>NZ_RZYA01000028.1 GCF_004005495.1 Streptomyces antnestii
CGCCATAGGCGTCAGTGCCAGCGGCCGGTCCGGCGAGAGTCCGAGGGCTCGAAGATCACGCACCCTCGAGCCGAGCAAGCAGTGACCGGGCTTCCCGTGGCCGGCGACCGAGCCCCTTGAATCGGTCGTGACCGATGGCCGATCCCAGGGAATCGGCCATCGGTCACGCTCCATCGGTCACAGGACACAGCCGCAGATCGGTCACCGCAAAGAGGCGGATACGCCAGTGACCGGCGACCGCATCGGTCACCGGTCACACCTGCGCCACGCTTCAGTCAGCTGTTGACGGACCTGAGGTGAGCACGCCCCTGCTGCCGCCGCTGCTCTTCGCGGTGTTCCTTGGCTGCGATGACACGGCGCTGCCCGGTCTTGGGAGAGACGCCCAGGCGGCGGGCCACCGCCGCGCCTGAGAGCGCCTTGCCCTCGGCGTCCGCCTCGTCCAGCCACGTGACCACCGTGAGGATTTCCTGCTGCACGGGGTCGGGAACCGACTCCTGGGTCTGCTGCTCGGGCAGCCGTGCAGTGGCCTCGCTCGTGTCGGTCACGGTCGCTTCCCAAGCGCTGGCTTCCTCGCCGGAGCTGACCGTGACCGATTCACTGGTCCCTCCACCGGAGGCGGTCCATCCCGTCCCGCTTTCCCCCGCTACCGGGGCAGCGGCCGCGGATGCCGCCGGCATGGGGACCGACTCGGCTCGCGCAGTGCCCAAGACCGGAAGCGTGTCGGTGACGGCCTGGTCGGTCACCGCGCCGATGCTGGCGCTGCCCGAGACTGACGGATCGGTCACCGGCAGGCCGGCGTCCTCGGCCTCCACGTCCGGGCCCAGCCCGTCGGCGTTAGTCACGGTGGGTCCGTGTGCGTCTGCTGGGGAGACCTCAAACTCCCACGCGTCGGCGTGGGCCGCGGTGTTGTTGAACGGATTGCTCTGCGCAGCTGCACCGGCAAGGAATGCCACAGCTTGCCCGTGCTCGGCGTACGCGCGGTCGTAGCCTCCCTCGTACGAGGCCGAGGGCGACGGTGTCGCGAACCAGGGGCTCAACGCTTCCACTCCTGCAGCCTCAGCCGTCGGCGCGGCGGGAGCCGGCTGCGGTCCGGTGGCCACGGGGGCGGGGCGCTCCAGCTCGGGTACGGGCACGGCCGGCGCCGGGGGCAGCAGCGCGGGTTCGATGCCGGCGGCGGCCAGGCCCGAGGGGGCGGTCTGGGCGAGCGGGACGCCGAAGCGCGCCAGGCGCAGCGGCATCAGGGACTCGACGGGGGCCTTGCGGCGCCAGGCGCGGCCGAAGCGGGAGTGCAGGCGCGCCTGGTAGACCAGGCGCTCCTGCTCCAGCTTGATGACCGCCTCATAGCTGCGCAGCTCCCACAGCTTCATGCGTCGCCACAGCAGGAACGTGGGCAGCGGGGAGAGCAGCCAGCGCGTGAGGCGCACGCCCTCCATGTGCTTGTCGACGGTGATGTCCGCGATGCGGCCGATCGCGTGCCGGGCCGCCTCGACCGCGACGACGAACAGGATCGGGATGACGGCGTGCATGCCCACGCCCAGCGGGTCCGGCCAGGCGGCCGCGCCGTTGAACGCGATCGTCGCCGCCGTCAGCAGCCACGCCGTCTGCCGCAGCAGGGGGAACGGGATGCGGATCCAGGTCAGCAGCAGGTCCAGGGCGAGCAGTACGCAGATACCCGCGTCGATCCCGACCGGCAGTGCGTAACTGAACGCCCCGAAGCCTTTCTTGAAGGCGAGCTCGCGAACGGCCGCGTACGAGCCCGCAAAGCCGATGCCGGCGATGACCACCGCACCGGCGACGACGACCCCGATCAGGATGCGATGGGTCCGGGTCAGCTTGGTCGGTTCCCTCGGTTCCTTCGCCGCAGTCACGTACTGCCGCCCCTCCGTCATCAACAGTCAGCAATCTTCACCCTGTCATGCACGCGCCTCGCGCAGTCGTTCGCTGCTCTGATCAGTCGTCAGAGCAGTGTCCGAGCCGCGCCGAGCGTGCTGTTTCGCCCGGGTGGTCACGGCCGGCAACGGCCGGGACCACACCGATGCGCTAGGCGGCGGCCCCGGCCGCGCTCCAAGCCTTGAGCCACGACTGGAGTTCCGGCTCGGTGTAGTAGGTGACCTTTCCGTCCGTTACGCCGTCCGGAACGGGGACACCCTTGGCCTTGGAGCGCTGCAGAAGGTACTTGCGCGCCGTGTCGTAGGACCACGGCAGGATGCCCCGCTTACACGCCTCGGCGATGCTGTACGTCTCGGGCAGTGCCTCGTCCTCGGCCCGCTCACTCGCCAGCGCCACGGCCTGCTCGACTGTCCCGGCCGTTGTCCCGCTCACCGTCCCGAGAAGGGCAGTCCCGGTGCCTGACCAGGCAGGACCCCCCTGGTGCCCCCTGTTTCGACGCATCGGGACAACCGGCCGGGACAGCGGTGCGAATTCCCCACCCGGAAGGAAGTTGTCAGCGGCCGCTTCCTCCTGGGCCTGCATGAGCGCCTCGGGGGTGATCCACGGGGCCATCTCTCCACGGTCGAACCACTGCGGCGCCTCGGGTGCCTCAGCCAGCAGTTCCTTGACGTGCGGGGTGATGTAGGCGGCCTGAAACTCCCGCACCCAGGCGAAGTCACCGCCGTCTGGGTCGGTCTTCTTGTCGGCGTACGCCCCGCGGCCCTTGACGTCTGTGTCGTATCCGAAACGCGGCGCGTTCTGCCCGAAGGCGACACCCCAACTCACCATGTCCTGCTTACCAATGGTGATCTTCGTGCCGATCTGCTTCCGGCCGATCGTGCCGCCGAACAGCGCGTTGTCGAACTGCTGGGCACCGACGACGACGCGGTGCCCCGAAGAGCGCCCCATCATCAAGATGATGGTGAACCAGTCGATGAACGGCGGCGTGCCCTTCTGCCGGATCCCGAACTTCCACCACGTGTAGGCGAACCGGATGAGGGTCGGCAGTTCGTCGATGACGAGGAGCCGGGGCACCAGCATCTGCCGAAGCCTCGGGTCGCCGTCCAGACCATTGGCCTTCTCCGCCGCGATCATCGACGTCATGAACTCGGCGATGGCGCCCATGCAGGCACGGGTCGTCTTGTGGACCCGCACGCCGCTGTGTCCCTCGGCCTCGATCATCGAGTTTTCCTTGTTGTCGAGGATGTCCACGACCCAGCCGTTCAGACGCCCGTGCACCACGGGGATGTACAAGACCGTGGACTTGCCAGATCCGGTGTCCCCGGCAACGCCCCAGTGCGGGGTGTCCGATTCGGTGGACACCACCACATCGACGACGCGCTCTCCCTCGATGGCCTGGCCGACGTACACCTTGAACGGGTTGCCGGTCGACCTCCAGGGAACCGAGGGCGCCAGCTGCGGCCGCGGCTTCGGCGCCGGCTTCGGCGTGAACTCGGCATAGTGGCGCCGACCGCGCTGGAAGTAGGCGCCCCGCCATTCACCGGGAACGCGGGTAGCGACGGCTAGAGCCAGCGCCGCGCGTTCCTTCTCGTGCCCGAGCCACTGCAGAGGCAACCGGATCACGATGCGCGCGCCATCACTGTCCAGGTCATCACAGAGGCCCATCCAGTAGCCATCGCCACGCTCCTGATCCTCGCCAGACAGACGCAGCACCTGGATCAGCGCAGCCCACAGCCCGGGCCCGTAGATCTGCGCATCGGTTCGGTCGGCGCCCTTGTTGCCCATCACCTTCATCAACACGAGAGACAGGGGCACCGCAACTGCGAGCGCGGCGAGCGTTCCCATCGGTGCACGCCATAGGCCGAATCCTGCGGCCATCGCGCCCAGACGCACGACGGAGCGCGCCGCCCCCGGCCATTGATGCCATACGTCCAATCGAGCGGCCCCGCCCGGGGCTTTTGCACCTGCTTCGGTCTGTTCGACGGCGGACGTTGCGCTGGTGGCGTCGGCTCCCTGCGCCAAGGTGCCCGCTGCATTGAGCGGCCTTCGGTCCAGGAGGACGCCCCGGTGCAAGAAGGTCGCATCGCTGCGGGGCTCGCCCCACAGCGGCTGTCCGGCGGCAAAACGCCACAGCCCGCTGAACGCGACGGCCAACCCCTCGGTAAGCGCGTCGGCTGTGCCGTCGAACCCTGACCGTTGCTTCTTCGCCTGCACCGTCAGCCGGCGCGATCCAAGCCCACCCAGGACCCCGGCTGCAACCACGACGCAGACCACCCAGATCTGCAGTTCGGCCATGGTGTCGGGCAGCAGGGAAACCAGCCGGGAGGCGATCCACCCGCTCTGCCCGTCATCAGCTGCCGCCGCGGCCCAGCGCAAGCCGCCTCCCATCAGGTACTGAACCAAGGTCATGTCTCCTCACACCGGTGGAGGGAACCGCCGGACGGCAGCCACCGAGGCGGATGATGGCCGCTGGCCCTCACCGCGACACTCACCGTGCAGCCCTCACCGAGGTATCGGTGGAATGACGGTCCTGGTGGTAAACAGGCCGAGGTGTGCCCTGCGAACGCCAGCCGATGTGTTCGGCGGTTCGTCGTTCAGGGACGGAAGCCGAGCCCCGAACTGGAAGCGCAGTGTGCGGGTTGGCCGGGGTCGACCAGGAGCACGGCCAGCGCTTCCGGCCGGTCCGCGACGCGTGTGGGGTGGAGGCGTTCGGCGGCGCCGGGCTTGCGCCACCGAGGGAAGGTGCCTGTGCATGATCCTGGCGCGGCCGGCGGTGCGGAGCCATCCCACAAAGTGTGCACTAGGTGTAATGTAGATACATGGCAGCTTCATATCCGATCACTGAGGCGCGCGGCCAGCTCGGAGAGCTAGCCCGCCGTGCCGCCCAGCACGAGCGCGTGGTCCTCACTGACCGCGGCCAGCCCACCGCCGTCCTCATTTCTCCCGCCGAGCTGGAAGACATGGAGGACGCCCTGGCCGTGGCCCGCCTCGAACGCGACCGCGCGCTCGGCGCGCAGATTGCACCTGTCGCCGACACCGATGCCCGCGCTCTGTTCCGGCAGGCCGCTGAGCGCGGTGCCGCCCGGTGAGCTGGACCGTCACCTGGGAGCCGTCCGCAGTCAACGCCACGGTGCGTTTCCTGGAGGAAAGCCCCGACACGCTGGATGAGGTGTTCGCGGCAAGCGACATGCTCGCCGAGGACCCGAAACCGGCGGGCAGCACCCCGTGGGGAACCAGCCACCGCCGCCTGCGCGTCGGCCGCTGGCGCCTCCTCTACCGCATCGACGATGCAAACCGCACCCTTCACATAGAGCACGTCGGATTCACGGCATAAGCGCCAACGCGGACCGGGCGAACAGCTCACGGATCGGAGCCTTCCGCAGGGACGAGCCGTTCGAGGAGACTTGCACCATCATGCCCAGCTGGTGGGCGTACTCGTAGGCCGCGTCGAACTCTCGGTCGATGAGTGCCTCGCCGCCCGTGATCTGCAGCCACAGGACGCCGGCGTCGCGCATCGTGCGGAGCAGCTGCTGTTTGCCCTCCCAGTCGAGGCCCTCGAACGAGAAATAGCAGCAGCAGTATGGCGGCCTGCGCTCGTGAGGGCGGGGGCGTGGCGCTTACGTATGGGGATCAGTCGGTCTTGTCAGTGAGCCGGTGGGGTGAGGGTGGTGCGGTCGAACGGGCCGCCATGTGAGGCGGCGTAGGTGACGGCGTCGTTGACGGCGTTGAGGCCGAACGACCGGACCCGTTCGGCGGCGAGGTCAAGGCGGCCGGAGGCGAGGAGCCTGATGATGCCGACGTTCGCTGTACGCGGGTACATCCACTGGCCGCGTACGGTGATCGAGTTGCGCATGATCCATGGGTACGGGAGGGCGAGGTCGTCGCCACCGAGCATGCCGACGCCGCCCATGAGGACGACGCGGCCGTATTCGCGCACGGTCATGGCTGCCGTGCGCGCTGCCGAGCTGGGTGCGCTCGGCGGTAGCAGGTCGATCACCATATCGATCGGGCCGTCGGCCGCCGCGGACATCGCCGCGCGGTCGCCGGCGTCGTCCCCGGTGAGCGGGACCCGGCGCACGAGCGGACCGAATCGGTCGGCGAGGAGGTCGAGCGCGGCCTGGTTGCGGCCTGGGGCGACCACGCGGCCCGCCCCCATCGCGAGCGCGACCGCAACCGCACTGCTGCCGAGGTTGCCGGTGGCCCCGTTGACGAGCAGCGTCTCACCGGCTGCGAGCCCGCCGGCCAGCAGCCCGCCGTAAGGGATGACGTGCACGCCGAGCGCGGCCCAGCGGGCCGGGTCGTCCCCCGCCGCTGCGGGGAGCGGGAAGACGTTCTCCGTCGGGACCCGCATGAGCTCGGCGAACGATCCGTCGTGCAGGTACCGGGCGAGGCGCGCGCCGCCCTCGCCGCGGGAACTCCAGCCCTGGAGCGTGATGTCGGGCGTCAGGGCGTCATCCCGCGAGCGCACCGTCGAGTCGCACCACACCAGGTCGCCGGGGCGCAGCCGGGTGGCGTCCGGGCCCACGTGGACGACCCGTCCCACCCCTCCGATGCCGGGCACGACGGGAGGGACCAGGGGATAGTTCCGCTCGCCGCTGAAGACCTCAGCCGCGTAGGGCGCCACGCTGGCGGCGAGGACCTCGACCACCACCTCGCCGCCGCCGGCCTGGGGGTCGGGAACCTCCCGCACCGTGAGCGGGGCGCCGAACTGCGTCAGAACTGCTGCTCGCACGTGATGACCTCCGTGTTCGTCGGGATCGACCCTAGGAGCCTGCCGGGCATGCGGGAAGCGACGATCAAGCATCCGTGGTATGCGTATGCCGCATGGACATCTCCAGCACAGGCCTACGGGTGCTGCGGCAGATCGCCGAGTCCGGCAGCTTCACCGCAGCAGCCACCCGGCTCGGCTACACACAGTCGGCGGTCTCACGCCAGGCCGCCGCCCTCGAACGAAGCGCGGGCACCGCCCTGTTCGAACGCCGTCCCGATGGAGTGCGGCTCACCCCCGCGGGTCTGACCCTGCTGCGCCACGCTCGCACGATCCTGGACTGCCTGACGGCAGCCGAGCGCGACCTCACCGGCACCGTCCCGCGGACCGAACTCGTGCGGCTCGGACTGTTCCTGAGCGCGGGCGCGGCCATCCTGCCTCGCTCACTCACCCGCCTCGCGGCGACCGACCCGCAGATCACGGTCACGACTACCGAGGGCACCACGCCCTCCCTGATCCGGGCACTGCGCGCGGGCTCGATCGACCTCGCCGTACTGACCTCCCGCCCGCCCCACCGGCCTTTGGACGGCGAGTCGCCGCGCCTGCACACCGAGACCGTTACGGACACCGAACTGGTCGTGGCGGTGCCTTCGACCGGAGAGTTCGCCGGCCGCACCGCGGTGCACGTCGACGAACTGATCGACGCCCCGTGGATTGCCGCCCCAGCGTCGAACGCCGAGCCACTGCTCGGTGTCTGGCCTGGCCTGCCCGGACGGCCAGACATCGTCCACTGCGCGCGCGACTGGCTGACGAAGCTTCAGCTGGTCGCCGGTGGCTTCGGGGTGACAACGGTGCCCTCGCGGCTCTCGCCGGTGCTGCCGCCCGGGGTGAGCCTGCTGCACGTCGAAGGAGCACCTCCCGAGATCCGCCGGGTTCTCGTGGCGCGGCTCCCCGGCCGCCCCACCCCGGCGATCACGGCCGTCACCCGAGCAATCGCCTCGACCACCTGATACGCGTCGCCGGCCGTCAGATTCGGTGCCGTAGCCCGCCGAGGGCGCGCACCATCACGTGTACCTCGGCAATAGCCAGGGCCCTTTCAGCAGGAGCATCCCGCTGCTGCCCGTGCACGTACCCCAGTGACGTCGAAACTCGTGAACATAACCAGGCCGTAGATCTGGGTGCCTCCCAGACCCGTGAACAACTGACTTCAATACTCGTGAATAAAGCCAGCCCCGTGAGGGCGCGCAGCTCGTTGTAGCGGGCCTCAGGGATCCGGACGCCCGAGGGATGACCAGGGTGCAAGAGGAGGTAGTCACTGAGGAACGGACTGGCGATCAGTTGGTGCACGAGCGTTCCTTCCGCGGAGGGCGGTGCGGGCAGATGGGATGGGGAGGAGGTCCACCGGACGGGGCGGGGACTACGGAGTAGGCGGTTCATTTGCCGACGAGCGGCCCGCCCTGTCCCACCGCCGATCACGCTTCGGCACCCGGCGGCGGGGGTCTAGTGACTGCGCGGGACGGGACCCCGCTGGTACGGAGGCGGGGTGACCGGGCATAGCGGGGCGTGGTACTCCACAGTGGCGCCGGGCCCGGACGCGCTGAACACGTCGGTCTTCCGGGTCTTCTCACCGGGCCGGATCGGCTTCTGACACGTCCAGCAGATCCGCATGCCCTCGTGACTCACCGTTCGCCTCCGGCGAACTCGTCCAGGACGCGGAGCCTGCGCCCGAGTTCGGTGATGGTGAGGCACGCGGCGAGGCTGCTGGGGCTGAGTCCCTTGGCGAGCTCCTCACGTGCCGCGTCGATGGCCGTGTCCCGTGCGTACCAGGCGCGGGTGCGTGGGGTGATGCTGTCCATCTGGGCTTGGACCTTGGGCAGCAGCCGTCGGATCTCGGACCGCAGTTCCAGGCTGAGCCGTTGTCTGGACTGGGGGTCCGGGCGGTCCTGGTTCGCCGAGAAGGCGTCCGCGAGGAGGGCGGGGATTCTGTCCGGCGCGTCGAGAGCTCGGGGTTGAGTGGTTGGCATGGAGCCTCCGCAGGTATCCCGCTCGTCATCGAGCGCTGGTCGTTGCCGCGTGCTCTCGAAGCTAGGACCGTCGCGTGCGCCACCTCTAGGAATGTTCACCGATGTACACGGATTCACACTGTGCAGGCCAGTGGCCAGTTCGGGCCCTTGACCCGGTAACCCGCAGGGCTGATGTTGGTGTTCATCCATGCACATTCCGAGCTCGGAGGCTGACGTGGAACTACGTTTCATCGGGATCGACCCCAACACCGGTACGAGCGAGAGCCCCACCGTGTGGGTCGACGAGAAGGAGCAAGAGCTGGTCATCCAGGGTTGGAAGCCGTCGCCCGAACTGGAGGCGGCAGCGGCCGCGTTCACGGCCCCCGGGCATGCCGTGGGGATCCCCGACCATGAAGCCGTCGTGCGCGTGCCCGCGCGGATGGTGACGGTCCTGAGGGAGGCATGCGATGCCCTTGAGCGCGCCGCCGTTTCCTGAGCTCATCGGCATCGCTCAGCACTCCGCCGTGCACCTAGAGATGCGGGACGCCTACGGGGTGACGAACGAGGCAGATGACTTCGCGCGCTGGTGTGCGACCGGGGTGCGGGACGTCGACCCGCAGTCGGAGGCGTGGGGCCCGTGGACGGACCTCATCAAGGCGACGGTCGCCCGAGGCGTGACCGTGCGCCGGGCGCGCATCGTGTCCGAGCCCGTGAGCGACTACATCCGCTACGAGCACGGTGGCACCGTCGTCAACGTGGCCGCGGGTGAACAGGTGCGCTGGCTGCCTCGCCGACGCGCCTCGGGGATCGCGCTGCCGGGGAACGACTTCTGGCTGTTCGACGGCCGGCTGATCCGGTGGAACCACTTCACCGGCGCCGGACTGTTCGCAGGCGCGGAAGTGTCCGAGGACCCGGCCGAAGCGAAACTGTGCACCGAGGCGTTCGAGACAGTGTGGGATCTCGCGATCCCGCACGACCAGTATGAGATCAACTAGCGGAAGTTGTAAGGCCAGTTCATGCCCACATCCCCCTCGTCGTCCGCGCAGAGAGCCCGCGAGCGCGTCGCCGCAAGGCTGCGTGCACTGCGCGCCGACGCTGGGCTGACGGGGCCTGAACTGGCCAAGCGGTGCGGCTGGTCGCACCCGAAGACCTACCGTCTGGAGAAGGCGCAGACACCGCCGTCGCCCGACGACATCCGCCGCTGGTGCGCTGCATGCGGGGCAGACAGCGAGGCCGCAGCCCTCGTCGAGCAGTCCATCGACGCGGAGGCCATGTACACCGAGTGGCGACAGCACGTCCGCCACGGGCTCAAGCAGCTCCAGATCACGACCGGCCGCCTGTTCACCAACTCGCACCTCTTCCGTGTGTACTCCGCGACGCTCGTTCCCGGGCTCCTGCAGACCGTCGGCTACGCGGCCGGCATCCTGCACATCTCCGCGCGGTCACACGCCCTGGAAGTCGACGACAGCCCGGCGGCGGCACAGGCCCGGATCGACCGGTCGAAGATTCTGCACGAGCAGGGCCGCCGCTTCCTGTTCGTCGTCGAGGAAGCGAGCCTCTACTACCAGCTCGGCGACGCCGCGGCGATGGCCGCGCAGCTTGGCCATCTGTTGACGGCCGGGGCCCTGCCCGGGGTCTCGCTCGGCATCATTCCCTCGGACACCGTCGAGCGGCGCCAGTGGCCGCGGGAAACGTTCCACGTGTACGACGACAAGCTCGTGTCCGTGGAGCTGGTGACGGCTCAGGTGCGGATCAAGCAGCAGTCGGAGATCGACCAGTACCTGAGCGCGTTCTCCGAGCTGCGCAGCATGGCCGTGTACGGGGCCGACGCCCGTGCCCTGATCGTGAAAGCTATTGACGCACTGGACCGAGCCGAGGCATGACGTAACGCCCCCTGCGTGGTCCTCGCGACCACGCAGGGGGCTGTGTCGTTCGGGGTCAGACGTACTGGCGGCGCTGCGGATCCAGGCCGGCCGCGGTCGGCGCGTACTGTCCTCTGGGTCTGGTTGCTGCAGCGGCGGAGCCCCAGCCCGGCGGCATATCAGTGCATCGGGGTCGTCGGCAGGGGTCTGCCACGTGTAGCCGTCAGGGCACTGCGTCGTCCCGTCGGTCCCGTTCGTGCCGTCCTTTCCGTCCTGCCCCGCGGGCCCAGGTGGACCGGAAGGGCCGGGCACGGTCGAGTCGGCGCCAGGCGGTCCGGGCACCGTCGAGTCTGCGCCAGGTGCAACCCTGCGGGCCCGGGGAAGGGGTGATCGTCGGCGCTGGTTTCCCCGATGCGCCTTGCGGGCCTCGAGGGCCCGGCACGAGCACGGGATCCCCTACGCGGTCCGGTAGATCGTCGACCGCCCGGGACGGATCCGGCGCCGCCGGCGTCCCGCCTTCCGCTTTGACCTGCTTCCGCAGTATCCGTATGTCCTCCGCGAGGGTCGTCACCGCATCGCCCCGCAGCCCGACCTCCGCCCCGAGCTCGTCCGCGCGGCGGGCCTCTGCGTCGATGCGCAGCCACACCAGGACGATCTCGCCGGAGAGGACGAGCATGGGCCTGAGTCCACTTGCCGCGTCTCTCACGGTGAGCGCACTCGGTCGCGCGCAAGGCACCCTTCCACCCGAACTCGAACGCCGCCTGCTCGACGTGCGGATCGCCTGCCCGGACATCGCCCGCGACTTCGCCGAGCTCCTCCGCCACCGGCGCGGATTCCTACTGACCGAGTGGATCCGCCAGGCTGAACAAGACGCCCCGAAGCCGGTGAGCGGCTTTGCAGGGCACAGCTCCAGCCGTTCGGCCTTCAGACGGCGCAGGCTCGCCTCGACACACGCCCGCAGGTAGGCCGGATGCCCGTGTGGGGCCCACACGTTGGGCGCCGGCCGCAGGAGGCCGACCTTGGTCGCGACGAGGAGTTTCGTCCGGGTAGGGGTGCAGTGCTTCCGCGATCAGCTCTTCAACGGTGTGCGGGCCGTAGGCGTCCGCGGTGTCGATGTGGGTGATGCCGTAGGTGTGGACGGCCTGGCGGAGCACGCCGAGTCCCTGGCCGCGGTCGTCGGGGTCGCCCCAGGTTCCTGCTCCGGTCAGGCGCATGGTGCCCAGGCCGAGACGGGAGACGGTCTTCCCGGCGATCCGGATGGTTCCACCGGGCAGGGAGCTGGTCATACCGGTGCCTCCGTCAGGCAGAGCGTGAGCGCGTGCTCGATGGCGAGGTCGTAGCTGGCCTCGGTGTTGGTAACGCGCACATGCGGCAGGTTCTCCTCGCGCAGCAGGTCGTGGGTGTGGCGGTCGACCAGCGTGCGGTAGCGGGCGTCGTAGTCGCGGCTGCGCTTCATCACGGGGGCCTCGGGGTCCAGGACGGTCGCCAGGAGCAGGTCGTAGTGCCCGCGGGCGGAGGCGAGCCGGTACAGCGATTCGCGGTCCGCTCGCGAGATGGGCTGCCGGCGCCACTCTTGGGCGGCGCGGAAGTAGGCGAGCGCGTCCCAGGTCGCCCGGTCCGCCAGGATGACCTTCACCGGTTCGTCTTCCAGGCGGGCGCCTGCGGCGATCTCGTCGGCGATGCCCGTCGCGGCGACCCAGGCGGTTGATTCCGCCGTGTGGTGCTGCATCTTGGGCAGGGGGACCAGAGCCGCGCGGCGGCCGACGTTGCCGGTGCGGGTCACTTGTACCCCGTTCGCGCGCAGCTCCATCTCGATGCGGCGCAGCAGCAGGGTCTTGCCGGTCGAATGGGCTCCCATGACGCCGATGCGCAGGGGAGTCGGGTCGTTCACCACAGGGTGGGCTCCTGTTCTGGTTCGGGGGTGCCGGGCAGGCCGGGCGGGACGGCGGCCGCGACGATCTGGTCCCAGCGGTCGTAGTGCTTGGCCACGGCAATGAGGAGCTGCGCGGTCGCGTATGCGTCGAACGTGGCGCGGTGACGCTGCGCGGGGGCCTGGCTCAGGTCGGGCTTCACGTGCTTGATCAGGGCGTCAAGGCCGTACTTGGGCAGGTCGGGGTAGGTGGCCTTGGCCAGCCGGAGCGTGTCGATGACTCCGGCCGGCCGCCACTGCGGCAGGTGCGCGGACAGCACGCGGTATTCCACGTGCGCGCTGTGCGCGGCAATCCATGCGGTGCCCAGGCGCGCATGTACCTCTTCGCTGATCTCCTCCCAGCGCGGCTGCTGTTCGAGCATCTGGTTCGTCAGGCCGTGCACCTGAGCGGCAACGAACGACGTGACGGGCCTGCGCGGTCGGGTCAGCCAGGCGCCGGCGGTGCTCTTGTCGGGCTGTCCGTCCCGTACGGGCAGAGCGGCGACCTCCACCAGATCGGGCGGGTGGTGCCCGTTGCCTTCGACATCGACGACCAGCAGCTCGGGCCAGGAGGGGAAGTTCATGGGGCGGTGGGTCCGTTCTTTGCCGCCCAGCCGATGCCTGCGCGGCCGTGCTGGCGGTGGTGGTGAGGCTTGGCGCGGTCGTGGCACTGGTAGCCGAAGCCGTGCTGGAGGTAGTAGCGCGGAGGTTCGTCCAGTCCCTCCACGACGATGGCACGATCCGTGATGTCGATCGGGCCGCTCGCGCCGAGCTTCCGGGCCTGTCGAGTGACGGCCGTCAGCTCCGGCTTGACCCATGCGGCCTCGCACCTGGCGAGTTGCTCGGGCGGGCAGATCTCGCACAGTTCACGAATGCCGAAGTGCCCGTTGTAGTCGGCCTCCCCGTGGGCGTAGGCCACGCCGCATGAGGTCTTGCGGAACAGAGCGCCCCATCCGCTGTCGCGCTCGAAAGCGGCGAGAATCCGCTGCTCGGCGACCTCCGGCATGATCTTGCGGCGAGCGGTCTCCTCGTACGGCATGGGCATGTCGTGGGCCTCGTAGTACGCGGCGATCTCCTTGCGGAAGAACAAGCCGGTGAAGACCGTCGCATGCGCGGATTCGGACAGCTCGCGGGCGCGGGCGATGTCGGCATCGGAGTCGTTCAGGCCGGGCACGACCGGCCGCCAGTACAGGACGGTGCGGTACCGCTCGGCGCGCTCGTACAGGGTCCGCAGACTTTTCGCCGCGATGGTGCTGGCCACCGGCTCGATCTTGGGGTCCTGGATGTTGGAGTGCGTGACCAGGACCGTCAGGCGCAGGTGCGTGAAGCTGTTGAGGACGGCGCAGTCCTCGGGCGTCACCCGCCACCGGGTGATGACCAGGACGTGGTTGGTCAGGCCGCGCTCGTCGAGCTGCCGCAGCACGTTGAACAGGTGCGGTTTGACGATCAGCAGCATGGGGTCGGTGGCGCGGTTGAGGAGCTGGATCGGCGTCTGGTGCGGCCGGAAGTACGGGTGGCTGACGAGGCGGTTCACGGCGTCCTCGTCGCTCATCAGCCGCCGCGGGACCTTCATCCCGTAGTTCTCGAACAAGTGCCGCACGCAGTAGCCGCAGTTGAGCGGGCAGCCGATGATCCAGTTCAACGACAGTCCGGACTTGCGGTACTCGATCACGTCCGCCAGTTCTGGCTTCAGGCTGGTGATCTGCTCGACAGGAAGGATGGGCAGGGGGCGGCGATTGCCGATGGAGGGAGTGCTCATCACGGTCTCCTGAGGCCAGGCGTCAGCGGATCTGCTTCTGCGCCGAGAGGGGTGGGGTGAGAAGGTCGCGGCGGCCGGCACCGAACCAGGTTCCGAAATCGCGGCGCGCCGCGTCCGCGTCGTCGGAGGTGTGCACGAGGTTGCGCACGAGCCGCTTCTCGGCGAGCGCCGCCTCCAGGCTGTCCTGGCCGAGGTCCGCGCGGATCGTCCCTGCGGCGGCGTGCGTGGGATCGAAATGGCCCAACAGGTCGCGCAGCCGTGCGTGCATGCCCGGCTCTCCGTGGGCGAGCGCAACGGTGACGCGCTGCCCCACGTACGCCTCGTCCAGGCACGCGGCGATGTCCCGGTCCAAAAACCAATCGCGGTCCACCAGCAGGTCCCAGTAGTGCACGTGGGCCTGCCACGCCTTTGCGACCAGCTCCATGCGCCCGACAATGGACACGCCCGCGCCCTCGACCCGGTCCAGGACAGCGTCGACCAGGTCGCGTTCCACAGCGTCCGGCTTACACAGCACGACGGCCCACCGGCCGAAGTCGATGCCCCTGACCACACCACCCGCCGGCGGCCTGCCGCTCACTTCGCCCCCTCCGCTCCCGCGCAGGCCTCCCACTTGTTCTCGCACAGCCAGCGCAGGCCCGGGTGCAGACAGTCGAGGACGTCACGGCCGACGGCGTCGCTCTCGTCGTGCCTGATCTGCCGGTACACCTCGAACAACAGCACCGCTTGCTGCCAATAGGCATCGAGGTTCAGACGGGCGATCTCGTCCGCGCTGTACTTCACCGTGTTGGTACGCAGCAGCGCCTCGTGTTCCAGCAGCCGCCTGATCGTGTCGGGGCCGGTCGTCACCGACATTGCAGGGAACGGAAACGAGTGCGGAGCCCGGCGCAGCTCCGCCTCGTTCAGCACACGCCGGACTCGGTCCACGTTGCACTCGTTCACGTGCGCCGAGCCGATGGTGTGGGTGTAGTGGCCCAGCTCCAGGCCGAGTTGGATGGCCGCGTACTCCTGGATCATCGTGAACGAGAACACGTCGGACAGCAGGCCGCAGTCCAGATCGTTGGCCCGCATGTGGCACACCATGTGCAGGCGACCATCGCGGACGAACAGGTGAAGACCGGCCAGGCACGCCATGTCCGGGTTGTCGGCGACGGTCAGTTCAGCGGCCGAGAACACGGGCAGGTACCCGCGTTTACTGTCGGCCTCGGTGCGCAGCAGCTCCAGCACCCGCTCGAACGGGGACCATGCGTCTCCGACAGCGGGCGGATTGAACAGGGTGTGGCCGTAGGCGGAGCCGCCCAGGGTGACGCCGTCCTTGGAGCTGGAGCGCATCGACGGCGCGTAGTAGCCGATCATCTCCAGATCTCGGCGGCCGGCCAGATACCAGAGCGCCTCGGCGAACTGGAAGACCGGGTTGGCCTTCCGCGCGGCGAGGTAGGGCAGGCGCTGGCGCGGGTTGGGCAGTCGGAAGCTGACGCCGATGACCTCTCGTGCGTCGTTGCCGCGGGCCGCGATGTTGAACTCGGGACTGTCGCAGGCCACCCGTAGCAGATCAAGGTAGGCGCCCTCGACGGTGCGGTAGGTGGGTGCGGTGAGCATCATTTCTCCAGGTCAGCGGGCAGCCGAAAGCGGCTGTTGAACAGGGGGTGTGCTAGGGGAGGTGGTGCCGCTCGGCGTTCCGCCATCAGCACAGGAACGCCGAGCGGGGCCTAGGTGGCGGGCGTGAGATCCGCCAGGTCCACGACTTCGAAGTCGGACAGCTCGCGGACGAGTTGGGAGGCGAGGAACCAGCGCAGCCGCGGGTCGCCGTAGGGGATCGGGGTGTCGTTGCCTGCCAGGACGCGCACCCCGTCGCAGGCCAACGCGTGCGGGGTTCCGATCACTCCGTAGAGGCGGTAGCGGCGGGCCAGGAGCGCGACGTGCCCCTGGCGGTCCAAGGGAGGGCACCGGGCGGCGGCCAACTGCGCGTGCTCGACGCAGACGGGCGGCTGCCAGGTACGAACAGGCTGGCCCAGGTCGCTCTGGGCGGTTTGTAGGAACAGGACGCCGGATCGCTCGGGTGCCTGGCGGCGCACGGCTTTGGTGCTCGCGAAGCACACTTGGCAGCGCAGGCGGAGCATGGTCTCCCGCTGCCTGGACGGGTGGACCAGCTTCCAGTGGGGGACTCCCGTCGGCAGTCGGTCGGCGCCGAGAGACTGCGAGACACGGGACCAGAGCACACCGTGCAGGTCACGGTCCTCGCGTCCCTCATCCATATAGGCAAGCCGCATTTGTCGGTCGTCCTCCATGCCGGCGCAGAGCATCAGGAAGCTCTCGGCTTCCTCGTTCCGGCGGAGGGTGATGTACGGGATAACGATGTCGGCAGAGGTGCTCATGCGGCACCTCGCTCGCAGACGAGAGGGCGGTGCGGGGCGATGACCGTCCCGTTGGGCAGCAGCTCGCCGGTGTCGTCGAAGAGCAGGACACCGTTGCACAGCAGCGTCCAGCCCGAGATGTCGTCACGTACCATTCGCTTGGCCGCATCACGGTCGGACTCGTCGGCCTTGGGGCAGACGGGCATGTGCTGGCACATGTGGGTTGCTCTTCCTCTCGATCGTGTGTTGAGGCTGGGGAAGCTGCCCTCGTCGGCAGGCGCCGGTCGTCGGTGGAGACACGGGACGTCGCTCCGTAGGCCGACCCAGGTCCCGTCGCGGAGCTGCGCGCCGCCCCACGGGCCGGACTGCACTGCCGCTCTGCACTGGAACGTTCAGCCTCCCCCTGGGCACCTGGGCCAGGGCTGGACGACGGGGAAGCGGGTATGCGTGGCACCCCCGAACGCTGACGGGGTGCTGGAGGGATTGGCTCACGCCCGGGCGACCGGTCTATTGGTCCATCGCGAGGACCATGCCGATCACCAGGCCGCACGATCCGCTGATGCAGATGATGAATAGGAGCCCGGCGTACCGGCCGATGGCGCGCATCACAACCCAACCCGCCTATTGCCGTTCTTCACTGCCAGACGCGCGCTCAGTTCCTTCCGCGCACTGAGCGGTACCACGTTGGCCGGCACGGCATCCCACTCGACGCCGCCACGGATAGGCCTCATCTGCACACGGCCGCCGATCTCACCCATGACGACGCCCATACGGTCCCTGGCGTTGTCCATGGCCAGCTCACCGATGCCTGGTCTGGTCTGCTGGTTGCTCTCCATGCACAAGAGGATCGCGATTTGGGTGCCGGCGCCAAAAGGTCCAGCTGATTACCCAACTTGGGTAACATTGCGGCAAGTAGAGAATCCGCGACGTTGCGTAGCCCTCGCAGTGTGGGAGCTTGCCCAGTGCCCGACGCCGACCGGCCCCAGGAACTTCCTGCAAAGCTGCTCACCGACCCCGAGATGATCAGCGCATGTCGGGCGCGAGACTTCGCCAGAGTCTTCCGGCTGGTGAAGACGAGGGCGGGCATCTACCCGTCGATGATCGCCAGACGCTGCGAGCTAACGCCCAGCCGAGTTGGCGAAGTCATCGCAGGGCAACGTCGGTTGTCGCACATGGACGTCATCGAACGCATCGCAGACGGATTACGAATCCCGGGGCACATGCTTGGGCTTGCCCGGCGGACGTGGGAAACGCCTCAGGCCCTCGTGGTCACAGAGTGCGAGGCGCCTCAAGAGCCAGAGTCAAGCAAGCGGACACCCGCTTCTCTGCCAGGGCCCGATGTGGACAGCATCCTGGCATTGGCCACCCGAACAAGCCTCAGTGCAGCCACACTTGAAGCGTTCCGATCGTCCATCGAAGACTACTGGCGACGTGACGACCAGCACGGCGGCGAGGCGCTGAGGCCAGCAATCGTCGGCCAACTCCGATACGTAGTCGGACTACTCAAGGAAAGCCGACCACCGTCCATCCAGAACGGTCTGTACCAAATCGCAGCCGAGCTCGCGTGCCTCGTCGGCTGGACCTACTTCGATGCCCGCCAGTACAACCAGGCCCGCGCCTACTTCACTGAAGCACTGCAACTGGCCACGGAAGTCGACGACCGCCAGTTCATCGCTAACGTCCTTGCCTGCATGAGCCTGCAGGCCACGTATCAGGACAAGCCCGCGGACTCTCTGGCACTCGTCGCCGCCGCTCAGGACCAAGCGCGGTCATCTCTCGGCAGTACCCCACGCGTTTTGTCCATGCTGTCCATGCGCGAAGCCTTCGCCCATGCCACCTTGGGCAACCGCGATTCCACTCACCGGGCGATCGGGGAAGCCCACCATCAGTTCGGGCAGATCCAGACGAGTGACCTGGATCCGTCTTGGGTGACCTACTTCAACGAGCCGAAGCTCATAGTGGACACGGGCATCGCTCACGGCCGACTGGGTGAAGCAGAGACTGCTGAACCCTTGATCGCAGACGCATTACGCAGGGAGGACCGTACCAACCAGCGTGGGCGGGCATTTCACGCGTTCTGGCTTGCACGTACGCAGCTCGACCAGGGAAAGCTTGACCAGGCGTGCCGCACCGCCACGCACGCTCTGGAGCCGGCATCGGCCGTAGCCTCCGAGCGAGTGTCAGGCCATCTCCGCGAGTTCTACGACCAATTAGCTCCGCACAGGCAGGAACCCGTAGCCCTGGCCTTTGAGGCGCGACTACGGGAGTTCCTCCCACCTGTTAGCGGATCGATTCGTCCATAAGCAGGTACAGCAGGCCGACCAGCGACCCACTGCTCAGGATCTCCCGGCGGTCGATCATCCCTCGTACCTCTGAGAGCGGAATCCATTCGATGCGGTCAGACTCGTTCTCTTCCGTGGGCGGCCCGTCGTAGGTCGCGCCGTCCGCCCGGAAGACGTGGTGCTGCGAGTCGGTGATCCCGTTGGCAGGCTCGGCGTAGATCAGGGGCTTGATGGGCCCAGGGCGCCAGCCCGTCTCCTCCAATACTTCGCGGGCCGCAGCGTTTTCTGGGGACTCGCCCTCCTCAACCAGGCCCATGGGCAACTCCCAGGCCCATGAGTCCGTGATGAAGCGATGCCGCCACATCATCAGGACCTCTTGTTGATCATTGACGACGGCGGCCACGGCCAAGTGCCGGAGGCGAACGACGTGGTACTCCCATCTGCGTCCGTCAGGCTGTTGGACATCGACCAGGCACAGATTCACCCACTTGTTGGTGTAGATCTGTCGCTCACCGTGAGTCTTCCACTCCATACCTTCGGCCCCTCTCGATCGGTCTCCAGGATCTCAGACCAGTCGGGGGGCGGACGTAAGTTCGCCGCTTTTCGCGTCAGCTTGACGAGATGGCGGGGAGACCGCCGGATGCAGTGCATGCCCTTCGAGGGGGCCGCGCCGAGAAAAGCGGTCCCCTGCGTGTGCTCCAGCCCCGGCCCGGCGCCCGACCCAGGGCCGTCATCGTCGACATTGCTGATCTGCAGTGGCCCGGAGGCCCCTTCGGCCTCCAACCACACCGTCAGACGATGAGTGTCTGTTCAGGCCCGCTTTCCAGTCGAGCGTGATAGCGATGGGACGTCTGACGACGAAGCACCCACCTACGCTGTGGGTGTGGACGGGGAGGGGCTGCCGTCTGGTTCGATGCCGTGCGGCCACAGCTTTTCCCACAGCGGCTCGATGCGATGGCTGTGGAAGCGGTGGGCGTCGCCGCGGTCGAGTGCCTCGCGGGCGGTGCGTGCTGCCCCGTCGGTGTCGTAGGCCTCGTGTTGGAGGCGGGCGATGTTTGCCAGGGCTTCCGGATGTTCGAACTCGGCAGCTACTTCCCACAGATCGAGGGCGCGTTCTTTGTTTCCGGCTGCTTCGCGGCGTACGGCGAGTTCGGCGAGTGTGCCCGTGAGCCCGTACTCGGCGGCGGCGCGCGCGTAGTGCTCAGCGTGTTCGTAGAGATCAGCCTCTTCGCGCATCATGGCCAGGCGGCCCAGGCAGTAGGTGGCACCGTTGGCCGCGGCACGGTGAGCCAGATCGGATGCCTCGGCAGTCAGTCCGGCTCGTTCGTGCTGCAGGGCGATGTCGGCGAGAGCGTCCGGCTGGCAGCAGAAGGCGGCCTCAAGGGCAAGGGTTGCAGCCTGTTCGTAGTCGTCTGTCTCGGCGGCCGCGAAGGCGAGGTCAGCCAGGGCACGGCAGGTGGGATGGTCTGCCGGCCAGATGTCAGACTCGTCCGGCCAGTCGGATGCATAGGACTGACCCTCAACAGGGAGAGCGGGCTCCTGCCGGGGGAGCGCTCTGGCACGCTCGGCAAGCAGCCGGGAGTAGCGCAACCGCCACCGGGCCTCGGCGGCTGTTGCCAGTGCGAAGACGTCGGCGGGTCCTGGCAGGTGGTGTAGGGCCGCGTTCCAGAAGGACGCCGGTGGGCACAGGTCACGGCGCGTCCTACGGCCGTGCTGCTCCATGTAGTCGGCGAGCCGGAAGTAACTGTCCACGGGAGTGCTCCCTGGTGTGCGGCGTGCCCGCTGAAGGAGTCTCGCGTCACCATGGACCGGGCGTTCGGCGTAGACGAGGGCTTGCTGGAGCCAGTCGTCGTCCAAGGACTCGAAGACGGATCCTGGCAGATAGCCGGTGGCTGCTTCCTCGAGGAACGACACGGGGAGGTCCACTCCGCACCCCAGACGCCGGGCGTCCATGGCGGCGTTGAGAACGGCCCGGGCGGCTGGGCCGGCATGCTCGTAGCGTTCCAGCAGCGCCGGAACACCGGCGAGGAACTGTGTGATCCGGCGGTCGGCTGCTCCGGCGAGTGCCTGCGCGAGGCGCGCGTCCAAGCGGGCGGCGCTGCGAACGGCTACGAGGTCCCCGTCGGTGAAGGCGTCCGGCACGTGTACCTGCCGACCAGCGAGCAGTGGCCGAATCTGCGCATGCGGGTCTTCGCCGGAGGAGGGAAGGGACGTCAGCTGGTCCCGATGCACCGGCCATAAGGTGCCCAGTACCAGGATGGGGGCACGCCGAGTGTCGGCCAGCAGGGTACGCAGGGCGGCGGCGATCTGCTCGCCGACCTGAGCATGGGCCAAGTAGTGCTGCGCCTCGTTGAGCCAGACCACGGTCCGCGGCCTCACTGAGGCCAGGCCGGCCAGGGCGGCGTCGGCACGCGTGGGGTCGAAGGGATGCCATAACCGCCACTCCTCGGCGGCCAGGACCTGAATCGCTTCCCAGCACGCACGGGTCTTGCCGGTGGAGGATTCCCCCACCAGCACACACAGTTGGCTCCTGCCGCCACGAGCGGCGTCGACGATGCGCTGCAGATGGGCGTCGTGCTCGCGCGGCACATAGACCGGCAGAATCGCTTCCGTGGGAGCGAGATGGATCGCGTGATGCACTTCCAGGTCGAGTGGATGGCAGGCGTTGATAGGGCGAGTGACCGGCTCGTCGCTACCGGGCTGAGCGGCGGACGGAACCACATAGACATGCGTGATGGCGTTGCTGTCGCCGGTGATGACCGCGCCGACATCCCCGCCCGCGGCCACTGAGTGCTTGCCCGCCTGCACCTGACTGCCAGGAGCCAGGGGAGGGTTGCCGTCGTCGCCCGGGAGGCGGTCCCGGCGGGACCACACCGGCGGTGGACTCACGCCTGATTCCCGTCCCCGGTGATGACCTCATCGACATCTCCAGCAGCAGCGATGCTGCCCGCCCCCGAGGCGCGCACGCTGTCGGCGGAGGGCGCTGCACGGCGAGGTGCCGACGCGGACGCAGCCACCTCGTTGCGATCGCCGACGACGACGCGCCCCACGTGGCCGCCCGACGCCACACCGCCGGCATGAGCCTCAACCGAAATCGACCGACGGCCGGAACCGGCGAGTCCCCATAGCGATAGCGACAGGCCCGCAAGCCCAGCTATAGCCCCCAGCACGCTGCCCAGCCGGTCCGCAGCCGCTAGATCCATGAAGACGGCCACTGCCACCAGACACACAGCCGCTGCGCCACACACAGATGCACACGCAATAAGCGTGTATCTCCTCCACTCCTGCATCCAACCATCAAACCTCTGATCGAAGATTGATGTGGAGGAAACCCTGTATCCAAGACCGCCTATGTCAGCGGGAGTTGGCCATAGCGTGCCACGGCTGCTGCCCGTCGGCCGGCGGAAGTGCTACGCCGATACAACGCTGTACATCCGAGCGCTCCCTGCCAGGGGAATGTTGTCCGGCTTGAGGTCGCGGTGGACGGTGTCGCCGTCCAGACTGTTGAGCGCGACGGCGATGTCCAACAGCACCGAGACCACATCATCGAGGGGCAACGTGCCGCCGCAGGCCTTGAGGTGCTGACGCAGAGACATGACCGCACGAGGCATGACCATGGCCCACCGGCCCCCGTGCTCGCCGCTGTCGATCACAGGAACCACGTTATGGGTACCCCCGTCGAGGAAAGGTCAACTCAAGTTCTGCCCCTGAACTTTGGGCAACAGCTTCATGCTCGTGCGCGGAACCGTGGAAGCACGCGGACCGCAGTGCCATCAGAAAGTGTCTGTCCAGCCGTTGAACCGGCGCGTCATCTTCGTCACCCTCGAGGACGGAGCCGGGCTCGTCGACCTGGCCTTGGAGGCGCGCACCCCGGCGACCAGCACGTTCTGCCCGGGGTGCATGCGCTGCAGGTGAGCGGCGTCGGTGCACGAGCGAGGACTGGAACAGATGGCGAGCTCAAGCGGTCAGCGCATCACCGCTGGGTCGTGGAGGTCGCCGCTGGGACCGCGCGGCACGCGGTAGTCACTATGACTCGCGTGCACTGAGGGCCGGTGACGGATAAGGCCCGCCGTTCCTCAGGGCCTGCTCGCCACAACACCTCTTGAGTGTGCTGAGTCCATGGACGATGCGGGTTTTGGGGGAGTGCTTCTGCGGCCTGCCCGGCAATGTCAGTGCTCTGGGCTAGCTTCGTGGAGCCCCGCTCTCGCCTGGCCTCCATCAGCGGCCAGGCGAGAGCGGCGTGCTCGCTCCCAACTTCTCGGCACGGGAGCGGGCCCTTCCGGACGGAAGGCCGACACCAATGGCGTCCGCTTCCATTGACGGGGGTGCGCGGCCTGATTGCAAGGAAAATCGGGAACTTCCACTCGGGCGCGCCGACTGGCCCCTGGATCCGGTCATCGGCGATCGATTGTCGGCAGTGACGCGCTACTCATTGTTCCGTGATTCCATGATCACGTGGCGTAACAACTCCCCATCGTTCCATGCTGGTTGCCCTCTCCGGGAGACGGCCGGCACCCGCCCTCCGGAGAGTCCCCGCGGCGTCCGGACGGGCCGCGGGGCCACAGGCAGCCGACACAACGGAGTGATCGGAATGGAACGTAAACAGATGGGGCTCATCGTGGCCACCACAGGGGTTCTCACCTGGAGCATCGCCTTGGTGGCCCTCGGGGAGGTTGCGGCGATCGCAACCCTGGCCCCCGCCCTCGGCCTGACGGTGCAGCAGATCATGCATGCCTCCCGCACAGACAGCGCCTCCGGACCGGGGCACCGCAGCGCGCCCCTCCCGGACAAGGAGGGCAAGGCCCCGTGACTTCCATGGACTCGCCCGGTTTTGGGAGACCACGCCCGGGACGCAAGCTCGGGCCCATCGCAGACAGCGTGGGCAGCGCCCACCGCGCCTGGCTCGAGCCCGTACGTGAGACCTACCTGCGCAGCGGACTGACCTTGAACGACCTCAGCGGCCGAGCTCGTGTGGCCAAGTCCAAAATCTCCGAACTCCTGCGCGGCACAGGCCTGTACCCGCGCTGGGAGATCGTCCTGAGCCTGGGCACCGAGCTCAAGCTCCCGGACTGGCCGCTGCACTCCTTGTGGCGCCAAGCCGCCCTGGAGGCCCACAAGAGCAGGGAGTGGGTCGAGGGCTGCAGCGAGAAGACACTCACCACCTCGGCCGCCCCGCCGCTGGAACACTGCGCCTTCAGCGAGCTGGTCGAAGACCGCTACAGGCGTTACGCCCAGTGCTTCCTCGAGGACATTCCGCGCGACATCGCCGTGTCGAACTCCTTCGACATTCTGTGGCTTCGCTGGAACGACGCGCTCGCCAGCCCCGACCATCGGCGGTTCGCCTGGGAGGTCCTGCGGGCCACCGTCATGTCCCGCACCCCCCACCTGGACGGCCGGCCCGAACTCGGCTCGGCAGCCTTCGACACCGTCGCCCTCAGCTCCATGACCACCCAGATCGACCGCATGAACCAGTTCACCGAAAGCCTGGAGCTGTTCAAGGCCATCAGCCGCCTGCCCGACCACCAGCTCGACGTCACAGTGCTTCGCTCCCTTTGCGGGTTCACGCAACGGGGTGCGTCCGCCCTCCTGGGCGTCTCGATGGCGTCGGTGCGCTCCGACGAACGCCACGCCCGCCGGTTCCTGGAGAGCCTCATCTACCCGCCACCCAAAACCGAAGGGAACACCGCATGACCCGCATCGACGAAATCCTCTCCAGGGCCCTGCTCGTCCCCGAGCGCACCGTGCCCCGCGACATCGTCCCGCCCCGGCACCCAGACCCCCACTCAGGCGACACCAGCACCGCACCGAACGCGGCCGCCGAAGACCTCCGCGCCCTGTGCGAAACCGTCGTCACCCATACCCCCGCCACCGACGTCGCCGACTTCGTCACCGAACAGGTCCCCCAACCCCGCAGCGCCCTCGTCCTGGCTTGCGTCCTGCAGCTCACCGAAACCAGCGAAGGCGCCCGCTTCTGGTGGGAGTACGCCGCAGGAGCCGGCCAACCCGCCGCCGCCTACTGCCTCTACCTCCACCACCTCGCCCTGGGCGAGAGCGAAACAGCCAACTGGTGGCACAGCCAGACCAACGACGTCCAGCCCCCACCACAAGACGCCGAGCAGGAAGAACCGATCCCCACACCCGGGACGGAATGGCACCCGGCAACCCACCCAGTCACCCAGATGCCCACCACCACAATCCTGCGCCTGCTGCGCCACCTTGCCCGGGACAGCGAACGCACTCACTCCGCTGCAGTCAACGAACTCATGGACTACATCCCCACCGCCGTCGCCGTCGGCTACCTACGCGAGCCCGACCTCGACCTCCCCATGCCTGGCCCCCACTTCGCCGACGACATCAGCGCCTTGCTCGATACCGCCGCGAAGCCGTCCGACGCCCCCAGCACCTTGCCAGCACGCACGGATCCCGACGCACGAGCACACGCCGTCAACACGCAAGTCTCGCCGCGCCCGGATTCCAGAAGTCCCCGACCGTCCCTTCATCCCGAGCGGGGAGAATCCGCCAGTCGGTGAATGCCATTGAAGGGGCGCACAGCCCCGTGCTTTCTCAGCGATCTGGAGACGGACCTGAGTAACGGCGGCCAGGTTCTGCCGAAGCGCCGCGGTTAGCCCGCCCACCCTGGGCCCAACCCTGGCCAGCAGGACCAGCAGCCTCGTTAGCCGGGGCAGGTCGTCGAGGCTGCCGGCCCGTTCAGCGGGGGTGCGGGGACGGGGTGCGCCGCACCACGCTGGCCTAGGGCGTGTTTCGAAAGTCCCGCCTGCCCCGCGGCGTCTGGCACGCACGCTCGCGGCGTTGCCGAAACGTCCGAGTGGCTCCGCCACTAGGACGCTCCGGCGCCTTGCGATCGCACGCACCAGATGCCGCGGGGCCCGCCCTCCGGGCGGACGACGCTACTTTCGAAACACGCCCTAGGTGAAAGGACCTCGAGCAGCTGCCTGTCAGCTTGGCCAATCCCGGTCCACCTGTCCGCCACGACACGCACCTCCTCGCTCCAGCGGGAGCCCAGCGCCGCGGAGATCGGCTCATCAGGCGCAGGCTGAGCCTTCTGGAGTCGGGCTATGTCCGGGCGGCGCGGACGAGTCGGTCGTACTCCAGGTTGGAGCGGCTCATGGCCTCGATGGAAAGAGCCAGGGCGCCTGCCCAGTTCTGCAATGTCCGCACAGAGGCCACGTCCGACCGCTGGCTGGGACGCTGCCGCTTCGGCTGCGGCTTCGTGGGATGCGGTCTCGGATCTGCTCGGCCGACGCCGGAAGTTTCCCGGTTCGGGAGGTTGCCGGGGGCAGCCGCCGGCTTCGGCATCTCCTTCGTGGCGATGCGCCAACTTGATAGTTTCTCCAGGGCGGCAAGGGCGTCCAGCCGCTCGTCGGGGACCTGCAGGCCGGAGATCACCGTCCGAGGCCGTCGGCGAGGTTCTCTTGAACGGGGGGACGCCCTCGATGGCCTGATAGAGGGTGACGCCGAGCGCGAACAGGTCGCTCGCGGGCCTGGCCTCCTCGCTGTTGATGCGTTCGGGTGCGAGGTACTCCGGAGTTCCAATGACGCTGCCCACGGTGGTGAGGCGGGTGTCGTCCTGGTGGGCCGCGATCCCGAAGTCGGTCAGCAGGATCCGGCCGTCCTCAGCCATCATGATGTTCGCTGGCTTCACATCCCGATGAACGACCCCGGCCTTGTGCGCTGCATCCAGGGCCTTCAGCATGGCTTCCGCGAGATCGGCGACCGTCTATGGCGCCAGCGTGAGGTCGGCGAGTATCTGCTGGGCTGTTGCAGGGGAAATCAGCATGGCTGAGGGGCCTTTCTCTTGTAGGGCGGGCTGATGCGACATCGGATCCGATGGGTGTCGAAGACAGCCACGGAGTCGGCACCGGGGCCGGTAGTGATGTGGGGGCGGGTGGCAAGCGCCGGCTGGCGGCCAGCTGTGTGCTGGTCAGCAGTGCTGCCCGGACCGGCGCCGGTCTGCCTGCGTGCTTGAGTGGTCGGGGCAGTCGAAGAGGGTGTCCTGGACGGGGTGTTGGTGGCGTGGCCGGGGGAGCGGGGCCCGCGGTGGTGGTGGGCAAGGTTCGACGGGTGTGGAGTCCCGGACCGTGTTGGCCACAGCCGTGCCGGTCAGGACCTGGTCGCAGGCAGCCCTCAGGTCGGGCAGGGGCAGACGCGCCCCGAGCACATCAGGGAGACCCTGGTCGGCCGCCCCTATCCGCCTCCGGCCGAACGCACCCGCTCGCTGGCCGCTCTCGTAGCCGCGCGCCTGGACCAACTCGGACGCCTCGCAGCGACCGCGGACCAGGCCCGCGCTGGCTGGCGAACCCGCCGGGCGGCATCCTCACGAGGCGGAGGTGATCGCGGCGAATCCCGAGTGCCCGGGCCAGGACGGCATGTGAGGACGCCCGGTATCCGCACCCGGTGAGCGGTATGGCCAGTGCCGCCGAGGGGCCGAATCTGCGGGCAGAACTCGAGGAAGCGTCGCTCCTGCGTCTCTTGCCGGAACGGCATGCCAGACATGCCGATGAGGCCACACCAGGATCATCGCCGGCCACGAGGGTTGGAAGCCGCCTTTAGTTGGGGACGTCGCCGTGCCGACGCAGGCGCGCGGTGCAGTCTGACCATGAGGCTAGTGGATCACATTTTGATCACATAGCCTTCACATTATCTTCGCTATGTGAATGATGATTCACACGGCCGCTCACCAGCGAAGCTCTACCTCTGGGGGTGCCTCAGTGACGTGCCTGAGGGTGGCGATCCAGAGGTCATTTGGTAACCAACTCTCGTATAAACACGTACAGTTCGGCACGATTCGCTGTGGTGTTCGGGGGGTACTGGGCGCCGCAAGGGACTTTTAGGGGCGTGGTCCGGTGGGCGCTGTCAGTTGCAGGCGGGGTTGGGTATGAGTGCGCAGGACTCGGACGATTTACCGTCCCCTGGTAGTCAACTCTTCATCGACGGCGGGATGGTCACCGTCGTCGCAGCTACCGGTGCTGGCGATGGAGTTGACTTTGTCGTGCGCCGCAGCGACGGCACGCTCACCGACGTTGCGCTGAGCCTTGCTGAACTGCATGCGGCTGTCGTGCCCGTCAACGACGCTGATGGTGATCCTGCCCGGGCGCTCAGCGCACTGTGGGGCCGATGGATGCAGTATGCCGTCCCCCGCATCCGGTCTGCTGTCCTTGCCACGCGCCCGCTGCGGCCGTATGCGCACCAGGACGAGGCCGTGTTCAGCCACATGCTGGCCCAGCCACGCCTGCGGTTCCTGCTCGCCGACGAACCAGGCACTGGCAAGACGATCATGACGGGTATGTACATCGCCGAGGGCACGAGGCGGGGTCTGATACCTGGCAGAACGGTGATCATTGTTCCCGCGCACCTCGTGGAAAAGTGGAAGCGGGACTTACGCCGTTACTTCGCGATCGAGGCGGCCACAGTCACTCCTGACGTCGCCAGAGACCCTCGCGACCTCGATCCGCGGGTCAGTGTGTGGGTCGTGAGCGTGGACCTGTACACCTACAACCCGGACGTTCGGCGCAAGATCTCCGGGGCCCGGGCATCGTGGTCGCTCACAGTCTTCGATGAGGCGCACCGACTGACGCCCACGTCCCAGTACCTCGGCGCTGCGCGGGAGGTGGCGAACCGTACCCACCACTTCCTGCTGCTCACCGCCACACCTCACCGGGGCAAGGAGCACTACTTCCGCGGCCTGCTCAGTCTCCTCGACCCCACGCTGTACCCCTGGGACCCGCGGCAGACCGAGTACGACAACGCCCTGAGGCCCTCGACTCTGTCCTTCCTACGGAGGATGAAGGAGGAGCTGAAAGACTTCGACGGAAATGATCTCTTCCCGCCTCGGTACGCCGAGACGGTGTCCATCGACCTCAGCGGCCCGGAACTCGCCGCCTACACCGCAGTGATGGACTACGTCGACACGTACTACGGCGAGAATGCAACCCTGGCCCGCTCGATCTACGGCAAGAGGGCCGCCTCTGCACTGCTGGCCGCCGCCGCCACGATCTCGCGACGGCACGAGGCCCTCAAGGGCCCAGCGTCCAGCCGGGTCGACCGCCCCATACCTGACGAGTTCACTCAAGGCGACGGGTCAGTCAACCTTGCCGTAGAGGACGACGAGGCATGGGAGCGCGCCGAGGGCATCGTCGTCAACGCCCGCAGCCGCAGCAAGAGCGAAGAGCTCACGGCGATCGACGGAGTCATCGCAACCATAAAACTGGCCACGACCGCCGGCCCTTCCACGAAGTGGCTACGCACCCAGAAGCTCCTCACCCAGCACGGCATCACGCCGGGGCAGGGCCAGCTGCTCATCTTCACCGAGTTCGCCGACACCGCCCGCTGGCTCGCCGGCCAGTTCGCCCACGCCGGGTACAGCGTCGACACCCTCGAAGGCGCAGTAAAGCACCGTGATCGCGACCAGCTCCAACAACGGTTCCTCGCCGGCGAGTTCCAGATCCTCGTCTCCACCGATGCCGGCGGCGAAGGCATCGACCTGCAGTCCGCCCACGTCATGATCAACTGGGACATTCCGTGGTCCCTGGTCCGCCTCGAACAGCGCATGGGCCGATTGCACCGGATCGGCCAGACCAAGCCGGTGCACATCTACCACCTCGTTGCGCCCGATACCCGCGAGGGCCGAGTCCAAGAGGTCATGCTCGGCAACCTGGAGGCAGCCGGAGAGGCGCTCGACGGACGCATCTTCGACCTGCTCGACGCGACCGCCGCCCGTACTGACTTCGACTACACCCGCGCGCTCATCGATGCCCAAGCCGGTCAAGCCGTCACGGTTCCCGATACAGCCGAGTTGATGTCCAAGGCACAGGAGTTGGTCAGCGACGAGGACCGGCTCCACACGCCCGCCAACACCGAGGCCGCGCTCGACCGATTCCGTAGCGACCGTCTCGAAGCGATCAACCCCGTCATCGTTGACGGCTTCGTCGACCAACTCGCCCGTGCCGAGCAGTGGCGCCTGGGCCCGGGGCCGGCCAAGGGCATCCGCCGTGTCACCTCGAATCGGCTGCTACCGCCCACACTCGGCGGAGAGCACGAGGCGCTGCTCGCTGCAGACGGCGCCTTTGTTCGGCAGGCGATCAACGACGGCTCCCAGGGGCTGGACGACGTCATCGTGCTTGGCCCTACCGAGGAGCCGTTCGCCGAACTGACCGACCTCGCGCTGCGTAACGGCGAGAGCGAACTCGTCCGAGGCACAGTCCTCAGCGACCCCGCGTCGCTCACGAACTACACCGTCCTGGTCTACGACGCCGAAGTCGAGGTACACGACGGCATCCGACGCCAGCGACGCAAGTCCCCGGTCCTCATCCGCTACTCCGGCGCCGGAGCATTCGAGAGCGCCTGGGAGTCCCTCATGCTGCTCAGGCCAACCGGTGCCAGCCATAGCGCCCCGCCCCTGTCCCCGGCCCTGCGGCACGACAGCGCACTGGAAGCCCGCGCGGCGCTCACGCGTGAAGTCGCCCGCGCCCGCGCGGAGCGGGAGGCGTGGGTCGACAAGGCACGCCAGCAGCTTGACCAGGTCGAATACCGCTACATGGACGAGCTTGAGGACCTGCCCGCCACCGAACGGCGTGAGCGGATGTCCCGCTTCGAGGAGCTCAAGCAACACCGTCTCGCCCAGCTCGAAGACATCAGCAAGGTCGGGCAGAGCGCTCCCCGCTTGGCCGGTTGGGCACACGTCGTCGGCGAAGCTCGCGCAGACCAACTCGGCTACGACCCGGACAGTGAAGCGGTCGCGGTGGCCACCGTGCTGACCGAGCTGGACCGGCTCGGTTTCGACGTGGACGACCGCCAGACCGCCGGCGTGGGCTATGACCTGCTCGCCCGACACCGCACGACCCGAGAACAACGCCTCGTTGAAGTCAAGGGCTTCCACGCGGGCTTGGAGCCGGTGTGGCTGGAGCAGCACGAGTGGGCTCAGGCGCAGCAGCGCGGCCAGGACTACTGGCTCTACGTCGTCGCAAACTGCGCCACATCCCCGACAGTCCTCGTTCGCGCCCAGGACCCGGCCAAGCTCCTAGCTACCGGGCCTCGGCGCATTGAGCGGTTCCAGATCAAGGTTGCCGACCTGCGTCGGCTGATGGGAGAGCAGCGGTGACCACCACCACTCAGGCGCCGACGATAGACACGAGAACCACTGCGGACACGGCCAGTGACGTGCACAGCCGCCTCATTGATCACTGGTTCCCGTGTTCCTCAGTCGATGCCGCCGTTGGCACCCCGGCCGGATCCGGCCGCAGCGAAAAGGCACTCTTCACCTGGTTCGCCTCTCGCCCTATCGCCCAAGCGCGCGCCGCTGTGTTGGCGGCGCTACTGCCTAACCAAGCGATACACCACAATGATGTGCGTCTTGCGATCGAGCGCGGGGACTTGGGCGCGCAGCAGCGTCTCCGTCAGGCGATCGCCGCTCAATATCCGGCGGGTCGCCCCGTCGTTCTCGACATGTTTAGCGGTCGCGGCATCATTCCACTCGAAGCCGCCCGCCTTGGCGTGACCGCTGTAGGCACGGACCTCAGCCCGGTCGCCACTCTGGCTGGTCGTTTGCTGGCCGACTACACGCTGCGCGATTGGTCTGCGGAGCCGGATCTTCCATTCGGGCGTCCTTCAACGGATGAGGGCCTCTTCGACGAAGCCGAGCCTCGCCTGCTTAATGATGTACGCCTGGTTCTGGCTGAGGTCGGGTCTCGCGTCGCGGCGGCGACATCTCCGCTTTACCCGCGTAGCAGCACCGGCGCGTTTCCTTGGGCTTTCGTGTGGGCGGTCACTATCCCGTGCGACCACTGCAAGCGCCGTTTCCCCCTGGTTGGCTCTCTCGTCCTCCGACACCCGTATACGCGCACGGCGGATGACGGGCAGTCGCTGCGACTGGTCACGGACAAGGACACGTGGCGGACTGAGGTCATCGACGGGCCGCCGACCCAGGAGCCGACCTTCGCCGCTGCTTCTGGCAAGAAGGGGAAGAGCGCGCGGTGTCCGTTCCCCACATGCGGGCACGTGCACACACTCGAGTCCGTGAAGAGCATGGGGCACGCGGGTCAGTACCGCGACGCTTTGCTAGCCGTAGGCGAGGAGTTTCAGGGATCCCGCAAGGTTTTCAGGGTGCCGACCGAGCAGGAGGTCAACGTAGCGACATCGGTTGACCTGTCCTCACTGCCGTCGCTGGCTGGCCTTTGCGCCGTACCGGATGAGCTCATACCTGCGGGGAACCAGGACACCGTGAGGGCGAGTGGGTACGGCTACCGCACTTACGGAGACCTCATGAACGCACGGCAGACGACCAAGTTCGTCGCAACTGCCCGTGCCATTCAGGAGATTGCTGCTGAGTGTGTCGCGGCCGGTGTCAGCACCGGGTACGCCACGGCGCTGGCCGGGTACGCAGCCGCGAACCTACCTCGCCAGCTGCGCCGGGCTACCCGTGGCGCCAAGCTCCTCAGTCACGGCAACCCGAACGGCACAGCTCAGAACCGTGTGCAGGTCGCTGATGTCTTCTCCGACGAGAGCAAGGTCTCGTTCAACTTCGATTACGTCGAGGCGGGGCCGGGGAACGGCCCGGGCACGTGGTCCAGCGTTAGCGAGAGCGGCATCAACGCTCTTAAGAAAGTCCTTGGTGAGTCGCCCGCCGGTCGCCCTGGGAGGTTCCGGCGAGCCTCTGCGGTCGCCCTGCCCTTCCGGGACGGATCCGTGGACGCCGTCATCACTGACCCGCCCTACTACAACATGATCGACTACGCCGACGCGTCGGACCTCTTCTACGTCTGGCTTCGCCGCACGCTTCGCGAACTGATGCCCGACTTGTTCGACCAGACCGGACGCGACGGCCTGCAGGACAAGACCGACGAGATCATTGTCAAGCGCGGCAACGCCCCAGGCGAACATCGCACGCGCGACTTCTACGAGCAGATGCTCAGCCGCGCTTTCGGCGAGGCACGGCGCGTGCTGCGCGCGGACGGCCACCTCGTCGTCGTGTTCGGACACACCGACCCTGACGCGTGGCGACGGCTGGTCGGTGCCCTGCACGATGCCGGCTTCGTCGTCACCAGCTCCTGGCCGTCGAGGACCGAGACGGCCTCGACCGGTGTGGCGAGCATCAAGGTCACAGTCACGATCGGCTGCCGCGTCGCCACAGCGAACCGGCCGGTCGCCACCGCCACTCAGGTCGACCGTGAGGTCGCCGAGCGGGTCAAGACGGCCGCGCGAGAGTGGGACCGAGACGGCTTGGCCCTGACTGATCAGCTCATGGCTGCCATCGGGCCGGCCATGGAGGTCTACGGCCGCTACGCCAAGATCCTCAAGCCCGACGGCACCCAGGCCGAGTTCGACCGCTACCTCACCCTGGCGCGCACCGCAGTCCGCGATGCCACGGCGCTCAAGCTGGACGAGCTGCCGCTTGAGACGTTCGACGCGCCGACCCGCTTCGCCGTCTTCTGGCAGCGGCTCTTTGCGCGCTCGGACGTTCCCAAGGGCGAGGCTCGCTTCCTCGCGCAGGCGGACAACCTGCGCCTGGAGGATCTGCGGGGCGCACTCCTCACCGAGAGCAAGAGCGGCTACAAGCTGCGAATCGACGCCCCAAGCACAGTCAGCGACAAGTCCTCGACATTCGAAGTGGTCCGGGCCATGGCCGCCGCCTGGGACCAAGGCGCCACCGAATCAGTCGCCGCTGTCGTCGCCCAGTCCGACCGGCAGCCCACTGACGCGCACCTGTGGGCCGTCGTCGGCGAGATCCTCTCGCAGCTGCCGCCCAGCGACACAGTGGCCAAGGCTCTCACCGCAGTTCAGCGCAACGCCGGCACCATCACCAACCTCACCCACCGCGTCGCCACCGAACTCGCCGAAAGCGAGCGCGACAACCAGCCCACCCTGCCCTTCGCCACCAAGGAGTCCTGAGCATGTCGACCCGCACCGCTTCACACTGGGCCGACGTCCTCACGCTCCGGCCCGAGGTCACCGCATCCGACGGCTCAGTAGGCGAGCTGCAAATGAGCCTGCACAAAGCCGTCTACCAGACCATTGACGTGCCCTACCGCAAGGTCGACTACTACGGCGACATCACCCAGCCCACCCCCAATCTGGTCGGCTTCTTCAGCCGCGTCGCTCGTCGGCTAGGCACCGACGCCGAGACCACGGCGCTGTTCCACCTGGACCAAGGCATGGGTGGAGGCAAGAGCCACGCTCTCGTCGGGCTCTACCACATGGCCAACTCACCGCAGGAGTTCTTCGCCACGGAGCTGGGCCGCAAGGTCCGCAGCGAAGCAGAGCAGGGCGGCCGCGACGTAGACCTCACCGGTGCCCAGGCCGTCGTCCTCACGGCCGACTACTTCAGCCCGGGCAGGCCCAGCGAGACATTCGGCCCGGCTACGAACCTGTTCGAGCGGTTCCTCTGGTCGCTGACCGGCGGCGACATGGACCGCTACAAGCGCTACGTCGCGGGCGGGCCAAACAAGGGGACCCTGCAACAGGCGCTCAGCGACGCGGGACGGCCGGTACTCATCCTGCTCGACGAGCTCATGGACTACGTACTGCAGCTCGCCGACGCGACCAACGTCGACCGCATGCCCAACGAGAAGGCGTTCCTCAACGCCCTCATGGACGCCTGCGACGACGTTCCCCGCGTCGTATGTGTCGTGGTCATGATACGCAGCGAGCTCGACGAGCGCGGATACCCGCCGCTTGCCGATGACTTCCGCAGCTACGTCTCCGACCGGCTCGTGCGTAACGGACCGGACGGCAGAGTCGCGGTGACTGAGTCCCACGACTTCACCTCGATCATCCAACGCCGCCTGTTCGAGCCGGCCGAGGTGGGCGCTGCTGCGTCCCGTGTGGCCAAGCAGTACGGCACGGCGAGCGATACCGGCTGGCGAGACAAGGTGCTCGACAAGCTCGGCCCGAACCGCGGAGTGACCGGATTCGCCGAGCGAGTCGAGGCAAGTTACCCCTTCCACCCCGAGCTCATGCGACTGGTGCGAGAGGAGTGGTCACAGGTCCAGAACTTCCAGCGCGTCCGCTCCACGGTTGCGATCTTCGCCCGGACCGCGCTGCACTGGGTCACCGAGCACGAGGACGGGCGGTGGGCGCCGGCCCTCATCGGCGTCGGCGACATCCCCCTCACCATCGCCCTCGAGCAGTTGCTGTCCTCCGGCCTCTTCATGGGCAACGACCGGGCTATCCAGGGCTATCGCTCCGTGGCCACCACCGACATCACCAGCACCGACGGCTCCGCAGGACGCGCCGTCGCCATCGATCAGCGACTGCACACTGCCGGCGTCACCGCCCTGCAGGACCACGCAGGCGTGCGCATGGCCACCGCCCTGTTCTGCTACTCGATGGTCGCCCGCCCGCGCGGTGGCCGGGGAGCGACCAAGGCCGAGATGCTGGCGGCCATCCTCGAGCCGACTCCGGCCACCGGTACCCCCTACACCGACGCTGAGGAGGTATTCAACGCCCTCACCGGCGAGGACGGCCTCGGCGCACTTGAGATCACCCAACCGGCCAACGCACCCGGGCGCTACTACCTGTCCATCAGGCAGACACTCCGGATGTACTTCACCGCATCCCTCGCGCTGGTGGACCCGCCCTCGTGCGAAAAGCTGGTCTGGGAGCAGACGCAGAGTCTTGCTCGGCGTGGAATCTTTGACGAGATCCGCTTCATCGACGCGCCGACCGCTACTGGGGACATCGACCTTGCGCGCACCTTTGACGGGGTGGACTCGGCCGTTACCCGCCTCGTCGTGCTCGACCCGCGCCGCTGGACCCTACTCAACGGCAAGGACACCCTCAGCCGCGCCGAGATCACCGCTCTCCTCGGGCTCGGACCCGACCCGCTGCGCGTAGACAATGCAGCCAGCTGCATCGTGGCCTGTGTAAACACACAGCGGCGGGACGTGGCACGCAAGCGCGCCAGAGAAGTCCTCGCCTGGCGCAGTGTCCTCAAGCAGATCAACCCCGAGGACACCGACGAGTTCCACGAGGCCACCACCAAGGTGGCCGAGGCTGAAAACAAGCTCAAGAAGGACATTGAGAAGGCCTTCCAGCACTACGCCTACCTCGTCCGCGCCTCGGACGGGCTGCACGTCGAGTTCAAGCGCTTCGACGACGACAGCAAGTCATCCCTGCGCGGGGACCAGGTGTGGGCGGCGCTCGTCGAGGCCGGTCGCGCAACGAACACAGCAGGCCTCTCGCCGGACTACCTCGCAGCCCTACTAGAAACCTTCGAGCGCACCCTCACCCCCCGCGAAGTCGTCCAATCCTTCTACAAGAACCCCTTGTTCCCCCTGGTCACCGCGACCGACGAGATACGCCACGCAATCTACGCTCTGCTCCGAAACGGCTGGGAACTGGCGGACTCCGACGGTGACAAGCTCGCCATCGCCTCTCCGGAACAAATCTCGATCGGCTCCATCAGCCAGAACCTTCGCCGCGCGGTCAAGACAGCTGAGGCCGTGTCCGCCGCCACTGGCGCGTCCAAAAGCACCACGACGATCCCGATCCCAAAGCAGTCAAGCGAGCCAGCCGACGGCAGAGAACCTAGTGAGCTGTTCGGCATCGACGACCAGGAATACCGGGCCGCCAACACAGGAAGGGCCCGCGAGGCCAGTACCGAAGACGCTGCCCCGATCAGCTTGGAGCCCGCCTCGTTCAAGCGGTACATCATCGAACTCACCAATCGCAGCATCACAGCACCGGAAACGCGTGAGCAGGTCTGGCAACTCCTCAAGGAACTGAGCAAGGTCCTAGATGCCCCCAGCGCCAACCACCAACTCATGAGCCTTAGCGTCACGCTCATCACCGCGGAGGGCGCACAAGGGGCCATTGAGCAGAAGGCACAACAGGCAGGAGCACGCGTCAGGGTCGAGGACGACGACTTCTAACCACACGTCCCGTCGGTCAGCGACTGGCGCCCTCAGGCCACAGCACCCGGAACGGCACGCCGGTTCGCTTCGCGTACGCAACCCGTCCCCCTTGCGCACCGCGGCTTCGCCGGGGGAGGGCAGGCGCTGCAGGGCCGCGGCGGCAGTCCCGCCCGCGGCGAAGCCGCAAGCAGAGGCGGCCAGCTGTTGCGCCAGCTGCGCACCTCGCTCTCACTCGGCACCCCGAACCCGGCCGCCATGTACCGGGCCGCGCAGGCCTGGAGGAACGAGGGGTCACTGACACGGGCTGCGATCTCACCCACCCGGCCGGCCTCCGATGTGCCCGGTGCGGGGCGTGGGGGTGGGGACGGTGAGGCTGTCGGGCTCGGATGCTGTCGCCGTCTGGTCGGACACGTTCATTCCCCCGGGTTCCAGGCCCCCACAGCCACCCGTACCGCCGGCCGGCAGGCCCGGCCAATCCCTGGGCGAGGAGCGGCTGCTGAAGGTGCTGCGCTTCGACCTGGCGCGGGACGTGCGGCACCTGCACGAACATCTGCAGATTCTGATGTTCGGAAGCGGTCGACCCCTGCCTTTCCTATCCCAGTTGCCCGTATGCGGAATCTGAGTCACGTCAGTCCCGTCGCCGCGTCCGTACGGAGTGGGGATCGGCGGGATGAGGGCGAACTGAATTGCGTGCAGGCCGTGTTGGCTGCTTGTGGCAAGCCGTACTCATGGTCAGACTGGCGGGCGTGCCCGGCAACAACACAGAGACCAACATCCGCCTTGCTCCCTGTGCCGTCGACGCCTTGAAGACGCTCACGTCCCGCAGGGAGACATCGCGTGATGCGACTATCCGCCAACTGTTGGCCGAGCACGTCCAGCGGCAGGAGCAACAGCGCTATCCGGAAGACAGGCTCACCCACATCTCCACCGTGCTGCGCTACCCGCCACCGCCCCTGTGGCGCGGCGCCCCACGGGAGGACGTGCCCGTGCGAGTGCGGGCCCCTGCTGCGCTGCTGGAGCGGGCCCGGGCCATGTCGCTGCGTCTGCCGGGCCAGTATCAGCGGGCCCACCGCGACTACCAGGCCCGCCTGCTCACCGACGCGGTGACCACCGCCATTGCGGTGGCCCAGCCCTTCACGGACGACTTCCTTAACGGCCTGATGCCCGTGCTGCGCCACGGCGCTGCCCTGGGTCTGTGGCGCCTGGCGGTCGCCGCGTCGAGCACAAGACCCGAACTGGAGGTGCTGACCAGGGCCGAGCAGATCCTCAAGGCCACCCGCCGGCGCAACTTCGAGGAGACGCACATCCTGCGGGTGGCCGCTCTGCTCGAATCGGACGTCGCCTGGCACTCGCAAGAGCGCTTCCGGACGGCGGAAGCCCTCGCCCGCGGGTACCTGACTGGCCGACGGGCCAAGAAGTGGGAAGACGTACTGGCCAGCCAGGACGCACGGTGGGGTCGTGAGTATCAAGGCTGGCTGCGTCGAGAGCTGACAGCGCCCACCCGACGCCGCTACGCGATGCCTGGCTATGACTGGACAGGCCGGGGAGGCTCCGCGGTCTGGCGCGCCGAACACCAGTTACAGATGGACTACTTCGAGCAGTGGCTGGTCGAACGAACCGACCCCGGATCGGGCCGGATCGACGCGGTGGCCGCGCGCGACCCCAACTGGCTGCTACGCATCCCCACCGATTGGCGGGCGCACTTCACCCCCGCTGGCGCGGCCGGTGAGCCCTACCAAGCATGGGCCGCCGAAGGACGACTCCTGGCCTTTCCGTGCCGCGCCCGGAGGGGGCTGGTCTTCTGGCCGCTCCTCTCGTGCGCGGACGTGCCCGTCGGCCGTCCCGTACCAGGCTTCGAAGCGGCGGCGACTGCGGCCGCCTCCCTGCGCCCTGAGCAGATCACCGGCTTCATCGAGGCCCTCCTGATCGACTGGAACCACAGGACCGCACACGACCCCGATGAGTTCGACGACCCTGACGTCGGGCTGCGCCTGCCGGTTGCGAAGGCCCGCCGTTTCGGCCTTCTCACCTCCCAGGAAGAGCACCGCCTCATGTCCTGTGCCAGAGAGTCGACGCTCAGGAGCATGGACGCCTACATCGAATGGGCCGTGTTCGGGGGAGCGGACAGCGGCTGGGTGGAGAGGATGAAGCAGGCCCGCTGTGACGGTGACGCGACGGCCTTCATGCGTGTGACCCGCGCCCACACGAAGAAGGGCAAAGGCAAGCCCTTCAGCATCACGCGCGCCACCTGGCGATGGCCCGGCCGGTCCGTAGCCGCCGAACTGGCCTCGGGCCGTCGTTTGCCCGACGTCGTGCAGTGGCTGGCCACCGAGTCCCACCGGCAGCGCGGCCTTGCCCTGGAACAGGCGATGGAGCGGACGTGGCGGAACACGGTCGACCGCTTCGGGTTCCGCCTCTGGGAGGTGTGACACCCACCGATACCACAGCCACCCCCTCTTCTCGCGAAAGCAGCCCCCTTCCGTGCCATGCTCGCGACCTCAGCCGGCCCCGCACTCTCGTGCACCGCCCCGGCATCCCCATCGGAAGGACGTCACGATGCACTCCGCACGACCGCTACTCGCGGTGCTGCTTCCCGGCCTCACCGGCCTGGTGCTCGCACTGGCCGACGCCCCCTGGGGCCTGGCCGCCGTCGCCTTCGGCTGCCTCGTGCTCGCCTTCGTCGTGATCGTCATCCAGTCGGTCTTCCCCCAGGAGTCCGCGCACCGCCTCGCATGGTGGCGCGATCGTCGCCGACGTCCTCCCCGCGGACGCGGCCAGGGCGCCTCCTGACCACACCGGCGGCGATACTGGCGGGAAGAGGGGTACGGTCAACTCCCGTGCGCATCAGGGGCATCAAGGTGCCGTACGGCCACCTGCAGTGGGGCGCGCTGATCGCGATGATGATCGCCGCGGCGGCCCCTCCGCATCTGGGGACACCCTCCGGCGGTCGTCACCGTCATCATGGTTGCGGCCGGCGTCGGCGCCTGGGTTGCGGCGCGGAACGGGCTCCATCGTGATCAACGTTGCCTGCCCATAGGAGCGTTGGGGCGTGATGGCCCTGGGATGGTGAAGAGCGTGTGCGGTGGTCTACTGGGGAGTCGTGCTCCGCTGTGCCGCGGTCGATCCCGAAGGAGATCAAGTCCGGTGCCTGACCTGCCTGCTCCGAGCTCGACGGGTGTCCGTATCGCGGGTGACCGTTACCAGTGGTTGATCGCCTGGCAGGGCTGCGTCACAGCGGTAAGGGATGCGGCACTGAACGGGGCGAACCCGGTCGTGGCGGTCGGCGTTGAGGTCGACGGCGTGGGCAACGTCGACGATGTCGTCTTGTACCGCAAACAGCCTCCGCACACCTATACACAGGTCAAGTACGCGGCGGACAGCAGCACGCCGGTCAACGAGGAGTATCTGCTCAAGCTCAGCGACCAGGGCGGGCCGTCGATCCTGCGGAAACTGGCGCAGGCGTGGGAGCAGCTGACCCAGGACGAAACCCCGGTCGACCTCGCGCTGCTCAGCAACCGTTCACCGGACGCGGGCGATCCCTTGATCTCCCTTCGCGATTCCCGCACCCAGCTCCTCGTCCCGAAGGCGGGCCGGCAGGGCCCGCGCTCCAAGACGGGCCAGGCGCGGGCCCGTTGGGCCGAAGGATCCGGGCTGAGCCAGGAGCGGCTGCTGGAGCTGCTGAAGGTGCTGTGCTTCGACCTGGCGCGGGACGTGCGGCACCTGCACGAACACCTGCAAATGATGATGTTTGCCGCGGGGCTGCGGTTCGACGAGGAGGCCATGCACGCCGGAGCGGACTGGGTCGCCCGCCAGGTCGCCGACGGGCAGCGCCGGTTGTCCCTGGCGGACATCCGCGAGGCGATCGGGGCGATGCGGCTCGCCGCGGGCTCGTCACGAGCGGTGCTGTCCGTGGCCACCTTGAAGCCCGACCCGATGGCGAAGGACGCGGACTACGCGGTGGACTGGGTGGACCGCTTCGAGAGCGACTCGGAGTACACCAAGCGCCGCCCGCTTGCCCCGGCGACCTGGGAGCAACTGCAGGCAGACCTGGAAGCGGCACCGTCCCGGATGGAGCCGGGCGCCACCGCAGTGGCTCTCACCGGCAGTCTCCGCCTGGCCCCTACGTTTTTGGTCGGCGCCGCCTTTCGGATGGTGACCGGCGCGGACATTGCTGTGGCCCAGGGGCCCCAGTTGTGGTCGTCCGGTGCGGAGGCCTTCGTCGTCAACGCGTGAGCAGCACCGGAAGTCGCCGTGGAATCCTGCGGGAGCGGGTGGCCCGGGATCTCCCGGGACGCCGTCAGGATCCTGCCGTTGCAGGGGGCGGCGCGCCCTGGGCCAGGCGCAGGTCATGGTGGACCGGCGTGAGGCGGTCGCGGGCCGCCAGCCAGCCCAGTGCGAGGGCGACCGGCAGCGGGCCGTGGAAGAACAGCAGCCCCTCCACCGCGGTCGTGCCGCCGAGGTGCTGCGCCCACTGCCGCCGTGCGGTCTGCCAGTGCTCCCAGATGTAAGTGGTCACCGCGGCGTTGAGGCCCGGGTCGTCGGGCAGGTAGGCGTCGCCGGTGTCGATGACGAGGTAGGCGCCGCACGGGCCCTGTCCACCGGAGGGGCCCGGATCGGGAACGCGGTAGCCGGTGTGGTACTCCGGCCCGTAGGAGACCTGTCCGGTCGCCGCCACGTGGCGGGCGTCGTCGACCATGGAGGCGGCCGATGCCAGCCGCACGATCACTGCTATCCGGTGACGCTGCTGCCCGGGCGCTTCGGGGATCTCCACGAGCGTGGGGTCCTCCGCGCGGTCGGCCGGTAGAAGCTGGCGGACCCGGGCGCGCTGCTGCGCGCCGAGCGGGTCGCGCAGCGAGCTGCCGAGCACAACTCCGGGAACCACCGCTCGCCCGGTCTGCTGCGACAGATGCATCACGATCAGCGACGTCTGGACGTCGTCGGCCAGGCGCCGCCCGAGGAGAAACGCGTCCTGCAGGTGAGCGAGGACGTAGAGCGCGACCTCCGGCTCCGCGGCCCCGGCGGCCCGCAGTTCCTCGATCTGCGCGTCGACGAGCCGGGCGACGAAGTCGACGATCTCCGGGCGGCCCTGTACCGAGATCTCTCCGGGCCACAGGAGCGCGCGGTCGACGACCAGCGTCGCGCCGTGCGCACGGCGCGACGCGTTCTTCAGCGTCAGTACGCGGGACGCCTGCGTACGGTCTGCTGGATACAGGCTGACCACCACGCCGAGCCCGCGCGGACGCTGCAGCACCCACCCCGTCAGGACCAGGAGCAGGGCCGTGGCGAAGACCACGTCGAACACCCACGGCCGACGCGTCCATTGCTCCAGGATGTTCGGCACGACACCGAGCGCGACGGCCGTGCAGGCCGCCATCAGCAGTGTGCCGCCGCCCTCCCGAGAAAACACCAACCGTCTCAACTGCCCCAGCCACCGCATGCGCCCCGCCCCTTCGCCCAGGCCCCCGATCGCGACGATCCTGCGCCAGAAACCGGGGGCACGCCACCCCCGGCACCGCGGCAGGCCGCGCGCCCGACGCCTCGGCCCGTGTACGCCCGCCGAACCGGTGCGTCACCTGCGCGAATGCGCTGCCCTGCTGCTCGCGGATCGCGCCATGATGACCAACTGCCCCGGCGGTGCAGGGGAATTGTCAGTGGTGCGCCCTACTGTTGTGGTTGAGCAGCCGGAAATGCCTGTTTGTGACCGCCGGTCTCCCGCCGAGGAGCCCGCGGCCGCGGTGTGCACCCGGGCTGGACGATGCGCCTGAGGAGGCACAACGCATGGTGAACGGCGAGCTGTCCGACGCGTTCCTGTTCTTGACGGCCTCCAGTGAGGTTGTCGATCCTCTCCCGGACTGCCTGGCTCTGTCGGTGGTGTGAGTCAGGCCCAGCGCTGCCAATGCAGTCATATCTCTTGGATCGGAGGGCCCGATGGCTCACCTGAAGCAGCAGTTCAAGGAGGCGCTGAGCTCCATAGAGCCCGGCGACGACAAGACCAACGCGCCCGAGGCTCATCGCCTCGTCCGCGATGCCCTCGAGGCCGACTCGAAGCTCGTCGAGTACGGTGTCAGCCCGGTGTTGATCGGCTCCTACAAGCGCAACGTGTCCATCCGCAGGATCAAGGACGTCGACGTGTTCGTGCGCCTCACCGAGGTCCCCAGGGACGTCACGTCGAAGGATATCCTCGACAGATTCTTCAAGGTCCTGCATGCGGAGTTCGGCACCGATGCCGATGGGCACCGGCGTACCAAGCGCCAGGACCGGAGCCTGCAGGTCTCCTTCCCGGAGTACGACCTCTACGTCGACGCGGTGCCCGCCCGTCCCTACAGTGACGGGACGTGGGAGATCCCGCAGAAGGGCGACGGGAACGAGTGGGTGCGCACCAACCCTGACGGGCTGACGGCACTGTCGAGCACGATGAATGCGGACCACGACGAGTACTACGTGCCGACCGTCAAGCTGCTGCGTCAGACCCGTCGTGCCCTGCTCGGCAAGAAGAAGCCCGGCGGCTTCTTCATCGAGATGGCCGCACATCAGGCGTTTGCCTCGGGCGCAGTCTCGGGCGACGACCAGGCGGAGTACTACGTCTCCGCCCTCCGGGAAGTCAGCGCGATCGTAAGCGACTTCGTGGCCTACAACATCGCGGTGACCGATCCGACGCTGCCCGGACACACCATCCGCATCCGTGCGACCGACGATGAGCTGGACACCGCGCGTACGCGGTTCGCCGATGCCGCGGTGTCGGCAGAGGCTGCGCTCGACGAGGAGGACGCGGGCAAGGCCGCGCTGGCATTCCGGAAACTGCTGGGAAAGAACGGCGATGGAGACACGGTCTTCCCGATGCCGCCCGGCTTCAACGAGGACGGCAGCAAGAAGGCATCCGTGATCTCGCCCGGCACCCGCGTCGTGCCAGCCGGCAAGAGGACCTTCGGGTGACCTCTGACGACTTCCACGAGTATGTCGCCTACTTCCGGCAGCACTTCGAGGAAGGCCTGATCCGCGCCGGGTTCAGCGAGGGGGAAGCAGGATGGGAAGGGTCGATCCCGCACACGGCGGGCACGACCCGCGTCGTGATCGACCTGCCGACCCGCTTCCCGTTTCGGCCGCCGACGGTGACGCCGGTCGATCACGACGCGGTGCCCTGGTCCTGGCACCGCGACCCGGACGGCGCTCTGTGCCTGGTCGCCGAGGACGATCACGACGGGTTGTGGTGGACGGAGGCACCGGCGTTCCTCGAGCACGTCACCGCATGGTTCGAGCGCGCGGACACCGGCTGGACGGACGATCGGCCTGACCTCGACCTCGACCGGTACTTCCAGCCGTCCACGGACCGGCGCCTCTACCTCTACGACGACCTCGCCCAGTACCTCAACCGCCCTGTCCGCTTCAGCCCGTCCAGCAACAAAACGATGCGGATCAAGCACGGCACCCGCCCCAGCAAAGCGCTCAAGCACAGCAAGGACCGCTTCGGATACGTAGCCGACCTCGGCGAGGTGGACGTGCCGCCGAGAACCTGGGCGGACATCTCCACCCGGATCGACTCGAAAGCGGACCTGGGCCGCAGAATTCGACAGCAGACGGTCGCGATCGTCGTGCTGACCTACCGACGCGGCCCCCACGGGGGCGCGATCGTGCTGGACGTAGCGCCCAAGAAGGATGGCGGCACGGTTGTCACACGCCTGCGCTCAGCGGCGGACACCGAAGCCGCCCGGTCCGCTCGCGCAGGCGTCCTCGCTCCCGAGCTGCGTGGATCCAAGGTCGCGCTCGTCGGCGCCGGCGCTTTGGGCTCGTTCATCGCCGACATGCTTGTGCGCTCAGGTGTCCGCCACCTCACTCTCATCGACGACGATGTCGTCGTGCCAGGAAACCTCGTACGCCACCTCGTGGGACCCGACGCGGTCGGACTACCGAAAGTCGAAGCGGTCAAGCAGCACCTCGTCAGGAACAACGAGGCGCTGGCCGACGGCATCGGCACCATCAATCGCGCACTTACGACGGGCTCCGACGCCGTTGACCATCTGCGGAACCACGACCTCGTCGTGAACGCCACCGCCGACTTCGCCACCACCGCGCTCCTACACGTAAGCGCCCAGTCACTGGGCACACAGGTCCTTTCTGCAGTGCTTCAAAACGACGGCAGGACCTATCGCATCGACGTACTGCCACCGCTCAACGACGCCGCACCACTGCCGCCCTCGACGACCAGAGCCGACACCACGGCACCACCACTGTTCGAAGCAGGCTGCGGAAGTCCGATATCCCCAACGCCGCCCCACGCGGTGGTCGAGGCGGCGGCGGCAACCGTCCGCCACGCCGTCGGCCTCCTCGTGAACCGCTCCCTCCATCCCGCTGGGGAGACGCGCCACCTCCACTCCTCAGCAGAACGGAATCAGCAGTGACCCGGTCGGCAACAAGGATCGAGCTGCGCCAGGAGGCATATGAGGTCATCGCCTCCGAGACCGCCCAGCATCTGCCGCGGGAAACGGGTGGCATCCTCCTCGGCTACAGGGAAGACACCGACGTTGTTGTCACACATGCCCTCGTTGTCGACGGACCCGGAGCGTCCGCCCACAGGTACGTGCGCGACGACGTCAGAGCGAACCGTCTCCTCGCAGAGTTCCTGGCCCCGCGAGCAGATGATGATCCAACCGGCTACGTCGGCGAGTGGCACAGCCATCCCGCACCGTCCGGACCGAGCCCAACAGACGTCGCCGCTATGCAGGCAACTGCCCGGGAGCATGACGGCCCGATCGCACTCGTCGTGCACGCTCCCGGCGCGCAGCAGCCATTCTTCGGGCTGATCACACGACTCCAGCGATTGGGGCGGGTCACAAGCAAGGCGGCAACAGTCCTTCCGCCACGATCGAGACTCGAGGCGCTGGGACCACTACCCGATGGCGCGGTTCGCCGTGACGGCTCGGTGTGACGCCCTGCCTCAGGCTTGATGAGGGGCAAGCACAGCAGTCAGGTATGCGTCCCAACGCCTCTTCTCCTCAAGGAAAGCAACGTCACCGCCCGCCGTGCCGACCAACAGCGGGCCACGGTTGCCGGTCCGGGCACAAGCGTGATCAGCGGCTGAGAAGACAGACCCCTGACAAGCCGCCCCAGCCAGACCGAGGGAAGCCTCGGCAGAACAGCCCGCGCAAAGAGCCCAGATCGGCAGCTGCGCCCCGGCGCGTACCTGCGAAACCTGGTAAGGGTCTGCTGCAGCAGCTTACGAAACGGTTTCCGGAGTCGGCTCTGGAGGGCGAGGTCACCGATCACCTCGGCTATGACCGGCATGAGCCAACGGGAAAGAACGGGCGGCAACTTCCGCAACGGAACCCGCTCCAAGACCGTGCTGACCGAGGTCGGCCCCGCGCCCGCGGGGATGGTCCGCCTGCCCCCACGATCACCCCGTCACCGGGCAAGTCGCCCCCGCGTCCGCGGGGGTGGTCCGTTCTCCCGGTTGTTCATGGCCACGCGCAGGCAGTCGTCCCCGCGCCTGCGGAGATGGTCCCTCGTACGCGCTGTCGTCGACTTCGACGTTCGGGTGCCCGTGCCTGCGAGGATGGTCCTGTGTCTGTACGGGCGTTGGCACCGCGCGAGTCGTTGGCCCGGTGTCCGCGGGGATGGTCCGTACGGCTACAAGATCTACCAGCAACAGGGGGTGGTCGCCCCTGCGCCTGCGGGGATGGTCCTTCGGGTCGCTTCCTTCCCGGCGTCCCGCTTCGGTCGCCCCCGCGCCCGTTGCCCCTCAATCTCGACCTCACTGCGTCCATCGAGCCGGACTCGGATCGCTGGCATGACACGTTAAAACCTCCTCTCCCCGGTGTGGGGAGAGGAGGAAACGGAGTGGAAATTTTCTTTATAGGTATATAGGTGTGATATCTATCAACGGAAGGTGTTACGCCTTCAAGCCGCGGTAGTCAGCCGAGAGGTCTTCTTCGGGCTTACGGAGTGACAACTGCACAGGCACTGCTCGGTGTCGTTCACATGCACCTTCAGCAGCATCCGCTTGGTCGTGTCGTCTTTCACCTCCTCGGCGAGTGCGGCGCAAAGATCCGAGAAGTGATCCCCGTAGCAACCTTCGAACAGTTTTTCGTCTGGGTCGGATTCGAGCAGCTTCTTCTTGATCACATTGAAAGTGCAGACGTACTCCAGGACTACGGTCATGATTCCCCTGTCCAGGTGCTCGACTGCTTCATCGCGTTTGTTCTTGTTTGTGGCCAACAGGGATGTACGTTCCTTCTGGATGTCGCTGAAGAGCCATAGCATCGAGAAGTAGGCGCGCATCACATCGTCTCGTACCTTTCCCTTCTTGAAGGACCGGTTCCGCCAGTGGTAAGTGCCAAGCAGATGCCGGTCGTCAACGGCAGCCTTGGTAGACAGACTGCTAAGGATCATGTGCGCGCGCTCGAGTCTCCGTTCACGGCGCTGGCTGCGTGCCAGCCGCACAGAGATGAAGAGCGCGACACCTGCCACGATTGCTGCGGGTGGCAGTGCGGTGAGCAAGGTTTCCAAGATCGGTTCCCTCCGGTCACCACTCCGTTTCACGATGGAACGTGGCAGGCGACCTTCCGGTTCCACAGGGACAGGGATTTCACCCTCTGGGCTTGAAAAACAGACTTATGCACACCGAGTTGACAGGGCGTTACGCCCATCGCATCCCGATTGCGGACAGCTGGTCTCGCCGCTCCGGCGAGAGCGTCGCGGCCCTGCTACGTTGGTTTGCGATCCATGCCCCGAGACGGAGTTCCCGCTCCTCCTGGTCCTCGCCGTTCCCATCGCCGACGACGATCCGTTCGACGTGCTTGCGCGGCACTCGAAGGTGCCCTTCGCGTTCGTAGAACCGGCGGGCGGCCTCGCAGTGCATGGCCCACTTGTCGGCCTGCGTGCGGCGCGGCGGCGGCTTCTCGTCCTCGGACGCCGGGGTGATCCCGATGACCTGTTCGCACATCCACTGCTGCACGGTGGTGAGCCGGTCCCATCCGAGCCGCTGTGCCCGAACCCACCGCCAGAGGTCCTCGCCTTGGTGCATGACGGTGTCCGGCTGGGTCGGCAGCTCGCCGCCGGTCTCCAGGTGCTGGCGGGTGAGGTGGAAGGCGCGCTGCCATTCCACGGGCCAGGTGGGGCACCACGATGGGTCGATCTCTTCCAGTTGTTCGCGTCGCTCTTGCGACAGGGCGCCGGCCGACGACTCCACTGGCAGTCCCTGGGCCCGTCGTTGCTCGCTCTGCGCTGCCTTGCGGGCGGCGGCTCGCTGGTTCTTCAGCCAGATCCCGACCCTGTAGCCCTGGTGGGTGGCGTCGAGCGGGGCCAGGAGATGCCCGTGCTCGGCAGCCCATCCACGGGCGGCCGTGAGGCCTTCTTCCCAAGCGACGTCGAAGTGTGACCAGATCATGCCGAGGTTCTCCAGCTGCATGGCGCGGTCTTGGTCCAGGTTGCCGCGGGCGTAGAACCGGCGGGCGTCGGCGGTCCATTGGCCCAGTGGGAAGTTCGCGAGTGAGGCCGGCCATCCTTCCGCCGCCGCGTCCTGCCTGGCCGGGACGCGGTACGTGAACGGCACGCGCAGGTCGCCGTGTTCGCGGGCGTAGATGACAGCTGCTTCGATGCCGCGCCGCCAGTGCTCGTGCTCGGGATTGAGGACGCGCAGGTTGATGAACGCGGCAAGCGCGGCCGGGTCGCGGGGCGTGGAGAACTTCAGCAGGGCCCTGGCGGGGCCGCTGACGCCTTTGGGGCCGTCACCGCTCCCGGTCGTGCTCTTTCCGCTCTCGTCCATGGCTGCGGGCTTGTAGCGGCTGGGGGCCTGCTGCTCCGCGAGGGCTTCCACGATGCGGGCATCGTGTGCTCGGAGTGCTTCCAAAAGCTTGGCCAGCCCGCAGAACGCCCGGCTGGTCAGCATGTTGTCCGCCGTCTCGCCGGGCCCGAGCAGGACCGGTACGACGAGCGACGCCACCTTGCCTTCGCCAGGTTGCAGGCGCAGTGCCCGGCCGACGGCCTGGACGAGGTCGGGCATGGAGCCACGCACGTCCGCGAAGTACACGGAGTCACACCGGGATGTATCCACGCCTTCGCCGAGGACCTTCACGGACCCGAGGTAGCTCTTCTCCACGACGGTGCCGTCGGTGGCGATACCGTCGGCGAATTCGTCCAGCACACGGTGGCGGTGCACGGGCTTGTGCTCGCCGCACAGCCAGTTGGCCCAGATCGTGCGCGGATACAGCTGCGGGTCGGCGGCCTGGAGCCGCGCGGCGACGTCCGGGAGGCCGGCTGCGAATGCCTCGGCCTCCTTCACGACATGGTGGAAGACGAGTGTGCGCCGGAAGGCCTCCTCCGCCGACGCCTTCACCAGCGCCGTCTGGAGCGCGGCGAGCCGGGCCCCGCGCACCTGCTCGGACCGGGCCTCGGCGCCGAGCAGCTGCGCGGCCTGGAGTTGTGTGTCGGTGACGTCCACGCATACGACCTGGTAGGGGGAACAGATGCCCCGGTCGATCGCTGCCGAGAGCGTCAGTGTGTAGCAGCGGCTGCCGAACGGACCGTTTGGATCGTCGTCCATCGAGGCCACCAGCTCACCCGGCGCGCCCTGCTCCTGGTCCTGGCCTCCGCCCTCGTCTGCGAGTTGCCATAGCCGGGGTGTGGCTGTCATGTAGAGGCGGCGCAGGGAGGGGATTTTCTGGTTGTCGTGGACGACTGCCCACGGCTTCCCGATCCGCCCGGAGGTGCGGTGGGCTTCGTCGACGACGATGAGGTCCCAGCCGGGGAGGCCGGCGGCGTGCGCGCGCTCCAGTATGCCCAGGCCCAGGGAGGCGTACGTGGCGAACACGGTGACCTTGTCGAAGGGCCGGGTCCACTCCACCAGCTGGTCCACGTCCGTGGTGTTAGGGAAGGACACCTCCTCACCTCGCAGAGATGACACCCCGATCATCGGGCTCGTGCGGCCTCCCTCGCGCCACGCGGCCTCGGTCTGGGCCAGCAGGTCCAGCGAGGGAACGAGCACCAGCACACGACCCGCACGGAGCTCCTGCGCGCTGCGCACCGCGACCAGAGTCTTCCCGGATCCGGTCGCCATGACGACCTGGGTCCGCAGCCCTCGCTCGGGCACGAGCGATTGCGCGGGCAGCTCGAGGGCGCGGAGGACCGCGTCGACGGCTTCTCGCTGGTGGGGTCGTAGGTCCACGCGGGCTCTTCCTGTCGGTCTCGGGGTGTCTGGTTCAGGTGGCGTTGTAGGCGAGTTCGGCGAGCTGCAGGGCGTCGGCCAGGCTTGTCTTGTCGGTGAGGTCGACGCTGACGCGATACTCCCGATGGCCCGTGGTGAGGATGCGGGCGCTGGTGATGCCCAGCTCGTCAGAGATCAGAGAGCTGCGGGGGGCCGGGTTCCGCGTTGTTGGTTGATGCGGGTGGCGCGTTCCTTCAGCAGAGCGGGCCGTGTGTCGTACAGCATCCGCAGGGCGTGCTCCAGGAGCTCGACCCCGTCGAGGACATCAGCGACGGACAGGGAGTCCTCGTGGCTGGCGTCGTTGCCTATCCACTTCACCGCTTCGAGCAGGTCGGCTTCCTCCGGGTGGCCGGCGGCGCGGAACTCCACGATTCGGCTGTGGGCCGTGAGCCGCTGTGTTCTGCCTTTGGCCGTCGTCGTGGTCCGGGGGACGTTTTGGTCGTCCAGGAGTGCTTCGGCTGCTGCTCGTACCCGGTTGCCCGCCGAACTCGGCTCCGCCCACAGGACGGTGGAGGCTGCCAGCAGTCGTTCCTCGATCGGAGCAGGGATCTCAAGGCGGGGTGCGGCAGTGAGGAGCCTGAGGGCGGGGAGGAAGAAGCGTGGGGTGAAGAGCGGCTCGTAGCTGCCACCGTCCCAGCGGTTCTCGTCATCTAGCTGTTCGACCAGTCTCCAGTCACCTGTGATCGCGACGTACTCATGGCACTGCGTGCGGCCGCAGACCAGCGCTCCATGGAACTGGCCATGGATCCAGTCGGGTTCCCAGTGGTCGTGCTTGCGCCAGTCCCTGCTTTTCCAGCTCTCCGCCTGGGCGAAGGGCGTGCTGGTCGTCGGGGAGGCCGAGTTCTCCGCGAGCGCAGGAGGGACAGGGGATCGTGGGCCAGGCGCCATCGGTCCAGCCTCGCGCGATGGCTTTCAAGGCTTCTGTGTCCACAGCTGCTCCTGATGCGGTCTGGTGGTTCAACAAGTTGCGGGTGCACGACAGGACTGTGGGGTGTCGGAGGGTGCCGTCGTCAGGTCCGGCCGGTCTGGAGCGGTGGGCTGGTGGTTCAGACGATGTGGACGCGTTCGGTGTTGCCGTTCTCGTCGCGCAGGAGGACCTCTTTTCCGTCGGCCATCTGCTGGGCGAGGAAGGCGTAGATCTGTACGGCCCGGTTGATGGTGTCGGTCTTGGACAGTCCGGTGATCCTCATGAGTGTGGTGACCGCCTGGGCGGCCATGGGGATGAGCGTGACGGTGAAGCGTTCGTTCTCCGTACGTACGGCGTGAAGCTTGTCCGCTTCTCGGGCCATGTCTCTCAGCCTCCTTCGGTTCGGGCAAGAGTGCCTGCATGGCTCCCTTGCCCTCCATCATGACATCTCTGCACCTGAAAGCCACCATATTGGTGCTCAGGTATCTCCGGAAGGGTGCACTCCGGCCCGGCGGGCGAGGATGGTTCACCAATCTGGTGAGAGTCTGGTGTCCATCAGGTCTGCTGCCGTGTAGTCTGGGGGTGCGGCAACCGCCGTGAGTGCAGTCGATCAGAAGGGTTCAACATGCCAAGTCCCCTATGCCAGCGGTTCAACGGGAGCTCTTGGAAAGCCCGTTACTCGGTCCTCTACGACACGTAGGGGCGAGCAGCTGGCTGGGAGTGACTGATCGAGCTGAGTCGCGCGCCGACCACGGTGCGGGGTTCGATCGGCACAACGCATGGAGGACCCAGCCCTGATGATCGACAGCACCGCACAGACCCCCCTTCCCGACAATGGTGGCGAGCAGCCGTCGCCGCAGGCCGAAGCGCAGATCTGGACGACTCCCGTCGGCCAGAAAGAAGTGCCCAGCAGCGAAGCCCAGGTGACCATCGAGGTCACCAAGGCGAAGTTGAAGGCCGGGATGCGTGTCCCGGGCCGCAACACCGGACAGATGATCAACGCGTCGACCCGCGTTCTGGGAATCCTCGGCTCGGTGGTCGGCCCCGTCGTCTTGATGAAGGTGTCTGTGGACCTGCCGATGCCCTGGCAGGGCATCTGGACCCTGGCGCTGGGGATCGGGATCCTGCCCGTGATCCACGTCCTTCTCGGCAACCGCCACGACAAGCAGTAGCCCGTAGTGGCGTAACCCTGCTTCTGAATCAGCGCCGGACTTCGGTCCGGCGCTTTTTCGCATCTGGTGGTCGTCCGTTGAGCGTCGAGGGTGCTACGAGGCGGGTGGGTGCCCTCGTGCGGTGCCGTTCATTCCTCAGCGCCGTCGTCCGTGCTGGAGCGCACCAGTCCTTCACCTTCCCTCTACACCCGGCTACGCCTTGTTCCGACCCTGCTGCGAGCCCCTGCTGTGATCGTGTTCTTGCTGTGGAGCGTGCCATCGGGTTCGGCTGACTTGCAGGAGTGCGCCGCCGTCAGGAGCCAGTTCCGTCGTCCTGACCGTTTGGTTGGCGTGGGTAGGCGATGCTCGTGGGCAGTGGGTGTCTGACCTGATGGGGGAGTGCTGGTGCCGCGATATCTCGACCCTGCCGAGGCCAAGGCAGCGATGATCGGGAAGGGAGTGTGGCCTGTCTCTGTCTGGCCTGGTGTGGGCGAGAGGTGGCTGAGCGTCTGCATGGAGTGCGGGACGTTCGTCACGCCGATCTACCGGAACGTCATGCGGCCCGGGTCCGGTGGCTGCAATCCGTGTGGCCGGCGGAAGTCGGCGGCGACCAGGCGGACGTTGCACGACGAGGCCGTGAAGGTGATGCGAGCCGCGGGCGTCGAGCCCCTGGAGCTCTTCCCCGGAGTTGACGCGCCCTGGCGCTGCCGCTGCCTGAACGTTTTGTGCCCAGGACTATGGATGGGCGATCCCGCCGACATCCAGCCGCGCCTGAGCGATGCACGCAACAGCCGCATCTCCGCCTGCAAGTACTGCGCGCGTCGCGCTATCCGACCGGAACGCGCAGCCCAGCAGATGACCGAGCGCGGGGTGAAACCGCTGGAGCGTTATACGGACGCTTGGCAACCGTGGCGTTGCGAGTGCCTGGCTTGCGGAGCCGACGACATCACACCGGCCTACGCGAATGTGGTACTTGGCGGCCAAGGCGGGTGCAAGCACTGCGGCGGCCGGGTCAAGGTGCCCGAACGGCAGGCCATAGCGGAGATGTTTGCGGCTGGAGCGCAGCCTTTGGAGAGCTACCCCGGCGTGAATGAGCGCTGGCGCTCGCGCTGTCTGGCCACGGACTGCCCAGGGCCAACGGACCGGATCATTTACCCACGGCTGGGATGGATACGACGCGGAGCGCAGGCGTGCAAGTGGTGCGCCGGCGTGGTCATCGACGCCCTGACCGCGCACGACATCATGGTCAGCCAGGCGGGCTTGCTCCCGCAGGCCGCCTACCCGGGGGTGCGCGTGCCATGGAAGTGCCGGTGCCAGAACTGCCAGAGCACCGTCTACCCCACCCTCGGCAGCGTCACCAGCCGCGGCACCGGCTGCTCGGAGTGCGCGGAGTACGGCTTCCAGCGCGGCAAGGCCGCCTTGCTCTATCTCATGACGCACGAGCGACTGCAGGCCGCCAAAGTCGGTATCTGCAATCTCAACACCGGCCGGATCGAGAAACACGAACGCCGAGGCTGGGCACGGCATGACGTGCTCCCCTGCAGGACGGGACGCGACGCTGAACTGCTGGAGAAGCAAGTCCTGGCCGAATGGCGCTCGCAGGGCTGGCGACCGGTTCTCGACAGTGGGCAGCGCTACGACGGCTGGACCGAGACGGTGACCCTGCTCCCTGCCACGGCTGACGGGTTGTGGCAGGGCATCCTCGACCTCGAGGCGCTGACCGGGACAACACCGCCTGCCGCACGCGCCCAGTCACCCGCCGGCTCTGACAAGCGGTAGCGGGTGACGGGGCGGCCCTGTTCTCGAAGAAGCGCCGGACTTTTGGCCGGTGCTTTTCACGACCGCTGGTCAGTTGCTGGGCGTGGGTGCCGGATTGATGAGCTGGTCGAGGAAGTGCTGGGTGGCGGGGTCGGTGGTGTGGATGCGGGTGGTGTGGGTGCCGCGGGTGAGCAGGACGCGGTAGATGTTGAGGGCGTAGCGGAGGTATTGCTCTGGGGGCAGGTCGCGCAGGTCCTTGTCGTGGCTGTGGTCGGGGTGGGCTTCCCAGTGGTCGTTGTTCCAGGTGAGGTCGGGGCCGATGATGACGCCGGAGTGGTGGTATTCGAGGCCTTGGGCGGTGTAGATGCAGCCGATCTGCTGGTGGCCGCCGGTGTGGGTGGCCCAGAGCTGGCTGCGTGGAGCGAGGGGGTTGCCGTCGCTGTCGGTGAGGGTTTCGCGGGCGTTCCACGCCGTTTCCCAGACACGGGTTTTGCCGGTGGGGGAGGGGACGTCGATTCGGATGTCGAGGGGGAGCGTGGGAGTGCGGGGGCGGTTGCGGGGCCAGGGCCAGCAGAACCCGGCGGTGGTACGGGCGGTATGACCGGCAGCGGTGGCCTGGTCTATCCACTCCTGCATCTGGAAGGGGTCATCGTCCAGGCTGAGGTCGTAGCCGGCACGCCCCGTCCAGGGAACCGGCTCGCCGTATAGGAGGGCATCGACCCAGGCGGTGTAGGCCGCCGAGCCGGCGCAGCGGAACGATCCGGTGAGTTCCAGGTGGTGGTGCGCCCGTCCAAGACGCCGGGCGGCCGCGTGGATCTCGTCGACGCTGGTGCCTTCGTCGGGGCGGATGACCTGGCGCTCGTCGAGGAAGATGACAGCCAGCGGAACGTGTTTCACCACTGCGACCAGTTCCGACGGCAGTCCATCGGCGCCACCGCGTTTGATGCGCTGCGCCTCGTCGATGACGAGCGCGCCGGTCTGCTGCGCGGTGCTGCGCAGGGCGCCGATCGAGGGGAACAGTTCGCGGGCGGCGCTGTGGCCGCGCACGGCGTCCAGGAGGTGGGTGCGCAGGGTCCCGGACGGTGTGACGAAGCGGGGACGCGTCGCGGGGTGGTCACGCATGAGGCGGCCGAGCAGCCGCACGGCGAGCGCGGTCTTGCCGCTACCAGGGCCGCCGCTCACTGTGATGACCGCACCGTCCCCCTTACGCACCATGACTTCGCCGCGGGCCGGCAGGTGGCGGACCGCCGCGGCGCGGATCCGCACGAACGCGTCCTGCTGGTCACCCACCAGGGCGAAGGAGCTGGTGCCCTCCAGGTCCGAGCCGACATGGTCGAGCAGGCGGCTGGAGGGCTCCCAACGGATGCCCTCGAAAGCGGCCACCTCCGCGGCGTCCGGCGCGGCCAGGCCGTCGCTGCGCAAGAGGCCGACCAGGTCCTTTGCCGGGGCGGACAGGTCAGCACCGCTCAGGACCGGGATATCGGCGGCCACGGGAGCATCAGGACGCAGAACAGCCGCCTCCTCAGCACTCGCATTGTGCAGCACCACCACCGCCCGCACATCCAGCTCCGGCGCCCCCGCGGGCCGCCAGTGCGTGAAGAAGCTCCGGTAGGCGGCGACCTGGAACACCGGGTGGGCCGTCACTACCCCGTCGCTGCGCATGACCCGCTCCGCGTCCAGGACACGGCAGGTCTGCCACTGTTTGAGCTCGATCACCACCAGGCCCAGCACCCCGTCCGGCCCGGCCCCGATCAGCAGAGCGTCCAGCCGCCGGCTGCCACCCGGCGTCCCGTACTCCAAGTACACCTGAAGGTCCGACAGCCCCGCCCGCCCCAAAGCCTCCAGGAGATGCGGCCAACTGTTGCGCCAGCTGCGCACCTCGGCCTCACCCGGCACCCCGAACCCGGCCGCCGTATACCGGGCCGCGCACGCCTTAAGGAACGAAGGATCACCGACACGGGCTGCGATCTCACCCACCCGGCCAGCCGCCGCACACGCCACCCCCGCGGCCGCTGCGCCTGGCACGGGGCGTGGGGAGGGGGCGGTGAGGTTGTCGGGCTCGGATGCTGTCGCAGTCTGGTCGGACACGTGCTTTCCCCCGGGTTCTACGACACCCCACAGCCACCCCGCACCCCCAGCCGGACTGGACTGGTCCCTGGCCGTGACGTGCTCCGGACGGCGGAGCTGCCGGGATTGTCAGTGGCCGTCTCTAGGCTGTGAGTTGTCGTCATCTGCTGGAACCTGACCCGCACAGACTACTAAACAAAATCCCTATCGACAGCTCGATAAGCGCATGCTTATGATGCCCTGCATGAAGAGTTCGACGTTCGTCATGGTCCATGTCGGTCAGAGCACTGAGGCCCAGCGCAACCTCGTCCACGGCATCGAGACACTGTCCTGGGGCTTCCCCGAGGAGAAGCCCGAATACAGGGACGCCCACCCGCAGTTCGCGCTCCTGGCCACCGGAGCCTCGCCGCGAGTCCAGCTCGAGAACTGGCTCCAGGACACCGCAACGCTCTACCTCTTCCAGGTCCGCGGCGGCTTCTACGAGGGCCGGTCCTGGCACTGGCCCGACGAAGAGGCCGAGCGGCGCCTGAAGTACCCCCAGCGCTTCGGCATCGAGCCCCTCGCCCGGCTCGAGAACATCCCCCTGGGCCCCAAGGGACCGCTCACCGAAGCCGGCAGCGACGCCATCCGCCGCTCAGGTACCGACCGGGGCATGGGCAAGCTCGTCCAGATGCCCGCCCAGCGCCTGCTGGAGCTGGCCGGGATCCCCTTCGACCCCGACGAGCCCGAAGACGTGCCCCTGGACAAGTCACCGGGCTTCACGGCGGAACAGGTGGAGGGCAAGAAGAAGCCCCAGCGGCGCCGCCGCGGCGCCGGCTACATCTCCGACCCCAAGAAGCGCAAAGCCATCGAACTGCACGCAGAGAACCACGCGGTTGCCCACTACGAGAAGGACGGCTGGACGGTCGAGAGGCTGGGCAAGCCCTACGACCTGCGCTGCACCCGCGGCACGGAGGAACTCCATGTCGAGGTCAAAGGCACCACGGGGGCCGCGACGAGCGTGGAGCTGACGATCAATGAGGTCTTGCATGCCAGGGACAAGGACAACACCGTCGACCTCTACGTCGTCAGCGACATCAAGGTCGACACCCGCACCGACCCCTATACCGCCAGCGGCAACAAGGTCACGCTCTTCACGGACTGGGAGCCGGCCGAGGAGGACCTCAGGCCCCGCAAGTACGAATACCGGCTCCCCTACACCACCAGCTGACCCCCCCGCAGGACCTGGTCCCGGCAAGAGAAGCCAACGGGCTTGACGACCGGTCACCTGCACGCGTCGCCAGGCTGCCCCAGACGCCTGATCGGACGGGGTGCCCAGCGGCAACAGGTGCCTGCGGCGGATGCAACGGGAGATGGGCGATGCCGCGCAGCGCGGCTGGAACGGGCCATGACGGGCGGTGATTCGCTGCCCGTCATGGCCCGTTGCGCAATCAGCACGGGCGGAGAGCCGCCTTGCGACGCAGCTCCTAACTCATAGTCGGAGCGGCGCCCGTTGATCTCCCTTTCCCAACCCGAGAAGACCGCCGACGTCCTGCGGCTGGCACCGGCGACCAACTCGCCAGCCTCGCCGTCTTGCTGATCCGCGAATCCTCCACAGACCAAGATCCCCGCTAACGGCAGACACGCCCCCACTGGCCGCCGCGGAGTAATTGTCAAGACCTGTGGATCGACGGTTGCCCCGGAGGACTTCAGCCCGCGACCGAAAACGAGGTGCGAGCGGCCTCTGGCGCTGACAAGCTGCGCCGGTGAATCGTGAACAGATCTCCAGGATCGCCCATGCTGATCACCCGATAAAGTCTCCGCTCGACGACGACTCGGTGCGCCGGCTTCTGGAACGCGGCGTCCCGCGTGGCGACGAGCGTGTGCTCGACCTTGGTTGCGGCGGTGGGGAATGGCTCCTGCGCGCTCTGGCCACGCGCCCGCAGCTGCACGCCGAGGGCGTCGACATCTCCGAGGACGCCTTGGCGCAGGCCAGCCAGGCAGCGAGCCACCTCGGAGTCCAGGAGCGCCTCGTCCTCCACCATCAGGAGGCCGCGGATTTCGTCTCCTCGCAGTCGTTCGACCTGGTGCTCAGTGTCGGGGCCGCGCATGCCTTCGGCGGTCTGCTCCCCACCCTCGCAGCGGCGCGCAAGCACCTGGCTCCCGGCGGCCGCGTCCTGATCGGTGAGGGGTTCTGGGACCGCGAGCCTTCCCAGGAGGCCGTCGAGATGCTCGGAGACTTCACCGACCTGGCGACCACCGTGGACCGTGTCGTCGCTGACGGTTGGACTCCTGTCGACGGGCACGTCAGCACGCGCCGCGAACTGGACGACTATGAATGGGCCTGCTGGGGGTCACTGGCCTCATGGGCCCTGGACCACCCTGCCGATCCGGACAGCTCGCAAGTGCTCGCGACAGCCAACACCCGGCGCTCCGAATGGCTGCGCGTCTACCGGGACACTTGGGGCTTCGTCTCCCTGGTTCTGCGTCAGACGTCCGGCTGACGGACCTCGGGGCAGCCCAGCCCTGCCCTGGCAGATCGCAACACTCCTCGGCCGGTGTCTCGTGGGTTCGTCTCTCGTCCTCAGGCAGCGAGGGACTCGGGGCGTTCGACGAGGTGGCCGCGTTCGAAGCGGGCTCCGGCACGGACGAGGGCAACGAGGTGGGGTGCGTTCACGGCTCGCCAGCGGGCCTGGGCGGACTCGATCAGCTTGAAGACCATGGCCAGTCCGGCCGCGCGGCTGCCCGCGCCTTTGGTGACCTTGGTCCGCAGGCGGACGGTGGCGAAGGCCGATTCGATCGGGTTCGTGGTCCGCAGGTGGATCCAGTGCTCGGCGGGGAAGTCGAAGAACGCCAGGAGCTCGGCCTCGTCGCCCGTGATCCGCTTGACGACCTTGGGGTATTTGGCCTGGTGTCGGCGTACTCGAGAATGTGCTCATTGAAGTACGGATGAACGTGCTCAGCGAGATGACGGGCTGTTCGCTCAGCTCGGTGAGCGGATCACATGCTGCCGAAGAACCGCGTCCACCACGTGGGCCGCGCTGCGAAGTGTTCCAGCGCGCTGGGGCCCTCGTAGTCGCTCTCCAGTAGTTCTTCGGGGACGCTCACGTAGCCGAGTTCGGTCAGGGCCTGCTCCACTGCCGCGAGGTCGGCGGGATCCAGCGCGCCCTCCTCACGGGCTTCGTCCGTGCCGAGGAAGGCCCCCGGATTGTCGGCGCATACCTCGGCGAGGGAGCCGAACTTGCTCACGCAGACCACGATCCGTGTTCCGCAGATCGTCGCGTCCACGGGCACGCGGATGCGCCCGTACTCACTGGAGTCCTGGGTGTCCCGCTCGGACTCGCACGGGGCTCCGAAGTCCACTTCGAGCCGGCGGACCAGCCTGCTGAACGCGAGGCCGGTCTCGGCGCGGTCGTAGTGCTGCGGTTGTTCCAGCCGCTCGGGGTCGTCGAGTTCGCGCAGGAGAGCCAGCAGTTCCGTCTCGCTCATTGCCATCCGCCCATCCTGCCGCCCGGCGGACGGCAGCAGAGGGGCAGGGGTGTGCAAGCAAGGGCCAGATCCGGAGGTAGTGGGGTCTAGGCTGCGGTCTCGCGCTCGATCGCTGCGAGCCGGTTCTTGAGTCGATAGCTGGGACCGTTGATGGAGACGACGTCGCAGTGGTGCAGGAGCCGGTCCAGGATGGCCGTGGCCAGGACCTCGTCACCGAACACCTGTCCCCATTCGCTGAAGGTTTTGTTCGAGGTCAGGATGATCGAGCCCTTCTCGTAGCGCTTCGAGATCACCTGGAAGACCAGGTTCGCTTCAGCGCGTTCGAGGGGCTGGTAGCCGACCTCATCGACAACGAGAACTCCGGGCCGGAGGTAAGTACGGAGCTTGCTGTTGAGGCGTCCGGCCGCCTCGGCGGCCTTGAGCTGGCGGACCATGTCGTCGAGGGTCGTGAAGTAGACGGAGAAGCCGGCCCGGCAGGCGGCGACCGAGAGCGCGACAGCGATGTGGGTCTTGCCGACCCCGGGCGTTATCAACGGGGCCTGAGCCCCTCTCTTCTCTGTCTGCGACGAGCGTCACCGTGAGCGTTCTGTGTCGTTGATGCATTGCTATCAACGGGAGTTCTTCAACGAGACGGAACGGCATCAGTGGCACACAGCTTGGCGGTCCGGCCCGCGAACGGGCGGCGGACGTGGACCGTGATCGACGAGAAGTACCGGACTATCGCGCCGGTTGAGGACTGGCTGGAGGCCCATCGGCAGCTGTGGTCACCGAACACGGTCCGCGGCTATGCGACCTCGCTGGCCCAGTGGTGGACGTTCCTCGAACAGCGTGATGAGACCGGAAGGTGGGGCGATCTCGGGGTCCCGGCGGTCGCGGGGTTCCTGTCCTGGCTGCGCAACGGCCGCACCGTCGAGCACACCCTGGTCGAGCCCGAACAGGCCCCGGAAAACGGGACGTTGGAGGCGCGACTGGCCGCGCTGATCTCCTTCTACCGCTGGCAGGAGGCGGTCTTCTCGGTGCCAGTCGCGGGCCGACTCATGCGCGGGACACCGCGCCGGGCCCCGGCCCGGGGCCTGCTCGCGCACCTGGACGCCCGCACCGCTCCCGCGCCGTCCTCGCTGGTCAGGGTCCGGCACCAGCGGCATCGCGGGCGCCCTCCGCTGCTTCTGCCCGCCGAGATCCAGGCGATCCTGGACGGCTGCGCGATGCCGGACGCCACGGTCGGCGACTGGAGAGGGAACCTGCGCGACCGGCTTCTGTTCGCTTTGCTCGCGGAGACCGGCATGCGCCTGGGAGAGGCCCTCGGTCTGCGGATCTGCGACTTCGTCATGGGCCGCGGCTCCACTCCCTATGTCGAGATCGTGCCGCGCGAGGACAACACGAACGGTGCCAGGGTGAAGATGATGCGCCCCCGACGGGTCTATGTCGGCTGCGACCTGGAGCGACTGTTCGCCGACTACCTCACCCACCTCGCCTGCCGGGCCGCCGAGTTCGGCATCGAGATCGAAACCGGATCTCCGTTGCTGGTGAACCTGGAACGGCCGCCGCTGCTGGCTGCCCTGCGCGAGGGCACGGTGCGGGACAAGGTGTCCGCCCTGCGCAAGAAGCGCATCGGACCGGCCTCCTGGACGCCGCACTGGTTCCGCCACAGCCACGCGACCGCGCTGCTGCTGGCCGGGACGCCTGAGTGGGTGGTCTCCCGCCGCCTCGGTCACGCACACGTGCAGACCACGCTCGACCTCTACGGCTGGGTCCGCGAGGACGAGGCCCTGCGGGCCGCGGCGAACTGGAAGTCGTACATCTCCGCCTGGCAGGTCGACGATGGCCGGTGAACAGCGTCATCTGCACACAGCCGGCGACGAGGATCCGTTCTGGCGGCTCTGGCGGGAGCTGCCCGAGCCCTGGAAGGGGCCGGTGATCGGCGACGGCATCGACGACTGGGAGAAGATCACCGAGAACGGCGACCGCCGCATCGACCTGACCGGTCTGCCCAACCTGATCGCTGCCGAACTGGCCTGGATGGCGCACTGGCAGGCGATGGACGGGACCCGCTCGTCGGTGCTGGGCACCAACCAGTTCGCGAACATCCTGCGCCGGGCGATCCTCGACAACCATCCCTTCCCGACGTCGATCCGGTCCATGGACTGGGAGACGGCAGCCGCCTTGCAGCGGTGGTTCTATGCCACTCGCTGGGGCCGACTCATTCCCCGCGGCAGCGTCGCCCGACTGCGGGTGATCTTCCGCTTCAGCCGCCTCGCCCTGCTCGCCCGCTGTTCGGACGGGCCCTGGTGGACTCTGGACGAGTGGCATCCGCGATGCGACCCGCGCATCCCGCTGGCCGAGCATGAACCCCAGGCTCACTACGGCTGTTCACCCTCGAAGATCGCGCATTCGTGGCTGCGGGAGGCGGTCAAGTGGTGGCTTGGCACCCAGATGGAAGCGGGCGTCCTGCGCTGGACGACCGTGAGCCAGGACAGGATGCAGGACATCTTGCGCTTCGACCGCTGGCTGAACACCTTCCCTGACCCGGTGGATGTCCTGGGAGATCCCGCTCACGCGGTCCAACTCGCCGCCGCCTTCCGGCGCTGGGTCTCCGACCCTGCCAACCGGATTCAGCGCGAGAGTGACCAGCGGTTCGCCCACAAACCCGTCCACCCGCGCCAGATCAACGACGACCTGCGGGCCGTCGCCGAGCTGTTCGCGTTCGTCGCGGCCAACCCCGCCGAGGCTCGCCAGGTCCTCGGACCGCACCCCTGGTCCCGGGTCACGGACGCGCATGCGGCCGGCTGGTTCCGCCAGGTCTCCCGGATCCCGCACCAGCGGGAACTCAACGACGAGCACTACGTCGACGACCACGCCCTCGCGCAGATCCCCGCCGCCCTGCCCCTGCTCGGGCTCGCCCGCAACGAGCAGATGCTTCTCACCCGAGGCGAGGGACAGCAGGTCACCGCCCGCGGCTTTGACGACCCGCAGGCCATGCGCATGATCCTGCTGCAGATCCTCACTGGCCGGCGGTCCAGCGAGATCCGGACCTGCCTTTTCGACTGCCTATCTCCGGTCCCCGACCGGGCGGTCGACGCCGCCGAGGGAGAACAGATCGCCCGCTTCCATTACGCACAAAGCAAGATCGATATCGCGCCGGACAACATCCTCGTCGATGCCGAGGTCGTCGCGGTCATCGAGGAACAGCGGCAGTGGATCCGCGATCACTTTTCAGGCATCACCCCGCGTCACCTCTTCATGCAGCGGACCGGCAACCGTCAGGGCGACAAGCCCTACCCGTCGGGCACCTACAACTGGATGCTCCGCGAATTCAGCAAGACCGTGAAGATCACCGATAGCAAGGGCAAGCCCGTCGGGCTCAGCCACACCCACCGCTTCCGCCACACCAAGCTGACCCGACTCGCTGAACTCGGCCTGCCCGTCCATGTGTTGATGCGCTATGCCGGGCATGCCACCCCGTCGATGACGATGCACTACGTCGCCGCCCGCCAGGAACACGCCGAGCAGGCATTCCTGGCCACCTCGAAGCTCCGGGCGGACGGCACCCACGTGGTCTTCTCCCGCGACGACCACGACAGTCTTCACCTGTTCAACAGGGCTGACCGGTTCCTGCCCCACGGCTGGTGCATGCTGCCGCCCCTGCAGACCTGTGACAAGGGAAATGCCTGCCTGACCTGCTCGGTCTTCGTCACCGATGCCTCCCACCAGCCCGCGCTGGAGCGGCAGCTGGCCGAGACCGAGGCCCTGATCAACCGCAGCACCACCTCATTCCAGGAACGGCACGGCCGCCCGATGCCCGAGGACAACGTCTGGCTGCTGCAACGGCGGGCTGAGCACGCGGCCCTCACGAAGCTGCTGGATACCATCCGCTCCAAGCCCGGCCGAGCAGTCCAGGGCGCCGGCTGCGGCACCGCCCCCAGCGGCCCCGTCCCTCTCACCCTCGACCTCGACCGCCACCGAAGGACCCGGCCATGACCGACGCTCGCACCAAGCGCACCCAGACACTGGCCGCCGCAGCGAAGGCGAAGTCTCAGGCCAAGTCGGAGGCGGCGGAGAAGGCGATCCGCACCCTGGTCAAACGCGGCGAGCCCATCACCTTCCAGGCCGTCCAGCGCGAGGCCAACGTCTCCCACGCCTTCCTCTATAACCACCCCGACCTGCGAGAACGCATCGAACGACTCCGGGCCCAAACCCGGCCGGTCCCCGCACCGACGCCTCCGGCCGACGAGCAGAGCACCCTCGCTCTCGCGCTGACAGGCCAGATCACCCGCCTGAAGAAGCAGCACCGAGAAGAAGTACAAGCTCTGCGTGACGCGCTCGAACAAGCCCACGGCGAGAATCTCGACCTCCGACGCGAACTCGCCCGCCGCGGCGGAGACGCAGCAGTCCCTCAGTGACGGCCCAACCGATCAGCCAACCATGCGGCATGCTGACGGATTCGGGAGAGATCGTCAGAAAAATAGCTCTCCCAGCCCTCGTCCAGCCTCTTCCAGGCCACCGGCTGCCCGGCCTCCGGGACAAACGAGACTGCGGCATCAATGACAGCGGCATACGACAGCCCGAGAGTGACCGGCCAGTCCGGGTGAAAGGAGCGAACCGCAACCGCTGCCGGCTCGGGCAGCAGTTCCACCCGAAGGCCCGTCTCCTCGACAAGTTCTCGGGCCGCACCCTCACGCGGTGTCTCCCCGGCCTCGACCTTCCCTCCCGGAGGAACCCAATCCCGCCAACGGTGCTTCACCAACACCACCCGGGCAAGATCCTTGTCGAACACCCAGACCTCGGCCGCAAGAGGCTCCATCTGTCCCTGCCGGGCAGCAGCCAGCCACCGGCGGGCTCCGTCGAACTCGGCTATCGCCTGTTCGGCATCGTTCACCGCCGCCTCGACGGCTCGCTCGTCGACCACCTTCTGAATCATCGGGCCAACATACGAGGCCGCACTGACATCGCAGCCACGTCACATCGATCTCATGAAGGTCCCACCCAGCGACAACATGCCGAATCTCGAACCGAACCCTCGATAACGCCCGGTCCCAGCAGGGCCGCGTTGGCCTTGGCCTCGACGAACGCGAGGGTGGCGAGGTCTTTGATCTTCCGGGGATCGAGTTCGGGCTGGAAGGAGAAGTCGTACTCGTCGAGCGTTTTGTGGTGCGGCAGCTTGGACAGCCGCAGGCCCTGTCGGAAGCGGCGGTCGTCACGAATGGCGAGTTCCTCGGCCAGGACGAGGTCGAGGAAGTCGAGGTAGCCCATCTTGGCCTCGTCTGCCCGGCCGGCGTACTGGTTCAGGCTCTCGGCCAGGTGGGGCAGGCCGAGTTTGGCGGCCGTGGTGCGGATTCGGGTGCTGACCAGCTCGCTCAACTGGGCTCCTCCTGCGTGGGGTGGGTGGTGAAGGGACGGGTCCCGGTCAGTTCGTCATAGACCGACAGGGGTCTGCGGCCGACCTCGACGCGGACGGCCGCGGCCCGGTTCAAGAGAGCCATCAGCGAGCTGGCCGTCTCCTCGCCGAGTGCGTTCTGATGACGGGGCTGCGGAGGGATGTCACCGGTGGTGGTCCGTCGGTTCCGGCCGTCGGGAAGGCCGTCCCAGTGCTTCTCATCGACGATGCAGGCTCCGCGGCCGACAGCCCTGCGGTGAATGGCCAGCAGGGTGTCGCCGTTGGCATCGGGGACGGTGGAGTGCAGCGTGATCTGGGACTTCGTGGCTCTGACTTCCACCAGCTGACGCGGGCGGACTTTGCGGGCCGGCACCGAGTAGAGGTTCGCGTCGAAGGCGACCAGGCAGTCCTTGCCGACGTAGCGAAGGTGTCTCTGGCTGACCACGTAGGGTGTCGTCGGCAGGGGCCTGAGGGCCGTGTGGTCGCGGATCGCGCGGTGCCCGATGACTTCGCCGTGGGTGCCGTGGGACTTCGCCCGGCGCAACGGCACCCAGGCGTTGAAGGCGGAGTCCAGCTCCTCGATGGAGGAGAAGGACCGTCCGGCCAGGACGTGGTCGCGGACGATCAGGACCTGACGTTCGACCCGGCCTTTTCCGGTGGGGCGGTAGGCGGCCAGGACGTCGATGTCGAAGTCGTAGTGCCCGGCGAATCCGACCGCTTCCGGGTGCAGCGGAACGGCCTCGCCCGGTGCGACGTGGCGTCGGACGACGGTCTTGGTGCGGTCGTAGACGATCGACATCGGCACCCCTCTAATATGCGGGTCTCGATGTCAAGCCACCGGTCGTGGTGAGGGAGGGGCAGGTTCCAGCTTCACGCGTTCTGATCCGATGTCATCGAGGTTGGACCGGTCTGCGGCGAGGTGTCAGTGAAGCTGCTCGGCAGCCTGGGGAAGCATTGTCAGTGGCCGAGGTGATACTGACGCGATGAAGACGTCCTCCTCCACCACAGCCGGTTCAGCCGATCCTTCCCTCACCTGGGTCGAGTCGATGGGCGGACCCTTGATCGCCGTACCCGTCTCCGTATTGGACGGATGGCGTGGCTGCACGGAGTCGGGGATGGTCATCGGCGATGGGGACGTCACGGACGACTATGACCGCGCCTGCGAGGTGGACGATCTGGCTGGCGTGATTGCTGTCGGCGAGAAAGGCATGCGCGGACTTGTCCTGGCAGACGAACCAGCCACCACCTGCTATCTGCCGGAACACCAAGCCTTCGTCCGCTGGCTCGGAGCAGACTCCGAGGCCGACCTGATTGCCGCAGCCAAGACGGTACTGACCGACCCCACCACCCAGTGGGAGGAGTGTGGCGTCTGGGAGACGGACGGCCCGGCGGTGCTCATGGACTCTGTCACCGACGGAGCCGAGCTGGACATCGAGTACCCCAACGGCGGAGGACTGCCGGAGCAGGCCCCCGTCCCGATACCACCGGGCCGCTGGACAGTCCGCGCCGTCCACGCGTCCCCCAACGACGACACCTCGGTCGGTCTGGTGCAACTTCTGCCCTCTGAAGGAGACCCATTCTCATGAGGGCAGGAGATCAGGACGCTTCCTCATCAAGCCGGCTGAGAAGTCCGTCAAAGATCTGCTCGCGTGCGACCTGACCCTTGGCCGCTGCGTCGTCCCGCTGGCGTTCGAGGGTCGGGCGAAACTCGATCGTGGTGACGAAGAACGTGCACGATTTGCAGATCGACTCGAAGTGGCAGTCCATCTCGACCGGGCGGGCGCAATAGCCGTTGCCGAGCATCCGGCGGTGCATTTCCCGGCGGAGCTTGCCCATCTCCGAACCCTCGGCGTCGGCCGGCAGCTGACGCGGAGCGTTGTAGAGGGCCTCGACCTTCTCCGAGACGGCGAAGTACTCGTCCGCGACGGTCCGGTCGGCGATCCGCGCGTAAACACGCGTCATGGACAACGACCGGTGACCGAGCAGTGCGGCGATGGCCTCCAGAGACATGCCCCGGTTGATCGCCTGGGTGGCCAGAGTGTGTCTGAGCTGGTGCGGGGTGACCCGGCCGAGACCGGCCCGCTCTGCGGCTCTGCGGACGGCCGTTTCGATGCGGGAGGCGTTGACCGGACGGCCGTGGTCGGTGAACAGCAGGTTCGAGCGCAGTCCCTCGGGCCGGCGCATCAGCCAGTCGTCCAGCAGCGTTTTGAGCTGTGGATGCAAGGGGACGTAGCGGTCGGTGTGCATCTTGCCGACCGGGACGCGAAGCCAGTAGGCGGAGCCGATCTGCACGACCGCGTCGATGGTGAGGCCGAGCATTTCGCTGCGGCGCATCCCGGTGCGAGCGAGGATCTCGATCGCGAGCCGGGCGAACGGATCAGTGTCCTGGCGGGCGGCGGCCAGCAGTTTGGCGGCTGCGGCGTCGTCGAGGAAGCGGGGCAGCGGCTCGTCCGCGATCGGGAAGTCGCTGTCGAATACCAGCTGGCGGGGCGGCCGGTCGGCGGCGTCCCACTCGTCCAGGCGGCGGAAGAAGCCGCGCAGTTTGCTCAGCCGGTCGCGGACGGTGTGCCGGTGCAGCGGACCGCCGCGAGCGGCTGGCCGCTCCAGCAGCCAACTGCCCACGAACAAGCTCCGATACGTCAGGAAGTGGGCACGTTCATCCGTACGTGACTGGGCACGTTCACGTGTACGCCGACAGGGCTAGGTCGTTTCGTTTGGATCACCGAGCGGACCAAAGGAAGATGCCCGCAACGTGGAGTCCGGCCAGGTAGATGGTCGCGGTCATGGAGACGGCCTCCCTGAATGACCTGGGTGGGGAAGTCTCAGCGGCCCCACCCCGCGGTTGACGGTTGTTATCCGGCAGGCCCACGCGCTTTCGTGGCTTGCTTTTGCGTCCCGCGCGCGGTACTGGCAGGAAGTCCTGGCCCTACTCGCACGCACGCTTCTCCCAGGGACGGTTCACTTCCGGCTGATTCCCGAGCAACATCTTCCGACTCGCGTACGTCGGGCCCAAACTCGTAGCTGATCACAAACTTGGCGGTGGCCCTTCGCGGCCACGGTGAGGGGAGCCTCGAGGTGCCGACACGACGTACGGGCGTGATCGTTCTTGGGCTGTTCCTGGCAGGAGTCTGTGGGGCGCTGGCGATCGCCCGCGTGACCGGATCGGGAGTGGCGTCGGCAGCCGCGGGTCTTCTTCCGACGCTTGCCGGTACCTACCTGGCCTGGGCGGCATTCCGGGCCGACCGCGTCGAAGCCGCCACGGGTAGAGGACTGGAACAGATCGCCGACGAGCTGGCTGTCGCTGTCCGCCGTCAGTGGGAAGCCGAGACACGCGTGCGACGGCTCAACGATCCCTACCCGTTGCCAGTGTCCTGGAAGCCGGCGCCCGGGGAGTTGGTGGAGGAATGGCGCCACATCACGTCGGCCGCCGCTGCATGGCCCAGCGGGCTGCACGGCGACCCAGGCGCCTGGGCATCGGACCCCAGTGCACTTGCGGGCACCGACGGCGCCATCGGCAACGTACTGGAAAGCGTCCCTACCGGTCGGCTGGTCGTGCTCGGCGCACCAGGCTCCGGCAAGACCGTCCTACTGGTTCGCCTCGTTCTGTCGTTGCTGGAGCAGCGACCGTTCGGGGGTGCTGTACCGGTCCTCTTTTCCCTCTCCACATGGAATCCGTCCGAGCAGGACTTGGAGAGCTGGATGTGTGAGCAACTCCTTCAGGACTACACAGCACTGCGAGCACCGGTCCACGGCTCCCTGGAACGTATGAACTGGGCACAGGCACTGATCACGCACCGTCTGCTGCTTCCCGTCCTGGACGGGCTCGACGAGATCCCCGCAGTCGTACGCCCGGCGGCGCTCAGCCAGATCAACGCCGCTCTGTCACCGGGTGGGAAAATCGTCCTGTCCAGCAGGGAACACGAGTTCCGGGAGGCGCTGGCCCCCACCACGTCCGTCCCATCGAAGCTATCCGGGGCAGCGGGGGTGGTACTTCAGCCGGTAAAACACGAGGTGACGGCCGAGTACATGCTGCGTGATTCGGGCGGTGCGGGCACGGCCGCGGCCGCGCGCTGGGCACCCGTCATAAGCCACCTCAGCAGTGGCGACACCGCCCTTGCCCAGGCTCTCAGCACGCCGCTGATGCTTTTCTTGGCCCGCACCCTCTACAACCCCCGGCCCGGCGAACGGACCGGCTCCCTCCCGAACCCTGCCGAACTGTGCGACGTGACGCGCTTCCCCACGGTGAGCAGCATCCAGCAGTACCTTTTCGACGCCTTCGTCCCGGCGGCCTACCGGCCCCACCCGGATCCCCGGAAGCGCCCCTGCTGGCAGGCCGCGGACGCTCAACGCTGGCTGGCCTTCCTCGGCGCCCATCTGGAATCGCGGCTGCAGGGAACCACCGACTTCGCGTGGTGGCACCTGCGGCACTCCGCCCCGAGGCCTCTCGTCGGCCTTTTGATGGGGGTCACGGGGGGCCTGGTCGGTGGGCTTGTCGCCGGCTTCGGGGCGGACATTGGCATCGGCTTCGGTGTTGGTCTGGGAAGTGGCATTCTCCTGGGATTCGTGGTCGCGCTGCCGGTCCGACGGATCAGCGGGTCTGGCCAGGGCGCCCTGAGTGGACTCGCCGGTGGCCTTGCCGGAGGGCTCGTAGGCGGTCTGTTGTCAGGGCTGGCGAGCTTGCTGGACATCGGATTCGCCGTCGGACCGGCGGGAGGCATCGCGGCCGGACTGGGCGTGGGGCTGGCTGTCGGGCCGGCCAGCGGCCCGAGAGGCGGCCCGGTCGGTGGAACCGTCGGCGGGGCCACAGCTGGCCTCATGTCCGGTATTGGCTCTGGACTTCCGTCCGGGATTATCAACGGCGTGGGAATCGGCCTGGCGGCCGGGCTCACGGCCTGGCTCGCGGGACGGAGCGAGCCAGCACAGAGGTTGCACTGGTCGCCTGTCGGCGCGGCTGGCGGTCTCGCGGTGGGGTGCGCGCTCGCTCTGGCAGCCGGACTCGTCGCGGGGCTCGCTGCCGGGGTCATGGTCGGCCTCGTCACCGGAGCCGTCGGCACTCTCATCGCCGGGCTCACAGGAGTTCCTACGGACCTGACCGCGGCGGGAGACCCCAAGGCGGTATTGCGTCGCGATGTCCGCACCTTCGCATTGATCTTCCTTGCCATGGCGCTCGCCATCGGGACCGTCGTCGATCTGGTGACCGGCCTGGCCGTCACCACCGAACTGCAGCTCGCCACCGATCCGACCGTGCTGCTCACCGCCGGCCTTGCTCCCGGTGCCGCCATGGGCGTCATCTCGGGACTCGCGATCGCCTTCACCCAGGCAGCCGGCGGGACGTTCCGCCTCGCGCATTACTGGCTGGCTCTGCGCGGACGGCTGCCGTGGCGGCTCATGCACTTCCTGGCCGACGCTCATGAACACCGAGGGGTTCTGCGCCAGGTCGGGGCGGTCTACCAGTTCCGCCACGCGGAACTGCAGCGCCGGATGGCCGGCGGGTAACCCGTACCTACTCGCTCAGCAGCCGACGCGAACAGAGGGGAGAGTCAGGCCGCCCGGTGAGCGGGAGGCCCAGCGCGATGCCGCGCAGCGCCGACCCGTCCTTCGCTCCGTCCGCCACTCCTCGCTGCAGGACTCGTGCGGGTGTGCGACGGGCCGACTTTCCACGCTCAAGGGCGAACCGTCGGGGATGCCGCCCCGACCAGCCGTACGGCTCCGACATGAAGATCACGACCAGTTTGGATGCGCAGGCCCGCCGTCAACCCGACGCCCCCGGCTGTCACCCCTCGGCCAAGTCAACCCCACGCCACGATCCGGGGCACAGGCCACTCTTTGCGGTGACCCCCACCCCGCCCTGGTCTACACGGCACACGCCCTGGCTATCACCTACCGCGTGAACTTGAACGCAACGCGCTGTGCCTCACCACAGCGCACGAAAGGGGTCTCCTTGGCTACTCACCGGCTTCCGCGTCTCCTGGCAGGCACCCTCGCTGTCCTGGCGCTGGGCGTGGCCGTTCCCGCCGAGGCTTCCGTGCAAGCCGTGGCAGCGCCCGCCTGCAAGGGGGCGTCCTGCAACGGCAAGAACCCCAACGCGACGGGCTGCGCCAAGGACGCCGTCACCCCCGCAGGTGCGGTAGCCCAGTCGGCTGGCGGCGGGCCAGCCGTTCAGATGCGGTACTCGAAGAAGTGCAACGCCGTATGGGCGCGCTTCGAATCCGCTGCGAACTCCAACTGGAGGGGCAAGCTGGAAGTCAGGAACGGCAACCCGTACGTGTTCAACGCGTCTCCGAACTACGCGGCCTACACCACGATGGTGAACGCCAGCCTCACCACCCGCCCCTGCGTGGAGCACTATGACGGCATCGGCGGCAGTTGGGCGTGCACGAAGAAGTGGTACTAGGCCCTGGCCGTTTCTTGCGCATCATTTCGCTGACCAGATGAAGATGGTGGCGGTCATGTCGCATCTGGTGGCCAGGCCACACCACAGGTCGGGTAGCCGGGGCACGTCGCCGTGATCCGACTACCCGACCGCCATCGCGCGTTTGCCACCAGATGCGCCAAGCTCGCCGTCGGCTACGAGGCGACTTCGCTGGTCGCAGTCCTCAACGAATGTGGGCCGGGTGTTCGTGCGGCTCGGTGGTCGTCCGGGGCCGGGTGGGCAGGGACACGACGCGGCGCCCCCGATGTAGGCGGCGCGCATCAGGCGGATCAGCTCGTTCAGGTCGTCGTTATCGACATCGGCGGCGCGGTTCCTGTTGCGGCGCCGGTCGACGATGAACAGCCGATGACGGTGAGGTCGATGGTCACCAGCAATCCGCTGCCCAGGCGGGCATGACCTGCCCAGTCGCCGCTCCGGAAAGGCTGTGGTCCCTGCAACGGTCAGGGCCGCCGCTGGAGCCATGCGTAGCCTGTTGAGCGTGACGAAGAGCGGGATCAGCGCCACCACGGCGGCTATCAGTAGGACGATCACGGCGTGGGCGGTGTTGGTGTTGCGCGATGAGGCTACGACGAGTTCATAGAAGGACCACTCCCATAGGGGATGGAGGGGCGGACCATGGCGTTGGCAAGGCAGCGCTGAGTCCGACCATCCTGAACGACGGATGACCGAAGGTGAGCTCTGCCGGCACAGAAGCTCGAGCGGCTGCCCCGGTGCGTCGTCGCTCCGCAGGGACATCTGCGGCTGCCTCGGAGTTCTCAAGTCGCAGTGCCGTAACCCCGTCACGTAGGTCTACGGGCAGACACTGACGATCGGTGGACACTCGGGGGTTCGGTCGCGCGGAGCGCAGGGCGACGATCCTGCGGTGGTGCCGCTGGGCGAGGTCCACCAGGCCATGCCGCAAGTGCGGTTCGGCATTGGTGGAGTCCACGAACACGGAGTGCCCGGCGGCCGGGGTCACGGACTGGTCACCCGCGGCCCCCAGCAAAGCGGGCACGCCTCCTAGAGCGGCCGTCTTCTGATAGCACGTGCGCAAGGCCCAGAAGTGCCACATCTACCGTGACAGGGCCAGCCCATGGGCTCGTAGGCTCTCGCCATGGATGAGACGGATGTGCATGAGAGAGTCTCGCCGCTCCACCAGCACCTCGAACACATACACAAACGCCCACGTCGATCACGCTGCATGTCGGGCAACACACAGGCGTGCGTTGGAAGATCAGCTTGGCTAGCTGGCTTCCGTCCTGGCGCGGCCTGCCCGATGCATCGTCTTGACGAGTCTCCAGATGAACCCGATACGCCCCTTCCCGGTAGGCCTGGAGGATCTGCCCGTTGCTGCCGTGTGCGGATGGCACGGGCGAAGGCTGCTCCGGGCAGCACCCGGCCGGGAGGCAGGGGTGAGCGACTGTGTCCTTCCGCACCCGAGCATGGCCCGGCAGACTAGCTCTCCGCACAGAGGCGATCAAGGGGGAAAGCTGTGGAGTTAGAACCTACCGAGCTGTCCGAGGCGATCAAGGCGGTGCGCGGTGGGCTGGCGGCCGCGCAGCAGGACGGGGACGGTTCCGCGGTCCGGTTCACGGTCAGGGAGATCGTGCTGGATCTCGGGATCGAGCTGCGCAACAGCGCGTCGGCCGGCGGTGGCGTCAAGGCGTTCGTGGTGTCCGCGGACGCGAAGGGCGAGCGGGCCAGGACGGCCACGCACCGGATGACCGTCACGCTTGCGGTGGCGCCGGACGAAGAGGGCGGTGACCTTCTGATCGGTGACACGGGCGGAGGCCGCGGCGGTCCGGTCGACGGCCTGTACTAGGAGGGCGGCGCGATGGGCGGAGGAGTGGATCTTCGGACCGTTGAAGTCAGCAACCAGCACCAGGACTCGTACGGGACCGGCGTTCTGATCGCACCCGGCCTGGTGCTCACCGCCCAGCACGTAGCCTGCCCGGGCCAGGACGGTATCGCAGCGGTCCGGGACATGGTGAGCTCCGCCTTCACCGAGGCGACGGTGGTGTGGGCGAGCCCCGAGCTGGACGCGGTGCTGCTGAGGGCCGACCGCTCGCGTGTCGGTGCCGGCATGGGCATCGTGCGCTGGGGCGAACTCGTGGGCGGCGCCCCGGGCAGGCGCCCCGTGTGCTCGATGACGGGTTTCCCCAAGGCGATGCGCCGACGGATCTCCGCCCACCGAGACGTCGACGACCTCAAGACGGTAGAGGGAACCATCGCCCCGCACACTGGCTCCCGCTCCAAGCTGTACGCGCTCGAGGTCGACGGTGCCGTTCCCAGGCAGGCGAAGAACTGGCAGGGTCTGTCCGGGGCTGGGGTCTTCTGCAATGGCGTATTGATCGGCCTGGCCCGCCTGGTCGACCGCGAGTGGGACCGCGTCCTCATGGTGCTTCCGCTCTCCCACCTTCTGGACGCCGACGGCTTCACCGAAGCGGTCGCCGCCCACACCGGCATGACCCCACGCCTGCAGCCCGCAGACCTGCGCCCCCTGCTGGACAACGCTCCTGACCCGACGCTGTCCTCGACCTACCTGCTCGATCCGAGATCCCGTGTCACCGAACTCACGGGCGTGGGACGCCTCTTCCAACGGATCGAGCAGTGGTGCAAGAGCCCGGCCCTCGTCGATGTCGCCCCCGTGACCGGCCTGGGCGGCACGGGCAAGTCCCGCCTCGTCACCGATGTCCTGCACCGGCTCACCACGTTCCCCGGCACGCAGCGACCGTGGAGCGGGGGTTTCCTCGCCGAGCACCCCACCCACACCGACTATCAGGTTCTGGCCGCCGCCAGCTATCCGCTGCTGCTGGCCGTCGACCTCGCAGAGACCCGCCTCCAACAGATCCGCGATCTCATGACCGCGCTGGCCGGCCAACACGACGGCGCTCCGGTCCGTGTCCTGCTCCTGGCCCGCGGGCACGACACCTGGTGGCCGGCGCTGCGCGGCCACCTGCGCACCCGCAACGTGGGCCTCCTCGAGCACGCCTTTGCCCTCACCCCCGACGACGCGCTCGGCGGCCAAACACCGGAAGACATATACGTCGACGCCAAGGGGGCCTTCGCCCGCCGCATCCGGCTGCTCCGGCAGGCCGGACACGGCGACGGCACGTGGCCCGACCGGGTTGTCGCCGACGCACCACGTCACCACGGGGCCGGCATCCAGCACGCACCGCGCCAGCCCGTGATCTATCACCACATCGCTGCACTCGCCGACGTCTTGGCCCACGCCAACCCGGAGTTCGCCCTCAAGGACCACCCCATGGAGGTCCTCCTCGCGAACGAAGTGGAATACGTACGGCGTATCGCCGAAGCCCGCTTGCCTCACGGCACCGTCGACGACAAGCTGTTGCGCACCCTGGTCACCACTCAGTTCCTCGCCGGTGCACGCACCGCACGCGACGGCCAAGCCGCGGTCAGGGCTGGCTTCGACGTCCACCACCGCGGATACGGCACCACCGCCCCGCCCGACGCCCGCCAGCTCGCCGCGCTCGATGACGTCCTGACGGCCGCCTACCCGGCCACCGACGGATCCCACTGGGGCGCGGTCGGCGAACCGCTCGCCGCCGCCTGGCTCGCCGAAGTCGAGACCGACAGCGGCGAGGAGTTCATCGAAACGCTCCTGCAGCACAACTCCCTCGACACCGAACAGCGCCACCAGACCCTGAGCACCGTCGCCCGCGCCGCCCAGGAACAGCCCCGCCTCGCCGCGGGCGCCCACCGTGCCGTCGCTGCCGACCCAGAACTCCTGCTGCCGCTCGCAGCTCAGACCGTCACCGCCGAACTCGGCACCGACCACGCTCGCCGGTGGCTCAACGGCATCGAACACGCCGTCGCCGCCCGCGCTGCAGCGCCGGACGCCGACCCTGCCATCTACCGGCGGGCCAGCAGGCTCATCAGCGAAGCTCAGGAGCGGACAACCGCCGACAGAGATGACCTGGAGGAACTGATCGGCGCGAGCCTCACCCAGCAGGCCGATGCTCTCGACCAACCAAACCCGGATGCCCACCCCACCGCCCCCACCACCGACTCGCAACTTGTCCTGGTGAAGCCACAGACGGGCTGGCTCACCCGGACCTTCGTCACTTCCCTCGGCCTTTGCCACCTAGTCCTGGTCGCGGCCGTCCCGATGGCCGTTGCCCTCACCACCAGCGCCAAGGACGACGGGTGGGTCATGTGGTTCTTCGTCCCCATCAATATGGGAATACACCTGACCGTCGCAAGCGTCTTCGGAGGCCGACAGCTCGGAACCATTGCCTTCTCCTGGATTGTGCCGCTCTTTGCGATCGCGTTGACGACCCTGTCCGGCCTCATGCTCGATCAGCGCTGGCCCCCGGACTGGCCCCCGCCCTGGCTCCTGTGCCCGGTTCTCTTCGCCGGCGGCCTCACCGCCCTGACCTTCGCTTGGCGCATCTCATTCGGGCAGCTCCAGGAGATGCCCCGATCGCCCTCACCACCTGCGGGCACACTCAGAACACCCCCGGGCGAACTCTCGTCGCCAATGGCAGCAGACGAGCTGGCACGCATGAACAGGCGCTGGGAGTTGCTGCGCCGCCGGGTGTACGGAGCCGACCCTGACGGCAACCACCCTTTCCCGCTGCCGTGGCGGACCTACGCCGCGCTCATAGGCGGGCCCCTAGACGGACTGCTCCTGGACATCACCAGCTGGACGAAGGACGAGACCGACGCCGGCACAGCCCTGTCCACCGAACGCGGACGGTTTCCTGGCGGCCGCGCACGGTACGCCCCCCACCCCGACGAACCGCGTGCACCGGCCCCCGGCGTGACGTGCTGCCTCTACTACGCCGGTGACATTCCCCGACCAGCCGCCGAGTGACTCTACTCCTGCTCAACAAGGTCACATCTGTACGACTGCGACCCTCGGAGAAGTCCCGGCCAGTTGAGGCACCTCGCTGCCCTCGGACCCGCCGGCGATGGCCCGCTCGACGATGCGCAGCACATCCAGCGCCTGCGCCCACTGGGCTGGACGCTCTCCGGTCGGTGGCCCGACCAGCACAGGCAACTGCGCCGGGACCGCGGTCGGCCTCCCGCACCGCACGAAGGCGGGCTGAGTGGGGCGGTCTTACGGGCACTATTGTGTCCCCACGGTATCCATCATCTGGCGGGGGACAGTGTGGAGTTCACGGTCATAGCTGCGGAGGAGTCCGCGGAAGCGTCGCTACTCGCGCTGGCCGCATGGCTCCGGTCGGATGACTCGCTCCACGCCGCCGTCGCTATGACGTACGCGGATCCGCAAGCGGGCCAGATGGGCCGACCCATCAGGGGCTGCCGTGTTTCGGTCGGCACACGGGCAGAGGCTGCCGCCTGCTTTGTGTCGCTTGCCGCCTGGTTGCGGACACATCAGGTACCCCGCGGTCTCACTCTTTCCCTGCTTGGGCAGAACCTGGACCTCGCAGCGGTCATGGACACCAACTCCCGGCAGCGGATCCTCCACCTGGTGACGGCAGGGCGGCCCGAGGGACCGGATGTGCCGGACCGGGGAGCTACAGGCGGTGCAGGCTCGTCCGATGAGCAGCGCCCGGTGCCTGAGTCGATCCCGCCTCGTGATCCTGTCAAGTTCCGCCGGCCCCGCCACGATCCGGGTGCCGACGGGCATGCGCCGCCAGGCCCTCCGGTGATCGATCCGGATGACGACTGGCCGAGAGAAGAGCAGTAGGCGTGGGAGACATCGCCAAGGGCGTACTGGGAGGCGGGTGGGCCCTGCTGGTGGGCTGGATCCTGCCCGCGGCCCTCAACCTCGTGGTCTTCGCCCTAGCCGTGGCCCCGAGCCTCCATCGCCCCACGGTGTTCGGCCCGCTGTGGCCGGCTTCCGGCCGGCCCACCCCGCTCGCGCTGCTGGTGGCCGCCTGTCTGCTCGGTCTGGTCCTCAACGCCCTACAGACGCCGCTGTATCGCCTGCTGGAGGGCTACCTCCTGTGGCCCCAAGGCGCCTACCGGCGGGGCATCCGCGTCCAGAAGAACCGGCGCGACAAGGTGAAGAGCCTCACCCATGGCGAGGGTGTGCCGCCTATCCGGCGGGCGCTGCTGGCGGAGAAGCTCAGCCGGTACCCGGCCGACGATGACCAGATCGCCCCGAGCCGGCTCGGCAACGCCATCCGCCGTTTCGAAACCTACGGGTACGACCGCTACTGCCTAGACACCCAGGTCCTGTGGTCCGAACTGACCAGTGCCGCTCCAGAGATGGCGAACAAGCAGGTCCACACCGCACGCACCAACGTCGACTTCTTCGTGGCCCTGCTGTACGGACATGGCGTCATGGCCACCACGTCCTTCGCGTCCTTGGCCGCTGCCCACGCCAACCGGCCCGTGCTCGTGGTCACAGCGCTGGCCTTGATCGCCCTGATGCCCCTGTGGTACCGGGCAGCCGTGGCAGCCACCGACGAATGGGCCTCAGCCGTGCGGGCCCTGGTCAACCTCGGCCGCAAGCCCCTGGCCGACGCGCTTGGGCTGCTGCTTCCTAAGCGCCTGAACGACGAGCGCGCCATGTGGAAACTGGTCACCCGTATGTCCAACCGGCCCTATGCGCCGGCCGCAGACCTCGCGTTGGCTCCCTACCGTCTTGAAGTGCCCCAGGCCGCGGCCAGCTCTCCGCCGATGCATCCCTGACGGCCCGTCTGGTGGCCCACAACCCGGTCCAGATGGAGCTCACGCCGGGGAGCGACTGCCACAGCTGCGGCAGCTCATTGACGAGACGCTCAGGCCGGGTGACGTACCCGAAAACGCTGCACGGATGTCAGTCGCTGTGGCGACAGTGGATTCACGACGCTTGACCGTGCGGTTTCGGCACGTCAGCCGCAGTTGGTCCGTCCGTATCGGCCACCAACCCGATGGTGCTGGCGGGGCCGATGCTGCTGCCCATCCTCGACACCGAGGTCGGGCGCTGCTCGCTCGACCTGTGCCGCGCCTGCGTGATCACCAGTATCGAGCAGTAGCCGCCCGCGCTGCCGGTGCCGCTCGCCAGATGCCGCACCGCTGTCCAGCAGAACTCCGCGCAATTCGGTGACACTCTCTGCTTTGTTCCGTGTATGACTGGCGCAGACAGCCATGCAGGGGGAGGGCAGCTGGTGGGTAAGGCGTCGTCGGGGAAGCGCGCGGCCAAGGCAGGCGGAACCCGGGATCACACAGTGCCGCAGATGTACCTGAAGCACTTCGCTCAGCACGTAGCACGCCGCAAGTACGAGCTGAAGGTGCGACGGCTCGACAAGATCAACGAGCCGTTTACCGTGACGCCGCCCGGCATCGCTGCTGAGACCGGCTACTACTGGGGGATCAGTGCCGAAGGGGTCCCTCACCACGCTGCTGAGGAACTGTTCACCTCCCTTGAGGGACGCGCCGACACAGTACTGAAGGTCCTCCTGAACGACCCAGACTGGGCGCTCACGCCGCACTGGCCGTTGGGCCCGGACCAGCGCCATACCCTCGCCTGGTGGATGGCTGCCCAGATCTTGCGCACCACGCGCCAGCGGAAACGGCTTACCCACCAGCAGACCGAAGCGCCGGACATCACTGGCCTCCCGCAGGAAGTGCACAGGCTTGCGCAGAACAACCCCCATCTGCGCTACATCGTTGAGAACATCGCCATGTTGACGCTCACTCTGGAAGCACGTCCGTGGGCGCTCGGCTTCAGCGACATGTGCCTGCTAACCAGCGATACCCCGATCGCCGTATGGAACCGCCCCGACGACGAAGACCAGCTGCGCGCCGCTGCTCTGAGCGACATCATGCTTCCGCTGGATCCTCACCGCTTTCTATTCCTGCCCGGCCCTGCTACCCGGGGCACCGACCGGCGTAAGCACGTGGACCACTTGATGCACGCGGAGGGCGCCATCGGCTTCGCGCTAGTGGAGGTGGCGTACGACGTGGCTGACCAGTTCGTGATCCACCACCCAGAGCACGATCCCTGGAAGCATTGGGAGCCGAACAGCCCGGGTCAGCCCAAGCCGTGGGACGGGCAGACGCACTCTGCTCCTCAGTACATCTTGGAGTACGGCGTATTTCCTCCCAGCCAGAACATTGAACGTCGCTGGACCGTGGAGCATCCACCGCCTCGCTCCCCAGACGTGTTGCACCCCTGACCTGGAAAGCGGACCTGTGTTGCGGCCCACGTGTACCGGGTCCGGCGCCCGAAGGAGCAGTGAGGTCCTGAGGCGTGATCTCGGGACCTCACAGGCTCAGCAACGGAGCGTCGACGTCATGTCCAGTGATGCCGAGGGCGGCGAGTGCGGCGAGCTGCTCCGCGGTGAGCTTGTCCCGCCGGGTCTTGGTGTTGGTGATCCATACGCCGAGCTTCACGGCCACCGGCTCCGCCTCGCCGTCGACCGCGATTTCCTCGCTGTGGCCGCGCGGCACCGACTGGCCCGCCCCTTCCCGCTCCACCCACTGCGCGAGGGCCACCAGGCCGCGCTGGAACGCCTGCTGTGCCTTGCTCGGGCGCTTCGTCGCAGTTGGGCGGTGACGTCCAACGCCGTGGAGGCGACGCCACATGCCGTGCGCCCTGGCAGGTCTTGGTGCCTCGAACTACGGCGCCGGCTTCGCCCCAGGCCACCAACGCACTCCTCGCCCGACTTACCGGCGACGCGCCGCCTCCTGCCGGGAGACATGACCTCACCCTCGATAGAAAACGCATTTCTGATGCGATTTCAGTATCGAAAATGTTAGTGTGTCATGTATGTCGCTGGGTACTGAGGAACTGTTGAGGCTGACGGTGTCGGCGTTGATGAGTCGGGTGGGTGAGCGGCAGGGGGATCTTGCGGTTGCGTTGGGTCAGGCGCAGGCGCAGGTGTCGCGTAAGCAGTCGGGTAAGCAGCACTGGACTCTGGATGATGTGGACCGTCTGGCGGCGCATTACGGGCTGGGGGTGCTGGATCTGTTGGCCGGTCCGACGCACGCTGTGACAGCTCTGTCCGCGGACCGCGACGGTGGTGCCGCGCAGGCCTCGCTTCCGCTTGCTGTGCCGCCCGCAGCGTCCACGCGACGTCATGCGCCAATGCCGCGCGGTGAGGCTTTGGGTGGGCCGTGTGTGTTGTGTGGTGAGCCTGCCACGGAGGCGGTGGAGGGCATGTGGCAGCACCTGACGAGCGAGGAATGCGCCGAGGCCTTGGACGCGGCTGCGCCGCTCGCGCCGTTGGCCGATCACGCCGAAGGCGAGCACCGGGAGGAGGAGTTCACGCCCGCCGGCCCGGGGGAGTCAGTCCTGCCGGGTTCGGAAGAGTCGCAACAGGGCCTCGTGGAGTCCGACGTGGACTTCGTTGCGCCCGCGGCTACACCTACGGCACCCGTGGAGTCTGCGGCGCCGTACCCCGGCGACGCGCAGCCCGAGTCCGCGGCTGTCGGCCCGGACGTCGTCGTGGCCTCGGCTGCCTCTGTGGCGCGTGAGCCCGTCCAGCAGGTGCCCGCGCCGGAGCTTGCCTCGGCGGTGGCGGCCACGGGGGCCGCCGTCGACCAGTCGGCCCCGACTGCGGCGCCTGCTGCGCCGGCACCCGCACCCGAGCTGGAGGGCAGGCAGCCGACAGCCTCGGTCGCTCGGGTGCCGGGCTATGCCTCGGGGTCGCTGGTCGATCAGATCCATGCCCGCGTGCGGGACGTCCTGAACGAGCATCAGGGAGACGTCGAGGCGGCGCAGGCGGCTCTCATCAAGCGTGCGATCCCGGATGTGATGGCGTTGTTCGAGCGCTCCCGGGTCGGCGGACGCTACGCGCACTCCAAGTTCCCACCCACTGAAGACATTCTGCGGAAGAAGTCACAGAAGGGTGCGGACGACATTTGGGAGGGCCGCCCGAAGTGGCGGAACAAGACCGCTTTCGACGCGGCGAAGAAGGGCGATCAGATCGAGGTGACCGCCCTGGACATGAATGCGGCCTACCTGTCCGCGTTCAAGTGCTGGCTCCCGGTCGGAAAGCTGGTGGAAGACACCACGGACGTGCACGAGCCGAGAAAGTCCGGTGTCTACCAGATCACCCCGGCCAAGTGGACACACGCCCACTTGCCCAACCCGCTGGGGAACCGGCAGGAGCCGGGGCCGCTGTGGGTTCCGGACTCCCTGGTGCGTCTTCTGCTCGACTGCGCGCGGTGGGGTCTGTGTGAGGCGCCTGTCATCCACCGGGCCCTGTTGTCCGGCGGCACGGAAAGCCTTCTGGAAAAGCTGCGCCGCGCTCTGGCCCAGGCCCGTAAAACCGCTGTCGCGGATGGCGATGAAGTCGCCGTGGAGTACGTGAAATCCATGTACTCTAAGTTCGTGTCCACGATCGGCGAGTCCAGTGCGAATACGGATATTCGCCGTCCGGACTGGATGCACATCATCCGCGCCAAGGCATTTACGAACCTGTGGCGAAAGGCCTATAAGGCACACGCGGCGGGGTTGACGGTGGTGGAAATCTCCGGAACGGATGAACTTCACGTTGTGGGGGACTGGCGCCCGGTTTTCGCGGAGGGGCGCGACCTGAACCAGGTCAAGGAAAAGAAGCTCTACACGCTCGGGGGTAAGCGATAGTGGCCGGGTCGCCAGACTTGTGGGCACGCTGGGGCGACTGGAAGAAATTCGATACGCGCGGGATGAAGGGCGGAGAGGCCCTGATCCTGGAACTGAACCGCATCGTTTACGAGTCCGGCTTTTCCTCGCCCATCACCTCGACTCGCGGCCAGAGGGCCCGCATTCACTACCTCGACAGCAAGGCCGGCCGCGCCGAGCTGCGCGCCCAGGGCGTCAGTGACCGGGCCATGCGCTCATGGTTCAACGGCAAGTCCCGCCCTTCCAAAGCCAACTTGGAACGCCTCGACAGCGCGTACTGGGTCCGCCGCCGCGACAACCTGATCCGCTCCGGCTCACTCAAGCGCCACCTCGACAACGACGGCCAAGGCCGCCGCATGGAGATCTACCCCGTCGACCAGAGCGCCGTCCCCCAAAGCCGCGCCCGGACGAACATCACCGAGCGCTCGATCACGGTCCGATACGTGTGGGCCGACATGGTCGACGCCTGGGCCGCCCAGGACGCCAACCTGATGGACGAAATCTGGGACGACGTCATCACCGACCTCGACAGCGACTATGCCGCCTACGCCTACGTGGGCTCCGTCGGCATCAGCGCCTGACACCTTGTGGGGTCTCAAATCCAGCTTCATAATCTCAGGGCCAGCTGCATATAGATGGCATTTATGCAGCCATCTTGAGACTTGCAGCTTGAAGCGTTCACTCTTCCGGGTGGCGTAAGAAGTGGCCGCTCCACCCGGGAGCTGATGTCGTAATCGCACGAGCCGTGTCGTACCGATGTCGCATACGACATCGCCGTGAGACTAGCGCGTGGGTGGGTGTTGCTGCCCTGGGTGTGTGGTGCTCGTCGAGCTCCGGTTGGACTCGAGGCGTTTCAGTGGTCCATCCGTCTGTGGTGCCGGATCTTGTTGCCGTTCCTCTGTGGGCAAATCAGCCCACTCCATGGCTTGGGCGGCGCACAGCGCCGGCGAGCACGAGATATACGGAGATACCAGTGAAGGCAATCGTCGCGACGGATCCGGCCGCGGAAGCAGCCGGGATCACACTCGCGGAGCGGCCTGAGCCGACGCCGGCGATCAACGACGTCGTCGTTGAAGTCCATGCGTCGGGCTTCGTCCCCGCGGAGTGGGAGTGGCCCTCGACGTGGGTCGATCGCGCCGGTCGCGATCGAGCCCCGGCGATCATCGGCCACGAGTTCACCGGAGTGGTCACCTCCCTCGGCTACGGCACGACGGGGCTCTCGCTGGGACAGCGGGTGTTCGGGATCACGGACTGGCACCGCGATGGAACCCTGGCCGAGTACGCGGCCGTGGAGGCACGCAACCTGGCGCCGCTGCCGGGGAACGTCGACTTCACGGTGGGTGCGAGCCTGCCGATCTCCGGCCTGACCGCGTGGCAAGGTCTGTTCCAGCACGGTCGTCTTCAGGCGGGGCAGAGCGTCCTCGCACACGGCGCCGCCGGCGCAGTCGGGTCTGTGGTTACGCAGCTCGCCCGGGAGTTCGGCGCCTACGTCATCGGTACCGGGCGGGCGGCGGATCGCCAGGCGGCGCTCGACTTCGGCGCGAACGAGTTCCTCGACCTCGCCACCGAGGATCTCGATGACATCGGCGGGGTCGACATGGTCTTCGATGTCATCGGCGCTGACATCCAAAGGCGCTCGGCGAGAATCATCCGGCCTGGCGGGACGCTGGTGACGGTGGTCGGGCCTGTTGAGGCTCGCCCTGTCGACGGCTTGGCGGTCGACTTCGTCGTCGAGTCCGTTCCGAGTCAGCTGATGGAGATCGTCGACCGGGTGCGGGACGGGCGCCTTCGCACGCACATCGGAACCGTCGCGACCCTCGACGACGCCGTCCCTGCGCTCAACCCGACCGAGCGGCGCAAGGGCAAGACCGTCGTTCGCGTGCGCCCCTGAGCGCCCTGGAATGGGCCAACAGCGGTGGTGGGCTGGACGACCGCTGACCTGCCCGGTGTCGGACGAGGAAATGCCACGGACTTGAGACTGATCATGGTGACACGGCCGTGAGACAGCCAAGAAAGCCCAGGTCGCAAAAGATCGACATGCCGGACGCGGCGAGACCCTACACACCTCCTCGAACATCGACAGGGGCCCGGCACACACCCCGCGTGCCAGGCCCTGGCGTGTTCCGGGGCGACCTTCAACCGGTGCCGTGCAGGGCGCGCCGGTCGCCGGTCATCGCGCAGCGGCGGGCGGCGAGACCGTGCTCCAGCGATTCCCCGATCGACGCACACAGCAGTTCCATGTCAGTGGCCGGCGGCAGTTCCCCGGGTACGGCCAGCCAGCGGCCCCCATCGGCGGCCAGTTACGCGTTCTGACCCCCCTCGCCATCGCGGTGAGCGAGGACAGATCGTGGGCTGGTCCGCCGGGTCGGCCCGCGGTGAGCCGATGCCCGAAGCAGAAGAGCCCGAGTGTCGGCCGGGCAAGCCGCTGCCACCTGGGCGAATCGAGCGAGCGCCGAGTACGCGTTGCTACTCGCAAAGCACGAACCCGGGCCCCTGGCCACTACCAGCGGCTTGACGCGGCTGCGCAACACCAGGGGCTCGGCACATCAGATGTGCGCACGCTGTGCCGTAGCCTGAGCCGCGCAATCTGACACGCACATCCCATGCCTGGCACGTAGTCAGCAGATTGCTGCCCGCTTCCTTGGAGCCGCCATGAGTTCCGACCGTTACCACTGGGATCGCTCGCACCCGGGCCTGACCGCGCTGCGCGAGGCGATCGAGCCCGTGCGCCGGCAGGTTGTCGGGCACGAAATCTACCGGGAGCTGAACTCCCTGGAGCGGGTCCGGACGTTCCAGGAGCGCCATGTGTTCGCGGTCTGGGACTTCATGTCGCTGCTCAAGTGCTTGCAGCGGCAGCTGACCTGCGTGGATCTGCCGTGGGTGCCGAGCGGACCGACCGCAAGCCGGCGGCTGATCAACGAGATCGTGCTGGTCGAGGAGAGCGACGAGCTCGGCGACGGCTACATCAGCCACTTCGAGCTCTACCTCGACGGCATGGCCCGGGCCGGGGCCGACACCGGCCCGGTGGACGGCTTCCTGCGCCTCCTCGGCACCGGGACGGGTGTCGAGCAGGCGGCGAAGGCGGCCGGCATCCCTTCTGCGGCTGCCGAGTTCATGACGGTCACCTGGGACATCATCGAGAACGCGCCGGTGCACTGCCAGGCCGCGGCCTTCGCGTTCGGCCGTGAGGACCTGATCCCGGAGATGTTCGAGCAGGTGATCCGGATCGAGGACGTGGACAACCAGCTGACCGTGTTCAAGGACTATCTGGCGCGGCACATCGAGGTGGACGGCGAGCAGCACACGCCGATGGCCATGCAGATGCTGATCGACCTGTGCGGTGACGACCAGGAACGCTGGACCCAGTGCGCCGACACGGTCCGCCGCGCGCTGTCGGCCCGGGTCGCGCTGTGGGACGGGATCCTCGCGGACTGCGGCGACTGACGCACGAGCGGCCCGCTCCCGCAGGGCGGCTGTCACCGAATCAGGTGGCCGCCGGCGGGGAATGCGAACTGGCCGCTGACAGTTCCGGCATGTCGGTTGCATCGGTGCTTCAGAAGTAGGCCGGCGCGACCTCAAGCATCAGCTCCCCGACCGCAAGGACGCCGACAAAATAGGCTCACTGCCGGATCGGAGAACCGACCCCGCCCCGGTACAGGGTCGCAGCCGCGACGTCCCTCCACCGTCGCGAACCCTACGGGCGCCACCGGATCCCCCTGCGTGGCCCACGCAGTATCTCTTTCAACTCAGCCCGCATCGCGTCCTCCAGCACGGACAGCCCGTTGCCCAACCGCGCCGCGACGCCGCTCTCCTCCACCGACACGCGCCCGTCGCGGAGTTGGGCCTCAACAGCCGCGAAAGCGGCCTGCACCTCGTCGAGCGCCAGTCGTACCGGTTCCGAGGCGATCAAAGAGGCCTCCACTGACCACTTCTGCGCCGATCGGCGCAGACCTGCGAGATCGTCTGTGCCAGCACCCGCGCCCGACAGTGCCTCGCGCCACTGCCGGAAGACCACCAGCAGATCTCTGAACAGCGGCTTCTTGTCGGCAAGCCACCGCACCTGCTCCTGGTGGGTGCGTTCCTCTCGCTGCATTCGCGTCTGCGCGCGCTGGGCAAGCCACGCTCCCGCGAATCCCGCGAGAGCACCAACCGTCGTCCCGAGCAGTCCAGTTAACGCAGCATCCACACCGCGCGTTTTATCACACCACATGCCCGTGCCTTGGCCGCGATTCACGGCGCTACCACCTGGCCCGGGCCGGGGGCCGTCCCGCTCGGCCCTGACGGCGGTGCGGCGACATCGAAGACGGATCACTCGCAGTGCGGACACCGGTCGCCGCGCGGCCCCGGGTTCCACGACCATCCGGTGCGTGATCCGAGGGGCCGCCTGGCAGCGTCTTAAGACCCGCTCGTGGCACACACCCTCGATGAACTGGTCGAGAGACAGCAGGCAGCGAACGCGGCACACCACGTGGTGCCGCGCCTGCGCAACGAGTTCGGTCCCGACCGCGGCCCCCGTGGTCCGGGGCGCAGACGACGACGTACGAGACGGCATGGCGCGCGTGGCGGGACCTGGCCCGGGACACGCAGGCCACGGTCACGCAGTACACGAAGGGAGCAGGGCATCGCCCGGCACGACGCTGAGGCGGACGTGAAGGCGAAGGCCCGCGCCGGAGAGGCGCCTTCCGAGCCATAGACGCAAGGCCTGACGCCGAGCTCGGCCCACCCAGCTCGGCCTACCCAACTGATGGAGCCCGCCCGGCTGGAAGAGGCGCTGAAGCAGCTCCGGGCGGGGCTCGCTCCGATCCTCGCGCGAGCGCGCTTGCCACCGCCTGCGCGACCCGGCCATTCGAGTGACCATGGAACCGCGGCGAGGGCGCTGGGTGCGCAGGCTCATCCCCTCACCGCTATAGCAGTCGCTTCGCCAACACCACAGCGGCCGCGCAGGGCTCCGGCAAACAGACACCCCGCCCCCGGTCGACAGCCATGTATCCGGTGAAGTTCCCGGACTCAGACAGTGCGAGAGGGCTTTCCAACTGCATAGATAGCAGTGGGTGATTGATCGAGATGCAGAGGGTGACGGAGCCTGTTTCGCTGATGTGGCCCGCTCTTCCTCATCACCCAAGGAGTGATCATGAGCGCTGCAGGCGAGTCGAGTCGTGGTACCCAGCAGATGCGTGCTCAGGCCGCGGACCTGGAACGGGCCGCGGAACGCGCCACTGACCCGCAGGAGCGTCAGCGTCTGAAGGACCAGGCCCGCCAGCTCAAGGAGCAGAGCGAGCACGCAGGCGGCACGGGCAAGCCGGACATCGACCCGATGGTGTAGTTCCGGCAGTTCCGAGCACAGACACCGGCCGGTGGCCGGCCTCCGTGGCATTCCGTCACGCGAGAGGCCCCCGGCCGGTCACTGCTGCTCTCCCACTCAAGAACAACGCCTTCGCCGCCATCGACACCAGCAACGGATCCCGCCGGCCACTCAGCCGCTCTGATGTGCGCGTGCGGCTGTCACCGACTCCTCCAGCGCGGCCATCAGCTCCACCGCCGGCCCGGGCTCGGGCGGCGCGGCCAGTCGGCCACCGGACACCTTCGCCTCGACCAGCTGCGCAAGTGCGTGACGGTACTCGTCTTGCAGCTGGTCGACCTCGACACCCGCGAGTTCGCGCATCAGGACCTCGGCGAGCCCCAACTCCCGTTCGGTGACCGGTGCGGACGGGGCAAGTCCCCCGGATCGCGCAGTTCGTCCTGCCCCAGCAGTGTCTGGAGGATGAGCACGCCGTGGCGTGGCCGCAGCAGGCCGATCCGTTCCCTGGAGCGGAAGGCGACCTTGCACACGCAGACCTGTTCCGTGCGGGCGCGCGCCTCGACGAGTAGCGCGTACGGCCGGTCGTTTCAGGGGTGGGGGTCCTGGTGCGGCGCCACGGTGCTGCACGGCGCCCCGGGGCCGCCGGCGGCGCCGGACCGCTCCGCCGTTCCCGAACCCCGCTCCCGCTCGAACATCTCGGAGCGTCCGATCGTCGTCCGGTACGGGTGGGCCGACCTGGTGGATGCCTGGGCGGCCCAGGACGAGAGCACGCTGGACGAGATCAGGGACGACATCATCACCGGCCTCGCGGCGAGCGCGGGATCGGCTGACTTTCCATGTCTTCGGCCCCGCAGAACGTGCTGCGGACGGCCGGGAACTAGGGCCGACGCGACAGGTGGGATCGGGTACGCCGCATGCAGTTTTTCAGCCATATTTCACATGGTTGAGGGTGGTACGCACGGATTCCGCTTCTGTGGCGGACCTGATCGTCCAGCATGAGGAATTCCGGTTCCATCCACTGAAGGGGTCTGCGTGACCAGTTACAGGCCAGATGTTCTCATTGTCGGTTCGGGCCCGGTGGGGACTGCGTTGGCGCATCAGCTCGTGATGAAAGAGGGGCTGGACGTGCTGATGATTGATGCTGGTGACCAGGAGTCCACCAGGTACGGGGAGAACCTCCGTAACGCGGGCCGGTATCGGAAGGAAGTCGACCCGTTCGTCAACGTGATCAAAGGCGCCTTGAGCCCGGTATCGACCTTTCCGCCGCCGCCCTCCTTCAGCCCCTTCGGGGGCGGCTCCGTGACCGGCCCCGGTCACAACCCGGAGCAGAACGCGCCCACCAACCTCCGCGGAGCTGCGGTCACGCGGGCGGTCGGTGGCATGGGGACCATCTGGGCGTGTGGAGTGCCGCAGTTCGTTCCGGAGGTGGAGCTCACCTGGAAGGGGCAGAAGTACCCGATCGACGCGGCGACGCTGGAGAGCCAGTACCAGAAGGCGGGCGATCTGCTCGGCCGGTCACTTGACGCGTTCCAGGGCTCCGTCCGCCATCAGGCCGCCAAGAAAACCCTCCTGGCGGCCGGTCACAACACCGTGACCGAACTCCCGCTGGCCGCGCGGGTCACGGCCGACGGAAGGATCGTCTGGGCCGGCTCCGACACACTGCTCGGCCCGCTGAGCGACCCTGCCTACAAGCCCGAGGCAGGCAGCTTCACACTGCTGCCCCAGCACTTGTGCACCAAGCTCCGGGTCGAGACGGACGGCGAGCGCTGGCGTGTGGCCGGTGTCGAGGTGAGCAATCTCGCGGACCAGGGAGAGGAGGTCGACATCGTCGCCAAGGCGTACGTCGTCGCAGGCGGCGCCGTGCTCACTCCGCAACTGCTGTCGGCTTCGGGCCTCGAGGAACATCTGCCGGCTCTCGGCCGCTACCTGACCGACTCACCGGTTGCCTTCTGCCAGGTGGTGTTGAAGAAAGAGATCATTGACGGGCTCCCCAAACTGGTGACCGAAGATGCACTGACGCGCATCCAGGCACACCAGAAGCAGCACCCCCAAGACCCGCTGCCGATCCCGTTCGATGACGCCCCGCCCAACCTCTTCATCCCGCCGACCGAGGACAGGCCCTGGCACGCCCAGATCCAGCGTGCCGCCTTCTCGCATGGGGAGGTCGGCCCTCAGGTCGACGACCGAGTCGTTCTCGACTTGCGTTGGTACGGCATCTGCCGGCCGCGTGAGGAGAACAGGGTGAGCTTCAGTTCCACCGTCAAGGACGTCTACGGGATGCCCCACCCCACGTTCGACTTCACGCCCAGCAAGGAAGACGATGCCAACGCGCAAGCCATGATGAACCACATGACCGAGGTGGCCAACGCCCTCGGCGGGTACCTGCCCGGTTCGTACCCGCAGTTCCTCGACCCCGGGACCGGTCAGCAGACGGCCGGCACCACCCGCATGGGCACCGACCGGCAGACCAGCGTCGTCGACTCCGACTCCCGGGTCTGGGCCTTCGACAACCTTTACCTGGGCGGCAACGGGCTGCACCCCTTCGGCAACGCGTCCAGTCCCACACTGACCAGCATCGCAACAGCCCTCCACGCGACCGACGCGATCAACGCGACGGTCAAGAACGCCTAACCTTGTTCTTTATCTTCGGCGTTCGGCTGCCGGGTCGGGCGGGCCCATGAATGCGTCGAGCTCTTCGATGATCTTGCGGAGCTCGCGGGCTCCGCGATGCGACATTGCTCGGATCACGCCGTCGAGTAGGGCACGGCCTTCGAGAGGGTTGCCGCAGCAGTACCAGTGCACATTGCCGAACTCGTCGTCGTGCCAGAGCTCGCGCTCGGGGCGATGGACGTAGTCCTTCCACAGGCGCAATGCCGTGCTGATATCGCCTGGCTGGAGGTAGTTCCGCGTGCGTTCGAGGCGAACGATCTCGGAGAGCGCTCGCGGGGAGAGGCGGTCGATGGCCGGCCTTGAGCGTGGTGACTGGTGCCGGTCCGGGATGCCGGCCCGGATGTGTCCTGGCCGTCTACGCGGCATGGACCTTTCGGTTGGTCGTCATGCCTGACATGGTGCCACGATCTCGAACGGTGTCTCGAACGGGTTTCGCTCGCCCGGGGATTCGTCGGACGTGGGGGCGGCCTTCGTCTGATCATGTGCTCCGACCAAGGAGTACACGTGACCACGACGAAGGCCGTGAGGGCGAGCCTGCTGCATCACGATGATCCGGCGGGAAGCGTTCGCGGAAGCATCACGCTTCCGGGGAGAGTTCTACGAGTGCCTGGCCGCGGCCTGTGGCGCCCCGGTACGCGCCACACGGGCCATCGACACCCCCGCCCACGGGGGCCGGTGGCTCGACCTGTGCCGCACCTGCATGATCACCCAGCACCAAGCAGCCACCCGCCCCGCACGTACCGCTCACCGAGACCATGGCCGCCGTCCGCGAGGCGGCCCGCCGCGCCGGCGTCTCGGCGGCCGTCGTGCTGCTCGTCGACCCCGTGCACGAGACGCCCGCGTCCGTACACGCCAGAGCGGGGCCGGCCGGGGTCCGGCGGGCGCCGGGTGAGAAGACGATCACTCTCCGGGAAGGACGCGCCGACGGACGGAAGGCGCTCAGGCACCGAAGACTGACGGGCCGACCCCGCCACAGATCATGCTGATGCATCTCATTCGTTGTTGCAAGTTCTTCGCAATAGAGGCATAGGCTGTCCCCTGACGATCACTCACCCGGAAAGGGGACGTGCCTGATGGGCACTTACGCGCTTCCCGACCTGCCCTACGACTACGCCGCGCTGGAACCGGCCATCACCGGGCAGATCCTGGAACTGCACCACGCCAAGCACCACGCCGCCTACGTCAAGGGCGCCAACGACACCCTGGAGCAGATCGCCGAGGCCCGCGACAAGGACCAGATCATCCCGACCTCGCTGGTCGGGCTGGAGAAGACCTTCGCCTTCAACCTGTCCGGCCACGTCCTGCACTCGATCTTCTGGCAGAACCTCTCCCCGGACGGCGGCGACCGCCCCGACGGCGCCCTCGCCGACGCCATCGACGAACACCTCGGCGGCTTCGAGGCGTTCAAGAAGCAGCTCACCGTCGCGACCGCGTCCGTCCAGGGCTCCGGCTGGGGTGTACTCGCCTGGGAGCCCCTCGGCAAGCGCCTGATCGTGGAGCAGGTCTACGACCACCACGGCAACGTCGGCCAGGGCAGCACCCCGCTGCTGGTCTTCGACGCCTGGGAGCACGCCTACTACCTGCAATACAAGAACGTCCGCCCCGACTACGTCACCAAGCTCTGGGACCTGGTCAACTGGGAAGACGTCACAGCCCGCTTCGCGGCAGCCAACCTCTGACCTACGGCACGGGGGTTGAGGAACATCGGAGCGCGAGGGCTACGTCATGGAGCCCGTGTACTGGGACGCCGGCACCGCCCGCCTGCTGCCCCGGCCGATCAAGGGCCGCACGCGCGGGCCGGTGTTCGTCACCCACCGCAAGCCGGGTCCCAGCAAGGTCCTCGCGCCGCGTGACGTGTGCCCGCACACCGGGCTGGTCCGGCTGTCGTACGGCCAGGCCCGCGCCCTGTTCGACGCCCACACCGCAGTCGGCGGGGTGCCGGGCACAGGCTGGGGCCTGCACGAAATGCCGCCATTCTGGTCTCACCCACCTCGGCGAGGCCGGGGCCGGCCTGCCCATGCTGATGGCGAAGTCCCGGCACAGGCAGCCGGAGAACGTACGGCGCTGCTTCCGCCCCTCGGCGGAGGCGATCGCCGAGGTCACCAGCCTGCTCGCGCCCAAAGACAGCAGACGCTGAGGTCTTGGCCAAGGCTGAAGCGTACGACCGAAACTCGTCGACTTCACCTATGCGGCGGGGTTCGTGGGCAGGAGCCGGGCGAGCCAGTCGGTGCGGGTTCGGCGGGCTGTGGCCGAGATGTGTGCCTGCGGGTACAGGGCGTCGAATCCGTGGAAGCCGCCTGCCCAGACGTGGAGTTCGGCCTGGCCGCCGGCCGCCCAGATGCGGGTGGCGTAGTCGGTGTCCTCGTCGCGGAAGACTTCGGCGGAGCCGGTGTCGATGTAGGTGGTCGGCAGGCCCGCGAGGTCGTCGGCCAGGGCGGGTGAGACGTATGCGGGTACCTCGTCGTGGGTGAGGTCGCCGAGGAGGCAGCGCCATCCGAATCCGTTCATCTCGCGGGTCCAGACGCCGGGCCCGTTCGAGTACTGGAGGCTGGAGGTGGTGGTGTTGCGGTGGTCGAGCATGGGGCCGATCAGGACTTGGGCGGCGATCGTCGGGGTGCCGAGGTCGCGGGCCAGCAGGGTGACGCCGGCGGCGAGGCCGCCGCCCGCGCTGGCGCCTGCGACGATGATCCGGGCGGGGTCGATGCCCAGTTCGGCGGCGTGGTCGGCGATCCAGAGCAGTCCCTGGTAGCAGTCGTCGACCGGGATGGTGCCGGTGGACTCGGGCGCGAGCCGGTAGTCGACGGAGACCACGACGGCGCCGAACTCGTCGAGCCACTCCAGCGGGATGTCGATCTGTGAGAAGCGGTCGCCCATGACCATCCCGCCGCCGTGCATCCAGTAGACGCAGGGTGCGGCAGCGGTGCGATCGCTGTTCGCGGGGCTGAAGACGGACAAGGGGATCGGGGTGCCGTCCGGACTCGCAACGGTGACCTCGCGCCGGTCGACAGCGCGACCTTCGAGGACGAGTTCGACGGGCATCGAGGAGAAGGGGCGTACCTGAGCCAGCACTTCCGGGCTGAGCTGGGACATCAGCGGCATGTCGGCCAGGAGTTCATGCAGTTCGGGGTCGAGGGAGGGGCGTGCTGTGGTCATGGTCGTTGCCTCTCGTGGGTGGTGGCGGGACGGTCGGGCGAGGACGGGGGCCACCTCGGTGGGCACCGAGGCAGCAGAGGCTGGGGTGTGGGGTGTTCGGCGGGTCAGAGGGCGGATTTGCCGCGGACCGGAACGTAGTCGGTGTACTCGGAGTCCTTGGCGAGCAGCGGGTCGATCTGCGCCACGATGGCCTGGGCGGTCCTGCCGGCGAAGACGCGGTGGTGGTCCTCCTCGCTGGTCCAGCCTTCGGCGACGTGGACGACGTCGGGGTCGGATGCGGAGCGGGAGACGAGGTAGACGAGGCAGTATTCGCTCGCGCCGGGGCTGCCCTCGTTCAGTCCGGTCAGCAGCAGGTCGACGAGCTGGTCGCCCATACCGGGCCTGGCGGTCAGGGTGGCGCTGAAGCCGTAGTCGGCAATCATGGATTCCTTCTCTTCCTCTTCGGTGATGGAGTGCGGTGATTCCATTCAAGCGGGTTGACCTGCGAAAACGTTAGACAGATACTCGTTTGCACTTGCACGATCCTCTCGACTTTGGGAACCACGGCGCCAAATGGTGCTGCAATGGACGCATGTACCTCGAAGAACTCCGCACCCTGCTGGCCCGCCATGCGCGGCCCGACTGGACCACCGCCGTCGACGGCGTCCTCATCTCGAAGGTCGACCGCCCTGATCCGCCGGCGCCTTCGATGTCCGGCACGCTCCTGGCGGTCATCGCGCAGGGCGCCAAACGCCTCGCCCTGGGGGAGAGGGTGTTCGAGTACGGGCCCGGGCAGTACCTGGTTGCATCCGTCGATCTGCCTGTCACAGGGCAGTTCACCCAGGCCGACCCCAAGCAGCCGGCGCTGGGGTTCGGTCTCGTCCTGGAACCGTCCGCCGTTGCCGAGCTGCTGCTTGAGGCCGGGCCCGCAGACGCCCCCCGGAGCAGCGGGGGCGCGCCGTCGGGAATCGCCGTCAGTGACGCTCCGGCCGCGCTGCTGGACGCGGTGGTCCGCCTGCTGCGTCTGCTCGACGAGCCCCGCGACCGGGCCGTACTGGCCCCGCTGGTCAAGCGCGAGATCCTGTGGCGTCTGATCACCGGCGAGCAGGGTGCGACGGTTCGCCAGCTCGGCCTGGCCGACAGCAGCCTCAGCCACATCTCGCGGGCCGTGCGCTGGATCCGCGAGCACTACGCGCAGCCCTTCCGGGTCGAGGACGTGGCGCGGCAGTCCGGCATGGGCGTCTCCGCCTTCTACCGCAACTTCCAAGCGGTGACCGCGATGAGCCCCATCCAGTTCCAGAAGCAGATCCGGCTCCAGGAGGCCCGGCTGCTGCTCGCCACCCACCCCGCAGACGTCACCGGAGTCGGCCACCGCGTCGGCTACGACAACCCGTCGCAGTTCAGCCGGGAGTACCGCCGCCAGTTCGGCGCGCCCCCCAGCCAGGACGCCGCCCGCCTGCGTCAGGCCGTGCGTGCGCCGGCAGGTCTCCTGCCCTGAGCTGGGTGGGCTTTACTGGAGGATCGTGCAAGGAGTAGCGAGGATAGTTCTACTATCTCCGCAGGTCAGAACGATTCAATGGGATCACCGGTTCTCCCGTGGAGCAGGAAAATGCCTGCCCACCCGTATGGATCCCACCACATCGCAAAGGGGCACACCATGAAGACAGTTCTGATCACTGGTACCTCATCCGGGTACGGGCGGGAGACCGCCCGCTACTTCCACTCGCAGGGATGGAACGTCATCGCCACGATGCGGACGCCGCGTCCAGGCGTCCTTCCTGAGTCGGACCGGCTCCGCGTCATCGAGCTCGACGTGACCAGGCCCGAGAGCATCACCGCCGCGTTCGAGGCCGAGGGCCCCATCGATGTCCTGGTCAACAACGCGGGCGTGCCCTCGATCAGCGTGTTCGAGGGCACTCCCATGGCCCGAGTGCGGGAGGTCTTCGAGACCAACACGTTCGGCGTGATGGCGATGACACAGGCGGTGCTGCCCCAGTTCCGCGAGCGTGGCTCCGGCGTGGTGGTCAACGTGACCTCGAGCGTGGTGCTGGGGCACATGCCGCTCTCGGCCGTCTACAAGGCGAGCAAGATGGCCATCGAGGGGTTCACCGCATCCCTCGCGCTCGAGCTCGCGCCGTTCGGTGTGCGGGCGAAGACGGTCGAGCCGGGCGCCTGCCTGACGACGAACTTCGCGGCCAACGCGACGAAGGGCGCCTCGCTGGACGAGCTGGTCCCGGCGCCCTACGCACCATGGGCGAAGAAGGCCATGGGCGACTTCACGGGCCAGGACCTGTTCACCAAGGAGAGCGACGTCGCCGAGACAGTGTGGCGAGCCGTGCACGACACGACCGGCCAGCTGCGATTCCCCGCCGGCCCCGACGCGGTCTCGCTCTCCCAGGCGAAGTGATCAGCCAGCAGGCAAGGTCACGCCGCACTGATACCAGGAGCCGGCCCCGCGCCCACGCACCGGGTCGGCTCGCCGTCGGGCGCTCACCCCGATGAACGGGAACCTGACCAACGACGAGAAGCCGGACCGGTTCGGCCCGCCGTGCTCTTGGCTCCGGCCCCCAGGCCCCGAGCACTATCCGCGCCTCCCAGGCCGACCTGATCCACGCCCTGCCCGGCATCCGCCTCCCCGACGTCGCCGAGCTGCGCGCCCGGGGCGTGGCCGGGTGCCTCACAGAGCCAGCACCGGCACCGCGGCGCACCCTCGGAGCCGGCGGCCGCGCCGACGAGGAGCTTCCCGCCTGAGTCGACGGCCGCCGTGCTGCTCCGCGCCGTCCAGGACCTCTGCGACCCATAACCCTCCCTGCACACCACCTACCAGGCGCCAACTCCCCACAAAAAGGAACCAAGTTGAGCCCCTCGACCCTGCGCGCGGCCCTGCCCCCGCCCCGCCGCGCCCCCAACGTTCAAGCCGCCCGCGAGGCCCTGCACCGCGCCCTGAGGCTGCTGGACGACCCCACCCCGCCCCCGGAGCACTGAGCGACGCCCGCAAGCCGCACACGCCGCCGCCGAGGCCGTCCCCTACCGGTGGGAGGACCGCCACCGCGCCGAGTTCCGCCGGAACGTGCAGACGACCACCTGCCGGGCGTCGACATGCACCCGGTGCGCCGCGTACGCGGCCGGCGACCCACCCCCGCTCACCGGCTGGTGAACCCCGTCTTCCGCTGCTGGTGCACCCACCGCCCGAAGGAGGAAGTCCTTCGTGACGCCGGCCTCGGTGTTGTACGGCACTGGGTACAGGCCAATGATCTCGTTCTCCGCCCGCCCCCGGATGAGGGCCTGGTAGCCCTCCAGCCACACTGAGGATGGTGCCTCCAGGCCCGCGGTCGTCATCGCTTTCGTGCTGCGCCTGCTCGCGATGCGATTCCACTGGCGAGCGCCGCGCGCTTGGAACCGGCGTGCCGATGTGGCTGAGGAAGAGTTCCCGACGCCTGCCCCATCATCTGCTGGCTGAGCCAGGTGAACACTGCCGGGATCTGCGGCCGCCACACGGCCATGCTGTGGCCGCCGGCGCTGCGGGGGACAAACACCGCGCGCACCACCGTCGGAGGCCTGGCGATCTGCCGCAGCGCAGCGGCCGCCTGGTAGCCGTCGCCGGCCTCACCGGAGAGGTAGAGCGAGATCCGGGGCAGGGTGCGATAGCCCTTCAGCAGGAAGTAGGGGTTGTTCCGCCGCCGCAGCTGGATGCTCTGTGCGGCGAGTGAGTCGCGTTCGCCGATCGGGTCGTTGTAGCCGGACAGGCTGATCGCGGCCCGGTAGCGGTCGGGATGGGCGACCACGAGTTTCACCGCGCAGTGCGCACCCGCGGAGTAGCCGGCGGCGGCCCAGCCGTCCGGCGCGGACTGGGCGCGGAAGTTGTCCGTCACCATCTTGGGCACGTCGATGCTGAGCCAGCTGTCGGCGTTCACGGCGCCCGGGATGTTCGCGCAGCCCGTGTCGACCTTGGCGATGAGATTGGTGCGCGGCGCCACCAGGATGAACGGTGCCACCCGTCCGCTCTGCATCAGCGGCAGCAGTTGCTCGTGGGCCTTCATGGAGCCGAACCATGCCTTCGCCGACCCCGGGTAGCCCGACAGCAGCTCCACGACCGGGAACTTCTTGTTCTTGTATACGGGATCGTTGTACTGCGGCGGCAGCCAGACGTAGACCTCGGCGTCGACGCCCGACACCCGGCCCTTGAGCTGGGTGACGCGCACCCCGCCGGCCGCGTGCATGCTCGGCCCGTCGGCCTGCGTGAAGGCCTGGCGGACCTTCGGCAGGGCCTTTATCTGGACCCCGCCCGTGCCATCCTTGCCGAGGTTGGCGGCCCGCTGCACATGGTTGCCCGTGCCCAGCAGGTCGGCCCAGTTGTCGTACAGGTTGTTGGCGTTGTTCACCAGGACGAAGACCAGGGTGACCGCCATGACCTGCGCGAACAGCAGCATCAGCATCCGGGCGGCGTGGCGCACGACCACCGGTCCACGGATCCGGGACCACAGGAGCAGCGGCAGGATGAGGGCAACCGCCACCAGGACGATCGACGTGAAGAGCAACGGCGTTCCTGTGAGACTCATCAGCTATTGGGCTCTTCCTGTGGACATCGACCTACATGCACGCCTTCTTAGAGGGAATCAACCGGCCGCAGGTTACGGACGAGGGGGCCACTTACCAAGAAATTGCCAAAACCCACCTGCGGCTTACCAAAACCCACCTGCGGCTTGCCGGAATCCGGCGCCGCGATGGTTCGACGGAACGCCACGAAGGTGGAACCAAAGCTACTGCTCAGCAATATCGGCCTGCGCAGACTGTGACACCCCGGCACGCGCCACACGGGCCATCGACACCCCCGCCCCGCCCACGGGCGCCGGTGGCTCGACCTGTGCCGCACCTGCATGATCACCAGCACCAAGCAGGCCCCCCGCCCCGCCCGTACCGCTCACCGAGACCATGGCCACCGTCCGCGAAGCGGCCCCGCAACGCCGTCGTCTCGACGGCCGTCATGCTGCTCGTCGACCCCGTGCACGCAACGCCCTGACCCCGGACCGCAGTTCCTGATTCAGCATCGGAGCGGCTTTGCGGTTTTGGTATCGCCGCCGGGGAGTGCCGAAGGGTCCGGTCAGGGACTTGCGCAATGCTCCCGCGACACGCGGGGGTGGGCCGCTGGTGCCATGAACGGAGCACTTCACCTCATTGGGCCGTCACCACGGTCGACAGTGCCGACGCGCGGTGAGGGGTGGGAAGGCTCGCGAATCCAACCGCGCTGCTGCGCGTCGGTCCCGGCCCCGGGGCTGAGTGAGTGTTTGGGGTCCAGCGTCACGGACGGACTCATCGTGATCGATCGCGAGAGTGAGCTGCACTCGCGGCTCACCCAGCACTTCGCATCGAAGAAGAGGTGTCGGCCACCAGGCCGGTCCGGACCGGAGGATTTATGTCGACCGACCGCACGACCATCCTGATCCTGGCTCTGCTCTGTGCTGCTGTGGCGGGGATCGCTGTCACCGTCCGGCCCCGCACGTCGCCCGGCGCGGCACCGGGCACGGATCCGGCCTGGGCGTGGACCGCTGGGTCGTGGAAGGAGCGATCGCGCTGCTGCACTGGTTCCGCCGCCTGCGCATCCGCTGGGAGATCCGCGACGACATCCACCACGCGTTCGTCACCCTCGGCTGCGCCGTCATCTGCTGGCGACGACTGCGCACCACACGCTGTTGAGCGTAAGGGCAAGCGATGCGCTCCAGGGGATGGCCTGCTCGATGCGTCAGAACGCATACGTGGCCAGTCCGGCCCCCACAGCCTCACATCCGGGATCTCAGCACGTCGACCTCACAGCCCGGCGCGAAGGGGTCGAAGCCGTGCTCGACCAGCCAGCGAACCCCCAGCAGGCTTCGCAACGACCACCAGGCGTGGATCACGTCGAGGTCGACATCGGTGCCATAACCGGCGATGACGTCGTCGAGGTGCTCCTCGTGTCCGAGCGTCAAGGTGGCGAGGTCGAACAGGGCATCACCCCGGCCCGCCTCGGACCAGTCGATGATGCCCGTGACCTCGTCGCCGTCGACGAAGACGTGATCGATCTGCAGGTCGCCGTGCGTGAACGCCGGAATCCACGGCCGGAGCGCGGCCTCGGCGACCTGGCGGTTGCGGGTGACCAGGGCGGCGGGCAGGACGCCGTTCGTCACCAGCAACTCGCACTCGCCGTCGAGTTCCGCCGCCAACTCGTCGGGACTCCGGCGGCGCCGACCGGCCCAGGGCGGCAACGGTGCTTCGTGCAGCTTCCGGATGGCGGCGCCCGCCGCGGCCCACGCCACCGGCGACGCGGTTGACGGCTCACCGAGACGGCCGAGCACCGTCCCCGGGAGTGCGGCGATCGCGAGGACGGGCGCCTTGCGCCACAGGACCTCCGGGGTCGGGACCGGCGCGAGGGACATAGCCTCGACCTCGACGTCGATGCGCGCCTGATCGGCGTCCACCTTCAGGAACACGTCGCCGACGCGCAGAGTCGCGCGCTCGGAATGGGCGACGACGACTTTGACCTCATCCATGGGCGACCAGTATCCCGGGGAAGTTCGCCGACGTCGCCGGGTTTATCGCATGCGATTACGCGGCTGCCCGCGTCCCGCTACCCGGCGACCTCGTGCACGACACCATCCTCTGACCAGGTCAAGCCCACCATTTTTGTTAGGAGTCCTAAGAGGGCATCTGATCAACGTTCAGGGCGTGTTGACCGATTCGCCGGTTTCGATTCGCCAGGTTGGTGTGGATTCTCCCGTGAGCTCGCGGCTCATTTTGTTAGCCATCGCCCAGTGGATCATTGCCCGGGACCGCTGAGGCAGGGTTTCGTAGTCCCGCGCCAGGCGTCGGTGCTGCATCAGCCAGCCGAAGGTCCGCTCGATCACCCACCTCTTCGGCAGGGGCTGGAAGCCCTTTACTGTCGGCCGTTTGACGACCTCGACGTCGATGCCCAGGCCGGCACCGTGCCGGAACACACTGGTCGACGGGCAGGTGCTGGCGTACTGCACCGGCGGCCTGGTCCTCGACGTGCCCGCCAAGTCCCTCCCGTCCCTGGTCGACTGGACGCTCAAGGAGGCGAAGCTCGGTCAGCCGAAGCTCTCTAAGCCGGGCAAGGACGCCGATCCGCTCCTCGTGCTCACCGAGGCTGCCCTGGAGCGCTACGGCCTCCCGGCCACGCTCACCGAGGAGGAGAAGCTCGCCGGGCGGATCCCTGAGGGCCACAAGGTCATCAAGCAGCTCACGCGCGCGCAGTGGCAGTTGACGAAGCGTGGGTTCGGCCCGTGGGCGCGGATCTACCGCCCGGCCACCGGATCGGAACGGGCCTGCGTGCAGCTGTGCATCCCGTCGTGGAACGCGCTGGACACCCGGCACTGGGGCGAGGCCGGGCAGCTTCCACCAGCTGAACTGGCCCGCGTGCTGGGCGTGTACGCGTCCCGGGTGATGACCCCGCGCGGCTCCACCGCGGTGACCGGCCTCGAGCTGATGACCGCGCTGCACCCGGCGACCCGCGCCTCCGCGCAGGATGCCGACGGTAAGCGGCACTCCGAGCACAACCCCGGCTCGCTCGGGAAGGACCCGCTCGACTGCGCGCCGTGCGAGGCCCCGGACGGGCACCCGCTCCTCAAGGACCTGCCCCGCTTCCACGTACGCGGCCCCGGCGAGAAGCTGTTCGAGGAGGCATACGACTGGGCCCGGCCGATGACGGATGCCGAGTGCACCCTGCGCCACCTCGTCGGCATCGACGTCAACATGGCCTTCGCCGCCGGAGCAAACGGCCTGAACGTCGGTCTCGGAGCACCCACCCACGTCACGAACCCGGTCTTCGACCCCAAGCTGCCCGGCAGCTGGCTGGTCGACCTCTCACACGTCGACCTGTCGAAAGTAAAGGTCGCCAAGGACACGTGGGTGGAGCTGGACGGCTCGTTGCTGCCCAGCCCGTTCACACCGAAGGGCGAGCGCCCCGAAGGGCCGGCCTGGTACGCGACACCGACCGTGGCATACGCCGTGGAACTCGGCTACGAAGTCCGCCCGGTGGAGGCGTGGGTGCGGCGGGAGAACGGCCGCTACCTGGACGGCTGGTACAACCGGCTGCGCGACGCCTACCTCGCCACGATGGCCGACCTCGGCGTCGACGCCGACCTCGCCCGGCACGACTTCCTCACGGCGATGGACGACTACAAGGCCCGGGACCCGGAGCTCGCGATCGTCGTCTCGGCGGTCAAGGCGACCGTGAAGGGCGGCCTGGGCAAGCTCCGCGAGCGCCCCCGCGGGGAGGGCTGGCGGCCCGGCGAGCCGTGGCGCGCCCTGTCCCGGCCCACCTGGCGGCCGGACATCCGCGCGGCGGTCATCTCCCGCACCCGCATCAACCTGCACCGCAAGATTGTCAAGCACGCCGCCTTCACCGGGCAGTACCCGGTACCGGTAGCAGTCCTGTCCGACTGTGTCGTCTACGCCGCGGGCGGTCCCTCGCCGCTGGACTTCCTGCCCTACCTGGAGGGCAAGCCGCTGCCCGGCGGCTTCAAGCTCGGCATCAACCCCGGCCTGGTCAAGCACGAGGGCACCCAGTCCGTCCTGTGGGGTGAGGAGGTCCGCGAGCGGTTCAACGCCCCTGAGCTCAACCTCGCCCGGTACATCAAGGACGGCACCGTCACCGACGTCGACAACGGCGAGTAGGGGAGTAGGCAGTGGCCAAGGAGTTCGGGGACGGCCTGGACAAGGCGGTGCAGAAGGCGTTCACCCGTCCCGCACCCAAGACCGCGGGCCCGCAGATGCGGTACCTGGTCAAACAGCTCAAGGGCACGAAGGCGGTCGCCCAACTGCTCGGCGTCTCCCAACGGCAGGTGGAGCGGTACGTGGCGGGCACCGCCAAGAAGCCGCGCGCCGACCTCGCCGCCCGCCTGGAGCGCGAGGTGAAAAAGCGGTGGCAGCCCCAGATCCGGGCCAAGGCCCGAGAAAAGGCACCCTCCACCGGCGGCATCGTCATCGACACCCGCGCCCGCATGGGCTACACCGCGCCGATCGGGTCCACGGACCAGGACCGCATCCGGCACCTGACCGTCGCCCTGCCACCCCGCTACGCCGCCCGCCTCTTCGACGCCCAGGAGGCCGGTGCCAGCGACGCCCGGCTCAAGGAGATCGCGGCCGAAGCGCTCAAGGAGGTGTACTTCCAGGACGGCGGCCGCCGCGCCGGCAGTCTGGAGGAGGTGCGGTTCACGGACGTGGAGCACCTGGAGTTCGAGCTGTAGAGGCCCTTGCCCGAACTGCCCGCGGGCATCAATTGTGACTGAGCGCTTCAGTTTGCGAGCGAGCGGTTGAGTTGGCGGGTTGAGCGTGCGGTGTCGATGTGCATCGAACAGCTGCAGGCCGGCTGGACGCATCGGGGTGCTGCTGCCCCACCATCACGTCGTGCCCGCCTACTGGCTGGTGTTCCCCTCGTGCTTCGCACGGGGAATTGGGTGTTTGTCGCTGTCGGCGCGTCAGACGGCCGGCTTCTGGACGGAGGTTGCCTTGGTGGCGATCAGTGCCGTGATCTCATCGGCGAGGTGCGGGCCGAGTTCGCCCCAGCCGTCCTTGTAGCCGTAGACGCCGGCCAGAGTGCGGCCCTCGTAGTCGCCGTTCATGATCTCGATGTCGT
>NZ_RZYA01000029.1 GCF_004005495.1 Streptomyces antnestii
TCCGCCGGGAAATTCGGCAACGTCGACAGATCGTTCCCGAACGACGCCGTCTCCGACGTGAACCGGTCCCCCGTCAGCTGCATCCCGTCACCCGAGTCACCCGCAAACCGGATGATCACCCGGTCCACACGGCGGATCTCCTTGGCCACCACGTCGGGCTCGGCCACTGCTCCAGGATTCACCACTGATCCCCGATCGGCGCCATGAGCTGCTTCTGCAGCGCGAGTTCGGTCGTCGTGAGCGCGATGTCCGGGCGGAGCCGCTCGGGGTGTCCCTGGGGCGGCTCGTGCAGGCTCGGCTCCGGGCGGACCGGCGGTGGGCCGAGCGTGGACATGCCCAGCCAGATCCAGCCGGCGGCGGTCAGCGAGTGGTAGATCTCGCGCAGGACCTTGTTGACGATTCTCATGCGACCAGAGCCTCCGCGGGTATGCGCGACGCCGTGCTGCCGGTCGCCGCGGGGGCGGCCTCGTCGCTCCACGTCCACAGCCGGGCGATCGCGTTGAGGTCCAGGTCGTGGCCCTCGGTCCAGATGCGGGCAGCCGCGTTGAGCACGGACTGCCGGTCGGCCTCCGGGGTGCCCGCGCGGGCCGGCAGGAGCGGGGAGACCGCGCCCGCGCCGAGGCGGACCGAGCGGTGCCTGCGGGCGAAGGCGGTGAGGGTCTGGCGGGGGCCGGCCTCGACGAGGAGGACGTCGTCGGCCGCGAGGAGCTCGTCGAGGGCGTTGCGGAAGAAGACGGTGTCCGTGATCTGGTCGGCCCAGAAGCGCGGGCTCGTCGCGGCCTCGGCGCTCATCAGGGTGCCGGTGTAGCCGGAGTAGAGGGGCAGTTTGGGCTCGCGGAGCGGGATGGCGCGGTAGTCGGTCTCGATCGCGTCCGAGGCGGGTGCCATCGCCGGGGAGTGGAAGGGACTGGTGGCGGGGACCGTCACCACCGTGAACCGGTCGGCGCGCAGGCGGTCGGCGACGTCGGTCAGGGGCCCTCGCGAACCGGCCAGCATGACCTGCTGGTTGGCGTTGACGGCCGCGATGCCGACGCCGTCCTTGAGGTAGGGGCGCAGCTGCTCCTCGCTCGCGGCGACGGCGAGCATGCCGCCGGCCGGGATCTTCACGGCTTCCCGGACCCGGGCCATCACCATCGTGACGGCGTCGCGCAGGGAGACGACTCCGGCGAAGGTGGCCGCCACGAGTTCGCCCGCGCTGTGGCCGAGGAACGCGGTGGGGCGTACTCCCCAGCTGAGGATCATGCGGCCCAGCGCGTAGTCGATCGCGAACAGGAGCGGCTGGGCGCGGCGTACGTCGTCGATGTCGATCGCGGCGCGCTGCGGGTCGAGCCAGTCGGCGCGTACCCGGGAGCCTTCCTCGCCCATGTGGGAAAGGGCGGCGTCGACGGCGGCGGTGAACACGGGCTCGCGGCGGTAGAGGCCGGCGGCCATGCCGGCGTGCTGTGAGCCCTGGCCGGGGAAGAGCAGGACGACGGGGCGCGGGCGTGACACGTCGACGGCGCGGGCCTGGTGGACGGTGCGGGCGGCGAGGGCGGACACGGCGACGGCCGCGCCGCGTACCGGTCCGGGAGGTGTGCCGCAGGGCACGGCGGTCGGCAGGGCGGGGTAGGCCTCGCGGTGGAGGCCGCTGAGCATCGGGAGGAGTTCGCCGCGTACGCGGACCTCGTCCACGGCGTTCTTGCCGGACCAGAGGATGAGGCGGTGGCGGTCGGGGTCGGTGCCGCGCGGGTTCTGCGGTACGGGCCGCAGCGGCGGCATGCCGGCCGGGGAGGTCACGTCGAGGACTCCCAGGACGGCGTCCGAGTCGGCGACCGCCTCGGCGGCGCGCTTCACGGCGTACACGGTGATGGTGTGGGCGTCGGGTTCGCCGAAGCCCGCGACGAGGGCGAGGTCGGCGGTGCCTTCGTGGAGTTCGTGGTGGGCGCGGCGCAGGGCGATCGCGGGGGTGGCCGCCGTCCGGACGGTGAAACCCTCGTGCTCGGCGCCCAGGCCGGGGTCGACCGCGGTGGCGCCGATGAGGACGACGGTGCGGGCCGGCAGGTCCTCGGGGGAACGGCCGAAGGCGCGCAGGACGGCCGAGACGGCGGTGGCCGATGCCACGACCGGCGTCTGCTCCCGCGGAGCCGGGCCGGGGCTGACGATCAGCCGGCGGACGACCGCGCTGTGGGACGTGAGTGACATGGTTCCCTCCTCGTGGACCGTGGCTCCGGCCGCATGGATGTCAAGGGATCGGGGCGGAGAAACGGCCGCCCTGCCTGCCGGGGGAACGAGGGCAGGGCGGCCGCGGGGTGTCCGGCTCGGGCCTGACGGAACCTCAGGCGGCAGGCGTACGGCCGGAGTTGATGAGGGCGAGGAGCGCGCCCGGGGTCTCCGCGTCGACCACGGCGTCATCGGGGATGCTGATGCCGTAGTCGCGCTGGATCTCGCCGATGACCTGGAGCAGGGCGAGGGAGTCGTAGCCGAGGTCGATGAACGGCGTGTCGATGACATCGCCGTCGAGGTCGATGCCCTCTTCCTCGCCCGCGCTCTCGCGGAGCATGCGGGTCAGGTCGGCCAGGGTCACGGTGGCGGTGGAGGTGGTCATGGTTGGTGCCGTCCTCTCGGTTGGGCGCACTGGTGCTGGTTGATGGAGCGGTGGGATGAGCGGATGTGCTGGTGCGGGGTGCCGCGGGCCGGTTCAGGCCGTGCGGCGGACCACGAGTGCGGCGTTGAAGCCGCCGTGGCCGCGGGCGAGGACGAGTGCGGTGCGCAGGTCGGCCTCGCGTGCCTCGGTGACCAGGTCGATGGTGTGTTCCGGGGCGGGCGCCGTCACATGGGCGGTGGGCGGGATGACGCCGTCGCGCAGGGCGAGCAGCGCGGTCGCCGCGTCGAGCGCGGCGCCGCCGGCGAGCAGGCGGCCGGTCATCGTCTTGGGGGCCGTGACGGGGACGCCGGCCGGGCCGAACAGCTCGGTGAGGGCCTGGGCTTCGGCCCGGTCCAGGTCGGGTACGCCGGAGGCGTCCGCGAAGACGACGTCGACGTCACCGGGGGTGATCCCGGCGTCGGCGAGGGCGTTCTCGGCGGCCCTGCGCAGCCCGGGCGGGCGGCCGGTGCCGGGGGCCGGGTCGAGGGTCGCGGCGTAGCCGGCGATCTCGCCGTAGACGTGGGCGGCGCTGCGGGCGCCGGCCGAGCCGGCTTCCTCGACGAGGAGGATGGCGCCGCCCTCGCCCGGGACGTATCCGCTGGCCTCGGCGGCGAACGGGAGGTAGGCCCGGGTGGGGTCGTCGACGGTGCTCATCAGGCCGGAGGCGATCTGCGGCACCCAGCCCCAGGGGCAGATGGCCGCGTCGACGCCGCCCGCGATGACGGCGGGGAAGCCCTTGCGGATGTGCCGGCGGGCGTGCCCGATGGCGTCGATGCCGCCGGCCTGCTCGGTGAGCAGGACGCCGCTGGGGCCGCGCAGCTTGTGCCGGATGGAGATCTGGCCGGTGTTGACCGCGTAGAACCAGGCGAAGGACTGGTACGCGCTGACGTACTCCTTGCCCTTGCTCCACAGGTTCTGGAGTTCGCGCTGGCCGAACTCGACGGCGCCGCCGGACGCGGCCGTGACCACGCCGATGCCGTACTCGGGGAGTTCCTCGGTGTCGATCCCGGCGTCCTTGAGCGCCCAGTCCGCCGCGGTGAGCGCGAGGCGCGTCATGTGGTCGGTCTGCGGCATGAGGCGGCTGGGGATGTGGTCCTCGGCGACATAGCCGGGGACCTCGCCCGCGATGCGGGACGGGTACTGGGCGGCGTCGAACCGGGTGACGGGTCCGAGGCCGGACTCGCCGGCCAGGGTGGCCTTCCAGAACTCCTCGGTGCCGAGGCCGTTGGGGGCGGTGATGCCCAGGCCGGTCACCACTGCGGCGGTCATACGGTCCTCCTGTCCGGGCGGGCCAGCACCATGGCGCTCTGGAATCCGCCGAACCCGCTGCCCACGCTGAGGACCACGTCGGTCTGCTGCTCGCGGGCGACGAGCGGGATGTAGTCGAGGTCGAGCTCGGGGTCCGGCTCGTGGAGGTTCGCGGTGGGCGGCAGGACGCCGTGCTTCATCGCGAGGGCGCAGGCGGCGATCTCCAGGGAGCCGATGGCGCCGAGCGAGTGGCCGATCATCGATTTGATGGAGCTCACCGGGGTGCGGTAGGCGTGCTCGCCGAGGCTGCGCTTGAAGGCGCCCGTCTCGTGACGGTCGTTCATCTTGGTGCCGGAGCCATGGGCGTTGACGTAGTCGACGGACTCCGGGGCGAGCTGCGACTCGGCGAGGGCGGCGTCGATGGCCTCCGCCATCTCCAGGCCCTCCGGCTTGAGTCCGGTCATGTGGTACGCGTTGCAGCGCGACGCGAACCCGGAGATCTCGGCGTAGATGTGGGCGCCGCGGCGCTTCGCGCTCTCCAGCTCCTCCAGGACCAGGATGGCGGCGCCCTCGCCGAGGACGAGGCCGCTGCGGGTCTTGTCGAAGGGCCGGCAGGCGCTCTCCGGGGTGTCGTTGCGGGGCGTGGTGGCGAGGATGGCGTCGAAGCAGGCCGAGGTGATCGGCGAGATCGGCGCCTCGGTGGCTCCGGCGATCATGACGTCGGCGGTGCCCTCGCGGATGAGTTCCACGGCGTGGCCGAGCGAGTCGAGGCCGGAGGTGCATCCGGTGGAGACGACGGCGGCCGGTCCCTCCGCCCCGGCGGCCATGCCGACCTCGGCGGCCAGCGAGCTGGGCACGAAGTGCCGGTACAGCTCGGGTACGGCGTACTCGTGGTCGACGTTCCACTTGCGGCCGCCGTCGCTGACGACGGCGTACTCGCGTTCCAGGCTGGTGGTGCAGCCGACCGCGCTGCCGACCGCCGTGCCGATGCGGCCGGGGTCGAGCGCGGATATCTCCAGGCCGCTGTCGGCCAGGGCCTCACGGGTCGAGACGACCGCGAACTGGGCGGCCCGGTCGAGCCGGCGCGTCTCCTGCTGGGAGAGGCCCGCCGCGAACGGGTCGAAGTCGACCTCGGCGGCGACCTGCGAGCGGAACGGTGAGGGATCGTAGAAGGAGATCCGGCGGGTGGCGGTGCGGCCCGCGGTGAGCAGCTCCCAGTACTCCTTGACACCGACCCCGCCCGGGGCCACGACGCCCAGGCCGGTGATGGCGACTCGTCGCATGGTCTACCTGGCCTTCGACGGGGCCGTGCGCGTCGCCGCGCACCGGCCGGTTGGCACTCTGGGGGTCACTGTCGATCCCTTCGTCCGTGCTGATCGTGGGGCGTTCGCGCCGGCCGGAGGGGGTTCGGGGTGGGAACCCCCTCGGCCGGCCTGTCCCGGTCGGCGACTCGCTCGTAGCGTGCCGCCCTGACCGGTGAAGCTATGGAACGTCCGTGCCCTAGAACCGGACTCGTGTGCGCGTGGACCTGTTGAACGGCGCACTATGTAGGGACATTTCCGTGCTTGCGGGCCGGTACTTCGGCCCTCTTCGTGCGCAGCATCGCGAGCGCGCGGATGAGGACGGAGCGGGTGTCCGCGGGGTCGATGACGTCGTCCACCAGGCCGCGTTCCGCCGCGAAGTAGGGGTGCATGAGCTCGGTCTTGTACTCGTCGACGCGTTGGGCGCGGAGGGCCTCGGGGTGGTCCGACGCGGCGATCTCGCGGCGGAAGATGACGTTCGCCGCGCCCTCGGCGCCCATCACGGCGATCTCGTTGGTGGGCCAGGCGAAGGCCAGGTCGGCGCCGATGGAGCGGGAGTCCATGACGATGTACGCGCCGCCGTACGCCTTGCGCAGGACGAGGGAGATCCGGGGCACGGTCGCGTTGCAGTACGCGTGCAGGAGCTTGGCGCCGTGCCGGATGATGCCGTTGTGCTCCTGGTCGACGCCGGGCAGGAAGCCGGGGACGTCCACCAGGGTGACGAGCGGGATGTTGAACGAGTCGCAGGTGGAGACGAAGCGCGCGGCCTTCTCGCTCGCGTGGATGTCGAGCACGCCGGCGAGTGCCGCGGGCTGGTTGGCGACGATGCCGACGGTGCGGCCGTCGAGGCGGGCGAGGGTGCACACGATGTTGGGCGCCCACGCCTCGTGGACCTCGAAGGTCTCGCCGTCGTCGACGATCTCCTCGATGACCGCGCGGATGTCGTAGCTGCGCCCGGGGTCGGCCGGCACGAGGTCGACGAGCCGGTCGGTGCGCCGGTCGGCGGGGTCGTCGCAGGGCACCGTGGGCGGCATCTCACGGTTGTGGGACGGCAGGAGCGCGATGAGGAAGCGCACGTCCTCCAGGCAGTCCGTCTCGTCGTCGTAGGCGAAGTGGCAGACGCCCGAGGTCGTGGCGTGCACGTCGGCGCCGCCGAGGCCGTTGTGGGTGATCTTCTCGCCGGTCACGGCCTGTACGACGTCGGGTCCGGTGATGAACATCTGGGCCGTGTCGCGGACCATGAACACGTAGTCGGTCAGGGCCGGCGAGTACGCGGCTCCGCCGGCGCACGGGCCGAGCATCACGCTGATCTGCGGGATGACGCCCGAGGAGGCGACGTTGCGGCGGAAGATGCCGCCGTAGCCCGCGAGGGCGGTGACGCCCTCCTGGATACGGGCTCCCGCCCCGTCGTTGAGGCTGACGAGGGGTGCGCCCGCGTCGGCCGCGAGGTCCATCACCTTGTGGACCTTCTCGGCGTGCGCCTCGCCGAGTGCTCCGGCGAAGACGCGGAAGTCGTGCGCGTAGGCGAAGACGGTCCGGCCGTGGACCAGGCCCCAGCCGATCACGACCCCGTCGCCGTGCGGCTTGCGGTCCTCGAGTCCGAACCCGGAGGCGCGGTGCCGGCGCAGCGGCTCTATCTCGGTGAACGTGCCCTCGTCGAAGAGGAGTCCAAGGCGCTCGTGCGCGGTGAGTTTGTTCTTCTCGTGCTGGCGCCGGGTGGCCGCCGGGTCGGGGCCGCGGCTCACCTCCTCCTTGAGCCGTCGCAGTTCGGCGGTGGCACGGCGGAGGTCGGGGGCCAGCTGGGTGACGGTGAGGTCGTCGAGGATCGTCATCGGCGAAACGTAGGAACGCCGGCTCGAGACGTGCTGGAGAGGGCCTGGCAGGTCAGCCGGACGCAGGCACCTGGACGTCCAGGGCCGGGTCGGCGGACAGCACCGCCTGGTGGAGCTGCTGCAGCCGGGCCGAGGGTTCGAGTCCCAGCTCGTCGACGAGGGTGACGCGCAGACGCTGATACGCCTCGAGGGCCCGCCAGGCGCTGCCCGACCGGTGCAGGGCGGTCATCAGCTGGGCGCAGAAGTTCTCGTGCATGGGGTGCCGGGCCACCAGGACGCGCAGCTCCGGCACGATCTCGGTGTGCCGGCCGAGCTTCAGGTCGGCGTCGATGCGCCGCTCCAGAGCCGCCATGCGGTCCTCTTCCACGCGGAGCACCTCGAGTTCGAGGACGGTCCCGACGCGTACGTCGACAAGTGCGTTGCCCCGCCACATCTTCAGGGCCTGGCCGAGGAGTTCGGAGGCCGCGTGGTAGTCGCCGGCCTCGTGCGCGGCCCGGCCGGACGCGGTGACGCGGGTGAACTCGTGGGCGTCGACCTGGCCCGGCTGCACCTGGAGCAGATAGCCGCCGTGCTGGGTGACGAGGACGTCCTTGGCCTGGCGTGACGGGTCGCCGTCGAGCGCGGCGGCGATCTTGCGGCGGAGCTGCAGGATGTACGTCTGCAGGGTGGTGGCCGCGCTGCGCGGGATGTCCTCGCCCCAGATCTCCTCCATGAGCGTCGCCACGGTCACGACCCGGTCGGCCTGCAGGGCTAGCAGCGAGAGGATCTGACGCGGCTTGGCGGCTGTCGGTACGACGGACACCCCGTTCTCACGGGCCGTCAACGGCCCCAGGACATTGATCTCCATGATGGTGCCCTCCCCTTCGTGCGCTGGTGCGGCAGGTCCGTCGGCGGTCCTGCACGGGTTGCGGAGTCTGCGCCGAGCCTCGCACCGGCGGCGTTCGAGTCCCAGTGAGGTGGTCACGAGGCCGGGCGTGAAAATGTCATGCCCCGATGGTGAGCCCGGCACTGTGCCGTGTGACGGGGCGGGCCGCAGAATCCTGGCATTCGGCAAGCGGACAACCGCTCAGCAGGATCAACTCAGCAGGGGGATCACCATGGACACCACGGTTCAGCTGTCTTCGGATCACCAGTTCGCACTGCTCACCGCCCGGGCCGGCCTCGAGCCCGACCTGGCCCAGCGCTACACGAGCGACCCGGTCTCCGTGCTCTCCGAGTTCGGCCTCCCCGCCATGGAGCCGGTGTACGGCGACGACTTCGCCGGGCTGTTCGGGGACGGGTACCGGGGCGGTCGCCGCGGCCTGGCCATCGACCACCTGGACCGGCCGTCCGACGTCACCCTCTACGGCTGCGCGACCGGCATGGCCCCCCTGCCCACCGAAGCGGAACTCGGCATGGTCATCGATCACCTCGACCGGTCCGGCCCCGTCATGATGTACGGCTGCGCCACCGGCATGGCGCCCCTGCCCGGCGAAGAGGCCGGGACGGCGCGTGCATGAACACATCCGGGGGGAGACAGCTCGCCGAACTGCCGGTGGGCTTCAAGAGACACCTGCGGGTGGAGGCGATCGAAGGGGACGCCGTCTACCTGCTGTCGGAGCGCGGGACGACGGCCTTGCAGGGCCGTGAGGTCCAGCAGCTGGCGGCTCTGCTGGACGGCACCCGCACTCTGGCGGACGTGCTGCGGGAGGCGGCGGCGACCCTGCCGCCGAACACCGCGGCCCGCATGATCGCCGAGCTCGCCCGGGCCGATCTGGTCGGCTATCACGACCCGGCCACAGACGCCTCGACGGAGGCGTACTGGGAGATCGCCGGCGTGCACGGCCCCAGCGCCTCCGCCTCGTTCCGGGCGACCCGGGTGGCGCTCGTGCACCTGGGCAAGGGCGATCCGGCGGCGGCCCGGGCCGAGTGCCTGGCCGCGGGCCTGCGGATGGCCGGTCCCGGTGACGAGGACACGGCCGAGGTCTCCCTCGTCCTGTGCGACGACTACCTGGACCCCCGTCTCGCCGAGGTCGACGCCCGGCACCGGGCGTCGGGCCGTGCCTGGCTGCTGGCCAAGCCGAGCGGCGCGGAGACCTGGGTGGGCCCGGTGTTCGGCGGGGCGGACGACGCGTGCTGGGAGTGTCTGGCGCACCGGCTGCGCGGCCACCGGTCGTCCACGGCCCCGGTCCGGCAGGCCCTGGGGCTCGGGAACATGGTGCCCGTCCCCGAGGCCTCGTTCGCCACCGTGCGCGCCCTCGGGCTGCACACGGCGGTCCTCGAGGCGACGAAGTGGGTGGCCGGTATGCGCTACGACGGCCAGCGCGCCGTCTGCACCCTGGACACCCGCACCCTGGCCACCCGCCGGCATCCGGTGACCCGGCGTCCGCAGTGCCCGACGTGCGGGGATCCGGGGCTCGTCGCGGCGCTGGTGGGCCGGCCGTTCACGCCGCGCTCCAGCCCCAAGTCCCGCACGGTGGGCGGCAATCACCGCTCGCTGAGCGCGGAGACGGTGCTGTCGCGCTACCGGCATCTGGCCGACCCGGTGACCGGCGTGGTGTCCGAGCTCCGGCCGGCCCCCGGCTCCCCGGACGGGCTCAACCGGTATGTCGCGGGGCGCAACCTCGCCCTCGGCGACAGCCGTTCCCTGGCCGGGCTGCGCGGGGGGCTGCGCGGCCAGAGCGGCGGCAAGGGCACGACGCCGCAGGAGGCCGAGGTCGGCGCGCTGTGCGAGGCGCTGGAACGCTACTGCGGCAGCCGGCAGGGCGACGAGCCCACGGTGCGTGACACCCTGGCCGGTCTGGGCGAGGCGGCCCTGCACCCCAATTCCTGCCAGCTGTTCGCCGACCGGCAGTTCCGGGAGCGGCACCTGTGGAATCCGCGGCACTCGCGCTTCCAGCAGGTACCGCCGCCGCTCGATCCCGGGGCGCCGGCCGACTGGACGCCGGTGTGGTCGCTCACGTCGGGCAGGCAGCGGCTGCTGCCGACGTCGATGCTGTACTTCGGGCCGGGCCCCGACGGGGTGACGGCCGCGCCGTGGGCCGACTCCAACGGCAACGCGGCGGGCAGCAGCCCGGAGGACGCGGTCGTGCAGGGCTTCCTGGAGCTGGTGGAGCGGGACGCGGTGGCGCTGTGGTGGTACAACCGCACCCGCCAGCCTGCGGTGGACCTGGACGCGTTCGACGAGCCGTGGCTGGCGCGCACCCGGCAGACGTACGAGCGGCTGCGCCGGGAGGTGTGGGTGCTCGACCTCACCGCGGACTTCGGTATTCCGGTCATGGTGGCGATGTCCCGGCGCGCCGAAGGGCCGGCCCAGGGGATCTCGTTCGGGTTCGGGGCTCATTTCGATCCCCGGCTCGCGCTGCGCCGGGCGGTGACGGAAATGGCTCAACTGCTTCCGCCGGAGGGGGACTCGGCCGAATTCATGTCGGCGGATCCTGATCTTTCTGCCTGGTGGCAGGGGGCGACGGTGGAAAATCAGCCATACGTTCGCGCGGATCCAGCCGAAGCTCCGCGCACTCCCGGGTCCTATTCCTTTCCGGAACACAACGACCTGCGGGACGACGTCGAGTTGGCCGAAACCCTCGTGCGCACCCATGGCATGGAAATGCTGATTCTCGACCAGACACGCCCCGACGTGGGACTTCCTGTTGTGAAGGTGATCATTCCGGGAATGCGGCACTTCTGGGCACGCTTCGCACCGGGCCGCCTCTTCGACACACCGGTGGAGCTCGGACGCCGCTCACGCCCTCTCCCCTATGAGGAAATCAACCCGATTCCCCTGTTCGTCTGAGTTCGGCCTTCGCCTCGTTTCACTGGTTCGGAACCAGCGAATCGACATAACATGCCGTCCGCCACTACCGATCCTCGCGAGGAGGCGGCAATGCCGACGAGGGACGTCGTTCCGTTCACACCACGGTCCCAGGCGCCCGCCCCGCGGCTGGCCCACGCGATCATCGTCGCGGCCCTGGTCTGTTACGCCACCATGACCGTACTGAACGTGGTGCGCACGCGGCCCGGTCCGGGGGAACTCGTCCTGTGCGTCGCCCTCGTACTGGCGCTGTTCGGCACGCAGTTGGCGGTGTCCTCGCCGCAGGCCCGCCGGTGGCCGACCCGGCGCAAGGCGCTCGTCCTGCTGCTCCAGGCGGTGCTCACGTTCGGGCCGCTCGTCTGGTTCAGCATCAACTGGGGCAGCATGGAAGGTCCGTTGGCCGCCTCGCTGCTGCTGACCCTGCCGGCCCGGTTCGCCTGGCCGAGCTACGGGCTGCTGATCGCCTTCATCCCGGTGTACAACGTGCTGGCCGGGGCGCCGGTCGACCTGGTGCTCTACTTCACCATCGCCAGCACCCTCACCGGTCTCGTCATCTACGGCCTGACCCGGCTCACCGACCTGGTCAGCGAGGTGCACGAGAACCGTGAGGAACTGGCCCGGATGGCGGTCCAGCAGGAGCGCCTGAGGTTCGCCCGGGACCTGCACGACCTGCTCGGGTACAGTCTGTCCGCGATCACGCTCAAGGGGGAGCTGATCCAGCGGCTGATCACCACCCGTCCGGACAAGGCCCGTCAGGAGACCCTCGCGGTCCTCCAGGTGGCGCGGCAGGCCCTGGCCGACGTACGACTCGTCTCCAGCGGGTACCGCAACATGTCTCTCGTCGAGGAGGCGGAATCCACGGGGACGGTGCTCTCCGCCGCCGACATCCGCGCGGAGGTCGAGGTCGAGTGCGGCCGGCTGCATCCGGTGGTCGACACCGTGCTCGCCACGGCACTTCGGGAGGGGGTCACCAACATCCTCCGGCATAGCCAGGTGCGCGTCTGCACCATCAAGGCGGAGGTTGAAGAAGAAACGGTCCGGCTCGGCCTCACCAATGATCATCCGCACGAACAGCGCGAACTCGCCTCCGCCCGCTCGGGCGGCACGGGTCTGGACAATCTGCGCTGCCGGTTCGCCGCCATCGGCGGCGGGCTCTCCGCGGGTCTGCGGGAGGACGGCCGGTTCCACCTGGAGGTCTGGGCACCGCTCAGACCCACGGGCCACGACGAGAACGAGCTACTGGTGTTCGAGCCCACGCGCCCGGAGAGAACCGCCGTAGCCTGACACATCTCACCGGGGGTAAAGATGTTGTCCGTCAGGATCCTCCTCGCCGAGGACGTTCACATGATCCAGGGCGCGCTCGTCGCGCTGCTCCAGCTGGAGCCGGATCTCCACGTGGTGTCCACCGTCGACCGGGGCGACACGATCGTCGCGGCCGCACTCGAGACCAAACCCGATGTCGCGGTGATCGACATCGATCTGCCCGGCATCGACGGGCTGACGGCGGCGGCCGAGCTCCATGAACGGCTGCCCAGCTGCCGCACGCTGATCCTCACCTCGCTCGGACGCCCCGGCACCCTGCGGCGCGCCCTGTCCGCGCAGGTGTCCGGCTTCCTCCTCAAGGACTCCCCGCCCAGCCAGCTCGCCCTGGCCGTACGGTCGGTGGCGACGGGGCGCCGGGTCGTGGACCCCCAGCTCGCGCTGTCCGCCTGGGACTCGCCGGAGAACCCACTGTCCCCGCGCGAGCTGGAGGTCCTACGCCTCGCCGCCCGGGGCGCCGACGCCGCCGAGATCGCCGGATGCCTCTATCTGTCCAAAGGCACCGTCCGCAACTACCTGACGGCCATCGTCGGCAAACTCGGCGCGCGCAACCGCATCGACGCCATCCGGATCGCCGAAGAGGCCGGCTGGCTCCCCTGACGGACCCGCGGCGCGGGCCGGGCCGGGTGCCCCGAGCAGCGCGTCGAACATGCCGTCGTCCAGCGTCGTCCCGACCGACAGGTCCGCGAGCTCACCGAAGCCCGCGTCGCAGACGGCGACGCCGATCACGTATCCCGCCCCGGCGGGGTAGGTGCCGAACTGCCACTCGCCGCCCGGCACCCGGGAGCCGTCGGGTCTGGTCAGGCGGGGCTCCCCGTCGTCGAGCGCGAAGCCGAACTCGGTGAAGCGGAACCGCAGTCCCTGCCCAAGGGCCTTGCTGTAGGCCTCCTTGAGCGTCCACAGCCGCACCATCGTGTCGTTGCGTGCCTCGTCACCGCCCGAGTCGAGGCACGCCTTCTCGTAGGGCGTGCACGCCTGGCGCTCCGAGCCGGTGTGCGCGAGCCGCCGGTCCGCCCGCTCCACGTCCACGCCGATGCGCCCGCGCCGGGTGATCCCGACGACCATCATCTCCTCGGTGTGGCTCAGGCTGACGTCGATCTGGTCGCAGCCGCGGACGTAGGGGCGCCCGCCCGGCTGGTAGGCCAGGTCCACCAGGTCGGGGGCGGTGCCGAGGACCGCCGCCGCCGAGTAGCGCAGCAGCAGCCGCGAGGCCACGAAGCGCTCTCTGGTACGAGGCTGGGCGAGGCTCTCGTAGCGCCGCCAGTCACGTCCGAGGCGGCGGCGCAGCTCGCTCTCCGTGCCGTCGGCCGGCAGCCAGTCGGGCATCGACGCGAACAGCACGACGCTGCCGGTGCGCCGCAGCTCGCCGTGGATGGCGCCCCAGGGTTCGTCGGGTCCCGGCGCGGGCAACGGGCGTCCCACCCGTTCGCCCACCTCAGGCTCCGGGCAGGGCCGCGGCCAGCGGTCCGGCGTCGAGGGCGGAGATCACACCGGCCAGGTCGACGGCGTCGCTCTCCGGCCCCTGGCACACCGGGATGCAGGCGGGCCCGCGCAGGCCGCCGCCCATCCGCCGCAGATACGGCGTGAGGACGGCCTGCGGGCCGATCTCCACGACGTGGGTGGGCGCCTGCTGGACGAGCAGGCTGCGGGCGGCGTCGGCGAACCGGACGGGCGCGGTGATCTGTTCGGCCCAGTACGGGGCGTAGAGCGGCTCGGTGGTGAGGCGGCCGTACACCGTCGAGTAGAACGGGACCTGGGCGGTGCCGCCGGGCATCTTGCGGACGACGGCCTCGAACTTGGGGACCACGGGCGCCATCAGCGGCGAGTGGAAGGCGTGCGAGACGGCCAGGTGACGGCAGCGGATGCCGCGCTCGCCGAGGCGGGCCTCGATGCGGTTCAGCGCGGTCCGGTCGCCGGAGAGCACGATCGCCTTGGCGGCATTGATGGCGCTGATGCCGACGGCCGGTTCGGCGGAGACGAGTTCGGCGGCCTCGTACGGCGTGATGCAGACGGCCATCATGCCGCCGCCCGGCGGCAGGTACTGCATGAAGGCGCCGCGCATGGACACCAGCTTCGCGGCGTCGGCGAGGGTGAGCGCGCCGGCGATCGTGGCTGCGGCGAACTCCCCCACCCCGTGGCCCAGGACGGCGGCAGGGCGCACCCCGGCCTCCTCCAGCGTCCGGGCCAGCGCATACTCGACGGCGAACAGGGCGGGCTGGGTGAGCGCGGTGCGGTGGATGCGCGGGTCGTCGGAAAGGATCAGCTCGACCACGGACTGCTTGGTCCACGGACGGATCGCCGCGTCGGCCTCGTCGAGGAAGGTGCGGTACCCGGTGGAGTTCAGATAGAGGCCGGAGGTCATCCCGGGGTGCTGGGAGCCCTGCCCGGTGAAGACGAACGCGGCCCTGACCTGGCCGCCGCCCCGGCCGGCGTCACGCATCGCCAGCAGGTTGGAGAGCTGGCGCACGGTGGGGAACGCCCAGATGTCGTCCGGTTCGATGAGCGAGCCGAACTCTTCCTCGATGTCTCCGTAGAGGCTGAGGGCCGCCACCGAGTCGAGGCCCTCCTCGGTCAGTGGCACGGTGTCCTCGACCGCGCGGCCGAGATAGTGGGCGACCCGCTCGGTCAGCCATTCGCGGTGGGCGACCGCGAAGTCTTGCTGGGCGCTGGGGGACTGCTCCTGCATGGGTGTGCTCCCTGTCGGGCTCTGGGGTGGGGGGTGGGGGCGAGAGTCAGGCGAGCGGCGAGGCGTAGAGGTCGTAGCTGCGGCGGTTGTGCAGCCGGGCGACGACCTCGTCGAGCACAAGGCGCTCCGGTTCGGCGGGCCGGTCGGGCAGCGGCAGACCGAGTCGCGCGACGAGGCGGTAGAGGACGGCGGTGACCCAGGCCGGCGCGGCGAGGAACGCGTCCGCGCGGCCTTCGGCGGTCGCCGCGCGCTGTTCGCGCCACACGCCGAGGCAGGCCGCCGCCGCGAGGACGAGGGTGTACCGGTCGGCGAGGCCGAAGCTCTGCGGGCTGGACAGGGCCTCGCGGTCGCCCTCCGCGACATTCTCGAACGCCTTCTTCAGTTCGGCGAGTTCACCGGTGAGGACCCGGGTGAGGAAGCGCAGGGCCGGGCCGCCCAGGCCGGTCTCGTCCTGCGGCTCGGCTGCTTCGAGGAGGTCGGTGCAGGCGACGAGCGTCGCGGCGAGCGGGTCGCCGTCACCGAGCAGCACCGGCTGGGACAGGTCGAGCGGCGGCAGCGCGCGGTCCGGCCGGAACAGGTCCGGCGGCGGCTCGGGGTCGGCGAACCAGGCGTGCCGTGCGAAATAAGGGAGTTGGGGCAGGATGCTGACCTGCCGCCCGGCGCTGCCCGCGTGCCCGAGCGAGGTGACGGGCAGGTCGCGCCGCTGCTTCTGGAACATGGCGTACGCGCCGTCCTGGGCGAACGTCTCCTCCCCGAGCACCGCCGACATCTCGTCCATGCTCTCGGCCACGAGCTTCGGGGCGAGATAGGCGGCGGCCGCCGCGTAGGCGCTCATCTGCCGGGGCAGCAGGTGCAGGGCCCGGGTCGCGACCAGGGCGAGGCAGTCGATGATCAGCAGGTCGAGGAAGCCGCCGGTGAGCACGTCCCGCACATGGCGCACGTCGAGGGACGAACGGCCGTCCTCGCGGCGACGGTTGGCGAATCGGGCCACCGTGCGCAGCGCGGTGTCGGCGCCCGCGAGGACGATGGACGGGATGAGGCCGCGGATGAGGAGCGAGGAGCGCAGCGACAGCTCGTAGCCGTCCCCGACCTCGCCGACGACGGCGCTGCGCGGGACGAGGCAGTCGGTGATCCGCAGCCCGCCGAACTCGGCGCTGCGCATCCCGGTCGTCTCCCGGCGGGCGAGGTTCTCCACGGCGTCCGCGGGGAGTTCGTCGCGGTCGAGGAGCAGGACGGTGTGGCTGCGGCCGCGCGCGGCTCCCTCGGTGCGGGCGAAGACGACCAGGCCGGTGGCGCGCGAGGCGTTGGCGATGGCGGACTTGCTGCCGTCGATGACCAGCCCGTCCGGGACGGCCCTCGCGGTGAACTCGTCGCGGACGAAGTCGTTCCCGTGGGCGACCTCGTGCCGGGCCACGGCGACGCGGCGGCCGCTCAGGAGGAGCCGGGCGGCGAGGCGGCGCTGCGCGTCGTCGCCCGCGGTCCACACCGGCGTCGCGGCGAAGAAGCAGTTGAGTCCGTAGCCGAAGCCGAGGGAGGCGTCGCGGCGGAACACCGGGCGCAGCAGCCGGCCGAGCAGGTCCATCCGCTCCAGCCTGCCCCCGACGTCGGCGGGCACGAACTCGGCGTTGAGGCCGAAGGCGTCGAGGACCTGTTCGGCCTCGGGGAGCACCGCGCCGGCCGCGTCGGCGGCGAGCAGGGCGGCGGCGCCGAGCGGGTTGCCGGGGTCGTCGAGGGAGCCGAAGGCCAGCTCCAGGGCATCGATCCGGTCCTCCGCCGTCGTCATCGCCGCCTCCCTGGCGCCATCAGCTGTTCCACCTCGGGTTCCATCCGCTGGTGCAGCGGGGTGAGTTCGCCGCGCAGGAAGAGCCGGCGCATGGCCGCGCGCTCCACCTTGCCGCTCGTGGTCCGCCGGACCGTGCCGGGTCTGACGAGGACGACGCCGGCGGTCCGTACCTCGTACTCCTCGCTGATGCGCTGCTGTACGGCGGCCGCGAGTCCGGCGAGGTCGATGTCGTAGCGGCTGCCGGCACGCAGTTCCTGGATGATGACGATCCGTTCCCTGGTGCCGGGCAGCGCGAAGGCGGTGGCGGCGCCGAAGAGGCCGCTGACCTGCTGGACCGTGCGCTCCAGGTCCTGCGGGTAGAGGTTGCGGCCGGCGATCACGATCATGTCCTTGAGGCGGCCGGTGACATGGAGCAGGCCGTCCTGGACCGCGCCGAGGTCGCCGGTGCGCAGATAGCCGCTGCCGCCGCCGCTGATCCGGCAGCCGAACGCCGCGGCGGTCTCGGCGGGGCGGGCCCAGTAGCCGGGTCCGACGCTCTCGCCGCGGACCCAGATCTCGCCGATCACGCCGTCCGCCACCTCGGCGCAGGTGTCCGGGTCCACGATCCGTACGTCGACGGAGGCGGGCGGGCCGCAGTGGGTGACGGTGCGGCCGGGGCCGACGGGGTCGGTGAGGCGGCCGCTCTCCAGGGCGGCGGCGTCCACGGCGCGCCCGGCCGCGGCGGGTGCCGTGCGGGTGCCGGAGACGATGAGGGTCGCCTCGGCCAGGCCGTAGCAGGGCGCGAGGGCGCCCGGGCGGAGCCCGGCCGGGGCGAACCGTTCGGCGAACGCGTCGAGCGTCGCGGCGTCTATCGGCTCGCCGCCGTCGACCGCGGTCTCCCAGCCGGACAGGTCGAGGCCCGCGAGCTGCGAGTCGTTGATCCGGCGCACGCACATCTCGTACGCGAAGTCGGGGGCGCCGCTGACGGTCACGCCGTACCGCGAGATCGTCTCCAGCCAGTTCGCCGGGCGCTTGACGAACGCCGTCGGGGTCAGCAGGACGGCGGTGCCGCCGAGCCACAGCGCGTGCAGCAACTGGCCGACGAGGCCCATGTCGTGGTGCAGCGGCAGCCAGCCGCCGAGCCGGGCGCCGGGGCGGGTGCCGAGGGCTTCCTGGATGGCGCGCTGGTTGGCGAGCAGGCTGCGGTGGGTGACGATCACGCCGCGCGGGTCACGGGTCGAGCCCGAGGTGTACTGGAGGTAGGCGACCGTGTCGGCGCCGGGGGCGAACGGCTCCCACGGCCCGGCGTCCGCGACCGCGGCGGCGCCGTCGGCGGGCAGACAGACGACCTCGCCGTGTCCGGTCCTCGCGAGCAGCTGGGAGACGTCCGCCGCCTCCGTCGTGGACGTCAGCACGCACGCGGCGGCGGCTTCCTTGACGATGCCGGCGAAGCGGTCGTCGTGGTGGCCGCGCCCGCCGGTCGGGGCGACCGGCACCGCGATCGCTCCCGAGTAGAGGCAGGCCAGGAAGCTGGTGACGAACAGGGCGCGGGAGCGGTGCGCGACGATCACCCGGTCCCCCGGGCCGACGTGCCGGGCGAGCGCGGCCGCCAAATTGCGTGCGGCGCGGTCGAGTTGGCCGTAGGTGATGGTCTCGGGCCGCAGTGCGCCCTCGTGCTCGGCGAGGAGGATCAAGGCCTCCCGGTCCGGCGTCTCGGCCGCCTGGGCCTGGATGTGCTCCGTAAAGGTCTGCTGACCGCTCACGCCTCCCCCTCCCCTGCCGTGGCGCCGTCCTCGGGGGACGGCCGACGGCCGGCTCTGCTGTCGGCGGGGCGGCGGTGTGTCCCGCTGGGACGTCCGCCTCGCCGGTGGATGTACGGCGAACTCGCGTTCACGGTGCGTTTCCCACGGCCTGCGGCGCGTGTCCGCCGCCCTTGACGGTCCAGCCCGCGTACGCGGCCTTGGTCGCGTCGTCAGGCTCGCCCGCGCGCCGCACGAGGGCGAGCAGCACGGCGGTCACGGCCGCCAGCTCGGCCTCGTCGGGCCGGCCGCGGACCACAGTGATACGCATCTGGTTCACCATGAGGACAGCGTGCGCGCACCCGCTCGAAGCGGGCTCGTGCCCCGCACGCGCCGGAGCCGAGGACCTGTCGGCCCTCGGCTCCGGTAGGGCCTGTCGTCAAATTCCCGTCGTCCGCCCGAAGGGCGGGCCCGGCGGCGTCTGGTGCGTGCGATCGCAAGGCGCCGGAGCGCCCTAGTAGCGGAGCTACTCGGGCGTTTCGGCAACGCCGCGAGCGTGCGTGCCAGACGCCGCAGGGCAGGCGGGAATTTGACGACAGGCCCTGCGGAACAGCCGCCGGGTCAGGCGACCACTCTCTCGTACGCGATGTGCCGGGTCCGCAGCACTTCGACGTCGGCCATGCGGCGCAGCTGCTCGGCCTGGGCGCGGTGGCCCCGGTCGGCGAGCGCCCGCTCGCAGTCGGCGGTGTCCCGCCACCACTGGATGCCCGTGTACGTGTCGGGGCGCAGCGTCGAGCGCAGGAGGTCGCTGCCGCCGAAGCCGCCGAGCCGGGCGAAGTGCTCACCGGTCTCGGCGAACAGCTGCTCGAACGCGGACGAGGTGGCGCCGAAGGTCCTGGCCTGGGTCAGGACGACGTTCTGCGCTCCCACGACGGCGTTCTCCTTGAGCACCCGGCCCACGCTCACGGCCTGGTCCACCTCGGTGTTGACGAGCGGGCCGAGCTTCTTGACGTGGGCCTGGAAGGTGTCGTCGTGCACGGTGTCGAGGAAGCCCCGCATGGTCCGCCAGTGCCCGAGGTGGACGTAGACGTCAGGGCGTTCGACGAGCTGGACGGTGACCAGGAAGTCGAAGCCCTCGCGTCTGCGCAGGTACTGGGAGTGGTCCCGGAACTCGCGCTCGAACCCTTCGGCGTCGCCCTTGACCTCGAAGCGGTTGACCACCGTGATCGGTGTGTCCTGACTACGACTGTGCACGCACTTCCTCCGCGAACTGCTTGGCATGACGCAACGTGGTGGAGCTGTTGGTCCCGAGCGCCTTGCGCACCAGGGCGCGGGCCTCGGCGAGGGTGGCCTCGGGGCCGAGGGCGGTGCGCACACCGCCCGGGTCAAGGGTCACGGTGTGCCACGAGGTGGCCCGTACCGTGCCGTCGCCCAGCGACTCGATGACCCAGCGCCCGGTGTGGCCGCTCATCGCGACCGGCACCCTGAGCTGCTTGTAGACGATGACCTTGCGGTCCTCGAAGCAGACGCGGACGGACGTCGTGTTGTGCGTCGACCCGTCGGGGCTCGCGGTGTCCATGTCCATGTGCTGGATGCCGGCCTCGTCCTCGGTGAGGTCGAGGCGGGCCACGTGCGGCAGGCGCTCGGGCCACAGGTCGGCGCGGTCCAGGAAGGCGAAGACGTCGCCGGCCGCGCCGAAGACGGTCTCGGAGTCGCTGAAGGTGAAGTGGAGTTCCTCGCGCGCGTCGCCGAGTTCGGCGGTGTTCTTCAGGGCGAGGAGCTCGGCGCGGCTGTTCCCGTCGACGGCCTGCTCGATGAGTTCCTCGGCGGCCGGGTCGCCGTCGACGGCGCGGTAGTCGTGCAGCAGCGTGACCCGGGTGGTGCCGTCCTCCAGCTCCTGGATCCGCCACTCGCCGCCCATCTCGGCGACGGGGGCGGCCGTGACGACCTGGCGGAAGGTGATGCTGCGGGCCGCGGGGTCGAGGACGCGGCGCGAGGTCCAGGTGCGTACCTTGTCGCCGGCGACGGCCCAGATCCGCAGGAGCTGCTCGCCGCCCTCGGCGGGGGCCTCCTCGAGCACTTCGACGTGCACGGTGGGGCCGAACACCTGCGGCCACTCGGCGACATCGGCCACCAGGGCGTACACGGCGGCGGGCGGCGCGGCCACGGTGATGGAGTGCTCCGTGACGTGGAGTGCTGCGGTCTCGGTCGTGGTGGTGGTCGGCGCCACGGCAATTCCCTTCGGACTGTCCGCTGCAGGGCGGATCACAAGGTTGGCATGAGGTGATCGAGCGGCACTTGAGAACCGGTGGACCGGTCCCGGGTGCCGGGTGGCGATATGGGGCGTCAGGCCGCCGAAGCGGACAACTCCGTTGCCCAGTCGGGCCGTTCGAGGATGTCGAGGACCGCGCAGCCCCAGCTGTAGCCGGCGCCGACGCTGACCAGGACGACGCGGTCGCCGGGCTGCGCGCGTCCGGAGACGGTCAGGTGGTCGAGGCCGGCGAACTGGTCGCCCGCGCCGAGGTGTCCGACCGTGCGGCTGTAGTCCCACGTGGTGCGGGCGGGGTCGATGCCGAACGGCTTGTAGTAGATGGACGTCAGACGCCGCCGGCCGAAGTGCGGCAGCACCACCCAGTCGGCCTCGGCGAGTTCGGATCCCGCGTCGGCGAGCGCCTGTTTGATCACGGTCTGCTGGCCGTGGTGGGCCCGGGAGATCGCGAAGGACATTCCGGCGCGGCCGACGAAGGCGCGCTTGGCCGCCTCGAAGTCGACGGGGATGCGGTGGCCGAACGGCGCCGTGGTGAAGGGGTCGTCGCCGCGGTGCAGCGGTTCGAGCTCGGCGTCCGCGTGCAGGGCGAGCGACACGAGGCGGGCGTAGCCGCCGCGCCTGGACAGGACGAGCGAGGTGGCGCCGTCCGCGTAGGGCGTGCCGGGGTCGGTCTTCCAGCGGTCGATGCCGGGGGCGCAGAACCGGTCGGCGGTGGTGATGAGGGCGTCGCTGTGGCCGTGGCCCGCGGTGAGGTAGGCGCTCGCCAGGTCGAGGGCGGCGAGCCCGCCGTTGGACATCTGCCGGATCTCGACGGCCTGGCAGGTGTTGCCGAGCGTCTCCCGCTGGATGTACGAGGCGACCGGCCACAGGTCCTGGCCCTGGTGGTAGGTGTCGGCGTGCAGCAGGAGGTCCACGTCGCCGCCGTCGGTGTCGGCGCGGGCGAGCGCGGTCCGCGCGGCGGCGGCCGCCATCTCGGCGGCCGACTCGTCGGGTGAGAACGCCACCGACTCCATGCCGGTGGCCGCGGCGGTGCCCGGCGGGCAGTGCCCGGCGGCCACGGCGTCGGCGAGCGGGATGCGGGCGGGAAGCCGTGTGGAGGTCCCCCGTATGTAGACGTCTTCCAGACGCACTGGCTCTCCAAGGAAGGTCAGGGGCGGAACGGTTCGAGCGGCTCGGTGGCGCCGACGGCCAGGGCGGGGCGGGCCGGGTCGTCGAGCAGGACGTAGTGGACGGCGTCGAGGAGCGCGTGCCAGCTGGCCGCGGTCGTGTTGGCGTCGACGCCGACGGTGCCCCAGCGGCGGTTGCCGTCCTGGTAGGAGATGAGGACGCGGGCGGCGGCGCTGCTGCCGGTCTCGCCGCTGAGCACGCGGACGCGGTAGTCGACGAGCTGGAGCCGGGCGAGGGCCGGGAAGCAGGGGTCGAGGGCGGCGTGCAGGGCGGTGTCGAGGGCGTTGACCGGGCCGTTGCCGTGCCCGGTCGCGGTGATGGACCGGCCCAGGACGGACAGCCGTACGGTGGCCTCGGTGCGGACCGCCTCGTCGTGCGGCCCGCCGGCCCCGCTGCCGCCGAAGACACTCACGGACCACGACTCGACCTCGAACGGCCGGGTTCTCGGGGCGCCGGTCAGTTCCTCGCGAAGCAGCAGCTCGAACGAGGCGTCGGCGGACTCGAAGCTGTAGCCGTTGCTCTCCAGTTCCTTCACGCGGGTCGCGGCGCGGGCCACCTCGTCGGAGCCCGCTTCCACGTCGTAGCCCAGCTCGCGTGCCTTGAGTTCGATCGAGGAGCGACCGCCCATGTCGGAGACGAGGGTGCGCATCGCGTTGCCGACGAGCTCCGGGCGGGTGTGCTGGTAGAGGTCGGGGTCGACGCGCAGGGCGGAGGCGTGCAGGCCGGCCTTGTGGGTGAAGGCCGACTCACCTATGTAGGGGGCGGCGGCGCTGCTGGGGAGTTCGGTCAGTTCGGCGATGGCCCGGCCGGTCGCGGCGAGGCCCGCGAGCCGTTCCAGGGGGACGACCTCACGGCCGCGCTTGAGGACGAGGTTGGCGATGACGGTGAACAGGTCGGCGTTCCCGCACCGTTCGCCGTAGCCGTGGGCGGTGCCCTGGGCCTGGACGGCGCCGGCGTCGATCGCCGCCATGGTGTTGGCGACGGCGCAGCCGGTGTCGTTGTGGCAGTGGATGCCGAGCTGTACGCCGGTCAGGGCGCGGGTCTCGGCGACGACGGCCGCGACCTCGTCGGGCAGGGAGCCGCCGTTGGTGTCGCACAGGACGACGGTCTCCGCGCCGGCCTCGGCGGCGGTGCGGACGACGGCGAGCGCGTACTCGCGGTTGAGCTGGTAGCCGTCGAAGTAGTGCTCCGCGTCGACGAACACCCGCCGTCCGGCGTGCACGAGGTGGCGTACGGTGCCGCCGATCATGGAGAGGTTCTCGGCGAGGGTGGTGCGCAGCGCGTCGCGCACATGGCCGGTGTGGCTCTTCGCGACGAGGGTGATCACGGGGGTCTCGGCGGCGAGCAGGGCGCGGACCTGCGGGTCGACGGGGGCCGGGACGCCGGGCCTGCGGGTGGCTCCGAACGCGGCGAGGACGGCGTGCTTCAGGTCGAGTTCGGTGCGGGCCCGGCGGAAGAACTCGGTGTCCCTGGGTACGGCCCCGGGCCAGCCGCCCTCGATGAATCCGACGCCGAGTGTGTCGAGTTCACGTGCGACGGCGAGCTTGTCCTCGACCGTCAGCACCATGCCTTCCTGCTGGGCGCCGTCGCGCAGGGTCGTGTCGTAGAGCTGGAAGCTCTGCTCGGCCATCGCCCCTCCCTTGTCCTGTGTGCGCCGGTGGTACCGGCCTCCGGATGCTGACCCCACCGTCCGGCGGCGGCCCGGAGAACGCCTTGAGCGGTGATGGACCGGACCCGGGCCGCGCCGTGAGCGGGGTGGTGCATGCGGGGCGGGTGTGTCAGACCGCCGGGGCGGCCTCGGGCTCCTTGCCGTCCGTGCTTGCGGCGTCCTCGTCCTCAGGGGCCTCCAGGCGCATCTGCCGCGGGATCGCCAGCATCAGCAGGAAGGCCAGGCCGACGACGCCGGCGAAGACCCAGAGCGTGGTCTGCAGGCTGAGCGCGAACGACTTGCCCGTCGACTCCTTGGCGTACCCGGCCAGGACCGGGGCCGCCTTCTGGTTCCGGAGCTCCGGAGCGGTGCAGCTCGTGGGCACGACGCCCGGGTCCTTCTCGGCGACCCGGTCGACCGCGCAGGCCCGGTAGGCCGCGACGGTCGCGTCGGCCTGACCCGGGGTCAGCTGGGCGGTGGCGACGAGGTCCTTGCGCAGGTGCGCGGCCTGGTCGTCGATGGACGAGCCGGTGTTGCCCGCGAGCCCGGCGAAGAAGACCACGCTGACGAGGGCGCCGCCGATGGCGAAGCCCAGCTGGGCGTTGGTGTGGACGATGCCGGACGCGGAGCCCGCGTCCTTCTGCGGCACCTCGGAGATGACGATCTGCGGCAGCGGAGCGGCGATCAGGCCGAAGCCGAGGCCCACCAGGAGCATCGGCACGACGAGGTGCCAGGAGCTGATCTCGCTGCCGTAGTGGCCCGCGGCCCACAGGAAGCTCAGCGCACCGGCCACGGTGACGACTGCGCCGGCCTGGAGCACCTTGCGGCCGAACTTCGGGACCAGCGCGATCATCGCGGCCGAGGAGGTCAGGAAGGCGCCGATGCAGAACGAGAGGCTGGTGAGACCGGCGCGCATCGGCGACCAGCCGAGACCGACCTGCATGTAGACGGTCCAGCCGATGTTGAACATGCCGATGCCGATGTAGAAGGCGAGGTTGACGCCGAGACCCGAGGTGAAGCTGCGGATGCGGAAGAGCGCCAGCTCCATCAGCGGCGAACCGTCGAGGGCCGTCTTGCGCTTCTGCCACAGGATGAACGCCGCGAGGACGGGGACCGAGGCCACCATCGACACGAAGCCCCACAGCGGCCAGCCCAGTTCGCGGCCCTGGAGCAGCGGGAAGATCAGCAGCAGCAGTCCGGCGGTGGCGAGGACGACGCCGCGCACGTCGAGCTTCAGGGCGTGCGGCGCCTTGGACTCCCGCAGGACGCGCGGGGCGTAGATCAGGCCGAGGATGCCGACCGGGATGTTGATGAGGAAGATCAGCCGCCAGCCGAGACCGAAGAGGTCCCACTCGGCGAGAGGTCCGCCCGCGCCCATGCCGACGGCGGCGGCGATACCGGCCACACCGCCGTACATGGCGAAGGCGCCGGCGCGCTCCTTGGCGGAGAACGTGACGTGGATGATGGCCAGGATCTGCGGCACCATGATGCCGGCGAAGGCGCCCTGGATCATGCGGGAGGCCACGAGCTGCCAGGGCTCGTGGGCGGCGCCCGCTCCCAGCGAGGCCAACGTGAAGCCGGCGACACCGAGCAGGAACATCTTCTTGCGTCCGTAGATGTCGCCGAGGCGGCCACCGAGGATCAGGAGCAGCGCGAAGCTGAGCTGGTAACCGACCAGCACCCACTGGATGACGGAGTAGCCGCCGCCGATGCCCTTCTGGATGGCGGGCGACGCCACGTTGGCGATGGTGCCGTCCAGCATGTCCATGAAGGCGGCGACGAGCAGCACCAGCAGGGCCATCCAGCGCTTCGGGTCGGGCGCCGCCGCGTCGTTGTGTGTGTCCGCGGCGTCGTGCGTGCCCGCGGCCGATTCGTCCCGTGCTCCCTCCCTCTCCTTGGGCGGAGCCTGCTCGGAGGAAATAGCCATGGTGTACCTCTCAGGATTGGGGGGGACCGGACAGTCCTCGGAAAACACCGCTTGGGCGGACGGCCTCGGACCATCAGGACGGCAGGATGCCCGGCGTCAGTGGAGTTCCGCTGGAGTGCGGCTGAAGCGCGGGGCCACCGCGGCGGGACCGCTTCCCCGTGCCTGGTGGTGCGGATGGGACGCGGCCTCGGCGGCGCTCAGCACGGGTGTCACGCACGCCTCCGTCCCCTCGAAATGCCGTGCCCAGTCGTCGCGCCCGCGGCCGGCGAAGCGGTTCGCGAACTCCCGTCGCAGGGCAGGCCAGTTGAGCGGGTCGTCGCGGTCGGGCAGCGCCGCCGCGTCGAGTCCGAGGCCGTGCACCAGGGCCGTGTAGAAGCGCTCCTCCAGGGCGCCGACCGCGACGTACCCGCCGTCGGCGCAGGCGTAGCAGGTGTAGAACGGGGCGCCGCCGTCGAGGAGGTTCGTGCCGCGCTCGTGGCGCCACTGTCCGGCCGACCGCATGCCGACGAGCATGCCGAGCATCGCGCCGACCCCGTCCACGATCGCGGCGTCGACGACCCGGCCGGCCCCGGTCGACCCGCGTTCGTACAGGGCCGCGAGGACGCCGGCGAGGAGGAACATGGAGCCGCCGCCGAAGTCGCCCAGGAAGTTCACCGGGACGACGGGCGGGCCGCCGGCCTCCCCGATCGCGTCCAGGGCGCCGGTCAGGGCGAGGTAGTTGATGTCGTGACCCGGCGCCGCGGCGAGCGGCCCGTCCTGGCCCCAGCCCGTCATCCGGGCGTAGACCAGGGCCGGGTTGCGCCCGAGGCACACGTCGGGCCCGATGCCGAGGCGCTCGGCGACGCCCGGCCGGAAGCCCTCGACCAGGACGTCGGAGCTCTCCACGAGTGCCAGGAGTTCCGTGACGTCGTCGGGGTTCTTGAGGTCCAGGGCGATGCGGCCGCGGCCCCGGTCGAGTTCGCGGTGCCACTGTTCGAAGGAGCGCCGGCCGTCGGCGCGGTCGACGCGGATCACCTCCGCGCCGAGGTCGGCGAGGATCATGCAGGCGAAGGGCACCGGCCCGATCGCCGCGAGTTCGACCACCCGCAGGCCGCTCAACGGACCGGTCCCGCAGGACCGTCCCTCTGTCGTCGCCATTCCCATCCCGGGAGGCTAAGGAGCGGGTGCCGGAGCGCGGCTCGCGTCCCGCTGGAGCGCGCCCGGCGGCGGCTCCACCTGTGCCCGAGCGCCCGCTGGCACCGTGCTCCGGCAACCGCTGTCTGTGAGGAAGGATTCGCTGTGACCACCAGTGCCACGGAGCAGGCCGCCACGGAGGCGGAGACCAAGACCTTTCCGTATGCGCGGCAGTGCCCGTTCACGCCCCCGAAGGAGTACGGGGAGATCGTCGAGAAGGACGTCTCCCAGGTCACGCTCAAGGGATCCGGCCTGCGCATCTGGACGATCGCCGGTTACGAGACCATTCGCAGCCTGCTGACCGACCCGCGCGTCAGCGCGTCCCGCAAGCACGACAACTTCCCCTTCTACTTCATCGCCCCGCCGGAGTACCGCACCGAGACGTCGTTCATCGGCTACGACGGCAAGGAGCACAGCGACACGCGCCGCAAGGCCGCCCTGACGTTCACCAGCCGGCAGGTGCGGCGGCTGCGGCCGCGGATCGAGGAGATCGTCGACGACCACCTCGACAAACTGCTCGCGAGCACGCCCGTCGTGGACTTCCACCACGCGTTCTCGCTGCCCGTGCCGATGACGGTCATCTGTGAACTCCTCGGGATCCCGCAGGACCGGCACGAGTTCTTCATCAAGCACGGCACGGCGCTGCTCGGCGGCCACAGCTCCACGGAGGAGCGGCAGGCGGCCATCGTCGAGGTGAACGCGTATGTCAGCGACCTCATCCAGCTGAAGAAGCGCGAGCCCGGCGAGGACCTGCTGAGCCGCGCGATGGCCGACTACGAGGCGTCCGGCGAGGAGTACACCGACCGCGACCTGTTCAACATGGTGCGGCTGCTGATGAACGGCGGCCACGAGACGACCGCGAGCCAGATCTCGCTCGGCACGGCCTGCCTCCTGGAGAACCCCGACCAGCTGCAACTCCTGCTGTCGGACCCGTCGTTGGTCAAGCCGGCCGTCGAGGAGCTGGTGCGGTTCGCGACGATCGGTGACACCGCGGTGCCCCGGGTCGCCCTGGAGGACATCGAGATCGGCGGCCAGGTCATCCGCAAGGGCGACGGCATCCTGTGCCTCGGTCTCGCGGCCAACCGCGACCCGGAGGTCTTCCCCGAGCCGGAGAAGCTCGACATCACCCGCGGCAGCCGCAAGCACCTCGGCTTCGGGCACGGCGTGCACCACTGCATCGGCGCGGACCTCGCCCGCCTGGAGCTGGAGATCGTGTGGAGCAAGCTGTTCCAGCGCATCCCCACCCTCCAGCTCGCCAAGCCCTTCCTGGAGATACCCCGGAAGGAGGGGGCCGTGATCTACGGGCTGTGGGAGCTGCCCGTCAAGTGGTGAGCCCCGTGACAGGGCCGGCGGCGAGTTCGACTCGCGCTCGAGCCGCCGTCCGTAGCGTGACGTCCGACGCCGCAGTCCCGGCTCCGGCAGCCCAGGAGGAAGACGCATGAGCACCGCAGTGACGCCCTTCCGCGTCGAGTTCCCCGAGACGGACCTCGCCGACCTGCGCGAGCGGCTGTCCCGGACCCGCTGGCCCGAGAAGGAGACCGTCGACGACTGGTCGCAGGGGGTCCCGGCGGGCTACCTCCGGGACCTGGCCGGGTACTGGCAGTCGGCGTACGACTGGCGGGCTACCGAGGCGCGGCTGAACGCGCTGCCGCAGTTCCGCACCGAGATCGACGGGCTCGGCATCCACTTCCTGCACGTCCGGTCCCCGCACCCGCAGGCCAGGCCGCTGCTGCTCAGCCACGGCTGGCCGGGCTCCGTAGTCGAGTTCCTGGACATCGTCGGCCCGCTCACGGACCCCGAGGACCCGGCCGACGCCTTCCACGTGGTCTGCCCGTCGCTGCCGGGCTTCGGCTTCAGCGACAAGCCCCGCGACACCGGCTGGACCGTGGAACGCACCGCCGCCGCCTGGGCGGAACTGATGAGCCGGCTCGGCTACGAGCGGTTCGCGGCCCACGGCACCGACTGGGGGTCCTTCCTCACCGCCATCCTGGGCGAGACCGTCCCGGAGCGGCTGATCGGCATCCATGTCGCGATGCCCTTCGCGCGCCCGCCGCAGGAGCAGGTGGCGCTCGACGAGCGCGACCTCGCCGGCCTCGCCGCGCTCAAGGACTTCCAGGCGAACGAGGGCGCGTACTCCGTACTGCAGGCCACCCGCCCGCAGACCCTCGGGTACGGTCTGGCCGACTCGCCCGTCGGTCAGCTGGCCTGGATGATCGAGAAGTACTGGGCCTGGAGCGATCACGACGGTGACGTGGAGAAGGTCATCCCGCGCGACCGGCTGCTCGACGCGGTGACGCTCGCCTGGCTGGCCGGGACCGGCGCCTCGTCGGCGCGGATCTACTGGGAGAGCCACAACAAGATGGCGCTCGGCCGCGTCGACGTGCCCACCGCCTGTGCCGTCTTCCCCAAGGACGCCCGGATGCCGCGCGCCTGGTGCGAGCACCGCTTCACCGATCTGCGCCGCTGGACCGACCACGAGAGCGGCGGCCACTTCCCGGCTCTGGAGCAGCCCGAGCTGCTTGTCGGTGAACTGCGCTCGTTCTTCGGCACGTTGGCCTGAATCCCGAACTCCTTACCGCTGATCCCTGATTTCCGGAGGCACTGCCCATGACCGCCCGAACAACCGGGGTGAGTGAAGAACTGCCCGAATTCCCGTTCCCGGGTACGAGTTACCGGGGCCCCGACCCGATCTTCACGCGGCTGCGTGCGGACCGTCCCGTCGTGCGGGTGCGGTGGAGCGGCGGCGGTCATGCCTGGCTGGTGACGCGCCACGAGGACATCAGGGCGGTGCTCGACGACACCCGGTTCAGCCGGGCCGCGTCGTACGCGCCGGACGCCCCGAAGTTCAGCGGCCTGTTCCAGGCGCCGCCCGGGATGATCATCTCGCTCGACCCGCCGGACCACACCCGGCTGCGGGTGCTCGCCGAGCAGGCGTTCTCCCCGGCCCGGATCGCGGGCATGCGGCCGCGGGTGCGCGAGCTTGCGGGCCGGCTCCTCGACGCCCTGGAGAAGGAGCCGGCGGACGGCCCGGTCGACCTCGTCGAGGGTTTCGCCGCCCCGCTCGCCATGGGCGTCATCTGTGAGCTGCTCGGCGTGCCGGAGAAGGACCGCGACCAGTTCCTGACCTGGGTACGCCAGTTCGCCGACGTCTCCGGGCCCGAGGAACTCGCCGTCGAGGGCCGCGAGAACCTCGGGGCGTACATCGCGGGCCTGGTGGCGGGCAAGCAGGCGCAGCCGGCCGACGACGTGCTGTCCGACCTGATCACCGCCCGCGACGGCGAGGACCGGCTCGGCTTCGAGGAGCTCGTCGGGCTCGGCTACACCCTGCTGGGCGGCGGGTTCGACTCGGCGGCCGGTCAGATATCCAACTTCGTCCTGACGCTCCTGGACCGCCACCTCGACGTGTGGGCGCGGCTCGGCGAGCACCCCGAGGACGTACCCGCCGCCCTGGAGGAGCTGCTGCGGACGGTCAACCTGACCGGCAACGACACCTCGGGGCTGCCGCGCATCGCCACCGAGGACGTGACGATCGGCGGGACGACGATCCCGGCCGGGGACGCCGTGTTCCTCTCGTTCGCCTCCGCCAACCGCGACTCCGCCGTGTTCGCCGACCCGGAGGCCGTGGACTTCGGCCGCGCGGACAACCCGCACCTGGCCTTCGGCTACGGCATCCACCACTGCCTGGGCGCGCCGCTGGCCCGGGTCGAACTCGCCGTCGCGCTGGAGGAGTTGACCCGACGCTTCCCGGGCGCCCGGCTCGCCGTACCCGAGAGCGAGCTGCTCTGGCGGGCCGGCGACGTGAACCACAACCTGGTCAGCCTTCCCGTCCACCTGAGCAAGAACACCGCGAGCGAGAGCACCGTGAGTAGGAGCACCGTATGAGCAGCGTCGAGCTTCCCGCCGTCAGCAGGGAGGTCCGCCTCGCGGCCTACCCCGACGGCGAAGTGACCCTGGACCACTTCGAGTTCGGCGAGTCGGAGCTCGCGGCGCCCGCCGCGGGCGAGGTCGTCGTGCGCAACGACTGGATGACGCTCGGGTCCGTGGCCCGCGACCAGATGAACCCCGACACGAAGCTGCCGATCCCGGTCTTCCAGCCGGGCGTCGCGATGTGGGGCCGCACCGTCGGCACGGTCGTCGCATCGAACAGCGACACGCTCGCCGTCGGCGACCTCGTGGAGCACTTCTCGGGCTGGCGGGAGTACGCGACCGGGGACGCCCACGGATTCTTCAAGCGCGACCGCGCGCTGCTGCCGGGCCCTGAGTATTTCCTGTCCCAGGGGCCCACCGCGTGGCACGGCATGGTCGGCACGGCCGGCGTCACCGAGGGCGACACGGTGTTCGTGTCGGGTGCGACCAACGGCGTCGGCGCGCTGGCCGGGCAGATAGCCAAGCTCAAGGGCGCCAAGCGGGTCATCGGCAGCACCGGCTCCAAGGAGAAGATCGACTTCCTGGTCGGCGAGCTGGGCTTCGACGCCGCCTTCGACTACCACGAGGGCCCGGTCGCCGAGCAGTTGGCGGAACTGGCGCCCGACGGCCTCGACGTGGTCTTCGACAACGTCGGCGGCGAACAGTTCGAGGCCGCGGTGCAGGTCGCGTCCCGCGGGGCCCGCTTCGCGCTGTGCGGCGCGCTTTCGGGGCAGCACGGCTCGAGTGACGGCGGCGCTCCGCGCCTTCAGCTGATGTCGGCGATCACCAAGGACCTGACGCTGCGCGGGTTCGCGACGCTGCACACCCCGGACCAGATCGAGGAGTGGAACGCCCAGTTCGGCACCTGGCTGCGGGAGGAGCGCATCGTCTTCCCGCACACGGTCGTCGAGGGCGGGGTCGCGGAGCTGCCGACGGCGTTCGTCGCGCTGCTCGACCGCAAGTACAGCGGCACGGTGCTGGTGAGAATGAGCTGAGCGAGGTTCGGTCAGCCGCGGTGGTGCCCCGGACCCGGTCCGGGGCACCACCGTGTTTTCGTGGAGACGACTTGAGGAAAGGAACCCCCAGTGGCGACAGGAGAGGTGACAGGAGACGTGCCGGTGCTTGACCGGCGGGCGCTCAACCGCAGCCTGCTGGCCCGGCAGTTGCTGCTCGAACGGACACAGAGGACGGCCGCGGAGGTGGTCGGGCATCTGGTGGGCATGCAGGCTCAGGCGCCCAACCCGCCCTACGTCGGCCTGTGGACGCGGATCGCCGGCTTCCGTATCGAGGACCTGGCCGCTCTCGTCAGGGAACGTGAAGTGGTCCGTATCGCGCTGATGAGGGGCACGATCCATCTGGTGACGGCCGGCGACTGCCTGGCGCTGCGCCCCGTGCTCGACGCCTCCCTGCGCCAGGGCCTCAAGGGCACGTTCGGCCGCAAGCTCGAAGGGCTCGACACCGCGAAGGTGGCCGCGGAGGGCCGGGAGCTGGTCGAACGGGAGCCGCTGACGCTGGGCGGGATCGGGAGCCTGCTCGCGGAGCGGTGGCCCGACCGGGACCCCTTCGCCCTCGCCAACGTGGTCCGCACCCTGGTGCCGCTCGTGCAGGTGCCGCCGCGCGGCCTGTGGGGCGAGAGCGGCCAGGCCGTGCACACGACCGCCGAGGCGTGGCTCGGGCAGCCGCTCGCGGACAGCTCGTCGCCGGACGCCATGGTCGAGCGCTACTTGGCGGCTTTCGGGCCCGCCTCGGTCAGGGACGTCCAGGCCTGGTCCGGCATGACCCGGCTCGCCGAGTCCGTGCAGCGGCTCCGGCCGCGTCTGCGGACGTTCCGCGACGAGAACGGGGTGGAGCTGTTCGACCTGCCCGACGCCCCGCGGCCCGGCCCGGACACGCCCGTCCCGGTGCGCTTCCTGCCGGACTTCGACAACATCCTGCTGTCGCACGCCGACCGCGGCCGCATCATCACCGAGGAGCAGCGCAAGCTGGTCTTCACCCGCAACGGCCTGATCAAGCCGACCTTCCTCGTCGACGGCTTCGTGCGGGGCATGTGGCGTATCGAGCAGAAGCGCAAGGAGGCGGTGCTCGTCATGGAGCCGTTCGGCCCGCTGGCCCGCAAGGACCGCGACGCGCTCGCCGAGGAGGCGGGCGCGCTGCTCGCGTTCGCGGCGGCGTCCGCCACGTCGCGTGACGTCCGCTTCGACTGAGCCACGGACACGGCGGGGGAGAGACCGCCCTCGGCCTCTCCCCCGCCGTGTCCGTGCTCAGTTCGCCCAGTCCGGGACGTCGAGGATCTCCAGGACGGTCGTGGTCCAGACGTAGCCGGCGCCGGCCGCCTGGAGGACGACGAGGTCCCCGGGCTTCGGGTCGCCCGTCTCCATCACGCGGTTGAGGCCGAGGACCGGGTCGGCGGTCCCGACCATGCCCGTCGACAGGCCCCACTCGTGGGTCGTGCGGTCCCGGTCGACGCCGAGCAGGCCGTAGAGACCGTGGGTCACGATGGAGAGCGCCAGGTTCTGGTGCAGGAAGAACCGGACGTCGGACAGCTCCACCTCGGCCTCGTGCAGCGCCTGCTTCATGGACAGCTGCACGCTGGAGGAGATCTTCTCGATCGCGTCGTCGAAGTCCATGTCCTCGGCGAGGAGGTAGTCCGACTTGCGTTCGCTGACGCCGACCGGCGCGCCGCCCGAGAACGGGGCGTCGGTCCAGCTCGCGCCGCTGCGGCCCATCGGTTCGAGCGACGGGTCCGCGTGCGAGTAGGTGGCGCGGACCCGGGCGAAGCCGCCGCGGGAGGACAGGACGAGGGCGGCCGCGCCGTCACCGTCGACGTTCTGCTCGTCCGAGCCCCACCGGTCGATGTAGGGCATCCGGAAGGCGTCGCCGCCGGTGATGAGGGCGGCGGTGACGTCGGGGCGCGAGGTCACGTACGAGGCGGCGACCTCGAAGGCGGCCAGCATGCCGTTGCAGCCCTGCTTGATCTCGAAGGCCGGTCCGCTGCCGCCGACCGTCTCGCGCTGCACGAAGCTGGCGGGCGTCCAGAAGTCGAGGCCCTGGTGGCCTATGTAGCTGTGCAGGACGAGCCCGAACTCGTCGTGTCCGTGCCCCGACCTGGCCACCGCACGGCGTCCCGCCTCGGCCGCCATCGTGGGGCCCGTCTCGTGGTCGGCGGCGATGTGGACCGAGCGGAATCCGTTCAGGGACTGCTTCTGCTCCGTGTAGCGGCCCGCGGCGATCGCCTCCTGCGCGGTCTCGATCCGCTCGGGCAGGTAGCCGCCCACTCCGGCGACGTACAGGTTGTTCCAGCGCATGTGAGTGTCTCCTTCAGGCCGCGTGCAGGTAGGCGGCGAGGGTGGCGGGGGTGGGTACCTGGTAGATGCGGCGCACCGGGACCTTGACGCCGAAGGCCTCCTGGACGCGCCGGGTCAGCTTGGACGCCAGGAGCGAGTGCCCGCCCAGGTCGAAGAAGCTGTCGTCCGCGTCCACGTCCGGCATGCCGAGCACCTCCGCGAACAGCAGCCGCAGTTCGTTCTCCCACTGCGTTACGGTCATCGGGGCCTCCGTCGTCTCGCGCGTCTGCGGGGTGGGGTGGTCGTGCGCCGGGGGCTGAGCGGTCGTCATGCCGCCGCCTCCGTCTCGAGCCGGTCGTGCAGTTCCTCGTCGTACAGCTCGTCGACGGACATGCCGCCGGCGGCCACCGCGAAGTAGCGCTCCGTCAGGTCCGGGGAGTGCTGGATCATCCGGAGCATCGCGAGCCGGTCGGGTGTCACTTCGAGGCGGCTCACGAAGAGGGTGTTGCGGTACCCCTCGAAGAGGTCGTCCTGGAGCTGCTCCCCGTACCGGGCAAGGCCCTCGGCGAGCCGGGCCGGGTCGTCGAGGACGCCGGCGACCGAGGCGGCGAGCAGGTCGGCCTGGAGGAAGGCGTCGCTGATGCCGCGCGCGGTGATCGAGTCCTTGTGGTGGGCGGCGTCACCGACCAGGGCCCAGCCGGGTCCGCTCGGCTGCCGGAAGAAGTTCTGCTGGTCCCCGGTGCCGCGCAGCCGCTCGACGCGCTCGCCGCCGTCCATCGCGCGCTCGTACAGGCCGGGCGCGGTGGTGCGGATGTTCTCCAGGTAGTTGTCGAGGGCGTCGCCGCGCACCCGGTTGAACTCGGACTGCGGGAAGTAGGCGGCGATCAGGGTGGCGTCGTCGTTGGTCGGTATCGCGCCGATCCAGCGGCCGGGCCGCTCATAGAGCTCGAACTGCGACTTGATGCCCTGCCAGTACGTGAAGTAGATGCAGGACATCAGCGGGTCCTGCACGGTGTACGGGGCCTCGACGGCGCGGGCCACGGCCGAGCGCATCCCGTCGGCGCCCACGACCAGGCGGGCCCGCTCCTCGACCGGCCGGCCGTCCGCGGAGCGGCACTTGACGCCGACGACGCGGTCCCCGTCGAAGACGAGGCCTGACACCGAGCAGCCGTCCCTGAACTCCGCCCCGGCGGCCACCGCGGCGTCGACCAGGATCTGGTCGAGCAGGTAGCGGCGCGGCGCGTACGCGGCCGACTGGCCCTCGTGGGGGACCGTGCCGCCGTCGAGGCGGACGTCGTCGCCGACCTGGTAGACGGTCCGGTCGAGGGCCGGGCACCCGGTGGCACGGACGGCGTCCAGGACGCCCCAGCGGTCGAGCCGTGCGATGCCGGGCTGGTGGATGTAGTGCGTGGACAGTGTGTCGCTGGGGAACCGCGCCCGGTCGACGAGCAGCACCCGATGGCCCGCCCGCGCCAGGAGCAGTGCGGAGGCGGCACCCGCGACGCGAGCCCCCACCACGATGACGTCGTACATTCCGGACCTCCAAGTCACGGACATGCCCCGCGGTTCGGCGGTGGGCCGGGCGGTGTCGCCCGGCCCACCGGGGTTCGGGGCAATCTGAGGGCACCTTCGCAGCCTGTTCTTGAGACCCGCTCGACCGGACGGCCGGGGCTGCGTGAGGGCCTTTTCGGCTCAGTCCTGGGCGGTGAACGCGCCCAGGTGTTCGCGTGCCCACTGCTCGAAGGTCCGGGCGGGGCGGCCCGTGACGCGCTCGGCGTCGAGGACCGTGGCGGGCCGGCCGACGCCCTCGGCCCACTGGTCGAGCAGCGAGGCGAGGATGGGCGCGGGCACGAACTGCCCCATTTCCTCAACCGCCTGATCCCGCGTCAGCTCCTGGACAGGGATGTCGCGGCCGAGGGCGCCGGCGAGGATGCCGAGCTGCTCGCGGAACGTGAGGGACCGCGGTCCGGTGAGGTCGAGCGTCCTGCCGAGGTACGCGTCGCCGTCGAGCACGGCGACGGCCACGTCGGCGATGTCGTCCTCGTGGATCGGCGCGGTGTGGGCGTCGGGGAAGGGGATCCGTACGGGTGCTCCGGCCCGGACGGCGTGGCTCCAGCCGAACGCGTTGCTCGCGAACGCGCCGGGCCGCAGGACCGTGCGGGGCACCCCGGACGCCTCCAGGGCGGACTCGACCGCCGCGTGAGCGACCGCAAGGGCGTCGGTCCCGGCGTGCGGCCCGGAGACCGCGGAGGAGGACAGCAGGACGATCTGCCGGACACCGGCGCGGGCGGCGGCCGCGAACAGCTCCTTGGCCCCCTCGGACTCGGCGTAGAGGAACGCCTTGTCCACGCCGCTCAGCGCGGCGTCGAAGGTGGCGGGACGGTTCAGGTCGAGCCGGACGGCGTCCACACCGGCCGGAACGCTCAACTCCTCAGGTGTGCGGCTCGATGCGCGCAGGGTGTGCCCAGCGGCGTGCAGGCGCTCCAGGACGCGGCGTCCGACATTGCCGCGTGCACCGGTTACAAGGATGGTCACGGAGGTACTCCCGTCGAGTGCGGTGCCGGTCCGGACGGTGGGGAGGCCCGGCGAGGTTTCCGTCAGGCCCTAAGCGGAGCCGGCAGTTCATGAAAACGGGCGGTACTCGTGCCTGCCTCGACCCGGGTGCGCATACGTCCGGTTCCACCGGCAGTCGAGCCCGCCGGAGGACCCTGCCGCCCCGGGACTTCGAGAGGAGACAGACCGATGACATCGGTAGTCGCAGCGTTTCGCCGTCGGGTCGCCGACGCCCCCGACACCGTGGCGGTCTGCGCCGGTGACGACCGCCTCACCTACGCCGGGCTCGACCGCTGGGCCCGCGAGGTCACGCGCCGGCTCGTCGACGGGGACGGCTTCTCGACGGCGCCCGGCGACCGGATCGCCGTCTGCCTGGACCGCTCGCCGGAGCTGATCGCGGCGCTGCTCGGCATCCTGGGCGCCGGCGCCGCGTTCGTGCCCATCGGTCCCACGGATCCCGCCCAGCGCGTCGCCGAGGTCTTCGAGGACGCGGGCGTACGGGCCGTGCTGTGCGAGCCGGACGACGCGGAGCGCTTCGCCCCGTACGGGGTGCCGGTGCTGCACGTGCCCGCCCGCCCCGCGCCGGACGCCGCCGCTCCCCCGGAGACGTACACCGTCCGGCCGGACGACCTCGCGTACCTGATGTACACGTCGGGGTCCACGGGCCGTCCGAAGGCCGTGATGGTCGAGCACCGCAACATCACCAACCTCGTCACGGAGCCCAACTACGTCGACCTGGGCCCGGACGACCGCGTCCTGCAGCTGGCCCCCGTCGCCTTCGACGCCGCCACCTTCGAGATCTGGGGCGCCCTCCTCAACGGCGCCCGGCTCGTGCTCGCTCCCGGCCAGCAGGTCCCGGCCGAGGAGCTCGGCGCCCTGCTGCACGGCGAGGGCATCACCGTGCTCTGGCTGACCGCCGCGCTCTTCCACCGGCAGATCGACGTGGACGTCAAGGCGTTCGCGGGGCTGCGCGCGGTGCTCGCGGGCGGCGACGTGCTCTCCGTCCCGCACATCGACGAGCTGCGCTCGGCGGTGCCCGGCTGTGTGATCGTCAACGGCTACGGGCCCACGGAGACCACCACGTTCGCCGTCTGTCACCGCATCGGCGCGCACGAGGACCTCGGCCAGTCCGTGCCGATCGGCACCCCGCTGCAGAACGTCGACGTCCGCATCGTCGGGGACGCGGGGCGGCCCGTGCCCGACGGCGAGGCGGGCGAGCTGTGGATCGGCGGCGCCGGGGTGTCCCGTGGCTACTGGCGGCGACCGGACCTCACGGCGAAGGCCTTCGTCACGGCGCCCTGGGACAGTTCGGCCGGCCGCTTCTACCGCAGCGGTGACCTGGCCAGGCGGCGCCCCGACGGCGTCATCGAGTTCCTCGGCCGTAACGACGACCAGTTCAAGCTGCGCGGCTTCCGTATCGAGCCCGGGGAGCTGGAGAGCACCCTGGCCGGGCATCCGCAGGTGCGCAGCGCAGCGGTCGGCGTGCGTGAGAGCCATCTGGCGGACCGCCGCCTCGTGGCGTGGGTGGTGCCGGACGGCGACGGCCTCGACCGGCGTGCGCTGCGGTCCTACCTGCGCGAGCGCGTCCCGGAGCACATGATCCCGGCCGCCTTCGTCGCCCTGGCCGAACTGCCCATCACCGGCAACGGCAAGACCGACCGCAAGGCACTGCCCACCCCCGACTGGACGTCCAGGTCCATCTACGTCTGACACCGAAACGCTTGAGTCGCATATGTCCGAACCGAAAGGCGGAGCATGACCATCCAGCCGTTCACCAACCAGTACGTCGTGGTCACGGGCGGTGCCACCGGCATCGGCCTGGCCACCGCTCTCGACTTCGCCAAGCAGGGCGCCGCCGGCGTGATCATCACCGGGCGCCGGGCCGAGAAACTGGCCGAGGCGGCGGCGCTGCACCCGGCCCTCGTCCCCGTCCAGGCCGACGTCAGCACCCGGGAGGGCGCGGACACCGTCGCCGAGGCGGTGGACGCGATGGGCGGCACCCTCGACGTGCTGGTGCACAACGCCGGTGTGCACACCATCGGCGCCGCCGGGGAGATCGACGCCGACGCCGCGCGCGACCTCTTCGACATCAACGTCCTGGGCACCGTCATCCTCACCAACCGGCTGCTGCCGAGCCTGCGTTCGCCCGGCGGCAGCATCGTGTTCGTGACCAGCCCGGCGGGCCACAACCCGACGCCGATGGCCTCCGTGTACGCGGCGAGCAAGGCCGCCGTGAACACCTTCACCCGTTCCTGGGCCCTTGAACTCGCCCCGAAGGGGATCCGCGTCAACGCGGTGGCCCCGGGCTGGGTGCGTACCGAGGTGTACGAGAGCCACGGCATGACCACGGAGCAGGTCGACGAACTCTTCGCCCAGGCGGCCAAGTCCGTGCCCCTGGGCGTGACCGGCGTCCCCGAGGACGTCTCGCAGTGGATCACCCTGCTCGCGGCCCCGAGCAGCGCGTGGATGACGGGCCAGATCCTGACGATGGACGGCGGCGCCGACCTCGTACGGGCCCGCCAGGTCTAACCCCCGCAACCTCCCCTTCAAGAGCGAGCCCGGAAGAAAGGACGGCACACTCATGCCGCAGACCACGGACCGGCACGACGACGGGCCGGCGGCGGCCCCGGTCCTCAGCCCTCAGGACCTGTTCCACACCGGACTGGTGGTGGAGGACCTCGACCTGGCGATGAAGACGCTCGGTGAACTCGCCGGCTACCGCTGGACCACCGTCATGGAACTGGAGGTGACGGCGCGCGCCGCGGACGGTGTCCTCCAGCACGCCTCGCAGCGTTTCGCGCTGTCCCTGGACGAGCCCCGGCTCGAACTCGTGGAGGCCATCCCCGGGACGGTGTGGGTGTCCGACGGCAGCAACGGCGCCCACCACGTGGGGTACTGGGCCGAGGACGAGCGCATCGTGGAGATGTCGGCGGCGCTCGACGCGCTCGGCTTCGGTGTGGAGGCCTCCAACGACTTCGAGGCCGACGGCAAGCTGATGTGGGTCTACCACCGGGGCCTCGGCGGCATCAGGATCGAGCTCCTGAACAAGCTCATGAAGCCGTCGATGGACGCGTGGATCGCAGGGGCGGACCCGGCGGCCGTGCAGCAGGACGCGCCCATCGGCTGACGCCCTGCGCACAGCGAAGAGCCCCGCCTCCGAGGAAGGCGGGGCTCTTCGCTGTTCCGGTTCCGCTCAGCCGCGCAGGCTGACCGGCAGGGTCTCCAGGGCGTGGTTGATACCGCCCAGGTGCCAGGGGACCTCGCTCTCGGGCACGGCGAGGGAGAGGTCGGGGAAGCGCCGCACGAGGCCGTCGACGGCGATCTCCAGCTCCATGCGGGTCAGTTGCTTGCCCAGGCACAGGTGCATGCCATGCCCGAAGGACAGGTGCGGGTTGGGGGTGCGGGCGAGGTCGAGGCGGTCCGGGTCGGGGAACACGCGCCCGTCCCGGTTGGCCGCCGAGATGGCGATCACGACCGCGTCGCCCTTGGCTATCCGCACCCCGCCGAGCTCCAGGTCCTCGACCGCGATCCGGGGGTTGCCGGCCGAGTCGGTGGAGAACAGGTTGACGTGGCGCAGCAGTTCCTCGACGGCCCGCGGGATCCGGGAGCGGTCCTCGGCGAGCCAGTTCCACTGGTCGCGGTGGTGCGCGATGAGCGCGAGCACCGAACTGGCCAGCTGGTTGGCGGTGGTGTCGAAGCCGGCGCCGATGAGGGTGAAGGCGAACGTCACCAGTTCCTGTTCGCTGAGCCGGTCACCGCTGTCCCGGGCAGCGATGAGGTCGGACAGCAGATCCTCGGCGGGGTGGGCGCGCTTCTGCGCGACGACGTCGACCATGGACTCGGTCAGCTTCGCCAGGCCGTTGACCGAGTCGGAGTCCTCCCCCTGGTCGTCCACCGTGACAAAGTCCCGCGCGTGCGCGGCGAAGAGCCACAGCACCTCCATAGGAACGCCGAGCAGTTGCCCGATGACGGTGAGCGGCATCGGCACGGTGAACCGCTCGACGAGGTCGACCGGCCCCGACGAGGCGGACGCGGACGCGGCGAGCGGGTCGAGCAACTCGTCCGCGATCCGCTGGATACCCGGCCTCATCTGCTCGATGCGCCGGGCGGTGAACGCCCCGGCGGCGAGCCTGCGCAGCCGCGCGTGCTCGTCACCGTCCATCGAAATGATCATGTCGGGCGTCGAGGTCATCGCCCCGCCGATCCGGGGCGCGTCCGGCTTGACGGTCTCGGCGCGGCTGAGGCGGGGGTCCGCGAGCGCTTCCCTGGCCTCGTCGTACGCGGTCACGAGCCAGGCGTCCACGCCGCCTTCCGTCCGCACGCGGACGACCGGAGCCTCGGCCCGCAGCCGCGCGTACTGCGGAGCGGGGCAGCGGTAGGACGAACCGGCGAGGGGGAACACCTGTGTCTCCTGGACCTCTTCGGTCACGTTCAAGACAGCACCTCCACAGGGAGCACGGTTGGGCGACGCCGGTCTCAGGCGGCGTCGGCGGGGACGTCCGGGCGCGGGGTGCGGCCCGGGCAGGCGGAGCGGGCGGGGGGCAGCGTGCCGTCCACGAGATAGGCGTGGACGACGGCGTCGACGTGCGGGTTGCCGCCGAGGACGAACACCTCGTGCTCCCCCGAGTCCTCGACGGTGAGCAGATGGTGGCCGAGGCGTTCCGCCATGGCCACGCCGCCGTCGTAGTGGTCCATGGGGTCGCCGTCGGCCTGCACGATCAGGCCCACGGGGTAGCCGTCGCGGGTGAGGGCGACCGGCTCCTCGGGGGCCTCGAACGCGCGGAAGGCGCCGACCCACGGCTGGGCGCGCAGCACGCCGTAGCCGTACGGGAACCGCTTCCGGAAGTCCCGCATGTCCTGGTAGTAGACCTCCAGGTCGGCGGGCCAGGCGTGTTCGAGGGTGATGGCCTCCAGGACGCCGACGCGCAGGTCGCCCTCGCTGTCCGCGGGGCGCCAGGTGCCCTGTTCGGCGAGGAGTTCACGGCAGGCGTCGCGGTCTCCGGCGCCGGCCGCGCGGTGCAGCCCCGACACGAGCGTGCCCAGCGTCTCCCACTGGCCGCGGTCGGCGGCGCGGTTGCCCACGGCGCCGTCGAACAGGGTCCGCAGCCGCACCCCGTCCTCCGGGAGCGCCTCCAGTGCCGTGACCACTTCCTCGACGGTGCTGAGCACCTGCTCGGGGGTGCTGCCCGCGCCGAAGGTGCCGTGCCGCTCGCCGGCCCAGCGGGCCCACAGGTCGACATTGCGCTGGACGGCGTCGCCCTGCTGGAGGAACTGTTCGCGCCAGGTCCAGTCGGGTCCCACGCAGGAGTCGAGCACGAGCCGGTCGAGGGCGGCCGGGAAGAGGCTGCCGTAGACGGCGCCCACGTAGGCCCCGTAGGCGTACCCGACGAAGCTGATCTTCTCCTCGCCGAGGGCGGCGCGGATCACGTCCATGTCGCGGGCCGTGTTGCGGGTGCTGATGTGCGGGCGCAGGTCGCCGCCGGCGCGGGCGCAGGCTTCCTCGCGCAGCCGCATGTCCTCAGCGAGCGCCGCGAAGGCGTCGTCCGGCGGGCGGGAGTCGAACGGGGCCTTGGGGACGGTGACTTCGGCGTACAGGTTGGTCGACTCGCCGATGCCGCGCGGGTCGAAGCCGATGAGGTCGTACACCTCCTGGAGCGGGGTGCCGGCGTAGGCGGCCGGCAGGTCGCGGCCGCGGCCCCAGTCGCCGCCGGGTCCGCCGTTGACGGCCAGCAGGATGCCACGCCGCCGGGCCGGGTCGGTGGCGCGGCGGCGGGTGAGGGCGAGAGTGATCCGCTCGCCCTCCGGTTCGGCGTAGTCGCGGGGGACCTCGATCGTCGCGTGTTCGACGTGGTCCGTGTCCGGTGCGGGCGACCAGTTCGGCCGCCGAGTGTGGAACGTGCTCACCACCGCAAACCTCCGTTCTCGTCAGGCGGCAACTTTCTCGGTGTCGCCTTGAGGGGTACTGGACTGCTTCCGGACCGGGACGAAGAGCGCGGCCACCAGCCCGGCGAGGGCGAACACGGCGGCTCCGGTGAGGGCCAGGCCGTAGCCGGCGGCCCGCGCCTCGACGATGCCCGCCCCGGCCCCGGTCCGGGCGTCGACGCGGGCCGCGGACAGGGCGGCCAGGGTCACCAGGCCGACGGCGCTGCCGAGTTGGCGGGTCGTGTTGAGGAGCCCGGAGGCCAGTCCTGCCTGGTGCGGGGCGAGGCCCGCGGTGGCGGCGTTCGTCGTGGCGTTGAGCACCGCGCCCATCCCCGAGCCGAGGAGCACGCAGGGGCCGAGCACGTCGGCGAGGTAGCCGGCGCCCGCGTCCGCCATGGACAGCCAGAACAGGGCTCCGGCGGCGAGGGTGAGACCGCCGAGCAGGATCGGGCGCGGGCCCGTCCTCGGCACGAGGGGCGCGATCCCCCAGCCCCCCAGGGCCATGCCGAGCGAGAGCGGCAGGTAGCTGAGTCCGGTGCGCAACGGGCTGTAGCCGAGCACCTGTTGGAGGACGAGCGTGAAGAAGTAGAAGGTGCTGAAGAGGGCGGCGATGCCGAAGAAGGCCACGAGGTTGGCGGCGGCGACCGAACGGTTGCGGAAGATGCCGAGCGGCACCAGGGGGTGCCGGGCGAACCTGGCCTGGATCACCAGGAAGGCGGTGAGCAGGAGCGCTCCGGCGAGCAGCGGGCCGAGCACCCGTGGTGACCCCCAGCCGTGCGTGGCGTACTGGGAGACGCCGTAGACGGCGGACATCAGGCCGAGGGTGACGGTCACGGCGCCGGGCAGGTCGAGCCCGCTGCCCCGCGTGCCGGTGCGGCGGGGGCGGGTCTCGGGGACGACCCAGCGGACGCCGGCGAGCAGCACGAGCCCGATCGGGACGTTGACCAGGAAGATCCAGCGCCACGACAGCCACTCGATGATGACGCCGCCGGCCAGTACGCCGATCGCGCCCGCGGCCCCCGAGACGGCGCTCCACCAGCCGAACGCCCGTGCGCGGGCGGCCGGTTCGGTGAATGTCGTGCCGAGCACGGTGAGGGTGGCGGGCGCCATGACGGCGGCGCCTAGCCCCTGGAAGGCGCGGGCGAGGACCAGGGTCACCGGCGCGTCCGCGGCTCCCCCGACGAGGCTGGCCAGGGTGAACAGGCCGGCCCCGCACAGGAAGATCCGGCGCTGGCCGAACAGGTCCGCGAGGCGCCCGCCGAGCAGCAGGAAGCCGCAGACGACCACCGTGTAGGCGTTGTTCACGAGCTGCAGGTTGTGCTGGGTGAAGTGCAGGTCGGCGGCGATGACGGGCAGCGCCACGTTCACCACCGACGCGTCCAGCACGTTCATGAACTGGCCCAGGCAGCAGGCGGCCAGGACGAGGGTGAGCCGGTGCCCCGCACCACCCCCGCCGGGCTCGGCGGCCGTCTTCGCGGTCCGATCGGTGACAGTCATGGCGGGCACGCTGCGCCGGACCGATCGACCGCCGGTAGCGACCCGGTCGAGCCCGCACAGGCGATCGAGAGTGCCTCCACCGCGATTGCAGGGCTGCTCGCCACAGTCCGTGCGGTACCTCCGCACGGATGGCCGATATTCCACGAGGAGAGCTCGCCATGGCCAAGATCACCTACAAGCATCCGAACGGCACCGTCACCATCCTCGACGTCGAGGCGCCCAACACGGTCATGCGCGCGGCGAAGCTCAACAACGTCGACGGCATCGAGGCCCAGTGCGGCGGCTCCGCCCAGTGCGGCACCTGCCATGTGTACGTCGACGCCGAGAGCACCGTCGTGCTGCCGGAGATGGACTCCGTCGAGGACGACGTGCTGTACGGCACGGCGTGCGAGCGCACCGAGTTCAGCCGGCTGAGCTGCCAGCTGCCGGTCTCCGACGACCTGGACGGCCTCCTTGTCCACCTGCCCGAGGCGCAGAGCTGATGGCGCCGCACTCGGTGGTCGTCGTCGGCGCGGGCCAGGCGGGCCTGGAGACGGCTGCGGCCCTGCGCGGCCGCGGCTACGAAGGCCGGATCACGCTCGTCGGCGACGAGCCGTCCGGCCCCTGCGACCGCCCACCGCTGTCCAAGGGCTATCTCGCCGGCACGGTGCCGGCCGCCGACATCGCGCTGCGCCCGCCGTCGTTCTACGCCGCGCAGGACATCGAACTCCTCGCGGGCGACCGGGTCACCTCGGTCGACCGGGAGCGCCGCACCGTCCTCCTCGAGTCGGGCCTTCGGCTGCCGTACGGCGCGCTGGTCCTCGCGACCGGCTGCCGCCCGCGCACCCTGCCCGTGCCCGGCGCCGCGCTGACCGGCGTGCTGACGCTGCGCGGTCTGGCCGACGCGGAGGACCTGCGGCTGCGGCTCAGCGGGCCGCCGCGCAGTGTCGTCGTGGTCGGCGCCGGGTTCATCGGCCTCGAAGTGGCGGCCACCGCGCGGGGCCTCGGCCACGAGGTGACCGTGGTCGAGGCGCAGCCGAGGGCGCTGGCCCGCGCGCTGACGCCCCAGATGTCGGACCGGGTCGTGGCCGAGCACCGCGCCCAGGGGGTGCGGGTGCTGCTCGGCCGCGAGGTGTCCGCCCTGTACAGCGACGCGGAGGGCCGGGTCCAGGTCATGGAGCTCGGGGACGGCGAGCGGATCGCCGCCGACCTCGTCGTGGTCGGTGTCGGGGTCCTGCCCAACACCGGCGTCGCGCTCGGCGCCGACCTGGTCGTCGGCGACGGCATCGTCGTCGACGAGCGGCTGCGGACCGAGGACCCGGACATCTACGCGGTCGGTGACGCCGCCCGTTTCCCGAGCCCGCACGCCGGCCGCCACATCCGTCTGGAGTCCGTCCAGAACGCCACCGACCAGGCGCGCTGCGTGGCCGCCGGGATCTGCGGCGAGCCGTACCCGTACGCCGCCGTGCCCTGGTTCTGGTCCGAGCAGTACGCGATGCGGCTCCAGATGGCCGGGCTCACGGCCGCGCACGACGAGACCGTGACCGTCGGCGACCCGGACGAGGGACGGTTCTCCGTCCTGTGCTTCCGGGGCGGCCGGCTGATCGGCGTCGAGTCCATGAACCGTCCGGCGGACCACGGCATCGCCCGCCGGCTGCTGACCAACGGCACACAGCTGACACCGGCGACGGCCCGGGAGCCGGGCTTCGACCTGAAGAAGCTCCCCCGTACGCAGGCCGCGTCACCCTCCCGCTCCACCAACACCACCACTCAGGAAAGGCAGTCCGTCCATGCCTGAAATCCCGTCGGCGCCCGAGGGCACGACTCTCACCTCTCCCGCGCCGTCCCGGCTCTCGCGCCCGGTCGCCCTGCGGGTCATCGGCGTCTGGCTGGCCGTGCTCGCGCTGCTGGCCGGCTTCGGTGTCGCCTCGGCCTCGGCGGGCGAGACCGCCCGTCCCGGCACGAACGTCTCGCTCGCCGGCGTGTGGGACCTGACGGTGACGATCCACACCCCCGACGGCGGTACGTCGGTGGTGAACGCGCGGTTCACGTTCACCCCGGACCACCAGCTGTCGGCCCCGGGCCCGCTGGACGAGAACGGCCAGCCGATGTACACCGAGCGCGGCTTCTGGAACGCGAGGAGCGACGGCACCATCTCGTTCTACATCGCCCACCCCGGCGTCCCGGTCGGCGGCGCCGTCCCCGGCGACGTGCAGGCCGTGCACCTGGGCCGGATATCGGGCAAGAGCTTCAGCACGGTCGCGTACGCGTTCGTCACCGACAAGCCGGGCGGCGTCCCGCAGGGTCCGATCAGCGTCGACACGACGGCCGACTGGGTCTCCCCGGTGCCGTCCTCCTGACGGCCACCCGTACGGGAAAGGTCCCGGTCCCCCTCGGGGGGCCGGGACCTTTTCCGTGTGTCTGTCGTACTCACGCGCCCCGGACAACCGGAAGGCTGGTGAGCGTGTGGTTGATCTCGCCCTCGTGCCAGGGCAGTTCGCTCTCGGGGGCCGCGAGCCGCAGGTCGGGGAAGCGCCGTACCAGGCCGTCGATGGCGATCTCCATCTCCATCCGGCCCAGGTGCTTGCCGAGGCAGTAGTGCATGCCGTGGCCGAAGGAGATGTGCGGGTTGCGCTCCCGGGCCAGGTCGAGCCGGTCGGGCTCGGCGAAGACCTCCGCGTCCCGGTTGGCCGACGCGAGCGAGAGGAGCACGGCGTCGCCCTTGGGTATCGTCACGCCGCCGACCTCGATGTCCTCGGCGGCGATCCGGGGGAAGCCGGAGGTGTCGGTGGCGAACAGGTTGACGTGGCGCAGGAGTTCCTCGACGGCGCGCGGGATGCGGGAGCGGTCCTCGACGAGGTAGTTCCACTGGTCGTGGTGGTCCACGAGGAGCGCGAGGACGGAGTTGGCGAGCTGGTTCGCGGTGGTGTCGAAGCCGGCGCCGATCAGCGTGAAGCCGAAGGTGACCAGCTCGGGCTCGCTGAGCCGGTCGTCGTCGTCGCGGGCCGCGATCAGCTCGGACAGCATGTCGTCGGTGGGGTTGGCGCGCTTGTCGGCGATGAGCCCGACGATGTACTCGCTGAGCTTGCCGAGCGCGTGCAGGGACTCCTCGCCGCCCGCCCGGTCGTCGACGGTGGCGAAGGCGCGCGCCCACTGCTCGAACTGCCGCAGGTCCTTGGCCGGTACGCCGAGGAGCTCGCCGATGACGGTCAGCGGGAGCGGCACACAGAGCTGCTGCACGAGGTCGACGACGCCGTCCTTGGCCGCCATGTCGTCGAGGAGTTCGTCCGTGACCTTCTGGACGTTCTCCCGCATCCGCTCGACCCGCCGCATCGTGAACGCGCCGGCCACCAGCTTGCGCAGCCGGGAGTGCTCGGGCGCGTCGAGGGAGATGATCATCTCCGGCGTGGTGTGCATCGTGCCGCCCACGCGGGGCGCCCCCTCGCCGCAGGCCTGGGCCCGGCTGAGCCGGGGGTCGGCGGAGAGCCGCCGCACGTCCTCGTAACGGGTGACCAGCCAGGCGTCCACACCTCCCGCGGTGGGCACCTTCGCCACCGGCTGCCCGGCGCGCAACTGGGCGTACGCCGGGGCGGGGCCGCGGTAACTCGAACCGCTGAAGGGGAACTCGCCCGCCACCGGGCAGCCGGCGCCCTGGGGCGCCGTCTCCTGGCTGGCTGTCTCCTGGGTGACTGTCACGATAGATCCTCCGCTTGGGACGTTACGGGTCGGATCTCACGGTACGGACGGCCGATGGAGGCCAAGTCGCCCTGAACTAGAGCAGGTTGGGGACGCTCCAAGGGATGTCCCGGGGCATGGCACAGGGGGCGTCCGTGGTGCCGGACGCCCCCTGTGCCAGGTGTGCGCGAGCTCAGCCCTCCGGGCCGAGCAGCACCGCCGAGTAGTTCTTGCGGGCGGCGGTGTCGTACTGCAGCGCCACGTGGCTCGTCGCCGACGTGATGTCGCGCCAGAAGCGCTGGAGCGCGTGCCCCTCGCCGAGGCCACCGGTTCCGGCGGCGCCGACCAGCAGCGTCACGGCCTCGCGGAGGATCTCGGCGGCGAAGGTGGCGTTGCGCTCGTTGCGCGCCATGTGTTCGGGGGTGAAAAGGCGCCGGTCCAGGACCCGGGCGTTCTCCTCGACGAGGTGGCGGGCGGCGTCGATCCGGCCGGAGGCGCGCACGACGGTCAGCTCGGCCGTCTGGTTGCGGCGGCGTCCGGTGATCGACCCCGCGGCGGCGGCGAGCGCGCCGGTGGCGGCGCCGACGACGGGGGCGATGAAGGTGAGGCCGCCCACCGCCTGGAAGGGCACGTTGTGGGCGGACACCCCGGAGAAGCCGTTGCGGCCGGTGAGCATGTCGGCGCGGTCGAAGGTCAGGTGCGCCGGCACGAAGACGTCGTCGACGACGACCGTGTGGCTGCCGGTGGCCCGCATCCCCACGCTGTCCCAGGTCTCGCGCACCGTGTACGCGCCCCGCGGCAGCGTGAAGAAGCGCAGCTGCGGAGGGCCCTCGCCGCCGGCGACGGCCGCGCAGACCATCACCCAGTCGGCGAAGTCGACGGCGCTGACGTAGGCCCACTCGCCGGTGACCCGCCAGCCGCCGTCGGCCTGCCGGGCGCGCCCGGCGGGCATCAGGCCGGTCGCGACGACCGTGTCGGGCCCCGCGCCCCACAGCTCCTGATGGCCCTGCTCGGGCAGGTGCGAGGCGAAGCGCGCCGAGTACGCGGCGAGCGAGGCGCACCACGCGGAGGCGGCACAGCCCTCGCCGACGGTCATGACGGCGCGGGTCAGGTCCTCGAACGAGCCCTCCGTGCCGCCGAACCGCTCGGCCACGAAGTGCCGGGCGAACCCGGCCTCCCGTATCGCGTCGGTGACTTCGCGGGACAGGCCGCGGCCGGTGTCGGCGTCGGCGGCGTGGCGGGCCGCGAGCTCACGGAGCCGGCCGGCGGCGGGGACGAGCCCGGCGTCGGCGAAATCCGGGACGGCGTCGGGGGTGGTATCGGGGGCGGCGATCACGCCTACGTCGACGCTCACGACGCGGACCCCTTCGCGATGGCACGGGCGAAGCGCTCCAGCGTCTCGCCGGGGCTCGGCCCGTCGAGTGCCTTGAAGATCCGCTCGGCGCCGGGGCCGTGCCGGTCCAGCTTCACGTGGGCGAGCGTGACCAGGGTGTGCTCCGCGTCGACGGCCTCGAAGTCGACCTCGATCTGGCTGGCGCCGTCATCGGTGGGCAGGGACTGCCAGTTGGGGTCGATGCGCCATGTCATGACGACACGGCGGCCCGGCTCCCACTCCAGGACCTGGCCCCAGGCGATCTCGGTGCCCTCCACGTCCCACTCGTAGTAGCGCCCGCCCACGCCGCCCTCGAAGGCGAGGCCGGCCCGCTCCTTGCGCACGAGGATGTGGCTCGGCGGCCACCAGTCCGCGGGGCGCTCGGTGAAGACCTTGAAGCACTCGCCGGGCGTCGCCGCGACGGTCACCGACTTCCTGACGTCGGGCAGGGTCTGCGTCTGCTCGGGCACGGGGCCTCCTCGCTCCGGCCAGGTATCCGCCCGGCCACGGCATCGAATGCCCCCAAGCTGACGTGCCGCGCTAGGCCCCCTGTCGAGTACGGCTCGAACACCTGGCCTCCACCCCGGCTCCACCCCCGTACGAGAAACCCGCAAGGCGACGGGCTCACCGTCGAGCCGACATGGACCGGAAGGCACGAGCGATGGGGAGAGCACGATGACAGACGCGGGACGACGAGTGGCCTTCGTCACCGGTGCGACCAGCGGGATCGGCCTGGCCGTGACCGAACTGCTGGCCCGGCAGGGCGTCGCGGTGTTCGGAGTGGCGCGTGACGCGGAGAACGTCGCCGCCATGGTCAAGGAACAGCGCGAGCAGGGCCACGAGGTGGCCGGCGCGGCGTGCGACGTGACGTCCCTGACGCAGATCAGGGAGGCCGTGGCGGCCGCCGTCGCGGAGTACGGGCGCATCGACATCCTCGTCAACAACGCGGGCCGGGGCGGTGGCGGCGTGACCGCGGAGCTTGCGGACTCGCTCTGGGACGACGTGATCGAGACCAACCTGAACGGCACGTTCCGGGTCACCCGCGAGGTGCTCAGCGCGGGCCTGATGCGCGAGGGCTCCTGGGGACGGATCATCAACATCGCCTCCACCGGCGGCAAGCAGGGCGTCGAGCTCGCCGCGCCGTACTCCGCCTCCAAGCACGGCGTCATCGGCTTCACCAAGGCCGTCGGCAAGGAACTCGCCGCGACCGGCATCACCGTGAACGCGGTCTGCCCCGGATACGTCGAGACGCCGATGGCGCAGCGCGTGCGGCAGGGCTACGCGGGCCACTACGGGGTCAGCGAGCAGGAGATCCAGGAGAAGTTCAACGCGAAGATCCCGCTCGGCCGTTACTCCACCCCCGAAGAGGTCGCCGGGCTCGTCGGCTACCTCGCGTCGGACACGGCCGGGTCCATCACCGCCCAGGCCATGAACGTCTGCGGCGGACTCGGCAACTACTGACGCCACCTTGACGGCCCTGACGCCCTATGGACGAGCAGAAAACGGAGTACCTGACATGACTGCTGTGACCGCCGGCGCGACGCTGGCCGAACCCGACGTGGCCGCGTTCCGGACCGCGATGGGCCGATTCCCGACGGGCGTCACCCTGCTCACCCAGGGAAGCGGCGACGACACGATCGTGATGACGCTCAACAGCCTGACCTCGGTGTCGCTCGACCCGATGCTGATCCTCGTGTCCGTGAAGGCGTCCGGCCGGATGCGTCCGCGGATCTCGGACGCGGGCAGCTTCGCCGTGAACGTGCTCACCGAGGCGCAGCTGGACCTCGCCGTCGCGTTCTGCAAGCCCGACCGGCCGGAGGGCAGCGCCGCGATGCTGCGGCTCGGCGCGCGCGAGGGTGTCACCGGCAACGCCGTGCTGCCCGCCGCGGAGACGTACGTCGAGTGCGTGCTCGACGCGGAGTACACGGCGGGCGACCACACCCTGCTGATCGGGCGGGTCGTCGCCCTGTCCGGCGGCTCGTCGCACCCGGACCCGCTCCTGTTCCACCAGGGCAAGTTCGGCCGTCTGCCCGCGGCCGAGCCTCAGGGGGCGGCCGCGTGACGACCACAACAACGGTGGCCGCCCAGGGCACCCTGCACCAAGTCGCCGACGGCGTCCACGCGTTCGTACAGCCGGAGGGCGGCTGGTGCCTGAACAACGCGGGCCTCGTCGCCGGCGGCGGCCTCGCGGTCCTCGTCGACACGGCGGCGACGGAGTCCCGTACCCGCCGGCTGCGGGAGGAGGTGGAGCGCGTGGTGCCGGGCGGCCCGGACTATGTCGTCAACACCCACTTCCACGGCGACCACACCTTCGGCAACGGGCAGTTCGTCCCGCGTGCGACCGTCGTGGCGCACGCGGGCACCCGGTCCGACACGGAGGAGGCGGGCCTCGGCCTGCGTCACCTGTGGCCGGACGTCGAGTGGGGCGAGACCCCGCTGACCCTGCCCACGCTCACCTTCCGGGACGAGCTCACCCTGCACGCGGACGGCGGACCGCGTACCGAGCTGCTGCACGTGGGCCCCGCCCACACCGCGAACGACGTGATCGCGTGGGTGCCGGAGCGCGGGGTGCTGTTCACCGGGGACGTGGTGTGGTCGGGGGTGACCCCGTACATCCTGATGGGTTCGGTCACCGGCTCGCTGCGGGCCCTGGAGCGGATGCGGGCGCTCGGCGCGTCCGTCGTCGTCCCCGGGCACGGTCCGGTGGGCGGCCCCGAGCTGATCGACGCGACGGAGGCGTACCTCCGCTGGCTCCAGGACCTGGCGCGGGACGGCCTGCGGCGCGGCGTGGGCCCGCTGCGGGCGGCGCAGGAGGCGGACCTCGGCGCGTTCGCCGGGCTCCTGGACTCCGAGCGCCTGGTCGGGAACTTGCACCGCGCGTACGCCGAACTGGAGGGCCTCGCGCCGGGCGCCCGTATCGACGTCGCCGCGTCCTTCAAGGAGATGGTCGCCTTCCACGGGGCGCTGCCCTCCTGCCATGCCTGACCCCGCACCCGAGAGGCCAAAGCCACCGCAACGAGCCGAAACCGCCGCACTGAAAGGAGTCGTCGATGGAGACGATCCTGCTGGACCGCGAGACGCAAGGAGCACCGCCGTCGCACCTCGAGTTCCACGGCGTGCCGTGCCGGATGCCTCTGCTGCTGGCCGGGGACCTGGACGACGACGGGAGTGAACCGCACATCTGCCGGGGCATCGACTGAGCGCCCGCCCGGGACATGTCACCGGCCCGGCACATGGCCGAGGGGCCCCTGTCGCAGGGGCCCCTCGGCCATGTGCCGGAAGGCCGGGGGGTACGGGCCGGTCAGGAAGCGGCCGGGGCGGCCGGGCTGTCGCGGTGGATGACGCGGGAGCGCGTCAGCAGCCGGCCGTCGCGGCGCACCAGCACGTCGTCGACGGTGAACGTCGGCTGGAAGGACACCTTCCCCTCCCGGTCGGTCTGGGTGACCAGCGTGTAGTACGAGACCCGCACCGTGTCCTCGTCCTGCGGGTCGGCCTCTATGAGGAGGTGACCGAACCAGTGCCGGACGGCGATGTCCTGGTAGCGGGGCAGGTTCGCGCGCATCCCGGCGATCATCTCGACCCGGCCGCTCTGGCGCTGTCCGCCCGCGTGGACGACCTCCCCGTCGTCGGTGAACGTGTCGGCGAAGCCCTCGATGTCCAGGGCGTCGACCCGACGCATCTGCTGGGCGTAGAACGTCTGCACCTCGGCGTACAGGTCACCCGTGACCTGCTGACGGAGGGTCCCGACGGACTGAGACATGGCGAACTCCCTTCGCGGCGGCCCTTCCGGCCGCCCGGCGTCACCACCAGCCTGCCGGGCGCGGCTGCAGCGGCACTGGAGAGTCGCTCGCAGTGACCGCCCGACGCCCCTGGCCTTCACGGCGAGGGCAGTGGCAGGATCGCCCGCATGTCCCAGGCCCTCCCCCGTGTCAGCAGGCGCCGCGCCCTCGAAGGCTCGGCCGCCGCCCTCGTGGTCCTCGGGCTGCTCGCGTGGTGGCTGCTGCCGCTTGACGACCCGGCGCCGGGCGGGAGCGTGACGATCAGCACGGGCCAGCGGACCGGGGTGTACGAGCTCTACGGCAAACTCCTGCGGACCGCGCTCGGCCATGACCTGCCGGACCTCGACGTGCGCCTGACCAACAGCGAGGGCTCCCAGGAGAACGTCGAACGGGTCGCCACGGGCAAGGCCGACTTCACGATCGCGGCGGCCGACGCCGTGGAGAAGTACAAGCTGCAGGGCGGCGCCGGAGCCGGCCGGCTGCGCGGCTGCGCACGGCTCTACGACGACTACGTGCAGCTCGTCGTGCCCCGCTCCTCCTCGATCAGGTCGGTCCAGGATCTGCGCGGCCGCCGGGTCGCCGTCGGCGGCGAGGGGTCCGGGGTCCGGCTCATCGCGGAGCGCGTCGCAAGGGCCGCCGGGCTCGACCTGGAGAAGGACATGAAGCCCGTGTCCACCGGCATCGACGGCATGCCCAAGGCGCTCAGGAGCGGCGCCATCGACGCCTTCTTCTGGTCGGGCGGCCTGCCGACGACCCATGTACGCGAGCTGTCCGAGAGGTACCCCATCCGTCTCGTCGAGCTCGGCAGCCTCATCGACGCGCTCCACCAGCAGGGCGGCGCGTCCCGCTACTACCGGGCCGCCGTGATGCCGGCGGACGCCTATCCGGACGCTCTGCAGGGTGTCTCGGTCCCCACGCTCGCCGTGGCGAACCTGCTGGTCACCACGGACCGTGCGGACCCCCGGCTGACCGAGGCGGTGACCCGCACGGTGATAGACAGCCGTGACCACATCGGCGGCGAGGTGCACGCGGCCCAGCTCGTGGACCTGCGGACGGCGCTCTACACGGACCCGCTGGCCCTGCACGAGGGCGCCCGGCGCTACTACCGCTCGGTGAAGCCGTAGCCTCCGCGCTCAGCCTTCCCGGTGGGTCCGCGGCACCGCCACCGTCACGCGCAGCCCGTGCGGCTCGTGCGGGGCGTACGTGAGGGAGCCGCCGCCGGCGGCGAGCAGCACCCGTGAGATGGACAGGCCGAGGCCCGAGCCCTGCACGTTCTGATGGCCGGTGCTGCGCCAGAACCGGTCGCCGATCCGGGCGAGCTCGTCCTCGCGCAGGCCCGGTCCGCGGTCCGCGACGACGATCTCGGTGGACTCTCCGTTGCGGGCGACGGACACCTTGACCTCCTCGCCGGCGGGCGTGAACTTCAGGGCGTTGTCGATCACCGCGTCGAGCGCGCTCGACAGCGCCACGGGGTCCGCCCACCCGGTGACCGCCGGGCAGTCCTCGGTCAGCCGTACGCCCTTCTCGTCGGCGACGGGCCGCCAGGCGCCCACGCGCTCGCTCACCAGCTCGCCGATGTCCGTGAGCCGCAGATCCGCCTCGGTGTGCTCGGCGAGGGCCAGGTCGAGCAGGTCGTCGAGGACCTGGGCGAGCCGCTTGCCCTCGGTGCGCACGGAGGCGATCTCCGCGTTCCCCTCGGGCAGCTCGAACGCCAGGAGTTCGATGCGCAGGAGCAGGGCGGCGAGCGGATTGCGCAGCTGGTGCGACGCGTCGGCGACGAAGGCGCGCTGCTGCTCCAGGACGTCCTCGACGTTGTCGGCCATCTCGTTGAACGACCGGGCCAGGCGCCTCAGTTCCGGCGGTCCGCCCGCCGAGGCGACCCGGGACTTGAGTCGTCCGGTGGCGATGTCGTGGGTGGTCGCGTCGAGAACGCGTACGGGCCGCAGGACCCAGCCCGTCAGGCGAAGCGCGGCGCCGACGGCCAGGAGCATCGCGGCGAACTCGCCCGCCGCGATGAGCAGCCAGCCCTGGAGCGTGCGGGAACGCATCCCGCCGGTGGGCGACTCGGTGACGACGACCGCGACGACGTCACCGTCGCTGATGACCGGTGACGCGACGACGAGCCGGCCGCCGCGCTGCCAGGGCCACACCTGGTGGGGGTCGTGGCTGCCGCGCGAGAACAGGGCCTCGTCGAAGGCCTCGCGCACGGCGCCGCCGCGGGGCAGCTGCCAGCCGTCGGGGGCGTGTCCCATGGGGTCGCTGTTGCGGTAGAAGACGCCCGCGCGGATCCCGTACACCTCGTAGTAGCGGGTGAGTTCGTTCTGGAGGGTCTGCTGGCGTTCGTCCGTGACGCGGACCCGGGAACCCGTCGGGCGCTTCGTGACGAACTGGGCGAGCGCGGCGAAGCGTGCCGTGTCGTCGATGCGGTCGACGACGACCTTCTGCTGCTGGGCGGCCGCCACGCTCACGGCGAGCGGGAAGCCGAGCGCGAGCAGCACGCCCGCCATGAGGACGATGAGCAGAGGCAGGAGCCGGGCTCGCACCCGCGGCCTCTAGGCGGCCGGCGCGACGAGCCGGTACCCGACGCCGCGCACGGTCTCGATGAGGGCGGGCATGCGCAGCTTGGACCGCAGGGACGCCACGTGCACCTCGAGGGTGCGGCCCGTCCCCTCCCAACTGGTGCGCCAGACCTCGCTGATGATCTGCTCCCGGCGGAACACCACGCCGGGCCGCTGCGCGAGGAGCGCCAGGAGGTCGAACTCCTTGCGGGTCAGCTGGACGGCCGAGCCGTCGACGCTGACCTGCCGGGTGGGCAGTTCGATGCGCACGGGCCCCAGCCGCAGTCCGTCCTCGGCGGGCGTGACGCTCTCGTCGTGCACGCTGCGCCGGCTGACCGCGTGGATACGGGCGAGCAGCTCCCCGGTGTCGTACGGCTTCACCACGTAGTCGTCGGCGCCGAGGTTGAGGCCGTGGATGCGGGAGCGTACGTCCGCGCGTGCCGTCACCATGATCACGGGCGTCGACGTGCGCTTGCGGATCTTGCCGCACACCTCGTAGCCGTCCTGGTCGGGCAGGCCGAGATCGAGGAGGACGACACCGAAGGCGTCGGGCTCGGGGACGAGGGCGCGGAGCGCCTCCTCGCCGCTGCGGGCGTGCGCCACCACGAATCCGTGCCGCGCGAGGACCGCCGACAGAGCGGCGGCGACATGGTCGTCGTCCTCGACGAGAAGCAGTCTCATCCGGGCTCCTTTCTGAAGCGCACCTGGGCATCCACTCCGAAACATAAGGACGCCGTCAAGAGCGTTCCGGTTACCGAAGCCTTCCGTTATCCAGCCGGTACGCGCGAGGCCACCTGCCTCACGCATCGTGTCGGCCCGCAGCCGGATCGTTATGCTCAAGTTCCGCTCAGATGTAATGACGCTGGTCGTACCGCGTCATTACATTCCTCCCAACCGAGGAGGATGGAGCAAGACCCCGATGACCGATGTATCGGTGACCAAGGACGCCATTCCCGCGGCCGACGAGCTGGTCGTGCTGAACCAAGTCAACAAGCACTTCGGCGCGCTGCACGTGCTCCAGGACATCGACCTGACCATCGCGCGTGGTGAGGTCGTCGTCGTCATCGGACCCTCGGGTTCCGGCAAGTCGACGCTGTGCCGCACGATCAACCGCCTGGAGACCGTCGACACGGGTGCGATCACGATCGACGGCAAGCCGCTGCCCCAGGAGGGCAGGGAGCTGGCCCGCCTCCGCGCGGACGTGGGCATGGTCTTCCAGTCCTTCAACCTCTTCGCGCACAAGACCGTGCTCGAGAACGTGATGCTGGGCCAGATCAAGGTCCGCAAGGCCGACAAGAAGGTGGCCGAGGACAAGGCGCGCGCCCTGCTCGACCGGGTGGGCGTCGGCACGCAGGCGGACAAGTACCCCGCGCAGCTCTCCGGCGGGCAGCAGCAACGCGTCGCGATCGCACGGGCGTTGGCGATGGACCCCAAGGTCATGCTCTTCGACGAGCCGACGTCGGCTCTCGACCCGGAGATGATCAACGAGGTCCTGGAGGTCATGCAGCAGCTCGCCCGCGACGGCATGACGATGATCGTCGTGACGCACGAGATGGGCTTCGCGCGCTCGGCGGCCAACCGTGTGGTCTTCATGGCGGACGGCCGGATCGTCGAAGAGGCCACCCCCGACCAGTTCTTCAGCAACCCGCGCAGCGACCGGGCCAAGGACTTCCTGTCGAAGATCCTGCACCACTGACCCGGGACGCACCGGCGTCCGACTTTTTCACGGCCGAACTCTGCCGAACTTTTGCCGAATTCAGCCGAGATCTGCCGAAATCTGCCGAACCGAAGGATGTTCACCATGAAGCTCCGCAAGTCCGCCGCCGTCGCGGCCACCGTCGCCGTGCTCGCGCTGACCGCCACCGCGTGCGGCGGCTCCACCGGCAACGCCGGTGACAAGCCCGCCGGCGGCGCCGGCGGCAAGGACCAGCCGAAGCTGCCCACGTACACCGTCGCCTCGGGTGTGAAGCTGGACTCCGCGACGCTGAAGCGCGCGCAGAAGGCCGGCAAGCTCGTCATCGGCGCGAAGAACGACCAGCCGTTCCTGGGCTTCCAGGACACCGACGGCAAGCGCTCGGGCTTCGACATCGAGATCGCCAAGATGGTCGCGGCCGACCTCGGCTTCAAGCCCGACCAGATCGAGTTCAAGACGGTCGACTCGAACGTCCGCGAGACGACGATCTCCAAGGGCGAGGTCGACCTCTACGTCGGCACGTACACGATCAACGACGAGCGCAAGAAGCAGGTCGGCTTCGCCGGTCCTTACTTCATGGCCGGCGCCGACCTCCTCGTCCGCAGCGACGAGAAGGGCATCACGGGCCCCGACTCCCTCAAGGGCAAGACGGTCTGCTCCATCAAGGGCTCGACCCCGCTCCAGGAGATCAAGAAGCCCAAGTACGGCGCCAAGACCGTCGAGCTGTCCAAGTACTCCGAGTGTGTGCAGCAGCTCCTCAACAACGAGGTCGACGCCGTCACCACCGACGACGCGATCCTCAAGGGCTACGCGGCCCAGCGCCCGACCAAGCTGAAGGTCGTCGGCCAGCCGTTCACCAAGGAGCCCTACGGCGTCGGCATGAACAAGGACGACAAGGCCCTGCGCGACGCGGTCTCGAACGCCATCGAGGCGCACGAGAAGAACGGCGACTACAAGAAGGCGTACGACGCGACGCTCGGCCTGTCCAAGTCCGCGTACACCGCCCCGCCGGCCCTCGAGCGCTACTGACGCGCTGACGAAGGGGGCCCCGGTCCCCTTCGTACGACCCCTCGGCCGTGAGCCGTCCGCCACGGGCGCACCCGCACAGGGCGCCCGTGGCGCGGCCCGCGCCGCCTGTCCGCCGCCGCCCACGAGGACATCCCCGTGAACGTATTGCTCGACCATCTCGCGGAATTCCGCGAGGGGTTCATAGGCACCGTCCTGCTGACCCTGGCCAGCGGGCTCCTCGCGATGGTCCTGGGTGTCATCATCGCCGGGTTCCGTGCCTCCCCCGTGCCCCCGCTGCGCTTCTTCGGCACCGCCTGGGTCACGCTCTTCAGGAACACCCCGCTGACCGTGCTCTTCCTTGTGGCGTGGTTCGTCGTCCCGGTGATCTTCATGCCGGGCATGAGCCCGTGGGTCAAGGCCCTCATCGCGCTCGCCTGCTACACGTCGGCGTTCGTGTGCGAGGCCGTCAGGTCCGGCATCAGCACGGTGCCGCTCGGGCAGGCCGAGGCCGCGCGGTCGATCGGGATGAGCTTCTTCCAGACCCTGCGCCTGATCATCCTTCCGCAGGCCACCCGGACCGTCCTGCCTCCGCTCAGCTCGATCTTCATCGCGCTCACGAAGAACTCGGCGATCGCGGGCGCCTTCAGCGTCACCGAGCTGTTCGGTGTGCAGAAGCTCCTCAGCGACCAGGGCTTCCCCATCGCCTGGATCTTCCTCTGGGTGGCGCTCGGCTACCTGGTCATCACCTTCACCATCAGCGGCCTCTTCCGGCTGCTCGAGCGGCGCATGGGGGTCGCACGATGAGTTCGAGCGTCCTGTACGACGCGCCGGGCCCCAAGGCCCGCGTACGCAACCGCATCTACACGGTCGCCGGCTCCCTTGCCGTGCTCGGCCTGGTCGCGTTCACCCTCTACCGGATGAACGCCAAGGGCCAGCTGGAGCCCGAGGTCTGGAACATCTTCAACAACGCCGGCGTGCGGACCAGCATCCGCGACGGCGTGCTCACCACCCTGAAGGTGTTCGCCGTCGCCGGCGTGCTCTCCCTGGTGCTCGGCCTGCTCCTCGCCGTCGCGCGCCTCTCGGAGCACAAGGCGGTCAGCTGGCTCGCCACGGGCTTCATCGAGCTGTTCCGCGCGATCCCGCTGCTGATCACGATCTACGCCCTGTGGGTCCTGTTCCTGACCTACAAGTCCGACCTCGGTGTCATCGGCGACAACACCGCCTTCTGGGCCCTCGTCATCGGTCTGACCGTCTACAACGGCTGTGTGCAGGCCGAGGTGATCCGGGCTGGCGTCAACGCCGTGCCGCGCGGACAGGTGGAAGCCGCGTACGCCATCGGACTGCGCAAGTCCCAGGTCATGACCATGCTGCTGCTGCCGCAGGCCGTGCGCTCCATGCTGCCGACGATGATCAGCCAGCTGGTGGTCACCCTCAAGGACACCTCGCTCGGCTACATCATCACGTACGACGAGCTGCTGTTCGCGGCCCGCACGATGGCCAACAACATCATCGTCAACGGCGAGAACCCGATCACCGCGGTGGTCATCGTCGTCGGTGCCATCTATGTGGCGCTGTGCCTGGCCCTGGCCGGGCTCGCCACGTGGATCGAGAAGCGCGGCCGGCGCGCGAAGACCGGCATCGCGGTGGCCGCCGCCACCGAGCCCGCCCTCGCCGAAGCGGCCGACTGAACGGCCACGCAGAAGAACTGACGAGATGTGAGCGAACGGAGGCAGTGGCGTGATCGCCACTGCCTCCGTCACTTGACGCAAGCACCCGCAATGGGTTGCATACGTTCTGTGATCGCGCACCCCGCTCCAACTGCCCTTTCCTGTACACCTCCCACAGCACTCCCCGGGGCAGGAGGAGCCGCGCCGTGGACCCGGTGATCGTCGTCGGCGCCGGCCCCGTCGGGCTCACGCTCTCCCTCGCACTCGCCCGCCACGGCGTCCCCTCCGTCGTGCTCGACGAGGGCCCCGGCAAGGACGAACAGCGCCCCGCGCGGACGGTGATCCTCCGCGAGGACACCGCCGCCCTCGTCGAACGGCTCGCCCGGACGCCGTTCGACGCGACCGGCGCCCGCTGGACCGGCTGGCGCTCGCTGCGCCGCAAACAGGTGATGCGTGAGCTCACCTTCGGTGACCAGCTGCCGTCACCGCTGCACCTGGCCCAGCACGAGCTGACGGGCGCCCTGCGGCAGGCCGTCGACTCCGAACGCCTCGTCAAGGTCGCCGTCAACAGCCGCCTCGACTCGATCGAGCAGGAGAGCGCGGGACTGACCGCGCACACCCGCGGCCCGAAGGGCACCTGGTGGCGCGGCAGCTTCCTGGTGGGCTGCGACGGCCCGCGCTCCACGGTCCGCAAACTCCTCGACATCCGCTTCCCCGGGCGCACCGCCGTCGAACGGCACGCCGTCGCCGCGCTGCGCACGGAACTCCCGTGGCCCGGCGAGGCGTTGCTCCATCGGAGCCTTCCGTGGCGGACCTCGGGCCCGTCCGGCGGGGAGGTGGTCGGCCGCCCACTCGCCGACGGGGTCTGGCGCCTCGACTGGCTGCTGCCGCCCCGCAGCGAGCTGGTCACGCCCGACATCCTGGTGACCCGCATCAGGGAGACCCTGGCCGGCTGGTCCGGCGGCTCGACACCGCCGTACGAACTGCTCGACACGGGCGTCCACACCGTGCACCACCGCCTCGCTCGGAGGTGGCGGGCAGGCAGGGTCTTCCTCGCCGGTGACGCCGCGCACCTGCTCGGCGCGCTCGGCACCCAGAGCCTCGACGAGGGCCTGCGGGACGCGGACAACCTCGCCTGGAAACTGGCCGTCGCCTGGCACGAAGGGCCGCACGAGGCGCTCCTCGACAGCTATCAGACCGAGCGCCGCGCGGTCGTCGCCGGGCGGCTGCGCGCCGCCGACCAGGCGCTGCCGATACTGCGCGGCGGCAAAGGCCTGCGCTCCTACGTCGCGGGATCCACGCGCGGCCACGACGTGCTGCTCACGGACGGTCATCTGGGGCACGGGGCGCTGGGGGCCCCGGGCTCGTACGAGGACTCGCCCCTCGCTCCTGAGCCCGTCGAGGCCGAGGTCGGCGTGGGCACGGCGCCGGGCGCGCCCGTCCGGGACGTGCGGGTCACGGCCCCCGACGGATCCTTCGTCCGGCTGCGGGACCGGCTCGGCCTCGGACATCTGCTCGTCGTCCTGATCGCGCCCGGCACGGGTGTGTGGGAGCGGCGGCACTGGGTGAAGGCCGGGGTCATGCCCCGGCTCGCGGCCGCCGTCGCGGCCCTGCCGCACGAGGCGGAGCTGCTGGTCGCGGAGAGTTATCCCGGCGCCCCGGCACACTCCGTACTCCTTGTCCGGCCGGACGGGCACCTGGTCACGGCCCTCGGCGGGGTGCGTCCCGCCGAGCTGTACGCGGCCGCGCAGGCCGCCCTCGGAGGGCCCGCCGAGAGCGGCGCGAAGGCCGGGAGCGGCGCCAGAACCAGTTGACCGGCCCCCTCCGCCATGGTGTACTCCGGATCGTGACCGACACCGATGTGCGCCTGTGGCGGAGGGTCCATATGGACCTCGTCCGCTATGCGGGCTGCACGTGTCGCCCGTCCTGCTGAATTCGCCTCCTCCCCCTGCGCGCCCCCGTTCACCACGGCTGCCGGCGCGCTCTCCGCGAACCTTCAGGACGGTATCCGTGTCCGGCTCACCCACCCCTTCCCTCGTCACCGCCGCGCCCACGCAGCGTGACCTCCTCGACTTCGTACGCCGTACCGCCGAGGACCGTGAACTCATCGACTCGCTCCCGCTGGACCCCGAGGGCCGCACCTGGGTGCGGCTCGAAGGGCCCGGCGGCGGCGAGGCCTGGCTGATCGGCTGGCCGCCCGGCACGGGCACCGGCTGGCACGACCACGCCGAATCCGTCGGCGCCTTCCTCACGGCGTCGGGCGCACTCAAGGAGCACTCGCTCGCGGCCCGGCTGCCCGCCGACGGCTGGAAGACCCTGGAGCTGTCCGAGGACATCGACCGCGAACGGACGTTGGCTGCGGGCCAGGGCAGGGCCTTCGGCCGGCACCATGTGCACGAGGTCCTCAACGAGTCCACGAGCGAGCACGCGATCTCCGTACACGCCTACTACCCGCCGCTCCCGCAGATCCGCCGCTACAGCCGCACGGGCGCGGTGCTGCGCCTGGAGAACGTGGAACGTCCGGAGGACTGGCAGTGAGCAGTTTTGACGGTGAACGGCCTGTAAGCGACCGACCTCTAGGTGAACGGCCTGTGGGTGAACGGCCTGTCGATATCGATGAGTTGCTCGAACGGGTGCGCCTGGGCCTCGACCGGGTCGAGGCCCGGGCCGCGCACGCGGCTGTCAGCGAGGGCGACGCGCTGCTCGTCGACATCCGGTACGCGGCCCTGCGTGAGCGGGACGGGCTGATCCCCGGAGCACTCGTGGTCGAGCGCAACGAACTGGAGTGGCGGCTCGACCCGCAGGGCAGCCACCGCGCGGCCGAGGCCACGAGCCACGACCTGCGCGTGGTGGTCGTCTGCAACGAGGGCTACGCGTCGAGCCTCGCCGCCGCCTCCCTGCGGCAACTGGGGCTCCACCGGGCCACGGATCTGGTGGGCGGCTTCCAGGCGTGGAAGGCGGCGGGCCTGCCGGTGACGACGTAGTCGCTTACTCCTTGGCTCCTTTACTCCTTGGCCGTCGCGACCTCGACCGGCTTCGGCTTCAGGGCGACCCGGCCGGGCAGCGCGGTCGCGGTGAGCGCGAGGAGTCCGGCGGCGGCGACCACCCCTACGTAGACGAGGGGGGTGACGACGGGTGCGGCGGCGCCCGTCATGCCGACGCTGAACGCGGTCAGGACGGCCAGCGCGATCCCGCTGCCCAGGACGGTGCCGAGGAGCAGCACGGCCAGGGCCTCGGTGCGCAGCATCCCCAGGACCTGGCGGCGGGTGGCGCCCGCGAGCCGGAGCATCGCGAACTCCCGGATCCGTTCGGACACGGACATCGCGAGGGTGTTGACGACGGCGATCGCGGTGAACGCGAGGATCAGGCCCATCGCGAGGAGGTTGACCTCGGCGTTGTCCTGCTGCCGCCGGGCCTGGAGGCCGTCGGCCGCCGCGGGGGCGAGAACGCGCAGGCCCGGGAACTCACGGACGGTGCCGGCGAGTTGTTCCTGTGTACGGCTGGTCCTGACGAGTACGGAGGAGGCGAGCGGATTGTCGACGTGCCGGGCCACCAGGTCGTGGGCCATGGTCAGATCGCCGAAACCGAGACCCTTCGCGTAGACGGCCGCCACGGTGAGGGTGACCGGCGTGCCGTCCCCGAGGGTCAGCTTCAGGGTGCTTCCGGGCTTCAAGTGGAGCTGGTCCGCGGCGAGTTCACTGACCGCGACGCCGTCCCGGCGGAAGTTCTCCAGTGATCCGGCGGTGACGTCGGGGTCCCACGTACGGGTGAGGCCGGCGCGGGTGACTCCCTGAGCCGCGTACTTGTCGAGTCCCACGCGCACGGTGGTGCGGACGACCTCGGTCGCGACGGTGCCGTCGGCCTCGCGGAGCTTGCGGGCGGCTTCGCCGGGGACGCCGGGGCCCTGTGCGGCGACGATCCAGTCGGCGTGGATCCCTTCGCGCGCCTGGGCCCGTGCCGCGTCACCCAGGGTGGGCTGGGCGAAGAGGACGGTGCAGGTCATTCCGATGAGCAGGGTGAGGGGGGTGACGACGGCGGCCATCCGGGCGGCGTTGCCGCGCAGGTTGGCGGTGGCCAGCCTGCCGCCGGGACCGGCCAGGCGCAGCGGCCCGGCCAGGACGGCTGCGGCGGCCTTCACCAGCAGCGGACCGAGCAGGGCGACGGACGACGTGAGGACGACAACGGCCAGGAAGGTCACGGGAGTCGACGCGGGTTCGGTGCGCAGCACGCTCAGCACGGCGACGAGGACGGCACCGCCCGCGAGCAGGACGAGACCGGCGGCCACCCGTCCCCAGGCGGGCCGCGCCCGCTCGACCCTGGCCTCCGCGAGCGCTTCGGCCGGGCGGATACGGGCGATGCGGCGGGCGGAGATCCGGGCGGCTGCCCAGGCGCCGAACAGGGTGGCGCCGACCGCGGCGAACAACGGGAAGACGCTCACGGTCCGTTCGAGCGTCGGCGGCACCGCTCCGAGCGCCACGAAGCGCTGGTGGAGCCATGCCCCGAGCGGAAGCCCCGCGAGCGAACCGAGGACACCGGCAGCGGCGCCGACGATGAGCGCCTCACGTCCGAGGAGCTTGCGGATCTGCCCGGGCGTGGCGGCGATGGCGCGCAACAGGGCGAGTTCGCGGTGCCGCTGCTGGACGGAGAGCGCGAACGTGCCCACGACGACGAGAACGGCGACGAGGAGCGACGTGCCGCCCATCGCGCCACCCATGCTGACGAGTTTGACGCGGGCTCCCGCGGCGTCGAGGAATTCCACGGGGCCTCGGGCGTCGCCGGTGGTGACCTGCGCGGTCGTGCCGTCGAGGGCCTTGGCGACGGCCCGGCCGAGCGCGGCCGGCTCCTGCCCTCGGGCCGGGATGACGCCCAGGGCGGTGACCTGGCCGGCGTGGCCCGCGAGGCGGCGGGCCTCGGGGGCGGCGAAGAACAGCGAGGTCTGGTGGGTCACCGACGCGTGCCCGGTGGGCGCGGCGATGCCGGTGACGCGGTAGGTGCGCGGGGCCCGGGTGGACTGGACGGTGAGGCTGTCCCCGGGGGAGAGGTGAGCGCGGGCGGCCAGGTCCCGGTCCACGACGAGGTCATGCGGCCTCGCGGGCGCGGTGCCGGCCGTCAGGGCGAAGGGGGTCAGCGCGGCGGAGTCCCAGGCGTGCCCGTACGCGGGCTTGTCGGGGTCGACGGCTCCGGGCACCAACGGCTGGGCGAGGAAGGTCAGTTCCGGTACGACGCGCCCGACGCCCGGCACCTCGCGCAGGCGTCGCGCGGTGTCCTCCGGGAGCCAGGCCCGCTCGGCGATCGGCTTGGCCTTGTGCTTGACCTTGGTCTTGCCCTTCTTGTGCTTGACCGTGGTCCGGTGGACGTTCTGGTCGGCGGAGACGACGACGGGGGCGGCCGCGTAGCGCTCGGTGCGGATGGTGCCCCGCAGGCCGGTCTCCAGGAGCGTGCCGCAGGCCGTGATCAGGGCGGCCGCGCACATGAGCGCGAGAAAGGCACCGAGAAAGCCGCCCTTGCGGTCCCGGACGGTGTGCAGTGCGTAGCGCAGAAGCATCATGGCGTATCCGTCTCTGCCCGGCGGCCGGGGGCGATGTCGGGGGCGTTCTCGGGTGCGTCGCGGCGTGCGTCGTGGCGTGCGTCGTGGGGAGCGGGGAAGGCGAGCAGGCGGGTGAGGACCGTGCGCGTGCCGTCCGGGGTCTCGCTGTCGGGACGCTTGTAGCGGTTGAGGAGGGCGATGTACTCCTCGAAGAACGCGCGGAGTTCGGGCAGCGTCAGCCGGAGCGTGCCGCGCGAGTAGGGAAAGGCGTCGACCCACTCCCCGTCGTTCGCGTCCGTGCCCCTGCGCCTGTCCCTGTCCGCGTCGGCGCTCTCGCGCTGGAGCCGCTCGAAGAGTTCGAGGTCGGCGGCGTACGAGAGGTGGCTCAACTCGCCCATGACGAGCCGGGTTTCGGCACTCTGGCGGCTACGGGGCAGGAAGCGGCGGTCCCCCGGGACGACCCGCCACCACCGCTCACGCCGGGGCGGGCGCGGGGGCGTAAGTGGGGGCCTGTGCGGGGGCGCAGGCGGGGCCGGGGGCTCCTCGACGAATCCGTAGCGGGCCAGCTCACGCAGGTGGTAGCTGGTGGCGCCGGTGTTGAGACCGAGGGCGCGGGCCAGTGTCGCGGAGGTCGCGGGGCCGTGGAGGGTGAGGTGCTGGAGGATCTGCTGGCGCCGGGGCTGGGCCAGCGCCTTCAAAGCGCCGAGATCGGTCAGCTCCTGACGCCCGGCGGGAGCGGCGGAGCCGGGTTCCGGTGTCATGCGTACACAGTCGCCTGTGCACATACCTCTGTGCACTGCGGTGACCAGGCGTCATGGCACGGGGGTTAACCCCACCAACCCCGTTCAGGCGAGGGCGAGTTCGACGTCGGACCCCCGTACCGACGCCGCCCCCTCCCTCGTCCCCGTCCCCCGTCCCCGCCGCGCGGGCCCCCGCCCTTCCCGGGTCCCGGGACCCACACCCCGAAGCCCCGCCCTGCCCCTCCGTCCCCCAGCCCTACCCCTCAGCCATCAGCCCCAACGCCAGCCCTCGGCCCTCGGCCCTCAGCCCTCAGAAGTCCCCGTACCCGAGGTCCTCCGTCTCCTCGCCCTCTTGCTCCAGGGCCTGGCGGACCACCCTGAGCGCCATGCCCTCCGGATATCCCTTGCGGGCGAGCATGCCCGCGAGGCGGCGCAGCCGCTTGTCGCGGTCGAGGCCCCGCGTGGAGCGGAGCTTGCGGGCCACGAGCTCGCGGGCGGTCTCCTCCTCCTGCTCGGAGTCGAGCTGCCCGACGGCCTCGTCGATCACCGCCGAGTCCACCCCCTTGGTCCGCAGCTCGCGGGCGAGTGCGCGCCGGGCCAGTCCCCGGCCGTGGTGCCGCGACTCCACCCACGCGTCCGCGAAGGCGCCGTCGTTGATGAGGCCGACCTCCTCGAAGCGGGACAGCACTTCCTCCGCCACCTCATCGGGGATGTCCCGCTTCGCCAGTGCGTCGGCTAGCTGCTTCCGTGTGCGCGGCTGTCCCGTGAGCAGGCGCAGGCAGATGCCCCGCGCCCGCTCCGCCGGATCCGCCGGCGGCTCCCCCTTCTCGGCCCTCGTCGAAGAAGGGGGGCCGTCGTCCTCCTGGCCTCCGGCCGTCTCACCGAAGCCGCCGCGCCGCCGGCGCCCCCGGCCGCGCCCACTGCCCCGGCTGCCGCCACCGCTGCGTGGACCGCCACCGTCACGTGGCCCGTCCCCGCCATACGGCTCCCCGTGCCCGCCGGGGTCACCGGTGACCCCGTCGCCCTGGTCCGGCGGGGAGGTGGGGTAGGCGTGATCGGCCCAGTCGGTTCGTCGCGTCACGGACTAGCTCTTGGCCGCCGCGGCCTTGGACTTGGTGGCCTTGCCCGCGGGCGCGGGAACCGTCTTGGCCGCGTCGTCAGCAGGGGCGGCACCCGCCGCGTCGGCACCGGGCTCGGCCGTGGGGGCCTCCGGCTTCACACCGACGCCCAGCTTCTCCTTGATCTTCTTCTCGATCTCGTTGGCCAGGTCGGGGTTGTCCTTCAGGAAGTTGCGCGCGTTCTCCTTGCCCTGGCCGAGCTGGTCGCCCTCGTACGTGTACCAGGCGCCGGCCTTGCGCACGAAGCCGTGCTCCACGCCCATGTCGATCAGGCCGCCCTCGCGGCTGATGCCCTGGCCGTAGAGGATGTCGAACTCGGCCTGCTTGAAGGGCGGCGCGACCTTGTTCTTGACGACCTTCACGCGCGTACGGTTGCCGACCGCGTCGGTGCCGTCCTTCAGCGTCTCGATACGGCGGATGTCGAGCCGCACCGAGGCGTAGAACTTCAGGGCCCGGCCACCGGTCGTCGTCTCCGGGGAGCCGAACATCACGCCGATCTTCTCGCGCAGCTGGTTGATGAAGATCGCGGTGGTCTTCGACTGGTTGAGCGCGCTGGTGATCTTCCGGAGCGCCTGGCTCATCAGACGGGCCTGCAGACCCACGTGCGAGTCACCCATCTCGCCCTCGATCTCCGCGCGCGGCACCAGGGCGGCGACGGAGTCGATGACGATCAGGTCGAGGGCGCCGGAGCGGACCAGCATGTCGACGATCTCGAGCGCCTGCTCACCGTTGTCCGGCTGGGACAGGATGAGGTTGTCGATGTCGACGCCGAGCTTTCGCGCGTACTCCGGGTCGAGGGCGTGCTCGGCGTCCACGAACGCCACGGCGCCGCCGGCCCGCTGCGCATTGGCCACGGCGTGCAGCGTCAGGGTCGTCTTACCGGAGGACTCCGGCCCGTACACCTCCACCACACGGCCACGCGGCAGGCCGCCGACGCCGAGGGCCACGTCGAGCGCGGTCGACCCGGTGGGGATGACCTCGATGGGCTCATTCGGCCGCTCGCCCATGCGCATCACTGCGCCCTTGCCGAATTGCCGTTCAATCTGTGCGAGCGCGGCGTCGAGCGCCTTCTCGCGGTCAGTTCCTGCCATGGGTTCCACCCGATTTGCTTGAGTCGATCGCTTCACGTCAAAGACGCTAACGCCTGCCACTGACAATCGGCCTCGACGCCCGTCCGCCTGTGGATAACTCGAGGCTCACAGGCCTGCCACTCTCGCCGAAATCCCCGGAATCACTGGGGAGAGAGCCGCCGGACACTCCATAAGAATGGATGTTCGATTTTAGTGTCAAGCGCACCACGCGGCACCTCGCACCCCGCGTCCGGACCCGTGTCGGCCGACGGCTACTCCCCGCGTCGTACGAGCGCCGCCTCCGGCCGGAGGACGACGGAACACCCCGCGCCCGCGAGCCTTGTCCCATGCCGAACCAGAGCTCCCGCCCGGAAATCCTGCGGAGCACCCGCCCCTCCGAGCGCCTCTGCTACGCCACCGGCGCCGTTCTCACGCTGTCCGGGCTCGTCCACCTGCTGGTCTTCGCGGTGGACGGAGGACCCTGGGACGGGCCTGTCTCCTGGCGCAAGCCGGTCACCTTCGGCGTCTCCTTCGGCCTGACGCTGATCGCGCTGACCTGGGTGACGTCGTACCTGCGGATCGGTGGCCGCACCAGGAGCGTCCTGCTCGTCGTGTTCGCCGCCGACTGCGTCCTGGAAGTGGGCGGGATCACCCTCCAGGCGTGGCGGCGGGTGCCGTCGCATCTCAACATGGAGTCCGGCTTCGACACCGCGGTGTCGATGTCCCTCGCCGTGGGCGGCGGAATCCTGGTGGTCGTGCTCTCGGTGTTCGCCGTCGCCTCGTTCCGCCGCCGGCCGTCGGGGCCCACGGGCATGCCGCTCGCGCTGCGGGCCGGATTCGCGATCCTGATCGTCGCGCTGGCCTCGGGCGCCGCGATGATCGCGCGCGGGGTGATCCTCACGAAGACCGGTCACCAGGAAGCGGCCTATCACTCGACGGCGCCGCTCAAGCCGCTGCACGGTGTCAGCCTGCACGCCGTGCTCGTCCTGCCCGCGCTGGCCTGGCTGATGTCCCGTACGGCCTGGAGCGGGGGGACGAGGATCTCGGTGATGCGCGCAGCGGTCGCCTGCTACGCGGCCGCCGTCGTCGCCGCCGGAATCTGGGCGGCGATCACTTACTGAGAGCCGCCCCGCGCATCGCTCGCGCCCTCTTCCTGCGCCGGCACCGCCTCGCCCGGGGGTTCGTCCTGCCCCCGCAGGGCCGCCCGTACACGGGCGAGAGGCGAGCTGCCGGCTCTGCGGCGGTGGCCGTGCACCCGCGGGTCGTCCGTGACGTCGTAGCGCTTCACGTAGGCCCCGAGGAAGGCCTGCAGCGTCGCCACGGCGGGGATCGCGATGAGGGCGCCGACCGCCCCGAGGAGCGCCGTGCCCACGATGACGGATCCGAAGGCGACGGCGGGGTGGATGTCCACGGTCTTCGCGGTCAGCTTGGGCTGGAGCATGTAGTTCTCGAACTGCTGGTAGACCACGACGAAGACCAGCACCCACAGCGCGTACCAGGGGTCGACCGTGAAGGCGATCAGCATCGGCAGGGCGCCGGCCAGATACGTGCCGATGGTCGGGATGAACTGGGACACCAGACCCACCCAGACGGCGAGCACGGGCGCGTAGGGCACGCCGAGCGCCTGGAGCAGGACGTAGTGCGCGATGCCGGAGATCAGCGCCATCAGACCGCGCGAGTAGAGATAGCCGCCGGTCTTGTCGACCGCGATCTCCCAGGCGCGCAGCACCTCGGCCTGCTTGGCGGGCGGCAGCACCGAGCACAGCGCGCGCCGGAGCCGGGGGCCGTCGGCGGCGAAGTAGAACGAGAACAGCAATATCGTCAGCAGCTGGAACAGGCCTCCCAGGACCTGCCCCGACACGTCCAGGACGCCGCCGGCGCTGTTCTGCACGTACTTCTGGAGCCAGTCCGAGTGCAGCAGGCTGTCCTGGACCGCGACCCTGCTCAGGTCCGTGTGGAACGTCTGGTTGATCCCGTTGATCACCGAGTCGAGATAGTCGGGAAAGTCCTCGACCATGCTGACGATCTGGCCCGCGAGCATCGAGCTGAGCAGGACCACGAAACCCAGTGCGGCGATCATGACACCCAGGAAGACGATCCCGGTGGCCGCGCCCCGGCGCATGCCCCGCCCGGCCATCCAGCTGACGGCCGGCTCCACGGCGAGCGCCAGGAAGAACGCGATCAGTACGTTGATCAGCAGTCCGGTGAGCTGGTGGAACGCCCAGCTGCCCAGCTGGAAGCAGGCGACGAGGGCGAGCGCGAGCACCATGGCGCGCGGCAGCCAGCGCGGCATCCGCGCACGGGCCGTCGCGGCCGCCCCGCCTCCCGGGGGCGGCGTCGGGCCGGGCGGGGAGGCGTCGGCTGTCGCCTGCAAGGTCTCGTCTGTCGGTGCCACGGAGCAAGTCTCGCCCACGCCACCGACAACGGGTCGCCGCCCCCGTTCGTCCGAGCTGGTCAACGGTTCTCGGACGGCACGTCCGCCGTGGCGCACACCGCCCGCCAGACGTCCTTCGCCTCCCAGCCGGCGTCGAGTGCCTCGTGCACCGTGCGCCCGCCGAGTTCCGTCATCACATGATCACGCGCGAACGAGTCGGCGTAGCCAGGACCGAAGTGATCCGCCATCCGCTGCCAGAAAACCGTCAACCGCATGACACCAGTATCCAGCCCCTGAGAGTGCAGCCCGGCACGGAAGACCCCTCGAGAACGCTTTCCGTCCTACGGTCGGTACATGGCCGAAAACGGAGCATCCCCACTCCCCCAGCCCACCTCGGCGCCCTCCCCGCTCTCCCGTGCCGAGCAGTTCGTCTGGCTGACCGCGCGCGTGCTGGAGCAGCGCCGCTTCGCCTACCACTTCCTGGGCGCGGGCCGGTCGGGGGCGAACGCCGTCGAGACCGCCCTCGCCGCCTACCTCAACGAGGACGAGGGGTACGGTCACGCCCTCGAGCCCGATCTGCGCGGCCCGGTCAGCCAGCCCCTGCACACCGGGCACGCGCTGCGCGTCCTCGACTCGATCGGCCGCTGCGGCGGTCAGCGGGTGGAGCGCGTGTGCCGCTATCTGACCTCCGTGTCGACCGCCGAGGGCGCCCTGCCGGCGGTCCATCCCAGCCAGCGCGGCTACCCCTGCGCGCCGTTCGTCCCGGTCGTGGACGACCCGCCGGGCGAGCTGCTCGCGACGGGTCCCGTGGTCGGCCTGCTGCACCGCAACCAGGTGTGGCACGCGTGGCTCTTCCGCGCGACCGACTTCTGCTGGGCCGCCGTCGAGTCGCTGGAGAAGTCCCACCCCTACGAGATCGAGGCCGCCGTGGCCTTCCTGGACGGTGCGCCCGACCGCCCGCGCGCGGAGGCGGCGGCCGACCGGCTCGGCCGGCTCGTGCGCGAGCAGCGTCTCGCGCTGCTCGATCCGGAGCGGCCGGAGGAGTACCCCGTGGCGCCCGGGTACGCGCCGGGTGAGCACCATCTCCCGCACGACTACGCGAAGACGCCGGAGTCGGTGGCACGCGCGTGGTTCACGGACGAGGAGATGGCGCGCTCTCTGGACTTCCTCGCGAGCGACCAGCAGGACGACGGCGGGTGGCCGGTCCGCTGGCGCCAGTGGGCCCCCGGCGTCGCTCTCGAGGCGCGCCCGATGGTGACGATCGAGGCGCTGCGGACACTGCGGGCGTACGGGCGGCCCATCTCCTGACGGCCCTCCGCGCGGGGGCTGACTCGCACGGGGGCGGGCTCGCGCAGGGGCGGGCCCTCAGAGTGCGCTGTCGGCGTCCCTGAGGAGCAGCGCGGCGATCGCGAGGGCCGTGCCGCGGGGTGCCGACAGGTCGATGCCCGTCTGCTCGCCGATGCGGGCGAGCCGGTTGTCGACCGTGTTGGGGTGCAGTCCGAGCGCGGCGGCGGTCGCCCTGCGGTCCTGCTGGTGCGCGAGATGCGTCCGCAGGGTCTCCAGGAGTTCGGGCCGGTCGGCGACCGGGTCCAGGAGGGCCGCTATCCGGTGGCTCGTCTCGCTGTGCCGGGACAGGTGGTACTCCAGGAGCACGTCGTCGAGGCGGTGCAGTCCGGCCGGGATGCCGCACGCGCGCGTGATCCGCAGGATCTCGGTGGCGGTGCGCGCCGCCTCGGTCACTTCTCCGGGGCCTGCCGCCTGCACGGCGGCGACCCGCACCTGACAGCCGCTCGCCTTGGCGAGGTGGCGGGGCAGGTCGTCCGGCGGCCGGCAGTCCAGGGGCACGATCACCCGCCCTCCGTCGGACTCCAGGAGCGCGAGCACCTCCACCCCGAAGGTGTGGTCCAGGGCGGTCTGCACCCGGCGCAGCCTGCGGCGCACGGCGACCGCCCCCTCGCCGGGGTCCGCGCCGGGGTCCGCTTCGATGCCGAGGGCGAGCACGAGCGCGGGCCCTTCCAGGCGGAGCTGGTCGAGGAGGACGTGGCCGGGCGGGACCATCCCGTCGAGCAGACCGCGCACCAGGGAGCGGACCTGGGCCCGCCGCTCGGCTTCAAGCGCCGACCGCTCGTCGAGGTACGTCTCGGTGACGGCCCCGACGATCCCCGGCTGCCAGCTCAGCAGGACGTCGACGAGCTCGACGAGCGCTCCTTCCTCGCCGGGGACCGCGACGTCGCGCAGGGCCTGCCACAGGACGTACAGGCCGTGCGCGTGGGTGCGCAGGAGGAGATGCAGCGGCATGCCCTCCTCGGCCCGCTGCGCGGCCCGCTCACGGAACAGCCGGTGGCTGCCTGATGGCGCGGGGTCCGGCTCGCCGACGCTGCGCAGGAAGAGCCGTACGCCGTGCCGGGCGGTCGCGGCGATCTCCAAGTCCTTGACGTCGTCCGGGAGTTCCGCGTACCCGGGAAGTTCCTCGAACTCCTCGCGGGCCATGCGGCGGGCGAGCTCGTTGACTCTCGGTTCGCAGCGCGCCGCAAGGGAGCGGGCCTCGGGTGACAGGGCCACGGGTCCTCCACTCCTCCTTGGACATGGACGGGGGCACTGCGTTGGTGACACGTCGTTTGTGACGCGTCACATTACCCACGGCCGGGACGTGTGACGTGAGGCGGTGTCCGATCTCACACCGGGGGACGAAACTCGTGGCCGGTGGCCATCGACCGCACCGCACACGAGGAGCCCTGAACATGACCGAGCACAAAGAGCGGGACCGTGACGAGCACACCGGGGACACCGATCGCATGACGTACGCCGACTACGTCGACCGGGTCTGGCAGGGCACGGCGACGCTGATGCCCCATCTGACAGGCGCCTACTCCGGGGACGAACTGGTGCGGCTGCGTGACCGCGTGGGCTTCCTTCCCGCGTTCGCCAACGTGGCGGCGTTCGACACGGGGGACGGCGTCGTCCTCGTCGACTCGGGCGACTTCCGGACGGCGGAGCGGCTGCACAGGGCCGTCGCCGGCTTCGGCGCGGGGCCGGTGCGCTCCGTGGTCTACACACACGGTCATGTGGACCACGTCTTCGGAGTGGCGCCCTTCGACCGCGAGGCCGACGAGAGCGGTGCTCCGCGTCCCGAAGTGATCGCCCATGAGGCCGTCGCCGCGCGGTTCGACCGCTACATCAGGACGGCTGGTCACAACTCCTGGATCAATCGCAGGCAGTTCGGAGTGCCCTCCCTGGAGTGGCCCACCACGTACCGCTATCCGGACGTCGTCTACAGGGAGCGGCACACCGTGCGGCGCGGCGAGCTGACGTTCGAGCTCGTGCACGCGCGCGGGGAGACCGACGACCACACCTATGTGTGGATCCCCGAGCTGAAGACGCTGTGCACCGGTGACCTGTTCATCTGGAACGCGCCGAACGCGGGCAACCCCCAGAAGGTGCAGCGCTATCCCGAGGACTGGGCCCGTGCCCTGCGGGCGATGCAGGAGCTCGGCGCCGAACTCCTCCTGCCCGGTCACGGCGTCCCCATCGTGGGCTCCGACCGCGTGCACCAGGCTCTCGACGACACCGCACGTCTCCTGGAGACGCTGTGCGAGCAGACCAGGGCGCTGATGAACGCGGGCCACCGCCTCGACGCCGTCATCCATGGGGTGAAGGTCCCCGAGGACCTGCTGGCGAAGCCGTACCTCCACCCGGCCTACGACGAGCCGGAGTTCGTCGTACGCAACCTGTGGCGCCTGTGGGGCGGCTGGTACGACCAGAACCCCGCGCACCTCAAGCCGGCCCCGGAGGCGGATCTCGCGGCCGAGTTCGCCCGTGCCGCGGGCGGGGCGGAGGCGCTCGCGCTGCGTGCCTCCGAGCTGCTGGCCGCCGGCGAGCTGCGCCTCGCCTCGCATCTGGCGGAGACGGCGGCCCTCGCGGCGCCCGCCGATCCGACGGTGGCACGCGTGCGTGCCGACGTGTTCAGGCGACGGGCCCACGAGGAGACGTCGCTCATGGCGCGCGGCATCTTCGACTGGGCCGCCGCCGAGTCGGCGGCCGTGGCGGCCGGCACGGACCTGGAGACGGAACTGACGCGTTCCCCGGAGGGACGCAGGCGAGCCGCGGGGGCCATCGGCGTCGGCGTGATCGACGACGAGGACGGCTGCTGCTGACGAACGGGGCTCGGCGCCCACGTGGATGCTGCCCGCCTTCATGCCTCACGCGCGCGTGAGGCATGAAGGCGATGGCGCTCATCCCGTGAGGGCGCGCAGCCCCGCCGTGACCACGACGGCCGCCGCGACGACGACGAGGAACGGCGCGCGCAGCATCAGCGCGACCGCCGCAGCCGCGAGCCCGGCCGCCTTCGCGTCGAGAACGAGCATGCGCCCGTCGGCGAACGTCTGCTGGGCCGTGAGCGCCGCCAGCAGGGCCACCGGGAGCAGCGCGGCCAGCCGCCGGACGACGGGCCGCTCCAGGACACCGGCGGGCACGAGCAGGCCGATGAGCTTGACCGCGTAACAGCCGACTGCGGTCGCTCCGACCGCGATCCAGATGTTCATCGGTCCTCTCCTTGCCGGCCGTCGGCCTTCTGTGTGTCCGGTCGTGGGTTCTCTCCGGTCCCTCTGCGTGCCGCCCGACGCCCCTCTACGTAGAGCACGGCCGGCGCGGCGAGCGCGGCCGCCAGGACGGGGACCCCGGCCGGCAGGACGGGCAGCAGTCCGAGGCCGAGAAGTACGGCGATACCGGCCACGGCACGCTCCGTGGACGTCCGCAGCATCGGCGCGAGCAGCGCGAGGAAGACGGCGGGTCCGGCCGCGTCGAGGCCCCAGGCGTCGGTGTCGCCGATGGCCTGCGCGCCGAGCGCCCCCAGCAGGGTCGTGAGGTTCCACAGCACGTAGAGGGTGAGCCCGGTGACGGTGAAGCCGATACGGGCACTGCGGCGCGTGGGCTGGGCGAGCGAGACGGCCGCGGTCTCGTCGATGACCCAGTGCGCGGCGAAGGGGCGCACCACGCGCGGGAGGGCGAGCAGCTGCGACAGGCGTAGCCCGTAGAAGGCGTTGCGCACGCCGAGGAAGAAGGCGCCGGCCGCCGCGGTGAGCGGGTTGCCGCCGGCTGCGATGGCACCCACGAGGGCGAACTGCGAGGCGCCGGTGAAGACGAGCAGGCTGAGCGCACAGGTCTGGAGCACGCTGAGGCCGCTGCCGGCCGAGGTCACGCCGAAGGCGAACCCGGAGAGGCCGACGGCGATGCCGACGCCCAGCGCGTCCCGGACGACAGCGGAGTCGGGCTTCTCGGCCTGCCCGGCCTCAGTCCGTCCGGCCCCGGGCCCTGCGGTCTCGCGCTCCGGCGGTGACCCGGCGCGTATCACTGCGGATGATGTCTGTTCTGCCACGCCGTCGACGGTACGAGGGGCGGCACCGCCTGGTCTTGTACGTTCTTGCGCTCCCGCTGGTAGGCGCCCGGCGGGACGCCGACGATCCGGGTGAAGTGCCGGTTCAGGTGCGGCTGGTCCGTGAACCCAACCGTCACGGCGGCGTCGGCCGGTGCCGTGCCGCCGTCGAGGAGACGTCGGGCGGCGCGCACGCGCGCGTCGGTGAGCCAGGTGTGGGGCGGCATGCCGTAGGCGTCTCTGAAGGCGCGCAGCAGGGCGAACGGGCTGGTCCCGAGTTCGGTGGCCAGGGCCTCCAGGGACGGCGGTTCGGCCATGCGCTCGACGAGGACGGCACGCGCGCGTGCCGCGATCGTGGCGCCCGCGGACCGGCCGGGGCGCGCGGTCATGGGCTGCCCGTGCTCCCGCAGCAGCCGGGCGACCACGACGCGCAGCAGGCTGTCGGCGGCGAGCGCGTTGCCTTCCTCCGCCGCGCGGTGCACCTCGCGGATGAGGTGGGCGGCGTGCGGGTCGGTGACGATCGGCTCGGCGAAGGCGGCGGTCCCGCGGACCGAGGTGGTCTCGCCCGCGATCTCGGCTATGACGCCGGCCGACGGGTAGAGCGTGTGGTACGCCCAGCCGTCGGGGCCCCCCGCCCGGGCCGTGTGCGCCACCTCGGGATTGATCATGACGACGGTGCCGGGGCCCGCGTGCACCGTGCCGGTCGGCAGGCCCACGTCCTCGATCCCGCTGGTGACCGCGCCGAAGACGTAGCCGTCGTGGCTGTGGCGGGGGAACGTGTGGCGGACGTAGCGCGCCCGCAGCAGGTCGAGGCCGGGCAGGTGTTCGTAGCGCCAGTGCCTGGCCCATTCCTTCGTTCCCGCTCCCGCCATGGCTCCCATTCTGCGTCACGGCCGCCCGCGCCCGCCCACCGCCGGCTCCGGGCGGACGGCGTTTGCGCAGGTCCGGGGCTTTGTCAGTGGGGAGGTGCACGATGGGTGCATGGTCAGGTCCGCACGCAGCCCGCTCGACGGCTTCTCCCCCGCGACCCGCGGTTGGTTCACGGGGGCCTTCTCCGCGCCCACGGCCGCGCAGGCCGGGGCGTGGCAGGCCATCGGCGAGGGTTCGGACGTGCTGGTCGTCGCGCCGACGGGTTCCGGCAAGACCCTGGCCGCGTTCCTGGCGGCCCTGGACCAGCTGGCGTCGACGCCGCCGCCCGCGGACCCGAAGAAGCGCTGCCGCGTCCTGTACGTCTCGCCCCTGAAGGCCCTCGCGGTCGACGTGGAGCGCAATCTGCGCAGCCCGCTCACGGGCATCCGGCAGGAGTCGGTGCGCCTCGGTCTGCCCGAGCCCGAGGTGAAGGTCGGCATCCGCTCCGGGGACACGCCCCCGGCCGAGCGCCGGGCCCTGACGACCCGGCCGCCGGACATTCTGATCACGACACCCGAGTCGCTGTTCCTGATGCTCACGTCCGCCGCGCGGGACGCGCTCACGGGCATCGAGACGGTGATCCTCGACGAGGTGCACGCGGTCGCGGGCACGAAGCGCGGCGCCCATCTAGCGCTGTCTTTGGAGCGGCTCGACGAGCTGCTGCCCCGGCCCGCGCGCCGGATCGGCCTGTCGGCGACGGTCCGTCCCGTCGACGAGGTGGCGCGCTTCCTGTCGCCGCAGCGCAAGGTGGAGATCGTCCAGCCGCGCTCAGGCAAGGAGTTCGACCTCTCGGTGGTCGTCCCCGTGGAGGACCTGGGCGAGCTCGGCGGATCGCCGGTCGCCGACTCCGACCAGGGCGCGGAGCGGCCGTCCATCTGGCCGCACGTCGAGGAGCGCATCGCCGACCTGGTCCAGTCGCACCGCTCGACGATCGTCTTCGCCAACTCCCGCCGCCTCGCCGAGCGCCTGTGCAACCGGCTGAACGAGATCGCGTACGAGCGGGCGACGGGCGAGGTGATGCCCGAGGACCACGCGCCGGCCGAGCTGATGGGTGGCTCGGGCGCGGCGAACGGGGCGCCCGCGGTGATCGCCCGCGCGCACCACGGATCGGTCTCCAAGGAGCAGCGCGCCCTCGTCGAGGAGGACCTCAAGGCGGGCCGGCTGCCCGCGGTGGTCGCCACGTCGAGCCTCGAGCTGGGCATCGACATGGGCGCGGTGGACCTGGTCGTCCAGGTGGAGTCCCCGCCCTCCGTGGCCTCCGGCCTCCAGCGTGTGGGGCGCGCGGGCCACCAGGTGGGCGCGGTCTCCACCGGCGTCGTCTTCCCGAAGTACCGGGGCGACCTCGTCCAGTCGGCGGTGGTCACCGAGCGGATGCGGACCGGCTCCATCGAGTCCCTGCGCGTCCCCGCCAACCCGCTGGACGTGCTGGCCCAGCAGTTGGTCGCGATCACGGCGCTCGACACGTGGCAGGTCGACGACCTGCTCGCGCTGGTCCGCCGCGCGGCGCCCTTCGCGTCGCTCCCGGAGTCCGCGTTCACCGGCGTCCTCGACATGCTCGCCGGCCGCTATCCCTCCGACGCCTTCGCCGAGCTGCGCCCGCGCGTGGTGTGGGACCGCGTCGCCGGCACGGTCACGGGACGCCCGGGGGCCCAGCGCCTGGCCGTCACCTCCGGGGGCACGATCCCGGACCGCGGCCTCTTCGGGGTGTTCCTCGCCGGCGCCGACCCCAAGAAGGGCGGCGGCCGCGTGGGCGAGCTCGACGAGGAGATGGTCTACGAGTCCCGTGTGGGCGACGTCTTCACCCTCGGTACGAGTTCCTGGCGCATCGAGGACATCACGCGCGACCGCGTGCTGGTCTCCCCCGCGCCCGGCGTCCCGGGCAGGCTCCCGTTCTGGAAGGGCGACCAGCTGGGCCGGCCGCTCGAACTGGGGCGCGCGGTGGGCGCGTTCCTGCGCGAGGTCGGCTCACTGTCCGACGACGACGCCCGGCTGCGCCTCCTCGAGGCGGGACTCGACGCCTGGGCCGCCGACAATGTGCTGTCCTACCTGGCCGAGCAGCGCGAGGCCTGCGGCCACATCCCGGACGACCGCACGATCGTGGTCGAGCGGTTCCGTGACGAGCTCGGTGACTGGCGGGTCGTCGTGCACTCCCCCTTCGGCGCACAGGTGCACGCTCCGTGGGCGCTCGCCCTCGGCGCCAGGCTCGGCGAGAAGTACGGCATGGACGCCCAGGTCATGCACGCCGACGACGGCATCGTGCTGCGCCTGCCCGACGCCGACCTGATGGGACTCGACCTCCTCGACCAGGACCCCGCAAGGCCGGGCACGGAGTATGACGCCGACCAGGCCCCCTTGGGAGCGGCGGACGTCGCCTTCGACAAGGGCGACGTCGACCAGATCGTCACCGACCAGGTCGGCGGCTCGGCCCTGTTCGCGGCCCGCTTCCGCGAGTGCGCGGCCCGCGCGCTGCTGCTGCCGCGCCGCAACCCCGGCAAGCGCACGCCCCTGTGGCAGCAGCGCCAGCGCGCCTCCCAACTCCTCCAGGTGGCGAGCGAGTTCGGCTCGTTCCCGATCGTCCTCGAAGCGGTGCGGGAGTGCCTCCAGGACGTCTTCGACGTACCCGGCCTCACGGAGCTGATGGGGGACATCGAGTCCCGCAAGGTCCGTCTCGTCGAGGTCACCACCCCGGAGGCGTCCCCGTTCGCCCGCTCGCTTCTGTTCGGCTACGTCGCCCAGTTCCTGTACGAGGGCGACTCCCCGCTCGCCGAGCGGCGCGCCGCGGCCCTCTCGCTGGACTCTCGTCTGCTCGCCGAGCTGCTCGGCCAGGCGGAGCTGCGCGAGCTGCTCGACGCCGACGTGCTCACCGAACTGGAGCAGGAACTCCAGTGGCGCACCGAGGACCGCCGCATCAAGGACGTGGAGGGCGTCGCCGACCTGTTGCGCGTCCTCGGGCCGCTCACCGGCGCCGAGTTGGCGGAGCGGGGCGCCCGGCCGGGGTGGGCCGAGGACCTGGCGTCCGCCCGCCGCGCCATCCGGGTCCGTATCGCCGGGGCCGACCACTGGGCCGCGATCGAGGACGCGGGCCGACTGCGGGACGCGCTCGGCACCGCACTCCCGGTGGGCGTACCCGAAGCCTTCATGGAGCTCGTCAAGGACCCCCTGGGCGACCTGCTCGCCCGGTACGCGCGCACGCACGGCCCCTTCACGTCGGCCGCCGCGGCCGCCCGCTTCGGTCTGGGCGCGGCGGTCACGGACGGCGCGCTGCAGCGCCTCGCGGCGAACGGGCGGGTCGTACAAGGGGAGTTCCACCCGGCGGGCATCGGTCAGGAGTGGTGTGACGCGACGGTGCTCCGGCGGCTGCGGCGCCGTTCGCTCGCGGCGCTGCGACACGAGCTGGAGCCGGTGCCGCCCGCCGCCCTCGCCCAGTTCCTGCCCCAGTGGCAGCACCTGGGCGGGCACGGGCTGCGGGGCGTGGACGGACTGGTGCGCGCGGTGGAGCAGTTGCAGGGCGCGTCCGTCCCTGCCTCCGCCCTGGAGAAGCTGGTCCTGCCGTCCCGCGTCTCGGGCTACACCCCGGCGATGCTCGACGAACTCACCGCGGCGGGCGAGATCGTGTGGGCGGGCGCGGGCTCCCTGCCCGGCAAGGACGGCTGGGTCTCCCTCTATCTGGCCGACGCGGCGCCCCTGTTGCTCCCGCCGGCCCATCCCCTGGAGCTGACGGCCCTGCACCAGTCGGTCCTGGACACCCTCTCCGGAGGCTACGGTCTGTTCTTCCGCCAGATCGCCGACCAGGTCCGCGCGACGACCCACCCGGACGCGACCGATCCCCAACTGGCGGACACGCTCTGGGATCTGGCCTGGTCCGGACGGCTCACGAACGACACGCTCGCGCCCATGCGCGCGCTCCTCGGGTCGGGCCGCACCGCGGGTTCCACGGCTCACCGGGCGCGCCGCTCGATCCCCCGCGGCCGCTACGGGGGCCTCACCGCCGCCGCGCGGACCGCCTCGCGCTCGGGCCCGCCCACCGTCGCCGGCCGCTGGTCGCTGCTGCCGGCCGTCGACCCCGACCCGACGGTGCGCGCCCACGCCCTGGCCCGCACGCTCCTCGACCGGCACGGCGTCGTGACCCGGGGCGCCGTCGCAGCGGAGGGCGTGGAGGGCGGCTTCTCCGCGGTGTACCGCGTCCTGTCGGCCTTCGAGGAGAGCGGCCAGGCCCGGCGCGGATACGTCGTCGAAGGCCTGGGGGCGGCCCAGTTCGCGATGGACGGCGCGGTGGACCGCCTGCGCGCCGCGGCGAACGCCCGCGACCGCGGTGACACCCCACCCGACCCGTACGCAGCCGCACCGACGGGCGCCGCCCCCGACTCCACGTGGCCGCCGCACCTGTCCGCCCCGTCGGCCTCCGGTGACCCGTCCTGGTCCGCGACCACCGGCCCGTACGCGGTCCCGGACTTCCCCCCGGACTTCACGGAACAGGACGCATGGCCCACGCCGAGTCGTTCCAGTTCCGGTTCCGGTTCCGGCCGCGCTCCCCGGCGCAGAGGCATGTCCAGAGCCCTCGTCCTCGCCGCCGCCGACCCGGCGAACGCGTACGGGGCTGCCCTGCCCTGGCCCGACTCCCCCACCGGCGCCGGCCACAAGCCCGGCCGCAAAGCGGGCTCCCTGGTCGTGCTCGTCGACGGCGAGCTGACCCTGTACATGGAGCGCGGCGGCAAGACGCTGCTGGCCTGGACCGCGTCCGACGGCGACGCGGGAGCGCTCTCCGCTGCCGACCTGGCCGAGGACGCCCGCCTTCCCGCGGCGGCACAGGCCCTGGCCGACGCCGCGAGATCGGGCTCCCTCGGCACGATCACCGTGGAGCGGGTGAACGGAACCGCGGCGCTGACCTCCCCGTTCTCCTCCTTGCTGGAATCGGCCGGCTTCCACGCGACCCCCCGCGGCCTGCGCCTACGGGCATAACCCCGACGACCCGAAACCGCTAGCCCCCCACGCGCGCAGGCCCGCACCTCCCACCGGAACGGGCACGGCCACCCCACTCGCACAGGCCCGCGCCGACCCCGTACCGCCCACCGAAACGGGTACGAGGCCTGCACCGACCCCGTACCGCCCACCGGCACAGCCCCACCACCCCACGCGGGCCCACCCGTCACCCACCCACCCGTGCCACCCTGGACGCATGCCCGAAGGAGACACCGTCGCGCAGACCGCGCGGCGACTGCACACCGCCCTCGCGGGCCAGGTGCTCACCCGCTCAGACCTGCGCGTACCCCGTTTCGCGACGGCAGATCTGACCGGCCGGGCGGTCCTCGACGTCACCCCTCGCGGCAAGCACCTCCTCACCCGCATCGAGGGCGGCCTGACCCTGCACTCGCACCTCCGCATGGACGGTTCGTGGAAGGTCTACGCGCCGGGTGAGCGCTGGACCGGAGGCCCCGGGCACCAGATCCGCGCGGTCCTCGGGAACGCCACCCGCACCGCCGTGGGCTACCGCCTCCCCGTCCTCGAACTCCTGCGCACGACCGACGAGAACAAGGTCGTCGGCCACCTCGGCCCCGACCTGCTCGGCCCGGACTGGGACGCCGACACCGCCCTGCGCAACCTCCTGCGCGACCCGGCCCGCCCTCTCGGCGACGCGCTCCTCGACCAGCGCAATCTCGCGGGCATCGGCAACGTCTACAAGTCCGAGCTCTGCTTCCTGCTCCGCGTCACCCCGTGGCTGCCCGTCGGCGACCTCCCCGCCGGCACGGCCGCGCACCTGCCCGAGCTCGCCAAAAGGCTCCTCGAAACCAATCGCGACCGCCCGGCACGCGTCACCACCGGCAGCGACCGCCCGGGCCGGCGCCTCTACGTCTACGGCCGGGCGCCCCGCCCCTGCCTGCGCTGCCGCACCCCGATCCGCTCGGCCGACCAGGGCGACGGCGCACGCGACCGCCCCACCTACTGGTGCCCGGCCTGCCAGCACGGACCGGCCCCACACCCCTCCGCCGCCCACCCCGGGCCCACCAGATAGCCCCTACCAACCCCCGCCCACTAATTGACGGACCGTCAGAACTGCTCGTACGGTCCCCTCATGGCCCTCACCGCGTACGACCTCACCGGACGCACCGCATTCGTCACCGGCGCCGCGAGCGGCATCGGACGTGCCTCCGCCCTGCTCCTGGCCGAAGCCGGGGCCGCCGTTCACTGCGCCGACCGTGACGCGCAAGGTCTGCACGAGACGGCGACGCTCATCAAGAGCAAGGGCGGCACGGCCCACACCCACGCGCTCGACGTCGCGGACCGCGCCCAGCTCGCCGAGGCGGTGACGGCCGCCGTGGACGCGAGCGGCCGCCTCGACGTCATGGCCGCGATCGCGGGGATCATGCACAGCAGTTCCGTCCTGGAGACCCGCGACGAAGACCTCGACCGCGTACTCGGCATCAACTTCAAGGGCGTGCTGTACGCCTGCCAGGAGGCCGCCCGCGCCATGATCGCGACCGGCACGCGCGGCAGCATCATCACGATGGCCTCGGGCGCGGTGGACACGGGCGGCCCCGGCCTGCTCTGCTACGGCGTCTCGAAGGCCGCGGTCGTCCAGCTGACGAAGACGCTGGCCACCGAGGTCGGCCCGCAGGGCATCCGCGTCAACGCGGTCGCGCCCGGCTGGATCCGTACGCCCATGACCGGCCGGCACGACGCGGCGGAGCAGTCGCACACCGAGGCCGTGATGGTCCGGATGTCCCCGCTGGGCCGCGTCGGCGAGGCGGACGACATCGCCCACGCCGTCCTGCACCTGGCATCCGACGCGTCATCGTTCACCACGGGCCAGATCCTCCGCCCTAACGGCGGCGTCGCCATGCCCTGGTAACGGTGCCCCGACCAGCCCTTCCTGTTCCCCCAGCCGCCCTTCTTCTCCTCCCCGCACCCGCCACCCCCGCGGCCCGCGACTTCGGCACGCAGTGCACGGGCAGCAGGCTCAGCCCCCAGCCGCCGGCGGCCACCGCGCCCTCGAACGCCCCCACGTCGGGCGAGAACACGAGACGCAGCAGACCCCACCACCACAGCACCCCGAAGGCCACGACGGGTATCCACCGCACGGACCGCCAGCGCACGGACCGCCACGTCACGGACCGCCACGTCACGGCCGGTATCCGGAGTCGCGCCCTCCAGGCCACGGAGGCCACCTCCTGCCCGATGCCGGATCGAACCCGAACGCCGACGCCACACAGCTAGAGCGAGACGCTCCCGCACGTGGAAATCCCCTTCACCATGGCACGAATGTCCTGATGCGGGCATGTCGAGACGACCCGGCGCCCACGCCCTCCCCACCCGGCGCCCCACACCTGGGTACGCGAAAGCCCCGGCCGATCACCCGGCCGGGGCTTTCACACACTTATGAGTGACACCTGCACGAGACATCACGCCGCGCGAGATCACGCAGCGACGACGTCCACCGCTTCCGCAGGCGCCTTGATGGTCACCCGTTCCGGTGGGACACCGGCCACGGAGACGGAATTGAGCCGCGGGCGAACCGGTGCGGGCACCGGATCGGTACTGGCTGCCGACTCGGCCAGCTCGGCGAGAGCGAGCTCATCGCTCACCTCGCGCATGAGCTCGGACATCCGTACGTCAAGCGCGTCGCAAATAGCGGACAGCAGCTCGGAGGATGCCTCCTTCTGCCCCCGCTCCACCTCGGAGAGATAGCCGAGCGAGACTCGGGCGGACGAGGAGACTTCGCGCAGAGTACGGCCCTGGCGCTGGCGCTGCCGACGCAGCACGTCACCCAGCAGGCGACGGAGCAGAATCATCGGTGGCTCCCTCCTCGGACCGCGTAGCCGCATCCTTCACGCCCCACCGTACCGCCTTGCGCCGCGGCCGTGCGGGGAGCGATGTCGTGTTCACTCAGGGCTGTAAACATCAAAACCCCCCGTTCTGTTCCGTATCCTGTGCCCGCTCATTCTCTGCGCGTTCGCTCAAGAGCTGCTCAAGAAGCAGTTCAAGCACACTCCGTACACTCTCCCTACGGATTTCCGAACGGTCGCCGTTCAACCGCAGCTCGGCCACTTTCCGGCTACGAGCGAAACCGGCGCCCCCCGCCTCGGGCCGCGCGACCGCCGCCCCGGGCCGCTCGCCCGCCGTCTCGGGCCGCGCGATCCCGGTCTCCGGGCCGTCGACCGCGACGAAGACCGTCCCCACCGGCCGGCCGTCCTGTTCGTCAGGGCCGGCGACCCCGGTGGTCGCGATCCCCCAGTCCGCGCCGAGCACCCGGCGCACGCCGGTGGCCATCTGCCGGGCCACCTCGGGATCCACCGCCCCGCGCTCGGCCAGGAGAGTGCCGTCGACGCCGAGCACGTCCCGTTTGAGCTCCGTCGCGTACGAGGTCACGGATCCGCGGAAGACGCGCGAGGCACCCGGCACCGAGGTGATCTCGGCGGCCACGAGGCCGCCGGTGAGCGATTCGGCGACGGCGAGGCTCTCACCGCGCTCAGCGAGCAGCCGGAGCACCTCAGCGGCAGCACCAAGCCCCTCCGCCCCACCACCACCGAGCGCGCCGAGCGCACCGGCAGCAGAGGCCACCCCGCGGGACGCACCGGCACCAGAGGCCACCCCGCCGGACGCACCCGCCCCAGAGGCCACCCCGTCGGACGCACCCGCCCCGGAGGTCACCGTTCCGCCGCCGCCTCACGCTCGTCGCGCGCGGCCCGCTCGGCGGCGGCCATGCCCTGCCGGCGCAGCACCACGGCCTGCTTCACGTAGTCGAGTCCGGTGATCACGGTCAGTGCGACCGCCACCGCCATCACCCAGAAACGGAAGGTGGCCAGCGGTCCGGTCAGCGCCAGCACGTACATGCCGACGGCCGTGCCCTGCGCGAGGGTCTTCATCTTTCCGCCGCGGCTGGCCGGGATCACCCCGTACCGGATCACCCAGAACCGCAGCAGCGTGATGCCGAGCTCGCGGCCGAGGATCACTCCCGTCACCCACCACGGCAGGTCGCCGAGGCTGGAGAGACAGACGAGCGCCGCCCCCATGATCGCCTTGTCGGCGATGGGGTCGGCGATCTTCCCGAAGTCCGTGACGAGGTTGTACGTGCGGGCCAGATGTCCGTCGAAGACGTCCGTGATCATGGCGACGGCGAAGGCCGCCCAGGCCCAGGCGCGCCAGACGGGGTCATAGCCGCCGTCGGCCAGCAGGAGCGCCACGAAGCCCGGCACGAGGACGAGCCGGATCATGGTCAGAATGTTCGCGATGTTCCACAGGCTGGCCTGGTTGACGGCCGCAGCGCCCAGCTTGCCGCCGGGCGCCGGTTTTCCGGTACCGCCCGCAGCGGAGGCCGGCACTCCGGTCATCTGGCCGTCTCCTCAGCACACTCGAGCGGCTCGGCGACCAGGTCCACGCCCTGGGTGCCGATCACCTTCGCCTCGACGATACGGCCGACGCTCAGGCCCTCGCTGCTCGTGAGCAGGACCTGTCCGTCCGTCTCGGGCGCCTGGTGCTCGCCACGACCGACGGCGCCGTCCTCGTCGTCGATGGACTCGACGAGCACGCGGACCGTCTCACCGACACGCTCCTCCGCGCGCTGCGAGACCAGCTCCTCGGCGAGCCGCGACACGCGCGCGAGGCGCTCGGCGACGACGTCCTCGTCGAGCTTGTGCTCGTACGTCGCCGCTTCCGTGCCCTCCTCGTCGGAGTAGCCGAAGACGCCGATCGCGTCGAGCCGGGCGCCCGTGAGGAAACGCTCCAGCTCGGCCAGGTCCTCCTCGGTCTCGCCGGGGAAGCCCACGATGAAGTTCGACCGGACACCGGCCTGCGGCGCCTTGTCGCGGATCGTGGCGAGCAGGTCGAGGAAGCGGTCGGTGTCACCGAAGCGGCGCATGGAGCGCAGCACGGCGGGCGCCGAGTGCTGGAACGAGAGATCGAAGTACGGGACGACCTTGTCGGTGCCCGTGAGGACGTCGATGAGGCCGGGACGCATCTCGGCGGGCTGCAGGTAGCTGACACGCACCCGCTCGATCCCGTCGACGGCGGCCAGCTCGGGCAGCAGCGTCTCCAGGAGGCGGATGTCGCCGAGGTCCTTGCCGTAGGAGGTGTTGTTCTCCGAGACGAGCATGACCTCCTTGACGCCCTGTTCGGCGAGCCAGCGCGTCTCACCGAGGACGTCGCTGGGCCGGCGCGAGATGAAGGAGCCGCGGAAGGAGGGGATGGCGCAGAACGAGCAGCGGCGGTCGCAGCCGGACGCCAGCTTCACCGAGGCGACGGGGTTCGTGCCGAGGCGGCGGCGCAGCGGTGCGCGCGGGCCCGACGCGGGCGCGACGCCCTCGGGCAGGTCCACGGGCGCGTGTCCGGGAAGCGCGACCTCGGCGCCGGCGTCCTGCCGCTCGGCCGGGCTGATCGGCAGGAGCTTGCGGCGGTCGCGCGGGGTGTGGGAGGCGTGGATGCCGCCGTTGAGGATGGTCTGGAGCCGGTCGGAGATGTCGGCGTAGTCGTCGAAACCGAGTACGCCGTCGGCCTCGGGCAGGGCTTCCGCCAGCTCCTTGCCGTACCGCTCGGCCATGCAGCCGACGGCCACGACGGCCTGGGTTCTGCCATGGCCCTTGAGGTCATTGGCTTCGAGAAGGGCGTCGACGGAGTCCTTCTTGGCGGCTTCGACGAAGCCGCAGGTGTTGACGACGGCGACGTCCGCGGCTTCGGCGTCCTCGACGAGCTCCCAGCCGTCCGCCTCCAAGCGGCCTGCGAGCTCCTCCGAGTCCACCTCGTTACGGGCGCAGCCAAGAGTGACAAGGGCGACGGTACGGCGTTCGGGCATGGGCTCAAGACTACTTCGTCCCACGGACACCCCCGCCCGGGAGGGTTACCCGGAGGTCATCCCCGGGCAACCCTTCGCTCATCCGACCTCGGGATCGCCCTTGGTGTACGTGAGCCGCTCGACCTGTCCGGGCTGGAACTCGTTGGAGACCTGCTTGCCGTTCACATACAGCTGGATGGCTCCCGCGTCACCGAGGACGAGGTCGACCTTCTGGTTGTCCTGGAACGTCTTCGACTGGCCCTGTTCGAGCAGGCCGTCGAACATGATCCGGCCGTTGTGGTCCTTCGCGGAGATCCAGCTGCGGCCGTCCGCCGCGTTGATCTTGACCGTGACCTTGTCCCGGGGCGCGGCGGCGATCGCGCTGTCGGTCGGGTCGGCCTTGGGGTCGGTGGGCCTGGTGGGCTTGTGGGTCGCCGACGGCTTCGGCTTGCCGGTGGCCGGCGAGGCGCCGTCGGCCGCCTGCTGCTTGGCAGCGTCGGCGCCGCTGCCGCCGAACGCGGTGTACCCGACGAAGCCGATCACCGCGACGATCGCGGCGACCATGGCCGCCGTCCAGTTCGGCCGGCGCGGCTCGGACCTGATCCGCTCGGCCTCGAACAGGGGCGTGGCCGGCGTCGGCGCGGGCCGCCCGCCGTGCGCGTCGGCGTACCGCGCGAGCAGCGGTTCGGGGTCGACGCCCACGGCGCGCGCGATGGTCCTGATGTGGCCGCGGGCGTACACGTCGCCGCCGCACCGGGAGAAGTCGTCTTCTTCGATCGCCTGCACGATCGGGATACGCACCCGGGTGGACGTACTGATCTCGTCGACGGTCAGCCCCGCGTCGACGCGCGCCTGACGGAGGACGTGGCCGATCGAGGGAAGGGCGTCCGAGGGCCCGGTCGCCTGCTCGACGGCCGGCGGGGTCGTCGCGCGGAGGTCGTCCGAAGGACGGTCGTCTTCAGGGGAGTTGCCGATGGACACGGGGGCGCCTTTCGAGCGTGTAACCACCTGCTGGAGGTTCAGTCTAGGGGGGGTACGAAAGGGTGGGGCAACCGGGCGGTCAGACTTTGTACGCCATCGGAATGGCCGGGTGGGACGGCCGGTCACCGTGATGCTGGGGCATGGAACTGTCCCCTCCCTCAACTTGACGTACGGCGAAGAGAAACGGTTGCCTCACGCTCCCTTACGGGTGAGCCTCCCCCCGGATCACGGCGAGCACTCCATCCAGTTCGTCCGGCTTCACAAGTACGTCACGCGCCTTGGATCCCTCGCTCGGCCCGACGATGTTCCGCGACTCCATCAGGTCCATGAGGCGCCCGGCCTTCGCGAAGCCGACCCGCAGCTTGCGCTGGAGCATCGAGGTGGACCCGAACTGCGTGGAGACGACCAGCTCGGCGGCCTGGCACAGCAGGTCGAGGTCGTCGCCGATGTCCTCGTCGATCTCCTTCTTCTGCTTGGTCCCGACGGTGACGTCCTCCCTGAAGACGGGCGCCATCTGGTCCTTGCAGTGCTGGACGACGGCATGGATCTCGTCCTCGGTGACGAACGCGCCCTGCATACGGGTCGGCTTGTTCGCGCCCATCGGCAGGAACAGCCCGTCGCCCTTGCCGATCAGCTTCTCGGCGCCGGGCTGGTCGAGGATGACGCGGCTGTCGGCGAGCGAGGAGGTGGCGAAGGCGAGCCGGGAGGGGACGTTGGCCTTGATGAGGCCGGTGACGACGTCGACCGACGGGCGCTGGGTGGCGAGCACCAGGTGGATGCCGGCCGCGCGCGCGAGCTGCGTGATCCGCACGATCGAGTCCTCGACGTCGCGCGGCGCGACCATCATGAGGTCCGCGAGCTCGTCGACGATGACCAGCAGATACGGGTACGTCTTCAGCTCGCGTTCGCTGCCCTCCGGCGTCTTGAGCTTGCCGTCGCGGATCGCCTGGTTGAAGTCGTCGATGTGCCGGTACCCGAACGCCGCGAGGTCGTCGTAGCGCAGGTCCATCTCCCGCACGACCCACTGCAGCGCCTCGGCGGCCCGCTTGGGGTTGGTGATGATCGGCGTGATCAGGTGCGGGATGCCCTCGTACGCGGTCAGCTCGACGCGCTTGGGGTCGACGAGGACCATGCGGACGTCCTCGGGGGTCGCCCGGCACATGATCGACGTGATCAGGCAGTTGATGCACGACGACTTGCCCGAGCCGGTGGCACCGGCGACGAGGATGTGCGGCATCTTCGCCATGTTGGCCATGACATAGCCGCCCTCGACGTCCTTGCCGAGCGCGACGAGCATCGGGTGGTCGTCCTCGGCGGCGTCGGCGAGGCGCAGGACGTCGCCCACGTTGACCATCTCGCGGTCGGTGTTCGGGATCTCGATGCCGACGGCGGACTTGCCGGGGATGGGCGAGATGATCCGGACGTCCGGCGACGCGACGGCGTAGGCGATGTTCTTGGCGAGGGCCGTGATCTTCTCGACCTTCACGGCGGGGCCGAGTTCGATCTCGTAGCGGGTGACCGTCGGACCGCGCGTGAAGCCGGTGACGGCGGCGTCGACCTTGAACTCGGTGAAGACGTTCGTCAGCGAGTCGACGACGGCGTCGTTGGCCGCGCTGCGCGACTTCCCGGGGCCGCCGCGCTCCAGGAGGTCGAGCGACGGCAGGGAGTACGTGATGTCGCCGGCGAGCTGGAGCTGCTCGGCGCGCGGCGGCAGGTCCCGCATGGTGTCGGGCGCGGACTTGGTCAGGTCGGGCACGCCGGACTTCGCCGGCGCGGGCTCGGGGGCCGTCTCCTTGGCCGGGGTCTTGGCCCGCGCGGTCGGCACCGGAGCCGTGCGCTCCGGCCCGCCTTCCCGCTCCGCGCCGACGCCCTGCGTGAGATCGGCGACCAGCGGCGAGGGCGGCATGCCGTGCAGCACCGCACCGTCGAGCGCCGCGGCGGCGGCCGCGGCCACGTCGACGGCGTCCATGGGCCGGTCCAGGACGGGCTGCACGGGAGTGCGCCGGGGCCTGCGCCGCTTGGACAGGGCCTCCTGCTCTGCCTGATCCGGGTCGTAGGCCCCAGGGTCCGCGGAGGGCCGCCTGGAGCGCACGGGCCGGGCCCCGCGCCACTGCTCGTCGTACTCCTCGTCGTCCCCGGCCGCGCCGAACGCCTCGTCCTCCGGGTCGGGGTGTACGACGCCGAGCTTCACGCCGAGCAGCTGCAGGCGCTGCGGGATCGCGTTGACGGGCGTCGCCGTGACCACGAGCAGCCCGAAGACGGTGAGCAGTACGAGGAGCGGCACCGCGAGGACATCGCCCATGGTGAAGCTGAGGGGGGTGGACGCGGCCCAGCCGATGAGTCCGCCGGCGTCCCTTATGGCCTGCATTCCGTCGCTGCGGGCGGGCGAGCCGCAGGCGATGTGGACCTGGCCGAGCACGCCGATCGCGAGCGCGGACAGGCCGATCACGATGCGCCCGTTCGCCTCGGGCTTCTCGGGGTGCCGGATGAGCCGGACCGCGATGCCGCCGAGCAGCAGCGGTACGAGCAGGTCGAGGCGGCCGAAAGCGCCCGTGACCAGCATTTCGACCAGGTCGCCGACGGGCCCGCGGAGATTGGACCAGGTACCGGCCGCGGTGATCAGCGCAAGGCCGAGGAGCAGGAGGGCGAGGCCGTCCTTGCGGTGCGCCGGGTCGAGCCCCTTGGCGCCGCGCCCTATGCCGCGGAACATCGCGCCGACGCTGTGTGCGACGCCCAGCCACAGTGCGCGGGCGAGCCGGTACACGCCCCCGGTGGGGCTGGGCGCCGGCTTGGGCGCGGGCTTCTTCCCGACGGCCTTCCTGGCGGGCGCCTTCTTCGCCGGGGCCTTCTTCGCGGCGGCCTTCTTGGCTGGGGCCCTCTTCGCCGGAGCCTTGGTCGGCGCGGCCGCCTTCTTCGCGGGCGTCTTCTTGGCTGCGGGACGTGAGGCCATGGGTGTGAGGTTACCGGTGGAGACCACTGCGGACACGTGTGCCCAGGGCTTCACCCGTCTGTGTCGCGGATCGGTGCGCCCTGAGGTGACGCTTCCTCAAGATGCTTCCCCAGGACCCTTCCCCAGGAGCCTTCCCCAGGACGGAAGCTTCCCCAGAACGCTTCCTCGAAAGGCCGACCGCTGCTCAGTTCTGCGACGGCAGCGTGGCGGCTCCGCTGCCGGTGCCGGGCTCCAGGGCGTCAAGAGCGCGGCGCAGGCCGGTGAGTTTGCGTTCGAGGTGGGCGGCCGTGGCGACCGCGGCCGCGTCGGCCGACTCGTCGTCGAGCTGCTTCGACAGCGCCTCCGCCTGCTCCTCGACGGCCGCGAGCCGCGCGGAGAGTTCGGCCAGCAGACCGGCGGGCTCCTTGGAGTCGCCGACGGCCGACTTGCCGCCGCCTTCGAGCTGGAGCCGCAGCAGGGCCGCCTGCTCCCGCAGTTGGCAGTTCTTCATGTACAGCTCGACGAAAACGGAGACCTTCGCGCGCAGGACCCACGGGTCGAACGGCTTCGAGATGTAGTCCACCGCGCCGGCCGCGTACCCACGGAACGTGTGGTGCGGGCCGTGGTTGATGGCCGTGAGGAAGATGATCGGGATGTCGCGTGTCCGCTCGCGGCGCTTGATGTGCGCGGCGGTTTCGAAACCGTCCATGCCCGGCATCTGGACATCCAGCAGAATGACCGCGAAATCGTCCGTGAGTAGTGCTTTGAGCGCTTCCTCCCCGGACGATGCCCGCACCAGTGTCTGATCGAGCGCGGAGAGGATGGCCTCCAGCGCCAGCAGATTCTCCGGCCGGTCATCGACCAGGAGGATCTTGGCCTTCTGCACCATGGCCCGCCCTCCTCGCCCCGGCATGGGGCCGCCCCTGTCCGCAGGACTTGGGACGGCTCCGGAAGCCGTCCCAGGGGACGACTCCCTTGCGCCGCCCGTCCTTGTGCCGGTCATGGTAGCCGCACCCCGCCTGTCGCCACACCCTGTCACCGCGATGTCACCGTGTACGTAGCAGAAACGCGGTGGGAGACCAAAAGGTTCCCCGCATACGGCGGTTCTACACGGCTTCGGCCACACTCAGTCAGCAACTGCGCGGCAATACACCCCTGCCCGGTCACTCCCCGCTCATCCACTGCTCCATCACCGACAGCAGATGGTCGGGATCGACCGGCTTCGTGACGTAGTCGGAAGCCCCGGACTCGATGGCCTTCTCCCGGTCGCCCTTCATCGCCTTCGCGGTGAGCGCGATGATCGGCAGCCCGGCGAACTGCGGCATCCTGCGGATCGCCGTCGTCGTCGCATAGCCGTCCATCTCCGGCATCATGATGTCCATCAGGACGACCGTCACGTCGTCGTGCTGCTCCAGGACCTCGATGCCCTCCCGGCCGTTCTCGGCGTACAGCACGGACAGGCCGTGCTGCTCCAGGACGCTGGTGAGCGCGAACACGTTACGGATGTCGTCGTCGACGATGAGCACCTTCTCGCCGCCGAAGTGGAACGTGGGGCGCTCCTGCGGTGCCCCTTCCTCCGCGGCCCCCGCCCACTGCTCCTGGGCACGGTCGGGCGCGGGCGACACCGGCGCCGGCCGGCCGGGCAGCGCCGACCTCTGCTCCGGCGCGGCCACCTGCCTGCGGCGCCGCCTGAAGAGCGCGGCCGGCCCGTGCTGGGTGTCCTGGTACGACCTGACCTCCGGCGGCATCGACGCCTCGGGCGGCATGGTGCCCTCCACGGGCGGCAAGGCCCTCCCCGGCTCGATCGTCGGAGCGAGCTGGGGGTACCCCTGGGGCGGCAGCTCGCTCGGGTGCAGCGGCAGGTACAGCGTGAACGTGGAGCCGCGCCCCGGTTCGCTCTGCGCGTAAATCTCGCCGCCGAGGAGCCGTGCGATCTCACGGCTGATGGACAGGCCGAGGCCCGTACCGCCGTACTTACGGCTCGTCGTCCCGTCGGCCTGCTTGAACGCCTCGAAGATGACCCGCATCTTGCTGGACGCGATGCCGATGCCGGTGTCGGTCACCGAGAAGGCGATGAGGTCACCGTCCGCCTCCCGCAGCGAGCCCGCCTCGAGGAGCTGCTCGCGGATGGCGTCGGGCACGTCCGCGCTCGCCGGCCTGATGACCAGTTCGACGGCTCCGGAGTCGGTGAACTTGACCGCGTTCGACAGCAGGTTGCGCAGCACCTGGAGCAGGCGCTGCTCGTCCGTGTGGAGCGTCGCGGGCAGTTCGGGAGAGACCCGTACGGAGAAGTCGAGGCCCTTCTCCGCGGTCAGCGGGCGGAAAGTGGCCTCTACGTAGTCGACGAGCTGCACCAGGGCGATGCGGGTCGGCGACACGTCCATCTTGCCCGCCTCGACCTTCGACAGGTCGAGGATGTCGTTGATCAGCTGGAGCAGGTCGGAACCGGCGCCGTGGATCGTCTCGGCGAACTCGACCTGCTTCGGCGTCAGGTTCGAGTCCGCGTTGTCGGCGAGCAACTTGGCGAGGATCAGCAGGGAGTTGAGCGGCGTGCGCAGCTCGTGCGACATGTTCGCCAGGAACTCCGACTTGTAGCGCATGGAGACCGCGAGCTGTTCGGCACGCTCCTCCAGGACCTGCCTGGCCTCTTCGATCTCGGTGTTCTTGACCTCGATGTCGCGGTTCTGCTGGGCCAGCAGCTCGGCCTTCTCCTCCAGCTCCGCGTTGGACGCCTGGAGCGCCTTCTGCCGGTTCTCCAACTCGGCCGACCGCTCCCGCAGTTGCTCGGTGAGCTCCTGCGACTGCTTGAGCAGCACCTCCGTCTTCGTATTCACGGAGATGGTGTTCACGCTGGTCGCGATCATCTCGGCGATCTGGTTCAGGAAGTCCTTCTGGATCTGCGTGAACGGCTGGAAGGTCGCCAGCTCGATGACTCCGAGGACCGTGCCCTCGAAGAGCACCGGCAGGACGATGACATGCGCGGGCGGCGCCTCACCGAGCCCGGAGGCGATCTTCAGATAGCCCTGCGGCACGTTCTCCACGAGGATCGTGCGCCGCTCCTGGGCGGCCGTCCCGATCAGCGTCTCGCCGGGCCGGAACGACGTCGGCATGGACCCCATCGAGTAGCCGTAACTGCCCAGCATCCGCAGCTCGTACGCGTCCTCGGGCGCGCCCGCCGCCTCCGCCTCGTCCGTCGGCAGCGCCAGGAAGAACGCGCCGTGCTGCGCGGAGACGACCGGCGTCAGCTCGCTCATGATCAGCGACGCCACGTCCTCCAGGTCGCGGCGGCCCTGCATGAGGCCCGAGATACGGGCGAGGTTGCCCTTGAGCCAGTCCTGCTCCTCGTTGGCCACCGTGGTGTCGCGGAGGTTGGAGATCATCTTGTTGATGTTGTCCTGCAGGGCCTGGATCTCGCCCGCCGCGTCCACGTCGATCTTGAGGTTCAGGTCGCCGCGGGTCACCGCCGTCGCGACGGCCGCGATGGCGCGCACCTGACGGGTCAGGTTCCCGGCCATCTCGTTCACTGACTCGGTCAGGTCGCGCCACGTGCCGTCGACGTCACGCACCCGCGCCTGACCGCCCAGCTGACCCTCCGTACCCACCTCGCGGGCGACTCGCGTCACCTGCTCGGCGAACGACGACAGCTGGTCGACCATCGTGTTGATCGTCGTCTTCAGCTCGAGGATCTCGCCCCGGGCGTCGATGTCGATCTTCTTGGTCAGGTCGCCCTTCGCGATGGCGGTCGTGACCATCGCGATGTTGCGGACCTGTCCGGTCAGGTTCGACGCCATGCCGTTCACGGACTCGGTGAGGTCCTTCCACGTACCGGAGACTCCGGGTACGCGGGCCTGCCCGCCGAGGATGCCGTCGGTGCCCACCTCGCGGGCCACCCTGGTGACCTGGTCGGCGAACGAACTCAGCGTCGTCACCATCGTGTTGACCGTGTCCGCGAGCTGCGCGACCTCACCGCGGGCCTCGACCGTGACCTTCTTGGTGAGGTCACCGTTGGCGACGGCCGCCGCGACCTGCGAGATGTTCCGCACCTGGCTGGTCAGGTTGTTGGCCATCAGGTTGACGTTGTCGCTGAGGTCCTTCCAGATGCCCGTGACGCCCCGCACGCGTGCCTGGCCGCCCAGCTGGCCCTCCGTGCCCACCTCGCGGGCCACCCGGGTCACCTGCTCGGCGAACGACGACAGCTGGTCGACCATCGTGTTCACGGTCGTGACGAGTTCGAGGATCTCGCCCTTCGCGTCGACGGTGATCTTCTTGGACAGGTCGCCGCGCGCCACGGCCGTGGTGACCTCGGCGATGTTGCGCACCTGAAGGGTCAGGTTGTTGGCCATGCCGTTCACGGACTGCGTGAGGTCCTTCCAGGTGCCGGAGACACCCTGGACCTCGGCCTGCCCGCCGAGGATGCCCTCCGTACCCACCTCGCGGGACACCCGCGTGACCTGCTCGGCGAAGTTCGAGAGCTGGTCCACCATCGTGTTGAGGGTGTTCTTCAGCTCCAGGATCTCGCCGCGCGCGTCCACGTCGATCTTCTGCGACAGGTCACCGCGGGCCACCGCCGTCGCGACCTGCGCGATGTTGCGCACCTGGGCAGTGAGGTTGCCGGCCATGCCGTTCACGGAGTCGGTCAGGTCGCGCCACACACCGGCGACGCCGGGCACCTGCGCCTGACCGCCGAGCCGGCCCTCCGTACCCACCTCGCGGGCCACGCGGGTCACCTGGTCGGCGAAGGCGGAGAGCTGGTCGACCATCGTGTTGATGGTGTTCTTCAGCTCCAGGATCTCGCCGCGCGCGTCCACGTCGATCTTCTGCGACAGGTCACCCCGCGCCACCGCCGTGGTCACCTGGGCGATCTGCCGCACCTGTGAAGTCAGGTTCCCCGCCATGAAGTTGACGGAGTCCGTGAGTTCCTTCCAGGTGCCGGACACGCCGTCGACGCGCGCCTGACCGCCGAGGCGGCCCTCCGTACCCACATCACGCGCCATACGGGTCACCTGGTCGGCGAAGCTCGACAGCTGATCCACCATCGTGTTCACGGTGTTCTTCAGCTGGAGCATCTCGCCGGACACGTCGACGGTGACCTTCTGCGACAGATCACCGTTGGCGACCGCCGTCGTCACCTGCGCGATGTTGCGCACCTGGCCCGTCAGGTTGCGGAAGGCCGTGTTGACGGAGTCCGTCAGGTCCTTCCACGTGCCGGCCGCGCCCTGCACCTGCGCCTGGCCGCCCAGCTCACCCTCGACACCGATCTCCCGCGCCACACGGGTCACTTCGGAACCGAACGCGGAGAGCTGGTCCACCATCGTGTTGACGGTGTTCTTGAGCTCGAGCATCTCGCCCGCGACGTCGACGGTGACCTTCTGCGACAGATCACCGTTCGCCACCGCCGTCGTGACGGTCGCGATGTCACGCACCTGAGTGGTCAGGTTCCGGAAGACCGTGTTCACCGAGTCGGTGAGGTCCTTCCACGTACCCGCCGCGCCCGGCACGTTCGCCTGGCCGCCGAGGCGCCCCTCCGCACCGACCTCGTTGGCCACGCGCGTGACCTCGTCGGCGAAGGTGCGCAGCGTCTCGGTCATCTGGTTGATCGTCTCGGCGAGCTGGGCGACCTCACCGCGCGCCGAAACCGTCACCTTCTGAGACAGATCACCGTTGGCGACAGCCGTCGTCACCTGCGCGATCCCGCGCACCTGGGCCGTCAGGTTGCCGGCCATGAGATTTACGGAATCCGTGAGGTCCTTCCACACACCCGCCACACCCGGCACCTGCGCCTGGCCGCCGAGCTCGCCTTCCGTACCCACCTCGCGGGCCACCCGGGTGACCTCGGAGGAGAACGACGACAGCTGATCGACCATGGTGTTCACGGTGTTCTTCAGCTCGAGCATCTCGCCCGCGACGTGAACCGTGACCTTCCGGGACAGATCACCCTTGGCCACGGCGGTCGTCACGAGAGCAATGTCACGCACCTGAGCCGTCAGCCGGTACGCCATCGTGTTGACCGAATCCGTGAGGTCCTTCCACGAACCGGACATACCGCGCACCCGGGCCTGGCCGCCGAGCTTGCCCTCCGTGCCCACCTCGCTGGCCACGCGCGTGACCTCGTCGGTGAACGTGGACAGCTGATCCACCAGGTTGTTGACCGTGCGCCCGACCTTCAGGAACTCGCCCCGCAGCGGATGCCCCGCCCCGTCGGGCACCTGCGACCGCAGCTCCATGCGCGGCGACAGATCACCCTCTGCGACCGCCGTGAGCACCCGCCCCACCTCGGAGACAGGGCGTACGAGGTCGTCGACCAGGGCGTTCGAGGCGTTGATCGCCGCGGCCCACGAGCCCTCACAGGCGCCCGCCTCGAGCCGCTCCGTGAGCTTGCCCTCCCGGCCGACCATGCGCCGCACGCGCGACAACTCGCCGGTGAGGTGCAGGTTCCGGTCCGCGACCTCGTTGAAGACCGCCGCGATCTCGGCCATGAGGCCGTCTCCCGACACCGTGAGGCGCTTGCGGAAGTTACCGTCCCGCATGGCCACCAGCCCGGCGAGCAGTCTGTTCAGGGCAGCGGTGTCCACCGCTGTGGTCCCATTGCGCGGTTTACGCTGCTTTGTCAGGGACTGACCGCCCTTTGCGCGCGTATTCGTGCCTCGCGACGCTGCGCCAGACTCCACTGTGTCCCTCCCGCAAGGGTCGGCCGTACTGCTCGGATTGCTCGGGTTCTCTTCGGAAGCCTGCCCAGTGTTTCACCATGGCAGAACCAGGCCATAACAGTTCGGCAGCTTCGCACACCCTCCGCACACCCTCTGGGCGGAAAACACTGACGACCGGCATCCGCATGGACGGCGAAGGTAAGTAACCTTGGCAGCGGCTGTCCACCCACCCCGGTCCGCCCGGCCAGGGCGGTGGCACGAGGACGACGGGCATCGGAGGGGGCGGCCGCGCCATGAGTTCGGGAGACCTGGGCGTCGAGACTCGTACGACTGATACTGGGAGTTCTGTGATCACCGCGCGCGCGGCTGCCACCTTCGACCCCGTCGGGCGGTCCGTCGCGACCGCCCGCGCCTTTGTGCGCGACACCCTCCAGGGGTGGGGCTTCCCCGACATCATCGACGACGCCGTCGTCCTCACCAGCGAACTCGTGACGAACGCCGTGGTGCACGCCGGCACGTCCGCCGAGGTCCTGTGCCTGCGCACCGACGACGGCGTACGCATCGAGGTCGCCGACCGCTACCCGGAACGCGAGATCCCGCTCCAGCAGTCCGCGGTCAGCATGGGCAGCCCCGACCGCGAGGGCGGCCGCGGCCTCCAGCTCTGCGCGGCCCTCGCCACCCGCTGGGGCGTCGACTACACCCCGACGCACAAACTTGTCTGGTTCCAACTCGCCCTTCCCCAGCGCTCCGTGGGCACCCGCACCGCCGGCCCCGCCCTCCCCACCGAGGTCCTTCCCCTGGCCGCCGACGGCAGAGTGCGGGTCGCCGTCGTCCAGATCGACCGCACCGGAGCCGTCTCGGCCTGGAGCGAGGACGCGGAACACCTCTTCGGATACGTCGCCGAACAGGTCATCGGCAAACCTCTCACCGACTTCGCGGCCTGGCCGCACACCCCCGGCACGAGCACGGGCATCGCCGAGGCGCTGCAGCTCTCGCGCTGGGAGGGCAGCTACGGCATCCGCGGCGCCAACGGCCGCGTGACACCCGTCTACGCCTCCCACCTCCGCGTCCGCGACGCCGACGGCGAACCGTCCACGGTCTGCCTCCTCGTCCGCGACCACGAACGCGCCGTCCTGCAGACCCCGTTGCGCGGCCAGACCACCGCGGAGACCGGCACCCTCTCCGAGGGCAACGCGTCCGACCCGTTCGAGGTCTTCATCGGCTCCCCCGCCCCCGACGACCTCGACGGCCTGCTCCAGCGCACCGTCGAGCGCGCCCGCGACATGCTCGACGGCGACTCCGCGTTCCTGCTCCTCGCGACCGACGACGAGACCGAACTGGAGGTCCGCGCCTCCACCGGCCTCCCCTCGGCCCGCCAGCGCTTCGCCCGCGTCCCCGTGGAGGTGGGCCCGGGCCGCTACGGCTCGGCCCGCATGCCGGCCGTCCACGAGGACCTCACCGTCGTCCCCGGCGCCGTCCCCCTCCTCAACGGCACGGGCATGCGTTCGGTCGTCACCGTCCCCCTCAAGGTCGAGGGCCGCCTCACCGGCTCGCTCGGCGTCGCCGCCGAAGCACCCGACCGGTACTCGAACGAGGAGGCCCTGCGCCTCCAGTTCGCCGCCGACCGCATCGCCCTGGCCGTCGAGTCGGCCCGCCTCGGCGAGCTGGAGAAGCTCCGCCGCGGCTCTCTCAGCTTCCTGGTCGAGGCATCCGACCTCCTCGCCGGCACCCTCGACCGCGACCAGACCCTCGCGCTCATGGCCCAGATGACGGTCCCGACGCTCGCCACCTGGTGCGCCGTCTACACGATCGCCGACCAGTCCTCGGAGCCGTACCTCTCCTACGTGCTGCACGAGGACGAGGAGCGTATCGACGGCCTCAAGGCGCTCCTCTCCAAGATCGCCCCGCCGGACCCGGTCCCCACGCCCGGCGCCCGCGTCTGGGCCGCCCCCTCCGAAGCGGCCCACCAGGCGGCTCTGCGGACGTCCATGCGCAGCCTGGGCCTCGGCGCCCCGGCGAGCGTCAGCTCGGGCATCGGCACGACCCTGGCGACGGCCGCGGCGGTCGGCGGCGAGACCGTCGTCCTCCCCCTGGTCGCCCGCAACCGCGTCATCGGCATGCTCACACTCGGCAAGCCGTCCGACGAACACTTCCGCCAGGAAATCCTGGAACTGGCCGAGGACTTGAGCCGTCGAGCCGCGCTCGCCCTGGACAACGCGCGCCTCTACTCGGAGCGCATGGCCATCAGCCGGTCCCTCCAGCGCAGCCTGCTCCCTCCGGAGCTCCCGCACATCCCGGGCGTCGAGGTCGAAGTCATCTACCGCGCGGCCGGCGAGGGCAACGAGGTGGGCGGCGACTTCTACGACCTGTTCCCCATCCGCGACGGCGCGTACGGCTTCGCCATCGGCGACGTCTGCGGTACGGGTCCGGAGGCCGCGGCGGTCACCGGCCTGGCCCGGCACGCCCTCCGCCTCCTGGCCCGCGAGGGCTTCGGCGGCCCCGCCGTCCTTGAACGCCTGAACGCCGCCATCCTCGACGAGGGCGCCCGCAGCCGTTTCCTCACGCTCCTCTACGGCGAGTTGTGGCCGCAGGAGGACGGCTCGGCGGTCCTCAAGATGGTCTGCGCCGGCCATCCGCTCCCCCTGCGCCTGCGCCAGGACGGCACGGTCGAGCCGTACGCGGAACCGCAGCCGCTCCTCGGCGTCATGGAGGACCTGGAGCTCTACGAGCAGACGATGACCCTCGACCCGGGCGACGTCCTCCTCTGCGTCACGGACGGCATCACCGAGCGCCGCGAAGGAACCCGCATGCTCGGCGACGACGGCCTGGCAGACGTCCTGACGACGTGTACGGGCCTCACGGCCGGCGCCGTCGCGGCCCGCATCATGCGTGCCGTGGAGCGTTTCGCCTCTGACGCCCCGTCGGACGACATGGCCATCCTGACGATGCGCGTCCCCGGACTCCACAAGGACTGAAAGGGCCGAGGGCCCCGCGGACAACGCGAAAGGCCCCCGCCCGAAAGGGCGGAGGCCTTCATATCTGAGCCCCCATGCGGAATCGAACCGCAGACCTTCTCCTTACCATGGAGACGCTCTACCGACTGAGCTATAGGGGCCGGTCGCTTTCGGGGTTTCCCCCGCAGCAACAGAATTAAGCATACCCGAACTTGAGAGCGCTTCGAACCGCCCCGCCCGCGCTTCAGAACGCCGGCTGGAGCAGCCCTCCGAGCGCATTGCACGCGGACACGACCTTGTGCAGGTCCCGCCGGGACAGCGAGGCACTGAGAGGCAGCGCAAGCGTCTCGTCGGCCGCGCGCTCCGTCTCCGGCAGCGCGACGTCACGCCGGAACCGCGGCAACCGGTGCACGGGGGTCTTCACCGGCACACGGCAGTCAATTCCCCTGGCCCGCACGGCATGCGCGAAGGCGTCCCGGTCCGGCCGGCCGTTGCCGGGCACCCGCACGACGTACTGCTGGTAGCTGTGCCGGTCGCTCCCGAGCGGCGTCCGCACCCCACTCAACCGCGCGTTCAGATAGCCGGCGTACGCCCGTCGCTGCGCGAGACCGTCGTGCGACTGGTCCGACTCTCCGTGCTCGAGAACCAGCAGCCCACGCCGCCCACCGATCTCCCGGAGCCGCGCCACATCGGCGGGCTGCCCGAAGCGGTGTATGGCGATGATCCCCGCGGTACGCCCGCTGACGCCAGCTTCGACCGAACTCGGGTCGAGGCAGTACGTGTCGGGGTCGATGTCCGCGAACACCGGCCTGGCACCGGCCAGTTCGACCGCCTCGGCGACCTCGACGTTCCCGTAGGCGGGCACGATGACCTCGTCACCGGTTCCGATACCGACGGCCCTCAGCATTGCAACTGTCCCCATGACACGGGATGTTGGCCGCGCAACGTGAACGACAAGTGACGCAAAACAAAAAAGAGCTGGTCCCTGAACCGAAGTTCAGGGACCAGCTCTTTGAATGATAGTTCGGCGGCGTCCTACTCTCCCACAGGGTCCCCCCTGCAGTACCATCGGCGCTGTGAGGCTTAGCTTCCGGGTTCGGAATGTAACCGGGCGTTTCCCTCACGCTATGACCACCGAAACACTATG
>NZ_RZYA01000002.1 GCF_004005495.1 Streptomyces antnestii
GGCGCCCCATCGGCGGGTTCTTCCCCGCCGGAGCCCCGGTGACGGCGATCGCCAAGTCGCCCAGCAGCATCGACCTGTTCCTGACCGGGAACGACGGTGTCGTCTACACCTCCTGGTGGTACGAGGGCCAGGACTGGTCGGGTGTCGACAACAACTGGCGCCCCATCGGCGGCTACTTCCCGCCCGGGGCGAGGGTCGCGGCGACCTCGCGCAACGCCGGCAATCTCGACCTCTTCATCACCGGGAACGACGGTGTCGTCTACACCTCCTGGTGGTACGAGGGTCAGGAGTGGTCGGGTGTCGACAACAACTGGCGCCCCATCGGCGGGTTCTTCCCCGCCGGAGCCCCGGTGACGGCGATCGCCAAGTCGCCCAGCAGCATCGACCTGTTCCTGACCGGGAACGACGGTGTCGTCTACACCTCCTGGTGGTACGAGGGTCAGGACTGGTCGGGTGTCAACAACAACTGGCGGCCCATAGGCGGCTACTTCCCCTCGGGTGTACCCGTTGCCGTCACGTCTCGCAACGCCGGAAACCTGGATCTGTTCCTCACCGGGAACGACGGTGTCGTCTACACGCAGTGGTGGTACGACGGCCAGGACTGGTCCGGCGTCAACAACAACTGGCGGCCCATCGGCGGGTTCTTCCCCGTCGGAGCCCCGGTGACGGCGATCGCCAAGTCGCCCAACAGCATCGACCTGTTCATCTCCGGGAACGACGGCGTCGTGTACACGGAGTGGTGGTACGAGGGTCAGGACTGGTCGGGTGTCAACAACAACTGGCGCCCCATCGGCGGCTACTTCCCGGCCGGAGCCCCGGTGACGGCGGCTGCCCGCACGCCCGACAACCTTGACCTCTTCATCGCAGGGAACGACAACCGCATCTGGACCAATGTGTGGCAGAACGGGTCCGATTGGACGGGCCTTAGCAACAACTGGCGGGCCTTGGAGCCGGACGAGAAGAAGTTCTCCCAGGACGTGGTCACGCCGGCGGGTACCGCCCTGGGCGGGAACAGTTCCATCACGGTGCGCCGCGACGGGACGTGGACCTCGACCTTCCACATGCACGACAGTGGCGCGGTCGGCTACGACTTCCAGGTCACCTCGGCCCTGGTCTCGACCAATGGCCTGTCGCTGGTCGCCCAGCACGGCGGTCACGTCGGAGGCACATTCACCTCCGGCGACCGCAACGACGACCACACCGACGACGGATTCAGCCCCTTCATCAAGGACAACTGGGACGCCGTCGCGAACGGACGCTTCTCGGTGTCCAAGGACTACTCAGTGACCGGCGTTGCCGGCGTGGTCGACGACATCGCCAAGGCGATCCTGGACGTGGGGGCCGGAGCGGTCGGCGGTGCCCTCGGCACGGTCATCGCCCTCGGCTCGGAGGCCGGTCAACTGCTCGGCGACCTCGGCCTGGGTGGCACCTTCGGGCTGGTCTCCGGTGTCGTGGTCTTCGCCTTCGGCGGCGGCGTGGTGATGGCGATCGCCGACGGCGTCGTGGTGGGTGCGATGACGAACGAGTTGATCGACCAGCGGCCGCTGGCCCCGGACGAGGCGCAGTTCGCCGACGACGCGGTCTTCAGCGGGTCCCTGCCCGCCGACCGGATCACCCTGACCAACCTCGCGGGACTGGGCGGCCGGGCCTTCACCATTCCGGGCGCCGACGGCCGGATCTACGTCAACCTGGGCGGTGCCGCCTACGTGGCCCCGACGACCTACACCAACGCCAACTACCGGGCCAAGGGACAGTTGCTCATCCACGAGCTGACTCATGCCTGGCAGATTGCCCATTCCTCCTTCCTGCCCGGGCTGGTCTGCCAGGCGGTCGTCAACCAGGCCAACAACCAGGTGGGGGAGAACGTCTACGCATATCCGGGGCCCGGACTCGCCTGGTCCGGCTACAACCTCGAACAGCAGGCTGCCATCGTGGACCAGTGGTTCGGCGGTACCTCCATCGACGCCGCGCCCAACAGGACGCCCATGAACCCCGGTGACCCGTACTTCACCTATATCCGCGACCACATCCGGGTCGGCCAGGCCTGACCGGGAGCGATCGACCGGGCCCGCGCAGTGCGGCAGCGGTTCAGGGTGGTGGAGTTCGCGTTCGTGCTGCCGCGCATGGCTTCGGGGAAGGCGCGCAGGGCCGAGCTGCGCGAGCGGGCGGCGGGGGTCGAGTTCCGGGGTAGTCGGTGCCGCAGGCCGGGGCCGGGGCTCGTCATCCGACGGGCCCCGGCTTTCTGGCGTCCGGGGCCTAGGCGCCGTGCCGGGCGTAATGACGCTGGGCCGTCGGCCCGAGGACCCGCTCACCCCCGACGAGGTCGACCTGCGCGAACGGCTCCGGACCCAGCCCCACCCGAACGCCACAGGACACCCCCGTGGATGACGTCGCGACCGTACGCGCGAAGGTGTACGACGAACTTCTCACGCCGGCACTCCACCCGGAAACGCTGGCACTCCACCCGGAAAAAGTCGGCACTCCCCCCGGAAAGGCTCCACCCCTGAACGCCTCACTCGCAGAAGCATTGTCCGTCGTCCTGCTCCTGGCGGTGCTGGCCTGCGCGGTGATCCGGCCGTGGGGCTGGCCGGAGGCGGTCGTGGCCGTCCCCGCCGCCGGAGTGGTCATCGCCACCGGCTCGATCTCCCTCTCGCACGCGGCGGCCGAGGCCGCCCGGCTGGGCCCGGTGATCGGCTTCCTCGCGGCCGTCCTGGTCCTGGCCCAGCTGTGCGACGACGAAGGCCTGTTCCACGCCTGCGGCGCCTGGATGGCCCGCAGGGCGGCCGGCCGGCCCCGCCGCCTTCTCGTCCTCGTCTTCGTGGCCGCCTCGCTGATCACCGCGGTGCTCAGCCTGGACGCCACGGTGGTGCTGCTGACCCCGGTGGTGTTCGCCACCGCCGCCCGGCTCGGCGCCCGCGCGAAACCGCACGTCTACGCCTGCACCCACCTGTCGAACACCGCCTCGCTGCTCCTGCCGGTCTCCAACCTCACCAACCTGCTGGCGTTCGCCGCGAGCGGCCTGAGCTTCACCCGCTTCGCCGCGCTGATGGTTCTGCCGTGGCTGGTCGCGATCGGCGCCGAGTACTTGGTGATCCGCCGCTTCTTCGCCACCGACCTGGACGCGGGCGCCGAGGCCCCGCCCGCCGACGAGCCCCGCGAACTGCCGCTGTTCGCCCTGCTCACGGTGGCGGGCACCCTGGCGGGCTTCGTGCTGACCTCGGCACTCGGCATCAACCCGGCCTGGGCGGCGGCCGCAGGCGCGGCCGTCCTGGCGGCCCGTGCCCTGGCCCAGCGCCGCACCACCCCCACGGCGATCGTCCGGGCCGCGGCCCTCCCGTTCTGCGCCTTCGTGCTGGCGCTGGGCATCGTGGTCCGCGCGGTGGTCGACAACGGCCTCGGGGCCGCGCTGGGCCATCTGGTTCCCGGCGGCACCGGCCTGCCGGCCCTTTTGGCCCTCGCGGCACTGGCAGCCGTACTGGCGAACGTCATCAACAACCTGCCCGCCGTCCTGGTGCTGCTGCCGCTGACCGCCCCCACCGGACCGGGCGCCGTCCTGGCCGTGCTCCTCGGGGTGAACATCGGCCCGAACCTCACCTACGCCGGCTCCCTGGCCACCCTGCTGTGGCGGCGCATCGTGCGCGAACACGACACCGACGTGGAACTGGGCGAGTTCACCCGGCTCGGCCTGTTCGCCGTGCCCGCCGCCCTGCTGCTCTCGGTGGTGGCACTGTGGGTCTCACTGCAAGCGATCGGAGGCTGAACACCGTGACCGTCATCGTCTGGATCGTGGAGGGCACCTGGCCCGCCTGCGTCGATGCCGCGCGCACCCACGCGCCCGCAGACGCCGACCTGGTGCTGCTGCACGTCACCGGCCACGAGGTGCCCGGCGCCGCGCACGGTGCCTATGCCGGACTGCTGGGCCGGGCACGTCCCGACCGCGATCCCGGCACCGCGGTGGAACACCTGGCCGCCGCCTCCGCCGAACAGCTCCTGGCCGGCGCGGCCGAGCGGCTGGGACGCCCGTGCACCCGGCAAGAGCGCTCGGGCCGTGTCGAACGGGAAGTCGTGGCCGCCGCAGAAGGCGCCGACCTGCTCATCCTCGCCCGCGACGGGGACCGCACCCACCTCGGCCCCCGCAGCCTCGGCCCCGCCAGCCGGTTCATCGTCGACCATGCCCCCTGCCCCGTCCTGCTGGTCTGGCCGGAGACCGCACCCAGTACGGTCAACATCCCGCCACCGCCACCCCACCCGCCGCACCACCGCTAGCGGCAGCCAGGCCGGTCCCTCCACCGCTCAAGATCAAGTCCTTGGCGCCAACGGCTGTACCGATGGTCCCACCGACGCCAATTGCATCGGATGCGAATAGGCGACACTCGTCCTGGCAGCTGGCCGGAGACTGTACGGAAGCGGTCCGAGCAGGGCCGTTGGCCTCGGAGTCACCGGTAGCGGTCTTGTTGGCTGCCATCTGCGGGCCTCACTCCATCGAGCGATTGAACTGCGAAGACGCCTCCGAGTCGCATCTGATGCGAAATTCTCGCGTCAGATGCGATAGACGGAGAGTGATGGCGGATGGGTGGGGACGGTCTCGTTCCAGGGTCTGCTCGGCTGCACCTGATCGACGGTCTGCCGTTGCTGCGGCCGGACGAGCAGGTCTTCGAGGCGATGATCAAAGGCTGGCGCAACCAGCAGCTCGCCCGGAACCTCTCGCCGGGATACGTCGATGACCAGGAACGCACGGTCCGCGCCTTCACCCGGCACGCTGACGCGATGCCGTGGCAGTGGACGCCGCAGCACGTCGATGAGTGGTCGGCCGATCTGCGGGCCGTGCACGGATGCGTCCGCTCCACCCTGCGCAACTACCAGGGCTCCGTGCGGCAGTTCTGCGACTTCCTGACCAACCCGGCCTACGGCTGGAGCGACGAGTGCCTGCGGCACTTCGGTACCCACCCTGTCCAGGTGGTCTACGACTGGAACGCTGCCACGCACGCCGACGAAGCCGAGGGCGAGCCGGAACGACGGGCCTTCACCCGGCCCGAGCTGGAAGCGTTCTTCGACCACGCCGACGAGGAAGTGCTGCGTGTTCGCGGCAAGGGCCGCAAGGGCTGGCTGCCGGCCTTCCGGGACGCCGCCCTGTTCAAGGTCGCGTACGCCTACGGCCTGCGACGCAACGAGACCCGGATGCTCGACCTCACCGACTTCGGCCGCAACCCAGAAGGCCGGGAGTTCGGTGAGTACGGCACCCTGCTGGTCCGCTACGGCAAGGCCAAGAAGGGCTCGCCGCCCAAGCGCCGCAGCGTGCTGACCGTCTGGCGCTGGACACCCGGCACGATCGAGGAATGGATCAGCGAAGTCCGGCCCGGGATGCGGCATTCGCCAAGCCGGGCCCTCTGGCCGTCCGAGCGAGGCCCGCGAATCGGGGTCCAGCGGCTGGACTCCCGCTTCGCCGCCTACCGGGACGCCGTCGGCCTGGACCCCGCGCTGGAGTTCCACTCGCTGCGCAGGTCCTACATCACCCACCTGATCGAGGACGGCCACGACCCACTGTTCGTCCAGCAGCAGGTCGGCCATGCCCACGCCTCCACCACCGCGATCTACACCTGCGTCTCCTCCGACTTCCGCACTCGCTCCCTGCGCCGCGTCCTGGACGCCACCATCGAGGCCGCTCTGCGGCCGGGAAGGACCTCCTGATGCCACGCCAGATCAGCTACCGGTGGCGCCTGCGCGAGCTGATGGCCGCCCGCGGCATGTTCACTGTCGCCGAGCTCATGCCGCACCTGACCGAACGCGGCATCACGCTGTCCTCCTCTCAGGTCCACCGCCTGGTCTCCGGCACCCCGGAACGGCTCTCCCTGCCGGTGCTGGCCACCCTCTGTGACATCCTCGACTGCACGCCCACCGACCTGATCACCACCTCGGCCCAGAACCTCCCGGCCCGCCGCGCCGCCGGCGAAGAGTCTCCGATCAACCTGGCCGCCCGGCGACCCACACGGGTCCGGCTGACGCCGGAGGGGTGAGCGGTGACGCCGGAGGAGTACGAGCGGTGGATGATCCGTGACTGCGCACGCTGCGGCCGTCGGGCCTCGAAGTCCGCCGAGTGGTCGGACGGCCCGATCTGCCGGACCTGCTACGAACGCGCGATGCGCGTCCGCGGCCGCTGCCCCTGTTGCGGCACCGACCGGCTGCTGCCCGGGCGGGACACCGATGGCACACCGATCTGCCGCGACTGCGCGGGCATCGTCCGCGACTTCTTCTGTGATCGCTGCGGCTTCGAGGGGCTCCTACTCGGCGGGCGTCTTTGCGAACACTGCACCCTCGCCGACACGCTCGCCCACCTCCTCGACGACGGCACTGGCCGTGTCGCTCCGGCGTTCCTGCCGCTGGTCAAGACCCTGCTGGAGATGGACCGGCCCAAGAGCCGACTGATCTGGCTGCGCAACTCCAACGTCGTCCGCCTCCTCCAGGGACTGGCCACCGGCAGCATCCCACTCACCCACGACGGGCTGCACCAGGAAACCCCCTGGCGAACCGTTACTCACCTGCGTGACCTGCTGATGGACAGCGGAGTCCTGCCACGCCTCGACCGGCAGCTCCTCCTCTACCAGCGGTGGCTGACCGAACGGCTCGCCACCATCGAGGAGCCCGAGCACCGTCAGCTTCTCCGGCACTTCGCCACCTGGCACCAGATGCGGCGCCTGCGGGCAAAGGCAGAGAAGGCACCACTGGGACGCTCCCAGACCAACCACACCAAGCAGGAAGTCACCCAGGCCGGTGCCTTCCTCGCATGGCTCGCCAGCCAAGGACGTGCCATCGGGCAGTGCCAGCAGTCCGACATCGACGCCTGGCACACCGAGAGCCTGGCCACCCGCCGTCCGTCCCAGTCATTCCTGCGGTGGTGCATGAGGACCGGCCGGATGCCCCGCCTCACGCTGCCGCCCGCCGTCATCACCCAGGACCCGGAACCGCTGCACCAGCACCGCCGGCTCGCGATGCTCCGCCGCGTCCTCAATGACGACTCCTTGCCCCTGCGGGCCAGGGTCGCCGCCGCGCTCGTTCTCCTCTATGCGCAACCCGTCAGCCGCATCGTCCGCCTCACCATCAACGACGTCACCGACGACGAGATCACCGTCACCGTCCAGTTGGGAGACCCACCGTCCCCGCTGCCGGCGCCCGTCGCCGACCTGATGCGGGCCTACATCCGGTCCCGCCAGCACCTGCCCTACGCCAGCAGCAGAAGCTCACAATGGCTCTTCCCCGGCCGCCAGCCCGGACAGCCGATGAACCCGGTCAGCCTCCAGGTCCATCTGCGCGAGATCGGCGTCCCGCCGCAGCGCGGCAGGGCCTCCGCAATCCGGCACCTCGTCCTCCAAGCCCCGGCCCCCGTCATCGCGAAGGCACTCGGCTATCACGACAAGACCACTACCCGCCTGGTCACCGAGGCCGGCGGAACCTGGAGCCGATACGCCCCCGGCGACCACTGAGGAGTGCGTCCTCGATGGGGCCACGTGCCTGTCAGCCCCGCTCGATAGGGTCCGCATCGCAGCCAGCCGCGGAAGGACTCTCACATGACAACGTTTGACGAGCTCACTGCCTGGGCCGGCACAGGGAACGTCACAAGGGCAGACTCGGAAGTCGTGTCGGGCTGGCAGATCCCCGAGGATCAGAAGGCACTACTGGTTGATGTCGGGATCCCCATCGTCGACCAGTTGATCGAGTACGTATCGTTCCAGGTGGAAGCGGCTCCAGCACTCCAGACGTCAGATGGTAGGTCGCTCTACCGCCTAACCCAGAATCACCATGGCAACCTCGTGCCCGGCATGGAATGGTCGTTCGGCGTCGAACCCGGGACAGGCACGGTCCACTACGTCCTTCCGCAAGGCGAGGCATGGTTCGCCAACTCCTCCATCGACCTCTGGCTGCGGACCCTTCACCACTACGGCCGGCACGTCAGCGAGTCCGAGATCCTCAGCGATCCGGATGACCGCGAGGAGGAAGCCCTGGCCGAGCTCAGCATGCTCGCTGACGAACTCAAGAAGATCGATCCACCTGCCTTCGACGGCTACAACGGTTTCATCTGGGCCGAGTTCCTCGACCGCTGGCTCTGGTAGTTACCCGCGGCCGCCACGATCCCCAAGCGATCACTCACCGTGTCCCGCGAGTCGAGCGGCTCGCGAATACGCGACACCGCAACATGCGAGCCCACCAGTCCCACAGCCGGTCCTCGACGGCACCGCCGACGCGGCGGTGGACACGCTCGTTGAACGGACCGAGGACGTAGCGTCTGCCAAAAATTCTGACAGCTGCAACGGTTCCCTGTGGGTTCCCTGTTCAGTTCCTAGGGGGCCACCAAGTAGTTCCGCAGGATCCCGGCCCAGGCCCCGCCGACTCCGAGGTGTCCGGAGACGTACGTCGGGAAGTCGGGCGTGAAGCTCTAGCCGTCGAGGCCCGACTCCAGGGGCTGCCAGTGGTGTCCGGCTCCGTGCGGACCCGACCAGGCCCGCTCGATCGCGGCCCGGGCCCAGCCTGCGCCGGGCTGGGTTCTACGGTGGTTCACCGTGCGTCAGATCTGGTCCGCGAGGCGCACGTAGTCGTAGTAGAGAGGATCCCCGTCCTCGTCCACCGGGTACTCGTAGCTGCTCTGGTTGGCGAGGACGACCTTCAGATCCGGCAGCTCGTCGAAGCCGAGGTCGTTCTCGGTGATCTCGTGGCCCCGCTCCGCGAACAGCTCGAAGAGGTCCGCACTCGGGGTGCGGAAGACGTCGAGACCGTCGAGGAGTACGCGTACGTCGGCGTCCTCGTCGAGGAACCGGAACAGCTCCACGCCGCTCAGCGCGCCCTTGGTGAAGCCCAGCATCACGTTCAGGCCGGACGGGTCGTGCTTGAGCAGGATCTGCCCCGGCTCCGGGTCACTGGAGGCGACCCGCAGCAGCCCCCACGCCGGGACCGCGTCGCGCGCCTCCCGCGCCGACATGCCGAGCCGCAGCGGCCCGACACCGACCAGCGGCAGCAGTTCCAGTTCCATGTTCCGTACTTCGCCTTTCCCGATGCCCTGGTGACGTGCCGCCGGCCTCATCTGTCGCCTCGGCGATGCGGCGGCCGTCGGCCACGTCGAGCGCCACGCACAGGCGAGCGGCAGCGGTCGGTTCCCGCGGAGATCCGCGCCCATGTCGCCGATCACGGCGAGGCGCCGATGGTCGCGATCCGGCTCCTGGGCGCGTGGGCGAGCAGCCGCCCCTGGGAGGTACCCCGCCGCGGCAGGGTGTGGGCGGGCAGCCGCACGTGCCGGGGCGAGCGGCAAGCACCGGCCCCGGCAGATGCGGCCGTTGCTCAGCGCCGTGCCTCGCCGAGGTACTGGTCGGCCCAGGCGCTGATGATGTGCGCGGCCCGCTGTGCCTGCCCTCGCGCGGTCAGCAGATGGTCCGCCCCTTCGAGCGAGATGAAACTGCGCGGGTGCCGGGCCTCTTGGAAGATCTCCGCGGCATTGGAGATGTCGACGGTGGAGTCGGTGGGGGAGTGCGCGACGAGGAGCGGAACGTTCAGCTCGCCGATCCGGTCGCGCAGGTGTGCCTTGCGCACGTCCTCGACGAAGGCGCGCTTGAGGACGAGGGTCCGCCCCCCGACGAACCACTCGTGCGCCCCGTCGCTGAGCACGCGGTCCAGGACCGAGTCGTACTGCCGCTCGACGTGGCTGGGGTCGACGGGTGCGGCGATCGTGGCCAGCGCGCGCAGGCCGGGCATCTCGCCGGCGGAGGCGAGGGCGGCGGCGCCTCCCCACGAGTGCCCCACCAGCAGGTCCACGGGTGTCCCGCGCTCGGCCATGAATGCCGCGGCGCGGACCGTGTCCTGCACCTTGACGGTGAAGGAACCGTCTCCCCAGTCACCGTCGGAGTCTCCGATGCCGAGATTGTCGAAGCGCAGCATGCCGATGCCCTCGCGGGCCAGCTGCTTGCTGACGCGCGAGGCGGCCGGCGAGTCCTTGCCGAGGGTGAAGCCGTGGACGAAGAGCCCCCAGCCCCGGACCTTGCCCTCCGGCAGGTCGATCACCCCGGCAAGTTCGGGGCCGACGACGCTCGGGAATCGCACTTTTTCTTTCATCTGTGGTGCTCACCTAGGCAGAAATCGATCAGTGGGACAAGGGGCGGCGGCCCGCTCGGCGCCCGCACGGGACACGAGCGACACCAGCCGGCGCCACCGCTAGCCGACGAGCAGCATGCCACGTGCTGATCACCAGTCTCGACAGGCAAGACGCCAACCGCTCAGTGGAGGACCCGGCAACCCTCCGCCACCCACCAGCGGCCACGCGCCGCCACGCGGGCGGGCCGACGGCTGGAGATCCGCCCGGGCGAGTATCGACACACGCACCAGGGTGGCGTCAGGCGGGCTGCCGGGCGGGCGTCACCGAAGCGGCCACGACGGTGCGGGTCTCGCGCAGTATCAGCAGGCCGTTGACCACCATCAGGGTCGCGGTCAGGCAGTGGACGCCCAGCGCGGTGGCTACGGAGCCGTGGTGGGCCAGCACGTTGGTCATGTCGCCGTACGCGGCGAAGGCCTCCACCAGCATCGCCCAGCCCAGCGCCCGGCGATGCCCCGTCACCAGCAGGATGCCCAGGACCAGGGCCATGACGACGTCGCGGGTTCCCTTGACGATCAGGAAGCCGCCGCCGTCGCCGGACGGCCAGCTCGGCAGGCCGAAGGTCGGCGCCACCGTCTCCGGGATCAGGATGAACTCCGACCCGAACCAGAGGATGAAGAGGATGAAAGCGGCGGCCAGGACGGTGTTGATCTTCTTCAGCGACATTGCTGTTCTCCTTGCGAGTCTTCGTCGGCTTGGTGAACTTCGTGGAGCGTGCTGAGTCGTGTGAGGCCTGATCAGGCCGCGCGGACGCGGCTGATCGAGGGGAGTGGTTGGCCGGGATCGCCGTTGTGGGGTCTGAGCGGCAGCTGCGTTCCCGGATGGAGGCAGTTCGGCTGCCTGCTGCCGCCCGGGGAACGGGGATCGTGCGCCACCGGCGCGGCGTCGGCCCGCGGGCTCAGACGAGGGCGGCGACGAGCAGGGTGAAGGCGGCGATGATGACGGCGACGCGGGCGTAGTGGTAGCGCTCCCAGCGGTGCAGTTGCTGCTTCCAGTCGGCGGGCCGGTTCTCGGGGGTCCAGGTCTTGTTCCGGTTGTTGATCGGGACGAGCAGCACCACCGACATGACCACGCTGACGATCAGCAGTCCGGCGGCGGTGACGACGAGGCCGGTGCCGGGGTGGCCCCATCCGGCGACGGCCCAGACCGCGACGAGGACGACCGAGCCGATGTACCAGACCGGCATCACGGCGCCGAGCATCCGGCCGCCGTGGGCGTGGCCGAGCTGGCGGCTGTCCTCGGGAAGCGCGTCCAGGATCCGGTTCATGACGAAGACGACGGAGAACTCCACCCCCACCATCAGCCCGACAGTCACGGTGGTGAACACCTCGAGTGCGTTGAGCATGATGCCCCTCCAGAATCTAGCGTTGCTAGCTGATGAGGCAACGATAGTGCTGCTATCGCTCGGTTGTCTAGCGATGCTAGGATCGAATCATGTCGGTACAGGAACGCAAGCAGCGTGAACGGGCGGAGCGCGAACGCCTCATCGTGGCCACGGCCCGCGAACTCGCCGAGCAGCAGGGCTGGGACGCGGTCACCACCCGCCGGCTCGCCGAGAGCATCGAGTACAGCCAGCCCGTCCTCTACAGCCACTTCCGCGGCAAGCGGGAGATCATCGGCGCCGTCGCGCTCCAGGGCGCCACCGAGATGGCCGTGGCGGTGCGGGCCGCGACCGCTGCCGCGGATGGGCCCCGCGCCCGGGTCGCCGCGCTCGCCCACGCGTACCTCGACTTCGCGGCACGCAACCCAGCGGTCTACGACGCCCTGTTCCAGCTCGACGGTGGTCTGGCGTACGCGCAGGAGGACACCCCGGAGCCGCTGAAGGACGCCTTCGCCGCGCTGCTGGAGAGCCTGGGCGAGGTCGCCGGGGACGGCGTTCACCCGGGACTGTTCACCGAGACGTTCTGGGCGGCCCTGCACGGACTGGCCACCCTGACCCGCGCGGGACGGCTCCCGCCGGAGGACACCGAGCGCAGGGTGGAGCTGGTGGTGGACCGGCTCGCCATCGCCTGACACACCATCCAGGCAGGCACACAGCCGGGCCGCCCCTCGGACCCTGCCTGCCTACCTACCTACCTGCCTGCGGCAACGCTTCCGGTCGGGGCAGCTGAGGCGGGGCCGTTGCTGCGGCGGCCGACGGCGAGGTCGGCCGCATCGCACCTGGAGTCACTGCCGTGGCGGCGTCGCTCTTCACCGGTGTCTCCAGCTGTCCGGCCCAGACCGAGCTGAAGAGCCGAACGGGCGGCGGGCAGCCTCAGCCGGGAGGGCAGCGGCAGCCTCGCCCGGGAGGGCAGCGGGTCAGCGACCGCGAGCAGGCTGCGGGCCTGTACCGCGCGGCCAGGATCCGCGGCGGTGGCGGCGGGCGCCCGCTCGGCGTGTAGGCGATGAGTACCTCGTCGGCCAGTGCCGGCGGCCGGACGGGGCTTCGGGGGGCCTCTGCCCAAGCCACGTGCAGCGGCAGCGAGTCGAGGCCGAATTCAGAGGCCGCCAACTGGGGCTGGGATGCGCGGAGCCGATCGGCCAGGGGGCCGGGCAAGCCAGACAGTGCCACCCGAACGGCCCACGCTGGGGTGCTCTGTGTGGGGCTCACTGCGGTTCAGGTGGGCCAACGGTGCGCGCTCTTCAGGGCAGGGGCGTGGGCCCCGAGGGCCCGCCTGCGAGCAACTGAGGAGGTCCGGGTCGTCTACGGCAGCCGTCACATGGGGGCGCCGTGAACGAGCGGCGAACCAGGTGACAGGTAGCCCTTCGGCAGCCTGCGGATCGATGGAACGTCTTGGCCAGGGGGTGTGGGTCGGCGCGCCGGAGACGGACGCGGCTAAGCCTGGGGGTCGGCCGGTTCCCGAGTCGTGGTCTGTTGCGGGTTTTCGGTGGCGGCCCAGGCGGCGAGAAGCTGGAGCTTGTCGTGGTCGGGGGTGTTGTGGGGCGCGCTGTAGGCGGTGAGGGTGAGGCCGGGCTGGGCGGGCAGTTCCATGGCGTCGAAGTCGAGGGTGATCTCGCCGATGGCGGGATGACGGAAGGACTTGCGGCCGCCGTAGTGGAGGCGCACGTTGTGCTTGGCCCAGGCGGTGCGGAACTCCTCGCTGCGGGTGACGAGTTCGCCGATCAGTCCGGTCAGTTCGCTGTCACCGGGCGCGCGGCCGGCCTCGGTGCGCAGCAGGGAGACGGTGGTGTTCACCGATTCGTCCCAGGCAGGGAAGAAGTCGGGCCCGGCCGGGTCGAGGAACTGGAAGCGGGCGATGTTGGCCGGCTGCCGCATGTCGTCGGCGTAGAGAGGGCTGTACAGGGCCCGGCCGAGAGTGTTGGTGGCGAGGATGTCGAGGCGGCCGTTACGGATGAAGGCGGGGCAGTCGCTCATGGAGTTCAGCACACGCAGGGCGCTGTCGGGCAGAGGGCCGCGGGGCCGCCTGGTGCGGCGGGCGGGGCGTTTGGCGGTGGCGCGGGCCAGGTCCTGCAAGTGGGCGCGTTCGGCGTCGTCGAGCTGGAGGGCGTTCGCGACGGAGCCGAGGACTTCCTCCGAGGCGCCGGCGAGGTGGCCGCGCTCCAGGCGGACGTAGTAGTCGATGCTGACGCCTGCGAGCAGGGCGACTTCCTCGCGGCGCAGACCGGGCACGCGCCGGTTACCGCCGTAGGCGGGCAGTCCGGCCTGCTGCGGGGTGATCTTGGCTCGGCGGGAGGCCAGGAAGGCGCGGATGTCGTCCTGAGTGCTCACGCCCTCCAGGCTAGGGCGAAGGGCCCCTGCGTGGGGGGTTCTGTCAGTACCTGTAACGGCAGACCCTTCTGCACCCTGGTGGCCTGAGGTTTCCTCGATATCAGGCGCCGGTCGTACCGGCCGGCGCCGCCCCGACGAGCGGCCCACGGGCTGCCGCGGGAGCCCGGAACACCCAGGGTGGACCGTACTGGACCGTACCCACCCGCTGAGATCGAAGGACCCGTACTTCATGCCGAAGCAGCGTGCGCCGCAGGAGCTGGCCGCCATTGCGCCCAAGCTGGTCGAGGTGACCAACGACGTCCTGTTCGCCGACGTCTGGGAGCGCCCTGGGCTCTCCCCGCGCGACCGGAGCCTTGTCACCGTGAGCGTGCTGGCCGCGCTCTACCGCAGCGAGCAGCTTGGCTACCACCTCGGTGTCGCCCTGGACAACGGACTGAGCGTCGAGGACTTGTCCGAGGCCATCACCCACCTCGCCTTCTACGCAGGTTGGCCCAACGCCATGACCGCGATCACCCAGCTCAAGAAGATCGCCGACGAGCGCGCGAGCGCCTGAACCGCATCCCCTCCCGCCCCACCCGTACAGAACTGAGGAAGCAGTCAGCATGGAGCACATCACCTCGACCCCGACCGGCAAGGCCCCCGCGGAGCGGTTCACCGGTGACGTCTACCTCAACATGATCGAGGCGCCGACCGAGCCCGCCCGACTGGCCGCCGGCCTGGTCCGCTTCACCCCTGGCGCCCGCACCAACTGGCACACCCACGCCAACGGCCAGACCCTCTACATCACCGACGGCACTGGCCTGGTCGGCACCCGCGACGGCCACGTCGTGAAGGTCACCGCGGGTGAGACCGTCAAGTGCCCCGCCGGTGAGGAGCACTGGCACGGCGCCACCGAGAACACCCTCATGGCCCACATCGCAATGGTCGTCGGCGACGGCAACGGTGACGGCACCACCTGGCTGGAGCCCGTCACCGACGAGCAGTACGCAAAAGCTCAGGCCACCGTCGCCTGACCGCCCAGCCCAGCCCTGACCAGGGAACCCGCGGCCGTCAGCATGTCCGGCCACCGCGTGATCACCTTGTTCAAGGTCACCCGGTTGCTTGCGGGCCAGGTCCTCCACCTCCCCGTACGTGCCCGTCCCGACGCCGGGCATCGTGGCCCGCCAGAACCGCTGGTCGTCCTCGTCAGCAAGCCAGGGCGTTGTTGGAGTGTGGTCGCATGCGATGGCACGGCCCGAGATATCGAGAGGCTCAGGGAGAGCGTGGAGGCGTTCCTGGCTCTGGAGGCTGAGCGTCAGACTGCGGGACAGCACTGCCTGCGGTGAGGAGACGGCGCCCTGAGCGCCGGTGTGGATCCTGCGGTGGTCTGGAGCGAACTGGCCCGGCTGCACTGGCCGTTGGGTCCGCCAAGCGGCAGGTCGCAGGCGCGTCGTGTCGATCTTGCAGCCGAGATCCGTGCCTGTACTTCGAAGAAGGCGGCACTCACGGTGCTGGACCGCGAGCGGATCAAGCCGGAAGGCAGCCGAAGCCTCAACGCCCTTGCCGAGCAACTGGTCAAGGAGCTGGCCGGATACAGCGTGGAACTGGATCGCGGCGCCGCCCATACGTATATGGCCGAGCTGCACAAACACTGACAGCCCCAGCCGTTACGGATGACCTGGTGGGTGGCCCGGGTGCTCTGCTTCTACGGCGAGTTCGACGAACGGGACGCCGTCATCGCCGAGCGCACCTACCCCGGACGTCGTCCGCTGAGCAATCGGGCTCACGACCTGGAGGTACATCCCGCAGGACCCGGCGCGGGCCGTGTCCCGGCCGAAGGGTGAACTGGGCACTCATCACCACGATGACCCGCTGCCTGGCCCACCCCCCCCGCACCGACAACGGGTCGAAGAAGGCCAGGGCTGCTCAGGGGTGATTCCATACGAGCGTATAGCGCCAGAACAGCCGTCGCCGTATCCGCGCTCCGGGGAGGACGTCTCCGGCTTCACGGACGATGTCGTCGAAGGTCATGTCCGCTGAGCGAGTAGGAGCCGTCATAGAGACGGGCCGCGGCGAGGGACGGCCTCTGTTCTTCAGCCAGCCCATGACGACGTTCGCCGCAATGGCAGCGCCACCAAGCAAATGGTCAACAGAGGTCTGGGCGCGGGACAGGCCGACGACCACCAAGGTTCCTCCGGGCTCCAGATGCCGGCGGAAACAGGTGAGTGTCTGGGCGAACGGCAGATGGTGGATCGTGGCGACGCAGGTGATGACGTCGTAGGAGCCCGCAGGGAACTCGGCCACTGCATCCGCGACGGTGAAAGCCACGGGAAGCGCAGCAGGTGTCAGCTCCTGAGCCTGAGCGGTGATCACCGGATCAGAATCGACTGCCTTCACGGCGGAGGCACGTCCGGCCAGGAGCCGTGCGAGGTCACCACTCCCAGAGCCGACGTCCAGGGCATTGTTGAAGCGTCTCGGTAGTTGCCGCAGGATCCAGCGGTGGTAGTGGGCGTTGTGATCCCACGGATAAGCGGCATTGAACCGTTCAAGGGCCCGAAGGACACAAGGCGACAGCATCTTCATCCACCCAATCCACCTAGTCCACCTAGTCCACCTAGTCCACCAAGTCTCGGAAGCCAGCACACTCAGGCGGGCGCCAACAGTCCTACTCGCGGGTTACGTGTCCCCTGGTGTCCGAGGTGGGAATCCGGGGCGAAGATCGCCGCTGTCTTTCGCTGTCCTGCCGTAACCGCAGCGGGGTGGGGGGCGGGCCGGGCGCTGGATTGCAGGACCGACCGGGCGCGCGTCACCCTGATAGTCGAGGGCAGGTGCTGACGTGCACACCAGCGACGAGGTCTACCACCGGGTGCTCTGGGACCCGCGCTTCGACCCTGAGCGGTTCGTGATGGGGATCGCCGAGCGCGGGGCCCCGCCGAAGCGGGTCCTGCTCGGCGACTTCGTACCGGGCGGGGAGATCCCCTGGCACCGGGTGGTGTTCTTCGAGGCGGACGGCCAGGTCGTCTGGGACCGAGCCTTGGGCATCGACCGGCTCGACGAGACCCTCGTCTGGCCGGTCGGTCCCGTGCCGGCCCCGGCACCCGGCGACGTCCTCGCCGTCCCGTCGACGAACCGCACCGCCGTCGCCTGGCTGCCGCCGGCCAAGTTGTGGCCGCCGATCCAGCATATTCGCCGCGAACACGACCGGCAGATCCGCCGCTGGCCGCCGCACGTCAACGTGCTCTTCGGTTTCGTCCCCGAGGGCGAGTTCGCCCGGGCCCTGCCGCTGGTCGCCGCGGCGCTCGCCGAGACGCCGCCGTTCACCGCCCGCCTGGCGGGCGTCCGCTGGTTCGGACACCGCGAGGACGCGACCGTCTGGCTCGACCCGGCCGCCGCCGATCACGAGCCCTGGGCGCGGCTGCGGGAGTCCCTGGAGCTCCGCTTTCCGCTCTGCGGATCGCACGCGCACGGCTTCACCCCGCACCTGTCCCTCGGCCGTACCCCGAACCCGCGCCTCCTCGCCCCCAAGGCGGAGGCCCTCCTCGGCTCCATGACGGCCCGGGTCGACGAACTGGTCCTGCTCTCCCGGCGCGGCGACGAGCCGATGCGGGTCCGGGCCCGCGTACTGCTCGGCAGCGGTAACGTACGTCGCCCGGAGAATCCGGCCCTTCCGGGCAACTCTCCGCCGTCACCTCCCGTCTAGCCAGAGCCTGTCCGGCGAATCATTGCGGCCGAGAGGGTGCGCCGGGCCGTCTACCGCTGATTTGCCCGCACCGGACGCGCGCCGAGTGTGCCGGAGCTCTCCGCACTCACCGCACTCGCCTCCGACCGGGTGCGACAGGAGATGCGCACCCTCGACGCACGCCACGATGTGGTCCTGGACCCGCAAGACCAGGACCAGGACCAGGACCAGATCGGAATGGCCCACCCCTTCGCCTCTGTACCGCTCGGCTTCTCCGTCATGGGGACGCGCACCCTGTAGTGGGGCGGCGGCGCCTGGGACTCGTTCGCCCTGCCTCACCTGCTCAAGGACGAGCCTGACGTCCTGGTCGCCACCCGCTGCATGGCCTGTGGCACCCCGCACGCCTGGGTGGTCGGCCGGGAGGCGCCCCCGAAGGGTGACCAGGTGGCCCACTTCCTCACCCCCATGAGCCGGGCCTGGGACGACGTCGTGCACACCTGCGGAAACCAGCGCCTGTTCTGCTCCACCGACTGCGTCGACACCTGGCTGCACAAGACGAGCCACGAGCGCGGCTACGTCATGGATCTGCCCACGCTGTGGCGCTTCCCCGGCGACTGGTACACCGGACGCCTGGACGCGGGCTATGTCCGCCGTGACCCCGCCGCCGCAGCCTCCTACTTCGCCGAAGTCGGCCTGCACGGTTCGTTCTGGGGCCTGCCCGACTGAGATCCGTACGCCGCTCGGCGCGGAGCCAAGCCGGCCCTCCACCGCGACCAGGTCGCGCTGCGCATCCACGACGGCGCGTTCTCCGCGACGGACCTCACCGCCCGCCACCCACCCACGCATCGGCGAGCTGCTGTCCACCGTGAAGTTGAAGTTCATGGTGCAGACCCTCGCCGCCGGCGAACTCCAATGAGACCTCCAGCGCGAGCTGACCTACGACGGACTGCGCGCCGCCGAAGCCAAGGGCAACAAGGGGTGGACGCCGCCCGGCCGTCACGGCCGAGGACGGCGGCCAAGGTATCCCCGCAGTCCTGGCCCAGCGCAAGCCCGCCGCGAGTACGAGAACCGACCGAGTCGGCACCCTTACGCCCTGACCCTGATCGCTCTCAGCGCCAACGGCTGCGGAGCACGTGGTCTGCCGGGGAATGCGTGGGGCCCGTCCGCGCAGTGCGTGGACGGGCCCCACATGATCGAGCGCCGGGCAGGCCTTGCACCTGCATTTCCCCGCAGGAAGCGGGACGTCCTTCCTTGGACCACCAACGCAACACCAGCCGACCGGAGTTGCGGCGACCAGCTCAAGATCAAGTGTAGCGGATACGGTTCAGTGCGCCGTCGCACTACAGCGTGCTGTTCGCGATGCTCCGCGACGGCACGTTCTCCGAACCCCGATCCCCACGCCTCGCCTCGCCTCGTCTGACGAAACTGTGAGTCTTTACCTGGCTGGTCCGGGACCGGCTGGCAAGGTTGACGTCGGTCGCCCCGTCGCTGTCGTGACTCGTGACGAAAGTGGCCCCAAAGGGTGCCCTGCCTATGAACTGTCCGACTGCGGCGGGCGGCCGGCGTCGACCCGGCCCACCTCGGTGGCCTGATAAGAAGCCTGCCCGACCCTGAAGGGGCCGTGGCCCATCACAGTTCTGCCTCGAAGTGACCTCTCCCGGGCACGGCGCCGGTCCGCAGCGACCGCGATTACCGTCTCACGGAGAGGAATTCCGATCGCGTGAACACCATTGTCGCCCACACACGTTCGTTCGTCATCGGCGTCGATACCCACGCCAGGACCCACACCTACGCTGTCCTCGCCGCGAACGGCGAGCACCTGGACACGGAGACATTCCCCAACACCCACGCCGGCAGGGCTCGCGCGATCAACTGGGTCGGACGCCGCACCGGCGGGGACCTTGGCGCCCTGTGGGTTATCGAAGGCATCGGCAGCTACGGGGCCCAGATTGCCCGCCAGAGCGCCCTTGCCGGCTACCGGGTGGCCGAGGCCGCCCGCATGGGCCGCGGCGGGCGCCGCGGAATCGGCAAGTCCGACCCAATCGATGCCCGGCGCATAGCGGCAGCCGTGCTTCCGCTCCCCGAAGAACAGCTGCGAAACCCGCGGATGGACGAAGGGATCCGCGCGGCAGCCCAGATCCTCCTCACCGCGCGGGACGAACTCACCAGCGAGCGAACCAGGGCTGTGAACGCCCTGACCGCCCTGGTGCGCACCGCTGACCTCGGCATCGATGCCCGGCGTTCCCTCGGTGCCAAGAAGGTTGGCGAGATGGCTCGTTGGCGTCCCCGCGAGGAAGACCTCGCCACCGCGACGGCCCGCACCGAGGCAGTCCGTCTCGCCAAGAGGATCCTCGTCCTCGATGCAGAGATCACGGACAACACGAACCGGATAGGCGAGTTGGTCGACGCCAGCCCTGCCGCCGAGCTGGTTGAGGAAACCGGAATCGGTCCCGTCACCGCCGCCACCGTCCTGGTCGCTTGGTCTCATCCAGGTCGGATCCGCAACGAGGCCGCGTTCGCCGCCCTCGCCGGAGTGAGCCCGATTCCCGCCTCCTCGGGCAACACCACCCGCCACCGGTTCAACCGCGGTGGCGACAGGCGTCTCAACCGCGCCCTGAACGTCATCGCCATGGTCCGCATGGTGCATCACCCCCAAACCCGCGCCTACGCCGACCGACGGCGCACCGAGGGCAAGACAGACCGCGAGATCCGCCGCTGCCTCAAGCGATACCTCGCCCGACGCCTCTATCGCCACCTCAACAACGCCGCTGCGCCGATTGGGGTTGACGGGATATAGAAGCTTCACAGGGGAGTGGGCGGATGTGGAAGGCTTGCGCCTCGCCACCCGTCCTCTCCCGGTCGGACGTCGAGTACGACGGGCATTGCCCTTCGCAGCCAGATTGGATGTTGTCTCGTGACCAGCAGCGCCACGCCTCCGCCGTTCCGTCTCGTCGTGACGGGCGGTGGAACCGGCGGTCACACCTACCCGGCACTCACCGCCGTGCGTGCCCTGCGGAACCGGCTCGCCGGTGAGGGGCGTGGCCTGGAAGTCCTGTGGATCGGTACGGCCGAGGGCCTGGAGGCGCGCGTCGCGCCCGCCGAGGGCATCCCGTTCACCACGGTCGCCACAGGCAAGATCCGCCGCTCGTCGAACCCGCTGAAGATGCTGGGCCCGGCGAACGTGAAGGACATGGCGCGCGTACCGCTCGGCGTCGCGCAGGCCCGGTCGCGGATCTCCGACTTCGCCCCGGACGTCGTCCTCGCCACGGGCGGATACGTCGCCGTCCCCGCCGGCCTCGCCGCCCGCCTGTGCAGGCGCCCCCTCGTCCTGCACGAACAGACCGTGCGCCTGGGGTTGGCCAACCGGAAGCTTGCCGGATCCGCCACCCGCATCGCGGTGTCTTCGGAGTCCTCCCTCCCCTTGCTGCCGCAGGACGTGCGCGCGGCCGCCGTCGTCACGGGCAACCCCATCCGGCCGGAGGTGCTCACCGGCAACGCCGACAGGGCCGTTACCGCACTGGAGTTGACCGGATTCGACCGGCGCCTGCCCACCCTCTATGTGACGGGCGGCGCGCAGGGCGCGCAGCAGATCAACCAGGTGATCGCCCAGTCGCTGCCGTGGCTGCTGGAGCGCGCGAACGTGGTCCACCAGTGCGGTCCGGCGAACGTCGACGAACTGCTCACCGTTGCGGCGTCCCTGCCCGCAGCGCTGTCGGGGCGCTATCACCTGACGGGCTTCGTCGGACCGGAGCTGCCGGACGTACTCGCTCTGGCCGACGTCGTTGTGTCCCGCAGCGGCGCGGGCACCCTCGCGGAGCTCACGGCGCTCGGCAAGCCTGCCGTGTTCATTCCGCTCGCCTCCTCGGCGGGCAACGAGCAGGCGCACAACGCACGCCACCTACAGGAAGCCGGTGCCGCCGTCGCTCTGGAGGGAGAGACGAGCCCGGAGCGTCTGCAGGCGGCGCTCGGACCGCTCCTGACCGACCCGGCCCGGCGTGCGGGCATGGCTCGGGCCGCCCGCGAACACGGGCGGCCCGACGCGGCGGAGCGGCTCGTCGACGTGCTCCTCGAGGCCGCCCGCGTCGCGTAACAGCGCCAGCTTGACCGGTCGGGCCCGCGGTACTGCGGCAGCCTCGCGGGATGGCAGTTGACCATCATGGTGGCGGCATCGATAGGGGACCAGATCATGCCGAGCAGTCGCATTCCGCGCGCCCGCCCGGGGTCCTCCTCGGTGCGCGGCACGATCGCTCCGCTCTGCCCGCAGGTGAGTGTCTAGGGCGTGTTGCGAAAGTGCTGACCGTGCCGCACAACGTTGTCTGATTTCCGCGAGCAAGACGCGTCGTTGCTGATCATGCTGGCGGCATGACGATGTCATCCAATGTGGCGCTTGAGACGGTTGATTTCGCACTCCACGGCATGCCGCTCGCGGTAGTCGGTCTTGTCGAACTTCGGTGGCCGACCGCCCCGGGAGCCGAGCCTCTGGCGGTTGCGGACCCAATCCGAGGGCACTGGGATCGTCGCCTTGATCCCGCGTCTGCGCAGGTAGGCCCGGTTACTACGAGAGTCGTACGCCTATTGGGCCTACAGCAACGGACCTCGCCGTGACTACCTGCGCCGACGCGGCATCCGGCACACCATCCCGGAGAAGTCCGACCGCCAGGCCACCCGCCTGCGCAAAGGCTCACGCGGCGGGCGGCCACCCGGCTTCGACGAGGAGCGGTACAAGAAACGCAACACCGTCGAGCGAGCGATCAACAAGCTGAAGCAGTCCCGGGCTGTGTCCACCCGTTATGACAAGCGCGGCTACGTCTTCCTCGGCACTGCCACCGCGGCAGCCGTGGTCATCTGGCTCCGTACGTGATCGCTCGGACGGGTCCTTAATCGACCCGCACTTCGGTGTTCTGGCCGGCGTGCAGCAACCAGCTCCCGTCCTCCTGCTTGGTCATGACGTAAAGAGGGGCGCCCTCCGTGTCGCCGTCTGCGGAGTGGTAAACCTGCCGGACCTTGACGGCCACCACGTCGGGCCGCAGGAACTGCGTGTGCACTGCCTCGTAGGTGACCTTGCCGTCCCAGCTCGCATTGGGCAGGACGGCGCGGGTGAACTCGGTGATCGCGTCGAAGCCGATGAGGACCTTGCCATGGGCAGTCGTCCAGAGGGCGTCGGGATGGAAGAGCGCGAGGAACCCCTCGACGTCTTTGGCACGCTGAGTGCGCTCGACCGTAGCCACGACCTGTTCGATGGCCTTGATGTCTGCGGTTTCGGTGTTCATGCAGATCACCCTGAGCCCTCAAGTCAGCTTGAGGTCAAGGGCCGCAGCCGTCGAGATCGCCTGTACAAGTCCTGGTCAACCCGCCGCGGGACCGACCGAGTTCGTGGTCGGCCGGCTCGACGGGCATGCCGATCTTGATGCCCGAGCCGGGGACGGGGATTGAGGAACCTCCGTTGTGCACGGGTCGGGCACCCCTTGTCGTTCCGTCGGGGTGGCGGCTCACCGGAACCAGCAGGCGGCGAGGATGCCGAATCCTGTCGTGGCGAGCGCGAGCAGTCGGGCCGGCACGTACTCGCCCGTCAGCCGCCACCCGCCGGCGCGAAAGCCGAAGTACGGGCGGTGGGACGGCTCGGGAGCGGACTCGGGTTCGGTCGGGACGGCGGCGCTCTCGCTGCCCAGCGAGGCGAAAGAAGCCCGCGGTCTGCTCAGATCTGTGTCTGTGAGCTTCTGGCGTTACGCGGTGCCTTGGTCCCTTCGCTGGTTGAGTGCTCGCCATGTCTCTGTGACCGACAGCGTGACAGCTCCGATCCAGCTCGGCTGCTCAGGGTCGTCCCACGTCGCCGGATCTCGGAGGACTTCTGGGATCTCCGCACGGTGGAGTGGCGCGCTGTACGTCGCCCCTCTCTGTCCATCCGGCGCGGTCCAAGGCTCCAAGCGGTGCACTTGTACCCAACCGCGGTCAACAAGACCGAGCACGACACACGGGAGATCGAAGGGTCGGCCGTCCTCGTCCGTGCCGTTCGTCGCGTAGGCGAGGATGCCCCACGCCTCAGTTGCACTGATCATCAGGTCATGCTCGACCCGGGTGAGTGCCGTCCACGGAGAATCGATCACGTGGGGAGGATGTCATGCTCACGGGAGAGGTCCAGTTGTGGCCTGCTGCGCATGCGTGCTCGGGAACACCGCTTGAGGAGTTCGATCAACTCCTGCCCCAGGCGCCGTCGTCGGCCGGTTCGGCCGTCTCCCATAGGCGCCGCCGCTGTGTGCCGCCGTCCGGCCTCGTTGATGTCAACTGTGGATGTCGGACGGCTCTGGCATCCTGCGCCAGTGAGAATGACATGGGCCGCCTTCTGGGCGCTGATTGCCACCCTGAACGGCAAAGTCACGCAGGCGAGTTGCCAGCGTCTGGCCGAGGAGCTGAGCCGCCGTTCCGTCCCCGACATCATCGGCTTCGCGGAACGACATGCCGAGGCTCTCTATCGCCTGGACCAAGAGAAGTTCGGGACGCTTCCCGTTGCCGACATGACGGGCCGGAACGGCACCCCCTTCCCGCAGTGCGCCGACGGGTTCCTGTACGCCCGTTGCGCTGTAGTCGCCGCAGGACAAGCCGTATGGGAAGGGGTCTTCTTCGACGTCGACAAGTTCGCCCCGTACACCTCCACCGAGTGTGACGGGGAGTGGCTGCTGTATGTGCCGGATCAGGCATACGAACTCGCTACCGGGAAGGAGTGGGACCGCTCAACCCGGTACCGCTGCGAGAGCTACTCCAACAGGGACGGGTGGCCACACATGTAATGGTTTGCTGCGTTGTCCGGCGATCTGAAGACTTCCGCCGCCTGCACTCCGGAGCGCCATAGGGACGACCAAGGTAGCAGCGGAGTTGATCTCGAGAAGGAGCCTCAACACCCGTGCGATTGCGCTGTGCTGAGGGAGAATCACCCCACATTGATCTCCCGGGTGACGGGCAGCTTCCCGGGGAATCCGGGGCACACCCGGTAGGCGGCGTGCTCGGCGCCGGAGGCACCCTCGGCTCGTGAATCAGCCAAGTACCCTCGGCTCCGTGCCCCGCCATCCGAAGAAGCCCCGTCGACTGATTGCCGACGGGCGAACGTATCTGTGGACGCTCCGTCACAGCCACAGCGTGGCCGACAGCGGCCGGTCATGCTGCGAGACCCTCACGCTGCATACGCAGCCGGCCGGCACGGGCGGCTCACTGCGCATTGTCTTCACCCAGGGTCCGGGCCGGTACGTCCCGGGCGGGGCTCCCCTGGGCTCTGGGGACGTGGGGTACACCCGGGGCGCCTCCTTGAACCTGCACGAACCCGGCGCCGTCCGAGCCCTGCTCGACACGGCGTTGACCCGCGGGTGGCAGCCGGAGGGGCGGCGGGTGAGGGAGATCGACGGCTGGTCCCTGCTCGAGGCGGCAGCCTCCGCGCAGGCTGAGGCCTCAGATGGTCGATGATGCGGTCCGGTCCGCCGCCGACTTGGACACCGCGAACAGTGAAGTGAGCTGGCACATCGTCAAGTCCGTTCGCCGACACGCCGACACGCCGATACGCTGATACGCCGACACGCAGGCACGTCGACGTCGTCGATCAGCTGTCGGTCGACCAGCAGAGTGTCAGCGGTCGGCAACACGAGGTTTGTCGGTGGTGGCGGCGGCTTCGTCGTGCGCGGCCGGCGTCCGGTGGAGGGCGGAGCGGCCGACGCCGAGGTGCCGGGCGATCGCCTCATCCGTCGGTCAGGCCCGGAAGTCACTCTTGTAGAAGATGCTTGAGTCGAAGGTGGCCGGTGGCGAGCCGGTCTTCGAGGAGAAGCCGAAGGCGAGCCTGGGCGCCCTGCCGACCCGCCAGATGGCGATTCCCTGGGGCTCGCGGCCCGGGAGGGACCTTCCGGCGGTCGTGCGGAACTTCTCGACATAGCTCGACCCGGTGCCGTTCAGGTCGAGAGTGACGAGGTAGGAGGAGCCGTTCGGGCTGCCGAAGAGGAGATACGCGTAGCGACCGCAGGATGTGATGCCCTGGAAGAGGTCGTGGTCGGTGAGGCCCACCGTCGGCTGTGGGCTGTGGACGAAGCTGGAGACCCTGGGGGTTCGGTCGTAGGTGGAGGCGTCCGTAGTCTTCAGCGTCCCGCCATCGACCCAGCGGAAGCGGGCGACCTGGTTGCCGGAGTCGTTGGCCGAGTGGCTTTCGATCCATAGGTAGGGTCTGCTGCCCGCGCCCGTCGCCTTCACTCCCATTGACGAGCCGTGGCCGAAGCTCTTGAGAGCCATGGTGCTCAGCACTGTGCCGGACAGGTTCGTCTTGCTCAGCCAGAGATCCCCGGTTTTGCTGCCCGCTTGTGCTGGGCGAAGTAGATGCGGCCGTTGACGCTGTCGTAGGCGAACGACTGCATCGCCCCGTAGGGCTTATGGAGTGTCCGGCTCCGGACCGGATTGCCGCCCGCCCGGCAGATAGAACTTCGGCGAATTGGCCACTGCTGCCTGTGCGGGACTGCTGCGAGCAGACCGCCGCCGCCGAGCACCGCCGCCCCCGCGGCCGGCTTGATGCCGCCGGTCAGCAGGCTTCTGCGAACGGTCACGTAATTTCCCGGGCCGGCGTCACGTAATTCCCCAGGTCCTGGCCAGCCGGCAGGGAACGATGTATCGCTCTGGGCACGAGAATCACCCGGTAGACGCCGCCTGGGGTGCGCGGCTGATGACGGCCGGGTGTGCTGGACGGTGCGGGGTGTCCGGGGCAGCAGGGCCGCCGTTCACCCAGTCCCCCCGTGCGGAGCGCGGCTGCCGGCGGATGCGAAGGAGTGCACGATGCGACGAACTGCGTTGCGGCCGGAGCTGGCCGCGGCGGCGGGTGCGCTGCTGCTCGCGGTAGCCGTGAGCGCCTGCGGCAGCACCGGACCGAGCGCCTCCGCACTGGACAGCTCCTTCCTGAAGACCGTTCACCAGGGCAATCTCGCCGAGATCGCAGCGGGCAAGGACGCGCAGCGCAAGGCCACAGGCGCCTGCACCCAGAAGGTCGGGGAGGTCCTCGTTCGCGATCACACCGCGCTCGACGCCGGAGCCGAGAAGCTCGCGGCCCAGCTGCACATCACGCTGCCGAAGGGGCCGACCACCGCGCAGCAGCAGCAGCTCGCCCAGATCGACGAGCACGCCGGGACCCCCGCCTACGACGCGCAATGGCTGGCGGCCGAGGCCGCCGGCCACCAGGACACGCTCACGCTCATCGACCACGAGATCACCGCCGGCCGAGATCCGAAGGTGACGGCTGCGGCCCGGCAGGCGCGCCCGGTCGTGGCCCGGCACCTGAGCCTGCTGCGGTCATGCCTGGCCTCGGCGTCGCCCAGCGCCAGCCCCGGCGTCAGCTCGTCATCGCCTGGACGAAACCAGTGACGGCGTCTCGGCGCGGGCCCTCCGCGCCGCCAGCCACAACAGTCCTCCGGGCAGTGTCATCAACCGCCTGTTTCTCCTGGTGGCCATGCCGATCTGTGTCACTGATCGGCTGTCCTGTGTCACCCCCCCCGGCGCCGCCGGGTGCGGGATGATGCGCATGAGGCCCAACTGCGGGCGGCCCATGCGTCCTTCGACTACCCACCGATGAAGGTCGCGGGGACGGGTCTGATGTTCCTGCTCGTCACCCCGAACCGGGGCTACCCGTGCGCGGGAGCGCTGGCCGAGGGGGAGCGGACCCCGGTGCCCCACGGTGCTGACGCTGCTCGACACACCGAAGAGCACGACGCAGCTCGTCGCCCTGGCCGGGCAGCAACTTGTCTCTGTAGGCCGTCACTTGAGGGTGCTGCTCGACTCGGGACTGGCACAGCGGCGCCGGGCGGGCCGGTCGGTGCTTGCTCTACCACCGGACCGCCGCGGCCGACGTGCTCGTCCGGGCGCAGGACGGGTGGAGACCAGCGGCGGACGGCCGGAACACAGAGCCGTCATAACGCTCCGGACCCGGACCCGGACCTGGTGCGCGGACGGCCGGTCCGCCGCCGGTCGCGCGCTCACCCACGCCCCCGCCCCGCTTCGTTGCGCGGCACGGGCCGGCAGGGCCGTCGAGGCGAAGGCCAGGAGCACGGCTGTCGCGATGCACCGCGACCTGCCCCCAGACGGCGCCTGCACCCGCGTGCCCGCCCAGTCAGCCGTGCCCGCCGGTCATCCGCGCCGGGTGATCTCCGCCGGGCCGTAGCAAGCGGCGGTTTCCCCCGTGATCAGAGCCCAGTAGCGGTCACCGTAGGACCAGTGCCACCACTCGGTGGGGTAGTTGATGAAGCCGGCGTCGCCCATGGTTCGGGCCAGGAGGTCGCGATTGCGGCGTGCTCGGTCGGACAGTCCCGGGGCGTCCAGCGGACAGTACCTCTCGTCTCCGGTGCGGTGGCCGTTCACGGCGCCACCCATGTCCAGCTCGACGCCGTCGGCATCAATGAGCGTCAGGTCGAGGGCCGCCCCGGCACAGTGTGGCGCCACCTCGACCGGGGAGACGAAGGCGCTGGCCCGGCGCCGCAGGTCGACAGGGTCGGTGATGCCTGAGCGGCGTAGGCGGTTCTCGTAGAGGGCAAACCGCCGCGCCTGCTCGGTGCTGCTGCGATGGCCTTCTATGACGAGGAACCTGACGCCGTCGGGAAGCCGCTCGGAGGCCGAACCGAGACGTTCGAGCACGCCGGTCCTGACCCGGCCGTACGCCCCTTCCTCGTCTCGCTCCCGGGAGTCCAGTGCAATCGCCGGGACCGAAGCGATCTCTGCGAGAGGCTCGCCGCAGTCCTGCACCGGGATATTGACCACCTGGGGATCACTCAGCAGGATCATGATCCTGAGCCTAAACGTCGCGGCCCTACGACGAGATCGCCCCCGCGTGCTGTCGGCACGACCAGCCCCCAACCGCCGGGCGCCTACAGGCCAGGACCTGCCGTCGATCGCGGAAGCGGCCGTGACCCGGCAATCGCCCGCAGGCCAGGCCCCTGGAGCCGATACGCCCCCGGCGACCACTCAAGGTGACCCAGACCTACTCACCGGCGACATCTGGAGCCGCCTGCCTCCCTCATGTCTCCTTCATGCGCCTTCACGCTCCTTCAACACCAATGTGCGTGTGGTGGTGACGAGGGGCGTCGATCTCGTCGAGCAGGGCGAGCGCGAAGTCACTGTGGGAGATGCAGCTGGCCATGTTGACACCGGTCACGGAGTACCGGCCGGAGCGCGCTCCGGCGTTGTCGAAGTCACCGGCCGGGCTGACGATCAGCCAGTCCAGAGCAGTCACCGAGGCACGCAGCACAGATGTCCCGGCCGCATGAGCGAGGCGGAAGGGCCGGTATTCCTGCGGGAAGCCCGGAGTGTCCATCAAAGGCATCCCGTCATCGGTCTCCAGTGTTGCCGCCAGGCCGACAGCGACCAACCGTCCCACACCCGCTCGCGCCAGCCCATCGAGGAGAGCGTGGGCAGCGGCGGTGAAGAAGTCACCCGGCTGGGCGCCGGAGTCGTAGGCGGCCATGATCGGCCCGGTCACGCCGATGAGGCACAGGTCGGTGCAGCCCATCTCGACAATGTGGAGGAACCGGTCTCCTTGCAGCGCGTCCGGGTGGTCCACGTGATGGAATCCCCGCGGGGTGCCGTCTGGAGGCTGCCGGTCCATGGTGAACAGCCTGCAGTCCTCCAGCGGAAGCGGGCCCTAGAAGGGGCCGGCACCGCTGCCTCCGAGTTCGACGAGGAACTCGCGGTAGGCCGACGGCAAGGCGATGTGGTGTTTACCCTCGAAGGTGTCCGCCTGCGCGGAGCTGACGCGCGGGCCAACGCGAAACTGATGGCGCTCGGCGCCCATCGAGTGGCTGCGCTGTGCCTGGTACGGCGCCTTCGCCAACTTGGAGCGTATGCGCGATATACGGGAGTCCATCGGAGGATCTCTTCTCTCGTCTGCCACCACTCTACGGGCGCACTAGTCGCGGTGAAGTTGCCCTCGGCGAGGGCGTGCAGAGGCAGGCTCGTTGGTGCGGTCATCGTGCTGATCTCATCTTTCTGCCTTGCTTTCTTACCTGGTCGGAGTTGGTCTGCATGGTTCGGACGTGGGTGGTTCCCCGGCCGAAATCTTGCGTTGTCTTTGCGCCCCGGGTCTCGCGGATCGGAGAGGATGATCCTGCAGTGCGAGAACCAGCAGGGTGGGAAAATGTGCACGAGAGCAGACATTGGAAACGAAGGGGGCGCAGGTCAGACCGTCGAGATCTGCGCAGACGGCCTTCAGTACTACTCGGATGCGCTGCAGGGTCGGCCCACACGCGGTGAGTGTCCGCGATGCCTGCTCGACCTGGGGCTCGTCCAGCGTGTGCCGGACGGGACACTGGCCCCGATCCCGCCGCGACTGGCAGCCGGCGCCCAGATGGACCACATGGAACGCGCCATCGAAGAGAAGAGGAACGCTCTGGCGGCCATGCGGGCCGCCGTCGCCCAGGCGCAGGAGATCTATCTGGACAGTTACGGCAAGGGGGAGTCACATCTGATCCGCGTGGTCCAGGGGGCCAACGCGATCAGCGCCACCCTCTCGGCGGCGGTGCATGCCTGCCGGGAGGAACTGCTGACGGCGCAGCCCGGCGGCGGACGCCCCCAGGAGCTGCTGGACAAGGCGCTTGCCAGCGATCTCGGGGCGATCGAGCGGGGTGTGTCGCAGCGGACGATCTACCAGCACACGATCCGTTCTCACCAGCCCACGCTCACGTACGTCGAGCACATCGTGCAGGCGGGCGGAGAGGTGCGGACACTGGACGAAGTCTTCGACCGGCTGATCATCTGCGACCGCAAGGTCGCCTTCATCCCCGATCCCGGCTTGGAGCGGAGCGAGACCGCGCTCGCCGTGGAGCATCCGGGTGTGGTCCGGTACCTGGTCGGCCTCTTCGAACACACCTGGCAGCGGGCGTCGCCGCTGCGCAGTTTCCCCAGCACCCGGCTGCCCCCGCTGCTGACGGACGAGGTGCGCCGGGTGATCCTTCGGCACATGGTCAACGGCCACACGGACGAGGCGATCGCGGCCCGGCTCGGCATGAGCACCCGCAGTGTGGCCAACCACATGCGCTGGGCGGCGGAGCTGTTCGGGAGCCGCAGCCGGGCGCAGCTGGCGTACCTGATCGCCAAGAGCGACTTCCTGGACGACGTACCGGAGTGACGACGTACCGGAGTGACGGCGTGACATGCCAGACGGCGGGGATACGGCTTCAACTTCCCCCGGGCGTCATGTACGTTGTGCCCGCAGCACCATTCCTGTGTGGCCGTCTCTCGGCCGTCGCACCGCGCAGACCGGTTGGTTCCCCGTCGCGCCACGCTGGGCCCACGTCCCGGGTCATGATCCCGGTGGTCCGTGCCCTGTCTCTTCTCTCGTGCGCCCCGTGCCGTGCTCTTCGTACGGTACGGGGCGCACGTCATGGCGCGTTCCCACCGTCCGCCCCGGCGAAAGTCCGCCCGGCGAAAGGAATACGGGTCTTGACCGTCTACGCCCCATCCGTCTCCGTCTATGCCCCATCCGTCTCCGTCTACGCCACGTCCGTCGCTGACTGCGCCATCTCCGTGCCCGACGTACCGCCGCTCACGCACCCGCCCGGATGCCCGATGCACGCCGCGGCGGCCGGGCCGTCAGGGGCGGTTCGGCGAGCCGTGCGCGGAGTCGCCGCACGAGCCGGCCGACCTGGTGGCCACCGAGCTGATTCACAGTCAGGACGCCTATCCAGGCCAGCCGTTCGGCGTCTTGGGGCAGGGCATGGGCGCCTCCCTCGCCTTCGAGCTGGCCAGCCGGCTCCGCGACGCCGGATTCCCGCCCGCGATCCTGTCCGCTGTCCGCTGTCCGCAGCGACTACGTGGCAACCGAGACGTACCCCTTCCGCGGTGCCACGCCGCTTGACTGTCCCATCACGGCCCTGACCGGCGACATCGATCCCCGAGTCGGCGAGCCCGCCGCAGGCGCCGGCCTGGCGCACCCACACCACCGGAGCCTTCCGCCTGCGCGTCTGCGCGGGCGGCCACTTCTCTCTCCTGCCCCATCTGGACACCACCCCCATCCGAAAGGACCTGTCATGAAGTACCGCGTCATCGGAAGCTCCCCCGAAACCCGCCGCGAGGTCAGTGTGCTGAGCCTCGGCACCATGACCTTCGGCACGATCGTCGACGAGTCCACCTCCTTCGCGATCCTCGACCGGTTCGCCGAAGCCGGCGGCACGTTCATCGACACCTCCAACAACTACGCGTTCTGGGTGAACGGCACCCAGGGCGGCGAGAGCGAGGAGCTGGTCGGCCGCTGGCTGAAGAGCCGGGGCGTCGGCGACGAGATCACCATCGCCACCAAGCTCGGCGCCCGCCCCAACCAGGCGACCACCGGCTTCAGCCGGGACGTGGAGGGCCTGTCCGCCAAGGTCATCCGCGAGTCCTCGGAGCGCAGCCGCGAACGCCTCGGCATCGAGAAGATCCACCTGCTGTACGCGCACATCATGGACGAGAACACCCCGCTGGAGGAGACCGTCCAGGGCTTCGCCGACGTGGTCGCGGACGGTGTGGCCGGTCTTCTCGGCGCGAGCAACCACTGGGCCTGGCGCATCGAGCGCGCCCGCACCCTCGCCGCGGCGGCGGGCGTGCCCGGCTACGAGGTGCTCCAGCACCACCACAGTTACCTGCGTCAGCGCACCGACATCCCGAGCCTGCGCTCGCCCGACGGTAACCAGGGCCTGGTCAGCGGCGACCTCCTCAGCTACCTGCGCGCCAACCCGGAGCTCACGCAGGTCTCGTACTCGCCGCTGATCGCAGGCGCGTACGTAAGGGACGACAAGCCGCTCGGCCCCGGCTTCGAGCACGCCGGCACCCAGCCGCGCCTGACGGCGATCCGCGAAGTGGCGGCGGAGACCGGCGCCACCGTCAACCAGGTGGTGCTCTCCTGGCTGATGGGCGGCGACATCCCGGTCCTCCCCCTCGTCGGTGCCTCGTCGGTGGCCCAGCTGGATGAGAACCTGGGCGCGGTCGACCTCGAACTGACCGCGGAACAACGGGCGAAGCTCGACTCCGTGAACTGACGCTCCGTGAACTGTCGCTCCGGGGGCCCGGAGCGGGCTGGGGGTACGGGCGCCCGCGATGGGAGGATCGCCGTGCCACCACACCGTATCGAGGAGGGGCCGAGGTGCCGTCCACCGAGCTGAAACACACGTTCCGGATCGCGGCGCCGCCTGAGGAGGTCTTCGCGCACCTGGCCGAACCGTCGCATTACGTCGGCCTGTCGCCGCTCCTCGTCGCCGTCCGCGACGTGCGCCGCAGCGGCGGGACCGTGCACTACACGGCCGTGGAGCGCTTCCGGTTCCTCGGCGTCCTACGGCACGACAACATCATCGGCGTCACGCTCGTCGCCTTCTCGGACGGTCTTCCGGAGTCCGCCGAGATTTCCGGCGAGGTCCGCAGCCCCGGCCGGGTCCACATGAGCTACCGCTTCACCATCGACCGGCATGAGGCCGGCTGTGTCGTCATCGACACGCTGCACCTGCGGACGCCCCCGGGCCTGCTCCGCTTCGCCGCCTCCCAGGCGGGGGCGGTCCAGCAGGCCAGGGCCCGTGTTCTGGCGGCCCGCCTGGAGCGGCCGGCCTGACGTCGTGCCCGTCGACGTGGGTGCCTGATGCAACCTGTGCGTTCAACGGCACGGGACCGACGTGGTGGAGGTGTCGGTCGGGTCCGGCCGGGTCCGGTCGGAGCGGGACGCTGACCGTGGCCCGGATGCGGTGACAGCGCGTCACCTCCCGGCCGGGCGCTTCGTCGCCGAGTTGACATGAAATTTACCCGAATCACACCTGAACACCAGGGTTGTTGATGAACCGGTCACGGCCGCTGCCCGTCTGTAACACGTGACGATCTCCGCGTGAGCTCGTCATCGCGCCGCCACCGCCGGAGGCCGGGCGGCCGGACGAGAGGGACATGACGTGTACGACGCTGCCCGGAGCGACCGGGTGGGCCGGATCGGCCGATGGCCGGTGCGCCGGCACCACGCGCTGCTGACCGCTTGGACAGTGTGCTGGTTCTTCGTCGCGGAACGCCACGGCGGTGTGTCCTGGCACTACCTCAAGACCGGTGAGCAACTGCTCTTCGACCAGGTGCCGGGCGGCGGTCTCGCGCTCTACGCCAACCACCCGGAGCTGCAGATCGGGCCGGTCAGCTTCCTGTGCGCGGCAGTGTTCTCACCGTTCCCGCCCGATGTGGGCGAGAACCTCGCCGAGGCCGCGATGTCGGGGCTCGGGCTGTGGATGCTCGTGCTGATCGGGCGCATGGCCGCCGAGCACAATCTGGGCACCGGGGTCAACCACAAACGTCTCCAGCAGCGGGTGCTGATCGCCGGGCTCGCGTTCATTCCGATGTGGGTCGAGGTGTCGGTGCGGTTCGCGCACCTCGACGACGTGATGGCGCTGTTCTTCACCACCCTGGCCCTGGGCGCGCTGGTACGCGGCCGGAGCACGGCCCCGGCGGTCTTCCTGGCGCTGGCGGTGGACTCCAAGCCGTGGGCGGTGGCGTTCCTGCCGCTGCTGCTGGCGATGCCGAAGAGGAGCTGGCCGCGCTCGGCGGTGTGGGTGGTCGGGCTGGTGGCGGTGGCCTGGCTGCCGTTCTACCTCGGCAACCTGCACACCCTGGCGGCGGCCCACTTCACCATCCCGAACCAGCCCGCCTCGGCGCTGCGTTGGTTCGGGGTGAACGACCCTGTCACCCCGTGGTGGGACCGCCCCGTCCAGATGGCGCTGGGCGCCGGCCTCGGCGCGTTCGCCGTCCGCCGTGGCCGCTGGCCCGCCGTGGTGCTGGCGGCCGCCGACGCCCGCATCGTGCTCGATCCCAGCGTCTACACGTACTACAGCGCCTCCGTGTTGCTGGGAACCCTCATCTGGGACGCCGTCGGGCAGCGCAGACTGGTGCCGTGGGTGAGCTGGACCGCGCTCGTCTCGCTGTACGGCAGCGCACTGATCGTGCCGGACGACTCGGCGCGCGGGCTGATCCGGCTGGCCTTCGCGGTCGGCTCAGCCGCGTACGTCCTGCTGTGGCCGATGAACGGCACCCGTAACCGCGACGCGATGCGGCGGCAGCCGGGAATGCCCCGCCGGCGCGGACCCGTCGCTCCGCATGAGCAACTCCCTTAGTGCCCATGCTTCTCGGCACGTGATGGGCCGATGCGGACTTCTACGGAGGCAGGCCGCGTCGCCGCCCCAGTTCCCGCAAGGACCTGCGCAAGAAGCCACGTGGACAAGGAAATTGCAATATCGACATGGCTCGCAGAGACAGCTACGTTCATCTGGTCTTCGGCGGTCGCCCATGGTCGCCCACGGTCGCGCAGGCGTTCCTGCAGGATGGGCGGCCGGCCGCGACGTGATGAGTCGGTCACGCCCCACGAATCCTCGCCCCTCAACCAGAGAGAGACGCATGCCCCATCTTGCTCTGTACACATTCGGCGTCCTGAAGTCACCTCTCGCCGATCCCGCACCTCTCACGCGCGAGTTCTACGACGTGGGTGAGGCCGTCTACCAGAAGATCGGTCAGCACCCCGGATACCTCGCGCGTGCTGAAGTGGTAGACGGTGACCGGGGCATGCTCTTCGAGGCGGACTGGGGTGCATGGGGTGAGTTCGCCGTACCGACCTGGTACAGCAAGGGCCGTACGGTGGAAACCACCGCCCTGGCAGCGACACTCTCACTCTGGACCGACCTGAACCCCGCCTTCGACGCCGTCTACACCGGTCTGCACCGTGACGCGTTGAACAGGCGTTACGACTGGTTCGAGAGGACAGGGCACGCGAATTACGTGTGCTGGTGGGTCTCCGAGGGCGTGATACCCACCTGGCGGGACGGGGTTTCCAGGCTGGAGCACCTTCACGACCACGGCTCCGCGCCGCACGCCTTCACCTTCCACGACTCGTTCGCCCCGGACGGAACTCCGGCCAGGACCAGCGGCATCGGACCGAAGCGCGACCAGGTTCGCTGACCAGGTTCGCTGACAAGGAACGCGCGCCTGACTGGTGAAAGGCCAGGTCAGGCGCCCCTTGTTTCGTGCCTCCAGCAGAAGCCGAGTTTCTGGGCCGAGTACGAGACGAGAAGATTCCTCGTCTGCTGGTGGTACACGAGCGTGATACCCAATGACCTGGGGGATCGGGAGGGGCGATGCGTATCGGGGCGCCCCGCGTGAGGCGGCTTCCCCCGGGCCGATCGGGACCTGGACATTAAGTCATTCGACTGTCGCCCCTGACCTGTGCCTGAACGATCCTGAAACGGTCGCCCGCGCGCCGGTGCCGGGTGATCGTCATGCTCGGAGGAGCCAGCCGTGAACCGCACTCCCGTCGTGTTCATCCACGGCACCTGGCTGCACGCGCTTTCCTGGGAGTCATGGGCGGTGCGCTTCGCCAGCCGGGGGTTTCCCGCCTTCATGCCCGGATGGCCGGGGGAGGTGACCGCCGCCCGGGCGATGCACAAGCCCTCCGAGAAGCTGGCAGGCATCGGCCTGGACGTGCTGACGGACCACTACGCAGAAATCGTACGTTCGTTTGAAATTGCGCCGGTGATCGTCGGCCACTCGGTCGGCGGCCTCATCGCGCAGCATCTCATCGGCGCCAACATCGGCCGGGCCGCGGTGGCCATCGCACCCGCCCCGATCAACGACATCCCGCTGCTCGCCTCCCCTCCCCGGTTGTGGACCCTTGGCCAGGCCGACGCCGCCGAACGGCTGGTGTCGCTGTCTCCGGAGCAGTTCCACCTCGGCTTCGCCAACACCGTTGCGGCGGAGGAGTCCCACCGTCTCTTCGAACGCTATGTCATGCCGACGCCGCGCAGTCTGCTCGCCGACCTCGGGTGTGCGGGCGGGGTGCGCAGCCCGCGTGCCGTGGTGGATGTCGGCAACGCGGACCGTGGCCCGCTCCTGCTGATCTCCGGGCAGGAGGACCTGCTGGTGCCCGACTCCGTCACGCGCGCGGTGTACAAGCAGTACGGCGACTCCACGGCCGTGACCGACCTGAAGCAGTTCCCGGACCGCGCCCACTCCCTGGTCATCGACAGCGGATGGAGATTCGTCGCCGACTACGTGCTCGGCTGGCTGGACGAATGCGGCCTCCGCGCCTGCCCCGCGTAGGGTCTCGACGTGCCGCGTTCGCAGGCCGGCACGGTCACACGTTCTGGTCGCCGGAGATCTTGCCCAGGGCGTCGCGCAGGGCGGCGCGTGAGGTGATGCCGAGTTTGGGGAAGACGCGGTAGAGGTGTGAGCTGACGGTGCGGGGGGACAGGTGCATGCGTTCGCCGATCTCTTTGTTGGTCAGGCCGCTGGCGGCGAGGTCGGCGATCCGGCGTTCCTGCCAGGTCAGTTCGGCGAGCTGCGCGGACGTGGTGTGCGTGGTCAGGCCTGACGCCTTGAGTTCGGCCCGGGCGCGTTCGGTCCAGGTGGGTGCGCCCAGCCGCTCGAATGTTTCCATGGCCTGGATGAGGAATCGCCGTGCGGTTTTGGGCCCTTGGGTGTGGCGTTGGCGGATGCCGTGGGCGAGGCGGATGCGGGCGAGTTCGTAAGGGAAGTGGGGGGCGGCGGGGTGGGTTTCGGCGCGGTGGAACATGTGGTCGGCTTCGGTGAGGTCGGTGGTGGTGATGGCCAGGGCGCCGTAGGTGGTGAGGGCGAGGCGGGGGGATATGTGGGGGAGGCCGGCTCGCTGTGCGGCGAGGGCGTGGGTGCGGGCTTGTTGGGCGCGGCCGGTGTGGAGGGCTGCTTCGACGAGGTCGAGGAGGGTGCGGGGGGCTTGGTGGGCGTAGGGGGTGAAGGTGCCGGGGGGTGTGATGCCGATGGCGTGGAGGTAGGCGGCTTCGTAGTCGCCTTCCGCGAGGGCGGCGGTGGTGCCGATGGCGTCGGTGATCTGGGTGAGCAGTCCGACGCCACGGGGGCGGGCCCAGGCATCGACGGTGGCCTGCAGCTCCCGCGCCCGGTTTATCCGACCCCGCAACGCGGCCACCAGACCCAGCTGTGCCTGCGTGTGAAGAAGGAACAGTGTGTGCCGGTGCGTTGTCGTCAGCTCCAGGCAACGCTGTCCGGTGCGCTCGGCCTCGTCCCACTCGCCGGCCGTGATCTGGTCCATCATGATCAGGAGCAGCATGGTCGTGGCGTTGACCAGGGCCCCCGTCTCCACCTCGCGGTCCACGGTGCGCTGCAGATACGGCCGGTACCGGCTGAGCGTGTCCACGTGGTAGGCGGCGACGGACAGCCGGGCGACATCCCACGGTTCCAGGTCGGGAAGACCGGCGAAGGCGCGTTCCACCCGCTCTCCCACACCGGCGCCGCGACGCCCCACGTCGCCCCAGGCGTCCTGGTAGACGCGCGAACGCGAGGACACCAGGTCGCCCAGCGAGTCCAGGAGCTCATGAGTCCGCTCCCACGCGTCCTCGTCACTCGCGTACAGGTTGATCCCCAGCAGCAGGTCGACCAAGCGCGTGAGCACCTCGTTCGGCTCCCGCACCCCGACATCGCGCATGCTCTCGATCGCCGCGAAGACCTGGCGCTGTGAGGACCGCAGGTCCCCGTCCTCGAGGGACGCGACATAGCCCGACGCGACCACCGAGGCCGGGGAATCGTTGTTGCCGGACCCGGTGTCCGAGCGGACCAACTGCCGGACCTGGTCCAGCTGGCCGGCCTGCGCGGCGACGTGCGTCGCGCTGCCCAGCCGTCTGGACCGTTCCTCGCGGCTCTCGCTGAGCTCCGCGGCACGGGTCAGCCAGGCCACGGCGGCAACCGCGCCGCCCCGCCGCGTGGCGGAGTCCGCGGCTGCCTCCAGCGTGGCCGCGACCTGCTCGTCGGGGTCGATCGCCGACGCGGCCAGATGTGTGGCGCGCCGCTCGACGTCGTCGCGGTGCACCTGGGCGAGAGCCGCGTGAGCCGCACGCCGCTCGTTGGGGGTGGCCACTTGGACGACCGTCGAGCGCACCAGGGGGTGCCGGAAGACGAAGTCGCCGTTGAGCGGGTCGATGTCCAGCAGACCGCAGGCAGCGGCCTCGTCGGCGTCGCGCATGCGGTAACGCGTGCTCCGGGTGCGGTCGGCCGCCGTGCCCGCTCCGACGCCGTCCAGGGCACCGCGCAGCAGCTCGGCGCGCACCAGCTCGCCGAGGGACTTGATGCGGGCGCCGTACACCTGCTGCAGGCGCAGGGGTAGCGGGATGCCGGTGTAGCCGAACAGTTTCTCGGGATTGCGTCCCGCCAGGCCGCCGTGCACGTAGGGCGGCAGTTCGAGCAGGGCCAGCGGGTTGCCCTGGGCCTCGTCCAGCACCAGACGGCGGATCTGGGGATCGAGACCGGGGTGGCGCATGTCCAGGAGTCGCTCGGCGACCTTCTCCGACAGTGTGGTGACCGGCAGTTCGGGCAGCGCGGCCGTGTCGAAGCCCGAGGGCACGCCGGAGCGCAGGCCGACGACGAACTTCACCGAGCTGCCGGTGAGGCGGCGCCCTACGAAACCGCACACCTCGGTGCTGGAGGTGTCGAGCCACTGGCCGTCGTCGAGCACCAGCAGGAGGGGCTGCTGCGAGGCCGCCAGGGAGAGCAGGTCGAGGACGGCGATCCCGAGCGTCATGACCGAGGGGGGAGCGCCCCCGCCCCTGCCGAAGACGACGTCGAAGACACCCCGGTGCGCGTCGTCCAGCCGGTCGATGGAGGTGAGCAGCGGATACAGGAACTGATGCAGACCGGCGAACGGCAGTTCCGACTCGGCCTCGACGCCGGCCGCCCTGATCACCCGGTGATTCTCGGCCGTTGCGAGTTCGACGACGTGGTCCAGCAGGGCGCTCTTGCCCACACCCGCGTCACCGCGCAGGACGAGAGCCCGGCCCCCAGGGGCCGCCACGAACGCCGACAGCGCCTCCTGCTCGCTTTCGCGGCCGATTATGGTCCCGAAGACCGACTCCACCGTCCCCCCACTCCCTTCCCCCCGAACGCTCTCGCGTCCGTGCATACGGATCATGCCAGGCGCAATCGCGAGGGTACGTCGTTGTCCTCCCCTGCCCGGACTTCGAGGGTGGTGCGCTTCCGGCAGCTACACCTTGGGCGGCCGGGCGTGTGACAGCACGGCGATGGCCGGCTCCTCACATGCTCGGTGCGGTCCCCCCTCACACCTCACGCAGAAGACTAGGTGCCTCCGGCGGACTCCGTCAGCCTGTGTCAGGACGTTCCGAGGCCGTTCAGCAGGGTGTCGACGACGACGTCCGCCGCCTGTCCGGGGCCCAGTTCGGGCAGCTGCCGGGACACGAGGTGCATGAGCTGGGGCAGCAGCGCGCTCGCCCATCCCTCCGGGAGCCCGGGGCGCAGGAGGCCTTCGTCGGTGGCGCGCCGGAGGAAGGCGTCGACCTCGTGGACGGACGCGTTGCGGCGTGCCTGGACGGTGTCGTCGGCGAGCATGCGGGTGAGGTCGACGGGCCAGGTGCGGTTGACGGTGATGATGTTCTCGACGTAGCGGTGCAGGGCGACGGCGACGGGTGCCTCGCGCAGTCGTGCGTCCTCGATGGCGTGCTCGATGGCCGTCAGACGGGATGCGTAGATGGCCGCGAGGAGGTCCTCGCGGGAGGCGAAGCGGCGGTAGACGGTACGCCGGTCCACACCTGCCTCGGCGGCGATGCTCGCCATGGTCGTGCCGGGATCGGCGGCGAGCATGCGTGCTCCGGTGGTCAGGACGGCTTCCAGGTTGCGTGCTGCGTCGGCTCTCACCGCACCGAGTCTAGTGGCGGAATGTGAAGCCTGAGACATCTAGTGCCTCTTGTGAGTGGAACCCTCCCTATTAATTGCCACAGTTATGTGTCAGATTCGGGCGCGGCCTCAGGGGAGGACTACCGCTGTGCGCCGGCTTGGCGCAGATGGCGCCTGACATCGCCGGCGAGGTTGATGCGGACCTGACGCTCCATGAAGCGCCACTGCCCAGCACGGCGCTCGAAGCGGTCGTGGTAGCGACCGCCGGCGATGGGTTGCAGCGGCAGGTCGGGCAGAGCCTGTAACACGGTGACGTAGGAACGCGAGACCGCCGAGTTCGTCTGTTCGTCGACCTCGATGGCGACATTGGTCGTGACGTGCTGGGTTCGCGGCGTGCCGTCCTCGTGGAGGATCACAGTGTCCTGGAACATCTTCTCGATCGCGTCGCGGCCGCTCACCGGCTCGCTGCTGCCTGTGAAGGTGGCGTCGGCGAGAAGGGCGCCGAGCCCGGCGAAATCACCGTCGTCCACGAGCTCGGCGTACCGTGCGATCAGGTTCTCGATGGCACGGTAGCTCGACGCCGGATCGGCGGGCATGCGGGTGGACGTAGACATGGTGTCCTCCAAACGAGACGGGCGATTTCCAGTCTGCTGCCCTCAGCGACAGAGCAGCACCCGGGTGGGGGCGGGCGGGTTCACCTGCCCGGGACGTGGCCGGGCCGCTGGGCACGCCGGTCGCGCGCGTGACGGTCGAGAGTGTGCGGTCCTCCGGTCCTCCGGTGCTCAGGTGGTCACGGTGCCCTGTCCTTCGCCCCGCCGGTTCCGTTTGCTCCGCGATTGGTGCCGTAGGCCGCGCTGTTGACGCGGTGTTCGACCCACCAGGTGCGGAAGTCGGAGTCCCTGATGGTCAGTTCGCCCACGAGGCGGGCGAGGTCGGGGTCGGCCGCGGCCTCCATGGTCAGCGAGGCGACGGCGTCCCGGGCGTCATGTGCCGCCGGTACGGCAGTGAAGCCGGTGTAAAGCGCAATGGCCGAGGGGGAGTCGAGGATGTCCAGGCGCTTGCCGAGGACGAGGGCTGGTGTGTGGGGGAGCTGGTCGAGGAGGTGGTGCATGTCGGGCCGGGTGCGTCGGGCGGGTCGGCGGCGGTGTGGGCGTGCGTCGGTCCGGCCGGCGAGTTCGCAGAGGTATCGCTGTTGGTCGTCGTCGAGGCGCAGGGCGTGGGCCAGGTGGTGAGTACGGGGGTGGAGGCGCGGACGCGGCCCTGTTCGAGGCGGGTGTAGTTGTCCACGCCGATCGCGGCAAGGCGCGCGACCTCCTCGCGGCGCAGTCCCGCGACCCTGCGCGCGGAGCCCGTCTCGGGCAGGCCGCCCCCCCCCCCCCGCGGATCCAGCTGCGCCCGACGGGCTCTGAGAAAGGCGCCGAGCGCACAGGAGGGGCGGAGTGTGAGGTCATGGCGTCGATTCTCCTGAGGACCGCACACCCTGTGAGGTGTGCCGGTGATGTACCCCAGGACGGCGGGACCCGGGGTCCCGCCGTCCTTCGAGGGATGTCAGCGGACGGTGGCGTGCGCGGCCCGCTCGATCACGTCGGCCACCAGGTGGGGGTGGGAGACGGAGACCGAGTGGGAGGCGGCGATCTCGGTGGTGTGCGAGCCGGCGCGCTTGGCCATGAAGCGCTGGACGGTGGCGGGGATGTTGAGGTCGCGGGTGGTGACGATGTCCCAGCTGGGCTTGCTCTTCCAGGCCGCGGTGGTGGCCTTCTCCTCCAGGGCGGCCTGGGCGATGGGGCGCTGCTCGGCGGCCATGAGGGCGGCCTGCTGGGCGGGCACATCGGCGGCGAACTGGTGACGGAACTTGTCCTGCTGGATGTACAGGTCGGTGGCGGTGGAGCCGTCGGCCTGCTGGTAGGTGACCGGGTCGAGGGCGTCGGGGAGGGTGGAGCCCGGGTACTTGTTGGTGAGCTCCAGGGCGCTCTCGCCGGGGGCGGGCAGGAAGGCGGCGACGTAGACCAGGGCTTTGACCTCGGGGTCGTCGGTGGCGGCCTGGCTGATGACGTTGCCGCCGTAGGAGTGTCCGACGAGGATCTTCGGGCCCTTGACATGGTCGAGGACCGTGCGCAGGGAGGCGGCGTCGGAGGCCGGGCCGCGCAGTGGGTTCGCGGCGGCTATGACCGGGTAGCCGTCGGCTCGCAGCTCTGCGATGACCCCGTTCCAGCTGGAGCCGTCGGCGAAGGCGCCGTGCTCCAGGACGATGGTCGGTTTGGCGTGTCGGCCCGCGTCGGCGGCCTCGGCGGTCTTGGGCGCGCCGTTGGCGGTGCCGCTGAGGGCGAACGCGCCGAGCGCGAGACCCGCCGTGGCCGTCGCGACCGCACCCGTCACCAGCCGCTTGCGTCCACCCTTGATACTCACCACGAAAAACCCCTCTCAGGCAATTTCCAGATATATGGGCGGGTCGATGCTGCCGATGTTCGTCACCGCCTTGACTGGTGATGAAATTGTCATGCACCTCATCACCTGTCAAGCCGGTGACGAAATTTGCGGGGTTCCGGGCCGATGTGGGAGCCCGGAGCCTGCGCTGTCAGGCGCAAACAGAAAGAGTGGGGTCCCATGAGAGCGACGCCGAGGGGAGGCGCTGCCGGCGGGTGGCTGCTTCTGGGGCATGCAGGAGCCGATCCGGGCACTGCCCGGTGTGGTGCACGCCCGAGTGGGCGCAGCGGTGACGACGACAAGCCCGAGCCCGCCTGTCGCGACCACGGAAAGCACGCGGAGCCGATCGAGATCACCTTCGATCCGGCGGTCACCGGCTTCCGCGCGATCCTGGAGTACTTCTTCCAGATCCACCCCCCGAGCACGAAGGGCCGGTAAGGCGACGACATCGGCCTCGGCCACCGCTCCGCCATCTTCTACGCCGATGACGAGCAGCTCCGCATCGCGCGGGACGCCATCGCGGCGCAGCGAGTCCTGAACGCCGGCGTGGCCGGGAGGGGTGACACCCTTCCCGGCCACGCATCCGGGCCCGGCGCACATGTGTTCCGCTGCGAACCGTCCGCCGGGCCAATGGCGGATGCGGATTTCAGAGGTGGTCGGCGTCGACCACGGCCTGGGCGAAGGTGGTGGGCGCTTCCTGCGGCAGGTTGTGGCCGATGTTCGCGATGGTGCGGTGTTCGTACGGGCCGGTGAAGTGGCCGCGGTAGGCGGAGCCGTCGCCGGCCGGGGTGAAGGGGTCGAGGGCCGCGTCGAGGGTGATGGTGGGAACGCCGATGTGAGGCTGGGCCGAGAGTTGCTTCTCGTAGCGGTCGTAGCGGTGTTCACCCTCGATGAGGCCGATGCGCCAGCGGTAGTTGTAGAGAACGACGGCGGCGTAGTCGGGGTTCTTGAAGGCCTGAGCGGTGCTCTCGAAGGTGGCGTCGTCGAAGTCCCAGTTGGGGGAGACGAGGGTCCACACATAACGGCACAACGCGATGCGCTCGTCGACGTTCTCCATGCCCTTCTTGCCGCGCTCGGTGGCGAAGTACCACTGGTACCACCAGTTGTGCTCGACGGCCGGGAGAGCGGGTTCCAGCTGCGCCTTGCGGTCGGTGATCAGGTAACCGCTGGTGGAGACAAGGGCCTTGACGCGCTCGGGCCACAGGGCGGAGATGATGTCGGCGGTGCGCGAGCCCCAGTCGAAGCCGGCGAGAACAGCCTTGTCGATCTTGAGAGCGTCCATCAGGGCGATGATGTCCAGCGCGATGGCGGACTGCTCCGCGGTTCGGGGGGTGTGCCGGGACAGGAAGCGGGTGCTGCCGTGGCCGCGCAGGTAGGGAACGATGACGCGGTACCCCTGATCGGCGAGGAGCGGGGCTACGTCGACGAAGCTGTGGATGTCGTAGGGCCAGCCGTGCAAGAGGAGGACGGCCGGGCCGTGGGCGGGACCGGCCTCGGCGTAGCCGATGTCCAGGACACCCGCCTTGACCTGCTTGATCGTGCCGAACTCGGTGTGGGTGCCCGGGGCGATGGCAGGCACAGTGGGAACGGAAGCGCGGCCCGACGTGCGAGCGGTGGTCGCGGCGGATGCGCTGGTCTGCAGGCCGGACAGGGAGACCGCGGCCGCGCCGGTGCCCAGGCCGACGGCCTTGCTGAAGGTACGCCTGTTGAACATGTGAAGCCCTCCGTCGTGCGTTTCCGGTGACCGGCCCGAGCCCGGGAACCCCCCGCTCGCTGTTCCTCTTCAGGGGCGGGGCCGGCGGCACACACTGTCGTCCCCGATGAACCTGGACGCATCAGTCATGTGACGGTCGGCGTCGTGCGGCGTCGGCCCTCACTCCTTAACGGTGACGCTTCTATGGAGGGTGCAGCCATAACTGTCATCTCTACGTGCCGATCACAGTATTAAGTGCTACATTAGTGTGACAGTTGAGTGACGCATCTGAAGGCGAATTGAACCGAAACACCGGAAGAGAGACAGCGCGTGATCACCTACGACCGGCTTTTCATCGGAGGCTCCTGGGTCGAGCCGAGCAACCCGGGACTGCTCGACATCGCCTCGCCGCACGACCGGTCGGTGGTCGGCCGTGCCGCGCAGGCGCGGCCGGTCGACATCGACCGCGCACTTGTCACGGCGCGGGCGTCCTTCGAGGCGGGCGAGTGGCGCCTGACCCTGCCGGCGGAGCGGATCGAGGTCCTGCGGCGGTTCAATGCACTGCGCGAGGAGAACGCGGAGAAGATCGCGCATCTGATCTCGCTGGAGAACGGTTCGGCCGGATGGTTCACCCGCGCCGGACAACCCGGCCTGACCCGGCAGGCGAACGCCTACCTGAAGGCGGCGGAGGAGTTCGGCTGGGAGGAGGTGCTCGTGCCCTCCGACCCGGCGTCCCCGGTGCGCAGCGTGGTGCGCCGCGAGGCGGTCGGCGTCGTGGCCGCGGTGATCCCGTGGAACTCGCCCTTCTCCTCGGCCACTTCGAAGATCATCCCGGCCCTGGTCGCCGGCAACTCGGTGGTCCTGAAGGTGTCCCCGGAGAACTCGCTGAGTATGGGCTTCCTGGCGGAGCTGCTGGAGCGGGTGGGCCTGCCCGAGGGTGTGATCAGCGTCCTGCCCGCGGACCGGGAGACCAGTGAGTACCTGGTGTCGCACAAGGAGGTCGACAAGATCGCATTCACCGGTTCGACTCGGGCGGGCCGCCGTATCGCGTCGATCGCGGGCGAGCAGCTCAAGCGGGTCAGCCTGGAGCTGGGCGGCAAGTCCGCCGCGCTCATCCTCCCCGACGCCGACATCGAGAAGGCCGTCGCCGGCGTGAAGTTCGGCTCCCTGCTCAACAATGGCGAGTCGTGCATCGCCCAGACCCGGATCCTGGCCCCGCGCATCCGGTACGAGGAGGTCGTGGCCGCGCTGAAGGAACTGGTGGAGTCGTTGAAGGTCGGCGACCCGGGCGACCCGGACACGTTCATCGGCCCGATGATCCGCCCCGACCAGCAGGAGCGGGTGCGCACCTACATCCGACTCGGCATCGAGGAGGGCGCCCGCCTGGTCACCGGGGGCCCACAGATCCCCGAGGGTCTGGAGAAGGGCAACTACGTCAGGCCCACCGTCTTCGCCGACGTCGACAACTCCATGCGGATCGCGCAGGAGGAGATCTTCGGCCCAGTCCTGGTGGTCATCCCTTACGACGACGAGGACGACGCCGTCCGCATCGCCAACGACTCCGAGTACGGCCTCTCCGGCGGCGTCTGGTCCTCCGACGAGGCCCACGCCCTGGACGTCGCCCGCCGCGTCCGCACCGGAACCGTCACCATCAACGGCGCCTCCGTAGCCTTTGACGGCCCGTTCGGCGGCTTCAAGGCCAGCGGCATCGGCCGCGAGTACGGCGCGGTCGGCCTCGGCACCTATACCGAGTACAAGACCATCACCGTCTGACCCCCCCGGCCGACCGACCTGGTCGAGCTCGACGCCGATGCGCCGCTGGGTGTCGCTGCCCAGGACGTTCGACGAGACCTACTACGCCAAGGTCGCCCGGTCCCTACTGCGGTTTGACTACGAAGGCAATTGGCCGGACCGCAGGATCGCCGATCCGCCCTCCATGCGTCACCACCTTGACAGGTGATGCATGGAGGGGCATGCTTCTAGTTGTCCAAGGCGACAATCAGGACGCCTTCCACGAGCGACGAAGTGGATCAGGTCATGAACAAGGAGCTCACCACAGACGCCGCCGCGGCCGTACGGCACGCGCGATACGGCAGGCTTCCCGAGCGCATCCGTTTCGAGGACATGGCCGAAGAAATCGATGTTGCGGACGGCAGGGTGAACGCGTCGTGCAACCCCGAAGGCTCGTGGCAGTTCTACTCCTGCCTCGCCCTGGATCTGGGGCTGTAGACATCCGGCGCAGCACGCCTACTTTCCCGGCGGCAAGGAGGAACTCCTGCTCCCCGTCGCCCAGTTCGAGGCCGACGGCCTCATCGGCCCGGCAGTCGACGCCGACCGGACCGCAGCGGCGATGATCGCCGCAATTCAGGGCGGCGTCCAGATGCTTCGGTCGACCGGTGACAGCACCCACCTCGAAGCGGCTGTCGACATTCTCATCGACCATCTCAAAGGCTCACACGTCGAAAGACGTTGAGGCCGTTCACCCGAAGGGCGCGCGACTGAACCGGCCCCGTAACTCACGCCGGGGTCGAGCTGCGACGGCAGTCGTGAGCGTCGCCAACGAGCGGACGTGACTCATCGGTTACGTGTTCCACCGGCGCGCTGAGTGCCGTTCGTCGGGTGTGAGGGCGATGGCTGACCGCGGTGTGCCGTCGGTCGAAGGGGCATCGGTCCGGCCTGGGGAAAGCCTCGCATCACCATCTTGACGGGTGACGAAGGAGGCTGTCATGATTACGTCACCTCCTTAACCGGTGATGCAAGTGGCCTGGTCGGCAGGCGTCCGAAGACCTTTTGGCTCAGATGGGGAGCACCAGTCATGGCAATCAGCTACACCGCCGTTGTCGACGTCGACGGAGAAGGCCGGAACGGCGGCCACGCGCGCTCCTCCGACGGTCTGCTGGAGACCGGCCTCGCGCTCCCCGAGGAGCTCGGCGGCGCGGGCACCGCGACCAACCCCGAGCAGCTCCTCGCCGCCGGCTGGGCCGCCTGCTTCCTGGGCGCCCTGCGCCGCGCTGCCACCACCCGCAAGATACGGCTCACCAGCACCACCATCACCGCCGAGATCACCCTCAACCACGGCGACGACGGCGAGTTCTCCCTCTCCGCGGTTCTCAACCCCGTTCTCGGCGGTGTCGACCAAGCCACCGCCGAGGAGCTCGCGAACGCCGCCCACCAGATCTGCCCGTACTCCAAGGCCATGCGCGACAACATCCCGGTCACCATCAACGCCGACGCCGCCGCCTGACCCATCCCTCCCCTGGACCGCGGGTCCCGTGTTCCCCTGCACGGGACCCGCCACCCCTCAGCCGTACCCACACCGCCGACCGAAGAGCGAGGGCAGGACATGGCCTCCATGACGCACACACACATACGGACCGCCCCGCAACCGCGTACGCGCTTCGGCAGTGTCTCCGGCGAGCGGTCGTCCCGAGACGTGGCGAGCGCCGAGGACCGTGACTGGCCGACGGACACGCAGGTGTCGAACTGGGCGGAGAGCGCGGCGCTGTCGGGGTACGGCCCCACGGCCTCGAGCTTCCTCTGAGGGGGCACGGCGACGCGAACGGACTGGTCCGGCACCGGATCGTGCTGGACCGGTCACTTTGCCAATTCCGCCCGGCGGCGCGTTCTCACGCCCAACCCGGCGTCCGCGGGACGAGCGCGGAGGTATCGATCCGAGCTGTCCGACTCGCCCGGCTGGACCAGGGTGTACCTGACGGAACGCTGTTGCTTGTGCCGCCTGATACGTCCCTTGGCGACCAGGGATCCGAGAGTCTTCCGTACCACCTGCGGCGTGGGGTTGCGCTCCGGGTGTTTCTCGACGAGTTCGTCTCGCAACTGCTCGGGCAGACGGGGCGCGTCCGCGAGATCCTCGTACTGCTCGCTCTTCACGATGCGCCGATGTGCCCGCGCAGAGAAGAAGTGCGGAATCTGAACCTTCACGCACATGCTGCCTGGTAAGTCCCGGGGGCAGGTGTCGGGTCGCCCCTCCCAGGTGAGGTCAGCGCGCCGTCACGACGGACGCGTCCTTCTTGCGTGCGCGGTACGCGGCAGCCTTGATCTTGTTGCCGCAGGAGTCCATGCCACACCACTGGCGCCGCATGCCCCGGGAGCGGTCGATGTAGACCCGGGTGCACTCGGGGTTGCCGCACTCCTTCATCAGGGGGACGTCCGGGCCGCTGAGCAGTTCCACGGCCTGCCGGGCGACGGTCGCCAGCGCCTGCTCGGGTGACGCGTCGGTGTGCCGTCCGGCCATGGTGAGCTGTGGAGTCACGGGGGTCTTGCGCGCGGCGGCGTTGACCACGGCGAGCGCTTCGCGATGGAACTCCTTGCCGAGCCGGCGGTCCGTGACGAGGTGGTAGATGGCCTCGCGCACCGTCGTCGCCTCCCGGACGTCGTCCTCCGTGCCAGGCGTGATCGCGTCCACCAGTCCCGACTCCAGGTACCAGGCATTCAGCCGCTCCGGCGTTACGAACATTTCGAACCGGGTCGAGCGCCGGGCACGGAGGGTGGCCGCGAAGTCGAGGGCCGGGTGCCCGCATACGAATACATGGTCAAGATTCACATCACCATTTTGACAGGTGACTCTCCTCGAACGCAAGAAGCGTCACCATTCCAGATGGTGATTCCGTGTGGCAGCGGCAGCGGCAGCGAGATCGAGATCGTACGGCACCTCGCACGGTCCGCGCCGGTCAGGACCGTAGACGGGCGCGGACCGCGAGCGGGCCTGCTTCAGGACCCGGAGCAGGTGAGTGCTGTCTCCTCTTCCCGTCAATCGCGTCCCGGTGCCAGACGGAGCTCGCGGCCCTGCCACCGGCGGCGCAGCCAGCGGTCGTGGCTCGCCACGACGATCGCGCCCGGGCCAGGGCCGAGTGCGGCCTCCAGTTCGTCGCACAGGGCAGGGGAGAGGTGGTTGGTGGGCTCGTCGAGCAGCAGCAGCTGGGGCGGACGGGCCATCAGGAGAGCCAGCGCCAGGCGTCGGCGCTGTCCCACGGACAGCTGCCCGACCGGTTTGTCCAGATCGGCCTCGTGCAGGAGACCGAGCGAACTCAGCGGCACCTTCTCGGCCCGCGCCGGGCCCAGCGACACGTCGTACGTGTCCCTGACCGTACGGTCAGACCGCTCGAACACGGTGTCCTGGGCGAGCAGTCCCACTGTCAGTCCCCGCCGCCGGCGCACCTCGCCCTCGGCCGGGAGACGTCCGGCGAGCACGGCGAGCAGCGTCGACTTGCCCGCCCCGTTACCGCCCGTGATCAGCAGCCGGTCCGTCGCCGACACCTCGAGACCGTCCAGCGCGAGCCGGCCGGGCACCCGCACGTAGCGCAGGGACACCAAAGGCCGCTGTTCCTCCTCGATGCGCGCGGCCGGCTCCGCGACCGCGAACCGCAGCGGGCGCGGCGGTTCGGCGACCTGTGTGCGTTCCAGTTCCTCCAGCCGCCGGGTGGCGTTGCGCACCCGGCGGGAGATCTGGCTCTGCACCCGGCCCGCCCGATGGCCGTAGCCCATCTTCTCGTTGTCGGTGCGGCCCCGGTCCGGCGCGACCCGGTGCGCGGTCACCCCCGTCGCGTGCCGCAACTTTGCCAGTTCCTCCTTCTCCTCGGCGTACCGCCGCTCCCAGCGCTCCCGCTCGGCGCGCTTCTCCGACAGGTAGGCGCTGTAGTTGCCGCCGTAACGGACCGGGCCGTCCGCCGCCGGGTCGAGGTCGATCAGGTCGGTGCAGACGGCGTCGAGGAACGCCCGATCGTGGCCGGCGGCGACCACGGTCCCGGGCAGGCCGCGGATCTGCTCCTCCAGGAAGGCGGCGGCGGCGTCGTCGAGGTGGTTGGTGGGCTCGTCGAGCAGGAGCGCCGACGGCCGCCGGACGAGCAGTGCGGCCAGGGCCAGCCGCCCGCGCTGTCCGCCGGACAGCGAGCCGAGCGTGCGGTCGTGCCCGAACGCGCCGAGACCCAGGCCGTCCAGCACCAGGGCCGCACGACGGTCTGCGTTCCAGGACTCCCGGTCCTGGGCCTGCTCAAGCCGCCTTCCGTAGGCGTCGAGGATGTCCTGGTGGCCGGGGTCGTCTTCGGGGACGCGGGCGAGTTCCTCGCCGAGCCGGTCCAGTTCGGCGAGGTCCTCGCGGGCCTCGCGCAGCGCCTCGTCCAGCACCGCGGCGATGGTCGAGTCGGCGTCGTACGGCATCTCCTGGTGGAGGAAGCCGAGGCCGCCGGGGCGGATGACGCTTCCCGCGTCGGGTTCGTCCACGCCGGCGAGTACGCGCAGCAGGGTGGACTTGCCGACGCCGTTCTCCCCGATCAGGCCGATGCGGTGGCCGGGGGAGGCGGTCAGGGAGATGCCGTCGAGGACGCGACGGCCGCCCATGTCGCGGACGAGGTCGTGGGCGAGCAGAGGGGGCTGAGGCATGGGGAACCGTCCGACGTGATCGGTGTTCGGCCCGCGGGGCGTACTGCCTCGGACGCGGGCCACTGCACACGCCGGAGGCTCACACCGCGGGGGCTCCGGTCTCCGTGAGCGTCCCGTCGGTCAGCCGCAGCCACCGGTTCACCCCGATCTCGGCGAGGAACCGTTCGTCGTGGCTGACCACCAGGAAGGCGCCCTGGTAGGAGTTGAGCGCGCTCTCCAGCTGGCCCACGCTGACCAGGTCGAGGTTGTTGGTCGGCTCGTCGAGCAGCAGCAGATGCGGGGCCGGTTCCGCGCACAGCACGCAGGCCAAGGTGGCGCGCAGGCGTTCGCCGCCGGAGAGCACCCCGGCGGGCAGGTGTGCGCGGGAGCCCCGGAAGAGGAAGCGGGCGAGCAGGTTCATCCGCTCCGCCTCGGGACGCTCGGGGGCGAACGCGGCGAAGTTCTCCGCCACGGTGCGATCCAGGTCCAGCAGGTCCAGGCGCTGCGAGAGGTAGGCGATCCGGCCGTCGTTGCGCTTGATCTCCCCGCCGTCCGGGGCGAGTTCGCCGGTGATCAGACGCATCAGGGTGGTCTTTCCAGCGCCGTTGGGACCGGTCAGCGCGATGCGCTCGGGGCCTCGGACGGTCAGGTCGACACCGCCCGCGGCGAACACGGCCTTGTCCCCGAGGCGGACCTGCATCCCCTCGCCGAGGAAGAGGTTGCGCCCGGCGGGCACCTGGGTGTCGGGCAGGTCCAGGGTGATGCGCTGCTCGTCGCGCAGCGCGCGTCCGGCCTCGTCGAGGCGGGCTTTGGCCTCGCCGACCCTGGATGCGTGCATCTGGCCGGCCCGGCCCGCGGACTCCTGCGCGCCACGCTTCATGTTGCCGGCGAAGATACGGGGCAGGCCGGCGTTCTTGAGGTTGCGGGCGGCGTTGCTCTGGCGGCGCTCGGCACGTTCGCGGGCCTGCTGCATCTCCCGCTTCTCGCGCTTGAGTTCCTGCTCGGCGTTGCGGACGTTCTTCTCGGCGACCTCCTGCTCGGCACGCACGGCCTCCTCGTACTCGGTGAAGTTGCCGCCGTAGAAACGCAGTTCGTCGCTGCCCAGCTCGGCGATGCGTTCCATGCGGTCGAGCAGCGCGCGGTCGTGGCTGACCAGCAGCAGGCAGCCGGTGAAGTCCTCCAGCACGTCGTAGAGCTGGTGCCGGGCCTGGAGGTCGAGGTTGTTGGTGGGCTCGTCGAGCAACAGCACGTCCGGGCGCCTGAGCAGCTGGGCGGCGAGACCGAGCGAGACGACCTGGCCGCCGCTGAGCGTGCTCAGGCTGCGGTCCAGGGTGAGGTCGGTGAGGCCCAGGCGGTCGAGCTGGGCGCGGGTGCGCTCCTCGATGTCCCAGTCGTCGCCGATGGTCGTGAAGTGCTCCTCGCTCACGTCCCCGGACTCGACGGCGTCCAGGGCCCGGATCACCGTGGCGACGCCGAGTACCTCGGCGACCGTGAGGTTCCCGGTCAGGGGGAGGCTCTGCGGGAGGTGGCCGAGCGTGCCGCCGATGGACACCGACCCGGTGGCGGGCTTCAGTTCGCCGGCGATCAGTTTGAGCAGGGTGCTCTTGCCGGAGCCGTTGGGGGCGACCAGGCCGGTACGGCCGGCGGGCATGGCGAAGGACAGGTCGTGGAAGACCGGGGTGTCGTCGAGCCAGGCGAAAGAGAGGTTCGAGCAGATGATGGCGGCGTCGGACATGGAGGCGACCTCAAGAGTGTGAGGGCAGAGACAGACTTCTGCCCTGGGCAGACGTGGCAAAAGGGGTACGACAAGACGGACCACATCGGCAGCGCTCCTGAGCGCCGGCCGGTGGTCGTCAGATCCGGATCTCATCCGGAGATGTCGTCTTCACCCACCACGTCTGTGACTCCTCGATACACGGCCTACGTCGCTCGCAGCCTAACAGCCGTACGTCCTGCGCGGTCGGGAGTATGTCGGACCGCGCTTCGACGGCGCCTACGGCGAGAGCCCCACCCTGGAGCAGGCGCGCCGTTCGGACGTCCGGACAGCCACTTGGCCGACTTGTAGAAGTACATGGGGGCCACGTAGAGGCGGAGCGGTCCGCCGTGCTCGTGGGTGATGGGCTTGTCCTGGATGTTCAGCGCCAGCAGGGGGCTTCGGGCGGTGCGCAGCAGGCGGAAGTCGCCCGAGGCGCGCCCGTTCGGCAAGTTCAACGCGGGCAACCACTCATGGACGTGACCATCAGGTGCCGTCGCCCGACCAGTTGGGCCAGCGGCCCGAGGTACAGACAGGCCGCGGTCGCAAGGCACAGCAGCATCAGATAGCCGGCGGCCCGGTGAATCAGGCGCTCGGCGGTGCTGAAGCGGCGGACACGTCCGGTCGGTTCAGGCCGCGTTGCCGTGCCGGTCGGCGTTGTCGAGCCAGCCGTCGACCGCATAACCGCGCTCCTCCCAGTGGCCGGGGGGCTCCTCCCTCCTGCCTTCCGCGCGGACCTGCGCAGGATCAACCGCTTCGCGGTGTACGACCAGCAGTGGCGCGGCTGGGGATGCGCACCGGACACGTCTGCCGGTCCTGGGCGGACCGGCACCACTTCCGGTGGCTGCGGGAGGAGCGTGAGGGCACCGTGACCGTGCCGGCGGCGGGCCGTCGGACCGTCGAATGACTTAACGCGTCCTTCCCGCAGCCCGGCCGGGGGTCGTCGGCGGTATGCGAGGCCGCGTGGGCCCGTGGGCGCGGACAGTCAAGTGACGGTTGTGGCGTCTGCGGTGCGCACCCAGAGTGGGACCAGGCCGAGAGTGCCGTCCGCTGTCGGTCACCTGAGTTCGATCCGATCGTGTCGTCATCACCTTGATGGGTGATGCGGCCCGGTCGGTCTTCGGTGAACCCGAGGCTGCCTCGGGTCGCATACCAAGGGCCACGGACACACCTGCGCGGACGTCGTCCGCGATGAACCTGTCGGCCCGGGCCACTGTCCTGCTCGTGTGACATGCACATGTGTCGCCGCTGCCAGGCGCACACCTACTTCTTGGATGGGTAACCAATGAGACGACTTCTCACTTTGCTTGCTGCCGGAGTGCCGCTGGCTGCGGCGGTGTACCTGCCGACCGCGTCGGCGGCGCCCGAGAACAGCACAGCATCCGCGCCGTTCAACTGCGCGACGCCGTCCTTGAAGGCCCCGGCCGGCACCGAGGTGGAATCCGTGACCGCGGTCCGCCAGGCGGGCGGCACCATCCACGGCACCGGGATCCTGGGTGGCACGGTCGACGACGTCCCGGCCTTCTGCCAGGTGACGGTCACCCTCACCCACCCGGGCGACAACGACCACGCCAAGGTGCAGACTTGGCTGCCGGTGAGCGGCTGGAACGGCCGCTTCCAGGCGATCGGGGGCAGTGCCTACGCCGCCGGGGACGGAGGCGTAGGTCTCGGCACCGCGGTCAAGAACGGCTACGCGGTGACCACCACGGACGCCGGCGTCGGTGACGTCGTCGACACCAGCTGGGCGCTGAGCAGCGAGGGTCAGGTCAACACCGCGCTGCTGAAGAACTTCGCCTCCCGCTCCCAGCACGAGGCGGCCGTCGTCGGCAAAGAGGTCGTCGGTGCGGTCTACAGCAAGCGGGCCGCCTATTCCTACTTCACCGGCTGCTCCACCGGCGGACGTCAGGGCTACATGGAGGCCCAGCGCTACCCCGACGACTATGACGGCATCCTCGCCGACGCGCCCGCCGTCAACTGGGACGAGTTCGAGGTTGCCACCCTGTGGCCGCAGGTGGTCATGAACAACGAGAAGACCTACCCCACCGGTTGTGAGTTCGACGCCTTCACCAACGCCGCCGTCAAGGCCTGCGACTCGCTCGACGGTGCCAAGGACGGCCTGGTCAACGACCTGGAGCGGTGCAACTTCGACCCCCGAAGCCTGATCGGCACCAAGGTCGTGTGCGAGGGCAAGGAGCTGACCATCACAGCGGCCGACGCGGCCGTGGTGAGCAAGATCTGGGACGGCCCGCGCACCGCCTCGGGCAAGAAGCTGTGGTCCGGCGTCCCGATCGGGGCCGACCTGAAGGGCCTGGCGGAGATCGAGGTGGACACCAACGGCACCGTCAAAGGCAAGCCTTTCCCGGTACCCGCCGTCTGGGTCCAGCTCTGGCTGAAGAAGGACCCGTCCTTCGACGTCTCGACGATCACCTACAGTCAGTTCACGCAGCTGTTCGAGCAGTCCCAGGCCGAGTACGACAAGGTCATCGGCACGGACGACCCCGATCTGTCCGCTTTCCGCGAGTCCGGCGGCAAGCTGCTGACCTGGCACGGCCTGGCCGACCAGTACATTCCCACCCAGGGCACCGTCGAGTACCGCAAGCAGGTCGAACAGGAGATGGGCGGCTCCGGGCGGGTCGACGACTTCTACCGTCTCTTTCTCGCTCCGGGCACCGACCACTGCGGTCTCAACGGCGCTGACGGCTCGGCCGACGGCCTCGGTGCCCTGAGGGCCTGGGTCGAGCACGGCAAGGCGCCCAGCACCCTGCCCGCCACCCTGATCAACGCCTCCCAGCAGAGTGTCACCCGTGACCTGTGCAGCTACCCGCAGGTGTCCCGCTACGACGGCTACGGCGACCCGGCCGTCGCCTCGAGCTTCCGGTGCGTCTCCCCGTCCCGGCACTGACTGGAATCATGAGTACGCACAGCCATGCCGGCCGGGCTCTCCCCGACAGATTGGAGAGCCCGGCCGGCATGGCGTTCAACGCGGTGCTGAGCACGTTTGCTGCCATCGCGGTCGGTATCGCCGTGGGTATCGGCGGCGCGGCCCCGAACTGGGCAAGCAGTGGCCGATGCTGATCGCGGGCGGACTGTCCTTCGTTGTCGGCATCTTCTACAACATCCAGGCCGCGGGCGACGATCCCTCTCTCGACGTCCTGTCCGTCTACGCCACAGGCGGCGGGGTGTTCTTCATCGTCCAGGCCGGCCTGCTGGGCTGGAAGGCCCGCCAGCCGCACACGCGGACCGCCCGACGGCCGTACCTCGCTGTTACGTCCCGGTTCGCGCCTTCACGGCGCGGGCCGGGACGTTTCTCGCGCGGGGTCGTCCATTCCGGAACTGAAGTGAGTGTCTGTCGTCAGCCGACGCGATAGCGCACCAGAAGGGACAGCACGCCGCGGATGATGCCAGAACCGATCCAGGCCAAGGAGTCCGCCGGGGCGACGAGTTCCAGTCCGGGGACGCGGCAGGACGATGATCGTCGCCAGACGGGCGAGCGGGGCACCCAGGCAGAAGTGGCGCCCACTTCGATGTCCTGCGCCGCGTAGCGGCTGTGTGCCGAGACCCTGTTCGTCGCCACTTTGGTTGGTGACGCAATGAGAAGCAAGCCATCTGCGCGTCTCTGCGGTGGCGGTCATTCGGTCCCTGGTCCCGGGCCGTCGAGTAGCTCCAGGAGGAAGGCTGCCCCAGTTCATACCGTCCATCTCTGCCTCGGCCGAGGTGATCCGGTAGGTCGCGTCGAGCCACTCCGTCAACGGCGCGACGGGCACCTCGAGCAGGGCCTCCACCTCCTGCGATTCGAGAAGCAGCCAGGACGAGGGTCGCTCCCCGGGCAGCGCCGGCCACATTCGTACGTCGCCGCAGCCGCTCATCGACGTCAAGCCGCTATGCAGGAGTTCGCGGCCGATGCGCCAGACGAGAGTCGGTCCTCGTTCCGCCAGGAACTCGACCGTGCCCTGGCGCCGAACGCGCCTGCAGGGGCGACTGATCGCGGTGCATGACAGGAGTTCCCCTCCGTGGGGCGAGGTCTGTGCTTGCAACTCTTCGCCGGCAACAGAACCCGCACATCAGTCACTTGACCGTCAAAGCACAGCCCTGACCCGTACGGCGATATGACGAAGAGGCCGACAGCTCACGCTGCCGGCCTCTCGTCGTGCGAGCCCTGCCGCACCGTTGGCCCCTGCGGATCAGGGGCCGGGAGCGCGTCACTTCGCGTGCAGGGGTCCCGCGAAGGACCTGCGCAGCGACGCGGGAGCGGCCAAGGGGAGGAGCACGGCGAGCATCTTGCCCTTGACCGTGCTCGGCTGCCGCGTCAGCTCGACGTCGACGCGGGTGCCGTCGCTCTCGGGGGTCATCCGGAAGACCCAGCCGCCGCCGGCTCCGAAGAGCTTGGAGTCGAGTGTGGTGACGGTGACCGTGTCGCCGGCCGGCTCCCACTCGTATCGTGCGCGCTCCCAGGCTGTGGCGGTCCCTTCAGTGACCTCGGCCCAGGTGTCACCGAGTTCGTGGACCTCGAAGTGCGCGGCGTCGATCGTGGGCCAGGCCTCGGCGCGTGAGGGGCCGAAGTCGGTCAGGACCTCCAGTACATCTTTCGGGTCGAGCTTGGAGACGAGATGGAACCGTACGACTGTCATGGGATGCCCTCATCAAGAAGTAACCGTTCTGACCGGTGACGAGAGATTCCCATGGTGTCGCGTCACCCGTCAAGACGGTTACCTGTCAAGGTGTTCAGCTGCGGGGTGAGTCGCGCAAGCCGGGCTCGGTCGAGAGCGGGATGAGCGACAGGCGCCTGACGGGTGAAAACCCAGGTCAGGCGCCCTTTCTTGTGGTATACGAGCAACAACTGTGCTGACCAGCGGAAACGGTGGTCTTCTGGGATCAGGTCAGTGGCGTGGACCGGGTGTGGTCCGGATCTTGGTCAATCGGCAGGTGTCACCGGCGGGCCGTGGAGCCACCGCCCTCGGCCGGCGTTGTTGCGAGGGGCGCGGTCACCGTGCTGCTGCTGCGGCTGCGCCCGACACCGGCCCGGCTGTCACGACATCCGAAGTCAAGGCCCCCGCGCACCGGTTGGGCTCCGGCCGGACGGGCGGCCGGAGTGGCGGCAGCCCCGGCCATGGCGTCCGCGCCCCGGGCCACGGTCGGGCTCAGCAACTGCTCCGGCTCCGCCGTGCGCACCTAAGCTCCCTGCCGAGCGACCCCGTGCTCGTCCCGCGTACGCCACGGTGACCGACTCCGACATCTCGATCCAACCGCTGACCGAGACCTACGTGCACGTCCAAGGCCGTTACGGCACCAGAGCTCTGGTCCCTCAATGACGTCCACCCGACGCAGGGTTCGTCAGACCACCCCGGCTCCCTCCCGCCGAGGCCGGATGGCCGCAGGTGGTGGCGCTCGGTCGACCATGCCGTGGCTCGCACGCGGCGCTCTCATAGGTGAGCGGGAGGCCCTTGACGAGTTCCGGGCTGCTGCAGCCGGGCCGCGAGCTTCCCGGGCAGGACGTCCCGGTTCGCCGCAGTGAGGTGGACGACCTCGATGTCGGCACGCCGCCTGAGGGCGTCGGTGAACGGATCGCGGTGCGTGTGGACCGTGGCAACGACGTCGACCTCAGCGACGAAGAGAGCATCGACCGCGTCCCGGAACGCGGTACACGCCAGTTCCATCCGCCCCAGCTCGTCGATGAGCACCAGGCGCCCTACCGACTCCGCCGTCGCCGTGGGCCGCAGCGTCGGCAGCGCCAGTCGTTGCATGACGCCCAGGTCGACGCCGTATTTCCCTACCCGCGGCGGACCGGGCAGGTCGACATGGGCGAGCACCTCACGTCGGCCTGTCAGGGTCTCCAGGGCGAAACCGACCCGGGCGCCGGATTGCCGGATCTCCTCGGTGGTGAAGCCGGTGACCGGGCGGGTCGGCAGCAGCGCGGCCAGCCGCCGGAGGGCGGTTGTCTTGCCCGCGCCAGGGCGGCCTTCGAGCAGGATCCTTGTCGGCACACCGCCATTTTCGCCCCGCCTCCCGAGCTGGGCCGGGTGGGCTCGGCCGAAGGAGGGGATTCGGGTGCGGACCGGTGCCGACGCCGTCGCTCGCGGGTAGGGCGACGCGCATGAGCGGAATTGAACTCAGCAGCACCGCGTTCGAGGACGGAACGGTGATCCCTCGTCGCCACAGCGGGGAGGGCGAGAACATCTCACCGCCCCTGACCTGGTCGGGGGTGCCCCAGGAGGCCACGGAGCTGGTGCTCCTGTGCGAGGACCCGGACGCGCCGGGGACGACCTTCCTGCACTGGCTGGTGACCGGCATCGATCCGGGAACCACCGGTGTGGCGGAGGGCCAGAAACCCCAGGGCGGACTGCCGTGGCCCAACGGATTCGGGCGCGTCGGCTGGGGAGGGCCGATGCCCCCGCCGGGGCACGGGCAGCACCGCTACTTCTTTTGCCTGTACGCCCTGGCCGAGCCGCTGTCGCTGCACGGCCACCCGGGCGCCGAGGACGTGCACCGTGCCTTGAAGGGCAGGGAGCTGGCCTCGGGCACCCTCGTCGGGACCTATCAGCGCTGAGCGTGTCATCGCCGGTGGCGTCACCGCGCATGTCGACGGCGGGCGATGCGCTACTGGATTTGCGGGTCAACGCCCGCGTGGTGGCGCGAAATACGGGTGCCCGGTGGCCCGCGACTGGGCGTGCACGTTCGGTGCCAGAACTTGAGATGTGGAAACGCCCGTCTGGTGTGTCGACGTCAGTCGAGGGGCCGCGGAGGTTGCTGCCTGTGATCGCTGTGTCTGCGTCGTCTCTCAGCGTTGGACAGCCGTCGGCGGGGTGGGGGTGCCGTTCAGGCAGTGGTCGAGGAGTGCGTGCATGCGCGGAATGGGGAGGGCCGGATTGGCCGCGGCGCCCTCGGCGGTGGCCGGGTCGGCGAGGAGGGCCTCCAGGGTCTCCGGTGTCAGGTTCGGGTTGGCGGCGGCTGCCTGGCGCATCGACACGTGGGGGTCCTCCAGCGGAGGGTCGGGCACGGTGGGATCGGCTGCGGCCATGGCCCGTACCTCGGGATCCGGATGGTCGATGAGGTGAGCCCAGCCGGTACGGGGGAGCGCGGGCAAGGTCAGCAGGTGCGGACGGTGGACCGGGCGGGTGACGAAGGCGTCCAGGAGGAGGTGCGGCGGAGCCAGCGGGTGGTGGCAGGCCAGCCGGATCCTCACCTCCTCGTCGTCGTCCTGGGCGAGCGCCACGACGAGTTCTGCCGACAGGCCCGGCCAACTCGCCGCAACCCGGCGCAGCCCTGGTGCCTCGGACACCGCACAGGTCTCGAACCTTCGCCAAGGAAGCTGGCGTCGACCAACTGGCCATCCGCGAGCCGCAGAGGCGGCGACGACCTGCAGGTAGGCGGCTTCGACCGGTCCGTGGTCGGCGTTTGCGGGCTCGGCGCCAATGTAGTGGCCGTGCTGATCGCGGTCGGCGGGGTCGTACTTGGTGACCTGATAGACGTAGGGCAGCACAGTCACTGCCTGTCGGAGGTCGACGGGGCTGCTGCTGGGATCTGGTGGCGTTCAAGGACGCGGTAGACGGTGGCGCGGCTGCCGGAGAAGAGCTCGGCGAGGTCGGCGATGGTGTGTTCGCCGGACTGGTGCTGCTGGACCAGGTGCGCCTGCTGGCGTGCGGTGAGTTTGGGCTGCTTCCCCTTGAGTTTGCCCTTGGACCGCGCCACCGCCACGCCTTCGCGGGTGCGTATGCGCAAGAGGTCGACCTCGAACTCGGCGAAGGTGGCCAGGTTGTTGAAGAACATCTTGCCCAACGGGTCGGCGGGGTCGTACAGTGTGCCGCCGAGCGAGAGCTTGACGCCGCGGGCGGTGAGGTCCTGCTTGTCCAGACTGCATCTCGAGTAGCCGACGCATTCACTCATGTCCGGCAGCGTACGGAAAGCCCCTGCTCAACGTACAGATCAGGGGACACCCCAAACGCAGCCCGGCGAGGTCGCACAGCATCTGGAGACGTTCGAGCGGCTCCGCAGCATGGCCGTCTATGACGCGGACGCGCGAGCACTGATCGTGAAGGCCATTGACGCCCTGGGCTGACCCGCAGAACAGGGGAGTGCACAGAACACCTCCCCCCACACACACACGGCCACGTGCGGCCGTTGGGGGGCTCCAAAATGCCTGGCAGGTCCGGGGCAGGTGCTGTCTAATGCGCGGATGGAGACCCCTCCCCATACTCAATCCGACCCTCCCGCCGACCCATGGCTCGGACGCCTCGCCGAACTGGGACACCCGGGGGCTCGCCGGATCGGCGCGGGAGTGGAGGGTGTCGTCTACGCGCTGGGCGATGGCCGGGTCGCCAAGGTGTGGACTGGTCGGCCACCGACCGAGCTCACCCGTCAGGTGTACACGGACATCGCAAGACACCACCCGCCCTTTGCGACTCCGGAGATTTTCGAGGTCCAGGAGCACGAGGGCGTTGTGGTGACGTACGAGCGTGAGCTTCCAGGCGTCCCGATGCGGGGAGACTCGGCGCACGAGGTATTCGAGCGCGAGTTGTCCGCCCGACACCGGAACGGGCTGCTCGCCGTCCTGCGTGGCCTCGCCTCGGTTCCGGGATCAGACGCAATGCGCCGGCTGACCGTTCAGGGCGACAACCGTCCGCTGTGGCAGGGGCATGACCGCTTCCCGGACGCGCTCGCGGCCCTGGTCAGCCGGGCTGTGGCCCGGCACGGCACCAGCCTGGCCATGCACGTGGCGGACTTCGAGGCAGGGGTGGAACGCACACTCAACGCGCTCGCGCAGCTCCCCGACGTCCCGGTGACCGCGATCCACGGCGATCTCGTCCCACCCAACATCCACGTAGACGCAGCCGGCCGGCCCGTCGCCGTACTCGACTTCGGCTTCTACACAACTGCGGGCGACCCGGCCTTCGAGGCCGCCGTCACCGCAGCCATCTGGGACATGTACGGCCCGTACGCCCAGGAACACACCGCGGAACTCACGCAACTCTTCGCGCAGGAACTCGGCTACGCTCCCGCCACCCTCACCGTCTACCAGGCCGCATACGCCCTCACCACCTACGACCTCTTCGGCATGGGTGACAATGACGGACACTTCCCGTGGTGCGCCGAACAGCTGCGCCGCAACAGCGTGTTCACCAGGGCGAACGTTTCCTGATGCGGCACCCGAGCCCAGTGCATCGGGAACACCGCGCCCGGGCATGCGAAGGGGATTCCCGCCCACGAGACCGTGATCCGTATCCCGGTACACCTGGGTACCCATGCTGAGGGAGGCGTGCGCTGCCGCCGAACGCCGAGCCGAGCTTCAACGATCTGTTCGAGGCCGCCGAGCGCTCCGCCGTACATCTGGAGATTCGCGACGTCTACGGCGTCGGAGATGACGCCGACGGCTTCCGTCGGTGGCAGGGGACCGGGCGCCGCGATGCCGACCCGGGGTCCGCGTACTGGGCGCCCTGGGTAGACCTGTCTCGCGGGCGACGGTGCGCGGTGTCGAGGTCCGCCGGGCGCGCGTCGTGTCGGAACCGGTGACGGACTACATCCGGTACGAGCGCGCGGGGACCAGCGTCAACGTTCGGCCGCCTGCGCGGTCTGCGAAAAACCGCCGGGCTCACGGTCGTTGAGCTGGCCCGGCCGGCGCCTGGGTGCCCACGTCCTGGGCCTCGTGGCGGGTGCGCACGTCCGGGGCCAAGCGGGCTGCCAGTGAGGACGAGGTCTGCAGGAGCAGGTCCTCGCGGCGCTCGATGACCTTGCCGATGTGGTAAGGCAGGCCGCAGTTGGCGTAGGAGACGTGCGGGCACCGTGCCGGGACGACGATCTCGGCGTTCTCGTCGAGCCGCCGCAGCCGGGTGGCTGCTGACATGCCACCTGCGACGCCACCGACCACGATGACCTTCAACTCGGTTGCTCCTGCCGGGAAAGGTGCCTTCGACTGTCCCGAAGGCTGCGGTGGAATAGGGAGCACCGTTCACAGCGGGCCTCGTCGGCGTCCTCTGCCGCCGGTGCTGCGGCGCTCAGTCCTCGGAGCCCGCGAGGGAGGTAAGGGCCGCGTCGAGGCGGCGGGTGGCTTCCTCGGCCACGGGGGCCATGGCGTCGAGGCCGGTGAGGGTGACCATCGTGCCGGGATCGACGGCCTGCACGACCACACGGTCGCCGTCGGCCCGGACGACCACGTTGCAGGGCAGCAGCAGCCCGATCGAGCGGTCGATTTCCAGGGCCTGGTGAGCCAGCGGCGGGTTGCAGGCGCCGAGGATCAGATAGGGCTCCATGTCGTGATCGAGCTTGGCCTTGAGGGTCGCCTGCACGTCGATCTCGGTCAGGACGCCGAAACCCTGATCGGCCAGGGCCCGGCGGACATCCTGCTGCACCTGATCGAACGGTGCTTTCACGGTCACGGTGCGGTCGTAGGTCATGGGAACTGCCTCCTTCACCTCTCGTCACGAGCGGCCCGGGCACCGGGTCGGGGCCCTGGCGCCATGACGGCTGCCATCCTGGAAATATACCCCCGGGGGTAATGGTGTTAGAGTCGATGACATACCCCAGGGGGTAATTTTCGTGCGGAAGGAGTATTGAGGTGTTCTTCGTTGACGTGATCGATCTGGAGGGTCTGGGCAACCGCAGCTACCTCGCCGGCGGCGAGTCGGCGGCGGTGGCGGTCGACCCGCCCCGGGACGTAGACCAGGTGCTGACCGCGGCCGCCCGGCGCGGAGTGCGCATCTCGTACGTGGTGGAAACCCACGTACACAACGACTACGTCACCGGCGGTCTGGAGCTGGCCCGGATCACGGGCGCCGTCTACCTGGTGCCGGCCGGTGCCAACGTCTCCTTCGTCCGGACCCCGGTCTCCGACGGTGACACGGTCGACGTCGATCCGGACGCCGGCCTGACCCTGGCCGCCGTCGCCACGCCCGGGCACACACCGCACCACACCGCCTACGTTCTGCAGGAGGCGGGCCGGCCCGTCGCCGCGTTCACCGGCGGCTCGCTTCTCATCGGTACGGTCGGCCGCCCCGATCTCGTCGAGCCGCGGCTGACCGAGCAGCTGGCCCGCGCCCAGTACGCCTCTGCGCACCGGCTCGCCGACGCTCTGCCCGACGACACGGCGGTCCTGCCCACTCACGGGTTCGGCAGCTTCTGCTCCTCGGCGCAGTCGGACGGCGACACCACGACGATCGGCAAGGAGAAGGCCGCCAACACGGCGCTGACCGTGGACGTGGACACGTTCGTCGCCGAGCTGCTCGCGGGCCTCGAGGACGTGCCCGCCTACTACGCGCACATGGGACCGGCCAACGCGGGCGGCCCCGACCCGGTCGACATGACCCCGCCCGCCGTTGCCGACCCGCAGGACATAGCCGCCCGGCTCGCGGCAGGGGAGTGGGTCGTGGACCTGCGCAGCCGGATCGCCTTCGCCGAGGGGCATGTGGCGGGCTCGTTCAACTTCGAGCTGGACGGCAAGCTCGCGACCTATCTGGCCTGGATGATCCCGTGGGGCAAGCCCGTCACCCTGCTTGCCGAGACTGCCGAGCAGCTGGCCGCAGCCCAGCGCGAGCTGGTCCGGGTCGGCATCGACCGGCCGGCCGCCGCCGCGACCGGCGGCCCCGCCACGTGGCTGCGCGACGGTGAGCGCCCGGCTTCGTTCCAGCGGGCCACGTTCGCGCAGCTCGCGGCCCAGGATCACGACGGGATCGTGGTCCTGGACGTACGCCGTGATTCCGAGCGGGCCGAGGGCTGGATAGCCGGCTCGGTCCACATCCCGATCCACCAGGTGCACCGCCGACTCGGCGAGGTCCCGGACGGCACGGTCTGGGTGCACTGCGCGGGCGGCATGCGCGCGGGCATCGCCGCCTCCCTGCTGGACGCCGCCGGACGACGCGTAGTGGCCGTGGACGACGGCTTCGACGCCGCCGCCGACGCCGGACTGACCGTCGTCACCGGCTGAGCCGTCCCTGAACGCGACGTACGAGAGATACGAGAGAAAGGCGAAACCGACGATGTTCCTCTTGACCCGTAAGGCGCCGCGCCTGTCCGTGGACGAAGCGCGCACCCGTACCGGCGGTGAGCGGCCCGAGGCAGTCCTGCTGGATGTGCGGGAGAAGCGCGAGTGGAAGGCCGGGCATGCCCCGGACGCCGTCCACGCCCCGCTGACGGGACTGGTCGCGGGCGCGGCCCTGCCCGCGTCGGCGCAGGGGCGGGCGCTGGTGGTGATGTGTCGCAGCGGGCACCGCTCGCAGCGGGCCGCGAAGCTCCTGGCCGAACGGGGCGCGGACGCGGTGGACGTGAAGGGCGGCATGAACGCGTGGGCCGCCGCCGGATACCCGGTCGTCGACGAGCGCGGGAACAGCGGCTCGATAGCGTGAGCACCCTCATACTCGCCCTGGTCGCCGGGGCCGTCATCGGCCTGGCCCTCGGCGCCCTGGGCGGCGGCGGCAGCGTGCTCGCGGTCCCGGCCCTGATCTACCTGCTCGACTTCTCCCCGGCATCGGCGACCACCGCCAGCCTGATCATCGTCACCGCGACCTCCGCCACCGCCCTGTACGCCCATGCCCGGGACGGCAACGTCGCCTGGAAGACGGGGGCGCTGTTCGCGGCTGCTGGCATCGTGCCCGCCTTCCTCGCCGGAGCCGCGGCAGGGCACCTTCCGGCCGCCGTGCTCACCGGAGCCTTCTCGGTCGTCGCCGCCCTGGCCGCCCTGCGGATGCTCCGCCCGGCCACATCCGAGCCGCCCGAGCGGGTGCGTCCCGTCAAGGCGGTCGGCGCAGGCGTCGGACTCGGTGCCGTGACGGGATTCCTCGGCGTAGGCGGCGGGTTCCTCGCCGTCCCGGCCCTGGTCGGGGTCCTCGGCCTGCGGATGAAGCAGGCGGTGGGAACCAGCCTGCTGGTCATCACCGTCAACTCCCTGGCCGCCCTCACCGCGCGGACGGGGACGGGCGGGGACCTGCGCTGGGAGGTGATCGCCCCCTTCACCGGGGCGGCGATCCTCGGAGCCTGGGACGGCAAACGTCTCGCGTCGAAGATCACCGGGCATAGCCTGCAACGCATCTTCGCGTTCGTTCTGCTGGCCGTGGCGGCCGTGATGCTCATCGACGTGATCATCTGAGCCGGCCGCCTCCGCCGTCCGACGGATCAGGCCAAGGACAGGAAAAGCTTCTCCAGCCGGCCGCGCATCTCGTCGCGGTCCTCACTGGTACGGCTGCCGTCCTCCATCTCGGTCAGGCACTGCTGGAGCCCGGTGGCGATGATCGCGAACCCGGCCCGGTCCAGCGCCCGGGACGCGGCCGCCAGCTGCGTGACGACCTCCTCGCAGTCCCGGCCTTCCTCGATCATCCGGATGACTCCGGAGATCTGCCCCTGCGCACGGCGCAGCCGGTTCAGGACCGCCTTCAGCTCCGCACCCGCCAGATCAAGCTCCATCTTCACTCCTCATCACATACCCCCAGGGGTAATATACTCCCTACTTTTGGGGCCCCGCCGACAGCAAAGGATGTCTCTGCCATGACCACGCCCACCACCCTCGGCACCGGTGAGGCCCGCACCCGCCTGCACGAGCTGACCGTGATCGACGTCCGGACCCCGGGCGAATACGCCGGCGGCCACCTGCCCGGCGCCCTCAACATCCCCCTGGATCAGATCCAGCGGGCGCTCCCCGACATCCGCCACGCCGCCGAGCGCGGTGACGTCCTGGTCGTCTGCGCGTCCGGAGCCCGCTCCGAGAACGCCTGCCGCATCCTCGCCGACAACCACATCGCCACCGCAAGCCTCTCCGGCGGCACCGGCGCCTGGGCCGCTGACGGCCACGACCTGCACCGCCCTCAGAGCGCCACCCGTGCCACCTGGGGCATGGAACGTCAGGTCCGTTTCACCGCCGGCACGATCGTCCTGATCGGCCTGCTCCTCGGACTCCTCGTTCACCCGGCCTTCCAGATCCTCTCGGCGGGCATCGCCGCCGGACTGGTCTTCTCCGCCCTCACCAACACCTGCGGCATGGCCGCCATGCTCGCCAAACTCCCCCACAACCGCCCGCGCGCCGCCGACCTCGACCACACCCTGGCCGAGCTCCGCAACCGCTGAGCAGTAAAGACGGCAGCAAACCGGGCCTCCGGTTCTGCTTCGGTGCGGGCTTCCCCGGCGGCCGTGGCAAACCGGAAGTCCCGCCAGTGGGACCAGTGGCACCAGAATCGCCAGGCGCAGGAGGCCACTGCCGCGGCTGCCCATGCCTTCAACTGCATCCGCCCGACGACCGGCGCGACACGAGCCCCCTTCTCGGGCAATTCCTACAAGGAAGATTCTGCCGACAAGGCATCGACGCCGTCAGCTGCATACGCGACGAGACTCAGCAACGAGTCCATCGCCCCGGCAGCTGTGCGGCCGGCGTCGGGACTAGATCGGGGTGCCGTCTTCGTCAGGCTGCTTCGGCCTCGGGGTGCCCGACGTGGCGGCCAAGCTCCATGCGCACAAGGGCTACGACTATGGTTCCTGACGCGCCGGATGCCTGGCCATGTCATCACCGGTACGAACCCGAAGGCCGAGCACGTACTCGCCTTCGTGGGTGTAGCCGCTGCCCTCAGCAGATACCGCCGACGCATCAACTGCACGGTGTCTTGCAGGTGCTGCGATGATGCCGGCTGTGGAGAGTCCCGAGGTGGAGTCCTGGTATCGCTTCTTGATCGGGTCGTTGGCAGTGGTGGCTGCACGCCCGGACGAGCTGATCACCTCCTGGCTGGACGCGCACAGGTTCGACATCGATGACGTGGTGCTGGATTTCGAGTGTGCCGTGGGGCCACTCGTTCACTTGGTCGAAGTCGGCCGCGTGACCGAGGAGATCGCGAGCCTGCTCCGAAGAATCACGGCTGCGTTCGATGAGTTGAGCAGAGCTGAGAACGCCGGGCGCTGGACGGACGAGGCACTGGCTACCGACCCAGCCTGGGCGGAGGTTCGCGACCTCGCGCGGCGGTCCCTCCACGGCCTGACTGGCCAACGCCAGGTGCCGTTGCCCCAGATTGATCGCGGCACAGGCAGGACGTGACTCGGCCTCGGGCGCGGCGCTGGCGGTGGCCCACGCCGGGATGCACGGCCCGACGGCGGCGCTGTATGCGGAGCCTGGCCCAGCGCCACGATCTGGGTGCTCGCGGGACTGATCGGGCTCGGGTGGGCAATGGTCTGCCGCGAGACCCGCTGCCTTGATCTCACCGGCGGGTGATGACCGGGCGGGCCGCGCGTTCTGCACGAATCCGCAGCAGGTTTGCGCGAATCCGCAGCAGGTTTGCAGGAATCCGCAGCTGTGTCGCGACGGCTCCGCCCTACGCTTGGAGCCGGAGGAGGTGAGGCCGGTGAGCGAGGTGCTCCGGGGGCTGGAGGAGCGTCACACCGCCGGTGACCTGCTTGCGGAGATTTCCGAGCGGACACCGGTGCTGGGCGGCAATCCGGGGGACTGGCCGGGCCTGACCTTCTACCGGTACACCCAGCCGGTTGCACCGCAGTGGGAAGAGGTGCAGTCGCTGTCGTTGTGCATCATCGCGCAGGGCCGCAAGTGTGTGGTCACCGACGGGCAGAGGCACTGCTACGACCCCTTCGACTACCTTGTGCTCAGCGGGCGCCAGCACTTCACCGCGGAGATCTTGGAAGCCTCGCCGGCCAGGCCGTTCCTGTCGCTGGTGCTCCAGATCGACCCGGATCTCGTCCGGCGCGTCTCGGCCGACGTCGTCGACCGGCGGGCGACGGCCTTCGGCCCGCCGCCTGCGCGCGCGAGCACGGATCGGGCGTTCGTCACCCCGCTCGACACCACGCTGATGGCCGCCACGGTCCGCTTCCTGCGGTCCGTGGCCGCCACGGGGGCCGACCGGCGGGTGCTCGCCCCGATCTATCTCGCCGAAATGGTGTACCGGGTCCTGCAGGCCGAGCAGTTCTCCCGCCTGATGGATCTCGCCGCCACCGAAGTGGCGCGCAACCCGGTGAGCGAGGTGATTTCGCACGTACGGGAAAACATGTCCGAACTGCTCACCGTGAGCGATCTCGCGGAGCGGGTCTCGATGAGTTCCTCGGCGTTCTCGCATCTCTTTCGCGAGGTCACCGGAAAATCGCCCTACCAGTTCGTCAAGGAAATTCGCCTGAATCGTGCCAGAGAGCTGCTCGTTGAGGGCGAGCTGACCGTCACCCAGGTTTCCCGGGCGGTCGGTTACGGCAGTACGTCACATTTCATCAACGAGTTCCGCTCTCGGTTCGGTGCGACCCCGAGAGCGTATTCCGATCTTCGTTCATTGCGGGAGGAACTGAGCAGCTGACTGCATGTGGGAACAGGGCGGGGCCGGTGAGGGCGGGGGCCCTCACCGGCCGTCGCTCATCGGGCCTGCCCGACCAATTGCAGCGTGGTCACCAGCTCTTCGGCCAACGGTGCCGACGATGCCGGGTTCTGTCCGGTGTGGAGGGTGCCGTCCACCACGACGTGCGGTTCCCACGGGCCGCCGCTCTTCTCGAACCGGCCACCGGCGCCGGCCAGGCGGTCCTCCAGCAGCCACGGTGCCCGGTCGGCGAAACCGACCTGGCCCTCTTCGACGTCGGAGAAGCCGGTGACCCGCCGCCCGGCGAAGAGCCAGTTCCCGTCCAGGCCGGTCGCCGGCAGCAGCGCGGCCGGGCCGTGGCACACCGCCGCCACCGGCTTGCCCGCGGCGTCGAAGGCCGCCACGAGCTTGCCGAACTCCGCCGACACCGCAAGATCCTCCATGGGTCCGTGCCCGCCCGGTACGAAGACGAGATCGAAGCCGGTGGCATCGACGCTGTCCAGATCGGCCGGTGCGGCGAGCTCGGCGTCGATGTCGGCGAGGTAGGCGCGGAACCGTTCACCGGGTTCGGGTGAACCGCCGTTCATCTCGGGGCTGAAGCCCGCCTCGTCGGCCGTCGGCCGGACGCCGCCCGGCGTCGCGATCACGATGTCGAAACCGTGGTCCCGGAAGACGCGGTGCGGCACGGCCAGTTCCTCGGGCCAGAACCCGCACGGGTGCCGGGTCCCGTCGGCGAGTGTCCAGTGGTCCGACCCGGAAACTGCGAACAGTACGCGTGTCATGGATTCCTCTTTCTGCCGGAATGATGTCTCGGCGGCAGCCGGAACGACCCGACGATAGCGACTTGTTGGGCGACGGTGCCGTTCGCTGCACGAATCTTGCAGAGGTCAGCAGGAACCCGCACCCGGGCGCCGGGGTCGTTGGCGGAATCCGCATAACTTGCGTCGGAATCTGCGATGCGATCGGAGTCACATGCCGCTTAACGTTTCGGCACGCCATCGAAAACCGCACATTCACATGGAGGTGATATGGCGCGCATCGCTTATCTGGTCTCGAGCGCGAGGGAGATCGAGCTCGCCGACGGCAGCCGTCATCCCACGGGCTACTTCGCCGAAGAAGCCGTGAAGCCTTACGAACGGTTCACCGCCGCCGGTGCCGAGGTGGTCGTGCTGACTCCCGACGGCCGTCCGCCGTTCGCCGACCCGTACGGGCTGGAGCACTTCTTTCACTATCCCGAGGAGGACCAGGACTTCTTCGCTTCGGTCATCCGGACCTTCCACCATGATCCGGACGACATCCGGGTGACCCTGCACCAGACGACCGAACTGGATCTCGTCGCGGCGCGGCGGATCGTCGCCCGGTTGACGGCGCGCGGCGGCGCTCCGGCCGAAGGGCACGCCTTGGTGAGCAAGGCCGCCAAGATCGCCTGGCAGGAGGATCGTCGGCTGGGTGAGGTGATGGTCTCCGAAGGACTCGACGGCGGGCTGTCCGCCGGTGAGATCCAGGCTGCCGTCGACGAGCTGGACGAAGCCGCACGGCAGCTGGCCGCCGAACGGAAAGCGCGGTTGGACGCCATTCCCGGCTTCCTCGAGCCGGTCTCGCTCGCGTCGCTGAGCGACGAGGAACTGGCGCGGTTCGATGCGGTGTTCACCCCCGGCGGGCACGGCCCCATGGTCGACCTCGCCGACAACCCCGACGTGCGCCGGCTCCTGACGGTGCTGCACGGGAAGCAGGCCCCGATCGCCTCACTGTGCCACGGGCCGGCCGTCCTGCTGTCCGCACCCGACCGCGCAGACGGGCAGTGGCTGTTCGATGGCTACCGCCTCACCTGTTTCACCGACGAGGAGGAGGACCAGACGGTGCCCGGCAAGCGGGGGCTGCCCTGGTACGTCGACACCGCACTGAAGAACGCCGGCGCGGTGTTCGACGACGGCCCTTCGGCGTGGGTCTCGCACGTGGTCGTCGACCGGAATCTGATCACCGGCCAGAACCCGGCGTCCACCGAGGCGACCGCGGACGCGCTGCTGAAGGCGGTGTCGCTGCGGTGAAGCTGTTCACCCGCCGGGCCGCGCGCCCCGAGGAGGAAGAGGAGCAGGAACCGATGACGACTGCCACCACCACGACCATGACTCCAGCTCGGACGGTGACCGCGTTCCTCACCGCGTTCGGGCAGGGCGATGTCGCGACCGCACTGTCCGTCGTGGACGAGTCGGTGCGCGTGAACCTGTACGCGACCGGTCTGCGCGGAGCCGGGAAGGCCGAGCTGGGCCAGTTCCTGGTGGACACCGCGACGGCTTTCCCCGATCTACGGCTGACCGTCCGCCGCACGATCGAGGCGGGGCCCGTCGTCACGGTCGAGCTCAAGTTCGAAGGCACGCAGGCGGCCGACTACCTGGGTGCGATCAACCAGGAGAAGCACCTCGACGTGGACCAGGCCTGGCGGTTCACCGTCGAAGGCGATCGCATCGCCGGAGTGGATGCCTACTGGTGCCAGAACCAGCTGTACCGGCGCCTCGCGGTGAAGCGCCTCGACCAGATCTCGCTCGTCTGAGGGGTGGAACCGATGATCACGACCGAATCCCGGCCCACCGCCGCGGCCTCCGAGGCTCTGGTGCGCGCGTTCTTCGACGCCTACCGCCGGCAGGACGTCGACACCATGACCGACCTGTGTTCCGACAACGCCGATTTCTCGTACGTGCCTTACGAAGTATGGGGCAAGCAGCGGGTGTTGCGCGGCGACGGCAAGGTCAAGACCGTCGGCAAGACCATCTGGACCGGGCTGGTCAACTCGTTCCCCGACCTGACCAACACCGTGCACACGGTGGACGCCAACGACGCCGGCGACGTGGTGGTGACCTGCGACATCGGCGGCACGCAGCAACTGGCGTGGGGGCTCGCCGAACCACGCGGCAAGGGCTTCTCCGAACCGCACCTGTTCGTGTTCCACGTGGACGACGCCGGTGAGATCGACCGCATCAGCGCCTACTGGGACGGCGCCGGCATCAACCGGCAGCTCGGCCACCTCGAAGTCGACTGAGAAGGGAAGCAGCACCGATGGCTCTGCTGAAGCGTGAAGAATGGCAGCAGTACGTCCGCGACGTGAACTGGACCTACAGCTACGTCGACGACGAGGCGGTCTACCCGGAGTGGCACAGCGGCACCGGCAAGGTCCCGCGCAGTGCATGGCTCACGTGGGAAGAGGACTACAAGGTCACTTATCCCGAGTATGTGGCGACCCAGCGGGACAAGGAGTCCTCCGCTTACGCCGTGAAGGCGGCGCTGCAGCGCTCGACGACGTTCGACCACCTCGACGAGGGCTGGAAGTCGTCCACCAAGATGCACTTCGGCGGCGTGGCGCTCGTCGAGTACGCGGCGGTGCTGGGCGAGCTGAAGATGGCCCGCTTCGGGCTCAACGCCGCGTGGCGCAACATGGCCACTTTCGGCCAGCTGGACGAGCTGCGGCACGCGCAGATCACCACCTTCTTCGGGCACGAGTTCGTGAAGAAGGACCCGCAGTACGACTGGACCCAGAAGACGTTCCACATGGACAACTGGGTGCCGATCTCGTTGCGGAACCTGTTCGACGGCATGATGATCGCGCCGAACGTGGTCGACTTGGCGATCGCGCTGCCGTTCACCTTCGAGACCGGCTTCACCAACCTGCAGTTCGTCGCGCTCTCGGCCGACGCGCTGGAGGCCGGCGACGTGAACTTCGCCAACATGATCTCTTCGATCCAGACCGACGAGGCCCGCCACTCACAGCAGGGCGGCCCCACGATGGAGATCCTCGTCGAGCACGATCCGGTGCGCGCCCAGTGGATCATCGACAAGAACTTCTGGGGCTCGGCCCGCGCGTTCGCCGCGCTCACCGGCCCGGCGATGGACTACTACACCCCGCTCGAACACCGGAAGCAGTCCTACCGGGAGTTCATGGAGGAATGGATCATCGACCAGTTCGTGCACACGATCGAGGACTACGGCTTGAAGAAGCCGTGGTTCTGGGACGAGTTCATGCGCGGCCTGGACACCTGGCACCACGGGCTGCACATGGGCCTGTGGTTCTGGCGCCCGACGCTGTGGTGGCGCCCGAAGGCCGCAGTCAGCAAGGACGAGCGCGACTGGCTGCGCGAGAAGTACCCGAACTGGGAAACGGTCTACGGCGACAAGTGGGACGTGATCATCGACAACATCAACAACAACAATGTCGAGGCCACGCTCCCCGAGACGCTGCCGTGGCTGTGCAGCATGTGCAACCTGCCCTGCTGCAACGCGGTGCAGGCCCGCAACGGCCGCTGGCGCGTGCCGGAGTGGTCCCTGACCTATGACGGCAAGACCTTCCAGTTCTGCAGCAACGCCTGCCGGCAGATCTGGTGGAAGGACCGGGACAACGTCAACCACGAGACGCTGATCGACCGGTTCCTCGCCGGGCAGATCCAGCCGATGGACGTCGGCGGGATTCTCACGCACATGGGCCTCACGCCCGAGGTGATGGGCGACGACCCGGACTACGAGGCGTGGACCAAGGACTACGCCGGCCGTCCCGCGACGGGCATCGCGGCGGTGGCCGCGCCGGCCGGACAGGAGGGTGCGTGATGACCGGCACGGTCGAGCTGGGGGTCGAGGACCAGGCGCCGCAACCGGTGCCGCTGAACGCCGTCTTCGCCACGGACTTCGTGCAGATTCTGGTGCCGGTCACCACGGCCGACACGATGCGTGAGGTCGCCGCCGCGGTGGCGCACCACGCCGAGGGCAAGCGGGTACGGGCCCAGCCTTACGAAAAGGTCGTGTTCCACCACGGCCGCCGGCTGCCACCGGAGATGACCGTGGCCGAGGCCGGGATCCAGCCGCTCGAGCACGTACGAGTCGAGTACGACGTTCCGGAGGGAGCACAGTGAAGAATCCGGTGGGCCCGGTCCTGCGGATGGGCGACGAGGTGGAGCAGGTCATCGCTGCCATCGAGGACGACAACCCGGGCATGGAGATCGAGGTCATCGACCGAGGCTCGTACGTGCGAGTCCAGGGCGAGGAGCGCATCGTGCTGACGCGGGACACCCTGCGGGAGTACCTCGGCCACGAGTTCGAGATCCACACGCTCGGAGCGATGATGTCGAGTTTCGTCGGCCGCGTCATCACGACGAGCGACGCGATCGTATGGGAACGCATCTCGGCCCGGCGTGAGGCGCCGGCCGGGGAAGGAGTGCCGGCATGACCACCGCCCAGCCGCGCAGGAGCCGGCCGCACAAGACGTTCAGCGCCTTCGGCGACATCCGCCGGATGCCCTCGGACTACGAGGTCGTCACGCACGCCCAGAACTGGACGATGCGCAAGAACCGCACGAGCGCCTTCGAGCAGAACCCCTCGTCTCCGCCCAACCTGTGGTTCCTGACCTACCGCGACCACTCGCCGCTGCAGGTCGAGGACTGGGACGCCTTCCGCGACCCGGACGCGTTGACCTACCGCACTTACGTCGGGCTGCAGGCGGAGGCAGAGACCAAGACCGGCGGAGTGCTGGAGCAGTACGCGGAGGCCGGTGCGGACGCGACGCTGAGCCCCGGCCAGGTCTCCCTGCTGACCAAGGTCTTCACGCCGTCGAGGTACCTGCTGCACGGCATGCAGCAGGTGGAGGCCTACCTCGGGTACCTGGCGCCCACGTCGTACGTCACCAACACCGCGGGTTTCGCCACGGCCGACTGTCTGCGGCGCGTGACACTCGTCGCCTACCGCACCCGGGAGCTGGAGCTGGCGCACCCTGGGGCCGGAGCCGGCTCCGCCGACCGCGGGGTGTGGGAACGCCACGAAGCATGGCAGCCCGCGCGGAAGGCGATCGAGAAGGCCCTCATCGCCTACGACTGGGGCGAGGCGTTCACCGCGCTCAACCTGGTGCTCGCCCCAACGCTCGACGACGTGCTGCTGCGCCAGTTCAAGGAGGTGTCGCGCGACAACGGCGACCAGGAGTCCTGGCTGCTCTCGTCGTACCTCGAAGAGGACAGCGACCGGCGAGCACGGTGGAGCGGCGCGCTGGCGCGATTCACCCTGGAGCACCGTCCGGAGAACGAAGCGGTGCTGCGCCGGTGGATCGACCGGTGGGCCCCGATCGCCGACGCCGCGGCAGCCGGCCTCGGCACCCTGCTGGAGACGCTGCCCGAGCGAGGTCGCAGCGCGCGGGAGGTCGAGTCCGGCGCCCGTGCGAAACGGGAGGAGTTCCTCAGCGGGATCTTCTCGGGGGCGGACGTGAGCACCGGGAAGGAGCGTGCAGGACGGTGAACGGCACGGTGACCGGACAGTGGCGGGCGACGCTGCACATCGACGAGCTCTGGGAAGGGGAGATGGAGGGCGTCGAGGTCGGCGGGGAGAAAGTGCTGCTGATCAATGTGGACGGTGAGGTGCGCGCCTATCGCAACCGGTGCCCGCACCAGGCGTGGGCGCTCGACGAAGGTGACTTCGACGGCCAGACGCTCACCTGCGTCCGGCACATGTGGGTGTTCGACGCCCGTAGCGGCACCGGGGTCAACCCGGACAACTGCCGGCTGAACTCGTTTCCGTGCAAGGTGGACGAGGACGGCACGATCCTGGTGGACGTCGGATGAGCACCCGCAGATGCGTGCTCGTGGGAGGAGGGGTGGCGGCCGCGTCGGCCGCCACCGCCCTCCGCAGGCGCGGCTACGACGGTGAGGTCGTCCTGGTCGGCGACGAGCCGATAGCGCCGTACGAGCGGCCGCCGCTGTCGAAAGACTTCCTCCTCGGAGGCACGCAGCTACCGGATCTTCATCCGCAGGCACCCGGGTGGTACGAGACCGAGCAGGTCGAACTGCGGCTGGGTACCCGGGTGACGGCCGTCGACGCCGGCGCGCGGAGCGTCACTCTGTCCACGGGGGACCGGCTGGGTTACGACGACCTCGTCCTCGCCACCGGGGTGCGGGCGCGCCGGCTCCCGGGGTTCGACGGGGACGGCGTGCACTACCTGCGCACCGCGGCCGACGCGACGCGGCTGCGCGAAGAGCTTGCCGCGGCCGACCGGATCGCCGTCCTGGGCGCCGGTTTCGTCGGCTGTGAAGTGGCCGCCGCGGCGGCTTCGCTCGGCAAGCAGGTCACCGTGTTCGAACCGGCACCGGTTCCGCTGGCCCGGGCGCTCGGCGAGGCGATCGGCACAGTGCTGATGGACATCCACCGTGAGCACCGAGTCGAGATCCGGGCGGGGGAGCACGTGACGAGCTTCGAACGCGGGTCCGGCGGGTTCGTGCTCACCACCGGCAGGGGCGAGCGCATCGAGGCCGATGTGATCGTGGTGGGCGTCGGCTCGCTGCCGAACGTGGAGCTGGCCGAAGCGGCCGGTCTGGCCGTCGACGGCGGGATCGTGGTCGACGCGTACGGGCGGACGTCGGCTCCGCACGTGTATGCGGCGGGCGACGCCGTCATCCAGCACCACCCCCGCTACGGCGAGCCCATTCGGGTGGAGCACCACGACACGGCGGTGCGCCAGGGTGCGCATGTCGCGGCCACCGTGGCGGGCGAGCCGGAGCCGTTCGAGGAGGCGCACTGGTTCTGGTCCGACCAGTACGAGCACAGTCTCCAGTCCACCGGCCGCATGGGTGCGCTCGACACCGTGGTGCTCCGGGGGAGCCTGGCCGAGCGAAGCTTCTCCGCCTTTTCCCTGGTGGACGGGCGCATCCAGGGCGTGATCTCACTCAACCGGCCCCGCGACGTGCTCGAAGTCCGCCGGGTGCTGTTCACCCCGCACGAGGTCACGGCCGAGCAGCTCACGGACGAGTCCGTGCCGCTCAAGCGATTGTTCCCGCGCGCGAAGCCCGTCCGCGCGCGCTGATTCCGTTCGGTGAGCCCCCGGGAGACAGGGAGAAGGACATGACGACGCTGGCCGTCCTTGAGACAGTTCAGAACCAGGCCCGAGTACCGGCGGAGGAGGCGCGTTCGGCGCTGGCGAAGGTCCGTGGTCTCCGGGCCGGCGAAGCGCTGGCGAAGCTGCGCCTCGGTCCCGGCCGCACGTGCGAGCCGGTGGCTCGCGTGCTCGACCGTGCCCTCGTCGAAGCGGCGGACGCCGGGCTCGGTGCCGATCAGCTGGTGGTGGCGGGTGGCAGCGCCGAGCCGGCCGAGCCGATCGTCAGGGTCCGCCGGAAGGCCCACGGCAAGGCCGACTGGATTTCGAGCCCGACCGCCGACGTCCGGGTCGAGCTGCAGCCGCTCGGTGTGTGGGAAACGCAGACGTGCGAGACCGTCGTGCGGCCCGCCGAGCCGGAGCCGCTCCTCGCCGTTCCCGCCTCGGGGGAGCCGGGAGCGCGGGCGGCCGAGGTCCGTGAGGCGCTGAAGGACGTGCTCGACCCCGACCTCGGCGTGAACGTGGTCGATCTCGGTTTCGTCCGCCGCGTCGAGGTCGACGAGCACGGGTTCGCCGTACTGACGATGACGCTGACCTCACCGGCGTGTCCGCTCACCGGAGTCATGGAGGACCAGATCCGCACCCTGTTGTCGGTGGAGACCTCGCCGGTCACCGGCTTCCGGGTCGAGTGGGTGTGGCTGCCGACGTGGCGCCCCGCCGACATCAGCGAGGAAGGCCGCGAGCAGCTCCGAGCGATCGGTTTCACTCGATTCTGATCGAAAGTCAAGATGACCAAAAGTCAAACAGACGAAGGAAGGCACAAGATGGCCTATGTAGTGCTCGCAACGTGGATCGCCAAGCCCGGTGAAGCCGACGCGATCCGGAAGATCCTCGAAACAGTGACCCCGGGCAACCGGGGCGAAAAGAAGGTGCTGGCTTTCCAGGCCCACGTCAGCAAGGACGATCCGAACACCTTTGTCCTCTACGAGAAGTACACCGACGCTTCCGGCTACGCCGATCACCGCGAGACCGAGGCCTTCAAGACCCACGTGCTCGGCGACGCGATTCCGCGCCTCGCCGACCGGACGGTCCGGGAGTTCGAGACGATCGACTGACCGGAGTCGGACGACCTGCCGTCGAGAGCATTTCGCGAGTACGCTCTCAACCCTCGACGGCAGTGACGCCGCCTCGTGTCGGCGGCTCAGTGAGGTGGGAGGCTGACATGGTGCGGTCGGTTCCACCCTTGGAGGACCGGTTGACACCCGGTGACCTCGTCGCGGAGCTGGCGGAACGCGCCCCGGACATCGGTGGCAACGTCGGTCTCTGGCCTGGGCTCACGATCTACCGGTTCCACGAGCCGGCCGCCCCCACGTGGGAGGAAGTGCAGTCGCTGTCATTGTGCGTGGTCGCCCAGGGCCGCAAGTGCGTGACGGTGGACGGCGAGCCGTACTTCTACGATCCCTTCAAGTATCTCGTCCTCAACAATCATCTCCACTTCCAGGCGGAGATTCTGGAGGCCAGTCCGGCAAAGTCGTTTCTCTCCTTCGTGCTGCAAATCGATCCGGTGATCGTGCGCAAGGTGTCGGTGGAGATGCTCGAGCAGCGGCGCAGCGAGATGCTCGCCGAGGCGACACCGAAGCCGTCGACGGCGTTCGTGTCGGCTTTGGACGCCGGACTGATGAGCTCGGTGATCCGCTTCCTGAGGGCCCTGACGACCGGCCCCGATCGCCGCATTCTTGCGCCGGCCTACCTGCAGGAGATGGTCTACCGCGTGCTGCAGGCCGAGCAGTATGAGCGGCTCCTGGAGATTGCCGCCAGCCAGCAGAACCACGATCCGGTCGCCCGGGTGATCGCCTATCTCCACGAGAACCTGGCCGAGCCGGTCACGGTGGCGGATCTGGCCGAGCAGGTCGCGATGAGCCCTTCGGGGTTCACCGCCCTTTTCCGGCAGAGCACGGGCAAGTCCCCTTACCAGTTCCTGAAGGAGATGCGCCTGACCCGGGCCCGGGATCTTCTCGTGCGCGGCAGCGGCACGGTCGCCTCCGTATCCCGGGCCGTGGGCTACCCGCACGCTTCGCACTTCAACAACGAGTTCCGTCGCCGCTTCGGGCTTTCCCCTCGCGCCTACTGCGACTTGAGTGTCCTGCGGAGCGAGCTCGGGCACCGACCGGAAACCGCGCCGCAGTAAGGCGGCCCGGCGTCACGGGTTCCTGGACACCCACTCGTCGACTCCGTGCGTCGCGGCACCGCTGAATGCGCCGGCGGAGCGGGGTGCGCGCCTGCGCTGACATCTCCATCGCGTGGATGCGGCCGGTTCTGCGCCACCACGGTTCCTGCCGCAGCCCAGCGACGTCGGCCGCCGTTCGGAGGTGCTGCGGTGGCGCCCGGCGCGGGCGGCCCACAGGCTGGAGCCCGGATGAGGACGACTCGCCGCGTACCGTCGGCGGCAGGGATTCCAGGAGGCTCGTGTGACCGCTTCGCCACCCGCCGCCGACGTGCCACCGGCCCGGTACGACGACCTGCGCGCCCTGGTGATCAACTGCACCCTCAAGCGTTCGCCGGAGACGAGCAACACCCAGGGGCTGATCGACCGCAGCACCGCCATCCTGGACGCGCAAGGCGTGCACGTCGATGTCGTCCGGGCCGTGGACCACGACATCGCCACCGGGGTCTGGCCCGACATGCGGGAGCACGGCTGGGAGACGGACGCCTGGCCCGGCCTGTACCGGCAGGTCATGGCGGCCGACATCCTCGTGCTGGCCGGCCCCATCTGGCTCGGCGACAACAGCTCGGTGACGAAGCAGGTGATCGAGCGCCTGTACGCCTGTTCCAGCCTGCTCAACGAGGCCGGCCAGTACGCCTATTACGGCCGCGTCGGCGGCTGCCTGATCACCGGCAACGAGGACGGCGTCAAGCACTGCGCCATGAACGTCCTCTACAGCCTCCAGCACCTCGGGTACACCATCCCGCCCCAGGCGGACGCCGGCTGGATCGGCGAGGCAGGTCCCGGCCCCTCCTACCTCGATCCCGGCTCCGGCGGCCCGGAGAACGACTTCACCAACCGCAATACCGCCTTCATGACATGGAACCTGCTCCACCTGGCCCGCGCGCTGAAGGACCTCGGCGGCATCCCCGCCTACGGCAACCAGCGCACGGCCTGGGACGCAGGCTGCCGCCGCGACTACGAGAACCCTGAACACCGCTGAGCAGAACGGTCACCAACAACTGAGTCCGCGTTCTCTCGGCGGAACAGGCCGTTGAGGGCGCACGCAGCACGGGGCAGTGGGTGCCTGGAAGGGGGAAGGGTCCTCCAGGCACCCGACTTGAGGCTTAGAAGAACCCGAGCTTCTGCGCCGAGTACGACACCAGAAGGTTCTTCGTCTGCTGGTAGTGCTCCAGCATCATCTTGTGGTTCTCGCGGCCGATGCCCGACTGCTTGTAGCCGCCGAAGGCCGCGTGGGCCGGGTAGGCGTGGTAGCAGTTGGTCCAGACCCGGCCCGCCTGGATCGAACGGCCCGCGCGGTAGGCCGTGTTGATGTCGCGTGTCCACACGCCCGCGCCGAGGCCGTACAGCGTGTCGTTGGCGATTTTGATGGCGTCGTCGTAGTCGCTGAAGGAGGCGACCGAGACGACCGGGCCGAAGATCTCCTCCTGGAAGATCCGCATACGGTTGTTGCCCTCGAAGATGGTGGGCTGGACGTAGTAGCCGCCCGCCAACTCGCCGTCGTACTCGATGCGTTGGCCGCCCGTGAGGACCTTCGCGCCCTCCTGCTGGCCGATGTCCAGGTAGGAGAGGATCTTCTGGAGCTGGTCGTTGGACGCCTGGGCGCCGATCATCGTGTCCGTGTCGAGCGGGTTGCCCGGCCTGATGGCCTCGGTGCGGGCGACCGCCGCGTCGAGGAACTCGTTGTAGTGGCCCTGCTGGATCAGCGCGCGCGAGGGGCACGTACAGACCTCGCCCTGGTTCAGCGCGAACATCGTGAAGCCTTCGAGCGCCTTGTCGCGGAAGTCGTCGTCCTTCGCCCACACATCGTCGAAGAAGATGTTCGGTGACTTGCCGCCGAGTTCGAGCGTGACCGGCTTGATGTTCTCGGACGCGTACTGCATGATCAGCCGGCCCGTCGTCGTCTCGCCGGTGAACGCGACCTTCGCCACCCGTGCGCTGGACGCGAGCGGCTTGCCCGCCTCCACGCCGAAGCCGTTGACGATGTTGACCACGCCCGGGGGGATCAGGTCGGCCACCAGGCTCAGCCAGTAGTGGATCGAGGCGGGGGTCTGCTCGGCCGGCTTGAGGACGACGGCGTTGCCCGCCGCGAGCGCCGGCGCCAGCTTCCAAGTTGCCATGAGGATAGGGAAGTTCCAGGGGATGATCTGCGCCACTACGCCGAGCGGCTCGTGGAAGTGGTACGCGATCGTGTCGTCGTCGATCTCGCTGAGCGAGCCCTCCTGTGCGCGCAGGGCGCCCGCGAAGTAGCGGAAGTGGTCGATGGCGAGCGGGATGTCGGCGGCCAGTGTCTCGCGGACCGGTTTGCCGTTCTCCCAGCTCTCGGCGACGGCCAGCTTCTCGAGGTTGACCTCCATCCGTTCGGCGATCTTCAGGAGGATGTCGGCGCGCGCGGTGGGTGACGTGCGGCCCCAGGCCGGTGCGGCGGCGTGCGCCGCGTCGAGGGCGCGCTCCACGTCCGCCTCGGTGCCCCGGGCGATGTCCGTGAACGGCTGCCCGTTGACCGGGCTCGGGTTCTCGAAGTACTGGCCCAGCGCCGGCGGCACGTACTCCCCGCCGATGAAGTGGTCGTAGCGCGGCTTGTAGGAGACGACTGAGCCGTTGGTGCCGGGCGCTGCGTAAAGGGTCATTTGGCTGGCCTCCCGTGCGGGCCGCCCACCGTCGGGCGGCTTTCGCAGGGAGGCTAGGAGCGCGGACGTTGCAGATACGTTGCGTACGGCCCCGAGGCGACCGGACCGACCGGGCCGACCGGCACGGCCTGCTCCGCGTCGAGTTCGCGCAGGCGGGCCAGTACGGGCGGCGTCGGACGCACCGTGGCCAGCGTCCGCCACACGTCGAGGTCCTCCTCGCCCCACGGAGCGTGCGCCCAGTCCGCGAGCAGATCGGGGTCGCCCCGCGCGATCAGCGCGGCCCGCATCCCGTCGGTGAGCCGGCGCCGGATCCGGACGACGGCCGGGGCCTGCGAGCCCGGCAGCAGCGGCCCGCCGAACGCGGCGGCCGCCGCCGTCACCGCGCCCGTCCCGAGGCGCCGCTCGACCGTGCCGAAGTCCGAATCGACGGGCGCCGCAAGGCGGTACGGGCGCGAGCGCAGGACGTCCGGGCCGAGCACCCGGCGCAGGCGGGCGAGTTCGGCCCGCAGCGTCACGGGCGTCACCGACTCGTCCTCGTACAGCGCGCACAGCAGTTCGTCGCCGGTCAGGCCCTCGGGGTGGCGGGCCAGCAGGACGAGGATCTCGCTGTGCCGGCGGCTGAGGCGGATCTTGCGGCCGGTGTCCGTGACGAGAAGTGCCTCGTCGCGGCCGAGCGCGGTGAGCCGGAGGCTCGCCGTGTCGGAAGGGGCCGGCGCGAGGAGTGCGAGCTGCGACTCCGCCGCTCGGGCCACCGCCTGCACGAACGCCAGGCTGTGCGGATGCGCGAGCCCGTCCCCGCCCGTGATGTCGACAGCGCCCAGGAGCCGGCCCGAACGCGGGTCGTGCACGGGGGCCGCCGCGCACGTCCAGGGCTGGACCCGGCGGATGAAGTGCTCGGCGGCGAACACCTGGACGGGCCGGTCGAGCGCCACCGCCGTGCCGGGCGCGTTCGTCCCCATCGTCGTCTCCGACCAACGGGCGCCCGGCACGAAGTTCATCCGGTCCGCCCGCTGCCGTGTCGTCGGGTCGCCCTCCACCCACAGCAGCCTGCCGTGCGCGTCGCACACCGCGAGAAGATGCTGCCCGTCCCGCGCGAACGTGCCCATGAGTTCCCGGAACAGCGGCATGACCCGGGCCAGCGGATGCTCCGCGCGATACGCCCCGAGGTCGCCGTCGCTCAGCTCGACCGACGCCGACGCGTCCGGGCTGACATGTGCTCCCGCGGAGCGCCGCCAGGAGTCGGCCACCACGGAACGCACCGGCCGCGCCACGGTCCCCGCGGCGGTGAACGTCTCGTGGGCGCGGCGCAGGACCCGTACCCGCTCGGACGGATCGGTGCCCGGCTCCAGGGCCACCCATGGATCGGTCAAGTCGGCCTCCCCGGCGGGCGATGCGGCGTTACATCGCTGTGGGGACATCGTCGCGCCGGGGACGCGGAGGGACAAGCGTCCCGGCACCGATCCGCACGGATGGGTCACAGTGCGTGCGCGCCGGGCAGGCCGGATCGTCGTGCTTCCGGCCGCTCCTCAGCTCCTCAGGCGAAGTTGACCATTCTGATGTAGCGCGTCCAGTCCCAGTACGGGCCCGGGTCGGTGTGGTCGGTGCCGGGGACCTGGTAGTGCCCGATGATGTGCTGGCGGTCCTTGGGGATGCCGTACTTGGTGCAGATCGCGGCCGTCAGGTTGGCGGAGGACTGGTAGAGGGCGTCGGTGAAGTACTGCGGCTGGTCGACCCAGCCCTCGTGCTCGATGCCGATGCTGCGGGTGTTGTAGTCCCAGTTCCCCGCGTGCCAGGCGATGTTGCGCTCGCGGACGCACTGGGCGACGTGGCCGTCGGAGGAGCGAACCACATAGTGCGCGGAGACCTTCTTGGCCGGGTTCTGGAAGATGGCCAGGGTGTTGGCGTACGTCTCCTGGGTGACGTGGATGATCACGTAGTTCAGGGGATAGCTCGTGGGGCGGTTGGACACCGTGTAGTTGGAGGTGCTGGCCGGGACGGACTCCGCCCCGGGATAGTCGACCGCCAGCACCCCGGCGGAGGCATGGGCGGCCGGCAGGAGCGCGCCGGGCACGGCGGCGAGCGCGCCCGCCTGGAGTAACCGGCGCCGGCTCGGAAGTGACCTTCGGTCCATGGGGGGTCTACCTCTCTTGTGGGGGTGGGAGTTGAGGGGCGGGGACCGTCGGGGTACGGGCGGCTCCGCCACGCGCGGTCAGGATCCTGGGGCGCCCATCGCTGTACGGCTCTGCTCTGTCAGTTAAGGGCCTCGGCGGTTGAGGCGGAAGAGGGCGCGGCGCGCCTGTGGATAACTCGCCCATTGTGAACAACCGCACGTCAGAGGTCCGAACCTCTGGCACTTCGCCCCTCCGGGGGTGCCCGGGCCGACGGTGCGCGCCACCGCGCCGGTGCCCGCCACTGCGCCGGTGCGCCCCCGCCCAGGCCCTACGCGCCGGCCGTAGCCGTAGCCGTAGCCGTAGCCGTAGCCGTAGCCATCGCCGGGTCGTCGAGGACCGCCCGCACCACCGAGTGCGCCGCGCCCAGCAGCGGACCGTCCGGTCCGATGCGCGACACCAGCACTCCGTCGGCCGGGGTCGCCGTGCGACGGGTCAACTCCCGTTCCAGAGACGGCAGAAGCCATGGTGCGAGCCGCGACAGCGCCCCGCCGAGCACGACGGCCCGCGGGTCGAGAAGGTTCACCGCCCCGGTCAGCGCGATCCCCAGGGCGGACCCGGCGCCACGGAGAGCCCTCCGCACCCCGGTGTCACCGGCACCCGCGCGTTCGGCGAGCAGTCCCACCCGGTCCTCGCCCGGAGCCACGCCCGCCGCGCGCAGCACCGCCTCCTCGCCCGCGTACTGCTCCAGGCACCCGCGCCCTCCGCACGGGCAGGCGGGGCCCTCGGGACGTACCGGAACGTGGCCGAGCTCGCCGGCGAACCCGCGCGTTCCGCGCAGCAGCCTGCCGTCGACGACGAGCGCCGCGCCGATGCCGATCTCGGCCGAGACGTGCAGGAAGTCCGCCGGGGTGCCGTCGCCCAGCCAGAGTTCGGCGAGGGCGCCGAAGTTCGCCTCGTTGTCGACGCTCAGCGGCAGACGGGTCTCGAGGAGGGCCGAGACGTCGGTGTCGTGCCAGTCGAGGTTGGGGGCGCGGACCACCGTGCGCGTGCCGCGTGCCACCAGGCCGGGCACGGCGACGGCGAGGCCCGCGGGGCGCAGCCCTTCGCGCTCGGCGCGGGCGGTCACCTCCCGTACCAGGATGGAGAGTTCACCGAGTACGGGGCCTGGCGCGCGGCCGCGGTTGGCGACGCGGCGCACGGCACGCGCGCGTATCTCGCCGCTCAGATCGACCACGCACGCCGCGAGATGGTCGACACCCACCTCGGCCCCGACCCCCGCGGGACCGCGCCGGCTCACGACGAGCGCCGAACCGGGGCGCCCCACCCTGCCGGGCCGCTGAGGGCCCAGCTCCTCGATCAGACCCGCCCGGATCAGCTCGTCGACGAGGGTGGACACCGCGGCCCTGGTGAGCCCGATGCGCTGGGCGACCGCGGCCCGCGACAGAGGGCCCTCGGTTGCTACGGAGTGCATGACCCGGGAGAGGTTGCGCCGGCGCATGCCCTGCTGGGTGTCGGGCGTGCCGGGCCGGGTCTCGTGCAGTGGTGCGGTCATGCCTCCGAACGCTCCCATGGGGTCGGGCCGGCGTGCGGGGCCGTCGGCTTTCCTGGATCCTCGGTCGGCGACGCTGCGGTGGTCGGCGGGCCGTCAGCGCGGGCCCCTGTCCAGGAGCGGGGCCGCGTCGGAGAGTACCCCGGAGATCCGCGCCAGCGTCGCGGCGTCCCGCTCCACGGGCTCCAGGACCGGCCCCCGCGCCGTTCCCCAACGTCGCGCGACCGCCGCCGGATCCTCCCCGGTCAGCAGGCCCGCGGCCTGTGCCGCGGCGCCGAGCGCGACCAGTTCGCGGGCCTCGGGCACCTGCACCGCGCGGCCCGAGAGCCGCCGCACGGTCCGCTGCCAGGCACCTCCGCGCGCACCGCCCCCGATGAGCAGCAGCGGCACCGACAGGTCGGCGTCGGTGTCGAGGACGAGGTCGAGCGCGCCCAGGAGGGCGTGGACCGCGCCGTCGTAGGCGGCCTGCAGGAGCTGGCCTCCCGTGGTGTCGTGCCGCAGCCCGTGCAACAGCCCCGAGGCGTGCGGCAGGTCGGGGGTGCGCTCACCGTCCAGGTACGGCAGCAGCGTGATGCCGCCGCCGGGTTCCACGGCCTCGCGGTCGAGGCCGAGCAGCGCGGCAAGGCGGTCGACGGCCTGGGTGCAGTTCAGGGTGCAGGCGAGCGGGAGCCAGTCGCCGCGCGCGTCGGCGAACCCCGCGACGGTGCCGGTCGGGTCCGCGGGGCGGCGCCGCGACACCGTGTACACCGTGCCGGAGGTGCCGAGGCTGAGGACCGGGGTGCCGGGGCGCAGTCCGAGCCCGAGGGCGGCCGCCGCGTTGTCACCGGTGCCGGCGGCCACCAACGTGCCCTTGGAGAACGGCAGTTCAGCCCCCGACCCGTGCACCGTGCCGGCCACCTCGCCGGGGCGCACGACCCGGGGCAGCAGTGCCGGATCGAGCCCCACGCGCGCGAGGATGTCCGCGTCGTACGACTCCGTGGCCGACGCCCACCATCCCGTGCCGGAGACGTCGCCGCGGTCCGTCGTGCCGTCGCCGGTCAGCCGCTGGGTGAGGTAGTCGTGCGGCAGCCGTACGGCCGCGGTGGCGCGGGCGGCGTCCGGCTCGTGCTCGGTCAGCCAGGCCCACTTGGCGACGGTGAACGAGGCTCCGGGCACGCTGCCCACGCGCTCGGCCCACACCTTCGGGCCGCCCAGCTCGTCGACGAGACGCCGTGCCTGGGGCGCCGACCGCACATCGTTCCAGAGCAGCGCGGGGCGCACCGGGCGCCCGTGCGCGTCCAGGGTGACCAGGCCGTGCTGCTGACCGCCGACCGACACGGCCGAGGCGCGGCGTGCCGCGTCGCCGCACTGGCGCAGCGCCTCGCACAGGGCCGTCCACCACTGCTCGGGGTCGCTCTCACGGCCCGGTCCCGCGCTGACCGTGTGGGGCGCATGCCCGCTCGCCATGACCGCGCCCGTCGCGGCGTCGACGACCAGGACCTTGGTGGACTGTGTGGAGCTGTCCACCCCGACGACGAGTGGTCCATCGGCTGATGACATCGGTTCTCCCGTTCCCGAAACCCGGCCTCTTCCCAGCGGCGTGCCCGCATACTAATTTGTAAACGGCCATGACGAAATAGCTGTGACCGGCCACCGAGGTGACCGGTGAGGGAGCCGCGACATGACGTACCGACCCACCCCCGACGACAAGTTCAGCTTCGGCCTGTGGACCGTCGGCTGGCAGGGGCGCGACCCGTTCGGCGACGCCACCCGGGCCGCGCTCGACCCGGCCGAGTCCGTGCGGCGCCTCGCCGACCTCGGCGCCTACGGAGTGACGTTCCACGACGACGACCTGATCCCGTTCGGGGCCTCCGACACCGAGCGCGAGTCCCACGTCAAGCGCTTCCGGCAGGCCCTCGACGCCACCGGCCTCATCGTCCCGATGGCCACGACGAACCTCTTCACGCACCCCGTCTTCAAGGACGGCGCGTTCACCGCGAACGACCGTGACGTGCGCCGGTACGCCCTGCGCAAGACCCTCCGCAACATCGACCTCGCCGTCGAGCTGGGCGCGAGGACGTATGTCGCCTGGGGCGGCCGCGAGGGCGCAGAGTCGGGCGCCGCCAAGGACGTGCGGGCCGCCCTCGACCGCATGAAGGAGGCGTTCGACCTGCTCGGCGAGTACGTGGTCGGGCAGGGCTACGACCTGCGGTTCGCCATCGAGCCGAAGCCGAACGAGCCCCGCGGCGACATCCTCCTGCCCACCGTCGGTCACGCCCTCGCGTTCATCGAGCGCCTGGAGCGGCCCGAGATGTACGGCGTGAACCCCGAGGTGGGGCACGAGCAGATGGCGGGACTGAACTTCCCGCACGGCATCGCCCAGGCCCTGTGGTCGGGCAAGCTCTTCCACATCGACCTCAATGGCCAGACCGGCATCAAGTACGACCAGGACCTGCGCTTCGGCGCGGGCGACCTGCGTTCGGCGTTCTGGCTGGTCGACCTCCTGGAGAGCGCCGGCTACGAAGGGCCGCGCCACTTCGACTTCAAGCCGCCGCGCACGGAGGACTACGCGGGAGTGTGGGCGTCGGCCGAGGGGTGCATGCGCAACTACCTGATCCTGCGCGAGCGGGCCGCCGAGTTCAGGGCCGATCCGGAGGTCCAGGAGGCGCTGCGGGCGTCCAGGCTCGACGAGTTGGCCCAGCCGACGGCCGCCGACGGCCTGTCCGCCCTGCTGGCCGACGAGGGCGCCTTCGAGGACTTCGACGTGGAAGCCGCCGCGGCCCGCGGCATGGCCTTCGAACGCCTCGACCAGCTCGCGATGGACCATCTCCTGGCCGCGCGCGGCTGAACAGAACGCGCCGCCCACGCGCGCGTGGCGCACGGTTCGGCCCCCGCCAACTTCTGTGCGGGGGCCGAACCATGACGGGCACGTCACGTCCTACGCGCCCACCCACACCGTGGTGATGTTGCAGAACTCGCGGATGCCGTGGGCCGCCAGCTCACGCCCGTAGCCGGAGCGCTTGGCGCCGCCGAACGGGAACGCCGGGTGCGAGGCCGTCATGCCGTTCACGTAGACGCCGCCCGCCTCGATGTCGCGGGCGAACCGGTCGATCTCCGCCGCGTCGTGCGTCCACACGTTGGAACTCAGCCCGAACGGCGTGTCGTTGGCGAGGGCCACCGCCTCGTCCAGGTCGCCGACCCGGTACAGCGTCGCGACCGGCCCGAAGGTCTCCTCGCGGTGGATCCGCATGTCCTCCGTGATGTCGGCGAGCACGGTCGGCTCGTAGAACCAGCCACTCTTCGCGTACGCCTCGGGCCGCTGTCCGCCGCACATGACCGTGGCGCCGCACTCCACCGCGTCGTCGACGAGCTCCTCCAGGTCGGTGCGGCCCTGCTCGCTGGCGAGCGGCCCGACGTCGGTGTCCTCGTCCATCGGGTCCCCGACCCGCAGGGCCCGCATGCCGGAGGCGAACAGCCGGGCGAACTCGTCGTAGACGTCCGTGTGCACGATGAACCGCTTCGCCGCGATGCAGGACTGTCCGTTGTTCTGCGTACGCGCGGTCACCGCGACCTGCGCGGCCTTCGCCACGTCGGCCGACGGCATCACGACGAACGGGTCGCTGCCGCCCAGTTCGAGGACGGTCTTCTTGACCTCGTCGCTCGCGATCGACGCGACGGAACGCCCCGCCGGCTCGCTGCCCGTCAGCGTCGCCGCCGCCACCCGCTTGTCCCGCAGGATGCCCTCGACCGCGCCGGCTCCTACGAGCAGCGTCTGGAAGCAGCCCTCGGGGAACCCGGCCCTGCGGAACAGGTCCTCCAGGTAGAGCGCGGTCTGCGGCACGTTCGACGCGTGCTTGAGCAGGCCCACGTTCCCCGCCATCAGAGCCGGCGCGGCGAACCGTACGACCTGCCACAGCGGGAAGTTCCACGGCATCACGGCGAGGACGACGCCCAGCGGGCGGTAGCGGACATGGACACTCGAGGCGCCGGAGTCCTCCACGTCCGGTGCGGACGGGTGCTCGTCGGCGAGCAGCTCCTGAGCGTGCTGCGCGTACCAGCGCATCGCCTTCGCGCACTTCGCGGCCTCGGCACGGGCCGCCATCAGGGGCTTGCCCATCTCGGTCGTCATGACGCGCGCGATGTCGTCACGGTCCGCGTCGAGCAGATCCGCGGCCGCCTGGAGCAGCCGCGCCCGTTCGAAGAAGGTGCTGGTGCGGTACGTGCGGAACGTGCCGGCGGCGAGGGCGAGCCTGCGCTCGATCTCCTCGTCGGTCAGGGCGTCGTAGAGCTTGAGTGTCTCGCCGTTCGCCGGATTGACCGTCGCGATGGGCATGGGTCGACCTCCTCTGCGCGGTTCTTCGACCTTCCCGCGCCGCGTGGCACCGCGCAACGCGGCACGCACCGGGTACCCGGCGGCGCGGACGTCAGACGTGCTCGGCGAGCCGGTCGAGGAAGACGGTCTGGGCCTTGACCACCATGCCGCGCGCCGCGTCGAGCCCGAGCCACGCCACCCGGTCGAGCTCGGGGAACTCCGCCGTGCGTCCGGAGCCCCGCGGCCACTCCATGGTGAAGGTGCCGGGTACGACGTCGTCCGGGTCCAGGTCACCCTCCACGGCCCACACGGTGACGTGCTTGCCGCCGGACTGCACGGTGTCACCGAGCGGCACCGGCGTACCGTCGGGCGGCGCGAGGCCCAGCTCCTCCCGGAACTCCCGGCGCGCCGCCTCCCACGGCCCCTCGTCGTCCTCGTACTCGCCCTTGGGCACGGTCCAGGCCCCGGCCTCGCGCCGTTCCCAGAACGGGCCGCCCATGTGCCCGAGCAGCACCTCGGGGCCGCTGTCCGTACGCCGGAACAGGAGCAGTCCCGCACTCCGCTTCTTGTACGTCATGGGACGAGATTCTTGTCCGCCATGGGACCAGTGTCGGCGCGTCACCCGCGGACGGCGCGCCCTCCGGGGCACCCGCCGGGGCGACGACCGGGATGGCCGACGCCCGGGCGGGTGGCGGGATCACGGCGAGGAGTTCGACGCCCGCCCGGACGTGCCGTGCGGCTCCGCCTCGTGCGAGTCCGCCTCATGCGAGTCCGCCTCGTGCGGGTCCCGGGGTGCGGGGACGACCACCGCGCGTTCGGCGGAGACGTCTGCGCGGTGCCGACGCCGCGAGACCCACAGGGCCACGGGTTCCGTGTAGCGGGCCGTGAGCGGGCCGACGATCACGAGGATCAGGACGTACGCCGTGGCCAGCGGGCCGAGCCGCGGCTCGATCCCGGCCGTGACCGCCAGGCCCGCGATGACGATGGAGAACTCGCCGCGCGCCACGAGCGCGCCGCCCGCGCGCCAGCGGCCCTTGACGGAGATCTTCGCCCGCCGCGCCGCCCAGTAACCGGTCGCGATCTTCGTGCAGGCCGTGACGACCGCGAGGGCGAGCGCCGGCAGCAGCACCGGGGGAATGCTCGCGGGGTCGGTGTGCAGGCCGAAGAAGACGAAGAACACGGCGGCGAACAGGTCGCGCAGCGGCAGCAGCAGCGAGTGGGCGCCCTCGGCGGCCTCGCCGGACAGAGCGATGCCGACCAGGAACGCGCCGACCGCGGCGGACACCTGGAGCTGCTGCGCGATCCCGGCGACCAGGATGGTCAGACCGAGCACGACCAGGAGCAGTTTCTCCGGGTCGTCGTGGGACACGAACCGTGAGATGAGCCGGCCGTAGCGCACGGCGACGAACAGGACGAGGCCCGCCGCCCCGAGCGCGATGGCCAGGGTGAGGCCGCCCGCCGCCCAGCCGACCCCGGCGAGCAGCGCCGTGATGATCGGCAGATAGACCGCCATCGCGAGGTCTTCGAGGACCAGGATGCTGAGGATCACCGGGGTCTCCCGGTTGCCGACCCGGCCGAGGTCGCCGAGCACCTTGGCGATCACACCCGACGACGAGATCCAGGTGACGCCCGCGAGGACGACGGCGGCGACCGGGCCCCAGCCCATGAGGAGCGCGGCGGCGGCGCCGGGCAGCGCGTTGAACGCGCAGTCGACGAGCCCCGCCGTGTACTGCGTCTTGAGGTTGCTGACGAGGTCGCTGGCCGTGTACTCCAGGCCCAGCATCAGCAGGAGCAGGATGACGCCGATCTCGGCGCCGATGGCCACGAACTCCTCGCTCGCGCCCAGCGGGAGCAGCCCGCCCTCGCCGAAGGCGAGCCCGGCGAGCAGGTAGAGGGGGATGGGCGAGAACCGGAGCCGGCCGGCGAGTCTGCCGAGCAGGCCGAGCGCGAGGATGATCGCCCCGAACTCGATGAGGAACACCGCGGAATGCATCCGATCACTCCCTGCCGAGTATCGTCGCCGCCGCTTCCACGCCCTCGCGGGTGCCGATGACGATCACGGTGTCCCCGCCGGCAAGGCGGAAGCCGGGGGTCGGCGACGGGATCGCCTCGGCGCGCCGCAGGACGGCCACGATCGAGGCGCCGGTCTCGGTCCGCAGCTGCGTCTCGCCGAGCAGCCGGCCGTTCCAGTGCGAGGTCGCGGCGATCTCGACGCGCTCGGCGACCAGGCCCAGATCGGTGGTGTGCAGCAGGTTCGGACTGTGGTGGGACGGCATCAGCGCGTCGATCAGCGCGGCCGCCTCACCGGACGTCAGCTTCAGCGACAGGTCACAGGCGTCCGGGTCGTCGGACCGGTAGGCGCTCAGGGTGCGCCCGCCGTCCAGGTGCGCGACCACCGACACCTGGCGTCGGTCGCGTGTGGTCAGGTCGTACCGGAAGCCGATCCCCGGCAGTGGTGTGCGGCTCAGACGTGAAGCGGGCACAGCTCTCCCCTTGTCCGTGCTTGATCTTGTTGTCCGTGCGTGAAACTGGGTGATGCGTGGCGCCTGCATCTTCAGGCTCCGGGTGTCACCCTATCGGTCCCAAGATTTGGCAAAGAAACGGTCTGGTCGCGCCGGCCTCGTTCTTACGGCGCCGGGTGCGCGGCGAGCACCGTCTCGACCGTGTCCGCCTCCGCGGCCGTCTTGTCCTCGCGGTACCGCACGACGCGCGCGAAGCGGAGCGTGACGCCGGCCGGGTAGCGGGTCGACTTCTGCAGACCGTCGTAGGCGATCTCCACCACGAGCTCGGGCCGCACCCGGACGACATGCCCGTCGTCACTCACGGCCAGTTCCCGCAGCCGCTCCGTCTGCCAGATGAGCAGCGCGTCGGTGAGCCCCTTGAAGGTCTTGCCCAGCATCGCGAACGAGCCGTCCGGCCCACGCGCGCCGAGGTGCAGGTTCGAGAGCTTGCCCGTGCGCCGCCCGTGCCCCCACTCGGCCGCCAGAACCACCAGGTCAAGCGTGTGTACGGGCTTCACCTTCAGCCAGGACGCACCGCGCCGGCCCGCGCTGTACGGGGCGTCGAGCGCCTTGACGACGACGCCTTCGTGGCCCCGGCGCAGGGTGTCGGCGAAGAACGCGTCCGCGCTCGCCCGGGCCGTCTCGTCGGCCCCGCCGGGTACGACGACGCGGCGCACCCGCATCGCCTCCGGCACGAGCCGGGCGAGCCGCGCGTGGCGCTCGGCGAACGGCAGATCGAGCAGCTCGTCCCCGTCCGCGTACAGCGCGTCGAAGAACACCGGCGTCACGGGAACGCTCCCGGCGGCCGTCGCCACGTCCACCCGGGAGCCAACGCGGCCCGCGATCTCCTGGAACGGACGCGGCCGGCCGTCCCGGTCGAGCGCGATGACCTCTCCGTCGAGGATGAAGCGCTCCCCGTCGAGCCCGGCGGCCGCGGCGATGACCTCGGGCAGCCGGTCGGTGATGTCGTCGAGCGTGCGCGTGTAGACGCGGACGGTGCCGCCGTCGCGGTGCACCTGTACGCGGATGCCGTCCAGCTTCTCCTCCACCGCGCACGCCCCGAGCTTGTCCACGGCCTCCCCGGTCGAGGACGCGCTGTGCGCCAGCATCGGGAACACCGGGCGCCCGACGGTCAGCCGGAACTCACCCAGCGCACCGGGACCGTCGGCCAGCAGGGCCTGTGCCACCACCTGCAGCGACCCCGTCAGCATCACCGCGCGCCGCACCTCCGCCGCCGGGGCCCCGGTGGCCTGCGCGAGGCCCTCGAGCGCCACCGCGTCGAGCGCTCCCTGGCGCACCTCACCGGTGAGCAGACCGAACAGGAAGCGCTGCTCGCCCTCGGTCGCCGCCCCCATCAACTCTCCAACGAGGCGGGTGCGTTCGGCCTGGGACCCGGCGCCGGCGACGTCACCGATCGCGGTCAGCGACGCGTCGACGTCCTGGACCGTGAGGCGCGGCTGCGCGGCGGGCGCGACGCGCTCGCTGAGCACCCGCCACCCGATGCCGAGGCGTCCCTGGGGCAGCCGCCCCGCGAGGTAGGGGATGACGACCGGTACGTCGTCCGCATCCGCCGCCCCGAAGAGCTCGGCGAGCAGCGCGATCTTCCGGGACCTGGCCGAGGCCGCCGCGACCTCCTGGGACACCTGCGCGAGCCGGGAGAACAGCATGGAGTCATCGTGCACCGGCTCGCGTCACGGCGCACACGAATGTGGCCGTTCCGGCGCGATTTCCGGGCGCGTGAGCGCCGGTCCCGTAGCCCACGAATTCACACCGGCATTTCGTCACGCGCAGTCCTCTCTTCGGAATTGCGTTCCGCGATGCGAGACCGGGCCCGGGCATTCTTGACTGGTCCGACCTGCCCCTGCTTGGATCCATGGCATGAACACGAGACTGGACCTCACGCGGCGACGCCATGTCGACCTCGCGCGTGTCTCCAGCTCGTTCTGTTGTCGCGCACGCTGACGTTTCCCCGCGCCCCGGCGCCGGAGCCACCCTCCCGGTGACCCCCGCCGCCGCCGTCATTCCACCGGGCCGCATCTTTCCCGCCCGGATTCCCGCACCACCGCTCCGTGAATTCGCCATGCCCGCAATTCCTCGTCCCGGCATGCCGAATTCCGCCCCGAAGGGTCCGCCATGGCCACCGTCCTGTCCATTTCCGGAAGCCCGTCCGCCACCTCCCGTACGGCACGGCTGCTGCGCACACTCGACGCCCGCCTCGAGGCGCAGGGCCACGTCGTCCTGCCCCTCGACGTCCGTACGCTGCCCGCCGAGGCGCTGCTCGGCGCCGATTTCGCCCACCCGGCCATCGTCGAGGCCACCGGACTCCTCGCCCGGGCCGACGGAGTGATCGTCGCGACGCCCATCTACAAGGCCGCGTACTCCGGACTGCTCAAGGCCCTGCTCGACCTGCTGCCGCAGTACGGACTCGACGGCAAGACCGTGCTGCCGCTCGCCACCGGCGGCTCCACCGCGCATGTCCTCGCCCTCGACTACGCGCTGCGGCCCGTCCTCAATTCCATGGGCGCCGACCACATAGTCCAGGGCTGGTTCACCCTCGACAAGGACATCAGCGTCGCCCATGACGGCAGCGTCAGCGTCGCGCCCGGCTCGGCGGAGGCCCTGGGCCGCGTCGTCGACCAGTTCTCCGCCGCCCTCGACCGCACCGGCGCGCCGGTGCTCGCGGCGGTGAGCTGACCATGTCCCTCACCTTCCACTGGTTCCTGCCCACCAACGGCGACAGCCGTCACGTCGTCGGCGGCGGCCACGGCGCCCCCGTGACCGCGGCGGGCGGCGACCGGCCCCCGACCATCGGCTATCTCACGCAGATCGCCCGCGCCGCCGAGGACCTGGGCTTCGTCGGCGCGCTCACCCCCACCGGCGCGTGGTGCGAGGACGCGTGGCTGACCACCGCCATGCTCAGCCAGCAGACCGAACGGCTGAAGTTCCTCGTCGCGTTCCGCCCCGGCTCCGTCGCGCCGACCCTCGCCGCGCAGATGGCGTCCACGTACCAGCGCCAGACCGGCGGCAGGCTCCTGCTGAACGTCGTCACGGGCGGCGAGAGTCGCGAGCAGCGCGCCTACGGGGACTTCCTCGACAAGGACGCCCGGTACGCGCGCACCGGCGAATTCCTGGAGATCGTCAGGGGGTTGTGGGCCGGCGACACCGTCGACCTGGCCGGCGAACACCTCCAGGTGCAGGACGCCCGCCTCGCCCGGCTCCCCGACCCGGTCCCCGAGATCTACTTCGGCGGCTCCTCACCCGTCGCGGGCGAGATCGCGGCGCGGCACAGCGACGTCTACCTCACCTGGGGCGAACCGCCCGCACAGGTGGCAGAGAAGATCGCCTGGATCCGTGGCCTCGCCGAGAAGGAGGGCCGCACCGTCCGGTTCGGGATCCGGCTGCACGTCATCACCCGCGACACCGCGGAGCAGGCCTGGGCGGAGGCCGACCGCCTCCTCGCGGGCTTCGACCCCGCCACCGTCAGATCCGTCCAGGAGGGGCTCGCGCGCAGCGAGTCCGAGGGCCAGAAGCGCATGCTCGCCCTGCACGGCGGCAGCGCCGACGGCCTGGAGATCCATCCCAACCTGTGGGCCGGGATCGGCCTCGTCCGCGGTGGCGCGGGCACCGCGCTCGTCGGCAGCCACGACGAGGTCGCCGACCGCGTGGAGGAGTACCACCGCATCGGCATCGACGAGTTCGTGCTCTCCGGGTACCCGCACCTGGAGGAGGCGTACTGGTTCGGGGAGGGCGTCCTGCCCCGGCTGCGGGCGCGCGGCCTGTGGGCACACCCGCACCGGGACGCGCCCGCTTTCCGCTAGCCGTCGGTCGCGCGGTCCCGCTCCTGCGGGGCGGGCTCAAGGGCCGGGGCCGCCACGCCCAGATGGGAGCGGCACTGCGGCTTCGGCGCCTCCTCCAGGCGCGGGCGGACGGCCGCCGGACGGATGAACAGGGTGGCCGTCGCCGAACCCAGCGCGAACAGCAGGGCACAGCCGAGGGCCGCCCGGTGGAACGACGTGTTCACCGCGCCGGGAAGCGTGTACGCGTCACCGGACAGGCCGACCGCGAGCGGCAGCGCCGCCACCACGAGGAGCTGCGCGATCCGGGCCGCCGTGTTGTTCACGCCGCTGGCGAGCCCGGCGCGGGCCGGTTCGACCGACGCCAGGACCGTGGCCGTCAGCGGCGCGACGAACACGCTCATCCCGAGGCCAAGGACGGCCACCGCGGGCAGCACGTCGGCCGCGTACGACGCGCCTGGCTCGATCCGCAGCATCAGGAGCACACCGGCCGCCGCGATCAGCGGTCCGGTCACGAGGGGCAGTGTCGGTCCCACGCGGCGCGCGAGATCGCCCGCCCGCGGGGACAGGAGCAGCATCAGGAGGGTGATCGGCAGCGTCGCCATGCCCGCCTCCAGGGCGCTGTAACCGAGCGCGATCTGGAGCTGCACCGGCAGCAGGAACAGGATGCCGCCGATCCCCGCGTACAGACACAGCGTCATCGCGTTGGTGGCGCTGAACAGGCGTGAGCGGAACAGGGAGAGCGGCAGCATCGGCTCCGCGCGCCGGTGTTCCACGACGACGAACACGACACCCGCGGCGACACCGAGCACCGCGGGCAGCACCGTCGACACGACGGACGCGCCGCCGGACGACCCGATGAGCGCGTAACTCACCCCCACCAGGCACAGCGCGGCGAGCGCGGCCCCCGCCATGTCGAAGCGGCTCCCGGCGACCGCCGCGTCGCGGCTCTCCGGGACGTGCCGCACCGCGATCAGTAGCACGACGGCGGCGAGCGGCACATTGATCAGGAAGATCCACCGCCACCCGGGGCCGTCGATCAGATACCCGCCGAGGAACGGGCCCAGGGCCCCCGCCACACCGGTGAGCCCCGACCAGGCACCCACGGCACGCGACTGGTCGTCCGGATGGAACGCGGACCGTACGAGGGCCAGCGAACCCGGCGTCAGCAGCGCACCGCCGACGCCCTGCAACGCGCGGGCGGCGATCAGCACACCCTGGTCGGGGGCGAGCCCGCACAGCGCGGACGCGGCCGCGAACCAGGCCACGCCGAGGACGAGCGTGCGCCGCCGTCCGATCCGGTCACCGAGCGCGCCACCCCACAGGAGCAGGGCGGACAGGGTGAGCATGTAGGCGTTCACGACCCACTGCAGGCTCGACAGGGAGGCGCCGAGGTCGCGGCCGATCGTCGGCAGGGCGACGTTGACCACCGTGCCGTCGAGCATCGCCATCCCGGAAGCCAGGACGACACAGGCGAGAATCCAGCGGCCCCTGGCGGAGGAGAGCCGGATTCCGGAGGAGGACTCGGCGGTGTCGGACGTCATCGCAGCCATTGTCGTGGACGCGGGGAAGGGACGCGAGGCATGGCCGCCGACGCGGTCACCGCGCTCCGCCCGGCAGCGGCGACGCCGGCGGGCGGAGCGGGACATGAGGTGACAGGTGAGAACTACTGGGGGAGATGGGCCTCGATCGTGGCGACCAGCTCGGGCGCGTCCGGCACCACCTGGGGCGAGAAGCGGGCGACGACCTCACCCTTGGGGGAGATCACGAACTTCTCGAAGTTCCAGCGGATGTCCCCGTCGTGGCCCTCGGCGTCCGCCGCGGTGACGAGACGCTCGTACAGAGGGTGCCGGTCGTCGCCGTTGACCTCGATCTTCTCGGTCATCGGGAACGTGACGCCGTACGTCGCGGAGCAGAACTCGGCGATCTCCTCGGCGCTGCCGGGCTCCTGGCCCATGAACTGGTTGCAGGGGACGCCGAGCACGGTGAAACCGCGTCCGGCGTAGCGGGACTGGAGCTCCTCCAGGGCCGCGTACTGCGGGGTGAGGCCGCACTTCGAGGCCACGTTGACGAGGAGGACGGCCTTGCCCTCGTACTGGGGGAGGTTCGCGGGGCCGCCCTGGAGGGCGGAGATCTCGACGTTCTCGTAGACAGACATGCCCTGGATGCTAGCCACTGGACGCGACGGGCCGGGGAGCGCGGTGCAGTCTGCCGCGGGCGATCAGCTCCACCGTGACCGCGACCGCGATCGCCTGCACCGCCATCAGCGCGATCAGGACGAACAGCTGGACCGCGCCCGCCATGACCGGGGACGCGCCGCCGAGGAGCATGCCGACGAACGCGCCGGGCAGGGTGACAAGGCCGACCGTGCGGGTCTGGTCGAGACCGGGGAGCAGCGCGTCCGACGCGGCCGGCCGGGCCACCTCCAGGCGGGCGTCACGGTCCAGGAACCCGAGCGCGAGACAGGCCTCGACCTCGCCCCTGCGGGACGTCAGCTCGTCGAGGGCCCGTCGCCCGCCGAGGACCGTGGCCGTCAGCGCCCCGCCGATCAGGATCCCGGTCACCGGGATCAGGGAGATGCCCTTGAAGGGGAGCAGGCCCGTGGCGACCAGACCGGCCACCACCGGGACGACAGGGCCCGCCACCGGCAGCGCCGCCCACACCCACGTGGGGTTCTGCGTGATGCGGCGCCCCGCCGTACGCGCGGCCACCGAGAACATGACCAGCAGGAAGCCGAGCAGGGCCGCCGTGTAGTGCACCACCCAGCCGATGGCGAGGGACACCACGCCGAGTTGGACGGCGGCCCGCACGCCCGCCACGACGATGTCGCGGGCCCGCCCGAACGACTCGTCGGGCGAGAGCCGGAACGCGGCCGCCGTCCCGGCGGCGAGCACGAGAAGGACGAACAGGGCCACGGCCAGTGCCGTGTTGACGGGAAGCAGCGCCTGGGCCGCGAGTTCGCACACCTCGTCACCCTAGGTCCCCTGACGGCCACCCGTCTGTGAAGATGGCATCGAACGATGCAACGAAGCGAGTGGAGGGCTGATCGTCATGGCGCAGCAGGTGAGAGGCGTGATCGCGCGGGCCAAGGGTGAGCCGGTGCGGATCGAGACGATCGTCGTGCCGGATCCCGGGCCCGGGGAGGCCGTGGTCAAGATCCAGGCGTGCGGGGTCTGTCACACCGACCTGCACTACCGGGAGGGCGGCATCAACGACGAGTTCCCGTTCCTCCTCGGACACGAGGCCGCCGGAATCGTCGAGGCGGTCGGCGACGACGTCACCGAGGTCGCCCCGGGCGACTTCGTCATCCTCAACTGGCGTGCCGTGTGCGGCCAGTGCCGCGCCTGTCTGCGCGGGCGCCCCCAGTACTGCTTCGACACGCACAACGCGAAGCAGAAGATGACGCTGCTCGACGGCACGGAGCTGTCCCCGGCGCTCGGTATCGGCGCGTTCGCGGAGAAGACGCTCGTCGCGGCCGGGCAGTGCACCAAGGTCGACCCGGAGGCGTCGCCGGCCGCGGCGGGCCTCCTCGGCTGCGGTGTCATGGCGGGCCTCGGCGCCGCCATCAACACGGGCAACGTGGGCCGGGGCGACTCCGTCGCCGTCATCGGCTGCGGCGGTGTCGGCGCGGCGGCCGTCACCGGCGCCCACCTGGCCGGCGTCTCCAAGATCATCGCCATCGACATCGACGACAAGAAGCTAGCGACGGCCAAGGAGCTCGGCGCCACGCACACGGTCAACTCCCGCTCCACGGACCCGGTCGAGGCCGTCCGCGAGCTGACCGGCGGCTTCGGCGCCGACGTCGTCATCGAGGCGGTCGGCCGCCCGGAGACGTACAAGCAGGCCTTCTACGCCCGCGACCTCGCCGGAACCGTCGTCCTCGTGGGCGTGCCCACGCCCGACATGCGGCTCGAACTGCCCCTGATCGACGTGTTCGGGCGCGGCGGGGCGCTCAAGTCGTCCTGGTACGGCGACTGTCTGCCGGCGCGCGACTTCCCGATGCTGATCGACCTCTACCGTCAGGGCAGGCTCGACCTCGACGCGTTCGTGACCGAGACGATCGCCCTGGAAGACGTGGAGAAGGCGTTCGAGCGGATGCACCACGGTGACGTGCTGCGTTCGGTGGTGGTGTTCTGATGGCCGCCGCGCACGAAGCCCGCGTCGAACACCTCGTCACGTCCGGCACGTTCTCGCTCGACGGGGGCACGTGGGACGTCGACAACAACGTGTGGATCGTCGGGGACGACAGCGAGGCGATCGTGATCGACGCGGCGCACGACGCCGACGCGATCGCGCAGGCCCTGGGGGAGCGGCGGCTCGTCGCCATCGTGTGCACCCACGCCCACGACGACCACATCGACGCGGCGCCCGCGCTCGCCGAGCGCACCGGGGCGCCCATCCTCCTGCACCCGGCCGACACGGAGCTGTGGAAGCAAAAGCACCCGGACCGCGCGCCCGACGGTGAACTGGCCGACGGGCAGCAACTGACCGTGGCGGGCGTGGAGTTGACGGTGCTTCACACGCCGGGCCACTGCCACGGCGCGGTCAGCCTGTACGCTCCCACGCTCGGCACGGTCTTCACCGGCGACACGCTCTTCGCGGGCGGTCCCGGGGCGACCGGGCGGACGTTCAGCGACTTCCCGACCATCGTCGAGTCGATCAGGGAGCGGCTTCTCACGCTGCCGGCGGAGACCGTCGTGCGGACCGGACACGGCGACAGCACGACCATCGGGGCCGAGGCGCCCCACCTCGAGGAGTGGATCGCGCGCGGCCACTGAGCCGTGACCGGCCGGGCCGGGCGGCAGCCTCAGCGCTGCCGCCCGGCCCGTGCCGTGTGGCGTCAGCTCCTCTTCTCCGGAGGATGCGTCAGCGCGTCCAGGAACCGCCGCATCGCGGGCGGTCCCTCTCCGTGGCGTCCGCGCTCGACGTGCGGTATCGACAGTGTGCCGAGGCGCAGGTCCTGCGCCTCGATCGCCCGGGCCAAGTGCAGTCGTTCCAGGGCGCGTTCGGCGGCTGTCTGACGTACGTACTCGATCACCGTCACGCCCAGGTGGTCCGCGTGCGAGCGGACCGCGTCGAACTCGTCGGGCGTGAAGAGGTCCCGCAGAAGGGCAGTACCGTCCATGGCGGCATGATGCCGCTCCGGGCCGCCACGCGTGGGCGTACGGCATATTCACCGCCCGATCGCGTGGAGTGGACGGGCGCCGCGCGCACTGGCCTCGCTCGCCGATCTCCGATAACTTAGGCAAGGCTTACCTAAGGAGGTTCGGATGGGTGTCCGACAGATCAGTACCGCCGTGCCCACCGCGGCGGCACACGCGCGATCCGTGCTGTCCACCGCCTGGTCGTGCGAGGTGACCACGGACGTCGGGCGGGAGGATCTCGTCGCAGCCCACCGCGTCACCGACGACGGTGAGGTACGGATCAAGGCCCCGGACGACAGCGTCCTGTCCGCCGCCGTGCTCTGCGCGCCCCGCGGGGAGCCGACCACGCTCGTCGAGTTCGCGGACGCGTCCCCCGTACCGGTCAGGGACCGGATCCGCGCCCGCCTGTGGCTCTCCGGGACGCTCGTGCCCGACGGCGAGGAGTTCGCCCTCAGGCCGGTGCGCGCCGTGCTGTGGACGCGCACCGGACGCACCGGCATCGCACTCGACGAACTCGCCCTGGCCGCCCCCGATCCCCTCACCGCGGCCGAGCCCCGCCTGCTCACCCATCTCGCCGACTGTCACCCCGAAGCCGTCGAACAGCTCACCCGCCTCGTCGACGCCGACAGCCTGCAGGGCGTCGTCCGGGTCCAGCCCCTGGCCGTCGACCGGCACGGGCTCACCCTCCGGCTCGAACGCGTCCGTGGCCAGGCCGACGTACGCCTCACCTTCCACACGCCCGCCGACGACCTGGCGCAGCTGAACGAGCGGATGCACGCCCTCCTGTCCTCCGCGCAGGCGGTCAGCCGCCGTCGCAGGTGAGATCGCCGGGACGCATGAAACCGAGGGGTGCGCCATTGTCCGTGCGCGAGACCCGCCACAGCTCGTCCGCGCCCTGCCGCGTGCCGTTGACCGGGGTGCCCGGGTCCAGATAACCGACGATGTCCGTCCACGGATTGGCGCCCGCGTAGATCGGGGCGTCCGGATGCGTGGCGAAACACGTGCCGCCCGCGTGCGCCGTGCCGCCCAGTACGGGCACGGACGCGAGGAGCAGCGCCGCCGGCAGCAGCAGCCGGGAGCGGTGGAGGACGCGGGTGCGGATCACGAGGTGCCTTTCAGCGGGCCGGTCGAAACCCCGCCAGGCTAGAGGCGCTGGACGCAGCGGCCGGGGACCTCGCTCACCGGCGGTTCGGCCTTCGGCGCCGGCTGCGTACGGCGGAACGCCCACGGGATGTTCGGCTCCACGACGAACCGGAAGACCCGCCGCACCGGGGACGTGCAGAGCACCGTGATGACCCCGACCGCCGTGGCCGTCACCGCCAGTTCACCCGCCGGAGTGTGCAGCCACGGATGGTCGTACCAGCCCCAGAAACGCGACGACTTGATCAGGAAGCCGTGCAGCAGATACGCGTACAGCGTCCCCGTGCCCAGCGTCGTGAACACCGTCGTGCGGCCCGGCACCCAGGCGAGGAAGCAGGCGCTGAGGACGACGGCGAGCGCGAACAGAGCCGGCGTCGTGATCAGTCCGGCCCACGCCGGCGCCCCGAGGCCGGTGACGCTGCCCCGGTGGTAGAACCACCCCGCGTCGAACCACGGCGCCACCACGTAGGCGGCGACCAGCGTCGCCGCCGCCACGGGTAGCGACCACAGCCGGGCCCGCCGCGTCCGCAGCCGCTCGAAGTGCTCGGGCCGCAGCGTCAGGCCGAGCACGAAGAACGGCAGGAAACCCACCACGCGCTGCAGCGCCAGGTCACCCCCGGCCTCCGGCGCGATCGACATGAGCATCGCGAGCGCCAGGGCGACCGGCACCGGGTGGCGCAGCTGCAGCCACAGCGGCGTGGTGAGCCGCCAGATGAACAGCGCGGCCAGGAACCACATCAGATACCAGGGATCAAGCAGGCTGATCGGATACCCCGGATCGTCCTGCGCCCACCGGTAGAACAGCGTGTACGCCACCTCGAACACCACGTACGGCACCACCACACCGCCGACGAGACGGCGCAGACGCCCCGGCGCCATGTCGAAACTCCGCGAGAAATAGCCGGAGACGAGGGCGAACGCGGGCATGTGGAAGGCGTAGACAGTGAGATACACGGCCGTGACGGCGCGGCTCCCGTACGTCAGCGGCTCCCATGCGTGCCCGCACGCCACGAGCACGATCGTCAGGTATTTGGCGTTGTCGAAATACGGGTCCCGTGCGCCCCGCCCGCCCGGTCCTTGCCGGCTCTCCATCGTTCCCCTCGTGCCCTTCGTGGTGCATGACCCTGGGTGCCCTGCCCGATGGAAGCCGTTCCATGACAGCTTTCCCGCGTCCGCGGGTGTGAAGGAGGTAAGAGAGAGTCATGCACCGGGGCCGGCTCAGCGCGCGGTGTAGGCGCCGTCCACGAGGTGGTAGCTGCCGTGCACGAACGAGGCACGGTCGGAGAGCAGGAACGCGATCAGCTCGGCGACCTCCTCGGCGTGACCGAGACGGCCCGCCGGGTGCAGCGTCGTCAGCGCGTCGTACGCCTCCTGGTCCATCTGCCGAAGGAGCGGGGTGTCGATGAAGCCGGGGCCGACCGCGTTCACGCGGATGCCCTTCGCCGCGTACTCGGCCGCGGCGGTCTTCGTCAGGCCGACGACGCCGTGCTTGGCGGCGACGTACGCGGAGGCGCCGGCGAAGCCGACCGAGCCGAGGATCGACGCGACGTTCACGATCGCGCCGCCCTTGCCGGCCGCCTCCATGGCGGGGATCTCGTACCGCATCGAGTAGAAGACGCCGTCCAGGTTCGTCCGGACGACCCGGTCCCAGACATCGATCTCGTACTCGCCCACGGGGGCGCTCGCGCCGCTGATGCCGGCGTTGTTGACGGCCAGGTCCAGGCCGCCGAACGTGTCGACGGAGAACTTCACGGCCGCCTCGACCGACTCGGGCCTCGTGACGTCCACGGCGACGGCCGCGGCCGTGATGCCCTCGGCCTTCAGCTCGACGGCGGCCTTCTGCGCGCCCTCGGCGTTGTAGTCGGCGATCACGACGTGCGCGCCGCCGCGGCCGAGGCGGCGGGCCGTGGCCAGGCCGATGCCGGAGGCGGAGCCGGTGACGAGGGCGGTCCTGCCGGCGAACTCCGTCGCGTAGTCGCTGCCGGCCGGGGTGTTCGTGGTGCTCATGGTGCTGTTCACTCTCTGGTTGCGGTGTGAGGGGCCGCTTCGTGTGCGGCCTCCCCGGTCAGGGCGTCGTAGGCCTGTCCCACCAGGTCTGCGAGATCCGTGTCGTGCCCGGCGCCGTCGCGCGCCCAGTGGCGCAGGGCGGCGGTGAGCACGCCGGCCGCGGCGCCGACGACGACGGCCGGGCGGATGTCCCGGTCACGGTCGGTGCCGAGCCGGTCGGCGATGATGCGCACGGACTCCTCCTGGGCGTCCACCCGGAGGCGTTCGTACGCGGCGAAGAGCGCCGGTTCCGTGTCGAGGGCCGCGAGGAGCTCGCGCATGTGCGGCCTGCGGTGCGGGGCGGACGGCTCCGTCAGCCACTGCTCGACGGCCCTGCGGTACGCGAGCAGCGGGGGCTCGCTCGCGGGGCGGGCGCGCAGCGCCTCGTTGATGCGGTGGGCGCCGGTGCGGGTGAAGTCGAGCGCCGCGTCCTCCTTGCCGCCGAAGTGGCGGCTGAAGGTGCGCCGGGTGACGTCGGCCCGGTCGGCTATGGCCTCCACGGTGACGGCGCCTAGACCCCGCTCCAGCACGAGCCCGACGGCCGCCGCGGCGAGCGCTTCCCGGGTCTGCCGGGCCTTGCGCCGCCGCCGGTCCTCGGCGCGCTCCGTGGGTGCGGGGTCCTTCGCGTTCATGTCTTCGACGGTACACCCGTCATGTCTCATGGGGACATGTGTCCCCCTGAGACATGACTTTCAGGTGGCGTCGGTCGGGGCGGGGGTCAGGCGTGCCAGTGCCCGTGCAGCGCCGCGGTGGTGAAACCGGGCCCGTAGGCGACGGCGACGCCTTCCGTTCCGGCGGCGGGCGGGGCGGTGTGGGTGCGCTCCAGAACGCGGAGAATGCTGACGCCGCCGAGATTGCCCTCGTCGGCGAGGGTGTCGGTGGAGTGCCGCGCGGCGTGGGCGTCCAGGCCCAGGGCGGTGGCGGTGTCGGAGATCATGCCGGGGCTCCCCGGATGGATCGCCGCGAACCCGACCTCCCGGCCCGCGAGCCACTCAAGGAGCGCCGGGTGGCTCTCCGCCGCGGCGCGCGGGGCCTTCTTCGTGGAGTCGAAGTGCATGCCGTGGGCGTCGAGCCGGCCGCGATAGCGGTCGTACGTGTCGGGAAGGGTGTACTCGAAGGTGTCCTCGACCGCGAGCCCCGAGGTCAACGGCTCACCCGTCACGACGACGGCGCCGGCGGAATCGGCGAACAGGGCCTTGTAGATCATCGCTTCGATGGTGTCGGCGGAGTGGTTGTAAGAGGTGGAGAGAACCTCCGAGGCGACCACGAGCACCTTGTGGCCCGGACGCACGGCGACCAGGTCCGCGGCTCGGATGAGGGAGTGGACTCCTCCCGCGCACGCCACCGTCGTGAGGGCGATACGACGGGTCGTGGCGCGCAGGCCGAGGCGGTGGATCAGATGGACGTCCAGGTTGGGGACGGCGTAGCCGGTGGCGTGGGTGGTCACGATGGCATCGATGTCGCCCGCTCCGAGACCGGCCGCCTCGAGCGCGGCCGAGGCGGCGCGCTCGGACATGTCGACGGCGTCGTCGAACGCCGCCTGGGTCCTTGCGTGGACGTCCGCCGTGCCGCCGACGGTGGGGGAGTCGAGCGGCCGGGTGAAGTAACGGGTGCGCACGCCGCAGTTGTTGACGACGCGGAGGAAGGCGCCGAGGCGCGGGTGATCGGGATGGTGCGTGCGTATGTCGTCGGCTATCTCCTCGGTGGTGACCTTGTGAGCGCCGAGGACGGTTCTGGGGGGTGAGACGTAGGCGGGCATGGAGTGACTCCCACTGGGCTGAGTTGGGCGCGGGGGGTGTCGCACAACGTACTCGACGCCCGTGACCACACGATCCGGGATCAGTGGGCTCTCAGCATCGGCAGTCGCGGGTGAGGGCGGCTCGACCCGCGCCGGAACACGAGGATGAACAGCCGCGAACCGGGCGCGGTCATGGGCTGCGCGGCACAGATCGACACCCAGCCCGGGCCCTTCCTGCCGTGGAGCAGGGGGCGTTCGTGGCCGTCGGCGTGGATGAGCGTGGCTCCGGTCTCGTACATGTCCGCCGTGTCGGGGTCCTCCAGTACCTCCTTCTCGATCTGCCGCAGCGTCTCGTCCTCCGGCCGCGCGACGAGCGCCGCGCGCAACTGCGGGAGCACCCAGGGGGCCCAGGCGTTGTGCCAGTCCGTCAGAAGCTTCCGGCCCTGGGGGTCGAGGAGCATCCACCGCATCGTGTTCGACGGCATCTGCCCCTCCGGGAACAGGGACGCGAACGCGGAGTTGTGGGCGATCAGGTCCCAGGAGGAGTCGGTGACGTACGCCATGTGTCCGATGCCGTCCACGGCGTCCTGCCAGAAGCCGGGAATCTCCTTGCCCGACGACTGGTGCAGCGGCCCGGGCGGATCCTGGAGCAGGGCGAGGCGGCACAGCGACACCCACTCCTGTTCGTCGAGGTCGAAGAGCAGGGCGACGTCCCGCAGCAGGACGGTCGGTGGATTCGGGTAGTTCCCCGACTCCAGCCGGTGGTACGTGCCCAGCGTCCTGTGCAGCAGCTGGTCGACCTGGTGCTGGGAGAGGCCGGGGGCGCGACGCCCCTGGCCCGTGGGGCGGGTGAAGCCGTGGGATTCGGGGTCTATCAGGGCGCGCCGTTCACGGAGCAGGGCGCCGAGCGCCGTCTTGTTCATGGTGGGTAATCCCTTGAGGTGCACGCCGAGTTGAGCGTGAGCAGTCTAATTACTCCCATGGTCTTTGGTAATAAACATTGCCCGAAGAAAACGATCAGCGAGTGCGTCATGATGGAGCCCGTGGGGTTGCCGACCTGCTGGTTTGACCGCCAGGGGCCGCGTGGCCACGCCGATGGGACACCTGGGCCGGGATGCTCGAAAATGGCTGAATTTCCCGGTGTCGGGTATCCGTCGAACCCTCAGCTCCGTTACGGGGACAGTGCAAGGCCAGTTGTCATATTCCGATCCATGTGACCGGAAAGTGCATTGCTCGGCCACTTCGGGCACTTCCCCCGGGCGGATCGAGGGCTCACTGGCTGCGGCCGGTGCCGTCACTCGCCATTACGTAGCGGCCACGGTACCGGCCGCCCGCGCATGTCCGCCCGCCGCGCGAGCCGTCACCTGGGCTTCTCGGCGCGGGCGGCGATGTTCCTGACGTAGTCCTCGACCGCCGCGTCGAGACCGATGTCGTGCTGGGCCCGCTCGGACAAGTACCAGCGGTGTTCCAGGAGTTCGTGGTACAGCTCGGCGGCGTCCGTCCGGTCCGGCGCGTGGCCGCGCACCGCTCGCACGGTCGGCCGGAACACGTCGCGCACCCACCGGTGGGCCAGCACCTCGGCGCGGGCCGAGAGGGGATCGCCGGGAGCGTGGTCGTCCTGGGTGGCCATCCAGCTCTCCAGGTCGTTCAGGAGACGTCTCGCCTGGTTCTCCTCGGCGTCCATGCCGGTGAGGCGCAGGAGTTGGCGCTGATGATGGCCCGCGTCCACGACCTTCGGCACGAACGTGACCGTGTCCCCCTGGTCGGAGTGCGAGATCTGCATCTCCGCGACGTCGAACCCCAGGTCGTTCAGGCGGCGGATGCGGCGCTCCATGTGGTGGTGCTTGCCCGCCGGGTAGACGGAGGTGCGGGTCAGCTCCGTCCACAGCCCGTCGTAGCGCTCGCCGATCTCCGTGCCGAACGCGATCGGGTCGATGGAGGGATGCAGCGCGCCGGACGCCTCCAGGTCCAGCATCTCGCCGCTGATGTTGACCCGCGCGAGCTCGATGTCGTACGCGCGCTGCCCGTCACTGAGGCGGGGGTGCAGCTCGCCCGTCTCGGCGTCCACGAGATAGGCGGCGTACGCGCCCGCGTCCCGGCGGAACAGCGTGTTGGAGAGCGAGCAGTCGCCCCACGCGAACCCCGCCAGATGCAGCCGCACGAGGAGGACGGCGAGAGCGTCCATGAGGCGGTGCACGGTGCCGGGACGCATCGTCGTCTCGAACATCGACCGGTAGGGGAGCGAGCCGCCGAGATGGCGGGTGATGAGGACCGGTTCGAGGGGTGCCCCACCGGCGTCGGTCCGGCCGGTGACCACGGCGAGGGGGTCGACCGCCGGTATCGCGAACCGGTCGAGCGTGCACAGGAGTTCGTACTCGCGCAGCGCCGGCCGCTCGGCGAGTTCCTTCACGGCGACGACCTCGCTGCCCGCGCGTGCGTAGCGCACGACGTGCCGCGAGATGCCGCGGGGGAGCGGCACGAGGCACTCGTCCGGCCACCGCTCCAGCGGTACGTGCCACGGCAGTTCGAGGAGGAGGGCCGGGTGTTCGGGGTTCGTGGCGCTGATCTGCAACGTCATACGTGCTCAGTCCCTGGGTCGCGCGACGGGTCAGGGGTGATCGGACCCCGAAGCTGCGGTGCGGGTCAAGACCGGGACCCAGGGGGTGTCGGACACCCCCTGGCCCGCACCACCGCCGCACGGGGTCAGTCCTTGAGATGCTCCAGGATCCGGTGCATGCCGCTGTTCCAGTTCTCCTTGAGCGCGACGACCGCCGCGTCGACGTCGCCGCGCTGCAGGCACTCGGCGATCCGCTCGTGCTCCACCGCCGAACGCTCCAGCACGTCCTGGTCGCCCAGGGCCATCTGCTCATAGCGGTGCATCGTCACCTTGAGGGAGGTGATCAGCTTCATCAGCCGGTCGTTCGTGCAGCCCGACAGGAGCAGGTCGTGCCACGCGTCGTCGTACCGCTCTATGACGTCGTGCGGCGCCTGCGGTGCCGAGAACGCGCGCGCCTCCTCGAGGAGCCGGGGAGCCGTCGCCGCCAGATGCCCGGGGTCGCTGGACTCCAGGGCCAGCGCCTCAAGGGTTGCGACGATCGCGGACAGATCGCGGAACTCCTGCGCGCTGAGCGGCGTGAAGCGGAAGCCCTTGCCGCGCTCGCTCGTGATGACGCCCTCGCGCTCCAGCGTGATCAGGGCCTCGCGCAGCGGCGTGCGGCTGACGCCGAGCTCGGTGGCGAGCTGACCCTCGTTGATCGGTTCGCTGGTCGCGATCGTGCCGCGCCCGAGGCGCTTGATCAGTTCCTCCTTGACCTGTTCGCGCAGCGGGCGGTTTTCGATTGGCATGTGAGGCTGCCCTCCCCTTCGTCCGGTCGATTATCGGCTACCGGCGGGTCACGCGGTACCGGCGCCGTCGACGGGGATGATCGCGCCGCTCACGAACGCCGAGGCGTCCGAGGCGAGGAACGCCACGGTCTGGGCGATGTCGCGGGGCTGCCCGATCCGGCCGAGCGGACGGTCCGCCGCGTCGGCGTAGAACGCGTCGGAGCTCTCGCCGAGCTGACGGGCCTCCTCGGCGAGCATCCCGGTCGCGGTGTCGCCGGGGCAGACACAGTTCACGCGGATGTTGTCGGGGCCGTGGTCGATGGCCATGGCGCGCGTCATGTTGACGACGGCACCCTTCGAGGCGCAGTACGAGACGGCCCGGCCGCCGCCCCGGATCCCCCAGCCGGAGCCGGTGTTGACGATGGAGCCGCCGCCCCGCGCCGCCATCCCCGGGATCACCAGGCGGCTCATCAGCATCACCGAGCGGATGTTCACGGCCATCACCAGGTCCCAGTCGTCCTCCGTGATCTCGCAGACGGTGGAACGGCGGATGATGCCGGCGTTGTTGAAGAGGACGTCCACGCCGCCGAACCGCTCCTGCGCCGTGTTCACCGCAGCCTCGCAGTCCTCGCGCCGGGACACGTCGCAGCGCACGAACGTGCCTCCGGTGTCCTTCGCCGTCTGCTCACCGCCCTCCGTGTCGATGTCGGCGATCACCACGCGGGCGCCGAGTTCGGCGAGGACCTGGGCGGTGGCGCGGCCGATGCCGGCTCCGCCGCCGGTGACGAGGGCGCGCTTGCCGTCGAGGGAGATCATCTGGGGCTCCTTATGTTCTATAGGGGGTGTACGGGATGTTCCGTAGGGGGCATACGGGTCACATGGCGAGCCGGTACAGCGACGTACGCCGCCTGCCGGTGATGACGCGGACGTGGCCGGCGAGCTCCGCGTCGAGCGCGTCGTCGCCGGTGTCGAGGAGGAGAGGGCGGCCGCCGAGCGCGGCGAGCTTCTGCTCGGTGCACACCACGAGGAGGTGTGCGCGGCCTCCCGACGCGCGCAGGACCCGGGGCGAGACCTGCTGGTTGCCACGGCCGAGGAGGAAGCCCTGGCCGCCGATGGGGGAGAGCGCGATCCAGGCCGGACCCAGCGTGAGGAGGGTGTCCTCCGTGGCGTCGCGGGCGACGACGTCCGGGGCGGCGCCGGGGCGCAGGCGCAGCACGTCGACCCCGGTGAGGGAGACGTCCGCGCCGAGCGCGGCGGCGACGGCGCGGGTGGTGCTGCCGGGGCCGAGCGCGAGCAGGCCGTCACCGACCCGCTCGGCGACCTCGGCCGCGATGCCGCCGACCGCCTCCGGCGCGGTGGCCGTGCTGCCCGTCTTGCGCTGCTGTACGCGCACGGGCAGGTCGGGGACGGGCAGCCAGCCGAAGAGCCGGGACGTGACACGGCCTTCGGCCAGGGCGTCCTCGTCGCGGTCCATCACCTCGGCGTCGCGCAGGCGCACGGCACCCTTGCGGTTCAGCCACGCGGCGGCGACCTCGCCCGCGGCGCGCGGGCTGACGGCGAAGACGGCCGAGTGCATCTTCACGCCGGTCGGCACGCCGAGTACGGGGCAGGGCGCGTCGCCGAGCGCGGCGAGCACGTCCCGTGCGGTGCCGTCGCCTCCGGCGAAGAGCAGGAGGTCGACGCCCTCGGCGACGACGGCACGCACGGCGGCGGCCGTGTCGGCGGCCGACGTCTCCACGCCCGACGTCTCCACGCCCGAGGCGTCGCGCCCGCCACCGGCCGCGTACACGACCCGCGCGGGCAGCCCGGCGACGGCGGCGGAGTCGGCCCCCAGGGGACCGGCGGCGGTGACGACGAGCGGGCGGGGAGAGCCAGGGGGCGCGTCTACCGTGCCGCCCACCCTCACCCCCGGCGCGACGCGCGCCAGCCCCGCGCCCGCCAACTCACCTGTCCGCAGCGCGAGTTCAGCAAGGGCCGCCGCCGCCCGCACCCCGGCGAGAGGTCGAGACCCGAGCGAGAGCGCCAGGCGCGCCCGCTCCGGCCCGTCCGTGCCGCCGAGGCCGACCCGGCCGCCGAGCCCGGCGACCGGGTTGACCACGAGGCCGACACGCGTCACGGGCGGGCCGCCGCGCCGAGCACCTTGCGCCGGTAGGCGCGCCACGACACCGCCCACGTCGCCGGGTCGTCCAGGGCCTCCGGGCGTACCCGGTGGATCGTCGAGCGGTGCGGGGCCGTCCGTACCGTCTCCGGGTCCTCGTACGCCTCGCGGGCGATCTCAGCGAGGATCGCCGCGTACTCGTCGAGGTCGGCGCGCGTGTAGGACTCGGTCGGTTCAAGCGTCATGGGCTCGGGCACGACGTACGGGTGGTGGCTCGTCCAGTAGTGCGTGCCGAAGTCCGCCGCGCGCAGGCCGATGTCCTCGGAGTGCAGGCCCGTGTCCTGGTGGAGCTTCTCCCAGCTGTAGCGGACCTGTTCGACGCGCGGGCGTCCGGCCGCGTAGGGGACCGAGACGCCGGGGATCTGCCGCACCTTGTGGAGCAGGTAGTTGTTGTTGAGGACGGCCGTCTCGGCGGCGGCCCGCAGGCCCTCGGCGCCGAGCGACATGATCCACGCGTACGCGCGGACCAGGTTCGGGACGACCCCGTAGAACGGCCGCATCTTGCCGACCGACTCGGGCCGGTCGTCGTCGAGCCGGTATGTGCCTGTCTCAGGATCCAACTCGACGGTGGGGCGCGGCAGATAGGGCGCCAGGGCCTCCGTGACCCCGCACGCGCCGGCCGCAGGACCGCCGCACGCGTGGGGCGTCGAGAACGTCTTGTGCAGGTTGAAGTGGCACAGGTCGAAGCCCGCGTCCCGGGCCCGGGTGATGCCCAGGATGCCGTTCGCGTTGGCCTGGTCGTACGAGCACAGGCCACCCGCCTCGTGCACGATCCGCACGAACTCCTCGATGCGCGGGTTGTAGATGCCCGTGTCCTCGGGGTTGGTGATGAGGAGGGCGGCCGTGCGCGGGCCGACCGCCGCCTTGAGCGCCTCGATGTCGGGGTAGCCGTCGGCGTCCGGGTGGAGGGTGATGACCTTGAAGCCGGCCGTCTTCGCGCAGGCCGCGTTCGACGGGTGGGAGAAGATCGTCGTGATGACCTCGTCGCGCTGCTCCAGCTCACCGCGGGCGGCGAAGTAGGCGCGGATCATGGCGACGTTGGTGTAGATCGCGGCGGAGCCCGCGCCCGGCTGGAGCGAGACCCGGTCCATGCCGGAGATCTCCTTGAGGAGCTGCTCCAGGCCGTGGATGATGCCGAGGACGCCCTGCACGGTGTCCTCGTCCTGGAGCGGGTGCAGCGCGGCGATCCTGGGGTCGCGCACGAACTGGTCGTTGACCTTGGGGCTGTACTTCATGGTGCAGGTGCCCTGGCCGACGTCGATGTTGAGGTCGGCGCCGAGGTTCTCCTGCGACAGGCGCAAGTAGTGCCGCAGGACCTGCTGTTGGGACATCTCGGGGAGCGCGGGCGGGGTCGCACGGCGCAGTGCGGCGGGTATCTCGACCTGGCCGACCGATGGGTCCGCCGTTGGTACGAGGACGCCCCGCTCGCCGGGCGAACCCAGCTCGAAGATCAGCTTCTCGTCCCAGGACGCCTGCTGGAAACGGCGCAGGCGCGGCTTGTCGGCGACGCGTGCCTCCTCGGGGGAGACGGACACGGGCGTGTGCGGGGCGCTCACTTGACGATCTCCTGAAGGGTCTCGGCGAGCCGGTCGATGTCGGCCTTGGTGTGGACTTCGGTGACGCAGTACGCGGCCTCGTGCGTGCCGGTCGGTGTGCCGCCGAAGATGCCCCGTTCCTTGAGGTCGGCGCGGATCTCGGCGGCGGTCCTGCCGCCCGTGTAGCGGACCGTGAAGTCGGCGAAGTGCAGGGCGTCGCCGTACGGGACCTCGATGCCGGGCACCTCGGCGAGGCGGGTGCGGGCGTACGCGGTGAGGTTGAGGATCGTCTCGCCGATCTCGCGCATGCCCTGCGGGCCCATCAGGGCGAGGTAGACCCCGGCGCCGATGCCGTGCAGGGCGGCGGCGGTGCCGACCCACTCCTTGCCCTCCTCGCGCAGTGCGAACGAGGTCCGCTCGTAGGCGACGTCACCGAACCCGTACTCGCCCTCGACGCTCGTGGGCACGAGGCCGAACAGGCGCGACGGGTACTCGGCGACCAACGTCTCGTCGTCCCGCGTGGCGATGAAGCCCGCGTTGCCGCCGCCGAAGCTCTGGTGCAGGCCGAGCGGCTGGATGTCGCCGCACGCGATGTCCGCGCCGTACGAGGAGGGCGGGGCGAGGACGCCGAGCGTGAGCGGGTTGCAGCCCACGACGTACAACGCGCCCGCCTCGTGGGCGAGTTCGGCGAGCCGGGGCAGTGCCTCGTCGACGATGCCGAGAGCGGAGGGCGCGTCGGCGTACACGGCGGCCGTGTCACCGGCCGCCAGTGTTTCGCGGACCGCGTCGAGGTCGGCGCGTCCGGTGGCCGGGTCGACCGGGATGACGGTCACGTCGTGGTCGGGCCGCACGTAGTCGACGATCCGGGAGAGCTTGTCGGCGTCGATCGCGCTGGCGACGACCAGGCGGCGGCGTCCGGTGATGCGGCCGGCCATGCGCAGGGCGGTGCCGGAGGCCTGGAAGCCGTCGTACACCGGGACGTTGACGACCTCGACGTCGAGCAGCTCGGCCATCATCGACTGGTACTCCCACAGCGCCTGGAAGCGGCCGTGGTCCTCGTAGGGCTCGCCCGCGTACGCCGTGAGGAACTCGCTGCGGTTGACCACCTCGTCCACGACGGCGGGCACGTGGTGCTGGTAGCAGCCGGAGCCGAGGAAGCTGAGCGCCTGCCGTGTTGAAGTGTTGCGGCTGAGCAGCTGCTCCATATGGCGGGTGAGTTCGGCCTCCGAACGGAGCGGGGCCGGCAGGTCGAGCGGCCGGTGCAGCCGGACGGCGTCCGGGATGTCGGCGTAGAAGTCCTCGACGCTCGCCGCGCCGATCTCGTCGAGCATCGCCTGCCGCACGGCGGGGACCGCGTTCGGTATGTAGGGGTGGACGTAGGACGGGGCGGAGCCCTGGGGTGACGTCATGCCGCGCCTTTCGCGTGAGCCGACGGAAGTCTGAAGCAGCAAAAGTCTTTGTGTGTACACCTCTTGACGGCGAGCTCCGTCATTCAGTGTTCTGAATACAGCATTAGGCATTCAGGCTCCAGGAGGCAAGAGTGTCAACAAGACCCACCCGACGGGTTGTTCTGGCCACAGGTCTCGCGGCCGCGGCATCGTCCCTGGTCAGCGGATGCGCCATGGGAGGCGCGGGCGGCGGGGGCACCCGCGACATCGACGGCAACAAGGCTGACAAAAAGGGCAAGGTCAGCGGAAAGATCACCGTCTGGTCGTGGGACGTGGCCGCCAAGGCGATGAAACGCCTGGCCCGCACCTTCGAGCAGCGCCACCCCGGCACCACCGTCGACGTCGTCGACATCGGCTACGACAACGCCTACGACAAGCTCACCGTCGGCCTGCGCGCCGGCTCGGGCCTCGCCGACGTCCTCACCGTCGAGGGCGACCACATGCCGCGCTACACGGCCAACTTCCCGAGCGCCTTCTACGACCTGACGAACCTCGGCGGCCGCTACGGCGGCGACTTCGACCGCGCCGCATGGAGCACCGTCACCGGCAGGAAGAGCGCCGTACTCGCCCTGCCCTGGGACATCGGCCCCTGCGCGCTCTACTACCGCACGGACCACTTCCGCGCCGCCGGAGTCGACCCCAAGTCCCTGCTGACCTGGGACGACTACGTGACGGCCGGCGTACGGATCAAGAAGGCCACCGGCCACAGACTGCTCATCCAGGACTCCACCGACGCGGGCATCCTGCCGATGCTGCTCCAGCAGCAGGGCCAGTCCTACTTCAAGGGCGGCCGCGTCGCCGTCGACACCCCCGAGGCCGTACGGGCCATGACGCTGATGAAGACCCTGCACGACAAGGGACTCGTCGACTACGAGAACGGCTGGGACGGGTTCGTCACCGGCACCAAGGAGGGCAAGGCCGCCACCACACCCACCGCCGCCTGGTGGACGGGCACGCTCACCGACGAGATGCCCGAGCTGAAGGGGAGGTTCGGTGTGACACCCCTGCCGGGCTTCACCGCCGACGGCACCCGCACGTCGAACATCGGAGGCTCCACCCTCTGCGTCCCCGCACAGAGCAAGAACCCGCGCCTGGCCTGGGCGTTCATCGAGTTCCTGCTCACCAGCAAGGCGAACCAGGTCTCCATGCTCAAGCACGAGGGCCTGTTCCCGGCCTATCTGCCCGCGCTCGACGACCCGTATCTGAGCGCGAAACAGGAGTACTTCGGCGGACAGGCGGCCCTCGACGTGTTCGCCCGGCTCGCCCGCAACATCCCGCCCGTCGAGTACACCAAGGACGACGCCAAGGCCTCCGACATCATGATCTCGACCGTCAACGGCGTGATGCTGCGCGGCAAGGACCCGCGCACCGCACTCGACGCGGCGGCACGCCAGATCGCCGCGGCCACCGGACGCGAGCGGGTGAAGTAGCCCGATGGCCGTCGACACCACCTACGACCGCCCGGCCGCACCGGCCCGCGCCCCCGCCGCACCTCGCCGCCGGCGCAGCCCGCGCCGCGTCGCCTGGATCTTCGCGGGCCCCGCCGCCGCCCTCTTCGCGCTGTTCTTCGCCTATCCGCTCGGCGCGAGCCTCCTGCAGAGCTTCACCACCGAGGACGCGGGCGCCACCCGCTGGGTCGGCCTCGACCAGTACCGGCGCATGATCCACGACCCCGCCTTCGTCGAGTCCCTGGTCAACACCGGGATCATCCTCGTCGTCCAGGTCCCGGTGATGATCGGCCTCGCCCTCGTCCTCGCCGTCCTCCTCAACCAGTCCTGGCTGCGTCTGCGCGGCACCTGGCGCGCCGTCCACTTCCTGCCCGCCGTCACCACGCTCGTCGCCTACGCCGTCGTCTTCCAGGTCCTCCTCAAGACCGACGGCGGCCTCGTCAACCAGATCCTCGGCGCCGTCGGCATCGGACCCGTCGACTGGCTCAACAGCCCCACCTGGGCCCGCATTTCACTCATCGCGTCCCTCACCTGGCGCTGGACCGGCTACAACGCCGTCATCCTCCTCGCCGGACTCCAGGCCATCGGCAATGAGCAGTACGAGGCCGCCGCCATCGACGGCTCCGGCACCCTGTCCACCTACGCGCGCGTCATCCTGCCGCAACTGCGCCCCGTCGTCCTGTTCTGCGTGGTCACCTCCACCATCGGCACGCTCCAGCTCTTCGACGAGAACTACGTCCTCACGCGCGGCGGCCCCGACGACGCGACCCTCACCCCCGTCGTCTACCTCTACAAAGTCGGCTTCCAGCAGCTCGACTTCGGGTACGCCGCCGCGATCGCCTGGGTCGTCGTGGCCCTCATCGCCGCGATCTCCGCCCTCCAGTACGCCGCCTTCGGAAGGGAGCGCCGCCGGTGACCGCCGTCCAGCACGCCTCCGTACGCGCCCACCCGGCCCGGCGTCTCGGCCGCGTCGCCGTGTGGCTGTTCCTCGCGTGCGGCGCCGTCGTCAGCCTCGTCCCGTTCCTCTGGATGGCGATCGCCGCGACGCACTCCACGTCCGACCTGTTCCACTCGCCGCCGCCGTTCCTGCCCGGCGGCCGGCTCCTCGACAACCTCGCGCGGCTCCAGGACACCATCGGCTTCGGCCGCGTCCTCCTGAACAGCCTCGGCATCGCCGTCGTCCACACCGCGCTCAGCTCACTGATCTCCGCCATGTGCGGCTACGGACTCGCCAAGTACCGCTTCCGCGGCCGGGGTCTGCTGCTCGGCGCCGTGCTCGCCACGATGATGATCCCGTTCCAGGTGCTGCTCGTCCCGCTGTTCCAGATGATGGCGAGCGTCGGCTGGATCGACTCCTACCAAGCCGTCATCCTGCCGTTCCTCGCCAACTCCTTCGGCATCCTGCTGATGCGGCAGGGCTTCGTCGACTTCCCCGACGAGATCCTCGAATCGGCCCGCATCGACGGCTCCGGCGAGCTGCGCACCTTCTACCAGGTCGTCCTGCCGTGCGTACGCCCCCAGCTCGGCGCCCTCGTCATCTTCACGTTCATGACCCAGTGGAACAGCTTCATCTGGCCCCTGCTCATGCTCAACTCGGAGGACAAGTACACCGTGCCCGTCGCGCTCAACACCCTCACGGGGCTCTCCCGTGTCGACTACTCCGGCCTGATGCTCGGCTCGCTGCTCGCCACGCTGCCCCTCATGGCCCTCTTCCTGCTCTTCCAGCGGCAGTTCGTCGCCGGCCTGCTCGGCGGGGCGGTGAAGGGATGACGCCGGCGGAGCAGGGGACGAGCCGTCTGACGCGGGTTCCGGGCGTTCTCTACGGCGGCGACTACAACCCCGAGCAGTGGCCCGAGGACGTCTGGGCCGAGGACGCCAAGCTGATGCGCGAGGCCGGCGTCACCATGGTGACCGTCGGCGTCTTCTCCTGGGCCAGGCTCCAACCCGGCCCGGACACCTGGGACTTCCCCTGGTTCGACCGGCTCCTTGACCTGCTCCACGCCCACGGCGTCGCCGTCGACCTGGCCACCGCCACCGCGTCACCGCCGGCCTGGCTCGTGCGCGCCCACCCGGAGATCCTGCCGGTCACCGCGGACGGCGTACGCCTCGAATTCGGCTCCCGCCAGCACTACTGCCCGTCCTCGCCCGCATACCGCGCCGCCGCCCTGCGCCTGACCCGCACCCTCGCCGCACGCTACGCGGATCACCCCGCCCTCGCCCTGTGGCACATCCACAACGAGTACGGCGACCACGTCACCGAGTGCTTCTGCCCCCGTTCCGCCGACCACTTCCGCATCTGGCTCACCCACCGCTACGAGACGATCGACGCCCTCAACCACGCCTGGGGAACGGCCTTCTGGTCCCAGCGGTACGGGACGTACGACGAGATCGAACCCCCGCGCACCGTGCCCGGACCCGTCAACCCGACCCAGCTCCTCGACTGGCGGCGCTTCTGCTCCGACGTCCTCCTGGAGTGCCACCGCGCCGAACGAGAAGTGCTCAAGGAGCTGAGCCCGGACATCCCGGCCACCACCAACTTCATGTCGATGTTCAAGGCGCTCGACTACTGGAAGTGGGCGGAACACGAGGACCTGGTCTCCGACGACGCCTACCCCGACCCCGCCGACCCGCGGGCCCACGTCAACGCCGCCCTCAACTACGACCTGATGCGCTCCCTCAAGGGCGGGCGGCCCTGGCTGCTCCTCGAACAGGCGCCGTCCGCCGTGAGCTGGCGCCCGGTCAACGTCCCCAAGAAGCCCGGTGTGCAACGCCTTTGGTCCCTCCAGGCTCTGGCCCGCGGCGCCGACGGCATCATGTACTTCCAGTGGCGCGCCTCCCGCGCCGGCGCCGAGAAGTACCACAGCGCCCTGCTCCCGCACCGCGGCACCGCGTCCCGCGGCTGGCAGGAGACGGTCCGCTTCGGCGCCGAACTCGCCCGGCTCGGCGAGGTGACCGGCACCACCACCCCGGCCGACGTGGCGATCGTCCTCGACTGGGACTCCTGGTGGGCCCTCGAATCCGACGACCACCCCTCGGCCCGCATGCGCTGGCGCGACCTGCTGCACCCCTGGTACGCGGCGCTCCACGCCCGGGGCGTCACGACCGACTTCGTGCCCCCGCACGCCGACCTCACCGGCTACCGGGCCGTCCTCGCCCCGAACCTCCACCTCCTGCGCCCCGAACACGCCGCCCGCATCACCGCCTACGTCCAGGGCGGCGGTCACCTCGTGTGCGGCCCCTTCAGCGGCGTCGTCGACGGTCACGACCACATCCACGACGGGGGCGCGCCGGGGCCCCTGAGGGACGTACTCGGCGTCGGCGTCGACGAGTTCTGGCCGGTCCCCGACGGCCAGGCCGTCCGCCTCACCTCCGGCGCCGAGGCCACCCTGTGGACCGAGTGGACCGAGACGGAGGGCCCGGAGACCGAGATCGTCGACACGTACGCGAGCGGAGAGCTCACCGGCCGCCCCGCCGTCACCCGCCACCCCCACGGCACCGGCACCGCGTGGTACGTGAGCGCCCACCTCGGCGACGGCATCGGCCCGGTCCTCGACGACGCGCTGCGGGCGGCCGGCGTACGGCCCGTGCTCGACGTCCCCGAGGGCGTCGAGGCCACCGTCAGGACCGGCGAGCCCGGCACGTACCTCTTCGTCCTCAACCACAGCGACCACGACACGCGGACGCCCCTGACCGGCGCCTTCGCCGCGGGCGGCACCGATCTGCTCACCGGCGCCGCCGTCCACGGTCACCTCGCGCTCGGCCCGCTCGGCGCGGCCGTCCTGCGCATCGCCACCGACTCCCCGGGAGAGAACCAGAAGTGACCAGACACCGGCACCTGAGCGCACTCACCGCCCTCCTTCTCGCCGGCGGCGCACTCGCCGTACCGCAGACGGCCGCCGCACGCGAGCACCCGGCGCCGCCGGCCCCGTACGCCGACGTCCTCGACCTGCACGGCACCCCGGCCGCCGCCCTGCCCGGCGACGACGAGGACAACAACCCCGTCACCGTCTTCGCCGACCGGGGCGCCTGGCACGCGTACGCCCTGCCGAAGGCCGGTGACAAGGACGCGTACGGCGGATTCTCCGGGCCCCTCTACATCGCCCAGGAATACCCCTGGTGGCTCAGCAAGTCCTTCAGCCGCATCCGCCTCACCGAACACGGCCGCACCCTCGACCTCGCCGGCGGCGGCACACCGCGCTTCACGTCCCTGCCCGGTCGCCTCCTCCAGACGTACGACCTCGGTCGCGGACTGCGCCTCACCCTCGAACTCCGCTTCGCCACAGACCGCAGCGCCCTGGTGCGCGCCGAGGTCCGCAACACCGGCACGGTGCCCCGCACCCTCGGCGCCGACTGGACGGGCAGCCTGCTGCGGCCCGCCGACAAGCCGATGCGGGACGCGCCCTCGCTCACCGCGACACGGTCGGGCGTCGGCGTCGACTTCGCCAGGGTCCGCGAGACGTGGGACTACCTCACCGACGGTACGGAACGGTTCGAGGTCACCCACAAGGATCCCGTCCGCACCACGGTGGACGGCGACACGTACCGCACCGAGGCCGCTCAGCCGGTGACCCTAGCGCCCGGCGGCTCGCACAGCTTCGACTGGACCGAGTCCTACACCTTCACCGCCGCCGAGCGGACCCGTGAGCAGACGAGGACCCGGGACGTCCTCGCCCACCCCGCCTCCGCCGTCGCCTCGTCCGACGCCCGCTGGCGCGGCTACGTCGCCGGGGTGACCCGGGGCGTGCCCGCCGACCGGCGCCGAACCGCCGTGAAGTCCCTGGAGACCCTGGTCACCAACTGGCGTGGTGCGGCAGGGCAGATCAAGCACGACGGGATCACCCCGTCGATCTCCTACAAGTGGTTCACCGGCGGCATCTGGGCCTGGGACACCTGGAAGCAGGCCGTCGGCACCGCACGCTTCGCCCCCGGCCTGGCCGAGTCGCAGATCCGCTCCATGTTCGACTGGCAGATACGTCCTGGCTCCACGACCCGGCCGCAGGACGCCGGGATGATCCCCGACGTCATCTTCTACAACGACCCCGCGCGCGGCGGCGGCAACTGGAACGAGCGCAACTCCAAGCCCCCGCTGGCCGCCTGGGCCGTCTGGAAGGTGTACGAGAAGTCGGGCGACACGGCGTTCCTGCGCGAGCTGTACCCGAAGCTCGCCGCCTACCAGGCCTGGTGGTACCGCAACCGCGACCACGACCACAACGGCCTCGCCGAGTACGGCGCCACCGTCGACCCCGCCAACGACTCGCCCGAACAGCGGCGCCTCGCCGCGGCCTGGGAGAGCGGCATGGACAACGCGCCCCGCTTCGACGCCTCCCTCGGCACGGACGTCGTCGCCAATCGCGCGGCCGACGGGACCCTCCTCGGCTACTCGCTCAACCAGGAGTCCGTCGACCTCAACTCCTATCTCGCCGCCGACCAGGGCTACTTGGCGCGCATCGCGGACGCGCTCGGCCGCGGCGCCGACGCCAGGAAGTGGCAGCAACGCTCCGCCGCGACGTCCGCCGCCGTACGGAAGACCATGTACGACCCGGCGGACGGCTGGTTCCACGACACCGCGCTCGGGACCGGCGCGCCGCTCACCGCACGAGGGCGCGGGATCGAGGGCGCGGTCCCGCTGTGGACCGGCACGGCGTCGAAGGAGCAGGCCCGCGCCGTGCGGGACAAGCTGACGGATCCGGCGGAGTTCGCCACGACCGTGCCCTTCCCGACGGTCGCGAAGAGCTCCCCCTACTTCGCCCCGACGAAGTACTGGCGCGGCCCCGTCTGGTTCGACCAGGCCTACTTCGCCCTCGGCGGCCTGCGCCGCTACGGATACGACAAGGAGGCGAACGCCCTCACGGACCAGCTCCTCACCCACGCCTCGGGCCTCACCGGCGACGGCCCGATCATGGAGAACTACGACCCGACGACGGGTGCCCCGCTCAACTCGCCCCACTTCAGCTGGTCGGCGGCCCTGCTCCTGCCGATGCTGACGCGGGACGAGTAGCGCGTAGGGAGTTACCAGGTAGGGGTGTGCGGAGATCTGCCCGGCTTACCCGGTTTAGCCGGCTCACCCGAGGCAGGTCTCCGCCGACGTCAGGATCTCCGTGACCCGCAGCGCGAACCCGGCGTCGCAGGCATGCGGCCGGCCCGAGCGGACCGACTCCAGGAGCGCCCCTATCGCCCCGCCGTACGCGTCGACCGAGGCGCCGCCCGACGGGATCGACACGACGCCCGACGTGCCCCGCAGCTCCACGAAGATGCCCGCGGCCCGCGCGGGAGTGGTCAGGCTCAGCGTCGCCGTGGCGGACGCCCCCGACGCGTGCGAGAGGACCAGGTGCACGGTGTCCGCCGGGCCGCGCGCGGCCGTCACGGACGTGACGTCCCCGAGCACCGGGAGCAGCACCGACAACGCGTGCGGGCCGACGTCCCACAGCGCCCCGCGCCCGACCCGCCACGGTGACGTGACCTGCTCCGAGGCGTCGCCGGGGGAGTAGAGCGCCCCGTACCAGTCAGCACGGGCCGTGAACCAGCCCCCTTCGGCGGCCTGCCGGTCCAGCCAGTGGGACGTGGCGCCGGCGAAGCGCAGCGTGAAGAACACGACAGACGCAACCCCGGCCTTCCGCGTCGCCTCCACGACCTCGCGGGCCGCCTCCACCGACGTGGCCAGGGGCTTGTCGAGGAGCAGATGGCAGCCCGCGGCGGCGGCCCGCGCGGCGAGCGGAGCCTGCACGTCCGGCGGCACCGCGAACGCCACCGCGTCGCACGCGGCGAACAGCTCGTCCACGTCCTCGTACACCCGGGTCCCGTGCCGGCCGGCGATCTCGGCGGCGGCCTCGGGCCTGCGCCCCCAGACCCCCACGAGGTCCGTGCCGGGATGGGCGCACAGGGCGGCGGCGTGCGTGTCGGAGGCCCAGGCGCCGGTGCCGACGAGCCCGACGCGAAGGGTGGTGGCAGCAGAAGTCATGGTCGGCAGTATGGCCGGGGGACCGGCGCGGCGGCGATGGGACGACGCGGGTAGGTATGGCGTCATGTCGGCTATGTCGTCCGATGTGCTCTGGCCAGGCGTGCGGCCCGTGGTGAATACTGATTCACCACGTAGGTGAATAGAAATTCACCTCGCCTCCCGCCCTCGCCCTCGTGGCGTCCACCGGAGCGCCCATGGAGCCCGCGATACACCCCGACATACGCCCCGACGCGAACCCCCTGCCCGGCCTGCGCGGCCGGCTGACGATCCCGGTCCTCGCCTTCGGCGGCATCCTCATGGCCGTCATGCAGACCGTCGTGGTCCCGCTGCTGCCCGACCTGCCCCGGCTCACCGGGGCCTCGCCCGGCGCGGTCTCCTGGACGGTCACCGCCACCCTCCTCTCCGGCGCCGTGCTCACTCCCGTCCTCGGCAGGGCGGGCGACATGTACGGCAAGCGCCGCGTGCTGCTGCTCGCCCTCGGTCTGATGACCGGCGGCTCGGTGCTGTGCGCGCTCACCTCCGACATCCGCGTCCTCATCGCGGCCCGCGCGCTCCAGGGCGCCGCCGCAGCGGTCGTCCCGCTCTCCATCAGCATCCTGCGCGACGAACTCCCGCCCCGGCGCACGGGATCCGCGGTCGCCCTCATGAGCTCGACCGTCGGGATCGGGGCCGCGCTCGGCCTGCCCCTTGCGGCCCTGATCGTCCAGTACGCGAACTGGCACGTCATGTTCTGGGCGACCAGCGCCCTCGGCGCGGCCGGCCTCGCGCTCGCCTGGTGGGCCGTGCGCGAGTCGCCCGTCCGCGCACCGGGCAGGTTCGACACGCTCGGCGCGGCGGGACTGGCCGGCGGCCTCGTCTGTCTGCTGCTCGCCGTGTCGCAGGGCGGCCAGTGGGGCTGGGGCAGCGCCCGCGTCGTCGGCCTGTTCGCCGGGGCCGTGGTGATCCTGGCGCTGTGGTCGTGGCAGCAGTTGCGCGCCGACCGTCCGCTGGTGGACCTCCGGCTCGCCGCGGGCCGCCGCGTCGGCCTGCCGCACCTCGCCGCCCTCCTCGCCGGATTCGCCTTCTACGCCAACTCGCTCGTCACGGCGCAGCTCGTCCAGGCCCCCGAGGCGAGCGGCTACGGACTCGGCCTCACCATCGTGCAGACCGGCCTGTGCCTGCTGCCCAACGGCGTGATCATGCTCCTGCTCTCCCCGGTGTCGGCCCGGATCTCCACCGCCCGCGGCCCTCGCGTGAGTCTCGCGATCGGTGGAGCCGCGATGGCCCTCGGTTATGTCGTCCGCGTCGCCGACAGCCGTGACCTCTGGGCGATCGTCCTGGGTGCCGCCGTCGTGTCGACCGGCACGACCTTCGCGTACTCGGCGCTGCCCACCCTCATCCTGCGGGCCGTACCCGCGGGCCAGACCGCGTCCGCGAACGGCGTCAACGTCCTGATGCGGACCATCGGCCAGGCCGTCTCCAGCGCCGCCGTCGCCGCGGTCCTCGTCCACCACGCGACCGGCGCCGGATTCCCCTCGCTGCGCGGCTATCAGCTCGCGTTCGTCATGGCGGGTACCGTCGCCCTCGTGGTGATCGCGGCGGCGTTCGCCGTCCCCGCCGACGCGGCGAACAACGACGGGCGCAGGTCCCTCTCCGGCACGACCGGGCGGACGGGCAAGGCCCTCGAAGGAGCGTGACCCCGTGATGAGCCCGGCCCCGACCGCATCCGCGGCCCCCGACGAGGCGTCCGCCGCCTCGGACGACTCCCGGCCGGGGCGGGCGCGCCGCGACGCCGAGGCGACCAAGGCGGCGATCATCCGCGCCTGTCGTTACCTTCTCGCCCGGCACGCGCACACCGACATCACCCTCAAGGACGTCGCCGAGCGCGCCGGCGTCAGCGCCCCGCTGATCCTCAAGTACTTCGGCAACAAGGACGCCCTGTTCTCCCAGGTCATGAACTTCGAGGCGGACGTGGAGACCCTCCTCGACGCGCCCCTGGAGGACCTCGGCCGGCACATGGTGCGCCACCTCCTCACCGGCCAGTCCGAACGCGGCACCGACCCCATCCTGCGCATCGTGTTCGCCCCGCTCCACGGCGAACAGGGCGACATCCTGCGCGCCAACTTCCGTGCCCAGGTCAGCGACCGCCTCGCCGAACGCCTGCGGGGACCGGACTCCGGACTGCGCGCCGAGCTGGCCGTCTCACTGCTCCTCGGCCTCGGCGTCATGTACGGGATCGCGCGCGGCCCGCATGTGCGCTCCGCACCGGTCGAAGACGTCGTCGAACGCTACGGACCCGCCGTACAGGAGCAGTTGACCCCTGGCACACTGGCCGGATGACCACAGCCGAGAAACATCCGGCGGACACCTCCGACCTGCTGTGCGGCTTTCTGGCCGGGCTGCGCGAAGCGCTCACCGCGCCGTTCTCCCTGTGGGCGCATGGCTCGCTCGCCGGCGGGGACTACCAGGAGGGGCGCAGCGACCTCGACCTCATCGCCGTCGTGGCGCGCCCGCTGACATCCGACGACGAGGCACGGCTCACGGCGCTGCACGAAGGGCTCGACGCCGCGCTGCCGCTGGCCGCGCACCTGCACTGCAGCTATCTCGCGCTCGGCGACCTCGACGACCCGGCCCGCCCCCACTTCACCTGGGCCCACCGGGAGCCCTTCACCCGCACGGTCACCCCGATCACCCGGCGCGAACTGCACGCCTTCGGCCTCGTCCTCCACGGCGACCCGGTCGAGGGCACCCTGCCGCCGGTGGACGACCGCACCCTCAAGCAGTACATCCTCGCCGACCTGGCCGAGTACTGGCGGCCCGCGACGCAGCGCCGCGAGCTGTGGCTGGAGGACATCTGGGTCGATCTGGGCCTGATGGTGCTGGCCCGTTCCACGGTCACCCTGCGCGAAGGCACCCTGCCCAGCAAGGCCGAGGCCCTGACCGTCCTCGCGGAACTGGACGCACCCGCCGAGGTCGTCGCGGACGTCCGACGACGCCGGTACGACGCCGCCCCGGCCACCGTCGCCGATCCCGGGTGGCCCGAGCGCCGGGCCGCGCTGACGCTCGACTGGCTCGTCCCCGCCCTCGACCGCACGGTCGCCGGGCACTCGGCCGACGGGTGAGGGGCGACGGCTCCCCGGCCGGGGAGCCGCGCGTTGCCCGTGTGCGGGCGGACGCCCGCGGAGTCACCGGTTCACGACCACACGTGCCCCCACCGTTCCCTCCCGCGGGCACCCCCCCCACGATCACGTATGGACGCGGGACTCCGGCCCCATGTCGTACAGCTTCTCCAGCAGCCAGGCCTCGTTCCCCGCGAGTCCCGCGCGGGACAGGGCCTCGTCGGCCTCCGCGATCGGCAGGGCGAGCAGCGAGGCGGCGGTCGCGGGCTCGCATCCCGTCAGTGCGGCGCGTGCGGTGTGCAGCAGGCGATGGCAGGCCTGGGCCGCGGCGAGTTCGGCATTCCTGGTCGCGTTCATGTCGATGGACCCCTCAGCTCGGCTTCGTAGTAAAGACATGTGTCTCCACTCTTGCGCACGGGTCTGACAATTCGTCCGCGACGCGGGGACCGGGCGTGTTCAGTCCGCCGTGCGGACCCGCGCGCGGCGCCCCAGGTTGAGCCGCAGGCCCTCGGGCATCAGCGTGAGGCGTTCCACGACGCGCAGCCGGTAGCCGGGTTCGGGGTGCAGGTCGTAGCGGCGCAGCAGCAGACCGAGGACCAACGTCGCCTCGTGCAGGGCGAATTGGCGGCCGATGCAGGCACGCGCCCCGGTGCCGAACGGCTTGAACACGTGCGGGGCGCGCGAGCGGACCGCCGCCGGAGCGAAGCGGTCGGGGTCGAAGGCCTCCGGGTCCTCGCCCCACGCCTCGGGGTCGCGGTGCAGGAGCGAGGTGAGCACCAGCGCCCACGCGCCCCTGCGCATCGGGTGCGTCCCGCCGAGCGTCGTGTCGACCGTGGCCTCGCGGGCGAACGCCGGAGCCGTCGGCCAAAGGCGCAGCGCCTCGTCGAGAACGCGCCGCAGATAACGGAGCTTGGCGACCTGCTCGTACGCGGGCTCGTCCGTGTCGCCCCACACCCGCTCCACCTCCTCGCGCGCCTTCGCGAGGACGTCGGGGTGGTGTGCCAGATAGTGCAGCGCGAACGACAGCGCGCCCGACGTCGTCTCGTGCCCGGCCACCAGGAACGTGATGACCTGGCGCCGGATGTTCTCGGGGGACAGGCGCTCCCCGGTGTCGGGGTGGGCGACCTCCAGCATGCGGTCGAGCAGGTCGCCCTGCGCGCCGGTGGGCCGGCCGGCCCCGGCCCGGCGCGCCGCGACGACCTCGTCCACGGTCCGGTTGAGGTAGGCCATGTCCGCGGCGTTGCGCCGCTCCGCGCCCCGCAGCAGGAGGGGAGCGAGCGCCGGCGGCACGACGTTGCGGCGCTGCGCGAACGACAGCGTCCCGACCATCGCGCTCACGAAGGGATGCGGACGCTCCCGCTCGAACGACCCGAAGTCATGGCCGAACCCGGTCCTCGCGATCGTCTCCAGGGTCAGCTTCGTCATGTCGCCGGGCACGTCGACGGCCTCGCCCGCCGCCTCCCGGGCGTCCCACGCCGCCATGAGGCGCCCGGCCACGTCGAGCATCAGCGGGTGGTACCCGGCCATGGCGTCACGGCCGAAGCCGGGCGCGAGCACGTCGTGCGCCAGCTGCCAGTTGGGCTCGTGGTTGTACGCGGTGAACAGCCCGTCACCGGCGACCGGCCGCAGGTTGGCCACTCCCAGGCCGACGTGCTTGGCGAAGCGCGACTCGTCGGCCAGGTCGGCGGCGTACCGGGCACCCCACACGAAGACGATCTCGTTGCCGAACGCCTTGCGCCGGAAGACGGGACCGAGCTGCCTGCCGATCCTCATCGAGTCCTGGACCGGTGTGCGCACGTTCGCGCCGAGGACGTCGCCGATGAGGGGGAGGCGTCGCGGCGGGTGCGGGATCCGGTCGAGCTCCGGCCAGCCGAGCTCGGCGCTGCGAAACCCCTTCGCCGGTGTCGAGTCCGTCGCCGGCCGCGTCAACTGAGCCATGATCCCCACCTGTTGGACGTAGAGAGTGCCTGAACCGAGTGCCTGTACCGAGTGCCCGTACCCGACCGTTGTTATACGTGGGTTCAATACCGCTCCCAGTGTGGTCCCGCTATTGAATTCGCGTCAAGTAAGCCGGGAGAGGTCGCGTAGGGTGCTGCCATGTCCGCCAGGGAGCCTCGTCGGGGGCAGGAGCGCACGCGCCGTCGGCTGAGCACCGAGGAGCGCCGCGAACAGCTGCTCTGCGTGGGTGCGCGGCTCTTCGCGCAGAGCACGTACGACGACGTCTGGATCGAGCAGGTCGCCGAGATCGCCGGCGTCTCCCGGGGCCTGCTCTACCACTACTTCCCGACGAAACGGGACTTCTTCGCCGCCGTCGTGCGGCGCGAGAGCGAGCGGATGCTGCGCCTGACCGCGGCCGTTCCCGGCGTGCCGGTGCGGGAGCAGCTCGCGGTCGGCCTCGACACGTTCCTCGGCTATGTGGCGGACCATGCCGAGGGCTTCCGCGCCTTCCACCGGGCCGAGGCCGCGGGCGACCCGGTCGTACGGGAGGTGTACCGGCAGGGCCTGGCCGCGCAGGAACGCCAGATCGCCGCGGCCCTCGCCGCCGACCCCGGCAGCGCCCACATCGACGGCGACGCCCCGGCGCTCCGGCTCGCCGTCCGGGGCTGGCTGGCCTTCATGGTTGCCGTGTGCCTGGAGTGGCTCGACGAGCCGGAGTTGTCACGGGATCAGGTACGCGACCTGTGCGCACGGGCCCTGCTCGGGGCGATCACGCCGTAGGGCACCGCGCGGGCCGGGCTCGGCCTCCTGGAGTGGCCTGGCCGGATTGCGGCGGTGGACCGACGGTGTTGAGGGAACAGCCGTCAGGCAAGCACCTCGTACAGCGCCTTGATCAGGGTCATCTTGCGTGGATCGTCGGCGATGTGAGGGCCCATCCGGTTCATGACGTACCCCAGCGACACTCCCGCCTCGGGGTCGGCCAGTCCGCAGGAGCCGCCGAAGCCGTCGTGGCCGACCGCGCGCGGGTTCGGCCCGTACGAGCCGTTCGGTCCGCTCAGCCACAGGCCGAGGCCCAGCTCCGTATCGTGCGCGAACCCGGCGCCGAGGACCAGGTCGCGGCAGCTGCCCTGTCCCTCGCGGATCCGCTCGGCGCCCTGCGGGGAGAGGACCTGGCGGTCGCCGAACCGGCCGCGGCCCGCGACGATGCCGTAGAGCGCGGCGACGGCGCGCGCCGTGCCGTGGCCGTTGGCCGCCGGGATCTCGGCGGCGCGCCATGCCGCGGTGTTCGCCTCGGCCGCGCCCGCGAGCGGATTGGTGAGCGCGGCCAGGGCGGCGGGCGCCAACTGGGCGAAGACCGCGGCCTGTTCACTGGTGACCTCGGTCCGCGGATGCACCAGCTCGGCCGCGCGCCCCGCCTCCTTCTCCGGCAGCCCGATCGTGAAGTCGATGCCGAGCGGCCCGGTCACTTCCCGCTCCAGGAACGCGCCCGGGAGCAGCCCGCTGACGCGCCGGACGACCTCGCCGACCAGGAACCCGTACGTCAGCGCGTGATACCCGGAGACCGAACCGGGCTCCCACCAGGGCTCCTGCGCCGCGAGCCGGGAGGTGGTCAGCTCCCAGTCGTAGAGCTGGTCCAGGGAGTGCGGCTCGCGCAGCCCGGCGAGTCCGGCCCGGTGCGACAGCAGATGCCGTACGAGGACGCCTTCCTTGCCCGCGGCGGCGAACTCCGGCCAGTACGCGGCGACCGGCGCGTCCGGGTCGAGCAGACTGCGGTCGATGAGGATGTGGGCGCACAGGGCGGTCGGGCCCTTCGTCGTGGACCACACGTTGACGACGGTGTCGCGCTCCCACGCGCGCGTGCGGGCCGCATCGGCCCAGCCGCCCCACAGGTCGACCACGGGTGCGCCGTCGACCAGGACGGTGACGGCGGCGCCCAGCTCGCCGCGGTCGTCGAAGTTCTCCTCGAACGCGGCGCGGACGGCGCCGAAGCGCGCGTCGCAGTGTCCCTGGATGCCGGGCGCGTGCTGGGTCATGGCGTCTCCGTAGGCCGAGGCGATGAGTCCGGGGGAATCCGTAGGAGGAACATACCGACTGGTCGGAGTGGCGGGAAGGTGTCGGCGCCGGGGTGTTCGCCCATGGCGACTCGCCAGGGAAACTTGTAAGGTTACCTGTCTATCTCTACGGTGGAAGCATGCAGCGAGAACCCGCGGACGAGCAGCTCGCCGGACAGGTGGCCGCCGACCTCTCAGCCGTCGTCGGACGGCTCCTGAGGCGGCTGCGCAGCGCGTCGCCCGACAGCCTCCTCACCCCCACGCAGCGGACCGTGCTGGCCCGCCTCGACGGCGAGGGCCCCGCCACGACGGCCGCGCTCGCCCGCGCCGAGTACGTGCGGCCCCAGTCGATGCGGCTCACCCTCGGCGCCCTGGAGGAGCGGGGCTTCGTGGCGCGCACGCCCGACCCGGACGACGGCCGCCAGTCCGTCGTCGCCATCACGGACAGCGGCCGGAGCACCCTCGCCTCGGTCCGCGCCGCCAAGCACGGCTGGCTCGTCCAGGCCATGACCGGCGAACTCGACGACGCGGAACTGCGCACCCTCGCCGAGGCCACCAGGCTCATCGAGCGACTGGTGGAGAAGTGAGCCGCACGGAGACGGGACGCACCGGCGCGATATCCGGCGCCGGCCGCGGTGAACGGGGCTTCGCCGCCCGGCTCACCGCGCCGCTGCTCCTCGGCTCCGTGCTCAACCCCCTGAACACCACCATGATCTCCACCGGCCTGGTGGCGATCGGGCACCACTTCGGGATCGGCGCCGCCGACACCGTGTGGCTCATCTCCGTTCTCTACCTGGCCAGCGCCGTCGCCCAGCCCGTCCTGGGCAAGCTCGCCGACGCGCTCGGACCGCGCCGCGTCTTCCTCGCCGGACTCGTCGTCGTCCTCGCCTCAGGACTCGTCGGCACCCTCGCCCCGACGTTCGCCTGGCTCGTCGTCTCCCGCCTGCTGCTCGGCATCGGCACCTCGGCCGCCTACCCGGCGGCGATGGCCGTGCTGCGCGACGAGTCCCGCCGGGTGGGACGTGCCGTCCCGCGCCCCGTCCTCGCCCGCCTCTCCTTCGCCGCGCTCGGCAGCGCGGCCGTCGGACCCACGCTCGGCGGTTTCCTCGTCACGGTCGTCGGCTGGCGCGGCATCTTCGCGGTGAACGTCCCCGTGTCGGTGGTCGCCTTCGTGACCACCCTGCTCTGGATCCCCGCCGACCCCCGGCGCACCGCCACGGACACCCGCGGCAAGGCCCCCCGCCTCGCCCTCGACCCGCTCGGCATCGGCCTGTTCTCGACGGCCCTGACCGCCCTGGTCTTCTTCCTCCTCGACCTCACCCACCCGATGTGGTGGCTCCTCGCCCCGTTCGCCGCCCTGACCACCGCCCTCGTGTGGTGGCAACTGCGCTGCGCGACCCCGTTCATCGACCTGCGGATGCTCGCGGGCAACGGCCCCCTCGCCCGCACGTACCTGCGCCACGGACTCAGCTATCTGCTCATCTACTGCGTCATGTACGGCTACACGCAATGGCTCGAAGAGGGACGCGGATACTCCTCCGGACACACCGGACTCCTCATGCTGCCGATGTCCGTGGCCGCCCTCGTGTGCTCGCTCGTCGGAGCCCGCACCAAGGGAATCCGCGCCCCGCTGACCGTCGCCTGTCTCCTGCTCACCGCCGGCGCGGGCGTCCTGACCCTCGTCTCCGGTGACACGCCGCTCGCCGTACTGCTCCTGGCCGGCGCCTGCTTCGGCGTCCCGCAGGGCCTCATCGGCACCAGCAACCAGGCCGCCGTCGCCCGGCACGCCCCGGCCGACGGCATCGGCTCCGCCGCGGGCCTGCAGCGCACCGCCCAGTACATCGGCGCGATCACCGCATCCAGCCTCATCGCCGTGGCCTACGGGCAGCGGGCCGACGACGGCGGACTCCACGTGATGGCGAGTGCGTCCGTCGTCCTCGGCCTGCTCCTGATCGTCCTCACGGTCAGCGACAGGGCGCTGCGCGGGCGGGCGTGAGGGTCACTTGGAGGCGGCGGCGGAAACCGAGCGCGCCGACTCCGGTTCCTGCGCCGGTTCGGCGAGGTGGTCCACGGTGCCGTCCGGGTCGGCGAGCCGGTTCAGGCGGCCCGGCACGTCGAAGCAGACGAGCAGCACCACGATCACCGTTCCGGCGAAGGTCAGCACGGCCAGGGACCGCCCCAGGTCCATGCCCGCCGCGAGATGCGCCCCGAGCACCGGCGCGACGGCCCCGCCGAGCGCGCCCACGTTGTACGTGAAGCCCAGCGCCGCGGCCCGGCTCTCCGTCGGGAAATGCCCGCCGATGTAGCGCGGCAGCAGACCGGAGATGCCGAACTCGTCGCCTGGAGCACGAAGAGCAGGGTGCCGAGCAGCGGCAGGTTGTCCCGCACCGCGAACACCGGGAACACGAAGACCAGCGACGCGAGCAGCGTCAGCGCGTAGGCCTTCTTCGTGCCTGTCCAGTCCCCGGCGAAGCCCGCGAGCCAGCAGCCCGCCATCGTGCCGAAGCCCGCGAAGTACAGCGCGTCGGTCACCTGGCCCGGCGAGTAACCCAGCTCGGTCTTGAGGTACGTCGGCAGGAGGGCCTGGATCGGCCACGAGTACAGGAACGCGAAGAAGATCGTGACGATCATCGACACGTACAGCAGCCAGCTTCTGCGCCCGCCCAGCTGTACGGCGAACGCGACCAGTGCCAGCGCGGCCACGACCGAGAGGAGCGGCACGAGACCGTCGCCCACCGGCGTGAAGATGACGAACAGGGACACGGTGGCCGCCACGGCCAGGACGAGGTTCACCGTCGACCTGACGGGCGTGGCGAACAGCGGGCGGAACGGGTTCGGGCGTTCGGCCCGCGCCTGCCTGCCGACCGACGCGTTCCAGTCCGCTCCCCATCTCGTCACCACCTGGGCCCGCTGGCCGGGCCGCCCCTACGCCACCAAGGCGTCGGACATCAGATGTCCGGGGTGGGTAGGTCCAAAGAGGCCGGGCGGGCGGAGAGGTGCGTCAGGAGCGCGGTGGCGACGGCGCGCGGCTGCTCGTCCGCGAGATGTCCCGTGCGGACGGTCGTGAGCGTGGCGTGCGGAATGCCGGCCGCGAGCTCCTCGGCGTGGTCCAGGGGGGTGGCGAGATCCTGCGTGCCGCCGATCACGAGCGTGGGCGTGGTGATCTCGCGGAGCCGGGCCCGGACGTCGTACGAGGCGAGGGCGTCACAGCACGCGGCGTAGCCTTCCGGGTCGCACGTCGCGAGCCCGTCGAGGAGCCGGGCCTGTCGATCGGTCGCCGGGCCCCGGTCCGAGGCGAACCAGCGGCCCGGAGTGGCGGCGAGCAGCGGTCCCGTGCCCCCGTCCCGTACGAGCGCGGCCCGCTCCCACCACGGCCCCGGCCCGCCGAAGTGGGCCGAGGAGCACACGAGTGCCAGGGTGGCGACCCGTTCGGGCGCGGTCAGGGCGAGGTGCGCGCCGATCGCGCCGCCGAGCGAGATGCCCGCATAGTGGAAGCGGGAGAGCGAGAGGTCGCCCGCGAGGCGGAGGACGAGCGTCGCGAGGTCGTCGACGGTCGTCGCCCCGGCGGCGGCTCCCGGCAGCAGATGCGTGGGGGAGCCGCCGTGCCCGGGCAGGTCGAACCGGATCACTCTGAAGTGCCGTGAGAGTGACGCCAGTTGGGGATCCCAGACCACCGTCGACGTGCCGAGCGAGGGGCCGAGGAGCAGCGGTGGGGCATCGCTCGGACCGGTGACGACGTGGTGGAGCGACGGCGTCACGGCAGTGCGTCCGGGATCGTCCATGCCGGTCAGACCTCCTGGGCCGCGAGATCGGACGGGTGCTGGGCCAGGGGCGTCACGTCGATCCTCATGTACGGGAAGAGCGGCAGCCGCCACAGCACGTCGTGCAGCGCGTCGTTGCTCTCCACATCGAAGACGCTGAGGTTCGCGTACCGCCCCACATGACGCCAGATGTGCCGCCATACACCGGACTTCTGCAGCTCCTGGCAGTAGGCCTTCTCGCGCGCGACGAGGTCGGCGCGGACGTCGGGGTCGAGCCCCGCGGGGATGTCGACGTCCATCTTCACGGCGAACAGCATGGTTCTCCCTCAGATCCGCGGGTCGAGGACGAAGTCGTACGTGACCTCGTTGCCGTCCGCGCCGCCGGCGGCCGGGACCGGGGCGAGGATCAGCTCCGGCTTCACCGCGGAGGCGATGTCGTCCTCCACGTGGTTGCCGCCCTTGAAGTACAGCTGGGTGGTGACGAGCCGGTGGCCGGCCGCCGACACCTTGAGGTGCAGGTGCGCGGGCCGCCACGCGTGCCACCCCGCGGCCGAGATCAGCCGGCCGCAGGAGCCGTCCGTCGGGATCTGGTACGGCGCGGGCTGCACGGTGTGGATCCCGAAGCGCCCCTCGTCGTCGGCGACGACCGTGCCGCGCAGGTTCCACTCCGGGAGGCCGGGCGCGTACTGCGAGTAGAAGCCGTCGTCGTCCGCGTGCCACATCTCGATCTCGGCGCCCGCGAGCGGTGTGCCGTCGACCGAGGTGACCCGGCCCTGGAACAGCAGCGGTGTGCCGCCCTCGTCGTCGCGCATGGGGAGGGTCGCCTCGGCGGGCAGCTTCGGCGAGCCGGGCACGTAGTACGGGCCCTCGATCGTGCCCTTCGAACCGTCACGGTCCTCGTTGGCTACCTCCTCGACGACGTGCTCGATCCACACGTCGAGGAAGAGCGGCCACTCGCCGTCGAGGCCGACCTGGATCAGCCACGCCTTGAGCGCGTCGTACTCGGCGTACGTGACCTTGTGGCGGCGGATGACGTCGTGCACCGCGGTGATGAGTTCGGTGGCGAGCGTGTCGACCCGCTTCGTGCCGGCGGCTCCCGGGGTGGCTGCCGCGTCCTCGCGCTGCTTGCTACGGAAACGCTCGGTGGCGGCGGCGCCGGACGCGGCGGCGGTGGCGGTCTCCGCGATGGCCTCCGCGACAGCCTCTGTGGTGGCCTCTGTGGTGGTGATGTCCGTCATTTCGTGACTCCGATTCCAGAAGAAGGTATGCGTGTGCAACGCAGTGGTGCGTCAAAAGGGTTGGTCGGCTCAGCCGTCCTGGCGGTAGCGCGCCAGCTTGACCGGGTCGATCTCGATGCCCAGGCCCGCGCTCTCACGGACCCGGAGCATGCCCTGCTGGATGGTGAGCGGCTCGGCCAGCAGGTCGTCGCTCATGTCGAGGTAGTTGGAGAGTTCCGCCGCGCGGGCGGAGGTGGAGCGCTGCGAGGCGCCGAACACGGCCGTGCACAACGTGCCTATCTGGCCGTCGATCTGATTGCCCATCACGACCTCGACGCCAAGTCCCTCGCACAGGTGCGCCACGCGCTGCGAGTACGAGAAGCCCGTGCGGGCCGTCTTGATGCTGATGGCCGTCGCCGAACCCCCGAGGATCTCCCGGGTCACCTCGGCCGGCCGCGTCGCGGACTCGTCGGCGATGAACGGCACCCTGGACTGCGCCACGAGCCAGCGCCGCCCCAGCACGTCGTCGGCCGGACACAGCTCCTCGGCGAAGGTGATCCCGACGTCCTCCAACTCCCGTAGTGCACGGGCGGATTCGGAGGCGGTCCAGCCGCGGTTGCCGTCGACGTACAGCTCCACGTCGGGCCCGAGAGCCTGCCGCAGCGACCGGCAGGCCTCGACGTCGTCGCCGTAGGGGCGTCGGCCCACCTTCACCTTGAACGTCGTGATGCCGTAGGTGTCCCTGACCCGCTCGGCCTCCGTGACCATCTCGGCGGCCGGGGCGAAGCCCACCATGTGGCTGACGCGCAGCCGGTCGGTGAATCCGCCGAGCAGCTCGCCGACCGGCAGGCCCACGCTCTGCCCGATGATGTCCCAAAGGGCCATGTCGAGCGCCGACTTGGCGGTCGGATTGCCGACCGTGCGGTCGAGACGGGCGTGCACGGTCTCCCGGCGCGTGGGGGAGAGCCCGAGGAGCTGCGGGGCGAAGAGCTTGTCCACGACCGCGACGATCGACTCCTGCGTCTCGCCGTAGGTGAACGGGCGGGGCGGTGCCTCCGCCGTACCGACGAGCCCGTCGTCGGTGTGCACCCGCACGAGGACGTGCTCGGCGGTGTGCACCTCGCCGCTCGCGAACCGCAGCGGCTTCTTGTAGGGGATGGCGAAGGGGATCGCCTCGACCCTGGTGATCTTCAAGGGGTTTCCTCCAGGAGCTGTTCCCCGAATATCCGGTGGGCCGCCATGACGTCGAGGAAGGTCCTCAGGAGCGGGGAGGTGTCCCGCTCGCGCCAGGCAAGCGCGAGTTCGACGAACACCCCGTGCACGGGGGAGCCGGGGTGTTCGAGCGGCACGCACACGACGCCCTCGCGGGCCGCCGAGCGCACCGAGTCGGGCATCACGGTGATGCCGAGACCCGCCGAGACAAGCGCGAGCGCCGTCGACGTCTCGTGCACCTCGTGCGCTACGTGGGGATAGAACCCGGCCGTCAGGCAGGCCCGGGATACCGCGTCGTTGACGACGGAGCGCGACGACGCCGCGTACAGGACGAAGTCCTCACCGCGCAGGCACTCGACGGGTACGGCGTCGCGCTCGCCCAGCCAGTGGCCCTCGGGGACGACCACGACCAGGGGTTCACGCACGATGACGCGGTGGGCGATGCCCTCGGTGCGGGTCGGTGGCCGCAGCACACCGACGTCGAGCCGACCCTCGTCAAGGGCCGATTCCTGCGCCGGGGTGAGCAGTTCGGTGTGGATCTCCAGGTCCACGCCCGGCATCGTCTCCTTCACGAGGCGGGCCATCCGCGGGAGCTGGCGGTACGCGGCCGAGCCGGTGAGCCCGATCCGCAGCACGCCCTCGGCGCCCTGCGCGAACCGCCGCACCCGGGCGACCGACTCGTCGACCGAGGCGAGGATCCGCCGCACGTCGGCGTGGAACACGCTGCCCGCGTCGGTCAGGGCGACCTGCCGCGTGGTCCGGGTGAGGAGCTCCACGCCCAGCTCCGACTCCAGCTGCCGGATGGCCTGCGAGAGGGGGGGCTGCGCCATGTGCAGCTGCTCCGCGGCCCGGCCGAAATGGCAGGTGCCGGCCACGGCGGCGAAATAGCGAAGATGCCTGAGTTCCACGGAACCTCCCTCGGGCCGCGTCGGCTGCGCTCATCGTAGGGAGCGAATCTCAGACGCAACAAATATCCAATCCAGAGTGATTCATATGGGCTGGATATGAAAGAGACCCTGGGTCAACCCTGGGAAATGCCCTGGGGCCCCGAATTCACGCCCCTGTCACGGTGTCGCAAAGAAGCCGTCACCAGGGAGGTAGCCGATGGCCGAGGCCCGGAGCAATGCGCGCACCCTCGTAGAGGGGGCTCTCGAGGAGGACCCGGAGCGCGGTGTGTACCGCGTCCGCCGGTCCGTCTTCACCGACGAAGAGCTTTTCGAGCTGGAAATGAGGCACATTTTCGAGGGCAACTGGATCTATCTCGCCCACGAGAGCCAGATTCCGGAAACCGGCGATTACTTCACCACGTACATCGGTCGCCAGCCCGTCGTGATCTCCCGCGACAAACAGGGCGCACTGCACGCCCACATCAACGCGTGCTCCCACCGCGGCGCCATGCTCTGCCGCCGGAAGACCGACAACCGGACCACCTTCACGTGCCCCTTCCACGGCTGGACGTTCAGCAACACCGGGCGCCTGCTGAAGGTGAAGGACCCGCGCGGGGCGGGCTATCCGGAGCAGTTCAACACCGACGGCTCCCACGACCTGACCAGGGTCGCCCGCTTCGAGAGCTACCGCGGCTTCCTCTTCGGCAGCCTCAACGCCGGAGTCAAGCCGCTCACCGAGCACCTCGGCGACGCGGCCACCGTCATCGACATGGTCGTCGACCAGTCACCGCAGGGCCTCGAAGTGCTGCGCGGATCGTCGACGTACACCTTCGACGGCAACTGGAAGCTCCAGGCCGAGAACGGCGCGGACGGCTATCACGTCTCCGCGACCCACTGGAACTACGCGGCGACCACCGCGCGCCGCACCTCGGGCGAGTCCCGCAACGACACGAAGAACATGGACGCCGGCGGCTGGTCCAAGCAGCGCGGCGGCTTCTACTCCTTCGCCCACGGCCATCTGCTGCTGTGGACCAAGTGGCTCGACCCGGCCAACCGGCCCCTGAACGAGCGCCGCGACGAACTGGTCGCCGAGTTCGGCGAGGCCAAGGCCGACTGGATGATCGGCGTCTCCCGCAATCTGTGCCTCTACCCGAACGTCTACCTGATGGACCAGTTCAGCTCCCAGATACGGCACTTGAGGCCCGTGTCCGTCGACAAGACCGAGGTCACCATCTACTGCATCGCGCCCAAGGGCGAGTCGGCGCAGGCGCGTGCCCAGCGCATCCGCCAGTACGAGGACTTCTTCAACGCCACCGGCATGGCCACCCCCGACGACCTGGAGGAGTTCCGCTCCTGCCAGAAGACGTACCAGGCGGTCGCCGCGCCCTGGAACGACCTCAGCCGCGGCGCGGTGCACCAGATCACCGGGCCCGACGAGGACGCCAAGGCCATCGGCCTCGACCCGGTCGCCAGCGGCTCGCGCACCGAGGACGAAGGTCTCTACCCCATCCAGCACGGCTACTGGCTGGAGACCATGCGCCGCGCCCTCGACGCCGAGACGAACACCGGAGCCGCGTCATGAGCACCCCGACGAGCACCGAGACGCCCAGGACCGTCACCCTCGACCACGTCGTGCCGTTCCTGTACCGCGAGGCCCGCCACCTGGACGACCGCGAGTTCGAGCAGTGGCTCGACTGCTACCACCCCGACGTCGAGTACTGGATGCCGGCCTGGGCCGACGACGACGCGCTGACCCGCGACCCGCACAGCGAGATCTCGCTGATCTACTACGCCAACCGCGGCGGCCTGGAAGACCGCGTCTTCCGCATCCGCACCGACCGCTCCAGCGCCACGAGCCTGCCCGAGCCGCGCACCGGCCACAACATCACCAACGTGGAGATCACCGGCCAGCACGGCGCCGTGGCCGACGTCCGCTTCAACTGGTTCACGCTCTACTACCGCTACCAGACCGTCGACACGTACTTCGGCACCTCGTACTACCGCATCGACTTCACCGGTGAGACCCCCCTGATCACCCGCAAGAAGGTGGTCCTCAAGAACGACTACGTGCACCACGTCGTCGACATCTACCACGTGTGAGCCGGACCGGTCCCCGTTCACTCACTCACCGATCCCCTGTCCGAAATGAGCATCACCATGGCATTCCAGGTCGCCCTGAGCTTCGAGGACGGCATCACCCGGTTCGTCGACTGCGCCCCCGACGAGACCGTGGCCGACGCCTCGTACAAGGCCCGCATCAACATCCCCCTCGACTGCCGCGACGGCGCGTGCGGCACGTGCAAAGTCCTCTGCGAGTCCGGCAGTTACGACGGCGGTGACTACATCGACGAGGCGCTCACCGACGACGAGGCCGCGCTCGGCTACGCGCTGCCCTGCCAGATGACGCCACGCAGCGACCTCGTCCTGCGCCTGCCCACCACCTCCGCGACGGCCAAGACGGGCCCCGGCACCCACACCGCCACCGTCACCGCCGTCGAACGCCACTCGGCGACGACGGTCGGCTTCACCGTCGACGTCGACGACCGCGCGGCACTCGACTTCCTGCCGGGCCAGTACGTCAACATCACCGTGCCCGGTACGGAGTCGGTCCGCTCGTACTCGTTCAGCTCTGGGCCGAGCCGGCGGCAGGCCTCGTTCCTCGTGCGCCTCACCGACGGCGGCGCCATGTCGGAGTACCTGCGCGAACGGGCCGCCGTCGGCGACCGCCTCGACCTCACCGGCCCCATCGGCAGCTTCTTCCTGCGCGACGTGAAGCGCCCCGCCCTGCTCCTCGCCGGCGGCACCGGCCTCGCACCCCTGCTCTCCATGCTGGAGAAACTCGCCCAGGAACCGCCCGCACACCCCCTCCACCTCCTGTACGGCGTCACCACCGACGCCGACCTCGTCCACCTCGACACCCTCGACGACTACGCGCGCGTCATCCCCGGCTTCACCTACGACCACTGCGTGGCCGACCCCGCGAGCACCGCCCGCAACAAGGGATACGTCACCTCGCTCATCGACGCCGCGGCCCTCCACGACGGCGACGCCGACGTGTACCTGTGCGGTCCGCCCGCGATGGTCGAGGCCGTGCGCGCGCACATCGCCTCCCTCCGCGTGACCCCGGCGAGCTTCCACTACGAGAAGTTCGCGACGGCCGCCACCACGACTGTCGTGACGGCGGAGGCGGCGTGATGACCGTGCCGCCCCACCCCGACCGGTTCGGCGGCCGCACCGTCGTCGTCACCGGCGCCGCCCAGGGCATCGGCCACGCCGTCGCCCGCAGGCTCGCCGCCGAGGGAGCCACGCTCGCGCTCGTCGACCGCTCCGACCTCGTCCACGAAGTGGCCGCCGACCTCGCAGGCGCGCACGCCGTCACCGCCGACCTGGAGGAGTTCGCGGGCGCCGAGCACGCGATCACCGAGGCGCACCGCCTGCTCGGCGGCCGGATCGACGTACTGATCAACAACGTCGGCGGCACGATCTGGGCCAAGCCCTACGAGCACTACGCACCCGACGAGATCCTCGCCGAGGTGCGGCGTTCGCTCCTGCCGACGCTGTGGACCTGCCGCGCCGTCCTGCCCCTGCTCATCGCCCAGCGAGCGGGCACCATCGTGAACGTCTCGTCCGTGGCCACGCGCGGTGTCAACCGTGTCCCGTACGCGGCGGCCAAGGGCGGCGTCAACGCCGTCACGGCCTCGCTCGCGCTGGAGGCGGCCCCGTACGGCATCCGTGTCGTCGCCACCGCCCCCGGCGGCACCGACGCGCCCGCACGCCGCGTCCCGCGCGGCCCCGGCGCGGACAGCCCGCAGGAGAAGGCCTGGTACACGCAGATCGTCGACCAGACCGTCGACTCCTCCCTGATGAAGCGCTACGGGACCCTCGACGAACAGGCGGCCGCGATCACGTTCCTCGCCTCCGACGAGGCGTCCTACATCACCGGGACCGTCCTGCCCGTCGCGGGCGGTGACCTGGGATGACCTGGGGTTGCCGAGGCTCTTGGCGCCGTCATTAGGGTGGGGGCATGGACGACACGGCCGGGCGGGACAGCGGTGGCACGCTCGTCGGGCGCACCGCCGAGCTGGCCGCGCTGACCCGCCTCCTCGACGCGGCCGCCACCGGGCACCCCGCCCTGGCCGCCGTCACCGGGCCGTCCGGCATCGGCAAGACGGCCCTGATCGACCACGCGCTCACCCTCCGCGAGAACCTGGACGTCGTACGGGTACGCGGGGTGCGCTGGGAGTCGGAGATACCCCTCGGGGTCGCCCGGCAGCTCGACCCGCGGTGCGCCGGGGAACTTGACGCCACCGCGGTCGTCGCCGGCGAGCGGCTGCACGCCACCTGGGCGGCACGGTCCGCCCGCGACTCGCACCCGGTGGTCGTCGTCGTGGACGACGCCCACTGGGCCGACACCGAGTCGCTCCAGGCCCTGCGCACCGCCGTGCGCCGCATGACGGACGAACGCGTCCTCGTGCTGCTCGCGGCGGTCGACGACCGTCCCGGCGACCTCACGGCCGAGGCGCTGGACTTCTGGGAGAGCTGCCGCGACGACGTGCTGCCCGTCGGCCCGCTGAACGCCGAGGACCTCCGCGCGTTCGCGGCCCGGGCCCACGGCACCGCGCTCTCCCGGCCCGCCGCCCGTCACCTCGCCGCCCACACGGGCGGCAACCCGCTGCACACCGGCCGCCTCCTGCGGGAACTGCCCGCCAAGACCTGGCAGGACTGGCAGCCGGAACTCCCCGCGCCGGCCCGCTTCGCCGCCGCCGTACGCACCCGCCTCGACCGGTGCGGCCCCGAGGCCAGGACCCTCGTCGAGGCGAGCAGTGTCCTGGACGACGGCACATCGCTGGAGACGGCGTGGGCGCTGGCCTGCCCCTGCGCGGAGGCGGCCCCGGGCGAGGAAGACTCCCAGGCCCACCCCCACCCCCTGCCGCTCCCCGCCCTCGACGAGGCCTGCGCCGCCGGGCTGCTCGTCGTCAGCGCGGGGCCGGGGCGGGCCCTGCTGTCGTTCCCCGACCCCCTGACGCGGGCGGCCGTGCGCGACGCCGTGCCGCTCACCCGCCGCACCGACCTCCACCGCCGCGCGGCACACCTGGTCGCCGACCGGGGCCGCGCCCTGCGCCACCGGATCTTCGCCGCCTCCGTAGCGGACGCCCAACTCGCCGACGAACTGGAGGAGTTCGCCGCCGAAGAGGCGGCGGCCGGTGCCTGGTCGAGCGTGGCCGACACCCTCATCAAGGCGAGCCGCCTCACTCCCGAGTCCGCCCTGCGCCAGGACCGCATGCTGCGCGCCACGGACGCGCTCGTCGGCGCGGGCGAGGTCGCCCACGCCGCCACGTTCGCACCGGAACTGAGCAGCTTCCCGCCCCGCCCGCTGCGCGACGCCGTCCTCGGCTACCTCGCCATCATGCGCGGCCGTGCGGGGGAGGCCGAGACGCTCCTCGCCCAGGCCTGGGACCACTGCGACCCGGCCCGGGAGCCGGACCTCGCGGGCGTCATCTCCCAGCGGCGCGTCCTGCACGCCCTCGGCCGCTGGGACCCGGCCGACATCGTCACCTGGGCCCGCCGCGCCCTCGGCCTCGCCGCCGCCGACAGCCCCTCCGGCATCGAGGCGGAAGCCGTCCTCGGACTCGGGCTCGCCGCCATGGGCCGCACCGCGGAGGCCGTCGCCGTCTACGAGGCCGCCGCCGTCGAACTCCCCACCGGCGCCCAGATCCAGCGCTTCCAGCTGGGCCGGGGCTGGGTCGACCTCGCCGCGCTCGACGCCCCGGAGTCCGCCCTGCGGCGCCTGGAGGCGGCCGTGCCCACCGGGTTCCGCATGGGCTCCGTACGGATCTCCCTGTGGGCGCAGGGCTGGCTGGCCCGCACCCAGTTCACGATGGGCGCCTGGGACGACGCGCTGGAGACCGTCGAACGCGCGGCGGCCCAACTCGCCGAGGTCCGCATGGAGATCATGCGCCCGCTCGTCCACTGGACCGGCGCCCAGATCAACGCGCTGCGCGGTGACTGGCCCGCCGCCGAACGGCACCTCGGGCGCGCCGCGGGCCTGCACCACTACGAGGCGATGCGCATCCCCGCGTGCCTCGCCGCCGCCCAGGTCGCCGAGGCCCGCGGCGCCTACGACCGTGTCCTGGACGCACTCGCCCCCGTCGCCCGCGCCGACCGCCGCGAAGGCCTCGACGAACCCGGCTTCTGGCCCTGGCAGGACATCTACGCCAACGCCCTCGTCATGGTGGGCCGGGCCTCCGACGCCGACGCGTTCCTGCGCCCCCACGAGGAACTCGCCGCCGCCCGCGGCCACCGCTCCACCCAGGCCCGCCTCGGTCTCGCGCGCGGCCGCGTCGCCGGAACCGACGGTGACATCGGCGCGGCCCGCGCCCACTTCGAGGAAGCCCTCGCCCATCTCGCCCCGCTGCCTCTGCCCTACGACACGGCCCGCGTGAGCTACGCGTACGGGCAGACGCTGCGCAGGGCCGGGAAGCGGCGCGAGGCGGACGCCGTGCTGCGCAGGGCGCGCGACGGCTACGCGCAGCTCGGTGCCCACACGTACGTCGCCCGCTGCGACCGCGAGCTGCACGCCGGCGGCCTCAACTCCCGCAGGGCGGAACCCGGTTCACAGGACCGGCTCACGGCGCAGGAGCAGGCGGTGGCCCGGCTCGTCGCGGGCGGGCTCAGCAACCAGGAGACGGCGGCGGAGCTGTTCATCTCCGTGAAGACCGTCCAGTACCACCTGACGCACATCTACACGAAGCTCGGGATCCGCTCGCGCAGCGAACTGGCCGCGCTGTCCCGGGACTGACCCCGCGTCACCGGGTCACTCCCCGGTGTCGTCGTGCGTGCCCTCCTCGACGGCGGGCGGTGGTGGTGACGCAGGCGGGGTGGACGGCGGGCCGGCCTGCTGGGCCCGCTCCAGGAAGCGCAGGAGTTCCACCGGGAAGGGCAGGACGAGGGTGGAGTTCTTCTCGGCGGCGACGGCCACCACGGTCTGCAGAAGCCTCAGTTGGAGTGCCGCGGGCTGCTCCGACATCTGCTTGGCCGCCTCGGCGAGCTTCTTGGAGGCCTGGAGTTCGGCGTCCGCGTTGATGACGCGGGCGCGCCGCTCCCGGTCCGCCTCGGCCTGCCGCGCCATGGAGCGCTTCATGGTCTCGGGCAGGGACACGTCCTTGATCTCGACCCGGTCGATCTGCACACCCCAGCCGATGGCGGGGCTGTCGATCATCAGCTCCAGGCCCTGGTTGAGCTTCTCGCGGTTGGAGAGCAGGTCGTCGAGATCGCTCTTGCCGATGATGGACCGCAGCGACGTCTGCGCCATCTGCGAGACGGCGAAGCGGTAGTCCTCGACCTGCACGAGCGCGTTCACCGCGTCGACGACCTTGAAGTAGATGACGGCGTCGACCCGCACCGTCACGTTGTCCCGGGTGATGCCGTCCTGCGCGGGCACCGGCATCGTCACGATCTGCATGTTGACCTTGTACAGTCGGTCGATCATGGGGATGACGGTGGTGAACCCCGGCCCGCGGATGGTGCCGTACACCCGGCCCAGACGGAAGACCACGCCTCGCTCGTACTGCTTGACGACGCGGGCCGCCGCGGCGGCGTAGACGGCGCAGGCCGACGCGGCCGCGACCGCCGCCGTGACAAGTTCCGCCATCATGACGAACACCTCACGTCCGGTCGTCCAGCCAGTGTTCGTAATCCACGATATGCCCGAAATCTTGGCGATGAGGGGCCTGCAACCCAAAGTGATCCGGTTGTCACCACATGTCAAGAGGGGGTCGGAGGCGGGTGCGAGTGCGGTGTGCCGACCGGTCCCAACTACCCGCCGGAGGACGGCTTCGGGCTGAGGTAGTGTTACCGCTCCCAGCAGCGCTTCGGCCGAGGAGGTGAGACCCATTACCGCTGTGTCAGGTCGGGTGCTCCCCTCGCAGACCCGGGCGTTCCACCGGTCATAGGTGTGCCGCAGGTCGGGAGCCCCAGCGGCATCCCGAAAGGTCACGCTTCACCTATGTCGGTTCACCCGTCACCCTCGTCGCCCCCGTCCCACCCCGCCGTCGTCTCCACGCTGCGCGCCGCAGGCTGTGTCTTCGCCGAGGAAGAGGCGGACATCCTCGTCTCGACGGCCCGCACACCGGACGAACTCGCCGCGATGGTCGCGCGCCGCGTCGACGGACTGCCCCTCGAACACGTCGTCGGCTGGGCCGAGTTCTGCGGACTGCGCATCACGCTCGAACCCGGCGTCTTCGTCCCGAGACGCCGCACCGAGTTCCTCGCCCGGCAGGCCGTGGCGCTCGCCCCGCCGGCCGCCGTCGTCCTCGATCTGTGCTGCGGCAGCGGCGCGGTCGCCGCCGCGCTCGCCGGCCACGCCGACCCCGCCGAACTCCACGCCGCCGACCTCGACCCCGCGGCCGTGCGCTGCGCACGCCGCAACGTGTCACCGTTCGGCGGCCGGGTCCACGAGGGCGACCTGTACGCGCCCCTGCCCGCCACGCTCAGGGGCCGCGTCGACATCCTCGCCGCCAACGGCCCGTACGTCCCCACGGGCGACGTCGCCCTGCTCCCACCGGAGGCCCGAGACCACGAGCGGCGCATGGCCCTCGACGGGGGCGCCGACGGGCTCGACATCATGCGGCGCGTCGCCGCCGGGGCCGGCGAATGGCTCGCGCCCGGCGGGCACCTCTTCGTCGAGACCAGCGAACGCCAGGCCGACGAAGCCGTCGTGGCCGTCGTCCGCGGCGGCCTCGCGGCCCGGGTGGTGACGGACGACGACCTGTACGCCACCGTCGTCATCGGCACGAAGAAGGACGCTCGCCAGCTTCAAGACACCCGCTAGTTTCAGGGACACCCGCTGGCTTCAGGGGCGGGGCACTCGCCGGTTCCGGGTCCAGTCGAGGAGCGTGCCGGCCGACCAGGTGTTCACCACGCGGTCGGCCGGTACACCGCACTCCTCGGCGCGGGCGCAGCCGATGTCCTGCCAGTCGAGCTGGCCCGGCGCGTGCGCGTCCGTGTCCACGGCGAACAGCGTCCCCGCCGCCACCGCCTCGCGCAGCAGCCGGCGGGGCGGATCGCGCCGTTCGGGGCGGCTGTTGATCTCGACGGCGGTCCCCGACGCGGCACACGCCGCGAACACGGCTTCCGCGTCGAACTGCGACTCGGGGCGGCCCCGGCCCGGTCCCCCTCCCCGAGCCGTCAGGAGCCGTCCCGTGCAGTGCCCGAGGACATCGGCGAGCGGGTTGCTGACGGCGGCCACCATCCGCCGCGTCATCGCCGGCGCGTCCATGCGCAGTTTGGAGTGCACCGACACGACGACCAGGTCGAGCTCGTCGAGGAGTTCGGGCTCCTGGTCGAGCGACCCGTCGGCGAGGATGTCGCACTCGATGCCGGTGAGCAGCCGGAACGGGGCCCAGCGCGCGTTCAGTTCGGCCACCACCGCCAGTTGCTCGCGCAGCCGCTCCGGCGACAGGCCGCGGGCCACCGTGAGCCGGGGCGAGTGGTCGGTCAGCACCGCCCACTCATGGCCGAGGGCGATCGCCGCGCGGCCCATCTCCTCGACGGGACTGCCGCCGTCCGACCAGTCGGAGTGCAGATGGCAGTCACCGCGCAGCAGCGCGCGAAGGCGCTCACCGCCCTCGGCGAGCGGGGCCGCGGCGCCCTCGCTCTCCAGGTGTTCGAGATAGGCCGGCACCTCGCCCGCCAGCGCCTCGCGCACCACCTGAGCCGTCTTGGGCCCGACCCCCTTGAGGGATTCCAGCGTCCCGGCGGCGGCCCGCTCGGCCACCTCGCCGTCGGGCAGCGCGCCGAGAACCTGCGCGGCGGTACGGAAGGCACCTGCGCGGTACGGGGGCGCCAGCGTGCGCTCCAGCAGGAACGCGACCCGCTCCAGCGCCTCCACGGGTTCCATCGCCACCTTCTGAGCCACCTCCTGAGCCGCCTCCACAGCCGTGGCCCGCGCGACTTTCCCAGCCGGGCGCGGCTCCCCCCAGCGTCGCTCACCCGCGCGGACGCCGCGACATGCGGAAGCGCCGGCAGCATGCGTGGACGCCGACGGCACGCGGGAACGTCGACGGCCCGGGAGCGGTGTGAGCGCTCCCGGGCCGTCAGAGACTCCAGATTCCGTTGGGTGTGCCGACTCCTCGGGGACGGCCGTGTCTGTTACGTCGCCCGGCTGTTCTTCATCGACAGGCCCGCGCACAGGGCACCGAGCAGGACGGTGAGACCACCGAGGATCACGTTGTTGAGGATGACTCCCTTGTCGGGGCTGGACCCCACGATCCACGGCGCGATGATCAGCCAGACACCCATCGCGCACATGGCCCAGCTGAGGCCGTACATACGGGTCGGGGTGACGGCGAACCCGACGGCCAGGACGCCGATCGCGATGCCCATGATGAGGTTGTGGGTCGCGAGCTCGGGCTGGCTGGCGCTGAAGTGGACCGTCCAGGGAGAGATGGCGCAGTAGAGACCGATCAGGAAGACCGGTGCGTCCATGAGCGCCACATCGCGGCCACCGAGTACGCGCGCGTACCGGTCCCGCATTTCAGAGACATCGGGGTGACTGGCGAGGTCAGGCCCTTGGTGTGACACGTCGGCCATGAGAATCGACTCCTTAGGTTTCGAAGTCTGACCGCGTTGCGCGGCGCGCTGCCACGCACTCTCATTCTGCGCTTATTTAATCCTTATGTGTAGCTGTGGGGGCAATGAGGTGCCGATTGGGGCGAATCGCCTCGTCGGCGAGGTCCTCGATCTCCGCGACGGCCACTCCGGCGCCCTCCAGGATCCCGATGCCGTCGGCTCCCGCCACGAAGGTGTCGGGCTCGCGCCAGGCCGTCACCACGCGCCGTGCGCCGGAGTCGAGGATGAGCCGCGCGCAGGGCCTCGGGCGGGACGCACGGCGGGCACACGGTTCGAGGCTGCTGTAGACGGTGGCGGTCCGCAGCCGGGGATCCGCCGGGTCGATCTTCGCGAGCGCCGCCTCCTCCGCGTGCACCACGGGGTCGCCGCCCTCGCGGGAGTGGCCGCGGGCCAGCTCCGTACCGTCGCCCGCGACGATCACCGCGCCGACGCTGAACGCCGTGTCGGACGGCGGACAGTCCGCGGCGAGCGTGCAGGCCAGGGCGAGCCAGTGCCGGTCGGCGGCCGTGGGGGAGTCGTCCGTGCCGGGTGCGCGGGGCGCGTACCGCATGAGGACCACGTCGCCGACCGGTCGGGTCTCCAGGAGTCGCATCCGGTGCCGGACCCCGCCGGGGTACGCGCCGGGGCCGAAGAGCCGCGGGGCGTCCGGTTCGCCCACCACGAGGGGCGCCACCGCGAGCTGCAGCTCGTCGGCGAGCCCGCGCTGGAGCAGCTGCGTGTGCACCCGGGCGCCTCCCTCCACCATCAGCCGCCGCACGCCCCGCGCCGACGCGAGGTCGTGCAGTACGGACGTCCACTCGACCGCCGGTCCGAGCGCGACCACCTCGGCGAGCGGGCCGAGCCGTTCCCGGGCGAGCGCTGCGCCGGCGTCGGTCGTGTAGACGACTTTGTCGCCGCCCGTCGTCCAGAACGGGTCGCCCCCGTCCAGGTCCCCCGACGCGGTCACCGCCACCTTCAGCGGATCCGCGGACAGGCCGGCGGCGACCCGGTCGGCGCGCCGCTGCTCCGACCTGACGAGCAGTCGTGGCCGGTCGGCCCGCAGCGTGCCCGCGCCCACGAGGATCGCGTCGCACGAGGCGCGCACCACGTCGACCCGGTCGAAGTCCTCGGCGTTGGACAGGAGCAGCCGCTCGGGCCCCGTGTCGTCGAGGCAGCCGTCGAGCGAGACGGCCGCCGACAGGAGGACGTAGGGGCGGGACGGGCGGGACATGGCGGCTCCGGTCCGGGGGCGCGGGCAGTGGTTCGGTTCCGAATGAACCCTGGGTTCCGAATGAACCCTAGCCGCGACCGGCCGCCACATGATCCCGGGCAAGAGCCCTCGCAATCCCGGCAAGAGCTCTCACGCCTCCCCGGCACGGCATCCTCGCATTCCTTGACCGGCATATAACCCACGAGGCATATTGGACTCATGCCCGCCCCCGCCGTATGGACCGCGCTCGCCGATCCGCACCGCCGCGCCATCGTCGCGCTGCTGCTCGAGCGCCCGCGGCCCGTCGGTGAGATCGTCGACGCGTGCGGCCTGAGCCAGCCCGGCACGTCGAAGCATCTGCGGGTACTGCGCGAGGCGGGCCTGGTCCGCGTCGAACAGGAGGCCCAGCGCCGCGTGTACCGGCTCGACCCCGCACCCGTCGCCGAGCTCGACGCCTGGCTGGAGCCCTACCGGCGCCTGTGGAACGACCGCCTCGACGCACTCGGGCGCCGCCTGGACGCGCACGCCCGCGAGGACGACGAACCAGCGAAGGACTGAACGCCATGACCACCCCGCACGACGCAGCCACCGGCACCTACGCCCCGCTCGACGACGGCCGCCCCGCCGTCCGCTTCACCCGCACCTACGACCACCCGATCGAGCACGTCTGGCGGTACGTCACCGATCCCGGCGAACTCGCCCACTGGTTCCCCTCCAAGGTCGAGATCGACCTGCGGCCCGACGGCGCGATCCGCTTCTACAGCGACCCGAACACGCCGGAGTCGACGGGCCGGGTCATCGCCGTCGACGCCCCACGGCACCTCTCCTTCTCCTGGGGCGGCGACGAACTCCGCTTCGACCTGGAGGCGCTCGGCGAGGGCCGCACCCGCTTCACGCTGACCAACGTCCTGGAGGCCGCCGACACCGCTGCGCGCAACGCCGCGGGCTGGGAGGTCTGCCTCGACGCCCTGGACGCGGCCGACCGCGGCCGGCCCCTCACCGGCCCGGACACCGGGGCGTCCGATCGGTGGAAGACGCACTACGAGGCCTATCTCGCGGCAGGTGTCCCCTCGGGCGCCCGGGTCCCGGGCATGGATGAGGCCTGACGCAGGCCGGCGGTACGCAATGAGTCAATCCCCGGGTACGGCGACGCGCGGCGGCCACACCCCAGGCGCCAGCACGCCCGACGCGTAGGCGCGCGCGACCAGTTCCGTACGGTTCGTGGCGCCCCACCGGTGGGACAGGCGCCGGAGGTGGTAGTTGACGCCGTCCGTGGTCAGGCCCGTCTCCCGGGCCGCCTGCGCGGTGGTGGCACCGGCGGCGAGCAGCTCCAGGATGCGTGACTCGGCCGGGCCGGCCGTCGCCCGGGGGCCGTCGGGTGCCGTCGCCCGGTGCTCGCCCACGATCCGCAGCATGACCAGCAGATCCGGCGTCCGCTCGACGGTGTCACTGACCGGATCCACGGTCAGCTCGCCCTCGCGCAGCGCCCCGTCGGGCGTCCGCCAGGTCACCGAGACCTCGTAGCGGGAGCGGCGCCGCAGCCGCAGCGCCTCGGCGATCCGGTGGAGCTGCGACGCGTCCCCCGGGCGGAACAGGTCCATGATGTTCCGGCCCTTCAGACGGCCGGGGGTGGTGCCGCACTCGGCGGCCATCGCCGCGTTCGCCAGCATGATCGTCCCGCGCGGTCCGCACACCGCGACCGGCATCGGGATCCGGTCGAAGAGCAGCATCGCGCGGTTGCGCCACAGCACCCCGTCCATCAGGTCTCCCGTCCCCACGTCACGTCCGGCCGGCGAGCGCAAGCGAGGCGCGCCGCAGGTCACTACACAATCATGTAGTGCGATGGCCCGGCCCGGCGGGGCCACGGCACCAAGCTGGGGAGACAGCGAACTCCGTACCGCGAAAGGCAGTTGCCCCCCCATGCCCGACTCCGCGCTGCTCCCGCCGGCCCCCACCGACGGCCTTCCGCTCGTCGACATCTCCGCGACGGGTCCAGGACCCGCGCCCCTCCAGCAGGCCATGGAGCTGTCCCGCCGCCACGGCCCCGCGTTCGTGCGCAGGCTGCACGGCCGTGACGCCCTCTTCGTCAGCGACCTCGACCTCGTCACCGAACTCGCCGACGAGACCCGGTTCGCCAAGCACGTGGGGCCCGCCCTGGAGAACGTCCGCGCCTTCGCCGCCGACGGCCTCTTCACGGCCTACAACGACGAGCCCAACTGGGCCCGCGCCCACGACATCCTCATGCCCGCCTTCGCCCTGGGCTCCATGCGGACCTACCACCCCGTGATGTACCAGGTGTCCCGCCGCGTCATCGAGTCCTGGGACCGCGCCGCCCGCTCGGGCACCCCCGTGGACGTACCCGGCGACATGACGCGGATGACCCTCGACACCATCGGACTCGCCGGATTCGGCTACGACTTCGGGTCCTTCGAGCGCTCCGATCCGCACCCCTTCGTCGAGTCCATGGTGCGCTGCCTGGAATGGTCGATGAAGCGCATGGCGCGGACGCCCGGCGGTGACTACTCGGCCGCCGACGCCGCGTTCCGCGCCGACGCGGACTATCTCGCCCAGGTCGTCGACGACGTCGTCGCGGCGCGCGCCGACGCCCCCGGCGGCGACGACCTGCTCGGCCTCATGCTCACCGCCCGCCACCCCCAGGACGGCACCGCTCTCGACACGGCGAACATCCGCAACCAGGTCATCACCTTCCTCATCGCGGGCCACGAGACCACCTCCGGCGCGATGTCCTTCGCCCTGTACTACCTGGCCAAGCACCCGGCCGTCCTCGACCTCGTACGCCGCGAGGCCGACGCCCTCTTCGGGGACGCGGGCGACCCCGAGCCCACCTTCGACGAGGTCGGCCGGCTCACCTACACGCGGCAGGTCCTGAACGAGGCCCTGCGACTCTGGCCGACCGCGGCCGCGTTCAGCCGTCACCCCCGCGAGGACACGCTCCTCGGCGGACGCATCCCGCTGCGCGCCGGACAGGCCGTCACCGTCCTCGCGCCGATGCTGCACCGGCAGCCCGTGTGGGGCGACAACCCGGAACTCTTCGACCCCTCGCGGTTCACGCCCGAGGCGGAGGCCGCGCGCTCGCCGCACGCCTTCAAGCCGTTCGGCACCGGTGAACGCGCCTGTATCGGGCGGCAGTTCGCGCTCCACGAGGCCACGATGCTGCTCGCCCTCCTCGCACACCGCTACCGGCTCGTCGACCACGCCGACTACCAGCTGAACGTCAAGGAGACCCTGACCCTCAAGCCCGAGGGATTCACCCTCACCCTCGTCCCGCGCACCGCCGCGGACCGGAACCACCCCCCGCTGCCCGGCCATGTGCCCGCCACCCGGGAGCGGGCCACCGCCCCCGACACGCTGCCCACCCGGGTACGGCCCGGCACTGGCGTCCTGTTCCTGCACGGCAGCAACTACGGGACCTGCCGCGGCCTCGCCGAGCAGCTCGCCGACGACGCCGCCGCGCTCGGCTGCGACACGTCCGTCGCACCGCTCGACACCCAGGCCGGAGCCCTGCCCACCGACCGTCCCGTCGTCGTGGTCGCCGCCTCCTACAACGGCCGCCCCACCGACGACGCCGCCGAGTTCGCCGCCTGGCTCGACGGTGCACAGGAAGGCGCCGCGCACGACGTCACGTACGCGGTGCTCGGCGTCGGCGACCGCAACTGGGCCGCCACCTACCAGCACGTCCCGACCCGCATCGACGAACGGCTCGACGCCCTCGGCGGCAGCCGCCTGTGCGAGCGCGCCGCCGCCGACGCCTCCGGCGACCTCAACGCGACCGTCCGCACCTTCACGACCCGCCTGCGCGCCGCGCTCCTCACCCAGTACGGGGACCCCGACGCCGCTCCGGCCGGCGCGGCGGACGCCTCGGACGCCTCGGACGACGAAGACGCGTACGAGATCCGGGAGATCGCCGGCGGGCCCCTCGACGCGGCGGCCGCCCGGCACGGGCTCGTCCCGTTCACCGTCACCGAGGCCCGCTCCCTCACGGCGCCCGACCACCCCCGCATCAAGCGCTTCGTGCGTCTCGCGCTGCCCGACGGCGTCACCTACCGGACGGGCGACCACCTGACCGTCCTGCCCGCGCAGGACCCGGCGCTCGTCGCACGGGCGGCGGAGGCGTTCGGAGTCGACCCCGACGCCGTCCTCGACATCAGGGCACGGCGTCCGCGTCGCGACGGACTCGCCGTCGACCGGCCGCTGACGGTCCGTGAACTCCTCACGCAGCACGTCGAGTTGGGGCACGTTCCCACCCGCGAGCAGGTCGCCCTGCTCGCCGACGCGAACCCCTGCCCGCCCGAGCAGGCCGCGCTGCGAGCCCTCGCCGACGACCCGCGCACCCTCGTGGAACTGGTCGAGGACCACCCGGCGCTGCGCGGCGCCCTGACCTGGCCGCAGCTCCTGGACCTGCTGCCGCCCCTGCGGCCCCGCCACTACTCGATCTCGTCGAGCGCCGCGGGCAGCCCCGCGCACGCCGACCTCATGGTGTCCGTCCTCGACACCCCGGCCCGCTCCGGCCGCGGCCGTTTCCGCGGCACCGGCTCGGCACACCTCGCGGGCCTGCGACCCAGGGACACGGTGCTCGCACGCGTCCAGCCGTGCCGCGAGGTCTTCCGCGTCCCGCACGACACAAAGACCCCGGTCGTGATGATCGCCGCGGGGACGGGCCTCGCGCCGTTCCGTGGCGTCGTCGCCGACCGCACGGCTCTGCTCGCCGCGGGCACCCCGCTCGCCCCCGCCTTGTGCTACTTCGGCTGCGACCACCCCGAGCGCGACTTCCTGCACGCCGAGGAGCTGCGGGCCGCCGAGACCGCCGGCGCGGTCTCCCTGCGCCCCGTCTTCAGCGAGGCGCCCGACGCGGGCCACGCCTTCGTCCAGCACCGGGTGGCCGCCGAAGCCGACGAGCTGTGGGCCCTGCTCGCGGCCGGGGCGCGCGTGTACGTCTGCGGTGACGGGGCCCGGATGGCACCCGGCGTACGCGACGCGTTCCGCGCCCTGTTCCGTGACCGGACGCCAGGTGCGGGCGACGAGGAGGCGGAGGCCTGGCTGGCCGGCCTGGTCGCTGACGGGCGGTACGTGGAGGACGTCTACGCGGGCTGACCGCTGTGGTGACAGGGCCGCGCGCCGCCGGACGTTCCGCGGCGCGCGGCCCCTCTTCTCACGAGGGTGCTTCTCAGGCCGTCGCGGCCAGCGACTCGTCGAACGTGGCGGCGGCGAGGCCGAAGGAGAGCGTCATGCCGATGCCCGAGGTGACCGAGATCGCCCGGACGCCGGGCGCCATGTCACGGACCAGGAGCGGGCCGCGGGCACTGCTCGCGTAGACGCCCTGCCAGCGTTCCGTCACGTGCAGCTCGCCGGCGCCGAGGACGTCGGCCGTCGCGGCGAGGAGCAGCCGCGACGTCGGTTCGTCCACGAAGGGGGTCTCGGTCCGGCCGTAGAAGTGGGAGTCGCCGACGAGGACCGTGCCGTCGGGCAGGCGGGTGAACATGACGTTCGCCACGACGTCGAGCAACTCGGGGCTGTGGCCGGTCACTTCCTCGCGCAGACGGGTCGCCGCGGGCGTGGCCGTGAAGGCGTCGTAGCGCAGCATGGACGTCGCGGTGAGGATCGCCGCGTCGGTGCGGAAGGCGTCCGGCGCCGTGACGCGGGCCATCGTCAGCCGACAGCGCTCGATGCCGTGTTCGTCCGCCGCCGTGGGGTACAGGCGGTCCAGGTCGTGGCCCACGCAGACGAGGATCCGGTCGCCGTGGACCGGGCCCCGGCTGGTGTGGACGGTGCCTTCCTCGACGCCGGTCACGTTCGTGCCCCACACCACGGTGACGCCAGGTTGTATGGACAGCCACGCGGCCAGGTCCGGGGCGGCCTCGCGCGGGTTGACGCGGAGATCATCGGGGAGGAACGCGCCGCCCACGATGTCGCCGCCGTCGGCGTCCCGGCCGAGTGTGCCAGCGACCTCCTCGCGGGTCCGCAGCTGGACCGTGTCGGCCCCGCGCTCCTCACGCAGCTCCTCGAGGACCGCCAGCTCGGTGGCCGACCTGGCCACCACGAGGGCGCCGGCCTCCCGGGCCCACAGTCCCGAGCTCTTCGCGGCCTCGAGCCATCCCGCCCGCGAACGGTAGGCGAGTTCCAGCAGGTCGTCGCGCTGTGCCGTGATGCAGCAGTGGCCGAAGTTGCGGACCGAGGCCCCCACGGGCTGCCAGTCACGCTCGACGACCGTCACGGTCAGGCCGCGCCGGGCGGCCTCGAAGGCGTGGGCGAGGCCGACGATCCCGGCACCGACGATCACCAGGTCGCTGCGGCCGCCGGGCAGGACGGCGGCGGGCGAGGGAGCGGAGGAAGGTGCTGTAGAGAAGCTCATGGTGTGCAGCGTGCGAGGCGCCGAGCGCCAGGGCAAGACTTGTGTGTACAAGTTTCCCGTCTGTTTACCTTCCGTGCCCCTGAACGGCCCCGAACAGCCCCCGACGACCCCGAACGACCCCGGATGGTCACCCGCACGTCGCCTCGCCGGGCTTGAGAAAAGGGCGCCTGAGCTGCGATAGTCGTCTTGTGAAGACAAGTAAGGGTGCGCCGCTCCACGAGCAGCTCGGCGCCGAGTTCCTTCGACGCATCGAGTCCGGTGAGTGGCCGGAGGGTGAGCCGGTACCGAGCGAGGCCCAGCTCTGCGAGGAGTTCGGGACCTCCCGCGGTCCGGTCAGGCAGGCCCTGTCGATCCTGCGGTCGGAGGGGCATCTCGTGGGCGGGCGCGGCAAGCCGCCCGTCGCCCGCAGGGCCGCCCCGTCGCAGCCCTTCGAGTCCCTGATGTCGTTCACCCAGTGGGCCAGGTCCATCGGCCGTGAACCGGGGCAGCTCACTGTCGAGGTGGCCCGCCGCCGGGCCTCGCCCGAGGCCGCCGCCCGGCTCGGCCTCGACGAGGGCGAACCGGTGGTCGACCTGATCCGGCTGCGCCATCTGGACGGCGTGCCGGTCATGGTCGAGCGCTCCACCTTCGTGCTCCACGTCGGCCGCCACCTCTTCGACATCGACCCGGACGCGGGCTCGATATACGAGGCCCTGTGCGCCCGCGACGTCGACCTGCACCACGCCCGCCACACCATCGACGCCATCGCCGCCGACCCCCAGGACTCCGCGCTCCTCGGCGTCGAACCCGGCGAACCGCTGCTGCGCGTAAGGCGGTTGGCGTTCTCGCGGGACAACGTGCCGCTGGAGTACGCCGACGACCGCTATCTGCCCACGCTCGCCAACTTCACCATCGAGAACACCGCCGAGGGACGCACCGTCGTCGGCCGGTACCGCACGGACATGGAGCACCACAGTGATTGAACTCGCCGTCTTCGACATGGCCGGCACCACCATCGACGAACACGGCGCCGTGTACGAGGCGCTGCGCCACGCCGTCGAGTCGACCGGGGCGACCGTCGACCCGCACGACCTGCAGACCTGGATGGGCACGGACAAGCGCGAGGCCATCGACGCCCTGGTGCGCCTCGGCGGCGGCACCCCCGACGCCGACCTCGTCGAGCGCCAGTACGGCGAGTTCCGCGCGTTCCTGAAGAAGCGCTACGAGGAGGTCCCGCCCGAGCCGATCGCCGAGGCGGACAAGGCCCTCGCCGTGCTGCGCGCCCGGGGCATCAAGGTCGCCCTCACCACCGGCTTCAGCGACGACGTCGCCCTGCCGCTGCTCGCCTCGCTCGGCTGGTCCACGGGCGAGGGCGGGAACCTCGACGCGGTCGTCACCTCCGACGAGGTGGTGCGCGGCCGCCCCGCCCCGTACATGATCCACCGGGCCATGGAGAAGGCCGGCGTCGTGGACGTCCGCAAGGTGCTCGTCGCCGGTGACACCGCGGTCGACCTCCAGGCGGGACACCACGCGGGCGCGGGGGTCGTGGTGGGCGTCCTCACGGGCCAGCTCCCGCGCACGGCGCTCGAAGGGGAGCCGCACACCTACGTGCTGGACAGCGTCGCCCAGGTGCCGGACCTCGCGGAGACCGCGACCGCCGAGTAGGCGGGGGTATCTGCTGAGAGGCTGAGAGGCTGAGAGGCGGTGTGTGGGGCCGAGACCCCACGCACCGCCTCTCACTTGATCACGTGATCCTCAGTCCTCCGCCAGCGCCGCGTCCACGATCGACTGTGCCTCGGTCTGCACCCGGGCGAGATGGTCGGGGCCGCGGAACGACTCGGCGTAGATCTTGTACACGTCCTCCGTGCCGCTCGGCCGTGCCGCGAACCAGGCGTTCTCCGCCGTGACCTTCACACCGCCGATCGCCGCGCCGTTGCCCGGCGCGTGGCTCAGCCGCCCCGTGATGAATTCGCCCGCGAGGGTCTCCGCGGTGATCGCGTCCCCGCCGAGCTGCGCAAGGCGCGCCTTCTGCGCCTTGGTCGCCTTCGCGTCCACGCGCGCGTACGACGACGAGCCGTGCTCCGCGGCGAGTTCGGCGTAGTACACCGACGGGGTCTTCCCGGTCACCGCCGTGATCTCGGCCGCGAGCAGGGCGAGCAGGATGCCGTCCTTGTCGGTCGTCCACACGCCGCCGTCCTTGCGGACGAAGCTCGCCCCCGCGCTCTCCTCGCCGCCGAACGCGACCGATCCGTCGACGAGTCCCGGCACGAACCACTTGAACCCGACGGGGACTTCGAGCAGCTCGCGGCCGAGCGAGGCGACGACACGGTCGATGACGGCGCTCGACACCAGCGTCTTGCCGATCGCGGCGTCGGACCGCCAGCCGGTGCGGTGCGTGCACAGGTAGTGGATCGCGACGGCGAGATAGTGGTTCGGGTTCATGAGCCCGGCGTCCGGTGTGACGATGCCGTGCCGGTCGGCGTCCGCGTCGTTCCCGGTGAGCAGGTCGAAGTCGTGCCGCTTCGCGAGCACGGACGCCATCGCGGGCGCCGACGAGGGATCCATCCGGATCTTGCCGTCCCAGTCGAGCGTCATGAACCGCCAGGTCGGATCGACCTCCGGATTGACCACGGTCAGATCGAGCCCGTACACCTCGGCGATCCGCGCCCAGTAGTGCACACTCGCCCCGCCGAGCGGGTCGGCACCGATGCGCAGGCCCGACTCCCTGATGGCGTCGGTGTCGATGACACTGCTCAGCTCCTCCACGTACCGCTCGAGGAAGTCGTACGTCTCCGGAGCCACGTCCTTCGTGGTGCGCACCCCCCGGTTCCCGTCCGCGAGCAGTTCGTTGGCACGGCGGGCGATCCAGGAGGTCGCCGTGGAGTCGGCGGGGCCGCCGTGCGGCGGGTTGTACTTGAAGCCGCCGTCGCGAGGCGGGTTGTGGCTCGGCGTGATGACGATGCCGTCCGCCTGGCCCTGCCCGTCGGACACGGTGCTGTTCCAGCGCAGGATGGCGTGGCTGAGCGCCGGGGTCGGAACGTAGCTGTCGTGGACGTCGGCGAGAACACGTACACCGTTCGCCGTGAGGACGCCGAGTGCCGTGTCGAGCGCGGGGCGCGAGAGGGCGTGGGTGTCGGGCCCGATGAACAGCGGGCCCGTGATGCCCTCCGCCGTGCGGTACTCGACGATGGCCTGCGTGATGGCCGCGATGTGCCGCTCGTTGAACGCGCCGTCCAGGCTGGAGCCCCGGTGCCCGCTCGTACCGAACACGACGCGTTGCTCGGGGCGGTCCATATCGGGGACCTTGGTGAAGTACGCGTCGACGAGTGCGTCGACGTCGACGAGATCCTCCGGCCGGGCCTGGGTTCCTGCGCGCTCAGTCATGGGGGCAGTCTCCCATCCGGGCCCCGCGCGACGCAGGACCGCGGTGGTGTCCCGAGGGCCGGCCGGGGGAATCGTCCCGTACCCCCGGCCGGCCGACGCGACGTCAGGACGGGTTCTTCGCCTGCTCCTTGATGATCGCGGCCAGTGTGTCCGCGATGTACGCCTCGGTCGCCTCCTTGTCGATGCCGAGCTCCGCCAGCACACCCGTCCCGTTCTCCTGCTCCAGGAGCGCCAGCAGGATGTGCTCGGTGCCGATGTAGTTGTGGCCGAGCCGCAGGGCCTCGCGGAACGTGAGCTCCAGGGTCTTCTTCGCCGCCGCGTCGAACGGCACCAGGGCCGGCATGTCCTCGGCCGCGGGCGGCAGACCCGACATCGCGGCCTGGCGGACGGCGTCGAGCGACACGTGCTGCGCGAGGATCGCTTTGGCGGCGAGGCCCTCCGGCTCGTGCAGCAGGCCGAGCACCAGATGGACGGTGCCGATCTGCGCGCTGTTCGCGGAGCGGGCCTCGTTCTGCGACGCCACCACCACGTTGCGGGCGCGGGGCGTGTAGCGGCTGAAGCCCTGGCTCGGGTCGATGTCGCTCTCGGCGCCCTTGGCGACGAACCGCTTCTGGGCGGCCTGGCGGGTGACCCCCATGCTGGAGCCGATCTCGGTCCAGGAGGCGCCCGAGCGGCGGGCCTGGTCGACGAAGTGACCGATCAGATGGTCGGCGATGTCACCGAGGTGATCCGCCGCGATCACGGCGTCCTGCAACTGCTCCAGGGGCTGGGTGTGGGCCTTCTTGATGCCTGCGATGAGGTCGTCGAGACGTACGGGCAGGGTCAGGCCTGCCGGTTCCGTGGATTCCGTCATGTGACAACCCTAGGTTGACAGTGGGAGGGTGTCAACTGTCGGTTGACAGTAATGTTTCCCGGCGCGGAGCGAGGCCGTCCGCCCGTCGTAGGGTGAGGAGTTGCCGAGGAGTTCATGACGGACTTCGCGACGCACCGACCGCTGAAGGGGACAGACATGCCGGCCGCCCGAGTGTCACTGGAGGCCGTACTGCGTACGGCGGAAGCGTCCCGGACGGGAGCCCTCTGGAAGCTCGACGGAGCGGCGCGGCAGCTCGACGCGAACCTCGTCAGACTGCCCTCGGGCGCCGGTGTCACCGAGCACGTCGAGCCCGATCTGGACGTCCTGCTCGTCGTCGTGGAGGGAAGCGGGACGCTCCACCACGCCGGCGACGAGGAGGAACTGGCGCCCGGAGCGCTCGTCTTCGTGCCCCGCGGCGAGCGGCGCTCCGTGACGGCAGGCCCCGGCGGCCTTGCCTACCTCACCGCCCACCGCAGGCGCCCCGGCCTCACCATCGGACGCACCCAGGCCCGCGAGGGCGGCGAACCGGCCTGCCTGCTCGGCCGGATCTGCCCCGCCTGCGACCGGGTCTCCGAGGATCCGTCGGCGTCCTTCTGCGGCCGCTGCGGCGGACGGCTGCCCACCGCCTGACGGGGCACTCCCCGACGCGACCGAGCGGGCGTTCGTCCCCGCCGGACGGTCGGGCCTGCGCCGCCCCGCACCTCCGCGCCCGTACGGTGCCGGGGATGAGCAGGACCGGGGACGAGCAGGACCGGGCGACCGCAGCGAGGGAGAACCACCCGACATGGCCGAATACCGCATCGAGACCGTCCGCAACGGCTTCCGCGACTGGACCGCGCGCAACGACCGCGGCGCCGAGGTCCGGATCGGCGCTGCCGAAGACCCCGACGTGCAGCCGTCGTTCACGCCCGTCGAGCTGCTCCTCGCCGCCGTCGGCGGCTGCGGCGGCCTCGTCACCGACCGCACGGCCCGCACCGTCGAGCACGACGGACTGCGCATCGTCGTGGAGTCCGTGTCGCGCCCCGAGGACGACGGCCGTGTCGGCGCGATCCGCGTCAGCTACGAACTGGAGCTGCCCGAGGGCGACGAACACGCCGCCGACGCGTTCGCCCGCGGAGTGCGCCTGACCCACGAGAAGTACTGCACCGTCAGCCGGACCGTGGAGCACGGCGCCCGCATCGAGGCGAGGCTCCCCGACGGCACGCTCGTCTTCATGGCGGGCTGACCGTCATGGCGGGCTGAGCGGTTCATGCTGGGCGGTTCATGGCGGCTGAGCGGCACGCGCTGGAGGAGCGCGCGCCGCCAGAGGCCCCCTACGGGAGGTTGTGCACCTTGGGTCCGACGGCGTTCGACCAGGAGTTGCCCGCCGTGGCGTCCCAGTTCGTGGACCAGGTCATCGCGCCGCGCAGCCCCGGATAGGTCTTGCCCGGCTTGAAGGAACCGCAGCCGGTGCCGCGGGTCAGGCAGTCGAGGGCGTTGCCGACCACCGACGGGTCCACATAGCCGCTGCCCGCGCCGCGCGTCGAGGCGGGGACACCGAGGCCGACCTGGGACGGGTCGAGGCCGCCCTCCAGCTGGATGCAGGCGAGCGCGGTCAGGAAGTCGACCGAGCCCTGCGCGTACACCTTGCCGTCGCAGCCCAGCATCGAACCGCTGTTGTAGAACTGGGTGTTGACGACGGTGAGGATGTCCTTCACGTTCAGTGCCGTCTTGAAGTACTCACCGGACGTCGACTGCATGTCGATGGTCTGCGGCGCCATCGTGAGCACCAGCTTCGGACCCGCCTTCGCGGCGAGCTGGTGCAACGCCTTCGACATGTACGTCGAGTTGAGGCCGTTCTCCAGGTCGATGTCGACGCCGTCGAACCCGTAACTCTGCATCAGGGCGTAGGCGCTGTCGGCGAACGCCGTGGCCGACGCGTCGCTGTTGACGGAGATGCTGCCCTTCTCGCCGCCGACCGAGAGGATCACGGACTTGCCCGCGGCCTGCTTGGCGGCGATGTCGGCCTTGAAGTCGGCGGCCGACGCGTACCCGACGGCCGGGTCCAGGGTGAAGGAGATCTGCCCGGGTGTGGCGGTCGCGTCGGCGAAGGACACCGCGATGATGTCGTACTGCGAGGGGACGTCCCGCAGCTTCTGGACGGTCGCGCCGTTGTCGAAGTTCTGCCAGTAGCCGGTCACCGCGTGCCTGGGCACGGTGCCGCCTCCGCCGCCTCCCGATGCCTTCGTCGTCGCGGTCACGGCCGCCGACTTCGCGGACTCACCGGCCGAGTTGGTCGCGCTGACCTGGAAGCTGTACGAGGTGCCGGCGGTGAGCCCGGTGACGGTGGCCGAGGCGCCGCTCACGGACGCGACCTTGGAGCCGTCCCGGTACACGTTGTAGCCGGTGGCGCCGGTGACCGGGTTCCAGGAGAGGTCGGCCGAGGACGTGGTGGTGGCGCCGGCGGAGAGCCCGGCCGGCACGGCGGGTACGACGACGGGATCGCCACCGCCCCCGCCGCCGTCGGGACCGAGCACGCTCACGTCGTCCGCGTAGTACGCGCCCTGCCCGTACCAGCCGTGCGTGTAGACGGTCACGGACGTGGTGTTCGCGCCGGTGGTGAAGGTGGTGCTCAGCTGCTGCCAGCCGGAGGAGCCGGGCGTCCACGTGGACACGTCGGTGGTGCCGGTGCCGCTCGCACCGAGGTACACATAGCTGCCCTGGACCCAGGAACTCAGCGTGTACGTCGAGTTGGGCCTGACGGCCACGGCCTGGGAGCACTGGGCGGTGTCCTGCGCGGTCGGGGTGCCCTTGAGCGCCTTGGCGCCGCCGTGCACGGGGGAGCCGACCACGGAACCGGTGCCGGCCGAGCAGGTCCAGTTGCTCAGGTCCGACTCGAACCCGGCGTTCCTCGCGACGTTGACGTCGGCGGCCTGCGCCGTGGTCGCCAGGGCGGTGACGCCGAGCGCGGTGGCCGCGGTGACGGCCAGCGCGCCCTCGATCCATCTGCGTGGACGGTTCACGTGCTGCCTCCGGTGGGGGAGTGGAAGGGGGGCGGGAGTGAACGGTGGCCACCGCTGTAGAGCCCAAAGCTGGTCCAGACCAATGGAGTTGTCAAGACCTCGACCGCGCCGGGATCGCTGCGAGAAGCGATGAGTTCCGTGGGCGTCGACGGTCCTAGAAGTGACGGAAGATGCCGAGGAGGCAGAGATGAGCACGTCCAGCAATCTGAACGAGGAGTTCAGCGCCGTCCTGGAGAAGAGCCCGACGGAAGGCGGCTGGACCTATGTCGTCTGGCCCGAATCGGCCGCCTTCTTCGGCACACGCGGCCTGGTCAAGGTCAGGGGCACGGTCGACGGCCATCCGTTCCGGAGCTCGTTCATGGCTCTCGGGGACGGCCGGCACAAGCTGCCCGTCAAGGCCGATGTGCGCAAGGCGATCGGCAAGGAGGCGGGGGACCGCGTCACCGTACGTCTTGAGGAGCGGCTCGGCGCATGAGGCCGGCCCGCTCCGGGGTGAGGGGGAGCGGGCCGGGGGGTGGGTGAGGTGGAGCGAGACGGGGCCGCCGGCCTGGGCGTGGGTAGGGAGTGGCCGGCGGCCCCTCCGCGCAGGAGCCGTCATCCTGTGCGGGGTTCCACTCGTTAGTGGACTGCGTCGTTCCGATGGCTGGAAGCGTGCGAACACTCTCGCTAGGTGTGCCTGATTCACACGGGGCGCGCGCGGACTTCAGAGGCGTTCGAGAACGCCGCGCACGAAGGCGGCCTGCCCCGAGTGCTGGAGATCGTCGGCAATCACACTCACCAGCCGCACGCCCAGCGTCACCGGCGGCGACCAGGTGTCGTCGATCACCTGGTCCAGGTCCTCGTCGGTGAGTCCTGCCACGTAGGCGAGGGTGCGCTCGTGCACGGCGTCGAAGTAACCGAGCAGCAGATCGGCCGACGGCACCCGCACCTTGGCCACCTGTCCGCCGCTGTGGCCGTACCCCGTGTCCGAGGGTGGCAGGCCCAGATCGAGGCGCTCGGCCCAGCCGTCGCCGAGCCATACCTGATCGGAACGGGACGCGTCCGCGATGTGATCGTCCTGCACGCGCGAGAGATGCCAAATCAGCCACGCGATCGAGTTCGAGTCGTCATTGAGCCGGGTGTTGAGTTCCTCGGCGGAAAGATCTTCCACGGCGGAGTGAACCGTTTCGTGGATCCGGCCGAACGCGTCGGTGAGAACGTCCTTGGAGTGCATGACGTGCTGCTTCCTCGGCGGCGGGGATTTCACACCCGGACACCCGTTCCATTCCGGCCATTCGGACCCCTGAATATGCCAGGAGGCTGGCCGGAAAGGCGTGGTGACAGCGCGTCGGAAGTGTCGATACTCGTCATCTGGGGCAGTTGAACGGCGCAGTTGCCGGTCGGCGGTGAATGGATCACTTCGGATGAAAGCGAGGCCCGCAGGGCGGCGGACGACGCGACGGGGGAGAACATGCACGACGAATTCCTGTGCCATGTCACCGCGTACGGAATCTGCGGTGGTCAGCGCGTCGGTGTACCGCTCGGAACGTATCGCGCGCCCACCCTGCCGCTCGCGATGTGGTGGCTTCGCGACCGCGCTTCCTGGATAGCCGAACGGCTCGATCCGCGCCCCGGAAATCCGCATTTCCCCGAACACGCCATTACCCCCGTCGCGGACACCGTGCCCGATGTCCCCGGCGCGCTGCGCGCCTGGTGCGGAGATATCGAGCGGCAGGAACGCGTGGCCGAGGAACTCGCCACCGGAAAGCTCGTCCGGCTGATCACACGCGACGACACCACGGAATACGAGTTCCTCGCCGAGTCGGTCGACGCCCTGCGGATGCAGCGCACCCGCGCCGCCATGCCCGCGCTCGTTCCCCGCCCCTGAGCAGCGCCCCTCACCGGCGCCATTGATCGCCCCGGTATCCATATGACAAGTAGCCGGTACGGGTGGAGCCGCGCTTACCTGCGGAAATGCGGGGGGATTGTCGTCATGCACGGCATCGCCCCCACATTTTCGGAGCCGCACGAATGCACCGTGGAACAACACTGCTCACCACCGCCCTCGCCACCGTCGCCGCCGCGCTGACCCTCGCAGCGCCGACCGCGGGAGCCACCGCCCCGACCGGATCCGCCCGCGCCGCCGCCCCCGGACAGGTCTGCTTCTGGACCGAGCCGGGAATGCACGGCAACGCCTGGTGTTACGCGCCACCCGGCTACGCCGAAGCCGAGAACGGCACCCAGCGCCACGCCTACTCCTTCGACTCCCGCGTCGACGGCACCATCTACGCGATCAGCTACGGACCGGGAAGCGGCTGCCTCTACCGCGAGATCCGCAAGGACGACTACGACGAGAACTGGGAGGCGTGGGCCACCAAGTTCGACGGCGTCAGCGACAACACGATGGGTTGCGAAGTGGGCTGATCCGCCGATGACCCACCGACCGCCGCCCCGGGCGCGCCGGCTCCTGGCGCGCACCTTCCTCGGCCCCCTCTCCCTGAGCGGCCTGCTCCTGACCGGCTGCGCGGCCCCGGCCTCCGGGCCCCCGCTCTCCCCGGACGACACCGTCAGGGCCGCCACCCGACTCCTGACCGACCACTGCCTCACCGCGCGCGGGCTCACCCCGCCACGGCCCGGCAGGCACCCCGGCACGGACGCCCAGGAAGAACGCCTGACCGACGCCCTCTTCGGCGCCGGCCCCGCGGAACTCTCCCTGAAGCTGCCGACCGGCTACTCCGTGCGCGCCCACACCGACGGCTGCCTGGCCTCGGCGCAGCGCACCCTCTACGGCGACCAGCGCCGCTGGTTCCAGGTCTCGACCGTCGTCAACAACCTCAAGCCGGAAGCGGCGTACCGCGAGACCAGCCTCGCCTCGGTCCGCGCCAGGCACCGCACCGAAGTCGCCGACTGGCGGCGCCTGCGGGAGCACGCCCTGGTCCGCGCGACCGACCTCCTCACCCACCAGCGACAGCAGCAACAGAAAGAGACCCAGTGATCATCAAGCACTCCGCCGCGCTCGTCGCGGCCGTCGGCCTCGCCCTCGGCGGCACCGTCGCCACCTCGTCCGCGGCCTTCGGCGCCTCGTGCCCCAGCGGCCAGTTCTGCGCCTGGACGGACGCGGACTTCGGCGGCCAGCGCACCAACTGGTCCGGCGACGACGAGGACTGGGAGGACCCCATCCAGGACCAGGACTCGTCCTGGGCGAACCATGGCATTTCGGGCCCCGGCATCAAGGACCACGTGCAGGTCTACGAGAACCCGGGCCTCATCGGCCTCGGCACCGTCTGCCTCGGTCCGGGCCAGGAGATCGCCTCCGACAGCTGGGGCAACGACAGCGGCGACTCCCATACGTGGAAAATGGAGTGCTGACCTCGCACCCGGGATGACCGGAACGGAACGGACGGCGGCCTCCGCCGTCCGTTCCGCCGGTTATGACTGCCGCACGCGCCACTGGGTATCAGGATGGCTGCAGGGGAGTTACTGTGCCGACCGACCCAAGAGAGAACCGCATGACCGAGTACCTGGACGGAGCCTTGATCCCGACCGGTGCTGCCGACCCCGTCGAGCCGCTGCGCCGGGCGACCCAGTACACCGGAGAGCCGGGCTGCATCGCCGACGCACGCGCCTTCGCCGAGGTGTTCCTCGAGCAGCTGCGGTCGGAATGGTGCGCCGTCATCGACGCCAGGTCGCGCGGTGACCTGCTGCTCCTGGTCAGCGAGCTCGTCACCAACGCGGACCGCCACAGCCACGGCCCGTACGTCCTCGACCTCGAAGGATCACGGGACGCCGTGGCCGTCACCGTTTACGACAGCAGCGTCGCCGTACCTCGCCGCTTCGTCAGGGATCCCGGCCGTGTCGGCGGCCACGGTCTCGAGATAGTGCACGCCCTCGCCACCGAGGTCATCGTCGAGCGGGTACCCGTCGGAAAGTGGATCAAGGCCGTCTTCAGCCTGCGCCCCTGATCGAACGGGTTCTCGCCTGAGGGGCCGCCGGCCGCTCTGCCCGCCCCTCCGTCGGCCGCCCCGTCCCGCCCTCTCCGCCGGCCGCCACGCTCCGACCCGCCGCCGACTGCTCCGCGCCCGGCCCCGGCCGCCGCCGTCTGCTCCGCCCACGGCCCCCCACCCCCGCCGCCGCATGGTCAGCACTTTGCCCGCCGCGCCGCCCTAAATGAGCAATTTGTCTGCTTATCCGACTTACGGTGCGTGTGTTGCCAGGGGGGTCGCGCAACGCGTCCCCAGTGGACGCGGGTTGGGATGCCGATGAGTGAGATCAGCCGCAGAAGCGCCGTGGGCCTGGGACTCGGGATCGGACTGGGCGCCGCCGCCGCGGGGCTCGCCGGATGCGGGGCGGACCAGAAGTCCGCCCGGCCGCCCGCAGGCCCCGGACGCCAGCCCGACCGGGTCGCCCACCCGGGCACGAAGACGGCGCCCCGGCTGATCGGCGACGGTTCGACCGCGTTCACCGGCAGGCAGCCGAAGCAGCCCGAGGCGGCCACCCCGCTCGAACCGGGCCAGACGCCACCGCAGTTCGTGATCTTCTCCTGGGACGGCGCGGGCGAGGTCGGCAACGGACTCTTCCCGCGCTTCCTCGAACTGGCCCGTAACCACGACGCCCACATGACCTTCTTCCTGTCGGGCGTGTACCTCCTGCCCGAGTCGAAGAAGCGGCTCTACGACCCGCCGAACAACCCCGTCGGCGCCTCTGACATCGGGTACCTCACCGACGCCCACCTCAAGGAGACGCTGAAGTACACCCGCCAGGCCTGGCTCGACGGCCATGAGATCGGCACCCACTTCAACGGCCACTTCTGCGCCGGCTCCGGCTCCGTGGCCCACTGGACGCCCGCACAGTGGCGCAGCGAGATCGAACAGGCCCGCTCGTTCATCAAGTCCTGGCGTACGAACACGGGTTGGCACGACCACGACCCCCTGCCGTTCGACTACGACAAGGAACTCATCGGCGGCCGCACGCCCTGTCTGCTCGGCCAGGACAACCTGCTGCCCGCCGCCCGCGAGCTCGGCTGGCGCTACGACGCCTCCTCGCCCGGCGGCGTCCAGCGCTGGCCCGGCAAGCGCCACGGACTGTGGGACCTGCCGCTCCAGGGCATCCCGTTCCCCGGCCACCGCTTCGAAGTCCTCTCGATGGACTACAACATCCTCGCCAACCAGTCGAAGAACTCCACCCGGGCGCCGTCCTACAACTACGACGGCTGGCGTCAGCAGGCCACCGAGTCGTATCTCGCGGGCTTCAACAGGGCGTACGAGACGAACCGGGCGCCGTTCTTCATCGGCAACCACTTCGAGGACTGGAACGGCGGTATCTACATGGACGCCGTCGAGTCCGCCCTCAAGCAGATCGCCGGCAAGAAGGACGTACGCCTCGTGTCCTTCCGGCAGTTCGTCGACTGGCTGGACGTCCAGGACCCGAACGTCCTCGACCGGCTGCGCTCGCTCGAGGTGGGACAGGCGCCCGCGGGCGGCTGGGCGCGGTTCCTCGGCGGGGCGGTCGCGACGTCGGCGGGCACGGCGCGCACCCGCGCCTGAGCCCGTTCGCCGACACGATGTCAGCCCGCCGACGCACACTGGAAGGGACATGATCAGCGACAGAGGGGCAGGCGCATGACCGGTCGGATCACCGTGGGAGTGGACGGGTCGCCGGAGAGCGCGGCCGCGGCGGCCTGGGCGGCGCGCGAAGCGGTCCGCCGCGGATCCGCGCTGCACCTGCTGCACGCCTGGACGCCGCTGCCGGACGTGGCGGCGTCCGCGCCCGACGCGGCGGCGCAGGCCGAGTGGGCCAGGAGCGTCGCCGAGGAGGCCGGGCGGGTCGTGGCGGGCGCCCACCCCGGACTCTCCGTGTCGACCGGATCCCCGTCCGGCGACGCCGTGCCCGCGCTTCTCGCCGCCGCCGAGGACGCGGATCTCCTCGTCCTCGGCTCCCGGGGGCACGGCGCGTTCGTCGGCTTCCTGGTCGGGTCGGTCGGCCAGCAGGTCGTCGCCGGGTCCGGCCGCCCCGTCGTCCTGGTCAGAGCCGACGACCGTGCCGAACCCGAGGCGGCCGGCCGCGAGATCGTCGTGGGCCAGGAAGGCGAACCCGAGGACAGCAGGGCGGCCCTCGAATTCGCCTTCGCCACGGCCGCCGCCCGCGGCGCGACCGTGCGCGCCGTCCGCGCCTGGACGCTCCCGCCCCTCTACGCCTACAGCCCCGCCTCGCTGCAGCTGCTCGACGACGCGGGCGGCATGGAACCGTACGAGGGGAAGGCGCTCGGTGAGGCGCTCGGCCCGCTGCGGGAGCGGTATCCCGAAGTGCCGGTCGTCGAGCACGTCGAGATCGGCAGCGCGGGACAGGTGCTTCTCGCGTCGGCCGCGGGGGCCCAGCTGGTGGTCGTGGGCCGTCGCGCCCGACGCTCGGCGGTCGGGTCCCGGATCGGGTCCGTCGCGCACGCCGTGATGCATCACGCGCCCTGCCCGGTCGCCGTGGTCCCGCCCGTCTGAGCGTCCCGGTCAGGCGTCGGCGACGGTGATGGCCCGCACCGGACAGGCGCGGGCCGCCTCCCGCACCAGCGGGTCACCGGCGCCGTCGTCGCGGCCCTCGATGAGCTCACTGAAGCCGTCGTCGTCCTGCGTGAACACGCTCGGCGCGGTGAGCGCACACATGCCCGCCCCCACGCACCTGTCCTTGTCGATCCGGATCCGCACGGTCTGCGCCTCTCTCACGGCTGCTCGGGTTCGGTTCTGGGGTTCGGGCGGTCACCAGGTGACCGGGAGTTCGAGCATCCCCTGGATCGTGTCGCCCGGCTTGAAAGGGATCTCCTCGGGGGGCGCCGCCAGACGCAGCCCCGGGAACCGCGCGAACAGCGAGCGCAGGGCGATCTCCATCTCGGCCCGGGCGAGGTTCTGCCCCAGGCACTGGTGGACCCCGTAGCCGAACGCGAGATGGTGGCGTGAGGGGCGGTGCCAGTCGAGGGAGTCGGGGGCGGTGTAGGTGTCGCCGTCGCGGTTGAGGATCGACGTGGAGAAGATGACCCCGTCGTCCGCCAGGATGGTCTCGCCGGCGACCTCGATGTCCTCGGTGGCGACGCGCAGGATGCCGTCGGCGATGGACAGGAAGCGCAGCAGCTCCTCCACGGCGGAAGGCAGCAGCGCGTCCGCGGAGCGCAGCTCGGCCAGCCGGTCCGGGTGCCGCAGCAGCGTGAACGTACCGAGCGAGATCATGTTCGCCGTCGTCTCGTGCCCCGCGACGAGCAGCACTGTGGCGAGGCTGATCAGCTCCTCACGGTCCGGTGCCCGTACGGAGCCGTCGCCCTGCCCGCGCCGGATGAGCTCGTCGAGGAGCCCGTCACCCGGGTCGCGACGCTTGCGGTCGATCAACTCTCCGAAGTACGAGTCCAGTTGAACGCGCGCCTCCTCCGTGTCCACCACGGCCGGCCCGCGCAGCAGCCGCCGTGACTGCTCCTCGAAGAAGTCGTGGTCGGCGTAGGGCACCCCGAGCAGGGCGCAGATCACCATGGACGGCACGGGCAGCGCGAAGGCGCTCACCAGCTCGGCCGGCGGACCCTGCTCGGCCATCGCGTCCAGCAGCCGGTCGACGGTCTCCTGGATGCGGGGCCGCAGCGCCGTGATCCGCTTGAGGGTGAAGCTCGGGATCAGCATGCGGCGCTGGGCGTTGTGCTCGGGGTCGTCGACGCCGAGGAGGGCGATGCGGCGGTTGCGCACGCTCGCGATGCGTTCGGTGGGCATCGGGAAGGCGCGGTTCTGCCGGTCGGTGGACAGGCGCGGGTCGACGAGCAGGTCGCGCGCGGTCGACTGTCCGGTGACCACCCACACGGTCCGCCCGTCGAAGAGCGAGACACGGGAGAGCGGGCGCGCCGAGCGCAGCGGGTCGTAGGAGGCGGGCGGGTGGTAGGGACACGTGCGGTCCTGGGGGTAGGCGACGGTGTCCGGCGTGGGGGGTGTCACGGTCATGGCTGACCTCGCAGGCGGTATGTCTTCCTCGTGGCTTGCCAGGAACTTCCCTGGGTGACTTCCTAGGAGCTTCCCTGGAGCTTCCCTGGAGCTTCCTTCGTGATCTTCATTAGATGCCTCGGGCATCCATTCGTCCACGGGCAGACCGGCCAGTCCGGCCCCGGTGGACATCTGGCCGAACCCCGCCGTTGTGGTGCGGCCGGGGGGGCGTCGTGTCAGGTCGGGGCGTGCCCGTGGACCGGCGCGGTGGTCGCGGCGGGCGCCCGGCGGCCGGAGCCGATGGGGTGCCGTCGGGCGTGGCGCGGCTTGTTCCCGCCCCGCGGGCGTGTCACGCTCGCGCGCCCCGGGGAAATCCGGATGCCCGTGCGAGAAGCGGTGGGTATCGTCGCCGCACGTGGAACCACTGAACGAGAAACAGATCCGGGAATCCTTCGTGAACTGCACGAAGGGCGAGGCCGCCCGGATGAAGCTCCCCCTCGACTTCGCCGAGCTCCCCTGGGACGACCTGGACTTCCTCGGCTGGATCGACCCGGGAGCGCCCCTGCGGGCCCACCTCGTGCGCCCCCGCCCCGACGGACCGCTCGGCATCACGCTGCGGGTCCCCTCGGTGGGCCGGACCAGCGCCGTGAAGTCCAGCCTGTGCCAGGTGTGCCTGACCGGGCACGCCTCCTCCGGTGTCGCCCTCCTGGCGGCGCCCCTGGCCGGAGTGCGCGGACGGGAGGGCAACACCGTCGGCATCTACCTCTGCGCGGACCTCGCCTGCTCCCTCTACCTGCGCGGCAAGCGCCAGCCCAGGCTGCGGGCCGGCCGCTACGAGGAGTCGCTCTCGCTCGACGAGCGGATCGACCGCACCATGACCAACCTCGACGCCTTCACCGCCAAGGTCACCGGGGCGGCGTGATGCCGCCCCGGTGACCTTGGGTGCTACCGGCCCTTCTGCCAGCCCTTCTGCCGGGCCCTCTACCTCTTCTGCCGGGCCCTCTACTGGACCTTGGCCTGGATCGCCGAGATGCAGGAGGCGATGGCCTGCTGGAGGTCTTCGAGGCGCTTGAGCATGTCGTCCTCGAAGACGTCGTCCTCGGCGTCGTCGAGCGTCAGCTCCTCGAACACCTTCGTCGCCTTCTGCAGGCTGTTGTAGAACTTCGCCCTGCGCTCCTTCACCCGCAGCTCGGGGTCGCTCTCGACGGTCCTGGTGACGAGCTCGCGGACGCTGTCGTAGGCCTCACGCGCCCACTCGCCCGCCTCCTCGTCGCCGTCCAGCTCGTCGATGAGCGAGAGGTGCCGCTCGGCCTCCTCGCGCAGCTCGCGCGGCGCCTCGATCTTCTGCCCGGCCGGCGTCCTGATCTGGCCGACCTCCGCGATCTGGCGGACGTACTCGACCCGGTCCCCGGTCTTCGCCTCGGCGGCGACGGCCTTCTTCAGGTCGTCGGCGCGCACGATGTCCTTGACCAGCTCGGTGCGCAGCGCGGGGTCCTCCTCCAGGCGGTCCATCAGGGCCTTCCTGGCGGCCTCGGCGGTGCCGGGGTCGGCGAGGATCGCGGCGCGCAGGGCGGTCGGGTTCTCGGCGACCTCCAGGGCCTTGGTCGGGCGGATGCCCTCGGCCTCGGCGGCCGCGGAGATCGCGTGGCCGCGCGGCGAGGCGGCGCTGGAGCGGGAGGAGTAGTACGCCAACCAGACGTCGGCGTCCGGGAGTTCGACCTCCTGACCCGGGGCCAGAGCCTCGAACTGCGGGACGAGCCCGTCGTCGGCGGCGCTGTCCCAGGCCTTGTAGAAGCGCATGACGCGCTCGGCGGAGCAGCCGGCCAGCTCGCTGAACCGCCGGGCCGAGACCTTCGGCGTCCCGCCCACGGCCTGTCCGCCGGGACGCACACTGCGCGCGACCATGAGGGCGAAGGCCCAGCCGCCGGTCCGGGCGTAGACGCCGAAGGCGCGCGCGTCCTCGGCGACCAGCTCGGAGACCTCCGACGTGTCGTCAGCCGTGTCCTCCGCGGCGTCGTCGTCCGCGGCGTCGTCGTCCGTGACGGGGCCGGGCGCCTCGTCCGTGGCCCCGCCCGGAATCCAGATGTTCGCCTCGTCCGGCGCCTGAGCCGTTCCCGAGCCGGTCCCGGCTCCCGCCTCCGTCCCGGCTCCCGCGCCGGGGTCGGCGGACCCGGCCTGCGCCGGGACGGCCTCCTCGGACGCGACGCCGGTCACGGCGGATTCGGTCGCTTCGGTCGGGGCGATCGCTGCGGTCACGTAAGTTCTCCTGAGGCGTCACGAGCGGACGAAGGTTGACGCGCTACTTTATCCCTCCTAATCAACCGTTTTGCACTCGGCGGCCCGCATGACGGCCTACGCGCGGTGCTCGACCTTGCCGCCCACCACGACCGTCTCGGCCACCGTGCCCGGGATGTCCTCGGGCGCGGCGCGCAGGATGTCGCGGGACAGGACCACGAAGTCCGCCGCCTTGCCGATGCTCAGCGAACCCCGCTCGTGCTCAATGAAGTTGGCGTAGGCGGAGCCCATCGTGTACCCGTGCACCGCGGTCTCCACGTCCACGGTCTCGCCGGGCATCCAAGCCTCGCCGCCGTCCAGCGGGCGCCGCGTGACCGCCGTGTAGATGCCGACCATCGGGTCCATCTCGGCCACGTTCCAGTCGCTGGAGAAGGCCAGGACGGCACCGGACTCGTGCAGGCTGCGCATCGGCCAGGCCTTGTGCCAGCGGTCGGTGCCCACGTTCTCCGCCCAGTCCTTGCCGGGCCCGGCGACCTCGGGCGCGCAGTGCCGCGGCTGCATGCAGGCGACGACGCCGAGCGCGGCGAAGCGCGCGGTGTCGGCGGGGTCGAGGCACTCGACGTGGACGACCTGGTGGCGGGCGTCCCGCTCGCCGTTGGCCGTACGGGCGTGCTCGACGGCGTCGAGGACCGTACGGATGCCGCGGTCGCCCGTCGCGTGGACGAAGCACTGGAAGCCGCGCGCGTCGAGCTTGGCGAGCAGGTCCGCGAACTCCTCCGGCGGGTAGAAGGTCTCCCCGCGGTGGTGGCCGCAGCCCGCGTACGGCTCCAGGAGCGCGGCGGTGCGCGGCTCGACGACGTCGTCGATGTAGAGCTTCAGCGGTCCCACGCGCAGCCGGTCGTCCGCGTGGCGCTCCGCCGCCGCGGCGAAGTCGTCGAGGTCGGCGTCGGTGGTGCCGCGCGGGTGGAAGAGCGCGGCGACGATGCGCGAGCGGAGCCGGCCCTCGGAGCGGGCACGCTCGTACAGGGCGAGGTCGTCGAGCGAGTTCTGCGGCTCGACGACGGTCGTGATGCCGAAGCGGATCGCGTCGTCGAGGGACTTGGCGAGACGCCCGTACTGCCGGTCGGCCGAGGCCCACGGCACACCCAGCTGCTGCAGTGCGCGGTGCCCGTCGCGCGACAGGCCCTTCACGGCGAAGTCCTTGACGAATCCGGTGGGTTCACCGGTCCCGGGGTCGGTCGCGGCCTCGCCGAACGGCAGGCTCGTGCGGTCCTTGTCGATGCCGAGGCGGCGCAGCGCGGCCGTGTTCAGCCAGGCGGTGTGCACGTCGTAGCTGAGGACGAACGCGGGCGTGTCGCCGGTCACCGGGTCGAGGTCGGCGGCGGTGGGCATGCGGCCGCCGGGGATCGCCGAGTAGTCGAACGCCTCCGCCTCGATCCACGCGGCGCCCGGGTGCGCGCCCCGCCACGCGCGGATCCGGTCGTGGATCTCGTCGAGGGTGTCCGCGCCGGCCAGCTGCACGCACGCGTCGTCGGAGCCGAGGCGTACGTGGTTGTGGGCGTCGATGAAGCCGGGCAGGACCAGCTTGCCGCCGGCGTCGAGGACCTCGGTGCCGGGCCCCGTCCAGGCGTCGGCGTCCGCGTCGGCCCCGAGCCAGACGATCTTCCCGTCGCGCACGGCCAGTGCCTGCGCCTCGGGCAGGGCCGGGTCGACGGTGTGGACGCGCGCGCCGCGCAGGACGAGGTCGGCGGGGGCGGGGGAGTGGGACATCAGCGGAAACTCCTGGGAAGTCGCACCGGAACGACATCTTGAATGCCGTTCTAGCTTCTTGAACGGCATTCAAGATGCGCCTCCGCGTCGCATACGTCAAGACCCCCCAGGGAAATCGCCGGATAGGGTCAGGGCCTCGGGAGCACGGATCGGTCGGGACCACGGATCAGGGAGGCGCGGCGGTGGCGGCTACGGCGCGACGGCGCGACGGACAGGTCGCCCAGGAGCGGATGCTGGAGGAGGCGATGACGGCCATCGCCGAGGACGGCCTCGCGTCGCTCACGATGTCGGCGCTCGGCAAGCGCCTCGGCACCAGCGGCGGCCACATCCTGTACTACTTCGGCAGCAAGGACCGGCTGCTCCTCGAAGCCCTGCGCTGGAGCGAGAGCGGCCTCGCCGACGAGCGCAGGGCGCTCCTGAACAGGCGCGTCACCGCCGACCGCAAACTCGACCAGTTCATGGAGCTGTACCTGCCGCGCGGACCGCGCGACCCGCGATGGACGCTGTGGATCGAACTGTGGGCCCGCACCTCCGCCGACGAGGCGCTGCGGCAGGCCCAGGACGAGCTGGACCGGGGCTGGCAGGAAGACCTCGTCTCGCTCCTGGACAAGGGGGTCCGGCAGGGGCGGTTCGCCCCTCTCGACGCCGCCGAGTGCGCCTCCCAACTCCTCGCCCTGCTGGACGGGTTGAGTACCCGCATCGTGCTCGGCCAGCGCGGGTCCGAGCGGTCCGCCGTGCTGGCCACGGCCCGGTCCGCGGCGCGGCGGCTTGTGGCGCGGACCTAGGGCGTGTTTCGAAAGTCCCGCCTGCCCCGCGGCGTCTGGCACGCACTCCCCCACTCTCGGCTTCGCTCGAGCGGGGGGACCCCCATGCGGCGTTGCCGAAACGTCCGAGTGGCTCCGCCACTAGGACGCTCCGGCGCCTTGCGATCGCACGCACCAGACGCCGCGGGGCCCGCCCTCCGGGCGGACGACGCTACTTTCGAAACACGCCCTGACGGCCGGGCCCCGGCGAGGGGTGTGGTGCCCGCCGCGCGTGGGCACTGGCATGATCGGTGTCATGGCAGAACGCGTAATCGCCGCGTGTGACGGGGCGTCGAAAGGAAACCCCGGGCCCGCCGGCTGGGCCTGGGTCGTCGCCGATGCGGGGGAGACCCCGGTCCGCTGGGAGGCCGGCGCCCTGGGCACGGCGACGAACAACGTCGCGGAGCTCACCGCCCTGGAACGCCTCCTCGCCGCCACCGACCCGGGCGAGCCGCTCGAAGTGCGGATGGACTCCCAGTACGCGATGAAGGCCGTCACGACCTGGCTGCCCGGCTGGAAGCGCAACGGCTGGAAGACCTCCGCGGGCAAGCCGGTAGCCAACCAGGAACTCGTCACCCGCATCGACGCGCTCCTCGAAGGCCGCGCCGTCGAGTTCCGCTACGTCCCCGCCCACCAGGTCGACGGCGACCGGCTCAACGACTTCGCCGACCGGGCCGCGAGCCAGGCCGCCGTCGTGCAGGCCCCGGCCGGCAGCGACCACGGCTCCCCGGAACCCCCGCCGTCACCCGACACCGTCCCCTCCCGCGGCCCGTCGAAGAAGCGGCCCGCTCGTACGAAGACGGCCTCGGCCCGCACGCTCAACGCCAAGTTCCCCGGCCGCTGCGCCTGCGGCCGCTCCTACGCGGCCGGCGAGCCCATCGCCAAGAACCCCAAGGGCTGGGGACACCCGGAGTGCCGCTCGGGCGCGGGCGCGGCGGAATGACCACGGTGACCTGGGGTGCGGCGTGCCCGCAGCACCCCGACTCCCCGCGCGAGTACGGCGTACAGGGTCCGGGCTCCGGATCCCGCGCGACCGGCGCCCCGGGGTCCGCGTGACCGCCGCGCCCCCCGACACAGCCGTGGAACCCGGCGAGCCGGCGCTGCCCGGCCCGTGGAGCGGCGGTCCGTCCCTCTGGCTGCTCAGGGCCCCGGCCCTGGGAGAGCGGCCCGTCCTGGACGCATCCTGCCTCGACACGGACGAGCGGGCCAGGGCCGCCGCCTTCGTACGGGACCAGGACCGCGCCCTCTACCTGACCGCACACATCGCGCTGCGCCGGCTCCTCGGCGCCGGACTGGGGATCGCGCCCGGCGACGTCCGGTTCACCCGCGAGCCGTGCCCCGAGTGCGACGGCCCGCACGGGCGCCCGGCGCTGCCCGGCCCCCGCCCCCCGTTCCACTTCTCCCTCTCGCACTGCGAAGGCCTCGTCCTGATCGGCACGGCGGCGGGCCCGCTGGGCGTCGACGTCGAGCGGGTACCGGACCCCGGATCCGTGGACGGCCTGGTGAAGGAACTGCATCCGGGTGAGCGGGCGGACCTGGCGGCGCTGGCGGACGCGTCACGTGCCGAGGCGTTCTGCCGGGTGTGGTCGCGCAAGGAGGCCTACCTCAAGGGCGTCGGCGTGGGCCTCGCCCGCGCCCTGGACGCCGACTACGTGGGGGAACGTCCACGTCATGACGCGGTCCACCCCTCCGGGTGGCACCTGCGCTCGCTCGACCTCGGCCCGCACCGCGCCACCCACGCCGCCGCGGCCGCCCTGCGCGAGGCCGCGCCGCCCGTCCTGCGCCTCCTGCCCGACACCTACGCGCACGCTCCTCGGCCGCACGCCCCGCGACAGGTGCCGCCGCCCGGCAGCGGACGAACCCACTAGGGTTTCCGGTATACCGGAAACTTCAGGGGAGTTGTGTTGACCAGACTGCGCTGCGCCGTGCTCGACGACTACCAAGGCGTGGCCTTGTCCATGGCGGACTGGACCAGTGTCGGGACGGACGTCGAGGTCCGCTCCCTCCAGCGCCACCTGCCGACCGAGGACGCCGTCGTCGCGGCGACGGCCGACTGCGAGATCGTGGTGGCGATGCGGGAACGCACCCCCTTCACCGACTCCCTCTTCGCCCGCCTTCCCCAGCTGCGCCTCCTCATCACCTCGGGGATGCGCAACGCCTCCATCGACCTCGCCGCCGCGGCCCGGCACGGGGTCACCGTGTGCGGCACGGCCAGCAACTCCGAGCCGCCCGTCGAACTGACCTGGGCCCTCATCCTCGGCCTCGCCCGCAACGTGGTGCGCGAGGCCAACGCCCTGCGCGACGCCGGCCCCTGGCAGAGCACGCTCGGCGCGGACCTGTACGGGCGCCGGCTCGGCGTCCTCGGGCTCGGGAAGATCGGCACAAAGGTCGCCAGGGTCGCCCAGGCCTTCGGCATGGAGGTGGCCGCGTGGAGCGAGCACCTCACCGCAGAACGCGCCGCGGCAGCCGGTGTCTCCCTCGCCTCCTCCAAGGAAGAGCTCCTGGAGACCAGCGACTTCGTCTCCGTCCATCTCGTGCTCAGCGACCGCACGCGCGGCCTCATCGGCGAGGACGACCTCAAGCGCATGCGCCCCACCGCCTACCTCGTCAATACCTCGCGCGCTGCGATCGTCGACCAGGACGCCCTGGTGCGCGCCCTGCACGACGGCTGGATCGCGGGCGCCGGCGCCGACGTCTTCGACATGGAGCCGCTCCCGGCCGGCCACCCCCTGCGCACCGCCCCGAACTTCCTCGGCCTGCCGCACCTCGGCTACGTCACCCGCCGCAACTACGAGGGCTACTTCGAGGGGGCGGTCGAGGACATCGAGGCTTTCCTCGCGGGGACCCCGGTCCGCGTCCTCACCGCGTGAGCGACCTGTCGCCGGATTCCCGCCCGTCTGCCCGGCGTAACCGAGAAATCGCTCGGCAAACCCGCAGCTCAGCGGTTTTCGCAGGTCACGATGGGTGGCGTAACGTCGGCGTAACGCGAGCGAGGCGGGTGGTGGGGTAGTTTCGGGCCTTCGAGAGGAGGTGACGACGCACCCCATGTCCGACCAACAGGGACCGCAGCCCCGTGCCGAGAGGGCGCGGCGGGTCGCCGACACGCTCCGGCAGCAGATCACCTCCGGCGCCTACGAACAAGGGAAGCTGCCCGACGAGCGCGTGCTCGGCCACGCGCTCGGCGCCACCCGCAATGTGGTCAGGGAAGCGCTCGCGCTGCTCGGCGACGAGGGACTGGTCATCCGCAGGCGCGGCATCGGCACCCAGGTCGTGACGGCGAAGTACGGGCACGGCCTGGAACGCCTCACCGGCCTCGCGGAGACGCTCGTCGACCACGGCACGGTGACGAACGAGGTGCGCACCGCACGGGTCGTGCCGCACGCCCCGAAGGCGGTCACCGAACGGCTCCGGCTCCCCGACGGCAGCGAGGCCGTCCACCTCGAACGGCTGAGGAGCCTCGACGGCCGGCCCCTCTCCGTCGACTCGACCTGGCTGGCCCCGGACATCGGACGCCCCCTCCTCGACCTCGACCTCGCCCACCGGGACGTCTTCGACCTCATCGAGGAGTCCACGGGACACCGGCTCGGCAGCGCGGAGGTCACCGTGCACGCCGTCACCGCCGAACCGGACACCGCCCGGCTCCTCGAAATCCCCGCGGGCGCCGCCCTGTTCGCGATCGACCGCCTCACGTGTCTGGCCGACGGCCGCCCCGTGGACGCGGAGTCCCTGCGGGTGCGCGCCGACCGGTTCACCCTGCACGCCCTGGTCCACCGGGGCCCCGTACCGCCCCGCGACTGACCGCGGTACGCCCCTCCCAAGCCGCCCTCGGAGGCACCCCCATGCCCATGGACCTCGACGTCCTCACCCTGGTACTTCTCGCTCTGTTCGGGCTCGCGGGAGGCATCGGGATCACCGCGGTGGGGCCCGGCGGTGTGCTGCCCACGATCGGGATGTTCCTGCTGACCGGGCTCTCCCCGGCCGGGGTCGCGGGCACCGCCATCGCCACGCATGTGGCGACCGGCGCGCTCGGCACGGCCGCCTACACCCGCTCGGGACAGCTGCGGGACGCCGTCACGCGGCGCACGGCGACGGTCCTGGCCATGGCCGCTCTCCTCGGCACACCTCTCGGTGTCCTCCTCAACACCCTTGTATCGGGGAGGGGGTTCGGGATGCTGCTGGCGTGTGCCGTCACGGTGACCGGCGTCCTGGTGTGGGTGCGGGAGCGCCGCGCCGGGGCCGTGGGGAGTGAGCCGGTGAGCGTGCCGCTCACGCGAATCTCCGTGGTGGGCTTCGGAGTTGCGGTCGCGGCAGGGCTCTTCGGTCTGGGCGGGCCGATGCTGAGCGTGCCCCTTCTGGTCGTCTGCGGGCTGCCCGTGCTGTCCGCGCTGGCCGCGGCGCAGGCGCAGTCCGTGGTGATCGCGGCGATCGGCACGGTCGGGTACGTGCTGCACGGCTCGGTCGACTGGGGGCTCGCCGCGCTGGTGGGTGTGCCCGAGCTGGCCGGCGTGATCGTGGGGTGGCGGATCGCCCACTCGGTCCCGGCGCGCCGCCTCAAGTACGCCCTCGTGGGAACACTCCTGGCGCTGGCCCCGTACCTCGCCTTCCACTCCTGACGCCGTCCGGGGCCCGTCGGCCGCCGGGTGTCAGAGACCGAACCGGCGCGCGGAGTGCTCCTCCTGGGCGAGCCGGTGCAGCATGAGCAGGACCGGCTCGTACAGGATCGCCGCGGCGACCGCGATCTCGACCTTCTCCACCTCTTCGGGGATCGTGTCGAGACGGTCGATGTCGTGTTCCGCGACCCGCTCCATGTGCCGGGCGTACGGGGTGAGTTCGGGTGTTCCGCACGGGTAACCGAGACGGTTGAGCGTGGCCACCGTCGTGACGAGCGTGCGGTACGACGGGGAGAGGCTGCCGATCTCGCGCGCGGTGTCCCAGCCGAGCTCGTCGAGAAGCCGGTCGACGGTCGACGCCGCCTCGGCCGTGGCCGGGTCGTCCTCGGGGGCCTCGGGCGGCTGCGGCAGCGCCCACAGCGCCGCGCCCAGGCGGATCGTGCGGCCGAGCGAGTCGTCGTCCACGGCCGCGAGCACCTCGCGCGCGGTCGCCACGGGCACCCGGCCGACCTGGATCAGCGCCCGGACGAGCCGCAGCCGGCGCAGGTGGGAGTCGTCGTACTCGGCCTGCGTGGCCGTGATCCGCCGCCCCGGGGGCAGGAGTTGCTCCCGCAGGTAGTACTTGATGGTGGGGATGGGGACCCCGCTCGATTCGCTGAGTTCCGCGAGCCGCATCTCTTGCACCCCTCGTTGGACAGTGTCACTATCCAATCACGGGTGCCTGGGTAGTGGCACTCTCCAAGGACGCCGAATCGGGGGTCACATGAGTACGAAGACACATATGGGACGGACGACCGCGGGAGCGCAGGGAGACGTGGTGGTCTTCCTCATCGGGATGCGGGTCAACCACTTCTGGGCGGTCCACCGGTGGTTGCCGGTGTTTTTCGCGATGCCCATGATGCTCAGGGAGCTGAACGCGGACCGCTCCCTCGGACTCCTGCACCACATCCTCCTCACGAGCTCGCCGAGGAACTACGTGGTCGTCCAGTACTGGGAGTCGAAGGAGAAGCTGCTCGCCTACGCCGCCTCGCCGCAGCGCCGCCACCACCCGTGGTGGGCGCGGGTCAACCGGTACGTCCGCAAGAGCGGGGGACACGTCGGGCTCTGGCACGAGACGTACGTCGTCCCGGAGGGCTCCTACGAGACGATCTACGGCGACATGCCGGCCCAGGGCCTCGGCAAGGCCTACGGCATCGCGGGCCTCAAGGACGGGGTGCAGGCGCAGGACCGGCTGAAGGTCTGACCCGGGCCCGGCCGACGGCGGGCGCCGGGGCTCCCTAGGGCGTGCCCTAGCCCCGGCGCCGCTCAAGTGGATTGTCAGTGCCACCAGGCACGATGGCACCATGACAACGACTTCTGGTGAGTTCGTCCTGGCCGATGCCGCTGCCTACGCCCAGGCCGTCACCGACGCGTCCGAGGCGGCGGGTGCCTACTACACGGGCGGGACGTCCGCCCTCGACGACGACGCGTACGACCGGCTCGTGAGGGCCGTCGCGGCCTACGAGGCGGACCACCCCGACGAGGTCCTTGCGCACTCGCCGACCGGCAAGGTCGCGGGCGGCGCCGTCGAGGGGGACGTGCCGCACACGGTGCCGATGCTCAGCCTCGACAACGTCTTCGACGGTGAGCAGTTCACCACCTGGACCGCCTCGGTGGCCCGCCGGATCGGCCACGAGGTGACCCGGTGGAACGTCCAGCCCAAGCTGGACGGCCTCGCCATCGCCGCGCGTTACCACGAGGGCCGCCTCACGCGCCTGATCACCCGGGGCGACGGGATGGCCGGGGAGGACGTCTCGCACGCCATCGGCACCATCGAGGGCCTGCCCGACCGGCTCACCGAACCGCACACCGTCGAGGTGCGGGGCGAAGTCCTCATGACCATCAGCCAGTTCGAGCACGCGAACGAGGTGCGGACGGCGCACGGCGGCGCCCCCTTCGCGAACCCGAGGAACGCCGCGGCGGGCACCCTCAGGGCCAAGGAGCGCTCGTACACGGTGCCGATGACGTTCTTCGCGTACGGCCTGCTGCCGCTGCCGGGCACCTCTGCCGAGCACACCGAGGAGCTGCGCACCCTGGCCCACGGCGAGCTGATGGACCGCGCGGCCGGACTCGGCGTCAACACCCCCGCCACGACGGACGTTTCGGGCCTCACCGTCGACACCGTCGAGCAGGTCCTGGAGCGGGTCGGGCACATCGCGGGCCTGCGCGCCGAGCTGCCGTTCGGCATCGACGGGATCGTCGTCAAGGCGGATCTCGCGGCCGACCAGGAGGCCGCGGGCACGGGCACGCGCGCCCCGCGCTGGGCCATCGCGTTCAAGCTCCCCGCCGTGGAGAAGATCACCCGCCTCCTGGACGTCGAGTGGAACGTGGGCCGTACGGGCATCATCGCCCCGCGCGCCGTCCTCACCCCCGTCGACATCGACGGCAGCACGGTCGCGTACGCCACGCTGCACAACCCCGCCGACATCACCCGGCGCGACCTGCGGATCGGCGACCACGTGATGGTCTACAAGGCGGGCGACATCATCCCCCGCATCGAGGCGCCCGTCGCCCACCTGCGCACCGGCGACGAACAGCCGATCGTGTTCCCCGAGGTCTGCCCGCAGTGCGGCTCCGGCATCGACACGAGCGAGCAGCGCTGGCGTTGCGAGCGCGGCCGGAACTGCCACGTGGTGGCCTCGCTCTCGTACGCGGCGGGCCGCGACCAGCTCGACATCGAAGGCCTCGGCGGCACGCGCGTCGTCCAGCTCGTCGACGCGGGCCTCGTCGCCGATCTCGCCGACCTGTTCGCCCTCACCCGCGACGGGCTGCTCGCCCTCGACCGGATGGGCGAGACCAGCACGGACAACCTCCTCGCCGCGATCGAGGCCGCCAAGGCCCAGCCGCTGTCCCGGGTGCTGTGCGCGCTCGGGGTGCGCGGCACCGGACGGTCCATGTCCCGCCGTATAGCCCGCCACTTCGCCACGATGGACCACATCCGCGCGGCGGACGCCGAGGCCATGCAGCGCGTCGAGGGCATCGGCGCGGAGAAGGCCCCGGTCATCGTCTCCGAACTGGCCGAACTGGCCCCGCTCATCGACCGGTTGGCCGCGGCAGGGGTCAACATGACCGAACCCGGCGCCACCCCGCCCGCCCCCGAGGGCGAGACCGAGGACGGCGCGTCGGGCGAACAGGCCGCCGCGGGCCCGCTCGACGGGATGACGGTGGTCGTCACGGGAGCCATGACGGGCCCTCTGGAGAAGCTCAGCCGCAATCAGATGAACGAGCTGATCGAGCGCGCCGGCGGCAAGTCGTCCTCCAGCGTCTCCAAGCGCACCGGGCTCGTCGTCGCCGGTGAGGGCGCCGGATCGAAGCGGACCAAGGCCGAGGACCTGGGCATCCGCCTTGCCACGCCGGACGAGTTCGCCGAACTCGTCGCGGACCTCCTGGACTGACGGGAGGTGGCGCCGGGGGATCGGGGGCCCGGGATGGGGGAGAGGCGGTGAAGGCGACCGGCCTGAAGTGACCGGTGGCCTAGAATGCTCGGCCGACGAGGGGCTCCATCGTGCGCCCCACTGGAACGGACGGCCCTCGACGGCCGGGCGCGGAGGACACATGGCAACGGGGGGATGGGGACCGGGATACGGGCCCCAGAACAACGGAGGACAGCCACCGGCGGGTCCGGGCCCGGGCAATCCGTACGGCCCACCACCCGCAGGCCCCTACGGCCCGCAGCCCGGCGCCGGGCCGTACGGACCTCCGCAGCCGATCCCGCCGCAGGTCGGGCCGTACCCCTACGGCCCGACCCGGCCGCCCCGCCGCCGCAACCCGCTGCGTCGCGTCCCGTTCCTCAACATCATCTCCGGGATCATCCACTCGGCACACCACGCGGCGGACCGGCTCTTCGTGCAGGACGGCGGCGTCCGCATCAACGACCCCGTGGTGGAGCGCGTCCAGCTCTTCCGTTCGGTGCTCGGCCTCCTCGCCACGCTCGCCATCGCCTTCTTCTACGGCAAGGGCGACGAGGTGTGGAGCGGAGCGGCGGGCTCCGGCGTCGGCAACCTCATCATCACGCCCGTCCTGCTGATCGTCACGGGCCCGCTCGTCGTCCTGGGCTTCATCCTGTACGCCCCTCCCCACGTGCGGCCGGCCCTGCGCTCCCGGCTCAGGGCACCGCTCAGGACGGTGGCCTGGTACGTGCTGTCCGTGTCCGTCTTCGTCGGCGCGATGGTGGCCACGGCCAAGAGCGCCTACCTGTTCACGCTCCCTCACTGGGCCGCGGGCACGCTGGCGCTCATCCTCCTGGCCATGATCGTCTGGGGTATCCCCTTCCTCTTCTTCGCCTCCCTCTACTCCGCGAAGACGTCCTTCAACACAGCCCATGTGCACCCGATGCTGCCCGGCGTGCTCACCGCCGTACTGGTCTGGGCGGTGGCGGTCGTCAACGTGTTCGTGGACGGCATGCCGGAAGGCCCGGTCGCCGTACGGCTCTGCTCGCTGCTGGGCGGCCCGCTGTCGGTCACGGCCGTCGCCCTGTGGGAGCTGCGGAGGATGCGAACCCGCCACGGAGTCTTCCTGCGTGGCTGAAGTCGGGCGCAACGCGTTGCCCCGCAAGGGAGTTGACCCTGCGTGACCCAGTCGCACGGACAGCAGATCCCCCTCGACCCCGGTGGCCCGCACCGCGGCCGGTATCCGCCCCGGGCGGAGCGCCGGCCCCGGGCCTGGCGCGAGTACGGCACGCTCGTGATGGCGATCGTCGGGCTCACCCTGTCGCTCAGCACCTTCCTGGCCGCGGCCCTGCGCTGACAGCCCCTCCGGCGCGGACAGCCTTGCTCGGCGCTGACGGTCCTGGTCCGGCGCGGCACCGCAGGAAGAGCGCAGACTCCAGAAGCGCCGAAGGCGTCGGTGCTTCTGGAGTCTCCTGGCCCTGCGCGCCCCGATCTGGATGCCACGAGGAGGCGCGCGGCGTGATCATCGTGGCGGGCCCGGGCGCGGAGGCGCGCGCGGATCGCCCGGATGCGGAGAAAGCTTTCACCTTCTTCACAATTTGTTGCACCGTTCACACCCGGAGTGGCCGCCCGACGGGGGTCCGGCGGGGGTCCGGCACGGCGCCGTAGACTCGACTCATGGATGTCACGCGGCTCGCGCGGCTCGGCGCAGGGAAGTATCTGCTGGTCACCAGCTTCCGGAAGAACGGCAGCCCGGTGGCGACCCCCGTCTGGGTGGTCAGGGACGGGTCCTCGCTCGGGGTGTGGACCGTCGCCGACTCGTGGAAGGTGAAGCGGATCCGGCAGCGCGGCGACGTGCTCGTGGGACCCTGCGACGCCCGCGGAAACCCGACCGGTGAGCAGACTCCCGCCACGGCCGAGATCTGCACCCCCGAGGTCACCGCCCGCTACCGCACCCTGATCCGCCGGAAATACGGCCTGCTCGGCACGTTGACGCTGCTGGGCAGCCGGCTGCGGCGTGGCCTGCGCGGCACGGTCGGCATCCGCATCACCCTCGGGGAGTGAAGGCCCGGCCCGCCTGATTTCGGCCACGAGGCACGTCGATTCAGGGCGTCAACTCGGGTGACAGCGGGCGGAATTGGTGCGGAACACACCGTACCGCCCGCGAAGCTGATTGTTTGTGCAAGGATTTGCCATACATGTTGCAGGAACGAGCTCTGCTCGGCACGGTGTTCCCGTTGTGTCCCTTCGGTGCACGCACGTAGACGGGAGACCCCTTGTCCGGGAGAGCTCACAGAGAGCACAGAACCGCAACGGTCCGCACCTCCCCGAACCCCACGCGCCACGGCCCGTCCCGTGCCCTGCGCGCCCTGTCCGTGGCCGGCGCCGCCACGGCCCTCGCGTTCGGCGGCCTCGCGGGACCGTCCGCCGCGCCCGCCGCCGCGGCCACCCCGTACCCCAACCTCACCCCGACCCCGCCCATGGGCTGGAACAACTGGTCCTACTACGGCTGCGACATCAGCGAGGAGACCGTCCTCGCCAACGCCCGCGCCCTCGTCTCCTCCGGCCTGGCCGCCAAGGGATACGACACCGTCACCACCGACGACTGCTGGATGACGCACACCCGCGCCGCCGACGGCAACCTCGTCCCCGACCCCACCCGCTTCCCGCACGGCATGGCCTACGTCGGTGAACAACTGCACGCCATGGGCCTGAAGTTCGGCATCTACGAGGACGCCGGAACGTCGACCTGCGGCGGCTACCCCGGCAGTTACGGCCACATCAAGCAGGACGCCGACCTCTTCGCCAAGTGGAAGGTCGACTACCTGAAACTGGACGGCTGCAACGTGCCCGTCCCCGCCGGCCAGAGCGCCGACGACGCTTACCACAAGCTCTACGGCGACATGAGCCAGGCGCTCCTCGACACCGGCCGCCCCATCGTCTACTCCGTGTCCGCGCCCGCCTACTTCGAGGGCGAGAAGGACTGGCACCACGTCATCTCCTGGTCCGCCGAGGTCGGCAACCTGTGGCGGGAGGGCGCCGACGTCGCCATGGAGTCGTCGTCCGCGCGCGGCAAGTGGTCCTCCATCAAGTACAACTACACCTACAACGTGCCGCTGGCCGACCTGCAGAGCCCGGGCCGCTGGAACGACCCCGACTTCCTCCTGGCCGGCCAGTCCCGGCTCACCGGCGACGAGATCCGCAGCCAGATGTCGCTCTGGTCCGTGATGGCGGCCCCGCTCATCTCCAGCACCGACCTGACCAAGGCCTCACCCGACGCGCTCTCCGTACTCGGCAACAAGGACGTCATCGCCGTCGACCAGGACGCCAAGGGCCTCCAGGGCCGCATCGTGCGGCACGGCGACGGATACGACGTCCTGTCCAAGCCCCTCGCGAACGGCGACCGGGCCGTGGCCCTGTTCAACTCGTCCGACGAGGCGCGGACCATCACCACGACGGCCGCCGAGGCCGGGCTGCCCGACGGGAACTCGTACCTCCTGAAGGACCTGTGGTCGAAGGAGACCACGCGGACCACCGGGACCATCGCGGCCGACGTTCCCGCGCACGCGACCGTCCTGTACCGCGTCCACGCCGGAAGCGCGCCCCGCGTGCAGCCCGCCACCGCGATCACCTGGACCCGGACCGGCGGCGAGGGCACCACCTCGACCTGGAAGGTGGCTCTGGCCGACCACGGTCCGACCGGACTCACCGGCGCGCGGCTGAAGCTCGGCGCGCCCGACGGCTGGAACCTCAGCGACTCCGACGTGTCCCTCGGCAACGTCAGGCCCGGCGGCTCGGCCACCGCGACCGTGACGGCCAAGGGCCCCGACGCCAAGCCCGGCACCACCGTCACGCCCCTGACCGCGACGGCCCGCTACCGTGCAGGCGGCGCCGGTGAAGGATCCGTGACGGGACAGGCCTCGGTCGTCACCGAGGTGCCGTACCCGAGCCTGGAAGCCGCCTTCAACAACGTGGGCGTGACCAACGACGCGGCGCCGCCGGCCGAGGGCAACTACACGACCGGCAACTTCGACGGCGGCGGCGACAGTTACTCCGCCCAGGCCCTCGCGGCGGCCGGCGTCACACCCGGAGCCGAGCTCGCCAAGGACGGAGTGACCTGGACCTTCCCGGCCGCCAAGCCGGGCACCCCGGACAACGTCGCCCTCGCCGGCCAGTCGATCACTCTCACGGGCAGCGGCTCGAAGCTCTGGTTCCTCGGCGCGGAGGCCGGATTCGTCTCGGGCCAGGTCAAGGTCACCTACACCGACGGCACCACGAGCACGGGCAGCCTCGGCTTCCCCAACTGGTGCTGCACGGCGGGCACGGAGTACGGCGCGACGACCGTCGCCACGTCCGGCCACCGCAACACCCCGAACGGCCCCGCCAACTTCGGCATCGGCTACAAACTGTTCGGCAACTCCGTCCCGCTCACCGCGGGCAAGACGATCCGCACGGTCACCCTGCCGGACGCGGACGCGATCCACGTGTTCGCGGTCACGGTCCAGTAGGAGCCGGCCGCGCAGGCGCCCGCCGTGAACGCCTCAGTCCCGGTGTTCGCACGGCCCGTGCGGGTCGCCTGCCGGCCGTCGCCACTGCCGATCGAGTGGACGCGGAGCCCCCGCGGCGTGCGAAAGCCGGGCCGAGGAGCGCGCGGGCCATGGGGAATGCGAGGATGGCGTCATGGCAATCAAGGCATATTTCGACATCACCATCGACGACCAGCCCGCCGGGCGCATCACCTTCAACCTCTTCGACGACGTCGTCCCGAAGACGGTGGAGAACTTCCGCGCCCTGGCCACGGGCGAGAAGGGCTACGGCTACAAGGGGTCGTCGTTCCACCGCATCATCCCGGCGTTCATGCTCCAGGGCGGTGACTTCACCGCCGGTAACGGCACGGGCGGCAAGAGCATCTACGGCGAGAAGTTCGCCGACGAGAACTTCAAGCTCAAGCACACCAAGCCGGGCCTGCTCTCCATGGCCAACGCGGGCCCGAACACCAACGGCTCGCAGTTCTTCATCACCACGATCGTGACCGACTGGCTCGACGGCAAGCACGTCGTGTTCGGCGAGGTCGCCGACGAGGACAGCATGAAGCTCGTCAAGAAGATCGAGGCCCTCGGCTCCGGCAGCGGCACCCCCTCGGCCAAGGTCACCATCTCCGAGTCCGGCGTTCTCTGAGCCACCCGTGGCGCACGCCTGACCGGTGACGGACAGGCACAGCGACAGGAACAGTGACGGGCCGGGGCCCCATCAGGGCGCCCCGGCCCGCTCCATGTCCAGGTACAGGCCCGCCGCACGGCCCCGCCGCACGTCAGCGGCGGCGGCGCCCCGCGACCGGTACGTCCAGGGGCCTCGCGAGACCCACGACGCCCTCGTCGAGGCGCTGCAGATGCCGCAGCACACGGAAGGTGACCGTGCCGGAGCGCAGTGCCCCGGTCCCGTCCGCCTCCAGCATGGACGCGATGCTCGCGCCCGCCTCGACCTCCCCGCCCGTCTTCTCGTCCCGCACATGGGCGTCGATCACGTCGATGTTGTGCGCGATGCGCAGCCCGGCCCGCCCGAGCCGCGGGTCGGCCGCGATGGTCTTGCTGTAGGGCACCAGCTCGGCCGTCGCCGCCAGGGAGCGGGCGTGATACGCGCACGTCTCCAGGAGCGCCACCAGATAGCGGGCCGTCTGCCGCCGCACCCTCAGGGGTGTGATCGGGTGCGTCAGCGGCTTCGTGGAGGCGCGCAGATCGTCCAGAGCCGTGTCCAGGTCCCGCGCCTTGTCGAGCAGGTCGACCGCGGGCCCGCCGCTCAGCTGCTCCACGGCGGCGGACACGACGTCCCCGAGCCTGACCAGGACCGTGCTGAGGAGCTCGTCCGTACGGCGGTCCGTGTGCACCGGCAGCACGACCACCGCGGCGATGATGCCGCACGCGGCGCCCAGCGCGGTCTCTTCGATCCGCAGGACGAGCACGTCCAGGCTGTACGTGTTCAGCAGGGTGTACAGCATGCCCAGCATCGCGGTGACGAAGAAGGACATCAGGGCGTAGGACAGCGGGGCGGTGAAGAACATCGCGAAGATGAAGACCAGGACGAGCACGAACGCTGTCCAGGTGTGGTTCCCGACGATGCCCGCGAGCAGCACACCGGCGACCACGCCGAACACCGTTCCGACGAGCCGGCGGTAGCCCTTCACCAGGATCTCGCCCGTGGACGCGGTGTTGAGGAAGACCACCCAGCACGTCAGGACCGCCCAGTACCAGCGCTGGCTGGACAGGAACTCGCCGCCGACGATGGCCAGGGCCGAGCCGACCGCGACCTGGAACGCGGCCCGGGTCGTGGGCCGCTGGAGCCCCGAGCGGTCGTCCTCGTCGTCCTCCTCCTTCTCGGACCCGGTGATCGCCAGGTCCTCGGCGTCGATCTCCTCGCGCGAACGCGTCGTGGCCGGGCTGTCGTCGGACTCGTCCTGCGGTCCGTCCAGGGCGAGCCGCAGACCCAGGACGGCGCGCGCCGCCTCACCGATCCCACGGAAGACGTCCTGTACGGCGGCGGACCCGCGCGGCAGGTTGTCCTCGTCGCGGTAGCCGAGCAGCCGGTTGCGGACATGAGAGAGCGCGGTGCCGCGGTCGACCGGCGCGGGGCGGGCGACCAGCAGTTGCAGGGCGCCCAGGTCGCGGCGCAGGGTCCGGGTCGCGTCGTCGTCGCCGTACGGACGCTTCGACGGCTCGGGCAGGGGTGCGTGCGGCAGGTGCAGGGTGAGGGTGTCGGCGCGTTCGGCGCTGCGGGCGTTGAGCAGCAGGACGCCGAGCCGTTCGGCGGCGATCTCGGCGTCGGCGACCCTGCGCTGCACGAGGGAGGCGGTGGCGGAGTCCCGGGTGCCCTCCTCGAGGCGGCCCTGGATCATGAGCGCCGTCTCGTGCAGCCGTGCCGTGCCGCGCCGCAGGTCGTCGATGACCTTCTCCAGTTGGTCCGGGTCGGCGTCGAGCAGCTCCGTCTGGGTGCCCACGAGCTGCGCGAGCCGCGCCCGGAACGCGTCGCGCAGCCGGCCGAGGACCCGCTCGGGCGTCTCCGGTACGACGGCGAAGCGCACGACCGCGCTGCACGCGAAGGCGATGGCGAGCGTCGCGTACAGCTTCGGGAGGGTCGGGACCGTCGCGCTCACGAACAGCGAGACGAAGTAGATCTGAAAGCCGATCAGGCCCAGCGCCGTGCCGCGGTCCCCGAACCGGCGGCTGTACACGGCACCGAAGATCAGCGCGATGAAGAAGAGGTCACCCCCGACGACCTGGTTGTGCAGCAGCGCGGCCAGCGACACCGCCGCGAGCGCCACGGGCAGCCCCAGGGCGAGCGTGACCGCCTGGCCGCGTACGTCCTTCTCCCGGATCGCGAACGTGGCCACCATCGCCGCCATGGCGCCCGCCACCATGTGCGTCACATCCGTGTGGAGCGCGGCCAGGACGCCCAGCGTGAGCGCGATCGCGCCGACCGTCCGCAGTCCCGCCATCAGCCGCAAAAGCCCCGGATCGGACGCCACGAACCGGTCCCACGCGCCGCCCCTCCCCGTCAGGCGTGTCCTTTCCCTCACCGTGCCGCACTCTCCCGATCCAGCCATGATCCACGGACGCCTCAGCATCCCATGCGCGTCAACACCGGTCAGCGGCCGGTCAGTGGCCGGTCACGGGAGGCGGGAGGGCGGGGCGCGGTCAGGACAGGGAGCGCACCGTGCGCCGCACCTGGGCCGCGATCGGGCCCGGCAGGGGCGCGTAGTGCATCCGGGACAGCACCCGCTGGCCCTCGTCACCGGCGGTATAGGTGAGGAAGGACCTGAGCGCGGGGAGCGTGGCGGCCCGATTGCCCTTGTCGCACACGATCTCGTACGTGACCTGGACGATCGGGTACGCCCCCGCCGCCGGACGGCCGTAGCGGAACGTGAGCGACATGTCCTTGCCCTCGCCCGTGAGACGCGCCCCGGCGATCCCGGCGGACGCGGACTCCGGGGAGGGGGCGACCGGCCGCCCCGTGCCCGTGTCGACGCGGACGGCCGGAATCCGGCTGCTCGCCGCGAAGGACAGCTCGAAGTAACCGATCGACCCGTACGAGGAGTTGATCTCGGCGGCGACTCCGCTGGAGCCGTTCGCCGAGCCGCCGCCCCTGCCCTGCCAGGACTTCTCCGCCGGGTACGGCCAGGCGGCGGGGGCCGCGCCCGCGAGGTATGCCTGGAGGTTCTGCGTCGTGCCCGAGTCGTCCGAGCGGTGCACGGTGAGGATGCGGGCCGACGGGAGTTTCACGCCCGGGTTGAGCCTGCGGATCTCCGGGGCGTCCCAGGTGGTGATCCGGGTGTCGAAGATTCCGGCGAGGGTGGCGGCGTCGAGGACCAGGCCGTCGACGCCGGGCAGGTTGTAGCCGACCGCGATGGGGCCTCCCGCCATGGGCAGGTCGATGGCCCGGCCGCCGGTGCAGGTCTGCCGGGACAGGGCGACCTCCGCCGGCTTCAGCGCGCTGTCGGAGCCGCCGAACGCGGTCGCGCCCCGCAGGAACTGGGCCGCTCCGGCGCCCGACCCGAGCGGGTTGTAGGCGATCTGTACGTCCGGGCAGGCGCGTTGGTACTGCTGGATCCAGTACTTCATCACGTTCTGCTGGGCGGTCGACCCGGATCCGGGCAGCTGGCTCTTCGCCGCGCAGTCGATGCGGGCGGCGGGGGAGGCGGCGGCCGCCCGTGCCTGATCGCCGGTGGCGCCCGCGCCGCCCGCTCCGCACCCCGCGAGCAGCTGCGCGGCCGCGACAGCGGCGGCGACCGGAACGCTCCGCCGGATCACACGATGGGCACGGGCGCTCTTCACTTGTTCCCCCTGGACATACTGCTGTCGGAAGCAAGATGGTCACCGACCAGGGCGGTCGCGGGGTGACGTGAAGGTGAACTCCAGGCGAAGCACCACCGTACGAAGGGCGAGCGGGGCCCGACACGGACCCCGCTCACCTCGACGGCCCCCGGGGCCGGATCAGTCCTTGTAGTCCGGCGCGATCCGGTCGAGCAGCCGCAGCATCGCCGCCCACGCCAGGTCGTACGCGTCCTCGTCCTGGAGGTCGGAGTCGGCCTCGGCCTCGCCCGCGAGCTGGCGGGCGGTGTACTCGCAGACCTCCGCGGGCGGAACGGTCAGCGGGACGCCGCCGGCCTGCGCGGTGACCTGGATCTCGCAGGCCTTCTCCAGGTAGTACATGCGCAGGAACGCCTGGGCCGCCGAGCCGCCGACGGTGAGCAGGCCGTGGTTGCGCAGGATCAGCGCGGGGTGGCCGCCGATGTCCTCGACCAGCCGCTTCTGCTCGTCCAGGTTGAGGGCCACGCCCTCGTAGTCGTGGTAGCCGACGCGGTCGTGGAACTCCATCGACATCTGGTTCAGCGGCAGCAGCCCGCCCTGCTGCGCGGCGACGGCGCAGCCCGCCTTCGTGTGCGTGTGCAGCACGCACTGGGCGTCCTCGCGGGCGGCGTGGATCGCGCTGTGGATGACGAAACCGGCCGGGTTGACCGGGTACGGGCTCGGCTCGACCGGGTTCCCGGACAGGTCGATCTTGACGAGGTTCGAGGCGGTGATCTCCTCGAAGAGAAGGCCGTACGGGTTGATCAGGAAGTGGTGGTCGGGACCCGGCAGGCGCAGCGAGATGTGCGTGAAGATCAGGTCGGTCATGCGGAAGTGCGCCACGAGCCGGTAGACGGCGGCGAGTTCGCGGCGGAGCCGCAGCTCCACCTGTGCGGCGTCCTCGTCGGTCGCGGGGGTCAGCAGGTCGGTCACGAGACGGCTCCTTCGAGGGTCGGGTCGACCACGGGGGTGAGCGGGCGGCCGGTGCGGTGCCAGGCGATCACGTTCTCCGCGGGTGCGCACACGTAGGCGCGCTGCGAGGCGTCGGTCAGGAACGCGCTGTGCGGGGAGAGCCGGATGCGCGGGTGGGTGCGCAACGGGTCGTCGGCGGGCGGCGGTTCGACCGGGAACACGTCGAGCGCGGCCCCGGCGAGATGCCCGCTGTCCAGCGCGCGCACGAGCGCGTCGGCGTCGACGAGCTCACCGCGCGAGACGTTGACGAGGAACGAGCCCGGCCGCATCCGGGCGAGCAGATCGCCGTCGGCGAGGCCGTGGGTCTGCGGGGTGAGCGGGGTGTGCAGGGACAGTACGTCGGAGGCGCCCACCAGCTCGTCCAGGCCGAGCCGGTCGACCTCGGGCGGCCAGCCGGCCGGGTCGGCGTGCGGGTCGAAGGCCGCCACCCGGCCGAAGACGGGCCCCGCCATGCGTGCGAGGGCGCGCGCGATCCGGCCGAACCCGACCAGGCCGAGCGTCAACTCGCTCGCCCTGCACGGAAGTTCACCGAACTCGGTGTTCCACCCGCCGCCGCGCACGGTGGCGTCGGCCCGCGGCAGGTGCCGTACGAGCGAGAGGGTGGCGGCGAGGGCGTGCACGGCGACGTCCTCGGTGGCCGCGTGCGGCAGGTTGCTCACCCACAGGCCGCGCCGGCGGGCCTCGGCGGTGTCCACCATGTCGTACCCGGCGGACATCGTGGCCAGCATGCGTACGGCGGGCAGCCGGTCCAGGAGTGCGGCGTCCACGGGCGCGTAGCCGACGATCAGAGCCTCGGCGTCGTGGGCGGCCGCCGCGATCTCCCCCGGGTCGCGGCTTCCGACGACGCGGACCTCGAAGCCCGCGTCGCGCAGCAGGCGCGCGCCCGGTTCGACGTCCAGCTCCTCGGGGTCGATGAAGACCACCACGGGCTGACCCATCCAAATTCTCCCCACACACGGATCGGCGAACGATTCCCGATCAACGGCTCATGACCGGCGAACGATTCCCCGTCGGCGAATGATTCGTCGGCCTCTTCGGCCTTGAACTTACGTTTCGTCTTCTGTGATTGTCCAGTCTGAACGAGACGGGCGCCCGTGACGCATGTCACGACCGTCCGCCGCCCGCGCCCCCGTGGCCGACAATGGGCGCCGACCCCGGGTGCGGCCGCGCCCGGGCAGCCGAGCTGAGGGGAAGCCCCGGTGGACCTGGACCACATCGACCTCGCCGTCGTCCGCGAGCTGCAGGAGGACGGCCGTCTGACGTACGAGACGCTGGCGCAGCGCGTCGGGCTCTCCCGGCCCGCGACCCGGGCCCGCGTCCAGCGGCTCCTGGAGGGCGGCGGCGTGCAGGTCGTGGCGGTGGTGCACCCCGCCGTCCGGGGTCTCACCGCGTCGGCACACCTGTCGATCGGCGTCCGGGGTCCGGCCGGACCGGTGGCCCGCGCCATCGCCGCCATGCCCGAGGCGCCCTTCGTCACGCTGACGGCCGGCGGCTACGCGGTCATGGCCGAGCTGCGCACCAAGGGGATCGCCGACCTCGACCGGGCGATCGAACGCGTCCGCTCCGTGCCGGGGGTCGACGTCGTGGACCCGCTGATCGCCACGCGCCACCTCAAGGATCCGTATCTGCTCGCGGGGGAACCGGCCGTCACCGAGCTCGACGAGACCGACCTGGCCGTGCTGCGCGAGCTGGAGGCCGACGGCCGGCTGCCGTTCGCCGAGCTCGCCGAGCGGGTGGGCCTGTCGGCGGGCGCGGCCCGCGCGCGCACGCTGCGGCTCCTCGACGGCGGCGTCGCGAAGGTCCTCGCCCTGGTCCGGCCCGAACTGCTCGGCCTCGGCATCCTGTGCGGATTCGCCGTGCGCGTCGAAGCGGAACGGGACGAGGTCGCCGAACGGCTCGCGGCCCTGGGGCAGGTCTCGTTCCTGTCGTCCTGCATGGGGCGGGCGGATCTCGTCGGCACGATCACGGTGGAATCCCTCGCGGCGATCCGCGCGGCCGTTGAGGACATGCGGGCCGTGCGGGGTGTACGCGCGGTGGAGAGCTGGGTGCACCTGGAGCTCATCAAGGAGCGCTACGAGGATCCCGCCGGATGATACGTAGGTGATGCCTCGCCTGAACTTACGAAAAGTTTCCCGGCGATACATCTGGTCAAGTCAACGTCTGCTGTTTATCGTCCATGCGAACGAATCAGTCGCCGCGACCCTTGTGTGCGCGGTGTTCCTCATGGTCGTCCCATGGTCGAAAGCAGGCCCCCTTCATGCACCACGCCCTCGATGACGCCGACCGCACGCTCCTGGTGACCGGCGCGGCGGTGGCCGTCGCCGGAACCTCCGTGCGCGCCGAGGCGCTCGCCGTCCGCGGCGGCCGCGTCGTCCACGCCGGCACCGCGGACCAGGCACGCGCCGCGCTCGGCGGCCGGATCGACGAGCGCCTCGAACTCGACGGCGGCCTCGTCCACCCCGGCTTCGTCGACGCCCACTGCCACCCCGTCATGTACGGGCAGGCCCTCGCCTGGGTCGACTGCCGGCCCGAACGCGTCCCCGACATCGAGACCCTCGTCGCCGTCCTCACCGACGCCGCCCGCGAACTCCCCGCCGGAGTCCCCGTACGCGGCTTCGGCTACGAGCACCGAAGGCTCGCCGAACGCCGCCACCCCACCCGCTACGACCTCGACCGCGTCGCCACCGACCGCGAGGTGTACGTCATGAACGCCTCCGGACACGGCGGCGTCGTCAACTCCCACACCCTGCGCACCTGCGGCGTCACCGCCGGCACCCCCGACCCCGAGGGCGGCAGCATCGGCCGCCTGCCCTCCGGTGAACCCGACGGACAGCTCTGGGACGCGGCCTGCGACCTGCTCACCGGGCCCGGCGGCGTGAAGATCGGCAACCACGGCCCGAACTTCCACCTCTCCGAACCCGACGCGGTCATGGCCGACCACCTCCGGCGCGCCCAGGAGGTCTTCCTCGCCGCCGGAGTCACCACCGTCGGCGACGCCCAGGCCTCCCGCCGCGAGATGGAGACCTATCTGCGCGCCCGCCAGGACGGCTCCCTGAGCCTGCGCGTCTCCGCCTACCTCACCTCCGCGCTCCTCGACACCGCACTCGACCTGGGCGTCGTGAACGGCTTCGGCGACGACCACTTCCGCGTCCAGGGCGTGAAGTTCTACGCCGACGGCACCCTCGGCGGCTGGACCGCCTACTTTCCCGACGGCTACGCGGCCGACTGCTGCCACCACGGCCAGCTCTACCACTCGGCCGAGGAGTACGCCGAGCTCGTCGCCCGTGCCCACGGTGCAGGGCTGCAGACCGCCACCCACGCGCAGTCCCCGTACGCCATCGGCATGGTGCTCGACGCCGTCGAGAAGGCGCAGGCAGGCCGCGAGCGACCCGACATGCGGCACCGCATCGAGCACTCCGGGCTGCCCACCGACGAACAGATCGTCCGCATGGGCGAGTTGGGCGTCGTACCCGTCATGCAGCCCCAGCACCACCTGCGGACCGGGGACGGCACGCTCACCGCCGTCGGCGAACTCGGCCACCGCTACAACCCCGCCGGCGTCTGCCGCGCCGCCGGAGTGCCCGTCGTCTTCAGCTCCGACGCGCCCGTCGCGCCGCCCGCCCCGCTCGAAGCCGTCTCCGCGGCCGCCACCCGGCGCACCGTCCTCGGCACCGTCCTCGGCGACGCGTCCCTGCGCATGCCCGTCGCGGACGGCCTGCACGCGCACACCGCGGCGGCGGCCCGCGCCCTGCACCGCGAACACGCCGTCGGCGCGCTCGCCCCCGGAATGCTCGCCGACTTCGCCGTCCTCGACAGCGACCCGCTCACCGCCGACCCGGCCGAACTCGCCTCCATCGGCGTACGCGAGACCTGGATCGGCGGAACCCGCGCCTGGGCCGCCCCCGGCCGCTGACCGCTCCGCTCTCCTTCTCTTCCCGTCCCTCCCCGCCTCTCCTGTCCCCGGAGGCTTCATGCCGACACAGCCCGCCGCCACCCGACAGAGCCCGTACAGAGCCGCCTTCGCGGCCCTCGCCGGCACCTCGATCGAGTGGTACGACTTCTACGCCTTCGCCACCGCGGCGGCGATCGTCTTCGACGACGTGTTCTTCCCGCCGGACATGTCGCCCTACCTCAAGACCCTCTCCGCGTTCGCCACCTTCGCCGTCGGCTTCCTGCTGCGCCCGCTCGGCGGCATCGTCTTCGGGCACATCGGCGACCGCGTGGGCCGCAAGAAGACCCTCGTCATCACGCTCGTGATGATGGGCGTCGCGTCCTTCGGGATCGGCCTGCTCCCCACCTATTCCCAGGTCGGCGGGCTCGCCCCGGTGCTCCTGATCGCGCTCCGCCTGATCCAGGGCATCGCGATCGGCGGCGAGTGGGGCGGTGCCGTGCTGATCGCGGTGGAGAACGCCCCGCGCGGAAAGGCCGCGTTCTTCGGGTCCTTCGCCCAACTCGGCTCATCCGTCGGCGCGTTGCTGTCGACGGGCGCCTTCAGCCTCATGAACCTCTTCGGCAGCGACGCGTTCATGAGCTGGGGCTGGCGCGTGCCGTTCCTCGCGTCCGCGGTCCTCGTGGTCGTCGGCCTCGTCGTACGGGTGAAGCTCGAGGAGTCGCCCGTCATGTCCGAGGTGCGCGACGAGCAGGCCGCCGCCGAGCGGAGGCTGCCCGTCGTGGAGGTGTTCCAGAAGGCGTGGCGCACGGTCCTCATCGGCGTCTTCGCCCTGGCCACCGCCACCGGCGGCTACTACGTGGTGACCAGCTTCCTGCTCTCGTACGGCACCGGTGACCTCCACCTGTCCGAGTCGATGCTCCTCAACGGCCTCACGCTGGCGGCCTTCCTGGAACTCCTGGTCACGCCGGGACTGTCCTGGCTGGCGGACCGCGTGGGCCCGCACAAGGTCGTCATCACGGGCCTGGCCGGCGTGATCGTCCTCGCGGTCCCGCAGTTCATGGTCCTCGGCACCGGCAGCGTCTTCCTCATCTGGCTGATGATGCTGGCGATGCGCCTGGTGATGTCCGCGCTGTACGGGCCCATCGCGTCCATCCTCGCGGAGGGCTTCGCCCCGCATGTCCGCTACACCGGCATCTCGCTGTCCTACCAGGTCTGCAACATGGTCTTCGGTGGCCTCGCCCCCCTCGCCGCTGTCTCCCTCGCCGCGGCGGCGGGCGGACACTACTGGCCGCCGGCCCTGATGCTCATGACCATCTCGGCGGTCGGCATCTGGTGCACGGCACGGCTGCGCGCGCTGCGGGCGGCGCAGCCGGGGGAGGACACGGCGTCCGCGGCGGGCCGGGAGGTGGCGAGCGGCGTCTGAGCGCGGCCTGCCCGGCCGGCTCCGGGTCGTGCCTCTGCCCGCCGACGCGAGGTGTGCGTCGGCGGGCAGAGGCACGACCGGATCAGAGCGGCTGGGGCCGGTGGGTGACGTATTCCTCCATGAGCCTGGCGCGCGTCGCCCCGAGCCGGTAGGCGAGGATCTCGGCGACGGTGCGGACGAGTGTCACGCCCAGCGCGGTGTCGAGGTCGCACAGGTTGAGCACCGCCTGCGCGTCGAACTCATAGGCGCGTACGGGGCTGAACGCCTCGGCGCCGAAGTCCCACCGGTGCGGTGGGAACAGCCATGACCAGCCGAGCAGGTCGCCCGCGCCGAGCGAGGCGACGGTCACGCGCCGGTGCTCGGTGACCTGCTGGTCGAGTGAGACGGCACCCGAGCGTATGACCCAGAACCGGTCGGCGACGCCGCCCTCCTCGAAGATCCGCTGGTCCTCGTCGAACGACACCTCCTTGGCCAGCTTCATGAGCCGCTCACGGTGATCGCGAGGAAGGGCGGTCAGCAGTCGTGTCGCGTTCGTCATGGCACAGGCCTCCTCGCCCGAGGTCCCCCCACCCTCCATTGGAGCCGCCGCACGGCGATTGAGCACCCCGGGGACGACCTCGAATCGTCGACGGTACGCAGAGCCCATGGTCCGTCGCAATGGGTGCACGTCGGCCCCCCAGGGTGGTGGCTACGCGGCGTGGTGGGCGAGCGGGGCGTGCGGGTCCGGCACTCCGGGGGCCGGCGCGGGGTCCGCGTGCACCAACGCGGCGGTGAGCTTGGGGACGGCGTGCAGCAGGGCGTGCTCCGCGGCGACCGCGACCTCGTGCGCGGCCCGTACGGAGAGCGCTCCGTCGACGACGATGGCGACCTCGGCGCGCAGCCGGTGCCCGATCCACCGCATCCGCAGCTCCCCGACGGTCAGCACGCCCGGCACGTGCCGCAGGGCGTGCTCGGCGGCGTCGACGACGGCCGGGTCCACGGCGTCCATCACCCGCCGGAAGACCTCCCGGCAAGCGTCGCGCAGCACGAGCGCGATCGCGGCGGTGATGGCGAGCCCCACGATCGGGTCCGCGAGCCGCCAGCCCAGGGCGGCGCCACCCGCCCCGATGAGCACGGCGAGCGAGGTGAAACCGTCCGTCCGCGCGTGGAGCCCGTCGGCGACGAGAGCGGCGGAGCCGATGTCACGGCCGACGCGGATGCGGTAGCGGGCCACCCATTCGTTGCCGAGGAACCCGATCACGGCGGCGACCGCGACCGCCGGCAGATATTCGACGTCGCGCGGGTTGACCAGCCGGTCTATCGCGGTCCACGCGGCGAAGGCGGCGGAGGCGGCGATCGTGAGGACGATGACGAGCCCGGCGATGTCCTCGGCGCGCCCGTAGCCGTAGGTGAAGCGGCGGTTGGCGGCCCGCCGTCCCAGCACGAAGGCGACGGCGAGAGGGAGCGCGGTGAGCGCGTCCGCGGCGTTGTGGACCGTGTCACCGAGCAGCGCGACGGAACCGGAGAGCACGACGACGACCGCCTGCGCGACGGCCGTCACTCCCAGCACGGCCAACGAGACCCACAGGGCACGCAACCCCCGAGCCGACGCCTCCAGCGCCGGGTCCGTCTTGTCGGCGGTCTCATGGGAGTGCGGGGTGAGGAGATGGGCGAGCCGATGCCGGAGGCGGGAGGCTCCGGAGGGTGGGGTGTCGTGTCTGTGGGGGTGGCCGTGGGTTCCGTGGTGGTCGTGTCGCTGCTGATGCTCATGGGTATGGCCGTGGTTCGCGTGAGGGCCTGCGCCATGGTCGTGTGTGCCGTCGTGCGAGGTGTGTCCGTGCTGAGCGCTCACGGGTCGGGCCTTCCTGGGCGGCGGAACGGGTGGACATCGGGAGGTGACCGCTCCATTATGTGCGTATGAGCGCACGCATGCACCTATTACCTGCGCATCGTGCGCACCCGCGAGACCCGAGCGACGCACAGCTGGTCTACGCGGCCGACCTGCTCGGGCTCCTGGCCGACCGGACCCGGCTCGTCCTGCTGCACACGCTCGGCGGCGGCGAGGCGGACGTCACGACACTCACCGAGGCGTGCGGTGCGGCCCGCCCCGCGGTGAGCCAGCACCTGGCGAAACTCCGCCTCGCCGGTCTGGTCACCGTCCGCAAGGACGGACGCCGCATGATCTACGCACTGCCCGACGGCCATCTACGACGCCTGGTCGCCGAGGCCCTGAACCTCGCGGACCACCACCTCGGCGCGGCTGCCGCGACGCCGGAGGAGGAGAGCTGAGTGACGGCCACGTCCAGGCCCTCACCTGTGCCTTCGCACCTGCCCCCGCGCGGCCGCCGTGCATTGATCATGGAACCGGTCCTGGAGGTTTTCGACGCCACCGGATTCCGCGCATGGCCGGTAGCCGATCTCCCCGCCGGGCATCTCCTGCCGCTGTCGGGCGATCTGTCGATGCCGGAAACCGGCACCGCGGTGGCGACGCTCGCCGAGTACGCGTCGCGGCCCACCGGCGACGGGGTCCTGGCGGCGGATCCGGCGGCCTGTCTGCGCGGACTGACCGACGCCGAACTCCTGCTCCCGCCGGGCGGGTTGAGGGTCCGGGACCCCGGCACCGGTGCGGAGATCCGGCCCGGCTGCTGCTGCGGTGTCGAGGACTGGCGTGAGTGGTGGGTTCTCGTCGACGGCGGCGAGCCGTGGCTCGGTCACGATGCGGCGCGCATCGAGTTCGCCGGGGCGGACGTGCGGCTGTGGCCCGTCGTCGGAGTCGCTCAGGCTGCCCCGCGGCTCCCCGTCGAGATCCCGCTCGCCGAGCTCCCCGCCATGCTGCGGGCCACGCAGGAACTGCTCGTGGGGTTCCTCGACCGTGTCGAACAGTGGGCCCTTTCCTACGCTCCCGAGCCGGCCGCTCGTACGCGGGACAAGGTGGACCGTGACCTGGGGATCACGGCGTCGGGGCGTTGAGGCTCGATGTCTGGGCGCGGAGCCAGGTGAGGAGGCGGGCGACCTGGGGGTCCTCGGCGGGTGGCCGGTGGCTGAGCAGGTGGTAGCTCGTGCCGTCCGCCACGAAGCCGAAGGGTGCGGCGAGGCGGCCCTGGGTCACCTCGTCGTGGACCAGCGCGTACGGGCCGATGGCCACCCCGACCCCGGCCGCGGCGGCCTGGAGCGTCAAGTAGAAGTGCTCGAAGGTCTGTTGCGGCGACGCGTCCGACGCGTCCGGCGTCGGGCCGGTGCCCGTCAGGCGGCGCCAGTCCTCCCATGCCCCCGGCCTGGTGCGGGTGTGCAGGAGCGTGGCTCCCGCGAAGGGGGCCTCACCCAAGAGCTCCCCGGCCAGGTCCGGTCGGCAGACCGGGCCGATGCGTTCACCGAAGAGGCGCGTCCCGCTCACCCGCCCGGGGAAGGCGAAGTCGTCGCGTCGGATGGCGACGTCCACGTCGTCCAGCGCGTCGGGCCCGCCGCCCGCGGACAGATGTACGGTCAGGTCCGGAACGTTCGCCGCCAGGTGCGGCAGGCGCGGAATGAGCCAGCGCATGAGCAGGGTCGGCTCGCACGACAGGGTCAGGGGGCGGCCGGGGTGCGGTCGGCGTGCGGCCAGGCGCGCGGCCGTGTCGATCCGGTCGAGCGATTCGCTGATGACGGCGGCCAGTTGGCGGGCTTCGGGCGTGGGGCGCAGGGAGCGCGGCGCTCGCTCGAACAGCGTGGTGCCGAGGGCCCGTTCCAGGTTCTGGATCTGGCGGCTCACCGCGCCGTGCGTCACGTGGAGTTCCTGGGCCGCCGCCGTCATGCTTCCGTGCCGCACCGTCGCCTCGAACGGCAGCAGCGTGTTGGGCGGGGGTAGATCGGGCCACGGCATGCGTGAGATTTTCGCACAGGGGCTGTGAGAACGAATCGTTTGTACCGGGGCTTCGCGTGCTCCACCGTTGACGACGTCACCGAATCGACGACACCGTCCGCCCCGCGGCCGGGCCTTCAGACGAGGACACGCACATCGATGGATCACCGCAACGACTCCAGCCCGAGCGTCGCCGTCCTGGCCGACGATCTCACCAGCGCGGCGGACGGCGCCGCGCCCTTCCGCCGCACCGGCCACCGCGCCCGCATCCTGCTGCGCGACGACGCGTCGGAACGTGACGAGTCCGCCGCAGGCGTCACCGCACTCGATCTGGCCGGCCGTCTCCTCGACGTGGCCGAGGCCGCCGCCCGCACACGCCGGGCGGCACGCACCCACGCGGGCAGCGACCTCCTGCTCAAAACCGTCGACTCCACCCTCCGCGGCCACATCGCCGCCGAGATCCGGGCCGCGTACGAAGGGTCCGGCCGACGCGCCGCGCTCATCGCGCCCGCGTTCCCCGCCGAGGGGAGGACCACGGTACGGGGAGTGCAACGCGTACGCGGAGTCCCGGTGCACGCAAGTGAGTTCGGGCGCGATCCGGTCCACCCCGCGCACTGCTCGGACCTGGCGGAACTGCTGCCGGAGGCCGTCCTGGTCGACGCCGGGCGCGCGGACGAGCTGCCTGCCGCGATCGACAAGGGAGGCCTGATCGTCTGCTCCGCCGTGACGGACGGGGACCTCGATCGAATCGTCGACGCCGTCGACGCCGTGGACGATGTGCTCTGGATCGGCTCGCCCGGCCTGGCCGCCGCGCTCGCCGCGCGATACGCACGGCCTGAGGCCATGCCCGTACCCGAACTCGTCCCGGCCACGCGCCCGCTCGTCGTGGTCGGCAGCGCGAACCCCGCTACCCGTCGCCAACTGGGCAACCTGCGCGCCGAGTTGGGATCGGCCGGCGTGACGGTCGCCACCGGGGACCCCGGTGCGAGCGTGGCCGAGCTGAGTGCCGCCGACGCTCGGATCCTTACGCTGCGCACCCCCGACGAACGACACACCACCGCCACCGCGAACACGCTCACCCGGCATCTCGCCGAGGTGACCCGCACGCTCGTGGCGGCCGGGACGGTCGACGCGCTCGTCCTCACCGGCGGCGAGACCGCCGCCCACGTCCTCGGCCAACTCGACGTCGCCGGAATCGAATTGACCGACGAGCCGGAACCGGGCGTCGCCCGCGGCGTGCTGCTCGGCTCGCGGAACATCCCCGTGCTGATCAAGGCGGGCGGGTTCGGCGACGACGACCTGCTGCTCCGCCTCTGCGCCCTCGCCGCCGGCGCGGGTCGTTCGCAAGGGGAGGGATGATGACTACGCTCCCGATCGCCGTCACCATGGGTGACCCGTGCGGAATCGGCCCCGAGATCACGTCAAGGCGTACGCCGACCCGCGCCGCCTCGCCCCCGTCGTCGTGATCGGTGACCCGGGCGCCCTCGCCCGGGCCTGCCGCACCACCGGGGCGCCGCTCACCGTCCAGGTGATCGAGTCCGTGGACCGGGCCGCGTACGAGCCCGGCGTCATCGACGTCGTCGCGGCGTGCGACCTGCCGGACGAGCTTCCCGTGGGCGCCGTGGACGCCCGGGCCGGCGCCGCCGCCTTCGCCTGCGTACGCCTCGGTGTCGAACTCGCCCTGGGCGGCGAGGTGCGCGCGCTGACGACGGCGCCGGTCAACAAGGAAGCGCTGAGGCTGGCCGGTGTCCCGTACCCCGGGCACACGGAAATGCTCGCCGACCTGTCGGACACCTCCGACTACGCGATGATGATGGCCGACGACGAACTGCGCGTCGTCCTGGTGACGGTCCATCAGTCCCTCCGCACCGCCCTCGACGCGATCACGACCGAGCGCGAACTGGACGTCATCCGGCTCACCCACCGCACCCTGCGGCGCGGCGGGATCACCGCCCCACGCATCGCCGTCGCCGCCCTCAATCCGCACGCCGGCGAGAACGGCCTCTTCGGCCGTGAGGATCTCGATGTGATCGAGCCGGCGGTGCGGGCCGCGGTGGCGGAGGGGATCGGGGCGAGTGGGCCATGGCCCGCCGACACCGTCTTCATGCGGGCCCGCAACGGGGAGTTCGACGCCGTCGTCGCGCAGTACCACGACCAGGGCCTGATCCCTGTCAAATACCTCGGGCTCGAACATGGTGTGAACATCACCGTCGGGCTGCCGTTCGTCCGCACCAGCGTGGACCACGGCACGGCCTTCGACATCGCGGGCCTCGGCACGGCCGACCACGCGGCCCTCCTCACCGCCCTGCGGCACGCCGACGCGCTCGCGTCGCCACCCGTCGACCGCCCCCGAGCCAACTCCCGTACCACCTGAGGAACAGGACAGGACTCCGTGGACTTCATCTTCATGCTCACCCGCGACGACCGGACCGTCACCGACTGCCTGGACGTCCTCGGCCAGGTCGAAGGTCTCGGCATCCGCCACATCGGCTTCAAGGACATCGGCGTCGACCGCGACACACTCTCCCAACTCCACGCACGCGTACGGGACATGGGTGCCACCACGTATCTCGAAGTGGTCAGCACGGACCGCACTCAGGCTCTCGCCTCCGTACGGACCGCTGTCGACCTGGGCGTCGACCGGCTCATGGGCGGCACCTGGATCGACGACACGCTCGGCCTGCTGCACGGCACGTCCATCGGCTATCTGCCGTTCGCCGGGCGGCCGTCGGGGCATCCGACCACCCTCGGCGGAACCCCGGAGAGCGTCGCCGAGGACTGCCGGCGCGCGCAGGAGGCGGGCTGCGCGGGCGTGGACCTGCTGGCGCACCGCGCCACCGAGGCCGACCCGCTCGATCTCGTACGGGCCGCCCGCGCCGCCACGACCGGCCGCCTCGTCGTGGCGGGCAGTGTCACCACCGAGCGGATCGGGCCGCTCGCCCGGGCCGGGGCCGACGCGGTCACCATCGGCTCCGCGGCGTTCGACGGCTCCCTCGCCCCGCGCTCCGGAACGCTCCGAGCCCAGCTCGCCACCGCGATCGAGGCGTGCGCCGCCGCCGGCGAGGCCGCGTAGCGACAGGGAAGGTGGCGCCGTGTCAGGCGTCGTCCTCCGGCGGGGCGTCCTGGTCGAGTACGTACAGTTCCGGCAGGTTCACCACGATCGCCTCCTGCGTGCTGCGGGCGATCACCACCACCGCCTCCTCGTCCGCGCTCGGGTTCTCCTCGCGGTGCGGTACGAACGGCGGAACGAAGATGTAGTCGCCGGGTCCGGTGCGCAGCCGGACCTCCTCGGGGGTGCCGGTGGAGTCGTCCAGGAACACGAACTCCGGGTGGCCCTTCACCACATGGATCGCCGTCTCCGAGGCCCCGTGGTGGTGGTTGGAGGAGGCGGTCTCCGGGGCCACGTGCGTCTGGCCCATCCAGATGCGCTCCGAGCCGACGGAGCTCCCGCTGATCGCGGCGAACCGCCGCATGCCGCCGGTCTGCGCGGTGTCGCCGTCCAGTTCACCCGCGCGGATGTGGTGGAGCCTGGCCCGGAGGGGTGCCGGGGCGTCGTGGTCGGGGAGATCGGGGTGGAACGCGTCGCGCTCGGGGGAGTCGCCGACGGGGGAGGGTGAGGGCATGGCGGTCCTGCTCGTCGCGGGCGGGCCGTCGGCGGGGAACGCGGCGGGCGCGCCGGACTCGGTGCCGAGGGCAACGGGGGGCCAGGGCACTGCCGGCTCGCTCGCTGCCATCAATGCGCAAGATCCACCGCCGACCGTAGGGAGCGCGCCGAAGGGCTGTCAAGGTGGGCCCTTGCCGCCCCATTGCTTCCCGTTGGTTCACGTGCCACGCACGATCACTGCACCCCGTTCGGCCGGAACTGGACGCTGATGCGGCCGCCCGTCGCCCGTGTCGTCTTCGGGACGGCGTGCTCCCAGGTCCGCTGGCAGGAACCGCCCATGACGACGAGGTCTCCGTGCCCCAGTGGCCGCCGGACCACGTCGCCCCCGCCGCGCGGGCGCAGCAGCAGGTCGCGTGGAGTGCCCACCGAGAGGATGGCGACCATGGTGTCCTCGCGGGCGCCCCGGCCGATGCGGTCACCGTGCCAGGCGACACTGTCCCGCCCGTCGCGGTAGTGGCAGAGGCCGGCCGTGGTGAAGGGTTCGCCGAGCTCGGCGGCGTAGTGCGCCGACAGGGCCTGTCGCGCCTCGTCGAGGACGGGGTGCGGCAGGGGTTCGCCCGCGCGGTAGAAGGCGAGCAGCCGCGGTACGTCCACGACCCGCTCGTACATCTGCCGCCGCTCGGCCTTCCACGGGACGTCGGCGGCCAGCTGTTCGTACAGCGTGTCCGCGCCGCTCAGCCAGCCCGGGAGCAGGTCGATCCAGGCGCCGTCGCCGAGCACGGTCCTGCGGACCCCGGCCGCACCGTCGAGGGGGCGCAGTCGCACGTCGTCACTCTGGTCGAACAGGGACCCCTGGAGCATGTGCGTTGCCATGCGGACAGCGTACCCCTTTATTCGAACGTGTGAGCTAATCGGCTGGACGTGAACACACCACGTCCTGCGAGACTGGGCTTGTGGACGAGATGAGGCGTTTCCGTCGGGCGGCCGGGGTATGGGCGGCGCGTGGAGGGGAGAACGGGCCCGCGGCCGGCGAGGCCCGGGAGCTGGCGGCCGCAGCCGGTGTGCGCACGGCCGTCCTGGTCGAGGGGGAGAGCGACCTGGTCGCCGTCGAGGCACTGGCCCGGCGCCGCGGACGTGGACTCGACGCGGAGGGCGTCGCGGTGCTGCCGCTGGGCGGGGCGATGAGCATCGGGAGGTTCCTCGCCGTGTGCGGGCCGGACGGGCTCGACGTCCCGGTCGCCGGACTGTGCGACGCGGGGGAGGAGCACTACTTCCGGAGCGTCCTGGAACGGACCGGGCCACGCTCCCACCTCACCCACGCGGACATGGAGGAGCTCGGCTTCTATGTGTGTGTCGCGGACCTGGAGGACGAGCTGATCCGCTGCCTCGGCGTGGACACCGTGCAGGAAGTCCTCGACGTGGAGGGCGACTTGAGGTCCTTCCGCACGTTCCAGAAGCAGCCGGCGCAGCGGGACCGGGGCGTGGACCGGCAGCTGCACAGGTTCATGGGCACCCACAAGGGCCGCAAGGCGCAGTACGCCCGCGCCCTCGTCGGGCGGCTCGACCTCGACCGGGTGCCGCTCCCCCTGGACAAGCTCCTGGCGCACGTCTGAGGCCCTGCCCGGCCCCGCTGTGACGTGATCGCCCACGTCATGACCGCCCGCTCACACGGGCAGCAGCCGCGCGATCAGCGCGCTCAGCTGCTGGGCGTTGCGGCATTCATGCATCTCGACGATCTCCGCGTACGTGTCGGCCGCCGAGTCGCCGGTGTCCCACAGCGCGCGCCGCTCGGGGTTGAGCCAGTACACCTTGCGCGCGCGGGCCGCGATGTCCCGCAGCGCCCCCGTGTTGGGGTCGCTCATGTTCGTACGGGCGTCGCCCAGGACGAACACCGTGCTGCGCGGGCCGACCGCGTCCGCGTACCGCTCGGCGAACTCGCCCAGTGACGTGCCGTAGTCGCTGCTTCCGTGCCAGCCGGTCACGGCCGCCGCCGAGAGGATGCGCGCGCTGAGTCCCTCCGGCCCGGCCGCGTCGCGGCCGATGAGGTCGGTCACCTCGTCGACGCGGTTGACGAAGGCGAACACCCGCACCTTGCTGAACTGGTCGTGCAGCGCCTGCACCAGCAGCATCGTGAAGTTGGCGAACCCCGCGACCGAGCCGGACACATCGCACAGGAGGACCAGTTCGGGACGGGCGGGACGGCGACGGCGCAGGACGGGGCGCATCGGGACGCCGCCCGTCGACAGGGAGCCGCGGAGCGTGCGGCGCAGGTCGATCCGTCCGCGCGCGGCCCGGCGCCGGCGGGAGGCGAGGCGGGTGGCCAGCTTGCGGGCCAGGGGCTGAACCGCCCGGCGCAGCTCGTCCAGCTGGGCGCGCCCCGCGATGAGGAAGTCCACACGGTCGGCGGTCGGTGCGATCGCACGGCGGGCGATCTCGTCGGTGCCGCGACGCTCGGCGACGCGACGCCGCGCCTCGGTCGCCACGCGCTCGCGGAACGCCTGGATGCGGCGGCGGATCTCGTCCGCCTGGAGCCGGTCGGTGAACTCGTCGTCAACGGTGGCCCCGGCCCGGATCCCGGCCAGGATCCGGGCGAGCAGGGTCTCCGGCCGCAGCCGGGCGAGCGTCTGGTGCGAGGACCAGCCGTCCGAGCGGTCCGACGGACCCGATCCTCCGGACCCTCCCGAGCCGCCGGCCCCGTTCGCCGTGCCGTAGCCGCCGAGGCCGTCCACCGCCTCGGCCGCCAACTGGTCCAGCAGTTCCTGGTCGTTGGCGGCGAGGGCCGCGGCGAGCCGCTCGCGCAGGTCGGCCGTGTCGGAGTCCCGCCACGCACGCCGGGCGCCCGGCTCGTGCCGGGTGTCCTGCGGGGCGCCGACACTCCGGGGAAAGTACAGCTCGAAGACGGGGTCGAAGACCGCCCGCTGCCCCTCGCTGTGCAGCAGAGCCGCCGCCAGTCCCTCCCGCAGGTGCTCGCGGTCGGTCAGGCCGAGCGCCTCGACGGCGAGCCCCGCGTCGACGGTCTCGCCGGTGCCGATCCGCACGCCGTGCGAGCGCAGCGCCTGTACGAGGGCGGTGAGCCGCTCCGGAACACCCGCCGCGGGCGCGGTCACACGGCGTCCAGGTCCAGCTTGGCCGCCGCCTTCAGCACGTCCTCCTGATGCTTGAGGACGACGCCGAGGGTGTCGCGAACGACCTCCTCGTCGAGGGTTCCGGCGCCGAGGGCGAGGAGCGTGCGGGCCCAGTCGATGGTCTCCGCGACCGACGGCACCTTCCGCAGGTCCATCGCACGCAGCGCGCCGACCACCCGCACCACGGCCTGCGCCAGCGCCTCGTCGAGACCCGGCACCTTGAGCCGTACGATCCGGCGCTCCAACTCCTCCTCGGGGAAGCCGATATGGAGGAACAGGCAGCGGCGGCGCAGCGCCTCGGACAGCTCGCGGCTCGCGTTGGAGGTGAGGACGGTGAACGGGCGGCGCGTCGCGCTGATCGTGCCGAGCTCGGGCACCGTGACCTGGAAGTCGCTGAGCACCTCCAGAAGCAGGCCCTCCACCTCGACGTCGGCCTTGTCGGTCTCGTCGATGAGCAGCACCTTCGGGTCACTGCCACGGATCGCCGTCAGCAGCGGGCGCGGCAGCAGGAACTCCTCGCTGAAGATGTCCGTACGGGTCTCGTCCCACGACTCGTCGCGGCCCGCCGTGATGCGCAGGAGCTGCTTGGCGTGGTTCCACTCGTACAGCGCGCGGGACTCGTCCACGCCCTCGTAGCACTGGAGCCGCACGAGGGTGGCGCCCGCGACCTCGGCGACCGCCTTGGCCAGTTCGGTCTTGCCGACGCCCGCGGGGCCCTCGACGAGGAGCGGCTTGCCGAGGCGGTCGGCGAGGAAGACGGTGGTGGCCACCGCGGGGGACGCCAGGTAGCCCGTCGCGGCGAGCCGCGCGGACACATCGTCGACGGACGTGAAGTACCCGGACGTCATGCGTGAACCCCCTCCTCGTGCGGCGCTGCGCGCCGACTGTCCCGGCCACTGGACCAGTTCCGTGACGGGCTCCACAACAGGGACGCGGAGTTTGCGTCGTAGGTCACGTGCCACAGCCGTACGGAACGCCCGAACCGGCCTCTCCTCGTGGGCCCGAACTGCTGGGTCTCAATGCGAGACCCTCGTATGCTGTCGGTATGAGGCGGACCTCCTTTGCCAACTGGCCCTGCTCCATCGCCCGCACCATGGACCTGCTCGGCGACTGGTGGACGCCGCTCGTCCTGCGTGAGGCGTTCTACGGGATCAAGCGGTTCGACGTGTTCCAGGAGGAGCTCGGCATCGCGCGCAACACCCTGGCTGACCGGCTCCGGCGCCTCGTGGACGAGGGGCTCATGGAGAAGCGGGCCTATCAGCAGGAACCCGTCCGCTACGACTACGTCCTCACGGACATGGGACGCGACTTCTTCGGCGTGCTCGCCGCCATGAACAGGTGGGGCGACCGCTGGCTCGCGGAGGAGGCCGGACCGCCCGTCGTGTTCCACCACGACCGGTGCGGCCAGGAGGGCCACGCCGAGGTCGTGTGCAGCGAGTGCAAGGAGCCGATGACGGCCGAGAACACGCGGCCCCGTCTCGGCCCGGGTTATCCGCCCCGGCTGGCCGAACGCCCTGACATCAAGGCGCGTTTCGCCGGCTGACCTCCCGTGGTCCGGCCCCTGTCGACCCTCTTGACGAGTGAGTCTATCTACGCAACTCTCATGGTCAGGGCCGCTTTCTACGGACCCGGCACAGTGAACTTCCGCAGACGGAGAGGTAACCGGCAATGGAGTGGACGGGCGCGCGCTACGCCGACAAACCGACGGTCGAGGTCCGCAGAAGGGTCCTGGCGTCGCCGGACCGGGTGTGGGAGTTCGTCTCCGACATCAATCTGATGCCCACGCTCAGCGCCGAACTCCAGTCGGTCGACTGGCTGGACGGGGCGGCGGGCCCCACGCTCGGCGCGCGGTTCGCCGGACGCAGCAAGCACGAGTCGCTGGGGGAGTGGCAGACCACCTCGTACGTCGTCCGGTGCGAGGCGCCCCGCGTGTTCGCCTGGGCGGTCGAGGACCCCGAACATCCGAGCTCCCTATGGAAGTTCACCCTGACACCGCTCGACGACGGCGGCACCGAGCTTGCCCAGTGGATGCAGCTGGGCCCCGGCCGCTCCGGGCTCTCGTACGCGATCGACCGGATGCCGGAGAAGGAGCAGAAGATCGTGTTCGTGCGGTTGAGGGAGTTCGAGCGGAGCATCACCGCCACGCTCGACGCGATCAAGGACCTGGCCGAGGGCGGGCCCGCTCCGGAAGGGCGGGGCGAGTGATGCGTACCTCCACGACGATCGAGGCCTCGGGCGGCAGTTGGCGCGAGACGGTCGACTTCGTGACCGAGGCCGAACGGCTCGGGATGGACATCTGCTGGGTGGCCGAGGCATGGGGCTCGGAGGCCCCCTCGCCGCTCGGATACCTGGCGGCGCGCACGGAGAGGATGCTGCTCGGCTCCGGGATCATCCAGCTGGCCACCCGCACCCCGGCCGCGATCGCCCGCGCGGCGATCACCCTCTCCAACATCTCCGAAGGCCGCTTCCTGCTCGGACTCGGCCCGTCGGGACCCCAGGTGATCGAGGGGCTGCACGGGGTACCCTTCGCGCGGCCCCTGACCCGTATGCGCGAGACCGTCGAGATCGTCCGGCAGGCGGTGGCGGGAGAGAAACTCGCTTACGAGGGAGGGGAGTTCACCCTCCCGCTTCCCGGCGGCGAGGCGAAGCCGATGCGCCTGTCGATGCGCGCCGAGTACGACCTGCCCATCTATCTGGCCACGCTCTCGCCCAAGATGCTGCGGCTGACCGGCGAGATCGCGGACGGCTGGCTCGGCACGAGCTTCGTGCCCGAGGGCGCGCAGGGGGCCTACTTCGACCATCTGGACGCCGGGCTCGCCGCGGCCGGCCGTAAGCGGTCCGACCTGGACGTCTGCCAGGGCGCCGAGGTGGCGTTCGCCGACGACGAGGACGCGCTGCGCGCGATGGTCGCGGGCCGCAAGAAGGAACTGGCCTTCAGCCTGGGCGGCATGGGATCCGCGACCACCAACTACTACAACAACGCCTACAGCAGGCAGGGCTGGGCCGACACGGCGGCCGAGGTCCGCGCCCGCTGGCAGGCGGGCGACCGCGACGGCGCCGCGGAACTGGTCACCGACGACATGGTCCTGGCCACCACCCTCATCGGCACCGAACCCGTGATCCGCGAACGCCTGCGGGTCTGGAGCGCCGCGGGCGTCGACACGGTCCGCCTCTACCCGGCCGGCGACACACTGGAGGCCCGCCTCACCACGCTGGGCAGGGCGCTGGACCTCGTACGGGACGTGGGGCGCGGGGTGTGAGGACGCGCGGGGCGTGGGGATGCGCGGGGCGTGGGGATGCGCGGGGCGTGGGGATGCGCGGGGCGGTCAGGCGGGGGTCAGGACGGCCTTTCCCGTCAACTCGCGGCGCTCCAGGGCGCGGTGGACATCCGCCGCTTCCGTCAGGGGGCGGACGGCGCCCACCGCCGTGTCGATCGACCCGTCGGCCGCCATGGCCAGCAGACGCCGCAGGCTCTCGCGGTACCAGGTGTGGTCCGCGCTCAGCTCGTTGGGAACCATGCTCAGTGCCGCGCGCCGCCCGGGCCGCAGGTTCATCAACTTGACCCGGGCCGCGCCCCGTACGGTGTCCGCGACCATCCGGCCCGGCCTGCCCGAGAACGCGTAGCTCACCAGCACGCCCCCAGGGGCGCGAAGCCGGTACCCACGGCCGACGCTGGTGGTCAAGGGCCGTACGGTGGCCCTCCACACGGCCGGGCGCATGGACTGATCCTGGACGGGGCAGGGCCGGGCGGTCCGTCGCGTATCGCCCGGCCCCGCCGTCCGTGTGACCGGCTACCCGAGCACCCTCCCCAGCGCGGCGAGCGCCGACTCCAGCTCTTCGCGGGTGATCGTCAGGGGCGGGGCCAGGCGGATCGTCGAGCCATGCGTGTCCTTGACCAACACGCCTTCGGCCAGGAGGAGTTCGCTGATCCGGCGGCCCGTGCCGATGGCCGGGTCGATGTCGACGCCCGCCCACAGCCCCCGGGCCCGGAAGCCCGTGACACCCTTGCCGGTGAGGGCTTCGAGGCCGTTGCGCAGCACCTCGCCCAGGTCCGCCGCCCGGCGCTGGAACTCGCCGGTGGCCAGCAGGTCGACGACGGCGGAGCCGACCGCCGCGGACAGCGGGTTCCCGCCGAACGTGGAGCCATGCTCGCCGGGCCGCAGCACCCCGAGGACGTCCCGGCCCGCGACGACCGCGGACACCGGCACGATGCCGCCGCCGAGCGCCTTGCCGAGCAGCAGCATGTCGGGGCGTACGGACTCGTGGTCGACGGCGAGGGTACGGCCCGTGCGGCCGAGGCCCGACTGGATCTCGTCGGCGATGAACAGGCAGCCCGCCCGCCGGGTCAGGTCACGCACGCCGGTGAGATAGCCGTCGTCCGGGATGACGACCCCGGCCTCGCCCTGGATGGGTTCGAGCAGGACGGCGGCCGTCGTCTCGTCGATCGCCGCTTCCAGCGCCGCCAGGTCGTTGTACGGGACGACGCGGAAGCCCGGCGTGAAGGGCCCGAACCCGGCGCGGGCCGACTCGTCGGTGGAGAAGCTGACGATGGTGGTCGTGCGGCCGTGGAAGTTGCCGTCGGCCACGACGATCGTCGCCCGGTCCGCCGGGACGCCCTTGACCTCGTACGCCCACTTGCGGGCGACCTTGACGGCGCTCTCCACGGCCTCGGCGCCCGTGTTCATCGGGAGCACCATGTCGAGGCCGGTCAGCTCCGCGAGGCCCTCGGCGAAGCCGGCCAGGCGGTCGTTGTGGAAGGCACGCGACGTGAGCGTGAGCTGGTCGAGCTGACGGTGGGCGGCCTCGATCAGGGCCGGGTGGCGGTGGCCGAAGTTGAGCGCCGAGTAGCCGGCGAGGAGGTCGAGGTAGCGGCGGCCCTCGACGTCCTCGACCCAGGTGCCCTCGGCACGGGCGACGACCACGGGCAGGGGGTGGTAGTTGTGCGCGAGCACCGGCGCCTCGGCGCTGATCAGCTCGGCCGACGAACGGGCGGTCCGGACGGGGGCGACGGTCATGAACGGATCTCCTGGGTGCAGCACTTGATGCCTCCGCCGGCCTTGTGGAACTCGGACAGGTCGACGGGGACGGGGACGTAACCACGCTCTTCGAGCTGGGCGACGAGGCCGGTCGCCTGCGGGGCCACGAAGACGTGGCGCCCGTCGGAGACGGAGTTGAGGCCGAAGGCCATGGCGTCGTCGCGGGTGGCGAGGACGGCGTTCGGGAAGAGGTGCGCCAGTACCTCGCGGCTCCCTGCGGAGAAGGCGTCGGGGTAGTAGGCGATGTTCCCGTCGTTCCCGTCGTCCGCGGGGTCGTTGAGGGCGAACAGGGCGGTGTCCAGGTGATAGAAGTACGGGTCCACCAGGCGCAGTCCGACGACGGGTACGCCGAAGAACTCCTGCGCCTCGTCGTGCGCGGCCCGCGACGTGCGGAACCCGGTGCCCGCGAGGACGTAGCGCCCCACGGGGACGAGATCGCCCTCGCCCTCGCAGACCGACTCAGGGCGGTGCACGTCGTAGCCCGCGGCCTTGAACCACGTCTCGTACTCGGCGGACTCCGGGCGCCGCTGCTCGGCGTGGAAGTTCGAGCCGAGCACGCGGCCGCCCACGACGAGCGCCGAGTTCGCGGCGAAGACCATGTCCGGCAGGCCCGGGACCGGCTCCACGGTCTCGACCGTGTGGCCGTGCTCGCGGTAGGTCCCGATCAGGTTCCGCCACTGCGCGAGGGCCAGCGCGGTGTCGACCCGCACGTCTTCCCGCATCCACGGGTTGATCGCGTAGCGAACGTCGAAGTATCGGGGTTCGCAGACCAGATAGCGCCTGGACACAGACGGGTACCTCCGCTTCCTTGCGGGACGACGACCAGGGGTGTCCCCCAACGGTAAGAAGCGGCGGTCGCGCTCGACAAGGACATTTAGTTGCGTGCCCCCGCAGGAATGCTGCGTAGATCGCCTGGTCAGTGAAGGTTCGCTGCGTCGTCGGGGGCCGCCTCACGGGCGCCGGCCTCCGCGCTGTCCGGCAGCAGGTGGGACAGGACCATGTAACTGATCGTCTTGCGGATGAACGGCTCGGCCCTGATCCGCTCCAGGACTTCCTCGAAGTGGCCCACGTCCGTGGCCCTGACGTGCAGCAACGCGTCGGCGCCACCCGTCACGGTCATCGCCGAGGTGATCTCCGGATGGTTGCGCACGACCTCCGCGAGCCGGCGGGGCGGCGCCGCGCCGTCGCAGTACACCTCGACGAACGCCTCGGTGCTCCAGCCGAGCGCGGCCGGCCGGACCGTCGCCGTGTAGCCGGTGATCACGTCGTTCTCCCGCAGCCGGTCGGCGCGCCGCTTGACCGCCGTGGCGGACAGGCCGATGGCCGCGCCGATCTCCGCGAAACTCGTCCTGGCGTTCGCGATGAGCGCCGCGACGATCTTGCGGTCGAGATCGTCGAACGCCACGTGCTTGCTGTTCATGGCCGGTGGTCCTTCTCGTGCTGGTCGTGGAGGCGCAGGGCGGCGCCACGGCTACGGCGCTCCCGGGCGCCGCTGCGACGCGCGCCCGGTCAGCCGTACGGTATCCAGCGGCTTCCACCCTCCTGCTCGGCCGGGGGGCTATTTGATCAGGGCGTTGGCGACCACGACGATCAGGCCGAGCAGTGAGTCACCGACCCCGAGCAGGAGCGATCTCGCCCAGGTGCGGCCACTGACGCGCGCCGCCGTGAGGCCCCAGGCGAAGAGCAGGGCGACGTTGAAGCCGAGGGCCACGTACTCGATGCCCGCGTAGTTCCACCAGCCGAGGCCGGCTCCGAAGAGCATCACGAGCGTGGGCACGGTGGCGAGGAGGAGCGGCCACTCCTCGGCGAGCGCGCGCACCGCGGCGACCGCCCCGTGGTGGGTCTCGTCGCCGCGCCGGGCGATGAGGTGCGCGTAGCCGTGGGCCAGGGCCGAGGCGGCCGCGGTGATCAGGAGCCACTGGGCGTCGTACATGCGGTCCGCGCGCGACGCCCGGCCGTACTGGGTGAGCGCCGCGACCATCGAACTCGCGAGGACGGCGCCGTAGACGCCGCCGAACAGCACGTTGGGCCGGGCGGCGACGCGGCTCAGGCCGCGGAGGGGGTGGCGGGTGGTCATGGCGCGTTCCTCGGGTGGCGTCCGGGGCCGGTGGTGCGGCCACTGTCACCCCCGTCCGCACGCTGGACCGAGGCGACACGCGTGGCATGTCCCGGTTTCGCCCGCGCTCTGGAGCGTGAAGCTACGCGGTGGAGTGGGGCGGCGCTTTATTGAAGTTGAGTCCAGGTTCAGGTACGTTGCGGATGCTTCCCGAACCAGCCACCGTTCCGGCGTCCCGCCGACGGGGTTCCCACCACGCGCGCCGGATCCCAGAGATGCGGCGCCGGCAGGAGGCCGTGTCTTGAGCACCCGAATCAGCGCCGTCCTCTTCGACTTCGGGGGAGTGCTGACCACCAGCGTGTACGAGGCGTTCGAAGCCTTCGGCGCCGCGCTCGGCGTCGACCCACGGCTGCCCCTCCGCCTGCTCGCCAAGGACGAACAGTCCGGCGCGCTGCTCGTCGCGCACGAGGAGGGACGGCTCGGCCAGCGGGAGTTCGAGGACGGCTTCGCCGAGCGGCTGCGGGCACACGGCGCCGACATCCAGGGGGCCGGACTCCTGTCCCGTATGCAGCAGGAACTGCGCCCGGACCAGGCGATGCTCGACCTCGTCGCCGAGGTGCGCGGCGCGGGGCGTCCCGTGGGGCTGCTCTCGAACTCCCTGGGCGACGATTGCTACGCCGGCTTCGATCTGGAGTCCATGTTCGACGCCGTGGTGATCTCCGGCGACATCGGCGTACGCAAACCGTCCCGGCGGGCCTACGCCGTCGCGTGCGAGCGACTCGGCACCCGGCCCGAGGAGACGGTCATGGTCGACGACCTCGAACACAACATCGTCGCGGCACGACGGGCCGGCCTCGCCGGGATCGTCCACCGTGAGGCGGCCACGACCGCCGAGGAACTGCGGAACCTGCTGCGCGTGTGACATGCCGCCGGGCACGCGCGACGAGCCCGGCTCCCTGTCGCGCCGGCTCACCGCCCCCGAAAATCCAACCCCCGTGAGGAGAACCCGCGTGTTCGAACTGACCGACAGGGCCAAGGAGTACCAGGAGAAGCTGCTCGCCTTCATGGACGAGCGCGTCTACCCGGCGGAGGCGGTCTACGAGGCGCAGATGGCCGCGTCCGGCGATCCGCACTTCCACCCGCCCGTCCTCGAAGACCTCAAGGCCGACGCGAAGAAGCGCGGGCTGTGGAACCTCTTCCACCCGCACCCCGAGTGGGGTCCGGGCCTCACCAACCTCGAGTACGCCCCACTCGCCGAAATCATGGGCCGCAGCGCCCACTTGGCCCCCGAGGCCACCAACTGCAACGCGCCGGACACCGGCAACATGGAGGTTCTCACCCTCTTCGGCACCGAGGAGCACAAGGAGAAGTGGCTGCGGCCGCTCCTCGACGGCGAGATAGCGTCCGCCTTCGCCATGACCGAACCCGCCGTGGCCAGCTCCGACGCCACCAACATCCAGCTCCGGATGGAGCGCGACGGCGACGACTACGTCCTCAACGGACGCAAGTGGTGGACCTCGAACGCCCTGCACGCGAACTGCAAGGTGCTCATCGTGATGGGCAAGACCGAACCCGAGGCCGCGACGCACCGTCAGCAGAGCATGATGGTGGTGCCCGTCGACACCCCCGGCGTCACGGTCCTGCGCAACCTCCCGGTCTTCGGCTACCAGGACCGGGAGGGTCACGCCGAGGTCGTCTTCGAGGACGTCAGGGTGCCGGTGACCGCGCTGCTCGCCGGAGAGGGCGACGGCTTCATGATCAGCCAGGCACGTCTCGGCCCCGGCCGCATCCATCACTGCATGCGCGCGATCGGCATGGCAGAGCGCGCCCTCGACCTGATGATCGACCGCGCGCAGTCGCGTACGACGTTCGGTGAGCCCGTCGCGAACCGGGCCAACATCCAGGACTGGATCGCCGAGTCCCGCATCGAGATCGACATGGCCCGGCTGCTCACCCTCAAGGCCGCCCACCTCATGGACACCGTCGGGAACCGGCACGCGCGCACAGAGATCGCGGCCATCAAGGTCGCCGCGCCGCAGGTCGCCCTGAAGGTCGTCGACCGCGCCATCCAGGTGCACGGCGGAGGCGGGGTCAGCAACGACTTTCCGCTCGCCAGCATGTACGCGCACCTGCGCACCCTCCGTCTCGCCGACGGCCCCGACGAGGTGCACAAGCGCACCATCGCGATGCGGGAACTGCGCCGCAGGGAACCGCAGTGGGGCCGCACCCGCTGACGGTCCGGCACCGGAGCGGCGGTGCGGGGGCGCGCGGGGGGCAAGGGGCCGAGGCGGTCGCCGTGCACCGACGGTGTGCGAAGATCGCCTCGCTCCCGTAGGGGTGAGCAGCGCAGGCAAGCTTTTTCGTACCGATGAGCAGTGCAGGCGAGCAGAGGAAGGACCCACGCCATGACCACCCGCGGCCACGCACCGGACGGCGAGGACATCCCCTCGCTCGCCGACACCTCCGCGCTGCGCGAACCCCCCGCCACCGCGCGCGGCGCCCGCACTCGCGCCGCGCTGGTGGCCGCCGCCCGCGTCGTGTTCGAACGCGACGGCTACCTGGACTCGCGCCTCACCGACATCACCGCCGAGGCCGCCTGCTCGACCGGCACGTTCTACACGTACTTCGCCGGCAAGGAGGAGATCTTCCAGGCGGTGCTCGAAGTCGCCCAGGACGACATGCTGCACCCGGGCATGCCGCGCCTCGACCCCGAGGACAGTTCGCCGGTCGACGTGATCGAGGCGAGCAACAGGGCCTACTTCGAGGCGTACAAGCGCAACGCGAAACTCATGCTGATCCTCGATCAGGTCGCCGCCGGCGACCCCGGGTTCCGGGAGGTGCGCAGGCGCCGCAGCCGCGCCTTCGCCGACCGCAACGCGCGCGCCATCAAGGACCTCCAGGACCGCGGCCTCGCGGACCGCACTCTCGACCCCCTGATGGCGGCGCGGGCGCTCTCGGGCATGGTGAGCCGCATGGCCTACTACGCGTACGCCCTCGGCGAGGACCACCCGCTCGACGAGCTCGTCGAGACGTCCACGACGCTCTGGGCCAACGCGCTCAAGCTCGACCGGAACGCCCGGTAGGGACCGCTTCGGGGTTCGCGGCCGCGTGCGGGCGAGCGCCGCGTACACGCCGATGGCCAGGGCCTCCTCCGCGACCCAGCCGGCGCCCAGCGTCTCCACTTTCTCCGCCGTCGCCTCGCCGCAGCGCCCCGCGCCGGAACCGGCACGCCTGTCAGTCCCGCTTGCCCTTCTTGTGCTTGCCCTCGCCATCCCCCGGGTTCTCCCGCTGAGGGGCGGGCTGCGGGTCGACCGTCTGTGACGGGGCGACGCCGGTGTCCGCGGGCTGGGCGTCCGACGACGGCTCGGTGACCGTGGAGTCCTGCGCGGACGAGGTGGGTGACGGGTCCGTCGGGGTGGTCGCGGTGCTGTCGTCGGGCGCGAACCACGCCATGCCGATCAGAAGGGACGCGACGAAGAGCGCGGCCGCGGCGACGGCCCCGATGGTTCTCGGCCGGCGTCTCGCCGCCGCCGCGACGCCACGCCGGGTGCCCCGGCGCGCCGCCCGGCCGGACGACGGCAGCTGGTACGTCGTGGCGGTCGTACGGATGTCCGGGGCGGACGGCAGGTGGCCGGGGTGCGGCGGCGCGGGCGCCACCGGCACGGTCTCCGGGAGCGGTTCGGGACGGCCCCGCCAGGCCCCCGAGCGGAACCAGTCCGTCACCTCCTGGGCGGTCGGCCGGTCCTCGGGCTGCTTGGCCAGCAGGCCGAGCAGATAGTTCTCGAACGACGGAGGCAGCCGGATCCCGAGCCGGCCCGGAGGCACGGGCGCCGCGTCGACGTGCTGGTAGAGCAGGCCTGTCGCGGTGTCGGCCCGGAACGGCGGGTTCCCGGTGAGGAGTTGATAGAGGACACAGCCCAGCGAGTACACGTCGGACGGCGGGCCCGCGTTCTTGCCGAGGGCGCGCTCGGGCGCCAGGTACAGGCCGGTGCCGACGATCTGGCCGGTGGTGGTGAGCCCGGCGGCCGGGTCGTCCAGGAAGCGGGCTATGCCGAAGTCGCCCAGCTTGACCGTGCCGTCCGCGGTGACCAGCAGATTGCCCGGCTTGATGTCCCGGTGCACGACACCCTGGCGGTGGGCCGCCGCGAGCCCCGCCGCCGCACCGGCCGCGATGTCCGCCACCCGCTCCGGGGCGAGACGCGCGCCGCCGGAGGTCTCCTGGGCCAGACTGCCGCCCTCGACGAGCTCCATGACGAGATAGAAGCGGTGCTCCCACGAACCGAAGTCGTAGACACCGACCACGTGCGGATGGCTGAGCGAGGACGAAGTCTGCGCCTCCATACGGAACCTGGCGGCGGCGGACGGATCCGAGTCCTGGGCGATGAGCAGCTTCACGGCCACGGGCCGGCCCAGCATCTCGTCGGTGGCCTCCCACACCTCGCCCATACCGCCGCGGCCGACGGTTCTGTGCAACCGGTACCGATCCGCCAGCAACACTCTGCGCACCACCCTTGATCGACGGCCCCGTCAAATTGGTTGCCACGGAACGAACTTCGCCCCGCGCGAACGCGAGGACGAGCGGGAGGGGTGTGGCGGGAACAAGGATAAGGCGCGCCGGGAGCAGTTGATCACACCGAGCCGGGCGCCGGCCCGGTGTGCGGGTGTGGGATGCCGTACGCGAGTGCTCACACCGGCGCCCTTCGCCGTGTCACGGGCCGGTCCGGAAGTTGCCGGCGCCGACCCGGGTGCGGGCCAGGGGGCCGTGGCGCAGGAGTTCGGCCAGGCCCTGACGGGTGGCGGCGAGCACCACGCGGTCCTCGGGACGCAGCACGTAACCGGGGTGGAGGTCCCACACAAGCCCCGTGGGGCGGTCGGGATCGTCGTCGTCGGGAGACGCCGCGAGGTCGGGCCGCCGCTCGCCGGGCGCGGTGGCGTCGAGGGCGATCACGCGCCAGGAACCGGCCCGGAACGAGTCGGCGACGGTGAGGCCGTCGAGATGCGGGTGCCCGGCCACGTCGAGGGCGGCGAAGAGAAGGACGCTGCGCTCCACGGGGATGGCGCCCAGGATCTGGCGGCCCATCATGGCGCCCGCGAACGCGGGAGCGGCCAGGGCGGAGACGCTGCGGCTGCGGGTCAGGGCGAGGGGATACGCGGAGCGGAGCGTGCGGTAGACGGCCGTCGCGAACGCGTCGTCGAACAGGCGCAGCGCCACCCGCAGGTCGGGCTTGACCGAGCGCGCGTGCAGGGCCGCTTCGAGGTTGGTGATGTCGCTGCTGGTGAGGGCGAGCAGGGCGTGGGCGCGATGCACCTTGGCGGCTTCCAGGACGCCTTCCTGGGTGACGTCGCCGATGACGGTCGGCACGCGCAGGCGGCGGGCCAGGGCGACGCCGCGCGCCTCGGGGTCCTCCTCCACGCAGACGACGGGGATGCCGAGTTCCCGCAGGCGGGCCAGGACGCGGGTGCCGATCTTGCCCAGGCCGAGGAGCACGACGTGCCCGGACAGGCCGCGTGGCGGACGGCGCAGCGCGGACGCCGTACGGAACGTGCCCAGGGCTTCGAGGACCGCCGCGAGCAGCACGGGCAGGAGCAGCAACCCCGCGAGACCCGTGAGGAGTTGGAGGAGCTGGCGGGCGAGGGGTTCACCGATGGCGGGGTCGTCGATGGCGAACAGGTCGAGGAGCGTGAGGTATCCGGCGTGCAGCGGATGGTCGTCCGTGGTGGCCCAGGAGGCGACGGCGAGGCCGAGGACGCTCGTGACGAGGCCGGCGACCGACCAGCGAAGGCGCCGCGAGAACAGCGAGCCGAGCGGCATACGGCGGCTGCCCAGGCTTCCGTTCGGGGCGGCCACGTCCGTGGGCGAGACGGTCTCCAGGACCACCGTGCCCCGGCCGGTGGCCGCCGCCACAGTACGTTCGTCGGGCAGCAGCAGCGGGCCCTCCGCGCCGCCGGCGTCCGAACCCTCGGCGCCGGCGGGGTCGTTGGCGGTCGCGGACAGCAGGGCGAGGGTGCACAGGCCGGGGTCGGCGACGGCGCCCGGGCCCGGCGGCGTGCGCTCCACGGCGCGCAGGAGGAGACCGTCGGCCTGGACGACCTTGCTGGTGCCCGCGACGGCGGTGGCCGCGAGCGCGGGAGCCGCGGTGTCGGCGTCGGACAGGACGGTGGTGGTCGTGTCCAGGGCCTCGGGGTCGAGCCCGGGGGAGGAGAGGACGGCGGCCTGGTCGAGCAGGTTCTCCAGCTGCTGGCCGAGCTTGCGGTTGTAGAGCCGGATGACCAGGCGGAGCTGGGGGTTGAGGCGGCGGGCGGCGAGCGCGGCCCGGATGTTCGTCTCGTCGTCGCCGTGCACGAGGGCCAGGGCCGCCGCGCCGGCCACGCCCGCCTCGGCCAGCGCCTCCTCGTCGAGTACGGGTGCCTCCATCACGCGGGGCGGCGGGACACCGTCGTCGTCCGGGGCGGACGCCGTGCGGCTCACGGCGGCCTGGATGCGGGTGAGCAGAGCGGCCGCCCGCACCCGTCCGGCCGGGCCCGCGCCCTGTCGCGTGACGCGGACGGAGGGCACGACGACGGTGACGCGCTCGCCGTACACGGCGCGTAGTTCGGCGGCGAGCCGCTCGGCGAGTGCGTCGCCGCCGCACACGATCATGTGGCCGGACGGCGGGTCCTGTGGGGGCTGGCGGGGCACGGTGGTCATGGCCACAGTCAAGTGGACGCAGCGGCGGGAAGGCGCGCCGGGCCCTGTTTGTGCGCAGGTGGGCGTGTTGCCGCCCGGGGCGGCGGGTCTGCACGGGTGCGGTCGGACGGGGGTGAGAGTCCTGACGCGCACGCATACGAGGGGCCACGCATACCCGGGCCCACGCATATTTGGGGCGCGGCCCCGGCCGGTGTCAGCCCGTCACGCCGTCGCCCGGCCGGTGTCAGCCCGTCGCGCGGTCGCCCGGCAGGCGCCACCCGTGGTCGACCGGGCCGATGCCCGACCCGAGCGCGAACCCGGCGGCGATCGCCCCGGTCACGTACTCCTTCGCCCGGCGCACGGCGTCCGGCACGGGCAGGCCCTGCGCGAGACCCACGGCGACGGCGGAGGCGAGCGTGCAGCCCGTGCCGTGCGTGTGCCGGTTGTCGTGGCGCGGGGCGCGCAGCCAGTGCTCCTCCGTGCCGTCGGTGAGCAGGTCCACGGCAGCCCCGGGCAGATGGCCGCCCTTGACGACCACCCAGCGCGGCCCGAACGACAGAAGCCGTGCCGCGGCCCGGCGCATGCCGTCGTCGTCCGTGACGCTGAGCCCGGTCAGCTGCGCCACCTCGTCCAGGTTCGGCGTGGCCACCGTCGCGACCGGCAGCAGCTTCGTCCGCACCGCGTCGAGCGCGTCCTCGGCGAGCAGCGGATCACCGTGCTTGGACACGCTCACCGGGTCGACGACCACGGGGGCGTCCGTGCCGGCGAGCAGTTCGGCGACGGTCTCGACGAGCGCCGGCGAGGACAGCATGCCGGTCTTGACGGCCTGGACGCCGATGTCGTCCACGACGCTGCGGTACTGCGTGCGCACCGCCTCGACGGGGAGTTCCCAGGCACCCTGGACGCCGAGGGAGTTCTGCGCGGTGACGGCCGTCAGGACGCTCATGCCGTGGGCGCCGAGTGCCAGCATCGTCTTGAGGTCGGCCTGGATCCCGGCGCCGCCGCCCGAGTCCGATCCGGCGACGGTCAGGACGCGGGGCGGCGCGACGCCCGCGGCGCGCGTGGGGACGGTCATGCCGGGTTCTCCTCAAGAACGGCAGCGGCGGTCGCGCGGCGCAGCCTCAGCGGCGCGTACACGGCGAGTGCGACGACGAAGGCGACGTAGTACGCGAGGTCGGCGCCGTGCAGCGCGTCCGCGACCGGGCCCACGTACAGGCCGCTGTCCATGAACGGAACCGCCGCGGCGAAGGCGGCGACGAAGGCGACGAGACCGGGCCACCACGGCTGCGGCCGGGCGCTCTCGGCGGCGAGGTCGACCGGCGCCCCGCCGCGCTCCCTGCCGCGCGCGAACCAGTCGACGGCCACGACCGCGACGAAACCGGGGATCCAGTAGCCGACGAACAGCAGCACGTTCTGGAAGCGGGCCGCGGTGTCGGCGGCGTGCATCCACAGCACCAGCGGGAAGCCGAGCACCGCCGCGAGAGCCGCGGCGACCGGCCGCGGGACACGGACGCCGATCGTCTGCAGCGCCAGCGATCCGCTGTAGTCGTTCATGGCGTTGCTGCACAGGGCGGCGAGCGCCACGGCCAGCAGCCCGAACGAGCCGAGCACGCCCCCGCCGAGCAGCTTGTCGACGCCCTGGGCGGTCTGGTCGGTGAAGACGGAGGCACCCCAGAGCCCGAGCGCCTGGACGGCGACGAAGGAGACGGTGACCCCGAGGAGCGTGTACCAGAACATCCGCTTACGGGAGGTGGCGGCCGGAAGATACCGGCTGAAGTCGCTCGCGTACGGGGCCCAGGACAGGGACAGGCTGAGCGCGATCGTGCTGGTGAGGACGAACGCGCCGGCGCGGTCGGCGCCCTGCGCGGCCCCGGTGGCGGCGGGGTGCACACCGTCGAGGAGCTTGACGGCCAGGACCGCGAAGGCGGCGGCCAGGACGAACGTCATCAGCTTCTGGAGGCGGTGGATGGCCTCGTAGCCGAGCACGCCGAGCGCGCCCTGCGCCGCCATCATCACCAGGACCCCCAGCCAGAACGGCCAGCCGCACAGCCGGGCGAGCGCGTCCCCGCCGAACAGGCCGATCAGCGCGTCCCAGGCGACCGACGACAGCCACTGCAGGGCGCCGGGCACCGCGACGGCCCGGCCGAACGCGAGCCGGGCGAGCGGGAGCTGGCCCGCGCCGGTCACGCTGCCCCACGTACCGAGATACGCGGTGGGGACGGCGCCCACGAGGGTGCCGACGACGACGGCGGCGAGCGCGGTGGCGAAGTCCAGGCCGAGGACGATCCCGACGGTGCCGGTGAAGACACCCGTCATGGTCAGGTTCGGGGCGAACCACACGGTGAAGAGACGTCCGGCGCCGCCGTAGCGGTGGCTCTCGGGGACCGGCGTGATCCCGCGCGCCTCGACGCGCAGGTCACCGGGCGCGGCGGGCATCCGCCCGTCGAAGACGGAGCGCGGTCCGGCGGCGCCGGTGCTGCTCGGGGCATGGGGCAATGACATTGGCTGACATCCCTCCGCCAGTGCTAACTGGTTCAGGTTCGACGGGTGTGATCTCAGCCCTCGTTCGGGGCACCCCGTGTCCGGTACGTCGGCAAGGGTAACCGCCCCGCTCCGGAGCCCGCACCAAGGGTCCCCCGGAGCCCCACGGCCCCCTGAAAATCGTTCGAGCCCCGCGGCGCACCCTCGTACGGTGATCGTTTCGACGACCACGGAGGACGGGACACGATGGGGCAGCATCACGGATGGGCCGACGAACGCTTCGGGGCGGTCGCCGACGTGTTCGCGCGGAACTTCGACGAGTTCGCCGAACTGGGCGCCGCAGTCACGGTGTTCGTGGGCGGCCGCAAGGTCGTCGACCTGTGGGGCGGGACCGCGGACGGGCCGAGCGGGCGTGCCTGGGAACAGGACACCGTCGTCCCGGTCTTCTCCTGCGCCAAGGGCCTGGTGAGCCTCGCCGCCCATCTCCTCGCGCAGGAGGGGAGGCTCGACCTCGACGCGCCCGTGGGCCGCTACTGGCCGGAGTTCGCCCGGCACGGCAAGGAGGACATCACCTGCCGCATGGTCCTCGGCCACCGCGCGGGAATACCCGCACTCGACCGGCGGCTCGGCTTCGAGGAGATCGCCGCGTGGACGCCCGTGATCCGGGCGATCGAGGAGCAGCAGCCGCTGTGGGAGCCCGGCACCGCGTACGAGTACCACGGGCATGTCTTCGGCTTCGCCGTCGGTGAGGTGATCCGGCGCATCACCGGCCTCACACCGGGGGCGTACTTCCGGCACACCGTCGGTGACCCACTGGGGGTGCGGGCCTGGATCGGGCTGCCCGCCGGAGAGTGGGGAAGCGTGGCCCGGCTCGTCGAGGCCGAGGGGCGACCCGCGATGCCGGGACCCGAGCATCTGCTGACGCGCATCGTGACGATGAACGGCGCGCTCGTCTTCCCCGGCCTCGACGAACCCCACGGCTGGAACGACCCGGCCCTGCACGCCATGGAACTCCCGGGAGCGGGCGCCGTCGCCTCCGCGAGCGGCCTCGCCGGTCTGTACGCGGCCGCCGTGACCGGCGTCGAGGGAGGGGAACGGCTGCTCACGCCGGACACGGTGACCGATGCGCTGCGCGAGGTGTCGTCCGGTGCGGGCTGGCTCGGCTTCGACGCCGGTGCGCGCTGGGGCTCCGGCTTCCTGCTCGACTCACCCTCGTTCCGCCCGATGCTCGGCGCGCGCAGCTTCGGGAACGACGGCGCGGGCGGCCAGTTCGCCTTCGGTGACGACGAGTTCGGGGTGGGATTCGCCTATGTGGCGAACCGCATGATCGGCCACGGCGACGCCCGCGCCAACCGCCTGATCGCGGCGGTGCGCGAATGTGTCGGCGGGTGACGCGGGCGGTGTGGAGGCGGCGCATGGCCGCCCCCGGGTGCTCGCACCTTTGCTGAGCGTGTCCTCAGGCAGGCCGCAGCCACACCGTCGCCAGCGGTGGCAGCGTCAGCCGGAGTGAGCCGGGCCGGCCGTGGCTGGGCTCCGGATCCGGCTTGAGGATCCCGCTGTTGAGGACGTCGCCGCCCCCGTACCGCGCCGCGTCCGTGTTCAGGGCCTCGTACCACCCGGGGACGCTGTCCGGCACGCCGAGCCGGTAGTCCTCGCGGACCACGGGGGAGAAGTTGCACACGGCCAGCAGAGGAGCGCCGTCCGCCGCCAACCGCAGGAACGCGAAGACGTTGTCGTCGGATGCGTCCGCGGTGATCCACGAGAACCCCTCGGGCGAGGTGTCCCGCTCCCACAGGGCGGGCGCGTCCGCGTAGGTGGTGTTGAGGTCGCGCACCAGGTCGCGTACGCCGCGGTGGTCCGGCTCGGCCTCGTACGCCGGGTCGAGGAGCCACCAGTCGAGTCCCTGCTCCGCCGACCACTCGCCGCCCTGCGCGAACTCCTGCCCCATGAACAGGAGTTGCTTGCCCGGGTGGGCCCACATGAAGCCCAGATAGGCGCGGTGATTCGCGCGCCGCTGCCACCAGTCGCCGGGCATCTTCGACACCAGGGCCTGCTTGCCGTGCACCACCTCGTCGTGGGAGATGGGCAGGACGTAGTTCTCGCTGTACGCGTACACCATCGAGAACGTCATCTCGTTGTGGTGGTACTTGCGATGCACGGGCTCCTTCTGGATGTACTGGAGCGAGTCGTGCATCCAGCCCATGTTCCACTTCAGCCCGAACCCGAGCCCGCCGCTGTCCGTCGGCCGGGTCACCCCGTCCCAGGCGGTCGACTCCTCGGCGATGGTCACCACACCCGGGCAGCGCCGGTAGACGGTGGCGTTCATCTCCTGGAGGAAGGCGACCGCGTCCAGGTCCTCCCGCCCGCCGAACACGTTCGGCGCCCACTGCCCGGAGTCACGCGAGTAGTCGAGGTAGAGCATCGAGGCGACGGCGTCCACACGCAGCCCGTCGATGTGGAACTCCTCGCACCAGTACACGGCGTTGGCGACGAGGAAGTTGCGCACCTCGGTGCGGCCGAAGTCGAACTCGTACGTGCCCCAGTCCGGATGCTCCGCCCGCCGGGAGTCCCCGGGCTCGTACAACGGGACTCCGTCGAACCGGCCGAGCGCCCAGTCGTCCTTGGGGAAGTGCGCCGGTACCCAGTCCATGATCACGCCGATCCCCGCCCGGTGCAGCGCGTCGACCAGGTACTTGAAGTCGTCCGGCGAGCCGAGGCGGGGTGTCGGCGCGTAGTAGGAGGTGACCTGGTAGCCCCAGGACCCGCTGAAGGGATGCCCGGCGACGGGCATCAGCTCCACGTGGGTGAAGCCCATCTCCTTGACGTACGCGGGGAGTTCATCAGCCAGCTGGCGGTACGTCAGCCCGGGCCGCCAGGACGGCAGATGGACCTCGTACACCGAGAACGGCGCCTTGTGCACGGGGGTGTCGCCCCGGTGGGTCATCCAGCCGGCGTCGCCCCACTCGTACCGCGACACCGTGACGACCGAGGCCGTGTCGGGCGGGACCTCCGTGCGGCGGGCCATCGGGTCCGCCTTCAGGAACCGGTCGCCGTGGCGTGAGGTGATCTCGAACTTGTAGCGGGCGCCCTCGCCGATCCCCGGCAGGAACAGCTCCCAGACACCGGACGCGCCCAGCGAGCGCATCGGGTACTGCGTGCCGTCCCAGTACGTGAAGTCCCCGGCGACCCGCACCCCCTGGGCGTTCGGCGCCCACACGGTGAAACGGGTGCCGGCCACGCCCTCGTGCGTCATCGGCTCGGCCCCGAGAGCGGTCCACAGCTCCTCGTGCCTCCCCTCGCGGATCAGATGCAGATCGAACTCGCCGAGGGCGGGCAGGAAGCGGTACGGGTCGTGGACCTCCCTCTCGTCACCGTCGTACGTCACGAGCAGCGAGTACGCGGGGATCGCGTCGAGGGGCAGCATCGCGGAGAAGAAGCCGTCACCGTCGTCGTGCAGCGCGACGCGCCGGCGGCCGATCCGCACCGCGACGCCCTGCGCGTACGGCCGCAGCACCCGGAACACGACCCCGCCCTTCACGGGATGCGCGCCGAGCACGGAATGTGGATCGTGATGTGTCCCCGACAGCAGGCGTTCGCGGTCCGTCCCGTCCAGCGCGGGTGCGGCCAGGACGGTGCGGCGACCGGGGCCGGGCTTGTCGGGGCGGCCGACACGCTCGGGGGCGGACGTCTTGCGAGCAGCCACGGTTCTGTCTCCTCGGGGAGGGTGGGGCACTCCGGCGGGCGGCGGCGGGATTGCCGCCGCCCGGTTCAGCGGGGTTCGGCGGGGCCGGGTTCGGCGAGGCGGCTGATCGCCGCCATCGGGACGGGCAGCCAGTCGGGCCGGTGCCGCGCCTCGTAGAGCACTTCGTACAGGGCACGGTCCGTCTCGTAGGCGCGCAGCAGACCGGGTTCCTCGCGCGGGTCCGACGTCGCCTCGGCGGCGTAGCCGGCGCAGTACGCGTCCCGGCAGCGGCGCGCCCACTCGGGCCGCCAGGGGAGGCGGGTGCGGGCCGCGTAGTCGAAGGAGCGCAGCATGCCCGCGACATCGCGTACGGGGGACTGGGCGCGGCGGCGTTCGGCGAGCGGGCGGGCCGGCTCGCCCTCGAAATCGATGACGAACCACTGCTGCCCCGACCACAGCACCTGCCCGAGGTGCAGATCGCCGTGGATCCGCTGCGCGGGCCGCTCCGTGTCGAGGAGGGCGAACGCGTCGAACGCGGCCCGCAGCCCCGGTACGTGCGGGAGCAGCGCGGGCACGGACCTGGCCGTCGCGTCGAGGCGTTCCGTCATCGCGGCCGCGAGCCGCTTGTTTCGGTGAGGTTCGGGCGGATCCACGGGAAAGGCCGAGGTCAGCGCGAGATGGACCTCTGCCGTGGCCCGACCCAGTTCGTACGCCTCGTCGGTGAAGTCACCGCCGGACTCGAGAGACCGGAGCGCGAGCGTCCAGCCGTCGTCGGCGTCGGGCAGGAACGGCTGGAGGACACCGAGCGTCGCCTCCTGCGGCTGGGACGTCCGGAACCAGGCCACAGGAGCCGGAACGCGCGTGCAGCCGTGCCGGGCGAGCGCCCGCGGCACTTCCAGATCGGGGTTGATGCCGGCCTGCACGCGCCGGAACACCTTCAGGATGAACGCGTCCCCGTACACCAGGGACGTGTTGGACTGCTCGGCGTCGAGAACCCGCGGGGTGAGTCCGGCGGGCACGTCGATCCGCGCGTCCCGCTCGAAACGCAGGGGGCCCGCCGCGCCCGGGTGGCGCAGCCGGTCGAGCAGCAGCCCGGCCGACCGCGGCTCCTGGAGTGCGTCGTACACCATGAGCCCGGTCAGCGGCCCCTCGGTGGCACGGCCGATGAAGGCAGGCGCCAGATAGGGCGGCAGCATCTCGCGTACGCCGAGCAGGAGTTGGTACAGGTTGTCCGCCGGGGCTGTGCCAGGACCGGAGCGGGTCGCCTGCTCGGCGTGTTCCGCCCGCACCAGAAGATGCAGGCAGCCGGGGTGCAGCTCGGTCATCGAGGCCAGGGTGAGCCCGGTGACAGGCCGTCCCTTGCCCGCGAACCAGCGCTGCCGTGGCAGCCACTCGTGCAGCAGACCGGCGAGTGAGTTCAGCAGCAGAGAGGGGCTGACGCCGGTCGGACTCTGCAGTGCGGTCTTGGGCATGGCGACGACTCCTTTCGAAGGCGGACGGACGGTCCCTGGGGGGCGTGGGGCCGGCCGTCACCAGGTGGTGCTGACGGCTTCCTTGCGGAGCCGGAACCAGTAGAAGCCGTGACCCGCGAGGGTCAGCAGATACGGGAGCCGGCCGATTGCGGGGAAGCGGACCCCACCGATGAGCTCGACCGGGTGTCGGCCGTCGAAGGCCTGGAGGTCGAGTTCGGTGGGCTGCGCGAAACGCGAGAAGTTGTGCACGCACAGCACCAAGTCATCTTTGTACTCGCGCAGGAACGCGATCACCGCCGGGTTGGACGACGGGAGTTCGGTGTAGGAACCGAGTCCGAACGCCTCGTTCTGCTTGCGGATCTCGATCATCCTGCGCGTCCAGTGCAGCAGGGACGACGGGGACGACATGGACGCTTCCACGTTCGTGACCTGGTAGCCGTAGACCGGGTCCATGATCGTGGGCAGGTAGAGCCGGCCGGGGTCGCTGGACGAGAAGCCCGCGTTGCGGTCCGGGGTCCACTGCATCGGGGTGCGCACGGCGTCACGGTCGCCGAGCCAGATGTTGTCGCCCATCCCGATCTCGTCGCCGTAGTACAGGATCGGCGAGCCGGGCAGGGACAGGAGGAGCGCGGTGAAGAGCTCGATCTGGTTGCGGTCGTTGTCGAGGAGCGGGGCGAGGCGGCGGCGGATGCCGATGTTCGCCCGCATCCGCGGATCCTTCGCGTACTCCGCGTACATGTAGTCACGTTCGTCGTCCGTGACCATTTCCAGCGTCAGCTCGTCGTGGTTGCGCAGGAAGATGCCCCACTGGCAACTCGACGGAATGGCAGGGGTCTTGGCGAGGATTTCCGACACCGGGTAGCGGGACTCGCGGCGGACGGCCATGAAGATGCGTGGCATCACCGGGAAGTGGAACGCCATGTGGCACTCGTCGCCGCCCGACGCGTAGTCGCCGAAGTAGTCGACCACGTCTTCAGGCCACTGGTTGGCCTCGGCGAGCAGGACCGTGTCCGGGTAGTGGGTGTCCACCTCGGCCCGTACGCGCTTCAGGAACGCGTGGGACGCCGGCAGGTTCTCGCAGTTGGTGCCCTCCTCGGCGTAGAGGTAGGGCACGGCGTCGAGCCGGAATCCGTCGATGCCGAGGTCCAGCCAGAACTTCAGGGCGGCGAGGATCTCCTCCTGGACGCGCGGGTTCTCGTAGTTGAGGTCCGGCTGGTGGGAGAAGAAGCGGTGCCAGAAGTACTGCTTGCGGACCGGGTCGAACGTCCAGTTGGACGCTTCCGTGTCGACGAAGATGATGCGGGCGTCCGGGTACTGCTTGTCGTCGTCCGCCCAGACGTAGTAGTCCCCGTACGGGCCGGTGGGGTCGCTGCGCGACTCCTGGAACCACGGATGCTGGTCGCTCGTGTGGTTCATGACGAAGTCGATGATCACGCGCATGCCGCGCTGGTGGGCCGCGTCCACGAACTCCACGAAGTCGGCGAGATTGCCGAACTCGGGCAGGACGGCGGTGTAGTCGGAGACGTCGTAACCGCCGTCTCGGAGTGGGGACTTGAAGAACGGGGGCAACCAGAGGCAGTCGACGCCGAGCCACTGCAGGTAGTCGAGGCGGGACGTGATGCCTTTGAGGTCGCCGACGCCGTCGCCGTTGCTGTCCTGGAAGGAGCGGACGAGGACCTCATAGAACACGGCCCGTTTGAACCAGTCGGGGTCGCGGTCCTTGGCGGGGGTGTCTTCGAACGTGTCCGGGACGGGCTTGTTGACGATCATGTGGTGGGTGACCCTCCGGTGGGCGGTGAGGACGGTCGCAGGACGGTGAGGATGTGCGCGGGCGCGCGGCCCGGTTCGAGGCGCACGTAGTTCGTCCTGCCCCATTGGTATGTCTCGCCGGTCAGCTCGTCGTGGACCGGCACCGTCGCGTGTGCGTCGAGTCCGAGCTGAGGCATGTCCAGAGAAACCGTCGCCTCCTTCGTGTGGTGGGGGTCGAGATTCACGACCACCAGGACCGTGTCCGCGCCCGAGCGCTTGCTGTAGGCGATGACCGCGTCGTTGTCGGTGTGGTGGAAGTGCAGATTGCGCAGCCGGCGCAGCGCGGGGTGGCCGCGCCTGACGTGGTTGAGGGTGGTGATGAGGGGGGCGATCGAACGGCCCTCGCGCTCCGCCGACTCCCAGTCGCGCGGACGCAGTTCGTACTTCTCCGAGTGCAGGTACTCCTCGCCGCCCCGGCGGGCCGGGGTGTTCTCGCACAGCTCGTACCCGGCGTACACGCCCCAGGCCGGTGAGAGCGTGGCCGCCAGCACGGCGCGCACCTCGAACGCGGTGCGCCCGCCCTTCTGGAGGTAGCCGGGCAGGATGTCCGGCGTGTTCACGAAGAAGTTCGGCCGCATGTAGGCCGCCGTGTCCCGGGACAGCTCGGTCAGATACTCGGTGAGCTCCTGCTTGGTGTCGCGCCATGTGAAGTACGTGTACGACTGCTGGAAGCCGGCCTTTGCCAGCTCCCGCATGATCGCGGGCCGGGTGAACGCCTCGGCGAGGAAGACGACGTCGGGGTCGGTGCGGTTGATGTCGGCGATCACCCGCTCCCAGAACACGACGGGCTTGGTGTGCGGGTTGTCCACGCGGAAGACACGCACCCCGTGCCGCATCCAGAAGCGCAGGATCCGGGTCGTCTCCTCGATCAGGCCCGGCATGTCCTGGTCGAAGGCGATCGGGTAGATGTCCTGGTACTTCTTCGGCGGGTTCTCCGCGTACGCGATCGTGCCGTCGGGCCGGTGCTGGAACCACTCCGGGTGCTTCTCCACCCACGGATGGTCGGGCGAGCACTGGAGCGCGAAGTCGAGGGCGATCTCCAGACCGAGTTCCTCGGCCCGGCGCACGAACGCGTCGAAGTCGTCGAGGGTGCCGAGGTCCGGGTGGATCGCGTCATGGCCACCCTCCGGCGAGCCGACCGCCCACGGCACACCGACGTCCCACGGGTCGGCCGACAGACTGTTGTCTGGCCCCTTGCGGTACGTCGTGCCGATGGGGTGGATCGGGGGCAGGTAGACCACGTCGAAGCCCATGGCCGCGATCGCGGGGAGGCGGGCGGCAGCGGTCTTGAAGGTGCCGCTCACGGGACGTTCGCCGGCCCGGACCACGGCCCCCTCGGAGCGCGGGAACATCTCGTACCACGCGCCGTACAGGGCCCGTTCGCGCTCGACGAGCAGCGGCAGGGGGGCCGAGCGGGAGACGTGCTCGCGCAGCGGGTGGTCGGCGAGGGCGGCGGTGACGTCCGGGGAGAGGGCCGCCGCGTGGCGGGCGGCGGGCGGCCGCGTATCGTCGCGGAGCGCGTCCACGGCCGCGAGGACCGCGTCCCGGGCCGGGCCTTCCGGCACTCCGGAGGCGGCCCGCTCGTACAGCTCGGCGCCCTCCTCCAGGATCAGCTCGGTGTCGATCCCGGCCGGGACCTTGATGCCCGCCGACCGGCGCCACGAGGACACGGGATCGCCCCACGCCTCCACCAGGAACGTCCAGTTGCCCACGGCCGTAGGGGTGACGTCGGCGCCCCACCGGTCGCTGCCCGGCGACAGTTCGCGCATCGGGGTCCACGGTCCGGGCCGGCCGTCGGGGTCACGCAGCACGACATTGGCGCCGACCGCGGCATGGCCTTCGCCGAAGACCGTCGCGCTGACCTGGAAGGACTCGCCCGGAACCGCCTTGGCCGGACGCCTGCCGCAGTCGACGGCCGGGCGTACGTCCACGATCGGGACGCGGCTCGTCACCGTTCCTGGGTTCATCGGTTGTACCTCCGCCGTGCTCGAGGTCTGCCCGCTCCCGCTGTGGGCGGGCCGCCGGGTTCACATGCGCCGCGGGACGGGCCGTCATCCGCACACCAGTTGGCCCGGCCCGTGGCCGGGCACAGCCGATGACGGGTCGACGGCCTGCGCCCCTCCGGCGACACGCTACGGGAGCCGACCGGCGTCGGCCTGTCGGGAAATGCCCCGATTTCTGCGTGTCGTCCGGCGCCCTGTGTCGACCGGAGGGGTCGGACTACCGCCCGCTGCAGGCGGCGACCGCGACAGCGGTGGCCGCGAGCGGCGGGGCGGCCATGGGCGGATGCTCCACCCCGGGCCGGAGATACCGTTCGGCCGCGTCCGCGGCCTCGCGTCCACAGCGCTTCCCCATCAGCACGCACAGCGTGTAGGCCACGTCCTCGAAGTGCGCGCGCACCTGGTGGTCCGCGGGCGCCGCGAGCAACAGGCGTTCCCACGCGCGGTACTGCGCCAGATGACTGGCGACCTTGGTTTTGGTAGGCAGCAACATGTCGCTGTTCACTTCCCACTCTCGAGTGCGCACGGTGCACCGGGCCGGTGCGCGGGGGCCGTGCACGGAGAGGTACCGGCCCACTACTCCGATCGGTACCCCGTCCCATGGTGCATTTGGCGGCACTTCCCGTCCTGTTGGAGCTTCAACGACGCCGGGGCCGGCTCCTCGTGTTGCACGAATGGAGTAGCACTCCCATGCTGGGGCTGACTCAGGAGCGATCAGCGCTCACGCTACGTGTTCGGGGTACGGCCCGAAGGGGCGAACAACGAGCGGGAGCTTCGCCGGTGAGGAGCCGAAGACGATGAACGCAGTGCCCTGCTACTACCACCTCGATGTCGAGGTCAGCTCGGAGCGCGTCGGACAGGTCAGGCGCATTCTGGCCGCCCACCTCCGGTACTGGAAGCTGGACATTCTCGTCGAGCCCGTCTGCCGAGGCGTCGAGGTGCTGCTTCACACGATCGACGAGCACTCCACGGACAAGAACACCACGGTCGAGATGTGGTGGAACGGCCAGCACCTGATCACCGCGGTGTCCGACCACGAACGTGAACTGCCCGGCCACGCCCCGCAGGGATGTTTCGCGGAGATCGCCGCGCTGAGCGACGGCTGGGGCGGTTGCGCCACGGCCACCGGAAAGATCATCTGGTTCTCGCGCAGGGCCCGTCTCGGTGAGCGCGCCCCGCTGGTCCCGGCCGGACCCGCGCCCACCATCCGGGAGGCGCTGGAGATGCCCCGCGAGGAACCGGTCCCGGCCTACGCCGGATCAGCGCTCCGGGAACCGCTCGTGGCCGCGGCCCCGGCCGCCCGCGCCGGCGGACCGGGAGTGTCCGTCCCGCGCCACATCGTCCGCCCGGCCCCGGCCGGATAGACGCCACACCGCGCTCCGTCCGGAGCGCACCGTCCCGGGCCGCGGCCTGCTTCGGCAGCCGCGGCCCGGCGGCGTGTCAGGGGGCGCCGCCCGTAAGGGCGAAGGACGCGGGCACAGTCGGGGCGCGGGCGGCGCGGTGACGACACAGCCACCAAGATCATCCGTACGGTGGCCGGATGCTCATCTGGACCGGACGCCCCTATCCCCTCGGCGCGGCATTCGACGGCGACGGCACGAACTTCGCCCTGTTCACGGAGGTCGCCGAACGCGTCGACCTCGTCCTCCTCCACGACGACGGCACCCACGACACGGTCACCCTCACCGAGGTCGACGGCTTCGTATGGCACTGCTACCTGCCCGGCGTCGGCCCCGGCCAGCGCTACGGCTACCGGGTGCACGGCCCGTGGGACCCGGCCGCGGGCCACCGCTGCAACCCCGCGAAGCTGCTCCTCGACCCCTACGCCACCGCCGTCGACGGGCAGATGGACAACGACGCGTCCCTCTTCGAGCGGTCGGCCGACGGCCCCTCCCCGGCCGACAGCGCGGAACACACCCTCGTCGCCGTGGTCACCGACAACGCGTTCGACTGGGGCCACGACCGCCCGCCCCTGCGCCCGTACGCGGACTCCGTCATCTACGAGGCCCACGTCCGCGGACTGACCCGCACCCATCCGAAGGTCCCCGCGAAGCTGCGCGGCACCTACGCGGGCCTCGCCCACCCGGCAGTCATCGAGCACCTGACCTCGCTGGGCGTGACCGCCGTCGAGCTGATGCCGGTGCACCAGTTCGCGCAGGACGGCTTCCTGCGCGACCAGGGCCTCTCCAACTACTGGGGCTACAGCACCATCGGCTTCTTCGCCCCGCACAACGCCTACGCCGCGCACGGCACCCGCGGCCAGCAGGTCACCGAGTTCAAGTCGATGGTGAAGGCCCTGCACGCGGCCGGCCTCGAAGTGATCCTCGACGTCGTCTACAACCACACCGCGGAAGGCAACGAGAACGGCCCCACGCTCTCCTTCCGCGGCATCGACAACGCCTCCTACTACCGGCTCGTCGACGGCGACCCGGCGCACTACTACGACACCACCGGCACCGGGAACAGCCTCCTGATGCGGCACCCCAGTGTGCTCCAGCTCATCATGGACTCCCTGCGGTACTGGGTCACCGAGATGCACGTCGACGGGTTCCGCTTCGACCTGGCGGCCACCCTGGCCCGGCAGTTCCACGAGGTCGACCGGCTCTCCGCGTTCTTCGACCTGATCCAGCAGGACCCCGTGATCAGCCGGGTCAAGCTCATCGCCGAGCCGTGGGACGTCGGCGAGGGCGGCTACCAGGTGGGGAACTTCCCGCCCCGCTGGTCCGAGTGGAACGGCCGGTACCGCGACTCCGTACGGGACTTCTGGCGCGCCGGAGAGAACACCCTCGCGGACTTCGCCTCCCGTCTCACCGGCTCCTCCGACCTCTACCAGCACGACAGCCGGCGCCCGCGCGCGAGCGTCAACTTCGTCACCGCTCACGACGGCTTCACCCTGCGCGACCTGGTCTCGTACAACGACAAGCACAACGAGGCCAACGGCGAGGGCAACCGGGACGGCGAGAGCACCAACCGCTCCTGGAACTGCGGCGCGGAGGGCCCCACCGACGACGAGGGCGTCCTCGAACTGCGCGCACGACAGCAGCGCAACCTCCTCGCCACCCTGCTGCTCTCCCAGGGCATCCCCATGCTCGCCCACGGCGACGAACTGGGCCGCACCCAGCAGGGCAACAACAACGCCTACTGCCAGGACAACGAGATCTCCTGGATCGACTGGCGGCTGAGCGAAGAACAGCGCGACCTGATGGAGTTCACCAGGAAGACCATCGCCCTGCGCGCCGCCCACCCCGTCCTGCGGCGCCGCCGCTTCTTCCTCGGCGACACCGCCACCCACGAGGGCCAGCCCCATCCCGACCTCATGTGGCTGCGCCCGGACGCGCGCGAGATGACGGACGACGACTGGCGGCGCGCCGACGCCCACTCCGTCGCCGTGTTCCTCAACGGCGACGCCATCGCCGAGCCCGACCCCTACGGCAGGCCCGTGGTCGACGACTCGTTCCTGCTGCTGCTCAACAGCTACTGGAAGCCGGTCCGCTTCCGCCTCCCGGACGCCACCTACGGCGAGCGGTGGACCACCCGCATCGACACCGCCGATCCGCAGGGCGTCGCGGACGAGACGGAACACAAGCCGGACACCGACGTGGTCGTCGAGGCACGCAGCCTGATCCTGCTGTCGCGGCCGGCCAGGACACCGCGCTGACAGCTCCTGCGGTGGGCCGGACACACGGTCGGCCCACCGCAGGACACCGGCTCAGGCCCGCTTCAGGCGCAGCGTCACCAGCTCGAAGGGACGCAGCGACAGCGTGATGCGCTCCCCGTCCCGCTCGGGGGCCGCCGCGTCGGCGAGCGGACGCTCCAGCAGGTCCGTCGCCGTCGCGGCCGCGACCTCGAAGCCCGCCGTGAGCGTGGCCCGCACCCGCCCGCCACGCGACTCGTGGAAGCGGACCACCACGTCGCCGGAGCCGTCGTCGGCCAGCTTGACCGCCGTCACGACCACCGCGTCCCGGTCGACACCCACGAGCGGCGCCACCTCACCGGAGCCGGTGACGCGCCGTTCGGGCAGGTTGATCCGCCAGCCCTCGCGGACCGCGTCGCCGATCGCCGCGCCCGGCACCAGCGCGTGCCGGAAGCGGTGCACACCCTGGTCCGTCTCCGGGTCGGGGAAGCGCGGCGCGCGCAGCAGCGACACCCGCACGGTCGTCGTGGTGCCCGAGTCACTGTCCCGCACGGCCCGCGTCACGTCGTGCCCGTACGTGGAGTCGTTGACGAGCGAGACACCCCAGCCGGGCTCCTCGATGTGCACGAACCGGTGGTTGCACGCCTCGAACTTGGCGGCCTCCCAGCTGGTGTTGGTGTGCGTGGGCCGGTAGAAGTGCCCGAACTGCGTCTCGGACGCGTACCGCTCCGCGTGGATGTCCAGCGGGAACGCCAGCTTCAGGAACTTCTCCGTCTCGTGCCAGTCGACCTCGGTGTCGATGCCGAGCCGCCGCTCACCCGCCGCGAGCGAGAGCACCTGGGTGACGCGCGAGTCGCCGAAGCTGCGCACCACGCGCACCGAGGCGCCGTCGCCGGGTGCCACCTCGTCGGCGTCCACGAGATCGGTGACCGTGTTGCGGTAGAACTCGTCGACGTCCCACGCGTCCCACATGTTCGGGAAGTCCGGGTGGATCTGGAGCAGGTTCGCCGCCTGCCCCGGAGCCACCGTCTCGCGCCCCGCGACCAGGTCGTACGCGGACACGACCAGGCCCCGGCCGTCGACCTCGACCCGCAGCAGCCCGTTGTCCAGGACGTAGCCGCCCGCGGAGCGCGAGGCGATCGCCGACTCGCCCTCGACGACGGGGGTACGGGCGCCACCCGCGGGCACACCGTCACGGGTGTGCGGCGCCGCGTTGAAGACGAGGGTCCCCGAGCCCTCGCCCGCGAGGGCGCGCTGCGCCGCTCCGATGATCCCGGTCAGCTCGTCGGCGACCCGCTCGTACGTCCTCCGCGCCTCGCGGTGCACCCAGGCGATGGACGAGCCGGGCAGGATGTCGTGGAACTGGTGCAGCAGCACCGTCTTCCAGATCCGGTCCAACTCCTCGTAGGGATACGGGAATCCGACCCGCACCGCGGCCGTCGCGGCCCACAGCTCGGCCTCGCGCAGCAGATGCTCGCTGCGCCGGTTGCCCTGCTTGGTCTTCGCCTGGCTGGTGAGAGTCGCCCGATGCAGTTCGAGGTACAGCTCACCCACCCACACCGGCGCGTCCGGGTACTCGGCCTCGGCCTTCCCGAAGAACTCCGCCGGCGTCTCCCACACCACCGTCGCGGACCCTTCGAGGTCGCGAAGGCGGGCCGCCTTCGCGACCATCTCCCGCGTGGTGCCACCGCCGCCGTCGCCCCAGCCGGTCGGCGCGAGCGAGTGCCGGGCGACGCCCTTGTCCTTGAAGTTCCTCGCCGCGTGGGCGATCTCGCTGCCCTTCATGGAGCAGTTGTACGTGTCGACCGGCGGGAAGTGCGTGAAGATCCGCGTGCCGTCGATGCCCTCCCACCGGAACGTGTGGTGGGGGAACTTGTTGGTCTGCGACCACGAGATCTTCTGCGTGAGCAGCCACTTGGAACCCGCGGCCTTGATGATCTGCGGCAGACCCGCCGCGAAGCCGAACGTGTCGGGCAGCCACGCCTCGTCGTTCTCCACCCCGAACTCGTCGAGGAAGAACCGCTTCCCGTGCACGAACTGACGGGCCATCGCCTCCGAGCCCGGCATGTTCGTGTCCGACTCCACCCACATGCCGCCCGCCGGTACGAACCGCCCGTCCGCGACCGCCTTCTTCACCCGCGCCCACACCTCGGGCCGGTGCTCCTTGACCCACGCCCACTGCTGGGCCTGCGACATCGCGAACACGAAGTCGGGCTCGTCCTCCAGGAGCGCCGTCATGTTCGACGTCGTACGGGCCACCTTGCGCACCGTCTCGCGCAGCGGCCACAGCCACGCCGAGTCGATGTGCGCGTGTCCGACGGCGCTGATGCGGTGCGCGGACGGGACGGCCGGCGCGGACAGCACGTCGGTGAGCCGCGAACGGGCCGCGGCCGCCGTGCCGTTGACATCCTGGAGGTCCACCGCGTCGAGGGCGCGCTCAACTGCCCGCAGGATGTCGTAGCGCCGAGCGGAGTCCGCCGGCAGCTCGGCCATCAGCTCGCCGAGCACCTCCAGGTCGATGACCAGCTGCCACACGTCCTCGTCGAGGACCGCGAGATCCATTCGGGCCAGCGTGTACTGCGGCTCGCTGCCCGCGGTCTCCCTGTCGCCCAACTGCGTGGGCAGGAAGGGGTGGTAGTCGAGGATGACCGGGTTGGACGCCGCCTCGATGTGCAGGCGCACCTCCTCGCCGCCCTCGACCGGGGCGCCGATCCGCACCCACTGGTTGCGCGGGTTGAGGCCCTTCACCGGGGTGCCGTCCGGGCGGTAGACGAGGCCCTCGCACTGGAAGCCGGGCATGTTCTCGTCGAAGCCGAGGTCGAGGATCGCCTCCACGGTCCGGCCCGCCCACGCCTCGGGCACCGTACCGGTCACGCGGAACCAGCAGGTGGCCCACGGGGCGCCCCAGCGCGCGCCCACCGCGATCGGCTCGGGCGTGGCCGCGAGCCCATCGGCGACCGGCACCGGCTCGCCGGGCGCGTTCCACACCGCGACCTCCAGCGGCACGGACTCGGGGTACACGGCGGGTCGGATGCGCTCGTCGAGGACGCGCTTGAGACGGGCTTCGACCAGGGTGCGGTCGTCATGCATGAGGGGTACTCCGTAGGTCCGTGGTGCGGGTGGTTGCCAGGGGTGGACGGTGGTGGCGGGCGGGACGCCTTACAACTCCCCGACGCGGCCGGCTTCGAACCGTCCGGCGACGCCGGACGGCGTGACCACCTCGGTGATACCGCGCGCGGCCAGGTGTTCCCTGTCGTCGGCGCGGCTCGCCAGGACCGTGGTGGGCCGGGCCCCGTCGGCGGTGAGCCGGGCGAACGCCTCGAAGACGGCGCCGCCGGGAGCGCACACCGAGCGGTGCGGAGCGGCTTCGTCGTCGCCCACGTCGACGACGAGCGCGGTGGTGCGGGGCGCGGGTGTGCGCGGCTCGGCGCGCCGGTCCGCGACGATGCGGGCGAGGGCCTTCGCGGCGGGCTTCGGATGCCGGTCGCTCGTCAACAGGCCCAGGCTGTACTCGAGTTCGGGGAAATCGGCGAGATCCCGGCTGACGTCGTGCGAGCACCACCAGGTCACGCCCCACAGGCCCGGGCAGTCCAGGGCGTTCTCGACGGTGGCCTCGGTGAAGTGGGCGGCGTGCTCGGCCGGGACGAGCGGCGCGGGGGCGCCGACCTCCTGGAGCCACACCGGCCGGTGCGGATCGTCGGCCCACGCCTTGGACAGCTCGACGAGATACGCGGCGTGGTGCTCGGTCGCGGTGCCCGTACGGCCGTGGCGCTGCGCCGTTCCGTTGAACACCCAGGAGTGCACGGCGGTGAGCGCGCCGAGCCGGGCCGAGTGCGCGGGGGTGAACGGCTGGTCGTCCTGGTACCAGGCGGCGTCGTACGAGGCGTGCAGATGCGTCCGGCCGGGCGCGCCCTCCTCACACGCCGCGAGCACGCGGCGCAGCCACTCGCCCGCCTGCTCCCGCGTGATCCGGTCGGGGTCGGGGTGCGGGCCGGCCGCGAACTGGTTGACCTCGTTGCCGATGGTCATCCCGATGAAGTTGGGCCGGTCGGCGAGCGCCGCCGCGAGGGTCCGCAGATACGCCACCTCGCCCTCGATCACCTGAGGGTCGGTGAAGATGTTCCGGCGGTGCCAGGTCTGCGTCCACGCGGGCAGGAAGTCGAAGCTGGACAGGTGGCCCTGGAGTCCGTCCACGTTGATGTCGAGCCCGCGTTCGGCCGCCGCGTCGGCGAGCTGGACGAGCTGGTCGACGGCGCTCGGGCGGATGAGGGTGCGGTTGGGCTGGAAGTAGGGCCACAGCGGGAAGACCCGGACGTGGTCGAGGCCGAGGGCGGCGATCGAGTCGAGATCGGCCCGCACGGCGTCGAGGTCGAAGTCGAGCCAGTGGTGGAACCACCCCTGGCTCGGGGTGTAGTTGACGCCGAAGCGCACGGCGGAAGTCATGCGGAGTCCTGGTTCTGGAGTACGTGGGGGCTTCGGTGGGACGGCATCCGCGGTCAGCCCTTGACGGCCCCCTCGCCGACCCCGCGGAAGAAGTACCGCTGGAGGCAGGCGAAGAGGATGATCAGCGGCGCGACGGCGATGATCGTGCCGGCCGCGACGAGGCGCTCGTCGTTGGCGAAGGTGCCGTGCAGGTAGTTGAGGCCGATGGTGAGGGTGAACTTCGCGGGGTCGCTGAGCACGATGAGCGGCCACAGGAAGTCGTCCCAGGCGCCCATGAAGGCGAAGATCGCGACGACCGCGAGGGTGCCCTTCACGGACGGCAGCGCGATCCTCAGGAAGCGCTGCCAGGCGTTCGCCCCGTCCACGAAGGCCGCCTCCTCGATCTCGTAGGGGAGATTGAGGAACGCGTTGCGCATCAGCAGGACGTTCATCGCGGCGATGCAGGCGGGCAGGACCACGCCGATCAGGGTGTTGTTGAGGCCGAGTTCGCGCATCGTCGTGAACTGCGCGATGACGATGCTCTCGACGGGTACCAGCATCGCCAAAATGAACACCAGGGTGGCCGTCCTGCGGCCGCGGTAGCGCAGCCGGGCGAGCGCGTAGCCGGCGAGGGCCGAACCGACGCAGTTCGTGACGACGTTGGCGGTGGCGACCTTCAGGGAGTTGAACGCGTAGTCCCAGACCGGGATGGTGTTCGCGACGCGTTCGTAGTTGTGCAGGGTGGGGCTGCCCGGCAGGAACTTCGGCGGGGAGCTGAAGATGTCCTCGTGCGTCCCCTTGAGCGAGGTGGACAGCTGCCACAGGAACGGCCCGATCGTGATCGCGAGCACGGCGAGCAGCAGCACGTAGCGCAGGACGAGTTCCCAGACGCGGATGCGCTTGCCGTTGTCGTCGGTGACGCGCGGCGCGCGGCGGCGTCGTACAGGGCCGGCCGCGGGGGTCTCCTCGGCGCGGACGTCCTCGGTGACGCTCACGCGTCCTCCTTCCGGTCGGCGCGGAGCACGAGCAGCATCAGCGCCACGGTGATGACGAAGACGACGACGGAGATCGCCGACGCGTAGCCGACGCGGCCGGTGAGGCCCGTGCCGGTGCGCTGCACGAGCATCACGAGCGTGGTGTCCTCGCCCGCGGGTCCGCCGTTCGGTCCGGCCATCAGATACACCTCGGAGAACACCTTGAAGGCGGCGACCGAGGACAGCGCGGCGACCAGGACCATGGTGGAGCGGACGGCCGGGACGGTGACGGTGAAGAAGCGGCGCACCGCGCCCGCACCGTCCACCGCGGCGGCCTCGTGCAGCTCGCGCGGCACGTTGGCCAGGGCGGCCAGATAAATGATCATGTAGTAGCCGAGGCCCTTCCAGACCGTGACGGCCATGGCGCTCAGCAGGAGCAGCCACTGGTCGCTGAGGAAGCCGACCCTGCCGATCCCCACGGCTTCGAGAACCGCGTTCACCAGGCCTCGTTCGTCCAGCAGCCACACCCAGATCAGGCCGACCACGACGATGGACGCGACCACCGGCGTGTAGAAGGCCGACCGGAAGAAGGTGATGCCCGGGATGTTCTTCTGGACGAGAAGGGCGAGCAGCAGCGGAAGCAGTACGAGGGCGGGGACGACCCCGACCATGTACAGGACGCTGTTGCGCAGCCCGGTCCAGAACATGTCGTCGTGGAGCAGCTCCCGGAAGTTGTCCAGGCCCACGAACGTGCCGGGGATCAGGGTCCGCCGGTCGGTGAAGGCGTTGACCAGGGTGGAGACGAACGGATACAGGATGAAGATGCCGACGACCAGCAGCCCGGGGGCGGCGAACAGCCAGGGGCTGGTGGGCAGTTGGCGTCGGACGCGGGAGACGGGCCGCGCGCCCGGGGGCTTCGCGGACGGCGTCGCGGGGGATGTCGCGGGGGTCTTCACGGAGGGAAGGGGACTCGTCATGGTGTACGGCTCCGGGGCTCAGCCCTGCTGCTGGAGCAGCCGGTCACAGGCCTTGACAGCGTTGTCAAGTGCGGTCTTCGGGCTCTCCTTGCCCTGCAGGGCCTTGGCGACGGAGTTCCGCAGCTCGTTCTTCATCTGCTCACTGAAGAGGACCGGCGTGTAGTTGACCGCGTTCTTCAGGGAGTCGGCCGCGGCGATCCGCACCCGCGTCTCGTCCGAACCGTCCTGCTGGGTGAAGTACGGGTCGTCCAGGGAGCCCGCGGTGCTCGGGAAGATGGCGACCTTCTTCGCGAACTCCATCTGGTGCTGCGCGTCGGTCACGTAGTGCGCGAAGGCCACGGCGGCGGGCTTCTGCTTGGTGCGCGAGTTCACCATCACGCCCATCACGTACATGTTCACCTTGCCGGTGCTGGTGATCTGGTCCGTGATCCCGATGTTCTTGTAGAGGCTCGGCGCGTCCTTCTTGAACTTCTGCAGGTCGAGCGCACTGCCGGGGTTCATGGCGACGGCGCCGGTCAGGAACTTCTTGCCCGTGGACTCCGGCGTCGCCGTCAGCGCCTGCGGGTCGAGCGCCTTCGCGTCGTACAACTCCTTGTACTTGGTGAGGAGTTCGACGCCCTTGGCGTCGTTGAACGCGAAGCCGGTGCCCTGCTTGTTCATGAGGGGGGCGCCGTAGCGGCCGAAGTCCTCGATGGTGGGCACGTTGGCGAGCGTGGCTACCTTGCCCTTGCTCTTCTTCGCGAGCTGCAGCGCGTCGGTGAAGAGCGCGTCGTACGTCTTCGGCGGCTTGGAGTCGTCGAGTCCGGCCTTCCTGAACAGGGTCTTGTTGTAGAACAGCGGCCCGGTGTTGAGGTACCAGGGGAACGCGTACGTGCCGTCCATGCCCGGTATCTGGTGGCTCGCCCAGGCCCCCGGCAGGTACTCCTTCCCGTACTTCGGGGCCGCCTTGTCCAGGTCGAGCGCGAGGCCCGCCTTGGCGAGCGGGGCGACGAGGTCGGGGGAGACGTTGACGACGTCGGGCAGCGTGCCGCCGGCGGCGTCCGCGCTGATCTTGTCGGCGTAGCCCTCGCCCGGCTGGTCGATCCACTTCACGTGGGTGCCGGGGTACTTCTTCTCGAAGTCCTTGACCAGGCCGTCGAAGTACGGCTTGAAGTTGGCCCTGAGGTTCCACGTCTGGAACGTGATGTTGCCTTCGATCTTGCCCGAGGCGTCCGTCGAGGCGCTGTCGTCACCGCCGGAGCCGCACGCGCTCAGCGGCAGGAGGACGGCGATGGCGGCGGCAGCGGCTAGTGCTCTGCGAGAGGTGGGCACGGTGACACGGCTCCTTTGCGGCGGCATCGAATGTTGCCGTGCAGACCCTGCATTGCGATCACGGAAGAAGTCAATGCATTCTTGCGAACTGATGTGAGGTGGATGGTATATGTACTGGTCAGCGTGATGAAGTAGACCTTTCATAGTTCTGGACTAATGCGCTTTAGGGTCTTGAACTCAAGCGCATTAGTGTGCGGTCCGCATGCGCTACGCTGGTCGCGGCAACCCACCGGGGTTCCACGGGAAAGGGGCAGCTGTGCCAGCCAAGCGGTCTCCCGCGCGCCGACCGACCATGAAGGACATCGCGCTCAGGGCGGGTGTCTCGGAGAGTGCCGTGTCCTTCGCGCTCAACGACCGGCCAGGAGTCTCCGAGGTCACGCGCGACCGCGTACGCCGGGTGGCCGAACAGCTCGGCTGGCGGCCCAGCACCGCGGCTCGCGCGCTGTCCGGCGAGGGCGCGGCCACGGTCGGCCTGGTCGTGGCGCGTCCCGCCGACACCCTGGGCGTCGACTCGTTCTTCCTCCAGCTCATCTCCGGCATCCAGGAAGTCCTGGCGGAGCGTCACCTCGGCCTGCTGTTCCAGGTGGTGGAGGACGTCGAGGCCGAGTGCGCCGTCTACCGGCGCTGGTGGGCCGAGCACCGCGTGGACGGTGTGATGGCCGTCGACCCGCGCACCGCCGACCCGCGCCCCGCCCTCCTCGACGAACTGGGACTGCCCGCCGTCGTGATCGGCGGAGCGCCCGACGCGCAGCACCCGGGCCTGTCCACGGTGTGGGCGGACGACGCCGGCGCCATGGCGTCCGTGGTCGACGAGCTGTACGCCCTCGGCCACCGCCGCATCGTGCACATCGCCGGACTGCCCGGCCTCGCGCACACCGAGCGGCGCATCCGCACCCTGCGCGCCGAGGCCGAGCGGCGGGGCCTGACCGAGGTGCGCTCCGTGACCACGGACTACTCGGACGCCGAGGGCGCCGCGGTCACACGCCGCGTCCTGGAGGGGGACGCACCCCCGACCGCGCTCGTCTACGACAACGACGTGATGGCCGTCGCCGGGGTCGCCGCCGCCGGTGAGCTGGGCTTCTCGGTGCCCGGCGACGTCTCGGTGGTGGCCTGGGAGGACTCGCCGCTGTGCCGCATGGTCAAGCCGTGGCTGTCGGCGCTCTCCCGCGACACGGTGGAGTTCGGCCGCACCGCGGCCCAGGAACTGACGGCGCTCCTGGACGGGGGCCCGGCACGGACGGTGCAGGTGCCGCTGCCGCGCCTGATCGAGCGTGAGAGTACGGGCGTGGCGAGGGGGGCCGAGGTCGGGTCGGGCTGACCCGCCTGCCGTACGTACGGCAGGTTCGTGGCCGAGGTCAGTGGCCGTGCGGCAGGATCCGGCCGACGGCCTTCCACGCGTCGTGCACGCGGCGGTGATGAACGGCCCCGGACGCGGCGGCCGCCGGACCGGCCGCGTGGGGCGACGGCATCGCGGTCGGCTCCCAGTCGCAGGGCGGAGCCGTACGGACGGAGCGGGGTCCGCCGCACTCCTCGTCACGGCCCCTGACCGCGTCGTGTTCCTTGAGCGCCACACTCATGAGCATCAGAAGCAGCGCCACGTCGTCGTCACAGTCGAGCAGCACCGTGATCCACGAGGCGCCCGGGCGGACCCTGATCGCGGTGCAGTGCAGGAGCTGCGGCAGGAGCCGCTCGACCGCCGCCCGCGTGAGGTAGAGATCTGCCGCATCGTTGGCATGGAAGTGCACAAGGTCGCACCCCGCCGTCCCGAAGGAGCGCCCGACGGCGCACCGGGGAGAGCCACTTACCAGGTTCGGCCACGACTCCAGCTGGGTCATGGCGCGATGGGCCGCGGTCATGTGCACATGGTCGCGCACACTTCACCCTGTCAACCAGCCCCATTCACCACCGGCTTGATGATTCGGGGAATCCGCCGAGCTCACGGGGTGCTCCGCCGCCTCCCCGAGTCGTTACTGTGCCGAGGTGACCGGATCCGCACACCTCCCCCTGCTGTTCCTCGACATCGACGGGCCGCTGATCCCGTTCGGGGGCCCGCCCGAGAGCTACCCGACGTATCCGCTGCGCGGGCCCGGTGGCGCCGTCGACGCGCTGGGCGCGGACCTCCACCCCCTCCTGACCAGGATCGACCCCGCGTACGGGCCCCGGCTCGCGGCGCTCCCGTGCGAGATCGTCTGGGCGACCACCTGGATGGACGACGCCAACGACTGTGTCGCCCCGCTCCTCGGACTGCCGCGCCTGCCGGTCGTGGACTGGCCCGAGCCGACGGCGTGGGAGGCACGGGAGGAATGGCGCGGGGCGCGCGGACTGCACTGGAAGACCCGCGCCCTGGTCGACCAGGCGGGGGGCCGCCCCTTCGTCTGGGTCGACGACGAGATCACCGACATCGACCGCAAGTGGGTCGGCGCGCACCACACGGGACCCGCCCTGCTGCACCGGGTCGACCCCCGGCAGGGCCTCACCGAGGCGGACTTCATCGTGCTCGACGACTGGCTGCGCGCGGTGACGGACTGACTTTCGTCGCGGCCTGCGCTGCGTATCGCGTCTGCGCTGCGTATCACGTCCTGCCCTGCGTTTCACGTGCCCGGAGGCGGGTCGGCGAGCAGCTCCGCGATGACGTGGCGGGCGATGGAGGCCATCACGGGGTTGCTCTCGCGGTAGTGCTGGAGTTCCAGGAGGGCGACCGACAGCGCCCAGCCCCGGCCCCGCGCCCAGGCCGCGTCGTCCGCGCCCGTGCCACTGCGGAAGACGTCGCGCGCACCGGCGGGCAGCAGATACCAGGCCGCGATGAGATCGACCGCCGGGTCACCGAGCCCCAGGCATCCGAAGTCGATGACGGCGCTGAGCCGGCCGTCCGCGACGAGCACGTTCCCGGGCTGCAGATCGGCGTGGATCCACACCGCGGGCCCGGACGCCTCGGACGCGCGCAGGGCCGACGCCCATACGGCGGACACCTGCTCCGCGGCCAGTTCCGCCCGCAGCTCATGGATCGCTGCGCGCGTCACGTCGTCCCGCCGCGCCAGGGGTTCGCTGCGGTAGGAAGCGGGCCCGCCGGCGGGGTCGACGCGTCGCAGGGCGCAGACGAAGCGCGCCAAGTCCTGTGCCAGCAGCGCGGGTTCGGGGGTGCGGCCGGGGCCAGGGTTGGCGCCCTCGAGCCACCGGTAGACGGACCAGGGCCAGGGATATCCCTCGCCGGGGATGCCTCTGCCCTGCGGTGAGGGGATGGCCACGGGGAGCGTTCCGGCGAGCAGCGGCAGCCACCGGTGCTCCTTCGCCACGTCCTGCGCGGACCCTGCGAGGCGGGGGAGCCGCACGGCCAGGTCCTCGCCGAGGCGGAACATGGCGTTGGACGTACCGGCCGAGTCGACCTCGGTGAGCGCGAGACCGGACCACTGAGGAAACTGCGCGTCGACGAGCCGGCGCACCAACGAGGCGTCGATGTCCGCCTCTTCGGGCCGGAACTTACGAGCACACATCGGTGGCCTCTCGGGTTGAACGGTGTCACCGACGCGCCACGATACGAAAACCGGGCCCGGGGGCCCAGCGATTAATCCGGGGCGGGTGGTCCCGGAGACCGTCCCATCCCACCGATCGGCCTCCCTTCACCTCACAGCGACCGGCGCGCCACTTGGCCGTCGAGCGCCGCGCACAGCCAGTCGTGGGCGGCGCCCGCCGTCGGCCGTGACGGGCCCGCCAGCTCCGCGGCGAGCCGCCAGTAGTGGTCGATGCGTGGATCGGCGGCGAGAACCGCGCTGAGCCGCCGACGGAACGACGGCGTGTCCCGTACGCCCCGCGACGCGGCGTACGCGGAGACGAAGCAGTCCAGTGCCTCGCCCCCGTGCGGTGCCCGGCCGGCGCGCAGCCCGGGAGACGCCAGGGCGTAGGCCTCGCGCAGCCCTTCGTAGAGCACGGCGGGCCGGAACCCCTCCTCCGTCCGGTGCGCGGCGGGCTGCCCGCGGTCGCCGCCGTCGCAGGAACGCGAAGTGAACGCGTGCAGCCGCGCGAAGGCGAGGACGTGGGCCGGGGTCGGTTCGTCCGGAAGCTGCGGCACCGCCTCGTCCACGACGGCGGCGACGACCCCCGCCGGCATCCGGGGAGGCAGCCAGCGGCGCCAGAAGCGGGCCGTGGCATCCGTGCTGGGCGGGGCGGACACGGCGCCCACGAGCAGCAGCCGCTCGGCACGCTCGGCGGGAGCGCAGTCCTGGAGCAGCTGAAGGGCCGCCTGCCGCCAGCGCAGCGCGGCGAGTTGTGAGCCGACGTCCCGCAACCGCCCGGCGATGACGCCCTCAAGGACATCGTCCAGTACGTCCTGAGCCGCTTCCTCCCCGTCCCCGGCGAGTACGCGGCTCACGTCCGGCACCGGCAGGTCGAGGGCGCGCAGCGAGCGGATGACCCGGAGCCGGTCGAGCGCCTCGGGCCCGTACCGGCGATGACCTCCCGTGCTGCGCGCGCCCTCGGGCAGCAGACCGCGGTCCGAGTAGAAGCGGACGGTCTTGACGGTGACGCCCGCGCGTTCGGCGAGCTCCCCGATGCTCCATGCGCTGTCGGCGGGCACGGCTTGAACCTCCCTCAGGGGGAGTTCCTACGGTACCGGCGAGCGCGGACGGCCTGGGTGGCCGGTCCGTGGACCACGGCGTGGGAGGAGACGGACGTGACGGCATTCATCCTGGTGGCGGGGGCGCACACCGGTGGCTGGGTCTGGGACGAGGTGGCCGCAGGGCTGTCCGCGGCGGGGGCGCAGGCGTACGCCGTGACGCTCACCGGTATGGACGCAGAGGGGAGTCGTCAGGAGGCGGAGGGGATCGAACTCGCCACGCACGTGGAGGAGTTGGTGCGGATCGTCGACGGGGTCGAGGCGCCGGACGTGGTCCTCGTCGGCCATTGCTACGGCATCCACCCGGTGCGCGGCGCCGCCGACCGGCGGCCCGGACGGATCGCCCGGATCGTCCACGTGGACGTCGGCATCCCGCGGGACGGTGACCCGGCGCTCGCTCTGGTGCCCGACCAGGCGGTGCGCGAACGCGTGATGCGCCTGGCCGGCGATGACGGTGGCGATGGCGACGGCGACGGGTCGATGCCGCCGCCGGGCCCGGGCGAGTGGCAGCGCTGGGGGAGTGCCGAGGGTCTTTCGGAAGAGGCGCTGGCGCGGCTCGCCGAACGGGCCGTTCCGCAGCCACTGGCCACGCTCACCCGGCCGCTGCGTCTCACCGGCGCGGCCTCCGAACTGCCCACGACCGGGATCCTATGCACGGCCAACGGGTCCAGCATCGCCGTGGTCGAGGCCATGGTCGGCATGGGTGACCCCGCGTTCCAGGCGCTCGCAGACCCGCACGTCTCGTTCTTCGAACTCGCCACCGGACACTGGCCGATGCTGTCCGCTCCCCGCGAGCTCGTCGAGGTACTGCTCCTGGCCGCCGCCGGAGAGGGGCACCGTGTGGGCGCGGAGGTACGGGAGAGGCCCGCGCACCTGCGACCGTTCCTCATGGACGTGAAGGAGCGGCCCAGGGAGCGGACCGGCCGCGTCGATCTGCATCTGCCCGACGCCGAAGGACCCAGGCCCGCCGTGCTGTTCGTGCACGGCGGACCGGTGCACGCCGCCGCGCGGCCCACCCCGCGCGACTGGCCCGCGTTCGTCGGCTACGGACAGTACGTGGCGGGCCTCGGCGCGGTCGGCGCGACCGTGGACCACGGGCTCCATGACCTGACCGCGTTCGGGCGGGCCGCCGACGACGTGGCCGGGGCGGTCGAACTCGTGCGGGCCGATCCACGCGTCGACGGCGACCGCGTGGCCCTCTGGTTCCTGTCGGCCGGCGGGCTGCTCGCGGCCGACTGGCTCCGCACGCCGCCGCCCTGGCTGCGGTGCGTCGCGGCCTCGTACCCGGTGCTCGCGCCGCTGCCGGGCTGGGGGCTGTCCGGGGACCGGTTCCGCCCCGTGTCCGCGGTTGGTGGCGCGGGGCGGCTGCCGATCGTGCTCACCCGTGTGGGGCTGGAACGCCCCGAGATCGCGGTGACGGTCGAGGAGTTCGTGGCCGCGGCCGACGACTGCGGGGCCGCCGTCGAGGTGATCGACCTGCCCCGGGGCCACCACGGCTTCGAGACGGCCGATCCCACCGCCGCGTCACGCGACGCGGTGGAACGGGCGGTGCGCTCGGTGCTCGGACACCTGGGGGAGCGGCCCCAGGTGCATTGACCACTCTCCCCGGACGACCCGCTGTCGATCAGTTGACGTTGGCGGCGCCTGACCAAGGCGCGGCGCCTCATCTCGGTCAGGCGCCGCGTCCCGCGAGGACCCCGCGCGGGGTGAGCCGGTTGCGGAGCGCGCCGAACAGGGCGTCCGCGGCCAGCGCGAGGACCGCCACCCACAGCGCCGCGGCGATGACTCCGGACAGGCCGTACGACACCTGGTTGAGGATGATGTCGCCGAGCCCGCCGCCGCCGGCGACCGCGGCCAGGGTCGCGCTGGAGATCACGTACACCGCCGCGATCCTGATGCCGGTGAACAACACCGGTAGTGCCAGGGGCAGTTCGACCCGGGTGAGGATCTGCCACTCCGTCAGGCCCATGCCGCGAGCGGCGCGTACGAGATCGGGGTCGACCTGTTCGACCGACAGGTACGCGTGCGTGAGCACTGGTGGGACCGCCATCACCACCAGTGCCGTCAGCACGTTGACGAAGCCGATGCCGAGCAGCCCCAGGAAGATCGCGATGAGGGCGAGGGACGGCAGGGCGCGGCCGATGTTGGAGATGCTCACCGTGAGGAAGAACCCCTTGCCGCGGTGGCCGAGCCACACGCCGAGCGGCAGCGCGATCACGAGGGCGAGAGCGACGGCGGCGGCCGACAGCTCCAGATGGCCGAGGGTCCGGTCGGCGAGCAGGCCGAAGTGGTCGGCCATGAACGTGAAACTGGCGAAGAAGGTGTGCATCAGACGGTCCTCCGCGTCCGGGCCCACGGCGTGAGCAGCCGCCCCACCAGCACGATCAGCCCGTCCGCGGCCAGCGCGAGCGCCACCGCCAGCAGACCGGCCCCGATGAACTGGGTGTTGAACGGCGACTGAAGGCCCTGGATGATCGGCGACCCGAGCCCCTGGTCGATGATGAACGCGGCGACCTCCACCACACTGATCGTGGTGACCGTGGCCACCCGAAGCCCGCCGATCACCGCGGGCAGGGCCAGGGGGAGTTCGATGCGCCACAGGATCTCGCGCCGGGTGAGCCCCATGCCCTCGCCCGCCCTGCGCACCTCCTCCGGCACCTCACCGAGGCCCGTGAGCGACGACTTGAACAGGACCATCAGGGTGTACGACACAAGCGCGATCTCGGCGGTGAGCACGGAGAGGCCGAAGACCGGGACGAGCAGCGTGAACAGGGCCATCGGCGGGATCGTGTAGAGGAACGAGGTCAGCCCACCGAGCGGCTTCACCAGAGCGCGCCGGAAGTGCGCGAACAGCGCCAGGGGGAACGCGATGAGGAAGCCGACCCCCACGGCGATCACGGTGAGCCGCACATGCTGGGCCAGCGCGGGCCCGAACACGCTGGAGAAGTTGGCGGTGAACCAGTCCACGCAGAACAGTCCGTTGTCCCGGACACACGAACTGACGGTGCCGAAGTCGGGGATGACGGGCCGCGGGCCGACCGCCGCGAGCAGTGCCGCGCTCACGCCGCCTCCCTGATGAGATCCACGGTCACGCAGCCGACGGTCTTCCCGGCCTCGTCCGCGACCGGCAGCCGCTCGGCGCCCGCGGCGAGCAGCGCCGAGAGCGCGGTCCGCAGGGTGTCACCGGTGCGCAGCGACGCCTCGAACTCGCCGTCCGGCGGGTCGAGTTCAAGGTCGCCCAGACTGCGCAGCGTCAGGGCCTTGAGGCCGCGGTCCGCGCCGACGAACCGCGCCACGTAGTCGTCCGCGGGCGCGCGCAGGATGCGGTCGGGGGAGTCGTACTGGAGGAGTTTGCCGCCCTTGGCGAGGATCGCGACGCGGTCGCCCATGCGGACGGCCTCGTCGATGTCGTGGCTCACGAACAGCGTGGTCTTGCGGACCTGCTCGTGCAGCCGCAGGAACTCGTCCTGCATGTGCTCGCGCGTCACCGGGTCGAGCGCGCCGAACGGCTCGTCCATCAGCATGATCGGCGGGTCGGCGGCCAACGCCCGTGCGATGCCGACGCGTTGGCGCTGGCCGCCGGACAGCTGGGCCGGATAGCGCTCCCCGTACTCCTTGTGCGGCAGGCCGACCAGGTCGAGGAGTTCACGCACGCGCTCGGCGATGCGTGGCCGCTTCCAGCCGAGGACCTGCGGGACCGTCGCGATGTTCTCCTCGATGGTCATGTGCGGGAAGAGCCCGGCCTGCTGGATGACGTAGCCGATGGAGCGGCGCAGCTCGATGACGTCCTGGTCGCGGATGCTGCGCCCGTCGATGCGGATGTCGCCGGATGTCAGCTCGGTGAGCCGGTTGACGAGGGTGAGGGCGGTCGTCTTGCCGCAGCCGGACGCGCCCAGTAGGACGCAGATCTCTCCCGCCGGGACGGTCAGGGACAGGGCGTCGACGGCGGGCTCGGCGGCCCCCGCGTAGGTCTTGGTGGCCGCGTCGAAGACGATGTCGGCAGCGCTCTGCATGATCGTGTACTCCTCGGTCACTTCAGGTCGTTGGCGCGCAGGAACCGGTCGGCCACCTTGGCGGGACTCAGGCGCATCATGGCCGCGGCCTCGTTCAGCGCCTGCATGGCCTTCTCGGTGAGCAGTGCGTTCACCGCGTCCAGTGGCTCGGTGAGGCGGGTGCCGTACTCCTCGACCAGCGAGCGCCGCACCACCGGTGACACGTTCTGGAAGCCGAAGATCGCCTGGTCGTCGTCCAGGATGGTGAAGTCGTAGCGCCGCAGCTGCGGGTCGGTGGTGAAGACGTCGGCGGCGTCCACGTCACCGTTCTTGAGTGCCGGGTACTGCAGGCCGATGTTGAGCGGCCTGACCTTCATGCGCGAGAGTCCGTACGCCTTGACGATCGCGTCGTAGCCGAGCGGGCCGGTGATGTTGTCCGGGTACTCGGCGTACGAGATGCTCCCCATGCGGCGCAGGTCACCGACGGTGCGCAGGCGGTGCTCGCGGGCGTCCGAGGTGCGTATGGCGACGGCGTTGCGGTTCTGGAACGGCGTGGGCGTGAGCAGGGTGAGCCCGCGCGACTCCTCGAACTCCTTCGCCGCCAGATACGTTCCGTGCGCCGTCGTCGGCATGTGCTTCGGCTGCGCGAAGGTCTGCAGGATGACGCCCGTGTACTCGGGATAGAGGTCGATCTGGCGGCTGCGCAGGGCGCGGTCGATGATGTCGGCGCTGCCGATGTTGGACTTGAGGACGACCTGGAAGCCGCGGGCCGTGAGGATCTGCGCGTACAGCTCGCCCATCACCCACGACTCGGTGAACTGCTTCGAACCGACGGTGATCACGGGCCCGGTGCCCGCGACCGATCCGGTCGCCGCGCTCACCCCGGCGGCGGCCGCGACGGCGAGGGTGCCGGTGAGCAGGGTACGTCTGCGCATGCTCACACCCCCCTGCGAGGTATGACGGCATCGGTGGTGCGGTGGTACACGCGCTGCTCCCCCTCGTAGGCGGACAGGGTGTTCGTGACAGTGAACGAGCTTTCCTCCGAGCGCATCTGACTGGACGTCACAATCTTCCAGTGCCAGTCATCCCGGCCCCCCTCCTCGGTGCGTTCGCACGCGACGAGCGCGGAGTGCGGGTCGCCCTCGGTGAGGGTGAAGCGGTCGACGGCGTCGGTGCGCCGCCAGGCGCCGTCGCCGAGGTCGGTGAACTCACCGTCGTCGACACCCAGCGTGACGACGGTGGTGTCGCTCACCGGGTCGTGCTCGACACGCCGCCAGGTGGAGCCGGGGGCCTGGCGCAGCGGCGCGGGCAGATCCGGCAGGGGCTTCCCGTACGGGCGCAGCTTCGCGTCGTCCGCGCTCGCCGGGCGCACCGGGAGGCGCAGCGCGGCGGACGGGGCCGGGTGCAGGGTCACCGTGACCGGCCGCGGCGACGGCCAGGCCAGCGGCCAGTACGAGGTCGAGACGGCGACCCGGACGCGGTGCCCGGGGGCGAAGGAGTGCGCGGTCGCGAGCAGCGGCACGCTCACGTCGTACGCGCGTCCCGGCTCCAGGGCGTGCGGCTCGGCGTGGCCGTCGCGATGCGTGAGATTGAGCAGGCCGCGGGTGATCAGGCGGGAACTGCCGTCGGGCGCCACGTCGTTGAGGCGCACCGCGAGCTGGGCGTCAGGGCGGTCCGCGCTGACGCGCAGGGTCACGGTCGGCACGCCCAGGATCTCGGCGCCCTCGTCCAGCGGCACGGTCGTGAACGTGTGGGAGAGTCCGTCGTCGCCACCCTGCGGCCCGAACTGGCCCGCAGCGTCACCGAACTGCAGCCAGCTGCCGCCCGCGGTGCCGATCACCCGGGTGCTGTCGAGGTGCACGGCCCGCTCCCGCAGCGGGTCGCTCGCGGCGCTCGTGCCCGCCGACTCGCCGGCCAGCGGGTACACGCGCTCCTCGATCCGGTGCGAGGGCCAGCTCTCCTCGGCGACCCAGCGCCCCGGCCGCACCTCGCGGTCGCTGCCGGGCGCCGCCCACTCGGGCATCCACACCCGCAGCGCCGGATCGTCGAGCGCGCCGCTCTCCCGGCCGCGCAGGAACTGGTCGAACCAACGCACGACCTCGGCGTGGAAGTCGATGGCCGGACCGGGCTCGGCCTGGTGCGGATAGGTGTGCGCCCAGGGCCCGACCAGCCCCCGCACCGGTACGTCCAGCCCTTCGAGCAGGCGAAGGACGGCGCCGCAGTACGGGTCGTACCAGCCGCCGACCGCCAGTACGGGAGCCTGGATCGCGCCGAAGTCCTCGCACACGGACCCGTGCTCCCAGTACGCGTCGCGTGCCTGGTGGCGCAGCCACTCCTCGACGTAGACGGGGGTGTCCGCCATCCGCCGCAGCCACTGCTCGCGCCAGCCGTCACCGACGACGGCCGGGTCGGCGGGCCGCGCGTTGTAGGCCAGCATGGTCGACGCCCACGGCAGCATCTCGGAGGCGATCAGCGAGCCGCCGGTGTAGTGGACGTCGTCCGCGTACCGGTCGTCCGTCGAGCAGACCGTGACGACCGCCTTGAGCGCGGGCGGGCGGAGCGCGGCGATCTGGAGGCCGTTGAAACCGCCCCAGGACTTGCCGATCATGCCGACGTTCCCGTCGCACCAGGGCTGCCGGGCCAGCCAGTCGATCACCTCGACGCCGTCGGTCAGCTCCTGCCGCGCGTACTCGTCGAGCATCAGCCCGTCCGAGTCGCCGCTGCCGCGCAGATCGACGCGGACGGCGGCGTAACCGGCCTCCGCGAACCGGGCGTGCAGGCTGTTGTCGCGGGCGGCTGTCGCGTCGTTCTTGCGGTACGGGATGTACTCCAGGATCGCGGGGGCGGGCCGGCCGGCGGCCGGGGGCAGCCAGACGCGGGCGGCGAGACGTGTGCCGTCCGCCAGCGGGATCCAGAGGTGGCGCAGCAGGTGTGACGATGTGTCGGGCAAGGTGAAGAACTCCTCGCGAACGGGGGTGCGTGCACGGGCAGGTCCCGGCGAGGCGGCGGGCCCCACCGCCGCTACTCAACGGCCGTTCAGTAGCGGATGACTGGGCACCCTACCCGCGCACCCGGGAGCCGCAACCGTGTTTCACCAGATGGGATCCGCGGGGGAGAGTGGGGACATGGACACCACGGACAGTTCCGTACAGGACGCCCGGCCGTCGCACCGGCTGGTCCCGGGGGACGCGGCATCGCCCGTCCTCCTCCATGTGCCGCACGGGTCGCGCGTCGTGCCGCCGCACGTCCGCGAGGGCATCGTGCTCGACGATGCCTCCCTGGAAAGGGAGTTGGACCTCATCACGGACGCGCACACGCAGGAGATCGCCGAACTCGCGGCCCGTTCGGCGCAGATGACGCCCTGGCGGTTCGTCAACGGACTCTCCCGCCTCGTCGTCGACCCCGAGCGCTTCCCCGACGAACGCGAGGAGATGAACGCGGTGGGCATGGGCGCGGTGTACACCCGCACCACCCACCGCCGTCCCCTCAGGCCCGAACCGCCCGCCGACGGACCCGGACTCCTGGAGACCTACTTCCACCCCTACGCCGCCGCGATGACCGAAGCGGTCGAGGACCGGCTCGCCGCGACCGGCCGCGCCGTGATCGTCGACGTGCACTCGTACCCGAGCCGGGCCCTGCCCTACGAACTGCACGGCACGGGCTCACGCCCGCCCGTGTGCCTCGGCACCGACGCCTTCCACACCCCGGGCGCCCTCCTCGCGCGGGCCCGCGCCGCCTTCGGGACGCTCGGGGACGTCGCCCTCGACACCCCGTTCGCCGGGACCTACGTACCCCTGCGGCACTACGGCGAGGACCCGCGGGTCAGCGCCCTCATGGTCGAACTCCGGCGCGACATCTACCTGGACGAACCGGTGACGCCCACGCCGGGCCTGGCGAGGGCGGCCGCCGCGCTGGCCCGACTGGTCGACATGTGTCACTTGCGGGCCACGTAGTACACGTTCAGGATGTCGCCCTCGACCTGCTCCACCGAGATGTCACCGAACCCGGCGTCGCCGAGCATCTGGAGCGCCCGCTGCCGGCCCCACACCGTGCCGAGGCCCGCGCCGCCCTCGCCCAGCGAGACGGTCATGCAGTAGAAGACCGAGAAGGTGTAGAGGGCGGGGCCCAGCGGATGCCCGATGTTCTCCTCGAGGTTGCTGGACGCGGAGATGTCGCCCATGAGGAACACACCGTCGTCGCGCAGCGCGGCCGCGACGGCCTCCAGGGTCCGCGCGGGCCGGGCCAGGTCGTGGATCACGTCGAACGCCGTGATCAGGTCGTACGAACCCGTCAGTTCGGCCGTGTCGGCCACGTCGAAGCGGACGTTGTCGAGACCGAGCCGCTCCGCCTCGTCGCGTGCGGCCGCGATGCCCTTCTCGGAGATGTCGACCCCACGGAAGGTGCTGGCGGGGAACGCCTGCGCCAGCAGGTTCACCGCGTGCCCCTGGCCGGTCCCGATGTCCAGCGCGTCGATCCCGGCGCGCAGCCGCTCGGTGAGACCGTCGGCGAGCGGCACGATCGCGTCGACCAGGGCCACGTCGTACACGCGCCCCGTCTCCTCGGCCTGCAGCTCCTGGAACCGCGGATACGAGGAGTAGGAGACACCGCCGCCACGCCGGAACGCGTCGAGCACCTCGTCCTCGACGGTGCCGAGGAGCGCGAGATCCTGGAGGAGGGAGGCCATGTTCTCCGGCCCGGCGGCCCGGGTGAGGGAGGCGGCGTGCTCGGGCGGCAACCGGTACGTGCCGTCCTCCGGCCGGTATTCGACGACCCCCGCGACCGTCAGACCGCCGAGCCACTCCCGTACGTAACGCTCGTCGAGATCCGCGGCCTTGGCGATCCGGGTGCTGGTGGACGGCGGCAGCGGAGCCATGGCGTCGAAGAGCCCCGTCCGATGACCGAGGCTGCACAGGTATCCGATGCACGCGTCGTTGAGCACCTGGACCATGCGCCCTGCGAACCGCTCCTGCCGTACGGCGTCGAGACCCGGTCCGGTCGTCATCGCGGACTCCTTCCGGCGAGGCGCGCGGCACACACTCCCCGTGACCGCCGCACCCGCGAGGCGTCGCCCATCGCGTGCAGGATTAGCACCTTTTGTCATGATTCTTATCCTGATTCTATGTCGCCCTACTGGGCGATGGCGCCCGCGAGAGCGTTCTTGCTGCAATGAGCCCCCAGGCCGTGATTCAGGGAGGGTGCACGATGACCGAAGGACTGGCCACCGGAGCCGGTGACGAGGACGGCCTGCCGGACGGCGCCGTGCTCGGGGCCCCTTGCTGGGTGAGCCTCGCCGCACATGACCTCGCCGCCTCCCGGGCGTTCTACGAGGAGGTGCTCGGCTGGGAGTTCCGCCCCGGGAGCCTCGGCGACCGCTTCGCCGTCGCGCTCACCGACGGCAGGCCGGTGGCGGGCATCGGCGCCGTGGCACCCGCCCTCGGCGTGGCCACGGCCTGGATGCCCTACTTCGCCGTCGCCGACCCGGACGAGACGGCCGGCCGTGTCCGGGAGCGCAGCGGCACGGTCGGCGTCGGCCCGATCCCCTTCGCGCTCGGCCGCGCGGCACTGCTGTCCGACCCCAGCGGCGCGGCCTTCGGTATCTGGGCAGGTCAGCTCATGCGGGACTGGAGCGGATGGCGCCCGGACGCGCCGGTCGGGCTCCGCCTCGTGACCAGGGACGCCTTCGAAGCCGCCATCTTCTACGGCCAGGTCCTCGGCTGGACCGGGCCGGGCGGCTGCGACGTCGCCTACGAGGACGACGAGGTCGTCCTGGTCTGCGGGGGGCGGCACCTGGCCCGCATCAGCTCGGGGGCGGTCGAGGCGGCGCCCGACCCCGACGTCCGGCCGCACTGGGAGGTCCGCTTCACCGTGGACGACGTGGCCGACAGCGCCCGGGCGGCCGTCAAGAACGACGGCGCGGTGACGGGCGAGCACGAGGACGAGGCCGGGCTGTGGGCCACCCTCCGGGACGGGCAGGGAGCACAGTTCACGGTGTTCACGCCGCACCCGGCAGGGGAGCGCGGCCAGGTCAGCGGATGACCAACTGGCCGAGCGCGAGCGTCCCCACCGCCAGGACCAGGCTCCGCAGCACCCGGGGGCTCAGGCGTCGGCCCGCCCGCGCGCCGAGCTGACCGCCGAGCGCGGAGCCGGCCGCGACGAGCAGCACCGCCGTCCAGTCGAACTCGGCGACGAAGAGGAAGAACAGCGCGGCGACCGCGTTGACGAGAGCCACCAGGACGTTCTTGACGGCGTTGAGGCGCTGCAGCGGCTCGTCGAGCAGCAGGCCCATGAGCGCGACGTAGATGATCCCCTGCGCCGCCGAGAAGTAGCCGCCGTAGACGCTGGCGAGCGTCAGGCCGCAGAACAGGAGCGGGCCCACGTCGGCGCGCGGTCGTCCCCCGGAGCGCTCGCGGCGCCGCCGCAGCCGGCCGGCGATCAGGGGCTGGACCGCGACCAGGACGAGAGCGAGGCCGACGAGGATGGGCACGATCCTCTCGAACGCGGCGGCCGGCAGCGTCAGCAGGAGCGTGGCGCCCGCCAACCCGCCGCACACGGCACCCGCACCCAGCTTCAGGATGCGCCGCCCCTGGCCCGCGAGTTCGGCGCGGTAGCCGATGGCGCCGCTCACGGAGCCAGGGACGACCCCGAGCGCGTTCGAGACGGTCGCGGTGACAGGCGGTAGACCCGTGGCCAACAGGACGGGGAACGTGATCAGTGACCCGGACCCCACCACGGTGTTGATGGCACCCGCCCCCACCCCCGCGGCACACACGGCGACCATCTCCCACCACGTCACGCTGCCCCACCCCTCGCGGTTCCGCATCCAGTGCCGCCGACGTTAGGGTGTGGACACTTCGGCGCGCGTCGAAGTGTCGTGACGGGGGGCCGGATGGACCGGAACATACACAGCGTCGACGACGTACTCGCGCTCCTGGACGGCCTGTTCGCACCGGAGGCCGACCGCTGGACCAGCGGCGCGGCCACCTGGTGGGACGGCTTTTACGCGGACCGCGACCGGCCCGTGCCGTTCTTCGTGGACAAGCCCGACGAGAACCTCGTCTCCTACCTTCAGCGCGGCCTCGTCACCCCGGGACGCGCACTCGACCTGGGCTGCGGCGCCGGCCGTAACGCGATCCACCTCGCCTCCCACGGCTTCGAGGTGGACGCCGTCGACCTCTCGCCGGAGGCCGTCGCGTGGGCCGGAGACCGCGCCCGGGACGCGGGCGCCACGATCCGCTTCCACCGCGGCGACGCCTTCGCCCTCGCGGGCACCGAACTCCGCGGCCCGTACGACCTGATCTGTGACTCGGGCTGCTTCCACCACCTGCCGCCGCACCGCCGGATCAGCTACCTCGACCTCCTCGACCGGACACTGGCCCCGGGCGGTCAACTCGCCCTGAGCTGCTTCGCGTCCGGAGCGATGGGCTCGGAGGTACCCGACGCCGACCTCTACCGCGGCTCAGGGCTGCACGGCGGTCTCGCCTACACGCCGGAGGCGCTGCGCCGGATCTTCTCGGACCTGACCGAGGTCGAGCTGCGCCGCATGCGCGACGAACCCCCGGAGTCGCCGAACTTCGGCGAACCCTTACTCTGGACAGCGCTGTTCCGGCGCGACGCGTAACCCCCTTGTACCCGCTGGTTCCCGGCGCCTCAGTTGTGGCCGAACTTGTGCGGCTTCTTGTGCGACACATGCTCGGAGATCCGGCGCGCGGGCTCGTCCGACGGTTCGGTCGCCTTCGTCGGCGGCTGCTTGGACTCCGCGGTGGTGCCGTAAGTGTGGCCGCCCGTGCGGGCGCCCCTATTCTGACGGCTCTGTTTCTTGCCCATGATCATTCCTCCTGCGGGGAAGCCGGACGTCAGGCCACTTTCAGAGTTGCACGCGGCCACAAAGGGTGCATGTCGGGCCGTCCTGTCCGCTGTCCGAGGCACACCGTCCGTGCACGCGCGGACGCGCCCCGTCGTCTGTGACCAGGGGTGACCGGGGGTGACCAGGGACTCTTGCCTTTCGATCACGTGGTGGCTATGGTTTTCGGCGTCTCTGTTGTCTCCGATTGAGGTGGACGTTGCGCATCTGAGGATCGCGATCACCGCGCCGTACGGCCTTCCCCGCCGTACGCCCGTCACGCCGTAGCGGCCATCCGTGCCGCCCGTGACCCCGCGTGGATGCGACCTCGGTGCATGAGCCGTCCCCGATGATCTTTCGGGCAGCCGCACCCCTCTTTCCTTCCTGGCCTGGTCGCCGCGTGGTGCTCGCATACGTAGCCCCTTTTCCCCTGCGCCTGCGATTGCGAGATTCACCCATGGCTACCCCCACCGTGCCCAGTGCCTCCCTGACCTGTTCCGGCCTGTCCTTCCAGTGGCAGGACGGCACCACCGTCTTCGACGGGCTCTCCCTCACCATCGGCCGCGGCCGCACCGGACTCGTCGGGACGAACGGCACCGGAAAGTCCACCCTGCTCCGGCTGCTCGCCGGTCAACTCGCCCCCTCCCAGGGGTCGGTGACCGTCGGTGGCAGCCTCGCCCACCTTCCACAGAACATCACCCTCGACACCACGCTCCGCGTCGACCAGGCCCTCGGGATCGCCGACCGGCGCGCCGCGCTGCGTGCCATCGAGGACGGGGACGTGCGCGAGGAACACTTCGACACGGTCGGCGACGACTGGGACGTCGAGGAGCGGGCCCTGGCCACACTCGGCTCGCTCGGCCTCGGCGACGTCGAACTCGACCGCACGGTGGGCCAGTTGTCCGGCGGGGAGACCATCCTCCTGCGCCTGGCCGCCCTCCTCCTGGAGCGCCCCGACGTCCTCCTCCTCGACGAGCCGACCAACAACCTGGACGTCTTCGCCCGCCGCAGGCTCTACGAGGCCGTGGACTCCTGGCGCTCCGGAGTCCTGGTCGTGGTGAGCCACGACCGTGAACTCCTCGAACGCGTCGACCGCATCGCCGAGCTGCGCTCCGGCTCCGTGAGCTGGTACGGCGGCGGCTACTCCGCGTACGAGGACGCCCTCGCCACCCAGCAGGAAGCGGCCGGACGGACACTGCGGGCCGCCGAGGCCGACGTACGCCGGCAGAAGCGCGAACTGGAGGAGACCCAGATCAAGGTGGCCCGCCGGGCACGGGCCAACAAGAAACTCGACGCCCAGCGCAAGGCCCCGAGGATCGTCGCGGGTGAGAAGAAGAGGCAGGCGCAGGAGTCCGGGGACAAACTGCGCGGGCTGCACGAGGACCGGCTCAGCGAGGCGCACGAGCGGCGCGAGGAGGCCGCCGAGGCTATCCGCAGCGACGCCGAGATCCGTGTGAGCCTGCCCCACACCGCGGTACCCGCCGGCCGCACCGTGCTCGGCATCGACGAACTGAGCCTGGCGCACGGCAGGTTGCGGGGCGGCAGCCTGCACATCCACGGCCCCGAACGCATCGCGCTCGTGGGGCGCAACGGAGCCGGGAAGACCACGCTCCTGCGCACCCTCACCGGCGAGCTGGCACCCCTGGCCGGCGAGGCGAAGACGTTCGTCCCGCTGCGGTTCCTGCCGCAGCGACTGGACGTGCTCGACGACGAGCTCAGCGTCGCGGCGAACGTGGCACGCCTCGCGCCCGGCGTCACCGACAACCACATCCGCTCCCAGCTCGCCCGCTTCCTGTTCAAGGGGGCCCGCGCCGAGCAGCCCGCCGGCACCTTGTCCGGCGGCGAACGCTTCCGCGCCGCACTCGCGGCGACGATGCTCGCCGCCCCCGCCCCGCAGCTGCTCATGCTCGACGAGCCGACCAACAGCCTGGACATGGCCAGCGTGCGGCAACTGACCAGCGCACTCGCCTCGTACGAGGGCGCGCTCCTCATCGCGAGCCACGACCTGCCCTTCCTCGAATCGGTCGGCATCACCCGCTGGCTGCTGCTCGGCGAGGACCTTCGGGAGACCTCCGCGGAGGAGGTGCGCGAGCTGCTCGAGGCGCCGGACGCCGGGTGAGGGCCGGGCCGCGCGGGCGCGTTGATCGATTGGCGGGGCCGCGCGGCCAGGATTAACGTCGGTGTAGTGAATGCGGTGAACGACTCCGTTCAGCGCACCACTTCACCGCAGCACTTCACCGCGGCTCTGAGGCGCACGGACACCATGTCGGGTACTCGGTCGACATCCTCGAAGCCTGCCGAAGCCCCGGAGCGGGGCCGAAGCAGGGGGGTCGCGCTATTCGTCATCTGCTCGTGCCAGCTGATGGTGGTCCTCGACATCACCATCGTGAACATCGCCCTGCCGCACATCCAGACCGCGCTCGGTTTCTCGACCGAGAACCTGTCCTGGGTGATCAACGCGTACACGCTGACCTTCGGTGGTCTGCTGCTGCTCGGCGGGCGGCTCGGCGACATCCTCGGCCGCCGCCGCGTCTTCATGTCCGGAGTCCTGCTCTTCGTACTCGCCTCACTGCTCGGCGGACTCGCGCAGGAATCCTGGCAACTGCTCGCCGCACGCTCGCTGCAGGGCGTCGGCGGCGCCATCGCCTCGCCCACCGCCCTCGCGCTGATCACCACGACCTTCCGCGAAGGACCCGAGCGGAACCGGGCGTTCGGCGTGTTCTCGGCCGTCTCCGCGGGCGGCGGTGCGATCGGCCTCATCACGGGCGGTGTGCTCGTCGAGTGGCTCGACTGGCGCTGGGTGTTCTTCGTCAACGTGCCCATCGGCATCCTGATCGCGCTCGCCACACCCCGCTACATCCGCGAGTCCGAACGCCACCCGGGCCACTTCGACATCGCCGGTGCGCTCACCGCCACCGTCGGCATGGTCCTGCTCGTCTACGGCTTCATCCGCGCCTCGAAGGACGGCTGGAGCGACAGTCTGACCCTCGCCGCGTTCGGCGCGGCCATCGTGCTCCTCACCCTGTTCCTCGCCATCGAGAGCCGCTCCAGGCAGCCCATCACACCGTTGTGGATGTTCCGCGACCGCAACCGCGCCGGCGTCTACGGGATGATGCTGTGCCTGGCCGGGGCGATCTTCGGCATGTTCTTCTTCTTGACGCTCTTCGTGCAGAACGTCCTCGGCTTCAGCCCGCTGCGGACCGGCCTCGCCTTCCTTCCCATCAGCGGGATCATCGCCGTCGCCGCCGGATTCGCCTCGCAGTTCCTGCCCAGGTTCGGGCCCAAACCCTTCATGGTCGCCGGCGCGCTCCTGGCGGCGACCGGCCTCGGCTGGCTGACGATGACGGACAGCGACAGCACCTATGCGAGCGGCATCCTCGGCCCGACGCTGGTCCTCGGCTTCGGCATGGGCCTGCAGTTCGTGTCCCTGACGCTGATGGCGCTGTCGGGCGTGGCCACGAAGGACTCGGGAGCGGCCTCCGGAGTCCTCAACACCACCCAGCAGGTCGGTGGTTCGCTCGGCCTGTCCATCCTGGTCACGGTCTACGGCACGGCCAGCCGGAACGAAGCCACCGACCAGATACCGAAGTTCCTCGCGCAGGCGACCCCGGCGCAGCGCATCCAGTTCCGCAGGACCGGACAGCTCCCGCCGCCCTGGAGCGACCAGATCCTCGCGTCGGGCGTCTCCAGCGCGTTCATCGCCGCCGCCGCGTTCGCCGTGTGCGGCGCCCTGATCGCCCTCGTCGTCATCCAGGTGCGCGCCTCCGACCTCGAACGACTCCAGGGCGGCGCCATGCCGCTCGCAGCCGCCGAGGAGGGCGCGACGGACGCGGGCGGCGCGCCGTCCGGCGCCTCGCCGCCGAACCCCGCCGCGCACGAGCGACCACCCCCGGACGGCTGAGCCCTACGCCGTACGCGGCGGCAGCCCCAGGCCGGACGGGTCCACGAACTGGATCCGCCCGGCCGTGCCGAGTCCCCGCGGCGTGCCCGGGAACAGCCAGAGGCCGCCCTTGCCGCGCCGGTAGCCCGGGGCGTCGGCCACGACGTCGGAGCGGCCGTCGCCGTTCACGTCGAGAAGCGGGAACGTGGCGGCGAACCCGTCACCGCCCGTCGGGTCGTGCCGGCCGGGCACACCGGGAGTGTCGAGGTCGAAGGCGGTCGCGCCCGCACCCGTCGGGGGACCGTCCGGGCCGCCCGGGAGCAGCGTGAAGCGCCCGTCGCCCTGGTCCTCGCCCGGCGTGTCCACGACCAGATCCGGCTGCCCGTCACCGTTCACGTCGCCGGTGCCCGCGCCCCTGCCGAAACCGTCCTTGCCCTGCGAGTCGCCCGGGACGCCGGGCGTCTCCTGGTCGAAGACGGAGTGCGGCCGCCCCCTTCCCACACCCGACTTCGACCCGTACGTCACGGTGAGCCGCCCCGAGGCGGGGCCCTCCGCGACACCCACGTCGCGGTAGCCGGGCGCGAGGATGTCCTCGATCCCGTCGCCGTCGACGTCACCGCTGCGCGGCACCATGACCCCGTCGTACGTCTCGTTGCCGAGGTTCCCGGGCGGCGGGGCCGGTGTCAGCCCGCGGGGGCCGCCGCGGAAGTACGTCACGGCCGGGCCGTTGTCCACCGGCGGATCCGCGTCCTCCTCGCCCGGGTCGGGGTCGGTGAACAGGACATCGCCGTAGCCGTCGCCGTCGAAGTCCCCGCTGGTCGCCTGCCTGGGGCCCGCCGTGCTCCTGAGGTCGGCGGTGCGGGCGGGAGCGCCGTCCTTGCCGAAGGGGCCGTACGCCACCAGGCCCTGCCGGTCCGGCAGTTCGGTGTCGTTCCCGTTCGGGTGGTAGCCCGCGTAGACCAGGTCGACGGCCCCGTCGCCGTCGACGTCGACGGCCGCGTGCGCGGAGACGAGCCCTTCGGCCCGGACCGGGAGCGGGTCGCCGAGGCCCTTCCTGCCGCCGGGGATGATCACGGCGTTGCCGGGGTCGTCACGGCGGGCCGGATCCGCGGCGTGGCGGTCGGTGCGCGTCGCGACCAGATCCGTGTAGCCGTCACCGTTCAGGTCGGCGCGGAGCAGCGGGCCGTAGTAGGAGTCGCGGTACGTCCTGCGGCGCCCGGGGTCCAGGCCCTTGGCCGAGCCCGGAAGGACGAGCAGGTGATAGCCGGTCGGCTGTCGGAACTTGTTCCGTGTGGTCAGGGACGTCACGAAGTCGTCGTAGCCGTCCCGGTCGAAGTCCCCGAGCCCGCGCTCGCCCGCACCCCGGCCCGTGGGCACCCGGGGAGCGGGGTCGGCGGTGCGGTCCTGGGCCTCACCCGCCGAGCAGCCCGCGAGCAGCGTCACCGCGCACCCGATGGCGATCAGGGCCGGTGACAGCCGAGGGCGATGACGGGGCGCACGGGACAAGGCGTTCCTCCTGAGGCTCCTGTTGAGCTTTCTCCTGTCGAGCTACGGATAGGACCGCTCGGGAACAGCCATGGTTGCGGTCCTGAAGATCGCGTTTCCGCAACATCGCACGGGGGCCGCCCCGGTGCCATCCTGGAAGGGAGACATCGACATGGAGGACCGTCATGGGTTTCTATGCCGAGCAGGTGCTGCCCCGGATCATCGATGTCGCGTGTGGCGTGAAGTCCGCCGGACCGCTGCGACGCAGGGTCTGCGAGGGGCTGCGGGGCCAGGTCGTGGAGATCGGCTTCGGCACCGGCCACAACGTCCCCTACTACCCGCAGGCCGTCATCGGCGTGATGGCGATCGAGCCCTCGGACGTCGCATGGAGGCTGGCCGCCGAGCGGATCGGGGCGACGAACATCCCCGTACGCCGCGCGGGCCCGGACGGCCAGTCGCTGCCCTTCGACGACGACAGCTTCGACACCGCCCTGTCGACGTGGACGCTGTGCACCATCCCCGACGCCGGTGCCGCGCTGCGCGAGCTGCGCCGGGTGCTGCGGCCGGGCGGGACCCTGCACTTCCTCGAACACGGGCTCGCACCCGAGGAGGACGAGGACGTACGCCGCTGGCAGCGGCGTCTGGAGCCGGTGAACAAGCGGGTCCTGGGCGGCTGCCATCTGACACGGCGGATCCCGGACCTCGTGATCGACGCCGGATTCACCATCACGGCCCTCGACGTCTTCTACGAGAAGGGCGCCCCGAGGCCCCTGGGCGCCGACTCCCTGGGCGTCGCGCTCGTACCGTGAACCGGTTGGTCGTGAACCGGTTGGTCGTGAACCGGTCAGTCGTGAACCAGTCGGTCGTGAGCTAGTCGGTGCGACCCGTCGCCGCGACGGCCACGCCCAGGCCGATCATCGTGAGCCCGCCGACACCGCCGACCATGCCGAGCCGCCGGGGCGAGGTGGTGAACCAGGTCCGCGTCGTCGCCGCGACCAGGCCCCACACGCTGTCCGACGCCACCGCGATGACGTTGAAGACGAGTCCGAGCAGCAGCATCTGCAGCGTGACGTGCCCCTGGCCGCGGTCCACGAACTGCGGCAGCACGGCCGCGAAGAACACGATGGTCTTGGGGTTGGCCACGCCGACGGCGAACCCCTCCCACAACGTACGCAGGGTGCCGTGTGCGACCCCGTCACCGGCGAACGCCGCCTGCAGCGACCGCCGTTGACGCACCGCCTTCACCCCGAGGTACACGAGATACGCGGCGCCCACGAGCTTGAGCGCGGTGAAGACGAGGACCGAGCGCTCCACGACGGCGCCCACCCCGAGCGCCACGGCCACCACGAGGACGTATGCGCCGAGGGTGTTCCCCACGACCGTGGTCAGGGCGGCGCGACGCCCCTGCGACAGGGCCCGCCCGATCACGAACAGCACGCTGGGGCCAGGAATCACGATCAGGAGGAACGACATCGCCGCGAAGGCCAGCAGTCGGTCGGTAGACACCATGCGGGCCATATAACACGCAGGCGCGTCGGGCCCGCAGGTCTTTTTCCGCGCGAAGGCCCCGGGCCCTAGACTCGCTGAATGGCGAAGTACTTCGACGTACACCCCGAGAACCCCCAGCGGCGCACCATCAGCAGTGTGGCCGACAGCATCCGGGCCGACGAACTCGTCGCGTACCCGACCGACTCCTGCTACGCCCTGGGGTGCCGGCTCGGCAGCCGGGACGGGATCACCCGGATCCGGCAGATCCGCAACCTCGACGACCGTCACCACTTCACGCTGGTGTGCCAGAACTTCGCCCAGCTGGGCCAGTTCGTGCACATCGACAACGACGTGTTCCGCGCGATCAAGGCGGCGACGCCCGGCAGCTACACGTTCATCCTGCCCGCCACGAAGGAAGTGCCGCGTCAGCTGCTGCACCCGAAGAAGAAGACGGTCGGCGTCCGCATCCCCGACCACGCGGTCGTGCAGGCACTCCTCGCCGAGCTGGGGGAGCCGCTGCTGTCCAGCACGCTGCTCCTGCCCGACGAGGACGAGCCGCTCACGCAGGGCTGGGAGATCAAGGAGCGCCTCGACCACGTGGTGGACGTCGTGGTCGACTCCGGCGACTGCGGCACCGAGCCGACCACGGTCATCGACTTCTCCGGCGGCGCGACGGAGATCGTGCGGCACGGGGCGGGCGACACGTCGCGGTTCGAATAGGGGACCGGCGGTTCGAGCAGCGGCCTATTCGCGGCGCCGGTGCAGGATGCCGGCGCCCGCCGCTCCTCCCGCGGCCGGCGTCCCGTTCGGGCCGCCATCGCCGGCACCGCCGTTCCCCACGACCGGGAGCGGCGGGAGCGGGCCACGCCGCAGCCACGCCGTCATGAGCTGGTCGACCGGCCGCGCCGCCGGCGCGTACCGGGCCACGTGCGCCATGAACGCCTCCGTGCCGACCACGCCGTGCCGGTGCGCCGACACCCAGTCGCGCACCATGCGGAAGAACGCCTCGTCACCGAGCGCGCAGCGCACCGCGTGCACCGTGAGCCCGCCGCGCTCGTAGACCCGGTCGTCGAACAGCGACTTGCGGCCCGGATCGGCAAGGACGAGGTCCTGCGGCAGCACCGACAGCTCGCGGTGCGCGGCCGCGGCCAGTTCCTGCGTGGTCCGGCCGCCCGAGCGCTCCGACCACAGCCACTCCGCGTACTTGGCGAAGCCCTCGTTGAGCCAGATGTCCCGCCAGGCCGCGATGGTGACGCTGTTGCCGAACCACTGGTGGGCGAGCTCGTGCGCGACGAGCCGCTCCCAGCTCCGCGTGCCGTCCACATGGTTGGCGCCGAACAGCGAAAGCCCCTGCGCCTCCACGGGGACGTCGAAGTCCTCGTCGGCCACCACGACGGCGTACTCACCGAAGGGATACGCCCCGAAGAGCTCTTCGAAGAACCGCATCATCTGGGGCTGCCGGGCGAAGTCCCGGGAGAACTCCGACAGCAGCGGCACCGGCACGTACGCGCTCTGCGGGACACCGCCGAGCCCCGGGTCGCCGAGGAGGACGGTCTGGTACACGCCGATGGACAGGCCCAGCAGATAGCTCGGGGTCGGCGCCGCCTGCTCGTACACCCAGGTCGTCGTCGACGACTTCGTCGTACGGGTGAGCAGGCGCCCGCCGATCACGACGGTGTACGGCGAGGGGACCGTCAGGGAGATGTGGTACGCGGCCTTGTCGTCGGGCCGGTCGTTGCACGGGAACCAGGACGGGGCGCCGGTGGGCTGGCTCGCCACGAGCGCGCCGTCCGACAGCTCCTCCCAGCCGAGCCCGCCCCAGGGGCTGTTGACCGGCTTCGGGTTGCCCGACCAGTGCACCTCCACCGTGAACGCGGCACCGGCCCGCAGCGGCTTCGCGGGCCGGATCCGCAGCTTGCCGCCCCGGTGCGTGTAGCGCGGCTGGCGGCCGTCGACGAGCACCTTGCCGAGCCGGAAGGCCGCGAGGTCGAGATGGAATTCGGCCAGCGGGGCCCGGCCCGCTATGGCGCTGATCCGGGCGCTCCCGGCGAGGCGGTTGGGGCCGGGACGGTAGTCGAGGGAGAGCTCGTAGCGGTGCACCCGGTAGCGGGGGTCGCCGTGGCCGGGGAAGTACGGGTCCGATACCGGTGTCTCGCCGCTCACTGAAGTGTCCACTCCCTGCGCCGTGCTCGTTCAACGTGTCTGTGTCGTGCCCCCCACCCCGTGCCGTACGCATCGAAGCTCTGACCGACTCCGACCGACCATAAGGCGTGCCGCCCCTCCAGGGCGTGTCCGGCCATGATCCGCCGCACACGTCCTAAGGGCGCCACGCCTCGATCGGGTTGCCCAGCCAGCGGGTGTCGTCGGGCACGGACTCCGCCGCCATCACCAGGGACGCGGGACCCAGCGTGGCGCGGGCGCCGACCGTACTGCCCGGCAGGACGATCCCGCCTGGGCCGACCGTCGCGCCGCCGCCGAGCGTCACCGTGTCCATGCGCAGGATGCGGTCGTGGAAGAGGTGCGTCTGGAGCACGCAGCCACGGTTCACGCTGACCGCGCCGCCGAGGGTCACAAGGTCGGTCTCCGGCAGCCAGTAACTCTCGCACCACACGCCCCGGCCGACCCGCGCGCCCAGGCCGCGCAGCCACAGCGTCATGAGCGGGGTGCCCGGCGCCGCGCCGATCAGCCAGGGCACGGCGACGACCTCGACGAACGTGTCGGCCAGCTCGTCCCGCCAGACGAAACCGCTCCACAGAGGGTGTTCGCCGGCCCGGTGCCGGCCCACCAGAAGCCACTTCGCGGCCACCGCCGACAGCGCCCCCGCGCCGCCCGCGCAGAGGAGCACCGGACCCGACAGCGCGGCGGCCGCCCACAAGCCCCACAAGCCCCACCCGGCCGCCGAGGCGAGCGCACACAGCGCCCCCGCCGTCAGCACCGCCAGCGTCGCCGAGCAGAACACCGGCACGAGCCGGAACAGCTCCACGGCGCCCCGCGCCCACAGCAGCCGCGCCGGCGGGTCGTACGTACGGGAGTGGTCGCCGCCCTCGGGCGCGCGGGGCAGCTTCATCGGCGGAAGGCCCAGATACGACGTGCCCTTCTTGGCCTTCTTCGGAGTGGCCGAGAGGACCCCGACGAGACCGCCGTCGGGGACGCTGCGCCCCGGCCCGGTCATGCCGGAGTTGCCGAGGAACGCCCGCCGGCCGATCGCGGCCCGCCCGATCCGCATCCAGCCGCCGCCGAGTTCGTACGGCGCGGTCAGGGTGTCGTCGGCGAGGAACGCACCGTCACCGACCGTGGTGAGGCTCGGCAGGGCGAGGACCGTGGAGATCTCGGCGCGGCGGCCCACCTTCATGCCGAGCAGCCGCAGCCACAGGGGCGTGGCGAGCCCCGCGTACAGGGGGAACAGCGTCTGCCGGGCCGCGTCCATCAGCTGCGTGACCGTCCAGGCCTGCCAGCCGGTGCGGCTGTGCGTCGGGTGAAGGCCGGGCCGCAGCCCGAGGCTCAGCAGCCGCACGGCTCCCACCAGCAGCGACGCGTACGCGCATCCGAAGGCGAGGGTCGCGGGCACCACCGCGGGCAGCGCGCCGCGCAGCGCGTCGCCGAGGCCCGCGTCCCCGGGCACGAAACGCCCCGCGACCGCCAGCGCGGGCACGGCCGCGAGCACCGGAAGGGCGGACAGGGACAGGCCCGAGGCGCCGTACATGAGCCGCAAGGCGTAGGACCGCTTCGGGCGCTGCTTGGGCCAGTCCCGCTTGGCCTTGCCGAGTTTCACCGCGGGGGAGCCCGCCCAGCGCTGGCCGGTGGGGATCTGCCCGGTCACCGCCGAGCCGGGGGCCACCTCGGCCTTCTTGCCGACGCGCGCCCCGGGGAAGAGCAGGCTGCGGGTGCCGACGACGGCGCCGACGCCGACCTTGACGGCGCCGATCACAAGCCGGTCGCCGTCCACCCAGTGACCGGAGAGATCCACTTCCGCCTCGACGGCGCAGCCCCGGCCCAGCTTGAGCATGCCGGTCACCGGCGGCAGCGAGTGCAGATCCACGTCCGGGCCGATACGGGCGCCCAGGGCGCGCGCGTACCGCAGCAGCCACGCACCGGTCAGCGACGTCGCGCCGCTGCACTCGGCGAGCCGCTCCGCCGTCCACAGCCGCAGATGGACCCGCCCGCCGCGCGGATACGTGCCGGGCGTGACGCCCCGCAGCAGCAGCCGCGCGCCTCCCGCCGCGAGCGCGAGCCGCCCCGCCGGGCTGAACAGCACCAAGGCCCCCGCGGCCACCCACCACCACGACACCGCCGGGGCCCACGGATAGGCACCGAACCGGTGCAGCACGTTGCCGAGCGCGGCGAGGGCCACGCACCAGCGCAGCCCCACGAGGGTGAACAGCGGGACAAGGAGCAGGAGTTGGATCACCTGGGCGCGCACGGGGACCGGAGCGATGTCGCGCCTCGTCTCCGTGCCCTGCGCCGACTCCTCGAGGTGGCGGGCGAGCTTGCGGAGCGTCGGGTGCTGGTAGATGTCGAGGACGGCGGCGCTGGGGTAGCGGGCGCGCAGCCGGGTGGTCAGCTGGGCGGCGGCCAGGCTGGAGCCGCCGATCGCGAAGAAGTCGTCCTTGGCGCCGGTCACGGACACCCCGAGCGTGTGGGCCCACTGTTCGGCGAGCCACGCCTCCGTGCCGTACAGCTGCTCGGCGGGTCCGGTGGAGGTCTCCAGGTCGGGCAGCGGCCAGGGCAGCGCTGCCCGGTCGACCTTCCCGGACGTACGCGTGGGCAGGTTCTCGACGGGGGCGAGGAGCGGCACCAGGGCGGCGGGCAGCGCGGCCCGCAGGCGTTCGACGGCCCCGGCGCGGTCCCAGCCGTCCTGCGTGACGACATAGCCGACGAGGAGCTGGTTGCCGCTGCGCGCCGTGCGCACAGCGGCGGCCGCGCCCGCGACGCCGGGCAGCGCCTGCAACGCGGCGTCGACCTCGCCGAGTTCGATGCGGCGCCCGCCGAGCTTGATCTGCTCGTCCCCGCGCCCGAGGAAGACGAGTCCTTCCGGGTCCGCCCGCACCAGGTCGCCGCTCCGATAGGCCCGCTCCCAGCCGAGGGAGGGCAGCGGGCCGTACTTCTCGGCGTCCTTATCGGGGTCGAGGTAGCGGGCGAGGCCCACGCCGCCGATGACGAGTTCGCCGGTGGCGCCGGGCGGGACGGGGGTGCCCGCCTCGTCGACGACGGCCAGCTCCCAGCCCGCCAGCGGCAGTCCGATCCTGACGGGTTCCTCACCGGTCATCAGACAGGCGCAGGCGACGACGGTGGCCTCGGTGGGGCCGTACGTGTTCCACACCTCGCGGCCCTCGGTGACCAGGCGCTGCGCGAGTTCGGGCGGGCAGGCCTCGCCCCCGAAGATGAGCAGGCGTACGTCGTCGAGGACGTGGGGCTCCCACAGCGCGGCGAGTGTGGGCACCGTGGAGACGACGCTGATGTCCTGCTCGACGAGCCAGGGGCCGAGGTCGGCGCCGCTGCGGACCCGGGAGCGCGGCACCGGCACCAGACAGGCGCCGCTGCGCCAGGCCAGCCACATCTCCTCGCAGGAGGCGTCGAACGCGACGGACAGGCCGGCCATCACGCGGTCGCCGGGGCCGATCGGCTCGTCGGCGAGGAACAGGGACGCCTCGGCGTCGACGAAGGCGGCGGCGCTGCGGTGGGAGACGGCGACGCCCTTGGGCTTGCCGGTGGAGCCGGACGTGAAGATGATCCAGGCGTCGTCCTCGGTGCCGGGCAGGCACGCGGCGGACGACGGGAGCGTCCGCACCGCGTCCTCCTCCCCGCGCAGGGATCCCCACGCGGTGAGGTCGTGGCCGGCGCCGATCACGGCGCGGCACCCGGCCTCCCCGAACACCAGGTCCGCCCGCTCGTCAGGGTCCTCGGCGTCCACCGGGACATAGGCGGCGCCCGCCGCGAGCACCGCGAGGATCGCCACGTAGAGGTCGTTCGTCCCGGACGGGACGCGGACGCCGACGCGGTCGCCCCTGCGGATCCCGGCCAGCGCGAGCCGCACCCGCAGGCTCTCCACCTCGTCGGCGAGCGCGCGGTACGTGAGCTGCTTCGCCCCGTCGTCCAGGGCCACCTCGTCCCGGTGGTCGCGCACGGACGAGCCGAAGACGTCCATGAGGGTGCGGGGCGGGGCCGCCGGGCCCCCGGTGAACAGGGCCGTCACCTGCGGCTCGAGCGTGTTGCGTGAGGTCGTCATGAGGTCCTTGCGTGTCGCCGTCGCCGAACAACCTGACGAAGTGTAGTAACCCGCTCGATTGTTTACATGCAGGGACTTGGCCGGATCTGTGAACCGGCGGGGCACCAGGGGAGGCGTGGACGCGAGTTAACAATTCGGCGCAGCCGAATTACCTGTTCGTGTGTAGTGACTTGATAGGCGATCGGCAGTAGAACTCGTTTCGATTCCATCGAGAGTGAGGAACATGCAATGAGTGGTTCTACCACGCGTGCAAACGGTTCCAAGAACGTCTCGCGACGCACTTTTATCGCTGGAACCAGTTCTATTCTGGGCGCCGTCGCACTGTCGGGCCGCGCCTTCGCCGCCGAGGCGTCCGTCACACCGGCCGCCGCACCGATCGACTCCGGAGCGCACGTCCCGGCCCTGGTCGTCGGCACGGGATACGGCGGCTCCGTGGCCGCGCTGAGACTCGCGCAGGCGGGCGTCGACGTCCACATGATCGAAATGGGGATGGCCTGGGACACCCCCGGATCCGACGGAAAGATATTCGCCAACACCACAAGCCCGGATGTCCGTTCCTACTGGCTCAGGACCAGGACCAAACAGCCGATCAGCAACTTCCTCGGCTACCCGCTCGACAAAGACGTCCCCCGCCACACCGGAATTCTGGACGCCGAGGAGATGGGCCAGATCATCGTCTACCAGGGCCGGGGCGTCGGCGGCGGCTCCCTGGTCAACGGCGGGATGGCGGTGACGCCCCGACGCGAGAACTTCGGCGCCATCCTCCCGTCGGTCGACGCGGCGGAGATGTACGGGACGTACTACCCCCGTGCCAACGCGACGCTCGGGGTCGGCACCGTCGACCCGGCCTGGTTCGAGAGCGCCGACTGCTACCAGTTCGCGCGCGTCGGCCGTAAGCACGCCGAGCGCTCCGGCTTCCCGTTCGTCTTCGTGCCCGACGTCTACGACTGGGACTACATGGAGAAGGAGGCGGCCGGCACCGTCCCGCGGTCGGCGCTCGCCGGCGAGATCCTCTACGGCAACAACTACGGCAAGAAGTCCCTGCAGAAGACCTACCTCGCCCAGGCCGGAGCGACCGGCAAGGTCGCCATCTCGCCACTTCACAAGGTCACTTCGGTCGCCCCGGCGGCCGGGGGCGGCTACACGGTCGTCATCGACCAGATCGACACCACCGGCACCACCACCGCCACGAAGACCGTGACCGCGGACAAGGTGTTCTTCGCGGCCGGCAGCGTCGGCACCAGCAAGCTCCTGGTCCAGCTCAAGGCCACCGGCGCCCTGCCCGCCCTGAACGCCGAGATCGGCAAGGGCTGGGGCGACAACGGCAACGTCATGTGCGGCCGCGCCAACCACATGTGGGACCCGACCGGCAAGCTCCAGGCGTCGATCCCCTGCGGCGGCATCGACAACTGGACCGCGGGCGGGGCGTTCGCCGAGGTCGCGCCGCTGCCGACCGGCATCGAGACCTACGCCTCGTTCTACCTGTCGATCACGAACACCCCGCACCGCGCCGAGTTCACCTGGAACCCGCAGACGGGCAGGGCCGACCTGAACTGGCAGACGGCCTGGAAGCAGACGTCCGTCGACATGGCCAGGACGATCTTCGACAAGATCAACGCGAAGGAGGGCACGATCTACCGCACCGACCTCTTCGGCGCCTACAAGATCTGGGGCGACCACCTCACGTACCACCCGCTCGGCGGCGCGGTCCTGGACAAGGCCACCGACAACTACGGCCGCCTGCACGGCTATGCGGGCCTCTACGTCATCGACGGCTCGCTGATCCCCGGCAACACGAGCGTCAACCCGTTCGTCACGATCACGGCGCTCGCCGAGCGGAACATCGAGAAGATCATCGCCACCGATCTGTAGGAGGCGCACGTCTGTAGGAGGGCGCGGTGCGGGGGCCGGACACGGCCCCCGCGCCTCAGCCCGTGGGCAGGACGCACACCGTGTCGAGACCCAGCACATGGTTGAGCCGGCCGAACGCCAGCCAGGAACCGATGCTCATGCTCAGCTCCACGATCTCGGCCTGGCTGTAGTGCGTGGTCATCCGGGACCAGAACTCCTCGTCCAGGCCGTGGTGGTCGAGCGCGTACCGCTCGGCGTACTCGGCCGCGAGACGGGTGCGGTCGTCGAAGGCACCGGTGGTACGCCACGCGGTCACCGCGTCGGCGAACGACTCCTCGACCTTCTCCCCGTCCCGGTCCGTTCGCCAGTCCAGACAGAACCGGCACCCGTTGATCTGCGCGATGCGCAGCCGGGCCGCCTCGAACTCCCGCAGCCCCAGGGTCGTGTGGGCGTACACCGACAGCGAGAAGTTCGCGGCCGCGGTGCCGATGCCGGGGACCAGGTCGCCCCAGACGTAGCCGATCGGTTCCTGTCCCTCGGGGATGTCGATGATCATCGTGGCTTCCTTCCGCTTCGGCCGAGCTTTCCGACTGCGGGGCGCAGCGGGACGTCGAGCGCGTCGTAGAGGCCCGGGTCCGCGTCCACGAGCCAGTCGATGGCGTTCACCAGGCGGCCCACGGCGGTGGCGTTGCCGCCCGCGGACCGGTTGTCTCCCTCGTCCGCCGCCTCCACGGTGACCTCGATGCGCGGACGGCCCTCGATGATCACCCGGTGCGCCCCGGTGCCGTCGGGAGGCGTCGGCCAGTCGGGGCCGCACGACGCGTGGATGCGGGTGACGTGCTCGATGACGAGGAGGGGTTCACCGCCGACGATGCCCTGCACCTCGAACCGCACGGCGCCCTGGGTGCCGGCCGCGAAGTCGCCCATCGTGCGGGTGCTCACGGTGGAGTCGAGGGGGCGGCGCTCCAACGTCTCGCGGATCCCGTCGAGTTCGACGCCAAGGGCCCGCGCCATCAGGCGCAGCTGCCCGCCCCACACCATGGTGGGCACGGTGTCCCAGAGCATGGGCGGGTCGTAGCCCATCGGCTGCCCCATGCCGACCAGGAGCCGCACCGAGTCGGGCTGGTCGTACGTCGAGTAGTCGAAGATCTCCTGGCAGCGGATCGCGTCGACCGTGCTGCCGAGGCCGCTGACGAGGAGCGGCAGGACGTCGTTGCCCCAGCCCGGGTCGACGCCGGACGAGAACAGGGACCCGCCACCTTCCTTGACGGCCGCCACCACCGGGTCCCGGAACTCCGGCGGGGCGCTCCGGTGGTCGTAGAGCGGGTAGAGCGCGGGGGAGACGACGACGGCGCCGGACCGCACGGCCCGGGTGATGTCGGCCAGGGCGTCGTCGGGACGGATGTCGCCGGAGGCCGCGTACACGACGGCGCGCGGCCGGTCCGCAAGCACCGCGTCGATGTCGTCGGTCGCCGCGACCCCCAACTCCCGGTCTAATCCTGCGAGTTCGCCCGCGTCACGGCCGACCTTCGCCGGGTTGTGCACCAGTACGGCGCCCAGGCTCAGCGCCGGATGCGCCTCGACGGCACGGATCGCCGCCCGCCCGACATTTCCGGTACCCCAGACAACGGTGGAAATCATGCGCGGAGGGTAGCGCCGGGGCCCGAACCTTCCTAGGGGCATGACGGATCCGGTGCCCGGCTATGCTCGGCGGCTCGGCCGGGGCGAGGTGTGCCCGGGCCCGCATGCCGAGTTGTACGGGGATCACGGAGGAAACGTGCGCAGGACGGTAACCGGAATTGCTCTCGTCGCGGCGACGGCCGTACTGCTGACCGGGTGCGGCAGTGGCGGGGGAGGCAAGGCGGAGGCCGGGAAGAAGGACGCCTCGAAGGCCCCCTCGCAAGCCGCCTCGACGCCGGCCGGGAAGCCCGCGGGCGAGGAGGCGACCCGTGAGGTGACCTTCGAGGTGCAGGGCCAGGGCAGCACCCAGGTCTTCTGGACGGCGGGCACCAGCAAGACGGAGCAGGTGAAACTGCCCTGGAACAAGACCGTCCAACTTGCCGTCAAAGGAGCCGAGTTGAAGGTCGGCAGCCTCGTGTCGATCGTCCCGGGCTCGGTGTCCGGCTCGGACGGTCGGCTGAGGCCCGCGCCGTGCGTCATCAAGGTCGACGGCAAGCAGGTCGCGGACAACGAAGAAGGCAAGTCGATCGCGGGCTGCAAGTACCTCGTGAAGTGACGGCCGTCGTGCCACGGGGGCAGGGGCTGCTACCTCAACTACCTCAACGAGGCACTGAACCAAGGCCGTTGTCCTACGCCGACGTCTCCTTCAGTTCGATCTCGACGAACGCCAGCCAGGAACCGCCCGTGTTGACGACATCGTGCTCGCCGCCCGCCGGGCGCGCGTAGGACACCCCCGCACGCAGCTGCGACTCCGTCACCGTGCCGTCGGGCGCGAACGCGCTGATCCGGCCGTCCACCACCGGCACGACCACATAGTCGTGCTCGTGGACGTGGCGGCCGGTACGTGTGTCCGGCTCGAAGTCCCAGCGGGTCACCCGGACCCGGTCGTCCTCGTGCTGCACGGTCGGCTTCGCGGTCGTCGTCATCGGACCTCTCCCTGCTTCCGGTCCTGGGCACCGGCTCCGCAGCCCAGGTCAGAGGCCCCTTCGGCCTCCGGCGACCATTCGAACACACCGCGCCGGGGGCGGGCGAAACCGACAGCTCGGGCACATCGGCGTCAGGGATGCGCGCGCTCAGGGTGGGCGCGCTCAGGATGCGCGCGCTCGGGGTGCGGGTGCCAGAAGGCGTCGCAGGGCGTTCGGCGTGTGGCCGAGGTGCCGGCGCATGGTCCGGGTGAGGTGGGCCTGGTCGGCGTAACCGAGGTCGGCGGCGAGGGTGCTGAGGCGGGTCTCGCCGGCCTCCAGACGGTCCAGGGCCCAGCCGATGCGGACGCGGTGGCGATAGCGGGTCACCGAGACACCGAACGTGCAGCCGCACGGCCTGGCGGAGTCCATCGCCGCCATGGTCGACCAGGGGATCCGGGTGATCCGGCGGACGCTAACCTGTACCGGTCAGTTCGACAGGAGGCACGAGTGAGCAACGGACGGATCGTCGCCGCCCTCGACGGGGCCAGCGTGCGCAGGTTCACCACCGGTCAGGTCATCCTCGACGACATCAGCTGGACGGTGCGGTCCGGCGAACACTGGGCGCTGCTCGGTGCCAACGGCGCCGGCAAGACCAGTGTCCTGCGGCTCATCGGCGCCCTGATGCACCCCACCACCGGCACCGTCGAGGTGCTCGGCCAACGGCTCGGCAGCGTCGACGTACGCGAACTGCGGGCCCACATCGGCCTCGTGTCGAGCGCGCAGCGCGTGCCACAGGACCTCACCGGGCACACCGTCGTCCTCACCGGGCACACCGGCACCGTGCAGCCGCTGTGGCGCTCCTACGACGCCGACGTGCGCGAGCGGGCGCACACACTGCTCGCCGAACTCGACATCAAGGAACTCGCCGACCGGCCGTACGGCGTCTGCTCCGGCGGCCAGCGGGCCCGCCTCCTCATCGCCCGCGCCCTGATGGCGGACCCGTCCCTGCTCCTGCTCGACGAGCCCTTCAACGCGCTCGACCTGCCCTCGCGCGAGGACCTCATCGACACGATGCAGCAACTCGCCGAAGCCCGCCAGGAGTTGGCGACCATCACGGTCACGCACCACCTGGAGGAGCTGTCGCCGGCGATCAGCCACGCGCTGCTCCTGCGCGACGGCCGCGTCCTCGCGACGGGCCTGGCCGACGACGTGCTCACGGCCCCCTCGATGACGGCCTGCTTCGGCCGCCCCATCGAGGTCTCCCGCCACGGCGGCCGCTGGCTCGCCCGCTCAGGAGTGGCGAACCAAGGGACACGCCGCCGATGACGTAATTGGTGCTCCGGCCCCGCCGCTGGGACACCCTGTGGTCGTTCGACCGCGGGGTGCCCGGGGCACCCGTCGCGGCACACGCAAGGAGGCGGGACGCGTCGTGAGGGATTCCGGAATCGACTACGAGCAGGTGTTCCGGGCGCTGCCCGGGTCGGTCGCCCTGCTCAGACCCGACCTCGTGTACGTGGACGCGAACGAGGCGTTCTGCCGGATGTCGGGGCGCACCCGCGAACAGCTTGTCGGCCGCTACCTGTTCGACGTCTTCCCTGACAACCCGAACGACGCCTCCGCGACCGGCATGCGCAACCTGGAACTGTCGCTGCGCAGGGTCGTGGCCACCGGGGAACGCGACACGATGGCGCTCCAGCGGTACGACGTCGAGTATCCGGACCGGCCCGGGGAGTGGGACGAGCGGTACTGGAGCCCGGTCAACGTGCCGGTGCTCGGCCCGGACGGCAGCGTGGTGCTCCTCGTGCACCGGGTCGAGGAGGTCACCGAGCTGATCCGCGCCAAGGGCGGCCGCGAGGGCGATCACGCCAAGGTCCTCGAGGCCGAGCTGTACACCCGCGCCCGGGAACTCCAGGAGGTCAACGAGCGGCTGCGCCAGGCCCACGCCCGCGAACGCGAGGTCGCCCTGTCCCTCCAGGCCGCCATGCTGCCGGTCCCCGGCCCGGTCGGCAGGAGCAGGGTGGCCGTCCGCTACCGGCCTGCCGTCGGCGCCCTGAACGTGTGCGGCGACTGGTACGACCTGGCCGAACTGCCGGGCGGCCGGCTCGCGGTGGCCGTCGGCGACGTCGTCGGCCACGGACTGCACGCGGCCGGCGTCATGGGCCAGCTCCGCAGCGCGCTGAGCGCCGCGGTACGGGTGGCGGACGGCCCGGCGGCCGCCCTCGACGCACTCGGTCTCTACGCCCGCTCGGTCGAGGGCGCCGAATCCACCACCGCCGTGCAGGTGGTCGTCGACTACGACAGCCACACCCTCACCTACAGCAGCGCCGGCCACCTCCCGCCCGCGCTGCTGCACACCGACGGCTCCGTGGAGTTCCTCGACCAGGCGACCGACCCGCCGCTCGGCGCGCGTCCGGAACACATCCCCAGACCCGAGGCGGGGACCACCTTCGAAGAAGGCGGCGCCCTCGTCCTCTACACCGACGGCCTGGTCGAGCGGCGCCGCGAGGACATCGACACGGGTCTGCGACGCCTCGCCGACTGCCTCACCCGCCACGGGTCGGCGGACGCGGAACGTCTCGCCGACACCGTGCTGGCCGAACTCCTCCCGCGCGCCGGCAATTCCGACGACACGGCGGTCGTGATCGTCCGCTTCTGACCGAAGTGCCTCAGCCGCGCACCGAGTTACGGTGCTGGAGAGTACGGGCGAGGCGCGGGCCCAGCCACTGCTTGAGCCTGCGGAGCGACTGCAGCTGGTCGGCGGCCCGGTCGAGCCGGTAGTAGAGCTGGGGCGGGACGTGGGGGAGGAGCGGGGAGTGCCGCTGGCCGAGCAGCGCGAACATGTGGGCCGGCGGGAGATGGATGTAGCGGGGGAGGTTCTCGTACCACTGGGCGCTGTGGCGGGCCGCGCTCTGCACGGAGAGCAGCTCGCTCCTGCGGGTGCGCTCGTAACGGGTGAGGGCCGGCCGGAGCGTGTCCGCGTCCGCGTCGGCGACGGCGCTCGCCAGCGTCATCGCGTCCTGCATCGCGAGCGTCGTGCCCGCGCCGATCGAGTAGTGCGTGGTGTGCGCGGCGTCACCGAGGAGGACCAGGTTGCCGTGTGACCAGGTCTCGTTGGTGAGCGTGCGGAAGGTCTGCCAGGGGGCGGGCCCGCCGAGGTCGCTGCGGCCGATGAGCCGGTGGCCGTCGAGGAGCGACGCGAAGATTCCTTCGAGCCGGCGCAGGGCCTCGGCCTGGGGCAGCCGGTCGAGTTCGAGGCCCTGCCAGGTGTCCCGGGAGCACTCGACGACGCAGGTGCTGTGCTCGTCGCTGTACCCGTAGGCGTAGCACCAGATCCAGCCGTGCGCGGTCTCGGCGAACGCGAAGGTGAAGGAGGTGAACACCTTGGTCGTGCCCAGCCAGAGATAGGGGTTGCGGCCCTGGGTGGAGCGGGTGCCGAAGTGGTCGCGGTGGCGGTCGCGCAGCCGGCTGTTGGCGCCGTCGCCGGCCACGACCAGGTCGGCGTCAGGCAGTTGCTCGAGGTCAGCGATCTCGCTGCCGTACTCGATGCCGACGCCCAGGGACTCGGCCCGCCGGGCGAGGATGCCGAGGAGCCGGTGCCGGCCGACAGCGAAGCCCTCGTCGCCCTCGTGCGTCGTCGTGCGCTCCCCGACATGGGCGACCCCGTCACGCCAGCGCAGTGACGCCTCGCTGATCGCGGCCGCCGAGTCGGGGTCGTGGCCGCGCAGCCGTTCCAGCATGTCCGGCCAGTACGTGACACCCCAGCCGTAGGTGGAGCCGGCCGGGTTCCGCTCGTGGACGGTGACGTCGTGCGAACGGTTTTGGAGCTTCAGCAGGATCGAGAAGTACAGGGCGGCGGGTCCTCCGCCGACACAGACAACCTTCACGCACACTCCCTGGGTCTCGTCGCGGCCCGGCCTCGGTGGCCTGGGCCATTCGTGCAACGACGGTAGGGGGAACTGGTTTCGCAAACGCGCACAACACCCTCTGAAATCACACGAAGTGCCCAGAGCCCGCACCGGCTTTTCATCCCCGTTCACGCGCTACGGCATCGACAGGACCGTCTTCGCCGGGGCCGTCCGGTTCTCCAGGGCCTCGTGCACCTTGCCGGCGTTCTCCAGCGGCTCGACCGCCGGCAAGGGCTCGTCCAGAATGCCGCGGGCCACCAAGGAGATGACCGCCGTGAGGGCCTTGGTGCAGGTGGCGGGGCGCAGATGGGCGACGCCGCCGATGCTCAGACCCGACACCGTGCGCGTCGCCAGCCAGGTCTCGTCGCCGGAGAAGGGGCGGTCGTCGCGGCCGGCGTTGCCGAGGACGACATGGCGCCCGAAGGGGGCGAGGTGCTCGAACGCGGTCGCGCGCAGCGGCCCGCCCACCGGGTCGATGACGACGTCCACCGAACCGTCCGGCGTGATCCGGTCCAGCTCGTCGGCGAGCGCGTCCGCGACCACCACGTCCGTGCACGCGGCGGGCGCCCGGTCCGGATCGCGGCCGACGACGCCGATGACCTGCCGGGCCGGGAAGAGCGCCGCCATCCGCGCCGTGGTCCCGCCCAGGCCGCCCGTCACGCCGAGGACCAGGACCCGGTCCCGGGAGTCGATCCGCGCGACATCGTGCAGGGCCACCCACGCCGTGACGCCGTTGACGACGGCGGCGGTCACCCGGCGCAGATCCACGCCGTCCGGCACCGGCGCGGCCATCGTGTGGTGGGCGACGGCGACCTGCGCGTAGCCCCCGGCGCGCTGTCCGCGCCCGAAGTCGTTGAGCAGCGCGGCGACGCTCTGGCCGACCACGAATCCCTCGACGTCGCGGCCCACGGCGCGCACCCGGCCCGTGACCTCGATGCCGGGCACCATCGGCGTCCACAGCGGGAACGCCCCGGAGCGCAGCAGCGTGTCGACGAAGCCGACGCCCGCGTAGGTGACGTCGATGCCGATCTCGCCGGGACCGGGCTCCGGAACCGGCCGGCGTGACACGGCGAGCGTCGAGGCGGGCCCGAACTCGTCGACCCCGGCGGCGAACATGGTCTCGTCATTCATCAGCGGATCTCCAGCCGGGCCGTCGGTGTCACCTGCGTGGGTCGCCTGCCTGTGTCGCTCAGAGGAGTCGCACAGAGGCGTGTCATGTACGTACGTCGTCGGGGGATCCGGCAGTCCGCCCCGGCAGCGCCCGTATCCCCACGGGACGACCTTGCCACCGTGACGGCCGGACGGGTGGGACCACACGCACGCGGGCTCACCCGGCCACGTACCTTCTCCCTGTGCAACTCCTCGAGATATCCGATCTGGTCGTGGACCACGACCCCGGCACGCGTGAGCGCCTGCCCGTCCGGCGCGGTGACGTCGTCGCGCGGCTGACCGCCGCGGGGGACCGGAGCGGTGCCCGTATCGCCGCGGGCCTCGCGTGCGACGACGCGGGGCACCTCGATCCGCTCGCCGTGGACCGCCGTCTCGTCGCCGTCCACACCGAGTTGCAGCGACTCAGCGAGGAACTGCGCCTGGGCGACCGCATCGCGGAACTGCTGGGCCCGCTGCTCGCGGTGATCCGCGCCGCGGGGAGTGCCGACGGCCCGCTGCGGGTGGTCGACGTCGGCTGCGGACTCGGCTATCTCGTGCGGTGGCTGGCCGCGTCCGGCGTCCTGGGACCGGACGTCGACCTGGTCGGTGTGGACTTCAACGCCGCCCTCGTCCGCGAGGCCGAGCGGCTCGCCCGCGCGGAAGGCCTGCCGTGCCGCTTCGTACGGGGTGACGCGTTCGCCCTGGACGAGCCCGCCACCGTGTACGTGTCGACAGGCGTACTCCACCACTTCCGGGGATCCGACCTCGACGCGTTCTTCGCCGCCCAGGCCACCCGGGGCACCGCCGCCTTCTGCCACTTCGACATCGCCGCCACCGGCCTCGCCCCCATCGGCGCGTGGGTCTTCCACCGGGCCCGGATGCGGGACCCGCTGGGCCGTCACGACGGCGTGATGTCCGCGCGCCGGGCCCACGACGACGACACCCTGCTGACCGCCGCCGCGCACGCCGACGGCCTGGTCCCGCTCATGTACGAGCCGCGCGGCCGCAGCAACCCGTTCTGCACCACACTCCGGCCCGTCATCGGCGTACGCCCGGAGCTCCTGTCGCCGCTGCGGGCCGCCCTCGGCCCCGGGCCGTCGGGACGGCTCGTCGGCCGGGCGGACGCCGAAGCGGCGGTGCGCCGGGAGGCCTCGGCGGGCGGGGGCGCCGGGTGAACGCCTTCCTTCTCGCCGCCCTGGCACTCGTCGACGCGGCGTTCGCCGGGTTCCGCGCGTACACCGGGCGGGACGGCCGCATCCGCAAGACGAGACGCGCGCTGCTCGCGGCCCGCCGGGGTCTCGCGGTCGGGGTTCCCGGCCTGCTGCTCAGCACGGCGGTGGCCGTGTCACTGCTCTTCGGTGCCGCGGACCGGGTCGCGCGCTACGCCGAACTCGACGCCGCCGCCCACCGCATGCTCCTGTGCTACGCGCCCTACGCGGCGGTCGTCGTGCTCAGCCTCGCCTGCTATCTGTGGGGTCCGTTCCGGGCCGGCACCCTCGCCGTGGTGGTCGGCCTGGGACCGCTGACCCTGCTGCGCCCGCTGGTCGTGCTCGCGGGGGCGCTCGCGGCCGCCTGGGGTTCGCTCCCCGCGGCCCCGGTGTCAGCCGTCGCGGCGGTGGGGGTGCTTCTGGTCGAGCCGGCCGTCCACCGCCGCTGGTACGCGGAGCCGGTGTGAGCGGCTCCACGCACACGTGCCGTCCCCACTGCGACACCTGGCCGGGGGGCCGGTCCGCTCCTGCGGCTCGCGTGGCGGGAGGCACTACCCGGGGCGGCCCGTACGAGCGGGAGTTCGCACTGATCGCCCGTCCCGATCACACCGTGGTGGGTGTCGTCAGCAACACCCCCCTTCCGGTGTCCAGGCCCAGCGACGGCGACCCCCGTGCGCGGAAGGATCGACCTTGCCGGTGAACGAGCCGGCCGACGAGGAATCCACCCACACGGACACACGACCCGGGGGACACCATGAACGAGATCCTGGCCCGGCGCCTGGCGGGCGTCACCGGCATCGCCGCCGCAGCCGCACTCATCCTCGAAGTGCCCCTGTACTTCGTCTACTCCGGCCCGCCGCCGGACGCGAACGTGCTGAGCAGGCTCCTGATCGGCATCGTCGCGCTCGGCCTCCTGGTCATGTTCGTGACGGCGTTCCGCGAACTGGTCAGGCGCGTGAGCCCCGCGTACGAGTGGGCCGCCTCGCTGGCCTTCTCCGCGGGCCTGGTCTACGCGACCGTCACCCTGGTCTCCAGCGGACTCGAGGCCGGCGCGGTCATCGCCGCCGACCACCCGATCGACCCGACGATCGCGGTCAGCGGCACGTACATCCTCTACGGATCGATCTCCCGGCTCATGCTGGGCTTCTTCCTGACGGCGGTGGGCTTCGTCATCTCGCGGACGCGGCTGCTGCCCCGGTGGACCGGCCGCTCCGCGTACGTCCTGGCGGCCGTCAACCTCCTCTTCGTGCCGTCCCTGTTCTTCGGCAACGCCCCCGCGCACTTCTACGCCGCGAACGGCTGGGGTACGACCGCGCTGATGGGCGCGATCCTCAGCTACTGGCTGCTGGCCGTCGGGATCTCCACGTACCGCAGCTCCCGCCGCGTCGCCCTGGAGCACTGACGCTGACGCGGCACGGGCAGAGGTGACAGGAGTGGGGCCCGCCACGCGCACGTGGCGGGCCCCACCGTCATGCCGTCCGGGCCCGGTCAGGGGGCGTCGTCGAGAGCCTTCAGGCCGGAGGCGGCCTGCCCGGAGCGGAGGGGCAGGAACGCCTGCTGGTCGCCGACCGTGCGCTGGCCCTGCTTGCTGAGGATGAAGCGGGTGAGTTCCTCCATGACCGGGTCGAGACGCTCACCCGGCCGCTTGTTGACGTTCAGGTACGTGAGGCGGCTCAGCGGATAGTTGGCCGAGGCGACGTTCTCGTACGTGGGCGCGTAGGCCGGACCGCCGGCTTCCTGGCTGAGGGAGAGCACCTTGACCGGCCGGTCGACGTAGGCCATTCCGGTGTAGCCGATGGCGTACGGGTCCTGCTCGACGTCCTTGGCGATGTTGAAGACAGTCTTCTCCCAGCGCACGTCCGGGTCGGCCGGGGTGGAGCCGCTCGCCGCGCCGGGGCGCCACTCGCCGCGCTTGCCGCCGCTGCCCAGGACCCGCTGCCGTACGAACTCCTCGAACCCGTTCCACGGCTGGATGCCGACGATGTGGACCGGCTTGTCGGCCCACTCGCCCGTGGCGCCGAGGTCACCCCACGTCCTGACGGCGGCGCCGCCACGGTTGCGGGTCGTGGACAGGGCGGCGTCGAGCTGCGCGAAGGAGAGCTTGTCGATCGGGTTGTCCTTGTTCACGACGAACCCGACGGAGTCCAGGAAACCGAAGTGCCGGTAACTGCCGCCCGAGATGGGGATGCTCAGCGGGTCGTAGCCGAAGGCGTCGTGGAACCCCTGGACGTCGGTGGGTTTGAGCTCGCGGGAGACGAAGACGCAGTCGAGGTTGCCCTTGATCAGCTCCAGGGCGCCGAGACTGCCCGCGTACGGCGGGTTCACCGCGATGTGGACCTTGGGGTACTCCTTCTCGAACTCCTTGATCCACCGATGGGAGAGGTCGGCCAGCACATCGGAGGCACCGCACTCGTAGTTCCCCTGCAGGGAGTTCTTGGGCTTGGCGCGGTAGTCCGCGAGTTTGGCGTCGAGCGTGGGCTGCAGCAGCTCGGGGGTGGGCAGCGGGCGGCCGTTCGCCTTGTTGTACGCGTCCTGCTGGTCGGTCTGCGGGGTCACCGGCTTCTGCGGGGCGACGGCCCAGTGGGTCAGATGCTCGGCGGTGTCGTCGGAACTGGCCATGCTGGTGAGAGTGCCAGCCGTTGCGAGCGTCGCCACGGCGACGGCCAGTGTGGTCGCTGCGCGAACCGTGCGTCTCATCAATGGTCTCCCGGGGGATCCGTCCGGACGGCACACGACGCCGACAGCCCGAGCGGGGGGCCGCCGCACCGTCGTGTGCCGTGATGACGACCGGAACGCTAGGTCCGGCGCGCGCGGCGGGGCCACGACGGTGCGGGAAAATCCCCTAGATCGTCTTTCTGCTCGTTATGCGCACCCGCGCCGTGCCGGCCCCCGGCCCGACGAACGCCGTCGTCACCAGGGGAGCGGGCCCTCGACATCGACGTACGTGCCGGTCGGGCCGTCCGGGCCCAGCTGTGCCATCCGCACGATGATCTCGGCGCCTTCCTCGACCGTCTGTGTGCCGGTGTGAGCGTTGAGGTCCGTCGCCGTGTAGCCGGGCTCCACCGCGTTGATCCGCATGCCGGGGAACGCCTTCGCGTACTGCACGGTGAGCATGTTGACCGCCGCCTTCGACGCCGGATAGGCGACCCCGGGGTACGCGTGGGCCGGTGTGCCCGCGGCGGTGACCCTGGTCAGCGAGGCCAGACCGCTGCTCACGTTGACCACGACCGGCGCCTGCGAGCGTCGCAGCAGGGGCAGGAACGCGTGGGTGACGCGCACGACGCCGAAGACGTTGGTCTCGAACGTCGACCGCATCTCGTCGGCGGTCACCTCCGCGGCGCCGATCACCCCGCCCTCCGGTGTCCGGCCCTCGATGCCGGCGTTGTTGATCAGCACGTCGAGACCGCCGTCGGCCTCGACGGACTTCGCCGCGGCGGTGACGGACGCGTCGTCCGTGACGTCGAGCAGTACCCAGCGTGCGCCGATCCGCTCGGCGGCGAGACGCCCGCGCCCGGCGTCCCGGCTGCCCACGTAGACGGTGTGGCCGGCCTCGACGAGCCGCCGGGCGGTCTCGAAGCCGAGACCCTTGTTCGCTCCGGTGATGAGTGTTGTCGTCATGCCTCCACCTTCGCGCGGGGGAGCGCAACGGGCCAGGAGGACGCGCTTCCTGGGACTGGCGGTACCGGTCCGGAGGCGGGCGGGTCGTAGATGTCTCGACCTCAGGTTTAGGGTGAGAGTTCGGTTATTGGCGGGCTTCAGCCGGCCACCGCGCGCACCGGCACCGACGACCAGCCCCGCAGGGTGTTGTGGACGAACGGCACGTCAGGCCCGGCCGGCTCCAGGCGCTCGATCCGGCGGACCAGCGCGCCGAGCAGGACCTCCATCTCCAGACGCGAGACCGGCTGCCCCACGCACTGGTGGATCCCCATCCCGAACGCCAGATGACCGCTCGCCGCCCGGGTGACCCGGAAAGCGTCGGCGTCCGGGCCCCACTGGCGCGGGTCACGGTTGGCCGCGCCGACGAACAGCAGCACCTTCGCCCCGGCCGGCACCGGGACCCCGCCCGGACAGGCGTCGCGCGCGGCCGTCCGGTAGAAGGACTGGAACGGCGACTCGTGGCGGAACGACTCGTCGACGGCGAACCGGATGTTCGCCGGATCCTCGCGCAGCAGGGCCCACTGCTCAGGAGTGTTGGCCAGGGCGCGCAGCACGTTGCCGATGGCGATCACCGTGGTGTCCAGACCGGCCGAGAGCATCGCCCGCACCAGGAGCGTCGCCTGTTCCTCGCTCACACGACCCGCCTCGGCGTGTTCCCAGATACGCGCCCCGAGCCCGTCGCCGGACAGGGACTCGCGGGCGCAGTTGCGCATCACCCATTCATGCGTGCCCTGTCCGGCGGCGAAGTGGGCGCGGTGGAGTGCGTTGTCCGGGCCGAACGCGCTGAAGTTCATCGCTCCGTGCGCCAGCAGGTTCTCGTGCCGCCCTTCGCGGGGGATGCCGACGGCGTCGCCGAAGACCCGCAGGGGAAAGACCTCGGCGACGTCGGTGACGGCGTCGAACCGGCCCCGGGCGACGACCCGGTCGGCCAGTTCCTCGGCGAACGCCTCGAACGCGGTGCGCAGGGACCGTACCGAGCGGGGTGAGATGACGTTCGCCATCGCGTCGCGCATCACGGTGTGGGCCGGCTGGTCGGTCTCCAGGATGCCCTGTGTGCGCCAGGCCTTCTCGCGACGCAGGTCGACCGGGCCGACGCCGGCGCCGGAGATGAACGTCGGGTGGTCGGCCAGGATCTCCCGGCAGACGTCGAAGCGCGTGAACGCGTGGACGTCGTACCGCGGCAGCCACACCGCAGGACCGGCCTCCCGCATCCGCGCGAACAGGGGATGCGGGTCGGCCAGGTGCTCGGGAGCGTAGGGGTCTTCGTCGAAGACGGGGATCTGCGGGGCGTGCGTCGTCATGGCCTGTCCTCTCGACGGGCCGGCGCCGGGGCGGGGCGCCGGGATCCGCACGGTAGAGACGGCGGCACCGGGCGTGATACCGCTGTTCTCACTCAGTGAGAACAGCGCTGGCCAGCCACTGCGGCACGGACGGAACCTTTGCGTACTTCGGCGGCCGGCGCGGACAGGGAGGGAAGCCATGGGGGAGACCTCGTCGTTCGAACGCGGCCTCGCCGTGCTCCGGGACCTCGCGGTCACCGGCGAGACCACCGTCGCGGCGACCGCCGCACGCGTCGGCCTGCCGGTGAGCACCACCTACCGCTACTTCCGGATCCTGCGGGAGCAGGGCTACACGGAAGAGGACGACGGTGTGTACCGGGCCGGGCCCGCCCTGGCCGGGCTATGGGGCACCAGCTCGGTGCAGGCCCACCTCATCGAGACCGGGACGGCCGTGCTGCGCCGGGTCGTCGAGCGGGTCGGGGAGACGGCCGTACTGATCATCCGGGTGGGCACGCAGGCGCTGTGCCTGCGGCGCGTCGAGCCGGACAAGGCCCTCAAGTACACCTTCGCGATCAACGAGTTGCTGCCGCTGTACGCCGGCGCGGGCCAACGCGTCCTGCTGGCCTGGGCGCCCGCGGCCGTCGTCCGGCAGGTGCTCGACGGGCCCCTCACCCGGTACACCGACGCCACACCGAACCGCGCCCAGCTCGACACGGTCCTGCCGACCGTCCGCCGCAACGGGTGGGCCGTCTCCCGCGGCGAACTGCATCCCGGCTCGCTGTCCGTGGCCGTGCCGGTCTTCCACCACGGCGAGGCCGTCTGCTCCCTCGACGTGGCGGGCCCGGCCACGCGCTGCGACACCCGGGACTGGATCGGCTCCGCCCACGAGACGCTCCTTGCGTCGGCCGCCGAACTGGGCGACTCGCTGCACACCTGGGCGCCGACGGCCCCGCCCGGCCATCTCGGACACTCACCCACCCATCCACCGACCGACGACCGGACGAGGTAACCCATGACCGCTGAACTCCCGTCCCCCGCGCCCGCAGTGCGCGACGGAGCCGCAGACGCCGACGAGCCCGTCGTGCTCGACGGCGGCCGCGTCACCCTGAGCGACCTGGTCGGCGTGGCCCGGCACGGCCGCCCGGTCCGCGTCACCGACGAAGCCCTCAAGCGCATCCTGCCGTCGGCCGAGTGGCTCGGCGGTGTCCTCGACGCCATGGAACGGGGCGAACCGGTCGAGCCCGTCTACAGCGTCAACACCGGCTTCGGATCGCTCGCGGGGCGCGAGGCGTTCACCGACCCGCGCGACGCCGCCGAACTGTCACGGCGTCTGGTGATCTCGAACGCCTCCGGCGTCGGGACGAACGTGGACGCCGAGGTCGTCCGCGCCACCATGCTCATCCGGCTCGTCAGCCTCCTCCAGGGCCACTCGGCCGTCGGCACGGCCGTCGTCGAGACCCTCGTCGAGATGCTCAACCGCCGTGTCCTGCCCGCCGTCCCGGAGTACGGCTCCCTGGGCGCGTCCGGCGACCTGATCCCTCTCGCCCACATCGCCCTCGTGCTGTGCCGCCCGGCCGACGACGAGGACGACGAGCGGGACTCCGGTGAGGCGATCCTCGACGGGCGCGTGGTGAGCGGCAAGGAGGCGATGGCCGCCGCCGGCATCCCGCGCATCCCGCTCGGGGCCAAGGACGGCCTCGCCCTGCTGAACGGCACCTCGTTCTCCTGCGCCCAGACCGCGCTCGCCGTGCACGACGCCGCCAACCTCCTTGAGCACGCGCACATCACCGCCGCCATGTCGACCGAGGCACTCAACGGGTTCGGGGACGCCTTCATCGACGACCTCCACCGGGCGCGGGGCCAGGCCGGGCAGATCGCGGTCGCCGCCCGCATGCGTGAACTGCTCGCCGGCAGCGCCTTCGTCGACGGCGACCGGGACCACGACCCCGGCCGGCAGCCCCCGCAGGACGCGTACTCGCTGCGCTGCGTGCCGCAGGTCCACGGTGCCGTCCACGACACCCTCGCCTTCGTCACCGGCATCGTCGAGAACGAGATCAACGCCGCCACCGACAACCCCCTGATCTTCCCCGGGCTCCCCGCGGGCCGCCGCCTCAAGGCCGTCTCCGGCGGCAACTTCCACGCCGAGTACGTCGCCTTCGCCGCCGACTTCGTGTCGATCGTGGTGACCGAGATCGGCAGCATCTCCGAACGCCGACTCTTCCGGCTCGACGACGGCACCCTCAACCGGGGCCTGCCCGACATGCTCGTCGCCAGCCAGAAGACCGGCCTGGACTGCGGCTACATGCTCCCGCAGTACCTCGCCGCCGCCCTCGTCTCCGACTGCAAGACCCTCGCGCACCCCGACAGCGTGGACTCCATCCCGACCAGCGCCAACCAGGAGGACCACGTGAGCATGGCCAACAACGCCGGCCGCCATGCCCGTACCGTCGTCCGCAACATCGAGAACGTCATCGGCATCGAACTGCTCATGGCGGCCCAGGCGTTGGACCTGCGGCTCGCGGCGGCCGGCGCGGAGCCGTCCGCCCTCAGCCCCGCCACCCGCACCGCCTGGGAGACGGTGCGCGCGGCCAGGTCGTCCGACGGCCGGCCCGTCGACCGCACCGACCAGGACGTCGTGCTCTACCCGCGGGTGCGGCGGGCCGTCGAGCTGGTGCATGACGGCGACGTGCTGACGGCCGTCAACGCCCGGCTGGCGCGCGGCGGTGCGGCATGACGGGGGACTTCATCGACGTGCGCGTGACCGAGGTTCGCACCGAGGCCGACCGGGTCGTCTCCCTGCGCCTCGCGCGGGGCGACCAGGGGGACCTGCCGTCCTGGGAGCCCGGCGCGCACATCGAGGTCGCCACGGACGACGGCACGATCAGGCACTACTCCCTGTGCTCCGACCCCGCCGACACCCGGTCATGGCGGATCGCCGTGCTGCGCGAGAAGAACGGCAGGGGCGGCTCGGAGCGGCTGCACACGATCGCCCGCCCGGGGCTGCGCCTGGCGGTGCGGGGCCCGCGCCACACCTTCCCCTACCGGCCCGGCCGCGAGCGGATCCTCTTCGTGGCGGGCGGCATCGGCATCACCCCCATCCTGCCGATGCTGGCGGCGGCCGAGCGCGCCGGCGCCGACTGGCGGCTCCTCTATCTCGGCGCCGCCGAGTCGTCGATGGCGTTCGTACCCGAACTCCGGCCGTACGGCGACCGGGTGGACGTCCTGCCGGCCGCGCGTACCGGGCCGGTGGACCTCGAAGCCCTCGTCGCCCGGCACACCGCCGGCGGGCCCGCCCACCTCGTCGCCTGCGGTCCGCCGCGCCTCCTCGACGCCCTGGAGGAACTGGCTGCGGCGCGGTCGGAACTGACGCTCAGCAGCGAGCGCTTCAGCCCGCAGGCGCCCGCGGCCGCCACGGCGGCAGGGGAGGACAAGGGCTTCGACGTCGAGACCCGTGACGGCCGCGTCGTCACGGTCGCGCCGGACGAGTCCATCCTCGACGCCCTCGACCGCGCCGGGGTACGCACCCTGAGCAGCTGCCGCCAGGGAACGTGCGGGACCTGCGAGACCCCGGTCCTGGCAGGCGTCCCCGAACACCGCGACGACCTGCTCACCGAACAGGAACACGCCGAGAACCGCACGATGCTGCTGTGCGTGTCCCGGAGCGCCGGGCCACGCCTCACGCTCGACGTGTGAGGTATCTGAGGTGTGAGTGTGAGGTGTGACGCGAGGGCGGGGCGGGCTCCGCGAACGGGTGCGGGACGTGCGTGCGGGAGACGTAGACAGGGTCGCCTCCATGAGGTGGCGCCCCTCGGATATGTGTCCCGGCAAAGATCCCCCGACCGTGGCGTGGCCGGGAGCGGACGCGGTCGTTGGGCAGCGCATGAACGACCCGCGCAAAAGCGTTCCTGCGCCCCGACCGCGCCACGCGGCACCCCTGCTCACCGCCGGGCCCGCCTCGTCGACGCCCATCTACGACGCGCTGGTGCACCAATGGCGCGCCCAGCACCGGGAGGTCCCGCGCCCGCCCGCATCACGCCAGGGCTGGGTGCGCGTCGACCCGCAGGACCTCTTCCACCGTGGCTGAGGGGGACGGCGACGCGTCGGGCGGCGCGGTACGACGAGCATGACGGGCGTCCACGGAGGGCGGAACCGTCGAACGCCGGGCCGGATGGGCGTAGAGTCCCGGGCGTCGTGTCGCGCAGCTTCACTTCGACGGGGAGGCATCTCCATGCAGTACCGCCGCATCGGCAGTGTCACGGTCAGTGCCATCGGGCTCGGCGGGATGCCGCTGTCCATCGAGGGACGGCCGGACGAGGCGCGCGCGATCGCGACCGTCCACGCCGCCCTCGACGCGGGCATCACCTTCATCGACACGGCCATGTCGTACTGCCTGGACTCCTCCGAGACCGGGCACAACGAATCGCTGATCGCGCGGGCGCTCGCGGCCTACGGCGGTGACACCTCCGGCGTGCTCGTCGGCACGAAGGGCGGCGCCGCCCGTGGAGCCACGGGGGAGTGGTCCTTCCACGGCGACCCCGCGACCCTGCGGGAGGCGTGCGAGGGCTCGCTCAAGCGCCTCGGCGTCGACTCCATCGGGCTGTACCAACTCCACGTTCCCGACCCGGACGTGCCGTACGCCGAGTCCGTCGGCGCGCTCGGCGAGCTCCACGACGCGGGCAAGATCCGTGCCGTAGGCATCTCGAACGTGAGCTCCGGCCAACTCCGCGAAGCCCACGGGATCCTCGGCGAGCGGCTGGTGTCCGTCCAGAACAACTTCTCGCCGGCGGTCCGCGAGAGCGAGCCGCAGCTGAGGCTGTGCGAGGAGCTAGGGATCGCGTTCCTGCCGTACAGCCCGCTGGGCGGCATCTCCCGTGCGGGCGGACTGGGTTCGGCGCACGCCGCCTTCGCGCGCATCGCGGAGTCGCGCGGTGTCAGCCCCCAACAGGTGTGTCTGGCGTGGGAGTTGGCAAAGTCTCCGGTGGTCGTGCCGATCCCCGGATCGTCAAGGCCCGCCACGATCACCGCCTCGGCCGCGGCGGCCGACCTGGAACTCACCGCCGCCGAGCTCGCCGAGCTCGACGCCGGCCAGGGCGTGTCCTAGGGCTTCTCGGCGGATCGGATTCCCGCCCGCTCGACCGGTGAACGCCGGAACCCTCTCCCGTCGCGCACCGTGTCCGTCCGTCCGCGAGGCGTGGTTCCCCTCGGGGCGTGAGTCTGTGAAACTCGAACAGTCACGCTCGCCGTGGCAGCCCCCGCCGTCCCATCCCCGTGACGGCGGGGTGCTACGTCCCCGTGCCAAGAGGGGACATGTCGCCTGCTTTCGAGGAGGTGGCGCCGCCTGAATCCCTGTACGACCGGCCGTCCCCGATCGAGGTGTTGCCGGGAGCGGCGTGCGTGACCGGGGAGATGGTGAAAGTACGATCGACGAATGTCTGACACGACCGAGACCACGCCCGGCTGGCTCACCTCCGACGATCTCGAACTGGCACGCGCCCGCATGCCGATCCTGTACGTCGAAGCCGTCCCGGTGCGGGTCGACAACAATGGTGAAGTCACCCACATCGGACTGCTGTTGCGCATCGGGCGGGACGGGACGGTCAGCCGCTCCCTGGTCTCCGGCCGGGTGCTGCACCACGAGCGCGTCCGTGACGCCCTGCTGCGCCATCTGGAGAAGGACCTCGGCCCGGTGGCGCTGCCGCGCGTCCCGGCGTCCCTGCAGCCCTTCACCGTCGCCGAGTACTTCCCCACGCTCGGCGTCACCCCGTTCCACGACCCCCGCCAGCACGCCGTGTCCCTCGCGTACATCGTTCCGGTGAGCGGCGACTGCCGGCCCCGGCAGGACGCGCTCGACCTGGTCTGGTTCACCCCGGAGGAGGCTTCGTCGCAGGCGGTCCAGAACGAGATGCCGGGCGGGCACGGCGTCCTCCTCAAGCAGGCGCTCGCACACGTCGGCGCCCTCTCCTGACCGAGGCCCGGCGCACGCCGGTGGGTCGGCACCCGTCTCATGAGGTCGCCCGTGGTCCGGACCGTCGCGAAGACATGAGACGGGTTGCCGCCCGGGCCCTGCACTGATCGTCGTGGACCCCGAAACCCAAGTCAATCCTCCGGATTTCTAACGAAACCCAAGCGATGACTTGGGGGTTGGGCCGGGAACGGGGAATGCCGGGAACAGGGGACAGGGGGAATAGGGGATGGGCCGCGAGCCTTGGGACCGTACATGACCGACACTTCGTTCAACCCGCGCACGCTGCTCGCACACAGCCGACTCGGTGTCCTCGCCACGATCAAGTCGGACGGTCTGCCCCAGCTCTCCCCTGTCATGCCCTTCTACGACGAGAAGGCCGGAGTCCTCTATGTCTCGATGACCGAGGGGCGCGCCAAGACGGCGAACCTTCGCCGGGACCCGCGCGCCGCACTGGAGGTCACCAGCGCCGACGGCCGGTCGTGGGCCACGGCCGAGGGTCCGGTGACCCTCGTCGGCCCGGGAACCGATCCGAACGGCCCCGAGGCCGACGCGCTCGTGGACTACTACCGCGCCGCCGCCGGTGAGCACCCCGACTGGGACGAGTACCGGTCGGTGATGGTGGCCGACCGCAGGGTACTCATGACGATGACCGTGGACCACGTGTACGGTTCCGCGATCGGCTGACCGCCCCCCGGGTGCGGGCGTCCGGACGAGCGGGGCTCTCCTTGCCGGGGCACGCGATCACCTTGTCACTCGTTGTGAGCGAAAGCGGGGCGCTACGGGCGAAATCGCCATGGACAGGTAAAGCTTCTCGGTACAGGCCCCGGTCTGAGGGCCGGGGCCCGCAGGGGCCATCGCCCCTGATTACGCAGAGTGCTACAAAGGGGATATGACGGAGTCTCTCGGGCGGCGTGCCGTCCGGCAGGGGAGGGCCCTCCGCAGGGAGCCACGGTTGTCCTGGGGACAGAGCCTCCGCGCCCTCGTCAATGTGCACAGCGTCGCGGGCCAGGTGTTCCTGGTCCAGCTGGCGCTGACCCTGGCGCTCGTCGTCGCGGCCGGCACGGCGCTCGTGCTCCAGACCAGGGACGCCACCATGACGGAAGCCAGACAGCGTTCCGTCGCCACCGCCGACACGTTCGCGCACGCCCCCGGGACGCTGGCCGCCATGAAGTCGGCCCACCCCACCGCGCTCCTCCAGCCCAGCGCCGAGGCGACCCGCAAGGCGACCGGTGTCGACTACGTCGTCGCGTTCAACCCGGCGGGTATCCGCTGGACCCACCCCGATCCGAAACTGATCGGCAAACACGTCGTCGGCACGTACTACACCGCTCTCGCCGGACACACGCACACGAGCGTCTTCAACACGAGCGTCGGCCTGGCCGTGAACACGGCAGCCCCCGTCATCGACAGAAACGGCACCGTCGTCGGCATCGTGAGCGTCGGGATAACCGTCCACAACGTGAACGCCGGGGTGGCGGGCAAGCTGCCCCTGCTCCTCGGGTCCGCCGCCGGCGCGCTCCTCGTCGTGACGGCCGGATCGGTCCTCGCGAGCAGGAGGGTGCGGCGCCAGACCCACGGGATGGACCCCGCGGAACTGTCGCGAATGTACGAGCACCACGACGCGGTCCTGCACGCCGTGAAGGAAGGCGTGATCATCACCAGCGAGGACGGCCGGCTGCTGCTCGCCAACGACGAGGCGAAACGGCTCCTCGCCCTGCCCCCGGAGGTGGAGGGGCGCGCGGTGACCGACCTCGGGCTCGACCCGCACATGGCCGAACTCCTCGTCTCCGAGCGCTTCGTGACCGACGAGGTGCACCGCGCCGGCGACCGCCTGCTCGCCGTGAACGTGCGGCCGACCGCCCCGTACGGCGGGCCCGCCGGGAACGCGGTGACGCTGCGTGACTCCACCGAGCTGCGCGCCCTCGCGGGCCGGGCGCAAGCGACCAGAGAACGCCTGGAACTCCTCTACGACGCGGGCGTACGGATCGGCACCACCCTGGACGTCGTGCGCACCGCCGAGGAGCTGGCCGACGTCGCCGTGCCCCGCTTCGCGGACGTCGTGACCGTCGAACTCCTCGAAGGCGTCCTGCGGGGCGGCGAGCCGACCGAGGGCATCACGGAACTGCGCCGTACCGCCGTCACCGGCGTGGAGCAGAAGGACGCGTTCTATCCGGTGGGCGAACTGATCAGGTTCGCCCCCAGCACACCGATGGCCCAGTCCATGAACAGCGGCCGCGCGGTCCTGGAACAGGACCTGAGCGCGGCGCACGCCTGGCGCACCCAGGATCCGGAGCGGGCCCGGCGCGTCCTCGACCACGGCATCCGCTCCCTGGTCAGTGTGCCGTTGCGGGCACGGGGTGTCGTGCTGGGCCTCGCCGACTTCTGGCGGATGGAGAGCACCGGGCCGTTCGAGCCGGACGACCTGTCCGCCGCCGAAGAGCTCGCGGCCCGCGCCGCCGTGGCGATCGACAACGCCCGCCGCTTCACCCGCGAACACACCATGGCGGTCACCCTGCAGCAGAGCCTGCTGCCCGGAGCGTTCCCCGCGCAGTCCGCCCTCGAGGTCGCCCACCGCTACCTGCCGGCCGAGGCAGGCGTCGGCGGTGACTGGTTCGACCTGATCCCGATGCCCGGCGCCCGTGTCGCGCTGGTCGTCGGCGACGTCGTGGGGCACGGGGTGCACGCGGCGGCCACCATGGGTCAACTGCGCACCGCCATCCACAACTTCTCGTCCCTCGACCTCGCCCCCGACGAACTCCTGAGCCATCTCGACGAACAGGTCGCCCGCATCGACGCTGACGCGCGGGAGGGCGAGAGCACGGGCATCGTCGGGGCGACCTGCCTGTACGCGATCTACGACGCGGTCACCGGACGCGCGACGCTGGCCTCGTCGGGCCACCCGGGACCGGCCGTCGTCCTGCCCGACGGCACCGTCACCTTCCCCGACGTACCCGTGTCCCCGCCCCTCGGCCTCGGCGACAGCATGCCGATGGAGACCGTCGAACTGGTCCTGCCCGAAGGCTCCCAACTCGTCCTCTACACGGACGGCTTGATCGAGGACCGCCACCGCGACTTCGACACCGGCATCGAGCTGCTGCGCGACGCCCTGTCCAGGGCGGCGGACCGGACCCCCGAGCAGACCTGCACGGACGTGCTCGCCGCGGTGATGCCCGACCGGCCCGGTGACGACGTCGCCCTGATGGTGGCCCGCACCCGGCTCCTGGACCCCGGCCGGGTCGCCGAGTGGGACGTGCCCGACGACCCCGCGGCCGTCGGCCCCGTACGTTCCGTGTGCCTGCGCACGCTGGAGGCGTGGGGTCTCGACGAGCTCGCGTTCACCGCCGAGCTGGTCCTCAGCGAGCTGATCACCAACGCGATCCGCTACGGCACTCAGCCCATCCGCGTGCGCCTGCTGTACGACCTCAACCTGATCTGCGAGGTCGCCGACGGCAGCAGCACGTCCCCCCACCTGCGCCAGGCGGCCACCACCGACGAGGGCGGACGAGGCCTCTTCCTCGTCGCCCACTACGCGGAACGCTGGGGCACGCGGTACTCGCCGCGCGGGAAGGTCATCTGGGCCGAACTGTCTCCGCACCCCGCAGAGCAGCCGATGCCGGACCTGGGCGAGGACTTCCTGGACCAGTGGGCCGAACCGGAGATCTGAAGCGGGCGGCGAGTCCGTCGGCCTAGGGCGTGTCCGGCGGCGCGGCGGGCTCGTCCCGGGTCACGACCACGATCTGTACGTCGTCCTCGTAGATTACGCGGCCCGGGTCGGCGGAGCGGACAAGGCGGCACTCCACTCCGTGCGCGGCGAGGATCTCCAGATATCCGCCGACGCGGTCCAGCAGGTGCGTCGCCGTCGGCTTGAACCAGGCCGTCGCGGTGGGGTTGACCTCGGGGTCGTAGACGGACGGGTCCACCGAGCCGGGGTCCGGGTACGCGGCGTCGTACCAGGCGTTGTTCGCGCGCCGGAAACGCTCCTGCTCCTCGCTGAGCTTCCCGGCCCGCCCCAGACGGTTGACCAGCCCGAATATGCCGGTGAAGTGTCCGCGCTCGTTCGGTGCCGTGGCCTGGAAACGCAGGTACTCGGTGGATTGGCTGCCCTGAGTCGTCATCGGGTGATCTTCGCATGCCCCTGCCGAGCGGGTTCGGTACGCCGGCGGGCCGTTCCTGCCCCCGCCGCCGCACGGCCGTATCCGGCATCAACAAGGCGCAAAGACTGCCGGGTCACGGCAATGCGCGGCGCTCTCCGTGAGGGCGACCATGTGCGCGGCAGGAACGGGGGCACGGTCCCGGCACCGGGCCGCTCACGCGGAACCCGGTGCCGGGACGGAGCCCCGGCGAGTCGCAAGGGGGTTGGGGGATGGGGGAGTTCCTCGATGCCGCCGTGAGTTCTCCGGTGGCAGCAAGGGGCGGGGCCTGCGCAGGGGCCGGGGCCGACGTGTTCACGGGGCCGCCGTAAGCCACGGGGCCGCAGTAACGCAGCGACACCGGCCCGCCGTAGCGCACAGGGCCGTCCGCGACGGCACCCCCCGCGTTCCGCCGGGCCGCGCCCTTCGATGCGGCGGCGACCCGGAGTCGTACACCGGCCGTCATCCGCGCCGGGTCAGGATCACCACCTCGCGGGGACTCGACCTCCCCGGAATCCCTAGGACTTCACATGGATGCCATCACCGTGGGCGTCGGCGTGTCCGTCGCCGTCGTCCTGATCGTCGTCGTCGCCCTGCTGTTCGTCCTCGGCCGGCTGTTCCGCAAGGTGGAGCAGGGCAAGGCACTCATCGTCTCCCGGATGCGCAAGGTCGACGTGACCTTCACCGGACAGATCGTGCTGCCCGTCCTGCACAAGGCCGAGATCATGGACATCTCCGTGAAGGCCATCGAGATCACCCGGACCGGCCGGGACGGGCTCATCTGCCAGGACAACATCCGCGCCGACATCCGCATCTCGTTCTTCGTGCGCGTCAACAAGACCGTCGAGGACGTCATCAAGGTCGCGCAGGCCGTCGGCACCCAGCGGGCCAGCGACCAGGCCACGCTCCAGGAACTGTTCCACGCGAAGTTCTCCGAAGCGCTCAAGACGGTGGGAAAACAGCTCGACTTCACCGACCTGTACACCAAGCGCGAGGAACTGCGGTACCGCATCATCGAGGTCATCGGCGTCGACCTCAACGGCTACCACCTGGAGGACGCGGCGATCGACTACCTGGAGCAGACGCCGCTGAGCCAGCTCGACCCGCACAACGTCCTCGACGCCCAGGGCATCCGGAAGATCACCGAGCTGACCACGGTGGAACACGTGCGCACGAACGAGTTCCAGCGCACCGAGGAGAAGGAGCTCACGCGGCAGAACGTGGACGCCCGCGAGGCGATCCTGGAGCTGGAGCGCCGCCAGGCCGACGCCGAGATCAAGCAGAAGCGGGAGATCGACACGGTGCGGGCCCGCGAGGAGGCCGAGACGGCGAGCGTCGTGGCGGCGGAACGGCTGCGCGCGGAGGCCGCGTTCCTCGCCACGGAGGAGAAGCTCGGCGTGCAGCGCGAGAACCAGGCCCGCGAGATCGCCGTCGCGCAGAAGAACCGCGAGCGGGTCATCGCCGTGGAGAACGAACGCATCGAGAAGGACCGCCTCCTCGAAGTCATCGCCCGGGAACGGGAGACGCAGCTGACGCGGATCGCCGCCGAGAAGGAGGTCGAGGCGGAGAAGCGGGAGATCGCCGAGGTCATCCGCGAGCGCGTCGCCGTGGACCGTACGGTCGCCGAGCAGGAAGAGTCGATCAAGAAGCTGCGGGCCGTCGAATCGGCCGAACGCGACCGCCAGGCCATCGTCATCGCCGCGGAGGCAGAGGCGCAGGAGAAGCTGGTCAAGGACATCAAGGCGGCGGAGGCCGCCGAGCAGGCCGCGACGCACCGGGCGGCCGAGCAACTGACGCTGGCCGAAGCTCAGTTGAAGTCCGCCGACCTGGAGTCCCAGGCGAAGCTGCGGCTCGCGCAGGGCATCCAGGCGGAGGCCGCGGCGGCGGGCCTCGCCGAGGTGCAGGTGCGGGACAAGGAGGCCGAGGTCACGGAGAAGGCGGGGCGGGCCGAGGCCGAGGCCACCGAGGCGCGCATGCGGGCGGAGGCCGAGGGCGCCCGCGCCAAGGCGCTCGCCGAGGCGACCGGCATCGCGGAGAAGCTCAAGGCCGAGGCCGAGGGCATCAACCAGAAGGCGGTGGCGATGGCCGCGCTCGACGAGGCGTCCCGTGGGCACGAGGAGTACCGGCTGCGCCTCGCGGCCGAGAAGGACATCCGGCTCGCCGGGCTCGACATGCAGCGTCAGGTCGCCGAGGCGCAGGCGACAGTCCTCGCCACCGGCCTGGAGAACGCCGACATCAACATCGTGGGCGGCGAGTCGATGTTCTTCGACCGGCTCATGTCGGCGGTCACGCTCGGCAAGAGCGTCGACGGGTTCGTGCAGCACTCCGAGACGGCCCAGGCGCTCACCGCGCCATGGCTGGACGGCTCCGCGAACTTCACGGAGGACCTGACGAAGGTGCTCAGTTCCGTGGGAGCGGTCAACGCGCAGAACCTCACCGTGTCCACCCTGCTGATGAAGCTGGCGCAGGGCGGCGGCGACCGGTCCGGACAGTGGCGCGAACTGCTCGACAAAGCCGGGCAGTTGGGACTCTCGGACATGCCTCTCACCCAGCTGAACGGCGCCGGCCGCAGCTGACCTGACCGGCCGGAGCCGCCGTACGAGGGGTGGCGGCTCCGGCCACGCACGACATCGCCACGGGAGGAAGAACGGACATGGACACCGGTCTCGACGCGGGTACGTACGACGTCTTGCGCGACCGGCTCGCCGGGCAGGCGCGGCAGCTCGCGGAGCGGGCCACGGCCCTCAACGCCCGCCGCGTGGAGGCCTTCGGCTCGACCGGCCTCACCCTCGCCGGCACCGAGAGCGTCCGCACCGGACAGCCCTGCGTGCCCCGCGACATCGTCGCCGTCGGCGACCGGCTTCTGTTCGGCTACCACGCCGCGCCCGGCCCGGCCCAGGAGACCGCCGTCGGCGACGTGCTCGCCCTGCACGACCGCGACCGGAACCGCCTGCCGGACGACGCGGTGCCCGGACTCCTCGACGACCCCGACTTCCTCCGCGAATTCGCCGCGCTGTTCCGCTACTTCCGCGACGCCCGCCTCCTCCGGCTGCGGCACGTCGAGGGCCGGCTCCTCGCCGTCTTCCAGACCGGCGAGAAGCCCGAGGACATCCGTGTCCTGCGGTGGGCGCTGTCCGGCGACGGGACGGCCCGTTTCCTCGACGCGCGCGGCGAGCGCGATCACGTCTTCCCGCCGTCCCACGACTTCGAGTGGACCGGCACCACCCGCGACGACCATGTCCTGGGCCGCCACCCGCACGTCTCGATCGAAGGAGAGGTCTTCGTCGCGACCGTCGGCGGCTCACTCACCGTCAAGACCGCGGACGACACCGAGTCGGGCGACGGCGTGTACGAGGAGCCCGTCGAGGAGCCCCTCCAGTCGCTGGCCGACGCGGACATCACATACGCGCGCGTGGGCGCCCTGATCCTGCTCCGGGTGCGCCCCTACAAGGAGGACGCCTGGCGGCACCTGGTCTTCAACACGCTCACCGGGACCGTCGTCCGCCTCGACGGCATCGGCCAGGCGTGCCGCACCCTTCCCGAGGGCCAGGGCGTCGTCTTCCCCGGCGGATACTGCCTGGCGGCCGGCGGGCACAAGAAGTTCGACACGGTCGACACCACCGGCCTCGCGTTCGAACGGGCCGTACGTTCCCCCAACGGCGAGGACGTCCTCTACGTCTTCCACGCGCGCGCCGAGGGCCGCAGCCTGCTCCTCCCGTACAACCTGATCCGCAAGGAGATCGCCAACCCGCTGGCCTGCCACGGGTACGCCCTCTTCGACGACGGCGGACTCGTCGTGCTGCGGGCCGAGACCGACGAACCGGCGCGCGTGCACCCGCTCCAGTTCTGGCAGTCCCCGTACGTCGCCGACACCTATGCCGCGTCCCGCCCCGCCGGCGACGGCCCGCTGGCCCGGATCGGCAACGCCGACCTCGTCCGCGGCATCTCCGACTGCCTCTCCGTCGCCCGCGCCGTGGACGGCACCACCCCGACCGCCGCCGTGTACGCGACACTGGCCGCGTCCTGCGTGCGGGCCGCCGACTCCTACCACTGGCTGGCGCGGCCGGAACTCGGCGACCTCCGTACGCCCCTCGACGCGGTGCGCGCCACCGCCGAGCAGGTGCTCACGGAGTTCGAGACCGTCCAGACCCTGCGGCGACAGGCCTCCGAAGCCCTGGCCGAGTCCGCCGCACACATCGCGGGACTCGTCCGCAGGCTGCGCGGCGAAACGCCCCGCGGCGCCACGGAATGGGTCGAGCGGCTGACCGAACTGCGCCGCGCCCAGGGCAGGCTGCTCACCCTGAAGGACCTGCGGTACGCCGACACCGCCCGTATCGACGCCCTGGCCGGTGACCTGGCCGCGGACATCGCCTCGGCGGGGCAGCGCGCCGTGGCCTTCCTCCACCGGCCCGACGCGTTCGCCGACCACCACGCCGAGACCGCACAGCTCACGGCCGACGCCGGGGCGATCGGCACGGTCGCGCGCAGCGCCCAGCTCGCCGAGCGGCTTCAGGAGCTGACCGAACAGCTGCAGACCGTCACGGACGTCGTCGGCGGCCTCGACGTCGGTGACGCCACCGTCCGCACCGGGATCCTGGAGCACATCGCCGAGGTGCTCGCCGGCGTCAACCGCGCCCGCGCGACCCTCGACGCCCGGCGCCGCGAACTGACGGCGCGCGAGGGCCGGGCCGAGTTCGCCGCCGAGTTCTCCCTCCTCGGCCAGGCCGTCACCGGCGCGCTCGCCGCCGCGACCACCCCCGACGCCTGCGACGACCAGCTGGCCCGCCTGCTGCTCCAACTGGAGAACCTGGAGAGCCGGTTCGCCGAGTCCGACGAGTTCCTCGCCGAGCTCGACGCGAAGCGGGACGAGATCCACGAGGCGTTCGCGTCCCGTAGACAGACCCTCACCGACGCCCGTTCCCGGCGCACCGAGCGCCTCGCGGCCTCCGCCGGCCGGATCCTGGAGACGGTCGCACGGCGCCTCGCCGGACTCGGCTCCAGCGACGAGATCAACACCTGCTTCGCCTCTGACCCGATGGTCGCCAAGATCCGCCGCACCATCGACGAACTGCGCCAACTCGACGACCAGGTACGCGCGGAGGAACTGGACGGCCGGCTCAGGTCGGCCCGCCAGGACGCCGCCCTCGCGCTGCGCGACCGCACCGACCTCTACGGCGACGACGGCACCACCATCCGCCTCGGACGCCACCGCTTCGCCGTCAACACCCAGCCACTCGACCTCACCCTCGTCCCGTACGGCGACGGCATGGCGTTCGCCCTCACCGGCACCGACCTCCGCGTCCCGGTCACCGACCCGTCCTTCGCGGCGACGCGCCCGTACTGGGACCAGTCGCTGCCCTCCGAGACCGCCGGCGTCTACCGGGCCGAACACCTGGCCGCCCGGCTCCTCGCCGAGCACGGCGCTGACGCGCTCCAGGCGGCCGACGACCTTCCCGCACTCGTGCGCGCGGCGGCCGAGACCGCGTACGACGAAGGGTACGAGCGCGGCGTGCACGACCATGACGCCGCGCTCGTCCTCGGCGCGCTCCTGCGCCTGCACGCCGGAGCCGGACTGCTGCGTCACGCCCCCGCCGCCCGGGCGGCCGCCCAGCTCGCCTGGGCCCACGACCTCGCGCAGGGAGAGCGGGAGCTGTGGCGGCGCCGCGCCACCTCGCTGGCCCGCGCCCGCGACATCTTCGGCCCCACCCCCGCCATCACCGAGGCGCGCGCCGAACTCGCCGCGCGCATCGGCGGTCCGCAGGCCGCGCCGGCCGCCGACTACCTCTTCGAGGAACTCACCAGCACACCGGCCGGCTTCGTGACCTCCGCGGCCACCCGGGCCTTCCTGGACAAGTTCCGCCGTTCCATCGACGCCGACAACGACGCGTACGAGGCGGACCTGGCCGCCGTGGAGGATCTGGCGGTGCGCCGCCAGCTCGTCGAGGCGTGGCTGGGCGCGTACGCCGCCACGGCCGGGGAGGGCACGGCAGCCGACATCGGCGAAGCGGTCGCCGTCGAACTCTGCCCCGGACTCGACCGGTACGACGCCGAGGCGCCCCTCACCGAGACCGTCGACGGCCTCCTCGGCACACACGCCCGCGTCACCGGCCGCCGCCTCACCGTGCGCCTCGACGAACTCCTCACCCGTACCCGCCAGTTGCGCGAGAACATCGCACCCGGCTTCCGCGCCTACCGAAGCCGCAGAGCCGAACTCGTCGCCGCCGAGCGCGCGCGCCTGCGCCTCGACGAGTACCGGCCCAGGGCCATGTCGTCCTTCGTCCGCGGCCGGCTCGTCGACGAGGTGTACCTGCCGCTCGTCGGCGACAGCCTGCACAAACAGTTCGGCGGCGCCGGCGGACTGCTGCTCCTCGTCTCCCCGCCCGGCTACGGCAAGACGACCCTCATGGAATACGTGGCCGACCGCCTCGGCCTGGTCCTCGTCAAGGTCGACGGCCCCGCGCTCGGCCACACCGTGACGTCGCTCGACCCCGACGAGGCCCCGAACGCCACGGCACGCCAGGAGGTCGAGAAGATCAACTTCGCCCTGGAGGCGGGGAACAACGTCCTGCTCCACCTCGACGACATCCAGCACACCTCGCCCGAACTCCTCCAGAAGTTCCTCTCGTTGTGCGACGCCCAGCGCCGGATGGAAGGAGTCAGTGGCGGCACCTCGCGCACGTACGACCTCCGGGGGAAGCGGTTCGCCGTATGCATGACCGGCAACCCCTACACCGAGTCGGGGCGGCGCTTCCGGATCCCCGACATGCTCGCCAACCGCGCCGACGTGTGGAACCTCGGCGACGTCCTGACCGGCAAGGAGGACGCGTTCGCCCTGAGCTTCGTCGAGAACGCCCTGACCGCCCACCCGGTCCTCGCCCCGCTGGCCGGCCGCGACCGCGCGGACCTGGACCTCCTGATCCGGCTCGCCGAGGGCGACCCCGCCGCCCGCACCGACCGGCTCGCCCACCCCTACGACCCGGCGGAGACCGAGCGGATCGTCACGCTCCTGCGCCACCTGCTGACGGTGCGCACCACCGTCCTCGCGGTCAACGCCGCCTACATCGCCTCGGCGGGCCAGGACGACAGCGCCAGGACCGAACCGGCCTTCCGGCTCCAGGGCTCCTACCGCGACATGAACAGGATCGCCGCACGGATCGATCCCGCGATGAACGCCGCCGAAGTGGCCGCCCTCGTCGAAGACCACTACAAGGGCGAAGCTCAGACCCTCACCACCGGCGCCGAGGCCAACCTCCTCAAGCTCGCCGAACTTCGCGGCACCCTCACCCCCGAACAGGCCGACCGCTGGCAGGCCGTCCGGCAGGCCCACGTCAGGAACCGGGCCCTCGGCGGACCCGACGACGACCCACTCGTCCGGGCGGTCGCCGCCCTCGGCCTGCTCGCGGACCGCGTCGCGGCGGTCGAATCCGCCATCACCCGCGCCGGAGACCCACGGCACGCGCCCACCGGCGACGCGGCCCGGCACGCCCGCCGCACATGACACGGCGACCCCCTTGGTACAGCAACCCCGGAGCTGCGCTAGAAAGGCGGCAGAGACTCATCAAGATTCCGGGGGCGAACGTGGCGGACCAGGGCATACCTGACGTATTTCTGGACGGGTACGCCCGTATCCTGGCCGACGCCTCCGCCACGGGACGCCGCCTGACCCGCGACGAACTCGAGTCCCGCCGCGTCGTGGGCGAGCGCGCCGCCGAAGCGGGCCACGGCCTGCGGGCCCTCGTGGGCGCCCACCTCGACGCGACGCGCAGACACTGGCCGGCCGCAGCCGTCTCACCCGACAGCGTGCTGGCTGCCGCGGCCCAGGCCGTCGACGCCTTCGCCGAGGGCTACGAAAGAGCCCAGCGCCTGGCCGTACGTCAGGAGGAGGCCGCACGCCGCGAGTTCATCGACGACCTCCTGTACGGGCGCAGCGACCTCGGCCAACTAGCCGAGCGCGCCGAACGGTTCGGGCTTCGCCTGTCCTTCGAGCACGCCGTCGCCGTCGCGCAGGGAACCGTCGCCTACGACGAGGGCGACGACGCGCCACGAGAGGTCGAGCGCGCGCTGAACGGCCGCTTCGCCGACCGCAGCATCCTGGTCACCACCAAGGACGGACGCCTCGTCTGTATCGCCCCAGGCGACCAGGACGAGGTCCTCGCCTTCTTCGCCAAGCAGGCCTACGCCGCCACCGACGGCGGCCAGGTCGCCATCGGCCGCGCGCAGCCAGGACCCGGCGGCGTCGTCCAGTCCTACGAGGAAGCGCTGAACGCCCTGGACCTCGCCGGGCGCCTGGAGTTGGACGCCCCGGTCCTGCGCGCCGCCGACCTCCTCGTCTACCCCGTCCTCACCCGCGACCGCCAGGCCATGGCCGACCTCGTGCACAGCGTCCTCGGCCCGATGCGCGAGGCCCGCGGGGGAGCGCAGCCGCTCCTCGACACGCTCACCGCCTACTTCGACGCGGGGTGCGTCGCCGCCGAGGCGGCACGTCGCCTCTCCCTGAGCGTGCGCGCCCTGACCTACCGCCTGGAGCGCATCCGCCATCTGACCGGCGCGGACCCGTCCGACCCCGTCCACCGCTACACGCTCCAGACAGCGGTGATCGGCGCGCGTCTCCTCGACTGGCCCGCGGCCGACTTCTGACCGCCGCGCGGCGGGAGCCGGGAGTCACGCGTGTGCGGCTAGTGCGGCGACGACGACACCGGGAACTCCGTGCCGCAGGGGCCGCCCCCCTGCGCCTCGGCCAGGAAGACCTCCTCGCCCTCCAGCGTGAACGTGCGGTAGTGCCGTGCGATGCGCTCGGCGGAACGCGGCGCGTAGTGGCAGACGAAACTGCGGCGGAACCGGTCCGTGGTCGTGTTCGGCTCCGAGCCGTGGACGAGGCTGCCGTTGAAGAACAGGACGTCCCCCGGGGCCATGTCGACGGGCACGCGGGTACAGCCCGCCGGCGGCGGCACGTACTCCCTCGTGAAGTAGGTGTCCGGGTCGGCCTCCTCGGGACAGAACAGGTCCATGAGGTGGGTGCCGGGCACGACTTCGAGCCCGCCGTTGGCCCGGTCCACCTCGTCGAGCGCCACCCACGCGGCGACACAGGTGCCGGGTTCGACCCGCAGATAGAAGTTGTCCTGGTGAAGCGCCTGCCCCCGCGCCCCCGGCGGCTTGAAGTACAGCATGCTCTGTGCTGCTATCGGTTCCTCACCGATCAGCTCGCCGACGATCGACGTGATGCGCGCGTCGAGCAGACAGCGCATCGCGATGTCGTCGATGAGGTGAGGGTGCATGATGCGCGGGTACTCGCGCAGCGGGTCGTACGGCCCGTCGGGATCCTGCGGCGACGGCTGGAAGTGCCCTGGTACGACGCCTCGTCGGGGGTACGCCATGAAGGCTTCGGCGAGCGAGGCCGCCTCGTGGCGTGACAGGAGACCGCGGGCGACGGCGTGACCGGAGGACCGGAACATCGAGATGTCGACTGTATTCATGGGGCGACCGTAGGACCGCCGTGGTGTGCCAGGCTATGCGCGTGTCCGCCACAGACCTTCGCGAAACTGCTGCACCGCCTCCCGGCGTCGTGATCGTCGGCCGCTACGACGGGCAGCCCGACTACGCGGTCCGCAGGACGGCGGGCGCCCCCAGCTGGCTGCTGCTGTGGACGGAGGCCGGCGCCGGGCACGTCCGCCAGGGCGGGGCCGGGACCGTCGCGGGACCCGGCAGCCTCGTACTCCTCGCGCCGGGCGTGCGGCACACGTACCGGACCGCGCCGGACGAGGAGCACTGGGGGCTGTGGTGGTCCCACTTCATGCTCCGCCCGGGCTGGGAGCGGCGCCTGCGCCCGTACGATCTCGGCAGCGGCTGCCATGTGGTGCCCCATGTCGACCCGGGGGCCCGGCCCGGCATCGCCGCGGCGCTGCGACAGGCGCACGCGGACAGCCGCTGGACCGGCGCGGGCGCCCCGCCCCGCCCGGTGAGCGCCACCCGCCGCACCGTCCCGGCATCGGTGGCGACCGGCCCGGACGCCGCCGCGCTGGCCCTGGGCGCCGTCGAACGCGCCCTGCTGCTCGCCACCTCCCCGGCGGGCGGCACCGGCCCCGGTGACGCGCGGGTCCGCCGCGCCCAGGCCCTCATCGACGCCGACCCGGCGGCCGCGCACACCGTCGACTCCCTCGCCGCGGCCGTGGCGCTGTCACCGTCCCGTTTCGCCCACCTCTTCGCGCAGGAGACCGGCTCCACGCCGATGCGCGCCCTGCGGGAGGCACGCCTGCGCCACGCGGCATGCCTCCTGACGAGCACGGAACTCACCGTGGCGCAGGTCGCCGCCGCCTCGGGATTCGCGGGGCCTTTCCACTTCAGTCACGCGTTCCGCGCCCGGTACGGATCTCCGCCGAAGGCGTACCGGGCCGCGGCGGGGTCGGACAACCCCTCTTCGGTGATCCATTCGACGTAGCGGAGTTCCCGAGTTCCCTTTCCTTCCAGAACACGGATAGGGCTAGGCCGCCGACGTAATCCGCGTCGATATCGAAAGAGACATCGATTCGCTCCCGGTGCGAAAACGCGGATGATGGCCGGTCCGCGCCGGAATGCTCCGGTGCGGGCCGGCCATCCGCTTTCGGGCCGCGCGCTACCTGACGGCCGCGAGGTCCGTGATCTTGCGGGTCCTGAGGTCCGACTGGACCTTGATCTTGGTGACCTCGGGGTTCTTGCCGTCGCTCCAGGTGAGCGTCACCAGCGAGGTCGCGTGCCCCGCGCCCGAGCCGGTGTACGTGACCTTCCACTTCACCGGCACGTTCTGCGCGAACAGGATGCCGTCGGCGTGCTCCTTCGCCTCGAACGCGGCGACCTTCTTCCTCGCCGCGGCCGACAGGTAGAAGGAGCGCAGCGCCTTGGCGTTGGCGCCCGCCGCCGGGTCCTCGTTGTCCCAGACCGAGTCGATGTACGCGCCGTAGAAGTCGGCGACGCGGTTGGTGGTGCTGCGCGGGTCGCCCTGGGACGGCGCGGGGGCGGAGGAGACGGCGGCGGCGTGGGCGGACGTGGACGGGCCGGCGAGGGCCGGGGTGACCGCGGTGAGCGAGAGCGTCGCAGCGATGGCCGCGGAGGCGAAGAGGGCGGTGCGGGTGCGAGCGTGCATGGTCGGTAATACCTTCCCCGATTATGGGCGCCGCAGTGAATGCTGCGGGCTCCTGGTCACGGGATAAGACTGCGCTCGCGGCCCGCCAGTTCCACCCTTCCGGGAATTCTTTTCGCGCACGGTCGCGCGAATGGGATTCATGAAATGGTTGTGCGGTCGGATGGAAAAATGACGGCAAAAATAGCGGCCGCGCTGGAAGGCGAGTCGGGGGCGTCAGGCCGTGGCGGTGCGCAGGCCGTCGATCAGCGCGCCGAGGGCGGCCAGTTCCTCAGCGGTGAGGTCGGTCAGCGGCGGGCGCACCGGGCCCGCGCTGTGGCCGACCGCCGTCATTCCGGCCTTCACGATGCTCACCGCGTAGCCGGGCCGGCGGTTACGGATCTCGGTGTACGGCAGGACGAAGTCGTCGAGCATCTTGAAGACGGCGTCGTGCCGGCGCTCACGGACGGCTCCGTAGAAGTCGAGGGCGAACTCGGGCAGGAAGTTGAAGATGGCCGACGAGTAGGTGGTGACGCCGAGTTCGAGGTAGGGGAGGGCGAACATCTCCGCGGTCGGCAGGCCGCCGATGTAGGTGAGGCGATCGCCGAGGCGGGTGTAGATGCGGGTCATGGCGTCGATGTCACCGACGCCGTCCTTGTAGCCGATGAGGTTCGGGCAGCGCTCGGCGACGCGGGCCAGCGTGGGTGCGGTGTAGACGGCGTTGGCGCGGCTGTAGACGATGACGCCGAGTGAGGTGGCGCGGCAGACGGCCTCCACGTGTTCGGCCAGGCCGTCCTGCCCGGCCTCGGTGAGGTAGGGCGGGAAGAGCAGGATGCCGTCGGCGCCCGCGCGTTCCGCGGCCTGGGCGTACTCGATCGCGGTGCGCGTGCCGTAACCGGCCGGGGCCAGGATGGGTGTGCCCTCGGGTGCGCTCTGTACGGCGGCGGTGACGACGCGCTCGACCTCGGCGCCGGTCAGGGAGAAGAACTCACCGGTGCCGCCGGCCGCGAACAGGCCGCCCACCTCGTACTCGGCGAGGCGCCCGATGTGGTCTCGGTAGGCCCCCTCGTCGAAGGAGTGGTCGTCGGCGGTGAAGTGGGTGACGGGGAAGGACAGCAGTCCGGATCCGATGCGCGGGCCGAGTTCGGACGGGGCGAAGGACGTCATCTTGCGTGCTGCTCCTGAAGAGTGGGCGTGGGGGTCGGGGAGGGGTGGGGCGTGGTCAGCGGCGCTTGCCGGCCTCGTGGGTGGCCCGCGTCCAGGCGCGGGCCTGGTCGGTGAGGGTGATGCCGAGGCCGGGGCGGGACGGCACGTGCATGCGTCCGTCGCTGATCGTGAGCCGCTCGTTGAACAACGGCTCCAGCCAGTCGAAGTGCTCCACCCACGGCTCGATCGGGTACGCGGCGGCGAGGTGGAGGTGGATCTCCATGGCGAAGTGCGGGGCGAGCTGGAGGTGGTGGTGCTCGGCGAGCGCGGCGAGCTTGAGGAACTGCGTGATGCCGCCGATCCGGGGCGCGTCGGGCTGGATGACGTCTGCCGCGTGGTGACGGATGAGCTCCCAGTGCTCGGCGACGCTGGCGAGCATCTCGCCGGTGGCGATGGGGGTGTCGAGGGACGCGGCGAGCGCGGCGTGGCCCTGGGCGTCGTAGGCGTCGAGAGGTTCCTCGATCCAGACGAGGCCGAACTCCTCCATGGCCCGGCCCATGCGCCGGGCGGTCGGCCGGTCCCACTGCTGGTTGGCGTCGACCATCAGCGGGGCGTCGTCGCCGACGCGCTCGCGGACGGCGGTCAGGCGGCGCAGGTCCTCCTTGTGATCGGGGTTGCCGACCTTGATCTTGATGCCGCCGATGCCGTTCGCCAGCGAGGCGGCGGCGTTGTCGAGGACCTGCCCGGTCGGGGTGTGGAGGAAGCCGCCGGAGGTGTTGTAGCAGCGCACGGAGTCACGGTGGGCGCCCAGGAGCTTGGCCAGCGGCAGGCCCGCGCGCCTGGCCTTGAGGTCCCACAGGGCCACGTCGTAGGCGGCGATGGCCTGGATCGCGAGACCGCTGCGGCCGACCGAGGCGCCCGCCCACGCCAGCTTCGTCCAGATCCTGCCGATGTCGCTGGGGTCCTCGCCGAGCAGGCTGCCGGCGATCTCCCGCGCGTGGGCGAACTGCCCGGGGCCGCCGGCCCGCTTGGAGTAGCTGAAGCCGATGCCCTCGTGCCCCTGCTCGGTCTCCAGCTCCACGAAGAGGAACGCGACCTCGGTCATGGGCTTCTGGCGTCCGGTCAGGACTTTCGCGTCGCTGACCGGTGTGGTCAGCGGCAGGGTGACCGAGGAGAGCCTGATCCAGGAGATCCTGTCGAGCGTCGCCTCGCCTGCGACGTGCGCGGCGTTGGTGGTCGTGTGGGTCATGGTCACCACTTCGTGTCCCTGGGGTGTGAGGCGGATGCGGCCGCGCCGTGGCCGGGCGGAGCGTGGACTCGCCCTGGAGCCGGCGCGGACTGGTCCTGAAGCTAAGGTCGGCGATTGATCCACGTCCAACTCAGATTTTGCATGCGCTGATACCTGGAGGGCATCGTTGTTCACGCTGGCACAACTCACCAGTTTCGTGGCGGTGGCCGAGGAGCTGCACTTCACCCGGGCCGCGGAGCGGCTGCAGATGACGCAGCCCCCACTGAGCCGCCAGATCCAGCTCCTCGAACACGACCTGGGGGTACGGCTGCTCGACCGCACCAACCGGTCCGTGCGGCTCACCCCGGCGGGCCGCACCTTCCTCAACGAGGCGCGCCATATCCTGCGCCAGTCCGAGCACGCGGCGCTCGCCGTCCGGCAGGTGTCCACCGGTGAGGCCGGGGCCATCGCCATCGGGTTCACGGCGGCCGGTGCGTACTCGGCCCTCGGCACCCTGCTCGACGCCGCCCGCTCGGCCATGCCCGGAGTGGAGGTCGTGCTCCGCGAGATGGTCACCCGTGACCAGTTGGAGGCCATCACCGAGGGCTCCCTCGACCTGGGCATGATCCGCCCCGCGAACACCGGGCCCGACCTGGAGACGCGGTCCGCCGGCCGGGAGGGACTGCTCGCCGCGCTCCCCAACAGCCATCCGCTGGCCGCACGCGAGGGGGATCTGCGGGTGGCGGACTTCCACGGGGAGGAGGTGCTCATGTACTCGCCGGTCGAGGCCCGCTACTTCCACGAACTGCTCGTCAGCATCTTCCGCGCCGCCCAGGTCGTCCCCGTCTTCACCCAGTACCTCAGCCAGGTGCACAGCCTGCTGGCGATGGTCAACGCCAGCTGGGGCATCGCCCTGGTCCCGGAGGCCGCGGCCCAGATGCGGTTCGGCGGGATCACCTTCAAGCCGCTGTCCCTCGCGGAACCCGAGCCGGTCGAGCTCAATCTGGTGTGGCGCAGGACCAACGACAACCCCGCGCTGGGGGCGTTGCTGCGACATCTGTGACATGAGGGGCGATACGCACCGGGATACGCGGGAGGCCCCGGCCAGTCATGCGCGCAAGGTATCGCAGCCTACAAAAATCGACGTGGACGCGATCCGGAACCGAACCTACGGTCGACCCAGCCACCGCTGCCGTGGCTGGGGAGCCCCCGTCGGGGGCGGCCAACGGGTCGCCCGTCGAGGCGAATTCGCATGCGGCGCGTACGGGGATCAGCTCCCGCCAACTGATCGTCCGCCCCTCACCCGGTCCACAGTTCAAAGGGGAACTGACTTGCCTCTCGTCGTAGTGGGAATCAGCGTTCTGGTCCTGCTCTTCCTCATGACCAGACTGAGAATGAACGGGTTCGCCGCCCTCCTCCTCGTGGCGGTCGGCGTCGCGCTGGTGCAGGGAATCCCGGCGGCGACGGTCCCGGACGTCCTCTCGGAGGGGATCGGCGGCCAGATCGGCGACACGATGCTGACCATCGGCCTCGGCGCCATGGTCGGCCGCGTCATGGGCGACTCCGGAGCGGCGCAACGCATAGCCGACCGGCTCCTCGAAGCCTTCGGGCCGCGCTGGGTCCAGGTCGCCATGGTGGTCACGGCCATGCTCATCGGCGTCACCATGTTCTACGAGGTCGCCTTCATCATCATCGTGCCGATCGCGTTCACCCTCGTACGCGTCACCGGGGCGAACCTGCTCTGGGTCGGACTGCCGATGTCGATCGCACTGTCCACCATGCACAGCTTCCTGCCGCCGCACCCCGGCCCCACCGCGGTCGCCGCGACCTTCCACGCCTCCGTCGGACACACCCTGTTCTACGGCCTCTTCATCGCCGTACCGGCCGGCGCGCTCATCGCCCTCGTGTGGCCGCGCCTGCCCTTCGTCAAGGCGATGAACCCGACCATCCCCAAGGGCCTCGTCAGCGAAAGGGAGTTCACGGACGAGGAGATGCCGGGCCTGGGCTGGTCGCTGCTCGTCGCCCTCTTCCCGGTGGTCCTCATCGCGGGCGCCGCGGTGACCGACATGGCCACCTCCGGCGACAGCCCCGTCCTGCACGCGGTCGCGTTCATCGGCTCGGCGCCGATCGCCCTCATGGTGACGCTGCTCCTCGCGATATGGGCCTTCGGGCCGCGCATCGGCCGCAGCCTGGCCGACGTCAGCGCCTCCTGCGCCTCGGCCGCCCAGGCGATGGCGATGATCCTCCTGGTCATCGGCGCCGGCGGTGCCTTCAAGAACGTCCTCGTCGAAGGCGGGATATCCGACTACATCAAGGACGCCACCGACCACTGGGCCATCTCGCCCCTGGTCCTCGCGTGGCTCATCGCGGTCATCCTCCGCGTCGCCCTCGGCTCGGCGACGGTTGCCGTCGTCACGGCGTCCGGCGTGGTACTTCCGCTCCTCGCGGGCAGCGGCATCCACCCCGAGATCATGGTCCTCGCCGTCTCCTGCGGGTCGATCGCCTTCTCCCACGTCAACGACCCGGGATTCTGGCTCTTCAAGGAGTACTTCAACCTCTCCGTCATCCAGGCGATCAAGGTCAGGACCACCTACACGACGGTACTCGCGGTGCTGGGCCTGGGCGGCGTACTCGCCCTTGAACGCGCTCTGGACGCGCTGAGCCTGTGACCCGCACCCACCCGCACACCTTCCGACCACGGGAACCCGCAATGACCCTGAGCAAGCAGCCGACCGTCACCGCGTTCGACGTCTACCCGGTCGCCGGCCGGGACTGCATGGAACTGAACCTCTCCGGCGCACACGGCCCCTACTTCACCCGCAACATCGTCGTCCTCAAGGACTCCGAGGGCCGCACCGGCCTGGGGGAGGTGCCGGGCGGCGAGAAGATCACCCGGACGCTGCGCGACGCCGAATCCCTCGTCGTCGGCGCGAAGGTGGGCGACTACCAGCGCGTCCTGCGCGAGATCGGAGCCCGGTTCGCCGACCGCGACGCGGGCGGACGCGGCACCCAGACCTTCGATCTGCGCACCACCGTCCACGCCGTCACCGCCGTCGAGTCGGCCCTGCTCGACCTCCTCGGCCGGCACCTCGACGTCCCCGTCGCAGCCCTCCTAGGTGACGGCCAACAGCGCGACTCGGTAAGGGTGTTGGGCTACCTCTTCTACATCGGTGACCCCGACCGCACCGACCTGGAATACGTCCGCGAACCCGACGCGGCGGCCGACTGGCACCGGATCCGGCACGAAGAGGCGCTGACACCCGAAGCGATCGTCCGCCAGGCCGAGGCCGCGTACGACCGGTACGGGTTCCGTGACTTCAAGCTCAAGGGCGGCGTCCTGGAAGGCGCCGAGGAGGTCCGGGCCGTGCGGGCGCTGAAGGACCGCTTCCCCGAGGCGAGGATCACCCTCGACCCGAACGGCGCGTGGTCCCTGCGCGAGGCGATCGACCTGTGCGCACCCCTGACCGGCACCCTCGCCTACGCCGAGGACCCCTGCGGTGCCGAGGACGGCTACTCGGGCCGGGAGATCCTCGCCGAGTTCCGCCGCGCCACGGGCCTGCCCACCGCCACCAACATGATCGCCACGGACTGGCGCCAGCTCACCCACGCGCTGGCCCTCCAGTCCGTGTCCATCCCCCTCGCCGACCCGCACTTCTGGACCATGCGGGGCTCGGTACGCGTGGCCCAGCTCTGCCACGCGATGGGCCTCACCTGGGGATGCCACTCCAACAACCACTTCGACATCTCGCTGGCCATGGTCACCCACTGCGGCGCGGCGGCCCCGGGCGAGTACAACGCTCTGGACACGCACTGGATCTGGCAGGAGGGCCTGGAGCGCCTCACCACGGCCCCGCCCCGGATCGTCGACGGGGAGATCGCCGTCCCCGACGCCCCGGGCCTGGGCGTCGAACTCGACATGGACAGGCTCCTCGCGGCCCACGACCTGTACCGGAGCAAGGCGCTCGGAGCCCGCGACGACGCCGCCGGAATGCGGTACCTCGTCCCGGACTGGCAGTTCGACAGCAAGCGCCCCTGCCTCGTCCGCTAGGGAAGTGGTCAGAGGTACCGGCTGTGATGGCGTACGGTGGTGTCTACCGACGCGGGGTGGAGCAGCTCGGTAGCTCGCTGGGCTCATAACCCAGAGGTCGCAGGTTCAAATCCTGTCCCCGCTACTGGCCATCGAGGCCCGGATCCTTTCGGATCCGGGCCTCGATGCTTTCCGTCTGCATGTTGGCCTACGCGGCCTTCACAACCTCGCCACGTATCGCAGCGGACCACTCGATGACGAGGACTTCGTACTCACGGCGCTGCGCCGCGCTCAACCGGCCACCGCTGCGCAGCATGAGGCAGCGGATCTCTTCGTTCAGATCGTCGGCGGACCGCACGGAACCAGGGCTCGGAGTGGTGGACATGTGAAGAAGCCTAGAGGGTCGGTCTGACAATCCGCGTGCGAATACCGCCGGGGCGGCGTCGGGTGTTGTCGCGCGTACGTCGCTGACCTGGGGGATCGGCAGCGGAATCACCGCCTCCGCACGAAACTGTGACCTTGGCCTCACGTAGTGTCGCGGCCGTTTCGGGCCGTTTCACGCGCTCCGCGAGGGGTAAAGGGGCGGCTACTCGCCGGGGTCCGCCGGGTCGGACCCGGCGGCCGGGGTCCTGCGGCGGGCCACCATGACGGCCAGGGTGATGACGGCCGACAGCGACACGGCGAGCCCGCCCAGGCTGGTGATCGCGCCGGAGAGCCACCGCCACGGCTGCCTGAGCCATGCGAGGCCGTCGCCGGGCGGAGACGCGACCTCGACGCGCGCCGTCAGGGGCGGCTTCTCGAGGAGCACGGTGTCGGTGTCCCGGTAGTAGGCGGTCACGGTCAGGGTCATGCTGACCGTTCCCGCCCGCTCCGCGCCCACGTCCCACAGCCACGTCGCCGAGTCGCTCTTCGACAGGACGTTCTGGCGCTCCGAGGACAGCGGCGTGCACCGTACGTGGGCGCCCGAGCAGTGCAGCTTCACGCCGATCTCGGCGCCCGCGCCGGTCGGGGAGTGGGTCTCACCGGGCCCGTCCGCGTGCCAGGTGCCCATGATCCGGGCGCGGAACTGGCGTGGCTCCCCGCCGGCCACGAGGTGCAGCGACCTGGTGTCCGTGCGGACGAGCTCACCGGTGAAGAGCTGTCGACGCGCCTGGCCGATCTCGTCGACGTAGGTCTGCTGCGGCTTGCCGCCCTTGGGTTCGTCGCTGCGGCCGAGGAACAGGAACACGCTTGAGCCCAGGACGATCAGCACGGTGAGGACGGTCCACGGGAAGCAGCCGGAGGCCAGGCCGGCGGCGGCCGCCCTCTCCGGGGGCCGAGGTTCCTGTGGTGCCGCCATGGTCCCCCGTACCTTCTGCTCGCCGATGTGTCGCCCGGCTCGCCGTGTGACGTCCTGAGCGGGGCATCCCCATGGTCACTCAACTCCCGTGCCGGGCGCTCGTGTTCGGGAAGATCCACGGTGGGACCGTGCGGGGAGGGGGAGCGGCGAGGGCCCTGACCGGGCGCCCCGCGCCTGGTGCCAAACCCCCGGAAGGTAAAGTTGATCCCGGACTGTGCCGGCCCTGACCGGGGCCGGGCGCAAGGTCAGTACCACTGTCGATCACAGAGGTGTGCTCCGCGCAGCTACGACCGTTCCCTCTCCCGTCGTCCTGCCGGCCGTGAGCCGCCCGCCCCGGAAACCGTCACCTTGAGCACCGATTCCATGCTGCGCCCCGCGCCTGCCACCCCTGCCACCGATGCGCCCCGCGCGCCGGCCCGGCCCACGCCGGCGGCCGCGTTCCACACCGTCAGCGCGGTCACGGCCGTCCTGTTCGGCCTCGTGGCCATAGGCGCCATGATCCACGAGCCGGTCCTGATACCGCCGCTGGCCGCGAGCGCCGCCCTCGTGCACAACGCCCCCACCCTGCCCCTGGCGCAGCCCCGCAGCGTCATCCTGGGACACCTTCTCGGCGCCGGAGCCGGCTACGGGGTCCTCGCGCTGACCCACAGCAGCCCCTGGGCCGCGGCGCTGGCCGGAGCCATCACGCTCGCGGCGACGATGCTCGCCCGTACCCCGCATTCGGCGGCCTGCGCGACGGCCGTGATCGTCGTGCTGCAGACGCCCGCTCCCGGGCGCTTCGTGCCGCTGCTGTTCGGCGCCACCGTGCTGCTCGTCCTGACCGGCTTCGCCGCCTCTCGCGTGCGCCGCGCGGCGCCGAAGTACCCGGCGTACTGGTGGTGATCCGCGGGGCACGCCTGGCCGGCGGCAGGCCCGGGGCGTGACAAACGAAACGGAGGGGTGTGCGCACCGGTGAGACCGGCGCGCACACCCCTCCGTCATGGCGATCAGGCCAGGTCGAACCGGTCCAGGTTCATGACCTTGTCCCACGCGGCGACGAAGTCCTTGACGAACTTCTCCTTCGCGTCATCGCTCGCGTAGACCTCCGCGACCGCGCGCAGCTCGGAGTTCGATCCGAAGACGAGGTCGGCACGGGTGCCCGTCCACTGGACCTTGCCCGAGGCGTCGCGGCCCTCGAAGGTGCTCGCGTCGTCGGCCGTCGCGCTCCACGTCGTGTCCAGGTCGAGCAGGTTGACGAAGAAGTCGTTCGTCAGCGTCCCGGGGGTCGTGGTGAGCACGCCGTGCGTCGACTGCCCGTGGTTCGCGCCCAGGACGCGCAGGCCGCCGACGAGGACGGTCAGCTCGGGCGCGCTCAGGTCGAGCAGGTTCGCCTTGTCGACGAGCAGGTACTCGGCCGGCAGGCGGTTGCCCTTGCCGAGGTAGTTGCGGAACCCGTCGGCGGACGGCTCGAGCGCGGAGAACGACTCCACGTCCGTCTGCTCCTGCGTGGCGTCCGCACGCCCCGGCGTGAAGGGCACCTGGATGTCGTGGCCCGCGTCCTTCGCGGCCTTCTCGACGCCCGCGGCACCCGCGAGCACGATCAGGTCGGCCAGCGAGATCTGCTTGCCGCCGGACTGGGCGCTGTTGAAGGTCTCGCGGATGCCTTCCAGCTTGCGCAGCACGGCCGCGAGCTCGTCGGGCTCGTTGACCTCCCAGCCGCTCTGCGGCTGGAGGCGGATGCGCGCACCGTTCGCGCCACCGCGCTTGTCGCTGTTACGGAAGGACGAGGCCGACGCCCATGCCGTGGACACGAGCTGAGACACCGTCAGGCCCGAGGCCAGGATCTGGTCCTTGAGGGCGGCGACGTCAGCGGCGTCGACGAGCGGGTGCGTCACCGCGGGCAGCGGGTCCTGCCACAGCAGCTCCTCGCTCGGTACCTCCGGGCCGAGGTAGCGCACGATCGGGCCCATGTCGCGGTGGGTCAGCTTGAACCACGCGCGGGCGAAGGCGTCCGCGAACTCGGCCGGGTTCTCGTGGAACCGGCGCGAGATCTGCTCGTAGGCCGGGTCGAACCGGAGCGAGAGGTCGGTCGTGAGCATCGTCGGGGCGTGGCTCTTCGACGCGTCGTGGGCGTCCGGTACGGAGCCGGCACCCGCGCCCTCCTTCGGCCGCCACTGGTTCGCGCCCGCGGGGCTCTTGAAGAGCTCCCACTCGTAGCCGAAGAGGATGTCGAAGAACGTGTTGTCCCAGGCGGTCGGGGTGTTCGTCCAGATCCCCTCGAGACCACTGGTGATCGCGTCGCCACCCTTGCCGGTGCCGTACGAGTTCTTCCAGCCGAGGCCCATCTCCTCGATCGAGGCGCCCTCGGGAGCCTCGCCGACGCTCTCCGCGGGGCCCGCGCCGTGGGTCTTGCCGAAGGTGTGGCCACCGGCGATGAGGGCGACCGTCTCCTCGTCGTTCATCGCCATCCGGCGGAACGTCTCACGGATGTCGCGGGCCGCGGCGAGCGGGTCCGGGTTGCCGTTCGGGCCCTCCGGGTTGACGTAGATGAGGCCCATCTGGACCGCGGCGAGCGGGTTCTCCAGCTCACGGTCGCCCGTGTAGCGCTCGTCGCCGAGCCAGGTGGTCTCGGGGCCCCAGTAGACGTCGTCGTCGGGCTCCCAGGCGTCGACGCGTCCGCCGCCGAAGCCGAACGTGTCGAAGCCCATCGTCTCCAGGGCGACATTGCCCGTGAGGATCATGAGGTCGGCCCACGAAAGGTTCTTGCCGTACTTCTTCTTCACGGGCCACAGCAGACGGCGGGCCTTGTCGAGGTTGCCGTTGTCCGGCCAGCTGTTGAGCGGCGCGAAACGCTGCTGGCCGGTGTCGGCGCCACCGCGGCCGTCGCTGATCCGGTAGGTGCCGGCGCTGTGCCACGCCATGCGGATCATGAACGGGCCGTAGTGGCCGAAGTCGGCGGGCCACCAGTCCTTCGAAGTGGTGAGCACCTCCGCGATGTCCTGCTTGACCTCGGCGAGGTCAAGGGTCTTGAACGCCGCGGCGTAGTCGAAGTCCTCGCCGAGAGGGTTGGACACGGCGGGGTTCTTGGCAAGGATCTTCAGGTTGAGCCGCTGCGGCCACCACTGGCTGTTCGCGCCGTTGCCCTGCGTGGGGTGCGGGGCGTTCCCGTGCACGACCGGGCAGCCTCCCGCGCCCTCGGTTTTTGCGTCGGTGACGATCGCGTCTTGGTTCTCGGACATTGGAAATCCTTCCGGACGGGGCGAATCACACTGCTCAGGAACTGCGGTGGGTCAGCGGCAGAACGGCTGCGGGTCGACAGTAAGGCTCAGAGCGAGGCGAAGGGGTGCGCGCTCAGCCGTGGCGAGCGCGTGGAGGGCCTCACACGGCGTGCGGGGAGCAACGACCTACGCGCGATCGCGCGCCCCTCGGAGGTGATCAAACGTCCGTCTCCTGCCGCACTGGAGTCTTCCTGTCCCTTGGCTATCGCCGTAACCGATCCTACGATGGACAGAGTCCAAGTCAAGAAGTGCACCAAGCCCATTTCCCATGGGTCCGGTTACGTACCGGTCAACCCCGGGTATCCCACCGAACCTGAATAGGTGAACCTATGAGTGGCCTGCTGGAGCGACTGCGAGGGCGTGGCTGGCGGATGACCTCTCAGCGGCGCGTCGTTGCGGAGGTTCTCGATGGTGATCATGTGCATCTCACGGCCGACGAGGTGCATGCCCGCGCGGCCGAGCGCCTGCCCGAGATCTCCCGGGCGACGGTGTACAACGCCCTGGGGGAACTGGTCGCCCTGGGCGAGGTCGTAGAGGTCGCCACCGACGGCCGCGCCAAGCGCTACGACCCGAACGCGCACCGGCCGCACCAGCACTTGGTGTGCTCCAACTGCGGAATCATCCGCGACGTCCATCCGACGGGAGACCCGCTGTCCGTCCTGCCCGCGGAGGAGCGGTTCGGCTTCAGCGTGTCCAAGGCCGAGGTCACCTACAGGGGGATCTGCCCGTCCTGCACCTGAGGCAGCGCCCACTCAGGCCCGGGCCGGGCGGTCATCCAGGACACGGTGGCGAAGAGCGGACCCAGGACGGTGGCGGGGCCCTCTCCCGGCATCGGGCCCGCGAGAGGGGTCATGCCCTGGTCGGGAGCCGCGCCCTCGTCCGGAGCCGCGCCCTTGTCCGGGGTCAGGCCCTCTTCGGGTGCGGCGTTCCCCGCGGTCGCCGCGCCCTCGTCCGCCGTCCCGGTCCCGGCAGGGGTGGGGCCGCCGCCGGGAGTGGGGCCCACCGCGAAGGGGGCGCTGTAGGCGCGCGCGCCCGTGTCCCGGGTCGTGACCTCGATGGAGTAGTCGGCGCCGTCCGGCACCGGGGGCACCGCCGCGACCAGCTCGGCACTCGGCTTACTGCTCGCCTTCGAGGCCAGCTTGAACATGCGCTGCCCGCCGCTCGCCCCGCCGCCCTGCACCAGCCAGATGTCGACCTCCTGACCAGTGGTGTTGTGCCACCCGACGAACAGACTGCTGTCCACGGGATGCACGGAGTCGGCGGCCGGAGAGGTGACGGTGACCGGGGTGTCCGAAGCGTCGGACACCGCGGGGGACGCGGCGCCGATGCAGCACAGAAGCGCTGAGGCGGTGACGGGTAGAACCTTGGTGCGAAGCATGGGACGACGACCTCGTTCCGGGTGTGGGAGGTGTACGGCCATACCCCTCCCACATGTCCTCCGCGCCGAAGAGGGGCCCCGGCAAGCTTCACCCCATGGGGTGCCGCGTCCGCCCGGCGGGCCCGTGTCGTGGTCCCGTGCAGGTCGGTGCGCTTTGTTTCAGTGAGCGCCATGTCGGACGCACACGCCGAGGGGCGGCATGCCGGGGGCGGGCACATGGAGGAGCAGGCCAGGGCGATCGACGGCAAAGGGGGGCCCGGTCACACGGTCCTGATCGCGCTGGCCCTCGCCGTGCCGGTCACCAAGGTCGCCTACACCGTCGGGGGCGGCGGCGCCGTCCGCGACGTGTTCGTCGGGATGGAACTGTCGAACTGGCCCGACGTCCTGATCGGCATGGTCCTCACCGACCCGCTGCTGGCGTCGGTCCTCGCGGTGGTCGTCTCCCGGGTGGTGTTCGCGCTCTTCGCGGCCCGTGGGTCGGTGCCGACGGGAGGGGGTGTGGCGAAGGCCGCGCGGCGGACAGCCATGACCGTCGTCAACCCGGTCGCCGTCGGCGTGATCGACGCGTGCTTCTTCGGGCCCTGGTGGGGTATCGGCACCGGCCTTGCGGCGTACGCGCTCCGCAAGGGCGTCGTCGTCGAGTACCGGACGGGCCGCCGCCGCTCGCACCACGGCACCGGTCACCCGGCGAACGGCTACCGGCCGCCGTCCTGGTTGCGCCGGGCCGCGGCCGTCGAGCAGTGGGTGGCGCTCGCCCTCACCGTCGTCGCCCTGCCGCTGCTCGCCTTCACCTCGGCGCTCGACGGCAAGGCGTGGACGTCGGTCGTGGACTGCCAGGTCACGGAAGGCACACACAGCACGCACAACCGCCTGATCGAACTCGGCCGTAAGGGCAACGGCGTCGTGGGCTGGAACCTCGACACGGAGCAGGTCTCCAACGGCCTGGGCTGCACGAGCGACGAGAGCCTGTACGTGCGTGAGCCGTGGTGGCGTCGCTGAGCGGACGCGACCGCGCATGAAGCGGCCGAACCGAGCTCCGCCGTCGGGACGTTGTCCTCCAGACCCTGATCACCGGCGGGGACGCCGTGTCGCCCCGGGTGGCGAAGCCCACACCTTCCGGCCGGCCCGCCCCGTCGTCAGCCGCGTCCCGCCCGCGCGTGCCCCTGCGGCGGTGCGAGCGGTTCGGCCACTCCTGGGGTGAAGAACCGTTCGTCGACCATGTCCAGGGCGATCCGCACGGCCCCGAGCACGACGGCCTCGCGGTCCAGGGCGGACGCCACGATGCGCGGCACCCGGATGCAGACCCGTTCCAGCTCCTCGGTGATGTGTCCGAGCACGATGTCGGCGGAGCGTGAGATGCCGCCGCCGAGGACGACGAGCTGCGGATCGAACGTGAGGCACAGCGCCACGATGCCCTGGGCGAGCGCCGTCGAGAACCGTTCGACGGCCGCCTGCGCCAGCGGGTCGCCCGCCCGGGCGCGGGTGAACACACGCTCGGCGACTTCCTCCGGGGCGATGCCCGCTCCGAGGCCGGGCAGGCTGATGAGGTGCATCGGGGCCTCGGCCCAGCCCAGGGCGCTCATCGCCCCGATCTCGCCCGCGGCGCCGCTGTATCCGCGCAGGGGCTTGCCGTTGACGAGGACTCCGGTGCCGGTGCGCAGACCGGCGTGGATGTAGACCAGGTCGTCGGTTCCCTGAGCGGCGCCCTGCCAGCGTTCGGCGAGGGCGGCGGCGCGGCAGTCGTTCTCCACGTGGAGCGCGCAGGGGAGGGTGTCGGCGAAGGCCGCGCCGAGGTCGAGGCCCGACCATTCGGGCAGGGCGACCGACTTGACGACCCGGCCGGCGTGGTCGACCACTCCTGTCGTGGCGAGGCCGACGCTCCACAGGTCGGCGGGTTCGATGCCGGCGTCCCGGGCCGCGTTCGCGATGGCGGTGCGGGTCGCGGCCAGTCGGGCGTCGGCTCCGTCGCCGGGGGAGACGGTGATCCTCGACTGTGCGCGGAGAGTGCCGGCGAGGTCGGAGATCGCGGCGGAGACGCTGTGCGCGCCGATGTCGATGCCGGCGACGTGACCGGCCTCGCTGCGGAACCGGAAGAGCCGTGCCGGACGCCCCACCGAGCGCACGGTGTCCGTGCCGGTGTCGTCGGCGGCCGTGTCGATCCAGCCGGTCCCGGTGAGTTCGTCGACCACCGTCTGCGCGACGGGGCGGGAGAGTCCGGACCGGGCGGCGAGTGGTGTCAGCGCGAGCGGACCGGCGGAGCGCAGGGTGCTGAGCACCGTCAGGGCGCGTATCCGCCGGAGCAGTACCGGGTCGGCCCCCTTGATCGTCACCGCGAGCTCATTCATCCCACACCCCTGACCCAGATTTCTCGTTCGTGCGAAGCAATATTAGTGCCGCAGGCCCACCGCGTGGTCGTCCCCTGATCGCCTTCTGCCTCTCCTCGTGATCGCGTTCTTGGCCGTGCGGCCAAGAAGATATCGGGCGAACTCTATCAACTAGCGCTATTTCCAAGCCTGTTCGTCTGATGTGCGAGCCCTTCCTCTTGACGACGGTCCCTCAATTATTAATCATCCCCGTATTAATTATTGGGCCACCGTGGAGGGGATGGTGCGGACAGTGCCGTTGGGGCCGGCAGAACCGGTGACGCTCGTCGTGGCCGGCGCGGGAATGCGCGGGATGATCTACGCCCGACGCGCCGTGCTCGAAGGGCGTGCGCGGATCGTCGCGCTCGCCGAGCCACGCGCCGACATACGTGAGGCGGCGGCAGCGGAGTTCGGCATCGACCCGTCCCGGGTGTTCGCCGACTGGCGCGAGCTGGCCGCCGCGGGACGCCTCGCCGACGCGGCCGTCGTGGCCACCCAGGACTCGATGCACACCGAACCCGCCGTCGTCTTCGCCGAGTTGGGCTACCACCTCGTACTCGAGAAGCCGATGGCGCCGACCGAGGAGGAGAGCGCGCGGATCGTCGCGGCGGCGGAGAAGGCCGGCGTGATGCTCGCGGTCTGCCACGTGCTGCGCTACACCCCCTACACCCGGGCCCTCAAGGCGCTCATCGACTCGGGCCGCATCGGCACGATCGCCAGCATCGAGCACCTGGAACCGGTGGGCTGGTGGCACCAGGCGCATTCCTTCGTACGCGGCAACTGGCGCAGCGAGGCCGAGTCCTCGTCCATGCTGCTCCAAAAATCGTGCCACGACATCGACTGGCTGATCCATCTCATGGGTCAAGTCCCCACCCGTGTTGCCTCGTTCGGCTCGCTGCTGCACTTCAGGCCGGAGAACAAGCCGGACGGCGCGGCCGACAACTGCCTCGACTGCGGCGTCGAAGCCGGCTGCCCGTACTCCGCGAAGCGCATCTACACCGGCTTCCTCGACCACCCGGACACCCGCCACTGGCCGCTGTCCGTCGTCACCACCGACCACACCGAGGAGGGCGTGCTCGCGGCACTGCGCACCAGCCCCTACGGAGCATGTGTCTACTCGGGCGGCAACGACGTCGTCGACCACCAGGTGGTGACCATGGAGTTCGCCACCGGCGGCACCGTGTCGTTCACCATGACCGCGTTCACCGCCGCCGACCACCGCAAGACGCGGATCTTCGGCACCCACGGCTCGGTGGAGGGTGACGGAGTCAGGCTGCGGGTGCACGACTTCACGACCGACACCGTCGAGACCATCGACACCGGGAGCGGCGAGGACGGCACGGCCGCCGCCGGGCACGGCGGCGGTGACGAGATGCTCCTGGACGCGTTCGTCGAAGCGGTCCGCACCGGCGACCGCTCCCTGATCCTCACCGACGCACGCGACAGCCTCGCCTCCCACCAGGTCGTGTGGGCGGCCGAACGGGCCAGGAAGACCGCCCGGGTGGTCGCCCTGTGACCGGCCCACCCACCGCGCACCACCACAGCTCCGCACCACCACAAGCCCCGCACCGTCGCAGCACCCGTCCATCCACCGTCATCCAGCAGGAGGATTCCCACGATGCATGCCATCCGCCGCACGACAGCCCGGACCGCACTGGCAGCGGCCATCGCGACAGTGATGTTCGCGGCCGGCTGCGGGCAGAAGATCGACGGTGACAAGAAGACGGGCCAGGCCGGCGGCAAGGGCGCGGACATCGGCGCGGCGGCGAAGTCCGAGAAGCGGGTCGACTACTGGTCCACCTGGGGCGAGAGCGAGCCGCAGGCCAAGATATTCAAGGCCCGCGCCACGGCCTTCACCAAGGCGACCGGCATCGCCGTCAACATCAAGTACCTGGGCCGCAGCGGCAACAAGGTCCTGCCGCAGGCCATCACCTCGGGCAACGGCCCCGACCTCTTCGACGGGGGCAGCGACCACATCGCCGCCGACGAGGCGCAGCATCTGACGCAGAGCGTGGACGGCGTCCTGAAGCTCCCCGTGCCCGGCGAGAACGGCAAGAGCGTGTCCGACGTCCTGCCGGCGAACGTCCTCAAGTCCGCCCAGGACAAGGACGGCCGGCTGATCGTCGTCCCGCACACCCTGATCTCCACCGCGATCTGGTACGACAAGGCCCGCACCCCTGCCATCGCCAAGGACAAGCCCAAGACGTGGAGTGACTTCCTCGCCCTCCTCGACAAGGAGAAGGCCGCGGGTAAGACCCCGATCGCGCAGGACGGCCTCGTCAACTCGTACAACGTCTACTGGTTCTACTGGCTGATGATGCGGCACGGCGGGCCCGGCAGCCTCGTCGGGCTCAGCACCGACGCCAAGAACTGGGACAGCCCGGCCGTCCTGAAGGCGGCGAAGGACGTGGCGCGGCTCGCCAAGGGCGGCTACTTCCAGTCCGGCTACATGGGCACCAAGTACCCGGCCGCGCAGAACGACTGGGCGCAGGGCAAGGGCGCCCTGAACATCAACGGCACCTGGCTGGCCGCCGAGACCAAGCCGCAGGCCCCGGCCGACGCCGCCCCCGACAGCTTCCCCTTCCCGGCCGTCCCCGGCGGCCACGACTCCGTCGAGATCGGCTCGCTCGGCTGGGAGCTCAGCGCCAAGGCCAAGCACCCCAACGCCGCCAAGCTCTTCCTGAGCTACCTCGTGCAGAAGGCCGTTAGCGAGCAGATCAGCCGCACCGCCCTCAACATCCCCGCCCGCCAGGACACCCCCGCCCCCGTCGCCCTCAAGTCCGCGCAAGCGGCGATGGTGTCCGCGAAGGAGACCAACACGACGTACGACGGCGCCACCGCGAACAGCGCCTGGTGGAACAACGTGCTGCTGCCGCTCGACGACAAGCTGCTCGGCGGGAAGATCAGCCCCTCGGCGTTCGTGGCCGAGGGCAGGAAGAAGACCGCTGATGCTCTCGCCAACGGCTGAGCGCACGGCCCCCGTCGCGGACCGGGCGGGTGCGGCGACGCGTCCCGCCCGGCGCCGCGGCACGAGCGAGGGCCCCGCCGACCGCGCCTACCGCCGGTTCATGTTCCCCGCCGCGCTCGTCTACACCGCCGGCTTCGTGCTGCCCTCGGTCTACGGCGTGGTGCTCAGCTTCATGAAGTGGTCGGGGCCCGGCACCGAACAGAAGTGGGTCGGCTGGCACAACTACGTGCGCGTCTTCCGCGACGACACCGTCCGCCAGGCGTTCGGCAACACCCTCGTCATCGTCGTGGTGGGCGGGGCCGGTGTGTTCGCGCTCGCGTTCTGCGCCATGGCCGTGCTGCGGGAGATGCGCGGTCGCGCGTTCGTGCGCGCCGCCGTCTACCTCCCCTCGATCATCTCCATGATCGCCATCGGCACGTCGCTCGGCTTCCTGCTCAACCCGGACGGGGTCGTCAACCGCCTCCTGCGCTTCGTGGGCCTGCACACCCTCGAGCGGTCCTGGCTGGAACCGCAGCACATCTTCGGCTGCATCGTGCTCGGCGTCATCTGGATGACCAGCGGAACGTACATCGTGCTCCTCATGACGTCCGTCGACGGCATCCCTCAACACCTCTACGAGGAAGCCAAGTTGACGGGTCTGACGCGCCTGCAGCAGTTCCGTCACATCACCTTTCCGCTCAGCCGGGACATGATCTCGATCGCGGCGGTGCTGTGGACGGTGAACAGCCTGCGCACCTTCGACATCGTCATCGGCTTCACCGGCACGGCGGGCACCCCGACCCCCGAGGCACGCACCTACGCGGTGCAGCAGTGGATGACGACCAACTCCCAGGTGGGCATCCCCGAACTCGGCTACGGCTCGGCGATGGCGACGCTGCTGACCGTGCTCACCATCGTGCTCCTCGTCCTTGTCAGGCGGATGAGCCGGAGCGAACGGCTGGAGATCTCATGAGGACCGTCGGCCGCTACTTCGGCGACATCGCGATCCCGCGCGCCATCAAGGCCGTGCTGTGGGTGTTCGTCGCGTTCAACCTGGTCATCCTGGGCTGGACACTGCTCAGTTCCTTCCGCGGCTCGCGCTCGCTGTGGACCGACCCCCTCGGCGCGGACGGCCTGAACGTGGGCGGCTACGCACGCGCCTGGCACGCGGGCGACTTCGCCGGCATGGCACTCAACAGCGCCCTGACCACCGCCGCTTCCGTGGCCGGCATCATGGCGCTCTCCGCGCCCGCCGCCTACGCGCTGGCCCGCTCCCGGCGCCGCAGCGCGGCCCCCGTCGTCACGTACTTCGCCGCCGGGCTCGCCCTGCCGGTCCAGGCGGTGCTGATCCCTTACCAGACACTGTCGATCAAGCTCAGCCAGTTCATGGTCGACTGGGTCACCGGCTGGTGGGACGCGCGGATCTCGCTCGTGATCTGCAACGTCGCCCTGTCGCTGCCGTTCGCCGTCTTCGTCCTGACCGGCTACTTCAGGTCGCTGCCGACCGAGCTCGAAGAGGCCGCGGCGCTCGACGGCGCCGGGTCCCTGCGCACGTTCCTCCAGGTGATGGTGCCCGTGGCCCGGCCGGGTCTGACGATCGTCGCCGTACTGAACGTCATCGGGATCTGGAACGAGCTGCTGCTCGTGATGGTCCTGATCGACGACCCGAAGAAGCAGACACTGCCCGCGGGACTCAGCCAGCTGAGCAGCACCATGCAGTACACCTCGGACTGGGGCGGCCTGTTCGCGGGTGTGGTCATCCTCGTCGCCCCGATGATCCTCCTGTTCTTCTGGTTCGGCCGGAAGATCATGGACGGGATGACGCTCGGCATCTCGAAGTAGGCCTCCGTACCCCTCGCTGTCCGCACCTCTGTCCGCACAACTCCCGCCGGCCGCCCGGTCGGCGGCGCAGAGCGATCCGACAAGGAGCCCCTCATGTCACGTGGTTGGCGTTTCGCCGGGCCGGCCCTCGCGGCCGTGCTCATAGGAACGAGTACCGGCATCACCGCTCCAACGGCATGGGCCGCACCGGCCCGTGACCACGGTGGCCCCTCGCTCAAGGCCGCCACCTCGTACTACGTGGATCCGCAGGGCAGCGACAGCGCGGACGGCCGCACGCCGGCCACCGCCTGGAAGACGCTGAGCAAGGTCAACGCCCAGACGTTCAAGGCCGGTGACACCGTCAGCTTCAAGGCGGGCGGCGCGTGGACAGGGCAGTTGACCCCGCACGGCTCCGGGACCGCGTCGAGCCCGGTCACCCTCACGTCCTACGGGACGGGCGCCAGACCCCGGATCGACGGCGGCGGTTCGGTGGACGCGGCGATCAAGATCGCCGACCTGCACGACGTCGTCGTGGACGGCTTCGAGGTCACCAACACCGGATCCGGCACCACACCCCGCATCGGCATCGGCGTGAGCGCCACCGACAAGGGAGCCGTCCCGGGCATCACCGTCCGCAACAACCAGGTGCACGCCATCCAGGGCGCGGCCTCCGGCAGCCAGGCGTCCAACCCCTCCGCCGGCGGCATCATCGTCAGCGCCCTCGGCAAGCAGACGCCCACCTACTACGACAACCTGCGGATCGAGGACAACGAGGTCTTCGACAGCCGGTCCTACGGCATCGTCACCTGGTCGCAGTGGATGCAGAGGGAGGGCTGGAACAGCCTCTGGGCCGACCTCATGGGCATCCCCGACGCGGACTACCGGCCCTGGACGCCGAGCACCGGCGTGGTCGTCGACGGCAACACCGTCCACGACATCTCCGCGGGCGGCATCACCGTGATGCAGGCCCAGGGCGCCAGGATCGAGCACAACCGCGTGGACAAGACCGCGCAGAACCACGGCAACGTCGGCATCTGGTGGGCCGGCGCCGACGACACGATGGTGCAGTACAACGACGTGTCCGGCACGAAGTACTGGGGCGTCGCCAGCGACGGCACCGCGTTCGACGCCGACGCGTCCGTGCACCGCAGCATCGTCCAGCACAACTTCAGCCACGACAACGAGGGCGGCTTCTTCATCGCCGTCTCGACGGCCTCCGCACCCGCCGAGGCGAAGATCCGCTACAACGTGAGCCAGGGCGACGCCAACCAGGTCTTCGCGCTGTCGACCAACGCCAAGAACATCGACATCTACAACAACACCATCTGGGTGCCGCTGACCCCGTTCATCGCCAACCACCCCGACCGGGCGTCCTTCAGCCTCGTCAAGGTGTGGAACAGCACGGTGAAGGACGTCAGGTTCCGCAACAACGTGATCTACAACGGCGCGAAGCTGCCGTACAACGACCAGTCCGTGGTCACCTACGACCGTAACCTCTACCAGGACGGCCCCGTGCCGTCCGCGGACAAGGCGGCCCTCACCGGTGACTCGAAACTGACCTCCCCCGGCACCGCCAAGTCGATCGCGGACCTGTCCGGTTACGTGCCGTCGGCGAACTCCCCGGCGATCGCCGCGGGCCTCGACATCGCGAACGACGGAGGCCGGGACACCGTCGACACCAAGCTGCCGTCCGGCATGCCCGACCTCGGCGGTCTCCAGCGTGCCGGCGGTCCGGGCCGCGACGAGGCGGCGCCGACCGCCACCACCACGTTCGGCGACGGCCAGTCGACGTCGCCCGCCGCGCTCACCGACGGCTCCGACTACACCAGTTGGGCGAGCCCCAGCTCCGGCGTCACCTACCCGGGCACCATCACCCTGAACTTCCCGAGCGACCGCACGGTCTCCGAGGTCGTCCTGGCCACCCACTTCGGCCAGGGACAGGGCATCACGAAGGCCGACGTCCAGACGTGGAACGGCTCCTCGTGGGTCACCCGGGCCACCGACGCACAGATCACCTGGACGAGCAACTCCGCGACCGTCGAACGGCAGTCGGTACGCCTGCCGAGCGCCGTCTCCACCACCGGCCTGCGCCTCGTCGTGAAGTCCGCCAACCACACGTGGGGCAACCTCTCGGTCAACGAGATCACCACCCGCTGACGTCCCTCCGGGGATTCGGCGCCACGCCCCCGATGGGTGCAATGAATCGCGTCCGGGGCGCGGTGGGGGTCTGATGGGTCCGGCAAGTACCGTCATCCCACTTGAGGAGAAGAATGCGTATCCGGACCTTTATCGCCGCCACCGCCCTGGGCGCCGCCGCCATCCTCGCGGGAGCCGGCGCGGCCAGCGCCGACAGTGACGCGGACGGCTACGCCGTCGGCTCGCCGGGCATCATCTCCGGCAACAACATCCAGGTACCGATCGACCTGGACGCCAATGTCTGCGGCAACACGATCAACGTCATCGGGCTGCTGAACCCCGCGGCAGCCAACTTCTGCGCCAACAAGTGATCTGACGCAGAGCACCACGGCTGGGCCCGTCCGGAATCCCCGGACGGGCCCGGTCCTGTTCCGGCGCCGCACATCCGCAGGGGGAGCGCCGCACCCGTGCCGCACGCGTCGCGCACCCGCCGCCTCCTGCCTAGGCTCGAAGTACCGAGTGGCACTGTCGAGGACGGACGTCATGGCCGGCACGGTGGCGGGCTTTCCCTTCGTCTGGCGCGACGACGTGCTGGGCGAGGTCCAGGCCGTGCTCGCGGGAGCGGCGGCCGGGCACGGCGGACTCGTCACCCTCGTCGGGGCGGCGGGCGCCGGCAAGACCCGTACCGCTGAGGCCGCCGCGCGGGCCGACGGGTTCCGGGTGCTGTGGACCTGGTGCCCGCCCGGCACGGCGGGCACCGCCTTCCGGCCCTGGACCCGGCTGCTGCGTGAACTCGTCGCCGACGACGTGCGGTGCGGCCGGCTCCTGAGCGCGTCACCGCCCTTGCGGGCCCTGGTGTCCGGCACGTCCGCGGGACCGCCGCACGGCACGGACCCCGAGGCGGAGCGGCTGCGGCTCGCGGACGACGTCGCCGAGGTGCTGGCCGTCGTGGCGGGACACCGGCCCCTGCTGCTGGTCCTGGACGACGTGCACGCCGCCGCCGCCTCGCTGAGCCTGCTGATGGAGACCGTGGACGCGGCCCGCACCGCCCCGGTCGTCCTCTTGGCCACGGCACGTGACGACGCCGTCGCGTGGCAGGACCGCACCTGGGCGCGGGCCCAGTTGCTGGTCACCGCCCGCCTTTCGCTGGCCGCCGGGCTCGTCGAGCCGGAGGAGGACCGGATCGCCCTCGCCGAGGAAGCGGTCCGCACCGCCCGCGAGGTCCACGACCCCGCGACCCTCGGCCCGGCCCTCGCGGCCCTGTGCGACGCCAGGGCGGGCCCCGACCACTGCCGCCAGCGGCTCGCCTGGTCCACAGAGATCGTCGCCCTGGCACGCGAACTGCCCGATCCGGTCCTCGAACTCCTGGGCCGGCGCCTGAGGCTCCTGGCCCTCACCGAGACCGGCGCCTTCGCGGAGGCCGACGCCGAGGCCACCGCGTACGAGGGAGTGGCCCGGCTGCTCAGGCGGCCGCTGTGGCGCGGCGCCCGGTCGTTGCGCGAGGGCAGGTACGAGGACTGCGCGGCGGCGATCGGCGAGGTGGAGGCCCTGGGACGTGAGGCGGACAGCGCGAACGCGCGGATACTCGCCGGCACGCAGACCTGGTGCCTGTTCACGGAGACGGGCGACCCCGAGGCGGGGCAGCGGGTGCGGGAGACGGTGCCGGTCCCGGAGACGTTTCCGCACCTGTGGGCCAGGGTCTCGCTGGGGCTTGTCGCGGCACAGTTCGGCCGCCTGGACGAGGCGGCGAAGCGCCTGACCGCGGTGGCGCCCCGGCTGGGCGGAGCGCCGCGGGACAGCGAGTGGCTTCCCATGATGGCGCAGGCCGCGGAGACCGTCGGCATGCTCGGCACCCACCCCTGCGCACCCCTCCTGTACGACGCACTCGTCCCCTACGCCCCGCTCTTCGCCGTCGAGGGCATCGGCGCGGCCGTACGCGGACCGGTCGACCGGCACCTCGCGCTCCTCGCCTCCGCGATGGGGCGCGAGGGCGACGCCGGAGTTCCGGACGGGCTCCGTGCCCGACGGACTCTTCACCGACGACGTGTTCTGCGACCTGAGTCTGGCGCAGTGGCGGATCCAGACGAGCGGCCGCGACGAGCTGGCCACGCTCCGCCGCACCAGCCACCCCCAGATCGGCACCGTTCCCCGCCACCGCGTCTCCGTCACGGACACCGGGCTCGTCATCGAGTTCGAGGAGAGCTGGGAGGACGGCGGCGGCGACTGGTACTGCCGCGAGATGCTGCGCGCCGACGTGCGCGACGGCGCGATGAGCGACGTGTCCGTCTACTGCACGGGCGACTGGTCCCCGGACGTACAGGCGGCCCACCGCAAGGAGGTGACCCTGCTGCGTCCGTGACCGGAAGTCCGCGTTGTCAGACCCCTCTGCGATGGTGTCGGTACGGGGGGTGGCGTGACGAGCCGCCCCCGCCGGGCACGGGAGGGGGCATGGTGGAAGGACTCGCCGAGCTGTGGGAGGCGGTCATGGACGACGAGCCCGCCGAGGCACGGGAGTTGGTCTCGGAGGGGGTCGATCCATGGCGGCCCCTGTACGGGGGCTGGTCGCCCGGCAGGCTCAGCCTCGCCGGGCCGACGCCTGATCTGTTCACGCGGCCCGCGGGTGAACGCGGGCTGACCGAGGAGGAGTTCGCGACGGTCCGCGAGGGCCGACGCCTCGTAGCCGCGCTGGGAACGTTCCACCACGACGGCACGGGACTCGCCTGCGTGTCCGGGATCGACGCGCAGGAGGCGGTCCGCCGCCTGGCGGCAACGCCCGCCGGCCCGGAGGACCTGGACGAACTCCTGGAAGACCCGTACGCGCTCGACATGGACGAGAGCCTGCACATCGTCGGCGTGACCACGGTGCCCGGCGGGTGCGTGGTCACCCAGCCGTGGGGATACGCGCCCCAGATGCCGGGCGTCCTGACCACGCTGTCCGCAGGCACATACGCCTACGGCCTGTACGCCAACCCCAAGAGCGGCAACCAGGGAAGCATCGCCCGCGACGGACACATCGAAGGCTCGGACCTCCACCCGGGCGGGGCGCCGGACCGTGACGACACACCGGAGGAAGTCCTGGCCTCCTACCTGTACCGGTACAACGCGGTGGCGTACGCGTGCGCCTACGCGGGGCTGCGCCCGACCGACGCGCGCGCGGTCACCGGGCCACCGGACGTGTGGGTCGAGCTGCCCCGCCGTGACTACTGGGCCATCAGTCGAAGAGGTCCGGCTGCTCCTCGGTGATCTGGTCCCACAGCGGCCTGAGCTGGAACCAGCCCGCCAGCGGAGTGCCGATCTGCTCGCGCACCTGGAGCGCCGTGTCGCGGTCGATCGGGTACGGGGTGCCGGCCGCCATGGCCAGGAGCTGCGCCTGGCAGGAGCGCTCCATGGTGATGAACCACCAGGCGGCCTCGGCCACGGTCGCGCCGACCGTCAGCAGTCCGTGGTTGGCGAGGATGACGGCCTTGTTCGGGCCGAGCGCCGTGCCGATCCGCCGGCCTTCCTCCGTGTCGTTGACGACCCCGCGGAAGTCCTCGTAGAGCCCGTGGTCCTCGAAGAACGCGCAGGCGTCCTGCGTGAGCGGGTCGAGGCGGCGGCGCAGCGTCGAGAAGGCCTTGCCGTGCACGGAGTGGGCGTGGGCCGCGGCGACGGCGTCCGGGCGGGCCTTGTGCACCTCGGAGTGGATGCAGAAGGCGGCGCGGTTGACGGGCTGGTCGCCCTCGACGACGTTGCCCTCGTGGTCGACCAGGACGAGGTCGGAGACCTTGATCTGGGTGAAGCTCATGCCGAAGGGATTGACCCAGAACCAGTGCGGGTTCTCCGGGTCGCGTGCCGTGATGTGTCCCGCCACCCCTTCGGAGAAGCCGAACTTGCCGAACAGGCGGAACGCCGCGGCGAGTTCCTGCTTGCGATGCAGCCGCTCCTCCTCCAACGAGTGGAAGACCGGAGGGACCTTCGCCTTGAATCCCGGCGGTACGGGCCCGACGCCGGTGTGGGGTGTCCGTGTCGCAGTGGACGTGTCCATCGACTGTCTCCTCGCGAGCGTGAGAATCGGATACAGGTCTGTATCCGATACGGCCCTGTATCGTGATGCGGGTCTCATCGACGTGTCAACGGCCAGGGAGGGACCAGTTGCCGAAAGGGCTCACCAAGCGGCGCCCCCAGACGACCGCGCGGCTGCTCGAAGCCGCGCAGGAGACGTTCGCGGAACGCGGCTTCTACGGATCCTCGATCGAGGTCATCAGCGAGCGGGCGGGGCTGACCCGAGGGGCGTTCTACTCCAACTTCCGCAACAAGGAAGAGCTGTTCTTCGCCCTGTTCGACCTGCACGCGCAGCGTGTCGTCGACCGGCTCGACCAGGCCGTCGGTGAACTGGACGCCTCGGACGACCCCGTGCGGGCACTGTTCGCGCGCGCGGTCACCGTCGACGCGGCCGAGCGCCGCTGGTACCTGCTGTCCACCGAGTTCACGCTGCACGCCATCAGGCACCCCGAGACCGCCCGCCTGCTGGCCGAGCGGGACCGCGCGCTGCGGGAACAGATCGTCGGGATACTCGCGCGCCTCTTCGCGCGCATCGGACGCCGGCCCACCGCGGACCTGGACTCCCTCGCCCGGCTCACCACGGCCGTCTACGAGGGATCCCTGGCTCAAAGCCTCGTGGAACCCGGCGAGTTGGCGCCCGAGGAGCTGGCGGTCACGTATCTGCCGCCACTGTTCGACGCGGTCTCGGAGCCGGTGGCTCCGGGGGAGGACGCGGAGCAGGCGTAACCTCGCCCCTCACGGAGCGAGGCCGAGCCGCCGCATGGTGTCCCGTGTCAGCGAATCTGATCCGGCGTCACCGTCAGCCACCGCTTGTCCGCCGTGACCTTCCGCCCGAGTTCCTTCTGCCGCTGCGCGCCCGCGGCCTTCATGCCGTCGATCTCCTTCATGTAGCTGTCCTTGCGGTTGACCCACACCCGCACCCCGCCGTGCGTCACATCCGTCGACCGCAGCAGCATCGGACCGTCGCTCTTCGGGGTGTCACCGGCGGCCAGGACGGGCTTCTGCCAGGCGTCGATGTACGTACTGATGGCTGCGGGCTTGCCCTCGTACCAGGTGGCCGGCGCCCAGAGGGTCGGCGTCAGTTCGTGGTCGGCGAGCTTCCCCTGGTCGTAGTGTCCGGCGGCGATCTCCTTGCGGGCGCTGGTCACTTCGCCGGTCTTGCGGTCCTTGAGGAGGGCGGAGACGCCGAGCACGTTCTCGGGCCGCACGTCGTAGCCGTACTTCGGGTCCGCGAGCACCATGCGGACGAGATCCTCGCTCGCGGCGCTCACGACGTAGACCCTGATGCCGTGCTCGTCCAGCGCGTGGTAGAGCTCCCGCATGCCCGTGGAGAACTGCGGCGGCTTCACCCCGCCCGGCAGCGGCTTGTCATAGGCGAGCAACTCGTCCACGTACCCCTTGAGTTGCCTCAGGGTGAACCCGGAGAAGATCTGCGCGGCCCACGGGTAGGAGACCTGGTCGTCGATGTCGCACAGGCGGGCGTAGTACTCGGTCAGCGTCTCCTTGTGCGTGGCCGTGTCCTTGAAGGGGATGATCTTCAGGGAGGGATCCATGGTGTCGCGCGTGAGGACGCCCTTCATCTCCAGGAAGGGAAGCAGCGACTCCTCCAGGTCGTTGCGGTACGAGGTGTTGTCCGCGTCGAACACGGCGTAGGCGCCCTGGTGGTCGTGGTCGGCGATGACCTCCGCCAGCTTCTTCGCCACCGGCGCCGGCCAGTGCTTCAGCTCCGCGGCCACCGCGCGCTGCCGCGCCCCGTCCGCCGCCGCCGTGGCCTCGGTGTCCGGCCACAGGGCGCCCGCGGCGAACACGGCACCGGTGAGAGCGCCCACCGCGCCGAGCAGAACGGCCTTCTTACGCATCGGGTGTCTGTTCACGGCGCGCAATGATAGGCCGAGCCACCCGGATCGCCCATGATCGAAATCATGGAGTGGGGCGGCGGGACCGGGGTAGGCAGGGCTTCAGCGCTTGCGGTAAGGCCCGACTGAAGGGGACGGTGGGCGCGATGACTTCAGCGTGGAAGTGGGACGAGACCCTGTTCGCCGGGACGTCCCCCTACTACCGGCGCGGGCGGTTGCCGTACGCCGCCGGACTGGCGGACGAGCTGGCCGGAATGCTGGAACTCGACGGGCGCGGACGGCTCGTCGACGTCGGATGCGGGCCGGGCACCCTCGCCCTGAGCCTTGCGCACCTGTTCGGCGAGGTCGTCGGTGTGGACCCGGACGAGGGGATGATCGCCGAGGCCACCCGCGAAGCGGCCGCACAGGGTGTGAGCGGGAAGACGCGCTGGGTTCGAGCCCGCGCCGAGCAACTGCCGTCGGATCTCGGCACCTTCGACATCGCGACCTTCGGACAGTCCTTCCACTGGATGGACCGCGAGCTGGTGGCCGCGACCACCCGGGACATGCTCCGGCCGGGCGGCGCGCTCGTGCACATCACCGACCTGAGCACGGCGACCCCCACGGCCGCTGGCCTCCAGTACCCCGGTGTGCCCGGCGCGGCGGTCGACGCGCTGGTGAAGCGTTACTTGGGACCGGTGCGCCGGGCCGGGCAGGGCGTGTTGCCGCACGGAACGCCCGGCGGCGAGGCCGAGGTGTACCGGCGGGCGGGCTTCTTCGGTCCCGAGCACCGGGTCGTTCCCGCCGGACAGGCGCTGGAGCGCACGGTCGACGACGTCGTGGCAGGGGTGTTCTCCAGGTCGTTCTCGGCCCCGCACCTGTTCGGTGCGCGGCGCGGCGCGTTCGAGGTGGACCTGCGGAGACTGCTGCGGGAGGCTTCGGCGACGGGCCGGTTCTCCGAACTCCAGCCGGACACCGAGGTCTTCGTCTGGTGGAAGGATCCCCGGTGACGGGTCGGCGTCCGCGGGACTTTCGCCACGCGCCCTAGGGCGTGTTTCGAAAGTCCCGCCTGCCCCGCGGCGTCTGGCACGCACTCCCCCACTCTCGGCTTCGCTCGAGCGGGGGGACCCCCATGCGGCGTTGCCGGAACGTCCGAGTGGCTCCGCCACTAGGACGCTCCGGCGCCTTGCGATCGCACGCACCAGACGCCGCGGGGCCCGCCCTCCGGGCGGACGACGCTACTTTCGAAACACGCCCTAGGGCCTCTCGTTTGGATCAGGCCGGATCAGGGAGCGGGGCCTGGTGCCGTGCATCGCAAGGCGGAGGAAGGAGCCCACGGAGCGTCGGCGACTGACGACAACGCCGCGAGGTGCGGTGCCAGGCCCCGCGAGCCTGGCCTGATCCAAACGCGAGGCCCTAGTCCTGCGGCCCCTGCACCGCGCGTCGCATGAGGGCGAGGAACTGGTCCCGTTCGGCGGGGGTGAAGTGGGTCAGGATCTGCTCGCTGACGCCGACGACGGCGGAGGCGAGAGCCGTGGCCAGGTCGTGGCCGGCCCCGGTGATCGTGACGAGCTTGCGGCGCCGGTCCTTGTCGTCCTTGGTGAGCTCGACGAGGCCGCGCCGCTTGAGGCGTTCGAGGAGCGGCGCCGCGGTCGACTTGTCGAGACTTGCGAGGGTGCCGAGCGTGCCCTGGTCCATCGGGCCGTGCATCTGGAGCAGTCCGAGGACCGTGAACTGCGGGCCGGTCAGGTCCTGATGCACCTGCTCGTGCCACAGGCGGGTGTGGAGCTGGCCGAGCTGGCGCACCAGGGGGCCGAGGCCGTCGAGCGCCGCGTGCACGGCGGGCGAGGCGCCGGGTGCGGCGCCGTGTGGGGTGCCGGGTGTGGCAGGGGCTGTAGGTGCGGCGCCCGGTGCTGCGGGGGCCGGGTCGTCGTGTCCGTTCATCGCTCGGCGCTGCTCCCTCGGGATTGATTAGGACGTACACGTACTATACCCTCGGCCGAAATAGGGCGTGTACGTCCTTCTTGGGTTTCGGGCGTGTGGACGCGGGACGGAGGTGCGGCGTGCGGCTTGTCGTCGCGATGACGGGAGCGACCGGGGCGCCGTTCGGTGTACGGCTCCTTGAGGTGCTGGCGGAGCTGGGCGTGGAGACACACCTGGTCGTCAGCCGGTGGGCGCGGGCCACGCTCGCCCAGGAGACCGGGCGCAGCGTGCGTGAGGTGCAGGCGATGGCGTCGGTGTGCCACAGCCCCGACGACCAGGGGGCGTCGGTCTCCAGCGGGTCGTTCCGCGTGGACGGCATGGTCGTCGTGCCGTGCAGCATGAAGACGCTGGCCGCCATCCGCACCGGCTGCGGGGACGGCCTGATCGGGCGTGCGGCCGACGTGATGCTCAAGGAGCGGCGCCGCCTCGTCCTCGTGGCGCGCGAGACCCCGCTCTCCGCCGTGCACCTGGAGAACATGCTCGAACTGACCCGCATGGGCGCCACCGTCATGCCACCGGTCCCCGCCTTCTACAACCACCCCGCCACCATCGCCGACCTCGTCGACCACATCGTGGCGCGCGTCCTCGACCAGTTCGGCCTGGACATGCCCGCCGCCAAGCGCTGGCAGGGCATGGGGCCGACCGCTCCGAGCGGCGGGCGCGCCGGCGGCGGCGTCAGGGACGACGTCCGCATCTGAGGCACCTCGCCGGCCACCCCCACCCTCACCCCTCACGACAGCAGAACAGGACTCGCCATGACTCAACGCGGCAGCGCGCTCAACTTCCGTGACTTCGTACAGGAGTTGCTCGACACCGGTGACGCGGTCGACATCCGGAAGGCCGTCAGCCCCACCCTCGAAGCCGGTGCCGTCACCCGCCGTGTCTACGAAACCCGCGGCCCCGCCCCGCTGTTCGGCAACCTCACCGAGGGAGACCCGGGATTCCGGATCCTCGGCGCGCCCGCCGGACTGAGCCCCGTCAAGGACGGCACCTACGGACGGATCGCCGCACACTTCGGACTGCCCCGCGACACCACACCCCGCGCCCTGCTGGAACACCTCGTCGCCGCCATGCACGCCGACCCCGTCGCCCCACGCGTCGTGGAAACCGGTCCCTGCAAGGAGAACGTGCTGCGCGGACCCGACGTCGACCTGCACCGCCTCCCCGTACCCCTGCTGCACGAACAGGACGGCGGCCGTTACCTCGGCACGTACGGATTCCACGTGGTGCGCACCCCCGACGGGCAGTGGACGAGCTGGTCCGTCGCCCGCACCATGCTGAACGGCCGGAACACCCTGGTCGGTCCGGCCATGCCGCAGCAGCACATCGGCATGATCCACCGGATGTGGCGGGAGAAGGGCGAGCCCACCCCCTGGGCCATGGTGCTCGGCGCCCCGCCCGCCGCGCTCGCCGCCGCGGGCATGCCGCTGCCCGCCGAGGTCGACGAGGACGGTTACGTGGGCGCGCTGACCGGCAGCCCCGTCGAGGTGGTCCGTACCGAGACGAACGGCCTGTACGTACCCGCCTGTTCGGAGATCGTCCTGGAGGGCTGGATCAGCCCCGACGAGACCGCCCCCGAAGGACCGATGGGGGAGTACCACGGCTACGCCTTCTCCGGCAGCAAGCCGCAGCCCGTCTTCCACGTCGAGGCGGTGACCTACCGCGACGACGCCGTCCTGCCCATCTGCGTGGCAGGTGTGCCGCCGGAGGAGAACCACACCATCTGGGGCACCATGATCTCGGCCGCCTCCCTGGACGTCCTGCGCTCGGCCGGCCTGCCGGTCACCATGGCCTGGTGTTCGTACGAGGCCGCGACCTGCTGGATCGCCGTGGCGATCGACACCCGGCGTCTGGCGGGGACGGGCATGGGGGAGAAGGAGCTGGCGGACGCGGTGGCCGGCGTTCTCTTCGGCTCGCACACGGGGTGGCTCGTGCCCAAGGTCGTGCTGGTCGCCGACGACATCGACATCACCGACATCGACCAGCTGGTGTGGGCGATGGCCACGCGCTACCACCCCGGCACCGGTGAGTACGTCTACCCCGACGCGCCGGGCATCCCCATGGTCCCGTACCTCACCGGCGAAGAGGTGCGCACGGGCAGGGGAGGCAAGTCCGTCATGAGCTGTCTGCTGCCCGCGCAGTTCGAGGGCCGCGCCCCGGGCGTCACCGCCTCGTTCGCCAACTCGTTCCCGGACGACGTACGCCGGCGGGTGCTCGGGAACTGGGCGGAGTACGGGTTCCCCGAAGCGGGGTGAAGGCCCGTGGCGTTCAGCCCACGTGGACTCGGGGACGGCGGGAGCGGTCGGGTTCGGCCTCGCGCAGGACCTCGCGGGTGACGGGGGCCACCTCGCCCTGGCCGAAGAGGAAGAAGCGCAGGAAGTTGGTGAACGGATTGCCTTCCGTCCACTCGAAGTAGATGTGCGGATTCTGCCCGGTGATGTCACGGACGTGAAGGAGCAGGGCGGCCAGGGCGTTGGGGATGGAGGAACCCTCCAGCGTCAGGACCCGGTAGCGGCCGTGCAGCACCTCGCCGCGGACGTTCAGGCCCCCCTCGAACTCCGACGGGTCGAGCACCGTGACCTCGACGAAGACAAAGTCCTCCTGGACCGGGACGTCGTTGTCGTGGCGGATCTGGTCGATTTTCTCGCGGTACTCGGCGATGTCCCGCTTGTCGGGTTCGTTGGCGACGAAGCGGATTCGGCGGCTCGCGATGTCGCGTACGAAGCGCTCCGCGAGGTCGTCCAGGGTCACGCTCGTGACGCGCAGTTCGAAGGCGCGGGCGAGTCGTGAGGCGAGCGAGACGAGGATGATGCCGGCGATGAAGCAGGCACCGATCTTCACGCCGTCGGGGCGCTCGATCACGTTCACGACCGTGGTGTAGAGGAACACCGCGGAGATGACGGCGAACCCGATGGTCCAGTTGCGCTGGCGGGCCTTGTGCGCGGCGATGGTGACGGCGATGGCCGCCGAGCTGATCAGGACCAGGACGCCGGTGGCGTAGGCGCCGCCCTGCTTGTCGACATTGGCGTCGAAGATCCACGTCACCAGGAACGCGACCAGGATGAAGACGATCACCATGGGGCGCACGGCGCGCGCCCAGTGCGGGGCCATGCCGTACCGCGGCAGGTAGCGGGGCATCAGGTTGAGGAGCCCGGCCATGGCGGAGGCGCCGGCGAACCACAGGATCGCGATGGTCGAGACGTCGTAGACCGTACCGAAGGTGCTGCCGAGGTACTCGTGGGCCAGATAGGCGAGCGCCCTGCCGTTGGCCTGGCCGCCCGTCTTGAACTCCTTCTCCGGGATGAGCAGCGTGGTGATGAAGCTGGTGCAGACGAGGAACACGCTCATGATCACCGCGGCGGTCGTCAGCAGCTTCTTGGCGCCCCGGATACGGCCCTTCGGGCTCGCCTCGGTGTCGTCGGGGTCGCCCTTCACATGGGGCATGACCGCCACGCCGGTCTCGAAGCCGGAGAGGCCGAGCGCCAGCTTGGGGAAGACGAGCAGCGCGACTCCGATCATGGCGAAAGCGTTGCCGTGCTCGGTGGTGAGCGCCGTGGTCCAGTCGGTGATCACATGGCCCTTAGTGACGACGTGCCAGAGCCCGGTCACCACCACCACGGCGTTGAGCGCCAGATAGATGCCGACGAGGACGAAAGCGACGCCGATGGCCTCCAGGAACCCCTTGAGGAACACCGCGCCGAGCAGGGCGACCAGGCCCAGCGTGATGACCATCTGACTGTTGTGCAGGGCGTCGGCCAGATGGGGGTTCTCCACGAGGTGGGTGGAGGCGTCCGCCGCCGACAGCGTGATGGTGATGAGGAAGTCGGTGGCGGCGAAGCCCAGCAGGGTGAGGACGAACAGCTTGCCCTTCCAGAAGGACAGCAGCCGCTCCAGCATCGCGATCGAACCCTCGCCGTGCGGGCTCTCCTCGGCGACCCGGCGGTACACCGGCAGAGCGCCCACCAGGGTGACGATCACCAGCACGATGGTGGCCACCGGCGACAGCAGGCCGGCCGCGAGGGCGGCGATGCCGGGCTGGTAGCCGAGGGTCGAGAAGTAGTCGACGCCCGTCAGGCACATCACGCGCCACCAGGGCTGCCCGCCGTGGGGCGGCTCCGACGGGGCGTGCGGTCCGTGGGGCTCGCCCTTGGCCATGTCGGACAGGCCCTCGAGCATCCACGCGCGCAGGCGACTCGTACGGGCCTGGTCTCCGCTGGCCATCGACGTACTCCTGACATGCTGCCGAGCCCGGGATTCCGGCCGTCACCCGGACACACCACTCGTCCGTGCCGCCCATTGTCACCACCGGTGGACGGATCGGCACGACGGAGGAGCGCGTCCGGGGCTGTGGCGTACGGGGGCGCGCTGGGGGGGGCAGCCGCGTTGCCGGTGTGATGCCGCCGCTGATGAGGTGTCGATAGCCTGCGCGGATGAAGCGTGTGGAGCGGGCAGTGGGTGCTGTTGTGGGTTCGGCCGTGGGGGATGCGCTGGGGGCTCCCTTCGAGTTCGGGCCTGAAGGCGCGTTCTCCGCGCGGTTTCCCCGGCCGCACGCCGGTGGCGAGATGTGCGGAGGCGGTGGCTGGGAGCCGGGGGAGGCGACGGACGACACGCAGATGGCGGTCCTGGTGGGGGAGTCGCTGCTGCGCCACGGGCGACTGGATCTGCCGGACGTCTTCGCCCGCTTTCAGCGGTGGGCGGCGTCGGAGCCCAAGGACATCGGTCTGCAGACCGAGGACGTCCTGACCAACGGCATGCCGTGGGACAGGGCCGCTGCCGTGCACTTCCAGGTCAACCAGCGAGCCGCCGGGAACGGCTCCCTGATGAGGGCGTCGACCTCCGCGGTCCACTTCGCCATGGACGGCCGTTCGGCCACGATGGATGCCGCCCGGCGTATCGCCGCCCTCACTCACGGCGACCGGGCCGCTTGGGAGGGCACCGCCGTCTTCCACGAACTCATCCGTGTCACCCTCGCGGACATCGACCCCCTGCAGGCTCTCCCGGAGATCCTCTCTCTGGTCCATCCCGACCACCGCCCGCGCTACGCGACCGTCCTCGCCCCCGACTGGCACCCTGACCGGGCGACCGAGTTCAACGGTGCGGTCTGGCCCTGTCTCGGGTCGGCCGTATGGGCTCTGCGGACGACGACGAGCTTCGAGGACGCGGTCCGTGCAGCCGTCGACCTCGGTGGTGACACCGACACCGTCGCCGCGGTCACGGGTGGACTAGCGGGTGCCTACTACGGACTTGATGCGATTCCCGCGCGCTGGACTGCGCCGCTGCATGTTCCGTTGCCGGGGTTCGACGGGCGGGTGCTGCGGCTGCCCGAGCTGACCGATCTCGCGACGCGCCTTGCCGGCTGACCCAGGCGCGTGATCCGCCGCACCCCGGAGCGTCGGCCGGGGTGCGGGGTGAAGGCCGGCCGGCCCTCAGGACACCGTCACTTCCACCGGAAGTTGCTTGATGCCGTTGACGAAGTTCGAGCGGACTCGGGGGACTTCGCCGGTGAGGCGGATCGTGGAGAGGCGGGGGACCAGTTCCTCGAACATGATGCGGATCTCCGTGCGGGCCAGCAGGTTGCCCAGGCACAGGTGCGGGCTGCCCTTGCCGAAGGTGACGTGGTCGTTGTCGGCGCGGGCGACGTCGAAGTCGTACGGGTTGCCGAAGACCTTCTCGTCGCGGTTGCCGGATGCGTACCACATGACGACCTTGTCGCCCTCCTTGACCTGCTTGCCGCCGAGTTCGACGTCGCGGGTCGCGGTGCGGCGGAAGTGGTAGACGGGGGACGCCCAGCGCAGGAACTCCTCGACCGCCGTCGGGATCAGGGAGGGGTCCTCCTGGAGGCGGGCCAGCTGCTCGGGGTGCTGGAGGAGCGCCAGCATGGAGTGGCTGATGGTGTGCCGGGTGGTCTCGTTGCCGGCGACCACGAGGAGCAGGAAGTAGTTGTCGAAGTCCTGTCCGGAGAGGGGGACTCCGTCGCGGGGGGTCTCGTTGACCAGCCTGGAGATCAGGTCGATGCCGTCCCCTCCGCGCCTCTGGCGCGCCAACTCCCGCCCGTACTCGAAGACTTCGAGGGAGGCGGGGGAGCGGAACGGCAGGTCGCGGTACTTCTCGCTCTCCGCGCTGCCGAGGAGCACGTCCGCATAGTCGGGGTCGGTGTTGCCGATGATGCGGTTGCCCCAGTCGATGAGCTGCTGGTTGTCCTCCGGGGGCACGTCGAGGAGGCGGGCCAGTACGTTGATGGGGAAGTCGGCGGAGACCTCCTTGACGAAGTCGAAGCGGCCCTTGGCGAGCGCCGCGTCCAGCGTCCTGGCGGTGAGTCCGCGCAGGAAGTCGGCGTAGCTGTTGATGACGCTCGCGCCGAACTGGCGCTGCAGCAGGCTGCGCAGGGCGCGGTGGCGCACGCCGTCGAGTTCGAGGATGGAGGCGCGCTTGCTGATCTGGTCGTCGTCCACCTCCTCCAGGTTGACGAACTTCGTGGAGGTGAACGTCTCGGCGTCGCGGTCGACGCGGGCGATGTCCTCGTGCCGGGTGACGGCCCAGAAGCCGGAGTTGGGGGCGTCCTCGGGCTGCCAGTGGACCGGGTCCTCGTGGCGCAGGGTGTGGAACATGCGCCACGGGGTGACGCCGTCCGTGAAGTTGTCGAGGTCGGCGAGGTCGACCTCGGCGAGCGGCATGGGGTCGGTCGGGTCGACGGCGTCGGCGGGGTTCGTCATGAGGGTGCTCCTGAGGGTGGTGCGGCCGGTCAGAGGTGGTAGGAGTACTCGGTGAACTCCCAGTCCGTGACGTGGTGGTTGAAGCGCTCGACCTCGTTGCGCTTGTAGGAGAGGAAGGAGGCCGTGAACGCCTTGCCGAGGACCTCGGTCAGCGCGTCGTCCGCCTCCAGTGCGTCGAGCGCGGCGGGCAGCGTCGTCGGCAGCGGCGGCGACTTCTCGGGGTCGTAGCCGTAGCCCTCGAGGGGCGCGGGCGGCTCGCTGCCGTCCTGGATGCCGAGGACGGCGGCGGCGCAGAGCGCGGCGACGGCGAGATAGGGGTTGGCGCTGGCGTCGCCGAGCCGCAGTTCGAGACGGGTGCCGCAGCCGCGCTCGGGTGGGACACGGACCATGGCGCTGCGGTTGTCGAGGCCCCAGTCGACCAGCCAGGGCGCGAGGGTGTCGGGCCCGAAGCGCTTGTAGGAGTTGACGGTCGGGTTGAGCAGCGCCGCCAGGGCGGGCGCGTGGGCGAGGATGCCGGCGACGGCGTGCCGGGCGGTGTCCGACAGGCCGTACGCGCCGGTGGGGTCGTCGAAGACGTTGCGGCCCGCGCCGGTCCCGGTGCCGGTCCCGGTTCCGGTGTCGGCCCCGGTCGCGGAGTCATCGGCGGATTCGGCGGATACGGCGGATACGGCGGAGAAGTGGAGGTGGAAGCCGGAGCCGCCCGCGTCGTTGAAGGGTTTGGCCATGAAGGTGGCCAACTTCCCTTCCTTTCGGGCGAGTTCCTTGACGGCGGCCTTGAAGAGGAACGCGCGGTCGGCGGCGTCCATGGCCTCGGAGTGGTTCAGGTTGATCTCGAACTGCCCGGCGTCGAACTCGTGGTTCCCGCTGATCACGCCGATGTCGAGATCGCGGAGCCGGCGCAGCGCGGGCAGCAGGTGGTTGTCGGCGTCGGCGCGCAGGCCCGCGGTGTAGACGGCGCCGGTGACGCCCTGTCCGTAGCGGCGCCAGCCGGTCGGCGCCGCGGTGTCCGGTTCGAGCAGGAAGTACTCCAGCTCGGGGCCGACGACGGGGCGCAGGCCGGCCTGTTCGCAGCGGGCGAGCACCGAGCGGAGCAGGTCGCGCGGGGACTCCGGGCTGGGGGAGCCGGTCGCGGGGTCGGTGCTCTCGCCCAGACACCAGGCGACGCCGGGCTCCCACGGAAGGGCGCGGAGGGTGCTCAGGTCGGGCCGTACGGTCACGTCGGGAAGGCCCGCGTCGAGCCCGCCCGCGACCGGTACGACATCACCCTGGGGGCTGGTGTGGTAGACGGCGCGACAGAAGGCGAGTCCGTGATCGCGGGCCGAGGGCAGATGGTCGAGCAGGACGTCGCGGGCGCGGTCGGTGCCGATGAGGTCGGGGTACGTCACCCGGACCACGTCGATGCCGTCGGCGGCGAGCCGGTCCATGGTCGGGCGGAGTTCTGGGGTGTCTTGAGCGCTCACCGATGTCTCCTCGGCGGATGTGAACGGGGCGTGGTGGACGGCGGCGGGCGGGGGCGGACCACCCGGTGAGGCGCCGGCGCCGGAGCCGGAGCCGGAGTCCGAGCCGGAGCCGGAGTCCGAGCCGGCGCCGGAGCCGGGGGCGGGCGGCGGTCGCGTCGGGCCTCTGCCGCCTGCTGTTTGATGCCAAACGGTATGGATGGCCGCCCCTCTCCGCAAGGGGTCGGGGGAAAGAATTTATCCATCTGGATAGCTCTTGACCAGGGTCCGTTCGCTTCCTATGTTGTTTGAAGCCAAACGAGTGAGGGTGTGGCGGTCGTCCACACCCTTTTGGCCGGGGCCCGGCCTAGGGGCCGGGCCCCACTTCCCCCGGTGCGCCCCGACGCCCTCACCTCCAGGAGGACCGGCCATGAAGGTCGTCGTCGACATGAACAAATGCCAGGACCACGGACAGTGCGTCTTCTCGGCCCCTGACGTCTTCCAGCTGGACGACACCGGGCGCCTCGCCTACGTCAGCGAGCCCGACGACGCGCTGCGCGACGAGGTCGAGGAGGCCGCCGACGTCTGTCCCCTGCAGGCCATCCGGATCGAGGCCTGAGATGACCGCCACGCCCCACGACTCCCCGGGCCCGGGGCGCGTCGTCGTCGCCGGTGCCTCGATGGGTGGTCTGCGCGCCGCCGAGCAGCTGCGTGCCGCCGGCTGGACCGGGGCGATCACGGTCGTCGGGGACGAGCCCCACATGCCGTACAACCGGCCCCCGCTGAGCAAGGACGTCCTCGCGGGCGCCGCGCCGTTCGAGTCCCTCGCGTTCACACCGCGAGCGAGCACCGCGGACGTCGAGTGGCGTCTCGGCACCTCCGTCACCGCGGCCCGTCTCGCCGAGCGGGTCGTCGTCCTCGACGACGGGACGGAACTCCCCTTCGACGGCCTGGTCGTCGCCACCGGAATGCGGCCACGCAGGCTCCGTTGCGCCGGTCCCGCCGGCCCCGGCAGCGGCCGGCACACCGTGCGGACCCTCGCCGACGCCCAGGCTCTGCGGGACGAACTCACCCGGCCCGGCGTCCGCGTGGTCGTCGTCGGCGCGGGCTTCATCGGCTGCGAGGTGGCCGCCACGGCCAAGGGTCTCGGCGTAGCCGACATCACCGTGGTCGACCCCGAACCGCTGCCCATGCTGCGCCCGCTCGGCGAACTGCTGGCCCGCTCGCTGCACCGGCGCCACGAGGAACGCGGAGTGCGCTTCGCCCTCGGCGTGGGCGTCGCCCGCTTCGAGGGCGAGGACCGGGTGACCGGCGTAGTCCTGAGCGACGGGTCCGTCCTGCCGGCCGACGTCGTCGTGGAGTCGGTCGGCTCCATCGCCAACACCGAATGGCTCGACGGCAACGGCCTCGACCTCACCGACGGCGTCCTCACCGACGAGCACCTGCGCGTCGGCGGCCACCTCCACGTCGTCGCCGTCGGCGACGTGGCACGCTTCCCCAACGCCCGCTACGACGGCGTGCCCCGACGCGTCGAGCACTGGTCGATCCCCACCGACACCGCCAAGCACGCCGCGAAGACCCTGGTGGCCCATCTCGCCGGGACGCAGGCGAAGGCCGAGCCGTTCGCCCCGCTGCCCACCTTCTGGAGCGACCAGCACGAGTTCCGGCTGCAGTCGTTCGGCGCCCCCGCCCTCGGCACCGCCGACGTACGCGTCCTGGACGGCGACCCGGAAGGCGACGTCCTCGTGGGCTACCACGCCGACGACCGGCTCGTCGGGGTGGTGGCGCTCGGCGGCCGTGCCGCCACCACCGGCGCCGCCCGCTACCGCGCCCAGCTCCTCGCGCAGCCCGCCCTCACCTCGTAAGGAACCCCTGTCATGGCCAGCGTCCGTGGTTACTTCCACCCCAAGACGGCGACCGGCGACGCCTCGCTGATCCCCTCCCCGCCGTGGCACTACTCCGGCGACCTGCTCACCGTCGAGTACCGCACCGACCCGGCCCGGGTCCGCGAACTCCTGCCCGAACCACTGGAGTTGGCCGACGAGGATCCCGGCGCCGTCGCGCTGATCTGGGCCGACTGGCAGTCGTGCGCCGCGGACGGGAGTCAGCTACTCGACCCCGTGCTCGCCCAGTACAAGGAGGCCTTCGCGGTCGTGCGCTGCCAGTACAAGGGGCGCACCTACTCGCGGTGCGTGTACATCTGGGTCGACAAGGACTTCGCCCTCGCGCGCGGCCTGCACCAGGGCTACCCGAAGAAGCTCGGCTCGATCCACCAGACCCGCCCCCACCCCTACGGGCCCGCCCCCAGGATCGAGGCGGGCGCCCGCTTCGGCGCCACCCTCGCCGCGGCCGACCGGCGCCTCGCCCAGGCCGTGGTCACTCTGCGGGAGCCGTCCGAGACCAACGGGTTCGTCAACGGCCACCCGATGGCACACCACCGCTGGCTGCCCTCGATCGAGAAGGGCAAGGGTCTCGCCCTCGACGAGCTGATCGAGACCGGCGCCGCGTCCTTCGAGGCGGGCCAGGCGTGGGTCGGCGACGGCGACCTCGAACTCTTCGAGGCGCCCACCGAGGAACTGGCCCGCCTCGAGATCCGCGAGCCCATCGCCGCCTACTACCGGCAGGTCGGCGTGGTGTGGGACGGCGGCACGCTCCTCGAATCCGGCACGTCCGAGGCCGGGTAACTCCCTTGTTCCGTACGCTGCTTGGAGACTGGACATGAGTGCACACACCCTCACCGTGGCCGGGGTCGCCGTCGACACCCGGCACTGGGTCGGCGGCGAGCGCGTCACCTCCGCCGAGACCTTCACCGACCACTCGCCGATCGACGGGACCGTCCTCGGTGAGATCGCCCGCGGCACCGCCACGGAGGCCTCGGCCGCCGTCGCCGCCGCACGCGCCGCGTTCCCCGGCTGGGCGGCCACCCCGCCCGCCGAACGGGCCCGCATCCTGCACGTCGTCGCCGACGGTGTGGAGAAGCGTATCGAGGACCTGGCGATCGTCGAGACGCATGACAACGGGGCCCTCCTCCGTTCCCACCGGCGCGGTGTGATGCCCCGCGTGGCACACAACTTCCGCTTCTTCGCCGACTGGCTCCTCAAGCTGGGCCACGACGACTTCGCCACCCGCGGCCACACCAACCACGTCAGCTGGGATCCGGCCGGCCCCTGCGTCCTGATCACGCCGTGGAACGCGCCCCTGATGCTGGCCAGTTGGAAGATCGCCCCCGCGCTCGCCGCGGGCGACACGGTGATCCTCAAGCCCGCCGAATGGTCGCCGCTCACCGCTTCCCTGCTCGCCGACATCGCCGCCGAGGCAGGACTCCCCGCCGGCGTGCTGAACATCGTGCAGGGCTATGGCGCCGAGGCCGGCAGCGCCCTCGTCTCCCACCCCGACGTGCGCCGCATCAGCTTCACCGGGTCGGTGCCCACCGCGAAGACCATCGCCGCCGCAGCAGCCGCCAACCTGGTGCCCGCCAGCTTCGAACTCGGCGGAAAATCACCGCTGTTGGTCTTCGCCGACGCCGACCTCGACCTCGCCGTGGATCTCGCCGTCGAGCAGTACGACAACGCCGGCCAGGTGTGCCTCGCCGCCACCCGCATCCTCGTCGAGGAGACGGTCGCGGACGAGTTCACCCGGCGGTTCACCGAGAAGGCGTCGGCCCTGCGGCAGGGCGACCCGCGCGACGAGGCCACCGACATCGGGCCCAACATCCACCCCCGTCAGCTGGAGAAGATCGACGGCTTCGTGCAGCGCGCGCTCACGGCCGGGGCGCGCGCCGTCATCGGCGGCCACCGGGGCGAGGGCCAGTTCTACGCGCCGACGCTCCTCACCGACGTCGCGCAGGACTCCGAGATCGTCCAGGAGGAGGTCTTCGGCCCGGTCCTGACCCTGCAGACCTTCGCCGACGAGGACGAGGCGGTCCGCCTGGCCAATGACACCCGCTTCGGGCTCGCCGCCACCGTCGCCACCGGCGACAAGGCACGCGCCGAGCGCGTGACCGCGCAGCTCGTGGCCGGCACCGTCTGGGTCAACTGCTTCTTCGTACGGGACCTCCAGGCCCCCTTCGGCGGCTCCCGGCAGTCCGGGGTGGGCCGCGAGGGCGGCACGTGGAGCTTCGACTTCTACTGCGACCTCAAGAACACCGTCACCGCGCCGAGGGGCTGGCGGGACCATGGGTGAGATCGTCGGGGCGGGACTGCTCGCCCATGTCCCCACCGTCGTACTCCCGCAGGAGACACGGTTCGAGCTGAACGAGGGCAAGGAGATCACCCTTGTCACCGGGCTCGACGAACTGCGGCGCGAGGTGTTCGAGAGCGACGACTACGACACCGTCGTCGTCCTGGACTCGCACTGGGCCACCACCGTCGAGTTCGTCGTCACCGCACAGCAGCGCAGGGCCGGCCTCTTCACCTCCGAAGAGCTGCCGCGCGGCATGTGCCGCATGCCGTACGACTTTCCCGGCGACCCCGAACTGGCCGCGAACATAGCCAGGTTCGCCGACAAGCACGGCACGTGGATCACCGCGATCGACGACCCGTACCTGCCGATCTACTACGCCACCACCAACCTGTGGAAGTTCCTCGGCGAGGGCCTGCCCGACAAGAGGTGGGTCACCATCGGTGTGTGTCAGACAGGCGACATGGAGGACCACCTGCGCCTCGGCCGCGCGCTCGCCGACGGCATCGCCGCCACCCCGGGCCGCCGCGTCCTGCTCATCGCCTCGGGCGCCCTCTCGCACACCTTCTGGCCGCTGCGTGAGCTGCGCGACCACGAATCGAGCGACCCCGCTCACATCTTCTCGCCCGGGGCCCGCGAGGCCGACCTCGAACGCATCGCCTGGTTCAAGGAGGGCCGCCACGACAAGGTGCTCGACACCATGGACGCATTCTGGAAGTTCAAGCCCGAGGCCAGGTTCTTCCACTACATCATGATGGCGGGCGCCCTCGGCGAGCGTGCCTGCGTCGCCGAGGCACGCCAGTACGGCGCGTACGAGAACTCGATCGGCACCGGCCAGGTCCACCTGTGGTTCGACCGCCCCGCCGCCGGGTGGACCGGCGACGGCCTGCCCGCACGACCCGCCCCGCACAACCCCCACCGCCGCGCCTAGGAGCCCTCTCATGCCCGAGTACCGCCGCATTCTGCTGGACGGCGCGGCCGTCCAGGTCGTCCGCGAGGACGACGAGCTGGTCGCCGGTGACGGCCGCCGCGTCAAGGCGGAGGACGCCCACCACCTCCCGCCGGTCGTCCCGTCGAAGGTCGTCGCCGTCCACCTCAACCACCGCAGCCGCGTCGACGAGTTCCGGATCGACCTCGCGCCCACACCGACGTACTTCCACAAGCCGACCTCGGCACTCAACTCCCACAAGGGCGCGGTCGTCCGCCCCGAGGGCTGCAAGTGGCTCAACTACGAGGGTGAGGTGGCGATCGTCATCGGCAAGACGGCGCGGAACATCTCGCCGGCGGAGGCGGGGGAGTACATCGCGGGCTACACGGTCGCCAACGACTACGGCCTGCACGACTTCCGTGACACCGACGCCGGGTCCATGCTCCGGGTGAAGGGCTCCGACACCCTGTGCCCGCTCGGCCCCGGCCTGGTCACCGACTGGGACTTCCACGACAAGTACCTGCGCACCTACGTCAACGGAGAGGTGGTGCAGGACGGTTCGACCGCCGAGATGGAGTGGGACATGCACTACCTCGTGGCCGACATCGCCCGCACCATCACCCTGTACCCGGGCGACGTGCTGCTGTCCGGCACACCGGCCAACTCCCGCCCCGTACAGCCCGGTGACGTGGTGGAGGTCGAGGTGGAGGGCCTGGGCCGGCTGACCAACCACATCGTCACCGGCCCCACCCCGATCCGCTCCGACGTGGGCGCCCAGCCCACCGAGTCGGAGGAGGTCCGCTCGACCGCGCTGGGCGGCGACTGGGAGTTCCGCGGCATCCGCCCGCCGCGCCGCGGCTGACGGCACACGAGCCGCGTCGCGCCGGGCCGGACCGAGAACCGCCCGGCGCGGCGCCCCACGTGCGGTGACGCGCCGCGGACGGCGTGCCACCGCCGGACACGCCCTAGGTAGGGTCCCTGACGTGACCGAATCCGCCGAAGCGCCAGACGACAAGAAGAGCCGGAGCCCGCGGGCCAAGGCGCGCAAACGGGTGGACTACGGGACCGGCCGGGACGCGCTCCTGAGCGCTGCCGTACGTGTGGTGGCCCGCGGTGGCCTGCGCAGACTGACCTACCGGGCGGTCGCGGAGGAGGCCGGTGTCACCCACGGTCTGGTCGTGCACCACTTCGGATCCCGTGACGCGCTCATCGAGGCGGCGCTGGCCCACACGGTGCACACCAGTCTGCACAGCAGCGCGATGGAGTCCGGTACCGGCAGGACCGCGGACTTCGCGGCCGGGCTCTCGGAGATGGTCGCCGCGAGCCCGGACGCGCAGGCGTTCCAGTACGAGCTGATGCTGGAGTCCCGTCGCAGACCGGAGCTGCTGCCACCGCTGCGGGCCCTGTACGACGAGTACTTCGAGGCGGCCCTGCGCGAGCTGAACCGCATGCTGCCGGGCGACGCGAGCCCGGCGCTCATGCGGCTCGTCTTCGCCGCCCTGGACGGCCTCGTCCTGCACCAACTGGTGCTCGGCGAGCCGGAGATGACCGACGCCGCCCTCGGCGAGCTCAGGTCCTTGCTGCGCCTGCTCGGGGCCGACTCCGGCACGGACGTCCGACCTTCGTAGCCCGCGGGTGCGAGGGGCGGGCGGGGCAGCACCGGAACCAACCCGCAGGGCCTTGCCAAACGCCGAGTCCCGACCCACCATGGGGCAACTCGTTTGGCCTGAAACGAATCGCCCCTCCCTCATCCCCGGCAGGTGATCCGCGTGGACAGTCAGACGGTCACACGGCAAGAGACCGTGCAGGACCCGCCCACAGCAGGCAAGCTCAAGTCCAACGCCCTCGGTGTCGTGGGCATCCTCTTCTTCGTCCTCTCCGCGCAGGCGCCGCTGACCGGCATCGCCGGCGCCCTCCCCCTCTCGGTCGGCCTCGGTAACGGCGCCGGCGCCCCCGCCGGATACGCCGTGGCCGGGGCGGTGATCTTCCTCTTCTCCGTCGGCTTCGTCGCCATGGGCCGCCACGTCGTGGACGCGGGCGCCTTCTACACGTACATAGGCAAGGGCCTCGGCCGGACCACGGGCACCGGCAGCGCGGGCGTCGCGCTCTTCGCGTACTGCACGATCCAGGCCGCCATGTACGGGCTCTACGGGTCCCTCGTGAGCGGCCTTGTCGCGCAGTACACCGGCCTCCACGCGCCCTGGTGGGTCTGGGCCGTCGTCACGATGCTGGTCGTCCAGGTGCTCGGCGCAGCCGGCATCGAGATGGGCGCCAAGGTACTCGCCGTGTTCGTCCTCGCGGAGTTCAGCATCCTGCTCGCCTTCGCCCTGGTCACCCTGGTCAAGGGCGGCGGACCCGAAGGGCTCGGCCTCGCCCAGAGCTTCTCGCCGAAGGCCGCGCTGCAAGGGGCACCGGGGGTGGCGCTGATGTTCGCCGTGGCGTCGATGTTCGGCTTCGAGGCCACCGCGATCTACGGGGAGGAGGCGCGCGAGCCCAAGAAGACCGTCCCGCGCGCCACCTACCTGTCGGTCGCCGTCGTCACCGGCTTCTTCGCCTTCACCTCCTGGATGCTCGTGTCCGCCTACGGCGCCTCCCACGCCACCGCCGCCGCCGGGAAGGCACTCGCGGGCGGCGACGGTGTGGCGTTCGTCCTCAAGCCGGTCGCCGACCTGTTCGGCGGCTGGGCGGGCGACGTGCTGCCGGTCCTGCTCGCCACGTCGCTGTTCGCCGGCATCCTCGCCTTCCACAACTCCGCCAACCGGTACCTGTTCTCGCTCGGGCGCGAAGGGGTGCTGCCCCGCAGGCTCTGCGCGCTCAACCGCCGCCACTCACCCTGGGCCGCGGGCACCGTACAGACCGCGCTCGCGCTCCTGCTGGTCGTGCCGTTCGCGCTGCTCGGCAAGGACCCCGTACTGAGCCTCTTCTCCTGGTTCAGCGGCGTCGCCGTCCTCGCGATGATGCTGCTGTACTTCCTCACGTCGGTCTCCGTGATCGTCTTCTTCCGGCGCGAGCGCCTCGACACCCGCCCCTGGAACACCCTGATCGCCCCGCTCCTCGGCGCGCTCGGGATCGGGAGTGCGATCTGGGTGATCCTGGCCAACTTCACGACGCTGATCGGCGGTTCGGCGGCTTGGCTGGTGGCCAGTGTCCCGGCCGTCCTCGTCCTGAGCGCCGTCGCCGCCCGCACGGTCCGTACGCGACCCTCAAAAGAAATTCAGTGAGCCGGAGGCCACACCATGCTTGATCTCACCCACGACGCGTGGCTGAGCCGCGCCAAGGACCTCGACCTGTCCGGCGTCCACCACATCGACGGCGTCGACGAACCGGGCGGCGGAGCCACGTACGCAGCTGTCTCACCCCGTGACGGACAGGTACTCGCCCAGATCGCGGACGGTGGCGCGGCCGAGGTCGACGCCGCCGTGGCCGCCGCGCGCCGCGCCTTCGACACAGGCCCGTGGCCGCGCCTCGCCCCCGCCGACCGCGGACGCGCGCTCCTGCGCCTCGCCGACCTCCTGGACGAACAGCGCGACCGGCTCGCACTGACCGTCAGCCTGGAGATGGGCAAACCCATCACGGACGCGTACGACATCGAACTGCGCGCCGCCGTCAACACCTTCCGTTTCTATGGTCAGTTGGCGGACAAGCTCACCGACGAGTCCCCGCACACCGCGCCCGACGCACTCGCCCTCGTCACCCGGGAACCGGCCGGAGTCGTGGGCGCGGTCGTCCCCTGGAACTTTCCGCTCACCCTCGCCTCGTGGAAGGTGGCACCCGCGCTCGCCGCCGGCTGCACCGTCGTCCTCAAGCCCTCGGAGAACTCGCCCCTGTCGGCACTGCACCTCGCGCGCCTGGCCACCGAGGCGGGCCTGCCTCCGGGTGTCCTGAACGTCGTCACCGGCAACGGCGCCACCGCCGGACGCGCCCTCGGACTGCACCCCGACGTCGACGTCCTGGCCTTCACCGGATCCACCGCCGTCGGACGCCACTTCCTGCGCTACGCCGCCGACTCCAACCTCAAGCGGGTCTGGCTCGAACTCGGCGGCAAGTCACCCAACATCATCCTCCCCGACGCCCCCGACCTGGAGAAGGCCGCCGCCACCGCCGCCTGGGGCATCTTCTTCAACCAGGGCGCGATGTGCACCGCACCCTCCCGCCTCCTCGTCCACACCTCCGTCGCCGAACGCGTCACCGAAGCCATCGTGCGACGGGCACACGAACTGCGCGTCGGTGACCCCCTCGACCCCGCCACCGAGATGGGCGCCCTGGTCGGCGAGAGCCACCTCGACCGCGTACTCGACCACATCGGCACCGGGACCGCCGAGGGCGCCCGGCTGCGCACCGGCGGCACCCGGACCCTGGCCGGCACCGGCGGCAGCTACCTGCAGCCCACCGTCTTCGACCGGGTGAACCCCGGGATGCGGCTCGCCCGGGAGGAGATCTTCGGCCCCGTCCTGTCGGTCCTCACCTTCGACGACCTCGACGAAGCCGTCACCCTCGCCAACGCCACCGAGTACGGACTCGCCGCCGGACTGTGGACCTCCGACCTGTCCACCGCACACCGGGTCTCCCGCGCCCTCAAGGCCGGCACGGTCTGGGTCAACTGCTACGAGGAGGGCGACCTCACCGTCCCCTTCGGCGGCATGAAGCAGTCCGGCAACGGCCGCGACAAGTCCGCCCACGCCCTCGAGAAGTACACCGAACTCAAGACCACCTGGATCCAGCTGTGACGACGCGCCCCCTCATCGCCGTACCGGCCCGCTTCGCCGCCTCCACCTCTGCCCTCCGCTACACCGCCGAGGTCAACGCACGCGCCCTGATCGAAGCCGTCTGGAACGCCGGCGGGGAACCGGTCACCCTCCACCCGCACGCACCCGGCGGCACGGCCGACCCCACGGAGGTGGCCACCCGCCTCGCCCGCTTCGACGGACTGCTGCTGCCCGGCGGCGGCGACATCGCCCCGCACCGCTACGGCGCCACGGCGGTACACGCCGGCGTGTACGACGTCGACGACACCCAGGACGCCTTCGACCTCGAACTCGCCCGTCAGGCCCTGCACTTGGGCCTGCCGCTGCTCGCGGTGTGCCGGGGACTGCAGGTCGTCAACACCGTGCTCGGCGGCACGCTGCACCAGGACATGGGAGGCCCGGAGCGCGAGCACCGGCATGTCGTGCACCCGGTGGCGGTGGAGCGGCTCTCACTCCTCGAACAGGCCACCGGCGCCGAGAAGGTGGACGCGTCCTGCTACCACCACCAGCGGGTGGACCGGCTCGGCTCCGGACTCGAAGTAACTGCCCGCGCTGCCGACGGCACCGTGGAAGCACTCGAACTCCCGGGCGCGCGCGGCTGGTTCACCGCAGTGCAGTGGCACCCGGAGGACACGGCGCACGAGGACCCCGCCCAGCGAGGCCTCTTCGAGGCACTGGTGCGCGCGGCACGTGGGGGAGCGAGGGAGGGTTAGGCCTTCGGGCGGCGGCCGCTGCGGCGCGGGGCCGGCTCCGCGCCGTCCAGAAGGGCGAGCCGGCGCTCCTCGCCGTGCTCCTCGACCTGGAGCACGACGCGGCGCAGCGCGTCCGCGACACCGCGGCACTCCTCGTCGCTGAGCTGCCCGGCGACGAAGGCCTCCTCCTCGTTGAACTTGGGGAACACGCGCCGCATCAGCTCCTCACCCTCGTCCGTGAGGCTGAGCAGGACGAGCCTGCCGTCGCTGGGATGCCCGGCGCGCCGCACCAGGCCCCGCGTCTCCAGGGTGCGGGACACGCCGGTGAGCGTGCCCTTGGAAATCCCGGCTTCCTCGGCCACGTGACGGGTCTCCGACTCGCCCCACACCCAGATCACCCAGAGCACGACGAACGCGGTCCACGTCAGGTCGGACTCGCGGAGAACCGAGTTCTCCAGGTGCTGGCGGACGGCGGAGGCGGCGCGGTAGATGTTGGCCACGACCGCCATCTGCTCATGGCGCACCGGCATTCCACCGAGCTTCGCCTCTGCCAGCTTCTCCGCTTCGGTGATGGATCGTTGGCCTGGCACGAGCACACTCCTTCGGCGCCACCACGGCGCGTTCGGGGCAGGATATCGTTCGGGGCCAAATTGCACGAAGTGCCGCGGTTTCCGTCACCCGTGGCGTACCTCCCAGGTGCCGCCGTCGGCGGTGGCACCGCGCAGCCCCTCGAGGATGTCCGGGCCGGTGAGCGCGGGCAGGCGCGCGTCGCGGAGGGAGGCGAACGCGTAGGTGCGGGCCGGGTCCCAGTCCGTGGAGTGGCGCAGCCGTCGCGCCAACCGGGCGAAGCCGAGCGGAGCGGCGGCCATCACCCACGCGTCGGGGAGCCCGGACGTGAGGCGGGTGGCGGGCCGCAGCCACGAGGCCGCGCTCTCGGGCCAGGTGACCGTAGCCAGGACCGTGCCGCCCCGCGCCTTCCAGGCGGCGGCGAAAGCGGCGGCGGCCGCACGGGAAGCATCGTCGCGACTGCGTCCCACGGTGACGGTCTCGATCCCGGACGATCCCGGAGGCGTCAACAAGCTGATGAGGGACGCCAGTTCGGCCTCGGTGTGCGGGGCGGGCCGGGGCAGGTCACCGTACGCGGCTAGCTCGGCGGCACTGATCAGGGGTGAGCGGGGTGCTTCCCGCCTGAAGAGGTGGCTCATGCCGCATCGTGGAAGACGAGGCCGAGGGTGTGGCGGCTACCGGAACGGACGGTGCTCACACCGTGCCGCATAGGGGCGTTGGACCAGCCGCGCCGGGAGGGGACTGGCCGGTCCCGGGTGGTGAAGATCAAGCCGTGGCCCTGGAGCAGGGTGGTGGCCGATCCCCTCGACTGTGCGCGGGCGCGCTGTTCGGTCATGAGGAACTCGCCGCCGGTGAAGTCGGTGCCCGGCGCGTCCAGACCGATGACGACCTGGAGCGGGAAGGCCATGTCGCCGAACACGTCCCGGTGCAGCGCGTTCCAGTCGCCGGGCCCGTACCGCAGCAGAATCTGCGCGGAGCGGTCCTGCCCTGCCGCGTGGCACATGGCCAGCCACTCCGTCAGGGAGTCGGGCCACGGTGCGGGCTTGCCGAGCCTTCCGGCCCAGTCGCGGGCGACGGGGAGCAGGCGCGGATAGAACGCCTCCCTCAACTCCCGCACGATGACGGGCAGTTCATGGGTGAAGTAGCGGTACTGGCCGGATCCGAACCGGTGGCGGGCCATGTCGACGGTGGTACGGAAGCGGGCGACGTCTTCGTAGAGGCCCGCGATCTGCCGGCACTCGTCGGGCGTGAGGAGCGGACCTGTCGGCGCGTGTCCATGTGCGTCGAGCTCATCGGACAAGGCGCCCCAGTCCTGACCGGCGACACGGTCGATGACGGGGCCTGTCGGGTGGGTGTTGGTGTCCAACATGGTGCGGGTCCTCGGGTGGCTCGGGGTTCTGGGGATCCTCGGGGAGTTCGGGGATCTGGGGGGGGGTGGGTTTGTGGAGTCCGTACCTTCCTGCCGCCCACTCTGTGGCTTTGGCGCCGTGATGTCCGGCGGGATTCGGACGTCACGTTGTGAAGGTCCTTGAGGAACATCACAGGCAGTCAAAGCGCGCCAAACGGACATATCACGCAAGGGTCGCCCCGCTCTCACGCTCGACCCCTGTAGCGTCGCCGGCCGAAGGGCAGACCTACAGAGCAGGACGGAAGAACCCCCATGCCGGGAACGCACATACCGCGACGCGCGAAGCGGGGACTGGCCGCGGTCCTGGCGGCCGGGTCGGCGCTCACCGTCTTCGCCGCCGCCACACCGGCCGGCGCGAGCACCCCCGGCGCGACCGTCGGCGGGTCCAAGGTGACGTGCACCTCGCAGCAGCACGGATTGGCGGACCTCCTGGAACGCGACATCACCACCGCGCTCCACGGACACGGCAACGCCTCGGCCCTCGCGCTCTACGACCGCACCACGGCGACCACGTGCACGTTCCGGGCCGACCAGGCCTTCGACTCGGCGAGCGTCGTCAAGGTCACCGTCCTGGGGGCGCTGCTGCGCCAGGCCATGGAGCGGCACCGCGCGCTGACCTCACGCGAGGTGGCCCTGACCACCGCCATGATCACCAAGTCGGACAACGACGCCACCAACGCCCTGTGGCACCAGATCGGCCATGCCGGAATCCAGCACTTCCTGGACGTGGCCGGGATGCGGGACACGGTTCCCGGTCCGAAGGGCAAGTGGGGACGTACGCAGATCACGGCCGGCGACCAGGTGAAGCTGCTCCGTCTGCTCACCTCCGACAACCAGGTCCTCGACACCGGCGCCCGCACCTACGCGCTCCGCCTGATGAACCGTGTCGTCCCCGAGCAGCGCTGGGGAGCGCCCGCCGGTGCGCCCAGGACGGCGACCGTCCACGTGAAGAACGGCTGGCTGCCGCTGGACACCAATGGCTGGCGCGTGCACAGCCTCGGCGTCTTCACGGGCCGGGGCCACGACTACGGAATGGCCGTTCTCTCGCACGGCAATCGCACGATGCAGAAGGGTGTCGCGACCGTCGAGAGCGCGGCACGCGTCATCAACCGCGACCTGAACCTGCCGTCGACCTCATAGCTCCGACTCCCCGCGGACCGCTCCACCGGCGACGGCCGCTGAAACAGCACCACGCCAGCGCCGTCCCCATGCCGAGGAACATCACCACGTCCTTGAAGGCGTGCCGGCGACTCGTGTCGGCCCACGGCCAGTCGATCCCGGCGATCTGAGGCACCAGCGGCAGCCAGACCCACGGGGAACGCGCGGCGGCACCGGGCGCCGTGGCCGAGGCGAGCAGCACCAGGACGACCACGAGCACATAGTGCACGAAGGTGGGCCGGGAGATCAGAAACGTCGACAGCATCAAAAGGCAGCTGGTCTCCACCAGGCGAAGCGCGGCGTCATCGGCACGCCGCCACCGCACCCACGACAAGTACAGGCCGGTCACGGACAGTGCCACAGCGAGCACGACCGCGACCGCCTCCGGGACACCGAGCCGCGGCAGTACGGAGACGAGCGAGGCGTCGAACGGCTTCGCGTACGCGTCCTGGCCATGGAGGAGAAAAGGGACGGTCTTCGTCAGGAACAATCCGGGCTGCGGCATGAAAAGCACGGAGACCAGGCTCGCCGCCGCCGGAACACCGACGAGTGCCGCACACGCCTGCCACTTCCTGGCGAAGACGAAGAGCAGGAGCATCGGCGCCAGTATCGGTTTGAACGCGATCGCCGCTCCGGTCACCGCGGCGGCTCCCACCCAGCGGCCCCGCGCGGCGAGCAACAAGGTGATGGGCAGGGCCGCGACCGAGAACGCCGTCCAGTTTCCGAGAGCCACTTCGCTGCGAAAGGGAGCGAAAAGCGCGAGCCCGCCCGCTCCGAAAGCCGCCAGCCTGCTTCGCGGGGACACATCGAAGATCCGCAGAGCGAAGAACCAGCCCACCAGCACCAGGCCCGCCGCGCCCACAGGCACGACCACGCGCAGCACCTCGGGGCCGGCCAGCGTCTCCGGAACGGCCAGCAGCGCGCTGCTGGGCAGATACAGGAAACGCCGGTCCTCGTAAGGGGAAATACCGCTGAGGTATTGGCGGGCCGCGTCCACCAGTACGGCGTTGTCCGATTCACGGACACGGCGCTGGATCTCGCTCACGAGAAACGCGGCCAGCAACAGGGCGGCCGCGACGTGTGCCGTGAAGGGCGCCCGCCCTCTCATCCAGCGCGTCAGTGGATCCTCGACGCGGGAATGCCGGGCAGTGTCCAGTGACATGCGGCACATGCTAAGTCGGGCCGTCGCGCGGGCTGCGGAAGCCGAGTTCCGGCGTGGTGACGGCGAGAGACGGCAGGGGGACGGCAAGCGGGGGGCAGAGATACGGCAGGGGTATGCGGATGGGAAAAGGGCGGGAATTCAGAGCCAGCGCCGGGCTGCCTCGACGCTGTCGCCGCCACTGGTGTTGAACGCGATCGAGGCCTGGGGCGCGTGGCGTCGGATCAAGTTCACGATCTGCTCGAAGAGCGGGAGCAGCTGTTCCGTCTTGCGGATACCGCCGCCCACGACCACCACGTCCCAGGGACGCTCGGTCAGTGCGGCGACCAGTACGGACTCGGCCGACTCGTCGAACACCACGAGGGCCATGGCCGCATCGATGCCGTGCTCACCGAACCGGGTCAGCTCCTCGTCGAGAGCCGCGCGAAGGGCGTCCCCGTCGACGCCGGGTGCCGCTTGCGGGGCGTAACCGACAACAAGTGCAGAAGGCATACGGGCAAGCTACCGGGATTGTCCGAGCGGTGCGGGCGGGTCGAGCGGCCCGGTCGTCCCCCGGAACCGACACCGCCGGCCGTCACCCGGTCAAGGCGCTCACGCTGAGGCACTCCGGGTGACCTGCGGAGACGCTGCGCCGAGCGGCGATTGTCAGTGGGGGCTGCCATGCTGCGTCTGAGTGGGAATCGTCAGTGAACGAAAGGCCTGATCATGCTTTCGACGACGTATGTGCCGGGTGCGCCCAACTGGCTCGACCTCGGTGTTCCGGATGTGGGCGCGGCCGCCGAATTCTACGGCGGGGTGTTCGGCTGGACGTTCCAGTCCGCCGGCCCTGAAGGGGGCGGGTACGGGTTCTTCCAGCTCGACGGCAAGTCCGTGGGGGCCGCCGGACCGCTGACCGAGCCGGGCGCCACCCCGTCCTGGACGGTCTACTTCCACACGCCCGACGCGGACGGAGTCGCCAAGGCGGTGGAGGCGTCCGGCGGAAGGGTCCGCGTCCCGCCCGGCGACGTCTTCACCGCCGGACGGATGGCCGCGTTCACTGATCCGACCGGCGCGGATTTCGCGGTCTGGCAGCCCGGTGACACGAAGGGCCTCGACGTGGTGATGCAGCCCAACGCCCTGTGCTGGACCGAGCTTTACACCACCGACGACGCCACGGCCAAGGACTTCTACCGCACGGTGTTCTCCTGGCAGTACCAGAGCATGCCGACGGGTGAGGGAGGCCCCGAGTACACCGTCGTCGCGCCCGCCACGGCGTCGGACGTGGCCGAGGCGTCCCACGGCGGCATCATGCAGCTGCAGCAGGACAACCTCGATGCCGGCTCCGGCTCCGAGTGGCACCCGTACTTCGGAGTCGAGGACTGCGACGCGACGTACGCGGCGGCGACCGCGCGTGGTGCCACGACTCTCTTCCCGCCCATGGACGTGCCCGGCGTCGGGCGGATGGCGATGGTGAACGACCCGTTCGGCGCCACCTTCGCCCTGATCAAGGGCGACCCGACCATGGGCTGACGGAGTCGAGGAATTGACGGAGCTGAGGTGCCGGTGGAGCTGACGGAGCTGAGGTGCCGGCGGACTTGAGGAGTCGGCGGACGAGCGGACGGGATCAGCGCACGACGAGGACCAGCTTGCCCGTCGTCCGGCCGGTCTCGCCGAGCTCGTGGGCCTTCGCGGCCTCGGCGAGCGGGAAGGCGCCGGCGATCGTCGCGCGCAGTTCGCCCGTGGCGATCAGGCCGGCGATCGCGTTCATGGCGGCGTGATCGGACTCCACGGCCATCTCCACGCCCCGCACGCCGAGCCGCTCGGCCTCCTCCGCCAGTTCCGAGGTGCCCGTCGGCAGGATCGAGACCAGCACGCCACCCGGGCGCAGCGTGCGCAGGGACCGGCCGCGGTAGTCACCGCCGATGGTGTCCAGGACGACGTCCAGGTCACCGACGGCCTCGGCGAAGTCGGTCGTGCGGTAGTCGATCAGCTCGTCGGCGCCCAGACCGCGCAGGAAGTCGTGCTTGGCCGCGCTCGCCGTACCGATCACGTACGCGCCCCGCGCCTTGGCGATCTGCACGGCGAGGTGACCGACGCCGCCGGCCGCCGCATGGATCAGGACGCGCTGTCCGGGCCGCACCTGCGCGGTGTCGACGAGTGACTGCCAGGCGGTGAGCGCGGCCAGGGGGACGGCGCCCGCCTGCACGTGGTCCACCTGGGACGGCTTGTGCGCGAAGGCGCGGGCGGGCGCGGTGACGTACTCGGCGTGCGAGCCCGCCCCGTGCGGGTAGGGCAGCATGCCGAACACCTCGTCGCCCGGCTTGAACAGGGTCACGCCGACGCCCGTCGCCTCGACGACCCCGGACACGTCCCAGCCCAGGACGAACGGAGGCTGCCCCAGGAAGACGCCCGCCTCCCGGTGCTTCCAGTCGGTCGGGTTGACGCCCGCGGCATGAACCCTGACCAGGATCTGGCTCACGCCCGGGACCGGTCGTTCGCGCACGACCTCCTTCAGTACCTCGGGGCCGCCGAGCACGTCCTGGCTGACGGCGCGCATGGTGGCGGCGGGGGAGACGGGGGAGACGGGGGAGGTGGGTGCGGTGCTCTGTGCAGTGCTCATGAGTCCAGCGTGCCGTCACGTACCCCTGGAGAAAATGGCATGACTGCCACCCTTCGATAGAATCGTGCCATGAGTGGCAGTGGGGCGACCGATGTCCGTGACCTCGATGATCTCCGTGATCTCCGTGACCCGGGTGCCGTGCACCGGGTCGTGGTGCTGGCCCTTGACGGGGTGCACCCGTTCGAACTGGGCATTCCGCAGCGGATCTTCGGCGCCGCGGACGGCCGGTACGAGATCCGCACGTGCAGCGTCGACGGCGGCCCGGTGCGCGCGGACTCCGATTTCCGGATCACCGTCGAGCACGGCCCCGAAGTGCTGGCCGAGGCCGACACCGTGGTGATCCCGCCGGTCGAGCAGTACCCGTCCGACAGCACCGCGCTCACCGGCCCCCTCGCCGACGCGCTCGCACGCATCCGGCCCGGCACCCGCATCGTGTCCATCTGCACCGGCGCCTTCGTCCTCGCCGCGGCCGGTCTGCTCGACGGCCGCCGGGCCACCACGCACTGGGTTCTCGCCGAGAGGTTCATGCGCCTGTTCCCGCAGGTCAAGCTGGACCCGGACGTGCTCTTCGTGGACGACGGCGACATCCTCACCTCGGCGGGCGCCGGTGCCGGGGTGGATGTCTGCCTCCATGTCGTACGCCGCGATCACGGCGCTGAGATGGCCAACCATGTGGCGCGGCAGTGTGTGGTGCCGCCCTGGCGCGAGGGCGGTCAGGCGCAGTACATCGAGCAGCCGGTCCCCGAGGCGTCCACGGCCGGGACGGCCGCCACCCGGGAGTGGGCGCTGGGCCACCTCGACCTGCCGCTGACCCTGGCCGACCTCGCGGACCACGCGCAGATGAGTCTTCGGACGTTCGCCCGCCGGTTCCGGGACGAGGCCGGGATGAGCCCCGGGCGCTGGCTCACCCAGCAGCGCGTCGCCCGGGCCCGCCATCTGCTGGAATCCAGCGACATGCCGGTGGACCGGATCGCCGGGGAGGTGGGCTTCGCGACGGCCGCGTCGCTGCGGCAGCATCTGCACGCCGCGATCGGGGTCTCCCCGCTCGCATACCGGCGCACGTTCCAGTCGACAAGACAGGCGTACTGACCGGGGCAGTTGCGCCCGTCGCGGGCGTACTGGCCAGGCCGGTTGCGCGTGTCTTCATATCGCACGGTGAGACAATGGTGTCCACATGGCGGATCGCGTTTGTCGTGGGCGCCAGGTGCACGTCAGGATGCGTCCATGAACCCCGCCCTCGTCTCCCGCCGCCACGTGGATCTGCTGCGTGTCTCGGGGATGCTCTGTCGGGCGAATTCCTGCTGTCGTACAGCCTGTTGCTGACCACCCGCAACCCCGCTCGCCGCTGACGACACACCTTCCTCCAGTCCTTCGTGACCCCTGAGACGGGGTCATCACGCGCGCCCCCGCCCCTCACGCACGGCGGTGGTGTGTCCGCGTCCACCCCCTCACCAGAGGTGTTTCCCGCATGCCCTCACGCCCTGCCCCCGTACTGCACTGGTTCCTGCCCACCGGCGGCGACGGCCGCGACCCGGGCGCCGTCACCGCCGTCCAGGGCCGCACCGCGACCGCGACCCGGCGCGGCGCCGACCTCGGCTATCTCGCCCAAGTCGCCCGCGCCGCCGAGCAGTCGGGGTTCGCCAAGCTGCTGACTCCCGTCGGCCTGGGATGCGTGGATCCCTGGGTGCTGACGTCGGCCGTGGCCGCCGTCACCGAGCGGATCGGCTTCCTCGTCGCCTTCCGTGCCGGTCTCGCCCAGCCGACGCTCCTCGCCCAACAGGCCGACACCTTCCGCCGGTTGTTCGGCGACCGCATCGCGCTGAACGTGGTCACCGGCGGGGACCCGGTCGAGCAGCGCGCGTACGGCGACCAGCTCCCCAAGGAGGAGCGCTACGTCAGGACCGGCGAACTCATGCACATCGTCCGGGAGTTGCTCGACGGCAAGCCCGTCGACTTCGACGGGAAGCATGTGCGCGTGGAGGGGGCCCGCTTGGAGGACCCTGCCCTCGAGTCACGGATCCCGCTGTACTTCGGCGGCGCGTCCCCGGCCGCCGAAGACGTCTCCGCCCGGCACGCGGAGGTGCAGCTGCTGTGGGGCGAGCCGCCCACCGCCGTCGCCGAGCGCGTCGAACGTGTCCGGGCCAAGGCCGCCCGCCTCGGGCGCGCCCTGCGCTTCGGTCTCCGGCTGCACGTCATCACCCGCGACACGGCCGCCGAGGCGTGGGCGGAGGCCGACCGGATCCTCGCCGGATTCGACCCCGATGCCGTCCGTGCCTCGCAGGAACGCTTCGCACGCATGGACTCCACCGGACAGGCCCGCATGACCGCCCTGCACGGCGGATCGGCCGAACACCTGACCGTCGCGCCCAACCTCTGGGCCGGCATCGGCCTCGTCCGCGAGGGAGCCGGCACCGCGCTCGTCGGCTCGCACGACGAGGTCGCCCAGCGGCTCTTCGAGTACCGGCAGCTCGGTGTCGACGAGTTCCTCCTGTCCGGCTATCCCCACCTCGAAGAGGCGTACCGCGTCGGCGAAGAGGTGGCGCCCCGGCTGCGCGCGCTCGTGGAGGCCGCGGGATGACCCTGGTCAAGGAAGCCCACCGGAGCCGGACCGCGACCGACCCGGCGCCGGGCCAGGTCGCCGGGAAGCGTGCCTGGGCCGCCGCGACGGCGCTGCGCTGGACGGCGCTGCGCCTCCTCGCGCTCGTCGTGCTCCTCGCGGCCTGGCAGGCGGTGGTCACGGCGGAGATCTGGCCCCGCGTCCTCGTCCCGTCCCCCGCGGACGTGTGGCACGCCTTCGTGCAGGCGTCGACCGTCCACGACGGTGTACGTGGCTACAGCGGCCACCTCCTCGTCGAACACCTGGCGGTCTCCCTGCGCCGGATCGGCGTCGGAACCGGCTACGCCGCGCTCGTCGGCATCCCGCTCGGGCTGCTGATCGGCGTACTGAAACCGCTCGCCGTGGTGCTGGAACCCGCCGTCACCTTCCTGCGCACGCTTCCGCCCCTCGCGTATCTGTCGCTGCTGGTCATCTGGTTCGGCATCGACGAGTCCCCGAAGATCTGGCTGCTCGTCATCGCCGCACTGCCGCCGATCGCCGCGGCCACCGCCGCCGCGGTCCGGGGTGTGCCGGGCGACCTGGTGGAGGCCGCCCGGGCACTCGGCGCCGGGCCCGGGTCCCTGCTCCTGGCCGTGCGGCTGCCCGCCGCCCTCCCGGAGATCCTCACCGGCGTGCGCATCGCGGTCGGCGTCGCGTACACGTCCGTCGTCGCGGCCGAGACGATCAACGGCGTACCGGGCATCGGCGGCATGATCCGCGACGCCCAGCGCTACAACCAGACCGACGTCGTCATCGCCGGGATCATCGCCATCGGCATCTCCGGAATCGTCCTCGACGCGCTGTTCAAGGGCGCGGAGCGGCTCACGGTGCCGTGGCGCGGCCGCGCCTGAGTTCCCCCCAACTGCCCTTCCCTGTAATCCCTTTACGAAGGAACGATCTCTGATGCCCGGACGTACCCGCCGCACCCTCCTTCTCGCCTCCGCCACCGCCCTCGTCGCACTCACCGCGACCGCCTGCGGCGGCGGTGCCGACGCCGCGTCCGGGAGTGGGAAGACCCAGGTCCGGATCGCCTACCAGGCGATACCCAACGCCGACCTCGTGGTGAAGAACCGGAAACTGCTGGAGAAGGCGCTCCCGGACGCCGATGTGAAGTGGGTGAAGTTCGACTCGGGCGCCGACGTCAACACGGCGGTGATCGCCGGGTCGGTGGACCTCGGCCTGGCCGGATCGAGCCCCGTCACGAAGGGACTCTCGGCGCCCCTGAACATCCCGTACAAGGTGCTCTGGATCCACGACCTGATCGGCGAGAACGAGGCGCTCGTCGCCCGGAAGGGCATCACGTCGGTCAAGGCGCTCAAGGGCCGGAAGATCGCGACACCCTTCGGATCCACGTCCCACTACTCGCTGCTCGCGGCACTGCAGGCGGCCGGGCTCAAGGAGTCCGACGTGACCCTCGTCGACCTCCAGCCGCAGGACGCGCTCGCCGCGTGGCAGCGCGGCGACATCGACGCCGCGTACGTGTGGACGCCCACACTCACCGAGCTCGCGGCCAAGGGCGGCAAGGTGCTCGTGACCAGCCGGCAGATCGCCGAACAGGGCAAGCCCACGGCCGACCTGGGCGTGGTCACGAACGCCTTCGCGGCCAAGCACCCGAAGATCGTCGATGCCTGGCTCACGGCGGAGAACCGGGCCGTCGAGCTGGCCAAGAGCGATCCCGCGAAGGCGGCCGAGGCCATCGGCGCCGAACTGAACGTGAGCCCCGCCGACGCCCGCAAGCAACTCGCCCAGCTCGTCCTGCTCACGGCCGAGGAACAGCAGGGCGCCGACTACCTGGGCAAGCCCGGCGCCCCCGGCGCGCTCGCGAAGAACCTGCGGGACGCGGCGGTCTTCCTCAAGACGCAGAAGGCCGTCGACGCGGTGCCGGACCGGTCGGTGTTCGAGAAGGCCCTCGCGGTGAAGGAGCTGTCCCGTGTCGCCAAGTGAGGCCGCGCGCAAGGAAGGTGACGCCGCGCGCAAGGAAAGCGAGGCGGCGCACAAGGAAAGTGAGGCCGCGCGCCAGGAAAGTGAGGCGCTGCGTAAGAAGATTGCGGACGCCGACATCGAGCTGACGGACGTCAGTGTTCGGTACGGCACGGCCAAGGCGCCGGTGACCGCCGTCGCCGACGTGTCCCTGACCGTGGAACGCGGTGAGTTCGTGGTGCTGGTCGGGCCGTCGGGCTGCGGCAAGACGACACTGCTGCGACTGGTGGCCGGCTTCGAGCGACCGGCCACGGGAAGCGTGGAGGTGCGGCGCAAGGTCGGGGTCGTCTTCCAGCAGCCACGCCTGTTCCCGTGGCGCACGGTGGGCGGCAACCTCGCCTTCGCCCTCGCGCGCAACGGAACCCCGCGCGCCCAACGGACCTCCCGGGTAGAGGAGTTGCTGTCCCTGGTCGGCCTGCCCGGCATGGCAGGGCGACGCACCTGGGAACTGTCCGGCGGACAGCAGCAGCGGGTGGCCATCGCCCGCGCCCTGGCCACCGAACCGCAGGTGCTGCTGATGGACGAGCCGTTCGCCGCGCTGGACGCACTCACCCGCGAACGCCTCCAGGAGGAGGTCAGGACCCTCGCGGCGATCACGGGGACCACCGTCCTGTTCGTCACCCACTCCGCCGAGGAGGCCGTACTGCTCGGATCCCGCGTCCTGGTCATGGCGGCGGGTCCCGGCCGGGTGATCGACGAGGTGAGCGTCCCGCTCCCACGCGAGCCGACGACGGACGTCGCCGCCCTCCGCGGAGACCCCTGCTTCGCCGCACTGCGCGCCGAACTGGCGGCGGCGACGCGGAGGGTGGTGGCGGCCTGAGGACACGGGCCGGTCGGCAGGCGAACCGGTCAGCCGGCCGTCGTGTCCACGTCCTCAAGGCTCAGCCGGCGCCGGGCACGGCGTGCAGGACGTGCAAGTCGGCTCCGCGCCCAGTCACTTGCGCGCCCTTCGGCCGCAGCGGTGACGTCGTCCGTCGGGTGCGTGTACCGGCGTGGTGCTAACCGCGCGGGAACACCGGAGGGAAGAGTTCGTCCACCGGGCGCCGGCGGTGGTCGCGCTCCGGGTATGCCGCGCGCATCTGGTCGAACAGCCGCTGGCCGGCTCGCCGCAGCGCGGGGAGGTCGACGCCGGGGATCGCGCCGTCGCGCATGACCACCTTGCCGGCGACCATGGTGAGGACCGCGTCGCGGGCGGTGCCGTTGAGGACCAGGGTGCGCAGCGGGTCCTCGGTCACGCCCATGCGAAAGTCGTCCAGGGCGAACGCCGCGAGGTCGGCTGCCGCTCCCGGCGCGAGACGGCCGAGGTCCGGGCGGTGCAGGGCGGTCGCGCCGCCGGTCCACAGGGCGTCGAAGTAACCGGCGAGGTGGCCCTGCCCGAGGTCACCGGCCTGGAGCTTGGCGATCTGGGTGCCGACGTCGATGCCCCGGATCAGGTCGGGTGGGAAGGAGTCCGTACCGAGGCACAGGTTCACGCCCTGCGCCCGGTAGCCGCCGAAGGTGTGCAGGTTGTGGGCGTACCGGGCGTTGGTGAGCGGGCAGTGCACGATCGAGACACCGGCGTCCGCCAGCACGGCGACATCCCCCGTGTCGGTGCCGAGGATCTCGGGATGCACGTCGAGCACGACACCGTGCGGGACGATCAGCCGGTCGGACAACAGGCCTGATTCGGCGATGAGTTGGAGCGGGGTGCGCCCGTAGGTCCGCTGGATGAACTCCCGCTCGGACACACCCTGCAGGGCGTGCAGGCGTATCAGCGCGCCCCGCCGGCCGGCGGCCTCGGCGACGTCGCGGAGCAGGTCGGGGGTGAGTGTCTCGATGCGGCAGGGGAGCAGGACTCCCGTCACCAGCGGGTCGTCGAGCAGCTCGGTGTGGTCCAGGAAGCGCAGCGCGTCGGCGAGGCCGCGCCGGCCCGCCTCCTCGTCGAAGCGCACGGTGCGCTTGCCGTCGGTGCCGATCACGTTGACGCCGGAGCGGAACGAGGGGCCGAGGAACGAGCGCAGCCCGAGCCGCGACGACACCTCGGCCATCGCCACGAAGTCCTCGTAGGTCTCGGCCCAGTCGCTGTGCACCTCGGACGCGATCGGCATGTAGCTGGTGATGCCGTGCAGGGCGAGCTGGGTGAGCGCGTACTCGCGCACCGTGCGACGCTCCGCCGCGTCGAACACCGCGCGGGGCGCGTCGAAGTATTCGCTCGACCAGGTGAAGCCGGTGGACAGCTCGGGGGAGCCCCAGGAGTCCAGGATCAGGTGGTCGATGTCGGTGAGGGCGTCGAGGTCGATGAGGCCGGGGGTGATCACCGCGTCGCCGAGGTCGATGCGCTCGCCGGCCGGGTGCCGGTCGAGTTCCGTGCGCTCGCCCACGGCGAGGACGGTGTCTCCCTCGATCAGCACGGCGCCGTCGGGGATCTCCACGTGTGAGCGTCCGTCGTGGGCGATCACCCAGGACGCGGTCACCAAGGTCTTCATCGGTCTCCCTCTCGGATTTGGTACACCACGTGGGCGTAGCGCTCGCCGATGACCGGGTGGTGGGTGGTCGTCCCGCACGATCGGAACACGCCGCCGGCGTCGGTACGCGCCTTGCTGTGCGTGACCATATCCCGTCCGTGAGAAGGGACGTAAGGGCTGTTGCGGGGTGCGCTCGGGGCACGCAACGAGTCGGTCGCGGATCGAAAAAGACCCTGGTGGAAACCCGGATGCTTGGTATACCGTTCCGGCCACCCACACCCCCGAGCACCGAAGGATCGACGTGCCGGATCCGCATGAGCCGCCGAGTCGGACGCCCCGCGCCGACGCGCCGCAGCCCCCCGACGGGCAGGTGGCCACCCTGCCTTCACCGGAGCCCGTGGCCACACCCACCGAGCTCAGGCCCTCGGCGGAGATCGCCACCGCGCGGTCGCTGCTCGGCACGGCCTGGCTCCGGATCCGGCGCAGCCGGATCGCCGTCGCCGCGCTCGCCGTGGTGACCTTGATGGTCCTGTCCGCCGTCCTGGCCCCGGTGCTCGTACACATCGAGGGCTCCGACCCGTTCACCTCCCGTACCGGCCCTGACTTCCTGGACGACTTCACCACCCCGGGCCTGCCGCTCTCGTACTACCGCTTCCCGTCCGGCGAGCACTGGCTCGGTCTCGAACCGGGGCTCGGCCGCGACATCTTCGCGCGCATGGCCTACGGCGCCAGGATCTCCCTGACCATCGCGCTGCTGTCCACGGTGGTGTCGGTCGTCCTCGGTACGGTGCTCGGCGCGGCCGCCGGCTACTTCGGCGGCAAGGTCGACATGGTGATCAGCCGGGTCATGGACCTGTTCCTGGCCTTCCCGCACCTGCTCCTGGTGCTCTCGCTGACCCCGATCCTGCAGTCCCGGCTCCACGGCACCGCGCTCGACTCGGGCAGCCTCGTGCCGATCGCCTCGCTGGTGATCATCCTCGGGTTCTTCGGCTGGGCCTATCTGGCGCGGGTCGTGCGCGGCCAGGTCCTCTCGATCCGGCAGCAGGAGTTCGTCGAGGCCGCGCAGGCCTACGGCGCCTCCCACCGCAGCATCATCTTCCGGCAGATCATCCCGAACGTCATGGGGGTCGTGCTGGTCTACGCCACCATGATGATCCCCACCAACATCACCGCCGAGGCGGCCCTCTCGTTCCTCGGCGTCGGCGTCAAGGACCCCACACCCTCCTGGGGCCAGATGCTCAACGCGGCCCAGTCCGGGAACTGGTACCTGTCCGACCCGTGGTTCCTGGCCGTCCCGGCCGGCGCGCTGGTGATCACCGTGCTCGCCTTCAACCTCCTTGGCGACGCCGTACGCGACGCCCTGGACCCCAAGTCCTCCCGCAACTGATCCACTCGCGGCGCGTCCACGGTCCACCCGTGACCCACCCTCTGTTCCACCCCCTGTTTCACCGTCTGTTCCACCTCTCTGACGCGCCACACCTTTCCGTCCGCAAGGAGTAGCAGTGAATCGAAGCACCATCGCGGCGATCGCCCTGACGGCGACCGCAGGGCTGGCCCTCACCGCCTGTGGCGGCGCCAAGCCCACCCCCGGAGACAAGCAGGGCGCCAACGCCGACGCCTACGCGCCGGTCACGGTCGGGAAGGGTTTCACCACCAAGGGCGGCAACATCAACGTCCTGATGTCCTCCGACTTCCAGACCCTCGACCCCGGCAACAGCAACTACGTGCAGACGGCCAATGTCGGTCAGCTGTACTACCGCACGCTCGTCATGGCCAAGGAGACCGCGGGGCAGCCGCCCAAGATGGTCCCCGACCTCGCCACCGACCTCGGCAAGGCCTCCAAGGACGGTCTCACCTGGACCTACACCCTTAAGAAGGGGCTCAAGTTCGAGGACGGCTCGCCGATCACCAGCAAGGACATCAAGTACGGCGTCGAGCGCACCTACGCCCGCGACGTCTACACCCAGGCACCGCAGGAGCTCGACTCCGCGCTGGCGGACGACAGTTACAAGGGCCCGTACCACGGCGGCGACTTCAAGGGGATAGACACCCCGGACGACCAGACGGTCGTCTTCCACCTGAAGCAGCCGTACGCCGAGTTCCCCGCCCTGGTCTCCCGGTCCAACACGGCGCCGGTGCCGAAGGCCAAGGACACCAAGCTCGACTACACCAACCACCCGCTGTCCTCCGGCCCGTACAAGATCAAGTCGTACGACCGCGGGCGCTCGATGAAGCTGGTCCGCAACAGCAACTGGGACCCGGCCACCGACCCCAACCGGTCCGCCCTGCCGGACACGTTCACCTTCAGCCTGTCCACCGCCCAGGCCACCATCAGCCAGCAGCTCCTCGCGAACTCCGACCCGACGGCGATCACGCTGGACAGCAACGGCGGCCTCCAGGCGTCGGACGCGGCCAAGCTCAACGACCCGAAGGTCAAGAAGCGCACCGCCGCCGGCCTGCTCGGCTGCACCGACGTGCTGAATCTCAACACCGAGACCATCAAGGACAAGGACGTGCGCAAGGCGATGGCACTCGCCATCGACCGCGCCGCCGTCCAGGTGCAGTACGGCGGCGCCCGCTTCGGCAAGATCGCCCAGTCGTACATCAACCCGGCCCAGGTCGGCTACGTCCCGCAGCACACGGACCTGGACCCGGCGGGCAAGCCGAAGCTCGACGAGGCCAAGAAGCTCATCAAGGGCAAGAACGTCCCCAAGAAGCTGGTCTACGGCTACGCCGACACCAACGCCCGGTACAAGAATGTCGGCACCGTGCTGCAGCAGAACCTCAAGCAGCTCGGCATCGACCTCCAGCTCCGCCCGATCCCGGCCGCCAACTACTACACCGTGCTCGCCGGTGACCAGATGCCGGACATCGCCCGCAGCGGCTGGTGCGGCGGCGCGGACAGCGGTTCCGTGCGCACCACCATCGACCCGAACGTGGGCCCGAGCCTCGACGGCAAGACCTACGGGTTCTCCAACATCCCGCGCTACCACGACGCGAAGATCGCCAAGGCCATGTACGAGCTGCGCGGCACCAACGGCACCAGCGAGGAGCTGGGCAAGAAGTGGGCCACCCTCTACGACCAGGCCATGCAGGACTACCCGCTGGTCCCGCTGGTCCGCAGCTACACCAGCAGCGTCGTCGGCTCCAAGGTGCGTAACGCCCAGATGGGTTACTTCTTCGGCGCCATCGACCTGTCGACCGTCGGCGCCGAGCACTGACGCTCGCGGCACAAGAGAGGTAGAACGGTGAGTTCATCCCGAGCAGGGTGGTCGCAGCCATGACCAGTTTCCTGATGCGGCGCTTCGTCGCGATGATCGTGCTCCTGTTTGTCATCAGCTTCGTGACGTTCACCTTGTTCCAGCTCGGTCCTGCGGACCCGGCCGCGGCAGCCTGCGGACAGGAGTGCACCCCGCAGCGCATCGCCGAGGCCCGGGTCGCGCTCGGGATGGACAAGCCGTTCCTCACCCAGTACTTCACCTATATGTCCGGGCTCTTCAGCAGCCACATGGTGGGCGCGCCAGGGTCCCAGGCCCTGTGCTCATGGCCGTGCCTCGGCAAGTCGTTCCAGACGAACGAGGACGTCACCACCATCATCGCGAGGGCCCTGCCCTACACGCTGTCGGTGGCCTGCGGCGCCGTCGTCCTGTGGACCGTCGCCGGCGTCGGCCTCGGCCTCCTCGCGGCCCTGCGCAAGGGCAGGTTCACCGACAAGCTCATCGTCGGCGGTGCCTCGGTGGGCGTGTCCCTCCCCATCCCGGTGACCGGCCTGTTGCTGCTGCTCCTGTTCGTCAGCACGCTCGACCTGCTGCCGTTCACCACCAACGAGATCGCCTCACCGTTCGGGGCCGCGGGCCCCGGCGGCTGGTTCCTCAACTACCTGTTGCCGTGGGTCGCGTTGGCCGTGCTGTTCAGCGCGCAGTACATCCGCGTCACGCGAAGCAACATGCTGGAGACCCTCGGCGAGGACTTCATGCGGACCGCCCGCTCGAAGGGCCTGTCCCGGCGCAGCATCGTGTTCAGGCACGGAGCACGCGCCGGCCTCACCCCGGTGGTCACCATGCTCGGCCTCGACATCGGCAGCCTCCTCGGCGGCGCCGTACTCACCGAGACGATCTTCTCCGTGCCGGGCGTCGGCTTCACCGCCGTGCACGCCGCGCAGTCCGGTGACCTGCCGGTCACGATGGCCATCACGATGATGGCCGCGTTCTTCATCATTGTCGCCAACGTCCTGGTCGACATCGCCTACGCGGTGATCGACCCGCGAGTGAGGGTCGCCTGATGACCACGCCCGAAGACGCTCCCATGCTGGCCATCCGCGATCTGCGGGTGAGCTTCCCGACCGACGACGGCGTCGTGCACGCCGTCAACGGGATGGACCTGACCCTGGCGCGCGGGGAAACCGTCGGAATCGTCGGCGAGTCCGGCTCCGGCAAGACCGTCACGAGCCAGGCGCTCATGGGCCTGCTCAAGGACACCACGGCCTCCGTCACCGGAGAGATCCTGCTCGACGGGCAGGACCTCAACACGCTCACCGAGACCCAGATGCGCGCCTACCGGGGCAAGAAGATCGCGATGATCTTCCAGGACCCGCTGTCGGCGATGCACCCCTTCTACCCGGTCGGCGCCCAGATCGCCGAGGCGTACCGGGTGCACAACAACGTGTCGAAGAAGGCCGCCGCACAGGTCGCCGTCGACATGCTCGGCCGCGTCGGGATCCCCGACCCGAAGCGGCGGTACGCGGCGTACCCGCACGAGTTCTCCGGCGGCATGCGCCAGCGCGCGATGATCGCCATGGCGCTCGTCTGCGAACCCGAGCTCCTGATCGCCGACGAGCCCACCACCGCACTCGACGTCACCGTCCAGGCCCAGATCCTCGACCTGCTCAACGAACTGCAGGAGGAGACCGGGACCTCCGTGATCCTCGTGACACACGACCTCGGCGTCGTCGCCGAGGTCTGCCACCAGGTCGTGGTGATGTACGGCGGTGTGTGCGTGGAGCAGGCGACCGTGGCCAACCTGTTCGACGACCCGCGCCACCCCTACACCCAGGGCCTGCTGGCCTCCATGCCGTCACTGGCCAGGCGGTCCGAACGGCTCAGCCCGATCCCGGGCTTCCCGCCGTCGCTCCTGGCCCTGCCCGACGGCTGCCTCTTCGCGGACCGCTGCCCGAAGACGCACCTGGTCCCGGACGGCGCCTGCGCCACGCACCGCCCGACGCTGACCGGCGTCGACGGACACCCGTCGCGGTGCCACCTCGAGACCCTGCAACCGACCCGAGAGGTGGCCTGATGACGCCCCTGCTGCAGGTCACCGACCTGACCAAACACTTCCCCGTCCGCTCCCGCGGACTGCAGCGCGCCAGTGGCGCGATCAAAGCCGTCGACGGCGTCAGCTTCTCGGTCGAGGCCGGCCAGACCCTCGGCCTGGTGGGCGAGTCCGGCTGCGGCAAGTCGACCACGGGCCGCCTGCTCATGCGGCTCCTCGAACCCACCTCGGGCAGCATCAAGCTCGACGGCCGGGAAATCGCCGAACTGAAGCGTTCGGAACTTCAGGAGTACCGGCGCCGGGTCCAGATGGTGTTCCAGAACCCGTCGTCCTCCCTCAACCCCCGCCAGTCCGTGGGCAGTGCGATCGCCGCACCCCTGCTGGCCCAGGGCATCACGCCGCCCGGCGGCGTGAAGGCCAGGGTGCGGGACCTCATGGACCGCGTGGGCCTGCGCCCCGACCACTACAACCGCTTCCCCCACGAGTTCTCCGGCGGCCAGAAGCAGCGCGTCGGCATCGCCCGCGCGCTCGCCCTGGACCCGCAGCTGATCATCTGCGACGAACCCGTGTCCGCGCTGGACGTCTCCGTGCAGGCGCAGGTGATCAACCTCCTCGAGGACATCCAGCGGGACACCGGGGTGGCGTACCTCTTCATCGCCCACGACCTGTCCGTGGTCCAGCACTTCGCCGACCGCATCGCCGTGATGTACCTCGGCAAGATCATGGAATACGGGGACACCGACGGGGTCTTCGGCGCTCCCGAACACCCCTACACCCGGGCCCTGTTGTCCGCCGTCCCGCAGCCCGATCCGGCGGCGGACCGCAGCGGGCGGATCCGGCTGAAGGGCGATCTGCCCAGCCCGGCCGACCCGCCGCGCGGCTGCGTCTTCCAGTCCCGCTGCCCCGTGCAGCCGGGCCTGGACCCGGAGCGCAGGCAGCGCTGCACGGAGAGCGTGCCGAGCGGTGACGTGGCCTGCCACCATGTCGACATCGCGGCGGAGGCACTGGCGGCGACGCTCCGCTGACTCCCTCTCCGCACCGAGCCGTACCGCACAACCGCTTAACCGCTCAGTCGCACAACCGCACAACCGCACAACAGAAAGGTGACAGCAGTGTTGATCCGTGACGTCCGTCCGTGGGGTGGCGAGCGCAGCGACGTCGTCCTGTCCGGTGACCGCATCGCGGCGATCCGCCCGCACGATCCGGCGGCGGCCGCGCCGGCCGGCGAGGTGGTCGAAGGCCGCGGCCGGCTGCTGCTGCCCTCGTTCAGCGACGTGCACGTACACCTGGACTCCACCAGGATCGGCCTGCCGTTCCGGCCCCACACCGGCGGCCCGGGCGTGTGGACGATGACGATGAACGACCGGGAGAACTGGCGCTCGGCGGAGGTCCCGCTCGTGGAGCGCGTGGCCGGCACGCTGGAGCGGATGATCGCCCGCGGCACCACGCGGGTGCGGTCCTACGCCCAGGTCGACGTGGACTGCAAGCTCGAGAAGTTCGACGCGGTGGTGGCCGCGAAGGAGAAGTTCGCCGGGCAGGCCGACGTCCAGATCATGACGTTCCCGCAGGCGGGCATCCTTCGCGAGAAGGGCACCGTCGACTACCTGGAGGCCTCGCTCAAGGCGGGCGCCGAGGTCATGGGCGGCATCGACCCGTGCACCCTCGACAAGGACCCCAAGGGACACCTGGACGTCGTGTTCGGGCTTGCCGAGAAGTACCAGGTCGAGGTGGACATCCACCTGCACGAGCCCGGCCACCTCGGCGTCTTCTCCACCGACCTGATCCTTGAGCGCACCCGGGCGCTCGGCATGCAGGGCAAGGTCACCATGTCCCACGCCTACGAGCTCGGCTCGGTCTCCGAGTCCGTGAGCCGCCGCATCATCGACGAGTTCGCCGAGCTCGACATCGCGATGGCCACGGTGGCACCGTCGTTGCGCGGACAGCTCTCCCTCGTGGACCTCACGGAGGCGGGCGTCCGCGTGGGCCTCGGCGAGGACGGCCAGCGCGACTACTGGAGCCCGTACGGCAACTGCGACATGCTCGACCGCACCTGGCAGCTGGCCTTCACGAACAACTTCCGTCGTGACGACCATGTCGAGATGTCCCTCGCCGTCGCGACCATGGGTGGCGCGTCGATCATGAGCCATGACGTCCCGCGCCTCGCCGGCGTCACGGACCGCCCCGGCCTGGCCGTCGGCGACCGAGCCGACCTGCTCCTGGTCGACGGCGAGACCCCGACGAGCGCCGTGATGGACCGCGGCACGGACCGCACGGTCCTGCACGACGGAGTCGTGGTCGCGGACCAACTGGCTCTGATCCACGGCTGATCCGCGAGACACCGACGGCGCGCTTCCCCTCGACCGGTCAGGGGGAAGCGCGCCACATGTGCGGGTCGGTGTCCTGCCGTAGACCCACGTTGAACTGATTCAAGGCGTTGCGGCGAGCGTGACGAGGTGTTTCGTCGTGGCTGCCGGGGCGATGATCTGGTGGAGGTGTTCGCCGGGTAGGTGGGCCACCTGCCAGCCGCGTGTGCGTGCCTCGGTGGCCATGGCGTCGTACGGAGGGCCGAACAGTAGGTACGAGCATGGGTGGTCGTCCCAGCCCTCGGGGACGGGGATGTGCTGCTCGTAGTAGGAGAGCGGGAGCGTGGGCTGTTCCTCGATGATCTTCTGCCGTTGCGCCGGGTTGGAGTCGGAGAACATGGGGGCGATGTCTTCCTCGGCCCACCAGTCGGTCCAGCGAGGGAGTCGGCCGTTCACCGCCATCGGGCCGAGGAAGTCCAGAAACTCCGGTGTGGCCACGGGAGTTGGGCCGAACCGGGCCGGTAGCGGGGCGTCGACGAAGACCGAGGCGGCCACCGGGTGGTCGAGTCGTGAGCGGATCGCCGGCAGGAACAAGCCCGCGTTGCTGTGTGCCACCAAGGTGACCGGGCTGTCGACGGGGACCTGTCGCAGGTCTTCGTGGACGGCGTCGGCGACGCGGGGCCAGAAGGGCGGGTCACCGCTGCCGATGTGGAGCAGCGATGGCACCCGTACCTGGTACCCCGCCGCAGTGAGGTGCTCGGCGACGGGATGCCAGGTCGAGGGTCCGACGGACGGACTGTGTACGAGAACGAAGACAGGGCGCACGTGACCATCCTGTCCCCTTGCCGACGTGGGCGGGTACGGCTCGGCCCGCGGCAGAATGTCCTGTCGCTCTGTCAGGCGTAGGTCCAGCGCCAGGCGTTGGAGCTGTACGCGCACTTGATGGCCGTGCCGCTCTGCGTGGTGGTCACGGCCCCATGGTCGCTGTTGCGGCAGAACTGGCCCGCCGAGTAGCAGTTGCCGGCGTTGGAGACGATCGAGCACGTGCCGGACGAGTCCTGGCTTCCGCTTCCGCTCCCCGTGCTGCCGCTGGTGCCGTTCGCGGCGGCGGCGTGGGCGGTCCTCGTGACGGTGACCGTGGGGCGGGGCTTGGGCTTCGCCCTGACCGTCTCGGTGACGGTCGGTCCGGGTTCGGGTGTGGTCGTCACGGTGGCGGTGACCGTCGTCGCGGGCTTGGCGCGAGCGGCGACGGGCTGCGGCTGCTCGCTGTTCCCGGCGCCCACGAGAAGCGCACCGGTGAGAAGCAGGCCCGAGCCGCCGAGCCATATTCGCTTCCGCTTGTGAAGCGGGCGGGTGTCCGGCGGGCGCGGCGCGGGCGGCGTCGTGTACGGGTTGTTGGCCATGTTGTCCCCCCTGAGGTGTTGCGGGTGGGATGACGGTAATACGCCAACGGAGTATGTGGAGGAGATGTGGAGGTCTAGTGCTGTATTCGTAACTCCTTGATTGCCGGATCGCGTCCTCGTCGAGATCGAGGCGGACGGACTCCTGCCGTAGTCCCCGGAACTGACTGGCGGCGCGTGGATCGTGCCGGGTAGCTTCCCGGCATGGTTGACGAGGAATTTGGGCATCCGCGGCTCGCCGCCGTCTACGACGCGCTCGATCCCGACCGCAGCGATCTCGACGCGTACCTGCGCGTCGCGGAGGAGTTCGAAGCGCGTCGGGTGCTCGACATCGGCTGTGGCACCGGCGTGTTCGCCCTGCTGCTCGCTGATCGCGCGGTCGACGTCGTCGGCGTCGACCCCGCCCGAGCGTCCGTCGACGTCGCTCGCGCCAAGCCCGGCGCTGAACGGGTGCGCTGGATCTGCGGCGACGCGGCCACGCTCCCGCCCCTGCGGGTGGATCTGGCGACCATGACGGCGAACGTCGCCCAGGCCATCGTCGATCCGCAGGGGTGGAGGGAAACGCTGCGAGGCGCCTACGAAGCCCTGCGGCCCGGCGGGCATCTCGTGTTCGAGACCCGCGATCCCGCGAGACGTGCCTGGGAGGAGTGGAACCGGGCGGAGTCGTACGCCGAGACGCGGATCCCCGGTGTGGGTGTCGTCGAGAGCTGGGTCGCGGTCACCGACGTGAGCGGACCACTCGTGACGTTCCGGTGGACGTATGTCTTCGCCGAGGACAGCGAGGTCTTGACGTCTGACTCGACCTTGCGGTTCCGCGAGCGGGACGAGGTCGAGTCGGATCTAGCCGCGCAGGGGTTCGTGGTGGCGGACGTTCGCGACGCCGCGGATCGTCCAGGCAGGGAGTTCGTCTTCGTCGCACGGCGCCCCGACAACGACTAACCGACACCGCGCCGCGTCGAGTCCCGCACCACCACCGTGCACGGCACCATCGCACTGCGCGGCGCCTTCCCGTCGAGTACGTCGATCAGCATCGTGACCGACTCCGCACCCAGACGTCGTGCGTCCAGGCTCAGCGCGGTGAGCGGTACCTCCCAGTCCTCGGCGCCGCCGGACTGCGCACTCTCCCGCATGACGCTGATCATCAGGTCGCCGGGGATGCTCAGGCCGAGCCGGCGTGCCGCGATCACCAGCGCCTGCCCGTACGTCTCGTTGAGCCCGTGCACCGCGTCCGGGCGGTCGGGACCGGACAGCAGCCGCAGCGCGGCCTCCACCGCGTCCTCCGAAGCGGCCGGTGTCTCCACGACCGGCGTCTGCCCGGCCGCCTCGCACCACTCCCGGTAGTGGCGCTCGCAGTCCTGGGTGTACGCGTCGGGCTCGGCGCCCGAGAGGAGGCCGATGCGGGTGGCACCCGCCGTGCGGAGGTGGTCGAGCACCTCCGCCATGCCGTGCTCCAAGTCGCTCTCGACCGTGGGGACTTCCTCGTAACCCGGGTCGATGGGGCGGCCGTCGGTGACGACGGGGAGTCCGCGGCGCGCGCAGTCCGCGAGCAGCGGGTCGTCGCGTACCGGGTCGACGATGATCAGGCCGTCCATGGGGACCCGCGCCCACAGGCCGGAGGCCGGGTCGCCGGGGACGACGACGAGCGCGTAGTCACGTTCGACGGCGGCCATGGTGGCTCCGGCGGAGAACGCCGCGTAGTACGGGCGGTACGTGCTCGCCCACGGGCGGTCCGCCATGTGGCCGACGGCGACGCCGATGATGCCGGTGCGTCCGGACACCAGGCCCTGGGCCACGGGGTCGGGGCGGTAGCCGAGTTCCGCCGCCGCGCTGCGCACCCGCTCACGCGTGGCAGGGGCGATCTGGCCCTTGCCGCTGAGGGCGTGGGACACCGTCGTGATGGACAGTCCGGTGGCCCGTGCCACGTCGCGGATCCCGGGTCGCCGGCCCCCGGTCTCCGCTCGCGTGGATTTCCGGCTGGTCATGCCTCGGTCCGCCTTCCCTGTCGATCCCCGTGCGGCCCCCGGAGCGTACTGGAGAGCCGCTGTCCCGCTGCTGCGTCCCAAAACGTTTTTGTTGCGATGGGCTCAGGGTCTTGACGGGCCCAAAACGTTTTGGGCACTGTAACGCATCACCGAATACCGGCACTTGCCCGAGGAGCTCCATGCGCATCCGTACGTCCGCCGTGCCCGCACTCACCGCCCTGATGCTGGCGGCCCTCACGGCCTGCGGAGGTTCCGCCGCGGGCAGCGGGGACGACTCCACCACCCACACCACCGACGCCAAGGGCGCGACCTACGGCAAGTGCAAGGTGACCGGTGAACGCGGCTCGATCCACCTCAGGACCGTCCAGAAGGACACCCTGACCGTCGTCGGCGACCTGCCCAGTCCCGGCTGGTGGAACGGCGACACCGTGCGCCAGATCGCGGACGGCTACGAGTACTGCTTGGCCGCGAACATCGCCTACCGTGCGGGCCTGTCCAGGCTCACCGTGCGCAACGTGTCCTTCGACGCGCTCGTCGCGGGCAAGACGCAGGACTTCGACATGGCGCTCGCCGAGATCTCCATCACCGAGCCGCGCCGCAAGGTGGTCGACTTCTCCGCCCCCTACTTCGCCTCCAACATCGGTGTCCTCGTGACCTCGGGCTCCAAGGCGACCGCCAAGAACATCGCGGGTCTGCGTCTCGGGGTGAAGCAGGGCACGACCGGTGCCGACTTCGTCCGCGACAAGATCCGCCCCAAGACGGCCCCGAAGGTCTTCGCCGGTGACGTCGAACTGCAGGCGGCCCTCCAGGCCGGACAGGTCGACGCGGCGCTCACCGACGTCGCCATCGTGCTCGGCAAGGCCCAGGAGTCGAAGGGCAAGCTGCAGGTCATCGGCCAGTACAACACCGGTGAGTCCTACGGAGCGCTCTACCCCAAGGGCAGCAAGAACTCCGCCGCCCTCGACGGAGCCATCGACGGCATGAAGAAGGACGGCACGCTCGACAAGCTCTCCTCCGTCTACCTGGCCAAGGCCTTCGGCGGCGACCCCTCCGCGATCCCCACCTGGAGCACCAAGTGACCGTCGGCTCCGACCTGTTGACGGCCGGCCCCGCCCGGCCGAAGGCGGCCGCGCCGCCCCGCAACGCCCTTCCGCTGGCGGGCACCGCGGTGGCCGCCGTCCTCGCCGCCGTCGCGCTGACGGCCGTCACCGCCCTGTCCGTCATGGACGCGGTACCCGGCGCAGGGGTCGCCGTGACGGCGGGTGCCGTCATCGTGGCCGCCGCCGTCCTGACCCAACTGCGGCCCGCGCTACGGGCGGTGCGCTCCAGCCGGAAAGCGGCCGAGGCCTGGGCGCAGGACCGGCGGGCCGACGCCCGGCGCGCCGTCTCCGAGGCACGCGAGGACGCCTGGACCGCACTGGGCTGGTGCCTGACCGCACTCGTCGTGCTGGGCGCGGTGTGGTTCCTGTTCGCCAACGACCGTGCCGTGCAGCGCACGTTCTTCGACCGCGACGTCATCGGGATCAGCATCTCGGAGATCGCCTCCGCCTTCGGCACCAACCTGTTCATCGCCGTCGTCGCCCAGGTGCTCATCCTCGTGTGGGGGCTCGCCCTCGCGCTCGCCCGGATGGCCCCCGGCCGGGCAGGACGGCCGCTGCGGCTGCTCGCCACCAGCTACATCGACGGCTTCCGCGCCGTACCCGCGATCATCATCATCTACCTCATCGGCTTCGGACTGCCGCTGGCCAAGGTGCCGTTCCTCAGCTCGCTCAGCCCCGTCTGGTTCGCGATCCTGGCCCTCACCCTGACCTACGGCGCGTACGTCGCCGAGGTGTTCCGCGCCGGCATCGAGTCCATCGCGCCCGGCCAGAGCGCCGCCGCCCGCTCCCTCGGCCTGTCACAGAGCTCGACCCTGCGCCACGTGGTACTGCCGCAGGCCACCCGCCGCGTCGTCCCGCCGCTCCTCAACGACTTCATCAGCCTGCAGAAGGACACCGCGCTGGTGAACGTCATCGGCACCATCGACGCCTTCAACCAGTCGAAGATCTTCGCCTCCAACCACTTCAACCTGTCCTCGGTGACCGTGGTCGCGGCGCTCTTCATCCTCATCACCATCCCGCAGGCCCGCCTCGTCGACCGGCTTGTGGCCCGCGAGCAGCGCCGCGGCAAGGGAGCCTGACATGCCCTTCATCGAGATCGACGGTGTACACAAGAGCTACGGGGACACCCCCGTGCTCAAGGGCATCGACCTGAACGTGGAACAACACCAGGTCGTGACCCTCATCGGCGCCTCCGGCAGCGGCAAGAGCACCCTGCTGCGCTGCATCAACGGCCTGGAAGACATCAGCGGCGGCCAGATCCGGGTCGACGGAGAGGTCGCCTCGGGACGGGGCACCGACGTGGACCGGCTGCGCCGCGACGTCGGCATGGTCTTCCAGCACTTCAACCTCTTCCCGCACATGAGCGTGGTGCGCAACGTCGCCCTCGCGCCGATGCGGGTGGGGGGCGTGCCGCGGGCCGTGGCCGAGGAACAGGCCCGCGTCCTGCTCGAGAGGGTCGGTCTCGCCGACAAGGCCGACCGTATGCCGGACCAGCTCTCCGGCGGCCAGCAGCAGCGCGTGGCCATCGTCCGCGCCCTGGCCACCGGGCCCCGCGCCCTGCTGCTCGACGAGATCACGTCCGCCCTGGACCCCGAACTCGTCGCCGAAGTGCTCGCGATCGTCCGCGAACTCGCCGAAGGCGGCATGACCATGCTGCTGGCCACCCACGAGATGGGCTTCGCCCGGGAGGTGTCGAACAAGGTGTGTTTCCTGCATCAGGGTGTACTGCTGGAGGAAGGTCCGCCGGAGCAGATATTCGGCGAACCGCAGCAGGAGCGCACCCGCGCCTTCCTGCGCCGCATCGTCGAGGCGGGGCGGCTGTGACCGGCGCGCGGGTGCTCGTCGTCGAGCACGAGGACGGTACGGGGCCGGCCCAGGTCGGTGAACGCCTCGCCGCGCAGGGGCTGGTGATCGACCTGTGCCGCCCCTGGGCCGGGGACACGCTGCCCAACACGCTCGACGGCCATGACGGGTTCCTGGTCCTCGGCGGCTCCATGGGCCCGTACGACGAGGAACGGGCGCCGTGGCTGCCCGCGGTGGGCGGCCTGCTGCGTGAGGCGGTGGCCCGGGACATGCCCACGCTCGGGATCTGCCTGGGCATGGAGCTGCTCACGGTGGCCTGCGGGGGAGAGGTCCGGCACGCGGCACGCCCCGAGGTCGGGCTCTGTGAGCTGACCCCCCTTCAAGAGGCCGCCAAGGACCGGCTGTTCGGCCCCTTCGTCGACGCGGACACATGGCTGAGCGCGGTGCAGTGGCACTGGGAGGAGACGGGAACGCTCCCCGAGGGCGCCGTCGCGCTCCTCACCAGCGAGCGCTGCGCCCACCAGGCGTACCGGATCGGCACGTCGGTCTGGGGTGTGCAGTTCCATCCCGAGGTCCTGGCCGGCGACATCGGCACCTGGGGATCATCGGACGTGGGCCCGCTGCAGGCCCTCGGACTCGACCCGGCCGGGGTCGTGGCCGAGGTGGCCCGCGAGGAGACGGCGCTGCGCGAGCTGTGGGGCGCGTTCGCCGAACAGTGGGGCGCCATCGTGACGGAGGACCGCAGCACGGTCGAGGCCCCTCCGTCGGCGTAGGAACTGTCCGCGCGGTGAGCCACGCGGCCGTCCCGTGCCGTTGTGGCTCACCGGCGGGCTCCCGGGCGGCAGACTGGCCCCATGACCGCCACGGATCCGAAGGACGACCTCCGCCAGTATCTGCAGTCCGCCCGCGACGCCCTGCTCTGGAAACTCGAAGGGCTCTCCGAGTACGACGCCCGACGCCCGATGACGCCCACCGGCACCAACCTGCTGGGCCTGGTCAAGCACGTGGCCAGTGTGGAACTCGGGTACCTCGGGGACACGTTCGGGCGGCCGTCCGGCGAGCCGCTGCCCTGGCTGGCGGACGGGGCCGAGCCCAACGCCGACATGTGGGTCACCCCCGACGAGTCACGCGAGGACATCGTGGCGCTCTACCGCCGCGCCTGGGCCCACGCGGACGCGACGATCGACGCGCTGCCCCTGGACACGACGGGCAAGGTGCCGTGGTGGCCCGACGGCAAGGACGAGGTGACGCTGCACCATGCCGTGGTACGCGTCATCGCCGACACGCACCGCCACGCCGGGCACGCCGACATCCTCCGCGAACTCGTCGACGGCGCCGTGGGGATGAACGAGGGCAAGGACAACATGGCGTCCACCGACCCGGATTGGTGGGCGGACCACCGGAGCCGGCTGGAGCGCGCCGCCCGGGAGGCCGACCGGCGCGCGTGAACCTGGCCCCCGGGCGCGGCAGCGGACTCAGCGGACTCAGTGGACCGAGAACCCGCCGTCCACGAAGATCGCCTGCCCGGTGACGTAGGCGGAGCCACGGCCCGCCAGGAACACCGCCGCTCCGGCGAAGTCCTCGGCCAGGCCGTTGCGCCCGACCATGGTGCGCGCGGCCAGCGCCTCGACCTTGTCCGGGTCGCTCGCCAGGCGGGCGTTGAGCGGGGTCATGACGAAGCCCGGCACCAGCGTGTTGCAGGTGACACCGTGCGGCGACCACGCCTCCGCCTGCGAGCGGGCCAGCGCTTCGAGAGCACCCTTGGAGACGCCGTACGCGCCGCTCTGGACGAACGCGCGGTGCGCCTGCTGGGAGGTGATGTGGATGATCCGCCCGAAGCCCCGCTCGGCCATGCCGGGACCGAACCGCTGGCCCAGCAGGAACGGCGCCTCCAGGTTCACCGCCATCGTGGTGTCCCACACCTCGTCGACGAGGTCGCTCATCGGTGGCCGCAGGTTGATCCCCGCGCTGTTGACCAGGATGTCGGGCTCGCCGAACACCGCGGCCGCTTCATCGGCGGCCGCACGTACTCCGTCGCGGGTTCCGAGGTCCGCGCTCACCCAGCCCGCCCGGCAGCCGGCCGCCGTCAACTCATCGACCGTAGCGGTGAGTTCGGCCTCCTTGCGGGCCACGATCACCACGTTCGCCCCCGCCCGCGCGAGCGCTTCGGCGATGGCACGTCCGATTCCGGAACTGCCACCGGTCACCACCGCGGTCCGGCCGTCGAGCGAGAAGAGTTCGGAGAGGTAGGTGTGCGACGTCATACCCGCACCCTAATGTCTCAACGGGCCGCCTCGATGGTCACCTTGACGTGCTTCATGATCGGCTGGTCGCTCTGGGTGCTGTAGTCGCCAAGGGCGCACAGCACGTTCATCTCGGGCATGTACCCGGCCGCACACCCTCGCGGGATGTCGTAGGGGATGGCGAGATGGCCGTTGAGGTGGCGCTGGGAGCCGTCCTTGGCGGTGCTGGTGATGTCGACGGGGTCGAACTCGGCGATGCCGCGTTCCCGCATGTCGTCCTTGTTCATGAAGACGAGGGTGCGCAGGTTCTTGACGCCGCGATACCGGTCGTTGTCCGAGTAGATCGTCGTGTTCCACTGGTCGTGCGAACGCATCGTCCCGAGCGCCAGCGTGCCGGGGGCGGGTACGACGTCGGGCAGCGCGGCGGCGGAGAACTCGGCGCCGCCGGACTCCGTCAGGAAGACCAGTTCGCGGGCGGGCTGCTTGAGGCGGAAGCCCAGGGGCAGGCGCACCCGCCGGTTGAAGTCCTCGAAGCCGTCCAGGGCTTGGGCCATGGTGTCGCGGATGCGGTCGTAGTCCTCGATGTACCACTCCCACGGGGTGGCACTGTCGGGCAGCGCCGCGCGGGCCATGCCCGCGACGATGGCGGGCTCGGACAGCAGATGCGAAGAGGCGGGGCGCTTCATGCCGACCGACAGGTGGACCATGCTCATCGAGTCCTCGACCGATGTGCTCTGGAGCCCCTTGCGCTGGTGGTCCTTCTCGGTGCGGCCCAGACACGGCAGGATGAGCGCCTGCCGGCCGTGCACGAGATGGCTGCGGTTGAGCTTGGTGCTCACCTGGACGGTGAGGTCGCAGTTGCGCAGGGCTTCGTGCGTGACCGGGGTGTCCGGGGCGGCGTTGGCGAAGTTGCCGCCCATGCCGACGAACACCTTCACATCGCCGCGGAGCATGGCCTGGATGGTGTTGACGGTGTCGAGACCGTGGTCGCGCGGCGGGTCGATCTTGCAGACCTCGGCAAGCCGGTCCAGGAACGCCTCGGTCGGCCGGTGATCGATGCCGCAGGTGCGGTTCCCCTGGACGTTGCTGTGCCCGCGCACGGGGGAGGGGCCCGCGCCCTCACGGCCCAGATTCCCGCGCAGCAGAAGGAGGTTGACGATCTCGCGGACGGTGTCGACGCCGTGCTCGTGCTGGGTGAGACCCAGGCACCAGCTGATGATGCTGCGGTCGGCGTCGCGGTACACGCGCGCGGCCTTGAGGATGTCGTCGCGGCTGACCCCGGACTGGTTCTCGAGCTCCTCCCAGGACGTGCTCTCGCACAGCTCCCGGTACGCCTCGAAGCCCGTGGTGTGGCGGTCGACGAACTCCTTGTCCAGCGCCTTGGGATCCGTATGGGCCTGCTCCAGGATCGCCTTCGCCATGCCGCGCAGGAGCGCCATGTCGCCGCCGATGCGCGGCTGGAGGTTCAGGGTGCTGGTCTTCGTCGTCTTGAACAGCGCCATGTCCAGGAAGTCGTGCGGGACGATGGTGCGGGTGGCCGCGGCCTCGACGAGCGGGTTGATGTGCACGATCTGGGCGCCGCGCCGGTAGGCCTCGGAGAGGGCCGTGAGCATACGGGGGGCGTTCGAGGCGGCGTTGACTCCCAGGATGAACAGGGCGTCCGCGCTCTCCCAGTCCTTGAGGTCGACGGTCCCCTTGCCCGTTCCGAGCGACGCCTGCAGCGCGCGGCCGCTGGCCTCGTGACACATGTTGGAACAGTCGGGGAGGTTGTTCGTCCCCAGCTCACGGGCCATCAACTGGTAGAGGAACGTGGCCTCGTTGCCGAGCCGGCCGGACGTGTAGAACGACGCCTGGTTCGGGTTGTCCAGCTCGCGCAGCGCGCGGCCCGCCACCTCGAACGCGTCCTTCCAGGTGATCGGGACGTAGTGGTCCGTATCGGGGTCGTAGACCATCGGCTCGGTCAGGCGGCCCTGGTTCTCGAGCTCGAAGTCGCTCCAGGCGGACAGCTCGCTCACCGAGTGCGCGGCGAAGAACTCACGCCCGACGCGCTTGCGCGTCATCTCCCAGGTGACGTGCTTGATGCCGTTCTCGCAGATGTCGAGCTTGAGGCCCTTGGTGTCGTCCGGCCACGCGCACCCGGGACAGTCGAAGCCCGTGTTCTCGTGGTTCATCCGCATGATCGCCCGAGGCCCGTCGACCAGCTCACGCTCGCGCACCAGGAACTGCGTCACGCTCTTCGCGGCACCCCAGCCCGCGGCGGGGTGGTGGTAGGGGTGGAACTCCGGTTCCTCCAGGGGGACCGGCCCCACCCTGGGCTCCAGCTCTTCCTGCGGCTTCGCGTCACTTTCGGTGCTCAAGAGTCTCAGATCCTTCGACGCACGAATCAGGGCACAAGTCGAACAAAGCTAGTCTTGTCCGTAGGCTAGGTGCCCTGATACACGCACGCCACTCGGTCTTCCGACGCGGCGTTCTCACACCGGGGTGTGGCCCTCCAGGTAGTGGCGCACGGTGCCGGACAGTCCGTCGGCGGCGCTGACGGCCGCCGCGACCGGTACCCAGTGGATCTCGTCCGGAGGCAGCCGCGCCCCGTCCGACGGATCCTCGGTCAGCAGTTGGCACACGACCGCAGACGGTGCGTCGGTGTCGGCGTACGGCTGCAGCGGCCTCGAACCGTCGACCAGATAGCCGGTGAGCTCGTACACCGATCGCGCGGCGCAGGCCTCGGCCGACTCGGCGGGCTCGGGGAGGCCGGACGGCAGGGTTCTGGAGTCGGGTCCCCGCCCCACCAACAGCAGGCTTCCGTTGTGGATGACAACCGCCTGTACCACGCCCTGGTCCGCCCGCTCCGGCGTCATGGCCCCACCGCCCCTTCGTCGTACGCCCGGCACCCGGGCCCTGCGTTCCTACCCGTCGGCGGTCACTTCACGCGGCCGCCCCCCATCCGCCTCGGGACGGAGTCGGACGCGGTCGGCCGCGATCAGCAGTTACTGGAGGGACAACTCGTACGCGCGCTGCGTGAGTTCGTGGTCCGCGAAGCCGCCGGACAGCGTCGGCTCGCCCGTGCGGCCGGACTGTACGGGGACGTGGAGCGGGTGACGTGTGACGCGGTGCGAGAATGGGGCCATGGCAGGGGATGACACTTTTGAACCCGAGTCCGAGCGGGTCACTCGCACATTGCGCGACCAGATTCTCGACGGGGTGCGCGCGCCGGGCAGCAAGCTCGTGGAGCGCGAACTGGCGGCTGAGCTCGGGGTGAGCCGGCTGCCGGTCCGCGACGCCCTCAAGGACCTGGTGAACGAGGGGCTCGTGACCCCGCGCCCGCGGAGCTGGGCGGTGGTCCGTGAGTTCACCGCCGCCGACGTCGAGGACCTCGACGAGGTCAAGGCGGCGCTCGAGATGCTGGCGTTCCGGCTCGCCGCCCAGCGGCGCACCCGCGCGGGACTCGCGCGGCTGCGCGCGGACCTGGACGCCGAGCTGAGCGCGGCGGCGAAGGGGGAGGCCGTACCGGCGCGGCGGGCCGCGGCCGACTTCCACGAGACCGTGACGGCGCTCGCCGACAACGAGCTCCTGAACGAGCTCGGCCGCACCCTGAGCAGCAGGATGCGCTGGCTCCTCGGTCAGCACGACGACATCGTGGGCGTCGCGAAGGAACACGAGGAGCTGTACGAGGCCATCGAGGCCCGGGACGTGCCGCGGGTCGAGGAGCTGGCCCTCAAGCACCTGGCGACGGGACGCAGCGAGGCCGCCGCACACAGGAAGCGGGGCTCCGAGCAGTAGCCGCCGGCCTGCGCAGGCGCTACGCGCGTCGCGGCCGGGGCAGGTCCGGGCACACACGACGGCGCCCCCTCCCAGCGGCTGGGAGGGGGCGCCGTCGTGTGCTGCGCTACGACGTAGCGGTCGCGTTGCGCGTCGAGATCCCTTCGAAGGCGACGTAGGCGATCAGGGCGACCACCAGGCCGCTGACCGCGTCGGAGAACTGCGGCGCGTACCAGTGCACGAGTCCGCCGGCCGCCGCGCCGACCGCCCACGCGGCGAAGGCGGTGGGACGCACGGCCGAGGCGACCCGGCCCTCGAGCTTGCCCCGCAGCACCACCTGGTCGGCGATCAGCACACCGCCGAGCGGCGGCACGAAGACGCTGAGGACGACCAGCCAGTCCAGGAAGTGGTTCCACACTCCGGCCAGAGCGGCGACCGTGCCGATGACACCCAGGACGATCGTCATGACGCGCATCTTGCTGCCGGTCAGGTGCGACCAGCTGAGCGCACCGTTGTAGAGGCAGTGGCTGCACACGGACCCGAGGTTCACGAACACGAAGATCGCGGCGAGAACGCTGAGCACGGCCCCGTGACCGCTGGTGAGGATCGGCAGGAAGTTGCCGCCCACCGTCTGGGCCGAGGCGATGGCACCGGCCGCGACGATGACGCCGCCGGTGATCTGGGCGACGAGGCTGGCCACCGGGAACGCGGTGGCCGTCGCGATGACCGCTTCCCTGCCGTTCTTGGACCAGCGGGTGAAGTCGGCCGTCATCGTGCCCGAGTCGGCGAAGGTGGCCATGATCAGCGAGACCGCCGCACCGAAGGTGAGGGCGGCGCCGCCACCGACACCCTTGTAGTCGAACACCGCGGTGAGGCTGTGGTCCCTGGCCACGATCACCAGGGCGATGATGCCGACCACGATGAACAGCGGGGCCGCGACCGCGCCCAGCCACGACAGGGCGCGGATGCCGAGGAACGTGATCGCGATGAACACGACACCGGCGACGACCGCCACGAGCTTCTCGTGCCAGCCGAACGCCTGGTGGAGCGTGGCTCCGGTGGCGCCGGTGTTGAACGCGAACCAGCCGACGACGACCGTCGCGAGGAAGCCGGCGGCCACGACGTACCCGACCTTGCCGAACGTCTTCGTCGCCTGGAGGGAGAAGCTCTCGCCGGTGCTGCCCGCCCGGTGGCTGAGCAGACCGACGTAGACGAGCATCACCAGGTTCGCGGTGAGGATGGCGGCGAGGCCGTGCCAGAAGCCCATCAGCGCGACGACGACCCCGCCGGGGACCGCATTGGTGAGGATCATGGGGAATCCGAACCACACGGCGGACACGGTGAGGAGGGACTTGCGGCTCTCCTGGGGAACAGCTGTGTGCTCGAACTCCGGGTCCAGCTCGTGGCTGGTGGCCTGGGCCGGTTCCGCCACGACGGCGGGGTCCTGTCTGGTCATGGTGGTCTCCCTGGGGGAACCTGGGCGCTGTCAGGCGACCGTGCGGGCGAGGGCGACTGCGGCCTGCTCGAAAGCGGTCGCGGGCGGATGCGTGATACCGGCGCCGATCATGCCGATGCCCGCGTCCTTGTGGGCGATGGCGGTGTTGATGATGGGCAGGATCCCGGTGGCGAGCACCTTGCGGACGTCGATACCGGTGGGCAGACCCTGGAAGTTGAGCGCCGGGATCGTCACGTTCGGGTTCTCCGCCGTCGTGATCTCACCCATGTCGCGGGTGTAGCCCATGGCCTCGGCCACGGTGCCGCCGACCAGGGCGACGATGGCGGGCGCGGCCGACATGGCGAAGCCTCCGAAGCCGTACGTCTCGGTGATGGCGCTGTCACCGATGTCGAGACCGGAGTCCTCGGGCTTGTAGCCGGCGAACATCGGGCCGACGACCTTCTGCGCCGGGCCGGTGAACCACTGGCCGGGCAGACCGGCGACGCGGATTCCGAACTCGACGCCGTTGCGGGCCATCGTGGTGACGACGGTGGAGTTCTCCACGCCGTTGGCGGCGTCGAGAGCGGCCTTGGCCACGGCCATCCAGGTCGGGCCCGAGAAGTAGTCGGAGGACGCGACGAAGTCGAAGACCTCCTTCTTCTGCGCGGTCGTGAAGGACGACTGGAGCAGTCCGGGGGCGAGCGCCTGGAAGAGGAGCAGGGTGCCGGCGCCGTTGCGGTTGTGGCACTCGTCGCCCATGTGGATGGCCTGCGAGAGCAGCAGCCGCAGGTCGATCGGGCCGGTGAACTCGACGGCTTCCTTCAGCATCGGGCCGAAGACGTCGCGCATCCAGACCAGGCGGTCGATGACGCTCTGGTCGTTGGCGCCCATCCGCAGGATCTTGGCCATCTGCTCGGACAGGTTGGTGTACGCGACGTTGCCGTGCGTCTCGTTCTTGACGATGTGCACGTACATCGACGCCGAGGTGACACCGGCCATCGAGCCGACCGAGTCCGCCTCGTGGCAGGGCTTGAAGGTGATCTGTCCGGAGGCGGCGACCTCGGCGGCCTCGTCCAGGTCCTTGGCCAGGCCCTCGAAGACGATGGCACCGGTGACGGCACCCTTCATCGGGCCGTTCATCCGGTCCCAGGTGATGGGCGGGCCGGAGTGCAGGATCGTGGTGGGCGTCATGCCGGGCACCACGTCGAGCGCGCGGCCGTAGCCGATGAGCATCGGGCGCGCGGACATGATGCGCTCGACGGCCTCGGCGTTGGCCGCCGCGATCCGCTCGGCGACCTCAGGGGCCTCAAGGGCGTCGAGCGCGGCGAGGGCCTCGGGGTTGCCGCCCGCGGGCGGGGTCCAGTCGAGGGTGGTGACCTGCGCGCCCTGCGCCGTGATGTCCCGGTCGAACATGGCGAGGCCGACGTTGATGACGCTGAGGTCGCTGCTGAAGAGGCTGGTGGCGGGGGTGCTCATGCGCGGTGTGCCTTCCGGGCGGTCTCGCGGGCGAAGGTGCCCGTCTCGGTGCTGCTGCGGGTGACGGTGACGCCGGCTGCATCGAGGGCCGCGACCTGCTCGTCGAGGCCCGGGGTGTCGCGGTCGGTGCCGAGGACGTAGCCCACGATCTCCAGGTGGCGGCCGGCGTCGGACGCGGTCTTCTTGGCCTGGGCGATGGCGGGCAGGGTGACGCCGACCGGGTCCTCGTGGGCGCCGAAGCCGAGGACGAAGTCCATGACGATCAGGGCGACCTCGGGGTCCTTCGCCTCCTCGACCAGACGCGCGAGGCGCAGGGACGGGTCGATCATCGGGTGCGGGCGGCCGTTGGTGAACTCGTCGTCACCGAAGTCGAGGAAGGTGTGCCCCGTGCTGGCGCTGCCGGCCGGCAGCTGACGCTCGGGGTTCTTCTGGATGTTGCTCCACACGTTGTCGCTGACGTCGAGCACCGCGTACATGGACTCGTCACACAGGGTGCCGCCGCAGAACAGGCCGCGTACGTAGCGCTGCTCGGGCGTGAGACGGGCGACGAGCTCGTCCACCCGCTTCGGGTCGGGCTCCTCGACGGAGGCCTCGGCGTCCACCCCGAGGCGCACCGCCTGGAGCGCCGCGTCCTGGGTGCTCGCCGCGAAGTGACCGCCGGCCGCGACCACGGCCTCCTCGGTACCGCCGACGAAGTAGACGACGACGGGCTTGCCCGCCTTCGCGATCTCGTCGAGGACCTTGCTCTCCACGGCCTTGGCCGGGGGCTTGGACACGAGCAGGATGACACTGGTGCCGGGGTCGGCCGCGAGCGCCCGGATCCCGTCGATCATCATGATGCCGCCGACCTCTTCGCTGAGGTCGCGGCCGCCGGTGCCGATGAGCTGGGAGATGCCCGCGCCCAGGGCGTGGATACGGACACTGACTTCCTGGGCGCCGGTGCCGGACGCCGCGACGACACCGACCGTGCCGGGCCGTACGGCGTTGCCGAAGCACAGGGCGACGTTGTTGATGATCGCGGTGCCGCAGTCGGGGCCCATCATGAACAGGCCCTTGCTGTGGGCGAGTTGCTTGAGCGCGACCTCCTCCTCGACCGGCACGTTGTCGCTGAAGACCATGACGTGCAGGCCGTTCTCCAGCGCCTTGCGGGCTTCCCGGCCCGCGTACGCGCCGTTGACCGCGACGATCGCGAGGTTCGCCCCGGGGGTGCCGCTCGCGGCGCTGTCGACGGTCCGGTACGTGACCGCGTTCTCACCGCCCGACGCGGGAGCCTTCTGCGTCAGGAGTGCCTCGACCTCCGTCAGCAGCTCCGTGTGGTCGGCGCCCTCGTCCGCCTCGACGACGATCATGAGATCGCCGGTGCCCGCGGCCTCGAGATCCGCCGTGAGGAGGCCGAGGCTGCCCAGCACACCCTTGTTCATCTCGGTGCCCATGGCGACGAACGCCTGGACCACGCCGGGCAGTTGGTTCGCCCGGGTCGAGATGGACATCAGCGATACCGAGTCGAAATAGGTGTTCTTCTTGACGACTGCTGTGATGCTCACAGCGAACCTCGCAGTTCTTTCTCCAGGCGAAGCCCGGTCACGAGACCGGACAAGATGTCGGTGCCGGACGTGTGGCCGATGGCCAGCACGTCCCGGACCGGGTTTCGAAGGGATCGCGTGACCCGTGCCTCGGTGTGTCCGGAGGTGTGGGACAGCGTGTGCACCAGGTCGAGGAGCGGGGCGAGGGCTCGTCCCCGCAGTGCCTCGTCCAGGGTCGCGGCGCTGAGCCGCGTGGTGCGTCCGGGGTGCTCGCGCAGCACGTGTGAGAGGACGCGCGCGAGCGGGGTGAGTCCGCTGCCGGGCAGGGCCGACAGGAGGGCGAGGGCCGTGAGGAAGTCGTCGCCGGACGGGGTGAGGCCTGGGCCGAGTCCGATGAGGGCCAGGAAGGCGCGGCGCATCGCGGGTTCGTCCGCCGACGCGACGGCTTGCGTGAGCAGGTCGCGCCCCTCTGCCAGTGCCCGGGTGACGGCGACTTCCATGGGGGGCGCGGCGGGTGAGGGGCCGAGCAGGCCGCCCGGCGACCCGTGTTCGCGCACAAGCCGGTCGAGCGCGTGGGCCGCGACTGTGAGGTCATCGGGGCCGAGGTTGGCGAGCGACGGCGTAATGGGATGCCATTCGCCGGCACCTTCCACCTGCACATGTGTGGGGGTGGCGGGGGCCCCGAGAGTGATCGTCGGCGGCGTGAAGAGCACGGCCTGCCCCGGCGAGATGCCTCGGTCCGACCAGTGGTCCACGTCGGTTATGAGGGTGCGGGGTGCGTCGGCACCGTCGTGTGCGGAGAGGGAAATGAGCATGTCATCCGGCATGAGGATGTTGACGGTGCGACGGAAGACACCTTCCACCACACCCTGCCCGCGGAAGGTGCGCAGGTGTGCCAGGAGCGCGGCGTCGCCCGAGCGTGTGCGCACGGTGCCGGTGGCGGTCACGGATGGCACTGCGACCTCCTCTCCGTGGCTGTGTGAACCGGTGTGACGGTTCCCCTTGACGTTCGCCTACTGGTATACCATTTGACAATAGGAAGCGAACAAGTCTGTGGAGGGAATCCATGCGCATCGTCGCGGCTCTCGGAGGTAACGCGTTGGCGCGACGGGGGGAGCCGATGACGGCCGACCACCTGCGTGCGAACGTACGGGCCACCTGTGAGGCACTCGCCGGCCTCGCTCGCGAGCACGAGCTCGTCATCACGCACGGCAACGGACCCCAGGTGGGCCTGCTGGCGCTGCAGAACCTCGCGTACCAGGATGTGGCGGCCTACCCGCTCGACATCCTCGGCGCCGAGACGCAGGGCATGATCGGCTACGTCATCCAGCAGGAGCTCTCCAACGCCCTGGCAGGTGAGCGTGAGGTGGCGGCCGTCGTCACCACGACCGTGGTCGACGAGGCGGACCCCGCCTTCGACCGCCCCACCAAGCTCATCGGTCCCACGTACTCCGCGCAGGACGCCGCGGAGGCCGCGTCCGAGTACCGGTGGACCATCGCGCGTGACGGCGCGGCGTTCCGGCGTGTGGTGCCGTCCCCGGCCCCGATCCGCATCGTCCAGTCGCCTCTCGTGAGCATGCTCCTCGAGAACGGCCGGCTCGTCGTCTGCGTCGGTGGCGGTGGCGTGCCCGTCAAGATCGACAGCAAGGGCCGCCAGACCGGCATGCAGGCGGTCGTCGACAAGGACGCCGCCAGCGCGGCCCTCGCGGCCGAGCTGAAGGCCGACATGCTGATCATGCTCACGGACGGCGACTACGTCAGTGAGAACTGGGGCACCCCCGAGCAGCGGGACATCCTGACCGCCTCCCCGGAGGGCATCTCCGAACTGTCCTTCGCCGAGGGCTCCATGAAGCCGAAGGTCGACTCCGCGGTGCGGTTCGCGAAGTCGGGCGGCAGCGCCCTCATCGGTCCGCTCGACCGGCTCGACGACCTGATCGCGCGTCGCGTGGGCACGGAGATCCGTCCCGACGTCCCGGAAGGCATCGTCTGGGCCTGACACGCCCCGGACGGGTCGCCTCCGGTGACCTGACGAGCCGCTCAGCCGCACCCGCCGAATTCCTCGACTTTCACCGGTCGAGCGTCCTGGATTCCTTGGATTCCTCGGATATTATTGGGCGGGTGCGGCTATTTCTATGCCGGTCTCCATTCGGCGCACAGAGTATTTGCGCACGCAGAGCATGCAGAAAAGGGGCCCGGTAGGCCCCTCATCATGCGTGATGCGCGTTTTACGCGGGATTTTCCCGCCCCTGGCGGGAGCCCCTGAGCGCCATGTCCGGCCCCGACGGCTCCGCCTCCGCGCGCGGGACGGCGCGGGGCAGCGGCTCGGCGGGCGGGGTGGGGCGGGGCGGCTTCGGGGTGCGTCCGCCGGCCAGCGTGGCCGTCGCGGCCGCTGCTACGAGGAGGACGATCAGGGGGACCCGGATCGCCGAGGTGAAGCCGTGCAGGGTGGCGGCCCGCTCGCTGCCGGGGAACGCGGCGGCCGCGCTCGCCGCCACCGTGTTGAAGACGGCGGAGCCGATGGAGCCGCCCATCTGCTGGGCGGAGTTGACCGTGGCCGAGGCGATGCCCGAGTCCTGGGGCGGCACGTCGGACGTGGCGGCCGTCATGATGGCCAGGAAGCTTCCGCCCATGCCGACGCTGAACGTGACAAGCGCGGGCACGACGTTCGCCGCGTACGTCGACTGCGGGTCCAGGAGCGTGAGCTGGAACAGGCCGCAGGCCGCGATGAACAGGCCCGCCGTCATCATCACGCGCGGGCCGAGCCTGGGCAGGAGACGCGTGCCGAGCTGGGTGGCCGTCGTCGTGGTGACGAGGCTGATCGGCAGGAAGCCCAGACCGCTGGCGAGGGCGGACCAGCCGAGCACGGTCTGCAGGTAGTAGGTGAGATACAGAGACACGGACAGCTGGCCCGCCATCAGCGCGCTGCCGGCGAGCAGCGCGGCGACGCGGCGCCGGTCGCGTACCAGGCGGGGCGGCAGCAGGGGGGCGGCCGCGCGGGTCTGCCACCAGGCGAACGCCGTCAGGAGGGCGACTCCGGCGAGCAGGGCGCCGAGTACCGCAGGCGTCGTCCAGCCGTGCGCCTCCGCCTGGCTGCACCCGAACACCAGCGTCGTCAGGCCCCCGCAGCCGAGGACGGCCCCGGCGATGTCGATGCGGCCGGTGAGGCGCTGCGTCCGGTCGCGCGGCGTCCAGAACGTGCCGAGGAGCGTGACGAGGGCGATCGGCACGTTCACCAGCAGGCACCAGCGCCAGCCGAACCACTGGGTGAGCAGTCCGCCGAGCACGACGCCGAGGGACGCGCCGGCTCCGCCGAGCGCTCCGAAGACGGCGATGGCCTTGCGGCGTTCGCGTGCGTCGGTGAAGGTCGTGGCCACCAGGGCGAGCGCCGAGGCGGCCAGCAGCGCGGCGAACGCCCCCTGCACGGCGCGGGCGGCGAACAGTGTCTGTGCGGTGGGCGCGGCCCCCGCCGCCGCCGAGGCGACCGCGAAGCCGAGCAGGCCCGCGGAGAACACACGCTTGCGTCCCGCGTGGTCGGCGATGCGCCCGGCGAGCAGGAGCAGCCCTCCGAAGGCGACGGTGTAGGAGGTCACCACCCAGGGGCGGTCGCCGTCGGCCATGGCAAGGTCCGACTGCATGGACGGCATGGCCACGTTCACGATGGTGCTGTCGAGCAAGATCATCAGCTGGGCCAGGCCGAGGACGCACAGCGCCCACCAGCGCCGGGGATCCGGAAGCTGCTCCTGAGGTGTTCGGGCGGGCGCGGGAGGGACTGGCATGCAATTTTTGTATACCAAAGTTCACCTCAACGTAAAGGTGAGGACCGAGGGGTGGACAGGGGGTTCTGAATGGCATACAGAACGCCTACCTTCGGTAGCGCGTCGCCGCGGAGGGGCTGTGCCCTCGTTCGCTGCCTACTTGCAAATTTGCCCAAGCAATGAATTCGGCGTGAGTGGCGAGGTCGCCAAGGGGATGTGCAAATTCCTATTCACCTATTGACCGCCCCCGGTGACCCCCGTAATCTCCCTTTCCGAAACAAGGAAGTGTTATTCCGCAATACGGAAAGCCGGGTGTGCCATGGCCGCCGTGCACGAAAAGCCATCCCTTGCCGCGGTCGACGCGGGCCCGCGGACGAGTCCCGCGCTGTACAGCAGGGACCTCGCCCCCACGAAGAAGGAAGGGCGCAAGTGGGGCGCCTACAGTGTGTTCACCCTCTGGGGTAACGACGTCCACAGCCTCGGCAACTACGCCTTCGCGATCGGCCTGTTCGCGCTCGGGATGAGCGTCTGGAGCATCCTCGCCGCCTTCGTGATCGCCTCGGTGCTGCTGTTCCTGCTTCTGACCCTCTCCGGGTACATGGGGAGCAAGACGGGTGTCCCGTTCCCCGTCATGAGCCGCATCTCCTTCGGTATCAAGGGCGCGCAGATCCCGGCCATCGTCCGCGGTGTCGTGGCCATCGCCTGGTTCGGCATCCAGACGTACCTCGCGTCGTCCGTGCTCGGCGCGCTCGCCAAGGTCCTCTTCCCCGGACTCCGCTCGCTCGACGAGAACTCGATCCTCGGACTGTCCACCCTCGGCTGGGCGACGTTCCTCACCCTCTGGGTCGTGCAGGTCGTCATCGTCAGCTACGGCATGGAACTCATCCGTAAGTACATGGAGTTCGCCGCCCCGACCATCCTGATCACGATGACCGCGCTCGCGATCTGGATGTTCGTCCGCGCCGGCGGCTCGATCGCCATGTCGACCGGGCACGCGCCGAGCGGCTTCGGCATGTGGCGTCAGATCTTCGAGAGCGCCGCCCTCTGGGTCGTCATCTACGGCACGTTCGTGCTCAACTTCTGCGACTTCACCCGCTCCGCGAAGAGCGACCGCGCCATCGTCCGCGGCAACCTCGTCGGCATCCCGGTGAACATGCTGTTCTTCGCCGTCATCGTGGTCGTGCTCAGCGGCGCCCAGTTCAAGCTGAACGGCGAGGTCATCACCGGACCCGAGGACATCGTCCGGTCGATCCCCAACACGTACCTCATGGCGGCGGCCTCGCTCGCGTTCATCACGCTGACCATCGCGGTGAACCTCATGGCGAACTTCGTGGCGCCCATCTACGCCCTCGTCAACCTCTTCCCGCGCACGCTCAACTTCCGCCGCGCGGGCATCGTGAGCGCCGTCATCGGCCTGGTCATCCTGCCGTGGAACCTCTACGACAACCCGACCGTCGTCAACTACTTCCTCGGTGGCCTGGGAGCACTCCTCGGCCCGATCTTCGGCGTCGTCATGGCCGACTACTGGCTGGTGCGCCGCACCCGGGTCAACGTGCCCGACCTCTACACCGAAGAGCGTGACGGCGAGTACTTCTACCAGCGCGGATTCCACCTGCGGGCCATCGGCGCGTTCGTGCCCGCCGCGGCCGTCGCCGTCGTCATCGCGCTTGTCCCCGCCTTCAAGTCCGTCTCCGGATTCTCCTGGTTCATCGGCGCGGCCCTCTCCGCCGCGATCTACCTGGTCGTGGCCGACCGCAAGAAGGCCACCCAGGACGTCGACGGCGAAGCGATCGCCGTAGCCGCCGGCTGACCGACCCGCGTCACCCCCGGCCCCGGCCGACCCCCAGCAAGGAAAAGCACACATGCGTATCCTCGTCGTCAACGTCAACACCACCGTCTCGATGACCGAGAGCATCGGCGCGCAGGCCCGCTCCGTGGCCTCTCCCGGAACCGAGATCGTGGCCCTCACCCCGCCGTTCGGTGCGGAGTCCGTGGAGGGGAACTACGAGAGCTACCTCGCGGCCATCGCCGTGATGGAAGCGGTCCGCACCTACCCGCACCCCTTCGACGCGGTCATCCAGGCCGGGTACGGCGAGCACGGCAGGGAGGGACTCCAGGAACTCCTGGACGTCCCGGTCGTCGACATCACGGAGGCCGCCGCCAGCACCGCCCAGTTCCTCGGCCACCGCTACTCCGTGGTCACCACCCTGGACCGGGCCGTGCCGCTCATCGAGGACCGGCTCAAGCTCGCGGGCCTCACGGACCGCTGCGCCTCGGTCCGCGCCAGCGGCATGTCCGTACTGGAACTGGAGAGCGACGAGGAAGCCGCCGTCGAGGCCATCGTCGAGCAGGCCGCGCAGGCCGTCGAGCACGACAAGGCCGAGGTCATCTGCCTGGGCTGCGGCGGCATGGCCGGCCTCACCGAGCAGGTCGTGAAGCGCACCGGCGTACCCGTGGTGGACGGGGTGGCGGCGGCCGTGACCATCGCCGAGTCCCTCGTCCGCCTCGGCCTCTCCACGTCGAAGGTCCGCACCTACGCGTCGCCGCGCCCCAAGAAGATCAGCAACTGGCCGCCGAACCTGACCGGGGCCGGCACGGACGGCGAGACCCAGGCCTAGGACTCACGGGCAGCGGCCGCCCTGCCCCGTCAGTGGGCAGGGCGGCCGCTGCCGCGCTCCGTCAGTGGGCAGGGCCCGCGTCGCCGCGCTCCGCTACCGGGCGTCGAGGTCGGCGGAGACGAGTGCCGCCAGCTCGTCGATGGCGGCGTCAGCGCCGTCGCCCTCGGCGGCGAGGGTCACGGAGTCGCCGTGCTTGACCGCGAGCGCGAGCACGGACAGCAGGCTTCGCGCGTCGACCGGGCTCTGCCCTTCGCGGGCCACCGTCACCTTGACCGGCTGCCTGGCGGCGGCCTGGACGAAGACGGAAGCCGGACGGGCGTGCAGACCGGCGGGCGAACCGATGACGACAGTGCGCTGAGGCATACCTTGCTCCTCTTGTCCGAGGGTCGCTGAACGGATGTGGTTTTGCATCCGTTCAATGACCGACTCTGTGGATTTACCAGGATGCTACGGCGATGATGCGGGGAAGTAAACAGATACGGGCATGAACGGAAGGGGTTCGGGCCCGAACGGGAATCGGCGCCGATCGTCCCGCGGGCACGACGGCCGACCGCCGTTTCCTCCGCCGTGACACGGGCGGTCTACGAGGTCGGGAGGCTGCCGCCCGATCGGGGAAGGGACCAGAGGTGCGACTGGTATCCGAGCGGCTGGTGAAGCTGCTGAACCGTGTGCCCGGCGGCAGCGTGCTCGTGAGACAGCTGCGCAACCCGGTCGTCGTACAGATGCTGCGGGCCACCGCCGCGGCGACGATCGCCTACGTCATCGCACTCCACCTCAGCCGCGAGCCGGCCCCGCTGACCGCGCCGCTCACGGCGCTCCTCGTCGTCCAGGTGACCCTGTACGCCACCGTGAAGATGAGCATCAGCCGCATCAACGCCGTGGTCGTCGGTGTGTTCATCGCCATCGGATTCAGCGCGCTGGTGGGGCTGAGCTGGTGGAGCCTGGCGCTGATCATCCTGGCCTCCCTCACCATCGGCCCGCTCGTACGCGCCAACGAGTTCGTGCCCGAGGTGGCGATCAGCGCGATGCTCGTACTGGGCGTCACCCAGGTCGCGTCGAGCGCCTGGGACCGCGTGCTTGAAACCCTCATCGGAGCCCTGACCGGCCTCGGCTTCAACCTCTTCTTCGCGCCGCCCCTGTGGGTGGACACGGCGGGCGACGCGCTGGAGGACCTCGCCCGGCGCATGCGCCGGCTGCTCCTCGACCTCGGCGACCAGCTCGACGCCGAGACGCCATGGCCGGTCGCCGCGGAACGGCTGCACGAGGCGCGCCGCCTCGACCAGGACATCGCGGAAGTGGACGGCTCCCTGCGTCAGGCCGAGGACAGCCTCCGGCTCAATCCGCGGGTGCGCGAGGGGAGACTGCACAGGGTGGTCCTGAGGACCGGTCTCGACACTCTCGAGATCTGCACCGTCGTGCTGCGCGTCATCGCCCGGACCCTGACGGACCTGGCCAAACAGCGCGAGGAGGAGTGGCTGCTCGAACCCGAGGTGTCGTTCGCGATGCGCGAACTGCTCGGCCATGTCGCGGACGCGATCGTCAGCTTCGCCGTCCTCGTCGCCACCGGCACCAGCGCGGAATCGGAGACGGCCGAGGACCGCCTGGTGAGCGACCTCGCGGCCGCCGGCACCCAGCGCGAACGGGTCGCGCAGCTGCTCCTCGACGCCGTCCAGGACAACCCACGTCAATGGCAGCTGCAGGGCGCCCTGCTCACCGAGATCGACCGCATCCTCGCCGAACTCGACACGGAGCACCGTTCGCAGCGCCTGATGGAGGAACTGGACCGCAACAGTCAGCAACTCCACGACCGCATCCCGGCGCTCGCCCGGGTGTGGAACTGGGCCCGCAAGCACAGGCCCCGCGCCCGCCGCAGCCGTTCATGACGGCGCGGTGACTCGGGCGGTGACTCCAGCCGTGGTGAGCTCTCAGGCGGACAGGTGGCGGATTTCGGCGTGGATCCGGTCGACGAGCGGTTGTGCCAGGTGACGGTGGCCGTGGTCGGTGAGGGCGGTGACGACCGATCCGCCGCCGTGGCGCATGAACGTGAGCGCGAGGGGGTGGCCCGGGCCGAGCGCAGGAAGGCCCGCCATCGCGGTGAGCCGCGCGGAGCCGAGGGTGAGTTCCCCCGCGTGTGTGGCCACGCTGCTGCACACCAGTGAGAAGTAGCGGGGCGAATCGACATAGCGGCTCGCCGCGTTGCCCAGGGCAGTCACTTTGCGCGGCCGTGACGAGACCACGGCGGCTTGGGCCCGCGCCCGCGCGCCGATCGCGCCGCGCCTGATGAAGGAGTCCACGGCGGCGAGCCGCAGCCGCCCGTCCCGCTGCGCGGGGAGCGGGATGCGGACCGTCGCGTAGTGATTGCCGAGCAGTTCTCTCTGCTCGTCGGTGCGTACGTCGACCGGCACCAGGGCGCACACTCCGGGCAGCCGCGGGAAGCGGCCGGTGAGCCCCAGGGTGCGCAGCGCTCCGGAAGTGGCGGCGAGGAAGACGGCGTTGGCGGAGGCCCGTTCACGGCCGGTGGCGCCGGAGACCGATGCGGCCCGAGCGGCGGCCAGTTCCTCACTCGGCACCCGGCGGAAGGCGATGACGCGGTGCGGGTCCACGGGACCGTGCAGGGGCAGCGGACGTGCCTTGGGCACCAAGTCGCCCAGGGTCCAGGCCAGTTGACGGAACCGTGAAGGTGGCTCCACGGGGGGCGGACCGGTCGGCGATCGGTGGGCGGGACCGGTCGGCGGCCGGTGGGCCGGAGTGGTTTCGTCGAGCAGGGCGCGGAGCACCGTCGCGATGGACCGGCCGTCCAGCAGGGCATGGTGTGCGCGGAGCAGGAGGACGAAGCCGCCCGTGGTGGGGATGAGGTGCAGCTGCCAGGGCGGGCGATCGGGATCGAGGGGCGCCGTGAACAGGGCCGCGATGTGCGCTTCGAGCCCGGTGGCGGGGACGTGCGGGCTCTCTGCGATGTGGCGGTCCGCCTCGAACCGTGGGCCGGTCGACCAGAGCGGCCAGCTGCCGGTGGCGTGAGCGGTCGTGGGGGAATGGGGAACGAGGCGCAGCCGTGCGTAGCGCGCGAGACGCTGCCGGGCCAGGGAGCGGAGCGTGGTCACCGTGGGTGGCGGGCCCTCGAACCAGGTGAGCAGCGCGCCGGTCATGTTGGAACCGCCGTAGACCTGTTGGCGATGCAGCCAGGCGTCCAGCGGGGGCATGGCCGAGAGGGTGGGCTCTGAGTCGTCGTACTCGGGCGACGTGGAGGGCGAAGGCGGTGCCGGTGATGGGGTGGCGAGAGGGGACGGAGTAGCGGACTGTGTCATGGGGGGTGTCCTCACGTTCATGACGTACGGCAGATGGGGGACGGGTGCGGCCGGCCTCCGGAGAAGCCCGGAGAAGCCCGGAGAAGCCCGGAGAAGCCCGGAGAAGCCCGGAGAAGTCCGGAGAGGCCGTCCTTGCGCCGGCAGTGCGATGATCGCCCGACCACCGCGCAGGGCGACCGTTTCGACGGGCTCAGGCCATCGCCGCGACCGCGCGGGCCACCGCGCCCGCCCCGTCCTCGCGGGCCAGCCGCGCCGCCGCCGCTGTGGCGTTGCGGGCCAGGTCACGATCTTGGACCGCCCGGGTGAGCGCGTCGGCCAGCCGTGGGGCGGTCAGCTCGGCGCAGGGAAGTGCTTCCGCGCTCACCCCGAGTTCCACGAGCCGGGCCGCCCACCAGGGCTGGTCGGTCATGACCGGGACCGGCACCGCCGGTACGCCCGCCCGCAGACCGGCCGCCGTGGTGCCCGCGCCCGCGTGGTGGACGACCGCGGCGGTCTGCGGCATCAGCCAGCCGTGCGGCAGTTGGCCGACCGTGATGACGTCGTCGTCGACCACCGAGAGACCGGCCCAGCCCGACTGGACCACACCGCGCAGCCCCGCGCGCCGCAGTGCCTGTGCCGCGATCTGCCCCAGCTGCTCGGGATCGCCGGGCATCATGCTCCCGAATCCGATGAGCACGGGGGGCGGACCGGCTGACAGGAAGTCCGTTACCAGAGACGGGGGTTGCCAGTTCGGGCACTCGTGCGGCCACCAGTAGCCGCCCACGTGCAGTCCGGGCCGCCAGTCCGCCGGGCGGGGAACGACCCAGGGGCTGTATCCGTGCCAGATCGGCCACTGGGAGCGTTCGCGCGCGCTGCGCAGCCGATGGCCGCCGCGGTGGCCGACGCCGAGGCGGTCGTGCGTGGCGCGGTGGGCCGTGCGGTAGAGGGTGTCGAAGAGCGCGTTCGTGGCGTGACCCCGTAGACGGTTGGTGCGGGCCGGGCCGCGCCAGGGCGTCGTACAGGGGGAGAACTCGCTTGTGGGGACGTCGGGTTGGAGGAAGACGCCCATGGTGGGGATGTGATGGTGGCGCGCGACGGCCGAACCGATGGGGGCGGCGATGGTCGACAGAAGGATGAGGTCGGCCTTGGGGTCCACCGCGTCGAGGACGTCGTCGACCAGCGACAGCATGGCCTGCCGGGTGTCCCGGGCGAGGGAGCGCAACGACCGCACCGCACGCACGGCGTCCGAAGGACGCGACGGCGACGGCGCCGGCGATAGGGACGGCGACGGCGGTGCGGAGGTGCCGGTGAGATGGCTGTGCGCGCCGATCAGCGCCTCGAAGGGGTCGGCCTGCAGCGGCTTCATGCGAAGCCCGCAGCACGCCACCATGGGGGCGAACTTGGCGTGGGTGACGACCTCGACGGCGTGGCCCTCGGCCAGAAGCCGGTGTGCGAGGCCGGTGTACGGGGCGACCGAGCCGGTCGTGCCCACCGTGATGACTTGGATCCGCATCGGGTCGGAGCTCTCCTGTCGGAATGTCGGACGGTTGTGCGGGGGACGGGATCCGCCCGGTTCTCAAGGTGTCGCGCAGAGCGGGGAGGTGCGCTCGACACCGCGGCAGTACGAAAGCTGCTCCAGCGGCTCGCCCATCAGGAAGTGCGTGATCAGATCGGCGAGTTCGACCGGCCGCTCCAGCGGAAGCATGTGGTCGGCGTCGGCCACCCGCGTGAACCAGCTGTCGGAGCACGTGGCGGCGAGGGCCCGGCACAGCTCCGGCGTCGTGAACGCGTCGTGCTCCCCGGTGGCGACCAGCACCGGCATGCCCGGGGGCCGGCTCGTGTCGAGCATCTCGTGCCGGAGCAGGCGCATCGTGTTGGAGAGGTGCTTCTCGACGTCCTCGTCGCTGAGGTTGAGCATGCGGCGCATCAGGAAACGGCGGACCCGCGTGCCGGCGGCCACGGAGTCGATCCGGTCGGCGTTGACCATGAACGCGACCGTCTCCTGGGCGAACTCCTCCATACGCCCCTCGACCAGCAGATCCAGGGTCCGGCGCATGGCGACCCGGGCGTGCCCGGGAATGGACGTCATCGTGCCCACCAGCACCATCTTCGCGACCAGTTCGGGCCGGCGCTGCGCGAGCCGGTAGGCGATCGCGGTGCCGTACGAGCCGCCCACGAGGTGCACGGAGGTCAGTCCCGCCTCGTCGATCATGTGCCCCAGGGCGTCCGCGAGGAAGTCCGCGCCGTGGCGGTCCGGCAGGACGTTTCCCGCACCCCAGCCCGGCAGGTCGACGGTGAAGACGTCCACGTGGGCGAGGAGCTCGCGCTCCAGGCGGCCCCAGCTCTCCTTGGTCTGGAACGCGCCGCCGACCAGGACGAGGGGCGCGATGCGCGGGGAGACGGCCGGCACCAGGCGTGACTCGCAGCGGTAGCCCTCCCACTCATGACGGGACACGACGGCCGACCGGGCACGGGTGTTCGGGATGGCCGGCGCGGGGGGCATCAGAGACACGGGACGTCGACCCCTTCCGCATGAACTGCCGTACCGCACCACGCTGTCGATTCGGTCGAGGTCCTGACATAAACGTACATTGGCATGCCATCACGGTAGCGCTCGAATGGAACATTAGGTTCCATTCGCTGGAAATTGGCCGAGCCGCGAAAGGTTGCCTGCTCGGCGGGCGTGGCGCGGGTCGATAACGCCCGTATGCCACCGGAGAGTTGATCTCCCGTGACCGGTCCGCTGATCGATTCGGTGGCCGATCCCATGACCGAACGGGTACGGGAACGGGTGTTCCGGTCGGCTGTCCTGACCGACCGGAACACCCGTGACGCCGTACCAACAGCCGCCTCTACAAGGAGAGTTCGGCAGGCTCGTCGAGGCGCGTCAGCTTGCGCGGGTTCGCCATCGCGTAGATCCGCGTGACCCGCCCGTTCTCCACCACGAGGCTCACCGTGGCCAGCCGGCCGTCGCCCTCGATCCGGCCCGCCGGCGCACCGTTCAGCCACACGGCGGACACCACGCGGCCCGGCCGGGCGAGCATCCTGGCCACGGCCTCCGCCCCGTGGACCGGCGCCTGGGCGGCGGCCGCGTGCCCGCCGCCGTCGGCGATCAGGACGACGTCGGGCGCCAGCACGTCCAGCAGTTCCTGCAACCGCCCCGTGCGCAGCGCGCCCAGGAACCGCTCCACCACGGCCTGTTGCTCCGGCCCGCTCACCGGCACGCGCGGCCGACGTGCGGCCACGTGTTCGCGTGCGCGACGCGCGATCTGCCGTACCGAGGCCGCGGACTTCCCCGTGGCCTCGGCGATCTCCCCGTACGGCAGGTCGAAGACCTCGCGGAGGACGAACACCGCGCGTTCCGCCGGTCCGAGTGTCTCCAGCACGGTCAGCATCGCGATCGAGACGCTCTCGGCGAGTTCGACGTCCTCGGCGACATCGGGGCTCGTCAGCAGAGGCTCCGGCAGCCACTCGCCCACGTAGTCCTCGCGGCGCCGGGACAGCGTGCGCAGCCGGTTGAGCGCCTGCCGCGTGACCACGCGCACGAGGTACGCCCGCGGGTCACCCACCCGGGACCGGTCGGCGCCGGCCCACCGCAGCCAGGACTCCTGCACGACGTCCTCCGCGTCGGCCGCCGACCCGAGCATCTCGTACGCGACCGTGAACAGCAGGCTGCGATGGGCGACGAACGGGTCCTCGGTCATGCCGTCGCGGCCGCGTCGGACGGCGTGGGGCGCGGGGCCAGCGGAATCTCGCAGGCGGCGGAGAAGCCCTGCGACGTGACCCCGTTCGCCACGTTGGCCCGGGTGGCCAGATTGACGTAGGCGATGAACGCGGTGAGTTCGACCATGGCCGCGGGGCCGAGCCGGTCGAGCAGGCCCGCGTACAGCTCGTCGGTGACGGTGGGTGGTGTGTTCGTCATTGCCTCTGCATACTCCAGCACGTCCCGCTCCAGCGCGTCGAACACGTCCGACTCACGCCAGCGCGGCACCTGGCTCGCCTTGGTCAGGTCCAGGTTCTCGTTCTGCGCCTGGAAGTACCCGACGTCGAGGCACCAACTGCAGCCGACCTGCGCCGCGACGGCCATGTGCGCGAACGACTTGAGGCTCGCGTCCGCCCCGTTCCACGCGCCGATCCTGGCGCCGAACTCCAGGCTGTCCTGGGTGACCTGCGGGCTGTGCCACAGCACTTCGACGTTCTCGGGCACGGCGCCCAGTTGCTTGATCATGTTCTCCGCGAGCTCGCTGGGGAGCTCGGCCTTCGGGATACGAAGTGCCATGGTCTCCTGTCCTCCTCGGACGTCCGCCTGGGTGGCTGTCAGGCATGAAGACACCGGCGGTCGCGCGAATGTGACAGCCCGGGGGACACCGGCTTTGATCGGCCAGTTCTTCGGCGCAGACCCCGGCCTTCAGGCCGGGGATAGCCGATCCTCGCAGCGGAGCCGCGGAGTTCGCTGCGTTGTCAGTGGCGGGCACTATGTTGATCACATCAGTTGGGGGGGTGTTTTCATGCTGTCGGGCCGCAGGTATCGGCTTGAGTTGACGTCCGAACAGGCGGAGATGTGCGAGGAGTTCGGCAACGTCTGTCGGTCGGTGTGGAACACCGGCCTTCACCAGCGCCGGGAGTACCGGCGGCGCGGGGCGTGGATGAACTACGTGCCCCAGGCCGCCGAGCTGGCCGACGCGAAGAAAGAACACGCCTGGTTGAAGGCCGCGCCGTCGCACGTGTTGCAGCAGACCCTGCGGGATCTCGACAAGGCGTGCCGGGATCATGGCACGTTCAAGGTGCGGTGGAGGTCGAAGGTGCGTTGGTCGCCTTCGTTCCGGTTTCCCGACGCCAAGCAGATCAGCGTGGAGCGCTTGGGCCGGAAGTGGGGCCGGGCGAAGCTGCCGAAGGTGGGTTGGGTCCGCTTCCGCTGGTCCCGTCCCCTGGGCGGTGAGATCCGGTCCGCGACCGTGTCGAAGAAGTCCGGGCACTGGTTTGTGTCGTTCCTCGTGGACGACCAGGCCGTCACACCCGAGCGGCATGCGATGCCCGGCACAGCGGTCGGGATCGACCGGGGCGTCAAGACCGCGGCGGTCACCTCGGACGGCGACTTCCACGACCGGGAGTTCATCACCGCAGGTGAGGCTGGACGGTACCGGCGGCTTCAGCAGCAGTTCGCCCGCGCCAAGAAGGGCAGCGCCAACCGGTCCAAGACCCGGGCGGCGATGAACCGGATCATGGGCCGGGTCACGGACCGGCGTGCGGATTTCTGTGCGCAGACCGCTTCCCGGATCGTCGCGAAAAACGCTCTGGTGGTGCTGGAAGACCTGCGGATCAAGAACATGTCCGCGTCCGCCTCGGGCACGATCGAGGCGCCGGGTTCCCGCGTCGCTCAGAAACGGGGCCTGAACAGGGCCATCCTCGACAAGGGATGGCACCGCCTCGAACTCGCCCTCGTGGGCGCCGCCCGGTACACGGGCACGACCGTGGTGAAGGTCAATGCCGCGTACACGTCGCAAAGGTGTTCCGCCTGCGGCTTCGCCTGCGAAGAAAACCGAGAGAGCCAATCGGTCTTCGTGTGCAAGGCCGAAGGCTGCGGATACACCGCACACGCCGACGTGAACGCGGCCGTCAACATCAAACACGCGGGCGGGCAGCCCGTGTCAGCCTGTGGAGACCTCGGCGCCAGCCGGTCTGCGAAGCAGGAACCCGTAAGCCGGGCGACCGGCCGAACCCCCTCATAGGGGATTCCCCCTCCCTTCAGGAGGGGGAGGAAGTCAACGAGCCCTCACCCGTGTGATCGCATGTGCTGATGCAATCGAACGAACCCGCCGCAGACCTCACGGCAGAACCCGCCGCAGATCCCGCCGCAGACCTCACGGCAGAACCCGCCGCGCGAATACGGGGGACGCGCCCCCGTGTCATCGCTCGCCGGACCGCGAAGACGGTCCTCGGCCTGGGCGTCGCGCTCGCCTTCCTGGCCGTCGGCGACCGCTGGGCCGTGCTCTACGCCGAGAACCTGGCCGCGAGCCAGGTGCGGGACGCGCTGCACCTGCGTGCCGAGCCCGAGGTGCACATCGACAGCTTCCCGTTCGTCGGGCAGCTCGCCACCGGCGACCTCGACCACGTCGAGGTCAACGTCCCCGACATCTCCGCCGGGCCCGTCTCCGTCGCACAGGTGAAGGCGACGGTCGACGACATCCGGATCGTCGGCAGCCTCCCCTCGTCGGTCAAGGGCGCCGTCCTGGGCCGGGTACGAGGCGACGTCTTCCTCGACTTCGACGACCTGAACCGTGAAGTCGGCGCCTCGCAGGTCCACTTGGCCCCTGGCCGGCAGAAGAACACGGTGGTGGCCCACGGAGACGTGCCCGTGGCGGGTACTCAGGTACAGGTCCGGGCGCGCGGGCAGGTCCGCCGTACCGGTGACCGGGGTGTGGCACTGACCGTGTCCGGCACCCGCCTCGTCGTGCCCGGCCTCCTCACCTACACCCCGGGCAAGGGCGGCGGACTCCAACTGGCCGCGCCCGCCGCCGGCAAGGTGGACGCGGGAGACTTCGAGGAGACGACCGGGCAGCGACTGGTCCCGGGCCGGATGATGAAGGGCCCAGTGCTGGACACACTGATCGAGCACCCCGCGCTGCTGAAGCCCGCGGGCATCGATCCGACGCTGCTCAAGGGCCTCCGCAAGACGCAGGAGCCCAAGGTCGCCGAGGCCATGGAGTTCTCGGCCCGGCTCCCGGACGACATGCCGGGCGACCTGGGCCTGCGTGACATCTCCGTGCGGAAGGACGGCATCGCGGTGAAGCTGACCGGCACCTCGGTACCCGTGGGCTAGCGCCGATTTCGGCGACGGTCCTCCGGTGGACCACCCCGGCGCGTACGGGCGGTCGCGGGGGAGATGTCTCATCCGCCGATGAGTTCCTTGACGGCCTTGAGGGTCTGGCCCGGGGCGTCCTCCGTCGCCATGTGGCGCGCGGCATCCGCGGCGGCGCGGGTGTACGTCTGCCGTTTCACGACCAGGTCGAGCGCGTCGGCGAGCCGTTCGGCGGTGAGGGACGAGAAGGGGATCGGGGCGGGGGCGGCCCCGACGGCGGCGAGCCGCCCCGCCCAGAACGGCTGGTCCGCCGTCACCGGCACGGTGACCGCCGGAACGCCCGCGCGCAGGGCCGCGGCCGCCGTACCGGCCCCCGCGTGATGGACCACCGCGGCCAGCCGGGGGAACAGCTGGGCGTGCGGCACCTCTCCGACGGTCAGCATGTCGTCGGCCTCGTACGCGAGTCCCGCCCTGCCGGCCTGGAGGATGCCGCGCAGCCCGGCGCGCCGCAGGGCCCGCACGGCGATGTCGCTCAGGCGTTCCCCCTCACCGGCCGCCATGCTCCCGAAGCCGACGAAGACCGGCCGGGCTCCGGCGCGGAGGAAGTCCTCGATCTCCGTGGGGAGTTGTGAGGTCAGGTCGTGGTGGGGCCACCAGTTGCCCACGACTTTCAGGCCGGACCGCCAGTCGGCGGGGCGGGGCACCAGCGCGGTGCTGAAGCCGTGCAGGACGGGCCAGTTCGCCTGTTCCTGCCGGCGGCGCGTCTCGGTGGGCGTGGCCGGGGGCAGTTGGAGGCGGCGGCGAAGTGCGGGGACAGCCTGCTCGTAGACGCGGTCGGCCATGCGGAGGGCGAAGCGTCCGGTGGCGTGGTTGGCGAAGCGGCCCAGGGAGCGGGCGCCGGTGACGGCGGGCGGGAAATCGCCCGTCGGCGTGGTGGGCTGGAGGTACACGCCGAGGGTCGGTGTGCCGGTGGCCTCGGCGAGGTGCCAGCCGAGCGGGGCCGTGGTGGTCGACAGCAGGAGCAGATCCGTGCCGCCGTCCATCGCGTCGGCGAACCCCTCGCCCAGTTCGGTGATGAACCCCGCGGCGGCGCGCATCAGCTCACGCTTGCCCCGAACGCCGGCCGGCGCGTGTGTGTCGGCGGGCAGCCGGCGGAATCCGAGACCGGCGGCGCGCACGAGGGGCGCGTAGGCGTCGGTGGTGGCCAGGGACACGTCGTACCCGGCGCGGCGCAGCTCCGCGCCGAGGCCCGTGTACGGCGCGACGTCCCCGCGCGAACCGGCCGTGGCGATCATGATTCTCATCGGTCTTCCTCGCAGGTGGTGGTCGGGGACTGCGTGCGGCGGGACGCGTTGGCGTGGATCGCTTCGCGCAGGTACGCGTCGAGGCCCGGGCGTTGCTCCGGCGCCGGTACGGCGAGGGCGAAGGCGCGCGGATCGGCCGCGAAGTCGTCCGCGATGCGCCGGTGCATGTCGGGCGGGCAGGCGGTGAACCAGCGTGTGAGGTGCAGGCGGTGCTCCTCCGCGATGTCCATGGCTCGGTCGCCGTCGCCGGGCACGCCGTCGTCGAAGGCGGCGAGCAGTTCCGCCCGCCAGGCGGCGGCCTCGCCCATGAGCTGCCGCCAGTCCTCCTTGCTGTGGGCCGCGGCACGGGCCATCGACTCCTGGTGCCCCGGCGAGTCCTCCCATTTCAGCTGGGCCTCGGTGGCGTAGCTGAGGTCGAAGGTGACGGGGCCGAAGACCTCGGAGCGTTCCTCCGGGGTCAGCTCCACACCGGTCCGCTGCACCTCGATGGCCCGCTCCGTCACCTCGGCGAGCCGCTGCAGCCTGGCGATCTGGTCCCTCAACTGGCCATGCCGAGCGCGGAGTTGGTCCAGCGCGTTGGCCTGGGGGTCCGTGAGGATGGCTGCGGTCTCGTCGAGGGAGAAGCCGAGTTCGCGGTAGAAGAGGATCTGCTGAAGGCGCGCGAGGTCCGCGTCGCCGTAGAGCCGGTACCCCGCATGACTGCGCTCGCCGGGTGACAGCAGGCCCGTCCGGTCGTAGTGGTGCAGGGTACGCACCGTGACCCCGGCAAGAGCCGAGACCTGCCCCACGGAGTAACTCACGCGCCTGTCCTTTCGTCCGCTCACAGCTTCAAGCCTGACGTAAGGGGAGGGTCAACCCGCTCCCACTCTCGGCCCCGCTCCCGGTCGGGGCCGCCGGCCGGTGGATACCGGGGGCGGCGTCGCATACCGTGAGTGGAGCGATCTTCGAGCACTGGAGTGCCATGACTGATCCGTCCGCCACCGGCCGCCTCACGCGGGACCTGGTCTCACGGGTGAAGCTCACCGACCTGGAGGCCTGCTACCAGGATCTGCACCGCCACCCCGAACTCGCCTTCCAGGAGCACCGCACGGCAGGTCTGCTCGCCGACCGCCTGGAGAGCGCCGGATTCACGGTGACGCGAGGCGTCGCCCGTACCGGTGTGGTGGGTGTCCTCGCGAACGGGGACGGTCCGGTGGTGTGGCTGCGCGGAGACATGGACGCGCTGCCGGTCCAGGAGGCCACGGGCCTGGCGTACGCGTCCACGGTCGACGGTGTGATGCATGCCTGCGGCCACGATCTGCACGTCACCTGGCTGGTGGGCGCGGCGGAACTGCTCGCCGACGCCCGCGACACGTGGTCGGGCACGCTCGTGGTGATCGGCCAGCCCGCCGAGGAGGGTTCCGGCGGAGCCGCGGCGATGGTCGCCGACGGACTGCACCGGCTGGCGCCGCGCCCCGACGCCGTCTTCGGCCAGCACGTCGCCCCCGGACCGGCGGGCCTCTACCCGCACACACCCGGGCTGATCATGTCGGCCGCCGACGACATCCACGTCACCGTTCCCGGCGTCGGTGGCCACGGCTCACGTCCGGAGTCCACCGTCGACCCGGTCGTCGCGGCCGCGTACATCGTGACCCGGCTGCAGACCGTCGTCTCCCGGGAAGTGTCCGCAGCCGACTCCGCCGTGCTGACGGTCGGCCAGTTCAACGCCGGTCTGCGCCCCAACATCATCCCGGCCGAGGCGCGGCTCGGGCTCAATCTGCGCACGCAGAAAGCGCACGTGCGGGAGCGGATCCTGGCCGCCGTCCGGCGGATCGTCGAGGCGGAGTGCCAGGCCGCGGGGTGCCCGGCGCCGCCCACGATCACGACCGGCGGCAGCTACCCGGCCACCGTCAACGACGCCGCCCTCGACCAGGAGATCGCGGCGGTGCACCGCGAACTGTTCGGCCACGACACGGTGTTCGACTTTGGCCCGGCCATGGGGAGCGAGGACTTCTCCCTCCTCGTCCCCGCTGGGGTGCCGTACGACTTCTGGTTCGTGACGTCGACACCGCAGGACGTGTGGCAGGCCGCGCCGGGCGACGATCTCGCACAGAAGCTCGACGCCGTGCCGGGCAACCACAGTCCCCTCTTCGCCCCCGACCTGTCCGTGCTCGGCCCCGGTGTCCAGACGCTGGTGTCGGCGGCCCTCAGCCGACTGGCCGCCTGACCCGGGGCCGCCCCCGTCACCCGTTCCTGAGCCGGTGTCAGGTGCGTCCCGGTCCGAGTGACGCGAGGAAGTCGTCGAGCATGGCGGCCTGTACGCCCTCGGGGAAACGGCCGGGATCGAAGAGCGCCTGGACGACGAGCCCGTGGGTGAACGCCACGGCGGTGGCGGCGAGTTGTTCCGGGTCGGCGGTGGTGGGCAGCTCGCCCAGGGCGCGCGCGGCTTCGAGGTGCGGGCGGATCGTCGCGCGCAGCCGGGTGTACCGGTCGGCCTGGCCGGTGGCGAGCCCTTCGTCGGCGAGCGCCAGGTCCCAGGAGCTGACCCAGATGCGGTTGCGGGCGGTGTCGTCGCCGGTCAGCGGCAGGATGTCGAGCAGCATGGCCCGCACGGAGGCGAGGCCCTCGGCGGGACGCTCGCGGCGCGGACGTTCCGCGGTGCGCTTCTCCAGCAGGTCCAGGGCATGCGCGATGAGGGCCCGCTTGGTCGGGAAGTAGTGCATGAGCATCCCCGTGGAGACGTTCATCGCGGTGGCGACGGAGCGCAGGGTCAGTCCGCCGAACCCCTTGTCGGCGAGCACGCGCCACACCGCCTCGGACACGTCTTTCCGGCGGGCTTCACGATCTCCAGGTGCGGGGGGCATGCGGCATCTCCAGGTACGGGGGCGTGGTGCTACCTTACGTACCGAACGCATGTTACGTACCTGGAACGAGGTGTCCGTGTTCACCCTGACGCTCGGCGACGACGCGCAACTCCGCCCCCTGGAGCCCTGGCACGCACAGGAGTTCCTCGCCCACATCGACCGCGCCCGCCCTTACGTCGACCCGTGGATACCCTGGGCCTCCTTCAGCACCGACCTCACCTCCGCCACCGCGGTGCTCCAGCGCTACGCCGACCGCCAGGCCTCGGACACCGGACGGATCTACGGGATCTGGCTGGACGGCACGCTCGTGGGCGGCGTCATGTTCACCACCTTCGACGTGGACGCCGGGGTGTGCGAGGTCGGCTGCTGGCTGGAGGAGGCGGGGGCGGGCCGGGGCCTGGTGACCCGGGCGGGCCGCGTCCTGATCGACTGGGCGTTCAAGGTGCGGGGGATGAGCCGCGTCGAGTGGTGGGCCGCGTCGGGCAACACCCGCAGCATCCAGGCCGCGCGCCGCCTCGGCATGACCCGCGACGGAGTGCTGCGCCGGCGTATCGACTACCGCGGCGAGCGGCGCGACTGCGAGATCTGGTCGGTCCTCGCGGAGGAATGGCCCCCGGCCGACGAGCGTGTGGGCGAGCGGCCCTCGTCCGGCAAGCACGTGGCCCGACCCGCCGCCCAGGCACCCGCCGCCGAGACACCCGCCCGCGCCGACGACAAGGCCGAACTCGACGAGCTGGTACGGCGTTTCTTCGGCGCGTTCACCAACACCGGCGGCACCCGGCCGGACGTCGCGGCCATCCGGGAGGTGTTCATCCCGCAGGGCCTGATCACCGCGAACTCCGGGGGTGACCCCGTCGTCTATGACCTCGACGGGTTCGTCGAGCCCCGCGAGAAGATGCTCACCGACGGCACCCTGACCGAGTTCTCCGAGTGGGAGGTCTCCGAACGGACCGAGATTTTCCATGCGATCGCCCACCGGCGGAGCGAGTACCGCAAGTCCGGCTACCTCAAGGGCGAATGGTTCGAGGGCTCCGGCCGCAAGACCACACAGTTCGTCCGGACGTCGGCGGGCTGGCGCATGAGCGCGGTGTCCTGGGAGGACGACGAGTAGGACTCGGACTCCGGACGAGCAGACGCTCCGACCCCGGCCGATGACCTGCCGGGGCGCGTCGACATAATGATCACGTGACTCCTCTCCAGCACCCCAATTCCCCTGCTCCAGAACGTGTTTCGGTCGTCGTGGTGGGCGCCGGACCCGCCGGGCTCACGGTCGGGAACATCCTGAGACGCGCCGGGGTCGACTGCGTGGTCCTGGAGACGGAGACACGCGAGTTCATCCAGGGGCGGCAGCGGGCCGGAGTCATCGAGGAGTGGGCGGTGCGGGCCCTCCAGGAGCGCGGCCTCGCCGGGAACCTGCTGAGCAGGGCGGAGCGGCACACCGCCTGTGAATTCCGGTTCGAAGGACGCCGACAACGCTTCTCCTACGGTGAACTGACGGGGCGGCACCACTTCATCTACCCCCAGCCCATGCTCGTCACGGACCTGCTGCGCGAGTACACCGACGTGCGCGGCGGCACGGTCAGGTTCGATGTGCGGGACGTGCGGGTGCACGACGTGGACACGGACCGGCCGTCGGTCTCGTACCTCTGCCCCCGGTCCGGACGCCGGGAGGTCGTGCACTGCGACTTCATCGCCGGGTGTGACGGGGCGCGCGGGGTGACCCGGAAGGCGCTCGCCGCGGGCCGGACAGCCCGGCACGACTACGGCATCGGCTGGCTGTCCCTGCTGGCCGAGGCGCCGCCCTCCTCCGACTGCGTGCTCTTCGGTATCCATCAGGACGGATTCGCGGGACAGATGCCCCGCAGCCCCGAGGTGACCCGGTACTACCTCCAGTGCCCGCCCGGCGACGACCCGGAGAACTGGCCGCACGACCGCGTATGGGCGGAGCTGCGCCGACGGCTCGCCGCCGACGGCGCCCCGGAACCGGTCGAGGGTCGCCTGATCGAGAAGCGCGTGCTCGACATGCACGACTACGTCGTCGAGCCGATGGCGTCCGGGCGCCTCTTCCTGGCCGGCGACGCGGCCCACCTCGTCGCACCCATCGCGGCGAAGGGCATGAACCTCGCTCTGCACGACGCGTTCCTGCTCGGCGACGCGCTGGTGGCCCGGCTCCAGAGGGAAGACGGTGACGACAGCGCTCTGGCGGGCTACTCGGAGGCCTGTCTGCGACGGGTGTGGGACTACCAGGAGTTCTCGCAGTGGCTGTCCGAGGTGTATCACGGGCCCGCCGCGGGGGAGCCGTTCCGCACGGGCACCGCACTCGCCCGGCTGCGCCGCCTGTTCGCCTCTCCGGTCGCGGCGGCGGCCTTCGCCGAGCAGTACCTCGGCACGGCCGAACGCTACTGACGCCGGGTCGACCCAGGGCGAACGGCCACACACCGGTGCGCGCGCAATGATCTGCCGTGCCTGCGCAACGAATGAGCGTTAACAGGGCGGCGCCTCCCTCGTAATCTCTGTGCCACCCCTCACACATCGCTCGTTCGCCGACAGATCCAAGGAGCAGGAATGGCACTCTCCCGACGCACCGTCGTCACGGGAATCGCGGGCGGGTCGGTGCTGTCGGCCGCGGGCCGCGCACAGGCCGGCACGGCGGACGACGCCGTGCAGAACATCCTGAGCACCGCCGGCGCCTGGCGGCAGACCGCGGCCGAGCGCGACATGCTGTACCGGCAGGCGTTCAACATCGCGCGGGACCGCATCGACGCCGTGTTGCGTGGCAGGGGCCAGCAGCACCGCGGCAGCAGACCGCTCGCGGTCATCTCCGACGTCGACGACACCGTGCTGTCCTCCGACACCTACTGGGCGCGGCTCGTCTCCGCCGGCAAGCAGGCCTTCGACGACGACATGTGGGACGCCTGGGTACGCGAGAACGGCCCCACCGCGACCCCCGGCGCCGTCGAGTTCACCCACTACGCGCAGAGCAAGGGCGTGGAGGTCTTCTACGTCTCCTCCCGCGACCAGGGGCCGGACACACAGGAGTTGGGGATCGCCAACCTGCGTCACGTAGGCCTGGCCTTCGCCGACGACGCCCACGTGAACATGCTGCGGGAGTCGTCGAACAAGGAGCCGGCGCAGCAGGCCGTCGCCGCCGGACACGACGTGATCGCCTACCTCGGCGACAACCTCAACGACTTCCGCCGCCGCTACTACGTCACCTCCGTCGCGCAACGCAAGGCGCTGGCCACGGAGGACGCCGAACACTTCGGGCGCGACTTCATCCTGTTCCCGAACAACACCGACGGCCACTGGATCCGGGCCGTCTTCGGGGAGAGCGAGCCCGCCGACACACCGGCCTACCGCGCCCGCATGCTCCAGGCGGCGGAGGGACTGGTCAACTGACCTGTTCTCTGCCTGCCCTGACGAGTCGTCAGGGCAGGCAGAGTCGTCAGGCGAAGACCGACAGCAGGAGCGCCATCCCCAGGCCGAACACGCTCACCAGGGTCTGCACGGCGGTCTGGGTCTTCGTGGCCTGCGTGAGGTCCATCCCGAACGACTCCTTCACCAGCCAGAACCCGGCGTGGTTCACGTAGTTGAGGCCGAGGGAGCCGGCGCCGATGGCCACCACGAGCAGCGACGCCTCCAGACCGCCGCCGGTGCCGATGAGCGGTGCGACGATGCCGGTGGCGGAGACGATGCCGACCGTCGCCGAGCCCGTCGTCAGGGACAGCAGGAGGGCGATCAGCCAGCCGAGGACGATCACGTTGAGGTGCGCGCCCTGGGCCGCCGACGCGATCGCGTCGCCGATGCCGGAGTCCTGGAGCACCTGCTTGAACGCGCCGCCACCGCCGATGATGAGCAGGATCGCGGCGATGGACTTGAGGCTGTCCGTGAGGGAGTCACGGGTCGCGTCGCCGGAGCGGCGGCCGGCGGTGAGCGTGACGCCGAGCGCGAAGAGGAACCCGGCGAGCATCGCGACGAGGGGCTCGCCGACGAAGGTGAGGGCGGACCGTACCGGGCTCGACTCGTCGAGCACGGTCTCCGCGAAGGTGCGCAGCAGCATGAGCCCGACGGGGATCAGGACGGCGGTGACGGCCAGGCCGGTGCGCACGCGCGGGCGGGTCGCCGTGTCCGTGGCCAGCTGCGCGCCGGGCCCGTCGGAAGCATGTGCGGTCGCGGCCTCCGATCGGGCGGGGCCGGTGAACTGGGCGACGAGCGCGGCGTCCGGGCGGACGTCGCTGAGACGGGGCGCGATCCAGCGGGCGTAGACCGGTCCGGCGAGGATGACGGTGGGGACGGCGCACACGATGCCGACGGCGAGCGTCAGTCCGAGGTCGGCGTGGAGGCCGGTCATCGCCGTGAGCGGCCCGGGGTGGGGCGGCAGCATGCCGTGGAGAGTGGCGAGGGCGGCGATCGCGGGGACCCCGAGCAGCACGTACGGCGACCCCTTGGCCCCGCCCTGGTCCTCCAGGCGCCGGGCCACGCTGAAGATCAGCGGAAGCAGCACGATCAGGCCGACCTCGAAGAACATCGGCACACCGATCACGAACGCGGCGGCGGCGACGAGCCACGGCAGCCTGCGCGATGACGAGCGGTCGACGATGGCGTGGGCGATGGCGTCGGTCGCGCCCGAGTCGGACAGCAGACGGCCGAGCATGGCACCGAGCGCAAGCGTGATGCCGACGTCGCCCAGGGTGCCCCCGGCGCCGTCCTCGATGGAACCGATCAGCTTCTCGACGGGCTCTCCGGCGGCGATCCCGGTGCCGACGGTGACCACGATGAGCGCGATGAACGGATGTATGCGCAGGCGGGAGTTGATGAGGTAGATGAGTGCGCCGATCGCCACGGCCAGGATGAGCAGCAGTGACCAGGTGTGGGACGTCATGCGGGTGCCTTTCGGGGGTTCTGGCCGCGTGCGGGCGCAGGGGAGCGCGACGGCGCGCGGGCCGTCCAGGGGTGGGTAAAGGGGGGTGCGGTTGAAGCGAGTGGGCGGAGGGGGGTCCGCCTACTCCAGGCCGAGACGCGTGACGAGATCCGCCACGGTCCTGTCCTGCCGGGACAGATACGCGGCGAACGCGTCGCCGGTGAGGAACGCGTCGCTCCAGCCGTGCCGGGTCAGCTCGGCCTGCCACCGGCCGGAGTCGTGCAGCGCGGTGAGGGCGTCGATCCAGGTCTTCCGGTCCGCGGCGCTGATGCCGGGCGGTGCGACGATCCCGCGCCAGTTGTCGAAGACCAGGTCGATGCCGGACGCCTTGAGCGTGGGAACACCGGGCAGGGCGTGAACGGGCCGCGCGCTGGTGACGGCGAGTACCCGCAGCCGGCCCGCCTGGATCTGGTCCAGGAACTCGCCGAAGCCGGTCGTGGCGAACGCGACCTTCCCGTCGAGGAGAGCGGGCAGCAGTTCGCCGCCGCCTCCGTCGTAGGCGCCGTAGTCGACCTTCGTGGGGTCGATGCCGACGGCCTTCGCGAGCTCCATGGGCAGCAGGTGGTCCGGCCCGCCGGGCGAGGAGCCACCCCCGACCCGCAGCCCCGCGGGATCCTTCCGCCACGCCGCGACGAGGTCCTCGACGGTCCGGTACGGCGAGTCCTCGCGTACGACGACGGCGCCGGCCTCCTCGATGAGGCGGGCGAGGGGTGTGGTCCGTGCGACGGTCACCCTCGCCCCCGACACATGTGACGTGCCGACGACTCCGAGACCCATCTGCAGGGCCAGCCTGCCGTTGCCCCGTTCGTTCACGACACGTTGCAGACCCACCGCGCCCCCGGCCCCGGGGACGTTGAAAACCTGCACGTCGGAGGCGATCCGGGCCTCTTCCATCACCCTGGCCGCGGTGCGGGCCGTGGTGTCGTAGCCGCCCCCGGGCGTGTTGGGGACCAGGATCCGCAGGCCCTCGACGGGCTCGCCCGCACCACCGGGCCCGGCGCCGCACGCGGTGACGGCGAGCAGGGTGAGTACGGAGAGGGCACCGAGAACGACGCGTGCCGGACCTCTCATGCCACCCTCCCTTCCACTCACGTCGCTGCGGGCCTCATGATTGTGCAGCCCGGCAGCCGGGCCGTCCGCGTTGTGTCAGCAGGAGAGATTGAGTTCATTGTGGTAACGCCGTTCCGCCGCCATACGCTCGCGGGCGAGATGCTGGTGCTCCAGCTCGCCATCGTCGTCGTGGTGATGCTGGTGGTCGCCGCCCTCTCGCTGGCCCAGTCCGAGGCGACGTTCCGGCGGGTGGAGGGGCGGCGTGTCACCGCGCTCGCCGAACAGATGGCTGCGAACCCCCTGATCCGCAGCGAGCTGGTGCTGCCCGCGCCCGAGAAGACCCTGGCTCCGCTGGTGCACTCCACGGTCGCCCAGTCCGGCGTCTCGTCGGTGACCGTCGCCGACGCCGAGGGGAGCGTGGTCAGTTCGACGAATCCCACCGTGATCGGCACCCGGCTCGCCCTCGGCACCGGCGTCGCGGGCGGCCGGGGCTGGTCCGGGGAACTCGCCCTGGACGGCAACCGCCAGCTGGTGGCCCAGGTCCCGGTGATCGGAGCGACCCGGCACAACCTCGGACGCCAGCTCGGCACCGTCATGATCGGCGAGACCTCCCCGACGGTGTGGCAGCGCATCGGCGGAGCCTCGTCGTACCTGCTCGCCTATGTAGGCATCGCCAGCGGCCTCGGCCTCGCCGGATGCTGGCTGCTCGCACGCCGCGTCAAGCGCCAGACACTCGGCCTCGAACCCCGCGAGATCACCGGACTCGCCGAACACCGCGAGGCCATGCTGTACGGGATCGCCGAGGGAGTGATCGCCCTCGACCCGCAGCTGCGGCTCACACTCGTGAACGAGGTGGGCAGAAGCCTGCTCGACCTGCCGGGGGACTGCGTCGGACAGAGCCTGGCCGACCTCGGGATCGACGGCCGGCTGCGGGACGTACTCGCCGGGGTCCCGGGCGAGCCGGCGCGCGGCGGGACGACCGACCGCAAGGACGAGGTCGTCATCCGCCGAGGCCGCGTCCTGGTGATGAACCGGATGACCGTCACCAAGGACGGCCGCCTGCTCGGCTCGGTCACCACCCTGCGGGACCGGACCGAACTCGCCCGCCTGGAGCGGGAGATCGGCTCGTTCCGCAGCTCCTCGGAACTGCTGCGCGCCCAGGCCCACGAGTTCGCCAACCAGCTCCACACCATCTCCGGCCTCATCCAGATCGGGGAGCAGGACGAGGTCGTGCGCTACATCCGCGCGCTGAATCAGCGCCGCCAGTCGCTGGACGTGACCCTCAGCCGGCGCGTCCGCGAGACCGCCGTCGCCGCCCTGCTCACGGCCAAGTCCTCGCTCGCCGCCGAACGCAGGGTCACCCTGCGCATCTCGGAGCGCACCGCGCTCGACCGGCTTGCGCCCGAGGACGCCGCGGACGTGGCGACCGTGGTCGGCAACCTCGTCGACAACGCCGTGGACGCGGCCGCCCCGCACGCCGAGGGGCACGACGCATGGGTCGAGGTCGAACTGCGGCAGGACGCCGCCAGCGTGGAGATCGTGGTCCGCGACTCGGGCCCAGGTGTCGCCCCCGGACTCGCCCGCGAAGTCTTCGCCCACGGCTTCACCACCAAGGCCGCACGCGAGGGCGAGCGCGGCATCGGACTGGCCCTGACCCGGCTCGTCTGCGAACGCCACGGCGGCGAGATCTCCGTGGCCAACACCCCGGACGGGGCCATGTTCACAGCCCGTATGACCGTCAAGGTTCCCGCCGACACGGTCACAGTTCCCGCCGACTCGGTGACAGTCTCCGCCGACTCGGCGACAGAAGGAGTTCCGCGATGAGTGACACGATCGATGTGCTGGTCGTCGACGACGACTTCATGGTGGCGCGCGTCCACCGCACCTTCGTCGAACGCGTCACGCCCTTCCGGGTGGTCGGCGAGGCGAGTACCGGCGAGCGGGCCATCGCGGCCGTGGGCCGGCTGCGCCCGGACCTCGTCCTGCTCGACCTCTATCTGCCGGACATGTTCGGCCTCGACGTCATCCCGCGGCTGCGCACCGCCGGGCACGACTGCGACGTCATGGTCATCAGCGCCGCACGCGAGGCCGACGCGCTGCGCGGCGCCGTACGCCACGGCGTCGTCGACTACCTGCTCAAACCGTTCGACTTCGACGACCTGGAACCCCGCCTCACGCGGTACGCGACGCGCCGCCGCCGTCTGCTGACCACCGTCGTGCGCGGCCAGGCCGACGTGGACCGGATGCTGGCGGGTGCGGCCGCGCCCGCTCCCGGCGGCCCGCTCCCCAAGGGCATGAGCGTGGAGACGGCGGAACTCGTCGAACGCTCGTTGCGGGAGGCCGACGGCACCCTGTCCGCGACGGAGTGCGCGGCCCTCACCGGCGTCTCACGCGTCAGCGCCCGCCGTTACCTGGAGTACTTCCAGTCCACCGGCAGCGCGGACGTCTCCCTGCGCTACGGGGTCGCGGGCCGCCCGGAGCGCCGTTACGGCTGGCGCGTGTGACACGGCGCGGCCCCGCGCGATCACGCAGCGGTCGCAGATCCTGCCGTGAGAGGTGATGGTGGAGTGAGGGGGACCGCGCCGAGGAGGTTGCACATGTCCATGATGGACAAGCTGAAGAGCATGCTGAAGGGCCACGAGGAGCAGGCGGGAAAGGGCGTCGACAAGGCCGGTGACATGGTCGACGACAAGACCCAGGGCAAGTACAGCGGCCAGGTCGACCAGGCCCAGGACAAGCTCAAGGACCAGTTCGGCAGGGGCGACCAGGGACAGCCGCCGCAGCAGTCCTGACCGCGGAACATCAGCGGGCCGGATCAGCGCCGGATCAGCCCCGATCATCCCCGGATCGGCCGGCCCGCCCCCTCCCGCCCCTCCTGTCGACGAGTTCGAGGATCACGCCTTCCGGACAGGGTGGACAGGGCCGTCACCGACCTCGTAACTTAACGAATGTTCGACTTGACGTCGGTCGCACGCCGACGGACGTCCGGCATTCGGCGGGGTTACGGGAGGGGTGGCGCGATGAAGGCGGCGGAGGCGGAGGGGTCCCCGGGGTCACCGGCGTCGGCCGGAGACGCCGGCGGGTCACGGGACGCGCACGCGGCGGCCTTCTCCGACTTCCCGGCCCCCCTCGGCCCCCTGGGCAAGGGCGAGACGCTCAGCCTCGAACGGCTCGACGACGGGACGTTCACCGGGTACTGCCACGGTGGTCGTGCCGCCCACCGGGCCTACGGGGGCGCCGTGGTGGCGCAGGCGCTCGCGGCCGCGTGCCGCACCGTGGACGAGGACCGCCCGGTGCATTCCCTGCATGCGTACTTCCTCCGGGCGCTCGACTCCCGGCGGCCTGTCCGCTTCGCCTCCCGCGTCCTGCGCGACGGGCGCAGCTACTCCGCCCGCCAGGTGGAGGCGACGCAGGAGGGCCACCACGCCCTGACGATGACGGTCTCCTTCAAGGAGCGGCAGCCGACCGCGAACTGGCGGCACCCCGAGATGCCCGACCTACCAGGGCCGGACGGCCTGGAGGACGGCTTCGCCCACCGCCCCGCCACGCATCCCCTGCGGCAGGCCGTCGAGTTCCGGGAGATCCCGCCGGTCCTGGACCCGGGGCAGCCCGAGATCGAGCGGTTCGGGTGGTTCCGTACGGTGGGCGCCCTGCCGGACGGGCCCGCGGCGCACGCCGGCGCCGTCGCCTACCTGTGTGACGCGACCCTGGCGCCGACCGCGCTGGTGCCGCACGAGCCCACGTCCTTCGAACGCGGCCGGCCTTCGCGGCACACCATCGCCTCGCTCGATCATGCGATGTGGTTCCACCGCCCCTTCCGCGCGGACCGCTGGCTTCTCTACGCCCAGCGCAGCCGCGTGGAAGGTGACGGCCGCACCCTGGCCTACGGCGAATTCTGGTCGCCCGAGGGCGAGTTGGCGGTGTCGGTGATTCAGGAGGCGCTGCTTCACGTGCGGGAGCCGTGAGCCCGCACTCGCGGGCCGAGCAGGCAACCCTCGTTTGGCGTGGACAGGTCCGCGTGACCGGTCTACTTTAACGATCGTTCGCCAGCATTCCAGGGGTCGGGCCACCCGGACCAGTCGGACGAACGAGCCTTCGGGGCGCCCGACTTCGCCATGCCGCACCAGTGCCCGAGACGATGGAGGAACCCCGTATGGGCCCGTACCTTCCGGACACCGTTCGTCAGCACGCCGTCGAGCGCCCCGACGCACCCGCCGTGACCGAGGGCGAGCGCACCCTCACCTACGCCGAACTGAACGAACGCAGCAACCGTGCGGCTCAGGCCCTGCTCGCCGCCGGTCTCGGCGAAGGCGCTCGGGTCGGCTGTCTGGCGCGGCCGGGCATCATGTCGGCGGAGCTGCTCCTCGCCTGCGGCAAGGCCGGGCTCGTGGCCACACCGCTGAACTGGCGCCTCACGGAACGGGAGTTGGCGGCCGTGGCGCGGGACGCGGAGCTGGGGGCCGTGGTGACACAGGGCGAGTTCCTGCCCGGCGCGCGTGCCGTCCGAGGCGTACTCCCCGGGATCCCGCTGATCGTCGACGGCGAACCGGCACCCGACGAACTCGCCTACGAGACCTGGCTGACGGGCGCGTCGGACAAGGACCCCCTCCAGGGCGGTGCGGTCCACGGTGACACGGTCTTCCTCCAGCTGTACACCTCGGGCACGACGGGCCTGGCGAAGGGGGTGCAGCTGACGCTCGACAATGTCGACGCCGGGCACTCCCAGCTCGCGGAGATGGGCTGGAGCGGGCGGAGCGTCGGGCTGAACGCGATGCCCGTCTTCCACATCGCCGGCACCGGCTGGCTGCTCACCGGGCTCAGCGCCGGCGCGCACACCGTGACCCTGCCGGACCTGGACCCGCTCCGGGCCGTGGAACTCATGGAGCGGCATCGCGTCACCCATGCCTTCTTCGTCCCGGCGGTGCTGCACCTCCTGACGCAACTGCCCGACATCCGCGAACGCGACTTCTCCGCACTCGAAATGATCGTCTACGGGGCCTCGCCCATCACGCCGACGCTGCTCCGCAGGTCCATGGAGATCTTCGGCTGCGGCTTCCTCCAGAAGTACGGGCTGACGGAGACGACCGGCTCCGCGACCCGGCTGCTGCCGTCGGACCACGACCCGGACGGCCCGCGGGCCCACCTGTTGCGGTCGGCGGGCAACGCCCTCCCGGACATCGACGTCGCGGTCGTCGACCCGGTGACGGCCGAGCCGCTCGCCTCGGGAGAAGTCGGTGAGATCGTCACGCGTTCCCACCAGGTGACGCCCGGCTACTGGCAGCGGCCCGAGGACAACGCCCGGCTCTTCACCGAGGACGGCTGGCTCAGGACGGGAGACGCGGGCTACCTGGACGCCGACGGCTACCTGTTCATCACAGACCGCATCAAGGACATGGTGATCACCGGCGGGGAGAACGTGTACCCGGTCGAGGTCGAGTCGGCGCTCGCCGAGCATCCGGACGTCTGCGACGTGGCCGTTTTCGGGACCCCGGACGAGACATGGGGCGAGGCCGTCACCGCGGCCGTCGTCCTGAACGCCGAGGCCGGCGACGTCACCGCCGACGACCTCGTCGAGTTCACCCGCACCCGCATCGCCTCGTACAAGAAGCCGCGCATCGTCCACTTCGTGGAGGAGCTGCCGCGCAACCCCAGCGGCAAGTTCCTCAAGCGCGTGCTGCGGGAAAGTCTGGGGCGCTGAACGGACCCTGGCGCGGGCTGACGGGTGGTGAGGCCGTTGCCGCCTATGCTCCTCGCATGATCAATGGTGGACACGTCATCCTCTACAGCCGGGACGCGGAAGCCGACCGGGCGTTCTTCAGGGATGTGCTGGACTATCCGCACGTCGACGCGGGCGGCGGCTGGCTGATCTTCAAGCTGCCGCCCGCGGAGATCGCCGTGCATCCCACGGACGGCCCGGCCTCACAGGAGTTCTACCTGATGTGCGACGACGTCGAGGCGACGGTGGCCGAGCTGTCCGCGCGGGGCGTCGAGTTCACACAGCCCGTCACCGACGCGCGCTGGGGGCGCCTCACCCGGTTCCGGCTGCCGGGCGGCGGCGAGGTGGGCATGTACGAACCCCGCCACGAGCGAGCCACCGACCTCTGACCCGCACACCCGCACACCCGCCCTCACTCCACCGGCATCACCGGCAACGCGAGTGCCTTGCGTACCGTCGTCCGGGCCAGGACCGCCGTCGGGTCGACGACCTTGAGACCGGCGCTCATCTCGCCCAGCAGCAAGGGGAGTTCGGTGCATCCGGCGACGAGCAGACCGGCACCGCGAGCCGCCAACTCGCCCGCCGCCCGCTCGATCAGGCAGACCGGGTCCGCGCCCACCTCGCCGGCCTTCACCCGGCGGATGGCCCCCGTGACCGCCTCCTCCTGGGTCAGGGTCGTCGGGACGACGGTCCTCAACCCCGCCGCCTCCAGCGCGTGTTGGTAGAGCTCCGCCCGTAGCGTCCCCGTGGTCGCGAGGAGCCCGACCGAGGTGACGTCCGGATGGCACGCGCGGATCTCGGCCACCGTCTCCGCGATCATGTCGGGCATCGGTACGCGCACACTGGCGCGGACGGCGTCGAGGAAGGCGTGCGCGGTGTTGCAGGGCGTCGCGATGACCTGCGCGCCCAGCGCCTCCAGGCGATGCGCCCCGCGCACCAGCCAGGGCGTCGGGTCCGGTCCGCGCCCGGTGAGGGCGGCCGAGCGGTCCGGCACCGTCGGGTCCGCCCACACCACCACCGGCACATGGTCCTGGTCGGCCCCGGCGGGTGTCGCGTCGATGACCTTCCGGTAGAAGTCGACGGTGGCCAGCGGCCCCATCCCGCCGAGGATGCCGATCGTCATCCGCTTCACGTTCCCCACTGGTCGAAGGCGAGCTTGCCGACGAGCGCGACCACGACGACGAGCATCACGCCGCGCACGAATCCACTGCCGCGCTTGAGTGCCATGCGGGCCCCCACGGAGGCACCCGCCAGGTTGAACAGCGCCATGAAGGGCGCCAGGGTCCACAGCACGGTCCCCTGGTAGGTGAACATCGCGAGGGCGCCCAGGTTCGTGCCTACGTTGACGACCTTCGCCGTCGCGGTCGCCGTCACCATGTCCATGTTGAGCAGGGCGACGAGACCGATCACGAGGAACGTGCCGGTCCCGGGCCCGAGCAGCCCGTCGTAGAAACCGATGCCCGCGCCGACGACCACGATCGCCGTCAGGACCCGCTGCCGGGACACGGAGCCGGACGGCTTCTGCCCGAACTGGGGCTTGAGCACGACGAACGCGGCCACCGCGAGCAGCAGCGCCATGATGACCGGCCGCAGCACCGCGCTGTTCACACCCGCCGCGAAGAAGGCACCGCCGACGGCGGCCAGGGCGGCGAGCCCGCCGAGCCGCGCCGCGAGCCGCACGTCGACGGTGGCCCGCCGCGCGTACGTCACCGCGGCCGCCGAGGTGCCGACGACGCCGACGGCCTTGTTGGTGCCGAGGGCGAACGCCGGAGCCAGGTGGGGGAAGGCGATCAGCAGGGCGGGCACCTGGAGCAGCCCGCCACCGCCGACGACCGCGTCCACCCAGCCCGCGAGGGCGGCGGCGACGCACAGCATCACCGCCGTGGTGAGGGTCAGGTCATGCATCGGCGCGCGTGTCCTCGCCCGTGCCGGTCCTGCCGTAGCTGTCCTTGCTCAGGACGCGGCCGCCCGCGCGGACCAGCACGTCGGCCGTCAGCTCACCCGGGTACGGGTAGAAGCGGCGCAGCCAGCGGTCGGCACCGTCGTAGCGCGGAGTGAAGTCGCTGCGGCCGTGCACGACGATCCGGTTGTCGACGAGCAGCATCTCGCCCCGGTCGGCGCGCACCGCGCGGTGCACCGTGTGCATGGCCTCGTTGAGCCGCTCCAGAGCCTGCTGCGCCTCGGGGTCCGTGCCGAAGGTGTTGTGCATGTTGAACCGCACGCGGGTGCCCGGCGCGCCGGCCGGACCGTCCGCAAGGACCGGGTGCGGCTCGGTCACCGGCCGCGCGTCCTCCGCGAGTCCGCGGGTGAAGGAGAGCGGGAAGCGGCTGCGGTAGCGGTCCGTGCGCAGCGTCTCGCGGTCGGCCGCGGAGAGCAGCGGCTCGGCCTCGCGCACGGAGGCGACCATGGTGGCGGCCCGCCGGTCGTGGTCGGGGCGCAGGCAGAGCAGGCCGAGGTGGGACGGGCGCACCGGGTGGTGGACGTTCTCGGTGTGGAAGTCGAAGAGCGAGGAGCCCGAGTTGAGTGGCTTCGCGGCGTCCGAGGCCACCGGGTACACATCGTGCACGAGGGCGCCGGACTTCTCGTCCTCGTATCCGATGAGACCGCCGAGGGGGTGGGCGACCAGGGCGACGAGGAGGCTGGAGGGGTGGGTCTCGCCGAGGACGTTCGAGCCGTAGGCGCCTGGGGTGGCCGGGATGTCGCCGACCGGAAGGCCGCGCACCACCATCAGGCCGTGGTCCGGGGGTGTGTCGCGGAAAGACTCGACACCTTCCAGGAGCCGGGTCGGCAGATGCTCGGCGAGGGTGGCGAACGCGTCGGACATCAGGGTGTGTTCGAGCGGCCCGGGCAACTGTGCCGCCGTGCGTATCAGCTCCTCCAAGCTGGCGGTGTCACGCGCGTCGAGAGTGAGCGGGGCAACTTCTGTACGGGGCTGTGCGTATGTCGTCATGGCCATGATCCTGGGCCCCAAGACCCGTCCCCACCAGGGAAGTTGACTGTCCGGAAACGTCCATGACCCGCTCCGGACACAGGCCCTCGGTGGCCGGAAGGGGCCGCGGCCTGAAGCGGACGAGCCCCCGGCCGCCGGCCGCACCGCTCCGTGAGGCAGCATGGTCGCACGTGCACTCCATACGTTCCTTCCCGTTCACGGCGGTCAACGCCGGCATCGTGGCCACCGTGGTCTCGTACGCCGGGCCGCTCGCCCTCGTCCTGGCCGCGGCCGACGCGGCCGGCCTCACCGGCGCGCAGAGCTCGTCGTGGGTGTGGGCCCTCTCCATGGGCGCCGGACTGACCTGCGTCGGACTCAGCTGGTGGAGCCGGACGCCGGTGATCACGGCGTTCTCGACGCCCGGCGCGGCCATCCTCGTCACCGCGCTGCCCCAGCACGCGTACGCCGAGGCCGTCGGAGCCTTCCTGCTGGCCGGTGTCGCGGCCACCGCGCTGACCGCGACGGGGGTGTTCGCGCGGGTGCTGGCCAGGATCCCGGCCGGTGTGGTCTCCGCGATGCTCGCCGGGACGCTCTTCTCCTTCGGCACCGCGATCTTCACCTCGCTGCGTGCCGCACCCCTGATCGCCGGCGCGATGCTGCTCACCCACCTCCTGGCGCGCCGCTTCGCACCCACGTACGCGGTGGTGTGCGCCCTCGCCGTCGGGCTGGCCGTGGCGGCCTTCGACGGCGGGCTCCATGTGCACCTGGCGGGCGCCGGGCTCGCCGCACCGCACTTCACGATGCCCGCGTTCTCCGTCGGCGCCGTCATCGGGATCGGTGTGCCGCTCCTTGTGGCCACGCTCGCCGGACAGTACGCGCCGGGCATGGCCGTCCTGCACGCGGACGGCTTCCGGCCGGACGAGCGGGTGGTGTGCGGGACCACGGGCCTGGTGTCGGTGCTCCTCGCGCCGTTCGGCTCGCACGCGATCAACCCGGCCGCCATCACCGCGGCGATCTGCACGGGGCCCGACGCCCACCGCGACCCGGGCAAGCGCTGGGTCGCGGGCGTGAGCTGCGGCATCGGCTACCTCGTCGTCGGCTGCTTCGGCTCGACGCTGGTCGCGCTGTTCACCGGGCTGCCCAAGGCGCTCGTGGCGACGCTCGCGGGACTCGCGCTGCTTGGCGCGCTGTCCGGCAGTCTCGCGAGGACCGTCGCCGACGAACGCGACCGCGAGGCCTCCGTCATCACCTTCCTGGCGACGGCCTCCGGAGTGACGATCGCCGGAATCGGCTCACCCTTCTGGGGCCTGCTCGCCGGAGTCCTCGCGCACGTACTGCTCAATGTCGCCCGTTCCCGGCGAGAGCCAGTCGGCGCGCTCGGCGAGGACCGCGACCTGGAACCGGCTCGTGGCACCCAGACGGGTCGTCAGTTCGCCGACCATACGGCGGACCGTACGGTCGGAGACGCCGAGCCTGCGCCCGACCGCCTCGTCGGTGAGGCCCTCCGCGAGTAGCCGCAGCACCGCCCGGTGCCGCCGGTCGGTCAGACCGTCGCTCTCGTCGCCGGGACCGTCGGACCGGCCGAACCCGGCGGCCTCGGTCCAGGCGTGCTCGAACTGCACACGGAACACCTCGACCAGCGAAGGGTCGTACACGACCACGGCGGCCGACTGCCCCTCGGTCCCCGTGGCGGGCACGACCGCGAGGTGCCGGTCGATCACGATCATCCAGTGCGGCAGCGTCACCGCCGTCCTGACCTGCCCGCCCGCCCTCCTCAACTCCCGTACGTGCGGACCGATCTCGGGCGTCGCGGCGGACGACGTGAGATACACGGCGCGCATCGCGACCCCGCGCCGCAGCACCCGCAGGTCCCGCGCGAGTCCGTCCTCCAGCAGATGCTGGGGCACCCCGCGTCCCGGGCGCAGTGTGAGGACCTCGTCGCGGGCCTGCTGGGCGGCGTCCTCGAGCGCGGCCGCGATGTTGGCGGTGCCCTCCACGAGCACCGCCTGGGTGCCGGACACGCGCTGGGCGTGGATCGGCGCGAAGTCGGTCAGCATCCGCACGAGCGCGTCGCGGGTACGGGTGCTCTGCTCGATGAGCGCGTCCACGCGTGACGCGTCGGCGGCGAGGAGGTGGCCGAGCGCGGACTCGGAGGACATGCACGCCCAGCCGCTCGGCGTCGCGGTGGTCCGCACCAGAAGGCCCAGCTCCGAAAGGACCTGCACGGCCGCCACGTACTCGTCGCTGCCCCAGCCGAGCCGCCGGCAGACGGTGGCGGGTGTCCAGGACGCGTCCTGGACGGCGATCACGTACAGCTGCCGGGCCAGCTTCTGGTCAACGGTCGCGACCTTGCCCATGAAAATCCCCCTTGTTCATCCCGTGCGCGCGCGACGAAGGGCCGCCACTCCTGTGCGGAGGAGTGACGGCCCTTGTCACACGACGGGGCTCAGGGTACGCGAACTGCCCATGGCGCCCGAGGGGTTGTCCCCTTCAGTGTCAGCCGTCGGACTCCGCCGACGGGATGTAGGCGCCGGGGACGTCCTTCGGCGCGTAGAGCTTCTTCTCGCCCGGGTACGGCTTCGACCACTCGTGCGTCTGGTACCACGTGAAGTGGTTCATCTGCGCGGGGTTCGCGTAGTCCGGTACGGCGCCCGGCCCGGTGAGCCGCTGGTGCGACTTCCAGTCGTCCCACTGCGCCGCGAGCTCCTGCTTGTCAGCCGGCACCTTCGTGGAAGGCACGGCCGCGGCGCTGGGGTTCTGCGGGGCAGGGGTGTCCACGCCGCAGGACGGCGGGGTCTTGAGGCCGTCGGTCAGCGAGGTCCGGTTGGGCAGCGCCTTGAACGGCGTGAGGTCCGGGGTCTTCGTGAACGCCCCGCGCATCGGGGTGGCCGCGCTGTCCTTCTGGTTCATCGGGTGGACACCGAGGATCTGCTCGATGGTCCGGATCATCGTGATCTGGGAGTAGTACCGGCTGTCGACGACGCCGTGCCGGGCGTAGGGGCTGATGATCTGGATGGGGGCGCGGTGGCCGTCCACGTGGTCGAGCCCGGCCTGGGAGTCGTCCTCGACGACGAAGATCGCGGAGTCCTTCCAGTACTTGCTGTGCGAGATCTTGTCGACCATCTTGCCGACCGCGAGGTCGTTGTCCGCGACCTGGGCGGACGGGCTGGCGGGACCGCCGGTGTGGTCGTTGGAGAACCAGAACATGTTCAGGTTCGCCGGACCGTTCTTCTCGAAGTCCTGGTTCCAGATCTGGTACTTGTAGACATCCGGGACATTGAGGTCGAACATCGGGAAGCCCTGCACCGAGACGTCGTTGAGCGAGGGGATCGCCGAACCCGTCTTGATGGGGTAGGCCGTGGACCGGCCCGTCGCGTCCATGTCCTTGGCGTCGCAGTACAGGTTCTGCCAGGACGCGCCGGAGGGCTTGCTCTCCATCGACTGGAACTCGCCGAAGTCCTTGACGGACCGGCCCGCCGCCTGCGCACCGGTCCACAGGAAACCGGACTTCTGGTGGCCGAGAGCGTCGTCCTCGGTGTCGTAACTGCGCGCGTACTCACCGGCCGAGGACTCGGTGTACTCCGGGTTGTCCGCCTGCATCAGCCAGTTGTGGCCCTCGGCGGAGTTCGTGCCGATGTCGTACGTGTTGTCGTACAGGCCGAACTGGTCCGCCAGCGCGTGCTGGTTGGGGGTCACGTTCTCGCCGAACTGCGCCAGCTTCGGGTCGCCGTTGCCCTTGGCGATGTCGCCGAAGACCTGGTCGTAGGTCCGGTTCTCCTTGACGATCATGAAGACGTGCTTGATCGTCGAGGGGTCACCGAGCCGCTGGGGGACCGGTACCGGGTCGGCGTGGCTCGTGCCCTTTGCCACCTTGACCGAGCCGCCCGTCCAGCCGTTCTGCTGGAAGACCTTGTCCGTCTGGGACTTGATGTCACGGTCGCTCGGCAGCGTGAACCGCTGCAGGCTGGACGTCGTGTCGTGGGTGGCGTGCCCCGCGTTGTTCGTGGCGCGACGGGCGTCGACGCCACGGGTGTTGGAGACCACGACCTGATCGCCGACGGTGGCGATCTCGGACGGGAAGTAGTCCGTCGGCAGCAGACCGACGTAACTGACCGGCTCCTGCGGGCTCGTGTACCGGTAGACGGCCACCGCGTTGGCGCGGCCGAGCGTCACCAGCAGATGGCCGTCGTCGGTCACCGTCACCGCGTCGGGCTCGTAGCCGACCGACGCCTCGGGCCACGGCTGGGTGTTGACGGTCTGCACGACCTTGTTCTTGGTCGTGTCGATGACCGACACGTCGTTGGTCGCCGTGTTGGTGACGAACAGCGCGTTCTTCTTCGCGTACAGCGCCGTCGGATGCAGGCCGACGTCGATGCTAGTCACGTTGGCCGCCGGGTCCGCGAGGTCGATGACGCTGACCGTGCCCGTGGTCGTGGCGGCCGTCTTCGGGTCGGCCGGCACCTGGGTGTTGTACGAGTTGACGGTGCTCTCACCGGGCTTCGCCGGGCGCCCGCCCTCGTTGCTGACGTAGAGCTTGGAGCCGACCTTCGCCAGGTCGCGCGGGGCGTTGCCGACGGCCCAGCTGTGCTGGACGGAGCCGGTCGCCGCGTCGATGGCCACGACCCGGTTCTGGCCGTTGACCGCCGAGTACACGGTCGAGCCGTCGGGGGAGAAGACCGCCTCGCCCACCAGCGCGTGCTTGGGCCCGTCCGCCGGGATCGGCACGGACTTCGGGTCGGCGAGACTGCCGTCCGCCTTCACCGTGAACCTGGTGTACCCGTCGGCCTGCCCCAGCCACAGCTGCGACCCGTCGGGCGAGTACGTGGGGCCTTCCTGGCCCACGCTGTTGCCGCTGATGCGCAGGTCCGCGGCAGCGTTGTTGCCGACGTACTGCTGCACCTTCCACGACTTCAGGTCGACGATGGACAGCGCCATGCCGCCGTCCGTGACCGAGGCCGCGAGGTGGGTGCCGTCCGGGCTGACCGACGACGACATGATCTTGCCCTTCTGGAGGACGAGACGGTCACCGTACGGCGCGATGTACTGGTTGCTGGAGATGACCTGGCCGCGGTCGGTGACCTGGCCGACCTGGTCGCTGCCGAACTGCTGGGTCTGGGCGAAGGCGGTGCCGGCGGCGGCGAGCCCGAGCACGGTGACGCCTGCCACGGCCAGAGGTATTCGACGTCCGGTGCGTCTGCCGGGAAGACCGGAAAGGTCTCCAGCGGCACGCCTGCGACGGCGCGTTACCTGCATTGATTTGTCCCTTCTGGACGGGAGAGCTGGGGGGTGGCGGTATGGGGGTATCTGGGGGGTGGGATCTGGGGGGGGGCGGCGATCTACGGGGCGGCGATCTACGGGGTGGCGAGCAGTCCGACCGTGCCGTCGAACTGCCAGAGCGGGTTGGGCTCGTCCCCGGTCGGGGTGCGCACCAGGAAGTAGCCGTTGACTTCCTTCGGCCCGTCGCCGTCGGCCAGGAACCGGCCGTCCGCGGTGATGTCCAGCTGGTAGATGGCCGAACCGGTGGCCTCGACGCCGGGGAGATGCCACGACACGACGCAGCGCCAGTCGTTGCCGGGCCCCTTGGCGTCGTCGCTCACATCGCCCTTGGTGCACGCGGCCGAGGCCTTGAGCTGCTTCTCGGTGACGGCGGGCCGGTGGAGCTGCGTGGTCTGCAGGCGGTACAGGTGGGCGAACGCCGTGGCGACCGCACGCTGCACCTTCTTCTGCTCGATCCCGGAACCCGTGCCCGTACTCGTCGGCGCGAGCGCCCCGACCGTCACCGCCATGAGGGCGACGAGGGGGAGGACGGCGGTGGCGACCGCGCCGCGCCCCGCGCCGTCGTGGGCCGGGTTGGTGAAGTCCCGCCGCAGGAAGAGCCGGTAGGCGAGGGCCGTCGCGGTCACGGCCCACAGCAGGCTGACCGCGAGGGAGATGAGGAGGGGGCCCAGCTGCACCGGGTCGGTGAACAGGCCGTTCCAGGCGATGAACGCGTAGCCGGGCAGGGCGAGTCGTACGGCGACGGGCAGCGGAAGCAGCTGCGCGAGCTGCATCGCCAGCGCGACGAGCGCCGGCAGCAGGAGGCCCATCGGGGACCGGCCCAGGGCCACGGACCCGAGAAGTCCGACCGCGGCCAGAGCGAGGGTCGGCGCGAGGACGCACACCCACGCGAGGAGGACCTTGACCGCCGCGTCCCCCGGAGTCAGGAGGTGGCCGTCGAGGCCAGGCAGCGGCTGGTCGCCGACCGCCACCACGCCGCCGGCCGTGCTGGAACAGACGAGCCCGGCGAAGAGCAGAAGGATCACGGTCAGGCCGGCCAGCGTCTTCGCCGCGAAGATCCGCCGGGGCGAGCGCACCGCCACGAGCAGATGCCGCCACGTGCCGAGCCGGTCCTCGGAGGCGAACACGTCACCGGCGACCATCGACGTCAGCAGCGGGAGCGCCCACGACCCCGCGAAGCCGAGCGTCACCAGCGGCCCGGCCCACCCCGTGGCGTGCATCCAGCGGCCGAACAGCGTGTCCACGGGGAGCGAACTCTGCCGGCTGACCGCGGCGACGAACAGCGCCGGAGCGATCCAGCACACGAGCAGCAGCAGACGGATCCGCCACTGCGAGACCAGCTTGACCAGTTCGAAGCGGTAGCCGCGCGCCATGGACACGCCGCGCGCCTTTGTGGGTCGGGGCGCGGTGACGGTCGCGGTCACAGGCCGGCCTCCTGCTGCTCGGTGAGCTCTTGCTGTCCGGTGAGCTCCTGTTGCTCGGTGAGCTCCTGCTGTTCGGCGAGCTCCTGCTGTTCGGTGAGGGAGAGGAACGCCGCCTCGAGCGGCGACACCAGGGGGGCGAGTTCGCGCAGCGCGATGCCGTCCCGGACGAGCCGCACCACCAGTGCGTCGAGGGCGGGAACGAGCGCGCGGACGACGAGCATGTCCGCGTCGTGGCGCGTCCCGGCGTCGTCGACCACCTGGATCCCGGGGGTGTCGGCTGCCAGCCGGCGCGCTGCTCGGGCGTCACCGGTCAGCAGGCGGTAGTCGAGTTCACGGTTCTCGGCGGCCAGCTTGCCGAGCGGGCCGGAGAACACGACGCGTCCCGTGGCGACGATGGTGACCTCGGAGCACAACGCCTCCAGGTCGTCCATGCGGTGACTCGAAAGGACGACGGTCGTCCCCTCCTCCGCGAGCCGGGACAGGACGCCGTGCACGTGCTTCTTGCCCGCCGGGTCGAGACCGTTGGCGGGCTCGTCGAGCACGAGCAGCCGGGGCCGGGTGAGCAGGGCGGCGGCCAGGCCGAGCCGCTGACGCATGCCCAGAGAGAAGCCGCGGGCCCGGTCGTCGGCGACGTCGGTGAGACCGACCTGGTGCAGTACGTCGTCGATCCCCGCCGTCCGCGCGTCGTGGCCCCGCAGGGCGGCCAGCGCGGCGAGGTTCTGCCGGGCGGTGAGCCAGGGGTACAGGCCGGGGCCGTCGACGAAGCCCGAGACGCCCTCGGCCGCGGTCAGCGCGCGCCCGACCGGTGTGCCCAGAATCTCCAGGCTGCCGCTGTCGGCGACGGCGAGGCCCAGCAAGAGACCGAGCAGTGTGGTCTTGCCGGCGCCGTTCGGACCGACCAGACCGTGGATCTGACCCTGTGCCACATCCAGGTCGATGCCGTCGAGCGCGACGACGTCGCCGAAACATTTGGTGATCCCGCGGGCCCGGATGGCGAGCTGTACGTCCATGAGTCCCTTCCTTCGAACCTCCGAGGACCTTAGGGACGGCACGCGACGCAGGCAGGGACAGCTACTTGACAACCATGGAACGGAAGACGACGGGTTACCGACGCGCGGCCGAACTGATGTTTGTGCGCGGCAAGTTGACCACGGTGGTCCGAGAGGCGTCTACCATTCCAAACCCGGTCATTCGGTGCGGAGCGGGAGCGGAGGTGCGCCCGGTACCGCACACGTCCGACACCCGTCTATAGGCTGGCCGGATGTCGACGACGCCGGTCATCTTGTTGCTGTCGGGGAGCCTGCGGGACGGCTCCACCAACGAAGCGGTACTGCGCACGGCGCAGGCCGCGGCCCCCGGGCGGCTGCGCACCGTCCTGTACGACGGCCTCGCCGGGCTCCCGCACTTCAACCCCGACCACGACACCGACCCGCTCCCCGCCCCCGTGGCCCGGCTGCGGGAGGCGATCGACGCGGCGACCGGAATCCTGATCTGCGCCCCGGAGTACGCGGGCACCCTGCCGGGCTCGTTCAAGAACCTGCTGGACTGGACGGTCGGCGGCACCGAGATCTGCGACAAACCGGTGGCCTGGATCAACGCGGCGGGCCCCGGACGGGGCGACGGCGCCGCCGCCACGCTCCGCACCGTCCTCGGCTACACCGGCGCAGCCGTCGTGGAACCGGCCTGCGCGAGAATCCCGGTGGACCGGGGGGCGCTCGACGCGGACGGCCTGATCACCGACCCGGCCGTCCGCGCCCGACTGGCCGACGTGCTGGACCTGTTGGCGGCGCACCATGCGGAGCTTCAGGAAGCGCCGCAGGAACTGCGGGCCACGTAACTCGCGGCCTCCTCCTCGATCTCGTCGATGTCTGTGCCGGGACACCGTCGTACGGAGTGACCCGGTCGGCCCATCCGCGTGGACGACCGGCATCCGGGAGGGTTGCGTGGGAGGGGACGAGTGCCGCGAACGCGCGCACCCGCCCGGCAAGAGAGACGAGGCCCCGCATGGGCGGCTACCCGCCGATCGCCGACCACGGGCTGATCGGCGACCTCCAGACCGCCGCGCTCGTCTCCGGCACCGGCGCCGTCGACTGGTTCTGCGTGCCCCGCTTCGACTCGCCGAGCATCTTCGCCGCCCTCCTCGACCACGAGCGCGGCGGCCACTTCACCATCGCGCCGGACACGGACGACGTGACCGTGCACCAGATCTACCTGGCCGACACGGCCGTCCTCATCACCAGGTTCCTGACCCCGGACGGCGTCGGCGAGGTCGTCGACTTCATGCCCGTCGACCCGCACCCCGACGTGCCGAGCGACCGGCACCGGCTGGTGCGCGCACTGCGCGTGGTCCGGGGAACGGTCACCTTCCGCCTCGAATGCAGGCCCCGCTTCGACTACGGCCGCGCCCCGCACACCCTGGTCCTGGACGGGCGCGGCGCCGCCTTCCACGGCCCCGGCCTCGACGTCCACCTGCGGAGCACCTTCCCGCTGGACGAGGACGGAGACGACGTGCGCGCCACCGTGACCCTCGGGGCGGGACAGCTCGCGGGCGTCGTGCTCGACACCCGCGCCCAGGGAGCCGCGGGGCCGGGGCCGGTCGATGAGACGCAACTCCAGGCGGAGTTCCACGCGACCCGCCTCTTCTGGCACGACTGGATCCGCCGCTGCCGCTACCGGGGCCGCTGGCAGCAGATGGTGAACCGCTCGGCGATCACCCTCAAACTGCTCACCTACGCGCCGTCCGGAGCCCCGGTCGCCGCCGCCACCATGGGCCTGCCCGAACAGGTCGGTGGCGAGCGCAACTGGGACTACCGCTACACGTGGATCCGCGACGCCTCCCTCTCGATGAGGGTCCTGCTCGATCTCGGCTACGTCGACGAGGCCGACGCGTTCCGGAAGTGGCTCGGCGCCCGCCTGCGCGCGCCCCGCCCGGCCGGAGCGGAACCGATGCAGATCATGTACAGGATCGACGGCGACCCCGAGCTGGCCGAGGAGATCCTGGAACACCTCAGCGGCTACCGGGACTCGTACCCCGTACGGGCCGGGAACGGCGCCGCGGGCCAGCTGCAGCTCGACATCTACGGCGAGTTCGCCTACGCGATGACGCACTCACCGGACCTGGCCGAGGTCGCGGGCTACGAGGGGTGGAAGGCGTTCGCCGCGCTGCTCGACTGGCTCGCCGGCACCTGGGACCGCCCCGACGAGGGCATCTGGGAGACCCGGGGCGGGCGCAAGGACTTCACGTACAGCCGGCTCATGTGCTGGGTCGCCCTCGATCGAGGGATCCGCCTCGCCACCGAGTACGCGCGGCCCGCCGACCTGGCCCGCTGGACGGCAGAACGCGACGCCATCCTCCACCAGGTCATGGCACGCGGCTGGAACCCGGACCGCAAGGCGTTCGTCCAGCACTACGACGGCGACGTCCTCGACGCGTCGCTCCTGCTGATGCCGCTGGTCGGCTTCGTCTCACCCAAGGCCTCGCAGTGGCTGGACACGCTCGACGCCATGGACCGCGAACTGGTCACCGACAGCCTCGTCTACCGCTACAACCCCCAGGCATCCCCCGACGGCCTGCGCGGCAGCGAGGGCACGTTCTCGCTGTGCAGCTTCCTCTACGTGTACGCGCTGGCCAGGGCGGGCCGCCTCGAACAGGCCCGCTACGCGATGGACAAGATGCTCACCTACGCCAACCACGTGGGCCTCTTCGCCGAGGAGATCGGCCCGACGGGCGAGCAGCTCGGCAACTTCCCCCAGGCCTTCACCCACCTCGCCCTGATCACCGCCGCGCTGGCCCTCGACGAGGAACTCGACAAGGCCGACGGGCGCTGAGCCCGGACACAGACGTCGGCGCCGCTACGGGGGGAAGCGGCGCCGACGTGTTCGGTGAGTGTGGCATATGCCGAGGGCGCGATGGAAGCCTCGGCCGAGGGGCGAGACGGCGAAACGGCGCAATGTTCAGGACGGGGTCGGCGCGGTGACCGGAGCGACCGTGAAGACGTTCGAGCAGACGCGGAACGGCGCCGGGATGAGAAGGGCGTCGTACGAGGCCGGCGGATAGACCCGCACGTACGTGCCCGTGGTCCGGCAGGGACCGCCGACGGGACCGTTCGTGGTGTGGAGGACCGCACCGACCGTACGGGCCGGCTGGATCGTGACCGTGCTGTACGTCTGCCCCGAGCGTCCCGCGGCCCCGCCGATCTGCTGGTGGGCGGTGTTCAGGACGCTCACACCCGGATAGCCGCGCAGCGAGCAGGCGGTGGTGCTGGTGTTGGTGAACTCGACGGGCCAGTACAGCTGGCCGGCCCCCGTGCCCTTGGCGCCCATCGACCCGTACAGGTCGTGGACGGTGCACGTACGGACGCTGCTCGCGGCCTGTGTCCGGGCGGTCCCGGACGTGGCACCGGCCGCGACGCCGCCGGTGGCCAGGGCCACGAGGGCCCCGATGGCCGCGAGTTTGCCGAGAAGAGGGATTCTGGAAGGAAGGAACATGGCAACACGCCTCCGTCGCCGTATTCCGACATGGTGTCGGCTGTGAACGGTGACCCGCGAGCGCGCCGAATGGTTGTACCGGCCGCGGCGGCCGCGGCGGCCGACGCGGTCGGGCGCGGGCGCGTGACCGTGGATCAGCTCGTGAGGACCACCAGTTGCTGGGTCGCCCGCGTCATCGCGACGTAATGGTCGACCGCTCCCTCGATGCCGTCGCCGAACGTGGCCGGGTCGACGAGGACGACCAGGTCGAACTCAAGCCCCTTCGACAGCTCGGGGGTGAGCGACCGGACGCGGGGCGTCGACCGGAACGTCGGATCGCCGATGACGCACGCGATTCCTTCGGCGTGCCCGGCGAGCCAGGTTTCCAGGACGGCGTCCAGGTCCGAGAGGGAACCATGGACGACGGGGACACCGCTGCTGCGGACGGAGGTCGGGACGTTGGCGTCCGGGAGCACGGCCCGGATGACCGGCTCGGCCTCCGTCATGACCTCTTCCGGCGTGCGGTAGTTGATGCTCAGGGAGGCCACGTCGATCCGGTCGAGGCCCACCCGCTCGAGCCGTTCCTCCCACGACTCGGTGAACCCGTGCCGTGCCTGGGCGCGGTCCCCGACGATCGTGAAGCTGCGGGACGGGCAGCGGAACAGCAGCATCTGCCACTCCGCGTCGGTCAGTTCCTGCGCCTCGTCCACGACCACGTGGGCGAACGGGCCCGCGAGGCGGTCCGGTTCGACGGTGGGCAGGGCGCTCTCGTCGATCAGCGTGTCCTGGAGGTCCTTGCCGCGCAGCATCCGCACCGCGCCCTCGCTGTCGTCGCCGGCCGAGGAGAAGTCGGCGGCCGACAGGATCTCGTCGATGACGCCGGCCATGCGTTCGCGCTCGGCGGCGACCGCCGCGTCGTGGCGGCGCTGACGACGTGCCGTCTCCGGGTCGCCGAGCCGCTGCCGCGCCGCGTCAAGCAGCGGCAGGTCGGACACCGTCCACGCCCGGGCGTCCGCACGCTGTAGCGTCCGGACGTCGTCGCGGCTCAGCCAGGGAGCGCACAGCCGCAGATAGGCGGGCACCGTCCACAGATCGCCGACGAGGTCGGTCGCTTCGAGGAGCGGCCACGCGCGATGGAGGGCCGTGACCAGTTCCCTGTCCTGGCGCAGCGACCGCAGGAACCGCTCGGGCGAGATGCCGTCCTCGTCCTCGTCCATCCCCTGCTTGTCCATGAGGATCGACGCCAGCTCCTCCCAGATCTGCTCGCGCGCCTCGTTGTGCGGGGTGCCCGGGCCCGGAGCGCGGAACGCCTCGGCCCAGTCGGCGGCGCTCACCCGGACGTCGGACCAGGCCGTCGTGACGGTCATGGCTTCGGTGGGCGGCTCTTCGTAGATGGAGACGGCCTTCTCGATCGCCTGCACCATGTTCGCGGACGACTTCAGACGCGCCACCTCCGGATCGGCCTCGGCCGGCGCTCCGGAGCCCTCGGCGACGAGGTCCCGCAGCGTGCAGATCTGGACCCCCTCCTCACCGAGGCTGGGGAGGACATCGGCGACGTAGGCCAGATACGGCTCGTGCGGGCCGACGAACAGGACACCACCCCTGTTGTGGCTGAGGCGCGGGTCCGAGTAGAGGAGGTAGGCGGAGCGGTGCAGGGCGACGACCGTCTTGCCCGTACCGGGACCGCCGTCGACGACGAGAGCGCCGCGGGAACCGGCCCGGATGATGGCGTCCTGGTCGGCCTGGATGGTGGAGAGCACGTCCCGCATCCGTTCGGAGCGGTTGGTGCCCAGGCTGGCGATGAAGGCGGACTGGTCGTCGAGCGCGGCGTGCCGTTCGAACCCGTCGGCGGTGAACACCTCGTCCCAGTAGTCGCTGATCCTGCCGCCCGTCCAGCGGTATCTGCGGCGGCTCGCGAGACCCATCGGGTTGGCGTGGGTCGCCGCGAAGAACGGCTCGGCCGCGGGGGAGCGCCAGTCGATCAGCAGCCGGCGCCCCTCGTTGTCGGTGAGCCCGAGCCGCCCGACGTACAGCGGCTCGGAGCCGTCCGCGCCAACGACGCGTCCGAGGCAGAGGTCCAGGCCGAAGCGCCGCAAGGTACGCAGGCGACCGGTCAGGCGGTGGATCTCCAGGTCCCGGTCCATCGCCTCCCGGCCGATCCCGCCGGGGGCCCGCCGCTCGGCGTCGAGACGGTCGGACAGCTCGTCGATCGACTGCCGGAGGCTGTGCGCGATGGCCGCGAAATGCCGCTCGTCGTCGGCGATCAGGGTCGGGTCGGCCTTGGGGGAGAGGTTCGTGGGGAGGGCGAACGCGCTGGTGGTGAGGGGTTCCATGTCTCCTGTTTCTGCAGGTCCCGGCCTTAAGGTCAGGGATTCTGCAGCACAGTGGGGGCCTTGCCGCAAGCCCCCCACTGCGCTATAAGTTGAAAGTGGCAAGGAGTGGGTTCTCCTCCTGCCCCTCTCCTCCCTCCCTCCCTCCCTCCCTCCTCTCCCTCGCCTGCGTGTACACGGCGGAGCGATGGGTGGCGTTTTATCGTGGATTGATGCGGCATGTTCCGAAATGGGCCCTGTTCACGTCGGGGTGCGCGCCCGTCCTGCTGATCGGCGGCTGGACGATGGCGGCCAGACTGGAGGGGCCCGCGTACAACCCCGTCACGCAGACGATCAGCGTCCTCGCGGCCTATGGCTCCGCCGGATTCTGGTGGATGACCGGAGCGCTGCTCGCCCTCGGCACGTGCCATCTGCTGACCGCCTTGGGGCTGCGTACGGCGGCGCTCGCGGGACGCCTCGCCCTCGGCGCGGGCGGGGTGGCCGCACTGGTCGTGACCCTCTTCCCGGCGCCGAGCAGCGGAGGCTCCTACCGCCACGGCTCGGTCACCGCGGTCGGCTTCGCCCTCCTGACCGTGTGGCCCATCCTGGCCGCCGCCCGCGACGGAACCAAACCGTGGGGACTCCGCCTCGTCCCCTCCGTCACGGCGACGGCCTGCATGTGCGCGGCCGCGGTCTGGTACCTGGTCGAAACACAGAGTCACGGCGCCGCGGGCATCGCCGAACGCCTCGTCACCGTCCTGCAGTCCGTATGGCCGTTCGTGGTCGTGGCGTCATGTCTCCTGCATCGCGTCGACGACAGCGCGTCGACCTGACAGCCCGGGCGGCCGCGCGCCGCTCAGGTGTCGTACGAGCTCGCGCGCGTCACGCATCGTGTCGAGCCCCTCGACGGCGTCGGCGACGGACCCGGCCTGGCGCGGAGCCATGACCCGTCCGGCGAGTCCGTGGAACTTGGCGGCGACGGCGTGCGCGTCCAGGGGATTGGTCGCTGACCCGAGAGGGTCGGCGACCTGTCGCGTATGGACTGTTCCCGCGCGAGTGGTGAGCGTGATGACCGGCTCGGCGTCCGAGTGCATCGCCGTGTCGACGTCCAGCACGATCCGGTCCAGGACGGAACGCACGTGTGGAGAGCGCCGGTTGTCCAGGTCGTAGGCGGTGAGGTCGGCCCGGCCCAGGGCGATGCGTGCTGCGATCGCGTACGGAAGACTCAACTGCGCGGCAGGCAGGGAGTCCACCTCGGTTCCGCCGCACATACCGTGGACGAAAGTGCTGAGGCGTACGTGGACACCGGTGACGTCGTCACGGCCGAGGCCGTGAGCGTCGAGGACCGCGCCGACCGCGTCGACGGCGGAGTGGGTGCTGCGGCATGAGGCGTACGGCTTGATCGAGCAGCGGGAGATCCGCCACCGTCGGCCGAGACCTGCGGTGAGCGCGTCCGGTGCCTGGTGTGCGGGCGCGAGGGTGCGCAGGAAACCGCCCCATACGTCTTCGAAGACGTGGGCCGGGCCGGTGACGCCGTGCGCGGCCAGCAGCGCGGCCGTGAGCCCGGATTCCGCGGCGCGTCCCGCGTGCAGTCGCTTGCTCATCGCCCCGTCGTGGACGAAGGCCCACACGCCACCGCTGGAACTGGCCGACAGGGCGAGGGCGTGGGCGGTCCGTGGTGCGTCAAGGCCCAGGACATGGGCGGCGGCCGCCGCGGCGCCGAAGGGCCCACAGGTTCCGGTGGAGTGCCACCCCGCCTGATTGTGGGGTGTGTATCCGCCGAGCGCTTCGAGGACGCGGCGGGCCACGTCGTAACCGAGGACGACCGCGGTGAGGAGTCGCGCTCCGGAGACGACGCGGTCGGTGGCCTGGAGTGCGGCGAGGGCCGCGGGCACGACGACGGCTCCCGAGTGGTCGCAGCCTCCCGAGTCGTCGAGTTCGAATGCGTGCGCAGACACGCCGTTGACCAGCGCCGCACTGCGCGGTGTGAGGGTGAGGCACGTTCCCCAGACGGCGGCTTCGCCCGTAGGTTCCGTGGCCGTGAGGGCGGCACACAGGGCTGAGGTTTCCGCGCTGTCCGTGCCGGCCAGCGCGGCCCCGAGAGTGTCCAGGAGATGGTGCTTGGCCTTGGTGACGACAGGCGCGGGCAGGTCATCGATCCGGGTACGGACGGTGAAGCGAGCGAGGGCGCCGAGGGCGTCGGCGGCCCCGTCCCGGTGGTCCGCGGCCGTCATGTGCCCACCCGGGTGAGACGGGCGAACACCTCGGCGGGGTGGTCGGGTTCGTTGCTGTCATGGGTGGCTGCCCACCAGTCGGCGATCTCGCCCACGGTCGCGAGCCACACGTCGTCGTGGCCACGGATGTGGGCGAGCAGTTCGCGCACCAGGGAGATGCGCCCGGGAGTGCCGGTGACCTCGGGCTGGAGGCGCAGGACATAGCAGAGCCCGAACCGGTGGTAGGCGGTGAACTCGGTCGTCCAGTTGCCCAGGACCTCGCGGTAGGAGGCGATACGCGACTGTCCGGACGGGAAGGCCGGGTCCAGGTTGAAGAAGAAGTAGGGGTGGTCCTCCAGCTCGAAATGGACCGGGACCTCGACAAGGCGTCGCGCTGAGCCCGCTGTTGCGGGATGCAGGTGGGGGAGGTCGTCACCGCGCAGGGACGACGACCATGTGAACCCCAACTCTCCCAGAACCTCCGGCAGTTCGGGTGCCCAGTCCCCGTCCGGGATGCGGAATCCCCTGGGGTGCCGGCCGGTCACCTCTGCGAGGGCCGCGCTGCCACGCTCGACGACGGCGCGCTGGCCGGCCAGGTCAAGGAGGTCGAAGTTCTCGTGCGCGTGGCCGTGGTGGGCGATCTCGTGGCCGGCCTGTGCGATGTCATGGACCAGTGCGGGGCGGAGCTCGGCCTGGCGTCCTGGCACGAACCACGTGGTGCGCACGTCCAGTTCACCGAAGGCCGCCAACAGCCGGTGCACGCCACGGGTGGCGCCGTAGCGGCCCACGGAGAGCGTCTTCTCGCGGCGTGCGATGTCGGGGGACGAGGCGAGAAGGGGGAGTTCCGCGTCGAAGTCGACCGTGACGGCGACCGCGCAACGGGCCCCGCCGGGCCAGCGGCCCTGTGCCGCACTCGGCTCAGACACGCTGATCACCCCGCTGCGGGTTCACGGGCGCCTCCGTACGCGACCACCATGCGGCCACCTCACGGCAGGTGGCGAACCAGACCTCACCGCTGGAGCGCATGTGGGCGAGAAAGCGTTCGAGCAGGAGCAGCCGTCCGGGCTTTCCGCACACCTTCGGATGGAACAGGGTGGTCATGCACAGCCCTTCGGCGTGTGAGCCGTCGAACTCGCGTATCCAGTTGTCGAGCGTCAGCTCGTAACTGGCGATACGGTCCTGGCCGGCCGGGTAGTCGGGATTGCGGGTGTAGGCGAGGGACGCGTAGTCGTCGAGGTCCCAGCGCCCGGGTATCTCGACCAGCGGGGTGAGCGCGCCGTCGACCTCGTGCAGATACGGCCGGTCGTCGCCGCGCATCGAGCTGGAGTAGGTGAAACCCGCCTCGACGAGCAGCCGGGGTGTGTCTGGGTGCCAGTCGCCCGAGGGGGTGCGGAAGCCGACCGCCGGGGCGCCGAGCACATCGTGGAAGATCCGCTGGCTGCGTTCGACGACCTCGGCCTGCTGGTCGGGCTCCAGATCCCAGTACCGTTCGTGCCGGTAGCCGTGGTGGGCCATCTCGTGACCGCGTTCGATCACGGCGCGGCAGGCGTCGGGCCAGATCTCCACGACCCAGGCGGGGGTGAAGAACGTCGCGCTCACGCCGGCCTCGTCGAGCAGGTCCAGGATGCGGGGCAGCGCACGGTGGGGGCCGTAGGCGCCGAGGGCGAAGTAGCTGGGCTTGTGCCAGATGGAGCCGTCCAGCATGGCGTCGCCGGTGGGTCCGTCGAGGTCGAAGGCGAGCGCGACCGCGCTGCGGTGACCGGTCGGCCAGTACCCGGGTGTGCCGGGCTCGGTGGTGCTCACACGTGGTCCTAGGGGAGGAGGGAGGGGCGCGGTGGGGCCCCGGAGGCCGGGACTCCACCGCGCGGGCGGCGCTTGCTACTTGGAGCCGTTCAGAGCCGGGGCGACGAGGGCGTACTTCATGCCCGCGTCAGTCAGGATGCGGCCGTAGGTACCGTCCTTGACCAGGGCGTTCATGGCCTTCAGGACCGCGCCGGACATCTTGGTGTCGCCCTTCTTCAGGACTATCCCGAAGGGCGTGGACGGCAGCGGTGCCAGAACGGGCTCGAACTTGGCCGGGTCCTTCTTCTCGAAGTACGTGAGGTTCTCCGCGCCCTGCAGGGCGATGTCCACGCGGCCCTGTTCGAGCTGGAGGCGGGCCGCGGAGCCGGAGTCGGTCGGCAGCAGGGTGATCGCCCGCTTGCCGGCGCCGGAACAGTTCTTCCTGCTGAAGTCCTGGGCCTGCTCGTAGTAGTCGGTCTTCTTGCTCACGGCGAGCGTCTTGCCGCAGGCGTCGCCGGCTTCCTTGTACTTCGTGGCGTCCATCTGGCGGGTGTAGAAACGGCCCTGGGAACCGAAGTAGTCGATGAAGTCGACCGTCTTCTGACGCTCGGGGGTGTCCGAGAGGCCCGACATGACGAGGTCGACGCGGCCGGTCTGGACGGAGTTGAGAAGCTGGTCGAAGGACTGCTGGACGATCTGGACCTTCACACCCAGCTGCTTCCCGAGCGCGTGGGCCAGCTGGACGTCGACGCCGGTGACACCCTTGGTCTTCTCGTCGAGGTACTCCATCGGCGGGAAGTCGGGAGACATGCCCACGCGAAGGGTGCCGGACTGGGCGACGGCGGCGGGCAGTCCGCTCTTCGCGGCGGCGTCGCTGTTCGCGGCGCTGTTACCGCCGCAGGCGGAGGCGAGCAGGATCGTGCCCACCGCGAGCACGGGCAGGGGCTTGATGGCACGGACGAATCGGGACACGGCGCAACTCCAAGGGGGACGAGCGGAGATGAGGGACTGTGGCGCTGAGTGCGGTGCGGGCTTCGCTCACCGGTGTGAACCGGATGCGCAGCAGGACAGGGACGAGAGGACCCGGGACGAGAGGACCCGGGACTAGAGGACCCGGGACAGGAACGCCTTCGTGCGGTCGTGCCGAGGGGCGTCGAGGACCTCGGCGGGAGTCCCGGTCTCGACGATCCGGCCGCCGTCCATGAAGGCGACGCGGTCGGCCACCTCGCGGGCGAAGCCGATCTCGTGCGTGACGACGATCATGGTGAGACCGGTTGCCGCCAGGTCCTTCATCACCGTGAGGACCTCGCCGACGAGCTCGGGGTCGAGCGCCGAGGTGGGTTCGTCGAAGAGCATCAGCTCCGGCTCCATCGCCAGGGCCCGCGCGATGGCCACCCGCTGCTGCTGGCCACCGGACAGCTGCCGGGGATAGGCATGGAGCTTGTCGCCGAGACCCACCCGCTCCAGGAGCAGGGTGCCGCGCTCCTTGGCCGACCTGGAGTTCTCGCCCTTGACCTGTACGGGGCCCTCGATGACGTTCTCCAGGGCGGTGCGGTGCGGGAACAGGTTGAACCGCTGGAAGACCATGCCCATGGACCGGCGCTGACGGATGATCTCCCGCTCGGGCCGCTCGACGAGCCTGGTGCCCTGCAGGCGGTAGCCGATGGTCTCGTCGCCGAGCCAGATCTGACCCGAGTGGATCGTCTCCAGGTGGTTGATGCAGCGCAGGAACGTGCTCTTCCCCGAACCCGAAGGCCCGAGCAGACACAGCACTTCACCGGGCGCGATGTCCAGGTCCACGCCCTTGAGGACATGGTGGTCGCCGAAGTACTTGTGGACCGCCTCGGCGCGCACGAGGGGGGACGGAGTGGTCGAAGTGGTCATCGCAGCACGGGCTTTCGTCCGGCGGCCGCGCGCAGCCGCTGCAGGGGAGTGGGGGGCAGCGGGCGGGAGGAACCCTTGGCGAAGTGCCGCTCGACGTAGAACTGCGCCACGCTCAGAACCGAGACGGCGGCCAGGTACCACACGGCGCAGACGATCAGCAGTTCCATGATGCGGTTGTTGACGTAGTACGCGTGCTGGGCCTCCAGCAGGATCTCCGTCACGCCGACCGCCGACGCCAGCGACGTGGTCTTGAGCATGCCGATGGTCTCGTTGCCGATCGGAGGCACGATGACGCGCATGGCCTGCGGGAGGACGACCCGGTACATCGTCTTGATGCGGCCCATACCGATCGCGTACGCGGCCTCCACCTGCCCCTCGTCGACGGAGAGGATGCCCGCGCGTACGACCTCCGAGGTGTACGCGCCCTGGTTGATGCCGAGGCCGAGGGCGGCGGCGACGAACGGCGTCATGACCTCGACGGTGCGGGCGCTGTAGACGCCGGGGATGGACACCATCGGGAAGATCAGCGCGAGGTTGAACCACATCAGCAGCTGGAGATAGACCGGGGTGCCCCGGAAGACCCAGACGTAGAACCAGGCGATCCCGCTGGTGACCGGGTTCTTCGACAGGCGCATCACGGCGATCAGCACACCGAGGACCACGCCAAGGAGCATGGCCACCACTGTGAGGAGGATCGTCATCCCCAGGCCCTGGAGGAGGAATCCCGCGCCGAGGTAGTGGCGTACGACGCCCCAGTCGATCGCCGCGCCGGCGAAGGCGTTGACGAGGAAGACGGCGACCAGCAGCACTGCGACGGCGCCCGCCCAGCGGCCGGGATGTTTGCGCGGCGCGGTCAGCAACTCCTCGGTGGCACACGGCGGATCGGTGCTGCTCGCGGTCTTCGTGACGGATGTGCTGGGCATCGGGGGGCTCCTCATGGCGCGGTCCTGGGGGTGGACCGGGGGACGGGGACGAGGGGAGATGCGGGGAGACGCCGGGAGACGCGGGGAGATGAAGCGGTCGGCCGGGAGGGGAGGGAGCGGGCGCCGGGGCGTCAGACGCGCGGGCCCGCGTACGCGGCGACCCAGTCGCGGTGGGCGACGATCCGCTCCGTGAACTCGTCGATCTGTTCGGCGACGCGTGCGGGTGAGGTCCCGCCGCGGCCGGAGCGCGCCGCGAGCGCTGCCTCCACCGTCAGGACCGAGCGGACCTCGGGTGTGAGGCGCGGGTCGACGGCGGCGAGGTCGTCGTCGCTGAGATCCGGGAGGTCGATGCCGAGGTCCTCGCAGCGCCGCACCACCGAGCCGGTGATCTCGTGCGCGTCCTGGAACGGCACCCCGCGCAGGGCGAGCCAGTCGGCCATCTCGGTGGCCAGGGTGAAACCGGCGGTGGCCTGCGCGCGCATTTCGGCGGTGTTCACCGTGAGCGTGCGCATCAGGCCGGCCATGGCGGGCAGCACGGTCAGCAGGGTGTCGACGCTGTCCATCGCCGCGCGCTTGTCCTCGGCGAGGTCACGGTTGTAGGCGAGCGGAAGTCCCTTGAGCGCGCCCATCAGGCCGGTGAGGTTGCCCAGCAGCCGGCCGGCCTTACCGCGGGCGAGCTCGGCGATGTCCGGGTTCTTCTTCTGCGGCATGATCGACGACCCGGTGGCGAACCGGTCGTCGAGGGCGACCCAGCGGAACTGGCGCGACGCCCACAGGCACACCTCCTCGGCGAGCCGGGAGATGTCGACAGCGAGCATCGAGGCGGCGAAGGCGAACTCGGCGACGTGGTCGCGGGAGGCGACCGCGTCGATCGAGTTGCGGCACACCCGGTCGTAGCCCAACTCCTCGGCCGCGAGCTCCGGTCGCCGGGCTACCGCGGACCCGGCCAGCGCGGCGGCGCCGAGCGGGGACTGTGCCGCGCGCCGGTCCCAGTCCCGGAAGCGATCCGCGTCCCGGTCCAAGGCGTGGGCGTGTGCGAGGAGTTGGTGCCCGAAGGTGATCGGCTGCGCCGGCTGCAGATGGGTGAAGCCCGGTGCGGGTGTGTCCGTGTGCTCGGCGGCCTGCGCGAGGAGCGCCTCGATGAGACCGACGGCGGCGAGGACGACAGCGCGGGACTGGTCGCGCAGATAGAGGCGAAGATCGTTCGCGGCCTGGTCGTTGCGGGAGCGGCCCGCCCTCAGTTTGCCGCCCAGCGGGCCGAGGCGCTGCGTGAGGACGCGCTCCAGGAACGTGTGGACGTCCTCGTCGTCGGGTGACGGGGCGACCGTGCCGGCGCGGTAGTCGGTGTCGAGCTGGTCCATGCCCGTGAGCACCGTGGTGAGTTCGGCTTCGTCGAGGATTCCCGCCCGCAGGAGTTCGCGGGCGTGAGCCCGGGATCCGGCGAGGTCGTACGGGGCCATGTCGAAGTACCCGGGCTCCGAACGGGAGAGTTTGGCCAGCGCCGGATCGGAGGCCTCGCGGAAGCGGCCGCCCCACAGCTTGGTCGTCGTACTCGTCACAGAACACCCTTCGTTTGCGCGTCCGGAGCCGAATTCGGCACCGGACACTCGACACGCGTCTGATCGTCGGACAATGTTGTGGATGTGAGGTCCTGGGAGTCAATACATCGTCCGACATTCGGACGATCGTGCGTTAGATTGCCTGCATGGAACCGATCAACCTCGATCGCTCCAGCGTGGTGGAGCAGGTGGCGTCCGCGCTGAGGGAGCAACTGTTCACCGGGCGCCTGAAGCCCGGTGCCGCGCTGCGTGAAGGGACTCTCGTGGAGAGCCTCAACGTGTCACGGAGTACGGTCCGCGAGGCGATGCAGCTGCTCATCGGCGAGAAGCTGCTCGTCAGGGTGCCCAACAAAGGTGTGCTGGTACGTCAGCTCACCGAGGACGACGTCGAGGACATCTTCCGCGCCCGGCGCATCCTCGAACTCTCCGGCGTCCGCGCGGTCGTCAGCGCGAGCCGGCGGGATCTGACGACTCTGAACACCAGGCTCGAGGAGTACGAGGCCGCCGTCAGGGGCGGTGGGCCGGTCGAGATCGCGCGGACCCACATGCGGTTCCACGTGGCCATCGTCGGACTGCTCGGCAGCCCGCGCCTGACCGAGGTCGCCGGATCCCTGCTGGCCGAACTCCAGCTCGCCATCTCCTCGGTGGACCAGACCAGCGACGACCTGCCCGAGATGCTCCAGGCGCACCGGAAGATCGGCGAGATGATCAGAAAGGCCAAGGTCGACGAGGCGGTCCAGCTCCTCGACCAGCACATCTCCAACGCCAAGGCCTTCGTGCCCGCGTCGCCGGACTGAAGGCCGTACGTCGGATTGCCGCACGTCGGATTGCGGTGCGCCGTGGCCGGGCGCCGCAACAAAGAGGGAAAGGGCAGAGGTCCCGCTCAGCGCATCAGCACGTCGCGTACGGCGATGTTGTGGTGCGCGCGGAGCCGGTGAAGTTCCCACAGGCCGACGGCGGTCACGGAGAGGGGGGCGCCGAGGATGAGCAGCGCCCGCAGCGCGCCGGGCACGCCCGGGTAGGCGCCGGTGAACACGTCGATCGCCGCCATCTCCCACACCAGCGTGATGGCCAGCAGCGGCGGCACGGTCTCGTGGATGTCGGCCGTGCGGAAGACGTGGGTGAGTGCCAGGCCGAGGCCCCAGACGATGAAGGGCAGTACCCACACCAAGGTCAGTACGATCGCGGTGTAGGTGACGACGGTCATCAACGGGGTCGTGGCGAACCGGCCGTTGTAGAAGCCGGTGAGCACGGACGCGGGAAAGACGGCGACCGCGGCGAAGAGAGCGACGATCGCACCGAAGCACCTGCCGGCGCGGCGCAGCAGCTCACGGCGGGCCGTGGGCGAGGCGAGGGCCAGCAGGACGCCGACCGCGACAGGGAAGGTCACGGACAGCATCAGGAAGCTGAGCCACGACTGGTCGGCACGGTCGTTCGCGACGTCACCCACGGAGTGGGCCAGGTTGGTCGACATCGACACCCAGACCACGGCGCCCAGTCCGACCAGGGTGCGGATCTTCTGGATGCGGGCGACGAACGGGTCGTCGATGATGCCGGGGCGCGACGGCTTGAACACGCGCCGCGCGGTGTGGATCGGCCCGATCCTCTGCCGGAGCCTTCGCGTGAGGGTGGGGGCGGGAGCCGGCGGGAAAGGGTGCGGCGGGTAGGGATGCGGAGGGAACGGCTGCGGGGAGGGATGCGGGATCTGCGGCGGCCTGCCCCCGTTGGGCACCGGTGGCGGCGGGGGGTACGGGCCGGGCTGTGGCTGGGGAGCGCCGTGCGGGTCATAAGGCGGTTGCCCGCCCGGGTTCCATGCGTTCATCCGTGATTCCCCCGAGGTGACTGATGGAGCGTGAGCGTCAACAGGATAGGCGGATCTGTGTCCTGGGTCACTCCTGCCCGGCGGCGGCTGGATGACGGGCGATCAGACCGGGGGTGAGCGTCGGGTGTTGATGTCGGCCGGCTCGGCCCCGGCGCGCCATCCCGGCAGGGGATTTCCCTGGGGTCTGCCGGGTGGAGGTCGCCGGGTGAAAGGTGCTCCGGGGTCAGCGCACCGTGAGCGTGCCGTGCATGGTCGGGTGGATGGTGCAGTGGTAGGAGTACGGGCCCGACTTCGACGGCGCGGTGAACGTGGCTGACTTCCCCGGCGCGATGTGGCCGGTGTCGAACGACTTGTCGTCGGCGGTCAGCGTGTGGGCGGTCGTGTCCTGGTTCGTGACGGTGATCTTCGTCCCGGGGGCGGCCTCGGCCTTGGCCGGGTGGAAGGCGAAGTTCTGGATCGTGATCTTCACCCCGGTCCTGCCGCTCGCGGACGCCGCCGGGGAGGAGGCCGAGGTGCGGGGAGCGGCGGAGGGCGACGAGTTCGGGGTGCTGCTCGACGAGTACCCGCCGCCCGAGTCGGAGCAGCCGGTGAGCGAGGGGAGGAGGCACAGGGCGGCGACGACGAGGGCCGCGTGCGTTCGGCGGTGACGGATCTTCATCGGAACTCCGGAGGGGCTGAGGCTTCCTGCCGCGGGCCGGGCGGTGGCGCGTACGCCCGACCCGTTCGGGGCGGTCACAAGGTCACGACGCCTTCGCCGGCGGTTCGGCCGGTTCGGGCGTCGCTATGAGACTTCGGCAGGAGCACGTCCTCGCGCGAGCGGGGCGGCCCGAATGGCCTACGCGCCGTACGGAGACGCCGGTGCGCCCTACTTGTTCGGGTCGCGGAAGCGGCCGAACGCCTTCGTGAGCGCGCCGAGCGGTGAGCCGCCGTCCCTCCCGGCCGGCCCCGGCACGGGCAGCCGCGGCACACCGTTGCCGCCGGTCGCCTCGGCCAGCGCGGCCTGCGCCGCCTCGGCCGCCTGCTGGTACAGGTCACGGGACTTCGTCATGGCGGTCAGCGCGTCGGCGTACTTGGTGACCATGCCCTGGGCGTGGACCAGCTCCTCCTCCGGGGTGAGCAGGTGCCAGCCCCGCCGCAGACGGGCCAGGGCCTGCTCGGCGTCGGCCGGCAGCGGCCTGGGCAGCGCGGCGAACTCCCTGATCCGGTCGAGGAGTTCGGTCGGTTCGGTGCCGTCGAGGAAGACGCTGCGCACCGTGAACCGCTCGGCGTCGTACCCCTGGGTCTGTGGCGTCGTGGGCAGGACGGTGGCGCCGCCGCGCGGCATCCGCACGCTCAGCTCCCGCTTCAGCGCGAAGTCGGCGATCTGCGCCTGCTCGGGCGTGGCCCGGTGCTCGACCACCCGGTGCCGCAGGCTCGGCGGCAGGAACGCCGACACCGGCCGCTGTCCCAGGGCGTCCGGCGTCATCGCCTCGTGCACCACGACGTGGATGAACCAGCTCCTGCGGGTGCAGTCCCGCAGCCGGTGGCGCAGCTCGTCGTCGTCCTTCGGCAGCTGGTTCGTCGCCCGCAGGCGCACGCCCGGCACAGTGTCGTGGTCCCAGGCGACCTGGTCGCTGTCCGGCCAGAACATGGTGGCGGGCGAGGGCCAGTGCGCGTCCCACGCCCGCTCCGCCTCGGCGACCAGTACCCAGATGACGCCCTCACCGTCCTTGCGGCGGGCCTCGGGGTCGTACGTGGTGAGCTGCGCGCGCACCGTGACGTCGTCGGCCACGCGCCAGCGCGCCTCGAAGAGGCGGCGGGCCGAGGGGCCGGGGTCGGCGGACTCGTCCCGCGGGTGCAGGACGGTGGAGCGGGCCGCTTCGACGGGGTCGAGGTCCAGGAAGTCGTCGAGCACCCCGGCCGCCTTGAGGGCGATCAGGTTGCGCCGGACGTCCTGTTCGGGCTCGGGCCCGAGGTGGCGCCCGCGCCCCAGCCACGCGGTGTCGGGGACGATGGTCGAGGAGCTGCTGTTCTTGGCCATGGAATCGTTCTGTGGGTGATCAGGACCCGACCAGTATGGTCCGTGCGCCTGCCGATCGAAACGGTGCCCCGGCGACAAAATTCGCCACGCCGGGACGGGATGCCCGCCCGGGAACGGCGCGGCGGCCGGACACCGCCGGTCCTAGACTCGGGTCATGGCCAGAACCGATCGCGTCAGCCGGGTGATCGCCGCGCCGCCCGCCGCCGTCTACGGAGCGCTCCTCGACCGGGAGTCCGTCGAGGCCTGGCTGCCGCCGGAGGGCATGCGCGGGCGGGTCGAGCGATGGGATCCCCGGCCGGGCGGAGGGTTCCGGATGGTCCTCACGTATCTCGACCCCGCCGGCAGCCCCGGCAAGACCGCGGACGCGACGGACGTCGTCGACATCGGGTTCGCCGACCTGGTGCCGCCGGAGCGTGTCGTGCAGCGGGCCGTGTTCGAGTCCGACGACCCGTCGTACGCGGGCACCATGACGATGACCTGGCAGCTGGCCGCCGCCGGTGACGGGACGGAAGTGACCGTCACCGCCACCGACGTGCCACCCGGCATCGATAAAGAGGCCCATGAGACCGGGATCGCCTCGTCGCTCGCGCATCTCGCGTCGTACGTCGAAACGGCGGCCTGACGCACGTCGGCGTGACCGAAAGACTTCGGTCAGGGCGCGACCGGACGACTCCGGTCAGGGCGCGACCGGCAGCTGACGCTTGTGCTCGGTGAGGCGGTAGCGGCGCACGATCGACTCGAACGCGGGCTCGCTGACCGGCTTGCCCTCCAGGAAGTCGTCGATGTCGTCGTACGTCACACCGAGCGCGTCCTCGTCGGGCTTGCCCGGCTCGAGCGTCTCCAGGTCGGCCGTCGGCGTCTTCCACACCAGCTCGGCCGGGGCGCCCAGCTCGTCGGCGATCGCCCGCACCCGGCGCTTGGTGAGCCCCGTCAGCGGTACGACGTCCGCGGCGCCGTCACCGTACTTCGTGAAGAACCCGGAGACGGCCTCGGCGGCGTGATCCGTGCCCACGACCAGGCCGGCGTGCGCGCCCGCGACCGCGTACTGGGCGATCATGCGCTGCCGTGCCTTGATGTTGCCGTGCACGAAGTCCTCGTGATGGGCGTCACGGAAGACGACGCCACCGGCGAGCGAGGCCGCGAGGGCGGAGTCGCTCGCGCCCTTCACATCGACGCTCAGCACGTGGTCGGCCTTGATGAACGACAGGGCGAGCTGGGCGTCCTTCTCGTCGGCCTGGACGCCGTAGGGCAGGCGCATGGCGTAGAACACCGCGTCGTGCCCGGCGGCGCGGGCGCGCTCCACCGCGAGCTGGCACAGCCGGCCGGCGGTCGTGGAGTCCACGCCGCCACTGATCCCGAGCACGAGGGACCGCAGCCCGGTCGACGTCAGCCGCTCCGTGAGGAAGGCCACCCGGCGCTCGATCTCCAGCCGGGCGTCGAAGGTCTCGGACACCTGGAGATCGCGGGCGATCTCCTCCTGCAGGGCGCGGGACACCGGCTCGCTCAAGGCTGCTCCTCGTGGTCGTCGTGAGGCGGGACGTTTTTCCGGTCCAACTGTATGCGGCGTGCGGCCGGGCCCGGCCGCGGAGGTCCTCCCGGCGCCGGGCGGGACGCGACCGGCAGCTGACCAGGCCCGCGACCCGTCAGCCGACGACCCGGGTCGCGACGGCCCGCGCGCACACCAGGGACTCCGTGTGGGCCGTGTCGACCTCCATGTCGTACGTGATCCCCTCGTGCACCGCTTCCGCCTGCGCCGCGGCCATGCCCCGGACCCGGTCCCCCCGCGCGACCTCACGGCCCGCGGCGATCGCGCTCTCGCACCGGACGCCGACCCACAGCACCCCCAGGTCCCCCAGTGCCTTCCGCCACCGCTGCTGGGAATCCGGTCCGCCCAGGAAGACGTCGTCGACAATGACGCGGGCGCCCGCGCGGGCCATCGCCGCGATGCCCTCCGTCCAGGCCGCCTCGAGCGCCCGGAACTCCGCCCCGACACTCACCCCGCCGTCCGCCGCGATCTCGATCCCCGCGTCCGACGCCTGCATGCTCGCGGGCATCGACGCGACGAAGGAATCGACTCCGAACGCCAGCCACGGATCCGGCAGCACAGCTTGCAGGCACCGTACGATCCCGGACTTCCCCGAGCTGGAACCACCATTGAGAATGATCACCTGAGTCGTCGTCACCGCGCCACACTAGGGGCGCCGGTCACGGTCGCGAAGCGAATTTCCCAGGACCTCAGATCCACCCCCTGCGCGCCGCGATCACGCCCGCCTGGAAGCGGTTCGCCGCGCCCAGTTCCTCGTGGAGACGGCTGATGCGGCGGCGCATCGTCCGGATCGACCAGCCCAACTGGCGTGCTATCGCCTCGTCCTTGAGGCCCGAGACCAGGAGGGTCAGCAGCCGGCGGTCCTCCTCCCCGAGGGGGTCCTCCTCCGTCGTGGTGCCGAGCGGGGTCGCCGTGCGCCAGCACAGTTCCCAGTAGTCGATCAGTCCGTCGAGCAGCGCCGACGGACGGATGACCGCGGCCCGTACCTCGGAGGTGAAGTCCAGGGTCAGCGGCATCAGGGCGAGGCGGCGGTCGGAGATCGCCAGCTTGATACGCAGGCCCGGCAGTACGCGGGCCTGTTCGCCGTGGGCGACCAACTCGCGGATGTCGCCGAGCACTCCGGGCCACTCCAGCGCCTCGGGTGCGTACACGGCGCGGTAGCGGACACCCCGGGTGAGGGCGGTCGCCTCGACCGGGTTGGAGGTCGTGAGCGCGTACGGGGGACGGTCGAGGGTGATCACCTCGTCGCGCGCCTCCTGCTGCAGCTGTACGAACCAGCGGCCCAACGCCTCGCCGCCGGTGATGACTTCGACCTGTTCGGAGTCGCCCTGACGGGCCGCCGTGAACAGCCGTGACAGCTCGCCGGCCGCCGCCCGGACGCTGTCGAGGTCGGCGGTGCGGGAGCGGACCAGGGACTCCAGGGCCGCGCCCGGCTCGATGGCCGCGTACCGGCGGCGGGTTCCGGAAAGGCGTCCGACCAGACCGTTCTCGCGCAGCCGGTCGAGGGCGCGGGCCGCCCGTTCGGTGGAGCAGGACAGGTCGCCGGCCAGTTCGGCGGGTGCGGCGGTGTGCCGGACGAGGATCGCGCGGTAGACGCTCTCGTCGAAGGCTTCGATTCCTGCAGCGGTCAGCTGGGGCATGACCGGATCCTGGCCCGTGTGTGCCAGAGGCAGCAATGGGCCAGGCCAAATCGTTGTCCGGACCACGGGATTGCGCTTTCTTCGTGTGTCATGACCCCTCGAAGAACGCTCACCGCCGGGCTCACGGCCGCCGTCATCGGCGGCCTGCTGTCCGCGGTGCCCCAGTCCGCGAACGCGGACCAGCCCAAGGATCCCGGACAGCGCGTCATCGTCACGCTGTCCGGGGACGCCGCCGCGGCCGGAAGAGGCAGGCTGCGGTCCGCCGACGCGAAGGAGATCGGCGCCGACCGTGCCGTTCTCGCCGCCCGGCAGAGGACGTTCCTCGACGACGCGAAGGACGCCGGACTGCACACTGGCTCCCCGCGCAGGCTGAGCCTGCTGCTCAACTCCGTCGCGGTGACCGTGAAGTCCTCCGAGACCGACGCACTGAAGCGGCTGCCCGGTGTGACCTCCGTGGTCCCCGACGCCAGGATGCACGTCCTCACCGACGACAGCGTGCCGCTGATCAACGCCCCGCAGGTCTGGCAGCGCAAGGACCCCGCAGGCAACGGCGCCGACGGCAAGGGCGTCACCGTCGCCGTCCTCGACAGCGGTGTCGACTACAGCCACCCCGACCTCGGCGGCGCCCTAGGCGAGGGCCACAAGGTCGTCGGCGGCCACGACTTCGTCAACGGCGACGACGACCCGATGGACGACAACGGCCACGGCACCCACGTCGCCGGCATCATCGCGGGCAAAGCCGCCGAGAAGGGCGGCGTCACCGGCGTGGCCCCGGGCGCGAACCTCCTGGCGTACAAGGTCATGGACGACGCCGGGCAGGGCTACACCTCCGACATCGTCGCCGGTATCGAGGCCGCGATCGACCCGGCGAATCCGCACCGCGCCGATGTGATCAACATGAGCCTCGGCGGTTACGGAGACGGTCACGACCCGCTCGGGCTCGCCGCGACGGCCGCTGTCAGGGCGGGAGTTGTCGTGGTCGCCTCGGCCGGCAACGAGGGACCGGGCAGCGGCACCGTCGGCACCCCGGCCGCCGCCGACGGCGTCATCGCGGTCGGCGCCTCGGTCAGCGGGCTGCGCATACCCGGCGCCACCTACAAGGGTGGCGAGAAGATCCAGACGTACCGGGGCGTGCTCTCCGCCAATCCGCCCGTCGCCCCCGTCACCACCGAACTCGTCGACGTCGGCCAGGGCACCCCCGAGGACTGGGACCGCGCCGGTGACGTCAAGGGCAAGGCCGTCCGTATCGACACGCTCGTCGCCGACTCCCAGGAGCACCTGACCGGACGGGATCTGGAGACGGCCCGCGAGGCGGAGCGCCGTGGCGCGCTCGCCGTCGTCGGCGGCTCGGACTCGGGCGGCGGGCCGGTGCTCGCCGCGCAGCCGGACGCGTCGGGACGGCCGGGCGCGACGGGACAGCCGGACGCGGCGGGACGGTCTGGCCGGAAGGCCGACGGCACCGTGCCGCTCGCCCCGCAGACCTCCGTCAAGGAGTCGGGCGACTCCCTGCGCATGGACTCCCTCATCCTCCTGGGCGTCGACTCGACCCAGTACGCTGAGCTCGGCCGACGCCTCGCGGACGGCACGGTCGAGGTGACGATCAGCGGCACCGACGTCACCGACAGCATCGCCTCCTTCTCCTCCCGCGGCCCCGCCCTGGACTGGAACCTCAAACCGGACCTGGTCGCACCGGGCTACGACATCCGCTCCACGATCCCCAAGTCCCTCTACAAGCCCGGCTATTACCGCCTGTCCGGTACGTCGATGGCGGGACCGCACGTCGCGGGCTCCGCGGCCCTGCTGCGCCAGCTGCACCCCGGTGAGACCCCGGCGAACGTCACGTCCGAACTCGTGGGCAGCGCCCGGCAGGTGAAGGACCAGGCGGCCACGACCGCCGGTTCGGGCCGGCTCGACGTGGCCGCCGCGGCGGACCGGGCGGACACCGGCGTCACCACCACGCCGGCCACCCTCTCGTACGGGCTCGCCGACCTCGCCCGGCCCACGGTGGGCGGCAGCAAGAAGCTCACGGTGAGCAACTCGGGTGCCCGGGCCCGCACCGTCCGCCTGAAGGTGAGCGGCGAGGCGGAGGTCAGCCCGCGCACTCTGCGGATCCCGGCGGGCGGCGGCGCCACCGCGACCGTGACCCTGAGGGCGAAGCGCCCCGCGGGCGAGGCCGAGATCAGCGGCGCGGTCACCGTCACACCGGAGGGCGGCGCTCCCCTGCGCGTGCCCTATCTCCTGGTCGTCCGGCAGCTGTTCGTCCAGGCGGGGCCCGACCCGAGCGACGGCACGTCCACCGCGGTGGTGTTCACCCCGGCGCCGCTGGCGAAGCCGCCGGTGCTGACCGTGACCCCGCCGCACGGCAGGCCGTACAAGGTCACCACCGTACGGCGCTCCGGGAACGTCTACCAGGCCGGGATCACCGGCCGGGGCGTCGGCGCGCACCTGGTCTCGGCGAGCGGGGTGACCACCGACGGCAAGACCCTGACCGCCAACCGCGACGGCTTCGAGGTCACTCCCGAGGACAGCCGCGACGCCCGCTGGCAGCCCGTCGGACCCAACTCGGAGAGCGGCGACATCACCACCGCCCAGAGTGATCCGGGGGCCGCCGTCCTCACCCAGTACGGCAAGCTCGGCCCCTGGTCGACCGAGGACAACGGCGCGACCTGGAAGCAGCACACCCGACTGCCCCTCGGCGACGTGGCGGGCCAGGCCTTCACCGTCGTCGACCCGAAGAACGCGAAACGCTGGTGGTACGCCGCGAACAGCGCCTCCGGCATCCCCCGCACCGGCTCGATCCTGCGCACCGAGGACGGCGGCCGTACGTGGCAGACGCTGGACACCCCCGACACACCCGTCTACGACTTCCTGGCCGACGAGGCGGCGAAGACGCTCGTCGCCCGCACCGCCACCGAACTGCTGATCAGCAAGGACGGGGGCGACACCTGGACCCGGGAACCCCTGGGCATCCCCGCCGACCGCGTGTACGGCCTGGCGATCGGCGGTGACAGCCTCTACTTCTCGGCGGGCAAGTCCCTCTGGAAGCGCGACGGCCTCTCCACCGGCACGCTCGGCCTGGCCGTCAAGGTCCGTGACGCGGCGAACGGCGGCGTCTCCGTCACCGTCGTCGCGGACAGCCAGGTCGTGGCGGTCTACGAGATCGGCTCGGGCATCGTCGGCTCCTTCGACGGAGGCAGGACCTGGGCGACCCTGGACAACCACGGCTACGGCGCCAGCGGCATGACCCTCACGGGGGGAGACCTCTACGTCGGCTACGGCGGTGACATCCGCGTCGGCCGCGACCACGGCCGGAACTGGAGCACCATCCCGAACGTCAACCGCGCCTCGACCACGTCCGACTTCGACCGCTGGGCGGACGGCTCACTGACCGTGTCCGCGGACGCGGCCGGTGTGTACCGGGGCACGGCCGACGGCAAGGACTACCGGCGCCTGGGCGTCCAGGGCGGCACCGTCAACTCCCTTGCGGTGAGCGGAGACCAGCTCCTCGCGGCCGGCCGGCAGGGCATCCACCGCTCGAAACTCCCGGTCTCCGGAGCCGAGTGGGGCACCACCCGCGGCGAGGGCATGATCGGCGTCGCGGCCCGCCTGATGCAGACGTCCCCCAAGGACTCCCGGACGGTCTGGCAGGTCCGGTACGACGCGTGGGGCGGGTTCCATCTGAAGCGCAGCGGCGACAGCGGCGCCACGTGGCAGGAGAAGGGCGCGAGCGACGGCACGGTGTTCGCGCTCGCCGTGCACCCCGCCGACCCCGACCGGGTGTACGTCGCGTACGGCAATCTGCGGGGCGTGGGCCTGTTCTCCACGGAGGATGGCGGAGCGCACTGGAAGAACCGGCTCAACGACAGGACGCACTTCACCGCGGTCGCGGGTGATCCCGGGAACCCGGACCGGCTGTGGCTCGGCGCCCCCGACGGGCTCTACCGCTCGGACAACGGCGGCGACGACATCACCAAGGTGGCGGACGGACGGGTGGACACCATCGAGTTCGCCGGTGCGCGAATGGTGACCGGTGGTGACACCATCAAGGTCTCCACGGACGGCGGGAAGACCTTCCGTACGGCGGACACCGGCAAGCTGCCGGTCCGGGTGAGCGATGTGCTCCAGGTGGACGGCACGCTGTACGCGGCGACCACCGGTTACTGGGACAAGGCCCTGCCGCGTGGCGGCCGTGGCGTGCTGCGCTCCACGGACGGCGGCCGGAGCTGGCAGAACATCTCCACCGGGTTGCAGAACCTCGACGCGACCAGCCTCGCCGCCGACGGCGGATGGCTGTACGTGGGCACGGTCGAAGGAGGTGTGCACCGGCTCAAGCTCTGACCGTTCCCTCGAAGGCCGTTCCCCTCGAACCCGCGCCGCACACGACCCTGCCCAGGGCGTGTGCGGCGCACGGGTGTGTGGGCGGAGGGATCAGGGGGTGCCGGTCCCGGTCTGCGCCTCTGCGGGTTCGAAATCGATCTTCTCCCGGACGCCGCAGTCCGGACAGCACCAGTCGTCCGGGACGGCGCTCCAGGGCGTTCCGGCGGGGAAGCCCTCGCGGGGCACGCCGGCCTGTTCGTCGTAGACGAAGTCGCAGACCGGGCAGACGTATCGCGTCATGAGGCCTGCTCCGCCTTTCCGTAACGGGTCAGGATGGCACGGGACTTGGAGGGCTGGATGTTCGCGCGGGTCACGTCGCCGTCGTAGTGCGCCAGGACGCGGTGGTCCATGGTGCGGCGCCACAGCGGCGGGAAGTAGGCCAGGACGATCATGCCGGCGTATCCGGTGGGCAGTTCGGGCGCCTCTTCGAAGTGCCGCAGGGCCTGGTAGCGGCGGGTGGGGTTGGCGTGGTGGTCGCTGTGCCGCTGGAGGTGGTACAGGAACACGTTCGTGGCGACGTTGTCGCTGTTCCAGCTGTGCCGCGGGGCGCAGCGTTCGTAGCGTCCGGTCGCCGTGCGGGCCCGGAGCAGGCCGTAGTGCTCCGTGTAGTTGATGACCTCCAGCAGACAGAACCCGAAGACCGCCTGGACGGCCAGATAGGGCAGGATGCCCGGGCCGAACGCCACCGTGAGCGCCGCGAAGAGCACGACGGACATCGCCCACGCGTTCAGTACGTCGTTGTGCACGGTCCAGGGGCTCCTGCCCCGGCGGTTCAGGCGGGCCTTCTCCAGGTGCAGGGCGTTGCGCAGGCTGCCGACGACGGTGCGCGGCAGGAACCGCCAGAAGCTCTCGCCGAGCCGGGCGCTCGCCGGGTCCTCGGGCGTGGCCACGCGGACGTGATGGCCGCGGTTGTGCTCGATGAAGAAGTGCCCGTAGAAGGTCTGGGCGAGAGCGATCTTGGACATCCAGCGCTCCACGCTCTCCTTCTTGTGGCCCAGTTCGTGGGCGGTGTTGATGCCGATGCCCGCGACGCCGCCGAGGGTGATGGTGAGTCCGAGGCGGTCGGGCAGGCCGAGGCCGCCGTGGGTCAGCAGCCAGCAGCCGGTGACGAGTCCCGCGTACTGGAGGGGGAGGTACAGGAAGATGCACCACCGGTAGTAGCGGTCCTGTTCGAGCCAGGTGAGGGCCTTGTCCGGCGGGTTGGCGGAGTCCTTGCCGAACAGGTGGTCGACGACTGGGAAGATCACGTAGAGGAGGACGATCCCCGTCCACCAGAAGGCTCCCAGTCCGGTGAACGTCACGAGTCCCCAGGAGATGAAGGGGAAGAGAGGGACGACGAGTCCGATGAGCCAGAGGTAGCGCTTGGGGTCGCGCCAGGTGACCTGCCCGCTCTCGGCTCCGGTGGGTGCCGTCATGTGCCAACTCCTTGATGTGGAAGGGCAGTTGAGCGACCGATGGTCCAGTATTTAGACACTTCGGGGGTGGAGTGTCAATGATGTGGACATGAGGGGAGTCGGTAGAGTGAGGACACGATGACAAGATTTCGTGAAAGCGTCCGATCGCTGCTCCGTGAGCAGGTGTTGAACGCCGCCTATGACCTTGTCGCGGCCCGGGGGTGGAGCGGGCTGCGACTGGCGCCCGTGGCCCGGATCGCGGGCATCAGCCGGCAGACCCTCTACAACGAGTTCGGCTCGAAGGAAGCCGTCGGCCGGGCCCTCGTCGAGCGGGAGGCGGAGCGTTTTCTGCTCGGCATCCAGCAGGAACTGGACGCCCATCGCGACGACTTGGAGGCGGCCGCCGCGGCCGGCGTCGGCTTCACCCTGCAGCAGGCCGCGGACAACTCGCTCATCAAGGCCGTACTCACCGCCGCCCGCGGTGGCGACGACCATCTGCTCGCCTACCTGACCACCCGTCCCGAGCCCGTCTTCAACACCGCGACCGCCATGCTCGACGCGTACGCGGCCGACGCCTGGCCCGAGGTCGACGAGGAGTCCCGTCATCTCGCCGTCGAGGTGATCGTCCGGCTCACGGTCAGTCACATCGTGCAGCCCGCGGCCTCTCCAGAGGAGTCGGCACGGCGGATCGCGAAGATCACCGTGCGCACGGCCCAGTACGTCCGCCCCGACCCGGCCCCCGGCGCCGCCGACGATTCCCTGCCCGCCTGAGGTCCGGCGCTCGAGCTGCCGGCGACGGGCATCGCCTCACGGCGTCGGCAGCAGCCGGTCCGCAGTCGCCGTGATCGCCTCCACCGCGTGGACGAGCGCGGGGTGCTCGCGGGCGCCGAGGCGGGTGACGGACATGATGCGCCGGGCCGGGGCGGGCTCCCCGCTGAGCGGGATACGGGCCACCGGGCCCTCCTCGTGCAGCTGCGCGAGGCGCGGCACGAGCATCACGCCGAAGCCGTGGGCGACCAGCGCCGTTCCCGTGGCCCACTCGTCCGCGTAGTGCGCGATGTGCGGGGTGAAACCGGCGCTCATGCAGGACGCGAGCACGAGCCGGTGGTACGTCGTACCCGGGTTGCCCAGGACCCACGGTTCGTGCGCGGCGTCGGCGAGAGTGACCCGCGACCGCCGGGTCAACGGGTGGTCCCGCGGCACGACCAGGTCCAACGGGTCGTCCAGCAGCGGCCGTTGGTCGAAGCGCCCGTCCGTCATGGGCGGCGAGTCCGCCGTCACCACCAGGAGCGCGAGGTCCGCCTCCTCCGACAGCAGCAGGTCGAAACACCGGTCGGGCTCCGCCTCGATGATCCGTACGCCGATGAGCGGGTGGGCGTCACGCAGGGCGGCAGCGGCGGCCGGGAGCAGCCGGCTCGCGGCCGTGGAGAAACCGCAGAGCGTGATCCGGCCGGTGGGCTGGGTGCCGAGCGCGGCCAGTTCGGCGCGGGCCAGCTCCCACTGCTCGTGCAGCCGCTCGGCGTGACGCAGCAGGACGCGGGCCGCGTGCGTCAGGCGTATGCCCCGGCCCTGCTGCACGACCAGTTCGGCACCCACGGCGGCGGACAGCTGACGCAACTGGTAGGAGACGGCGGACGGCGTGTAGTGCAGGGTCTGCGCGGCGGCGGTCACCGTGCCGTGCTCGGCGACCATCTGCAGGATGCGGAGCCGGGGGTCGATCATGCCGACAGTCTGGGCGCTCATGTGCGGCTCCGTTCGGGCTTCCACCGCGCCGGGTGGGTCAGGCATCGATCACCAGGTTCTCCAGCGGAGTGGAGCAGCACAAGAGGATCTTGTTCTGGGCCCTGTCCCTGGGACGGAGGCCGCCGTTGTCCCGCATGTCGACCGACCCCTTCTCCAGAGTGGTCACACAGGAACCGCACAGGCCCTGCCCGCACGAGGAGGGGAGCGTGATGCCCGCACGCGCGGCGGCGTCGAGCACCGGCACGCCGGCCTCGCACTCGATGGTCGTCCCACTGCGGGACAGCGCCACGGAGAACGTGGTGCTCGCGCCCGGATCGGCCGCCCCTGCCGGAGCGGCCGGGCCCGTGAAGCTCTCCTGGTGATACCGGTCCTCCGGCAGGCCGGCCGCGGAGAGCAGCCGACGGGCCGCGTCCATGTATCCCGCCGGACCGCACACGAACACCTCCCGCGCCAGGAAGTCGGGGGCGACCCGCAGGAGCACGTCGGAGGTGAGACGTCCGCGCTCCCCGGCCCACCCCGCCACCGCCCCGTCGGCCTCGCAGACGTGGATGACGCGCAGGCCCGGCGCAGTCGCCGCCAACACCTCCAGCTCACGCCGGAAGGGGATGTCCTCGGGGGTGCGTGCGCTGTGTACGAAGATCACGTCCGCCGGGGCGGCCCCGTCATGGAGCGCCCGCGTCATCGACATCAGCGGTGTCACCCCGCTGCCGGCCGACAGGAACAGATAGGCGGGTGCCGGATGCCGTGCTGTCGAGAAGTCGCCGAACGGTCCTCGGGCCCGGACCGCTCTGCCCGGCGCCAGGTGGTCGTGCAGCCAGTTCGACACCAGGCCGCCGGGGACACGTTTAACGGTGATGGCGAGCGTGCCGGGCCGCGTCGGGGGTGACGAGATCGTGTAGCAGCGGACCGCCTCCCGGCCGCCGACGTCGAAGGTGAACGTCAGGTACTGGCCCGGGTCATGAGTCCCCGGACCGGACCCCGGACCGGCCGGTTCGAAGGCGAAGGTACGCATGTCGTGGGTGACGTCCTCGAACCCGGTGCACACCAGCACGTGTTCGGGCGCACCCTCCTGGGGTCCGCCGTCCGCACCGGCATTGGACGACGCGAGGGATTCCGGGCCGGGCCGGGCCAGCATCTCGGTCAACGCTGCAACTCCTCGCTCAGGCGGGCCAGATACCAGGCGCAGAACGCCTCGACCTGGTACTCGCCGGGGGCGTACGGGCCCGGTTCGTAGGCCGGGCCACCGACACCCTGCTGGGCGCGCGCGACGAGCCGGGCGTCCTGTTCGTTCGTCGCGGTCCACACCTTGAGCAGGGTGTCCCGGTCGTAGTCCACACCCTCCTCGGCCTCCGGATGGACGAGCCACGTGGTGCGCAGGAGCGTCTTGTCCGGGGTGAGCGGCAGAACGCTGAACGTGATCGCGTGGTCGCCCACGACGTGGAACCACGCGTTGGGCTGCATGTGCAGGGACAGGTGTCCCAGGCGCGGAGTCGGCAGATCCCCGAGGCGGCGGCGGCACGCGGCCGTGCCGTCCGGGGTGAAGGACTCGCCGGCCAGGTCGAGCGCGTCGCGCTGGATGCGGAACCCGGTGGGGCGTTCCGCCAGTTCCTCGATCAGGCCGTACGGCAGGCCGAGCCCGGTGTACGTGGCGCGCATCTCGGCGTCGGCCCGCAGGTAGCGCTCGTGCGCCGGGCGCAGCCGCGCGGGGACGTCCGCCTCCGTGTAGCCGTAGGTGGGGAAGAACGTGCGGAGCAGTTCGGGGTGGCCGTCGCAGTGGTAACACTCGCGGTTGTTCTCCATCACGAGCTTCCAGTTGCCGTCCTCGACGAGCTCCGTGCGTGCCGCGACCCTGGTCCGGCGCAGGTCGTGGGGGAGGAGGTAAGGCTCGATACGGGAGGCGACCTCGTCGAAGTCCGCCGGGGGACGTTCGGCGAGGCAGATGAACACGAGCCCGCCGACACCACGCACGTGCACGGGCTTCAGGACGAAGCAGGAGCGGTCGAAGTCCGCGGCCTGGGACGGCGCGTGCAGCAGCGAGCCGTCGGTCGCGTACGTCCACTTGTGGTAGCCGCAGACGAGGTTGCCGCCCGACGCCTGTCCCGGGTCGAGGAGCCGGGCGCCGCGGTGCCGGCACACGTTGTGGAACGCCCGGAGCCCCTCGTCGTCGTCACGCAGCACGATGACGGAGTACGGGCCGAACTCCACGGTGGTGCGGTCGCCCGGCTCGGGCAGGTCGGCTTCCACGGCCACGAAGATCCACTGCCGGGCGAACACCGCCTCGATGTCGAAGTCGAAGAAGTCCCGGTCGGTGTAGAAGGGGCCGTCGAGGCTGTGGCCCGCCCTGCGTGCCGCCACCGCGTCCGAAATCCGTTCCTGTGCGGGGGAGATGATGCCTGTCCGCGTGGTCACTTCGCTCTCCTCTCGTCGCTGCGGATGGGCCGGTCGTCGCTGCGCCTCTGCCGGTCAGACGGACCGGCAGAGCCGCAGCGCGTCCAGCACCGCGGCATGGATGTTGCGGCTGGTGACGGCGTCACCGATCCGGAACAGCTGATACGTGCCCTGCGGGTTGCCGGCCGTGCGCTGCGGCCGGCCGGCGAGGAGGGCGTCGTGGTCGACCTCGCCGAGGTTGCTCGAACCGGGGAGCAGATCCCAGTACAGATCGGCGTGGGGCAGCGTGCCGTGCTCCACCACCACGTGGTCGACGGTGCGCTGCACCTCCCTCTCCGCGTACTCGCCGCGCAGCGTCGCGGACAGCCGCCCGCCTTCCGCCCGGCGTACGGACACGAGCCGGTGGGTCAGCGTGGTGCGCACGTCGTGTTCCGTGAACACCCGTAGATAGGCAGGGGAGTTCATGCTGCCGACGTCGGGGGCGAGGGTGCGCTCGGGTGTGACGTACTCGACGGCTATGCCCTGACGGGCCATCACCTCTACGGCGTCCAGTGCGGGGTAGGAGCCGTTGTCGTCGTAGACCAGCACGCTGCCGCGCGGGCGCAGGGTCCTGCCGAGGACGTCCCAGGTGTCGGCGACGAGTCCGGCGCCCTCGGTGAGGAACGACGTGTCGGGCAGGCCCCCGGTGGCGATCAGGACGATGTCGGGGTGCTCGGCGCGGACGTCGGCGGCCTCGGCGGGCGTACCGAGCCGCAGCTCGACACCGAGGGTCTTGCACTCGTCGACACGCCAGTCGACGATGCCGAGCAGATCGCGCCTGCGGGGGTTGGCGGCGGCGATGCGCAGCTGGCCGCCGGGCTGGTCGCCCGCCTCGAACAGGACGACGTCGTGCCCGCGCTCGCCCAGGACGCGGGCCGCTTCGAGGCCGGCGGGACCCCCGCCGACGACCACCGCCCGACGGCGCTCGGCCGCCCGCGCGACCGTGTGCGGCAGGGTGAGCTCGCGTCCCGTGGAAGGATTGTGGACACACTTGGCGTCCCCGGACGCGTAGATGGCGTCGAGACAGTAACTCGCGCCCACACACGGCCGGATGCGGTCCTCCGCCCCGGCGGCGACCTTGGCCACGAGGTGCGGGTCGGCCATCTGCGCCCGTGTCATCCCGACCAGATCGAGCAGCCCCTCCCGCACGGCGTGCCGGGCGGTGGCCACGTCGGCTATCCGGGCCGCGTGCATCACCGGGACGCCGAGGCGGCGCCTGACCTCCGCGGTGAAGTCGAGGAACGGCGCCGAAGGCGTGCCCATGGACGGGATCGCCCTGGCCAGGGCCGCGTCACTCTCGATCGTGCCGCGGACGGTGCTGACGAAGTCGATGCCGTCCTCGACGTACCGACGGGCCGCCGCCAGCGCGTCCTCGAAGATGAGCCCGTCCGGCCGGTCCTCGTCCAGCGACATCCGGATACCCACGACGAACCCGGGCCCCACCGCCGACCTGATCGCGCGGATCACCCGCCGGGGGAAGGCGGTCCGGTTCGCGAGACCGCCGCCGAGCGCGTCCTGCCGCCGGTTCGTCGCCGGAGACACGAACCCGTCGAGGAAATGGCCGTACGACTGGATCTCGATGCCGTCGAGACCGCCCGCCTCACATCGCGCGGCGGCGTCCGCGTAGTGCCGCACGATCCGGTCGAGGTCCCAGGGCTCGGCCTCTTTCGGGAACGCGCGGTGCGCGGGCTCCCGCAGCGGTGACGCCGCGAGCACGGGCAGCCAGTCGCCCGCGTAGTTGCTGGTGCGCCGCCCCAGATGGGTGACCTGACACATGACCGCGGCCCCGGCCTCGTGGACGTCGTCGGAAAGGCGGCGCAGCCACGGCACCACCTCGTCGCGGTAGAGCAGCAGGTTGCCGAAGGACGGCGGACTGTCGGGCGACACGACGGCCGAGCCGCCGATCATGGTCAGGCCGACCCCGCCCCTGGCCTTCTCCAAGTGATACGCGCGGTAGCGGTCCTTGGGCAGGCCGTCCTCCCCGAAAGCCGGTTCGTGCGACGTGCTGACCACCCTGTTGCGCAGGGTGAGGTCTTTGATCGTGAAGGGCTGCAGTAAGGGATCCGACGCTCGCGTAGGCATGGCGCCAGCGTGGCGCCCGTCCGGCCTCGGCACAATCAAGGGAAGTTCGACGAAATCGTGCGAACCGCCTCCACGATCAACAGCCGTCGCCCCTCTTCCCGGGACGCCCGACGCCTGCTAGCCGACCGCGGATCAAGCGATCGGGGGCAAGCAATCCGGATCAAGTAATCCAGATCACACCGCCGGGGTGTCACAGCCCGGCCGGGCGCGGCGTCCAGTGTCCGACAACCGTCGAGACCAGGAGGAAGCATGAAGGTCGTGGTGGTGGGCGCCGGCTACGCGGGGACGATCGCGGCGAACCGGCTGGCCAGGAAGGTGCCGGGAGCGGAGATCACGATGGTCAACCCGCGCCCGGAATTCGTCGAACGCGTACGGCTGCACCAGCACATCGCCGCGAGCGGCGCGGTCGCCACGCCGCTGACCCGGATGCTGGGCGACGGCATCCGGGTGCACCAGGGCACCGCGGACAAGATCGGCGACGGCACCGTCACCCTCACCGACGGCGAGAGCCTCGACTTCGACCACCTGTTCCTCGCCGTGGGCAGCACCGTCGTACCCCTGCTGGGCTCGATCCCGATCGGGACGTGGGAAGGGGCGGAACAGGCGCGTGAGGCGCTGACCCGGCTCCCCGACGGCAGTCGTGTCACCGTCGTCGGCGGCGGACTGACCGGCATCGAGACCGCGGCCGAGATCGCCGGGTCCCGCCCCGCCCTGAGCATCCGCCTCGTGGCCCAGGCGATCGCCCCGAGCCTGTCGGCGGGCGCGCGGGCCCGGGTGCGTACCGCTCTGGACCGCTTCGGCGTGGACGTCGTGACCGACACGGTCACGGAGGTGGCGGACGGGGGCGGCCCGGAGAACGGCAAGGGTGTGGTGCGTCTGAGCTCCGGAGCCGAACTCGACACGGATCTCACCCTGTGGGGAATCGCGGCGAGCGTGCCCGACCTGGCCGCGCGCAGCGGCCTGGAGGTGAACGCCGAAGGCCGCGCACTGGTCGACGAGTTCCTGCGCAGCGTGAGCGATCCCCGGATCTTCGTCATCGGTGACTGCGCCGCCGTTCCGGGCGCGCGGCTGTCCTGCGCCACCGCCATGCCGCAGGGCGCGCACGCGGCGGACACGCTCGCCCGCATCGTCAAGGGCCGTACGCCCGAGCCGTATTCGATGAGCTACGTCGGACAGGCTGTCAGCCTCGGCCGGCGCGACGGACTGCTGCAGGTCAGCCGTCGCGACGACACGGTGAGGCGACTGTACGTCTCAGGGCGCGCCGCGGCCCTGGTCAAGGAAGGTGTGTGCCGGGTCGTGAAGTACGGTGCCAGGACTGCTAATTACGCGTGGCTGCCGGGGAAGAAGTGACCGACGTACCGAAGCCGATGGATGTCTTTACGTCCCACCGGCCGCTGTTGTTCTCGATCGCCTACGAGATCCTGGGGTCGGTGGCCGACGCCGAGGACGTGCTGCAGGACAGCTATCTGCGCTGGCAGACGGTGGACGAGACGTCCGTGAAGAACCCGCGGGCCTACATCGCGCAGATCGTCACGCGCCAGTCGCTCAGCGCCCTGCGGTCGGCCGCCCGCCGCCGGGAGGAGTACGTGGGGCCATGGCTCCCCGAACCCCTCGACACCGACCCGAACCGGGCACCCGACGGCGTCACCCACCTGCTCACCGGCGAGGCCGTGACCACGGCGATGCTGCTGGTGCTCGAATCCCTGACGCCGACCGAGCGGGCCGTGTTCGTCCTGCGCGAGGTCTTCGACTTCGGCTACGCGGAGATCGCCGCCGCGGTGGGGAAGTCCGAGCCGGCGGTGCGACAGGTCAACCACCGCGCCCGGAACCACGTGCACGCGCGGCGCCAGGTGGCGGTCGCCGCGCCGAAGGAGGCACAGTCGGTCGCCGAGCGGTTCATGGTCGCGGCGGCAACCGGTGACGTCCAGTCACTCATGGACGTGCTCGCCCCCGAGGTGGTGTTCATCGGTGACGGCGGCGGCAAGGTGACGGCGGTGATGCGGCCCGTGCGCGGGGCCGACAAGGTGGGCCGCCTTGTCCGGGGCCTGCTGGAGAAGGGGGCGCGGATGGGCGAGGTCGACGTGCGCGTGGGCGTGTACAACGGGATGCCCGCGGTCATCGGCCTGCTCGACGGAGAGCTCGATCAGGTGACCTGCATCGAGGTGCGCGGCGGCCTCGTCACCGCGCTGTACTGCACGCGGAACCCGGACAAGCTCAAGGCCGTACGGATCTGAGGGTGGAGGGCACGCCGAAAGGCGTGCCCTCCACTTGCCGTTGCCACGTGCCGCTACCGTCCGCGCAGCCAGACCCGTAGCGGGCCGACCGGTTCGAAGCCGTGACGGAGGGCGCCCGCCAGGTCCTCCCCGTGCTCGTAGCCGACCACCGGCAAGGCGGGGAACAGGGAGTTGACCGCGTCCAGGACGACCGGCCAGGCCGCGTCGGGACCGCCGTCGCGCGCGAAGACGTTGGAGACGCCGACCACCTCGTCGCTCCTGCTCGCCACCGCTCCGGCAACCACGTGACCGCCGGCCGACCGTGCGGCGAGCACGAAATGCCCTGCCGCATCGAGGAGTTCGGGCCGGAACAGGTCCGCGTCGCCCTGTCCGCCGTCCCAGGCCACCGCCCACGCGCGCAGGGTTTCCGGGGTGTCGGCCACGCCCCAGTCCCAGGAAAGCTCCGGAGTGACGGCGGGCGGACCGGCGGGGCGGTGGATCCAATGGGCCTCGAACAGCACGTGGAAACCGGCCTCGGTGAGGTCGAGGTCGGCGAAGCTGTCCTTCACGGTGGCCCCGGCCGTGGCGTCGATCGCGGCGGTCACGGCCGGCGCGGCGACGCCCGGCGCGAGGGTCACGGCGTCCGGGTGGAAGAGCGGAGTGCGCGAGGGGGCGGCCCAGGCGTGAGCGCCGAACTCCCCGGCCAGGCCGTGGGATCGGCACATCGCGGCGCACCACTCGGCGTTGTTGCGCGCCGCGGCCCGGACCAGGTGCTGCTCTGTCGTCGTCACAAGGGGCGATCATGGCGCGTACGCCCGGGCCCGTCGAGCGACTTTCGTGCGTTCACCCCGTCACGTGGCCGACGCGGGGCCGGGTGGCAGATGGACCGTCATGATCAGGTGGCAGGTCTCGGTGCCTGAGCCGAGATAGGTGTGCGCGGTGTCGCCGTCGAACGTGGCGGTCTGTCCGGCGCCGACGGTGTGCTCGGTGCCGTCGACGATCAGCGTGACGCTGCCGGAGGTGACGCTGACGGTTTCGACGACGCCGGCCTGGTGGGGGTGGCTGGGGTAGTCCTCGCCCGGCTCCAGTCGCCAGCGCCAGACCTCGACGGGAGCCGGCCCGGAGGTCGTCAGCATGAGGCGCGCCTCGCTGCCCTTCTCGCCGGTCCACAGCGGTGCCACGTCGTCGGCGGTCACCACGCGGACGCGACCTTGGGGCGGGCCCTGCATCAGGGCGGACACCGAGATGCCGAGCGTGTCGGCCAGCCGGACCAGGGTCGCCAGATTGGGGTTGCCCTGGGCCCTCTCCAGGGCGACCAGAGCGCCCTTGCTGACCTGGGCGCGGCGGCTGAGCTCGTCCAGGGACAGGCCCGCGCGGGTGCGGGCCGCCCTGACGTTGTGGGCGACCGTCCGCAGGGCCGCGGCCGTCTCGGTCACGTGATCACCATCCTCGCCTCACCACTGCCGGTGGAACAGCGCCGAACGCCCACGGCACAGTCGAATGCACCGTGCGGTCGTTTGGTTGACATCTATCGGTCGGTTCACTGTACGATCCGGTCGTTCGAGTAGATAGTAAGGGATGTACGTACCGTGATCGCTCTGCTGCTGGCTCTGGGCAGCTCCCTCGCCTACGGGTGCGCCGACTTCCTCGGCGGCCTCGGCGCCCGGAAAGCCCATGTGCTGCGCACCGTGATGGTGGCCGCGCCGGCCAGTCTCGCGGTCGAGCTGCTGCTCTGGCCGTTCCTCGGGGCCTCGTTCAGTGCGGACGCCGTCGGCTGGGGTGCCGCGTCGGGAATCGCCTCGGCCGCCGCGTTCGCCCTGCTCTACCGGACCCTGGCGATCGGCCCGATGAACGTGCTCTCGCCCGTGACCGCGCTGGTGTCCGCCGCCCTGCCCGTCGGCGTCGGCCTGATGCAGGGCGAGCACCTGGCCCTCGCCGGAATCGTGGGTCTGCCGCTCGCGCTGGTCGCGGTGGTGCTGGTCAGCGCCGGACATGGCGCGGGCTCGGCGCGCCCGTCCCGTACGGCGCTGCTCCTGGCCTTCGGCGCGGGCGCCGCGATCGCGCTGCAGCTGGTCTTTCTGCACCAGGCGCCGTCCGACAGCGGTGTCGCCCCGCTGATCATCGGGCGGGCCGTCTCCTCCGCCGTCACCCTGGCCGCGGCGGGACTCATGCGCCGCAGGCTCGGCACCGAGCGCCCCGCCTACGCGATGTCGGCCGGCGCCGGGGCCCTGGACTCCGTGGCGAACCTGATGTTCCTGCTCGCCGCCCGCAGCGGGGACCTCACCGTCGTCGCGGTGATCACCGCCCTCTACCCGGCCGGCACCGTCCTCCTCGCCCGCAGCGTGCTGGCCGAACGCATCCACCGCAGCCAGCTCGTGGGCCTCGGCACCGCCGCCGTCGCCGTAGGCCTCCTCGCCCTGACCTGACGACCTGAGCATCCCGGGGCCCCTGGAAGTCCTGACCCCCACCACTCGCCCGTACGTCCGCACGTCCGAAGGAAACGGAACCTCGCTCATGACCGCCTTCCGCCTCGCCCCCGCCGTCGCCGACGCCTTCCCCGACACGCTCATCGCCCTGGTCACCGCCAAGGGACTGCGCGGCCGTGAGGCCTGGCCCGACACCGCCGCGGCAGTGGCGGACCTGGAGCAGCAACTCGCCCTCGGCGCCTGGCAGCCCGCGGACGAGCACGACCCCCGCATCGAGGCCTGGCACACCGCCTACCGCTCCTTCGGCACGAACCCGCGCCGCGTCCGCCCCAGCGTCGACGCGCTCGGCCGCCGCCTCGCGAAGAAGGGCGCCCTGCCCCGCATCAATCCGGCCGTCGACACCTACAACACCGTCTCCGTGCGCCACGGCCTTCCGGCCGGCGCCTTCGACCTCGACCAGGTGTCCGGCGACGTCGAGATCCGGTACGCGGACGGCACCGAGTCCTTCACACCGCTCGGCGAACCCGACACCGTGGAGACCCCCAAGCCCGGCGAGGTCGTCTACGCCGACGCCGCCGGAGTCCTGACCCGTCACTGGAACCATCGCGACGCCCACCGCACCCGGGTCGGCGAGGACTCCACCCATGTCGTCTTCATCCTCGAAACCCTCCACGAGACCCGTGACGGCCACCTCCTCAAGACCGCGGCGGAGGAACTGCGGGGCTTGCTGATGCCGCACGCCGAACAGACCGCCGTGCACCAACTCGGCCCGGCGCAGCCCCGGATCACCGTCTGAGGCCGCGCAGCCGAAGCCAGCAAGGGGACTTACTCCTGGACGCCCGGCAGAGGCGGCCTGCGGTGGGACCACGGCGCCGCTTCCTCGTAGGCCGCACAGGCGTCAAGCAGCAGGTCGTCGGCGAGATGGCGGCCGATGAGGTGGAGTCCGACGGGGCGCCCGTCCGCGGTCCAGCCGGCCGGCACGTTCGCGGCGGGGAGGCCGGCGAGGTTGGCGAGGGGCGTGAACGACGTCCAGTGGTCGGCGCCGACCATGCGGCCGTCGATGACCTCGGGCCCGTGGAACCCGACCGGGAAGGCGGCGGAGGACGTGGTCGGGGTGACGATCAGGTCGTAGTCGGCCAGCAGGCGGGCGAGCCGGTTGACGACCCGCTTGCGCATGATGTTCGCGTCGGTCAGCTGCTCCGCGGTCCACGGGGTGCGGACGAATTCGAGCAGGCGCGGTGACATCTCGTCGCCGTACCGGTCGGCGAGGGCGCGCAGGCCCGTGAGGTCGGTGTCCGCGGCGATGATCGCGCCGAACGTGTCCTCGAAGTGGGGGAGTCGGAGGTCCGGCTGCTCCACCTTGGCGCCCAGGTCGCGCTCGAGGACGGACACGGCGGCGTCCGTGACGCGGCGTACCTCGGGATCGACGGCGATGCGTCCCAGGTCGGGGCTGTAGGCGACGCGGAGTTCGGAGACCGGGCGGCGGCGCGTCCAGTCGACATCGCCACCGGGGACGGAGTGCCGGTCGCGCGGGTCGGGCCCGGCGAGCACGGACAGGGCGAGGGCCGCGTCGGCGACGGTGCGGGACAGCGGGCCGATGTGCTCGATCGACTCCCAGCCGGAGACGCCGGGGTAGCGGTCGTCGCGGCAGCCCGGGTAGACCGGCACGCGCCCCATCGACGCCTTGAAGCCGAACAGGCCGCACAGCGCCGCGGGGATGCGGATCGAGCCGCCCCCGTCGCTGCCGAGGGCGAGCGGGCCGAGCCCGGCGGCGACCGCGGCCGCGGAACCGGCACTGGAACCGCCCGGCGTGAGGCCGGTGTTCCAGGGGTTGCGGGTCGTGGGGAAGAGCGGGTTCTGGCCCACCGGGCCGAAGCCGAACTCGGAGGCGTTGGTCTTGCCGAGCACCACCGCGCCCGCGGCGACGGCACGCTCGACGACGATGTCGTCCTCGTCGGGCACGAAGTCGCGGTAGGCGGGGGAACCGGAGGTCGTGCGGATGCCCTGGGTGGAGATCAGGTCCTTGATCCCCATCGGAACTCCGGCGAGCGGGCCGGGATCTCGTCCGGCGGCCACGTCGTCGGCCACGCGGCGGGCCTGGGCGCGAGCCTGTTCGGGGACGACGGTGCAGAAGGCGTGCAGGTGCGGGTCGACGGCCTCGATGCGCGCCAGGACCGCGTCGGTCACCTCGACGGGGGAGAGTTCACCGGCACGCACTCCGGCGGCCGTCTCGGTGGCGGTCAGGGCGCAGATCTCGTCGCGTTCCGCGGCGTTCACGTCGTTACTCCTTCTGAAGGGGGCGAGTTGGTGCAGGAGAGGCGCCGCACCGGCCCGTCGTACGGGCGGGTGCGGCGCCGGCGCTACCGGGACGGCGGCCGCGCTTCGGGTGCTACGCGGACAGCGCGGGGTCGGGCCGTCCGGCGGTGGGCCGGCGCCGCATGACCGTCTCGGCGGCCGCGTACACCACAGCCGCCGTGATCATGCCGATCACCGGGTCCACGAGCTCGGGCAGCGTGTAGTGCGCGAGGCCCGCCGCGGCGGCTCCGGCCGCCCAGGACGCGAGCGCGGTGACGCGGAACGCCCCGGCGGGGCGGTCGCCCGTACGGGCCTTCAGCAGACGGTCGGTGATCAGCACCGCGCCGATCGGCGGGACGAACACGCCCAGCAGGTTGAGCCAGTTGAGGAAGTAGCCCCACACGCCGCTCAGGGCGAAGGCCACGCCGACCGTTCCGAGGATGACGGTGAGGGAGCGCATCCGGAGCGGGGTGAGGGCCGACCAGCCGACGGCACCGTTGTAGAGACAGTGGGAGGCCACGGAGCCCAGGTTGACGAAGACGAAGATGATCGCGATGCCGGTGAGCAGGGTGCTGTGGCCGGTGAGCAGATTGAGGAAGCCGCCGCCGTCCTTGGCGGGGTTGGCCGTGGCGCCCACGGCCACGATCAGGCCGCCGGCCCCGTTGGCGAGGAAGTTGGCGAAGGGGAAGGCGGTGAGCGTGGCGAGGACCGCGGAACGGCCGTCCTTGGACCAGCGGGTGAAGTCGGCCGTCATGGTGCCCGAGTCGGCGAATCCGGCGATGATGATGGCGACGGCGCCGCCGAAGCCGAGGGCGGTGCCCGCACCCTGGTATCCGATGGTGTCGCCCAGGGTGGTGTGCGCGTCCAGGCCGTAGGCCAGTGCCACCACGGTCAGTACGAGGAACAGGGGCGTGGCGATCATCCCGATGAGGGAGAGCGCGCGGATCCCGGCCATGGTCAGGAGCGTGTACAGGACGCCGCCGACGGCCGCGCCGCCCAGGGCCGACCAGCCGAGGGAGCCACTGAGGGTGGTGCCGGTGAGGCCGACCTGGAAGGAGAACCAGCCGATGACGACGGTGGCGAGCAGTCCGGCGGGCAGGTTGCGGCCGCGGCTGCCGAAGGTGTCGGCGGTCAGGAGGGCGAAGTTCTTGCCGGTGCTGCCCGCGTGGTGGCTGAGCGCACCCACGTAGCAGAAGAGCACCAGGTTGCCGACCAGGATGGCGAGGGAGCCCTTGGCCAGGCCGAGGTTGTAGACGATGACTCCGCCGAAGACCGCGCTGCCCAGGTTCATCGGGAAGCCGAACCAGGTGGCTGCCACGGACATCAGGCTGCGCCGGGCCGACGCGGGGACGGGTTCGTGCTCGTACTCCTCCGCGTGGGAGGAGTGGTGGGGGTTGCTTCCTTCGGGCTTTGCGGGTGCTGCGGGGCGGTGCGCTGTGGTCATGACGCCTCCGTGCTGGCAAATGGAACCTGAGGACATGGGGGGGAGCGTGCACGCGTGCGGGACCGGTCCGAGCAGGGCGGATGGCTGTGCACCGGCCGGATGCACTGTGCCCTTGACGTCGCCGTTCCGCGCTATGGCATACCAAATACTGTGGGTGCGTCAGGCCGCCGTCAAGAGTTTGGTATACCGTAATGAGTTCTTTACGGAGAGGGGTTCGCCGCGGATTAGGGTGCTTTGCCCCGGGTACTCGGCAGCCATGATCACAGCGCAGACTGGAATGTACGAGCTGGCCTCGGCCAACACGCTCCTGTCGGCGATCGGCGCCTTCGCCGGCGGAATGGTGATCGCCGGAGCGCTGATCTGGATAGTGCGCGGCGGCATCAGGGTGCGACGGGAAGAGCTGCCGACGCCCAGCCCGGAGGAGCAGCCCAGACTCCCCGACACCGGTCCCGTCCGTGAGGAACGGGAGATGCGCGACCCGGACGAGATGCCGGTAGCCACGAACGAGAGCGAACGGATGTACCCGTACGAGCTCCATCACTCGGGAAGCAAACGCAGTGAGAACCAGGAGCCACGGCACTGGCGTCCCGGCTCGAGCGGCGGCTTCGGCAGCGGCGGACCGGGCAGGACATAGAAGGGGAGGCGCCGTTCGGCGCGCAGGTCTCACGTGGGGTGTCGAAGCGGTGCCGCGGGGAACCCGGAGGCGGCACGGCAGGTCATCAGCAGCGGAGGAAGGAGGCGGTGAGCCGCCCGAGCAGATACGCCGACTTCGGGGATCGGAGGCGGGTCGGCCCGCTCCTCGGCCGTTTCGTGGCGGCACGGTACACGTGGGGAGGACACCAGTCACGTGGTGACCACACCTGGAGGAGAGGCATGGTGGCAACCCGACTCGACGAGTCCCAGATCGAACAGCGAATGTCCGGCGCAGACATGGCGGACTGGCACCGGACGGGCGACGTCCTGCGCCGCAGCATCGAGGTGTACGACTTCTCCACGGCCGTCAACGTCGTCCACGACATCGTCTACCACGTCAAGACGCTCGACCGGCACCCCGAAGTCCACATCCGGGGCAACCAGGTGAGCTTCGTCATCCGCTCCGACGGCGGTCTCACGGACACGGACCTGGAACTGGCCCACCGCATCGAGAGGGCGGCGGGCTCACACGTACGGGGCTACGCGTAGGCGTCGCTGGAGAATGGGACGCGAGGCGAGGGCCGGTGCGCCGCCGGCCCTCACCGCTCGCCACAACGGGCGGCAATCTGTGAGATTCGGGTAAGAACGGTCCGCGCCCCTCGAGTTCCCGTGTAGTGCCTACGTATATTCCGCATGCGTGCGCGCAGGGACCTCGACGGTCGGCGATCGAGGCCCCTGCGCGCACGCGTCGTGTACTACCCAACCCGGCTACCCGGCGGTAAGGTGCGGGCCCCGTCCGCACTATGGGGGAGTGGCATGGGTTCCGTCACGAGATTCGATCGCGCCGCCGAGCACGAGAGGACCCGCGCCGCGCTGGGCGCCGTCGTCCCGCGACTGGTCCGGCTGCTGCGCGAAGTACCCGACCAGGACGCGGCCTCGGGCGTCCCGGTGTGGTCCGTGGGCGACGTCGGAGCGCACCTCGCGGCCGTGTATCTCGCGTACTGCTCAGCAGTCTCCCTCGAGGAGGCTGTCGACTGGGACAGTGTCCTGCCGCCGGGCGACGGGCCGCTCGCCGAGCGCCTCAGGGCTGTGAACGCCGAGTCCATCCGTCTGTTCGGCGGTCAGGAGCGCGCCCGGCTCGGTGACTTCCTCACCGAGCGGGCCGAGGCGTACCTGCGGGCCACCGAGGGCGTCGCGCCGGACACCCCGGTGGCCGCGCCCTGGTACGGGCCGGGGCGGACGATCCCGCTGGCGGCCGCGACCGGCCTCATGCTCAGCGAGAGTCTGGTGCACGGCCTGGACATCGCGCGCGGCGCCGGACTTCCCTGGGCGATCGGCCCGGACGAGGCACGCCTGGTCATCGGGCAGTCGATGCCGACGATGATGCCCCTCGCCCTCGACACGGAGAAGGCGCGGGGCGTCAGCGTCGCGTTCGACCTCGCGGTCAGGGGCGGTCCACGGCTCGCGGTCGTCGTCGACGACGGGACGATGACCGTGACCCGCGACGCCCCGCCGCGCGCCTACGACTGCAGGATCATGGTGGACCCGACCGCGTTCCTGTTGGTCGCCTTCCGGCGCACACCGATGTGGAAGCCGATCGCCCGGGGCCGGATGAGGGCCGGAGGGCGCCGGCCGTGGCTCGCCACACGGCTCGGCGCACTCATGGCCACACCCTGATCACTCAGGACGCGGGGGCTCCGGGACGCTCTCGGCCTCAGCTGAAGACCACGGTCCGGTTGCCGTGCAGCAGGATCCGGCCCTGGCAGTGCCAGTTGACGGCGCGGGCCAGTGCCAGGCGTTCGGCGTCGCGGCCGACGGTGACGAGGCGTTCGGGTCCCGCGCGGTGGTCGACGCGGATGATCTCCTGCTCGATGATCGGACCCTCGTCCAGGTCGGCGGTGACGTAGTGGGCGGTCGCGCCGACCAGCTTCACCCCGCGCCGGTGGGCCTGGTGGTACGGCTTGGCTCCGGCGAAGCTCGGCAGGAAGGAGTGGTGGATGTTGATGGCCCGCCCCTCCAACTGCTTGCACAGGTCGTCGGAGAGCACCTGCATGTAGCGGGCGAGGACCACGAGGTCGATGCGGTGTTCCTCGACCAGGTCCAGAAGCAGGGCCTCCGCCTCCGGCTTGGTCGCGGCCGTGACCGGGACGTGCTGGAACGGCACGCCCTCGGCCGCCGCCAGCGGCTCCAGGTCGGGATGGTTGGAGACCACCAGGACGATCTCGGCGTCCAGGGCGTCGCTGCGCCACCGGTAGAGCAGGTCCGCGAGGCAGTGGTCGAACTTCGACACCATCACCAGGACGCGCGGCTTGACCGCCGCGTCCCTGAGCTGCCACTCCATCCCGAAGCCGGCGGCCACGGGGGCGAATTCGTCCCGCAGGCCGTCGAGGGTGACCCCGTCGGTGGGGGCGCTGAAACTGGTGCGCAGGAAGACGCTGCCGTGCTCGGTGTCGTCGAACTGCTGGTGTTCCGTGATGTCGCAGCCGTGCCCGAGGAGGAAGGACGTCACGGCATGGAGGATGCCGGGGCGTTCGGGGCAGCTGAGGGTGAGGACGAACTCGCTGTTCATGCAGGGCCCTTCAGCACTCGACGACGTTGAGAGCGAGACCGCCGCGGGCGGTCTCCTTGTACTTGTCCTTCATGTCGGCCCCGGTCTCGCGCATGGTCTTGATCGCCTTGTCGAGCGAGACATGGTGGGTGCCGTCACCGTGCAGCGCCATGCGCGCCGCGGTGATCGCCTTGAGGGAGGCGACCGCGTTGCGTTCGATGCAGGGGATCTGGACCAGACCGCCGACCGGGTCGCAGGTGAGGCCGAGGTTGTGCTCGATGCCGATCTCGGCGGCGTTCTCCACCTGTTCCGGGGTTCCGCCCAGGATCTCGGCCAGGCCCGCCGCGGCCATCGAGCACGCGGAACCGACCTCGCCCTGGCAGCCGACCTCGGCGCCCGAGATCGAGGCGTTCTCCTTGAACAGCACGCCGATCGCGGCCGCGGTCAGCAGGAAGCGGACGATGCCGTCCGGGCTCGCGCCCCGCACGAAACGGTCGTAGTAGTGCAGGACCGCGGGGACGATGCCGGCCGCCCCGTTCGTCGGGGCGGTCGCCACCCGCCCGCCCGCCGCGTTCTCCTCGTTGACCGCAAGGGCGTACAGCGTCACCCACTCCATGGCGTGCAGGGAGTCGGTCTCGGCCTCGGCGTCCGCCGTCAGGAGCTTGCGGTGCAGGGCGGCCGCCCTGCGGCGCACCTTCAGGCCGCCCGGCAGCACCCCGTCGATTCCGCACCCCTTGCGTACGCACTCCTGCATCACCGACCAGATGTGCAGGAGGCCGGCGCGCACGTCGTCCTCACTGCGCCAGGCCAGCTCGTTCGCCATCATGATCGAGCTGATCGGCAGTCCGGTGGCCCGGGTGTGGGCCAGCAACTCGGCGCCGGTGGTGAACGGATAGCGCACCGGTGTGCTGTCCGGGACGATCTGCGGACCGCCGGCCTCCGTCTCGTCCAGCACGAAGCCGCCGCCCACGGAGTAGTACGTCCGCGACGCCAGACGGCGCCCGTCGTCGGCCGTGGCCTCGAAGGTCATCGCGTTGGAGTGGAAGTCGAGGCGCTTGTTGCGGTGCAGCACCACATCGTCGTCGAGGTGGAACGCGATCGTGTGCTTGCCGAGGAGTCGCAGGGACCGCGTCGCCTCCACGCGGTCCATCGTCGGCTGCGCGACGGCGGGGTCGACGAGTTCGGGTGTCTCGCCCTCGAGTCCCAGGACTACGGCCTTCACACTGCCGTGTCCGTGCCCGGTGGCGCCCAGCGAGCCGAACAGCTCGACGTGGACGTGGCTCGTCTCCGCCAGCAGACCGTCCTGCTCCAGGGCGTACGCGAAGGTGTGCGCCGCCCGCATCGGGCCCACCGTGTGGGAACTGGAGGGCCCGATGCCGACCTTGAACATGTCGAAGACGCTGATGGTCATGCGGTGCTTCCCCGGTACTCGGTGCACGCGTCGACGAGCCAGGTCGCCAGGTAGGTCGCGAACGAGGAGCGGACCAGCAGCCAGACGGCGGACGCCGCCTCCTCGCGTACGACGAGGGTGACGGGGGCCTGCGCCAGGACCGTCGTGAGGCACGAACCCACGGGCGTCACGCGCGGATCGAGGTCGATGGCACACCCCTGGGCGAGCACGTCGCGGACGAGGTCCCCGGACAGGGACAGCGTGGTGCGCTGCGCGGACACGTCGGTGACGGTGGCGAACTCGTCACCGATCGCGGCCCGCAACTTCCCTGCCAGGTCGTCCTGCTGGCCCTCGGGAGCTACCAGCAGCCATTCGTCCGGGCCCATCCACAGCGCCTTGACGTCCCCCGCCATCTCGCTGCCCGAGGGACCCGGCAGCGTGATGCCGAGCGTCGCCTCGACGGCGGCGGCCGCGGGGCTGCCGGGCCGCACCCGCAGCGTGAGCTGGGTCAGGAAGGGCAGTTCCGTCGCCCGCAGGCCGGCGGGCAGCTGCGCGAGTTCGTCCCGCCAGGCGGCGAGCGGGCTGAAGCGAGTGGGCGTCTCAACCGTCACGGCGAGCTCCCTCCTTGTCGAAGAGCACGGGTTCGGTCACGGTCACGGCGACGGTCTGTCCGTCCAGTGGCACGTAGAGGGTTTCGCCGATGCGCTGCGTTCCCGAGCGCACCAGGGCCAGGGCGAACGTCCGTTGCAGGGCGTCGCTGCGGTAGCTGGAGGTGACATGACCCAGCATCGGAACGGGCGGCGCCGGAATGTCGCTGGTGGCGATGATCTGGGCGCCTTCCGGAAGGAGCGTCCGCTCGTCGGCAGGCAGCAGGCCCACCAGCTGCTTGCGGTCACCCCGCTGGTTCTCCTCGCGGGCGAAGGACCGCTTGCCCACGAAATCCGGCTTCTTCTTCGACACGACCCACGACATGCCCAGGTCCTGCGGCGTCACGGTGCCGTCGGTGTCCTGCCCGATGATCGGGTACGCCTTCTCGGCGCGCAGCACGTGCATGGTCTCGGTGCCGTACGGGGTGATGCCGAAGCTGTCGCCCGCCGCAATCAGGGCCTTCCACACGGTGATGGCGTCCCACGCGGGCACGTTGACCTCGTAGGCGAGTTCACCGGAGAAGCTGATGCGGCACACCCGCGCGGGGATGCCGGCGACGGGTGTGTCCCGCCACGACATGAACGGGAACGCCTCGTTGTCGACGTCGAGTTCGGGAGCCACCAGGGCCAGCACGTCCCGGGAGCGGGGGCCGACCAGGGGGATGGTCGCCCAGTGCTCGGTGACGGAGGTGAGATGGACGCGCAGGTCGGGCCACTCCGTCTGGAGCCACTCCTCCATCCATTCGAGGATCCTGGCCGCGTTGCCGGTGGTCGTCGTGAGCAGGTACTCCTGCTCGGCCACCCGGATCACCGTGCCGTCGTCGATGGCCATGCCGTCGACGCCGCACATGACGCCGTAGCGGACCCGGCCCACCTTGAGGGTGCTCATCATGTTCGTGTAGAGCCGGTCCAGGAGCACGCCGGCGTCCGGGCCCTGCACGTTGATCTTGCCGAGTGTGGAGCCGTCCATCAGCGCGACGCCGGTGCGGGCCGCCCGGCACTCGCGCAGCACGGCCTCGTCCATGGTCTCGCCCGCCCGCGGGTAGTACCAGGGTCGCTTCCACTGGCCGACGTCCTCGAACAGCGCGCCGTGCTCGACATGCCAGGGGTGCAGCGAGGTCACGCGGACCGGGTCGAACAGCTCCCCGCGGTTGCGGCCCGCGAAGGCGGCGAAGGGCACAGGCACGGCGGGCGGACGCAGGCGCATGGTTCCCATGTCGGCGACGTCCACGCCGAGTGCCTCGGCGATGATGCCCGAGGTCATCACGCCGGACGTGCGGCCCTGGTCGTGCGCGGTGCCGATCGTGGTGTACCGCTTGACGTGCTCCACCGATCGAAGACCGGCCCCGGTGGCCCGCAGCACGTCGGAGACCAGTGCATCTCGCTGCAGGTCGACGAACTGGTGGGAGCCGTCGGCGCCGTCCCGCGGACTCGGCACCCGCCACAGCACCCGGCCGGGTGCCGCGTCCGGAAGGGGGTCGGTGGCCGGAAGGGCGACGGGCCCGCCGGTCCTGCCGAGGGCGGACAGGGCCCGCGCGGCGGCGTCGGCGCCGTCGGCCAGACAGCCGGCCAGGGTGAAGTTCCCGCCGGCCGCTCCGGCCGTGCGGACGCAGGCCAGGGCCTGCGCCGGCACGAACGCCCCGATCGCGGCGTCGTAGCGCAGGGCGCCGCGGGCCTGGCTGAACAGCGCGACGGCCGGGTTCCAGCCGCCGGAGACGAGCAGCAGGTCGCAGTCGATGCCCTGCCGTTCGCCCGGACGTCCCTGGCCGAAGGCGGCGACGTGGGCGCGCGAGACACGCTCGATGCCACTGGTCCCGGTGACGACATGGCCTGCGCGCACGTCGATGCCCCGCTCGTCGCACGCGGCGCGCCAGTGTGCCGGCACCTCCTCGCGGGCGTCGACCACGGCGGCGATCCGCACGCCGGCGTCGGCCAGTTCGAGCGCGGCCGGGTAGGCGCTGTCGTTCGTGGTGAAGACGACGGCCCGCCGTCCGGGCAGTACGCCGAAGCGGTTCAGGTAGGTGCGCGCCGAGCCGGCCAGCATGATGCCGGGCCGGTCGTTGTCGTCGAACGCGACCGGCCGCTCGTAGGCGCCGGTCGCGAAGACGACCTGCTGGGCGCGGATGCGCCAGATCCGCTGGCGCGAGACGTGCTCCGGAGCTGCGGCGCCGAGGTGGTCCGTGCGCTTCTCCAGGGCCAGGACGAGCCCGTCGTCGTAGTGGCCGAAGGCGGTGGTGCGCCGGAGCACCCGCACGTCGGGCAAGGTGTCGAGCTCGGCCACGACGTCGCTGACCCACGCGGCCGAGGGGGCGCCGTCGAGACGTTCCTGGCTGCCCAGCAACGACCCGCCGGGGAGCGGGAGTTCGTCGACGAGGATCACCCGGGCCCCGGAGCGGGCCGCCGTCAGCGTCGCGGCGAGCCCGGCGGGTCCTGCGCCGACGACCAGGACGTCGCAGTGGGCGTGCACGGTGTCGTAGCGGGCGGAGTCCGGCTCGCTGCTCAGGCGGCCCTGCCCGGAGAGCCCCCGCGCCACGAGACCCTCGTACAGCTCGACGGTCGTGGACGTGAGCATGGGCTCGGGGAAGGGCGCCTCGATCTGGACGAGCGCGTTGGGCTCTTCGACGCCGGCCGTGAGAATCCCGCGCGGCCTGCGGTACTTGATGCTGTCGGCCACGTGGTGCACGCCGCTCGCGAGCAGGGCCGAGGCGAGGGTGTCGCCGCGGTGCCCGGTGTAGGCGGTGCCGTCGAACGTGAACGAGAGGGTGATGTCGCGGTCGACGTGGCCGTGGCCGTCGGCACGGAAGGGGGCGTTCATCGGCTGGCCTCCTGACCCTTCCGCTGCGGCGCGGCGGGTGCGGTGCTCGTGGTGGAAGGGGGTGTGGCGCCGGTGTACACCGCGAGGAACTCGTGGGTGACGGTGTCACGCAGGGCGTTGAACCAGCGGCGGCAGCCGGCCGAGTGCACCCAGCGCTCGGCGAAGGGGCCCTTGGGGTTGTCGCGGAAGAACACGTACTGGGCCCACTGCTCGTCGTCGAGCGCGTACGGGTCCTCGGGGTAGGCGATGTGCGCCTGGCCGCCGTAGTGGAATTCCGTTTCCTCGCGCTGACCGCACCAGGGGCAGGCTATGAGCTGCATGTCGATCTCCTTGCCGTGGACGGCGGTCAGTGGGCGACGCCGGCCGCGCCGTGCTCGTCGACGAGGGCGCCGCTGGTGAAGCGGGAGAGGGTGAAGGGCGCGTTGTACGGGTGCGGTTCGCCGGTGGCGATGGTGTGCGCGTAGCACCAGCCGACGCCCGGTGTGGCCTTGAAACCGCCGGTGCCCCAGCCGCAGTTGAGGTAGAGGCCCTCGACGGGGGTCGCGCCGACGATGGGCGAGGCGTCGGGGGTGACGTCGACGATGCCGGCCCAGGTGCGCAGCATGTGGGCGCGGGCGAACACGGGGAAGAGTTCGAGGGCGGCCGCCATCTGGCGCTCCAGGATGTGGAAGGCGCCGCGCTGCCCGTAGCCGTTGTAGCTGTCGATGCCGGCGCCCATCACGAGCTCGCCCTTGTGCGCCTGGGAGACGTACACGTGCACGGCGTTGGACATCACCACGGTCGGGTGCACCGGTTCGAGGAGTTCCGAGACCAGGGCCTGCAGCGGGTGGCTCTGCAGCGGGAGGCGCAGACCGGCCATGGAGGCCAGTACGGAGGTGTGTCCCGCGGCCGCGAGCGCGACCTTTCCGGCGGCGATGTCACCGCGCGTGGTCCGTACGCCGTGGATCCGGCCGCCGCGGATGTCGAGGCCCGTGACCTCGCAGTCCTGGATCAGGTCGATGCCGTACTCGTCGGCCCGGCGGGCGAAGCCCCAGGCCACGTAGTCGTGCTTGGCGATGCCCGCGCGCGGCTGGTAGGTGGCGCCGTGCACCGGATAGCGCACGTCCTGGGAGGTGTTGACGATGGGACAGACCTTGGCGACCTCTTCCGGCTCCAGCCACTCGGCGTCGATGCCGTTGAGCTGGTTCGCGTAGACGCGGCGCTTGCTGTCGCGGACGTCCTGGAGGCTGTGCGCGAGGTTGAGCACGCCGCGCTGGCTGAAGAGGATGGGGTAGTCGAGGTCCTCTTCGAGGGTCTCCCACAGCTTCAGGGAGTGCTCGTAGATGCCGGAGCTCTCGTCCCACAGGTAGTTGGAACGGATGATCGTCGTGTTGCGGGCCATGTTGCCGCCCGCGAGCCAGCCCTTCTCCAGGACCGCGATGTTCGTGATGCCGTGGTTCTTGGCGAGGTAGTAGGCGGTGGCCAGACCGTGCCCGCCGCCGCCGACGATGACGACGTCGTAGGACGGCTTGGGGTCGGGGTTGCGCCACAGGAAGTCGGGATGGTCGGGCAGGACGTCCTCGTGCGCGTCGGGGGCGTTGTCGATCGGGCGCATTACTGACCAGCCTCCTGGGCCGCGGGCTGCGGATGAACGGGGTACAGGACTGCCTCAGAGCTAAAAGCCGACTGATATATCAATCTTCTGTTGCGCTACGCTAGGAGGGCGGAGCGAGCCGCGTCAAGGGAGGGTGTGGAGTGACTTCGACTTCTTCGACCGTCACCGGTCAGGGCCAGGGAACGCTGGCCGACCAGGCCTACCGCTCCATCTCGGAACGGCTGGTGACCCTGCGGATCCGCCCCGGCGAGCCCATCAACGACGAGCGGATCGCCGCCGAACTCGGCTTCGGGCGCACCCCGGTCCGGGAGGCGCTCAAACGCCTCGAACACGAACGCCTCATCGTCTCCTACCCCCGGCGCGGAACGTTCGCCACCGAGGTGCAGATCGCCGATCTCGGACACATCTCAGAGGTCCGCCAGCAGCTGGAGCCACTAGCGGCGGGCCTCGCGGCCCAGCGCGCCGACGAGCGCCACCGCGACGAACTGGGCCAGCTGCTCGCGCAGTTGGCCGAGACACCCGAGGACGGCGCGGACCTGATCCGGCTCGACATGACGCTGCACCGCGCCATCTACGCCGCGACCCGCAACCCCTACCTGGAAGACACGCTGGTCAGGTACGACAACCTGGCCACCCGCATCTGGTGCCTCTTCATCGACCGGCTGCCGGGTCTCGCGGGCCACGTCCACGAACACGGACCGCTGTTGCGGGCCATCATCGACCGTGACCCGGACAAGGCGGCAGCCCTGGCAGCGGGCCACGTGGAAGGGTTCGAGGCGGCGATCCGGGCGGTCATCTGAGCACGACTACGCCCTGTCGTCACCTATGCGGTGACCGGAGTGATGGTGAAGATGTTCGAGCAGACGCGGAGCGCCGCCGGGATCAGGACGGAGTGGGAGGAGCCCGGGGGGAAGACCTGTATGTAGGTGCCGGTCGGCCGGCAGGAGCCGCCGATGGGACCGTTCGTGGTGTGGATGACCGCGGTGACCGTGTGGGCCGGGCGGACCGTCACGGTGTGGATCGGCTGCGTCGTGCGTGTCGCGGGTGCACCGATCTGCTGGTGAGCGGTGTTGAGCACGCTCACGCCGGGGAAGCCGCGCAGCGTGCACGAGGTGGTGCTGGTATTGGTGAACCTGATGGGCCAGAACAGCTGCCCGGCGCCCAGGCCCTTGGCCCCCATGGACAGATAGAGGTCGCTGACGCCGCAGGCGCGCGTGCTGCTCACGGTCTGCGCCTGCGGGGCCCCGGTGGCGACCCCGGCGCCGGCGCCACTCGCGGCGAGGGCCAGAGCGACCCCGACGGTCGCGAGCTTGCCGCGTCGGGAGAGTTCGGAAGGGAGGAACATGGCCACACCCCCGTTGCCTGATTCCGGCATTTCGTCGGCTACTTGTAAAGACTAGTCGGGGGCCCGGATGGTTGCAGTCGGGGCGCCCGGGCGTCCGGCCGCCTCGCCGTCGCCCTCGCCTGCACCCACTTCGCGCACTGACGGGGACCGGTCGGCGCCTACAGGTGAGGCGGGACGACGGCGTCGATCAGGTGCGGGCCGGGTTCCGCGAGGGCGCGGCGGAACTGCTCGGCGAGTTCCTCGCAGGTGGTCGCCCGTGACGAGGGGACACCCATGCCTTCCGCGATCCTGGCGAAGTCCAGGCCGGGGGAGGAGAGATCGAGGAGCGTCTTCGCCGCGGGCCCCGAGAGGTCGGCGCCGACCCGCAGCATCTCGACGCGCAGTACGGCGTAGGCGCTGTTGTTGAGGATGACGGTGGTGACGTCGAGATTCTCGCGGGCCTGGGTCCACAGGGCCGAGATCGTGTACATCGCGCTGCCGTCGGCCTCCAGGTTCACCACCGGCCGGTCGGGCGCCGCGATCGCGGCCCCGGTGGCGACCGGGATGCCCTGGCCGATCGCGCCTCCGGTGAGGGTCAGTACGTCGTGCCGGGGCGCACCGGCCGTGGCCGCGGGCAGGGCCACGCCTGACGTGTTCGCCTCGTCGGAGACGATCGCGCCGTCGGGCAGCAGGGCGCCGATGACCTCGGCCCAGTTGTTCGCGGTGAGAGGGCCGCTCGGCAGCACGGGGCGGGACGGCTCGGCGAGCGTCGGGAGGGTGTCAGGCGCCACCTCCTCGGCCAGCGCCTCCAGTGCGGCGACCACGTCCTGCGACGGGTCGGCCAGGGTGTGCATCTGGGCGCCGTCCGGCACCAGGTCGCTCGGCTTTCCGGGGTAGGCGAAGAACGAGACGGGGGAGCGGGTGCCGGCCACGATCAGGTGCTTGACGCCGTCGAGTTGTTGGGCGGCCTGCTCGGCGAGGTAGCGCAGACGGTCGAGGGCGGGCAGGCCCGCGCCGCGCTCGAGGCGGGCGGGAAAGGTCTCGACGAGCGCCCGCGCACCGGTGGCGTTCGCGATCCGGCTGGCCGCCAGGAGCCCTGGCTCACGGCAGGCCTGACCGCCGATCAGCAGCGCGACGGGCTCGCCGCCGCGCAGGACGTCGGCGACGGACGCCACCGCCTGCGGGTCGGGCGCCGCGGGAGTGCGCGGGGGCAGCGGTTCGGCGACCTGGCCGCCCTCGTCCCAGGATGCGTCGGCGGCCAGGATCAGCGTCGCGACCTGCCCCGGCGGGTCCATGGACGCGGCCACCGCGGCGGCGGCGACGGAACCGACGTCGGCGACCTGGTCGCCGCGCCGCACCCAGCCGCTCACCGAACCGGCCACCGCGTCGATGTCGGACTCCAGCGGAGCGTCGTACTTCTTGTGGTGGGTGGCGTGGTCGCCCACGACGTTCACGACGGGGGTGTGGGCGCGGCGCGCGTTGTGGAGATTGGCCAGCCCGTTGCCGAGGCCGGGGCCCAGATGCAGCAGGGTCGCGGCCGGCTTCCCGGCGATGCGCGCGTAACCGTCGGCGGCTCCGGTGACCGCACCCTCGAACAGGCCGAGCACGCCCCGCATTTCGGGGACGGAGTCGAGCGCGGCGACGAAATGCATCTCCGACGTGCCGGGATTGGCGAAGCACACGTCGACGCCGCTGCGGACGAGAGTACGGATCAGCGACTGCGCGCCGTTCATGGGCTGCCTCTCTGTCGTGCTGCCTGCCAGGCGGACCGACTGGCCGACTGCCTGGGCGGACCGACTGGCCGCCTGCTGGATACTAAGCGGTCGGTAAATGGGGTGTCGAGGGTCCGTCGAGCGCCCGTCCGACGCCCCGGCTCACCCGTACGGGCCGCCCTCGCGTGCGCACCGACGCCGCGCCGCCGATCGTCGAAGCATCACGATCGGCGCGGTGCGGGGGGACGGTGTGGCAGAGCCAGGGACGCTCATCCTCATCATGGCGGCGGCCGTCGTGGCGCCTCTGCTGGCCCACGGCCTCGGCCGCCGGGTACGGGTGCCGCTGGTCATCTTCGAGATCGTGCTCGGCATTCTCATCGGCCCCGACGTGCTTGGCCTGGCACATCCGGGCCAGGTGATCGACGTCCTGTCGGACCTGGGCCTGTGCATGCTCATCTTCCTCGCCGGCTACGAGATCCAGTTCGCCGCCATCCGCGGTGACACGCTGCGCCGCTCCTGCTGGTCCTGGGTGGTCACCCTGCTGCTGGGCCTCGGCGTGGCGCTCGCCATGACCGGACTGGACTTCTCCCGCAGCGTCATCATCGGCACGGCGCTGACGAGTACGGCGGTGGGCGCGGTGCTGCCGATCCTGCGGGACAACGGCGACCTGCAAGGGCGGTTCGGCACCGTGACGATGGCGTTCGGAGCGCTCGGCGAATTCGGGCCCATCATCGCCATGTCGGTACTGCTCAGCGGCCGCGCCCCCGGTACGGCCACGGTCATTCTCGTGGCCTTCGCCGCGATCACGGCGGCCGCCCTGTACTGGGCCCTGCGCCCACGCCCCGCCTGGTTCAGCCAGGTCATCCGCACCACCCTGCACACAAGCGGACAGTTCGCCGTGCGGTTCGTCATGCTGCTGCTGGTGTCGATGCTCGCGCTGTCGCAGGCGTTCGGCCTCGATGTGCTCCTCGGTGCCTTCGCCGCCGGACTGCTCACCCGGCTCGTCCTGCACGGCGCGGTCCCGGAGAGCAGCGAAGAGGTGCTGGCCAAGGTGGAGGCGATGGGCTTCGGCTTCCTCGTTCCGCTCTTCTACATCGTCACCGGCATCGAGTTCGACCTCGCCTCGCTCCTCGACGGCGGCCGCTACCTGCTGCTGCTCCCCGTGTTCCTCCTCCTCTTCCTCGTCGTACGGGGACTGCCGGCGTACGTACTCGCTCCGCGCGACCTCACGCCCCTCAGCCGCAGGGCGCTGTCCCTCTACACGTCGACCTGCCTGCCACTGGTCGTCGCCATCACGACGATCGGGCTCGACGACGGCGTCCTGGGCAAGGGCGAGGCAGCCGCCCTGGTCGGCGCCGCGATGATCTCCGTCCTCGTCTTCCCCCTCCTGGGCATGGGGGTACGCGCCCGGGAGCAGAAGAAGCAGCCTCAGCTCACGGGTGCGTCGGAGGCGGAGTCGTGGTGACCGCCGGCCGTTGAGTCCGAGGACAACAACCCCACCGTACGGGAACATGTGAACAGGTCTTCAAGTGTCATCAGTAGGATAGGAGCCATGGGCCACGGAGTCGATGACAAGAACGCCGCCACCACCCGCGAACGCCTGGACGCCGTGGGGAGCGCGGACGTCGCCGCCACCCTCCAGGCCCTCGCCACACCCTCGCGGCTGTACATCCTGGCCCGGCTCCAGGAAGGGCCGTGCGCCGTCGGCGACCTGGCCGAGGCCGTCGGCATGGAAGCCTCCGCCTGCTCCCACCAGCTACGCCTGCTGCGCAACCTGGGCCTGGTCGCCGGTGAACGCCGCGGCCGTTCGATCGTCTACGCCCTGTACGACCACCATGTCGCCGAACTCCTCGACCAGGCCCTGTTCCACGTCGAACACCTCCGCCTCGGCCTGCCCGACGCCCCCGATTCCGTGGCGGAAGCGACGCACGCGATGTGACCCGGCGTCAGTCGGCGATGTGCAGGAGCAGCTTGCCCGTTGAGGAGCGTCCGCCCATCAACTCGTGCGCTGCGGACGCCTCGGACAGCTCGAACTCGGCGGTGACCGGCACGGTGACGGTGCCGTCGACGACGGTGCGGAAGGCGCGTTCCGTGAGGGCGCGCAGTGCGTCGGGAGCCGACTGGGCGAGGGCGAGGATGGAGAAGCCCGCGACGGTGACGCCCCGTTCGGCGAGGTCGGACTGGCCGACCTGCCACGGCTCCGCCCCGCTCGCGTTGCCGTAGGACACCAGGCGCCCGAAGACGGCCAGGGAGCCGAGGCCGCGGCGGAGGGTGTCGCCGCCCACCGGGTCCAGGATCAGGTCGACGCCCCGTCCGCCGGTGACGCGGAGGATGTCGTCGGTGAACGTGTCGGCCGTGAACACCTCGTCGTAGCCGTACCTGCGGGCGTAGTCGGCCTTCGCGGCGGAGGAGCTGACGCCGTACACCGCGCCGGCGCCCGCCGCCCTGGCCAGTTGCCCGGCCACCGTGCCGACGCCTCCCGCGGCGCCGTGCACCAGCACGCTCTCACCCTTGCGCAGCCGGCCCACGTCGTGAATCAGGGCGTACGCGGTGGGCACCACCGTCGGGAGCGCTGCCGCCGTCCGCAGGTCGAGCCCCTCGGGCAACGGGAAAACGGTGGCGGCGGAGGCGATGACGACCTCCGCGTAGGCGCCACTGTCGACCAGCGCGACGACTTCCTGTCCCGGGGCCAGCCCCTCGACGCCCGAGCCGAGGGCCCGGATCCGGCCGGATACCTCCAGGCCCGGGACGAACGGCAGCGAGGGCACCCGGTACCCCGCGGCGCGTGCCTTGAGATCCGCGAAGTTCACCCCCGCGTAGGCCACGTCGATGGTCACCTGGCCCGGCCCGGGACCGGGCGTTGCGGTCTCGACCACCTTCAGCACCTCGGGGGTGCCGTACTCCTGGAACTCGACTGCACGCATCGGCGTCACGCACCCTTAGGTCGGGAAGTGTTCAACGGAAAGCGAACACCCAAACTGTATGATGAGCATCGAACACTCGGCAAGTGGTTCCGGAGGAGAGCGACATGACAGATCAGGTGGGGGGCGCCGGTCATCGCGCCGCGCCGGTACACACCGATCCCGACAAGGTCCCGCTCCTGACGGCACTGTCCGCGCTGGCCGACCCCGTGCGCATCCAGCTCGTCCGCGAGCTGGCGGGCTCCGACGACTGGACGCGCAGCTGCGGCAGTTTCGACGTCCCCGTCGGCAAGGCGGCCCTCAGTCACCACTTCACGGTCCTGCGCGCGGCGGGCCTGGTCGAACAGCGCGACCAGGGCGCCAAGCGGGTCAACCGGCTGCGCCGCGAGGAATTCGAAGCCCGCTTTCCCGGGCTGCTCGACCTGCTTCTGCGAACCGACGACGTGGGCTGACGGCGTGGACCGACGGTGCGGACCGGCGGCGTGTACTGACGGCGTGGACTGAGCGGACGGTGCCGGGCGCGCGCCGACGCGCCGTGCGTGGGCGGGGAATTCGGTCGCGTCCGGTCGGCGCAGCCCGTTAACTATCGCCTGAGCATGGCGAGTTACGAGACGCGACCCCGGGGGAGCCAGGCATGGACGCGAACGCCATGAGCGCACGGACCGACCGTTTGGGCCTGCTGCTCGACCAGTTCGACCATGCCCGGGAGATGGCCCAGGTACGGCTTGACGGCCTCGGCGACGAGGAGTTCCTGTGGGAGCCGGTGCCTGACTGCTGGTCACTGCGGCGCCGGGGAGAGGCGACGACGCCCAGGGCGTTCGGGCCGGGGGAGTGGGTCCTCGACCAGGGCGCCCCGGACATCCCCGCGAGCGAGTACGCCGAGGTCGCCCGGCAGGCCGCCGGCGGCATGACCGTGGCCAAGATCGCCGACGACTGGAGCGTGAGCGTCGAGCGGGTCGAGCAGGTCCTCGCGCACACCGGGCGGCCGGAGCCGGACAAGGTGCCGGTGACGACCATCGCGTGGCGCCTCGCACACCTCCACTTCCACTTCGCCGGCGGCTGGGAGTGGACCTTCGGCGAACGGCGGCGGGAGCCCAGGCTGTTGGTCGACTTCACCCCCTCCGCCGCCTTGGCGCTCGACCGGTTCTGGCGGCTCATCGACCGCTGGCGCGACAGCGTCGGCGCCGTCACCGACGAGCAGCTCGACACCGTGGGCTTCTCGCAGTACCCGTACGGCTCCGACCCCGACAACCCCTTCATCGCCGTACTGGCGGGGGCCAACCTCGAGTTCATCCACCACATGGCCGAGATCGCGCTGCTCCGCGACCTGTGGCGAGCTTCGAACAACACCACACAGCACACCCGTTGAGTGTTTGTTCGCGCGCGGATATGTTCACTGAGGATCCGTCAGTTCTGTGCTCTCCCGTGTTCTTCTGTGTTCATGTGAAGGAGTGGGTGTGTCTCGTTTTTGGGGTAGGTGTGCGTTGATGGTGGCGGCTGCGCTGACGGCTGTCGGAACAGCCCCGGTGGTCTCGGCCTCGGCGGTCCCGGCCTCGAACCGCGGTCAGGACGTCACGGTGGTGACGTTCAACATCCATCACGGAGCGGACCCGGACGAGGCCCTCGACCTGGAGAAGGTCGCCGGCGTGGTGCGGGGCTCGGGCGCCGACATCGTCGGCCTGCAGGAGGTGGACCGGCACTGGTCCTCGCGCAGCGACTTCATTGATCAGGCGCAGTGGCTCGCCGACCGCCTGGACCTGCACGTCGCCTACGGCGCGAACCTGGACCTGGACCCGGCGCAGCCGGGTGACCCGCGCCGCCAGTACGGCACGGCGGTCCTCTCGCGCCACCCGATCGTGGACGCGCACAACACGCTCCTGCCACGGTCGGAGGCAGGCGAGCAGCGGGGCCTGCTGGAGGCGGACGTCCTCGTGCGCGGCAAGAAGATGCGCTTCCTGAACACGCACCTGGAGCACACCTCGCAGGCGGAGCGCCTGTCGCAGGTCAAGGCGATCAACGACATCGTGGACGACTCGCGACTGCCCACCGTCCTGGTGGGTGACCTCAACGCCACGCCGGACACCGAGGAAGTCGGCGTGCTGACCGAGCAGTTGGCCGACACCTGGCCGCTGGCAGGGCAGGGCGACGGGTTCACATACAGCGCGGAGAGCCCGTACGAGCGCATCGACTACGTGCTCACCTCGCCGGGCATCAAGGCCCGGCAGGCGCAGGTCCTGAGTACGAACGCCTCCGACCATCGGCCGGTCCGCGTCGAACTCAGTCTGCCGTGACGCACTACGCTGGACCCATGTGACGCACGTCACAAGCAGTCGTGTCACAACTCGTCGAGCCGGACCGTCAATGGTGTGTAACCGCAAGTCGACGGCATGGGAGCGCATCATGGAAGCACGCCTCAACCCCTTCACCAACCCGGTCCTGGGCAAGGTCTTCAAGCACATCATCGCCGCGGGCAAGGTGCTTGAGGACTCGACCCTGCCGGCCTCGACGCAGGAGCTGGTGAAGCTCCGGGCCAGCCAGATCAACGGCTGTGGCTTCTGCACCGACATGCACTTCAAGGACGCCGTGCACGCCGGAGAGTCCGCGGAGCGCCTCAACCTGGTCGCGGCCTGGCGCGAGGCCACCGTGTTCACCGAGGCCGAGCGTGCCGCGCTGGAGCTGACCGAGCAGGCCACGCGCATCGCCGACGCGGCCGGCGGCGTCCCGGACGAGGTGTGGGAGAACGCCGCCAAGCACTATGACGAGGACCAGCTCGGAGCTCTGGTGGGCGTCATCACCGTCATCAACGCCTTCAATCGCGGGAACGTCATGCTGCAGATGCCCGCGGGCGACTACCAGCCCGGCCAGTTCGGGTGACCGCAGGCGCAGCCTGAAGTGAGCGGTTCCGCCCCGGTGTTGTGGCTGTCGCGTGCATCGCGCGCAGGTCACGGCGCCGGGGCCGCCTTCTGTGGTGGGGCTGCCCGCCACCTGCGCGATATTTCTCGTAACACTCGTTGCGTGAAAAATTGGGGCTCGGTACGATGTCCGCCCCAGGGAGTCGGCCGGTGTCCGGAGGTGCAGGGTGACGGTGATACGGGCCGCCAGGTACGCGGAAGAGGAATACGGCGGGGTCGTCGTGCTCGTCGGGGCCCAGCGGGGTGCCTACCCGTTCGGGAACTCGCTGCTCGTGCGCGGCGCTGACGCCACGCTGGTCGTCGATCCGTCGTTGTCGCTGGTCGAAGAGGCGCCGCACGCGGACGTCGTCCTGGTGAGCCATGCGCACGAGGACCATGTCGCGGGCCTGGGGAGCTACGACGTTCCGGTCCACATCCACGAAGAGGACGTCGCCGGACTGCGGTCGCGCGAGGCCATGGTCGCCGGGATCGGTCTCCCGCCCGAGGCCGTCGGCGAGGCCGACCGGACGTTCAGGGACAAGTTCCATGTGCGCGACCGCCCGGACGCGACGGGCTTCACCGACGGTGCCGTGTTCGACCTCGGTGGGCGCACCGTCACCGTGGTCCACCTGCCCGGTCACACCGCGGGCCACTGCGGGTTCCTGATCGAGCCGGACGGTTTCCTGTTCGTGGCGGACATCGATCTGACGTCGTTCGGCCCCTACTACGGCGATCTGGGCAGCAGCCTCGGGGACTTCGAGGCGTCCATGCGCCGCTGCCGTGAGATCGACGCCCGCTGGTACGGCACGTCCCACCAGAAGGGTGTGATCGAGGGGGCCACGGAGTTCCGCAAACGGCTCGACGACTACGCGGGTGTGGTCGAGCGGCGGGACGCGGTGCTCCTCTCCCTCCTCGCCGAACCGCGGACCGTCGCGGAGATCGTCGAGCACCGGCTGGTCTACCGGCCGCACATCGAAGGCGCACATGTGGGTCCCGTCGAGCGGAGGACGGCGCGGCAACACCTGGACCGCTTGCTGGTGTCGGGGTCCGTCGCGGACGTCGGCGACGGCCGGTACCGCGCGACGTAGCGCCGAAGGGGTGGTCGACCCGTCGCCGGACCGGTCAGGTTGCGCGGCGGGTGGTGGGCGCCGGGGTGATCAGGGTGATGGCGGCGTCGAGGAGCGCCTTCACCCGCGCCGGTGTGAACCGCTCCGGTTCGAAGGGGAACATCATCATCCAGCCGTCGCCCATGGCGCTGAGCTGGTCGGCCAGCAGGTCGGCGGGGATGTCGGCGCGGACGGTGCCCTGCTCCTGGCCCCTCGCCAGGATCGAGGTGTACACCTCGCGGAAGCGCGCGTACCGGCGCTCGATGAGGGCGGCGAAACCCGGCTCGTACCGTGCGTGGGCGAACAGTTGGGACATCACGGGCCAGAACTCCGGATCACCCGTCGTCAGCTCCAGCCACCGCTCGAAGAGCTTCTTGACGCCGGGCTCGGCCCGGGCGGCCTCCAGCATCGCGTCGTAGCGGTCGAACCGGCTCTCGGCCAACGCGGCGACGAGGTCCTCCTTGTTGGCGAAGTAGTACGTCACCGCCCCCGTCGTGCACCCCGCTTGCTGGGCCACCTTGCGCAGTGATGCGTTGGCGTAACCGTCTCGTGCGATCACGGTCGTCGCCGCCTTGAGCAGCTCGGCCCGCTTGGCGGCGTGGTCGCCTGTCGGGCGGCCACGCCGCACGGTGGACTCGCCGTTGACATCGCCGTGCACGCGGGGGGCTGGGCTCTTGGGCATCCTCCGATCCTTGCACAGTCGTTCCGCGGGGATCCGATGCCGGAGGACGGCTCCGCAAGCGCCTGGGATAACGTCCCTGGTGCTCCGGGTGGTCCGGACATCCGAGTACTCCGGTCAATTCCGGGAGGTACTCCGGACGAGCGAGAGGGCTTTTGTGCAGTTTCGGGTGCGTGGGTGGAGCGGCCGCAACGTGATCACCCTGGTGTTCATCGGGTTCGGGGTGCTGTTCCTGGCCATCGGGCTGACCTTTACGTGGGTGACGGCCTCGTTCGTCGCCGACGCGAAGCGCGCCCGGGGGATGGTCGTGGAGCTGGACTGGCGTACCGACCACAGCAGCAGCTCGTACCGCAAGCACCAGAACGACGACAAGCCCATGGCCTACCCGGTCGTCACGTTCACCCCGGCAGGCGGTCCGGAGCGGACGTTCCGCAGCACCTCGGGTTCCAACCCGCCTTCGTACGACAGGGGCGAGTGGGTCGAGGTGCTGTACCGCGCCGACTCCCCGCAGGACGCGAAGATCGACGGGTTCGCCTCGCTGTGGCTCGGTCCGGTGATCTTCAGCGCGTTCGGGCTGGTGTTCTCGGGGATCGGGACCGGTCTCGCGATGTCGATGCGGAGGCGGTAGTCGGACGGTGCGCCGCCGACGGCATGGACCGTGGTGGACGCCCTCGCGGGTTCCGGCCGCGTGTCGTCCCGGACCGGGGAGCGTGTCGAGGCCGCCGCGACGGCGCACGGCTACGTGTCCAACCGCGTGGCCAAGAACCTGCGGCAACGGTCGACCGGCGCGCTCGGCCTGCACATCCCGCCGGTGTTCCGGGCCGCCACCTTCTACCTGGAGTTCGCGTTCGGGGGCGCCGAGCGGGCCTCCGCCGACGGCTACGACCTGACGCTCTTCGCCCAACAGGGCGCTTGTGAGGGCGGGTTCATGGTCGACGGCGCCGTCGACGTCGACCCGCTGCCCGAGCTGCCCGACCCGGCCATCACGTGCGTGCGCCTGGGGGCACGGCAGTTCGCGGACGAGGCCTTCGGGCTGCTGGTCGACATCCTCGCGGGCACGGCGGAACGCGATGCGCACCGTACGCATCAGGCGGTGCTGGTGACGGACGAGCTCGGCTGACGTCGCCGGTTCCGCTGCCGTCCGGATGCGTGCCGACCCGGTGGTGCATCGCTCCCGCCGCTCGCCGACGTAGGGTCGAAGTGTGGACAACCGACAACCGTGAAACGGAGCGATCATGAGCCGGATCCTGGTGACCGGGTCCGCGGACGGCCTGGGACGTGCCGCAGCGGACGCGCTGCTGTCCGCCGGACATGACGTCGTGGTACACGCCCGGAACGAGGAGCGCGCGGCGGGACTTGCCGCGCTCGTCGACCGCGGGGCGGGCCTCGTCGTGGGCGACTTCACGGAACGTGACGCGGTGCGGCGCGTCGCCGCCGAGCTGAACGACGCGAAGCCGCTCGACGCGGTGATCCACAACGCCGGCGTGTGGAGCGGGCGGGCGGTCATGCCGGTCAATATCATCGCGCCGTACCTGCTCACGGCGCTGCTGCGCGGCCCGCGCCGGCTGGTGTATCTGAGCAGCGGCTCGCACTTCGACGGGCGTGCCTCGCTCGCCGGGGTCGACTGGCGAGGGGCGAGCGCAGGCTCGTACTCCGACAGCAAGCTGTTCGTCACGACGCTCGCGGCCGCGGTGGCGCGCCTGCGCCCCGCGGTGCCGAGCAACGCCGTGGATCCGGGCTGGGTTCCGACCAGGATGGGTGGCCCGAGCGCACCGGACGACCTGGAGCTCGGCCACCGGACGCAGGAGTGGCTGGCGTCCAGTGACGACCCGCGGGCCCTCACCACCGGTGGGTACTGGTACCACGGTGAGCGCCAGCAGCCGCACCAGGCGGTTCACGACGAGGCGTTCCAGGACCGGCTCATGAGGGCGCTGGCCGAGGAGACGGGCACCGCGCTCGACTGAACGCGGCCTCGTATCCCGGTCGTATCTCCCCGGAGCCGGAGCCGGAGCCGGAGCCGGTCGGCTGTTTCAGGCCTTCTTGACCACGCTGGACTTGAGCTGCATGGCGCCGAAGCCGTCCACCTTGCAGTCGATGTCATGGCCGTCGACGCCGTCCTCGATGAGGCGGATGTTGCGGACCTTCGTGCCGGCCTTGATGCCGGAGGGGCTGCCCTTGACCTTGAGGGTCTTGACTACGGTGACGGTGTCCCCGTCGGCGAGCACATTGCCCACCGAGTCCTTGATGACCCGCTCCGCGTGGGCGCCGTCGGACGCGTCACCGGACGCGAGGGACCACTCGTGCCCGCACTCGGGGCAGACCAGCAGCGCGCCCATCTCGTAGGTGTAGGCGCTCGAACACTGGGGGCAAGGGGGAAGCGATTCAGTCACCGGGACAGTGTAGGTAACGACTAGCTGAATTGCGAAATTATGCAATTCGTTAGATGGTGTGCGGGTCGTGTCCGTGACTGTCGAAGGCCGGGAGAGGTCGCGTGTCGGTTCCGCTGTATCAGGCCAAGGCCGAGTTCTTCCGGATGCTCGGACATCCCGTGCGGATACGCGTACTTGAGCTGCTGCAGGAGGGCCCGACCCCGGTACGGGACCTGCTGGCCGCGATCGAGGTCGAGCCCGCCGCGCTGTCGCAGCAGCTCGCGGTGCTGCGCCGCTCCGGCATCGTCAGCTCCCGGCGTGAGGGCTCGACCGTGGTGTACGCGCTGGCCGGCGGCGACGTCGCCGACCTCATGAGGGCGGCCCGGCGGATCCTCACACAGATGCTCACGGGCCAGAACGAGCTCCTGTCGGAACTGCGCGAGTCCGAGGAGCAGGGATCCGGGATGGAGGGGTCCGAGGCCCAGGGGTCAGAGCTGCGCGAGTCCGAGGTCGCGGCCCGATGAGTACGCGTTCCAGGGGCCGGTCCGAGGCAGGCCGGTCCACGCCAGGCCGGTCCACGCCAGGCCGGGCCATGACGGGCCGAGCCTTGATGGGCCGAGCCCTGACAGGCCGGTTGGCCTCGCTTCTGCCCACACGTGCCGATCTCGCCGACGTGCGCCGTGATCCGCGCCGCGACCTGCTCGCCGGACTGACGGTCGCCGTCGTCGCGCTGCCCCTCGCGCTCGGTTTCGGTGTCTCCTCCGGTCTGGGCGCGGCGGCCGGGCTGGCGACCGCGGTGGTGGCGGGTGCCCTCGCCGCCGTGTTCGGCGGATCGAACCTGCAGGTGTCCGGGCCGACCGGCGCGATGACCGTGGTGCTCGTGCCGATCACCGCGAAGTACGGTCCCGGGGGCGTGCTGACCGTCGGTCTCGTCGCCGGACTCATGCTGGTCGCGCTCGCGGTGGCGCGAGCGGGCCGGTACATGCAGTTCGTGCCCGCCCCTGTGGTCGAGGGGTTCACCCTGGGCATCGCGGGCGTCATCGGACTCCAGCAGGTGCCGAACGCCCTCGGCGTGGCCAAGCCCGACGGCGAGCAGGTCCTCGCGGTCACCTGGCGGGCCGTCGAGGAGTTCACGAAGTCGCCGAACTGGACCGCCCTCGGCCTTGCCGGCGGAGTGGCCCTCCTGATGCTGGCCGGGGCGCGCCGGTGGCCGCGGATCCCGTTCTCCCTCGTCGCCGTGATCGCCGCGACGCTCGTCGCCCAGATCTTCCACCTGGACGCCGCACCGCCCATCGGAGATCTGCCGGCCGGCCTGCCCGTGCCGTCGTTCGGCTTCCTCGACCTCGGAGCGCTCGGCACCCTGCTTCCGTCGGCGGTCGCGGTGGCCGCGCTCGCCGCCCTGGAGTCGCTGCTGTCCGCGTCGGTCGCCGACGGAATGACGACAGGTCAGAAACACGATCCGGACCGGGAGTTGTTCGGTCAGGGCCTGTCGAACATCGCCGCCCCGCTCTTCGGCGGCGTCCCCGCGACGGGCGCGATCGCCCGCACCGCGGTCAATGTGCGCACGGGCGCACGCTCGCGGCTCGCCGCGCTCACCCACGCCGCCGTGCTCGCCGTGATCGTGTTCGCCGCCGCTCCGCTCGTCTCGAAGATCCCCCTCGCGGCGCTCGCGGGTGTCCTGCTGGCCACCGCGATCCGCATGGTCGAGGTCGGCTCCCTGCGCGCCATGGCCGGGGCGACTCGCTCCGACGCCCTCATCCTCGTCCTGACCGCCGCCGCCACCCTCGCCCTCGACCTGGTCCACGCCGTGATCATCGGCCTGGTCGTGGCCGGGGCGCTCGCGCTGCGCGCGGTCGCCAGTCAGGCCCGCATGGATCAGATGCCGCTCGACCGGGACGGTGACGCGGACGAGGAACACGCCCTGCTGGCCGAGCACATCGTGGTCTACCGCATCGACGGGCCGCTCTTCTTCGCCGCCGCGCACCGCTCGCTCGTGGAACTCGGCGAGGTCTCCGACGTCCGCGTGGTCATCCTGCGCATGTCCCGCGTGACGACCATGGACGCCACCGGCGCCCTGGCCCTCAAGGGCGTCGTCGAGAAGCTGAAGCGGCGCGGTATCACCGTCATGACCTCCGGGGTACGCCCAGGACAACGCCAAGTCCTGGAATCCGTAGGGGCGTTGGAACTGCTACGGCTCGACGGGCGCGAGTACGCCACCGCGCCCGAGGCCCTTCAGGGCGCACGCGACCACCTGCGGTGCGCCGGAATCCTGACCGCTCTTCCCGTTCAGCGGACGGCAGTTCACGGCAGCGAGGAACCAGCCCGATGAGCACCACCCTGGACAACGCGCCGCGCATGATCGAGGTCTCAGGGGCCGAAGCCCTGTGGCTCCTGGAAGGCAGCAGCCTGGGCCGCCTCGTGTACGTCCAGCGGGAGCGGGCGGTGATCCGCCCAGGCCGTCACCTCTGGGGCACCGGACGCCTGATCGTCCGCGCGCCCGCCGCGGCCGGTGCGCTTCCGGCTGCCGTGTCCTACCAGGTGGACGAGGTGGACGCCACGACCGGAGAGGGCTGGACGGTCACGGCCACCGGTCCCGTCGACGCGGTCACCGACCCCCACGAGGCCGCGCACTACCGCCGAACCCTGCCCGGCTGGGCCTACGGACCACACGACACCGTGCTGCGGCTGCGCCCCCAGACGGTCAGCGGATTCCGCCTGACCACCGCCAAGGAGAGCCGATGAGTGCCGCGACCGAGGAGCTGCCGCTGCGGCACGCGCTCACCGTGCCGGCCGTGGGCGCGGCGGTGCGGATGGCGCGCGAGACCGCGGAGATGGTGTTCACCGAATGGGGCGTGAACCCGGGACACCCGACGGTGAATCCGGCGCTGCTGGTCCTCAGCGAGCTGGTCACCAACAGCGTCCGGCACGCGGCCGAGGTGTCCCCGATGGTCACGGTGATCTTCGCGGGCGGCAGGGACTGCCTGGCCTTCGGTGTCCACGACCGTCACCCCTACCGGCCGTCGTTGTCCGCGTCCTTGATCGGTCCGGACGCCGGCGGCCTGGGCACCGTCATGGAACTCACCCTGGGCCTTGGCGGTACGGCGGTCGTGCACGGCGACCCCGACGGTCAGGGCAAGAGCATCTGGATCACTCTGCCCCTTTGAACCGGGTTTCCGAGCCAGGAGCGGCACGCCTGTCAGCGCCGCGCACCGCATCGACCCTGACGAGTTCGGGATGTCCGCAGCGGGGGCAGCCGCCGTCGGGGCCCACCGCGGCCTGCAGGCACTTCAGGCGGCAGGAGGGACATGTGAGCAGCGTCCCGTCCGCGCCTCGCAGTCGTGGGATGCGCATGGAAACTCCCCCTTCTGACCTGGGTGATTGCTAATGTTAGCAATTATGAAGGTCATCAGTCCGGTCCCGGCAGGCGAAGATGGCCCCATGGCGACGATTTCTTGGCAGCGGGGACGGGCGCGGCACTCTGACGCCGGCGCGGGCAGCGGGAGGCGGAATCGATGAGTACGCCCCTGTACCAACTCAAGGCCGAGTTCTTCAAGACGCTCGGACACCCCGCCCGCATCCGGGTCCTGGAGCTGCTGAGCGAGCGCGAGCACGCGGTGGCCGAGATGCTGCCCGAGGTGGGCATCGAACCGGCACACCTCTCCCAGCAGTTGGCGGTGCTGCGCCGCGCGAACCTGGTGGTCACCCGCAAGGAAGGGTCGAACGTCTACTACTCGCTGACCAGCCCGCACATCGCGGAGCTGCTGCGGGTGGCGCGCACCATCCTGTCCGGGGTCCTCAGCAGTCAGGCCGAACTCCTCGCCGACCTGCGCCTCACGGCAGGTGAGCCGAAACCGCCGTCGTAGGCGACACCTGGAAACGTGGCCGGGTCGGTCAGGCGCCGGTGGCCCCGGCCTTGTCGGCCAGGCGGCGGTGCAGCTCCTTGATCGCGGGAACCAGCTCGTCGACCGGCCCCTCGACCCGCACGTCCGGCGCGATCTCTTGCACCGGCAGGGAGCGTACGGGGCCCTGAGGCCGTCCCCACTCGGACAGCCACTCGCCCAGCTGGGCCGACGACGCGACGTAGACGATCCGGCCCAGTCCGACCCAGGCGTGCGCGGCCGAGCACATCGGGCAGTGTTCGCCGGAGGTGTACACGGTGGCGGCGTCGCGCTCGTCGGGGGTGAGGTTCTCGGCGGCCCAGCGGGCCAGCTCGAACTCGGGGTGGCGGGTGGAGTCACCGCCCGCGACCCGGTTCCGGTCCTCCGCGCGGACCGTGCCGGCGCCGTCCACAAGCACCGACCCGAAGGGTTCGTCACCGGCCTCCAGGGCTTCCTCGGCCAGCTCCACACACCGGCGCAGATGCGCCAGTTCACGATTTTCCATCACAGCCTCACTCCACGACGCGACCGGGCAGTGCGCTGGCCATGATGACATAGGCCACCTCGGCGTGACCTGGACGAATCGCCGCCCGGCACACGTCCACGCGTGCTCCGGGCGGACCGCGCCCCGGTACCCCTCCTGTGGCATCCGTCGGCGCTTTCAGGCCGGTTCGCACAGGAGGAGGTTTTACGCCGTGCGGTTCTCCAGACGCGCGTAGAGAAGTGGCATACGGTCAACACATGGACGGGGAACAGTGGTTGGCGGCATGCCATCCGGATCCGGCGGCGGTGTACAGACAGTGGGGCGGGCCACCGCACCTGGCCCGCCTGCCCACCGGGAAGCACTTCGCGGCCCTGCGCCTGTTCCAGCCACTCGGTCTGACCGTGCTGTGGGAACTCGGCGACCAGGCCGACAAGGTGCCGGTGCTGGAGGAGCACGCCCGGCCGCGCCCGTTCTTCTACCTCCTCATGCAGCCCACCGACTCCGACTCGGACGCCTGGCCGTCGGAGCAGGACGCCACCTTCCTGGGCGCGGGTGACGAGTTCACCGCGCCCTCGCCACACGCCGACGGCATCACCGGCGTACAACAGCACTCCTTCATGTGGCGGGTGGCCCCCGACGGAAGCGGCCGCCTCGCCGACCCGGACGCCCTGCGCGCCGCGCTGCGCCTGGCCCGCGACTGCGACCGGCAGGCGGCCCGCATCCGCGCCGCCCGCTCGGTCTTCTACGGCGCCAAGCACACGAAGCACACCCGGCAGACGTAAGGCGGGGTCCGGGCGGAAGCCTCGGCGCCGGTACACGGCCGGACGTGCGCGGACTCGCCGACGAAGGGGTGACGGTCGGCGGTCCGACAGGGGTGGCCGGATATCAATGGAGGCCCCCCACCAAGGAGGTTCTCCCATGTCACCTCGGCTTCGCCCGGCCCTGGGCACGGTCGCCGGCGCCATCCTGCTGCTGTTCGGCGCCCCGGCGGCGGGTGCCGCGGCGCCGAACGATTCCGTTACCGTCGATGCGCCGAACGATTCCGTCACCGTCGATCCGGTCGGTCACCTCGCGCCGGACGGCACCGTGACGCTCTCCGGTACCTACAGCTGCACGAGCAGTTCAGGACCCGCGTTCGTCTCCTCCTCCGTCGGACAGGATCCCGCCGGGCAGAACTCCGCAGGGCAGAACTCCGCAGGGCAGAACTCCGCAGGGCAGAACTCCGCAGGGCAGAACTCCGCCGGCCAGGCCAGTGTTGTCGTGCGGCAGGGCATCGGCGGTACCCAGGCCGTGTGCGACGGCGCAGAGCACCGTTGGGAGAACACCGGCAAGGCGTCCGCCGAGGCGGTCAGGGCCGGTGCTGTCCAGGTCGAGGCCGCGGTGATGGAGCTCCGCTCCCAGGGTGGCCTGCCTCTGCCCTACATCCACGCCACGCACAGTCAGGACGTGAACTTGGTGGCGGAGGGCTGAGTTCCCGCTGCTCCCCTAGGTGTTGTGCTGCGTAGACCTGTTCACGGGCAGCCAGGCCTACGCGGCAGATCACGTGATTTCGAGGTTGGCCATCATGCCCATGTCCTCGTGTTCCGCGTTGTGGCAGTGGAACAGGTAGCGGCCGCGGTACCCGTCGAAGCGGGTGATGATCTCCGCTGATTCGCCCGGTCGCAGCGAGATCGTGTCCTTCAGTCCGGCATCGTGCGGCAACGGGGCGCGGCCGCCGCGGGACAGCACCCGGAACCCGACCAGGTGGAGATGGACCGGGTGGTGGACGTCGGCGACGAACCGCCACACCTCCACGGCACCGAGCCGGGTGCGGACGTCGGTGCGTGCGGGGTCGAACGTCCGCCCGCCGATGACCCAGCTGCGGCCGTGCTCCTTCTCCCCGGCACGGAACGCGAAGTCCCGGACCGCGGTCGCCTCGGAACGCCGCCACGTGGGCAGGTCGTCCGAGAGTCTCTTGGGGATGTGGCTCTCGTCCCGGGCGCGGCGCGCTATGCGGAAGGCCATGACCTCACGGGTACGGCCGGTGCCGAGCCGGTTGATCAGACGCACGCGGCTGCCGGTCGGGAGTCCCGCGAAGTCGATGACGACGTCGTAGCGTTCGGCCGGTGCGACCGGCAGGGTGGTGTGGGTGACGGGGGCGGCCAGCAGCCCCTGGTCGGCGCCGACCTGCACCAGATCCAGACGGCGCCCGTCGTCGGTGACCGCCTGGAACTCGTAGTGGCGGGCGTTGGACGCGTTGAGCAGCCGCAGCCGGTAGCGGACGGCGTCGACTTCGTGGATCGGCCACGGTGCGCCGTTGACCAGCACCACGTCGCCGAGCACCCCGGCGGCGTAGGGCCCCTTGACTCCGGGCCGGTCGCGCAGCGAGGGGTCGAGGGAGGGGTAGGTCAGGGAGCCGTCGGCGGCGAACGCCCGGTCGGCGATCATCAGCGGGAGTTCGCGTTCCCCGCGGGGCAGGCCGAGGGCGTCCTCGGTGTCGTCGCGGACGATGTGCAGCCCGGCCAGGCCGCGCCAGACCGCCGGGGCGGTGAAGTCCATACGGTGGTCGTGGTACCAGAGCATGGTGGCCCGCTGGTCGAGCGGGAAGGTGTAGTCGCGGGTGCCCCGGCTGGTGACCGCGCGCGGGTCGGCCATGGAGTGCGCCCCGGCGTGCTGGTGTTGTTGGCTATGGCTATGGCTATGGCTCTGGTTCGGGGGCTGGTGGTCGTGTGCTGCGGGGGTGGGCCAGTCGTGCGGGAGGACGAGGTCGGTGGGGTAGCCGTCGGAGGCGGCGGGTGTGCGGCCGCCGTGCAGATGCACCACGGTCGGGACCGGCAGTTCGTTGCGGTGCGTCACGGTCGCCGGCCGTCCCCGACGGGAGTCGATCGTCGGGCCGGGGAAGACGCCGTTGTAGGTCCACAGCTTCGTCCGGATCCCGGGCAGGATCTCCGCGGTCGTCTCGCGCTGCGTGATCTCGTACCGGTCGGTGCCGCCGGAGGTGCTGACGGGTTTGAGTACGGGCGGGATCGGCAGCGGCACCGTGTACGGCTCGGGCAGCGGTACGGCGCTGCGCAGCTGGTTGCCGGTGCTCGCGGGGCGGTGTGCCATCGTGCTGGCGAGTGCCAGGCCGCCCGCCGTCGCCAGCCCCAGCGTGCCGCCTATCCCGAGCACGCGGCGGCGCGTCCACTCCGTGCTGCTCCAGCGGTCACGGCGGAAGGGGTGAGTGCGCTCAGACATGGGTCTCGTCCCGCCGGGACTTGCTTGCTCCCTGGGCCTGATCGGCTGTTGCGGCACGGTCCGGCAGTGGCCGTACCCAGAGCGCGGCCGACAGCACGGCCAGCGAGGCGATGATCATTACGCCGAGGGGGAGATGCACCCAGAGCAGGCCGGCCAACCCCGCCCCGTACTGCCCCGACTCGGCCACCAGGATCAGCACCGAGACCGCCGTCGGCCACCGGAGGCCCCACCGCACCCAGGCGGCGACGGCGACGGCGACCTGCAGCACACCGAGGGAGAATACGACGTCGGCGCCGCGGGCGTGCCAGTCGAGGCCGCCGATCTCCCCGGAGAGATAGACACCCGCGAAGACCGGCTGGCCGAAGGCCACGACGGTGTGCAGGGTCACCGCCGCCCGGAACAGTCGACCGACAACACCCTTGGGCGGCACGGTAGTTGATGGTCGTTCATCGATGGTGGTCACGGGTACTACAGAAATGCCTCGCACGGCATCACGTCAAAGATCAATATTGCTATCCTGCTATGCCCTTGGTGTTATGCCCTCGGGCATGACGTCCTTGGGGGGATGGCGATGGATCTGCATGCGCTCGAACAGTTCCTCGTAGTCGCACGGCTGGAGCACCTCAGCCGGGCCGCCGGTGAACTGCACGTGGCCCAGCCGTCGTTGAGCCGCACCGTCGCACGCCTTGAGGCAGAGCTCGGGGCGCCGCTGTTCGACCGGGCGGGTCGTCTGCGGCTGAACGAATCCGGGCGGCGCTTTCGCGACCATGTGGAGCGCTCCCTCGGGGAGCTGGAGGCCGGGCGGCGGGCGGTGGCGGAGGCGGCCCGCGAGGGGGTCGGCAGTGTGCGGCTCGCCTCGGAGACGTTCCTGACCATCACCGGTCCGCTGGCCGTCTTCAAGACCGCCCACCCCGACATCGACGTCGAGCTCCACCAGATGCCGGCCGTGGACATGCACCGGGCCCTGCGCACCCGCGAGGTCGACCTGTGTGTCGCCTCCCAGCCGATCCGGGGCGACGGCCTGGACAGCGTCCACCTGCACGACGAGCAGGTCTGGCTGACGGCGCCGCCCGGCCACCGGCTCGCCTCCCGCGCGTCCGTCGGCGTCGAGGAACTGCGCGACGAACCGTTCGTCATCTCACGCCCCGGGCACTGGCAACGCCGCCTGCTCGACCGGCTCTTCGCCGGCCACAACCTGATGCCACGGATCGTCTGCGAGGGCGACGAACCCGCGGCCCTCGCCGGCCTGGTGATCGCCGGTATCGGCCTCAGCCTCATCCCGGCGATGGCCCGCGATTCCGACCTCAGCGCACTGGGCGCGTGGATCGCCATCGACGACACGGCCTGCCGCCGCATCCTGACCCTGCACCGGTCCGCCGACAGCCGGCTCTCGAAGGCCGCGCAACTGATGCACGCCACGCTCGTTGCGTGGCCCTGGAACACCCCGGGTGGTGACCGGAGTGTTGGGTGACGCCCGCGGTGCGGCGGGTCACCCGTGTGAAGATCGGGGTGTGAACGATCTACGTATTCGTCTCGCCGACGACGCCGACCTCGCCTCTCTCGTGCGTCTGCGTGATGACGCCGCGCGCTGGATGCTCGTTCGGGGTGTCACTGGTCAGTGGCAGCCCGGCGAGTTGGATGAGGCGCACTTCCGTCGGGTGATGGAGCGAGGGGAGGTGTGGCTCGCAGAGCATGGCGGACTTGCTGTCGGGGCTTGGGAGTTGTGGTGGGACGACCAGGACGCCTGGGGAGCGCAGCCGCCGGTCGCGGGGTATGTGCACCGGCTGATGGTGGACCACACCCGTGTCCCGTCAGGAACAGGACTGCGGCTGTTGGGAGTCGCGGAACGGCGGGTGGCCGAGGTGGGCCGACAGTTGGTGCGTCTGGACTGCGTGGCCGGCAACGCGCGCCTCAACGCGTACTACGTCAAGGCCGGTTACCGGGTGGCCGGGCACAAGCGCGGCAAGGCGCAGCCAGGCGGCACGCCCAAGTCGTTCACGCTCCTCGAAAAGTCCGTACAGGACAGCGAGAAGTCCGTACGGGGCAGCGTGCCGTCCTGACGTCACCGACCCGGCCTGACCCGGCCCGGTATCGGCGTCAGCTGCTCCCCTCCCCGTAAGCCGCCGCGATCTCTTCCGATCCCGCCCACCGGCTGTACGTGGGGGACTGCGGCCAGCCCTCCGGCGAGTCCTGCCACACTTCCTGGCGGCCGTAGGGGAGCAGGTCGACGAGGCCGAAGAGGTGGCTCAGCTGCTCGGTGCCCCGGCCGTCCGTGTGCCAGGTCCGGTACACCGTGTCGCCGTCGCGCAGGAACACGTTGACCGCGAATCCGCCGTTCGCCGGTGCACCGACATCGCTGCCGAAGGAGCTGTTCGCCGTCGAGTACCAGGTCATCGTGTTCCCGACCTTGCGCCTGTAGGCGAGCGCCTCGTCGATCGGGCCCTGGGTCACGATCACGAACCGGGCGTCGAACTTCTCAAGGCCCAGGAGCCGGGTGAACTGGGAGGTGAAGCCGGTGCAGCCGCTGCACTGCCACGGTGCGCCTTCGTGCCACATGTGGTTGTAGACGATCAGCTGCGGGTGCTCGCCGAAGATCTCGGCGAGCCGGACCGGGCCGTCCTCGCCCTCCAGGACGTAGTCGGGCATCTCGACCATCGGCAGCCGGCGGCGCTGCGCGGCGATCGCGTCGAGTTCGCGGGTGGCGGCCTTCTCCCGGACCCGTAGGGCCGCCAGTTCCTTCTGCCAGGTGGCTGTGTCGACGACGGGCGGGAGGGCGTTCGCGGTGGTGGACATGGTGCCTCCGGACGATCGGGTTGCCTTCTGGGAGTACCGACTGGCCGGCCGAGGAGAAGTCATCGGTCGGGAGGCGTTCGGAGGCATTCGGTGCACATTCGGGAGGCATGTCGCAACACACAATGGGGAGACATGTCGCAGCCTGGGTGCATCAGAGCCGACCGGCTGTGGTCAGAGGGCGCTGCCGCTGCCGTAGGGGGCGTACAGGTCCAGGAGGCGGGTGCGTGTCAGCTGCAGGCGGTGGGCGACGATGCTGCCCACCCACTGGAACACGGCGGCGCCGAGTACGGGATCCCGCTCGCACATCTCGCGCACCGCGGCACCGTCGAACTCGTAGGCGCTCACCGGGCTCGTCGCCTCGGCGCCCAGATGCCAGACGTGTGGTCTGAACAGCCAGGACCAGCCGACGAGTTGGTTGTGGGTGAGTGTCTCCACGACGACGGCGCGGCGGCCCGGCACGTGGAGGTCGAGCGAGACGGTGCCGCTGCGGATGATCCAGAACCGGTCGGCGCAGCCGCCCTCTTTGAACAGGCGCATACCTTGGGGGAACGACACCTCTCGGGCCACGCTCATCAGCCGGTCCCGGAGCTCGGCGGGCAGGGCCCGCACCATGGTCGCGGTGGGGGAAGCGTTCATGGCTCTGCCTCCTCGGGCTGGACTCTCCCATCTCCAAGGTCTTCCGGGGCGGGTTCTTCCACCATGGGCCGCCTGGCTCCGCGAGGGGGCCCGTTCGGCACTCGACGGCCAAGGGGGTCGGCCAAGGGGGTCGGGCGGGCCCCGGCGGCGCGCAGAGTCCCGCGTCATGTCATCCGGCGGCCCCATCCCGGTTCGACCTGCTCCCACTCGCGGGCCCACTGGTCGTAACGCCGCTGGTCGAGACGCCACCGCGCGAGACGGCCGGCGGCGAAGACGACACCGCCGAACGCGGCCGCGGCACCCGCGCCGAGCGTGCCCGCCTCGACGGCGGCCTCACCCGTGGCCGGCGGGTTGTCGGTGATCTGTCCGTGACCGTTCACCCACACCGTGACCGGCGAACCGACCTTCAGACGGGAGTCCACCGGCGCGCTGCCGGTGTGGACGGATCCGTCCGACGCCTTCCACCGGACCTGCGCCCAGACGTGGCCGTACACGTCCGCTCGCCCGGCCCGTGCCGCGTGGGCGGTGCTCTCGACGAGAACGGCCTGGGCCGTGTGCCGGTCGTTCCGCAGCTGGGTGAACGACGCGCCGGCCGCCTGGGCCGTGATCAGGCCGACGAACACGCCGCCCAGGGCGATGACGATCCACGTGACGAGGACGATCCAGGTCTCCACGACGTCGTCGTGCCGGCGCAACGGATTGCTCCGCCACCGCCAGCACCTCTGTTCCACGGCCTTGGGTGCACGCATGGAGTGCACCTCCTCGTCACCGTATCCGTCCGGCACAAGTAGCTGACACCCGGAAGAGGGCCGGCGGCATGGGCCGGTCGGACCGGGTCGGGGGCCATGCGGTCCCTTCGCGCGCGGGAACACCTTCGGTACGTCACGCGCCACGGCGTGTGACGGCGAAGTCAGCTCCTGCTCGGCGTGACCCCGCGGAGGCCCTTGTAGGGAACGGGTCGGCCGGTGTGCGCGTCGAGCAGGGCGCGGTCACCCAGGGGGCGTTGTAGTTTCACCGTAACCCGCTGCATCCTGGCCTGCTTGGTGCAGTTCCCGTCGTGCCCGTCGCCCTTGGTGGAGGCCGACAGGACCACGCTGCCGCGTGTTTCCAGCACGTCGACGGAGGCGCCCTGGTCGCAGACGCCATGAAGGGCGATGACGGCCACCGATCGCGCGTCCGCGGCGATGCGAACGAGCCTGTCGACCGGATACCCGGGCATGCCCTGGGCCGGGCGGATCGGGGGCTGAGGGCGTTTCGACGGGACGGCGGCGGCCTGCTTGAGAGGGGAGGCGTAGCCGTCCAGGGTGAAGAGCCAGGCCGGCACGGTCGCCGGCCCACGACTGGTGGCCAGCGTCATCTCACCCAGCTTCACTCCCGTCACCGTGAGCTGCGGCTTCGAGCGGTCGCGGGCGTCGCGGGCGCGGGCTCCCGTCCCGGCCAGGGACTTGAACGATTCGCCCGCCCCCGTCAACGGCCGCGTGAGCGACTGGCCACCGGCCCACTTCACCCGCCCGTCCTTCGGGCCGGTGCCGGGCAACTTCCCCCGCAGGACGACGTTCCGATCCCGGTACGCCCGCTTGTCGGCCGGGCCGCTCAGGCCGCCCCGCGGCAGCTGGACCGACTCCCCCATGGGGTAGTAGCCGGCGCGCCACGCGGCGGACGCGGCCGAGCCGTCCCAGGCCGCGGCGACCCGTCGGGCGCGGTCCGCCGGCCTGTCCGCGCCTCCGCCACCGGCCACCTGATGGCTGCTGCCACAACCCGACAAGGCGATGAGCCCCAGTCCAGCGGCGGATAAAGCGACCCAGACACCGGGTCGGCCGACGGATCGCGACGGCCCGTTGTACGGCATGTGCCCCTCCCGGCGAACTGGGTGAACTCGGTGAACTGGGCGAACTGAGTGAACTGGGCGAACGACGTGACATGGATCCCGACGTCGATTCTGCCTCGCGTCATGGCCCGGCCCGGCAGGAACAGGTCAAACAGGAACAGGTCAAGTGCGTCCGCAGACCTTGCCGCTCACCTCTCCGCCGTCCTCGGTGTCGAACGCGCCGACCGCCGTGAGGCTCCTGCGGTCAGTTGCCGGCCGGCCCCTCCTGCTCGTCCAGCCGGGCCCGCAGCACATGCTTCGTGATCTTCCCGGAGGGTGTGCGCGGCAGTTCACGTCGCAGGACGAGCTCGCGCGGGATCTTGTAGCGGGCGATCCGGCTCTCCAGCCATGTGCGCAGCTCCGCCAGGTCGGGCTCCGTACCCTCGCGCGGCACCACGACCGCCACGACCGTCTCGCCCCACTGCGGATGCGGGCGGCCGACGACGGCGACGTCGAGGATGTCCGGGTGGCCGCGCAGCGCGCCCTCGACCTCCTGTGAGGCGACGTTCTCGCCGCCGGTGATGATCACGTCCTTCATCCGGTCGACGACGGTCACGAAGCCGTCCTCGTCGATCCGGCCCAGGTCACCGGTGCGGTACCAGTCGCCCACGAACACCTCCGCGGTGGCCGCCTCGTCGTCGAGGTAGCCGGCCATGCGGGTGTCCGAGCGGAGCCAGATCTCCCCGGTCTCGCCCGGCCCGGCGTCCGTGCCCTCCGGACGTACGACCCTCAGGTCCACCCCGGGCATGCCGCCGCGCCCGATGGAGCCCGCCTTCGCCACCTGCTCGGCGGGGGAGAGGGAGGTCCCGACGGGGCCCATCTCGCTCATCCCGTACACCTGGTGGAAGTCGTCCGAGCCGTACGCCTTCATCAGGCGGCGCGCGGTGTCCGCGTCGAGGGGGCCACCGCCGTAGATCCACGCGCGCATCGACGTGAGGTCGAAGTCGGGGAAGTCGGCGACGGTCTGCAATGGGGCGATGAGCGCGATCGGGGCGGCGAACAGGGCGGTGACCCGCTCGCGCTGGATCGTCTCCAGCATGCCGCGCGGGTCGTACTCGCGCTGGAGCACGACCGTGGCGCGCAGGAGCAGGTTGCTCATCGTCCAGTTGTTGAGCGGGGACGCGTGCCAGATCGGCATGCAGATCAGGAAGCGCTCGTCACGGTGGAGGGGGACCGTGGCCGCGGTGTACGTGGCCGCCAGTGCGATGCCGCGATGCGTGTGCACGCAGCCCTTGGGGTTTCCGGAGGTGCCGGACGTGTAGAGGATCTGGGCGATGTCGCTGTCCGGGCCCGCCTCCCCGGTCCACGGTTCGGCGTGCGCGACGCGGGACTCGAAGGAGTCGGCGGGACGGGTGTCCGCGTCGGCGTCGGGGTGGCTGACCAGCCACGGGACGACCACATCTGCGGCGGTGGCGCGCTTGCCGATCTCCGCGTCCACGATCCCCAGGCGGGCCCCGCAGTGCCGGAGCTGGCGCTCCACCTCGGCCGTCTGGAGCTTGTGGTTCACCGGTACGAGTGTGGCGCCCGCGTACCAGGCGCCGAACGCCGCGAACAGGAAGGCCGGGGTGTTGTACGTCATCACCGCCACCCGGTCGCCCGGGCGCACGCCGGCCTCCCGCAGCACCGTCGCGGCGCGCCGGGCGGCACCGGCGAACTCCCGGTAGGTCCACCGCTGTTCACGGTAGACGACCGCTTCCTTGTCGCCGGCCGAGCGAACCGCGCTGTCCAGCAGGGCACTGAGGTGCATCACGTTCTCCTGACGAGCCGGGCCGGTGCCGACCGACCGTGGCGGGAAACTCTGAATCATGGTTCACTGCTTCCATGGCCTACCGCAAGACCCCTGCCGAAATCAGCCGGCTCGAAGCTGCGAGAGAACGACTCGTCGCCTGCGCCACCTCGGTCGTCGCGGAAGTGGGCTGGTCACAGGCGTCCGTCACCGCCGTCGCCGCCTCGGCGGGCATCGCGGCGGGCTCTGTCTACCAGCACTTCCCGTCCAAGGCGGCGCTCGCCGTGGAGGTGTTCCGCCGCGCGGCCGAACGCGAGGTGGAGGTGCTCGGCGACGTACTCCGTGGCCCCGGCGACCCCGTCGAACGCTTGACCAGAGCCGTGGACGTCTTCGCCCGCCGCGCCCTGGAGAACCGCGGCCTGGCCTACGCCCTGCTCGCCGCCCCCGCCGAACCCGCTGTCGGCGCCGAACGCCTCGACTTCCGCCGCCGCTACCGCGCGCTGTACGCCGAGGTGGTGCGCGAGGGCATGGCGACGGGCCAACTGCCGGACCAGAACGCCGAGATCACGGCCGCCGTGCTCACCGGCGCGATCGGCGAAGCCCTCGTCGACCCCCTGGGCGCCCCCGACGAGAACGCCACCGAGGAACTCCTCGCCGACCTGACCGCCGCCGTGCTGCGGTGCGCCGGCGCACCGACCGCCTGAACCCCGCCCGCCCCTCTGAAGGAGGCCCCATGACCAGCAACCCCACGGCCGTGACGCACGAAGTGACCAACCAGGTGCCGCCGTTGACCGGTCACGACGCCGCCGACGACCCGGTGCTGCTGGAGGGCGTACGCCGAGAGGGGGCCGCCTGGTACCTCGACGACCTGCACCGGCTCGGCCGCCGTGCGGTCAGCGAGGAGGTGCAGCGCTGGGCCGACGAGGCCAACCGCTTCGAGCCGGTGCTGCGCACCCACGACCGCTACGGCAACCGTGTCGACGAGGTCGACTTCCACCCCTCCTACCACGCACTCATGGACGTGGCGATCAGCGAAGGCCTCGGCGGCAGCGCGTGGGCCGACGAGCGGGAGGGCGCGCACGTCGCGCGCGCGGCCGGTTTCATGGTGTGGAGCGGCACCGAGGCGGGACACGGCTGCCCCGTCTCCATGACCTACGCGGTCGTCCCCGCCCTGCGCCACGCCCCCGACCTGGCCAAGACGTACGAGCCGCTGCTGACCAGCCGCGTCTACGAATCCGGCCTGCGCACCCCCGCCGACAAGCCCGGCCTGCTCGCGGGCATGGGCATGACCGAGAAGCAGGGCGGCACCGACGTCCGCGCGAACACCACCTCCGCCACCCCGCACACCGACGGCACATGGCGGCTGCGCGGTCACAAGTGGTTCACCAGCGCTCCCATGAACGACCTGTTCCTGGTGCTCGCCCAGGCGCCCGGCGGCCTCTCCTGCTTCCTGGTCCCACGCGTCCTGCCCGACGGCAGCCGCAACACCTTCCGCATCCAGCGCCTCAAGGACAAGCTCGGCAACCGCTCCAACGCGTCCAGCGAGCCCGAGTTCGACGACACGGTCGCCTGGCTCGTCGGCGCGGAGGGCAAGGGCGTCCGGACCATCATCGACATGGTGACGATGACCCGCCTGGACTGCGTCCTCGGCTCCGCCGCCGGCACCCGCGCCGCGCTCGCGCAGGCCGCCCACCACGCCCGGCACCGCTCCGTGTTCGGCGCGAAGCTGATCGACCAGCCGCTGATGCGCAACGTACTGGCGGACCTGAGCGTCGAGTCCGAGGCCGCGACGACCCTCGCCCTGCGTCTCGCCGGCGCCGCCGACCGTGCCCAGCACGGCGACGACACCGAGCGCGCCTTCCTCCGCCTGGCCACCGCCGTCGGCAAGTACTGGGTGTGCAAGCGCCAGCCCGTCGCCGTGGCCGAAGCCCTGGAATGCCTCGGCGGCAACGGGTATGACGAGGCGTCAGGCATGCCCAGGCTCTACCGCGAGGCCCCGCTCAACGGCATCTGGGAGGGCTCCGGAAACGTCAACGCCCTCGACATGCTCCGCGCGTTGGCACGCGAGCCGGAGTCCCTGGAGGCGTTCCGTACGGAGATCGAGGCGGCGGCGGGCGGCGACCGGCGCCTCGACGCGGCCTGGCAGGACCTCCAGGGCGAACTCGTCCTCACCGAGGACGCGCCGCTGCGTGCCCGCCGGGTCATCGAACGCGCCGCCCTCGTGCTGCAGGGATCGCTCCTGGTCCGGCACGCGCCCGCCGCCGTCGCCGACGCGTTCTGCGCCTCCCGCCTCGCCGGCGACCGAGGCCTCGCCTTCGGCACGCTCCCCCCGGACACGGACTTCGCGGCGCTGCTGGAGCGTCTGCCGGTCTGACGTCCGGGCTTCATTCAGGTCGCGGGCCGGGGCTCGCGCTCTCCGTCGCCGGTCCCCGCCCCCGACCCCGCCCCCAGGAACTCCACGACAGCCATCACGAACAGCAGACACAGCGCGATCCCGAACACCACCCAGCCCGTCGGATAGGACCAGAGCAGGAGCACGACCAGCGCGGCGACCACGACGATCCAGGTGATCCAGGTGCGGTAACGGCGGACGAAGGGACCCACCGGGCCGAGGCGCATCCCCGCCCCGTCGGCCGTCGATCGTACGGCTCCGATGCCCGACGTCCACAGCCCGCGCACCACCCCCGCGCGGCGCCCCGGCCCGGTGAGCCAGGCGCCCAGCGCGACCACGACACCCAGCGCGATGACCATCCGCACCATGGTGAACAGGAAGTGGGTCATGGTGTCGTACACGGCGGCGGCCGCGTCCTGCGAGACGCTCGCCGGCAGCCGGTCGAGGTAGATCACCCGGAAGATCCGCAGCCCGATGCCGAGCAGCCCGACGGCGACGGCGACGCCCAGCGCGCCGCTGACCACGGCCCGGCGTCTGCGCACCGAGAGCAGGACGCCCGCGGCGACCAGCACGAGGGCGATGACGGGCAGCCAGTTCCCGGCCACCTGTAGCAGCCGCACATACGTCTTGACCTTGCTGATCTTGTCCGAGGTGAGGATCGTGAAGTTGGTGTGGATCTCGGGGATCCGTCCCGCGGCACTCATCCCGGAGTCGACGAGCCGCTTCTTCACCCGGTCCACGAGCGGCCCGATGTCAAGGGTGACCGTGTTGCCCTTGAGCTGGACGGCGCCACCCCCCTTTCCGGTCAGCGCCTTGTCGAGGGAGCTGTGGATCTGCCGGTTCGCCTGTTTCCAGATGGTCTCGAACGCGCTGGAACCGGCCACGGCGAGCGCCTTGTCGTGGACGAAGCTGCGGACCGCGCCCTCCAGCGAGTTGCCGAGTTTGCCGAGCGCCTTCTCCAGCCGGGGCCGGTCCGCCGGCGCCACGCCGGCGAGCAGGGTCGACAGATCGATATGGGACATGAGCGCGTCGGTCGCACGGTTCGCGACGGCTTCCTGAACGGCCGGGTTCGAGGCGAGCGGGCCGACCGTGGCGACGTACCGGTCGGTGTCGCCGACCTCGTCGGCCGCCCAGGCCGCGACCACGGACAGCGGCGCGAGTACGCATCCGATGACGATGAGGATCGCGGCGAGGAGGGACCGGCCCCGATGTCGTGGGGCCCGGGGGGCGCGTGCGGATTCGAGTGTCGCCACCCGGTCGCGCAGTTCCCGGATCTCGTCCCGATCGTCGGGCTGCGCGGGCCCGTTGCCGTCCGTCACGGTTGCCTCCTTGCGGCGCCGTCGTGCTGCTCCCAGGGGACCGCCGGAGTGGCGTACCGGCGAGGTGGGGCGTCCGTTCAGGTGAGGTGGCGGGCGGGAAATGCGCGTACACGTGACCGGAGCAATACTGAATTCCCCTTCCCCCATCCCCCTGTCGACTTCTCTCTCCACCTTCTCCGAAAGGCGTGTGGAGTGGACATGCCGGTGCCGTCGGCGAACATCCCTGAGGGGACCCGCCCCACCGTCCGAGGAGGCCGCGTATGACGGCCGCCGACGGTCCGGCGCCGGGGAGTCCGGCCGAGGACGCGTCGGCGGACGCCGCGCAACAGGTCCTGCTCAGCGGACGCTACCTCCGCGTCCTTTTGCTGTCCCTCCTGCTCGGCGTGCCGATCGCGCTGGCCTGCTTCTTCTTCGTGGGACTCCAGCACTCGCTGCAGCACGAGGTCTGGACGTCGCTCCCGAAGGCCGTCGGCTACAAGGAGGCGCCGTGGTGGTGGCCCCTGCCCGCGCTGGCCCTCGCGGGAGTGATCCTCGCGCCCATCGTCACCCGGATGCCGGGAGGCGGCGGGCACCTGCCGGTGAACGGACTCGGCGGCAGCGGCAGACCCATCGGTCCGCGCGAGCTGCCGGGAGTCGTCCTGGCGGCGCTCGCGACCTTGCCGCTCGGCGTCGTCCTCGGACCGGAGGCCCCGCTCATGGCGATGGGCAGCGGGCTCGCACTCCTCGCGGTGCGCAGGTTCGACGTGACGAACCCTCAGACGGCCGCGATCGTCGCGACCGCCGGGTCCACGGCCGCGATCTCCACCATCCTCGGTGGACCGATCGTCGCGGCCATCCTCGTCGTCGAGGCAGCAGGCCTCGCGGGCGCCCGCCTCGCCGTGCTCCTGTTGCCCTGCCTCATCGCGAGCGCTGCCGGAGCGGTGGTCTTCACCGGGTTCGGCACCTGGACGGGACTCTCCGTCGGCGGACTCGCGCTGCCCACCGTGCCGCCCCTGGTCACCCCCGACGCCGGCGACTTCCTGTGGGGCGTGCCGCTCGCCGTGGTCATCGCGGGCGTCATCACCGTGACCCATCGCCTCGGCTACGTGACAAGCCGCTGGACGGCCGGTCGTCGCACCACGCTACGCACGCTCGCCTGCGCCGTCGCCGTGGGCATCTGCCTCACCGCGTACGCCCTGCTCACCGGAAGGTCGCCCGAGGAGGCGGCGCTCTCCGGACAGGCGACCCTCGGCGACCTCGCCGCGAACACCGGCGTGTGGCCCGTGGGGGCTCTGCTCGCACTGGTCGTCTGCAAGGGACTGGCCTGGGGCATCAGCCTCGGCAGCCTGCGCGGTGGCCCGATCTTCCCGGCGCTGCTGCTCGGCGCCGCCGGGGGCGTCGCCTGCGCCGGACTGCCCGGCCTCGGCGCGACACCGGCCCTCGCCCTCGGCATCTGCGCGGCAGGTACGGCCGTGATGGGACTGCCGCTGTGCAGCGCGGTGCTGACGGTGCTGCTGATGGGGAAGGACGCACACGACCAGACGCCGTTGATCGTGACGGCCGCGGTGGTCGCGCATCTCACCGTGCTGTTCGTGAACCGGGGGCACGCTGCCGACGCGCAGCCGGATCACACGGCATGACGGAGGGCGCGGAACTCGTCGGCGTGTTCCTGAGCCCATGACCGGAACGTGCGTGCCGGTGCACCGGTGATCTCCTCCACCGTGCCGGTGATCAGGTGTGACGCGGGCCGGTTCTCCGCGCTCGCCAACAGGGCCTCGACGAGGGCGGGCGGCCGTCCGTCGGCGAGCATCCGCTCTCGCGCGACCCGCACGGGAACCTCCTCGAAGCGCGTCGTGCGGCCGATCGCCTCCCCGATCAGGCGCACCTGGTCGGCCCGGCCGAGCACCTCCGGGCCGGTCAGGACGTGGGTCGCCCCCTCATGCTCATGCCCGTCATCGGTCAACACCCGTACGGCCACGGCCGCGACGTCGCGCTCGTGGATCAGCGCGGTGGCGGCGATGCCGGGACCGCGCACGACGTGGGTGGTGCGGATCTGCCCGGCCCACCCTCGCGCATTGGAGGCGAGCGTGTCCGACCGCAGGACGGTCCACGCCGGTCCGGACTTCTCGATCAGCCGCTCCATGTCGGCGTGGAGCTGGTTGATCGGGTCGGTCTGCCGCTCGGCGCCCTCGTCCACACCGGACGACGAGAGGTAGACGACGCGGCGGGCGTGCCGCGCCACCGCCGCCAGCACGGCGGTGGCGCCTTCGGTGCTGAGGAAGGGCCAGATCAGAAACACGGTCTCGACGCCGCTCAGGGCCTCGTCCAGCGTGTCCGGCCGGGAGAGATCCCCGGCGACGACGGTGACCGCCCCCGGGAGTCCGGCCGACTCGGGATCACGCGCCAACGCGCGAACGCCCGCGCCCCCGGCCAGAAGCTGAGCGACAACTTCCCGCCCGACATTGCCCGTTGCCCCCGTCACAAGAATCTCACTCATGATCAGGTAAGCCGCCGCCGTGGCCGGAGTATTCCGCGGCGCCCGACGAGGTGCGCGCCGTGCGCCGGTGCGATGTTGAGTACGGGTACTCATGTCGTGGTCGCCGGGCCCGCGCATACTCGCGCCATGCAGATGGAATCGCCGGGGTGCCCGGACTGCGGTACGCCTCTCGGGTCGCCTCCGCCCGCTTCGTGCGCGCGCTGCGGGCTGCCGTTGACCGGGCCGGACGCGTACGCGTTGTGGCAGGTCGCGGGGGAGCTGAACGCGCTGGACACGCGCAGGCGCTGGCTGGTGTGGCGCCACGGTGAGCTGTTGGCCGCGTTGCGGGCGCGTCGGGATGCGCCGGTGGCGGTGTCCGCGGGGGCGGTACCCGCCGGCGTGCCGGGATTTGCTTCCGCCGGGTGGGGCAGGGCCGGGGCGCCCGGGCGGGAGGTTTCCGCGCCGTCCGCCCGGACCGTGCTGCTGATCATCGGCGGAGTGCTGGTGGTCGTGGCCGCACTCGTGTTCACGGTGGTGAGCTGGGGCGGCCTTGGCATCGGCGGGCGGGCCGCCGTACTCCTCGCGCTGACCGCGTGCGCGCTCGCCCTGCCCCGGCCGCTGATACGGCGGCGGCTCACCGCCACCGCCGAGGCGTCGGCCGTGATGGGCCTTGCCCTGGTGCTCCTGGACGGCTACGCGGCCCGGCAGGCCGGGCTCGGTGGCCTGGACCGAATGGGGACGGAGGGCTACTGGGCGGTGCTCACCGTGCTGACGGCGGTGGGGGCGGCGGGTTACGGCTGGTGGCAGCGGCTCCGGCTCCCGCTGGCCGTCGGTCTGTTGACGGCCCGGCTGCCGGGGCTGCTGATCGTGGCGGCTCTGGGCGGCGGAGCCGAGGACTACGCGACCGCGCTGATCGCCACGGCCGCCGTGGACTTCGTGACGTTGTACGCGCTCACGGAGCGCGGCGGCGCCGGGACCGATGGGGTGCGTGACCGGCTGGGCGGCGAACGGGCTGCCGCCGTCCTCGTCGTGGGTGTCCGGGCCGTCGGTGGTGGGTGGGCGCTGGTGGGCGGCGCGATCGCGGTCGCGCACGCGGTGGCTGCCGTGTCGTGGGCCGAGGTGGTGCCGGCCTGGGTGCCGCTGGGGCTGCTCGCGCTCGTGGGTGTGGTGTTCTGCCGAGCCTTCCGCGCTCTGCCGTTCGCGCTGCGCTGCGGTGCCGAGGGCGCGGCCGTCGTGGCGTTGATCGTGGCCGTCGGCTCCGGGCTGCGGTGTGTCACGCCCGGAGGGTGGGGCGTGGCCGGTTATGCCGCACCGGCGGCGGTCATCGCGGTGTGGGCGGCGATGTCCTGCGCGCGCGGCGGCCGGTGGGTGAAGGCTGAGGCGGAGGCCGGGGCATTCGTACCACCGGCCGGCGTCGCGGCTGCGGTGGGGGAGCTGGCCTCGGCCTCAACTGCCTTGCTGCTCACGGGTGTTCTGGTGTTGCCGGACATCGTGCACGCCCTCACCCTGCCCGCCGTCCACGGCGTGGAACTGTGGTTCGACGGTCACCCGCAGCGTTGGAACTGGGAGGTCGCGAGCGCGCCGCTCGTCGTGCTGTGGCTGTTCGCCGCCGTCCTGGCGGCCATGGCCGCCCTGCGTGCCCGTTCCGCCGCCGCCGCGAACACGGACCGGCTGGCGAACGCGTTGCGCAACGCCCGCGCGCTGAGCGCCGTTCCCGCGCTGCTCCTCCTGCCGGTGGCGCTCCGGGTGCCGTACGGGTGGGTACTGGCGGCCGCCACGGTCGGATCCCTCGCGGTAGTGGTGGACGTCGTGCGCCGGCCGGGGGCCGCACTCACCTCCCGGCTCGTGGCGTCGGTCGCCGCCGGGGCGCTCGCCCTGCTGTGGTCGTGGGCCGACCGGGCCGCCGTACTCGCGGTGTGGGGGACGTTCGCCGCGTCGGCCGCCGTACTTGCACACGTCCTGTCGGCGCCGATGAGGGGCCACCCCACCGCCCGTGCGGCGGCACGCGTCGCGGGTGCCTTCGCCGTCCTCGCCCTTGGCGTCGAAGCGGTCGCGTCCGGGGTCACCGCCGACCTGCCCTGGCATGGCACGGCGTTCGTCGTGCTCGCCGTTGCCGGTGTCTCCGCCGGCGCCGCGGCGGCCTGGCACCGGATTCCGGGGCGCGATCAGGTCGCCACCGCCGTCGAAGGTACGGGCTACGTACTCGCGGCCGTCGCCATCGCCCTGACGGTCCCTCACTTCGATGCGCTGAGCCTCGCCCTGGCCGTGAGCGGCGTCGCCGGCCTCGCCGTCGCGCTGCGCCCCGACCGCCGTCGCGCCGCACTCGTCGGAACCGGCCTGCTCATCGCCTCCTCCTGGGTGCGCCTCGCGCTCGCGGGTGTCGACTCCCCTGAGGCGTACACGCTCCCGGTCACGGCAGCCGCGCTGGTCATCGGCCACCGCCGTCGTACGAGCGCTCCGGACACGGGTTCCTGGGCCGCGTACGGGGCGGGCCTTGGTGCGACGATGTTCCCCAGCCTCGCCGCCACCTGGACCGACCCGAGCTGGGTACGGCCGCTACTCCTCGGCCTGGCCGCCCTGTCGGTCACCGTCGTGGGTGTACGGGCCCGCCTGCAGGCGCCGTTGGTCGTCGGCGGCGCCGTACTCGTGATGGTGGGGCTGCACGAACTCGCCCCGACCGTGGTCCAGGTGTTCGGCCTGCTCCCGCGCTGGGTGCCGCTGGCCGCGGCGGGCCTGCTCCTGCTGCTGCTCGGGGCCACGTACGAGAAGCGGATCGAGGAGGCCCGGCGTCTGCGTGACGCGGTGGGCGGCATGAGGTGAGCCGGCCGGCGGTGCCACGGGCACCGCCATGACCGGGCCGCCGTCACCGTGGTGATGAGTCGAGCACGCGCCGCGTGGCGGGTGAGACCTCGGCCGTCAGCACGGCGAGGCCGGCGTCGACCAGGTCCGCCGCGAGCAGGCTCTGGCTCGGCCGGTCCTGCGCCCCGGCGCCACGCGCCTGAAGCAGCCTCTCGCGCTGGGCGAGGGTGTGCAGCAGCAGTCCGATGAAGAAGTCCCACCGGTCGGCCCTGATCTCCTCGGGGAGATCGCGCAGGCAGTCCTCGATGCGGGTGCGGATCAGATGCAGGCCCCGAGTCCACTCCTGGGCGGACAGGTCGAACGGCGCGATCTCCTCCACGTACAGCGCGTTGGCGACGAACCGCAGGAACCAGCTGGGGTGTTCGGGGCTGCCCAGCCGCTCCACCATGGGACGGACGAGCACTTCGGCCAGTGAGCGCAGGTCCTTGCCCCGCCCCTGTGCGTCGAGTGACTCCAGCATGCGGAGCTGCCGGCACGTCGTCGGCGTCAGTCGGTGCTCGTAGACGGCGTCGACCAGCGCCCGCTTGGTCCCGAAGTGGTAGGCGACCGCGGAGGTGTTGCGCTGGCCGGCCGCCGCCGCGATCTCGCGCAGGGACACGGCGTTGATGCCGCGCTCGGCGAACAGCCGCTCGGAGACCTCGATCAGTCGGACTCGGGTGTCGGAATTCTCTGCCACACCGATCAGTGTGGAGGCCTTGCGTGATTAACGCAAGCGCGTTAAAACTTCCCACGGCCCGCATCCGTGAAGCCGGTCCCTACCGCGAGGAGAACGCCGTGCGCGATGCCTCCCCACCTCTCTTCAACGCGCGCCCCGGTCCCGACACGGCCGTCGGCCGGCTCGACGCCAGGTCCACCGCCTCCTGCGTTCTCCTGCTCGTCCCCCTCGTCCTGCTCACCGAGGTCGTCGCGCTGGAACTGTCCCTCGTGTACCCGGCCCTTCCCGCGATGGCGGCGGAGTTCCGCACGCCCGCGATCGGATGGGCGCTCACCGTCGTCAGCCTGGTCGGAGTGGTGGCCCAGCCGCTCCTCGGCAAGGTCGCCGACGCCGTGGGCAAGAAGCGGATGATCACGCTCGCCGCCGTCGCCTTCGCCGCGGGCTCGCTCGTCTGCGCCCTCGCCCCTTCCTTCCCCGTACTGCTGATCGGCCGTGCGCTGCAAGGGACTTGCCTGGTCATCGCGCCCTGCGCCTACGGCCTGATCCGCGACGTCCTCCCGCCCCGTGCCGTACCGGTCGCGCTGGGTGCCATCACGACCGGGCTCGGGCTCAGCGCCGTGGCCGGGCCGGTGATCGGCGGACTGCTGGTCAACGCCTTCGGCTTCCGCGCCGTCTTCTGGTTCTGCCTGGCGTACGTCCTCGTGCTGACCCCGGTCCTGGTGCTGACCGTCCCCGAGTCGGGGGTGCGGCTGCGTCGCCGCGTCGACCTCGCCGGCGGAGTGCTGTTCGGCGCGGGAGCCGCGGGCCTGTTGCTCGCGGTCGGCCAGGGCAGCTCCTGGGGATGGGCTGCACCCCGGACCCTCGCCGTCATCGGGGGCGCCGGCGTCCTGCTCGCGCTGTTCGTCCTGTGCGAGCTGCGCAGGGAGGAGCCGCTGATCGACGTGCGGCTCCTGACGGGACCGGCGCTGCGGTGGACACTCCTGGCGACCTTCGGCGGTGCCTTCGCGATCGGCGGTCAGGCCTTCGTCGTCCCCCTGCTCGTACAGACCCCGAAGTTGCCCGGATACGGCCTGGGGGCGGACGCACTCGGCGTGGCGATGTTCCTCGTGCCCCAGGGGCTGGTCGGCGCCGTCTGCGGACCGGTCGGCGGTCTTGTGGCGCGCCGCCGCGCACCCCGGACCAGTTTCCTCGTGGCGCTGGCCGCTCTCACCGCCGGCGCGGTGATCCTCGCGATGCTGCACGCCGAGCCATGGCAGGTGCTCGTCGCCGCGCTGGTGCAGGGGATCGGATTCGGGTTCTTCTTCGTGTCGGCCTCGAACCTGGTCGTCGAGGCGGTTCCCGCCACCCACACGGCGGTGAGCGCGGGAATGATGGGCGTGGCCAACAACCTCGGCAACGCGACCGGGGTGACGGTTCTCGGCGTCGTCCTCGCGCAGCACGTCCTGCGCGCCGATCAGGACACGGGCCGGATCGTCTACGCCGAATCCGGGTTCACCCTCTCCTTTCTGCTGGCCGCTGCCGTGGCGGGCGTCGCGGTGGCCGTCGCGGTGTTCATGCGCGGCGGCCGGAGCCCGGCCACCGGCGGACAGGCCGGCCCCGTACACGTGTGATCACGACGAAAGCGAGTCAGACACATGAATGAGTCAACGACAAAGCACCCCACGACAAAGCGGCCCAACATCCTTCTCGTCGTCTCGGACCAGGAACGGCAACGCGGCTGGCTGCCTCCCACGGTGCGGCTGCCCTGGCGCGAACGGCTGCTCGCCGAGGGGCTCGAGTTCACCAACTACTGGACGCATTCGGCGCCTTGCTCCCCGTCACGCGCGACGATGATGACGGGCCAGTACGTCCCGCAGCACGGCGTCGCGGAGAACGTCATCTTCCCCTGGCAGCCGGAACTCGACACGACCGTCCCCACCATCGGAAGTTCCCTGCGGAAGGCCGGCTACCGGACCTCCTACATCGGCAAATGGCACCTGTCCCGGTCGGCACGGCCCGACATGGAGGCGTACGGGTACGGCGACTGGGACGGCAACGACCACCACTTCATGGGGATGGCCGGCACCGGAGTGCACTTCGACCCGGTCATCGCCCGCAACGCCGCACACTGGCTGACCCGCAACGCGGACGCACCACAGCCCTGGTTCCTCACCGTCGCCCTCGTCAACCCGCACGACGTGATGTGGTACCCGATCGACCAGCCGGACTACCAGCGGGCCAACCCGAAGATGCTCGACTTCGTCCGGCAGTTCCTGGACAGCGGCGACTGGGGCGGCGGGCAGGCCATACCGCCCTACGAACAGTCGTATGACGAGGTGTTCACCGATCTGCCCGCCAACTTCGACGACGATCTGCACACCAAGCCGGACACCCAGCGGCAGTGGCGCCACGACCAGCAGAACAGTCTGTGGGGGCACATCGACCCCAAGGACAAGCGGGCGTGGCTGCGCCACCTCGACTACTACGCGCAGCTGCACCGGCTCGCCGACGAGAGCCTGGGCACGGTGCTCGGCGCCCTGGAATCCTCGGGCAACTGGGACGACACGATCGTCATCTTCACGTCCGACCACGGCGACATGTGCGGCTCGCACGGGCTCCGGTCGAAGGGGCCGTTCGTCTACGACGAGATCATGCGCGTGCCCTGCTACGTCAAGGTCCCCGGCGTGACGCGGCCGGGCAGCACGACCCATGCGCTCGCCTCGCACGTCGACCTGGCCACCACGATCTGCTCGCTCGCCGGCGTCGCTCCGGACCCGTCGTTCCAGGGGACCGACCTCTCCCCGGTGTTCGCAGATCCGGCCACCTCCGTGCGCGACTACGTGCTCTTCGCCCACGACGCCGTACACACCCGGCGGATCCAGCACACGCGGTACGCCGTGCGCGGCATGTTCGACGGGCGCTTCAAGTACGCCCGCTACTTCGGGGTGGGCGGAGGCATGCCCGCCGACCGCCCCGAACCACCGGCTCCCTCACGGCAGTTGTACGGCCCGGACGCCGCGTTCGACGACAACGACCATGAGCTCTACGACCTTCGGGAGGACCCGGGGGAGCTGGTCAACCTCGCCATGGACCGGGGCCGCCGAGCGGAGGTGCGTGAGCGCTTCGCGCAACTGCGGGCCATCGAGCACACCGACCTCGCGCCGCTGAAGGAGTAGTTGGCGGGAACGTGCTCGTCCGGCACGGCACCGCAGCCATGTCACGCTGCTCGTGCCGTGCCGGACGAAAACACTCGGCGAAACACCCGGCCGAAAGCGCTCGGCCCGGACCACTCAGTCGGTGCCGCTGACCGCCGCGACGTCCAGGGCCGTCCAGGCGAGCGCGGTGGCCGCGTCCAGGAGAGCCTTCTCGGCGTCGCCGCCGACACAGTGGGCGGCGAACTCGGGCTGATGGTTCAACGCCGGAAGGGACCCGATGCCCACGTAGGGATGAATCGCGTTCACCACCTGGGACACGTTGCCCATGTCGGTGGACGCGCGGTTCATGTCCCGCGCCGGCGAGTTCCGGTCGAAGACCCGGCCCAGGTGCTCCGCGTTCCGCACGTAGGCGTTCAACGCCGGCTGGTACGTGCGGAATTCGGCGTAGGGCTTGCTCTCCGGCTGGATGTCGAGGGAGGCGCCGGTGGCCAGCGCGCCCGCCTCGAAGCAGCGCCAGACCTTGTCCTCGGTCTCGGTGAGCTGGTCCAGGCTGGCCGCCCGCACGTACCAACGTCCCTCGGTGCGGGCGGGAATGGCGTTCGGCGCCTCTCCACCGTTGGTCATCACACCGTGGACCCGCACCGTGGGCGGCAACTGCTGGCGCAGCAGACCGATCGCCACCTGCGCGACGGTGAAGGCATCGGCCGCGTTGACACCCTGCTCCGGGTAGGCGGCCGCGTGGGCCGCCTTGCCCTGGTACGACACGTGCGAGTGCGACACCGCGAACGGCTCCGCCTCCGCCACGTCGACAGGGGCGGGATGCGCCATCATCGCCAGGTCGAGCCCGGCGAACGCCCCGCGCTCGAGCAGCTCGATCTTGCCGCCGCCGCCCTCCTCGGCCGGGGTGCCGTAGACCTCGATCGTGAGCCCGGCGGCATCGGCCAGCGGGGCCAGGGCCCGCGCCGCGCCGACGGTGATCGCCGAGATCAGATTGTGTCCGCAGGCGTGGCCGAGGCCGGGCAGCGCGTCGTACTCGGCGCAGAGCCCGAGCCGGAACGGGCCGCTGCCGAACGTCGCGAGGAACGCGGTGTCGAGCCCGAGGTACGCCGGCTGGACCGTGAAGCCCGCCTCTTCCAGGGACTCGGCCACCCAGCGTGCCGAGCGGTGTTCCTCCCATGCCGTCTCCGGATGGGCGTGGAGCTGCTCCGACAGCCGGATGAGCCGTTCGGCGTCCGAGGCGACCGTGCGGGCGGCACTCTCCTTCGTCGCCTCGACGGATGCGTCCCGCCCGGTCATGTCGTCGGCGGCCATCACTCGTCTCCGGGGACGCCGTACGACGGCGCGGCGGCCGGGTTGAGCCCGCGGGCCACGTAGTCGTCGCGCTGGGGCAGCCAGACGTCCAGGAGGGAGCGCAGCTCGGCGAGGGGCGCCTCGCTCCAGTCGACCCGCAAGTCGGTCTCGCGCCACGGGACTTCACGGACGACGGAGAGCCCGGCGGAGTGCACGGGACCCGCCTCGCCACCGGCCTCGAGGCCGGCTTCGAGGGCGGCCATCAGTCGCTCCTCCAGCTCGCCCGCCGAGCCCTCGAAGGCCTCGACGATCGCGTCGACGACCTCGGGGGAGGCCAGCATGTTCCCCGCCGCGACGACGTGTGCGCCGACGCGGTCGCGGTGCTCGCCGAGCGTCTTGGTGCCGGAGAACGCGGCGCCGTCGCCGTTCAGTTCGAGGACGGTGAGCTGGCGGTACTCGATCAGGTCGCGGCCCTGCACCACGGCGTCCAGCGCACCGCGCGCGCCGATGCCGGTCTCCAGCGCGTCCAGGAGCGCGGGGCCGAGGCGCGGGTCGGTGATGTTCTGCGACGACGCACCGCCCACGCCCGCCCGCAGGTGGACGCAGCGGGCGGCGACCGCCGGGCTCGACGAGGTCACGGCCATCCCGACGGCGCCCTTGCCGTCGGTGGCCAGCACAGAGAACGTCACTTCTCACCCTCCGGAATGACGGCGATCGCGTCGACCTCGACCAGCCACTCGGGCCGGGCGAGCGCGGAGACCACGATTCCGGTGGAGATCGGGTGCACGCCCTTGGTCCAGCGGCCGATGGTGCGGTAGACGGTCTCGCGGTAGCGCGGGTCGATGATGTAGATCGTCAGCTTGACCAGGTGCTCCATGCGGGCACCGGACTCCTTCAGGAGCATGTCGATGTTGGCCATCGCCTGCTCCGTCTGGGCCTCCACGTCCCCGATGCCGACGGACTCGCTGGTGTCGAGGTTCTGCCCGATCTGGCCCCGCACGTAGACGGTGTTACCAGCGACGACGGCCTGGCACAGGTCGTTGTCGAGGTTCTGCTCGGGGTACGTGACGCTGGTGTTGAACGGCCGGATCCGGGTGTGCCCGCCGGCGACGATCGGGGCCGGCACCTCGCGGCCCGTGCTGGTGGAAGTCATCGTCTGTTCCTCAGTCCTTCAGTTCTGCGGGGCGGCCGGCGCCGCGTCGGTCCGGGCGGTCGAGTCGTACGAGAGGTAGGACCGCTGGATCCCGATGTGGTCGGCGACGTACCGCGCGTCGTGCCAGACACCCCAGATGAAACTCGATCCACGGCGGGACAGCCACGGCAGGCCCAGGAAGTAGACACCGGGCTCGGAGGAGACGCCGCGGCGCTGGACCGGCCGGCCCCGCTCGTCGAACGTGTCGGCCTTGAGCCAGCTGTAGTCGGCGGCGAAACCCGTCGCCCAGACGATCGACGTGACGCCCGCCTCCGCCAGGTCGAGCTCAAGCAGCGGATCGGTCACGCACTGCGGGTCCGGTCCGATGACGTGGGCCTCGGGCTCCTCGGGAAGGTCGATCCCGTTGCGCTCGACGTACTCGTCGGCGGCCCGGAGGAGTTCGAGGTACTTGGCGTCGCCGGCGGCGATGTTCGCGCCGAGGTCCGTCGCGAAGCGCAGCACACCGTCCTCGTAGGACGCCGTCATGCCGACCAGCTCGACGCCCGTGCCGGCCAGGGCGCGGAAGTCGACGGTGTGGCCACCGCGGGCGCCGCTGACCGCGATCGTCACGTGCTCGGCACCCTGCGGCGGCGTCTCCGCGTCCCAGCGGCCGAGAACCCCGAGCCACCAGCAGAAGTCGCGGCCGCGGTACTCGCGCGGCGGGCGGTCGTGGGGACCCACGGAGAGGAAGACGCGGCGGCCGGAGCGGCGCAGCTCGTCGGCGATCTGGACACCGGAGGAACCGGCGCCGATCACGAGAACGGCGCCCTCGGGCAGCTGCTCGGGGTTGCGGTAGGCGCTGGAGTGGATCTGCACGGGCACGGCGTCGGCCGGCAGGATGGGCGGGATCACGGGCTTCTGGAACGGCCCGGTCGCGGCGACGACGTACCGCGCGTTGATGACGCCCTCGGAGGTCTCCACCCGGAATCCGGGGCGGTTGGCGTGCCGTTCCACGGAGGTGACCTCGACGCCGGTCCGGATCGGGGCGTCGATCTTCTCGGCGTACGCCTCGAAGTAGTCGGCGACCTGCTCCTTTGAGGCGAAGGCGTCGGGGGCGACGTCGGAGAACTCGAGGCCGGGGAAGCGGTCGTGCCACGCGGGCCCGTTCGCGACCAGGGAGTCCCACCGCTCCGAGCGCCAGCGCTCGGCGATCCGGCTCCGCTCCAGGACGATGTGCGGCACACCGGAGGCTCCCAGGTGCTCACTCATCGCGACGCCGGCCTGACCTGCCCCGACGACGACCACTTCGGTCTCTTCGCTCGACATTTCAACCTCCACTCAGGCGGCGGTCCGACTCGGGTACGGAGTGGACTGTGGCCGCAAGAGAAATCCTCGGGCGTGCCCGAAGTTCTGTCCAATAGATGTTGTTGTTGTTCTGGTTCTGTTTTTTCGATACGGGCCTCAGGGGAGGCCGCAGCCCGAGGGGGGAGGTCACTGTCCGGCCTCGAACATCGACCGGATCGCCCCCTTCCGCAGCAGATCGCGGACGAGGCTCTGCACCTCCGCCATCCGCCGGGTGGGACGCACCGCGGCCGCCTTGATGAGGGCCACGTCGAGCGGGGGCGCGTCGTCGGCGACATCGACGGCGACGACCCTCCGCGCCTCGTCCTTCCCGACCCCCTGCGGCTTCGCGTTCAGCAGCGTGTACGCGAGTCCCCTGGCCACGATGGCCCGACAGGTCTCCGCACTGGTGGACCGGAACCGCACCGTCGGCTGGATGCCGAGCGAGTGGAACATGTCGGCGAAGTAGTCGCGGCTGTGCGGCAGGTCCAGCAACGCCATCGGCTCGTCCCGCAGTTCCGCGAGAGCCACCTTGCCGCGCCCGGCCAGCGGGTGATCGTGAGGGAAGAGGGCATAGGGACTCAGCGAGTGCAGAAGCTCCTTCTCCAGGCGTGGGTCGGCGGTGAGGTCGTAACCGATGGCCAGCTCGAAACGGCCACTGACGACGCCCTCGACGAGCTCGGCGAGATCCACCTCGCTCGTGGTGATCGTCAGCCCCGGCAGCCGCGCGGCCGCTTCCGCGAGAAGGTCGGGAAGGATGTAGGGAGCCAGCACGCCGAAGCAGGCCAGATGAAGCGTGCCGGACACCTCCGAGCCCAGACCGTGTGCCTCCTCGGCCAGCTCCGCCGCCTGTTTCAGCAGCTGCCGGCCCGCCACGAAGATCTGCTCACCGGCCGTGGTGAGGGTGACGCCCTTGGCGTGGTGCCGCAGGAACAGCTGGACCCCGAGCCCACGCTCCAGTTCCACGAGCGCGTTCGACAGCGCCGACTGCGACAGGTGGATCTGTTGTGCCGCACCGGTGAGGGTCCCTGCCTCCGCGGCGGCGATGAAGTACTCCAACTGCCGGAGCGTGTACTGCGCCACTGAATCCTTCTCCCCACGCCTCTCCCCGAGGCGATGACTTCGGCGTCACACGCCGACAGTTGCTGCTTCCTGGTCGTGCGTGCCGTCCGCCGCGTCGTCCGGAACCGGCGCGAAGCCATGACGGACGGGGTAGCGCTTCATCAGCACGTAGAAGGCCGCGGAGGCCACGAACAGGCCGATGATCCAGGAAATGTCGGCTCCGCCAAGGAGCTTGACCATGGGGCCGGTGTAGAAAACGGTGCTCACGAACGGGAGCTCTACGAGGACGCCTGCCACGTAGGCCGTCATGGCGCGCCAGTCCGTTCCCCGGTAACGGCCTCGCGGATCGTACATGGCGTCGAGGTCGTACTTCTCTTTCCTGATGAAATAGAAGTCGACGAGATTGATCGCCGTCCACGGGATGAGGATGACCGAAAGCAGCACGATGAAATTCATGAGGTTGTCGAGGAAATCACCTCGGCCGAGAATGGCGATCAGCGTGCTGAGCGTGGAGATGCCCAGGATGGTGGCGATCCGTCCGGCCGACGAGACGGTCCGGGTGGCGCGGAACACTCCGGTGATCGTCACGACGGACATGAAAGCGCCGTAGATGGAGATCGCGAGAGCGGGAATGTTGCTCAGCATGATGATCGCCAGGAACAGCCACGGCGCGAAGCCCGCCTGTTCGGTGATGAACGTGACGGATCCGCCGCCGAACGCCTTCGGGGCGGCAGCCGCGAGCGCGGCGCCGAAGGAGAACATCCAGATCGAGCAGACGACGGTGCCGAGATACGTCCACCAGAAAGAGGCCCGCACCGAGGTGTTCGCCGGCAGATAACGGCTGTAGTCCGCGACGTACGGGGCGTATGTCAGCTGCCAGGTCGCGGACAGCGTCACGGCGAGGAGGAAGATCCCCCAGCTGAACTGGCCGTGGTGCGTCGACCCGCTCACGTCGTTACGGACGAAGAAGCCGATCGTGAGGACGAGGAGGACGACCGCCATCACCCACGAAAGCACATTGATCCATGCCTTGAGGACCTGATAGCCGAATATCGCGATCAGTGCCCCGACGGCGTTCGCCAGGACGATACAGAAGTCGACGTTCCAGCCGGTCAGATCGGCGAGCGCGTTCCCCGTGAGGACGCCTCCACTCGCGATGTAGCCGATATACATGGCCACGACCAGGACGAGCGGCATCATCGCGCCGAAATAGCCGAACTGTGCGCGGCTCTGGATCATCTGCGGAATGCCGAGGATGGGGCCCTGCGCCGAGTGGAGCGCCATGAAGACCGCGCCGACGCAGTGCCCCACGACAGCCGCGACGACCGCCCAGACCAGAGGCAGGCCCATGGCCACGGCGACCGCCCCGGTGGCGATGGTCAGCACATTGGAGTTGACGGTGAACCAGATCAGAAAAAGCCCGCTGACCTTGCCGTGACGTTCCGCATGAGGAACGAAATCGATCGAGCGCTTCTCAAGCTTCAGCGCCTCATCTGCTGCCATCGCTTCCGGCCTCTCTTGGCGGCTGCCAAATTCCATGCCAGCGGGCGCGAATGCACTGTCCGGAAGTGAAGAGAATTCGGAGAGCGGCGCGTTACTGGCCGTAGCACCAATTGCTGGTGCCGAAACCATAGGTGGACATGCTCCGCCCTGAACAGCTCCGACCGGATCGCATTAATCGGGGTACTGCATCGATTCTGGCGATGCCGGGGCGAGCCCGACCGGGCCGGACCGGGCCGAGGGTGCATCATCACGTGAATCGATGGCTCTCCACAGAAACATCTATTGGGCAGATGGCTGTGCGAGTGGTGCACTGAGTCGGGCAGATGCCAGCAGGTCGACTCGAAAGACGCGGTGCGCACACGTGAACACGGACCAGACCCGACGTGAGCAGGACTTCCTCGGAGAGCGCGCGATTCCGGCGGACGCGTTGTGGGGCGTCCACACCTCACGGGCCCTGGAGAACTTCCCCATCAGCGGTACGTCGATCGCGCGGCACCGCGAACTGGTCGCGGCTCTCGGCTCGGTGAAGCTGGCCGCCGCCCGGGCCAACGCCGAGCTCGGCCTGCTCGACGAGCGTCGCCTCGGTGCGATCGAGAGTGCCTGCGGTGAGGTCATCAAGGGCCTGCTCGACGACCAGTTCGTCGTCGACGTGGTCCAGGGCGGGGCCGGCACCTCGACGAACATGAACGCCAACGAAGTGATCGCCAACCGCGCCCTCCAGGTCCTCGGCCTGCAGCCCGGCGACCACGCCGAGATCCACCCCAACGACCACGTCAACGCCAGCCAGAGCACCAACGACGTCTACCCGACCGCGGTCAAGATCGCGCTCCTGCACGGCCTCGACAACCTCGCCGGCGCCGTCCGCACCCTGTCGGAGGCGTTCGCCGCCAAGGGCGAGGAGTTCCGTGCCGTGCCGAAGGTGGGCCGCACCCAGCTCCAGGACGCGGTGCCGATGACGGTCGGTCAGGAGTTCTCGGCCTGGGCGGCGACTCTCGCCGAGGAACAGGCCCGCATCCTCGACTCACGCGGCCTGCTCAGCGAGATCAACCTGGGTGCCACCGCCATCGGCACCGGCATCACGGCCGACCCGCGCTACGCCTCCGTGGTCCTGCGCCACCTCCGGGAGATCACCGGGATGCCCCTGCAGACCGCGGGTGACCTCGTGGAAGCGACCGCCGACACAGGGGTCTTCGTCCAGCTCTCGGGGGTGCTGAAGCGGACCGCGGTGAAGGTCTCCAAGATCTGCAACGACCTGCGGCTCCTGTCGTCCGGCCCGCAGGCAGGCCTGGGGGAGCTGCGCCTGCCTCCGCGTCAGGCGGGTTCGAGCATCATGCCCGGCAAGGTGAATCCGGTCGTCCCCGAGGTGGTCAACCAGGTGGCGTTCTGGGTGGTCGGGAACGACGTGACGATCACGATGGCCGCGGAGGCCGGCCAGCTCCAGCTCAACGCCTTCGAACCGATCATGTGTCACGGGCTGTTGCAGAGCATGGACTGGATGGCCCGGGCGTTCGACACGTTGGCCCGCCTGTGCGTGCGCGACATCGAGGTGAACGCGGCGCACCTGGAGCAGGTGAGCGCACACAGCGTCGGCGTGGTCACCGCCCTGCTTCCGCACCTCGGATACGCCGAGGCGAGCGCGATCGCAAAGGCGGCCCTGTCCGGTGAGGGCGACGTCCGGTCACTGGTCCTGCGCACCGGCACGCTCGACGAGGCACGCCTGGACGAACTCCTCGACCCGGAGCGGCTGGCGGGAGTGAAGGCGACGGCCGCCGTCGGGGAAGAGGCCATGGACTGAGCTTTCGACGTGCCCGCATCGCAGGATCGTGGCGGGCGCGTCGGCGCGTCATGGCGGAGGTCGGTTGCTCCTGCGACGAAGATTTACGCATGAGCGACGCGACGAAAGCAGTTCTCCAGGGCGGCCCCGACGATCTCCCCGAGCGGATCGTCCCCCTCTCCACGCCCGGGGAGGACATCAAGATCCCCTTCCGCGGGGGATTCGAACACTTCAGGGCCACCCCGCGTGAGGAGGAGACAGGGCAAGGCCTGCTGCCCGTCTACGAATGGTGGGAGCGCACCGAACTGCCCGGCTAGGCAAGTCGGGGCGCGGGCTTCACAGTTGTCCCACTCACCGGGAAACTGCACTCCCGGCCCGCGCCGGCCCGGCCTAGGTTCGTCGCACCGTCCGACCGCCTGCCGGAGGGCCCGCCATGCAGTCCGTAAGGGAGCAGACCATGTCCCGTACCTACCTCGTCACCGGAGCGGCCTCCGGCATCGGCAAGGCCACCACGGCCCTCCTGCGGGAGCAGGGGCACACCGTCATCGGCGCCGACCTCAAGGACAGTGACATCTGCGTCGACCTGTCCACCGCCGAAGGGCGGGCCGACCTCGTCACCCAGGCCCGTGGCCTGACCGGCGGCCGCCTCGACGCCGTCGTCGCCTGTGCGGGCATCGCACAGTTCGACGCGCTCACCATCAAGGTCAACCACTTCGGCGCCGTCGCCACCCTCGACGGCCTGCGCCCGCTCCTCGCCGCCGGCACCGACCCGCGGGCCCTGGTCATCGGCTCGATCGACTCCGTGCACCCCACCGACCCCGTGATCGTCGACGCGGCGCTCGCCGATGACGAGCCGGCGGCGGTGGCAGCATCCCAGGAGGCCGTCGACCGAGGTGAGGGCCACCTCGTCTACTCCTCCTCCAAGGCCGCCGTCTCCCGCTGGATCCGCCGCCGCGCGATCACCGACGACTGGGCCGGTGCCGGCATCCCGCTCAACGCCGTCGGCCCCGGCGTGATCCTCACGCCCATGACCGAGCCCCTGCTGGAGGACCCGGAGATGCGGGGGCTCGTCGAGCGGAGCGTGCCGATGCCGCTGGCCGGGCACGCGCGTCCCGAGCAGATCGCCCCGCTGATCGCGTGGCTCACCTCGCCCGAGAACACCCACGTCACCGGTCAGGTCGTCTTCGTCGACGGCGGCGCGGACGCCGTCCTGCGCGGCGACGGCGTCTGGTGACCTCCACCTGAAGGTGACCCGCACCTGAAGGTGACTGCACCTCAAGGGGACGAGGGCCGACGCGGATTCACGCCCGGCCCTCTTCCGTCAGCTCCCGCGCCCACCGACCGTCCGGTGACCGCAGGAGACGTACGAAGGCCTGCTCCGCCGGCGACAGGAGACGGTCGCGGCGGCGGACCAGGGAGATGTGGCGGGGCTGGGGCGACGGGTGGACCGGGAGGACGGCCAGGGAGCCCGCCTGCTGGACGTCGTCGACGATCGCGTGCTCCGAGATGAGGGCCACCCCCAGGCCCGCCGCCACGCACTGTTTCACGGCCTCCGGGCCCCACACGTCGGAACGCGTGGCCTGCCCCGCGAGGCCCCACTCCTCCAGGACGCGCTCCTGCTCGGAACGGGTGTGGGAGCCGGGCTCGCGCATCAGGAAGCGTTCACCCGAGAGCGCCCCCGGGGCCAGGGGCGCGGCGACGCCCGCCAGCGGATGGCTCGCACGGGCGACCAGGACGAGGCGCTCCTCCAGGACCGGTTCGACGAGCAGCTGCGGCTCCGCGGGGCCGCCCGCCACCACCGCTATGCCTATGTCGCCGGCGAGCAGACGCTCCGCCACCACCCGGTTGTTGCCGACGAACACGTCGCACTCGACCCCCGGGTAACGCTCCTGGAAACGGGCCAGGAGCGTGGGCAGCAGATACGTACCCACGGTCGTCGAGCCGCCGACCATCAGACGGCCCTTCTCCAGCGAGGACACCTGCTGGACCGCCGCGACCGCCTCGTCGGCGAGCAGGAAGATGCGCTTCGCGTACTCGGCCAGGACCTCGCCCTCGGCCGTCGGCCGGGTGCGGGCCCCCGAGCGGTCGACGAGGGTGACGTTCAACGACTGCTCCAGGCGCCGGACCTGGTTCGAGACCGAAGGCTGGCTCATGTACAGCTCGTGGGCGGCGGCGGAGAAACCCTGGTGCTCCACCACCTTCAGGAAGATGCACAGGCGGTGCAGGTTGAGTTCCACGGGCCCTCCTGCGTGAAGCCGGCTCGATCTTGGGTCGGGCGAGCGTAACGCACACCTGACCTGCCGCAACCCCCTGCGGTTATGGCGGCCATAGCGAGTTTCGGGCTTCTGTGCCCCCTCGCGGCCGGTGTACCCATGACAGCGGAGACCTTCGGTCGCCACGGAACTCGCAACACGACCTGCAGAGGTGGACGTTCAATGAATCCTGTCGCCGGCGCCCCGCTCACCGTCAACGGGCGTTCGTATCCCCGCCCCGGCCGCCCCGTCGTGGTCGTCTGCATCGACGGCAGTGAGGACGCGTACCACGAGCGGGCCATCGCGGACGGGCTGATGCCGTTCACGGAGGCGATGCTCGCGCGCGGCGCCGATCTGCGCGGCGAGTGCACGATGCCGTCGTTCACCAATCCCAACAACCTCTCCATCGCCACGGGTGTCCCGCCCGCTGTGCACGGCATCTGCGGCAACTACTTCTTCGACCCGGCCACCGGCGAAGAAGTCATGATGAACGCGCCCGAACTCCTGCGCGCGCCCACCGTGTTCGCCGCGTTCTCGCAGGCCGGCGCCAAGGTCGCGGTCATCACCGCCAAGGACAAACTGCGGAGGCTGCTCGGCAGCGGGCTCGCCGAGGGCGGTATCTGCTTCTCCGCCGAGAAGGCCGACCAGCTCAGCATCGCGGAGAACGGTATCGAGAAAGTCCTCGAGTCGACCGGCTTCGAGCTGCCGTCCGTCTACAGCGCCGAACTCAGCGAACTCGTGATGGCGGCGGGCTGCGACGTCCTCGAACGCGACCGCCCCGACCTGATGTACCTGTCGCTCACCGACTACATCCAGCACAAGCACGCTCCCGGCTCGCCCGTCGCCAACCGCTTCTACGCGATGCTCGACCGCTACTTCGCGCGCATCGACGCGCTCGGGGCGATCCTCGTCGTGACCGCCGACCACGGTATGAACGCCAAGTCGGACGCCGCAGGTGACGCACAGGTCGTCTTCCTCCAGGACTGGTTCGACGAGCGGACCGGGCCGGGCGCCAGCCGGGTCATCCTGCCGATCACCGACCCGTACACCGTGCACCACGGTGCGCTCGGCTCGTACGCGACCGTGCATCTGCCGGCCGGCGCGGACCGGTCCGCGCTCCTCTCCGAACTCGCGGGCGTCGACGGCGTGGACACGGTGCTGACCCGCGAGGAGGCCAGTGAGCGGTTCGAGCTGCCGGCCGACCGGATCGGTGACCTGGTCGTCATCGCCGAGCGCAACACCGCCCTCGGGACCACCCCCGCCCGTCACGACATCTCCGGGTTCACCGAGCCGCTGCGCTCGCACGGCGGCCTCACCGAGCAGCGTGTCCCGGTGCTCGTGAACCGAGGCGTCGAGCTGCCCGCCGGACACCGGCTGCGCAACTTCGACGCGTACTGGATCGGCTGCCACCTCGCGGCCGAGAAGCCGCTCACCAAGTAGCAGCCACCCGACCCTCACCGTAAGAGCCAGCCGGCCCTCACCCCTTCAACTCACCGCACCCGCAAGGCCAACCCACAGTTCCGGCCCCGGCGCGCCGCCGAGGCGTGCGCCGGGGCCGTTGTCGTACCCGGTTCCGCTCATCCCCCCGACGACGAGACAGGATCCATCGCCATGGCCGAGAATCCAGCACCACCACCCGTCCCCACCAGAGAGGCCCAGCGCACCGTCCATCCGTATCTGGTGAACCCGAGGCTGCGCTGGCAGATCTTCGTCGTCACCTGGATCGCGTACGCGGGCTTCTACTTCGTGCGGCAGGCGTTCTCCGTCGCCAAACTCGGCATCCTCGACGATCCGCTCGTCTCCTCCACCCTCACCGAACGCGTCCTCGGCGTCGTCGACGCCATCTACCTCGCGGCGTACGCCGCAGGCCAGTTCCTGTGGGGTGCGTGGGCCGACCGGTTCGGGCCGCGGGTCGTCGTCATCGGCGGGATGATCGGCGCGATGGGCGCGGCCTGCGTGATGGGATTCTCCAGCGCGCTGCTGGTCTTCGGCGGCGCGATGGTGATCCAGGGGCTCGCCCAGTCGGCGGGATGGGCGCCCCTGTGCAAGAACATGGGGGCGTTCTTCCCGCTGGAGCAGCGCGGCCGCATCCTGGGCATCTGGTCGACCAACTACGCGTTCGGCGGCCTCGCGGCGCCGCCGTTCCTCGGCTGGATCGCGTACGACCTCTTCGACAGCTGGCATGTCGCGTTCTTCGCGGGCGCGGCGACGCTCGCCGTGATCCTCGTGCTGTTCGTGATCTTCCAGCGCAACGCGCCGCACGAGGAGTCCACGGAGGCGAAGACGGCCGAGCCCGTCGAGCCGCAGCGCGCGCTCGCCCTCTACCGCAAGACCCTGCGCGACCCGATGGTGATGACGCTCGGCGCCGCGTACTTCCTGCTCAAGCCGGCCCGCTACGCGATCCTGCTGTGGGGTCCGGTCCTGGTGAGCCAGCGCCTGCCCCAGGTCGACAAGGTGGGGGCGACGCTCATCCCGATCGCGTTCGGCGTGGCGGGCGTGCTCGCGCCGATCGTCGTCGGCTGGGTGTCCGACCGGCTGTTCAAGTCCCGGCGCGTGCCCGCCTGCGTCATCTCGCTGGGGCTGCTGAGCGTGATCCTCGCCCTGTTCATGCCCCTGACGGCTGCCGGTAGCGCGCTGGTGATGATCGGCGTGCTCGGCGCGATCGGTCTGACGGTGTACGCCGCCGACTCGATGATCTCGTGTGTCGCCGCCGTCGACTTCGGTACGGCCGAAGGGGCGGGCACCGCGGCCGGCCTGGTCAACGGCTGCGGCTCCATCGGCGCCATCCTCGGCGGACTGCTGCCCGGATTCCTCAGCGGAACGGCCCTGTTCGGCCTGTTCGCCGGGGCCGCGGCACTCGCCGGCGTGATCATGATCCCGCACTGGAACCGCCGTCCGCGCGCCGCAGCTCTCGCGTAGCGCACCTCAGTAAGAGAGAAGTTGGCGAAGGGCCCGGCGCTTGCGAGCGCCGGGCCCTTCGTCAGCCTCCGTGCCGATCAGTACGAGGTAGCCGATCAGTACGAGATGCAGGCCGAACGCCATTCCGTGTAGAAGTCGAAGACCTCCGGCGAGCACTCCGGCGGCCCGTACTGGCTGGCCTTGGCGCCGATGTGCGGCAGGTGCGCGTACGCTCCCACGCCCGGCCGGTTGACGTGGAGCATGCCCGCCTCGAAGCGGTCGAGCGCCTCGAAGGCGCGGCTCTGAGAGGCCGTGAAAATGGTCCCGGACATGCCGTACTTGACGGAGTTGGCGATGCGCATCGCGTCGTCGAAGCCGTCCGCGTCGACGACGGCGAGGACCGGGCCGAACACCTCCTCCTGCGCGAGATCGCTGTCCCACGGAACGTCACGGACGACGGTGGGCTGGACGTAACATCCCTCCGGCAGGTCCGGACGCTCCTCGCGCTTTCCTCCGCACAGCACCTTGCCGCCGTCGTTCTGCGCGCCCGCGATCGCGGCGAGCGCCGCGTCGAGACGGTCCGTGTTGACGACCGGGCACAGTTCGGACGCCGGGTCGAAGCCGGGCCCGACCCGCAGCCCGGCCACCCGGGCCACCAGGCGCTCCAGGAACTCGTCGCGCACCCGGACGTCCACGACGGCCCGGCTGGTCGCCGAACACCGCTGTCCGGCCTGCCCGAACGCGCCGTGCACGACGGCGTCGACGGCCTTGTCGAGGTCGGCGTCGTCGCAGACGAGCACGGCGTTCTTCCCGCCGAGTTCGAGCTGGGTGCGCAGCAGCCGGTGCGCGCCGCCCGTGTGGATGGCGGTGCCGATGGGGAGCGAACCGGTGAAGCTGATGCCGGCGACGGCGGGGTTGGCGACGAGCGCCTCACCGGCCGCCGCGTCACCCTGGATGAGGTTGAGCACCCCGTCGGGCACCCCCGCCGCACGGAACACGTCCACGAGCAGCGCGGAGGTCAGCGGGGTCAGCGGCGACGGCTTGAGGACGGCGGTGCATCCGGCGAGCAGGGCGGGTGCGACCTTCCACATCGGGATCGCCAGCGGGAAGTTCCACGGAGAGACGAGGCCGACGACACCGATCGGCCTGCGGAACGTGTACGCGAACGTCCGGGGCTCCTCCGCGGGCGCCGTCACACCGCCAAGGCGGCGCGCCTGCCCGGTGGTGAACTCCAGTACCGCACACGCCCGTTGAACCTCGCCACGGGCTTCCTTCAGCAGCTTGCCCTGCTCACGCGTGATCGCGTACGCGAGCTCCTCCGACCGCTCCCCGAGGATGCGCAGCGCCTCGGTCAGATATGCCGCTCGCTTGATCGGCCCGAGATCGCGCCACCCGTCGAGCGCACGGCGGGCGGAGTCGACGGCCAGGTCGACGTCGGCTCCGCCGGATTCGGCGAACTCGCCGATCACATCGCTCAGATCGGCCGGGTTGAGATCAGTGCGCCGCTGCCCGGACTGCGCCGGGCACCACTGCCCGCCGATGAAGTTCTCGCGCAGGTGGCCCGCCACCTCGAACCGGAACTCGCCTGGTGCCACAGCCATGCCGTGCTCCTTCGCCGCCGTACGGATCGGATACCGCCACCCTCGCCCGCCGCACAGCACATGAACAACGGGCGATCAGCCAATGAGGGCGATAGGGCCCGGCTATGTGGCACCACGCACGTGGCCCGCCCTGGCCCTGGTCACTGCGGGCGAGTTCGATTTTCCTGGGTGAGCCGCTTCTCGAACCAATGGTCGGCGTAGGGCTCGTCGTTGAAGGCGGGGACCTCGGTGTAGCCGCTGCTGCGGTAGAGGCGGGTGGCCGCTTCGAGGGCCTTGTTGGTGTCGAGTCGCAGCAGCTCGACGCCGTGCCGGGCGGCGCGCTCCTCCAGTTCGGTCAGGAGGCGCCTGGCCAGGCCGAGCCCTCGGGTGCCGGGGGAGACCCACAGCCGTTTGATCTCCGCGGGCGCTCCCGTCGGCAGCTTGAGGCCGGCGCAGCCCACCGGGTCGCCGTGCAGCCGGGCGACGAGGAACAGGCCGCGCGGCGCCCGCAGTTCGCCCGGGTCGGGCAGCAGGCTGTTCGCGGGGTCGAAGCCGGTGTCGAAGAGCTCTTGGAGTTCGGCCGCGTAGGCCCGCAGGCAGAGCGCGGCGTCCGGGTGGTCGGGGTCGAGCACTTCCACCGTGACCACCGACGCGGTCAGCAGGCGCTCGACCTCCGCCATGGCCGCGGTCAGCCGGTCCCGCTGCCGGGCATCGAGCGGATCCAGGAGCGATGCGGCCAGCGCGTCGCTGCGGTCGTCCAGAAGGGCGCGCTCGGCCCGCCCGGCCTCGGTCAGCCGCACGGTGCGTACCCGCCGGTCCTCGGGGTGGGGCTCGACGGCGACGAGGCCGTCGCGCTCCAGCGCTCGCAGCAGCCGGCTCACATAACCGGAGTCGAGGCCGAGCCGGGCCCGTACGCCGCGGACGTCGTGCGTGCCCTCGTCGCCGATCTGCCAGAGCAGCCGGGCCTGCCCGTACGGGCGCGCGCCGCCCAGATAGTGGTCGTGCAGCACTCCGACGCGCTCGGCGACCGTCCGATTGAAGCGCCGCACCTGCTCTACTTGCTCCGTCGTCATTCTCTGACCTTAGTCAGGTAATGCCGGTCGCGTAAACGGCATCGGCCTTCGCGGTCACTTGGACCTGGTCGCCCAGGTCCGATCGCGAAGGCCGATGCGTCAGTGCGGTACGGGAGTGCGGTACGGGAGTGCGCTACTTGATGTAGACGAGCCCGTCCGTCGTGACCGTCGGGCGGCCGGTCGTGCCGACCACAACGATCTTCACCGTGTGCTTGGCGCTACTGGACCACGTCTTGGTCCAGACGGCCTGGCGGTACAGGGTGCTGGTCGACTTCAGGTCGACGGTGCTGACCTTGACGCCGTCGACGTAGACGTACGCCTGCCCGGACGTCGACGCCCGCGAGACCACCCACGAGGCGGAGCGGCCCGTGAACGTCCACGTGAGGCTCGCGCCCTTGGAGCCGCTGGAGTACGACTTGCCGCCGAGGTAGCTGGAGGAGGAACGGGCCGTCCAGGTACCGGACTTGGTGGCCGACGTCTCCTGAAGGATCACCGGAGTGAAGGCGGCGGAGGACGTCCGGGTGTTGCCCGCGTAGTCGTCCGCCCGCATCGACCAGGTGCTCGCGGTGCCGGACGCGGCGGTGCGGCTGGAGCTGGTCGTCGTCGGGCCGAAGGTGCCCGTCGTCGGGGTCAGCAGGTTCACCGACTTCAACGCGGTGTTGTCGGTCGCCTTCCAGCCGAGGGTGACCGGGACGGCTGTGGTGTTGACGGTGCCGCTGCGCAGGGAGACGTTCGGCGCGGTGGTGAAGGTGGGCGCGGTCGTCTCCGCCACGACGTTCACGGCGTCGGACGTCGTGGCCTTGCCGGACTGGTGCACGGCCCGCACGGCGACCGTGTGGGTGCCCAGCGGGAGCGTCGTGCCGACCGAGGTGGCCGTACCCGAGGCGCTCGCGACGGCCTTGCCGTCCACCAGCAGCTCGAACTTGGAGATCAGCGAACCCGGCGTCGTCGTCGACCACTTCGCCGTGATGGCGCCCTTGGTGTAGTACGTCGCCCCGGACAGACCGGCGCCGGACAGCGAGGTGACCTTCAGGCCCTGCACCGGACCGGACGCCCAGGCGCGGATCGTCGGCAGCTGGGTGTAGAGCGAGTTGCCCGGGCACTGGGTGTTGTAGCCGTCGCGGTGGGCGGAGACCCGGTTGAACGTGTACTGGCTGCCCGCGGTGAAACTGGTGCCGAAGTAGTTCGTCTGCGTCGCTCCGGCGGTGAGCTTCACGGTCGAGGCCGGGTCGGCGTTGTACTGGCCGAGCTTCCAGGCCGCGATCCGGGCGACGGAGGTCAGTGCGGCATTGGTCGCGCCGGTGGTGGTGTAGTCACCGAGCACCGCGATGCCCGCGGCCTCCCGGTTCCAGCCGTAGGTGTGCGCGCCGAGCACCGGCAGGTCGACCCCGCCCTTGCGGCCCTCGAAGATCGTGCCGCACTTGTCGACCAGGAAGTTGTAGCCGATGTCGTTCCAGCCGTTGGTCTGCGTGTGGTACGCGTAGATGCCCCGCACGATCGACGCGGAGTCGGCGCAGGAGTAGTCGTTCGTCCCGTCACTGTGGTGGACGAAGACGGCCTTCACGTCGGCGTTGTACTCCGACGGGTCCGGGCTGAGCGACTCGTCGGCGCCCCAGCCCGCGCGCGTGGTCATCGGCGGCTTGGGCACGGTGGACGGGGGAGCGGTGGGGGTGGTGGCCGACGCGGTCGGGCTGGCCGAGTCCGTCGGTGACGCGGGCGCGGAGGTGACGGGGGAGTCGCTCGGGGAGACCGGCGCCGTGTCCGTCGGTGTGCCGCCGACGCCGGCGGTGTCGCTCGGAGACGCGGAGTCGGAGGGCGAGGCGCTGTCGACGGTGGCCTGCTCGACGTACGCGGCGGTCTTCATCTTCGTCTCGGCGTCGGTCGCCACGCCCGGGTCGACCAGGTTGACCTGGAGGCCCTTGGGCAGGCCCGAGCTGGTGGAGCCGTTCTTGTGGACGACCTGGACCTGGACGCCGTCGGAGGGGCCCACCCACAGCGGCTCGGACGCGCCGCGCATGTCGGCGCCGCCCTTGGGGTCCTCCAACGGGTCGACGTCGGCTTCCAGGTCCTTCCAGGCGGTCCACGCGCCGGTGTCCAGGCTGCGGGTGCGCACCTGGGCCGTGCCGTGCAGCCGCTCGGTCGCCCCGGTCCAGGAGACGCCGAGCATCGAGAACTGCCTGGTCTGCGTGCGCGGCAGCTCACGTTTGGCACTCGTGGTGCCCTTCAGCGCGAGGTCGTAGACCTTCACCGGCCGCTTGGCCCGGCCCGCCGCTCCGGGATCCTGCGAAGGGCTGGCCACGGCGTAGGTCACCACACCCCCACCCCCGAGGACCACCGCGCCGATCGTGATCCACGCCCGGCGTTTCAGGCTCAGCGGTCTGTATGCACGCGAGGTACGACGACTCAAGAAGATCCACCCCAATAGAAGGCCGATATGGCCACATACGAATGTCACTTGAGGCACATCCGTCACAGGGATGGCCCACTCACACAGCGCGGCCAGGCCTGGAAGTGTCACAGCGTCACGGAGTGCAGTGACGGACCTCGCTTCGCGTCACGAAGGTGGGTGATCCCGGGAATTGGCCGGCTTTTGACGACCGAGGGCGACCGGGCGGTGGGGTTGTTCCGGAGTTGGTAAAAAGTTGGTGAGAAGGCAGTGGGGAGTTCAGCTTCTACGTCGCATCTGGCCGACTCCGATAAGGATCAGACCGGAGAACATCAACGCGTTCTGCGCGACGAATCGGACCTCCCAGGACGGGCTCGCCAGGATGCGGAAGTAGAAGAGCCCTTGGACCACGCAGGGCACTCCCACCAGCACTGCGCCCAGTCCGTAGAGCGAGGGCCGGGTGACACGGCGGCGCGCCCAGGGCGGCACCCAGCCGGTGCGCATCGAGGCGGTGCCTGAGGCGATGAGGAGCAAGCCCGCGAGCATTCCTGTTCCGACGACCCATTCCATGGGCCCCTCCCGCTCCGTCCGGGCACCGGGATGCAAATTCCTCTTCATCCGGCGCGGCCACTGCACCCCGATCATCCAAGGTGACCGAGACGAGTGCCAGACCTCGGAGGGCGCGGTCCGCCAGGAGTTTTCATCCCGTCAGGGGCATTTGGCCGGGATGGGGCCTTCGCATTGCCGGGGATGTCTGCGCCGATTGGCCGATGTTGTTCCGTGCGTTGCGGCGGGTGGGCGAATTCGTGCCGTGCCGGAACGCGAAATGACCTGGGCGTTCCGGTGTTGTACGTTGCGCCGTGTCGATCGCGTCCCGTTCCGGGGAACTCGCCGCCGCCCGACCAGCCCGACCAGCCCGACCAGCCCGACCAGCCCGACCAGCCCGACCAGCCCGGACTCTGAGCCCCGGCGGACCTCTCATCGTCACCCGGATCCGGGCCCGAAGGTTCAACCGATCGGTTGACACCGGGAAGCACGCACGCGGTGAGGATGGTGAGCGCAAGAACGCGAACGTCCCCCGTTTCCAGGAGTCCTGATCCCGATGAAGAAGCTTTCCCGTCGCGCTCGCATCGCCATCGGTGGTGCCGCCGTCGCAGTCGTCGCCGCCGGCACGTTCGGCGCGATGACCGCGAACGCGTCGGCCCCGGCCGACGTGGCGGCCGCCCCGGCCGCCGACGTCAAGGGCGACACCACCACGACGTCCACGCACCTGACCATCGACGCCGCGTCCAAGGCCGCGCAGGCCGCCCTGGACGCCGCCGAGGCGGAGGGCCAGCACATCTCCGTGGCCGTCGTGGACCGCAACGGCAACACCATCGTGACGCTCCGCGGCGACGGCGCGGGCCCCCAGTCCTACGAGTCCGCCGTGCGCAAGGCGTTCACCGCGGTGTCCTGGAACGCGCCGACGTCCGAGCTGGCCAAGCGCCTCACGAACGCGCCGACCCTGAAGGACATCCCGGGCACCCTGTTCCTCGCGGGCGGCGCCCCGGTCACCGCCAAGAACGCGCCGATCGCCGGCGTCGGTGTCGCGGGTGCGCCCTCCGGCGACCTGGACGAGAAGTTCGCCCAGGCCGGCGTGGCCGCCCTCAACTGACCCCGGTCCACAGCTCGGTCTCCGGCGACACCAGGCTCCTCAGCCGGTGCCGCCGGAGCCGTGTCAGCCACACGTCTCCAGGGACCGCCGACCCGAATACACCCCTGCGCCCCGCAGCGCCTCAGGACGCCATGGCCTTCACCCGTTCCAGGTCCCTCAGGCGGCGTGCCGGGTCCGGGGACACCGGGTTGACCTTGAGCGTGGTGACCCCGGCCGCCCGATAGGCCTCGACCCGCTCCGCGACGTAGGAGGCGGGGCCGATCAGCGAGAGGTTGCGCAGGAGGTCGGAGGGGACCGCGGCCGCGGCCTCCTCCTTCCGGCCGGCCAGATACAGGTCCTGGATCGCGGCGGCCTCGGCCTCGTAGCCGTAACGGCACACGAGGTTGTGGTAAAAGTTGCGGCCGCGTGCGCCCATGCCGCCGATGTAGAGAGCGGTCTGCGGTCGGGCCAGGTCGACGAGGTCCTCGACGTCCTCGCCGATCGCCAGGGGTGCCTGGGCCACGACGTCCAGCGGCCCGAGCGCCGGATCGCGCCTGGCCGCGCCCTCTGCCAGGGCCTGCCCCCACACCTCGCCCGCCTTTCCCGGGTGGAAGAAGAGCGGCAGCCAGCCCTCGGCGATCTCGGCGGCCATCGCCACGTTCTTCGGCCCGAGCGCGGCGAGGATGACCGGCACACGGTCGCGTACGGGATGGTTGATGAGCTTGAGCGCCTTGCCGAGGCCCGTGCCTCGCTCGGCGGGGAGCGGGATCTGGTAGTGACGGCCGTCGTGGACCACCTTCTCGCGGCGCCACACCTGTCGGCAGATGTCGATGACCTCGCGGGTCCTGGCCAGCGGAGCGTCGTACGGGACTCCGTGGAACCCTTCGATCACCTGAGGCCCGGACGTGCCGATGCCGAGGGTGAACCGGCCGTCGGAGACGTAGTCCAGGCCGGCCGCGGTCATCGCGGTGAGGCTCGGAGTGCGGGTGTAGATCTGCAGGATGCCGGAGGCGATCTCCAGACGCTCGGTACGCGCCGCGATGAAGCCGAGCTGGCTGATGGCGTCGTAGGAGTAGGCCTCCGGCACGAACACGATGTCGAGGCCGGCCTTCTCGTAGTCGCCGAGCACGTCGACGGTCTCCTTGAAACCACCGCTGTAGCTCAGCATCATGCCGATCCTCATCGGATCCCTCCCGTTGCCTTCGGCTGTGCCTCGGTCGCCGCCGTCTTCGGGGCGAACTTCGCGTGCTGTGACCGCAGTTCGGTCTTGAGGATCTTGCCCGCCGCGGACACGGGGAGGGCCGGGACGAAGTGCAGTTCGCGCACCCGCTGATAGGGGGCGACCCGCTCGGCCACGTACGCCATCAGTTCCTCGGCCGTCGCCGTCGCGCCGTCGCGTGGCACGACGTAGGCGGCCGGGATCTCGCCCGCGTCCCGGTGCGGCACGCCGATCACCGACGCGGCGGCGACGGCGGGATGACCGGCGAGGACGTCCTCCAGGTGCAGGGGGTACACGTTGTACCCCTTGTAGATCAGCATGTCCTTCGCGCGGCCGGAGAGGAACAGGTGGCCGCGGTCGTCCACGTGGCCGATGTCGCCGGTGCGCAGCCAGCCGTCCCGGAACTGATCGGCTGTCAGGTCGGCCCGGCCGTGGTACCCGTCGGTGATCTGCGGGCCGCGGGCCCACACCTCACCGGACTCACCGGCCGGCACCTCGCGTTCCAGGTCGGTCAGATCACGGATGGACAGTTCGGTGTCCGGCAGGGGCAGGCCGACGGAGCCGGCCGGGATGCCCACGTCGGGATCCAGGGGGTGCAGGACCAGCGCCACGGTCGCCTCGGTGAGGCCGTACCCCTCGGTGATGCGCGCGTTGGGAAACAGTTCGGCCAGGCGCCGCCAGGTCTCCGGATCGATGGGCGCGGCACCGGAGTTGACGACGGAGACCGATTCGAGGCGTCGCCCGGTGGCGGCCGGTGAGGCCAACAGCGCCCGGTACATGGTGGGGGAGCCGTTGAGGAGGGAGACCTGGTGCTCGTCCACGTCGGCGAGGAAGCGTTCGGGGTGGAAACGGGAGGACAGCACCGTGGTCGTACCGACCAGCGTGTTGGCCACCAGGCTGGCAAGGCCCAGCGCGTGGAAGAGCGGCGCCACCGCGAGGGTGACCCCGCTGCCGGGCGGCCGATGCCACGGGGTGGCCCGTTCCTTGTCCTGCTCGACGCCGAGCACTCCGTCGGCGAGCACCGTACGGGAGGCCGCGCGGACCCAGCTGACCTGCGCCACATTGGCGACCAGGTTGCGATGGAGGACCCGCACCGCCTTGGAGCGGCCGGTCGTGCCGCCCGTGTACGCGAGGTGCGCCAGATCGTCGGGGTGGCGCGTGGTCCGCTCCGCGACGCCGTACCCGAGCAGGGACTCGGCCGCCACCACGGTCCGGCCCTCGGGCGCGGGCGAAGCGTCCTGGTCCGCGGGTACGACGACGGTGAGGCGCGGGCCCGGTCCGTCGACACCGTGGACGGACGAGAGCGAACCGGGGTGGGCGACGACCGCGCGGGCCCCCGAGTCGTCGATCTGGGCGGCGAGCGCCGCGGACGGCAGCGCCGGGTTGGCGGGACTGACCACCGCGCCGGCGTACAGCGTTCCCCAGTAAGCCACCGGGAACCAGAGGCAGTTGGGGGCCAGGAGCAACACCGTGTCACCGGAGGCGATGCCGTGTTCGCGCAGTCCGCGGGCGAAGCGCAGCGCGCGGTCGTGCAGTGCGGCGAAGGTGAGGGTCTGCGCTCCGTCGCGTACGGCGACGCGGTCCGGGAAGTGGTGCGCGGCGCCGGCGAGGACGGCTCCGGCGTCGACGGCGGGGAACGTCAGGGTGGTTCCGGTTCCGGTTCCGGTCATGCGATGACTCCTCGCCTGGTGAGACTGTCGAGTTCGCTCTCGGTGAGGCCGGCGCCGGCCAGCACGCTCCGGGTGTCCTCGCCCTGCTCGGGCCTGGCGCCGGGCGTGGTGGCCGGGGTGGCCGGGGTGGCGGAGAACCGGGGTGCGGGGGCGGGGCGCAGCGGTCCGTCGCCGTGGACGAAGGTGCCGCGGGCCGCGTTGTGCGGGTGGGTGGCCGCCTCGGTGAGGGAGAGCACGGGGGTGACACATGCCTGGGTGCCCGCGAAGTGTTCGGCCCAGGCGTCGCGGGTGCGGGTCGCGAAGACCTCGGCGAACCGGCGGCGCACGTCGGGCCAGGTGCCCGGGGCGCCCTGCGTGGCGCACGCGGGGTCGTCGGACAGGCCGAGGCCGTGCACCAGGGCCGCGTAGAACTGCGGCTCGATGGCGCCGACCGCGACATGGTCGCCGTCCGCGCAGCGGTAGGTGGTGTAGTGGGGCGCGCAGCCGCTGAAGAGGTTGACGCCGCGCTCGTCGGACCAGAGTCCGCCGGCGAGGAACCCGTACGTCATGGCGAGCAGCAGGGCGCTGCCGTCCGTCATGGCGGCGTCCACCACCTGACCGCTGCCGGTGGCGCGGGCGTGCAGGAGTGCGCTGACCACTCCCAGGGCGAGGAGCATTCCGCCGCCACCGAAGTCGCCGATCAGGTTGAGCGGCGGCACGGGGTCGCCGCCGGCGGGGCCGATCGCGTGCAGCACCCCGGTGAGGCCGATGTAGTTGATGTCGTGGCCGGGGGCCTGGGCCAGCGGTCCGTCCTGGCCCCAGCCCGTCATCCGCCCGTACACCAGACGGGAGTTGCGGGCCAGGCATTCGTCCGGTCCTAGGCCGAGGCGTTCGGTGACACCCGGCCGGAACCCCTCGATGAGGGCGTCGGCGGAGTCGGTCAGGCGTAGCACGGCGGCCACTCCGTCGGGGTGCTTGAGATCGACGGCCACCGACCGCCTGCCGCGCAGCAGGATCGTGTCGGCGGGGCTGATCCGGCCTCCGGGCCGGTCGATGCGGATCACCTCGGCGCCGAGGCCGGAGAGCACCATCCCCGCGAACGGGCCGGGCCCGATGCCGCCCAGTTCCACGACGCGCACGCCGGACAGGGGGCCTGCCGGTGGTTGCGGTCCTTCCGGTGTCTGCGGTCCTGCGGGTGTTTGTGGCCCGGTCGACGCTTGTGGCTCGGTCGATGATTGTGGTCCTGGTGACGCTTGCGGTCCTGTCGACGCTTGTGGTCCTGTCGACGCTTGTGGTCCGGTCGGTCCTTGGGGCGCGGCGGACATCAGCGGCCCGTCCAGCGCGGGGCGCGCTTCTCGGCGAAGGCCCGCGGGCCCTCCTTCGCGTCCTCGGAGACGAACACCGGTTCCACCAGGGCCCTTTGGCGCTCCTTGGCCTCGGCGGCGGGCCAGACGGTGGAGCCCACGACGACCTCCTTGGTGACGCGGACGGCGAGCGGTCCGTTGGCCGCGATGGCGGCGGCGAGCTCGCGCGCGGCGTCGAGCGCGCCGCCGGGCTCGGTGAGCCGGTTGACCAGGCCGTAGCCGTGGGCGCGGCGGGCGTCCAGGAAGGCGCCGGTCAGGGCCAGTTCCATGGCGATCTGGTACGGCAGCCGCTGGGGCAGCCGCAGCAGTCCGCCCGCGGCGGCGACCAGGCCGCGCTTGACCTCGGGGATGCCGAACTCGGCGTTGTCGGCGGCCACGATCAGGTCGCAGGCGAGGGCGAGTTCGCAGCCACCTGCCAGCGCGTATCCCTCGACCGCGGCGATCAGCGGCTTGCGGGGCGGGGCGTCGGTGAGACCGCCGAGGCCACGGCCCTCGATGCTGGGACGTTCGCCCTTGAGGAATGCCTTGAGGTCCATGCCGGAGCAGAACGTGCCGCCGGCGCCGGTGAGGATCCCGACACTGAGGTCGTCGCGGGCGTCCAGCTCGTCGAGCGCGGCTGCGATGCCCTCGGAGACGCTGAGGTTGACGGCGTTGCGCGCCTCGGGGCGGTTGATCGTGATGACGGCGACGCCGTCGGAGAACTCGGTGCGGACCGCGTCGGACATGGGTGGTGGCTCCGTAGGTGGTCGGCGGCCAAGGGCCGGGGGAGTTACGGCGGTTCGAACCTGCGGGGGCCCGGCCCCCCCCGTGGGTGGGGGAGGCCGAGTCCCTGTGAGCGTGAGCGGGATGCCGGTGGGTGGTGACCACCCGCTGGTACTACTTCGGCGCCATCCGGATGGCGCCGTCGAGGCGGATGACCTCGCCGTTGAGCATCGGGTTGTCCACGATGTGCGCGACCAGCGAGGCGTACTCGTCCGGGGCGCCGAGGCGCGGCGGGTGCGGCACCTGCTTGCCCAGCGAATCGCGCAGTTCCTGCGGCGCCTTGCCGAGCAAGGGGGTGTCGAACAGGCCCGGGGCGATCGTGGCCACCCGGATCTGACGGCTGGCCAGGTCACGGGCGATCGGCAGCGTCATGCCGACGACACCGCCCTTGGACGCGGAGTACGCGGCCTGCCCGATCTGCCCGTCGAACGCCGCCACGGAGGCGGTGTTGACGATGACACCTCGGTCGCCGTCCAGCGGCTCGTTGCCGACCATCTTCGCGGCGGCCAGACGGATCACGTTGAAAGTGCCGATCAGATTGACGGTGACGACCTTGGTGAACCGCTCCAGGGGGTACGGCCCCTCCTTGCCGACGGTACGGGCCGAGCCGCCGATCCCCGCGCAGTTGACGACCACGCGCAGCGGCCCCTGTTCCGCCGCGGCCTCGACCGCACGCGTCACATCCGCCTCGTCGCTGACGTCACCGGCCACGAAGGAGGCGCGCTCGCCCAGCTCCTTGGCCACGGCCTCGCCGTCGGAGGACGGAAGGTCGAAGAGGACGACACGGGCGCCGGACGCCAGAAGCTTCCGGACCGTGGCAAGGCCGAGGCCCGAGGCCCCACCGGTGACCAGAGCGGACACACCTTCGGTACGCATGGAACTCCCCACTTTCATTCCTGTGGCGGGTGGCTGCGGCGGACTGGCGGGCTCGTCCCCACGCTCGGAGGAACAGCGTCGTTGAAGCAGTGTCGGAGAAACGGCATCTGCGCGCTCCGCTCCAGGCGAGTGGCTGTCGGTGAGGCACCCGATCTGTTAACTTAACGATCGTTCTGCCAGTGCCGTCCTCAGGCAACCACAGGCCCCAGACGGTGTCAACGGAAGGATGGACTGTGACTCTTGAGATCACCGGCACCTCGCAGTGGCAGGCATGGCAGGACGGCGTCATGCCACCGGTCGAGCGCGTGCGCGACGGGCTGTGGTCCATCCCCGTACCCATCCCGGACAACCCGCTGCGCTACGTCCTGGTGTACGCCCTGGAGTCCGGCGACGGCGTCGTGCTCATCGACGCAGGCTGGCCCGCCGACGTCTCCTGGCAGGCCCTTCGCGGCGGACTCGCCGAGATGGGCACCACCGTCGAGAACGTCAAGGCCGTCCTCGTCACCCACAACCACGCCGATCACCTCGGCCTGGCCGGCCGCGTACGCGAGGCCTCCGGCGCGTACGTCGCCCTGCACGCCCTGGACGCCGCCCCTCTCGGCGAGGGCCTCGGCACCCGTGAGCGATGGCGCAGCGATCACCTCAGCCACCTCGTCCGGAACGGCATGCCCGACGCCGACGCCACCACCACGGTGGACGCCATGAACGCCGACCTGCTGTTCGAGGCTCCCAGCCCCGACGTGCTGCTCCAGGACGGGGAGCGGATCAAACTGCCGGACCTGGACCTGCGCGTGGTGTGGACCCCCGGGCACAGCCCCGGCCACTCCTGCTTCTACGAACCAGGACGCCGGCTGATGTTCTCCGGCGACCACGTGCTGCCCCGGATCACGCCCGCGATCGGCGTGTACTCCCGTACCGTCGGCGACCCGCTCGCCGACTTCCTGGTCTCCCTCGAACGGCTCGAGCGGTACGACGTCGAAGAGGTCCTGCCCGCGCACGAGTACCGCTTCCGCCGCCTCGACCAGCGGCTGGCCCAGATGGCGCGGCACCACACCGAACGCCTGGCGGAGACCTTCGCCGCGGTACGGGCGGCGCCCGGAGCCACCGGGTGGGAGCTCGCGGCCCACCTGGAGTGGTCGAGGCCCTGGTCCGCCTTCGGTGTGCAGCAACGACGGTTCGCCCTGGGGGAGACGCTGGCCCACCTCAAACTCCTCGCCGCCCGCCAGGAGATCACCGAGCACGGAGCCGGACCGACGCGCTGGTACCCGGCCGCGTCACGGTGAGCGAGGGGCGAAGGAGCAAGGAGCGAAGCTGATTTAACGATCGATAAGTCATCGGCAGGGCCGGGGCCCACCCTTTCCCGCCTCCTGCCTGGGCTCATAGGAATCGCTTAACCCACGGTTCCGTCCTGAGTCTTTGCGTCACGGACAGGCGGGCACTCACGATGTCCCCCACCGCTCCCCACTGCCGGAACACCACGCAGGCCCGAGCCGCAGTCGGTGCTTCCGGCCCCCAGAGGGGTACGTCCCCGAAGGAGCCGCCCCGTGACCACGAGCAAAGTGGCAGGTCCCCGTCCCGCCCCCGTCGAGTCCGCCACCGAATCCCGGGCCAGGGCCTGGGGGTTCACCGGACTGCTGATGCTGCTGTACACGGTGAACTGGGCCGACAAGGCCGTGTACGGCCTCGTGGCCCAGCCGCTCGCCGAGGAGCTCGGGCTCAGCGCCTCACGGATCGGCTTCATCGGCAGCGCGTTCTTCGTGACCCTCACGCTCGGCAACCTGATCGCGGGTCTCCTCAACAAGTGGACGGCCCTCAAGTGGTCGCTCGCGATCCTCGCCGTCGGCTGGTCGATCGCCATGCTCCCGGTGGTCGCCTCGGCCACCTTCACCGTCCTGCTGGTCAGCCGGATGCTGCTCGGATTCCTGGAGGGGCCTTCGGGCCCCATCATCCACACGGCGCTCTACTCGTGGCACCCGAGCGAGAAGCGGGGCCTCCCCTGGATGGTCAGTTGCCCACGCAGACGGCTGTCGGTGTCCGTCACGGAGCCACCCGCCGACGCGATGTCACGGAGGAGCCGGCGGGCGGGGCCCACGAGAGCGTGACCGGCCGAGGTCGGCACCATGCCCCGCCCGATGCGACGGAACAGCAGTGTGCGCAACTCGTGCTCAAGAGCCCGGATGCCCTGGGAGACGCTCGGCTCGGTCACGCCTGCCGATGCCGCCGCCGCTTTGATGCTGCCGCGATCGACGACGGCCAGGAAATAGCGCAGGTGAGGCAGGTCCACCGCGCCAGGCTAGCGAGAGGTGTCCGTTGAGGGGAGGGGGCCGAGGACTTGGCCGCCCGTTCGTTGACACCGCTGTGTCCTGCTGCCAGAGTATGGCCTGTCGAACGATCGTTTAGTTGGGATGGGTTGCGTGCTCAGAACCAGGTTCACGGATGAGTTCGGGATCGGGTGTCCGATCGTCCAGGGCGGGGCCTCGCGCGGCTCGGGGGCGGCGGAGTCCGAGGCGTCGACGTTCCGTGACATCCCGACCCGCGACGAACAGACCCGAGCGGCGGCCCCGACCCCGACCCCGGGCGCGTCATGAGCGGCGCGCGCCGGATCCCTCCACTGCTGCATCGGCCCTTCCCGGTGTCGACTCCCGAAGGCGTCTCGCTGGCGGAGCTGCTCGACCTGGAGAAGATCGACAGCGATCTGTTCCGCGGGAACACGGTCCTCGACGAGCCGTTCTCGCTCTACGGCGGGCAGGTCGCGGCGCAGGCCCTGGTCGCCGCCGGCCGGACCGTGGACGACGACCGGCCGCCGCACTCGGTGCACGGGTACTTCCTCCGTGCCGGAGACGCGGGCCGGCCGACGGTGTTCCGCGTCGACCGCGACCGTGACGGCCGGTCGTTCTCGGCCCGCCGGGTCGTGGCACTGCAGGACGGCCAGGTCATCTTCAACATGTCCGCCTCCTTCCACGCCCGTGAGGAAGGCAAGGACGTCCAGGTGTCGCCCGCCCCGGACGCCGGGCCCCCCGACGCACTGCCCGCCGCGCTGCTGCCGCGGCTCGTCTCCTTCGAGGCCCGCGAGCCGGCCCAGCCGTACCCGGACGCGCGGTGGCCGACCCGTTTCTGGGCGCGCTGTACCGCGCAGCTCGGTGACGACCCGCTGCTGCACGCGGCCGCGCTGACCTACCTCTCCGACGCCCTGAGCGGCCTCGTCTCCCTGGCGGACCGGGAGGGGAGCCCGATGAGCAGCCTGGACCACGCGGTGTGGTTCCACCGTCCGGCGCGGCTCGACGACTGGGTGCTGCTCGACCTGGTCCCGCACACGGTGGCGGGCGGGCGTGGCTGGTACACGGGGACGGTCAGCGGCTCCGACGGCGGGCTGCGGGCGAGCCTCACGCAGGAGCAGTTGTTCCGGCGGCGGACACACGCCACGGAGTGACCCCGCGTCCCGGCCCGACCGGTCGGGCTGACCCGGCTGATCGCCGTCCTCGGCCGCACGCACAGCACACGCGCATGTCAGCACCGGAGACGAATGGGAGAAGTCATGCAAGAGCACGCCGTCGATGCCGTGTCCGCCGGCCGCCGGATGTCCTTCGGGGCCCAACTGGCCCGCTGCGCCCGCAAGTTCCCTGACCGCATCGGCATGCAGCACGGGGACCGCCGGCTGACCTTCCCCGAGCTCGACGCGCGCGTCTCCCGCCTCGCCAACGCCCTGGCGGCCCGCGGAATCGGGCGCGGTGACCGTGTCGCGGTGGTCATGCACAACCGGATCGAGGTCGCCGAGGCCATCCTGGCCACCGCCCGGCTCGGAGCCATGGTCGTACCGGTGAACTTCCGGCTCGTCGCCGACGAGATCGCGTACATCCTCGCCGACAGCGGCTCCACCGCCCTCCTCGTCGACGAACAGCTGGTGGCCGTCTGTACCGAGGCGGCCCGCGAGCTCGACGGGCGGTTGCGCACCGTGCTCGTCACCGGGGACGGCGCCGCGCAGGCCGGGCCGCACGCCGAGTCGTACGAGGCCGCGCTCGCCGCCGCCCCGGCCGTGGACCCGGGCATCGACGTCGACGAGAACGACCCCGCGTTCATCATGTACACCTCCGGGACCACGGGCCGCCCGAAGGGCGCCGTACTGACCCACCTGAACCTCGTCATGTGCGCGTACGCCGTGCTCTCGGCGACCGGCGGCATCCAGCAGGAGCCCGGAACCCTGCTGGTCGGGGTGCCGATGTTCCACATCAGCGGGCTGAACTCCACGCTGCGCGGCCTTATCGACGGCAGCCGGGTGGTGATCGACTCATCCACACACTTCGACCCGGCCGCGCTCGCCGATCTGCTCGAACGTGAGCAGGTCACCAACTGCTTCCTCGTGCCGAGCCAGTGGCAGGCGGTGTGCGCGGTACCCGGCCTGAAAGACCGTCGACTCGCGTTGCGTACGCTCGTCTGGGGCGCGTCTGTCGCACCGCCGTCGGTGCTCGAATCGCTGCGGGACTGCTTCCCGCAGGCCCCCGCGTACAGCGCGTTCGGGCAGACCGAGATGAGCCCGACCACCACCATGCTGCGGGCCGAGGACGCGATACGGAAGATGGGATCGGTCGGCAGGCCGCTCCCGGGCATCGAGGTGCGCATCGTCGACGAGGAGATGCGGGACGTACCGGTCGGAGCGGTGGGGGAGATCGTCTACCGGGGCCCGACGACCATGCTCGGCTACTGGAACAAACCGAAGGAGACCGAGGAGTCGTTCGCGGGCGGCTGGTTCCACTCGGGAGACCTGTGCCGCGTGGACGACGAGGGTTTCATCTATGTCGTCGACCGCAAGAAGGACATGATCATCTCCGGCGGGGAGAACATCTACTGTGCCGAGGTCGAGGCCGTCATCGACACACATCCCGGCGTGGCCGAGGTCGCGGTGATCGGCGTGGACCACCCGAAGTGGGTACAGACTCCGCGCGCGGTGGTCGTGCCGGCCGATCCGTCCGCGCCGCCGTCCGCGCAGGACATCATCGACCACTGCCGTGACCGGCTCGCCTCCTACAAGAAGCCGACCTCGGTGGTGTTCGCGGACGCCCTGCCGCGCAATGCAAGCGGAAAGGTCCAGAAGTTCCAACTGCGGGAGAACTACGGGGCAAAGACGGCCGGAGAGCCCGCAGGAGACCCCCGCCTGTCCGGCGGCGCCCGGCACACCGACACCTGAGGAGCGAACCGTGACGGATTCCGTACTGGTGGAGCGGAACGACGACGCCACCGCCGTCGTCACGCTGAACCGGCCCGACGTACGCAACGCGATCGACCCCGAACTGCTGCAGGGACTGCGGACCGCCCTGCGCGAGCTGGACGAGGACGACACGGTCGGCGCGATCGTCCTCACCGGCGCAGACCCCGCCTTCTGCGCGGGCCTCGACCTGCGCAGGCTCGGCTCGCCGGAGGGCGGCCTGCCCGGCGGCGTCGTCGATCGGTCCGTGTCGCGGGCGCCGTGGGGCGATCCGCTGCGTACCCCGCTCATCGGCGCGGTCAACGGGGCCGCCGTGACGGGCGGGTTGGAGCTTGCCCTGAACTGCGACATCCTCATCGCCTCGGAGCGGGCCCGCTTCGCCGACACCCACGCGCGGGTCGGCGTGCTGCCCGGCTGGCGCCTCTCGGTGCTGCTGCCGCTGTTCGTCGGTTCGGGTCTGGCCCGCAGGATGAGTCTGACGGGGGACTTCCTCTCCGCGGCCGAGGCGCTGCGGGCAGGCCTCGTCACCGAGGTCGTCCCGCACGGGGAACTGCTGCCGGCCGCGCGCCGGGTGGCGGCGACGATCGCGGGCAACGACCGGGCCGCGGTGCAGACTCTGCTCGGCTCCTACCGGCGGGTGGAGGCCGAACTCGTGGGCGACGGCGACCGGGTGGAGGCCACGACCGCACGCGAGTGGCTGGCCTCGACCCCCGGCACGGCGGACGTTGAACGCCGCCGAGAGGTGATCATCTCGCGCGGCAGGGAACAGAACCGACCCGCGTAGGGCGGCGAACCGAGACGGCCCTGGCGGGAGTCGAGCGCTCCTGCCAGGGCCGTACCCAGTGCGGCGGGCGGATCGGGCGGACCGGGCGGACCGGGCGGATCGGGCGGACCGGGTGGACCGGGCGGATCAGAGATCGGTGAACCGCGGCTCGCGCTTCTGAAACCGTGCTGTCACCGCCTCCACCTGGTTCGGGCTGCCGATCAGAGCACCGATCTCCTTCTGTTCCTCGGCGAACCCGGCCCCGAGTCCGGTGCGCCCGGCCAGGTCGAGGAGCCGCTTGGCGGCCCGTACCGCGTGTGGGCTCTGCCGGGCGATCTCCGCGGCCAGGGCGAGCGCCGCCGTGCGCGGCTCGGGGTCCGTGCGGGTCGCGAGCCCGATACGGACGGCCTCCTCACCGCCGACGACACGGGCCGTGAAGGTCAGCTCCTTGGCCACGTCCCGCCCGACCAACTCGGGGAGCAGCTGTGAGCCCGTCATGTCCGGGACGAGACCCCACGCCACCTCGAACACGCTGAGCCGGGCGTCCGGTGCCACGATCCGGATGTCGGCGCCGAGCGCGATCTGCAGGCCGCCCCCCAGCGCGTTGCCGCGCACCGCGGCGACGACGGGCACGGGCAGTTCGGCCCACACATACGCGGCGCGCTGCCCGGCGGCCTGCGCCGGCCCCTCGGACGGCGGGAGTCGGGTCCGCGCGGAGAGCCGCTGCCCGTCCGCATCGCCCGGAACGCGGTGAAGTCCAGGCCGGAGCAGAAGTCCGGCCCCTCGCCGGACAGCACCACCGCCCGGACCCCCGGCTCGGTCTTCAGCCGCTCCCCGGTCGTCACCAGAGCCTCGAACATCTCCGGGTCGAGGGCGTTGCGCTTCTCGGGCCGGTTCAGCCGTACATCGGCGACCCCGTCGCTCACCGAGACGGTCACGCGCTCGGACGTACCTGTCATGCGTCGTTCTCCCACTTTCGGCCGGCGGTCTACAGGAGTTCGAGAATGGTCGCGTTGGCCATGCCGCCCGCCTCGCACATGGTCTGGAGGCCGAATCGGATGCCGTTGTCCCGCATGTGATGGAGCAGGCGCGTCATCAGCACGGCACCGGAGCCGCCCAGGGGGTGCCCCACCGCGATCGCCCCACCGAGCGGGTTGAGGCGGTCCGCCCGCGCACCGGTCTCGGCGAGCCAGGCCAGCGGAACGGGCGCGAACGCCTCGTTGACCTCGAAGGCCCCGATGTCGTCGATCCCGAGTCCCGCCTTCGCCAGCGCCTTCGCGGTCGCGTTGATCGGAGCGGTGAGCATGATGACCGGGTCGTCACCGGCGAGGACGGCGGTGTGAACCCGAGCCACCGGGGTGAGGCCGCGCGCCCGGGAGTGCTCGCTCGACGTGATGAGCAGCGCACCGGCGCCGTCGGAGATCTGGGACGAGTTCCCGGCGTGTATCAGGCCGTTCTCGCGGAACGCGGGCTTGAGGGCGGCCAGGGACTCCGGCGTGCCGCCGCGCCGCACCCCCTCGTCCGTCCGCAGGCCACCGGGGAGCGGTGCCAACTGGCCGGTCAGCGCACCGGAGTCGATGGCAGCCGCCGCCCGCTCGTGGGACCCCAGCGCGTACTCGTCGAGCTGCCGACGCGTGAGACCCCACTTCTCGGCCACCATCTCCGCGCCGATGCCCTGACGGAAACCGTCGACGCCGTACCGCTCCAGGACACTCGGGGGCATGGGCTCGCCACCCTGCCGCGCGCTGCCCATGGGCACGCGGCTCATCGATTCGACGCCGCCCGCGATCACGAAGTCGTACTGCCCGGCGATCACCCCGGCGGCGCCGAAGTGCACCGACTGCTGGCTGGAGCCGCAGGCGCGGCTGACGGTGGTCGCGGTGACGGTCTCGGGCCAGCCGGCGGCGAGCACGGCGGCGCGCCCGATGTTGCCGGACTGGTCACCGGACTGCGTGACGCAGCCCCAGACGACGTCGTCGATCTCCTCGGGCCGGACCTGGGTCCGTTCGAGGAGCGCCTTGAGGACATGGGCCGACAGGTCGGCCGGATGAACACCGGCGAGCGCACCGTTGCGCCTGCCGACAGGGGTTCGTACCGCGTCGACGATGACGGCGTCCTGCATCGTGTACTCCCAACGTTTCGGGCGGCGCCCCGGATTGCCGCGCGAGGCGAGTGCTACGGGTTCGCATACCGGTCGCGCACCTCGCGCCGGAGCATCTTTCCGGAGGGCGTCCTGGGGAGCCGCTGCGTGAACTCGATCCGGCGTGGGACCTTGAACCCCGCCAGCCTGGACCGGCAGTTCTCGATGAGGCGATCGGCGAGACCCGCGCCGGGCGTGACGTCGGCCTCGGGCTGTACGACGGCGACGACGCGTCGCCCCCACTCCTCGTCGGGGACGCCGATCACCGCGACGTCCGCGACTTCGGGGCTGAGCAGCAGGACCTCCTCGATCTCCGCGGGGTAGATGTTGACCCCGCCGGAGAGGATCAGATCGGTGCGCCGGTCGCAGAGATACAGCCAGCCGTCCTCGTCCACGTAGCCCACATCGCCCGCGGAGAAGAAGCCGTCGAGCAGGGCGCCCGAGGTCTTCGCCGGATCCTTGAAGTACTCGAACGGGGCGGGGAGCCGGAAGTAGACCGTGCCGGTCTCGCCCGCCGGGAGTGGTCGCCCCTCGACATCGACGATCCGGAGTTCGCTCCCTGCGAGCGGATATCCGACGCTGCCCGGCTTCGTCAGCCACTCCGCTGTGGTCAGCGCTGTGGCAGAGCCCTCGGTGGCCCCGTAGAACTCGGTGAGCACCGGTCCGAGACAGTCGATCGCACGGCGCTTCACCTCGACGGGACAGGGAGCGCCCGCGTGTACGACGCTGCGCAGGCTGGACGTGTCGTAGCGGTTCCGAACGGATTCCGGGAGCCGCACGATCCGATGCAACATGGTGGGAACGGTGAACAGCACGTTCACCCTGTGCCGTTCGACAAGCCGCAGGATCTGCTCGGCGTCCGGGCGCTCGGCGACCACCACGGTGTGGCCGAAGCTGAGCGCGATGCTGGAGAACGTGCCGGGGGCCGCGTGGTAGAGCGGCGACACCACCAGGTGCACGCCGGGTCCGGGGCGGATGTCGAGGCGGGCCATGAAATCCCGCACGAAGGGCGTCACCTCCGGCGGCCGGCCGGACAGCGGTTTGCGGACGCCCTTGGGCCGGCCGGTCGTACCCGACGTGTACCCCATGACATCGCCCGCGGTGACGTCCGGCGGCGGAGTCACCGGATGCCCGGCGAGCAGCTCCTCGTAGTCACGCCACGGGCCACCGCCGCCCTCGCCGCCACCGATGACGAACCGGCCCTCGTCGGCGAAGCCCGCCTCGTCCAGCGCGGGGCCGGCGGCCTTCAGCAAGGACGCGTCCACGAAGACGGCTTTCGCCTCGCTGTCGGTCACCAGATACGCGATCTCGGGAGCGGTGAGATGGTGGCTGACCGGAGTGAGATACAGGCCGATCTGACCGGCTGCCAGGCGCAGTTCGTAGTACGCGCGTCTGTTCGGGGTCATCGCCACGACGCAGTCACCCGGCACGAGGCCCTCGGCCCGCAGGGCGTGCGACAACTGGTGGCACCGGGCCGCGAGTTCCCCGAAGGTGACCTGGGTGCCGTCGGGATCGACGACGGCCGTGCGGGCCGGGTACGTCGCGGCGACGGCGCCGAAGCCGACGGGGTGGGTCTGGTGGGTGGTTCCCGTGGTTCCCATTGCGGCGAGTTACTCCTGTCCAGGAATGCCCCGTTGGTGGGATGAGCCGGTCGAGACCGAGCAACTACTGAACGAACGATCGAGTGATATCGCTCGTACGAGGGTGGCCCGTCATGAGGCCATGGTCAAGAGGCCCTGAGCCCCGACTGCTTCCGGGAGGCGGCGAGACGTTGACGCGTGATGCCGCCGTAGCCATTATTGGATCCAATTTTGCAGCCGTTGAGGACGTCAGCGGCAGGCCTGAGCGGGCCCATGAGCCCGGATCCGGGCAGATCCCGGCAGATCCGGACCGCACGGGGTGAACCCCGTCGAGACCTCTTCGGCGACCTCTCCGACGCCCCGGACATGGCGTCCACGGGACCCGCACCCGCTCCCACAGCCCCCACCGTCTGAACGATCGAAAAGGATCCCCGTGGCAGACCTCGAATACTCGGTGCGCGCCCACGTCGCGACCATCCTGCTCAACCGGCCCCACCGGAAGAACGCCTTCACCCTCGACATGGTCGAACAGTGGGCGGACGCCCTGCTGGAGGCCGGCCGCGACCCCGACGTACGTGTCATCGTCGTCACCGGCGCGGGCGGCGCCTTCTGCTCCGGAGTGGACCTGTCCGACTTCAAGGGCGACAAGCGCTCCCCGCTGGGCGAGAAGGAGTTGCTGACCAAGCGCGTCCACCGGGTCGCCCTCGCCCTGGAAGGCATCGACAAGCCGGTCCTCGCAGCGGTGTCGGGGCCCGCTGTCGGCGCCGGTATGGACATGGCGCTGCTCTGCGACGTGCGCTTCGCCGGGAACAGCGCCCGCTTCAGCGAGGGGTACATCAAGATCGGGCTCGTTCCCGGCGACGGCGGCTGCTGGCTGCTGCCGCGCGCCGTGGGCACCTCCACCGCCCTGCGCCTGCTGTGGACCGGTGACTTCGTCGGCGCCGAGGACGCGCTCCGCATCGGCCTGGTCGACGAGGTGCACGACGACGAGAAGCTCCTGGACGCGGTGTACGCGTACGCGGAGCGGCTCGCCGGGCGCCCGCCCGTCGCCATCCAGATGATCAAGCGCGCGGTGCGACAGGGGGCCCGAACCGATCTGCCGACGGCGCTGGACCTCATCTCCTCGCACATGGCCGTCGTCACCGCCACCGAGGACTCGCAGGAGGCCTACGCCGCGTTCCAGGAAAAGCGCGAGGGCCACTTCACGGGCCGGTGAACCGGCTACGCCACCCGATCGAGAACAGACCACTCCGTCGAGCGAAAGGCCGCCGTGGACCACGCACACCCCCCGACGCCGCCCGGCACAGCGAGCCGCCGATCAGGACCTCAGGAGAACTGGCTCGAACTGCGCACGCAGGTACGCCGGTTGACCGCCGACTGGCGGGACGCCGGGCGCTACCGGCCGCGCAGCGACGCCTGGCTGCGCTCCTTCGACCTGGACTTCAGCAAGGAGCTCGCCGCGCGCGGACTCGTCGCGATGACCTACCCGGAGGAGTTCGGGGGCGGTGGACGCTCCCATGTCGAACGTCTCGCCGTCACCGAGGAGTTGCTGCGCGCCGGTGCCCCGGTCGCCGCCCACTGGATCGGCGACCGGCAGATCGGCCCGGCCGTCCTGCGCCACGGCACCCGAGAGCTGCAGGAGGAGATCCTGCCGCAAATCTCCTCCGCGACCGCGGTGTTCTGCCTCGGCATGAGCGAGCCGGAAGCCGGATCCGACCTGGCCGCCGTGCGCACCACCGGGCGGCGCGTGCGGGACGGCTGGCGGATCACCGGACACAAGATCTGGACCAGCCATGCCCACCGCGCCACCCACGCCTACGTACTGGCGCGCACCGAGCACGCCGCACGCAAGCACCAGGGGCTCACGGAGTTCATCGTCGACATGCAGGCCGACGGTGTGTCCGTCACCCCCATCGTCGACCTGACCGGCGAGCACCACTTCAACGAGGTGCGCTTCGACGACGCCTTCGTGCCGGCGCACCGTGTGCTCGGCCGGGCCGGCGCCGGCTGGAAGCAGGTCGTCGAGCAGCTTTCCTTCGAACGTGGCGGCGCCGAACGGGTGCTGTCCAGCTACCCGGTGCTCGTCGACCTGATCGCCGCCACCGCCGAGGCCCAGGCTCATGAACTCCAGGGGTTGCTCGGCTCGTTGACCGCACGACTGGCCGTCCTGCGCCGCATGTGCTGGGACGTCGCCCGCTCGCTGGACGCCGGTGAGGCACCGGTGCAGCAGGCCGCGACGCTGAAGTACCTCGGCAACACCTTCGAACACGACGTCATCGACGCGCTGCGCAGCACGGACCTGTGCCGCGACGCCGCACGGGACAGCGTCTTCGGTCAGGCCCTGCTCGCCTCGCCCGGGTTCGGGCTGCGCGGCGGAGCGGCCGAGGTGCTGCTGTCCGTGATCGCCAAGCAGGAGGCCCGGGCATGAGCGAGTTCGCCGCGGAGCTGCGGACGTTGATCGACGACCTGGTGTCCGCCGAGGGTGGCACGGCCGGAGACGTCGACCCCCTGCGACTGTGGGAGCGGCTGCGGGAACTCGGCCTGCACCGGGTGGGCCTGCCCGAGGAGCGCGGCGGTTCGGGTGGTTCGCTCGACGATCTCGTCGTCGTGGTCGAGGCCCTGGCCTCCCGGGGCGTCGGCGTGCCGATCGTCGAAACGTCGGTGGCCGACTGGGTCGTGGGACATGCTCAGCCGCTCGACGACCGGCTGACCACCGTCGTCCTGCTCGATACGTCCACCGCACCCACCGACCGGGGTCCAGGTCTGCCGGTCGTGCCGTGGGGCCGCCACGCGCAGCGCCTCGTGTTGTGTGCGCCCGGCCGTCCGGCGCAGGCCGTGGACATGGCCGGAGCGGTCGTCGAGCCCGGTGAGAATCTTGCCGGGGAGCCGCGCGACGTCGTGACCCTGACGGGCGCCACACCCGCTGAGCTGGCCGGCGCGCCCTCGTACGACGCCGTGCGGCAGCGGCTCGGGCTGCTGTGGTCCGCCGCCGTGGTCGGTGCGGCGCAGGGTGCCTATCGGCTGACGAAGGCGTATGTGGCCGAGCGGCGCCAGTTCGGTGCTCCGCTGCTCGAGATCCCCGCGGTCGCGTCCGGGGTCGCGCAGATGCGGGTCGGCCTCGCCCAGGCCGAGACCGCGCTGGCCCTGGCCCGCGAAGCCGTCGCAGCGGAGGGCGAGACCCCGGCCGACGTGAACGTCTCAGAGTCCGCCGTCGCCACCGCACGGATCATGACGGCCGCCGCGGCGACGGACATCGCGCGCCTGGCCCACCAGCTGCACGGCGCCATGGGCGTCACCCACGAGTACCCACTGCACCACTGCACGCGACGGCTGTGGGCCTGGCGCGACAGTGTCGCCGCCGAGCGGCAATGGGCCGAGGAACTCGGCCGTCAGGCCGCGGCCGCGGGCGAGCACGGCGTCTGGACCCGTCTGACGGCCACCGCGTACTAGTCGCCCATAAGGACTAGCTTAACGATCGTTCGAATAATATGCTGCAGCGCGGAACACACCTGGCGAGAGAAGAGGCTGCCGTGCGTCTTTCGGTGTTCAACGAGGATCACGAGGCGTTCCGCGCGACGCTGCGGGACTTCATCGAGAAGGAGGTCGTCCCGGTCCACCACGAGTGGGAGGAGCAGGGGCACCCGCCGCGTGACTTCTACCGCAGGCTCGGCGCCCTTGGCGTACTCGGCATCCAGGTGCCCGAGGAGTTCGGCGGCGCGGGGGAGTCCAGCTTCAAGTTCGCCGCGATCGCCACCGAGGAGACGACGCGGGCAGGCGTGTCCTTCGGCAACTACTCGGTCCACACGAACCTGATCCTGCCGTACCTCATGACGTACGCGACCGAAGAGCAGAAGAAGCGGTGGCTGCCCGGATTCGCGAGCGGGGATCTCATGACCGCCATCGCGATGACGGAGCCCGGCACCGGCTCCGACCTCGCCAACATCCAGACCAGGGCCCGGCTTTCGGCGGACGGCACGCACTACGTCCTCAACGGCGCCAAGACGTTCATCACCGGCGGCGCCCTCGCCGACCTGGTGCTCGTCGTCGCCCGCACCACGCCCTTCGACCCCGGGGACCGGCGGGCGGGCCTGTCCATTCTGTGCGTGGAGTCCAGGAGCGAGGGCTTCGCGGTCGGCCGCAAGCTGCAGAAGATCGGCCTGAAGGCCTCCGACACCGCCGAGCTGTCCTTCACCGACGTCAAGGTGCCGGTCGAGAACCTTCTCGGCGAGCAGGGCAAGGGCTTCTCGTACCTCTCGCACAACCTTCCCCAGGAACGCCTGACCATCGCGCTCGGGGGTGCCGCCACCGCCGCCGCGGCCCTGCGTTTCGCGACCGACTACGTCCGGGAACGCACCGTCTTCGGCAAGCCGGTCGCCCACTTCCAGAACACCAAGTTCGTCCTCGCCGAGTGCGCCACGGAGGTCGAGGCCGCGCGGCTCATGGCGGACCGCGCCCTGGAGCTGCACGACGCCGGCGAGCTGACGGTCGCCGACGCGGCCAAGGCCAAGCTGTTCTGCACCGAGGTCGCAGGGCGCGTCATCGACAAGTGCCTCCAGCTGCACGGTGGTTACGGCTACATCACCGAGTACCCCATCGCCCGCCTCTACGCCGACACCCGCGTGTCCCGCATCTACGGCGGCACCAGCGAGGTCATGAAGACGATCATCGCCAAGTCCCTCGGCCTCTGACCGCCCGAGCACCCTTCCGCAAGGCGTCCCGCATCCGAGCCGACGCCTGGCCCCGGCACATCCGCCCGAACGCACGATCAGGAGTCCCTCGTATGCGTGACGCAGTCATCGTCGACGCCGTTCGCACAGCCGTCGGCAAGGGAAAGCCGGGCGGTGCGCTGTCCGGCATCCACCCCACCGACCTGTCCGCCCACGTCCTCAAGGCGCTGGCCGAGCGCAACGGCCTCGACCCGGGCACCGTGGACGACGTCATCTGGGGCTGTGTGTCCCAGGTCGGCGAGCAGGCGGGCAGCATCGGCCGCTACGCGGTCCTGGCGGCGGGCTGGCCCGAGCACGTTCCCGGCCTGACCGTCGACCGCCAGTGCGGGTCCTCGCAGCAGGCCGTGCACCAGGCCGCGGCCGGGGTCATCGCCGGTCAGTACGACATCGCGATCGCCGGTGGCGTCGAGTCGATGTCCCGGGTGCCGATGGGATCGACCCGCGCCGACGGCAAGTATGGCGAGCCGTTCGGCACGCTGGTCGCCGAGCGCTACGACAACTACCGCTTCAACCAGGGCATCGGCGCCGAGATGATCGCCGAGGAGTTCGGGCTCACCCGCGGAGAGCTCGACCAACACGCCCTCGACTCGCACGCGCGCGCCGCCCGCGCCGCCGACGAGGGCCGCTTCAAGAGCCAGATCACCCCGGTGACCCTGGCGGACGGCAGCGTCTTCGACACCGACGAGGGAGTGCGCCGCGGCGGCACGCTGGAAGCGCTGGCAGGCCTGAAGACCCCGTTCAAGGCGGACGGCGTTGTCTCGGCGGGCAACGCCTCACAGATCTCGGACGGTTCGGCCGCGCTGCTCGTCACCACGAGCGACATCGCCGCACGCAACGGATGGACGCCGATAGCCCGCTTCCACACGGGAGTTGTCACCGGCGTCGATCCGGTCACCATGCTCAAGGGTCCCATCCCGGCCACCCGCAAGGCACTTCAGCGGTCCGGCCTCGGCGTCGACGACATCGGCGCGTTCGAGATCAATGAGGCGTTCGCCTCGGTCTCGCTCGGCTGGCAGCGCCAGACCGGCGCCGACTATGAGCGGATGAACCCCAACGGCGGCGCCATGGCCCTCGGCCATCCGCTCGGCGGCTCCGGCGCCCGCCTGATGACCACTCTGGTCCACCACATGAGGGACAACGGCATCCGATACGGCCTCCAGTCGATGTGCGAGGGCGGCGGCATGGCGAACGCCACCATCCTGGAACTCGTCTGACCGTCCGGAGCCGGAACACGCGCGAGCGGCCCGCCGAGTCGGCGGTCGCCGCGCGGGACCGGCCCCGGGCCGGGGGCCTCGGGGACACGTAGACTGATCGCCGTTTGTCGGGCGTGAGGAGGACACCGGTGCGAGGCACGGGCCAGCAGGCCATTCTGGACGCCGCCCGGCACGAGTTCGGGGAGCGCGGGTACGCCGCCGCGTCCATCCGCGACGTCGCCCGGCGTGCCGGTGTGAGTCTGTCGGCGATGTACCACTACTACACCGGCAAGCAGGAACTGCTGCACGCGCTGGTGAACGGCAGCGGCCAGGCCTACTTCGACTCCTGCCGCAAGGAACTGGAGTCGACCGGTGACGACCCGGGGGAGCGGCTGGCCGCCCTGGTGCGGGCCACCGTGCGCTATCGCGCCGAGTACCGCCTGGAGAGCAACCTGACGCTCGCCGAGTGGCGCAGCATGTCGGAGGAGCAACTGGAGGAGTTCCGGCGCCGGCAGTTCGACGGCACGCGGATGTTCCAGCAGATCATCGAGGACGGCGTGGCCGAGGGCGTCTTCCGCACGCCCCACCCCAACGACGCGCGGCGCGGCGTGATCGCGATGTGCAACGCCGTCGCCCAGTGGTACCGGGAAGGCGGCGAGGAGGGTGTGGACGAGCTGGCGGAGCGGTACGTGGAGCTGTCCCTCGTCCTGGTGGAGTACCGCCCTTCGACCAGGCGTCCGCGCGCTCAGGCGTGAGAGTCGGCCCAAGCCGACGCTCAGGTCTGGGAGTCGGCCCGAGCCGAAGTGCACGGTGGATTGGGCCTGATGGGGTGGCTGACCGTCGAGCGGTCGCTCACCCGGCAGCCCACTGACCCGTGAACTCGGGTTCCCGCTTCTCGTTGAAGGCGGCGTACGCGGCCGGTGCGTCCTCGGTCGCGAAGTTGACGACCTGGGCGCGGGCCTCGCTCGCCAGGGCGTCGCGCAGCGTCCGGTCGGCTCCTTCGTTGAGCAGGGCCTTGTTCTGGGCCTGAGCCACCGGTGGGCCCGCGGCCAGGCGCCGGCCGAGGTCGGCGACGAACTTGTCGAGCTCGGGAAGGCCGACCAGCCAGGTGACGAGGCCGAGGCGGTGGGCTTCGTCGGCGTCGATCATCTCGGCCAGCAGGGCCAGCCGTTTGGCCTGCTGGAGGCCGACCAGCCTCGGCAGCTGCCAGGATCCGCCGAAGTCGAGGGAGAGGCCGCGACGGGCGAAGATCTGGGAGAACCGGGCCCGGGGCGTGGCTACGACGAGGTCGCAGCCCAGGGCCAGGTTCCAGCCGGCTCCGACCGCCACCCCGTCGACCTTCGCCACGGTGGGCTTGGGCAGCTCGTGCAGGCGGAGAGCCACGTCGTTGATCTTTCGCATCCGGTCCATCGGGTGCGGTGGGGCGGCGTCGCCGGACCGGGTGGACCCGGGCGAGAGGTCGGCCCCGGCGCAGAAGTCGCCCCCGGCGCCGGTGAGTACCACCGCCCGCACCCGGGGATCGGTGCCCGCCTCGGTCAGTGCGTCGCCGAGCGCGGTCCACAGCTCGCCGTTGATGGCGTTCTTGCGGCGGGGGCGGTTCAACGTGAGCGTCAGGACACCGTCGGTGCGATCGGTCAGCAGAACGGGCTCGTCGGACATGGCGGGGCCCACCTTCCTGGCAACGTGGAGCAGCGATCGAAAATTAGCGAACAATCGTTAAGTAGTCAATCGCGGGCCGGGATGGGCCGGGGTGGGCGGGACCGGACGGGTCCGGTCCCGCCAGGCGGGCACCGACGCCGTGAGCATCACGGCGGCGGTGAGGGCGAAAGCCCAGGGGTATCCGGTGTGAGGTGCCAGGGCGCCGAAGGCGAGGGCGCCCGCGCCCATGCCGGCGTCGTACGCGAAATTCCACAGGGCGGTGACGGTGGCGTGCCCGGCCGAGGGGACCCGCCCGTACATCAGCGTCAGGGTGGCGTTCTGCATGAGGCCGAAGCCGATGCCGAAGAGGGCGACGCCGGCCAGGACGGCGGCAGGGCTCGCCGTGAACGCGGTGAGCAGCATGCCCGCGGCACACACGAGCAGGCCGGGCAGGACAAGGCCGGACGGGTCGCGCCGGTCGCCGTGCCGGCCCGCGGCCCAGCGGGCAGCCATCGCCGCCGCGCTCTGCACGAACAACGCGGCGGTCACCACCTCGGCGGACGCCGCGGGGACGGCGAGCGGCAGGAAGGTCACGACGATGCCCGCTCCCAGTGCGGTGGCCGTGAAGACGGCAACAGGCCGCATCAGAGCGGCCGTTCGCAGCCCCGCGGCCACCCCCACCGCGTGTCCCACGCCCAGCTCGCGGTCGGGGAGCCCCGGAACGGCGGCGATCGAGGCCAATGCGATGAGGCCGCCGGCCACGCAGATCGGCGTGTACCCCACCTGCTCGACGAGCCACACACCCAACGGCAGCCCCACCAGCGACGGCACACCGGACACGATGCCGACCAGCGCCAGGCCCTCGCCCCGCCGCTCCGGCGGAATGAGCGAAACCGTCAGCGCGCCGCCCGCGACGATGGTGACGGCGAAACCGAGGCCGCGGACCAGGCAGACCGCCACGATCCAGAGCATGCTCCCGGACAGCGTGAGCACCAGCGCGGGCGCGCCCAGCAGGAAGAGCCCGGCCGCCAGCGCGACCCGGTAGCCGAAGCGGGACACGAGACGGGGCGCGGCCAGCTCGCCGATGACCGTCGTGAGCATCAGCGCCCCGGTCGCCAGGCCCGCCGAACTCCCGCCCCCACCAGCCGAATCGGCGTAGATCGGAACGACGGACAGCAGCAGGAACAGGCTCGTCGACGCGCCGATGATGGAGACGAAACGCAGCAGCAGGGGAGTGGTCACCAGTGGCGGCCGGCCCGACGCGGGCGGTGGGTTCGTTGTCACGGTCATGAACGCGACGGTAGGAGCCGAGCGGACCACCGGTAAGGTCCAATTCCATGTCGCTCAAGTGGTCCGGTCTGTCACCGGAGTTGTTGCTGACGCTCGACAGGCGGAGCGCCGAGCCGCTGCGCTGCCAGGTCGAACGCCAGGTGCGCGAAGCCATCCGCACCCAGCGGCTCCAGGCCGGCGAGCGGCTGCCGTCCTCTCGCGAGCTCGCGCGCGCGCTCGGCCTCTCGCGGGGCGTCGTCCAGGACTGCTACGCCCAGCTCCAGGCCGAGGGATACCTCGTGACGCGAGTGGGATCCGCCACGCGCGTCGCGGCGTGCGCCGACGTGCCGGCCACGCCCAGGACCGCGCCGACGCCCCCGGCGGCACCCCCACGGCTGCTCGCCGACTTCCGGGCGGCCGTCCCGCACCTGGGCGGATTCCCGCTCGACGACTGGCTGCGGGCGTTGCGTGAAGCCGGACGCGGCCTCCCGACGGCAGACCTCGACTACGGCGATCCACGCGGCAGCGCCGTACTGCGCGAGGTCGTCGCGGGCTACCTGCGGCGGGTGCGCGCCGCAGCCGCGGACCCCGAACACCTCGTGGTCTGCGCCGGCTACGCCCAGGGTCTCGACCTGGCCCTGCGCACCCTGGCCAGGACGGGTGTCGACACGGTGGCGTACGAGGATCCCGGGTCGCCCGCCTCCATCGGGGCGGCCGCCGAGGCGGCGGGCCTGTCGGCGGTCCCGGTTCCGGTGGACGAGCACGGCCTCGACGTCCGGGCGCTGGCCGCCACCCGTGCGCGGGCCGTCATCGTGACCCCGGCGCACCAGTGGCCGACCGGTGTGGCCATGGCTCCCGACCGGCGGCTGGAACTGATCAAGTGGGCCGAGCGGCAAGGTGCGTTCGTCATCGAGGACGACTACGACGCGGAGTTCCGCTACGACCGCGAACCCATCGGCTGCCTGCAAGGGCTGGCGGCCGACCGCGTGATCAGCATCGGCACCGTCAGCAAATCCCTCGCACCGGCACTGCGGATCGGCTGGATGCTGTGCCCGCCCGCGCTCGCCGGAGAGATCAGCACGGCGAAGTACCTCAGCGACCGGGGCTCACCCGTGCTCGATCAACTCGCCCTGGCCAGGCTCATAGAGTCGGGCCGCTACGATCGGCACCTGCGCCGCATGCGCACGACGTACGCGGCCCGGCGCCGCGCCCTGACCGCCGCGCTCGCCACGCACGCGCCCGGGGTCGCGGTGACCGGTCTCGCCGCCGGGTTCCACGCCGTCGCACACCTCGGCGAGGGCACGGACGAGCAGGGCGTCATCGCCGCCGCCCGCGCCAGGTCCGTGGGTCTCTACGGCATGAGCGAGTGCCGCTCGACGGCACGCCGCAGCGACGGGCCTGCGCAACTGGTCCTGGGCTTCGGCGACGTGAGCGAGAGCGCCATCGCGGAAGGCATCGCGGCGATCGGGGATCTGCTGGCGGGACCGTGACGCCCGCGCGCCTTCCCCTGCCGCCCGCCCTCCCAGCCGACCGCTGGAGAAGTCAGCCTCGGCCGGCCCACCCGACAGCGTCTGAATTGAGCCTCTTTCGTACCGCCGGCGCCGCGCGTCTGCCGCACCGCATATGGGCCCCGCCCCGCCCGTCGTAGTCGCCACGTCACCGCTTCCGGCTGTCCGGATCTCGTCGCTGCCCCCGCTCGCTTGTCAGTGGCGTGCGCGAGGGTGCGGTCCCTCGATCCTGTCCAGGTCGTCGGAGGCACCCGTTGCAGGCGAAGCACACAGCTGTGCAATCCCCCATCAGGGCTACGACCCGACCCGCGTCACCAACACGAGGGAATTCGAAAACGCGGCAGCCGCGCGGAGCCCCGAAGTCGCAAGGCCGAGCGCATGACCTTCGAACTCGTGCGCGACTTGTCGCTCGTCCCGCACCCGTGTCGGCGCTGTGATCAGCAGCGTTGTCCGGTGTGCTGCACCCACCCCTCTCGACCAAGGAGTAGCCGTGAATCCTGTGCTCGCCCTTCCCGCCCTTCGTGACGTGTTCGAAAATCCGCCTGCCCAGCTCGCCGCGAGGGCCGTACTGCGGCGCCCCGTGGACGTGCGTCGCAGCCTGTTCGCCGCCGCGTCACACCCGTCATCGAGGTGGGGCGCATGACCGTCCTGACGCTGCCCTCGCCGACGCTCATGTCCTGGGCGCACAAGGAGCTCGGCCCCCTGCCGACGCCCCCGGTGGACGTCTCGCACCCGCGCGTGAACTCCCGCGTGTGGGAGCTGACCCGCCCGAGCCGCGTACGGGTCTTCCTGAAGGTCTCCCCGAACCCGGTCACGTACCAGCGCGAGACCTTCGCCCTGCGTCACGCGGTCCCCGCCCTCGGCGCCCACCGCGCACCCCAGCTGATCGCCTCCCATCCTCAGCACCTGGCCCTGCTGGTCACCGCCGTCGACGGCAGGCCGATCAAGCAACTCACCCCGTCCGCGGCCGAAGAGGCCGAGGCGCACCGTCAGGGCGGCCTGCTGCTGGCCCGACTGCACGCGGCCGGCGACCTGACCGGGCCGCGCCGCGCCGAGGCCGAGCGCGCCCTGACGGACGCGGCGGCCGGAGCCGAGGACCGTCTCACCGCGGCCGGTGACCGGCTCACCCCCGACGAACGCGACCTCGTACGCGCCTGCGCAGCGCACCTGTCCCAACTACCGCCGCTCCCCCTCGCGTTCATCCACGGTGACGCCTGGCCGAGAAACCTGCTGTGGAACGGCGCCACAGCGGCGTGGATCGACTTCGAGCGCGCACGGTTCACCGCGGTCGTCCAGGACCTCGTGCCACTGGCCTGCGCCGTATGGCCCGGCCGCCCCGACCTGCGTGCAGCGTTCTTCGCCGGATACGGCCGCACCCTGACCGCGTCCGAAGACGCGGCCCTGACGTGCCTGTCCGCACTGGACGCGGTCAGCTGCCTGCGCTGGGGCCCGGATCACGGAGATCCGCAGGTCACCGCGCGCGGCAGGCGCACCCTGGACCGGCTGACGGGGGAGGTGCGCCGGTGACCGGGACCACGAACGCCCGGCACGGCGGGAGCGGGGAACGCGCGCGGAGGGGCTTGCTGCGCCGTCCACGAATGGAAGAACCGAAGGTCTCGGCCGCGGAGGAGGAGCTGTTCGGCGGGCCCCTGCGGTACGACATGGGGTGGAACGAGCACGAGCGTGCCCGCCTTGAGACATCCCTGCTCACGGCGTTGCGGGCGATGCCGCGCGTGGCCTGGTCGACACTGCGGCGGGCCTGGCGGGCGGATCGGAACGCGCTGCTCGTCGTCGGCGTGAGCGAGATCGGGCAGGGGATCGTGGCGGCCGTGCAGCTGCTCGTCCTCAATGCGATCATGCACGCCCTGCTCACCCCCGGCACGGCGACCGAGCGCGTGCGTTCCGCGGTGCCCGCGATGATCGTCGGCGCCGTCGTCGCCGGCGTCAACTCCGTGCTGGCCAGCCTGTCCACGTCACGCGCCGGTCGTCTGGAACCGCTCGTCGAACGCGTGGTCACCGTCGAATACCTGGAGACCGCCCAGGCGGCCGAGCTCGAGGCGATCGAGGACCCGGCCTACCGGCGACTGCTCGACATCGCGTACTACGGTGCCGCCTCCGCCCGCCGGATGATCTCCCTGTGCGTCGCCGCGTTGAACGGGGCCATCGCGCTCGTCTCGACCGCCGGCATTCTCAGCGTGCTCCACTGGGCACTGTTCCCGATGCTCCTGCTGATCGTGGCGCCGCGCGGCTGGGGCGCGATGCGGGTGGCGCAGCGCCGCTACATCTCCGTCCAGACCTGGGTCGAGCACCTGCGCGCCAGCCGTCTGATCGCCAATCTGCTCACCGAACGGAGCGCAGCCCAAGAGGTACGGCTGCACGCCGTGGGCCCGTTCCTGCTCGACCGCTATCGCGACATGGCCGAGAGCGCCGAGGCCGAGCAGAAGCAGCTCGCCGACAGGAAGGCCGCGACCGAGCTGACGGCGACGGCCCTGTCCGGCCTGGCGACCACCGCTACGTACGGCGTCATGCTCTGGCTGATCACGGCGGGGCAGATGAGTCTGGCCGTCGCCACGACCGCCGTGTACGCCATCCGGTCGGGGTCGGCGGGTCTCGGATCTCTGGTCATGAACATCAACAGCCTTCACGAGGAGGCCCTGTACGTCCAGGATCACGTGAAGTTCGTGGAGGAGTCAGGCCGGCGCACCCTCCCCACCGGCGGCAGGGAACTTCCCGACCGTATCGACGCGGTGGTGCTGGACAGGGTGACCTACCGCTACCCGGACCGGGAGCACCCGGCCCTCGACGCGGCCTCGCTGACCGTACCGATGGGCTCCGTCGTCGCGGTCGTGGGCGAGAACGGAAGCGGCAAGTCCACCCTGATGAAGGTCATCAGCGGACTCCTGACCCCGCAGTCCGGCTCCGTCCACTGGGGCGGCGTCCCGGTCCAGGACCTCGACAGGCCCCGACTGTTCGAGCGGGTCAGCCAGTTGACCCAGGACTTCCAGCGCTGGCCGTTCACGGCGGCGCTGAACATCCGCATCGGGCGCCCGGGCCATGCGGCGACGTCGGAGGACCTGAAGCCGTCCGTGGATTACGCCGCGGCGCAGTCCGTCATCGAGAAACTGCCGGGCGGAATGGGCACGTTGCTCGCACGGCAGTTCCGCGGCGGGGGCGAGCTGTCCGGTGGCGAGTGGCAGAAGGTCGGCCTGGCGCGCACCCATTGGCGTACGAAGACGTGTACGGCGGACAGCGTGCTGATCGTCGACGAGCCGACGTCCGCACTGGACCCGGAGGCCGAGATCGAGGCCTTCGACCGCATCCGCGACCTGGCCGCTCCCCACCGGGCCGTCGTGCTGGTCACCCACCGCATGTCCGGCGTGCGCTGGGCCGACCTCATCTACGTCCTGCGCAGGGGCCGCGTCGTGGAGCAGGGCACCCACGCCGAACTGCTCGCCGCCAACGGGCGTTACGCGGCGATGTTCCGCACCCAGGCGGCCCAGTACGGACACGACGACCACCCCGTCACCATGCCCGCCCCTGCCCGCCCACCCGCCTCCGAACCCGCATGACGGTAACCACAGGTCAGGCAACAGGCCCCGGGCAACAAGGCCCCTCGTCATCCATCCGCACCCCTCAGGAGCACACCGTGTCCGTCGCGGACCGCAACAAAGAAGCCTGGACCCTCTACGGCCGACGACAGCTCGACCACGGGTTCCTGCCACCCGTCCCGGAGACGATCGTGTGGGGTCCATGGAACGGTGTCGGCCCCGGCACCGAGGTACTCGGGGAGCTGACCGGTAAACGCGTGCTGGACATCGGCTCCGGACCGGGCCACCACGCCGTCCACCTGGCCCGGAACCACGGTGCGCGCGTCACCGCGATCGAGCAGTCCGCCACCCAGCACGAACGCGCCACCACCCGGTTCGCCACGGAGCCAGGCGTCCGGTGGGTGCACGGCGAGGTCATCGAGCACCTGCACGCCGCCGACCCGTACGAGGCCGCGTACGCCGTAGGAAGCCTGGCCTACGTCGATCCGCACGAACTGCTGCCCGCCCTCCGCGACGGCCTGACGCCGCACGCCCCGCTGATCTTCTCCGTCATCCATACGGATCTGCACGGCCGCGGCCCGTCCACCGGCGTCGAGCCGCGCGAGCAGCAGGTCCTGTTGCGTGACGAGCCCCCGATCCCGGTGGAGATGTGGGTCCTGACACCTCACCTCTGGGAGGACCTGCTCACCGCGTACGGCTTCCGGGTGGAAGAGGTGCAGCTGCTGACCGCTCCCGACACGGACAGCCCCGTCGTCCAGCAACTCATCAGGGCGCGCCGTGCGCCGGCCGACACGGGCGAAGCGGGTTGGTGAGTGAGGCGTGGTCGTGACTGTGGAGGGGCAGGGCTCGGGCGTGCGGGTGAGGAAGGGGAGCGGGGATGGGGCAGTACGAGACGGACAAGGCGAAGTTCGAACGCGAGCAGGCGCTGGCCCATGTGGCCAGGGCCGGTGCTCAGCGTGAGGCGGGCCGGCCGGTGTTCGTCGTGAACGCGCGGATCATTGACTCGGATGTGATGGCGGAGGTGATCTACGGCATCGAGGAGCGAGGCTGGGCGCTGGACAAGATGAGCACGGACGCCTTCACGGACACGTACGGGAGGGTGACACAGATGGTGTTCATGGTCTTCCGGGCGGCGGCGGCCCGGTAGCCGTTTCGTCGGGCGTCATTTCTTCCACCCCCACGCGGTGAGCATGCCGGCCGACAGTGCGGCGCAGTCGTCGGATTCCAGATACTGGAGGGCCGTTCCGATGGCTGCGTCGTCGACCAGCCCGGTGGCGAGCATGGCCGCCCTGCTGCGCTCCCATGTGTCGGCCCAGAAGCGGCTGATGGGGCTGCCCGGCGTCAGAGGCGGTACGTGGATCTCGGCGGCGACCGGCACAAGGCCCGCTCCCCGCAGCAGGTGCGGGTAGGACGGTACCCAGGAGACATCGGTGCCGATGGTGGCCTTCAGGCCGTGCCACATCGCTCGCATCGTGGTGGTGTACGGCGTGGCAGGTGTCCGGTCGCTCGTCAGGTCGACCGCGTCGCTGAGTACCAACACCCCGCCGGGTTCAAGGAGTTCGGCGAGTGTCGTGATCAGGCGTTCGTGCTCGGGCAGGTGCATCAGTACGAAGCGCGCGTGGATGAGCCGGAACCGGCCCGGGGCGAAACCCGGAGCGGTGATGTCGGTCTCCAGCACGTCGAGGCCCGGCGCGGGCCGCTCGGCGAGGAAGCGTACGTCGCGGTCCACGGCGAGCACGCTGTCCACCCGGGCTTCGTTCAGCAGCCTGCGGGAGACCGTGCCGGTGCCCGCGCCGAGGTCCAGGCAACGCCATCCCGGGCCGACCCCGAGTGCCCGTAGCCGCGTCATGGTGATGTCGTCGTAGGCGAGCGCGCCGAAGTCGACGCGCTCCGCCTCACCCGCCTGACCGGGAGGGAAGACGGTCTCGCCGTAGCGGCCGCCCTGCGGCGCGCCGTCGTCGGGCGCGGAGCCCGTCACGGGGCCCGTCACGCGGCCGTCGGCGTGACGCCGAGGGTGTCGTCGAGCCGGCCGGACACCTTCTGGACGAGCAGGGAGTGGAACGGTTTCATGGCCGGGCCTCTTCACACGGTGGGGCGGAGCAGGGCGGCGGCCCGTCCTGAGGCCGCCGCCCACCGATCCTCGCGCCTCGACCGCCCGCACGGCCGAGGCGCGCCGCACCTGCACCGATCGGCCCAAGCGGCGAGGCGCCGCGCCTGCTCACGGCGCGGGCCGCTGCCTCCTGCCGCTGCAGCCCAGTCGGCTGCTGCGCCGTATCCGTGTCGTGCGATGCTGCACTCATGGACGCACACGTGGTACCCGAACAGGCGGCGACACTGCGGCTGGTGGACCCGCACGCGGCTCTCTCAGCCCTGGAGGCGGCGGTCCCCGGACTGGCGGCACTGCGGCGTATCGAGCCGGCCCGCATCGACTGGGCGGCGGTGGAGGCCGCCCTCGGAACGGCGCTCCCGGCGGACTTCAAACTGTTCGGCGAGGTCTACCCGCCCCTGCTCTTCGGTGACTTCATGTCCATACAAGCACCGACACCGGGCAGGGAAGAGGCGTGGGCGAAGGCGACCCTGGAGGAGCGGGAGGACGTGGAGGACCTTCTTGACATCGAAGGCCTCAGCGACGTGCTTCCCGTGTACCCGGACCCCGGCGGCCTGCTGGGCTGGGGCGGCTCGCACGACGGCGACACGTTCCTGTGGACCACGGCCGGCGACAGCCCTGAGGAGTGGATGGTCACTGTCGCCTCTCACAACGGAGACTGGTGGCACTACCCGGCCGGCGCGGTCCAGTTCACGGCCGACCTGATCTCCGGAGCCGTCGAACCCTGGGGCCTGCCCTCCGTCCGTCCCGAGGTCGTGACCGCCGGCGACTGAGGACAGGACCTCGAAGGTGCCGGCGACCGGCGCATCATGGTGTCACTGCGTGACCGTCCAGCCCCCGTCGACCGGGAGAAGCACGCCGTTGATGTAGGAGGCGAGCGGCGAGAGCAGGAAGAGCACCGCGTAGGCGATGTCGTCCGGGGTGGCCATGCGCTTCAGTGGGTTGCGTTCGAGTGCCCGTCGGCCGACCGGGCTGGCCGCGAAGCCCGCGAGGCGGGGAGTGTCGGTCATGCCCGGGGCGACGGCGTTGCTGCGGACGCCGGCAGTGGGGTGGGCGGCCAGATGTCTGGTGTATCCCGTGATTCCGGCCTTCGCCGCGGAGTACCAGCCTGAGGCCGTGCCGATCAGGTTGCCCGCCACGGAAGCGATGTTGACCAGCGCGGCTCCGGTCGGGACCCCGCCGGACAGCCATGTGTCGGTCATCAGCCGCACACTGCCCACGGAGATCTGCACGGCGACGTCGAAGTCGATCTCGGCGGCGGAGGACGGTCCGGCGTTGTTGACCAGGTAGCGGATCTCGCCCAACGCGCCGATGGTGTCGGCGAATCCGGCGCGCACGTCGGCCGGCTCGGACACGTCCGCGGTCACCGCCATGGCGATCCCTCCGGCCTCCGCTATCTCGTCGACCGTCGCGGCGACCGCGCCGGCGTCGAGGTCCCACGCTGACACGCGCAGTCCCAGCTGCGCGGCCCTGAGGGCGGTGGCCCGGCCGATCCCGCTCCCGGCGCCGCTGATCACGGCCACGTCTCCGGGGGTGAACCCGAGGTCGGGGCAAGGCTCAGTACTCACATGTACTCCTCACAGGGGGTGGCTCAGATGCCGTAGCCGCCGTCGATGTCGAGTTTCTGGCCGGTGATGAACCGGGCGCGGTCCGAGGCCAGGAAGCACACGGCTTCGGCCACGTCCTCGGAGGTGCCGAAGGTGCGCAGCGGGATGTTGGCCATGGCGGCGTCGAGGGCGCGACGGTCCAGGTCGCCCGACGCCATCAGGCGTGCGGACATACCGTCGGTGAGCATCCCCGGCCCCACGCAGTTGACCCGTACGCCGAAGCGCCCTTCCTCGGCGGCGAGGGCGCGTGCCAGCGCTTCCACCGCGGCCTTGGGGCCCGCGGACAGGCCGTCGCGCACCGGATAGCGGCTGGTCGCCGCCGTGGTGACCGCCACCGCGGAACCCCGGCTGTCACGGAGCGCCGGCAGCGCGGCGTGCAGCAGGTTGAAGAACGCGGCCGCATCCGTGTCGAGCTGCTCGCGCAGCCGCTCCGGTGAGACCCGGGAGAGATGGACCATCGGTACGTGCGGGCCCGCACAGTGGACCACGGTGTGCACCGAGTCGAACCGGGCGAGCACGGACTGCACATAGCCGCTGGTGGCCGCCGCGTCGGCCAGGTCGAGGCGATCCGTGGCCACGGTCACGCCATGCGCGGCCAGCTCGGCGGCCACGGCGTCGGCCTGGTCCTTGTTCTGGCGGTACGTCAGGGCCACCGCCGAACCGGCGGCTGCCAGGCGGCGGCAGACGGCTGCTCCGATCCCTCCGGAGCCACCGGAGACGATGGCCACCCCCGCCCTGTCCTCGAAGTCGCGCATGGAAGAGGCCTTCCGTGTTCGTAGACAAACAAGCGTTTGGTCGCAGGTTAAGTAGGGGCTGGAGGGCGGTCAAGTGCCTTGACCCAGCACGCGAAATCCCCCCGGAAAGTGGTCGAAAGGATGCGAGTCGAGTGCTTGACCGGCGCGAGATTCACCATGCTACGGTTCGCCGCACTATCAAGCGCTTGGTTCGGTATCGGCGCCTCTCGGCTCTCCATAAGGGTTGAAAATGAACAGACGAATCGTTGCGGTGGTCGCTTCGGCGACGGGTCTCGCCCTGACCCTCACGGGTTGCGGATCCGGTTCGGGCAAGGATGCGAAGAGCGCCGACGAGCCCTATCGCGTCCTGGTCACCGGTGGCCTGAGCGCTCAAGGTGCCCTCGCGGACAACTCGGCGACGTCGGTGCTCTCGGCCAAGGCGGGCGCCAAGGTCGTCAACGCGTCCGGAGGCATACTCGGCCACAAGGTCGAGGTCACGGTCGTGGACGACGCGAGCGACCCCACGACGGCGGTCACCAAGCTCCGGGAAGCGATCAACTCGGGCAAGAAGCCCGACCTGTTCCTCGACTCGGGCCCGTCGACCGTCACGGCCGCGGTCCTGCCCATCCTGAAGCAGAGCAACATCCTCTCCATGAACATCGGCCCCACCGCCGACTCCTCGAACCCGTCCGCGTTCCCGCTGAACTTCGACCTGGCTCCGAGCCCGACCGACTACGTCAAGGGCTTCATCCCCCACCTGAAGGAGAAGGGCTACAAGAAGGTCGGCATCATCCACGGCAGCAGCTCCTACGGCGAGACCTTCAACACCGAGGTGACGAAGGCGTTCACCGGGGCCGGCATCAAGGTGGTCAAGAGCGAGGAGTACGACGTCGCCGCGCTCGACATGACCCCGCAGCTCCAGTCGGTGCGCGCGGCCGGCCCGGACGCCCTGATCATGGACGGCTACGGCGCCCCGGTCGGCTACCTGCTCAAGAGCATGAAGAAGCTCGGGTGGAAGATCCCGATCGTGGCCAACACCTCGGTCTCCGCGACCGGCCTGATCTCCACGCCGCCGCCCACCGGGGTCCTCGGCACCGACCAGGTGAAGAACCTGGTGATGCAGGTGCACAAGAGCACCAAGCACGACTCCGGCGACGCCGCCGTGAACAAGGCGGTCGCGGCGATGAAGTCGTTGGGCAGGATCCGGTCCACCCTGATCCTCGCCAACAACTACGACGCGCTCACCCTCGTCGCCGCCGCGGCCGAGAAGACCGGTTCACTCGGCGACCCCAAGGCGCTCGCCAAGGCACTCGAGGACAAGTCGGTGCAGGCCAAGGCGAAGACGACGATGATGAACGGCTACCACTTCACCGCCACCTCGCACAGCCCCAACAGCGACGCCGGTGCGTTCCTCTTCGTCGAGCCGTCCGAGATCAAGGACGGCCAGTTCCAGTAGGGACCGGCCACACGAGGATCGAGCTGCCGTGACACTGATCTGGGGCGGACTGGCCCTCGGTGCGGTCTACGCACTGGTCGCAGTCTGCTACAACATCGTCTTCATCTCTTCGAAGACCTTCAACTTCGCCCAGGCCCAACTCATCATGGTGGGTGCGTTCGTCGCCTACACCGGCCTGGTGACCTGGAAGCTGTCCGTACCGCTCGTGATGCTGCTGGCCGTCGCCTCGGTCATGGCCCTGGCGGCGATCGAGGAACGGCTGGCGGTACGGCCGGTGAAGGACCCGCACAACATCCTGGTCACCACACTCGGCGTGTCCATCCTCCTCAACGGAGCGACCCAACTCGTCTGGGGCACCCAGCCGTTGAACGTCCCCTTCTTCGGCGGCAACGACGTCCTCGAGCTGTTCGGCGGCCAGATCTACCCGGTGGAGATCGCGCTCGTACTGGTGGCCGTCGTCCTCGTATGGGCGCTCACCCGGCTCAGCCGGCGCTTCCTGGTCGGTCTGGCCCTGCTCGGCATGTCGGAGGACCGCGAGGCGGCGATGCTGCGCGGTGTCAACGTCCGCCGGCTCGCCTTCGGCGCCTTCGCGTTCTCCGGCGCCGTCGCCGGTCTGCTCGGCATGTTCGTCGGCCCCAAGACCTTCGCGGTGGCCACCCTGGGCGCCTCCCTCGCCCTCAAGGGCTTCGTCGTCCTGGCCATCGGCGGGTTCGGCTCGATGCCGGGCACCCTCGTCGGCGGCCTGGTCGTGGGTCTCGCCGAGGCCCTGGCCGCCCGCTACCTGGGCGGGGAGTACGCCAACATCACCGTCTTCGTCATCCTCATCACCATCTTGCTGGTGCGACCGGCGGGCCTCTTCGTCCGGGTCCGGGAAAGGACGGTGTGACCATGGTGCTGTGGCGAACCGTTCGTGCGGTACCGGGCTGGATCCTGGCCCTGGCCCTCGGTCTGGTCCTGCTCGTCCTCCCCTGGGCGGGCCTGGACTTCTCAGCCTCGAGGCAGATCCAACTCACCCTCATCCTCGCCCTCGTGGTGAGCGGGCTCAACCTGAGCCTCGGATACGCGGGGGAACTCGCCCTGGGGCAAGCGGCCATGTACGCCTCGGGGGCCTACATCGCCGGTCTGCTCTCCAAGGCCGGCCACACCGACATCCTCGTGCAACTCCTGGTCGCCGGCCTCGGCGCTCTGGCGGTGGGCGTCGTCACCGGCATCCCCGGGCTGCGGCTCGGCAGCTGGTCCCTGGCGATGACCTCGTTCTTCCTCGTTCTCCTGGTCCCCGACGTGCTCGCGATCTTCCCCCGTGCGACCGGCGGCAGGAACGGCCTGAGCGGGATCCAGAGCCCGACCCTGTTCGGCACCCTGCTCGACGGCACGGGCTTCTACCTGGTCATCTCGGTGGTCGCGATCCTGTGGTTCGCCGTGCTGCGCAACATCGTCACCTCCCGGCACGGCATCGCACTGCGGGTCCTCAAACAGAGCCCGGTGCTCGCGGCGTCGACCGGCATCTCGGTCTTCCGGATGAAGCTGCTGGCCTACGCGCTCGGGGCGATCCCGGCGGGCCTCGCCGGCGCCCTGTTCGCCAACCTCGACCTGTACGTCTCCCCGGAGGCGTTCTCCTTCACCTTCGCCACCACGGTGCTCTCGGCGTCCATCCTCGGCGGATCCGCCAGCGTGTACGGCGCGTTGGTGGGCGCCGCGGTCATGCAGTTCGGCCCGAACCAGTCCTCGGGATTCCAGCAGTACGCACTCGTCTTCACCGGGGTGTTCCTCGTGGTCGGCGGTGTCCTGCTCACCGGCGGGCTCGCCCGGGTGTGCCGCGTACTGGTCACCAGGCTCGACCGCATGGCGCAGCCGGAGGTGAACACGGTCGCCACCGGGACGGGTCCCGCCCCGAACATCCCCCCGTACAAGGGGGCCACCCTCAGGATCCGTGACGTGTCCAAGGCGTTCGGTGGCAACCAGGCCCTGAAGGACGTCTCGCTCGAAGCCCTGCCGGGCACCGTGACCGCACTGATCGGGCCGAACGGATCCGGCAAGACGACCCTCCTGAACATGGTGTGCGGCTTCTATCGCACCGACAGCGGCGAGATCACCCTCGACGGCGCCCCCTTGCACGGCCTGACCTCCGACGGTGTCGCCCGAGCAGGTGTCGCCCGCACCTTCCAGACCCCGAACATCCCGGCCGGGGTCACCGTTCTCGAAGCAGTGGCATCGGGCCGGTACACGGGACACCGCACCTCCGTCCTCGCGGCGGTGCTGCGCACTCCCCGGTTCCGGCGCGTGCGCCATGAGGATCTGCGGGAGGCCGAGCGCATGCTCGCACTCGTCGGCCTCGATCACCTGCGGGACACCGAGGCCGTCTCGCTGCCGCTGGGTATGCGCCGGCTCCTCGAAGTGGCCCGGGCCCTGATCGACGCCCCGGGCGTGCTCCTGCTCGACGAAGCGGCCTCCGGCCTCGACGAGCACGAGGTCGAACGCCTCGCCTCACTGATCCGTCAGATCCGTGACGCCGGCGGGACCGTGGTGCTTGTCGAGCACAACTTCCGGCTCGTCCTCGCCCTCGCCGACGACATCGCCGTACTGGCCCACGGGCAGCTCATCACCACCGGCCCTCCGGAAGCGATCGAGCGTGACCCCAGGGTGCTCAGCGAGTACCTGGGAGTGGACCCCGCGCCGACCGCCGCGCACACGAGCACCGACCGCATGACCGGTGCGGCCACCTCGGGGGAGAACACATGACGACACAGCAGACCGACGAACCGATCCTCCGGGTGCGCAACCTCGGCACCGGGTACGGCGACCTGCGGGTCGTGTGGGACGTCTCCTTCGACGTCTGGCCGGGTCGACTGACCGTCCTGCTCGGACGCAACGGTGCCGGCAAGACCACCACGCTCCGGGCGGTCTCAGGGCTCAACAAGGCGACCGCCGGCAGCGTCGAGCTCGGCGGCCGCGACATCACGAAGGCAGCCGCGCACACGCGCGTACGACAGGGGATGGCCTACGTCCAGGAAGGCAAACGGGTCTTCCACGCGCAGACCGTCGAGCAGAACCTGCTGCTCGGCGGCTACACCCGCCGCCTCAAGCGCACCGAGCTGCGCCAGGAAGCGGAACGGATGTACGAGCTGTTCCCCGTCCTCGGCGACAAACGGTCGCTGCTCGCCGGCACGATGTCCGGCGGTCAGCAGCAGATGCTCGCGATCGCCCAGGCCATGATGGCCGGGCCGCGGCTCCTGATGCTCGACGAGCCCTCCGGCGGCCTGGCCCCGGTGATCGTGAACGAGGTCATGGAACGCGTGGGCCTGCTGAAGGAGACCGGGATCGGGATCCTCCTCGTCGAACAGGCGGTGGAGGCATCGATCGCCGTCGCCGACCACGTGACCGTCCTCGACATGGGACGTGTCGTCCTGGCCTCGGCGGCGGACGACCTGGACAACCTCCAGGACGCCTACTTCGGCAGGACCCCGGCACAAGGATCAGCCTCCCGGGATTCCTGAGAGGCCCGCGGTCGCACAGCACCGGCCCCTGCCGATCGAATCGGCAGGGGCCGGTCGGCGTAGCCCACCTCTGCGCCTCAGCCCGTCGGTGTCCCGCCGCGCAGATCCGCCTTCATGATCTTTCCGCTGGCGTTCTTGGGGAGTTCGTCGATGAGGACGACCTTGCTCGGCACCTTGAAGTTCGCGAGCCGGGTCCTGCAGAAGGCGATGATGTCCTCGGGCGTGGGACGGGCGCCGCGACGGGGTACGACGTAGGCACACGCCACGGTGCCGAGGCGCGCGTCCGGGATGCCCACGACGGCGGACTCCGAGACGTCGGGGTGGGCACCCAGGGTGTTCTCCACCTCGGCGGGATACACATTGAAGCCGCCGACGATGAACATGTCCTTGATGCGGTCGGTGATCTTCAGACAGCCGTGTTCGTCGAGCCGGCCCACGTCTCCCGTGTGGAACCAGCCCTCGGAGTCGATCGCGGCACGGGTGGCGTCCTCGTCCTCGAAGTAGCCGAGCATGACGTTGTCACCCCGCAGCAGGATCTCGCCGTCCTGCCCGACGGGCACACTCTTCTGCTCCGCGTCGACGACACGTATCTCGATGCCCGGGACCGCCGGGCCGGTCGTCTCCGCGACGTGTGCGGGATCCTCGTTCGGACGGGACTGGGTGGCCACGACGCACTCGGTCAGACCGTAGGCCTGCGCCACGGTCTCGAACCCCAGCTCGTCCCGCATCCGCTGGAACAGGGATTCGGGCACCGTCGCCGCCCCGGCGATCGCGAAGCGCAGCGAGCCGAGATCGAACTCCGGCAGCCGCGGGTGGTCCAGGAGGGAGGTGAAGATGGTGGGCGCCCCCGGAAGCACGGAGATTCCGGCGGCCGAGATCAGCGAGAGGACCTGGTCCACGTCGAACGTGGCCAGCGGGTAGATCGTGGAGCCGGCTTCGAGCGCGGCGATCATGCCCGCCTTGTAACCGAAGCCGTGGAAGAACGGGTTCACGATCGCGTAGTTGTCGGCCGGGCTCAGCTCCGCGCCCGTGGCCCAGACCCTGGCCACACCGACCGTCTGGCGATGCGCGCTCATCACGCCCTTGGGCACACCTGTGGTGCCCGAGGTGAACATGATGTCGCAGACATCCTCCGGGGCCACGGCCTCGGCCGTCTCCGCTCCTTGTTGAGGCGAGATCTGGTCCGCGCGGGAGAGGAAGTCCGGCCAGGCCAGCGTGTGCGCCGCGCTGCTGTCGGCGGTGATGTCGACCAGCGTCTTCAGCGCGGGAAGCCCTGGTACGGGCCCGGTCTCACCCGGACGCGCCTCCGGGGCCACCGCGTCACGCAGCATCGCGGAGAAGTCCTTGCCGAGGAATCCGCCCGCGAACACGAGGACCGAGGCCCGCGACCGCCCGAGGATCACGGCGGCCTCCTGCCCGCGGTAGCGCGTGTTGATCGGGACCACACAGGCACCCGCCGACTGGGCCCCCAGCATGGCGAGCATGAACTCGATCCGGTTCGGCGCCCAGACCGCGACCCGGTCACCGGGGCGGACGCCGGAGGCGATGTAGGCCCGGGCGGTCCGGAAGACCATGTCGGCCAGTTCCCGGTAGCTGACGCGGAGGTCACCGTCGACGACAGCCAGGTTCTCCCGGTGCTTCGCCGCCGCGTCCGCGAGAAGACGGGGAATGGTCAGTGGGGCTGCACTGCTGCTCACAGGATCCTCCGAATCAACCAAGTGCTTGGTAGGTATGCTAGTTGGCGACGGATGGCGGTGTCATTGCCTGGAACGTGACTTCCGCTCTGTTCCTTGCGTGCTTCCGGGGCGGATCGGGTCCCGTGCGTGGGAAGATCGGCGCCGGGCAGGACGCCGTGCCGGGTGTGGGAAGCTGCACCAGGTGGGGACAGTCGTGACAGGCTTGAACAAGTGTGTGTTGGGGGAGAGGGTCTCCCGCCAGGAGGGACGGACGACATGGCGGCAGGGCGGTCCGGGCAGACGGCGGCCAGGAGGCGCGGCACCAGGGCCGGCGGGAACAGCGGCTCGCACCGCCGTGGTGAGCTCCTCGGCATCGCCGCCGAGCTGTTCGCCACCCGCGGGTACGCCGAGACGACCGTCCGGGACATCGCCGACGAGGCGGGCATCCTGTCGGGCAGCCTCTACCACCACTTCAGCTCCAAGGAGGAGATGCTCGACGAGATCCTCCGTGACTTCCTCGGTCCGCTTCTCGAGCGCTTCATCGCGATCGAGAAGGAGGGCGAGAACCCGGAGCAGATCCTCGACGAGCTGATCAGGCACTCCTTCGCCGCCATCGACGCCTCTCCTGTCGCCGTGGCGCTCTACCAGAACGAATCGACCATGCTCAACCGCCAGTCCGGCTTCGAGTACGTCGCCGAGATCGGCAAGAAGATCGAGAAGATCTGGCTGCAGGTGCTCAAGGCGGGACAGAAGTCCGGGGTGTTCCGCAGCGACGTCGACGTCAACCTGTCCTACCGGTTCATCCGCGACGCGATCTGGTCCACCGTGCGCTGGTACCGCCCGCGCGGCAAGTACAAGCACGAGGCCGTCGCCGTGCAGTTCCTCACCGTGCTCCACGGAGGCCTGCACACCACATAGCCACCACGACAAGGGGAGGGTGCAGGAATGGCCGGTGTTGCCGGAACCAGGGCGCTGGGTGACCTGGAGGTCTTCCCGATCGGCCTGGGTGCCATGACCTTGACGCAGGTCATGGGCTATGACGAGAAGCGCGGGATCCGCACCGTCCATGCGGCCCTGGACGCCGGCGTGACGCTGATCGACACCGCGGACGTGTACGGCCCGGCGGGCGGTTACGGCGTGAACGAGCTCGCGGTGGTGAAGGCGCTCGCGCTGTACCCCGGCTCCACCGACCACGTGATCGTCTCGACCAAGGGCGGTCACCTCCGTAACCCGGACAACACCTGGTGGATCGACGGGCGCCCCGCACACCTGCGCAGCGCCTGCGAGGACTCACTCCGGCGCCTGGGCTACGACGCGCTGCCGCTGTACTACCACCACCGCCCCGATCCGCAGATCCCCTACGCCGAGAGCATGGGCGGGATGAGGGATCTCTACGACGCGGGCCTCATCCAGCGCGCCGGGATCTCGAACGCCGACCCGGAGCAGATCCTGCTGGCCCGCGAGATCCTCGGCGACGCACTCGTCTCGGTGCAGAACGAGTTCTCACCCCGCTTCCGCTCCAGTCAGCCCGAGATCGACCTGTGCGCACAGCTCGGGCTCGCCTTCTCGTCCTGGAGCCCGCTCGGCGGCATGCGGGAGGCGAAGGAACTCGGGTCGGCCCACGGCGAGTTCCACGCGATCGCCGAGGAGCGGGGAGTCAGCCCGCAGCGGGTGGCGCTGGCCTGGCAGTTGATGAAGTCGCCGGTGATCATCCCGATTCCGGGGGCGAGCCGGCCGGAGTCCGTCCTGGACTCGGTCCGGTCCGTCGAATTCCGGCTGAGCGCCGAGGAGTTCGACCGGCTGGAACGGAGCGTCTGAGGCCGGGGGTTCAGGTGCCGGCGACCGGGGACGGGGGCTCGACGAGTTCGACCCGGACCCGGTCCGGATCCAGGACGTAGACCACGCGGCACCCCTCCAGGGGGCCGTCCCCGGCCACGATGGGCTCGGAGAGTACGGCGACGCCCTCCTCCCGTACCCGGGTCAGGAGGGCATCGAGCCCGGTCACGTCGACGGCGACATGGACCGCGCCCGCACGGCCGTTGTCCGGGTCGACCACGTCCGTCGAGCCGCCGACGTACTGCAGCAGTTCGATCAGGGCCCTGCCCTCGGAGAGTCGGACGAACGCCTGACGGACAAGGATGCCCGGGTAGCCCGTCACCGCGTCGATCCGCGGGCCGCTGCGCTCCCATGACCCCAGGTGTTCGCCGCCGAGGACGCGTACGTAGAAGTCCAGCGACCGGTCCAGGTCGCTGACGGTGATACCGACGTGGTTGATCGAGGTCATGGTGGCTCACTCCTGTCGAGGGTGGCGCGTTCATCGACACGGTACCAACCAAGCATTTGCTACGTAGAGGGTGCGGAGCGCTACCGGAGACCGAGGGAGCGCTGCTATGTTGCGAACCAAGCGCTTGCTTGAAGAGCGCGCTGAGGTGCGGACGAGAGGGTGGGAATCGTGGTGGAGCAGTTGGTCGACCTGCGGGACAAGGTTGCCTTCGTCACCGGAGCCGCGCAGGGCCAGGGTGCCGAACATGCCCGGCTTCTCGCGCGGCTCGGGGCCCGGGTGGTCCTCGTCGATCTCGACGAGTCCGGGGTGCGGGCCGTCGCCGACGGTATCGACGCCGACGGCATCGAGGCCGAGACGCTCGCCTGCTCGCTCGACGTCGCGAGCGAGAGCGCCTGGGCCGACGTCATGGGCCGGGTGGGGGAGCGGTTCGGGCGCGTCGACGTGCTCGTCAACAACGCCGGCGCCTACCGCAAGAAGCCGCTCGTGGAACTCACCGAGAAGGAGCTCACGACCACGTTGCAGATCAACCTCGTGGGCCCCGTCCTCGGTATGCAGGCGGTGATCCCCCTGATGCGTGAACGCGGCGGGTCCATCATCAACATCGCGTCCACCGCGGCGCTCAGCGGTTACGCCGGCGGACTCGCGTACAGCGCGTCCAAGTGGGGACTCCGGGGTGCGAGCAAGTCCGCCGCCAAGGAGCTGGGCGCGCTCGGGATCCGGGTCAACTGCATCTGTCCCGGGGCGATCGACACCGCGATGATCAGCGAGGAGACCAGGGCCGGCGGCGGAGCGGTGGCGGGTCTGCCGATTCCGCGGGTCGGCAGGCCCGCCGAGGTGTCTTCCCTGGTGGCCTTCCTGGCCAGTGACGCCGGCAGCTACTGCACCGGCCAGGACTTCGTCGTCGACGGCGGCCAGACCGCCTGAGGAGGTGTCGCATGGGCGTCTATGAGATCGACGGTGTCGTCCCCGTCGTGGACCCCACCGCGTTCGTGCATCCGCAGGCGTCGCTGATCGGGGACGTCGTCATCGGCCCCGGCTGCTACATCGGTCCGATGGCCAGCCTGCGGGGCGACTTCGGCCGGATCACGGTCGGGGAAGGGTCCAACGTCCAGGACAACTGCGTACTGCACGCCTTCCCCGGCGCGGACACGGTCCTGGACCCCGGAAGCCACGTCGGCCACGGCGCGATCCTGCACGGCTGCCACGTCTCGGCCGAGGTACTGGTCGGGATGAACGCCGTGGTGATGGACGGGGTGAGCGTCGGCGCCCGTTCGCTGATCGGGGCCAACAGCTTCGTGCCCGCGGGTATGGAGCTCCCCGTCGAGTCGCTGGTCGCCGGTAGTCCCGCGAAGGTGGTCCGCCGGCTCGACGCCGACACGCTGGCATGGAAGGCCAACGGGATCGGGGTCTATCAGGAGCTCGCGAAGCGCTCGCTCGCCACGTTGCGCGAGGTCACGCCCTTGGAGGCCGTCGAGCCCGACCGCAAGCGGGTCAGCACCGGCCGCGAGGTGTCGATCCCTTTGCACGAGACGCGCAGGGCGGCCGGGTGAGCGTGGACGAGCGTGAACGACTGGTCGAGGCCACCCGCGCCCTGACGTATGCCGTCGCGGTGACGGATCTCCCCGACGAGGACCTCGCCGCGGTGAGCGAGGCCGTCGACTCCCTGAGCCGGGCGCTGCGGAAACAGACCCGGAAGCGCTGTGTGACGGAATCCGTCACCGCCGTCGTCGAGAGCCGGCCCGTCGTGCTCGACCGGTACAACCCGGCAATGATCCCGCTGGAGGTGCGCTTCCCGGAAGACGGCACCGCCGCGGCCACCGTCACCCTGAACGCCGTGCACCAAGGTCCCACGGACTCGGTGCACGGCGGGGTGAGCGGACTGCTCATGGACAACATCCTCGGGATCCTCGTGCAGTCCAAAGGGCTTCTGTGCGTGACGGGGACGCTGAGCCTGCGCTATCGGGCGCTGACCCCGTTGGACCGGCCGCTCGAACTCCGCGCCGAGATCGTGGACCACTCAGGGCGCAGGGTCACCGTGACGGGATGGATCGAATGCGGCGGAGTGAGGACGGTCGAGGCCACGGGCGTGTTCATCGAAGTGCCCAGCCGCTGACACCGGATGGGCGGCGGCGTCGGCTCGGTCTCCGTCAGGGTTTCCGGAAGCGGATGTGGCCCGCGGACAGTACGGATTCGCCGTCTCGTGCGACCTCGAAAGTGGACCGGTCCCCGTCCTGCCAGGCCGTGATGTCGAGCGTTTCGCCGGGCAGGACCGGTGCGGCGAAACGGCCGTCCAGCTCGGCCAGGTCCGCGGGATGGGCGCCGACGGCGTCGGCGAGCCGCAGGACGGTGCCCGCCAGGGTGCACAGTCCGTGCAGGATCGGGCGTGGCTGCCCGATGGCGGTGGCGGCCGCGGGGTCGATGTGGATGAGGTGCCGGTCGCCGGTGAGCCGGTACAGCGCGGCCTGGGCCGGAAACGTCTCCAGGTTCGTCCGGTGCGTGGGCTCACCCACGGGGGCGGCAGGTCGTCCGGGCCCCCGCTCGCCGCCGAACCCGCCCCGCCCCGGAGCGAAGACCGACCACACGGCGTGGAAGTACGGGCTGTCCACCGCGACTTCAAAGACCGCGGCCCCGCCCTTGTCCCACACGTCGGTGACGACGGCGGAGCATGTCACCTCCCCGGACGGTGGCAGCGGCTTGTGGACCGTCAGCCGCTGCGCGCCGTGCAGCGCGGTGCCGTCACCGAAGGCCCCCTTGCCCGCCAGGACATCCGGGGCCCACTGGGCGAGGGTCAGGGCGAAGGTGGGCAGCACACGCAGCTCACGCTCGAAGACCAGGTCCAGGTCGGCAACCGGGTGGGCGCCCACGGCCAGGGCGTAGAGCATCACGTCACGTTCGTCGTAGGAGACCGTCCTGCTGCCGAGTGCGCGTCCACGCCACCGGTAGGCCGCCTCCGGCGCCAAGGTGTGATCCGTCGTGTGATCTGTCGTGTGTTCCGTCGTGTGTTCCAAGACCTCATCCAATCAAGCGCTCGCTTGGTGGGGAGAGTAGGGAGGAAGTCCGCATGCGTCAACGGCCGTGCTGCCCCGCCCTGTTGGGTGGTGAGGCGACTTGTCTCGTCCGGATCCCGCTCAGCGGGAGCCGTTCGTTGCCTCGACATCCCCGGGCGCTGTAGGCAGTTGAAGCGGTCAGAGGTTCAAGTGGTTCAAGAGCTTCAAGAGCTTCAAGTGATTCAAGGGCTTCAAGGGCTTCAAGGGATCAAGTGGAAGGTGATGGAATGGCAGGCTCAGTGGAGGTTTTCGGCGGTGGCACAGCCGTCATCACCGGTGCGGCCGCCGGTGTGGGAGCGGGGCTCGCCCGGCACGCCGCACTCGCGCTCGGGATGAACGTCGTGCTCGCCGACATCGACGAGGCCGCACTGCGACGCACCTGCGCCGAGATCACGGACGAGGGCGGGCGCGCGACACCCGTGGTCGTGGACGTACGCGACGCCGCCGCCGTGCAGAGCCTGGCGGACAGCGTGGTCAAGGAGTCGGGGCCGCTCCGTCTGCTCGTCAACAACGCGGGCGTGCTGCAGTTCGGCTACCTGTGGGACATCCCCGTGGACGGCTGGGAACGGCTCGTGTCCATCAACATCAGCGGTGTGTTCCACGGTGTCCGCGCCTTCCTGCCCCACCTTCTGCGCCAGTCCGAACCGGCCTGGGTGCTCAACCTCGCCTCCATCGGCGCCGTCACGGCGCGGCCGCTGCAGACGCCGTACATCATGAGCAAGCACGCCGTCCTCTCGATGACCGAGTGTCTTCACCAGGAGGTGGCCCTGGCCGGGGCCCGGCACATCCACGTCGGGGCGGTGCTGCCCGGGGCCGTCACCTCGCGCATCTTCGACGAGGCGGGCGGGGTCGACCGCGGCGATCTCTCCGCGGCCGAGATGGAACGGGAGGCGATGTTCCGCGTTCGCGAGCACGCCATGGGTCCCGAAGAGGCGGCCGCGACCATCCTGCAACAGGCCGCGGACGGCGAGTTCTACATCGTCACCCAGCCCGACGCGGTGCATGCCGCCATGCGCGACCGTGCGCAGCAGCTGACCGCGCGCCGCCCGCCGGCCCCCGTGCGCAGCCGCTTCACCGCGCAGCAGCCGGAATGATCCCGAGCCCCGGTTCGTGCTGCTCAGTCGCTCACTGGCTGGCGTATCCGCCGTCCACCAGGAACTCCGAGCCCGTCGAGTAACTGGCCTCGTCCGACAGCAGGTAGAGCACCATGTTCGCGACCTCCTCGGGCCGGGCCTCCCGAGGGATCGGCTGATGCTTCACCGACTCGTGCGAGCGCTCCGAGTTCGCCGTCATCTCGGTGGCCACGATGCCGGGATGCACCGAGTTGACGCGGATCTTGTACGGCGCGAACTCCTGCGCCGCCGCCTTCGACATCCCGCGCACCGCCCACTTGGACGCCGTGTAGCTGAGGATGTAAGGGAACCCGATGATCCCGCCCAGCGAGGAGATGTTGACGATCGAGCCGCCACCGGCCGCCCGCATCGACGGCAGCACGGCCTTCATGCCGAGGAAGACGCCGATCTCGTTGACGTCGATCACCCGGCGGTAGTCGGCCTCGGTCAGCTCCTCGATGGGGCAGCGATGGACGAGGCCCGCGTTGTTCACAAGCCCTGTGACCCTGCCGAACGTCTCCTCCGTGCGGGCGACGGCCGCGTTCCAGGATGCCTCGCCAGTGACGTCAAGCTCCATGAACAGGGCGTTGTCCGCGCCCAGTTCCTCAGCGAGGGCCTCGCCCTCCTTCACGAGGATGTCGCCGATCACCACCTTCGCGCCCTCCGCGACCAGCCGCCGCGCGAACGCGGCTCCCATGCCGCGCGCGCCGCCCGTCACGACGACCACCTTGCCGTCCGCCCGTGCGCTCATCCCGTGATCTCCCCTGCTGGTCGGTGTGTGAGTGGCGGTGATGGTCGCAGCGGATGTGTTCCGGGGGCGACGGAATGTTCCCGGTGACCGGGAAAGCACCCTGCCGCCGAAGGCCCGGGTGCGGGCAGGCTCGACGGAGCCTGTGTCGGTGGGACACGGGGCCCTTCCGAATATCCGCGTAGCCGCGTATCCGTAACGAGGAGAACCGCTGTGACCGTGCCTAGCCCCGAGGTCCGGGCGATCATGGACCTGTGCAGTGCCAACTTCCCCCCGCTGGGAACGGAGATGACGGACATCGCCGACGTGCGCGCCTTCTTCGCCGCCCGTCCCGCGCCCGCCCGCGTGCCACTGTCCCTCGCCCACGTCGCGGACGAGGACGCCGACGGAGTTCCCGTCAGGGTCTACGACCCCTCCCTGCGCGAGGACGCCCCGGTGGTGCTGTTCTGCCACGGCGGCGGCTTCGTCATCTGCGACCTCGACAGCCATGACGACTTCTGCCGTGCCATGGCGAAGGCCACGGGGGCCGTCGTCGTCTCCGTGGACTACCGGCGCGCCCCCGAGCACAGGTTCCCCGCCGCCCCCGAGGACGCCTACACGGCCCTGCTGTGGGCGGCGAAGACGTACCAGGGCCGCCCGATCGCCGTCGCCGGGGACAGCGCGGGCGGCAACCTCGCCACGGTCCTCACCCTGCTCTCCCGCGATCGGGGCGGCCCCGAGATCGTCTTCCAGGCGCTGTACTACCCCATGCTCGACCCCACCCGGTCCGGCGCCTCGCACCGCGACAACGCCGAGGGCTACTTCCTCACCGCGGACCACGTGCGCTGGTTCTGGGAGCAGTACCTGACCACCGACGCGGACGCGGCGAACCCGTACGCGGCGCCCCTGGGCCACGCCGACCTGACCGGCCTTCCGCCGGCGCAGGTCATCAGCCCCGGCCTGGACCCCCTGTGCAGCGACGGTGACGCCTACGCGGTGGCGCTCGCCGAGGCCGGCGTGCCCGTCGTCACCCGCCGCTACGACGGCATGTTCCACGGCTTCCTGTCCATGGGCGCCGCCCTTCCCGAGGTCGCGGAGGCCTGCGAGGAAGCGTTCGCCGTGCTGAAGGCCCGGCTGACGGAAGCGGCGGCGGGCTGACGCCGACCGGGCCGGTTCGGCCGAAGGGGCTGTGTCCTCCCTGGGTGGGAGGACACAGCCCCTTGCGTGTCTCGGCGGTGCCGCGTCAGCCGGCGATCAGGCCGAACCCCTTGTACCCGGAGTCCGCGACCTCCTTGATGATCTGCCCGTACGCCCCGAACCCGCCGACGTACGGCATGAACACCCGTGGTTTGCCCGGGATGTTGGCGCCGAGGTACCAGGAGTCGGCCGACATCATCAAGGTGGCCTCCGCCTTGCGGCGGCACTCGGCGACCCAGTCCGCCACGGACTCCTCCGTCGCCTCGATGGCCGTGTACCCGTGCTCGTCGAGGTGGCGCAGACAGTCGGCCAGCCAGTCGACATGCTGCTCGGCGCACAGGATCACGTTGGCAAGCACGGACGGGCTGCCGGCGCCCGCGAGGCTGAAGAAGTTCGGGAAGCCGTCGGTGCCCAGGCCCAGGTACGTGCGCGGCCCGGCGCTCCAGGCGTCCGTGAGGAGCCGCCCGCCCCGGCCGCGCACCTCGATCCGGTCCACGGCACCCGTCATCGCGTCGAAACCGGTCGCGAAGACGATCGCGTCGAGCTCCACGTGCTCGCCGTCCGCGAGCACGATGCCGCGCTCGTCGATCCGCTCGATCGGATTCCCGCGCAGGCTGACCAGGCGCACGTTCTCCCGGTTGTACGTCTCGAAGTAGTCCGAGTCCGTCACGATGCGCTTCGTGCCGATGGGGTGGTCGGTGGGCACGAGCAGGTCGGCGACCGCCGGGTCCTCGATCCGGGCACGGACCTTCTCCTCCCAGAACGCCCGCGCCACACCGTTGGCGGCCAGGTCCGTCGTCTGGTCGGGGAACGTCTTGGAGTACAGGACGCCGCCCAGCTCCCAGCGCCGCTCGAACGCGGCACGGCGCTCCTCCTCGCTCGCCTCGAACGTCTTCTTCGGGTGCGCCATGTGCGGGGAACCGCCGCCGCTGAGCCGCGAGAGACGGCGGCGCTCGGCGTACCCGGCCTTCTGCTCCCGGCGGGCCTCCTCGTCCAGCGGCTTGTTGCCGGCCGGGATGGAGTAGTTGGGGGAGCGCTGGAGGACGGTCAGCTGCGCGGCCTGCTCGGCGATCAGCGGGATGGACTGGATGCCGGAGGAACCCGTGCCGATCACACCGACCCGCAGGCCCGTGAAGTCGACGCCTTCGTGCGGCCATTCACCGGTGTGGTACGTGGCGCCCGCGAAGTCGCCGATGCCCGCCACCTCCGGCAGATGTGTGCTGGAGAGACAGCCGACCGCGAACACGCAGAACCGGGCCGACAACACCTCCCCGCCGTCCGTGCGCACCGTCCAGCGCAGGGTCTCCTCGTCCAGCTCGGCCGAGGTCACCGACGTGGAGAAGGTGTAGTCACGGCGGATGTCGAAGCGGTCGGCGACATGGTGCAGATAGCGCATGATCTCCGGCTGCGTGGCGTACTTCTCGCTCCAGTCCCACTCCTGCTGGAGGTCGTCGTCGAAGGAGTACGAGTAGTCCACCGACTCCACGTCGCAGCGGGCGCCCGGGTAGCGGTTCCAGTACCAGACGCCTCCGACGTCGGCGCCGCGCTCGAAGCCGCGCACGCTGTAGCCCATGCCGCGCAGCTTGTGCACGGCGTACAGGCCGGTGACGCCCGCGCCGACGACCACGACGTCGACGGACCGAGGAAAGGTGCTGGTGTCGCTCATGTTCCGACGTCCTCCTTGCCGCCCCCGCTTCTGTGCCGGGGCGTGGTCACAACCTCAACGGAACGGAGACTGACAGGCGAAGGCGGTGTGGTGCAGGAGGTGGTTCCCGGTCAGCGGGAAGACGTACAAGCGTCCGCCCCGCCCGCGTCCTACGGTCGGCACACCATGAGCGGCTGACCGATCAAGGGAGTTACGGACATGACGACTCAGTACGACGAGGTGCGGGTCATCGACGCGGGGGCGCCTCCCGCCAGGTTCGCGCGTGGCTGGCACTGCCTGGGGCTCACCAGGGACTTCCGCGACGGGAAGCCGCACGAGGTCGAGGCGTTCGGCACCAAGCTCGTCGTCTTCGAGGGCGCGGACGACGGAGAGCTGCACGTCCTCGACGCCTACTGCCCGCACATGGGCGGCAACCTCGCCCACGGCACCGTCAAGGGCGACACCGTCGCCTGCCCGTTCCACGACTGGCGCTGGTCGGGCACCGGCCGCTGCGCCGACATCCCGTACGCCCGCCGGGTCCCGCCACGCGCCCGCACGCGCGCCTGGATCACCCGCGAGCGCAACCGGCAGCTGTACGTCTGGCACGACCCCGAGGGCAGCCGGCCGGCGCCGGAGCTGGAGATCCCCGAGATCGAGGGGGTGCACGGCCCGGAGGCGGGGGAGTGGTCCGACTGGTCGTGGAACGCGATCCGCGTGGAGAACGCCAACTGCCGCGAGATCGTCGACAACGTCGTGGACATGGCGCACTTCTACTACGTCCACTTCTCGTTCCCCACGTACTTCAAGAACGTCTTCGACGGCCACGTCGCCACCCAGTACATGGAGTCGGCGCCCCGCCCCGACATCGACCTGGAGACCCTGTCCGGTCAGGGTGCCATCCGTTCGGACGCCTCGTACTTCGGCCCCTCGTACATGATCGACAAGCTGTGGACCGACGTCGGTGGAGGCGTCGAGGTCGAGTGCGTCCTCATCAACTGCCACTACCCGATCGACGAGAACAGCTTCATGCTCATGTACGGGGCGATCGTCAAGAAGCTGCCCGGCATGACCGACGAGCAGGCCTCCGAAGCCGCCCGGCTCACCTCCGAGGGCCTGGCCGCGGGCTTCGAGCAGGACGTGGAGATCTGGAAGAACAAGACACGGATCGACAACCCGCTCCTGACGGAGGAGGACGGCCCGGTGTATCAACTGCGCCGCTGGTACGAGCAGTTCTACGTGGACGCCGCCGATGTGAAGGACGAGATGGTGCGCCGCTTCGAGTTCGAGCTCGACACGAGCAGGGCCAACGAGTCGTGGAAGGCGGAGGTCGCGGCGAACATGGAGCGGAGAGCCGCCGAGCGGTGACATCGGGTGGGGCGGGGCCCTCGCCGCGAAGGGACCCCGCCCCACACTCCCTCCCTCCCGTCACATCCAGCTGCCGGCCCGCGCCCACCGCAGCATGCTGTCCATCGGCACCGGAACTGCCGCCTGGGGAGCCTCCACCGGGGGAGCGAAGCGGGCCGCGCGCCCCGGACCGTACAGCTCGGTCCAGATCGATCGGGCGCACGACTGGAGCATCGGGGCCAGGCGTTCCAGGGTGCGGTAGTGGCCCGTCGACGACACGGAGACCGCGGCGATCGCCCGTCCGGCTCCCCGCAGCGGAACGGCGGCGGACACGAGGCCCCGACACGTCCCCTGCGGATCCCACGCGACACCCGTCTCGCGGACGGAGACCAGTTCCGTACGGAAGAGGAGCGGGCGCGTCACGGTGTGCAGCGTGCGAGGGGACAGGCCCGCCTCGAGCACCCGCTCCACGTCGGCCGGGTCGCCGAAGCCGAGGATGGCCTTGCCCGCGGCGGCGCAATGGGCGGGCAGGCGGGCGCCGACGTGGGTGGGCAGCGCATGGTCGTCGAGGGAGCCGATGCGCTCCAGACAGACCACCTCGGTGCCGTCCAGCACGAACAGCTGAACAAGCTTTCCTGTCGCATCGTGGAGTGCGTCGAGGCGGGGCAGAGCCGCCCGGAGCAGCCGGTTGTGGTGCGCGGCGAGCCCGCCGTGCTCCAGGAGCCGCAGGCCCATGCAGTACTCGCGGCCCTCCCGCTCCAGCCAGCGCAGCTGCACCAGTTGGTCGAGGATGCGGTGCGCGGAGGAGCGGCTGAGGCCCGAGCGGCGGATCACCTCGGTGAGGGAGAGCCGCGGGTGCGCGCGGTCGAACGCACCGAGCACCTGCTCGGCTTTCTCCAGGAGGGACGGAGCTGCCGTGCCTGGCCCGGGCTCCGGAGGTTGGGAGGCCGGTGACGCCGGCCTCTCACCGTTCCCAGGGACCGACGCGTTCCGACCGTCCACCACTGCCGTTCGAGGCACAGGAAACCCCCTGCTCAACGGGATAGGTTCGTGATGCTACGCACGTATTTCGGCGTTGAACGAACCATGCCACGCCGCCCTGCGCGGAGGGAAGAAACCGGCACGAGGTGTTTCGAAACGAAATATCGCGACGCCTTTTGGGGACGCTATGCGGGAGCCGCTACTTGGGGAGACCGAGCACGCGCTCGGCGATGATGTTGCGCTGGATCTCGTTCGAGCCGCCGTAGATCGTGTCCGCCCGGCTGAAGAGGAACAGGCGCTGGAACGCGTCGAGTTCGTAGGGTGCGTCCTGGACCGTCAGCGAGGAGGCGCCCGCCACCTCCATGGCCAGCTCTCCGAGGTTGCGGTGCCACGTCCCCCACAGCAGCTTGGCGATGGACGCCTCGGGCCCCTGTGAACCGGCCAGCATGCGCAGTGCGTTGAGCCTGATCACCTCAAGTCCCATGTGGGCACGGGTGATGCGGTCCTGGATCGCGGGGTCGTCGATCGCTCCGGTGTGCCGGGCCAGGGTCACCACGGTCTCCAGCTCGCGGGCGAATCCGATCTGCTGCCCGAGGGTGGAGACGCCGCGCTCGAACCCGAGCGTCGCCATTGCGACCTTCCAGCCGTCACCGGGGGTGCCCACGACGAGCGAGGCATCGGTGCGGGCGCCGTCGAAGAACACCTCGTTGAACTCGGACGTGCCGGTCAGCTGGTTGATCGGCCGCACGTCGACGCCGTCCTGCCGCATGGGCACCAGGAGATACGACAGCCCTGCGTGCCGCGTCGAGCCCGGTTCGGTCCTCGCGACGACGAAGCACCAGTCGGCCAGGTGCGCCAGTGACGTCCACACCTTCTGCCCGTCGATCACCCACTGGTCCGGGCGGCCCGGTTCCGTCGCCCGCTCCAGGCGGGCGCGCGTCGAGACGGCCGCGAGATCCGAGCCCGCCCCGGGCTCGGAGTAGCCCTGGCACCACAGCTCCTCCACCGCGCGGATCTTCGGCAGGAACCGGTCCTTCTGCTCCTGGGTGCCGAAGGCGATGAGGGTGGGGCCGAGCAGTTCCTCGCCGAGATGGTTGACCCGGGCGGGGCCGTCCGCCCTCGCGTACTCCTCGTGGAAGATCACCTGCTGGGTGAGGGAGAGTCCCCGGCCGCCGTGTTCCTCGGGCCAGCCGATGCAGGTCCACCCGTGGGCGGCCATGTGCCGGTCCCAGGCGAGCCGTTCCTCGTACGCCTCGTGCTCGCTGCCCGATCCGCCGCGTCCGCGGATGCCGGCGAAGTCGCCGGAGAGTTCCGTCCGGAGCCAGTCCCTCACCTCCTGTCGGAAGGCTTCGTCCTGTGGTGAGTGCGCCAGGTCCACGATTCCCCCTCGAAGAGGCCGCCGGTTCTTTGGTGCTGGTCGAGAGCTGGGCTTTCCATTACAGTACCCCACCAAGCACTTGTTTGGTTAGCGCCCAGGGTCGCAGTGAAGGAGCTGGTATGTCCACAGCGGAGAGCCGCCCCGTCGAGGAACAGGTCGTCACCTACGAGGTCCGCGGCACCGTCGCCGTGGTCACCGTGAACCGGCCCCAGTACCGCAACGCGCAGAACTCGAAGGTGACTTACGCCCTGGACGCCGCCTTCACCCGGGCGGTCGACGACGACGACGTCAAGGTCATCGTCCTGGCCGGCGCGGGCGAGCACTTCAGCGCAGGGCACGACATCGGCACGCCCGGCCGCGACATCCACGAGACCTTCGAGCGCAAAGCCGTCATGTGGTGGGACCACACCGACAAGCAGGGCGCCGACTCCCGCTTCGCCCGCGAGTCCGAGGTCTACCTGGGGATGTGCCGCCGCTGGCGCGAGATACCCAAGCCGGTGATCGCCATGGTGCAGGGCGCGTGCATCGCGGGCGGCCTCATGCTGGCCTGGTCCTGCGACTTCATCGTCGCCTCGGAGGACGCGTTCTTCTCCGACCCCGTCGTGCGGATGGGCATCCCCGGTGTCGAGTTCTTCGCGCATCCCTGGGTGATGAACCCGCGGGCCGCCAAGGAGTTCCTGTACACCGGGGACCGCTTCGGCGCCCGGCGCGCGCACCAGCTAGGCATGGTCAACCACGTCGTGCCCCGCGAGGAGCTGGAGTCGACGGTGTTCGCCCTGGCCGAGCGGATCAGCGCGATGCCCCGCTTCGGCCTGGCGCTGACCAAGAAGGCGATCAATCAGGCGGAGGACCTGCAGGGGATGCGCTCCGGGATGGACTCCGTCTTCGGCCTGCACCACGTCGCGCACGCCCACAACGCCGAGGTGGGCGCCGACTCCCTGGCCGGCATGGACGCCCGGGCGATGCGCGACTCGGGTCGGCAGACGGCGGGCACCGCGTGAACCCCGGCCCGCACCCCACCCCGGAATCTCACCGAAGGGCGACCGGATGACATTCGCACCCACCGAGGAGCGCGACGAACTCGCCGCGACCGTACGGAAGTTGCTCGGCCGCCGCAGCGACAGTGGCGCCGTGCGCAAGGCCGTCGCACAGGCCCCCGGCCATGACGAGGGCCTGTGGCGCACCCTGTGCGAGCAGTTGGTGGTGGCGAGCCTCGCGATCCCCGAGCAGTACGGCGGCGCCGGCTTCAGCCTGCTCGAGACGCACGCCGTACTGGAGGAACTGGGCGCGGCGCTCACGCCGTCCCCGCTCCTCGGCTCGGGAGTGCTCGCCGCCCAGGCCCTGCTGCTGAGCGGGAACGAGCCGGCGTGTGCTCGCCTGCTGCCGGGCATCGCCGAGGGCACCCGGACGGCCGCCGTCTGCTGGGCCGGAGAGGACGGGCGCTGGCGGACCGACCGCAGCGACGTACAGGCCGTGGAAGGGGCGCAGTGGCACCTGTCCGGACCGGCTACGCTCGTCCTCGACGGCGCGGCGGCCCACACCTTTGTCGTCGTCGCGAGGACCGGACCCGGGCAGGTCGGCCTCTTCGAGGTGGACGCCGCCGACGACCGGGTCCGCACCACCTCCACTCCTGCGATGGACACCACCGTGAGCCTGGCCCGGGTGGAGTTCGACGGAGTCCCGGGCGCGCCGCTGACCCTCGACGCGACCGGTGCGCTCGCCACGCTGCACGACATCGCCGCCGTCGCCGTGACGGCCCTGCAGGTGGGCGCTGCCCGGCGTGCCCTGGACATGACGGTGGCCTACAGCAAGGAACGCGTCCAGTTCGGCCGCCCCATCGGCTCGTTCCAGGCGCTGAAGCACCGCATGGCCGACATGCTGGTCCAGGTCGAGACGGCCCGGTCGGCCTCGTGGGCGGCGGCGTGGTCCGCGGCCCGCCTGGATCCGGACCTGCCCGAGCGGGCGGCCCTGGCCAAGGCGTGGTGTTCCGAAGCGCTCAACAAGGTGGCCTCGGACGCCGTCCAGCTGCACGGCGGGATCGCGATCACCTGGGAACACGACGCCCAGATGGTGTTCAAGCGGGCTCACGCGACGTCCCAGCTGTTCGGCCAGCCGCACGAGCACCGACAGCGCCTCTTCCGGCACGTCGTGGCACGCCGGTCCTCTCTCGACCCGAACCAGTGCTAGGTCAGGGCCGACCCTCTGGTGGCCAAGCGCCTGCTTGGTTAGAGTCGGGGTTCCGGGACAACGCGCTCCTGACTCCGCAGGCCACGCAACTGCCCGGAGGGGCCCGGTGATTCGATGAACGACCTGCTCGATCTGCGGCGCCTGGTGGAGACGTACGCGCTCGCCGTGGACCGCAAGGATCGCGATCTGCTGGGGGAGGTGTTCACCCCCGACGCGCGCCTCGTGGTGCACAGGGCGGACGGCACGGTGGGGCGGGAGCGGACGTCCGCGCAGGAACGGGCGCAGATCCTCGACGAGTTGGCGGCCTTCCGGCACACCTTCCACCTCGTCGGCAATCACCTCGCCGACGTGGACGGATCCACCGCGACCGGCGTCGTCTACTGCCTCGCCCACCACTACGACGCCGACCCCAGAGGCAGCGTGGACCTGGTGATCCCCGTCCGCTACGAGGACGACTACGTACGCACGGCCGACGGCTGGCGCATCGCCGCCCGCACCGTGCATCTGCTGTGGCACGAGCGCCGTACGTACCCGGCCGCCGGCACATGACCGCCCGGCGGCCGCGCCGCGCTCGCTGCGCACCGCCCCCACCGGCTCGGCTGGCATTACTTGGACCTGTACCTATGAGGAGAGGCTGATGAAATACGCCCTGGTGCTCCCTGTCGGGCTCGGTATCACCGCCGACCCGGACGAGATCGTGAAGGTGGTCCGGCACGCGGAGGAACTCGGCTTCGAGTCCGTCAGCGCGGTCGAGCACGCCGTGGTCGTCAGTGACACGGAGAGCCGCTACCCGTACGCGCCCGACGGCAAGTTGCCCCTGCCCGACGACTGTCCGTACCCCGACCCGCTGGAGCTGCTGGCCTTCCTGGCCGCTTCGACGGAACGGATCGGTCTCGCCACCGGCGTCCTCGTACTGCCCAACCACCATCCCGTGGTGCTGGCCAAGCGGCTCGCGACGCTGGACCGGCTGAGCCGCGGGCGGTTGCGGATCTGCCTGGGGCTCGGCTGGATGCGTGAGGAGATCGAGGCCTGCGGGGGTGACTTCCGGCGCCGCGGGCGCATCGCGGACGAGGCGATCGACCTGATGCGCGCGCTGTGGCGCGGCCAGGACGCCCAAGGTGTCGATTTCTCGGGCGAGTTCTTCACCGTCCGGGGCGCGCACAGCTACCCCAAGCCGCACCGGGCCTCCGGAGTGCCCCTGCACATCGGCGGGCACTCGGCCGCCGCGGTCCGGCGCGCGGGACGGCTCGGTGACGGGTTCCAGCCACTGGGGCTGGCCGGCGAGGAACTCGGGGCCGCACTCTCGCTGCTGCACGAGGAGGCACGCGCGGCCGGGCGTGACCCGCAGGAGATCGAGCTGACCCTGGGCGCGACGCTGCCGCGCGCCGCCGACAAGGCCGAATGGGCAGAAGGGCTCGGTGCGCAGCGGCTGTTGCTGTCCGGCTCCGGGCGAGCCACCACCGTCGACGCCCTCCTGGAGGAGATGTCCGAGGCCGCGCGGAAGCTGGGGCTGAAGCAGTGACGTCCCTCCCCTCCGACGGGCTGCCCGTCCCGCCGGAGCCGCCCGCGCCGTCCGCCCTGCCCCGCGTACCCGACGCGCCCCTGTTCGCGCACCGCACGGCCGTGGTCACCGGCGGGGGCGGAGGCATCGGGGCGGGCATCGTGCGCGCCCTGATCTGGCACGGGGCGCGGGTCGTCCTGGCCGACGTCGATGCCGGGGCGGCCCGCCGTACCGCCGACCTGGCCGCCGAGGAGAGCGGCGCCGAACCGGAGATCGTGGTCGGAGACATCCGCGCCCCGGACACGGTCGCCGAGCTGACGGACCTGGCCGGTCCGGCGGACTTCCTGGTGAACAACGTCGGGGACTACCGGCCCGCCGGCCCCTTCCTCACCAGCGACGAGACCGACTGGCAACACATGTACGACCTCAACCTGCTGCACATCCTCCGCGTCACCCGGGCGTTCCTGCCGGGAATGGCGGAACGCGGCCGCGGCGGCATCGTCAACCTCACCTCGGTCGAGGGCCTGCGCGGCATACCCGGCAACGCCGTCTACGGCGCCTTCAAGGCCGCCGTGGTCAACTTCACCGCCTCCCTGGCGGCGGAGGTCGGTCAGTACGGCATCCGCGTCAACGCCGTCGCACCCGACCTGACGGACAGCCCGCAGACCCCGATGTGGGCCGGCACCCGCGCCAAGTACGCCGACCATGTGGGCAGTTGGGTGCCGGTCGGCCGCTTCGGTCATGCTTCCGACCACGGCGACGCGGTGGTTTTCCTGCTGTCGGAACAGTCACGGTTCATCACCGGCGAGACCTTGCGGGTGGACGGCGGCACCCTCGCCGCACCCGGCTGGTTCCGGCGCGACGAGCAGCGGTTCACCAACATGCCGCGCCCGCTGCACTGACCGCGACGGCGCCCCGCGTGGACTACGGGGCGCCCCGCGTGGGCTTACGCGTGGACTATGAGGCGCCCCGCGTGGGGCTACGCGTGGACTATGAGGCGCCCCGGGTGGGGCTACGCGTGGACTATGAGGCGCTCGCGTCGAAGTCGCCGGTCATGAGCCGCGGCGCACTGCGCGTACGGAGCTGCTCGGCGCGCATCGCCATGGCGCCGCCGACCATTTCCAGGTGCGTCAGCAGGTAGAAGTCCGCGGCGGCGCCCTGGGCGAAGACGACCTCGGCCGCCTCGAGAGCGGACATGGACACCTCCTTGACCTGCAACATCGCGGCGCGCTCGGCCTCGGAGGCGGCACGGTCGCCGGACTCGACCCCGCCCGCCGACTCGAAGATCCTGCTCGCCACGGGACCGGGCAGGATCGCGGCGACCGAGATGTCGATCCCCGCGGTCTCGAGGTCGAGCTCGAGGCACTCGGTCAGGGCGAGCACCGCGTGCTTGCTGACGATGTAGGGCGCCTGCCGCGGACCGCCCGGACGAGCTCGTCGGCGACCGTGGTGGCCGCATCGAGGTCGATGTCGGCGATCGCGACCGCCATGCCGAGCGAGGCAGCGTACCTGGCCAGGCCCTCTCCCACACCGGATCCACCACCGGTCACGGCGAGCACGCCACCGGCGAACTGCTTCTGCGCTTCACGCACTCTTCGACTCCTCCTCGCGCGCGTACATTCCCGGTCTGCGGGAAACCGCTGTGGCCGCGATCCCCCCGCGGGCCAAGACTGCTCTCCCCGGCGGACCTTTCCGCGCACACGACCCACACCGTCAACCACCACACCCGAGGGACGAGATGGAAAACGCAGACATGGCATGGGACCAGGAGTGCGACGTCCTGGTGGTCGGTTCCGGCGGCGGCTCGCTCGTCGGCGCGTACGGCGCGGCGTCCCGCGGCCTCGACACCCTGGTCATCGAGAAGACCGCGTACTTCGGCGGCACCACCGCCTACGCCGGAGCCGGCCTGTGGCTGCCGGGCAATCAGAGCCAGGCCCGCGACGGCCTGGAGGACTCCGCCGACCTCGGGCGCGCCTACTTCCGTGCGGTGGTCGGTGACGCCACCCCGCACGAGGTGCAGGACGCCTACCTCGACGGCGCCGCGGAGACGGTCGCCTTCCTGGAGGACAACCCGCACGTCCGCTTCGAGTACCGGCCCTTCCCCGACTACTTCGCCGCCCCCGGCCGGTTCGAGGCCGGCCGCGCCGTCTTCCCCGTCGACCTGCCCACGGCCGACGGACCGCGGGAACTGCTCGACGCCGTACGCCCCCCGGCGTGGGCCGAACGGCTCGGCCTGCCCGTTCCCGACGGCCCGCTCACCGACGGCCGGGCCCTGATAGGCCGGCTGCTGCTCGCGCTGGAGTCGACCGGCAACGGCCGTACCCTCCGGCACACCGCCCTCACCCGGCTGATCACCGAGGACGGTGCGGTCATCGGCGCGGAGGCCGAGCAGGACGGCCGCACGCTGCGGATCCGCGCCCGCCGGGGCGTCCTCCTCGCCGCCGGCGGCTTCGAGGCCAACGCCGAGCTGCGCCGCACCTGGCAGGACCTCCCCGGCGCCGACTGGACGATGGGCGCGCCCGGCGGCAACACCGGCGACGCGATCACCGCCGCCGTCGAGGCCGGAGCCGCCACCGGCCTGCTCGACCAGTCCTGGTGGTGCCCGTCGCTGCGCTTCCCCGACGGCTCGGCCGCCTTCACGCTGGGGCTGCACGGTGGCATCTTCGTCGACGGCTCCGGCCGCCGCTTCGCCAACGAGTCACTGCCGTACGACCAGATGGGCCGTCAGATGCTGGCGGCCAAGGCGGGAACCACGCACGACAGTCCGGTCTGGTGGGTCTTCGACGGCCGGTTCGGCGACGAGCTGCCCGGCATCACCGTCGTCCCCGCCGACCGCAAGGCATTCACCGAGGCCGGGCTGTGGCACACCGCCGACACCCTCCACGGCCTCGCCGAGCGGATCGGCGTCGACACGGAGGCGCTGCGGACCACCGTGCAGGCCTTCAACGGCTACGCCGCCGACGGGGTGGACGAGGACTTCCACCGCGGCGAGGACGCCTACGACCGGTTCTTCGCCCAGGGCGAGGGCGCGAACCCCTGCCTGGTCCCGATCGAGGAGGGGCCGTTCCACGCCGTGCAGATCGTCCTCGGCGACCTGGGCACCAAGGGCGGGGTACGGACCGACGTCCTCGCGCGGGCGCTGCGCGAGGACGGCACGCCGATCCCCGGTCTCTACGCGGCGGGCAACACCGCCGCCTCGGTGTCCGGCCCGTACTATCCGGGCCCCGGCGTGCCGATCGGCTCCGCGATGGTCTTCGGGCACATCGCCGCCTCGCACATGGCGGAGCAGGGAGCGGGCAGCTGATCCGAAGGCGCTGATCCGGGAGGTGATCACGGTCACGAGCGCCGCGTGCCGCGTTCGAAGCGCGGATCAGGGTGCCGTCGGGCTGAAGACCGCCGCACTGACGGAGGTGTAGGTCACGCCGTGGTCGGCCAGGGTCTCGGCGACGGTCCCGCCCGTCAAGGTGAGCGCCAGCAGCAGGTGCTCGTCACCGATCTCCCGGTCCTTGCGGGCCACCGCCACCCGGAGGGACTTCTCCAGGACGGTCTTGGCCTCCCGGGAGAAGGGCCGGCGCCCCGACGGCCGCCCGGCGTTCTCGCGGTGGGCCGCCAGCGCGCCGGCGCCATGGGTCTCTTCGACCCGCGCCACGATCGCGCCGACGTCGATGCCGAGGTCTGCCAGGGCCTCGGCATCGGCGCGGGACAACCCGGCCCGGCGCCGGGCGTCGGCCAGTGCGGCTGCCAGGAACGGGCGGCGGTCCGGCGGGCACAGCTCCCGCAGCGCTGCCGACGCCCGTGTGCCGTCCCGGTCGAGCAGGGCCAGCAGCAGGTGCTCTTCCGTGACGACCGTCGCACCGGACCGGTCCGCGTGCTCGACCGCCCCCTTCACCACGGCACGTGCGCTTTTCGTGAACCGTTCGAACATCACTGCCTCCCGTACTTCTTGTGGACGGCTTGCCGGCTGACCCCCAGCTCGGTCGCGATCTCCTGCCACGACCATCCCTGGTGACGCGCACTGCGCACCTGGACGGCTTCCAACTGTTCCAACAGCCGCCGCAGGGCGGAGACGGCCCGCAGCCCCACCCGGGGGTCGCGGTCACCCGCCCGTGCGGCGAGATCGGTCGCATCGGTCATGTTGTCAATGTAGGTTGACAGGGTCGATTGTGTCAACCGTGATTGACGGCAGGGCTCCGTGGGGCAAGGCAACAGGACACGCCTCAGCGCCTGAGGTATGCCTTTCCCATGGACCCCCGACGGCGAGCCCCCGCCCCCCGCCTGTCACGGCGCGGCGGACGGCTGCTGCTCGCCGTGCCGTTCGCACTGATCGTGGCGGTCACGGTGGTGGACATCCTGTCGCCGCCCGATGTCCACCTGGGGCCGTTCCTGATCGCGGCGCCGGCGGTGACGGCGTCGTTCGCGGGACCACGTATGACGGCCTTCGTGGGCGGGGTCGCGGTGCTCGCCGAGTCGGTGGTGGCGATCACGCGGGCCAGCCTCACGGACCTCAACCACACGTATCAGATCGTCGCGCTTGTCCTGATCTCGATCATCGCGACGTTCTTCGCCCACCTGCGGGAACGCGACGAGATCCGGGTGGCGCGGCTGCGCTCCATCGCCCACGCCGCGCAGAGCGTCGTCCTGCGTCCGCTGCCCCAACGGGCAGGACCGCTACGCATCGCCTCGGTCTACCTGGCGGCCGAGGAAGAGGCGCAGATGGGCGGCGACCTGTACGCGGCGGCCCGCACACCGTCCGGGACCCGGCTGCTGATCGGGGACGCCAGAGGCAAGGGGCTCGACGCGATCAGCGAAGCGTCACTCGTCCTGGGCGCCTTCCGGGCCATGGCCCGCCGCGAGCCGGAACTGCCGCGACTGATCGGCCACCTGGAGGCGGGAGTCGACTCGGGAGAGGAGCCGGCGGACCTGACGGATGCGGCCGACCACACGGACGAGGCCTTCGTCACCGCGCTGGTGCTCGACATCCCCGATCACGAGCCGCAGGTACGGCTCGTGAACTGCGGCCACCCGCCGCCGCTCCTTCTGCGGGACGGGCAGGTGATCCCCCTCGACACGGCCGAGCCGAGCCCTCCGCTGGGACTGTCGGACGTCCTGTTCTCCGAGGTGACGGTGGAGACTTTCCCCTTCGACGTGGGCGACGTACTCCTTCTCTACACGGACGGAGTCGTCGAGGCCCGAGACCACTCGCGCGCCTTCTACCCCCTCAGCGACCGGCTCACCGCCTGGGCCGGCGACGACCCACCGACCCTGCTCGGCCGTCTCCGCTCCGATCTGGAGGCGCACGCGGGCGGCCATCTCGGCGACGACGCGGCACTGGTGGCGATCGAACGGCTCGCGCCGGACGGGTAGGAACGGCTCGCGCCGGACGTGTAGGTGCGGAGAGGACGATGCGGGGCTGATCCGCGCTCGCGCCCGGTCTCCGTCGACGACGTGGCGGGCGGCGCGCCGGCCGGATGCCGCCTGGTCAGAGCCGGGCATCGGTCGATCGATCACTGTTCCCGCCACGCCGACAGCTCACTACCCTGCGGGGATGGAGCACGAGCAACTGCGAATGTCCGGGCTCGGGTCAGGTCCGGAGTCGATGATGCGGATCGTCGCGTACTTCGACGGGCTCGGGGAATCCGCGGCCGACGCGGACACCGTCGTCAAGCATGCCGCCGCCCTCGCCGAGTGCGGGACCGGCGGGCGGCTGCCCTCCGGCATCGTCGTCCGCTACGGCCCGCTCGGCGACCGACTCGACGGCGTGCCCCAGGTCCCGGACGCCGGCGCCCGGCCGCTCCCCGAGGCGTGGCTCGAACGCGCCGGGCCCGCGCACCCCCTGGACCAGGTGCTCCTCGACCGGCTGCTTCACGCCCTGCGCATGCTGGACGTCCGCCCGCCCGCGCGCACAGGACTGCACCTCGGCGACCCGGCCCTGGTCGAGGTCCTCCTCTCCGACGACGAGCACCGCACCGACCGCGTCCGCGCCGTCGAGCTGTCGGGCCTCGACCCGGGCCGGGACGTCCGCGTACTGGCCCTGTACGCGGATCAGGCCGGCCCGGTCGTCGAGTTGATCGAGCGCGTCTGCCCCGGGCGCCTCGTCCGCTCGGCGCCGACCGGCGGGCTGACCGCGGTCCTGACACAGACGCCGGTCGAGGACCGGCTGCTCTGCGACGCCCTGCACACCGCCCTCGCCGCCGCGGCCCCTGCGCCGCCGCGTCCCGGCGGCGGACACGGGCCGTGGATCGGCATCGGCGAGCGGATGAGCGTGTACGCGGCGCCGACGTCGTGGGCGCAGGCCCGGCGCGCGCTGCGGTTCGCGTCGTCGACCGTGTACGGGCGGCGCGCGGTGGCGTTCGGCCGGCTCGGCCCGCTGGACCTGCTCGCCGACGTGCCACTGGGCCGGCTCCTCGGGGCGCGCGGCATCGCCCGGGTCAACGCGCTGGCCGCGACGGCGACGGGCGCCCAGGACGTGGACACGCTGGAGGCGTTCTGCGTCTACGGGTCGCTGCGCAGGACTGCCTGCGAACTGCACGTCCACCACAGCACGGTGGCGAGCCGGCTCGCCCGCGTGGAGGCCGCAACGGACTGGGACCTGGGGAACTCGATCGACCGGTTCATCGCCACCCTGGTGCTGATGCTGCGCCGGATGGCACTGTCCTCGGCCGAACTCGCGGCGGCCGAGGGGGCGGACGGCGGCACGGGGCACCCCACCGGGTGAACTCCCGGACACCCGACGGGAGTCGGCCGTCCCGCCCCCATCGGCCGACGGCCGTCTGCTGCGGTGGCCGGGCGCGCTCACCACAATCGAGGCGCGGGCCCGGATCCCGGGTCGCGCCCCGCCCCTACTCCAGAACAGGAACCCCTCCATGCCTGTCATCGACCCGCAGCGCACCTGGGCGCCGCTCGAGGAGCGCCTGTCCGTCACGAAGGACGAGCGGCACCGGGTGGTGCTGAACGTGGTGATCGAGCACATGAAGGCTGAGGCCGCGCCGGACCTCGACCGGTTGATGGCGACCCTGAGTCCCACACCCGACTACCACTTCTGGAACGGCGGCCAGGACGTCGGCCCGAAGACCACCGACGGCGTGCGCACCTACTACGCGAACTTCGTCGCGTCCCGGAGCAACGTCCTCGAGTTCGCGATCGACCGACTCGTGCTCGACGACCACTGCCTGGTCACCGAGGGCTACCTGAAGCAGATCTACCCCGGCTCCTACGCGGCGCAGCTCGGCCTGCCGGTGGACGACGAGTCCGCCGACTACCTCGTCGTGAACCGCCTGCTGCTGCTGTGGCCGGTCGACGAGGACGGCCTGGTCCAGGGTGAGGACTCGTACAGCTCGGGCCCGGCGAGCATCACGAAGCTGTCGCTGGACGAACTGCCCCGGCAGTACATCGACCTGGTGCACGGCTCCCAGGACGCGCCGGCGTAGGGCCTCTCGCGCCGGGCATCGGGGGCTGGGGGAACGACTGTCCTAAGCGGTCGGGGTGGTCGGGGTGGTCTTTGACCACCTCGCCCGTACTCGTCGACGGCGCGCCCAGAACGGCGAGTCCCTCACCTGAACCACGCGCCCCGGGCCGTCCGGCCACGGCCTCGCCGCGCGTGGGTGCGTGGAGGCTGAGATGCTGGGCGTGAGGGCACTGGCCAGAGCTGGACGGACAGTGGTGATGGACCCATGACCGTGATCGACGAGCATGATCAGCACCCGGCGACCTGTTCGGGGACGGTCGATCCTTCCGGTCTCCCGTTTCTGCGGGCCCGTTTCACGCTGCCGCCGAGCCCCGAAGGGTTTCTGCGCCGCGAGCGACTGACCGAGAAGCTCGACCGGGCCTTGATCACGCCTTTGACGGTGGTCAACGGGTCGGCGGGCGCAGGCAAAACCCTTGCGGTGGCCGACTGGGCTGCGGGCCTGGACATCCCGGTCGCCTGGCTCACCGTTGACGAGGCCGACCGAGCTCCAGGACTGTTCTGGGCGTATGTCCTGGAGGCTCTGCGTGCCGCCGACGTGTCCGTGCCCGAGGAGGTCGGGAGCCCTTCCGACGCGGACAGCGTGGACCGCGGGATGCTGTCCCGCCTCGCCGCCGTACTCCAGGGCCGTGACCGCCCCGTGGTCCTCGTACTCGACGCATACGGTCGCGTCACCACGCCGGAGATCGCGGAGCAACTGGAGTTCGTCCTGCGCCATGCGGGAGAGGGACTGCGTCTGGTGCTTGCCACCCGCACCGATCCACTGCTGCTCACGCACCGCTACCGGGCGTCCGGCGAGCTGACGGAGATCCGGGACACGGAGCTTGCCTTCACCCGGGCGGAGACCGTGGAACTCCTGAGGCTGCACGGCCTGTATCCGTCCAAGAGCGCCACGCACGCCCTGACGGCGCGCACACAGGGATGGGCCGCGGGCCTGAAGCTCTGTGCCATGGCGGCCCGCCAGAGCTCGGATCCCGAGACGTATCTGAGGGAGTTCGAAGCCGGCCGGAGTGTTGTGGGCGACTTCCTCCTGGCCGAGGCTCTCGACCCGCGTCCGCCCGACACACAGGACCTGCTGCTGCGCGTCAGCGTCCTGGAGCGCTTCTGTCCTGATCTGGCGAACGCCATGACGCTCCGGACCGATGCGGAACCGACCCTGGCCGTGCTGTGCCGGGAGAACGCGTTCGTCCAGTATCTCGGGCACTCGTGGTACCGACTGCAGCCCCTGTTCAGGGAAGTCCTCCGCGCCCACCTGCGCGAGCGCGCACCGGGGCTCGAGACCGAAGTCCGCCGTCGTGCCGCGCTGTGGTTGAGGCGCGCCGGACTCCTGCCCGAAGCGCTGGCCCAGGGGGCGGCCGCAGGCGAATGGGAGTTCACCGCCGGCCTCGTCGTCGGCGACCTGGCGATCGGACAGCTGTTCACCGGCGTGCACTCCGCGGACCTGTCCCACTTGTTCGCGAGGATGAGCCCGGACGCGACGGGACCGGCGGCCGACCTCGTCCGCGCGGCCTGTGAGCTGGCGCACCGAGAGCTCGAACCGGGCCTGCATCACCTGCACCACGCGGAGGAATGCCTGGACGGGAACGGGTCCGGCCAAGGCGCGCCCTCCCTGGACGGGAACGGGTCCGGCCCTGCCGCCGCCCGGCTGAGCTGCGCCCTGCTCGAAGCTCTCTCGGCACGGCTGACCGGTTCCCCGGGCAGAGCGGAGCAGGCCGCGGAGGCGGCACAGACGCTCACCCGGGATGTCCCCGCGCGCCTTTTGGGTGAGCATCCGGAGGTCACCGCCCTCGTGCTCACTCACCTCGGCTCCGCCCGACTGTGGGCCGGCCGTTTCGAGGACGCGCGCGTTCCCCTGTCTGCGGTCGCCGGGCGCAAGGGCGGAGCCCAGATGGCGCTTCCCCGCCTGGAGTGTCTCGGCCATCTGGCGCTGATCGACTACTTGGACGGCTGGCTCGGCCGGGCGGAGAGCAGGGCACTGGAGGCCGGGCGTGAGGCGAAACGCTACGGCCTGCCCCGACGGTCGGGCTCCGGCATCGGCCAGTTGGTCCTGGCCGCTGTCCTCGTCGATCGCGACGAGCTGGATGAGGCCGAGGCCCTCCTGGATGACATGGCCGGCTCGGGCGCGCTTCTGGAGGACCCGGTGACGCAGGCCAGCAGGGCCATCATCACCGGGCGCCTGCTGCTGGCCAGGGGAGACACCCGAGCCGCGCTGGAGGCGGCGAACTCGACCGTCCCCGCGGTGGTGAACTCGCCCTGGGCGGAGGACCACGCCGCCCTCGTCACCTCCGCCGCTCATCTGGCCCTGGGCTGTCCGGAGAAGGCCGAGAAGGTGCTGGCGGGCGTGGCGGAGGACCGGCCGGCCTGTGCGATCGAGGCCGCGCGGGTGCGGCTCGCGTCGGGGCACCGCGACGACGCACTGGACATGATCGAGAGCCTGTTCGGCAGCGCCCGGCCGGGCCCGGCGGTGACAGTCCGGGCCGACCTGGTGCGTGCCCAGGCCGCGCACCAGGCAGGGGACACCGCCACGGTCCGTCGTCTCGTTTCCCAGGCACTGCTGGCCGCTCGGCGTGACCGGTTGCGTCGGCCGTTCCTGGACATCGGCCCGTGGATCCTCCCCGTACTCGACACCGACCAGTTGCGTCCTCTTGCCCAGGACTGGCTCCTGACCGGCTCCGACGGGCACGGCTCCCTCGGGCGGACCACCGTGGAACTGTCGCTGCCCGTCCTCGAGGAACTGAGCGGACGCGAGCTCGACGTCCTGCGGCGGCTGGCCCAGCTGATGTCCACGCAGGAGATCGCGGCCGATCTGTTCGTGTCCGTGAACACGGTGAAGACGCATCTCAAGGGCCTTTATCGCAAGCTGGCGGTGAACCGGCGCAGCGACGCCGTGCGCCGGGCACGGGACCTGGGACTGCTGTGACCTGACCTCGCGAAAGGCCGCGCCCGCTCGGCCCGTTCGTCTCCCCCGGAACGGGTGAGGCACCGACGGCGTTCGTCCGGTGTGATGGACGCGGCAGCAGAAACGCGCCCCTTGGGACGCGGGGCGCCGAAGGCGCCAGGCCGACTCAGAACCGGGAGCACCCCGTGTCCCACTGGCGGGCGTTGATCGTGCTCGGGGCGGCCCAGTTCCTCATGGTGCTGGACACCTCGGTCATGAACGTGTCCATCAGCAAACTCGTCGAAGACTTCGACACCGAGGTCACCGCCATCCAGGCTGTCATCACGCTCTACGCCCTGGTCATGGCCGCATTCATGATCGTCGGCGGCCGGCTGGGAGACATCTACGGGCGTCGGCGCATGTTCTTCCTGGGCCTCGCCGTGTACGGCACCGGATCGGCCCTCACCGCAGTGGCTCCCACCCTCGGGGTGCTCGCGCTCGGCTGGTCGGTGATCGAAGGACTCGGCGCCGCGATGGTGCTGCCGGCCATGGCGGCCCTCGTCGCCGAGAACTACCGGGGGCGGGACCGGGCCGTCGCCTATGGAGTCGTCGGCGGGCTCGCCGGCGCGGGCATCGCGGTCGGTCCGCTGCTGGGCGGCTGGATGACCACGTACCTCACGTGGCGGCTCGTCTTCGCCGGTGAGGTGGTCGTCGTCGTGGCCGTCCTCCTCTGCCGTCGGGTGATCAAGGAAACCCCCCGGATCGGCCCGCCCCCCAGGCTGGACGGCGTCGGCGCGGCGCTCTCGGCGTGCGGCCTTGCGCTCGGCGTGCTCGGTGTCCTGCAGAGCGGGACCTGGGGATGGGTGCAGCCCCGCAATCCGCCCTTCACCGTCCTGGGCTTCTCCCCGACCCTGTTCGTCATCGGCGCCGGAGTGGCGGTCCTGGTCCTCTTCACACACTGGGAGCGGCGCCGGGTCGCCGGCGGCACCGATCCCCTGGTGCACCTCACACTGCTGCGCCAACCCGTGCTGCGCTCCGGTCTCCTCTCGCTGCTCAGCCAGAACCTCATCCTTCTCGGCCTGTTCTTCACCATCCCGCTGTATCTCCAGGTGGTGCAGGGCTTCGACGCCTTCCAGACAGGTCTGCGCCTGCTCCCCGTGTCCGCGACCATGCTGGTCGCGTCCACGGTCGGCTCCCGCCTCGGCCGGGTCGCGGGACCACGCCGAGTGGTCCGCCTGGCCCTGGCGACACTGACCGGGGCGGTGGTGTGGCTGCTGGCCACCATCGACCCGGTGATCGACGACGCGCAGTTCGCGGCGGCCATGGCCGTGCTCGGCGTGGGCATGGGACTGATGGCGTCGCAGCTGGGCAACGTCATCCAGACCGGCGTGGGGGAGAAGGAGCGCAGTGAGGCGGGCGGGTTGCAGTTCACCGCCCAGAACCTGGGCTCCGCACTGGGCACCGCACTCATCGGTTCCCTGCTCATCGGTGCCCTGGCACAGGCTTTCACCACGCAGGTGGAGGGCGATCCACGGCTGTCGCCGGAAGCCCGGCAGCAGACGGGAGTGGCGCTGGAGGCCGGGATCTCCTTCGTCTCCACGCAGCAGGTGCGCTCGGCGGCCGAGGAGGCCGGGCTGCCGCCTGCCGAAGTCGACGCCGTCACGGACTCCTACGCCACGGCGCAGTTGCAGGGGCTGAAGACGGCGATACTGGCCACCGGAGGGATCACCCTCGCCAGCTTCCTGGTCACGAAGGGGTTGCCGACCGGACGAACGGGCGAAGCACAACCCCCTGACACCGACACCGACACCGACACCGACGCCGGAACCGACACCGACACCGACACCGACATCACCCCACAAGGGTGATTCCCCGAGGGCACGGCGCGCGGGACACTGGCTTCGAGGGGTCACACCTGCGCGTGTGAGGAGGAGCCGTGAGCGATGCGCGTTCGGCACAGCCCACCGGACCGCAGCCGGACCCCTTCGGCGCGGCCCCGGGCCCGCCGGACGAGGGTCCCGCGTTGGCGCTGGCGGCCCTCGGGCGTTCCTGGCTGTGGATCCTGGGGGCGGCCGTCACGACGTTGGTACCGGGCATCTTCGTTCTGGTCTGGCCGGACGAGACCCTGCACGTGCTGGCCGTCCTGATCGGTCTGTACCTGCTCGCGACCGGGGCCTTCCGTTTCGTGTCGTCCTTTTCCCAGGAGGGACACGGACAGCGGCTGACCGGGCTGCTGCTCGCCGTGCTGTACGTCCTGGCCGGTGTGCTGTGCCTGCGTAACCCGTTGCAGACCATCGCGGCACTGTCGCTGGTCGTCGGGGCCGTCTGGCTGGTGTCCGGTGTCATCACCCTTCACACGGCTCTGGCCACCAAGGATCTGCCGCACCGTGGCTTCGTCCTCGCCGTGGCGGTGCTAGGCATCGTGGCGGGGATCGTCGTACTGGCTCTGCCGGCCGAGTCGGCCCACGCGTTGACCCGTCTGCTGGGGCTGTGGATGGTGCTGCTCGGTCTGTGCGAGCTGGCGGCCGCCCTCGCATGGCGGGCCGCGGTCCGCAAGGCCGGAGCCCCGATGCCCGGCGGACCCACCGAGACTGTCTGAGAACCCGCTCGATCCGCCGAACCCCCTCGATCCGCCGACGGCACGCATGCCTCACCCGCTTTGGGTGAGGCGCCCCGGCCTTTGCCGTGGGCACGCTGAGAGCGGCACAAAACCACCTTCCGGGAGCGTGTCCGCGACGGAGGCGCGTCCGGGTTGGAGGAGAGATATGAGCGCGCAGACCGTTCTCGCGTACGACTTTCCGCTGCTGAGCGCCTTCTGGACGATGCTGTGGTTCTTCCTGTGGATCATGTGGTTCGTCCTGCTCTTCAAGGTCGTCGTCGACATCTTCCGCGACGACTCGCTGAGCGGCTGGGGGAAGGCCGGCTGGCTGGTCTTCGCCTGCGTCCTGCCCTTCCTGGGCGTGTTCGTCTATGTGATCACCCGCGGCAAGGACATGGGCAAGCGGGAGTTGGCACAGGCACGCGCACAGCAGGAAGCGATGGACAAGTACATCCGGGAAACCGCCCGGGGTGGCGAAGGCGGGGCGAGCAGTGTCGACGAACTCGCCCGGCTGTCGGAGATCCGTGCGCGGGGCGACATCACGGACGAGGAGTTCAAGAAGGCGAAGGAAATGGTCCTGGCCGGGTCGGGTACCTCCGGGCACTCAGGCGACGGACACGCCAAGTCCGGTGGCTGAGCGCGGTCAGACACACGCAGTCAGGAACCTCGGACGACCCTCACTCCACCCAACCGAAATGAGGTATCCCGGATGACCGCCGTACATCCCGGACACGCGCACACAGCGAAGCAGCACTGGGCCTCGGGCCTGACGGTCTTCGCCGGAGTCTCGCTCATGATCGTCGGAGTCCTCGCCATCATGAGAGGCATCGCGGCGATCGCCAAGGACGACATCTTCGTCACGACGAGGAACTACACCTACGCGTTCGACCTGACCAGCTGGGGCTGGATCCACCTCGCCCTCGGCGTGGTCGGTGTGATCGTCGGAATCGGGCTGTTCCAGGCGTCGGTGTGGGCACGCGTGGCCGGTGTGGCCATCGCGGCTCTCGTCATCATCGCCAACTTCCTCTCCCTGCCGTACTACCCGGCCTGGTCGATCGTGATGATCGCAGCCTCCGGCTTCGTCATCTGGGCGCTGTGCGTGGCGAAGAAGGACGAGTCCTTCGACTCGTCGGAGAAACCACCGCGGGCAGCGTGACCCGCCGGGATCAGGAGACCCGAGCGCGCCAACTTCCCCTCTCCGCCTACGACTTTGGACCGTCGGCGTTCGCCGAGAGTACTGTGCCGACGTGCCGGTGATCGGCGACATGGTCCGGGCCGTGCGTCCGAGGGGGAGTTGGCGTGGCGAAGGAAGCGGCGAGCGATGTGCGGGATGCCGGGGCGGAGGCCGACGGCCCGAGACCGGGGCACCGCCCGAGCCTGTGGCGGCAGCGGGACTTCATGCTGCTGTGGAGCGGCCAGACGGTCAGTGAGATGGGTTCGGCGGTCGCCCAGGTCGCGCTGCCCCTGGTCGCGGTCGTCGCGCTGAAGGCGAGCACGTTCCAGGTCGGGCTGCTGACCGCCGCCACCACGCTGGCCTTCGCGCTGATCGCGTTGCCCGCGGGCGCGCTCGTGGACCGCGGCTCCAAACGCACCATCATGATCGTCTGCGACGTCCTCCGCCTGCTGATCATCGGCTCGGTCCCGCTCGCGGCCGCGTTCGGCAGCCTGACGATGGCGCAGCTCTACGCCGTCGCGGTCGCCGCCGGTGTGTGCACCGTGTTCTTCGACGTCTCGTACCAGAGTTACGTGCCGTCACTCATCAGCGCCGATCACCTGATGGACGCCAACGGAAAGCTCGGGACCACCCAGGCGTTCGCGCAACTCGGGGGACCGAGCCTGGGCGGGGGACTGGTCGGGCTTTTCGGCGCCGCGGGGGCGATGACGGCCGACGCGATCTCCTACGGGGTCTCGGTCCTGTCGGTCTTCGGGATCAGGACCCGTGAGGAGCCGCCGTCGGCGCGGGGAGCGGACCAGACGCTGCGGAGCCAGATCGCCGAGGGGCTGAGGTTCGTCCTCCGGCACGAGATCCTGCGCAGGATCGTGGCGTGCACGGCCACCGCGAACCTGTTCAGCGGCATGAGCATGGCGCTCACGATGGTCTTCCTCGTCCGGGTGCTGCACGTGCGTCCCGCGCTCACGGGCCTGGTCATGGCGGGCGCGGCCATCGGCGGGATCGCCGGGGGAGTGCTCGCGGGCCGACTCGCCGAGAAGGTCGGATCCGCGCGCGTCATCTGGGTGTCGATGCTGGTGTTCAGCGCGCCGCAGGTCGTCGCGGCGGCTGCCTGGCGCGGCTGGGGAGTGCTGCTGTACCCGCTGGGCTCGGGCATCGCGTACTTCGCCGGGATGGTGTACAACGTCGCGCAGCTCAGCTACCGGCAATCGGTGACACCGCCGGAGCTGATGGGCCGGATGAACGCGGCCGTGCGCTGGGTCGTATGGGGCACGCTGCCGGTCGGCGGGGTCCTGGGCGGGGCGCTCGGCACGCTGATCGGGGTGCGGCCCGCGCTCTGGCTGGCCTTCACCGGCGCGTGGGCGGCCGGCTGGTTCGTTTTCCTCTCCCCGCTCCGCCACTTGCGCGACGTTCCCCAACTTGCCCCCGATTCCAGCCCCGTTGCGACGAGTTGACGTCACCGTGTCTTTGTCCCGTCAAGCCGCTCACTCCCCAGCCCTTCACGGACTCGCGGGCGGCTGAACCCCCAACTGGTCCTGTTCCCCACCCGGTTGGCACGAGGCGTTCATCAGCACTTCCCCCGCCGCCGTCCGCTCGTACAGCACGGACCGCCCGGCTCGTCGCCGCCGCACCAGGCCCGCGTCCAGCAGCACCCGCAGATGCCCGCCCACCGACCCGAGCCCCTGCCCGGTGACGGCGACCAGATGGGTCGTGCTCATGGGAGTTCCGAGCAGTGACAGCAGCGCGGCTCGCGCCGGCCCGACGAGTGCGCCGAGTCCGGACGGGACGGGGCGTCTGTCGTGATCCTCGGCGAGCACGCCGAGACACGGGTAGACGACCGCGTACCGCTCCTTCCCCTCCCACGACACCCAACTGGTCCTCGGCGTCACCGGCATGAACAGCAGATCCGCCCCGGCAGCGATCTCCCGCGGCGGATAAGCGCTCTGGTTGACCTGGAAGCGGCTCTCGCCGAGCCAGCGCGTGCCGGGTTTGAGCGAGTCGAGCACGGCTGCCCAGCCTCCCTGGTTCACCCGAGCGGTCCGCGCGATCACATCGGCCTCCAGGATCCGCCGTCGCCGCTCCCAGTACGGCCGCACGGCCTCCTCCCAGACGTACGTCAACAGCGAGGTCGCCCGTCCGGGCAGATCGTCTCGCTCCAGAGTGGCGGGGAGCGGGCCCTTGAGGCATACGCGGAGGTCGGCCCGTGCCTCCTCGGCCCCGGCCGCCCGCACCCGGGCCACGGTCTCCTCGAAGCTCTCCCCCTCGCACGAGGTGGGGCAGAAGAAGTCGGCGATCCAGGACGTCCCGATCGCCACCTGCACGAGCCGTGCGACCACCGGGTCGGCGGCGAGATACGCGCGGTAGCCGGGCAGGTGCGCGCGTAACCACGTCTCCTCGCCCGCGTGGGCGCCGGTACCCGCGTGCAGCAGCTTCAGGCTCGCGAACGTCTCGGCGAACGGGGAGAGCACGAATCGGCTGTGCGCAAGGGTGTCCGTGTCGATCTGCCACAAGCCCATCCGTACGACCTTTCGTGTGTCGGCGAAACAATACCCACGCGCCCGGGCAGCCCCGAGACTCCGGCCCATGCGCAGCTACCGAACCTTGTTCCGCACCGCGGAGTTCACCCCGTTCCTGCTCTCCTTCGCCGCCTCCGCCGCCGCCCAGACCGTCGGCGGTCTGGCCCTGGGCACGCTGGTCTTCCGGGCCACCGGATCCCCGCTCCTGACGGCGGTGAGCATGTTCGGCCCGCAGCTCGCGCAGTTGCTGGGCGGCGCGCTCCTGCTCTCGGGCGCCGACCGCCTGCCCCCGCGGGCGACCCTCACCGCCCTCGCCCTCGCCTTCGCGGCCGGTACGGCGGCTCTCGCGCTGCCCGGCCTGCCGGTCTGGGCGGTCTTCGCCGTCATCCTGGGGCAGGGCCTGGTCGCGTCGCTCGGCGGTGGAGTGCGCGGAGGCCTGCTGAACGAGATCCTCCCCAACGACGGCTACGTCCTGGGCCGTTCGGTGTTCAACATGCTCTGGGGCCTGGTGCAGATGGCCGGATTCGCGGCAGGCGGCGTACTGCTGGCGTTCCTGTCCCCGCGAACATGCCTGCTCCTGGCGGCCGCGCTGTACGTTCTGTCGGCCCTCGTCACGCGCCTGGGACTGACGGCACGCGCGCCGCGCTCCACCGGCAGGCCGTCCCTCGCGGCGACCTGGCGCACCAACGCCCTGCTGTGGTCCTCACGCCCCCGCCGCCTCACCTACCTGGGCCTGTGGATCCCCAACGGCCTGATCGTCGGCAGCGATTCCCTCTATGTCTCCTACGCCCCCGGCGCCGCCGGCACCCTGTACGCGTGCGGCGCACTGGGCATGCTCGTCGGCGACATGACGGTGGGCCGACTGGTCCCGCCGGCACTGCGTCCCCGTCTCGCGACCCCGCTGCGCCTGCTGCTGGCGATTCCTTACCTGTTCTTCGTCCTGCGGCCGGGAGTGGCGGTGTCGGCGGTGGCCGTCACCGTGGCCTCCGTCGGTTTCGCCGCGAGCCTGGTCCTGCAGGAACGCCTGATGTCCCAGCTCCCCGACGGCCTCGCGGGCCAGGCCCTCGGCCTGCACGCCACCGGTATGTCCGCTCTGCAGGGCGTCGGCGCCGTCCTCGCAGGTTCGCTGGCCCAACTGACCACGCCCGCCACGGCGATGACCCTGATGGCGACCGCATCGGTCACCGTGACGCTGGCCCTTGCGGCACTGGGAAAGCGCGAGGAGCGACAACTGGTCGTCCCTGTTCCGGGCATGGGCATCGTCGATCAGGTTGTACGAAAGAGCGATCGATAGGCATCCACATCGACGTTGCTGCCGCACACGATGGTGACTACGTGTCGTCCGGCGAAGCGGTCACGGTCTTCCAGGATCGCCGCGATACCGAGCGCGGCCGACGGCTCGACGACGAGACCGGCGTCGTCGAGGAGCATCCGCATGCCGGCGATGATCGACGTCTCCTGGACCAGAACGGCATCGTCGGCCACGAGGAGGAGGTCGTTCAGGACAGCTGGGATGGGCCGCCGGGCGGCGACGCCGTCAGTGATGGTGTCGGTCGAGTCGGTGCAGACGACGCGCCGCAGGCGCCACGAGTGTGTCATCGCCGGGGCGCCCAGCGGCTGAACGCAGATCACCTCGACATGGGGCGCCGCGGCCTTCATCACATGCCCCACACCGGTGGCCAGCGCCCCTCCGCCGAGAGCGATCAGGACGGTGTCGAAGGGCGGGCCGCTCTCGCGCGACGGCACGCTCTCGAACGATGGCGTGCTCTCGAACGACGGCACGGCGTGCAGCAGCTCCAGGCCGATGGTCGCCGCGCCCTCGCAGGTCTCGATGTCCAGGCTGTCCTCGACCAGTCGGATGCCGCGGCCCCGCGCGATGGCCGCCGCCCGCTCACGAGCCACATCGAAGTCGCCGTCCACCAGCTCCAGGCTGGCGTCCAACGCGCGGATGCGATCGAGCTTGACCGCAGGCGCGGAGCGGGATGCCACGACCGTCACGTCGAGACCCCGGCCGCGACCGGACCAGGCGAGGGCCTGGCCAAGGTTGCCGGCGCTGGCACACACCACGGCTCGCGAGCCGCTTGCGGCGAGCCGGCTCGCGACGACCTCGGTGCCACGGGCCTTGAAGCTGCGGACCGGGTTCGCCGTTTCGAGCTTGATGCTCACCTTGCACCCGAGGCCGGGCTCCAGCGCCTCGCAGCGATACAGCGGGGTGTCGAGAAAAATCGGGTCGATCACCTGGCGGGCCGCCCGGATCCGAGCGATGTCGAGGCGCGTCTCCTGCACGGTCCGGCAGTCTAGCGCCGGGGGTGGCCGGCTGTGGGCGACGCGGACCCAACTCGGCCAGTGGGGCGTCAGGTTGAGCGCGGACGCAGGCGCGGGCGCAGGCAGCGGTGGCGGGGACTGGAGGCGGCGCCCGAACCAGAACACCGAACCAGAGCGCAGAACGACAAAGGCAGGGAGATCTGTCTCCCTGCCGCTCTCAACTTATAGCGCACCGGGGGGCTTGCGGCAAGGCCCGGGTGGTGGCGCAGAATCATCGGCCGAGGCCACCACCTGGGGAAATGAGGGGCACATAGTGCGTGTGTTGGTGCCAGTGGTCACGTCGGCCACCTGGCCGGCCGAGTCGGTGGTTCGATCGGCCAGTGCAAGGCAAGGCAAGGCAAGGCAAGGCAAGGCAAGGCAAGGCAATGCGGTGCGGAGCGCAGCGGAGCAGGACGGCCCCGGAGGTGTCGCGGTGAGCGAGCAGTACGTGTTGGACCTTCAGGAGATCGACGAGTCTCAGGTCGCGGTCGTCGGGGGGAAGGGCGCGCACCTGGGCGCGCTGTCGCGGATCGAAGGCATCCGCGTACCGGCGGGCTTTTGTGTGACGACGGATGCCTTCCGGGCGGTCATGGCGGAGGCGCCGTCAGTCGACGAGCTGCTCGATCAGCTGTCGCGCCTGGACTCGGATGACCGGGAGGCGATCCGCGGGCTGAGCGCGGAGATCCGCCGGGCCATCGAGGGAATCAGCATTCCGGACGATCTCGCGTCGGCGATCACCAGGGCGCTCGCCCCGTTCGGAGAGGGGACCGCCTACGCCGTCCGTTCCAGCGCCACCGCGGAGGACCTGCCGACGGCCTCCTTCGCCGGGCAGCAGGACACGTACCTGAACGTTGTGGGGCCGGCGGCGGTCCTCGAACATGTCAGCCGGTGCTGGGCCTCGCTGTTCACCGAGCGGGCCGTGACGTACCGCCGGCGGAACGGTATCGACCACCGCACGGTCCACATGGCCGTAGTCGTGCAGCAGATGGTCTTCCCGCATGCGTCCGGCATCCTGTTCACGGCCGACCCCGTCACGGGCAACCGGAAGGTGGCCACCGTGGACGCCGGCTTCGGCCTCGGTGAGGCCCTGGTCTCCGGCCTGGTGAACCCGGACGTCTTCAAGGTGCGACACGGCGAAGTCGTCGCCAGGACCATCGCCGCCAAACAGCGTGCCGTCGAGGCCGTGCCGGCCGGCGGTACGCAGGAAGTGGCGATCGAGGCGCAGCGGCAGGAACAGCCGGCGCTGACCGACGAGCAGGTCGTGCGGCTCGTGCAGCTCGGGCGGCGGATCGAAGCGGACTTCGGCCGCCCGCAGGACATCGAGTGGTGCCTGGTCGACGACGACTTCCAGATCGTCCAGAGCCGGCCGATCACGACGCTCTTCCCCATCCCCGTCCCCGAGAGCGGCGACCAGGACAATCACGTGTACGTCTCCGTCGGTCATCAGCAGATGATGACCGACGCCATGAAGCCGCTCGGGCTCTCCCTGTGGCAGCTGACGGCCATGGTGCCCATGCAGGAGGCAGGCGGGAGGCTGTTCGTCGACGTCACCCGGCGCCTGGCCTCGCCCGCGAGCCGCGCCGCGCTCCTGGACGTCATCGGGAGAGGCGATCCGCTGGTCAGGGACGCGCTGGAGACGGTCCTCTACCGGGACGACTTCGTGGCGCCGTTCCCGGACGTGGTTCCTGGCAGGCCCCCGGCCGCCGGCGGTGCGCCGGCCCCGATCGAGACCGATCCGGCCATCGTCACCGAGCTGATCGAACGGAGCCGGACGTCCGTCGACGCCCTGGAACGCGACATCCGGAAGAAGACAGGACCGGAGCTGTTCGACTTCCTGCTGGAGGCTTTTGAGGAGCACAAACGCGTCCTCAGCGACCCGCTGAGCATGCAGGCGATCATGGCGGGTATGGAGGCCACGTGGTGGCTCAACGACAAACTGCAGGACTGGCTGGGCGAGAAGAACGCGGCTGACACGCTCACCCTGTCCGCCCCCGACAACATCACGTCGGAGATGGGACTTGAGCTGCTCGACGTCGCGGACGTGATCCGCCGGCATCCGGAGGTGGTGGCGTTCCTGCAGGGCGTCGAGGACGACAGCTTCCTGGACGAGCTGGCGAAGCTCGCGGGCGGGACCGAAGCGCGTGCCGCCATCGAGTCCTACCTCGACCGGTACGGCATGCGCTGCGTCGGCGAGATCGACGTCACGAGGCCACGTTGGCGCGAGCGCCCCGCCACGCTGGTGCCCGTGATCCTCGACAACGTCAGGAACTTCGAGCCGGGCGCCGCCGGGCGGCGCTTCGAGGAAGGGCGGCAGAAGGCGGAGAGGAAGGAACAGGACGTGCTGTCCCGCTTGCGGGTCCTGCCGGACGGGGACCGGAAGGCCGACGAGGCCAAGCGGATGATCGACCGGGTCCGGACCTTCATCGGGTACCGGGAGTACCCGAAGTACGGCATCATCAGCCGCTACTTCGCCTACAAGCAGGCCCTGTTGGAGGAGGCCGAGCGCCTTGTGCAGGGCGGTGTGCTCGCTGAGGCGGAGGACGTCTTCTACCTCACGTTCGAGGAGTTCCACGACGCCGTGCGCTCCAACGAGGTGGATGGCCGGCTCATCGAGCAGCGCAAGGACGCGTTCCGGTCGTACCAGGCGCTCACACCGCCCCGCGTTCTCACCTCGGACGGTGAGGCCGTCACCGGGGCGTACCGGCGTGACGACGTGCCGGCCGGTGCCCTGGTCGGCCTGCCGGTTTCCGCCGGCACCGTCGAGGGAAGGGCGCGCGTCATCCTCGACATGGCGGATGCCGATCTCGAAGCGGGCGACATCCTGGTCACGACCTTCACGGACCCCAGCTGGTCGCCCCTGTTCGTCGGGATCGCCGGCCTGGTGACGGAGGTGGGCGGCCTGATGACCCATGGCGCGGTGATCGCCCGGGAGTACGGCTTGCCGGCCGTTGTTGGCGTCGAGCAGGCCACCCGGCTGATCCGGGACGGTCAGCGGATCCGCGTACACGGAACCGACGGGTACATCGAGATCCTGCCCTGACCGCCCATGAAGTGGTGGCCGGGGGCCCACCCGCCCACGCCGCACTGCGACGCCTCACCGCCGGTCTCGGCCCCGGCCGCCGATGACCCCGTGCCATGGCAGCCGCCGCCGCACAGTGCCGCTCGCCGCCGGCCGGACGTGTCACTGCGTTCTTCACGACCGGTGAACGTGCAGCATGAGGGGCTCGGACCAACAGCACGGATGCCGATCGCCCGCGGGCCCGGTCGTCGTGCCGTGCCGGATCATCTCGCGGAGGATTCATGGCCTTGCTGAAGAGGTACGCGGTAGTGGCGCCCCTGGCCGCAGCGTTGCTGCTGGTGCCGGTCGGGCCGGGATCGGCAGCTTCCTATCCGACAAGCAAGTACAAGGTCGCCTTCGGCCAGACGTACACCAAGGGAAGCCTGAGCTGGTACGGGCGTTCGGTGTTGCTCAAGGGGGAGCAGAAGTCGGTCAGCAAGTCGAGCTGCCGTCTCACCTACGTGGCCGCCTTTCGCTCGGACGGTGGCCCCAACTACACCAGGCTGAGCGAGCGCACCACCAAGCCGGTGTGCGGCAGGTCGAGGAGCATCTCGGTGACCCTGCCCGCGAACGTCGCCGGGGGAGCGGACTTCGTCTTCATCTGTCTGGACAACATCCCCAACCACCAGCGCTGCGAGACCTTCGACCGACCCTGAAGCGGGTGCGGGTGGCAACGGGTGCGGGTAGCAGCGGGACGGAGCGGAGAAATGGCCCCTACCTGTGGATCACGCGTTCTATAGACTCCGCGGATGGCCAGCGATCTTCTCCGTCTCACCGTTCTGGGCTGTGCGACGCCCTATGCGAGCGTGGACAATCCGTGTTCCGGTTACCTGGTGTCCAGCGGCGCCACCCGGGTCTGGATGGATGCGGGCAGCGGCACGCTGGCGCAGTTGCAGCGGCATGTCCGGCTCGACGAGGTCGACGCGATCTGGATCTCCCACCTGCACGCCGATCACAGCGCGGATCTGCTCACCGCCTACTACGCGGCGCTCTACGCCGATATCCGGCTCGCCGCGCCCATCCCCCTCTACGGACCGCCGGGCATCGCCGATCGGCTGGCGCACTTCCTCACGAACGGCTCCACGCGCAGCCCGGTCGAGTCCGCCTTCGCTGTCCATGAGCTGGCTGACGGGCATCGGGTGCGCGTCGGCGCGCTCACCATGACCAGCCGGGCGGTGGCGCACGGCATCCCGGCCTTCGCCGTGCGCGTCGAGGCCGAGGGCCGCTCGCTCGTCTACTCCGGTGACACGGCGCCGTGCGCGAACCTCACACAACTGGCAGAGGAATGCGATGTGTTGCTGTGTGAGGCCGAGAGCGCCCAGGCACCGACCGAGGGCGAACAGGTGCACCACACGCCCGAGGACGCCGGTGGCACGGCCGACGTGTCCCGGGCGGGCCGGCTGATCGTCACCCACGTCGGCCGCTTCCTCACCCCGGATCAAGCGGTGGCACGCGCCGCAGCCCGGTTCAACGGCCCCGTCGACTACGCAGCCCCGGGTACCACCTTCTCGATCGGCTAGCCCGCAACCGCCCGCGGGCGCTCGCCAGGGAACGGGCGTTGCGTCCGGACAGGCCACGCTTCGCATGGCGGGCCGGGCCTGTCCATCGGGTCTGGTCCTGCCGGACGGACCCTTGGTCCCTGGCCCTGAGGAGAGCCGAGCGGTTGAGCGTGAAGGTGAAGCCGCCGGAGAGCTCGCCGCTCAGCCGGACTACCGGAACGAGCCACTCCTCCGTGACCAGTCTCTGACCCAGGTGATCAGAACCGCCAGTGACAACCCAGTTGTTGAGCACAGATGTACACCGATTTCAGTGTGAGAAGTCCGCAGCAAAAAGGAGCGCGGCGCACAGGCGCGACGCGCGACAGTTCAGCGCTCGGGAGGTCTCACAGGGTGTACAACGGCATGTCCTTGCCTGGACGACTGGGTTTCGGCAGCACCGTAATGGCGCACAGCCGCGCGGTTCCACTCGTTTTCGAGTGCTGGCTTACCATCAGATCAGCGACGCAAGGTGAAGAGCACTTCATCAACTTCTTCGCCTCGTGCGTTCGCGAAACCCCGATCGTGCCCGGAGACGACGAATCCGCACTTTTCCAGGACCCGGATGGAACCGAGGTTGTCGGCGGCCGCCCGGGCGAACACCGGACGCTCAGGTGCCAGGCGGAGCAGTTCCCGCAGTGCGGCGGAGGCAACTCCTCGGCCCCAGTACTGCCGTCCGATCCAGTAGGTGACCTCGCGTTCCTCGGGCGGGCCGAACACGGAAGCGTGGCCGACGATCTCGCCCCTGCCGTCAGTGACAGTGCGCACGACGACCTCTGGATTCTGGCGGATCCGCGTCCATCGGGCGTGGAAATCGGCACTGTCTGACGGGTCCTCGGCAGTGAACGCCGCCATCCGAACCCCCTCGGGCTCGTTCATCTGGGCGAAGAAGACACGCAGGTCGGCGTCTCTCACTTCCCGCAGCGCTACCTCCATCGACGCCTCCATCGACACCTTCTCGCAGCGGACAGCGGACCGATGCTCCCACGGTGGGAAGGGCGGTGGAGGGCAAGTGATTGATTCTGCTCGAAGCAGTGTGACTGCGAGCATGTATTGACACTCCTAGGCGGCGGCGCCATAGTCTCCCGAGTTGAATGTTGTCAGGTGCATGGCTAAAACTCTCCAACACCCCCAAAAGGAGACCCGGATGAAACGAGCGTTGACGCGCATGGCGGTGGCAGCCCTGGCCGCACTCGTCCCGTTCATCGCAGCACCAGGCGCACAGGCGCAGACCTTCGGCGGGAACGAACTGCTGTCGTGGTCCGTCAGTGGCGCTCCCAGCGGGGGACTGACTTCCCTCAACTTCCCGATCACCGTGAACACCGGCACAGCCCGCGTGTCCGGGACCTACTTCGCGATGCAGTACGGCTTCACCGGCCAGAGCAACATCGCCTACGCGGGGCTGCAGCCGCGGCCCGACGCGAACGGGCACCAGCGCCTGCACGGCGTGTTCTCCTCCTTCATCAGTGGCACGACAAGCGCCCACCCCAACTGCTCGGACGGCGCTGACGGCGGCGCCGGCGTCAGCTGCGGAGTGGACTTCAACGCCGTGTACGGCCACACCTTCCGCGTCGAGATCGCCCAGGCCGGCACGGACACCTGGTCGGGCACCATCGTCGACACCAACAACGGACAGCGGACCCCCGTCGGCACCTACAAGCTGCCTGCCGGCTCCGGCAAGCTGAAGGCCTCGCAGGCCGGTTTCATCGAGTACTACAACGTGCCCAGCTGTGCCCAACAGCCGCGCTACGACGTCACGTTCGGCGGGGCTTCCTCCGGCTCCCTGTCCGGCACGACCAAGTGGGTCAAGGAGTACGGGGCGTGTGCCGGCTACGGCAGCACCAAGGTGACCACCGTCGGCGCGGGTGTGCGCGTGACCCGGGGTAGTGCGGGGTAGCACGCGTGGCAAGGTCGGCATGTGAGGGGCGGTCTCGCGGAGGCCGCCCCTCGATCGGTTCGCGATGCGTATGACCTCGCCGTAGCGTTCACTTCTCATTCATTGCAATGGGCGGGGCGACTATCGTTGCGTTATCCGTGGAACCGTTGCAACACTTTACTGGCCTTCACCTGCATAGATATGTATCCCGTGCAAAGAGTCTGTTGTCGGAACATGGAAAGCAACGTAGCGTTTCTGGTGTCAGAAACAGCGAGCAACGACCAGTGAGCATGGGAGAGCACGATGCAGAAGTTCGAGACCACCGCCCCGATCTCCGCCGTCCTGGACATCCCCGCCGGGCGCATACAGTTCATCGCCGCGGACCGCGCCGACACGTGCGTCGAGGTCCGGCCCGCCGATGCCTCCAAGAGCCGCGACACCAAGGCCGCCGAGCAGACCCTCGTCGCCTTCGCCGACGGCGTTCTGCGGATCACGGCCGCGGCCTCCGGCAACCAGATCCTCGGCCCGTCGGGATCCGTGGAGGTCACCGTCCAGTTGCCCGTGGGTTCCCACGTCGAGGGCAAGGCCGCCAGTGCCGAGCTTCGGGGTGTGGGGCGCCTGGGTGACGTCGCCTTCGACGGTGCGTACCGCCAGATCAAGCTCGACGAGGCCGCGAGCGTCCGCCTCACGGCGATCGACGGTGACGTCGAGGTGGGCAGGCTGGGTGGCCCTGCGGAGATCAGCACCGCGCGGGGTGACATCCGGATCGCGGAGGCGACGTGCGGCACGGTCGTGCTCCGCACGCAGTCCGGCGACATTTCCGTCGGCGCCGCTGCCGGTGTCTCGGCCTCCCTGGATGCCGGCACGGATCACGGCCGCGTCACCAACGCCCTCAAGAACGACGGCACCGTCGAACTCGACATCCGCGCCACGACGTCTCACGGCGACATCGACGCCCGCAGTCTCTGACGACGCCCTTTGCGAGGAGCAGCGTCAAGGCGCTTCCGGCCGGGTCCACGGCGATCGAGATGCTGTTGGTCGACGTCGCCGAGGACCCGGGGTGCGTGAGCCGGGCCGGGTGTTCTCGAACCAGCCCCGGATAGCGGTCAGTTCTGCGGTGAGTAGTTGCGGTGTCCGTGCGTCGAGGAGCGCCGCGATGTGACTGAGCACTACATCTGTCTAATGAGCACTGGACTTGTCGCGCTGTGCACTCGACTTGGCGGGCAAGGTAGCCCTCGCCAAGTCTGAGCTGGGCTGTTTCGCCCTATCTCCGTTCGCTGCCTCACCAGCGTGGTGCGCTGGTGTTGTGGAGAGCTGGCTGCGATCGTCGCTGCGGAGTTGGATGGTGGAATGGTCGGCGGCCAGCACCCAGGTGGGGTTCCCGGTGGCGGCGCACGCTTTGGGGCCGCCGTCGGCGGCGATGGTGCCGATTCGCGGAGCCGACCTTCTCATGGACGGTGGCGTCACCTTCGCCCATCGGCAGCCAGGGTGGTGCGAGCCATGCGTCCCACGGTGTTCACCATGGGCCGAGTGCGGCGGTGAGTTGGTCTGTCGTGACGATGGCCTGGGCGTAGGTGGGGCCGTTGAGTCGGTGAGCGGCGTGCATCATCTCGGGGCTGAAGGACGCGGTGGCGTCGGTGACCAGCGTGACGTGGTAGCCGAGCTCCATGGCGTAGCGGGCGGTGGCCTCGATGCAGGTGTTGGCCAGGACGCCGATGACAACGACGTGAGTGATGCCGTGCTGCTTGAGCTGCATGTCCAGGTCCGTGTTGGCGAACCCGCTCGATCCCCAGTGTTCCTGTACGACGACCTCGCCCGGCTGCGGTTGGAAGTCAGGGTGGAACTCCCCGCCCCAGGAGCCCCGGGCGAAGTGTTGGAACTCCTGGATCTTCCGCTGCGAGGGGGTCGGATGGTCCCACGACTCGTAGTCGCCCGGCTCCCAGCGGCGGTGCGGTACGAAGACCACGCGCACACCGTTTTCGCGGGCGGCGGCGACCACAGACCGGAGATGGTCCAGAAGATCGACGCTGCGGGCCACGGGCTCCAGGCGGGGCCAGACCTTGCCGCCCTCCGAGAGGAAGTCGTTGTAGGGGTCGACCAGCAGGACGGCCGTGTGGCGAGGATCGTAGATTTCGGCCATGGTTCCTCCTCGTCCCGGCCCTACTTGGGGGGCGGTCCCGGTCTGCTCACAGTGGTGCCGGGCCGGGAGGCGTCACGCCTTGTGCCCGAGTCCGCTTCGCGTCCCCGCCGAGGCACACGGTCGGTACAGGATTGAACCGCGCTATCCGGCCGCGGCAGGGTACTTTCCGGCGTACGGCCGCAGGTGGTCGATCTCCGTCTTCTCTGCGTACTGTTCGCTCTGGTTGAGGAAGCGACGGACGTGGGGGCTGACGTCCGTGTTCCTCGAAGGTGGCTCGGTCGGCGTACAGCTCGAAGAAGAGGCGCTGGTTCGGTGCTCCCTCGACTTCACTGCAGGGGTACACCAAGGGGACCGGCTCGTGTTCGAGGACCCCCTCGACGGCCTCCCGGACCAGTTCGTCGAACGCTTCACCAGCACCGTCACGCAGCGTGAAGCGGACACAAAGCGCCATCTGGCTCATCCCTGCCTCCTTCTACCACTCCCAGTCTCCTCACACAGCGGGCGGCACGCGCGTCGACGGACCTGGTCCGATTGCGAGAGCACAGGTCACGGCTGAGCATGAGGCTCAACGAACGCGGGACCTGCAACGGGCGCGTGCGGCCATGGTGTGCGGTCACGCATCGCCGCCACGGCGCCGAGACGGGTTCCGCGTGTCACCACACCTCACTGAAGCGACCGCCAGGGGCGGAAAGGGAGCCCATGTCTCAGGCATCCGGGAACAGTGACTCCGACGACGAAGCCACCGCCACAGTTGCCCCGGCGCCACCTGCTGCGCACTGCCGGTGCGTTGGGGCTGGGAGGTGTCGCGCTGACCGCCGTCACCCTGCCGCGCGGCGGGGCCCCGCAGCCCCACACGACCTCCACACCCACGCCCGAGGCCCTCGGCTCCGTCCGGCAGGCGATGGTTTCCAGGGCGGCGTAGCGGGCGTCGCGCAGGCCCTCCTCTTTTGCCACCAGAGTCAGACCGGCCGGCGGGATGGCGGGAAAGCGATGAAGACGGATGAAGACGATGGCGCTCTGGCCACGGTCTGGGTGACGAAGAAGAAGGCGCGGTTGATCACCTGGTACCGGTCGTAGTCCGCGGCCGTATGTTCCAGGAACGACCCTTGACCCGAAGACAGCGGCCGCAGTGACCAGGAGCGTCGGCGTGCTCCTCGGTGAGGATGTCCCGCAGGAGGTCGACGGCCACCGGGTCGGTCAGGTCAGCGCCCGGACCGGCGAGATCGCCGTGGGGGGACAGTGCGGCCACCGCCTCGTCTGCGCACTCCACATACGCTGGATACTGCCCTGACCAGGTGGAAGACCTCTCGGCCGGCAAATCGCTCGAAGGCATCGGATGATCTTGCGTCGGGTCTTGCCCTCCTGGGTGCGGCGTTCGTAGTACGTCTGGGTGCGGGGGTCGTGGCGCAGCCGGGTGAACACGATGCGGTGCAGGGCGGCGTTTGCTTGGCGGTCGCCGCCGTGGTTGAGCCGGCGCGTGCGCCGCCGGACCGTCGGCACGAGAGCCGCCAGAAGCTCGCGACTCCTCCGGCGATCTTGCCCTTGCAGCTCGTCCTTGCGCACACAGAAACCGGCGTACGAGACCGCCCGCAACTCCCTGGTCGATCCGCCCGTGGGTGGGAGCCCGAATACGCACAGAGGCGCGCAGCCATCTCTGACCGCAAAATGGATATAAGTCGCTCCCGCTCCTGACGGAGACGATACCGGCGATTCGGAGGCACAGGCGATGTCCACCAGCCCGAGCCGATGGATGACGATCGGCGACTTCCTGCTTCGGCGTCTGGAGGAGGCCGGCGTCGGCCACCTCTTCGGCGTCCCTGGTGACTTCAACCTCGAACTGCTCCAGCAGCTTCAGGACGCGGGCACGCTGCAATGGGTCGGTAACTGCAGTGAGCTGAACGCGTCCTACGCAGCGGACGGCTATGCCCGGCTGAACGGCATGGGCGCGCTCCTCGTGACGAACGCCGTCGGCGCCCTGAGCGCGATCAACGGTGTCGCCGGCTCCTACAGCGAGCACGTGCCGGTGGTCTGTATCTGCGGGTCGATACCGCTCAAGTCCATCGATCGCGGCCTGGGCATGCACCACACGATGGCCGACGGCACGTGGGACCGCTTCCTCGGCGCCTACGCGCAGGTGACCGCCGCGCAGGCGCGGCTGACCCCGCACAACGCGGTCACCGAGATCGACAGGCTGATCCTCACCGCGTGGCGGGAAAAGCTCCCGGTGTACGTGGAGTTGCCTTCCGACATCGCCTATCTCGACATCGAGGTTCCGCAAGCGCGGCTGGTGCTCGCGCAACCGCCCAGCGACCCGGAACGGCTTCGGTCGTGCGTCACCGCAATCGCAGCCCACCTGTCCGCCGCCAAGTCACCGGCGGTCCTGGTGGATCTGGACGCGGACCGCTTCGGCGTGGCAGCCGACCTCATGGGGCTGGCCGAGAAGATGCAGCTTCCCGTGGCAGTGATCAGCACAGCCAAGGCGGTCATCGACGAGACGTTCCCCTACTACGTCGGCATCTACAACGGCCAGGCAAGCGAGCCGCATGTGCGCGCGGCGATCGAGTCCAGTGACTGCCTGCTCTCCATCGGCTACCGGCCGATCGAGGTGACCACGGGCGACTTCACTGCTTCGCTGCCCGCCGACACGATCCGCGCCCGTAGCCACTCGGTGGACATCGGTGACGACAACTACCAGGCAGTGACGCTCCAGGAAGTCATCCGCGGTGTACGGGACACCGTCCCGCACGTCACGAGCCGCGCTGCGCCACAGCGGGGGGCTACGGCGGCAAAGACCCCCGCAGGCGGCTCCACCAACCTGACGCAGGCCGCGTACTGGCAGGCAATCCAGGGCTACCTCCGGGCCGGGGACGTGCTCCTCCTCGACAACGGCACGTCGTACGCCCTCCTCGGCCTGCACCTGCCACCGGACTGCACCTTCGTCGGATCGATCAACTGGGGCTCGATCGGCTACTCGGTCGCAGCCCTGCTCGGCACGCTGACCGCAGCACCAGACCGTCGCCACCTGCTGTTCCTGGGCGACGGCTCATTCCAGCTGACCGCGCAGGAGCTGTCGACCATCCTCCGGCACGACTACAAGCCGGTGATCTTCCTGATCAACAACGGCGGATACACCATCGAACGCGGATACCTCGGCAAAACCGGGCAGTACAACGACATCGCGACCTGGGCCTACGCGGATCTACCGAGGGTGCTCCGCCCGGACACCACGGCGCGGTCGTTCGTTGTCAAGACTCCCGCGGACCTGGCGGAGGCCCTCAGCGCGCCCAACGACACGCTGATCCTCATCGAGGCAGTCATGGATCCCTACGACGCTCCCGCCGCGGTCATGGCCAGCAGCAACACCGGCGCGGACATCGACTACGGGCCTCGCGGCCCGCAGCACCGCGACAACGCCCAACTCCGGCCGGCCTGACTCCCCCCACGCGAAACAGCGGCGCGGCCCGGAGACGACTTGGTTGAGGCAGGCATCGCAGATCAAATCGATGTGCGTCTCCGTGAACAACAAGCCGGGACAAGCGGCAGGTCCGTGCCTTCGACTCCGGCGTGCAGGGCGTATTTGGCCGCCGGCCGAGATGTAGAGGGCGGACGTGCCCAAGCAGCTGGACCAGCTTCCCCAGCCCCTGCGGCGGTGCTCAGGCCGTGAAGCCCTCGATCGCCACGGGAAGGTGCCGGGGGCCGCGCAGTACGGCGTTGGCGCGGTACGGCGGCGGGTCCTCGAGCAGCCTGGAGAACCTGACCCGGCGGAACAGTTCGGGCACCGCCACATGGAGTTCTATCCGGGCGAGGGGGGCGCCGAAGCAGTAGTGGATGCCGGTGTAGAAGCCCAAGTGTTCGTTGTCCCTGCGGTCGGGGTCGAACCGGTCGGGGTCCTTGAAGCGTCTGGGGTCGCGGTTGGCCGCGGCCAGCATGAGCCAGACCGGCGAGCCCTCGGGGATCGTGGTGCCGGCGACGTCGATGTCGGCCAGGGCTGTGGTCCACGGGACGAACTGGACCGGGGGCTCGTAGCGCAGCACTTCCTCGATGAGCGGGACGGCCAGGTCCGGGTCCTTCTGGAACCGCTCGAGGACGTCAGGGTGGCGCAGCAGGGTGAGGGTCGTGTTGGTGATCGCGTTGACGGTGGTTTCGTGGCCGGCGACCAGGAGCAGCACCGCGGTGGCCTCCAGGTCCGCCGGTGTCATGGCAGGGGCGAGCGCGCTGAGCATCCCGGGGCCGGGGTGACGGCGTTTGGTCTCGATCAGATCGGTCAGGTAGGCGCCCATGTCCTGGCGGGCCCGCTGTGCCTTTTCCTGGCCGTCGTCGCCGGCCTGGGGATCGATTGACGACGCCAGGGCGTCGGCTCAGACGTGGAAGCGCGGTTCGTCCTCGCGCGGCACGCCGGGGTCGGGGAAGGCCGGGTCGATCGGTTCCAGCGTCTCGGTCCGGCGGTCGACCGTGCGGTACTCCGGCGGGAACGGCGCGCCGGACGCGATCTGCTGCTCGTAGAACCCCAGCCACTTGGCTCCGTCGAAGGACGCCGCGGCGATGACGCGGCCCCGGTAGCCGTACACCGCGACGAACCGCTCCTCCGTGAGCGCCCCCTGGGCGACGACCAGTTGGTCGCCCAGCGAGGGCACACCCACCGACTTGATGTTGACGCCGAACTGGGTGGACCAGAACATCGGCAGCCACAGGTGCGGACGGCGGTCCGGACCCGCACAGATCATGTTGTGGGCGGCGATCTCTGCCTGTTCGACCGCGTTGCCCCAGTGCTCCAGCGCCAGGAACTGGTAGTCGAGCAGCGGGTGGGGGCTGCGGGCGACGTCACCGGCGGCGTAGATGTCGTCGGTGACGATGCCGTTGACGTCGAACACCCGACACCCGGCGTCGCACGCGATCCCCCGAGGACCTGCGGCCACCCCCGAGCCGGCCAGCCATTCCGTGTTCCGCATGGCACCGAGCGAGACGACCGCCACCTCCACGTCGATCGCCGAACCGTCGGACAGATGGGCACGCCTGAGTCGCCCCACATCGTCGCCCTCGAGGGCGGTGACGCTGATGCCGCAGCGCAGGTCGACTTCGTGCTTGCGCTGCAGCCGGTCCGCTACCGCGCCGATCACTCCGCCGAGCGCGCCCACCAGCGGGGCCGGGCCGCGCTCGGTGACCGAGTGCCTGGTCGTCGACGACGGCGGGGTCGTGTCGCCAGCCGTTCCCGTCCCAGGCCTGGTGGGCCGGCGGCATGCCGTGCTCGAACTCGGTGACGCGGTCCACCTCGCCGCTGATCAGGATGCCGCTGGCCAGCAGCGACGGCTGCCGCCGCTCGATCACCTCGAACCCTTCGCGTTCCAGCGCGCCTCGGGACAGCGTGGGCAGCTCCAGACCCTGGCCGGCCGGTAGGTCCAGCCGGCGGCGGGTCCAGACCGCGGGGTGGACGGTCAGCGGCAGGCCGGAGCGACCGCGCAGCCGGGCCAGGCCGTCGAAGCCGCCGGCGTGGTCGAAGTGTCCGTGGCTGAGCACGACGCCCTGCAGGCCGCCGACATCGAGCCCCAGACGCTCGGCGTTCACCGCTAGCCCGTCCGGCGACGCTCCCGTGTCGAACAGCAGCATGCTGTTCGTGTTGCCGCTTCGGGCGGTGACCAGGGCGGAGAAGCCGTGCTCGGCACGCAGCCCCGCGAGGGCCTCGCCGCCGGCGAACTGCCGCGCGGCGGTCCGTCCGGCGCCCGCCGACGCCCGGGTGACGCCTTCGGCGGAGGCCAGCAGGGCGTCGTAGATGTTGTCGACCATCGTCGTGACCCTGACCTCGTCGACCTCGGGCAGCGTCACCGGGTCGACGGCCGGTCCCTCTGCGAGGCGAGGTGCTGACCAGGCCGCCTCGGCATCCGAGTATCCGTGATCGTCGCACATGCCAGAAACCGCCTCCCCCCCGATCCGGGAAGGCAGATCCCCGGTACGAACCGCAGGCCCACGGCGCTCGCACCGGCCGCAGGCGCCGCGCGGTGTCATGCTTCCACCCGCGCGGGCGGGACGACAACGTCGATGAGCCCGGTGGTTACGTCGTACACGAGCCCTGAGACGAATACACCGGCCCGGAGGTTCTGCCTGAGGATGTCGACGTCGACGCGGACGGCGGCGACCGGGTCGGTGACCGCCTTGGCGGCCAGGTCGGTGGCTGGCACGTCGAAGTAGTCGGTCAGCAGCCCGGGGAACGCGGCCAGGTCTGTGATGCCGCAGTCGGTGTGGTGCAGCACCGCGTAGTGGTTGTCGCGCGGGCCGGGGCTGCCCGTGCGGGCCTGGACGACCTTCGAGAGCATCTCCAGCGTCGCAAGGGTCGCGGGCGTGACCCGTCCTCCGACGTTGCGGATCACCGCTGCCTCGCCGAGCTCGAGCCCGAGTACGGCGGACGGGTCGACACGCGGGTCGACGCATCCGATGACCGTCAGACCGCCTCTGGGCATCAGTTTGAGGCCGACGAACGATCCACCGTCGGCGAACCTCACGTTCCGCTGGGTCAGCTCGTCCTTGTCGATCACGTGGCCGGTGATCCCATCGTCCTCGGCGCCTGATCCCTGGTGACACCGTCACTCGCCTCCAGCCTGGCTCGTAGCTGCCTCCCATGCCACTCGGCGGGCCGCAGGCAGTGATCGTGCAGGTCAACGCCTTGCGGGAACCGACTTGGCGTGGCAGGGCCGCTTCCTGTCCGTCGTCCTCGGCCCGGCTGGCTCCGAAGACGAACAGTGGCTTGGTGCCGTGGGCAGGCGCTTCGGCGAGCGCGACGGCTTCGGCGAAGCGTGCGAGCGGGAAGGGCCGCCCTTGGGGGATGCTCAGCACCTCGTCGGCGACGAGATCGCGGACCCGACGTTGATCGTGCGGATGCCCAGATGCCGGGCGAGCTGGATGACGAGCCGCCCGACGGTGGAGCCTGCGGCCGTCTGCAGTAGACATTCGCCCGGCTGCACATCGAGTTCGCGTGTCACGAGGAGCAGCGCGGTCGGCGGGTTGACTGCGAGCTGGCAGGCGGTCGAGTCGCTCAGGTGGTCGGGGACCGGCAGGAGCCTTCGGGCGTCGATGACGAGGTATTCCTGCCAGGTGCCGGCGACGGGAGGTTCGGGCACCGCCGGGATCGCAGCGGCCACAACGCGCGCACCGGCCTCCGGTGTCCGGGCCCAGGGCCTCGACGCGGCCCACGCACTCCATGTTGCCCCCGACAGCGGCGAACTCGGGGAAGAAGCCGTAGCGGCCGCGCAGCAGTGCAGACCACTGGCGTAAAGGGGAGTCGCCGTCACCCGGATCAGTGCCTGACCGGCCTTCGGCGTGGGAACAGGCCGGGATTCCAGCCGCAGGACATCGGTGGGTTCACCGGCCTCCAGGGCTATGAGCGCGCGCGTCCATCGGGGCATGTGTGGCTCCCCGTCTCGTAACGCCCGAGACGGCTCGGCGTGCTGGTATCGCGCGGCCGGGGGGATCAGGACCGTTCGCCGCAGCGCACCACCCTGACTCCGTCACTCCACGCTACGCCCGCCCCCGGGAAGATTTCCGGCGGCTGACCATCCTTCGGAAGCCTTTCCTCCCGGGGGTTGACCAGGGCCGAAAATCAGAGGGCCAGGCGGCGGATCGCGACTGCGGCCGCGTCGTCGTTCAGGTGGCCGTGGACGTGGGCCAGAAGGTCGTCATGGAGAGCGCGCAGGAGCTCGTCAGGGTCGTCATCGGGCCACGCGGGCGCCCGTTCAGTGAGCTGGTAGAAGAGGTGGTCGGTGTTGCGTGCTTCGATGACGCCGTCCGTGTACAGAAGGAGCAGGTCGCCGACCTCGAACGGGAACGTCTGGACGTCGTATGCGGTGATGCCGAAGGTGCCGCCGAGTCCGATCGGAAGGTGGCTCGCCTCCGGCGTGAGGGCGGTGACTTGAGTGCCGCGCAGGAGCAGCGGCGGTGGGTGACCGCAGTTGATGAGGTGGACGACCGGCTGGTGGTCGGGGATGTCGAGCAGGATCGCGGTGGCGAAGTCCTCGTCGGTGTCCTGCTCCGTCTGCGAGCGCCACTGGCTGCTGTCCCAGCGAAACGCGGCGTCCAGGTGGACGGCGAGGCGGGGCAGGGTGGCCTGCCGATGGGCGGCCGCGCGGAAGGCGCCGAGCAGCAGGGCGGTGTTGTTGATCGAGGCCAGACCGCTGCCACGGACGTCGCCGATGAGGAGCCGGGTGCTGTGGTGATCGGTCCGCGCGGCCGCGTACAGGTCCCCACCCAGAGAGGCTTCCTCCTCGGCCGGGATGTACAGGCCGGCGATCCGCAGCGGGCCGGCGCGGCCGGGCAAGGGCTGCAGCAGCACGCTCTGCGCTGCCTCTGCGACGGACCGCACCCGGTGCAGCTGACGTTCACGCCGGTCCCGCAGCACGCAGACGCCGACACAGACGGCCGAGACGACGATCAGAGCGGCGGTCTGAGCCTGGATGTTGGCGGTGGACAGGCCTTCTCTCAGCACACCGATCAGCGCCTGCGCCGCCACGGCGAGTACTCCCATCAGCGCCGTCATGCGGGCGCCTGCGAACGCCACCGTGATTGCCGGTGCCGCCACCAGCAAGGGCCCGAGGTGAATGTGCGGCGGAGCGATCACATCCACCACACAGACCGCGACGATCAGCCCCAGAGGGATCACCATCAGCGCGGGCGCGTGACCCGGCTGCCAGGACCGCCGGAACACCCGCCACGCTCGCAAGGCCATGCCCCAAGTCTTCCACCCACCTTCCCCTGCGGGAACGCGCCGCTCCGGAGGCCATCCGCTGCACATGACGACTGAACGCGCCACCGCGCCTGCGCCATGACGGCCCCCTGCCGGTGGGCCGCCGTGCACAGCTCTCCTGTGCGAGGGGCGCTGGGTACTCGCCAGCCACCCGGTGACGCTGGGCCCCGAACTGTGCATCGCATTTGTCCATCCGGGCCACCTGGAGTGCACAGTCACACGCGAAATCATCGGCGAGCAGCCGCAGTTGGGGCGCTCTCGTCGGCCCAGGACTTCTTGACCTGGTACGAACGCTGGCTCAAGCACATGCGGAACGGTAAGGACGACCCCGCACATTGCCGATCGATCCCCGCAGCTGACGGAACCCGTGACGGTGCTAAAAATTGTCGTATGTGGGTAGAGCGAGTGATCGAGCTGACCGGGTGGGAGCCGCTCGGGATCTGTGTCGACTGGGCGGCTGTCGAGGCAGAGTTGGGGGTCCCGCTGCCGGCGGATTACAAAGGAGCTCTACGAGGCGTTCGGCGGCGGCGTCTTCAGCGATTCCGTCTATTTTCTGGGGCGCGACGAGGGCGTCGTGTTCGACTTCCTGACACAGTGGCGGGTCTCCCTGAAGGTCGCCCAGGACAGCAAGTTCGGAGATGTCTCCGCTGTCGAGCCCTACGGCGTGTACGCGCCGGGCAGCAAGGGGCTTGTTGAGTGGGGCTCCACCGAATGGGCCGACGAATACTTCTGGTTGATCGATGCCGAGCGGCCGGGCGAGTACCCCATCCTCGCGCGGTCCAATGACATCGGCGCATGGCACCGGTACGACATGTCCACCGCCGAGTTCCTGTGCCGCGTCCTCGCCGATGCCGATTTCAAACCGTTCGGGATCGCTCAGTACGACCTCGGCACGACGTTCGAGCCGCCCGGTTCCGGCGACGATGAGTGACCGCTTGAGGGTGTCACCGGTCCGGGCGTCACGGGCCACCTCGCCTACCTGATCCGGACGAGAGGACCTAGGCGTCCAGCTCCACGTCCAGTCGCTCCGCCTCGTCCCAGAACTCCGCATCCGCCTTCTGCAGACGGGCCGCCGCGTGTTCCATGTGGCGGTGGGCCGCCGAGCGGGCCGCCTCGGGGTCGCCGTCCTCGATGGCGGTCAGGATCGCGTGGTGTTCCTTGCGGACCGCCTCGAAGAAGTCGCCGCGGCGGGCCTCGTTGGCGCGGGTGACGCGTATGCCGCCGCGGGAGACCTCTCCGAGGTAGCGGGCCGTGGAGACCAGGACCGGGTTGCCGGTCGACTCGGCGATGGAGCGGTGGAACGCCAGGTCCTCCTCCACACCGTCACCGCCCGCCGAGACCGCCTTGTCGATCGCGGTCAGCGCCGCACGCATACGTGCGACGTCGGCGGGCGTCGCACGGGTCGCCGCGAGATGGGCGGCCTCGGCCTCCATGGCGCGGCGCACCTCGACGATCTGCAGCACCTTCGCCTTGGTGTCGGTGGCCTCGGTATCGGCTTCCAGGTCGAGTGGACGGGTCCGGCGCGGCATCACGAAGACACCGCGGCCCTGGCGTGCTTCGACGAGGCCCGCGTTGCGCAGCCGGGAGACCGCCTCACGGATCACCGTGCGGCTGACGCCGAGCTGCTTGACGAGTTCCACCTCGGTCGGCAGCTTGTCGCCGGCGGTCAGCCGCCCGGACTCGATTTCCTCGGTGAGCATCGCGGCGACGCGATCCGCCAGCCGCACGGGCCCGTCCACCTTGTTGAACATGGCTTCAGTCTATCGGCGTACGCGCGGTCGACCCGGCGCGGGCCAGGGCGTCGGCCGTCACCGCGTCCGCGTGGTCCGTGACGTACTGCCGTACCACCGACGCGAAGTCGGGGTCGGGTGTCAGGCCGAGCGCCGCGGCGCGCGTGTTGTCGAACGCGGCGGGCCACGAGCCGACGATCGCCTCCACGGCCGGGTCCGGCGCGATCTTCACCAGGCCGGCGACCGCGTCCCCGGCCACCTCGCGCAGGGTGTCGAGCATCTCGCCGACCGTGACGGTGAGGGCCGGGAGGTTGACCGGGAGTGCGCCGGTCAACTGGCCGGGGCCCTCGCCACGCTCGGCCTGGGCGATGCGGAGGATGCCCTCCACGGTGCGGCGCGGGGAGGCCAGGGCGACGCGCAGGTCCGGGCCGACGGGGCAGGTCGCCGGGAGGCCCGCGAGCGGTTCGCGCACCACGCCGGACAGGAAGCCGGACGCGGCCGCGTTCGGCTTGCCGGGACGTACCGACACCGTCATCAGACGGGTGACGCGGCCGTCGAGGTAGCCGCGGCGCGTGTACTCGGCGACCAGCTGTTCGCAGATCCGCTTCTGCACGCCGTAGCTGGACTGCGGCGTGGGCAGCGTCGACTCGTCGACCACGGGAGGCAGGGGAAGCGCGGCGTCGGAGCCGTAGACGGCGACGCTGCTGGCGAGGACGAGGCGCACCGGGGTGCCCCCGGCCGCCGACTGGGAGCGCGCCGCTTCGAGCAGGGCGCGGGTCGTGTCCAGGTTGGCACCCATGCCGAGGTCGAAGTCGGCCTCGCACTCGGCGGACACCGCGGCGGCGAGGTGGATGACCACGTCCACCGGTTCGGCGAACAGGTCCCCGAGACGCTCGGTGAGATCGCCCTGGACCACTTCCACCAAGGGGTCGGCTGTCAGGGGCGAGGCGTCCGGTACGAAACGGTCGGCCAGAGTCAGGCGTTCGACGGGCCGGCCGTCGAACGTGCGCTGCTCCAGCAGGGCCTCGGCGACCTGGCGGCCCAGGAAGCCGAAGCCGCCCGTGATGACGATCCTCATGCGGTGTCCTTCAGAGACTTGTTCTGGTTTTGGTTCTGGTTCTCGGTCTGGTTCTTGTACTTGTTCTTGTTCGGGAACTCGGGGCGGAAGTCGTCGAGCCAGCCGAGACCCTCGCTCGTGCCGGCCGCGGGGAAGTACTCGCAGCCGATCCATCCGTCGAAGCCCAACTCGTCGATGACGCCGAAGAGATGGCGGATGTCGAGCTCGCCCCTGTCGGGCTCGTGGCGGTCGGGTACGCCGGCGATCTGCAGATGGCCCACGCGACCGGTCGGCAGGTCGCGGCGGAGGGTGGTCGTGAGGTCGCCCTCGACGATCTGGCAGTGGTACAGGTCGAGCTGGACCTTCAGGTTGGGTGCGCCCACCTCCTGGACGACGGCGTGCGCGTCGGCCTGGCGGTTGAGGAAGTAGCCCGGCATGTCACGGGTGTTGATCGGCTCGATCAGGATGTCGACACCGGCGCTCGCCGCCTGCCGCGCGGCGTACGCGAGGTTCGCCACGTACGTCTCGCGGTGCCGGGCCAGGTCCGCGGGAGTGGCGTCCGGCGCGACCAGACCCGCCATCATGTGCACGCGCGGGCTGCCGAGCGCGGTCGCGTACTCCAGGGCCCGGTCGACGCCTTCGCGCACCTCGGACTCGCGGCCCGGAAGTGCGGCGATGCCGCGCTCGCCGCGGTCCCAGTCGCCGGGCGGGGCGTTGAACAGGACCTGGCGCAGGCCGTGTTCGTCGAGGCGGCGGCGGAGTTCGCCGCTCTCGTACGCGTAGGGGAAGAGGTACTCGACGGCCTCGAAGCCGTCAGCCGAGGCCGCGGCGAAGCGGTCGGGGAAGTCGTGCTCGGGGTACAGCGTCGACAGGTTCGCTGCGAACCTCGGCATGGGGGCTCCTCGTGGTGCGGTGGTGCAGTGGGACGGGGATCAGCGGTTGACGACGCTCTTCTTCGTGGTGAGGACGGCTGCGGCCCCGACGACGAGCGCGAGCGCCAGTACATACATCGGGATCGCTGTCGAGCCGGTCGAGTCCTTCAGCGCGCCGATCATGTACGGGCTGACGAAGCCGGCGAGGTTACCGACCGAGTTGATCACGGCAAGGCCCGCGGCGGCCGCTGTGCCGCCGAGGAACGAGGTCGGCAGCGACCAGAACAGCGGGGCGCAGGTCAGTACACCGGCCGCGGCGATGGACAGGGCGACCAGGGACAGCACAGTTGATCCGGTCCAGCTCGCCGCCATCGAGAAGCCGACGGCGCCCATGAGGGAGGGGACGACCAGGTGCCAGCGGCGCTCTCGGCGCTTGTCGGCGGAGAATCCGAACAGGTTCATGGCGATGAGCGCGGCGACGTACGGGATGGCGCTCAGGACGCCGATCGCGAGGGCGCCCTTGATGCCGGTGGACTCGACGAAGGTCGGCATCCAGAAGGTGAGCGCGTACTGACCCATCACGAAGCAGAAGTAGATGAGGCACATCAGCCACACCTTGCCGTCGCGGAACGCGTCGAGGGCGCGGCCGTGGACGGTCTGCTGCGCGGCGTCCGCGGCGACGGCCCGTTCGACGACCGACTTCTCGTCGTCGGTCAGCCACTTGGCGTCACGCACGCCGTTGTCGAGCCAGAACATCGTGATGACGCCGATGACGAGCGCGGGAACGGCCTCCACGAGGAACAGCCACTGCCAGCCGTCCCAGCCGCCCACACCGTGGAACACGTCCATGATCCAGCCGGAGAGCGGATTGCCGAAGATGCCCGCCACGGGGATCGCCGACATGAACAGGGCGATGACGCGGGCCCGGCGCCGGGACGGGAACCAGTACGTGCAGTACAGGATGACGCCCGGGTAGAACCCGGCCTCGGCGGCGCCGAGCAGGAAGCGGAGCACGTAGAACGTCGCCTCGTTGGTGACGAACACGAACGCCGCGGACACCAGGCCCCAGCTGATCATGATGCGGGCGATCCAGGTACGGGCGCCCACCCGCTGCATCAGCAGGTTCGAGGGGACCTCGAAGAGGAAGTAGCCGATGAAGAACAGCCCCGCGCCGAGACCGTAGGCCGCCTCGCTGAAGCCGAGGTCCGAGGACATCTGCAGCTTGGCGAAGCCGACGTTGACGCGGTCGAGATAGGAGACGACATAACAGAGCATCAGGAAGGGGACGATGCGGCGGACCACCTTGCGGAACACGGCGTTCTCACGCGCGAGTTCGGGTGTGACGTCCGTGGGCACGGTCGTTGGCATGAGGGGCACTTCCTTGTGCGGCTCAGTGGTGCTCGAGCGGATGGGGACGGTCGACCGGGGGAAGGTCGACGGCGAAGGGTCACCAAGCCGCGCCGAAGGTGTCTCTCAGTTCGGCGATGGCGTGGTCGGGCAGCGGCTCGGGGTGACGGCCGGTGGTGAGCCACACGCGGGCCGTCTCCTCGAGTTCTTCGAGGACGGCGAGCGCGGAGGCGGCGTCCGGGCCCCATACGACGGGGCCGAGACGGTCGAGCAGCACTCCCTTGATCGGGGTGCCCTCGGCGGCGCGGGCGGCGATCCGCTCGGCCACCAGATCGGCGACCCGCGGGTCGCCGGGCCGGTGGTAGGGGACGAGCGGGACGTGCCCCACCTTCATGACGTAGTACGGGGTGATCGGCGGCAGTACGTCGTCCTGCCGCCACACACCGGCCAGGGTGAGCGCGACCAGGTGCGTGGAATGGGTGTGGATCACGAAACGGGCCGTGGGGTCGGCCGCGTAGATCCGGCGGTGCAGGGCGAGCGTCTTGCTGGCGCGGTCGCCCGCGAGCTGCTCGCCGTCGGCGCCGACCAGCGCGAGCCGATCGGCATGGAGGAAGCCGAGGGCCGCGTCGGTCGGGGTGATGAGATGCCCGAGGCCGTCGTCGAGCCGGGCACTGATGTTCCCGGCGGCGGCGTGGACGTAGCCGCGGGCGAACAGGCTGGTGCCGACGCGGACGATCTCGGAGCGGGCCGCGTCGACGGCGCGCTCGTGTGCTTCCGGGTGGGTCATGCCGCCGCCTCGTCGAGCAGGGTGAACGCCGCGGTGAAGAAGTCCGGGCCACCGAAGTTGCCCGACTTGAGCGTGATGTGGAGGGTGTCGCCGCCGGGCAGGGGCGCGGCGCACCACGGCACGCCCGGATCGATCTGCGGACCGATGCGCAGGCTGGTCAGCCCGAGGGCCTGGACGACGGCCCCGGAGGTCTCGCCACCGGCGACGACGAGCCGCCGCACCCCGCGTTCGACAAGGCCCTGAGCGACGCGGGCGAGCGTGCCCTCGACCAGCTCCCCGGCATCGGCGGCACCGAGCTCGTCCTGCACGGCGCGCACGGCGTCGGGCGACTCGGTGGAGTAGATCAGGACCGGCCCGTCGGCCAGGTGGGCCTCGGCGAACTTGAGAGCCTCACCGGCCACGTCGTCGCCCGCCGCGATCCGCAGCGGATCCACGCTGAACGCCGGGCGCCCCGAATCCAGGAACTCCCGCACCTGGCCGTTCGTGGCGGCGGAGACCGATCCGGCGACGACCGCCGAGTGACCGGAGGCCGCGGGGAGCCGGGCGGCGACGGGGGAGGGCTCGATGCCCCAGTTCGCGGGCAGCCCGATGGCCAGGCCCGAACCGGCGGTGACCAGCGGCAGGCCGGCGACCGCCGAACCCAGACGCACGAGGTCCTCGTTGGAGACGGCGTCGACGATCGCGGCACCGACCCCCTCCCCCCGCAGTTCGCCGATCCGCGCCGCGATCGCCTCCGGGCCCGCGGCGACGGCCTTGTGGTCGATGAGCCCGACCGGCCGCCGCATCTGCGCACCGAGCACGGACACCAGGTTCGAGTCGGTCATCGGGGTGAGCGGATGGTGGCGCATGCCGCTCTCGCCGAGCAGGACGTCACCGACGAACAGATGGCCCTTGAAGACCGTGCGCCCGTTGTCCGGGAAGGCGGGGGTCGCCACGGTGAAGTCGGTGCCGAGCGCGTCCATCAGGGCCTCGGTGACCGGGCCGATGTTGCCGGCCGGCGTCGAGTCGAAGGTCGAGCAGTACTTGAAGTAGATCTGCCCGGCGCCCGCCGACCGCAGCCAGTCCAGGGCGCGCAGCGAGGCGTCGGCGGCCTCGGCCGCCGGGACCGTGCGCGACTTGAGCGCGATGACGACCGCGTCCGCGTCCACGGGCGGGTGCGCTCCGGGCGCCGGTACGTCGATCAGCTGGACCACGCGCATGCCCGCGCGCACCAGGTTGTTGGCGAGGTCGGTGGCGCCGGTGAAGTCGTCGGCGATGCATCCGAGACGGATGGGCATGTCAGTTCTCCTCCGCCGGCCCGGGCCGGCCGGTCTTCGCTCCGGGCAGCTCGATCCCGGGGAAAATCTTGATGACGGCGCTGTCGTCCTCGCGGCCCAGACCGGACGCGGACGCCTGCAGGAACATCTGGTGGGCGGTCGCCGACAGTGGCAGCGGGAACGTCTCGGACCGCGCCGAGTCCAGTACGAGACCGAGATCCTTGACGAAGATGTCGACCGCGGACAGCGGCGTGTAGTCCCCGGCCAGCACATGGGCCATGCGGTTCTCGAACATCCACGAGTTGCCGGCGCTGTGCGTGATGACCTCGTACAGCGCGTCGGCCGGAACGCCGGCCTTGATGCCGAGGGCCATGGCTTCCGCGGCGGCGGCGATGTGCACACCCGCGAGGAGCTGGTTCACGATCTTGACCTTGGAGCCGAGTCCGGCGTGGTCGCCGAGCCGGTAGACGGTGGCGCTCATCGCGTCGAGCACCGGTCCTGCGAGGGCGTAGGCCTCGGGGGATCCGGAGGTCATCATGGTCAGCTCCCCGGACGCGGCACGCGCGGCGCCGCCGGAGATCGGGGCGTCCAGGTAGTGCACGCCCGACTCGGCGAGCCGTCCTTCGAGTCCGGCGGAGAAGGCCGGGTCGACGGTGGAGCACATCACGTAGACCGCGCCCGGCCGCAGCCGGGCCGCCGCGCCGCCGCCCTCGCCGTCACCGAACAGCACCGACTCGACCTGTGCCGCGTTGACCACGACGCCGACCAGGACGTCCACGTGGGCCGCGAGGTCTGCGGGTGACGCGAAAGCGGTCCCGCCGTCGCGGGCGAAGTCCGCGGCCACCTCGGGGCGCAGGTCGTGGACCCCCACGGAGAATCCGGCGGCGCGCAGACTGCGGGCCATGCCGAGCCCCATGGCCCCGAGGCCGACGACGCCTACGCGGGTCCTGGGCTCCGCGTCCGGTGCGGGGTGGTCCTGGTCGTTCATGTCACTACCTCTGTTCGTCGTGCGCAGGTCATATGATGACCTGCGGATGACATTGAGTACATAGTGACGCCGGTCACATTTCTGGGGGAGCGGGCGGTAGTCAGGAAACGGGAACGGGCGGGGCTCGGAAGCCCCGCCCGTTCCTGCCTACCGCCCGTTCCTGCTCCACCGCCCGCGTCACACCTGTGACTTGTACAGCCCGAACTCTCTGATGTGGACGGCGGCCCGGGCCTGGGTGACCCGCAGTCTCCAGCGCCGTGCGGTGACCGGCGCGGGCAGGGGCAGGATCCTGGTGGCGCCGACGGTGCCGTGCTCGGCGGCGACCGTCCAGGAACCGCCCACCTCCGCCTCCACCACGAAGTGCTCCACCTGCTGGCCGTGCCGGATGTCCTCGGCGAGCCGGATCCGGTCGACCGCCAGGGGCCTGCCGAGGTCGACGGTGCGCGTGCCCGCCCCGTCGTCGGTGACCCGGGCGTCACGCGTCAGGTCCACGGGCAGCTCGCGCTCGGTGCGCTCGCGGAACTCCCTGAGCCGGGCGACATCGGCGGCGGGCAGCAGGCCGTTCGTGTCCGGCGGGACGTTGAGCAGCAGAACGGCGCCGCGCCCCACCGACCGGTACCAGATGTCCGTCAACTGCGCGACGGACTTGGGCTGTTGGTCGGCGTGGTAGAACCAGCCGGGCCGGATCGACACGTCGCACTCGGCGGGGAACCACTGCAGGGCGGCGGCGTTCGGCTGCGCCTTGAGCAGCGCCTCGCGGCTGCCCTCGTCGGCCGAGTTGTACGGCAGTACACGCCCGTACTTGCCGTTGTCGCCCTGTTTGACGGCGATGACGCTCCACTCGTTCTCGCGCGCCATGCCGTCCTCGTTGCCGACCCATCGCACATCGGGCCCGGACACGGCGATCGACGCGTCCGGGGCCAGCTCGCGCACGAGGGCGTACCAGCTGTCCCAGTCGTACTTCTCCACCTTGTCGGGCGGGATGCGGCCCTGCGCCCCGTCGAACCACACCTCGTCGACCGGCCCGTACTCGGTGAGGACCTCGTAGAGCTGGTTGAGCATATGGGCGCCGTAGTCGGTCGCGTCGAGTTCGTACGAGGGCACGCCGCGCCCCGTCCGGTCGTCGCCGTCGACCAGGGTGGGGACGGTGCGGGTGGACCGCTTGCTGCCGTTGGCGTACACGCCGTGGGCGTACTGGTTCTCGTCGGCGGGCGAGATGTAGACGCCGACCTTGATGCCGTACTTGCGCATGGAGTCGGCGAAGGAGCGCAGGACGTCAGCGTCGCCGCCGCGCCAACTGCTGCTCACCACCCCGTGCTTGGTGTAGCGCGACTGATAGAGCACGAAGCCGTCGTGGTGCTTCGCGGTGAGGATGGCGAGCTTGAAGCCGCCGTCGCGCAGGGCGCGCGCCCACTGGTCGGTGTCGAGACCGGTCGGGCGGAAGATGTCCGGGTCCTCGTCGCCGGTGCCCCATTCGAGGCCGGTGAACGTGTTGACGCCGAAATGTAGGAAGGCGGTCTTCTCCAGGCTCTGCCAGGCGAGTTGCCGCTCTGTCGGACGGACGCGGGAGGCCTTCGCGATGAGTTCGCCGGGGGAGTCGTCGGGGCTGACGGGTATACGGAAGTGGGGTTCGGCCGGGGTCGCCGCGAACGCGGGAACGCCGGTGGTGGCGACCACCGCCGTGGCCGTGGCCGCCAACAGCACGTGACGTCGGGTCAGGGGCATGTGCGGGGGTCCCTTCGTCAGCGCTGGGCCAGGGCCCAGGTCGTGGGGGCCTTCTGGTCGGGCGGGTACTGCACGAGCCGCCCGTCCGTGTCCGCGTCCAGGGCCATACGCGTGATCGCGCTGGTAATGCGGTAGCCCCCGTCGGCCGCGGCGAGCTGCCAGCGCTGGAGGGTGTCCTTCGCGTCACAGGGCTCCCAGGTGACGGCGGATCCGGGCTCCAGAGGGACGTTGAGGGTGAGTTTCCCGCTGCGCGTCTCCAGGCAGGTGGTGCCGTCCGCGGATGCGATCGTCACATAGCCGTCGGGGGTCCGCGTGAGCCGGGCGCCGGCCGGCGCCGTGCGGTGGCCGCGGTCGGAGAGGGTGTACGTCCCGTCGGGGACCGGCACCCTGGTCGTGTCCTGCCATCCCGGCGCGTGGCCCACCGCCTCGGCGCGCGCGGTGAACTCCGCGTAGGTGGCGTCGGGGTGGGGAGCTCCCCAGGTGGCCTGGGCGATGTGGTTGAGCGGCAGGAAGGTGGCCTTGGCGACCTCGTTCTCGGTCTCGCCACGCCCGTTGTCCGGCCAGAGGCTGATCTTCGCGCCGGTGATGCCGTCGCGCGAGGCGAGCTTCTCACCCTCGAAGCTGCGCGGGTCCCACTGCTCGTCGTACAGCTTCTTCGTGTTGGTGTGGAAACCGCCGCGGACGAGGTAGAGGGAGTAGGCGGCGTTCATCACGGGGTGGCCCTGCGCGATGAGCTGACTCGGCTTCGTCCTGACGTTCAGCCAGTGTTCCACCGTCGTCCCGGGCGTGACGGGCACGGTGTTGGCGCCGGTCAGCCCGTCGTTCCAGATGCGCAGGTGCTTGCCCTTGCCGGCCGCGTACGCCCCGACGCGGTTCACGAAGTCGATGAACGCGTCCTGCGGTGTGGCGTTCGCCCCGTACTTGGCCTTCGCGTACGCGAGTACCTGCGGGTACTTGGCGAAGTCGGAGCCGAGCATGTACTCGTCCGCGCCCATGTGCCACCAGTCGGCGGGGAACACCTCTGCGTACTCGTCGATGAGGCTCTTGTAGTACGCGAAGGCCTCCGGCTTGGTGATGTCGAGCCGGGAGGGCTGTGCCTTGCCGTCGGTGTCGACGAGCTGGAGGTCGGGCCTGTCCTGGATCCAAGGGTCCATGTGCCCGGGGGAGTTGATCTCCGGGACGATGGTGACGTGGTACTTCTCGCCGAGCGCGACGAGGCGCCTGATCTCGCTCTTGGTGTAGTAGCCCCAGGAATTGGCCTCGGGGTGCGCGTCGCTCTTGACCTTGATCTCGACAAGGAGCTGGTTGAGCTTGTGGTACGCCATGTCGCGCACCAGGTTCTCCAGCCAGTCCGTGGAGATGTGGATGTAGCAGGCGCAGACGCCGACGCCGCGCTCCTTGTACTGGGGTACGTCGACGGTGCGTCCCGCCGGTATCTCATCAAGGTGGGCCAGGAGTTGCAGGACGGTGCGGGTGCCGTAGAAGGCTCCGGTCTCGGCGGCGCCGGTGATCTCCAGCTGCTTCCCGACCCGCAACTCGTAGCCCTCTGCTCCGAGTTGCTTGTCCCCCGGCTCGACGTCGACGACTATGTCCCCGCTACGGGACGGTCCGCCGGTGACGGGAACCGTGCCCTTGCCGGCGGCGCGCAGGTCGTCGGCGAGGGTCCGGGCGACGCGCCGGGACGCCGCATCGTCGGCGACGAGGCGAACGCCGGGGCCGTACTCGTAACTGCCGCCTCCGGGCGACCAGTTGGTGAGGGCGGGCACCGTCTGCGGAACCCCGGCGGGTTCGCTGTCGGCGCGCGCGGCGGAGACCGGGACGGCGGCGGAGAGCAGGAGGGCGAGCGCGGCGCCGAGGAGCCGGCGGGATGCTGTCGTCATGGCGGTCCCCCTTGCCGCTCCACCTTGAAGGTTGGCCCGGCGTCTTGGGTGCGAACTCATACTCAGAGCACTCCTCGATACGGCTCAAGGCTCGGTATTCATCGGAGGTCTGATGATGGTGGGGGTCTGCTGACGCGTCAATGGGTCGCGCGGGGAGGGAGGTTGAAGAAGTGATCGGATGACCATCCGTCGACGTCACTCACCGGTGATGTCCGCTCACGGAAGGTGTCCGCTCACGGAAGGTGTCCGCTCGCGGAAGGTGCCCGCTCGCGGATGGTGTCCGTCGCCGCGCTGTGACTTCCGATTCGACGACGCGCGAAAGGGCACTCGAATACTCGGCAGCTCACAGGAGGCCAGTGATGGCACGGATGCTCATCGACGGTGATGACCTGGTCGTGCACCTGTCGTGGCGGGAAAAGGCAGCGGCGCGTCGAGGTGATGTCCGCGCGCCGCTTACCGCGGTGAGCCGGGTGACAGTCGAACCCGACTGGTGGCGCCCCCTGCGCGGGGTCCCGCACAGAGGCCTCTGGAGCCCCGGAACCCGGTGTATCGGCACGCGTACACACGAGGCGGGGCTGGACTTCGTGGCCATCCGGCACGGCAGGCCGGTGGTGTGCGTCGAGCTCCGGGCCTCCGCTCCCTTCCGCCTGGTCGCCACCTCGGTTCCCACCATTGCGGAGGCCAGGTCCACGATGCAGGCCCTGGTCGGGCAGGCGCCGGACCTCGACATGTCCACGCCTTGCCGGCAGCCGTTGCCCGTACCCGACGAGAACCCGCCCTCCGCGTGAGTGCGTCCCCGGCGGCTCTCGCACGGGTTTTGCGTTCCTTCAGCTATTGTCCACCGCTGCGTAACCCGTAGCGTCTACAGCCGTGTAAACATTGTCGTGCTCCGCCCCCCCACGCATCGCGCAGTGCTCCACGCACTCATTCGCCACCTGCCCAGAGACGGAACCCATGAGCGTCATAAGCATCGGCCAGGCCGCCGTACTCGGAGTCGTGGAAGGAGTCACCGAATTCCTCCCGGTCTCCTCCACCGGCCACCTGAAGATCACCGAAGGGCTGATGGGCATCCCCGTCGACGACGCCTCCGTCGTGGGCTTCACCGCCGTCATCCAGGTCGGCGCGATCGCCGCGGTACTCGTCTACTTCTTCAAGGACATCGTGCGCATCGTGAGCGCATGGGGCCGAGGGCTGACCGACAAGGAGGAGCGCTACCACCACGACTACAAGTTCGCCTGGTGGGTCATCTACGCCACCATCCCGATCGTGGTGGTCGGACTCGCCGCCAAACCCCTGGTGGAGGGGCCGCTCGCCTCTCTGTGGGTGGTCGCGGGATCCCTGATCGTCGGCAGTGGCGTGATGTGGGCGGCCGATCAGATGGGACGCCACAAGCGCGGCGAGGACGACACCACCTTCAAGGACGCCATGCTGGTGGGCTGTTCGCAGATCCTGGCGCTGCTCTTCCCCGGCTTCTCCCGCTCGGGGGCGACCATGTCCACCGCCCTCATCCTCGACCTGGACCGGGTGGCCGCGACCCGGCTCTCCTTCTTCCTGGGCATCCCCGCCCTGACCGGCGCCGGCCTGTACGAACTCAAGGACGCCATCGGCACCGGAGTCGGCGCCGCACCTCTCGTCGTCGGCACCGCCGTCTCGTTCATCGTGGCCTACGCCTCGATCGCCTGGCTCCTCAAATTCGTCGCCCGGCACTCCTTCAACGCCTTCGTCGTCTACCGCGTCGTCGTCGGTGTCCTGCTCCTCGCACTGCTTGGAACAGGAGCCCTCAACGCCTGATTGCACGGTGTACACACGTGCTGCCGGCCGTCACGGCACCCGAATCGGGGCGCCGTGACGGCCGGCGGATCACGCGAATGACCGTACGAGAGTGGTGCAGTTGGCCGTGTGCTCGGGCCTGAGGTGCTCGCCCGGTGCGGCTACTGGTGTGCGACGACGGCGACCGGCGCCCGGGTGTGGTGGAGAACCGCGTGGGTGATCGGGCCGACGTGGGCGCCGACCGGGGACCGGCGGATGCGTCGGCCGACGACGACAAGTCCCGCTTCGGCCCCCGCTTCCACGAGCTGCCAGGCGGTACGCCCTTCCGCCGCGCGCGCGACGACGTTGACGCCGGGGTACTTCTCCCGCCACGGTTTCAGCAGCTCGTCCAGGCCGGTCTTCGCCGCCGTCTCGCGCTGGGCATGGAGTTCCGGGTCGTAAGCGGCTCCGTATCCCGCCAGTTGGGGAGGAGCCCAACTGTGCAGCGCCCGCAGGGTGCAGGACCTCCGGGCCGCCTCCTCGAACGCGAAGACCAGTAGCGCGTCGCAGGGTCGGCCGACGTCGACACCCACGACCACTTCACGGTCCGCGTCATGACTCTGGGAGTGCGGGGTGCCGTCCTCGCCGGCGCGCACCAGCACGACGGGTCGCTCCGTCGAGTGGATCACCGCCATACCGACGGAGCCGAGGACGAACCCGAGCAGCGTGCCGTGGCCTCGGGAGCCGAGGACGAGCATGTCCGCGGAGTCGGCCACGGAAGCCAGTGCCTTCGAGGGCGGATCGTCGTGGGACTCGGTGTCGATGTCCAGGTCGGGGTGGCTGTCGCGGAGCTCGTTCGCGACATCGCGCAGGAGCTTCTCCGCCCACCGGGACCGTTTCTCGGCACTGGTGAGGTGAGCGAGGTCGCGGGGTGCCGACCACTGCCTGGCGTGGACGAGGCGGAGCGGAACCTTACGCAGAAGCGCCTCCCGCGCGGCCCAGTGAGCCGCGGCCAGACTCTCCTCGGAGCCGTCGAGGCCGACGGCGACGAATCCGGTCATGATGGCCATCCTCAGGGTTCATGGACGAGGGCCGGCCCGCTGTCTGTGGCCCGTCTCCGCCGTGCCGAGGCGGAACGGAGGGGCCTCCTGAGTACCTCCTGAAACTCTAGCTCTCATCCTTCGAGCCTGTGCATCACTGCAGGCGGTGGTCTGTGTGGTTGCAGGCCAGGGGGCCCGTTCCGTCCGGAACGGGCCCCCTGGAAGCAGGTCAGACTCGGTCGGCGGCGATGAGGAGGTACTGGAAGGAGCCGTCCTTGTAGGAGTTGATGAACGCGTCCTCGATTCCCGTGACCAGCGACGACGTCGCCCGCAGCTCCCAGTAGGGCAGGGTGGCGGGGGTGAGGTCGACGACGGCCTGCGGCACCAGGCGATTGTCGGCCATGGCACGCAGGTACTCGCGGCGCGAGTGGATGTTGCACTCGAAGTGCGCGTTGATCTGGGAGACCCACTTCGAGGGCTGGCCGTACCGCGGGTTCCAGCAACCGGTGATGGTCACGTAGCGGCCGCCGACCTCGAGGATGCGGGAGTGTTCCGCGAAGAGGTCCTGCAGGTCGACGTACATGCTCGACTCGTTGTTCCACGAGGCCGCGGCCTGCCCGGTCTCGAAGGGCGTGGAGAGCATGTTGCAGACGCGGGCGCGTACGTGGTCCTGGATGCGGAGCTCGTGGGCGCGCCGGTTGGCGAAGTCGGCCTGCTTGGCCGACAGGGTGACACCTTCGACCTTGCATCCGAAGCGCTGGTGCGCCATCACCATCGACCCGCCGCGCCCGCAGCCGGCGTCCACCAGAGTGTCGTCACGTCCGATGTCGCCGAGGTGCTCCAGGAGGACGTCGGCCTGCGCCGACTCGAGTCGGTGGAGCTCGGCGATGAGCTTCTTCTCGCTCTCGCTGTCCTCGGGGTCGCCGAGTGCCGAGTGGTCCACGTCACCGATGCCGTAGTGGTGGTGGTAGAGACCGTCGACATCGCCGAGGCGCAGGTTCACGGGCCGGGCTTCGCCGTCCCAGTAGCGGGCGATGTCTCCCTGGTAGGGGGTCGCCGGGCCGGGGATGAGTACAGAGGCGTCGGTGGCGGTGAGTTCGGTGCTGGTCGTGCTGGTCACAGATGCGTCCATTCTTCCTACCAGAAGTCGGGCAGGCTGTAGCGATAGGTGTTGGTCCGGTGCCAGTGGTGGTTTCCGTCGACCCAGGCGGCCACGCCTCGCAGGAAGCGGTGCACGGTCGGGACGGGGCAGTCGGCGGCCAGGGCCGCGGCGTTGCTCTCGAAGGCGTGCATGAGGTCGTTGTGGACCTCGACCGATTTCAGGTAGGCGTCCCGGTCGGAGAGGCCCTCACGTTCGGCGATCACGACGGGCAGGTTCAGGTGCCGCCCGGGAGCGGCGAGTTCCTTGGTGTACGAGTACAGGTCGTTCACGATGGTCGTCGCGTTTCCCGCGAGCGCGATGACCTTCTGCATGGCGGCCTGGGCGTGCAGGTCCGCCGGCAGTTCGTAGCCGCCTACGGTGTCGGTGATGGTCGGGCAGGGGCGGAAGTTGTTGAACTGGCGCATCGCCAGGTATTCCCACACCTCGGGTACGTGGTCCATCTGGGACCAGGCCGCTTCGGCGAGATACCCCAGGTGAAGCCGGGCCATGTCGTGCCGGAACCGGTCACTCTGGGAGGGGCTGGCCGCCTGGTCGAAGTAGGCCATGGCGGAGCGGTAGGCGCGCCGGGGTGCGTCCGCGTGGAGCGACTTCGCCCATGGCGCCTGGTACTCCTCCGTCGTGTACACGGGGTCGAGTGCGGTGTGCGCCAGCAGAAGGCGTTCGCCGAGGCCGTCGGGCGAGCCCCCGTGGTCCTCGCAGTAGCAGTCGTCCACCGCGTTCTCGGCCACCATCAGTCGTGTGGCGATCATCAGGTGGTCGACGGTGGGTGCGTCCGGATGGCAGCCGACCATGTACCGGCCCACGGAGAAGCCGTCGAACTGTTCCTCCCAGTCCTCGGGATACAGAGAGACCTCGTCCAGCGCCCAGGACTTGATCCTCCGGCTGACCTCTTCGACCCGCACCGGGTCGGGCTCGGCCACCGGGTGGTGGTAGAGGCCCGGGATCGGCCTGCCTTCCGCCGTAGCTGCCGACGGCTCTGATGGCGCCGGCAGCTGCTCCCGCGGGATCAGGCTCAGGCCCGCCGTGCCCAGGCCGCCGGGGCCGCGCAGGATCCGGTCCAGGTCGGGGGCCGGTGCCGGCACCACGGTTGCCGGGGCATCGGCGGGAAGCGGTGCGGGCACGGACACCGCAGGCGGTGCGAGCACGGACACCGTAGGCGGTCCGGGCATGGAAACCGCAGACGGTACGGCCACGGAATCCGGGGGCGGTGCCGGCATGGATCGTGCACCAGGCGGGTCGCCGGTGGCCGCCTTGATGTCGCAGGCGCGGGCCGCGGCTTCGACGAGGATGTGCGCCCCGAAGTGGGCAGTGGCCGCCGGCAGGCTCGACTGCGGAGATGTCGGCTCAGGCGCGGGCATCGATGGCTCCTTCGTGGGGTGGGCGGCTGTCCCGTGGCCCTGTCAGGTGGGTGCGAACCGGAGGGTCCGGGGCGTGGCGGGACGCCGTGCAGGCCATCGCCCGTTACCTGGGCCAGCGGGCGATCTGGACGTTCTCCATCACGCCGACCGCGTCCGGCACGAGGATGGCGGCGGAGTAGTAGGTGCTGACGAGATAGGAGGTGATCGCCTGCTCGTTGACGTTCATGAAGCGGACCGACAGACCCGGTTCGAACTCGTCCGGCAGACCTGTCTGATGAAGACCGATGACGCCCTGGTTGTCCTCGCCGGTACGCATGCAGAGGATCGAGCTGGTCTTCTCCTTGGTGATGGGGATCTTGTTGCAGGGAAGGATCGGAACCCCGCGCCAGGCCGGAACCTGCTGACCACCGAGGTCGACATGGTCCGGGTAGAGCCCCCGGGCGTTGAACTCACGCCCGATCGCCGCGATGGTCTTCGGGTGGGCGAGGAAGAACTTCGACCCGCGACGGCGGCTGAGCAGCTCGTCCAGGTCGTCCGGGGTGGGCGGGCCGGAGTGCGGCTGGATGCGCTGCTTGAAGTCGGCGTTGTGGAGCAGGCCGAACTCCCTGTTGTTGACCAGCTCGTGCTCCTGGCGCTCGCGCAACGCCTCGATGGTGAGCCGGAGTTGCTCCTTGGTCTGGTTCATCGGCTCGTTGTAGAGGTCGGCGACCCTCGTGTGGATCCGCAGAATGGTCTGCGCGACCGAGAGTTCGTACTCGCGCGGATTCAGTTCGTAGTCGACGAACGCGCCGGGCAGCTCATGCTCGCCGGTGTGGCCGGCCGACATCGCGATCTCCGCCTCGCCGCGGTGGTTCTGCCGCTGGTGGGGGAGCCGGGCGAACTCTGCGATGTGGTCCCGCAGGCCCGGGGCATTGGCGAGCACGGACTCGAAGTCGGCGCGCGACAGAGTGAGGAGGGTGCCCGCCGTCTCGGCGGTGGCGGTGTGCTCCCACGGGGCGTTCCCGTCCAGCAGGGCGTGGTCCCCGAACCGGTCGCCGTCGGCCAGTACGTCCAGGGCGACCTCGTCGCCGTACTCGCCGACGGAGGTCTGGCTGATGCGGCCGTGCGCGATCAGGTGGAGCTTGTCGGCGGCCGTGCCGCGTTCCACCAGGGTCTCGCCGGGCCCGAAGTCGCGTTGGACGCACTTGTCGGCGAGCGCAGTCAGTACTTCTACGTCGTCGAAGCCGCGCAGCAGTGCCACTTCGCCGAGCTCCCGGGGGATCACCCGGACGTTGCCGCCGTCCTGGACGAACTCCACGCGCCCGTCGCCGACGGTGTACGTCAGGCGGCGGTTCACCCGGTAGACGCCGCCCTTGGTCTCCACCCAGGGGAGCATCCGCAGCAGCCAGCGAGAGGTGATCTCCTGCATCTGCGGGGCGGACTTGGTGGTGGTGGCGAGATTGCGGGCCGCCGCCGTGCCGAGGCTGGATTGCTGGGGTGGCTCCGGTCGCGCTTCCTGACTCGAGTCAACAGTCATCGGGCGAGCACTCCTTGTTCAGGGGGGTGATGGCGCTCAGGCGGACGCCATCGGACAACAGGATGAAATGGGTCTATACGAAGGTGAATCCGTCCAGATCCAGGGGAACGCTAGTGGCCGTTCCGCCCCGTGGACCATGGGAAACCGGGGACATTAACTCGATCCGATGATCAAGGCATGCGCGATGTTTGCCCGGGTAACAGTGGGATTCAGCCCCGCTTGGGCGGCGCGTTCCGGCCAGCGGCCGGTCGCCTCGCGCAGGAGGGGACTTGGCAAGTCGGGGGGCCGCGGAAGTGCCGTACTCCTGGGGCGACTTGGGCGACCGCCGTCAGGGAGCATTCGCCCCTTGACATCGTGCGACGTTGTGGGTGGCGCACTCGGCTCACCGGCCGGCTCTCTTGAGGTCGAGAGGCCTGTGACGGAACGAAGACGCCGCGGAGGACCCCCCTGTGACTCGGTGCGAGTTGCAAATACTTCCGACCACATGCACCGCGCCAGTTCTGGGGGATCACGGTGGCTCGAAGCCGGCGGGCGGTGGCTCGGGGGGAAGTGGCCCGCGGGCGCGGGGGAGGTCAAGGGCGCCTACACCGACGTCCTGGTCTACCCCACGCACAACACCAAGTAGGGGCGGTGCCCGCACCCCCCACCCCTGGGGCGAGCAGCCGCATCGCCAGCCGCTCGCCCCTTTCGCTGCCAGATGCCGGGACGGGTCGTTCCGCCGTCGGCCGAAACCTCGTAACGACGCCGAAAACCTCATAACGACCAGGAATGGTCATGGAGTTGGCGCCGGGTTCGGCGGATGCGCGACGAGGTCCGTTCACTGTTGATCGCGGTCTTGTCAGTGAGCCGTGTGGTGGATAGGACTGTCGGTGTGCTTGATCACCGGAGGTGTGGGTGCGTCCTGTCGTGGCAGTTGGTTCGGAGGTGAGTCGCTGAGCGCGTGAACTGCACGATCCGTTGATTTCCGGGTGAGTGGAAGGTGGAGCAGCTCATGAGTCAGGCGCGGAACACGGGAGTGAGCCGGCGGCGTGTGCTGCGTACGGCCGCCGGATTGGCCGTGACCACGGCGGCGGTGCCGTCCGGAGTCGCGTTCGCGGCACCGGAGCGGACGCTGTCCGATGAGGACCGCCGGCGCAGACACGCCGCCAAGGTGACGATCACGCGGGACGACTGGGGTATTCCGCACATCGTGGGGGAGACCACCGCCGACGCCGTGTTCGGGATGATGTACGCGCAGGCGGAGGACGACTTCAACCGGGTCGAACGGAACTACCTCGTCGCGCTGGGCCGCCTCGCCGAGGCCGAGGGCGAGAGCGCGATCTGGCAGGACCTGCGGCAACGGCTGTACCTCGATCCGGAGGCGCTGAAGAAGGATTACGCGAAGTGTCCTCAGTGGCTGCGCACACTGATGCAGGCCTGGGCGGACGGGCTCAACCACTACCTCGCGACCCACCCCGAGGTGCGCCCGCGCGTGCTCGACCGGTTCGAGCCGTGGATGCCGTTGAGCTTCTCGGAGGGCAGCATCGGCGGCGACATCGAGTCGGTACTGCTCACCCAGCTCGAGGCCTTCTACGCGGAGCGGGACGTGCCGATGACCGACGAGGAACGCGGCCTCGTGCTGCGCGAACCCACGGGGTCCAACGGCTTCGCGATCGCGCCGAGCCACACCCGGGACGGCCACGCGCTGCTCCTGATCAACCCGCACACCAGCTTCTTCTTCCGCTCGGAACAGCACGTGACGAGCCGCGAGGGGCTCGACGTCTACGGTGCCGCCACCTGGGGCCAGTTCTTCATCTACCAGGGCTTCAACGCGCACACGGGATGGATGCACACATCGAGCGGCGTCGACAACATCGACGAGTTCGCCGAGACGATCGTGACGCGGGCCGACGGGACCCTGCTCTATCGTTACGGCGACGAGCTGCGCCCCGTCACGACGAAGACGATCACGTTGTCCTTCCGCACCGAGGACGGCGGACAGAGAAAGCGGAGCTTCACCACGTACGCCACGCATCACGGGCCCATCGTGCGCGAGGCGGCGGACGGCAAGTGGATCGCGTGTGCGCTCATGAACAAGCCCATAGAGGCGCTCAAGCAGAGCTTCCTGCAAACCACGACGGACAACTTCGCGGACTATCTCCGGGTGGCGGGCCTGAAGGCCAACAGCTCGAACAACACCCTCTTTGCGGACTCGAAGGGCGAGATCGCCTTCCTGATGCCGCAGTTCATGCCGAAGAGAGACGACCGTTTCGACTACCTCAAGCCCGTCGACGGCAGCGATCCCGCGACCGACTGGCACGGACTGCACAGCCTCGACAGCATGCCGCACGTCGTGAGCCCGAAGAACGGCTGGGCGTTCAACACGAACAACTGGCCCTGGACCGCCGCCGGTTCGGACAGTCCCAAGGCGGCCGACTATCCACGCTACTTCGACAAGGTCGGCGAGAACCCGCGAGGGCCGCAGGCGGAGCGAGTGCTGGGCGCGCGTGACGACTTCACCCCGCAGACGCTGCTCGCCGCCGCGTTCGATCCCTACCTGACCGCCTTCGCGCGGCTGCTGCCCGGGCTGGTCGCCGCGTGGGACCAACTCCCCGAAGGCAACGGCCAGAAGGCGGCGCTGGCTGGTCCGATCAGGCTCCTGCGCGACTGGAACCACAGGTGGGCCGCTGAGTCGACCGCGACGTCCGTGGCCGTTTTCTGGGGTGAGGACATGTGGGCGCTCACGTCCCAGGCGGCGGCCGATGCCCGTATGTCGGTCTGGGACTACATCGCCGACCGCGCCAGTGACACGCAGCGCCTCGGGGCGCTGGAGACGGCGACCCGGCGGCTCGTCCGGGACTTTGGCAGCTGGCAGGTGCCCTGGGGCGACATCAACCGTTACCAGCGCAACGACGGAGCCGTCGTCCAGCAGTTCAACGACGCCAAGCCGAGCATCCCGGTGCCCTTCGCCTCATCGCGCTGGGGATCCCTCGCCTCGTTCGGAGCGAAGGCCTACCCGGGAACGAAGCGCTACTACGGCACCAGCGGCAACAGCTTCGTGGCGGTGGTGGAGTTCGGGCCGCGGCTGCGCGCCTGGGCGGTGACCGCGGGCGGCGCGAGCGGACATCCCGACTCACCGCACTTCAACGACCAGGCCGATCGCTACGCGAAGGGCGACCTGCGGCCGGTCTATTTCTACCCGGACGACCTCGAGGGCCACATCGAGCGGAGGTACCGGCCAGGCATGTGAGGCTGGTGGCCCCGGCCGGGACGGGCTACGGACCGGGGCCCCGGCCGGGGCTGGGCTCGCGCCGAACCAGGCCGACCTAGCATTTGCTTGGCTCAGGCTTGTAGAGTCATGGGTATGCGAACCGGGCTGTGCTCGTCCCTGATCCGACAGGATTCCGCCGTGCGGGACCTTCAACGTTCACCGGCGACCCGTTCATGTCCCCGATGAAACGGTTCTCCGGCGTCACGCCGACGTCCGAGCCCGCGTCACTGCGTGAACTGAGCGACCGGCAGCGGATCCATGACGTCGTCCTGCGCTACTGCCGTGGTGTCGACCGCCTCGACCTCGACCTGGTCCGCTCCGCGTACCATCCCGACGGAGTGGACCACCACACCGGCTTCAGCGGTCCGGTGGACGCCTACATCGCGTGGCTGGAACCTCTGCTGCGGGCGTTCGACGGTACCCAGCACATCATCGGCAATCACTACGTCGAACTGCTCGGCGACGAAGCCGTGGCGGAGACGTACGGCACGGCCGTGCACTGGGGCTCACCGGCCGACGACGCGCGGCTCAACTTCACGAGCGGCTTTCGCTACGTCGACCATTTGGCACGGCGGGACGGGCAGTGGGCGATCGTCGAGCGGTTCGCGGTCCGGGAATGGACACGCAGTGACGCCGGCGTGCGCATGGCGCCCGAGGCGGACGGGCCCCGGCCCCGGCGCGACGGGTCCGACCCGCTGCACATCCTCACTCGCCGCGTCCGCCGGACTGCCCGGTCGTAGAAGTCGGCCGCCGCCGAGGCTGCGGCAGGGTCCACATCACCGCCGTCGGATACTTCTCTCCGACCGCACATCGATCGATTCGTGAACGGAACGGAAACCCGACCATGCCGATCCAACGCCTGAACCACGCCGTGTTGTTCGTGTCCGACGTGGCGCGCAGCACGGACTTCTACTGTGATGTCCTCGGGTTCCGGGCGCTGCCGCAGGCGTTTCCCGGCGCCGCTTTCCTGCAGGCGGCGGGCTCCGCCAACGACCATGATCTGGGGCTGTTCCAGTCCCAGGACACGGCGCCCGGCGGTCACCGCGCCGGCGGAGTGGGGCTGTACCACCTGGCCTGGGAGGTCGACACCCTCTCCGAACTGCGCCGCGTGCAGGTCCGCCTGGCGGAGGCCGGGGCGCTGACCGGGGCGAGCAATCACGCCTCCACGAAGGCGCTCTATGCGCGCGACCCGGACGGTCTGGACTTCGAGGTGTGCTGGCTGGTCCCGGATGAGGCGGTCGTCGCGGAACTGTCGGCCATGACCTCTCCCACCCGCCCCCTCGACCTCGACGCCGAGATCGCCAAGTACGGCGCGGACACCCCCGGTGGTCCCCGCACCGACCCGACGGTCTGGCAGCACCTGAGGACCTGAGGACCTGAGGACCTGAGCACGTGAGCACGTGAGCACGTGAGCACGTGAGCACGTGAGCACGTGAGCACCTGAGCACGTGAGTACCTGCGTACCTGACACGGCCGCTCTGAGCCCGTAGAACCGGGGGGCTATCGCGTCATGCTCCGGTGCCAGCGGAGCTCGCCGTCGTGCCAGGTGTCCGTGGGCGTGAGCCCGGCGGCGGTGGCGACGGCGGCGGATGCCCGGTGTTCGGGGTGGATGTGGGCGATGACGGTGTGCACAGGCTGTCCGCTGAGCCAGTCGACGAGTCCTCGGGCTGCTTCGGTGGCGATGCCTCGACCCTGCCATGGGGTACCCACCACCCAGGCGATCTCGGCCACGAGGCCGTGGCCGGAGGGTCCGACCGTGGCCTGGACCGTGCGCGTCAGACAGGATTCATCACGGAGTCGCGTCACCCAGTTCAGCCAGGAGACGGCCGGATCGGGGGAGCCCGCGGTCATGCGCTCATAGCGCGAGCGCAGGGCTTGCGGAGTGTCCGGAGCGCCGCCGATGAAGGTGTGCAGGGCCGGATCGGACAGCACGGCGGCCATCTCCTCGGCGTGCTCCACGTGCAGCGGCAGCAGGTCGAGCTGCCGGGTGCTGATGACCTGGGCCGCGAGCTCGCTCACGCTGCGGCCGCCTCGGGGTGTTCGACGAGGCGGCCGCGTTCGAAGGAGTAACCGGTGGTGGTGCCGTCAGAGTTGACCACGCTGAGCACGGGCGTGCCTTCCCGGCCCGCGCGCCGACGTGGGCCTGCTCGATACCTGTGTACCGCTTTGGCGCGGCAGTTCTTGAGCACGGCCGGGTTGGCCGGCGCCCCGTAGGCGAGGGCGGTCAGTCCGTCAGAGGGCAGTGGGTGCCGGTGTAGATGGTCGGCATGCAGCGGTTGCAGTGGATGCATGAGGACCGTACGTCCCCGTCGGCAGCGATCCGTGCGATCAGGTCGGGTTCGCGCAGCAGGGCCCGCGCCATGGCCACGAACTCAAAGCCCTCGGTCATGGCCCGGTCCATCGTCTCCCGGCGGGTGATGCCGCCGAGCAGGATCAGCGGCAGGTCCAGTGCGGCACGGAACCGCCGGGCCGACTCCAGCAGGAACGCCTCCTCGTACGGGTAGCTGCGCAGGAACTGCTTGCCCAGCAGGCGGATGCCCAGCCGCTGGGGCTGCGGAAAGTGCGCCGCGAACTCCTTGATCGGCGCGTCGCCGCGGAAGAGGTACATCGCATTGAGCAGGGAGCTTCCCGCGGTGAGTTCCAGCGCGTCGACCGAGCCGTCGTCCTGGAGGAAACGGGCCACCTCGATGCTCTCGTCGATCCCGAAGCCGCCGGGAACGCCGTCCTCCATGTTGAGTTTGGCGGTGATCGCTATCCGGTCGCCGACCTCGTCCCGTACGGCGCGTGCGATGCCGCGGGCGACCTTGGCGCGGTTTTCGAGGCTGCCGCCGTAGCCGTCCGTGCGGCGGTTGAGTTTGGGGCTGAGGAAGGAGCTGGCCAGGTAGTTGTGCCCGAAGTGGATCTCCACGGCGTCGAATCCGGACTCGATCGCGATGCGCGCCGCGTCGGCGTGGGCCCGGGTGACGCGGGCGATGTCCGCTTCGGTGGCGGGTTTGCTCAGACGCAGGCTGACCGGGCTGAGCAGGCGGCCGGGCGCCAGCGCCGGCAGCCCGTTGGACCTGGCGTCGGCGACCGGTCCGGCGTGTCCGAGCTGGGCGGAGACGGCCGCGCCCTCGGCGTGGATCGCGTCGGTCAGCCGGCGCAGTCCCGGGACCGCCTCCGGGCGCATCCAGATCTGCCGGCGCTCGGTGCGGCCCTCCGGGGCCACGGCGCAGTAGGCGACCGTCGTCATGCCGACACCTCCGGCGGCCGGGCGCCGGTGGTACTCGATGAGCTCGTCGGTGACGAGGGCGTCGGGGGTGCGGCCCTCGAAGGTGGCCGCCTTGATGATCCGGTTGCGCAGGGTGAGGGGGCCGAGCCTGGCCGGAGCGAGGACGTCCGGCGGGGGAGGGGGAGCGGTGTGCGCCATGAGGATCAACCTTCGTGAGGATCGGAGCCGGCCGGCGGGGCGTCAAGGCCGGCGGTGACGAACGCGATCACGGATGTGAGAGGCACAGGCGGCGCCGCACCGAGGTCGGCGACGTCTGCGGCGGGCTCGCCGTACAGCTGCAGCAGCAGGCCGAAGGCCAGCCGCCAGCGGTCCTCGGCCTCTTGGGCCGACAGGTCCGGGCGGGCCGCGCGGAGCAGTTCGCGCCAGGGGTCGTGGCGGAACCATGGATCGTCGAAGGGCAGCTCGTGGCTGCGGAGCACCACGCGCGCCAGCAGGTGCAGCAGCATGCGTCCCTCGCGGCGGGTGGCGAGTTCAGCCAGGGGGCGGACCACCACGTCGACGAGTTCGGCCACGTCAGGGGTCCAACCTGTGTGCCGACGCCGCGTCAGCCCGGCCAGGCGATCCGCCCAGAGCGGGCCGAGCCGGCTCTGCAGCAGGGCCACGGCCAGGCCCTCTTTGGAGCCGAAGTGGTAGTGCACCGCGGCGGGGTTCATTCCCGCCTCAGTGTTGACGGCACGCACCGAAACACGCTCATACCCCTGTTCGAGGAAGAGCCGCTCGGCCGCATCGAGCAGGCGTGCCCGGGTCGCATCAGTGGCCATGGCACGGCATGACAGCACAGAGTGCGAGACCTTTCAATCAGTGATTGAAAAATTGTGACAGTGGACGAAGGGAGAGGTACGGGAACAGTCGGTGTGGTCGGCACGGTTGCATCGACCGAGGGACCGGCGCCGCGGTGGCGGAGAGCACGGAGACCGTGAGGTCGTCCGCTCCGCTCCACCAGGATCCGGGCCCCGGGATCGCGGTACGCCCGCCGCGTACTCGGACGACGACGTATTTATGCAGGAGGACTTTTCATGACTGACCGGCCCTTGACGCTCATGGCAGTACACGCCCACCCCGACGACGAGGCCACCGGAACCGGAGGGGTCCTTGCGCGGTACGCGGCGGAAGGAATCCGCACGGTTCTCGTGACATGTACCGACGGCGGTTGCGGTGACGGACCGGGGGGTGTCAAGCCGGGCGATCCCGGGCACGATCCGGCGGCCGTCGCCGTGATGCGCCGTCAGGAACTCGAGGCGAGCTGCGGCGTCCTGAAGGTCAGCGACCTGGAGATGCTGGACTATGCCGACTCCGGGATGATGGGCTGGCCGAGCAACGACGCCCCCGGATCTTTCTGGCAAACGCCCGTGGAGGAAGGCGCCGCCCGGCTCGCGGAACTCATGCGGCACTACCGCCCCGATGTGGTCGTCACATACGACGAGAACGGTTTCTACGGACACCCCGACCACATCCAGGCCCACCGCATCACGATGGCGGCCCTGGAGATGACCGCGCTGACACCAAAGGTGTACTGGACGACGATGCCCCGCTCGGGGATGCAGCGGTTCGGTGAGATCATGCGCGAGTTTCATGAGGACATGCCGGAGCCGGACCCTGCCGAGGCCGCTGCGATGGCCGAGATCGGCCTCCCCGACGACGAGATCACCACGTGGGTGGACACCACCGCGTTCAGCGGTCAGAAGTTCGATGCGCTGGCCGCGCACGCCAGTCAGGGCGAGAACATCTTCTTCCTCAAGATGGGCAAGGCGCGGTTCGGCGAGTTGATGGGCGTGGAGACCTTCCTACGAGTCAAGGACGCCACCGGCGCGGCCGTACCCGAGAACGATCTCTTCGCCGGACTGCGCTGAAATGTGAACGCGAGTGTTCTGCGCCCCATGTGTCGCCCCTCGCCGAGGACTTGAGCAGATGTGCCGTACAGGCAGATCATGCACTCGGGGCCGGCCGGGGCATCGGCCGGGTGGCAAGGGGGAGACCATGCGGCACAGGCCGTTCTTTCGCTGGGTACTGACGCTCGGCGTTCTGCTGTTCGGTTGGTCGGCGTACCTGTACGCGTCCTATCCCGAGACGCGGCAGATCGACCTCACCGTGATCAGCGAGAAGCCCGACGGCCGGTGCACGGTTCGCTGGAAGGACCCGTACAGCGACGGGGGTCGCCGGCGTGAGGCCACCTACCTCTGCGATCCCGGCCGCGGTGCGGTGCTCAAGCCGTCGCACAGCATCCTGGGCATGGAGAACGGCTGGGAGACCGGGTTCATGTTCACCGAAGGCCCACACAGGGGCGACCTGGAGCCGTCCCTCGACGAGAAGGATCCCTACGGCCTGTCCGACACGCTCGTGCTGTTCGGGCTGGCCCTGATCGGCATCGGTCTCGTCGGGGGAAACATCCGTGGCGCGATACGCCTCACGGGTGCGCGCCCTAAGACCCTCGCGCGGGCACGGAAGTTGTACGAGGCGGCCGACCAGGTGGCCCGGGACCACGCGCAGGCCTGCGACGCCGTGCGTGCGGCGTGGAACGCGCTGCGCCGAGAGCGGATCGACGCGAAGCTGACCGCTGTCCCCGTCGCGCAGCTGATCAGGACAGTGACGGGCAGACAGGCGCTACGGGACCTAGAGGCGGCCGGCGTCCGCACGACGCGCGACGTACTCGACGCCGGAGTGCCGGGCCTGGAACACATGGGCGTGGGCGACCGCTCGGCCGAACACGCCCACACCGCCGCCCGTCGCCTCGCCGACGATGTCGAGGCCACCCTGTCGGGGCGCCTCGATCCCGCCACCCCCGGACCACACACCGCCGCCCTGCTCGTCGCCCTGCACGTCCTGCTGGAAGCGGGAGCCGAAGCCCACCAGGTGGCACGCAGGGGCAAGGAACTCGCCGGCGAACTCGAACCGGTCCTCACCGCGGCCGAACCCGCATCCGGATACCTCAACATGCTGCGCGCCGGCCGGGAACAGCGCGAGAGCGCCCGCTCCGCCGTCACCGAGCTGCGATCCCTCATCACCGCCTCCGAACAGGAAGAACTCCTCGCCCGTTTCGCCCAGACATCCGTCGACCTGCTGCGCGCATCCGACGACCGGAACCTCGGCCTCTCCGCACGGGTGGATTTCGAGAGCCGCACCGGTCAGTACTACGGATTGCTGGCGCAGGTCGTGAACGCGCGCGGCGCCCTTGCAAGTCACTGACCTGAGTTTCACGGGCCGCCAACCGCTTGGGGTGGGCGCAGTGCGGTGGCTCACGCCATTTCGCGACTGCGCGCATCGGCACGGGCCCGGCCGGCCGGTCAAGGGGCCCGGAACGCTCGCCGGTAGGCGCCCGGGGTCGTGCCGGTGTGGGCGCGGAAGCGGCGGCGCAGGTTGACCGCCGAGGCGAGGCCGACACGGGCCGCGATCGCCTCGACCGGCAAGTCCGTCTCTTCCAGCAGGGTGCGTGCCGTGGCCACCCGCCGGGAGAGCAGCCACGCTCCCGGACTCGTGCCGAGCCGGTCGGCGAAGCGTCGGGCCAGGGTGCGGCGTGAGACGCCGAGGTGGGCGGCCAGGCCGTCCACCGACAGCGGCGTCCCGAGGCGCTCGTCGGCCCACCTGAGCAGGCCGTCGAGCGCATCGTCCGGCGGCGGAGGCGGCGCGTACCGCGCCCGGCCGCCCTTGCGCTGCGGCGGCAGCACCATGTGCCGCGCGAGCAGCGCGGCGTACGCGGCCCCGTGGTCGCGCCGGACCAGATGCAGGCACAGGTCGAACCCCGCGCCCGCGCCGGCACTGGTGGCGACGTCACCGTGATCCACGTAGAGCCTGTCCGGCTCCACACGCACCTGGGGGAACTCACGCCGTAGCTGCTCGACGCGCGCCCAGTGCGTGGTGGCCGAGCGGCCGTCCAGCAGTCCCGTGCGGGCCAGCGCGAACACCCCGGAGCAGATCGTGACCAGCCGCGCCCCACGCGCGTGCGCCCGCAGCAGCGCGCGGCGCACGGCATCGGAGAGCGGCTCCTCCACCGGCAGCCAGCCCGGGATGATCACGGTGTCCGCTGTCTCGAGCGCCGACAGGCCCTGCGACACGGACATCGCGTAACCGCCCGTCGTCGGCACCGGGCCGGGTGTCTCCGCGCACGTCTCGAATGCGTAGTGCTGCGGCACCCCTGGCCGCTTCGTGCCGAAGACCTCGACGGCGCAGCCGAGTTCGAACGTCGACTGCACCGGCCGCACCAGGGTCACCACGCGATGCATGGCACGAAAGTACCCCACGGTGTCATCGAAGGATCTGTCCCGCCGGGGCCGACGGACGGCACTGTTGCAGGCATGCACCCCGAGATCCTTACGCAGGAGGGTTACACCTCCGTCTCTGTCGATGTATCCCCCGTCCGTGAGCTGTTCCCCGGGATCCGGCTGCGTCCCCTGTGGCGGGGACCGGCTGGCGCGCACGCCCACGTGCTGGAGATGGACGCGGGCTCCACCTGGCCGCACCGCGACGTCCACGAGCCCGGCCCGGAGGAGGTCTACGTGGTGGCCGGCACCTTCAACGACGGAGCACGCGACTACCCGGCCGGCACGTTCCTGCACGCCCCCGCCGGGTCGTGGCACGTGCCCTCGACCACCACAGGCTGCACGCTGTTCCTCTTCTACCCGGCGGGCTAGCGGTCCGTCGGACCGGACCATGGGCGGAGCCGAGTAGCGGCGGCAGCAGGGGAGGTTGATGGAGCATCAAACGGCGTTGTCAGTGCCCCCTCATAGAGTGAAGTCATTCGACAGGCTCTGGGGCGAGGGAGTAGCAGCATGTCCGTGAACAGGATCCAGCACAAGGTGAATCATGTCGCGCTGGTAGTGGACTGCTCCGGTTCGATGCGTCCGCACGAGAGTCAACTGGTGCGTGTGGTGGACGAGTTCGTGTCGGGGCTCAAGACGGAGTCGGACACCCTCGGCCATCCCTGATCTTGCGTGGGTATCCCCGGCTTCGGCCGGAGAGGGAAACGCATCTTCGGATCGAAGGCGCGCAGTGCCGGAGTTCTCTTCGTCTCTTCGGTGACGGTCAGATAGGGCGCTTCTGGCGAAGTAGGACCGAACCGACGAACCGACGTGAAGGGGGGTGGGTCGGATGATCCGTGCGTACAAGTTCCTCATGCGGCCCACCGTGGGCCAGGCGGCAGCGCTCGGCGAGATGCTGCGCGATCATTGCTCGCTCTACAACGGTGCGCTGCAGGAACGCCGCGACGCCTACCGACACGTCTCGAAGACGAGCATCAAGTACGGGCAGCAGTCCGCACAGCTCAAGGACATCCGGGCGTTCGCCCCGGAACGTCAGGGCCGCTGGTCGTTCTCGTCGCAGCAGG
>NZ_RZYA01000030.1 GCF_004005495.1 Streptomyces antnestii
CACCGCGCCCGATCGCGTGAAGCGCGCCCCCGGAACGAACCCCGCACCGGGCGTGCGTCGTCATGCTCACCATGAGCACCCTGCACCAGAACGTTCCCGGGCACGTCAGCGTCACCATCGCCGGGGCAGACGAGACAACAGTCCTCGCCTTCGCCCAGGCCCTGAGCGCCTGCCACAACGTGACCGGACCCACCGATCCCTTCCGTGTACCGGGAGAACCAGGCGTCCGCGTCCACGTCTACGGCCACACAGACGCTGTCGACTACGCCAGCTGATACCCGGCCCACGGGTCACCTCACGCGGGTGACCCGTGACCAGCCACCGTGCGTGCCAAGGCGCCGCCACGATCAGGACGCCGGGTGCCCGTCGCTCGCGCCCCACGCGTCGAGCAGCATGTCGCTTCCGCGATCGCGGCGGTCATCTGGGATGAGCAGCGAGGCGTGAGGGACCTCAGACGCCCGGCCCTACGCGCCGGGAGCCGGGACAGCATCGGCATCCGGCCGCTCTTCGGCGTCGACCTCGCCGTCGAAGCCGTCCCCGACCCCGGGCACGTCTCCCAGCGGCCGGCCGAGCGGCTGCGGACGCCGGTGTGCGGCGGCGCGCACGTCGTCGAGGCGCGCTGGCGTCACGGCTCCTCGCGCAGGACGCGGGCGGGTGGACGCGGCTGTGCCGGATGGTGTTCGCCGCGCACGCCGATCCGGTCGATGGGGTGCCCGTCGCACGGTGGCCGGTGCTGTGTGAGCACCTGGGCGCGGGCCTGGTCGCACTGCTCGGGCCGTCCTCTGAGCCGGTGTCGGCCCTGATGCGAGGCCGTGCGGACCTCGCGGAGCGGCTGATGACCCCGTGGCGAACGAGAGGGCACGGACCGACCCGTCGCGCGCGGCCACAGCGAAGAATTCATGGTCGACGGCGAGACAGAGCCGGTGATCGTCAAGCTCGGCGTATGGGTCTCCAACACCAAAACCCGGCGAGACAAGCTCACCGCCGAACAACTGGCAGCGCTACAGAAGCTTGGCGTCGAGTGGGCGGCAAGCTGACACAACGACAGGCCCCAGCAGCACGCCCCTCGTCCGCGATCCGCTGCTGATCCCGCCGCTTGGCGTCCGCTCGGGCTTCGGGTGTGACAGCTGGCCCCGGTGATCGCCGCTAGATTCCGGGAAATTTCGGCAAGGCGCAGCCTTCGTCGAACGAGGTGGGACCGGTCAGACCATGCGCAGAAACCACCCCTGACCCTCAAGGTCAGGGCGCCGCCCTCGGAGCGGCCTTAGGCCGACGACCCAGTCGTCGTGCCCCAGCCGTAGAGGAAGGCGGGGACCAGGCGCTGGCTGCGCCCACTGCCACGTCGGGGTGACGCTGCGGTCATCAGCAGGTCTTGCGGTAGGGGACGTCGGGGATGTGGGTCTTCCACTCCTTCTCGGTCAGGCCGCCCGACGTGGCGCACAGCTCATGGACGAGCTGGGTAGGCGAGACCGTGTAGGTACGGAACTCTCCACCCTCGTCCAGGGTGACGAGGGTGGAGTCGTCGCGGGTGAAGGTCGTCAGTGTGACGTCCTCGGCGGGGAAAGCGAGTGCAGGGCCGAGTTGCCTGCGTGTTCGCACGTCCCAGATCTTGACCTCGTGGTGCTCTGCGCTCTGGTTTGTGGTCGCCGGGGCGTCATAGACGGGGGCGATCAGGCGGCCGTTGGGAGAGTGGGACGTAGCGACGCCGTCCAGGGTGAGCTGGCCGACGTTCAGCGCCTCGCCCGTGGGGCCGAGGGTCCGCGGGTCGAGGAAGGTCAGGTTGCTCTGTTCGCTGTCCGGATCGCTGTAGGCCGTCGCTCCGTCCGGGCTGAAGCCGTCGACGTGAAAGCCCGGGGTGCCGGGCACGAGGACCTTGCCAGAGGGGACCGCCACCGTGCCCAGGAGCGGGCTGACGGTCACGGCTTTCCCGTCCGGCCGGAACGCCACCGTCGTGTTGAAGCTGACCAGGGCGGTCTTGAGGGAGAAGGTCACCTTCCGGATCAGTTTCATCGTCCTCAGGTCGTAGAACCTCAGCGCGTAGATGGAGCCTCTCGCCCCGAGGTACTTGACTATGTCGTAAGTGGCATACGTCTTATTGTCCGGTGAGAAGGCGACATGTGGCGAGGTCCCGCCTACAGAACCGGGCAGGGTACCGAGCCGGGTGCGCTTGAGCAGGTCCCAGATCTGGACCTTGTCCAGGCCGTCCTCAAACGCCGCCAGGCGGCCGTCCGGGCTGAGCAGAGTGTGATTTCCGTTCGTGGTGGCCAGCTCCATCCGCTTGGCCAGAGGTGCGGTAGACCAGATAGCCACCTTGTCGCCGTTGTTGAGCGCGATGGTCGACCCGTTCTGGCTGGCCACCGCCGTTGCTCCCGGGAAGGCGGTTCGTTTGCCTACCGGGGTGAGGCTGGAGACGTCTAGGGAACGGAACGTCCCATCGCCGCCGACACACCTCAGTTCAGAGTCGTCGGAGGAGAACCGGAACGTGCCGGACTCGCAGTCGCTGTCGACTGTGTTGTAGGTGAAGGCGGGTTCGTCGGGCAGCGTCGCGTTCCACAGGGTAAAGCCGACGGCGACGAGCGTTCCGTCGTGGCTGAAGTGGACGTCGTCGCCGTCCATGTAGGGTCGCGGCACTTTCTTGACGTTGTAGTAGCCCACGCGGTCGCGGTCCAGCGCGGCTGAGAACAGGCCGCGTTCGGTCAGCATGGCGGCGTACTTGCCGTCCGGGCTGAACGTCAACCGGCCGGGGAAGTCCAGAGGCTTAAGGGCGAATTTCGGCGCGTGGAGGTCCTTCCCGGTCCGCACGTCGACCCAGGTGAGGTCGGTGTCCGTGGTCCCTGACAACGACAGCAGGCGTTCGTTGGCGGAGAAGGAGGGATGAAGCGGGTTGTCGCCCTTGCGCTGGAACAGCAGCTTCCCGGTGTGAGTGTTCCAGACCGTGGCGAGGTCCGTGTCGTCGTGGCTTCCGCTGGCTACCAGGAAGGTGCCCTTCGGGCTGAGCGAAATGACCGAGGACCCGGTCGGGTAGGTGTGGCCGCGCGGATGGAGGCCGCGGGCCTCCAGAATGACGGTGTGTTCGTCGTCGGTGCTCACCGCCACCGTCGTGCCGTCGGCGGACAGGCGTGCGTTCCGCACTCTCGCGGAGGCCTGGTACGAGCCGAGTTGTCTGCCGGTGTCCACGTCCCAGGTGCCGACGTGTGTACCGCCCCCGGCGACGAGGATGCGGCCAGTGCTGTCAAGGTCGGAGGTCGTAACGCCGAAGTCGGGCAGTTTGACGGCCCGTTTCTCTGGCTGGTAGCGCACGGCGAGGAGCGCCGACCATGAATCGGGCGTGTTACCGAGGCGGGCAGCCGCGACGGCCAGCCGCCGGGCGAGCTGCGGATCGGTGCGGCCCAGCGACTGTGCCAGGCCTGCGACCTGCGCGGAGGTGGCCTGGTCGCGCTGGTGGGCGACGGTCTGCCGCTGTTCGAAGGCGACGACGGCGGTGCCGCTGACGACGAGCAGCAGAACGCCGAACAGGGCCATCACGGTGCGGCGGCGGCGCGTGAGGTGGCGGCGGTGGGCATGCCCCTGCCGGAGGTAGTCCTGCTGAGCATCCCCCAGTTCGCCGGTGCGTTCCGGAAGCCACCGCTGCGCGGCGTCCAGCGCGGTGGCGGTCGGAAGGAGATCCTTGGGCCGTCCGGCCTTGTCCCATCGGTCCAAGTCCAGTTGAAGGTTCTCGCGCCAGTCCAGGAAGACACGGTCTGCCTTGACCCGGTCACCGAGCCGGTCCCAACTGGAGATGAGAGCCTCATGGGCGAGTTCCACGGTTTCTACGTCGGTCGGATCGCTGCCCTCGTGCCCTGGTTCGTCGTGGGTACGGCCCCGGTTGGGGACCAAGAGCCGGGCGCCGGCCAAGCGCTGGGCGATCTGCCACTCCCGGTCGCTCAGCTCCGCGCGTGCCACGAGGCGACGGACGGGCGTGTCCGTCCCTATGGGCGTGCGCACGAGACGGGTCAGCAGTTTCTCCGCGTCTTCCTCGTCCTCGTCGCCGACGTACTGCTTCCAGATCCTGTTGGCATGCCTGCCCAGGGCACCGCTCACGCCGCCGAGTGCGTCGTAGGCATCGTGAGTAAGGCGTCCACCACGCTGGTGGTCCCACAGCTGGGCGAGGGTGAAGCTGAGCAGGGGCAGGATTCCCGGCGCATTGCCGGCGTCGCCCAGGATGCGGTTGACGAGCGCGTCCTCGTAGCCGATGGCCGGTACGCCCTCGACGGGCTTGGTGACGATGTCCCGCAGCTGCTCCTCTCGCATCGGTTCAAGGGCCTCGATCCGTTTCGTGGCGAGCAGGCCGAGGCGGGGATGGTCCAGGACGGGGTCGAGGAAGTCCGTGCGCAGGACAGCCAGCACGGAGACCGTCTGCGGTGAGGCTGAGTCAAGGGCGTCGGCCAGGGCGTCAATGTCGCCGGGGACGAAGGCTTCGTCGTCGAGGAGTTCTTCGAACTGGTCGATGACGATCAGCAGCCGCCTGGCGTGCTGCACGTGCAGGACACGTGCGGCGACCTCACGGATCCCGTGGCGGGCGATCTCGTCGGCCACCGCGGAGATCCGCGCGAACTTCTCCGCCTCGGCGCGGTCGGGCTCCAGCAGGTCCAGCAGCACGGCGGCCAGGCCCCTGAGGGCTGTGGTGTGGTGGGCGGGGCGCAGGATCGCCACGGTGTCCCCCGCGTCGCGGCGCAGTGGCGCCACTCCTGCCATCGCGAGCGAGGACTTGCCACAGCCGGACGGGCCCACCAGCGTGGTCCACCGCTGTTCCGCCACCACCTGTGCGATCCGGTCGTTGTCGGCGTCCCGGCCGAAGAACGCTGCAGCGTGCATCTCCTCGAACGGTTCGAGGCTGCGAAACGGCGAGGGAGGGCGCGCCACGTCCGCCAGCGGGGGCCAGGCCGCGACCAATTGACCGACGGGAATCATGAAGCCGGCTGCCGGCTCGCCCAGTTCGGCCTTGGCTATCATCCCGATCACAGCGCCGAGATTCTGGTCCCATACAGGGCTGCCGCTGAAGCCTCGGGAGACGCGATAGCCGTTTCCGGCGCGGTCAACCTGGATCTGGCCGTCGGCCTGGCGTCCGCGCAGGACACCCTCGTGCCATACGCCCTGCCCGCGGCCCTCAGGGAATCCGAAGATCTGGGCGGCGTTTCCACGCATCGCCTTCGGTTCGATGTCCACGAGCCGCGCTGGCCCGGTACCGGGCACGACGCTGTCCAGCCGCAGCACCGCAACATCCAAGCTACCTGCGGCCTGCGAGGGGCCCCACATCACGACACTTGCCGTGGCCGTCGCCGCCGGGCTGCCCGGCTCGGACAGCAGAGGCAGGTCCACGTGCAGGCGCGCGCTCTCTTGCGGCCCACTCCCCTGCGCCAGGCCGAGCGCCGCCGCAACGACATGCGCGCAGGTGATCGCGTGGCGGTCGTCGACCAGGAAACCCACGCCCAGCGGACCAGTCGCGACGTCCGAATCCGGCGTAGACGCGAAAATCCGCAGGATCGCTGTGTCCGGGAAGGACGTACCGCTGGCCTCTCCGGATGCCCTCATCAATCCCCGCTGGGCGGCTCGGGAACAGGGCCATCCGCTGCGGGCTTCTTCCAGGTGAGCGTGACCTTGAAGTTGGCCGCCGCCGCAGTGGTCGACACCACGACATCGGCCTGAGCGGTCAGCGAAAGCCCGAACTCCAGACCGATCTCGTCCGGCGAATGGTCCATACCAGAGAAGCCCTCGACGAAACTTGCGGCGACCGGCCTGATGCCGGTCAGCATGTCCCCGAGCGATCGCGCGGCACGCGCGGCCAACCTCCCCGAGCGCGACACGTCGGCCAGACCGTCAGCGACCTGTTCGATCTCGACCTGAACCGTCTGCTGCTTCCCGTCCTTGACGTCGACTGGCAGTTCCACCAACTGCTTCATTCGTCCCCCTGCGTCATCCCAAGCCACTGCCGCCAGCGCGGACTTCATCCCACCAGCGATTCTCCAGTCCGCAGTCCACAGACAAGCGGCAATCGCACACTGGCTACACAGGAGTGGCCAAAGTGGCTCGATTTCATCGGCTGGAGACTCGATTGAGAGTCTCACTTGGCCGGGGAAAGGCCGGCGGAGGAGCCGAGGAACTGCTCGAGCGCGGGCACGAAGTCGTCTCTGGACAGACCGTGCAGGTAGAACAGCGGCAACACCTCGCTGATCTTCGGCGACTTCCTTGCCCAGGGCGGCAGTTTGGCCGAGGAGAATCGCTTGTGATCGCCCGTCTCCTCGTCGATGCGCTTGTCGTCAACGCGTGGAGCCTTGACCTCGACCGCCCCGGCCGCAGTGGTCACGTTCCGGGGCTGGTGGTGTCCGTTGCGAACCACGAGCCCGCCGCCCGCGCTCGCCCTTCTCATCGGCCAACTCGGCTATATAGGCGTCAACTTCGGCCTCTAGCGCAGCGGCCAGCATCCGCCTGGCGCCCTCCCGGATGACCTCGTCGATCAGGGACCCGCCTCGCGCCGAGCCGTCCTCGGTGACTACCGTGAGCATGGGCGTACCTTCCCAGCCGACGGGCCAACGTCGGCCTACTCGATTCCAGTCAATCGATCACCCGGGAAGGTACGCCCTTCGCGTCCGGCCCGGCGCCGATCCACAGGTCTTGAGCATTGCTCGAGCCTGGCTGATGCGCCGACTCGGTGAGCGGCACTGGCGGGGCAGGCGGCTGCTGCCTGGTGCTGGTGATCATGCAGGCGCGGCACAGGTCGAGCCAGCGGCACCCGACTTCGGTGTCGATGGCCCGCGTAGCGCGCCGGGGTGCTGCAGGCCGCGCAATGGGGCTGGGTGTGCTGTGCGTCGCTGAGCGGGCCGTTGGGGGCCGGCGGGAGCGTGGCGGCGTTGATGGCGAGGGTCTGCAGGACGGCGACGACGATGGGGGCACGGGAGCGGGGCTTCCTTCCTGGTGGTCGGCGCGAGAATGACACGGCCCTTCGTCACTCATGCCAGCAACGAGCGCGCACCACCCATCAGCGTCAACGACCAGGCCACCGCACCTGCGTCACTGACGCCCAGACGACGACGTTCAACCAACACTCCCCCGCAGAACATCAGTTGTAATCAAGGCGTTGGACCAGCGCACTGCGCGTCTCGTGGAGAACGCCGTGTACGAGGAGCACCCGGAGGTGGCTGAGACGTACGCCTACTTCCCGTACGAGGAGCATCGGGCGGAGGTAGTGGTGCCGGAGAAGCCGGGCAGCAGCGCGGGCCGGGTCCGCTTTGGTCTTGTGAGGTAGCCGGGAGCTGGTGAAGGCGCCGTACGACAGCGAAGTGTGGCCTACCGAGCAGTGGCCGGACTCCGCCGGGCAGCCGCCCGGGGCCCGTTTGAACCCGCCCCTCGCAGTACGAGCAGGCGGGCCTACGATGCGAAACGCCTGTCCCTGGCGCTCGAACTGCCAGGGACAGGCGTTGCCGTCAATCCCAGGCGGAGCAGCGGTCGGTTCACCACCAGGAGATCAGGCTATGTGGTCTCCGAGGCGTGCTCATCTCGCCATCTCTCCGTCGAAGCGGGCCTGCCACCGCAGCATCCCGGCGAGAATCGATCAATGAGCGCGTTGCGGGGGACATCCGCCTCGGCAGTCGATCTCGCGCTGGCGTTTGATGACCCGCGGATCTACCGCCAGACGACGGGGCAGCTTGGTGAGGATATTCGGCATGGCATTCAGCACTACACCGCGCTGGAGGTCTATCGCGCCCCGCAGGTCGGTCGCCGCCAAGGAGGCGCCCTTCAGGTCGGTGCCCGCCACCTGCACACGCCGCATGTCCGCCTCCTCGAAACTGGCTAGCCGCGTGTCGGCGTAGTTGATCTCGGCGCCGGACAGGTCGGAGCCGCGGAAGTCGGCACCGATCAGACGTGCGCCGTCCAGGGACGCCCCGGCCAGCCGGGCATGTTCGAGCCGCGCGAAGGACAGGTCTGTGTGCGAGAGGTCGACCTCGCTACCGCCGTCGTATCTGGGGTCCCTCTTTGCGATCACATCCAGCGCGGCTGCCACGTCCGCCTTGGGGGCTTCGGATATCAACTGCACTTCGTCGTTGTGGACCGTTGCGAACGGGTCGGGTTCGTGCTCGCTTGCCGGGGCCTGCTTCCTAGGGAGCGCCGCATGGTTGCGGACGTAGGCGCACATCAGGTTGATGATGGTGGGCTGGTCTCGGGGGGAGTCCTGCATGATCCGCTGGAGCGCGTAGATGCCCGCGAGACGGACATCCACGGACGTGCTGCCCAGTTGGGCCCCGGCGGCGGTGTACCGGTCGGTGATGTGTGCCTCTTTGTTGATGCGCTGCTCGTCACCGACTTGCTGGATGGAGACCACCGCCAGGAGCGTGGCGGCCAGTGTGGAGAGACTCACCACCAGCTGGCCAATTCGTTCCACGCGTCCGAGCAGGTTCCCCTCCTGCCCCCGGGGACCGGCGGGGTCGCCGGGTCGGCCGCTGCCTGTCGTGCCCCGCGATCCGGGTCGGCGTGATCCCAGCGGAGCGCGCCGCCTTCGAGGCAAAGTCATACAGGTAACACGCTCCAGACTCAGCGGATGGTTTCCTCACCCTGCCCCATGTGAACCGCCCGCCATACAGGGTGACTTGTTTCGTCGTCAGCCAAAGAAGCCGGGTGCTTCCGTGACGACCAGAGCGCACGAAGGCGCCGGACGCTTCCACGCTGGGGGCTGCGGCGGAGGGCGGCTGCGAGTTGGCGGGACACCCTCGGCCTGCCAGGCCACTCGACCCGCTGCGGAGAAGGATTGACGGTGGTGAAGCTGGTCTGGAGTCAGTTGTCTGAGCCGGCTGCTGTCGGCCAGAACTCCGGTGGGCTTGTACGCGGGTCAATAGCGCGAACCCGGTTCTGCAACCGGATCCTCCTGCGTGGCCCGCGCAGCATCTCTTTCAACTCAGCCCGCATCGCGTCCTCCAGCACAGACAGCCCGTTGCCCAACCGCGCCGCGACGCCGCTCTCCTGCACCGACACGCGCCCGTCGCGGAGTTGGTCCTCAACAGCCGCGAAAGCGGCCTGCACCTCGTCGAGCGCCAGTCGTACCGGTTCCGAGGCGATCAAAGAAGCCTCCACTGACCACTTCAGCGCCGATCGGCGCAGACCTGCGAGATCGTCTGTGCCAGTACCCGCACCCGACAGCGCCTCGCGCCACTGCCGGAACACCACCAGCAGATCTCTGAACAGCGGCTTCTTGTCGGCAAGCCACCGCACCTGCTCCTGGTGGGTGCGTTCCTCTCGCTGCATCCGCGTCTGCGCGCGCTGGGCAAGCCACGCTCCCGCGAATCCTGCAAGAGCACCAACCGTCGTCCCGAGCAGTCCAGTTAACGCGGCGTCCACAATGCGCTTCCTATCACACCCCACTACCGAGGGGCTTCGGCGTAGTCGTGTGGCGTCCGGTTCATGACGTTCTGCCAGCGCGGCGGCCCCGAATTCTCGTGGAGCCCAGCGGATCAGCCGGTCACGGCTTGTCCGGCCCCGCCGGGCTCTTGTCTTCGGTCGTCTTGACGTGGTCGCAGGTATACCGGCGGGAGATCCAGCCGGTTACCGCCGCGGCGGCGATGCCCACCACGAGCTGGGCCGGTAGCTGGGTCAGCAGGCCCCGCCCGAGGGCAGCGAGGGCATCTTCCATAAGGTCAGGCATGTGGTCTCCAAGTCCAAAGCCAGTCGGGAAACCGGCTGCATGCCCCTCACGCTGAGCGGTGGCGTCCGGGTGCGTCCACGTTGTCCGCCGTGATGCAGGACAATGCCGAACAAGGTCCAGTTGTCCGCGAGTTGTCAGGAGGAGAGCCACGTTGGCGGAGGGACGGCGCACCCGCCCATGGGCAGATCCGAGGGGCGCGGATAGCTTGGCGAATGCTCGAGCTCAGTTATTGCGTGGATGGCTGGACGAAGCCGGGCTGAGCATCGACGCACTGCGAAGCCGGCTGCTGCCCGAACACTTCGAGGACCGTCGCGTCCCCAGCCGTACTACGGTCGCGGCGCGGCTGAGCGGAGTTGCGCTGGACGACGCGTTCGTCGAGGCCGTCGCCGACGCCTGCTCCGATGACGCCACAGAAATGGGGCGTCTGCTCGCACGCGACCGCGCGTTACGCGACACTGCCGTCGACGCGGCTACCCCGGCCGACACGATCGGAATCGTGGGAGACTCCTCTACCTCCCGCCCCGGCGACCTCATCGCCGTGCAGCAGAAGTACATCGCTACCCAGGAACGTCTCGTGCAGGCCGTGGAGCGAGCCGCTGCACTGGAACGAGAACGCTCCGGCACCCACCAGCTGGTCCTGGTCCTCCTCTCCTTGGTCGACAAACTGCACCGCGACATCGACGACCTCAGTACCGAGGCCATGGACACCTCCGCAGACCTGGCACCGACGAGGACGCTGCAGCAGATCCGAGCAGAGCTCTCCCGCAGCGAGCAGCAGCGACAGACAGCCGAGAAAGAACTGGAGCGGGCACGCTCCGAGCGCCGCAGGGCCGATCGCCTGGCCCGGGAGGCAGCCGAGCAAGTCCGCACCCTGCAGGCCGAAATCGACAAACTGCGGGGCAATGCGGCACCTGCAGAAGCCGAGTCTCATCTGGTGGCACCTGTCCCGATCCAGCAGGACAACAACACGTTTGAAGCGGCTGCGGCCGACATCGATACGGCGCTGGTCAAGGCGGCTAGGCACCTGGACGAGAAGGCGGAACAGCTCGACCATCTGGCCGGTGAGCTTCACCAGGACAACCCGCTGGACATCTCGCTCACCTCGAACGATACGCCGGACAACTCGCAGATGTCCGAACCGGATGCGGTCGACCTGACACCCGAACAAGTCGTCGACAAGGTCCAGGCTCTGCTGACCGAGGACGGAGCTGACGACACTGCGCAGGGCCTGCTTCATCTGGCGGGGCGGAGTCTGCCCGCGACGGAGGTGTTGCGAGGAGCCATCATGCTGCGCGACATCAACCTTCCCGATGCGGCAACTCAGCTGCTTGACGCTGCGATCGGCAGGACTCGGCCGGTTGAGATGCCAGCGCTGATCAGCGCGCTTCGAGCCAGAGGGCAGGATGCTGAGCTGTATCAGCTGCTGAATCAGTTGGCGCGGCAGTGGTCGGCATCGGGCCTCACCGAGGTTGTCACCTCGCTGCGTAAGGAGGCCCAGGACTCCGACGCCTACCAGGTGCTCAGCGCCGCGGGCAGGGATTGTCCGCCTTTGGAGGTGTTAGAGCTCCTGGAGCGAGTGGCAGTGTACGACGCCGACTGGGTGGTGGACGCGGCCTGCCGAGACCGCCCGCTGAATGAACTGCCTTCCCTTGAAGAAGCCCTCCGCAACGTCAGAAAGGCCGATGCGGGCAAAGTCGCCTCGGCGTACGAGCTACGAAAGAGGGCTGCGTCTCGTGAGCCTTCAATCGCTCCAGGCCCCCGCCCCACAAGTCTCTTGGTGGACAACTATGAGGAAAACGGCGAATACCCCCTGGTGCGGCCTTACTCGATAGCTGGCGGCAACCCGCGGCGCCCGCACCGTACGCTTCCCAACGAGGCAGTCGTGCGTACCACTGCCAGCCCTGACCAGATCCGCGGCCTCCTAACGGAACACCAGCGCATATGCAACTTGTGCCGAGACCCCTACGACGTCGACGTCACCACCATCGCTGACCGACTGAGCATCCCTCTCGGGGTCACCCGAATCCTCGTAGCTGACCTTGCAGAATCCGGCCTCGTACAGATCCATGTTCCGGCGGCTGACAGCCATGCGGACGATGATACGGATCAACGCGCCGGGCGCTGAGGAGTCACTCCCCAGCCTGCTCAGTGACGGATCCTTCGATACGGAGCAGTCGACACCTCGTTCCACGGACGCTCGCCTCCGAAGCCCGACATCTCGCAGAGGACGAACCCCTCGGCCTCGGCCAGACGCCGCCGGAACGCGGGCAAGCCGCTGTAGGACCAACTCACAGGTGAAGGGGATCCCGTCGCCGGGACGGATGGTGTACCCCGAGCCATCAAGATGGCTCCCAATCGACAGGCTCGGCCAGGCTGATGGGCACGCCACTGGCACGGGGGCTGGTCTTGGCAACGTAAACCGTTCCGACTTTCCTGCCGATGTTTTGTTGGCCGGTGATCAGTCGGCTTGTGGTTCTGTGTCAGCGTAGTGGGCTGCCTCGTACTCGGTGGGGCTGATCATGCCCAGACTCGAGTGCAGCCGGCGGCTGTTGTACCACTCGACCCATGCGGCGGTGGCGTACTCGACGTCGGAGACGGTTCTCCAGGGTCCGTCGTGGAAGACCCTGATGCGGATGCACTGGGACTTGTAGAGGCCGTTGATGGTCGCCAGCAGGTGTAGTAGGCGACCTCGGCCGGCGTCAGGACAGTGAGGTCACCGAAGACGTACAGCAGCGCGGCCGCGCGGTACCCCCGGCACGGAGGCCGGGGTCTACTCGGGAGAGTGGCCCAGCAAGGCCTTGAGTACGACACAGAAGGGCACGACACGTCACCGCCTGATTCCAGGCCTACCGGGCGGCGAATTCGCGTCAACTCTCACCGCCCGGGGTGAGACGCAGTGGGACACCAGCGGACCACAACGGACAACGATGACCGCCAACGCCCGTGACCGGCATTGGCCGACGGCCGTACCTGCGTTGTTTTGGCACGTCGCCCCTGCGCAACACTCCCCGGTATGACGAGCTTTCAACGAAGGAAGGACATCGGCGACGCCCACGAACAGCGCGTCGCGCGGGAGCTGGACATCCGCGGGTGGACCGTCGACGACTGGGGCCAGGGCGTACTGAGCCCCACCGTCAGTGCCGCACTACGCAGCACCGACAGCTTCCTGCGCTGGACCCCCGACCTCATCGCCGCCCCGTGCGCCTCGAGGGGTACGCGGGAACGCCGAGAGCCCCGCGTACCCGAAGGCACGCGGGGCTCCTCGCCGGCCCGGAGTCAGGCCGTCGCCTTCAACTCCCCGTGCTCCGCGACCCGTTCGACACGGCCCACGAGGAACACGTACGACAGGATGCCCACCACCGTGACCCCCGTCATGTACGCGAAGCCCGGGGCGAAACTGTCGTCGGTGATGATCATGCCGATGACGATCGGGGTCGCGATCGACGACAGGTTGCCGATGAAGTTGAACATCCCGCCGGTCAGGCCGAACAGCCGCTGCGGGGCCATGGCGGAGACCAGGGACCACGTGATCGACGCCAGGCCGTTGCCGAAGAACGCCACCGACAGGAACACGATGACCAGCGCCGTCGAGTCCGTGGCGCTCGCCCCGACCATCACCGTGCTCAGCAGCAGGCCCGCGATGATGGGCCCCTTGCGCGCCGCGCCGAGCGAGACGCCGCGCCGCAGCAGGAAGTCCGAGAGCACACCCGAGGTCAGCACGCCGACCAGGGCGGCGACGAACGGCAGCGAGGCCAGGAACCCGGACTTGATGTAGTCCATGCCGCGGTAGTCGACCAGATACGTCGGGAACCACGTCAGGAAGAACCACAGCGTCGACGTCAGACAGAACTGGCCGAGGTAGATGCCCCACAGCTTCCGGCGCCCGAGGACGGTCGCCAGGTCGGAGCGGGTGATCCGCGCCCGCTGCGGCCGCTCCCGCGTCGCGTCGACCAACCCGCCGCCGGCGCGGATCAGTTCGACCTCCGCCTCGTTGGCCCGCGAGTCGCGCGGCTCCCGGAACCCCGCGTACCAGACCACCGCCCACAGGACGCCGACCACGCCCGTGGCGATGAACACCCAGTGCCAGGAGACCAGCGCCTGCAGCCACGACAGGACCGGCGTGAGCAGGGCGAGGCCGATGAACTGGCCCGACGTGTAGAAACCGATGGCCGTCGCGCGCTCCCGCTCCGGGAACCACACCGTCGCGATCTTGCTGTTGATCGGGTACGCGGGCGCCTCGAACACACCGACGAGCAGCCGCAGCACGATCAGCGCCACGAAACCGCCGATGACGCCCATGAACAGCGTCGCCAGGGACCACAGGGTCAGGCACACCGGGTACAGCACCCGCGGTGGCACCCGGTCCACCAGCCACCCGCCGGGAATCTGCAGCGCGGCGTACGTCCAGCCGAACGCCGAGAGCAGCAAGCCCTGTTGAGCCGTCGTCAGGTCGAGCTCCCGCGCGATCTCGGGCAGCGCGATCGACAGGTTGGAGCGGTCCAGATAGTTGATCACGACGGTGACGAACAGCATCACCGCGATCAGCACCCGGAAGCGCGATGCCCGCGCGCCGACACCGGCACGGGCCTGCGCTGTCTGCGTGGTCTGCGTGGTCTGCGTGGGATTCGTAGGATTCGTGGGATTCGTCATCGTCCGCTCACCACTCCGCGACGGAGCCGTCGGCGTGCCGCCACACCGGATTGCGCCAGCGATGCCCTTCCGCGGCACGCTCGGCGACGTACTCCTCGTTCACCTCGATGCCGAGCCCCGGCCCGTCCGGAATGGCCACCTGACCGTCCCGGTACGTGAACACGGCGGGGTCCACGAGGTAGTCGAGCATGTCGTTGCTGGTGTTGTAGTGGATGCCGAGGCTCTGCTCCTGGATCGTCGCGTTGTAGCAGCCCGCGTCGATCTGCAGACAGGCCGCGAGCGCTACCGGCCCCAGCGGGCAGTGCAACGCCAGGCCCACGTCGTAGGCCTCCGCCATGTGCGCGATCTTCCGGGCCTCGGTGATGCCGCCGCAGTGCGACGGGTCGGGCTGCACGATGTCCACGGCCCCGGAGGCGAGCACCGACTTGAAGTCCCAGCGAGAGTACAGGCGTTCGCCCAGCGCGATCGGGATCGGCGAGTTCCGCAGCACCTCCGCGAAGCCGTCGACGTGCTCGGACAGCACCGGCTCCTCGACGAACATCAGCCGGTACGGCTCGAGTTCGCGCAGCAGCACCTTCGCCATCGGCTTGTGCACCCGGCCGTGGAAGTCGACGCCGATGCCGACGTCCGGGCCCACCGCCTCCCGCACTGCCGCCACGTTGGCGATGCAACGGTCCACCTTGTCCCAGGTGTCGAGGTACTGCAGCTCCTCCGTGCCGTTCATCTTCACCGCGCTGAACCCGCGGTCCACCACGTCGCGCGCGGCCCGGGCCGTCTCCGCGGGACGGTCGCCGCCGATCCACGAGTACACCTTGATCCGGTCCCGCACCCGGCCGCCGAGCAGCTCGTGCACCGGCACGCCGAGCGCCTTGCCCTTGATGTCCCACAGGGCCTGGTCGATGCCGGCGAGCGCGCTCATGTGGATGCCGCCGCCGCGGTAGAACCCGCCCCGGTACAGCACCGTCCACAGGTCCTCGATCCGCGACGGGTCCTGCCCGATCAGGTAGTCCGAGAGCTCCTCGACCGTGGCGGCCACCGACGCCGCCCGGCCTTCCAGGACCGGCTCGCCCCACCCGGTGACGCCCTCGTCCGTCTCGATCTTCAGGAAACACCAGCGCGGCGGCACCTGATACGTCGTCAGCGACGTGATTCTCATGGCTTCCTCACTCCTGTGTTTCTCAGGCCTGTGTCCCTCACGCCTGTGTCCCTCGTTCCTGCAACGGAGCCGTCCGCGTCCCGGCCGACGGCTTCCTGCCAGATCCGGCGGAGTTCACGGGCCCGGGCGCCGACCACCTCGGCCGGGTCCCCCGGCCGGTACAGGCCGGAGCCGAGCCCCACCCCCGCCACCCCGGCCGCGGCCCACGCGGCGAGGTTCGTCCCGTCGACGCCGCCGACCGGTACGAGGCCGACGTCCGGCGGCAGCACCGCCCGCCACGCCTTGACCCCGTCGATGCCGACCGAGTCCGCCGGGAACACCTTCAACTGCCGGGCGCCCGCCCCGATCGCGGCGAACGCCTCGCTGGGCGTGGCCACCCCCGGGTACGGCGTGAGGCCCGCCCCGACCGCGGCGGCGATCACCGCACGGTCGCAGTTCGGCGCGACGACGATCCGCGCCCCGGCGGCCCGCGCCCGCGCGACGTCGTCCACGGTCAGCACGGTGCCCGCGCCGATCACACACCGTTCGCCCAGCGCGTCGGCGAGCAGCCGCACGCTCGTGAACGGGGCGGGGGAGTTGAGCGGCACCTCGATCGTGGTGACCCCGGCCTCGGCGAGAGCCCGGCCCACCCCCACGACCTCGGCGGGCTCGACCCCGCGCAGAATCGCGATCAGCCCTGTCATCGTCCTGGTGTCCCTTCCAGCCGTACGTCCTCGTCCTGGCGGCCGCGGCCGGAGGCAGGGCCGAGGAGGCCCGCCCGGTCCGCGATCCGCCACAGCCCCTTGGCGGTGACCTCCTCGCCGAGCACCGTGGTCCGCACGCCGTGCCGGGCGAGCGCCTCGGCGTAGCGCCGGCACAGGTCGGGCGCGCCGCACAGCACGACTTCGGGCGCTGTGCCGACGGCCTCGGACGCCGTGCTGGGCAGCAGATGCGCCACCTCGTCGGCGATCAGCACGCCCGAGACGTAGTCCGGCAACGAGCCCGCATCGAGCAGCCCGTCGAGCACCAGCGGCCGCGCGGCGAACAGCTCGGCGGCCAGGCCGCGCGACCGTCCGGCGGCGAGGCCGCGCGCGAAGGCGGCGTCGTCCCGTACGGAAGACTCGGCGGTGCGGGCGAGGATGCCGTGGCGGGTCAGCAGGCCGTACAGCTCGCCGGACATCGCGGTGGCGAACCCGGTCACGCGCCCGTCGCCCTCGATGCGGACCCACTTGCTGTGCGTCCCGGGCAGCACGACGGTGAGCGCCTCCCCGTAGCGCTCGGGCCCCAACTCGTCGATGATTCCGACAAGTTGGGTCTCCTCGCCGCGCATCACATCGCCGGGTGCCGCGTCGTCCGAGGCGATCCGCAGCCCCGGCACGAGGTGCAGCACGCCCGCGCGGTGTTCCACCCGTACGAGCGTGCCGGAGCCGACCGGCGCCGGCACGGTGCGGTAGCCGCTGTCGACCCAGCCCTGTGCGCTGCCGACCATCCCGCAGGCGATCACGGGGACGCGCGGGTACGCGGTGAGCCAGTCGCCGCAAGCCTCCCGCAGCGCCTCCTCGTACGCGGCCGCCCGCGCGGCCGGGTCGTGGGCGTCGATGCCCTCCGTCGTGGCGAGCAGCCCACGCCCCGACCTGCGGGATTCGAGAATGCGGCCGGCGGCATCGAGCAGCCAGGCGCGCCGGCCGGTGGTGCCCCAGTCGAGCGCGACCAGGCCCGGTTCGGTGTCCGTCATGGGCGTCACTCTGGGAGGCGCATCCCAATAATGCGAACACCGTCCCTATATATAGGATCAGGGTCATGGCTGACACTCCGGCGCCCGGCACGCAGACACTCGCCCGAGGTCTCGCGGTCATCCGTGCAGTCGCGGACGGCGCGCACGACCTCCGTACCCTCGTCGAGCGCACCGGCCTGGGCCGCAGCACGGCGCACCGCCTGACCCAACTCCTCATCATCGAGGGGTACTTGAGGGGCGGCCGCGACGGGTACACCCTCGGCCCCACGCTCATCGAACTCGGCTTCCAGGCCCTCCACGGCAACCCGCTGCCGGTGGTTGCCCGCCCTGTCCTGGAGGAACTCTCCGCGCAGCTGCACGACACGGTGCACCTCGCTGTACGCGACGGGGACTCCGTCCTCTACCTCGACAAACTCCCCGGCACGCGCGGCGCGGAGATGCGCTCCCGCATCGGCCACCGCATGCCGCTCACCCGCACCGGCGTCGGCATGGCCCTGCTCCTGGACTCCGAACCCGAGTGGCGGCCCCGCTACCAGGCCGAGGCCCCCGCCCAGCCCGACCAGGTCCACGCCCAGGACCTGAACGCGTTCCTGACCCGCATGCGCGCGTACGCAGAGGCGGGCGTCGCCAAGGACCTCGAGGACAACGAGCCCGGCATCCGCTGCGTGGCCGTCCCCATCCGCGACGTCACCGCCACGATCACCGGCGCCATCAGCATCTCGGCCACCCGCCCGTACATGCCGCCGGCCCGCATGCAAGGCCTCACGACGGTGATGACCAAAGCAGCCCAACGAATCTCAGTGGCGCTGGGCTACAGGGAACCGTGAACGCGGCGCCGGCCACCCCAGGTCGGTGCGCCGGTCCGTACTCCCCAACCCCCACGCCCGAATACCTGGTGTTTTCAGAACCCCGTGTCAACGTGCGGGCAAGGGCTGCGCAAGGACCGGGCACCTAGCCCGGCCAGCGCAAATCGTCGCTCCGCGCAGCGATGCGAGAGTCCATGGCCCTGTCGCCTGTCAATCACCTCCAAGCGCCCGGCGGCGGGGGTCTCAGTCGGCTCTACCTTCTTAACCAGGTTGATCGAGCCATTCGTAGGTTGGGTCGCCCAGGGGTGCCGGGTGTGGCTATCAGCCGGTCGGCTGCTGTCTCGTGGCTCTGCAGGCTTCGCCGCCCAGCACCCCACGACGACTCGGCCGCCGATGAGGAAGTGCGAACACGTCGCTGTGTAGAGCGATGCCGGCGCGGTCGTTGGTCGCCGACGCCGACCGGCGACGGGCGGACCTCCGTGTCAGGGTGCCGCCAGAGGTGTGCTGCGGGTGTGCGCATCACACCGCCCGATGCCCCAGCGCGTCGATCACCCGGTCCATGAAGTCCGCCGCCGCAGGCGGTAGTTCGCGGCCCGCTCGGCATTGGACCTGGAGGGTGCGCTGGCGAAATTCCTTCTCTTCCAGGGGGACGGCGGCCAGGGCGCGGCGGTCGGAGGGGCCCAGGGTGACGCGGCTGGCCAGGGTGACCGCGCTGCTGGCGCGGACGAAACGCAGGAGTGCGTCCACCGTGGTGCACTCGAAGACGCCCTCGACCGTGAGCTGGTGGGCCGCCGCCGAGGCCTCCAGGAGGAGGCGGCTCGTCGTGTCGGTCGAAGGCAGGGCCACCGGGTGCTGGACGAGGTCGCGCACCGATACCGTCGCCTTGCCGGCCAGCGGGTGGCCCCTGTGGACGATCGCGCAGAGCGGGGCCTCCTGCGTGTAGCGGATCGAGACACCCGCCGGCAGCGCGATGTTGAAGGTGACGCCGAGGTCGGCGATGCCTTCCGCCACCATCTGCGTCGCCTCCGTCGGCCGTGCCACGTGCAGGATGACGCGGGCCTCCGGGTGCTCCGCGTGGAAGCCCGCCGCGACGTCGGGCAGCAGGTGGTGGGTGACACCGATCGTGGCGGCGACCGTGATGACCGCCCGCGTCGTCCGGCGCTGGTGTACCTCTTCGGTGAACGCCTCGGCGTCCTGGATCGCCCGCCGTGCGAAGCCCGCGAACGCGCGCCCGGCCGGGGTGGCGGTGACCCCGCTGGGCAGGCGCTCGAAGAGCGGGGCGCCCACCTCCTTTTCCAGCCGGGCGAGTTGACGGCTCACCGCGGAGCCCGCGACGTAGAGGCGGCGGGCCGCCGCGTTCACCGAGCCCGTCTCGAAGACGGCGATGAAGTACTTCAGGGCCGGGTCGACCAGTGGCATCGGATGTGTCTCCCTGCGCCTTCGCCATCGACGCGTGCGTTGCCGCGACGGCAACGCACGCGTTCCCATATTGTCACCGCCGGACGTCCCGCCGCCCCTTGTTGGCCCCTCCCGTGCGGTGCCACCGTCATGGCCCATGAGCAGACAGGACGCGATCGACAGCGCCGCACACCACTTCGACTCCGGGACGTTTCTGGAGGAACTCACGCGCCTCGTCGCGGTCCCGACCGAGAGCCACGACCCGGGCCAGGAGCCCGCGCTGCGCCGTTACTTGGCCGAGGAGGTCGCGCCCCGCCTCGACCGCATGGGGTTCGCCGTCGACATCGCGGGGAACCCCGTCTCCGCCCGCCACCCGTTCCTGGTAGCCCGCCGCACCGAGGCCGAGGGCCTGCCCACGCTTCTCACCTATGGACACGCGGACGTGCAGCCGGGCCACCCCGACCGATGGCGCACCGGGCTCGATCCCTGGCGGCTCACTGTCGAGGGCGAGCGCTGGTACGGGCGCGGGGTCGCCGACAACAAGGGGCAGCACCTGGTCAATCTCGTCGCCCTGGAACATGTCATCGGGCAACGCGGCGGGCGGCTCGGCTACAACGTGGTGCTACTGCTGGAGACCGGCGAGGAGTTCGGCTCCCCCGGCCTCGCCGAGTTCTGCGCGCAGCAGCGCGACCACCTGCTGGCTGCGGACCTGCTCATCGGCTCCGACGGGCCGCGCGTCGCGACGGACCGGCCCACCGTCTTCCTCGGCTCCCGCGGCGCCGTGAACTTCACCCTCCGCCTCGACCTGCGTGAGGGCTCCCACCACTCGGGCAACTGGGGCGGGCTGCTGCGCAACCCCGGCACCGTCCTGGCCAACGCCATCGCCTGCCTCGTCGACGACCGCGGCAGCATCCGCGTCGAGGGCCTGCGCCCCGCCGGGATCCCCGACGAGGTGCGCCGGGCCCTCGCCGACATCCCCGCCGGCACCGACGGGCCCACGCCCGACCCCGGCTGGGGCGAGCCGGGACTCACCCCGAACGAGCGCCTCTTCGCCTGGAACACCATCGAGGTCCTCGCCATGACCACGGGCCAGCCGGACAACCCCACCAACGCCATCCCCGGCGCCGCCCGCGCCCACTGCCAGCTCCGCTTCGTCGTCGGCCTGGAGTCGTGCGACGTGGAACGGGCGGTGCGCAAGCACCTCGACGAGCACGGCTTCGGCATGGTCGAGGTCACCGCCGACTACGGCATGGAAGCGACCCGGCTCGACCCGGACAACCCCTGGGTGCCCTGGACGCTCGGCTCACTGGAGCGCACGACCGGCACGACGCCCGCGCTCCTGCCCAACCTGGCGGGATCGCTGCCCAACTCCGCCTTCTCCTGCGGGCTCGGCCTGCCCACCGTGTGGGTTCCGCACTCCTACCCCGGCTGCTCCCAGCACGCCCCCGACGAGCATCTGCCCGCCCCGCTCGTGCGCGAGTCGCTCCAGGTGATGGCCGGGCTCTTCTGGGATCTCGCCGACCTCGCCGGTCACGGCACCTGGCCTCCGGCCGCCCCTTCCACCGACGGGAACGCCCCATGAGCGCGCCACCAGCGAGGACCACGGCACGGGCGACCACCACCCCGAGCCCAGGGAAGATCATCACCGCGGCGTGCGTCGGCAACGCCCTGGAGTGGTACGACATCGCGGTCTACAGCTACTTCGCGACGTACTTGTCGAAGGTCTTCTTCACCCATGACGACCCGGCACTGGCCCTGTTCCTCACCCTGGGCACCTTCGGTGTCTCCTTCCTGATCCGGCCCGTCGGCGCCCTCGTCCTGGGTTCGTACGCCGACCGGGCCGGCCGAAAGGCGGCGCTGACCTGGTCGATCGGGTTGATGGCGCTGGGCACGCTGCTGATCTGCGTGATGCCGTCGTACGCGGCGATCGGCGTGGTCGCGCCGGTCGGAATCCTGCTCGCCCGGCTCATCCAGGGCTTCGCGGCGGGCGGCGAGTTCGGCAGCGCGACCGCCCTGATGGTCGAGTTCATGCCGAACCGGCGTGGCTTCGCGGCCAGTTGGCAGTTCACCAGCCAGGCCGCCAGCACACTGCTGGCCGCCCTCCTCGGCACCGTGCTCACCTCGACGCTCAGCGAGGACCAGCTCACCTCCTGGGGCTTCAGGATCCCGTTCCTCATCGGTCTGCTCGTGGCGCCCGTGGGCCTGTACATCCGCCGCAACGTGCCCGAGCCGCCCGCCGCCGCTCCCGAGCCCGAAGCCACCCGCGCGCCGATCCGCACCCTGCTGCGCGAGCACAAGGCCGGCGTGCTGCTCACCATCGGGCTGCTCGCCGTGACGACCTGCCTCAACTACCTGATCACGTACATCCCGACGTACGCGACGAAGACCCTGGGCCTCCCGGACTCCGCGGGATTCGTCGCGGCGCTCGCCGGTGGTCTGGTGCTGCTCGCGGTGACGAGTGTGGCGGGCCACTTCTCCGACCGGGTGGGCCAGATCGCGATCATGATTCCGGCAGCGGGCGCGGTCCTGCTGCTGATCTACCCGATGTTCGCGCTCCTCGTGGCCGCGCCCTCGCTGGCCCTGCTGATCGGCGTCGTCATGGTGATGGCGCTCTTCAAGGGCTGCTATTACGGTCCCATGGGCGCACTCATGGCGGGCATCTTCCCGGCCGAGACCCGCGCGACCGGGATGGCGGTGGGCTACAACATCGGTGTCACCGTCTTCGGCGGCTTCACCCCGATGATCGCGGCCTGGCTGCTCGATACGACCGGGCAGTCCGCGGCCCCCAGCTACTGGGTGGCGTTCGCCGCCGTGGCGAGCCTGACCAGCCTGTTCGTGCTGCGCCGCCGCGCCCTGCACCCCCGATGACCGGTGCCCGACGGGCCCGCCCACGCAAGGAGTTCCCATGTCCCTGAACGACTTCGAGCGCCACCCCCTCCTGTTCGGTCCCAGCCCGGTGCACCCGCTGGACCGGCTCAGCAGGCACCTCGGCGGCCCGCGCGTCTGGGCCAAGCGGGAGGACTGCAACTCCGGTCTCGCCTTCGGCGGCAACAAGACCCGCAAGCTGGAGTACTTGATCCCCGACGCGCTCCTCCAGGGCGCGGACACGCTGGTCAGTATCGGCGGCGTGCAGTCCAACCACACCCGTCAAGTGGCGGCGGTCGCCGCCACGTTGGGCCTGAAGGCCGTGCTGGTGCAGGAGAGCTGGGTGGAGTGGCCCGACGCGGTCAACGACAAGGTCGGCAACATCCTGTTGTCCCGGATCATGGGCGCCGACGTACGCCTGGTCGAGGCCGGGTTCGGCATCGGCTTCAAGGACAGCTGGCAGCAGGCCCTGGAGGACGTGCGCGCTTCGGGCGGCACCCCGTACGCGATCCCTGCCGGCGCCTCCGACCATCGGCTCGGCGGCCTCGGCTTCGCGAACTGGGCGTACGAAGTGCAGCAGCAGGAGCGCGAGTTGGGTGTCTTCTTCGACACGGTCGTGGTGTGCAGCGTCACCGGCAGCACGCACGCGGGCATGATCGCCGGGTTCGCCGGCCAGGACAGGCCGCGCCGGGTGATCGGCATCGACGCCTCGGCGAAGATCGACGAGACCCGCGCCCAGGTGACGAAGATCGCCCGCGCCACCGCCGAACTCATCGGCCTCGGCCGGGAGTTGCGCGAGGACGAGATCACTGTCCTGGAGGGCTGGGCCGGTGACCGCTACGGCATCCCGATCGATTCCACCGTGGACGCGATCCGGCTGACCGGCGAGCTGGAGGGCGTCCTCCTCGACCCGGTCTACGAGGGCAAGTCCATGGCCGGACTCATCGACCTCGTACGGGACGGCGACATCCCCAAGGACTCGAACGTCCTGTACGCACACCTGGGCGGACAGCCGGCGCTCAATGCTTACAGCGGCGTCTTCCACTGATCGGTGCCCCACTCGCGGAACGTCCGCGCGGGCACCCCGAGGGCATCGGCCACCGTCGATGTCACGTACGCCGGGTGCCCGTCGCTCGCGCCCCACGCGTCGAGCAGCATGTCGCTTCCGCGATCGCGGCGGTCATCTGGGATGAGCAGCGAGGCGTGAGGGACCTCAGACGCCCGGCCCTACGCGCCGGGAGCCGGGACAGCATCGGCATCCGGCCGCTCTTCGGCGTCGACCTCGCCGTCGAAGCCGTCCCCGACCCCGGGCACGTCTCCCAGCGGCCGGCCGAGCGGCTGCGGACGCCGGTGTGCGGCGGCGCGCACGTCGTCGAGGCGCGCTGGCGCGTCACGGCTCCTCGCGCAGGACGCGGGCGGGTGGACGCGGCTGTGCCGGATGGTGTTCGCCGCGCACGCCGATCCGGTCGATGGGGTGCCCGTCGCACGGTGGCCGAGCCGGACGAGAACGGCATTTTTGCGACCGGCCAACGCTCCCGCGACATCGCGCGGCTGCCGACCCGGGCTGCAGGGAGCAGGGCGTCGTCGAGGTCGCCCGGCTCAAGGGGCGTCATGCGGTCGGGCACCGTCCGTCCGCCCCCCGTCTGGCATCCGCAGGTGCGGCGCGTGCTCCTGCAGGGTCGTGAGTCACACCGTGGCGGGGTCGGAGCGGAGGAAGTTCGGCGGCGTGGTCCGGGTGGACCCCGTCTACACCCCGGCCCACCCCCGGGGCCGCGGCTGCGCGGGCGCCGTGACGGTCGAGGCGAGCCGGGTAGCACGGGCCGCGGGCGCGACAGACGTCGTCCTGTTCACGGACCCGGACAACCCCACCAGCAATGCCCTCTACCAGCGCATCGGGTACGTCCACGTCGCTGACTTCGCCGGGTACAAGTTCTCCTACAGCGCACCACAAGCCAGGTGAGGGACATGACCGACGCAAACGCACCGGCCACCCGCACCGGCTGCGACCGCCGCGAAGCGGCTGACCCAAGTGGTGACGCGCAAGGTCATCAGCGCACTGGTCGGTGACGGTCAGTCCTGCTCGCCGTCGTCGTTCTCGCCAACGGTGTGCGGATCACGCAGCTGCCCCAGACCGGGCGCGTGGCCGGCCGGGTGAAGGCGTAGCGGCCGAAGAGGTGGCTCCCGCTCACCTGTCCGTTCCCGGTGTATCCGCGGTTTCCCGCCGGGTCTGCGATGCGAAGTGAACGAGTTCCGGGCGACCTGCGCAGCAACTGCCCCAGCCGAGCCACTGCCTGCGACGTTCGGCCGCGACACAGCGGTGCCCTGTCTACCCAACCGAGTTGTCTGACCTCCTACCCCAGCAAACTCGTCGCCCTATGGTTGGTTGATGCGTACACACCAAATTGACCGACCGGCCGATCTCGACGCGGTCCGCGAGTCCTATGACCGGGTGGCCGACAACTACGCAGAGATGGTGGCGACGACAGGAATGGGCGACATCCGTCGCCATCCCTGGCTCAAGGCATCGATCGACGCTTTCGCCGACACCGTGAGCGAACTCGGGCCTGTCCTCGACGTCGGCTGCGGGCCCGGAACGGTGACCGCCTACCTCGCCGAACGCGGACTCGACGTGTCCGGAGTCGATCTCTCGCCCGGCATGATCGAAAACGCCCGCCGTCTGTATCCGCACTGCCGCTTCAGCGTCGCCTCCGCCACTGACCTCAGCCTCGAAGAAGCGTCCCTCGGCGGCGTACTCGGGTGGTGGTCACTGTTCAACCTCCCGCGCGACGTCCTTCCCCAGGTCCTCGCCCTGTTCACGCGGGCCCTGAAGCCAGGCGGCCACTTCATCACCGGAACGCACGTCGGCGACGAGGACGCGGTGCGCACGGAGGCCTACGGAGGTGTGTCCGTCCGCTGGACGACGCACAAATGGCGGCCGGAACAGTTCGTCGGCTTGATCGAGCAGGCCGGACTGCGCCCTGTCGCCGAACTTCGGCTCCCGGCAGATGAGTTCAGCGGGCCGGGTCTGGTCGTCATGGCCGAGCGCCCCGCCTGAGGTTACTGAGTGTGAGTGCCGGAGCGGGTCGGACCGAGGGCCGAGGCGGGCAGCTGGTCCACATTCCGGGGCTGCCCACCTGTCTCCCGCAGGTCCCTGGATACCTGTTGCGCTCAGTCACAGCTGTGACTGAGCGCCGTAGTTGGCCCTTACGGCCAAGTAGAGCGCTCAGCGGGTGGGCAGACGAGGAGCCTGGCCTTCGGGAGTCAGGTGCCGCCCAGGCCCCATGCATCGAGTCCACCGTAGATGTGGGCCCTTAGGCAGTGGGGGGCATCAAAGCCTGAGGCTTCGCCGCGGTAGACGGCGATGAGCGAGTCCTTGCCCCGCCACCAGGTGTCAGCAAGTCCCTGGACTTCAGATACCGGCTCGAATCCGTCGAGGTCCAGCTCTTCGACGGCACTGCCCTTGATCTTCGTGATGGTCTTCGCCCAGTAGCCCGCGTGATCGGCCAGCGCCAGAGCTTCCACCCATCCCCCTGTGCTGGCGTGCAGGGGTGTCCAGCGGTCGGCGTCGATCCCGAACTCGCCTCCCGGCCCGATCATGAAACCGTGAGCCATGGAGACCCGACAGCCACCGGCCGGGAACCGCCATCCGTCCGCGCCCGAGCCTTCGGGCGCATCGGCTTCCAGAACGCGCGGGCCGCCCTCGTATGCGGGGGCGGGGGGCAGAGCGATGCCACCCCAGCACTCCTGAAAGGCCACAGCCCGGTCGATCTCCGCAGCGGGTATCCCGCGTTCAAGCCATACCGCCCGACAGAGCGTGAGGTCGCGGCGGGGAACACGCAGCCCGTGCGCCTCAACGAAGTACCGAGCTCGTCGGCTCAAGCCTTCAGGCGACTGAAAGGGCAGCGGCACTCGGCTGTCCGTCGTCACGGCTTCTGACTCTCGCGGGAGGAGGCCCGCACCGCGGCGGCGATCTCCCGTTCAGGGCGATGCGCACCACCGTATGAGCAGGTGAATCCGAATGTACTGGCCATGACGCGGAGCCTAGTGTCGCCTTGGCCACCCACGTTCGGGCCCCTCTTGAAGCGACGACAGCCCAGCCATCCGGCACTCAGGCAGGACACCTGGAACGCTCAGGGCCGTCTACAGCGCTCAGTCACAACAGCAGGTGTGACTGAGCGCTTCAGTTGGCCCCATCGGCCATGCAGAGCGCCCAGCGCGCGAGGCTCTGCTCTGGAGAGCGTCCAGCGACGCATCTGTATCCGGAAGTTGGATCTTTGCAGGGACTGCGGCCTGGCTGACCTGCGACGGCTCGGGGTCAGGGGGACCGGATGTCCTGGCGTTGACCGTCCGCACCCTATGAGGTCTTGCTTCGCGCCCGTCGGCGCCGGCCTGGCGGCCGTCCAGACCGGCGGACGTGGCGAGGTCACGCACGGACGTCGAGCGGGGGGTGCTCGAGCACGCGGGGCTTGTACTCGACCAGCTGGATGCGGCCGTCGAAGGTGCGGTGCCCGATCATCTCGAGGGCGACGTCCGGATAGCCGTCGTAGATGCGTTCTTCACCCGTGGCCCCGGTGATCACCGGGAACATCACGACCCGGAAGCGGTCGACGAGTCCGGCACGCAGCAGGGACCGGCACAGGCTGAGGCTGCCGATCGTGCTGAGGAGCCCCGAGCCACTCGACTTCATGGCGCGGACCGCCTCGACGGCATCGTCGCGGACGAGCGTGGAGTTGGCCCACTTCAGTGGCTCCTCGAGCGAGGAGGAGAACACCACCTTGGACGCTTGCGTGAGCTCGTCGACGGATGCCTCTTCTTCGGGCCTGAACTCGCCTTGGCCATTCGGGACCTCGCCTGCGGCGAAGCCCGACATCAGGCGGTAGGTGTTTGCTCCCATCAGGTAGATGGCCTCGGGCTGCTCGCCGAGCCACGCGAGATACTCCGGGCCCTCGAGGCCCCAGAACCCGGGCCATCCCTCTCCCGATGCATGGCCGTCGAGGGAGGTGATGAAGTCGACGAGAAGCTCCGACATGGCGGTTCCCTTCCTGAGGTGTCACGAGCTTGGACCGGCCGCGAGACACGAACTCATCGGCCGCGCTGTGCAATGAGGTGAGCCGGGACACGATAGTTGGAACCGATGTGGCGAGGTGATCTGGTGGTCTTGACCTTCTGGGACACCCCTGTCGGAACCATCTGGTCACGCTTCTTGCGACGTTCGACGCATTGCCATTCATGTGGGAACCAGTTCCGGACATCTGGCCCCTCGAACGGTGGCATCCAGGTGGACGGGTCCTGGTCGGCCTTGGAGCGGTTCGACTTCGCCGACACAGCGATGAGGGAGCGCTCGTCGCCGAGATCGTTGGCATACGCCTGCCGTTCGGCCGCGCTCCAGGCGGAGGCGCCGGAGTCCCAGGCCTCGGCGAGCGGGACGCGGTGGTCGACGTCGAGGCCGGACCCGTCGATGTACTGATCGTCGTAGGCGGAGTACCAACGCCTGGCTTCGTAACCGAGAACCGACACCATGTGTTGACGAGTTTGGGCAGCACTTGTTGATCACAGGGCCGGGAAATGTCGGTGCGAAGTGACACCGCTGCCGGGGTGGGCGGGGCCTGATCCTCGGCAGGAGAGGATCAGGCCCTGCGGCGCGTCTTTGCGTATGTCACCGGCGGACACAGACATCTTCTCGCTCACGGTGCGGACGCCCCCTTGACACCCCGAGTGCCCCATGGGCAAGGTCTTGATCATGAATGCTTCCGCTGATCACCCGTGCGCGGCCTCCGCGCTGGTGGAGCGGCGCCATGTCGATCTGTGCCGGCAGTCCAGCGCCATCTGTCGCTGACCCCGCAGATCTCTCTCGTCTTTCTGGCCTTTCGCAGGCTCCTCCTCCTTCGTGCCGCGCGTTCCGTACTTCTGCGCGTCCGCGCGCACTGACGGGTCGGCCCCTGCCCTCGCGCGCTCCCCCTACCGCGTATACCCGATACCTCCTCCTTGTCCTCCGGGGCCGCCACGCCCGCCGACGCCCGTGACGGCATCTCCCGGCGGCTGTTCGGCGGGCTCGTCGGCGGTGGCGCCCTGACCGCTGTGGCCGCACCGGCTGCGGCTGCGTCGGGCACGACCGAGACAGGCACAACCGTGTCCGGCACGACCACCTCCGGACCTATGAGGCGGCCGGCGGGAAATCGCGCAGTCCGCCGGCGTGGTCGAGGTCGAGGTGGGTGAGCACGATGTGCCGGACATCCTCGATGTCGTAGCCGAGTGCGGCCACTTGGCGCACCGCCGTCTCGCCGGTGTCGAGGACGGGCCTGGCCACGGCCTGGAACCGGCGGCCGAGTGATTGCGCCGGCCGCTCGATATCGTCGTGCCCAATGCCCGAGTCGACGAGTACGAGGCCTGTTCGGTTTCGATCAGGAGGCAGTGGCAGACCATTTCGCCACAACTGAACGGGCTGCCTGCCCCGTTGACGAGCCGACGGCCGAACGGTCGCAAGGTGCCGCAGTTCAGGTGGTGGATTTTCATCGTATGCCCTCCGCGATGGTCTGTCGTAGGTGGACGCCCACCGCGCGCAGTGGCGCGACGTCCCGTCGGGTCCTGGCCAGCAGGAGTCCGCCTTCGATCGACGCGACCAGGACGACGGCCAGTGCCGACGACCGGTCGGCGCCGGCCCCGTGCCCGGCGAGGAAATCGGCGATCACGTCGGTCCATGACTGGTAGACGCTCTCGCAGGCGGTCCTGATCGTGTCGCTCTGTCCGGCGGCATCGAGCGCGACCGTCGCGATGGGGCATCCCGCGGTGAAGTCCGACGCCACCAGGGCATCGGCCAGGTGGTGCACGACGGACTCGACGGCAGCCGCGGGATCCTCGGCCGCGTCGAGGGCTTCCTTGATCAGCCGGCACATCTCACCTCCGGCCAGCGAGACCGCCTCAGAGGCGAGTTGCTCCTTACCGCCGGGGAAATGGAAGTAGAGCGACCCCTTCGGCGCCCCGCCCTCGGCAAGCACCTGGTTGAGCCCGGTGGCGTGGTAACCCTGCGTCTGGAACAGCGTCGCGGCAGTGCGCAGTACCCGTTCCCTGGTATCGGTTCGGCGTGCCATGACAATCAACATACAGACTGGTCTAGTAAGTTGCTGGGCGAAGCGACGAACTCCGCGTGCCCGGCGGGGTGTTGGGCCCGGCCACGGGCTTTGCCCCTCGAACGTCCACCACTGGGGCCCCTCACGACAACAGGACGCGCTTCCCAAGGAGTTGGAAGAAAGTGCGGCCGACCATCCGTGCCGGGGCACCGCCGGCGCCGGTGGTTCGGGCGCCTGCCCGTGGACTCGGCCCTGACCTGGACCGCTTCCCACTCCTGTGCCGTCCGGCTGAGTACGCGTACTCAGGTGCCGTCTGCCGGACTCCTCCATGCTGGGGCGCGAACGCCGGACCGTCTCAGAGGGACATACGCATGAACCACGCCCTGCAGCTGCGCGCTGCCACGCCCAGTGATCACGACTGGATCCACGAGCTGCGGCATCGGGTGTACGCGCAGGAACTGGGCCAGCATCCGGTGCATCCGTCCGGGCGGTTGAGCGACGGACTCGACGGCGACAACGTGTATCTCGTGGCCGCGCGCGGCGACACGCGGATCGGGTTCGTCAGCCTCACCCCGCCGTGGGTCGGCCGCTACTCCCTCGACAAGTATCTGACGCGCGATCAGCTGCCGGTCCTGACCGAGGAGGCGCCGTTCGAGATCCGCGTCCTGACCGTCGAGGAGCGCTGGCGGTCCACCGCGGCGGCGCCCCTGCTCATGTACGCGGCGCTGCGCTGGGTCGCGGCGCGGGGCGGGCGCCGGGTGGTGGCGATGGGGCGCACGGAGTTGCTCGACATGTATCTCGCCGCCGGGCTGCGGCCGGTGGGGCGCACGGTCCGCTCGGGTGCGGTCTCGTTCGAGGTCCTCACCGGCTCCGTGGCCGAGCTGACGAGGACGGCGCGGGAGCGTCATGGCCGGATCCTGGAGCGGTTGCGGGCGGGCCTTCACTGGCGGCTCGATGTGCCCTTCGCGCCGCGTGCGGACGGCTGTGAGCACGGCGGGGCGTTCTTCTCCGCGATCGGTACGGACTTTAGGACCCTGGCCCGCCGTCACGAGGTGGTCGCGGCGGATGTGCTGGATGCCTGGTTCCCGCCGTCCCCGGCGGTCCGCGCGGTGTTGTCCGAGGATCCGGGGTGGGCGGCCCGGACCTCGCCGCCGACGGGCGCGGAGGGACTGCTCGCCCAGATCGCCGCCGTCCGCGGGCTGCCGGTTCAGTCGCTGGTGGTCGGGGCGGGCTCGTCCGATCTGATCTTCCGCGCGTTCGGCCGGTGGCTGACGCCCCAAAGCCGGGTGCTCCTGCTCGATCCGGGTTATGGGGAGTACGCCCATGTCACCGAGCGGGTGATCGGCTGCCGGGTGGAGCGGCTGCGGCTGCGCCGGGAGGACGGCTGGCTGCTCGACCCGGCCCGGCTCGCCGCAGCGACCGGCGACGGGCGGTACGACCTCGTGGTGGTGGTCAACCCGAACAACCCGACCGGCCGCCACGCCCCGGCCGACGCGCTGCGCGCGGTGATCGAGGCCTCGCCCGCGCGGACCCGGTGGTGGATCGACGAGGCGTACCTGGGCTATGTCGATCCGGGGGACTCGCTGGCCGCTCTCGCCTCGGCCGACGCCCGGGTCGTGGTCTGCACCTCGCTGTCGAAGATGTACGCGCTGTCGGGGATGCGGGCCGCGTACCTGGTGGCCTGCCCGGAGGCGGCCGGAGAGCTGCGGCGCTGGACACCGCCGTGGCCCGTGAGCCTGCCGGCCCAGCTGGCCGCCGTGACGGCGCTGCGCGACGGGGCGTACTACGCGGAGCGCTGGGCCCGCACCCCTGTGCTGCGCCGCCAACTAGCCAACAGCCTCAAGGAGTTGGACGGGTTCTCGTCGGTCGACGAGGGGGTGGCGAACTTCCTCACGGTGACCTTGGCGCCGGACGGACCGAGCGCGGCGCGGCTGGTGCACGCGTGCCGGCGGCACGACGTGTTCCTGCGTGACCTGTCACCGATGTCCCCGGCGTACGAGGGGCGGACCGTGCGGATCGCCGTCCGCGACACGGCGGAGAACGCGCGGATCGTGGCGGCGTGCCGGAGCGCCCTGGACGCGCTGCGCACGCCGGCCGCGGTGCTGTCGGGCGCGCCGGGAAGGGCCTGGCGGTGACGACGGTCGCCGGGACGGGTCTGGCGGTGACGGTCGCCGCTCTCGTGCCCTGCCTCAGCGGGGCACTTGTGGTCGCAGGCGTCGCGGTGGCGGCGACCCGGCGCCGTGAGCTGATGGTCCGCTGGTGCGTGTGGGCGCTCGCAGTGCCCCTGGTGACCGCCGCGTTCTGGCTCGGCCGGCCGGGGATCGCGGTGCTCGCGGCCGTGGTCGGTGTGGTCGCGGTGGCGGAGTTCGGCGGGCTGCTCCGGCTGGGGCCCCTGGACCGGGCGATGCTGGGCGCGGCGCTCGTCGCACTCGTCCTGACCGCCTGGCTGGCCCCCGGACAGCTGCTCCGGGTCGCGGCGGCCGGGGCGCTCGCGATCGCCGGGGTGCCGTTGCTGTCGGGCGACGCGGAGCACGGGCTGCGCCGCCTGGGGGCGGGCCTGCTGGGGCTCGTGTGGCTGGGCGCCCTGGCCGGCCTCGTACCGTCCGGCGCCCTCGGCCTCGTCCTGTTCGTGGCCGTGTCGATCGCCGACATCGTCGCGTACGCGGTGGGGCCCCGTCTCGGCGGCCCCCGGCTCTCCCCGCTGTCGCCCGCCAAGCGGTGGAGCGGCACGCTGGCCGGGGCCGCGGCCGGTCTCCTCACGCTGGCCGTGCTGTCCTGTCTGACGTGGCAGACGGCGGTGGCCGTGGCGGTCGGCGGCCCGCTCGGGGACCTGCTGGAGTCGATGGTCAAGCGGGGCGCCCGCGCCAAGGACGCCGGCCGGTGGCTGCCCGGCTCCGGCGGCCTCCTCGACCGGATCGACTCCCTCCTCGTCGCTCTGCCGGTGCTGTGGGTGCTGGGGTGAGCGGCCAGGGAAGAGGGCGAAGGGTGTGGTCTGTCGCCGGTGACGTTCACGGTGACGTGGGGGGTGCGTGGCGAGTGGCGGCTTGGCCGTAGTTCTCGTAGCGCCGTGTTCCGGGGGACGTGTCCGGATCGCTACAGAGGCAGGTGGCTGTCACCGGCTGGGGAGCGGTCGTCCTCGGCATCCGGGCCGGGGCCCAGCAGGGACTCTCCGAATGCGCGCAGCCGCTCCACCGCCCGGGGGTCGGGCCTCTCCTGCCGGGCCAGTGACTTCTTGATCTCGCGGTACAGGTCGGCCTCGAGCAGGCAGTCGTGGCAGTCGTCCAGGTGGGCCAGCACCTGTTGGGTGGTGGCCTCGTCCGTTTCGCCGTCCAGGTGAGCTTGCAGGACGCGGATCACCGGGGCGCAGCCCGTCGTCCACCGCGCCGTGTCCCGCCGTCCCGGCCACAGCCTCATTGTCTACCTCTACCTCGCCTCGGTCTCGGACCGGCCGCCGTGTCGGCGTCGGCACGGGCGCGCACGACCGCCCCGCCCGGGCACGCCCGGCCGGGGTCCCGGACCGCTACGTACGCGGGGTCGACGCCCGACGACAGCCTTTCCGCATGCAGGAAACCCGCCGACAGCGCCGCCACATTCCCTCTGCCGTCGGTCGGGGCCGGTGTGGGCGGCTCGGGGCAGGTCAGTCGCCGGGTGCCTGATGCGGTGGTGTTCTGTCGGCACGGCGCAGCAGGCCCTTGGCGAAGCCGCGGAGCCGGTCGGCTGCGCCGGTGTCGGGCTGTGCCCGGCAGGCCAGGGCGTCTTTGATCTTGCGGTAGGTGTCGGCTTCCAGTCCGCAGTGGTGGCAGTCCTGCAGGTGGGCGGCCATCGGGCGGGTGGTGACCTCGTCGGTCTGTCCGTCCAGGTATGCCTGCAGGGTTGTGGTCACTTGTGTGCAGTTCATCGCGTGCTCGGCCGGCTGTCCCTCCTTGGGCCGCTTGCTCACCGTTCACCTCGGCCCGGCACCAGTCCGGCCGCTTTGAGCTGGAGGAGGATGCGTCGGCGTGCCCGGCGCAGGCGGCTCGTCACGAATGCCTCGCTCACGCCCAGCAGCCCTGCCGTTTCCGCGTACGAGAGGCCGTCGATGTCCACCAGGCGGATCACTTGGCGGTAGGTGAGGGGCAGGGCCGCCAGCGCGTTGTCGACCACGGCGTGAAACGCGGGTGATCCGGCGGTGTTCTGCCGGTCGGTGCGTGCCTGGCGCATGAGGGTCAGCAGCCACGCGCGGGGCTGGTGGCCGTCGTAGCGGTCGCATGTCTCGTATGCGCGCCGCAGGGTGTCGCGTACCAGTTCCTCGGCGTGGTCCGGTCGCGCGGTCAGTGTGGTCGCCACCCGTAGCAGTGTTTCCACTTCAGGCAGGATGCACTGGGCGAATGTGCGGTCCCGGTCCGTCCGGGTGCGCGGCAGCTGTTCCTCCACGATGACGGAAACCCTTCGCTTTTCAAGCCCGCAATCCGTTGCCCTGCGACCACGACGGACGTGGTCCGAGACTAGCTGCTGATGGGGGTGGCGTCCTGGCACGCGGCGGTCGCGGCGTTCTTCTTCGCCTCGGCGTCCGGCCGTTTTGCGAGGGCGGTGGTGAGGGTCCCGGTCGGGGCCGGGGTGGTGGGGTGTCATGGTTCGGGTGGCTGTGGTGGTGGGGCGGGCGGGGTGGGGCGAAAGCCCCAGTCGGCGGCTTTGGCGACGGCTTCCAGCTGGGAGCGTGCCTCGAGTTTTTCCAGGATGCCGCGTACGTGGGTGCGTACGGTGGCGTAGCTGATGGTGAGGCGGTCGGCGATGGCCCGGTTGTCGAGGCCCTGGGTCATCAGGGCCAGGATTTCCTGTTCCCGGGCGGTCAGGCTCTCCAGGCGTTCGGTCTGCTGGTCGGTGAGGCGGGCGCTTTCGCGGTGGCGGGCGAGGACTTCCATGAGGGTGCGGGCGGGGATGAGGGTTTCGCCTGCGGCTGCCGCGCGGATGGCGGCGGCGATCTCGTCGCCGCCCGCCGATTTGAGGAGGTATCCGCTGGCGCCCGCCTCGACCGCGGCCAGCAGGGCGGAGTCGCTGGTGTCGGCGCTGAGGATGACGACGGCGATGGCGGGGTCGTGGGCGCGGATGCGGGCTGCCGCGTCCGCGCCGGTGCCGTCGGGCAGCCGGTAGTCGATCAGTGCCAGCTGCGGGGACAGCTGCTGTGTCATGGGCTCGGCTTCGGCGACGGAGTCGGCCCAGCCGACCACGGTCAGGTCGTCGTAGTCGTCGAGCAGGGCCCACAGTCCCTCGGCCACGGCCCGGTGGTCCTCGACCAGCAGCACCGTGATGAGGTCGGGTGGGCTGTTCATGGCTCGGTGTCCTTCGGCGCGCTCGCGCCACCGTTGCCCTCCGTCCCGGGTTCCGCGAGTGGCACCCAGAACTCGACGGTGGTGCCGCCGCCCGGTTCGCTCTCGATGCGGCTCCAGCCTCCCGCCATCTGTGCGCGTTCGTGGATGAGGGTGAGGCCGAGGTGGCCGGGGCGGGACTCCACCTCGAGGGGGTCGTAGCCCACGCCGTCGTCGACGATGCGCATCAGGCAGCCGTCGTCGACGCCGAGCAGCTGGACGCGGACGGTCTTCGCCCGGGCGTGCTTGGTGACGTTGATGAGGGCTTCCTGGGCGGTGCGGTAGACCAGCACCATGGTCTGGACGGGCAGGGTGGTGGGGAGCCGGTCCTCGAACTTGGGGTGAATGCCGGTCTCGGCGTGCATCCGGTCCAGGAAGGTCTGCAGGGCGGTGGCCAGGCTGCCGTGTTCCAGGCTGGAGGGCCGCAGGTCGAAGATGAGCTGGCGCAGGCGGCTGAGGGAGAGTTTGAGGGTCTCGTCCAGCTTGTCCATCACCTGTACGTCCTTGGGGTCGGTGAGGCGTCTGCGCAGTTGCTGCAGGCGCAGGCCGGCGGCGGTGATGACCTGGATGGTGTCGTCGTGGATGTCGGCGGCGATGCGTTTGCGTTCCTCCTCCTGGACGTGGATGAGGTGGCTGAGCAGGGCCTGGCGGTCGCGGTCGGTGCCCTCCAGGAGTTCGAGGCTGCGTTCGAGGACGAACTGGGCGCGCTGTACCTCGGTGATGTCTCTGACGGTGAGGACGGTGAACATGCCTTCGGGGGTGCGCAGGGGGCTGACGCTGACGTCGGCCGGGAACTGTTTGGTGTCCTGGCGGCGGCCGACCAGTTCCACGCTGTGGCCGGCCGGTTCCTGGCGCGGGTCGGTCCAGTCCCGCAGTGAGACCGTGAGTGGCTGGTCGGGCAGGAGTGTCTCCAGGCGCATGCCGAGCAGTTGTTCGCGGCTGTAGTCGAAGAGGGTCTCGGCGCGGGGGCTGGCCTGGTGGATGCGGCCCTCGGTGTCCACGACCATCATGGCGTCCGGGGAGGATTCGACGAGCTGGCGCAGCCGGTCGCCGGTGGTGGCGGACTCGCTCAGGTCGGTGACGTATATGACGCGGCGGTGGCCGCCGCCGCGGAGTCGGCCGCCGCCGATCTGGGCGGGGAAGCGTGAGCCGTCCCTGCGCTGCGCGGGTGTCTGCGTACCCGGTGTGAGGGCTTGTTCGTGGGGGGTGGTGTGTTCGGGAAACAGGTCCGCGAGTCGTCTGCCGCGCAGTTCGGCGGCGCTGTAGCCGAACATGCGCCGGGCCTGGGTGTTGGCGAGTTCGATGCGGTCCAGGGGTCCGGTGACGAGGACTCCGCAGGGGGCTTGTTCGAACAGGCGCAGGCATGCTTTCTCGTCGATCGATACGGTCGGGCGGGTGTCGGGGGTGTGGGGTGTGGGGGGGCGTCCGAGGGGTTTGAGGCAGGCTTCGGCGAGTTCGGCCGACATGCTGAACTGGCCGCGGGCGGCGCGGGTGATGGCTTCCAGGATCTCTTCGGCGGGTGCGCCTTTGACGAGGTAGCCGACGGTCCCGGCGGCCAGCACGTCGGTGACCGCCTCGCGGTCGGCGTAGGCGGACAGGGCCAGGATGCGTGTCTGTGGGGCGCGTTCGCGCAGGGTGCGGACGGTGGTGGCGGCGTCGCCTTTGGGCATCTGTACGTCCAGGAGCAGGACGCGGGGGTGTTTCTGGCTGGCTGTGGCGATGGTCTGTGCGTGGTCGACGGCCAGGGCGACCAGTTCGAAGGCCGGGTGGGAGGCGACCAGGTCGGCGAGTGCTTCGCGGACTTCGGCGTCGTTGTCGGCCACCATGACGGGGATGCGGTGGGTCATGGCTGTCCGCTCCCTCCCAGTACGGCGTCGGGGAGGTGGCGGGTGCCGAGTTCGTCGCGCCGGCACACTCCCAGGAAGGGCATGACGGCGGCGACGGGGGCGATCAGGACGTCGTAGTGGCCGCCGATCCGGTCGCCGGCGGCGATCGCCATCACCGCGTCCCAGACCGCTGCCCAGAACGCCCAGTCGTGCCGGTGGTGGCTGGTGGCCGCGTCCAGGGCGGTGCGGCGGGCCACCGAGGCGGCCACGAGGATGCGGTGGCGTTCTTCGTCGGTCGTGGTGCGCCGGACCTGTGCCCATGCCTCGGCGCGGGTCTGGCTGGAGGTCTGCCGCCACAGGGCGGCGACCTCGTCGATCTGCTGCGGGGACAGGTCCTCGATATGGGTGAGAAACTGCAGGACCCGTCGGCTGTTGGGCCCGAAGACGACACTCACGGTGTTCTCCTCACATGTCTGTCGCCCGGCGGCTGCGGGGCACCTCCCCGCTCGCCGCCTTGGCCTACTGCCCCTGGCCCTGCTGGCCCCCCTGCTGCTGTCCTCCCTGCTGCTGGCCGCCCTGCTGCTGGCCGCCCTGCTGCTGTCCTCCCTGCTGGGAGTTGACGGAGGCCTTCGCGGAAGCACCGCTCTTGCTGCCGACGAGTTTGAAGGACACGCCTCCTTCGTCCGCCTTGGTGATCAGGTAGGAGCCGGCGGCTTCGGCTGCGCCCTTGGCGTCGACGGGGAAGGTGGCGATCTTCTTCGCGTCGCCGTTCGGGCCGCCGGCGTAGAGGGTCACGGTCTCGTTCGCGGCGAAGCCGCCCACGTAGAAGCTGACCGCGGTGCCGGCCTTGCCGGAGTAGGTGCTGGGATCGGCGGTGGGGGTGTAGGGCAGGACGTCGAAGCCGGCGCGGACCACGGCCCGGGTCCGGTCGCCGATCGCGGTCAGGCTCTGAGTGCCTTCCAGGCCGAAGGGCACGTCGAAGCTCACGGAGCCGACGTTGCCGTTGGCGTCGGCGTTCGAGGTGAAGGCCGGGATGCCGTTGGCGCTGTTGATGTAGAACAGGACGCGTTCGGAGGGGGCGAATCCGGCGGCCGACACGGTGATCTGCTTGCCTGCCTTGAGGGCGTACGGCGACGACTTGACGGTCGGGTACAGGCCCAGGACCTGGAACGGCGCGGTGGCCGTGGTCTTGGACTTCTCTCCGACGAGGATCAGTGTGCTGGTGCCGGTGGGGGCGACGCCGACCTTGATGTCGGCGCGGCCGATGCCGCCGGATCCGTCGGTGGTCAGCGTGGCGTCCGGTTTGCCGCCGACCCGGCCCCAGAAGACGTCGACCTTCTCGCCGGCGCCGAAGCCCCGCACGCTCACGGAGACGCCGTCGCCGGGCTTGCCGACCAGCTTGTTGATCTTGAGGGAGCCGACCACGCCGCCCGAGACGAGCTGGGCCTCGGCCACATTGTTCGCGTTGCGCTGCTGCACGACCAGCGTGGCGCCCCTGCCGATGTTTTCGGGCAGGGTGATCTGTGTGTTCAGTGACCCGGTCCGGTCGGTCTTCGCCGTGCTCAGGCCCTGGCCCTTGGTCTGTTTCGCCGAGGTCTTCAGCAGCAGGTCCACGGTGGACTTGGCGTCGAATCCGGCGCCCTCGACGCTGGCCGTGCCGCCGGGGGTGACCAGACCGGGGTTGACCACGATGATCGGCCCGGACTGCCGGGGGATCTTCTGACCCCCCAGGCGCACGGTCTTCGGTTTCTGCGTGGGCTGCTTGATCTGTGAGGGCACGCTCTTGTTGTGTTCGGACTTACCGCCGGTGGTGTTGAGCGCGCCGCCGAAACCGCCGCTCTTCGCGATCACCTGGACGAGCGAGCCGACGGCCACCAGGGCCACCGCGATCAGAGCGACCCTCTTCCACGTGAACCGCCGCCGCGGCTGTTGCCCGGTGGCCCCGGCGTCTGTGCCGGCGTCCGTGCCGGCGTCCGTGCCGGGCGGCCCTTCGCTCGTGTCGGACTGCTCGGGTATGCCCCTGCGCCCGTCCATGCGGCTCTCACGGCTCTCGCGGCTCTCGCGGTTCTCGCGGTTCTCGCGGTTCTCGGAGTTCTCGCGGTTCTCGCGGTTCTCGGGGTTGTCGGGCATGTCGCTCACCTCCTCGGCCCGGGACTAACCGACCCGGTAGATCTGCAGCTTGATGCCGCCCTGACTTGTTTCCCAGACCATCGTGGAGTTCTTGAGCGCGGCCAGGATCCAGTTCTCGCGGCCGTCGCCGTTGTTGCCCTGTATGGCCTGCCGCATCTTGTTGGACATGATGATGTAGTCGACGTTGCGCCAGTTCTTGGCGAAGAGCTTGTCGCGCACGGCAGGGTCGGAGGACGCGTTCCAGTGGGAGTGCGCGGAGGGGTAGAAGGGGCGCACGTCGTGGAGGGCGCTCCACAGGTCGTCGTCCATGATGATCCGCGCGTTCGCGGGGACGTTCTTGCGTATCCAGGCGACCTGCTGCTCCTGCATGCGGGTCAGGTTCAGTCTGGGCTGGTACTGGTCCGCGACCGCCACACGGCCCTCGGTGTTGATGGTCAGCAGGTAGTGGGTGGTGGGGACGAGCAGCAGGACGGAGGCGGCCACGGCGGGCACCGCGATCCTCAGCCGGGGGCGGAAGCGCCCCAGCAGCCGGTCGGTGACCAGGCCGATGCACATCGCGAACAGCGGGATCATGGGCGCGATGTAGAAGTCCAGCACCACGCTGCCGCGCACCAGGTAGAAGGCGTAGGCGGCGGTCATCGTGGCGACGATCAGGAAGCCGGGATCGTGTTCTCGGTCTTTGAAGCCCCAGTACAGGGCGGCCGCCATGGCGAGCAGGCCGAACAGGAGGAACGGTGTGTCCTTGATGAGCCAGCTGGTGTACAGGTAGCTGCCGGAGCTGAGCAGGGAGCCCTGGCTGCGGTTGAGCTGCCACCACAGGGTGTAGAGCAGGGACACGTGGTCGGCGGGGGGGTTGTTCAGGTCGAAGTCGAAGCCGGTGGGCAGGAGTTCGTTCTTCAGTATCGCGTACAGGACGTACACGCCCACCGGGATGGCCACGGCGAAGGGGAACAGTGAGGTGGCGAAGCGGCGCTGGGGGGAGCTTTTGATTCTGCGGTGCAGCAGGTACAGCAGGCTGGGGACGAAGAAGACGGCGTTCTCCTTGGTGATCAGGGCGATCCCCAGCGCGGCCCCGGCGCCCAGTGCGTGACGGATCCTCAGGTCGCGGCCCAGCAGGCAGTACATGCCCAGCAGGGTCCAGAACATCATCAGGTTGTCCAGGAGGACCTGGCGTTGGTAGTAGATGGCCAGGGGGGAGACGTTGTAGAGGAATGCCGCCACCGATGCCGCCAGGATGCTCCCGGACAGGCGGCGCATGATCTCAAAAAGCAGGGCGACGCTGGCCAGGTGCACCAGCAGCATCAGGAACCGGCCGGTGTTGACGGCGTTGCCGAACGTCTCGAACTGGTTGGGCAGCGGGAAGGCCCAGCCGGCGAGCTGGATCCAGCCGCCCGGCGCGTGGTCGTAGTCGTAGGTGTACGGCGACAGGCGGGTCTGGCGTACCAGGGACCATGCCCGCTGCATGTAGATGCCTTCGTCGGTGAGGTACAGCGGGTACTGGAACAGGTGCCAGCCGTGGGTGAGCAGGCCGGTGAACACGGCGGCGCCCAGCGCGATCTGTCCGCGCCGGTTCAGCCGGGGGAACCGGCCCGTGATGATCGCCGGCTGCGGGCGCCGGGGTGCGGGCGGTGTGGCCCGCCCGCCGGGCGGGCGGTCCCCGTCGTGGACGACGACCAGGCGTGGCCTGCCCTCATGCGACATGGATGTCCGCCCCCTCGCCGTGGGCCCGGTGGGCGCCGACGTGCTGGGTCTTCTCCCAGTTGGTGCGGCCGGCCAGCTGCCGTCGCATGGCGCGGGTCGCGGCGTAGGCGAGGACGAGCTGGTACGGGTACCAGGCAACGGCCATGCGCAGGACGGCTCTGGGGGTGGCCTGCAGTCCGTGGGCGTCGGCGAACTCGTACAGTCCCACCGCCTGGGTCACGAAGTGTGCCAGGAGCATCAGCACCGGCAGGGAGGACACGAGCGCGACCAGGACCGGCACCTTCAGCAGGAACATCGTGGCCAGGGAGACGATCAGGTACACGCCCAGCAGTGCCTGCCCGTGCGGGAAGGCGAGTACGTAGAAGGCCAGCCAGCGCTGTTTGCGGGTGGGCATCTGTTTCCAGGTGCCCTTGTGCAGGGTCTGCATGAAGCCCTGGCTCCAGCGGGTGCGCTGGCGGATGAACTGGCCGAGCGTGGGCGGGGTCTCCTCCCGGGTGACGTACCGGTCGTCGTAGACCACCCGCACCCGCTCCCCCGCGGCGGACACTCTCAGGCCCAGGTCGGCGTCCTCGGTGAGGTTGTGGTCGTCCCAGCCGCCCAGGCGCACCAGCAGCTCGCGCTGGAAGAAGACCGTGTTGCCGCCCAGCGGGATGGCCCCTTCCAGGGCGTGGTAGTGCAGGCGGCTTTTGAACCAGAAGAAGTATTCCAGGACGTTCAGTGCGGAGTACCAGGTGGACTGATAGTTCATCAGCTGTACGCCGGACTGGACCACGTTGACCCGGTCGTTGATCATCACGGTGTTGACCAGCTGGAAGATCGCGGGGTGGATGTCGTCCTCCGCGTCGAAGATGGTCACCACGTCACAACTGGCGTGCGGCAGGGCGGTGTTGAGGCCGTGCGGTTTGTTGATGGGCTGGTCGTCGAAGACGATCACCTCGACGTTGTGCACGCCCTCGCGGGCGACTTCGGCGATCTCCTCCTCGGCCTTGTCGATGGTGCCGGTGTCGTCCGCCGAGCAGATGACGAAGACCTCGAGCAGGTCGGGCGGGTAGTCGCAGCGCACCACCCGGTCGATGGTGGTCTTGATGACGTTCTCTTCGTGCCGGGCCGGGAGCATGACGGTGAAGGACAGCTCGGGCGGCAGGAAGGTGTCCGGCGCCTTGGCTTTCGCCTCCGCCTCCGGCTGGTCCCAGGTGTAGAGCATCAGATACAGCACGTGGGCCGACTGCACGGTGAGCAGGATGGAGACCACGGTCAGTGCGGCGTACAGGAGGAACGTCAGCATGGGCTGCTCCCCCGGGGCCGGCTCCATACCCACAGGGTGCTGAAGGTGTAGTTGACCGCGAAGGCGGCGCCGATCGCGAGGACGTTCGCCACCACGAGGGGGACTCGGTCGTGCACCAGGGCCCACAGGAGAGCCACGTTGACGGCGAGGCCCGCGAGCATGGAGGCGTTGAACCGCACGAACCGCCGCAGCGAACGCACGTCGGTGTGGAAGGTCCAGCGGGCGTTGAGGACGTAGTTGTGGATCACGGCGAGTTCCACCGCCGTGGCCGAGGCGGCGATCAGCGGCAGGTGCAGGAGGCGGTGAAGGGCGTACAGGGCCACCGTGTTCACGATCATGCCCATGCCGCCGACCACGGCGAACCGTAGGACCCGGGGCGTGGGCAGTACCCGGGGCGTGGGCAGGGTCCATCCCCGCCCGCCGCGGGGTGGGAGGGTGGCGCGGGGTGTGGCGCGTGGGGGTGTGGCGCGGTGTGGGGGTGTGGCGCGTGGTGTGGCGCGGGGGGACGGCTCCGGCTGCGCCGATGGCTCGCGGGGAGGGGCGGGCGCCGGGCGCTCGTGGTGGCCGGCGGACGCCGGGCGCTCGTGGGGAGCGGCGGACGCCGGCGGCTCGCGGTGGCCGGCAGAAGCCGGTCGCTCGTAGGGAGCGGCGGACGCCGGTCGCTCGCGGTGGCCGGCAGAAGCCGGTGGCTCGCGGGGAGGGGCGGGAGCCGTTCGGGAGTGGTGCATCGCGGATCCTCCAAGCGGGAGGGCACTCCTTGGCCCCGCCCGGCGGGCCCTCCCGCACACCACCCTGCGCGACTGGGCAGGGTGCGGACATCACGTGAACGGGGGATCCGGGCTCCCGCTTTCGGGGGAGGACTTTCATACCCCCCTTTTGGGGGAGGCGCGGATCGGCCCGCCAAATGGAGGGCGGCGAGGGGTGTGGGGTTCCCCCGAAGAGGGGATCTGCCCCTCCCCCGTTGGCGGGTGCAACGTCTGACACCGGCCGTGGACGCTGGGGAGTGCGGTCCGCCCCTGCCAGGGCGGGTCTTGCTGACACTCATCAGGGGTAGGGAGCGTCATGATGGCAGGTCCCACAGCTGCGGGCGCCGTACTCGCCGGGCGCACCCTGGTCGGTGCCGCGGCCTGCGCACTGCTTTTCACCACCTCGTTCACCATGGCCCCGGCCGGTCCCAGCTCGACCGTCCTGACGGGTTCGGGGTCGCTGCGCGGGTCGGAGTGGGCCCTGTCCGCGCTCAGGGCCGACCGCGCCTGGCAGACCAGCCGGGGACAGGGCGTGACGGTCGCGGTGATCGGCACCGGGGTCGACGCCGCGCATCCCGACCTCAAGGGACGCGTCGTCAAGGGTGCGGATCTCACGGACGGCGCGAGCGGCGACGGCACACGCGACCAGGGCGTGACGGACGTGCAGGGCACCCATGCCGCGGGCATCATCGCCGGAACCGGCCGCAACTACCACGGGGACGGCGTGTACGGGCTGGCTCCGCAGGCCCGCGTCCTGCCGGTGCGGGTCTACCGGGACAGCGCACCCGTGGCCGCGGCGACCGCCGCGGGCATCAGGTACGCGGCACGCAAGGGCGCCCAGGTCATCGACGTCGCCGTGTCCTTCCGCCGGCCGAGCAAGGAGCTCCGGTCGGCGGTCGCCTACGCCGTGCGGCGCAACTGTCTGGTCGTGGCCGGCGCGGGCGACACCGGCCAGAGCGGGAACGCGGTGTCCTACCCGGCCGCCTACCGGGGCGTGCTGTCGGTCGCGGCCACCGACAAGAAGGGCGGCCTGTGGCCCGACTCCCACTACGGCCGGGACGTCGCCCTCACCGCGCCGGGTGTCGACATCCTCACCACGGCCCGCAACGACGACTACTGGACGGGCTCCGGCACCGCGTACGCGGCGTCCTGGGTCGCCGCGTCCGCCGCGCTGGTGCGCGCCGAACATCCACAATGGACCGCCGCCGGTGTCGCCAAGAAGCTGACGGACACGGCGAGCCACCAGACGTCCGCCCATGACGACGTCCACCACGGCTACGGGACCGTCGACCCGGCGCGGGCCCTGACCGCCAGCGCCTCCCCGGCGGCGGACCCCCAGCACCGCACCGCCCCCCGGTCCTCGGACACCGGCCCGATACTCGTGGTGGTGGCCGTGACCGGCGCCCTCCTCGTACTGGCCGTCCTGGCATGGTTGCTGATCCGCCGCAGCGTCACCCCCTCGGACCAGGAGTGACGCCAGGCCCCTCGAGGGGCCCCGCCGGACCAGGAGCGACGGCAGGCCCCTCGAGGAGCCCCGTCGGACCCGGAGCGACGGCAGGCCGCTCGAATGGTCCCTTCCCTGAGCGTGCGCGCCCCGAAAAACCGGCCCCGGGGCGCGCGCATCAACGTGGCTGGAGGGTGCGGCTGGCAGCATTGCTGTCCGCTCTCGGGCTCCTGCTGACCGTGACCACCGCGGTGACCAACGCCCCGTTCGCGCCGGGCCTCCTGCACCCCGGCGCCGCACCGACCGCCCTGCCCGCGCCGCACTACCCCGCCACCACCCGCCTCTATGCGGCCCCCGACACCCCGGCCGCCCTGTGGGTACGCGAGCACTCCGGGGATCCCCGGGCGCGGGTCCTCGCCGGGCGCATCGCTTCCAGGCCGCAGGCGTCCTGGTTCACCGACCCCGATCCGCTGAAGATCGAGGGCCAGGTGCACGCCGTGGTCGACGCCGCCCGGGCCCAGCGCGCGCTGCCGGTCCTGGTCGCCTATGCCGTGCACCGCCGCGACTGCTCCGGACACAGCACCGGCGGCACCGGCGGCGCCGCCGCCTACCGTGCCTGGATCGAAGGCTTCACCCGCGGCATCGGCACGGCGCGGGCGCTGGTGATCCTCGAACCGGACGCGCTCGCCCTCACCGACTGCCTCAGTGGCCGCGAGCGGCGCGAACGGTTCGCGGCGCTGTCCTACGCGGGCCGGATGCTGCACGACGGCGCCCCGTACTCCCGGGTGTACTACGACGCGGGAAACTCCGGCTGGCATCCCGCCCCCACCATGGCCGGCCGCCTCAGGCATGCCGGCGCCACCCGGTACGCGGACGGCATCGCCCTTAACGTGTCGAACTTCAACCGGACCCGCGACGAGATCCGCTACGGCCGCTTGGTGCTGCGGGACCTGGGCGTCTCGCGCCTGGGCATGGTGATCGACACCAGCCGCAACGGCGCCGGCCCGGCCCGGGGCCATCACGCCTGCGATCCTCCCGGCCGGCGGCTGGGGCAGCCCCCCACGACCGGCACCGGCGTCGCCGGCGTCGACGCCTACCTGTGGGTGAAACCCCCCGGTCAGACCGATGGCTGCACCGCGGCAGCGGGAACCTTCGACGCCCAGTACGGCTACCTGCTGGCCCGGTGACACGGCCACACCCCCTTGCCCGGGCGCACGACAGCGCCGGCAGCCGGGGCACCCCCCTCCCCCGCCCCACCCACATCCCCCTCCCTCTCGCCACCCACATCCCTCCTTATATCCCCACATAACGCATATACGCCACTAACGGCCGAATTCGGGCTACCTCAATTGAGGTAGCCCGAATTCGGCCGTTTGATGTGTGCTGAAATCACTCGCCCGTACGGCGATTCGATCACGGCTCCTTCCCTAAATTTGTGGGCATCGCAGAAAAAAGCCCGAAGGAGCCCGCCGCCCATGAAACGAATTCTCATCGTGGAGCCTCATCCGCAGGTATTGGCGGCTCTCGCCGACCTCGTACAGGACGAGCCCGGATGTGAACTCGTGGGCGCCGTGGCCACCACAGCGGAGGCGTTGTCGCTGGTCAGCGGTGAAGCCCCGGATGTGGTTCTGATCGACGCGGATACGCCGGACCGGCGGTCCGGGCAGTTCGGTGAACTCCTTCCCACGGCTTTGCTCGTCCTTCTCACCGCCGCGATCGAACCGCCCAGAGAATGCCCAAAGTCTTCGGCGAAAACACCCACCGTCAGCATTCTCAAGACCGCGATCCCCGAATTCCTCAGGAGTCTCAGCGCATGAATTCCCCCATGGAGAACCACACCGACCAGGCCACGCCCGCGAAGAGGCGAGGTCTCACCCGGCGGCACCTGGTACTCGGTGCCGCGGGGGCAGCCGTCGCGATCGCCGCGATCGGCGGAACCGTCACCGCGCTCACGGCGAACAACGCCGACGCCTCGGGCAAGGGAAGCCCCGTGAGCGGCGCCCTGCACACCAAGGGCGGCGACATCGTCGACGCGAGCGGCAAGAAGGTGGTCCTGACCGGCGTCAACTGGTTCGGCATGGAAACCGGCACGTTCGCCCCGCACGGCCTGTGGAAGCGCAACCTGGACTCCATGGTCCAGCAGATGGTCGACACCGGGTTCAACACGGTGCGGCTGCCGTACTCCAACGAGCTGTTCGACGCGAAGAGCAAGCCGAACGGCATCGACTTCAAGCAGAACCCCGAGCTCAAGGGCCTCAACGGCCAGCAGATCATGGACAAGGTCGTCCAGAGCATCACCCAGCACGGGATGATGGTCATCCTCGACCAGCACCGTCCCGACCAGTGGGGCCAGAGCGAGCTCTGGTACACCGACAAGGTCTCCGAGAGCAAGTGGCTGTCGGACTGGAAGACGCTGGCCGCCCGCTACAAGAACAACGACAAGGTCATCGGCGCCGACCTGCACAACGAGCCGCGCGGCCAGGCCACCTGGGGCGACGGCAACCCCAAGACCGACTGGAAGATGGCCGCCGAGAAGGCCGGCGACACCATCCACTCGGTCAACAAGAACTGGCTGGTCTTCGTCGAGGGCAACGACAAGTACAAGGACGAGTCGACCTGGTGGGGCGGCGAACTGCGCGGCGCCAAGGACCACCCCGTCAAGCTCAAGGAAGCCGACAAGGTCGTCTACTCCGCCCACGACTACGGCCCCGGCGTCTACAACCAGAACTGGTTCATGGACAAGAGCTTCCCCAACAACATGCCCGCCTTCTGGGACAAGCACTGGGGCTTCATGAAGAAGAGCAACACCGCCCCCGTGCTGCTCGGTGAGTTCGGCGGCAAGAAGAGCACCGGCAACAGCACCGAAGCCGTCTGGCAGAAGAGCCTGATGCAGTACCTGAAGAAGAACAGCATCAGCTACACCTACTGGTCCTGGAACCCCGACTCCGGCGACACCGGCGGCGTCCTCAAGGACGACTGGACGACCGTGGACCACGGCAAGCAGGCACTGGTCTCCACCTACCAGACCCCGCTGCCCCAGGCAAAGAAGACTGCAGGCCAGGCCTCGCAGTAAACCCCACCCACCCCCACACACGGCTGAGGCCGCGGGCCACACGCCCGCGGCCTCAGCCGCACACCCAGCCACACCCGGCCCGCGCCATACACGGCCCCAGCCGTACACGGCCCGCGCCGTACAGGGCTTCGGCGTAGTCGTGTGACGTCCGTTTCGTGATCACGTGAGTCCGAGGAGGGCGAGCGGTCGAATGGCGTCGCGGGCGTTGCGCCGGAGGCCGGCGGCGATGCTGCTCTTTCCGGCGAGGCGAAGGGCGCCGATGGCGAGGTTGCGCCAGGTCGCCATGGCGCGGGGTGCGGAGCCGGTTCGCAGCTGGGAGGCGTCCTCGGCGAACGTCACGTCTCGGACGTGACGCAGGGCTTCGATCTTCCAGTGACTGCGGACCAGCCGGGAGAGCTCGGCGGGTGTGCCCTGTTCCGCAGCAAGGCTGGTGACCGCATAGACGGTCTTGATGCTGACCTTGCCGGTCTTGCGGCCCATTCGGCGGCGCTTGAGCTGGATGGCCTGGCGGGCACCGGGAAAGAGCAGGCTGTTCACCGTGCACACCTTGATGCGGCGGATCTCGCCGCGGCCGTGGCCGGTGTCGCGGGTGCGGCCCTGCAGCAGGATCCGCTTCCAGGGAAGGGATTTGAGCTGCTTGTGGAGCTGCTTGTGGAGCTGCTTGTGGAGCTGCTTGTGGAGCTGCTTGTGGAGCTGCTTGTGGAGCTTCTTCTGGTTCCCTTTCGCGATCACGATGCAGTGCGCGCCCCGGCCGAGCAGGTAGCTGGCGGGCTCGCGCTGGGTGTGCATGGCGTCGGGGTCACGATCACGCCCGCCAGAAGGTGGTCGCAGGCGGCGAGCAGATGAATCTTGCGGCCCGTGGCCCTGGCCGCTCCGCGCAGGGTCTTGCCGTCGACCGCCACTGCGTGCATCTGACCGTCGGCCCCAGCGCGCCGGTCGGCCGGCCAGCGGCCCACCGCCCGGCCCAACGCGTCGCCGTCGATGCGGCCCAGCAGCCGTCGCACCGTCGCCTGCGCTGGCACGCACCGCTTTGGGGACAGCGGATCGGGCCGTACGCCAAGGCGCTCCAGGACGGACGGCGGGGCGTCGGTGATCCACTCACCCACCGCCGGCAGGGAGGTCGCTCCGGCCAGAACCGCGCACGCGGTCAGCGCAAGCACCGCGACCAGAGCGTGCCGTACGCCGCGCGGATCGCGAGGGTCTGGCACCTCGGCCAGTCGCTCCCGCAGGCCCGGGATCTCCTCAGGTACGGCCCCGGGATGCTCGCGGAGTTGGTCAAAGGCGAGCGGGATCGGCGATGACGCGTCGGCAGGCACGGTTCATTCGCCCGCGGTGTCCTCGGTCTCCCAGCGCAGCAGGTCGCCTGGCTGGCATGTGAGCACCTCGCAGAGGGCGGCGAGCGTGGTGAAGCGCACCGCCTTGGCGCGGCCGTTCTTGAGTACCGCCAGGTTGGCGGGCGTGATCCCTACGCGGTTCGCGAGGTCGCCCACGGACATCTTCCGCCTGGCCAGCATCACGTCGATGTCGACGACGATCGGCATCAGATCACCTCGTCCAACTCGGCCTGCATCTGCGCCGCTTCGACGTCACGCGCGACGGCCTGGGCGAGCAGCATCCGCAGCACAAGCACGATGAGCGCGACCCCCAGGATGGCCACGCCGACCCCGCCCATGATGAGGGTGACGCCCGGGTCGTCCCGCTGGCCCGGCGCATTGAGTGCCGTGACCGCGAACCACACGAGGGCAGCCGCGACGATCGCGCCGATCACGATGTCCACGTACCGGAAGGCGGCGTGGGAGAACACGGTTCCGCGTCGCACCATCGATACCAGCCGCCATACGCAGACCACGGCGACCTGGACCGAGACCATGCCCAGGATCGTGATCACGCGCAGCGGGGTCAGCGGAAGCGACCCGTCCTCCGGATCGCTCCCGGTGACCAACGCCCACACCATCCCGGCCTGTACGAACACGGTGCCGGCGAGCATCACCACGAGCACGGCGCGCAGCGCACCCACTGTCAGCTTTCCCATGACCCATCCTCCCATCGAGTTACGATGGAAATCTATCGAATCTCGATAGGCTGAGCAAGGGATGACAGGGAAGGGCTGAGAGGGAGGTGCGCGGCGGTCTCGCACGATGGCGGGGTACCGCCGCCGCCCCCTCCCATGGCATGGCGTACACGCGAAGGTTCTTGCTCTTGTCGAAGTTGGCCTCGCTCAGCCACAAATCGGACGCCATCCGACTACGCCGAAGCCTTGCCCCTCCGTACACGGCCCCTCCGGTGCACGGCCCCTCCTTACACGGCCCGCGCCGCACTACGCGGCCCCTGCGTACACGGCCCCAGCCGTACACAGCCCCAGCCATACACGACCCGCGCCGTACGCAGCCTCAGCCGTACGCGGACTGCTCCGTACGGCGCGGCCCCAGCCATACACGGCCCGCGCCGTACGCGGCCCCAGCCGTACGCGGCCCGCGCCGTACTACACAGCCTCTCCGGTGCACGGCCCCAGCCGTACACGGCCTCTCCGTACGCGGCCCCAGCCGTAAGCGGCCCGCGCCGTGCTACGCGGCCTGCGCGCGGCCGATCGCCCAGGCCGCGTTGACCAGGCCGATGTGGCTGAGCGCCTGCGGGAAATTGCCCAGCAACTGCCCTCCCACCGGATCCACTTCCTCGGAGAACAGCCCGACGTCGTTGGCACACGCGGCGGCCCGCTCGAACACCTCGCGCGCCTGGCTCACCTCCCCCGTCAGGGCCAGCGCATGGGCCAGCCAGAAGGAACACATCACAAAGGCCCCTTCCTCACCCGCCAGACCGTCGTCCACCCGCTCATAACGGTGGACCAGCCCGCGCGGGCCCGTCAGCCGCTCCCGCACAGCCGCCACCGTGGCCCGCGCCCGCGGATCGTCCGGCAGGACAAAACCCGTGATCGGCAGCATCAGCGCCGAGGCATCCAGCAGATCGGAACCGAGCGCCTGACTGTAGGACCCGGCCCGCCTGCTCCAGCCGTGCTCCTCGATCGCCGTACGGACCTCCGCCCGGGCCACCGTCCAGGCAGGCACCCGGCCGCCCGCATCCAGCTCATCAGCCAGAGCAATGGCCCGATCCAGCGCCACCCAGCACATCAGCTTGGAATACACGAAGTGCTGCGGCCGGCCACGAACCTCCCAGATACTGTGGTCCGGCTCCCGCCAGTGCGCCGCCGCGGCATCGGCCAGACTCATCAAAAACCCCCGGCCATGAGAATCCAGCCGGCTCACCCGGCCGCGAAACAGATAGGCCGCATCCAACAACTCGCCATAAATGTCGAGTTGACGCTGACGCCACGCATCATTACCGATACGCACCGGACGGCTGCCACCCCACCCCGACAGATGCCCCAGCGTGTGCTCGGTCAGCTCACGCTCACCACCCACCCCATACAACACCTGCAGCGGATTACCGTCAGCCGGCCCTTCCGCGGAAGCCGTACGCGCCATCCACGTGAAAAACGCCTCCGCCTCCCCCGGACAGGCAGCAACCGACAACGCACGCAGCGTGAACGACGCATCCCGCACCCACGAAAACCGGTAATCCCAGTTCCGCTCCCCCCCGACAGCCTCCGGCAACGACGTCGTCGGCGCCGCAACAATCGCACCCGTCGGCGCATACGTGAGCGCCTGCAGAACCCGGCCACTGAGATGCACCGCATCCTGCCACGGCCCCTCATAGCGCTGATTCAACGCAGCCCACGACCGCCAGGCATCCAGCGTCACCCCCAACGCCCCCTCAATATCCTCCTGACTCCACACCCGCCGCCGCCCACCCACCGGCACATACTGCAGAGCAAAACCCACCCGCTCCCCCGCATCCAGCCTCAACTGCCCCCGCGCCGTCGCCCGCCCCTCAAGCCGCACCGGCGACGACAGCATCAACGAACCCGAACCAAAGGGACACAACAACCCGCCATCAGCCGGCGCCAGCAACGGCCGCACCGCCCCGTAATCCGGCCGCGGCGCAAACTCCACCGCCAGCCTCACCGACCCCCGCGTGCACTCCACCACCCGCACCAACACATTCGGCACCACACGGCCCAACACCCGGCCACCCTCATTCGGCCCCGCAGCCAACGCATCCGTGACCTCGACCGTCCCCGAATCGGTACGAAACTCCGTCCGCAACACCATCGTCGGCCCCACATACGCCCGACGCACCGTAAAAACACCCACCGGACGAATCCACCAGTGCCCCGCCGAACGATCCAGCAACCGCGCAAACAACGACGGCGCATCGAAACGAGGCAGACACAACCAGTCCACCGACCCGTCCCGCGCCACCAACGCCGCACCCTGGCAATCCGACAACAACGCGTAATCCGCGATCGGCCGCTCCTGCACACCCACCACGCCAGAAACCGGCGAACGAACAGGGCGCCCATTCACCACAGAACCCGGTGAGAACGCTACCGAAGCAGGGCCCCTCGTCCATTGAGGGATCTCAGTCACGGCACCTCCCTGAACACGAAGCGGCACCGGCCGACCGGGAAGGAAACCCGCTGACCCAGCACACACATTCCCTCACCTGAGACCCACCCCCCACACACGAGCAACCAACCCCCACAAAGCACCCCGCCACCCGCCAACGGCCACCCCCCAACGCCCCCCCACCACCCCGGCAACCCGCCACCCGCCACCCGCCACCCGCCACCCGCCACGATCCGCCTCACGTGCTGGACCGCCTCCCCCCTGCCGAGTACAAACACCGCCACCACCACACCTCCCAACAGAACCCCGACACACGTCCCACCCCGAACACGGAAGCCCGCCACCAGACCTCCCCGCAGAACCCCCACACAGGCCCCACCCCGAACACGTAGCGGATCACAGCCCACCCGCGGACAGCGGAGAAGGACGCACCGTCCGGCCCGCCACCACGCCTCCGGCAGAACCGCCACACACGTCTGTTGGGCGACGCTGAAAATGCCGACCAGTCCGGCGCTGAAGGTGCCGACGGCGGAAGACGGCATCGCCCCGCCGGAGTGGTCCCAGCGGGGCGATCGTCGGCGAGGTGCCGCGGTCATCGGCAAGGTGTCGGGAGGGCTCAGTCGAACTCCATGCCGAAGCAGGGGTCGGGTTCACCTGTGCAGGGGTCGATGCCGGAATCCCAGCGTCGCTGTCCCTCCCGCCAGTGAAGGAAATGCGGAGTGGCTTCTCCCCAAAGAGAGGCGCCGCTGAGCGGGCACTCGTCGAAGCCCATGGTGAACAGACACCGGAGCAACTCCGTCACTCCACCGCCGTAGATCTTCCAGTAGAGCCAGCCGTGCCGTTCCCAGACGATCACCGGCCACTTGTCGGGGTCGTCGCCGACGATGAGCCAGCCGACGTAGCCGGCTCCCGAGCCGGCACCCCACACAAGAACGCGGCCAGGACCCGCATCAACCCCGTCCGATCCTCCTTCGCACTCCCCTGTCTGCCGCACGACGACTGTCTCACCGGCCATGCTTGCGAATCCCGGACCGTCCGGTGACTGCGTGCCCGCTTCGGGCGTGAGGACGCCCAGCACGTCGCCGATGCCTCCGGCCCCGCATGTGCTCATGAAGGCAATGCAGCCAGAGGGAAAACGACTCCCCAAGCCCGCCGCATCGCATCCCAGTCCACCTCCTCATCGGCGCCGTCTTGCAGCGACATCACCGCCGCGAGTGACGGCGAGAGCCGTTGCTTCAGACGGCAGGCCTCCCCCAGCGCTGCGCATCATCGGATGCAAGGCATCCAGCGCCACCGACATCGACTTTCGAGGAGTAGAAGCTCAGTCGAGGACTTCGGCGACCGCGGACTGTGCGGCCTTCTCCTCGACGAGGGATTTACCAGCATCGAATGCGGCCACGAGGGACTGCAGGCAGAGGTTGCTGACCGCACAGGGAAGCCCCGCGATACGGTGTGGATCAGGATGACCGCATCGTCGGTGAACAACTGGTCACGTCGGCCGGCGAGACCGAGATGATGCTCGATGCAACTGGCGGTCTCCATCGACGTCATACCCGGCATCGCGTAACGCAGGACGCTCCGTTGTTCGACGGCCACGACCGCAAGTTTCATGATGCGCCGCAGACCCGGCTGGCCGACCACCAAGCAGGACAGCAGCGAATCCGTGTTGGGCGTGTTCGTCAGCATCCGAACGGCATCGAACTGTTCACAGGACAGCAGGCGGGCTTCACCCAGGACCAAAACCCCCGCCCGCCAACGGCCACCCGCCGCCAGCCGCCCACCACCCGCCGCGGTCCGCGGTCCGCCCGCCACGGTCCGCCTCACGCGGTGGAATCCAACCCCCCCTGCCGCGTACAAAGACCGCCACCACCACACCCCCCCCGCCCGCTACCCCGCAGCGAACGGACCCGGCACCCAACACCCAGACACCCACCCGACAGACCCGACAGACCCGACAGACCCGACAGGCCCGACAGGCCCGACAGGCCCGACAGGCCCGACAGGCCCGACAGGCCCGACAGGCCCGACAGGCCCGACAGGCCCGACAGGCCCGACAGGCGCGACAGGCGCGACAGGCGCGACAGAAGGAAGGTCTCTCAGGCCGACCACCGGTACTCGTCCGCCGCAGCACCACCACGCGCCAGCTCACCGGCAGGAACCAAACCAAGCCGCAAAGCATGCGCAACCGCCTGCGTCCGGCTATGCACCCCGAACTTGTCGAAAATATGACTCACATACGTCTTCACCGTTTGCTGCCCGATCCGCAACTCACGCGCAATCTCCTTGTTCGCCTTACCACGCGCCAGCATCAACAGCACCTCCGACTCACGCCCCGTCAACCGCTCCGGCCGCATCGCCGCCGTCGCCTGATCCACCAGACGCGCCACCACAGCACTGGACACATACGTCCGCCCAGCCGCCGCCGCCTTCACCGCATGCCGCAACTCATCAGCCTCCGTACTCTCCAACAAAAAACCCGTCGCACCCGCCCTCACCGCCGCCATCACCCCCGAACCATCAAGCTCACTCGTCAACGCCACCACCCGCACCTCAGGCAACTCCCGCCGAAGCTGCTCCGTCGCCTCAATACCATCCATCACCGGCATCATCAGATCCAACAACACCACATCCGGACTCAACTCCCGAGCCAGCCGCACAGCCTCCCGCCCATTCGTCGTCACACCCGCCACCACAATGTCCTCATCAACACCAAGAAAATCCCGCAGACCCTGCCGCACCACCGCGTGACCCTCCGCAATCAACACATGAACAGCCACAGGCCAACTCCGTCAACGAGGCACCGACCCCACCACACCCACCCCCACCACACAACGCAACGCAACGCAACACATACACGACATACCGGAAACCCCCCGGCGGCCCCCGCACATTCCACACCCAACAACGAAAACCCACCCCCACCACACCCACAACCCCACCCACACCCCCACCACCGGACAACACCACCACACCCGACCCCCACCACCCCGGCATCGAGACGACCACCACCGCAGCCGGATCGTCGGCGGGCGGGGCGATCCGTGCGTCCGGCAACGGTTCCACCCACGAGACCTCGCCCGGCGCAACGGAACTCGGCGGGCGATCGGGTCCGTCGTACAGGCCTACCAGACCTGAGGGCAGCACCCGGATTGGGCGCGGCTGCAACACCCTCAGGCAGACGTTGGTGGCGATCTTGTAGAGCCAGGACCGGATCGAGGCGCGGCCCTCGAATCCAGCCTGCAACGGGGCCACACCGGCACGAGGTCCGCCGGCTCGGCACGACAAGACCTCGGTCGCCGCCTCGCAGACTGGGATCAGCGGACGCCCTCCCGCGGAGGGCAGGGTGGCCACGACCGGCATCGACCGGCCGCGGGTAGTCCTGGAGGTACCGAGCGATCACCGCCTCCTTGGCGGCCAGACGTGCGGCACACCTGCCGGTCCCCCGTCCAGCCGCGATACGCCCCGAACTCCGCGTCGGCCGCACTCTCGCCTGACCCGTGACCAGAGATCCACGCGCTAAGCGCCTGGGGTCCGCGGGGCATAGGCTGACAGACCGTGAAGGAAGCCAGGGACGATCTCGGCGATCTCGTATGGGGACAGCCGAACAGCGCGCCGCGCAGGGCGACACTCTCTACATGCACGAGCTGGGGCGCAGTTGGCCGACCAGCACGCGGCCACTGTCGAACAGATACGGAACTACGAGCGTCATCTGGGCCATGTGGTGCGCGTGCTCACCCTCACCCCTGGTCGCGACAGCGTGGGGCGGCGTGGGCATGACCACCGTCGCGTACTGCGCGGTCGCGCCCGAGGGGCGTACGCAGTACGACCAGATCTGGATGCGGCCCCAGGCCGTGCCGGGGCTGCGGCGGCTCACCGAGGCAGTGCACGCCGAGGGGGCCGCGATAGACCTGGCGATGGAGGAGAGCTTCGAGTTAGTCGCGATGGCCCGCGCGCTGCTGCGCGAGCCGGACTTCGTCAACCGCGTACGGGAGGAGAGCGCGGCGCGTTCGCTGTGCGTGCACTGCAACAAGTGCATGCCGACCAACTTCTCGGGGACGCGCTGCGTTCTGACGTGACCGTCGGCGAGCGGGCCGGCGCAAAAGGGGAAGGGCCCCAGCAGGCCAGTAGTGGTGCTGGGGCCCTTCTCGTTGCCGCTTTGCCGCTCGAGGAGATGGTTGCGCGTGGAGGTCAGACCACGGTTCCCTCGAGCTTGGCGTCACCGAGCTTGGGCTCGTGGCCGTCGCCGGCACCGGGATCGGCGTAGAGGTCCGCGGTGAGCGTGCCCTCGTGCGCGCCGCTCATGGTCAGGTCGGCGGTGTAGTGCGCGGTTCCTACCACGCCCCTGTGGTGTAGACGGCCTGCTCGGTGCCGTTGATGACGGACTTCCCGTCGTCGGAGAAGTTGTCCTCGCTTCCGGAGCGGACCAGCCACGATTCGAGCGGGTCTGGCCGCTCATGACGCTGGTTGAACAGGGCGAAGAAGACTGGCTGGAGTCCAGGCCGATGGAGTTCGGCCGGGAACTTCGGCCCGCTGACGGAGTCGGGTATCGGCATACGAGGGGAGAGACCCTCACGAGCTGGTCAACTCCCGTGGGGGACACCGACCTCGAGGCGCTCGGCGTCGCGCTCCGGTCGGATGAAGGCGACGGCGAGCAGACCGGTGAGGATCATGACGAGGGCGCTGATGAGGAAGGCGGCCGTGTAGCCGGAGGTCGTCGTGTCCGCCGCGTCGATGAGATAGCCCGTGAGGGCGGGAGTGACCAGGCCGGGGAGGGTGCCGGTGGCGGCGACGATGCCGAAGAGGGCACCACGCTGCACAGTTGGGACGACCTGGGCGGCGGTCATGTAGTGGAGGGGAACGGCGACGGCTCCGGTACCGAAGGCCAGTCCGATCAGCAGGAGCCGGGGAACGGTCCCGTCGGTGAAGGGGAGCACGGCCATCGCGCTGCCCGCAACGCAGACCGCGATCCCCTGCGTGGCGCCGCTGGACCAACGGCTGCTGACACCCCGGCTCTTGAGCACGTCCATGAGTGGGGACACTGTGAGCAGCAGGACGAGGCTGAAGCCGGCGATGGCGCTGATGGTGCTCGCGGCGGCCCCGGGGGCCATGTCGAGCTCGGTCCGGAGGTAGGACGGCAGCCAGGCCTGGCTGAGGGACAGCGCCCAAGAGGCGCCGAAGGCGCTGGAGACGCTGCCGAGGACCGTGCCGGTCAGCAGCAGTTTCCGGTACGGCAGGCGTGGAGTTCCGGCCGCTTGCGGACTGCGCTCTCCCCGCTTCTTCGTGTGTGCCGCGGGCGCGTCATCGAAGGGGCCGTCATGTCCGACGTACCACCAGACGAACGCCCAGACCGCGCTGACGGCGGCGAGCGCGACGTAGGCGGAGCGCCAGCCGTGGGCCGTGATGAGCCAGGTGAGTACGGGGGCGGAGACGAGGGTGCCCAACGCGGCGCCGCTGATCTGCAGGGCGGAGGGGAGCCCCCGCCGGTGCGGCGGGAACCACTTGTAGAGGGCGTGCATAGACATGGAGGCGGCCGGGCCTTCGGCGGCCCCGAGGAGGACGCGTCCCGCGATCAGCGTGGGGACGGTCGCCACGGCGAGTACGGGCAGCTGGGCGACGGCCCACGTCAGCGTCATGACGAAGAGCAGGGTGCGGCTGGTGACGCGGGAGGAGACGAAGCCGACGGCGAGGCCGGCGAGGCTGAACAGCAGGAAGAAGGCGCTGGAGATCAGTCCGTAGGTGCCGTGACTGATCTCCAGCTCATCCATGATCGGGACGGCGGCGAGGCCGAGGACCGCCTTGTCGGCGAAGTTGACGACCATGAACATGACGATCATGGTGGTGATGAGCCAGGCCCGAGCCCGGTCGTACGGCGGAGGGGCGACTGCCTCATCGCCAAGCACATCGGAGGGCGGCGCGGAAGGCTGGGAAGCCATGGGTGACTCCTGCGGGTAGGGCCTGACTCCGTACGAAGGGCTGACTCAGACGAGTGCCTTGGCAATGGCGTTCTTGTGGATCTCGGTCGTGCCGGTGACGATGCGGAACATGCGCAGGCTGCGGAAGATCTGCTCGACCTCGTGCCCGCGCGTGAGCCCCGCCTTGCCATGGATCTGGACGGCCTGGTCGGCGACGCGGAAGCAGGCCTCAGAGGTGAAGAGCTTGCACATGTTGGCCTCGACGGCGATGTTCTCGCCCCGGTCGGCGCGCGCGGCCGTGGCCGTCACCATCGAGCGGGCCGCGTACAGTTCAGTGGCCATGTCGGCGAGCTTGTGCTGGATGGCCTGGAGGGCGAGCAGCGGCTGCCCGAAGGCCTCGCGTTCCTTGGCGTACGCGACGGAGAGGTCCCAGGCGCGGCGGGCGGCGCCGATCAGGGACGGGCAGTGCAGGAGCCGGTTGAGGGTGATGCGCCCGATGCCTATGCGCAGGCCCTGGCCGATCTCACCGAGGAGGTTCGCGGCGGGGATCCGGCAGTTCTCGAAGACCAGGTCGCCCTCCATCTGCTGCCCGGACATGGGGACTTCGCCGTCGAGTACGCGGCAGCCGGGGGTGTCGAGGTCGACGAGGAACGCGCTGTAGGCCTCCTCGGTCCCCGCCATCCGCGCCACGACGATCGCGAAGTCCGCGAAGGGCGCGGCGGAGGAGAACACCTTGTGCCCGTCGAGGACGTACGACTCGCTGTCCGGGGACGGCGTCGCGGTGGTGGTCATACGGCGTACGTCGGAGCCCGCGTCCTGTTCGGTGATGGAGAAGCAGCAGGCGCGCTCGCCTCGGATGACGGGCAGCAGATAACTCTCGAGCTGCTCCTCGGTCGCGTACTTGACGATCGCCCCGACGCGCAGCGGGCCGCCCATATCGCCCAGCACCGAGTGGGACAGGGCGGCCCCGGAGGCCGTGAGCTCCTCCTTCAGTGCGCACAGCTCGGTGAAGTTCAGCCCTTGACCGCCGAGTTCGGGAGGCAGGCTGATGCCGTAGAAGCCGAGTTCCGCGCTTCGCTTCCAGACGTGCTCCAGCGTGCGGCGGTCGAGAGCACTCTCGGCGGTGATGCCGTGCTCGCGCTCGTATGGGATGAGCTCGTCGGTCAGATAGGCGCGCAGTCGGCCGACGAGTTCCTTGAGGCGGGGATTGTCGTCGTAGGAGGGTTCGAGGGTGTAGGGCAAGGCGATTCCTTCTTCTGGTCCTGTGCCCGGAGCTCGGGCTGAAGGTCGAGGCGGGGAGTCAGTGGACGCGGCGCTCGACGCCCGTCCAGTACCGCTCGCGGATCGCGCGGCGGTCGATCTTGCCGTTGGGGTTGTGCGGCAGGGCGTCCACGACGTCCACGGAGCGGGGCTTCTTCATGCGGGCCAGGCGCTCGGCGCAGAAGTCGACGACCTCGGCCTCATCCAGGACCGCGCCCGCGCGCGGCACGACGACCGCCTTCACGGCCTCGCCCCACTGCTCGTCGGGCACGCCGACGACGGCGGCCTCGTATACGTCGGGGTGCTGGTGCAGGACCGATTCGACCTCGACGGCGTAGATGTTGAACCCGCCGGAGATGATCATGTCCTTCTTGCGGTCGACAATGAAGACGTAGCCGTCGGAGCGGCGGCGAGCGAGGTCTCCGGTGTGGAACCAGCCGTCGCGGAAGGACTCGGCTGTGAGGTCCTGTGCGTTGTAGTAGCCGGGGACGACGTCGGGGCCGCGTACGGCGATCTCGCCGATCTCCCCGTCGGCGACAGGCGTGCCCCTCTCGTCCACAATCCGCACCTCCGCCTCGGCGAGTGGTCGGCCGCAGGACAGCAGCAGCTCCTCGTCTCCGTCCTCGATCGCGCGCCGGTGGTCCTCGGTCGAGAGGAAGAGGACGCCCGAGGTGGTCTCACCGCAGCCGAAGCCCTGGGAGAGCACGGGCCCGAACAGCTCCCATGCCGCCCGAATCCGGGCCGGCGACATGGGAGCAGCGCCGTAGATGAGTTGCCGCAGACTGGAAACGTCGTAGTCCCGTGCTGTCGGCAGCGCGAGGACGGTGTTGACCATCGTCGGCACGACGAACGCGTGTGTGGCGCGCTCGCGTTGGATGGTCGCGAGGAACTCCTCAGCGTCCCAGCGCGGCAGTACGACCGCGCAGCCGCCCGCGAAGAAGATGCCGAGGAGCGGCATGCCCGAGGCGTGTGTGACGGGCCCCGCGAGGATCTGCCGGTCGCCGGGGCCGATCCGGGTGGCGGGACTCATCACCGACTTGCGCAGCAGCGCCAGCCGGTTGCCGTACGTCTGGATGGCGGCCTTGAGTCTGCCGGTGGAGCCGGACGTGAAGTGCAGGACCGCGATGTCGGTCTCGGAGCAGTCCACTTCCACGGGTTCGGCGGCGGTGGCCGCGAGCGTTTCCGCGTAGCCGGGGCCGAGATCGCTCGGCCCGTCGTAGCCGAGGACCGACTTCACTCCGGTGCCGGGGACCGCGGCACGGGCGGCTTCCAGGTGGGCGGCGTCGGTGAGCAGGACCTGGGCGTCCGACTCCGTGAGCAGTTGGTTGACCTCGCCGGTGCCGAGCCGTGCGTTGATGGGTGCGCGTGTCAACCCCGCCTTGTAGAGAGCGGCTTCGGTGACGACCAGCTCGGCACGGTTGGCGGCGAGGGTGGCCACGCGGTCGCCCCGGTCCAGGCCCAGGCGGCGCAGCGCGGCGGCGAGACGGTCGCTCTGGTCGTCGAGCTCGGCGTAGGTCAGCCGGACGGGGCCGCAGACCAAGGCTTCGGCATCAGGGTGGTGGCCGGCTGTCCGGCGCACGTACCGCCCGAGGTTCATCGCATCTCCAAGTTGTCGAACAGTGTGTCCAGTAACAAGCTTTACGTTTGGCAACGTAAGGGTGGCGTTAGGGTCAGGTCAACGGTCCGGAGGGTTGGACGGGCCGAAACGGCCCGGACGGCCTGGAGAAGAAGGAAGCGAAGTGGACACGAAGCCCGCAGGAGACCGCCGCGTCCGCAGGACGCGGGCCGCACTGCGTCACGCCCTGGTCGAACTGGTCCTGGACAGGGGGTTTCAGGCGATCACCGTCGAGGAGATCGCCGAACGCGCCGACGTCGGCCGTGCCACCTTCTACGCGCACTACCGCGACAAGGAGGACCTGCTGATCGGCATCGTCCGGGATCTCGCAGAGGACCGCGAACGCCTTCTGCCGGCGCTCCAGCAGGCGCGCACCGAGGGCTTCACCGGGCTGCCGGTGAAGTACATCTTCGAACACGCCGAGCAGGAAAAACCCGTGTACCGGGTCGTCCTGCGGGGCGAGGGGGACGGGCGGGCGCTGCGCGAGTTCACCGACCTCGTCTGCGCGCACGCCGAGTCCGCGTTCCGTGCGCGCGCCGAAGAACTCGGAGTCGCTCCGAGGATCCCTCTCGATGTCATCGCCCGAGCGTGGACCGGCGAACTCATCGGCCTGCTCACCTGGTGGGTCGAGAACGACACCGGATACAGTGCCGCCGAGATCACCGCTCACCTGCGTGACCTGTCCGTCTACGGTCGCGTCTGGGCGACGGGACTGACCCCGTCCGACGCCCCTGGGGCCCTCGACCTCGCCCCGTGAGGAGGTGTGTGTGCAGCCCCTCTGGCCGAGTTATCAGACACCGTGTACGGTATCGAGCTCAGTGCTGGCTACGATCACGAGTGGAGCGGATACATGACCGGCATGCCTCCTCTGACCGACCTCGTCTGGGCCCGGGGGTACACCGATCCGGCCTGGGCTCGACGGCACACGACGTCGGGGCGGGAACTGCTTCCGAGTCGCCGTGTCTGGCGGGGCTCCGGCACACCTTCACCCTTGCCTGCAAGGCCGCCCGGCACGAGCCCCCTCGACGACCTGGCCTTCGACGGGCCGCACGGGCAGTCGCTCACGCTCTCGGAGCTGCTCGCGGCAGCCGAGACCGACGCCTTGCTCGTAGTGCACCGCGGGACGCTCGTCCACGAACAGTATCTGCACGGATACGAGCCCCACGGCCTGCACTTCAACGCCTCGGCCGCGAAGTCCTATCTGGGCCTCGTCGTCGCAGTCCTGGTTCATGAAGGGCTGCTCGACCGAGACGCCCAGGTCGTGAAGTACGTCCCCGAGCTCGCCGGCACCGCCTTCGGCGAAGCGCAGGTCGACCACCTGCTCCACATGGGCACCCGCATGAACTACGCGGGCCGCCCGTACGACAAGGCCCTGGAAGCCCAGCGTTACTTCGCCGTCCTCGCACCCCAATTGCGTCCGTACGGCTATACCGGCCCCGCAACCATCCGCGAACACCTCGCTACTGCAAGCGCGACCGGTGAGCCGGGAGTCGAGTTCCGCTACGAGAACGGCAACGTCGAAGCACTCGCCGAAGTCCTGAGGCGCATCACCGGAACCACGACCTCGGCACTGCTATCCGAAATGATCTGGTCTCGTATCGGCGCAGAGGAGGACGCCTATTACGTTCTCGACGCGGAAGGCGCCGAGGCCGCCAGCGGTGGTTTCAGCGCCACCGCCCGGGATCTGGCCAGGTTCGGCGAGATGATCCGACTCGGCGGCGCGCTCGGTGACCGCCAGATCGTCCCCGAGGTCGTCGCCTCCACGATCGTCTCCGGCGTGCCGGACGGTGTTGGGCGCCGTGTCCGCTTCCCCGCAGCACCCCCCAGCGCACCCGCCACCCTCTCGTACCACGACCTGTGGTGGATCCCGAACGACCCCTACGGCTCCTTCATGGCGAGTGGCATCCACGGCCAGCGCCTCTTCATCTCCCCCACACTCGACCTGGTCATCGTCCACTACGCCTCCCAGGTCGTCTCCCCGGCGGCCCCCTACCCACCCCTCGTCCAGGCGTTCCTCGAGATCGGCACCCACCTCCAGGGCTGAATTCGATCTCGAGGACGGGTACTTGAACCTGATTCGGTGCTAGCGGCCGATCGTGCGGTGACCAGCCGATCAGCGGGTTCAGTGGCACACTCCCGTCCCGAGCATGAGGGCCGGGGTTGCCGCTGCACCGTAAGGCACTCCGCTGCGCCGAAGTTCACAGCCGCCACCGACAACGCGGGCTCGCCCAGGGCCGCCTTGGACTTGCCCGCATGGTCGGTCGCCGCGACTTGCCCGGGTCAGGTCGGGTCAGGTGCGGAAGCGGGAGAGCCAGCCGCCGGCCTTCTGCGCTGACTGCTCGGCTTCCTGCTCCTGGCGCAGGCGCTCCTGCTCCTGCTCCTGCTCCTGCTCCTGCTCCTGCTCCTGCTCCTGCTCCTGCCGGTCGCGTTCGTCGGCTTCGGCCTGCTGCTCGTCTGCGACGGCTCGGCTCTGCCAGTCCTCGCACAGGTGCGGGTGCGACTCGGGGTCTTGCCAGTGCCGGAAGTCGGTTGCCTCCAACCGGTCGTCGGTGAACTTCCGCCCACAGTCCGCGCACACCGGCCGCTACGCCTCCCGCTCCGCGGCTTCCCGCTCCGCACGGCGCTGTTGCTCTGCCCGGGCGGCTTGGCGGCTGCGGGCGAGGGCGGCCTCCCGGCGGGGGTTTCCGATCGCGTCCAGCAGCGGCTGTCGCTCCTTGCGGCCGAAGCGCCAGAACGCGGGCCCGGCCGGTCCGTGCTCGCGCAGCAGCTCCAGCGTGGTCGCCACGATCGGGATGCAGCCGTCGTAGGAGTGGAAGCCGCCCTCGCGATGCCACCGGCCCTGCCAGTGGTGGCGGGTGAGGTCGGCGACCTTCGCCATCTGGCTGTTCGCGGAGCGCTTGCCGACCTGGTGGAAGACGAGCAGGACCGGCGGGTGCACACGCTCGTATCCCTCCCAGGCGGGTGCGGACCAGCGGGTGCGCCACGTCGGTTTCTCGATGCCGTCGGTGTCCTTCTCCTTCCGCTTAAAGAACCGCGCGTACTTGTCGAACTTCGCGGCGTCGAGGACGGCTTCCTCGGTGCAGTTGTCGACCTCGATGAACAGCAGCGGCACATCGTCGTCCGGGGCAATCACGACGACGTCGGCGCGGGCACTGCCGATCGCGGGATTCTTCCAGGTCCCCTTCACCGGAAGCGCGGCCTCGGTGGCGTAGGAGGCGTTGGCGCCGATCCCCTTGGATGCGTCGACGGCAGCCTGCGCAGCGGCGACCGCTTCGGCCGGCTCCCCCGCAACCAGGTCGAGGTCGAGCTTCGGGCGGATCAGCGCGATGACCGTCTCATTCACCGTCATGGGGTGAGAGGCACCGGAGCGGTCCGCGCTCTTGGGCATGCCTCCCATCTCCTCCGGCTCGCGGTTTAGGTCGATCGCGGCGGCGGCCAGCCCGTCCTTGGTGAGCAGCCGGACCTCTTCACCGCCCCGGGTCCGGCCGCCGTCGACGGCCAGGCCATGCCTGCGAAGGTCGTTCGCCGCACCACGGTGGGAGGCGGTGCGTGCTTCCTTCCGCAGGGCCGCAGTCTTCTTCAGGGTGTGCCGGTAGGTCAGGTGCGGCGAGGCCAGCCGCTGTATCTGGTCGGCGGTCGCGACCTTGAGCACCCCGAGCACGCACAGCACGTCGCCGCGCAGCCCGTTCGACGATCCCGCCTCGTTCGCCTTGCGCTTGCCCGCCATCAGACCCGCACTCCCTCACCCGCGCCCCACCGGGCGCTTCCCCGATCGCGTCCGGCCACCGGCCGGGCACCGGCCCCCGGCCGCGGAGGGATCCGGCCCCCCGAACCCGATGATCTCCTCCACCACTGACAACCAACTCAACAACAAGGGGAGAGAAGAGGGTTGTGACAATCCGGTACGGCCTCCGGAAACCCGTGGTGACCAGGGGAGATGCGGAGTACGTGGATGTCGGGCACGGAAGTGGCTTCGGCAGTGGGACCGGAAGCGCCGGCGGCAGGAGCTCACCGGGGCTTGCGGCGCGCAGTACGCGGGCGACACGGACCGGGCGGCGGCGCGGTGTTGGGTGGTCGCCGCACTGCGCGCTCGTACGGCCGGTTAATGTGACCTCCGTCAGTGTTACAGCAAGAAGGGGTGGACCCGGTGGCGGACATCGAGGGAGCACGCAAGGCGTTCCAGCGGTTCGACGCGGACGGCGACGGCTTCATCACAGCGGCCGAGTACAAGAGCGCGATGGCGCAGATGGGCGACTTCAACGTCACCGAGTCGGTGGCCGAGGCCCTCATCGCCCGGCAGGACGCCAACGGCGACAAGGTCCTCTCGTTCGACGAGTTCTGGACGAACCTGAACAAGGCCTGAGCCCTGAGACCCCAGCCACGTCCGCGAGTCCCGGTGCCCGAGGCGCCGGCACTCGCGGACGCTTCGCTGCTCACCCTCCTCGGACTCGGCTCCGAGGAGGACGCCGTCTACCGGCTCCTGGTGGACCGGCCCGACAGCGACCCGGCCGCCCTGGCCGACTCCGGGGCCGGACCGGACGACATCGACCGCGTCCTCGGCCGCCTCGTGGAACGCGGCCTCGTCAGCGCCGAACACCGCGACGGCACCGTCCGCTACCGTGCCGCCCCACCCGTCCTCGCCCTCGGGCCGCTCCTCGAATCCCGCCGTGCCGCACTGCACCGCGTCGAGTCGCTCGTCGGCGAGCTGGCGGAACGGCACCGCTCCGCCCAGTCGTACGTGCCGGTGGAGGTGCTCTCCGGCACGGTCGCGATCCGGCGCAGGCTCCTCGCCATGCAGCGCCGGGCGCGCCACGAGGTGTGCTCCTTCGTGCCGGCGATGCCGGTACCCCAGGTGCTCACCTTCCAGGACAACCTCGAAGAGGCCGAGCGCGAGGCGATGGACCGCGGCGTCGCCCTGCGCGCCGTCGTGGAGCGGGGCTGCCTCGATCACCCGGACACCGCGCGCACCCTGGCCGACGTCGTCGCGCACGGCCAGCAGATCTCCGTCGTCGAGGATTTGCCGATCAAGATGGTCCTCGTGGATCGCAAGGCCGCCCTGTTGCCGCTCGACCCCGAGCGCGACGAGGTCGAACCCGTCGCCCTCGTCGTGCACCGCAGCGGCCTGCTCACCGGCCTGCAGTCGCTCTTCGAGCAGCACTTCGACAAAGGCAGGCTGCTGGGCGCGCACGGCGCCGAGGGGTCAGGCGGCGGCGGACGTGAACTCGACGCCACCGACCGGCAGATCGTCGCGCTCCTGCACATCGGCCTCACCGACACGGCCATGGCCCGCCAGCTCGGCATGGGGCACCGCACCGTGCAGCGGCGGCTGCGCGCCCTGATGGAGGAGGCCGGCGCCGTGACCCGCTTCCAGCTCGGCTGGCACGCGGCCCGCGCGGGCTGGCTGGACGGGGAAGCCACCAACTCCGTTTCACCGTAGGACTCCTGAGGCGTGTTTACGCCACGGCACGTTCGCGCCACCGACATCCCCTGTTCGCGGAACGCGCCATACCGAAGCATCGACCCCGTCAACCGAGTGGGGCGCACGCGCCCCGCTTACCGGTGTGTGATGGGGAGGGTCTGTGAGACGAACGAGGATCCGGCGGATTCTGGCGACCGGTGTGGTCGTCGCCGCCACGGGATCGGCGCTGCTGGCCGCGCCGGCGTGGGCGGACGGCGACACCACCACGCCCCCGGCCACCAAGGCGGCGGACCCGGTGCCGGTCGCTCCCGCGATGACGCAGGGCCTGGACGACGCCGCGCGGTCGGGCACGCCCGCCGAGGCCGCCCGCGCCCATCTGAAGGCCCACAGGGACACGTACAAGATCCCGGTCTCCGACCTGAAGACGCTCGGGACGACCACGTCCGGCAAGCAGTCCTCCGTCCGCTTCCGCCAGCAGCACAACGGTGTGCCGGTGTTCGGCGCCGAGTACGCGGTGCAGAGCGAGGCGGCCGACGGCGGCCGGCGCGTCACCTCCGCGACCGGCACGCTCTACACCCACCTCACGGTCTCCACCACGCCGAAGGTGTCGCGGGCTGCCGCCGAGCAGCGCATGTTCACGCTCGACCGCGACCTGTCCCGCGTCGAGGGGGCGAAGACCGCCGCACACGGTCTGACGGTCCTGCCCGACGCCGCCGGCGGCAAGCTGGCCTGGCACTTCACCGTCACCGGCGCCCGGTCCGACGGCAGCCCCGTGCGCCAGGAGGTGTACGTCGACGCGCGCGTGGGCGGCATCGCGCTCTCGTACAACAACGTCGACGCCGCCGACGCGTCGCCCGCACAGGGGACGGGCGTACGCGTCGACGGCAGCGAGGCGAAACTGAACGTCAACAAGGAGTCCGACGGCTCGTACACACTGGTCGACTCGACGCGCGCCATGTACGCGCGGACCGGCGGACAGATCCGCACCTACGACGCGCAGCGCAAGAACTACACCGACGTCGCGGGCGGCCCCGTGACCGACGACATCCCGCTGGTGAAGTCCGCCGGTGACCGCTTCGACGGCGCCAACACGTCGTCGGGCGCGGTGGACGCCCACCTCAACGCCGCCAAGGTCTACGAGTACTACAAGGACAAGCTCGGCCGTGACGGCATCGACGGCAAGGGCGGCAGCATCTACTCCGTCGTCAACGTCGCCTCCAAAGGCAAGGACTACGCCAACGCGTTCTGGGACGGCGACAAGATGGTCTACGGCCACATGAAGGGCGTACCGCTCTCCGTGGGCCTCGACGTGGTCGGCCACGAGATGACGCACGGCGTCACCGAACACTCCGCCGGGCTCGTCTACCTCAACCAGTCGGGCGCCCTCAACGAGGCGATATCCGACTACTTCGGCAACGCCATGGAGACCGCCGACAAGGGCATCGCGATGAGTGACCCCACCTCCGGCTTCGTCGGCGAGTACCTCTGCAACGGCACCAAGCCGCTCGACGAGTGCGCTCTGCGCGACCTCAACGACGGCCGCAACGCGCAGAGCGACTACGACCCCATGACGCTCGACTTCGACAACGGCGGTGTGCACGCCAACTCGACCATCGTCGGTGGCGCGCTGTGGGACATGCGCAAGAACCTCGGTGCCGACCTCGCCGACCAGATCACCTACCGGGCGGCCCAGAACTACCTCACCCCGCTCTCGGGCTTCACCGACATGCGCAACGCGGTCACCCTCGCCGCGAAGTCCCTGAAGGTCTCCGGCGGCGACCTCGCCGTCATCGCCAAGGCCTTCGACGACCACGGCATCGAGCAGGGCTGGGAGCAGAAGGCCGGCACCCACGACGGCACCACCATCGGCGCCGACGTCCTGCCCGCATACGAGGTCTACGCCGGCATCGACGAGCAGGCCGCGCAGATCAGCGGCGACGTCTACGCCATCGGCCACGGCGACGCGATCTCCTGGGGCCAGGGCGGCGCGGAATTCGGCATCACGGTCGGACGCTTCGGCAAGAACCCCCAGCACGAGCTGGCGCAGCGGGACGCCTACCTGATGGACCCGTCCCTCGACGACGAGCGCGTCGTCTTCACCCGGATCTCCGCCACAGGCATCGGCATCTACCAGGCCGGTGACAAGGGCCAGGGCGCGATCGAGAAGCTGGTCGACTCCCCGGACGCCGACGAGACCGAGCCGGTCACCGACCACGGCGCGCTGGCCTACATCCGCACCACCGCCGACGGCGAGCAGGACGTCATGCTCCGCAAGGCCGACGGCACCACGGTCGACGTGACGCCCGAGGCCGGAACCAAGGCGGGCCGACTGGCGATGAAGCACGGGCAGATCGCGTGGGCCGGCGGCGCCGACCACACCTACGTACGCCTCTACGACATCGCCACCGGCACCACCCAGAACAAGCGGATCGGCGGCTTCCTCTTCAACTCCATCGGTGACATCCAGTTCGCCGCGGACCGCGTCTTCTGGCGGGAGAACAGCAGCCTGTTCGGAAGCACCGGCTTCCAGTCCGCGCCCGTCGACGACCTGACCAAGGCGGCGAAGCTGCGCCTGCCGACGGGCGCCTACTTCGCCCAGTTCTCCGTCACCGACGACTACTTCGCGTACTCCACGTACGACGCCTGGAGCGGCCTCGGTGGCTGGAGCGGCCCGGAGAAGGTGAAGGTCCTGGCCGCCGGCACGGCCGACGTGGTCGCGGGGACCGGCGCCTTCAGCCGGGTCTCCTGCTCCTCCGGCGCCCAGCTGGCCCCGTCCCTCGGTGACGGCCAGCGCGCCGCGTGGCTGGACACGAGCGCCGCGACGACCGATGTCGTGACCCGGAAGACGTTCGCGGGCACCTGCGAGTAGCCCGGCCCAACCGTCCCCGCGGGGGCGTCCACCGGAGTCCCGGTGGACGCCCCCGCTTCGCCAGGCGACCGCCACCGCCCGGTTCACGGCCGTCAGGACCGCCCGGACCGACGCCACCAACGGCGAGGGGTCACCGCCCGCGCCCCACGTCGTCACGCCGTCGATCCGGCACTGCGCGTACGTCGTCGCTTCCTCGCCGTCCGCGCCCATCGCATGTGCAAGAGCCTCGGCCGCGAAGACAGTCGCCTCGGCGGGCGCCCGAACACACTGCGTCCACTTCGCCACGGCGGGTCAGAGTGGCAAGCGGGCGCCGGGCCCGCGCAGGTCCTCGTTCAGACGGCTGTGCAGCAGGAGGAGCACAGCCGGGTCCGCGTCCTTCGAGAGCCGTTCGAGCAGGGCCTTGATGCGGGCGTCGTCGCCGTCGTGGACGGCCGTGACGATGCCAGAGATCGTCTCGCGCACGGATGCCGGGACACTGCCGCTGGAGTTGTCCATCACCCACTTGTACCCGCCCTGACCCCAATGCGGCTCACTCGTTCGGGTGCTACTGGGCCGGAGGAGGCATGGAGTAGGGCCGCAGACCCTGCGCGCGGGCGGCCAAAGGGGGCACGCCCGTGTGACACGCCGCGCCGGGAGCGCCGCTGCCATCGCCGGGACGGGCACATTGGCACGGTTACTCCAAGCGCTCCCCTTGGAGTGGCTGGCCGATGCCCTCGGGTGCCTATCCCCCCGCCCGGGGGCATCTGTTCGTTCCCCCTGTAACCCAGCCGCCCTCCCGGCCCCGCGCGAGCGCCGCAGGGCTCCTCCCGCCACGCAGGCAGGAGGTTGAGGAAGGGGCCCCTCTGCGCCTACGTCGAGGAAGGCGCAGAGGGGCCCCGATACCGGGCAGACGCCAGAGGTGCGCACCGCCGCCCCGCTGTCCGTCCACATGTGCCGTCGACGAACCCGCGGAGCCCCGAGAACGGCTGCCCTACCTGGCACAACGAAATTGCCTGCCCATAGGTAGCGCCCGCCGGGCAGCGGGCGACTGAGCAGAGACAGCGGTGACCGGCCGGGGACCTCTCGCGTGACAGAAAGCCACGGAGGCCGGCCACCGGCCGGTGCCTGTGCTCGGGACTACCGGGACTTACCGGGACTACATCGTCGGGTCGATGTCCGGCTTGCCCGTGCCGCCTGCGTGCTCGCTCTGCTCCTTGAGCTGGCGGGCCTGGTCCTTCAGACGCTGACGCTCCTGCGGGTCAGTCGCCCGTTCCGCGGCCTGTTCCAGGTCCTGGGCCCGGGCACGCATCTGCTGGGTACGGCCGGACTCGCCTGCAGCGCTCATGATCACTCCTTGGGTGATGAGGGAAGAGCGGGCCACACCAGCGAAACAGGCCCCGTCACCCTCTGCATCTCGATCAATCACCCACTGCTATCTGCGCAGTTGGAAGCCCGCGCGGAACGGCTTGCGTGCCAGGCCCTGCTCACGTTGCAGGGGGGCTCTCGCTCGGTGGCCCCGGTCCCAGGGGATCGGATACGAGACGCTCGGCGTCGGCCTCGGCCTCGGCGCCGGGTTGTGCCAACCCGGGAACTTCACTGGATACACAGCGGTCGATCGAGGCCGGGGCACCTCACTTCCGGAGCCGTCCGCACTGCCGGCGCCACTGGCGCCGGAGAAGCCGACCACCAAGGCGATGATGGCCAGGACGCTCATCTCCCGCCGCGCGCCGGCCGCCCATCGCGAGTGCGCCTTCACCTTCGTGCCGTCCGCGCGTACGTACTGTTTCACGTGCACCACTGGCTGCTCCCCCGCCCAGGCCCGATGCGCCCTCGCGCACGGGACCCACCAGGAAAGCAGCCACCACTGACACCACGTCAGAAGTTGTGGTTCCGAGGGACCAGATCCGGTCACGGTCTGAGCCCTCGCACCCGCCGCGCCTGACCTCTCGGAAGGGCTGCCGGACCGGAGGGGCCAACTCTGACCGGCCGGTCCAGCAGCCTCGGAGTGGCCGGGCGGGCGTCGAGGCTGCCGGCCGGTACAGCGGGTGCGGGAACGGGGAGAGACCGCACCACGCTGGTCATGGGGCTGGGCCACGGGCAGATGCCTGGAAGCTTGACCCATTCCCGGTCCTCCTGCCCGGGCACGACACGCCCCTGCTCACTCCAGCGGGCGAGGAACCGTTTCCTCCGGCGTCCGGAATGCTGGCCCTGGTGTGGCCAGGGAGTGCGACGCGACCTGCCGAGGCGGCCGTGAGCTGCCGTGACGCCGCCCGACTGTCATCCTGGAAGGCCCCGGACAACCGACGGGACGGAGTCCTGAGGACATGACGTGCGGAGGCCATCATGCTGATCAGTCACAGCGTCGACGGCGACGCCCTGCACGTGACGCTGCACCACAATCTCGACGTCAACACCCGGGTCTCGGCCGCCGTGCAGATCGAGGCCCTCGTCCACACCCACAAGCCCCGCCACGTCACCGTCCAGGTCCTCGCCGGGGAAGCGACGCCCGCCACGCTCAGCGTCGTCGTCCGCGCGCATCGCATGTGTAAGGGCCTCGACATTCCCCTTGACCTGACCGGAGCCACGATGGCGGCGCGCCGCCTGTTCGCCACGAACACCGCCTGAACGTCTTCCCCTGCCGCACGTTCGTTGCGCAGATCTGGGCGGGTCTGGCGTTGGTAACCCGCGAGAGCCAGAAGCCGTTGAACCCACGTGACCACAACGACAGAGCGACGCGCCCCCACGATCGGCACGCAACAACGCAGCGGCGAAGAAGCGGTTCTCCGCTCCGGGCTTGAGCCGATCTACACCCAGCTCGCCCGGCAATGGGAGACGGACGGCCGCCCCGTCCCCGGACGACCGGATGAGCAGTGGACGAGACTCACCTGCTGGTGCCCCTGGCCCGAACACTGACCCCCAACACACAGCGCTGCACGTCCCGCGAGCAGCGGGCGGTTTGGGCCTCGGCTAGGTCGACGACGTCGACCAGGTCTCGGGTCTCCCCGGCCGGAGCAGCCCGAAGTGCCCCAACCCGTACGCCTCAGCAAGCGCGGTCCACACGGTCAGAGCCTCAGCGCGAGCGCGGCCGACGCGAGACGGTCGCCACGACGCCGACGGGAACGACCAGAGCCGGCCGAACGGTGACAGCGATCCCCGCCACCGCGGCGCAGACATGACGTGGGCAGATACAAGCGGCGGTCGATCAGCGTGCGGCCACGAGCGCCGGCATAGGCGAGGAAGACTCCGACCTGGCAATTCTCCGTCCGCCCCGCCGTCCCGGAATATTGGCGCTGGACCCCGGCCGAACGGACACCCTTCTTCAGGAAGCCGGTGTCGTCCACGATCAGGACGGCCTCAGGGTCGCCGAGATGCTCGACGACGTAGTCGCGGACGTCGTCGAGGACCTCGTCGGCGTCCCAGTCGCACCGGTTCAGCAGCCGATGCATCCGGTCGGGAGCCGCGTGACCGGCCTCCTCGGCCAGCGTCCAGCCGTTCTTCCGCTCCAACGGAGATATCAATCCCCGCATATACGCAAGCGCCGACTCCCGCGGTTCCGACCGGGCAAACCGGTGCACGATACGCCCATGCACCTCGCCCAGAACCGACGCCCACGTCCTGACATCACGAAGCTCCCCACCCATAACCAGACCAACGACCTCCCTGGCAACCAGCCACGCCAAAGACCGTTGCAGTACTAGGGCAGGGACGGCGCCCCTGGAGACGGTGTTCGGGTGCGGGATCTGCCGGTGGAGACGGCGGCCGTTGTGCGGGCGGCCATCGACCGCCTGGTGCAGGATGACACGGTGCCAGCGTATGAGCCGTGGCGCGCATTGGACGTCATGGCAAAGCGAATGTCGTAACAGCGCGTCGGTGCTGCGACTTGTTGTGTTGGACGCCTGAGCTTGTTCCTTAACCTCTGGCCTCGAACGACGTTTCAGACGCTCCGCGCATGGCCCATCTTCTTCTGGACGCCAGCCTGGTGTCGGCCCGCCGGTACACAATGCTCGGCATGGTGAGCTTTGAAGATCAGGATCTGACCGACGCCGAGTTTCGCGAGTGCGACCTGACCCGCGCCCGGCTGATCGGCGTGGTGATGCGGGACGTCGTGATCGACGGGCTGGTCAGCAACCTGGTGGTCAACGGCGTGGAGGTGACGCCCTACGTCGAGGCCGAGCTCGACCGGCGATATCCAGTTCGGTTGCTGATGCGCTCAGATGACCCGGCCGATCTGCGGAAAGCCCATCGACAGCTACGGGATGACTGGGCGAGGACGGTCGAACGTCTCCGCGCGATGCCCGCGGGCTCCGAGCACCGGCGTGTCGCCGGCGAGTGGTCGGCAGTGGAGACCATGCGCCACCTGGTGTTCGTGCACGACTCGTGGTTCCGCCGCTGCTGCCTGGGATCGACCCAGCCTTTCACCGGGATCGGGTTGGCGTCCGACTTCCTGCCCGATCAGGAGGAACAGGGCCTCGATCGAGCGGCGACCCCAGGCCTCGACGAGGTACTGGCCGTGCGAGACGAGCAGTCCGCCGAGCTGGAGCGTTGGCTGGCGACCGTGACGTTCGACGAGCTGTCCGCAGTCGCTCCCGTTCCTGCAGGACCAGGCTGGCCGCCGTACGCCGTGGGCAAGTCGGTGGTCGAGTGCCTGCGGGTGGTGCTGAACGAGGACTGGGCACACCACGGGTTCTGCGTCCGTGACCTCAACCTGCAGGAACGCTGAGCTAGATCCTCAACATTGGGCCCGGTCACGTGGTCACTCTTTTCCAGGATCCCCGCCAGGGTCAAGCTGAAGAACCTGTTTGATCTCCTCCCCCTGGGACGGCCCTGCTGGTCACGTTGCGTACGGGCCGGTTCATTCGTGTTCCGTCTCGGCCGCTGCGCCGTACGGTGTCTCCGGGGCCCGGCGGTCCCGGGTACCGGAGACGATCGCCCAACGGGCGAGGAGAAAGGAAAGTGGGGTGGCCAGAATCCCGGCGATCACCGCGGCTGTGTTTTTGTTGAGTCCCAGCGCTTCCACGCCAAGGGCCAGCAGGATTCCGCTGGCCGTCATATTGGCGATGCTCGACAGGGGGTAGCGGACAAACGCGCGCCAGGTCGGTGTGGTGCGGACGGTGATAAACGTGTTGAGGAAAAACGATCCGAGGACGCTGACTGCGAAACCGATGACATGGGCGGCGAGATACGGCAGCCATCGGTTAAGGGTGACATACACGGCCAGGTAGACGAGAGTGTTGACGATCCCGATCGCCGCGAAGGTGAGGAATTGGCGCACCGTGCGCGCTCGGCTGTGCTCGGTCGGCCCGGCCGGTGCAGATCCGGATCCCCGTCCATGTGCCCCTGTGCTCCACATGTCGTGTGTGTCGTCGGATTGTGTCGGTGGCATGAGGGACGGGGAGTCTGACGTTTCCCGCACAATGTATGGGGGGCGATGTTTCGTCTCGTAGTAGATGCGTCCGACGTATTCGCCAACGATTCCCAACGTCGCGAGTTGAATCCCGCCGAGCGCGACGGTGGCAGTCAGCAGGGTGGTATACCCGGGCACCTCTACGCCGTGCAAGGCGACGTTCGTGATGGTCCACAGCGCATAGACGACCGCGGTGAAGCACAATGTGAGACCGGCGTAGACCGCCAGCCGCAGCGGACGGTTATTGAACGAAATGAGACCGTCGATCCCGTAGTTGAGAAGTCGCCTGCCGCCCCATTTTGACCGGCCGGCCACGCGACTGACGTTGTGATAATTGAAGCTGACGGTATCGAAACCGATCCAGGCGAAAATTCCTTTTGAGAACCGGTTGGTCTCCGGCATGGCAAGGACGGCCTTGACAGCCGATCGCGACAGCAGTCTGAAGTCTCCTTCGCCATCGATGATTTCGACGTCCATGCCGTGGCCCATGACCCGGTAGTAGGCGGAACTGAGGAGGCTCCGCACCACGCCGTCTCCCGCGCGGTCTCGGCGGGCTACGACTTGATCGTAACCGTGCTGCCGTAGTTGCAGCATGTGTGGGATCAGTCTGGGCGGGTGTTGGAGGTCGGCGTCCATGATGACCACGGCGTCGCCGCGGGACATGCGCAGTCCGGCGAGGATCGCCGCTTCCTTCCCGAAATTACGACTGAAGGAGGTGTAGCGGACTCGCCGGTCCGGACCGGCGAGGGTGCAAAGGCGTCGTCTGGTGGTATCGCTGCTGCCGTCATCTACGTAGCAGATCTCAAAGGTCTGCTTCGTTGTCTCCAGGACGGACACCACAGCGGCATGAAAAGTGTCGATCACCTCGTCCTCGTTGTAGCAGGGGACGACAATGGAGATCTGGCACCCTGTCATACGGATTTCCCGCCTATCGGGGCAGTTTCCCGACCGTTGCCCGCGCCCCGTCTGACGCGTCTCGAGTGGAGACCCGCCTCGTAAGAGTCGCTGCCGTAAACGACCATGCACTCTGCAGGGCAGCTTCACGACTCATCGAGGCCGAGCGAGTGAATCATCTGATTATCACCCGTGTGACATGCGGAAGGTGCGCTCCCCGGTACCGGGCGGCAAGCTCTGTCGCGTACTGGGTGCGCCACCCCGTGCGCCACCCCCGGGAAGGAGAATGGGCGTGAAACGCCTACCGGAGAGTGCCGTCCGGGGACGGCAGACCGGCGATGGCCCGGACGCGAACATTCTGGTGGGACGGGCACGCCGGTGGCCGCCAATCCTCTGCGCCATGTCGCTTGCTCTGTTCGCCTATGCAGCCTGGGCCGCCCATTTGGTACGTCCTGGTGGGGACGACTGGTGCTTCCTGCCCGTAGTCCGTGACGGCGGGTTGACCGCCATGGTGGACAAGTTCTATTTCAGGGACAACGGGCGGGTCGTCAACGCCGTGCTCGTATGGACCTACGCGCGCTTCGGCGTCCCGGGACAGCAATGGTTCGCGCCGGCCAGCGGGGTGCTGATCCTTCTGCTGCTGTGGGCGTTCTGTGCCGCCGCTCTGCACGCCACAGGGAAAAGGCCACCGCGCGGGACAGCGATGTTCACGGCGGCCACGGTGACCGCCGTCTTCCTCTTCGGCTCCCTCAATACCTACAAGACGTTCTACTGGCCGGCGGCATCCGTCTCGCACACGCTGCCCCCCGTGTTCGCCTGTGCCGCCATCGTCCCCGTCCTGAGGGCCGCTTCACCACGGGGCCGCGCCTTTGCCCTGTTCACCGCCGTCACGACGGGAGCAGTGCTGGGGCTGCTGTCGGAGGAGACCACCGTGGTCGCACTGGTCGCCCTGGCGTGCACCGTGGTGATCAGCCGCAGTGTCATCCCTGCCGCGCGACGACGCTTCGTCCGCTTGTGGTGCGCGGCGGCCATCACCGGCCTCGTGACCGGATCGTTGATTCTCTACACGTCGCCCGGCGCACTGCACAGGCGCCAGTCGAAGAACTCATCAATCATGCTCGCCCCCAAGTCCCTGTGGGAGTCCCTCAACGGATTCGCCCACATCACTGCGAAGTGTCTGACGTCTTGGCCGTACCTGGGAGCCCTCGCCGGCGGCGTCATCCTCGGATGTCTTCTCGTACGTGCCTCTCCAGAACGTGTCACCCGCGCGAAGAACGAGGTACTGCTGATCGGGTCATGCATCCTGGTCCTCGTGATCGGCGGCTACGCCTGCACTGTCATCACCTACCCCGCCTTCCGCACCGGGGTGATGACGTCGACGCGCCTGTGGAACGACTACCTGCTGCTGTACGTCCTGTTCCTCGTCTACGCAGGTGCGCTCGCCGCCCGCGCATGGCACCGTCGCGGCCGGCGGACCCGCACCGCCCTCGCCGCAGGAACTGCTGTGTACTGCGTCGTCTGCCTCGGGCTGGCGGTATCGCTCGCGGGCCTGGAGTCCGACATGGCCGCACGCGCCAGCGCATGGGACCGACAGGATGCGCGGATGCGGGCCCAGGCCGCGGCGGGGGCCCGGGTGATTCCGTATCGGGTGCTTCCCATCAGCAAGATGACCGAGCCGTTCGGCCACGATGGTCACAAGAAGTGGCCGGCGTACTGCGTAGCCCGTTACTACGGGGTCCAGGACATCACCAATGCGGCCGGCAAGCCTTGAACGGACGGGGAACGGGTGAACGGGAGGCCCCACATCCCAGCGTCCTTGTGGGTAACCGGAGACGACGGCGGAACCCGCGGCCGGGGAGGTACGACACGTGAGCAAAAGCCCTGGGAAGCAGAGCAGAATCTCCGCACCAACTCCCTTTTCCGTGGCCGTCTTTTGTCTCCTTCTCGTCGCAGTGGCAGCCCTTCTCGGTACGCTGCCCCTCCAGCCGCCCGAAAAAGCCCTCCACTCCGGATCGGCTCCCCGGCACAACGGGTACGAAAAGCCGTCGCACTCCTGTATGCGAGAAATGATCGGCGTGGCTCACGAGGACGATGACCTCCTCTTTATCAATCCCCAGATTCAGGAGCTCATCACTGCCGGATGCCCCCTCGACGTGGTCTACCTGACCTCGGGGGACGGCGGGCACCCCTACAACCGAAGCCCCTACGCGAGGAGCCGCGAACTCGGCATGATCGCCGCCTATGCGGCCATGGCGGGGACCGGGCAGCGCACGGTCACCCGGACCCTCACGGTCGATGGTCACCACATCACCTCCTTCTCCCTGCGTGAACGACCCGAGATCCGGCTGTCATTCTTCCGTCTGCCCGACGGGCTTCCTACGGGGAAAGGAAGCTCCACCGACCGGCACGAGAGCCTCCTGAAACTTTTCCGTGGAGAAATCTCCAGCATCACCGCAGTCAACTCCTCCAGCCAGTACACGGAACGATCTCTCATCGCAACGATCGCCGGCCTGGCCAGGCGGTGGAAGACCGAGCGCATTCGTACCCTGGACTTCGACAATGCTTTCTTCGGCCACGCAGGTACACAAGGCGCGGACCACAGCGACCACGGAGTGACCGCGCGGTACTTCCGGATGGCGGGCTTCCCTCTGCAACTGCGCGGCGGCATCATCGCCTACCGCGGATACCCCATGTCGCTCCTGCCGGAGAACCTCGCACCGGAGCAGGCCCGGGCCAAACAACAGATCTTCGAGACGTACCTGCGCACGGTGCGCTGTCCTGGCCCGCACTGCAGCGCAACCCACTCCATCACCGCCACATACCGGCACTGGATGCACCGGCAGTACCCCCGCCCCCAGCAACATGCCCGCCCCGGCACCCTCATCTCCGCGACGGGCACCCCGGAGCTCTGCCTCGAGGTGACGAACAAGCAGCCGGGGACCGCAGAACGCGCCGTGCGGACCGCACGCTGCGACGGCAGGGCCCCACAGTTCTGGCACCGCTCTGCCGCGGGCCAGTGGCAGTCCCGAACGGCTCACGGAAGCTGCCTGGCCGCCGCGTCGTTTCCGCATGTCTCGCCGTGCGACAGCAACGCCCCCGACCAGCGGTGGCGGATGGCTTCCGGCGGACAACTGGTTTCGGGCGATCGATGTCTGATCCAGGATGACCCGGCACGGCGCGTGCCCCGTCTCCACCTCGGGCCGTGCCTGCCCGCGGCACCGGAGAACTCCTGGCTCTGGCGGCCGTGACCCGCCGGCGGTACAGGCCGCACGGTGTGCGATCCGGCTGGATCCGCCGGTCCGCCATTCGGCACCGCCCCAGCTCCTGCCTCGCCCGATCGCCGGCCGCACACGCAGGACCCCGTTCCTCACCCGGGCGCAAGGCGCCCGCTGGGACCGCGACGCTGGATGTGTGCGGGGACCGTCCTGAAGTTTGCGCATGCCCCGGTGTGACTGGTCTGGCGTGAGCTGTGCTCATCGCCGGGAAGGATCACGGATGGGCGGCAAGGACGAGCGGTCCCGCGACAGTTCGAACACCGTACGCAAGGGTGCCGAGTTGGCGAGACTGACCGAGGCGGACCGGGAGCTGGCCGTGCAGCTGGTGAACAGGGCGCGCAGCGAGGGCCTGAATCTGGTCGGGGAGAATGGGCTGCTCAAGCGGCTGGTGAAACTGGTTCTGGAGGGCGCGCTCGAGGCGGAGATGATCGAGCATCTCGGATATCGGCGCCCAGGTTCTGCAGGGCCTGATCAGCCCGATCGTGCTGGTCTACCTGCTGGTGCTCACCAACCGCCGTTCCCTGCTCCCGGCGGCGGCCAACAGTCCCCGCTACCGGATCGCCGCCACCGCCGTCGTGGTCGGTGTCGCCGGATTCTCCACCATCCTGCTTGTCCAGACCGTTCTCGCGGGCCTTGCACGCTGCCAGGGTGAACATTACGGCAGCAGTCACGCGGTCCAGGCGATACCGAGAGCCGAGTGGTGCGGGTGGAAGCCAGAAACCAGCACGAGAGTGGACTGCACGAGCAGGTAGAGGCCGAGCAGGACGAAGCCGACGCCGATCAGGCGCAGGGCCCGGCGCTGGCGGGCTCCGCCCGTGCCGGAGAGCTTCCAGATCACCACGGTCGACGCGCCGATCTCGATCAGGGAGTCCAGACCGAAGCCGGCCGGCGCCATGGAGCGGGGCGGAGACCGCGGCGATGGCCGACACCACGATGCCCACCACGTTCCAGTCCAGCGTGGCGTACCCCAGGACGAGGCCCCGGCGGAGCAGGTGCTGGCGGGAGATCTCGTTGCCCGTGGCCATGCCACGCTCTTGCCGTCGCGGTGTGGGCGTGGGCCGCAGGCTGCATCGCAAATCGGACGCGAACTCGGCGATGCGAGTAGCTCGTTGCGATCGCTACCACGCTCGCCACCATCACCTGGCTGGTGAAGTGGACACGGTACTGAGCTGACAGCAGCCCTGGTCGCACGTTCAGGACGGTCCGCGAACGTCTCCAGAGGCCCCGCGCCGATCTCCTGGTGGGCGAGCTCCTTCAAGGCAAGCCCGGCAGATGGCCACCCCGCCCTCGACCTGGCTGGTGCGCGACTTCTGACACGTGTCCTCGTGACGGAGGCGAGCGCCAGCGGGAAGCGAAAAAAGCAAGGTAAGAAAAAGTCACTGGCCTCCCGCCCGGGTGAGCTGCGGCTTTGCGTCAAACAGGTCCCTCTCTGAAGCGATTCTGACCACTTCCGAGTCGCCGCGCGGACGATCCTGGGCGAGCCTGTGGGGGTGCGTGATCGGCCCTGTGGGCCGTACGCGCTGCAGGGGGAAATCCGTCAACCTACGGGAGACCACCGTGCCTACCACTTTCCGCAGCCGCTGTGTCCGTGCGCTGGCCGCGGGCGCTCTGTCCGCCGGGCTGATATCGGCCGGATCGGCCGGAGCCTTCGCCGCCGGCAACGCGCCGACGCCGAGCGCCACGCACAGCAAGACGACGCCGAGCGCCACGCACAGCAAGACGCCGAAGACCAAGGCCTCGATCACGATCAAGGCCAACCACACGTCCGTCAAGGCTGGGCAGAGCGTCACGTTCACCGGTCGGACCAAGGGGTTGAAGTCCGGCACGAAGCTGGTTCTGCAGAAGCAGCACAACGGCAAGTGGACCACCCTGGGCTCGAGCACCACAGTGACCAAGAGTCACACCTACAGGCTGACCCACAAGTTCAGCACCAAGGGCACGCAGCACGTCCGGGTCTCGACGTCGGGCACGACGCACTCCCCCACGGTGTCCATCAAGGTGTCCTGACCGAGGCCGGGGCCGCAGCACACAACCGCAGACCCGCAGCAGGTAGAGGGCCGCCCGGCGCGCGCCCGCGATCTCCGGCCGCTCCCACTCCCGCGCGTAGCACGGGTCGGAGCGGCCGGTCGCGTGGCCTGCACGCTTCCAGGCGATTGAGCGGGGCCGGCGCATCCTCGCTGCCGACGGCAGAACGGCCGTTGCGGCGCGTCTGCCATCGTCCAGTAGACCAGCCTGGTGGTCAGGTCTCTCGGGTGCGGGCACGTTCACGGAACCATGGCCGTAAGGGGTCTGTGGGCCGGGGGAGTTCGTCACCCGTCCTTGCGGCCCTGCACACTCTCCAAATCAATTGACCGATTTTTCTGTCGGTCCGCCCTTAGCTTGTCAGGGGTAGCACGCCCGTCCCTCCCACCTGACGGGCAGCGCGTGTGCGGTGTCCGACCGTCGCTCGGCGCTGCGCGCGGGACTCGCGATGGCCGGTGCGTTCGCCGCCGCCTGTCCCCAGGCGGCTCCATCGCCTACAGATCCGCAACGGATCCGTTGTGAACATCCACTTCGGGTACGCGGATACGGCCGCCGCCCTACCCGACTTCCTCCGCCAACTCGACCGACGAGGTTTGCGCGCGGTGACCACCAGGGAGCTGCTGAGCTGATGCATCCCACGACCGTCGCCCGCCTACTGATTACCGGCACCGTCCTCGCCGCACTCGCCGGCTGCAGCAGCGCAATCCCACACAAGGACGAGGCCCTCGCCTCCAGGACCCCCTCAACCCCGCCCAGCAGCAGAAGATCCGGGTCCTGAGGGGCATGCCGCCTGTGCTCGACCCGAACGACCTCTACGCGGCCGACCGCCCGAACCAGCTCTCGCCGGCGGTCAAAGACTACCCGTCCCGCGTGTACGTCCCCAACACCAACTCCGACACCGTGTCAGTCATCGACCCGAAGACGTACAAGGTCATCAAGTCGATCCCGGTCGGCAGGCAGCCTCAGCACATAGTGCCGTCCTGGGACCTGAAGACGCTGTGGGTCAACGACGACCGGGGCAACTCGCTCACTCCCATCGGCCCGAGGACCGGCGAGGCGGGCAAGCCGGTCGCCGTGCATGACCCGTACAACCTGTACTTCACGCCGGACGGCAAGTACGCGGTCGTGATGGCCTCCAACGACCGGCAGCTGGTCTTCCGCGACGCCCACACCATGAAGGTGGTCAAGGCTGTCCCGGTCAGCTGTCACGGCGTCAACCATGCCGACTTCTCCATGGACGGCCGCTACTTCATCGTCTCCTGCGAGTTCAGCGGCGAGCTGCTCAAGGTCGACACCGAGAAGATGGCGGTGATCGGCCATCAGAAGCTGCCCCTGCACGGTGTCATGCCGCAGGACGTGAAGATCTCCCCGGACGGCAAGAAGTTCTACATCGCCGACATTATGGCCGACGGCATGTGGGTCCTAGACGGCGACACCTTCTCCAAACCGTCCCTCCTGCCCACCGGAAAGGGCGCGCACGGCCTCTACGTCAGCCGTGCCTCCCGCGAGATGTACATCTCCAACCGGGGCGAGGGCACCATCTCCGTGTTCGACTTCAAGGAGGACTGGCTGACCAAGAAGTGGCGCCTGCCGAACGGCGGCAGCCCCGACATGGGCGGCGTCTCCACGGACGGCAGGGTCCTGTGGCTGTCCGGCCGCTACAACTCCGAGATGTACGCCATCGACACCGCCACCGGCGAACAGCTCGCCCGCATCAGCGTGGGCAGGGGCCCGCAAGGCCTCGCGGTCTATCCGCAGCCGGGCCGCTACTCGCTGGGTCACACAGGCATCTTCCGCTGATGCACGGGCGCTGATCCGGGACTACCACCAGATGCACCACACCACGATCCGAGCTGCGGCCGTGTCCGGTGGGGATCGTGCCGAAGGCGGTGCTGGTGGTGTGCAAGCCGCACGAGGAGCGCCGCTCATACGCGACGTTCCCGAAGGCGCGGCCCGAGGTGGCGGTGTGCTCGTCGGAGCCGGTGGGGCTCGCTCAGCACGCGGAGGGGATCGGGATGCGGAGCTGGCCATCGACATGATGGCGGGCGCGCTGCACGATCGGTTGGCCGACAGCGGGTTCTGGTCCGGTGGACCGGCCCGGCCCGCAGCGGCCGCGAATGGCACCAGCTGCTGGAACTGTGTGCGCCGGCAGGAAGTTGGGGCCTTGACCCGGCGCGTTGTCCCAACCCTGGCGGCCTTGGGGGTTTCCCGCCGCGTCCCGGAACAGGGTCAGGGGGCGACCGCGTCGTAGCAGTGGGCGAACGCGCCGGTGACCACGGGCCAGGTGCAGGGGGTCGGCAGGGTCTCCCGGTTGTGGTCCGCCATGCGGCGGCGGGCGCCGGGGGTGCGGGCCAGCCAAACCAAGTCGTCGGAGAGCGCGGACGTCGAGGCGCGGCACAGCACCCCCTCGCGGTTGTGCCGGACGAAGTCGGCGACGCCCGTGTGGGCGCGCGCCAGGATCGGCACTCCACTGGTACGGGCCTCCAGGGCGGCGATGCCGAACGCCTCGTGGTTCGAGGCGTTGATGAACAGGTCGGCGTCGGCCAGCAGCCGCCGTACCTCGCCCGGGTCGATCCGGCCCGCGAGACGCACCCAGTCGGCCATGTCGTGCCGGTGCACATAGCGGCGCATGGCCGCCATGCACTGCCCGTCCCCGGCGACCGTCGCGCGCAGCGCCACGTTGCGGGTCGCCAGCCGCGGCTGCGCCGACCGCAGAGCCGCCAGCAGTTCCATCGGCTGCTTGCGGGGGACGAGCCGGCCGACCGAGACGACATGGACGCGGTCGTCGTGGCGGCTGTCTCGTGCCGGGCCGCGCCACAGGCCGGGGTCGATGCCGTTGGGGACCACCAGCGGCGTCAGGTGCGGCAGGGCCTGGCCCATCAGCCCGGCGGCCAACCGGCTGACAGCCGTCACGGCGAGCGGGGCGGACGGCCCGTTCGCCGTCCGCCAAAGGCAGCGGTAGAGGGTGCGCACCACGGGGCCCCAGGTGCTGTGCACCGTCACCACCGCCGGGATCCGCAAGCGTCGGACGCAGGCCAGCGCCGACCAGGCGAACGGCGACACCGCACCCACGTGCACGTGGACGGCCCGCGGCGCGAGGCCGGTCAACAGCCGGTCCAGTTCCCGCCCGGCCCTCGGGTGGACAGGCAGCTGGTACGGGATGCGTGCGGTGATCCTGTACACGGGGTACGGCCATGGCTCCTTCCCCTGGCCGGCGGCAGGCGTGGCGGTCGCCACTGCGATGTCCTGCCCGGACCGGTGCTGCGCTTCCGCCAAGGCGACGACCTGGCTCTCAATGCCCCCGGTGCGCGGCGCGAAGCAGTCCGAGATGTGCAGAATCATGCCTAATACATTCCGATTTATCCCGGTCCTTTGACGGGAGGGCACCTGGTGATGACTCATACGTGTGTGTTCTTTCACGCCCATCCGGACGATGAGGCGCTGCTGACCGCCGGAACGATGGCGAGGCTGGCCACCGAGGGCCACCGAGTGGTACTCGTGCTGGCGACCGCCGGGGAGGGGGGCCTCGCGGCGCCGGAGCACCTCGCCCGGGGACTGGGCGGCCTGCGCCGCGCGGAGGCCCGTGCGTCGGCACGGCTCCTGGGCTGCGCCCGGGTGGTATTCCTCGGCTACGGCGACTCCGGGCACGGTTCCCCGCCCCCCGAGGGGTCGTTCGCCGCGGCGGACGCCGACGAGGCGGCAGGGCGCCTCGCGGACCTGCTGGCCGGGGAGCGCGCCGCCGTCCTGACGGTCTACGACCCGGCCGGCGGATACGGCCACCCCGACCATGTGCAGGTCCACCGCGTCGGTTACCGGGCGGCCCGCCTCGCCGGGACCCCCGTGGTCTTGGAGGCGACCGTCGACCGCGACCTGCTGTTGCGCGGGATCCGGTGGGCCTCCTGGATCCACCGCCTCCCGCCCGGCTTCGACCGCGACGCCTTCCACCGCGCCTACGCACCCCGTGCGCAGATCACGCACAGGGTGCGGGTCGGGCAGCATTGGGCCGCCAAACGCGCCAGCATGGCCGCCCACGTGAGCCAGGCGGGCGGCGGCGACTCCGTACGGACCCTTGCCGCGCTGCGCCGTCTGCCCGCTCCGGTGTTCCGCCAAGTGCTGGGCACGGAGTGGTACATCCAGCGGGGCCTCCCGCCGGGCACCCGCCTGCACCACCCCCTGGCGGCGTTCAACGACGGTGGGAACCGGGCATGATGACGCCCCGTCGGCCCTCCGTGCCACGGCTGCTGGGCCTCGCCTCGGCGGCTGCGGGGACCGCCCTGCTGGTACTCGCCGTGCCGCGGGCCGCGGGCACACAGTGGTCGGCGGTCAGAGCCAGCCTCGGACAGATCGACGGCTCCCACCTCGCGATCCTCGGCGCCCTGGCGGGCGTGTGCCTGTGGGCCTACACGTACGTCCTCAGCGCCTCGCTGCCGGGCCTCACCCGCTCCCGGGCGCTGGTGCTGAACTGCACGGGGAGCGCCGTCAGCAACCTCCTGCCCGCAGGAGGTGCGGCCGGGGTGGCCGTCACCTACTCCATGACGCGTCGCTGGGGGCACCCGCCGCGGGCCGTCGCCGCGTGCATCGTCGTGACCGGGGTCTGCAACGTCCTGGCCCGGCTGGTGGTCTCCGTCGCCGGGGTGCTGGTGCTGGCCGGGCTGTCCGTACCGGGCACCGGCTGGGTCGCCGGCGCCGCGCTGCCGGTGGCGTGCCTGGCCGGCGGCGGCCTCTGGTTGCTCCGGCAGCCGCTCCGACGGGCCGTCAGACGCCGTACTCCCCCACGGCTGTTCCGGGGGTCCGTGGCCAGGGCCGTGGTGCGGATGCGCAGGTTCGCGCGGCGGTGCCGCCGTGACTGCCGTGAGGTGTGGCTGCGGTCGTGGCCGCGCCTGGTGGGTGGGATGGCGGGGACGCTGACTGCGCAAGGTCTGCTCTTCCTGGCCTGCCTGTGGGTGACGGGTGCCGGTAGCGGACTCGGGCCGGCGGTGGCGGTCTTCGCCGCCAGCAGACTGCTCACCCAGATCGGCATCACGCCCGGCGGCATCGGGATCACCGAGAGCGCAGCCGCGTTCGCCCTCGTCGCCCTCGGCGGAGCGCCCGCCGCCGTGGCCTCGAGCATGCTGCTGTACGCCGCCTTCACCCACCTGCTGGAGATCCCTCTGGGTTGTCTCACCGGAGCCTTCTTCCTGCTGCACGAAGGGCGGCGCGCCCGCCGCCCCGCAGCAGCCACCACACCGCGAGACCCGTCAGAGCCGCCAGCCCACCTGTGACGGCGGCGAGCGCGGACGGCCAGGTGGGGCCCAAACCGATCGGCATCACGACGAGGAACGTCGCCATGGTCGCGGTCTTCGCGACCGGGTGCCCCAACGTCCGCCACCCCACCGCAGCCAGCGGCACCAGGCCCCACAGCAAGTACCACACCTGTACCGCCGGCGCGCACACCACGACCGTGAGCAGCGACATTCCCGCGGCGTACTCGGCTCCCGTCCGGGGGGCCCGCCGCGCCCAGTGGGCCACGGCCACCGCACCAGCCAGCAGGCCGGCCGCCCGTGCCGCGGCCATCAACGTCCCCGTTCCGGCCCGCCAGCCGGCCGCCGAGGCCAGCCAATCCAGCAGCGCGCCCACGTCCGTGCTCGGCGAAAGCATCGCCGGCACGGAGGCGGGGGTGCCGAGCGTGCGCACCCACCCGAAGCCCTGTCCGCACAGGAGCACTTCCAGCAGACCTACGCCGGCGGCCACCACAAGGATCCCGGCCACCAGCCGGGCCCGGCGCGCCCAGCCGGTCCGGCCCGCTACCGCCGCCACTGCGGCGCACAGCAGCGCCACCCCGGCCGGCGCCTTGATCAGAACCGCCGTCGTCAGCAGGATGGTGCCCGTCACCCACCGGTCCCGGCGGAACGCCACGAAGCCCGCCATCATCGCGCCGAGCATCAGCGCGTCGTTGTGCGCACCGCCCACCAAGTGCAGCAGCACCAGCGGGCTGAGGGCGGTGGCCCACAGCGCCCCCGCCGCTTCGCGGGCCCCCGCCCCACCGATGTCGGCCGCCAGCCGCAGCACCGCTACGACCGCCAATGCCAGTCCGGCCATCGCCAGCAACCGCATCCCCACCGTAGCCGCCACCACGTGGCCCTCGCCCGTCACGGTCACCACCGCGCGTGCGGCGGCGACGAACACCGGCCCGTACGGAGCCGGGGTGTCGTGCCACACCCCGGGCACATTGGCCGACAGCGCCCCGCCCAGCGCATCCGGGCCCAGCCGGTACACATCCCACCCGCGTGCCGCCAACGCGCCCTCGGCGACATAGCTGTAGGCGTCGCTGCTGAAGAGCAGCGGGCACGGAAGCAACGGCAGTGACCAGCACACGAGGGCGGCCCGCTGCTGCCCGCGGCTCACCTCGGCCCCGTCGCGCAGGAGGCGGCCCAGCCACCACCACCCGGCCACCAGCAGCACCAGGCCGGCGTACGAGAGACCGAAGCCCAGCAGCATCTCCACCTGGCCGGGTCGTCCCCACACCCCGTCAGGAACGCCCAGCGGCAGCGCCCCGGCTCCCCAGCTGCCGGCCGCGACCAGCACGGAGCCCGCGGTGCCGAGCAGCAGCCAGCCCGGAGCATTGATCGTCACGGAGTGAGCGTAAGGAAGATCGCCCCGAGATCTCGCACAGTTTCCTCTGTGTCCGTTACGAATGGCCTGACATCGGCGCCTATGCGCGCAGCGTGCCGTTACTCAGGCGCCCGCCCGCCGCGCGGCCCCGGCCGCGCCCGTGCCGTGTTCCGCCGGACGTGACGAAGCTCCTCGGCTACGACTGGTGATTGTCGAGACCAACCAGGTAGTCGAGGAGCTTCGTTGCGGGTCATGGTGGCACCTGGGACGCGCCCCAGTACGAGCCTCATGTTCCTGCCCGACGAGCTGAAGCGGGCGGAAGCGGCGTTCGACGCGGCGCGCTCGACAGCGACGGCCGATGAGCGGGGGTGGCGGGACTTGCGCAGTACGAGCCGGTGCTTGATGCGCTGGAGACGTCCCGGGCTGCATACAAGATCGGGAACAGCGCGACGGCGCTCGGTGTGATTCTCGATGTGTTCGAGCGGCACCTGTCGGAGCTGGAGGATGGCTGTTTCGACGCAGCGTCCGGGGAGGCGACCAGGGTGGGGTCGGCACCGCTGGATCAGTTTTCGGAGTGCGGGATCTGCCGGTGGAGACGGCGGCCGTTGTGCGGGCGGCCCTCGACCGGATGGTGCACGACGGCACGGTGCCAGCGGATGAGCTGTGGCGAGCACTGGGCGTCATGGCCAAGCGGATGTTGTAGCTCAAAGAGCACCATCACCAGCAGTCCACGCACGTAGTCCCGCATCCGGCGTCGGGGTTCCACCCGGCCGAAGCAGGCCCCGACCCGCAGGAAGAGCTTCTCAAGTTCATCGCCCCAGGCGCTCGTGGGCACGTCATTGACCACGCCTATGGGCTGCTCAACCCACTGCCACTACATGCGGCGTGGGCACACGTTCGCGGGACGGTCCGCCAAGACCGTCCGGCAGTCATCCCCACCCCGCTACACTCCCCACACTCAAGCCGTTGACCAGCGGTAATGGAGAAGTCCGGCTGGAGTACTAGGAGCTGAGGGCTGTTGTTGCGGACGTTGTTGACGGCCGGGGAGACCGGCCGGGCGTCCAGATGCCCGCCGGCGGGCTGGGTGGGCAGCGTCCGCAATTCGTCCGGGTCTTGGTGGTGAGGGTCGAGCCACGCGTCGTAGTGGTCCACCGTGAGGGAAAGCGGCATACGGGGATGCACGCGGCCGGCCGCGTCGGTGGCCTCGGTGGTGAGGATGGTGCAGGTCATCAACCAGGCCGCAGGGTTGTCGTCCCGCTGGACCTCCGGGTTGCGCCAGTATTCGTACAGCCGACACCATGTGCCTCCCCACCCCAGAACCCACACCCCACCAGTGGGTTCCTGACAGGCGAACCCTCAGGTCCCATGAGCCCGCCGGCTTCGGGGCATGACAGCGGCCGGGCACCAGCGTTCCCACGAACGAAAACCCAGCTGGTCAGGGTGCGAAGCAAGCCTGCGGTCGGGCAGCGGCACGGAGGCCGGGAAACTCGGCGACCGCAGAGGCCGACGACGTTAGTCACCGCTCGCCACGGAGATACATACGGCAACGCACACCCATTGCCCGTCCAAGAGCACTGTGAGTAGCCTGTGTTCGCCATGCCGATCAACTGTTGAAATTTCGAACACAAGGGAGGGGGTCGGTTGTGGGACGACTCGTACCTGCCGTGACCCGAGCTCTCGACATTCTCGAGCTTTTCCTCGACGGGGACGGGACGCTCTCAGCCCCCGATATCTTGCGCAAGCTACAGTTGCCGCGCACGACGGTGCACGAGCTGGTCACCACGCTCACCGCTCGTTCCTACATCGTCCAGGTGCCGGGCCAGCCGGGCCGTTACCGGCTCGGCGTCCGCCCGTACCAACTCGGCAGCCGGTACGCCGAGCAGCTGGACCTCGCTGCCGAGGGCCAGCAGGTCGCCCGCTCCGTTGCCGTGACCTGCGACGAGACCGTACACGTGGCGATCCTGGAGGGCACCGACGTCATCTACATCGCGAAGGTGGACTCCACTCACGCGGTGCGCATGGTGTCCGCCGCCGGGCGCCGGCTGCCCGCCCACTGCACCTCCGTCGGCAAGATGCTGCTTGCCTCGCTCCCCGAGCCAGAGCTGACCTCGCGCATCCCCGACAGCGCGGAGCTGGTCGCGATGACCCCGAACAGCATCACCGAACCGTCCGCCCTGCGCGAGGCCCTCGCAGAGATCCGCCGCCGCGGCATCGCCGTGGAGTGCCGCGAGTCCAACCCGGACGTCAGCTGCGTCGCCGCCCCGGTGCGCGACCGCACCGGACAGGTCGTCGCTGCGCTGTCCATCTCCGTGCCGATGATCCGCTGGAGCGACGAGCGGCGCGGGGAGCTGGAGCAGCTCGCCGCCAAGGGTGCCGCCGAGCTGTCGGAGCGGCTGGGCCACCGGAGCGTGGGATGACTCTTGACGTGGCCGTCCGCGCGGAGGCTGCGCTCGGGGAGGGGCCCACGTGGGACACTGCCGCCCAGCGGCTGATCTGGGTGGACATCCTGGGCTCGCGGGTCCACACGTACGATCCCGGCTCCGGACGCCGTACGGTCATGACCACCGAGCAGCACGTGGGCGCGGCGAAACCCCGCGAGGGCGGCGGCCTGGTGGTCAACCTCCGTGACGGCGTGGGGCTTTACGGCGCGGACGGCTTCCGCTGGCTGCACCGGGAGGTCGCCCCGGGCCGCCGGGGCAACGACGCGGCTGTCGCACCCGACGGCGCGCTCTGGGCCGGCACCATGCGCTACGACGAGGCACCGGGCGGCGGCACGCTGACCCGGTTCGCGCCCGACGGCACCGCCCACACCTTCCTCGCCGACGTGACGGTGAGCAACGGCACCGGCTGGAGTCCCGACGGCCGGCTGATGTACTACATCGACACGCCGACCCGGCGGATCGACGTCTTCGATGTGGGCGATGACCAACTGCCCGTCAACAGAAGGGTGTTGGCGGTTGTGGATGAAGCCGCAGGCTTCCCGGACGGGCTCACCGTCGACGCCGACGGCTGTGTGTGGGTCGCGCTGTGGGACGGCGGTGCGGTCCGCCGCTACGCCCCGTCGGGCGCGCTGGACCGGGTCGTGGAGCTCCCCGTGCGCCGCCCCACGGCCTGCGCCTTCGGCGGAGCGGAACTGGCCGACCTGTACATCACGACAGCCCGTACGGGCCTGGAGGCGCCTCACCCGCTCTCCGGCTCGGTACTGGTGCTGCCCAACGCCGGGAAGGGGCTGCCGCAGCCCGTGTTCGGCGGTTAGCCCGATCCTCCGCACGTGCGAATTGACTTCCTCCCCCTCCTGAAGGGAGGGGGCTTCCCCTATGAGGGGGTTCGGCCGGTCGCCCGGCTTACGGGTTCCTGCTTCGCGGACCCGCTGGCGCCGAGGTCTCCACAGGCTGACACGGGCTGCCCGCCCGCGTGTTTGATGTTGACGGCCGCGTTCACGTCGGCGTGTGCGGTGTGTCCGCAGCCTTCGGCTTTGCACACGAAGACCGATTGGCTCTCTCGGTTTTCTTCGCAGGCGAAGCCGCAGGCGGAACACCTTTGCGACGTGTACGCGGGATTGACCTTCACCACGGTCGTGCCCGTGTACCGGGCGGCGCCCACGAGGGCGAGTTCGAGGCGGTGCCATCCCTTGTCGAGGACGGCCCTGTTCAGGCCCCGTTTCTGAGCGACGACGCGGGAACCCGGCGCCTCGATCGTGCCCGAGGCGGACGCGGACATGTTCTTGATCCGCAGGTCTTCCAGCACCACCAGAGCGTTCTTCGCGACGATCCGGGAAGCGGTCTGGGCACAGAAGTGGCCACGCCGGTCCGTGACCCGGCCCATGATCCGGTTCATCGCCGCCCGGGTCTTGGACCGGTTGGCGCTGCCCTTCTTGGTGCGGGCGAACTGCTGCTGAAGCCGCCGGTACCGTCCAGCCTGATCGGCGGTGATGAACTCCCGGTCGTGGAAGTCGCCGTCGGAGGTGACCGCCGCAACCTTGACGCCCCGGTCGATCCCGACCGCTGTGCCGGGCATCGCATGCTTCTCGGGTGTGACGGCCTGGTCGTCCACGAGGAACGACACAAACCAGTGCCCGGACTTCTTCGACACGGTCGCGGACCGGATCTCACCCCCCAGGGGGCGCGACCAGCGGAAGCGGACCCAGCCCAGCTTCGGCAGCTTCGCCCGGCCCCACTTACGGCCCAAGCGCTCCACGCTGATCTGCTTGGCATCGGGAAACCGGAACGAAGGCGACCAACGCACCTTCGACCTCCACCGCACCTTGAAGGTGCCGTGATCCCGGCACGCCCGGTCTAAATCCTTGAGTGTCTGCTGAAGCGCGTGCGACGGCGCGGCCTTCAACCAGGGGTGTTCCCGCTTGGCCTCGGCCAGCTCGGCGCACTGCGGCGCGAGTTCATCCACGCCCCACGGCGCCGGTACTCCCGGCGCTGATGGAGGCCGGTGTTCCACACCGACCGACAGACGTTGCCGAACTCCTCGCACATCTCCGCCTGTTCGGCCGTCAACTCAAGCCGATACCTGCGGCCCGACAGCATGAGAAACACCCCCCTCCAACTGATGTGATCAACATAGTGCCCGCCACTGACAACGCAGCGAACTCCGCCGCTGCGCGGCTCCGGCACGAGGATGAGCCAACCCCTCCCCGAAGGGAGGGGCCTGCGCTCAAGAATTCCGGTCACTGATGTACTTGCCCAGGTTCCAGCTGTTCAGCAGTCGAACGTGTGCACCGTGGTCGTGCGGTACGTCTGCCCCGGCCGCAGCACCGTCGACGGGAACGACGGCTCGTTCGGCGAGTCCGGGAAGTGCTGGGTCTCCAGGGCCAGTCCGTCGCCCTGCCGGTAGGTGTGGCCGGACGGGCCGACCAGGGTGCCGTCCAGGAAGTTGCCCGAGTAGAACTGCACGCCGGGCTGGTCGGTGAAGATCTTCAGGGTGCGGCCGGAGCCGGGGTCGCGCAGCGTCACCACGTGCTCGGGCTTCGCGGTCATGCCCTTGTCGAGCACGAAGTTGTGGTCGTAGCCCTTGGCGGTGACCAGTTGCGGATGGCCGATGCGGATGTCACGTCCGATCGGCTTGGGGTGGGAGAAGTCGAAGGGGGTGCCCTTGACCTTCGCCAGCTCGCCGGTGGGGATCAGGCCCGAGTCGGTCGGGGTGAACCGGCCTGCCGCCAGCCGGAGTTCGTGGTCGTAGATGCTGCCGCTGCCCTCGCCCGCGAGGTTGTAGTACGTGTGGTTGGTGAGGTTGACCACGGTGGGCTTGTCGGTGGTGGCCTCGTAGTCGATGCGCCAGTCGCCGTGCCTGTTCAGCGTGAAGGTGACCTTCGTCTTCAGGGTGCCGGGGTAGCCCATCTCGCCGTCGATGCTGGTGTAGTACAGGTGCAGGCCGACGTCGGAGCCGGCGGCGAACGGTTCGACGTCCCACACCTTGGTGTTGAAGCCCTTGGCGCCGCCGTGCAGGCTGTTCGCGCCGTCGTTGACGGACAGTTGGTACTTCTTGCCGTCGAGGGTGAACTGGCCCTTGGCGATGCGGTTGCCGTAGCGGCCGATGGTGGCGCCGAAGAAGGTGGTCCCCTTGATGTACGCGTCGAGGTTGTCGTAGCCGAGGGAGACGTTGGCGTACCGGCCGTGCCGGTCCGGGATCTCCAGGGACTGGATGATGCCGCCGTAGGACAGCACCTTCAATCGGGTGCCGCCGTTCTCCAGCGACCAGCGGTAGACCTTGGTGCCGTCGGCGAGCGTGCCGAAGAGCTCCTTCGCCGGCTTCCTGCCTTCCGGGGCCGAGGTGCCCGCCTGTGCCGTGCCCGTGCCGAGGGTGGTCGCGGCGAGGCCAGCGGCTGCGGCGCCTGCAATGACCGTACGTCTGTTCAGTTCCATGAGCGGCTCCTGCAAAAGGAGGGGCCCCGCCTTTCCGGCGGGGCCCGATCTGACTTACGAACCGGACTTGCGCTTGTTCCACACGTCGAAGCCGACCGCCACCAGCAGGGCCAGGCCCTTGATGACCTGCTGCCAGTCGGTGCCGACGCTGAGGAGGTTCATGCCGTTGTTCAGCACACCGAGGACGAGACCGCCGATGATCGCGCCGAGGACGGTGCCGACACCGCCGCTCATGGACGCGCCACCGATGAACGACGAGGCGATCGCCTCGAGTTCGAAATTCACTCCCGCTTTCGGCGAGGCCGCGTTCAGACGGGCGGCGACCACCAGACCTGCCAGGGCCGCGAGCACGCCCATGTTCAGGAACACCTGGAAGGTGACCCGCTTGTCCTTGACGCCGGACAGCTTCGCGGCCGGCAGGTTGCCGCCGATCGCGTAGATGTGGCGGCCGAAGACCGCGTTGCGCATCACGTAGCCGTAGCCGACCACCAGGACACCGAGGATGATCAGGACGATCGGGGCGCCGTTGTAGCTGGCGAGCAGCATCGTGAGGGTGAGGATCGCGGCGACCAGCGCGACGAGCTTCAGCGCGAACAGCCGCGCGGGCAGGACCGCGAGCGTGAACTCCTGCTGCCGGCGCCGGGCCCGTACCTCCTGCCACACCACGGCGACCATGAGCACGATGCCGAGGAGCAGTGTGAGGTTGTGGTAGTTCGTGTTCGGGCCGACCTCGGGCAGGAAGCCGTTGCCCATCTTCTGCAGCCCGTTGGGGAACGGGCCGAGGGTCTGTCCTTTGAGCAGGATCTCCGTCAGACCGCGGAAGAGGAGCATCCCGGCCAGGGTGACGATGAACGATGGTATGCCCAGATACGCGATCAGGAACCCTTGCACCGAGCCCGCCACCGCGCCCACCAGCAGGCACAGCACCAGGGCGATGGGCCAGGCGACATGGTGACTGACGGTCAGTACGGCGGCGAACGCGCCCACGAACGCCGTCAGCGAGCCGACCGACAGGTCGATGTGCCCGGCGATGATCACCAGCATCATGCCGATCGCGAGGATCAGGATGTAGCTGTTCTGCAGCACCAGGTTGGAGACGTTGCGCGGCAGCAGCAGGTCCCCGCCGGTCCAGATCTGGAAGAGGACGACGATCAGGCCGAGCGCGATCAGCATGCCGTACTGCCGCATGTTGCGGCGCAGGCCGTTCAGCATCAGCTGGAGCAGGCCCCCGCCGCCTGCGGCCGATCCGCTTCCGTCCGGTGGCGCGGGGGCCGGACTCTTGGCGGTTACATCCGTGCTCATCGGGTTACCTCTTTGTCCTTGGTCATCTGGCGCATCAGAACTTCCTGCGTGGCCTCGGCCCGCGGCACCTCACCGGTCAGCCGTCCCGCTGCCATCGTGTAGATGCGGTCGCACATGCCCAGCAGCTCGGGCAGCTCGGAGGAGATGAAGACGACCGCCTTGCCCTGGGCGGCCAGCTGGTCGATGACCGTGTAGATCTCGTACTTGGCGCCCACGTCGATGCCGCGGGTGGGCTCGTCCAGGATCAGCACGTCGGGACCCGCGAAGATCCACTTGCTGAGTACGACCTTCTGCTGGTTGCCGCCGGACAGCTTGCCGACCGGCTCGAAGACGGTCGGCGCCTTGATGTTCATGGACTTGCGGAAACCCTCGGAGACCTGCCGCTCCGCGTGCTCGTCGACCACGCCCCGCTTGGCGACCCTGTGCAGCGCGGTCAGCGAGATGTTGCGGTTGATGGTGTCGATGAGGTTGAGGCCGTAGTGCTTGCGGTCCTCGGTGACGTACGCGATGCCGTGCCCGACCACCTCGGCGACGGACTTCGTACGGATCTCCGTGCCGTCCTTGAGTACCGTGCCCGCCGCGTACCGGCCGTAGGTGCGGCCGAAGACGCTCATCGCGAGTTCGGTGCGGCCGGCGCCCATCAGCCCCGCGATGCCGACGATCTCGCCGCGCCGCACGTTGATCGAGACGTCGTCGACGACCTTGCGCTGCCGGTCGATCGGGTGGTGCACCGTCCAGTTGCGGATCTCCAGGGCCGGGGCCGCGTCCGGCTCCCCGTCGTGCGGGGTGCGCTCGGGGAAGCGGTGGTCGAGGTCGCGGCCGACCATCCCGGAGATGATCCGTTCCTCGGTGGTCTCCGCCGCCTTCACGTCGAGCGTCTCGATCGACCTCCCGTCGCGGAGGATCGTCACCGAGTCGGCGACCTTGCGGATCTCGTTGAGCTTGTGGGAGATGATGATCGAGGTGAGGCCCTGGTTCTTCAACTCCAGGATCAGGTCGAGGAGTTTGCCGCTGTCCTCGTCGTTCAGTGCTGCCGTCGGCTCGTCCAGGATGAGGAGCTTCACCGACTTCGACAGCGCCTTCGCGATCTCCACCAGCTGCTGCTTGCCCACGCCGATGTCGGTGACGCGGGTCTCGGGGTGCTCGTCGAGGCCCACCCGGCGCAGCAGCTCGGTGGCGTGCTTGAGGGTGTCGTTCCAGTTGATGAACCCGCGCGTGGCGTGTTCGTTGCCGAGGAAGATGTTCTCCGCGATGGAGAGGTACGGCACCAGGGCCAGCTCCTGGTGGATGATGACGATGCCGTTGTTCTCGCTCGCCCGGATGTCCTTGAAGCGGCATTCCTCTTCTTCGAAGAGGACCTCTCCCTCGTAGGTGCCGTGCGGATGGACGCCGGAGAGCACCTTCATCAAGGTGGACTTGCCGGCGCCGTTCTCGCCGCAGATGGCGTGGACCTCGCCCTGACGGACGGTCAGAGTGACGTCCGACAGCGCCTTGACGCCGGGAAAGGTCTTGACGATCGAGCGCATTTCCAGGACGGGTCCCGCCATGGTCGTGCCTTCCAGTCGGTTGCGGTCGGTGGGCTGCGGCGGTTACTTGAGCTGGGCGTCGGTGTAGTAGCCGCCCTTGACCAGCACGTCCTCGTAGTTGGTCTTGTCCACGCTCACCGGCTGCAGCAGCATGGCGGGGACGACCTTGGTGCCGTTGTTGTAGGTCTTGGTGTCGTTGACCTGCGGCTTCTTGCCGTTGAGGGAATCGTCGACCATGGTCGCGGCGACGTCGGCCAGCTTGCGGGTGTCCTTGTAGACGGTCTGTGTCTGCTGGCCGGAGATGATCGACTTCACCGAGGCGAGTTCGGCGTCCTGGCCGGTGATGACGGGCAGCGGCTTGCCGGAGGAGCCGTAACCGTCCGACTTCAGGGCGGCGAGGATGCCGATCGAGATGCCGTCGTACGGCGAGAGCACCGCGTCGACCTTGGCGCTCGAGTACGTGGAGGTGAGGATGTCCTCCATGCGCTTCTGCGCGGTGGCGCCGTCCCAGCGCAGGGTGGTGACCTGGTTGAGCTGGGTCTGCCCGGACTTGACCACCAGCTCCTTCTTGTCGATGTACGGCTGCAGCACGCTCATCGCGCCGCCGAAGAAGTACTTGGTGTTGTTGTCGTCGTTCGACCCGGCGAACAGCTCGATGTTGAACGGGCCCTTCTTGCCGCTGTCCAGACCGAGCTTGTGCGCGATGTACGTACCCTGCAGCACGCCGACCTTCTCGTTGTCGAACGAGGCGTAGTAGTCGACGTTCTTGGTGCCGAGGATCAGCCGGTCGTAGGCGATGACGGGGATCTTCGCGGAGGCGGCTTCCCGGAGGACGTTGTTGAGGGACTTGTTGTCGATGGCCGCGATGATCAGGCCCTTGACGCCCTGGGTGATCAGGTTCTCGATCTGCGAGACCTGAGTGCTCGGGTCGTCCTCGCCGTAGACGAGCTTGGTCTTGTACCCCTTGGCCTGGAGGTTCTTGACGACGTTGTTGCCGTCGTTGATCCAGCGCTCCGAGGACTTGGTGGGCATCGCGATGCCGATGGTGCCGCCCTTGGCGCTGCCCGACTTCTCCTTGCTGCCGCCCGAGCCGCTCTGGCCGCAGGCGGACAAGGTGAGGGCGAGGGAGGCGGCTGCGGTTATGGCGGCGAGGGCTGCTCTGCGATTACGCATGATCATCATCCTTGATGTGTGTGCGGGGCTCGGTCTCGCGAGGGGCGACCGGCAAAGAGGTGGGGGATTGTGTGCGGCGACATCGACTTTTGTGACGTGTTCGGGGGTTTGTCCGGAGCGTTATGAGGAGGTGGCGAACCGCTTGAGCGCACCCGGCAGCCGCGAGCCGAGCGGTGCCATCTCGCCGTCCGCTCCGTGCCGCGCGAGCAGGTCCAGGGCGAGCCGGCCGCGCCGCACCCGCTCCCGGGCGGTCGCCAGCGTCACGTCGCGCAGATGGTGCCCGTACGGGTAGATCGCGGGCGCCTTGGACAGGCCGAACTTCAGGTAGAGCGGTGCGCCGCGCCGGATCAGCTCGGCGACCTCGTACATCCGGACATAGCCGCCGAGGTCGTCGGGGGCCTCGATGTACATGTCCATGGGGGCGGCGGAGACTCGCCGGATCTCGGTGAGGTGATCGAGCGTCAGATCGCTCGGCACGTTGAGCGAGTCGGCGCCGAGGTGTTCGTACACGGCGTACGAGGCCGGGTTGACAGGCCCGATCAGTGCGGAGACCTTCAGGGTCGTGTCCGGCGGGATGATGCCGGCCTCACGCGCCCGGTGCAGGGCCCACAGCACGCCCTCGTCGGCGACGAGCAGACACTTGACGCCCAGCTCCGTTGCCCGGACAGCGTCTTCGGCACAGCCGGCCACCGCGTCGTGGCCGCGGGCGCGCAGCCCGCCGCCGCGTGAGTCGGTACGTACGGAGGCGCCGATGTCCCAGGTGCCGCGCGGGCCGGTGAACAGGCAGAGCTCGATGTCGCGCTCACCGGTGGCCTCGACCATCTCGGTGATCTCGGCGTCGGTCAGCATCCACACACCGCTGCCCTGGCTGACCCGGTGGATCGGCACATCGAGCCGCGAGGACTCCTTCAGGACCACGGCCAGGGCCTCGGGCCCTTCGACGGACGGCACTTCGGTGCGCCAGCGGCCGCCGCCCGGGAAGGTGTGCGGCGAGGCGTCGGCGGGAGAGGGATCGGGCGCGCCCAGGCCGAGCGCGGCGAGCGCCTGCTGACCGGGTCGGCGGGCTGCCGTAGGGGGAGCGTCGGTCACAGCTGTCCTTCACGTTCGATATTTCGGACAAGGTTCGTGACTTTGGGTATACGCCGGTACGAAGCGTCAGGAGTCTTCGTACCGGCGTACTGATCAGGGGCGGAGGAGGACTTTGCCGACCTTCGGATCGCCGGACCCCACCAGTGCGATGGCCTCGGGGAACTCGGCGAGCGGCAGCTCGTGCGTGACCAGGGGCAACGGGTCCAGCAACCCGGCGCCGAACACCCGCACCGTGTGCGCCCAGGCCTTCGGCGGCGCCCCGAACACGGTGTGCACCTCCAGCTGCCGTACGACGAGATCGGTGGGGTCGAGCCCTTCGGCGCCCGGCGCGGGGATACCGGTGAGTACCAGACGCCCGCCGCGCCGCAGCAGCGAGGCCGCGGTACGGGCCGCCGAGGCCGACCCGGCGGTTTCGATCACCACGTCGAAGTCGTCAGGGAGCTCCTGGTCCTTCGTACGGAAGTCGGTGGCGCCGAACTCCCGCGACAGTGCGGCCCGGTCCGGGCGGGTGCCGACCACGAGCAGCTCGGCCGGAGAGCCCGCCCTGAGGAACTGGACCGCGAACATCCCGAGCGTGCCGGTGCCCACGACGGCCACACGCTCGCCCGGCCGGGCGTTCGCCTTCAGCGCGGCGGCCGCGATGCAGGCGCCCGGTTCGAGGAGGGCGGCGGCCGTCAGGTCGGCGTCGTCCGGCAGGACATGGAGGAGCCGCGCCGGAAGCGTCAGCGTGGCGGCCATCGCGCCCGGCCGGGTGAATCCGGTCTCCTCGTATCCCGCCGTGCACAACGTCGTCTCGCCCGCGTGGCAGCGGTCGCAGACCTGGCAGCTGCGAAAGCCCTCGCCGACGACCTTACGGCCGACGAGCGCCGCGGGCACACCGGCGCCGACCTCCTCGACGGTCCCGGACCACTCGTGGCCGGGCGTCAGCGGGTAACGGACGTACCCATCGGGCCGGTTGCCCTGGTAGACCTCGCGGTCGCTGCCGCAGATGCCCGCCGCGTGGACGCGGACCAGGGCCTCACCGGCGGCCGGAGCCGTCGGCTCGTGCGCGATGATCCGGTGCTCGCCCGGCCCCTCGATGACGACGGCCGTGCTCACTGCGTGCCCTTCGGCTTGCGCTGCTCCCAGCCGTCCGCCCACAGGTCGAACCGGGCCTGCTGCTGGGGGAATTCGGCCGCCGCGTCGGTGTCAAGCTCGACGCCGAGTCCGGGCGCCTCGGAGAGCTGGAAGTACCCGTCGACGACCTGCGGTGCCCCCTTCACGACCTTCTTGATCTCTGCGTCCGCGAAGTCGTTGAAGTGCTCAAGGATCTTGAAGTTCGGGGAGGCGAAGCCGACTTGGAGGGAGGCGGCGGTGAGGACGGGCCCGCCGACGTTGTGCGGCGCGACGAGCACGTAGTGCGCCTCGGCGGTGGCGGCCAGCTTCCGCGTCTCCCAGATGCCGCCGATGTGGCCGACGTCGGGCTGGATGATGTCCACCGCCTGGCTCTCGAAGAGCTCGCGGAACTCGATCCGGTCGTGGATGCGCTCACCGGTCGCCACCGGGATGTCGACCTTGGCGGCCACCTTCTCCAGGGCCTTCAGGTTCTCCGGCGGGACCGGCTCCTCCAGCCAGGCGGGCTTGAAGGGCGCGAGCTCGCGGGCCAGACGAACGGCGGTGGCCGGGGAGAAGCGGCCGTGCATCTCCAGCATCAGCTCGGCCTCGGGGCCGATCGCGTCCCGCACGGCCTCGATGAGGGAGACGGCATACAGGCTCTGCTCGTGGTCCAGCTCGAAGTGACCGGTCCCGAAGGGGTCGATCTTGAGGGCCTTGTAGCCGCGCTCGATCACCCCCTGGGCGGCCTTGTGGTACGCCTCCGGGGTGCGCTCGGTGGTGTACCAGCCGTTGGCGTAGGCCTTGACCTTGTCGGTCACCTTCCCGCCCAGCAGCTGCCACACCGGTACGCCGAGGGCCTTGCCCTTGATGTCCCAGCAGGCCATCTCGATGACGGCGATGCCGGACATGACGATCTCGCCGGCCCGCCCGTAGTCGCCGTACTTCATACGGCGGACGAGGTCCTCGACAGCGAACGGGTCGGAGCCGAGAATGTGATGGGCCTCCGCCTCCCGCAGATAGCCGATCAGTGCGTCGGTGTGGCCCAGCATCCGGGTCTCGCCGACTCCCGTGAGCCCTTCGTCGGTGTGCACCTGGACGTAGGTCAGATTGCGCCAAGGCGTCCCGACCACGTGTGTGCTGATTCCCGTGATGCGCACGGCAGTTGCCCCCTGTGCTCTTCGGTCCTGTTCGAAATTTCGTCACCCGTTCGAAAAGCTGGCGTGACAGTAAGGATGTCGCCCCTGGGGTGTCAATGGGTCGAACGGAACCGCCCTCGATGGACTTTGGCGGCATGCCGCTGCTCCTCTCGCGCGTGGCACGCCGAATCGCTTGCGCGGCGCGCCGGAACACGACATTCCCTGCACAACTGGGTGTGGTCCCGGTGTGTACGGCAGGTCAAAGGACCCGCAGCAGGACGCCGGGAAGCCGAGTGGAGGTTGCGCAGAAGTCGGTGCCTGGGGTGAGCGGGAGGCTGGCGTGGACCGAGCCGGCCAGGACGATGCCTTCGGCCCGAAGAGCGATGTCCTGGGCGGGCAGGCGGTGCGTCAGCCAGACCAGGGCCTTGAGCGGGTCACCGAGGATGTCGCGTCCCTGCCCCATCGCGGCCACTGCTCCGTCGGCCGTCGTCGTGATCTGTTCGGCTCTCAGGTCCCAGGCCGGATGAAAGGCAACGGGGGTGCCGGTGATCACGCGGGCGCAGGCCGCGTTGTCGGCGATGGAGTCGACGAGTGTGATGCCCAGCTCGTGAAGACGGTGTCGAGGACCTCGAACGGGAGGTAGCGGCGGGTGCCGGGGCTAGCTGCACGCACGCGATCGGTGCCCGCCACCTCGCCACCCGCGGAGGCTACGTCGAACAGGCCGTCGCGCCGATCGAGCAGATCCTTCCCTTGCCCAGCAGCCTGTCCGCCGTCGCCGCGGTGACGCTCGGCAGTGCCGGTGCGGTGGCCCACTTCGGGCTTCGCCACGCCCATTTCGCTCCCTGGGAGACGGTCTTGGTGCGTGGCGCGGCCGGCAGCATCGGGATCATGGCAGTGCAACTCGCGGCTCGCGGTGGTGCCGCCGCGGTGGCGGTCACGACATCGTCGGCCGAGCGCGGCGAGCGACTGCGCTGTCTCGGCGCGACCCACGTGCTGGATCGCTCCGGCCACGGAGGGAAGGAGGCTCCAGTGGGCTATGACGTCATCATCGACATTGTGGCCGGCAAGGACATGCCGTCGTTCTTCGACAGGCTCAACCCCAACGGCCGCATGGTGGCCGTGGGCGCTGTCGCAGGCCAGCCGCCCGCGGACTTCGGCACGAAGATCATGGCGGCGTTCCAGAAGTCGATGTCCTTCGCCGCTTTCAGCGCAGCCACCGTCGCCCAAGCCGACTTGCGTGCCGTGCGCAGCGAGCAGTTCGCCGCAGCCAATCGCGGCGAGATCGAAACAGTGGTGCACGAGGTGCTGCCACTGGACAAAGCCGTGCTGGCGCACCAGAAGATGGCCGCGGGTGAGGTCTTCGGGAGGATCGTGCTGACACCGTAGTCGAAGGTATCCACGCCGGGATTACCGCGATCCCCTGCGCAGTCGAGGCGAGGGAGTCCAATGTCGGTGCGTGAAGACAGACTTGGACTCCCTCGCAACCGCGCTCTACGTGAAGACCGATGATCTGTTGAAGGGTTCGCCGCGTCTCGGGCCACGGCGGCCAGCCGTGGGCATTGCCCGCAGCTCAGCGATGCCGAGTTGGTGACCCTGGCGATGATGCAGGCCATGCTCGGCTTCACCTTTGAAGCGCGGTGGCTGCGGCACGCTCATGCCCACCTGCGGTACCTGTTCCCCTACCTGCCCAAGCAGTCCGTGGCTACACTCACGACTTCGGACAGCACTTACTGGCTCTAACAAAAGCTGTTGATCATGTGGCTGTTGGCTTGTCGGGTCGTTGGTCTGTTCATGGGGAAACGTCAGTCGCGGCCCTGGATCGTGTCGGACGAACTGTGGTCGCTCATCGAGCCGTTACTGCCCAAGCCAGGTCGGAAGCTGGTCGAGGGCCGACCGCGGGTACCGGACCGGCAAGCGTTGTGCGGGATCCTGTTCGTGCTGCACACCGGCATCCAATGGGAGTAACTGCCACAGGAGTTGGGGTTCGGATCAGGCATGACCTGCTGGCGGCGTCTGGCCGCGTGGAACGAGGCCGGCGTGTGGGACCAACTGCACGCGGTGCTGCTGAAGGAACTGCGGTCGAAGAACCAGCTGGACTGGTCGCGGGCGG
>NZ_RZYA01000031.1 GCF_004005495.1 Streptomyces antnestii
TGGGTGGGCACGACTGCCCAGGGACCCGCGCCCCGCTCACGGCCCGCGCTCGTGCCCGCGCCGGCGCGGTGCCCCGCGGCCGGGTCAGCGTCCACGGCCACATCGGCGGCGACGCCTACGTGGGTGGCCACGCCCGCCCAGGGACCCGCGCCCCGCTCATGGCCTGCGCACGCGCCCGCGCCCGCCCCAGCGCGGTGTCCCGCGCCCGGGGCATCGTCCACAGGCACGCCGGCGGCTACGGCCACATCGGCGGCGACGGCCACGCGGGCGGCCGCCCCGGCGCCCGCGCCCCGGTGGTCGCCCGCGTTCCGGTCGCCGCCCGTGCCCCGGTCGCCGTCCGTGCCCACCGCCACGCCCGCCCTGGTGCCCTCGCGCTCGGCGTCCCGGTCTCTCAACTCCACCCCGGCGCCCCCGGCCCGCTCCCCGTGCCGTCGGCTGTTCGGTGGTGGTCGGCGTTCTGCCACAGGGTGGTCAGGGACGCGCCGGGTGGGACCGCCAGGGCCGACCAGCCCGCCTCGCGCAGCATCCGCAGGCGCTCCTCGCCGCGTTCCGAGGGGGCGCCGAAGGCCCACGTCTCCCTGTCGAGCACGAAGGCCACCGCACCGCCGCTGCGCTGCCGCATCTTCGCGGCGACCGCCGTCTGCTCCTCGTCGAGGTCGCCGAAGAAGGCCACCAGAAGCCCTTCGTTGCCGCCGCGGAGCACGTCGTACGCGCGCGAGAGCCCCGGGCCGTCCGAGTGGTCCACGACCGCGAGGGTGTCCATCATCAGTCCGGCCGCGTCCGCAGACTCCTGGCTCGCGCCCGCGAAACCGTCGGCCCCCTCGCCCGGCACCGAGTTCCCCGTGTCGGTCAACAGGCGTACGGAGAAGCCCCGTTCGAGCATGTGGAACAGTGCCGACGCCGTGCCCGAGACGGCCCACTCGAAGGCCGAGTCGGGGCCCGCGCCCTGGAAGGCGGCGCGCCGGGTGTCGAGGAGCACCGTGCAGCGGGCCCGCTGCGGCTGCTCCTCGCGGCGCACCATCAGCTCGCCGTAGCGCGCGGTCGAGCGCCAGTGCACGCGGCGCAGGTCGTCGCCGTACCGGTACCCGCGCGGGATCACGTCGTCCTCGCCGGCCAGGGCGAGCGAGCGGTTCCGCCCGTCGCCGTACCCCTTGGCCTCGCCGGTCAGGCGCACCGCGGGCAGCGCCTCCACGCGCGGGACGACCGTGAGGGTGTCGTACGCGGCGAAGGAGCGGGTCAGCTCGCACATGCCGAAGGGGTCCGTCAGACGCAGCTGGAGCGGGCCGAGAGGATAGCGGCCGCGCAGGTCGGAGCGCACCCGGTACGACACCTCCCGGCGGCCGCCTGCCTCCACCCGGTCGAGGACGAAGCGGGGGCGCGGCCCGAGTACGTACGGCACCCGGTCCTGGAGCATGAGCAGGCCCGTGGGGAGCCGCGAGACGTTGTCCATCCGCAGCTGGACGCGGGCCTCGCTGCCGGCGGGCACGCGCGCGGGGGAGAGGCGCCGGCTGGCCGTGACCCGGTAGCGGGTGCGGTAGAGGACGAACGTGCAGACCAGCGGCAGTACGGCGAGCAGCAGCCCGACCCGCAGCAGATCGCTCTGCCCGAGGACGTACGCGCAGATAGCCGCCGCGACCCCGGCCGCCAGGAACGAGCGTCCCCGGGTGGTGAGCCCCGAGAGCGCGACCCGGAGGCCGCCCTTGTCACCGCCCCCGAAGCCACCCCCGGCGCCACCCAAGCCACTCCCGGAGCTGCCCCCGGCGCCACCCAAGCCACCCCCGGAGCTGCCCCCGGAGCCCCCTCCGAAGCCACCCAGGCCACCCCCGAAGCCACCCAAGCCGCCCCCAGGGACGCCCCCGAAGCCACCCCCAGGGCCGCCCCCCAAGCCACCCCCGAAGCCGCCCCCGAAGCCACCCCCGGAGGACATCACACCCTCCGGGCGCCGGGCGGCTGCTGGCCGTACATCGGGGATCCGTGGCCGGAGGCGGACGGCACCGCCGTGTGCTGGAGGATCTCCAGGACGACCTGCTCGGACGTGCGCCGGTTCAACTGGGCCTGCGCCGTGGGCAGCAGACGGTGCGCGAGGACCTGCACGGCGAGTGCCTGCACGTCGTCGGGCAGCGCGTACTCGCGCCCGCTGAGTGCCGCGGACGCCTTCGCCGCGCGCAGCAGATGCAGCGTGGCGCGCGGCGAGGCGCCGAGTCTGAGGTCGGGGTGGCTGCGCGTGGCGGCGACCAGGTCGACCGCGTACCGCCGCACCGAGTCGGCCACATGGACCGCGCGGACCGCGTCGACGAGCTTCACGATGTCGTGCGCGTGCGCCACCGGCTGGAGGTCGTCGAGGGGCGAGGCCCCGCCGTGGATGTCGAGCATCTGCAGCTCGGCCTCCGGGCTCGGGTAGCCGATCGACACCCGGGCCATGAAGCGGTCGCGCTGCGCCTCGGGCAGCGGGTACGTGCCCTCCATCTCGACCGGGTTCTGCGTGGCCACCACCATGAAGGGGCTGGGCAGCTCGTACGTCTGTCCGTCGATGGTGACCTGGCGCTCCTCCATGGACTCCAGGAGCGCGGACTGGGTCTTCGGGGACGCGCGGTTGATCTCGTCGCCGATCACGATCTGCGCGAAGATCGCGCCCGGCTTGAACTCGAAGTCCCGGCGCTGCTGGTCCCAGATGGAGACACCGGTGATGTCGGAGGGCAGCAGATCGGGCGTGAACTGGATGCGGCGCACCGAGCAGTCGATCGACTTGGCGAGCGCCTTCGCCAGCATGGTCTTCCCGACGCCCGGCACGTCCTCGATGAGCAGATGCCCCTCGGCCAGGAGCACCGTCAGCGCGAGCCGTACGACCTCCGGCTTGCCCTCGATCACACCCTCCACCGACCTGCGGACACGCTCCACAGTGGTGGTCAGATCATCCCCCACTCTCGACTGCGCTCGAGCGGAGGCACCCCCATGGCTCGCTCGATCGTCATAGGTCGTCACCCGGCCCTCCTCGGCCCGTACTTTCCGGGCCGACGCCTGCTTGCTGCGGACCGGCCCACCCCGAAACACGGACACCGCGCGCGACGGGTTCCGCCGTCGCGCGAGGTGCCACTCCGCATTCTTGTTGCCGTTACCGGTTCGTGTCACTCGACTGTGGACAACTGTCAGCGATATGTCGGGTCTTACGGCCTTTTGTTACGCACGTCAGGCTGTTACAGCGTCAGGCGTGCGTCACGCACGGCAGGCACGCGTCACCCGCGTCAGGGCACGCGTCACCCGCGTCAGGCGGGATCGATCTCCCGAAGCAGGCCGGTCGTCACGTCGAAGACGAATCCGCGCACATCCTCGGTGTGCAGCATGAACGGGGAGGTCCGGACGCGCTGCATCGACTGGCGCACGTCCTGGTCGACGTCGCGGAACGCCTCGACGGCCCAGGCGGGGCGCTGGCCGACCTCCATCTCCAGCTCGTGACGGAACTCCTCGGTGATGCTCTCCAGACCGCAGCCGGTGTGGTGGATGAGGACCACGCTGCGGGTGCCGAGCGCCCGCTGGCTGATGGTGAGCGAGCGGATGACGTCGTCGGTGACGACGCCGCCCGCGTTGCGGATGGTGTGGCAGTCGCCCAGCTCGAGGCCGAGGGCGTCGTGCAGGTCGAGGCGGGCATCCATACAGGCCACGACGGCGACACGCAGGACAGGGCGGGCGTCCATGCCGGGGTCGGCGAACGCGGCGGCGTAGCGCTGGTTCGCCTCGACGAGACGATCGGTCACGGTGCCGTCGACGGTTATGGCGCCTTCGGACTCAGCGGGGCGGGATGCGGAAGTCGTCATAGCTATGACGGTAATGGTCACCGCTGCGACAAGCCCGCTGTGAGAGGGGACAAAGAACGTCATCGGGGCTTGTTGTGAGGTAACCCACAGGGCTCACGTCTCCTCACCCGGCCGGGTGATTTCTCCTGGTCCGCAGCTTCGGACAGAGGCGGCGCGCGACGCGCAGGCCGGTTGGTTGACCGGGCGACACCGTGGACTAAAGTGACGCGGAAACCCCAGGAAACACCGAAGATCCCGGCACTTCACCGGACTCTTCACCACGCGCGCGACGTGCACGCGGGCATCGGCCTCTCCAACCGCTCGCGGCCGGCTGACGCCCCGCACCGCGCCGGAACTGAGAGGGCCCCTTGAGCCAGACCCGACATGTCCCGGTGATGCTCCAGCGCTGCCTGGACCTGTTGGCCCCGGCCCTCGCCGAGCCGGGCGCGGTCGTGGTCGACTGCACGCTCGGCCTCGGCGGGCACAGCGAGGCCCTCCTGTCCACGTTCCCCTCGTGCCGCCTCGTCGCGCTCGACCGCGACAAGGAGGCCCTGCGCCTGTCCGGCGAGCGCCTCGCCCCGTTCGGCGACCGCGCCACCCTCGTGCACGCCGTCTACGACGAGCTGCCCGAGGTCCTCGACCGGCTCGGCATCGCGCGCGTGCAGGGCGTCCTCTTCGACCTGGGCGTCTCCTCCATGCAGCTCGACGAGGCCGACCGCGGCTTCGCCTACGCGCAGGACGCGCCGCTCGACATGCGCATGGACCAGACGACCGGCATGAGCGCCGCCGAGGTCCTCAACACGTACCCCCCGGGCGAGCTGGTCCGGATCCTGCGCGCGTACGGCGAGGAGAAGCAGGCCAAGCGGATCGTGTCGGCGATCGTGCGGGAGCGCGAGAAGGAGCCGTTCAGCAACAGCGCCCGGCTCGTGGAGCTGATCCGCGACGCCCTGCCGCAGGCCGCCAAGCGCACCGGTGGCAACCCCGCCAAGCGCACCTTCCAGGCCCTGCGCATCGAGGTGAACGGCGAGCTCAGCGTCCTGGAGCGGGCGATTCCGGCCGCCGTGGGGGCGCTCGCCGTCGGGGGACGTATCGCCGTCCTCTCCTACCACTCGCTCGAGGACCGGCTCGTCAAGCAGGTCTTCGCGGCCGGCGCCGCGACCACGGCGCCGCCCGGCCTCCCGGTCGTCCCCGAGCGCTACCAGCCACGCCTCAAGCTGCTCACGCGCGGCGCCGAGCTCCCCACCGAGGAAGAGGTCGCCGAGAACCGCCGGGCGGCCCCGGCACGGCTGCGGGGTGCACAGCGCATCCGCGAGGAGGTCTCCGGGTGAGTCCCAGGCGCGCGAGGAGGGGTCGATGAGTCCCAGGGGCGAACTACGGGGGAGGGCCGCGCGACTCGCGCGGCTGCTGCCCTCGGGTCCCGGCGGCGGCAGCCAGGCCGCCCGCACACCGTTCGTGCTCCTCGTCGTGCTGCTGCTCGCCGGCGGCCTGATCACCCTCCTGATGCTCAACTCGGCGCTCAACGAAGGGTCGTTCAGGCTGAACGACCTCAAGAAGCAGACGACCGGCCTCACCGAGGACGAGCAGGCCCTCCAGCGCGACGTCGACGCCTACGCGGCCCCCGACGCCCTCCAGCGCCGCGCCCGCGAGCTCGGCATGGTCCCGGGCGGCGACCCGGCCTTCCTCAACCCGGACGGCACCGTCCGCGGCGTCCCCGGCGAGGCGGCCGCCCCCGTGGTACAGCAGCCCCCGCCCCCGCCCGCCACCACGCCGCCCGCCACCACGCCGCCGGGCCAGAGCGCCTCACCGACGGCCGCGACGAGCCCGTCCGCGACTCCCAAGACCACGCCGAGCCCCTCGGCGACCCCCACGTCCTCGCAGGTGAAACCCGCACCCTCGACCTCCGGCAGGTGACGGAATGAAGGACAGGCAGCCCGAGCCCCCGCGACGCCGGGTCCCAGGCCCTTCGAGGCCCGCGAGGAACGGCCGCCCGGCCGCCCCCCGGCGCCCCGCCCCCGGCCCCGGCGCGCGCCGCCCCCGCCCCGCCCCCGCCAAGGCGCCCGCCGCCCTCCGTCTCGGCAGCCCGCGCCCCCGCCTGCGCATGGTCAGCCTCGGCCTCACCCTCATCCTCATCGCCTTCGTCGTCCGCCTGCTCCAGGTCCAGGCCGTCGACGCCAGCACCTACGCCGCCAGGGCCGAGCAGCACCGGTACGTCGAGCACGTCCTCGCGGCGGAGCGCGGCGGGATCACGGACCGCAGCGGGGTCGCGCTCGCCACCAGCGTGGACGCGTACGACATCACCGCCGACCCCACGATGTTCCGGCCCGCGGACACCGCCCCCACCAAGAGCTCCCCGGCGCCGGTCGTGCCGAACGACGCGCCCGAGCAGGCCGCGGCGCTCCTCGCCCCGATCCTCGGCCTGGACGCCGACGTGGTCGCGAAGAAGCTGAGGACCCCCAAGACGCGCTACGTGCTGTTGGCCCGCCGCCAGACCCCCCAGGTCTGGAAGCAGATCAAGGACCTCAAGACCACGCTCGCGGAGCGGGCCGGCAGGGAGAAGACGGCGAGCGTCATCGCCGGCGTCTTCGCCGACCCCAGCAGCAAGCGCGTGTACCCGAACGGCGATCTGGCCGCCGGGATACTGGGCTGGGTCAACGCCGACGGCAAGGGCGGCGGCGGCGTCGAGCAGCAGCTCAACAAGGACCTGGCGGGCAAGCCCGGCAAGATCAGGTACGCCCAGTCCGGCGGCCGCCAGGTGCCCACGGCCGGCAGTAACGAGCAGCCCGCGGTGCCCGGTTCGGACGTCGAGCTCACCATCGACCGCGACATCCAGTGGGCCGCGCAGAAGGCCATCACCGACCAGGTGAAGAAGTCCGGGGCCGACCGCGGCTATGTGATGGTGCAGGACACCAGGACCGGCGAGGTCCTCGCCATGGCCAACGCGCCCGGCTTCGACCCCAACGACCTCTCCCAGGCCAACTCCACCGCCCTCGGCAACGCCGCGCTCCAGGACGCGTACGAGCCCGGCTCCACCGCGAAGATCATGTCGATGGCCGCCGTCATCGAGGAGCACGCCGCCACCCCCGACACCCACGTCACGGTGCCCAACCGGCTGCACCGCGGCGACCGGCTCTTCCAGGACGACGTCGACCACCCCACCTGGCACCTCACGCTGAACGGCGTGCTCGCCAAGTCCAGCAACATCGGCACCATCCTCGCCACGGGCCAGCTCGGTAAGACCCAGCCCCAGGCCAACCGGGTCCTCTACTCCTATCTGCACAAGTTCGGCATCGGCAGCCCCACCGGCCTCGGCTTCCCCGGCGAGACCTCGGGCATCCTCGCCCCCGCCGCCAAGTGGTCCACCTCGCAGCAGTACACGATCCCTTTCGGCCAGGGCTTCTCCATCAACGCGATGCAGGCGGCGTCCGTCTACTCGACCATCGCCAACGGCGGCGTACGCGTGGAGCCCACGCTCGTACGCGGCACCAAGGGACCCGACGGCAGGTTCACCCCGGCCCCCAGGCCCAAGGAGAACCGGGTCGTCAGCGCCAAGACGGCGAAGACGATCGCCCAGATGCTCGAATCCGTCGTGGACGACGAGGAGGGCACCGGCGCCAAGGCGCGCATCCCCGGCTACCGCGTCGCCGGCAAGACCGGCACTGCCAACCGCGTGGATCCGGCCACCGGCAGGTACAAGGGCTACACCTCGTCGTTCGCCGGATTCGCCCCCGCCGACCAGCCGCGCATCACCGTCTACTGCGCGATCCAGAACGCCACCAAGGGCAGCTACTTCGGCGGACAGATCTGCGGCCCCATCTACAAGCAGGTCATGGAGTTCGCCCTCAAGACGCTCCAGGTGCCGCCCACCGGGGCGGAGCCCGCCCGGCTGCCCGTCAGTTTCCAGCCCTGACCCGAGCCCCGAGAGTGACCAGGTACCGCCCGTGACAACGATCACCCCCGACCCCGGGAACCAGCCCGCGCCACGCCCCTCGCTTCGCTCCATGGGGGGTGCGCCCGGTACGCTCACCGCCGTGCCACACGCTGATCAGTCCCACATCACCCAGAAGGGCGGACCCGTGACCTACCCGGGACCGCCGCGGCCGGTGCAGGTCACCGCGACGCGACTTGCCGACCTCGCCGATCAGCTGGGTGTCCCCGCGCCCCAGGGGTCCGCGGCGGACACGGGGAGCACCGGCATCACGCACGATTCCCGCGCCGTCCGCCCCGGTGACATCTACGCCGCCCTGCCCGGCGCCCGCTTCCACGGTGCCGACTTCGCCGCGCAGGCCGCGAGCCTCGGCGCCGTCGCCGCCCTCACCGACCCGTCCGGCGCCGAGCGTGTCGCGGCGGCGGGCCTGCCCGCCCTCGTGGTGGAGGACCCGCGCGGCAGGATGGGCGAGCTGGCGGCCACGATCTACGGCCACCCCGGCCGCGACCTGCTCCAGATCGGCATCACCGGCACCTCCGGCAAGACCACGACCGCCTACCTCATCGAGGGCGGCCTGCGCACGCTCCACAGCACCGGCCTCATCGGCACCGTCGAGATGCGCATCGGCGACGAGCGCATCAAGTCCGAGCGCACCACCCCCGAGGCCACCGACCTGCAGGCCCTGTTCGCGGTGATGCGCGAGCGCGGCGTGGACGCGGTCGCCATGGAGGTCTCCAGCCACGCCCTCGTGCTCGGCCGCGTCGACGGCTGCGTCTTCGACGTGGCGGTCTTCAACAACCTCAGCCCGGAACACATGGAGTTCCACTCCGACATGGAGGACTACTTCCGGGCCAAGGCGCAGCTGTTCACGAAAGCGCGCAGCAAACAGGGCGTCGTGAACTACGACGACGAGTACGGCCGCCGGCTCGCCGGACAGTCGGAAGTACCCGTCGTCACCTTCTCCGCCGAGGGCCACCCCGACGCCGACTGGCGCGCCGAGGACGTCGAGGTCGGCCCGTTCGACTCCACGTTCGTGGCCGTCGGCCCCAAGGGCGAGCGGATCACCGCCAAGTCCCCCCTCGCCGGCCCGTTCAACGTGGCCAACGCGCTCGCCGCGATCGTCTCCCTCGCCGTCGCGGGCGTCGACCCGCAGACGGCCGCCGACGGCGTCGCCGCCGTACCGGGCGTCCCCGGCCGCCTGGAGCGCGTCGACGCCGGCCAGCCCTACCTCGCGGTCGTCGACTACGCCCACAAGACCGACGCCGTCGAGTCCGTGCTGCGCGCCCTGCGCAAGGTCACCGAGAACAAGCTGCACATCGTGCTCGGCTGCGGCGGCGACCGCGACGTCACCAAGCGCATGCCGATGGGCGCGGCCGCCGCCCGGCTCGCCGACACCGCCGTACTGACGTCGGACAACCCCCGCTCCGAGGACCCCCTCGCGATCCTCGCCACGATGCTCGCGGGCGCCGCCGAGGTGCCGGCCCACGAGCGCGGCGAGGTCCAGGTCTTCGAGGACAGGGCGGCCGCCATCGCCGCCGTCGTCGCCCGCGCACAGCCCGGCGACACCGTCCTCGTCGCCGGAAAGGGCCACGAGCAGGGCCAGGACATCGCCGGGGTGGTGCGTCCCTTCGACGACCGCCTGGTGCTTCGCGAAGCTATCCAGCAAACCCAGGGATGAAGTTGTGATCGCCCTCTCCCTCGCCGAGATCGCCAGAGTCGTCGGCGGGCAGACGTACGACATACCGGATCCGTCGGTCCAGGTGACCGGACCGGTCGTCATCGACTCCCGGAAGGTCACGGACGGCAGCCTGTTCGCCGCCTTCGCCGGCGAGCGCGTCGACGGCCATGACTACGCGGCCGACGTGATCGCCGCCGGAGCCGCGGCCGTGCTCGCCTCGCGCCCGGTGGGGGTGCCCGCCATCGTTGTCGACGACGTGCAGGCCGCCCTCGGCGCGCTGGCGCGTACCGTCGTCGAACGGCTCGGCGCCACCCTCGTCGCCCTCACCGGCTCCGCGGGCAAGACCAGCACCAAGGACCTGATCGCCCAGGTCCTGCGCCGCAAGGCACCCACGGTCTTCACCCCGGGCTCGTTCAACAACGAGATCGGCCTGCCGCTCACCGCGCTCAGCGCCACCGACGAGACCCGCTACCTCGTCCTCGAGATGGGTGCCCGGGGCCTCGGCCACATCCGGTACCTCACGGACCTGACCCCGCCGAAGATCGGCGTCGTCCTCAACGTCGGCACCGCGCACATCGGCGAGTTCGGCGGCCGCGAGCAGATCGCCGAGGCGAAGGGCGAACTCGTCGAGGCGCTGCCCGCGGCGGAGGACGGGGGCACCGCGATCCTCAACGCGGACGACCCCCTGGTCCGCGCGATGACCTCCCGCACGAAGGCGAAGGTGCTGCTCTTCGGAGAGGCCGCCGACGCCGACGTACGTGCCGAGAATGTCCGTCTCACGGAGAACGGACAGCCTTCCTTCAGCCTTCGCACACCCACCGGGTGCAGTGACGTGACCTTGCGCCTGTACGGTGAGCACCACGTGTCGAACGCGCTCGCCGCGGCCGCCGTCGCCCATGACCTTGGCATGTCCGTGGAGGAGATCGCCCTCGCGCTCTCCGAGGCGGGCACCCTGTCCCGCTGGCGTATGGAGGTCACCGAGCGCCCGGACGGCGTGACGGTCGTCAACGACGCCTACAACGCGAACCCCGAGTCCATGCGAGCCGCCCTGCGCGCGCTCGCGGCGATGGGACGGGGACGCCGTACATGGGCGGTGCTCGGTCAGATGGCCGAGCTCGGGGACGAGGCGCTGGCCGAGCACGACGCGGTCGGACGGCTCGCCGTCCGGCTCAACGTCAGCAAGCTCGTGGCAGTCGGGGGCAGGGAAGCTTCCTGGCTGCGACTGGGCGCCTATAACGAGGGTTCGTGGGGTGAGGAGTCGGTGCACGTGTCCGACGCACAGGCGGCTGTCGACCTGTTGCGCAGCGAGCTGCGCCCGGGAGACGTCGTGCTCGTGAAGGCCTCCAGGTCGGTGGGCCTGGAGAGCGTGGCACAGGCGCTGCTCGACAGCGGCATCGACGCCGGGGCTGATGCCCGATGATGAAGCAGATCCTCTTCGCGGGCGTGATCGGGCTCTTCCTGACCCTGATCGGGACGCCCCTGCTGATCAAGCTGCTTGCGCGCAAGGGTTACGGCCAGTACATCCGTGACGACGGCCCGCGCGAGCACCACGCCAAGCGCGGTACGCCGACGATGGGTGGTATCGCCTTCATCCTGGCGACGCTGATCGCGTACTTCATGAGCAAGATCATCACCGGCGCCTCGCCGACCCTCTCGGGTCTGCTGGTGCTCGGCCTGATGAGCGGCATGGGTCTGGTCGGCTTCCTCGACGACTACATCAAGATCGTCAAGCGCCGTTCGCTCGGCCTGCGGGCCAAGGCGAAGATGGCCGGACAGCTGACCGTCGGCATCGCCTTCGCGGTGCTCTCGCTCCAGTTCGCCGACAACCGCGGCAACACCCCGGCCTCCACGAAGCTCTCCTTCGTCCAGGACTTCGGCTGGACGATCGGCCCGGTCCTGTTCGTGGTCTGGGCGCTGTTCATGATCCTCGCGATGTCGAACGGCGTGAACCTCACGGACGGCCTCGACGGCCTCGCCACCGGCGCCTCCGTGATGGTCTTCGGCGCGTACACCTTCATCGGTGTCTGGCAGTTCCAGGAGTCCTGCGCCAACGCGCAGACCCTCACCAACCCCGCCGCCTGTTTCGAGGTCAGAGACCCACTCGACCTAGCGGTGGTCGCGTCCGCCCTGATGGGCGCCTGCTTCGGCTTCCTGTGGTGGAACACCTCACCCGCCAAGATCTTCATGGGTGACACCGGTTCGCTCGCCCTCGGCGGCGCCCTCGTGGGCCTGGCGATCTGCTCCCGCACGGAGTTCCTGCTCGCCCTGCTCGGCGGCCTCTTCGTCCTGATCACCATGTCCGTGGTCATTCAGGTCGGCGCGTTCCGCCTCACCGGCAGGCGCGTCTTCCGGATGGCACCGCTGCATCACCACTTCGAACTCAAGGGGTGGTCCGAAATCCTTGTGGTGGTCCGCTTCTGGATCATCCAGGGCATGTGCGTGATCGTCGGCCTCGGTCTCTTCTACGCGGGATGGGCAGCGGACAAGTGACACCTGTGTCCCCCTGGCAGGGCATGAACATCACCGTCGCCGGTCTCGGCGTGAGCGGCGTCAGCGCCGCCCGCGCCCTGGCCGGCCTCGGCGCTTCGGTCACCGTCGTGGACGGCGGCGACAGCGAGACGCACCGCGCCAAGGCCGCCGAACTCGCCGGAATCGGCGTCGTGGCCCGCCTCGGGGACGCCGAGACCCTCCCCGACGGCACCGAACTCGTCGTCACGTCGCCGGGCTGGAAGCCCTCGTCACCGCTCTTCGCGGCGGCGGCCGAGGCGGGCGTCGACGTCGTCGGGGACGTCGAGATCGCCTGGCGCCTGCGCGGCCCCGACGCCGCGCCCTGGCTCGCGATCACCGGCACCAACGGCAAGACCACGACTACGCAGATGCTTGCGTCGATCCTGCGCGCGGCCGGTCTGCGCACCGCCGCCGTCGGCAACATCGGCACCCCGATCATCGACGTGATCCTCGAAGGCGACGACGCCTACGACGTGCTCGCCGTCGAGCTCTCCTCGTACCAGCTGCACTGGGCGCCGTCCCTGCGCGCCCACTCCGCGGCCGTCCTCAACCTGGCGCCCGACCACCTCGACTGGCACGGCTCCATGGAGGCGTACGCCGCCGACAAGGGCCGTATCTACGAGGGCAATCAGGTCGCCTGCGTCTACAACGTCGCGGACCCGGCGACCGAGGACCTCGTCCGCGAGGCCGACGTCGAAGAGGGCGCGCGCGCCATCGGCTTCACCCTCGGCACCCCCGGCCCCTCCCAACTGGGCGTCGTGGACGGCATCCTGGTCGACCGGGCCTTCGTCGACAACCGCCAGAAGAACGCCCAGGAGCTGGCCGAGGTCGCGGACGTCGACCCGCCCGCCCCGCACAACATCGCCAACGCCCTCGCGGCCGCCGCCCTCGCCCGCGCCTACGGCGTCAAGCCCGCCGCCGTACGCGACGGACTGCGCGCGTTCACCCCCGACGCGCACCGCATCGCGCACGTCGCGGACGTCGACGGGGTCGCGTACATCGACGACTCCAAGGCGACCAACACCCATGCCGCGGAAGCCTCTTTGGCCGCCTACGAGTCGATCGTGTGGATGGCCGGCGGGCTCGCCAAGGGCGCCACGTTCGACGAGCTGGTGAGCAGGTCGGCGAAGCGGCTGCGCGGCGTCGTCCTGTTCGGCCAGGACCGCGCGCTGATCCGCGAAGCCCTGGCGCGACACGCCCCGCAGGTCCCGGTGGTCGACCTCGACCGGACCGACACTGGGGCGATGTCGCAGGCGGTCCGGGAGGCCGCGAGGCTCGCCCGGCCGGGGGACACCGTGCTGATGGCACCGGCCTGCGCGTCGATGGACATGTTCACCAACTACAACAAGCGTGGCGACGCGTTCGCGGAAGCGGTCCGCGAGCTCGGCCGCGCGGGCGTCTGACGGGGCCTTCGGGTGCCCGGTGACGCCGGGCACCCTCGGGAGGGGATCGTGGCAGCGTCATCGTCGTACAGCGGTGGGGTGCGCTGATGCCCGCCGGCAGCGCACGGGCGGCCCGTCGGCCGGCGACGCCGCGCACTCCGAAGAAGAACGCGGCCCGGCCGCCCCGGGTCAGCCCCGCGCGGCGGCTCTGCACCCAGGCCCGCCGCGCCTGGGACCGCCCTCTCACCGCGTACTACCTGATCCTCGGCTCCAGCCTCCTGATCACCGTCCTCGGCCTCGTGATGGTGTACTCCGCCTCGATGATCACGGCGCTGCAGAACGGGCTGCCCAGCTCGTACTACTTCCGCAAGCAGTTCCTCGCGGCGACCATCGGCGGGATCATGATGTGCGCCGCGATGCGCATGCCCGTGAAGCTGCACCGCGCGCTCGCCTACCCGCTGCTCGCCGTCAGCGTCTTCCTGATGGTCCTCGTGCAGGTGCCGGGGATAGGAGTCTCCATCGGGGGCAACCAGAACTGGATCTCGCTGGGCGGCCCCTTCATGCTCCAGCCCAGCGAGTTCGGGAAGCTGGCCCTCGTCCTGTGGGGCGCCGACCTGATGGCGCGCAAACACGACAAGCGGCTGCTCACCCAGTGGAAACACATGCTGGTGCCGCTCGTCCCGGTGGCGTTCCTGCTGCTCGGACTCATCATGCTCGGCGGCGACATGGGCACCGCGATCCTTCTCACAGCGATCCTCTTCGGCCTGCTCTGGCTGGCCGGGGCGCCCACGCGGCTGTTCGCCGGTGTGCTCTCCGTCGCGGGCACCATCGGCTTCTTCCTGATCAGAACCAGCCCGAACCGCATGGCCCGCATGTCCTGCCTCGGCTCCACCGACGCGGGCCCGGACGACATCTGCTGGCAGGGACTGCACGGCATCTACGCCCTCGCCTCGGGCGGATTCTTCGGATCCGGGCTCGGCGCGAGTGTGGAAAAATGGGGCCAACTCCCCGAAGCGCACACCGACTTCATCTTCGCCATCACCGGTGAGGAACTGGGCCTGGCGGGGACGCTGTCGGTGCTCGCCCTGTACGCGGCTCTAGGCTATGCGGGTATCCGCGTGGCCGGACGCACGGAGGACCCCTTCGTGAGGTACGCCGCGGGTGGCGTGACCACCTGGATCACGGCCCAGGCCGTGGTCAACCTCGGTGCGGTGCTCGGTCTCCTGCCGATCGCCGGTGTCCCGCTCCCGCTGTTCTCGTACGGGGGGTCGGCGTTGCTTCCGACCATGTTCGCCGTGGGACTTCTGATCGCCTTCGCGCGGGACGAACCCGCGGCGCGGGCGGCCCTGGCCATGCGGCAGCCTCGGATGAGATGGAACACGATGCGACGGCGCGCCTCGGCGCGTACGTCCGGAGAGCGGTGAATTTCGGTGCATGTCGTACTCGCCGGCGGGGGGACCGCCGGCCACATCGAGCCCGCGCTCGCCCTCGCGGACGCCCTGCGCAGGCAGGACCCGACCGTGGGCATCACGGCCCTCGGTACGGAGAAGGGGCTCGAGACGCGGCTCGTACCCGAGCGCGGATACGAACTCGCGCTGATCCCCGCCGTACCGCTGCCCCGCAAGCCCACCCCTGAACTGATCACCGTCCCGGGCCGGCTGCGCGGCACCATCAAGGCGGCCGAGCAGATCCTGGAGCGCACCAAGGCGGACTGCGTCGTCGGCTTCGGCGGCTACGTCGCCCTGCCCGGCTACCTCGCCGCCAAGCGCCTCGGGGTGCCGATCGTCGTCCACGAGGCCAACGCCCGTCCCGGACTCGCCAACAAGATCGGCTCCCGGTACGCGGCGGGCGTCGCCGTCTCCACGCCCGACAGCAAGCTGCGCGGCTCCCGCTACATCGGCATCCCGCTGCGCCGCACCATCGCCACCCTCGACCGGGCCCGCGTACGGCCCGAGGCGCGCGCCGCCTTCGGCCTCGACGCGAACCTGCCGACGCTGCTCGTCTCCGGCGGCTCACAGGGCGCCCGCCGCCTCAACGAGGTCGTCCAGCGAGTCGCCCCGCTGCTCCAGCGGTCCGGCATCCAGATCCTGCACGTCGTCGGCCCGAAGAACGAACTGCCGCACGTCCAGCAGATGCCGGGGATGCCCCCGTACATCCCGGTACCGTACGTGGACCGGATGGACCTCGCGTACGCCGCGGCCGACATGATGCTCTGCCGCGCGGGCGCGATGACCGTCGCCGAACTCTCCGCCGTCGGGCTCCCCGCCGCCTACGTCCCGCTGCCCATCGGCAACGGCGAACAGCGGCTGAACGCCCAGCCGGTGGTCAAGGCCGGCGGCGGCCTCCTCGTCGACGACGCGGAACTGACGCCCGAGTGGATCACGGGCAACGTCCTGCCCGTGCTCGGCGACCCGCACCGGCTGTACGAGATGTCCCGCGCGGCCTCCGAGTTCGGCCGCCGGGACGCCGACGAGCTGCTCGTCGGCATGGTGTACGAGGCGATCCAGTCCCGCCGTTAGCCCCTGTGGCTTCACGGCGCGGCAGTGACAGAAGGCAGGAGTGTGGCCGGGCGATGACGGTGGACGCCAGCGAGCGGAAGAAGTCGAAGTCCGGCCCGCCCCGGCCCCCTAGGGGCCGTCGCCTCCGGCTGCCGCGCCCGCTCACTCTGATCCTCTCCGGGATCGCCCTTCTCCTGCTCGGCGCGGGCACCGTCTGGCTCCTGTACGGCTCGCAGTGGCTGCGGGCGGAGCGCGTCACGACCTCGGGGACCGAGGTGCTGACACCGGCTCAGGTGCGCGCGGCGGCGGCCGTTCCTGTCGGCGCACCGATGATTTCCGTCGACACGGATGCCATTGCGGACCGACTTCGCCGGAAATTGCCCCGTATCGACTCGGTTGATGTCGCGCGTTCCTGGCTGCACGGAATCGCATTGAAAGTGACCGAGCGCAAGCCGGTGCTCATTGTCAAAAACGGCGAAAGCGTCTCGAATTCGGGCAAGTTCGTCGAAGTGGACGCCAAGGGTGTCCGATTCGCCACCGTGTCGAAGGCGCCGCAGGGCGTTCCCCGACTGGAATTGACGCCGGATCAGTCGGGCGCCGCCGCAAGCCTGCGGCGCTTCGGAACCGACGCCCTGGTGCGCGAGGCGGTCCGGGTCGCGGGCGACCTGCCCCGGGCCGTGGCCCGCGACACCCGCGCCATCAAGGTCCGTTCGTACGACTCCGTCTCGCTGGACCTGAGCGGCGGCCGGACCGTCGCGTGGGGAAGCGGTGAGAAGGGCGGCACGAAGGCGACCACACTCGTCGCCCTGATGAAAGCCGCCCCGAAGGCGCGGCACTTCGACGTGAGCGTCCCCACCGCCCCTGCATCATCAGGGAGTTGACGCGCATCAGCGCAGGCCAGCACCCTGGTTGGGCACCGCTATGGCTGATCACATAGGGTGAAAAGAAAAACGGGAGGTTCGGCGTGTTCGTTGAACGCGCGCCACTTGTCGACTTAGTGTCCTGTTCGGAAGAGTCCAGGGAACAGACACACTGGTAACCCTAAACTTCAGCGTTAGGGTTCGGGTCGGCAGACAAGTAGTCCGGGCCGCCCCAATTCGGCATCAGTCGTCGCACCGTACCCATGCGAGGCGACGACACGTAACTCGAGGCGAGAGGCCTTCGACGTGGCAGCACCGCAGAACTACCTCGCAGTCATCAAAGTCATCGGTGTCGGCGGCGGTGGTGTCAATGCCATCAACCGGATGATCGAGGTCGGTCTCAAGGGCGTCGAGTTCATCGCCATCAACACCGACGCGCAAGCCCTGTTGATGAGCGACGCGGACGTCAAGCTCGACGTCGGCCGTGAACTCACCCGCGGACTCGGCGCCGGAGCCAATCCGGCCGTCGGACGCAAGGCGGCGGAAGACCACCGCGAGGAGATCGAGGAGGTCCTCAAGGGGGCCGACATGGTCTTCGTCACCGCCGGCGAAGGCGGCGGCACCGGCACCGGCGGCGCACCTGTCGTCGCCAACATCGCGCGCTCGCTGGGCGCCCTGACGATCGGTGTGGTCACCCGGCCGTTCACCTTCGAGGGCCGGCGCCGCGCGAACCAGGCGGAGGACGGCATCGCCGAGCTCCGCGAAGAGGTCGACACCCTCATCGTCATCCCCAACGACCGGCTCCTGTCCATCTCGGACCGGCAGGTCTCCGTCCTCGACGCCTTCAAGTCGGCGGACCAGGTCCTGCTCTCCGGTGTCCAGGGCATCACCGACCTGATCACCACGCCCGGCCTGATCAACCTCGACTTCGCCGACGTCAAGTCGGTCATGTCCGAGGCCGGTTCGGCCCTCATGGGCATCGGCTCGGCCCGCGGCGACGACCGCGCGGTGGCCGCCGCGGAGATGGCGATCTCCTCGCCGCTCCTCGAGGCGTCCATCGACGGCGCCCGTGGCGTGCTGCTCTCCATCTCCGGCGGCTCCGACCTCGGTCTCTTCGAGATCAACGAGGCGGCACAGCTGGTGAGTGAGGCCGCGCACCCCGAGGCCAACATCATCTTCGGTGCCGTCATCGACGACGCCCTGGGCGACGAGGTGCGGGTCACGGTCATCGCGGCCGGCTTCGACGGCGGACAGCCGCCGTCCAAGCGGGACAACGTCATCGGCGGCGCGACCGCCAAGCGCGAGGAGCCGGCGCCGCGAGCCCCGGAGGCCCGCCCGACGTTCGGCAGCCTCGGCAGCGTCACCCCGCGCGAAGAGCCGCAGATCCCGGAGCCCGTCGAGGTCGCCCCGGTGAACGAGATCCCGTCCACCCCGGTCGCCCCGCCGCACGTTCCGCCGGCCCGTCCCTACCAGGACAGCCAGGCCGAAGAGCTCGACGTGCCGGACTTCCTGAAGTGACCTCCTGAAGTGATAGGACAGCGCGACCACGTCAGCGGCGCCCACTTCGCCTTCACCGACCGGTGGGGCGGGGTGAGCGCCGCTCCGTACGAGGAGCTCAACCTCGGCGGCGCGGTCGGTGACGACCCGGCCGCCGTCCACGCCAACCGCCGGCTCGCGGCGGAGTCCCTCGGTCTCGACCCGGCCCACGTGGTCTGGATGAACCAGGTGCACGGCCCCGACGTCGCGGTGGTCGACGGGCCTTGGGATCCGGCCGCCGGCATCCCGTCCGTCGACGGACTCGTCACCGCGCGGCGCGGACTCGCTCTCGCGGTGCTCACCGCGGACTGCACCCCGGTCCTGCTCGCCGACCCCGTCGCGGGAGTCGTCGCCGCCGCCCACGCCGGACGCCCCGGCATGGTCGCCGGAGTCGTTCCCGCCACGGTCGGGGCGATGGTGAAGCTCGGCGCCGACCCCGCCCGGATCGTGGCCCGTACCGGACCCGCCGTGTGCGGGAAGTGCTACGAGGTCCCGGACGGGATGCGCGCCGAGGTGGCCGCCGCGGAACCCGCGGCGTACGCCGAAACCAGCTGGGGCACCCCCGCCGTCGACGTGACCGCCGGAGTGCACGACCAGTTGGAGCGGCTCGGGGTGAAGGACCGGCGGCAGTCGCCGGTGTGCACCCTGGAGTCGCACGACCACTTCTCGTACCGCCGCGACCGCACCACCGGTCGGCTCGCAGGCTATGTCTGGCTGGACTGATGGGACATGACGGACCGTAAGGCTCAACTCGCAGCAAATCTGGCGCAGGTGGAGGACCGTATCGCTTCGGCGTGCGTGGCCGCCGGCCGTGAGCGCGAGGAAGTGACCCTGATCGTGGTCACCAAGACGTATCCCGCGAGCGATGTGCGGATCTTGTCGGAACTCGGTGTGCGTGATGTCGCCGAGAACCGCGACCAGGACGCGGCGCCGAAGGCGGCGGAATGCGCGGATCTGCCGCTCCGGTGGCACTTTGTCGGTCAGTTGCAGACCAACAAGGTGCGCTCCGTGGTCGGTTATGCCGATCTCGTGCAATCCGTCGACCGGTCGAAACTTGTCACGTCACTGTCGGCGGCGGCGGTGCGGGCCGAGCGTGAGGTCGGCTGCCTGATCCAGGTCGCGCTCGACGCCGAGGAGAACGGGCGGGGTGAGCGCGGTGGCGTCGGACCGGGCGGGATCGAGGAGTTGGCCGCACTCGTGGCGGACGCCCCCGGGCTGCGTATCGACGGACTGATGACGGTCGCGCCGCTCACCGGCCCGTACGCGGGCCGCCAACGGGCGGCGTTCGAGCGGCTGATGGATTTGTCGACTGACCTGCGCCGGGCTCATCCGGCTGCGAACATGGTGTCAGCAGGGATGAGTGCGGACCTCGAAGAGGCCGTGGCGGCCGGAGCGACACATGTGCGCGTCGGTACGGCGGTACTCGGAGTCCGACCCAGGCTCGGGTAACGTCGCCAAGAAGTCGGACCACAGCAGAAAATATGGTCATTCTCGCTGATGGGCGGGGAGATCGCGTGGATCGCAGGCACTTTGGTTGACGTCAGCCGATCCACCACAGAGCGGAGGACTCAGAGCAATGGCCGGCGCGATGCGCAAGATGGCGGTCTACCTCGGCCTCGTGGAGGACGATGGGTACGACGGCCGCGGGTTCGACCCCGACGACGACTTCGAGCCCGAGCTGGACCCCGAACCCGAGCGGGACCGCAGGCGGCACGAATCGTCGCATCAGTCGCACAACACTCATCAGCCACATCAGTCCCAACGGGACGAATCGGTACGAGTAGTACAGCCCCCCGCCCAGCGTGAACCGGCGCCGCTGCCCGCGGAATCCGGACGTCCGGCGCGAATCGCCCCCGTGGCATCCATCACACCTGAACGCCAGAGCCTGGAGAAGAACGCACCGGTGATCATGCCCAAGGTTGTGTCCGAGCGGGAGCCCTACCGCATCACGACGCTGCACCCGCGGACGTACAACGAGGCCCGTACCATCGGGGAACACTTCCGTGAGGGCACTCCGGTGATCATGAATCTGACGGAGATGGACGACACCGACGCGAAGCGACTTGTCGACTTTGCCGCCGGTCTCGTCTTCGGGCTTCACGGCAGCATTGAGCGGGTGACGCAGAAGGTGTTCCTGTTGTCGCCTGCTAACGTCGATGTCACGGCGGAGGACAAGGCCCGCATCGCAGAGGGCGGGTTCTTCAACCAGAGCTGAGACGCAGCACCGGTGAAGTGCCGGTGCAGTACTGGTCACGAGGCACGAGACACAGGGGAGAGGGAACCGCGGACATGCGCGTGTTTTTGGATGTTGTCTACATCGCGCTGATGTGCTTCCTCATCGTGCTGATTTTCCGGCTGGTCATGGACTACGTCTTCCAGTTCGCCCGCTCGTGGCAGCCCGGCAAGGCGATGGTGGTCGTACTTGAGGCCACCTACACTGTCACCGATCCACCGCTCAAGCTTCTGCGGCGGTTCATTCCGCCGCTGCGTCTCGGGGGCGTGGCGCTCGACCTGTCCTTCTTCGTACTGATGATCATCGTCTACATCCTGATCTCCGTCGTGAGCCGGCTGTGAACGATACGGTCTTGCCGAATGCCGACGACTACGTTGAGGTGAAGAGATGCCGTTGACCCCCGAGGACGTGCGGAACAAGCAGTTCACGACCGTCCGCCTCCGAGAAGGCTATGACGAGGACGAGGTCGATGCCTTCCTCGACGAGGTCGAAGGCGAACTGACTCGCCTTCTCCGAGAGAACGAGGACCTGCGCGCGAAGCTCGCCGCAGCCACGCGCGCCGCCGCGCAGAACCAGCAGCAGGGCGGCATGCGCAAGCCTCCGGAACCCCAGGACCAGCGCGGTCCGGGCGCTCCGGTGCCCGCCGCAATATCGGGCCCGCAGCCGGTGCAGCCGCAGCAGCAGATGGGTGGCCCCATGGGCGGCCCGCCGCAGCTGCCGAGCGGAGCGCCCCAGCTGCCCGCAGGCCCCGGCGGACACGGTCCGCAGGGTCCCGGTCCGCAGGGTCCCGGCCCGATGGGCCAGGGTCCGATGGGCCAGGGTCACCCGGGTCAGAACCAGCTCGGTCCGGGCCAGGGTCAGATGGGCCAGGGTCAGATGGGCCAGGGCCAGATGCAGCCGCAGCAGATGGGCGGCCCGATGGGCGGTCCCATGGGTGGCCCCATGGGCGGTCACGGTCCGCAGATGCCGCAGCCCGGTCAGGGCCCCGGTGGCGACAGCGCCGCCCGTGTCCTGTCTCTCGCGCAGCAGACCGCCGACCAGGCGATCGCGGAGGCCCGTTCCGAGGCCAACAAGATCGTCGGCGAGGCCCGCAGCCGCGCCGAGGGTCTCGAGCGTGACGCCCGTGCCAAGGCCGACGCCCTGGAGCGGGACGCGCAGGAGAAGCACCGCGTCGCGATGGGCTCCCTGGAGTCCGCCCGCGCCACGCTCGAGCGCAAGGTCGAGGACCTGCGCGGCTTCGAGCGCGAGTACCGCACGCGCCTGAAGTCGTACCTCGAGTCGCAGCTGCGTCAGCTGGAGACCCAGGCCGACGACTCGCTGGCTCCCCCGCGGACCCCGGCGACCGCGTCGCTGCCGCCGTCCCCCGCGCCTTCCATGGCGTCGGCCGGTGCGGGTGCCCCGTCCTACGGCGGCAACCAGACCATGGGCGGCAACCAGCCGGCGGCCGGTCCGTCCTACGGCGGCCAGCAGCAGATGTCGCCGGCGATGACCCAGCCGATGGCGCCGGTGCGGCCGCAGGGTCCCGCGCCGATGCAGCAGGCCCCGTCGCCGATGCGCGGGTTCCTCATCGACGAGGACGACAACTGACGGGCATGACCACGCCTTAGGCGTCGGCAGCGTTCAGGGCAGGGCCCCCGGATCTCCGGGGGCCCTGCCCTTTTGCGTGGGGCGAAGTGTGAGGCGAACTGCGGGGCGGAGTGTGGGGGGGCGAGCTGCGGGGAGTGGCGCCGGGTCGGTGCAGAAACGTTCATCTGTACGGAGGGACGAAACGCCGAAGGCCCGGTCCCGCCAAGATTCTTTGGCGGGACCGGGCCTTGTGACGTTGGTTACGCCTTGCGGAGGCGGAACGTCAGGGCGAGCGGCTCGTCCGTGAACGTGTCGCCGTAGCTGTCGTCCGCCTCGCCCTGGGCGAAGTCCGTGGCGAGGACCTCGTCCGCGATCAGCGTGGCGTGCTCGGCGAGGGCCGAGACGACCGCCGGCTCCGTGGACGCCCAGCGCAGCGCGATCCGGTCCGCGACGTCCAGACCGCTGTTCTTACGGGCCTCCTGGATCAGGCGGATCGCGTCACGGGCCAGACCCGCCTGACGCAGCTCCTCCGTGATCTCCAGGTCGAGCGCGACCGTCGCGCCGGAGTCCGAGGCGACGGACCAGCCCTCGCGCGGGGTCTCCGTGATGATGACCTCGTCGGGCGCCAGCGTGACCTTCTCGCCGTCGACCTCGACCGACGCCGTGCCCTCGCGCAGGGCCAGGGAGAGCGCGGCCGCGTCGGCCTCGGCGACGGCCTTGGCGACTGCCTGTACGCCCTTGCCGAACCGCTTGCCGAGGGCCCGGAAGTTGGCCTTGGCCGTCGTGTCGACCAGCGAGCCGCCGACCTCGGAGAGCGACGCCAGCGAGGAGACGTTGAGCTCCTCGGTGATCTGGGCGTGCAGCTCCGGGTTGAGCGTCTCGAAGCCCGCCGCCGCGACCAGGGCGCGGGACAGCGGCTGACGCGTCTTGACGCCCGACTCCGCGCGCGTGGCGCGGCCCAGCTCGACGAGACGGCGCACGAGGACCATCTGCCGCGACAGCTCCGGGTCGATGGCGTCGAGGTCGGCCTCCGGCCACGAGGACAGGTGGACCGACTCGGGCGCGTCCGGCGCGACCGGGACGACCAGGTCCTGCCAGACCCGCTCCGTGATGAACGGCGTCAGCGGCGCCATCAGGCGCGTGACCGTCTCCACGACCTCGTGCAGGGTGCGCAGGGCCGCCTTGTCGCCCTGCCAGAAGCGGCGGCGCGAGCGGCGCACGTACCAGTTCGACAGGTCGTCGACGAACGAGGAGAGCAGCTTGCCGGCGCGCTGGGTGTCGTACGCCTCCAGAGCCTTCGTCACCTGGTCGGTGAGCGCGTGCAGTTCGGAGAGCAGCCAGCGGTCGAGCAGGGTGCGGTCGGCGGGCGCCGGGTCCGCCTCGCTCGGCGACCAGTCCGACGTCCGGGCGTACAGGGCCTGGAAGGCGACCGTGTTCCAGTACGTCAGGAGCGTCTTGCGGACGACCTCCTGGATCGTGCCGTGGCCGACGCGGCGCGCGGCCCACGGGGAGCCGCCGGCGGCCATGAACCAGCGCACCGCGTCCGCGCCGTGCTGGTCCATCAGCGGGATCGGCTGCAGGATGTTGCCCAGGTGCTTGGACATCTTGCGGCCGTCCTCGGCGAGGATGTGGCCGAGGCACACGACGTTCTCGTAGCTCGACTTGTCGAAGACGAGCGTGCCGACCGCCATGAGCGTGTAGAACCACCCACGCGTCTGGTCGATGGCCTCCGAGATGAACTGCGCCGGGTACCGGCTCTCGAAGAGCTCCTTGTTCTTGTACGGGTAGCCCCACTGCGCGAACGGCATCGAACCCGAGTCGTACCAGGCGTCGATGACCTCGGGCACGCGCGTGGCGGTCTTCGCGCACTGCGGGCACGCGAAGGTGACGTCGTCGATGAACGGGCGGTGCGGGTCGAGGTCCGACTGGTCGGTGCCGGTCAGCTCGCCGAGCTCGGCCAGCGAGCCGACACAGGTGAGATGGTCGTCCTCGCAGCGCCACAGCGGCAGCGGGGTGCCCCAGTAACGGCTGCGGGACAGCGCCCAGTCGATGTTGTTGTTCAGCCAGTCGCCGAAGCGGCCGTGCTTCACGTTCTCCGGGAACCAGTTGGTGTTCTCGTTCTCCTGGAGCAGGCGGTCCTTGATCTCCGTCGTGCGGATGTACCAGGACGGCTGCGCGTAGTAGAGCAGCGCCGTGTGGCAGCGCCAGCAGTGCGGATAGCTGTGCTCGTACGGGACGTGACGGAAGAGCAGGCCGCGGTCCTTGAGGTCCTCGGTGAGCTTTTCGTCCGCCTTCTTGAAGAAGACGCCGCCGACGAGCGGGACCTCCTCCTCGAAGGTGCCGTCGGGACGGACCGGGTTCACGACCGGCAGACCGTACGCCTTGCAGACCTTGAGGTCGTCCTCACCGAACGCGGGGGACTGGTGGACGAGGCCGGTGCCGTCCTCGGTCGTGACGTACTCGGCGTTCACCACGTAGTGGGCGGGTTCCGGGAACTCGACGAGCTCGAACGGGCGTTGGTAGTTCCAGCGCTCCATCTCGGCGCCGGTGAAGGACGCGCCGGTCGTCTCCCAGCCCTCACCGAGGGCCTTCTCGACGAGCGGCTCGGCGACGACGACCTTCTCCTCGCCGTTCGTCGCGACGACGTACCGGACGTCGGGGTGCGCGGCGACCGCGGTGTTCGAGACGAGCGTCCAGGGGGTGGTCGTCCACACGAGGAGCGCGGCCTCGCCGGCCAGCGGACCGGAGGTGAGCGGGAAGCGGACGTAGACCGAGGGGTCGACGACCGTCTCGTAGCCCTGCGCCAGCTCGTGGTCCGACAGGCCCGTGCCGCAGCGCGGGCACCAGGGGGCGACGCGGTGGTCCTGGGTCAGCAGGCCCTTGTTGAAGATCTCCTTCAGCGACCACCAGACCGACTCGATGTACTCGGGGTCCATCGTGCGGTACGGGTCGTTGAGGTCGGTCCAGTAACCCATGCGGGTCGTGAGCTCTTCGAAGGCGTCGGTGTGCCGGGTCACGGACTCGCGGCACTTGGCGTTGAACTCGGCGATGCCGAACGCCTCGATGTCCTTCTTGCCGTTGAAGCCGAGCTCCTTCTCGACGGCGAGCTCCACGGGCAGGCCGTGGCAGTCCCAGCCGGCCTTGCGGGCCACGTGGTAGCCGCGCATGGTGCGGAAGCGCGGGAAGACGTCCTTGAAGACGCGGGCCTCGATGTGGTGGGCGCCCGGCATGCCGTTGGCCGTGGGCGGGCCTTCATAGAACACCCACTCGGGGCGTCCTTCGGACTGCTCCAAGCTCTTGGCAAAGATCTTCTGCTCGCGCCAGAACTCGAGCACGGCGTGCTCGAGGGCGGGCAGGTCGACCTGGGCGGGCACCTGGCGGTACGTCATCGATCTTCCTCCGGCGGACACTGTTTCTTCCGTCTCCGTCGGAGGGACGAGAGCTTCGTCTGTGACCTACGCCGTGTACGGCGCGCTCCCGCGGTACCACCCTCCTTGGCCCTCCGGTGCGTCTGCTGCTCCGGTGAGCCCCCTCATTGGGGTCGCGATGCCGGTTCTACTCGCCCCGCGTGCGGGGATTTCTTCCGGCGGCTCCGGGGTGATCTTCACGTCGCGCTCGCCCCCGGGCTTCCACCGTCCCCGGGTCGCTCTGGGCTGCGTACGCCGCTACTCGGCCCCATCCATGCTGCTCGCTCCGCCCAGTGTACGGGGCCTGGGTGGACGCGGCCGACCGGTTTAGCGGCGGGCTGGAGAAGGGCCGAGGCGGTGGTCCTCAGGCGTGCGCGGGGATCTCGTCCTTGAGCATGCCCCGGATCTGGCTCCGCAGCTCAGGGCCGTCGGTGTGCCCGTGGACGGATACGGCGTGCTCGGCGGCGGCGCGGACCACCTCTTCCTCTTCGCCGGTGATGGCGAGGGTGCAGTTGGTCTCGCTCGGGAAATCACGGCAGTCGGCGACTTTTCGCATCGTCATGCACCTTCTCTGCTCCGCCCCCATTTTATGACCCGAATGGCGACACGGGGCCCGGCGGATCCTGGCGCGGGGGTCCCGGCGGATTACCGGGCGGGGAGCTGGGCACAACGCTTGCAGGTCCGCCGCGTGGGACGTGCGGGGCGGGCGCATCGGGAGGTGTGCCCCGTTGCCGCGGGTCAGAAGTCGATTTATCGTCCCAGCACGATTCGCGAGCAAGATCACAGTATGTGAAGGGGCCGCGGCCATGGTGGCGAAGAAGAGGGCGCCGGGGGTGCGAGAGGCATCCGCCGGCGTGAAGGCCGCGTTCGACGAGAAGCCCGTCGCCGGACGGGCCGGAAGGAAGAACACCACGACGAAAGCGGCCACGAAGAAGGCGAACGCTGTGGGTACGAAGACGCCGGCTACGAAGACGCCGGCTACGAAGACGGTGGCTACGAAGGCGGCGGCTACGAAGACGGTGGCTACGAAGGCGGCGGCTACGAAGGCGGTGGCTACGAAGACGGCGACTAAGAAGGAGACGAGTAAGAAGGCGACGGCTACGAACGCAACGGTTACGAAGACCACCACTACGAAGGCGACGGCTAAGAAGGCGGCGACCAAGGCCACCGCTAAGAAGGGGGCGACCAAGGCCAGCACCACGAAGGCCACCGCTACGAAGAGTGCCGCCAAGAGTGCGGGTACGAAGAAGGCGGCGAAGGCCGTGAAGGCGGCGCCCGCCAAGGCCACGGCGGAGCCCACGGAGTCCACCCACGCCGCCGAGAAGCGAGCCGCCGACAAGAGCGCCACCGGCAAGAGCGCGGCTGGGAAGGCAGGCACCAAGAAGGCCGCGGTCAAGAAAGCCGCAGGTCACAGGGCTGGGCGCAAGACCGCGGAGAAGAAGGCGGCCGCGTCCGCGGCCGATGGCGCGGCGTCGGCCGCGGAGACGACGGGAGCCACGACTGTGGTTGCGAAGAAGACCCCCGGCACGGCCACGGCGAAGCAGTCCCGCGCGGTGCCGAAGGCGAGGGTCGCGGCCGTGGAGCCGGGCGAGCTCGCGGTACGGCCGGGTGAGGATCCCTGGACCCCGGCGGAGGTCGACGAGGCGCGGGCCGAGCTGCAGAGCGAGGCGCTGCGCCTGAACAGCGAGATCGAGTCGTCGGAGAAGTCGCTCGTCGGGCTCATGAGGGACTCGGGGGACGGGGCCGGCGACGACGAGGCGGACACCGGCAGCAAGAACATCACGCGGGAGCACGAGCTGTCGCTCGCGGCGAACGCCCGCGAGATGCTCCAGCAGACCGAGCGCGCCCTCGAAAGGCTCGACGCGGGGACGTACGGGATCTGCGAGAACTGCGGGAACCCGATCGGCAAGGCGCGGATGCAGGCCTTCCCGCGGGCGACCCTGTGCGTCGAGTGCAAGCAGAAGCAGGAGCGCCGCTACTGACCCCCGGCACGAGGTGCCCGGCGCGGGACGTCCCCCGGCGCGAGACGCCCCCGATGAGAGGTGCCCCGCAGTCGCTCCTGGGCTGCTGGGGGCGCACGTGTGTGCCGTACTCTCGTCCTCAGTCAGGTACCTAGGTTGAGGGACTCACGTGGCAGAGGCGGAGCGCGTCATCGGTACGCCGGACACCCCGGATGCGGGGGCAGACGAGCCGGAGCAGGCTGAGCGGGCCGAGCAGGCCCAGGAGCGGCCCAAGGGCAAGCGGAAGATCGCCGTGCTGTTCGCGGTGGCCGCCTTCGCGTACGCCCTCGACCTGGTCAGCAAGATGATCGTGGTCGCCCGGCTCGAACACCACGAGCCGATCAAGGTCATCGGCGACTGGCTGCGGCTCGAGGCGATCAGGAACCCGGGCGCCGCGTTCGGGGTCGGCGAGGCCTTCACGATCATCTTCACCGTGATCGCCGCGGCCGTCATCGTCGTGATCGCCCGCCTGGCGCGAAAGCTCTACAGCCTGCCCTGGGCGATCGCCCTGGGACTGCTCCTCGGCGGGGCGCTGGGCAATCTCACGGACCGGATCTTCCGTTCGCCCGGCGTCTTCGAAGGTGCTGTGGTCGACTTCATCGCGCCCAAGGGCTTCGCCGTCTTCAACCTCGCGGACTCGGCGATCGTGTGCGGCGGCATCCTGATCGTGCTCCTCTCGTTCAAGGGCCTGGACCCGGACGGAACGGTGCACAAGGACTGACGCGGTCGGGAGTGTCGGCGGGCTCCTGCATACTCAATGGGTGAGCACGATTCCCGAGATCCGAACCCTGCCCGTGCCGGACGGCCTGGAGGGCGAGCGTGTGGACGCCGCCATCTCCCGCATGTTCGGCTTCTCCCGTACCAAGGCGGCCGAGCTGGCCGCGGCGGGAAAGGTCGCGGTGGACGGCTCGGTCGTCGGGAAGTCCGAGCGGGTGCACGGCGGTGCCTGGCTCGAGGTGGAGATGCCGCAGGCGCCCGCCCCGGTGCAGGTCGTCGCCGAGCCCGTCGAGGGCATGGAGATCGTCCATGACGACGACGACATCGTCGTGATCATGAAGCCGGTCGGCGTCGCCGCGCACCCCAGCCCCGGCTGGACCGGAACGACCGTGATCGGCGGCCTCGCCGCCGCCGGGTACCGCATCTCCACGTCGGGCGCCGCCGAGCGCCAGGGCATCGTGCACCGGCTCGACGTCGGCACCTCCGGCCTCATGGTCGTCGCAAAGTCGGAGCGCGCGTACACGTCGCTGAAGCGGCAGTTCAAGGAGCGCATCGTCGACAAGCGCTACAACGCGCTGGTCCAGGGCCACCCGGACCCGATGAGCGGCACGATCGACGCCCCCATCGGCCGCCACCCGAACCTCGACTACAAGTGGGCCGTGACCGCCGAGGGCAAGCCCTCCGTCACGCACTACGACCTCATCGAGGCGTTCCGCGCCGCCAGCCTCCTCGACATCAAGCTGGAGACGGGGCGTACGCACCAGATCCGTGTGCACATGTCGGCCCACCGGCACCCGTGCGTCGGCGACCTGACGTACGGCGCCGACCCCACGCTCGCGAAGCGGCTCGGCCTCACGCGGCAGTGGCTGCACGCCGTGCGGCTCGGCTTCGAGCACCCGGCCGACGGTGACTGGGTGGAGTTCGCCAGCGACTACCCCGAGGACCTGCAGAAGGCGCTGGACCGGGTGCGGGCGGAGAGCGCGTGACCATGCCGTCGCCCTCTTCCGCGTACGCGGTGGGCGTCGCCGACGGCGAGGCCGACCTGGAGGCGTGCTTCGGTGTGCGCCGGGAGGTCTTCGTCGTCGAGCAGCGCGTCCCCGAGGAGCTGGAGTACGACGAGTACGACAGCGGGTACGGCACCGTGCACGTCCTCGCCCGGCGTGCGGACGGTGAACCGCTCGGCACGGGGCGCCTGCTGACCGGCGAGGCCGCCGTCGCGAAGAACGGCGGGGACGCCGGCGTCGGAGCGCTCGGGCGGCTCGCGGTGGCGAAGGCCGCGCGCGGGCTCGGCGTGGGAGTTGCCCTCGTGCGGGCCATCGAGGCCGCCGCCGCGGAGCAGGGTCTCGTCGCCGTGGACCTGCACGCGCAGACGCAGGCGCTGGGGTTCTACGAGCGCCTCGGTTACGTGGCGTACGGGCCGGAGTTTCCCGACGCGGGCATTCCGCACCGGGCCATGCGGAAGACGCTGGCTCAGCAGGAGGCGTAGGCGTAGGCGGGGCGCGCCGGGCTGCCGGTTCCGCCGCAAATCACCACACAGTGCCGCACATGGCAGGCTGGGGACCTGATCGTCCTATGTCCTGATCGCCGACACCCGCCGGAGCGCTCACGTGGATCAGTTGGCCCTGCTGTTCGTGCTGTTGCTCGGGGCCCTGCTGAGCGTGCCGCTCGGTGACCGGCTCGGCCTGCCCGCACCGGTCCTGATGACGCTGCTCGGGATCGTCCTGGCCCTGCTCCCGTTCGTGCCGAACGTCCAGGTCCCGCCCGGCCTGATCCTGCCGACGCTGCTGCCACCGCTGCTCTACGCCGCCGTGAAACGCACGTCCTGGCGTCAGTTCGCCGCGAACAGACGGCCGATCTTCCTGCTCGCCGTGGCCCTCGTCTTCGTCACCACGGCGGCCGTGGCCTTCGTCGCGAGCGCCATCGTGCCCGGCCTGCCCATCGCCGCGGCCGTCGCGCTCGGGGCCCTCGTGGCGCCGCCCGACCCGGTGGCCGCGACCGCCGTGGCCGGTCAACTCGGCCTGCCCCGGCGCCTGGTGTCGACCCTGGAGGGCGAGGGCCTGTTCAACGACGTGACCGCGATCGTGCTCTACCACGTGGCGATCGCCGCCGCCGTCAGCGGCAGCTTCTCCTGGCAGGGCGCCGCGCTCTCCCTCCTGCTGTCCGCGGTCGTCGCGCTCGCCGTCGGCCTCGCGATCGGCTGGGCCGCCAACAAACTCATCGGCGTTCTCGGCGACTCCACCCTCCAGATCGGCCTCACCCTCCTCATGCCGTACGCCTCCTACGTACTGGCGGAGGAACTGCACGGCTCCGGAGTGCTCGCCGTGCTCGTCACGGCGCTCTTCCTCGCCGAGTACGCGTTCGACGCCGATGACGTCCTCACCCGGCTCACCGGGCGCGCCTTCTGGGACATCGTCGACACCCTCGTCACGGGCGTCGCCTTCGGCCTCATCGGCCTCGAACTGCACAACGCCCTCAGGACGGCGGCCGGCCGCTGGGGCGAGCTGCTCGGCTGGGCCGCCGCGGTCGTGGCCGTCGTGATTCTCGTACGCCTGCTGTGGCTGCTGCCCGCGACCTGGCTCACGCGCAGGATGCACGCACGGCGCCACGACCTCGACGAGGACATCCCGGTCTCCTGGCGCGAGGCCGTGATCATGTGGTGGGCCGGAATGCGCGGCGTCGCCTCGGTCGCGCTGGCCCTGGCCATCCCCTTCACCATGGAGGACGGCTCGCCGTTCCCCGACCGCGAAGAGATCATCTTCATCGCGTTCGGCGTCATCATGGCCACCCTTGTCCTCCAGGGCCTGAGCCTGCCCTGGCTGGTGAGGAAGCTGAACGTCAGGGCGGACACCGAGGCGGAGCAGGAGTACGAGAAGCAGCTCGCGATCCGCGCCGCCAAGGCCGCCAAACACCGCCTCAAGGAGATCGAGGAGGTCGAGGAGCTGCCCGACGACCTCTCCGACCAGATGATCCGCCGCGCCTACGACATCGGCCTGCGCATCAACCCCGAGATGGGCAGCGAGGAACGCAAGGAGGCGCACGCCAAACGCGTCTCCCGGATCAAGCGCGTACGCCGCATCCAGAACGAGATGCTGTCCGCCGCCCGCCACGAGGTCCTGGCGGCGCGCAACGAACCGGGCGCCGACCCCGAGATCGTGGACCGCGTGCTGCGGCACCTCGACGTCCGCAGCCTGCGCTGAAGTCCGCCGGTGCGCCGGATGGCACCATGGGATCCATGAACATCATGCTTTTCCACTCGACGTACGGCCTGCGGCCCGCCGTTCTCGACGCGGCCGCCCGGCTGCGCGACGCCGGGCACGAGGTGTGGACCCCGGACCTCTTCGAGGGACGCACCTTCGACACCGTCGAGGAGGGCATGGCCTTCAACGAGGAGATCGGCAAGGACGAACTGCTCAAGCGGGCGATCCTGGCCGCCGCTCCCTACTCCGAGCGCGGGCTCGTCTACGCCGGGTTCTCCCTCGGCGCCTCGGTCGCGCAGACCCTGGCCCTCGGCGACGAGAAGGCGCGCGGCCTGCTGCTCCTGCACGGCACGTCCGACATCGCCGAGAACGCCTCCGTGGACGAGCTGCCCGTACAGCTGCACGTCGCCGAGCCCGACCCGTTCGAGACGGACGACTGGCTGAGCGCCTGGTACCTGCAGATGGGCAAGGCCGGCGCCGACATCGAGGTCTACCGCTACGCGGGCGCCGGGCACCTCTACACCGACCCCGAACTGCCGGACTACGACGCGGAGGCGACCGAGGCCACCTGGCGGGTGGCGCTCGGCTTCCTCGAAACGCTGTAGGCGCTAACCCGCCCGGTACGCGGTCCAGCTGTCCTTCATCCGCTGCACCTGGCCCGCCGTGAACTGCGTCATGCAGGAGTCGTACGTGTAGTCCATGAAGTTGTGGATCGGGTCGACACCCGTCTTGTTGACGCAGGTGTCGCGGCCCGTCGGGCACTGGAACGCGGCGCTCTTCTCGGCCGGGGTGTCGGAGACGTAGTCGCCGTTGCCGCTACAGCCGCCCTGGAAGGTGTGGTACAGCCCCATCCAGTGGCCGATCTCGTGGGTGCCGGTGTCGCCCTCGTTGTAGTTGGTGGCCGAGCCGCCCGGGAGCGAGGTGTCGAGGATGACCACGCCGTCGTCGGACGGGTTCGACTTGTACGAGGACGGGAAGGTCGCCCAGCCGAGCAGGCTCTGCCCGAGGTTGGCCGTGTAGAAGTTCAGGGCGTTCGCGCCGCCCTTGCGGAGGGTGGACTTCATGTCCTTCTCGGCGGCGGAGCCCGGCGTGATGCCGTTGTACCAGGCGGCGTTGTCCGTGTAGTCGGTGCCGGCCAGGGTGAACTGGAAGCCCGAGTCGTTGTTGCCGGCGCCCAGGCCGCTGTAGGCCGCGTTCAGGACGTCGATCTGCTTGGTGATGTCGGTCGCCGAGAGATTGCCGGTCGCGCCGTCGTGGATGACGTGGACGTAGACCGGGATCGTGGTCGACGCGGCCGCGAGGCCCCGGGAGAGCGTGCCGTCGGCGCGCATCTTGTCGAGTCTGCGCCGCATGTCCGTGTCCATGGCCTTGGCCCTGGCCGCGCTGACCTCGTTGGGCTCCTTGGCGTGGTCGGCGCCGGTGGGCTTCTTCTCGCGGGCCACGGCGTTGCCGCTGTCGGCGCACTTCTCCGCGGCGGCCGACGCCTTGGCGACGGCGGCGCTGCCCGACGGGGCGGACAGCGGGGCGATGGCCAGGGTTCCGGCCATCAGCGCGGTGCCGAGAAGGCGGCGGCGCATCAGCGGAGATATTCGGGCAAGCGCGGTCATGCGGACTCCTCGCGGACGGGTGGGGGAGGAACTTCCTCGCCGCCGCGGGGAGATTACGTGGCCATGTCAGGCCGTGAAGAGCGCTGTTCTGGCCCAATCGAACGCCGCCCTTCATCCGGCGAATCGGGGCAACGGGAAGAAATTTTCGTGCGGCGTCCGGAGTTTGAGACGCGGACGTAATGTGCGCGGCTACCGCGGCGGGTGGTGTGTCCGTATTCGATCCGCGGGCAGCGCCACCCGCCGTAGCGGTGTCATCTGTTCTTAACGCGCGTGCGCGTGGCTGGAATTGACCCCTGGGCGAGGACGAGGGCGAGGGCGACAGCAGAGAGCGGGCGAACTCCGGGGAGTTCGCCCGCTCGTCAGCTGTCCGCCGGTGTCAGCCCTTGAGGGCCTTGTCCACGGCCGCGTTCCACTCGGCGACCGTGCTCGGCGCGTTCTGGCCGTCGGAGCCGGTGATCTTCTTGCCGTCGAGGACGAAGGACGGGGTGCCCTGGACGCCGTACTTGTTGTTGTCGAAGTTCGCCGACATGTCCAGCGCCCACTTGTCGTAGGTGCCGTCCTTGACGTCCTTCTGGAAGGCGCTGTTGCCCTTCAGCGCCGGGACGGTGTTCGCGACCTTGATGAGGTACGCGTCGTCCTTGAACTTGTCGGACGTCTCCTCCGGGTGCCACTGCTTGGAGTACAGGGTCTCCTTGAAGTCCCAGAAGGCGTCCTTGGAGACGTTCAGGGCGGCGCCGAGCGCGCTGAGCGCGTTCTTGGAGCCCTCGCCCTGGAGGTTCTTGTCGAGGAAGGTGGCGCCGACGTACTGGATCTTGTACTTGCCGGCGTCCAGGTCCTTCTTCACCGTCGGGCCGACCGTCTGCTCGAAGGCGGCGCAGACGGGGCAGCGCGAGTCCTCGTAGGCGATGATCGTCTTCTTGGCGGAGTCCTTGCCGAGGACGACCGTGCTGCCGTTCGCGCCCGACGTGTTCGCGGGCTTGACCAGCTTGTCGTCCTTCGCGGCCTCCCAGTAGCCGGGCTTGTTGGCCTGCATCACGGCGAAGCCGATGCCGCCGGCGATCGCGAGGACCGCGACGATCGAACCGGCGACGATCACCTGCCGCTTCGTCTTCTCCTTCTTGGCCTGCTTCTCGCGCTCGACGCGAAGCCGCTCGCGGGCCGCCGTCTTCGCCGACTGGCTGTTCCTCTGGCTCATGATCGTTCTCCGTGGGTTCTACGAAAGTCTTCGGGGGGGACTGCTGTGCTGTGCCCGGCCTCAGGCGGCCAGGGCGAGGCACGGCGGCCCGCGCCGTCCCACGGAGTGCACCCACAGGCGCGTGACGGCGGCCCGGACCCGGCGCGCGGGCCGCGGCAGGCGGCCTACGCGCTCCGGGCGGGCGGCCACCGCGGCGAAGGCGATCATCAGCGGGCGGAAGGTGAGCCCGGCGACCGCGCGGAGGAGCTGGGCCAGTGCCCGCTCGCCGCGGCGCAGCCAGGCGGCGGCGAGGAGGCCCACGGCCACATGCGCGCCGAGCAGCAGCCAGGCCGCCGCCGGATCGGCGTGCGCGAGCAGCGCGGCGGTGCGGCCGGTGTCACCGCCGGCCATGCGCGCCAGCGGCGTACCGAAGCTGCCGCCGCACAGGACGTCCAGGCCGACCGCGTGCAGCGGCCCCGCGACGGGCCCGCCCGCCTGGCCGTAACAGACGCGCTGGCCGGTGGTGAACACCGTGTCGGCGGCCAGTTCCAGCGGGACGAGCAGGGCGGCGATGCGGCCGAAGCCCCGCTCGCGCCCCGCGAGCGCGTACGCGAGGACGAAGACGGCGCAGGCCGTGGCCGCCACCGTCGGCACCGGCAGGGGGACCCGGGACAGCAGGACGTGCGACGCGGCGGAGAGCGTCACGACGAGCGCCGTGAAGAGCGCCGCGCGCACGGCTCTGAGCTGGGTCCCGGATATGTCGTCCATCGCGGAGGAGTGTCCCATGCGTTGCTGTAAGGGACCCCTAAAGGGTCGCTGTGCGTTACGGGAGTGTTGTCAGGTCCACGGCTGGACCGGAGGATCTACAGGCCCGGGATCCGGCCGTTGCGGAAGAGGTCCACGAAGATCTGGTGGTCGGCACGCGCGCGTGCGCCGTAGCTGTGGGCGAAGTCGACCAGGAGGCCCGCGAAGCCTTCCTCGTCCGCCGCGATCGCCGCGTCGATGGCCCGCTCCGTGGAGAACGGCACCAGGGACTGGCCGGACAGGTCGTCGGCCGCCGCGTGCATCGTCGCCGTGGCCCGGCCGAGGTCGGCGACGACGGCGGCGATCTCCTCCAGGTCGTCGATGTCCGACCAGTCGAGGTCCACCGCGTACGGCGACACCTCGGCGACCAACTGCCCCGAGCCGTCCAGCTCGGTCCAGCCCAGCCACGGGTCCGCGTGCGCCTGGAGTGCCCGCTGCGAGATGACCGTGCGGTGACCCTCGTGCTCGAAGTAGTCCCGGATCGCCGCGTCCGTGATGTGCCGCGAGACGGCCGGGGTCTGCGCCTGCTTGAGATAGATCACGACATCGTTCTCGAGGGCGTCGCTGTGGCCCTCCAGAAGGATGTTGTACGAGGGCAGGCCCGCGGAGCCGATGCCGATGCCGCGCCGCCCCACCACGTCCTTCACGCGGTACGAGTCCGGGCGCGTCAGGGACGACTCCGGGAGCGTCTCCAGATAGCCGTCGAAGGCCGCCAGGACCTTGTAGCGCGTCGCCGCGTCGAGCTCGATGGTGCCGCCGCCGGACGCGAACCGGCGCTCGAACTCACGAATCTCCGTCATCGAGTCGAGCAGCCCGAAGCGGGTCAGGGAGCGGGCGTCGCGCAGCGCGTCCAGGAGAGGGCCCTCGGCCGTGTCGAGCGTGAAGGGCGGTACCTCGTCGCTCTTGGCGCCCGTCGCAAGCGCGTGGATCCGCTCGCGGTACGCGCCCGCGTACGTGCGCACCAGCTCGGTGATCTGCTCGTCGCTCAGCGCCTTGGAGTAGCCGATCAGCGCCACGGAGGCGGCGAAGCGCTTGAGGTCCCAGGTGAAGGGGCCGACGTACGCCTCGTCGAAGTCGTTCACGTTGAAGATCAGGCGGCCCGTGGAGTCCATGTACGTGCCGAAGTTCTCCGCGTGCAGATCGCCGTGGATCCACACCCGGCCCGTGCGGTCGTCCAGGTACGGGCCGCCGTGCCGCTCCCGCTCCAGGTCCGCGTAGAACAGGCACGCCGTCCCGCGGTAGAACGCGAACGCGGACGACGCCATCTTGCGGAACTTCACCCGGAACGCCGCCGGGTCGGCGGCCAGTAGCTCACCGAACGCGGTGTCGAAAACGCTGAGGATCTGCTCGCCGCGCTGTTCAGCGGTGGGCTGCGGGACCGACATCGCGGGGTGCCTCCTGGTGCGGGGTTGGTGCCGTTACGGCCGTGACATGGGAACAGGTGTGTGTTCCGCCCTGTCCAACGCACGACCGTACCCCCGAGTGCCCGACGGTTGTCAGTGGCCACCCGTAGACTTCCAAGCTGTCCCCCGAGACCGACCGCTGCCCGTCACCGGTCCGTTTCCGTCCGTTCTCGCTGGAGGCTGAAACCGTGTCAAAGCCGCCGTTCACGCACCTGCACGTCCACACCCAGTACTCGCTGCTGGACGGTGCCGCGCGGCTCAAGGACATGTTCAATGCCTGCAATGAAATGGGCATGACGCACATCGCCATGTCCGACCACGGCAACCTCCACGGGGCGTACGACTTCTTCCACTCGGCGAAGAAGGCCGGCGTCGTGCCGATCATCGGCATCGAGGCGTACGTCGCCCCCGAGTCCCGCCGCAACAAGCGCAAGGTCCAGTGGGGTCAGCCGCACCAGAAGCGGGACGACGTCTCCGGTTCCGGTGGTTACACCCACAAGACGATGTGGGCGGCGAACAGCACAGGTCTGTACAACCTGTTCAAGCTGTCCTCGGACGCGTACGCCGAGGGCTGGCTGCAGAAGTGGCCCCGCATGGACAAGGAGACGATCTCCCAGTGGTCGGAGGGGCTCATCGCCTCGACCGGCTGCCCGTCCGGCGAGCTCCAGACGCGTCTGCGCCTCGGCCAGTTCGACGAGGCCCTGAAGTCGGCCGCCGAGTACCAGGACATCTTCGGCAAGGACCGGTACTTCCTGGAGCTGATGGACCACGGCATCGAGATCGAGCGCCGGGTCCGCGACGGGCTCCTGGAGATCGGCAAGAAGCTCGGCATCCCGCCCCTGGTGACGAACGACTCGCACTACACGTACGCCCACGAGGCGACCGCGCACGACGCCCTGCTGTGCATCCAGACCGGCAAGAACCTCTCGGACCCGGACCGCTTCCGCTTCGACGGCACCGGCTACTACCTGAAGACGACCGACGAGATGTACGCCATCGACTCGTCCGACGCCTGGCAGGAGGGCTGCGCCAACACGCTCCTGGTCGCCGAGCAGATCGACACCACGGGCATGTTCGAGAAGCGCGACCTCATGCCGAAGTTCGAGATCCCGGACGGGTTCACCGAGGTCACCTGGTTCCAGGAGGAGGTCCGCCGCGGCATGGAGCGCCGCTACCCCGGCGGCGTCCCCGAGGACCGCCAGAAGCAGGCCGAGTACGAGATGGACATCATCATCCAGATGGGGTTCCCGGGGTACTTCCTCGTGGTCGCCGACTTCATCATGTGGGCGAAGAACAACGGCATCGCGGTGGGCCCCGGCCGAGGCTCCGCGGCCGGTTCGATCGTCGCGTACGCCATGGGCATCACCGACCTCGACCCGATCACGCACGGCCTGATCTTCGAGCGGTTCCTCAACCCCGAGCGCGTCTCCATGCCCGATGTCGACATCGACTTCGACGAGCGCAGGCGCGTCGAGGTGATCCGGTACGTGACCGAGAAGTACGGCGCCGACAAGGTCGCCATGATCGGCACCTACGGCAAGATCAAGGCCAAGAACGCGATCAAGGACTCCGCGCGCGTCCTCGGCTACCCGTACGCGATGGGTGACCGCCTCACCAAGGCGATGCCCGCCGACGTCCTCGGCAAGGGCATCGACCTCAGCGGCATCACCGACCCCTCGCACCCGCGCTACAGCGAGGCGGGCGAGATTCGCTCGATGTACGAGAACGAGCCGGACGTCAAGAAGGTCATCGACACCGCGAAGGGTGTGGAGGGCCTGGTCCGGCAGATGGGCGTGCACGCGGCGGGCGTCATCATGTCCAGCGAGCCGATCGTGGACCACGCCCCGATCTGGGTGCGCCACTCGGACGGCGTGACGATCACGCAGTGGGACTACCCGCAGTGCGAGTCGCTCGGCCTGCTGAAGATGGACTTCCTGGGCCTGCGGAACCTGACCATCATGGACGACGCCGTCAAGATGGTGAAGGCCAACAAGGGCATCGACCTGGAGATGCTCTCGCTGCCCCTGGACGACCCCAAGACGTACGAGATGCTGTGCCGCGGTGACACGCTCGGCGTGTTCCAGTTCGACGGCGGGCCGATGCGCTCCCTGCTCCGCCAGATGCAGCCCGACAACTTCGAGGACATTTCCGCCGTCTCGGCCCTGTACCGGCCGGGCCCGATGGGAATGAACTCGCACACGAACTACGCGGAGCGCAAGAACGGGCGCCAGGAGATCACCCCGATCCACCCTGAGCTCGAAGAGCCCCTGAAGGAGACCCTGGGTCTCACCTACGGCCTCATCGTGTACCAGGAGCAGGTGCAGAAGGCCGCCCAGATCATCGCCGGCTACTCGCTCGGCGAAGCCGACATCCTGCGCCGCGTGATGGGCAAGAAGAAGCCCGAGGAGCTGGAGAAGAACTTCGTCCTCTTCCAGGCCGGCGCAAAGAAGAAGGGCTTCTCCGACGCGGCGATCCAGGCCCTGTGGGACGTCCTGGTGCCGTTCGCCGGATACGCGTTCAACAAGGCGCACTCGTCCGCGTACGGTCTCGTCACCTACTGGACCGCCTACCTCAAGGCGAACTACCCGGCCGAGTACATGGCCGCGCTGCTCACGTCCGTGAAGGACGACAAGGACAAGTCCGCGGTCTATCTCAACGAGTGCCGGCGCATGGGCATCAGGGTGCTGCCCCCGAACGTGAACGAGTCCGAGCAGAACTTCGCCGCCCAGGGCGACGACGTGATCCTCTTCGGCCTCTCGGCGGTCCGTAACGTCGGGACGAACGTCGTCGAGTCGATCATCCGCTCGCGCAAGGCCAAGGGGAAGTACGCCTCGTTCCCCGACTACCTCGACAAGGTCGAGGCCGCCGCGTGCAACAAGCGCACCACGGAGTCGCTGATCAAGGCCGGCGCCTTCGACACGATGGGCCACACCCGCAAGGGCCTCACCGCGCAGTACGAGCCGATGATCGACAACGTGGTCGCGGTCAAGCGCAAGGAGGCCGAGGGCCAGTTCGACCTCTTCGGCGGCATGGGCGACGAGGGCGGCAGCGACGAGCCGGGCTTCGGGCTCGACGTCGAGTTCTCCACGGACGAGTGGGAGAAGACGTATCTCCTCGCCCAGGAGCGGGAGATGCTCGGTCTGTACGTCTCCGACCACCCGCTGTTCGGACTCGAACACGTGCTGTCCGACAAGGCCGACGCCGGCATCGGGCAGCTCACCGGCGGTGACTACTCGGACGGTTCGATCGTCACCATCGGTGGCATCATCTCCGGCCTCCAGCGCAAGATGACCAAGCAGGGCAACGCCTGGGCCATCGCCACCGTCGAGGACCTGGCCGGCTCCATCGAGTGCATGTTCTTCCCAGCGACGTACCAGCTGGTGTCGACCCAACTCGTCGAGGACGCCGTCGTGTTCGTCAAGGGACGCCTCGACAAGCGCGAGGACGTGCCGCGCCTCGTCGCTATGGAACTCATGGTCCCTGATCTGTCGAACGCCGGGACCAACGCGCCGGTGATCATCACTATCCCGACGGTGAAGGTCACCCCGCCCATGGTCAGCCGGCTCGGTGAGATCCTCGGTCACCACAAGGGCAACAGCGAGGTGCGGATCAAGCTTCAGGGTGCCCGCAAGACGACCGTCCTGCGGCTCGACCGGCACCGGGTGCAGCCCGATCCCGCGCTCTTCGGGGATCTGAAGGTGCTGCTGGGGCCGTCTTGTCTGGCGGGTTGAGTGGGTTGGCGCGCGGTGTGACGGCATGAGTGAAGGGGCGCTCCCGGTTCCGGGAGCGCCCCTTCATGCTGTGCCCAAAGGGCCACTCGCCTTGTGGAAGGCGTCAGTTGTGGCCGAAGCGACGCTGGTGCTTACGGGCAACATCCGCCGGGCTGCCTTGAGCCTGCGCCTGCATCGCCGACTGCGCTTCCATCGCGGCCGACTTGGCCTGCTCGGTGGCTCGCTCGGACGTGGAGGCGCTGCTGCGCTGGTCGCCCTGCTTGCGGTTCTTGTTCTTGGCCATGGTGATCTGCCTCCTGAGGGGGATCTAGGGGCCAGGGCCGGATTCAGATTCACATATGCTGACGAAGAGCGCATGTCAGAGAATTACCGTGCGTGATAAGGGCTGTCGGAGTGTTGTGCCGCCGATCCGCCACGCCGAAGATCGAGTTCGGGCCGTTAACCCCCGCGTGGTCGGGCAGACTCGAAGGAAACCCGAAGCGAACCCGCGACCGTCGACACCGTGGGGCCTCCGGACGCCGGTATTTCAGCGAAAGAGGGTGGATCGCGTGGACCGTTGCATCGTCCTGGTGGATGCCGGGTACCTGCTGGGGGCCGCCGCGAGTCTCCTCGCGGGGGAGCCGTCCCGGTCCCGGATCACCGTCGATCATGTCGCACTCATCCAAGGGCTCCGTGAGCGCGCCGAATCCGATACCGAGCGGCCGCTTCTGCGTATCTACTGGTTCGACGGAGCGCCGGACCGGGTGCCTCAGCCTGAGCATCGGCGGTTGCGTGTGATGCCGCGCGTGACCGTGCGGCTCGGTGCCCTGACCCGTAGTGACGGGCGGTGGGCACAGAAAGGTGTCGACGCGGCCATGCACGCCGAGTTGACCGAGCTCGCCCGTAACCGTGCGTGCTCCGACATCGTGCTGGTGACCGGGGACGGTGATCTGCTGCCCGGCATGATGGCCGCGAAGGAGCACGGGGTCGCCGTGCATCTGTGGGCCGTGCAGGCCGCCGACGGTGACTACAACCAGTCCGAGGACCTTGTCGCCGAGGCGGACGAGCGGCGCGTGCTCGACCGGACCTGGATCACCAAGGCCGTACGGGCCAAGGACCTCGGCGGGATCTGTGCGCCGCAGCCCGCTCCGCGGCCCGAGATCGCGGCCATTCTGTCCGCGCCGTTGCCCGAGTCCGCGCTTGCCTCCGCGGCGGGGCGTGCCGCGGATCTGTCTGGTGGGCAGGGGGCCGGGGTTGGGGCCGGTGCGGGGGCTGGTGCCGGGGGTTCCGGTGCGGGGGTGCGGGGTGGCGTTGATCATGAGGGGGCCGGGCGTGACGGTGGTGGGGGCGAGGACGAGCGGGGTGCGGGGAAGGGTGTTCCCACTCCCAAGGATCTTGCCGCGCTGAAGGGGCCGGGGGGCGCGCCCGGGCTTGGTGGGCATCCTTCCGTTCAGCCCGGGCAGCATCCCGCCAACGCGACGCTGCGGTGGTCGTCCGACAAGGGGTGGGTCGAGCGGCCCGGCGTCGCGGGGGAGTCGGCGGAGGCGGCGTCCTTGCCGACGCTGGCGCAGCTGACCACCGCCGAGCAGCGGTGGGCCGACCGCGAGGAGGACATCACCACCGTCGGTGGTGACCCCTTCGAGGTGGGGCAGGTGTTCGCCCGGCGGTGGATGGAGCGGCTGGGGGACCAGGTGCAGTTGCAGAAGCTGTCCACCATGTATCCGCGCGTGCCGCATCGCATCGACGGGGAGCTGCTGCGGTATGCCGCCCGGTTCGGGCTGCTCGCCCACAAGGACGATCAGATCGACGAGCACGATCGGTATGCGATCCGGGCCGGGTTCTGGCGTGAGGTCGATGTGCGGGTTTCCGCGGAGCGGGTTTCCGCGGAGTAGGGCGGCCGCCGTTTTTCGGGTGGGTTCGCTGCGGTGCGGTCGTTGTCGTAGGTGCGGGGCCGTGCCGGTATGTCCGTCCTCGCCAGCACTGTCGTGTCGTCGCCTGGGTGTGGGCGTCACTGGTGGGTACCGGCTCCGGGCGGACAAACCGGCACGGCCCCTCCTGTTCGTTGGCGGCCCCTCCGGCTGCGGCTTCGGCTTCGGGTGTGGGTGTGGGTGTGGCTGCCGGTGCGTCGGGGGCGGGCCGGTTCTGGTTTCGTGGTTGTTGGTCGTCCGGGTTTCGGTGGGTTGTTCCTACCCGGGGGGCGGGTGGCAGGTCGGACCCCGTACTCTCGTCCTTCGTGAGTACGCGCACGGCACAGACGGCCCCCGGTGATGTGGTGTGTGTCGTGCGGGACCTCGTGCGGACGTATCCCGCCACCCGTGGGCGTCGTGGAGCGCCCGGCAGCGCTGAGATCCGAGCCACCGACGGGGTGTCCCTCGATATTTGGCGCGGGGAGATTTTTGGGCTCCTCGGGCCCAACGGTGCCGGCAAGTCCACGCTCGTGCGGCAGCTCACCGGGTTGATGCGGCCCGACAGCGGGTCTGTGGAGATTCTGGGGCACGACATCGTGCGGTACCCGGAGCGGGCCTCTCGGATTCTGGCGTATCTGGGGCAGGAGTCGACCGCTCTCGATGAGTTGACTGTTTCGCTTGCCGTGGAGACCACCGCGCGGTTGCGCGGGCTCGGTCTGCGGAGCGCTCGGGGTGAGCGGGACGCTGTGGTGGAGGAGCTGGGGCTCGGGGCCATTGCGTCGCGGCCTTTGAAGAAGCTTTCCGGGGGGCAGCGGCGGCTTGCCTGTTTTGCGGCGGCGCTGGCCGGGGAGCGGCCGCTTCTTGTGCTGGACGAGCCCACTACGGGGATGGATCCCGTCGCCCGGCGGGCCGTGTGGGGTGCCGTCGACCGGCGGCGGGCCGAGCGGGGGGCGACTGTCGTGCTGGTCACCCATAACGTCATCGAGGCCGAGACCGTGCTGGATCGGGTGGCTGTTCTTGATCGTGGGCGCGTGATTGCTTGTGACACGCCTGCCGGGCTCAAAGAGAAGGTCGCCGGCGAGGTGCGGGTCGAGCTCGTGTGGCGGGAGCGGGCGCCTGTGGAGGTGGCGGCTGTCGCCGCGCTGCGTGCCGGTGCGGTCGAGTCGGGGCGGCGGTGGTCGCTGCGCCTCCGGCCTGATGAGGCCCGTGCCGCCGTTGCCGCGGTGACCGGCGGGCCCGCGTTCGCCGCTCTGGACGATTTCTCGCTCACCACGCCGAGCCTGGAAGATGTGTATCTGGCTCTCGGCGGCAGCGCCAAGGGGCTGGTGAAGTCGTGAACGTAGACAGGAGTCAGGCACCGTGAGTGTCGTACCCGCTGAAGTCCTGCAGGGCGGTGCCCGGGCGGGCCGGGGCGGGCTGACCGTCGAGGGCGGCGAGCTGGCCCCTCGGGCGCGGCTGCTGCCGTCCCTCGCGGCCGTGTACCGCGCGCAGCTCTCGCGGGCGCGCGTGGCCCGGATCCCGTTGCTCTTCGTCGCCACCTTCCAGTCCGTCGGGATCATGATCCTGATGCGGGGCGTGGTGGACGGGGGGCGCGAGGCTCAGGCTGTGGTCGCCGGGTCGAGTGTGTTGGTTGTCGCGTTTGTAGCTCTTAATCTGCTTGCTCAGTATTTCGGGCAGTTGCGGGCCTCTGGTGGGCTCGATCATTACGCGACCCTGCCTGTGCCGCCCGCTGCGGTGGTGCTGGGGGCCGCCGGTGCGTACGCCTCGTTCACCGTGCCGGGGACCGTGGTGACGGCTGTTGTCGGGTGTGTGATGTTCCAGCTGCCGGTTGCGCATCTGTGGGTGCTTGCCGCTGTCATTCCGCTTGCCGGGGCTGCGCTCTCCGGGCTCGGTGCCGCGCTCGGGTTGCTTGCGCCGCGGCCTGAACTGGCCACCTTGTTGGGGCAGTTGGGTATGTCCGCGGCGCTCTTGTTGGGGGTTCTGCCCGCCGATCGGATGCCGGGGGTCATTCAGTACGCGCGCGATCTGCTGCCGTCCACTTATGGAGTGGAGGCTTTTGCGCGGACGTTCGGCGCGCGTCCGGACTGGGGGGGCGTGCTCCTCGATCTGGGTGTCTGCGGCGTCGTCGGTGTCGCCTCGCTGGCGCTGGCGACCTGGGCTTATCGCCGGGCGGCCGTCCGGTGACGCGCGTGTCACCGTGGCCTGGCACGATGGCAGTGTGACCGCACCGCTGACGCCACGACCCCAGCCCTCGAACGATGCTTGGCAGGCTCCGGACCCGTCCGGGTCCTTGCCCCCTCACACGCAGGAGGACGGCCCAGGGATGAGGACCGAACTGCGGGAAGCCGCCGTCGTCACGGTGGGAGTGGCCCTGTGCGGGCTGCTCCTGGGCGCGCTGTGGCTGTGGCTCGCGCCGCACGTGCCGCTCATCGCCGACGCCCAGGCCGTCTATCTCAAGGACACTGAGGGTGAGCAGGCCGTCGGCGTCGACGGGACGTTCACGCTGCTCGGCCTCGCGTTCGGTGCCGTCAGCGCGGTTGTGGTGTTTCTGTGGCGCAGGCGAGGTGGAGTGCCGCTCGTCGTCGCCCTGGCCGTCGGCGGACTGCTCGGCGGGCTCCTCGCCTGGCGGTTCGGGGTCTGGCTCGGCCCCACGCAGGACGTGGCCGCCCACGCCAAGGCGGTCGGCAAGGGCGTCACGTTCGACGCGCCGCTCGAACTCAAGGCGAAGGGCGCGCTCCTCGCCTGGCCGCTGGCCGCGCTGATCGTCCACCTCGGACTGACCGGCCTTTTCGGGCCCCGCGACCCCGACCCGTACTTCGACAGCCCCTACCCGCCGGCTCCCTGAGTCCTTTCAGGCGCGGCCGATGGGGGCGAGGACCGCTGAGGTGAGCTGCGCCAGGTCGGCCGGGGCGAGCTCCACCTCCAGGCCGCGGCGGCCCGCCGACACGCAGATCGTGTCGTGGGCTTTCGCCGACTCGTCCAGGACCGTGCGGAGCTTCTTGCGCTGGCCCAGTGGGGAGATGCCACCCCGCACATAGCCCGTGGTGCGCTCCGCCGCCGCCGGGTCGGCCATGGCGGCCCGCTTGCCGCCGACAGCGGTGGCCAGGGCCTTCAGGTCGAGCTGGCCCGCCACCGGCACAACAGCGACGGTCAGCTCACCGTCCACGTCGGCGACGAGCGTCTTGAACACCCGGTCGGGCGACACGCCCATCGCCTCCGCCGCCTCGTCCCCGTACGAGGGATGGGCCGGGTCGTGCTCGTAGGTGTGGGTCGTGAACGGCGTGCCCGCCGCGGTGAGTGCCACCGTGGCGGGGGTGCCGCCGGACTGCTGTTGTTTCTTGGTCTTCTTTGCCAACTTCCTTATGCCTTACGTCAGTTGAGAGCGGCCCGGTCAGTTCAGGCTGGTCGCCTGGCGGGTCAGGTCGCCGGCGGGGAGTGAGGGCAGGTTACGGATGATCGCCGTCTCGCTGCGAAGGAGTTTCAGCTCGTCACGCAGGCGCGACGCCGTGTCCGGGGCCTGGAGCAGGCGCTGCTTGGTGGGGACGTCGAGTACGGCCGCCGCGGCCACCAGGTACGACACCACGGACGGGTCGTCCGGCAGTTCGGCGCCCGTCGCCAGGGTGCGCTCACGGGCGCCCGCGAGCCGCTTCTGGTAGGAGCGGAAGGCGCGCAGGACCCCTTCGGCCAGGGCGCCCGCCTCGTCGCCGGGCTCCTCGGGCAGCTCCTCGACCTCGGCCGTGAGATAGGCGCCCGACGCGTCGACCGAGTGGATCTTCACGCGGGTCGTGCCGGTGGCGAGGACCTCGAAGCTGCCGTCGGCGCGCTCCCGGATCGTCGCGGCGTCGGCGATGCAGCCCACCGTGTGCAGGGCCTTGACCGGGTCGTCGCCGAAGCCGGCCGCGGGACCCGCCTCGGCGGCGGTCTTCGCCGCCTGGTCCGGCATGCCGGGGGCGCTGGGCGCGACCTCGTGGCCGTCGCGGATCGCCACGACGGCGAACCTGCGCGGCTCGTCGGAGTCGCCGGACGCCTCGGAACCCCCGGAGGAGGTCTTCAGCAGGTCGCGCATCATGGCGCGATAGCGCTCCTCGAACACGTTCAGCGGGAGCACTAGCCCCGGGAACAGCACCGAGTTGAGCGGAAAGAGCGGAAGCCGGACGGTGGTCACGACGGTCAAGCCTAATGGGAGCCGGAGGCGCGGGGTCCGCGACCGGCCCTGCGGCCGCCGAGCGGCAGGCCCGCGGCGACCTCGATCCGTACGCCGTCGCGCAGTTCCAGGAACTGGCCGAGCGGGTCGTCCGAGATCCGGTCCCAGGGGAACGAGGTCGCGTACGGGCCGGTCAGGCGCAGTTGTTCGAGGGCGTCGGTCCAGCGTTCCAGGCGGACCAGGACGTACGTGAGGAGGTTGCGGACCTCGGCCGGCCAGGGGTCGGCGGCGGTGTACTCGTGGGACAGGGCGATCGCCAGGTCGGCCGCCGCGTCCAGGCGCTCGCGGGGCACCGTCGCGGCCGGCCCCGGGCCCGCCTCGCTCGTCAGGTACGCGAACGCCGCCCGCACCGGGAGCGCCTGCACCAGGGACCCCGGCAGCGCGTCCTGCGCCGCACGCTCGGCGAAGTCGAAGCACTCGCGGTGCGAGCCGTACCAGGCGGCCGACAGGTACTGCAGGGCCGACACATGGCAGCCGTAGTGGTGCGGGGAGCGGCGGACGGCCTCGGCCCACAGCTTCTCGAAGACGGTGTGCGGGGCGTTCGTGCCGCGCGCCTGGTCGAGGGCGACGCGCCACGGCACCGGGTCGCCGGGGTCGCCCTCGGCGGCGGCGGTGATCAGCGGGGTCACCTCGCGCAGGAGCTCGGCGCGGGCGGGGGAGTCCCAGCCGCGGGCGACCTCCAGCTCGGCCTTGACGAGGAGGGCGTCCGGGTCGTGGGGCGCCGCGAACCGCCAGTCGTCGAACCATTCGCCGCGCGAGCGTGCGAAGGCGGCGAGCCGGGTGACGTAGCGGTCGCGGTTCTCCCACTCGCCCGCCTCGCGCGTGGAGGCGAGCAGCTTGGCGGCCGCCTCGTACTCGCCCCGGCCCGCGGCGACGAGCGCGGGCGCGAGACGGTCGTCGGGGACGTCCAGGAGGATGTCGTCGTCGGCGGGCAGGCCGGCCGCGAGACCCGGGGTGTGGCGGACCATCCGCGCGGTGCGGATGAGGGCGCGCAGCAGTGCCAAGGTGTGGACCCCGCTAGTCGCTCAGTTTGATGGTTGCGCTGGGATGACGGCTGAAATGCGCCCATGGTTGCCCGGGGTCCGGCAAAAAATGCGAGGCTGCCCGGTCAGCCTCTGCGCAGCAGTCGGGTGGCCCCCGCCGCCACCGTCGTGGCGAGGATCCAGCCGAGCAGGATCAGCACGGTCGCCGCCCACTGCCAGCCGCCCCGCAGCTTCCAGAAGCCGTCCTGGCCCAGGTCGATGACGGGCAGGATGAGGTCGAGGGAGAACAGCGCGGGACTCCAGTTCGGGGCCTCACCCGGTTTGACGGGTGGATGCGACGCGTGGGAGAAGGCGAGGGTGCCCGCCGCCCACAGGACCGCCATCCACACGGCTGCCCGGCCCGGCCGGTACCCGTAGGCGACCGTCCAGTCCTGGATGTAGCCCCAGATCTTCGCGGCCGGCGGCAGCGTCTCGCGGCGGCGGCGCTGCTTGGCGAGCAGGACCTCGCGCGCGTCGGCGTCCTCGCCGCTGTTGCGCAGCACGGTCGCGAGCCGCTCGTACGGCTCGGGGCTGTACTCCGGTGTCGCGGCCGACAGCCATTCCAGACGGCGGGCAAGCGGGAAGGGGCCGCTGGGGATCAGGTTCTCGTACGTGAAGCCGCCCACGCGCAGGCCGCCGGGGCCCGGCCAGCTCACCGCCCGGTCGATGAGGTTGACGACCTTCGCGCCGGACAGGACGATCCGCCCGCGCTCCGGCCGCTCGCACAGGAAGCGCAGTTCGGGCGTCTGGATGCGGCGCAGCGACACCTCCTGGTCGTTCTCCAGGTGGAACCGCGCCTGGTCGAGGTCCACCGCGTCGCCGAACCGGCCGTCGTCGAGCCGCACGCCGCCCTGGCACTCGAAGCGCTGCACACGGGTGCCGCGGGCCGGCGTGGAGCCGCTGGTCTGGAGCGGATTGCCGACCCCGGCGGGCGTCAGGTAGAGGGTGCGCTCGACGGTCAGCTGCGGCGCGTTGAGCGCGCGGCGCCCGTACGCGTTGGAGAGCCGGCTGCCGCGCAGGCTGAGCGAGACGCCGACCGTCGCGCCGCGCAGGCTGAGCTCTCCGTGCGTCTCCAGCATCTCGGCCTGGAGGTCCTGGCCCACCGACATGCCGTCCGCCATGATCGACTTGCCGCGCCGGTCGCGGTACACGACGGCCTGGTTGAGCAGCAGGTCCGTGCCGATGTGCGCGTCGGTGAGGCGCACGCCGTTGTGGAAGCGGCAGCGCGGCAGATGCAGATCGCCCTCCGTGTGGACGCGGGCGGCCTCCAGGCGGGGGACCGAGCAGTCGACCAGGCGCAGCGTGGTGAACCGCGCCTCGGGCATGAGGATCTCCTTCTCGAAGCGGCACTGCTTCATCTCGACGTACGGCACGACCCCGCCGCCCGCCACGTCGAGGACGTCGATGATCTGCACGCCCTGGAGCTTGAGCGACGAGACCCGGCCCGACAGCGCGGGCGGACCGTCCAGGAGCAGCCAGGCCACGATCCGCGCCCGCACGCTGCGTTCGGGTCCCCAGGCGTGGCCGCCGTGGGGGTCGTCCACGTCCGGGTCGCCCGAGCGCAGGTCGTAGACGCTGCCGTTGCGGAACGCCTGCCACATGCCGATCTCGGCGCCCGTGAGACCGTCCGGCGGGTCACCGATGCCGGTACCGGTACCGTCGACCACGACTCGTCTTCCTCCCCGTAGACCCACGGATTCGCACGGAGCCCGCCCGTCCCGGGACCGCTCCGCTACTCGTGAGTTTCGTACAACCGTTCATGCCCGCTGAGTGACGGCCTGAACGCTACTGGTGAAGGTCGTCCTCCGGTCCCGGGCGGTGATCCGTATCAGCCATTGATACGGGCGTCAGTGGCTGATGCGGCGTCTGCGAGAATTGGGCATGTGATCTCCCGAATCGATCTGCGCGGCGACGCCCTCCCCGAGGGTCCCGCCCTGCGCGACCTGCTGCCCCGAGCCGACTTCGACGTTCAGGCCGCCCTGGAGAAGGTGCGTCCGATCTGCGAGGCCGTGCATCATCGTGGCGACGCGGCACTGATCGACTACGCGGAGAAATTCGACGGCGTGAAGCTGGAATCCGTACGGGTTCCCGCCAAGGCGCTCCAGGACGCCCTGGAGCAGCTGGACCCCGCCGTCCGCGCGGCCCTGGAGGAGTCGATCCGCCGCGCCCGCATCGTCCACCGCGAGCAGCGCCGCACCACCCACACCACCCAGGTCGTCCCCGGCGGCTCGGTCACCGAGAAGTGGGTGCCGGTCGACCGCGTCGGCCTGTACGCGCCGGGCGGCCGCTCCGTCTACCCGTCCTCCGTGATCATGAACGTGGTGCCCGCGCAGGAGGCCGGCGTCGAGTCGATCGCCCTCGCCTCGCCGGCCCAGGCGGAGTTCGGCGGCCTGCCGCACCCGACGATCCTGGCCGCGTGCGCCCTCCTCGGCGTCGACGAGGTGTACGCCGCCGGCGGCGCCACCGCCGTCGCGATGTTCGCGTACGGCACCGAGTCCTGCGCCCCGGCCAACATGGTCACCGGGCCCGGCAACATCTGGGTCGCCGCCGCCAAGCGCTACTTCACCGGCCTCATCGGCATCGACGCCGAGGCCGGACCCACCGAGATCGCGGTCCTCGCGGACTCCACCGCCGACCCGGCGCACGTCGCGTCCGACCTGATCAGCCAGGCCGAGCACGACCCGCTCGCCGCCGCCGTCCTCGTCACCGACTCCCCGGAGCTCGCCGACGCGGTCGAGAAGGAGCTGGAGCCGCAGATCGCGGCCACCAAGCACATCGACGACCGCATCGTCCCGGCCCTGAGCGGCAAGCAGTCCGCGATCGTCCTGGTCGACGGCATCGACGAGGGCCTGCGCGTCGTCAACGCGTACGGCGCCGAGCACCTGGAGATCCAGACCGCCGACGCCACCGCCGTCGCCGAGCGCGTGCGGAACGCGGGCGCGGTCTTCGTCGGCCCGTGGGCGCCCGTCTCCCTCGGCGACTACGCCGCGGGCTCGAACCACGTCCTGCCCACCGGCGGCTGCGCCTGCCACTCCTCGGGCCTGTCGGTCCAGTCCTTCCTGCGCGGCATCCACATCGTGGACTACACGCGCGACGCCCTCGCCGACGTCGCCCACCACGTGGTCACGCTCGCCGAGGCGGAGGACCTGCCCGCGCACGGCGCGGCGATCAAGGCAAGGTTCGAATGGAAGGTTCCGGGACAGTGACCGGCATCGACGATCTGCCCGTACGGGACGAGCTGCGCGGCAAGTCCCCGTACGGCGCACCCCAGCTCGACGTCCCCGTCCGGCTGAACACGAACGAGAACCCCTACCCGCTGCCCGAGCCCCTCGTCGAGCGGATCGCGGAGCGGGTGCGCGAGGCCGCCCGCGACCTCAACCGCTACCCCGACCGGGACGCGGTCCAGCTGCGCACCGAACTCGCCGCCTACCTCACCCGCACCGGCGGCCACCGCGTCGGCATCGAGAACGTGTGGGCCGCCAACGGCTCGAACGAGGTCATCCAGCAGCTGCTGCAGACCTTCGGCGGACCGGGCCGCACCGCCATCGGCTTCGAGCCCTCGTACTCGATGCACGCCCTCATCGCGCGCGGCACCGGCACCGGCTGGATCTCCGGACCCCGCAACGAGGACTTCACCATCGACGTGGAAGCGTCCGTGAAGGCCATCGCGGAGAACGCGCCGGACGTCGTCTTCATCACGACGCCCAACAACCCCACCGGCAGCGCGGTCCCCGCCGAGACGGTCCTCGCCCTGTACGAGGCCGCTCAGGCGGCGAAGCCCTCCATGGTGATCGTGGACGAGGCCTACATCGAGTTCAGCCACGGCGACTCCCTGCTGCCGCTGCTCGAAGGACGGCCGAACCTGGTCGTCTCGCGCACGATGTCGAAGGCGTTCGGCGCGGCGGGCCTGCGCCTCGGCTACCTGGCCGCCCACCCCGCCGTCGTGGACGCCGTCCAGCTGGTGCGCCTGCCGTACCACCTGTCGGCGATCACCCAGGCCACGGCGCTCGCCGCCCTGGAGCACACCGACACCCTGCTCGGCTACGTCGAGCAGCTCAAGGACGAGCGCGACCGCCTGGTGACGGAGCTGCGCGCGGCCGGCTACGAAGTGACCGAATCGGACGCCAACTTCGTGCAGTTCGGCCGCTTCGAGAACGCGCAGGCGGTGTGGCAGCAGATCCTCGACCGGGGTGTTCTCGTCCGGGACAACGGTGTGCCCGGCTGGCTGCGCGTGAGCGCCGGAACCCCCGCCGAAAACGACGCGTTCCTCGATGCGGTACGCGAACTCAAGAAGGAGCAGCGCGTATGAGCCGCGTAGGCAGGGTGGAACGCACCACCAAGGAGACCTCGGTCCTCGTCGAGATCGACCTCGACGGCACCGGCCGGGTCGAGGTGTCGACCGGTGTCGGCTTCTACGACCACATGCTCGACCAGCTCGGCCGCCACGGCCTCTTCGACCTCACGGTCAAGACCGAGGGCGACCTGCACATCGACACGCACCACACCATCGAGGACACCGCCCTCGCGCTCGGCGCCGCCTTCAAGCAGGCCCTCGGTGACAAGGTCGGGATCTACCGCTTCGGCAACTGCACGGTCCCGCTGGACGAGTCGCTCGCCCAGGTGACGGTCGACCTCTCCGGCCGCCCGTACCTCGTGCACACCGAGCCCGAGAACATGGCCCCCATGATCGGCTCGTACGACACGACGATGACCCGGCACATCCTGGAGTCGTTCGTCGCGCAGGCCCAGATCGCGCTGCACGTCCACGTCCCGTACGGGCGCAACGCGCACCACATCGTGGAGTGCCAGTTCAAGGCGCTGGCCCGCGCGCTGCGGTACGCGTCCGAGCGCGACCCGCGCGCGGCAGGCATCCTTCCGTCCACGAAGGGCGCCCTGTAACCCCATGAACGGCCTCAACACCATCCTCATCCTGGTCGGTCTCTTCCTGATCGGCGGAGTGATCTCCTTCGTCAAGCAGGGCATGCCCAGGAGCCTGATCGTGCTGCTCTCCGCGGGCGCGGCCATGTGCCTGGTCGCGGGTGTCCTGCGGCTCTCCTACTGGAACTGAGGAACGGGGAGCACCAGACATGACTTCAGCCAGCAAGAAGGTCGTCGTCTTCGACTACGGGTTCGGCAACGTCCGCTCCGCCGAGCGGGCCCTGGCCCGTGCCGGCGCGGACGTCGAGATCACCCGGGACTTCGACGCCGCGATGAACGCCGACGGGCTCCTCGTCCCCGGCGTCGGCGCGTTCGCCGCCTGCATGAAGGGCCTCAAGGAGGCGCGCGGCGACTGGATCGTCGACCGCCGCCTGTCGGGCGGACGCCCCGTGATGGGCATCTGCGTCGGCATGCAGATCCTCTTCGCGCGCGGCATCGAGCACGGCGTCGAGGCCGAGGGCCTCGACGAGTGGCCCGGCACCGTCGAGCCCCTCAAGGCCGAGATCGTCCCGCACATGGGCTGGAACACGGTCCGCCCGCCCGAGGACAGCGAACTCTTCGCCGGGCTCGACAGCGACGCCCGGTTCTACTTCGTGCACTCCTACGCCGTGCAGCAGTGGGACTTCGAGGTCGGCAACGTCCACATGCGCCCGCCGAAGGTCACCTGGGCCACGCACGGCGAGCCGTTCGTCGCCGCCGTAGAGAACGGCGCACTGTGGGCGACGCAGTTCCACCCCGAGAAGTCCGGCGACGCCGGCGCCCAGCTCCTCACCAACTGGATCGGAACCCTCTGATGTCCCGCACGCTCGAACTCCTCCCCGCCGTCGACGTCCGTGACGGCCAGGCCGTACGTCTCGTGCACGGCGAGTCCGGCACCGAGACCTCCTACGGTTCCCCGCTGGAGGCCGCTCTCGCCTGGCAGCGCTCCGGCGCCGAGTGGCTGCACCTCGTCGACCTGGACGCCGCGTTCGGGACCGGTGACAACCGCGCCCTGATCGCCGAGGTCGCCGGCGCCATGGACATCAAGGTGGAGCTGTCCGGCGGCATCCGTGACGACGACACGCTCGCCGCCGCCCTCGCCACCGGCTGCACCCGCGTCAACCTCGGCACCGCCGCCCTGGAGACCCCCGAGTGGGTCGCCAAGGTCATCGCCGAGCACGGCGACAAGATCGCGGTCGGCCTCGACGTGCGCGGCACCACGCTGCGCGGCCGCGGCTGGACCCGCGACGGCGGCGACCTCTACGAGACCCTGGAGCGCCTCAACTCCGAGGGCTGCGCCCGCTACGTCGTCACCGACATCGCCAAGGACGGCACGCTCCAGGGCCCGAACCTGGAGCTCCTGAAGAACGTCTGCGCGGCCACCGACCGACCGGTCGTGGCGTCGGGCGGTGTGTCGTCCCTGGACGACCTGCGTGCCATCTCCGAGCTCGTCCCGCTGGGCGTCGAGGGCTCGATCGTCGGCAAGGCGCTGTACGCGAAGGCCTTCACGCTCGAAGAGGCCCTCGCCGCGGTGGCCTCGTCATGAGCGATGCCGTCCGCAGGGTGAACTCGGGCGGGCCGTGGGAGGAAGCCATCGGCTACTCCCGCGCCGTCGAGCTGCCCAACGGCCTTGTCCTGGTGGCCGGTTGCACGTCGATCGTGAACGGCGTCATCGACGCGGGCACGCCCTACGAGCAGACCGTCAACGCCTTCCAGGTCGCCTTCGACGCGCTGAAGACCCTGGGCCTCGGCCCCGAGCACGTGGTCCGCACCCGTATGTACGTCACCCACGCGCGCGACACGGACGAGGTGGGCCGCGCCCACAAGGAACTCTTCGACGCCGTCCGCCCGGCCGCATCCATGATCATCGTCTCCGGCTTCATCGACCCGAGCCTGGTCGTCGAGGTCGAGGTGGAGGCGTACCGGTCCGATTCAGGAGCATCCTCAGCATGACCCTCGCCGTCCGAGTCATCCCCTGCCTGGACGTGGACAACGGCCGGGTCGTCAAGGGCGTCAACTTCCAGAACCTGCGCGACGCGGGCGACCCCGTCGAGATGGCCAAGGTGTATGACGCCGAGGGCGCCGACGAGCTGACGTTCCTCGACATCACGGCGTCCTCCGGGAACCGCGAGACGACCTACGACGTGGTGCGCCGCACCGCCGAGCAGGTCTTCATCCCGCTCACCGTCGGCGGCGGCGTCCGCACGGCGGAGGACGTGGACAAGCTGCTGCGGGCCGGCGCGGACAAGGTGGGCGTGAACACGGCCGCCATCGCCCGCCCCGACCTGATCCGCGAGATCGCCGAGCGCTTCGGCCGCCAGGTCCTCGTCCTGTCCGTCGACGCCCGCCGCACCCCGTCCGGCACCTTCGAGGTCACCACGCACGGCGGCCGCAAGTCCGCCGGCATCGACGCCGTCGAATGGGCGCACCAGGCGGCCGAGTTGGGCGCCGGCGAGATCCTCCTCAACTCGATGGACGCCGACGGCACGAAGGACGGCTACGACATCGAGATGATCGAGGCTGTCCGGGGGCACGTGTCCGTCCCGGTGATCGCGTCCGGCGGCGCGGGCCGCCTGGAGCACTTCCCGCCCGCGATCGCCGCGGGCGCCGACGCGGTGCTCGCCGCGTCCGTCTTCCACTTCGGCGATCTGCGGATCGGCGAGGTCAAGGGGACGCTGCGCGAGGCGGGTTACCCCGTGCGCTGACGCCCGCGCGTTTCTTCTCCCGGCCCCGGCCACCCTGCGGAGGGTGGCCGGGGCCTTTTGCCCATGGCGGTGAGCGCGGCGCCCCGGGCCCTGCTGATGCTCGGCGGGGGAGTGATCGCCGACCGGCTCGGGCCGCGCCGGATCGTCATCGCCGGCGACGGGTCCTCGCCCCGCTGGTCGTCGTCATCGCCCTCAGCGACCTCGGCTTCGTCGGCCCCCTGAACGTCGGCCCGACCCTCCTCGCCGACCAGCGGGGCTGGGCGCCTCCGGGATGGGCTCGGTGCTCGCCGGGGTCGGTGTGGGCGCGGGCGCCGCGTCGGTGCTGCTCGCCGTGCGTGGCCGGGTGCCGCGCGCGGGACTCGTCCTGTCCCTGGCCATGGGCGACGGCGCCGTCGCGATCGGCGCGCTCGCCTTCGTACCGCACCTCGTCGCCGCCGCCGTCGCGCTGGTCATCGGGCTGCTCGCCGGACTCAGCAGTGCCCTGTGCGGGGCTCTCACGCAGACGCACGCCGACCCGGCCCACCTCGGCAGGGTCACCGCCGTCACCAGCCTGTCCAGCCTCGGCCTCGTCCCGCTCACCATGCCGCTGACCGGCGCGGCCGTCGGGCTCTGGGGCACCGGGCCCGTCTTCGTCGCCAGCGCCGCGGTGTGCGCTCTCGCGGGGGTTTACGGGCTGTGCCGGGCGCGTCTGCGGCGGGCGGACCCCCTCCATTGAGCGGCGAGCCGGTGGGGGCTTGTCGCGCAGTTCCCCGCGCCCCTTACGGGGCGCGATTGCGGGGCGCGAACCGGTCAGATGCCCAGTTGCTTCGCCTCGTGCAGCTTTCCGATCGCGTCCTTGTCGCCGTCCGTCTCCACCCGCGCCGCGTCCTGCCGGCCGAACGCGAAGAGCAGCAGTTCGGAGGGCTCGCCGGTCACCGTCACCACGGGCGTACCCCGGTGCGCGACCACCGTCCGGCCGTCCGGGCGGCGCAGCACCAGGCCGACCGGCGACCTGCGGCCGAGGACCCTGGCCATCCGTTCGAGGCGTGACCACAGCACGTCCGAGAAGACCGGGTCGAGCTCACGCGGTGTCCAGTCGGGCTGCGCGCGGCGCACGTCCTCCGTGTGGACGTAGAACTCGACCGCGTTCGACGCCTCGTCGATCTGCTTGAGGGCGAACGGGGAGAACCGCGGAGGGCCCGTCCTGATCAGCTGGATCAGCTCCTCGAAGGGCTTCTCGGCGAACTCCGCCTGCACCCGCTCCAGACGCGGCGCCAGCTGCTTGATCAGGATCCCGCCCGCCGCGTCCGCGCGGCGCTCGCGCACCACCACGTGCGCCGCGAGATCGCGGGCGTTCCAGTCGTCGCAGAGGGTCGGCGCATCGGGGCCCGACGCCTCCAACAGGTCGGCGAGAAGAAGTCGTTCACGCTTGGCATGGGTCGACATACGGTCAGCCTACGACCGCCCGACCGGTCCGCACAGTGGACTCGCGATCGGACTAACACCCCTGGCGCGGCACAATGGACCCCATGACCAGCACGCCCCCGCCCAGCAACCTGGACCCCGCCGTCGCCGCCCGCCTCAAGCGCAGCGCCGACGGACTGGTCCCCGCGATCGCCCAGCAGTACGACACCGGAGAGGTGCTCATGCTCGGCTGGATGGACGACGAGGCGCTGCACCGCACGCTGACGACGGGCCGCTGCACGTACTGGTCCCGCAGCCGTCAGGAGTACTGGGTCAAGGGCGACACCTCCGGCCACTTCCAGCACGTGAAGTCCGTCGCCCTCGACTGCGACGCGGACACGCTGCTCGTGAAGGTCGACCAGGTGGGCGCCGCCTGCCACACCGGCGACCGCACCTGCTTCGACGCCGGCGAGCTGACGGTGTCCACCGCGGGGGCCTGACCCGCGCGGACGCCGCCCGTTCCACGGACAGGGCGGCGCACCGGACCCGCGCCGACACGCCCTAAGCTCCTCCCATGGATCTCGAGACCTTCCGCAAGCTCGCGACCGACCGCCGAGTGATCCCCGTCAGCCGCAAGCTCCTCGCGGACGGCGACACCCCCGTCGGTCTGTACCGCAAGCTGGCCGACGAACGCCCCGGCACGTTCCTCCTGGAGTCCGCGGAGAACGGCCGCTCGTGGTCTCGTTACTCCTTCGTCGGCGTCCGCTCCGCCGGCACCCTCACCACCCGCGACGGCGAGGCGCACTGGCTCGGCACGCCGCCCGTCGGCGTCCCCACGGACGGCGACCCGCTCGCCGCCCTGCGTGCCACCATCGACACCCTCCACACCCCGCGCTACGAGGGACTGCCCCCGTTCACCGGCGGCATGGTCGGCTACCTCGGCTACGACATCGTGCGCAGGCTCGAAAAGATCGGGCCCGGCGAGCGCGACGACCTCAAGCTCCCCGAGCTGACGATGCTGCTCACCAGCGACCTCGCCGTCCTCGACCACTGGGACGGCTCCGTCCTGCTGATCGCCAACGCGATCAACCACAACGACCTCGACACCGGCGTCGACGAGGCGTACGCCGATGCCGTGGCCCGCCTCGACGCGATGGAGGCCGACCTCTCCCGGCCCGTCGTCCAGCCGCCGGCCGCGCTGCCGCCCTCGGAACTCCCCGAGTTCACCGCTCTGTGGGGCGGCAAGGACTACCAGGACGCCGTCGAGGACATCAAGGAGCGCATCCGGGCGGGCGAGGCCTTCCAGGTCGTCCCCTCCCAGCGCTTCGAGACGCCGTGCACGGCCAGCGCGCTCGACGTCTACCGGGTCCTGCGCGCCACCAACCCGTCCCCGTACATGTACCTCTTCCGCTTCGAGGGCTTCGACGTCGTCGGCTCGTCGCCGGAGGCGCTGGTCAAGGTCGAGGACGGGCGCGCCATGGTGCACCCCATCGCCGGTACGCGGCCGCGCGGCGCGACGCCGCAGGAGGACCAGGCGCTCGCCGACGAGCTCATGGCCGACCCCAAGGAGCGCGCCGAGCACCTGATGCTCGTCGACCTCGGCCGCAACGACCTCGGCCGCGTCTGCGAACCGGGCTCCGTCGAGGTCGTCGACTTCATGTCCGTCGAGCGGTACTCGCACGTCATGCACATCGTGTCGACCGTCACCGGACGCGTCGCCGCGGGCACCACCGCGTACGACGTGCTCACCGCCTGCTTCCCCGCGGGCACCCTCTCCGGCGCGCCCAAGCCCCGCGCGATGCAGATCATCGACGAGCTCGAACCGTCGCGCCGCGGCCTGTACGGCGGCTGTGTCGGATATCTCGACTTCGCCGGCGACTCCGACACGGCCATCGCCATCCGCACCGCGCTGCTGCGCGAAGGCACCGCGTACGTGCAGGCCGGAGCGGGTGTCGTCGCCGACTCCGACCCCGTCGCGGAGGACACCGAGTGCCGTAACAAGGCGGCCGCGGTACTGCGCGCCGTGCACACCGCCAACCGGATGCACGACGCCTGACGGCGTGGGGGATAGTGGGGAGGTGACTTCCGCAGTGCCATCCCCCCGTACCGAAGCCCAGGCCGCGTCCCGGGAGGCGACCGCCGCGCGCAGCGGCCGCCGCAGCCTCGCCGCCGCGCTCCTGTCCGGCGCCCTCGGCGCGGCGGTGGCCCTGCTCTCCTCACGGCAGGAGTGGGCCTCCGGGTCCGCGACCGTGCCCGGCGGCAGCTTCCCCCTGACCGCCACGGGCAGTGACGTCACCGGGGTGCCCGCGGCCCTCGCCATAGTGGGCCTCGCGGCGCTCGTCGCCGTCTTCGCGGTCCGCCGCGCCGGGCGCACGCTCGTCGCCGGTCTCCTCGCGCTCAGCGGCGCGGGCACCGTCGCCGCCGCCGTGCTCGGCGCCGCCGACAGCGCCGCCCTCGACGAGAAGGCCGCCCAGGTCTCCGGCAACACCGCCGCCACCATCGGTGAGCTCGGCCACACCGTCTGGCCGTACGTCGGTGCCTTGGGCGGCGCGCTCATCCTGGTGGCCGGCCTGCTCGCCCTGCGCTACGGCGGCTCCTGGCCCTCGATGGGCGGACGCTACGAGCGCGACGGCACCCCGCGTCCCCGCAAGGCCCGCCCCGTCGACCCGGAGCGCCCCGAGGAGCTGTGGAAGGCCCTCGACCGCGGCGAGGACCCGACGCACGAGGACTGACCGCACCCCGGACGCGGGACCCACAGGGTGCCCGACCCCGGGTTCTTCGCTTTTCCGCGAGTGCGGGACAATGGGGGAGAGCGTCCGGCTCAGACCCGGCGCGGGGCCGCGCAGGGTACGGGGCCGAGCAACAGCCACGCATTGAGCAACGAGGAGCAACGCACAGTGGACAGCAGCCACGGACACACCCCGGCCGCCTGGACGGGTGTCATCATCGCCTTCATCGGTTTCTGCGTCGCGGGCGCCTTCATGGTGATGGCGAACCCGGTCGGTTTCTGGGCGGGTATGGCCCTGCTGGCGCTGTCCGCCGTCGTCGGCGGCGCCATGAGCGCGGCGGGCCTCGGCAAGCCGAAGGCGCAGTCGCTGCCGGCCGTCGCCCCGGAGGCCGTCGCCTCCGAGGTCTGAGCCTCGTCAGCCTCACCCACGTCGCGAAAGGCGGCCCCGGCACCTGGTGCCCGGGCCGCCTTTCGCGCGTTCCGGCCGACGGGCGCGGCCCGCGCCACCGGTGCACAATCCAAAGGTGAACGCCGAAACGGAACCGGCCGGCCTCAGCACCGGCACGCGCGGCGCCGCGCGGCGGCTCGCCGTCCCGCTCGGCGTCCTCGCGGCGGTCGCCGCGGCCTTCGCCTACGTCGGCTCGGTCGACCCGAACGAACCGGGCCACTACCCGGTGTGCCCGCTGCTCCACTACACGGGGATCTACTGCCCCGGCTGCGGCGGGCTGCGCAGCGCCCACGCCGTCGTGCACGGCGACCTCACGGCCGCCCTGGGCGACAACGCGCTCGCTGTCGCGGGCTATGTCGTCTTCGCCGCGCTGTGGGTCGTGTGGGCCGTACGGGTGGCACGCGGACAGCCGTTCCGGGTCGCTCTCGGACGGCCCCAGCTGCGGGCCCTTGGCGCCGCGGTCCTTGTCTTCACCGTTGTCCGGAACCTGCCCACCGGTGGCTGGCTCCATCCTTGATCAACAGTAAGTGTCCAGGTAGTGGGACCGGCGTCAACCGGATGCGGAGCCTGAGCCCTCCTCCGGATATCATCGCTGTGACCAGAGGATTGCCCGCTGTGGCAATCAGCTTCCACCGCTCCACCGTCAGGAAGGGGGCCGCTCGCGTGAGTGTGCTCGACGAGATCATCGACGGAGTCCGTGCCGACCTCGCGGAGCGGCAGGCGAACGTCAGCCTCGACGAGCTCAAGGAACGCGCGGCCAAGGCGCCGGCTGCCAAGGACGGCGTCGCCGCCCTGCGCGGCGACGGCGTCAAGGTGATCTGCGAGGTCAAGCGTTCGAGCCCGTCGAAGGGTGCGCTCGCCGCGATCGCCGACCCCGCGGGACTTGCCGCCGACTACGAGGCGGGCGGCGCCGCCGTCATCTCCGTACTGACCGAGCAGCGCCGTTTCGGCGGCTCGCTCGCCGACCTGGAGGCCGTGCGCGCCAAGGTCGACATCCCCATCCTGCGCAAGGACTTCATCGTCACCTCGTACCAGCTGTGGGAGGCGCGGGCCTACGGCGCCGACCTCGCCCTGCTGATCGTGGCCGCCCTGGAGCAGCCCGCCCTGGAGTCGCTCATCGAGCGCGCCCAGTCCATCGGGCTCACGCCGCTCGTCGAGGTGCACGACGAGGAAGAGGTCGAGCGTGCCGTCGATGCGGGCGCCCGCATCATCGGCGTGAACGCGCGCAACCTCAAGACGCTCAAGGTCGACCGCGACACGTTCCAGCAGGTCGCCCCCGAGATCCCCGACCACATCGTCAAGATCGCCGAGTCGGGCGTCCGGGGCCCCCACGACCTCATCGCGTACGCCAACGCGGGCGCGGACGCCGTGCTCGTCGGCGAGTCCCTGGTGACCGGCCGCGACCCGCGCACCGCGGTCTCCGACCTGGTCGCCGCGGGCGCCCACCCGGCCCTGCGACACGGCCGGAGCTGACCCACCCCATGCCCATCGCATCCCGCCTCGCACCCGGTTGCCGCCCCCGCGGCTGCCGGGCCCCGGCGCGACGCGTGCGGGGCAGGCGGGTGCGCTACCACATCGGTGCGGAGCCGGGTCAGATCCCTGGGATGCGATGGCAGGGGCGCCCTTCATAGGCGCCCGAGGTGAGAGCGCCCCGTAAGGGGCGCGGGGAACTGCGCGATCAGCCGCAATCTGCGGCGAGTCGCACACGTTCCGCACCACCTACGGCGCGTAGGCATACTCACCATCAGCCCACACGCCATCACCCGCGAGGTACATCCGCTATGCCCAGCGACTACTTCATCCCCGACCCCGAGGGTCAAATCCCCAGCGCCGAAGGCTACTTCGGCGCGTTCGGCGGCAAGTTCATCCCGGAGGCCCTCGTCGCGGCAGTCGACGAGGTCGCCGTCGAGTACGACAAGGCCAAGAGCGACCCGGCGTTCGCCGCCGAGCTCGACGACCTGCTCGTCAACTACACGGGACGCCCCAGCTCCCTCACCGAGGTGCCCCGGTTCGCCGAGCACGCCGGCGGCGCCCGGATCTTCCTCAAGCGGGAAGACCTGAACCACACCGGCTCGCACAAGATCAACAACGTGCTGGGCCAGGCGCTGCTCACCAAGCGCATGGGCAAGACCCGCGTGATCGCCGAGACCGGTGCGGGCCAGCACGGCGTCGCGACCGCCACCGCCTGCGCGCTCTTCGGCCTCGAATGCACCATCTACATGGGCGAGATCGACACCGAGCGCCAGGCGCTCAACGTCGCGCGCATGCGGATGCTCGGCGCCGAGGTCGTCGCCGTGAAGTCCGGCAGCCGCACCCTCAAGGACGCCATCAACGAGGCGTTCCGCGACTGGGTCGCCAACGTCGACCGCACGCACTACCTCTTCGGGACCGTCGCAGGCCCGCACCCCTTCCCGGCCATGGTGCGCGACTTCCACCGCGTCATCGGCGTCGAGGCCCGCCGCCAGATCCTGGAGCGCGCCGGACGCCTGCCCGACGCGGCCGTCGCGTGCGTGGGCGGTGGCTCGAACGCCATCGGCCTCTTCCACGCCTTCATCCCGGACAGCGGCGTACGCCTCATCGGCTGCGAGCCCGCCGGACACGGCATCGAGACCGGCGAGCACGCCGCGACGCTGACCGCGGGCGAGCCCGGCATCCTGCACGGCTCCCGCTCGTACGTCCTCCAGGACGACGAGGGCCAGATCACCGAGCCGTACTCGATCTCGGCGGGCCTCGACTACCCGGGCATCGGCCCCGAGCACGCCTACCTCAAGGACAGCGGCCGCGGCGAGTACCGCGCGGTCACCGACGACGCCGCCATGCAGGCCCTGCGCCTGCTCTCGCGCACCGAGGGCATCATCCCGGCCATCGAGAGCGCCCACGCGCTCGCCGGAGCCATCGAGGTCGGCAAGGAACTCGGCAAGGACGGGCTGATGATCGTCAACCTGTCGGGCCGTGGCGACAAGGACATGGACACGGCCGCACGTTACTTCGGCCTGTACGACACCGACGCCGCCGTCGCGGCGGACGAGGCCGGGACCGGCGCGGAGATCGAGGGGGACGTCAAGTGAGCGGCAACGTCGAGCTGTTGAACGAAACCCTCGCCGGGGCCCGCGCCGAGGGCCGGGCCGCCCTCGTCGCCTACCTGCCGGCCGGGTTCCCGACCGTGGACGGCGGCATCGAGGCGGTCAAGGCCGCCTTCGACGGCGGCGCCGACGTGGTCGAGGTGGGCCTGCCGCACTCCGACCCCGTCCTCGACGGCCCGGTCATCCAGACCGCCGACGACATCGCCCTGCGCGGCGGCGTCCGGATCAAGGACGTCATGCGCACGGTCCGCGAGGCCCACGCGGCGACCGGCAAGCCCGTCCTCGTCATGACGTACTGGAACCCCATCGACCGCTACGGCATCGAGCGGTTCACCGCCGAGCTCGCCGAGGCGGGCGGCGCGGGCTGCATCCTGCCCGACCTGCCCGTCCAGGAGTCGGCGGTCTGGCGCGAGCACGCCGACAAGCACGGTCTCGCGACCGTCTTCGTCGTCGCCCCCAGCAGCCAGGACGCGCGCCTCGCGACGATCACCGCGGCCGGCTCGGGCTTCGTGTACGCGGCCTCCCTCATGGGCGTCACCGGCACCCGTGAGTCGGTCGGCGAGCAGGCCCAGGACCTGGTGCGCCGCACCCGCGCCACCACGGACCTGCCGGTCTGCGTCGGCCTCGGCGTCTCGAACGCGAAGCAGGCCGCCGAGGTCGCCGGCTTCGCCGACGGCGTCATCGTCGGCTCGGCGTTCGTGAAGCTGATGCTCGACGCCGACGACGAGGCCGCCGGTCTCGCCGCCGTACGGGCCCTGGCGGGCGACCTCGCGGCCGGGGTGCGCGCCCACGTGTCATAACCCAGCGCTCCATCACCCTTATGGGTGGACCTGGGACCGGGGAGGCACGCTGGTGCCTCCCCGGTTCGTTTGGCGGGTGTGAGCGAGAAGAACCGTGACGGTAAGCGCAGTGCCCGCGAGCGGCTGGCCCAGGAGCGCGAGAAGCAGAGAGCCAAGGACCGGCGCCGCCGGGGCCTGATCGTGGGGGGCGCCGTCGTCGGCGTCCTCGCGCTTGCCGCCGTGATCGGGGTGATCGCAGCGAATTCCGGTGGCGAGAAGAACACGGCGTCGGGCCCGGTCACCGCCCCCCAGGGCGCGGTCGGCAAGGACAGCCTCGCGATCCCGGTCGGCAAGGACGGCGCGAAGTCGACGCTCACGGTGTGGGAGGACTTCCGCTGCCCCGCCTGCAAGGCCTTCGAGGACGGCTACCGCACGACCATCCACCAGCTGACCGCCTCGGGAAAGCTCAAGGTCGAGTACCACCTGGCCACCCTCATCGACAAGAACCTGCGCGGCAGCGGCTCCCTGCGCGCGGCGAACGCGGCGGCCTGCGCCCAGGACGCCGGGAAGTTCACGCCGTACCACGACGTCCTCTACGAGAACCAGCCGCCGGAGACGAACGACGCCTACGCGGACAACACCAAGCTGATCGCGCTGGCCGGCAAGGTGAGCGGCCTCGTCACACCCGGCTTCCGCACGTGTGTCAACGACGGAAGCCATGACAGCTGGGTCAAGAAGTCGAACGACGCGTTCCAGGCCGGCGGCTTCCAGGGCACCCCGACGGTGCTCCTGAACGGGAAGAACGTGTACGCGAACCAGAGCAACCCGCTGACCCCGGCGAAGCTGAAGCAGATGGTGGAGGCGGCCGGCACACAGTAGGCGCGGCAAGGGACGGGGGAGGCGCGGCATGGGACGGGGAGACGTGGCAAGGAACGGCAGAGACGTGGCAAGGGACGGGGGCGCCTCGTCGGGCGCCTCGTTATGGACCCGTAGCCGGGCTGATTGCCGCCTCCGCGGCCCGGCGCGGTAGCGTCGACCTTGCCATGACTCTTGCCTTCATCCCCAGCCCGTCGCACGGAGTGATCCACCTCGGAATCATCCCGCTGCGTTTCTACGCGTTCTGCATCATCATCGGCGTCTTCGTGGCCGTCTGGCTCGGCAACAAGCGCTGGATCGCCCGCGGTGGGCGCGCCGGCACGGTTGCCGACATCGCGGTCTGGGCCGTGCCGTTCGGCCTCGTCGGCGGCCGGCTCTACCACGTGATCACGGACTACGAGCTGTACTTCAGCGAGGGCCGTGACTGGGTGGACGCCTTCAAGATCTGGGAGGGCGGCCTCGGGATCTGGGGGGCCATCGCACTCGGCGCGGTGGGGGCGTGGATCGGCTGCCGCAGGCGCGGCATCCCGCTGCCCGCCTACGCCGACGCCATCGCGCCCGCCATCGCCTTCGCCCAGGCCATCGGCCGCTGGGGCAACTGGTTCAACCAGGAGCTGTACGGCAAGCCCACCGACCTGCCGTGGGCCCTGAAGATCACGTCGTCGGCGGACGGTCGCGTACCGGGCACCTACCACCCGACGTTCCTGTACGAGTCCCTGTGGTGCATCGGCGTCGCGCTGCTCGTCATCTGGGCCGACCGCAGGTTCAAGCTCGGGCACGGACGGGCGTTCGCCCTGTACGTCGCCGCGTACTGCGTGGGCCGCTTCTGGATCGAGTACATGCGGGTCGACGACGCGCACCACATCCTCGGTCTGCGGCTCAACGACTGGACCGCGATGGCTGTCTTCCTGCTCGCGGTGATCTACATCGTGATCTCGGCGAAGACGCGGCCCGGGCGCGAAGCGATCGTGGAGCCGGGCGCCGACGACGACACCGGCCCGACGGGCACGGACAAGGACAAGGCCGGGGACAAGGCCGGGGCCTCGGACGTCGAGGGCGCGACCGTGGGTGACTCCGGCGCCGAGAAGGCTGTCGAGCCCGAGGGCGCGGCCGGGGCCGGGGCCGGGGCCGATGAGGGTGCCGCAGGTCCCGGCGGGGCCGGGGACGCCGCCGGCGATGTCGGGGTCGAGGACGAGAGCAAGGACGAGGCTGGGGCGAAGAAGGCCGGTAAGAGCTAGTCGGCCTCGCCACGCGTACGCCGAAGGGGCGCCGGATCGATACGATCCGGCGCCCCTTCGCTGTGTCCCGCTCGCTCACGTCTCGCGGCGCGCCGCCAGGGCCAGGACCCGGCGCGCGTCGGAGACGATCGCCGCGTCGACGAAGCGGCCGTCGGGCAGAGCGAGGGCCCCGGCCTCCGTGGCGGCCGCTCCCACCACCTCCCGCGCCGCCTCCACCTCCGCCGCCGTCGGCAGGAACGCCGCCTCGATCACCCGGAGCTGGCGGGGGTGGATCGCCATGCGGCCGAAGAAGCCGAGCGCACGGCCCCGCGCACAGGAGTGGGCGAGGCCCGCCGTGTCGCGGACGTCCGGGTAGACCGACTGCGGTGGCGGAGGCAGCGCCGCGGCGCGCGCGGCTACCACCGCCCGCCCCCGTGGCCACGCGAGCCCCTCCTCGTTCGCCACGCCCAGCTCGGCCCGCAGATCGGCCTCCCCGAGCGCGATGCCCCGCACCCCGGGATGCCGGGCGATGTCGTACGCCCGCTCGAGGCCGAGTGCCGACTCCAGGAGCGCGTACAGGGGCGGCACCTCGACCGACCAGTCCGCGACACGGTCCAGGTCGGCGGGGCCGTGGACCTTGGGCAGGCGCAGGGCGCCGAGGCCGGGGAGCGGGGTGAGCCGCCCGACCTCGGACACGGCGAGCGGGGTGTTCAGCGCGTTGACCCGCACATGCACCGGCACCGGGTGCTTGTCGGCGAGGAGCTCGACGGTCGCGTCGAGGGCGTACGCCTTGCGGGCGGGGGCGACCGCGTCCTCCAGGTCGATCAGGACCACGTCCGCGCCCGAGTCCAGTGCCTTCGCCACCACCTCAGGGCGGTCACCGGGGACGTACAGCCAGGTCAGGAACGTCTCGTAGGACTGGGCCGTCACAGTGCGCCCGCCTCGCGCAGGGCCGTGATGTCGGACGGGGACAGGCCCAGATCCGTCAGGATCTCCTCGGTGTCGGCGCCGTGGGCGCGGCCCGCCCACCGGATGGCTCCAGGCGTCTCGGACAGGCGGAACAGGACGTTCTGCATCCTGACCGTGCCCAGGTCGGGGTCCGGCACCTCGGTGATCGAGCCGAGGGCCCGGTACTGCTCGTCCTCCATCACGTCCCGGATGTCGTAGACCGGGGCGATGGCCGCCTCCGCCTTCTCGAACGCCGCGAGGACGTCGTCCCGCGTGTGCCGGGCGATCCACGAGCCGACCGCCGCGTCCAGCTCGTCGGCGTGGCCCGCCCGGCCCGCACCCGTCGCGAACCACTCCTCGTCCACGACGTCCGCCCGGCCCACCAGGCACATCACGCGCTCCGCGATCGAGCGGGCGGACGTGGACACCGCCACCCACTTGCCGTCGCTCGTGCGGTACGTGTTGCGCGGGGCGTTGTTCGTGGAGCGGTTGCCCGTGCGCTCCTGTACGAAGCCGAGCTGGTCGTACCAGGTGGGCTGGGCGCCGAGGACCGTCAGCATCGGCTCGATGATCGCCATGTCGACGACCTGGCCCCGGCCCGTCCGCTCGCGGCCCTGGAGCGCGGCCATCACCGCGTACGAGGTCGAGAGCGCGGCGATCGAGTCGGCGAGGCCGAACGGCGGGAGGGTCGGCGGGCCCTCGGGCTCGCCCGTGATCGCCGCGAAGCCGCTCATGGCCTCGGCGAGCGTGCCGAACCCGGGGCGCCGCGAGTACGGTCCGAACTGGCCGAAGCCGGTCACGCGGGTGAGGACCAGGCGCGGGTTCGCGGCGCTCAGCTCCTCCCAGCCGAGGTTCCACTTCTCCAGGGTGCCGGGGCGGAAGTTCTCGATCAGGACGTCGGCGTCCGCGGCCAGGCGGAGGAGGATCTCGCGGCCGCCCGGCGTGGACAGATCGAGGGTGAGGGTCCGCTTGTTGCGGCCGAGGAGCTTCCACCACAGGCCGACGCCGTCCTTCGACGGGCCGTGACCCCGGGACGGGTCCGGCGTACGGGGGTGCTCCACCTTGATCACGTCGGCGCCGAAGTCGCCCAGCATGGTGGCGGCCAGCGGACCGGCGAAGAGGGTGGCCAGGTCCAGGACGCGCAGGCCCTCCAGGGGGCCCTTCGTGGGGGCGGCGAGGGGGGTGGTGAGGGGGGTGTCGAGGGGGGAGGGGGCGGGCTGGTGGTCGTGCCGAGGGGTCGTCATGTGCGGGCCTCCAGGGTGAGCCGGGCCAGGTCGTCGAAGCCGATTCCGTTGAAGTCGGCGACCGAGGTCGCGAGGCGGTTCTTGAGCGGGGCCGTCCAGCGGGCGTCGATCGCTTCCGGGGAGCCGGCGAGGAGTCCGGCGATCGAACCAGCCGTCGCGCCGTTCGAGTCGGTGTCCCAACCACCCGACACCGCACGGCAGATGGACCCCGTGAAGTCCCCGTCCGCGTGGGTGAGGGCGGCCGCGAGGAGCGCCGCGTTGGGCAGGACGTGCACCCAGTGGTGGTCGGGGGCGTAGCGGGCGTGGAGCGTGTCGACGACCGACGCGAAGCCTGCCGGGGTGCCGGTGGGCTCGGCGCGGGCCGTTTCGATGCCGAAGCGGATCGCCCGGGCGTAGCGGGAGTGGGGCGGGATGACGGAGAGGCCTGTTTGGAGGGCGGTGTGGATGGTGGGGGTGGGGGTGAGGTTGGGGGTGCTCGGGGTGGTCGGGGTGGGTGGGGGCGCCGCGGCTTGGGCGAGGGTGGCCGCGATGAACATCGCGCCGTAGACGCCGTTCGCCGTGTGCGTCAACCTCGCGTCCCTGTGGGCCAGTTCGGCCGCCCTCGCCGGGTCGCCCGGGTTCGTCCAGCCGTAGACGTCCGCCCGGATCTGGGCGCCGATCCACTCGCGGAACGGGTTGTGGCGCACGGCCGTCTCCGGAGGCTCGATCCCGTCGAGCAGATTGCGGTACGCGATGCGCTCCGCGGTGAATGTGCGGCCTGCCGGCAGCTCGTCCAGCCAGAGTCGCGCCACGTCGGCCGTGGTGAACGCGGTGCCGTGACGGCGGAGGAGGAGCAGGCCCAGGAGCGGGTAGTTGAGGTCGTCGTCCTCGGGCATGCCGTCGATGTTCTCGGCGAGCGACGTCGTGCGGGAACGGCGGTTCCACGGGTGGCGGGCCGCGACGTCGGGCGGCAGGCCGCGCTCCGTGAACCACGTGTGCAGGGGCCAGTTGCCGGTTGCACGGGCGATCTCTCTGATGCCGGTGAGGGGGATCTTCTCTACGGGTTTGCCCAGGAGGCAGCCGGCGGCTCTGCCCAGCCAGGATGCGTGCAGGGCGTTTGTGGCGCCTGGACGGGCTGGGTGGTGGGGGGACAGGGGTGTGGGGCGGCTTGGCGTGAGTTCTCTGATCTCGGGCAGGGAGGTTGGCTCAAGTGCTGTCAAAGAGCTGGGAGTTGTGGCCAGTTCGTCCAGCAGGCATCTCGCCAGTTCGCGCAGCTCAGGGTTCTGAAGTGGCGCCGACGCTCCCGCCAGGGGAGGGGGCGCGTGGCCGCCCGCCTTGCGCCAGCGGCGTGCCACCCCGCTCGTGTCCCGGCCGTCCAGGGTCGCCTGGCGCAGCTCGTGGCCGACCAGGTCCTCGGGCTGGACCCAGGTGAGTCGCAGCATCAGGTTCCCGCGTTCTCGGTCAAGCTCGCGTTCTCGGTCAGGGCCGCGAACGCTGATTCGTGGGACCGGCGGCGCGCCACGTCCAGGGCGAACACCTCACGGGTCACACGGGCCAGCGACGCCGCCGGTGTGTGCAGGTCGAGCCTGCTGGCCCGGGCCACCTCCGTGCTCCACTCCCGCGGCACCGCCGACTCGCCGTACAGCGCGCCCACGATCGCGCCGCTCATCGTCGCGATCGAGTCGCAGTCACGGCCGTAGTTGACCGCGCCCAGGACCGTGTGCCGGAAGTCGCCCCGGCCCACGAGCAGCATCCCGAGCGCGATCGGCAGCTCCTCGATGGCGTGCAGCCGGGACGGGCGGCGCGCCCCGAGCGACGGCCGGCGGTACTCCGGCCCGACCGTGTCGAAGGGTTCGACCGCCTCGCGGAGCGGTGCCAGCGCGTTCTCGAACTCCGTGTGTTTAGCGGCCACTTCGCAGACCGCCTCGATCGCCGACCTCGTGCCGTCCTTCGCGAGAGCGAGCGCTTCCTCGACCACCGACTCCGGCGTCGCGCCGGGCTTGAACGCCGCTGCCACCGCCGCCGCGAAGACGGCTGCCGCCTCTCTGCCGTACGAGGACTGGTGGGCGCCCGCCACGTCCAGCGCCTCCGCGTACGCCCTGCCCGGGTCGGCCGCGTTCACCGCTCCGACCGGAGCCATGTACATCGCCGCCCCGCAGTTCACGATGTTGCCCACGCCCGCCTCTCGCGGGTCGACATGGCCGTAGTGGATGCGTGCCACGATCCACTTCTCCGCGAGGAAGATCCGCTGGAGCGGGAGCGCCTCCTCCTCCAGCTCCGGGATCCAACGGGTGTTCGTCATCAGGTCCGGGACCATGTGGTCGGCGATCGCGTACGCGTCCAGGTGGTCCCGTACCCGCTCGTAGACCCGGACCAGCGCGTGCGTCATCAACGTGTCGTCGGTGACGTGGCCGTCGCCCTTGTGGTACGGAGCGATCGGACGCGCCGTACGCCAGTCGCCCTTGTGGAACGGCTCCACGATGCCGCGGACGCGGCCGCCGTGGCGCTCCACGATCGCCTCCGGCGTCCAGCCCTCGACCGGGCCGCCGAGCGCGTCGCCCACCGCCGCGCCGATCAGGGTTCCTGTGGTGCGATCCTCGAGGGAGAGCATTGTGGGGGTGGTCATCACGGGCCTTTCGGTGTCGTTGCTGCCCTGGTCAGGTCTGCTGCGAGAGCCACGAGGTCCGTCCCGGCGAGGCGGGGCAGTGCGCAGCCCGCGAGAATGCGGCAGGCGTCCCGCCAGCTGGCCGGGAGCGCGTCCGCCCCGCCGATCGCGCCGGTCAGCGCGCCCGCCAGCGCCGGGGCGGAGTCCGCCACACGCGAGAGACAGGCCGCCGTCGGTACCGCCTCCGTCACGTCGCCCCCGGCCGCGGTCGCCACGGCCAGGGCCACCGGGACCGTTTCCGCCGCCGCGATGCCGTAGCTGTAGACGTGGTCGACGATCTCGTGCTCCAGGACCGGGACCAGGGCGAACGCGTTGCCCGGCAGGCCTGGACGGGCCGCTGCCGCCCTGCGCGCCAGGTCCACCGCGTGCAGCGCGTTGCGGCGGATCTCCGTGCCCTCGGGGAGCTGGGCCAGTGCGGCGTCCACGCAGATGTCCACCGCGGCGCCGGTGAGCGCCGTCGCCACCGCCGCCGCCATGGCCCGCGCGCCGTGCACCCCGTCGCCGTCCTGCGTGTAGCGGGCGTCGAACTCGGCCAGTTCCGCGGCCAGTTCGGGTTCCCCGGGGTGGGCCACCGCCAGGACCGTGGCCCGGACGCAGGCCGCGTCGTCGAAGTAGTGCGGGTTGTCGTGGCCCGTGGCCGGGGGGCTCAGGCCCGCCGCCAGGTTGCCCAGGCCCGCGCGCACGGAGATACGGGCCCGCAGGGGCATGCGGGCCGACTCGACCTCGTCCACACGGGCCGTCGCCACGGCTACTTCGGCGGCGAGGGCGTTCCAGGCCTGGGCCAGTTCCGTGCGGATGTCGTTGTGGCTGGGTGGGGTCCGGTTCGCTTCGAGGAGGGCGCCTGCGGTGAACGCCGCCCATTCCGCGTCGTCCGACGGGCCCAGGCGGAGTGGGTCCGGGGGCTGGTTGAGGGCGATCGGTACGGGGAGTGTGGTCGTCGCGTTCTGCTCCGCGAACGTGTCGAGTTCCCGGGTGAGGCGGCGGGTCCAGTCGGGGAGGCGGGCGGCGCGGTGTCGTCCCGAGGGCCAGCCTGCGGCGTCGCCTGCGGCGATGCCCAGGAGTAGGCCCTCGATTCGGCGGGGGGTGCGGGTTTGGGTGGGGGGTTCGGTGGGGGTGGTTGTGGGGGTGACTGTGGTCATGCTGCGCCTTTCGGGGGCCTCGGTCTCGCGTCGGGGTTCGTGGGTGGGTGCGGGGCCGCGCCGGTATGTCCGTCCTCGCCCTCTGGGGTGCCGTGGGCGTTCCGTGGGCGCCACTGTGCTTACCGGCTGCGGGCGGACATACCGGCCCGGCCCCTCCCGTCCGCTCGCGGCTGCGGGTGGGTTCGTGGGGGTGCGGCCTTGACCCCGGGTTCGTTGGCGGCTGTGGGGTTGAGAGGTTGGGGGGTGGGGGGGAGCCGCCCGTGCCCCCGGGGTTGTGGGTGGGCGCGGGGGTGTGGGCGGCTCTGGGGTTGTGTGGGGTGTCATGGGGGGCCCTCCGGGGTGGGGAGCGTGGGGGTCAGGGTGTTGGCGATGTCCAGGATGTGACGGCCCGTCATCGAAGGGAGGCAGCTGCCTCGCACCGGGCCGATGGCCGTCGCCCAGTCGGCGGGGATCGCCTCTTCGCCGCGCAGCGCGCCCGACAGCGCGCCCGCCACCGCTGCCGTCGTGTCCGCGTCGCGGCCCATGTTGACCGCCATCAGGACTGACTCTCTGAACTCGCCCCGCGCCGCGGCGAACGCGCCGAACGCCAGTCCCACCGCCTCGGGGGCCAGGTCCGTCCACGGGTAGCCGCCGATCACCACCGCTCTGCGCACCTCCCGTTCCATCGAGAGCTGCGTGCCTTCCGGATCCCGGCGGGCGCTGCGGGCCGCCGCCACCGCGCGGTGCAGGGAGCGCGCCGTCCAGGAGTCCTCGGGGACCACGGACAGGGCCGCCTGCACTACCGCGTCCGGGTTGTGGCTCACCATCGCGGCCGCCACCCCGGCGGCCACCGCGCGGCCGCCGAGGATGCCCTCCCCGTCGTGCGACACCGTGCCGTCGACCGCGACGAGGCGGGCCGCCTCCGCCGGGCGGCCCGCCGCGTGGACCCCGAACGGGGCCGCGCGCATGGCGAGTCCGTCGCTCCACGCGTGGCGGTGCTGCGCCGAGATGGGTGCCGCGAGGCCCCGGCGGAGGTTCTCGAGCGTGCCCCGTTCGCTGAAGCCCGCGCCCCGGAAGGGCCCTTCGTCGAGGTCGGCGATCCAGGTGTGCCAGGCCGCCTCCACGTGTTCCACGGTGAGCGCCGAGCCGTGGGCGGCGAGCAGGAGGCCCGAGAAGATCGCGTACTCGGTGTCGTCCGTGCCGGCCGGGTCCGGCGAGACGAACCCCTCGATGCGGCCCCATCTCTCGCGGATCTGGGACGGCTTCATGTTCTCGGCCGGTGCGCCCAGCGCGTCGCCCACGGCGAGGCCGAGCAGGGCGCCCCGGGCGCGGTCCCGCAGGGAGATCGCCGCCGGCGGCTGGCGGTGCGGGACCGTGCCGAGCCTGCGGGGGCCGTCCGCGCCGCCGGCCGACGGGTCGGGGTCGAGGCTGACGCTCATGCGGACCTCTTGGTGGTCTGGGGCTGCCCGCTGCGCGGGTGGGCGCGTGATGTTTCCCCGGTCCGTCAACGCTCAGATCCTGTGATCCATCTCTCGGGTGACGGCGACAGCTGTTCGAGGCGGGGGGCAAAGCGGTCGAAAGCCCTGGTAAGTACGGCCTTCCTTGCTGGCGGGGGCCCCGATCCGTGCGTACTTTCGACGGTGTTGAGGGGGGAGTCGGCGCCCGCGGAAAGCGTGTGCGGCATCGGCTCCGCATGAGAGGAGCACTGGGCGGATGTCCATCATCGAGACCGAAGCGACGCTGCACGACGCACACCGCGACAACCACACGCACCGCGATGTGAACGGCGGCTGGCTGCGCCCCGCCGTGTTCGGCGCGATGGACGGGCTCGTCTCGAACCTGGCCCTGATGACCGGTGTGGCCGGCGGTGCCGTGTCGCAGCAGACGATCATCATCACCGGGCTCTCCGGACTCGCCGCCGGCGCCTTCTCCATGGCCGCCGGCGAGTACACCTCCGTCGCCTCCCAGCGCGAGCTGGTCGAGGCCGAACTCGACGTAGAGCGGCGGGAGTTGAGGAAGCACCCGGCGGACGAGGAGCGGGAGCTCGCCGAGCTGTACGTCTCCCGTGGGGTCGAGCCCGAGCTCGCCCGGGAAGTCGCCCGGCAGCTCTCGCAGGATCCCGAGCAGGCCCTTGAGATCCACGCGCGCGAGGAGCTCGGCATCGATCCGGGTGATCTGCCGTCGCCGACTGTTGCCGCCGTGTCTTCGTTCGGGTCGTTCGCGCTTGGCGCGCTGCTTCCGCTGTTGCCCTATCTGTTGGGTGCCAGTGCTCTGTGGCCTGCCGTGCTGCTCGCGCTCGTCGGTTTGTTTGGTTGTGGCGCGGTCGTGGCCAAGGTGACCGCGCGGTCCTGGTGGTTCAGCGGCGTGCGCCAGCTGGCTCTCGGTGGTGCCGCGGCGGGTGTGACGTATCTCCTGGGCAGCCTGTTCGGCACGGCCGTAGGATGACGACCCGGTGATGGCTATACAGGTCTCTGTATAAGTAGCCGTTACATCGCGGTTTCGAGTGCTTGACCGCGGGGCATGAGCCGTAAGCGCTGCGGGCAATGACGCTCGCCTCGCTCATGGACCCGCGGACATCGATCTGGCCGTGAAGGTCTCCTAAGTCGCTGCTGTTCCCTCAAGGGGAGCGGCGCTCACCGCCACCGCGGTGTCCGCATGTTGGAATGCAGTATCCGGTTCCCGAGATCCGCTCCATCATGTAACCTGCACGAAATTTTGCACCCCCAGCAGAGGGCCAACGTCGTCCCTCGGCAGATGTCATATGCCGCTTACGACGACGGGAGAGCCGATGCGCACGCCGCGCCAGCCGTCCCAGCACTCCATGATCAAGCCGTACATGGATGCTCGCCCTGCCGCCCAGGGCATGTACGACCCCCGCAACGAGCACGACGCCTGTGGCGTCGGCTTCGTGGCCACCCTCACCGGCGAGGCGAGCCACGCGCTGGTCGAACAGGCGCTCACGGTTCTGCGCAACCTGGAGCACCGAGGTGCCACCGGTTCCGAGCCCGACTCGGGTGACGGAGCGGGCATCCTGTCCCAGGTTCCGGACGCCTTCCTGCGTGAGGCGGTCTCCTTCGACCTGCCCGACGCCGGTGCGTACGCGGTCGGTATCGCCTTCCTGCCCGTGGACGACAGCGCTGCCGCTGTCTCGCAGATCGAGACGATCGCCGGTGAAGAGGGCCTCACCGTCCTCGGATGGCGTGAGGTGCCGGTCGCTCCGGAGCTTCTCGGTGCCACCGCCCGTTCGACCATGCCCGCCTTCCGGCAGATCTTCGTCGCGGATGCCGACGGTGTGGCCAGCGACATCGCTCTCGACCGCAAGGCGTTCGTGCTGCGCAAGCGCTCCGAGCGCGAGGCCGGCGTCTACTTCCCGTCGCTGTCCGCCCGGACCATCGTCTACAAGGGCATGCTGACCACCGGGCAGCTGGAGCCTTTCTTCCCCGACCTGTCGGACCGGCGATTCGCATCCGCGATCGCTCTCGTCCACTCGCGGTTCTCCACGAACACCTTCCCGAGCTGGCCGCTCGCGCACCCGTACCGCTTCGTCGCGCACAACGGTGAGATCAACACCGTCAAGGGCAACCGGAACTGGATGAAGGCGCGCGAGTCGCAGCTCGCCTCCGGATTGTTCGGATCTGAGGATCTGTCGCGGCTCTTTCCCGTCTGTACGCCCGATGCCTCGGACTCGGCGTCCTTCGACGAGGTGCTGGAACTGCTGCACCTCGGCGGGCGTTCCCTGCCGCACAGCGTCCTGATGATGATCCCGGAGGCCTGGGAGAACCACGCCTCCATGGCGGCCGACCGCCGCGCCTTCTACCAGTTCCACTCCACGATGATGGAGCCCTGGGACGGACCGGCCTGTGTCACCTTCACGGACGGTACGCAGGTGGGTGCCGTTCTCGACCGCAACGGTCTGCGCCCCGGCCGCTACTGGGTCACCGACGAGGGCCTCGTCGTCCTCGGCTCCGAGGTCGGCGTCCTCGACATCGACCCCGCGAAGGTCGTCCGCAAGGGCCGCCTCCAGCCCGGCAAGATGTTCCTCGTCGACACGGCCGAGCACCGCATCATCGAGGACGACGAGATCAAGGCCGGCCTGGCCGCCGAGCAGCCCTACGCGGAGTGGCTGGAGGCCGGCGAGATCGAGCTCTCCGACCTTCCCGAGCGCGAGCACATCGTGCACACCCACGCCTCGGTCACCCGCCGCCAGCAGACCTTCGGCTACACCGAGGAAGAGCTGCGCGTCATCCTCACGCCGATGGCCAAGACCGGCGGCGAGCCGCTCGGCTCCATGGGCACGGACTCGCCGATCGCGGCGCTCTCCGCCCGCCCGCGGCTGATCTTCGACTACTTCACCCAGCTGTTCGCGCAGGTCACGAACCCGCCACTGGACGCCATCCGCGAGGAGCTCGTCACTTCGCTGCGCTCCTCCCTCGGCCCGCAGGGCAACCTGCTCGACCCGAGCGCCGCCTCCTGCCGTTCGGTCACCCTGCCCTTCCCGGTGATCGACAACGACGAGCTGGCCAAGCTCATCCACATCAACGCCGATGGCGACATGCCGGGGATGAAGGCCGTGACGCTGTCCGGCCTCTACCGGGTGAGCGGTGGCGGGGACGCCCTCGCCGCCCGTATCGACGAGATCTGCGCCGAGGCCGACGCCGCCATCGAGGCCGGCGCCCGCCTGATCGTCCTGTCGGACCGGCACTCCGACGCCGAGCACGCGCCGATCCCGTCGCTGCTGCTCACCGCGGCCGTCCACCACCACCTCATCCGTACGAAGCAGCGCACCGAGGTGGGCCTGCTCGTCGAGGCGGGCGATGTGCGCGAGGTCCACCACGTGGCCCTCCTCATCGGCTTCGGCGCCGCCGCCGTCAACCCGTACCTGGCCATGGAGTCCGTCGAGGACCTCGTCCGCGCCGGTACGTTCCTGCCGGGTGTCGAGGCCGAGCAGGCCATCCGCAACCTGATCTACGCCCTCGGCAAGGGCGTTCTCAAGGTCATGTCGAAGATGGGCATCTCGACCGTCGCGTCCTACCGCGGCGCCCAGGTCTTCGAGGCCGTCGGTCTCGACGAGGCCTTCGTCGAGAAGTACTTCAACGGCACGGCCACCAAGATCGGTGGTGCCGGTCTTGACGTGATCGCCCAGGAGGTCGCCGCGCGTCACGCCAAGGCGTACCCGGCCTCCGGCATCGCGCCGGCGCACCGCGCCCTGGACATCGGCGGCGAGTACCAGTGGCGCCGCGAGGGCGAGCCGCACCTGTTCGACCCGGAGACGGTCTTCCGCCTCCAGCACGCCACGCGCAACCGCCGCTACGACATCTTCAAGAAGTACACGGGCCGCGTGAACGAGCAGTCCGAGCGGCTCATGACGCTGCGTGGCCTGTTCGGCTTCAAGTCGGACCGGGAAGCGATCTCCATCGACGAGGTCGAGCCCGTCAGCGAGATCGTCAAGCGTTTCTCCACCGGCGCCATGTCGTACGGCTCCATCTCCAAGGAGGCGCACGAGACCCTCGCCATCGCCATGAACCAGCTGGGCGCCAAGTCCAACACGGGTGAGGGCGGCGAGGACGCCGACCGGCTTTACGACCCGGCGCGCCGGTCGAGCATCAAGCAGGTCGCCTCCGGCCGTTTCGGTGTGACGAGTGAGTACCTCGTCAACGCCGACGACATCCAGATCAAGATGGCCCAGGGCGCCAAGCCCGGCGAGGGCGGCCAGCTGCCCGGCCACAAGGTCTACCCGTGGGTCGCGAAGACCCGTCACTCGACGCCGGGTGTCGGTCTCATCTCGCCGCCGCCGCACCACGACATCTACTCCATCGAGGATCTGGCCCAGCTGATCCACGACCTGAAGAACGCGAACCCGCAGGCGCGGATTCACGTGAAGCTGGTGTCGGAGGTCGGTGTCGGCACCGTCGCCGCGGGTGTCTCCAAGGCGCACGCCGACGTCGTGCTCATCTCGGGTCACGACGGTGGTACGGGTGCATCGCCGCTGACGAGCCTCAAGCACGCGGGTGGTCCGTGGGAGCTGGGCCTTGCGGAGACGCAGCAGACCTTGCTGCTCAACGGCCTGCGCGACCGCATCGTCGTCCAGACCGACGGTCAGCTCAAGACCGGCCGTGACGTGATCATCGCCGCGCTGCTCGGCGCCGAGGAGTTCGGTTTCGCGACCGCGCCGCTCGTCGTCTCCGGCTGCGTCATGATGCGCGTCTGCCACCTCGACACCTGCCCGGTCGGCATCGCCACGCAGAACCCGGTCCTGCGCGACCGCTTCTCCGGCAAGGCCGAGTTCGTCGTCAACTTCTTCGAGTTCATCGCCGAGGAGGTGCGGGAGCTGCTCGCCGAGCTGGGCTTCCGCACCATCGAGGAGGCCGTCGGCCACGCCGAACTCCTCGACACCGAGCGGGCCGTGGACCACTGGAAGGCCCAGGGCCTCGACCTCGAGCCCCTCTTCTACGTCCCCGAGCTGCCCGAGGGCGCCGTGCGCCACCAGGTGATCACTCAGGACCACGGCCTGGAGAAGGCCCTGGACAACGAGCTGATCAAGCTGGCCGCCGACGCGCTCGCCGCGAACGCGCAGGCCGACGCCCAGCCGGTGCGCGCCCAGGTCGCGATCCGCAACATCAACCGCACGGTCGGCACCATGCTCGGCCACGAGGTGACGAAGAAGTTCGGTGGCGCGGGCCTGCCCGACGACACCATCGACATCACCTTCACCGGTTCGGCCGGTCAGTCCTTCGGCGCCTTCGTGCCGCGCGGTGTGACGCTGCGCCTGGAAGGCGACGCCAACGACTATGTCGGCAAGGGCCTGTCCGGTGGCCGCATCGTGGTCCGCCCGGACCGCGGCGCCGACCACCTCGCCGAGTACTCGACGATCGCCGGCAACACCATCGCGTACGGCGCGACGGGCGGCGAGCTGTTCCTGCGCGGCCGCACCGGCGAGCGCTTCTGCGTCCGCAACTCGGGTGCCACGGTGGTCTCGGAGGGCGTGGGCGACCACGGCTGCGAGTACATGACCGGTGGCCGCGCGGTCGTCCTCGGCGAGACCGGACGCAACTTCGCGGCCGGCATGTCCGGCGGCATCGCGTACGTCATCGACCTGGACCGCGACAACGTCAACTCCGGGAACCTCGGCGCGATCGAGGTCCTGGACGAGAGCGACAAGCAGTGGCTGCACGACGCCGTGCGCCGCCACCAGGAGGAGACGGGCTCGACCGTCGCCGGGAAGCTCCTCGCCGAGTGGTCCGTGTCCGTGGACCGCTTCAGCAAGATCATCCCCAGTACGTACAAGGCAGTGCTCGCCGCCAAGGACGCCGCCGAGCGAGCCGGACTCTCCGAGTCCGAGACCACCGAGAAGATGATGGAGGCGGCGACCAATGGCTGATCCCAAGGGCTTTCTCAACCATGGCCGCGAGGTCGCGCAGACCCGCCCGGTCGGCGAGCGGGTGCGGGACTGGAACGAGGTCTACGTTCCCGGTTCCCTGCTCCCCATCATCAGCAAGCAGGCGTCCCGCTGCATGGACTGCGGCATCCCGTTCTGCCACAACGGCTGTCCGCTCGGGAACCTGATCCCCGAGTGGAACGACTACGCGTACCGCGAGGACTGGTCGGCCGCGCAGGAGCGGCTGCACGCGACGAACAACTTCCCGGAGTTCACGGGCCGTCTGTGCCCCGCCCCGTGTGAGTCGGCGTGTGTGCTCGGCATCAACCAGCCGGCCGTCACCATCAAGAACGTCGAGGTCTCGATCATCGACCAGGCGTGGGACCGCGGCGACGTCGCGCCCCAGGCCCCGGAGCGCCTGTCCGGCAAGACCGTCGCCGTCATCGGCTCGGGCCCGGCCGGACTCGCCGCCGCCCAGCAGCTGACGCGGGCCGGTCACACGGTCGCCGTCTACGAGCGCGCCGACCGCATCGGCGGCCTGCTCCGCTACGGCATCCCCGAGTTCAAGATGGAGAAGCGCCACATCAACCGCCGCATCGAGCAGATGCGCGCGGAGGGCACCAAGTTCCGTACGGGCGTGGAGATCGGCCGCGACATCGACGCCGCGAAGCTGCGCAAGCGCTACGACGCCGTGGTCATCGCCGCCGGTGCCACGACCGCCCGCGACCTGCCGGTCCCCGGCCGTGAGCTCAAGGGCGTCTACCAGGCGATGGAGTACCTGCCCCTGGCCAACAAGGTCCAGGAGGGCGACTACGTCACCACGCCCGTCTCCGCCGAGGGCAAGCACGTCGTCGTCATCGGCGGCGGCGACACCGGCGCGGACTGCGTGGGCACCGCCCACCGCCAGGGCGCGGCCTCGGTCACGCAGCTGGAGATCATGCCGCGCCCGGGCGAGGACAGGAACGCGGGCCAGCCCTGGCCGACGTTCCCCATGCTCTACAAGGTCACCTCCGCGCACGAGGAGGGCGGCGAGCGCGTCTACTCCGTCTCGACCACCCACTTCGAGGGCGACGAGGACGGCAACGTCCAGTTCCTGCACCTCGTCGAGGTGGAGTTCGTCGAGGGCAAGCTGACGCAGAAGCCGGGCACGGAGCGCAAGATCCCCGCCCAGCTCGTCACCCTCGCGATGGGCTTCACCGGCACGGACCGCGAGAACGGCCTGGTCGAGCAGTTCGCCCTGGACCTCGACGAGCGCGGGAACGTGGCGCGCGACGACGAGTTCCAGACCAACGTCCCCGGAGTCTTCGTCGCCGGTGACGCGGGCCGCGGCCAGTCCCTCATCGTGTGGGCCATCGCGGAGGGCCGCTCGGCCGCCCGCGGGGTCGACCGCTTCCTGACCGGTGCCAGCGAACTGCCGGCCCCGATCCGCCCCACGGACCGTTCCCTCACCGTCTGACGGTCCCCATGGATGTCCCGCACAACGGCGTGCGGAACTGAACACGGCGCCCGCCCCAACTGTCCCCGACCGGACGACTGGGCGGGCGCCGTGACATGTCCGGTCAGCTGTGGAAGCCGATGTACCCGTTGCCGTCACGGTCGTTCGCGGACTTGGTGTACGCGTGGGTGTCCGCGTGGGAGCCGGACGGCTTGTAGAGGTAGATCGTGTCGCCGCTGTTGTTCCAGAGGAAGTTGCAGTTGTCGCGGTAGACCACGTTCTTCGCGTCGGAGTCCGTGCCGTGGCCGCCGCGCAGTCGCACGTAGTCGCCGGGCTGCAGGCTGTGGCTCGCGGTGAACGTGAACGTGTTGCCGGTGGCGTCCTTGACCACGTAACCCTTGAGGTTGATCGTCGCGGACGCGGAGTAGTTCTTGATCGTCACGTACTCCTGCGCGGTGTTGCCGCCCGAGCAGCGGTTGTCGTCGGGGCCCGGCGCGTCGTACTGGACCCCGCGGATCTTCAGCGCCGAGCTGTACTCGGTGGCGTACGCGGGGGCCGCTCCCAGCAGGGTCACGGCGGTCAGCGCGGAGACGGACAGCGCGGAGGCGGCGGCCAAGGTGGGGCGTATCTTCATGTGTTGTCCTCTTTTGAGTTGATGGTGCACACGCGAGCGTCGCGAGTTCGACACGTCATCTTCACAGACGCGGCGGTGTCCGCGGGGCTGAATCGGGGTGAATCACGGCGCCCGGAACGTCTCCCCGTACACCTTCCACTGCAGCGGCGTCTTCAGTGTCATGTTGTTGTCGTAGAGGAACTGGCGCTGGGCCGTGTCGATGCGGGTCGTGTCGCGGTTCGGGTTCTTCGCCTTCATCGCCTTGCGGCGGATGTCGAGGAAGATGTCGAGGTACGTCTTCTCCTTGCCGCCCTGTGCGGGGGTGTCGGCCTCCTTGACCGCCGACTCGCGCAGGCCGTAGAAGCCGCTCGGGTCCGTGCCGGGGCCGTGCAGGACCATCGCGTCGTAGTAGATGAACTGGCCGAGCGTGCCCAGGCCGTCGAGCTTCGCGAGGCGTACCGCCGGGTCGAAGTAGACGCGGTCACGCTCGGAGTTCTGGGCGGCGCGGAACGCCGGGTCGGCCGCCTCCTTCTTCCAGGCCGTGCTGAAGCCGGGGTCGAGGCCCTGGTGGGAGCCGGTGCCGTCGACCTTGCGCAGCGCGGGGAGGTAGCGGGCGAGGCCGTTGTCCGGGTGGGCCTTCGTGTACCGCTCGACGAGCGTGAGCAGGTCGTGCGTGCCCGTGCAGAAGCCGACGATCCCGGCCGTGTAGCCCTGGCCGTCGCCGATGTCCTCGATGTAGCCGTACTGGCCGCGCCAGTCGAGCGTCGAGTTCTCCGCGCTCGCCAGGATCTCCTGGGCGAGTTCCTTCTTCGCGGGAGCGGCGAGGCCCGGGGGCAGGTCGGCGACGGCTTCGTCGTCGGCCTTCTCCTCCGCGGCGGCCTTGGCGTCCGCCTCGGACGGCTGCGACGCGGACGACCTGTGCGAGCCCTTGCCGTCGTGGGCAGGCGTGAGGAGGAACACCGCGACCGTGGCGGCCGGTGCCACGGCCAGGAGAAGGCAGCCTGCGCGTTTCATGCGGGTCAGATTAGGCTCAACCAGGGGGTTCCTACGGCTGTTTGAGCACCGTCAGCGCCACGAGCAGCAGCAACAGCGCCCCGCACGCGGCGCCCTGCACGAGGGCGCGGCGCTCGCGTGGCGCATACGCGAGGGCGAGTGTCACGGCGCCGCCCGTCAGCAGCCCGCCCAAGTGGCCCTGCCAGGACGCGAACCCGGCCGAGATCAGCATCCACACCAGGAAGTACGCCATGAACCGGTTCACGCCGCTCATGTCCGCGCCCAGGCGTCGTGCCGTCACGTAGTACGCGGCGCCGAGCCCGAAGATCGCGCCCGACGCACCGACCGTGAGGGTGTCCGGGGCGATCAGGTACACGAGGACCGAGCTGCCGAAGGCCGACAGGAGGTACAGGGCGAGATAGCGGACCCGGCCCAGCTGCGTCTCGACAATGCGGCCCAGATTCCACAGCGACCACATGTTCACCGCGACGTGCAGGACCCCGAAGACGCCCTCGGTGGGCGGCAGATGGAGGAAGGCGCCGGTCAGCATCCGGTACCACTCGCCGGCCGCCACCCCCTCCGCGTGAAAGGCGTCCGGGAAGCCGCCCACGTACCGGTAGTGCCCGCCGTCCGGCCCGATGAGCCCGGCCCCCAGCATCCCGAACCGGTCCGCGATGCCCGGGCGCACCGCCTCGGCCAGATAGACCGCGATGTTCAGGCCGATCAGGACGTAGGTGACGAGAGGGACCGTCGACACCCGTCCGCCGAAGACCGTGCGGGCCTGGCGGATCGAGCGGGATCCTTCCCTCACGCAGTCCGGGCAGTGGAAGCCGACGGCCGCCTCCCTCATGCAGTCGGGGCAGATCGGCCGCGCGCAGCGGGTGCAGCCGACGTACGTCTCCACCTTCGGGTGGCGGTAGCACGTGGTGACCTCGGGGGTCGTGGCGGACGGGGACTCGGCTTCCACGGCCGGCTCCTCAGGGGTTCGAGGGGAGGGACAGAGCCGGTGGGGTCGGCGGCGAACAAAATAGCGAACGCCGCCGGCGCGAGGACCCCGGGGTACCCGTCACCCCGTGGTCGAGCCCCCGTCCACCGTGAACTCCGTGCCCGTGATGTACGAGGACGCGTCCGACGCCAGGAACAGGACCAGCTCGCCGACCTCCTCGGGGCGGCCGATGCGGCCGAGCGGCAGATGCGACCAGTCCTTGCCGGAGACCCCCGCGATCATCGGGGTGTCGATGGCGCCCGGGTGCACCGAGTTCACGCGGATCCCGTAGCCCGCCAGGTCGAGCGCCGAGGACCGGGTCAGGCCGCGCAGGCCGAACTTCGTGGAGCCGTACGCCGCGTGGGAGGGGATGCCGATCAGGCCTGCCGTCGACGAGATGTTGACGATCGACCCGCCGCCCGCCTCCTTCATCGCGGGCACGACGGCCTGGATGCCGAGGAACGGGCCGAGGAGATTGACCCGGATCAGCTGCTCGAAGTTCTCCAGGGTCTCCTGCTCGACGGGTGCGGTGCGCCACAGCGCCGCGTTGTTGACCAGTGCGTCGATCCGCCCGAAGGCATCGAGCGTGGCACCGACGACCTCCGCCCAGCTGCCGGGGTCCGACACGTCGTGCCGCACGAACAGCCCTTGTTCTCCAAGGGACTTGGCGACCTCGCCGCCGTCCTCCTCCCGTATGTCCGTGACCACGACCCGCGCGCCGGCCGCCGCGGCGAGAGCGGCCTCCGCCGCGCCCTGGCCGCGCCCCGCACCCGTGATGACGACGACCTTGCCGTCCAGTGACACCGTCACTTCGCCTCCAGAGCCCTGAAGTGGGGGATGACCTTCTCGCCCCACTGGCGGATGGTCTCCATGCATGCCTCCTGAGGGACCGTGCCCATCTGGATCAGGCACATCACCTCGTCCACACCGATCTCGCGGAGCCGCTCGACGTAACCGATCGCCGTCTCGGCCGAGCCGTAGGCGTGCTCGGCGTTGAAGGTGCCGGTGTCGACCGGGCGGGCCGGGATGTTGGCCTCGTGCAGTCTGGCGACCAGTTCCTCGCGGTCCTTGGCCATCGCCGCCACGTGGTCCTCGTCCTCCGCGTACGCCGTGGGTGCGGGGGAGTTGCCGTACCAGTGCGCGATCGACTCGGCGAAGAAGCGCTGGCCGCGCGTGCCGAGGCGCAGGGCGAGGTCCGCGTCGTCCAGGACGATCGTCGGGCAGAGCGCCGAGAGGTGGTCGTTGGCCTTGTCCGACACGAAGCGCTCGCCGGTGCGGGTCGCGATGGCCTCGTCGTAGACCTTGCGCATGGTGCGTACGTCGTCGGCGCCGGCGAAGCCCATCACCAGGGCGCCGATGCCGAGTTCGGCCGCGAGCTTGAGGGTGTCGTGCTTGGAGCAGGCCATGAAGAGCGGCGGGTGCGGGCCCTGGACCGGGCGCGGCAGGATCGCGCCGGGGCCGATGTCGAGGGAGCCGTGCCACTCGAACTCGTCCTCACGCCAGGCCGACGAGAGGATCCGCAGGGCCTCCTCCATCTGCGGATAGGTGTCGTCGGGGTCGACCCCGTACATCCGCATCTCCTGCTTCGTCGCGCCGCGCCCCGCGCCGATGTCGACGCGTCCGTCGCTCAGTACGTCGAGCATCGCGGCCCGTTCGGCGACCCGGACCGGGTGCTGGTAGCCGAAGGGCATCGTGACGACGCCGTGCCCGATGCGGATGCGGGACGTCCTGGCCGCGACCCAGGTCAGGAAGATCTCGGAGGCGCTCATGTGCGCGTACTGGGTGAGGGAGTGGTGCTCGACCGCCCATACCCGGTCGAAGCCCATCTCCTCGGCGTAGACGGCCTGTTCGACGCAGTCCTTGATGACCCGGCGCTCGTTCTCGGGTGTCGGGTCGGCGAGCTGCGCCTCGAAGATCATGGAGAACTTCACGTGGGGATCCTCCCGGTCCTCCCGCTGATGTTTCTAATAGAAATACTTCTAGCAGGCATAGGTGGGGCGGGGGAAGGGGCTACGTAGACTGCGTGCGTGGCGAAGAAGAAGGCGGTAGACGACGCGGACGGCGCGGAGCGCCCCGCACTCCCGGCGACCAGCTGGGCGGTGCTCGGACTGCTCTCCTTCGGCGAGGAGCTGTCCGGCTACGACCTCAAGAAGTGGTCGGACTGGTCCCTGCGGTTCTTCTACTGGAGCCCGTCGTTCAGTCAGATCTACAGCGAGCTGAAGCGGCTGGAGCAGGCTGGTTACGCGACCTCGCGGATGGTCGCGCAGGAGACCGGCACCCGCGACAAGCGGGTCTACCGGATCACCGGGGAGGGCATGGAGGCCGTGCGGACCTGGGCCCGCGAGGCGCCCGTGGACCCGCCCGTCCTCAAGCACGGGCCCATGCTGCGGCTCTGGCTCGGGCACCTGCTCGAGATCCAGCAGATGCGTGAAGTGCTCGCCCGGCACCGGGAGTTCGCCGAGACGATGCGGCAGCGCGCGGAGGAGGACATGGAGGGCGCGAAGGCCAACGAGGCGTGGAGCTATCCGACGCTCACCCTCAAGTGGGCCGAGCGGTACTACGCCTCGGAGCGCGACCTCGCCGAGGCCATGCTCGCGGACATCGAGGAGCTGGAGCGCGGCAAACGGCCGTAGGGGGCGTCTGGCAATCCCCCGCGGCGTCGCGACACCCGGCACGCACTCCCCCACTCTCGGCTCCGCTCGAGCGGGGGGACCCCCATGCGGCGTTGCCGAAACGTCCGAGTAGCTCCTCCCCCACTCTCGGCTTCGCTCGAGCGGGGGACCCCCATCTAGGACGCTGCGGCGCCTTGCGATCGCACGCACCGGATGCCGCTCCTTGCTCCACGGGGAATTGTCAGACGCCCCCAGGCGCGCCGGAAGTAGAGCAGTGGCCCGGTGTCGCGGTGTGCGGTCAGGGAGGTGACCCGGCCGAGTGCGATGGCGTGGTCGCCGCCGTCGAGCACGTCGGTGAGCTCGCACTCGATCGTGGCGAGCGCCCCGTCGAGCAGCGGCGCCCCGTTGCCGCCCGGCCGCCACGGCGTGCCCGCGAACTTGTCGCCGCCGCTCACCGCGAAGCGCCGGCACAGCTCCCGCTGGTCCTCGGCGAGGACGTTGACCGCGAACCGGCCGGCCGCCCTGATCCGCGGCCAGGTCGTCGAGGTGTGGGCCGGACAGAAGCAGACCAGGGGCGGGTCGAGCGAGACCGACGAGAAGGACTGCACGGCCATGCCGGCGGGGCGGCCGTCCGGTCCGAGGGCGGTGATCACCGCGACCCCCGTGCAGAATCCGGCGAGGGCGGACTTCAGGTCCTCGGGTGAGGTGGAGGGGTGGGTGGGGATCGGCATCGAGGCCTCCAAGAATGCGCCTACCAGGTATATGCCTAACCGAAACACCTGTGATTGGATACCGGCCACGCTCGTACGTCAAGCAGCCCTGATCGCAGGGAGGGTTCGTGACCAGCCACACCCCACCGCGCACACTCGCCCAGCTCCCCGACTTCGCCGCCGCCGCGTACGGCGACCGGGAGGCCCTCGCCGACGGCGAGGTCCGCTGGAGCTTCACGCGGCTGCGCGACGAGATCGCCGCCGCCGCGCGCGGTGCCGTGGCCCACGGTATACGCCCCGGCACCCGCGTCGCGATCTGGGCGGCCAACAGCCGCCAGTGGATCCTCGCCGCACTCGGCGCGGTCGGCGCCGGCGCGGTCCTCGTCCCCGTCAACACCCGCTACAAGGCGGCGGAGGCGGCCGACATCATCCGCCGCAGCGGCGCCGAGGTCCTCTTCACGGAACGCGGCTTCCTCGGCACCGACTACGTCCACGCCCTGCGCGCGAGCGGCGAGGACCTGGGCGCCCTGCGCTCCACCGTCGTGCTCCGGGGCGACGCGCACGGTGACGTCCTCGCCTGGGAGGCGTACCTCGAGGCGGGCGAAGGGGTCACCGGCACCGAACTCCTCGCCCGCGCCGCCACCGTCGGCCCCGACGACATCGGCGACATCCTCTACACCTCCGGCACCACGGGCCGCTCCAAGGGCGTGATGACCAGCCACGCCCAGACGATCCGCCTCTACCAGGAGTGGTCGCGCCAGGTCACCCTGCGCACCGGCGACCGCTACCTCCTGGTCAACCCCTTCTTCCACACCTTCGGCTACAAGGCCGGCATCGTCGCCTGCCTCCTGAGCGGCGTCACCATGCTGCCCGAGGAGGTCTACGACACCGACCGCGTCCTGGAGCGCATCGCCGCCGAACGCGTCACCTGTCTGATGGGCCCGCCCACCGTCTTCCACGGCCTGATCCACCACCCCCGCCGCCGCGAGGCCGACCTCTCCGCCCTTCGGCTCGCCGGAACCGGCGCCTCCGTCGTCCCGACCGAGCTCGTCGAGCAGATCCGCACCGAACTCGGCGCCCCCGACGTGTTCAACGCGTACGGCCTCACGGAATCCGGCGGCGTCGTCTCCGTCTGCCCCACGGACGCCGACGCGTGGACCGTCGCGCACACCGTGGGCCGCCCGCTGCCCGGCACCGAGGTCCGCATCGTCTCCCCGCTCGGCGACACCCTGCCCACCGGCGAACCCGGCGAGGTCCAGGTGCGCGGCCACCACGTGATGCGCGGCTACCTCGACGACCCCGCCGCGACCCGCGAGGCCGTCACCGAGGACGGCTGGCTGCGCACCGGAGACATCGGCAACCTCGACGAGCGCGGCTTCCTCGCCATCACCGACCGGCTCAAGGACATGTACGTCGTGGGCGGGTTCAACGCCTATCCGGCCGAGGTCGAGAACACCCTGCTCGGACACGATCTGATCGCCGACGCCGCCGTCGTCGGCGCCCCCGACGCCCGGCTCGGCGAGGTCGGCGTCGCCTTCGTCGTCGTGTCCGGGCCCGTCACAGAGGAGGAGCTCACCGCCTGGACGCGGGAGCGCCTCGCCAACTTCAAGGTGCCGCGCCGCTTCGTGGCCGTCGAGGAGTTGCCCCGCAACGCGGGCGGCAAGCTCCTCAAGGGCGAGCTGCGGCGCGCGGCGAGAGAGGGAACGCCATGAGATTCACCCCCGAACAGGACGAACTGCGCTCCGCCGTACGGGCCGTGCTCGCCCGGCACGAGGGCGCCGCCGCGTGGGGCCCGCTCACCGAGGGTGTCGGGGTGACGGGGCTCGGGATCCCCGAGGAGTACGGGGGCTTCGGCGGCGGCACCGTCGACACGTACGTCGTGATGGAGGAGCTGGGGCGGGTCCTCAGCCCGGTGCCCTACCTCGGCTCCGCCGTCCTCGCCGCGCAGGCCCTGGTCGCGGCCGGTGACGCGGGGGCCTGCGCCGAACTGCTGCCCGCGCTCGCCGACGGGTCCGCCGTGGGGGCGCTCGCGTGGGCCGAGGGCGGCAGCTGGGAGCCGGACGCGATCCGGGCCCGGGTGCGCGGGGGACTGCTCACCGGGGTGAAGGAGCACGTCCTGACCGGGGCCGGACGCCCGGACACCCTGCTCGTGCTCGCCCACGGCGACGACGGACTCGGTCTTTACCAAGTCCCGTGCGCGGAGGTCGAGTTCACTCTCCTGTCCACCATGGACCAGAGCCGCCCGCAGGCCCGCGTCGTCCTCGACCGGGCACCCGCCCGGCTCCTCGCCGCCGACGGTGACCGGATCCTGGCGCGCGTCCGTGACCTCGCCACCGCCGCGCTCGCCGCCGAACAGACAGGCGCCGCCGCGCAGGCCCTCGCCGACACCGTCCAGTACGCCAGGGACCGGGTGCAGTTCGGGCGGCCCATCGGCTCCTTCCAGGCCGTCAAGCACCGCGTCGCCGAGCTGCACGTCCAGGTCGAGTACGCCCGCTCGCTGGCGCTCGCCGCCGCCCACGCCGATGCGGAGCCCTCACTCGCGGCGGCCGCCGGGTCCGCCTGCTCGGAGGCGTACGCCAAGGTCGCGGGCGAGATGATCCAGCTGCACGGCGGCATCGGCATCACCTGGGAACACCCGGCGCACCGGCACTTCAAGCGGGCACACGCGGCGCGCCAGTGGTTCGGCACCCCCGCCGCCCACCGGCGGCGCCTCGCCGACCGGCTCGGCCTCGTGCCGGTGGCGTAATCTCGGCACGGCGGTCGTCGTCGACGCCGGCTCGTTGCGTGCCGGGGCGCGTCCGCCGAAGGCCGCGGACAACGAAAAAGAGGGCCGCGGACAACGAAAACGAGGATCCTGGCATGACCGTACGACTGCTTCCCGCCGCCGACCGCGTGGCGGTCGCCTGGAAGAACGGCGGGGGGACGACGCGGGAGATCGCGGCCGAGCCGCCCGGGGCGGACATGGCCGCCTTCCGCTGGCGGGTGAGCATCGCGGACGTCGGCGGCGACGGACCGTTCTCCGTGTTCCCCGGCGTCGACCGGACGCTGACCCTGGTCGAGGGCGCCGGGATGGAGCTCGTGGTGGACGGCGAGGACCGCACCGTCGACGAGCGGTACGTGCCGCAGGACTTCCGCGGCGACGTCCCCACCGACTGCCGGCTCATCGACGGGCCGGTCGTCGACTTCAACGTGATGTGGCGCAGGGACGCCCCCGGCACACCCCCGTCGGTGGCCGTCGTCCGCGGCCGCCTGACCGTCACCGGCCCGGCCATGGTCGTCGTGCTCGACGACGGGGGCGCGGACATCGGCGGGCACGCGCTCGGCCGGTACGACGCCGCACTGGTGACCGACGAGGCCACCGCGCTGCACGCCAGGGGCCGCACGGCCCTGATCACCTTCGCTTAGTCCGGAAGGGCGCGCCGGAAAGGCGCGCCCTGCCCGGTCAGGCGTCCAGTACCTTCGCCCGGCACGCCGCCGGGGTGCCCCAGGCGTCCCGCAGGGGCCGGGCCTTGCGCAGCCACAGGGACAGGTCCAGTTCCTCGGTGTAGCCGATCGCCCCGTGGAGCTGGAGGGCCGCCCGCGCCGCCGCGTACGCCGCCTCGCCCGCCGTCACCTTCGCCGCCGCGATGTCCTCGGGCGCCAGGGACAGGGCCGCCCCGAACAGCAGCGGCCGCGCGAACTCCAGGCCGACGAGCGCGTCCGCGAGCCGGTGCTTCACCGCCTGGAAGGACCCGATGACCGTCCCGAACTGGGCGCGCTGCTTGGCGTACTCGACGGTCCGGTGCAGCAGCGCAAGGCCCACGCCGAGGGACTGCGCGGCGGTCAGGAACGTCGCAAGATCCGCCGCCCGCGCCGCCGCCTCCCGCACCTCGGGGCCGCGGGCGATGAGCGTGCCGCCCGCCGCGGGGGAGTGGAGGCGGCGCGCCGGGTCGGCGGACGGTACGAGCGGGCCGTGGCCGGACGCGAGGCGCAGCTCGTCACCCGTGACGACGAACACCGCGTCGGCGGCGTCCGCGTCGAGCACGTACGAGCCGTCCACGCCCAGGGACACCAGGGCGTCCCCGGCGGCGATCTGCGGCAGCCACTCCTTGGCGGCGTCGGGCAGACCGGCCAGGAGCCGGGCGACGGCGGCCGTCTCCACGACCGGCCCCGGTACCCCGTGACGCCCCAACTCCGTGTAGGCCACGGCCAGTTCCACCGGCAGCAGGCCCGCCCCGTCGTACTGCTCCGGCACGGCGAGGGCGAACACGCCCGTCTCGCCGAGCCGCGTCCACAGGGCCCGGCCGGGGCCGTGGTCGCCGGACGACCAGGCGCGCACCGTGCCGGGGGTGCCCGCGGCCGTCAGGAGCCGGTCCAGGGTGCGGCCGAACTCGGTCTGTTCCGCGTCGAGGAGGAACCTCATCAGCGCCGTCCCTTCGGCAGGCCGAGCAGCCGCTCGGCGATGATGTCGCGCTGGATCTCGTTCGTCCCCGCGTAGATCGGCCCCGCGAGCGAGAAGACGTACCCCTCGCCCCACCCGCCCTCGTCGGCCAGCTCGCCGTCCGCGCCCAGCAGGTCGAGCGCCGTCTCGTGCAGCGCGATGTCGTACTCCGACCAGAACACCTTGTTCAGACTGGACTCGGCGCCGATCGTCTCGCCCGCCGCGAACCGTGACGCGTTGCCGTACGTGAACAGCTGGTAGGCGCGCGCCCCGATCAGCGCGTCGGCGACGCGGTCACGCGTGCCCGGGTCCTCGCCGCGCTCCCGCCACAGCCGGACGAGCCGGTCGGCGGCGGCGAGGAAGCGGCCGGGGGAGCGCAGGGTGAGCCCCCGCTCGTTCCCCGTCGTCGACATGGCGATCCGCCAGCCGTTGCCCGGCTCACCGATGACGTCCTCGTCGGGGACGAAGACACGGTCCAGGAACAGCTCGGCGAACGCCGGCTTCCCGTCGAGCCGGCCGATGGGCCGCACGGTCACGCCGGGCGCCTTCAGGTCGAACATCAGGTAGGTCAGGCCGTGGTGCGGCTTCGCGGCGTCCGGATCCGTACGGAAGATGCCGAAGGCCCGGTCGGCGAACGCGGCCCGCGACGACCAGGTCTTCTGCCCCGAAAGCAGCCAGCCGCCCTCGGTGCGCTCCGCCCGCGACCTCAGCGACGCCAGGTCGGAACCCGCCTCCGGCTCCGACCAGGCCTGCGCCCAGATCGTCTCGCCGCTCGCCATGGACGGCAGCACCCGGGCCCGCTGCTCCGGGGTGCCGTGGTCGAAGAGGGTCGGCGCGAGCAGGTTGATGCCGTTCTGCGAGACGCGGCCCGGGGCGCCCGCCGCGTAGTACTCCTCCTCGAAGACCAGCCACCTGAAGATGTCGACGCCCCGGCCGCCGTACTCCTCGGGCCAGGACACCATCGACCAGCGGCCGGCGTGCAGCTCCGCCTCCCACGCGCGGTGCGCCGCGAAGCCCTCCTCCGTCTCCAGGGACGGCAGCGGCTCGGCCGGGACGTGCGCGGCGAGCCAGGCGCGGGCCTCGGCGCGCAGCGCGTCCTCGCCGGGCGTGAAGTCGAGGTCCATCAGGCGTTCGCCTCCTTCATCGCGCGGACGTCCAGGCCGCCGAGGGAGTCCTTCGCCGTCTCCGCGTTGTGCGCGTGGGCGAGGTGGTGCAGGCCGAAGACGGAGTCCATGCCCGTGTGCAGGCCCTGGAGGTCCTCCGCCTGGTTCACCGCACGCTTGGTGAGGGCGAGCCCGAGCCGGGGCATCTCGGCGATCCGCAGGGCCAACTCGTCCGTCGCCCCGGCGAGTTCGGTGCGTGGCACGACGCGATTGACCATGCCCACCTCGTGCGCCCGCCGCGCGCTCATCCGGTCGCCGGTGAACAGGAACTCCTTGGCGACGCGCGGCGGCATCACCCACGGGTGCGCGAAGTACTCGACGCCGGGGATCCCCATGCGTACGACGGGATCCGCGAAGAACGCGTCGTCGGAGGCCACGATCAGGTCGCAGACCCACGCGAGCATGAGGCCGCCCGCCACACACGCCCCGTGGACCGAGGCGATCACCGGCTTCGGCAGCTCGCGCCAGCGCCGGCACATGCCGAGGTACACCTCCGACTCGCGGGCGAACCGGGACTCGGCGCCCTGCTTGTCCGAGTGGTCCCACCAGAGTCCGGCCCGCCGCTCGAAGGGCAGATGCGCGTCCCGCTCGGGGGTGCCGATGTCGTGCCCCGCCGAGAAGTGGTCACCCGCCCCGGCCAGGACCACGACCTTGACCTCGGAGTCGTCGGCCGCGCGGTAGAAAGCGGCGTCCAGGGCGTAGGTCATCGCCGAGTTCTGCGCGTTGCGGTAGCGCGGCCGGTTCATCGTCACGTACGCGACCGGGCCCCGGCGCTCGTACAGGACGGGTTCGGGCGCTTCGGCGCCGGTCGGGGCGGCTTCGGGGCTGTCGTGGGCTGCGGGCATCGGAAACATCCTTCCCTAACAAGTGTTTGGTAGGTTAACGTACGTCCATGAGCAGCGTCGAGGAGTTTCGCGCCGAGATCCGGGCCTGGCTCGCGGACCATCTCGTGGGGGAGTTCGCCGAGTTGAAGGGCCGCGGCGGGCCGGGGCGTGAGCACGAGGAGTTCGAGGGGCGGCTCGCCTGGGAGCGCCACATGGCGGCGCACGGCTGGACCTGCGTCGGCTGGCCCGTCGAGCACGGCGGCCGCGGCGCGAGCCTGGAGGAGCAGATCGCCTTCCACGAGGAGTACGCGCTCGCGGACGCGCCCGCCCGGGTCAACCACATCGGCGAGCAGCTCCTCGGCCCGACCCTCATCGCCTTCGGCACTCAGGAGCAGAAGAAGCGCTTCCTGCCGCCGATCGTCGCCGTCGAGGAGCTGTGGTGCCAGGGCTACAGCGAGCCCGACGCGGGCTCCGACCTGGCGAACGTCCGCACGCGGGCGGCCCTGTCGGAGGACGGGACCGAGTGGGTCGTCGACGGCCAGAAGATCTGGACGTCGCTCGCCCACGAGTCGCAGTGGTGCTTCGTCGTCGCCCGCACACAGCCCGGCTCGCAGCGGCACGCGGGCCTGTCGTACCTGCTCGTACCCCTGAAGCAGTCAGGTGTCGAGGTGCGGCCCATCGTGCAGCTCACCGGCACCAGCGAGTTCAACGAGGTGTTCTTCGACGGCGCCCGCACCGACGCGGCCCACATCGTCGGCGCGCCCGGCGACGGCTGGCGGATCGCGATGGCCACCCTCGGCTTCGAGCGCGGCGTCTCCACCCTCGGCCAGCAGGTCGGCTTCCGCCGCGAATGGGACGGCCTCGCGGCCCTGGCCAGGAAGAACGGCGCGATCGCCGACCCCCTGATCCGCGACCGGCTCGTCCAGGCCTGGATCGACCTCGAAGCCATGGCGGCCTCCGCCCGGCGCGGCGTCGACCCCTCCGTCGGCAAGCTGTACTGGGCGAAATGGCACCGCGACCTCGGCGAGCTCGCCATGGACGTGTGCGGCGCCGCGTCCACGATCGCCGCCGGCGATCCGTACGAACTCGACGACTGGCAGCGGCTGTTCCTCTTCTCCCGCGCCGACACCATCTACGCCGGATCCGACGAGATCCAGAAGAACATCGTCGCCGAGCGCCTGCTCGGCCTGCCCAAGGAGGCGCGGGTATGAGCACGAAGCCCGAGTACGAGCCGGCCCACGGCCTGCTCAAGGGACGTACGGCCGTCATCACCGCGGCCGCCGGAGCCGGCATCGGCGGGGCGACCGCACGCAGGTTCCTGGAGGAGGGCGCCCGCGTCGTCATCAGCGACGCGCACGCCCGCCGCCTCAAGGAGAGCGAACAGGCGCTCGCCGAGGAGTTCGGCGCAGCGAACGTCGCCTCGCTGCCCTGCGACGTCACCGACGAGGAGCAGGTCGCCGCCCTGTTCGCGCTCGCCGCCGAGACGCACGGCGGCCTCGACATCGTGGTCAACAACGCCGGCCTCGGCGGCACTTCGGACCTCGTCGACATGACCGACGAGGCGTGGTCCCGCGTCCTCGACGTCACCCTCAACGGCACCTTCCGGTGCACACGGGCCGCCCTGCGCGCCTTCCGCGACACCGGCCGCCGAGGCGTCGTCGTCAACAACGCGTCCGTCATCGGCTGGCGCGCCCAGGCCGGACAGGCCCACTACGCCGCCGCGAAGGCCGGCGTCATGGCCCTCACCCGCTGCGCCGCGATCGAGGCCGCCGAGTACGGCGTCCGGGTCAACGCGGTCTCGCCCAGCCTCGCCATGCACCCCCACCTCGTGAAGGTCACCTCCGCCGAACTCCTCGCCGAGCTCACCGAGAAGGAGGCCTTCGGCCGGTACGCCGAGCCCTGGGAGGTCGCCAACGTGATCGTGTTCCTCGCGTCCGGCTACTCCTCGTACATGACCGGCGAGGTCGTCTCCGTCAGCAGCCAGCATGCCTAGGCGATGCCCCGGCGCCGCACCGGTGAGGACCACAATGGACCCGTGCCTACCAAGAAGAAGCCCCAGGTGACCGCCTCCCCCGAGCGCCGCCGCGAACTCCTCGACACCGCCGCCGAGGTCTTCGCCGCCCAGGGCTACAACGCCACCACCGTCCGCAAGATCGCCGACCACGCGGGCATGCTCGCGGGCAGCCTCTACTACCACTTCGACTCCAAGGAGTCGATGCTCGAGGAGATCCTGCGGACCTTCCTCGACGAGCTCTGGCACGGATACGACTCCGTGCTCGACTCCCGACTCGGCCCCAGGGAAACCCTGGAGGCCCTCGTCACCGAGTCCTTCCGGGAGATCGACCGGCACCGCGCCGCCGTCGCCATCTACCAGAAGGAGTCCAAACACCTCGCGGTCCAGGAGCGTTTCGAGTTTCTCGCCGACTCGCAGGCCAAGTTCGAGAAGGCGTGGCTCTCCACCCTGGAGCGCGGCGTCGCCGCCGAGGTGTTCCGGGCCGACCTCGACATCCGGCTCACCTACCGGTTCGTCCGCGACACCGTGTGGGTCGCCGCGTCCTGGTACCGCCCCGGCGGACAGCACAGCCCCGAGGAGATCGCCCGCCAGTACCTGTCGATGGTCCTGGACGGCATCGCCGTACGCGTCACCCAACCCTGAAGGGAATCCCGTCATGGCCGAGGCCTACATAGTCGAAGCGGTTCGCACCCCCGTCGGACGGCGCAAGGGAGGCCTTGGCGCCGCCCACCCCGCCGACCTCGGCGCGCACGTCCTCAAGGAGCTCGTCGCGCGCTCCGGCATCGACCCCGCCACCGTCGAGGACGTCGTCTTCGGCTGCCTCGACACGGTCGGGCCGCAGGCCGGCGACATCGCGCGGACGGCCTGGCTGGCCGCCGGGCTGCCCGAGGAGGTGCCCGGCGTCACCATCGACCGGCAGTGCGGCTCGTCCCAGCAGGCCGTGCACTTCGCGGCCCAGGGCGTCCTGTCCGGCACCCAGGACCTCGTCGTCGCCGGCGGCACCCAGAACATGACGCAGATCCCCATCGCCTTCGCCTCACGCCAGGCCGCCGAACCCCTCGGCCTCACCGAGGGCCCCTATGCGGGCAGCGAGGGCTGGCGCGCCCGCTACGGCGACCAGCCGGTCAACCAGTTCCACGGCGCCGAACTCATCGCCAAGAAGTGGGGCATCACCCGCCGCGACCAGGAGGAGTGGGCCCTGCGCTCGCACCAGCGGGCCCTGCGCGCCATCGACGAGGGCCGCTTCACCCGCGAGACCGTCGCCTACGGGGACGTCACCGTCGACGAGGGTCCCCGCCGCGACACCACCCTGGAGAAGATGGCCGGCCTCAAGACCGTCGTCGAAGGCGGCACGATCACCGCGGCCTGCTCCTCTCAGGTCTCCGACGGCGCCGCCGCGATGCTCCTCGCCTCCGAGCGCGCCGTCCGCGAGTACGGCCTCACCCCGCGCGCCCGCGTCCACCACCTCTCCGTGCGCGGCGAGGACCCCATCCGCATGCTCTCCGCGCCCATCCCCGCGACGGCGTACGCGCTGAAGAAGAGCGGCATGTCCATGGACGACATCGACCTCGTCGAGATCAACGAGGCCTTCGCCCCCGTCGTCCTCGCCTGGCTCAAGGAGACCGGCACCGACCCGGACAAGGTCAACGTGAACGGCGGCGCGATCGCGCTCGGCCACCCCCTCGGCGCCACCGGCGTGAAGCTCATGACCACCCTGCTGCACGAGCTGGAGCGCACAGGCGGCCGCTACGGGCTCCAGACCATGTGCGAGGGCGGGGGCCAGGCGAACGTCACCATCATCGAGCGTCTGTAGTGGGCAGGAGCACATCGAGGTTCCGCCGAAGGTCGTGCTAAGGTCGATGACGTTGCAGTTTTGGTACCCATAGACTTTATGTGCGCCTGACGGGAATGTTCCTCAGGCGCATTATTGTTTTCCGGCCGGTCCTTAGGGCCAACTCCGGATGGGGCTCATTGGTGCGACTGGAGATTCGTAAGGCTCGGATTTCCGTACCGCCCCAGTAAAGGAGATTGTTATGGCCACCGGAACCGTGAAGTGGTTCAACTCGGAAAAGGGCTTCGGCTTCATCGAGCAGGACGGCGGCGGCGCCGACGTCTTCGCCCACTACTCGAACATCGCCACCCAGGGCTTCCGTGAGCTCCAGGAGGGCCAGAAGGTGACGTTCGACGTCACGCAGGGCCAGAAGGGCCCCCAGGCGGAGAACATCCTCCCCGCCTGAAACACCGCTTGATCCCACGGATCACGCACCCCACGGCCGGGGTCCGCACCGCGAAGGTGCGGGCCCCGGCCCGTGCTGTCCCCAGGCCGGCGGCTCCTTGAGGGGTTCCCCACCCCCGTGTCGATGGCCACCGGCTCCCGGCCGCCCAGGCCCAGGAAGGCATGCCCGCATGGCTAACCCCGCACGTCCGCCCCGCCCGTCCCGTAACCGGTCCGCGTCCCCCTCGGGAACCGCGGGCGGAAGGAACTCCCGGGGTGGCAGGTCAGGCGGAAAGGGCCGCGCCCCCGAGCGCAGGCCCACGCCGCCGCAGGAATTCACGATGCCGGAGAACACGACGCCCGCGCTGCCCGCGGCCGCCACGTTCGCCGAGCTCGACATGCCGGCCGGCCTCCTGAAGACGCTCGGCGAGCAGGGCGTCACCGAGCCGTTCCCCATCCAGGGCGCCACCCTCCCCAACTCCCTCGCGGGACGCGACCTCCTCGGCCGTGGCCGCACCGGCTCGGGCAAGACCCTCGCGTTCGGCCTGCCGCTGCTCGCCCGCACCGCCGGCCGCAAGGCGGAGCCGCGCATGCCGCTCGCCCTCGTCCTGGTACCGACGCGCGAGCTCGCCCAGCAGGTCACCGACGCCCTCACCCCGTACGCGGGCGCCGTGCGGCTCCGGCTGACCACCGTCGTCGGCGGTATGTCGATCGGCCGACAGGCGAGCTCCCTGCGCCGCGGCGCCGACGTCGTCGTGGCGACGCCCGGACGCCTCAAGGACCTCATCGAGCGCGGCGACTGCGACCTGTCCGAGGTGCGGATCACCGTCCTCGACGAGGCCGACCAGATGGCCGATATGGGCTTCATGCCGCAGGTCACGGCGCTCCTCAAGCAGGTCGCCCCCGGCGGTCAGACCATGCTGTTCTCGGCGACCCTCGACCGGAACGTGGACCGGCTGGTCCGGCAGTTCCTGACCGACCCGGTCGTCCACTCCGTGGACCCGTCGGCCGGCGCCGTGACCACGATGGAGCACCACGTCCTGCACGTGCTCGACGAGACCGACAAGAAGGCCGTCACCGCGCGCATCGCCGCCCGGGAAGGCCGCGTGATCCTCTTCGTCGACACCAAGCGCTCCGCCGACCGGCTCGCCAAGCGGCTCCTGTCCAGCGGAGTCCTCGCGGCGCCGCTGCACGGCGGACGCTCGCAGCCGCAGCGCAACCGCACGCTCGAACAGTTCAAGGACGGCCGGGTCACGGCTCTCGTCGCCACGAACGTCGCCGCCCGCGGCATACACGTCGACGACCTCGGCCTCGTCGTGAACGTCGACCCGCCGACCGAGCACAAGGACTACCTGCACCGCGGCGGCCGCACCGCCCGCGCGGGCGAGTCCGGCAGCGTCGTCACGCTGGTCCTGCCCGAGCAGAAGCGCGACGTCACGCGCCTGATGCGCGACGCCGGCATCCACCCGCAGAACACGCAGGTCAAGTCCACCGACGAAGAGCTCGTCCGCATCACCGGCGCGCGCGAGCCCTCCGGCGTCCCCGCCGTCATCGAGGTCCCGGAGCCGATCGCTCCGGCGGCCACCGGAACCCGCAGGCCGCGACGCGGCCGGGGTGGCGGCGGACGCGGCCAGGGTGCGGGCCAGGGCGCGGGCCAGGCAGGGCGTGCCCAGGGCGGGCGCGCGCAGGCCGGGCGCGGCGAGGGCGGCGGCCAGGGCGGTGGCCGTGGCCAGGCCGTCCAGGGCGGTCGCTCCCAGGGAGCGGCCGGTGGCCGTGGCGGACGCGGCCAGGGCGGTCCCGGGCGGACGTCGTGGACGAGGAGTGGTTCGCGACGGGTGCGGTGACGGCGGCGGTGCCCGCGGTGGCGGCGGCGAGCAGGGTGCGTCTGGAAAGGCTCATGTGGCTCGTGGCTCCTTGGATT
>NZ_RZYA01000068.1 GCF_004005495.1 Streptomyces antnestii
GGACCTGACCGACGCGAAACTGGGCGGCGCGGACCTGACCAGCGCGGACCTGACCGACGCGAAACTGGGCGGCGCGGACCTGACCAGCGCGGACCTGACCGACGCGAAACTGGGCGGCGCGGACCTGGGCGGCGCAAATCTCAAGGATGCCGTGGGCCTGCGCCTTCCCGCAGGCGCGATCTGGAACCGCGAGACCCGTTGGCCAACCAACTTGGCAACAACCGTGGTCGAGCAGTCCGAGGAGTTGGCACCGGGCGTGTACCGGGTACGCGGCGAGGAGACCCCGGACCGGTCAGGCTCCGTACGGGTGTGACGTGACCGGGTGCCTGTACGACGACGACACCATGTGCCAGCCGCTGCGGTGCCGGAAGTGTCCTCGACGGCCGCCCGCCCTGTAGGACTGGGTCAGGCCGCGGCGGCGGGCCTCTTCTGCTGCCGAGCCCGCACCAGGGCAAGGCATTCCGCACACAGCGGGTTCGCGCGGCCTCCCGCGCGAGCTGCCCCGGATGGCGTGATCGGGATCACTCCCGGCCCGGAGGACAGAACTTGCGGGGCTAATTCCTTCTTAGAGGTCCTAACAAAGGCGCTGGACGTGGCGGTGGGTGATGAGGCAGGTGGCGAGGCCGAGGAAAGCCTCATGGATGTCGTCGCGTCTCTCCCAGCGGATACGCAGGCGGCGGAAGCCATGCA
>NZ_RZYA01000032.1 GCF_004005495.1 Streptomyces antnestii
CCTGCTGCGACGAGAACGACCAGCGGCCCTGACGTTCCGGGGCGAACGCCCGGATGTCCTTGAGCTGTGCGGACTGCTGCCCGTACTTGATGCTCGTCTTCGAGACGTGTCGGTAGGCGTCGCGGCGCTCCTGCAGCGCACCGTTGTAGAGCGAGCAATGATCGCGCAGCATCTCGCCGAGCGCTGCCGCCTGGCCCACGGTGGGCCGCATGAGGAACTTGTACGCACGGATCATCCAGCCCACCCCCCTTCACATCGGTTCGCGTGATCTTACTACACTTGGTGTATGTCACCACGCTGGGAACCAAACCCCGATATTCGAGCTGGCCGTCACGTCGCCCACAACCTGCACGCACACTTGGTGTTCGTCACCAAGCACCGCAAGGACGTCTTCGATGACGCCATGCTGAAGCGGTGCGAGGAGATCATGCGGGAGGTGTGCGCCAGCTTCGAGACGGAGCTGACGGAGTTCAACGGCGAACGCGATCACGTACACCTGCTCGTGCACTACCCGCCGAAGGTCGCCCTGTCCAAGCTGATCAACAGCTTGAAAGGTGTCAGCTCCCGATACCTGCGAGCCGAGTACACCGGCCGTATCAACCGCATCGGGCTGGGCTCCGTGTTCTGGTCCCGGTCCTACTTCGCCGGATCGTGCGGCGGCGCACCGATCAGCATCGTCCGCCAGTACATCGAGGACCAGAAGCACCAGATCTGACCTCACCGAAGACACGGAGAGAACTCCGGCACTGCGCGCCTTCGATCCGAGGATGCGTATCCCTCCTCGCCTGAAGCCGGGGATACCCACGCTAGATCAGGGATGGCATCCTTGAACCGCTTTAGACGGTTCAAGAAGGGGCGCTTGGCGTGAGCAGCATCGCGGTCATCGGTCTGGGAGCCATGGGGAAACCCATCGCGCGCAACCTCGTGAAGGCGGGCCACGACGTCGTGGTGTGGAACCGTTCCGACGGGCCCACGGACGAACTCGTCGCAGCGGGCGCCCGTCCTGCCGCCTCGGTCGCGGAGGCCATGCGCTCGCCAGTGGTCTTCTCGGTCCTGTCCGACGACCGGGCCGTCGCCGAGACGTTCATCGACTCAGGTGTCCTGGCCCAGACCCCTGGCGGGACTGTTCACGTCAACCTCGCCACGGTGAGTGCCGACCTGGCCCGCCGAGCCGGCGCAGCGCACGCCGAGCATGGTGTCGGATATGTCGCGGCACCGGTCTTCGGCCGTGTTCCGGTCGCCGAAGCCGGAGCACTCAACGTCCTTGCGGCCGGTGAGAATGCGCTGCTCGACCAGGTGCAGCCGTTCTTCGACGTGATCGGCTCGCGGACCTGGCGACTCGGCGACCGTCCGGAGCAGGCCAACATCGTGAAGATCCTCGGGAACTACCTGATCGCCTGCGCGATCCAGTCACTGGGCGAGGCCGTCAGCGTCGCGGAAGCCGCCGGTGTCGACTCCGGGCAGTTGGTCGAGCTGTTGACCTCCACACTCTTCCCCGGAGCCGTGTACACCGGCTACGGGTCGATGATCGCCGAACGGCGCTACCGGCCGGCCGGATTCACCACAGTCCTGGGCCGCAAGGACCTCCACCTCGCGCTCGATGCAGCGACCGACCAAGACATTCCGCTCCCGATCGGTCAACTGCTGCGTGCTGTCTTCGACGAGGCCATCGCCGAGGGTCGCGGGGCGGACGACTGGGCGGTCATCGCGGAACAGCAGCCGCGGTGACTACCGCCGACCAACGGACGCCCGGGGTGGAGACGACCAGGTCGGTGTAGCCGTCCTGGTCGTAGTCGACGGTGGCCGGCGACTGACCGAAGCCGTCGTTCGGCTTGGCTCCGCCGGGCACCCGGCCCAGGTCCTGGTCGATCTGGGCCGTGCTCTCGCTGCCGCCGTACACGACCCGCACCAGACCGGCACCGGCGTCACCGCCCAGGCCGGCAGGTGGCGGATGTTGCGTACCCGCACCCGCACCCGCACCGGGGCCGCGGCCTGACGTCCGTTCAGGCGGGCGTGCGACTGCCCCGCGGCCGGTGTGGCCCGCGGGGCAGAACGCTCGGGTGGCGCGTACGTCATCCTCCGGACGAGTTGGTCACCACTCGCCGGGGCCGCCGCCCGGGTTGCACTTCTGGTTGACCGTCTCCCAGTAGCCGACGTCGGGGCGCCACTCGTCCAGGTTCCAGGTGGGCTTGTTCGGGGAGTAGAGCGCGACGAACTGCTGGTGGCAGATGTACTGGTTGCGCATGCTGCCCAGATTCGTGTTCAGACCGCGGTCCTTGTACTTGTCGTACAGCTCGTCCCAGCCCGCGGCACCGACGAGGTAGCCACCCGCGTTCGCGCGCGCCCAGCCGGTGGGTGTGACCATCAGCGTCCAGCCGCTGAAGTCGCTGCTCCATTCCCAGTCCGCGTGGTCGATCAGGTCGATCCACAGCCAGGGGTCGGCGACCACGGGATAGGCGGTGGACCGGTCGTGCGGGACCACCTGGACGACGGTGTCGCCGCGAACCTTGTAGTGCGTGGGCACGCTGCGCCCCGTGGCGTCCTTGGCCCACGGTGCGCTGAAGCCGCCGCGCGGCGTGCCGCGGGCGTCGAGGACGACGATGCCGCCGCCCTTGGCGAGTGCCAGTCGGCCGCCGGCCGGTACGTCGACGGGGTAGGCGAACTCGGACGGCGCGCTGTTGTCGCGCAGAACCGTGGTGATGCGGACGCTGCGGTCGAAGGATTCGACGGCGAGGTCGGTCGCCTTCGCGGTGTTCCGGTACGTCGCTGTGCCGTTGCGGGCGACGGTGGCCGGGTGTGGTGCACCGTTCGAGGGCAGAGCGACGGAGAGCCGGCGGTCCGGTCCGGTACCGCTGCGGCGGAGCTGGACCTGGCCCGCGTCGTCGGCCGGGATCCCGATGGAGACGGACCTTCCTTGTGCGGTGATCTGCTCGGCGGCTTGCTGGACGGGGATGCGGGTGCTGCCCGCCGCGTCCGGGGCGACGTGCTTTATCTGACGGACGATGCGGGCGGCGGCCGCCTGGTCGGTGTCGCCGGTGCCACCCGCGCTGTCGGCCAGGGCCTGCGGGGCGGAGGCGAACATCAGGGCGGCGGAGATGATGCCAACGCCTAAACGCATGCGTGATCTCACTGCTGTTCCTTTCAGCGGTCAGAATGTGGCACGAAGTGTCGAGGGCATGACAAGCCGCGATCGGTCGCGAGGGGCCGATCTCAACGTCTGCCTCGAGGTGGGGCGATTCAGGAGTCCGGAAGGGACAGCGTGCCCGGAAAGTTCTTCAGGTCCGTTGCTGGATCCGGACGCCCCGGAGCGTGCTGGAACTCGTAGACGAGGAATGCGTGCCCGGCCTTGTAGGGCTGCTTCTCGGTGCGCAGCTTCCCGATCAGGCCGGCCCTGTTGGACGGATCGGCATCCGCGCGGATGCCGAACATGCGGTCGGACTTCTGGCACGTGAACACCCAGTTGTCTCTGGCGTCCAGCCGGTAGTCCTCGAAGCCGTCGCAGTGGGCACGATCCGCCACCACTTGGGCCAGACTCCGGGCCGAATCCTCATCCTTGGGCCGGCTCCCCAACGACACGTCGGAATGCCCGCAGCCCGCCGCCAGCCCCGTCACCGCGACCACAACCACAGCGCAGAGACAGGCTTTTGCCGAAGCGAAGTGCACAACGCCTCCCCCGTCAGGCCATCAGGCCCTCTTTCGTGCATTGCCGTCCAATGCAAACGAATTGACCCTACAGTCGAACACAGGAGAACCGGCCATTCTGGTTGTGAATGCAAACGGCGGGCCCGGTGACAGACCTGAGAGCTTGGTAAACGATGAAGAACCTGCTGAAGCGGGAGCAGCTGCGCCGGAGGCCCTGACCCGGGCCCGGTTCGTGCTCTGCGCCCCACGAGGATGCCGACGGCCATTCAGCCCGCTCGGACGAACTCCATGTCGATCGAGTACATGAACTGGCCGACGCTCACGCACTTCCAGCCGACGGCTTCGACGGATCGCACGACCAGGTCGATCTCCTTGCGGATCTTCTTCATGGGGTTCCTGAGCCGGGCCATGGCTCGGGGGTCGATGTCGATGGACGCTTCGAAGGTGTCGTCGCCTTGCGCGTGTGCGTGCCTGGCGTCCGCGACGAGTTTCTGCATCCGGATCGCGTGCAGTATTCCCATGTGCGCCTCCCGCTCTGGGCTGCCGCGGGCCCGTTCGGCTTCCCAAATGCCTGACGGGCCCGCGTGATTGCTGACGGAAAATCTTCTTCGGGTGGTTGTTCTACTGGACGCGGTCGTGGCCGTAGCCGTGGCCACTACCGGTCGTTGGACGCACCGCCGGTAGCGATGGCGTGGTCGCGGGTTTGGGCAGGTGGGTGGGTGAGGTCGGGGGCGGGCGGTCTGGCGACGGGGCCTGGGGGGTGCGGGGGCGGGTGTGACTCGGGTGCACCGTCGTCGACGGGTGCGAGCCCCTTCCGTCTCCGCTTTCGCCCCCGCTTCCGGCCCCGTTCGCCGAGGAGCCGAGGAGATTGCCCGTCACCTGGACCGCGGCGCCGCAGACGAGCAGGGCTGAGGCCAGCACGGTCAGTCCGACGGAGGCGCGCAGGGGCCGGGATGCGGTGGAGCGCGGGTCGATGTCCGTCATCAGTCGACGTATTCCTGGGCGACCTCGACGTACTGGAAGCCCCTGACGTCGGTGGCGATCTGCATCTGACCGGTCTTCGACGAGGCGATCAGGGTGTTGAGCAGACCGGTGATCGCTGCGCTCAGCGCCGACTCGGTGTCCGAACCGTCGGCGATGAACAGCGCCTTGGTCGCCACCTGTTCCAGCACGTCGCGCTTCGCGCCGCCGAACCCGTAGGCGATCACGTGAGGGTGGCGCGGCCAGTCCCTGTCCACGAGCTGGCGGAAGGCGTCTTGCCAGCGCGCGTCGGTCGGACCGCCGTCGGTCAGGAAGAAGATCGTCGGCCGTAGCACGTCGAGGCCCTGCATCCGCAGGTTGCTGACGTCCTGTTCGATGCACTCCCGCACCCGGTCGAAGGTCTTGCCGTACTCCGTGCGCCCGCCGCAGATCACCTCGGGCATGGCCGGCACCTGCTCCATGTCCGACATCGGGATCACCACGTGCACATCGGTGGAGAAGGCGACCACGCAGACCTGGGCGAACTCCGAGACGCGGGGGTTCGTCGCCAGGTTGTAGTGCAGACGGGCGAGGGTCGCGTTGAGCACTCCCTCGTGCGGTTTCATCGACGTGGACGCGTCGATCACCACGTACGTAGGCAGGCAGAGTGACATGGTGCACCTCTGAGCTAGTGGTTGGAGGCGATGATGATCAGCAGGATCAGGCCGATGACGACCAGGACGATCCAGCCGGCCGCCGCATCGGTCTCGGGTTGCTTGGCGGGTGACGGCTCGGGCTTCTTCTCGGGCGTGTGAGGCTTCTTCTCTGGCGTGTGGCCGCTGGTGGAAGGCCGCGGGATCGGCTGCGTCGCCTGCGGAGGCAACGGAGGCAGCTCGGTGCGTGCCGGACGAGGAACGGTCCTGAGATAGGGGCCGCTGTTCAGTGCCTGGTTCAGCTGAGCGGCCGAGGGCCGGCGTTCGCGGTCGGTCGCGAGCAGCATGTCGAGCAGTACTTCGGAAACGGCGGGCTGTTCCTGCCAGGGGGACGCGGCGACACGGTGGAACGTGTGCGCGTCACGCCGGCCCGTCATGCATTTGGCGACGAGGAGCCCGAGCCGGTAACGGTCGGTGTACTCGTCCGCGTCGGTGCCCGGCGGTGTGAGCGGGTCGGCCCAGTTCGGCTGGTGGATGTCGGGCATCTTCTTCGGCTGGCACCCGTCTACATCGATGAGATAGACGGAGCGCTGGTCCGGGCTCCAGAAGGCGTTGGAGAACGACCAGTCCGAGTAGACCAGGCCCAGGTTCTCCAGGATCGCGGCGAGCGCTGTCAGTTGGCGACAGGCGGCGAGCCTGCCCGGGGAGCCGGGGGAGGGCAGCCCGACGCCCCGGATCGACTCGTCGGACTTCGCCAGCCAGTCGATCTCCACGAAGCGGCGCTCGCTGAATTTGCCGCGCCGCAGCTCGGATCGGTACTGCTCGGGAGCCATCGGGATCACGCAGCCGACGGCCGGGTTGCCGGGCTGGTGGATCCGGGCCGCGGGCCAGCAGGTGCCGGCGTACAGGAGCGCACGATCCGCCTCCGGCAGCGTGTCCGGAGCCGAGATCAGCAGGTCGAGCCGGTGGGCGTCCTCCGGGTGCTGGTCCGGCCGGTAGAGCTTGGCCAGCCAGCCGGGATGGTTCGTCAGTGGCTTCACGGCGATGGCCTGGCCGTTGTGTTCGGAGATCGGCTCGGCCAGTGGTCCGAGATCGCCGACGCTCACGGTCCGTGGCAGCACCCAGCCCCGCGGATCGGCCGCCGGGCCGGTGCCGGCACTGTCGTCGGCGCCGCCGATGACATGGGGTTCTGTCATGACCGGTCACCGTTCCACAGCACGACCGCGGTGCGGTCGTCGAGGCACTGCGGCGCGTCGAAGCCGACGTCGGCGGTGAACCGGGTGGCCGGGACCGGCGCGCGCCAGGCGTTCGCGAAGTACTCGTTGATATTGCCCGCCGGGTCCGCCCACGCGTCGCCGATCCCGTCCGTGACCAGGGCGAGGGCGGTGCCGGGAGCCAGCGTGACGTAGTGGTCCCTGGCCAGTTGCGGTGTGTCCGGCAGTCGCCCGGCGACCTCGTTCGAGACCACCGCGGCCGCGCGGTCCTTGGCCTCGCCGGCGGAGAACCGCCACAGCGCATCGTGCGGGTCGAGCGTCCAGGCGGAGCTGTCGCCGAGCCACGAGATCCAGGCCTTCGCGACGCCGTTCGCGTCCGGCTCGGCGAGCACCGCGGTGATCAGTACGGTGGCCATGTGCGAGGTGCCGACACCGCGGCCGGCCGCGTGCGCGGCGATCGATTCCGCGATCCGCCCGTACAGCTCTTTGACATCGAGCCCGTCGAAGCCCACGGTCGCGATCTGCTCGCGCAACAAGGTGACGGCCTGGCTGGAGGCCGTGGTGGCCCCGGCGTCGGACCAGGCCGCACTGGACAGGCCGTCGGCCACGGCCACGATCGCGTGCCGGCTGTCCGGGCTCCGCCCGATCCGGTAGGAGTCCTGGCGTGGTTCGGCGGGTCGGCCGCAGCGGTGGCCGGGGCCGATGACGGAGGCCGCGCGGAGGGTGAAGGCGCCGACCGTGGCCTCGTCGGCGGCGATCCCGTTCTGTACGGTGCGCTCCGGCAGCAGCCAGGGGTAGCCCTGGGCCCGGGCGCCGTCGCCGAAGCGGGGCACGCTCAGATCGGTCGGCCGCTCGCGCAGGAACGGCCGGGGCCTCGGGGGCTGGGGCTGAGGTTGTGGCACTGCCGGTCCGGTGGCGTAGCGGCAGATCGGAGCCGTTGTGCCGGCCCCGGATTCCGGTGCGAACCGGTCCCGGTCCCAGTCCCGCTCCCGTCCCTGCTCCCGGGCCGGCGTTGCGGCGGACTCGGACCCCAGTACGGCCGCCGCGCCGACGACACCCACGGCCGCGAGGGCGAACACGTCCACCAGTGGGCCGTATCGCCGATGCGGCATGCTGACCTCGATGAAGGCACCGATGACGATGGCCACGAACAGCACCGCCCGGAACCGCCCGTCCATGAGTCTGCCCGGCCGACTGTCGTGCCGGCTCACGGCCGTTCCCTGGAATCGCGGGAGTTCGGCCCGGAAGCGAAGTGCTGAGTGCCGTGTTGCACCGCGAACACCTCACCGGAAGTGGTGGCGGAATTGACCTGGACCACGATGTCCGGCCTTTCTCGGGATCGCAGCGAAGCCAGGGCCATGACGTCCTGGGCGAGATCCGGGTCCCGGTCGAGCAGCTGGGCCAGGGCTTCGGTCCAGTAGTCCACTGCGCCGGCGTCGACCGCTCCCCTCGCGGCGGTCGACGGCCGGTTCAGTGCGACGGACAGCTCGTTGCGTCGGCTGCCGCGTACCTGCGCGAGCAGGCGGTCCATCAGCCTCTTCGCCTCCTGCCAGAGGTCGGTGCCCATGGCGGAGACCAGAGCGGTGGCGCCGCTCGCGGCCAGCTCGGTGAGTTCCTCGTTCATCAGCGCGTATCAATCCCGGTCGTTGTGACGGATGTGCTGGTCGCCCCGGTGCACGGCGAAGACCGTTCCGTTTCCCGTGGCCCGGACGACCTGTTCCACGGTCCGCGGCTCGGGCGGCGCGGGCTGCTCACCCGGGCCGGAATCCCGGCCGGTACCGACCTGCGGCCCGACGGGGCTGCCCGGGTACCAGAGCCAGGCCCGCGCGGCGTACTCCTTGACCCGGACGTCCGCCGCGGTGAACGCGTCGGCTTCGAGCCCCTCGTGGCCGTGCCCGACTGTTTCCTCGTAGAAGTGGTGCGAAAGGATCGCGGCCAGCGGGGTGCCACCGGTACCGGCCAGGGTCGCGTGCCGCAGCGGGGCCGAGTCGAGCAGCCGGGCCAGCGCCTCGAAGGGGGAGCCGGAGACGGTGCCGTCCGGATCGAGCCGGATCTCCCCGGCGTGCACCGCGGCCCGCACCCGCAGTTGGGTGTCCGCGCCGGCGTGCCGATTGTGCTCCCGGATCCGTGAACACAGTTCCGGGAGCAGCGGGAACAGCAGCCCGGCCTTCGGCAGTGCGGCCGGGGCGACGAGCCGGCAGCCGTCGCCGGTGTCGGCGAAAGCGAAGTCCCGCGCGTCCAGATCCGCCACGCGCAGGGCGTCGAACAGCGCGGAACGCAGAACTCTGCGGATCTCCTGCAGCCGCTGCTCGCCGCGGCCCGCGGAGCCCGCGATGTCGCATGCCATCAGGGCTCGGTATTCGTACCTCGGATTCACTGTTCCTCCGCGATCACGACGGGCGCAGGCAATTCGACCAATTCGACGATCGAGTTGCTGTCGCCCGGACTGTCCGGTGTCGACCAGATCATTGACGAGACCGTAGAGGAGGGGTCCCCGGGTAGAACGGCTACTAATACGGCTTGTGCGGCTTCGGCCGCACGAGGAAGAGAGGTGTGGCCGATGAGCAACACACGTGTTCGCGGGGCCGTGGCCTACTGGCCGTCGGCCGGGCTGCTCGGCCGGGTCGACGACGCCGACCGCGGCATCCTCATGGGGCTCGGCCACGGCGTGGCCTACCCGGCCGGCCAGATCACCATCCGCGAGGCCGACACCACGGACTTCGCGCTGCTCCTGCTCGGCGGCATGGTGAAGGTCACCGCACGCGCGCAGGACGGCCGCGAGGCGCTGCTGGCCGTGCGGATGGCCGGGGACCTGGTCGGGGAGTTCGCCGGGATCGACGGTCAGCCGCGCGTCGGCACCGTGACCGCCTGCGGCAGGGTGCTGGCCCGCTACATACTGCGTTCCGAACTGCTGGAGTGCACCAAACAGCACCCCGCCATAGGACTCGCACTCAGCGCGAGCGTGGTGGCCAAGCTGCGCACGGCGACCGGCCGGATCGTCGACTTCACCGGTTGTGACGTGCTCGGACGGCTGGCCAGAATCCTGCACCACCTGGCCGTCACCTACGGGCGTCCCGGCCGGCCCCAAGCCCAACTCCCGCTGTCACAGCCGGAGATGGCCACCCTGGTCGGCGCGGCGGAGTCGTCGATCCACAAGGCCCTGCGGGCACTGCGGGAGTCCGGCGCCGTCACGACCGGCTACCGGAGGATCACGATCCTCGACCTGGACCACCTCGCCCGGATCGCCGTCGAGACGGGTGCCGACGGACCGCCGGGGATCTCACCGAACACGTCGAACACGTAAAAACGCCAGGTTCGCACGGCGGGGCGGCGCCAGCCTGACCGAAAGCCGTGGCCCGGGCGTTGGAGAGGACGAAGAAGCGGATGGCAGAGAACAACGGTGCTTCGGACCATTCCGGACGGTTCCGGTCCGGACGGATCCGGACCGGTGACGTGTCCGGAACGATAGTCATCGGCAACCACAACACCGTGAACAACCTGAACATCACCGCCGAGTCCGGTTCGACCCTCACCGTGCACGGGGGACCGCTGCCGGATCCGGTCAGACGTCCGTCGATCTCCCAGCTGCCGAGGGCCACCGCCGAGCCCCTGATCGGACGGGCGCGCGACGTGCACGTACTGCAGGAGGCGGTCAGGACCCGGCAGTTGGTGCAGGTCTGGGGCGAGTCCGGGGTCGGCAAGAGCGCGCTGCTGCGCCACCTCGCGTGCACGATGGCACGCGGGCCCGAAGGCACGGCCTATATCGAAGCAGGCGGTCGTACGGCTGATGACATCGCGCAAGCGATCTTCGACATCAGCTTCGAGGCGCCGAACTACAAGCCGTCACGAGAGGTGTTGAAGGAGCACCTGAAGACCCTGCGGCTGCGGATCTACCTGGACGACGTGGGGCTCGACGAGAACGACCTGCGCCGACTCGTGGACATGGCCGAGCACTCCACGTTCGTCTTCACCGCGCGGCAGCGGTCCGCGGTCGAGGGTGTGCACGCGATCCAACTCGCAGGGCTGACCGCCCCGGCGGCGGCGGAACTGGTGGCGGCGCTGCTGTCCCGCGAGCTGCGGCCCGACGAGGCACCGGTCGTGGCCGCGCTGCGCGACGCGGTGGACGGCAACCCGCTCCGGCTGCGGCGCATCGCCTTGTCGGCCGCGACCGGCAAGGGCCTGCCGGGCATCGCCGATCTTCCCGGACTGCTTCCCGCGCTGCTGAACAAGCTCCAGCCGCAGGAGCGCGACCTGCTGTACCTGCTCGGTTCGCTGTCCGGCGCCGAGTTGGCCCCCCGGCATCTCGACGATCTGCTCGGCCGGCGGGACACCGGCGCGCTCGCCGACGGTCTGGTGCGACACGGACTGCTGCTCGCCACGGAGACCGGCTACAGCTGTCCGCCGGATGTCGCCGCGTGCGTGCTGAACTCCCGGAAGACGGAGTTTCCCGCAGATCGGCTCTGCCGCGCGTTCACCGCGTGGGTCGAAGCGCGGGACACCACCCCTGACGACGTCGCGGCGCACTTCCAGGCCCTGGATGTCGCGGTACTGCGAGCGGAGCGGAGCGGACACGCGCGGCTCGGCGCGGCGCTGGCCCGTGCCGCCTCGCCGAAGCTGGCGCTGTCCCGGCAGTTCGACGCGTGGGGCAGTCTGCTGGGAGTCGGCTGGGCTGCGGCGAAGAGTGCGGGGGACAAGGCGGGGGAGGAGTTCTTCCTGCGGGAGGCCCGTGCCCGTAAGCGGGCGATCGGGCGGATCACGCAGGCGGCGGTCATGGGGATCGGGGCGGGCGTGCTGATGCATGAACTCGTCGCCCTGCATGCACATATGGCTGGTAGTCAGATCGCTGCCGCGATGTCGGCGGGTACGCAGGCGATCCCCGCGGCCATCCAGGGCGCGGCCCAGGCGCCGGTGACGCCGGTGCTCGTACATGGGCCTGCCGCCACGTCCGTCGGAACGGCTCACGCGCCTGCCGCCACGTCTGTCGGGGCGGCTCACGCGCCTGCCGCCACGTCCGTCGGAACGGCTCACGCGCCTGTCGCCCACGTGGTGAGGCCGGTGATCGACATGTCCTCGGCCTCCGTGCCGTCGCATGCCGCCACCCACGCGGCCCATGCATCCGCGACAGCCGCACAGGGACCACCGCCGATCGACCTCTCGGGCTCGGCGGTGCACTCTCACCCTGCCACCACGTCGGCCGCGGGCACGAGCCACCCGGCGCTCACCGCCGGTGGTGCCGCGAGCGCCAAAGGCGGAGTGTCGGCGCTGGCCCTCGCCTGCACGATCGGCGTCGCGGCGGTGCTGGGCGTGGGGGCCATGGCCTACGTGAACGACCAGCCGAGCCCATCTCCCACCGTCGCGGCCGACCCGATCGGCACGCCGGGCCCGATCGACGACACCTCTGCCTCGGCCGACCCCGTGTGTGCGAGCGTGCTCCCAGACCTGTCGTCGGAATCCGGGACGTTCAACACCGACAGCGCCCTCGCGAGCTCCGCCATCGATTCGTACAACACGGCCGTGGCCTCCTACAACTCAGGCGCCACGTCCACTGCTCCCGACGACAGCATGTTTCTCACCGAGACCGGCACCGTCGTCAGTGATCTGGAAGCCTTCGAGACCACGTTGCAGGAGGCCACCGCGCAGGCCCAGGACAGTTCTGTGTCATCGGACCTCGCCGACATGCTGACCGCCGCTCGGGACATCAAGAGCCAGTACGAGTCGTTCGGGGGCGATCAGGGAAGTTCGCAGATCGACACGACGAGTCAGGTTTCGGACCTGAACTCGGCCTGGTCCAGCCTGCAGACCGACTGCGGCGCGTGACCTTCCGCTCCAGGACCAATCGAGAAAGGCCGGCCATGTCCGCGGAATCAACCCACGGAGACATCCACACCGGGGACGTCTCCGGCATCTTCGTCGTAGGAGACAACAATCGCGTGACGCACACGATGCGTCACCCTGAGCAGCCGCAGCCGCAGCCGCCACAGCAGCAGAATTCAGCCGAGGGCCAGGCGGCCGTTTTCGCGGTCGAGCACGGCACCATGCACGTCACGTACAACGCCGCCGCCGCCGAGCGCCAGGCGGAAGATGGCTGAGTAACGCCGCGTGCCCCCCGGCCAGTGACCGGCCGAGGGGGTACGCACCTTGCACATCCGCTCAGTCCTTGTCGGCGAGCAGTTCCAGGTCCTGGGCGCTCAGTGTCGCTGTCTTCAGCAGTTCCCGGATCAGGTTGACGCTGAGGGTCGAGCCGACCGGCTCGCCGACCTCGTCACGGAGCAGGCCGCGCACGCCCCGGCGGTGCAGCCGCTCGCGCACGTCCTCGACCGTGTTCGCCACCGACTTGTGGGTCCAGGACTTGGTCGCGTAGAGGGAGGCGTTTACCAGACGGGCCGTGTCCTCCCAGGCAAGCGGGAGAGGGAAGGCGTCGTGGCCCTCCAGATAGCGCCGGGCGAGTGCGGTGAGCACCAGCCGTTCCTGCGGGGAGAGTTCGTAGACCGTCTCGGGATCCACGGTGTCCGCGCCGGTCGTGGACCGGGGGTTCCGGCTGTCCTCGTCCACGACGCGGACCTCCACCAGGTGGGAGCGCCGCTTGGACGAGTTGATCACCAGCGGGGTGTACCCAGGCCCGACGAGCCGCTTGTGGCCGGTGAGCATCAGCACGCCGTCGGGAAGCTCTATCGGCAGATTGCCGGTGTTGACCAGCCACCAGTCGCCGTCCGTCGCCGTGCAGGTGAACACCCCGTGCCGACGGCTGACGGTCGGGTCGTCGACCCCGACGGGCACATGTACGTCCTCACGGTCGCGCCCGAACAGTAACGTGTACCGGCGCGGTGGCACGGCGTACCCGCCCTCCGGGCCCAGTACGAAGATCGTCCCCGGCGGCGCCGAGGGCACCCGGTCGGAGGGGCTGCCCGGTGGCAGCATCTGGGGTGGGAAATTTCCGTTCGCCATGTCACATACCTCCGGATCGGATCGCGTCAGTGTAGGAGCACACCGCGGGGACCGGTCCTTCCGCAGATGGGTATACCGGGCATGGCGTATTCACGTCCAACTCGTTTTGTCTTGGCCTGACTTGCTCGATAACCTGCCCGCCTTGAGCGCGAGCGGGCGGGGAACTACTGATGGTGGATAGCGCGGTCGCCGAACCGCTCGGTTCGGACGATCCGCAGGAGATCGGCAGCTTCACCATCATCGGCCTGCTCGGCGTCGGCGGCATGGGTGAGGTCTACCTCGGGGCGTCCGGCAAGGGCTACGCCGCCGTCAAGCGCGTCCGCTCCCGGCTGGTCTCCCACGAACGCTTCGAACGGGAGGTCGGCATCCTCTACCGTGTGCCGGCCGGAGTCGGGCCGCGGGTACTGGCGAGCGACAGCACCGCGGAACGTCCCTGGTTCGCCACCGAGTACGTGCCCGGACTCACCGTGGACGAGGCGGTCCGGCTGCGCGGCCCGCTGCCCGCCGAGGCACTGTGGCTGCTACTGGCCGAGGCGGCCACTCATCTGGCGTCCGTGCACGCGTTCGGGATCGTGCACCGTGACGTCAAACCCGGCAACGTCATGCTGGTCCGGGACGGTGTGAAGCTGATCGACTTCGGCATCGCACGCGCCGCGGACCAGGCGAGGCTCACCAAGAGCGGTGGCAGCTACGGTTCGCAGGGATTCTCGGCGCCGGAACAGCAGGCCGGGGACGAGGACGTCGACGCGCCCGCGGACGTCTACTCGCTCGGGGCGCTCGTGCTCTATGCGGCTTCGGGCCGCACGCCCGGTGTCGTCCCCGACGCCGAGCCGCTGCGCGCCGTGGACGCCGGCCTCGCCGACGTCATCGGGTCCTGCCTCGCGACCGGCCCCGGAGCCCGCCCCACCGCCGGCGAGGTGGCGGAGGCGGCCCGCGCACACCTTCCTGTTCCTCCTCCCTCCTGGCCTTCCGAGGTCATGTCACGCATCGCCTCGCGGCGTGCCTTCGAGGCGACGCCGGTCAGCAAACTGGAGACCGTCCCACCGCCGGACCTGGATGCGGATCCGACACCGGACCTGGATGCGGATCCGACGCCGGTCCCGGGTGCGGATCCGACGCCGGTCCCGGGTGCGGTTCCGACGCCGGTCCCGGGTGCGGTTCCGACGCCGGAGGCCGTGACCCCGTCCGCCGCGGTACCTCGCCACCAGCGCAAACGCCTGCTTCTGACCGCCGCGGTGATCGCCCTCGGCGCCGTCGCAGGGTTCGTACTCGTCCCGTCCACTGCTCGTCACAACAGCGCTGCGCATACGTCCGACAGTGCGTCGCCCGGCGCCCGGTTCACGTCCGGGGCGCCACGGAAATCGTCCTCGAGCCCGAGCCGTTCGGGCTCGCCCACCAAGGAGTCCGGGCGCCCGACCCGGAGAGTCCCGGCCGCCGGCACGCACACAACCGTCCCGCCGCGCGCCTCCAGCGCGCGTTCGCCCTCCGGCCCCGTCGCGACCGCCGCGTCCTCGGCAGCCGCCACGCGCGTCACCTCGTCGTCGATCCCTGGGATCAACGGCAAGGACGACCCGGCGCAGGTCAAGGGCTCCGAGGCGGACACCTCCTGGGTCGGCAACGACGCCGCCTGCTCCGCGTGGCTGGACGACAACGGCTCCGCCGAACTCGCCGGCGTGCTCAACACCTCCCTGAACCAGAGCTGCACCGCCGAGCTCCACCGCAGCGACGGCATCGCGTACAGGTTCCATGCCTCCTGGGGCGCCGCGAAGACAAACTTCATCTCGGACGTCGGCCACACGATGTGGATCTGTGTCTGGAACGCGAGTGACCGATCCGACGAGCAGTGCTCCGCCCACTTCGCCATGAACGGCGGCACCCCGGTCAAGCAGTGACGCGAACGCTTCAATCGTCCGCCCCGGCCCACGTCGCGTTCCCAAAGGCCCCGGCCAAGGCCCCGGCCAAGGCCCCGGCCAAGGCCCTGGCAAAGGCCGCTGGCCTGGATGTTGAACTGATAGCGGCCCAGGAGGTCGGCGGACAGCGCGGGTAGTAGGGCTATCGCGCGTCGTCCGGGCGCGGGTGCTGGGGGCGGTGGTGCTCTGTCAGGACGGTGAGCAGGTGGGTGAGTTCGTCCTGCTGGCGGGGGGTGAGGGGGGCGAGGAGTTCGCGCTGGGCGTCGGTGATGAGCGTGTCGAGGCGCTCCAGGTGGCGGCGGCCGGCGGGCGTGAGTGTGATGACGTTGCGGCGGCGGTCGGCGGGGTCGGGTTCGCGGCGGATGTATGCGCCGTTGGCGAGTTCGTTGAGGACGGCGACCATGTCGCTCCGGTAGATGCCGGTGCTGCGGCTGAGATCGGCCTGGCTCGCGGCGCCGGACTCGGCGAGCGCGACCAGCACGGCGAAGTGCCACTTCCGGGCCCCTTCTGCGGCCAGGCGCTCGTTGACGAGCCGGTCGGCGACGATCGAGGCCCCGGCGAGCAGGCGGCTGGGAATGGTGCGCAGCCGCGCCGGCGCGGGTTCGGGGGTCGTGCTCATGAAGGCCCTCCGCATCTTGTGTTAGTGCCACTAACAGTCTACCTTTGTTAGTGGCACTAACGTTTTGCTTCGAACGAGACTCGCTGGAGTGATGGCCATGATCAAGCCGTTCCGTATCGACATCCCCCAGGCCGACCTCGACGACCTGACCGACCGCCTCTCCCGCACCCGTTGGCCCAACGAGGTCGCCGACGCCGGGTGGGACTACGGCTTTCCCCTCGCGCGGCTGAAGGAGCTCGCCGAGTACTGGCGCACCCGCTACGACTGGCGTGCGCACGAGGCCGCGCTCAACGAGCTTCCGCACTTCACCACCGAGATCGACGGCCAGAACATCCACTTCGTCCACGTCCGCTCCTCGGACCCGGACGCGCTCGCCCTGATCCTCACCCACGGCTGGCCCGGCTCGTTCCTGGAATTCCTCGACGTGATCGAACCGCTGTCGCGCGACTTTCACCTGGTGATCCCGTCCATACCGGGGTACGGCTTCTCGGGTCCGACCGACCGGCGCGGGTGGGACATCGTCCACGTCGCGCGGGCCTGGGCCGAACTGATGAGCCGCCTCGGGTACGAGCGCTACGGCGCGCAGGGCGGCGACTTCGGCGCCGGCATCTCCCTGGCACTCGGCGCCGTGGCACCCGAGCGGGTCGTCGGGGTGCACGTCAACTACCTGCCGACCCGTCCGGACCCGGACGCCCGCGTCGAACTGTCCACGACGGACGAGGCGCGACTCGACAAGATCCGGCAGCTGATGGCCAATCGCCCGCCGTACCAGGCCCTGCAGGCCACCACCCCGCAGACCCTCGGCTACGCGCTGACCGACTCGCCCGTCGGCCAACTCGCGTGGATCGCCGAGCGCTTCGCCCAGTGGACCGACCCCGCCTCACCGATCGGCGACGAGCGGATGCTCACCGACATCTCCTTGTACTGGCTGACCGCCACGGCGGCCTCCTCCGCTCGGCTGCACCGCGAGACGCCGCGGCGGATCGAGCCGTGCCCGGTGCCGGTGGGCGTGGCGGTGTTCCCGCACGACATCACGCAGTCGGTGCGACCGCTGGCCGAGCGCCTGTACGACATCAGGCACTGGTCGGAGTTCGAGCGTGGCGGCCACTTCGCCGCGATGGAAGTGCCGGAGCTGCTCGCCGAGGACGTCCGAGACTTCTTCCTCACCCGAATCAAGCACGACGAGCTGGTCGCCACCCGCTGAGAGGCCAATGGGTGGCATCCCCCTTGCCACGGCTCTGCTCAGTGTTCGGTCGCCGTGCGGTGGTGTCCCGTGCGGTGGTGTCCCTCGCGGTGGTGTCCCTCGCGGTGCGCGAGGACGTCGGCCATGTGCGTTTCGGCCCAGTCCTTGAGGCCGGCTATGACGTGGTTCAGGGACAGACCGAGGTCCGTCAGTTCGTATGTGACGGTGACGGGCACGGTGGGCGTGACGGTACGGGTGACCAGGCCGTCGGCTTCCAGGGAGCGCAGGGTCTGGGTGAGCATCTTCTGGCTGGCGCCCGCGAGCCGGCGGGACAGTTCGGAGTAGCGCATCGACCGAGGGCCGTCGCCGTGGTCCGCTCCCGGGCGGTGCGGGCCGTCGCTGCCGAGCGCCGTCGAGGTCATCGAGGTGCCCGTCGTCGATCCTGGCCCCGGCCAGATCCGCGTGGCCACCGCCGCTGCGACGGTCAACCCCACCGATCTCGGCGTCGCGGCGGGCTTCTTCCACTCGATCGGACTGGTTCAGCAGCCCGAGCACACGGGCCTGGGCTGGGAGTTCGCCGGCGTCGTGGACGCGGCCGGGCCGGGCGTCGACCTGACCGTCGGCACCCGGGTGGCCGGTCTGGTGGTCGGCTTCGACCGCGACTACGGCACCTACGCCGAGCAGATCGTGGTCGCGGCGGCTGATGTTGCCCTGGTCCCCAACGAGTTGGACCTGCTGGCCGCGACCACGGTCCCCCTCAACGGGCTGGCCGCCGCACATGTCGTCGACCTGCTCGGCGACGCGCCCGCCGGGGCCGCCCGGCTGCTGGTGACCGGCGCAGCAGGGGCGGTCGGAGCGAACGTCGCCGTCCTCGCCCGGGAACGCGGCTGGCAGGTGACCGGGCTCGCCCGCACCGGCGACGAGGAGTTCGTCCGCGGCCTCGGAGCCGACTTCACCACGCACGCCGAGCCGGAATGGGACGCGGTCGCCGACCCCGCCCAGTTGAACGAGGAAGCGCTCAAGCTGGTCCGCGACGGCGGAGCCTACGTCGGGCTGCGGCCAGGGCTCGGACCGTCCGCCGAGCGCGGGATCTCGGTCGCCTCCGTGGTCACCGCTTTCGACAGCGCGCGACTGGCCGACCTCCTCACCCGCGCCCGCCGCGGGCGAACTTCCGGCCCGCGTCCACGCGGTCGTCTCTCTGGACCAGGCCGCGGAAGCCCACCGGGCCACCGCCGAGGGCGGGCTCCGCGGCCGCTACATCATCTGCCCCTGACCAACCCGGTGCCGAGCACCCGGCCCCAATGCGACGGTCGAACTGCGGAATCGGGACACCGTACGATCGGTCGGTGATGGGGCCTGGCCGCCCGTCCTGGGCGGGTCACTGGTGGAGAACGGCCTGGATTTCGAGGCTGACAGACACCTTGTTGCTGAGCGCGACGCCACCGGTGTCGATGCCGAAGTCGCGCCGGTTGATCTCCGCGGTCGCGGAGAAGCCGGCCCGCCGTTCATCCCGCCGGCCCGAGGTGAAGGCGTTCACCTTGAGGGTCAGCGGCACCTGCCGTGTGACACCGTGCAAGGTCAGCTCACCGTCGACGGTCCAACCGCCAACGGTCTGGCGGATGCCGGTCGAGTGGTAGCTCATCGTCGGGTACGTGTCGACGTCGAGGTATCCGTCGGACTGGAGGTGGTTGTCGCGCTTTGCGTTGCCGGTGTCGATGGACGCGAGGTCGATCGTCGCGGTGACCGACGAGCGCAGTGGGTCCTCGTCCGTGACGAGCGTGACGTCGTGGGTGGTGAACCGGCCCCGCGTCTTGATGATCCCGAGCAGGCGGACAGAGAAGGCGATCTCGGAGTGCGCAGGGTCGGCCTTCCACGTGCCGGCCACATAGCCCGGAACCGCGGTGGTCGCGGGGGTGGTGTTCCTGGTTTCGGTCATGGCTTCCTCCATGGTTGTGCGGCCGCGACCACGGCCGCATGACGAGGGGGGATGGTGGGTCGGGGTCGGGGTCGGGGTCAGGGTCGGGGTCAGGGCTCGAGGCCGACCACTCCTTTGCCGCTCGCGATGTCGAGCGGCACCGAGACGTGGTCGTGCGTGAGCAACCACATGCCGTCGATCTTCCGGAAGCCGTACGTGACCCTGACCCACATACCGCCCATCGCCGTCCCGTCCTTCAGCGTGCCGCTGAGACGAGCGAAGGCGTGCCCGAAGGCCATGTCGTCGCCCACGGTGAGGGTCAGCTCGCGAACCTCGTAGGTCACGCTCTCGAAGAACGCGAACACGGGCGCCCAGTTCTTGAGTTTCTCCCCCACCCCCACGCTCTGGAGCGGCGGCTCGATGTCGAAGGACACGATGTCCGTTGCGTAGAACTTCTTCAGCCCTTCGGGATCCTTGGCCTGGAGTCTCTCGGCGATCATGCCGACTTGCCGGCGAATCTCGGCTTCGTCCATCTCGCGTTGTGCAGGCATCGCGACCTCACTTCTCCTTATGTACGCCGGACGAACTGAGCGCCGGCGTGCTCGCTGGGTGATGTGTTCGTCTCAGCGGTTCGACAACACAGCCCCGCAGAATGTGAGGCCGGTGTGAGGCCGGTGCGTCGCCTCACATTCCGCGGTGCTGTGCTGTCGAACCGGTAGGAGCAGACACGACGAAGAGCAGATACGCCAAAGAACAGATACGACGAAGGGAACGGTCGGCACGATGAGCACCCGATCCGAGCCAGGACACGGCCGGCCCGATCCGGGCCTGGACGCGCTCATGAGCGAGCGGCGCCAACTGATCAATCGCGCGTACCGGCTTCTGGGCTCCCTGACCGAGGCCGAGGACGCCGTCCAGGAGACCTACACGCGCTGGTACGCCATGTCACGGCAGCAGCAGGACGCGATCGAGAACCCCGGTGCCTGGCTGACGACCGTTGCCGGCCGTATCTGCCTCAACCTGCTCGGCTCGGCACGGGCCAGGCGAGAGACCTACGTGGGCGAATGGATCCCAGAGCCACTGCCCGAGCATTCGGAGTGGGCCAATGGGCGGGCGGACGGCGCGACGGCCGATCCGGCCGACCGGGTCACCCTGGACGAGTCGGTCAACCTGGCCTTCCTGGTCGTGCTCGAATCGATGACCCCGGCCGAACGCGTCGCGTTCATCCTTCACGACGTCTTCTGCCACTCGTTTGCCGAAGTGGCCGAGATCGTCGGCCGGACCCCGGCGGCCTGCCGCCAGCTGGCCTCCTCGGCCCGCCGCCGCATCAGGGCCGCGCAGTCCTCCACGACTGCGGCAGCCCAACGCGCCGCCGTCGTCAGGGACTTCAAGCAAGCCTGGGAGGCCAAGGACATCGACGCCCTGATCGGCCTGCTCGACCCCGATGCCACGGCGATCGCCGACGGCGGTGGCCGTGCCATCACCTTCCCGCACCCCATCGAAGGCGCCGAGCAGATCGCGTACGTCTGGCGAGAGATCGCCCGCCGCAAGCCCGACACCATGACGATCCTGGAGCGTACGGTCAACGGTCAGCCCGGTCTGGTGGCTCAGGAGGACGGCATCATCGTGTCGGTGTACGCGTTCGAGGTCGCGGACGACCGGATCAAGCACATCTGGGTCGTACGCAACCCCGAGAAGCTCCATCCGTGGACGACGGGTTGAGGCACGTACACCTGCAGTCGGGTGCGCGTCGCCTCAGTGCAGTTGCTCGGCCAGCCCGACGATGATGCCCTCCGGGCCGCGGACGTAGCAGAGCAGATAGCTGTCCTCGAACCGGGCGATCTCGCCGAGGAGTTCGGCGCCGTGAGGGCGCAGGCGGGCAACGGTATCCTTGATGTCGTCGACGGCGAACATGACGCGGTGTGTGCCCAGAATGTTGTGCGGCCTGTCGCGCGGACCGGCGCTGATCGCCGCGGGGTTGCGGTACTTCGCCAGCTCGAGCCGACTGTGACCGTCCGGGGTCCGGAGCATCGCGATGTCACAGCGGACGCCGTCGAGTCCGGTGCACTGGTCGGCGAAGAGGCCCTCGACCTCCGCCCTGCCCTCCAGTTCCATGCCGAGTTCCACGAAGAACGCGATGGCGGCATCCATGTCCTCGACGACGATGCCGACGTTGTCCATCCGCTGAATCGCCATGCCGTTTTCTCCTTCTTCCTCGTGCGGCCGGTGGTGACCGCTCTCATGAAGATGATCAGCCGCAGCGTGCCGTCTCCATCCTTACAATGCTTCCTCGGCGATTCGCAGCGTGCGCCCTTGAGTACTACGCCTCCCCAATCAATTCACGGTGCAGGGTCGTCCGCATGGCCGCAGGCTCCCTCACGGCCGCGGCGGCTGGCGGACCACGGACAGGAACACAGTGCCCCGAAAATCCTGAACCCCCTGATCTCGCGGCCATCACACCGGCCGGCGGCTGCGCTGAGGTTCACCGGAGCGATCCTTCTTCCGGGAACGCATGGGGCCCGTCCGCGCACTGAGCGGACGGGCCCCATGATCGAGCGCCGGGCAGGCCTTGCACCTGCATTTCCCCGCAGGAAGCGGGGCGTCTTTCCTTGGACCACCAACGCAACACCAGCCGACCGGAGTTGCGGCGACCAGCTCGTGATCAAGTGTAGCGGACACGGTCAGAGCCGCCGACCCGGCAGCGTGCTGGACCGGCCGCCGCCCCGGCGCGCAGCCATGCCCTTGAAGCCGTCGGCCGGCGAGAATTTCTCCGTCCGTCCGTCACATTCCCCGCTCGGCGCCCGTCAGGGAGGTGAGACAGACCGGCAGACGGAAGGACACCACAATGCTGACCAACATCATGTACGTGACGCTCTATGTCACCGACCAGGACCGCGCGCTGCGCTTCTACACGGAGCAGCTCGGCCTGGAGAAGCGCATCGACTTCCCCAACCCCGGCGGGCGATTCCTCACCGTGGGCGTCCCCGGCAGCCCCGTGGAGATCCTCCTGTGGGCGCATCCGGCGGCCGCGGGCCAGCCGGCCGAGGCAGGCGCCACGCCCGGCCCGGTCATCCTCGAGTCGGACGACCTGCGAGCGGACTTCAAAGTGTTCCGCGACCGCGGTGTGACCTTCGACGAGGCGGAGCCGGTGGAATACGGCTTCGGTGTTCGTATCGAGACGGCGGATCCGGACGGCAACCGCATCTCGCTGCGCGAGCGCAACAAGGCGGCCCGTGACAACGGCTGACGGTTCGTAGCCTGATGTGGCCGGCGCGGTCGGACGTGCCGGCCACAGACGCATGCCGGAAGATCGCGGTGCTCCTGGGCGTTGCCTCCAGGTATGAAGATCAGCGAGGCTTCCAGAGTCAGCGGTGTGAGTGCGAGATCGTTGCGGCACTACGAGGACGAGGGCTTGATCGTCCCCGGTCGTTTCAGTAACGGGTTCCGCGACTACTGCCAGTCCACGATCGACCGGGTGCTCGTCATCCGCACGCTGCTGGAGTCCGGGCTGCCCGTGCGATTGATCGGCCAGCTCTTCGGCGCAGGCCCCGGCCTTCAGGCCGGGGATAGCCGATCCTCGCACCGGAGCCGCGCAGTGGCGTAGTTCGCTGTGTTGTCAGTGGCCGCCGATAGAGTGGTCGCATCGGTTGGAGGGGGGTGTTCTCATGCTGTCGGGCCGCAGGTATCGGCTTGAGTTGACGGCCGAACAGGCGGAGATGTGCGAGGAGTTCGGCAACATCTGCCGGTCGGTGTGGAACACCGGCCTTCACCAGCGCCGGGAGTACCGGCGGCGCGGGGCGTGGATGAACTACGTGCCCCAGGCCGCCGAGCTGGCCGACGCGAAGAAAGAACACGCCTGGTTGAAGGCCGCGCCGTCGCATGTGTTGCAGCAGACCCTGCGGGACCTGGACCGGGCGTGCCGAGATCATGGCACGTTCAAGGTGCGGTGGAGGTCGAAGGTGCGTTGGTCGCCTTCGTTCCGGTTCCCCGCCGGGAACCACATCGAGGTGGAACGTCTGGGCCGTAAGTGGGGCCGGGCGAAGCTGCCGAAGGTGGGCTGGGTCCGCTTCCGCTGGTCGCGCCCCGTGGGCGGGGAGATCCGGTCCGCGACCGTGTCCCGAAAGGCCGGGCGCTGGTACGTCTCCTTCCTCGTGGACGACCAGGCCGTCACACCCGAGAAGCACGCGATGCCCGGCGCAGCGGTCGGGATCGACCGGGGAGTCAAGGTTGCGGCGGTCACCTCGGACGGCGACTTCCACGACCGGGAGTTCATCACCGCCGGTGAGGCTGGACGGTACCGGCGGCTTCAGCAGCAGTTCGCCCGCACCAAGAAGGGCAGCGCCAACCGGTCCAAGACCCGGGCGGCGATGAACCGGATCATGGGCCGGGTCACGGACCGGTGTGCGGATTTCTGTGCGCAGACCGCTTCCCGGATCGTCGCGAAAAACGCTCTGGTGGTGCTGGAAGACCTGCGGATCAAGAACATGTCCGCGTCCGCCTCGGGCACGATCGAGGCGCCGGGTTCCCGCGTCGCTCAGAAACGGGGCCTGAACAGGGCGATCCTCGACAAGGGATGGCACCGCCTCGAACTCGCCCTCGTGGGCGCCGCCCGGTACACGGGCACGACCGTGGTGAAGGTCAATCCCGCGTACACGTCGCAAAGGTGTTCCGCCTGCGGCTTCGCCTGCGAAGAAAACCGAGAGAGCCAATCGGTCTTCGTGTGCAAAGCCGAAGGCTGCGGACACACCGCACACGCCGACGTGAACGCGGCCGTCAACATCAAACACGCGGGCGGGCAGCCCGTGTCAGCCTGTGGAGACCTCGGCGCCAGCCGGTCCGCGAAGCAGGAACCCGTAAGCCGGGCGACCGGCCGAACCCCCTCATAGGGGAATCCCCCTCCCTTCAGGAGGGAGGAAGTCAACAGGGAACTCCTGCCCCGCCTCGCTGACGGATCCGGTGCCGGCACGGATGCGGTGTGCGCAGAGTTCCTGCAGGAGGTGCAGAGCTACCGCGATCGGCTCGCCGCCCGCATCTCCGTTCTCAGCGATCAGCAGGCGGCTCTCGACGGCTACCTGCGAGAGGCCCGAAGTGCTCGTCTCTGACCGCTACTTGACCTTGCCATAAGTGTCAGTCTTCTACGTTCGGTGCATGGAGATCAACGAGCAGCGGAACACCACCGAGCAGACGGTACGAGCACTGGTCCAGCGGACGCACCGGGGACCGGCGGATCTGGCCCTCACGGCCGATCAGCGGCGCCCCACCCCCGGGCCCGGCGAGTATGCGATCCGCGTAGGCGCCGCCGGGGTCAACTTCGCTGACGTCATGCAGACCCGTGGAACATACGGAGGAGGACCGCAGGCCCCGTATGTGGCGGGCTTCGAGGCCGCCGGCGAGATCGTGGGGGTCGGCCCGGACGTCGAGAGCCCGCTGCCGCTCGGCACCCACGTCGTCGGAGCCGGCCCGGGGACCTTCGCGCAGGACATGACGATGCCGGCCGCGGGTGTGCTTCCCGTACCGTCCGGCTGGAGCGACGCCGAAGCCCTCGGTTTGGTGCTGAACTGGGCCACCGCCTTGGCGGCACTGAAGCCGCTGGGCGAGATCAAGGCGGGTGAGGCAGTCCTCATCCATGCTGCCGCCGGAGGTGTGGGGCAGGCCGCCGTCCGCCTCGCCCGCCACTACGGTGCGCGTGTGATCGCCACGGCCTCACCGGAGAAGCACGACACCGTCAAAGCACTCGGCGCCGATGAAGTCCTGGACAGCCGACGCCCGGATCTGGCAGGGGAGATCACCCGCCTGACCGGCGGCGTCGACGTGGTCCTGGAATCGGTGGGACAGGCCACGTTCAAGACCAGCCTGTCCGTCACCAAACCCTTCACCGGACGCATCGTCGTGTTCGGCGCCGCTTCCGGCGACGCGACCCTCACCACACACGACCTGGTCTTCACCCACCAGGTCCAGGTCAAGGGTTTGCACATCGGTGCACTGGCGGTCGCGGCCCCGTCCGTCTACCGGTCGTTGCTCGTCGAGATCGAGGCACTCATCGCCCAGGGCGTGTACCCGCCCGGCACTCCCCGCGTCCATCCTCTGGCCGAAGGGCCGGCAGTGCTCCGGCAACTCGAAGCGGGCCGAAGCCATGGCAAGCTCGCCCTCGATCCCTGGCGCTAGGGCGTGTTTCGAAAGTCCCGCCTGCCCCGCGGCGTCTGGCACGCACGCTCGCGGCGTTGCCGAAACGTCCGAGTGGCTCCGCCACTAGGACGCTCCGGCGCCTTGCGATCGCACGCACCAGACGCCGCGGGGCCCGCCCTCCGGGCGGACGACGCTACTTTCGAAACACGCCCTAGGAACGGGTCAGAACCCACTCTCGTCAGGTGGCGGTCAGCTGCACTCCTAGAGCCAGCCCCGGCGCGCGGCCAGGGCGGCGGCCTGGAAGCGGGTGGCCGCGCCGAGTTCGGTCATCAGGCGGTGGATGCGGCGCTGTGTGGTGCGCTGGCTCCAGCCCTGGGTGCGGGCGATGGTCGCGTCCGTGGCGCCCGAGGTGAGCAGGGTCAGCAGCGCGCGGGTGTCGGCGTCGGGGCCGCCCGGTTGCTCGATGGTGTCCATGGTGTCGGTGATCGGGGCCGCCCGTTCCCACTCGGCCTCGAACAGCGCCTCCAGCGCGGTCAGCATCGGTGAATGGTGGACGAGATACGCCGCCGAGTGGCCGCCGGGCGCGAGGCTCAGCGGGATGACCGCCGACCGGTCGTCGGATATCAGCAGCTTCAGCGGCAACTGGGCGCGTACCCGGGCCTGTTCGCCGGTGCGGACGCTCGGCAGGATGTCGTCTAGGAGCCGCCCGGGCCAGGCGACCGCGGCCCGGTCGTAGATCACCCGGTAGGTGACACCGGTGCGCTGGCGCTGCACCTGGAGTTCCAGGTTGCTGCCGGGACGGTCGATGTACGGGGGCCGGTCGAACGTACGGACCTGCCGCCGGGAGCCGTTGTACAGCCGGCGGACCGCGGCGCTGACGTCCTCGCGCCCCGTCAGCAGCTCCACCGCGATGCCCGGATCACTGATGCGCTGTGCCTCGCGGTGCTTCTCGGTGAGCCGTTGCACCAGGGAGCGCGCCGCGTCCAGACGGTGTTCGCGGTCCTGGATGAGCGCGGTGACGGCGACGTCGGGGGAGGCTGCGGTGAACAGCGGCGGGCGGCTCGCGGACCGGATCGCCAGACCGTCCTTGACCAGTGCGGACAGCAGCCGACCGGTCCTGCTCACCGACAGACCGCACCCGGCGGCGAGTTGGGTCGCCGTGCTCCGCGGGCGTCCGACCAGTGCCGTATAGACCAGTTCTGTTTCGCCGTCGAGTCCAACAACGTCAAGTTCCATCTACGCTCCGGTCGTCCCTGGCCACTGGCCGCCACCTGGCAGAAGTCGGCCACATCAGTCATCTTGCGCCACTTCCACGCCCGTTGACATCTTCCCGGGAGACAAGGGCGCCGTCCCTCACCGGTACGCCCCTGTCGTATGCGCACCCACTTCTCCCACGGAAGGTGGCCCATGCCACGTGCCAATCCCTCGGGCAGACGACTCGTCCGCGTCTGCACCGTGTTGCTCCTCGCCGGCTCCTCCTTCGGTCTGGCCGTGCCCGCCGGTGCGGAACCCGCCGGTGCGGCACCCGTCGGCACGATGCCCGTCGGTAAGGCGCCCCGACCGGACAGCGCGCCGCTGCAGATGCCGGCCACGAAGGAATCGCCTCCCAGACCGCTCAAGGAACGTCAGGGCGTGGTGCCCGGCCGGATCCTGGTCACCCTCGACCAGGGCACGTCCGTCACCGGCGGTTCCGTGCCCGGCACCCGCGTCGCGGCCCGCACCGCGCGCACCAGCAACACCCGGCTGAACGCCAAGCTCCGTACGGTGGGCGCCACATCGCTGCACCCGCTCCTGCGAAAGGCCGACCCCGCGCTGCCCGGCGCCTACGTCGTGCAGACCAGCCAGAAGGATTCGGTGGCCGTGGCCCGCGCACTGCGGGGCACACCCGGAATCGCCCGCGTCGAGCCCGACCGTTACGTGAACACCATGCACACCGGGGGATCGCCGCTGCCGTCGGCCACGACCCGGGCGTTCGCGAAGGCCACCCGCGCGGACGCTGCCGGACCGGCAGCCCGTAGCGACGGCAACCCCCCGGCGGCCCCCGCTGCGGACGTACCCGGCAACGACACGCTCACCAACTCCGCCCAGGCGTTCCTCAACGCGGGCGGGGTGAACGCGGTCGGCGCCTTCTCAATGCTCCAGGGCCGGTACGGGCAGCAGCCCGGCGCCGGCGAGACCATCACCAACGTCTCCCTCGGAGACCTCACCGACCAGTCGATGGCCGACGCGGGCGACGACTACGTCAAGTCCTACGGCCCGACGACCGTGCTCAAGGACGGGCAGCGCTATCTCGACCTGCCGTCGATGCCGCTGATCCCGGCCTACGTGGCGAAGGACTCCGGCGGTCTCGACGGCGCCGCGTCCACGAAGAACCAGGACCCCGCGCTCGGCGAAGTCCTCCTGGACTTCAGCGTGATGGCGCCGCTCGCCCACGATCGCCAGCGCCCCGAAGCCACCGGCAGCGGCTACACCGACCTGCTGGGCATAGCCCCCGGGGCCGACTACCGCCTGGTCGTCCCCGAGCAGCCGACCGTGGACCGGATCGCCGGCGCCCTGCTGGCCGCGGCCCACCAGTCGCCCCGGCCCTCCGTCATCACCGCCAGCCTCGGCTTCGGCACCGACACCGAGGGGTTCCCCGGCCGGTACCTGGAGGACGACCCGTACATCCGCTCCGTGGTCGCGTCCATCGTGCGGGAGGGCGTCGTCGTGACGATCGCCTCCAACGATGGCACCCGCCTCTACACGCCGGCGGCCGTCGGGCCGGACGGCGGCAGCACGCCCACGGACCTCGCCCCGGGTGACCGGTCGGCGACCACCATCGACGACGTCGGTGAGTCCACCACGCCGTCCCGGATACCCGACAGCGGCGCCATCGCCGCGGGCGGCACCACCCTGGACGACACGCTGGCCGGCGGCCCGGACGGTGACGCGACCACAGCCGAGACCCGGATCAGCGGCTCCGGCACCTTCTCCTCCGGCTTCGGCAGCCGCGTCGACCTCTCGGCGCCGAGCGACAACATCCTCGCCTTCTCGCACGGCATCGGCGGCGGCGCCGGGGCCGTGAGCGTCTCGCTGAACGGCGGTACGTCCGCCTCCGCGCCCGAGATCGCCGCCGCGGCAGCGGTCGTCCTGCAGTCCGGCCGCCTCGCCGGCCACCGCCTGACCCCGGCCGCCGTACGGCAGATCCTCGAAGCGACCGGCCGCCCCGTCTCCACACCGCCGCAGATCGACCGGCAGCTGCACGTGGGCCCGCAGATCGACGTAACGGCCGCCGTGCAGAAGCTGATCGGCCGCAAGGTGGACACCAGCACGGACCCGTCCGCCGCCTCGGGCCCCGCCGCTCCGGCGATCGTCCGGCTCTCCGTCGCGCACCGCGTCACCAGGGGCAGCCTGGGCGGCTCGTTCCTGGAGACCACCGACCAGGACCGGATCGACCTCGGTAACCGGGCCTCAGGCGGCAACGGAGCGGCACTCCTCGGACCGGTCACCTTCGCGGGAGACGTCACGGGTGCCACCGGCCGTGAGACGTACACCCTCATCGTCGGCTCGAAGACGTTCCGCTCGGACACCCCGGCGATCCGGCTGACCCCGACGCAACTGCTCGCCGCAGCGGGGCTCCCCGTCGTCGCCGACGCCGACCGCGAGATCACTGTCACGTACCGGGTCCTGACCGACGGCCACACCAGCGCGAGCGTCACCCGCACCCTCACAGTCGGCCCCAGTGACGGCACGCACGCCCAGGTCCCCGCCCCCCAGGTCCCGGCGACCGTGCCGACCGGGAAGTCCGTCACCGTCTCGTACGACCTGACCGGTGTCACGGGCACCGACACGCCACAGCTGGTGCTGTCCACGGTCGGCCACTGGAACCCGATGCTCGCGCCCGTCTTCAGCGCCGCCTGGCACCAGGAACTGACCGAGAAGAAGGGCACCGTCACAATCCCGGCCGACGCGTTCACCGGCGGCGCCGGCATCTACGGTGTCGGCATCGTCAGGTCCGGCTTCGGCGACGGCCCGAGCCGCACGGTGTACGGCGAGTTCGCGCCCTTCCGGGTCGGCGGCTCCACCGCTTCGGAGCGCCCGGACGCGCCCACTCTCACGGGGACGAACGGCGCCACCGGCCACCGGGCCGAGGCGAGCCGCGCGAACCCCGGCGTCGCGGTGCACTACGACGTACGGGCCGTGCCCGGGGCGTACGCGACGGAGCTGGAGATCTCGGCACCCGCTCCCACGCTGTTCGGGACGGTGAACACCTTCACCAACGTCAACGGCGACCGGCTCGACCACAACGGCGTCGACAGCCCCTCCGTCCACCACCAAGTGCTCACCCACACCTCGGGAACGACGCGCCTCAACGCGGCGGAACTCGGTCTCGGCAGCTCGAACACCTACGGGGTCCGGGTGCTCGCCCTGGACCACGACGGCAACGTAATAGGCCAGGCCTCACCCCTGTCCTCCCTGACCTACGACGACGGGGTCGCCCCCGGCGGCTCCGGCGTACTGAACTTCGCCGCGGCCGGCGAGCACTCCGTGGCGGCGCTGGTCACCCCTGCCGGCAGCACCGAACTGCGGCACTACTCCACCGCGACGGGCCACTACGGCGACGTCATCACGTCCGACTCGAGTGAGAACGGGTCGTACTACAACGTCGTCGGCGCGACCGGAGACCGGGCCCTGGCGGTCCACTACCTGGACGGCGGCAAGGAGGTGCGGGTGGAGACCTGGAACACCGCCACCGACACCCTCGCCGGCTCCACCACGCTGCGCGCGGGCCAGGACTTCTACCTCACCGGCCGGGTGGACCCCGTCCACAACCGGGGCGTCCTGCTCCTGCGCACGGACGGCAAGGACGCCGTGCTGCCCGTGGACCTCGCCACCGGCACCGCGGGAGACCCGGTCCCCGGCGACCCCGCAGGAATCACCCCCGGCCAGTTCACCCTGCTCACCATCGACAACGCGTCCGGACAGGTATTCCTGGCCCGGGCGGCGGGTCCCTACAACTGCCTCAGCAACGCCAGTGTGGCCCGGATCGACCTCGACGCACGGACGGCGACGAAGGGGGGCAGCACCTCCGCGTGCAGCCACGGCATCGCGTCGGACGGGGCCGGATCGCTGTACAACCTGTCCGCCAGGGTGGTCAGCGTCAACATCGTGCCGAACGCCTCACTGGGCGCACTGGACGAGCAGACCGGCACCACCGGCAGCGCGTTCACCGTACGCAAGGGCCTGCCGACCAGTCTCGCGGTGGACGGCACGAACCAGGTCGCCGTGGTGTCCTTCCGGACTCCGGTCGGCCCCGCGTACTTCGGGTCCACGGCGATGGCGGTCGTCGACAACAACGCCACCAGCCAACTGGCCGTGGTGGACCTGAAGACCGGCAAACCCATCCGGACGTTGTCCGGCTTCATGACCGGACAGAACGGGGCGTCGGAGAACGCCATCCAGCTGGATCCGAAGACCCGGACGGGCTGGACGGTCGGCCCCTACAACGAGCAGATCCAGCAGTTCAGTTACTGAGCAGCCGCTCGCCATCGATCCGCTGCTGATCAGCTGATCAGCTGAGCTCCGCCGGAGACACCTGAGGCCGTGCCGGGCGTACGAGAGCGCGTACGCCCGGCGCGGCTGTGTGCGTGGCGAGAGGCAGCGGAGGAGGGGAGTGCTCACCCCGACGAGTGGAACGCGCTCTACAACGAGGGGGCACGTAGCGGGTCGTGATCGGCGCGGGGGTTTCCCCTCGGGTGACATTCGATCGGGTAGATCGTCTTGCGCGGCGCGTGGTGGTCGCGCCTCTGCAGCTGCTCTGTCATACGTCGACCTGCTCGAAGATGTGCGGGTACGACACGACGTCGTCGGGGGACTCGGCAGCCATGCGCTGGAACTCCGGGTTGCCGAACGCCGTGGCGAGAGCCTCGGTCGACTCCCAGACCGCGACGTTCATCAGAAGTTGACCGGAATTCTTGAGAGCTACCCCCTCCCTTCGGGGAGGGGTTGGCTCATTCTCGTGCCGGAGCCGCGCAGCGGCGGAGTTCGCTGTGTTGTCAGTGGCCGCCGATAGAGTGGTCACATCGGTTGGAGGGGGGTGTTCTCATGCTGTCGGGCCGCAGGTATCGGCTTGAGTTGACGGCCGAACAGGCGGAGATGTGCGTGGAGTTCGGCAACATCTGCCGGTCGGTGTGGAACACCGGCCTTCATCAGCGTCGCGAGTACCGGCGCCGTGGGGCGTGGATGAACTATGTGCCGCAGTGCGCCGAGCTGGCCGACGCGAAGAAAGAACACCCCTGGTTGAAGGCCGCGCCGTCGCACGCACTTCAGCAGACACTCAAGGATTTAGACCGGGCGTGCCGGGATCACGGCACTTTCAAGGTGCGGTGGCGGTCGAAGGTGCGTTGGTCGCCTTCGTTCCGGTTCCCCGCCGGGAACCACATCGAGGTGGAACGTCTGGGCCGTAAGTGGGGCCGGGCGAAGCTGCCGAAGGTGGGCTGGGTCCGCTTCCGCTGGTCGCGCCCCGTGGGCGGTGAGATCCGGTCCGCGACCGTGTCCCGAAAGGCCGGGCGCTGGTACGTCTCCTTCCTCGTGGACGACCAGGCCGTCACACCCGAGAAGCACGCGATGCCCGGCACAGCGGTCGGGATCGACCGGGGCGTCAAGACCGCGGCGGTCACCTCCGACGGCGACTTCCACGACCGGGAGTTCATCACCGCCGGTGAGGCTGGACGGTACCGGCGGCTTCAGCAGCAATTCGCCCGCACCAAGAAGGGCAGCGCCAACCGGTCCAAGACCCGGGCGGCGATAAACCGGATCACGGGTCGGGTCACCGACCGGCGTGCGGATTTCTGTGCGCAGACCGCCTCCCGGATCGTCGCGAAGAACGCGCTCGTCGTCCTGGAAGACCTGCGGATCAAGAACATGTCAGCATCCGCCTCGGGCACGATCGAGGCGCCGGGTTCCCGCGTCGCCCAGAAACGGGGCCTGAACAGGGCCATCCTCGACAAGGGATGGCACCGCCTCGAACTCGCCCTCGTGGGCGCCGCCCGGTACACGGGCACCACCGTGGTGAAGGTCAATGCCGCGTACACGTCGCAAAGGTGTTCCGCCTGCGGCTTCGCCTGCGAGGAAAACCGAGAGAGCCAATCGGTCTTCGTGTGCAAGGCCGAAGGCTGCGGATACACCGCGCACGCCGATGTGAACGCGGCCGTCAACATCAAACACGCGGGCGGGCAGCCCGTGTCAGCCTGTGGAGACCTCGGCGCCAGCCGGTCCGCGAAGCAGGAACCCGTAAGCCGGGCGACCGGCCGAACCCCCTCATAGGGGAATCCCCCTCCCTTCAGGAGGGGGAGGAAGTCAATGTCCGCGGTTCCCTGGTGCATCTGCAGGGAGACGAATCCCGGCTGATCCTTCATGAATTCGGCCTGCCTCCTGAAGAGGGCCAGGAACGCTGCAGCCCTCTCCTTCGGAACGAAGAAGGTGTTGGCCAGGACGATGGGCCCGGTCTTCTCCTTGAACTGCGCGAACAGCGGCGTATTCGGGTCAAGGCTCTGCAGCTTGGCCATCTTCGGTACTTCCTCTCGCTATGGGGCAATGGGTGACGCTGGGGCCCGAGTTCCCGGGGGTACCAGCGGAGTTCGAGGGTGCTGGGGTCCGGGCCTTGCGGCTCAGGCGAGGGCGGTGACCAGCAGGGTGAAGGCGGCGATGATGACGGCGACGCGGACGTAGTGGAAGCGGTCCCAGCGGTTCATCTGCTCCTTCCAGTCGGCGGGCCGGTTCTCGGGGGTCCAGGTCTTGCCCTGGTTGTTGATCGGGACGAGCAGCAGGAGCGACATGATCACGCTGAGGATCAGCAGCGCGCCGGCGGTGACGACGAGGCCGGTGCGGTGGTGGTGCCAATCGGCGACGGCCCAGACCGCGACGAGGGCGACCGAGCCGATGTACCAGACCGGCATCACGGCGCCGAGCATCCGGCCGCCGTGACTTCGGGCGAGTTGGTCGTTGTCGTCGGGGAGTGCGTCGAAGATCCGGTTCATGACGAAGGCGACGGAGAACTCCACGCCCACCATCAGGCCGACGATCACGGTGGTGACGATCTCGAGTGCGTTGAGCATGACTGCCCCCTCCTGGGGTCTAGCGACGCTAGCCGTCGAGGCAACGCTAATGCTACTGCCGCTTGATTGTCTAGCGGCGCTAGGGTCGAATCATGTCGGTACAGGAACGCAAGCAGCGTGAACGGGCGGAGCGCGAGCGGCTCATCGTGGCGACAGCCCGCGAACTTGCCGAGCAGCAGGGCTGGGACGCGGTCACCACCCGCCGGCTCGCCGAGCGCATCGAGTACAGCCAGCCCGTCCTCTACAGCCACTTCCGCGGCAAACGCGAGATCATCGGCGCCGTCGCCCTCCAGGGCGCCACCGAACTTGCCGGGGCGCTGCGGGCCGCGACCGTTACCGCGGACGGCCCCCGCGCCCGGGTCGCCGCCCTGGCCCGCGCCTACCTCGACTTCGCCGCACGCAATCCGGCGGTCTACGACGCCATCTTCCAGCTCGACGGCGGTCTGGCGTACGCGCAGGAGGACACCCCCGAGCCGCTGAAGGGCGCCTTCGCCGCCCTGCAGGAGAGCCTCGGCGAGGTCGCCGGGAACGGTGTCCACGCGGGGCTGTTCACCGAGACGTTCTGGGCGGCCCTGCACGGACTTGCCACCCTCACCCGGGCGCGACGGCTCCCACCGGAGTACATCGAGCAGAGGGTGGAGCTGCTCGTGGACCGGCTCGCCCTCGTCTGACACACCGTCCTGACGGGCGCGCAGCGAATGGCTGTGGCCGGCACGTTCACAACAGACTCCAGCCCGCCTTCTCCTCCAGCCTCGAATAGTCGGATCTAGCCTCGAATGGTCGGACGCTCGCGGCCCCAGGCGGCCAGCGGCTGGAGTGCCTCGTTGAGGCGCTTGCCGTCCTCGGTCAGCGAGTACTCGACGCAGGGCGGCACCTCGTCGTAGGAGACGCGGTGCACGACGCCGTCCGCTTCCAGCTCACGCAGGTGAGAGGCCAGCACCTTCTCGGTGATCCCGGGAAGCAGCCGACGCAGCTCGCCGAAGCGACGGTGGGGATGCTCGTGGAGCGCCCAGAGGATCAGTACCTTCCACTTGCCGCCGATCACCTCCATCGCGGTGTCGATCCCGCAGACGTGTCCGTCTGGTGTGCTCGGCCGGTTCAGCGTCGTCATGCCCCACCCTTCTGACGTGCTCGCTCACCCCGAGGTAACCACCCACTACCAAGTACGTACTTGATCACCTCCGGACCTGGGGCCAGCCTAATCGGCATGGCACAGAACACTGTTGAGAAGACCCCCGTCACGCTGCTGGGCCTCGGCGCGATGGGCGCCGCGCTGGCCCGCACCTGGCTTGCCGCCGGCCACCCACTCACCGTCTGGAACCGCACCCCGTCCCGCGCAGCGGCGCTCGCCACCGAGGGCGCCGACGTCGCGGGCACCGCCGCCGAAGCAGTCGCAGCGAACACCTTGATCGTCCTGTGCCTGTTGGACGACACCTCGGTCGCCGATGTGCTGGCCGGCATCGACCTGACCGACAGGGACCTGGTCAACCTGACCACCAGCACCCCCGCCCAGGCCCGCGCCCGCGCCGAGTGGGCCCGCGAGCGCGGCGCCCGCTATCTGGACGGTGGGATCATGGCCGTCCCTCCGATGATCGGCGTCCCGGAAGCCGGAGGTTACGTCTTCTACAGCGGCTCGCGGGAGCTGTTCGAGCGGAACCAGGAGACCCTGAGTGTCCCGGCCGGCACTACCTACGTGGGCGAGGACGCGGGCTTCGCGGCCTTGCACGACGTGGCTCTTCTCAGCGCCATGTACGGGATGTTCGCCGGCGCCGCGCACGCCTTCGCCCTGATCCGCAAGGAGGACATCGACCCCGCGGCGCTCGCCCCGCTGCTCGCCGACTGGCTCGTCGCGGTGGCCCCGGCAGTTCACCAGACCGCGGGCCAGTTGCGGAGCGGCGACTACGCCAAGGGCGTCGTTTCCAACCTCGCCATGCAGGTGGCCGGCATCCCGACCTTCCTGAGCACCGCCGAGCAGCAGGGTGTCAGCCCGGAACTGCTCAGCCCGTACTTCGAGCTGATGCGCCGCCGCCTGGCCGAGGGCAGCGGGGAGGAGGACCTGACAGGAGTGATCGACCTGCTGGTGAACTGACCAGCCACTTCCGCCACAGAAGCGACCGTGCTGGTCACAGTCCTCAACTAGTTGCTGAGACCGGCACTTTCACCACACGCCCTGTCGTCGACGGAACGTATTCATGCGTCGTCCGCCCGGCGTATCAGCGGAAAACGTCGGCGTTCTCCACGGCCCACTGCTGGAACGGCCTGGCGGGGGAGCCGGTGACCCGTGAGACCGTGTCACGCACCATCAGCAGCTCGTCGTTGACGTCTCCACCCGTGACATCGAGCACCGCCTCCGCGGCCTCGTCCCCGAAGACCGCGGCCATCTGAGCGTGCGCCTCCTGCCGGCTGATCTCCATGAAGGGCACGTCCCGCCCGAGCGCTTCCGCGATGGCCTCGACCTGCTGCCGGGCGGTCACCCGCGCTGGACCGGTCAGGGCATACGTCCGCCCCCGATGGCCGGACTCGGTCAGGGCCACCCGTGCCACCGACGCGATGTCCGCGGGGTGGATCGTGGGCAGCCCGGTGTCCGCGTACGCCGCACGGACCGCCTCACCGCCACGGATCGACGCCGCCCACATCTGAGAGTTCGAGGCGAACTGCGTCGGCCGCAGGATCGTCCAGGCCATACCGCTGCCCTGGAGCAGCCGCTCGACCGTCAGGTTCTCGCCTGCCGGGCCCAAGTGCGGATGGGTCCGGACCGTGATGGACGACACCAGCACCACATGCTCAACCCCCGCCAGCCTCGCAGCATCGAGGATGTCGGCATCGGGCCCCAGGCGCGACACGAGGAACAGCGCGCGCACCCCGTCCAGAGCGGCCTTCAATGAGTCCGGCTCCGCGAAATCGCCCTCGACGGCCTCGACCCCTTCGGGGAACGCGGCCCGTGCGGCGTCACGGGTGAATGCTCTCAGCGGCCCCGCACCGCATTCGTGCAACTCCCTCAGCAGCGCACTTCCTATGTTTCCGGTGGCTCCGGTCACGAGGATCATGAGCGCGTTCTCCTGTCGTCAGGTGATCAACTCAAGGGAACGCTAGAAGCTCAAGCGCACTTCAGGTCAAGGAGAGCGGAGTAATCGGCAAGTCCTGTGGATCAGTTGATCGCTTCAGGCTGCGTCGGCGGCGCGGCCTGCAGGTGCTGGACGGCTTCAGCTTCGGCTTCGATTGCGGCTTCGGCTGCCGTGTAGGAGGAGGCGAAGGTGAACGCGCGGGCGGACGGCCCGTGCGCCTGCAGGTCCGCCAGCCGCTCCAGGGCCTCGTCGACGGTCGGGACGTGGCCGGCGGGAACCCACCAGAGCACCAAGTGCGCCTCGACGTGCCGTTCGAACCACTCGCGGCGCCGCCGCATCACCTCCAGGTGCCCGCTCCGGTAGGCGAAGTCCCACAGGGCTTCCGGGGTCTCCCACACCGACAGGTTGACGATGACGTCCTCGCCCGCCGGGCGCAGGCCGGTGGCGTCGGCCGCCCCCTCCTCCACGAGCCGCCACACGAAGCCGGGCGCGCTGTCGGCGGCGGCGTTGACCGGCTCGAGCATCTCGACGAACGGCGCCACGCGCGGGTCGTCGAAGGGATGGCGGAGCGTGGCGACGTTGAGCTGGGCGAGGTGGGCGGCATGCGTGGATGCGGTCATGCCCTCATCCCAGCACGGCCTACTTTTCTATGTCAATCATCATTGTTTTTAGAACTCTCCACCACCACACAGCAGTTGCCCGGCCGGGCGTCCATGCGGGCGTGGACGGGACCGTCCGTGCCGAGCAGCCCCTCCAGCAGCGCGAGATTCATGCCGCAGACGAGCGGCGGGAAGCGTTCGGCGACCGCGTGGAAGGGGCAGTTGCGCATGCGGACGACATCTGCGGCCGCCCCGCTCGCCCCCTCGACGCCTTCCAGGTGCGGTTCGTAGCCGCGGGCAGCCAGCATCTCCATGGCCTGTTCGAGGTCGCCGCAGGGTGCGGCCGAACCGCGCAGGGCCTCGCCCCGACGTCGCGCGGCCGCGCAGAGCCCGGCGTCAAGGCCGGCCTGCTCGGCGGCCTCGGCGAGCAACTCGGCGGCGGTGCGGTAGTCGCGGGCGGGCAGCGAAACCGACCGCTCGGCCCGCGCCCGCGTATAGACCTTGGCGGGACGGCCCGCCCCCGGCCCCGAACGGCCCGTCAGGCGGCGGCTGCCGCTCTCCAGCAGCCCGGCCTCGGCCAGCCTGTCCAGATGGTGCGCGGCGAGCGTGCGCGCCACCCCGGTCGCCTGGGCGGCCTCGTTACGGCCGACCTCGCGGCCCTGCGCCGCCACGTACTCGTACAGGCGGCGCCGCACCGGATCCTGCAACGCCGCAATCGCGTCGATGTCTTCCACCCGGCCATTCTAGGAACAACACAGGTTGGAGATAGAACGTCGGGATCCGGCCCCCGGCCAGTGCGTCCGGCGCTCTCAGGTGCTGGCTCAGGCGGGACAAAGGCGCGCACCGCATCTCGCGGACGAGGGGGAGTCCTGGGAGATCGTCGAGGAGGTCGACTTCACGTCCGAGGCAGGACGGTCCAACTGCGCGCCTGGGACTGGGATCTGGCCGGCGAGCCCTTGCGGATCGGTGGCGTCGGCGCCTGTCGGCTCGGAGTATCTTCCAAGGGATGGGAGCAGGCTGCCGCCGTCGTCGAGCCTGTGCCAGGGGACGAAGCGGCCTGACGTTACTGCTCGCGTCGCAACGCGGTGTGCCGGATGATCAACTGGCTGAGTTCGGAACCCGGCAGTCGGGACATGAGGCGGCGTAACGCCGTGGCGTGCTGCCCAACTCGCTTGAGGGTCGACCGTCGGTTCGGGGCTTGGCCGGGAACGTCCTGGGGCGGCCCGCATCCGGCAGCAACGTAGAGCTCATCCAGCGCAGCCCTCCGGACCCTGGCGCCGTCTGGTCCGACGACCTCCAATCTGGTGACGACCTCGGGTTCCCGGCCGTCGTAAAGCTGCACTTCCACGTCCAGCCCAGCGCCGCGGAACAGTAGTCCAGTCCCGCTGAAGAGCTGGGATTCCGTCGTCACCGGATGCGTGAAACCCGCTTCCTCGAACAGGAATGAGAACGCCACCGTGACTTCGGTCCGGAACTCTGCCTGCAGATCCAAGTGGCGGCTCATGACCTGATCATCCGCCCACCCGACCACCTCCGGAAGCCCTTTCACATCCGGAAGTTGAAGCAGTCATGTGGCCCAGTCAGAGGGACCGGGCCGCTCGCATTTGCTTTTCGACGTCACCGCGGTGAACTTGCCAACGCTTCAAGGGCAACAGCCCGGGAGCCCGTTCGCTCTACGGGTGATCGACGCCGATGGCGCCCACGAACCGCGCGGCGGTTGGCGGGAGGCGGACGGCGTGGCTGAGGTCACCCTCGGCGCATTCGAATCGACTTGGGCCGCTCGGCGAGGGATCCTCCATGCGGACCGCGCAGAGGAGACGTGTTGATCACGGAGTACCAGCAGAAACTGCGAGAGCGTTACATCGGCGCCCCAGTCATGACCGTCCCGGAACCCTGGCAGCCGGTTTTCGACCGCAGGACTCCCATCGGGGGCCTGCTCGGCATCGGCTTCGCCGTCCATCCCGACAGCGGGAACGACCTCGTCATGGTCGTGTCCAGCGACGGCCACGGACTCTTCGACGCGGTCACCGGCGAGAAGATCGCCCGCGACCGGGACCCCGACCCTGAGACCAGCACCCCGGACGCGCACCCGGATCTCACCTGTCCCGGCCTCGGCCCGATCACAGGCACCCAGGTCCGCATCGCGGGCCTCTTCGGCGGTGGCCTGCACACCACCACACCGGACGGCTGGTCCATGGACGTCGTCAGCCCCGAGTGGCCCCACGACCGCATCATCCTTTCCGCCGACGGCGGCAGTCATCGAGGCCCTGCGGGAGGGGCCTGGTGGCACGTCTTCCACTCCGATTACTCAGAACTGCGCGCCGCCGGATTCTCGCCCCCTGGCCTCACCCTGGCCGTCGCCACCAGCAGCGACCTCACCCTCTGGACTCGTCAGCAGGTGTCTTTCAGAACGGACAACCCGGCGGCCGTCCCTGCCTGGACCGGGATCCGCCAAGGGGGCGATGAGTTATTGCGGTGGATCGGTGTCGTAGTCGTGCCGGGCCTGCTCGACCTTGTCCAGGTTGGTGGCAGCCCATTCGGCGAGGTGCGCGAAGAGCGGGGCCAGGCTCTGGCCAAGGTCGGTGATCTCGTACTCGACCCGCGGGGGGACCTCCGGGTGGTACGTACGCACGACCATTCCGTCGCGTTCCAACTGCCGTAGCCGCTGGGTCAGTACCTTCGGTGTGATCGTGCCGATGTGTCGTTGCAGCTCGACGAACCGTTGTCGGCCGTGCATGTGGAGAGTCCACATGATCGGCGTGGTCCACCGGCTGAACACGATGTCCACAACTGAACTGGTCGGACAGGCGAGTTCAGGATCGGTTGCGGCGTCCGCCACCCACTCGGTGTTGCCGGCCATGCGCACCCCTCGGGGTAGTCACTTTCCTCTAGGTACCTACTATATCGACGGTGTTAGCGTCCCCCGTGTCGCCCGGAGAGCAGCTCTCCGCGACGGTCCCGCCCACTCGGGCGGCGGCAACCATGCTGAATTGACACGGGAGTTGTTCATGTTCGTAGTGACAGGGGCGACCGGCAACGTCGGTCGATCGCTCGTGCAGTCCCTCGCGGCAACGGGTGCGCAGGTGATCGCGACATCCCGCGGGATCTCGGCGCCCGATGTGCCAGAGAACGTCGTGCACAGGCGGGCGGACCTGATCGATCCTGAGAGTCTTCGGCCCGTGTGCGAAGGAGCCGACGCGCTGTTCCTGCAGAGCGCGGGTCCCAGCGCGCACCTGCTCAGCCCCCAGGACATCCTCGACGTGGCCAAGGCCGGCGGCGTTCGGCGCGTTGTCCTGTTGTCTTCTCAAGGAGTCGCGACCCGGCCGGAGTCGGCCTCTCACGGCAGCACGGCCCGCTCCATCGAAGAAGCCGTCCGGCAATCAGGCATGGCCTGGACGATCCTGCGGCCCGGAGGCTTCGACTCCAACACGTACGCCTGGGCCGAGTCGGTCCGCACCCGAAGGGCCGTCGCGGCGCCGTTCGCCGACACGGGCCTGCCGACCATCGACCCGGACGACATTGCCGAGGTCGCCTCCGCGGCCCTGCGGGAGGACGGCCACGCCGGACAGGTCTACGAGCTGACCGGTCCCGCGCTCAGCACCCCTCGCCAGCAGGCCGAGGCGATTGCGAACGCGCTCGGTGAACCTGTCGGGTTCACCGAGCAGACCCGCGACGAGGCCCGCGCTCAGATGCTGCAGTTCATGCCCGAGCCCGTGGTCGAGACCACGCTGGCCATCCTCGGCGCGCCCACCCCCGCCGAACAGCGCATCAGTCCCGACGTTGAGCGGGTACTCGGCCGTGCGCCCCGCACCTATGCCGACTGGGCGCGGCGCTACATCGCCGCATTCCGATAAGGCGGCCCCGGCTACGGCGGCGATCTCTTCCGTCCCCCTGGCGAACGCGCCGCGGGCCGGTGTGATGGATGTTTCCTCGTGAGCCGCGATGTCGGTCTCGCGATCACGCTAGCCTAGCAAGCAAGTGACATACATCACATTGATTGGGCCACTGGTGATCCTGCTGAACCCAGTCTTCTGAGATCAGCATCTCGCTCATATGGCCCAGGAGTTGAAAGTCGACCGCGGCACGGCAGACCTCCTCGACGACGTCTTCGGTGGACCACGTGGGAACATCCCACGCCCCGGACTCCCGTAGAACTCCGTCGTCTCCAGCAGGGGTGTGGTCCAGGTACACGGCGCTCATGACCTCATCCAGGAGGTCGGCCAGGTCGACCACCGCCCAATGATTCCTCGCAGCCCTCCAGTTCCAGGCAACACGTGCCCAGATGCTGGGAATAGCCCTCCATCTCACGCCGCAGCGCAGCATCGGCGATGTACCGCAGACGGACCTGACTGTCCTCCGCGTGGACCGAGATGTCGCATCGGGGGACCGGCCAGATGCCTGACCGGTCCCATCGAGCCCGAGAAGACGGCGTCATCCTGCCGCCGGATACGGAAGCAGCTCCGCGGCCGTCTTCTCCCAGGACGCCTTGAGCTCCGCGAGCAGCTCGGGCCGGTCCGGTGCCAGATCGGCCTGCTCACGGGAGTCCTGGGCGAGGTTGTACAGGTGGTCCTTGCCGCTCGCGTCCTGGTAGTACTTCCAGTCGCCGCGCCGCAGCGCCCGGTTGGCCCGTACGCGCCAGAACAGTTCGCGCTCGGGCAGCTCCTCGCCCCGCAGCAGGTAGCCGGCGAGGCTGGTGCCGTCCAGCGGGTACGCGGGGTGGGGCCGGGCGCCGGCCAGTTCGAGGAAGGTGGCGGTCCAGTCGGGGGAGTAGTTGGGCTCGGGGCTGACCTGGTGCGTGTCGATCCGAGCCGGCCAGCGCACGATGGTCGGCACGCGGATGCCGCCCTCCAGCAGCTGGGATTTGTTGCCGCTGAGCGGCCAGTTGTGGGAGAAGCGCTCGCCCCCGTTGTCACTGGCGAACAGCACCAGCGTGTTCTCCTCCTGCCCGGAACGCCGCAGCGCCGCCAGCACTTCGCCAATCGCGGCGTCGAGGCTCTCGACCATCTCCGCGTACTTCTTGACGGAACCGCCGTCGTTGTGGAGCAGCGCGCTGAGGACCTGCCCCTGGTTGCTCGCCGCGCGTATCTTCGCGGCGATCTCCGCCGCGTTCTTCGCGTCGTCCTCGGCGAGCCAGGGCCAGTGCGGGGTGGTGAAGTTGAGGTTGAGCAGCCACGGCTTGTCGTGGTCGCGGCTGACGTACTCCACGGCCCGCTCGGTCAGGACCGTCGTGTAGTAGCGCAGGTCCTTGTAGGTCGCGTCGCCCTCGTAGAGGTCGTAGTCGCCGAGCTGTCCGAGCTTGGAAAAGTACTCCAGTACGCCGCCGAAGTTGCCGAAGAACTCGTCCCAGCCGGACTTGGTGGGGCTGTAGTCCGGCAGCCAGCCGCAGTGCCACTTGCCGATGAGCGCGGTCGAGTAGTCCGCCGCCTTCAACAGGGAGGCGAGCGTGGGGTGGTTGGGGTCGAGCCCCTGGGACTTGTCGCCGACAGGTTCGGCGAGTCCACCCTTCGTGCGGCCCGGGTAGCGGCCGGTGTACAGGCTGAACCGGGTCGGGGAGCAGGTCGCCGAGCCCGAGTACGCGTCGGTGAAACGCACACCCTCACGGGCGAGGCGGTCCAGGTTGGGGGTCTTGATGTGCGGTGCGCCGTACGACGACAGGTCGGCCCAGCCGAGGTCGTCGCCGAGGATGACCAGCAGGTTCGGCCGGCGGCCGTGCCCTGCGCCCGCGCGGGCCCGGAAGGGCTTCTCCTCGGTGGCGCCGGAGGTGGTCGTGCCGGACACGGCTGTGCCTGTCTCGGTCGTGCCCGACGCAGCCGCAGCCGGTGCGGCCACAGCGGTCAGGGCGCCACCGCCGACGAGCCCGCCGAACAGCCGCCGGGAGATGCCGTCACGGGCGTCGGCGGGCGTGGCGGCCTCGGAGGACAAGGAGGAGGTATCGGGTATACGCGGTAGATAGGACATGGGTGTTCCTTGAGAGCGTAGGGGGAGCGCGCGAGGGCAGGGGCCGACCCGTCAGTGCGCGCGGACGCGCATGAGTACGGAGGCGCGCGCGGCACGAAGGAGGAGGAGCCTGCGCAAGGCCAGAAAGACGAGAGAGATCTGCGGGGTCAGCGACAGATGGCGCTGGACTGCCGGCACAGATCGACATGGCGCCGCTCCACCAGCGCGGAGGCCGCGCACGGGTGATCAGCGGAAGCATTCATGATCAAGACCTTGCCCATGGGGCACTCGGGGTGTCAAGGGGGCGTCCGCACCGTGAGCGAGAAGATGTCTGTGTCCGCCGGTGACATACGCAGAGACGCGCCGCAGGGCCTGATCCTCTCCTGCCGAGGGTCAGGCCCCGCCCACCTGGCAGCGGTGTCACTTCTCACGGACGGCGAGTGGGCGGTCCTCGAACCGCTGCTGCCCAGGAGCAACACAGGTGCCGCTGGTGGCGGGACCACCGTCAGGTGATCAACGGGATCATCCACCGGCTCAGTACCGGCAGTCAGTGGCGCAAGCTGCCCGAACGCTTCGGCCCGTGGAAGACCGTCCACAAACGCCATGCGCTGTGGTCGGCCGACGGCACCTGGGAACGACTGCTCCAGCACGTCCAGGCCGCCGCCGACTCAGTGGGGCGACATCGACTGGAATATCAACGTCGACTCCACCTCGATCCGTGCCCACCAGCACGCCGCCGGCGCCCCGACCAATCCGCCACCAGCACCTGGCGATGCCTCAAAGGGGGCCCTGCAAAGATCAGTTCACGTGGGTGCGCACATGAGCCTGGGACGGTTCCCGGCGGAGGTGGTGCGGCGGGCGAGGCTCTCGGCCGCTCCCGCGGCGGGCTCACCATGAAGATCCACCTGAGCGCGGACGGCAGATGCCGCCCGCTCTCCCTGGTCCTCACCCCGGCCAGCGGGCGGACTGCACGCAGTTCGAGCCGGTCATGGGCAAGATCCGCGTCCCCCGCCTCGGCGCCGGCCGGCCCAGGCGGCTGCCGGACAGCGTCGCGCCGACAAGGCGTACAGCAACGGTCTGATCCGCTCCTACCTGAGACGACGCGGCATCCGACACGTCATCCCGGAGAAGCGTGACTCCAGAACCGCCCGCTGGCGCAGAGGTTCGGACGGCAGCCGACCGCCCGGCTTCGACAAGACCCGGTACAAAGCCAGAACACCGTCGAGCGAGCGATCAACAAGATCAAACAATTCCGGGCCGTCGCCACCCGCTATGACAAGCGCCAGTACGTCTACCTCGGCACCGTCACCGCCGCCGCACTCCTCATCTGGCTTCGCTCGTGATCACAACGCCCTGGCGGGATCCGAGGGCTGTGGCGTGATGGTCGATACCAAAGAGGGCCGCACAGCCTGCCAGTCCGCTCACGGTCACGGACAGATGCTTCTGAGAGTTCCAACCCTGCTGGGAGAGGCGCAAGTACTGAGACTCGACGACGTTTCCATCGAGGACGTCCCGGGATAGGCCGTCAGGCTCGTAACCGAGCTTTCGCGAGATGGACAGCGATGCGTGATTGTCGGTGAAGGACACCGACCTGGCGAACACTGCGCCAAGTTCCACGAACGCCAGGTGCAGCAGAGCGATCCGCATCTCAGTGCCGAGCCCCTGGCCCTGGTGATCAACCCCCAGCCATGAACCCGAGACGATCTCGCGTCGGATGCCGAAGTTCTCAGCCCGCATCTCCTGGATGCCCACGGGGTGCCCCTCGAAGAACACGACGAGCTCCAGAGCCCAGTCATCGGGTGACCATGAACCCAAGCGGCTCCAATGCTGCTGCACGACGTGACGAGCGCGCTCAACCGGCGGACGATCCGTCCACGGCGTCAGAAATGGACGTGCGCCAGGGGCATGCACTCCTCGTGATGCCACTTCGGCCACCGCCGCGAGCTCTTCCTCGGAAGGAAGCCGCAACTCAAGACGGGGCGACCGCACACGCAGCGCCTTGAGCGGCCAGATGTCGATCAACATGCGTGCCAGTGTGCACAGATGTACGTGGGGACGCCCTGCCTTTCAAGATCTTCGTCTGTCTCAGAGCAGATCGGCGAGACACCCCCTAGTCGGGCAGGTCCTCCGATCGCGTCCGTTGTTCATGGTGACGCGCGACGGTGCGAGTACTGAATGGGACTCGATGCCCTCCGAGGAGGACGGCGTGGCCTCGTTCAGCCGCCCACTCCACTGAGCGCAGCAGACCCCCTCCGGTGCACGCCGGACGACGTGCACCGATTGGAGCGGCGCCATCAGGCCATCCTCCACCACCGCTGCGTCCTCCCGGGCGGGCTACCGCGGCTTGGAGGGCACACGCAGTTCCTCTTCGCTCGCAAACGGACCTCACCGCGCTGGGCGCCCCGCTCGCAGTCGTGCGCGTGTATCGGGAGCTGCCGCCAACGCCACGATGTTGTTTGCCGGGACGACGCGTGCGGGGCCCAGTGTGACTCCGGAGTTGAGCTTGCAGCCTCGGCCGAGGGCGACGCCTGGGCCGAGGCTGATGTTGTTGCCGGTCTGGACGTGGTCGCCGATGAGTGCCCCGAACTGTGGGGTGCCGCATCGGTACAGGCCGTCAGGCAGGCGCAGGATGACTTCTCTGTCGGGGTGGCGCATGTCCTGGCTGAGGTGGATGGCCGCGACGGTGACGAGTGCGGACAGGTGGGCCTCGGCGCCGATGAGCGTTCGGTTGATGCCGATGCGGTGGCCCAGGACGCTGCCTTGTCCGACGTAGGCGTTGGTGACCTCGCAGTTGAAGCCGATGCCGGCGCCGGGGCCGATGACGGTGTGGCCGCGTACGGTGCTGAACTCCCAGACCTGGGCGTGGGGTCCGACGATCACATCGTCGCCGACGAGGGCGTACGGGTGGATGCGGGCTGTCGGGTGGATGCGGTGCCGGGTCCGCTTGAGGGCGTCGGCGTGCAGGTCGGGCCAGTGGGCGAGGAATTGCGCGAGGTCCCGGTCGGCGAGTTCTCCGTAGGGGGTGCGGGCGAGGTCGGGGTCTTGCGGGGACCGGATGTAGTCACCCAGCGGTAGTACGGGCATAGGGGTCTCCTGCCGGCGCGTGGCCGGACCTGAACACCGCAAACGGTTCTTGGCCGCTGTCCGACAGGCCCTCGGCGCCCAGCCGGACCTCGGGTCAGGTAACCAGCGTCATGCCTGATCTGGGGGTTGAGACTGGTGAGCTCGCATGTTGATGTGTCGCGTATTCGCTGGGATTTCACGGCATCGGTCACGGTGATTAGCTGGTTCAGGGTGGTTTTCCGTGGGCCAGGTTGGGGCGATGTGGGGATGGCGAGTGATTTGGCGGAGCCGTCAGCTTCGGAGTTGGCAGAGGGCATGCGCGCTGCGCTCATGCATGCCCGGTGGGATCCGGACGGTGATCCGGCGGTCGCCGTTGATGTGCTGGGCGCCTTGGTCGAAGGCGTGTGTGGTCCGGTCGGTTCGGTGGCGGCCGGACAGATCGTTTTCGACTCGGAGGCTCTGGGAACGGTGTACCTGTTCTGTGCTTCGGTGAACAAGTCCCTTGATCGGAATCACCCGGCGCGGCCGCCCGCTCACCGGGGTTTGTCGCCTGCGGAGCATCTCGCCTTCGTGCAGCCCTTGCTGCCCGGATTTCATCGGCGGCAGCAGGAGGTACTACAGCTTCTGGATCAGGAGTTTCCGCCAGACAACTGATCTCGCGAGCGTGCGGAGCGGCGAACCCGAGCTCAGGCGCACTCACCGTGTGTGGTCGCCCGGAGCGTATCGGCTCCAGGTCCCTCCGGCTTCGGTGACCCGGGGCGCTGTCTTGTCGTGGTAACCGAGCGCCTTCGCGATGACGGGGGCCTAGGCATGCAGGACGAGTTGGCGGATCTCGGAGGTCGTGCCGCGCTGTGGCGGGACGCCGATCTTTCGCAGGTGGACTTGGAGACTGACCGGGTTCATCGGCTGTCCGGGCTGGCGGCCAGGGAAGAGCCACTGTGAGCTTCTGCTGCTGGCATAGGGCAGGTGCCTGCAGGCCTGGACGTATGCCCGCATGAGGTCAGCGACGATCTGCGGAAGTGGGGACGGTGGGTCTCCCAGCCGGACGATGCGGGTGACGGGTTGCGCATAGAGAAGAACGAGGCGGCGGCAACCCGGGCTCGCAAGGGCAGGGAGTCGTCGTTGAGGGCCCGCCGTAGAATGGCGAGCCGACGATGCTGGTGCAGCGATGCTTGGTCCTGGTTGATGACCTGGGGTGGCAGGGTGAGGCGGGACATCCGGCTCGTCTTCATGCACCAGCGCAGGAACGTCTGGGCCGGGCGCCGGGTGGCCCTTCTCGGTGTGCCAGGCGTCGAGGTCGGCCTGCTGGCAGTGCCCGCCCACAAGGTGCCCCGCGGCCGGCCGGTTCTGGCTCCACGCACCCTACGGCCGCGGTCAGCTCATTGACCCCGTGCATCTCGCCTCCGCGCTCGGCCCCGGCGGGCCCCGCATCCTTGCGGAGGCGTTCGTATGACGACGGTTCTCAGAGGCACTGCGTTGCCGACGCCCACGGCAAGCGAGGTGATCGAGGCGGCGCTGTCCGCGCCGCGCGACTACCCCGGCCCTGATCGGCTGCGGTATCTGTACGCGGCGGCACGGCAGATGATCCAGGTACGGCTACCGGTCGTGGCCGCTCAGGTCGAGGACGCGCCCAGCGGACCGGAGCGCGCATCACGGGAGCGCGCGATGGACGAGGCGGAAGCAATCCTGTGCGACGGCCTGAGCCCGAGTTGCCTCGCGGCGTCCCTCACGGTGAGCGCCCTGGGGCGCGCACTGCTCGGCCTCGAACAGTTCACGGGAGCCGACCGATGAGCCCGAAGCGCACCGCCACAGCCGAGCACATCGAGATCCCCGGCATCTGCTTCATCCGTCAGCCCGAGGGCGTACGGCGCTGCACCCTGTCGGCCGGCCACTACGGCGAGCACCGGCACCCCCCAGGGCCGCACCCTGGTCCTGGACGTGCTGCCGGCGACCTTCCCGTGGGTGCGCTACCTCCCCGCGCACGAAGTGCGCGAGTTCTCCGTCGAGCTGGTCGACGCGCTCGGCGCCGCAACGTCCCTGGACAACACAGCGGGCGTGGCCCAGCTGCTCACCGAGTGGCGGCACACGGCCGAGGTGCATGCCGATCCCGAGCTCTACGCCGCGCTGACCACCGACTCGGGCGAGGACTACGGACCGGTGCCCGAGCCCGGAACCGCCGCGTGAGCCCGACGCGCGGAGACCGCGCCGCCCCGCCGCCGGGTCCCGACGAGTGGGATATCCGCTTCGCCAACGGCGAGGCCGCCAAAGGATGGGAGCAGTTGGGCGCCCAGGCCGCGGGCAAAACCCGCGCCGCCTGGCACCTGATGCGAACGGACCCGGCCCCGGCCGCCCGCACCGAGCGCCACCACCGGCTCAAGGGCGAGCTAGCCCGCGGCGAGCACCGCGGCGAGACGATGGACCGCTGGCAGATCGAGGTCACCGCCGGCGGCCGCGTCTGGTACCTGCTCGACGTCGAGCGCGCACGGTCTGGATCGACCGCGCCTCCACCGGCCACCCCAAGGCCACTGACCGCTGACCGCGCCGCGGGCCGACGGCCTCGCAGCCGCCGGCACAGACAAGAAGACCGCGGCGAAGAAGACGACCAGCAAGTCCAGGCGCAGCGCCTAGGAGCGTGGGTCAGTAATGGGGAGCGGTCGCAGTCGTGCGACTACCGCAGCCTGTCGTTCCGTAGATGCGTCGGGAAAAGTTGACGCGTCGGAACCTTCCGACGCATATTGGTGGGCGTGGCAGCAGTCGATGTGTTCAGCGCGCTGGCCAATCCAGTGCGGCGCAGGTTGCTGGAGGCGCTGCGGGACGGTCCGAGCGCGGCCGGTGATCTCGCTGGCCAGTTCGCGCTCAGCAGGCCCGCGGTCTCCGAGCATCTGTCGGTGCTCAGGAACGCGGGGTTGGTGCGGGAGGAGCCGCGGGGGCGGCATCGCTACTACCACCTCGAGGCGAAGCCACTTGCCGAGGTAGGCAACTGGCTGCATCCCTTCGAGCACTACTGGCGTGGCCGGATGGCGGCGCTGGCCGACCTGATCGACGAGGAGAACCCGTGACCACCAGTGTCCCGGCCGTCATCCGCTGCGACCAGTTCATCGCCCATTCGCCCTCGGCGGTCTGGAGGGCCTTGACCGACCCCGGCCTGCATGCGAAGTGGTGGGCCGCCGGTGATGTGCAGCCCGTCGTAGGTCACCGCTTCACTCTGGACATGGGGCCATGGGGACACCAGGCGTGCGAGGTGCTCGCCGTCGAGCCCGAGCGCCTGCTGCGCTACAGCTTCGCCCCGGGCTCGCTGGACACCACGATCACCTGGCAGCTCGTCCCGGAGGGGGCCGGCACGCGCCTGTTCCTCGAACACGCCGGCTTCGACTTGGACTCCCCGCTGGGCAAGGCCGCATTCGAGGGCATGGGACGTGGATGGCCCGACGTCCTGCAGCGCATCGAGCCGGTCCTCGCCGCGGCGACCCAGTAGGGAACCAGCGCGGCCACCCCGCCGCCCGCCAGGGTGCGAGAGCCCTCCCATGTCTCGTGATCACTGGTGCGGGTCGAGTCGGGCGAGGTGAGGCGGCCACAGGGCCGTCTGACAGCGGTGGACAAGCGGTCCTGGCCGAGTCGTTTCTCCTGCTCGAGCCGTGGTGGGCGCTGCGCACGGGCTCGGTGCCGTACTGGGCGTTCTTTGGCACCGAGACCTCCCGCGCCGGCTTGGAGGCATACCTGGACGCCACCACCCCCTACGACGAGATCCGGATCCTGCTGTTCAACCACGGCACCGACTCCATCGGCCTGGCCGGCGCGCAGGACTGGCAGCGCACGGCCGCCCGCGCACGCAAAGTTGGCGTTCTGACCGGCGTGGACGCCACCGCATACCCACGCGACTTCGCCAGCTTCGTCCGCTCGCACCGGGAACTGAGCAAGATCCGCACCCGCTATCCATTGGCGCTGCCGCTCGATGCCGCCAACGCTGCCGCAGCACTCGCCGTGCGAAAGGAGATCACCTGGCGCCCGGCGATATGAATCACGCAACGCGGTGCCACTACGGCTTCGAAGGTTGCACCGGTCACCGGCTCGTAGCCAGTTCCGGCTCGTGCTGCGGCGTCTGGTCCTGTCGGGGAAGCAGGAGCGGTGTGGTCAAGATGAGCAGTCCTGCGACCGTGAGAGCGGTACGTGGGCTGGTGACGTCGGCGAGCAGTCCGGCGAGCGCGGTGAGGACCGCAATGGACGCCTGCTGGCCGATCGACCAGGCCGACAGGGTGCGGGCCACGAGCTGCCTGGGGGTGTGTTCGAGCCGGTAGGTGGCGAGCACCGGGCTGTACAGGCTCATGTTGATGATGATGGCCAGCTCGACGGCCATCACGGTGACGAGGCCGACGATGCCGGGACGGACGAAGGCCAGGCCGATCAGCCAGATGGCGCGCAGGGTGCCGACGGTCCGGAAGACCGCGTGCTGGCCGTAGCGGGCCACGACACGGCGGGCCAGCCGGGAGCCGATGAGTCCGCCGACACAGGGCGCGGCGAAGGCGAGGCCGTACTGCCAGGGCGGGAAGCCGAGTTGGCGGAGCAGGAGCACGGCCAGCAGCGGCTCGGTGGCCATGATCAGACCGCCGACGAGCATGTTGTTCAGGTAGAGCGCCCGCAAACCGGGGTGCCCCATGAGGTGTCGCCAGCCGTCGAGCAGTGCGCCCGCCCGGACCGGGCCCTTGTCGGTCGTTCGCGGCGCTTCTTCCTGGCCGCGGATCGCGGTGATGCCCAGCGCGGAGAGCAGGTAGCTGAGCGCGTCGGCGACCACGGTGGTGACCGGCCCGAACAGGCCGATCGCCGCCCCGCCCAGTGGTGGCCCCACCGCGATGGAGCTCCAGTTCGTGGACTCGAACCGCGCGTTGGCGACGAGCAGGTCGTCCGGCCGGACGAGGGCCTTAAGGTAGGCGCCGCTGGCCGCGTTGAAGGCGATCTTGGCTGCGGCGACCACGGCCGAGACCACGAGCAGTTGGACGAAACTGAGCCATCCGAAGGCGTAGGCGACCGGAATCGTCGCCATGGCCGCAAACCGGGCCAGGTCCATCATGATCATGACCGGGCGCTTACGCCGGAACTCCACCCACGGCGCGAGCGGCACCGCGATCAGCGCACCCACCGCAGGCCCCACCGCGGACAGCGCGGACACCTCAGCGGGTCCGGCATGCAGCACCAGCACGGCGATCAGCGGCAACGCCCCGAACCCCAGCCCGGACCCGTAGGCGCTCACCGCAGATGACGCCCACAGTCGGCCGAACTGCCGGCCCAATCGTCTCCTGCCCACCATGCTCAGCGCACTCCCCTTGAGGTCCCACCCGAACAAACTGACGTTGACCGATGAGAGATAAGCGGGCAGGACAACAGCAGGTCAAACAACCGACCCGCCAGCAATCCACAACAATCAGTTGTTCACTAAGGTGGGTCGGCGTGGACCTCGAAGCAGTACGTACCTTCGTCGCCGTCGCGGAAGCGGGCCAGTTCCAGAAAGCCGCCGCCGACCTGTCGATCACTCAGCAGGCCGTCTCCAAACGCATCGCCACGCTGGAGCGCACCCTCGGCGTGCGGTTGTTCACCCGTGCCGCACGCGGCGCTGAGCTCACCATCGATGGGCAGGCGTTCCTGCCCCACGCACGCGAGCTGCTGCGCGTCGCCGAGCGCGCGGGCGCGTCCGTGCGCCCCGGTCGCCGTCCGCTGCGCGTCGACGTGCTCGCCTCGCGCAGCGCGCAGTCGGGCCTGATGCGCGGCTTCCACCGGGCACACCCCGAGATCGACCTCGACGTGATGATGCTGTTCGACATCGAGACGGCCGTCACTGCCATTCGCTCCGGTGCGATCGACGCGTCCTTCCGCGCCGTCGCCGCGCCCGGCCGACCCGTTCCCGAGGACATCGCCTCCGTCCGGGTGCTGGACGAGCCGCTCCAACTCCTCACCGGCCCCGCCCACGCACTGGCAGGCGCCCAGTCGGTGACCCTCGCCCAACTCGTCGGTCACCGGATCTGGATGCCCGGCATCGCCCCCGGCACCGAGTGGGCCGCCTACTACGACGACCTCGTCGCCGAGTTCGGCCTCACCATCGAGGCCACCGGCCCCAACTTCGGCTCCGACGCCCTCCTCGACACCATCGCCGACACCCCGGCCCTGGCCACCTTCATGGGCGAGCCCACCCGTCTCGTCTGGCCCGCCGGCCACGGCCTGCGCCGCATCCCGGTGACCGACCCGACGCCCGTCTACCCGCACTCGCTCCTCTGGCACCGCGACAACCCCCACCCCGCGCTGGCCACCCTCCGCACCCACCTCGCCGCCACGACAACCGGCCACGACACCACCGGGACCTGGACACCGAGCTGGGCGATTCCGCGCTGAACGCCCCGCCCCTGCGGGCCAGCCCTACCCTGCCCGGTGGCCGGGGCTGGCCCTACCCTGCTGACGTGTGCGCTGCGTCCGCGGCGCGGATGCGCTGGCCGAGGAAGAATGCTGCCCGGTCCAGTGCCTCGTCCGCCTCGTCCAGGACATCGGCGAACGACTGGAACACGTGCGGCACGTCGGCGGTGATATCCAGGATGACGTCCACTCCGGCTGCCCTCGCACGCTCGGCCAGGCGCGTGGAGTCGTCCAGCAGGATCTCGTTGGTGCCCTCCTGGATCAGCATCGGGGGGAAGCTGGTCAGGTCGGCAAGGACGGCCGGGCTGAGCAGGGGCTGATGCGGGTCGGCTCCGGCGAGGTACATGGCTCCGGTGTGTTCAACGGCCTCGCGGGTGAAGATCGGGTCGATGCCCGTTTTGGTGTCCATGCTCTCGCCGGTTCGGGTGGCGTCGAGGCCCGGGGAGAACGCCACGATGGCGGCGGGCAGCGGGAGGCCCGCGTCGCGGGCGGCGAGGCAGGTGGTGACGGCGAGGCCGCCGCCGGCGGAGTCGCCGGCGAACGCGATGGCCGAAGGGTCTTTGCCGCTGTCGAGGAGGGCGCGGTAGGCGCTCAGCGTGTCTTCGATTGCGGCCGGGAACGGGTGCTCGGGGGCAAGCCGGTAGTCCAGCGAGTACGCCCCGAGGTTGGTCTTGGCCACGAGGTGTCCCGTCAGCGACAGGGCGGTCTCGGGAGAGCCGAACACCCAGCCACCGCCGTGGAAGTACAGGATCGTCCCGGCGCGCGGCCCGTTGTCGGGCTCGACATACAGTGCGGGTCGGTCGCCGAGCGTCGTCTGCGTGGTGCGGATGCCGTCGGGCACCGTCATCTGGGTCATCAGCGCCTTGAATCCGGCTCGGATCGCCTCGACCGACCGGGGACCTTCGGGTCGGGGCTGCCGCAGCATCGCGTCGACCTTCGCGCGCTGTTCCTTGCTCATAGGTACGCTCCCACCATAGGTAACTTCCATGGAACTATATGCCGCGGAATCTAAGGTAGACTATATGCCATGGCATCCACATCGAGCGGAGGGACGGTCGACCTCCCGGGCTTCTTCGCCGACCTGGTCCGGTGCGAGACGCGTCTGTACAACGCCCTCAACGATCGTCTCCGCGAGCGGCACGGGATCGTCACCTCGCAGTTCGAGGCCCTGCGCTACCTGCGCGACCACCCAGGGTCCCGCGTGGCGGACCTCGCCGCCGAATTCGCCATCGGTATCGGGGCGACCAGCAAAACCATCGACCGCCTGGAGAAGCAGGGTTGGGCCGCCCGACAGCCGAACCCAGCCGACCGTCGCTCCTCGCTGCTGGCCCTGACCGACAACGGCACCCAGCTCGTCGACGCGGCAGAGAAAACCTTCACCGCCAAAGTGGCCGAGCTGATCGGAGGCACTCTCGACAACTCCTCAGCAACGGCCGCCGCACAGGCCCTCTCCAAGCTGCGCTCCGTGCTCGAACGCAACCAGATCGGCACACCTACGGGCTGACGGAGCGGCGGCACCCGGCCTGGACGGGGTACAGGGAGCGGCCCAACGGGTCGGATGCGTGGGATCAGTCGTCCTCGGCGTCCTCGATGGCGTTGGGTTCGCGGAAGGGGCGCAGACCCTGGCCGGGGCCGCTGGCTTTGATGTGGAACAGATAGCGGCCCAGGAAGTTGATGTGCCGGTCCTTGAGCGGGGAGAGCCGGGCCACGTCCTCGTCCTTGATGTCGTGGCCCTCGGCGCGGAGCCGGGCCACGGCGGCGTCCAGGTAGCGGGTGTTCCACAGCACCACCGCGTTGAGGACCAGGCCCAGGGCGGCGAGCTGGTCCGCCTGGCCCTCGCGGTACGCCTGACGGATCTGGCCCCGGCCGCCGTGACAGATCGCGCGGGCCAGGCGGTGGCGTGACTCCTGCACGGTGAGCTGGAGCTGAGACCCCCGCTCCAGGAAGCGCTCCGTTCAACCGGTCCGTCCCCGCCGGAGGGCCGGGTGGGTATAGGCCGGCCCCGCTGCGGAACCGCGCTGTTCTGCTGCCCGAGCGGCCGGTGGGCATCGACCCTCTGCACGCCGGCCTCATCGACATCGCCCGCTGGTCGGAGGAGACCTACCTCGCGCCCTACCTCGACGGCCACGCCTTCAACGGCCCCGACGCCCTCGCCCACCTCGCCCAGACATCCCCCGAGGCCGCCAAATCCCACGACCGCCGCATCACCGCCCTCAACCAGTACTACGGCGCAGCCGCCTCACGAAACCTCATCCCCGCACCCCCCAACCTCACCGACCTACGCTCCGGCCTCGACCGCGCCGACGGCGAACCCAAGAAACTCGACCCCCGCGAACGCGCCGTCCTCCTCTCCTGCATCGGCATGTGGGGCCCGCAGCAGGCCCGCCACTACCGGCGCGACCGCCTCATCGTCCATCTCCTCCTCGAACACATGAGACCCGGCGAAGTCGTCCGCCTCGACTCCCGCCACCTCTACGAACAACCCGACGGCAGCTACGAAGTCCGCGCCCCCGACTACGACTTCGAAGCCCTCGGCAAACAGTTCGTCCTCGACCCCCTCACCGGCGCCGCCCTCGAGGACTACCTGCCCACCCGCCCCAAACCCGCCGTCGGCGCCCACCAACTCATCCTCGGCCAGGGCGGCCGCCCCATCGTCTCCCGCTACCCCAACATGCTCGTACGCCAGATCGCCGACCTGCACCCCCTCCTCGCCCAGCTCCAGCCCCCCGTCACCGCCGACGTCATCGCCCACACCGGCCTGTGGGAGACTCCGGAATCCGGCGTGCCTACCAGCGACAACAGCGACCGGCCGCTCGATGCCGCCTTCGTCGACATGGCCAACAACGTTTGCGGCGTCCTCGAAAGTGGCGTCGACCCCCGCCCTGGTGGCATCCCGCCTGGGGTCACTTGGCTGGAGGACATGGTCAGCCTCCTGGTACTCCTACGAAGCCGAGCCGAGACTGCTTGGTGCCGCATCGAAATCGATCAGACCGACGACGGGGTAACCCTGATCAATGGCGTGATCGCCCCTCATCGGATCGACGACCTGTCCACGCTCTTCGCCAGACTCGGCTGGCAGCACAGCGTCGAACTCTCTGACGAGAACGACAACGTCGTCGAAGAGCGCCGCCACTGACCAGTGGCACCACGAAACTGCGGTCAGAGCCGTGAAAACGGCCGAGGTCGCTCTTCGCCTCGCTTGGTTGGTCCCTGATGTATGTGGGGAGGTTGGGGAGCGAAGAGCGGGCGTTGATCACATGGCTAGGTTGGGGCCGTGACTGGTGACTGGCGGATGGATCGGATTGGGGCTGCTCTGCGGGGTGAAAACCCGACCGTGCTGCGGCGGCTTGAGTCGGGGTTCGCGGTGATTGGCGACATTCAGTTCTTGCCGGGTTACTCGGTTCTTCTCGTGGACGAACCAGGCGTTCAGCGGCTGTCTGATCTGCCCAGGGCGAGGCGGTTGTCGTTTCTGTCCGACATGGACCGGCTCGGAGAAGCCGTTGAGCGCGTCTGCCGGCGCTTGGACTCCGGCTTCCGCCGGGTCAACCTGGAGATTCTGGGGAATGCCGACCCGTTCTTGCATGCCCACGTCTGGCCGCGGTTCGAGTGGGAGCCGACCGAGCTGGTGGGCAAGCCTGTGTGGCTGTATCCGGGTGACCGGTGGAGTGACGAGGGGTTCAGGCTGGGTCCGCAGCATGACGTGCTGCGAGACGGGATCGGGAGCGAGCTGGATCAGTTGCGTTCGATGGGCTGACGGCGTGAGCCCGCCGACCTGACGGTCGGCGGGCTCGGTGATCCGTGACGGTCAGTGGACGATGGTCACTAACTGCCCCGTCACGGTCGGCATTTCGGCTGCCAACACCCACGACAGCCAATGGCAGGAACCTCTGGTGCGGGGCATACCTCCCATCCGCTCCCGGCGCGAGCCTCGTCGGCGACAACCTGCAAAGCTGCACGGCGGCAAGGGATTACGACCACGACCACCTGCGCCGATGGCTCCGCTCACGGAACATCACGCCGCGCATGGCTCGCAAGGGCATGGAGTCCTCTCAGCGGCTGGGCCGTCACTTCTGGACTGTGGAGAGAACGGTGACCTGGCTTGGCGGACGCCGCCGCTTACACCGACGCTATGAGCGCAAGGCCGCGCACTTCCTCGCCTTCGCCGGCATCGCCGCCACGCTCGTCTGCTATCGGAGGCTCGGCGGCCTCGCACTGCGGTAATTCGATGGCGGGTGCGGAAGAGTGCGCCCACCCTGGTCCCCGTGGCACAACCCAAATATCAGATTCGAGCCCTGCACACGAACTCCACGATCACGGTCTACCAGGCGTACGCCCCGGACATTGGCCTACCGGCCGCCCAAGAGAAGCGTTTTCCGGCGGTGTGGCAACGGGACCGAATGACGTGGATCAAGCCGTCGTTCCTGTGGATGATGTACCGCAGCGGTTGGGGCACCAAAGAGGGGCAGGAGACCGTCCTCGCCGTCGAGATCTCCCGTGAAGGCTTCGAGTGGGCACTGGAACACGCCTGTCTGTCCCACTACGAGCACGGGCTCCACGCCGACCGCGCTACGTGGAAGCGCCAATTGAAGCGGGCTCCGGCCCGGGTGCAGTGGGACCCCGAACGTGACCTGCACCTCCAGCCGCTTGCCCACCGTTCGCTCCAGCTCGGCCTCGCCGGCGAAGCCGCACATTTCTACGCCGACAAGTGGACCGTCTCCATCACCGACATCACGTCCCTCACCCACAAGATCCACGCGCATGTACAGGACGGAGACCTGGACGCTGCGCGGCAACTCCTGCCGCGTGAACGTCCCTACCCCGCGAACGAAGGGGTCCTGGCTCATCTACACCAATGAGCCAGTCTGCCAGTGTGGGCCGGTCAGCTTCCGCAATGCTCCCTCCAGAGCCCGGCCGCCGTCAGCCCGTGGGCGCGGGCGAAGCGCCAACGCTCGAAGCCTGATGGTTCGCCGAAACGCCCGCGGCCGGTCCTCACTCAGCAGCTACCTCATCGGTCAGTCACTCTGCCTTGGTGAGACCAGAGCTCACGGCCGCCGCGTTCAGCCCCGGGACGCAGACGCAGAGCGCCGTCAGGAGTAGAAGCGGAATGTTTGCCACGTGATCCTGACCTGCGGCGGAGCCCCACTCAAGCCTCCAAACAGGGCTTTCATCGTTGACTGCGTTGGCCTCCGACGGCGGCCATCTACGAACGTCTTGCGGACTCCCTGCGGACTGTCGGACCGTCACTAGCCTGGAAATACATGGCGCCAGAGACAGCGGGTCGATGAGACTGCGCAGGTGAGCCGTCGCTACCCCTGCCCTTGCTGCGGGCATCTCGTCCTGGATGAGATGCCCGGCTCGTACGCCATCTGTCCCGTCTGCTTCTGGGAGGACGACGCCATCCAGTTCCGGTGGCCCACCATGGACGGCGGGGCGAACAAGGTCTCCCTCATCGACGCCCAGCGCAATTACCTGGACTTCGGCGCCTGCGACCAGAACGGCCGACGGTTCGTCCGACCCCCAGCACCGGGCGAACCGCTCGATCCGGACTGGCGCCCGATCGACGTCACGCGAGACTCCTTCGAGGTCTGGGGAGCGGAGGACTGGGCCCCATGGCCGGCGGAACCTTCGGTGCTCTGCTGGTGGCTTCCCACCTTCTGGCGCCGCGACCAGCCGGTGTCATGACCTCCCGCATCAAGAGACTCGTCCAGCATCTCGACGGCGCAGCCGACGCGTCTTACGACGCTCGCGCGGAGCTGATCTGGATCGGCACCGACGCCATACCAGCCATCATCGACGGGCTCCCTTCCCTCGGCGGCTTCGGCCAGCTGACCGCCATCGAAGTGTTCGAGGAGGTGGGCGATCCCCGCTGCGGCCCCGCCCTTCTCGGACTGCTGGACAGCGACAACCCGACCGTCCGCGAATGGGCGGCCATGGCCCTGGCGAGCCTGGAAAACGACGGCACGGTCGAGCCCCTGCGCCGCGCCTTTCGCGCATCGGAACGGGCGACGCCACCGGACTGGAGCGAGCCCGTCGGCATCCGCTGGGCCCTGACCGAACTCGGCGCCCGCACCACGGTCATCCCGCCGCTCACCGCCAGCCTGCGAGTCACCGTTCCGGACAATTCCCCCGGCTGGCCCTCCGTCCACTTCGCCGAGATCATCAACGAGCTCGCCGACCACGCCCAAGTGATCCTCTACTCCCAGTTCTGGCGGGTGGACGCCGGCCGCACGTACGGCATCTTTGGCACCGCCCTGGACTGGGAACTCGACTGGACCATGCCCTGGGAGCACCTGGTCGAAGAGTCCCGCACCTGGTCCCTGCTGGAAGCCTCCGAAGCCCGCGCCAGCGACAACATCTATGTCGCCCCGATCTGGATCGACCGTACCGACCTGTACCCGGAGAGGTGAATCCAGCACCCGAGGAGATCGGCTACGGCTACGTAATCGAGCGCTACGTGACGAAGAAGGACTCAGGCCGCCCGCGCTACCGCGACCTGAAAAGCGGTCGTGTGCTGCGGCCCGGGTGGCCACACGCCGAACTCGTCGCCCGGCACCTCATCGACGACGCAGTCACGATCACCGATGCCGAACTGGAGGCCCTCCTAGGCTACGAGTGGCGCTCACGCCTCACCGCCGCATGGCTGATCGGCGTAGGCCGACGCGCCACGTTCCGTGATCGTATCGGCGACCTGCTCCTGGCCAGCGAGTTCTGCTTCTCCGGCGGCGGCTACTGCTTCGCCCTGGCCCGCTTCGGCACCCACGCGGACGCCGAGATCCTCACCACTGTGCTCGGTGAGCTGCGTATCGGCTGCCCGCACCTATGGACAGGACCGAGGCCACGCCGCCCCTCGCTACCGCTCCGACGGACGCAGCTCTGCCCAGCACACGCACCGACACCGACGCCCTCCCCAGACGCGATGTTGGCCTTCACCACCCACAACCGGGCGGTGAAGGCCAACATCGCGTAGAAGGGCCAGGCATTAACCAATAGAGTCTGGTGCCGGGCCCCTGACTCTCGTAGCGGGGACAGGCTTTGAACCTGCCTATGGTTATGAGCCTAGCGAGCTACCGAGCTGCTCCACCCTGCGTCGGTGATGCCACTCGACACGGAACTTTCGGGGCCAGCGGAGCGTCCGCCGCGGACGATGTTCCCCGCCCGGGGCCCCTGTGCCCCTGGGCGACGTCGAACGTGACCGACTCGCCCTCTACCAGCTCGCGGTACCCGCTGCCGGCGATGTTGGAGTTGGGCGAAGACGTCCGGTCCGCCAGCGTCCTGGGCGATATCGCTTACCGGCCTGCATCGCGAGGTTGTCCGCCGGGGACTCCGGATACGGATCCGCAGTCCCTACCCCCCAGCCTCGTGACCACGGACGCATCGGGCAGGTCGACGTACTTGTAGGCAGCCGCAGTCACGAGGCGTCTCCGTGATCGGCGGTGTCTGCGGCTCGTCCGGCTGCGTTGGGCCCGCCGGCTGGGGAAGGCGGTCGGATGCTCTGGGCTGCCGTATCAAAGGCGGCCTCGCCGGAAGGTTCATCGGTTCGTACGGCCCGGGTGCCCGAGGTGGGTGAGTGCGGCTGTGACCAGGGCCTGGACGCCGGTGTTGAGGGTGGGCTGGAGGACGGGTGCGAAGTGGGGGCTGTGGTTGACCGGGATATCCTGGGCCACGGTGCCGCGTTGCAGGGCGGTCTGGTAGGCGTCCGGATCGGCGCAGCCCAGGGCCCAGTAGGTGTACGGGATACCGAAGGCGTCCGGGATCAGGCTGAAGTCCTCGCTGGCGCTCTGCAGCTCGATGGTGATCGCGTGCTCGGCGAACACCGCGGCGAAAGCGGCGGCGACCTCGCGGGTCACGTCGTCGTCGTTGACGGTCGGCGGGAAGCGGGTGCCCTCCTCGATCTGCGGCGCGCGCGTCGCCCCGGAGGCGTCGCACTCGGCGTGGGCGATGCGCCGAACGGAGGCCAGAACGGATCGCCGGGTCTCTTCGTCGTACGTGCGGACGTTCAGCAGCAGTTCGGCCGACTCGGGGATCACGTTGCCGCTGGAGCCTGCCTGGACGGAGCCGACCGTGACGACGACGGGCTGGGTGGCGGCCAGCTCGCGCGAGACGATCGTCTGGAGCCGGACGACGATCATCGAGGCGATCACCACCGGGTCGATAGCGGCCTGCGGTGCCGAGCCGTGAGCGCCCCGGCCGTGGACAGTGATCTTCAGGTTGTCCGCCGCGGAGAGAAAGGACCCGGCGCGCGTGCCGACCTGCCCGGCCGGATAGGGAAGCACGTGCTGGGCGAAGGCCACGTCCGGGTGAGGGACACGGTCGGTGAGCTGGTCGGTGAGCATCCGGTCGGCGCCGTCTCCGGGCTCTTCGGCAGGCTGGAACAGGGCCATCAGGGTGCCCTGCCATGCCTCCGGCGCGGCGGCCATGAGCTGTGCCGCTCCCAGCAGGCAGGTGACGTGCATGTCGTGACCGCAGGCGTGCGCCACGGGCACCCGTCGGCCGGAGGCGTCCGTGGCTTCGGCCGTGCTGGCGTAGGGCAGACCAGTCTCCTCAAGGACCGGTAGCGCATCCATGTCGGCCCGCAGCAAAACCGTCGGACCCTCTCCGTTGACCAGCACGCCGACCACGCCGGTGCCGCCGATGCCCTCGTGCACCTGGTAGCCGCAGTTTCTCAGGCGTTCCGCCACACGGGTCGCGGTGCGGTGCTCCTGGTGTCCCAGCTCGGGGTGGGCGTGCAAGTCCTTGTAGACCTCTTCGAGCTCGGAGCGGATGTCACCGAGCCCGACCAGGACAGCATCCGCTGAGTCCTTGAGCGTCATGGCTGTACTCCTCCCTCTCGGTGGGTGAACGCAGTGCCCGTTCAGGTCAGGGATCCCGGCCCTTAGCCGACCCCGGCCGCCAGTCGCGGCTGTCCGGCAGCTTCCAGCCCCAGTGGAACGCGGCCAGCCGCAGCGAGATACCGATCGTGATTCCGGCCAGGACGCCCACGGTGGGTACGCCGAGCCGGCTGCAGACCACCATCACCGCGCTCACCACGATCGCGACGGTCGCATACAACGGCGTGCCGCCGAAGATGGAAGGAGTCCGTGCGAGCAACAGGTCCCGGATGGCCCCGCCACCGACCGCCGTGATGGTGCCCAGCAGCACGGCCGGCAGCCAGCCAAGGCCGACAGCGAGCGTCTTCTGCGCCCCCGCGACCGCCCAGACGCTCAGGGCCGAGGCATCCAGGAGGTTGAAGGCCCAACTGGACGTGGGGCGGCTCAGGTCGGCTACGAAGGCCAGCAGGGTGCCGGCAGTGGCGACCGTGAGATAGGTGTAGTCGGTCAAGGCGACGGGGGTGCCGTGCTGCAACAGGGTGTCGCGCAGGATTCCGCCGCCCAGGCCGGAAACGATGCCGATGACCAGGAAGCCGAACAGGTCCAGACGTCGGGCCCGGGCCAGCACCCCGCCGAGCGTGCCGTTGGCGAACACTCCGCTCAGGTCAAGCGCCCTGGTCAGCTCGGTCACACTCTCGGGCGACAACGCCCGGGCCACAGACACCGGCGTCTCCCTTCACCCTTCCACCATCGAAGCAGCCGAAGATGTCACGTGCCCGCTGGGCAGGGCATGCGAGGCAGCTTCCCCGGCCGCTGGCCGCTGCGACGGTGACGTCCGTTCGCAGATTAGGTGCCGTAAGGGGGGGCGAGATCCACTGAGCAGGTGTGGGGTCACCCCCGAGCAGGGGAGCGCCAGCATTCCGTACTCGCACCCGGACGGCGCAGCGGGCCGAGCGAATTCCGGCCGTCCCTCACATCATCTTCACGAGGCCACGTTCGACCGGATCGTGGCCTCGTGCTCCCTCCGGGCCGTGCCGCCCACGCTGCTGGCGCGTGCCGGCCGGGCGGGAAGATCCTGCTCACCCTGTCGGGCTGGCCCTACGGATACGCCCGCGTCCTGCTGACCGTGAACGGCGACCACGCCGCCGAGGGCCAGCTGTTGGGCGGCACCGTGTCCTTCATGTCCGCGCGTACCCACCCGGCGCCGGCGTTCGGCAACCCCGCCCACTGGGCCGCGGGCCTTCCCGATGCCAGCCGGGCCGCCTGGCACGGCCCGGAGCGGATCACGGCCGCGACCGAAGAGGCGTTCCACCTGCGGTTCCTCGCCCAGTTCGCGGTGCCGGACGCGCAGATGACGACGGTCGGCGAGGTCGTGCACCTGGTCGACGTGGTCACCGGCTCTGCCACCGCCCTCACCCACCGAAGGCCGGTGGAAGGTTCGTGAGGACGGCCCGATGCGGCTATGGGAGCGGATCGAGCGCGTGCTGTCCGCGTACGACGAGGCGGGCCAGCCGGGGCCGGAAGCGTTCACGCTGCACGTCTACGACGGCGCGCAGCACCTGCGGCACCCGCAGATGCCCGGCCTGCCGCTGCCCAAGCCCTGACGGGCCCGGGGCGGACTCCAGGCGCCCGGGCGGGAAGCGTGACGGCCCCCCGCCCGGGCGCCTGGCCATTCGGCCGTGCTTCGACCAGGCCGCCCCGCCCCGCCAGGGCACTTCGCTGATTCCCGCGCCCGCCGTACACCGCCGGCTCTACCGTCCGGCCCGACAGGTGATCACGGGGCGTGCGGAAGGGGCTGAGCAGTGGGGCGGGATCTGGGTCTGGACGGGGTGGTGGACCACTTCACCCTGTCCAGCGACGAGACGGGCTGGTTACGGAACAAGACCGGCGCCACGAGGCTGGGCTTCGCCGTCCAGCTCAAGTTCTTGACCTGGCGCGGCCGGTTTCCCCGGATGCGCCTGGAGCTGCCGCCCGACGCGGTCGAGCACGTCGCCAAGCAGGTCGGCGTCGCCTCCTCCGAGCTGGCCTTCTACGACTTCACCTCCCGCGCGGCCAAGCGCCACCGCAGCGAGCTGCGGGATCTGACCGGCTGGCACGAGTGCACCAAGACCGACCTGGTCAAGCTCGTCTCGCACCTGGTGGACGTGATCTGGCACGACGAACGCCGCGAGGAACAGGTGCGGGCCGAGCTGCTGCGGCAGATGCGCGCGGAGATGATCGAGCCGCCGACCGCGGCCCAGGTCGACACGATCATCCGCTCCGCACTGCACCAGGCCGACGAACGCGCCGTTGCCGAGGCCGCCGCCCGCCTGGCGCAGGCCGAGGGCTGCACCCGTCGCCTGGACGCGCTGGTCTGCACCGGTCTGACCGGCGACGGCCCCGCCCAGGATGACGCGACCGCAAGCGGCTCCCGGCCTGGTGGATTTGAACTGCGCACGTCGGGTCGGCGAGGTCCGCGCCGGGGCGAGAGCGGGCAAGCTGCGCAATCAACTGGTAGGTGGGCAGGCCGCGCAGTCGTTCCCGGACGCCTGCGGGGGCGGAGACGATGAGCGTGCGGATCTGGTTGATCGTCTGAGTACGGGACTTGATAGCCGAGCGACGGACCACCCGCAGTGACCGGATGGCCTCCACGATGCCGTCGCGGGTCTTGGGCCGGCCGTGGGCACGGCCGGACAGGACAGCGGTCGCGGCGGCGTAGGCATCGACAGGGTCGGACTTGCCGCTGGCCCGACGGGCCTTGCGGTCAGGCCGGTCGACATCGACCACGCTTTCCCCCCAAGGAACCGGGCGAGTTCGGAACCGTAGGTGCCAATCCCCTCAACCCCGACGGCGAGCACGTCACCGTGCGAGCGCAACCACTCCAGCAGGCGCCGGTAGCCGTCGGGAGTGGTGGGGAACGAAGCGGTGGCCAGGTGCCGGCCAATGGTGTCAAACACGGCTGCCTGGTGGAAGTCGGTGTGGGTGTCCACGCCGCCGACCACCGCGATCTGATCTGCCATGCTGGGAACTGCTGTCCTTCCGTGCGATACGCGAGGGATCGCACGGGCCGGTCGGGCGTCAGGACAAGACTGTGATGGGACCTTTGGCCGGACTCCTATGAGGTCACAGGCGCTCGACCGGCCGCGTGCAGAGCGGCACCGCCAGACCGCCGACGATTCCTGGAAAGGACAGCCCGAAGCGTCAATCGTTCGGTGGGTCAGGCCGTCGAGCGGTGCCATGACCAATCCTCACAGTCGTTCGTACAGTGGCGCGCTCCACCTGGACGCCATGAACCACGCCCGCTCCACGGTGTGTGGGTCGACGGCGGACGGGATGGGAGCTGAGATGGTTGGCCGATGAGGATGGTGGTGAACGTGCAGGTCGAGGGGCGGGAACACGTGCCAGCCCAAAGCCGCTACGCCGACCGCGTGTTGCGCGTTCACCGGAGCAGCAGTGATCTCGTCGTTCGCGCTCTGCTAAGCGTCAGTCTTCGTCATCCGACGAGGAGCCCCTTCGTACGGAGAACACCAAGACCGCAACAAGCGTCAGGATGACCAGGACCGCGACCAGTCCCCAGATTCCAGACGACCAACCCGCGCTTGCATGACGCTTGAGGGGCGCCAAGCCGCCATGTCCGACAGCAAAGATCCCACGCCCCATATCCCCCAGGTTCATGGGTGCAGCGTATTGCTGCCTACGATCCGCGGCTAGAGCGCGTCACCCCCGCAAACCGGAAGAGGAAGTGCTTGTCAAGACCGCGCGCGGCAATTGACATCAGCTGCTGACACCAACAGAGGCGGATGGACCCGGATCAGCCTGAACCTCAGCGAGCCAAGAATGAAGTCGTCACAGGCTGAACCCCAGGTGCCAGACCCTTTGCGATCGACCTGATAAAGATGAGGCCAGACCGCAAATCCTGCATCTGGCACGGTGCGCCGTCGATGGGCGGTGCACCGTCGGCTTGACTGCGGCATCGCAGACCTACCCCTGTCGGGGCAATCCCTCCAGGACACTATTTTTCTTAGCGAGGGTCCAAACGTAGTACCACTTGCCACTTTGGGTGGCGTGAGCGCTAAACGCCGACACCTCGGGGGCGAGGTGGGCCGTTGCGAGGCAAGTAGCCGCCGCATCGGTGAGGGAGATACAGGGTGCGGATGCGGGACCAGCCGCCCGAGGTGTCACCGACGACGGACAGACCGGGCAGTAATGACACGCCATGCCGACAGAGTCAAGGCCGTGTACCTCCTCGGCGCGGGCCGAACTGATTACCGACTGAGGCGTCCGCTCCGCTCCGGAGGGGCAGCGCGATGCCCGCGGAGGCGGACGACGGGAGTCTCACGGACCTCCGTCAGCAAGAACACCGTAAGAACTCCAGCTAACCACTCATTCGTTCATGCCTGTTCAGCCTTTTACCCCCGCAGATACATGCGTGACACATACACCTGCGGGTGCCACCCCCCGCGTCAACGACTACTGGAGCAAGCACCCGTGAACCGCCGTTCCATACGACTCGCGGCCATCCTCGGCGCCGCGGTGACCCTCGCCGGAGGTTCCCTCGCTGCGGCGTCGGAGCTCACCGGCCCCTCCGCAGCGCCGCAGCAGGCGGCAGCCGCCAAGCATGTCCTACTGCTCTCCGTCGACGGCCTGCACCAGTCGGACCTGGCCTGGTATATCGCCAAGCACCCCGGTTCGGCGCTGGCCCGGCTGGTGCACGGCGGCGTGCAGTACACCAACGCCCGCACCACCACGCCCTCGGACTCCTTCCCGGGCATGGCCGCCCAGGTCACCGGCGGCGGCCCGGGCACCACGGGCGTGTACTACGACGACACGTACAACCACGCCCTGCTCCCGGCCGGCACCACCGACTGCAAGAGTGCCAAGCCCGGTGTCGAGGTGGACCTCACCGAGGACCTGGACAAGAACAAGGCATCCATCGACGCCGGCCAGGGCCTGAAGAACCTGCCCGGCAGCATCCTGCAGATGACCGGCAGCCCGCGCAGCCTGCTCGACCCGAGCAAGCTGCCCGTCGACCCCACGACCTGCAAGCCGGTCTACCCGCACTCCTACCTGCAGGTGAACACGGTCTTCAACGTGGCCCGCAACGCCGGTCTGCGCACGGCCTGGTCGGACAAGCACATCGCGTACGACATCCTCAGCGGCCCGTCCGGCGACGGTATCCAGGACCTGTTCGCCCCGGAGATCAACAGCGACGCGAACGGCTACCCGGCCGGGAACGACTGGACCACCGACAACAAGGCCACCGAGCAGTACGACGGTTACAAGGCCGAGGCCGTCCTCAACGAGATCGACGGCTACGACCACTCCGGCGCCCACAAGGTCGGGACCCCGGCGGTCTTCGGCATGAACTTCCAGTCGGTGTCCACCGCCGAGAAGCTGCCCACCTCCGACGGCCTCAAGGGCGGCTACGCCTCCAAGGGCGTCCCCGGACCGCTGCTGGAGAAGAACCTCGACTTCGTCAACACCGAGGTCGGCGCGCTGGTCAAGGAGATCAAGGCCAAGGGCCTGGCCTCCAGCACGGACATCATCCTCTCCGCCAAGCACGGGCAGTCGCCGACCGATCCCGCCGCGCTGAACCGCATCGACGACGGCCCGCTGCTCGACGGGCTGAACGCCGCCTGGAAGAAGGAGCACCCGGGTGCCGGCGACCTCGTCGCGCACGCCGTGGACGACGACGGCATGCTGCTCTGGCTGAACGACCGCTCCGCGGCCGCCACCGACTTCGCCAAGAAGTACCTGCTCGCCCAGAGCGGCCAGGGCAACGCCATCAACGGCAACGCCAGGGCGTTCACCAACAGCGGCCTCAGCAAGGTCTACGCGGGCAGGGCGGCAGCCCGCTACTTCGGCGTCAAGCCCGGCGACACTCGGGTGCCGGACCTGTTCGGCATCGCCAAGTACGGCGTCGTCTACACCGGCGGCCAGAAGAAGATCGCTGAGCACGGCGGCGCCCACGCCGACGACCTGAACGTCCCGCTCGTCATCTCCGGTGCGGGCACCAGGGCCGGCATGAGCAGGGGCGGCCAGGTCGAGACCGCCCAGATCGCGCCGACCATCCTCACCCTGCTCGGCCTTGACCCACAGAGCCTGCAGGCCGTGCAGAAGGAGCACACCAAGTCGCTGCCAGTCCGCTGACCGCCTGCCGACGACCCCGAGTGGGCGGGCTCGGATCGAACTCCTAAAGCGGTGCTCAAGCGCGAGCGCCCTTCCTGGCCGTCCTAGGGCCGTGGAAGGGCGCTCATTGGTGACCAACGTCGACAGGTGCCGACAACTCAACAGCAGGTCAGGGCACTGATCGGTTAAGCGGCCGCAGGTCACGGCCGCCTGTGATCAGTTGTGGTGTAGTGAAGCCAGCCTCATGATCGGCTGATGCGGGTCGGCATGTGCCACGGTCGTGCCACATCCTGCGGTCAACCACGGTCAACGACGGTTCGCGGCAGTCCAGAGACGCCGCCGACGCGGCGCGGGCCTGTACGCGCTCCTGCAGGGATTCCTTCAGCGACTCGTCCGTCGTCAGTGCCGGCCGCGCAACGGACTGGACCTCCGATTCGGCCCGCGTCACGGCAGTCTCAGCGGCGGCCTGTAAACGCTCTGCGCCATCAGATGCAGGCGTCGTATCGGCCTGTGAGGGGGGAACGGGTGTGGGCATGAAATTTCCTCCATGTCGTCGGGTGCGCTTGCTGGCTGCGGGCCAGATCCTCGGCTGTGGTTCGATATCAACTACTAGGTTGCGGGGCCCTCATAGCCGTGGTGGCGGCTAATGCACTCAGTGCGGTCCGTCCGCCCCACGCCGCCACCCGATGGGGCTGACGAGCTAGCTACCTTGACGCCATGAGCCCCTCGCTACCGCTGCACATCGCCGACCTGTTGACGAACACCCCGAAGATCAAGGTCGTTAAGGAAGTTCGGTCGTTGACCGGCTTTCCCTTGGAGACCGCGGTGGGGTTCTGCAATGCCGTAGAGGCGCAACAGTTCCTTCGGGAGCACGTCCCTCCAGAGTTCGGCGGAGGCAGCCTCGTCTCCCGGATTCGCCTGCTGCACTCTGACGAGGACTCCCTCACGGCCATCCGACTCGTCCAGGCGGAGACCGGCATGACCGTGGCCGAGGCCCGACGGTTCCTCAGCTCTCTGGCTACGCCTACCGACTGAGTGCCCTTCCCTCGGCGTGGACCTGTCGAAACTGGCGAACATTCAATTCGAAGATGGCCGCTGCCTTCTGCCCGAAGCGGTGAACCAGGGCTGTCGGTTCTGGTGAACAGAGTCAAAGTGGCCTCCACGTTGGCGCCCCTCCCCTCGTGCGTTCCGCCAGCGGGGTTGTCGCTGTCTCACAGCGGCGGGTCCAGCTCGGCGGCCATCCGCCGAACCTCGGCCTCGGCCGGGTGCTTCGCCTCGTCGGTGGTGTCGGCGGAGGTGGCCAGGTACAGCTCCCACTCCTCGTCGGCTCGCGGGTTCGCTGGGGGAGGCAGTGGCGGGTCCTGGTGGCCGCTGACGCAGGCGGGCAGCTTCATGTGCGGCTTGAACGCGTGCACCGTGTTGATCCACTCGGCCTCCGCGAGCTCGCGCCCTGGTGTCTTCTCACCCTCGTAGATCCGCAGCCAGCCCAGGTACAGGGCGGTGAGCATCTCGCGCACCCATCGGTGCCGATACCAGCAGGGCGGCAGGTCGTTGTGCAGCTCCGCGGTGTGGCGCAGCCACTCCACCCAGATCTGGAGTTCACGGAGCCGGGCGCGGCGCTCGGGTGGGGGCATGGCCGACCAGACCCAGCGGCGCGGTTCCGGCGTCGGGGGGCGCCAAGTTGGGCGGGGCGGTGGGCCACAGTGAGGCCGGGTCGTCCAGGAATTCAGCCACGGTCTGCCCTCTCCACCGCCGGGGCGGTCTCGGTCTTGTTCAGGCTCACCGGCCCGTCGCCGACGGCCGGTTCGGCTGCCGCCAGCAGGTTCTTGAGGTCCCGGTCGCGGAAGGTGAGCCGCATCTTCACCTTGATCGGCGCCTTGTTGGAGTACTGGGCGATCGCGGTGAAGTCGTCGAGCTGCTGCAGGGAGTGGACCGGGGCGAGGTCCTGCTCCGTGGGGGTGGTGTTGGTGGAGACCTCGCCCCGGGAGTGGCCGCGCGAGGTGCGGTCGACCTCGGTGCGTCCGTACAGGCCGCTGAAGTAGCGCAGGGTCTCCAGCTCGCCGCAGCCGGGGAGCAGCATGCGTAGTCCGGAGGCGGACAGCACCGTGTTCGCCTTCTGCGTGCCGAGTCGGTCGCGCAGTTGCGAGAGGTCGTGCCACACGGTCAGCACGGTGATGCCCATGCCGCGGCCGGTGGTGAGGATGTTGGACAGCCGGGGGGTAGCGCAGCATGTTGCCGGCCTCGTCGACCATGACGCCCAGGCCCGGGTCGAGGGGCTTGCCGGTGGAGTTATAGGCGACTTCGGCGCCGTGGATGATCGAGGTCAGCAGCGGGGCGAACCGCTCCGCGTCGGCCTCGGAGGCGATCAGGCAGACGGTGCCGTTCTTCCTCAGCAGGTCGTCGACGGTGAAGTCGGTGCCGGCGCAGGTCTCGCGGACCTCCTCATCGGCGTAGACGCGGGACAGCACGTTGAGGCTGAACTGGATGGAGCCGATGCCGTCCTCGTGCAGGCGCAGCCAGGGGGAGGCGTAGTCGTCGGCGACTTCGTCGTAGCCGTGCTGCTGCAGGACGGAGCGGACGTGGTCGACGGCGTCCTTGCCGAGCGAGAGCCAGCGGCGCATCTGGTTGACGCCGCCTCCGGCGAGGTTGGAGGCCAGTAGTACGCCCTTGAGGACGCTCTTAGCCTGGTCGATCCAGGGCGCGGCGCGCTTGTCGTCGCTCGAGGAAGAGGCCTCGGCCATCCAGCTCGCCATCCGGTCGGCGGCCTTGGCGTCGGTGCAGTACTCCACGGGGGACCACTTGTTGGTTTCCCGGCCGGGGATGCCCGCCGGGGCGATCACCCAGACCGGGCCGAGGGCGCCGCGGCGTGCGTAGATGATGTCGAGATCGGCGGCCTTGGTGGTGGTGACGACCAGAGGGCCTTGCCATTCGGCGGCGTTGGGCAGGACGAGGCCGGTGGTCTTGGAGGAGCCGGGTACGCCGAACACGGTGGCGCTGATGTTGGGCTGGGCGGCCACGATCTTCTTGGTGTGCTTGCCGCGGCCGGCGGTGATGCGGTTGGCGCGCTCGGCGGGGTCCTGCGGGGCCTCGAGGATCCGCTCGACCTTCGCGCCGCCGCTGTGCCCACCAGCGAAGTTCAGCTTGGTGGCCGCCTTGAGCAGCAGGAGGAAGTAGGGTGAGCAGCAGGGCGACCGTGAGCGCGTAGAAGAGCAAGGCGGGCGGGGAGGGGTCGTAGACCTCGCCGGGGCCTTTGATCACGGAGCGCAGCACCGTTTCGGGGACGCTCGCGGGGGAGTGGGCCCAGCCGCGGCCGGACAGCAGTGCGGCCAGCGGCGCGGCCAGCAGCACCGCGCCGCCCAGCGCGACGATGACGCGGCCGCGTACGTGGCGAGCAAGGTGTTGTCGTCGAGGCCCGAGCCGGCGGACTTGGCCACTAGATCACCATCTTCTCGTCGGTCTCGAAGAGTTCCTTCTCGGTGTGGGAGAGCATCAGCTGGACGGCGTGCGAGCCGCCGCCGCGGCCGACCTTCCACAGGGCACGGCCGCGCTGGCCGCGACCCCAGGAGCCGATCAGGTCGCATTCGGCGTCGGTCAGACCGATCGCCTCGCGGGTGATCTGCAGGGGGCGCGTGTCCTGAGCGAGTTGAATGCGGGTCTCGCAGGAACTGATGAGGTCCTTGGCGATGTTGACGGCCTCGGAGCCGGCGGCGCCGACGCTTTCGAAGTCGGAGAGACGGTGGGTGGCCAGCAGTTGGATGGTGCCGGTGGCCCGGGACAGGCGGAGGTCGGCGTCGATCTTCTTGACCTGGGAGGCGCCGCCGGAGCGCATCTGGCGCCACAGCTCGTCGCGCACCACGATCCAGGGCCGGTTGCCGGGCCGGTCGATCGCGGTCTGGCCGCTGGGCCGACCACAGGGCTGTGAAGGCCGAGGCGAAGGACTCGTCGAAGGCCAGGCGGTAGCCCGGACTACCGGGAGCTCGCCACAGGGCGCGACTTGTAGAAGGACTCCTCCAGGTAAGCGGCCTCGTGCGGCTGGTAGGGCTCCTCCAGGTAGGCGGCCTCGTCTTCGTCGAGTTCGACGTCCACCGCGGCGACCGCGTCGGCCAGCTGGGCCGGCTTGGTGACCCCGACGATGGGCGAGGTCACCGCCGGGTTACGCATGACCCAGGCCAGGGCGACCTGGGCCGGGGACAGACCCCGCTTGCCTGCGATCTCGTGGACGCGCTCGACCACCGCCTGGTCCCCGTCGCGGTAGAGGATCTTGCCGCCCGCGTCGGTCTCGGCACGCGCCGTGGCGGTGTCCCGCGCCCGCGTCAGCCTGCCCCGCGCCAGCGGGCTCCACGGGATCACGCCGATGCCCTGGTCGGCGCAGAGCGGGAGCATCTCCCGCTCTGCCTCCCGGTGGATGAGGTTGTAGTGGTCCTGCATCGACACGAACCGGGTCCAGCCGTTCAGGTCAGCCAGGTACAGGGCCTTGGCGAACTGCCAGGCGTACATGGAAGAGGCCCCGATGTAGCGGACCTTCCCGGACTTGACCGCGTCGTGCAGCGCCTCGAGGGTTTCCTCGATCGGGGTGTCGTAGTCCCAGCGGTGGATCTGGTACAGGTCGATGTAGTCGGTCCCGAGTCGCTTCAGGGAGGCGTCGAGCTCGGCGAAGATCGCCTTGCGGGACAGCCCGGCGCCGTTCGGGCCGGGGCGCATCCGCATCCAGACCTTGGTGGAGAGAACGACCTCCTCGCGCCGGGTGAAGTCCTTGACCGCCTGGCCGACGATCTCCTCGCTGCTTCCGGCGCTGTACCCATTGGCCGTGTCGAGGAAGTTGACGCCGCCCTCGAGGGCCTGCTTGATGATGTCCCGGCTGGCGTCCGCGCCCAGCGACCAGGGCTCGCCGCCCCGGTCCGGCTCGCCGAAGCTCATGCAGCCGAGGGTGATGGCGGAGACTTCCAGTCCGGTCGTTCCCAGTTTGATGTAGCGCATGCTTCCGAACCTACGAGTTGGCGTGCGCTCTAACGCAATACCTCTCGGTCCGGAATTCCGAGGCGTGGGGCATGTGTGCCCTGTCAGGTTTCGACCGTTTCGGCCAGACGGACCAGAGAGCCCGTGGTAGCGAGTAACAACTGTCAATTCGGCCGAGCGCGTGGGGTACTACTCGGCCTCCGACGGCAAACCGGCCTCGCGGGTCCGTCGCCACGGCCGATCATCGCTCGATCACTAAGAGATTCCACTGGTCCAGGCGGCGGTATCGCGGCGCTCGCGACGGCGCCCCTACCCGCGGGATCTCTTAGAGGTCCTAACAAAGGCGCTGGACGTGGCGGTGGGTGATGAGGCAGGTGGCGAGGCCGAGGAAAGCCTCATGGATGTCGTCGCGTCTCTCCCAGCGGATACGCAGGCGGCGGAAGCCATGCA
>NZ_RZYA01000033.1 GCF_004005495.1 Streptomyces antnestii
TGCAATCGTCTTCTACTGGGGCGGCCTTGCTGTCCTGCAGGCAGCATAGGCGTCCGAAGCGGACTCTCCCGGTCGGGGCGGCCCGCGCCCCGAACGAAATATTACTCGCCAGTACACCCAGTTCCCGCACGCTAAGCAAGCGCTTTGCACTGTGATCCTAGTCGCGCAGCGAGCTGAAGCGGCCCTGGTGGTAGACGAGCGGCCGGCCGGTCCCTGCGTGGTCCCCGACGACGGCTTCGGCGAGCACGAGTCGATGGTCGCCCGCGGGTACGCGCGCGATGACCCGGCACACCATCCAGGCGAGGACACCGTCGAGGACGGGCACCCCCTCCGGACCGTCGTACCAGCGTGTGGGCTCCCCGAAGCGGTCCGCGCCGCTCTTCGCGAACGTCGCGGCGAGATCCTGCTGGTGCTCGCCGAGTATGTGTACGCCGATGTGCTCGGCCTCGGAGACGGCGGGCCAGCTGGAGGCGCCCAGGCCGATGCCGAACGAGATGACGGGCGGTTCGGCCGACACGGAGGTCAGGGAGGTCGCGGTGAAGCCGACAGGGCCCGCGCCCCGGGCCGTGATCACGGCGACTCCGGCCGCGTGCCGCCGGAAGACGGAGCGCAGCAGGTCGGGTGACGCGGTCGTGGCGGTGCGGAGATCGGGGATGGCCGTCATGGAGTTGTCCTTCTGCCAAAGGGGTGCGGGCGGGGTCCGTGGCGCTTCAGGAGCCGGGACAACGCGCACTCGCGCAGCGGGCGAGGTCCACGTGGACACGCTCGTAGAGAAGGAGTTCCGTGGGCATGAGGTCAGGCTGACGATGCGTGGCGGGTGCAGTCAAGTGCGTACCGTCATCTGGGAGATGCGTCACCACGGGGTCACCATCCGTCAGACCGCGTCCCCGAGCGCCGCGATGACGTCCGCCCTGCGCGGCTGACCCGAGGCGCGGCGCACGATGTGTCCGCTCGCGTCGAGGACGAGCACGGCGGGCGTCTTGAGGACGCCGAGTTCGCGGACGAGGTCGAGCCGGTCCTCGGCGTCGATCTCCACGTGTGCGACGCCGGGGACCATGCCGGCCACCTCGCCGAGCACGCGGCGGGTGGCCCGGCACGGGGCGCAGAAGGCGCTGGAGAACTGCACGAGCGTCGCCCGCTCCCCCAGCTCCTCGCCCAACTGCCCCGCCCCGAGCGCCGTTTCGCCCTCGCGCACTTCGTCCTCCCGCTCCGCCACCGCTGCGTCGGCCTGTACGCGCCCGCCACGGTGGGCGCACTTCCGGTCATCGTTCCAGTGCAGCATCCACGAGCCCGCGAAGATTCCCGGAAGGCGGGTCGCGGCACGATTTCGCTGATCAACGGGCCCGCGCGGACCGTGCCGGAGTGACGAGGATCTCGCGCCCTGCGGGAACCAGGACTGGCCACTCAGCCGTTGATGGGGCACGATCTGCGCAGGCCACTAAACCTACGGCTGCGTAACTTCCCGCCGGGAGCCCCCTCCCCAGGCAGAGATGAAGGGTCCTCCCCCTCCATGGCAGAGCTCGTCTACCGTCCGGTCATCGGCGCGGCCCGCACGATGTTCAAGGCGCTCGATCTGAAGATCGACGTCAAGGGCGCGGAGAACATTCCGCGTTCCGGCGGCGCGGTCCTGGTCAGCAACCACATCAGCTACCTGGACTTCATCTTCGACGGGCTCGCTGCGCTGCCGCAGAAGCGCCTGGTGCGTTTCATGGCGAAGGAGTCGGTGTTCCGGCACAAGATCTCCGGCCCGCTGATGCGCAACATGAAGCACATCCCCGTGGACCGCAAGCAGGGCGAGGACGCGTACGCGCTCGCCCTCGACTCGCTGCGGTCCGGTGAGGTCATCGGGGTGTTCCCCGAGGCGACGATCTCCCAGTCGTTCACGCTGAAGAGCTTCAAGTCGGGCGCCGCGCGCCTGGCCCAGGAGGCCGGTGTGCCGCTGATCCCCATGGCACTGTGGGGCACCCAGCGGCTGTGGACGAAGGGCCACCCGAAGAACTTCAGGCGCCAGCACATCCCGGTCACGATCCGGGTGGGCGAGGCCATGGAGGCCCCGCGCGACCAGTACGCCGGCGCCATCACCCGGCGGCTGCGCGAGCGCGTGCAGGAGCTCCTGGAGGCGGCGCAGCGCGCGTACCCCGTGCGCCCCAAGGGTCCGGACGACACGTGGTGGATGCCCGCGCACCTCGGCGGCACCGCGCCGACCGCGGCAGAGGTGAAGGCCGCCGAGGCGAGCTGAATCGGTCCTGCGGGCCGCCGGGTGAGCCCCGGCCCGCCCCGGGCCGCCCCGGCCCGCCCGGCGGGTCAGACCGCGTCGGGCAGGTGTTCCCACAGGTACGGCCGGTCGGGGGCCTCACGCAGGACGCGCAGAACGGCCGGGTGCGGCGCGTCGAAGAGCTGCGGGTAGTCCACCTCGCCGGACTTCTCGTCCACCGGGAAGGCCAGCCGCTCGCCGTCGAGGGAGAAGCGGGCGTCGACCCCGGGCTTGTTGCCCCGGCAGTCCTGCCGGTGCCAGGCCCCGTGGAAGCGCACGGCGACCATGCCGTGCAGCGCGTGCCCGGTCCCCGCGTCGTGCGTCAGCCGCTGGTAGCAGAGCGCGGCGGGGATGTCCTCGGCCCGCAGCAGCGCGGCCAGCGCGTGGGACTTGGCGTGACAGATGCCGGTGCCCTGCTCCAGGACGTCGGAGGCACGCCAGGTGACGCGCATGTCGCCGCTGTCGGCGGAGTGCGGGATGGTGTCGCGCACGAACTCGTAGGCGGCTCGCGCGTATGCATATGAGTCGTCGGCCTGCGCGGCGAGGCGTGCGGCCGTTTTCCGTACGAGCGGGTGGTCATGGTCGATGACCTCGTCAGCCGCCAAGTAGGCGGACAGGTCAGGGGTGTTCTGGATCAGCTCCATGGACCGGGAGCATAGAAACGCGACCGACCGCGAGTCAATAGCTTTACGGTCGACCGCATATCTATGCAGCGATGGAGCGTGGCTGGTCGGTACGGCCTTAGCGGGCCATCTCCTCCTTGAGGGCGGCGACGAAACCGTCGACGTCCTCCTCCCGGGTGTCGAAGGCGCACATCCAGCGGACGTCGCCGGCCGCCTCGTCCCAGAAGTAGAACCGGTAACGCTTCTGCAGGCGCTCGCTGACATCGTGCGGCAGCCGCGCGAAGACGGCGTTGGCCTGCACCGGGTAGAGGATCTCCACGCCGTCGACGTGGCGGACCCCCTCGTAGAGGCGCTGGGCCATCTCGTTGGCGTGGCGCGCGTTGCGCAGCCACAGGTCCTTGGCGAGCAGGGCCTCCAACTGCACCGACACGAAACGCATCTTGGAGGCGAGCTGCATCGACAGCTTGCGCAGATGCTTCATGTGGCTGACGGCGTCCTGGTTGAGGACGACGACGGCCTCGCCGAACAGGGCACCGTTCTTCGTGCCGCCGAGCGACAGGATGTCGACTCCGACCGCGTTCGTGAACGTGCGCATCGGCACGTCGAGGGCGGCGGCCGCGTTGGCTATGCGCGAGCCGTCGAGGTGCACCTTCATGCCGTGCTGGTGCGCGTGGTCGCAGATCGCACGGATCTCGTCGGGCGTGTAGAGCGTGCCCAGTTCGGTGTTCTGCGTGATCGAGACGACCTGCGGCATCGCCCGGTGCTCGTCGTCCCAGCCGAAGGCCTGCCGGTCGATGAGCTCGGGCGTGAGCTTGCCGTCCGGGGTCGGCACGGTGAGCAGCTTGAGGCCGCCCATCCGCTCCGGGGCCCCGCCCTCGTCGACGTTGATGTGCGCGGACTCGGCGCAGATCACCGCACCCCAGCGGTCGGTGACCGCCTGGAGCGCGACGACGTTGGCACCGGTGCCGTTGAACACCGGGAACGCCTCGGCGGTGGGGCCGAAGTGCCCCCGGATGATCTGCTGCAGATTCTCCGTGTACGCGTCCTCGCCGTACGCGATCTGGTGACCGCCGTTGGCGAGGGCGAGCGCCGCGAGGATCTCCGGGTGCGCGCCCGCGTAGTTGTCGCTCGCGAAGCCACGGACGTCCGGGTCGTGGTGCCTGCGGGCGTCGGTCTTCGGAGGGTTCACGGCTTCTCGGTCAGCCACAGACGGGTCCCGTTCAATTCCTTGGCGGGCCGGTCCCAGACGCCGGCGATGGCCTCGGCCAGCTCCTTGACGTCCGTGAAGCCCGCGAACTTCGCGTTGGGTCGCTCGGCGCGCATCGCGTCGTTCACCAGCGCCTTCACCACCAGGATGGCAGCCGCCTGCTGCGGACCCGCGTCACCCCCGGCCTTGCGGAAGGCGTCCGCGAGGGCGAGCGTCCAGGCCTCGGCCGCCGCCTTGGAGGCCGCGTACGCCGCGTTGCCCGCGGTCGGCTTGCTGGCGCCCGCGGCGCTGATCAGCAGGAAGCGGCCGCGGTCGCTGCGCTGCAGGGCCTCCTGGAAGGCGAGGGAGGTGTGCTGGACCGTGCGGATCAGGAGCTTTTCGAGCAGGTCCCAGTCGGCGAGGTCGGTCTCCGCGAAGGTCGCGCTGCCGCGCCAGCCGCCGACGAGGTGGACCACGCCGTCGACGCGTCCGAAGTCCTTCTCCACGCGGTGCGCCCATTCACGGGTCGCGTCGAGGTCGAGCAGGTCGACGGTGTCGCCGACGACGGTGGCGCCGCCGTGCGCGTACCGGGCCGCGTCCACGGCCTCCGCGAGACGCGCGGGGTCCGCGTCCGCTCCGACGACGATCGCGCCCGCCTCGGCGAGCCGCAGCAGGGTCGCGCGGCCGGCGGGGCCGGCCGCGCCCGCCACCGCGATGACCGCTCCGTTCAGCGTGCCGTTCCCGTTGCCTTCGGCCATGGTCGTCGCCTCCTCACAAGCGCTCATGCGGCGGCCCGCTCGGCGCCCGCAGCGGTGATCCCCTTGGTGGAGGCGATCACGTTCTTCAGCTTTTTGGACAGTGCCTCATAGAACATGCTCAGCGGAAACTCGTCCGGAAGCACGTCGTCGACCAGCTTGCGCGGGGGCTGCGTGAGGTCGAGGGCGTCCGGCCCCTTGGCCCAGCGGGACCCGGGGTGCGGGGCCAGGTACTCGGCGACCAGGTCGTACGCGGCGAACCAGTGCACCAGCTTCGGGCGGTCGATGCCGTCGCGGTACAGCTGCTCGATGTCGGCGCACAGCTGGTTGGTGACCTGCGGGGCGCGCTGCCAGTCGATGTGCAGCTTGTTGTCGGTCCAGCGCAGCACGTCGTGCTTGTGCAGGTACGCGAAGAGCAGCTGGCCGCCGAGGCCGTCGTAGTTGCGGTTGCGGTCGCCGGAGACCGGGAAGCGGAACATCCGGTCGAAGAGGACCGCGTACTGCACGTCACGGCCGTGCGCGTTGCCCTCGGCCTCCAGCTTCACGGCCTCCTTGAAGGCGGTGAGGTCGCAGCGCAGCTCCTCGAGGCCGTACATCCAGAACGGCTGGCGCTGCTTGATCATGAACGGGTCGAAGGGCAGGTCGCCGTGGCTGTGGGTACGGTCGTGCACCATGTCCCACAGGACGAAGGCTTGCTGGCAGCGCTCCTGGTCGGAGACCATCTCGCGGATGTCGTCGGGCAGTTCGAGCCCGAGGGTCGCGACGGAGGCCTCGGTGACGGCGCGGAAGCGGGCCGCCTCACGGTCGCAGAAGATGCCACCCCAGGAGAAACGTTCCGGCGCCTCGCGTACGGCGATGGTCTCCGGGAAGAGCACGGCCGAGTGGGTGTCGTAGCCGGAGGTGAAGTCCTCGAAGGTGATCCCGCAGAACAGCGGGTTGTCGTAACGCGTCGCCTCCAGCTCGGCGAGCCACTCGGGCCACACCATGCGCAGGACGACGGCCTCCAGGTTGCGGTCCGGGTTGCCGTTCTGCGTGTACATCGCGAAGACGACCAGGTGCTGCAGCCCGTCCTCGCGGTGCGCGGCCGGCTGGAAGGCGAGCAGTGAGTCGAGGAAGTCCGGGATCCCGAAGCCGTCCTCGGCCCAGCGGCGCAGATCGGCGACGAGCGCCGCGTGGTACGCGGCGTCGTGCGGGAGCAGGGGGGAGAGCTGCTCGACGGCGGATATGGCGCGGTCAAGGGTCAGCTCGACGACGGCCTTCGACGGAGCACCGTCGGCGGCGAAGTCGATGGAGCCGTCCTTCTGCTGCCAGGGACGGATCTCCTCCACGGCGGCCTTGAGCAAGGGCCAGGCCGGGTGGTCCACCACCCTGCCGCCGGGACTCGCCCCGACCGTCTCCGGAGGAACGTTTCCCTCCACGCCCGACTGCACAAGAATTTCCGTCATTACCCATCCTCCACGGGAGAACCTCGCGTAGTCACACCGTAAGCGGGCGAGGTTCTCCACCACAAGGGGAGCTGGGCGGAGATTATCCTGCGTCACCCCCTGCTTCACCGCTGTTTTTCCTGCCGGACCCGGTTGAAACGATGGCCTTCGCCACATCCGCCACGGCAGTACGGGCATCGTCGAGCAGTTCGGGGAAGCCGAAGAAGCCGTGGAACATCCGCGGGAAATGACTCTCGGTGACCTCGGTGCCGCGTGCCCGCAGCTCCGTCGCGTAGGCGCGCCCCTCGTCGCACAGCGGATCGCAGCCCGCGGTCACGATGTGGGCGGGAGGCAGGCCGGTCAGGTCGGCGAGGAGCGGCGAGACGTGCGGGTGGGACCGGTCGCCGTCCGCGCCGAGATACTGCTCGACGAACCAGCGGCAGTGCGCGGCGGTCAGGAAGTAGCGGTCGGCGTTGCGCGCGAACGACTCCGTCGCCTGATGGGCGTCGGTCGCGGGGTAGACGAGGGCCTGGAGCGCGATGCGCGGGCCGCCCCGGTCCCTGGCCAGCAGGGCGACGACGGCCGCGAGGTTGCCGCCCGCGCTGTCACCCGCCACGACCAGGGCCCCCGCGTCGCCGCCCAGTTCGGCGAGATGGCCTTCCGTCCAGCACAGCGCCGCGTACGCGTCGTCGACGGCGGCCGGGAACGGTGCCTCCGGAGCCAGCCGGTAGTCGACGGACACGACCACGGCGCCCGCCTCGCGGCACAGCCCGCGCGCGGTGGAGTCATGGGTGTCCAGGTCGCAGATCACCCACCCTCCCCCGTGGAAGAAGACGACGGTCGGGCACGGGCCCGGCGCGTCGTCGGGGTCCGGGCGGTAGATCCGTACGGGGATCCGGGGCGCCCCGGCGGGTCCGGGGATGTCACGGTCCTCGACCGAGCCGACGACCGGGGGCAGGAACGGTGACGCGGGCGCGGCGGCCAGCACACGGCGGGCCTCCGCCGCGTCGGTCACCGTGCCGCCGAGGTCGGGGAACGACGCGGTCATCGCGTCGACGAGGCCGCGGACGTCGGGCGCGAGACGGTCCTCGCCGGCCGGGCTCACGCGGACCCCGCCGGCTGCTCCTGGGCGCGGAAGTGCGGGATGACCTTCTCGCCCCACTGGCGCAGCGTCTCCAGACAGGCCTCCTGCGGCACCGTGCCCATCTGGACGAGGCACATGATCTCGTCGGCGCCCGCGTCGCGCAGGCGCTCGACGTAGGCGATGGCGTCGTCGGCGGTGCCGTACGCGTGGTCGGCGTTGAAGGTGGCCGTGGCGTTGGGGCGTACCGGGATGTGCTGTTCGTTGAGGCGGGCCACGACCTGTTCGGCGGCCCTGCGCATGTCGGCCGCCTCGTCGGCGCCCTCCACCACGGCCTCGTCGGGGACGCCCGCGCCGCCGTACCAGTGGCCGATGGACTGGGCGAAGAAGCGCTGCCCGCGGATGCCGACGCGCCGGGCCTCCTCGCGGTCGTCGAGGACGATGGTCGGACACAGGACGGAGAAGTGGTCGTTGACGGCGCCGGACACGAAGCGGTCGCCGGTGCGGGCGGCGATCGCCTCGTCGTAGGCCTGCCGCATGCCGGCGATCGACTCGGGGCCCGCGAAGCCCATCACCAGTGCGCCGATGCCGAGTTCGGCGGCCTGGGTGAGCGTCTCGGTGCGGCTGCACGCGAGGAAGAGGGGCGGGTGGGGTGTCTGTTTCGGGCGGGGAAGTATGGGGTGCGGGTCGATGTCGAGGAGATCCCCGTGGTGTTCGAGCTCGTCCTTCACCCAGGCCTTGCCGATGATCCGCAGCGCCTCCTCGACCTCCTGGGTCGTCCGGTCCTTGTCGACCCCGCACAGGGAGGTCTCCTGCGCGGTGCCGCCCCGGCCCGCCCCGAGGTCGAGGCGGCCGCCGGAGAGCAGGTCGAGCATGGCGGCCCGCTCCGCGACGCGCACGGGGTGGTTGAAGTTGAACGGCATGCAGACGACGCCGTGTCCGATCCGGATGGTGCTGGTGCGGGCGGCGACCCAGGTCAGAAAGATCTCCGGGGCCGACATGTGCGCGTACCACTTGAGGGAGTGGTGTTCGACGGCCCAGATGCGGTCGAAGCCCATATCCTCGGCGAGCACCGCCTGTTCGACGCAGTCGTGGATGACCTTGTGCTCGTGTTCGACGGTGGGATCGGCGAGCTGCGCCTCGAAGATGACGGAGAACTTCACATTGCCTCCAGGGAGTCGGGTCACGCCCCGCTATTCCGGTTCGGTATATGACTAACCGTCAGATCCGGAGACGGCAAGGGCCGTGACGCGATTCGCGGACAAGACCGGCCCGGGGTCCCGTGTCGCCCCCTCCCCCGGTCAACCACGGGGGGACTCGCCCACCCACGGGTGATGCTGCGCGCGGCAGGGTGCCGGCGGCGGTAGGACGGAGCGGTCCCCGCACCGCCACCGCGTCTGGAGCCCTGACCGTGAGCATCCGTGCCGTCCTGGTCGCCGCCGTCGTCACCGGACTGCTCCTCGGGGCCGCCGCGACCAGAGCGGACCACTCCACTCCCTCGCGTCGGACCGGTCCCATCGCGGAGGCGGGCCGTTAGGCTTCGGCCGTGCCGCGCGGGCGAGCCCGTCCGCGACCTCGCGCGGGCGCCGAGCCGCCGTCGACGGAAGCGAGACGATCTTGAACTTCCTCACCATCGGGCATCGCGGGGTCATGGGTGTCGAACCCGAGAACACCCTCCGTTCCTTCGTCGCCGCGCAGGAAGCGGGCCTCGACCTCATCGAACTCGATCTGCACCTCAGCAAGGACGGCGCCCTCGTCGTCATGCACGACGCGGACGTCGACCGCACGACGGACGGCCGGGGCCCCATCGCCGACAAGACCCTCACCGAACTGCGCGCCCTGGACGCCGGGCGCGGTGAGCGTGTGCCGGTCTTCGAGGAGGTGCTCGACGCCGTCACCAAGCCGCTCCAGGCCGAGATCAAGACCGTCGCGGCGGCGCGCGCCCTCGCCGAGGTCCTGCTGCGCCGCGACCTGGTGGGCCGGGTCGAGGTGATCTCGTTCCACGACGAGGCGATCGCCGAGATCTCCCGCCTGGTGCCGGGCGTCCGTACGGCGCTGGTCGCCAGCCGCTACGGCACCGACGTGGTGGACCGGGCGACCGCCGTCGGCGCCACCGCCCTCGTCCTCAACATCCGGCGCCTCACGCAGGAGATCGTCGAGCGGGCCCGCAAGGCGGACCTGCGGATCATCGGCTGGGTCGTCAACACGCAGGACGATCTGCGCCTGGTACGGGCGCTCGGCCTGGACGGGGCCACGACCGACTACCCGGAGATCAAACGCACCGGCCGCTTCACCGCGTAGCGGGCGCCCGGAGCGAGCCGGTCAGCCGAGGGGCTTGACCAGCAGCTCGAACCGCAGGTCGTCGCGCTGCGGGATGCCGAAGCGCTCGTCGCCGTACGGGAAGGGGGTCATCTTTCCCGTACGGCGGTAGCCGCGGCGCTCGTACCAGGCGATGAGGTCCTCGCGCACCGAGATCACCGTCATGTGCATCTCGCGCACGCCCCACGCCTCGCGCGCGGTGCGCTCCGCCTCCGCGATGATCACCTTGCCGAGGCCCGCGCCCTGCAGCGCCGGGCTCACGGCGAACATGCCGAAGTACGCGTGGTCCCCGCGGTGCTCCAGCTGGCAGCACGCCACGACCGTGCCGTCGCGCTCGACGGTGAGCAGTCGGCTGTCCGGCGACTCGATGACGTCGACGACGCCCTGCGCGTCGGTGCGCTGCCCCTGAAGGATGTCCGCCTCCGTGGTCCAGCCGGCGCGGCTGGAGTCCCCGCGGTACGCCGACTCGATCAGCCGTACGAGCACGTCGACGTCGGTGGCGGTGGCGTCCCGGAAGGTGAGGCCGCCGGTCGTGGGACGGGGAGCGAGGGTCATGGGTCGGGTCTCCGATCTCGTGCACGGCGTTCGGCGCGGGCGCCGTCGAGCCTAACCCCGGGCCTCTACGCTGCGTTCGCATGGTTCACGTACTGAGCAGCAGGACGCTTCTTCGCCCCACCGACCCTGAGCGGTCGCGGGCCTTCTACGGCGAGGCGCTCGGCCTCGCCGTGTACCGCGAGTTCGGGACGGGCCCCGAGCGCGGCACCGTCTACTTCCTCGGCGGCGGCTTCCTGGAGGTGTCCGGCCGCTCGGAGACCCCGCCGTCGCCCGGGCTCCAGCTGTGGCTCCAGGTCGAGGACGCGGCGGCCGCCCACGAGGAGCTGGCGGCGCGCGGGGTCGAGGTGCTGCGGCCGCCGGTCAAGGAGCCGTGGGGACTGATCGAGTTCTGGATCGCGGATCCCGACGGCGTGCACATCGTCGTCGTCGAAGTACCTGATGACCATCCATTGCGCTACCGGCCCTGAGAGGGCAGGTTCGGGGGTACGCGGGCGGAAGGACCCGTTCGGCGTGCGCAGGCCGTGCGCGCGGAAGAGGATGAGCGGGATGGCCGATGACCGGTCCCCTTCGCGTCCGGATGAGCCCGACCCTGGAGAGACATCACATGGCAGCTCCTCGGATCCTGATCGTCGGCGGCGGATTCGCCGGCATGGAGTGCGCGCACAAGCTGGAGAAGATCCTCAAGCCCGGCGAGGCGCAGCTCAGGCTGGTCAGTCCCTTCGACCACCAGCTGTATCTGCCGCTCCTTCCCCAAGTCGCCTCGGGCGTGCTCACCCCGCAGTCGGTGGCGGTGCCGCTACGGCGCATGCTGCGGCACACCGCGATCATTCCGGGCGGCGCGGTGGGTGTGGACGCCGAGGCGAAGGCGGTCGTCGTACGGAAGATCAACGGCGAGGAGATCGTGGAGTCCTACGACTACCTGGTCCTGACGCCGGGCAGTGTCACGCGGCAGTTCGACATCCCCGGCGTGGACCAGTACGCGGTCGGGGTGAAGACGCTGGCGGAGGCGGCCTGGATCCGCGACCACGTCATCTCCCAGCTCGATCTCGCGGCGGCCAGCACGGATCCCGCCGAGCGGGAGGCCCGGCTGCAGTTCGTGGTGGTGGGCGGTGGTTACGCAGGTACGGAGACGGCCGCGTATCTGCAGCGTCTGACCACCGCCGCCGTCAAGCGCTACAAGGGGCTCGACCCGGCGCTGATCAAGTGGCATCTCGTCGACATCGCACCGAAGTTGATGCCCGAGCTCGGTGACCGGCTCGGCGAGAAGGCCCTGTCGATCGTGGAGCGGCGCGGCCTGCACGTGTCGCTCGGGGTGTCCGTGGCGAAGGCGACCGAGGACACGGTGACGCTGACGGACGGCCGGGTGCTGCCGTGCCACACCCTGATCTGGACGGCCGGTGTCGCGCCGAGTCCGCTGATCGCGACGCTGAGCGCGGAGACGAACCGGGGCCGCCTCGTGGTGGATCCGGAGCTGACGGTGCCGGGGCTCGACGGTGTGTTCGCGCTCGGGGACGCGGCCGCGGTGCCGGACCTGGCGAAGGGCGGCGACGCGATCTGCCCGCCGACCGCGCAGCACGCCATGCGGCAGGGCTGGGCGGCGGCGAAGAACGTGGCCGCCGCGCTGCACGGGCAGCCGCTCGCGCCGTACCGGCACAAGGACCTGGGGCTCGTGGTCGACCTCGGCGGCATCCAGGCCGTGTCCAAGCCGGTCGGCGTGCAGCTGACCGGCCTGCCGGCCCAGATCGTGGCCCGCGCCTACCACTTGGGGGCGCTGCGCACCGGGCCGGCCCGGTTCCGGACGGCGGCGAACTGGGGGCTCAACGCGATCGCCGGCGACGACTTCGTACGCACCGGTTTCCAGGCGAACCGGCCCAGGACCCTCAAGGACTTCGAGAAGACGGACGCGTATCTGACGCCCGAAGAGGTGCACAAGATGGTCGCGGCCCAGGCGGACGGCTCGTCGACGGCGCCGACGGAGCCGGAGTTCCCGTAGGGGGCGGGGCAGGCTCCTAGGCCGGGCCCGGCGGTGTCGAGAGGCGGGCGCGGCAGGCCAGTTGGAGGGCCAGTCTGGTTTCGGGATCGGTGAGGTCGGCGCCCGTGAGGTCCGTGACACGGCGGATGCGGGCGCCGACCGCGTTGCGGTGCAGGTGAAGCTCCTCGGCGGCGTGGGCCGGGGAGTTGTTGTGGTCGAGGTAGGTCTGCAGGGTGCGGAGCAGGGGGTCGGCTCGTTCCGGGCCCAACTCCGTGACGGGTGCGAGGAGTTCGTCGACGGCTTCGCGGGCGGTGTCGGAGGCGTACCACTCCAGGAGCATGCGGTCGAGGCCCGCCGCGTCGTGCGCGGTCACCGGGGTGCCGTCGGCGGGAGCGGACTTGAGGAGGGCGGCCCGGGCCTCGCGGGCCGAGGTACGGATGCCGAGGGGGCCTCGGTGCGGGGCGCCGACGCCGCCGCGCAGGTCCGCCTCGGGGTGCAGGCGGCGCAGCCGGTCGACGGCGCGGCGGGCGAGGGCGAGCGCGGCGCGGCGGCCGGGTGCGCCGGGGTCGGCGGGCCAGGTGCCGAGCAGGACGAGCGCGTCGTCGACGAGGGCGGCGTTCCAGTGGACCCCGTCGGGCAGGTGGCCGTCGGCGGCGTACTGCCGTACGTCGGTCAGGGTCCTCGGCAGCACGGTGTCCAGGAGCCGGTAGCGGTCCGCGGCGGGCAGCGCCGCGGCCTCGATCCGCAGCGCGATGTGCCGGCCGTCGACGGGCAGGCCGATGGTCCGGCCTCGGGCGGCCAGGTGACCGGTCCTGTCCTGCGGGGCGACGAGGAGTTCGGCGAGGAGGTGGCCGCGGGAGCGCACGGGGACGTCGCCGTGGCCGCCGCCGGCCGCGGTGAGGGCGGCGAGCGCCAGGACGGTGCGGACCGCGGTGCCCGCGTGGCCGGGGCGCGCGGGCGCGGCGAGGCGCACCTCGCCGTCGGGTCCGGCGGCCGACGCGCCCTCCTCCCCCGGGCCTGCCGCACGGCGCTCGACGGGTACACCGAGGAGCCGGGCGGCAGTCTCGGCGGCCTGTTCCGGGTCACCCCCGGCGGCGGGCAGGTCCCGGGCGGCGGCCTCGATCCGGGCGAGGGCGTCGGCGGCGTCCCCGGCGACGGCGCGGTCCACGGCCACGACCAGGGCCGCGAGGTCGCCGTCCGTGGTCAGGACCGCGATCCGGCCGCGCTCGGCCAGGGCGCGCAGGGCACGGTCTCCCGCCACGCCCGCCTCACGTCCGGTGAGTACGAGGGCTGCGGCGCCTGCGGAGGCGGCGTCCCGTACGGCCACGTCGAGGAGATGGTCCGGCAGCGGGGTCAGCATGACCGCGACCGTGCCCGCGGGGACGGTCGCCAGCCCGCCGGCGCGGGGTTCGAGGCGGATGCCGGTGACCTCGGTGGCGTCGAGGGGGCCCGCGAGCGGGCGGAGGGTGTCGAGGCCGGGTGCGGTGAGCAGCTGAACGAGGCGCGGCATACGGCCATTGTGCTGGCGGCACAGGGTGATGCCAAGGTATGGGCTGGTGGCCCATTGGACGGCGCGGGCGGGCTCGTACGCTGAGCGGCATGCAGATGGACGCCGGAGTGCTCGCCGACTTCGCGCGGGGCTGCGCCGTCCTGGGTTCGGGAGGCGGCGGAAGCCCCGCCGCCGTGACCCGTCCCCTGGCCGAGCAGGCCATCGAGGAGTGCGGGCCCGTGCCGGTCGTGGCGGCCGGCGAGCTGCCCGAGGACGCGTTCGTCATGCCGGTCGGCCTGATCGGCTCACCGGCCGTCGCCGAGGAGCGCATCGGGAGCCGGGCCGAGCCCGCACGGATGCGGGAGCGGGTCGAGGCGCTGCACGGCAGGCCCGTGGCCGCCGTCCTGTGCTCGGAGATCGGCGGGCTCAACGGCTGTACGGCCGTGGCGTGGGCGGCCCGGCTCGGGCTGCCGCTGCTCGACGCCGACGCCATGGGCCGCGCGTTCCCGCGCATGGACCAGAACGTCCTCGAACTGGCCGGGCTCCGGCCCGGCCCCACGGTGCTCGCCGACGAGTACGGGCGCACCGTCGTCCTCGACCACGTCGACGGCCCCTGGCTGGAGGAGCTGGCCCGGGCCGCCGTCGCGACGTTCGGCGGGCACGCCGCGACCTCCGAGTATCCGCTGACGGCCGGGCAGGCCGCCCGGCACGCCGTCGCCGGTTCGGTGACGCGGGCGGTCGCCGTCGGACGCGGCGAGGGGCCGCCGGCGCTCCTGACCGGCAAGGTGGCGTCGGTGCGGCGGGACGTCGGGGACGCGACGCGCGTGCTCCTGGAGGGCACCGGCACCGATGCGGGGCGACTCGTCAGGATCGAGGCCCGCAGCGAGTTCGTCGCGGCGCTCGAGGACGGCCGGACGCTGGCGCTGGTGCCCGACGTGATCGCTCTCGTGGACGTGCACAGCGGGTGGGCCGTGCCGGTGGAAGAGGTCAGGTACGGGCTGCGGGTGCGCCTGCACGCCCTGCCGTCCGCACCCGTCTGGTACTCGGAGGCCGGCCTGCGCCTCGCCGGCCCCACGGCGTTCGGCCTCCACGGCCTGACCCGGGAGGGGGCGTCGTGATCATCGGCGTGGACGTGGGTCCCACCAACACGGATGCCGTTCTGCTGGACGGGGACGGGCGGGCGTTGTCGGCGGTGAAGGTGCCGTCTCTGGCCGGTGACGCCGTCGGGTCGCTCGTCGCCGCCGTCGCGGCGCTGCCCCGCGAGCCGCGCGCGCGGGTCACGCAGCTCGCCGTGGGACTGCGGGTCGCCGCGCGCGCCGTGGCGGAGCGTACGGGGCTCGCGCAGGTCGGGGTGCTGCGCATCGGGGGCGAGGCCGCCGACGCGGTGCGGCCGCTGTTCGGGTGGCCCGCCGAGCTGCGCGACGCCGTGTGCGCCGGGACCGCGAACGTGGCCGGTGGTGGCGGGCTCGGCCCGTACGACGGGGCGCCGCTCGACCGGGACGCCGTGGCCCGCTTCGGGGCCGGACTCGCGGGCCGGGCCGAGGCGTTCGCCGTCAGCGCCGTGTTCGCGCCCGCCGACGGGACGCAGGAACGGGAGGCCGCGGAGATCCTGCGCGCCGAGGCCGGTGCCGACGTACCCGTGGTCCTGTCCGGCGAGATCGGCGCGCTCGGGCTGCTCCGGCGCGAGAACGCCACGGTGCTCGACGCCGCGCTGTGTCTCCTGGTGGCTCGGGTCGCCGACGAACTGACCGCCGCGCTCCCCCGGCTCGGCCTCGCGCCGGGTGCCGCCGTGCTCGTGACCCGGCACGACGGCACGCTGATGAGCCTCGACCACCTGCGCCGCCAGCCCGGTCTGAGCCTCGGTTCGGGCCCGGCGTGCACGATCCGTGGCGCGGGACTGCTCAGCGGCGTACGGGACGCCGTCGTCGCGGACATCGGCGAACGCCGGGCCCGCGTGGGCACACTGACCGCCGGCTATCCCCAGGAGGCCGGACCCGGCGGACGCATCGGCGGCGTACCCGTCAGCCTGCGCGTCCCCGAACTGCTCACCGTCGACGCCGCGGCACACCGCGACCTCGCGGAAGCGGTGGACCGGATGCAGACCGCCGCCGGCGGGCTTCCCGTCGTCCTGGTCGGCGGTGGCGCGGAGGCGGTGCCCGACCGGGCGCTGCCCGGCTGCGAGGTCGTACGGCCCGAACACGGCGGGGTGGCGGGCGCGTTCGGCGCGGCCGCGAGCCCGGTGGGCGGCCACCACGAGCGCATCGTGCGGGTCGGTCCCGGCCGGCGCCTGGACGCCGTACGCGACGAGGTGCGCGATCTCGCGCGGGCCTGGGCGGTGCGTGCCGGGGCGGATCCCCGCCGCGTACGCACGCTGCTCGAACCCGATCTCACGGTGCCCTACCTGCCGGGCGCGCTGCTCCTGCGCGCCCGGGCCTTCGGACCACCTCTACCGCTCTGACCTCATCAAAGCCTCACCAACGCCTCATCAACACCCTTTCCCCGCACGGCAGTTCAGCTTCGCCCTGCCGTGACTCCACCCATCCCCTTCGATGCGAGGACCGTCCCCATGACCAAGCCGTCCGGCGCGCCGACAGCTGACCACACCGACGAGGACTACCCCCTGGAGAGAGTGCCGCGCGCGGCCCGATACTCCTGGTTCAACGTCGCCGTGCAGCGCTTCGGCCAGCTCTCCGACCTGACCCAGTTCCTCCTCGGCGCGACGCTCGGCGCCGGGCTCTCCTTCTGGGGCGCCTTCTGGGCGTTCACACTCGGCTCCGTGATCCTGGAGGTCGTCTGCATCTTCGTCGGCGTCGCCGGCATGCGGGAGGGCCTGGCGACCTCGATGCTGGTGCGCTGGACCGGCTTCGGGCGGTTCGGCTCGACGCTGATCGGGCTCGTCATCGCGGTCAGCCTGTTCGGCTGGTTCGGGGTGCAGACCGCCGTGTTCGCGGCCGGACTCCAGTCGATCGTGCCGTCGATACCGCTGTGGGCCTGGTGCCTGATCTGCGGGCTCGGCGTCACGGCCCTGGTGCTGCGCGGGTTCCGGGCCATGGGCTGGACCGCGTTCGTGACCGTGCCCGCGTTCCTGGGCCTGGCCGGCTGGGCGATGACCGTGCAGATCTCGCGGCACAGCTTCACCGACCTCGTCGCGTCGCCGCCGTTCGGTGCGCACATCTCCATCGCGACGGGCGCGACGATCGTCGCGGGCTCGTACATCGTCGGCGCCGTCACGACGCCCGACATGACGCGCTTCAACCGCACCACCGGCGACGTCGTCAAGCAGACCCTCGTCGGCATCTCCCTCGGCGAGTACGTCCTGGGCCTGGCCGGGGTGCTCCTCGCGTACGCCGTGAAGTCCTCCGACCTGATCGCGATCATCACGTCCAGCTCCGGAATCGTCGGCGTGATCGTCCTGGTGTCGGCGACCGTGAAGATCAACAACTGGAATCTCTACTCGTCCTCGCTCGGCCTCATCAGCGCCGTCGAGTCCGTGTTCAAGGTGCGCCTCGGCCGGGTCGGCACCACCGTCGTCATCGGTGTCCTCGGCAGCCTCGCCGCGGCGGCCGGGATCCTGGAGCACTTCACGGACTTCCTGACGGTCCTCGGCGTCCTCACCCCGCCGGTCGCCGGGATCATGGTCGCCGAGTACTTCGTGGTGAAGCAGTGGCGGCCGCAGCTCGACGCCTCGCGCGCCGTGGGCCGGCTCCCGGAGAGCGAGCCGGGCTGGGTGCCCGCCACGCTCGCCACGTGGGCCGTCGCCTCACTGGTGGGCTGGCTCGGCGACCACTACGCCTGGTGGGGCATCCCGGCCCTCAACTCCCTGATCCTCGCGGGCCTCGGCTACATCGTCCTCGGCAAGCTCGGCCTTGTGCGCGCCGTCCGTGAACTGCCCTTCACCCAGCCGGAGCGCCCCGCCGCCCAGATCGAGGCCGAGGTGGGCACGGCGGACCCCGCGCCCGCATCCACGCCCGCGTCCGCCCACTGAACTCCCGTACCGATCCACGTACGCACATCCACGTACGCACAAAGGAAGTCACCACATGCGCATCGGCATCGACGTCGGAGGAACCAATACCGACGCCGCCCTCCTCGGGGACGACGACCGGGTCCTGGCGGCGGCCAAGTCGCCGACGACACCGGACATCACGTCCGGGGTCACGGCCGCGATCCGGGCCCTCGACCCGCCCGTCGAGTCCATCACCGCGGTGATGATCGGCACGACCCACTTCCTCAACGCCCTCATCGAGGGCGCCCGGCTCGCGCCCGTCGCCGCCGTGCGCCTGGGGCTGCCCGCGACGGCGGCCTTGCCGCCGATGACGGACTGGCCCGAGCGGCAGCGCGCCGCCGTCGGCGGGCACGGCTATCTGTGCCACGGCGGCCGCGAGTTCGACGGCCGGGTCCTGTCCCCGCTCGACCCGGACGAGCTGAAGCGGACGGCCGCGGACATCGCGGCGCGGGGGATCCGTTCGGTGGCCGTGTCGTCGGTGTTCTCGCCGGTCGCGGAGGACGACGAGCGGCGCGCGGCGGAAATCCTGCGCGGCGAGCTGGGCGACCACGTGCACTTCTCGCTGTCGCACGAGCTCGGCCGGATCGGCCTCCTTGCCCGCGAGAACGCCACGATCATCAACGCGGCGCTGCGCGACCTCGCGACGGTGATCGTCGAGTCGTTCGGCAAGGCGCTCGCGGAGGTGTCGATCACGGCGCCGTTCTTCCTGTCGCAGAACGACGGGACGCTGATGGACGTGGACTTCGCCCGGACGTATCCGGTGGCGACGTTCGCGTCGGGGCCCACCAACTCGATGCGCGGGGCGGCCTTCCTGTCCGGGCTAGGGGACTGCGCGGTGGTCGACGTGGGCGGCACGACCGCCGACGTGGGCATCCTCGCGGGCGGCTTCCCGCGTGAGGCGGCCGGCGAGAGCGAGGCCGCGGGCATCCGCACCAACTTCCGTATCCCTGACGTCCTTTCGCTCGGGATCGGCGGCGGTTCGCTGGTGTCGGACGACGGGGAGACGGGGCCGCGTTCGGTCGGCTACCGGCTCACCGAGGAGGCGCTCGTCTTCGGCGGCACGACGCTGACCGCGACGGACCTGGCGGTGGCGGCGGGGCAGGCCGACGTGGGGGACGCGGCACGGGTCGCGCACCTCGACCCCGCCTTCGTGACGCGCGCCCTGGGCCGGATCGCGGAGCGGCTCGCGGAGAGCGTCGACCGGATGCGTACCTCGGCGGCGCCGCTGCCGGTAGTAGCCGTGGGCGGCGGTTCGATTCTGGTTCCCGAGGCGCTGCCCGGCTTCGACGACGTGCGGCGGCCCGGCAACTTCGGGGTCGCGAACGCGGTCGGCGCGGCCATCGCGCAGGTCGGCGGCGAGGTCGACCGCGTCTTCCACGTCCCGGAGGGGCGCCGCGACGCGGTGCTCGCCGAGGCCCGCGACGAGGCCGTGGGGCGCGCCGAGGACGCGGGCGCGCGGCCCGGCACGGTACGCGTCGTGGACATCGAGGAGGTGCCGCTCGCGTATCTGCCGGGCGGCGCGACCCGGATCCGCGTCAAGGCGGTCGGCGACCTCGACCTGAACCGCATCGGAAGCAAGCAGCACACCCAGCGGCACGGAGCGACGGCACATGCGTGAGATCACCCTGGACAACCTCGACGACATCGCCCGCGGCGCCGGCATCCTCGGCACCGGCGGGGGCGGCGACCCGTACATCGGCAAGCTGCTTGCGCGCGAGGCGATCCGCAGGCACGGGCCGGTGCGGGTCGTGGACATCGACGAGGTGGCGCCGGACGCGATGGTCGTGCCGGTCTCCGGGATGGGGGCGCCGACGGTGCTCCTGGAACGGGTCCCCAACGGCGGCGAGGAACTGGCGGCGCTGCGTGCGCTGGAGAAGCACCTCGGGCGGCGGGCCACGCACATCGCGCCGATCGAGGTGGGCGGCGTCAACTCGATGCTGCCCATCGCGTGCGCCGCGGAGGCGGGGCTGCCGATCGTGGACGGCGACGCGATGGGGCGGGCCTTTCCCGAGGCGCAGATGGTGCTCCCTGGTCTGATCGGCGTGACCAACTCGCCGATGGCGCTCGCCGACGACAAGGGCAACACGATCATCGTGGAGGCCGTCGACAACCACGCCGCCGAGCGGATCGCCCGTGCCGTGTGCGTGGAGCTCGGGTGCCAGATCTCGGCCGCGGACACCGTGCTGCGGGGTGACCAGCTCGCCGACGGGCTCGTGCCGGCGACCCTGACCCTGGCCGAGCGGCTGGGCGCGGCGGTGCGCGAGGCGCGGGCCGCGCACGGCGATCCGGTGGCCGCGGCCCGCGCGATGCTCGACGGAGTCCCGCTGCTGACCGGCAAGGTCGTCGACGTGAGCCGCCGTACCGAGGGCGGTTTCGCGCGCGGCCGGGCCCGCATCGAGGGCATCGCCGACGAGGCGGGGCGGGTACTCGAACTCGACTTCCAGAACGAGCACTTGCTCGCCACACGTGATGGCGCGGTGGTCGCCACCACACCCGACCTGATCTGCGTCCTGGACAGCGAGACGGGCGACCCGGTCACCACCGAGGGCCTGCGCTACGGGCTGCGGGTGAGCGTGCTCGCGGCGCGCTGCGACCCCCGGTGGACCTCGCCGGGCGGCCTGGCGCTCGCCGGGCCGCGGTACTTCGGGTACGACGTGGACTATCTGCCGTTCGGGTCCTGAGAACCGGCCGGCGCGGGCGGTCGCAGAGTGATCGTCCGCGCCGTGTGCTTCTCGACCTGTTCGCGGCTGTAGAGCAGCGGGAAGGCGCCGTCAGCAGCCCAGGTCGTGAACAGGTCGCTGTAGTGCTCGCTGTCCGGATTCCCGGACTGGCCCGGCGAGTTCATGGCCACCGAGTCGTCCCAGGAGCCGACGTCGACGACCAGCCGGAAGGTGGCCCCCGTCGTCTGCCGGAAGTCGGGTCCGTACGGGGCGACGCCCACCGTGTCGCCGCTGCCGCCGCGCGGGGCGGGGCCGACCGACGCCCACGGTGGCTGCGGTCCGTCGTGCAGGGCGGTCACCGGGTGGTACACGCGGGCATGGTGGAGCGCGCCCCAGGTCCAGGCGGCCGGGTCAGGGCCGAGGAGTCCGGAGAGTTCGGAGACGGCGGCGGTCAGAGTGGTGAGCAGGGTGCCGGGGTCGAGACCCGTCTCCGGTCCGGTGAGCAGGTCGAGGTCGACGCGCGGGTCGGCGGTGGGGTCGTCGGGCGGCAGGATCCGGGCGAGGGCCGCCACCGTCTCGGTCTCGGGGACGAGGTCCCGCAGTGCCGCCGTGAACACGGCGGGGCGCAGGTGGCGGCGGTACCAGAGCTCGAAGAGCGCGGCGGCCGCCGAGTCCGCCGTCAGGTCGTGGTCCCAGTCCCGCAGGAGGGCGAGCGCCTCCTGCACGGCCGCGTCGTCGCTGGTCAGCCCGGCAAGAAGCGGCACGATGCGCCGCGCCGGCAGGCTGACCGTGTCGGTCTGGAGCCGTACGCAGTCCTCCACGGTCCAGTCCGTGCGGGCGCCCAGTTCCCCGGCGATGCGGTGGTGCCGGGTCGGGGCGTACCAGTCGTAGGTGACGGTGTCGCGGTCGTTGGGGTAGCCGGGCGGCAGGTTCATCTGGTTGGCGGTGGCGAACCAGCCCTGGTCCGGGTCGCGTTCGGACGGCAGCGCGTCCGGGTCGAGGAAGCCGGCCCACTCGTAGCGGCCGTCGCCGGGGACCGGCAGTGTGCCGTCCCAGTTCGGGCGGACCGGGACGCGGCCGGCGGGGCGCCAGCCCACGGTGCCGTCGGGCGCCGCGTACACCTGGTTCTCGCCGGGTGCGCCCCAGCGGCGCAGGGCGGCGAGGAAGGCGTCGGGGCCTTCGGCGCGCATGTAACCGGTGCTGCCGAGGTAGGGCGCCATGCCAGGGCCGAGCCAGGCGGCGCGCACGGCGAACGCGGCGCTGCGGGTGGGGTGTTCATGGACGACGGGGCCGTGCCGGGTGAACCAGAGCTCGGTCTCGACCGGGTCGCCGTCCTTGACCGGGATGGTCTCGGTGACGCGGGTCATGGGCTCCCAGCGGTCCTGGTAGCGGTAGGCGCGGGGGTCGTCGGGGTGGGTCTCGTAGACGTAGAGGTCCTCCTGGTCGATCGGGAAGATCGTGAAGCCGAAGGCGATGTTCCCGTTGTGGCCGATGGAGAGGCCGGGGAGCGCGGGTTCGCCGGCGCCGATGACGTCGATGCCAGGAGCGGTCAGGTGGGCGATGTAGCGCAGGGCGGGCAGGGTGACGGCGCGGTGCGGGTCGTTGGCGAGGATCGGGCGGCCGGTGGCGGTGCGGTCGGGGGCGATGACCCAGTTGTTGGAGCCGTCGATGCCCTGGAGGGCGGCGGCGTCGGGCCAGGGCGGGACCGTCGCGAGGTCGTAGACGCGCAGCACGTCGTCGGGGATGACGCTCAGGTCGAGGCCGTCGGGGACGGTGAGGTGGTGCGGGGCGGGTTCGCGGCGGCGGCGCAGGTCCTCGACGCCGGTGCCGTGGTCGCGCAGGGTGAGGGCGCGGGCGACCTCGTCGTGGAGGTTGTACTGGAGTCCATGACTGCGGATCCGGGCGACGTCGGAGGGGTCCCAGTACGCGGGCTCATATCCCAACGTCCCGAATTCCGGCGGTAGTTGGGACGGATCGCTGCGACACAGGGACACGTAGGCGTTGATGCCGTGCACGAACGCCGTGGTGATCCGCTCGGTGTCCTCGCCGTACGCGCTCCACTCCTCGGCCATGTCGCCGCGGTAGAGGAACAGGCGGGCGGCGCGGTCGTGTTCGACGTAGCGCGCGCCGAACACCTCGGACAGGAGGCCGAGTCCGCGGCGGCGCCACAGGTCGAGCTGGAAGAGGCGGTCGCGGGCGGCGTTGAAGCCCTGCGCGAGGAACAGGTCGTCCTGGGATTCCGCGTAGAGGTGGGGGACGCCCCACTGGTCGACGAGGATCTCGACGGGTTCGGCGAGACCGGGGACCTCGAAGTCCGTGACAGTACGTGCGTTCACCACTGCATCACTCCCCCTTCGCCGCGTACACCAGGTCGCCGCCCACATACGTCGCCCGGACCGGGATGGACGCGATGGCGTGCGGGTCGGCGGTCAGCGGATTCTCGCCCAGGACCACGAAGTCCGCCAACTGGCCCGCCGCCAGACGGCCCTTGTACGTCTCCGTGCCCTCGGCCTCCGCCGAGCCGAGGGTGAAGATCCGCAGCGCCTCCTCGGCCGTGACGCGCTGCTCCGGTCCGGCGGCGACCCCGTCGTCCATGCCCTGCCGCGTGACCATCGACTGGAGGCCGACGAGCGGTTCGTAGGGGCCGCACGGGTAGTCGGAGGAGCCGGCGACGGTGACGCCCGCGTCGAGGAACGAGCGGTGCGCGAACATGCGGCCGACCCGCTCGGGGCCGTACCAGTCGTTGAGTGCCCCGCCGTGGTAGGCCGCGTATCCCGCGAACGGGACGGCGATGGCGTCGAGGGCCTTCATCCGGGCGAGGATCCCGTCGTCGACGACGCTGCAGTGCTCGATGCGGTGGCGCAGGCCGGGGCGCGGCAGGTCGCGGGCCGCCTGCTCGAACGCGTCGAGGACGAGCCGGATCGCGGCATCCCCGTTGGCGTGCACGCCGACGCGGTTGCCGTCGGCGTGCACGGCGCGGACGTGGGCGAACAGTTCCTCGGTGGGAGTGGTCTGGAGGCCGTGCCCGCCGTGGTCGGTGAACGGCTCGCTGAGCAGGCAGGTACGGCCGCCGACGGCGCCGTCGAGGAACGCCTTGACGCCGACGAGGCGCAGCAGGTCGTCGCCGAAGCCGCTGCCGACGCCGAGTGCGCGCGCCTTCTCGTAGTGATCGATGGACAGGAGCATTCCGACCCGCAGGCTCAACTTCCCCTCGGATCGGGCCCGTTGGAGCAGCGCGATGTCCTCGGGGGCGATGAGCGCGTCGCAGACCGAGGTGAGCCCGGCGGCGTGCCACAGCTCCTGGGCGCGCACGAGTCCGCGCAACTTGTCGTCCTGCCCGCTGGCCTCCAGGGTGGTGGCGCCGCGGGCGGTGGCCGGGTAGACGACGTTCATCAGGGCGCGTTCGACAAGCCGCCCGTCGAGCCGTCCGTCGGGGCCTCGCCCGTATTCACCGCCGTCCGGATCGGGCGTGTCCTCGTCGATGCCGAGGGCGTGCAGGGCCGCGGAGTTGACGACACCCCAGTGCCCGGCGACGTGTACGACGAGTGCCGGGTGGCCGGGGGCCGCCCGGTCGAGTTCGGTGCGGGTGAGGCGGCCGGTCTTGACGTCGTCGTAGCGGCTGCCGCGCACCCAGGCGCCGTGCGGTGTCCGCGCGGCCTCGGCGGTGACGGTGGCCAGGAGGTCGTCCACATCGCGTACCGCCGCGGCGGACAGGTCGAGGTGCAGCAGGTCCTCGGCCGTCATCACCAGGTGGATGTGGGCGTCGTTCAGGCCGGGGACGAGGGTGGCGTCACCGTGGTCGGTCTCGGCGGCGCCGGGGAAGCGGTCCCGGAGCTCGGCGACGGTGCCGGTGGCACGGATCCGGCCTTCGGCGACGGCGATCATCTGGGGCTCGGGGCCCGCGCCGCTCTGGCTGACGACGTGGGCGGCGCGGTGGAGGACGGGTGCGCTCTCGTCGGTCATCGGGACTCCTCTGCGCGGGCCGCCGCAGTGGCGGCGGGAGACTGCCGGACAGGGACGCGCGGGGCCGCCGCCTCGCCCGGTGCGAGTCGCGTGACCGCGAACGTCACCGCGAGGTTCGCGGCCAGGGCGATGATGCCGCCGTTGACCCCGTGGAACGGGTCGTTGTCGGTGGCCCACAGCGCCGTCATCACAGCGAGTCCGACGACCATGCCGCAGATCCCGGCGCGTGCGGTCATCCGCCGCCAGAACAGGGCGAGCAGCACCACGGGCACGAGCTGCGCCAGGCCCTCGTACGACAGGACGGACAGCTGGACGAGCGTGTTGGGGTAGAAGAGGCTGCCGCCGAGCGCGACCAGGCCTGCGAGGACGCAGACGGCCTGTGAGAGGCGCTTGGTGCGCAGGTCGTGCTCGTGGGTGGTGTCCGGGCGCGGGCGGCGCGGGTCCGAGCCGTTGCCGCCGCCGAGGACGGTCCTGCCCCACAGGGTGCCGATGGACAGCATGAAGACGCTCATCGGCACGATCGCCGACAGGGCGCCCGCGACACCGATGACCGCCACGACGGGTGACGGCAGCGAGTCGGTGACGAGGCTGAACAGCGCGAGGTCGGGGTTGCCGAGGCTGGGCAGGACGAACAGGGCGGTGGCGCCGACCATCATCGGCACGAACAGGAGCAGCTGGTACCAGGGCAGCAGCAGGGCGTTGCGCCGCAGCGCGTTGGGGCTCTTGGCGCTGAGGTAACCGGCCACGGTGGTCGGGAAGATGGTGATGGTGACGGCGTTCAGGACGACGGTGCTCAGGAACCACGCGGCGTTCCGCCCGCCGGACTCGTGTCCGGGGAACGTGAGCCACTCGGGCTTCTCGGTGACCATGCGCTGCATGAAGTCGGAGAACCCGCCGAGGTAGTGCATGGGGATGTAGACGGCCAGGAAGACGACCGCGAGGATCACCAGCACGTCCTTGAGCGCGCTCACCCAGGCGGAGCCGCGCAGCCCCGACACGAGGATGAACACCTCGGCGACGACGAACGAGATCACGGCGGCGACGTGCAGGTCGACGCTCCCGTACGTCATCGCGTTGACGACGACGCCCATGCCCTGGATCTGCACCTGGATGTACGGCACGAGGAAGACCGTGCCGACGACGGCGACGAGGATCCCCAACGGCCGTGAGCGGAACCGGAATTCGGCGATGTCGGCGATCGATATGAGACCGTGCCGCGAGGCGTACGTCCACAGGGCGGGGCCCACGACGTAGGCGACGGCGAAGCCGACCGTGAGGTAGGCGACGAGGTAGAGGATGGGCGCGCCGAAGGAGTACGACCAGCCGGCCGTGCCGAGGAACGAGAAGCTGGTGTACGTCTCTCCGGCCATCAGGAGCCAGATGAACATGACGCCGAGGCCACGGCTGGACACGGACCACTCGGCGAGGCCCTTGGACCGGCCGCGCGCGCTGAGCAGGCCGATCAGGACCGTGGCGACCATGGCCAGGCCGAACACCGTCGTCGCGACGGCCGCGGAGCCGGTCATCGGGCGCCTCCCTCGTCGGCGGGTACGGGTTCGACGGCGCCGGTGCGGTACGCCGGGTCGAGGCGGGCGACGAGCCAGATGGCCACGGGGCTGATCACGGTGGCCGCTATGACCCAGGCAAGGAGGAACGGGACGCCCAGGACGCGGGGTTCGATGCGGTTGGCGACCAGGGGCGCGGCGGCGTAGAGGACGACGGGCACGAGCAGTATCCAGAGGGAGCGGCGGGACGCGCCGCCGAGCGTGGGGAGTCCTTCGAGGGGGTCGGACTCGTGCGGCTCCGGCTCCGGGGAGCGGCCGGCGGGTTCGCCTTGGGGGGACATGGGGTTCCTTGGGGAGGGGGAGGCAGGAAGGGCGAGGGGACGTTCAGAGTGCGGGGTCGAAGCGGCCGTCGACCGCCGTCCAGCCGCCGTCGACGGTCAGGACGCTCCCGGTGACGTAGGTCGAGGCGTCGGAGACCAAGTAGGCGACGGCACCGGCGAGTTCGTCGGCGCGGGCCCAGCGCTTGAGGGCGGAGGCCTGGGCGTAGGCGTCGTACCAGGCGGGGTCCGCGGCGATCTGGTCGGTGAGGGGGGTGCGGACGACGCCGGGGGCGACGGCGTTGAACCGCACGCCCCGCGGGCCCCATTCGGCGGCGGCCGTCCGCAGGAACTGGACGAGGCCGGCCTTCGACGCGGCGTACACGCTCTGGCCGGGTTCCACCTGGAAGGCGCGCATCGAGGCGAAGCCGACGACGCTGCCCCGGCCGCGCTCCGCCATGCCGGGGGCGAACGTCTGGACGAGGCTGAGGTAGGCCCGCAGGTTCAGGGCGATGACACGGTCGAACTCGTCGAGCGTGTAGTCGGCGACGCGCTTGCGGACGTTGGCCCCGACGGTGACGACGAGCCCGTCGAGCGGGCCCCAGGCGTCGGCGGCGGCGCGGATCGCGTCGGGGTCCAGGACGTCGAGGGCGCACGCGGAGGCGGTGCCGGACCGGTCCGTGCCGCCGCCGGACAGTGCCACGGTCTCCTCGGCGCCCTTCTCGTCCCGGTCGGCGACCACGACATCGGCGCCCTGGGCGACGAGCGCGCGGACGGCCTCGCGGCCGATGCCGCCGGCGCCGCCGACGACCGCGACGCGCCTGCCGTCGAGCCGGAACAGGTTGGCGTAGTCCATCTCGGGGTGCTCCCTCTTCTCGCGCTGTGGGGGGGTCTGTCAGGGCCGGATGACGGCCATGCGCGTCACCGTCAGCTCCTCGATGGCGAAGCGCGGCCCCTCGCGTCCGGTCCCGGAGTCCTTCACACCGCCGTACGGGGCGATGTCGCTGCGGTAACCGGGGACTTCGTTGATGACGACGCCGCCGACGTCGAGTGCCTCGACCGCGCGGAACGCGGCGCCGAGGTCCCGCGTGTACACGGCGGCGTGGAGCCCGTACCGGCTTGCGTTGACCAGGTCGTACGCCGTCTCGATGTCGGGGACCGCGCGCAGGCACACGACGGGCCCGAACACCTCCTCGTCCCAGGCGGGTTCGCCGTCGGGGACGTCCGCGAGCAGGGTCGGGGCGAGGCACCTCGCGCCGGTGCGGGTGCCGCCCGCGACGATCCGGGCGCCGGCCGCCCTGGCCCTTTCGACCCAGTCGAGGACCCGCTCGGTGGCGGCTTCGTCGATGAGGGCCGAGACGCGGGTGTCCGTGGAGCGCGGGTCGCCGACGACGACGTCCCGCAGCCGCTCGGCGATCTTCTTCTCCAGGGCGCCGGCGATCTCCTCGACGGCGATGACGCGCTGGACCGAGATGCAGGCCTGCCCGGACGCGTAGGTGCCGCCGCGGGCGACGGCGTCGGCGGCCGCGTCGAGATCGGCGTCGGCGGCGACGACGAGCGCCGCGTTGGAGCCGAGTTCCAGGACGACCTTGCGGGGCGCCGCGTCGCGCGCGATGCGGTGGCCGACGGCGGCGGAGCCGGTGAAGGAGATCGCGGCGACGTCGGGGTGCGTGGTGAGGGCGCGGCCGACTTCCGTGTCGCCGGTGACGAGTTGGACGGCGCCGGGCGGCGCCCCGGCCGCGGCGAGGCGCTCGCGCACGAGGTGGGTGAGCCAGAGCGTGGCGAGCGGGGTCGCCGGCGCGGGCTTCACCATCACGGGGCAGCCGGCGGCCAGCGCCGGGGCGATCTTGTGGGAGGCGAGAAGTACGGGGTAGTTGAAGCCGGCGATGCCGACGACGACCCCGATGGGCCTTCGCGTCCAGAACCCGAACATGCCGTCGCCGGAGGCCTGGAGGTCCAGCGGGACCGTCTCGCCGTGCAGGTGGGCCACCTCGTCGGAGGCTGCCTGCCAGGTCGCGACGGCCCGCTGCATCTCGATGTCGCAGTCGACGCGCGGCTTCCCGGTCTCCAGGACGAGCAGCTCCGCCATCCGGGACGCGATCTGCGCCAGGTCCGCCGCGACACCGGCGAGCACGTCGCGCCGCACCCGAGCGGGCAGCCCCGCGACCTCCTTGCGGAGCCCGGCGGCATGCTCGACGGCGCGCCGCGCGAGGCCCACGTCACCGACGGGCGCGGTGGCGAACTCGCCGCCGTCGTAAGGGAAGACGACGGGCTGCCGGGTGGGCGCGGGCACCCAGGTGTCCCCGACGGGCAGCCCCTCCGGGAACTCTCGCGGATACGTCATCGCGCTTCTCCCCCGTCCGTACGGCCCGTCAGGAACGCCTGCGCCGCCGCCGCGTACACGCGTGTGTACTCCTCGATCTCGCGCACCTCGACGTACTCGTCGGCCTGGTGGGCGATCCACTTGCCGCCGGGGCCGTACACGACGGTGGGGAGGCCGGCGTCGCGGGTGAGGATCGTGCCGTCGGTGGTGCCGGGGACCGCGCCGAACGGCGGTGCCTCGCCGTGCACTTGGCGGTGTCCTTCGACGAGTGCGGCGACCACGGGGTGGTCCTCGGGGATCTCGATGGCGGGCCGGTCGTCGACGACGGTGACGGCGACGGTCACCCCGACACCGGCGGCCGCCCGCTCCGCGGACTCCCGCACCCGGGCGATGAGTTCGGCGTGGTCGGTGCCGGGGATCGTGCGGACGTCGATGCCGACGACTCCGTGCGCGGGGATGACGTTGAGCTGGTCGGGGTCGCCGCCGAGCAGCACGGTCGGGGTGACGGTGACGCGGCCGGCGTGCGGGTGCTCGCCGTAGCGCTCCTCGGCCCACTCCTGGACCCCGGCGAGCGCCTCGACGATGCGGGCGCCGGCGACGATCGGGCTTCTGCCCTCCTGCGGCATGGCGCCGTGGGCCATCACGCCGTGCAGGTCGAGACGAAGCCGGATCCCGCCGCGCGCCGAGGTGCACACCTCGTAGCCCTCGGGTTCGCAGACGATGACGCCGTCCACCTCGCCCGCGAGCGGTGACGCGGCGAACGCCTTCGCGCCGAGCATGAGCCCCTCCTCGTCGCAGAGCACGCCGACGACGATGCGGCCGGGGAAGGGCCCGGCCAGCTGGAGGGCGCGGACGCCGTAGATCATGGCGGCGACGCCGGACTTCATGTCGGCGGATCCCCGGCCCCAGAGCTTTCCGTCGCGGATCTCGGCGCCGTAGGGGTCGACGGTCCAGTCGGCGGTGTCGCCCTCGGTGACGACGTCGATGTGCCCCTCGAACATCAGGGTGGGGCCGTCCCCGCCGCCGCCCTCGATCACCGCGACGGTGTTGGGCCGGCCCGGGGCGACCGCCACCACCTCGTACTTCCAGCCGAACTCGTCGAAGAGGCCCTGGACGAGTTCGGCGGCGGGCCGCTCGACCTCGGTGGCCCCCGCGGTGTTGACGGTGCGCAGACGCACGAGTGCGCGGGTGAAGGCGACCGCGGCGTCGGTCTCGGGCAGGGCTGTTGAGCCGGAACGCATGGAACCTCCAAGTCGGCCGGTGACAAGGCCAGTCGACTGGTCAGACCAGTTGATTTCCCGTACTCTGCCCCCACGTTGATGCCCGGGTCAATGGTCGGCTCATCCATTTGCCACGGCGTCACGGCGTAACTGCTCGACATGGAGGGGCACATGGCGCCCGACGACGATCTCTTCCAGCCGGTGAAGCCGGTCCGCGCCTACCAGCGGGTGGCTCAGCAGATCGAGGAGCGCATCCTCAGCGGCGACCTGCCGCCCGGCTCGCGGCTCCCCGCGGAACGCGAACTCGTCGTGCGGTTCGCCGTGGGGCGCTCCACCGTCCGCGAGGCGCTGCGCGTGCTGCAGTCGGCGGGCCTGATCCGTTCGCGGCCGGGCGACCCGCTGGGCGCCGAGGTCCTCGGTGTCTCACCCGACAACCTCAGCCAGGCCCTGAGCCGTCTCACCCGTTCGCGCATCGCCTCACTCGGAGAGCTCGTGCAGTTCCGCATGGTGCTCGACGCGGAGAGCAACCGGCTCGCCGCGCGCCTCCACGACGCGGACGACCTGGCCCGCATGCAGGAACAGATCGACCGGATGGAGCGTCTGAGCGCCTCGTCGAGCGGGAACCTGCACGCCTTCAGTGAGGCGGACGCCCTCTTCCACCGGGCCGTCGCCGAGGCGAGCGGCAACTCCCTGCTCGGCCTGTGCGCCCGCGCGGTGCACGAGGCGGTGGTCGACGTCATCGAGAAGAAGATCGCCGGCGCCGCGGACGCCACCGCCTGGAGGGAACGCTCCATAGCCCACCACCGCCAGGTGCTCGACGCGATCCGCACGGGCGACGCCCCGCGCGCCGCCCGTCTCGCCCGCGAGGCGCTGTACACGTACTACGCCGACCACGTCGAGCCGGAGACGCGGAGGCTGCTGGCCGCGGCGGCGCAGACCGAGGACGCGGCCCGGACCCCGTGACGTCCGGGCCCGTTCGAGCCCGGCTCAGGGCCCGTACTAGGGCGTGCTTCGAAAGTAGCGTCGTCCGCCCGCGGGGCAGGCGGGACTTTCGAAACACGCCCTAGCCCGGCTCAGGGCCTCGCCCCGCCGAGGCGTCCTTCCAGTTGGCCGAGCAACTCTGCCAGTAGTGCGCTGAGTTGTTGCTGCCCGGTGGCTTCGAGGCCGGACAGTACGGTCGTCTCGTAGGCGAGTTGGTCGGGCAGCAGCGCGTCGACCAGTTCGCGGCCCGCGTCCGTCAGGCTCAGATGCGAGACGCGGCGGTCACGGGTGTCGCCGCGCCGGTCGACCAGGCCGCGCTCCTGGAGCTGCTTGAGGCGCTTGGTGACCGCCGCGCCCGAGGAGAACGTCTCCCGGGCGAGGTCGCCCGGGGTGAGCTCGTGGCCCGTGCGGCGGAGCGCCCCGAGCAGGTCGAACTCGGCGCGGGTCAGTCCGGCGTGGCGCAGCGGGGCGTCCTCGGCCTGCTGGAGGAGGGCGGCGCAGCGGTTGATCCGCCCGATGACCTCCATGGGCCCGGTGTCGATGTCGGGCCGCACCGTCTGCCACTGGCGCACCACCGCGGCGACCGTGTCGCCCGTCGCCGCCCTGCCGTTCCGTGTCGTCATGCTCGCGTGTTCTCCCGGGCGTTCGTGCCGCCCCTGTGCTCGTGGGTGTCCTGGACGGACCGCCGCGCCTAGGGCCTCTCGTTTGGATCATGCCGGGCTCGCGGGGTCTGGCACCGCACCTCGCGGCGTTGTCGTCGGTCGCCGACGTCCCCCAGCTACCGCTGGGAGGTGCCCCCACCGCGTCGACTCCCTCCTCCGCCTTGCGATGCACGGCACCAGACCCCGCTCCCTGATCCGGCCTGATCCAAACGAAAGACCCTAGCGTCGGACCGTCGCCGCGAGCGTACGGTGTCCGGCCTGCTCGACGGCGACCACACGCTCCTCGGGCAGCGCGCGCTGCCACCATTCGCCCGCCGCGGTGTCGTCCGCCGCGCGCAGTTCGACGAGCGCCGCGGCGAGCCGGCGGCGCGCGCCCTCCAGGTCGCCGGGGCCCGGACGGGCGGCGGCGAGGGTGCGCTCGGCGTGCTCGCGGGCCCGTTCGGCCGCGTCGAGGGCGACCTCGATGTGGTCGGCGGCCCGCCGGTTGGTGACGATCACCGCGGCGACCACGCCGAGCAGCGCTCCGACAAGGGTGTCGACGACCCGGTCGGCGATCAGCTCACCGGCGTCCTGGGTCCTGGCGAACTCGGTGATCAGCAGCGCCATGGGCGTGACGGAGACGGTGCCGAGCCAGTAGTTGCGGGCGATGAACGCCTCGGCGCCGAAGCTGAAGAGCAGGCAGAGCAGGACCACGAAGACCGGACCGACGTGGGCGAGCGGGGCCACGGCGGCGAAGACGAGCACTCCGAGGAGGTTGCCGGCCACGCGCTGCACGGTGCGGTTCCAGGTGAGGGTGACGTTGGCCTGGTAGAGGGAGGCGGCGGTGACCAGGGCCCAGTAGGGACGGCCCATGCCGAGGGCGAGGGACCCGTATCCGGCGAGGGCGCAGCCGACGGCGGTGCGCAGGGCGACCGGCAGGTGCGGTGATCCGGGGGCGAGCCTGCGCCACAGCGACGGCCTGCCGGCGGCGCGTTCGACCTCGATGCCCAGGAGTTCGTCGTCGATCCCGTCGAGGTGGGCCGGACGCGGGACCGGGCCGGTGCCGCTGAGACCGGCCGCCCAGTCGCGCAGCTGTGCGGGGTCCGTGTCCGCCGGGGCGGCGAGGGCGACCTCGGCGCGGACGACAAGGCGTTCGAGGGCGCGTCGGGCGGCGCCCCGGCCGCCGGTGGCGAGGAGGGACTGCCAGGCGGCGTGCACGGCGCCGGCCGCGGCGGCGCGGGCCCGCGAGCGTGCGGCGTCCGGGGCCTCGCCGTCCGGCATCTCGACGTACGCGGCGGCCGCGTTCAGGGCGCGGGCGGTGGCGCGCCGCTCCGGGCCGTGCGGGCGCACGAGCGCGGGGGCCATGCAGACGAGCCACGCCACGGCGCCCGCGCCGGCGGTCAGGGCGAGGTGGCCGGGTATCTGCCCCGGGCTCTGCGGCGCGAAAAGACTGGCGGAACTGATGAACGTCAGGATCAGGTGCCCCGGCGGGCCGATGCGGGTGGCGTCGCACAGGGTCTTCTGGGCGGCGGCGAGCAGCGCCCCGACCGCGACGAGCACGACGGCGGAGGTCGTGAACGAGGCGGTGAGCAGGGCCACGGCGAGACTCGCGAGCATGCCGAGGACCACCCAGGCGACGGCGCGGGCGCGCGCCGCGTACGGCAGGTTGTGGGCGTAGAGGGCGCACAGCGACCCGGCCATCGTGTACATGGCGAGGTCGAGGCGGCCGAGGGCGAGCAGCGTGAGGTTGGGCACCGCGGCGGACACGACGACGCTCGTCGCGGCCTTGAACCAGATGTCGGACGCCTTGTTCAGACGCAGCGCCCCCGCGATCGGGAGCCGGCGGACGGGGCGAGGTCTGGAGGTGGGTGCGGAGCTGGTCATACAGAGAAGCTTAACAAGTGTTTTACTCGAAAACTAATTCCGCAGGCCAATCCCTCTCCGCCGCCCGAGCCGCGCACCACCCGCGCACGGTGGCACCGCGCGCCGGTCCGGATGCTCCCCTGCGCTCGATTGCGCCCCGCCGTGCCCGGGCATCTCGTCCCCGACGCCGTCCGGCGTCCACGGTGCGGCGCCCACTTCCGGCGCTCGACGGGGAGGTTCGCGTGCACGGACCGGGCTCGGCCGCCTGGCTGCTCGTCGCGCTGTGTGCGGCGACCGGGGCGTACTGCGTGCTGCGGATGCGCAGCGGGGTCGAGGAACAACGTCGCGCGGCGGGCAGCGAGGCGCTCATGGGGTTCGGGATGGCCTTGATGGCGCTCCCCGCGGCGGTGGTCACGCCACCACGTGCCGCCTGGGTGGTGTACGCGCTCGTGTTCGGGGCCGCGGCACTGCGTGCCCTGTGGGCGGCCCGCTCGGGGGCGCACCATCTGCACCACCTGGTCGGCGCGTTCGCCATGGCGTACATGGCGGTGGCGATGGCCGTGACGCCGGGCGCGCACGCCGGCCACGCGGGCGCGGGCGCACCGCTCGTGACCGGCCTGCTCCTGCTCTATTTCGCGGGGTACGTCCTGTGGTCGGGGGCGCGCCTCGTCCCGGTCCCGGCGGCCGGGGGTGCGCCGCCGGCGACCGGCTGGGGCGACCGTCCGGAACTGGCCCGGGCCTGCCGCCTCTCGATGGGCATCGGCATGGTCGCGATGCTCCTGACCATGTAGGGAGAAGCGCCAAGTTCATGCAGGGGACGGGGAGAAGCCCCCTGGCAGGGAGAAGCGCCTGGGGAAACTGCTCCATTTCGGACAACTGCCCGCGCAAAACCGTGTCGTGCGTCACTTGACGCGACAGCCCATACCCTCCGGTAGTACCCGGCTCATAGGCTGAGGTCATGACGGTCCCCGTAGCACTGTTGCTGCTCGGCACCCTCGCCGCCGTCCTCGCTCCGCGCCTTCTCGCGCGGGCCGACTGGACGGAGCGCGAGCCGGTGGTCGCCCTGTGGGTGTGGCAGTGCGTGGTGGCCGGTGTCCTCCTGTGCTGCGCGCTCTCGATGACCCTGAGTGCGGCCGCAGCCTGGCAGGCCGTCCGCGGCCATGTGTTCGCTCCCGCGCCGCACGCCGTCGTCGACGCGTACGCGCTCCGGGCTGCCGGCGGATGGGCGGCGACCGTGGCCGTGGCGCTCGCCCTCGGCGGACTGTGGACGGCGGCGATGCTCGCCCGGGAGATCTTCCGGTCGGGGTCCGGGCGACGGCAGCGGCGGGCCGAACTCCTGGTGCGCTCCCCGCTGTTGCCGGGCGAGGAGCCGGGCGGTGACCGGCTCGTCGTGCTTGAGGGTGAGCGGCCCGACGCCTGGTGGCTGCCGGGCGCGGCGCCCCGACTGGTCATCACCACGGCCGCTCTGCGCCGTCTCAAAGGCCGTCAGCTGGACGCCGTGCTCGCGCACGAGATGGGGCACGCGCGGTGGCGGCACGACTGGCTGCTGCACTGTTCGGGGGCGCTGGCCTCCGGCTTCCCGCAGGTTCCGGTCTTCGCCGCGTTCCGTGACGAGATGCACCGGCTCGTCGAACTGGCCGCCGACGACGTGGCGTCGCGCCGCTTCGGGCGGCTGACCATCGCCCTCGCCCTGGTCGAACTCAACGAGGACCGCGGGGTGTTCGGCCCCTGCCCCACCACCACGCAGGCCCATCTGCCGCAGCGCGTGCACCGGTTGCTGACTCCCCCGCGCCGGCTGACCGCGGGCCGGCGGCTGCGCCTGACCGCCGCGGCCGCACTCGTCCCGGTGGTGCCGCTCCTGGTGACGTTCGTACCGGCTCTGCGCGCACTGGGGTAGACGCGCACTCGTACAGGACGCGTCCGGTCCCGCCGATGGCCACCAGGGCCTCCCCTGGGTGAGGATCCTCCCCATGCACCCGGCACCGGTCGACTCCCCGCCCCGCCCACGAGATCCCCGGACCGCACGCGCGTCGGCGGTGCTCGCCGCCCTGTTCGGGGTGCTGCTGGTCGCGGTGGCGGTGCGCTGGGGTCCGCTCATGACCCTGGACCGCACACTGGCGCGCACCGCCCACCGCTGGGCCGTCGCCGATCCCGGACCGACGCACGTCAACCGGGTGCTGACGGACTGGGTCTGGGACCCGTGGACGATGCGTGGCCTGTGCGCCGTGGCCGTCCTCTGGGTCGTGTGGCGCCATCACGCCTGGCGGCTCGGGTTGTGGGCGGCCGCCACATGTGCGCTCGGCACACTGATCCAGCAGGGCCTGAAGGCGGCCGTCGACCGCGCCCGCCCGGTGTGGCCCGACCCCGTGGACTCCGCGCACTACGCGGCCTTCCCCTCGGGGCACGCCATGACGGCGACGGTCGTGTGCGGCCTCGTCCTCTGGCTGCTGCACCGCTTCGGCGCCCGCCCGTTCCTGTGGCGTACGGCGTGTGCGCTCGTGGCCATGTCGGTCGTCGGCGTCGGCCTCACCCGCCTGTGGCTCGGGGTGCACTGGCCCTCGGACGTGCTCGGCGGCTGGCTGCTCGGGGCACTGACGGTGACCGTGGCCGTGACGGCGTACGGGCGCCTCGCCGGCCCGTCACATGGTTGACCCGGTCCTGTCCGGCCGCGTTGGATCGGGCGCATGACCATCAATGGCGACACCGAAGGCGACATCAACGGCATCAGCAACGGCATCAACAAGGGCGTCATCAAAGGCCTGCTCTTCGATTTCTCGGGGACGTTGTTCCGCATCGAGTCCACCGAGTCCTGGCTGCGGGCCGTGCTCGACGAGGCCGGACTGGCGCTCCCCGACAGCGAGTTCACCGCGACGGCCGCCGCCCTGCACACGGTGGGCGCCCTGCCCGGCGGCCCCACCGCCCACGTCGAGGTCCCCGCGCACCTGGCCGAACTCGTCGCCGTACGCGACATGGACGCGGACCGGCACCGCGCCGCGTACACCGGTCTGGCCCGTCAGGTGCCGCTGCCCGACGAGCGGCTCTACGACGCCCTGTACGACCGGCAGCTGCGGCCCGAGGCCTGGCTCCCCTACCCGGACGCCGCCGATGTCCTGTCAGGTCTGCGCGAGCGCGGCATTCCCGTCGCCGTGGTCAGCAACATCGGCTGGGACCCGCGCCCCGTCTTCGTCGCCCACGGCCTGGACGCGTACGTCGACGCGTATGTGCTCTCCTACCGGCACGGCGTCCAGAAGCCCGATCCCCGCCTGTTCGCCGCCGCGTGCGAGGCGCTCGGCGTGGCACCGGGCGACGCGCTCATGGTCGGCGACGACCGCCGTGCCGACGGCGGGGCGAGCGCCCTCGGGTGCGCCGTGCACTTCGTGGACCATCTCCCGGTGGACGCCCGGCCCGACGCGCTGCGCCCGGTGCTCCGGCTCGTCGGCTGACGCGGGGATCCGCTCAGGATCCGGCGCCGCACCGCCCCGAGTGGTCGCAGTACGGCTGATGTCCGCTCGCGCCGCAGCCGCACAGCGTCACCCGCGTCTCGCGCACGTCCTCGGCTCCCTCGCGCCCCACCCGCAGGTCCCCGCGCATCACGAGCCGGCCGTCGTCGGTGCGCACGACCGTGGTGACCGCGGCCGGCTTCTCCTCGGGGCCGTCGGCGAGCTGGTACTGGAGTGCGCCGGACGGGCAACGCCTGATGACCTCGGCGACCTCCGCGGCGGGCGCGCCGTCGGGGTCGATCCAGGGGCGGCGCGCGGTGTCGAACACGCGGGGCAGACCGCGGACGCACTCCGCCGAGTGCAGGCAGCGCTCGCCGTCGAAGGTGACGGTGACGTCCTTGCCCTCGTACGGCTTGGCGGTCATGACTGATAGTCCTCGACCTGCGACGAGGGCCTGACCCGCGCGTCGTCGGGGTTCTCGCCGAACTCGGTCTTGGCCCGCCGCTGGCGCAGCAGGTCCCAGCACTGGTCGAGCTGGCGTTCCACGGCGGCGAGCCGCTCGTGTTCGGTCACACCGTCGATCTCACCGGAGGCGAGGGAGGCGCGGAGCCTCTTCTCGTCGTCGACCATCGCCGTGATCCGGGCCAGGATCTCGTCTTGATCCATCTCGGTACGCCTCCCAGGTGCGTGACCTCTTACTCCTTGCCCACTGTAGGGAGGGTTCGCCCGGTGTGCGATCCGTGTGCCGTGGGCGCCCGGTAGCGCAGCACCCCGTCGTCCCCGGCCGCGTCGTCCCGCACTCCGCCGCAGGCCTCGATGACCCGGCGGGAGGCGGTGTTGCCGGTGTCGCAGGTGATCAGGGCCGGGTCGACGCCCAGGCGCGCCGCGAGCGGGAGCGCCGCGCGGAGCATGGCGGTGGCGTGTCCTCGGCGGCGGGCGCCGGGCCTTACGTCGTAGCCGATGTGACCGTCGCGCAGCCAGGCCTCGGTGAGGGTGTGGCGGATGGCGAGGCGGCCGAGGTAGGTGTCCCCGTCGACGTACCAGAGGGTCGTGCACGGGACGTCGTAGTCCAGGATGCTGCGGGGCCCGTGGGTGAGGCGCAGGCGGGCGACGTACTCGGCGAAGACGGCCGGGTCCTGCCAGGTGTCCCCGTACGCGCGCAGGCTGAGCCCCGCGGTGGAGTCGTCGGGTCCGCCGTGGCCCTCGGCGCGTGCCTCGTCCATGGCGGCGAGGAAGGAGCTGTGGACGCGGACGTCGGGTGCGATCAGCTGCGGCATCGGGTCAGTGTGCCGTGCACGGCGTCCGTCCGGCCGGGAATTTCCGGGCACCCGTCACCGACCCACCGACGCGTCTCGATCCGCCGGGTAGAGCGCCCGCCCTTGTATCAAGAGGGGGCGGGCGTTGCGCTGCGGCCGGTCATGCAGGCCTGGTGTCGTCCACCCGCTCACCCTCGGCCTGGGACGGCTCGGTCCTGGGGACGTCCGGGTGCTGTTCCTCGCCCGACTCGTCGCGCTCGCCTTCGGCCTGGGAGGGGGTGCGCGAGTACAGGGCGTCGTAATCCGAGGCTCCGGTCTTCATGTGGGCCTCCCCTGATCGCTCATCTTCCATACTCCTCCACGGACCGCAGCAGCGCGAGGCCCTGCGCCGAGGGGCGAGAAGACGGACGCCGGGTCGGATTCCCTGTTGGCCTGCCGGGCCGGTGGCCGGGCAGCGCCGACGCCGCCCGGTCACCGGCCCGGCAGGCCGTACGCATCCGACGATCCCCCGCGTCGCCGGATGCGTACGGCAGTCCTGGCCAAAGGCCTGGAAAAGCCCTGCGAACAGGACGATCCGAGTATACTGGCTCTGAGCCAGTCAACGCAGGAGTTACAGAATGTCCCCGCGCAGCGCATCGGTCAATGAGGAGTTGCGCCGGCGATCCCGCGAGCGGCTTCTGCAGGCGACGGTGGAGCTCGTCGGGGAGCGCGGGTACGAGGCGACGACCCTCGGCGACATCGCCGACCGCGCCGGTTCGGCACGAGGTCTGGTCTCGTACTACTTCCCCGGCAAGCGGCAGCTGCTCCAGTCCGCGGTGCACCGGCTGATGCACCGCACGCTCGAAGAGGCCCTGGAGCGCGAGCCGCGCACGGAGGACGGGCGGGAGCGTCTGGCGCGGGCCGTCGACGCGATCCTCGGCCTCGCCGTCGAGCACCCCGTCCTGATGCGGACGCACATGGCGGGGATCCTCCAGGCGGAGGGCTTCGTGCAGTGCCCGGAGCAGCAGCGGCTCGCCGAGCTGCTGCGTGACACGGTGCGGCGGCACGGCTCGCTCAGCGTCGACCGTGACTATCCGCTGCTGCGCTCCCAGTTGATGGGCGCCGTCTTCACTGCGCTCGTCCCGGGGGCGCCGATGCCGCTGCGGGCCCTGCGGGCGGAGCTGTTCACCCGGTACGGGCTCGCGTGGGAGCTCGGTTTCCCGCCGGACGACGCGGCGCCCGGCGGGAGAAGCCCGGGCGGAACCCCGGACTTCTCCCAGTTCTTCGAACCCGGCCGGGCGGATTCAAGCCGGGCGGATCCTCAGACCGATTCTCAGACCGACCCTCAGTCGAAGTAGTCCGGCTGCGTCTGGACGTTCAGCTCGTCGACGTGGACCTTCTCGGCGGGGTCGGTGAGCCGGTCACTGACCTTCAGGACGTCGAAGCCCTTGGCGATGTCGTTCGAGTAGATGTGGCCGTTGTAGTAGTACGCGGACCAGGAGCCGCCGACGCGGAGCGTGTCCGTGGTGAGCGGGCCGCGCTCGAAGTAGCCGATCTCCCGGGGCTTCGTGGAGTCCGTGAAGTCCCAGACCGAGACGCCGCCCTGGTACCAGGCCTGGACCATGATGTCCTTGCCCTTGACGGGGATGAGCGAGCCGTTGTGGGCCACGCAGTTCTCGGTTGCCGCCTGGTGGCGGGGGATCTTGAAGTAGCTGCGGAAGACGAGCTTGCGGTGGTCTCCCTTGCCGGTGATGTCGTAGATGCCGTCCGCACCGCGGTTCGGACCGACGGCCTCGTTGCAGGTGGCCGCTCCGCCGCCGCCCAGCTCGTCCGTGAAGACGACCTTGTCGGCCTTCTGGTTGAAGGTCGCCGAGTGCCAGAACGCGAAGTTCTTGTTGTCCTGGACCCGGTCGATGACCTTGGGGTTCTCGGGGTCCTCGATGGAGAACAGGATGCCGTCACCCATGCACGCGCCGGCGGCCAGGTCCTTGGACGGCAGCACGGTGAGGTCGTGGCAGCCGGTGGTCTTGGAGACACCCGGGTTGGTCGGAGCGCCCGGGTTGCCGCCGCCGTCGGGGCCCTCGCCCGGGAACAGGACGGGGAAGCCGACGACCGCCGCCTTCTCGGGGGCGTTGCGCGGCACCTTGATGACGGAGATCCCGTCGTGCGGGGGCTGGCAGTCCGGGAACGTGGCGCTCGGCGAGTACGAGGACACGTACACGTAGACGTTCTTCTTCTCGGGCACCAGCGTGTGGGTGTGCGAGCCGCAGGCGGTCTCGACGGCGGCGACGTACTTCGGGTTCTTCTTGTCGCTGATGTCGAAGACCTTCATGCCCTCCCAGGACGACTTCTCCGTGGCCGGCTGGGTGGTGCTGGCACAGGAGTTGTCGCTGCGCGACGAGTCGGTCGACAGGAAGAGCAGGTTCCCGGAGACGGAGATGTCGTTCTGCGATCCGGGGCACAGGACCTGCGCGACCGTCTTCGGGGCCTTGGGGTCGCTGATGTCGAAGATGCGGAAGCCGTCGTAGTTGCCGGCGAAGGCGTACTGGCCCTGGAACGCGAGGTCCGAGTTGGTACCGGGCAGCGCGTCCTTGGGGATGTTGGCGAGATGTTCGATGTTGTCGGAGTGGACGACCTCGTCCTGGGCGGGTATCTCGCCGCTCGCGATGGCCGCCTCGGTGTCGGCCGCCGCGCTCCTGGAAAGCTGCTTGCCCGCGGCCGGGGAGTCGCCCGGGTCGGGTGTCGCGGCCGCCGGGCCGCCCATGAGCAGCGCGGCGAGCAGACCGGCCGCGGTCGCGCCGACTCCCAGGCGTCTGCGGCGTGTTCGGGACTCGTTCAACAGGGTCACTGCTGTCTCCCTCGTCGATGACATTCCCGCGGCTCCCGTTCGAAGTTGAACGGTGCACGCATCCCCCGAGTATCGTCTTCCTCATGCACAGATCAACAGATGGCAACGTACTCGTAATGAAAGTTGCTCTTCCTTTGGTGATCGCGGTCGGCGCGCTCGCCCTCGGCGGCTGTGACGCGGCGCCGGACGGGGGCGGTGGCGACGCCAACTCCCGGTCGAGGCCCGGCCCTTCGGTGATCGCGCCGGGCAAGCCGGGCGAGGGCGCCGAGACGCTCTCCGCGAAGGACGCGCAGAAGCGGAGGCCGGACGACAGCCCCAACTCCGCCGACTACGCGTACGCGCAGATGATGATCACGCACCATACGCAGGCTCTGCTGATGACCGAACTCGCCCCGAAACGGGCCGAGTCGGGCCAGGTCAAGCGGCTGGCGGAACGCATCGCCGCGGCCCAGGGGCCGGAGATCGGCGCCATGGAGGGCTGGCTCAACTCCCACGGCAGGGAACGCGAGAGCGGCGGGCACCAGCACGAGGCGATGCCGGGGATGGCGACCGAGGCCCAGCTGCGGACGCTGCGCGCGGCACGCGGCGCGGCCTTCGACGAGCTGTTCCTGAAGCTGATGATCACGCATCACCAGGGGGCGGTCACCATGGCGACGGATGTCCTCTCCGAGGGGAACAACGTGCAGGTCGAGGAGATGGCGAACGACGTCGTCGCGCAGCAGACGAGCGAGATCGGACGGATGCGGAAGATGTCATGACGCCCGCCCGATGAGCCCCGCGCGCTCCGCACCCTCCCGGCCTCGCCCCCGCGGTGTCATGCTGGAAGTCCGTCGGACCTGCGGAAGGAGTCCGCCGTGCTGCGCGTCGCCGTCGTGGGGTCGGGGCCGAGCGGGGTGTACACCGCGCAGAGCCTGGTCCAGCAGGAGCGGGTGCCGGACGTCCACGTGGACGTCCTCGACCGGCTCCCCTGCCCGTACGGCCTGGTGCGCTACGGCGTGGCACCGGACCACGAGAAGATCAAGTCGCTGCAGAACAATCTGCGCGCGGTCCTGGAGCACGAGCGGGTGCGTTTCGTGGGCGGGGTCGAGGTGGGGACAGGGCTGCCGCCCGGCCGGCTCCTGGAGCTGTACCACGCGGTCGTGTACTGCGTGGGCGCCGCCACCGACCGCCATCTGGGCGTACCCGGCGAGAACCTGCCGGGCAGCTGGTCGGCGACCGACTTCGTGTCCTGGTACAGCGCGCACCCGGACGCGGTGGCGGAGGCGTTCGTCCAGGGCGTGGACTCGGCCGTCGTCATCGGCGTGGGGAACGTCGCGGTGGACGTGACCCGGATCCTGGCCCGTGGCGCGGCCGAGCTCGCGCCCACGGACATGCCGCAGGGAGCGCTCGGCGCGCTGGCCGACAGCCGGGTGCGGGACGTGTACATGGTGGGGCGCCGCGGCCCCTCGCAGGCCCGGTTCACGACCAAGGAACTGCGGGAGCTCGGCGCGCTCGCGGGGGTCGAAGTGATCGTGGACCAGGACGAGCTGGCGCTGGATCCCGCCTACCTCGACCCGTCGGCGCTCCCGGCGGCGAACCGGCGGAACGTCGAGGTGCTGCGCACCTGGGCCGCGCAGCCGTCGCCGGGCCTGCCCCGCCGTATCCACCTGCGGTTCTTCCTGCGTCCCGTGGCGCTTGCGGAGGGGCCGACGGGCCGGGTGTCGGGGGTGCGGTTCGAGCGCACCTCGCCGGACGGCGCGGGCGGGGTGACCGGCACCGGCCGCTACGAGGACATCGACGCGCAGCTCGTCCTGCGCTCGGTCGGCTACCGCGGAGTACCCCTGGAGGGGCTGCCGTTCGACGCGCCCACCGGGACGGTGCCGCACCGCGCGGGCCGGATCCTGCGGGCCGGCGAGGCCTCGCCCGGCGAGTACGTCGCGGGCTGGATCAAGCGCGGGCCGTCCGGGGTGATCGGCACCAACCGCCCCTGCGCCAAGGAGACCGCCCAGTCGCTGCTCGACGACGCCCCCGCGCTGGCCGCCAGGGACGTTCCCGATGACGCGCTTCCCGGGCTGCGGGCGGCGGGCGCGGCGGCGGTCGAGTGGCCCGGGTGGCTCGCGATCGAGCGCGCGGAGGCCGCTCTCGGCCGCTCCCTGGGGCGCGGACCGGTGAAGATCCCGGACTGGGCCGGCCTGCTGGCGGCGGCGCGCGACGGGACGCCGTAGCACTGCCGCCCGGATGATCCTGCCGCTCTTCTCGCCCGGGGCGCAGCGCTTCGACCGTGACCTCCTCCCGTCCCGCCCCGCTCACCGGCGGACGGCATGCGCGGGGTCGGCTTGCGCGCGGACGGCTTCGCCACGATCCACGGTCGGCTTCTCCACGATCCGCGGTCGGCTTCTCCACGATCCGCGGTCGGCTCTCCACGATCCGCGGTCGGCTCTCCACGATCCGCGGTCGGCTCTCCACGATCCGCGGTCGGCTTCTCGACGATCCGCGGTCGGCTTCTCGACGATCCTCGGTGGCGCCCCCGCCCTTCAACCACCCTCCTGATGAGGAGAGTTCAGCCTCCGAGACCGTCGTCGCCGAGCCGGCCCTCCTGCCGGGCGGCCGCCGCGAGGACGCTGTCGAGCAGTCCGGGGAAGAGCGCGTCCAGGTCGGCGCGGCGCAGCACGCTCATCTTGGCGGTGCCGCGGTAGATCTGCCGGATCACACCGCTCTCCCGCAGGACGCGGAAGTGGTGCGTGGTGGTGGACTTCGTGACGGGGAGGACGAAGTACGAGCAGGACAGCTCGATGTCCTCCTCGGCCGCGAGCTCCCGCACCACGCGCAGCCGCATCGGGTCGGCGAGCGCGTGCAGCACCGACTCCAGGCGGATCTCGTCACGCTCGGGGTGAGCAAGCGCCCTGCTGCTCGCTGCGGCGGTCGTCACGGTGACTCCACTTCGTTCGGCCCGGTGTGCGGACGCGGGTACGGCGGACGCGGCTACGTCACGCACCATTGTACGAGACCCTTCGTAGTTTGACAGGTGCCGTACTACGATGCCTATCGTACGAGGGCCCGCCACGCCCGTCGTGAACGTATTGGAGTCTGCCGTGAGCGCGTTGTTCGAGCCCTACACCCTGCGGTCCCTGACCATCCCGAACCGGGTCTGGATGCCGCCGATGTGCCAGTACAGCGCCGCGCCCGAGGGCCCCGACACCGGCGCCCCGAACGACTGGCACTTCGCGCACTACGGCGCCCGCGCCACCGGCGGCACGGGCCTCGTCATCGTCGAGGCCACCGCCGTCAGCCCCGAGGGCCGCATCAGCCCGTACGACCTCGGGATCTGGAACGACACGCAGGTCGAGGCGTTCCGCCGGATCACCGCGTTCCTCAAGGAGCACGGCACCGTCCCCGGGATCCAGCTCGGACACGCGGGCCGCAAGGCATCCACCGAGCGGCCCTGGGTGGGCGGCGCGCCCGTCGGGCCCGAGGGGCACGGCTGGGACGCCGTCGCGCCGAGCCCGCTCGCCTTCGACGACAAGCACCCCGTGCCCGCCGAACTCTCCGTGGAGCAGATCCGCGAGATCGTCGGCCAGTTCGCCGACGCGGCCCGCCGCGCGCTCGACGCGGGCTTCGAGGTCGCCGAGATCCACGGCGCGCACGGCTACCTGATCGGCCAGTTCCTCTCGCCGCACTCCAACGTCCGTGACGACGAGTACGGCGGCTCCTTCGACAACCGCGTGCGCTTCGCCCTCGAGGTCGTCGACGCCGTGCGCGCGGTGTGGCCGGACGACAAGCCGCTGTTCTTCCGCGTCTCCGCCACCGACTGGCTGCCGGAGAACGGCTGGACGCCCGAGGAAACCGTGCGCCTGGCCACGCTCCTCAAGGAGCACGGCGTCGACCTGCTCGACGTCTCGACCGGCGGCAACGCGGCCGGCGTCCGCATCCCCGTCGGCCCCGGCTACCAGGTCCCCTTCGCCGCGCGGGTCAAGGCCGAGACGGAGCTGCCGGTGGCCGCCGTCGGCCTCATCACCGACGTGGAGCAGGCCGAGAAGATCCTCGCCAACGGCGAGGCCGACGCCGTCCTGCTCGGCCGCGAACTGCTGCGCAGCCCGTCGTGGGCGCGCACGGCGGCCCGCGAACTCGGCGGGGACGTGCACGTGCCGAACCAGTACCAGCGCTCGGTCTGAGCGCCGCTCACGGGCGGCGGTACGACGGTCGGGCAGTCAGCCCTTGTCCTGCTCGCCGTACCGCTTCTCGAACTTGGCGACCTGTCCCTCGGAGTCGACCACCCGCGCCTTGCCGGTGAAGAACGGGTGGGACTCCGAGGAGATCTCCACGTCGACGACGGGGTAGGTCTCGCCGTCGTCCCACTGGATCGTCTCGTCGCTGACCGCGGTGGAGCGGGTGAGGAAGGCGTAGCCCGCCGACTTGTCGCGGAACACCACCGGGCCGTAGGAGGGCTGCTTGTCCTTCTGCATCGTGTCTCCATGAGTGCGTGAGTAGCGTGGCCGATACGCCGGTACGCCAGTACGAATCGCGGTACGGATCGCCGTACGGGCCTTTCAAGCCTCACCCGGAAGCGGCCGCTCCGCGACTCCGTTCCCGGGGTGCGGGGGCCGAGCGGCAAGTATGGTCGGAGCCGACACTGGCGGGAGGACTCCATGACGGTCACGGTGCTGGGCGCCACCGGCGGGCAGGGCGGCGCGGTGGTCACCGCGCTGCTCGAGTCCGGGTACGACGTGCGGGCCGTGGCGCGCGACCCCGGCGAGGCGCGGGCCCGGGTTCTGGCGGGCCAGGGCGTCGACGTCGTACGCGGGGACCTGGCGGACGCGGACTCGCTGGCCGACGCGTTCCGCGGTGCGTCGGCCGCGTTCGCCGTGACCACGCCGTTCGAGGCGGGCCTGGACGCGGAGGACGCGCAGGGGCTGGCCATCGTGGAGGCGGCCCGGCGCACGGATCTGCCGCATCTGGTGTTCGCGTCCGTGGCGAGCGCGGACCGGCACACCGGCATCCCGCACTTCGAGACCAAGGCGCGCGCGGAGCGGATCCTCGCCGACTCCGGCGTTCCCGCGACCGTGGTGGCGCCGAGCTATTTCTACGACAACGTCTTCGGGGAGCGCGACGAGATCGCGGCCGGGGTGTTCGCGATGCCGCTGCCGCCGGACATGCCTCTTCAGCAGGTGTCACGCCGGGACCTGGGCCTCGTGGTGGCGGCCGTGATCGCGGACCGGGAGCGCTTCACCGGGCGCCGGATCGAGGTCGCGGGCGACGATCCGACGCCGGTGCAGATGGCCGCCGCGATCGGCCGCAGTGCGGGCCGGTCCCTCACCTACCGGCAGATCCCCCTGGAGGAGGTGCGGGCGGCCGGCGCCGACATGGGCGCGATGTACACGTTCCTCGCCGAGACCGGCTACCAGGTCGATCTGCCCGCGCTGCGGGCCGAGTTCCCGCAGATCGCGTGGACTTCGTTCGAGGAGTGGGCCGCGGCCCAGCACTGGCCCGGGCCGCGGCCGTGAGCGGTTCCACGTGAACGGTTCTACGTGAGCGGTTCTACGTGAGCGGTCCCGGTCCTAAAGGAGCGTGGCGGTGAGGTCGGGGCCCGGCCCGTCCTCGTAGGCGTCGTCGAACGGGTACAGCGGACGCTCGACCCGGTGGTGGCCCAGGCGCAGGAGGTCCTGGTCGACTCCGCCCGGGGTGAGGGCGAGCAGCCAGTCGGCGGCCATGTCGTGGAGTTCGGGCTCCAGGTAGCCGATCTTCACGACGACCAGGTCGTACGTGCGCGGGTCGACGCCGAGGCCGCCCTCGGCCGGGCCCATGAAGTCGGCGAGCGTGTGGAACGGCTTGCGGCGCTCCACGAGGACGACGGTGAGGCCGCCGGCACGCACGGCCGCCATGTCGACACCGCGGTCGTAGGCGCCGCCCTCGGCCCGGTCCTTCCGCTCGGTGGCGCGCTGCAACGCCGTGACGGTGGCGGTGAGTTCGTAGGGTCCGCCGTGGTTCGCGTCGACCTTGCCGCCGACATCGAGGGTGACCTCGGCGCCGACCCCGGCCTCGAAGCAGCGGGCGACGGCGACCGGGTCGGTGATGCCGGGGTGCACGGCCGTGACCTCGCCCGTGCGGATCGCGTCGTTCTCCAGGAGCTTGCCGAGCATGTACGCGAGGTCGCCCGCGCCGCCCGCGGTCGGGTTGTCCCCGGAGTCACTGATGAGGAAGGGGCGCTGGTCGGAGGCGACGGCCTTCTCGATGCACTCCTCGGCGCTGCCGGTCGGGCCGGCGAAGACGAAGTCCCGGCGGGCGTCCCAGTAGCGGCGGGCGAGTTTCTCGGCCTCGGCGGCGGCGAGTCGGGGGTCGTCGCCGGTGATGACGATGGCGGCCTTGCAGCGCGGTTCGTCGGCCCAGGCGTAGCCGACCCACATCGCGGCGTCGAGGATGCCGTCCTTCTTCTCGATGTCGGCGAGCGACGCGTAGAGGGACTTGGCGGGTTCGAGGCGTGTGCTGGTCTTCTCGCCGGGCAGCAGGACGGGGACCTGGATCCAGGCGCGGTGCGGACGCGTGCCGGTGCGCAGGCAGCGGACGAGGTTGCGGGCGGCGCGCTCGCGGGTGTCCCAGGCGTCCTCGTGCGGGGCGAGCCGGTGGGCGGTGAGCAGGTCGCAGGGCTCGGCGAAGCGGCGCGAGACGTTGCCGTGCAGGTCCATGGCGGCGGACAGCAGGGGGCGGGTGCCGTACGAGTCGAGCGCGGCACGGACCGCGTCCGTCAGGTCGCCCTCGGCGTCGGTGAGGCCGACGACGCTCATCGCGCCGTGGATGTCGTAGACCATGCCGTCGAGGGGGCCCGACTCGCGTATGCGGGTGACGAGTTCGTCCTTGAGGGTCAGATACGACTCGGCCTCGACGGGGCCGCCGGGGAGTGAGGTGGCGTGCAGCAGCGGTACCCACTCGACCAGCGCGGCGAGGTCGGAGTCGGGCCGGGTCCAGGTGTAGCGGTCGAGGAGTTCCTGGCCGCGGGTCTGCCGGAAGTCGTCCGTGGTGCTGCGGTGCGGGCAGAACGTGGAGGACTCGATGCCGATGCCGCCGATGCCGATGCGCAGGCGGCGTGCGGGGGCCGTGCTGATCATGCTGAGGCGCTCTCTTCCTGGGGTGCCTGGGGTTTCCTTGGGGGCGGGTGCGGTCAAGAGGTGGCGGCCGCCGAGGAGACCAGCTGCAGTTGAACTCTAGACCTGACCGAACTCGCCGGTCTGGTCAAGGAGTTCCCGCTCGAGGGCGGGCCGTTCTCGCGCGGCCGGAGCACGGTCAGCGCGGTGGCCGGGGGCGCTGACCCTCCGGAGGGGCGAGACGTTCGGCATGGCTTCGGGAGGTGGCCGCCAAGCCGGTGTGACCTGCGACGACGCCGTCTCCGGGGGTGACTGTCAGTGGTCGGGTGCAGACTGGCCCGTACCTGAGACAACGACGTCCTCGGAGGTGTCCGGCATGACGGAAGTGCTGCTGACGGTAGGCACGCGCAAGGGGCTTTTCATCGGCCGCAGGCGGGGCCGCGGCCCATGGGAGTTCGACGACGGGCCGTACTTCAACGCGCAGGCCGTGTACTCGGTGGCGATCGACACGCGGGGCGCCGTCCCACGGCTGCTGGCCGGCGGCGACAGCTCCCACTTCGGCCCGTCCGTCTTCCACTCCGACGACCTGGGCCGCACGTGGACGGAGCCCGCGCGGCCCGCCGTCAAGTTCCCCAAGGACACCGGGGCCTCCCTGGAGCGCGTGTGGCAGCTGCATCCGGCCGCCGCCGAGCCCGACGTGGTGTACGCGGGCACGGAGCCCGCGGCGCTGTACCGCTCGCAGGACCGGGGCGAGACCTTCGAGCTCGTGCGTCCCCTGTGGGAGCATCCGACCAGGTCGCAGTGGGTGCCGGGCGGTGGCGGGGAGGGTCTGCACACCGTGCTCACCGATCCGCGCGACCCGGGCGCGCTGACGGTCGCGGTGTCCACGGCCGGGGTGTTCCGCTCGCGGGACGGCGGACAGAGCTGGGATCCGTCCAACTCCGGCGTCTCGGCCGTCTTCCTTCCCGACCCGAACCCCGAGTTCGGCCAGTGCGTTCACAAGGTCGCGCGGGACGCGGCCGACCCGGACCGGCTGTACCTCCAGAACCACTGGGGGGTGTACCGCAGCGACGACGGCGGGTCCCGGTGGACCGACATCGGGGCGGGTCTCCCCTCCACGTTCGGCTTCGCCGCGGTCGCGCATCCGCACCGCGGGGACACGGCGTACGTCTTCCCGATCAACGCGGACGCGGACCGGGTGCCCGCCGACCGGCGCTGCCGCGTCTTCCGCACGACGGACGCGGGCGCCACGTGGGAGCCGCTGACGGCGGGGCTTCCCGAGGGCGATCACTACGGGACGGTCCTGCGCGACGCGATGTGCGCGGACGACGCCGACCCGGCGGGCGTGTACTTCGGCAATCGCAACGGCGAGTTGTACGCGTCGGACGACGAAGGGGACAGCTGGCGGCAGTTGGCCTCACATCTGCCGGACGTGCTGTGCGTCCGCGCCGCCGTGGTCGGTTGATCGGCCCGCCGGTTACGGCAGTAGGGTGACGCCGTGGCACCACGACCCTTGCACGAAATCGTCGAAGCCGGCTGGGCGAAGGCCCTCGAGCCCGTCGCGGGACAGATCACCGCGATGGGCGAGTTCCTGCGCGCGGAGATCGCCGCGGGACGCACCTATCTCCCGGCGGGGGCGAACGTGCTGCGCGCGTTCCAGCAGCCGTTCGACGAGGTGCGGGTCCTGATCGTCGGCCAGGATCCCTACCCGACACCGGGACACGCCGTCGGGCTCTCGTTCTCGGTCGCGCCCGAGGTGCGGCCGCTGCCGGGCAGCCTCATCAACATCTACCGCGAGCTGAACACCGACCTGGGCCTGCCCCAGCCGTCGAACGGTGACCTGACGCCGTGGACGCGGCAGGGCGTGCTCCTCCTGAACAGGGCGCTGACCACCGCCCCGCGCCGCCCCGCCGCGCATCGCGGCAAGGGCTGGGAGGAGGTCACCGAGCAGGCGATCAAGGCGCTGGCCGCGCGCGGGCGTCCGCTGGTCTCCGTCCTGTGGGGCCGCGACGCCCGCAATCTGCGTCCGCTCCTCGGCGACCTTCCGTCGGTGGAGTCGGCGCACCCCTCCCCCATGTCGGCGGACCGGGGCTTCTTCGGCTCGCGCCCGTTCAGCCGCGCCAACGAACTGCTGACGCGGCAGGGAGCGCAGCCGGTGGACTGGCGCCTCCCGTGACCCGGGAGTCGGGCGAGCCGGGGCGTGGGGGGTCTGACGAGCTGGGCGGGCCGGTCGTGCCGGGGCCCGGGCCTAGGGCGCCGGCCGAGCCCGGTGGGCCGGTCGTCTCGGGGGCCGGAGTGTCCGACGGGCTGGGCGGGCCGGTCGCGTCGGGGCCGGGACCGAGGGCGTCGGCCGAGCCTGGTGGGCCGGTCGCCTCGGGGGCCGGAGTGTCCGACGGGCTGGGCGGGCCGGTCGTGCCGGGGCCGGGACCGAGGGCGTCGGCCGAGCCTGGTGGGCCGGTCGCCTCGGGGGCCGGAGTGTCCGACGGGCTGGGCGGGCCGGTCGTGCCGGGGCCGGGACCGAGGGCATCGGCTGAGCCTGGTGGGGTGTCCGGCGGGCTGGGTGAGCCGGTCGTGCCGGGGCCGGGGCCCGGGCCGAGGGCGCCGGCCGAGCCCGGTGGGCCGGTCGTCTCGGGCGCCGGGGTGTCCGACAGGCTGGGTGAGCGCGCCGCCACGGGGCCTGGCGCGTCCAGTGAGCCTGGGGGGCCGACCGTCTCGGCGGCCCGGGCGTCCGGTGAGCCCGGCAGGCCTACCGTCTCGGCGGCTCGGGCGGCCAGGGAGCCCGCCGCCTCGGAGCTTGGAGGGTCTGATGAGCCGGGAGAGCCCGTCTGGGTTCTCGGGGTCGACTCCGGGGGTTCCGGGCTGCGGGTCGCGCTCGCCAGGGGCGGGGATCTCGCGCGGCCCGAGGCGACCGTGTCACGCGAGCCGGTGCGGACGGGCGCCTCGGGTATCGACGCGGACCATCTGCTCCAGCAGCTGCTGCCGATGGCCCGCGAACTGCTCGGCCGCGTAGTCGGCGGCCCGACCGGCGTCCCCGCGCTGCACGCGGTCGTCGTCGGAGCGGCCGGCATGGCCACGCTCGGCGACGGACTGCGGGCCGCCCTCCCGGACGCGCTCGTAGCCGAACTGGGCGTACGGCGGCTCGCGTTGGCCGCGGACGGGGTGACCGCCTACGCGGGCGCGCTCGGCCAGCGGCCCGGCGCGGTCGTCGCCGCGGGCACCGGCATGATCGCGCTCGGCACGGCCCTCGACACCTGGCGCAGGGCCGACGGCTGGGGCCATCTCCTCGGCGACAGCGGTGGCGGCGCCTGGATCGGCCGCGCGGGGCTCGACGCGGCGATGCGGGCGTACGACGGGCGGCGCGGGGGCTCGGCCGCGCTCCTCGCCCTCGCCGAGGAACGGTTCGGTCCCGCGGCCGGACTGCCCGCCCGGATCTATCCGCGCACCGACCGTCCCGCCGTCCTCGCCTCCTTCGCGCCGGACGTGGCCCGCGCCGCGCTCGACGATCCGGTCGCCGCGGGCGTCCTGCGCGAGGCGGCCCGGCACATCGCCGAGGCGGCCGCCGCGGTGTGCCCGCCGGGGACCGGCAGTGAAGTGGCGCTCACCGGCGGTCTGTTCAAGATGGGCGAGCCGCTGCTCGCCCCGCTCCGGGCCGAGCTCGCGGAGCAACTCCCGTACGCCACCGTGGTGTCGGCGACCGGCGACCCCCTGCACGGTGCGCTGGTGATCGCCGCCGCCCTCGCACAGGACCGCCTGCGCCTGCCGCGGGACGACCGGCTCCTCCACGTCCCGGGGGAGGCGGACGCGTCCTGAGGGGGCCTTCGCGCCCCTTCCCACCTGGACAGTTGAGCCATTCGTCACTGAACGGATAAATCCGGACGGATACCGCTCAGCTACCCCCTCCCCGAGCAGCGGAGACCGGCGAGCCAGTAGCATGCGGCGGCATGAGCTCCCCCACTGGGCCCGCATCCGGCCTGCCTGTACGAATGCCGCGACCCCGTCAGCCCGGTCGGCACCGCCGTCCGGAACCTGTGGCCGCACCCGAGGGCGCACCCGCACTCGTCCTCGCGGTGCCCGGCACGCCCAGCACCGCCTCGCGCAGCCTCGCCGAAGAGGTCGTGAGCATCGCCCGCTCCGAGCTGCCGGGCCTCGACGCCCGCATCGGATACCTCGACGGTGACGACTCGGCAGCCGCCGAGGCCTCGGCGTTCGCCGAGTTCCCGTCCCTCCGGGCCGTGCTCGCGCGCGCCGCGAAGGAGCGCACCGCCCGTTTCGAGCAGGCCCGTGCCGCGGGTGCCGACGTCGCGGAGCCCGACGGACCGGTCGCCGTGGTCGTGCCCCTGCTCGCGGGCCCGGACAGCGCGCTCACGCGCCGCATCCGGCAGGCCGTGATCGACAGCCGGACGGCCGCCGAGCTGACGGACGTCCTCGGCCCGCACCCGCTGCTCGCGGAGGGCCTGCACGTGCGCCTGTCGGAGGCGGGCCTGGCCCGTGCCGACCGCGCCCGTCTGTTCACCGTGGCGACCGCCGCGGACGGCATCATCCTCGCCTCGGTCGGTGGCGACGAGGCCGTCCAGGCGGCGGGGATCACCGGCATGCTCCTGGCCGCGCGCCTCGCGGTGCCGGTCATGGCCGCCGCGCTCGACGAGGAGGGCGCCATCGCGGCGACCGCCGAGCAGCTGCGCGGCTCGGGCTCGCAGCAGCTGGCGCTCGCCCCGTACCTGATCGGTCCGGAGATAGATGCCGGTCTCCTCGATGCGGCGGCGAACGAGGCCGGCTGCGCCTCCGCCGAGTCGCTGGGCGCGTACCCGGCGATCGGCAAGCTGGCCCTGTCGAAGTACGCGACGGCGCTCGGCATCGCGCCGCAGCAGAACCAGGGCGCGCCGGTCCGCTGACGCCCCTGCGCACGCACCGATGACGGGTCCGGCCCCAGCGGGGTCGGACCCGTCGGCGTACCGTCACGCAGAAGTCGGCAGGCGCCACACCGTCCGGGCTCACCCGAAGACCACACACGACGCGGCCGGCGTGCGCAAGGGAGCCGGCACGCCGCGCGAGGCCGGCCTCACAGTCAGTGGCCCGTCGCCGCACCGGCCGGGCTCAGCCGAGGAGCACACACAGGACGCGGCCTGCCTCGCGAGGGAACCGACACGGCCGGCCACACAGTCAATGCCCCGTCGCCGCACCGGCCCCGGGCTCACCCGAAAACGGCGGCAGCCGCAGACGCAGGCGCCGCACCAGCCGGGCTCACCCGAAGACCACGCACGACGCGGCCGGTGTCGGGAGGGAGCCGGCGCGGCGTGGGAGGCCCGTGTCGCGGTCCACGGAGAACCAGGTCACGTCGCCGGACCGCTCGTTCGCCGCGTACAGGAAGCGGCCCGAGGGGTGCAGGGCGAGGTCGCGCGGCCAGTCGCCCCCGCAGGACACGGTGGCCCGCAGCGTCGGCCGGTCGCCCGCGGCGTCGAGGGCGAGGACGGAGATGACGTTCTCCCCGCGTGTGGCCGTCCACAGAAAGCGTCCGTCGGGCGCGACGACCACCTCCGACGGGAACGCGTCGCCGTGCGGGGCGTCCGGCAGCACGGCGATCTCGCCGATCGGCTGCAGGCCCCCGTCGGCGGCGTCCCAGCGGCAGACGGTGACGGTCGGCGTGAGCTCGTTCACGATGTACGCGCGGTCGCCGCGCGGGTGGAAGGCGAGATGCCGGGGGCCGGAGCCGGGCCGCAGCGCGACCTCCCTGTGCACGTCCGGGCGCCCGTCCGCCAGCGAGAACACCCGTACGGAGTCGGTGCCGAGGTCCACGCTGACGGCCCAGCGGCCGGTGGTGTCGGGCAGGACCTGGTGGGCGTGCGGGGCCTGCTGACGCTTGGGGTGCGGGCCCGAACCCTCGTGGCGCAGCACCTCGACACGGTCCCCGTCGAGCGTGCCGTCCGGGCGCAGCCGTACCGAACTGACGCTGCCCGAGCCGTAGTTGGCGGTGAGGACGTGACCGTCGTACAGGGCGAGATGGGTGGGGCCCGAGCCGTGGACGAGCACCCCGCGCCCCGCGAGTTCCGGCTTGCCGTCCCCCGTGCGGAACGCGGCGACGGCCCCCTCGGAGGTCTCGCTCACCGCGTAGAGCATGTCGCGCGTGGGTGAGAGCGCGAGGTACGAGGGGTCCGGCAGCGTGTCGACGGCACTGAGCACGGTCAGCGCGCCGCTCTCCGCGTCGACGGACGCCGCCACGATCCCGGAGCCGCCCGCGGCGGTGAAGGATCCGATGTACGCCCGTCCGTTCTTCGTGTCGCCCACGCGAATCCCCTTGCGCCGGAGTACGGCGAAGCCGGGTGCTCGCCGTTCGTGCGGCCGACGGTAGCAGCGGGTCTAGACCAGAAGGCGTCCGGACGCCCTGGCGGCGCCCTCGGGATGCTGGACGTACGCCGGCGTGCGCTCCGTGGTGTCGTAGGTGCGGTGGAACACGGGTGTCGCCGAGCCGGAGATCGGAGGCACGATCCAGGACCAGTCGGCGCTCACGGTGCGGCCCTTGCGTTCCTCGCGAGCCAGGTGGGTGAGGAAGCGCCGGGACTCGGTGTGGTGGTCCGTGACGGTGACACCTGCGCGGTCGAAGGAGTACAGGACGGCGCGGTTCAGCTCGACGAGGGCGCGGTCCTTCCACAGGGAACGGTCGTCGGTGGTGTCGAGGCCGAGGCGTCGCGCGATGCGGGGCAGGAGGTCGTAGCGGTCCGTGTCGGCGAGGTTGCGGGCGCCTATCTCGGTGCCCATGTACCAGCCGTTGAAGGGCGCCGCGGGGTAGCAGATCCCGCCTATCTCCAGGCACATCGTTGCCATCGCGGGCACGGCGTGCCAGCGCAGCCGCAACCCGGCCCACCAGTCGTGCTCCTCGTGCTCGATGGGGACTTCGAGGACCGCGTCGGGCGGCAGGTCGAAACAGCGCGGCTTGTCGTCGGTGCCCTCGACGATCAGGGGCAGTACGTCGAAGGGGGTGCCGTCGCCGCCGCGCCAGCCGAGACGCCGGGCGAGCGCGGTGATGCCCTCGTTGCGCGGGTCGCCGACGACGCGGCCGTCGCGCTGTGCGTAACCCGCGTACCGGATGAGCTGTTCGTTCCAGATGCGCGGTCCGGGGCGGCCCGGTGCGTCGGGTGCGAACACGGTGATCAGGGGGCGGATGCGGCCGTCGCGGGACGCCTCGCGCAGGTGGTCGGCGCAGGCGGCGGCGATGTCCTCGGCGGCGGTGAGGTGCCGGCGGTCACGGACGTGCAGGGAGTTCCAGTAGAGGCGGCCGATGCAGCGGTTGGCGTTCCGCCAGGCGACGCGGGCGCCGAAGGTGAGCTCGCGCGCGGTGTGGCGGTACGTCCCGGTGCCGGCGATCTCGTCGTACACCTCCGCGAGACGGCGGGCCGGGTCGCCGAGCCGCTCCTCGGCGTGGTGGGCGCGGATGAAGTCGGAGGCGGCGTGCCACGGCCCGGCCGACAGGGGGATCCGCGGGCGTACGACTCGGGCGGCAACGGCGGCGCGGTACGGGCCACCACTTTCTACGCCGGCGGCGCGGTACAGGCCCCCACCTTCTACGCGGGCGGCGCGATGCGGGCGACCACCATCTCCGTCGGCCCGGTGCGGGCCACCACCATCTCCGCCGGCGCCGTGCGGCCCGCCACCTTCTCCGCCAGCGCGGTGCGGCCCATCTCCCTCCGCCCCGTCACACCGCCCGCTGGCGGCCCCCTCCCGCCCCGCGGCTGCGTCCCGCGCGTCGGCTCGGTCCAGCCAGCCGGCGGGGCCGTCGGTTCTCTGCGGTGTTTCGGGCATGGCGCGCTCCCAGGCGGTCCCCGGCCGCACGGATCCTCCCGCCGGCCCGCGCACCCCGTGCGTCCACATGATGCCGCCGGGTCACCCGTCCGGGGGCCGATCTGTCGCTTACGTGACGGGCTGCGCGTCGTGCAGATCCGCCATGCCGGTGCCGGGCCTCACGGCCTCCCCCTGCGTCACCGCAGGTGGGAGGGGAAGCGCGGGACCACGACCGCGCTTGCGGGCGGGCCCCGACGCAAGAGGGGCGCGGAGAGCTGCGCGGGGGCGCGGGCTGAACGGCGTGCGCCCCCTGCATCCCGCCCGCCTGGCTACACACCCCGCCGGGCTACACACCGCCGAGCTGCACCCCGCCGAGCGCTCAGGCTCCGATGGCTCCGACGGCTCCGATCGGGACCCGGTTGGATCCGCGCAGGGGAACCGCGAGTTCGAGCAGGGCCTGCTCCAGGGCGTGGAGATGGGCCAGGACCGGTTCGCCGTCCGCGGCGTGCTCCACGGTCGCCGCCTCGGCCCTGGGGCTCCGGCCGTCGACGGGCGAGTCGGTGAGCGCCTCGACGGCGGTCTCGACGCGCCAGCAGGCGGCGGCGAGCCGGGCGTCGTGCGACGCCTCCGGGTCGGCGACGACGGAGGCGAGCCCCCGCACCTCGCGCGCGCAGTCGTCAAGCAGCGCGAGCACGTGCCGGGCCCGTCCCGTGCGGGCCCGCATCGGGCTGAGCGGATGCACCAGCGGCGCGAGCGAGAGCCGGACCCGGCCGAGGATCGCCTCCAGTTCGGCCACGCGCCCTGCCGGGTCGGCCGTCGAGGAGCCGGCCAGCCGGTCGGCGGCCTCTGCCGTGCACGCGTGCACGCACCGCAGGGCCCGCCCGACCCACGCGTCGGTGACGGCGTGCGTGGTCACCGGCAGGACGAGGAGCACCGCGAGCACTGCGCCGAGCGCCCCGACGGCGGTCTCGCCCACGCGCAGCGCGAGGAGGGCCGGGTCGAGCACGCCGAGCAGCCCGTAGAGCATGCTCGCCATGACCGTGACGGCGAGCATCATCCAGGTGTACGAGACGGCGGCGGTGTAGAAGATCCCGAACACGCTGAGCGCGACGACCACGGCGGCCGCCACCGGCTGGTCGTGCAGGGGTACGGCCACGACGAAGCCCAGCACGATCCCGAGCACGGTGCCCAGGAACCGGCGGAACCCGCGCACCAGCGTCTCCCCGCGGGACGTGGTGTTCACGAACACCCACCACGTGGCGCCCACAGCCCAGTACCACCGCTGGTCGGACAACACCTGGCCGACGGCGAGGGCGAACCCCGCGCCCACCGTCGCCTGCACGGCCTGCCTCGTGGTGATGCGGGCCAGGCCGCTCCCCCCGGTGGGCGGCACGACCGTCCGAGCCGCGGGCAGGCGACGCTCGTAGCACCACACGCCGAAGCGCACCACGGACGACGCGGCGAGCGACAGGAGTACGGCGGCGTAGAGCTCGGGCAACTGGCCGGGCACGGCGTGCAGGAACTGGGCCGCGAAAAAGGTCATGAAGGCGAACACGCCGAGCGAGTGCCCCCGCGGCCCCCAGCGCCGCGCGTACACCCCCGCCCCCACGACCGCGAGAAACGCCAGGTCGCGCGCGACGGGCACCTCGTGCAACGCCGCGGCGAGCGCGAGCACCGGAAGCCCGACGACCGGCAGCAGCGCAGTCGTCACGGCCTGCCCGCGCACCGTCGGATCGGTCACCGTGAACAGGGCGAGCAGCGCGGCCAGACCACCGGCGATGGCGGCCACCAGCGAATGCCCGACGGCACCGCACAGCGCGACGGCGAGCCCGATGCCCAGCACCGCCCGGCTCGCGAACCGCAGCCGCATCCGCCCCGGATCCGGTGCCACGAACGCCCTCTTCAGCAAGTTGTCCCGCCTCTTCCGCACCTGGATGCGCCACGACATAAGAAAGGCGCCGCGGAGATCTCTCAGGATCCGCAGCGCCATCGACACACCTATCTCACCATCCGACCGACCGACGGTTCAACAGCGGCGAAAACTATTGGGCCAATGGCGCAACAAGGCCTCATCCGGTCCGGCCATGGCTGGACCAACGGACCATCCCGCGCTCCGCCGACGCACCGACGGCAGCAGGCACCGATCCACGCCACCGACCGCAGGTCCTCCGCGTGGCCGGGCGACTCAGCCAAGCGCGCGGTCGAGGTTGAAGGCCGCGCTGATCAGTGAGAGATGGGTGAACGCCTGGGGGAAATTGCCGAGTTGCTCTCCGGTGCGGCCGATCTCCTCGGCGTAGAGGCCTACGTGGTTGGCGTACGTGAGCATCTTCTCGAAGGCGAGCCGGGCCTCTTCCAGGCGGCCGGCGCGGGTGAGCGCCTCGACGTACCAGAAGGAGCAGATCGAGAACGTGCCCTCGGAGCCGCGCAGGCCGTCCGGGCTGGCCTCGGGGTCGTAGCGGTAGACCAGCGAGTCGGAGACCAGGTCCGTGCCGAGGGCGTCCAGGGTCGAGAGCCACTTGGGGTCGGTGGGCGAGACGAACTTGGCCATCGGCATCATCAGCACGGAAGCGTCGAGTACGTCGCTGCCGAGGCCCTGGACGAACGCGCCACGCTCGGCCGACCAGCCCTCTCGCATGATCTGCCGGTAGATCTCGTCCCGGCTCCGCCCCCAGCGGGGAACGTTGCCCGGCAGGCCGCGACGGAGGGCCATCCGGATGCCCCGTTCGATCGCCACCCAGCACATCAGCCGCGAGTAGACGAAGTCCCGCCGGCCGCCCCGGGTCTCCCAGACGCCCTCGTCGGGCTGGTCCCAGTGGTCGCAGAGCCAGTCCACCACGGCCCCGACCTCGTCCCAGTGGTCGCTGCTGATCGGCTGCCCCCACTTGTCGTACAGGTAGATCGAGTCGATCAGCGCGCCGTAGATGTCCAGCTGGAGCTGCTTGGTGGCGGCGTTTCCCACGCGGACCGGAGCGGATCCCAGGTGCCCTTCGAGGTGGCTCAGCTCGGACTCGGGCAGGTCGCTGCGCCCGTCGATGCCGTACATGATCTGCAGCGGTCCGGTGGGGCCGGTGCCGCGCATGATGCCCCGCTCGGACACGAAGCCCATGAAGGCCTCGGCCTCCGAGGTGAAGCCCAGGCGGAGCAAGGCGTAGACGCAGAAGGCGGCGTCGCGGATCCACACGTACCGGTAGTCCCAGTTCCGCTCACCGCCGATCAGTTCGGGCAGGCTGGTCGTCGGCGCGGCCACGATCGCACCGGTCGGTACGTAGGTGAGCAGCTTCAGCAGCAGCGCGGAACGGTGCACCATCTCCCGCCACCGGCCGCGGTAGCGCGAGCGGCTCAGCCAGGTGCGCCAGAACCGCGCCGTCGCCTCGAACTGGTCCTCCGCCTCGACGTGCGGACAGGCCCGCGGGCGGACCTCGTCGGTGAGGCGGTCGAGGGCGAAGACCACTGACTCGCCTTCGAGGATCTTGAAGTGCGACCACACGTCCGTGCCGTCGGTCTCCAGCGGTGCGGTGGAGGTCAGCGCCAGTGACATCGACGGGGCCTCGAAGACGGCCTCGTGGGCCTCCAGGCGCACCGTGTGCGTTTCGGTCCCGTAGCCGAAGCGCGGAGCTATCCGCGCCCGGAACGGGAGGGTTCCCCGTACGCAGATCACCCGCCGGATCAGGCGGTGCCGGGACGCCTCGCGCGACTCGTCGACGACCGGCATGAAGTCCTGGATCTCCGCCACCCCGTCGGCCGCGTAGAACCGCGTGATCAGGACGTTGGTGTCGGGGTGGTAGAACTGCCGCCTCCGTGAGGGCACGTCGGCGGCCAGCTCGAACGATCCGCCCCGGTCGGCGTCGAGGATCGACGCGAACACACTCGGTGCGTCGAAGCGTGGGCAGCAGTACCAGTCGATCGTGCCGTTGGTGCCGACGAGCGCAGCCGTACGCAGATCTCCGATCAGGCCGTGCTCGGAGATCGGCAGATAGCGCGGGTTCCACAGGCCGTCCGCCGGGCCGGCTCCGTTCCCGAATTCCATGCCGCCCTCCCGACCGTTTCGTTGGGGGCAGGTGCGCGAGACGCGAGAAGACCTTGCTTTTCATGGTAGATCGCCCCCGGATTCCGGCGCGGCGGACTTCGAGGTTCACCGGAATCCGGGGAGGACCGCTCACCGTGCCGTACCTCCACGGCGATCTCGGCGCCGTGGCCTCGGCGCAGGCTCCCGGCCGGTCCAGTTGTAGCCAGATGGCCACGCGGTATCGCCCTTCGGCCGATGTCCGCGCCCGCCCCGGCTCCCTAGCGTCGGAGGCATGTCGGACGCTCACGGCCCACGCCACGGCCACTGTCTCCTCCTGGCGGCCGCCCTGTTCCTGCTCGCCCCGCTCGTGGGCGAGTTCCTCCTCGGCAACCAGCCGGTCACCGCGCTGCCGTCGCTTCTCCTCCTCGCCCCGATGTACGGCGGCGGAGCCCTGCTGATCCGCGAGACGGCCCGGCGCGCGGGGCGCGGCTGGCCGACGATGATCCTGCTCGGCGCGGCCTACGCCCTGGTCGAGGAGGGCCCGGTCGACCAGATGCTCTGGAATCCGCACTACGGCGGCTTCGACATGGGGCTCGCGTACGCCGGAACCCATGTCCCGGTGCTCGGTGTCAGCGTGGAGATGGTCCAGGACGTGCTGTCGATGCACACGGTCTGGAGCATCTGCGTACCGATCGCGCTCGTCGAGACCTTCGGCCGCGACCGCACGCGGCCCTGGCTCGGCCCGGTCGGCCTCGGGGTCACCGGCGTCGTGTTCGCCGCCGGGTCGCTGTTCCTGGCCCTCGCCCAGGCCGGGTCCGAGCACTTCATGGCGTCCCCGGCCCGGTTCGGCGGCGCGGCGGCCGTCATCGGGGCACTGGTGGTGGCGGCGTTCGCGTACCGCCCCCGCCCGGCCGCGGCGCCGACTCGTACCGCTCCGGGGCCGTGGACGGTCGGCGCCGTGGCGTTCGCCGCGTCCGGTCTGTACTGGGGCCGCGAGTTCCTGCCGGACGGGGTCCCCGCCTGGGGCACGGCCGTCGCGTGGTGCGTCCTCGTCGCGGCGGTCGTGGCCCTGTGCGCGTACTGGTCGCGCGGCCGGGGCTGGGGCGCGTCGCACCGCCTCGCCCTCGCCGGTGGCGCGCTGCTGACCTACGTGTGGGTGGGGTTCGGGCACGCGCGCGACATGGGCGTCGCGTACGCGACGGCCCTGGCCGGCAACATCGTCCTCGGCGCGGGCGCGATCGTGCTTCTGGTGGGGGCGGCGGCCGTGGTGCGCGGCCGCCGGACCGGCGCGCACGACGGACCCGGAACCCGTACGGCTCCGATCACCGCAAGCAAATGACGACGCGTACCGCGGACACGGGACCGCCCCGGTCGGCAGGTGCCGACCGGGGCGGAACGCGTCACCGCGGAAACGCGTCAGGCGGATAGCCCTCAGCGCGGATACCCCTGAGCGCGGATACGCCTCAGCGCGTGAGTGCTCAGGCGAGCGACGCGATGGCCTCGTTGAACGTGGCCGACGGACGCATGACGGCCGCGGCCTTGGCGGCGTCCGGCTGGTAGTAGCCGCCGATCTCGGCCGGGCTGCCCTGGACGGCGATCAGCTCGTCGACGATCGTCTGCTCCTGCTCGGCCAGCGTCTTGGCGAGCGGCGCGAACGCCTCGGCGAGCTGCGCGTCGGCGGTCTGCTTGGCCAGCTCCTGCGCCCAGTACAGGGCGAGGTAGAAGTGGCTGCCGCGGTTGTCGATGCCGCCCAGCTTGCGGCTCGGCGACTTGTCCTCGTTGAGGAAGGTGCCGGTCGCGCGGTCGAGCGTGTCGGCGAGGACCTGGGCGCGCGCGTTGCCCGTGGTGGTCGCCAGGTGCTCGAAGGAGACCGCGAGGGCGAGGAACTCGCCGAGGCTGTCCCAGCGCAGGTAGTTCTCCTTGACGAGCTGCTGGACGTGCTTCGGAGCGGAGCCGCCGGCGCCCGTCTCGAACAGACCGCCGCCGTTCATCAGCGGGACGACGGAGAGCATCTTCGCGCTCGTGCCCAGCTCGAGGATCGGGAAGAGGTCGGTCAGGTAGTCGCGCAGCACGTTGCCGGTGACGGAGATGGTGTCCTCGCCGCGGCGGATGCGCTCCAGGGAGAACGCGGTGGCCTCGACCGGGGACATGATCCGGATGTCCAGGCCCTCGGTGTCGTGGTCGGCCAGGTACGTCTTGACCTTCGCGATGAGCGTGGCGTCGTGCGCGCGGCCCTCGTCGAGCCAGAACACGGCCGGGTTGCCGGTCGCGCGGGCGCGGGTGACGGCGAGCTTGACCCAGTCCTGGATCGGCAGGTCCTTGGTCTGGCAGGCGCGGAAGATGTCGCCCTCGGCGACCTCCTGCTCCAGGACCACGTTGCCCGCGGCGTCCACGAGGCGGACGGTGCCCGCGGCCGGGATCTCGAAGGTCTTGTCGTGGCTGCCGTACTCCTCGGCCTTCTGCGCCATGAGGCCGACGTTCGGCACCGAGCCCATGGTGGACGGGTCGAAGGCACCGTGCGCGCGGCAGTCGTCGATGACGACCTGGTAGACGCCGGAGTAGCTGCTGTCGGGCAGCACCGCGAGGGTGTCGGCCTCCCCGCCGTCCGGGCCCCACATGTGGCCGGAGGTGCGGATCATGGCCGGCATGGACGCGTCGACGATGACGTCGGACGGTACGTGCAGGTTGGTGATGCCCTTGTCGGAGTCGACCATGGCGAGGGCGGGGCCCTCGGCGATCTCGGCCTCGAAGGACGCCTTGATCTCGGCGCCCAGGTGCGGCACGGAGTCCAGGCCCTTGAGGATGGTGCCGAGGCCGTCGTTCGGGGACAGGCCGGCGGCGACGAGCGCCTCGCCGTACTTCGCGAAGGTCTTCGGGAAGAAGGCGCGCACGACGTGACCGAAGATGATCGGGTCGGAGACCTTCATCATCGTGGCCTTGAGGTGCACGGAGAACAGGACGCCCTCGGCCTTGGCCTCGGCGATCTGCGCCGAGAGGAACTCGCGCAGCGCGGCGACGCGCATCACGGAGGCGTCGACGACCTCGCCCGCGAGGACCGGGACCGACTCGCGCAGGACGGTGGTGGTGCCGTCGGCGGCGGCCAGCTCGATGCGCAGGGTGCCGGGCTCGGCGATGACCGCGGACTTCTCGGTGGAACGGAAGTCGTCGGCGCCCATGGTGGCGACGTTCGTCTTCGACTCGGGCGTCCACTTGCCCATGCGGTGGGGGTGCGCCTTGGCGTAGTTCTTGACCGACGCGGGGGCGCGGCGGTCGGAGTTGCCCTCGCGCAGGACCGGGTTGACCGCGGAGCCCTTGATCTTGTCGTAGCGGGCGCGGACGTCCTTGGCCTCGTCCGTCTGCGGGTCGTCCGGGTAGTCCGGCAGCGCGTAGCCCTGGCCCTGCAGTTCGGCGATGGCCGCCTTCAGCTGGGGGATGGAGGCCGAGATGTTCGGCAGCTTGATGATGTTCGCGCCGGGCGTCCTGGCCAGCTCGCCGAGCTCGGCGAGCGCGTCGTCGATGCGCTGGCTCTCCTGGAGACGCTCCGGGAAGCTGGCGATGATCCGCCCCGCCAGCGAGATGTCGCGGCTCTCCACACCGACGCCGGCGGTCGAGGCGTAGGCCTTGACCACGGGCAGGAACGAATACGTCGCGAGGGCCGGGGCCTCGTCAGTGTGCGTGTAGATGATGGTCGAGTCAGTCACCGGGTGCTCCGCTCCACAGTCTGCGTCTCTCGTCTGCAACATTGCTCGACATCAAGATATCTCGTGATCGACCCCCTCTCGACAGGACCCCGCACAGGATTTCGCCCCGGGGGCCGCACGGCCGGACATCCACGGGCGGATCGGTCACCGGCCCACACAAACCGCGCCGCACTGGACCATTGGTACAGTCGTCCAGCGATCATCGCGCCCGCACCGCGCCCCGCACCCCGCCCGCGAAGGAGGCCGCGCCCCATGGCCGTGGACGAGTTGGACACCCGCATCCTGCGCCTCCTCCTGGAGCAGCCGCGTACCAGCGTGCGCGAGTACGCCCGTATCCTCGGCGTCGCCCGCGGCACCCTCCAGGCCCGGCTCGACCGCCTGGAGCGCGACGGCGTGATCACGGGCACCGGCCCGACCCTGTCCCCCACGGCGCTCGGCCACCCGGTCCTCGCGTTCGTCCACATCGAGGTCACCCAGGGGCACCTCGAAGAGGTCGGCGACGCGCTCGCCACCGTGCCGGAGATCATCGAGGCCTTCTCGATCACCGGCGGCGGCGACCTCCTGACCCGCGTCGCGGCCCGCGACAACGGCCATCTGGAGGACGTCATCCAGCAGCTGAACCGGCTGCCCGGCGTGGTCCGCACCCGCACCGAGGTCGCCCTGCGCGAGCGCGTCCCGCACCGGATCCTGCCCCTGGTCGAGGCCGTCGGCCGGGCCGCGTCCGCCGAGCGCCGGTGACCCCGGTCCGGGCATCCTGGAAGACATGAGCACCCTGGGCAGTACCTCGGTCGTCTTCGATCTCGACGGAACGCTCGTGGACAGCGAGCCGAACTACTACGAGGCGTGCCGGACGACACTCGCCGAGCACGGCGTCCCGGGCTTCACCTGGGAGGAACACGAGTCGTACGTCGGCATCAGCACCCAGGAGACCCTCGGGATCCTGCGCAAGAAGTACGGCATCCAGGCCACCGTCGCCGTGCTGCTCACGGAGCTGAACACCCGCTACCTGGCGCTCGCCCGCGCCAACACGCCGGTCTATCCGCAGATGCGGAAGTTCGTGGAACGGCTGCACGCCGCCGGGGTGCCGATGGCGGTGGCCTCCGGGTCCTCCCCCGAGGCCATCGAGGCCATCCTGTCGGGCACGGGCCTCGCCGCGCAGCTCAGGGCCTATGTCTCGGCGGACGCGGTCGCCCACGGCAAGCCCGCTCCCGACATCTTCCTGGAGGCGGCGCGCCGGATGGGCGCCATGCCGGCGCACTGCACGGTGGTCGAGGACGCGATCCCGGGAGCCGTGGCCGCGTACGCCGCCGGGATGCACTGCATCGCGGTCCCGTACGTGATCTCACAGGCCGGCGATCCCGCGTTCGCGACGGCGGGGCTGCTCTTCCGGGGCGGGCAGCGGGAGTTCACGGCGGAGGCCGCGTACGACTGGCTGGCGCGAACGGCGGCCCGTGACACCGCGGGCACTCCGTACCCTCTGGATGGTTAGTCCAGCGAGAGGGAGTCCCTGATGAGCGACCTGCCCACCTACGACGACGTCGTGCGCGCGCACGAGCGCATCGCCGCGCACGCCCACCGCACCCCCGTCCTCACCTCCCGCCTCACCGACGCGGAACTCGGCGCCTCGCTCCACTTCAAGTGCGAGAACTTCCAGCGCATGGGCGCCTTCAAGTTCCGCGGCGCGTTCAACGCGCTGTCCCGGTTCTCCCCCGCGCAGCGCCGCGCCGGCGTCGTCGCCTACTCGTCCGGCAACCACGCGCAGGCCGTGGCCCTCGCGGCCCGGATCCTGGAGATGCCCGCGACCATCGTCATGCCCCACGACGCCCCCGCGGCCAAGCTGGCGGCCACCAAGGGGTACGGCGCGGAGGTCGTGATGTACGACCGCTACACGGAGGACCGCGAGGAGATCGGGCGCGCGCTCGCCACCGAGCGCGGCCTGACGCTGATCCCGCCGTACGACCACCCGGATGTGATGGCAGGTCAGGGGACGGCGGCCAAGGAGCTGTTCGAGGACGTCGGTGAACTCGACGTCCTGTTCGTCCCGTTGGGCGGCGGCGGCCTGCTCTCCGGATCGATACTAGCGGCCCGCGCCCTGTCCCCGGGCTGCGCGGTCTACGGTGTCGAGCCCGAGGCGGGAGCGGACGGCAGGCAGTCGCTGCGCGAGGGCCGCATCGTCCACATCGACACCCCGCAGACGATCGCGGACGGCGCGCAGACCCAGCACCTGGGCGAGCACACCTTCGCCGTCATCAAGGACGGCGTCGACGACATCCTCACCGCGTCGGACGACCAACTCGTCGAGTGCATGCGGATCTTCGCCACCCGGATGAAGACGGTCGTCGAACCGACCGGCTGCCTCGGTTTCGCCGCGGCGCGCACCATGGCCGGACAGCTGCGAGGCCGCCGCGTCGGCGTGATCGTCAGCGGCGGCAACGTCGACCTCGAACGCTTCACGGAGCTGGTCCGGTCCTGAGACGCCTCTTCGAAGCGCTGCGCTCCCGGCACCGCTGCTCGGCGTCAGGGGCGGCCGCTGGTCTCAGTAGCGCTGCGCCTTGGCGACCTTCGCGGTCAGCTTCATCTCCGGGGGCTTGCGGCTGATGGCGAGGGGCTGGGCCCGCTTGCCGGGGTCGAGGTTCTCCGCGCCGACGTACCGGGTCTCGACGACCTTGCCGTCGGTGTCCTTGAAGTCGACCTGCACGGCGTAGGAGGCCTTCTTGTCGGTGCTGTTGGTGATGTTGACGACGACGGCGAACACGCCGCCCGTCTGGGACCGCGGCTTGCCGGTGAGGGCGACGTCGGCCGTGGCGTTGCCCTGGCCCTTGACCTTCGCGAGTTCTTTGGCGGCCGTGGCGTTGGCGCGTTCCACCTCGGCCGACACGGACGCCTCGAACTCGGAGGCCCTGGCCGAGGCGGAGCTCGCCGCCGCCGAGGCCTCCGCCTTCGCCGAGGCGACGGCCGACTTCGCGGCGGACGCCATCGCGGAGGGCGGGGTGCCGGAGAAGGAAGCCGTATTGGGGGGTGTCGCGCGCGGGCTGACGCTCGACGAACTCTTGTTGCCGCTCTCCGTGCTGCACGACACGAGCGCCGCGGCGGTTGTCGCGGTGGCGAGCACCGCGAGGACGGCCGTCATGGACCGCCGCCGGCGCGGCGCCGGCTTCTTCCCGGGGGAACCGGCACTCATTCAGACGTCTCCTTGAATCTCTCCGAAAGCTCTGGCTCTCTCCGGCACTTCCGACGGGGGCGCCGGCGAGGTCAATAACGCATGATTCCGACGATTCCCGTCCCCTCCGGGAGGGTGCCGTCGGGGACGAAACGCACCTCGGCGCCCATCTCCAGGGCCCGTTCGACGATCTCGTCGACGATGTCGTCGTGGGCGTCCAGGTCGCCGGGCTCGGCCGGAACCAGGTGGTCGCCGTCCTGCCGGACGGTGGTGCGGAAGTGCTCCTCGACGACGAGTACGCGGACCCGTCCGGCGGCGACGTGCTCCCACACCTCGTCCACGCCCGCGGCGAGCTCCTTCCAGCCCCGGGCGCGCTCGATGTCCGCCATGGTGGCGGCCACGCTCTGCTGCTCCTGTGCGGTGACGGCGGGCCGCACCGCCTCGCGCACCGCCTCGGCTCCGGCGTTCGCGAGCCCGCCATGGGGCACGGGGACGGCGTGCTCGGTGGCGGTTCCGACCTCGTTGAGCAGGGTGACGGCCGCCTGCTCACCGGCGACATACAGCCGCGCCGTCGGAGCCAGGGCCTCACCGAGCGCCGTGTCGACCTGCCGGAAGAACTGGCGGGTCCGCTCGTCGCGGTAGGTGCTCGGGATGTCCCCGATGCGCTCCTTGCGCTCGGCGTCGGGGTCGTCGAGGCTCCGGGTCAGCGGGAATCCCGCGGTGTGCTGCTCCACGAGGCGCCGCGCGTCGCCCCTCCACAGCGCGGCGCGGTCCGCCGAGACCGCGAGGACCCAGTAGGGCTGTTCGGCGGTGTACGCGGCGACGAGGTTGCGGGTCAGATACGTGTCCGCGAGGACGACCCGTTCGGGAACGGTGCGCGGCAGCGACCACACGTGGTGCTCGCCCGGCGAGGCGAAGATCGCCAGACCGTCCTCGGCGTGGTCGAGGTCGATCTCCGCGAGCGCCAGATCCAGCTGCTCGACGATGTCCTGGCGGCGCTCCGGCGTCACCGCGGCATCGGCCTCCAGCTTCTTGGCCGCGTCGGCCAGCAGATTGCGCAGCCGGATGGGGTCCTGCGCGTTGTCCGGCTTGCGCCGGTGCGTGGGCACGAGGACCGACACTGCCGGATAGTGCCGGGGTCGGCGCAGCGACGCGAGCACGGCGGGTGTCAGTTCGGGCTGCATGGGAGAGCGCCTTTCCGGGGGCGTGAGGCGTCACAAGGTTTCCTCGATGCACGATATGCCCCGAATTGCGGTTCGGCGCGCGGCGCTACTCCCCTTGCGCTCCCGACACCTCCAAGGGGACATGCCAGACATTTTGTGAATATGGTCATCCTCTGTCGGTTCCACCGCCCCACGGCCAGAGGAAGACATGACGCAGGCAGACAGCTCCCTAGCCGCCGACCAGCCCGAGCAGTCACCCGCGGCCAAACTGACCCTGCTCACCCTGACGACGATGGTCGTCGGATCCATGGTCGGTGCCGGCGTCTTCTCCCTGCCGAGCCGCTTCGCGCAGGAGACCGGCGTGGCGGGCGCCCTGATCTCGTGGGCCATCGCCGGCACCGGCATGCTGATGCTCGCCTTCGTCTTCCAGAAGCTCGCCGTCCGCAGGCCCGACCTGGACGCCGGTGTGTACGCGTACGCCAAGGCCGGGTTCGGCGAATATCTGGGCTTCTTCTCGGCGTTCGGCTACTGGGCCAGCGCCTGCGTCGGCAATGTGACGTACTGGGTACTGATCATGTCGACCATCGGCGCGATCGCCCCCGCCCTCGGCGACGGCGACACCGCGCTGGCGATCGTCCTTTCCTCCGCGGGACTGTGGGCGTTCTTCTTCCTCATCAGGCGGGGCGTCAAGGAAGCCGCCACGATCAACCGCATCGTCACCGTCGCGAAGGTCGTGCCGATCCTCGTCTTCGTCCTGCTGGCCCTGTTCTGCCTCAAACCGCATGTCTTCGCGGAGAACTTCGCCGGCGCCGACTACGCAGGCTCACTGTTCCACCAGGTCAGAGGGACGATGCTGGCCACCGTCTTCGTGTTCCTCGGCGTCGAGGGCGCGAGCGTCTACTCCCGGCACGCCAAACGCCGCGAGGACGTCGGACGCGCGACCGTGCTGGGTTTCCTGAGCGTCTTCGCCGTCTTCGCCTCCGTCACGATCGTGTCGTACGGCATCCTGCCGATGGGCGAGATCGCCGAGCTGCGCCAGCCGTCCATGGCGGGCGTCCTGGAGGAGGCCGTCGGCACCTGGGGGAAGGTGTTCGTCAGTGTCGGCCTGATCATCTCCGTGCTCGGCGCCTATCTCGCGTGGACGCTGATGGCGGCCGAGGTCCTCCTCGTCGCCGCAAGGGACAGCGACATGCCGCGGTTCCTGGCCCGCACGAGCCACGCCGACGTTCCTGTGCCCGCACTCGTGATGACTACGACCCTCTCCCAAGTCGTCCTGGTCATCACCTCGTTCTCGGACGACGCGTTCAACTTCGCGCTCGATCTGACGAGCGCCCTGTCGCTGATCCCGTTCCTGCTGGCCGCCGCGTTCGCCGTGAAGATCGCGGTGCGGCCGGACGCACTCACGGTCGGGGCCCACGACTCGCGCGGCGAAGTCGCCGTGGCGGGCATCGCGACCGTCTACACGGCCTTCCTTCTCTACGCGGCCGGGATGAAGTTCGTCCTGGTGTCCTTCATCATCTACGCGCCCGCCACGGTCCTCTTCGTGATGGCCCGCCGTGAACAGGGCAGACGCCTGTTCTCCCCCGCCGAACTCGTCATCCTCGCGGTGTCCGTGGCCGGAGCGGTCCTCGGCGTCATCGCCCTGGCGGCCGGCTGGATCAGCCTCTGACCGGCCCGCCCGTCGCACCGACTCTCTGGAAGGCACATCGTGACCACCAACGACACCACGGCCGAGCCGGCGCTCGGCGTCCATTCCGAGGTCGGCACGCTGCGCAAGGTCCTGGTCTGCGCGCCCGGCCTCGCCCACCGCAGGCTCACCCCGACCAACTCCGACGACCTCCTCTTCGACGACGTGATGTGGGTGGAGAACGCCCAGCGCGACCACGCCGACTTCGTCAACAAGCTGCGCGGACGCGGCGTCGACGTCGTCGAACTGCACGAACTCCTCACCGAGACCGTGACGATCCCCGAGGCGAAGGCCTGGCTCCTGGACCACAAGATCGTCGCGAACGAGGTCGGCCTCGGCCTCATGGACGACACCCGGGCCTTCCTCGACGAGCTGAGCCCGCGCCGTCTCACCGAGTATCTGATCGGCGGCCTGGCCACCGCCGACCTGCCGGACGAGTTCCGCTCCGACCACGTCGCCCTGGTCCGCGAGTCGACGGGCGTACGCGAGTACCTGATGCCGCCCCTGCCCAACACCCTCTACACCCGCGACACGACCTGCTGGCTGTACGAAGGCGTCACCCTCAACCCGCTGTACTGGCCCGCACGCCACGACGAGACCCTGCTGATGAAGGCGATCTACACGTTCCATCCCGACTTCGCCGGCTCCACCGTGTGGTGGGGGGACCCCGAACGGGACTGGGGCCAGGCCACGTTCGAGGGCGGCGACATCATGCCCGTGGGCAACGGCATCGTCCTGATGGGCATGAGCGAACGCACCTCACGCCAGGCGATCACGCAGGTGGCGGCCGCGCTGTTCGAGAACGGCGCGGCGGATCAGGTCATCGTCGCCGGCATGCCGAAGCTGCGCTCCGCCATGCACCTGGACACCGTCTTCACCTTCGCCGACCGCGACATCGTCACGCTCTACCCGGCCATCATGGACGCCGTGCACACCTTCACGCTGCGCCCCGGCGACGATCCGTCCGGCCTCCACATCACCGACGAGGGAACGCGCCCGTTCGTCGACGTCGTGGCGAAGGCACTCGGCCTCGGCGCACTGCGCGTGATCGAGACCGGCGGCGACGTCTACGCCTCCGAGCGCCAGCAGTGGGACAGCGGCAACAACGCCGTCGCGGTCGAGCCGGGCGTCGTCATCACGTACGACCGCAACACCCAGACGAACACGCTGCTGCGCAAGGCGGGCGTCGAGGTCATCACCATCGTCGGCGCGGAACTCGGGCGCGGCCGAGGCGGCGGGCACTGCATGACCTGCCCGCTGATCCGGGACCCGGTCGACTTCTGACCTGCGCCGGGTACGCCCGGACCCACCTGTCGTACGCGTACGGCCGCCCGCGGTTGCCGGGCCACCACCCGTTGTCGCCATACGGCAGAGTCACTGCCAGTCGGTGCGTCCGCCCGTGTCGCACAGCTCGAAGACCACTTCCCCCGCGTCGGGGTGGCTGCCGGCCACGGGCCGCACCCGGGCGCCGATCCACACCAGGTTCGGGGCGGCGCCGACGACGCGGCACCGGTACACGAAGCCTTCGGGGAACCTGACCAGCGACTCGTTGCGCGCCGTCCCCGTGTACCGGTTCACGACGCTGGACTGCACGACGACGCCGATTCCGGCGCTGTGCTCGCGCTGCAGATCGCTGGACGCGCACACCGGACAGAGGAGCCGGCGGAACGAGGCGGTGCCGCACCAGCGGCAGCGCTGGATCGTCAGGCCGGTCCCCTGGGTCTCCACGGTCTGCGTGTGCCCGGGCGTCGCGGTCGGCGCGGTGTGGGTTGCAGTCTCGGACATGTCTCGGCCCCCTGCGCTCGGCTCTGATGCGCCGCACCTTCGCGTCGGCGCCTTCGCACCGTATGGCACTGAGTGCCAAGCTGTAAAGGTACTGGGTGCCAAAGCGAACCGGAGGGGCCTGGGCGGCCCGGGGAGGGGACTCAGCCCTCCCCGAACGCCGACTCGATCCGCTGCACGACCTGCCACATCGGGGCGCCCTTCGGAGCGACCATCACGATGACGTCCTCCTCGGCGGCGGCCGGCCGCGCCCTTTCGTCCGCGCTCCCCCACACACCGCGCACCATCCCGAGCGCATGGTCCACCGCCTCGTACGGATCCCCCTCGCCGCCCGAACGCAGCCAGGAACGCAGCCCGTTGTTGTGGGCGGCGACGACGGACGCGGCGATCACCTCGGCACGCAGGGCACCGTCCCGCTCCCGCGCGAAGCGCGCGCGCAGGTACCCCGTCATGGTGCGCTCGTAGCGGCGCACCACCGAAAGTTCGTATGTCCGCAGGCCCGGCACCTCACGCGTGAGGCGGTAACGCTGCACGGAGAACTCCGGGTTGGCCGCGTACATGCGCAGCACGAGGCGCGCGGCGTCGCACACGGTGCCCACCGGGTCGCCGCCGTCTGCCCCGTCGAGGAACGCGGTCACGTCGGCGAGACAGCGCTCGTGGTCCGGGAAGACCGCGTCCTCCTTGGACGGGAAGTACCGGAAGAACGACCGTCGCCCGACCCCCGCCCTGGCGACGATGTCGTCGACCGTGGTCTGTTCGAAGCCCCGGTCGAGGAAGAGCTGGAACGCCGCCTCGGCGAGCACCTCCCGCATCGGCGCCTTCTTGGCCGGTCTGGTCGACTCCGTCATGCCGGGAACGTAACACCGAATCCGCTCGCCTGGCACCACGTACCTTGCCAGAGGGTACTGAGTGCCATAGTGTCGATTTCAGGAATCGCACCAGGGTAG
>NZ_RZYA01000034.1 GCF_004005495.1 Streptomyces antnestii
TTTCTTCGGATTGCTCTGGTACCCACTCTGGTCCGCATACATCGCGATGCGCAGGACGCTCGCCCCCCAGTCCCCGGCGAGCGCATCCAACGCACCGGCGACCAGACATCTCCCGAACCGATCGGTGGGAGATCGGACGCAGCAGCGGTGGCCGTACCGTCGGCGGCTTCGGAGCCCCTGTGCCGAGCGGGCCGGGGTCGCTGACTCCACCTCTGTTTCCTTCGCACCTACCCCATTTCGGCCATCGCTCCAGAGCGCTTCTCTCCTTGAATCCGGACCTCGATGGGGCGAGAACCTTGGCCGACCGGAGCTGGATCTCATGCTCCGGGTCCACTTCGCGCACCTGCCTGTGCCGAGCGGCGCCCCCGGCTTCCGTGCAGCGCGACAGCATAGCCCCAGAGCTTTGCCGAGCACTTGTAGGTCTCCCACAGAAAATCCGGGCCACGGATCTCCACGGATCAAGCGTCCAGGGTGCTCAGAAGAGCGGGTGCAGTACGGAAGGTACCGGCGAGCCTGGCGGCTCAGTCTCGGCCACCCTGCGCAAAGGGTCCAATTCGGGGCTGGGAATGGCTGCGTAGGCGACAGACGGGCCATCGGGGACCCATCGCATCATGCACTCAGGGCGGCGCATATCCATTGGCCACCAAGGCGCTCTGCGGCCAAGAAGGTCGTAGAGGTGGGCCGTATCAGTCTCGTACGTCTTTTGCAGAAACTCGGCGTCAACCGCGATAACAGGAACGGCCCGGCTCCTGCAGGCTGGGCCTGGCCGGAAGCCCGGCGCTCACATCGGCCAGAACTGCGCCAGGTACCGTTCCACGCCCTTGGGCGTCTCCCCCTGCTGCGCCAACTCATGGACCCGCTGCTGACCGGTGACATAGATCCGCACATGCCAGTTCCGGCCGGGCGAGCCCACGTCGATCTCTCCTTCGCTCGATCCGCCGTAGGTCCACAGGACCACCTCGCCCGACGGCACACGAAGCTCTGCCTCACCCTGGTCCTCCCAGGGTCCCGGATCTGGCTGCGGCATCTGGTCCCAGACCTCGACCGCGAAGTCGGCCGTATGCGTGTGGCCACCGCTTCGGATGTAGACGCGCCCGTCGCAGGAGGAGACGAAAGGAACCTCGCCATCAGGCTCGGAGCCGTTACTCGTCTCCGAGGCGTCCTCGAGCCACAGAACGTAGAAGTCCACGTCGGCATCCAAGTGCTGCCTGCTGACAAGGCCCACCGAACAACCTCTCTCTTCTGGCGCCCCCGGACCGTACAACGCGCGCCCTCACACAGACGTGGCTGCCACCCGCCTGGACTTCGGTCAGAGGCGTGTTCCCGCAACCGTGAACAGCGCCGGCTGCGCGGCTTCCCGGAACTGCGCAGTCTGTCGGTCGACCGGGGCAGGGCCCAACTTCCGCACGTCGCACCTGTCCCAGGGACAGCCACCGCTGGGCCGGTGCCGGCGCCGACGGGCTCCGGTTGCACACGCAGGGGCGGCTTCAGGGCCCGCCCCTGACGTTCCTCGTACCGGCCGCTGCCCGGTCACTCGTTGTAGCTGGGCGGCTCGGGACGATAGCCGGCGGCAGCTCCCGTGCGCCGGACTGCCCGACGGCCGGTGGGGAGGATGTTCTGACGTCGCTGCCGGTGATTTCAGCGGGCACGCCACCAGGCCGTGCTGCTGCACGGCGGGTTTCCGGTGCTGCTTCTGGTCGACCTCGCGGTCCTCGGGGGTGCGCCACCGCTGCACGATGTTGCCGGGCCGGTCCCCATGGACACTGCCGGCGGATGCTCGGCCGTGCGGGCGTGCCTGCGGACGGCGGCCGCGGTCGTCTCGCCGCCTTCCTGCGGCACGGGTTCGCCGCACGTGTCGCATTTCCAGGCTTCCACGTGTTCCCCTTCACGTCCTGGCGCTCATCCCCCCACCTCGCCGCTGCGCATTCCCGGGCCGCGGTCTGAGCGGGGCGCCACGGAGGGGTGCCCTATGGGTTTCGTCAAGGAAATCGGGCTACGTTGAGGATCGGTGCCGGGCAGCATGGCGGGATGTCTGATCTGTTGTGGGATGACGTCGAGTACTTCTTCGACCTCGATGAGATGGGGTCGCTGCCGGACGTGCGTGTCCCTGACGCCTCGGTGGAGGACTGGCAGGCGGTCCTCGACCTGATCAGCGCGAGCGGCTGGAAGTGCCAGTACTCCGAGGGCGAGGTCGTGATGCCGATGCCCCGGGCAGAAGCAGTGTTGTCCCGCCCGGCTGATGCCGAGTGCCCGGACCTGCGAGTTTGGCCGACAGCCGATGTCCTGGCGATCTTCCGCTTCTGTGCAGCGGAGGAGATCGAATTCGACGTTGATCTGCGGGAGCTGCAGGGCCAGGAGCGACTCGATGTGTTCTGTGGCTTCCTGCGGACGATCGGGCGACGGCTGGCCAAGCCGGTGCTGATGGATCCGGAGGGCGACTGCGGCCATCCGGTTCGGGTTCGATGTGGAAGCCGATCGGGTCGTTCTCTTGGCTGAACCGCCGGTCAACTGACCCCGGACACCGGCTGCGGTTCGCATCCAACAGCCCACCCGCGACAAATCCCACCTGGGGCTACATCCGCATCCAAGGCGAGCTGTACCGACTGGGCCACCTCATCGGCGCGAACACGATCCCCCGGATACTGCGCCGGCGCGGTCACCCTCCAACGGCTATACGTGCTCGCCCGGAACCTCATGACGACCCTCCAGGACCGGTCCGGCGGCAGCTTCCGCTTCCTCATCCGAGACCGCGACAGCAAGTTCACCGCCGCCTTCGACGGCGTGTCCGCCGCCGAGGACGTGGAGGTCGTCAAGATCCCTCCACGCTGCCCACGGGCAAATGCGTTGGCGGAACGCTGGGTGCGCACCGTCCGTGCCGAATGCACCGACCGCATGCTCATCGCCGGCGAACGCCAGCTACGCACTGGCCTGGACTCGCCGCCGGGCGGGGTCGCGGGCGGTCGAGACCGGCGCCTGATGCTCGCGAGGCCTCTTGCGACTGCCAGTGCCGCCGGCCCGAGCCTCCTCACCTTCGTTCAGCACGCGAGCACCCGACGGAGGAAGAACCCCCCGGCCGCAGCGGCAAGCTCTCAGCGGAGCTCGGAGGAGCTTGCGACGTTGCACAATCGGCTGAGTCGCGCCCCGGGTGGATGCCGCCGACGCGGCCCAACTCGGCGCTGTCGCCACGGAGAAGGGCCGCGCACACCGAGCTCAGCCGATCTCACGCACCACGATCCCCGAGAACGTCGCGCTGCCCCCGTCCGCGTAGACGGAGATCCCGGTGTCGCCGGACTCGAAGTAGACCTGGTGGGACAGGACCGTGTGGCCCGCGTTGACGAAGACTTCGACGCTCTGCTTGTCGACGAGGACGCGCAGATGTACCGAGCGTGCGGCGGGGTCGATGGGGGCGTTGCTCTGGCTGTGGCTGCCGAAAGTGTAGTCGGGGCGGTCGGAGGGGCCGCGGTCCACGTAGACGGAGCCTTGGTAGACGCCGATGTTCGTGTGCCGCGCTCCGTCCTGTGATCTGCCGACCGACACGCCGACGTTGTTCAACTGGCTCCAGGTGACGTCGAGTTCCAGCTCGTAGGACGTGCCCTGGTAGGGGAGGTTGACGCTGGATGAAGTGGTGACGTCGGACAGGGGGACCGTGCGTGTGACGTGGTTCTGCAGGGCCGGGACCGGCTGGGAGAGGAGTGTGTACCAGCCCTCCGGCTGCCTGGCCAGGCGCAGTTCACGGACGACGGACATCTGGCCGTTGTAGCCGTCACTGAGGTCCGTGGGTACCGTGCGGGCCGCGTACTGCCAGTTGTTCATCCAGGCGATGGCGTACCGGCTGGTGTCGGGGGCGGCGGCGTTGGGCCAGGTGACGGCCGCGTACCAGTCCCAGCCCCGGTCGAGCCACTGCGGGTCGCGGTTGTCGGAGGTCCAGGCCGAGCCGTCCCAGGTGCCGGTCCAGTAGGCGTACGTGTCGGGCAGGCCGCTGTAGTCGCCCTGCGTGCTGGCGCCGAGAACCCAGTGGCGTGTGCCGTCATCGGCCGTCATCTCGAAGAGGTCGGGGCACTCGAACCCGCCGATGTTGGGGCTCGAGTAGCTGAACACCGTGGTGTGGGTCCAGTGGATGAGGTCGGGCGAGGTGTAGAACCACATCGCCTGCTGCCGGCCGATCACGGCGACCCACTTGCCGCGCGCCGAGTCCCAGTGGATCTTGGGGTCGCGGAACCAGTCGTTGTGGTCGGGGTTGTCGATGACCGGGGGGCCGTAGGCGGTGAAGGTGTATCCGTTGTCGGTCGAGTAGTAGAGGTACTGCTCCTGGTCGTAGCGGTCCCCGCCGGTGGGCTGGGTGGCGAGTACCACGACCGCGTTCGCCCCGAACCCTGCGGTGTTGGCGGAGTCGATGACGCCCGAGCCCGTCCACACGGGAAAGTCCGGCCCCAGGGGGATCCCCGTGCCGCGGTCGGTGAAGGACACGTTGTCCGTCGTGCTCGCGTGCTGCCACCAGCCGGGCGCGTTGTTCTGGTCGCTGTGCAGGTAGTACAGCTGGTACTCGCCGCCGGCGCGCACCGGCCGCTGCGGGTCGCTCAGCCAGCCCGCGGGTGGCGTCAAGTGATAGACGGCGCGCAGCGATCCGGCGGCGGAGGCGACGGGTATGCGGGTGGCGGCCGCGGCCAGTGCGGCCACGCCCATGGAGCGGAGCACGGTGCGTCGGGAGATTCGGGACATGGGGTGACTCCTCGAAGGGTTGACTCCGGACGGAACTCTGGGGCATGACAAGTGCGGCAAAAGGGATCTCGGATGGCGCGCCCATGGACACGACCGCCCCTGGGCCGGGCGTCGGGGCCGTTCAGCTCTCGGACGGTCGCGTGATCGAGTGGCGGGGTACGGACGGGCAGTCGACGGCCAGCGGCCCTGTGCCGGCCTCGGGCACGTCGAGCCCGAGCAGGACCCGTACACCGCGCCGGCCGAGTTCGTAGTGCGGCAGCGCGACCGTGGACAGGGCGGGGCGCAGGTGTGCCGCGATGACCTCCTGGTTGTCGAACCCGACGACGGAGAGGTCGTCGGGCACGCGCAGGCCGCGGTCGCGCACGCCGTCGTAGAGGCCCATGGCGACCCGGTCGTTGTGGCAGAAGACGGCCGTCGCCCTCATCGCGAGGACCTGGTCCACGGCCGCGTAGCCGCCCCCCTGGTCGGGCTGCACGTCGACGACCAGGTCGGGGTCGAAGGGCAGACCGGCGGCGTCGAGCGCCCGGCGGTAGCCGTCGAGGCGTCCGTCGCGGGCGGGTGACGGGGTACGGGTGTTGAGGAAGGCGATCCGCCGGTGCCCCTCCGCGAGGAGCATTCGGGTCGCGTCGTGGCCGCCGGCGCTCTCGTCCGGGACGACGGCGGGCACGGCGCCGTTCGTGCTGTAGCAGTTGACGAGTACGGTGTCCGCCTCGGCGAGGCCGGCGGGGAGGTCGACCGCGCGGTGGTACCACGTCGAGTAGAGGATGCCGCGCACCTTGTGCTCCAGCATCATCGAGATGGCGCTGGCCTCGGCCTCCTCATTTCCCTCGGTGTTGGCGACGAGGAGTACGTAGCCGTGCTGCCACGCCTCGTCCTGGGCGCCGTGGATGATCTGTCCGGCGAACGGGGTCGACGCGATGGCGTCGGCGACGAGTCCGAGGAACCGCGACCCTCCCTTGACCAGGTTCTTCGCCATGGCGTTCGGCCGGTACCCGAGCTCCTCGATCGCCCGGCGCACCCGCTCGCGCGCGTCCCGGCCGATCCTGGCGCCGGTGTTGTTCACGACGTGCGAGACCGTGGACACCGACACCCCGGCGGCCTGGGCCACGTCCCGCATGGTGACGGCCCGGGGGGTGTCGCCTTCGTTCTTCATTCCCTCTTCATCCCTTGGTCGCTCCGCTCTCCAGACCGTAGATCATCGCCTTGTTGAGGACGAGAAAGACCAGCAGCAGCGGCGTCACGGTGACGCACACTCCGGCGAAGGTCGCGGTCCAGTCGGTCTTGCCCATCGCTCCGATGTAGTTCTGCAGGCCGACGGGGATCGTCTTGAGCCCTTCCGACAGCACGAAGGTATTGGCGAAGACGAAGTCGTTCCAGATGAAGATGGAGTTGACCATCACCACGGTCACGATGGTGTTGACGGACAGCGGCAGTGTGATGCGGGCGAAGATCCGGTACGGCCCCGCCCCGTCCAGGGAGGCCGCCTCGTAGGTCTCGCGCGGGATGTAGCCGAAGAACGAGGAGAACAGGTAGAGGGACATCGGCAGGCCGAACCCGGCGAGCGGGATCATCATCGACGGATAGGTGTCGAGCAGGCCGACCTTGGCATAGTCGATGAACAGCGGTACGAGCGCGATCTGCACCGGTACGACGATGCCGAGGAGGAACATGGCGCGCACGGCGTTGCTGAAGCGGAAGCCGAGTACCTGGATCGCGTAGGCGCCCATCAGTCCGCACACCACGATGAGCGCGTCCGCGCCGAGCGTGACGATGAGGCTGTTGAGGATGTACCGCCCGAGGTCGGCGTGGTCGAACGCCCGGGCGAAGTGGTCCAGGGTGAACGAGGTCGGCAGGCTGAACGGGTTCGCCGAGGCGAAGTCCTGCTCCGTGCGCACGCTGCTGAGGAAGAGCCACACCAGGGGATAGACCTGGACGACCACGAGTACCGCGATGAGCACACGGGACAGCACGCGGTACACGTTGGGCCTGCGCCGTACCGCATTCGGCGCGCTCGGGGAGGTGTGCCGTTCGCGGGACAGCCCCGGGAGAGGGGGCGTGGACATGAGCGTGGGCATCAGACGGCCTTCCGCCGGAGGACGAGGACGATCAGACCGACGGCGACCAGGCTCTCCACCACGATGAAGACGGACATGGCGCTGGCGTAGCCGTAGTCCGTGCTCAGGAACGCGGTCTTGTACATGTAGGTCGTGACCAGCTCGGAGGACTGGCCGGGACCGCCGTTGGTCAGGAGGTAGGGGATGTCGAAGCCCCGCATCGCGTAGGTGACCGCCATGATCGAGGTGGTCAGCCACACGGGCCGGATGTACGGGAACCGGATGCGGGTGAAGACCTGCCACTGGTTCGCCCCGTCGAGGCGGGCCGCTTCCTCCAGTTCCCGGGGGACGGTGAGCAGCGCCGCGTAGATGATGACGGTGTAGAGCCCGACGAACCGCCAGCCCTCCGGGGCCGAGACCGCCGTGAGCACGGTGTGTACGTCGGACAGCCACGGCCGTTCGAGACCGTCCAGGCCGACGAGCCCGAGGAACTGGTTGAGCGGCCCCGCGGGGTCCATCGAGTAGATGCGCTGGAACAGCAGGGCGATGGCCACCGTCGAGATGACGGCCGGCAACAGGTAGAGCACCTTGACGAGTTCGCGCCCGCGGGTGAGGGAGATGAGCAGGCTGGCGACGACGAGTCCGCCGCCGAGCTGGAGGACCAGACAGACCACCAGGTAGCCGAGCTGGTTGGTGACGGCCGTCCAGAAGTCACCCTCGGTGAACATGAAGGCGTAGTTCGACAGGCCGGCGAAGCGCAGCTCGCTGATGCCGTCCCAGGTGAAGAAGCTGAGGAACAGCGACTGCGCGATCGGCAGGAGCACGGCGGCCCCGTACAGCAGGAGCGGGGGCAGCAGGAACACCGCGACCGAGAGCTTGGAGCGGGAGGGAAGCATGGCGGCCCTTCTGGAGGTCCTGTGACGTGGCCCGCCCGGGGTGGCGGCCGTCACTTGGCGTACCTCGGCGCGTTGCGGCCGATGACCGAGTCCATCGTCGAGACGAAGGAGGAGGGCGGGACGTCGCCCTGGACGAGGAGGACGAGGTTCTGCTGGAACTTCGCGTTGGAGGTGGGGTCGAGCTGCGTGTCCCAGGGGACGGCGGTCTCCTTGCCGACCTTGCCGGCGGTGGCCACCGCGCGTGCGTAGAGCGGTGTCGCGTTCTTCGGCAGCACGGTCTTCACGTCCGACGTCGGGGACAGCTCCCCGGCGGCGGCGTACTTGGCCGGATACCGGGTGAGGGCGAACTTCAGGAAGTCCCTCACCAGGGGGTCGTACGTACGGGAGTTGACTGCCATGCCGATGCCGGACGGGGTCACGAACTCGTTCGCCGCCGTGGCCGAGCCCTCGGTGACCGGGAGGGTGAAGAAGTCGACGTCGTCGCGGACCGCCGGGTCGAGCGCGGTCGTCGCGAGGCTCGGCAGCTCCCAGGTGCCGATGTTGTAGACGGCGGCCTTGCCGGTGGTGAAGAGGTTCTGCGCGTCGGCGTATCCGACCGAGGAGAAGCCCTTCTGGAAGCAGCCCGCCTTGCCCAGGGCGCTGAGCCAGTTCGCGGACTTGCGCCCGGAGGGATCGCTGAACCTGGCCCGGTTCTGCTTGAGTTGGCGTACGTAGTCGGGTCCTGCGGTACGGAACGGCTGGTACGCGGCGTAGCGTTCCAGGGGCCACTGGTCCTGCCCGTCGAGCGCGATCGGGGTCACACCCGCGCGGCGCAGGGCGCGGCACATCGCCGGGAAGTCGTCCAGTGACGCGGGCACGTGGACGCCCGCCTTGCGGAAGAGCGCCTTGTTGTACCAGAAGTACTCCGCCTGGTACTCGAACGGCACCATGTAGAGCGAACCGTCGTCGAAGCGCTGGTAGTCGAGGGCCGCCGGGCGGTAGCGGTCGTACAGGCCCAGGCTGTGCAGCAGCTTCGACACGTCCATCATGCGGCCGTGCCGGGCGAGTTTGCGCGCGAAGGGTGTCGCGTCGGTGTCGAACAGCTCCGGCAGCTTCCCGGCCGCGGCCAGCGTCTCGTACTTCTGGATGTACGACGGCCGGTCCGGCGTGGTGATGAAGCGGAGCTTGAACCCGGGGTGCGCCTTGGCGTATTCGTCGCCCAGTTCGCGCATGGTCCTGATGACCGCGCCGTCGGCCGGGCGCGACAGGAGCCAGGAGATCTCGCGCGGTGCGACGGATCCGGCCGGGTCGACGTCCGTGGAGTCCACGCCCCTGCTGTCCGCGGCGCACCCCGAGAGGGACACGGCGAGGGACAGGGCCAGAGCCGCGACGGCCGTGCCGAACGATCTCCTCATGAGCTTCCTCCTACGGGCCGTGGGTGCGGATGTCCGCGGTGCGGGGCGCGGAGTGCGGGCCTGTCCACGGCGCTCACTCGGCGGTGTCCCGCACGCGGACCGTCAGGTCGAGCAGTTCGGCCCCGCCCTCCCCCACGAACACCCCGAGCCGGTCGTGCGTGATGTCGTAGAGGCGCGTGCTGAGGCACACCTGGCGGTCCAGGGTGACGACGGCGATGTCCTCTTCGAGGATCACTTCCAGGGTGTGGGTGCGGCCCGAGAGGTCGGCAGGCCGCTCCAGTTCGATGACGTACGGGACGTCGCCGGAGATCTGCCACTGGGCGTCACCCGTACGCCGCCGGGGCCAGCGGTCGAGGACCATACGGCCCCGCCGGGGTTCGAGGCGGACCACGTATCCCTGGTCGCCGTCCGCGCCCGTGCGCAGAAGCAGACCGCACTCACTGGTGCCGGGTTCGACGGCGAACTCGGCCCGTATATAAGCCTGTTCGGGCAGCGGAACATCCGAGACCAGGCAGTCGAATCCGTCGGGGGCGGAGAGTGCGGCCGGGGCGAGGCCGGTGGCCACCTCCCGTCCGAACGCGGCGAAGACCTCCACGGGAGGTGAGAACGCGAGCGTCCCGTCCGCGTTCTGGGTCGCCTCCAGCAGCGAGAGGGTGCCGGCCCACTGCCAGGCGCCGTCGTCGGTGTCACCTTCCCGGCTTGCTATCCAGCCGGCGAAGATCCGGCGGCCGCCCACCTCGGCGGACTTCGCCGCATAGAAGGCCCGACCGTCGACGGTGTCCCGCTCGGGGACGCGCCACGGGCCTTCCGGGCTGCGCGCCATCCGGTACCGCGTGGCGAACGACTCCGAGAACTCCGAGTAGACCAGGTACCACCACTCCCCCAGCGCGAACACCTCGGGGCATTCGTGGGTGATGCAGCGGCGCGGGTCCCAGAACGGCTCCGCGTACTTCCAGGTCACCAGGTCGCCGGACTCGCAGCCGGCGATCAGACCGCGCCGCCGCTCGGGCCCCTCGCGGTGGCGTGCGGCGATCAGCATGCGCCAGGTGCCGTGCTGCTCGTCGAAGTAGACGAACGGGTCGCGCCAGTCGGCACTTTCGTAGCCGTCCGGGGCGCCGAAGGTGTGCTCGGGGTGCCTGACCCACGAGGTGAGGTCGCCGGAGCTGGTGGCGTGCATGACGAGCTGGAGCGGTGCGCCGCCGTCTCCTACGATCCGCGGGTTCTGGCCGGTGTAGAAGAGGTGGTACGTGCCCTCCGCGTCCTGGACCACGCTTCCGGTGTAGGCGTTGAAGTCGCCCTCGTCGTCGGCTCCGTGGGCCAGGGCGACGCCCCGGTCCTCGATGTGCAGGAGGTCGCGGGTGACCGCCAGGGACCAGGACGTGCCGGGCTTGGGGTCCGCACGGTGCTCGTGCAGGTAGAAGAGGTTCAGCTCGCCGTCACGCTCGAACGGGATGACGTCTCCCACCCAGCCGTCGGACGGCCGAAAAAACACGCTGCCTTGCACATCACCCTCCAGATCAAACGTTTGAGCAGGAGAGTAGGAGCGCGGCTTCAAAGTGGTCAAGCGTTTGAGCAAGAGAATTTAACGCTGCTGGAACCAGCCATTCACGGCCGGGAGTTAGTAACGCGCGGACGGTGTCAACTGAGGCGGAAGAGGCGCGTGCGCGTTGAGCGAAGGAGGCGCGTGTCCGCTGCGCGGAAGAGGCGCGTGCCCACCGGGCGAGAGGCGTGTTCCAGCAAGTGGGACGGCACTTGGCCGGGGGCGGGGGCGGGGGCGGGGGCGGGGACTGCTGTGGAAATGGTCCCCATGAACCACAAACCCTTGGTGCAATGCCTGGTCATCGGCCTGTGCCGACGACCGGCTTCGTGTTGTTGCTGATCCCGCGATTCTGACGCGCCGCCTCGCCGCCTCGCCGCATCTGCGCATCGCCGCCGAGTGATGTCACCGGGCGGGCCTTCGCGTCCTCTTGCGCCCCACATCGCACGCCTTGCGCCCCACCTCTCCGTGAGCTGATCGTCCGGATCGGCACCGAGAACCCCCGATGGGGCGCCCGCCGCGTGCACGGGGAGCTACGGCGCCTCGGACACAAGGTCAGCCCAGCCACCGTCCGCCGCACCCTGCGCGCTGCCGGGCTCGGCCCCGCGCCACGACGGCACACGGCGCAACGGGAATGGGCAGCCTTCCTCAAGACACAGGCCAGCGGTCTCACATCGACCGCACCAAGGGAGAAGCCAGCTCGCGCCCCACGACGACCCGAACATCGTCCCCCTACCCGCAGCCCGGATCACGCACTCGCCAGCCGTCGCTGGGCTCATCAGCGAATACCGTCAAGCAGGCTGACCACCCGGCAAACCCCCGGGCACAGCCTGTGAAGCGATTTTGAAGCACCACGAGCTGAGAGTGACCGGACGTCCCCCGTGATTCGACTCGGAAGTCGCATCCTGCGGACCCAATTGCTCGGCGGCCTCATCAACCAGTACCACCAGGCAACCTGATCCTGCCCAGCCGAACACCCAGCTCAAGAGCCAAAACCCAGATTTTCACGCGGGACAGGCCTCGGCGCTTTCATAGGCGCACGACGATCAGGGCAATGTCGTCTTGGGCGCCACCGGCCACACCGAGACTGGCCAGCAGGGCGTCGGCGAGGCGGTCGGAGCTCATGCGGACGTGACGGGCGAGAGCGTCGGTGAGGCGGTGCAGGCCGGCGTCGATGTCCTCGTCACGGCGTTCGATGAGCCCGTCCGTGTACAGGACGAGGACGTCACCGGGGGTGTATCGCAGGGTGGCCTGGGGTCGTGGGACGTGCTCGGGGCGGGCACCCAGTGGGGGATCGGTGGCTTGGTCCAGCAGCTCACTGGTGCCGTCGGGGTGTACCAGTACGGGTGGGTGGTGACCGGCGCTGCTGTAGGAGATCCGCTGATGGCGGGTGTCGATCACGGCCTGGACGGCGGTAGTGGCCAGCGCGCCCTCGACCGATCGGGCATACAGGCCGAGGACCTCCAGTGACTTGGCCGGCTCATGGAGAGCCCGGACGGCGGCGCTCAGCGCGCTGCGGAGCATGCCCATAACGGCGGCGGCCTCCAGGCCGTGGCCGACGACGTCGCCGACCGCGACACCGAATGAGCCGTCGGGCAGATCCACGACGTCGTACCAGTCGCCGCACACGTTCAGCGACCCGATCGCAGGCAGGTAGCGCACCGCGACATTCCGGTGCCCCTCCAGGTCGGGCGAGAGCAGCATGGCCTCCTGCAATGCGACGGCGACGTGGCGTTCCCGGGCGTGCGCCTGGCGCAGTTCCTCGTTCAACCTCTGCAGCTCCCGCGCCCGCGCGTACAGCTCGGCCTCCATCGCCACCCGCTTGCCCAGCGGTCCGCCCGTCGGGTGGGCTGGGCGGGAGCGGACAAACTCGGTCACGTCCTCCACGCGGTGGATGATCCACGCCACCTGCCCGTCCGGCCCAAGCACGGGGGTGTTGATCGGCGACCACCACCGGTCCTCAAATTCTCCAGGCCGGGACGGAACGGGGATGTCGTACTTCTGCAGCGCCATCGTGTCCGGCTGCTTCGACTCAAGGGCCCGGTGCAGCGAGGCGGCCAGGTTCTGTACCCCGTCCGCGGTCGCATCCGCCGGATTGTCCGGGAAGGCATCGAACAGGTACTGGCCGACCAGGTCCTGCCTGCTTCGTCCGGTGGCGTGCAGGTACGCGTCGTTGACGTCGACGATCACCAGGTCCGGGCCCAGCACCAGATACGGACTGGGCGTGGACATGAACAACGCCTTGTAGTCAATGCTCGGTCCCATGGGCTTCACACCAGTCCTTTCCGCCGCCCAATGGGTGCTCTGGTCGATTCGGGCGGGACTTCCTCCCGGGACAGATACACCTTCCCCTGGTCCCGAGTCGTGGGCGCCTTTGCCGTTGTCGTCGTGTTGGTGAGCAGGAGAGCCGCTCGCTGACGCCGTCACTCGAAGCTGAGGACTTCGGCCACAGGCTTGCGAGGCGTTGCCGCCCCCTGGGGGCCGTAGCCGAGACGGAACACCATGTGGACGGAGCCGATGGCGGAACTCGGATCGCGCACGGACGACCGGAGCTCGGGCCCTTCGAGGGGCTGCGACATCAGCGAGGTCGCGAGACCGTCGAGGGTGGCCTGAAGGAGCACCCGCTGCATCGCCTGCCCGGCCCGCAGCCAGTCCGCCGGAGTGTCCTTCACCGTGCCCAGCAGCGCGATCTGCGGGTGCTTCTCGAAGTCGGCGACGGCGCGGTCAGGTACCCGGCGCGAGGAGTCGAAGTCCCATACTGGGGAGCTCACGCCGTACTGCCGTGGGCCGAGGGCGTCCGCCGGGATGCCCTCGTCGGCGGGCCCCTCACCGGTCTTGCCCGTGCGTGTCCGGGTGGCGATCTCCGCGCGCACCGCCTCGTTGGCGGCTTCGAGGTACTCGGCGTCGTGCACGAGTTCCATCACGGCATCGGCGTGCAATGCGCGGTGGTCGGGATCGCCGTACGGCAGCGTGCGGTCGGGATCGCCGAACAGCGCGACGCAACGGCTGCCGGTGCGGTGGACGAACCTCCAAGGTTGTGCGTTGTGCATGGAGGGCGCCGTCACAGCGTCCTCGACCGGCGACGTCACGACCGCCGCATCAAGTTCTGTGGTGGACACGGCTCATCCTGTCTGTGAGGGGCCACCACCGGCGCGGGCCAGTACGGCAGCGATCGTGGCCGGGCGGAAACAGAGGGGCGCCGCGAGAACTGTGTCGCCGCCAAGGGCCGACTGTGCCCGAGTCGAAGGCACGGGACCCACGTCGTCGAGGAAGACGAAAGCCCTCTTCGCATTGTCTCAGTGCCGACCCAGTAGCACCGTTCGAGGCGACCAGGATGAGGATTGCCTCCTGCCCGTGTGGGCCCGGCGCGCCACCCCCTGCTCGGGTGGTCGTCCAACCAGTGCACCAGGTGAGCGACGCGAAGGCGGGATGCAGCGTAGGCGCGGGTTCCTGCCTCGGAAGTGCAGCAGCAGCGCACGGGCAAGAAAATCCTACTGGTGTGACGCGGTTTCGCGCCATGCACCGCCAGGCAGCAGAACACCCAGGCCCCACGGTGTCCGAAGAAGCTCTCGCCGTCGTGCAGTCCCGTCCCGGCTGGGAGGAACTGCGCGAGCGGATCTGGAAGCTGGACAAGCGGGCCCTCCAGAGCGAACGACTCCGACTGGCCAAGGCCCTGCACTCCAACGTGTCTCTCCCCGAGGAGGACTACCGCCTGGCCGCACTGCTGCTGCCGGGAGCGCCCGACCAGCGACGACGACGCTGGTGAGCGTCACTCCCTCGCCCTCGATACGGCTACAACAGGCCGCGACAGCACAGGTACAGGCTGCTCTTCAGCTGACCTCCATCGGCACCGGCGGCTTCAGCCTCTCCGACAACCGGGCCAACGCTCACGGCCACTTCGGAGCCGACATCGAGTCCATCGTCGTCCACACCCTGCGCACCCTGGTGTCCGGCAGCGAGGTCAAACCGGATGCCGCGGAGCGGTACGGCCTGGGCTGACGCCGCGGGGCGGTCGCGCCCACCCGTCTCACCGCAACGGGGTCGGCCCAGGGATGAGCGAGGGTGCTGAGGCCGCTCCAGGATCGTGACGGGCGGACGCGGGCGCCGATGCACTGGCCAAGGACCGAAGCCGGACGGGACATGAAGTGATCGACATCGGCCCCGCGCGTGGTGGCCGAGCGCGCTCTCCCGTACGGGCGGGCCCGGGCCCCGTGCGTCCGGGTGCGCCGACCGCCCTGAAGTAGTCATGTAGACATGCGAGGCGATCGGCGCGTACAGCCGGCGTCTCCCGGAGGGAGGAGCCGCATGGACGGTGTGAGTGTCGAAGGGCAGCGGGTGCACAGCGGTGCGCCCGCAGGCCCAAAAGCCTCCGGCAGGACCTCGACCGGCCCCGGCGGGCAGGCGCAGACCCCGGTGCGCTGGTCCGCGATGGGCCTGCCCACCATGGCGTCGATGCCGGTCGGCTCCCTCGCCCGTGCCAGCAGCCGCAGCTTCACCGCTCGGTGCCAGTGGCCCCGCCTCCATCCCCTCAACGAACGCGCCGCCGAGGTGCGGCACCATCCGCTGATCATGGTCGAGTCCGCCCGCCGGCTCGCCCTGGCCGTGGAGCGTCTCCATCTGCTCGGCGGGGACACCCCGTTCGAGCCCGCCTCAATCAGTCTCGGGCTGCGCCCTTGCACGCAGCCGCAGGAACAGGGCGGTGCCACCGAGGTCGAAGCGGTGCTCGTCCTGAGCGACCTCGCGCCGCCCAGGACCGGCTCACGTCCTACCGGGCCATCGCCGAGTTCCGGCACCGGGGCACAACCATCGCGTCGTGCACGATGCGCCTGGCTGGTCCCGCCCGCCGCCGGGGATGTCCTGGATGCCGGCCGGCAGGCGACGCTGCTGCGGTCGGGCCGGACAGCGGACGCGGTGGTCGGGCTCTGCGTGGACCTGCGGGCGCCGGTGCCGTCGTGCGGGGCCGCGGTGGAGGTGGAGACCGAGGCTACGGGTTCCCGCTTCCTCGTCACGGCCGCCCACCGCACCGTCGCGACCGGCTCGGTGATGCTCGCGGGGCCCTGAAGGGACGGCCCTCGGGGGACGGCCCTGTGAGGACAGGAAGCCTCATGACGACAAGGAAGAGGAGACGGCGATGAGCGCGACCGCGAACGGCAAGGCGAACGACGTGCACCGCCACCAGGAGCCACTGCACTGCCTCGTCACGGGAGCCTCCGGATACGTCGGCGGCCGACTCGTCCCCGAGCTGCTCCACGCGGGCCACCGCGTCCGATGCCTGGTCCGCACCCCCCGCAAGCTCCGAGACCACCCGTGGGCCCCGCAGGTGGAGTCCGTACGAGGAGACGTCACGGACGCCGAGTCCGTCGCCGCTGCACTGCGCGGCATCGATGTCGCCTACTACCTGGTGCACGCCCTCGGCACCGGACCCGACTTCGAGGAGACCGACCGGCGCGCGGCCCGCATCTTCGCCGAACAGGCGCACGCGGCCGGAGTGAACCGGATCGTCTACCTCGGTGGCCTCACCCCCCACGGCGTCCCCGAACGGTCCCTCTCGCCCCATCTACGGTCCCGCGCGGAGGTCGGCCGGATCTTCCTCGACGCACCCGTGCCCACCGCCGTGCTGCGGGCGGCCGTGGTGATCGGCTCGGGCTCGGCGTCCTTCGAGATGCTGCGCTACCTCACAGAACGCCTGCCGGTCATGGTCACCCCGAGCTGGGTGCACACCCGTACGCAGCCCATCGGCGTCCGCGACGTGCTGCGCTACCTCGTCGGCTCGGCCCACCTGCCCGCCGACGTCGACCGGGCCTTCGACATCGGCGGTCCCGACGTGCTCACGTACCGGGACATGATGTGCCGCTACGCCGCTGTCGCCGGACTGCCGCAGCGCGTCATCGTCCCTGTGCCCCTCCTCACGCCCCGGCTGTCCAGCCACTGGGTGGGTCTCGTCACCCCTGTCCCGGCCTCCATCGCCCGACCGCTCACCGAGTCGCTGCGGCACGAGGTCGTCTGCCGCGAGCACGACATCGCCCGCCACGTCCCCGACCTGCCCGGTCGGCCGCTGCCGTTCGACGACGCGCTGGCCCTCGCGGTCCGGCGGGTACGGGATGCCCAGGTCTCCACCCGCTGGTCCTCCGCCGCGGTGCCGGGTGCGCCGAGCGACCCACTGCCGACCGACCCGGACTGGGCCGGCGGCAGCCTGTACGAGGACGTGCGAGAGATCGCCGTCGGGGCGTCCCCCGAGGCCCTGTGGAAGGTGGTGGAGGGGATCGGCGGCGACAACGGCTGGTACTCCTTCCCGCTCGCCTGGGCGGTGCGCGGCTGGCTCGACCGGTTCGTCGGCGGGGTCGGACTGCGCCGGGGACGACGGGACGCGGATCGGCTGCGGATCGGGGACTCCCTGGACTTCTGGCGGGTCGAGGAGATCGAACCGGTCCGACTGCTGCGGCTCCGCGCCGAGATGCGACTGCCGGGCCTGGCCTGGCTGGAGATGCGCGTCGAAGCCGACGGGGAGGGGCGCACGCGCTACCGGCAACGCGCCCTGTTCCATCCGCGCGGACTCCTCGGCCACGCCTACTGGTGGTCGGTCTCGCCCTTCCACGCCGTCGTCTTCGGGGGCATGGCACGCAACATCGCCCATGCCGCAGCGGGCGGCCCGAGCGCCGGCGCGTCGCGGGGGCGGCGGCGATGGTCGCCGTCCGAGTGCATCCGCCGCGCGGGCGCGCTACGAAGAATGAGGCAGTGACACACGTCCAGCAGTGACCACCTCCGACAGGTGGCCACCACCCCAAGGAGTGGCGAAATGACCGTCGCGGTCGTCCTGTTCACCGCGGATCTGCGGCTGCACGACCATCCCCCGCTGCACGCCGCCGTGCGCGCGGCGGACGAGATCGTCCCCCTGTTCGTCCGCGATCCGGGAGTGCACGCAGCCGGCTTCGACGCGCCCAACCGCCGGGCGTTCCTCGCCGACTGCCTCACCGACCTCGACGAGCGGCTCCGGCATCGCGGCGGCCGCCTCGTGGTGCGCAGCGGCCCCGTCGCCAGGGAGGTGCGAGCCGTCGCCGCCGAGTGCAGGGCCGCCGAGGTGCACATGGCCGCCGGCGTCACCGCCTTCGCGCACCGGCGCGAGCAGCGGCTGCGCGAGGAGCTGGACTCGATCGGGGTGACGCTGCACATCCACGACTCCGTGACCACCGCTGTCGCGCCCGGCGCCGTGACACCCTCCGGAACCGACACCGACCACTACGCCGTCTTCACCCCCTACTTCCGCCGCTGGTCGCAGGTTCCGCTGCGTGACCCGCTGCCGCCGCCGCGCATCGTGTGCGTCCCCGACACGGCGCGCGGCGAGGCCCTGCCGTCGGCCGCGGACGTCGACGCAACCTCGCCCGGACTCCCCGAGGGTGGCGAGACGGCCGGCCGGACCCGCTGCTCCAGTTGGTGGGGCGGCGACCTGTCCCGGTACGAGGACCAGCACGACGACCTGGCCGGCGACGCGACCTCGCGCCTGTCGCCCTACCTGCACTTCGGTGCCCTCTCCCCGGTCGAACTCGTCCGGCGGGCCCGTGCGCACGGTGGCCCCGGAGCGGAGGCGTTCGTACGGCAGGTCTGCTGGCGCGACTTTCACCACCAGGTGCTCGCCGCCCGCCCTGACGCGGCCACGGCGGACTACCGCACCCGGCACGATCAGTGGCGCGGCGAGGACGATGCGGCCCAGGACATCGCGGCCTGGCGGGACGGCATGACCGGCTACCCGGTCGTCGACGCGGGGATGCGTCAGCTGCGCCACGAGGGCTGGATGCACAACCGCGCCCGCCTGCTGACGGCCAGCTTCCTCACGAAGACCCTGTACGTGGACTGGCGCATCGGCGCCCAGCACTTCCTGGAGCTGCTCGTCGACGGAGATGTCGTCAACAACCAGCTCAACTGGCAGTGGGTTGCCGGCACCGGCACGGACACCCGCCCCCACCGCGTCCTCAACCCGGTGGTCCAGGGCAAGCGCTTCGACCCGCGGGGAACCTACGTCCGCAGATGGGTTCCGGAACTCGCCGACGTGGAAGGCAGGCTGGTGCACGAGCCCTGGCGACTGCCCCGCGAGACCAGGGCCGCGCTCGACTACCCGGAGCCGCTAATCGACCTTGCCGACGGGCTGACCCGCTTCAAGCAGGCCCGCGGCCGCGGCTGAGAGGGCACGCCGTGCACTGGCTCTTCGGCGACCAGCTCGGACCGCACTTCCTCACCCCGGGCGACGGCGGCCCCGCCCGCGGCACTGCGCCTGCCGAAAATGTCATCCATACAGATCAGGAGCGTCATCGACGGTGCGGCAGGATGATTTCGTGTTGCTTCGTCTCGCCTACCTGACCGTCACCAACCTGTTCTCCGCACTGCGATTGCTACCGATAAGCGATCACGACAAGGACACGGAGATACTCGCCCTACGCCACCAGATCACCGTCCTGGAACGACAACTCGGCATAGACCGCATCAAGTTCACCCCCCGCGGACCGGGCGTTCCTCGCCGCTCTGCTGATCCCCCTGCCACGCCAGGCCCTGCGCCGACTCCGATTACTGGTCCGACCCGACACCGTGCTGCGCTGGCATCGCGACCTGACCAAGCGGCGTCACGCCCGCACCTGCCGGCCAAAGAAGCCGGGCCGACCACCCACGGTCCACTCGGTCCGCAGACTGATCCTGCGCCTGGTCCGTGAGAATCCATCGTGGGGCTATCGCAGGGTGCGCGGCGACCTCGCCATCCTCGGCATCCAAGGTCGCCGCCTCCACCGTTTGGGAGATCCTCACCTCCGAGGGCATCGACCCAGCGCCCGACCGGGCCGCCACCACTTGGGCCGACTTCCTGCGCTCCCAGGCCGACGCTCTCCTGGCCTGCGACTTCATCGAGACCGTCACCCTGACCGGACAGCGCCAGTACATCCTCGCCGTCATCGAGCACGCCACCCGCCGCATCCGCGTCCTCGGCACCACTGCCCACCCCACCGCAGCATGGGTCACTCAAGCCGCCCGAAACCTGGCCATGGACCTCACTGACACCAAAGCAACCCACGCGTACCTGATCCGGGACCGGGACGCGAAATACCCAGCCCTCTTCGGCGACATCCTGCGCAACGCCGGAATACAGATCGTACGCACCGGCATCCGGATACCGCGCATGAACGCGATCATGGAACGCTGGGTCCAGACCTGCCGCCACGAACTGATGAACCGCACCCTCGTCTGGAACGAACGCCATCTGCGCCACGCACTTCGCCAGTTCGAATTGCACTACAACCTTCACCGGTCCCACCAGGCGACAGACCAGGCAGCACCCCTGCGCGCCGTTCCCGCACCACTCCCCCACGCACAAATCACCCAACTGAAAGTGCGCCGGAGAGACCGCCTCGGCGGAGTCCTCCACGAGTACCAGCATGCCGCCTGAGCTGCGCGGATGGAGTTTTCGGCAGGCGCACTGAACGCAGCGACACCAAGGCCGAACAGAAGGGCGCAGAGGAGGCGCCCGAGCCGGGCGGCGATTCCTCCTGAGTTCCTTGATCGCGGCGGTACGGGCCATCTGCGCGCTCGTGAGGATCGATGGCGTCCACCGCCGACCACTGCTCGATAGGCACGGCCCGGCCCTATTGCAGGGGCCGGGTCCAAGTATCACACCGGCAGGCTTGTCGCTGCCCTTGTCCGCGTGGGGGGTCAGTAACGCTTATCGATTGCTCGGAAGCTGCCGACAAGCGCGAAGGGCACCGTGGTCCCGTCGAGGACCGTCGTGCCGGGGATTGCGCTGCTGGAGTTTCGGGGCCCGATTTTTGCAACTGCGGAGCCATTGTCACAGGTAATCCCGTTGAAGAATTCGACGGTCCTGTCACTCTCATTCAGGACGTTGAAGCTGGTCGCGGGACTACTGATCACAGCGGTGCACTCACCCGGCGCGGCTGAATAGGTGCGCTCGTTGACGTGGACCCGTCCGGAATCGCGGTTCTGGGAGTTGAAGTCCGTCTGGCCGTCGCCGCCCTGGGGAGCAGCGGCAGGAGCAGCGGCAGCGACGGCCTCCTGTACCGACGGGGCGGACTTCGGGGCGGGGCTGGAAGCCGAGGCGTGGTTGATACCGGTTGCAGCGACGACGGCGGCGCCCACCGACAATGCGATCGCGACAACGGTACGCGTACGCATTCCAATTTTCCTTTTCGCGAGCATTTCATTTCTCCGTCTCTCAGGGATGTCAGCTGAGCCGACCGACTATGAATGAACATACTCACGCCTAATTCTGCCGCCACCTCAGAAATGTCTGAGGGGCGACAGAAAGGGGCCGATCGGGCGCTCGAAAGCTCGGAGTCACGCTTGTGACAATCCGTCAAAAACTAAGACACGAAGTCGACTTGGCTCCGCGGTTGAGCCGCTCGGGGGATCGAGCTGATGCTCCTTCACGCTTCTGCCAGCGTGTCGGGCATTGACGAAAATCCGCCCAGCGGCTACTGCCCCATTCGCAACCTGGCTGGCGGCCAAGGCGCTGGTGCTGAAGCCGACCACGATGGCCCGTTACCGGGACTACGTCCGCCGACCTGATCCCCGGCCTCGGCGCCCTCAAGCTCGACCAGCTCGGGCACCGGCACATCTCGGCCTTCGCCGCCGAACAGCTCCGTGCCGGCCGGGGCCGCACCACCCTGTACCGATGCCTGGCCACTCTCTCCAGCGCGCTGGGCGACGCCGTCCGCCAGCACCGCCTCGCCCACAACCCCGCCAGTCCCCCGGTCCTGCGCCGCCCACCGTCACCGGAGCGACGGATCTGGACGGCCGAGGAGGCCGCCCGCTTCCTCGCCCACTGCCACCGGACCGACCCCGAGATGGCCGACCTGTTCGAGATCCTCATCGGCACCGGCACGCGCAAGGGCGAGACCCTCGGCCTGCACTGGGACGACGTCCACCTCGAGCAGGGCGTCCTCTGCGTGCGCTGCACGCTCTCCGCCATCGACAACAACCGCCTCGTCCTCACCACCCCCAAGACCCGGTCGAGTCGCGGCTGGGTCGCGATATCACCCCGCGTCGCCGCCGCGCTCCGCCACCGGGCACCAACCGCTCCCCAACCCCGCAGCGACCCTGCGGATCCATTCGCCGGGCTCGTCTTCTGCCAACCCGACGGCCGCCCCCTCGCACCACACCTGGTGCTCGATCGCCTCCATCGCCTCTCCGACGAAGCAGGCGTCCCCAGAGTCACCGTTCACGACCTGCGGCACCTGGCCGCCGCCATCACCATCACCGCCGGAGTCCCGCTCACCGTGGTCTCCAAGACCCTGCGGCACTCCACCCTGTCGACCACAGCGAACCTCTACAGCCACCTCACCCAACAAGCCGCACGCGAAGCCGTAGACACCATCGACCGCACCCTCACCAGCGCCGAAAAGCTCAAACATCGTCCGTGTCCGTCGGCATGGATGCGACCACCGCGCGATCACATCCACAGCCTCCGCGAATCCCTCCACCGGCTGCGCACCCCCGCCCCGCCCGCCTTCAGCACCTCCGCGAACCAGCCGCACCCAAGGCGTGCGACCACACTGCGACCACCACACCCCCGGAAACACGAAAGGCCGCCCTCTCGATCACGAGAGAACGGCCTCCGACCTGCGACAACACAAGTCGGGACGACAGGATTTGAACCTGCGACCCCTTGACCGTTGCCGAGCTCCGGCTGCCCCCGACAGGACCGGCAGCATGTCTGTGAACGCAGTCGATCAACCCGCCACCGTGGTCACAATCTGCAGGGCAAAGGCCACGAGGGAGGCCACGATGCCAATCGATTCGACCCGGTTCCGTGGAGGTGAAGTCTCAGCAACCCGGGCAATGTTCCGGCAGTCCGTGTCCGGACGGAACGCCCCGCCGCTCTTGATGGGCCGTCAAGCCGGATCCTCTTCCGGGCGTCACGCGTAGGCGCCTGCCCGTCATCGTTCCCAGCCTCACCTCGCAGCCGGCCGGCGTCCCGGGACTCGCAGGTCTGCGCGCTGAGGCACCCGGAACCGCGCATCGGGTCCGGGTATTGGAGGCCGGCAAGTTGTCGGCGTGCAGGTGGCAGGCCGGGCGGGCCGCCCGTTACGGGGACCGCCCGGCCGGACTGTGTGGTTACCGCACGTCGTAGGCGCGCTTGATGGTCTGGGTGACCGCGTTGCCGTTGGCGTCGGTGATGGTGGCCCTTGTCGTGACCTGCTTGCCGGAGGCGCCGGTGTTGTCGAGGACGGCCGCCCACTTGCCGTCCCGATGCTCGGTCGGCGCCTGGGTCCAGGTGGTGCCGTCGTCGTAGGAGTAGGACAGCGAAGCCGCTGTGATCGCGCCCGGGGTGTACCCGGCGTGGCCCTCGACCGACAGGCCGACCCGGATGCCGCTCTGCGCGGGCAAGGTGTTCACGCCGTCCACCGGCAGGTCGTACGCCGGGTGAAGAAGCGGCAGGCCGCGGGAGTAGACGTCGGACTCCAGGTGGGAGCGGAAGCTCCAGGTGGTGTCCGCAACGGTGGAACGCAGCCAGTTGCGGTCCCCGGTGTAGATCTTCTCCAGGTGCTGGGTGAGCTCGTACGCGGAGTCCTCGGCCGGTACCTTGAACACGCCGTAGGGGTCGATGAGCCGACCGATCTGCTCACCGTTGCGCTTCAGCGTCAGGTTGCCGATGTCGCCGAAGGAACCGCCGTACGTCCAGTGGTCGCCGGAGCCGTCGACCCAGAGCGCGTTCTGGATGCCGATCAGGTCGCCCTGCCGCTCGGCGGCCAGCATCAGCTTGCCGTCGGCGTCGCGCGCAGCGCCCGGCCGCAGGGGGCCGCCGTACCACTCCTCGGCGCTCCGCTGCCCGGCCCGATAGGTGCGATCGCGGTCGCCCATGAACGCGGCGAACGGGAAGCTGGTCATCGCGCCGTGGAACCAGGCGTCGTCGCCGGTCGTGTAGTAGGCGGTGCGGTCGCCAGGCACGTGGACCGTTTGGAACAGGCTCACGGGGATCATGGTGTCGCTGCTCCCGGAGGGACGGAGGAACATCGCGTCGATGTAGTCGGCCTCCTTGCCCATCGCGTGCCACGTCTCGGTGACCTGGGCCAGCCGGGAGTCGTTCGGCTGGTAGTCCTGGTCGGAGTGCAGCGGGCCCTCCGTGGGAAACGACAGGTTGTAGACGTAGGACGAGCCGTCCTCGGAGCCGGTCGCGCGCCAGGTGGGCCGGAACTCGAAGGTGCCCTTCTGAGCGCGCCCGTCGATGTCCGCGTAGAACTTCTGCACGGCGCCGCCGGCCGCGAGGGATGCGCTGAGCACCCAGGTGTCGTCCCACGTGCGGGCGTAGCTCAACGTGGTGCCCCGCAGCGTCGACGGACGGTCCGTGTGCAGGCTCAACTGGTGGGCCTCGCGGGCGTCCAGGACGACGGTGGTGTCCTTGGTGATCCGCATCTGCGGGTGGGCGAGGTAGCTGACCGATTCGGGCTTGTTGCTCGCGTCGGGCGTCGTCACGAAGCTGCTGATGGCGTAGTCGCCCGGGCGCACACGGTAGGTCTGCTCGACCGCGCCCCCGTTGGTGCGGCGCTCGCCCTCGTCGGAGTCGAGGCTTGCGACGTCAAGGGAAGAGGTGCCGGTCGCGGGCTTGCCGTCGCGGTCGACGGTCTTGACCCGGAGGGTGACCGTCTCCGGCTGGACGTAGAGCGTGACGGGCACGGAGACGTGCACATCGCCGCCGGTGGCCAGGACCCGGCCGGTGACCGCACCGTACTGGGCGGGCTTCAGAGGGGCGGTGGGGTCGATCCGCAGCGGCACCTGAGCGGTGGCTCCCGCCGGGACCGTCACCTGGTTCTCCTCCGGCTTGATGATTCCGGAGGTGACGTCGCTGCCGTCGTTGCCGTGCACACCGCTGACCTTCAGATGAAGCGTCAGGTCGCTGTCGCCGGTGTTGGTGAAGGGCACCTGCACGGTGGTGCGGTCCGACGCGTCCTGCGGCCAGTTGTAGCTGCCGGCCTGGACAGCCGGCGCGGAGAGCGCCTTCTGGTTCACCGCGCCGAACACGTCGAGCACCCCACCGCCGGTCTGGTCGGCGCCGGCGACCTTGCCGCCGGTGCGGGCGGAGGAGACCAGGGCGGCCTTGATCTGCTGCGCGGTCCAGTCCGGGTGGGCCTGACGGACGACGGCCGCGGCGCCCGCGACATGCGGGGTGGCCATGGAGGTGCCGGACATCGTCCGGTACGCGTACACGCCCCGGCCGCCCGCGTTGGCCGCCGATATGCCGACGCCGGGGGCGGCGATCTCGGGCTTGAGGGTGTGGGTGACGGCCACCGGACCGCGGCTGGAGAACTGCGCGGTGCTGTCGTCACGGTCGACGGCGCCCACGGTCAGCACGCCGGGCACACACCCCGGCGAGGAAACGGTCTCGATGCCCGGACCGGAGTTGCCGGCGGCAACGACGAACAGGGTGTGCGTGTTCTTGGACAGCTCCTGCGTGGCCTGGGCCATCGGGTCGTTGCAGTTGCCGATCCTGGGGTTGCCCAGGCTCATGGAGACGGCGTCGGCCTTCTGGTCGACGGCCCACTGCATACCCGCGATGATCCAGGAGTCCAGGCCATAGCCGGCGTCGTTGAGGACCTTGCCGACGAGCAGGGAGGTACCGGGGGCGACGCCCTTCTTGCGGCCGTCACTGGCCGCTCCGGACCCGCCGACCGTGGAGGCGGTGTGGGTGCCGTGGCCCACTTTGTCGTCGGTGGTCCTGGAGTCCGTGAAGTTCTTGGACGCGGCGACCCGGTTCACCAGGTCCGGGTGCTCGGCGTCCACACCGGTGTCCAGCACGGCGACCTTGGTGCCCTTGCCGTCGTAACCGGCCGCCCACGCCTCCGGCGCGTGTACCTGCGCGGTGGAATGGTCCAGCGTGGCCTCGGCCTTGCCGTCCAGCCACAGCTTCTTCAGCGTGGAGCCAGAACGTGAGCGGGTGTCGGTGATGTCCCGCCAGAACGTAGCGGCGTTGTCCTTGCCTGCCTTGAGCGCGACACCGTCCACAGCGGGGAGGCTCAGGCCCCGCTCGGACCCGCGGGGGGCCGCCGGCGCGCTTTCGGCAACGTTCACACTGTTCCGGTAGGTGGCGATGAGCGGCAGTGTGTCGGTGTGTGTGTCGTCGTATCCCTGGCGGACGAGTCCGGTGACGTTGAACAGCTGCTCGTCGACCTTGCCGTCGGCTATCGCCTGGGAGGCGCCATCGGGGTAGACGTAGAGGTCCTTGCCCATCTGGTAGGTCTGGACGATCGGCTGCGTGCCGTCCTCGCGGGGCAGCACGGCCGCGGAGCTGCGACCCGACGTGTCCGTGGTCACCAGCACCTTGTCACCGGTCACGAGCGTGACCGTCGCTTGTCTGCCACCTGTTGCTGCGGTCCCGCTGCCTATGACGGGTCTCTTCCCCGAGGCTCCGTCAGGCGGCGCATCCGACGCAGCGGAAGGGGTTACCGCGGTGACTGCCAGGACGGCGGCGGTTGCCGCGCCCAAGGCTATACGCGTGATGGGCGGCATGAGTCTCCCTACTTGATGCCGTGAACATGCGTGCCGTGCTGGGGGTGCAGCCTGGCAGACGAACGGATCGCGTAGGCATGCCGAACGTGACGGGTTTCCCACGTGTCGGTTTTCCGTCACGCGGTCACGTCGACGGGTTCGTCGGCTCGGTGGGGCTGCGGGCCTGGCAGCTGGGGTGCGCCCGTCCAGGCCGACGCTCGCACAGGGAATCTCGACGAAGGGCGACGCGCGGGCACACTCGCCGGCGGGCAGACACCCGTCTCGTGGGTGCGTGCGCCACCGCTCCGGTGGATGCCTTCAACCTGGATCACGGGCCCGTCGGGCGGTAAAGCAGGAACCCGGCCAGGAGTTGGCAGCCATCTTCGCAGGCGCACCACCCAACAGAGGGAAACTCCCCGGCCTTCAGACCGAGAAGCAGGTCAAAGCCAGCCAGAACGTGCGGCGTGCCACCCGAGTTGCAGGCGCGAATCCGCTCCGGCAAGGTCCATCAGACGGCGGGTCCGCCTCTCCACGGTGCGTATGGAGACCCCGAGTTGAGAGGCCGCCCGCCGGTCGGAGAACCCTGCCAGCAGCAGGGCGAGGACTTCCAGTTCCCCCTCGGTCGGCTGCTGATCGGCTGCCGACTCCTCGCGCACACCCGTGGCGGTGGTGTAGAGCGGCCGGGCCTGGGCCCATTCCCTCTCGAAGAGATGGACCAGGGCCGTCAGCAGGCCGCTGCGGTGCACCACAATTGCGCTCGGCTCGCCGCCGGAGTCCGCCATGTCCAGCGGCACCATGGCACGCTCGCGGTCTGAGACGACCATCTTCAAGGGCAGCGAGTCGGCCAGGCGAAGCTCCAGGCCCGCCAGGATGCCGGCCCGCACGTCCCGCGACACGTCTTCACCGTCGAGATAGCTTCTGGCAGCCACGACCCGGAAGTCGACTCCGCGGTCCAGCGCGGAGTTCTCCGACACGTCGGCATCCTCGCGCGGAACCGCGATGGGTACACCGACGAGGAAGACGAGCAACTCCCGCTGAGCGCCGCGCTGGAGTTGGTGGAACCGGTGCGCGACCTGCTCCGCGCCGACGACCACCTCCACGACGCTGCCCGCGGGGTGGGCGGCGGTACTGCGGTACTGCTCGGTCAGCATCGAGAACGCGGTCTCGGCCCGGTGCAGCGCGTTGCGCTGCTCGACGAGGAACGGGGCCATGGCCACCGACGGCGGTGTGAGCCGATAGCGGGCGGGCTGGAAACCGGCCCCGCAGTCGGCCGACTCAGACGTCTCGCTCCCGGCCTCGGTGGCGACCGCCACCAGGCCACGTGTCGCCAGGTCGAGCAGGATGCGGGCGGCCTCGCCCTCCTCGATTGCGGTCTGCCCGGCGAGTTCTCGCGCGGAGGCTGTCGGTCGGGCCATCAGTGCCGTGTAGATGGCCTCTTCAGCCGGGCCCAATCCCAGCGCCTGCAGCATGCGGCGTACAGCACCTCCCCGGGCGGCCACGGTGTAAGGCCCTAGCTCAGATCGCGCTGTGCCGAGCGGGTCCTTCATCCTTCTCGGCCGAATCGTATCCGCTGTCAGGATGTCACCTTCGGCTGTCTGCCGGGTCTTCGCCCAACCCGCTGCAACCCCGGATGGTGCTGCTGGCCGAACGGCGCGGCTGGCAGTCTTGATCGCTGCTGGGCCCGCTGATTGGCTGGCCGGTATGACTGAGCTCGGACCCGTCGCCTGGCCGCCCGCCCCGATCCGGACCGAGCGGCTTGTGCTCCGAGAGCCCCAGGCCCGGGACCGTGCGGCGTTCATCGAGTTGCTCGCCTCGCCGGACGTGCACACGTACCTCGGCGGCCCCCGGCCGCGTGACGAGCTTGAGCGCGCGATGTCCGGGGCGCCCGAGCAGTGGCCCGGGAGCTTCGTCGTTGATCTCGACGGGGCGATGATCGGCCAGATCCTGCTCCGGAGAGCAACGGAGCACCTTCGCCCGGCCGCCGTAGGGAAGGCCGATCTTGGCTACCTGCTCCTGCCGCGGGCGTGGGGACGCGGATACGCCGCCGAGGCGTGCGCCGCGGTGCTCGACTGGTTCACCGGCGCGCTTCCCGGCGAACCAGTCGTACTCGCCACCCAGACTGCCAACGTCCGCTCGATGCGCCTCGCCGCGAAACTGGGGTTCGTCGAGGTGGAGCGGTTCGAGGCATGGGGCGCTGAGCAGTGGCTCGGCATACGGTCGCCTGTCGTGAAGTCCGGTTGATGGCCTGGCATGACTAGGGGCCCGAACGTGGATTCGGGCCCCTCGCGAACCTGTTCCTGTCAGCCTTCGTGCCCTGGCCGACCGACCCGCCGGACCAGCAGCGCGGCCAGTCCCGGTGAGCCCATATGCGTACGTGGTTGGCCTCGCCTTCCCGGCCGACGCCCCCTTAGCCATCACCGCGGCCGTGCGTCAGCTCGACGAGCTCGTCGAGCACCTCCAGGTCACTCTTCGAGGTACGACGGAACACCCCCAGCACCGGGTCCCGGAATCGGTCGAGCACCTGGCCGCCGCCCAGCGGGCCCTGCGCCGAGCCCCTCGGTGGCTGCCGGCCCTGGAAGGCCGAGGTCCTGCTACCGCCGGGCGGCACCCCGCTGGGCGACGCGATCCAGGCCACAGTCGCCGCAAGCGACCTGATCGCCAGTCACCGGGCACGCGACGGAGCTCCGGTGACGCCGTACGCGTTAGCCTTCGCCGAACAGCCGGCGCGCTCCTACCTCCTGCGCCGCTCGGCCGAGCTGGCCTGGGGCGCCGGGCGGGTGGCGCGGGCCCTTGCCCAGGCCGCGCCGAGCGGCCACGCCGAGGTCCAACTGCAGCTCGCCCACGACAGCCTGGCCCGGGCTTCCGTCGTCGGCCGGGCCGCCGGAGCCGACGAGAACCCGGCGCTGGCCGCGTACCCGCTGGCCTTACCGCTGGCCGAGCACCCCGCGCTGCCCACCGACCGTCTCCACACGATCCCCGACCACCTCGCAGACGACTGCGAGAGGCTTTCCCGCGCCGCCTTCGAGGCGCTCCACGGCCGGGGAGAGCAGCAACTGAGCGGTTCCGACCTGCAACAGCTCGCCCGGTGGAGGGCCTTGGGCAATCTCCTGTCCGGTCGTGCCCTGCTCTACGTCGCCGACCAGGCCCCGACCCCGGCCGCCGCCGACGAACTACGCGAGGCAGCCACAAAGCTCCGTACCGCGGCCAGGACCTGGCAGGAAGCGGCCTCCGGATGGCACCGAGTGGTCGACGTCGCCGACCCCCGCGCCCATCCGACGCTGCCGCCGCCCGGCTACGCGCTGGTACGCAGCGGCCGGTTCGCCGCCATGCCCGCCACCGCCCCACACCCGGCCCTGGGGGTCGCCCACGCGGCCACGACACGCATGGGGCAACTGCTGTACGGGGCCGAATGGCAGCCGAGCACCCCGGGACGGCCGGAGGCACGGCCCGCGGCCGATGTACTGGCCGACGCCGGCGGGCTCGCCCGGCTGACCGAGACCGTGTACCGGATGTCGGCAACCGGCTGGCAGCTCGCCGCGGCCTCCCCCGTCGCACTGCGGCGGATCGGCGCCCGGCTCGTCACCAACACCGTCGAGCACCGGCCCGCCGACGCCGCCTACCGCTTCTACCCACTCCCAGGACACAGGGCGGAACGGCTCGCCGAGTCCTACAAACCGGTCCTGAACGCCGAACGCACCGCCGCCAGCGCACTGCTGCGGACGGCCAGGCACACCGGCATGGACCTGCGCCGGGCCACACTGGATGCCGCAGCACACCAGTCCATCGCCGCACAGAGGCTGGACACGACCAGATTCCCGCCCCGCTGTGCCGCCCAGGAGCGCGACGGTTGGAATGCCGACCGTGCCCCGATCGCAAGGTCTGGGGCTGTAGGACAGCCGACCACCCGTGCGACTGCCGGGCCCGCGCCAGCCTCGAGCGACGCTCCCCTTACCAGGGAGGGTCCTTGGCGGCCGGGCATGCGTGAGTCCGGCTCTTCCAGGGCGACCAGGGCGACCAGGGCGACCAAGCGATGAGGTCATCCGTTCAGCCCGCACGCTTCGACCTGCCTTCTGGCTGCGCGGCCACGTCGATCGACCGGCCTCGCAGTACGACGAGCGAGCGCTCGGCTACCCAGTCCTTGCCCTCCACTGACGCGGCCCGCGCCATTCAACCCGCCAGCTCCGCCAGCCACGGATGCCCAGGGTGTACCAACTCCAGCCACCCACTCAGGACATCCCGTCGCGCCCTGCTCAGCAGCGGCAGCACTCCGTCGAAGTCCGCCTGATCCTTCGGTCGTGCCGCCTTCGCTTTGAACAGCAGCACCAACTCCGGCACCAAATAAGGGACCCCGTCCGCCGCTCGCGCAATGATCGCGTCGTACGGCAGCCGAAGTCTGTCGTCCCGCCGGCAGATCCACGTGCCGCCTTCGTGCGGCTCGCGGAAGACGTCAAACATGGAAGTGAACGGGTTCGCGGTTTCTGCACGTCGAACAGGGCGGAACCCTGCCTCGATCGGCCGATGTACCGCAAGCCGCTCCCCCCGTCCATCCGCCCCAGAAGCACCGTCGTCGGCGACGCGAGCGAGCCGCTGACCGCGCCGACCACAGCCTCCGTCGACGCCCGGGCCCGGTACTTCCTCCACCCGCGGCTCGCCGTGTACCTCTGGTCCAGGGGTTTGAAGACCAGGCCCTCCATCCCTGCCGACGAGCAGGACAGCCACTCGGCTGCCGTCGCTGGGTCGGTGGTCGACGGGCACAGCGCAAACTGCGGCCCGATGTCGACGGTCACGCAATTCGGCTCTGGCGAAGCGACGCCGTCGCGCTGTACCGCTCCAGCCCGGGGCGGCCCGTCGCGGCCGTGGCCAAGGACCTTGGCGTGAACCATGAGACGCTCCGCCTGTGGATCAAGGCAGCCGAGACGGCCGAAGCGCCGTCCGCGCGGGCGGAGGCGGACAAGGTCGCCGAGATCGCCGCCCTGCGCCGGCAGGTGCGCGAGCTGGAGCTTGAGCTCCTGCGCGGGTTTCGATACTCCACCACTTGCATCACCCGCCTTGTTCAGTGCGCCTCGCCCTCCGCCTCAGGGCGGCGTCGTTCAGTGGGTCTGTCCGGTTTGATCACGTGATGCCGAGGCTGGCCAGGGGTGGCGTTGCACGCGTGGTGGCTAGTGCATTCGGCCATGCGGAGGGCTCCGATGACGAGGTTGCACAGGCTGGCCAAGGCCCGACGGGGCGGCCAGATCTGCCAGCGTCCCAGATCCGTTCACCGGCGTGCCGGGGAACCGCCCCCGACCCGTTTGCGCACCCGACGCACCAGCTCGTCGGCGGCTTGCGGCCACTTGGGGTACTGAAAGTCGAAGCCTGCCTGGGCCAGTCGACCCGGGACGACGCGGCGGCTCTTAAGCAGCAGTTCGGTGTCGGAACGCAGAGCGAACGCGCCGACCTCGGCCATCCACTTGGTCGCAGGGAGACCCACCGGTACACCCCACGCGGAGCGCAGGGTGCGCATGAATGCGCGCTGCGGCAGAGGATGGGGAGCCGCCAGGTTCACCGGCCCTGCGATGTCGTCCCGGTCGATCAGGAACTCCACCGCGCGCACAAAGTCGTGTTCGTGGATCCACGACACGTACTGCGCTCCGCCGGCGACCGGGCCGCCGAGACCCAGGCGGGCCAGTCCCAGCAGGACGGCGAAGACCCCGCCGGGGTCCGGGCTCATCACCATGGCCGAGCGCAGGGCGACCTTGCGCGTGGCCAGCGTTTCGGCCTGCTGCTGAGCCTGCTCCCAGGCCTTGGCGATTTCGACGCTGTACGCCCAGTAGTTCGGCACGCCCGGTTCGGCGCCGCCGATCACACCGGTGGCCTCGTCGTTGGGGGCGTCGAAGCGGTGCGCGTACACCGTGGCGGTGCTCATCTGCAGCCATACCCGGGGCGGTCGGGCAGCGTCCGCGATCGCGGCGCCCACGAACCGGGTGGAGTCGACCCGGGAGTCCATCATCTCCTGCAGGTTAGCCGCCGTGTATCGGCAACTCACAGTGCGTCCAGCCAGATTGATCACGACATCGCTGCCGTCCACTGCCGCCGTCCATGGCCCCAGGGTCTTACCGTCCCATTGGACCTCGCCCTCGCGCCTGGGACGTCTGGTGAGTATCAAGACCTCGTGGCCGGCGGCGTCGAGTGCGCGCTTCAGGACCGCGCCGACCTGTCCGGTCCCACCAGGAATCACAATCTTCATCGGCTCCCCCTCCCTCGTCTCGGGGCGAGCCTAGACCAAAGTTGAACACGTTCAAAACCAGGGGTGCGATCCCGATTTGAGCCAGCCTCGCCGTACGGCACACGCCGCTCGACGTCAGCTGAGCTGTCTGATCAGGGCATTCGTCGGTCGCGAATCGGCGTACAGGGCCCCTGGATGGCGTCGTTCAGTGAGCGTTGTCCGGTTTGATCACGTGATTCCGAGGGTGGCCAGGGGGCGGGTGGCGTTGCGCGCGTGGTGGCGGAGGCTGGCGGCGATGCTGGTGTGTCCGGTGAGGCGGAGAGCTCCGATGGCGAGGTTGCGCAGGTTGGCCATGGCCCGAGGGGCGGTGCCGGTGTGTACGCGGGAGGCGTCTTCGGTCCAGGCGGTGTCGCGTACGTGGTGGAGCTGGTTTTCGATGTCCCAGTGCCGGCGGACGCGGTGCGCGATTTCGGTGGCGTCTGCCTGTTCGGCCGTGAGGTCGGTGACGGCGTAGACGCGCTCGAGGGTGACCTTGCCCGTGGAGATGATGCGGCGGCGCCGCACGATCTGTACGGCCTGCGCGGCGTGGGGGAAGTTCAGGTCGGCAACGGTGGCGGTCTTGACCCGGCGGATCTCGTCGCGGCCGTGCGCGGTGGCGCGGGTCTTGCCCAGCAGTGGCACGTCCCCCAGGGCAGGCATTTCAGGCGCTGGTGCAAAAGTGGCTGGTTCGCCTTGATTACGGCGATGTAGTGGGCCTTCTTGTCCTCCACGAGGAAGCGCGCGTGCGCGGTCTGGGAGTGCAGGGCGTCGAAGGTGACCACGGTGTCGGCCATGTCGAGCCCGGCAAGCAGGGGCCGGAAGATAGTGATTTCGTTGGTCTTGCCGTCCACCTCGCGCTGGGCGGTGACCAGGCCGGTGCCGGTCATCGCGGCGAGCAGGTGGACCTGGGTGCCGTCGGCGCTGCGGGCGCCCCGCACCGTCTTGCCGTCCACGGCCAGGGAACGATGGAGCTGGTCGACCGGGTCCTGACCGGGTGGCGGGCAGTCAGGTTCGCGGGCGGCGAGCCAGGCGCCGATCGCGGCGTCCAAGGCGTCGCCGTCGATGCGCTGCAGGACCCGGCGCACAGTGGCTTCAGCGGGGGCGGTCGGGCCGCTGGGTTCACGGCACGGGCCGCCCAGGGCGGCGAGCACAGCGGTTGGTGCGTCCGCAGCCCACTCTGCGATCGCGGCCAGGGACTTGGCGCCGGACAGGACCGCGCAGGCGGCCAGGGCGAGGACGAAGGCGAGGGGATGGCGGCGTCCCTTGGCCCGGCGCGGATCGGGCACCGAGGCGAGACAGTCCAGCAGGCCAGGGTGTTCCTCGGGCGCGGGAGACCGGGCAGCAGCGAGCTGGCCCAGACCGGCAGGGATGGGCGGTGATGAACGGCCAGGCACGGCTTCCGTTGCGGTGATCAGGGACTCGACACCTCATGATCACCCGGAGGCCGTGCCTGCCTCCCGTTCGGGCCCGATCTGCAGACGTCACAGCCAGTCCAGCTACCTGAGTCGCCATCAAGCTGGTCAGATCGACTGAACGACGTCGCCCTGCCCTCCGCCTGGCCTGCTCAAACTGAGCTTGTTCTATGGTCACCGGTGGCCAACTGTGACGCTTCGCCGTGCCAAAACCGCATGACTGCGCCGGTTGCTGCTCCTGGGTGGGCACGTTCGTACTGATCATGCCAAACAGTGATCGTGAAGAGCAGTGCAATGGCTGCCAAGATCAGTTGGACCGCACCTGCGAACGGATGTGCCGAGTACAGGAAGAGCACGGCGATCACTAGCACGCCAAGCGTGAACCCGCCGAACCAGAAGATCGGAGCCCAGTCCATCGCTGGTGCCGCAGTTTGCCCGTCCGCACTGCCCCTCCCACGGATGACCGACGTCAGACCCAGCAGATAAGCGACCGGGATTTCGATGAGTAGCACAATCAGGCTTATGCAGCCGCCTGCGAACCCGTCGCCTCGCAAGTTCGAGGGCTTCTCGGGGCCGTCATCGTTCTCCGGCAGGCGCGGGACACGCGTACTGGGTTCGAAGGGCATGGTCACATGCTGGAACGTGACGTCGTGCACCGCTTCACGGTTCACCAGGCCGAGACCGACTCGTGGCCAAGCTGAGCACCCCGTAGGGCCCCTGCCTCCGACTACAAAGTGAACGCATGCGCTCGTCCGAGGATTCCGGAGACATGTACACGGCCGCCGTCTGATCCTGTGCTCCGACCAAAGAGGCACCTGACCAGCACGAAGGCCCTGGGGAGTGACTCTGCTGCATCACGACGCCGGACGTGAGCCGTTCGCGGTGGCGTCACGCTTCCGGGACGACTTCTTCGACTGCCCGACCAGGCGGGGACGCGTTGCCCGAGCTGACCGATGCGCTGTTGTGCGCGGACGGGCCAGCGACCACGCCAGTGGACCTCACGCTGACGGCCGAGCACCGGCGCCGTCATGGCGCCTGTACGACGGGCCTGTGGGCAGTTGTCAGCGTTGGTCATCGCTGAGCGTCCTCCCATGGCCCAGACGGCCCCGCGAACGCTCCCGATCGTGGTCCACACTGAGTAGGAGCGCTCATGTGCAACAGGGGCGGGCGGAGGACGCTGAACGCATGAGTGAGCCTTCTGCACTTCGACAAGTCGCGGTCGCCGTGGTTCTTCTCATCGTCGATCTGGCGGTGATCGCCTGGTTCCTCTGGAGCTATTCGTGGATCGGATGGGGGGATCGTTGGAACCCGCAAAGTGTGCCGGAGGCCCCGAGGGTTGCGTGGCGTGCGGTGTGGGTCTTGATAGGGGCAGCGGCGGTGACAGGTGTTGGCCTTGTCGCCCTACGGTGGCGCATTTCGGGGGCCGTTCAGTTGTCCGTGTTGGGCATCGGCGCGGCGCTCTTCGTCTACTTGGCTGTTCGTAAGTAGAGCGATATCGAGGACGCGAGCGTCGGCGCTTTGGCAATCTTGAAAACCGTCGTGGTGCGAGTTACCGTGGGTTCAAATCCCACACCCACCGCGCAGGTTGACGGCTCCTGACCAGGTAAATCGGTCAGGAGCCGTTTCGTTGCATGTTGTCCGTGGGTGCCCGTTGTTCACCGGGATTCCCCGCTCCCCAGCCCTGCCCTTGCCGATCATCTCATCCATGCAGGTGGGAGCGGGTTTCGGTGCCAGCCATGATCACCCGCGTAAGCGCTCTCGCACAGGGGCGGTGGAGGCGGCATGATGATCGGCCGTGCTGTTGAGACTGGCGTACCTGGGTGTGACGAATGCGGTCGCGATGCTGCGACTGCTGCCGATGAGCGATCGCGAGAAAGATGCCGAGATCCTGGCCCTGCGCCATCAGATCGGCGTTCTGGAACGGCAGCTGAACGGGCAGCAGCTTCGGTTCCACGCAAGCGATCGGGCGTTCCTGGCGTCGCTCCTCCACGGCCTGCCACGAGAGGTGCTGCGCCGGATGCCGCTGCTGGTGCGGCCAGACACGGTACTTCGCTGGCACCGCAACCTCATCGCCCGCCTACACGCCGCGCAGTCCCGGCCGAAACGCGGAGGCCGGCCCCGCACCGTGCGCTCGGTCCGGGTGCTGGTGCTGCGCCTGGCCGGGAGAATCCAAGCTGGGGCTACCGGCGCCTACACGGAGAGCTGCTCGTACTCGGCGTGAAGGTGGCGGCATCCACGGTTTGGGAAATCTTGAGGGAGGCCGGCATCGACCCGGCTCCCGAGCGGGCCTCGACCACCTGGGCGGACTTCCTGCGCTCCGAGGCCGACGCGCTCCTGGCATGCGACTTCTTCGAAACCGTCACCCTGGCCGGGACTCGCTTGTACGTGTTCGCCGCGATCGAGCACGCGAACCGCCGGATCCGGATCGTGGGCGCCACCGCGCACCCGACCGCGTCCTGGGTGGTCCAGGCCGCGAAGAATCTCGTCATGGACCTCGAAGACGCCGGCTGCCGAGCTCGCTACCTGATCCGGGACCGGGACGGGAAGTTCCCTCAGCTGTTCGACGACGTGCTCAACGATGCGGGCATTCAAGTGGTGCTCAGCGGCATCCGGATGCCGCGTATGAACTCGATCACGGAGCGGTGGGCGCAAACCTGCAGGCGAGAAATACTGGACCGCACGTTGATCTGGAACCGGCGCCATCTCCTGTACGCCCTGTGCGAGTTCGAGACGTTCTACAACGAGCACAGGCCGCACCAGGGCCTCGCCAACGCCCGACCCCTCCACCCGCTGCCCGCCCCTATCGAAGACCCAGACCGGATCGCCCGTCTAAACATACGACGACGAGCGCGACTTGGCGGCACCCTCCACGAGTACCAACATGCGGCCTGACCAGCGTGGATGAGGTATTCGGCAAGCGCAGCGCTGGTAGTCCACCGACACCACCGACCAGGCCAGCCCTTCACACCGCACCGGCACCTGCGACTCCGCTTCGCCGCGCCGACTGCGCGTCCGCATCTCGCGGATCGCGGTGACCTCTGTGTCGGCGGTGTTGCCGCCCTCCGCCTCGGCGGCCTGGACGCGGTCGGCCTCCTCCCGCAACCCGTCGACTCGAGGGCGAGAGCGAGCTCGCGCTGTTCCAGCAGTGCGACAACCGACGGCATCCTCGACGTCCTGGGAGCGACGCCACGACAGGCCACCACTCCCACGGAGTCGCCTACGCCATACCTCACCAGTGAAAATGCGGTCCCCGCCTGGCGCTGGAGGCATGCCGGCCTCAAGGGCGACGCCTGCGGCCGCTCCTGCCTCCGCTCGCGCAGCTCGGCGGCCACGGGTCCTGGGCAGGCCCCGCGGGACGCCGGCGGTCGCCGGCTCACATCGCGGAACGCCTGTCTATGAACGCAGGGTCCCGGCGGTCTCGATGAACAGTTCCGCGATGGCCTTGGCCGACGGTGTCGGTGGATTGTCGCGCAGCCGGGTGAGCAGGATGCGGCGAACCGGGGCCGCGGGGCCCAGGTCGATGGTGGTGACGTCATCCCGCAGGCCGGCCAGGGCGAACCTCGGGGCGAGCGTGATGCCCAGGCCGACCGCCGCCATGGCCTGGGCCTCCTGGTAGTCGTGTGCCCGGTAGGCGATCTTCGGCTCGAACCCTGCGGCACGGCAGCTACGGGTGAGCAGCTCGGCGACCGGGTGGTCGGCCCGGACGATCCAGTTCTCCTCGGCCAGCTCCTCAAAACCGGCGGAGTGCCGGGCGGCGAGCGGGTGGCTGGTGGCGACGACCAGGCAGGTGTGGTCGTCCAGCAGATGGATGACATCGAGGTTGGTCTCGTCCAGGCGCCGCCACGGGTAGTCCCACATCAAGGACAGCTCGATCTCCCGGCTCTCCAGCATGTCCATCAGGCCGGTGTTGCGGTCGCTGTGCACGACCAGCTCAACCTGCGGGTGCCGGGTGCGGAAGGCGCGCACGACGCGGGGCAGCAGGGATGCGGCGATGGTGGGGAAGGTGCCGAAGTGCAAGGTCCCGCTGTGCAGGCCCGCGATGTCATCGAGGGATCGGCGCGCGGCCCGCAGCTGGCGATCGATCCGTGCAGCATGCCCGGCCAGAGTGCGGCCGGCCTCGGTGAGCGTGACGCCCCGGGGGTGCCGCTCGATGAGCGGCTGCCCGGCCTCCGCTTCCAGCCTGCTGATCTGCTGGGACACCGCCGAGGGCGTATAGCTCAGGGCAATCGAGGCCGCCGTGATGGAGCCCCGGCGAGCTACCTCGGCCAGCACCAGCATGCGTCGTACGTCAAAGCTCACCCCGACCGCCTTAAGCATTCATGAAAGCAATATCAGTTTCTTTCGATTGTACTGATGGCACCTGCTGGCGCATCGTCTTATCTGACCGGCAGGCGGGCCGCACAGCGTCGACCCGCTCACCGGGCCCCGGTGAAAGAGATCCATGCTGCGGTCGCGTACGCACACAGCCCCTGATCCGTACGCCCCAGCCCCGAAAGGATCTCCGATCCGGACATCTGCTATCCGAACCCATGGGAGTACACATGACCGAGCAGTGGGACGTCGTCGTGGTCGGCGGCGGGAACGCCGGCTTCAGCGCGGCTCAGTCCGCCCGGCAGCAGGGAGCACGGGTGCTGCTGCTGGAGAAGGCCCCCCGCCAGTGGGCCGGAGGCAACTCCTACTTCACTGCCGGGGCGATGCGCACCAGCCACGCCGGGCTCACCGACCTCACCTCGCTGGTCGAGCCGCTTCCCGCGGACCGCGCAGGACGCGTCGACCTCGCCCCCTATACCGACGACGACTTCCTCGCCGACCTGACCCGGGTGACCCAGGGAAGGACCGACCCTGAACTCGCCCGGATCCTGGTCGGTGAATCCCGCGAGACGATGACCTGGCTACGCGACCTGGGGCTGCGATTCGAGCTGATGTTCCACCGGCAGGCTTACGAGGTGGACGGGCGCTACCGGTTCTGGGGCGGACTGGCCGTCGGCGTGGTCGGCGGGGGCAAAGGAATGATCGACCAGCACCTGGCCGCCGCCGATCGCAGCGGCATCGAAGTCCGCTTCGACAGCCCCGTCACCGACCTGGACACCGGACCCGACGGCGCCGTCCGCGGCGTGATGCTCGCCGACGGGCAGCGCATCGAGGCCGACGGCGTGGTACTCACCAGCGGCGGCTTCGAGGCCAACCCGCAGATGCGGGCCGGCTACCTGGGCGCGGGCTGGGACCTGGCGCTGGTGCGCGGAACCCCGCACAACACCGGTGAGGGCATCCGCATGGCCCTGGCGGCCGGCGCGCAACCCTACGGCCACTGGAGCGGCTGCCACGCGGTGGCCTGGGACAGCCAGGCCCGAGCGACCGGCAACCGGGAGCTGACCAACCAACTCACTCGCGGCGGCTACCCGTTCGGCATCGTAGTCAACGCCGAGGGCCGCCGGTTCGTCGACGAGGGAGCGGACTTCCGCAACTACACCTACGCCAAGTACGGTGCCGAGATCCTCAAGCAACCGGCAGGCGTCGCCTACCAGCTCTTCGACGCAAAGTCCGCGCCGCTGCTGCGCCCCGAGGAGTACGCCTCGGCGGGCATCACCAGGGTCGAGTCCGACACCATGGAGGGCCTGGCCAAGCAACTCGACATCGACGAGGGCCAGCTGGCGGACACGGTCGACCGGTTCAACGCCGCCGTTGTCCCGGGTGACTTCGACCCGACGGTCAAGGACGGCTGCCGGACCGAGGGCATCACCCCTCCCAAGTCCAACTGGGCCCAGCCACTGACCACTCCTCCGTACGTCGCCTTCCCGGTGACCTGCGGCATCACCTTCACCTTCGGCGGGCTGCGGATCGACGCCGACGCGCGCGTGCTGGACCAGGGCGGCCGCCCCGTCCCCGGGCTGTACGCGGCCGGCGAACTCGTCGGCGGGCTCTTCTGGTTCAACTACCCCGGCGGCTCCGGCCTCACCGCCGGTTCGGTGCTCGGCAGGCGCGCCGGGCGCTCAGCAGCCGCCGACACGCGTTGACGGCGCCACAGCCGAGTGAGAGCTCACACGGCCATGGAGGACGCACCATAAGCACGACGTCGTCGACTCGGCGAGGCAACACGGCCAAGCCGCGAGAGGCAGACCTGGAGCAGTCAGTGGAGGGCGTTCTCTTCACCTCGCGCAGGCTGCCCGCGACATTCCCTTTCGCGATTGGGGCCGCTGGCCTGAGCTTGACGTTTAACCTCGCCGTTTCGGTCAGGGCTGGCGCGGATGCTGGCCGACACGCGAAAGTGCCTTCCTGAGCTGGGACGATGAACCTTGTCCAGGGGTTTGATCGTCGCCGGCGGAAGGCACTTTCTACGTGCAGGTCGTCGGTTCCCGTCCCAGGCTCATGGTGTCCGCTGACGGGACGGGTGGTCGGGCATGGCGGGGCACGGTTGCTGGCTGATCTCGCCGATGCAACCGGACCGACCCCGCGGTGATGACGTGCGCATTCGCCCTGGCACCCGCGCTATGGGACGTATTCCGCCGGGGTGGTGGACGTCGTCCGAGTCTGCTTCTCCGCCTCTGTCTCGTCGTCCGCTGTGCGTGCCGGGCGGGTCCGGTTGAAGGCCAGGTTCAGCCCGAACGCGATCAGGGTCGCGCTCGTCACCGGTGAGCCCAGCACGATGCGCACACCGTCCGGGAAGCGGGAGTAGAGGTCCGGTGCCACGTCGGGCGCCATGCCCACGCCGATCGATACGGCGACGATCAGGAGGTTGTGCGTCCCCTCGAACTCGACCTTCCGCAGTGTGCTGATGCCGACGGCGGCGACGGTGGCGAACATGACCAGTCCCGCCGCGCCCACGACCGGTCCGGGCAGCCCGGCCACCACCGCCCCCAGCTTGGGCACCAGGCCCAGGGCGACCAGGATGGCGCCCGCGACGGTGGCCACATGGCGGCTGCGCACCCGGGTCATCGACACCAGGCCCACGTTCTGGGCGAAGACGGTGTCGATAAAGGCGTTCATCACTCCGCCGAGCACCCCGGACAGTCCGTCGGCGGCCAGGCCGCGCGCCATGTCTCCGGTCGTCAGCTCCTTGCCGGTGAGTTCGGCGACCGCGATCAGGTCTGCGGTCGACTCGGCGAACAGGACCAGCATCACGACACACATGGAGATGACCGCGACCGGCGGGAACTCGGGCGCCCCGAAGTGGAACGGAGCGCTCACCCCGATCCAGTCGGCGCCACGGGCGGCGGACAGGTCCACCCGACCCAGCGGTACCGCGACCGCGGTACCGGCCAGCAGCCCGAGCAGGACGCCGGTCTGGGCCAGAACGCCCCGGCCGAACCTCGCCACCAGCAGGATCACGATGACGACGAAGGCGGCGAGGGCGAGGCGCGACGGCGCCGCGTAGTCCGCCGCCTTGGGGTCGCTGCCGACGACGAGGTTGACGCCGACACCGATCAGCGCCAGGCCGACCACGGTGATCACCACACCGCTCACCAGCGGCGGGAAGAAGCGCGCTGCCTTGGCGAACGGCCAGGCGACGAGCAGGCCGAAGATCCCGGCGGCGAGCATCGAACCGTATACGGCCTGGAGCCCGTACTCACCGGCGATCAGGATCATCGGTGTCACGGCGGTGAAGGCAGCGCCGGCCATCACGGGCATGCGGACGCCGAGCACCCGCCCGACGCCCGCGCCCTGGATCACCGTGACGACGCCCGCGACCAGCAGGTCCGCGTTGATGAGCAGAGCGATGGTCGAGGCATCGAGCCCGGCGGCCGCGCCGAAGACGAGCGGCACCGTGACACAGCCCGTGTACATCACCAGAACGTGCTGGAGACCCAGCACCGCGAGCCGCCCGAACGGCGCCCGTTTCTGCGCGGACATCATCACAACGGTCCCCCTTACTATCGTGCGAAGTTGGCGGCGATGCGCTGCTGGATGTACTGCTCCGCCGTGATCGGCCGATACCGGCCATCCGGCCCCTCGATCACCACGTCACGGTCGGCCTGGGCGAAGAAGGCGATGCTGTAGCGGGCGCCCCGGTCCTCGCCGGGGCCCGGGGACTTGACCCGGTGGAAGTTGGACGGAAGCCGGTCGTCGCTCCACCGCATCAGCATGTCGCCGATGTTGCAGGTGATGGTGTCGGCCGAGGGCACCACGGGAGTCCACTCCTGGGCCTCGGCCTCATTTCCCGGGCACACCTGCAATCCACCTTGCCCGTCCCGCTGGAAGAGCAGCGTCAGGCAGTCGAAGTCCGTGTGCGCACCCGCCCGCCACACATCCGGGTCGAGCTGGGCGTCCTCAGGGATCGCGAAGTAGTGCAGCATCCTCAGGGTGGACTGGTAGTGCGCGCTCTGAGGGTTGTGGGCGCGAGTGAAGAAGTCGTCGGCGAAGCCCAGCTTGTCGGCGAAGCAGGACAGGACCCGCATCGCCACCTCGCGGCAGTGAGCCTCGAAGTCGAGGGCGCGCGGCCGGAATTCGGGCAGGTCGTCGTCGGGCCAGAGCCCCTCCATGTGGGGGCGGGTGACCTGATACGACTCCTTCTGGTCCGGTGTCCCGACGGACGGCCTCACCTGGGTCATGGACTCCCACCCGGAGTTGAGGCCCTTCTTCAGCCCATGCCGGGCCTTGTGGACCTCGGGCAGCGCGAAGAATCCCTCGGCGTTCGTGAACGCCCCGTCCACCAGGGCCTGATCGATGCCGTGGTTGACCAGCTGGAAGAACCCGATGTCCGTGGCCGCCGCCCACAGCTCTTCGGTGATCTCGGCCTTGCGGGCCTCGAAGTCGGAGAGGTCGATCCGGCGGATCTCCCGCGCCGTGGTCTCGGTTCCGGCCCCGCCCATGCGGGTCTCCTTGTCGAGTTCGGCGAGGCCGTATGTCGATTGAGGCGTCGTGTGCGGCACCGCACGCGTCGTGATGTCAGTCATCGCGGCAAGTACTCCTGAGTACGTCACAGTGGTGTTCTCCGAGTCCTACGAGGTGCAGTCACCGCCCCTGCACCCCCACCGCGGACACTCAGAGGTCCGCGGCCACGGTCGGCCTCGAACCCGTCCGTGGGCCCGGCGCCGTGGGCTGGCATACGCCCCGTCGACAGGGGCCATGCGCGATGCAGTCAGCCTGGCGGCATCGTGTTTCGTCCGGGAACCAGTTCTGTTACTGCGACAGCACGTCCACGAGGAACGCCTCGGAAAGGCGCGCACTGCGCCCGTCCCGCACCACCGCCTCGCCCGCCACCAGGACCGTGTCCACGGTCCGGCTGCTCGCGCAGGTCAGCAGCGTTGCGCCCGGATCGCGCACCGGAAGGCACGCGTAGTCCCGCTCGAAGCGGTGCAGCACGAGGTCGGACCTGGCACCGGCCACCACACCGTCCGTGCGGGAATCGAGCCCGAGCACCTCGCCCGCGCCGCCGGCGGCGATGGCCAGCATCTCCGCGAAGCCGAGCAGATCGGCCCGCCGGTGCGCGGCACGCTGCAGATACGCCCCGATCCGCATGGCCTCCAGAATGTCCTGGGTGTCGTTGCTGGCGGCCCCGTCGACCCCGAGCCCTACCCGAAGTCCCGCTTCCCGCATGGCGATCACAGGGGCGATGCCGCTACCCAGCCGCATATTGCTGAGCGGGTTGTAGGAGACTGCCCTTGCCGGAAACCTCGTCCGCCCAGATCACGCAGCATGTTCGTACTCGTGGAGGATGCCGCCCAGGCGTTCGCGATGCCCTGATGGGGTCTATGGGAGTTGTAGAACCGCTCGAACTCCCGCAGAACGTAGCAGAGGTGGCGCTGGTTCCAGATCAACGTGCGGTCCAGCAGCTCACGCCGACAGTGCGCCTGCCGAAAATGTCATCCATGCAGATCAGGAGCGTCATCGACGGTGCGGCAGGATGATTTCGTGTTGCTTCGTCTCGCCTACCTGACCGTCACCAACCTGTTCTCGGCACTGCGATTGCTACCGATAAGCGATCACGACAAGGACACGGAGATACTCGCCCTACGCCACCAGATCACCGTCCTGGAACGATAACTCGGCATAGACCGCATCAAGTTCACCCCCCGCGGACCGGGCGTTCCTCGCCGTTCTGCTGATCCCCCTGCCACGCCAGGCCCTGCGCCGACTCCGGTTACTGGTCCGACCCGACACCGTGCTGCGCTGGCATCGCGACCTGACCAAGCGGCGTCACGCCCGCACCTGCCGGCCAAAGAAGCCGGGCCGACCACCCACGGTCCACTCGGTCCGCAGACTGATCCTGCGCCTGGTCCGTGAGAATCCATCGTGGGGCTATCGCAGGGTGCGCGGCGAACTCGCCATCCTCGGCATCAAGGTCGCCGCCTCCACCGTTTGGGAGATCCTCACCTCTGTCAATCCCCCCGAATCGTGGAGACCTTCTCATGCAGCCAGCTCCTCGTTGAGGCTGGCCCAGTAGTCGCGTTCGTAGTCGATCGGGCTCGTAAAACCGCACACGCTGTGCAGCCGTCGTGTGTTGTAGAAGTCGGTAATCCAGGTCGCGATCCGGATCCGTGCCTCGGTACGGGTCGCGAAGGCGTGCCGGTGCACGTACTCGACCTTGAGGACGCTGTTGAACGCCTCGCTGACGGCATTGTCGAAGCACGAGCCGACGCGCCCCATGGACTGGAAGACGCCCAACTTGCGGCAGGCCCGACGGAATCTCCGTGAGCCGTATTCGCTTCCGCGGTCGCTGTGAAAGATCACTCCACGGACGTCGCCGCCGCGGGTGGCCGCGGCCATGTACAACGCGGCGACCACCAGGTCGGCGTCGTGCCGCGGGCCCATCGCGTAACCGAGCAGGCGACGGGAGAACAGGTCGATGACCGTGGCCAGATACAACTTCCCGTCGCCGGTTTCGATCTCGGTCATGTCGCCGCACCACACGAGGTCAGGGTCCTCGGCGGTGAAGTCGCGGTGCACGAGGTCAGGGGCGGCCAGCCGTTTGCCGGGCCGAGTCAGCCCCCGCCGGCGACGCACCTTGCGGGCCACCAGACCGAGCTCGGCCATGAGTTTGGCAATGGTGTTCACCGAGACACGCCAGCCCTGCCGCACCAGCTGGATCCAGATCTTTGGTGAGCCATAGGTGCCGCCGGAAGCGGTGAACTCTTCGGTCACCGCCTCGGCCAGCTGCTGGCGGCGTACTTCCCGCCGGGTGGACTTGCGGGTGCGGTGCTTGTAGAACCACGACTCGCTGACGCCCAACACCCGGCAAAAGACGCGGTGCGAAATGCCGTGCTTGGTCCTGAAGTCGCTGATCACCCCGACCACTTGGGCCGGGTCCGCCACGGCTACTTCACCCACAGGACCATGCAGCGTTTGAGCACATCACGCTCCATGCCCAGTTCCTTGTTGTCCCGCTTGAGCTGGGCATTCTCCCGCCTCAGCCGCTCCAACTCCTCGCTCCCGCCAGCCGGCCTCGTCCCAGCCCGCCGAGCCCGGGACACCCAGGTGGCCAGGGTCGTCTCGTTGATCCCCAGGTCATTCGCGACCTCGGCGATGGACTTCCCGGTCTCCGTCACGATCCGTACAGCCCCCTCACGGAACTCCGGATCGAACTTCCGTCGCTTCTCCGCCATGACTCCCAACTTCCCCTGCAGCCACGGCCTTCACGCTACGAGGGGAGGGACAAGGGTCCCCTGCCCCGAGGAAATGATGCCCGCCCAATCCGTCCTGTCCGTAAGGCGCCACCAGGCCGTCGCGTATCCGCGGCTGACGGTCGACGCGAAGACTGCGGTGGCGCGACAGGGAGATCCACCACAGCTGCCGGCCCCGCCACGATGGTTGGCGGCGCCAGAACGCCGCGCGCAGACGGGTGCGGGCGATGACCCGGTCCGCGTAGCAAGCCATCCACAGACCTGCGAAGGCGAGCACCGCACTGCACAGCCACGGCAACCCGGCCCGCATCCGACCATCGCCAGCGCGCAGGGCAACAACAGCAGCAACACCCGGCGGAGATGCGCGAGCCCCTCCGCAGCGGCAGCGGTGCGCAGGACGGGGGTGAGATGAAAGCCATGCGGGGGTACGGCATGCCCGCGGGCCACCCGGCGACGAACCCACCGCACATAGTCGTGACCGAGCGGCACGTACAGTTGCGCGTCCGAATCCTCCGCCACGGCCCACCAGTGGGGCTGGGGCGGCCAGCGAATGTCCAGCCCTTTGCGGCGTCGACGCAGCGGCCGTTTCATCGCCTTCCATACTCCGGCCACGGCAACGGCGAGGCCGGCACGGACGACGTCTTGACCATGGCGGCGGGCGAAGTCGAAAGCGTCGCCGCAGTAGTCGTACCGGGTGTAGGCAGCCGCGCACAGCCACTGCGTGACATCCGAGAGACCGACTCCCGAGTCTCCTTTGTCCGAAGCCCTATCAACTCCGCCGGGGAGTCCGGAAATTGGTACCGCCGCGCAACCGAGCCTCGGAGCGGTCCCCGTTACGCCCGGATTCGCACCATCCGTATCTGAAGCCGATGCAGGTAGCTGCTCAAACCCCTTACCCAGCACCACGCGGCCACCGCTCCCCTCGCTCCCCCACCGGCGCCGACAACAGTCGCTAGTCCGAACGCGACTGGCAAGAGGGCCCAAGGAAATTTCAGCCATGATCACCCACGCCCACAGGCCCGCCACTAGGCGCCCGGCCGGGCAGACGCAACCTCACATGCGAATAATTTGGGGAGTGCCAGTCGCCAGCAGAGCAGAAACACCTTCCGGGCTACTCGGACTGGCCACAGCGCACTCCTGGGCTCGCCAATAACTGATCGTTTCAGAATGCCGTCCTGCGGAGACGCTGGCGGTCCCATGGAACAATCCCTTCAGCCACGGACTCAGGGGGGAGGACGCCGTATGGAACGGGCTGCGCGAGACCTCGTGCTTGGTTACGTCCACGCTCTGAACGCGATTGGCGAGGCCATGAGGGTGGCGATCCCCTCGCTTGAGCGACTGGCAGATGTCCTCGGCCTGGCCCGTTCGCGCCGGATCGGCCGGAGTGGGCACGTCGGCACCTACTCCTACGCGGTTCATGGGGCAGGGTGCCGCTTCGTCAGCGACAGCGGCACTGAGGTCGATGTGGACTTCGCAGCCGACGGGAGCGAAGTGTTCGACCTCTGGCGGCTGCGCTGGTATGGGCTGAGCCTGCCGGAGCCTCTTGGCGTCACGGATCAGGACCTGCGGTCCGCAGTGCGGTCGCTGCAACCGCTTCTGACCGAGGTGCGGCCGGGGTGGTTCAGCGTAGCCAACTGATCGCTTCAGGATGAGGTTCGCAGGCGGCGGAGGCATATGAGGCTGCAGGCCACATGACGCCCGCGAGCGCTATTCGGTCGGGAACCCGCAGTCGCCCGGGGTGGCGACGGCGCTGCTCGGGAGCGGGCGGCAGAAGCGGGGCCACCCGCTCCCACAGATCGTCAGGAACAAGCCATCCTGAACGGCGACACCGCTCTGGGGCACCTATCGGATCTTGAACACGCTCGTGGTCACCAGGAGGACGGAGGTGAGGTGCGGGTGACCACGGCGGGAAGCTGCTCGCTCTCAATCAGCTGCCGCGGCAGGGACAGCCCGAAATGCTCGCCGACGACCTTCAACACCCGGCGCTTCTCTTCGACAGGCGACAGCTCCTCGTCCTCGCCGAGCAGGTCATCGATGCTTTCTTCCGGCGGGATGACTCCGGCCGCTTCCAGTGCTGGGCGCAGCAGGTCAGGCCGGGATCCGGCGGGGTCGTAGCCGAATCCCAACTCGAAGTGCAGTTGTACCTCGCCGTCGGCGAGGTACCTGAAGAAGGAAGGCGGATCGTCCGGCCGTGGGTCGAATATCAGCACCTCGGCGCCGCGGGACACTGCCGGGTCGAGGGACCAGCCTTCGCTGCCCCCGCACTCCACGATGAACGACCAGTCGCCGCTTTGGCCGATGCGGCCGACGCAGTAGATCTGCGCAAGGTCGACCCTGCGGGACGCTTCCTGAATGGTGAGGGCAGGCCCGACCTCGACAGGCGCATGGTCGGCCATGCGTTCGGCCAGCTGCTGGGGGCTGAGGCCCCGGGCGCAGGTGATGTACAGGTCGGTGGCATTCAGGTTCGCGCTCTGCCAAGCATCGGCGATCCATGCAAGATTGTCAGGCATTGCCGTTTTCTCCTTCCGTACACAGCGTGGGGCTGGTGGGGCACAGCAAGAACCTGGTGCTGCGCCCCACCAGCCGTCAGTAACCTGTCACGGCTTGGGCACGGTGCAAGCCACGGTCACCTTGGACGCATCGCAGTGCGCGAACTGGGGGAAGTCCACCCAGTACGGGTCCTTGTCCAACATCCGGTACTTGGTCGAGAAGCCCGAGCTGAACGCTCCACCCATCGAGGTGGAGTTGATCCATCCCGACATGGCCGAGCGGCCACACACCTCCGTCCATGTCGGAGCAGGCTCACGGACGTCGTCATACAGGTGCCAATTGCCCTGCGAGACGCGGGTGGCATAGGTCTGCACGCAGTCGTTGCCGGTGTCGACCTCGTTCATGCCGCCCATACTGGCGGGCATGCCGCCGGAGTTGTAGGTGGAAGCGTAGGCGAACTCGTCGCACGATGCCTTGTCCGTCGAGCTGATCTCGGGAACGGTGGTGGCGTCCGGGTTGCCGTAGGTGGCCGCCCACCCGTCAGGGCAGATCACCTTGCGATTGGCGTCCGGGTCGCGACCGGGCGCGTTCTTCGATGCGGCAGGCAGGTAGAACAGCGGCTTGTTGGCTGTCTTACTGCCAGGGTGAGTGGGCAGCTTGGCCTGGATCAACCAGGCGTGCGCTACGGCCGGCGGCGTCTTGTCGAAGTTCATCACCCACGTCGGGATGTATTTGTAGAAGGTGCAGCCCGGAGTGGCGGAGGAAATTTTGTCGCAGCGGATCTGCGCGCCATCGGCCTGCCACCGCGTCGCGGCAGGGTTCGCCACCGGCGAGTAGGCGGTGATCTTCGTGGACAGGTCCAGCCTGTCGGCGTTGTTCACCGCGTTCCAGGTGTGGTCGATCTTCCCGATCGCCGTGTGCGAGAACGGGTCCGCTCCCGACCACTCCAGCGCCCCGTCCCAGGACTGCGGGCCGTTGGAGCACCTGTCAGCCAGGAGGCAGTCGAACTCCACGTTGAGTGTCACCGAACCGAACTTCGCGTCGATCGCCACCGGCACGAGGATGAGTTGCTGGGTGAACGTCGCCGAGATCCCTGCCAGTTTCACCTCCTGACCGACGGCCCATGAGGCGTTCAAGATCTCACCGGTGGGCTGTCCGTCCTTGAAGACGATGCCCTCGTACTCGTACGTAAAGCTGCCGATGCACGCCTCATACCGCTTGATGTGCGAGTCGAGGAGATTCGCGCACCAGTCGACCAGGTGAGGCAAGTCCGCGTTCGCCCCCTTGATGAGGGCGTCGCGGGTGCTCTTGCTGGCGTCCGGCACCAGCCGCGAACACGGCTGAATCTCCGTCTTCTTGTTCAGCTTGCCGCAGTTCCAGCCGTCTTCGGCGCTTCGACCGGTGGGTGGTTGGGTCGGGTCGACCGTGGCCATGGCCGGCTGAGCGATCTCCTGTGGCTGCTGGTAGTCGTCCTGATTGACCGTCGGAGCGTCCTTGTTGGGCTCGGGCAGGGTGATGCTCACCGCCCGGCCGCGGGTATGGAACTTCGCCCATGACGACCAATCGGTCTCGTACAGGGTGCCGTCGAAGGCGCTCGTCCGGAAGACGTAGTTGGTGTTCGTCTTCAGGTCGCCGTACCTGAGGGTCACCGACGCCGTTCCTCCGGACGTCACGAAGTTGGACACCAGCACACCGTAGGGGGCGGGTTGGCCGGTGTCAGGGTCAGTGAGTTGGACCTGGGCCTTCGGGGTGCCGTCGGCGTTTGTCGTGTAGACCTGGAAGGTCAAGTCCGCCTTGTCACCGTCGGCGTCGGTGACGGTGTTGCTCAGCGTGACGTTGGTGCGATTGACCTGCCACACGCCGGCCGAGTCCTTGACCCCCGGCGGGCCGGCCTTTTGGTTCTTGCCGGAGACGGGCCGACTGCTGTTGGCCAGGGCGAGGGACTCAGGACCCGCCGCGGGCCGGGAGGACGGTGCATAGTCCCAATCGGGAGTGCCGCCACCGCTGTCGGCTGCGGCGGCCACGCCGCCGGATCCCAGGAGCAGGATCGAGCAGGCGCCGAGGGCGAGTTTCGACAGGATACGTCTTCTTCTGGAGCTTCCTAACAAGAGAAGTTTCCCCTCTGGCCCGCCCACATGTTCCTGCTGAGCGAGGCTCGCCGGTTGCAATTCGTCGAACTGTAGTTCTATGAATGCTTACCTAAGAGGGGCAAGGTCATCAATCGGGACATACAACATGAACTGGATGTAGCGGACGTGACGTTGGACACGGTTGCGCACCGTGGGGTCACGATTGCGTGAGGAAACTGTGAAGTACCTGAGTGTCTTGAGGCGAATTTGAGGTTCAGCATCGAAGCGGCGTCGGCGGCTTGAATGCCGCGGCAGGTCCATGGCCCGGCTGGACCCGAGTCCGGTCAACTCCCGGATCTAAGCTCGTTCGTTACCTTCCGTCCGCGTCGCACGGCGGGGACGGAAGGTTCCACGGCGTCCGACCGGCTGACGATCTTTCGAACATCGCAGGCGCTTTGTGCCGATAGGGCTTGCATCACGGTGTCGAGGAGGGCTCGGGCTTCGAGAGGGTTGCCGCAGCAATCCCGGTGCACATTGCCCCTGAGGGGCTCAATGAGCCATCGCTGCAGGTGGGGTACGTGCGGCTCAATAGTCTGCGACGCTGTGGCAATGATCGTTTCGCTGGTGTACCGCGCTGTTCGGGGACTGCTGTCGCTCCCGGAGCTGCTGCTCCGGCGGGAGGCGTCGGTGGCCGCCGAGGTGCTGGTCCTGCGGCACGAGAACACGGTGCTGCGAAGGCAGTTGACCTCGCCCGTGCGTTACTAGCCGGCGGACCGGTTCTGGTTCTGGTTCTCCGCTCTGTCCTCGTTGATACCCCGGCAGCGCTGGGCCCGAGTCTTCCCCGTCAACCCAGGCACTGTGCTGGCCTGGCATCGCAGACTGATCGCCCGCAAATGAGACTACAGCGCGCGCCGAACGCGCGCCGGTCGGCCTCGTCGGCGGCGTTGAAGAAACTGGTCCTGCGCCTGGCCGACGAGAATCCTCGGTGGGGGCACCGGCGCATCCAGGGCGAGATAGCGCGGCTGGGACACTCGGTGGCATCCGGCACCGTGTGGAACATTCTGCACGCGGCCGGGATCGACCCGGCACCAAGGCGGCCGGCGCCGAGCTGGAGGGAATTTCTGACCGCTCAGGCCGACGGGATCGTCGCGGCAGACTTCTTCCACCTCGACACCGCGCTCGGCCAACGCCTGTACGCCATGGCCTTCCTGGAACACGGAACCCGCCGACTGCACATCACGCCCGCAACCGCGCATCCCACCGAACAGTGGGCAGTCCAGCAAGCCCGCGAGGCCCGTAGCGCTCCAAAATGGCGTCACCGGGCCTGACCTCAGGAATCGCATCTTGCCCACCAGCCGTCCGGCATGATCGGTCCTCGTGCTGGTACGCATGCTCTACCTGATCACCACCCGGATCTTCGCGTGGCTTGTCCTGCTGTCCCGATCCTCCGCAGCAAAGGAGGTGGAGATACTGATCCTGCGGCACGAGGTCGCGGTGCTACGCCGCCAGGTCCCCGCCCCGAAGCCCGGATGGCCGGACCGGGCGCTGCTCGCCGCGCTTACCCGACTACTCCCCCGGGCGCTCCGCGGGCGCCGGATCGTCTCCCCGCGCACCCTGCTGACCTGGCACCAGCGCATGGTGAAGAAGAAGTGGACGCACCCGCCCTCCCCGGGGCGCCTACCCCTGGCGGAGGAACGGCGCGAGCTGATCACGCGGCTCGGGGCCGACAACCCCTTGTGGGGCTTCCGCCGTGTTCACGGAGAACTGTGCCGGCTCGGGCACAAGGTCAGCGCCGTAACCGTCCGCCGAGTCCTGCGCGCGGCCGGACTGGGGCCCGCGCCCCGTCGCCACCCGGCGCGCCACGAGTGGGCCACCCTCCTCAAGACCCAGGCCAACGGCCTGCTCGCCACCGACTTCCTCCACATCGACACCGTCGGACTACAGCGGCTGTACGCCCTGTTCGTCATGGAGGTGCACAGCCGCACCGTCCACATCCTCGGCGTCACCGCCCACCCGACCGCTGCCTGGACCACCCAGCAGGCCCGCCAGCTTCTCTGGCAGCTCGGCAACCGCGCCGCCGATTTCCACCACCTCATCCGCGATCGCGACGCGAAATTCACCGCAGCGTTCGACGCCGTCTTCGCGAGCGAGGGCATCACCGTGGCCAAGATCCCCCCGCGCAGCCCCAACTGCAAACCCGCACGCGGAGCGCTTCATACGGTCCGTACGGGAGGAGTGCACCGACCGCCTGTTGCTGTTCGACCGCGGCCACGCCGAGAGGATCCTCCACGACTACGCCCGCCACTTCAACGGACATCGGCCCCACCAAGGCCGCAACCAGCTCGCGCCCCTGGACGACCCGAACGTCATCCCCCTGCCGGCAGCCCGGATCGAACGCCGACAAGCGGTCTCCGGCCTCATCAACGAGTACCGCAAGGCAAGCTGATCACTCGCCGAAACAGCAGGTGAGAGGCTGTGAAGCGATTTTGACCCGTTACGGCCCGCCGGAGACCTTTGTGTTCGTGAAGCCGACCGCTCCGCCGGAGAACTCCGCGTGGCGGAAGTCGACCCCTCCGCCGGCGAACTTCGCATGGCTGAAGTCGACCCCTCCGGCCAAAGACTTCGCGCCGTTGAAGTTGACGTGCCCGCTGGAGAACTCAGCGCCCACGAAGGAGACGCGCCCGCCGCAGAACTCCGCGTAGTCGAGGTCCCCGCCGTCGAAGACAGCGTTCGTGAGGTCGAAGTCTCGTTTCTGCCAGGAGCGAGGGCTTGCGGCAGGCAGCCGTAGGTGGTCGCGTATGAGCCGGATGATGGTGTGCCTGACTTCCCGGCCGGCTAGGTAAGCGTGATGGCCTTCTTGATCACTGCTGCCGGGGTCTGGCGTGTAGGGCATTCGCAGATAGGCGCAGAGGACGTCGATGCACGTCTGGCGCAGTTCGATCGTGGGGGCGTCGTCGGCGAGACCGGCCAGGGCGTGGACACCGCCGAGCTGGATGGCAGGCGAGGCGTCGCCAAGTTGGGCGACAGCGGTGGTGAATCGCTCGGTGTGCAGTCTGGTGGCTTCCCGCAGAGCCCCGTCCTCGTCGACGCGCTGTTTGCGGTAGGCGACGACCAGAGCCACCAGAGCGCCGGCTCCGGCAACGACGCCGAACGACAGCTTCACCATGTCGAAAAGGGTCGCGGAGGTCAGCAGAGTCTCAGTCTTGACCTTGCGGGCGTCGAGAAGCACCACGAGCGTCCAAAACACGCTTCCCGCAATGACGATCGAGCCGACGAACACGAGAGTCAGGGCTCTACCGACGGGCCACAGACGCAGCCCACGCTCCCCGTTGTTCTGCCGTCGTATCCAGCCAGTTGGTATCCCCACGGAGCGTGACTCTAGGGCGTTCCGACTGCCGTGTGTGCTGACTCAGAGATACGAACCGCCCCAGGCTCTGACGACCGGATTCACCCGCGCGCGACGCAAGACCGTCCCAGCCTCCGCACTCCGCGGCCCTCGGTTCCTGCGACGTCGCCGCCGCCGGTGCTGCCGCAGGGCGGCGTGGTCGGAACCGGCGTCGGGTCATGCAGCTCCTCAGTGGGCTCTCTCGATCGGGTGAACACGCCTGCCCGCCCCAACCCTGGGCGGGGCGGGCATCGTCTGTGCGGGCATGAACCGGCCCCACCACACTCAGCCGGCGCGGTCAGCGTCACCATCGAAGGCGCCGACGAGGAGACCGTCCTCAAGTTCGCCCATGCCCTGTCCATGGCCCACAACGTGACCGGCCCCGGCGTGCCATGGCGGGTCCCCGGTCGGCCCGGCGGTGTACGGGCACCTCGGCGGCGAGGAAACGCCCGACCCGGTCACGTGCTGTGCCTTGCCGCCCGAAGACTGTCAACGGCGGGCGTAGTAGGAGGCGAGTGGGGGCGCCGGACCTTGCGCGCCCCCAGCAGGCATCGCTACCTGCCCCGGCGGATGCATCCCCGGCACAGGGTCGCAATCGCGGCCACGGTCCAGCCGGCTACGGGGCTGTGAGGTACGACGCCACTGCGCGGCTCCAGCCGCCTGGGGCGCCGCGGGGCCGCCCTTGCCGGGGGGGGGCGGCCCCGTCCGGAGCTCTGAGTCAGGCCCGCGTCGCGCGCAGCGCCGTGTACTGCAGGGCCGCGAAGCCGCCGACCGTGACGGCCTGCAGGGGGATCCACACCGCGCCTGCCGCCGTCGGCGACAGCCAGGCGCCGAGCGCGATCAGGCTGACCGCAGCCCAGGCCACGTTCGCCTCGATGACGGCGCGGACCGGCAGCACCGGCGGGCTCTTGCGCGCGGCGAGGATTCCGACGCCCGCGCCGTAGAGCGTGAGGAAGGCGCCGAGTCCCAGCAGCAGCCCCTGGTCCATGCCGAGGAACTGGCCAAGCGGCCCGGAGGCGGCAAGGTAGGCGAGTCCGTTGCCGGTGGTGACGACGGCGTCGAGGGCGAGGAAGCGGCGCAGCATGGTCTGCGGCTCGGAGGTACGGGCCAGGGCGGCGAGCTGAGGAGCGGACATGGCGGATCGGCCTCCGTGGGCGTCGGGGTCCGGTGGGAATGGTCTGCCAGGTCTCGGGCCGGAGTGCGCCGGCCCGAGACCTGGTAGGAACCACCCTGCCCGGCGGGCTGCGGACGGTCGATTACGTCACAGGTAATGCGTGCACGCCGCGGGTCACACACGCACGCCGTAGGTCACCCACAACCGCAGGAGTTTCCCCTCCGAACAGGCCGCGTTGATGGAGCACTCCTCGCGGGCGCGAGCGCCAGGATTGGAGTCACCACCGACACCGGTCAGGGGCTGGTGTGCGCCCGACCAGCGACGGGTGAGGCTTCGGTGATGCTGTGGCCAGGGCTTAACGCAGCCGAGTCACCGTGACCACCGCGTGCTGTGTGGTCCCTGCTTTCTCTGGGACCTCGACGACGACCAGGTCGTGCGCGACGGTGTTGTACGAGTCGCCCCCGGCGGTGTGAGCACGCCGGGGGCGGGCCGGAGTCGGCGAGCAGCGTTCCGAGGTGCGCGGCGAGCGGCCCGGGCAGGGTCTGCGACAAGGCGATGCCCCCGTCGGGCAGCCGCACGGCCAGGGCCCGCGGCCGCGCCACGGGGCCGGTGTAGCCGACGACTTCGGCATCGACGATGTCGCTGTGACGCAGTTTCAGCCTTAACTGCACCAGTACATCTCAAGCAAGCAGTCCCAACGGACTACCTGGGATACGCAAACCTCCCCCGGTTTCAAGAGGAATGACTGGAGCCGACATCAGCGCTGGCTTTCAGGATCGACAGCCTCCGGGAAGCCAAGCCGGTCGAGCAGTGCATCGAACAGCTCCTCAACGAAGACCTCCCCAGACCGGAGAACCTCCTGGACCGAAGCCACAGTGACCGAGTGGGCGAATCCCGCGGAGCGGGCCCAATCCAGTGCCCCCTGGGCATCGCCAGACACATGCGCGTCCAGTTCGGCGCGCTTACGGTCAACGGCCTCGGCAAACGCCGGCGTGCTGATCCACTCGCTCATGTCATCAACGTCATCGGGAACTTCTGCCCACAATCCGGCTGCCTTCTCCAGGTTCAGGCACGCTTCCCAGAGCTCCCCCTCCGGCCCCAGGCCCATCACCATCGCCACGTCACTGTCATATACCGAAGCCACGCAGGCCAGAGCCCCCGTCCACTCCACCAGCGCCCGCAGCGTTGCTTCGGGCTTCTTGATGACGTCCCCGCCGAACTGCAGCGTCTGCCAGCCCCCGACACGCGGCCAACTGACGTGGACTGTGTCCTTGCTCTGATCGATCCCGTCGAATACCGACGCACTGAGCAGGGGATGGCCGCTGCGACCGAAAACCAGCTCTCCCGAGAACCCCATCGTTTCTCCCCTCCGAGTTCGTGGGGGACAAACTACGACCGTCCACTGACAACGGAGGTTCAGAACGCACCTGGCGCGCCGACGGTCAAGGCGCGACTGCCCAAGCTTCAGTACGCCAGTTTGGCAGTTCCCTGTTTAGCCACTCCTCGACGGTCCTCCGCCAAAGATCCGAAGGATCGCTGTCGGCGACATCGGCCCAGGCGTCCTCGGCCATCTCGGGGTCGATGAACAGGCCGTCGAGGTAGGCGTCGAAGTTGTCGGCGACCTTCGTGAAGACATGGTTGCCCACGTATCCCGGCCAGGCGATGGCGTGGACGAACGCATGGAGCTGGCCATGAGTGGCCGGGTTCAGGTCCAGGAAGAGGGTGTCGCTGCCGCCGTTGCGGGCGATGGGTAGCAGGCCGGTCAGGGACACGTTCTCGGCAAGCCACCCGTCGCGACTGCGCCGGTACTCTCCCAGAAGAGTGCTCCAGCCGTACTCACCGGCACCGTCACGGCCCAACTGATAGAGGTCGTTGAAGCTATGGAACGGTTCAGGTTCACAAGCCGGCAGGTGGACTGAGTACTCCAGCCTTCTCCCACCCGCCGCTTCCAAGAACGAGCGGTAGGCGGGTGGCAGGGGCAGCCCGATTTCCCGTTCGAGCGCGTGACACTCACCCAGGTCGAACGGCCTGAACGGACCACCCATTAGGCGACCCCGATACCAACGCGAGAGTTCCTCAGACACGGACAGAGTGTCGCACCCCGCTCCGACATCCCCGAGGGCGCTATTCACCCCTCACCAACAGCCATCCATACCTACATTACTGAGCGCGGCCTTCGCGGACGTCTTCCGCATGCGGCGTGAAACGACCGTGTTATCTGCGCCGCGGCGGGCGTTCCAGGTGTTCACCGCCGAGCTGCCCCACAGCAGCTCCAGCGTCTCGCCGAGCTCGTCGTCCGCGACGGCGGCGAGCGGGCGCCCCTCGCCGATCCGCTCGGCGGTCTTCCCGATGGCGATGCCGTAGTTCCGGACGGCGCACCGCCGTCATCGAGGCATTCTTCGACCTCACCGATACGGTCATCACCGTGCGTAGTCTGATCCGGCAGGCATGGACCACCCACCGCTGGGGCGAACTCACGGACCGCCGACCATGACCGCACCCTTTATCCGCGCGGCCTCCTACAGAGGCCGCGACTCCGTTGGCAGTGGCCGGTGTTACGTTCTGTGACATGACCGATCACGCGCTACGGCTGCTGCGGCAGGACCGCCGCCTGGCCGAACTGGCCGCCTTCCCCTTCGACTTCGACCTGAACCGCGCCGCCCACTGCCATGTCGAGGAGGTCCGCCTCGCCTCGGGCGGACCGCTGGAGACGGTAGCCGGGGACGATACCGGCGGTACGTACTTCGTGTGCGCGGACGGCTCAGTGCTCTACGCCGACTCGGAAGGCGCCGCGGGGATCATCGGCTCCAGTGTCGACGAGACCCTGGAGCTCGTGATCGGCCTGCCCGGCTGGCGCGGCTACACACGTCTGTCGCCAGACGACGGCGAGGAGAAGATCCTGGCGCGCGTCGCGGAGACCGAGGACGGGATCCGTGAGTACTGCAGGATCGACGATGAGCGTGCCGAGCTCCGTGCGACGCTGGGCTTCCCGAAACGCTCCCCGATCGAGCTGGTGGGCAGGTTGCGTGCCGCGCTGCTGCGCACCGAGCCGGACTTCGTACTGCTCAACGCGGATGAGGGGTGCGCGTACGACCGAATAGGCCCGGCCGGTCCCCCGCTGTGGGAGCCAGTGCTCGCGGCGGGCCGCGCCGATCTCGCCTGCCTGCGGGAAGGCGACCGCACGGCATGGCGTGAAGTCGCCGAGGACCCGGTGCGGCGCCGGATCACCCTGCGGGCCGCATAGTTCGACCGCGCCGAGGGCGATCTGGAGTTGCTGCGGCATCTGCTGCGGCACGAGACACGGTCATCGATGACGGACGAACTGCGGCTCGCCGCCGTGCTGGTAGGGCTGCGCGGGGACACCGGAGATCTCCCAATGCTGCTTGAGATCCGGGAGACGGACTTCGACACGGCGTGCGGCCTGGGCGGCATGCCGGAACCGGGTGCAACCGCAGACGAGTTGCAACAGTGGGCGCGGGCGCTCGACGAGTCGATGTTCGGGACGGACCCGTCGGACGAGCCGGTCTCCACATGGACCGACCTGGCGCGGGACCAGGGGATGACAGAACTCGCGCGGGTGACACTGATCCGCGAACTCGACAACATCTTCATGGACCAGAGCAGACTCCGCCGCCCCGAGGCGCCCCGCACCCTGGCCACGGCTCCACTCAGCGGGCTCGCCCGGGACTTCGAGGAACTCAGCGACCTTCCCCAGGCGTTGCGCGCTCAGCGTTTGTACGCCGCCCTTCAGGAGACGGCATGGGACCGGGCCTCGGCCCTGCGCACCCTGGCCCGTCTGGAGCGGGAGCCGGGCCGACTGTCGCAGGCAGCGGACAGCCTGGCCGCCGTGCGCGACGCCCTGGCCGCCCCGGTGACGACTCACTGCGCCACTGGCAGCAGGTCAACCTCGGCCGCTACATCGCCGAGGAGCACTACCAGCTCACTCTCGGTCTGGCTGAAGCTGGCCGCCCCGAGGAGACCCGTGCCCTCCTCACGGCCGCCGACGCCATACTTGGCGAGCTCTCGGAGAACGCCGCGCACGGCGTCCGCGAGCTCGCCGAGCGGACCGCTGCGAGAGTGTTGACGTGGTGACGCACGAACGGGGGTCGCCTCAGTCCGAGGTGCCTCCCCACGTGCTTTCCTTGGCGCCCTCGCTCATCGGAAGCAGCCGCATGAAGGCGAACACGCTCGACACGGCGAGGTAGGCCAGTCGCTGCAGCACGATCCAGCAGCCTGACACGGCCATCCGGCAACCGTCGGCCACTCACAAGAACACGCAGGTCACGGGCTATGGATGGAGTATTCGGCACCCGCAGAGTACCGGGACCACTACAGCAGGCATCGGCCGCACAGATCCCGAGCCCAACGGCCGCCCGACGCCCAGGACCTATCCGCCCCCGGGCAAGACCCCGACGCCCAAAGCCCCCTACACACCCGCATCCTCGGCGGAGCAATCAACGAGTACCGACATGCGGCCTGAGCTTCAGCGATGACTTTTCGAGCCCCACAGCCGATTCGCCTTGGTGAGCCAGTCGGCCAGCTGGACGTTGACGTCCGCCGCCGAGGTGAACAACCCGCCCCGGCAGAAACGACGTCTCCAGATAGCCGTTCGCCCCCTCGACCAGGCCCTTAGCGTCCGGATCCCCTGACGGCACCCGCGCGGCCAGGTTCAACATCCGCGCGCTCGCCAGCGACCACAGCGGCCAGCACGTCCAGGACATCCTGCGCCTCCCTCAACCTCAGCAGTGGCAGGAGTGGAGCCAGAGCCGCGGGTTCGGCGAAGTCAGCGAGGTTGTCCATGGTCTGCTCAACCCGTGTGCAGGCCAGTTGGTTACGAAGTGACGACCCGCAGGTGCTGCTCAAGCTCCTCCACGATCTGCTCGCGGCCCCCTCGTGAGGGCACACGCCAGTCCGTGTCGAGCCCTCGGGTGACAGCGTCCTCAGTGGTGTAGCGGATCAGATCTGGGGAGGGAAGGTAGTGGTCCCGCAACCAGACAATGAACTCGGAAGCCTCCGTCGCGGTGTTCTCAGTGAGCATGATGGTATGCCTGGTCTCGATATCAGCGAACCCGTCGAAAACTACGCCTTCGTTGGTGAGGGCCCAGAAGCTGAGCGCGGTGGGTCGGTCCTCAGGTACGCACCTGACCTCGGGGAACTCTGCTTGTAGCGCTTCGCTGAAGCCTGCGAGATCGAGGTGCCAAGCCTGCGGATCCTTGGCCGGGGCGTAGAGGAGGAACGCAGACGTGTATTCCGTGATGTCCATGGTGCAAGCGTCTTTCGGCTATGGGACGTAGTGGGAAGTTCCCTTGATGCCCTGCTGAGCCATGAGGGTTTGCCAGTACGTTGCCGCGTCCTGGTCGTTCGTCACAATCTCAAGGCCGCGGATTTCCTTGTTGGCGGTCATGGCATCCCCGTACTGGCCGAGTTCACGTTCGTCCTTCTTCGTGAACATCGCCTCCTTGTTCCAGCGCTTCTTTCCGTCTGCGTTGTAGGTGTCCCCAAGGTTGTCGAGTGTCTCCGGCTTTCTCCAGCAGTCCTTGCCTTCGTCTTTGACGTACTTGGAATCGATCATGTACCCGTCGGCCGGGCGCATGCCGTCCGCCGCCTTGTACGGGCTCTTTGACGTGGGCAGCAACGGGATCTTCCGCTCGGGGTAGCCGGCCGTGCGCAGCTGATAGGCATTCTCCGGACTGGCAGGCTGGTTCTTCGCACTCCCCAGGCCCAGAGGCTCGAGCCCATTGACGAAGGATTCGAACTGCTTGCGTTCCCCCGCGCTCAAGAGGCGCGTAGTTCCGGGAACCGGTGGCACAGGTTCCGCGAACGGAATCTTCGGGTCAGGAGGGCTGTACGAGGCGGGGACGATGCCTGAAGCGGGCCCGTGGTACGACGCGAGGACCAAAGGCACCGGCGCCGGCACGGGCAGGGGTATGAACGGCGAGAAGGGCAGACTGGGGCGACTGTCCGATCCGCGAGGAAGCTTCACCCGCTTCTCCGCAGTGTCCAGAGCGTGGGCGACATCACCGAGCCGGTGAATCCAGGGGTCGTTGAGGACAGCGTCCTTGAGGCCACCGTCATCGCCATTGCCCCCGAACATCGGCGAGTCCCAGGGAGCATCGACGTGAAAGAGGTCCAGCTTGTGTTGCTGGATCTTCAGCTTCGCATCCTCAACATGATCCGCGTAGCGATCGCACGCCTTCGCGAGCTGATGACATGCCGCCACCAGATTCGCAACGAGAGCCTCATCCTGCTGCGCATTGTCGGGCGGTGAGGCGAACCCGACAAACCCAGCAAAGTACTTGCGGAACGAGTCCGCAGCCTCCCCGGAGTGCGCCTTGTCGGCAGTGTGAGCGCAGGCTTGGGCGTCTTCCAGGAGGCGCAGCATCAGCTTCCCGCCCGCCCGCCATGATCCGGCCACGTCGCGAAGCTTCTCCGGTGAGCCACGGAACCGGTCACTCATGCCTCCGGGAGCGTACTGGTCCCACCCCGACGTCTCCCCGATGACCTCTTCCAGCTCCTGCCCCCGACTGAGGAAACTCTCCTCGCAGTCCTCATAGGGATCGCCCATGTTGTCGGTCAAGTCGACCTGCTTGCCCAGAAGCTTCGAAGCGATCTCGCTCTCCTTGGCCATGAACTCACGTGCCGTGTGCATCAGACCCCGGCCGGTCTCGCTCATCACCAGAGTGCTGAAGCCCATCTTGTCCAGAGTCGTAGAGGCGGCCGACTCGTAGACCTTGGCGAACTCATGGCCAGCGTCATCATCGCCCGCCATGCCCTTCTGCCGGGACAGTTCATGGAACAGGGCGATGGTCGCACCCCGCATTCCGGGCATCACGTGCTTGACCATCATCATTGAGGCTTTGATCATGCCGCTGCTGATGAGCTGCAGGTCAGCGGGCATCCCCATGTCTGTCTCCTCCCCGTAAGCGAACCAAGTGGGGTGGGTTCGCCTCATCTTTCTATCGCATCAAGATCCAGTGCCCCAGACCGCATCCGGCCGCCACAGCGAGCAGCCCCCGCCCAATCGGGCGGGGGCTGCTCGCTGTGCGACGGCTAGAGATCTTTAAAGGTGCGGGTTACGGCGGGTCGTGACGGCTGTCGTGGGCCGCGCTATGCCGGGACAATGCCCGCCTAGCCCAGGAGGAGTGCGACATGACCGATGACGAACTGTTCGAGGCCGTCCGGGCCCGGGTCAGGGCGGGACGCCCAACCGATGAACCTTCCGCGGTGACGGTGCCCGAACCCGCTTCCCTCAGCGCCGTCGAGGAGGTGGAGCGAGTTGTGGGCTACCCCATGCCACCGCTGGTGCGTCGCCTCTATCTTGAGATAGCCGACGGAGGGGTCTGCTGCACGATCGGGTGACATCTGAACTGGCTTGCCCTGTGGGGCGGGTGGGAAGGATGTCGCTGTGCCCAAGCCTTATCCGGAAGAGTTCCGCCAGGACGTCGTGCGGGTCGCGAGGAACC
>NZ_RZYA01000035.1 GCF_004005495.1 Streptomyces antnestii
GCCGCTGGGCCGGATCCGCGCCTTCTTGCCAGCAGACCGGAGACCGCCCAACACGAGTTCACCCTCCGAATGCTGGCCGGTGTGCTGTTCGTCCGGCGGCTGCAAAGCGGGCGCAATCACCCAAAGCAGTCCCACCCGCCCAACTCCAGTGATGGCCAGCCCGGTCAACGCTTACCGCGACAACTGAAGCGCTCAGCTTGACGTTCAACCTCGCAGGTCACCCGACCTGCTGATCTGCGGTTTTCCTGGGACAGCAGGGGCGGCCGTTCTCCACACTTCAGACGCCGAGTCGAAGCACGAGAGAACGGCCGCTGTGTATGGGTCTCCCGGTCGATGCGCCTGCGGGCGACGCATTGGGTATCTTGTCCCGCTTTCGAGTTGAGATCTACGAATGCCTCTACGCCCGCCAGGACGCGCTCTTCGAGCGCACAGACGCGGTGTTGCGTGCGGAGGGCCGGTGAAGACCCTGGTCGAGCTGTCGTTGGCCCTCGAACACCGGCGCGGGCACGGTGCGCTGTACGCGGCATTGGACCGTGGTTGGGCGGATCCGACGCGACTTCGCCGTAGGCTGGCCGGTCTGCCGTTGCCGAAGGCGGCCGACGGCAGGATCGTGCTGGCCGTGGACGTGAGCGACTGGCTCCGCCCCGGATCAGTTCGTGCCGGGCTGGCCGTACTCCTTCGTCGCCGCGCTGGATCGCGTGCCGCAGTCAGAGGCAGCGGCTAGCACTTGCCCGCCTGCGTTGATACTCCACGACGCGGGCAGGTGCCGTTCCGCACTGGCGTTTTCGTGTGTGCGGGATGCGGCGCCGAGTTGACCATCCCGCTGTCCCCGGTCTCACTGCCAGTCCATGCCCGTCAGAAGTACAGGAACCGGGCCCAGCTCCCGGTGCTCATGCAGTCCGGGACGTTTGCCGTGGACCCTGCCCCTTGGGGAGAGCCGTGGCGGAGGTGGGAGATCGATCCGGGCGAGGCGGAGGCACGCAGCATCTACGCGACGGTCTACGCTCTTTCCGACAGCACGCTCGGGGCGAGTGTCATCGTGCCTGTGATATCCCCGGAACCCGGCTGATTCATGAGAAGCGCGGCGGTGCCTCCTGTGGCCTCGACGGAGCCTGCGGGCCCAACATGGCCTGCGAGGCATGCATGCCGTGCCTGAGTAGGACAAGCGGCAGGGTTTCGACTGGGGACGCCGTGCCTACCCCAACCTGGTGTGCCGCCACAGCCCGCTCCCCGTCGTGCGGTGTGGTCCGGTCCTGTCTGGCCCACACCGCACGATATCTAGCCGAATTTAGGTCAGCTGAGGGCTTGGTAGCCAGCCCATCCGTCGCTGACCTTGGTGAGTGTGCCGGTATTGGTGCCGAGATCGGGGTAGTGCCACAGCGCGTTGTCCGAGCGGGTGAACCAGAGGTCGAATCCGCGGTTGCTGTGGTCGGCGTCGCCGGGCGAGGTGATCAGGGGGGTTCCGGTAGGCGTGAAGTTCAGGCCGCTGACGATTTTCGTGGTCTGGTCGGCGAGGCCGTCGCCGTTGTCTCCGGTGCCGCGGTAGACGTAGAGCTCGCCGGTGGAGCGGTTGCGGGAGCCGAGGTCGATTCGGCCGTCGTTGTTGGTGTCGCCGGGAGCGAAGAGGTCGGAGTTCTGCCACCCGTCGGGGCCGATGAGGATCGGTTCGCGGTCGGTGTCGAGGCGGTTGTCGGGGGCTCCGAAGTAGAGCCAGAGAAGGTCGCCCTGCTTGACGAGGAGGTCGGGGTAGCCGGGGGCGTCGGGGGTGCCGTCGTTGTCGATGTCGAGGGGGCCGTCGACGTCGCCGATGGCGAGGATCTGGTCGGCGTTCTGCCAGTGGTTGTTGGCGCTGTCGTAGACGGTGAGTTCCTGGCTGTCGTTGGTGTCGCCGGAGCAGTCGGTGCAGGCGAAGCCGTAGCCGTTGTTGGGGTGGATCCACAGCCTGTCGGTGCCAGCTGTGGTGTCGTGGCGCAGGGCGATGAGGTCTTCGTAGCCGTCGCCGGTCCAGTCCCCGCGGTGGGTGATTTTTACTCCGGTCCAGTTGAAGCCGGAGGCGGATGCGGGGTTGTCGGCTACGGTGCCGTCGCCGGCTCCGTAGTAGCGGTGCAGGGTGCCGTCCTTGTCGGTGGCCCACATGTCGGGGTTGCCGTCGCCGTTGATATCGCCGGGGTGGTCGGCTTCCTTGGGGCCGTTAGCGTAGAAGAGGTAGTCGGCGGTGTCCGACTTGTTGCCGGCTTTGTCGAGACTGCGGGCGTACAGGTGGTTGGAACCGGCGACGCTCGGGGTGAATTTCACCGAGACGCTGCCGCCGGAGGCGCTGGGTGTGGCGGTGCGTACGGTGGGGTCGGTGTCGTTCCAGTACTCGTACTTGCTCACGTCGCTGACGCCGCCGGCGGCGAGGGTGAAGGTGCCTGCGGTGCGCACGGTGCCGGTGTTGCTGGGCCAGCCGTCGCTGCCGTCGGGGAACTGAGTGGAGGCGATGGTGGGCGGGGTGCTGGGCCTGTTGGGGTCGAAGACGAACCGGCAGCCCGCCGCGCCCAGGGTGGGGGTCCAGTCTGAGGTGGCCTTGCCGTCGTCGGCCTGGGCCTTCCAGGAGAAGTTGCCGCCGCCGGTGGCGAGGTACTGGGTGAGTGTGGCTTTGGGGACCTTGACCTTGGCGACGGTGCCGGAGGTGACGGAGACGGTCTGGTTGAAGAAGACGCCGGGGCCGTCGTCGTGGTGGCCGGTGGCCCACAGGTGGAAGCGGCCGGTGACGGTGCCGCCGTCCTTGTCGCTGATCTTGGCCGTGAGGTAGACGTCGGTGTTGCCGATGAGACCGTAGGGGGCGCTGTCACCGCAGCCCGCGCTGTTCTTGGTGCTGGGAATCGTGTCGAGGCTGCTTGGCGCGCTGGGGATGGTGTTGTACTCGGTGGACATCACGGCGGACTTGGCATCGAACTTCTTCCAGCCGTAGACGTCGGACTCGTTGTCTGCCTGCAGCAGCAGGGTGATGGTGTTCCACTGGCTCGCTGCGGCGTCCTTCGCCGCGGCGGTGACGTCGAAGGCGAGGTTTCCGGCCGGGCAGTCGCCGCTCCAGCCCTTGGAGTCGTTGACCGAGTCCAGCTGCTCCCTCTTGTCAGGCTGGTTGGCCCAGGTGGTCGAGGAACCTATGGTTGCCGTGCGGTACAGGTCGACGGGCTTGGACGTGCACGACCAGGACCACGTGTTCTTGATCCGGAACGTGGACTTGATGACCTGCTTGTTGGTACTCCACAAGTTCTTGGTGTTCATGCGGAAGTAGGAACGAGCCAGGCCGTTGGTCTCGTTCTCGTAGCCGGCACGCGCGGTGGTGGTGGTGCCGCCACTCCAGCCCGCGCCGTTGAAGAAGGAGCTGTTGGGGTACTTCTTGTAGGCGATGGTCCACGAGTACCGCGAGCCCTCGACGTAGGGGTCGATGTAGACCGGGTACGTGGTGTCTGAGCCTTTCAACAGCTCGGGATCCGGGGTGAGTTTGAGGGCGTCATCGGTGACGTCGACAGGCATCGCGACTTGCTGAGCGCCAGGCCCGGGCTCGAACTCGCTGCCGGGCTGGGCCGGCCCAGCCGGTTCAGCAGCGGCAGCGGTCCTGGCGCCTGAGGCGGAGGTGGAGCTGTCCCACATGCGCGGCGTGGGTGCGGTGAACAGCTCCTGTCCGCCGGGGTTGGTGGCGCTGAGGTTGCCATAGCCGTCGGCTGAGACGTCCACGCCATCACTGGACATCTGATAGGCGACAGTCTTCAGGTCCGGGTTGGCCGCGGCCTCAGCCGTCTTCACGACCAGGAGCTGGGCGAACCCGGATGCGCCGGCCCGCAGCTTCAGGTCGACGTCAGGCAGCACATTGGCATAGGTGACGGTGTCGTCAGCGATCTGCGGCTTGGGCAGAGCCGTGGGCCATGTCAGGGAGATGCTGCGGCCGTCTCGGGTGATGGTGGCCAGCGGGCCCTCGCCCCCGCCGGAGAACTTCAGGCCCACCCCGGTGGCCTTCGGACTGATCACGCCGTCGGCGCCGGCCTGCAGAGTGGTGTCGATGTCGACCAGCTTGTTGCCCTTGCGCGCCCACTGCGCCATGGCATAGCGGTCCTCGGTCAGCGTGCCCGAGGGATTGGCGAACACCTGGGAGGCCTCGGTGCGCTGCGACTTCACCTCGACCTGCTCACCGGTATCGGCAGCCTCGGACAGTGCGGTGGACTCTTCGGCCGAGTACGGGCCCCCGGCCACGGAAGTCGGTGGAGCGTCCTGAGCGGCGGCGCTCAGGCTTGTGGTCAGCGGAACCGCCAGAGCAAGGGACAACGCGGCAGCGACCGATCTGCACCAGTACCTGCCGAGCCTGGGGCGTCTTTTCAACTCATGCATTCCGTGTCCTTTTCATTTCCTGCACGACATTCAGCGCACCATACAGCGCCTTTCGGGCCCAGAAGGGGTGCGTTCTCGACGTTGTGAAATGTGCTGCAGGTCTGCCAGTGGCGCTCTGATCTGCATTCGCCCTGGAAGGTGGATTCGGGCGTTAACTCCCTGGTGAAGGTCTGTTCGGCAAGGTCAAGTGGTCGTGCTAATAGGGCGTTTCTGGTACAAGGCATCGCATGGATGGATCAATGGCCCATGCATGTACTGCGGTTATCTAAACCTGAGAGATTGCTTATCTGGGCTCTTCTTTACTTGGTAAAACGGTGTTAACTTCGCTTGATCTTCATTGTTGTGAACTTCCCGTGGGGGGAATGGTGTCCGGTTTGCGAGCCGAGGGGTTGTACCGCCGCAGAGGCGGCAGATACGCGCGGATGGTGCGATGGGTCGCGCTGTCCTTGGTGGCGTATCTCGTAGTGGGTCTGCTGGGGGCGCCGGTGGCGGCTGCGGCGGAACTGGCGCTGGCGAAGCTGAAGAACCCGGACCCGGTCCCCACGTCCACGGTGAAGAAGCACCAGCTCGACAAGCCGGACCAGACGGCCAAGCATCGCTGGAAGGCGGCCCCGAAGGCTGTGTGGCCCCATCCGGGAACCGCCACTGTCAAGGTCCCCGCCCGCGGCAAGGCTGGCGCCGACGGCCTCCCGGTCCGTGTGGGCCGGGCCGGCGGGAAGTCGCCGAACCAAGCCCGCGCCCCTAAGGGCGTCCGTGTGCAGGTCCTCGACCAGAAGACGGCGAGGGCCCTGGGCATCAACGGGGCGCTGCTGGCGGTGCGTTCACTCGATGGCGCCAAGGGCAAGGTCGATGTCAGCCTCGACTACTCCGGATTCCGGCACGCCTTCGGCGGCGACTGGGCCTCCCGCCTGACGCTGCGCCAGCTGCCGAACTGCGCTCTCACCACCCCCGCGAAGAAGACCTGTGACACAGGCCGGACCCTCAAGAGCGACAACAACACCGAGACAGGAGCCCTATCCGCCCGGGTCACCCTGCCCATCACCGACGAAGCCACACCACAGGCAGTCCCCGTGGCCAAGGCGCCCTCGGCCAACTCGGTGAGCGGCCTCTCGGCGAGCCAGGGCACCGTTTTGCTCGCCGCGACCGCCGCAGCCTCCGGCGCCGGAGGCGACTTCAAGGCCAGCTCACTCGCCCCCTCCGCCTCATGGTCGGCCGGCGGCTCCAGCGGCGCGTTCACCTGGTCCTACAACATCGACACCTCCGATGTTCCTGGCGGCGCACAGCCGGACCTGGGCCTGTCCTACAGCTCCCAGGCGGTGGACGGCCGCACCGCGGCGACCAACAACCAGGCCAACTGGATCGGCGACGGCTGGTCCATGGAACCGGGCTACATCGAGCGCCGCTATGTCTCGTGCTCGGACGACACCAAGGACAGCAACGGCACCGACAAAAGCGGCGACCAGTGCTGGAAGAAGGACAACGCCGTCCTCAGTCTGGGGGGCCAGTCCAACGTCCTGATCAAGGACGACACCAGCGGCGAGTGGCGCCTCGAGGACGACGACGGCACCAAGATCGACAAGCTCACCAGCATCAACCGGGGCAACGGCGACGATGACGGCGAGTACTGGCGGGTGACCACGCCGGACGGCACCCGCTACTACTTCGGCTACAACCGGCTGCCCGGCTGGGTTGACGGCAAGGCGGAGACCAACTCGACCTGGACCGTGCCGGTGTTCGGCAACCAGTCGGGAGAGCCGTGCCACGCCACCGCGTTCAAGGACTCGTGGTGCCAGCAGGCCTGGCGGTGGAACCTCGACTACGTCGTCGACCCCCACTCCGACGCCATGGCCTACTACTGGAACACGGAGACCAACTACTACGGTCTTAACGTCAACCCGGACACAGGCGCCTCCACTGCCACGGTCTACGACCGCGGCGGCTACCTCGACCACATCGACTACGGGCTGCGCTCCAGCACCATGTACAGCCAAAAGGCTGCTGGTCGGGTCGACTTCACCGTCTCCGAGCGCTGCCTGACCACCTGCACGACCTTCGACTCCACCAACGCAAAGAACTGGCCTGACGTCCCCTTCGACCGGTATTGCAAAGAGGGCGACGAGTGCAAGGACCGCTACTCGCCGTCCTTCTGGACCCGCAAGCGCCTCACGAAGATCGACACATCGGTGCTGACCGGCGGCGCCTACAAGCCCGTGGACACCTGGGCATTGACGCACCAGTTCCCCTCCACCGGTGACGGCACAGATCCGGCCCTGTGGCTGGCCTCCATCACCCGGACCGGCCACACCGGAACCGGCGACGTCACCTTGCCCGCGGTGACCTTCAAGGGCCAGCAGCTCGCCAACCGCGTTGAGGGCGCCACGACTGGCGGCGCTCCCGACCCCGTGCCCCCGCTGGTCCGCTACCGCGTCTACGGCGTCAACACCGAAACCGGCGGCACCATCGGCGTCACCTACTCGGCGGCCGACTGCAAGGCTGGCGACGTGCCGACCCCGTCGACGAACACCCGCCGCTGTTACCCGGTGATGTGGTCACCCCCGGACGCTCCGGCCGCCAACTATGAGCCGTACCTCGACTGGTTCCACACCTACGTCGCCACCCAGGTCCTCGAGGCTGACAACACCAGCGGCGCCCCGGTCAAGGAAACGGACTACTCCTACCTGGACGGCATGTCCTGGGGCAAGGACGAGGACGAGTTCACCAAGGCCAAGTACCTCACCTACGGCGACCGCCAGGGATTTGGCCGCGTTCAGGTCCGCACTGGTGCCCCCGCCTCCGACAAGCAGACGCTGAAGGAGTACCGCTACTTCCGCGGCATCGACGACGCCGACGTCAAGGACCATGAAGGCATCGCGGTAGCCGACCACGAGGCGTTCGCCGGCATGCCCCGCGAAGAGGCAACCTTCAACGGCGACGGCGGCGCCCTGCAGACCACCACCAGCTACGAGCCCTGGCACGGCACCGCCACCTCCACCCAGGCCCGCACCGGCTTCTCAGCCCTTCATGCCTACGCCACCGGAACCAAGTCCGAAAAGACCCGCACCGCGGTCGGCGCCTCCTGGCGCTCCACCCAGACCCTGCGCACCTTCGATACCAACGGCCAGGTCCTCACCGAATCCGACCTCGGCGACCTCGCCAAGACCGGCGACGAGGAATGCACCACCACCACCTACGCCGCCAACACCAGCACCAACCTGCTCACGTCCCTCAAGGAAGTCCGCAACGTCGCCGTCGCCTGCGACAAGACGCCCCTGCTCCCCGCCGACCTGATCTCCGTGGCCCGCTACTACTACGACGGCGCCACCAGCCAGGACATAGCCCCCACCAAGGGGGACGTGACACGGCTGGACGAGCAGGACGACAAGGGCACCGGCTACCTGACGACTGCCACGCACACGTACGACATCCACGGCCGCGAACTGAGCGACACCGACGTGGACGGCAACACCACCACCACCGAATACACACCCAAGACGATCGAGTCGCCCGCCGCCAAGACGGAGACGAACGCGCTCGGCCACGCCACCACCACCGAATACGACCCGGCGCGCAGCGTCGCCACCGGCACCGTGGACGCCAACGGCAAGCGCACCGACGCCGTCATCGACGGCCTCGGCCGCGTGCTGAAGGTGTGGAACCCCAGCTGGACCAAAGCCGACCACGCCACCCAGCCCTCAACCGAATACAGCTACACCATCTCCCGCACCGCCACCAACGCCGTGACTACCAAGTCCCTGCAGTACGACGGCTCCTACGCCACCGGCTACCAGCTCTACGACGGCCTGCTGCGCCCGCGCGAGACTCAGGCGCCCGCCATCGGCACCGCGAACCGCATCGTCACCGAGACCCTGTACGACACCCGAGGCTTGACCTCCAAGACCTACGCCGCCTACTACACCGACGGCGCCCCCTCAGCGACTCTGGTCAAGGCCGCCGACAACACGGTGCCCTCGATGACCGAGAACCTCTACGACGGCATGGGCCAGGTCACCGACGCCATCACCCGCTCCTACGGCGACGAGAAGTGGCGCACCCAGACCGTCTACGGAGGCGACCGCACCACGGTGATCCCGCCCAAGGGCGGCACCGCCACCACCACGGTCACCGACGTGCAAGGCCGCACCACCGACCTCATCCAGTACACGAACGCAGACCGCACCGCCTCGCAGAAGACGACGTACACGTACGGCAAGTGGGACGAGCCCACGAAGGTCACCGACCCTGCAGGCAACACCTGGTCCTACACCTTCGACGCCCGCGGCCAGAAGACCAAGGACGACGACCCGGACAAGGGCGTCACCGACACCACCTACGACAAACTCGGCCACGCCGTAACCACCACAGACGCCCGAGGCGTCACCCTGACCACCGGCTACGACGCCCTGGGCCGCCAGACAGACCTGGCGAAGGGCAGCACGGTGCTGGCCAAGTGGACCTACGACACTGTCGCCAAGGGCCAGCCGACCAGCAGCACCCGCTACATCGGCGGCAAGGAGTACACCTCCACCACCGACTCCTACAGCGACGCCTACCAGCCCACCTCCAGCACCGTCACCATCCCCACCGAGGCCGGCGCCATGGCGGGCACCTACACCTGGACGTTCGGCTACAACGCCTACACCGGCCAGCAGGAATGGATCAAGCACCCCGCGGTCGGGAACCTGCCCAGCGAACGCCAGACCACCGTCTACGGCGAAGGCAACCTCCCGCAGAAGACCACCGCCGGATCCATCACCCTGGTCAACTCCACCGCACACGACGTCTTCTCCCGTCCCGTGCGCACCGAGTTCGGCACCCTGGGCAAGAAGGTCTACAAGACCCAGGTCTACGACGAGGTCACCGGCCGCCCGACCCGGCAGACCACCGACCGAGACCTCGCCCCCCAGCGCATCGACGACACCACCTACGCCTATGACGACGCGGGCAACATCACCGGCATCACCACCGCCAGCGGCCAGGACGCAGCCAAGTCCGTCGACGCCCAATGCTTCACCAACGACGCCCTGGGCCGGCTAACCGAAGCCTGGACAGCCAAGACGGACTGCACGACGAAGCCGTCCAGCACCACCGTCGGCGGCCCGGACGCCTACTGGCAGACCTTCGGCTACGACGCCATCGGCAACCGCACCAAACTCACCGACCACGGCACCGGCGCCCTGGCCGGCGCCGACGCCACCACCACCTACATGCCGAAAGCCCCGGGAACCGGACTGCCGCACGCCGTTCAGGCAGCCACCGTCAGCGGCGGCGCACTCGACGGGCAGAAGAGCACCTTCGCCTACGATGCCGCTGGCAACACCAAAACACGCACCATCGGCGCCACCACCCAGGATCTCACCTGGGACGAGGAAGGCCACCTCGCCACCCTCACCGCAGCCGGAAAGACCACCAGCTACCAGTACGACGCCGACGGCAACCGCATGATCACCAACGACGCTGACGGCAGCCAGACCCTCACCCTCCCAGGCAACAGCGAACTCAAGATCGCCAAGGACGGCACCAAGCAAGGCGTTCGCTACTACACCCACGAGGGCCAGACCGTCGCGGTGCGTACCAGTGACGGCTTCTCCTTCCTCCTCGCCGACCACCAGGGCACGTCCATGGCCGCCGTCGCCATGACCACCCTCGCCATCACCCGCCGCAAGCAACTCCCCTTCGGCGAGCTGCGAGCCGGACAGACCGACGCGATCCCCGGCACCCGCGGCTACATCGGCGGCACCACCGACCCGACCGGCCTGACCCACCTCGGCGCCCGCGAATACGACCCCAACTTCGGCCGCTTCATCTCCGTCGACCCGGTCATCGACATCGACGACCCCCAGCAGATGAACGCCTACGCCTACGCCAACAACCGCCCGATCACCGCCTCCGACCCCGACGGCCGGCAGTACTACGACGAATTCACGGGTATGGGGTACGGCAACACCACGGCGCAGAAACACGCCTACCAGAAGTGGGGCTACCGCGACAGCAACGGCCGCACCACCAAGAAGTACCGCACACGGCTCGCCACCTACACCCGACACATGAACAGCTACTACAACTCCAGCTACTACAAGAAGCAACTGCGGGAGGACCGCAAGGCCAATGACCGGGCGGCTCAACTCAAGGCGCAGGCCGAACGCCGCAAGAAAGACGGCATCTTCGGAAATATTAGGAAGGGAAACTTCGGCGCCGCATGGAGTCAGAGCAAGTCCGGCCTGCACGACACCTTTGGTACCTGGGAGGGTTGGAAAAATAGAGTCATCCCAGCAATAGGGTTCGGAGCCTGCTTGGTGGTCTCAGTGGGATTGTGTACAGGAATCGGAGTTCTTGGGGTAGCCGCGACTTTCGTCGGTGACGGATTGACAACAGGAAGCTGGAACTATGCCGCGGCTGGCAGAGGGCTGGCTTGGACGCTCATCGGAGGACGTATCGCTAAGAGCCTCGGAGGCGGGTGGCGGGGGTCAGCGTTCGTGGGCCGAGTTCGCGTCAAGACTGTTTCTCAAATGGAGAACGTCACCATCTACGGATACCGCAAGACAATCGACTGGGGGGCGACGTATGGAAACATCAGTCTCAATGCGGGGCTTTCGACGACATTCTGTGGCGCAGGTGCCGCAAGCCCCGGCGGCACCGTAAATATTTGCTGAAGTAGAATCTCAGGCGCGCTGAAATGATCTGAGACGAGCCAGGGGTTGGAAGATGATGGGTGCGGACACGGTAAGTTCGACAGTATTGAGGCGGCGCTCCTGGCCGATATTCTTCGGGATTGCCATCCTGGGTCTTGGGGTTGGAGTGACTGCGGCCGTGTTTAAAGTGACCGCAATGCATGGCTTCCGGGAGGGATGGCAAGGCATACCGGTGTTCCTGGCAGTCGCGGCAGTTTGCGGAAGGATCGCCAACAGTAAAGTGGTGATGCAGGGGGCCGTTCTCTTGCTGGTTAATCCACTGCGCACTTACATTATCCCAAAAGCGATGATCCGTAATGTCTCGGTGGGTGATGATGGCACGCTCGAAGTTCATCTGGATGAGGAGAGAAAAATAGCGTCTTTCGCCTTTGGTGGTTCCCTCATCGATCGGATAAATCGCACGAGCCCCAAGGCTGAGCGGAATATTAGAAGCTGGCTGCATTCAAGTCCCGCGATAGAGAGAACCGACCTCCAGGTCCGGTGGTCGCGGTGCATATTGGCAGATCTCTCCCTTCTGCTGTGCGTCGTGACAGCAGGAGTCGGTGCGCTCTGGATGGCCCTCAGCAGCGGATGAGGCCCGCGCCGGGATCCAGCGCGGATTGCCAAGGGCGGCACCAATCAGGGCGTTCGCTACTACACCCACGAGGGTCAGACCGTCGCGGTGCGTACCAGTGACGGCTTCTCCTTCCTCCTCTCCGACCACCAGGGCACGTCCATGGCTGCCGTCGCCATGACCACCCTCGCGATCACCCGCCGCAAGCAACTCCCGTTCGGCGAGCTCCGAGCCGAGCAAGCCGACACGATTCCCGGCACCCGTGGCTACGTCGGAGGCACCACCGACCCGACCGGCCTGACCCATCTCGGCGCTCGCGAATACGACCCCAACCTCGGCCTCTTCATCTCCGTCGACCCGGTCATCGACATCGACGACCCCCAGCAGATGAACGCCTACGCCAACAACCGCTCGATCACCGCCTCGGACCCCGACGGCCGGCAGTACTTCGACGAACTCGCGGGCATGGGGTACGGCACCACGGCGCAGAAGCACGCCTACCAGAAGTGGGGCTACCGCGACAGTCGGGAGTCGGCGCAACTCTCGGGTTCATGAAGGAAGGTGCTGCAACCGCGGCGGAAAGCGTCTGCGCGCTGGTTGCGTTCCGTGCGAGCTGGCGGCAACAGCCGCATCGTCCAGCTGGGCCAGAGCATCGCTGGCGTCATCGCTGCCCGCCGCTCGATGGCCTCGGACCGCAGGCTGGGCCATCGCGGGCGTGGAGCGGCGCTGGAATACCGGAGGCGGGCGTGCAGGGACGCCTCCGCATCCAGGCGGGTCAGAGCACGTCCGGCCAACTCGGGTCCGCCGGGCAGCCAGCGTTTGGCCAGGGTGCCGATCTTGGCATTCGGCTTGGTCTTCAACGAGCGGTCGGTGCCGAAAGCCCAGGCGTAGAGGGCTTCGTGGTCGCGATGACCGGGCCGGAGCGCGATGCTGGCCAGGGTCGTCCCCAGCGCAGCGCTGTGGGCATCCTGTCCGATGTCGGTCTCGGGCAACTCTGGCGGCCTCGTGCCGCACTCGGCGAGCACGGTGTGCACCACGTCGGGTCCCCAGTTCACGTGGGAGCGCAGGCCGAGCAGAATTCGCCAGGCCAGGGCATAGAGCTGTTGGAGTTCCGCCTGAGCTGCCGGGCGCGCGTGCATGTCCCCGGTGAGAAGTGCGGTGACGCGCCGCTGGGCGGTCAGGACAAGTCCTGTGCCGGGCAGCGGGATGACCGGCGCCTGGGCCAAGCGATAACCGCACGGGACTTTGGGCCCGGTTCGGTCGGCGCGGCTGGTTGCGGACCAGCTCCTGGAAGACCCGGGCAAAGTCGCAAGCCCGGGCGATGTCAGGGCAGGCGAGACGGACCTGGTCGAGCTGCTCGACCTCGTTCTCGGTCAGCTTCTCCCGGGGTCTCATGATCCAGCTTGTGATCTTGCGGGGGCTGGGGATGGCAACGCGGACGGGTTCGGCGATGCCGGCTTTGAGGGCGGCGAGGTGCTTGCGGACGACCTGGACGCTGCCCAGGTAGCCGCGGTCTCGGATCTCCTGGAAGAGCTGGGTGCCGCTGGTGATCCCGTTGGTGAACCGGGCGTTGACATACGGCTTGAACGGTTCCAGCACCCCGTTGGGACGCCGGTTGTCGGCGTACTTCTCTCAGTGCTCCACACAGTACGGAGATAAGTGCACCAGTCTTCGCCCCATGGGCCCTTGATCCTGGATGAATGAGGCAGGCGTCTGAGATGCTCCATCTGGGGCAGTCCGCTGGGGGAGGAGCGATCCGTGGGTGACTGGCTGAGCTTGGTCTGGGGAGGCGTCGTGGGTGCTGGCGCGACGGTTATCGCGCTCGACTATCGGAACGTTGGGCTGCGCGTGTATGACCTGATAGCCCAGCGGTCACCTGGTGGCGGGGTTGATGCAAGGTTCTCGCCCGACATCATGCGAGGCACCTTTGGGGTACTCGGTGTCGTCTTTCTTGCAGCCACTGGGATGAGGGCGTTCGGGATGTTCTGAAGTCCCGGCGGTAGCTGGCCCTTTGCCGGTCGCCGGAGAAGGTTGAAATGCCTGGTTCAGACCGCGAAACCGCCTCAGCTCCAGCCACCGATGCGGGTCCAACACCACTGCCAGCCGCCCTCCGCCGACCCCGAACAGACAGCAGAACTCCCGGCTTCAGCCCCTCCACGCATCAACAACGGTGCACTCTCATCCGTACGTGGTGGTGCACGTTCACGGCCCTGGCAAGATTTTCGTGAAGCGGGGGTGTGCCACCGTGCGCCGGTGACGCTCCGTCAAGGGTGGTGGCGCCGGAGTCCGGCCATAAGGATGACGCGGTGGCGGAGGAGTGGAACCCCGGCACGGCCGGCCATGATCCTTTTCTGGAGCTTCAGATCCGTGATCCGGCCTTCGTTGACACCGGAGTTGAACGGGGTGGTGATCCCCTCAACGACTGCGCGTTGGTCTTCACGGATGGCCTTGGCCAGGCTGGCCAAGGCTGGGAGGCGGGAGGCTGCGAGGTGTTCGAGCCAGTCGGGCAGCGGGGCGGCGTCGTGGGCGTCGAGCATGGCCGCGAACTGTCGAACCAGGTCGTGTGTGTGGTTCAGCTCCGGGCACTGTTCGAGTAACCGCCGGAGTACCTCGGTGGCGTGCAGGCCGCGCCGGGACGGTGTGGTGGTGATCCACCGGGCGACTTGGCGGGGCGAGGGCGGCCGCTCGCACGGTGTGTCGATCGGCAGACCGCGACGCAGGGGCGCGATGGACATCTTGACTCTCTGGTAGTGGCCGCAATAGCCCTTGGCGACGATCTCCTGGTGAAGCACCGTCGCGGTGTGCTCGCCTTCCTCCCAACGTTGACGCAAGTACTCCAGATACGGGTCGAGACTCGTGGACCGGCGGGGCGGAGTGCGCACTCGGTGACGCCGGATCCTCCCCCAACTCCCAAGACCGGGGCCGCGATCCGCAAGCAGGCCCCTGTCGTCGCCCGCAACGTCACCGCCAGCCTCACGGGCGCCGACCGGCTGCCCGCCTCGTACGACGGGTACTCCTCCTGCCCGATCACCACCGCGCGGAACCGCATGCTGCTGGCCGAGTTCGACTACTCCATGCAACACCGCCCCAGCTTCCCCGGCATCGACACGACGCACGAGCGCCGGGACATGTGGTACCTCAAGCGCTACGGACTGCCGTTCCTCTACTGGAACCTCATGCTGCGCGGACGGGCCTGAACCCACCGCCTCAGGGCCGGCGCCGATGCTCCCAGGCTCGGCACCAGCCCTGAGACAGCCCGTGACGAGGCAAACCAGCCGACGGTGCAGGTGGTTGACGCACCGTGTGGTTCGTCGGCGCATGCGGCCGCCGGCCCGGGCACAGCTTCCCCCGGGCCGGCGGCCGTCACGGATGCGGCCCGGTCCCGCTCCGCACAGACCTCCCCGGTGATCTGTGCACGAGCAGGACCGGGCCGCATCGAGCCGCCCTCAGCAGGGATCAGCCAGCCTCCCGTCGCGGTGAAGGCGCCCGTCAGGCGAACACCGACCGGTAGCCGAAGAGGCCGGCCGAGCCCCCGGTGTGGAGGAAGACCACGTTGTCGTCGGGGCCGAACTTCCCCTCCGCGATGTTCCCCAGCAGGCCGGCCATGGCCTTCCCGGTGTAGACGGGGTCGAGGAGGATGCCCTCGGTGCGTGCGACGAGGGTGACCGCGTCGACCATGGCCGCGGTCGGGATGCCGTAGCCGTCCCCGACGAACCGGTCGTCCGCCCGGACCCGTTCGGCCGGGAGCCCGTCCGTGCTGCCGAGCAGCTCAAGGACCTCGACGGTCAGTTCGTGGACGAGCTTGCGCTGCGCCTCCTCGGTCCGGCTGACGCAGACACCGAGGACGTCGGTGTCGGAGCCGAGCGACCGGAGCCCGGCGAGCAGTCCGGCCTGGGTGCCCGCGCTCCCGGTGCCCAGCACGACGCTGGTGATGTCGATCTCGTGCTGGGCGAGCTCGGCAGCGCAGTCCACGTAGCCGAGTGAACCGATCGCGTTGGAGCCGCCGATCGGAATGACGTAGGGGGTGTTTCCGCGCGCCCGGTAGACGGCAGCGACCTCCTGCGCGGCCATTTCCATGTCGGACCCGGCGGGCAGCCGGTCGACAATCTCGGCGCCGAACAGGCCATCCAGCAGGATGTTGCCCGAGCCCGTGTAGTCGTCGTCCCGGTCCACGGCGTGCTCCAGGACCACTGCGCATGCCAGGCCCGTCCGCGCGGCTGCGGCCGCGGTCTGCCGGACGTGGTTGGACTGGATGGCGCCGCTGGTGATCAGTGTGTCGGCGCCGCGCTGCAGGGCGTCAGCCACCAGGTACTCCAGCTTGCGGGTCTTGTTTCCGCCGGTCGCGAGGCCGGTGCAGTCGTCCCGCTTGATCCACAGGTTCGGGGCGGGGCCGGAGCGGCGCAGGGTGGCGGTGAGCCGCTCCATCGGTTCGAGCGGGGTCGGGAAATGTCCCAGCGAGCTGCGGGGGAAGGGGGCCATGGGAAAAGATCCTCGCTTCTTGATCATTGCGGGCCGGGGCATCCGGACCCATTGCTCTCGGGCGGTCAGGAACCGGGACAGGGACGTGCCGTCCCGGCGCTGGCGGTCCTGTTCTGTTTCGGTGGCCGTGTGCTTGGCCTCAGATGCGTTCGTCGGTCAGGTCGTGGCGCTCGTCGGCCGGGCCGGCTGCGGGGACCAGGTCCTGAAGCGGCCGCCCGTTGCGGTCGAGCTTGGGCCAGCGCGAATCGAGTTTGCCTCCCGTGTGTTCGGCGACGTTGCGCTTCACGAGGAACCAGCCGAGCCACATCAACAGCGCGAGGACGGGGACGCCGATGACGATCGTGATGAAGTCGGTCTTGCCCCAGAAGTCGGGGCTGGACTGCCATCCGCTGATGACCATTCCCACCACGACCAGGGCCAGGAAGACCAGGCCGATGTAACTGCCATAGGGGTAGAACGGCATCCGGAACGGGCTCGCCGGAATGATTCCGGCATTCGACAGCCGGCGCAGTCGCAGCTGGCAGACGAAGAGCGAGAACCAGGTGGCGAGCGTGCCGATCGCCGATACTTCGAGCGCGATGTCGAACGCCTGGTTCGGGTAGGCCGCGTTGAGGACCGCGCCGAGCAGAAACACGGCGCCGGTCATCGCGATGCCCGCCCAAGGCACCCCGGTACTGCTCATCTTCGCGGTGAACGCGGGTGCCTGCTTGGACAGACCGAGGCTGCGCAGGATCCGCCCGGTGACGTAGAGGCCGGAGTTGAGGCTGGACATCGCGGCGATGATCAGGATGCCTTGGATGACGTTGCCGATCCAGCCGGCGCCCAGCATGGAGAAAACGGTGACGAACGGACTGACCGCCGCCCCGTGGACCGTCGTGCCGTACACCGATGTCGGCAGCGTGCACATCAGCAGGAAGATCGAGCCGATGTAGAAGACGAGGATGCGTACGACCACAGAGTTGACCGCGCGGGGGACTTCACGTTCCGGGTTCTTCATCTCGCCGGCCGCGACGCCGACCATCTCGATCGCGGCATAGGAGAAGACCACGCCGGACATCACCAGGACCGGGCCGTACCAGACGTAGGGGTCCGAGGTGGGCCAGAACCCTCCGGGGTTCTGCCACAGGTTCGCGATGGATGCTTGGTATCCGGTGCCACCGATGTGCACGGAGAAGACCACGAGCACGATGCCGACCACGAGGAACAGGACGATGGCGCCGACCTTGAGCAGCGAGGCCCAGAACTCGAACTCGCCGAAGACCTTCACCGACAGCAGGTTGACGGTCACCACGGCGGCGACGCCGATGATGACTGTCAGCCAGGAGGGAACGTCGGGCCACCAGTACCTGACGTAGAGGGCGACCGCCGAGAGTTCCGCGATTCCGGTCAGGGCCCAGTTGACCCAGTAGCACCAGCCGGTGATGTAGGCGGCACGCTCGCCGTAGAACTCGCGCATGTAGGAGACGAAAGCGCCCGAGGTAGGTCGGTGCAGGACGAGTTCACCGAGCGCGCGCATCATCAGGAAGGCGATGAAGCCGACGACGGCGAAGCTGATCAGCAGCGCGGGGCCGGTGCTTGCCATACGGGTCGCGGACCCGAGGAAGAGGCCGGTGCCGATGGCGCCGCCGAGTCCGATCATCTGGACCTGCCGGCTGCCGAGCTCCTTGCGGTAGCCGCCGCGGTCTCCTTCGGGGGGCGCTGTCTTCGTTGACATCGTGGGCTCCGTAGCTGTGGAGAGGGGGGTCTGAGGAGGGGGTGCTGCCGTTCACGTCCTCGCCGGCTCGGGGTAGAGCGGGCGAGGACTGGGATCTGGATGGGGGCGCGGTGCCCGCAGCAGGATGTGGGGTGTCCGGCAGGGGGCAGTGCAATCAGGTGGTCGGCATCACCGAGCCGCCTGGCTACGGGCAAAGCCCCTGTGTGTCCGCGGGCAGCGACCGGGCGCAGAGATCCGCTGTCGCACTTTTGTCCGCGAGTGCTCCCCGGCATCGCCGCTGAGCCGACGGGGCGCATGGTCGCTGCCGCGGAACTCGGCGAGCGTCTCGATGGCCTGCCGGAGACGAGATGTCCGGGTGCCGAGAATCCCGCCTGGAACCCAGGTGCAGACCGGCGAGGGGTCGACGCCGATCGGCACCTGGGAGACTTTGAACTCTGCTGCTGTGAAGCTGGCCCGGCCCCTTGGACACCCGCCGGTGAAGACGGTGAGCAGGGCCCGGGCCCCGAGCGCGTCGCCACACTCACGGCGTGGGCGACCGGTCGGGTTTGGCCTGCTCAGCCGTTGATGCAGGCGATGATCTCGATCTCGACGCTGGCGTCACGGGGCAGTGCCGCCACCCCGACCGCGCTGCGAGAGTGGCGGCCCACCTCGGCGCCGAACAGCTCGACCAGCAGGTCGCTGGCCGCATCGATCACCGTGGACTGCTCGTGGAATTCAGGCGCCGACGACACGAAGCCGACAACCTTGACGATCTGGGTGATGTGCTCGATGCCGCCGGCGACCGAGGCGATCGCCGCGACCGCATTCAGAGCGCACTGCCGGGCGGCCTCCCGGGCGCTGTCCACACTGGTCTCGTCGCCGACGGCTCCGGTGGCCACGAGCTTGCCGTCTGCCAGAGGGAGCTGGCCCGAGGTGTACACGTAGGAGCCGACACGGGTGGCCGGGGCGTAGTTTGCGATGGCCGCCGGAACCTCGGGCAGGTCGAGGCCGAGTTCGGCGATGCGGGAGGCAACAGACATGAGGACATAGTCCTTTCGCGCAAGGGGGTGAAAGAGCGAACGCCGACGCCAAGTCCGGCGGCCGTTCGGGAAGGGGCCGAAGACGCGTCGTGTCGGCCCGGGCAATGGTTGTTCAGCGTGCGGAGTCGCCCAAGAAGGCGGTGAGTTCCGCGCGGTAGGGCTCGATGTCGATGTGCTCGGCGGCGAGCCAGCCGTCGTCGTAGTACTTGTCGAGGTAGCGGTCTCCGCTGTCGCACAGCAGGGTCACGATGCTGCCGGTGCGCCTTTCGTGGATCATCTGGTGCGCCAGGCGGAACGCCGCCCACATGCCGGTTCCGGTGGATGCCCCGACCTTGCGGCCGGTGCGTCCTTCGTAGAACCGAATGGCCGCGATGGATGCGGCGTCGGGCACCCGCATCATCCGGTCGACGGCGCTGTGGATGAAGCTGGGTTCGAGACGTTGACGGCCGATCCCCTCAATCCGTGATCCGGTATCGGTGGCGACCGTGGGGTCCTGATGGCGCCAGCCGTCGAAGAACGCGGAGTTCTCCGGGTCGGCGACGCACAGTCCGGTGCGGCGTCCGGTGTAGCGGATGTAGCGGGCGAGCGTTGCCGAGGTACCCCCGGTGCCGGCGGTCGCGACCACCCAGGCGGGCTCGGGGAACCGCTCGTTGCGCATCTGGGAGAAGATCGATTCGGCAATGTTGTTGTTGCCCCGCCAGTCCGTGGCGCGCTCGGCGTAGGTGAACTGGTCCATGTAGTGGCCGCCGGTCTCGGCTGCCAGGCCCGCGGCCACGGTGTAGACCTCGCTGGGCTGGTCCACGAAGTGACAGGTCCCGCCGTGGGATTCGATCAGCGCGACCTTGGAGGCACTGGTGGTGCGCGCCATCACCGCGATGAACGGGTTGCCGATCAGGCTGGCAAAGAAGGCTTCAGAAACGGCGGTCGAGCCGCTGGAGGCCTCGATGATCGGCAGTCCCGGACGGATCCAGCCGTTGACCAGCGCGTACAGGAACAGGGAGCGGGCCAGCCTGTGCTTGAGCGACCCGGTGTGGTGGGTCGACTCGTCCTTGAGGTAGATGTCGACGCCGCGTTGGGACAGGTACGGGACGGCGAGCAGGTGGGTGTCGGCCGACCGGGTGCCCTCCGCCTGGACCTTGCCGATGGCGTCGGTGAGCCATCGGCGGTAGTCCGCGTCGTACCGGTCGACGTCCAGTATGTGGGCGTCGCCGAGAGTGCCGCCGGCGCTCTGCGCGATGGTGTCGGTCATCTCTCGATCTCGTTCAGATAGTTGTAGACAGTGAACCGGGATACCTCGAGCCGCGCCGCGACGTAGTCGACGGCGTCCTTGATCTGGAACATGCCGCGGTCGCGCAATTCCGTGACCACCTGCATCTTGTGCGGCTTCTTCATGAGATCGACCGCCACACCGGTCCCGGTGATCGCGGTGTCGACTGCGTTTCCGAGCAGGTCGTCGACGCTGGTCGGAAACGTCTCGGTGATGCCGTCGGCTGCGGACGGCTCGGCGTTGAGCCCAAGGAGCTGGCCGAGCTTTCCGTGTGCAGCCTGCAGGTCGGTGATGTCCATGTTCACGCACATCGCCGCCATGGGCTCATTGGTCTCCGGATCGCGGAGGATCATGGTGCTCGAGCGGCCCTCGCGCCCGTTGGCCAGCTGCGTGCGGTACCCGATGAGGTGCTCGCCTGTACCACCGTGCACGTGCTGGACCAGCAGGTCGGTTGCGGGGTCCCCCGGAGACCGGTTGGTCAGCGACCCGGCGATGGCATAGAGCGACTCGTCGAGGTCCCGCAGGTCGTGCACAAGAACCTCGCAGCCCAGTGCCTGCGCAAGGGGCTCGACGATCTGCCCGAGCACCTTCAGGTACCCCTCCCGCCGATCCTGCGAGAGGCCGTCGGTTACGGAAAGTGCCGGGTCCTGCGCGCTGGGGGCAGAGGCCATCGCAATCACCCTTCAACGATGAGTTGAGATATTCAAACCGTGGTTGAACGCTACAACTCGGGGTGGTGTAGGTCAACGGTGCGTTGCAGAAAATCTCCAGGTCACCGCCCCAGGGGGCCGGGAGGCGTGCCGAACGGGCAGTTCAGGGCGAGGTCGGGCTCCCGCCCGGCCGGACCGGGCGCCCGTCATGACAGTGGCTGATGGCGCGGCATGGGCGACCGGAAAGGGCCCAGTTGTCCCCATGCCGGCGCGTCACGGTGCAGTGGTAACTGCCGCCACGACCACGCTTCGCATTGCCGTATTGGTCAGGTCGACTGATGCCTGGGGGCGTTGACGGCGCTCTCTGAACGTTTTCAAGGCTCTGACCGGACTTCCGTGAAGTCCGGTTCGCCCAGCCCTAGCCAAAGCAGACCCCGGGTTGGATCACCGGTGCGCCTATCCGGGCCATGTCCGGGCGCCCCCCGAGTCAGAGATGCCCGGTGGGGGTAGTTCGTTTCGCGCAAGGTGACCTTGGGATCCATGAGGAGATCAGCTATGTACGCAGTAATTCGGCGTTACGAAGGAGTGACTGACTCCGCCGAGGCAGGACGCCGAGTGGACGAGGGGTTCGTTCCTCTACTCCGCCGAGTCCCCGGTTTCGTGGCCTACTACTGGGTGGACGCCGGGGACGGAGTGATGGTCTCTACCAGTGTCTTTGAAGACCAATCCGGGGCCGAAGAGTCGATCAACCGGGCGGCGGACTTCGTACGGGATAGCCTCTCATCGCTGCTGCCCAACCGTCCTCAGGTCACGGCTGGCCCGGTTGTCGCTGCTGGGTAGCGACCTGCGAAGTGGGCCGCTGGATCCCCACTACCTCCACTCCGACGTCCTGGCGCTTCACTGAACTCCGGCCAGAGCCGTTTTCAAAGATCCTCATCAGCGTCTGCATCACGACCAGTCAGCTCACCCGTGCCTGCGCCACAGGGCAGAAATACGTCACCCTCCGAACGGGAGCTCGCTGCACAAGAACGGCAGTTCACAGAACCGATCAGCGGCCGAATCCGCCGTAACAGCGCGCTCGTCGGCCGTCACACGAACCGGTGGGTTCGGGCCCTCGCTAGCGTCACAGTGGCAGCTGTCACTGGTCCGCCTTCACTGTCAGGAAGTTGCGGATCTGACAACCACGCTCAGGACGCGGTCCTGCTCATGATGGTGTCGAAGACTTTCTCGGTTTCGCTTTCCATTCCGATCTCGAGGCGTTGGTTGATGCCGCGGAGTGTTTCGTACGCGGCGCTGACGCCGGCGCGGTTGCCTGCCTGGTCTTCGATCAGCATCCAGTCCTGGTACAGGATTTCTGCGCTGTCGTCGATGTCGAGACCGCGCGTGACGGTGCGGCGGGCGGCGGTGAGGTCGGGGCGTGGTGCGGTGCGGTGCCAGGTCGCCAGGGTGTGGGCGACGTCGGTGATACGGACGAGCATTTCCTGGATGCGGGCGGCGGCCCAGGCCAGGTCGGCGCCGCCGAACGGGCGGCCACGCACGAGGTCGAGGGCCGCCTCCAGGTCCGCGATACCGGCCTCCGGGCCCTTGGCGAGTCCGCGTTCGGCGAGCTGGGTGAACCGTGTCCAGTCGCAGCGGGCCTTGGGTGAGAGGCGGTAGGTGCCGGAGCGGTCCCGGGGCAGGAAGGGACTGCCGTCGGCGTCGGTGCCCAGGCGATTGCGCAGTTCGGAGATGCGGGACTGGAGCGTCGCCTTGGACCATGGCTTGCGTGGGTCCATGGCCTCGCAGGCGGTGTCGCTGCTGATCCCGGGCTTGAAGTACAGCAGGGCGGCGAGCAGGGCCAGTTTGAAGCCGTGCCCCGAGGCCTCGATGCCGGCGACGGTAACCGGTCCGAGGACCTGGATGTCGGGGGCGTGCAATTCGACGGCCTCTGGGACCTGGTCATCGTCTGCTTCCGCGAGCGCCGGTTCGGCGAGTGCGGGTACAGGTTCCGTACTGCGCGTGGTGGCGGGGGCGTGGGTGGCGGTGTCGGCCGGCTGCGGGGGCGGCATGACGCGCAAGGGTGTGGGGGCCGTCAGCGCCGCGAAGGGGGCATCCGGCACGGCACTGGGTGAGGCGGGGGAGTGGCCCCTCTTGTCGAGGGTGACGGCGGGGACCAGCTGCCAGGGGCCTTCGGCAGGGCGGGCCGGTTCTTCCGCAGTGGCCAGCACGCCCACGAGGTCCTCGTATTCGCTGTCGGTCATCGACTGGACGAGGACGTCGGTGTCCAGCAGATCTGAGCGCACGGGTTCCGGCGATCCGACGGCGAGGCGTTCGGCGTGGGGGAAGGCCTGCTGGGCGTCGTGGGCGGGAAGGACCAGGGCGAGGGGCAGGTGCCGGGCCGCGGTCAGGGCGTCCGCGAGGTGCTGTGCGTCGCCCGCGGCGGCCTCAGCGGCGCAGATCAGCATCCAGGGAAGGGGCACTGTCCCGTCTTCGTCGGCGCTTTGGTGGTGTTCCAGGAGTAGTTCGCCGAGGTCTCGTTGCGCGGCGCGCAGGTGCGGCACCGCGCGCAGACGGCCCTGGGGGAGCTGGGTGGGCAGTTCGGTGCCGAGGCCGATGGTGAGGATGTCGGCGCGGTCGCTCCACGTGCTGGTGGCGGCCTCCAGCGCGAGGGCACGGGCGGTGTCGCGTACGGCCTCAATGTCGCCGTCCAGGAGAAGTACCTGGGCGGCGGGGAGGTTGAGGAGGAGGTGGTTGCCGTCGGGGTCGGTCCCGATGGTGGTCAGTCCTGGATAGGGGGCGGCGGTTGCGCGGGCCTGGTCGTGGTCCAGGAGCTCCTGGGTGCGGTCCAGGCTCCAGCAATGGGGAGCGTACTTGTGCTCCACGAAGGGCCGGATCGGCCCGGCCTCGGCCTCCGTATCGGCGTCCAGGAGCAGTTCGAGGGTGCGGTGGGTGATGCGGGCGCCGCGGATCGCCGGCAGAGCGCGCCCTTCCTGCTGGGCGTGGTGGTTCAGGGTGCGCAGCGCGGTGTCGAGCAGTTCGACGCTGCCTGGCTCGGCGCTGGCCTCGAGGACCTGCTCGAGGGGCGTCGGCTGTGCGGCCATTGCGATGGTTTCCCCTGGCTGCCGGCGGCGTCGCTGCAGCAGGCGCTTGATGCCCACGGCGGCGACGAGGGAGCCGGCGAGCAGCATCCCGATCCCAGCGCCCTCCCGTAGGCCGACGGGGGATGGGGCCGTGTCCTCGGAGCTGGTGGTGTCGTCCTGCGGAGTGCTCGCGGGCGCTGTGGGCGCGTCCTTCGACGGCTGAGCCGACGCGGACGGGACGGCAGTCGGCTTCTGCGGTGCGGCCGTGTGCGGCGCAGCGGGAAGCTGCTCTCCCCGGTCCTCCCCCTCCGGCTTCTTGTGCTCCGGGGTCTGTGCGGGGGCCGAGGGCGCCTTGGTCTTCTGCCCCGACTCATGCGGCGCGGGCCTCGTCTCACCCGCCCCGGAACCTTCACCCGCCCCGGCACCTTCACCTGCCCCGCTGCCTGCGCCGGCGCTTTCGTCCGGCCCGGCGGGCGTTGTGGGGTGCGGCTTCGCCTTCTCGGCGGGCGCGTGTGGCGTGGGGGGCTGGGGGATGTCGAGTTTCAGACCGGGCCTGATGTCATCGGGGTCCGTCAGTGTGGTGCCGCCGGGCTGTGTGGCGCCCTTGTTCGCCTCGAAAATCTCGTGGTACTTCGCGCCGTCGCCCATCTCCGTCTCGGCAATGCCCCACAGGGTTCCGCCGGGCTGGACGGTGACGCTCTGCGCGCCCTCGCCCTGTGCGGCGGGCGCGTTGGCCCCAGCGGCGTTCGCATCGTCGGGCATGCGCAGTTGCCAGCCGGGCTGCAGGAAGGTGCTGGCGTGGAAGACGCTTCCGTCGGCCATGGTGCGGCCGTCGTTCAACGCGGCGATGTCGCGCCAGCGTTCGCCGTCGCCGAGTTCCCGCTCGGCGATGCTCCACAGGCTCTCGGCGGGGCGGACTTCCCGGACCGTGTAATGCGGCGAAGCGTCGTCAGCCGCGACCGTCGTGGCGGGTTGTGCCTGCGCCCGCGGTTCGGGCGCGTGCGGCGCCTGTGCCGGCACGTGGGTGGCGGTGGCCGCCGGGGTGGCGGTCGCGGGTGTGGCCAGCGCGGTTCCGGTGGGCAGCAGGACCAGGATGCTGCCCACGAGCACGGCGGCCAGGCGCTGGGAGGAGCCGAGCCCGCGCGGGGCATGCCACGTACGGCCGCGAAGCTGGGCAGGGATCTCCCGCACCGTGCAAGCCGTGAATGTTGCCCAGCCGATCCAGGCGACGGCGATCAGGAGCAACAGGAAGGCGCCGCCGGTGTCCTGTCGGTCGATCAGGTGGGCCAGGTCGTCATGGCTGGTCGCCCAGACGACGGGGGTGGCCTTGATCAGCAGGAGGGGCAGGCCCACGATGGCGGTGGCCAGGACGACGAGGCTGGCGAGGGCGCGCAGCACCGCGGCGATGGTGCGGCCGGCGCCGGCGGGGGCTGCGTTGCGGGGCATGTCAGGGTCCTTCGGGTGCGGTGATGCCGTGCAGGAGGGTGGCCTGCCCGTGCCCGGTCACGGCCATGGAGCCGATCCCGGCGACGGACAGGAACTTCGTGGCGTAGGCGTCGTGGGTGGTGACGGTGAGGGTCTTGCCGTCGGCGGACACCGTGGCGGTGCCCGTAGTGCCGGCGGAGCGCAAGTAGGCATGGGCGGCGGCCCGGGCGGCTTGGGGTTCGACGGAGAGGGCCTTGCCCGGCACCGCCTCGGCGGGGTCGATGGCCTGGCCGCCGGCCCGGGCGGCTTCGGTGGCGATGAAGTCGGCGCGTTCGGTGGCGCGCAGCTTGCCGCCGCCGTCCACGGCCAGGCCGATGATGCCCAGCAGCGCCAGCACACAGACCGCCACGAACACGGTGACACCGCCCCGCTCGTCGTCGAGGGCCTCCACCTGGGCGGGGACCTGCTGGTGTCGCATCGTCAGTCGCCCTTCTGCCGGTACTGGTCCACAACCGACGTGGCGGTCGACTCCATGGTTCGCGAGCCGGGAGCGCCGGGCAGCAGCAGGTCCGACAGGTCGACGGTGCAGCGCACCGTCGCGGACACCGTGGCCACCTGTCCGATGGGCACGGACAGGCCCGAGGTGTTGATGGTGACGCTGCTGCTCGCACAGGTGATGCCCTGATCGGCGAGGGACTCGGTGGCAGCCGCTCGGGCGGCTTCTTGGGCGGCGGCGGCCGTGCGGTGAATGGATGCCTCACGGGCCGCGTCCTGCGCGGCGGCGTCGACCTTCGAGCCGGACATGACCAGCCGCCCGCCGGCGATGGCCAGGCACAGGAAGACGAGCAGGGAGGGCAGGACGATGGCGGCCTCGAGGGCCGCGCTGCCCCGGTCCCGTGGCGCTGACCGGACCCTGGAAATCAGTGAGTTCACGGTGCCCCCGGCGTCGTCCAACGCTCACGCGTTCCCGACGCCGACTGCGTGATCCGCAGGCCGGGCACGCCCGGCAGCATCGACTGGGCTATCCCGGACACCTCGATACGCACACGCTGTGCGCCGCTGCCTGCGGTGGACACGCTGGACGACATCAGGCTGTCGCCGGCGGTGCGATCCAGGACGTCACGGGCGCGTGCCGCGCCTTCTTCGGGTCCTGCCTGATAGGAGCGGGCCGCGCTGAGTCCCTCCCGGGCGGCGGTGAGGGCGATTTCCCGGGCGTAGTACCACATCGACGCCTGGATGACCGCGACGGTGAGCAGCAGGACGAACGGAAAGACGATGGCCATCTGAATGCTGGTGTCGCCCCGGTCGTCCTGGAACCGTCGCCCGTTCCACCAGGCTGTCAGCCGTGCCCGGGAAAGCATCATCAGATGCCGGCCAGCTTGCCGTTGTACTTCGAGATGACCAGGGCGATGGTCCCGGCGATCAGCAGAGCGCCGGTGATGGAGGCCACCCAGATGATGACGGTGGTGATGCTGATGTCGCCGCGGTCGGGGCGCTTGGCCGCCTCTTCCAGACGGGTCTGCAGCCACTGGAGGCGGCCGGCGAGGCGGGAGTAGTAACGGGCGGTGTGCTTCACGGTATTCACGCTCCAGAGAGGTGGAAGGGGTCGGCGATCGTGACCACGATGGTGATGGTCACCGCGATGGCGATGACGATGGCCCACACGACGATGAACTCGAGCGGGATGGAACCGCCCTGAGGCTGCTTGTCATTCACGGGGATCTCACTCCGGCGAGTCACGAGGACAGCATGCGGATCACTGCGGGGAAGGCCATCAGCAGCATCACCTGCACCGCGAGGAGCGCGCCGGGGGCGGTCATCTTCTCGCTGGCGGTGTTCGCCTCGGCGGCCTGTGCGGCAAGGAGTTCGGAGTTCAGGGCGGCGCTGCGGGCGCGCAGCGCTTTGTAGACGGCGGCGCCGTCGGTGTCCGAACCCCGCATGATGTCCGCGATGTCGCCCAGGACGGGCAGGTCGTACTCGTCCTTGAGGTCGGTGAGGGCCTGCCAGGACGGGATCTTCTCCAGGCGGGCGCGCATCAGGGCGCCCTGGACGTAGACGAAGGGCCAGCCGCGGCCGACCTCAGCGGCCTTTTCCAGCGCGGTGGCGGTGCCGGCGTCGGCTTTCCGCTTGAGGGCCACGAGGTCGAGGTAGGCAGACATGGCGTGGGCGAACTCTTCGCGTGCGCGTTTGGCCTGGTCACGCACCGACAGGTCTGGGGTGATCCACAGCAGTGCGGCCGCGGCCAGGCCGACGGCGGCGGGCACGTAGAACGGTACGGAGATCCCGGCCAGGATCCACGGGACGGACGCGAGGACCGGACACAGCAGGCCCAGCGCGGCGAGCAGCGTTTTGATCAGGAGGAAGCGGCCCGGGCCCTGGCCGAGCAGTGCCAGGTTCTGTGTGGGGATCCGCACGCCCGGCAGGCGGCCGATGCGGGCCAGCAGCCATCGCCCCCACACTTCCTCGCGGTCCAGGACCGGCTCGGCGACGGTGAAACCGAATGGCTCGGTGCGCTGCAGGGCGGCCGCCAGGGCTGGCTGCGGGCGCAGCAGTTCACGGGTCAGCAGTGCGACGCCCGCGCCGACGGCGCCGCCGGCCAGGACCATGGGTGTCAGGTTCACCGGATTGCCTTCTCGGGCTCGAGTGCCGCAGCCACGGAGGGCAGGCGGACCGTGCTGGTGGGATTGACAGCCAGGAAGCGCGGGATGCGCCGGTAGTGGGCCAGATGCCGCATCAGGACGAGCGTGGCGATGAACCCGGCCGTCAGCAGCGCCAGCACCAGCTGTCCGACCAGCGTCGCGTAGGGGGCCGTGTAGGACGGCACGAAGAACCCGGCCACGATCACGCCGACGGTGATGAGCGTCATCCAGCGCACGGTGGTGCGCGGTTTGGCCCGGTCGGCCTCGGTGTTGCGCTTCTTGGCGACCTCTTCCCGCACGCTCGCGGCGAGTTCCTCGAGGGCTGCGGCCAGGCCGTCGCCGCGGGCTGCGGCCGCCAGGATGAGCGCGGCGACAATCTTGTCGGCCGTGACATCGTCGAGTTCGTCACCGAACGCGCGCAGCGCCTCTTCCGGCCGCCAGCCCATCCGCAGCCGGTCGGACAGCGTCGTGACCTGCTCGCTGATTTCCTCCGGCGGCGTCTTCCGGCTGGAGATCATTGCCTGTTCCAGGCCCATGCCCAGCCTGAGTAGTCCGGCCAGGCGCTGGGTCCACTCGCTCAGTGCCTCCAGCTGCCCGATGCGGACCTTCGTCGCCTCGTCCGGCGAAAGCAGCCAGGGCACCCCGACCACCGCCACGCCGATCAGGCCACCGGCCACGAAGTTTCCACTGACCAGCCAGATCCCCAGCCACAGCACCACCGCGGCCGCGCCACGGGTACGGCGCCGCATCCGCAGCTCGGTGGAGTCGGCCTGTCCGCCGAGTACGGACCGCCACCGTCGCCAGCCGGCCAGCTTCGGCGCTGTCTTCGGCGCGGTCGTGCCGACGATGCCGGCCGTGAGGACGGCCAGCCCGCCCATCACGGCCATGCCGCTGAGTACCGCCCACAGCAGCGTCATGTGCCGCTCACCACCTTCAGCGGCAGCGGCTGCTGCCAGGCGCCGTAGGTGTGCAGGAGCAGCTCGGAGTCGAACCCGACGCGGCGGAGGTCGTCGATGCACTCCGGGTGCGTCCCCGTGGGCACGCCCCGTTCCTCATCGAAGGCTTTCCCCGGTGCGAAGATGTCGTTGGTGGCGGGGCGGCCGGATTCGCCGACACCCGTGATCTCCACGATGTGGGAGACGAACCGGTGGCGCCGCCCACCGATCTTCGTCTCGTCAATCATGGAGACGAACACGATGAAGTCGAGGCCGTTGGCGATCTGCCGGTAGGCGTTGGCCTCGGACAGGTTGCTCTGCGCGAGCGCGTACAACTCAGCGATCCGGTCGAAGACCACGTTGGGACGACGCGCGTGGATGGTGCACAGGTTGCCGCCGGCGCCGTTCGACATCGCCTGCAGCATCGCGACGACCTCGGAGCCGCGGACCTCGCCGACCACCATCCGCTCCAGCGACATGCGCAGTGCGGGGTGTAGAAGGTCGAGGAGGGTGACCTCGCCGGCCCCGCGCCCGTTCGCGCCCGTCTCACCGTTGGACTCGCGGGCCACCAGGGACAGGGCCTGGGTGTGGTAGCCGTTGGAATGCGCGAACAGTTCGTCCTCGGTCTGGATGGTGGCGAACCGCTCGTCGGGGCCGAATTCCTTGAGGAGCGCCCGCATCAGACTCGTCTTGCCGGCCTTCTGCTTCCCGGCGATGATCACGTTCTTCTCGGCCTTCACACAGGCGCGCAGGAACTCGGCCAGGATCGGGTCGATGGCGCCCAGCTCGACCATGCCGTCCAGGTCCGCGTTCTTGACTCGGTGCCGGCGGATCACTGCATACGTGGTCGGGGACACCGCCGTGATCGCCTGCAGCCGGGACCCGTCGGCCATGGACAGCGCGAGGAGCGGGTTCGCCGTGGAAATGGTCCGCTCGCTGTGCCCGGACTCGCGGGCCAGCTCACGCAGGAGCTCCAGGAGCTCCTCCTCCGAGTCGGCGATCGGACCGACCCGGCGGCGCTGCCCGTCGCCGTAGTCGAGCCACACGTCGGCGGGCCCGTTGATGAAGATGTCCTCCACTCGCGGATCGTCCAGGTAGGGCTGCAGGCGCCCGGCGCGGAACAGCAGGTCGTACACCGCACGACGCAAAGCGTCGTCTTCGGCCGCGGTGGGGCTCACCCCGGTGTTGGCGGCTTCGGCGCTCGACCACAGGGCCACGGCCTCGTTGATCCAGTCCAGGCAGCGCTGTTCCTCGCTGGCCCGGTCAAGGGTCGGCTCGGACTTCAGGAGCTCCTCGCGACGCTTGGAGACCTGGGACTTGATGTGCTGGGCCACCTGGTGATTGACGGTGACCTGCGGCAGCTCGGCGCCCAGGGCCGATGCGCTCGACACGGACGCGGGTGCAGGTGGGGGAGTAGGGACAGTGCCGTTCACCTGGTTCTGCCAACGCGACGCAAAGGAAGGGCCGCCCCCGCTCGCCGGGCGCACCGTCGGGTCGGCGTGGACGGGCTTACCCCGCATAACCCACCTCCCCACCCGCCGGCCCGGCGGAGCGCGGAGCGAGCCGTGCCCGGCGCATCGCGGCGCGCTGCTCCAAGACCGTGCACGCCGAGCGGGCCGCCTTCATCAGCGGCGACTTGGTGAAGTGACGCGGCTGCTCCGCCCCGTCCGACAAGACCCGCGCCTCACGCGGAACGAACGGCAAGGTCGCAACGACCGGGGCGCGCAGCACCCGCTGCACCTCCCCGGCCGGATACGGGCCTTCGTCGATCATCAACACCCCGACGTTGCCGATCCGTTCCTCCAGTGCCTCGATACGCACCTGTGCCGCCTGAAGCGACCGCACCGTGTTGCGCACGACGACGATCAGCGCGTCCGCGCGCTGCGCCAGCACCGCCGACGACCCGAACGCGCCGTTGCGGCCCAGGTCGATCAGCACGTCGTGACCGTCGACCGGCTGCTCACCGATCCCCGTGAACAACTGCGACATCGCGTCCCAGGCCGGGCCGAGCCCGGCCGCCTGGGCCGGATCCGTCACGCCAGGCAGCACAAGACGGTTGTGCGGCGACTCCTTGCCCTCCTCGCCGCTGACATCGATCAACTGACGCCAGAACGCCTCGACCAGCTCGCCCTTACGGGAGGCCACCGACAGATTCCGCAGCCCGTACCGATCCCCGACACTTCCCTGCAGCAACCCGTACAGGACGGCGCTGCCGTCCGGATCGCACTCCGCGAGCACCATCCGCCGGCCAGGCTGCAAAGGCCAGGACAGCAGCAGCGCGAGCGCGCTCGTCGTCACTCCCGGCGCTCCACTGCAGCCCGCCAGCGCAATCACGCTCATCAGCTGCCACCCGGCGCATCGAGCACGAGCCGCACATTGCCCGACGACACCCATGAGGCCACCCGAGGACCGTCGGAGGCCGCCGTCGCGACATCGACCACCACCACACCCGTTCCCGGGGCCGCAGCGCCAGCCTTCACCACCCGGGCCGCAACCGACTCCGGCGTCTGCTCCCGAGCGCCCGTAGTCGTGTCCTCGCCCTGGGCGGGGACATGCACCAGGCGCACCTTCTGCCCAGGAGCCAGGGCAGTGGCCGGGACCTGCTCGGGCTTGAGCCCGACCGGAACCAACTGCTCGTTGGGCCTGATCAGCTGGCGGGACGTCACCTGCGAAGGGGCAAGCAGCGATCCCGGGCGCAGCTCCACCGCGGCCCGCTTGCCGACCACCGAATCCAGGTCGTCCGCGCTCACGGCCTTGACCGCCGGATCCAGGGCGACAGAGGCGCGCCCCAGATCGGCCTCCGTGACCACGTCACCTACCTGGACGTCGCGGGTCACGGTGACGACCTGAGTGCGATGCCCGGCCTGCAAGACCAGCACCACAACTCCGGCCCCTCCCGCGGCGATCAGCGCCAGAGACAGGGCGATCAGCCCCGGCCGGCGCCGGCGCGCCGAGACCCGCGGCGGAGCCACCGGCCCGGAGGGCTGCCCCGGAGCAGGGATACCGCCCACAGGCACGGCGCGCTGCTGTGTCTTGCTCACTTTCATCCCTTTCGGAAGGGGCTAGCCGACAACCTGCACTTCGCCGACAGCCACCTGTGCCTGGGTCTGCCGGACCTCGTTCAACTGGCCTGCCTCCCCGCCGCCGCCCGCGACCTGCCAGTCGACGGTCCACGTCGAGGTCGCGGTCAGCCGAAACTTCCCGCCCGGCTCATCAGCCGAGGTCTTCGTGTAGCGGTGCCCGCAGCTCGGAGAGTCCTTCATCCCGTAGGCGGCCTTGTACGGCGTTCCAGCACCGGCACACGTCACCGTGCTGCCATCGCCCACCCGCCACACGATCCGCTTCACCTTCGCCGTCGCCGTGACCGTCACGCCGCCTGCGGTGGCCGTCGCCGTGTTCGGTCCGAACGTGGTTGGTGATTTGCTCACCCACAACCACAGCGGTACGCCCACCGTGTATTTCCCGGCCGCCCGCGGACTCGCGATGGCGGGACCGGCAAGTTTCATCTGGTCGACAGCCTTTTGTGCTACGACTTCCGGGTCCATGGCAGGCTCGGCCGGAGTTCCACCGGTCGGAATCCACACGGTGCCCACGCGGCCCGTGGCCGGGCAGACCACGCGATAGACAGCACCCTTGCCGCCTCTGCGCTTGCCGTCCTTCATCGCCAGGTTGCTCTCAGGGGGCTGCGGCACGGCCTTCTCGTACGTGCACTTCGGGGCGGATGTCCCGCCTTTCGTCGCGCTCTTTCCCATGCGGCGACTGACCGCGCCAGGTGTTCGGTGGCTGTCTTCAGCACAGAAACTGAGCATCATCGACGCCCCGTCACACGGTCCGCCGCCCTTCTTACCGTCGGCGTACGCGACGGGTGCGACGGCCCCTGCTACCAGGACGGCCACGGCTAAGGCCGTGCGCCTCAGCATTCCGGCCCGCCCTGCGGGTTGATGTCGGTCACCATCCAGCGGCCGCCATCCCAGCGCTCCGCCTTCACCGTGAGGACGTACCGCACAGGCTGCTCGGGTGGCAGCGGCTTTACTTTCTTCGCCTTGGTGTCATAGATCCGGTACTCAGACAGATCGACGCAATCTTTGATGGTGGCCTTTGGAGGCTTGGCATCCATGGCCAGCTTCACGTCCGGATCGTGGCCGAGCTTGCCCCGGACGACAGTCCCAGCCTCTTTCATCCTGCCCAGGTCAAGCTCGATCTTGCTGAGCGCGTCGAGGCTCGCGTACTTCTCCAGGTCGGTTCCCTTGGCGGACGCTTGGTGATACGCCTTCGCCTGCTCGGCGGACATCGCGTCGTACACCGCGAGGACGGCCTTCTTCTGTGACGCGTTGGGATCGCTGCTGGGCGAGTGTTCAGGCTTGGCGTGCGATGCCGGCGTGGAGGGCGGCTGCTTGGAACCCCCGCTTGCCCCATCGTCGCTACTGCATCCCGATACGGCAGCGAGTACAGCCAGCGCCACAAAAAGAATAGGGATCCGGTTTCGATTCCGCCTGCGAAGCCTGGAATGGCCCATCGGTCGTGCGGCGTCAGCCACTGTTCCTCCCCGTACGGCGTTCGGCGAATCGAGCTCCTGCTGCGGTCGCGCCGTGTGGGGCGACCTCGCGCGCAGCACGGTCGAGCTGCGGAGATTCGCTTCTGTAGTCATGAGGTTACGCATATGCCAGTCAAACTCTCAGCAGAAAGGGGAAGTTACCGTTCACAACTCGGTACATATCTGGTCACAAGGTAAACTCGAAGTCGACAAGTTGCTCTCTGCATAAGCGACTTCGCGCAATTCCCCGTGCGATGCCTGGTCAATGGAGGGGATGCCACGCGTTGTTGTGCCGGGTGAAGAGCATTTGGGCGGTCCTGCCATCCTCGTTCTTGCCTGCAGGATCAGTGCCGGCCCACACGAGGCGAACGCGGACGCGGCGGTTGGGGGCGGTCCGAGCGGTGCCGGCCTGGATCCGGATGTCCCGGTAGGCGGCGCGCAGTTGCTGGTCGGAGAAGTACGCGGGCCACTCGTGGCGGCCCGCGCCGGTGACTTCGGCCTTCCAGATGCGGGAGGCGAGCGCGACGAGGTGCTTCTCCTGAGCCCGGGGCAAGTCCGCGGGTGATGAGCTGTCCATGAGGCGTTGCACGGCGTGGTCTCCGGCCGGGCCGTCTCCCGCCACTGGCACCTCGGCCGCAGTCGAGGACAGCCTGGCCGAGGCCCGCTCGGGCCGGCTGGTGGCCGTGGGGGAGGAGGCGGGTGTGGAACTCGGATCCGGGTGTGTCGTGGCGGGTGCAGCAGCTCGAGCAGCTGGCTGCTGCCTGTCGGGTGCGACAGGGACCAGGAGGAGGAGGCCGAGCAGAACGCAGACGGCGGCGCCCAGGAGGGGCTTGAACACCGAAGGGCTCGGTGTGGTCGGGGTGTTGGTGTTCATAGCAGGCGGGCACCCCCGGCGAATCCGTGATCCCAGATGGCTTCGGCGCGGACTGTGGTGCCTGGCCTGGCGGCGTTGATCATCTGTCCGTATCCGAGGTAGATCCCGACGTGGTAGATCGTGGTGTCGCTGGTGGGGTCGTAGGCGAAGAAGACGAGGTCGCCCGGCTTGAGGGCGCCGACGCCACGGCTGGCGGGGATGCGTTTGCCGTGTTGTGACTGGGCGGCGGCGGTGCGGGGGAGGCTGATGCCGACCTGGGCGTAGGCGTAGGTGGTCAGGCCTGAGCAGTCGTAGCCGGCGATGCCCGCCCCTGATTTGCCGCTCGGGGAGCAGCAGGTGCCTTTGGTGGGGCCCTTCGGGCCGCCGCCGCCCCAGGAGTAGGGGGTGCCCTGTTCGCCCAGGGCGCTGGTGATGACGGTGCGGGCGTCTCCGGTCGCGTGGGCGCCGAGGCGGATGGTGCCGTTGCCGAGCTGGCTGTAGCGGTCGATCCAGGACAGGACGTCGGCGACGTAGGCGTCGCTGTGGTTGTACTGGAAGATTGCGGCTTTGAGTTGGGCGCGGTCGGTGAGGTTGCGGCCGTTGCCGCACAGGTAGACGGCGGCGCCGAGCGCGGCGTCGTCCGCGTTGTGCGGGTTCTTGCGGCCGTCGCCGTTGCCGTCGCGGCCGCTGCCGGTCCAGGTGGAGGGCATGAACTGGAAGGGGCCCATCGCGCGGTTGTTGCCTTCGGGGTAGGCGGTGGTGTTGCCGCCGACGCCGGAGCCGTCGAGGAGGGGGCCGAGGATGTGGGGGGTGATGTCTCCGTTGTCGGCGATCTTCCGGCCGGCGGCATGGTTGGACTCGATCTTGGCGATTCCGGCGAGGATCGGCCAGCGCATCCCCTTGCACTGGGGGACCTGGCCGGGCAGTTGGGCGGCGGCCGACTGATAGGCGGCGAGCATGCGCTGTGGGATGCCGGAGACCTTGCCCACGGTTTCCATGGCCGGGGCGGTGGCAGGCTCGCGGGCCGCGGCGAACGCCACGAACAGAACCGGCACGGCCATCAGCAGGGCCAGGACGAAGACGGTGGCGCAGCCGAGCTTCTTCACTGCTCCTCCCGCGCGCCGGGCCGGCCGTGCATGTCGGTCCAGGTGCCCCGCCAGTCGTTCAGGCCGGAGCGTGTATCGGCGTTGAACTGGCCGGCGACGTTGCTGTAGTGCCGGCGCTGGCGGCCGAATTCCTGGGTGAGGTCGCGGGTGAGGACGCTCTTGGCCCGGCGTACCCGGGTCCAGGTGGCGGGCAGACCGACGGTGGTGTGGAAGGCGACCTTGCTGGTGCCGACCAGAATGCGGCCGCCCCGGGTCCGCTTGAGCTGTTCCTCGAGGCGGGCTCCGACGGGAATGTAGCCCTGCTGCTCGCCGCCGCTGATGAGTTTTCCGGTGCGGCCGTCAACGACCTTCGCCGGCAAGGGACGTCCGTCCGGGCCCAGCTGCTGTAGCTGCCTCGGCTCACGGTGTGGGCCGATCAGGGCGGCGTGGGCGCCGCGCGCACCGAGGGCGAGCGGGGCCAGGGCGCGGCGGCCTTCGGCGCGGGCCTCGGCGAGGAAGCCGCCGGGGTGCCCGACCATGCCCTCGGCATCGCCCAGGGCGCGCAAGCCGGCTGTGAGTCCCGCGTGGCGCCCCATGAACGAGACGTGCGCCGGCGAGGAACCACCGCTGCCCGAGTGGCCGTAGCCGACGGACGACATGGCGGCCGCGGTGGCGGCCGCGTTTTCGCCCATGGTGTGGCTTCCGCCGATGCGGGCGTAGCGCATGCGGTCGGCGAAGCGGCGCCCCAGAGCGTTGCCCTTGCGGAGCATGATGCGGTGCCCGGCCAGCGCGGTGACGGCGAGCGCGTCCAGGAGGAACAGCCGCTCCATAAAGGGGGTTTGGTTGTTGGCGAGCATGACCTTGGCGGCCACACCGAAGGCCGGGATGAACACGGCGACGGTGAACAGGACGACCACGGCGGAGGCAAAGAGGCCGACCCATTTCCACAGCACAGCCCGGTTGGGGCCGGGCAGCATGGCCCAGGCGAACACGAAGCAGCCGCAGGTGGCGGCGATGACGCAGCCGAACTGGGCGGCGATCAGCGCCAGAACCATCGCCATAATGACGATGGCGATGATGAGGACGGCGATCAGGACGAGCAGAGCTCCGATGACGCGGTCCCAGGTGACGTGGTCCATGTAGGCGGCCGCGGCCTTGCCGTCGGGCCCAAGTTTGTTGAATCTGTTCGCAGGGAAGTCCTCGCCGCGGCGCAGGCAGTAGTCCTTGGCCGGGCCGTGAATGCTCGTGCAGCGCCCGTCCGTACTTGCGGGCTGCGGGTCGATGATCTCCTTGTGGACTTTGTAGAGCGGGCTGTTCTTGTCGATGCTCCGTCCGTACTCCAGGAGCATGTAGGGCTGCACAACGAGTGTGTCGGTGAGCGTGCGGGTGATCGGCCTGGAGACGTCAGAGGCGGCCAGCGGGCGCTCGCCGCTCAGGCAGGGATCGTGGGCGGGCCCGGCGACCGCAGTGCAGTTCGCCGTGTGCTTCTTGTCGTTGGTGGTGTCTGTCGTGGCGGCGGGGGTCGTGGCGGCCTCCTGCCGGCAGGTGTTCTGGGCGGGCCCGGTGATCAGGTCGCACGGGTCGTTGCTCGGGTGCTTGTTGCCGCCGTTGGCGGTGATGGACGCGGCCTCCAGCGCGGCACGCTGGGTCTGCTGGATCGGCCCGTCGTAGCCGAGCAGCATGGCGGGGCGCACGAAGGTGGTGGCGGCGAGCGCGGCGATCAGCAGTGTGAGGAGGATTTCACCGGCGCCGCGGGCGACCCGGCCCCGTATGACGAGGACGAGACCGAAGACGAACGCCCACGCCAGGAAGATCCCGGCCAGCCCGAGCGGGCCGATGATGTCGTTCTGGTAGGCGTCGGAGATCGACTGCGCGGGGCCGGCGAGCTTGTCGAGGATCGGGAACCGGTACGCCCAGTCGATCAGCCAGCATGCGAAGCCGACGACGGTGCGGGCCAGGGTGAAGATCCCGGACATGCAGAACTGCAACGCGATGTCGATCGGTCCGTCGTCGCTGCTGGTCAGCTCGTAGCGGTTGACCGGGACGCCCTCGGGGGTCTTCACATTGAGCGGGTCGAGCAGCCCGCCGGAGGATGCGTCGTCGGCGGCGAACGAGGGGGCACTGCTCGCGGCGATCATCAGCACGGTCAGGACGGCGACGGTGGTCACGGTCGTCCACCGGCAGTGACGGGCATGGTTCATGACTGCCTCCGCCGGCGGTTCAGCAGGATGACGAAGCCGAGCAGGGCAGGGGCGACCAGGAGCGCGCCGGCCCTGCACAAGGCGCCCTGGGTGGGCGGGATGTGGGAGGAGCGCAGGCAGTACGCCTTGGCGGGGCCCACGATCAGGTCGCACGGATCGTTCGCGGGCGCCGCGGAAGCCGGCGCCGGGAGCGTGGTGTGCCCGGCGGCGAAGGCCTTTCCGGTCTGCGGCCACCAGCAGTCCGGCACGCCCAACCACAGCACGGCCAGCACGGCGGCGGTGAGCACCAGGACTGCAACCAGCGTCACGGTGGCGCGGCGTGCGGGGTGCGGGTGGGAAAAGGTGTCACGCATCGCGTACTCCCATGGGGGCGGCGAAAACGGAAAAAGGGGGGCAGGGGTGGGGCCCCGGATGCCGTCACGACGAGAGGCTTTGGGGCTGTGCCGCTACGGTCGGCCCGGCCACTCACCGCCCCGCTTGCCGACGGCGGGGCTCAGCCGTCACAGGGCCATAACTCCTGCCTCAGCCAGGCGTGGTGAGTCAGCCCTGCTGTGCTTGGTGAGCGGGAACCCTCGAGGTGAGCGAAGCGCTCACCGCCGCGGACAGGCCCCCGGTGGTCGATGCGCCGTCGCCCATCTGGTCAGTGGACGCGGTGGCCTCGGGATGGGTGAAGATGTCCGCGAGGAGCCGCTCCACGCCGGGCACCAGGACCTTGAAGCGGCCGATCTGCATCCGCGGATCGCGGCCGAGGATCTCACCGGCGCGTGCCTTCTTCCCGAACGGCGACAGGTCGGTGGTGACCGTGCGCAGCAGGTCCGGGTCGTCGCCGGGAAGGCCGAGCCATTCCAGGCCGCGGGCGGCCAGGACCGGGTCGCAGGTACGGGAGATGAACCGGTAGGCGAGCAGGCCGAGTGTGGTGTCGGAGCCGAGTTCGCGGACGTCGTGGCAGCCGAGGCCGACGCCGGCGCCGTGCTTGCGGCCGTCGTAGACGATTTCGTCGACCAGGGCCTGGCCCTCGGCGGAGGAGGTCAGCCAGTACGCCTCGTCCAGGGGGATCAGGGTGAAGCGGGTGTCGGCGAAGGCGACTTCGCGGCCGATGGCGGCGATCAGGTAGAGGACGGCGCGGCCGATGAGCGCCTCGAGCGGCTGGTTGCGCATCAGTTCGGGATGGGTGACGGCCTCCCTGGGCGGGAGGGTGAGTCCGGCGGTGGTGATGACGACGAAGTCGCTGGACATGCCGCAGGCGAGATCGAGGACCGGGAGTTCGGGGTCGAACACTGCGGCCGCGAGCGGCTCGTCGGCGGCGACCCTCAGCCACTCCGTCAGGGAGGCAGCGTTGTGGGCCCTGGTTCCCTCGCCGGTGGCCATCTCCTCCAGGGCGACGAGGACCTCGGCCATGCAGGGAAACGACGTGGTGCCGGCCTGCGCGACGGCCCGTTTGAGCAGGGCGCCGTACTCGGTCATCGGGCCCACCCCCAGCTGGACCGTCAGGTAGCTGAGTGCGTAGCGCGCGCCCACGGCCGGGTCGGCGAACACGCGAAGGGGGTCGATGGACAGTTCGGCCTTGGCCGCGTCGACGACCTGGCAGCGTCCGGGGGCGGCGCTCTGGGCGAAGGCTGCCCATTCGCGGCGCTTGGTGCGGTCGATCGCGATGACGCGCCCGCCGCGGTCGACGATCGAGGAGGCGATCATCTTGAGCAGGACGCTTTTGCCGCCGCCCAGGTCGCCGGCGATCCCGAAGGACGCGGACGCGTTCTGCATCGGGGCGTTGGCGATGTCGAGGAGGGTGGGGGTGACCGTGCCGACGTCCTGGCTGAACCCGATCATCGCGCCGGTCGGGTCGCCGAAGGACTGGCCGGTGAACGCGCCGTGCATCGCCCAGTCCTCACCGAGCTGGTGCTGGGTGTACTGGCGGGTCGCGGGCGGTGTCGCCGTGGCAGGCAGCGTGAGGGCAAAGAGCTCTTCCTGCCCGCCGACCGGGCGCACCAGGCGGTAGTTGGCGCCGCGCATCCGACTGTGCAGGGCGCCGGCCCGTCGCTCGCACTCGGCCGGGCTCTCGCCCCACACGGTCATGACAGTGACCGACTGGACTTCGACCTCGACGCTGTTGCGGGCGGCCCGCGCTCCGAGGTCGCCGAGGTCCTCGGCGGCGTCGTGCATGTCCTCGGGCAGGCCCGTCTCACGCTGCGCGGCGTACTGCTCGGCCTGGTCGACCAGATCCCGCTTCTTCCTCTTGATCTCCTCGGCGACCTTCTGCGTGGGCACGAGCTTGAGGTCGCTCACCCAGTCGACGCCGAAGGGGAGACGGTCCAGATCGGCGAGGAAGTCGCCGCCCGCGGCAAGGAACTTGCGCGGCATCTCCGCCAGCGCCAGGTGCGCCTGGTAGGAGCTGCCCGCCTCGGACTCGACCTGCAGCCACCGGCGCCCCACCCGCTGCGCGGACTTGCCCTTGCCGCGCGCGCTGCGGCCTCGGACTGCTGTGCGCTCGGGCTCGGGTTCGTCGCTGCCGCCCTCCAGGATCCGCACGTGCCCGAGGTCGGCGTGCGAGGGGGCACGCAGGACACCGCTGACGAGGCGGCTGCCGCGCAGCTCGGACCGCTCGGACTCAGCGAGCAGCGGCTCGTCCAGGCCGCGGGCGACGGCGTGCTGGTGCATCCACACGATCTCCGCCGGGCGGGCCGGGTGCAGCTCCAGGCCGCCGCCGAACTCCGCCGCCATCTGGCGGGCGCGCTGCTGGACGTCGGCCACCTCATGGGCGGGCACCGGTGCCGGGGGCAGGCCGAGCGTGGCCGACAGTTCGGCCCACGCCGTGGCGAACGCGGCGGACAGCTCGGCCCGTGCACCGCTCGTCTCCAGCGGGACGGCCAGCCACAGGGTGCGCCGGTGCATCTCCACCGGTGCATCCAGGTCGTCGCCGGCGAGCAGGCGCAGCTGCGCGTCAGCGACCTCGGCCCAGTGCGGGTTCTTGACGTAGTCGACGCCGGCGACGGTGCGGGCCACGACCTCGCCCGGGTCCACCCGGGCGCACAGTCCGTAGATGCGGGCGGCGCCGGGCAGCGAGCGGACCAGCGAGGTGACGCGGTTCAGGAGTTCCTCGCGGGTGCGTTCGCCCATGTAGCGCGATCCCTCGGCCGGCACCGCCCAGATCGCCCAGACGGCGCCGGAGGTGGACCACACCACGTTGTCGACGATGTGCCGGATCGCGAGCTTCACCGGTGGGCCTCCTGCCGCTCACGCAGCATCTGCTGCAGGGCCGTGGGCGCCGGGCGCGGGCGCGGCGCGGGCCTACGCGTCCCCGAACGGCGACGCCCCCAGGGCGGCCGGGTCGACAACCCCTGCGCACCACGGATGTTCCGGCCGCGCCGCGGCCCGGGCGCGAAGGACCGAGCGGGGCGCGCAAGCGGAGCCGCAGCGGCCGGGAGGGAGGCGGGCGCCGTGGTGTCCTCGATGAGGAAACTGCCGTGCAAGCGACTCACCTTGGGATCGCGTACAGTGCGCCCGCCGATCCGGCCGCCGTGCGGCTGCAAGGCGAATTGCACCCAGCCGTAGGCGGCCCACAGCGGGGAGCGTCCGCCGATGGAGGTGGCACGCGCCGCCCAGACGGCGAAGCCCAGGGCGACCACCGGTACGGGTCCCAAGGGCGACCAGAGGGAGAACGTCTTGATCAGCAAGAAGGTCCCGGCAGCGGCAATGGCCAACTGGGCCGGGGTGTAAGGCCCGAGCGGCAGGGTGAAGTCACCGATCTTGCCCAACACCCAGGGGTGCCGACGGGCACGCGTGTACGAGCGGCCGACACGAAGCGAGGCGGGCGTGCTCATACGCGCTCACCGCCCGCGCCGCGCACCGTCGTCGTCGCCTTGTGCGAGCCGGGGCCGGGATCCAGCGGAGCCTCAACAGACGCCGGGGCGCCGTTGTTGAGCAGTTCATTCTTGAAGTAGTCGGCCAAGTCGCCCCGCGCGGAGTAGATACCGAGGCAGACCACCAGACCGAGCAGCCCGCCGATGCCAGCCTTCAGGCTGAACTTTTGGATGACCTTGATGACGACGATCCCAATCAGGGACAGCTTCAGTGTCTTCTCGGCCCAGCCGCTGCCCAGGCCCAGCAGGTGGTCTCCCATGTCCTTGAACTCGGCGGCCATGACGACGCAGTGCAAGGTGCTCATCGCGTGATCCCCCCAACCGCAACAGCGCCCTGACGCGCAGCGACCATCTGCATCGTCGTGGCCGTGCCCTTCAGCGCAGAGCCCGTGTGGCTGCTCGCTGTCTTCACCTTTGCGTCCTTGCCCTCCAGGCCGGACTGCAGCGCGGTGACTTCCCACCGGCCGGCACGCGCCGTGAAGGCCAGTGCGTACGACAGCGGCCACTGGCCGCCCGCCCCGTCCGTCGCGGTGACCTGTGCCTGCACGCGCACGACCAAGCCGTCCCGGCCCGGCTTTCCGTCCGTGGCCTGGACAGCCCGCAGTTCGTCGACCTGAACCGAGGCGAACGACGACACAGCCAGCGCGGGAAGCATGATGCCGGGGGCGAGATACCGCTCCGCGCCGCCTTCGACCCCAAGGTAGGCAGTCAGGAACTCGGACACGGTCGACGCGAGGCCCGAGCCGTCCGGCACCTCGCCCCCGTAGGGGGTAGCGCTCTGGGCGATCACGCTGGGGGCGGCGACCTCCATCGGCGCGGCCGGCACCGCGAAGGCCGGCGTTGTGCCCGCGTCCTTGGCCACCACCGGCAACGCGAAGTACCGCACGCCCGGCGCTGCCCCCGTGCGCTCGGACCGGTCACGGACCGGCTCCTTGAACGTGACGGCGAGCATGACCGACCACGCGTCCCGTGCCTGGCGGACGGTGCGCACCGTGGCCAGCCGCTCGACGGCCGGAGCCTTCTCGCCCCAGGTCGGCATCGGCACGGACGGAGCCATCGCGTGCAACTCGTCAGCGGCCGTACCGTCCTCACTGCCGCCGCGCAGCCACAGACCGAGGAACAGCTCTGCGTATCCGGCCGGAGTGACCGACGGGGTGCGCAGCTCGGCAGTCCGCGTGACCGGTGCCGCAGTGTTGCGCACCGCGGTGTCCGGTCGTGCGCAACTGGAGACCAACGCGAGGGGACCTGCAGCCACCGCGAGCCACACCGCGGTGCGCAACACTGCCGCCCGGCGCACCGGCAATGACCGGGCACGCGGCGGCGAACCCGCCAAGGGCTGATCTTTCGTGGGGCCACACCGGTCACGGCGCAAGGAAGCGGACATCGACGGCTCCTCCAGAGGGGGAATGAGGTGTGCCGTCACTCTTCGCCCGCCCTCTCACCGCCCCGCTTCCCAGCACCGGCCCGACGCCGTCACGAGGCCATAACTCCTTGGCTGATGAGCGGCCCTGGGCCTGGTGGTAAGCGTGGTGGTAAGTGGCCCAGGCGTGGTGAGTTCGAGCCGCGCACACTCACCACCCCAGGTCAGACCCGGTTTCGAGGGCCCCAGCATCGGATGAGGGACCGCCCGCGATCCCCGCCACGAGTGGCGGCTCCGCCCTTAGACGCCCCGGGTAGGCAGACGCTCAGGCGGGCCGCCATAGGCGTCAGTGCCAGCGGCCGGTCCGGCGAGAGTCCGAGGGCTCGAAGATCACGCACCCTCGAGCCGAGCAAGCAGTGACCGGGCTTCCCGTGGCCGGCGACCGAGCCCCTTGAATCGGTC
>NZ_RZYA01000036.1 GCF_004005495.1 Streptomyces antnestii
CAGCTCTTGACCTCGTTCGTGAGCACGACTTCATCGCGCACGAAGACCTCAAGATCCGCAACATGGTCAAGGCCCCCGCGCCGAAGCCGGATCCCGATCAGCCGGGCAGCTTCCTGCCCAACGGGGCTGCCGCGAAAGCCGGACTCAACCACTCGATCGCGGACGCCGGATGGGGGGTGTTCCTGACGATCCTGCACGCCAAGGCTGAAAGCGCCGGACGGGAAGTGATTGCCGTGGACCCCCGCAACACCTCCCGGACCTGCCCCGAATGCGGGCACGTCTCAGCGGAGAACCGGCCCACCCAGGAAAAGTTCCACTGCCAGTCCTGCGGCCACCAAGCACACGCGGACACGGTGGGCGCCCTGAACGTTCTACGGGCCGGGCTGGTCCGTCGCGACGCCAACCCGGCCTAGCGAAAAGCCCCCACCCTTTAGGCGGGGGAGGAGTCACGAGACCCGGATCAGCCTCTACTCCTTCGACCACAGGGTGGAGAACCCGGTGTGGGACATGGACGTGAAGCACCTCTCGTCCATGCGCGGCCTGTACCGGGTCAACAACGGCGCCACGGTCTTCATCGAGGCTTCCCTGAAGTCGCTGGACGACCTGGGACACATATCGGAGGAATACGGTGAGCACAGCTTCCTCCAGATCGTGGTGACGGATGGCGAGGAGAACGCCTCCGGCGGCGACAGGCGTCACGACGGGGACATGACGATCCTCGGCCCCTGGCTGGACCGGATCGCGGCGAAGATGGGCGGGCTCGCGGACCACTGGACGTCCGCGATCCTCGTTCCGAACTCGCTGGCCAAGCGGACCGCCCAGAACTACGGGTTCCCGGCCGGAAACATCGCCATCTGGGACGCGGATTCCCAGGAGGGTGTCGAGGAGGCCATCGGCACGGTGCGCGCTGCAGCGACCAGTTTCCTGCGGGCCCGCGAGCAGGGTGTGCGCGGCACGAAGAACCTTTCGCGGTCGGCCAGGACATCTCCATCGACGAGGTGCGGGCGAACCTCGAACCGATACCGGCGAACAAGTACCGGCTGCTGAAGGTCGACAAGGAGGCCGAGATCCGCCCCTTCGTCGACTCGCACCCGGGCGTCACGTACGAACGGGGTGCCTGCTACTACCAGTTGGGCGCCCGCGCACAGGTCCAGTCGAACAAGGAGGTCATCGTGGTGGAAAAGGACACCGACCGCGCCTACACCGGCGACGCGGCGCGCAGCCTCCTGTTCGGCACGGGCATCCAGGGCGCGGTCTCGGTGAAGGCGGGTAACAACCCCAAGCTGGAGGTATACGTGCAGAGCCGCTCGGTGAACAGGAAACTCAAGCCGAAGACGCGTCTGCTCATCATGCTCTGAGGACGCGCGCGAGACCGCACGGCGGTGGCCGTCCAGGCAGCAACTGGGTGGTCACCGCGCTGAGGGCGATGCTGGGGGACTCAGGCGCAAGGTTTCCGCGAGGGGCGAGCGGCGCGCGCAGCCACGATGGCTAAACGAGCCACACACCGCGGTGCAGTGCAGGATGGTAAAGAGCCAGTCGACGCACTCCCGCCTGGTCGATTCCAGTCGATTCCATAGGAAGGCAGGTTTCGTATGACCACCCACAAGGTCGGCTACCTTGTCGGCAGCCTCTCCGCGAAGTCCATCAATCGGACCCTTGCCACGGCACTGACCCGTCTCGCGCCGTCGACGCTGGAGTTCCAGGAGATCCCGATCAGGGACCTCCCGCTCTACAACCACGACTTCGACGCCGACTACCCGCCAGAGGGCCGGGCCCTGAAGGATGCGATCGCTTCGGTCGACGCGATCCTGTTCGTCACCCCCGAGTACAACCGTTCCATTCCGGGCGCTCTCAAGAACGCCATCGACTGGGCGAGCCGTCCATGGGGCACCAACTCGTTCACCCACAAGCCGTCCGCCGTGATCGGCACCTCGCCCGGCAAAATCGGCACGGCCGTCGCTCAGCAGAGCCTCCGCTCGGTCCTGAGCTTCTGCAACTCACCGCAGATGAACGCGCCTGAGGCCTACATTCAGTTCACGCCCGGGCTGTTCGGTGACGACGGCGAAGTCACCGACTCCACCACGGAGAAGTTCCTCAGTGACTTCATGACCGACTTCGCCGACTTCATCGGGCGGGTGCTGGCCGCACTGCCGCAGGAGAGATGACTACCCAGGCGCGTTCGTAGTCCTCCGGTCGCCCGACGTGCAGGACACGGCCGGCGACGCTGCGTCGTGCCCTCTGCCGCATCGGTCCCATGCCCCGTACGGCGGTGGCGCGCCGCACCATGGAGTGATGCCGTCAGGGCCGGGAGGCCGCCGAGGTGCTCGTCGTAGGCCCAGTGTGCGACGCACGGGGGAGTGCACGCCGTCAGCGGCGATGAGCCGGCGGGCTGTCGTGCCCGCGGCGGTGACGTAGCCCGGCGTTCTGGCGCACATCGCCGACCTTGCCCGTCATCGTCCTCACGCCGAGGTCGTGAGCACGTCGGTGAAGCGCCGCGTGGAGCGCCGCTCGGAAGCCGCTCGGAAGCAGCTCGGAGGTCCGCAGGGCTGCAGTCCTCGCAGGTCACCAGGCATGTGGGGCATCGAAGCACCCCGCAGACGGATATCGGTCCGTGTGCCCGGCTTCAGATTTTGAGCACAAATTACACACATCTCGCTCTTTGGATGGGCCTCGATGGTCTAGATTGACGCTGCTTCACATGCACGGACACTGACCGACAAATGATGATCTATGGGGTCCGGCGCCACTGAGGTGGCCGGGATGTGATGCGCGGGAGGCGGGGGCCTTCCGTCGGGGGAAGAACAGCGCGGGGGCGGGGGGCTCCCGGGGGCGGGGGCCTCCGGGGGAAAACAGCGTTGGGCGACACGTCGACCACTGGGACCTGGGGGGTTCTGTGCGGCAGGGGGGAATAGTCGACCCTTTTTCGTCGGCGCGCGGGCGTCTGGCGAACGAGGCGATCAGCCGGCCCGCGAGCGACTGGGAGCAGCGGTACCGCCGTGCCGTGATCACCGGCGACACCGTGGCCACCGCCTTTGTGGTGGCGGCGATCGGAGAGTTCTTCGGGGCCCGGGACGCGGCCAACTGGCATGAGAAGTGGGGCATCCTCGCCTTCGGCACCGAGCTGCTGGTGCTGGGAGCGCTTGCGGTGAGCCGGTCGTGGGCTCCCGCCGTGCTCGGCCAGGGCGCAGAGGAATTCCGGCGGCTCGGACGCTCGCTGTTCACGGCGACCGTCGTGCTCGCGCTCGGCGGGATCGCCCTCACCTCGCGCAACATCAAGCTCTGGATCTTTGTCGCGATCCCCGCGATCGCGCTCGTCACCATGACCGCGCGGTATCTGCTCCGCCTCTCGCTGCACAGACAGCGCAAGGAAGGGCGGTGCCTGAGACCGGTGCTCGCCGCCGGGAGCCCGGCCACCGTGCGCGACCTGATCACCAGAACCCGTAAGTTCCCGCACCTCGGCTGGCGGGTGGACGGAGTGTGCACGGCGGACGGTCGGGGGCTCGACGGTGACCAGCTGGACGGAGTGCCGGTCGTCGGCCGCCTGACGGACGTCGCCAAGTACGTCGAGCACGACGGCTACCGGGTCGTCGCGGTCACACCGGACCCGCACTGGACACCGGACGGGCTGCAGCGGCTGGCCTGGAACCTCGAAGGCAGCGATGCCGAGATGGTCGTGGCCCCCGTGCTGATGGAGGTGGCCGGCCCGCGGCTGCATGTCGACGCGGTGCTGGGGATCCCGTTGCTGCGGGTCAGCATGCCGGCCTTCACCGGGGGCCGCCGGGCGATCAAGGCGGTCGTCGACCGGATGGGCGCAGCGGTCCTGCTGATGCTGTTCGCGCCGCTGATGGTGTTCGTCGGACTGCTCGTGGTGATGGACAGCCGGGGTGGTGCGTTCTACCGCCAGCGCAGGGTCGGCAAGGGCGGCTGCGAGTTCACCATCCTCAAGTTCCGCACCATGGTCGCCGGGGCCCACGGGGCACGTGCCGAGCTGGCCGACCGCAACGAGGGTGCGGGGCTGCTGTTCAAGCTCCGCCGGGATCCGCGGGTGACCCGGGTGGGAGCAGTGCTGCGCCGGTACTCCATCGACGAGCTCCCGCAGCTTTTCAACGTGCTCACCGGATCGATGTCGCTCGTCGGTCCGCGGCCTCCGCTGCCGGAGGAGTCCGCCGCGTACGGACCGGACATCCGGCGGCGGCTGCTGGTCAAGCCCGGACTCACCGGCCTGTGGCAGATCAGCGGACGCAGCGACCTGCCGTGGGAGGAGGCCGTCCGCCTGGACCTGCGGTACGTGGAGGACTGGTCGCTCGCCCTGGACGCAGTGATCTTGTGGAAAACGCTGCGTGCGGTGGTCCACGGACAGGGGGCGTACTGATGCGCGGTGGTCGTCCGACCGGCGCGCGGACCGCGGGCCACAAGGGCCTGCATGGCGGGACCGCAGGCCACAAGGGCCTGCCTGGGGGGAGGGACGGGTCATGAGAGTCAGCGTTTTCGGGCTCGGCTACGTGGGCTGCGTGTCGGCCGCGTGCCTGGCCAGCATGGGCCACGAGGTCATAGGCGTGGACGTCAACCAGACGAAGGTCGACCTGGTCAACGACGGCAAGGCCCCGGTGGTCGAGGAACGGATCGGCGAACTCGTCGCCGAGGTCGTGCGGACCGGGGCGCTCCGTGCCACCGCCGACGTCCGTGAGGCGATCACGGGCAGCGAGATATCCCTGGTCTGCGTGGGCACCCCGTCGGAGCCCAACGGCAGCCTGTGCACCACGTACTTGGAGCGGGTCTGCGAGGACATCGGCGCCGCGCTGGCCGAAGGGGCCAGGCAGGGGGGCCGGCACACCGTCGTGTTCCGCAGCACCATGCTCCCGGGCACCTGCCTGAACCTGCTGGTCCCGATCCTGGAGAAGTACGTCGGCGGTACGGCCGGGGTGGACTGGTCCGAGTTGGGGGTCGCGGTCAACCCGGAGTTCCTGCGCGAGGGCACGAGCGTGCGGGACTTCTTCGATCCGCCCAAGACCGTCATCGGAGAGCTCGACCCGGCGAGCGGCGACGCGGTGGCGGCGCTGTACGACGGCCTGCCGGGCGAGGTGTTCCGGGTGCCGGTCCCGACGGCCGAGGCGATCAAGTACGCGGACAACGCGTTCCACGGCCTCAAGATCGGATTCGCGAACGAGCTGGGAGCGGTGTGCCATGCGCTCGGAGTGGACTCGCACCAGGTGATGGACGTGTTCCTGTCCGACCGCAAGCTGAACGTCAGCCCCGCCTACCTGCGGCCCGGCTTCGCCTTCGGCGGCTCCTGCCTGCCCAAGGACCTGCGCAGCCTGGTCCACGCGGCGCAGCGGGCCGACGTCTCGGTGCCCATCCTCGCCCATGTGCTGCCCTCCAACGCCGACCATCTGCAACGCGCGGTGGAGCTGGTCGAGCGCACCGGCAAACGCCGGGTGGGCGTCTTCGGGCTGTCCTTCAAACCGGGCACCGACGACCTCCGCGAAAGCCCGCTCGTCGAGCTGGCGGAGAGACTCTTCGGCAAGGGCTACGACCTGAAGATCTACGACGCCAACGTCAGCCTCTCCCGGCTGATCGGCGCGAACCGTGAGTACATCGAGACCCGCCTGCCGCATCTCGCGCAGCTGCTCGCCGACTCCGTCGACGAGGTGCTCGAACACGCCGAGGTGTGCCTGGTCGGGACCAGGGACGAGGCCGTCCTTTCGGCGCTGCCTCATGGCGACGGCACGGTGATCGTCGACCTCATCCGCCTCCCCGACGCCGAGGCGCGGCGGGCCGAACCGGGGTACATGGGCCTTGCCTGGTGACACGTCGTTCGAAGACACGGCCTGCGGCGACCGGCCGGACCGGCGCGCGCTGATCCTCGTGGAGAACCTGTCGGTGCCGTTCGACCGGCGGGTGTGGCAGGAGTGCACGACGCTGCGCGACGCGGGCTGGACGGTGCACGTCATCTGCCCCCGCGGGGAGAAGCGCGACACGGAACCGGAAACCGTGATCGACGGGGTGCGGATCCACCGCTACCCGTTGCGCGCGGCCACCGGGGGACCCGCCGGCTACCTGCGGGAGTACGGATCGGCGCTGTGGCACACGGCCCGGCTGGCCCGCAAGGTCGGCCCGGTCGACGTGGTCCACGCCTGCAACCCGCCCGACCTGCTGTTCCTGCCCGCGCTGTGGCTGAAGCGGCGCGGCGCGCGGTTCGTCTTCGATCAGCACGACCTCGTACCCGAGCTGTACCTCTCCCGGTTCGGCCGCGGTGAGGACCGGCTCTACCGCGCCGTGTGCGCGCTGGAACGGCTGACCTACCGGGCCGCGGACGTCGTGCTCGCCACGAACGAGAGCTACCGGGACGTCGCGATACGCCGTGGCGGTCAGCGGCCCGAGGACGTCTTCGTGGTGCGCAGCGCGCCCGCGACCGATCGGTTCCAACCGGTGCCGCCCGAGCCGGAGTTGAAGCGCGGCAAGCCTCATCTGCTGTGCTATCTCGGCGTCATGGGCCCTCAGGACGGCGTCGACTACGCGCTGCGGGCCCTCGCGAAGCTGCGCGACGAGTTCGGGCGGACCGACTGGCACGCCGTGTTCGTCGGCGCGGGCGACGCCTTCGACGCGATGGTGGAGCTGTCCCGGCGGCTCGGTCTCGCCGAACAGGTGCAGTTCACCGGGCGCATCCCGGACGCCGACCTGGTGCGCTACCTGTCCACCGCGGACGTGTGCCTTTCCCCCGATCCGCGCAATCCGCTCAACGACGTGTCGACCATGAACAAGGTTCTGGAGTACATGGCGATGGGCCGGCCGATCGTGTCGTTCGATCTGAAGGAGGCACGCGTCTCCGCCGGAGACGCCGCCGTCTACGCGCCCGCCGACGACGAAGCCGAATTCGCCAAGCTCATCACGCTGTTGATGGACGATCCGGAGAAGCGGGACCGGATGGGCAGGATCGGCCAGGAGCGGATCAGCGGACCGCTCTCCTGGCGGAACTCGCAGGCGTCGCTGCTCGCCGCCTACGCCGCCTGCGGTGAGCGCACTCCGGTGTCGGCGGGCGGCCCGGTCCGTACAAGGAAGAGGCGGCGCAGGTGAGCGAGGACACGATACGCCTGGTCACGATCGGGCGGATTCTCCGTCGGCGCCGACGGCTTCTCGCCGTCCTCGCCCTGGTGGGGGCGCTCGTCGGCTACGGCACCTCGGTGCTGTTCCCGCCGCGCTACACGGCGTCGGCATCGGTACTGCTGCCAGGGCAGTGGGAGGAGCGCGAGCTGCTGACCCAGGTGGACATCGCGACCAGTTCGACGGTGGTCGACCGCGCGGCCGCCGCCCTCGACTGGACCGGCGTCAGCGGCGCCGATCTGCGGGACCGAGTGAGTGCCAAGGCCGCCGACGGGAACATCATCAAGATCTCGGGTACGGCCGGCACCCCGGAGCGCGCGCAGCAGCTTTCGGACCGGGTGGCCCAGCAATTCGTGAAATTCGCCGCCGGTATCGCGGGCGGTAGCACCGACTCCGCATCGGCCACAGGGCCCGAGGCGCTGCGGAAGCAGGTGGAGGAGACCAACCGTCGCATCACCGACCTGGCCGGTGCGGCCGACCCCGGGCGGACCGTGGAGAGCGTGCAGGCCCGCACCGAGCTCGAGAAGCTGCGCACCTCGCTGGAGGACGCCATGACGAAGCTGGACCAGGCCGACCCGGCGAACGCCAAGGCCGGCATGGTCGTCATGGGGCCGGCCGCCCGGCCGACCGCCGAGGCGCCGCCGACGAGGGTGCAGCTCATCGTCGCCGGGGCGCTGCTGTTCTTCCTGCTCGCGGTCATCGGCCATCTCGTCGCCGCCCGAGGGGACCGAAGGCTGCGCACCGAAGCGGAGATCGCCGCCGCGCTGGGTTCGCAGCTGCTCGGCACAGTCGACGTATCCGCTGAACGGCCCGCGCACCGGCAGAAACGTGGGGGCCCACGAGCCGGGATCCGCCGACTCCTCGGCATCGACACCCGATGGGACGTGCCGGCACCGCGCAGGTCCGGCGACGACGCCGGCAGACGGATCCGCTACACGCGGGTGTGCGCTCGCCTCCGAGACCAACTGCCGGCCCTCCGGCAGTTGCTGGTCGTCGTACCGGACGGTGACGACATCGCCCGCCGGGCCGCCGCGCAGCTCGTCGCCGAGGCGCAGGGCGATCCGCTGCGGCGGGTGGTGGAGGTGCCGGTGGACCGGCCGTTGGTGCCGGACCGCGGCACCGAGTCCGGTGCCCTGGTCGTCCTCAGCGCGGGCAGCTGGACCGCGGAAGAGCTCAGAGGCATCGCCGAGGCGTGTGCGGACGGCGGGCACGAGGTCGTCGGCATCGTCGTCGCCGGCGCGGTCCTGGCCCGTCCGGCGGGGGCCGCCGGCCATCGACCGGATGACGCCGTTCCGGTGCTCGCGATGCGCGGCCGGGCCACGGGAGGTTCAGCGTGACGACGAGCACGACTTCGGAGACGCCGGCAGCCGCTCCGCTGTTCGACCTGCAGGCGCTGGTGGTGGCGGTGCGCAGACGCCGCCGCTTCTGGGGCGCCATGGCACTCCTCGGCCTGCTGGCCGGCGCGGCGGTGGCGGCCTTGCTGCCGCCTCCGCCGACCGCGACGGCCAAGGTGATGGTCGCCCACCAGGCGGACCAACCGAACGACCCCGGAACGCTGATCCGCACCGACGTGGCGCTGCTGAACACCACGCGGATCGCCGACGCGGCGCTGAAGTCCCTCAAGTCCCCTGAAAAACCGGAGGACTTCATGAAGGACTACGGGGGAGTCGGCGTGACCAACAACGTGCTGCAGGTCAATGTCACAGGTGACAGCGACGCGGAAGCGGTGGCCCGCGCCAAGGCGCTGGCCGACGCGTTCGTCGCGGAACATGTGAGGCAGATACGGCAGGCCGCGGACGCCGAGGCCCAGTCCCTGCTCCAGCAACGTGACCGCTTGCGGAAGGAACTCGCCCAGGTCAACAAGGCGATCGGGGGCACCTCGCCGGGGAGCGACCCGACGACGTCGGCGAACATGGAGTCGCTCTTCGCCCGCCGGGCCGAACTCGCCTCGCGGATCAGCGATTTCGGCCAGCGCGCGGAGGAGGCACGCGTCGGCACCCCCCAGCTCGTCGTCGGCACGCAGATCGTGGACGCCCCGCGCGCGCTACGGCACTCCCTGCCCAAGGCCGTTGCCACCGACGCCGCGCTCGGGCTCGTCCTGGGGCTCGTCCTCGGGCTCGCGCTGGCCGCGGTCGGCGTGGTGGTGGCGGACCGCCCCGTGTTGCGCCGGGAGATCGCGGCGAACCTCGATGCATCGGTCATCGCGGAACTGCCGCGCCGGCCGGCCAGACTGTGGAAACGCCGACGGAGCCGGACGGCACGCGAACGGCTGACCACCTCCCTCGCCCGCACCGTGCGCGGCTCGGCCGAACCGGTGTCGCTCCTTGAACTGGGCTGCGCGCGCAGCACGAGCGCGATCGCCCTGGACCTCGGCAGGGCACTGGCGGCGGACGGGCCGGTGGTGATCGTCGACGGTCTGCCCGGCCCGGAGCTCGCAGGGCGCCGCCCGAAGCGAGGAGACCCGGCCGTCGTCAGCGCCGAGCGTGCCGCGGCCGCCTCGGCTCAGGAGCGTCGGCTCGGCGTCGGCTCGGTCGCGCCCGGCACCGCGTGGACCGACCTCCCTCACCTCGGCGCCCAGGCCGTGCTCGTGGTGCGCGCCGGGCACGGCAGCGCCGCATGGCTGCACACCGTGGCGCGGCAGCTCGCGGACCAGCGCATTCCGGTGATCGGCGTGGTGCTGATCGACCCCGATCCGCGTGACCGTACCGACGGCACGCTGTGGGACGGGGCGCACACCGCGCTGCGCGGCCGGATCGAGGGTCCTGCGCGGCAGAACGATGGGGGTACCTCCCACGCCGTTCAGGCAGTGGGGGAGGGCCGGCGGCGGACGGAGCGGCTGCCGATGTGGGCCGCACGGGTCCCCGACAACGACCAGGACGGGCGGTAGGACATGTGTGGCGTCGCAGGAACCTACCGATGGCCGGACGGGAAGGTCGTGACCGACCGGCTCACCGACACCCTCGCCCACCGCGGTCCGGACGGGGCCGGCCGGTACAGCCACCCCGTCGGTGACGGCGAGGTGCACCTCGGGCACCGCCGGCTGTCCATCGTCGACCTCTCCGAGACCGGCGCCCAGCCGATGGTCAAAGACGGTCTCGTCCTCACCTACAACGGCGAGCTGTACAACGCGCCGGAACTGCGTGCCGAGCTGGCAGCGGCCGGAGTGCGCTTCCGCGGTACCTCCGACACCGAGGTGCTGCTCGAGTCCTGGCGGCGCTGGGGCACGGACTGCCTGCCCCGGCTGCGCGGCATGTTCGCGTTCGGGATCTTCGACGAGCGAACCGGTGAACTGGTGCTCGCCCGTGACCAGTTGGGCATCAAGCCGCTGTTCCTGCTCCGGCGCGGTGCGGGCCTGGTGTTCGCCTCCGAGCTCAAGGCGCTCGCCGCCGCGACCGGTGGGGCCCTGGAGGTGGACGACGCGGCCCTTGTGGCCTCGCTGCTGTATTACTGGGTGCCGGACTCACGGTGCGCGTTCCGCGAAGCGGAGAAGCTGCCGCCGGGCAGCTGGCTCCGGTGCCGGCCCGACGGCCGGGTGGAGCGCGGCAGGTACTGGAACCTCCGGGACGTCGCCGCCGAGGGCCGGGAGAGGGCCCGCAGCGGCGAGCGGCCCGACCTCGCGGCCGTCGTCGAGGAGTCGACCCGGCGGCACCTGCTCTCCGACGTGCCCGTGGCGACCTTCCTCTCCGGCGGACTCGACTCCAGTTACCTGACCGCCCTCGCGGCCCGCGACCGGCCCGGGATCTCCGCCTACACGATCGGATTCCGAGCCGAGGACGCCAGGTTCGAAGCGATGCCCGACGACCTGCGCCATGCCCGGCAGGTGGCCGAGCGGTTCGGCGTCGACCTGCACGAGATCGAGATCGCCCCGAACGTGCTCGACCTGCTGCCCCGGATGACGTACCACCTGGACGAGCCGATCGGCGACCCCGCCGCGATCAACACGTTCCTGATCTGCTCGGCCGCCCGGGAGGCCGGGGCCAAGGTGATGCTCTCGGGGATGGGCGCCGACGAGCTGTTCGCCGGGTACCGCAAGCACCTGGCCAACCTGCTCGCGCTGCGCTACCAGCGCGTCCCGCGCCCCCTGCGGCACGGCCTGTCCAGGGCCGTGGACCGACTGCCCGTCGCCACGTCCCGCCGGGGGTACCGGTCGGTGCGCTTCGCGAAGCGGTTCCTCTCCTTCGCCGGTCTGCCGGAGGAGACCGCGTTCCGGCGCAGCTACACGATGTACGACCAGGACGAACTGCTCGCCCTCGTCGATCCGGACCTGGCCCGGGCGGTCGAGGACGTGCTGACCGAACACGCGGACATCTACCAGGACAACGACCTCGACGACTTCGTCAACCGCATGTGCCTGGGCGACGCCCGGATGTTCCTGCCAGGACTGAACCTCGCGTACACGGACCGCTCCAGCATGGCCGCGTCGACCGAGGTGCGGGTGCCGTATGTGGACGTGGAGGTGGTCAAGACGGCGTTCGCCTTCCCCGGCGACCGCAAGATCGTCGGACGGCAGGGCAAGGCCGTCCTCAAGGAGGCGGCCACCTCGATCCTGCCCCGGGAGATCGTGTACCGGCCCAAGGGCCTGTTCAGCGCCCCGCTGCGCGCCTGGATGAGCCGGGATCTGGCACCACTGGTGCGCGAGGTGGTGAACGACGGCGTGCTCGTCAACTCCGGGTTCCTGCGCCGCGACGCGCTGGCGCGGATGGTCGCCGAGGACGCCGCCGGGCAGCGGGACTACTCCAAGCATCTGTGGCATGTGCTGACCCTCGAGTACTGGTATCGCGGCGCTACCTCCGGCTCCGGCCGGAGCCAAGCGGCCTGACAGCGTCGGAAGTTGAATCAAGAGGAGCTCGGGTGAAACAGGTTGTTCAGAACTACAAGAGTGGCGAACTGGCGCTCCTCGACGTGCCGGTGCCGGGGTGCAAGCCGGGCGGCGTCCTGGTCCGGAGCGCCTACTCGCTGATATCGACCGGGACCGAGCTCATGAAGGTGTCCGAGGCCGGCATGTCGATGGTGGGCAAGGCCCGCTCCCGGCCGGACCAGGTGGCCAAGGTCGTGCAGAGCGTCGCCACCAACGGAGTGCCGGCCACCTACCGCAAGGTGATGGGCAAGCTGGACTCCTACACACCGCTCGGCTACTCGCTGTGCGGGGTGGTCGAGCAGGTCGGCGCCGGGATCGACGACGTGAAGGCCGGCGACCTCGTGGCCTGCGCCGGCAACGAGCACGCGCTGCACGCCGAGGTCAACTGGGTGCCGAAGAACCTCTGCACACCGGTGCCGGACGGCCTCACGCCCCGGCACGCCGCCTTCGGCACCGTCGGGTCGATCGCGTTGCAGGGCGTCCGCCAGGGCGGGCCGCAGCTCGGCGAAGTGGCCCTCGTCATCGGCCTCGGGCTGATCGGCCAGCTCGTGGTGCAACTGCTCGCCGCCTCGGGAGTCCGCGTCGTCGGGGCGGATCCGGACCCGGTGCGCTGCGAACTGGCCGAACGTATGGGCGCCGCGGCCTGCGGCGACCCCGCGTCCACGGCCGTGGAAGCCGCCGTCGCCGAGCTCACCGGCGGTCACGGCGTGGACCAGGTGTACCTGGCCGCCGGCGGTGGCAGCAACCAACCCGTCGAGCTGGCCGCCCGGCTCTGCAGGGACCGCGGCCGCGTCGTCGACATCGGCAAGTGCCGTCTGGACCTGCCGTGGAACGCCTACTACGAGAAGGAACTCGACGTCCGGTTCTCCCGCAGCTACGGCCCCGGGCGCTACGACCCGGAGTACGAGCTGGAGGGGCGGGACTACCCGATCGGCTATGTGCGGTGGACCGAGCGCCGTAACCTGGCGTGCTTCCTCGACCTCCTCGCTCGCGGCAGCGTCGACGTGGAGCCTCTGGTCTCCCGCATAGCCGACTTCGACGACGCCGTCGAGACGTACCAGAGCCTGAAGAACGGCGACCTCAAGGCCGTGGCCGTGCTGTTCCGGTACCCCGACGAGGCGGTGGAAGCCGAGGCTCCGGCGGTGCCCGTGCCCGAGGTGGCCGTGCCCGCGGTGGCTGTGCCCACCCAGCGCACGCAGCCGCGTCCGGCCCGGGCCGCCACGGCGCCGGTGCGCCTCGCCTTCGTCGGCGCGGGAAACTACGCGACGTCCATGCTGCTGCCGCACCTGGCACAGCGCGAGGGCGTCGAGTTGTCGACCGTCGTCACCACGACGGCCCTGTCCGGGGCCAACGCGCAGCGGAAGTTCGGCTTCGCCGAGGCGACCACCGACCTCGACGCCGTCCTCGGCGACAAAACCATCGACGCGGTGTTCGTGGTCACCCGGCACAGCTCGCACGCCGAGCTGACCCGAAAAGCACTGCTTGCCGGCAAGAGCGTGTTCGTGGAGAAGCCCCTGGCCCTCACCGAGGACGAGCTGGCCGGCGTACTCGCGGCGGTGGAGGAGTCCGGCAACGACCGGCTCCAGGTGGGCTTCAACCGCCGGTTCGCGCCGCTGCTGCAGGAGGCCAGGCAGCGATTCGGCGCCCGGACCGGTCCGGCGAACCTGCGCTACCTGGTCAACGCCGGCCGGCTGCAGCACGGCAGCTGGTACCTCCGACAAGGCACCGAGGGCTCGCGGTTCGCCGGCGAGGGCGGACACTTCATCGACACGGCGAGCTGGCTGCTCGGGGCCGACCCGGACTCGGTGTACGCGGTCGCCACGCCCGGCAACGACGACCTCCAGGTCGTGCTGCGCTACCCGGACGGGTCCACCGCCACCATCAGCTACGTCACCACCGGCGCGCCCAGCTTCCCCAAGGAGACGCTGGACCTCATCGCCGACGGCAAGGTGCTGCGGCTCGACGACTTCGTCCGTGCCTCGGTGTTCGTGGACGGGGGAGCCGGCCCCAAGCGCTGGGTCAGTTCGCGGCTGCCCAAGGCCCGGGACAAGGGCCAGAACGCGGAACTGGCCGCGTTCGTCAAGGCCGTGCGGACCGGCGGCCCGATGCCCGTGCCGCTGGAGTCCCTCGTCGCCACCACGGCGGCCACTCTCGCCGTGCGGACAGGTCTGGCAGGCGGCGCGCCGGTGACGCTGGCGAGGGCGCGATGACGGTGATCTCGGGGAGTCCGGGCTGGTACCTGCGGCGCCTTTCCCGAATGGGACCGCGGGAGATCGGCGGCCGGGCGGGCGACGCGGTGCGCAGGCGCAGATGGCGGTCGGCGCGGCCGCACACCCCCGGCGTGACCGGCGCCCGGTTCACCGCGGTACTGCCCGCCCAGGCGATCGCCGCCGTACCTCCCGACGCCGCGAAACGTCTCATCACCGAGGCGGACCGGCTCATGTCCGGGCACGCCGAGTATTTCGGGGTGGTCCGCGACGACCTGACCGACCCGGACTGGTGGTACGACCCCAAGACCGGGCGCCGGGCTCCGGACGGCTACGCCTTCGACGTGCCGTACCGGAACGAGGACGCGGTAGGGGACATCAAGCAGATCTGGGAGCCGTCCCGGCATCAGCACCTCACCGTGCTCGCCGCCGCCTACGCGATCACCGGGGACGAGCGGTACGCCGAGCGCGTGGCCGGGCACCTGCGGTCGTGGTGGGCGGCCAACCCACCGCTGCGCGGCGTGCACTGGATCAGCGGCATCGAGCTGGGCATACGGCTGCTGTCCTGGGTGTGGATCCGCCGGCTGCTCGACGGCTGGCCCGGCGCGGCCGGCCTCTTCGAGGACAACCCGGTGGCGCTGAAACAGATCTGGCACCACCAGCGCTGGCTGGCCGCCTTCCCCAGCCGGGGGTCCTCGGCGAACAACCACATCATCGCCGAGGCCGCCGGACAGCTCGCCGCGGCCTGCGCGTTCGGCTGGTTCCCCTCCTCCACGCGCTGGCGAGCCGGCGCGCTGCGGTCGCTGGAGCGGCACCTGCGCGCCAACACCTTCGCCTCCGGCCTCAACCGCGAGCTGGCCACCGAGTATCACGGACTCGTGCTCGAGCTCGGCCTGGCCGCGCTGGCCGAGGCGGATGCCGCCGGCCTGCCGGTCCCCGCATCCGTCCGCCTCGTGCTGCTGCGGATGACCGACGCGCTCGCCGCCATCGTGGACAACCGGCTGCGGCCGCCGCGCCAGGGGGACGCGGACGACGGTCACGGTCTGGTCGTGGACGGCACCGGCACCGACCGCTGGGCCTCTCTCCTGGCCACCGGGGACGCCGTGTTCGGCCGGCTCGCCTGGTGGCCGGAAGTGACCGCCACCGACGTGCGCACCCCACTGCTGGCCGCGCTCATCCGGCCGTACTCGAAAAACGGAGCGGCGCAGGCCGTGACCCGGCCGGCAACCCGCCCGGCCCACTTCGCCGACGCGGGGCTCACCATCCTGCGCGGCCCGGAAGAGATCTGGTGCCGCTGCGACGGTGGCCCGCACGGCTTTCTGTCCATCGCCGCGCACGCCCACGCGGACGCACTGTCCGTGGAGGTCCGGCACGACGGGGTGGACGTGCTCGCCGACCCGGGGACGTACTGCTACCACGGACAGCCCGAGTGGCGGCAGTACTTCCGGTCGACCCTCGGCCACAACACCCTGCAGATGGACGGCGGCGACCAGTCAGTCTCCGGCGGCCCGTTCCTGTGGACCCGGCATGCCCGCAGCCGGGTCCTGACCGCGGACACCTCCGACGCCTCCGGCAGGGGAGTGGTCCGCTGGTGTGCCGAACACGACGGCTACCAGCGCTCCGTACACCGCCGCCGGGTGGAGCTGACCGCCGCGGCCAGGGAACTGCGGGTGATCGACGAGGTGCGCGGCCCGGGGCGGGACGTGCGTCTGGCGTTCCACCTCGGCCCGGCCGTCGCGGCGGAGCTGGCCGGCCACCAAGCGTTGCTCACCTGGAGCCGGGACGGCGAGGCCCGCTCCGCGGTGCTCGACCTGCCCGGGGAGCTGTCCTGGCGGGCGCACCGCGGCGAGAGCGACCCGCCGCTGGGCTGGTACTCCGCCGGATTCGGGCGCAAGGAACCCACCACCACGCTCGTCGGCACCGGTTTCGCCGACGGCACCGCGCTGTCGGGGGAGTTCACCACCGTGCTCAGGTTCCGCGGTTAGGGGGGCGCGTGGGGAACAAGAAGCGGCACCGGTCGTGGGCGGCGGCACCGCTGGCGCTGGCCCTGCTGGCCGCGACCAGCTGCGAGAGCACGCCGGGAGCCGGGCCGGAGTCGAAGGCCGCGCCACCCAGGTCCGCCGCGTCCGCGGTCCGATCCGTGGCCCGGGTGTGCGCCGAGCCCGCGGCCGGGCCGGCCAAGGCGCCGGAGGGCGCGGTGACCGTCGACCCCGCCGTCATCGGTGACCTGGCGGCGAAGACCGAGAACAGCCCCCCGAACACCACGTTCTGGCTGCGACCGGGCAAGCACCGGCTCGACCCGGACCGGTACGCCCAGGTCGTTCCCAAGGAAGGGGACCGCTACCTCGGTGCGCCAGGAGCGGTGCTCGACGGCGGGAAGAAGAACCAGTACGCGTTCGCCGGCACGGCCCGCGACGTCATCATCCGCTACCTGACCGTCCAACATTTCGTGGCACCCCCCGACGAGGGCGTGGTCAACCACGACTCGGCCGACGGCTGGGTGATCGAGCACGCGACGGTCCAGGACAACTCCGGTGCCGGCCTCATGGCCGGTGCCCGCCAGCAGGTCCGCGCCAACTGCCTGCGCGACAACGGCCAGTACGGCATGAACGCGTACAAGGCCGAAGGCCCACTCGGCGGCCTGGTGATCGAGGGCAACGAGATCGCGGGCAACAACACCGGCGACTGGGAACGGCGGCGGGAGGGCTGCGGCTGCACCGGAGGCATCAAATTCTGGGCCGTCAACGGAGCCGAGATACACGGCAATTGGGTGCACGACAACCGCGGAACAGGGTTGTGGGCGGACACCGACAACAACGACTTCCTCATCGAGGACAACGTGCTCGAGGGCAACGACGGCGCCGCGCTCATCTACGAGACCAGCTACAACGCGGTCATCCGGAACAACACGATCCGGCGGAACAACTGGGTCGAGGGCCGCAAGGCGGCCGACGGAGGTGACACCTTTCCGTACGCGACCGTCTACCTGTCCGAGTCGGGCGGCGAACCACGGATCAAAGCCCGCACCGACAAGATCGAGATCTACCGGAACGTGCTGCAGGACAACTGGTCCGGGATCACCCTGTGGGAGAACGCCGACCGGTTCTGCAACAGCCCGGCCAACACCTCGTCCGGCGACTGCACCTTGCTGGTCCGGGACACCCACCGCTGCGCGCAGCCGGCGATCGCCAAGGCACCGCTCTACGACGACTGCCGGTGGAAGACCCAGCGCGTGGACATCCACGACAACCGCTTCGAGCTGGACATGTCCGTCGTCAAGTGCACGGAGAAGTGCGACCGCATGGCGGTCCTCGCCAACTACGGCACGTATCCGGACTGGTCGCCCTACAAGGGCGAGGGGGTGGCCGAGGCGATCACCCGCAAGCAGCACAACCACTGGCACGACAACGTCTACCTCGGACCATGGAAGTTCGTCGCCCACGACCCGAGCCAGGTGCTCGACTTCGGGCAGTGGCAGGGCACGCCGTACCAGCAGGACACGGGCAGCAAACTCCACCCACAGGCCGGTGGTTGAGATGGGACCCGTCGCCACACCGAAGATCGCCGGGATCGTCTGGGCGCTGCTGATCCTCAACACGCTCGGCTCCACCGGGGCCAGGACCATCATCCCGCTGCCCCGCTCCCTCATCCAGATGGTCACCATGGGCGCACTGGTCGCCGCGTTCGCGCTGGCGCTCGCCGTCAATCTCCGGCTGCGCATCCGCGCCGGCGCCTACGTGTTCCTGCTCACGCTGCTGCTGGTGGCGAGCGTGATCTCCAGCGCACACCTGGAGTCCGGGTTCGGAGCGCTGTTCCGCTGCGCCCGGCTGGCTCTCTTCGTCGGCACGCTGTGGCTGCTCAGCCGCTGGTGGGACGGCGGCCTGACGTTCGTCCGGCACCACATCCGGATGTACTTCGCGGTGCTCGGATCGGTGGCCGCCGGCCTGGTCATCTCATCGGGCGCGGCCCTGCCGGATCTCTACGGCGGACGCCTCGTCGGCGCGTTGTGGCCGCTCACCCCGCCGCAGATCGGACAGTACGCCGCCGTGATCATCGGGCTGACCGTGCTGCTCGCCCTGGGCCGCCGGACCGACAGAGCCGGCGCGGCGCTGGTCATCGTGCCGTCACTCGTCCTCCTCGCGTTGACCCACACCCGGACGGCCACGCTCGGCCTGCTCGTCGGCCTGGTGCTGGCCATCGGCTCGCTCATCCTGACCAGCGCCGCGGCCCGGCGGTTCTTCACCTGGGCGGTGCTGTGCGCCGTGGTGGCCGCGGTGGGGTTCGCCTCCGCACTCCAGACGTGGTTCCTGCGCGGACAGAGCCAGGAGAACTTCTCCAGCCTCACCGGCCGGGCCAAGGTCTGGGACGCCCTGCTGGCCGCGCCCCGGACGACAGGGGAGAAGGTGTTCGGCGTGGGTCTCGGCGACAAGTCGTTCGGCGGGCTGCCGATCGACAACAGCTGGCTGGCCGTCTACAACGAACAAGGCCTGATCGGCGTCGCCCTCGTGGCGGCGATCTTCATCGTCCTCGCCGGCGTCGCGCTGCTGCGGCCACCGTCGCTGCAGCGGGCCTGCGCGATCTTCCTGATCAGCTACTGCGCGATCGCGTCGTACACCGAGGCCGGGCTCGGCGACGCCTCGCCCTATCTGCTGCATCTGGCCCTGGCCGCCGCGCTGTTGGCGACACCTGCCGAGCCCGCTCCTCTCGCGACGCCGCCCGAAGCCACTCGACGGACCGTCCCGCGATGGGCCCGGAACACGGAGGTGATCTGAGCATGCACGTCCTCGTGGTGCACAACCGCTACGCCTCGGCTCAGCCGAGCGGGGAGAACAAGGTCGTCGACCAGGAGGTGGAGCTGCTGCGCGCCGCGGGCCACCGCGTCGAGGTGTTCGAGCGGCGCAGCGACGACATCGCCACCCGGTCCCTCCTCGCCAAGGCCGCGGTGCCGCTTCTCGTGCCCTGGAACCCGGCGGTCCGCTCGGAGCTCGCCGCCCGCCTGCGCACCTCACGCCCTGACGTCGTCCACATCCACAACGTCTTCCCGCTCCTGTCGCCCGCGGTCCTCGCCGCCTGCGCCGACGCCGGGGTACCCGCGGTCGCCACGCTGCACAACTACGGCCAGGTGTGCCCGCCCGGCACGCTGCAGCGAGGCGGCCGGCCGTGCACGGAGTGCGTCGGACCGGCGGCGCCGCTGCCCGCCGTCCGGCACGGCTGCTACCGGAACTCCCGGCTCGCGACGGTGCCGCTCGCGGTCAGCCTGTCGGTCAACCGGCGGCGGTGGTGGTCCGGCGTGGACCGGTTCTTCTGCATCTCCGCGGCGCAGCGCGACCTTCTGGTGCGGGCCGGCATGCCGGCCGAGCGGCTTGCGGTGAAGCACAACTTCGTGCCGGAGCCGGGCGCCCGCCGCGAGGGCCACGGCGAGCATCTGCTCTATCTCGGACGGCTCGCGGAGGCCAAGGGCGTGCGGCTGCTGATGGCCGCGTGGGACGAGATAGCCGCGGGCGGCGGTGTGGGCGTGCCGCTCGTCATCGCCGGTGCGGGGCCGCTGGAGCGCGAGGTGACGGCCTGGGCGGCGGGCCGGGACGACGTGCGCTACGTCGGCCTGTACGACGCGGCTCAGTGCCGGCAGGCCATAGCGCGGTCGGTCGCCGTGGTGGCTCCTTCGACGTGGCTGGAGGCGTTCGGCCTGGTGGTCGTGGAGGCGATGGCGGCCGGGGTGCCGACCGTCGCCGCCGGCCACGGCGCCTTCGTCGAACTCGTCGAGGACGGCGTGACCGGGCTGCTGCACAAGCCCGGCGAGAGCGCCTCGCTCGCGTCCTGCATACGCCGGATCGCGGCCGGGCCGGCGCTGGGCCAGGAGATGGGCCGGGCGGCCAGGCGCCGATACGAGCGGGGCTTCAGCCCGGCCGTCGGCCTTGAGCGCCTGGTGGAGGAGTACCGCACCGCGATCGCGGGGCGGTCAGCACTGGCTCGCGGCGGGGACACCCCCGTGAGCAGGGGGGATGGGGACAGAAAATGACACGATGCCGACTCTGCGGCTCGGAAGCGATGGCGAGCGTCGTCGACCTCGGGGCGACGCCGCCATGCGAGAGCTTTCTCGCCGCGGACCAACTCGACCGACCGGAACCGGCGTACCCGCTGCACCTGCGGGTCTGCACCGAGTGCTGGCTCGCGCAGATTCCTCCGCTGATCACGCCGGAGGAGACGTTCAGCGAGTACGCGTACTTCTCCTCGTTCTCGACCTCCTGGGTGGAGCACGCGCGCACGTTCGTCGCCGACGCCGTAGAGAGGGTGGGCCTCGGCACCGATGGCTCCGATGACTCCGACGGCTCCGAGGCCTTCGTGGTCGAAGTGGCGAGCAACGACGGGTACTTGCTGAAGCACGTGGTGGACCGGGGGATCCGCTGCCTGGGCATCGAGCCGTCGGTGAACGTCGGCGCCGCCGCACGGGATGCGGGTGTGCCCACGCTCACGGAGTTCCTGAGCCCGGACACCGGCTCGGCCGTCCGCGCCGAGCACGGCCCGGCCGACCTGGTCGTGGCCAACAACGTGTACGCGCACATCCCCGACGTGGTCGGCTTCACCCAGGGGCTGCGCGCCCTGGTCGCCGACGACGGCTGGGTCTCCATCGAGGTACAGCACCTGCTGACCCTGATCGAGGAGAACCAGTACGACACGATCTACCACGAGCACTTCCAGTACTACACGGTCGCGTCCGCGATCCGGGCGCTCGCGAGCGGCGGACTGGCGCTCGTGGACGTCGAGTTGCTGCCCACGCACGGCGGCTCGATCCGGCTGTGGGCCCGGCCGGCCGAGGCGGCCGGCGAGCCGAGCCGCCGGGTGGCCGAGGTCCTCGACCGGGAGAAGGCCGCCGGGCTGCAGGAGTTGTCCGGGTACGCCGAGTTCTCCGCACGGGTGGCCAAGGTGCGCCGGGACCTCCTCAAGTTCCTCATCGAGGCGGCCGAGCGCGGCGAGACGGTCGTCGGCTACGGCGCCCCCGGCAAGGGCAACACCCTGCTCAACCACTGCGGCATCCGGCCCGACCTGCTCGCGTACACCGTCGACCGCAACCCCTACAAGCACGGCAGGTTCACCCCGGGCGCCCGCATCCCGATCCTGCCGCCCGAGCAGATCGCCGCGGACCGGCCGGACTACGTCCTCGTCCTCCCGTGGAACCTGCGGGCCGAACTCGTCGAGCAGCTGTCCTTCGTGCATGAGTGGGGCGGCCGGCTCGTCTTTCCCATCCCGGAACTGAGCATTATCGAGGTGAAGGCATGAAGGTCGTCCTGTTCTGCGGCGGTTACGGGATGCGGATGCGCAGCGGAGCCGCCGACGACGTACCCAAGCCGATGGCGATGGTCGGGCCGCGGCCGCTGATCTGGCACGTCATGCGCTACTACGCGCACTTCGGGCACACGGAGTTCATTCTGTGCCTCGGGTACGGGGCTCACCACATCAAGGAGTTCTTCCTCAACTACGCGGAGACGACGTCCAACGACTTCGTGCTGCGGGGCGGGCGGACCGAGCTCCTCTCCACCGACATCGCCGACTGGACGATCACGTTCGCGCAGACCGGCGTCGAGTCGCCGATCGGGGAGCGGCTGCGCCGCGTGCGCCACCACCTGGACGGTGACGAGATGTTCCTCGCCAACTACGCCGACGTGCTCACCGACGCCCCGCTGCCGCAGATGATCGACTCCTTCGCCCGGCGCGACGCCGGGGCGTCGATGATGGTGGTGCCGCCGCAGTCGTCGTTCCACTGCGTGGACCTGGGCGAGGACGGCCTGGTGGGGGGCATCACCGCGGTGAGCGAACTGCCGCTGTGGGAGAACGGCGGCTACTTCGTGCTCCGCCAGGAGATCTTCGACCACATACCGGAGAACGGGGACCTGGTCGCCGACGGATGCGCCCGACTCGCCAAGCAGGGACGGCTGTTGGCGCACCAGCACCGCGGCTTCTGGAAACCGACCGACACCGTGAAGGAGCGGGCCGCCCTCGACGCCGCCTACGCGCGGGGCGAGCACCCGTGGGCCGTGTGGGAGCGGGACAGTGCCGGGGTGGGCGCGTGATCCGGCTCGGGGCCGGGCCGCTGAACCGGATCGCTGCGGTGGGTGCGCACTGCGACGACATCGCCATCGGCGCCGGCGGCACTCTCCTCACGCTGTGCCTCGCACGGCCGGGGCTCCGCGTCGACGCGCTGGTGCTCTCGGGCGCAGGCACCGAGCGGGAGCAGGAGGAGCGGGCCGCGCTCGCCGCCTTCTGCCCGGGAGCCGACCTGCGCCTCACCGTGCTCAAACTGCCCGACGGCCGGATGCCGGTGCACTGGGACGAGGCCAAGGCCGCGGTCGAGGAACTGCGCAGGGAGACCGACCCGGAGCTGATCCTCGCCCCGCGCACCGACGACGCGCACCAGGATCACCGCGGCCTGGCCCAGCTGATACCCACCGCGTTCCGCGACCACCTCGTCCTCGGCTACGAGATCGCCAAGTGGGACGGCGACCTCGGCCGTATGACGGCGTACCAGCCGCTCTCGCCGGAGATCGCCGAACAGAAGGTGCGGCTGCTGCAGGAGCATTACCCCTCGCAGCGCCACCGGCCCTGGTACGACCGGGAGGCTTTCCTCGGGCTCGCGCGGATCCGCGGCATCGAATGCCACGCCCGCTACGCCGAGGCGTTCGCCGTCACCAAAGTCACACTCAATCTGGGCACTCTCGACCTGGGGGACTGAACCATGCGCGTACTGCTGACCGGACACCAGGGCTACCTGGGCACCGTGATGGCCCCGGTCCTCGCGGCCGCCGGGCACGAGGTCGTCGGCCTCGACGCCGGCCTGTTCGCCGACTGCGTCCTCGGACCGGCGCCCGCCGACCCGCCGGGGGAGCGGGTGGACCTGCGCGACATCACGGCCGCACACGTGGCCGGGGTGGACGCCGTGATCCACCTGGCCGCGCTGTCCAACGACCCGCTGGGATCGCTGGCGCCGGACCTGACCTACGACATCAACCACCACGCGTCCGTACGGCTCGCCCGGCTGGCCCGTGACGCCGGCGTGCGGCGCTTCCTGTACGCGTCGACCTGCTCGGTGTACGGCGCCGCCGGGGGAGACGACCTGGTGGCCGAGGACGCCCCACTGCGCCCGGTGACGCCGTACGCGGAGTCCAAGGTGCGGGTCGAGGACGACCTGCACGCCCTGGCCGACGACGACTTCACCCCGGTGTACATGCGCAACGCCACCGCGTTCGGCCACTCGCCCCGGCTGCGCGCCGACATCGTGCTGAACAACCTGGTGGGCCACGCCCTGTTGTCCGGCGAGGTGCTTGTGCTCTCCGACGGCACCCCCTGGCGCCCCCTGGTGCACGCCGCCGACATCGCACGGGCCTTCACGGCCGCGTTGACCGCACCCCGGGAGGCGGTGCACGACCGGGCGTTCAACATCGGCAGCGAGATCAACAACGTCACGGTCGCCGAGATCGCCGCGCAGGTCGCCGAGGCGGTGCCCGGTTCCAAGGTGAACATCACCGGGGAGAACGGCGCCGATCCCCGCTCGTACCGGGTCGACTTCTCCCGGTTCCGCACCGCGATCCCCGGCTTCGACTGCGAGTGGACGGTGAAGGACGGCGCGCTCGAACTCGCCGGCGCCTACCGGAAACACAAGCTGACGCGGGAGGACTTCGAAGCCCGCTTCACCCGCCTCGCCGTGCTGCGCGCGGCATCCGACGCCGGCGCCGTCGACGACACCCTGCGGTGGCGCCGATGACCACGGCGGGCGAAGAGATGCACGCACTGGTGGAGCGGCTGTACCCGCTGTGCCGGAGCATCACGGGGGATGGTGTGCGCGCCACCCTGGACATCGTCGGAGAGTACGTCCCGCTCCAGGTGCACGAGGTGCCGACCGGCACACAGGTGCTCGACTGGACGGTGCCGCAGGAGTGGAACATCCGGGACGCGTACATCGCCGACAGCGCGGGCAAGCGGGTCGTCGACTTCGCCGCGTCCAGCCTTCACGTGCTCGGCTACAGCGTGCCCGTGTCGGCGACCATGCCGCTGGCCGAGCTGCGCGCACACCTGCACACGCTGCCGGACCACCCGAACTGGGTGCCGTACCGCACCAGTTACTACAAGCCGCAATGGGGATTCTGCCTGGCCCAGGAGACCCTGGACGCGATGCCGGACGGCGAGTACGAGGTCCGCATCGACTCCACACTCACGGACGGCCACCTCACCTACGCCGAGCACGTGATCCCCGGCCAGGTCCCCGACGAGGTGATCGTCTCCTGCCACGTCTGCCACCCGTCGCTGGCCAACGACAACCTAGCCGGCATCGCGGTGGCGACGTTCCTGGCCCGGGCGCTGGCGGAGCAAACCCCTTACTACACCTACCGGTTCATCTACGCGCCCGGCACCATCGGGGCGATCACCTGGCTGGCCCGCAACGCCGGGCGGATCGACCGGGTCAAGCACGGCCTTGTGCTGGCCTGCGCCGGCGACCCGGGCCGGCTCACCTACAAACAGAGCAGACGCGGCGACGCGGAGATCGACCGGGTGCTGCGACACGTGCTGACCGCCTCCGAACGCCCGCACCACGTCACCGAGTTCACCCCGTACGGCTACGACGAGCGGCAGTACTGCTCGCCCGGGTTCGATCTCGGCGTGGGCTCGCTCAGCCGGACCCCGTACGCCGGATATCCCGAGTACCACACCTCGGCCGACAACCCGGACTTCGTCTCCCCGGAAGCGATGGCGGACACACTCGCCGTCTGCCGCGAGGCGTTCGCCGTCCTGGACCGCAACCGGCGGTACGTCAACCTCAGCCCCTACGGCGAACCACAGCTGGGCCGACGCGGGTTGTACGACGCGCTCGGCGGCCGCAGCGACACCCAGCAGGCCCAAATGGCCATGCTCTGGGTGCTCAGTCTCGCCGACGGCGAGCACAGTCTGCTGGACGTCGCCGAGCGGTCCGGGCTGCCGTTCGACACCGTCGCCTCCGCGGCCGACGCCCTGGGCGCCGCCGAACTGATCAAGGCATGAGCCGATGACCACCGAGGGGGAGAAGACGACGACGCCGGCGGACCGGCCCGACCACGCCCGGCGGAGCGCCAAACGGGCCCTCGTCGGCCGGCTGTCCTGGGGACTGGCCGACCAGGCGGCCTCCAGCCTGAGCAACTTCGTGGTGGGGATCTACGTGGCCCGCTCGCTGGGACTGACCGCGTTCGGCGTGTTCAGCCTGGCCTGGGTGACCTACGGCGTGGTGCTCAACGTCTCCCGGGGCCTTGCCACCGACCCGCTCGTGGTGCGCTTCAGCGGCGTGCCGGACGCGTCCTGGCGCGGGGCCGTGGCCCGGTCGTCGGGGACCGCGCTCGGCGTCGGCGTGGCCATCGGCGCGGCGTGCCTGGTCGCCGGCCTCGCCCTCGGAGGCCGCCTGGGGCCCGCGTTCGCCTGCCTCGGCGTCATGCTGCCGGGACTGCTGCTGCAGGACGCCTGGCGGTTCGCGTTCTTCGCCGCCGGCACCGGGCAGAAAGCGTTCGTCAACGACCTCGTGTGGGGCGTCGCGCTCGTCCCGGCCATGGTCGCGGCGGCCCACGTGGACACCGTGGCCGCTTTCGTGCTCGCCTGGGGCGCGTCCGCCGCGGTGGCCGCCGCGTACGGCTGCTTCCAGTCCGGCATCCGGCCGCGGCTGACCGGGGCGCGGGGATGGCTGCGCGAGCAGCGCGATCTCGGCTACCGGTACCTGGTCGAGAACGTCAGCCTCAGCGGCGCGAGCCAGCTGCGGGCGTACGGGCTCGGCGCGATCGTCGGCGTCGGCGCGGTGGGTGCGGTACGGGGCGCCGAGCTCCTGCTCGGCCCGTTCCTCGCCGTGCTGATGGGGCTGTCGCTGGTCACCGTCCCGGAGGCGGCACGAGTGCTGCGCCAGGCCCCGCACCGCCTCGGCACGTTCTGCCTCGTCCTGGGCGGCGGGCAGGCCGGCGCCGCGCTGCTCTGGGGCGCGGCGCTGAAGCTGATGCCGGAGCGGCTAGGCGAGTTGGTGCTCGGCGGGGTCTGGGACTCCGCCACGCAGCTCATCGTCCCGGTCACCCTCAGCGTCACGGGCGCCGGCCTCGGCACCGGGGCGGCGGCCGGACTGCGCGCGCTCGGCGCGGCCCGGCGCAGCCTGCGCTGCCAGCTGTTCGCCTCCGCCTGTTACGTCGGCGGCGGGCTCGGCGGCGCGGCCCTCGCCGGCACGGTCGGCTCGGCGTGGGGCGTCGCCACCGCGACCGTCGGCAGCTCCGCCGTGTGGTGGCTGCAGCTGCGGTCCGCCCTGCGCGAGCACCACCAGAACACCATCCCCGAAGTGAGGACCTCATGACCGCCCAACCCAGGCTGAGCATCGGCCTGCCCGTGTACAACGGCGAGGAGTACCTGGCGGAATCGCTCGACGCCCTGCTCGGCCAGACCTACGAGGACTTCGAGCTGGTCGTCTCCGACAACGCCTCGACCGACGGGACCGAGGACATCTGCCGCAAGTACGCCGCGCAGGACCCGCGCATCCGCTACCTCCGGCTGCCCCGGAACGTCGGCGCCACGCCGAACCACAACTACGTGTTCACCCAGTGCCGCGGCGAGCTGTTCAAGTGGGCCTCGCACGACGACCTCTACGCCCGCGATCTGCTGCGGCGCTGCGTCCAGGCGCTCGACGAGCGGCCGGACGTGATCCTCGCGCACGCCGACCAGGCGGTCATCGACGGCGACGGCCAGGTGAAGGTCCCCTACGCGTACACGCTCGCCACCGACTCACCGCACCCGCCGGAACGCTTCCGCAGCATGCTGTTCGAACCCGGCGGTGACGACTTCTACGGAGTGATCCGGGCCGACGCGCTGCGCCGGGTGAAGCCGCTGGACAGCTACCACCACGCGGACCGCACGTTCGTCGCCGAGATCGCCCTACACGGGCGCTTCCACCAGGTCCCCGAGCTGCTGTACTTCCGCCGCGACCACCCCACCCGCGCCGAGCGGGCGAACCCGGGCAAGCGCGCCCGCTGTGTCAACCTGGACCCGCGCCGGGCCGGCCCGCTGCACCCGACGCCCCGGCTGCTCGCCGAGTACGTCTGGGGTTTCGCCTCGGCGATCCGGCGGGCCCCGCTGTCCGCGGCCGACCGGCGCGCGTGCCACCGCCACCTGGCCGCGTGGATGACAAGCCGGGTCCGGCCGGGCGCCGGCGAGCGGGTCGAGGACCGCGCCCCGGTCGACCCGGCCGAGCTCACCGTCTCCGTCGACGCCCTCGTCGCCGGCCGTGAGGGCGGGCAGGCGTGACCACTGTACGCATCGGGGTGTTCGGCCTGCTCGGCTCGGGCAACCTCGGCAACGACGGGTCGCTCGAGGCCCTGCTCGGGTACCTCCGCACCGATCACCCGGAGGCCGTCGTGGACGCGTTGTGCGGCGGGCCCGAGTCCGTCACGGCCCGGTTCGGGATCCCCGCGACGCGGCTGCACTGGTACCGCGGGGAGTACCGCACCGCGTCGCGGACGGGCGCGATCGCAGCGAAGGGGCTGGGCAAACTCGTCGATGTCTTCCGCACCGCCGCCTGGGTGCGCCGGCACGACGTGGTGATCGTGCCGGGCATGGGCGTCCTGGAGGCCACGCTGCCCCTGCGGCCGTGGGGCTTCCCGTACTCCCTGTTCCTGCTCTGCGCGTCCGGCCGGCTGCTACGCACCCGGGTCGCGCTGGTCGGCGTCGGTGCCTCCGCGATCGGCAGCCGGCCGACCCGAGCCCTGGTGCGCTGGTCGGCGCGGTGGGCCGCGTACCGGTCGTACCGGGACGCCCGGTCCCGCGACGCGATGCGGGAGATGGGCGTGGACACCGCGCGCGACGAGGTCTACCCGGACCTCGCGTTCTCCCTGCCGACGCCGGACACGGGCGCCCCCTCCGGCTCGCCGGGCACGGTCTGCGTCGGCGTCATGGACTTCCACGGCAGCAACGACGACCGCGCCCGGGCCGAGGAGATCCACCGGCTCTACCTCGACGGGACGATCCGGTTCGTGCGCACGCTGGTCGACGAGGACAGGCCGGTCCGGCTGCTCACCGGCGACACCTGCGACGCGTCGGTGGTCGCCACGATCCTGGACGCGGTGCGCTCACCGCTGCTCACCGCTGCCGAACTGTCCTCACTGGCCGACCTGATGAAGGAGACGGCGCGTGCCGACGCCGTGGTGGCCGTCCGCTACCACAACCTGATCTGCGCACTGAAGGCAGGCACGCCGACGCTCGCACTCTGCTACGCGGCGAAGAGCGACGCGCTCATGGACCGGATGGGCCTCGCCGCGTACTGTCACCCGGCTTCCGAGGTCGACGCCGACCGGCTGATCGAGCAGTTCCGCGCGTTGGAGAAGCACTCGGCGCAGCTGCGGCGGACCCTCGCCGAGCGAAACCTCGCCGCCGCCCGGCAACTCGAGGACCAATTCGCCGAGTTGACTGCGGCCCTGTTCCCGACGACCGACCACAAGCGAGCCCACGCCCGGCAGGAGACCCCATGAAGGCCATCGAAGTACCCGAGATCGCGGGCGCGTTCCTCTTCGAGCCGACCCCGTACGCGGACGAGCGTGGCTTCTTCTGCCGCACCTTCGACGCCGACGTGATCCGCTCGGTGGGCCTCGACCCGCACGCCTTCGTCCAGGACAGCGTGTCCCGCTCGGTCCGGGGCGTGCTGCGCGGCCTGCACCTGCGCTCCGGCGCCGGCGAGGCCAAGCTGGTGCGGTGCTCGTACGGGAGGATCTTCGACGTCGTCGTGGACCTGCGGGCGGACTCGCCGACCTACCTGGGCCGCGCCTTCTTCGAGCTGTCCGGCGAGACCCAGACGACCCTGTACATCCCGGCCGGGTGCGCACACGGCTTCCAGGCGCTGACCGAATCCGCTGACACCTCGTACCGGATCGACCGCCCGCACGATCCGGCCGAGGACGTGACGATCGCCTTCGACGACCCGGAGCTCGCCATTCCCTGGCCGCTGCCGGCCCGGTCCATGTCCCGGCGGGACCGGGAGGCGCCGAACCTAGCCAAGGTTCTTCAGCGGAAAGAGAGTTGAGGTCGGCGTGGACTCCGAAGACATCGGCGTGGACTCCGAAGACAGCGGAGAGTTCATCCTGCCCCGGTCGCGCCTGGCGAACGAGCGGCTGCACGCCGTGATCCCCGGGGGCGCACACACGTACGCCAAGGGCGACGACCAGTACCCCGAGCACCTGGCCCCGGTCATCAGCCACGGCCACGGAGCCCACGTGTGGGACATCGACGGCAACCGCTACATCGAGTACGGGTCCGGCCTGCGCTCGGTCAGCCTCGGGCACGCGCACCCGCGCGTGCTCGAAGCGGTGCGCCGGGAACTGGACCGCGGCAGCAACTTCGTCCGGCCGTCCATCGTGGAGGTCGAGGCCGCGGAACGTTTCCTGGCCACGGTGCCGACCGCCGAGATGGTGAAGTTCGCGAAGAACGGCTCCGACGTCACCACCGCCGCGGTGCGCCTCGCCCGCGCCGTCACCGGGCGCCCGCGGGTGGCGATCTGCGGCGACCATCCGTTCTTCTCCGTCGACGACTGGTTCATCGGCACCACGCCGATGTCCACCGGCATTCCGCAGGCGACCACCGAACTCACCGTGGCGTTCCCCTACGGGGACCTGGCCGCCACGGAGGAGCTGCTGACCCGGTACCAGGACGAGGTCGCGTGCCTGATCCTCGAACCCGCCACCCACACCGAGCCGCCGCCCGGGTACCTCAAAGGCCTCCGCGAACTGGCCGACCGGCACGGCTGCGTACTGATCTTCGATGAGATGATCACGGGCCTCCGCTGGTCCGAATCGGGCGCTCAGGGCCTGTACGGCGTCGTCCCCGACCTGTCCACGTTCGGCAAGGCGCTGGGCAACGGGTTCGCCGTATCCGCCCTTGCCGGGCGCCGCGAGCTGATGGAGCGGGGCGGGCTGCGTCACCCCGGCGACAGGGTGTTCCTGCTGTCCACCACACACGGTGCGGAGACGCACTCCCTGGCCGCCGCGATGGCCGTGCAGACCACCTACGTCGAGGAGGGCGTCACCGCGCGGCTGCACGCCCTCGGCGAGCGCCTCGCCGCCGGTGTCCGCGACGCCGCGGCGAGCATGGGTGTCGGGGACCACCTCGTCGTCCGGGGCCGGGCCAGCAACCTGGTCTTCGCCACCCTCGACGAGAACCGACAGCCGTCTCAGGAGTACCGCACCCTGTTCCTGCGCCGGCTCCTCGCCGGTGGAGTGCTCGCCCCGTCGTTCGTGGTGAGCAGCGCGCTCAGCGACACCGACATCGATCACACCGTCGACGTGGTGGCCCAGGCATGCGCGGTGTACCGGAAGGCACTGGACTCCGCCGACCCCACCACCTGGCTGGCCGGGCGGCCGGTGAAGCCCGTATTCCGCCGCGTGACCTGACCTGACCTGACCTGACGTGACGTCAGCGATGCTCCCGCCGACCGGCGTCGACCATCCGGTCGACCAGCCACGCGGTCGGCGGGATCACCGCCAGCGCGGTGCACCAGCCCCCGAGGGCATCGGTCGGATAGTGCGCGCCCAGGGCGACCTCCGCCCAGCCCATGGCGGCTCCGGCAACCAGTGCCGCCGCGAGTACGAGCAACGTGCCGGCCGTCCTGCCGAGGCCGAACCGCCCAGTCACGAACAGCGCCATCACGAGGGCGAGCGCCGTGGCGAAGGCGGTGTGCCCGCTCGGATAGGACAGGTTGCCGTCGCCGTGGATGGTGCGCCCCACCAGGGATTTGAGCAGCGTCGCGGTCCCTACGGCCACGCCGAGCCCGGCAACGACGAACGCCGCGGCGCGAGGACGCCGAAGCAGCAGACAGCCCGTCATGATGGCCCCGACCAGCATCGTCGCTCCGGCAGGTTCCCCCAAGAAGTCCATGGCCAGAGCGACGCGCCGCCACGGCGGCCGCACACTGTCCGCCGTCGGCGGGATGATCCACCGGTCCACCGTGCCGGGCCTGCCGTGGCCGGCGTACAAGACCCCGAGCGCGACCACGATCAGCGCGGCGAGCGCCGCGATCAGCACCAGCCGCGGGCGCAGCGAGGGCGGCAGCACCGCGGGCGCCGACCGGCCGCTCACATGCTCCAAGGCGATCCCCCGTCGCATCCGATTCACCCCCACCACCGACTACCACCGCCCGAGTCCCCACTTGTCACCCTAACCAACAATCCGGCCGCGGCACACGCCGTCGGACGGGCACCGAGTGCCGGCCGAACTCTGTCCGGCGCGCAGACGTTGAGCGGCTGAACCGGACTGGTGGCACGATATTTGTACAAGCTGTATCGACCGTCGATGCATGTTTTCTGGGGCAGCCATGAACGTCCGGCTCCACTTCCGAATCTTCGCTGCAACGGCTGCGACCGGCCTCGCACTCACCGCCTGCGGGAGTTCCAGCGGACTCTCTCACTCGTCGGGATCGCCGTCCGCCGCTCCGGGTACGTCCTCGCCGCCGCGGTCGACCACCGTCTCCGTCACGTCGAGCCCCTCGGTGTTCCTCGTGTCGGGCACGCAGGCGCCGACCACGGCGGCGCCCCGCGACAGCGCACCGCCGCTCGGCTCTCGCCGCCTCCAGCCGATGTGGCCCTTCAGCACACTCGCCCAAGCCCGGGCGTGGGAGCGCGAGTTCCACTCCGGCGGCCACCAGCCCTGGCATCTCGATCCCGATCAGACCGCCCTTTCCTTCACCCAGGGCTACCTGGGCTTCCAGGGCATCGGCCGCGTCTCCTCGCACACCGTCAGCGGCCGGGACGCCCGCATCGGCGTCGGACTCAGCAGCCCACACGGCGTCAAGGGCACCGCGGCGGTCATCCACCTCGTGCGGTTCGGCACCGACCGCGACGCTCCGTGGGAGGTCGTGGGCACCAACGACACGACGTTCTCCCTGACCAGGCCCCGATACGGCTCGATCGCGCACTCCCCGCTGCTGACCGGCGGGCGGATTACCGGCGTCGACGAGAACATCCGCGTACAGGTGCGCCAGCCGTCCTCCGCGGCGCCGCTGGGCACCGCCTGCTGTGTCGCGGCAGGTGGTGACCACCAGCCCTGGAAAGAGCGGGTGTCCTTCGCCCGCGCCCGCGACCGGGTGCTCACGGTCGTCGCGTCCACCGGCGGGCACATCGCCGAGGTCGAACGATTCACCGTCACGGCGGTGCGCACCGTTCGATGAAGATGACCGGAGAGACCGGGCCGAGAGCACGGTTCGGCCATCCGGATCCTCGTACCACGGTGCGTAACACTGCGTACGCTGCGAGTGTTCGGCCGTCTTCGAGGAAGAGTTGACCAGATGACTGACAACCCGTCCGTGCCCGCGCCGCGCAGGGACATGGCGATGCACAACGACTGGTGGACTTCGGGCTGGGACCACGTCCTGCCCCGCCAGGGCTTCCCGCTGACCATGCTGATCGGAACCGCCAGCCAGCCCGACTTCACCGGCTCTCTGGACGACCTCCTGCAAGAGGTCTTCGAAGGCCACTGGGACATGATCGGCGGCGATCTCGACGGCGCGCTCTCGTTCTCGTGGCCCGACGAGGAATGGGACTACACCGAGGCGCCGGAGGGACGCGAAGCGTCCGAGGCGAACCGCTGGGAGGCGTTCGGGGCCATGCTCACGGCTGCCGGCTTCCCGGTGCCCACGACCGTGCGGGACCTGTCCGAGCTCTACCTGACGTGGGGCCTGGCGCACCGTGAGGAGACGTCGGAGGGCACCCGATGGTCCATGCCCGCCGCGCTGCCGCTGCCCGGTGAACTGCTGCCTCTGGACGCCGACCTGACCAAACGGCTCGACCGGATCCGGTGGTCGACGCGCACCGGCGCACTCGTCAACGAACTCACCAAGCATCTGGTCGATGATCTGGGTGAACCACAAGAGGTGCTCACCTCCCTGGACCGCCTGGCGACTGCCACCGGCCAGGACGCCGACGACGTCCGCATCGCCGTCGCGGAACTCGTCGAGGCCGGTGACGCCCAGGTACAGCGAGGACAGCAGCAGGCCGACGCGGAACGGCTGGAGACGCATCAGCGCTTCCGCCTGGTCATGAACTGGGACCACTTCCACGAGACCCGGGTGAGTGTGGTGCGGACGACGCGTGACTGAGACCGTGCCGGGCGCGGTGGGAAGCGCAGACACGCGGCTGGTGGTGATCCGCGGCAACAGTGCCTCGGGAAGTCGTCCGTCGCCGCCGGGTTGCGCGAGAGGTTCGGCCGCAACCTCGCGATCGTCGGCCAGGACAATCTGCGCCGGATCGTGTTGCGCGAACATGACCGGCCCGGCGGCGCGAACATCGGCCTGATCGACCTGACGGCCCGCTACGCCTTGGACAACGGCTTCCACGTCGTCGTGGAGGGCATCCTGTACGCCGATCGCTACGGAACGATGCTGCAGGACCTGGTGCGCGCCCACCGGGGCGTCACCCGCTGCTACTACCTCCACGTGCCCTACACGCAGACGGTGCTTCGGCACGCGACGAAACCCGACGCCGAGTACCTGGCGCATGTCACCGAGGACCACCTGCGCGACTGGTACCGGGAGAAGGACCTGTTGCCCGACGCCATGGAGACCGTCATCGACGCGGCCAGCAGCCTGGACGAGACGGTTCGTCAGATCCTGCGCGAGACCGGCCTGGACCGCGTGCTCCCGATCGACCGCTGACATCGCGAGCTGAGGCACCCGGCTACTGCCCTTCACCTGCGGGCCGGGCCGCCGAGATCATCAAGGCAGCCGCCCGGAAAGGTCGCCGGGGGGGCGCTCTTTGACCTCGTGCGCGACGGCGTGAACATTCCGGCGGCCATCACTCACGACAGGGCCGCGATCCCCACCGGGTCACGCCGCCGCGCAGTGCATTCCGTGTATGAGTCTCAGATGCCTTCATAGAAGCTTTTCGGCGCCAAGCATTACGAGCCCATGTGGCGACGCGGTGCCGGGCCCTGCCTTCAGCAGCATGCAGGAGCAGCGCGTCGCCCTCGTTGCGGAGCTGTCCGAGGCGGGTGCATGCCGATCCGTGCCGTCACGTGCCTGCCCGGAGCCGGCTGTGGCTGGGTGTGGCTTTCTGGTGAATGGGGTGGGAGCGGTTGGCGACGCTGAGTCGAACAGTCCGTTCTGCGGGATCTTTTGAGGCGTTGTGGCCATCTTGCGGGTTGAAGCAAGCTGGAAAGGATTTGTCGCACATGGCCCGTACTGATGTGTCCGCGATGCCCGCTCCGCCCCAGGAGCGTGCCCGTTGGCGAATGGTGGTGCCCGGTTCAGGGCCTTGGCAATCCCCGGGCGGTGGGCGGCCGGTGTACGCGCGGCCCGTACTGGCGGCCATCCTCGCTCTGGCGGCCGTGCTGTTCGCGTGGGACCTGCGCGGCGCTCCGTTCCACTCGTTCTACTCCGAGACCGTGCGGAGCATGAGCTTGAGCTGGAAGGGGTTTGTGTTCGGTTCGTTCGATCCCGGTGGCTCGATCTCTGTCGACAAACTGCCGGGTTTCATGTGGCCGCAGGCGTTGTCCGTGCGGATCTTCGGATTCCGTCCGTGGGCGATCACGCTGCCGCAGGTGATCGAGGGCGTGCTGAGTGTGGCGGTGCTGTATCGCGCGGTGCGGCGGTGGGCGGGGGTGAACGCGGGGCTGCTCGCTGCGGGCGCCTTCACTCTCACGCCGGTGATCGCCGGGCTGTTCCGCACCGAGGTGGAGGATCCGGTGTTCACGCTCTGTCTGCTGCTGGCCGGTGACGCCGCGCTGCGGGCGGCGCGCGAGGCCCGGTTGCGGTCGCTCGTGCTGGCCGGCGTATGGGTGGGCCTGGGGTTCCAGGCGAAGATGCTGGAGGCGTGGGCGGTGCTCCCGGCACTCGCTGTGCTCTATCTGGTGGCGGCTCCGACGGTGTTGCGGCGCCGGCTTGGGCATCTGGCGGTGGCGGGCGTGATGTGTGTGGCGGTGTCGCTGTCCTGGGTGCTGCTGGTGACGGTGACACCGGCCAAGGACCGTCCGTACGTGGACGGCACGACCGACAACTCGGCGATCAGCCAGGTGGTGGGCTACAACTTCCTCAACCGTTTCTCCTCGCTCGGCGTCAGTGCCGAGCAGACCGGCAGTGTCCCCACGTCGGTCATGGCCGGGGCCAAGCCGTCGCCATCCGACGGCAAGGGCCAGACCGCCCGGGAGTGGGCGAAGATGTTCGGCAAATCGCTGTCCTCACAGGTCGGCTGGCTGTATCCGGCGGTCGCCCTGTCGGCGGTGTGCGGTGTGCTCTGGCGGCGTCGCAGGCCGCGCACGGATCTGCTGCGGGCGGGCTTCCTCATGTGGGGCGTGTGGCTGGCGACGTTCTTCATGGTGTTCAGCGCCGGAGCGGTCGGTGCGCACATCTACTACATGGGCATCGTGGCCGTACCGATCGCCGCCCTGTTCGGCGCCGGAACGGTGCAGTTCTGGCGTGCCTGGCGCACCGGGGATGCGCGACGGGCGTGGGCACTGCCGACGGCGGTCGCGTCCACGGCGGTCTGGTCCGCCCTCTGCGCGCAGCGCTACCCGTCGTTCGTACCGTTCCTGGCACCGGTGGCTCTCGCTCTCGGGGCGGCGGCGCTGACACTGCTGGGCCTGTCCCGCAAGGGTGCCGACCGGGCACAGCGACGGGTGGCGGTGCTGGGGCTCGGGGCGGGGCTGGCGGCGATGCTGCTGCCGCCCGCCGTATGGGCGTCGTCGGTCTTGAACCCGGCGTACGCGCATTCGGGCATGGGCGCGGCCGGACCGGTCCGCCCGCACCACACGCAGCCCGCGCAGCACCACGTGGCCGAGGCCATGAGCGCCCCTGACGGGCACCGGAGCGGCCGGCACACCGGTGCGTGGCCCGGCCCCGGCCACCCGGCGAACGCGCGGCTGACCGTCGCGGGCGCCGGCGAACCCAAGGCGCTCGACACGCTGGAGCGGAGCCTGCTCGCGTATACCGGAGCCCACCGCAACGGGGCCAGGTTCCTGTTCGCGACCACGAGCTGGCGCACGGCCTCGCCGTTCATCCTGTACGCGGGCGCCGAGGTGCTCCCGATGGGCGGCTTCACCGGCATGGCGCCGAGCCCCACCCCCGCCGGGCTACGCCACCTGGTGACGACCGGTCAACTGCGCTACGTCCTGCTCGGCGGCCCCGACACCCCGGCGGCCCACGCCGACGTGGCGTGGGTACGGGACCACTGCGCACGGGTGCCCGGCCGGCCCGAGCAGCTCTACCTGTGCACTGCGGCGACGGCCTGACCCGCCGAGGAGGTGTGTATCGGCCCCTGACCGAACAAGCGCCGCAAGGGAGATGTTCGACGGACGGGCGCCGGGTTTTGCGCCGGGGCTGTTGTCAGTGCTGCCGCTTGCGGATCTCTTTCGCTCTCACCAAGGACGATCTCGGGCACGAGGAGCGCCACATCGCTGCCGTGAGTGATGAACACAGAGCCTGTCAGGAAACGGATTCTGCGGGCCGCGTGGGAACGCGGCTTGTGCGGCGACAGTGAGGTACGCACCGAGACCGGCGAGGTGGTCGACGGAGAACACCGCTTTGAGGGCGCCTGCGTGGTGCTGCGGCGGAGGCCGTGCACGAGCCGTCATGGATCCGCTCTCCTGGGGGCAGCGTCGCTGAGGCGGGCGACGAAGCGCGGTGTCTGCCGCTCGGCCGGCGACACCGGGGCCCGCCGTGCATCGAGGCCTTGATCAGCCCCAGGATCAGCAGTTCCCCACTGCACGTTCAGTAGCGGCTCACGTCCGGTGACCCGCGCACGGCGGGCCGCAGTGAGCTGCCCGTCCGCGCACAGTCGCCGGGGTCTGGGGCACAATCTCTCCTCATGCACCAGAAACCTATAACAGAGAGTGATATGGGGTGTTTCGCCGCTCCAGTCGCCAATTGGTGGAATGCCCCAGTAGCAGGGCGGGTTTCCCTGGGCGTGGAAGAGACAGCGCCGCAGCCACCGGAGGTGCGGGACAAGGCGTTCGCGGAGTTCGTGCTGCCTGAGGTGGAGGTGCTGCTGCGGGTGGCGATGACGCTGACCGCGCAGCCCGCCGACGCCGAGGATCTGGTGCAGGACACGCTCCTGCGTGCCTACAAGGCGATCGACCGGTTTGACGGGGAGCATCCGCGCGCCTGGCTGCTGACCATCATGCGCCGGGCGGAGATCAACCGGCACCGGCGTCGCAGGCCCCATCTGCTGGACGACCCGGACGCCGATCTGGACCGGCTCTCCTGGGACAGCGCGGTGGCCTCTCCGGAGGAGGTGGTGGTCGGCGAGGACTTCGACGAGGTGGTCGGCGCCGCGCTGGCCGACCTGCCCGAGAAGCACCGGCAGGTCGTGCGGCTGGTGGATATCGGCGGGCTGAGCTACGCGGAGGCTGCCGAGGTGCTCGGCGTGCCGGAGGGGACTGTGATGAGTCGGCTGCACCGTGCGCGTAAGCGCATAAGGACCCAGTTAGTGGCGGCCGGGCTGGCGCCGAAGAGGAGGATGCTGTGATCGGGTACCAGGGCGGGGCTTCTCGCCGGCGCACCAGTTGCAGGGAGGTGGCCCGCCATCTCCAGTCCTGTCTGGACGGCGAGGCCGACGAACTCACCGCCCGCCGGATCGCCGTGCACGTGGAGGAGTGCCGCCGCTGTGGCCTGGAAGCGGCCGTCTGCCAGGAGATCAAGAACGCGCTGGCTCGTCAGGAGATCCCGAACGAGATCGCCCTGGCCCGGCTGCGTACCTTCGGCACGACCCTGCTCACCGACGGCCTACTGGAGGTACAGGACGAGGCCGCCGGATGGAGTGGACCCTTGACGCCGCAGCCGTCCGGCCACCGGCCCGGCGACATCGAGGCGGCCCCGCCCGGGCCGCGGAAGCGCAGTCGCCGCGCCGGGCCGTGGACGACAACGCCGTCCCAGTGATCGCTTTCTGTTTGCTGTTCGCGGTGTCACGCCCGGCGCCACGCCTGGTGTCGTGCCCGGTGCTGGGGTGAGAGCGTGCGCGCCCGGGGCTGTCTGAGGGTGTCGGTGCCCTGGCTGGTGTGGGTGTGTTGTTGGTGGCTGGGGGTTGGGGGTGTGTCGTGGGTGTGACGGGTTTTGGGCCGGGGTGGGCAGGGCTGTCCACGGGGTGGTGGGCAGGGCTGACTAAAAGGCTGGTGACGGCTGCGCGGGGTGGTTGTGTGTCTGGCGGGTTGCGGTGGTTGCCGGGCGGCAGTCGGGTGGTTGTGGTGGCCTTGGTGGTGGGGGTGTATGTGGCGGTGTTTGTGGGGGTGTTGACGGGGTCGTGGTTGGTGGGGTTGGACTGGCGGGTGGCGATGTGGCGGCCGTGGCGGGAGTGCCCGCAGCTGATGGGGGTGTTGGGTCTTGTTGTGGTTGCGGGGCAGCGGGGGCCGATGACGGTGGCGGCGTTGGCGTGGTTGGGGTGGCGTTCCTGGCGGGGCCGGGAGCTGCGTCCGTTGCTGGTTTTTCTGATGGCGTTGGTGTTGCTGAACGTGAGTGTGGGTGCGGTCAAGCTGGGGACGGGGCGTGTGGGGCCGGGGCGTGCGGATGTCATCGGGTCGGGTGAGCTTTTCCGGGGTGGGGATGTTTTCCCGTCTGGGCATACGGCGAACAGTGTCGTGATCTGGGGGACGTTCGCCTATCTTGCGTCGCGTCATCGCCGGGTGGCGGTGGTGGTGGCGGTGGTGGTGGCCGGGGTGGTGGGTCTGACTACGGTCTATTTGGGGACTCATTGGTTTAGTGATGCGTTGGGTGGGTGGGCGGCGGGTGGGCTTGTGTTGTTGGTTCTACCGTGGTGTGAGCCGCTTGTGGGGCGTGTGAGTGTGTGGTGTGGGCGGTTCGGTGGGCGTCTGGTGGCTGGTTGTGGGGGGTGGCCGTTTCCGGTGGTGGCTATCTTGGTGCCGGCATGCCGTCGCGGCTGCATGCGGTGGTGTGGTGTGGGTGGGGTTGTGGGTGTGGTGGGGGTGGGTTTTCGTTGTTGGGTGTGGAATGTGCGGGGGCCGCCGGGGGGTTTCTGGTATGTCGTGTATGTGTTGCGTTGCGTTGTGGGGTGGGGGTGGGTGTGGTGGGGTCGGTGCCTCGTTGACGGAGTTGGGCTGTGGCTGTTCATGTGTTGATTGCGGAGGGTCACGCGGTGGTGCGGCAGGGTCTGCGGGATTTTCTTGGTGTTGATGAGGACATTGTGGTGGCGGGTGTGACGACGAATGGGCGGGAGGCTGTGCGGCTGGCTCGGGAGTTGAGTCCGGATGTGGTGTTGTTGGATCTGATGATGCCGGTGATGGATGGTATTGAGGCGACGGAGCAGCTTCGGCGGGAGTTGCCTGAGGTGCGGGTGGTGGCGTTGACGAGTGAGCTTGATGGTTCGGGGGTGATGGCGGCGGTGAGGGCGGGTGCGACGGGTTTTTTGTTGGAGAGTACGGAGGCTGATGAGTTGCGGCATGCGGTGAAGGCGGCGGCGGCTGGGCGGACGTATGTGTCCAGTGCTGTGGTGGCGCGTCTGGTGGATCAGGCGACGGCGGCGATGCGGCCGGAGCGGTTGACGGGGCGTGAGTCGGAGGTGTTGTTGATGCTGGCGCGTGGGAAGGCGAACAAGGAGATTGCGCGTGAGTTGCGGATCGGGCAGCAGACGGTGAAGACGTATGTGAGTCATATTTTTGACAAGTTCGGGGTGCATAGCCGGACGCAGGCGGTTGCGCATGCTTTGCGGCTTGGGTTGGTTCCTGCCGGTGAGCTGGCGCGTGGTGGTGCTGCGGCGGACGAGTACCGGTGGTCGGCCTGAGAGACCTTCCTTCTGTCGCGCCTGTCGCGCCTGTCGCGCCTGTCGCGCCTGTCGCGCCTGTCGCGCCTGTCGCGCCTGTCGCGCCTGTCGCGCCTGTCGCGCCTGTCGGGTCTGTCGGGTGGGTGTCTGGGTGTTGGGTGCCGGGTCCGCTTGCTGCGGGGTAGCGGGCGGGGGGGTGGTGGTGGCGGTCTTTGTACTCGGCAGGGGGGGCTGGATTCCACCGCGTGAGGCGGACCGTGGCGGGCGGACCGTGGCGGGCGGACCGCGGACCGCGGCGGGTGGTGGGCAGGCTGGCGGCGGGTGGCCGTTGGCGGGCGGGGGTTTTGGTCTTGGGTGAAGCCCGCCTGCTGTCCTGTGAACAGTTCGATGCCGTTCGGATGCTGACGAACACGCCCAACACGGATTCGCTGCTGTCCTGCTTGGTGGTCGGCCAGCCGGGTCTGCGGCGCATCATGAA
>NZ_RZYA01000037.1 GCF_004005495.1 Streptomyces antnestii
CCCTCGCGCCGCTGCGCGGGCTTCGGGGCGCTGCGCCGGACTCCGTCCGTCGGTGGGTGCGGGAGGTCAGGCCGGGGCCGCCACGCTCTCCCGCAGGACGAACGCGGGGTCGACCTGGGCTGCCAGGTCGGCGCCCGTTTTCGCGTTGCCCCAGCTCTGGGCGTTCTTCAGGTGGAAGTGGACCATCTGGCGTGTGTAGCGCTCCCAGTCGCGGACCGCGTACGCCGCGTCCGCGGTGGACCGAAGCGTTTGCAGGGCGGCCGAGTTGGGCTCTTCCAGGAGGTCGAACCGGGGCGGGCGGCCCTTCTCCATGGCGCGCACCCAGTCGGAGTGCCCGACGGTGACGAGCAGGTCGTCCCCCACCTCCGCGCGGAGGAAGTCGAGGTCGTCCTGGCCCTGCACCTTGTTCCCCACGACCTTCAGCGTGACGCCGAAGTCCCGTGCGTACTCCTTGTACTGGCGATAGACGGAGACCCCCTTACGTGTCGGCTCGGCGACGAGGAACGTCATGTCGAAGCGGGTGAACATGCCGGAGGCGAAGGAGTCCGAACCGGCGGTCATGTCGACGACCACGTACTCGTCACGGCCGTCGACGAGATGGTTCAGACACAGCTCCACCGCTCCGGTCTTGGAGTGGTAGCAGGAGACACCGAGGTCGGCTTCGGTGAAGGGGCCCGTGACCATCAAACGCACGGCCCCGCCGTCGAGTTCCACGGGCCGGGCGCAGGCGTCGTACACCGGATTGTTCTCGCGCACCCGCAGAAGGCGGGAGCCCTCACCGGGCGGGGTCGTCTTGATCATCGTGTCCGCGGAGGCGATCCGGGGATTCGAGCCGCGCAGATAGTCCTTGATGAGCGGGAGGCGTGCGCCCATGGCGGGCAGCTCGGCCGCCTGCTCGTCGTCGAGGCCGAGGGCGGGCCCCAGGTGCTGGTTGATGTCGGCGTCGACGGCGATGACCGGGGCGCCCAGGGCGGCGAGGTGACGGATGAAGAGCGAGGACAGCGTGGTCTTCCCGCTGCCGCCCTTCCCCACGAAAGCGATCTTCATGTTCACCAAGGGTAGTCGCGCGATCGCGTTTCGTATCCGCGGAGCGTGAAGAAGACCACTCCTTCGTGGAGGGGGACCCTGAACTGCGTACTGTCGTACTCATGAGTACGACAGCCGACCCCCTCGCAGCCCTCGGGGCCCTCCCCGGCGTGGCCGAATCCGTGGATTCCGTGCGCAAGGCCGTGGACCGGGTCTACGGCCATCGGGTCATGCGGCGTCGCAGCAACGCGGTCACCTCCGAGGCCGCGCTGCGCGGCGCGCGTGGCAGCGCGGCGCTGTCGGGCGCCGACTGGCCGCTCGAAGAGGTGCGCAGGCGCTCCGACTTCAGTGGTGCGGGCGGGGACGCCGAGGCGCGCACCGTCGGCGCCGCCCTGCGGCTGACCGCGGAGGCGGGCCAGCTCCTGTCGATCTGGCGGCAGTCCCCGCTGCGGGTGCTCGCACGCCTGCACCTCGTGGCCGCCGCCGGCAACAGCGACACGGTGGGGCGGCCCCGTCAGGGCGGCGAGCCGGTCGACGAACCGCTGATCGAACTGCCGTTGCCCGGCGCGCAGGAGGTCGCGGGCCGGCTCGACGGGCTCTCGGAGCTGATCATCGCGGGCGGCTCCGCCCCGGCCCTGGTCACCGCCGCCGTCGTGCACGGCGAACTGCTGGCGCTGCGCCCCTTCGGCTCGTACAACGGCCTCGTCGCGCGCGCGGCCGAGCGCATCGTGCTGGTGGGCAGCGGTCTCGACCCCAAGTCGATCTGTCCGGCCGAGGTGGGGCACGCGGAGCAGGGGCGCGCGGAGTATGCGGCGGCGCTCGAAAGCTATGTGTCCGGCACTCCGGAAGGGGCGGCCGCGTGGATCGCGCACTGCGGACGGTCCGTGGAGCTCGGCGTCCGCGAGTCGACGGCGGTGTGCGAGGCGCTGCAGCGCGGCGCCGCGTAGGGATCACGCGGGGGCCGCGTAGGTATTGCGTAAGGCTTCTGAATTACCCCGGAAAAGGGTTGCGGCGGTACGAATTCCTCGTACCGCCGCTGGCATGTTCACCTGGTTACCAAGCGTCCTCGATATTTGCCCATCAGGTCGGGAACTTAGCCCGTGGCCTGGTGCGGCTGGCCCGTAATCGACGGGTCGACGTCGCGTGGGTGCCTGGCGTTCATGCTCGGTCCGTGGGGCCTTGGTTGCGTTTAAAGGTGATCCTCTCGGATGTCCTTGGTCTCGCGGGCCGTTGCCTTATTTGTACTCCAGGAGTGGAGGAAGCGAAACCCCTGGCCACACTTCTTTACTTTTAGGTTCAATTAGGGGTGAAACGGGCGGGCGGCCTCGAGGGTGATGTCCGGGCCGTCTCGCGGGTCGCCGAACGGGCCGGTCAGCCGACCGACGCGCGTCGGCGGCTGGCGTACCAGACCAGTCCCGCGGTGGCCGCGGCGGCGCCGACGGCGGCGGCCATGACAAGGGCCGGCCGTGACGGCGCGGACAGTGCAGGCAGTCGCTGCTTGAGCCGCACGGGCCGGTGGAAGTCGAGGATCGGCCACTCGCGCGCGAGCGCCTCGCGGCGCAGCGCACGGTCCGGATTGACCGCGTGGGGGTGTCCGACCGACTTCAGCATCGGCACATCGGTCGCCGAGTCGCTGTACGCGTAGCAGCGCGCGAGGTCGTACCCCTCGGACCTGGCGAGCTCCTCGATCGCCTCGGCCTTGGTCGGCCCGTACGCGTAGTACTCCACCTCGCCCGTGAAGCAGCCGTCGTCACCCACGACCATGCGGGTGGCCACCACGCGATCCGCGCCGAGCAGTTCGCCGATCGGCTCGACGACCTCCGCGCCCGACGTGGAGACGATCACGACGTCCCGTCCGGCGGTGTGGTGCTCCTCGATGAGCGAGGCGGCCTCGTCGTAGATGATCGGGTCGATCAGGTCGTGGAGCGTCTCGGCGACGATCTCCTTCACCTGCTGCACGTTCCACCCGCGGCACAGAGCCGAGAGGTACTCGCGCATCCGCTCCATCTGGTCGTGGTCGGCACCGCCGGCGAGGAAGACGAACTGCGCGTACGCGGTCCGCAGCACCGCCCTGCGGTTGATCAGGCCGCCTTGGTAGAACGACTTGCTGAAGGTGAGCGTGCTCGACTTCGCAATGACCGTCTTGTCCAGGTCGAAGAACGCGGCCGTGCGGGGCATCGAGTGGCTCATGGAGTGGTCCATGGAGTGGGTCAAGGAGTGGTTTTCCACGAGCCCGAGCATAGGCGCCCACCATTCGGCGTAAGGTGTGGCGCGTGGGTTTGCCTGAGAAGGCTCTCGGGTACACCATGGAAGTCACGGATCGTTCGCGACCGTGCTAACCCGGTCTGGCTCCTCCCCCCCCGAGTCGGACCGTGGGGACGACCCCCGCTCTCCCCCCCGGCGGGGGTCGTCGCATGTCCGGACCCACTTCGGGTCCGGACTTTTGCGTTCTCCACCTCTGTGCCGCCCTGGGCGGCGGCTTCGGCGCCTTCGGCGCGTCGGCGTCTCGCGGCCACATTTCGTCACTGTGTGTAGCCGACAGGCTGCGGTGCGGAGGGTGGGTGGAGGTGGTTGAACGGGCGGCCCTGATGAGGGAAGAGGCGTTCCCGGAGAAGCCGCTCGAGTTGCGCCCAGAGATTGTAGTTGGGGATCTCACTAGAGATGTCGCTAGAGAGATGTCGTTGGGGATGCCGCCGTCGATGTCGCGAAAGATGTCACCGGTATGGGTGATGGGGATATTCACAGGCGCTTCCTTGTCCACAGTAATTGACCAAGATCCACATGATTTCCGGGATCGCTGCACGGTGATTCCACTCGCGAAGTCGGAACCGGGGTTCACGGCCGGTCCGGTTCGCGGTGGGACAGCACCGGACAGCAGCGACAGAGGGGGCGGAGATCGTGGCGGGAGTCATCACATGTGACAGGGCGCCGGTCGCCGACGGGCGGCGGACGCCGCTGATCGTGACCGAGGACGTGGATCTGCTGGACGACCTGCTGCGGCTGTGCGCCGCGGCAGGAGCACGGCCCGAGGTCCACCACGGGGTCCCGGAGCGCAGAGGGAGCTGGGAGTCGGCGCCGCTGGTGCTCGTCGGGGACGACGCGGTCGAGCGGGTGCGAGGCGTCGCACGGCGGCGCGGTGTCGTCCTGGTGGGGCGTGACCAGGACGATTCGGGGGTGTGGCAGCGGGCCGTGGAGATCGGCGCCGACCATGTGCTGGTGCTGCCGGACGGCGAGCAGTGGCTGATGGACCGGATCGCCGATGTGGCCGAAGGCGTGGGACGGCCCGCGCTGACCGTCGGAGTGATCGGCGGGCGGGGCGGCGCCGGGGCGTCCACCCTGGCGTGCGCGCTCGCCGTGACCTCGGCGAAGAGCGGGCGACGCACCCTCCTCGTCGACGCGGATCCGCTCGGCGGCGGCCTCGACGTGCTGCTCGGCGGGGAGGCCGCGGAAGGGATGAGGTGGCCCGCGTTCGCCCAGTCGCGTGGACGGGTCGCGGGCGGGGCGCTGGAGGAATCGCTCCCCGAGATGCACGCCCTGCGGGTGCTGAGCTGGGACAGGGGCGACACGGTGGCGGTGCCGCCGGAAGCCGTCCGGGCGGTGCTGGCGGCCGCGCGTCGGCGGGGCGGGGCGGTCGTGGTGGACCTGCCGCGCCGGGTCGACGAGGGGGCGGCCGAGGCGCTGGCCCAGCTGGACCTGGGGCTCCTTGTGGTGCCACCGGAGCTGAGGGCGGTCGCGGCGGCGAAACGGGTCGCCTCCGGCGTGGGGATGGTGCTGCGGGATCTGCGCGTCGTCGTGGGGCCGCGCCGCGGACGTATGGCCGCCGCGCTCGATCCGGAGGAGGTCGCGCGACTTCTGGGACTCCCGCTGGCGGGCGAACTACCGGTGGAGGGCGCTCTGTCGGTGGCTCAGGGGGGCGGGCATCCCCCGGGCGGCGCGGCGCGCGGGCCCCTCGCCCGGTTCTGCGCGGCCTTCTGGGAACGGGTTCCGGTCGCGACGGGTGATGGGGGTGCGGAGTGAGTGCGAGTGCGAGTGCGAGGGCGGGGGCCGGCGCGGGTGTGGGCGTGGGGACGGGGGCTGGTGTTGTGGGTGAAGACGGGCGGCGGGCCGGTGTCGTGAGCGATCAGGGTGGGCGGCGGGCCGGTGTCGTGGGCGCGCGGATGCTGGACGGCGTGCGGCAGTGGCTCGCGGAGAACGGCGCGGAGGCGACGCCCGCGCGGGTCGCGGAAGCACTCAGGGCCCAGGGAAGGCTTCTCGGGGATGCCGAAGTGCTCGGCGCGGCAGGCCAGTTGCGCTCCGAACTCGTGGGCACGGGCCCGCTGGAGCCCCTCCTCGCCGACCAGTCCGTGAGTGACGTGCTGGTGTCCGCGCCCGACCGGGTGTGGGTGGACCGGGGCGGTGGCCTGGAGCTGACGGGAGTGTCGTTCGAGAGCGCCTCATCGGTACGCAGGCTCGCGCAGCGGCTCGCGGCGGTGGCGGGGCGGCGCCTCGACGACGCGAGGCCATGGGTCGACGCCCGGCTGCCGGACGGGACCCGGCTGCACGCCGTCCTGCCGCCCGTCGCCGTCGGCTGCGCCTGTCTGTCGCTACGGGTGGTGCGTCCACGCGCCTTCACGCTGGACGAACTGGTGGCGGCGGGGACGGTGCCGCCCGGCGGCGACCGGGTGCTCCGGGACCTCCTCGACGCCCGGCTGTCCTTCCTGATCAGCGGTGGTACCGGTTCCGGGAAGACGACGCTGCTGAGCGCGTTGCTCGGCTTGGTGGGGCCTGGGGAGCGCGTGGTGCTCGCCGAGGACTCGGCCGAACTGCGGCCCGACCACCCGCATGTGGTGCGGCTCGAAGCGCGGCCCGCCAACCAGGAGGGGGCGGGACTCGTCGGCCTGGACGACCTGGTGCGGCAGGCGCTGCGCATGCGACCGGACCGCTTGGTGGTCGGTGAGGTGCGGGGCCCGGAGGTCGTGGCGCTGCTCGCCGCCCTCAACACGGGCCATGAGGGCGGCTCGGGGACTGTGCACGCGAACGCCGCCCACGACGTGCCCGCACGTCTGGAGGCGCTGGGGACGGCTGCGGGGCTCGATCGAGGCGCCCTGCACAGCCAGTTGGCGGCGGCGTTGTCGGTGGTTCTGCACCTGGTGCGGGACCGGAGGGGGCGGCGACGGGTCGCCGAGGTTCATGTCCTGGAGCGCGACGCGGCCGGGTGGGTGGTCACCGTGCCGGCGCTGCGGTGGGGCGAGGGGGAGTTCGTTCGCGAGCGGGGGTGGGGGCGGTTGCGGGGGTTGCTGGGGGAGGGGGGTTAGGCGGGAGGCGCGTGGGGGCGGGGCGGCACGGGGCGGGGTGGGGTTCGGGGCTTTGGTCGGGGGGTTGGGAGTCGGCGTCGGGGTCGGTGTGTTCGGGGCGGCGGGCAGCGGAGGGGGCGATGAAGGGTGCGGGTTCGGGAGTGGGTGTGGGCGTCGCAGTCGCGAAGGGCGGGGTGTGGTGACGGGGTGGGCTGTGGGTGTGGTGAGGGTCGGCTGTGGGTGAAGGAGGCAGCGGTGTGTCGGGATTTGTGGAGGGGACGGTTGTGGGGGCGGTCGGGGTCGGTGTGGGGCCGGAGTGCGCGGCTCTGGTCTGTGCCGGGGCCGTGGCCGTGGCCTGGGTCGCCGGTGGTGGCCGTGGGCGGGAGGTGCGGCGGGCGAGGGAGCTGCTGGGAACCCGTGGCGGGGTGCCGTGGGCTGTGCGGACCTGGCGGCTGGTTCGGGGTCGGTGGCGGGAGCGGTGGGAGTGGTGGGTGCCCGCCGTGGGAGCTGTGTTCGCTGTTCTCGGGGCGTCAGTGGTGCCGCTGGTGATCGGGGTGGCGGGGATGCCTCTGGCTGCGCGGGCGCGGCAGGGCAGGGAGGAGCGGCGGGTGCGGGAGCGCCGGGCCGACGCCGTGATCTCTCTGTGCGCGGTGCTGGCGGGGGAGGTGCGGGCTGGGCGGCAGCCGGGGGAGGCGTTGATCGCGGCGGTTCGTGAGGAGAGGGAGGCGAGAACGGGCGGGGGCGGCTCGGGTGCCGGCGGCGGGGCCGTGGTGGCTGCGGCCCGGTTCGGTGGGGACGTGCCGGGAGCGTTGCGTGAGGCGGCGCGGGAGCCGGGGGCCGAGGGGTTGTCGGGGCTCGCGGCGTGCTGGCGGGTGGCGGTGGACCGGGGCGCGGGGCTCGCGGCGGGGCTGGAACGTCTCGCTGATGCGCTGCGGGCCGAGCGGGACCAAAGAGCCGATCTGCGAGCCCAGTTGGCCGGCTCGCGGTCGACTGCGGTGATGCTCGCGGGGCTGCCGGTCCTGGGGCTGTTGCTGGGGAGCGTGCTCGGGGCCAGGCCGTTGAGGGTGCTGCTGCACACCGGCGCGGGGTTCGGATGCCTGCTGGTGGGCGGGGTGTTGGAGGGCGCGGGGCTCTGGTGGGCGCTGCGGATCGTACGGGGAGCGGAGGAGCGGTGAGTGTTGTCCACAGGTTGGGGGTCGTGCTGTGTGCCGTGGTGGCCCTGGGATGGGTCGCACATGAGGCCGCGGCGCGGCGCAGGGAACGGGCGCTGCTGCGGAGGCTCAGCGCCGCGCTGGAGGTGGCGGCCGCGACGCGTGCTCGGCGCGGCACGGATGTCCGGGGCGTCGTCGGGCGCTGGGGACCGGTGGCCGGGTCGGTGTGCGCCGGGTACGTGCTGGTGGGCGGGGTGGCCGGGCTGGTCGTGGGGGCGGTAGCGGGGTGCGCCGTGTGGCGGTGGCGGCGGAGGGTCCGTGCGGCCGTGGAGGAGGCGTCGTCGGATGCCGCCGCGCGTGCGCAGGCCGAGCGGCAACTGCCTTTGGCGGCAGACCTGTTGGCCGCGTGCATCGCCGCCGGGGCCGATCCCGTGAGAGCGGCCAGGGCCGTGGGGGAATCGCTGGGTGGCCCGGTCGGGGAGGTGCTGGCGCGGGGCGCGGCCCACGTACGGCTCGGCGGTGAACCGCGAGCGGCGTGGCGGCAGTTGGCGTCGATGCCGGGGGCGGGGCCGTTGGCCGGGCTCCTTGAGCGGGCCGGCGATTCCGGCGCCCCGGCCGCGCAGCAGGTGGCGCGGCTGGCCGCCGAGTCCAGAGCCGCGCGCGGGCGGGCGACCGCCGCGGTGGCGCGCCGGGCGGCCGTGCTCATCACGGCGCCGGTGGGGCTGTGCTTCCTGCCCGCGTTCGTGGCGATCGGGGTGCTGCCGGTGGTGATCGGGGTGGCCGGCGGGCTGTTGGGAGGTCGGTGAGGGGCGCGGGGGCGGCTGAGTCGGGTGGACGTCGGAAGGTCCATCGATGAGCAACTTCAGAGGAATGTCAGAGGAACGGCAGAGGAACGTCATGGGGGTTGAGATGTGCGGAGTGATGCGGGCGCGTGCCGGGATGTGGGTGCGCCGGATGCGTGCGGGGAGGCGGGACGCGGGGATGGTCACGTCGGAGTACGCGATGGGGCTGATCGCGGCGGTGGGGTTCGCCGGGCTGCTGCTGAAGGTGCTGACCAGTGGGCAGGTGCAGACCGCCCTGCAAGGGATCGTTCAAAGGGCGCTCCATGGGTAGCGCGGCGGGCGCGTGGCGGATCGGCCGGCCGAGGGGTGGTTCACCGCGGACCGGAGGGCAGTGGGCCGGTGACCGGGGGTTCGTGACGGCAGAGGCGGCCGTGGTGTTGCCGGTGCTCGTGACCTTCACCGTGGCGCTGGTCTGGGCGCTGATGGCCGCGTCCGCGCAGATTCAGTGCGTGGACGCGGCCAGGGCGGGGGCCAGGGCGATCGCCCGCCAGGACCCGGAAGGGGCGGCGGTGGCGTCGGCGAAGCGGGTCGCGCCGCGTGGCGCGAAGGTGGCCGTGAGCCGGGAGGGCGACCTGGTCCGGGTCGAGGTCGAGGCGGCGGCGCCGGGCCCGGGGGCGCTGAACGTCCGCCTGCGGGCCGATGCGGTGGCGTTGGCGGAGGAGACGGTGGGGGCGGCGGCCGGGACGGTGGGGGATTCATGAGGCGGCGGACGAACGCGCGGGACGGGGACCGGGGTTCCGCGACGGTGTGGGCCGTGATGGCGATGGCCGCGCTCGGGCTGGTCTTCGGGTGCGTACTGGCCATGGGGCAGGCCGTCGTCGTGCGGCATCGCGCCGGCGGGGCGGCGGACCTGGCGGCTCTCGCGGCCGCCGACCACTGGATGGAGGGCGGCAAGGTGGCCTGCGCCCACGCGGCGCGGGTGGCGGCCGCACAGGACACGCGGCTCGTGAAGTGCGCGGTGTACGGGGAGGTGTCGGACGTCACCGCGGCGGCCGGTGCGGCGCCGCTGAGCTCGGAGGTCAGGGCCAGGGCGGGCCCGGCCGGCCCGATGGCGCAGGGTGTCCCGTCCGATCCGGCGGGGCCGTCCGGGCAGGCGGCGCCGCCCGACTAGGCGGGGCATGCGCGATCTGCCGGGACACACAGGGGGAGGCAGGGCGGGCCCGGTCCTCCCCAGGATCAGCCGCCTGGCCCAGCCACCGTCCCCGGCCCGCCTGTCGATCCCACCCCCGACGTCGCCCCAACCCCCGGCGCCGTCCCTACCCCCGGCGCAGCCCCCGCCACCGCCGGCGCCCCCTTGAGCAGCACCGTCAGCAGACGTACCGCCCCGCGCTTATGGAGCGGATCGTTGCCGTTGCCGCACTTGGGGGACTGGATGCACGAGGGGCAGCCCGCCTCGCACTCACAGGAGGCGATCGCTTCGAGCGTGGCGGTGAGCCACTCGCGGGCCGTGTGGAACGCACGCTCCGCGAACCCGGCCCCGCCCGGGTGGCCGTCGTACACGAAGACCGTGGGCAGCAGGGTGTCCGGGTGCAGGGGGACGGAGACGCCGCCGATGTCCCAGCGGTCGCAGGTCGCGAACAGCGGCAGCATGCCGATGGAGGCGTGCTCGGCGGCGTGCAGCGCGCCGCCGAGGATCTCCGGGTTCACGCGGGCCGCGTCGAGCTGGTCCTCCGTGACCGTCCACCACACGGCCCGCGTACGGAGCGTGCGGGGCGGGAGGTCGAGTTTGGTCTCGCCGAGGACCTCGCCGGTGATGAGACGACGACGCAGGAAGGAGACGACCTGATTGGTGACTTCGACGGAGCCGTAGCACAACCGGCCGTCGCCCCAGGGGACTTCGACGTCCGTCTCCAGGACGGAGATGGCGGTGGTGTCGCGGGCGGTCGTCGAGTAGGTCGGGTTGGCCTCCTCGACGAGGGCCACCGAGTCCTCCAGGTCGAGGTGCTTCACGAGGTAGGTGAGGCCCTGGTGGAGGTGGACGGCGCCGTCGTGGACGGTGGTGTGCGCCGAGCCGGCGTCCACCGTGCCCAGGAGGCGTCCCGTACCCGTTTCGACGATCTGTACGGGGTTGCCGCCGTCGCCGCGGATGTCCGTCAGGTCGGCGGCGCGTTCGCGGCGGGTCCAGTGCCAGGTCTTGGTGCGGCGGCGCAGCAGTTTCGCGGCCTCCAGCTGCGGGAGCAGCTCGGCGGTCGTCGGGCCGAAGAGGGGCAGATCGTCGTCGGTGAGCGGGAGTTCGGCGGCGGCCGCGCACAGATGGGGGGCGAGGACGTACGGGTTGTCGGGGTCCAGGACCGTGGACTCGACCGGCTGGTCGAAGAGGGCTTCGGGGTGGTGGACGAGGAACGTGTCCAGTGGGTCGTCACGGGCGACGAGCACGGCGAGCGCGCCCTGCCCGGACCGTCCCGCGCGGCCCGCCTGCTGCCAAAGCGACGCCCGGGTGCCCGGGTAGCCGGCGATGACGACGGCGTCCAACCCCGATACGTCGATGCCGAGTTCGAGGGCGGTGGTGGCGGCGAGGCCGAGGAGTTCGCCGGAGTGAAGTGCGCGCTCCAGGGCGCGGCGTTCCTCGGGAAGGTAGCCGCCGCGGTAGGCGGCGACCCGGCGGGCGAGCGAGCGGTCGACCTCGGCGAGGCGTTCCTGGGCGATCACCGAGATCAGTTCGGCGCCGCGCCGGGAGCGTACGAAGGCCACCGAGCGCACGCCTTGCACGGTCAGGTCGGTGAGCAGGTCCGCCGTCTCGGCGGTGGCGGTGCGGCGGACGGGGGCGCCCTTCTCGCCGTGGAGATCGGTGAGAGGGGGTTCCCAGAGGGCGAAGACGACCTCTCCGCGGGGCGAGGCGTCGTCGGCGATCTCGACGACGGGGAGGCCGGTGAGGCGCTGCGCGGCGACGGCCGGGTCGGCGGCCGTGGCGGACGCCAGCAGGAACACGGGGTCCGAGCCGTAGCGCGCGCACAGGCGACGCAGCCGGCGCAGGACCTGGGCGACGTGGGAGCCGAAGACCCCGCGGTAGGTGTGGCACTCGTCGATGACGACGTACTTGAGCGACTTCAGGAAGGAGGACCAGCGGGGATGTGAGGGCAGTATCCCGCGGTGCAGCATGTCGGGGTTGGTCAGGACGTAGTTGGCGTACTGGCGTACCCACTCGCGTTCCTCGACCGGTGTGTCGCCGTCGTAGACCGCCGGACGGATCGCCGTGCCCAGGGGTTGTGAAAGTTCCTTCACCGATCGGCGCTGGTCAGCGGCGAGCGCTTTCGTCGGGGCGAGGTAGAGCGCGGTCGCGCCCCGGCCGTTCGGCGCCTCGGAGCCGTCCAGGAGCCGGGAGAGGACCGGGACGAGGTACGCCAGGGACTTTCCGGAGGCCGTGCCGGTGGAGACGACGACCGACTCGCCGTCCAGGGCGTGCTCGGCGGCGAGTGCCTGGTGGGCCCACGGGTGCTCGATTCCGGCCGACTGGACGGCGGCGATCACCTCGGCCCGGATGCGGTCGGGCCAGACGGCATGACGTCCCGGTCGCGGGGGCAAGTGCTCCGTATGAGTGATGCGCGAGGACCGGCTCGGACCCGAGGCGAGCCGGTCGAGAATCGCCCCTGGAGAGGGGCGGGAAGCGGTGTCCGCAGAGGGTTGTCCGGGGCGGTGATTCTTGGCCATCGGCATCGAGTGTGTCACTGGCGTGACGGACAATGCTCCTAAGGCGTCGTGCACGCCTGCCGGTAAGTGATTGAATGCCATCGCGGCTGGCGATCCGTCCCGGAGGCTCTGCCGAGGTGTCCCGAGGGGCGACCGCTCGATAGCAAGGTGCTGGAGGATCCGTGGACCTGTCCCTGTCGACCCGTACCGTCGGCGATCGTACGGTCGTCGAGGTCGGTGGCGAAATCGATGTATATACCGCGCCCAAGCTGCGTGAGCAGCTGGTCGAGCTGGTGAATGACGGCAGTTTCCACCTTGTCGTCGACATGGAGGGAGTCGATTTCCTCGACTCCACCGGGCTCGGCGTGCTGGTGGGCGGCCTGAAGCGAGTGCGTGCCCACGAGGGCTCGCTGCGACTGGTCTGCAACCAGGAGCGCATTCTCAAGATCTTCCGTATCACCGGCCTGACCAAGGTGTTCCCCATCCACACCTCGGTCGAGGAAGCCGTAGCGGCGACCGACTGACCGGTCACCGGCCCCACGGGCCGGTGGCTGAGCGGAAGTGGGGGGCCGGGCCGATGGTCCGGTCCCTCTCAGAACACGTCCGTACATTCCGAGGGGGATGCATGGCCACCGTCGAGCTCCGATTCAGCGCACAGCCCGAGCACGTCCGTACCGCCCGTCTGGTGGCGGCCGCGGTGGCGCGCAGGGCCGGAGTGGACGAGGCCGTGCTCGACGAGGTCAGGCTCGCCGTCGGCGAGGCCTGCAGCCGCGCCGTCGGTCTGCACCGCAGCAGCGGCATCACGGCACCCGTTCGGGTCCTTCTCACCGAAGAAGAAAAACAGTTCTCCATCGAGGTCGGGGACGAGGCTCCGCGGAGCGTTCCCAGCGGGCAGGCGTCCGACGCGCCCGGCGCGTCCGACGATCTGGACGCGGAGGGCGAGGACGACATGGGTCTCGCCGTCATCAGCGGCCTCGTGGACGACGTGGAGGTCACCGCGGACCAGTCCGGTGGTCTCATTCGGATGACGTGGCCGACCACGCCGGCCACGCTCCCGTCCTGATCCGGCCCGCACCCCGCGTCCATCCGATGCCCCCGATTCATCCGGTCGGGTGTTTTCCGGCGGTATCTCCCGCGTGATCGTTCTACGCCCCGGGCCCTGCTCTCACCTCGGTGAGCTGGGCCTCTTTTGCGTTCCCTAGATCACCGATCAATAATGGATCACGCCTCAATGCGTTCAGGGCATTACCAGCTTTTGTGTGCCCATTGTGTTGGACGATCATTGGTCGGGTAGTAACGGATGGCAAATTCCGTTTCTCGCGCACTGTTTTGATCAGGTGCCGCTCCCTACAATCCGTCCACATCTTGAGCTCAGCCCAAGCGTCAAGGAGGACGAATGGCGGGGCTTTCTACCCCTCAGAGGTTCGACCACCCCTCAACCCTCGCGGCCGCGGTCCTGACCGACGACAACCGGCTCATCGTCGTGGTGATCGGGATCGTCGCGCTGGCCGCCCTCGCGGTGGCCGCAGTGCTCGTACGGCAGGTGCTCGCGGCGGGTGAGGGCACCGACAGCATGAAGAAGATCGCGGCAGCGGTCCAGGAAGGCGCGAACGCCTATCTCGGGCGGCAGCTGCGGACCCTCGCGGTATTCGCCGTCGTCGTGTTCTTCCTGCTCATGCTGCTGCCCGCGGACGGCTGGGACCAGCGCGCCGGACGTTCGATCTTCTTCTTGATCGGCGCGGCGTTCTCGGCGACCACCGGCTATATCGGAATGTGGCTCGCGGTGCGCAGTAATGTGCGCGTCGCCGCCGCGGCCAGGGAAGCCACGCCGGCAGAAGGAGAGCCGGAAAAAGATCTCACCACCGTCTCGCACAAGGCGATGAAGATCGCTTTCCGTACGGGCGGCGTCGTCGGAATGTTCACGGTGGGGCTCGGTCTGCTCGGAGCCTCCTGTGTCGTGCTGGTCTACGCGGCCGACGCGCCGAAGGTGCTCGAAGGATTCGGGCTCGGCGCCGCGCTGATCGCGATGTTCATGCGTGTCGGAGGCGGCATCTTCACCAAGGCCGCCGACGTCGGCGCCGACCTCGTCGGCAAGGTCGAACAGGGCATTCCGGAGGACGATCCGCGTAATGCCGCGACCATCGCCGACAACGTGGGCGACAACGTCGGCGACTGTGCCGGCATGGCCGCCGACCTCTTCGAGTCCTACGCCGTCACGCTGGTCGCCGCGCTGATCCTCGGCAAGGCGGCCTTCGGCGACTCCGGGCTCGCCTTCCCGCTGATCGTTCCCGCGATCGGCGTGCTCACGGCGATGATCGGCATCTTCGCCGTGGCGCCGCGCCGCACCGACCGCAGCGGGATGAGCGCCATCAACCGCGGGTTCTTCATCTCCGCGGTCATCTCGCTCGCCCTCGTGGCGGCGGCGGTCTTCACCTATCTGCCGGCGACGTACGCCGAGCTCAACGGCGTCACCGACGTGGCGATCAAGGCGAAGGACGGCGATCCGCGGATCCTCGCGCTCGTCGCCGTGGCCATCGGCATCGTGCTCGCCGCGCTCATCCAGCAGCTGACGGGCTACTTCACCGAGACCACCCGGCGCCCGGTCCGCGACATCGGCAAGTCGTCGCTCACCGGACCCGCGACCGTCGTACTCGCCGGTATCTCCGTCGGCCTCGAATCGGCCGTCTACACCGGCCTGTTGATCGGTCTCGGCGTGTACGGGGCGTTCCTGCTCGGCGGTACGTCGATCATGCTGGCGCTGTTCGCGGTGGCCCTCGCGGGCACGGGCCTCCTCACCACGGTCGGCGTCATCGTCGCCATGGACACGTTCGGCCCCGTCTCCGACAACGCGCAGGGCATCGCCGAGATGTCCGGCGACGTCGAGGGCTCGGGCGCGCAGGTGCTCACCGACCTGGACGCCGTGGGCAACACGACCAAGGCCATCACCAAGGGCATCGCCATCGCCACGGCCGTCCTCGCGGCCTCGGCGCTCTTCGGGTCCTACCGTGACGCGATCGTCTCCGCCGCCAGGGACGTCGGCGAGAAGGTCGGCAACGGCGGCCCGATGAGCCTTGTGATGGACATCTCGCAGCCCAACAATCTGGTGGGCCTGATCGCGGGCGCCGCGGTCGTCTTCCTGTTCTCCGGACTCGCGATCAACGCCGTGTCGCGGTCCGCCGGAGCCGTGGTCTACGAGGTGCGGCGGCAGTTCCGCGAGCACCCCGGGATCATGGACTACTCGGAGACGCCGGAGTACGGGCGCGTCGTCGACATCTGTACGAAGGACGCGCTGCGCGAGCTCGCCACGCCCGGGCTGCTCGCCGTTCTCGCGCCCATCGCGATCGGGTTCACGCTCGGCGTCGGCGCCCTCGGTTCGTTCCTCGCCGGCGCGATCGGCACCGGGACGCTGATGGCGGTCTTCCTCGCCAACTCCGGTGGCGCGTGGGACAACGCGAAGAAACTCGTCGAGGACGGCCATCACGGCGGCAAGGGCAGCGAGGCCCATGCCGCGACCGTCATCGGCGACACCGTCGGCGACCCGTTCAAGGACACGGCCGGGCCCGCGATCAACCCGCTCCTGAAGGTGATGAACCTGGTGGCGCTCCTCATCGCGCCCGCGGTTGTCAAGTTCAGCTACGGGGCGGACGCGAGCGTGGGGGTGCGGATCGGGGTCGCGGTGCTCGCGCTCGCCGTGATCGTCGGTGCGGTCTACATCTCGAAGAGGCGCGGTATCGCCGTCGGAGACGACGACTCCGAGCGCGTACCGGAGCAGGAGGCCGATCGCGCGGTGGTTTCCTGACCGGCGGTTTCCTGACCGCGGTTCACACCCGGCGGGAGAGGCCGGGAGCCCAACGGGCGGGCGGGCAGCGTGCATTGACGCGCTGCCCGCCCGCCCGTGCCGCATGTCGGCGCGTGACGGCTTTTCAGTGAGGCTTATCTCTCTTGGTGCAAATGACTGCAAATAGCAGTTAAAGCATCTATACCGGACGTCCAGCATACGATTGTCGCCCACTTGGCGTGTATGTTCCGGGGCCGAGAGCCATGGAAGGGACCAATCCGGTGAACAAGAAGCTTGCAGCCGCACTGTCCGGCGGTGCGGTACTGGTGCTTGCGCTGTCGGGATGCAGCAGCGACAACGGCAACGAGAAGCTGAACTCCTGGGCCAAGTCGGTCTGTGACTCGGTCCAGCCGCAGGCCAAGAAGATCGAGGACGCCAACGCCGCGATCCAGAAGGAAACGTCGGACAACAGCAAGCCGGCGGACGTCCAGTCCACGGACTCGAAGGCCTTCCAGGACATGTCCGACGCCTACAAGGCGATCGGCGCGGCCGTGGACAAGGCGGGGGCCCCGCCGGTCGACGGCGGCGACAAGAAGCAGAAGGACGCGGTCAAGGAGCTCAACAGCATCTCGACCTCGTACGCGAGCCTGAAGAAGCAGGTCGACAAGCTCGACACGAAGGACCAGGCGAAGTTCGCCGATGGCCTCAAGGGCATCGCGGGCGAGCTCGACAAGCTGAGCCAGAGCGGGAGCGACGCCCTCAAGAAGCTGGAGGAGGGCGACGTCGGCAAGGCCATGGCGAAGCAGAACAGCTGCAAGAGCGCGTCCGCTTCCCCGGCGGCGACCAAGAGCTGACCCGCTTCCCGGAACGCCTCCGTGTCCCCGGCACCGTCTCGGACGGTCGCCGGGGACACGTCGTACGGGGGTGACCCCCGCGGGTCCGGGGTGACAATGGGAGCGTGAGTAGCTCCAGTTTGTCCAAGTTGCCGTCCACCGACCGTGACGATGTCACCGCCCGGCTGCGGGAGTCCCTGCTGGGTGCCGAGTTCACCGCCGACGGGCTGCTCGAGCTGCTCGGGGCGCCGGCCTACGCGGCGCTCGCCCGCAGCGAGACCGTGCCCGCGCTGCGAGCGACCCGCGGCGACAGCCCGCTGGAGACGCTCGTCCGTCTCTTCCTGCTGCAGCAGCCCGTGGAGCACGCGCGCGTGGCGGCCGTTCTGCCCGTCGACGCCTGCCTGGAGAGCGGGTGGCTGACGCGGGCCGGTGACGACGAGGTCGCCGCGACCGTCGACGTACGGCCCTACGGGGGACCCGAGGGCGAGGACTGGTTCATCGTGTCCGACCTCGGGTGCGCCGTCGGCGGCGCCGGAGGCATCGGCAGCCGCGCCGAGGGCGTCGTCCTGGGCGTCGGCGGCGCGTCCACGACCCTGTCCGGGATCACCGTCCGTACGCCCGTGGAGAGCGCGCTCGACCTCGGTACGGGCTCCGGGATCCAGGCCCTGCACGCCACCCGGCACGCCACGCGCGTCGTCGCCACCGACCTCAACCCGCGCGCCCTCCACTTCACCGCGCTGACGCTGGCCCTGTCCGGCACGAGCGCCGCCGTGCTGCGCGAGGGCTCCCTGTTCGAGCCGGTGGGCGACCAGACGTACGACCTGATCGTGTCGAACCCGCCCTTCGTCATCTCGCCGGGGGCACGGCTGACCTACCGGGACGGCGGGATGTCCGGGGACGATCTGTGCCGCACGCTCGTTCAGGAGGCGGGGGCACGGCTGAACGAGGGCGGGTACGCGCAGTTCCTCGCCAACTGGCAGCACGTGGAGGGAGAGGAGTGGACCGACCGGCTGCGGTCCTGGGTGCCGCGCGGCTGCGACGCGTGGATCGTGCAGCGCGAGATGCAGGACATCACGCAGTACGCCGAGCTGTGGCTGCGGGACGCCGGTGACCACCGCACGGACCCGGCGGAGTACGCGGCGCTCTACGACGCGTGGCTCGACGAGTTCGAGGCGCGGAAGGTGCGTGGCGTCGGGTTCGGCTGGATCACGCTGCGCAAGGCGCCGGAGGGCGTCGAGCCGTCCATCACGGTGGAGGAGTGGCCGCACTCTGTCGAGCAGCCCCTCGGCGACACGGTGCGGGCCCATTTCGACCGCCTCGACTATCTCCGCACGCACGACGACGCCGCCCTGCTAGGCGCCCACTTCAAGCTCGCCGGCGAGGTCGTGCAGGAGCAGGTCGGGCTGCCGGGCGCCGAGGACCCGGAGCACGTCGTGCTGCGCCAGCACCGCGGGATGCGGCGGGCCACGAAGGTGGACACGATCGGCGCCGGGTTCGCGGGCGTCTGCGACGGCACGCTCAGCGCCGGCCGGATCCTGGACGCCATCGCCCAACTGGTCGGCGAGGACCCGGTCTTGCTGCGCGACCGCACGCCCGCGCAGATCCGGATGCTGGTCGAGCAGGGGTTCCTGGAGCCGGCTCAGGTGTGATCCGCAGGGGGCGGGGCGCCGGTACCGACGCCCCGCCCGGGACTCCGCTTCCGCGCCGCGCGCCCGGGCTTCCGGGCGTCGCCGTGGACCGCGCCCCGCCGCCGCTGTGCCGCCGACGAGCCCCGTTCCCGGAGGCCGATCGGTCGGCTGCCTGCCGGGACGGCCCCGCCGTACGCGTACCGGCCGCCGGAGCCGTACGCGGCCGGGATGCCCTTGATCCGGTTCCGTTTCTCTGTGCTGTCTGTGTGTTGTAGGCAACTCCGCAGGGCCGGCCTCACCCCCTCTCGAACCCCTCCGGCGCCGTCGCCGAAGGCACCCCGTACCGCCCCTGGGGCGCTCGTTCACCCGGGGTTCGCCCTGTCGTCTCCCGCGCGTGTCAGCGTCACCGGCCTGGGAACCCAGAACCGGGAGGGGAAGCCATGGAGAGCGGACCAGCGATCTTCGCCGGCACCGTGTTCACGCTGTTCGGGGCGGGACTGCTGCTGTGGACAGGGGCGCGTGTGATGCACCGCGAGCCCGTCGCCGACGGTGTGAGCCCCGTCGCATCGGCGACGCTCGCCGCGCTCGCCGGAGCGGGGGCCCTGGTGCTCGGGGTGTGGTGCTTCGGCCGGTTCTGAGCGGCGGCCCACACGGGGCGTCCCGGGCGGTGGCCCGGCGTACGCCCCGGACACCCTGTGGGCACTCCGGGCGGCAGGATCGTCGGTAGTCGGGTTACCGTTCGAGTGGCCGTTGCGGGCTTTTCCCGTTTGACACGGGGGCGGGAGGTACCGTCACACTCCGCAGCGACACCGCACGTACCGCAGTGCCGACCCCCACGTCCTGAGGGCGCGGGGGATCCCCAGCGCCGACCGGAGAGAAGAGCGAAGTTGTCCCCGACCAGCGAGACCGCACACGGCGGCCGCCGACTCGTCATCGTCGAGTCGCCCGCCAAGGCGAAGACGATCAAGGGCTACCTCGGCCCGGGCTACGTCGTCGAAGCGAGCGTCGGGCACATCCGCGACCTCCCGAGCGGCGCCGCCGAGGTGCCCGAGAAGTACACCGGTGAGGTGCGCCGGCTCGGTGTGGACGTCGAACACGACTTCCAGCCGATCTATGTGGTCAACGCTGACAAGAAGGCCCAGGTCAAGAAGCTCAAGGACCTGCTGAAGGACTCCGACGAACTCTTCCTCGCCACCGATGAGGACCGCGAGGGCGAAGCCATCGCGTGGCACCTCCTCGAGGTCCTGAAGCCCAAGGTCCCCGTCCACCGGATGGTCTTCCACGAGATCACCAAGGACGCGATCCGCAGCGCCGTCGCCAACCCGCGCGAGCTCAACAAGCGCATGGTCGACGCCCAGGAGACCCGCCGCATCCTCGACCGCCTCTACGGCTACGAGGTCTCGCCGGTCCTGTGGAAGAAGGTCATGCCGCGTCTGTCGGCGGGCCGCGTGCAGTCCGTGGCCACCCGCCTCGTCGTCGAGCGTGAGCGCGAGCGCATCGCCTTCCGCTCCGCCGAGTACTGGGACCTGACCGGCACCTTCGCGACCGGCCGCTCCGGCGACGCCAGCGACCCGTCGAACCTGGTGGCCCGCCTGAGCGCGGTCGACGGCAAGCGCATCGCGCAGGGCCGTGACTTCGACTCGCTCGGCCAGCTGAAGTCGGCGAACGTGCTCGCGCTCGACGAGACGAACGCCCGCGCCCTCGCCGCCGCCCTGGAGTACACGCAGTTCTCCGTGCGCTCCGTCGAGTCCAAGCCGTACCGCCGCTCCCCGTACGCCCCGTTCCGTACGACGACGCTGCAGCAGGAGGCGAGCCGCAAGCTCGGCTTCGGCGCGAAGGCCACGATGCAGGTAGCCCAGAAGCTGTACGAGAACGGCTTCATCACCTATATGCGTACGGACTCCACGACCCTGTCCGACACGGCGGTCTCGGCCGCCCGTGCGCAGGTCACGCAGCTGTACGGGGCCGACTACCTGCCGGACAAGCCGCGCACGTACGCCGGCAAGGTCAAGAACGCGCAGGAGGCGCACGAGGCGATCCGCCCGTCGGGTGATCGTTTCCGCACGCCCGCCGAGACCGGCCTGACCGGCGACCAGTTCCGCCTCTACGAGCTGATCTGGAAGCGGACCGTCGCCTCCCAGATGAAGGACGCGGTCGGAAACTCCGTCACGGTCAAGATCGGCGGCACCTCCGCCGACGGCCGCCTGGCCGAGTTCTCCGCCTCCGGCAAGACGATCACCTTCCACGGCTTCCTCAAGGCCTACGTCGAGGGCGCGGACGACCCGAACGCCGAGCTCGACGACCGCGAGCGCCGGCTGCCGCAGGTCTCCGAGGGCGACGCGCTGTCCGCCGAGGAGATGACCGTCGACGGCCACGCGACCAAGCCGCCGGCCCGCTACACCGAGGCCAGCCTGGTCAAGGAGCTCGAAGAGCGCGAGATCGGCCGCCCGTCGACGTACGCGTCGATCATCGGGACCATTCTCGACCGCGGCTATGTGTTCAAGAAGGGCACGGCCCTCGTGCCTTCCTTCCTGAGCTTCGCGGTCGTCAATCTGCTCGAGAAGCACTTCGGGCGGCTCGTCGACTACGACTTCACCGCCAAGATGGAGGACGACCTCGACCGCATCGCGCGCGGCGAGGCCCAGTCCGTGCCGTGGCTGAAGCGTTTCTACTTCGGTGAGGGCGAGGGCTCCGGCGGCGCCGCCGACGCGGGCAACGGCGACGGCGACCACCTCGGCGGCCTCAAGGAGCTCGTCACCGACCTGGGCGCCATCGACGCCCGCGAGGTGTCGTCCTTCCCCGTCGGCGACGGCATCGTCCTGCGCGTCGGCCGCTACGGCCCCTACGTGGAGCGCGGCGAACGCGAGTCCGAGGGCCACCAGCGCGCCGACGTCCCCGACGACCTGGCCCCCGACGAGCTCACCGTCGAGTACGCGGAGGAGCTGCTCGCCAAGCCGAGCGGCGACTTCGAGCTGGGCGCGGACCCCGTCTCCGGGAACCAGATCATCGCCAAGGACGGCCGTTACGGGCCGTACGTCACCGAGGTGCTGCCCGAGGGCACTCCGAAGACCGGCAAGAAGGCGGTCAAGCCGCGCACGGCGTCGCTCTTCAAGTCGATGTCCCTCGACACGGTCACCCTGGACGACGCCCTCAAGCTGATGTCCCTCCCGCGCGTGGTCGGCGCCGACGCCGAGGGCGTCGAGATCACCGCGCAGAACGGCCGGTACGGCCCGTATCTCAAGAAGGGCACCGACTCGCGGTCCCTGGAGACCGAGGACCAGCTCTTCAGCATCACGCTGGAGGAGGCCCTCGCGATCTACGCGCAGCCCAAGCAGCGCGGGCGCGCGGCCGCGAAGCCGCCGCTGAAGGAGCTCGGCGAGGACCCGGTCAGCGGGAAGCCCGTCGTCGTCAAGGACGGCCGCTTCGGCGCGTACGTGACGGACGGCGAGACGAACGCGACGCTCAGGTCGTCCGACTCGGTCGAGGAGCTCACGCCCGAGCGCGGCTACGAGCTGCTCGCGGAGAAGCGCGCGAAGGGCCCCGCCAAGAAGACGGCCAAGAAGGCCGTCAAGAAGGCCCCGGCGAAGAAGGCACCCGCCAAGAAGACGGCTGCCAAGAAGACCGCCGCTACGAAGACGACGGCCGCGAAGAAGACGACCGCCGCGAAGAAGACGACCGCCGCCAAGAAGACGACGGCCAAGAAGACGACTGCTTCGAAGTCGACCTCTACGGAGGAGTAGTCGCCCTCTACAGAGGACCAGGCGACCTCTACGGAGGACTGGGCACGCGCGCGCGTGCCTGACATGCGTGACGGACATACGGCCGCCGGGGCACTCGCCCCGGCGGCCGTATGTTCGGGCAGCCCTCCGGGGAGTCAGTGGGGCCGGATAGGCTGGACGAATGACGCGAGCCGAGCAGCCAACGGCCCAGAATCCGGCCCCCGACGACGCCCTGGTCGCAGATTCCCGGGAGCGCGCCGTCCGCGCCCTGCTGCGGGTACCGCAGCTGAAACGACTGTGGAGCGCCCAGCTCGTGGGCGGCATCGGCGACGCACTCGGACTCCTCGTCCTCGTGGTGCTCGCCCTGCAGACCGCTGTCGCGGAGGGCTCGTTCGGGGGCGGTTACCGGGGCGTGGCGTTCGCCGTCGCCACCGTGTTCGGTGCGCGCGTCCTGTCGACGCTGCTCTTCGGAGCGGTACTGCTCGGCCCGCTCACCTCGCTGACCTCCAAGGACGGCCCCCTCGACCGGCGCTGGACCATGGTCGGCGCGGACGGCCTGCGGGCCGCCCTGCTCATCGTCGCGCCCCTGTGGATCGACTGGACCCCGGACAACGCGCTGGCGGCGCTGCTCGTCACCGCGTTCGTCGTCGGCGTCGCCGAGCGCTTCTGGACGGTGTCCCGCGAGAGCGCGGCGCCCGCGCTGCTGCCCGCGCCGCCCCTCGAAGGCGCGGCCGTACGCCCGCTGCCCGATCACATGGAAGCGCTGCGGCGCCTCTCCCTGCGCACCGGTTTCGTGGCGCTGCCCCTCGCGGCCGCCTCGCTCGTCCTCGTCACCCTCATCGGGAACCTGATCGGGGCCGGCGTCGACTGGTTCGGCCTGCACCAGGCGGCACTCGCCTCCTACGTAGCGGCCGGTCTGTTCGCCGCGTCGCTCTCCGTCGTCTTCTTCCTCGAACTGCCCGACGTGCACACCCCGCGCGCGCGGTCCCCGCTCGAGGGCCTGCGCCGCCCCAAGACCGGCAGCGGCGTCGACAAGGGGCGCACGGGCGCCGTTCCGCTGCTCGTCCTCGCGTGCGCCGCCGTCGCCGGGGCGATCTCGGCGGCCGTCGCCGTCTCCGTACTGCACGCGAAGGACCTGGGCGGCGGCCCGGTGCTGTTCGGGCTGCTCGTGCTCGGTCTCACCGGCGGCACCGTCATCGGTATCCGCTCGGCGCCGTCCGTACTGCCGTCGCTGTCGCGCCGCAGGCTCCTCGCGCTCGCCATCGCCCTCACCGGCATCGCCCTGCTCGCCGCCGGCCTGGTCCCGGACGTCACGAGCGTGCTCCTGATCGTCACCCTCGCCGGCGTCACCGCGGGCATCGCCGCCAACACCGGCCACACCCTCCTCGACCAGGAGTCCGAGGACTACCGCCGCGCCCGCACGACCGAGCACCTCCAGGCGGTCGTACGGGTATCCGTCGCGGTCTCCGCCATCGCGGCGCCCGTGCTCGCCGCGGCCATCGGCCCGCACCGGCTGGTCAACGGCAAGTTCGTGTTCGCCCACGGAGGCGCCGCCTTCACGCTGATGCTCGTCGGCGCCCTGCTGCTGCCGGTCGCGGCGCTCGTCCTCGCCAAGGCGGACGACCGCAGCGGAGTTCCCCTGCGGCACGACCTGCGCGACGCGCTGCTCGGCGGGAACGATCCGGCACAGGCCCCCGCCGCCACCGGCTTCTTCATCGCCCTGGAGGGCGGCGACGGCGCCGGGAAGTCGACCCAGGCCGAGGCACTCGCCGAGTGGATCCGCGACAAGGGCCACGAGGTCGTCGTCACGCGCGAGCCCGGCGCCACCCCGGTCGGCAAGCGGCTGCGCTCGATCCTCCTCGACGTCTCCTCCGCCGGCCTCTCGCACCGGGCCGAGGCCCTCCTGTACGCCGCCGACCGCGCCGAGCACGTGGACACCGTCGTACGGCCCGCTCTGGAGCGCGGCGCGATCGTCATCTCCGACCGCTACATCGACTCGTCCGTCGCCTACCAGGGCGCCGGCCGCGACCTCTCGCCGACCGAGATCGCCCGCATCAACCGCTGGGCGACCGGCGGACTCGTACCGCACCTGACGGTCCTGCTCGACGTGGACCCGGAGGCGGCGCGCGAGCGGTTCACGGAGGCGCCCGACCGGCTCGAGTCGGAGCCGGCCGAGTTCCACGCGCGCGTGCGGTCCGGTTTCCTCACGCTCGCCGCCGCCGACCCCGGCCGCTACCTCGTCGTCGACGCGGCCCAGGCGCCGGAAGCCGTCACGACCGTCGTCCGGCACCGCCTCGACATGGTGCTGCCGCTGTCCGAGGCCGAGATCAAGGCCCGGGAAGAGGCCCGTAAGGCCGCCGAGGAGGAGGCTCGCAGGAAGGCCGAGGCCGAGGCCGCCCGCAAGGCCGAGGAGGAGCGCCTCGAACGCGAGCGGCAGGAACACCTCGCCAAGCTTCGCGCCGAGGAGGAGGAGCGCAAACAGCGCGAGCTGGAGGAGGCCCAGCGACGCGAGGCCGAGCGCCAGGCCGAGGAGGCCAGGCAGCGCGCCGAGGAGTCGCGCCGCCGTGCCGAGGAGGAGCGCGTCAGGGTGCTCGCCGAGGAACAGGCCAGGGCCGCCGCGGAGGAGCGGCGCCGCCGTGAGGCCGAGGAAGAGGCACGCCTGCGCGCGGAGGCCGAGGAGCGGCGCCTGGAGAAGCAGCGCAAGGCGGAGGAAGCGCTCCTGAGGGCGGAGGAGGCCCGACGGATCGCGGCGGCGTCCGCGGCGGCGGCATCGGCGGCCGCGGAGACGGCTTCCCGCTCCGCGCGGCCGGCATCCGGGTCCGGGTCTTCGGCCGGGTCTTCGCCCGCGGCCGACAACGAGACGACCGTTGCCACGCCCGTCGTGCGGCCGGCGGGCGGCGCGGCCGACGAGACGGCGGTACTGCCTCAGGTCAGGGACACCGACGCCGGCGCGGGGCGCGGTGCGTGGCACGGCGGCGACAACGACGAGACGGCGCAGCTGCCGATGCCTCCGCATCCGGGAGGGCCGACCGGGGCCGCCGACGAGACGGCGGTACTGCCGCCGGTCCGCGACGACGTGGCGGACCGGGTTCCGCCGGGCTACTTCCGGGACGAGCAGCCGTCGTCGCGTGCGGGTGCCGAGGCGAACGACCGTACGCATGAGCTGCCCCAGGTCGACGAGGACGGCCGCCCCCGTCAGCGGCCGAGGCCCGACTGGGCCGAGGAGACCCCGCTGGACGACCTGCCGTCGTTGGCGGACGAACTGCTCGGCCGTCATGACGACGACGGTGATGGTGACGGTGACAATGGCGCGGGCGGCAGGCGCCGGGGCCGACGCTGAGCCGATCCGGAGTCATCAGGGGCTTCCCTCGCCGTGCCGGTGACCGTCGTCGTACGGTCACCGGCACGGCGTTGTCAGTGGCGTCCCGCACAATGAATCCGGTAGAGCGAAGTGCCGGAGTTCGACGGTGAGGCGGTAGTCCATGCCCGTATGGGACGACCTGGTGGGTCAGGAGCGCGTGGCCGCGCAGCTCGACGCCGCCGCGCGCGACGCCGACGCGCTCGTCACGGCCCATGCGACGGGCGCCCCGCCGCCCGAGGCCTCCAAGATGACGCACGCCTGGCTGTTCACCGGCCCGCCCGGCGCCGGGCGGGCGACGGCGGCGCGCGCGTTCGCCGCCGCGCTCCAGTGCGTCAGCCCCGACCGGGCCCTCGGCGGATCCCCCGGCTGCGGATTCTGCGACGGCTGCCACACCAGCCTGGTCGGCACGCACGCCGACGTGGAGATCGTCCGTACGGATCTGCTGTCCATCGGCGTGAAGGAGACCCGCGAGCTCGTCCGCCGGGCGCAGCTGTCGCCGGCCGTGGGCCGCTGGCAGGTCATCGTCCTCGAGGACGCGGACCGCCTCACGGAGGGCGCGGGGAACGTACTGCTGAAGGCCGTGGAGGAGCCCGCCCCGCGGACCGTGTGGCTGCTCTGCGCGCCCTCCCTGGAAGACGTGCTGCCCACGATCCGCTCCCGCTGCCGCCACCTGACGCTGCGTACGCCCGCGGTCGAGGCGGTGGCCGACATGCTCGTCCGGCGCGACGGCATCGAGCCGGCCGTGGCCGCCGAGGCGGCCCGCGCCACCCAGGGCCACATCGACCGCGCGCGCCGCCTCGCCACGGACCCGCGCGCGCGTGCCCGCAGAGCGGCCGTCCTGAAGCTGCCGCTGCGGGTCGACGATGTCGGCGGGTGCCTCAAGGCCGCACAGGAGCTGATCGACACCGCGGCCGAGGACACCAAGCAGCTCGCCGAGGAGGTCGACGCCAAGGAGACCGAGGAGCTGAAGGCAGCGCTCGGCGGGCAGAGCGGCGGCCGGATGCCGCGCGGCACGGCGGGCGCGATGAAGGAGCTGGAGGACCGCCAGAAGCGCCGGAGAACGCGTACGCAGCGCGACAGCCTCGACCTCGCGCTCACGGACCTCACGGGGTTCTACCGGGACGTCCTCGCCCTGCAGCTCGGCTCCCGCGTGGCCCTCGCGAACACCGACGCGCAGGACACCCTGGAGCGCCTCGCCCGCGCGGCCTCGCCCGAGGCCACCCTCCGCCGCATCGAGGCGATCGCCGCCTGCCGCGACGCACTCGACCGCAACGTGGCGCCGCTGCTCGCCGTGGAGGCGATGACGATGGCGCTACGGGCGGGCTGACCCGGAGCCGACCGGTCTCCGGGGTAACTCGTAAGGGGCCGGATTGCCACACACCGTGTCCGGTTGAACTCGGACGGTTAGGCTCGACCGATGTACTTCAGGCGCCACCATCCCTCTGCCCGAGGCCTCCGGGCCCCCGTCCGCGGCCTGCGGGCCTGCGGAACGCTGCTCGCCGCCGCCGGACTGCTCATGTCCGCCTGCTCACCGGGGAGTTCGGGAAGCACGCGCACGACGGACGTCTCGCTGGCCGCGCTGCCCAGGTCGACCCCCGCCAATCTCTCCGCCTACTACGGCCAGTCGCTGAACTGGCACGAGTGCGGCGTCCCGGGCTTCGAGTGCGCCACGATGAAGGCGCCCCTGGACTACGCGAAGCCGGAGTCCGGCGACATCAAGCTGGCCGTCTCCCGCAAGAAGGCCACCGGCCCGGGCAAGCGCCTCGGCTCGCTCCTGGTCAACCCCGGTGGCCCCGGCGCCTCGGCGATCGGCTACCTCCAGTCGTACGCCGCCCTCGGCTACCCGGCGGCGGTCCGCGCCCACTACGACATGGTCGCCGTCGACCCGCGCGGCGTGGCCCGCAGCGAGCCGGTCAAGTGCCTCGACGGCAAGCGGATGGACGCGTTCACGCAGACCGACGTGACGCCCGACGACCAGGCGGAGGTGAGCGAACTGTCGGCGGCCTTCAAGACGTTCGCGGCCGACTGCGAGACGAGGTCCCGCGAGGTGCTGCCGCACGTCTCGACGGTCGAGGCGGCCCGGGACATGGACGTCCTGCGCGCCGCGCTCGGCGACGACAAGCTGACATATGTCGGGGCGTCGTACGGCACGTTCCTCGGGGCGACGTACGCGGGCCTCTACCCGGGGCGGGTCGGCCGCGTCGTCCTGGACGGCGCGATGGACCCGTCGCTGTCCGCGCAGGACATGAACCGTGACCAGACGGCCGGCTTCGAAACGGCGTTCCAGTCGTTCGCGAAGGACTGCGTGCGGCGTTCCGACTGCCCTCTGGGCAAGAAGAGTGCCGACGACGCGGGCAAGCGCCTCAAGGCCTTCTTCAACGAACTGGACCGCAGGCCGATCCCCACGGGCGACCCCTCGGGTCGCAAGCTCGGCGAGGCGCTCGCCACGACCGGCGTGATCGCGGCGATGTACGACGAGGGCGCATGGGCGCAGCTGCGCTCCGCGCTCGGCTCGGCGATCAAGGACAAGGACGGCGCTGCCCTGCTGGCCCTGTCCGACAGCTACTACGAGCGGGACAGCGACGGCACGTACGCGAACCTGATGGCCGCGAACGCGGCGGTGAACTGCCTCGACCTGCCGCCGTCCTTCACGGGCCCCGACGAGGTCAAGGCGGCCCTGCCGTCCTTCGAGAAGGCGTCCCCGGTCTTCGGTGACGGCCTCGCGTGGTCGGCGTTGAACTGCACGTACTGGCCGGTCAAGGCGACCGGCGAGGCCCACCGCATCGAGGCGAAGGGCGCCGCCCCGATCGTCGTCGTCGGCACGACCCGCGACCCGGCCACCCCGTACCGCTGGGCCCGGGCCCTCGCCGGCCAGCTCGACTCCGGCACGCTCCTCACGTACGACGGGGACGGCCACACCGCGTACGGCCGTGGCAGCGACTGCATCGACTCGGCGATCAACGCGTACCTCGTCGACGGCACCCCACCCAAGGACGGAAAGCGCTGCTCATAAGGGGTGCGGAGGCATTTTTTACCCCTCGGGGGCGCCCACCCCGGAGCCTCGAACGGGGGTGTGCGGAGCACCCCCGAAAACTGTGTAGACTTGGCGACGTTGCTGACCGCACCATAGTGCGGACGGCGCGCCGCCTTAGCTCAGATGGCCAGAGCAACGCACTCGTAATGCGTAGGTCTCGGGTTCGAATCCCGAAGGCGGCTCGGATTAACCCCAGGACTCACTCGCCGTGACCTGGGGTTTTTTCATGCCCCCGGCGCGCCGAGCCGCACGACGGGGATGTCGTGGAAGTGCTTGCGCGAGCGATGCGTGAGCGGGGCGGGTGTCGGCCCTACTTCTTGGGTTTCTTCCGCCCGGCCTTCTTCTTCCCCCTCGGGCGAGGAAGGAGCAGGCGGCTGGGATGGACCAGGTGCTGGTGTGACCGAGCCGGTTCAGGTCCGGCCACCAGCTGCCCACCGAGGACAACCCCATGACCGGGCCGAACGCCTTCGGCCACAACGGCCGAGGCGGCTCCCTCGCCCCCAGAACACGACATCGCTCTCGGCAACGTGATGAACCACATCATCAGCGGACCCGACGATGTGCGTGTGGAGGCGCTGGTCGCCGCCGTGCGAAGGTCTCTGGCTCTCGCCCCATCGAGGTCCGGATTCCAAGGAGAGAAGCGCTCTGGAGCGATGGCCGAAATGGGGTAGGTGCGAAGGAAACAGAGGTTGAGTCAGCGACCCCGGCCCGCTCGGCACAGGGGCTCCGAAGCCGCCGACGGTACGGCCACCGCTGCTGCGTCCGAACTCCCGGAGTTCCGGATTTCCTTCCCCCGCCCGGCGATGGCCTCCATGCGCCATGTTGCCTCCGCGCGGGTGAATGCTCCCGTCGCTTCTGCCACCCGCGTTGATCCTGGGTGGGTTTTCATGCATAACGCAGTGTGCTTCGCTTTCTTCTGCCCAAGACTGTTGGAACTGCCCTTGTCATGACGGTCGAGCTCGGCCTCCTCGCCGGGTGCACGACAGGGGACCATGCCGTCGACGTGACGGCCGACGCCGGAAGGACTCATGTCGTGGCCCGGCGGGAGGACCGGGAGAAGGTGAAGTCGAAGACTCCGGTCGAGAGATACGGCAAGCTCCGTGTCTGCGGTGTCCATCTGTGCAACGAAGCCGGAACACCCGTCCAACTGCGGGGCATGAGCACAAACGGCACCGATCGGTTCGGGAGATGTCTGGTCGCCGGTGCGTTGGATGCGCTCGCCGGGGACTGGGGGGCGAGCGTCCTGCGCATCGCGATGTATGCGGACCAGAGTGGGTACCAGAGCAATCCGAAGAAA
>NZ_RZYA01000038.1 GCF_004005495.1 Streptomyces antnestii
CACCGCGCCCGATCGCGTGAAGCGCGCCCCCGGAACGAACCCCGCACCGGGCGTGCGTCGTCATGCTCACCATGAGCACCCTGCACCAGAACGTTCCCGGGCACGTCAGCGTCACCATCGCCGGGGCGGACGAGACAACAGTCCTCGCCGTCGCCCAGGCCCTGAGCGCCTGCCACAACGTGACCGGACCCACCGATCCCTTCCGTGTACCGGGAGAACCAGGCGTCCGCGTCCACGTCTACGGCCACACAGACGCTGTCGACTACGCCGGCTGATACCCGGCCCACGGGTCACCTCACGCGGGTGACCGTGGCCAGCCACCGCGTGCCAAGGCGCCGCCATCCGGTCCGGACGCCGCGCACTGAGCGTTCGCATCAAACGCACTCCGCCTTGCCGGACGCGCGAAGCGCGACGAAGCCTGAGCCGATAACGAGCAGATAGCGCCCGGCGCGGATGGCCTCCTTCAGTGCGACGCACTCAGGCGGGAAGCTCCTCGTCGGCGCGGCCTCCGGCTCCGAGGGTGCGCCGCGGGGCCGGTACTGGCTCTGTGGGGCCTCCGACCACGCCCCGGGCGCGCAGCTCGGCGACGTCGGGGAGGCGGATGCCGGGCAGGGCGTGGATCAGGTCTGCCTGGGAGGCGCGGATGGTGCTCGGGGCCTGGGGGCCGGAGCCAAGAGCACGGCGGGCTGTCACGTGATCATGGTACGGGCGGTGTGCCCGGCACTGCGGCCGGAGCATCAGGAACTGCGGTCCGGGGTCAGGGCTTTCTCGTGCATGGGGTCAACGAGCAGCACGAGGGCCGTCGAGATGCTGGCGCGGTGGGCGGCCTCGCGGACGGCGGCCATGGTCTCGGTGAGCGGTACGGGCGGGGCGGGTGGCTGCTTGGTGCTGGTGATCATGCAGGTGCGGCATAGGTCGAGCCAGCGGCGCCCGACGTCGGTGTCGATGGCCCGTGTGGCGCGTGCCGGGGTGCCACAGGCTGCGCAGGGGGCCGGGTGGGGGCGCAGGCGCCGGGTGTTTTGTGCGTCGCTGAGCGGGCCGTTGGGGGCTGGCGGCAGTGCAGCCGCGTCGATGGCGAGGGTCCGCAGGACGGCGACGGTGGGGGTCATGGGGGCGGGGGTTCCTTCCTGGGGGCGATCGTCGCAGACCAGGGACGTAATATCGAACATGTGAACGATATTCCGCCGCTTTCGCGTCTTGACCTGCTCCGCTTCCTGGAGCGTGTGCAGGCCGGTGACCTCCGGCGCACTCATCGGTGGATCGAGGAGGAGGAGCGGCGGGAGGCGGAGCGGGCCCGGGGTGCGGCGGCGCACGCGCCGGATCCGGACTGGCTCATCGAGATGGCCCTCAGCGGGCGTGCCCCGGTGTACGTGCACACGGGCGGCTGTCACATGGCGGGGAAGCGGTCCCGGGGTGTCGAGCGGGGGCAGGCACTGCGGGCTCTGGCCGAGTCCGTGCCCGCGTGCCCGCACTGCCGGCCGGATACCGAACTGGGGCTCCTCGACTAGAGCCGGTGCGCCGCTAGAGCCGTGCGCCGCTGGGCCACGGCCTGCAGCCCCACGATCCTGCCGCGCCCGCGAACCCCACCGACCGCCCGCGGGGTCAGCGCAACCCGGGCCGACATCGAGGCGGCTGCGCGAGCGGGGCGCGCTCAGTTCGTTGACCCGCGAGGCCCCGCTCACCCTCCGTGTCGACCAGGTCCTGCCGCCCTACGAGCAAGAAGAACGCCGGTGAAAGTCTCCGGTGAGACTGAAGCCGTCCGCCTAGCGGTGGTGGCCGATCCATGCGACACCGAGCACGGTCGCCGCGCTGATCCCGGCCGCAGTGACAGTGCCGACGACGGCGATCCACGCACTGGTGCCGGTGACCACGGCCATCGCGAGGGCGGCGGTATCGAGAACGGCCACGAGGGCGGCGATTCCCATGATGGCGATGATGATTTTGGCCTTGGGCGGCACGAGCGGTCTCCCTGGGTCGTAATGCAGAGGTCGTGTGGGTGCGCACGGCCCCAAGATGAACTGCCGTCTATGGGGCACGCAACCCGCCCAGGGGTATATTCGCGCAGGTCAGAGCCACTTTTCCGATGCAGTGGCGGCATGGTTTCGGGTGGCTCCGGCTCGCGTTTTCCGACCACGGATTCGTCTGGAATCGGCCGGAAAAACCGGATGAGCCGCCTGCGTATTCGCATGGGATCGGCCCGCGAATCCACTCGGAACAGCTACGGATCCTGGTACCTGCCGGGGCGGGCATGACTCCGACCTGGGCAACTACCGGGCGCCTGCACGGTCGTCCTGGCCGAAAGGCGGAACGTGCCTGGCGCCCTACGGACGCCCTAGGGACGTCCTAGTGCATCCGCCCCGTGCGGTCTAACTGTGAGGTTTCCGGGCCGTTGCTATCCGATCCGCAGTCCCGTTGGCAGGGGGATTGCAGGCGGACAACCTCTTTGGGCGAACCACTCGTTCGGGTGAACGCGGCCACACGGCGCCCGCCCCGGTTCCCTGTCCTACCGGCCGTGGGATGGCGTTCCGTTCGCGACGGTCTGGCGCTACTCACCACCTGGGGGGTAGCTATACGAGGGAACCCGCGCCCCGGCCCCGCTTCCTAGGCGCTGCGCCTGGGCGGCTTCTTCGCCGCGGTCTTCTTGCCGGTGGTCTTCTTCACCGCGGCCTTCTTGGCTACCGGCTTCTTCTCGGGCGCCTTCTTGGTGACGGCCTTCTTCGTCATCGGGTGCACGGTCGCGTCCTCTGTGCTCTCGCCCCGGGATGCCTTCGCCTTTTGCACACTCTCGTGGAGGGCGGCCATCAGGTCGACGACCTCCCCGGCCGGCGCCTTGGGCTCGGCCGCCTGCGGCGTGGGCGTGCCCTTCTGCTTGGCGGTGATGAGGTCAGCGATGGCCTCGGTGTACCGGTCGACGGCGACGTCTTCGGGGATGGTGTCGGTGGACAGCGCGTCCATCAGGGCGAGGGCCTCGTCGATCTCGCTCTCGGGCACTTCCACCGGGGTCGGGGCCAAGCTCTCTGGGGAGCGGATCTCGTCGGGCCAGCGCATCGCGTGCAGCACGATCACGGTGTCCTTGATGCGGAGCAAGCCCAACCTTTCGCGCCCGTGCCACGCGAACTTCGCGACCGCCGCCTTGCTGTTGCGTTCGAGGGCCTGTCGCAGGAGCGTGTACGGCTTGATCGCGACCTGGCCGCCCGGCTCGAGGAAGTAGCCCTGCCCGATGCGGATGGGGTCGATGGACTCGTACGGCACGAAAGCATGGATCTCGATCGCCTTCGCGGTGGGGAGCGGCAGGTCGTAGAGATCTTCGTCAGTGACCGCGATCAGGGCGTCCTTGCTGATCTCGTAGCCCTTGGCGATCTCGTCCGCCGGGACCTCGCGGTCCTCCAGCTCGCAAAACTTCCGCGTGCGGATCCGGGCGTGGTCCGCGAGGTGGTACTGGTGGAAGCGGATCGAGTGGTCCTCGGTCGCGGCGGTCACCTTGATAGGGATCGTGACCAGGCCAAAGCTGATCGCTCCGGACCAGACGGCGTGGGGCATCAGTGGACGACCTCCAGGCCCCCCTGGCGGGCAGACTTCCAGCCTAGAAGTCGACGGATGGGTGCGCATGCTCGCGCCCCGTTCGCCAGACGCAGTGCCGCCGGCGGACCCGCGAATCCGGGCCCTGCTCCGTCTGGTACCTCGCTCAGTGGCCCCGGTCCCACGGGATCGGGTACGAGACGGTCGGCGTCGGCTGCGGCCGTGGCCTGTCCCAACCGGGGAACTTCACCGGGTACACCGTCGACCGGGGGCGGGGCGTCTGCTTTCCGGAGCCGTCTGCGCTGCCGGCCTTTGTGGTGCCGGCGAAGCCGACGACCACCAGGGCGACGGCGGCCAGGATGGTCATCTCATGCCGTGCGCCGGCCGCCCATCGCGAGTGCGCCCGGACCTTCGTGCCGTCCGCGCGTACGTACTCCTTCACGTGCACCACTGGCTGCTCCCCCGACTTGGCCCGGTGCGCCTTCGCGCACGGGACCCACCAGGAAAGCAGCCGTCACTGACAACACATCCGGAATCGCGGGGAGTTGTAGTTCTCAGGGACCAGATCCGGTCACGGTCTGAGCCTGAGTGCCCGCCACGCCTGACCTGCCGGGAGACGCCGGGAGCGGCCACGTAGTCGAACTAATATCGGGCTATGGCCACAGATTTCCCCAGTGATCTCCTCGCTGCACGCCGCGACCTCGACGCCGCCTACGCCGCCCTCGCGGCGCTGTCCCGGACGCTGCCCTGGTCTGTGGAGCCGGACGAGACCGGTATCGCCGCGACCGGCCACGGCCCCCACGACATCGCGCGGCCGCCGACTCCGGGCTACACGGAGCAGGACGCCGTCGAGATCGCCCGACTCAAGGCGGACGTCATGCGCCTCGCCACGTCCGTGACCACTCACGAGTTCTGGAGCAGCCTTTCCGGCCCGGACCTGGTCGAGGCGCGCATGGGACTGATCAACGCGGCGAAGGCGCCTGCAAGGCTGCCCGACATCGTCGAGGCGGCCTAGGAACGGCACCTCGCGCTCACGGCAGCCGGGCAGCCGCAGTCACAGGACGGTGCCGGACAGGGCGCGGCGGTCGCCGGATATCGCGTAGCGGCGGGCGGCGAGACCGTGTTCGAGGGGTTCGCCGATCTGCTCGCACAGCAGTGCCAGGACGTCGGCGGCCTCGGTGTCGGACAGGTGCGCGGGGGCGACTTCGAGCATCAGCTCGCCGATCGCGTGGCTGCTGGCGGCGAGGTCGTCCACGACGGCGCGCAGCGCGGCGAGCGCGGGATCCGTCGGCGGACCGGCGGGCGGCGGGGGTGGGGCGGTGCGGATGTCGCGGACGGCCTGGCGGACCACCGCGCGCACCGTCGGCCCGTCAAGGGTCTTCAGGCCGCTGTGGGCGAGCGCGGCGAGTCGGCGGGTGATCAGCTCCGCGACGTCGGCGCTGCGGGCGGAGACGTCGATCAGGGCGCGCTGGGACAGGCCGAAGTCGAGCGCGGCCGCGGCGGCCGGGTCGGTGTCTCGCGTGCGAGACAGCTCGGTGCCGGCGGTGACGGCGCCGTGGATCGCAGCCAGGGCGCGTGCGACGTCGAGGAGCCGGTACGCCTGAGCGCGGGAGATCCCGAACTCCGCCCCGCAGTACGACTCCCAGCTGTTGTGGCCGAGCGGCGCCCAGACGCGGGCGGCGTGCGCGTCGCGGACCCGGGCGGCGAGCACCGCCACGGAGCGCCGTACGTCGTCCATCGCCGCACGCAGGCCGGCCGTCATCTCCCGGGCGCGGGCTGCGTTGAGCGGCGGCCTCGCCGGTTCGACGACGTCGCCCTGGTCCTGGTCGCGGGTGCCCATGACTCCATCGTCCTGCGCACCGGCAGGCCAGGCCAGGGCGTACGGAAGCACTCGGCCGCGAGGTCAGCGGTCGGTTGCCTTGGGGTGGCCGGTGGAGGCGCGGTCGATCCAGACCGTGCGGCGCTCGACGTCGAGCAGGTACCAGACGCGGCCGCCGGCGGTGACCTCGATCTGCCAGCGGTCCATCGTCTCGCCGCGGTGCTCGCCGCGGGCCAGCTCGCCCTTGAGCCGGTGATGGCGCTCGGTACGGGCGGCCGGGGCCGGGTCCGTTCGCATCAGGTGCCAGGCGGCGCGGGTTTTGCCCGCGGCCTGGGCACCCAACTGCTCCCATCCCTTGGCGGCCTCGCCATTGGCGAAGCGGATATCCCACTCGTCGGGACCCGGCGGCGGGGCGGCGCGGTCTCCGCGCTTTGGGCTCACGCGGCGGTTCCGGGCTCGGGCACCGGTCCGTAGTCCTCGCCCGAGTCGGTGGTCAGCGCGGCGTAGAGCTCGGGATCGGCATGCACCTCGGCCGTGTGCCGCCACTCGGTGAGCAGCTGGGCCACGCCCGCGGTGTTGTCCAGGGACGTTGCGGCGCCGAGCGCGTCGACCAGCTCGACGGAGAACTCGCGCACGTCGTGCGCGGGGAGGTAGCGCACCCACGGGAAGGTCGCCGGCAGCACGTCCAGGACCAGGGTGCGGCCCTGGGGGGTGCGCATCATCTCCACGAACATCCGGCTGGTGGCGCCCATCACCTCGTGGTCCTGGTCGGCCCGCGCGGCGGTGGTCAGCACCAGGTCCTCGTCATCGCGGCGGCGGAGCACTATCCGCCGCGCGCCGCGCAGGTTCGCCAGCGTGGCCTTGGGCTTGTTCAGCAGTTCCGAGAGAGTCAGCTCCAATACGCTCATGACTTGAAGCTTAGTTGACAAGTCCGGGATTCGCGCGTCACGGGGACGGCCGGTGAGGCCGGCCTTGACCGCGAGAACGCTAGACTTCCATGACCGAGCGTTGCGGTTGGCCACTGAGCGTTGCGGTTGGCCCGTTGAGCGTGCGCGCGGGGCACACCGGCGCCGACCGGTGATCTGGCGATCTTGCCGTCGGCACACTGCGCAGTAGCGCTCTTCTTGGCGCTTGCGGTACGGCGAGGCCGGGCAGCACCTGTTGCAGGGCGGCGGGAATTCGCCGGGGGCAGGGGAAGTTGGCGAATTCACTTGATCCGCCGCGCGCCGTGCCACCGCCTGTCCTCTGCCTCATCAGGAGTCCCCTGCATGACCACTGTGCCGTCATGGTTCCCGATCGCCGCGATAGCCACCATCGGCCTCAGCCTCTTCGCGGCCCCGCTGCTCACCCGCCGTCAGGAGAACGGAAAGCTCCAGGCCAGCGCCGAGGCGGATTTGCGCGCCTTGGTCGTGGACCTGCGCGCCGACGTCGTCCACGCCCGCCAGGAGCTGGACCGCAACTCGGCGTACGTGCCCGATCTCTTCACCGGGCAGCCGCTGGTCGACTTCACCGCGAAGGCAGTGGGTCTCGCACGGAGGCTTCCGTCGCGCCGTCAGCGCAAGGTCGTCGCTGCACTCGTTGTTCTCGTCGGCCGGTGGCGGATCGAGCTGGCAGAGGACATCGGCCCGGCGTGGCTGCGGAGCCGCGAAGCGCTCGCAAAGGGGGAGGACGCCGCGTTGGCCCCCACGTCCGGGCTCATGGATGAGCCGAAGCTGGACTTCGTCATGACCAACCACCAGGCCCGGGCCATCAAGGCGGGCGATGAGGATGACGGGCTGCTCGGGAAGATGCGCACGGCGCAGCTCCCGGCTACCGAGCACCCGACGGCGCTTGCGGCCGTCGACCGACTCCTGGCCGTTGCTGGTGGCGCGCACCGGCTCGGTCAGACGTGGTGGCAGAAAGTTCTCCGCCATGCGCCACTGTCCGAACGTCGCTGAGGCCGTATTCGAGGGTCGCGGCAAGCGCACTCTCAACTGGGTGGCACCCGGTCCAGGAAAGCGCCGCATCGTCGCGTGCGCGCGTGAGTGGATCGCCGAGCACGGCGAGGCACCGTCCGTGCGTGAGCTGGGCGCGGCCGTGGGGCTGACCGGCACGTCCAGCGTCGCGTATCACCTGCGGCGGCTGCGGGATCAGACCCGGGGTCGGCCCAGCGGCCGGTGCCCGCACTGCGGGCAGTGACGGCCCGTTCCAAAACTTTGGAATGGACGCTCAGCGGCCCGGCACGCGTAGTGCGTGCCGGGCCCTGTCGTTGTTCTGGTGTCAGGCGCTGATGCCGACGGAGCCCACGTAGGCGTAAGCCGCGTAGTCGCTGTCGAGGTCGGTGATGATGTCGTCCCAGATCTCGTCCAGCATGTTCTCGTCCTGGGCGGCCCAGGCATCGACCAGGTCTTCCCACACGTACCGGACGACGATCGAGCGCTCGGAGATGTTCGAGCGGGAGCGGGGTTCGGGGACGGCGGACTGGTCGACGGGGTAGATCTCCATCCGCCGGCCCTGGCCGTGGTTGTCGAGGTGCCGCTTGAGCCATCCGGACCTGATCAAGTTCTCGCGACGGCGCACCCAGTACGCCGCGTCGAGCCGGTCGAGGTTCGCCCTGGAGGGGCGGGACTTGCCCTTGAACCACGACTTCATGGCGCGGTCGCTAACGCCCTGCGCGCGCAGGGCTTCGCGGCCGGCCTTGCTGTCGAGGTAGTGGATGCGGGCGTTCTGGCCGCGCTTCGACCCGATGGGGGAGGCGATACCGGAGCTGTAGACGATCCGGTTCAGCTCCAGAATCAGGGCCTCGGCGCCCTTCATTCCCCGGGCGCTGTATTTCTCCCAGGCGCCCCACCGTGCCCACAGTCCCTCTGACCCCATTACGGCTTACCCCCGAGCGTGTAAATGTCCTTCGCCTTCACCTGGTTCAGGTCTCGGCCCTCCGGGAAAACCGGGCGCCAGTCCCCGGCGACGTGAAGTTCGTCGGTGCCCGACATTTGCACCACCGTCAATCCAGCGCCGTGGGCCTTATATGCCTTGCGCCACAGATTCGTGAACGCCTTCGAGCGAATAATGTGCATCCAGTCCGGGCGGCGAATTTCCGTGTTGGTGCTGGATTCGCCGATCGTGGACACGAACTTAGAATACATGGACTTCACGTACTCGACGGCGATTTCGTCGCCTTCTGCGATAGCGGTTTTCCGGGATTCCGCGAGTGCCCGGCGCAGCTTTTCGAGGAGGCTTTCCGTGCCGCCGGACAGCAGGGCCTTGTGGATGACGGGTGCCTCGCACAGGCCCCACTTCGCGCAGTCGAGCAGCAGCCGCACCAGGGAGTCGGGGACCCAGACGGGCCCGGGCTCCTTCCTGGCCCCCAGGGGGTTGGGCAGGCCGTCGTGGTCCCATGCGGGCGGGGTGATCCGGTAGACGCCGGACCGCTTCGGATCGTGCACGCCCGTCGTGTCTTCCACCAGTTTTCCGACCGGGAGCCAGCATTTGAACGCGGACAGGTAGGCCGCGTTCATGTCCAGGGTGGTCACCTCGATCTGCTCGCCTTTTCGGGCTGCGTCGAAAGCGGTCTTGTTCCGCCACTTCGGGCGGCCTTCCCAGATTTCGTCCGCACCCTTCTGCGACTTCTTCCGCAGAATGTCGTCGGTCGGCGGGAACTTGCTGTGCGCGTAGCGTCCTCCGACGCGGGAGCGCTCGAAGAGTGCCATGACGTCCGGGATCGCGGTCTTGATGAGCGCGGCCTGCGCCGCCTCGATGTCCCCCTGCGACCAGGCCAGGACGTCCCGCACCCGGGACTGGATCTGGTCGACGAGGGTGCCCGAGGCGTAGCCAGGCGCGCGGCTCGCCGCCGGCGCCTGATCTGCCGGAGCCGGAGCCGGAGCCGGAACGGGGGCGGGGGCCGCGTCGACGGCCGGAGCGGGCTCCGCCGCGGGCGCGGGTTGCGGGTCGCCGGCGTACGGCACCGCGGGCTCCCCCGGACCCGTGGGCACGAGCTCCTCCTCCTCGAGGTCCTCAAAGTCGTCGGCAAACTCATCCGCGTAGTCAGCGAGCGGCTCGGCCGCGTCCAGGGCCTTGGCGCACTCCTCGCGCGTCAAGTGCTGCCAGATGCCCTCCACTTCGTCCGTGGCGGGCTGTCCGCACAGCACACACGGCCCGCTCAGGGCCTCGCTGCGCGGCACCGATGCAGGGCTTGGCGTGGGCGCCGCGAGGGGCGCAGCGGGCGGGAGAGAGGCCTGCCCGACGCCGGATCCGAGGGAGGACAGGACCATGACCGCGTGCGTGGGACCGGCCAGCAGATCGAGCACCCCCAGCCGGTAGTGCGCCGCCAGCCTGTCGACGTCCTCCAGGGTCCAGTGCTGCTTCCCGCTCTGTTTGCGCGACACCTGCGCCTGCGCCTGACCCAGCGCCGTCGCGAGATCCCCCTGCCGCTCACCGGCACGACTCATGAGCGCCGTCACCGTGAGCCTCAACAGTTCTTCAGTACCCAGCATGCATGCCACCCTAGCACTTCATATGCTATTTCTGCATAGGGAATGCTGGATCCGTTCTCTTGGTGGGGCGGCCTCTCCCCCTGAAGGACACAGCGAAGCGCCCCGCACGGCCAGGCGTGCGTGACCACCGTCTTCAGCTGGGCGCTCATCGCTGGGCCTGCCGCATCACGAACCGCAGCCACGTGCTGTGGGCGCACAACGCCGGGGCGTCGGTGCACTGCTCACAGTGCTGCTCGTGATCGAGCTGCGCCGGATAGACGTGGCACATCGCGCAAGGGTGACAGCCGCAGCGAAATCAGCGGGCCGCGGTGCCCTGCGGCTCGGACAGCCCGCCAGGGAGTGGGCCGTGGATGGGCGGCACCTCAAAGGTGTTGCTCGAGGCGCTTCCCGCGCCGGACCGGCGGGGGTAGCCCGTGGACGGCATCCGACGCCTGTCGCCCGCTTCTGTTGAGGCTGGGGACTCCGATCGATCCCCGAGCGTGGCAATGCCCCACTACCGTGGGCAGACGGGACTTCCTGAAGGGCAGGGGCGGATGGATCCAATCTCGATAGCGTTGCTGGCGGCGTTAGCCGGAGGATTCGGCGGGGAAGCCGGCCGTCAAGTCTGGGTTTCGCTACGCGATCTAGTCCGCCGTCCCCTCAACCGATCCGATGGCGCGCCTGCCCTGCCAGCGGTCAGCTCGGGCGAAGTGGAGTTGACCGCACTTGTGCAAGCTCCGGACGAGACCGAACATGCCCAGGCGCTGAGCACAGCGCTAGCAGTTCGGGCCGCGGTCGATCCGGACTTTGCCTCCGCCCTTGGTACATGGGCTGAACAGGCCCACCGCGTAGACGCCATGAGGTCTGGGGTAAGTAATGAGATCAGCGGCGGCACCCAGTATGGCCCGGTACTGCAGGGCCTCAACTACTCCCAGCTGACCTTCAACGCGGCACCCGCGCCCGCAGATCAAGGCGGAGCAGTAGAAGGGCTGGACTCCGAGGGCGAGCAGTGACAGACGCTGCGGACGACGACGTCCGCAACGACGCGGCGACAACCCACAACGTCGTCCAAGGCCACTCTCGAATCCACGGCTTCGTCGTACAGGCGGGAACGATCGAAGGAGGCGTGCACGTCCACCCTCCCCAGACACCGCCCCCCGCGCCGTCGCTTCAGGCTGGGATAGTGCTCCGTGTCGAACGCAACGGTGAGGCTCTCGAGTTTTTCGACTCGGAGCTGGCCCTCCTGTGGGTCACCGCAGCTCTCGGCCCACAGCCGACTCCCACCCTGTCGGGGCCGGTGCACCGCGACGATGCCCCCATCACCGAACGCTTGGCAACAGCAACGCGAGCGTTGACCCTCACCGGCACGGTCTTGAGCGGGCATACCGGCAACGTCACGGCGGTGGCCTTCGCCCCCGAGGGGCGGATTTTGGCGACTGCCTCCGAGGACAGCACCACGCGACTATGGAACGTAGCCGCTGGTTCCCCGTCGGGCGCGCCACTTACCGGGCACCATGACGGCGTACGGGCCGTGGCCTTCTCCCCTAACGGTTGGCTGCTGGCAAGTGGGGGCCGTGACCACACAGTGCGATTGTGGGACTCGATCACGGGCGAACAAATCGGACAACCGCTCACGGGGCACACTGGGGCGGTGTGGGATCTCTCCTTCTCCCCCGACGGCACACTGCTGGCGAGCGCCGGGATGGACCGCACGATATTCCTGTGGGACCCGACCACGCGCGCCGTCGTCGGATCTCCACTGACGGGCCACACCAGTGGGGTCGACACCGTGACGTTCTCCCCGGACGGACGTCTCCTAGCAAGCGGAGGAGGGGACACCGTCGTGCGTCTGTGGGATCCCTTGAGCCGCCAGCCCGTCGGCGCACCGCTGACAGGCCATAACGGTGCGGTACGCGCGTTGGCCTTCTCCCCCGACAGCCGCCTTCTCGCGACCGGCAGCTGGGACGAGACCGTGCAGGTGTGGGACACCGCCACCTTCCGGCCCGTCGGGACCCCCTTGATGGGGCACCGCAACGCGGTCCGGGCTGTAGCCTTCTCCAGCGACGGCAGACTGCTCGCGAGCGCAAGCATGGACCGGACGATACGCCTATGGGACCCGGCCACCGGCCTTCCCATCGGATCCCCACTCACCGGTTACGTCAACGGCCTCAAAGCAGCGGCGTTCGCCCCCGATGAGCCTTTGCTGGCGAGTGCCGACGGAAGCACAGTACTGCTCTGGCGCGCATCAACGGAGCCAGCATAAGAGCGACCGCCAGTACGACGAGGTCCATCCACGACGGCAGTCTGGGGAGCCGGGCCGCGATGCGCTCGTCTCATATGCGGGTCACGGCGGTGCGGCTCCTCGGCCCGGCCGCTCTCCCCGGCCTCGACGCCGCCCTGCACGACGTCGTGTTGGGCGGCCGCCCCTACTGCTCGCCATCGGACGGCCGCCCCGCCCCGCCGCCGGTCACCTCCAAGCACCCGGCAGCGGGGAGTCTCAGTCAGCCTGTGTCTCGCCGGGCCTGCTCGGCCAGCTCGTGCCGGCGCGGACGCCGTCGCGGAGCTCGCCGCTGTAGAAGTGCCGGTGTTCGCCGTAGTGGCCGGCCGACAGGGTGCAGCGCCGTGTTCCTTCGGGCTGACGGATGAAGCAGATGCCGGGAATCTCCACGTGCTCCTCCGACGTCTTGCGCCTGGCGCTCATCGTCGGGCCTGCCGCATCACGAGGCGCAGCCAGGTGCCGTGGGCGCAGAGCGCCGGGCGGTCGGTGCACTGCTCGCAGTTCTGCGTGTGGTCGAGCTGTGCGGGATAGACGTGGCGCATCGTGCAGGGGTGGCAGCCGCGGGGAAACCAGCGGGCCGGGGTGCCGTGGGCGTCCGTCTCCCGCGCACCGAGATCGATGGCGGTGGAGTTGCTCAGGGCGACGGCGCACCACACGCAGGCCCTTCCGCGTACCTGCGGCTCGGACAGGCCGCCGGGGGGTGGGACTTGGACAGGGGGCGCCTCAAGGGTGTTGCTCGGTCCGCTTCCCGCGCCGAACGCTCGACCCGTAATCTCGGCCATGTCGACTCCTGTTGGTCGGCCGGCCCCGGGACCGGTCACACGGTTGCCGGGGCGCTGTACGACTCATGGAATCGGCGCGCTACTGAGCGTGACAGTGACGTGGCGTCCTAGTTTCGCGACGCTATGCGCCGACCCCCAGGAACTCGGCCAACGGCCTCAGCCCCGGAGGGCGGTTGGGGAGCGCCCACAGATCGCGCACGATGGCCACCGCCAGGGTGTGATGCTGCATCCACGTCGGTGCCACCCGGCGAAGTGACTCCAGGGCCTTCACCGCCCCCACCGCGTCGCCCAGATCCGTATGGGCCCGGGCCACGTCCAACAGCAGCCACGTCCTCCACGAGGGCGGGGTGTCCTTGCTCAGCCGCATCCCCTTCGCCAGCGTCAGGGCCTGCTCCGGGTGCCCGTACTGCACGGCCAGCCGCACGCGCTCGATGCGAACCGACGACGGACTGAACACGCTGACCATCCGGCTGTCGCTGCCCTGCGGCAGCCTGGCCACCCGAGCCGCTTCCTTCTCCGCGTTCTCCATCAACGCAGCGGCCCGCTCGTAGTCATTGCTGCGCGCGGCCGACGTGGCGGCCGACATCGTCAGCGCACCCCAGACCTTCAGCCCGTCAGCGGTCGCTGTCAGTCCGCTCTCCTTCGTGCCGTCCGCGGCGTGCAAAGCGATGCTCAGGGCGTCGCCGAGGCGCCCTTGCCGCTGGTAGGTCCACGCAACGGAATTGACGATCATGGGGCGAAGTAGCGGGTCAGACGAGTGCCCTGCGGCATCTATGCCGCGCTCCAGGCCGATCAGGGCAAGGTCCGTTTTCCCCATCCGTACGGCGACGTGCCCGGCCAACTGAAGGGCCTTTCCCAGCGCCGCGAAACCCTCTCCCCGGTCTGCACTGTCGGGCGACGCCGTGGCGGTGCGCGCGTCCGAAATCATGTCGGGAAGCGACTTCATCACCGTGTCGAACTCGGCCGCGTGGTACTGCGTCCAGCCCTCTGCGATCTGCTCGCGCAACTCGGACAGCGAGAAGTCGGGCCCGGGCGCCTTCGGCTCAGCCACCCACAGCGCCGGCATGATGGCGCGCCGCACCGCCACGAACCGCGGCCCGTCGTTCTCCCCCGTCGAGACGGCAGGAGGATCCCCCAGCAGAGTCGTCAGCTCCACACCCAGGCCGCTCGCCAGAGCGTGGAGAGTGGGCAGGCGCGCCGAGTGCTTCCGCCCCTGCTCAAGCTGCCGAATCACGTCCACGGACACATCGGAACGCTCGGCCAACTCCTCTTGCGTCAGGGACGCCAGGCGGCGCAAGCGCCGCAGAGTCCGCCCCAGATCGTCGGTAGCCACCCGGCCACCGTACGCCGCCCCTGCGACGGCAGAGAGTGCCCGTCCGCGGCAGGAACCCGGGCATAACGAAAGCCCCCTGCGTGGCCGCGAGGACCCACAGGGGGCGATGTCGGTAACCCCTGCTGTACCGGCCAACGTCCCGCTCCCCTGCTTCGCCCTGCTCCGACAGTCCAATTACCCAAGGCCCACAGGACGGGTGGCTTTATCGAGCAGTAGTGACGTCGCTTGTCGATGAGTTTGGGAGGCGCCCCGTTCCACGGACGGGTGGTGTTGATGAGTTTGGGAGGCACCAGGTCTCTTGCCAGGGCAGCATCGGGATGCTCCTGGTGAAAGGTGCTGGTCATGCCGCAGATGTCGAAGGTCGAGCTGTACGCGGCGATCCGGCGTGACCATCGCGGCGGCATGTCGATGCGGGAGCTCGAGCGCAAGCACGGCGTGACGTGGCGGACGGTTCGCAAGGCACTGGATTCGGCCTGGCCTGAGCCTCGGAAGAAGCTGCCGCCCCGGGCGACCGCTCTGGACCCGTACAAGCCAGTGATTGACGGCATCCTCCGCGGGGATTTGGATGCTCCGCGCAAGCAGCGGCACACCGTCACCCGCATCTTTCACCGCCTCGTCGACGAGCACGGGGCGGACGTCTCCTACGGGATGGTCCGCTACTACGTTGCCGCCCGGAAGCCGGAAATCCTGGTCGAGTCCGGCAAGGCCCCGCTGGAGGCGTTCGTCCCGCAGACCCACCAGCCCGGGCACGAGGCGGAAGTCGACTTCGGCGACGTGACAATCCGTCTCGCTGGCGAGCTGGTGACCTGCTACTTGTTCTCGTTCCGCTTGTCGTATTCGGGCAAGGCCGTCCACCGGGTGTTCGCCTCCTGCGGCCAGGAAGCCTTCTTCGAAGGCCACGTCCACGCGCTGCGGACGCTGGGCGGCGTCCCGCGGAGCAAGGTCCGCTACGACAACCTCAAGGCCGCCGTCGCACGGGTGCTGGGACTCAGTCGAGCCAGGGTGGAGGCCGACCGGTGGATCGCCTTCAAGTCGCACTTCGGCATTGAGAGCTTCTACTGCCGTCCGGGCATCGAAGGCGCCCACGAGAAGGGCGGCGTCGAAGGGCAGATCGGCTACTTCCGCCGCAACCACTTCGTTCCCGTCCCTGAGGTCGCCTCGCTCGCGGAGCTGAACGAGATGGTTGAGCAGTGGGACCGGCAGGACGACGCACGCCGCATCGGCGCCCGGTCCAAGACCGTCGCCGAGTGCTTCGCACTCGAGCAGCCGTTGCTGCTGCCGTTGCCCGAGGAGCCGTTCGAGACGGGCCGGCTGTTCACACCGAGGGTCGACCGCTACGGCCAGATCCCGGTCCGAACCAACCGCTACTCGGTGCCGATCCGGTTGATCGGCAAGCGGGTGCGGGTCGTCTTGCACGCTTCTCACCTGGTGGTTTACGACCAGAACGTGGAAGTGGCCCGGCACGAGAGGCTGATCGCCAAGGGCGCCGTCCGCCTGGATCTGGATCATTACCTGGAGGTCTTGGTCCGCAAGCCCGGCGCGTTTCCCGGCTCCACCGCCCTCGAGCAGGCACGCTCAGCGGGCAAGTTCACCCCCGTCCATGATGCCTGGTGGGCTCAGGCTCAGAAGGTCCACGGCGAGCGGGACGGCACCCGGGCCCTGATTGAGGTCCTGCTGCTGGGACGGCACCTGCCGCACGAGCACATCGTCGCCGGCCTGGCCGCGGCTCTGCGGGCCGGGGCGATGACCGCCGACGCAGTCGCTCTGGAGGCCCGCAAGGCCGCCCAGGCCGAGACCGAACCTGACCTGGCAGGGCGGCCGCTGCCTGGCACACCGCCGGCGAACGTGACGTCCCTGCACGAGTGGAAGCTGTCTCATCTCCCGCCGGACACCAGGCCCCTGCCGTCGGTGACCCCCTATGACCAGTTGCTCCGACGTCGTCGCGTCAGCGGCGGTGACCACCGAGAGGGAGAAGCACAGTGACTCTGCCCCGCCAGCGAGGCTTGACCGAGCAGGCTGCCGACGCCGCCATCGACACCGCCTGCCGCATGCTGCGGCTGCCGTCGATCCGCAATGAGTTCACCGAGATCGCCGACCGGGCGATGAAGGACCAGATGACCTACCGCGGCTTCCTCGCCGAGCTGCTGATGGCCGAGTGCGACGACCGGGCCCGGCGCCGCTCGGAACGGCGGATCAAGGCGGCAGGCTTCCCGCGGGAGAAGTCCCTGCGGGCGTTCGACTTCGACGCCAACCCCAACATCGACCCCGCCACCATCCACACCCTCGCCAGCTGCGAGTGGATCAAGAAGAGCCAGCCTCTCTGCCTGATCGGCGACTCCGGCACCGGCAAGTCCCACATGCTGATCGCCCTGGGCACCGAGGCCGCGATGAAGGGCTACCGCGTCCGTTACACGCTGGCCACCAAGCTCGTGAACGAGCTGGTCGAGGCTGCCGACGAGAAGCAGCTGAACAAGACCATCGCCCGCTACGGCCGCGTCGACCTCCTCTGCATCGACGAACTCGGCTACATGGAACTCGACCGGCACGGCGCCGAGCTGCTGTTCCAGGTGCTGACCGAGCGGGAGGAGAAGAACAGCGTCGCCATCGCCTCCAACGAGTCGTTCGGCGGCTGGACCAAGACCTTCACCGACCCCCGCCTCTGCGCGGCCATCGTCGACCGCCTCACCTTCAACGGCACCATCATCGAGACCGGCACCGACTCCTACCGCCTCGCCAGCACCCGAGCACGAGCCGAAGAACCTGCCAAGGCCGGCTGATTCACTTGAAGCCGACTCGGCCCAACGGTGCATCTGGCCGGGGATAGGGTCGGCGGATGCGCCAGTTCACGGATAGTGAAGCCTTGTCAGGGATCGTGCATGAGGCACTGGGGGCGGAGGCCCGCGTTGTCGGAGTAGACCGGTTGCGCGGCGGGAGCAAGAAGGGGGTCTACCGGGTTCACACGAGCGGATCACATGCAGCGAGCGTGATCGTCTACAGCTGGGCCGAGAATGAGAACTTCTGGCCGACTGCGGAAGCCATCGACCCGGCCCACCCCTTCGCTCCCGCCTCCGGGCTGGCCCCCTTCCTAGCGGCCCAACGGAGACTGGACGGCCTTGGAGTCCGGGTTCCAGGGGTGCTTCTCGCTGACGACAGCCGACGCCGCTACCCGGCGGACGTGGCAGTTGTCGAGGACGTTGCCGGCGGCACTCTGGAAGCGCTCCTGAAGACGGCTCCCGCACGCGCATCACATGCCTTGAGCGAGCTGGCCGCAATGCTCGACGTGATGCACCAGCAGCACAGTCAGCACTACGGCAGGGTGGACGTGCTCGAACGGGGCGACAAAGCGAGTGGCGATTCATGCGAGCAACTGGTGCTCGAACGTTCCACCGAGGACCTCGCTGAGGCGGCCGAACGCGACCCCAGCATCGGATCAGCCGCAGCTTCCTTGCACGATCGCTTGCAGGAGCTGGCCACACGAGTGGCTCCGCGCACACAGCACGGGCTGATCCACGGCGAACTCGGGCCCGACCATGTCCTGGTCGATGCCTCCGGACACCCCGTCCTCATCGACATCGAGGGCCTGATGTTCTTCGATGTCGAGTGGGAGCACGTATTCCTGCAGCTTCGTTTCGGTGACCAGTACCCAGCCTTGTCCCGCCCCGGACTCGATCCAGCACGGCTCGACCTCTACATGCTCGCGATGCGTCTCTCACTGGTGGCTGGCCCCCTTCGGCTCCTCGACGGCGACTTCCCGCACCGCACGGTGATGCAGGAAATTGCCGAGCACAACGCGAAGGAAGCGCTGGCTCTGTTGGTCTCATAGCACCGCGTCCGCCACATACGCATCGCTTCGGCCGCTACATGCCTCGACGGCCAGCCGCCCTGACGGGCGGCTGGCCGTCGAGCGTTCCCCTCACTCACTCGGCAGTGCCGTCATTTCTCCTCGACACTCGCGAGTCGGCTGATCGACAACTGACTCCAGAACCGGTCGACAATCGCTGTTCTTGGAGATGAACGAAGCCAGCATCAAGAACTGCGGTCCGGGGTCAGGGCTTTCTCGTGCATGGGGTCGACGAGCAGTACGACGGCCGCCGAGACGCCGGCGCTGCGGGCCTCGCGGACGGCGGCCATGGTCTCGGTGAGCGGTACGGGCGGGGCGGGGAGCCTGCTTGGTGCTGGTGATCATGCAGGTGCGGCACAGGTCGAGCCAGCGGCGCCCAACGTCGAGAATCTCGCCCCGGCGCAAGGCTCCATCCGCGAGGCGCGTCATGCGGACCAGCCGTGCCCGCCGCCGTTGTTGACTAGGGCGAGGGCAGCCGTGGCGGCGACGAGGTACCGGGTGAGGCGGCCTTGGGGACACAGGACTGCCGGGACCCAGGGGAGAGCCGCGTACCAGGGCATCGACCATGGAGCCGTGAGAACCCAGGCGAAGGCGAGCGCGAACGGTACGGCGACGGCAGGGGGAGAGCCCGCCGGCGTACAGCGGTGAAGGGCCCAGGCCAGTACGAGCATCAGGCCGGGCCACAGCAGACGGATGGCCGTCGCGGTCGCATCGGGCCCCAGAAGTTCGCTTCCTAGCCAGTCGAACACCATCCACAACGACGGGAACGAGACCATCCGTGAGGCGGCCGAGAGCGGGGCGAGAGCGTGCAGACCGTACACGCTGTAGAGGAGTGCGATGGTCAGCGCGGCCACCGAGGCCTGCCGGGAGACTCGCCGCCAGGCTCTCACTCGCAGCAGCGGCCAGGCCAGTGCGACGCCGAGCAGGGCCGCACTGATCTTGACGCAGCAGGCAAGGCCGACCAAACCCCCGATGAGCAGGTCATGGCGCAGGCGGGGAGTTCTGCGCGCCAGATGGATCGCGCCGACGGCGAGAGCGGCCACGATGGTGTCCAGATGTCCGCCTCCGACCAGCACACCGATCAGCAGTGGGTTGGCGACCCACAGCAGCCCGGCCGTGACGGGATCGTCCGCAGTGCGGATCAGCAGATAGCCGGTGCCCAGGAAGACGCAGGCGTTGGCCAGCATCAGGGCCCAGATCGTCAGCCACGGCCGCTCACCGCCGAGGCATGCCGCCGCGCTCTGCCACCATGTCGCGACCGGTCCGTACACGGAGGTGGTGTCACGCCAGGCGACGGCCACAAGTTGGGCGTAGGGGCCTCCCAGTTGGGCGGGGGAGGTCAGGTACGGGTCACCGCCGAGCGCGGCGATACGGCCGTACGCCGCATAACTGGCCGTGTCGGAAGACCCGACCGGGGTGAGGTTGGCGACGACGAGCACCGCGAGCGCGCCCGTCAGGAAGAGGAGACGGGAGTCCGGGCTCCAGCCCCGCCGACGGGCGCTGAGCATGCCGAGCGTGCCGAGGCAAGACAGGGCGATGGCCGCGATGGTGACCGTCTGGGAGAGGACGTCGGGCATGGCCGGCAGCGCGCGCCAAGTGGTGGGGACCGTGAGTGTGTTGTGATTGGGGGCGGCGGAGCCCACCAGGGCGAACAGCGTGACACCCGCCGCGGATATGGCCACCGCGGTGCGGGGACGGGGCTGGGCGACGGCCGCCCGCACCGGTTGGACGACCGCCCGAAGCCGTGCCGGGGACGGGGGAATCCACTCGTTGTCGTCGGTCGTCAAGTTCAACCTCTGTGTCCTGCTCGGGCGTTGTCCGTCGGGGTACACGCTGCCCTTGGCCCGACCCGCCCGACAACCCCGCTTTCCGGATACATACCGGGGGAACGTGTGATCGTCTGCTCCGTGGGTGTTCGGGGCTTGCGACAGTGTGAACGTTCGGTCACGAGCTCACTACGGCCATCTTGGGTCGCTGCGCCAGTCGTCCTCGGGCCAGGACCGCCTCGGCCTCGGACCTGGACGTTGCCCAGGCTGGTCGTCGAACCCAGCTTCATGTTCCGGCGACGAGTGTGGCGCCCAGCGCGAGCATGGTGACGGCGACCAGGGCGTCCACTACGCGCCAGGCCGTGAGCCGAGGCAACAACGGGCCGAGCAGCCGGGCAACTCCCCTCCACGGGCCACGTTGCCCTTATCTGTTCCGCGCAGCGTGCACCTGTGCCAGACGGGGCAGGTGCGACCGCGTGTTATGACCTAATCCGCCGGTATGAAACCCGGCACTGACAGCGGCGTGCCGTTTTCTATCGGCGGACGTGGCAGCAGACGCGGAGGCTGCCGCGCCCGGCGCCACGGCCTGGCAACCCTCGCGCAGTAGGCGGGCGGAGTTCGGCGTTGCTGTCCTCGCGGGCTGGTCTGCTCGGCTAGGCCGTCGCGGTCGGCGTAGGGGCCACGGCGGCCAGAACCAGGCGCTGGAGTTCATCGGGGGTTTCTTCGGCCTCGCACGGTGAGCGGGGCGGAGCTCTTCTCCGTTTCAGGAGCGACGGTCCAGGTCTGCGTCAAGGACAGCAAGATCCGGGTGATCCCGTAGTCGCTGTTCGATCGCCCATGCGCCAAGGTCGGCTTTATGCGCGGCCTGCACCGAGTCGATGGTGGTGTCGGTGATGGTGGCGAGAAGGTCCAAGTCTTCGCGGCTCAAGCCGTGGAAGCGGTTGGCCGGGGCGTAGGCGGAGGCCATGTCGGCGGTGCAGCTCCTGCCGGCTTCGGTGAGTTTCACGAACAGCCATCGCCGAAACGGCCTCGGCACCGAGCCGCGCTCGGTCGCCTTCCTCGCCGACACGGTGCGCGCCGGCGGACTCACCCGAGCCCCTGCCCCGCCGAGAGGCAGCCGTCGTACGGGAGTTGCTGCGGGCCTCCACCGAACCCATGGGCGGGATCGCCGCCGACGACGCCACAGCATGGCCAGATCGCGGTAGCGGCCGATGCAGTCCAGCCGCAGTCCGACGACCTCGCTGCAGCGGCGCCCGGTGGCGACGATGGTCTCCCAGATGTCCCGCAGGCCCCGGTCGTTGAGGTCGAGTTCCTCCAGGCGGCGCAGGTTGGTCTCGTCGATCAGCGCGCGGGCGACGTCGTCGCTGAAGGGGTTGCGGGAGCGCTGCTTGAGGCCGGTGCCACATTAGGAATCATTGTGTGCGCACCTGCTGCCGGCACCGGCCCGGAACGCAGGAGAGCCGCGTACGGGACCGGTCGGGTCCGTACACGGCTCTGCGGAGTTCGCCTGTGCGTTACTTGAATTCCAGCTCGGTGCCCTTGGGGACGACCTGGATGTCCAGGTCGACCTTGATGTTCGAGCCGACCACGGCGATGTTGCGCGCCAGCATGGTCTGCCAGTTGATGTCGTAGTCCTCGCGGTGCAGTTCGGTCGTGGCGTGGATGGCGGCGCGGGTCTCGCCCTCCATGCCCACCCGCACGCCGTTGTACTGCGCGTCGAGGGTCACCGTGCGGGTCACCCCGTGGAGGGTGAGACCGCCCGTGATCACCCAGTTCTGGCCGCCGCGGTGCACGAAGCGGTCGCTGTAGAACTCCAGGGTCGGGAAGTTCTCCACGTCGAGGAAGTCCCCGGACCGCAGGTGGTTGTCACGCATCTTGACGTTGGTGTCGATCGATGCCGCGTCGATGACGACGTGCATCGCGGTGTGCTCCATGGTGCTGCCGACCCTGATGGCCCCGGCAAAGTTGCCGAAGCCGCCGTACACGCGGCCGAGACCGATGTGGCGGGCGGTGAAGCCTATTCGGGTGTGCGCGGCCTCGATCTCCCACTCGCCCGGTTCGGGCAAGGGCAGCGTGGGCGCGACATGCAGGGTGAGGTCGCCGAGCGCAACGGGCGCACCCCCCTCTCGCACGGACGCGTGTCCCAGGTGCGCGGCGAAGCCTTCCGCCGAGACCGACATGCGGTACTCGCCGACGGGGACCACGACGACGCCCCAGCCGTACGGGTCCGTCTCCCCTGCGACGACCTTGCGCCCCTGGCTGTCGTTCAGCGTGTACCGCGCCTGCACCAGGGGCTCACCGACCGAGTCGATGACGCGGAAGCTGAGGAGGCCCGCACTCTGCGGCACCGAGAGGCCGGCGAGCGCGCCCTTCTTCTGGTTCGCGATTTTTCGTCTGCCCAACAAGTGCCTGATCAATTTTCGCGTGTCCCTGTACGAACGTTTCTACGAGCGGTGGCGCGCCCCGCTCCTGTCAAAACTGCTGACGGAAAGGCAATCGGCCGACACCCTGCGCAGCCCGGCGCCAGCATAGACCGGTACGAGCAAGTAACTCCGCACAGGCAATCGAGCCCCCACCCGGTGCTTCAGCGGGGTCGGGGCCGCCCGACCCCTGCGACCACGGCCGACGCCCGGCTGCACGGGCACGCCGCGGTCTCGCCAGCGCGCCTTTGCTCGCACAATCTCCGGGAGATGTTCACTCACGTCGCGTCAGCTGTACGGACACAGCGCGTGGTGGGCGCCCGTGGAACGCTGCTCTCAGTCGCCTTCGGGGTGGGTGGGGGATGACCGCGTCGACGGACGCGGTGGTGTAGAGCGCGACGTCGACGGCTCCAGCCCGGCTCGTACCGAAGCGAACCTCGATCGACTGTGATGCCGATCTCGAATTTTCCCCAGAGGTGCTCTTGCTCCTCAGTTGATTCGCGAAGCGAATCAACTGAGGAGGTTCATTGAGCGTCAGGGATGCTCCCGGTGTCAGACCCATCAGGAATCATCGGCCCATGCTGCAAGCGAGAGACGAACACGGTCGCCTGGTGAAGAAGCCCCAAGTGGACCGTCCGAAACCGGGACAGTTCCGCGAGCGTCTCCCGCCCCTCGATCTGCGGCAACACACTCACCCCACGACCTTCCGACTGAACTCCCGTACGCAGTAGCCGAGTTCAGCATCGCGAGGAGGACCGCCTCACACCCTGCCATCACTCCAAAGAGTGACGACTTGGCCGGGGTAGAGGTTAAGGAACAGGCTGAGAGCGAGCCGGGTGCCGTCCCGGAGGAGGACGTGGACGTCGGCGCGCCGGTTCCGGTCGTCGGTCCACTGCTCCAGGACCACGCCCTCCACGTTGTGCCGCGATTTGGCCCAGCGAGCGAGCCGGTGCTTGGCGTTGATGTGCCAGACGGTTTCATGGCGATGGCCATTGGGCGGCGCCATCCCGGCCGGGTGCGCGAAGTGCGGACGGACCAGGCCGCCGATCCGGCCGCGGGCCAGCAGCGGAACCTTCGTCCCCGGATCCGCGGGCGTCACAGCAGAAGCCGAGGTGTACTACGCGGGAGAGGGCGACGAGATCGCCCAGGAGTTGAGTTGGCGTCAGCCGCTCTGACACCGACCCCCAGGTAAGGCTGCGCTCCGAATCAGAGTTCTGACACAGGCTCTCACCCCGTCGAACTGCGCCAAGATTGTGCGGCACAAGGACGCCCCACCAGCGAAGGAGACCTGCTGTGACTGCTCAGTCTGGGCGCCGGGCGCCCCATCGGACCGCTGCCATCCCATGCACGATCAACGCGATCGGCGACGCTCTGAGCGGCGAATGCCGCGCCCGCTTCTACAGGCAGGTCCTGACCGCCGAACAGGAGGACGTGCCGGCCGTCATGCGCAGCTGATGGAAGCAGGCGATACTCGACCGCGCCCTCGGGGCCGAGAGGAGCCGCGCCAATGCCGCCGCCTGACGTGTCTCGACGACATCGAGTGGACCGTCTACGGCGCTTTCAACCTCACCGGCAAGGAGGCATACGACGCCGCGATCGAAGGTCCGGGGTTCGTCACACCGCCGGAGCTGGAGGTTGTACGTATGGTCGAGGAGGACGACGTGGTGATGGCGGAGATCACCGGCAGCGTGGCCGTCGGCGACGAGAATACGATCATGCGCATGTCGATGGCAGAGGTGTTCCGGATGCGGGACGGCCTGATCTGCGAGCGCCGCGCCTGGGTGATCCCGCTCAAGGAAAACGACTACCGCTGACCCAAGACAAGTCCGCCTGCTAGGCATCAGCGCAAGGCCTCGGACAGGGTGACGGGCCGACCTCGCACGGCTTCAAGATCACCACATGGCTTGTTTCTGCCGTATCTGGGTCATACCCCAACACGAGACATCCCGGCGAGAGAGAAGGGAGAGGGCGAAGGAGCCGGCACGGCCTGCGTGCCGGCTCCGCGACGTCCCGCTACGGCCCCGGCGCCACCGCCGGCCGGATGCCGATCGCGGCTCCGGTGACGCGTACCCGCGGATCGCCGGTGACCAGGTCGACCTCCAGCAGTGACGGGCGGCCCATGTCGTGTCCCTGATGGAGGGTGAGCCGCGCGTCTGCCGGGACCAGGCCCAGGTCGCGGACGTAGGCGCCGAATGCCGCGGCCGCGGCCCCCGTCGCGGCGTCCTCCACCACGCCGCCGACCGGGAACGGGTCCCGGACATGGAAGACGGTCGTCGTTTCGCGCCACACCAGTTGCACGGTCGTCAGGTCGAGCCGTTGCATCAGCTGCAGCAGCCGGTCGAAGTCGTAGTCCAGGTCGGCCAGTCGCTCGCGGGTTGCGGCCGCGATGACCAGGTGACGCACGCCCGCGAAGGCGACCTTCGGAGGCAGGGCCGCATCGAGATCACCGGGCAGCCAGCCGAGCGCCGCCAGGGCCTCCGCCACATCGGCAGGGGAGACGTCGTGCACCCGGGGCTCGACGCTGGTGAGCGTGGCTTTCAGCCCGCCGTTCTCTTCGCGGACCGTGACAGGAACGTGGCCCGCGGCAGTGTGGAAGCCGAAGTCGCCTTCGCCGATGCGCTCGCCAAGGGCCACCGCGGCGGCCACGGTGGCGTGGCCGCAGAAGCCGACTTCCGCTCTGGGGCTGAAAAACCGCAGCGCGAATGACCGACCGTCGTCCGGATCGGGTCCGGGGGTGACGAAGGCGGACTCCGAGTAGCCGAGTTCGGCGGCGATGGTCACCATCTCGGCGTCGCTGAGAGAGGAGGCGTCGAGGACGACCCCGGCTCCGTTGCCGCCGGTCGGGCTGGTGGTGAACGCGGTGTAGTGCAGCACCTCGGCGGTGAGGTGGAGGGCCGCTTCGGTCGCAGTGGTCTTCGTCGAGTTCGTCATGGTCAATCGTCCTCTCTTGCGGGGGCTTTGCAGAGTCTTGTGCGGGACTGCCGGGTGACAGGGCGCGTCACCCCGCGCGGTAAGGGGTGGAGGCTCGGCGTCGGGCCTTGAGCGCGAGGAGGGCTCCGGTGGCAAAGGCGGTCGCAGCGAGGCCGGCCGACAGCCGCAGGGCCGCACTGAAGTCCGGTGCCGCGGTGGCGAAGGTACCGAACAGGGCCACTCCGACGGTGCTGCCGACCTGTCGGGATACGTTGAAGACGGCGGAGGCGATGCCCGCGCCCGCCGCGGGTGCGGTGTCAATGATTGCGGCGGTGGCGGCGAGGGCCGTCAGCGTCTGGCCGAGGCCGGTCGCGATCAAGGCGAACAGCAGCACCGGATATGGGGTGTGGGGCCCGGTCGGCAGCCAGCCGAGGAAGCCGAGAGTGCCCAGTGCGAGGCCGGCGACCATGGGCGGGTACGGGCCGGTGCGGGCGGTGATCCGGCTGAACAGCGGGGCGGCGATCAGCCCCATGCACACCGACGGCAGCAGGGCGAGACCAGTGGCCAGGGCGCTGAAGCCGCGCTCCTGCTGGAAGTACAGGGTGGTCAGGAACAGCATGCCGTAATAGCCGAGGCTGATGAGCAGGCCCACGGCCGCGGTGGAGGTGAAGGAGGGGGCGCGGAACAGCGACGGCGGGAGCAGCGGTGCGCGTCGGCCGCCTGCCCGGATGCGTGCTTCGAGCGTGCGTTCCACGGCGGCGAGGGCGGCCAGGGCGGCGATGCCGAGGACGAATGCGGACAGGACCAGGGGTGAGGTCCAGCCGCGTGCGCCCGCTTCGTTGAGTCCGCCGGCCAGCGCGACAAGGCCGATGACGCCGAGGAGTTGGCCGAGCGGGTCCGCCTTCGATGCCTGGCGTCGCGACCGGGTGGCAGGCGGGAGGTGCCGCAACGTCAGGGCGACCGCGAGGACGGCGACGGGGAGGTTCAGCCAGAACACCGCGCGCCATCCGCTACCGGAGACCAGCAGTCCGCCGACCACCGGCCCGGCACCGAAAGCCACCGAGGCGACCGCACCCCAGACGGCGACGGCGCGGGCGCGTGCCGCGCGGTCGGCATAGGTGGCCTGGAGCAGACCGAATGATGCAGGCACCAGCAGTGCCGCACCGGCGCCCTGCGCCATCCTGCCGGCGATCAGCACTGCGGGCGATCCGGCGAGGGCACAGGCCAGCGAGGCGAGAGCGAAGACTCCGAGTCCGGCCAGGAACGTTCTGCGGTGGCCGATGCGGTCGGCGAGCGCGCCACCGAGCAGCAGCAGACCGGCAAAGAGGGTGCTGTATCCGTCGACGATCCACTGCAGGGCCGTGGCACCGGTGCCGAATGAGGTGCGGATCGCGGGGATGGCTACATTGACGACGGTGACATCGAGCATCACGAGGAAATAGCCGAGGCTGAGCGCAATCAACGGAGCCATGGCGGGTCCGGGCGCGGGCGGACGGGCGTCGGCGGCCCGTCCGACTGCCGGACCCGCGCATTGCTCGCTGCGGGCGGCGATGTTCGTTGCTCTCATGGAGAGATCATCGAAGCCGGATACTTCGCTGCACGTAAAAGTATCGATGTCGTACGCTGCGATCATGATGGACGAGCCGCTCAAGCAGCAGACCGACATCGCCCGCACCGCGGCGCTGATCGCTGATCCGTCGCGGGCCCGGATGCTCAAGTGCCTGGCCGACGGCCGCGCACTGCCCGCGAGTGCACTCGCCGGCGAGGCGGGTGTCAGCGCCGCCACCGCCAGCGTGCACCTGGCCAAGCTGGTCGAGGGTGAGTTCGTCACGGTCAACCGGCAGGGTCGGCACCGCTACTACCGCCTGGCCGGACCGGACATCTCCGCCGCCCTGGAGGCCCTCGCACTGATCGCCCCGCCGCTGCCCATCACCTCGCTGAAGCAGAGCAATCGCACCAACGCCCTGCACCGCGCCCGCACCTGCTACGACCACCTGGCCGGACAGCTCGGCGCCGATCTGATGGGCGCCTTGCTCGACCGCGGCGTTCTGAGCGGGTACGACGGCGTCCACCGCTCCGAGGAGGCCGTGCGCGACCGCCCCGCCTCGTACGGGCACGACGTCCGCTACGACCTCACCGACAGTGGCCGGGTGCAGCTGCGCAAACTCGGCATCGACACCGACCGGCTGCCGCCGCGCCGCCCCGCCGTGCGCTACTGCGTCGACTGGAGCGAGCACCGCCACCACCTCGCCGGCGGACTCGGCGCGGTGCTGACGGCCCGACTGTTCGAGCTGGACTGGGTGCGCTGGGGCGCGGCGCCGCGCGTGGTCCATGTGACCGACGAGGGGGCCGCGGGTCTGGAGCATGCGCTCGGCCTGACCTTCGCGCGGTAGCGGGAGGACCGCAAGGCGAGGACCTCGGCCTGGTCGTGCACCGAGACGACGTTCACGCAATCAACCATGCGGACCCCGCGGACACTTGGATTCTTCGGACCCGCACACAATGAAGAATCGCGAAGCAGAGCAGAGTTGCCCACATAGAGCAAAAGCGGAACGGCGTCGCCAATCGAAACCCTGCCGCTCGTCCTATTCAGGCACGGCGTGCATGCCTCGCAGGCCATGTTGGACCCGCAGGCTCCGTCGAGGCCACAGGAGGCACCGTCGCGCTTCTCATAAATCAGCCGGGTTCCGCGGATATCACGGGCACGATGACACTCGCCCCGGGTGTGCTGTCGGAAAGAGCGTAGACCGTCGCGTAGATGCTGCGTGCCTCCGCCTCGCCCGGATCGATCTCCCACCTCCGCCACGACTCTCCCCAAGGGGCAGGGTCCACGGCAAACGTCCCGGACTGCATGAGCACCGGGAGCTGGGCCCGGTTCCTGTACTTCTGACGGGTATGGACTGACAGTGAGACCGGGGACAGCGGGGTGGTCAACTCGGCGCCGCATCCCGCACACACGAAAGCGCCAGTGCGGAACGGAATCTGCCCTCGCCGTGGAGTATCAACGCAGCGCGGGCAAGTGCCAGCCGCTGCCTCTGACTGCGGCACGCGATCCAGCGCGGCGACGAAGGAGTACGGCCAGCCCGGCACGAACTGATCTGGGGCGGAGCCAGTCGCTCACGTCCACGGCCAGCACGATCCTGCCGTCGGCCGCCTTCGGCAACGGCAGACCGGCCAGCGTGCGGCGAAGTCGCGGCGCGTCGGATCCGCCCAACCACGATCCAACGCCGCGTACAGCGCACCGTGCCCGCGCCGGTGTTCGAGGGCCAACGACAGCTCGACCAGGGTCTTCACCGGCCCTCCGCACGCAACACCGCGTCTGTGCGCTCGAAGAGCGCGTCCTGGCGGGCGTA
>NZ_RZYA01000039.1 GCF_004005495.1 Streptomyces antnestii
GTTGAGTTCTCAAGGAACGGACGCTTCCTTTGTACTCACCCGAATCTCTTCGGGCTTTCCTCCGGGCAGTTTCCCTTCGGTCTTGCGTTTCCGACTCTATCAGATCTTTCCGATCCGATTTCCTCGGTGCCTTTCAGGTTTTCGCTCCGGCCTTTCGGCTTTCGCTTTTCCCTTTCCGGCGGTCCAAACACTATCAGGCATTTTCCGTTGTTCTGACCGTGAGCTTCTGCGGGCATGCAGAAGCCGATCAAAGCTAGGATCAGTCGTGATAGTTGCCGCTGAGCCACTGGGCACTCGACGGTGCCGCCTGGCCTCAAGCGGAAGCCCGACACTACATGGGGTGCGGGGCGGGCGCAAATCGTTTGCGTGCGTCCTCTACGCCAGTCAACCGGTACCTCTCATGGGGAACCGGGACTTTTTATGACTTACGCTTCTGAAACGGTACGCCGTCCAGGACAGGCAGTGACGGTGACCATCAATCTCCGCCCCTGGGAGGCTTGCCATGACCAGTGTGACGTCCCCGCTCGCCGGACGCGCCATTGGACTCTCCGCTGTTCCTGACCCGGTCTTCTCCGGTGCGATGGTCGGCCCCGGCACCGCCATCGACCCGTCGCGTGAGCCCTCGGAGGCTGTCGCGCCTGTGGACGGCATCGTCGTCTCTCTCCACCCGCACGCATATGTAGTAGTGGACGACCAGGGCCACGGCGTCCTGACGCACCTGGGCATTGACACCGTTCAGCTCAATGGCGAAGGCTTCGAGCTGCTCGTCAACAAGGGTGACACCGTGCAGCGCGGCCAGGCCATGGTGCGCTGGGACCCGGCCGCGGTCGAGGCCGCCGGCAAGTCCCCGATCTGCCCGATCGTGGCCCTCGAGGCCACCGCCGAATCCCTCTCCGGTGTTGTCGAGGACGGCGACGTCAAGTCCGGCGACGCGCTGTTCAGCTGGAAGTGACACGGCGCCGTCGCTGACGGCAGGCAGGTCAACCACCGCGGCGGCAGGGCCCGCCGCACTATCGGAGACGGTGAGATGGAGACAACGCTGCGAGGCGTCGGCGTGAGCCACGGTGTCGCGATCGGCGAGGTTCGGCACATGGGGACGGCGGTTCTCGAGCCGCCGGCCAAGCAGATACCGACGGAGGAGGCGGAGCGCGAGCAGGGGCGCGCCCGCCAGGCCGTGGAAGCGGTGGCGGCCGACCTGATCGCGCGCGGCAACCTGGCCGGTGGCGAGGCCCAGCACGTGCTCGAGGCCCAGGCCATGATGGCGCAGGACCCGGAACTCATGGCGGATGTCGAGCGTCGTATCGCGGTCGGCAGCACGGCCGAGCGTGCCGTGTACGACGCCTTCGCCTCCTACAGGGCGTTGCTGGCCGGTGCTGGTGAGTACCTCGCGGGTCGCGTGGCCGACCTGGACGACGTGAGGAACCGGATCGTGGCCCGGCTGCTCGGGGTTCCGATGCCAGGTGTTCCGGACAGCGACGAGCCGTACGTCCTGATCGCCCGGGACCTGGCTCCCGCTGACACGGCGCTGCTCGACCCGGCCCTCGTGCTCGGGTTCGTCACCGAGGAGGGCGGGCCGACCAGTCACAGCGCAATCCTGGCGCGTGCGCTCGGTGTGCCGGCCGTGGTCGCGCTGCCGGGTGCCTGTGAGCTCGCCGAGGGCGCGGTGATCGCCGTCGACGGCAGCACCGGTGACGTCTTCGTGGATCCGAGTCCGGAGAAGCGGGCCGCGCTTGAGGCCGCCGCCGCGGAGCGGAAGGCTGCGCTGGCCGCCTCGTCCGGTCCGGGTGCGACGTCCGACGGTCACAAGGTGCCGCTGCTGGCCAACGTCGGTGGTCCGGCCGATGTGCCGGCCGCGGTCGAGGCCGGGGCGGAGGGTGTCGGTCTGTTCCGTACCGAGTTCCTGTTCCTGGACGACAGCAGTCAGGCTCCTTCCGAGGAGAAGCAGGTCGAGGCGTACCGGAAGGTTCTCGAGGCGTTTCCCGAGGGCCGGGTCGTGGTGCGGGTGCTCGACGCCGGTGCGGACAAGCCGCTGGACTTCCTGACGCCGGCCGACGAGCCGAATCCCGCTCTGGGTGTGCGTGGTCTGCGGTCGCTGCTCGAGCACCCCGAGGTGCTGCGTACGCAGCTGACCGCGCTGGCCAAGGCGGCCGAGGGGCTGCCGGTGTACCTCGAGGTCATGGCGCCGATGGTCGCCGACCGTGCCGACGCCAAGGACTTCGCCGACGCGTGCCGTGAGGCGGGGCTGCAGGCGAAGTTCGGCGCGATGGTCGAGATTCCGTCGGCGGCTCTGCGGGCGCGCTCGATTCTTCAGGAGGTCGAGTTCCTTTCGCTGGGGACCAATGACCTCGCGCAGTACACGTTCGCCGCGGACCGGCAGGTCGGTGCGGTGTCCCGGCTTCAGGACCCGTGGCAGCCCGCGCTGCTCGACCTGGTCGCGCTGTCCGCGGACGCGGCGCGGGCCGAGGGCAAGAGCTGCGGTGTCTGCGGTGAGGCCGCGTCCGACCCGCTGCTGGCGTGTGTGCTGACCGGTCTGGGTGTCACCTCCCTTTCCATGGGTGCGGCGTCGATTCCGTATGTGCGGGCGACGCTCGGCAAGTACACGCTGGCGCAGTGCGAGCGTGCGGCGTCGGCCGCCCGTGCCTCGGACTCCGCCGAGGAGGCCCGTAAGGCCGCTCAGGCGGTGCTGTCCGGCGAGTAGCCGGTCGGCGGATCCAAGAGCTGGTTCGTTGTCGTGGGGCGCTTCACCTTCGTGGTGGGGCGCCCCGCGGTCGTCTCAGTGGACGTGGTGTCCTTCGGGGCCGGTGTCTCCGAGGTCGGGTGCGGCGCAGTAGTCGACGCCGGACTCGGGGGCGACGAGGTCGCCGGACTGGGCGTCGGTGCAGTAGGCGTCGAAGACTTCTGCGGCGGTGAGGGGCAGGAGTCGTTCGTCGCGCAGGCGCCAGCCCTGGACGCGGTCGTCCTTGTCCGGGGCGGTGGTGCGCAGGACGAGGCCGCCGGGGCTTCGGGTGGCGATGCCGAGGGCCAGGACGGTGGTGAGCTCGAGCGCTTCCCGCTCGTCGAGGTGGGCGGTGCCTTCGGTCCGGGTGTCGACGTGGAGTACCGACAGCAGCGTTTCCGCGTCGGTGGGGATGCTGCAGACGAGGTGGTGGGTGCCGGTGCCCGCGGTGTCGAGGACCCGTGTCAGGAGGTGGGAGGCGCGGGCGAAGGCGTCCCTTCCGATGTCCTGGCCGCAGGCCCCGCACGTACCGATCCTGGCGAGGACCGATGAGGCGTACTCCCAGGTGGCCTGTCGTACGGCCTCGTCGACGAGGTCGGGCAGGAGGTCGGCGAGGGGCTGTCCTTCGTAGGGGACGGTGATGCCCGTGCCGGCGAGGGCGGCGGTGAAGCGGGTGCGGCTGGTGGGGGTGTCCGGTTCCAGGCCTTCGTCCGCGCAGAACTCCGCGTATTCGTCGGGGTCGAAGAGGGCGACGCTGGTGTGTCCGCCCTGTGCGGCGAGGGAGCGCAGGAGGCTTTCCACCTGCTGGAGGTAGGTGTCGGGGTCGTGGAAGGTGAAGGTGCGGTAGCCCTTCATCGCCGTGAAGTCGCGTTCGTCGGCGAGGAGGCCGATGATTCCCGCGACTTCACGGCGCAGGACTCGTCGCATGCTGGTGTGCTCGGTGTGCGCCATGGTTCCCCCTGCGAGCTGTAGGTCAATGCTCACTCACAGTAATCGGCGGCACTGACAACGGCGGGGGACCGGGGCGGGTCAGGGGCGGTTGCGGGCGATGTCCTCGTAGAAGCGCAGGAGTTCGACGCTGTCGACCGAGCCGAGGTTGACCGCCTTTTCCAGCGGGGCGCCTTGGAGGAGGCGCTTGACGGGGACCTCGATGCGCTTGCCGGTGAGGGTGTGCGGGACGCCCGGGGCTTCGATGATCTCGTCGGGGACGTGGCGCGGGGATAGGTTCTCGCGGATGGTCTGCTTGATCCGTGCGCGGAGGTCGTCGTCGAGGACGGCGCCGGGTGCCAGGTGGACGAACAGGGGCATCCAGTAGCCGCCGTCCGGTTGTTCGAGGCCGATGACGAGGGATTCGCGGATTTCGGGGAGGCGTTCGACGGCCTCGTAGATGTCGGCCGAACCCATGCGGACGCCCTGGCGGTTCAGGGTGGAGTCGGACCGGCCGTGGATCACGACGGAGCCGCGGGAGGTGAGGGTGATCCAGTCGCCGTGCCGCCAGACGCCGGGGTAGGTGTCGAAGTAGCTGTCGTGGTAGCGGCTGCCGTCGGGGTCGTTCCAGAAGCGGATCGGCATGGAGGGCATGGGGCGGGTGACGACGAGTTCGCCGACCTCGTCGACGAGCGGTTTGCCCTGCGGGTCCCAGGACTGGAGGTCCGTGCCGAGGCAGGGGGCCTGGAGTTCGCCGATGTGGACGGGGAGGGTGGGGACGGCTCCGGCGAAGCAGGAACAGACGTCCGTGCCGCCGCTGACGGAGGCGATCCACAGGTCCTCACGGACCTCGTCGTGGAGCCAGCGGAAGCCGTCGGGCGGGAGCGGGGAGCCGGTGGTGGCGACGCACTTGACGCGGGACAGGTCGTGGTCGCGGGAGGGGTGTACGTCGGCTTTGGCGCAGGCCATGACGTAGGCGGCCGAGGTGCCGAAGAGGGTGGCGCCGGTGCGTTCGGCGACGGCCCATTGGGCGCCCGTGTCCGGATGGCCGGGGCTGCCGTCGTAGACGACGATCGTGGTGCCTGTGAGGAGGCCGGAGGCGAGGAAGTTCCACATCATCCAGCCGGTCGACGTGTACCAGAAGAAGCGGTCGCCGGGGCCGAGGTCGCAGTGCAGGCCGAGCTGTTTGAGGTGCTCGATCAGGATGCCGCCCTGGGACTGGACGATGGCCTTGGGGAGGCCGGTCGTGCCCGAGGAGTAGAGCACCCACAGGGGGTGGTCGAAGGGGACGGCTTCGAAGACGGGCTCCACGTCGGCGGAGGTGAGCTCCGACCAGGTGAGGGCGCCTTCGGGGGCTTCGGTGCCGAGCAGCGGGATGTGGACGACGGCGCGCAGGGTGGGCAGTTCGGCGCGGAGTTCGGCGACCGTGTCGCGACGGTCGTGTTCCTTGCCTCCGTAGCGGTAGCCGTCGACGGTGAACAGGACGACGGGTTCGACCTGCTGGAAGCGGTCGAGGACGCTGCGGGCGCCGAAGTCGGGGGCGCAGGACGTCCAGACTCCGCCGACGGCCGCGGTGGCGAGGAGGGCGACGATCGCTTCGGGGATGTTCGGCAGGTAGCCGCTGATCCGGTCTCCGGGGCGTACGCCGAGGGCGCGGAGTTCGGCGGCGAGTGAGCCGACCTGGCGCCGCAGTTCGGCCCAGGTCACGGGGCGCGGCTCGTGTGTCTCGTCGACGTGGAGGATGGCCGGGGTGTCCGCGCGCGCGGGGTCGGTGGCCGTGCGCAGGGCGTGTTCGGCGTAGTTCAGGGTGGCGCCGGGGAACCACTGGGCGCCGGGCATGGAGCGGTCACCGAGCACGCGCGCGTAGGGGGTGGTGAACCGGATGTCGAACCACTCGGCGACGGCCTTCCAGAAGGCTTCGAGGTCGGTCACCGACCAGTGGTGCAGGGCTTCGTAGCCGCCGTCGGCGGGGGCTCCGTGGTGCTCGGCGGCCCACGCCTGGAAGCGCGTGATCTCCGCTGCGGCGATGAATTCCTGGTCGGGCTTCCAGAGCGGCGTCGGATTCGCTGCGGACGGCATGGGGCGGCTCCCGTGAGGTACGCGTGGTGTGCGTCGGTCCCGCGCACGGGCCGATGTGTGCGCGTGACGCGGCTGACAGGGACGATGCCACGTGATCGACTTCCGCACCAGGTTGTCCTCCACATAGTCCGTGTCGTGAAGATGTGCTGCCACCACGGATGAACGGCAGTTGAACGACGCACCCGCGCGCGTGTGGCGGTGACAGGGTGAGCTGTATGAACGGTCGTGACCTGGTACGCGCGGTGAGGGCGGTCGGCTTGGTGGGTGCGGTCCAGGGTTTGCGGGCGGTGCGGTACGCGTGGCGCAGGAGGCGGGCCGACGCGGTGGGGCTGCGGCGCCGGCGGCCGGAGCGGGCCAGGGTGCCGGGCGCGGTGACGGGGGCCGAGCCGGCGCCGGGTGGTGGTGTCGTGCGTTTCGCGCGGTCCCGGCTGCGGATCACGGTGACGGTGACGGGTGCGGTGTTCTGGGGCTGGGACGGTGCGGACCCGGAGCCGTCGTACGCGCTCGGGGGTCCCTGTCCGGGGCCTGATCCGCGGGCCGTCCTGGAGCCGGACAAGGACGGCGGCTGGCGGGTGGTGTCCGAGCGGGTGACCGTCGTCGTGTCGCGGCACGGTGAGGTCGCGGTGTGCACTCCCGGTGGTGTGGTGCTGCGGAGGGATCTGCCGCCGCGCTGGTGGGAGCCGGTGGAGGGCGGTGAGGCGCGGTGGGTGCTGCGGTCCGAGGTGGCGGCCGACGCCCGGTTCTTCGGTCTGGGCGGCCGGGCCGCGGGACCTCGGCTGCGGGACGGCGCGTACCGGCTGTGGAACACGGATCCCGGGGGTTCGTTCGGGCCGGGCGACGATCCGCTGTACATCACGATGCCGGTGCAGATGGTGGTCGCCGACGCGGGCACTCATCTGGTGTTCCACGACAACTCGTGGGACGGGACGGTGACGCTGTCCGAGGGCGCGGAGGGTGCCGGTTCCGGGCACGACAGGGCGGGGACGTGCGAGGTCCGTGTGGAGGGCGGGCCGCTGCGCTGCTGGGTCATGGTGGGGACCCCCGCGCGCGTGCTGCGCGCGTGGGCGTCGCTGACCGGTGCGCCGGCGCTGCCGCCGTCGTGGGCGCTCGGGCACCATCACGCGCGGTGGGGTTTCGGCGGGGAGCGGGAGGTGCGGCGGATCGTCGCGGGCTACCGGGAGCGGGGGCTGCCGCTCGACGCGGTCCATCTGGACATCGAGCATTTCGATGCGTTCCAGGCGTTCACGGTCGACCGGGAGACGTACCCGGGGTTGCCGGGCCTGGCCGAGGATCTGCGCCGGGACGGTGTGCGGCTCGTGTCGATCGTCGATCCGGGGGTCAAGGCGTCGGCGGGGAACGCCGTGTACGACGCGGGTGAGTCCGTCGACGCGTTCGTGCGGGACGCGGCGGGGCGGCCGGTGCGGGGGGTGGTGTGGCCGGGTGAGTCGGTGTATCCGGACTTCACGGCGCGGGGGGTGCGCAAGTGGTGGGGCGGTCTGTACGAGGAGCGGCTGGCGCAGGGGTTCGCGGGGTTCTGGCACGACATGAACGAACCGGTGTCGTTCGCCGCGTTCGGTGATCCGACGCTGCCCCGCTCGGCGCGGCACTCCTTGGAGGGGCGGGGTGGGGATCACCGGGAGGCGCACAACGTGTACGGGCTGTGCATGGCGCGCGCCGGCTACGAGGGGCTGCGGGAACTGCGGCCCCAGGAGCGGCCGTTCCTGTTCTCGCGCTCCGGCTGGGCGGGGATGCAGCGCTACGGAGGGACGTGGTCGGGGGACGTGGCCACGGGGTGGCCGGGGCTGCGCGCGTCGTTGTCCCTGGTCCTTGGGCTCGGGCTGTGCGGTGTGCCGTATTCGGGGCCTGATGTGGGCGGGTTCGACGGGGATCCGTCTCCGGAGCTGTTTCTGCGGTGGTTCCAGCTGGGGGCGTATCTGCCGCTGTTCCGTACGCATGCGGCGCTGCGGGCGGGGCGGCGGGAGCCGTGGGAGTTCGGGGAGGAGGTGCTGGGGCACGCGCGCGTGGTGCTCGTGGAGCGCCGGCGGCTGCTGCCGTACTTCGTGACGCTGGCTCATCTGGCGCGGCGGACGGGCGCTCCTTATGTGCGGCCTGTGTGGTGGGGCTCTCCGGAGGACCGGGCGTTGCGGGACTGTGAGGACGCGTTCTTGTTGGGTGACTCCTTGTTGGTGGCTCCGGTCCTGGAGCCGGGTGCGGTCCGGCGGGCGGTGCGGCTGCCGCGCGGGCGGTGGTACGACGTGGTGAGCGGGAAGGCGTACGACGGGCCCGGGCAGGTTCTGCTGGACGCGCCGCTGTCCCGGGTGCCCGTCTTCGCGCGGGCGGGTGCGGTGATTCCCGTACGGGGCGCGGACGGTGGGTTGTCTCTGGAGGTGTGGGCTCCCGCGAAGGGGCGGACGGGCGGTGGCCTGGTCGTGCCGGATGCCGGGGACGGCTGGGAGGCGGCGGAGGTCCAGCGCTATGTGTCGCGGTGGCGCGCGGGGCGTGTGGTGGTCGAGCGGGAGACCGGGGGTGGGCCGGTCGAGCCCGCGTACCCGGTGCGGATCCGCGGGCTGTGAGCTGTCGGGGAGCTCGGTGTGTTCCGGCGCACGGTGCGCGTCAGACGTAGCGGCCCTCGAACCAGGCGCGGACGGCCAGGGTGTGGAGGGGGAAGGCGAGTTCGGCCGGGCGGCGCAGGAGGTGCCAGCCGTCGGTCTCGTCCGTGGTGGCGGGTTCGGGGAGTTCGGCGGCCGGGCGTTCGGGGAGGAGGCCGAACAGGAGCAGGTGCCCGTCGGGGGCGCTCATGGCGTCGGCGAGGCGGACGTCGCGGCTCGCCGCCTCGATGCCCGTCTCCTCCTTGAGTTCACGGACGACGGCGTCGCGCCAGTCCTCCTTGTGGTCGACGAACCCGCCGGGCAGGGCGACTCCCCCGCGCGCGGGGGCGATGGTCCGGGTGATGACGACGAGTGCGGAGCCACGGCTGTCGTAGACGGCCTGGAGGGCGATCGCGACCGGCAGGGGGTTGCGGTAGATCACGGTGGCGCAGGCCTGGCACGTGCGCGGCCAGGCCGCGACGTCGGGTCCGTAGGCGGTTCCGCAGCTCGAACAGTGGCTATCCGGAACGGGGTTGGTTATGTGGTGGGGTGCTGACACGCCGCGGACTGTATCCGATCGGGTCGCGCCGGTCTTCCCTGGCCGCCCTTGGTCCTGATAGATGCAGGTTCATGACACGAACCTCAACCGCCGTACGCAGACTCGCCACCGCCGCTGCCGCCGCGCTCCTGTGGACGGCCACCGGCCCGACCGTCGCCCAGGCGAAGCCCGAGCCCAAGGCTCCTCAGGAGTTCGTGGCGCTGCGCGACGTCGACCGGACGATCATCCAGGAGATCCGCTACATCACGCCGCACAACTTCGTCGGGGCCCCTGTCGACGGCTACGAGAAGCCGATGTGCATCCTCACGCGTCCCGCCGCGCAGGCGCTGCACAAGGCGCAGACGGGGCTCCTGAAGCGGGGTTACTCGCTGAAGGTGTACGACTGTTACCGGCCGCAGCGGGCGGTGGACCACTTCGTGCGGTGGGCCGAGGACCTCGGCGATCAGCGCATGAAGGCGGAGTTCTATCCGCAGGTCGACAAGACGCGGCTGTTCGCGGACGGTTACATCGCGGAGAAGTCGGGGCACAGCCGGGGCTCCACGCTCGATCTGACGGTCGTGAAGCTGCCCGCAGCGGCCACGCGCGCGTACGTCCCCGGTGAGCGGCTGGCGCCCTGCTACGGGCCGCAGAAGGAGCGCTTCCCCGACAACTCCGTCGACATGGGTACGGGGTTCGACTGCTTCGACACGCTCGCGCACACCGACGATCCGCGGATCAAGGGTGCACAGCGCGCCAACCGTGACCTCCTCCGGGGCGCCCTGGCGGAGCAGGGCTTCGTGAACCTGCCCGAGGAGTGGTGGCACTTCACGTACAAGCCGGAGCTGTTCCCGGACACGTACTTCGACTTCCCGGTCTCGCGGCGTTCCCTGAGCGGGCGGGCCGTGACACACTCCTGACGGTCCATCAGATCCGCTGGGGTTCTGGTGGCGTCGTCGGATTCAGTGCGGGAGGGGTCTTGTCGCGTACGCGCACACCTGTCGTGGCCGATTGGTTCACCGGGGAGGGAGAGGACTTCCGTCTGCTGGGCACGCGCTGCTCGGCCTGCGCCTCGGTCTTCTTCCCCTGCGAGGACTCCTTCTGCCGCAACCCCGGCTGCGCCGGAGGGGAGCTGGTCGCCGCGCCGCTCTCCCGGCGCGGCCGGGTCTGGTCGTACACCGACAGCCGGTACCGGCCCCCGGCACCGTATGTGTCGGATCCGGAACTTCCGTGGCAGCCCTACACGTTGATCGCTGTGGAGCTGGCGGCGGAGCGCCTGGTGGTGCTCGGGCAGGCGGTTCCGGGGACATCCGTGGACGATCTCGAGGTCGGCATGGAGGTGGAGGTCGTGCCCGGCGTGCTCGACGAGGACGGGGACACGACCTGGACGACATGGCACTGGCGGCCGACGGGGGTGACGGCATGACGGACGACGTGGCGGTGCTCGGGGCGGGCATGCACCCCTGGGGCAAGTGGGGGCGCAGCTTCGTCGAGTACGGGACGGTGGCGGCGCGGGCGGCGCTCGCCGACGCCGGGCTCGACTGGCGTGACGTGGACTCGATCGTGGGCGCCGACACGGTGCGCGGCGGGTACCCGGGCTACGTGGCGGGCGCGACGTTCGCGAAGGCACTGGGCTGGCAGGGCGCGCGGGTCACGAGCGTGTACGCGGCGTGCGCCTCGGGCGCCCAGGCGGTCGGCACGGCGCGCGCGCAGATCCTCGCGGGGCTCGCCGACGTGGTGCTCGTGGTGGGCGCGGACGCGGCGCCCAAGGGGTTCTTCCGGCCGGCGGGCGGTGACCGGCAGGACGATCCGGACTGGCTGCGGTTCCGGGTGCTCGGCGCGACCAACCCGACGTACTTCGGTCTGTACGCGCGCCGCCGGATGGCCGTCCACGGGGACTCGCTGGAGGACTTCGCGCAGGTCAAGGTGAAGAACGCGGCGGCGGGGGCGCTCAATCCGAACGCGCGGTACCGCAAGGTGGTGACCGCCGAGGATGTGGCCGCCTCGGCGGTCGTCGCCGATCCGCTGCGCCTGCTCGACATCTGCGCCACGTCCGACGGGGCGGCCGCGCTGGTGCTCTGCGGGATGGACTTCGCGCGCCGCCACGGCGTGCCCGACCCGGTGCGGATACGCGCGGTGTCGACGGTCACGCCGACGTATCCGAACACGGTGCTCGACCTGCCCGACATCGCCACCGACTCGGCCGTGGCCGTCGAGCCGGCCGGCGTCGGCTTCCGCGCCTCCATCGCGCGCGCCGCGTACGAGGAGGCCGGGATCGGTCCGGACGAGCTCTCGCTCGCGGAGGTGTACGACCTGTCGACCGCCCTGGAGCTCCAGTGGTACGAGGATCTGGGACTGTGCGGCGAGGGCGAGGCCGCGAAGCTCCTGAGGGAGGGGGCGACGGCGCCCGGCGGTCGTATACCCGTGAACTCCAGCGGCGGGCTCGCGTCCTTCGGGGAGGCTGTTCCCGCGCAGGCGATCGCCCAGGTCTGCGAGTTGACGTGGCAGCTGCGCGGCACGGCCGGTGACCGGCAGGTGGCGGGTGCCCGCGCGGGTATCACGGCGAACCAGGGGCTGTTCGGGCACGGCTCGTCCGTGATTGCGGTCCGCTGACCGGCCGGAAGATCCGTACGCTGCGTGTTCGGCCGGAAAGGATGCGTGAACAGCTCATGAACTGCGCCTGGGAGTGCGCCGGGAGCGTCATCATGCTTCCGTGCCTTCCTGGACGGACGCTCTCCGTTTCGCCTTTCAGCCGGTCGTCAATCTGACGACCGGAGCCGTGGCGGCCCTGGAGATACTGGCCCGACCGGAGGCTGGGGACGTGCTGGCGCAGGCCCGGCGCGACCCGGAACTCGACGGCCGGCTCGCCGCGCTCGCCGTGCGCGCGGCGGCGCAGCGGGAGACGCTGCTGCCGCTGCACGTCAACGTGTTCGCCGGGACGGTGGCTGATCTCGGTGGTCTCGCCGCGCTGCGGGAGGCCGTGCGGGACGTGGGGCGGTTGCCGTGGGAGGTGACGGTCGACGTCGGTCCCCCGTTCACCCACGTGCCGCACCGGGCGCTCCTGGAGGGCGTCGCGGCGCTCCGCGCGGAGGGCTTCCGGGTCTGTGCGGACGGCGTCGGGGACGGCGACGTACCGCTGCGCCTCCTTGTCGATCTGGCGCCGGATCTCGTGAAGCTCGATCCGTCGACGCTGTCGCGGGCCGCGTCCGTGCGCGCGATGCGGACGCTGTGCGAGGGCATGGGCGCGCTGCTCGCCGTCGAGGGCGTGGAGACGGAACTGCAGTGTGCCGCCGCGCGGGAGGCCGGGGCCCAGCTGGCGCAGGGCGACCTGTTCGCGCCGCCCTCGCGGCTGCCGGCGGCCGATGTGTATGTGCCGGCGCTCTCCGCCCCGGTGGCGTCGCCGCCGCCTTCGGGGCCGCCGGTGCGCCAGTTCGTGCGGCCCGCCGCGCTGCTGCCCGCCTCCGCGTCGGCGGGGCGCGTACGCGCGCTGCTCACCGGGTCGCCCGACGTGTCCGGCGTGCTCCTGGTGGACGCGGCGGGCGCGCCGGTGCGTTCGGTGCAACGGGACCGCTTCCTGCTGTCGCTGTCGGGCCGTTACGGGCACGCGCTCTACGCCGACCGGCCTGCCGCGCGCCACGGTGACCGGCCGCGCACGGTGGGCGTCGACGCCACCGCGTGGGAGGTTCTCGACGTACTCGCGGACGGTGAGCGCAGCCGTACGGCGGACGACGTGGCCGTCGTGGACGGGCGGGGGCGGTGCGTGGGCATCGTGCGCCTCGCCGATCTGGTGCGCGCCCTCGCCGAGAGCCGGGTCGAGGAGGCCGCCGCGCTCAATCCGCTGACGCGGCTGCCCGGTTCGGACGCCATCACGGGTGAGGTGGACCGGCGGATCGCGCAGGGGCGCGGGTTCGCGCTGAGCTGGCTGGACATCGACGGGTTCAAACAGGTCAACGACGGCGCGGGGTTCGCGGCGGGTGACGAGCTGATCCGTGAGGTGGGCCGGTCGCTGGAGCGGGCCGCGTCGGGCGCGACCAGGGTCGGTCACATCGGGGGCGACGACTTCCTGGTCCTGGCCGATCCGGACGGGCTCGACCTGCTGGCGTCCGCGGTCCTCGACGTGCCCTGGGCGGCGGGCGGCCGGCCCGTCTCCCTGTCGCTCGCCACGGTGCTGTGCGCGGCGGGCAGCGTCGCCGACCACCGGCAGGCGGCCGCGTCCCTGGCTCCGCTCAAGAAGGCCGCCAAGGCGCTGCCCGGGGCGAGTTGGGTCATCGGCCGCTCGGGGGCGCCGGGCCACGAGGTGCGGCGCGGGGCGCGCGCGTCCGCGTCGTACGGGGCGGCGCGGACGGGAACGGGGCGGCACGCGGAAGCGGAGTCGGGCCGGGCGGCGGGCTGATCCGGGGGTGGCGTGCCGCAGGACGATCCGGGCATGGCCTGCCGCGTACGGGTGCGGTCAACCGTTCCCGTCCACGACCTTGACGCTCCATCACAGCCGGTGAAAACTTCCCGCTGTCCGGGAACGTCTGCCGCGGGCGCGGGGCGGGGCGCGGGATCCCCTCGCCGTCGGCCGCAGCAGTCGGAACCAGCCATGGAACACGCACCCTGCACCGAGAACCGGGGCGTAGCGCTCCGGGCGAGGGCCTAGGAGCCGCCATGAGCAATGGAGACATCTTCATCGGTGAGGTCATCGGCACGGCGATCCTGATTCTGTTCGGCGCCGGCGTCTGCGCCGCGGTCACGCTCAGACACTCCAAGGCGAGAGCCTCGGGCTGGGTCGTCATCGCGTTCGGCTGGGGCTTCGGCGTCCTGGCCGGGGCGTACACCGCGGCGCCGCTGTCCGGTGGGCAGCTCAACCCCGCGGTGACGATCGGTATCGCCGTGGACACCGGCAAGTGGGACAAGGTCTGGATCTATCTGCTCGGGCAGATGGTCGGCGCGATGCTGGGCGCCGTACTGGCCTATCTCGTCTATCTGGCGCAGTTCAACGCCAACGTCGCCTCGGGGTCCGGCGAGGGCGGGGCGGACGAGGACGGGCCCACCCCGACGCTCGGGATCTTCTCCACGATCCCGGAGATCGACAACCCCGTCGCCAACCTGATCACGGAGATCATCGCGACCGTCGCCCTCGTGCTGCCCGTCCTGGCGTTCGGGCTGACGAAGGGGCTCGGCGAGTCCGGCACGCAGGTGCTGATCGTCGCGCTCCTCGTCGTCGGCATCGGTCTCTCGCTCGGCGGGCCCACGGGTTACGCCATCAACCCGGCGCGCGACCTCGGTCCGCGCATCGTGCACACGTTCCTGCCGATCCCCAACAAGGGGACGTCCGGCTGGAGTTACGCGATCATCCCGGTGGCCGGGCCGCTGATCGGCGGCGCGCTGGCGGGGGTCATCTACAACGCGGCGTTCTGACCGCGGCCGCTGAGCCGCCACGTCGCTCTCACGTCCCCCACCGCGGGGACCTCGGACGAAGGGGAGTCACATGCCCGACAACAATGTGAAACACGTCGCCGCCATCGACCAGGGGACCACGTCGAGCCGCTGCATCATCTTCAACCACGCGGGCGAGATCGTCGCCGTGGACCAGCGCGAACACCGGCAGATCTTCCCGAGGCCCGGCTGGGTGGAGCACGACGCCACGGAGATCTGGTCCAAGGTGCAGGCCGTGGTCGCGGGCGCGATCGCCAAGGCGGGACTGCGGGCCGGCGACCTCAGCGCGCTCGGCATCACCAACCAGCGCGAGACGACGGTCCTGTGGGACCGGGCCACCGGCCGGCCGGTACACAACGCGATCGTCTGGCAGGACACCCGTACCTCCGCCCTGTGCAACGAACTGGGTGGGACGGACGGGCAGGACCGTTTCCGCGAGCAGACGGGTCTGCCGCTCGCGAGCTATTTCTCGGGGCCCAAGGCGGCCTGGCTGCTCGACAACGTGCCGGGGCTCCGGGCCCGCGCCGAACGGGGCGAGATCGCGTTCGGCACCATCGACTCCTGGCTCATCTGGAACCTCACGGGCGGCACGGACGGCGGCGTGCACGTCACCGACGTCACGAACGCGGGCCGCACCATGCTGATGAACCTGGAGACCCTGCAGTGGGACCCGGCGATCCTGTCGGCGATGAACGTGCCGGAGGCGATGCTTCCGGAGATCAGGTCGTCGGCCGAGGTCTACGGGACGGCCGTCGGCCAGCTGTCGGGCGTACCGGTCGCATCCGCGCTCGGCGACCAGCAGGCGGCGATTTTCGGACAGGCCTGCTACGACACGGGGACGGCCAAGAACACGTACGGAACGGGCAGCTTCCTGCTGCTCAACACCGGTAACCGGCCCGTGCCGTCGAAGAACGGGCTGCTCACCACGATGGGGTACAAGATCGGCTCCGAGGCGGCCGTGTACTGCCTCGAAGGGTCGATCGCGATCACCGGGGCCCTCGTGCAGTGGTTCCGTGACCAGCTGGGGATCATCCGCTCGGCCGACGAGATCGAGACGCTCGCGGCGAGCGTGGACGACAACGGCGGCGCCTACATCGTGCCCGCGTTCTCGGGCCTGTTCGCGCCGTACTGGCGCTCGGACGCGCGGGGTGTGGTCACGGGCCTGACGCGGTACGTCACCAAGGCGCATCTGGCGCGGGCGGTCCTGGAGGCGACGAGCTGGCAGACGCGCGAGGTCGTCGACGCGATGTACCAGGACTCCGGGGTGCAGATCACGACGCTGAAGGTCGACGGCGGCATGACCAAGAACAACCTCCTGATGCAGCATCAGGCGGACGTCCTCGGGGTGCCGGTGATCAGGCCGCGGGTGTCGGAGACGACCTGCCTGGGCGCCGCGTACGCCGCCGGGCTCGCGACCGGGGTGTGGAACGACCTGGACGAGCTCAAGGCGCACTGGCAGCGCGACGCGGAGTGGACGCCGGGCGTGGACGGCGGGACGCGTGAGCGCGAGTACCGCAACTGGCGCAAGGCCGTGGAGAAGAGCTTCGGCTGGCACGACGACGAGGCGTGAAGGACGGCTCGCGCCTCTGGTGAGCGGCGCGTGGTCCTGGTGAGGGCCACGCGCGCGCGTGGACGACGGTCCGCACCCCGGTCGGCGAGGGTGCGGGCCGTTCCCCTGTCCTCGGTCAGCGCGCGGGCGGTTCAGGTGGTGGCCGGCTGGCGGCGGCGCGCGCCCAGGGCCATCGCGTGTTCGACGACGCCGATGAGGACCTCCTTGACGGTCTCCTTCTCGCGCGCGTCACACATCAGGACGGGCGTGCCGGGGTCGAGATCGAGGGCCTGGCGGACGGCGTCGGCCGGGTGACGGGCCGAACCGTCGAAGCAGTTGACGCCGACGACGAAGGGTATGGAGCGTCGTTCGAAGTAGTCGACGGCGGCGAAGCAGTCCTCCAGGCGGCGGGTGTCGGCGAGGACGACCGCACCGAGGGCCCCGGTCGCCAGCTCGTCCCACAGGAACCAGAAACGGTCCTGCCCCGGGGTGCCGAACAGATAGAGCACCAGGTCCTCGCGGAGCGTGATCCGGCCGAAGTCCATGGCGACGGTGGTGGTGTGCTTGGCCTCGACGCCCCGGGTGTTGTCGAGCGGGCGGCCGGCCTCGCTGAGCAGTTCCTCGGTGCGCAGGGGCTTGATCTCGCTGACCGCTCCGACGAGCGTCGTCTTGCCCACGCCGAATCCGCCGGCCACGAGGATCTTGAGCGTGACGGGCTCCACGGGGGCCTTGCCGCGCTCAGAACGCCCGAAGATCATGGGTCTCTTCTCCTGCCTCACTGCTGTCGCTGTGGTCGTTCCCGGCGGGCGGCGGCGGACCGTATCCGCCGCCTCCGGGGGTTTCGATGACGAGTACGTCGCCGGGGAGCACGTCCGCCGAGTCGCTGCCGGCCAGGCGGGTGACCGTGCCGTCGGCGTGCTCCACGGAGTTGGCGCCCAGGGCTCCCTGACCGCCGCCCGCCATGCCGTACGGCGGGACCCTGCGGTGCTGCGAGAGGGTGGACACGGTCATGGGCTCGCGGAAGCGGATGCGGCGGACGGCGCCGTCACCGCCGTGCCACCGTCCCGGCCCGCCGCTGCCGTGCCGCACCGCGAACTCCTCGAGCAGGACGGGCAGTCGCCACTCCAGGACCTCGGGGTCGGTGAGGCGCGAGTTGGTCATGTGGGTCTGTACGACGGGCGCGCCGTGGAAGCCGTCACCGGCTCCGGAACCGGAGGCGACGGTCTCGTAGTACTGGTGGTTCTCGTTGCCGAAGGTCACGTTGTTCATGGTCCCGGAGCCCTCGGCCTGGACCCCCAGGGCCGCGTAGAGGGCGCCCGTGATGGCCTGCGAGGTCTCCACGTTGCCGGCGACGACGGCGGCGGGCGGCTCGGGGGCGAGGAAGGAGCCAGGCGGGACGATGATGCGCAGGGGGCGCAGACAGCCGTCGTTGAGGGGGATGTCGTCGTCCACGAGGGTGCGGAAGACGTACAGGACGGCCGCGTTGACGACGGCGAAGGGCGCGTTGAAGTTGGTGGCGAGCTGGGGTGAGGTGCCGGTGAAGTCGACGGTCGCGGAGCGGTTTTCGCGGTCCACGCGCACGCGTACGCGGATGACGGCGCCCGAGTCGGTCTCGTAGGCGAACTGACCGTCCTGTAGTGCGTCGATGACTCGGCGCACGGCTTCTTCGGCGTTGTCCTGGACGTGCTTCATGTAGGCCTGGACGACGTCGAGCCCGAAGTTCTCGATCATGCGGGCGACTTCGTCGACGCCCTTCTGGTTGGCGGCGATCTGGGCGCGCAGGTCGGCGAGGTTGGTCCGCGGGTTGCGGGACGGGTAGGGGCCGCCGGTGAGCAGGCCCAGGGTCTCCGTCTCGCGGAAGCGGCCCCCTTCGACGAGCAGCCAGTTGTCGAAGAGAACGCCTTCCTCGTCGATGGTGCGGCTGCCCGCCGGCATGGAGCCCGGGGCGATCCCGCCGATCTCGGCGTGGTGGCCGCGCGAGGCGACGTAGAACAGGATCCGGTCACCCTCCGTGTCGAACACCGGGGTGATGACGGTGACGTCGGGCAGGTGCGTGCCGCCGTGGTACGGGTCGTTGACGGCGTAGGTGTCGCCCGGCCGCATGGAGGTGCCCCGGCGGCGGATGACCTCCTTGACGCTGGTCCCCATGGAGCCCAAGTGGACCGGGATGTGGGGTGCGTTGGCGACGAGGCTGCCGTCCGGGTCGAAGAGCGCACAGGAGAAGTCCAGGCGCTCCTTGATGTTGACCGACTGGGAGGTGGACTCCAGGCGGGCGCCCATCTGTTCGGCGATCGACATGAAGAGGTTGTTGAAGACTTCGAGCAGGACGGGGTCGGCCGCGGTGCCGATGTCGGAACTCTCCGTGACCGCCGCGCGTTCCATGATCAGGTGGCCGTCGTCCGTCACGGCCGCCCGCCAGCCGTCGTCGACGACCGTCGTGGACCCGGACTCGGCGATGATCGCGGGTCCGGCGACGCTCTCGCCGGGCGGCAGTTCGTCGCGCCGGTGCAGGGGCACGTCGCGCCAGGTGCCGCCCGTGTGGAGGCGGACGGTCTCCGGGGCGGAGGGCGTGGCCGCGCGCGGTGCGAGGGCGGACAGATCGGGGGGTTCGGTGAGGCCGGTGGCTTCGACGGAGAGGGCTTCGACGACGAGAGGGCGGTCGAGGGTGAAGGAGTAGGTGGCGCGATGGCGTTCTTCGAAGGCGGCGCGCATCGCGTCGGGGTCGGTGAGTTCCACGGTCAGCGTGGTGTCCGTGCCGTCGTAGCGGAGCTGGGCCCGGCGGGTGACACGGATGCGGTCCTCGGGCACGTTCTCGGCGAGGAGTTCGGCGCGGGCCGCGCCCTCCAGATCGTCGGCGGTCGTCCTGACGTGCGGCATGGAGGATGGTTCGAGGGGCACCTCGACGGACTGCTCGCGCATGGCGGTGGTGTCGGCGAGCCCGATCCCGAGCGCGGACAGGACGCCTGCCATGGGCGGTACGAGGACGGTGCGGATGCCCAGCGAGTCCGCGACCCGGCACGCGTGCTGTCCGCCCGCCCCGCCGAACGTGGTGAGGGCGTAGCGCGTGACGTCGTGGCCCTTCTGGACGGAGATCCGCTTCACGGCGTTGGCGATGTTGGCGACGGCGATCTGCAGATAGCCCTCGGCGACCTGCTCGGGGGTGCGGTCGTCGCCGGTGCGGTCGCGGATCTCGTGGGCGAGCGCGGCGAACCGCTCGCGGACGAGGGCGTCGTCCAGGGGCAGGTCCCCTCCTGGGCCGAACACCCGCGGGAAGTGCGCGGGTTGGATGCGTCCGAGGGCCAGGTTGGCGTCGGTGACGGTGAGCGGGCCGCCGCCGCGGTAGCAGGCGGGCCCCGGGTCGGCGCCCGCGGAGTCGGGGCCCACGCGGTAGCGGCTGCCGTCGAAGTGGAGGACGGAGCCGCCGCCGGCCGCGACGGTGTGGATGTCCAGCATGGGCGCGCGCAGGCGCACACCGGCGATCTGTGTGGTGAAGACGCGCTCGTACTCCCCCGCGTAGTGCGACACGTCCGTCGACGTGCCGCCCATGTCGAAGCCGATGACGCGGTCGAAGCCGGCCAGGCGGGACACGCGCGCCATGCCGACGATGCCGCCCGCGGGTCCGGACAGGACGGCGTCCTTGCCGCGGAACTGTCCGGCCTCGGCGAGCCCGCCGTTCGACTGCATGAACATCAGGCGTACGCCGTCGAGTTGGTCCGCCACTTGGCGGACGTAGCGGCGCAGGACCGGCGACAGGTAGGCGTCGACGACCGTCGTGTCCCCGCGCGGGACGATCTTCATCAGGGGGCTGACCTCGCTGGAGAGCGAGATCTGGTCGAAGCCGATCCGGGCGGCGACGGCGCCGGCCTGCCGTTCGTGGGCGGGATGCAGATGGCTGTGCATCAGGACGACGGCGAGGGACCTGATCCCGTCGTCGTACGCCTCCCGCAGCGACTCTTCGAGCGCGTCGGTGTCGAGCGGGGTGAGGACGTGGCCGTGGGCGTCGATGCGCTCGTCGGCCTCGATGACCCGTTCGTGGAGCAGCTCGGGCAGTTCGATGCGGCGGGCGAAGATGTGGGGCCTGTTCTGGTAGGCGATGCGCAGGGCGTCGCGGAAGCCCCGGGTGACGACGAGGGCGGTGCGCTCGCCCTTGCGTTCGAGGAGGGCGTTGGTGGCGACGGTGGTGCCCATGCGGACGGAATCGACGCGCTCCCTCACCGATGCGCCCTCGCTCCGCGATGCGCGCTCGCTTCCCGATGCAGCGGCCTCACTCCCCGATTCGGCCTGGGCGCCGAGGAGTTCACGGATCGCGGCGACGGCGGGGTCGCGGTAGCGGGCGGGATTGTCGGACAGCAGCTTGTGGGTGAACAGGCGTCCGTCAGGACGGCGGGCGACCACGTCGGTGAACGTGCCGCCTCGGTCGATCCAGAACTGCCAGCCTGTCACGCGCGTCTCCGTTGTTCGCACCGCTGCTCGCCCGGTTCCCACCCCCGTGTGTGGCCTCGGTGTGCGCCCGGGTCAGAGCGCCCTGAGGCCGTTGATCACGTCGCGCAGAATACTCTCGTCCGGGAGTTCGGCGGGGGGCACCGGACGAGTCACGTGGACGAGTTCCTCGTCGACGAGGTCTCCGATGAGGACGCGTACGACGCCGATGGGAAGGTCGAGTTCCGCGGCGAGTTCGGCCACCGACTGAGGGCTGGCACGGCACAGGCCGACGATGTCCACGTGCTCCGGGGACAACGTCTGGTCGGCGCCGGGGTCGCCGCTGCGGTGTTCGGCGACGACGAGCGCGATCAGGTCGAGGCGATGCTGGGCCGCGCTGGTGGTGCGGCCGCGTGTCATGGCGTACGGGCGTACCACCGGTCCGGCGTCGTCGTCGAACCAGTGATGCGTCTCGGTCTCCTGCGTCCCCTCCCCGTCCGGGCTCATGACGGGCCGTTACCCGCCGGCGGAGAGATCGGTGCGCGGAGCAGTCCCCAGGTGCACGCCGACCCGCTTGACCAGCAAGGTCATCTCGTAGGCGACGAGACCGACGTCGGAGTCCGCGTCCGACAGGACGGCGAGGCAGCTGCCGTCGCCGGCCGCCGTGACGAAGAGGAACGCCTCGTCCAGCTCCACGACGGTCTGGCGGACGCTGCCGGCCTCGAAGTGCCGGCCCACCCCCTTGGCCAGAGAGTGGAAGCCGGAGGCGACGGCGGCGAGGTGCTCGCTGTCCTCCCGGGTCAGGTCCTGCGAGACCCCGGTCGGCAGGCCGTCCCCGGAGAGCACGAGCGCCTTGCGGATACTGGCGACGCGCTCCACCAGGTCGTCCAGGAGCCAGTTCAGCTCGCCGGAACCCCCGTTCGCGGTGGTGTGTGCGGCGGCCTTCGGTGCGGTCATCGACCGTCCCCCTCAGATGTCGTTCCTTGTGCTGTGCCGTCGGAGGCGTCGTCGCCTGCGGCGTTCTCCTCGCGGCCGCGGCGCCAGCCCCGCTGGAGCGAGGCCATCTTGCTGCGGACCTCGTCGGCGTCGCGCTCGGCGGGGCGGTCCGAGTGGTTGGTCCCCTCCCGCTCCGCGGCACGGTCGGCGCGCAGGTCGGGTCCTTCCTTGAGCTGCGGGGCGAGGCTGGCCTGCCGCACGCGGCGGGGCAGGCCGCCCGGTGCGGGGGCGTCGCCCCGTGCGGGAGCGTCGGGCGCCGGTCCGGGCGTGGTGTCGCGCAGCGGCTCGGGGCCGCGCGCGGGCGCGGCGTCCTGCGGGGCCTCGGGGCGGGTACGCCGGCGGGGCAGGTCCGGTGCGGGCGCCGTGGTGAGACGGCGTTCGCGGGGTCCTTCCGGAGCGTTGCGTTCGCGGGGTTCCTCCGGAGCGGCCGGGCGGTACGCGTTCCCGTCGGCTTCCGGGGTCGCGGACTCGGGGGAGCCGCCGTCCACGTCGGCGGGCTGCGCCTCCGTGCCGCGGCTGTCCGGTTCGCCGGGCCTCGTATGGGTGACGGGCCTGCCGTGCGAGCTGACGAGTTTGGGCGCTCGGCGGCGCGGCAGCGGCACGGGCCCGTCGGCCGCGCCGGGGCCGGCCGCCGGGGTCGGCCCGGCCCGGTCCTCGAACTCGTCGCGCGCGTGCTGGTGCTGCTCCCCGGGGAGTCCGCCGGGCCTGCGGCGCGGCCGGAAGAGACCGCCGCGCTCACTGTCCTCGTCCTCGAGTGCCCCGGGGAAGGCTCCGAGGTCCGCCGACGCCAGGGGCGCCTCCAGCTCCACGGGGCCGTCCAGGAGGGACGCGGGCAGGTTCGGGAGCGTGCCGCCCGCCGTGGAGAGCTTCGGGGGGCGCGTGCCGGGGGCCTCGGCGCGTCCGGACCTGTTCGGACGGTCGAGACGGAAGCCGACGCCCTCGGTGTCGGGGGCGTCGGTGAGCAGCGCGTCCGGGATGAAGACGACCGCGGTCGTGCCGCCGTACGGGGACTGCTGGAGCGAGACGCGGACGTTCTGGCGCTGGGCGAGCCGGCTGACCACGAAGAGGCCGAGCCGGTCGGTGTCGGAGAGTTCGAACTCGGGTGTCTCGGCGAGGCGCAGGTTGGCGTCGAGTAGCGCCTCGGCGGCCATGCCGAGGCCGCGGTCGTGGATCTCCAGGGTGAAGCCGTTCGCGACCTGCTCGCCGACGACCTGCACCGCGGTGTGCGGCGGCGAGAACACCGTGGCGTTCTCGAGGAGTTCGGCCACGAGGTGGGTGAGGTCGGCGACGGCCGGGCCGGTGACGGCGATGCGGGCGAGGCGGCGCACCTCGATGCGCTCGTAGTCCTCCACCTCGGCGACCGAGGCCCGGACGATGTCCATGAGCTGGACGGGCCTGCGCCACTGGCGGGACGGGGCGGCGCCGGAGAGGATCACCAGGCCCTCCGCGTGCCGCCGCATGCGCGTGGTCAGGTGGTCGAGCCGGAACAGGTCGGCGAGTTCGTCGGTGTCCTCGGTCCTGCGCTCCATCGTGTCGAGCAGGGTGAGCTGCTTGTGCAGGAGCACCTGACTGCGCCGGGCGAGGTTGACGAAGACCTCGGAGACGCCGTGGCGCAGTTCGGCCTGCTTCACGGCGGCCTCCACCGCGGAGCGCTGGAGGGTGTTCAGCGCCTGGCCGACCTGACCGATCTCGTTCCTGTCGTATGCGAGTCGGGGGGCCTCGGTCTCCACGTCGACGCGTTCGCCGGCCGCGAGGCGGCGCATCACGCTGGGCAGCCGGACGCCGGAGGCCTCGTGGGCCTCCAGGCGCAGCCGCCGCAGGTCCCGGATGAGGCCACGGCCGATGCGGACGGACAGGAACAGCGAGAGCAGCACGGCGATCAGTCCGAGCACGCCGGCGATCCCGGCCTGCAGGAAGATGTCGATCGCGATGGGGCGCGCCCGTTCCACATAACGCTCGGCGGCGGCCGTTTCGCGCTTGGAGAGTTCGGTGAGCACCTGGCTCGCGGAGTCGTTCCACGCGCGCGTGGTGACTCCCGTGGGCGTACCCGCCGGGGAGTCGGCGAGCGTGTTCTCCGCCGTCCGCAGGGCCGCGGTGTCGGCGCTCTTCCAGTAGCGCTCGAATCCGGCGCGGTCGTCGTCGGGCAGCAGCGCGAGATTGGTCTCGTACAGGATGCCGCGCTGTGCGACGAGGTCGGAGACCTGGCGCACCTCCTTGTGCGTGATCCTGCCGGCGACGAGCGCCGAGCCGACCAGCGCGTCCTCGCGGGAGAGCAGTTCACGCGCGCGCATCACGCCGATCAGGGCGCGGCCCTGGCGGTCCATCGTCGAGTTGTCGAAGGAGCTGAGCGTGAGCAGGAAGGAGAACGCCGGGTCGATGAGACGGTTGTAGAAGTCGAGGGCCTGTTCGCGCGTGACGGTGCCCTCGTCGACGTTCCGGCGCAGGGACTCGATGCCGTCGAAGCCCTCGACGACGGTGGTGATGTGCCGCAGGGAGTCGTGGCTCATGTCGCCGCGGACACCTGTGCTCTCGGCCTTCGCCTTGATCCGGGCCATGGCCTCGTCGGAGGCGCTGCGGCGGCTGCGCAGCTTGGAGAGGGCGTCCGAGGCCCGTGGATCGGCCAGATAGACGAGGGTCTGGCGCCGCTCCTCCTGGAGGACGTGGCCGACGTCGGCGAGCGGGTAACCGATCTCGTCGGCGACCTTGCCCGAAGACAGCAATTGGCTCGCGGCGCGGCCCGTGATCACCGTGGAGAAGGCCCAGATGGCGGTCAGGGACACCAGCGGCACCAGGAGCAACGCCACGATCTTCCGGCGGATGGACTTCCCGCGAAAGCGCATGGCCTCCCCCAGATCGACCCCTGTGGCCAGGGGTACACATGTGCGGCAACAAACGGCGCGAGCCTACTACTGACGCACGAGCAACTCGAAGGGCTGTCCGGATGCTGTCCGGTGGCAGGTGGAGGGGGACGTCCCCATGTGTCCGGTCATTGCGGGAGATTGCATCCCGCGATGGAGCGATCGGATTCCGGCATCATCCGTCCTCACACGGGCGGCAGTTGGCCGGAATCGATCGCTCCGGCCGCGAGCCGGGAGTTGCCCCCGCGATGAAGGGAATCTTTCGGCGCCGCCGTACGTCCTTCCTCACGGGAGATACGTGACGCGGCACGCACGGCGTGACCGGGCAGCGTAAAGCGGCGCAATCCGGGCAGCCATCGGAGAGCCCCGAGTGCGGGAGCACTCAGGGGCGGCGGGCTGCGACGGCGGTGGGGAGTGACGAACTGATGGGCACGGCAGAGCGGCGCGGGGAGTTGTGGGTCGAGGAGCCGGAAGGCCGGCGCAGAATGCCGGACCCGGTGCGGACGGCGGCGGTACGGGCGGTGCTGATCGTCGCGCTGACGCTGATGCAGGCGGTGATCGCGTTCCTGTGCACCGTCGCCGACTCCTGGCTGGCCTTCCCGATGGTGCTGAGCAGCGTGGGAAGCACGGTCGTGGCCACGTGGGCGGTCCTGGACGTCTGGGTCACCCGACAGGTGTGGCACCAGCGCAACGGCGTGGTGTCCGCGCCCAACAGCACGGCGCGGCAGCTGCGCAGAGAGCGGCGCCGGGCCCGCCGGCAGGCCCGCGCGGAGGGCCGTCCGGCCCCGGAGCGCATACGGAGGCGCGGCAGGGCCGGGCAGTTGACGCACTCGTAGCCGTACGGCATCTGCACATACGTAGCCGTACAGCGCCTGCGCATACGTAGTGGACGCCTACGTGGTCACCGCTGGCTGGTCTCCGCCAACTGGTCGCCGCATACGTACTCCACGCAGGCCCAGCGGTACGGGTGCGGCATGCGGCGCACCTAGCGCATACCTAGCCCACCGGTACCTCCGTACCTCCGCACGCGCGCGCGTCCGCATAGGTACGGCGCGCCGAGTGCGCCGCCGGTCACGGGAAGCCGAACCGGCGGCGGGCGTCCGCGTGGGGCACCTATGGGGTACCTACGCGCTGCGCAGCGCGGGGTAGAGCGGGTGCTTGTCGGCGAGAGCCTTGACGCGGGTCTTGAGGGCTTCGGCGTCGTAGGACGGCTTGAGTGTCTCGGCGATGATGTCGGCGACCTCGGTGAAGTCCTCGGCCTCAAAGCCGCGGGTGG
>NZ_RZYA01000003.1 GCF_004005495.1 Streptomyces antnestii
ATTGCCCACGTGTTACTCACCCGTTCGCCACTAATCCACCCCGAAGGGCTTCATCGTTCGACTTGCATGTGTTAAGCACGCCGCCAGCGTTCGTCCTGAGCCAGGATCAAACTCTCCGTGAATGTTTCCGGGTAATCCCGGTGAACACCACGAGAGCGGAACCGTCGGGAGGAATAATCCTTCCGGTTCACTGCGTCCTCGCTAGTGCGCCTCACCCCGGTGTGGGGGCGAGGACTTTTTCAAAGGAACCTCCAACCCATCGAGAAGATGGGCCGGGGTTGTCAATCTGGCGTTGACTTTTGGCACGCTGTTGAGTTCTCAAGGAACGGACGCTTCCTTTGTACTCACCCGAATCTCTTCGGGCTTTCCTCCGGGCAGTTTCCCTTCGGTCTTGCGTTTCCGACTCTATCAGATCTTTCCGATCCGATTTCCTCGGGGTCTTGCTCCGCTTTCCGGCCTTTCGGCTTTCCGGCGGTTCCGACTCTATCAGATCCTTTCGGGCCTGATTCCCAGTCAGAGGGGGCTTGTCTTCCCGGCTGTTGGGCCGTTCCGACGTCCCAAACATTAGCGGATTTCCCCGGCGGTTCCTAATCGGGCCGCCGACCCGGAATCGAATTGAATTCGGGCATGCCGAATTCGATCCCGGAGGGAGATCGTGCTGGTGGTGGGGGTGCCGCTTGAGCGGCGGAGGTGCTGTCGCAGAACCGTTACGGCTCCGTGGCAACTCGAAGAACCTTACGTATCGAGGAGGGGCATGTCAACACCCTCCTGGCAACTTCTTTTCAGGTGAGATCCGTGAGGCGGCCGCCGGCGTCCGGCTGGGCGTCCTCGACCCGGCGCAGCAGGCGGGTCAGGACCTCGCCCAGGACGCCGCGCTCCTCGGGGGAGAGGTCCTGGAGCAGGTCCTCCTCGAATCCCGACGCGGCGCGCATCGCCTCGAGCCACTTGGCGCGGCCCTCGGTGGTGAGCTCGACGATGACGCGTACCCGGTTGGACTCGTCGCGGTCCCGGGTGACCAGGCCCTCGGCGACCATGCGGTCGATGCGGTGGGTCATGGCGGCCGGGGTGAGGCCGAGGCGCTTCGCCAGGTCGCCGGGGCCCATGCGGTACGGGGCGCCGGAGAGGACGAGGGCCTTGAGGACCTCCCACTCGGCGTTCGTGATGCCGAGGCTCGCGGTCTGGCGGCCGTAGGCGACGTTCATACGTCTGTTGAGGCGGCCGAGCGCGGAGACGATCTGCTCGACCTGGGGGTCGAGGTCCTGGAACTCGCGCTGGTACGCGGCGATCTGCTCTTCGAGCGTCGGCTCGGCGTCAGCTGCGTCGGCGGGGTTGTCGGCCATGGCCGGAAGTATGGCACGGGGCGCTTGGCGTTGAAGTCCTTCGATGTGTATAGTTTAGATCCTAACTTTAGCTTCGAAGTCTTCACCCCTAACTCCTAAGGAAGTGAAAGTGACCAGGGCGATGGGCGCAGCGATGCGTCGGATCCAGGTGGGCAGTGCGCTGAGTTCGTTCGGCGTCGGGTTCACGGTCCCGTTCCTCTATGTGTATGTCGCTGAGGTGCGAGGTCTCGGGGCCGCGGCGGCGGGCATCGTGCTCGCCGCGTTCGCCATGGCCGCTCTGGTCGTCCTGCCGTTCACCGGACGGGCCATCGACCGGCGCGGTCCGGTGCCCGTCCTCGTGGTCGCCACCCTGGTGGCGGCGGTCGGTGCCCTCGGGCTCGGGTTCGCCGCCGGTGAGCCGACCGCGATCCTGTCGGCCGCCGTGCTCGGTGCGGGTACGGCGGTGATCCAGCCGGCGCTCGCCACGATGATCGTGTGGACGTCCACGCCGGACACCCGTACGCGCGCCTTCGCCACGCAGTTCTTCCTGCAGAACCTCGGCCTGGGCATCGGCGGGCTCATCGGGGGCCAGATCGTCGACGAGAGCCGTCCGTCCAGCTTCACGATGCTCTTCGCCATCGAGGCCGTGATGTTCCTGGTGCTCGCCGCGATCGTGGGCTTCGTGCGGATGCCGTACGCGCCGGCGCTCGGCGGGGCCGTGCCGAAGGGCGGCTCCGGGGCCGGTGGCGGGCTGCGGGCGCTGTTCCGGCACCGGGCGATGGTGCAGCTGTGCGTCCTCGGGTTCGTCCTTTTCTTCGCCTGCTACGGCCAGTTCGAGTCGGGCCTGAGCGCGTACGGCGTCGAGGCCGCCGGGATCTCGCCGTCGACGCTCGGCATCGCGCTCGCCGCCAACACCGCGATGATCGTGGTCGCGCAGTTCGCGGTCCTGAAGTTCGTCGAGCGGCGCCGGCGGTCCCGTGTGATCGCGGCGGTCGGGATCGTGTGGGCGGTCGCGTGGCTCGCCGCCGGGTACGCGGGTGTGGGGCACGGCAGCATGGCCATGGCCACGGCCGCGTTCATCTCGACGTACGCGCTGTTCGGTCTCGGTGAGGCGATGCTGTCGCCGACCGTGGCGCCGCTGGTCGCCGATCTGGCGCCGGCCGGCATGGTCGGTCAGTACAACTCTGCGTTCGCGCTGGTCAAGCAGCTGGCGCTGGCCGTCGGGCCTGCCGTCGGCGGGCCCATGGGTGCCGCGCTGCACGGTCCGTACATCGTGACGTTCGTGCTGTTCTCGCTGGGGATCACGTTCCTCGCGGTGCGGCTCGGGCGGCACCTGACGCCCGTACAGGACCAGCCGTCGCTCGCGAAGAGCCGGATCGTGGCGGAGGGCGGGGCTCCGGCCGAGCCGCAGCCGGCGACCGCGTCCGCCTGAGGATCCGTCCGGATTAAGGCGTGCGCGGCAGGGCGAATTCGCACCAGACCGCCTTGCCGCCGCCCGGGGTGCGCCGCGAGCCCCAGTTCGAGGCGATCGTGGCCACGATCGCGATGCCCCGGCCCGCCTCGTCCGCGGGTTCCGCGCGGCGGCGGCGCGGGAGATGGTCGTCGCCGTCCGTGACCTCGACGATCAGGCGGCGGTCCGTGCGGCGGAGCCTGAGGCGCATGGGCGGGGTGCCGTGCTGGAGGGAGTTCGCGACGAGTTCGCTGGCGGCCAGGACGCCGAGGTCGTGCAGCTCGGGCGAGAAGCGCCAGCTGGCGAGGACGCCTGAGGCGAAGGCACGCGCGCGTGGGGCCGCCTCGACGCCGCCGAGGAGTTCCAGGGCGGCGTTGCGGAACAGCTCCCCATCGGGGCCGGTGCGCGCCGGGTGCTGGAGGACGAGGACCGCCACGTCGTCGTCGTGGTCGGCGGTGACGCCCGCCGCGCGGATGAGGCGGTCGCAGACGACCTGAGGGGTGCCGGTGGCGCCCGCGAGCGCGCGCTCCAGGGCGGCCACGCCCTCGTCGATGTCCTCGTCCCTGCGTTCGACCAGGCCGTCCGTGTACATGACGGCGGTGGAGCCGGGTCCGAGCGGCACCGAGCCGGAGGCGTGCAGCCAGCCGCCGGTGCCGAGAGGCGGTCCCGTGGGCTCCTCAGCGCGGTGGATCGTGCCGCTCTCGTCGCGGACGATGATGGGCAGGTGTCCGGCCGACGCGTACACGAGGCGGCCCTCGTTCGGGTCGTGGACCGCGTAGACGCAGGTGGCGATCTGGTTGGCGTCGATCTCGATGGCGAGGCCGTCGAGGAGCTGGAGCACCTCGTGGGGCGGCAGGTCGAGGCGGGCGTACGCGCGTACGGCCGTGCGCAGCTGGCCCATGACGGCGGCGGCGCGCACCCCGCGGCCCATGACGTCGCCGATGACGAGGGCGGTGCGGCCGCCGCCGAGGGTGATCACGTCGTACCAGTCGCCGCCGACCGCCGCCTCGGTGCCGCCCGGCTGGTACGTGGCTGCGATGCGCAGGTCGTCGGGCTGCTCCAGCTCCTGGGGCAGGAGGGAGCGCTGGAGGGTGACGGCGGTCTCTCGCTGGCGGCGCTCGCTGGCGCGCAGGCGCTCGGCGGCCTCGGCGTGGTCGGTGACGTCGGTCGCGAATACGAGCACTCCGGGGACGCCCGGGCCGCCGGACCCGTCGGGGCCCGGCACGGTGACGGGGGTGCAGGTGAACGTGTACGAGCGGCCGCCGGCCACCTTGCGGGACTTGACCGTGCGGGGGCGGGCGCTGCGCAGGACCTGGTCGAGGAGCGGCAGCAGGCCGAGTTCCCCGAGCTCGGGGAGCGCCTCGCGCGCGGGGGCGCCGGCGGGGCGGTCGCCGAAGGCTGCGGCGTACGCGTCGTTCACGTACGCCACGCGGTGGTCGGGGCCGTGCAGGAGGGCGACGAGGGCGGGGACGCGGTCGAGGACGTCGCGTGCGGGCAGTTCGTCGATGCCGACGGGGGGCACGCCCGCCTCGTCATCGGACGCGTGTTCGTGGCGGGCGGCGGGCACGGCGCCTTCCCCTCGCTGGTTCTGGGGGACGCCATGGCCTGGGGAGACGCCGAGGCCTTTGGAGACACCGAGGTCGGACCGCGCTGCGGCGCGGCGCTGCGTTCCGGGGAGCCGGGCGCTCCAGCGCGTGAAGTTCACTGTGGGGCAAGCCTCGTGAGGTCGGGTGGGGTTCTCCCCTGCTCGGCCGGGACCGGGAACTCGGGGAAGGGCAACGTGGCGGTCGGTCCGCCCACGGTCATGGGCGGGCCAGGGGCATGGACAGGGCCGTGGACCAGTCTGACCGACCGGACCGACATCCGTCAGACGCCGGTTCTGGAGGGGGAGTTCCTGAGGGTGGTCAGGTCGACCCCTTCGGGTCGTGCGGCGGGTTCGTGGGGGGCGTTCCCCCTGCGGTTCCCCCGGCCGCGAGTTCGAACTCCGCACGGGGACGCTCCAGCGAGCCGAGGGAGACGATCTCGCGCTTGAAGAGCCCGGAGAGTATCCATTCGCTCAGGACGCGGGCCTTCCGGTTCACGGTCGGCACCCGGCTCAGGTGGTAGACGCGGTGCATGAACCAGGCAGGGTAGCCCTTCAGCTTGCGCCCGTAGACGTGCGCGACGCCCTGGTGCAGGCCGAGCGAGGCGACCGAGCCGAGGTACTCGTGTTCGTAGTCCGTGAGCGGTTCCCCGCGCAGGGAGGCCGCGATGTTGTCGCCGAGGACCCTGGCCTGGCGCACCGCGTGCTGGGCGTTGGGCGCGCACTCCTTGCCGGGCTCGCCGGCGGTGAGGTCGGGGACGGCGGCCGCGTCGCCCGCGCTCCACGCGTGCGGGGCGCCGTCGACGACGAGCTGGGCGGTGCACTTCAGGCGGCCGCGTTCGTCGCGCGGCAGGTCGGTGGCGGCGAGGACGGGGTGCGGTTTGACGCCGGCGGTCCACACGACGGTGCGGGTCGGGAAGCGGGACCCGTCGTCGAGGACGGCGACCCTGTCCTCGCAGGATTCGAGCCGGGTCTCGAGGCGTACGTCGATGTTGCGGCGGCGGAGCTCGCTGACGGTGTAGCGGCCCATCTCCGGGCCGACCTCGGGGAGGATGCGGTCGCTGGCCTCGACGAGGATCCACTTCATGTCGTCGGCGGTGACGTTGTGGTAGTACCGCGCGGCGTAGCGGGCCATGTCCTCCAGCTCGCCGAGTGCCTCCACACCGGCGTAACCGCCTCCTACGAAGACGAAGGTGAGCGCCGCGTCGCGGACGGCGGGGTCACGGGTGGAGGAGGCGATGTCCATCTGTTCGATCACGTGGTTGCGCAGTCCGACGGCCTCTTCGACGGTCTTGAAGCCGATGGCGTGGTCGGCGAGCCCCGGCACGGGCAGGGTGCGCGAGACGGAGCCGGGGGCCAGGACGAGTTCGTCGTACGTGATCTCGGCGTCGCCCGTGCCCTGCTCCTCGGTGGCCAGGGTGGTGAAGGTGGCGGTGCGCTTGGCGTGGTCGACCGACCGGACCTCGCCGACGACGACACGGCACCTGTTCAGGACGCCGCGCAGCGGCACGACGACATGGCGCGGCGAGATGGATCCGGCGGCGGCCTCGGGCAGGAACGGCTGGTAGGTCATGTACGGGTCGGGGGTGACGACGACGATCTCGGTCCGGCCGCTCCTCAGCTCCGTTCTGAGCTTCCGCTGGAGGCGCAGGGCGGTGTACATCCCGACATAACCGCCTCCTACGACGAGGACACGCGTACGCGGGACGTCAGGGTCCGTCCCCCGGGAGGAGGCAGTCTTCGGCATCGGCACCATCCCATGACGCATCGGCCACCGGAGTTTGTCCACAGCCCCGGCAAATTGTGTGACCGGCGGCGGGGCCGTGCGCCGGGTGGGCGAATTGCCGGAGTACGGGAAAGGTCCGCAGGTCAGCCCGGATGTCATGGGTGAGGTACGGGGGTGCAATCGGGGTGGAATCGCCGCGTACTCCGTTCGGGGGGCGCTCCGTGCGGAACCTGCCCCTTCTGAATTGACTCCGGCTCAACTATGTTCGTGTGCTGTCGGGGTGTCGGGGGATGCGCTGACGGACCCGCGGACCGGGTCCGTGGAAGTGGCTCGTTCCTCATGCTCCGGTGACCGATGGCGGGGAGAGTCTCCGGGGGGAGACGTCATTACCGGGGGAACACATATGCACATTCAGGACTCTCGTTGGACTTCCACGGCTGCTTCCGCTTCGGCCGTGGCCGGCGGACCGGCCGGTGGCACGAGTGGCGGTAACGGACGTGCCGCGGGCGACAGTTCGCGCGCCGCGCCGCTGCGCGTGGACGCCCAGCGCAATCTGGAGCACGTCCTGCGCGCGGCACGCGAGGTCTTCGGCGAGCTGGGATACGGCGCGCCGATGGAGGACGTGGCGCGGCGGGCCCGGGTGGGCGTCGGCACGGTGTACCGGCGCTTCCCGAGCAAGGACGTACTGGTGCGGCGCATAGCCGAGGAGGAGACCTCCCGGCTCACCGACCAGGCGCGGGCCGCCCTGGGCCAGGAGGAGGAGCCGTGGTCGGCGCTGTCGCGCTTCCTGCGGACCTCCGTCGCCTCCGGCGCGGGCCGGCTGCTGCCTCCGCACGTGCTGCGCGTGGGCGTCGCCGACGAGCCGGACGACGCGGCGGGCCAGGCGGGCCCGGGCAGCGCCGGCCGGGACGAGACGCGGGTGCCGCAGCAGCGGCTCGCCGTCGTCCCGCCCGAGTCGCGCCTCATGGGGCAGCGCACGTCCCCGGCGGCCGAGGCCGACGCGGGACCCGCGGACGACGCGGGCGCCGCCGACCTGCTTGAGGTCGTCGGGCAGCTGGTGGACCGGGCGCGCGCGGCGTCGGAGCTGCGCGAGGACGTGACGGTGGCGGACGTGCTGCTTGTCATCGCCACGGCGGCACCGTCGCTGCCGGACCCGGCGCAGCAGGCCGCGGCGTCGTCACGGCTCCTCGACATCCTCCTGGAGGGGCTGCGCTCGCGGCCTGCCTAGGAGGCTGGGGTCTGGGACGCAGGGAGTGGCTCGGCCGCCCGAGGAGCGGTGCCGGGCGGTGAGGGAATGGCCGTGGGTGGCGCGGACGTGTCGCGCGCGGCCAACTCCCGTTTCTGACACGTCCGTTGACCATTACCCGTTCGAGTGAATCCTAGTACTTCGCTTTACGAAGTGACCACGGATGAGTGGTTGACAGGCACTGGCGGGCGGGGTCGGCCGTGCGTGTGGCACTCTTTCCCGGTGTTCGGGTCTGAGTGTGCGGTCGGGGGCTTTCCGCGATGAGCGTTGACGGGCGGGACGAGCCACTCGAGAACAGTGGCGCGAGTGACACCGATACCAGCGGGCTGCCCGCGCGGCAGGTGCCGAGCCAGGGCGGCGCGCTCCAGGGCGGCTCATCCGCCTCCGCCGCGTCCGACGCCCCCGCTCCCTCCGGCCCTTCCGGCCCCCCGGGCGAGGACCTCGCGGACGTGAGCGTCCCGCAGCAGCGGGAGCCCGGCGCGGATTCGGGCGCCTCCGTCCTGCCGCCCCCGCGCGAGACGCCCCCGGGGGACGCCGACCTGATCGCCCGTATGCGGTCCGGCGACGACAGTGCCTACGAGGAGCTGTACCGCCGGCACTCGGAGGCCGTGCACCGCTACGCCCGTACCTGCTGCCGGGACGGGCACACCGCCGACGACCTCACGGCCGAGGTGTTCGCCCGCATGCTGCAGGCCGTACGCGGCGGCCGCGGGCCCGAGCACGCGGTGCGCGCCTATCTGCTGACCACCGTGCGCCGCGTCGCCGCGGGCTGGACGAAGTCGGCGAAGCGCGAGCACCTGGTCGAGGACTTCGCGGTGTTCGCTCAGCAGGCCGCCCGCTCCAGCGAGGTGTCCGACGACGACACGCTGGATCTCGGCGCCGACGTCCTCGCCATGCACGAGGCCGAGCAGTCCATGGCGATGCAGGCCTTCCGGTCCCTGCCGGAGCGCTGGCAGGCCGTCCTGTGGCACACCGAGGTCGAGGACGAGTCACCCAGCGCGGTCGCCACCCTCTTCGGACTCGACGCCAACGGCACGCGCGTGCTGGCCAAGCGCGCCCGCGAAGGCCTCAAGGAGGCCTACCTCCAGGCCCATGTGAGCATCACCCTCACCCAGGACGAGGAGTGCGCGCGCTACGCCGACCGGCTCGGCGCGTACGCCCGTGGCAGCCTGCGCACCCGGGCCGAGCGCGGTCTTCGTAAGCACCTGGAGGAGTGCGCCAAGTGCCGGCTCGCCGCCGGTCAGATCAAGGAAGTCGCCAGCGGGATCCCCGGTGTCGTGCCGATCGCGGTCATCGGCTGGTTCGGTGCCGCCGGGTACGCGAAGGTGGCGGCGCTCATCGGGGGCGGCGCCGCGAGCGCGGCGGGTGCCGGTGCGGCGGCCGCGGCGGCGGGCGGCAGCTCCGGAGGGGCCGCAGGCGGTGGCGCCGCGGCGTCCGAGGGACTCGGCGCGCCCGTGAAGGCGGGCATCGCCGCCGGTGTGGTGGCCGCGGGTGTGGCCGTGGCGGTGGCGATCGCCCTCGTCGGCGACCCGCAGCCCAAGCCGCAGGCCCACAAGGCGAAGCCGCCGGTGTCGCAGCCCGTCGCCCCGCCGAAGCCCACGCCTCCCCCGAAGCCGGCGCCCAAGCCGCCGGCCCCGCAGCCGCCGCCTCCCCCGGCGCCCGCGCCGAAGCCGGCCCCCAAGCCGAAACCCACGCCCAAGCCGACGCCTCCTCCGAAGCCGAAGCCCACGCCGAAGCCCACGCCCACCCCGAAGCCGACGCCTCCCCCGCCGCCCGCCCCGGCCGTCTACCAGCTGAGCCAGCTGTCGTACAGCGGCCTCGGTGACGGCACCAAGCCGGAGATCCGGCCGGGCGAGAGCAGCTTCGTGTGGCAGCGGCAGGACCTGAAGATCGCGAAGAAGAACTACGCGAACGGGGTCACCGTCAACGCGACGTCCTCCGTGACCATCGACCTGAACCGCACCTGCACGGCGTACGACGCCTTCGCCGGTGTCGACGACATGACGCTCGGGACGGGAGCGGTGCGGTTCTCCGTGTACGCCGACGGGGTGCGCGTGTGGAAGTCGCAGGTCATGCGGGGCGGCGACCCGGCCGTGCCGGTCCATGTGAATCTCACCGGGCACAAGGCGATCCGGCTGGTCACCGAGCCGCAGACGCAGTTCGACTCTATGGCCGTCGCGGACTGGGCCCTGTCCGGCTTCACCTGCTCGTGAGCGCCGCACGGCAAGCAAAGTACTGAACTCACCGGGCAGGCAGGCTCAGCGCCCCGCGCCCAGCGCCCCCCGCTGAGGCGCGACGCTCCCCGTGGGGACCGCCCTCTGGCGGGCCGGGGTGCCCGTCCAGCAGGTGCCGCGGCGGGCGAGCAGGCGGCGTAGCCAGAGTTCGAGGGAGACCAGGTCGGCGAGGCCGTCCAGCGGCAGGGGTTCGCCGTCGGCCGCGTCGCGCAGGGCCTTGCGGACGACGCGGGCCTCGATCAGACCGGTCTGGGCGAGCAGCGGGGTGTCGAAGAGCTGGACGAGGTGGTCGGCGGAGACGCGCAGGCCCGTGCGGGCGGCCGCCGCTGACGAGCGTTGCGAGGGCGCGCCCCAGCCGGCCGGGAGTTCGCTGACGCCGGCGCCTTCGAGGACGGCGCGCAGGATGTCGGCGCGGGCACCGGGCCGGACGCGCAGCGCCTCGGGGAGGGCGCGGGCGGCGCGGACGACCTGGTTGTCGAGGAACGGGGCGTGCAGGCGCTGGAAGCGGACCTCGGCGGCCTGTTCGAGGACGCGCAGGTCGGCGGCGTGCCGGGCGAGCGCGGCGCGGGCCCGGAACGCGCCGGGCCGCTGGCCTGGACCCGGCCCGGGACGCGTGGCGCCGTCCTGGAGGCGAACCGATACTTCTGCCAGGGCCTCGCCCGTCAGCCAGCGCGCGGCGGGCCCGGGTCTGGCCCAGGCGAGCGCCGCGAGGGACGCGCCGACGGCCCCGGCATCGGCGTCGGGGGTCTCGAAACTTCGGCGCAACAGCCCGTCCGCGAGGCTTTCGACACCGGTCCGGTAGGACGTGCGGGCGAGTTTGCGCGCCGCGCCGTACACGCGCGCGGGGACAAGCACCGAGCCGCCGTCCGCCTTGGCGAGCGCGGCGACGGGCTTGACCATGTGCCGCCGGCGACGGTCCATCAGGAGGTCGGCGAGGCGGGCCGGGTGCGCGTCGAGGACCTGGCGGGCGCCGTGTCCGGTGAAGTGGTCGGCGCTGCCCGACAGGAGGCGGGCGCGGTGGCGGGCGGCGGTGACCAGGGAGGGGCCGGGCTCGTCGGTGAGGGGGCCGTCCAACTCGGCGTAGGGGAGCGCCTCTTCGCCCGCGGTGACGACGACGTGGTGCAGCCGGGGGTTCGCGGCGATGGCGCCCGCGCGCCGCAGTTCGGCCTCGCGTCCGGCGGCGCCCGCGGTCAGGTCGTTGAAGGTGACGGCCAGGAGCCGTTCGCCCGCGCCCGTGCCATGGCCGAGGACCGTGCCGGGCAGTCCCGGCAGGCCGGCCGCGAGCAGCGCGAGGGTCGCGGAGGCGGGCCCGCCGGAGAGGTCGGCGCCGATCCCGGGGACGGGCATGCCGCGGGCCGCGCGCCGCTCGGCGGGGCCCATGCCGGGGACGGGTCCGGGGTCGATGTCGGCGCCGGGGACGTGCCGGGGCGCGGCGAGGCGGGTGCGGACGGCCTCGACGAGCGCGTCGCGCAGGGCGTCCACGGCGTGGGCGGGGTCCGCGGAGGGCGCGGCGACGGCGAGCGACGCCACCGGTTCGTAGCCGGCGATCTCGCGGGCGCCGGCGCGCAGGATCAGGGCGTGGCCGGGCGGGATGCGGCGGACGCCCTGGTACGGCGTCGAGTCGTGCAGGGCCTCGGGCACGTCGGGCGCGGCGAGCAGGGCCGCGAGGTGGCCGATGTCGAGGTGGGCCTCGATGAGGTCGGCGAGCGGCAGGGCGGCGGTCGCGTACGCGGTGCCGCCGGCCCAGGGGGTGTAGAACACGGGCCGCGCGCCCGCGAGGTCACCGGCGATCATGAGGCGGCGGCCGACCTGGACGACGGCCGTGTAGCTGCCGGGCCAGGCGGTGAGGTGGCGCAGGGCGCCGCCGCGCGCGGCGAACAGGCCGACCCTCAGCTGCTCGTCCGTGGCGCCGCAGGTGCCGAGTACGGCGATCCGGGTCTGTTCGTCGGCGCTGACGACGCGCACCTCGTCGGGGCGCCAGTCGCCGACCGCCCACAGGGGATCGGGGTCACCCCACAGGAGCTGGGAGCCCACGGGGTGGACGGTCTCCCCGTCGGTTCCGGTCGAACCCGCGGACCCGAACCGCACGGGCCCGGCGGCGGTACTGCTCCACCCCACCAACCACCGCATCGCCGCCTCCACAGGCTGTGGACAGAACCTCGTCGCGGAAATGCGGAGGTGTCCAGAGGAATTCCGAGGAACAGGATCCCCATGCTGCCACGAAGGAGACGTACGGGAGAGGCGACGGGGCGGCACGCGCGCCATCGAATGCGCCCCTTGTGAGCGGCAGTTGCACCCCTCGGGGTGCTGCCGGGGGCGCCGCGGACGCGGAACGCCGACGTCGATATTCGGCCAAATCGGCTGCGGATGGCCAGACCTGGGCACACCCCGTCGGCCACCGCGCGCAACGCGCGGTCCGGGAGACACCCTCGTCTCCCGGACCGGTCCGCCACCCGCGGGGATGAAGGCGGCGGTGTTCCCCCAGCCCGCTGGATCCAGTACAGCGGGCCGACCCACGCAGCATCCATGGAAACGCCGCCCCCACCACCGCAGAAGAGCGCACGCACAGGCGCACGGCCACACGGCCGGAGCGCACCCCGGCGCCGCCGCCCGGGCACGTACTCGCGTACGGACAATAATCCCGCCATCCGGAACTATGCCCCTTAACGCTTGGGATCCGGCGAACTACGCTGGGTGCACGAATGCCGCGCGGTTATGCCAGGCCGAGCCGGTCGGCGTGGGCCGGGCGCGGCAGCCGTCTGTGTCGAGGGGTGGCGCATGTCCAGGGAGCAACGCGGGCCGAACGAGAAACTCGGCACCGTTCTCGCCCTCGCGGGAATCAGCAACGCGGGTCTGGCGCGACGGGTCAACGACCTCGGCTCACAGCGCGGTCTGACGCTTCGTTACGACAAGACCTCGGTGGCCCGCTGGGTCTCCAAGGGCATGGTGCCGCAGGGCGCCGCACCGCACCTCATCGCGGCCGCCATCGGCCAGAAGCTGGGCCGGCCCGTGCCGCTCCACGAGATCGGCCTGGCGGACGCGGATCCCGCGCCCGAGGTCGGTCTCGCCTTCCCGCGCGACGTGGGGGCGGCGGTGAAGTCGGCGACGGAGCTGTACCGCCTCGACCTCGCGGGCCGCCGCACGGGCGGCGGCATCTGGCAGTCGCTGGCCGGGTCCTTCTCGGTGAGCGCGTACGCGACGCCCGCCTCCCGGTGGCTGATAACGCCGGCCGACTCCTCGGTCGCGCGCGACGTCCACCCGCCGGAGAGCGGCGGCGACAACGCCCCGCAGAAGGTCGGCCACAGCGATGTCCAGAAGCTGCGCGAGGCCGCCCAGGACGCGCGGCGCTGGGACTCCAAGTACGGGGGCGGCGACTGGCGTTCGTCGATGGTCCCCGAGTGCCTGCGGGTCGAGGCCGCGCCGCTGCTGCTCGGCGCGTACTCGGACGACGTGGGACGCGCCCTGTTCGGGGCGAGTGCCGAACTGACGCGCCTGGCCGGGTGGATGGCCTTCGACACGGGGCAACAGGAGGCGGCGCAGCGGTACTACATCCAGGCGCTGCGTCTCGCGCGCGCGGCGGCCGACGTGCCCCTCGGGGGATACGTGCTGGCGTCGATGTCGCTGCAGGCGACGTACCGCGGCTTCGGTGACGAGGGCGTGGATCTGGCGCAGGCCGCCGTGGAGCGCAATCGCGGGCTCGCCACCGCGCGGACGATGAGCTTCTTCCGGCTCGTGGAGGCACGCGCGCACGCGCGCGCCGGTGACGCGCAGGCCGCGGGGGCCGCGCTGCGGGCCGCGGAGGGCTGGCTGGAGCGGGCCCGCGACGGGGACAACGACCCGTCGTGGCTCGGCTTCTACTCGTACGACCGCTTCGCCGCCGACGCCGCCGAGTGCTACCGGGACCTGAAGGCGCCCCGTCAGGTGCGGCGCTTCACGGAGCAGGCGCTGTCGAGGCCGACGGAGGAGTTCGTGCGCTCGCACGGGTTACGCCTCGTGGTGTCGGCGGTCGCCGAGCTGGAGTCGGGGAACCTGGACGCGGCGTGCGAGCAGGGCACGCGCGCCCTTGAGGTGGCGGGCCGCATCTCGTCGGCCAGGACCACCGAGTACGTGAAGGATCTGCTGCACCGCCTGGAACCGTACGGGGACGAGCCCCGGGTGGTGGAGCTGCGGGAGCGGGCGCGGCCCCTTCTGATGGCACCGGCTTGATGGCACCCGCGTAATGGCACCGGCGTAGCCGACATCCACCCCCTGGTTTGAACGCGTTGTCAGTGGCGCAGTGCAGTATCGGGGGAGGGAGGTGAGGCACGGTGATGACGAGCGGGACGAGCGGGTACGACTGCGATGTGCTGGTGATCGGCGGCGGGATCGTCGGTCTGTCGACGGCGTACGCCCTCACGCGCGCGGTGCCGGGCACCCGCGTGACCGTCCTGGAGAAGGAGCGGGTACCCGCCGGCCACCAGACGGGGCGCAACAGCGGGGTCATCCACAGCGGTGTGTACTACCGGCCCGGCTCGCTCAAGGCCCGGTTCGCGGTCGAGGGCGCGGCCGAGATGGTCGAGTTCTGCGCGGAGCACGGCATCGCGCACGCGGTCACCGGCAAGCTGATCGTGGCCACCGAGCGCGACGAGCTGCCCCGTCTGCACGCCCTGGTCCAGCGCGGCCGGGAGAACGGCATTCCGGTGCGGGAGCTCGGCCCCGCCCAGATCGGCGAGTACGAGCCGTACGTGCGCGGCCTCGCCGCGATCCACGTGGGCACGACGGGCGTCGCGGACTACGTGGCGGTGGCCCGGCAGCTCGCCGCGTCCTCGGGCGCGGACATCCGGTACGGCGCGGAGGTGGTCCAGGTCGACCGCCGCCCCGACCGCGGCGTCGCGGTGCGCACGGCCGCGGGGGACGTCGTCAGGGGGCGCGTCCTGGTGAACTGCGCGGGGCTGCACTGCGACCGCGTCGCCCGGCTCGCGGGGGACGACCCCGGCATGCGGATCGTGCCCTTCCGGGGCGAGTACTTCGAGCTGGCCCGCCCCGAGCTGGTGCGCGGCCTGGTCTACCCGGTGCCGGACCCGGCGTTCCCCTTCCTCGGCGTCCATCTCACGCGGGGCATCGACAAGACCGTCCACGTCGGACCGAACGCGGTGCCCGCGCTCGCCCGCGAGGGCTACGACTGGTCGACGGTCAGACCGCGCGAGCTCGGCGAGACGCTGGCCTGGCCGGGTTCCTGGCGGATAGCGCGCCGGCACTGGCGGTACGGCGCGGGGGAGCTGCGCCGGTCGGTGTCGCGCGCCGCGTTCACGTCGGCGGTGCGCCGGCTGCTGCCCGCGGTGACCGCGGACGACCTGGTGCCGGCGCCGGCCGGTGTCCGGGCTCAGGCGGTCCTGCGGGACGGGACGCTGGTCGACGACTTCCTGATCCGCGAGGCGCCCCGCACGGTCCACGTGCTGAACGCTCCGTCCCCCGCGGCGACGGCCTCGCTCCCGATCGGCCGCGAGGTCGCCCGGCGGGCCCTGGCCGCGCTCGGGCGGGGACCAGGCACGTAAGGGGAGGGCGTGAGGGGGCGTAAGGGGCGGGCGTGAGGGAGGGACCGGGCACGTAAAATCGCCTTACTGTGTCTGAGTCACCCCACACCCCCGAAGCCCCCGGCCCCGAAGTCTCCGGTCCCGAAGCCCTCGGCCCTGACGCCCTCGGTCCCGACGCCTCCGGTCCCGCGCGTCCCAAGGGCGAGCCGCGCTTTCCCGACGGGCCCGCGCCCGATCCGGCCGGGTCGCACTTCGAGCGGCGCATCCGCAGCTTCCAGCCCCGCCGCAGCCGCGTCACGACCGGCCAGGCGGACGCCCTGCAGCGGCTGTGGCCCAAGTGGGGCTTCGACATCGACGGGCAGCGCGTCCTCGACCTCGACGAGCTGTTCGAGGGCCGGAAGCGCGTCGTCCTGGAGATCGGCTTCGGCATGGGCGAGGCGACGGCGCAGATGGCCGCCGACGACCCGGACACCGGCATCCTCGCGGTCGACGTGCACACCCCGGGCCAGGGCAACCTCCTCGGCCTCGCCGAGCGCAACGGCCTGACGAACGTCCGCGTGGCCAACGGCGACGCGATCATCCTGCTCCGCGAGATGCTCCGCCCGGCCTCCCTCGACGGGCTGCGCGTCTACTTCCCCGACCCCTGGCCGAAGAAGCGCCACCACAAGCGGCGCCTGATCCAGCCGGAGTTCCTCAGCCTCGCCGCGGTCCCCCTCAGGCCGGGTGCCCTGGTGCACTGCGCGACCGACTGGGAGGAGTACGCCGAGCAGATGCTCGAAGTCCTGAGCGCACACCCGTACTACGAGAACACTCAGCCCGACGGCGGATACGCGCCCCGGCCCGCGTTCCGCCCCCTCACCCGCTTCGAGGGCCAGGGCCTGGACAAGGGACATGTGGTCCACGACCTGCTTTTCCGCCGTAAGGACACGACCCAGGACTGACGCCCGAGGGACATCCCGTCGCGGCCGGGGCTGTCCCTCGTTAGGGTCAACGCTGTGGCCACCTATCCCTCGTATCCGAATGCGTTTCCGAGCGCGCAGCCCGGAGCAGGAGCTCCCGGGCCCGGCACGCTGCGGCATCCGCGCTGGTGGCAGCGGAGGGCGGTGCACGCGTGGGCGCTCGCCTCGCTCCTCGCGCTCTCCGGCCTCGTGATCCTCGCCCTCGTGCGCGAACAGACCGGCACCAAGGGGTTCCTGGTCGGGCTCTGCCTCGCGGTGCTGCCCGTGCCGCTCCTGATATCCGCCTTCCGCTGGCTGGACCGGGTCGCACCGGCACCCTGGCGGAACCTGATGTTCTCCTTCGCCTGGGGGGCCTGCGCGGCCGCCCTCATCGCGATCGTCGCGAACAGCTTCGCGACCCACTGGATCGCCACCAACTCGGCCGACCCCTCGCACGCCGACACCCTCGGCGCGACGGTCATAGCGCCCATCGTGGAGGAGTCCGCGAAGGCCTGTGCCGTCCTGCTCATCTTCCTGTTCCGCCGCCGTGACTTCACCGGGATCGTCGACGGCGTGGTGATCGCCGGGGTCACCGCCACCGGCTTCGCCTTCACCGAGAACATCCTCTACCTGGGCAACGCCTTCGGCACCGACCAGCTCAGCGGCGGCACCGGCATCGCCTCGGTCACCGCCGCCACTTTCTTCGTCCGCATCGTCATGTCGCCGTTCGCGCACCCCCTGTTCACGGTGCTCACCGGCATCGGCTTCGGCCTCGCCGCCTGGACGGCGCCCGGCCGCGGCCCGGTGCGCCGCGTCCTCCTGCCGCTCGCCGGACTCCTGCTCGCGATGGGCATGCACGCCACGTGGAACGGCTCGGCGGTGTTCGGCCGGTACGGGTTCTTCGCGGTCTACGCGCTGTTCATGATGCCCGTGTTCGCCGTGCTCACCTGGCTCGCGATCTGGACCCGCCAGCGCGAACTGCGCACGATCCGCTCCGAGCTGCCCGCGTACGTGGCGGCCGGCTGGCTCGGCCCCGCCGAACCGTTCGCCCTCGGCTCGATGCGGGCCCGCCGCCTGGCACGCGAGTTCGCGCAGCACCACGGCGGCAAGGAGACGGCGAAGGCGGTCGCCGAGTACGAGGAGTACGCGACGACGCTCGCGTTCCTGCGCCACCGCGGCCGGCGCGGCCGGGCCGGCGTGCTCTACGTCGCACGGGAACGGGAGCTGCTCGACGAGCTGTGGGCGCGGCGCCACGCGGCCCGCCCCGCACTCGCCTACGCGGCCCACGCCGTCGCCCCCGTGTGGGTACCGCCGGTGTACGCGGGGCCGGTGTACGCGGGGCCGGTCGCCCCGTTCCCCGCGCACAACACGCCCCACGCGCCTCACACACACCACGCGCCCAGCACCCACAACCCGTACCGCTACTGAGAACGCCTCCGGATCAGGCGGACGCCTTCGTGAGCTTCGAGAGGTCGGCGTCCGTCAGTTCCAGGTCGGCCACGGCCACCAGCGCCGGCAGCTGCTCCACGACGCGCGCGGAGGCGATCGGCGCGGCCACCGTCGGGCGGGACGCGAGCCAGGCGAGGGCGACCGTCGCGACCTCGGCGTCGTGCGCCTGCGCCACCTCGTCGAGGGCCTTCAGGACCTTCACACCGCGCTCGGTCTCCAGGTGCTTGGCGGCGCCCTCGGCCCGCACGCTGTCGACCTTGGCACCCGGCCGGTACTTGCCCGTCAGGAACCCGGACTCCAGGGCGTAGTACGGGACGGCCGCGAGACCGCCGCGCGACGCGACCGCCTCGAGACGGCCCTCGTAGGTGTCGCGGGACACGAGGTTGTAGTGCGGCTGGAGCGCGGCGTAACGGGCGAGACCCTCGCGGTCGGAGAAGTCCAGGGACTCCTGGAGCCGCTCCGGGCTCAGGTTCGACGCGGCGATGGCCCGCACCTTGCCCGCCTTCACCAGGCCGTCGAGGGCGGTGATGATCTCCTCGACCGGCACGGACGGGTCGTCGAAGTGCGTGTAGTACAGGTCGATGTAGTCGGTGCCGAGGCGGCGCAGCGACTCCTCGGCGGCGGCCTTGATGTTGTTCGCGGACAGGCCGCGGAATTCGGGGTGGGCGCCGACCTTGGTGGCGACGACGACGTCGGAGCGGTTGCCGCGCGCGGCGAGCCACTTGCCGAGGACGGTCTCGGACTCGCCGCCCTTGTTGCCGGGGACCCAGGCCGAGTACGCGTCGGCCGTGTCGACGAAGTTGCCGCCGGCGGCGGCGTAGGCGTCGAGAACGGCGAAGGACTGGTCCTCGTCGGCGGTCCAGCCGAACACGTTGCCGCCGAGGGCGAGCGGGAAGACCTCGAGGTCGGACGAGCCAAGTTTGCGAAGGGAAGTCATGGCCTGTCAGAACACGTCGGCGGACGGAGTTATTCCTATCCGAAAGACGGAGTTCCGGGCATGCCCGGAACGGCGGCCCTGACGTCGGGGGTTGCCGTCAGGGCCGCCGGGATCCGGGGTGCGGTGCGCGTGGTGCTGTGCGCGTGGTGCGGTGCGCTGTGCGCGTGGTGCGGTGTGCTGTGTCAGAACGTCAGAACGACAGGCCGTTGGAGCGCAGCCACGGCGCGGGGTCGACGGCGGTCGCCGCGCCGCCGGGGTGGACCTCCAGGTGGAGGTGCGGCCCGGTCACGTTGCCCGTGGCGCCCACGCGGCCGATGACGTCGCCGCTGGTCACCTTCTGACCGGCGCTGACATTGAGGGACGACTGGTGGCAGTACCAGAGCTCGGTGCCGTCCGGCAGCTCCAGGACGGTGCGGTAGCCGTACGCCCCCGCCCAGCCGGCCTCCTTGACGGTGCCGGAGTGGATCGCCTTCAGCGGCGTACCCGTCGGAGCGGCGAAGTCGAGGCCCGTGTGGTAGCCGGAGGACCACATGGATCCGGGCTGACCGAAGGTGCCGGTGATCGTGTACGAGGCGACCGGCAGCGTGAAGCTCTTGGCAAGCCTGGCGAGACGCTCGGCCTCGGCCTTCTTCTTCGCCGCCTCCTCCGCCGCCTTCTTGTCGGCGGCGGCCTTGGCGTCGACCTTGGCCTGCGCGGCGTCCTGCTCCTTGGCCGCGTCCTCGGCGGCCTTCTTCGCGGCGGCCTCCTCGGCGGCGGCGGCCTCGGCGTCGGCGGCCTGGTCCTGCTGCTGCTCGGCCTGCTGGAGGATGCGGGCACGCAGAGCCTCGCCGGCGTCGGTCGTGCCCTGCTGGGCGTCGGCCGTGGTGACGCCGGCGCCGGTCAGCGGCGCGGCGTTGGTGCCGGAGTCGCTGTCGGAGGAGCCGGATATCAGCGCGCCCACGCCGGGCAGCGACTTGGCCTCGGGCAGCGCGTCCTTGACGGCCGACAGGTCGGGCATCGAGATGTGTACCGGGGGCTTGCCGCCCTGCGCGGTGGCGATGCCGCCCGCGCCGACGGCCGCGATCACGCCGACACCGAGGACGGTGGAGCTGCGGGCGAGTCCGCCGCGCTGCTTGGCGACGCGGTGCCGGCCGCGTACGGGCCGGACGGATTCCTCGGTGGGGTTCCACTCTTCCCAGGGCTGCTCGTCCGCGTAGCCGAACTCGTCGTTCGGGGCACGGGAGAACTCTGGGGCAGGCCGGTTGGACGCCACGGGGGCGCGCTCCTTTCCTTCCTTCTCGCCTACCGGGTTAGCTGACGGGTTCGGAGCAGGAAGGTCTCCTACCGACGTCCTTCACGAGGAAAGACGTCCGATTCACCCCAAGTTGGTGGTTCCCCGGCTCCCTTGCGGGATTAGGCGCGTGCGCACGGAGCCGTCTCTTGTGACGGCTGGGACGACCGCGCTGCGTTATCGAACGTTAATAGACTCGGGGGTCCGATTCCAAGCCGTTCCGACTGATCGTTAAGGCCTTTGGCCTGGACTTAACGGGGCACGAGCGGGCGGAATCGGGCGAGTTGACCGCCCGTCGGGAGGGGCTCATCTTCTGACGGTTTGTCAAATGTTATGCACAGCGACGCCGTTCGACTACAGAAGGTGAGGATCCCCCTTACCTTTGCTTCACTGCTGCTTCACTGCCGTCTCACGCCGGTCTCACGGCCGCCCACCTCAAGGCCGCCTCACGCCCACCTCAAGGCCGCCTCACGGCCGTCTCACGGCCGTCTCACCGCGAGGAGCGCCATGTCGTCCGTCGTGCCGCTCCCGGTGTGCCGGCGGACCTCGGTCGTGAGCGTCGCGAGGAGCGGGTCCGGCCCGGGGAACATCCGCCCGGCGAGCCGCTTCGCCGGGTCGTAGAACTCGCCCTGCGCGTTGCGCGCCTCGGAGAGCCCGTCCGTGTACAGCAGCAGCGTCGCCCCGCCCGGGAACGCCACCTCCGACGCGCGGTCGGGCCAGGTGCCGAGGTCGCCCATCCCGAGCGGCAGCGCCGGCTCCGGCGACGACAGGACCCGCAGCGCGCCGTCGCCGCCCAGGAGCAGCGGCTCGGGGTGGCCGCGGTTGACGATCCGTACGACGCCGTCGCCGTGCGGGATCTCGGCGAGGACGGCCGTGGTGAAGCCCTCGTACTCGTCGAGGCCGTGGCGCCGCATCCCCTCCCGCGCGAGGGCCCGCTCCAGGCGCTGCGCGACCGCCTCCAGGGTCGCCTCCTGCTCGGCCGCCTCCCGGAAGGCCCCGATGACGACGGCCACGGCGGCGACCGCGCCCATGCCCTTCCCTCGGACGTCGCCCACGACGAGCCGCACGCCGTGCGGGGTGTCCTGCACCGCGTACAGGTCACCCCCGATGAAGGCGCCCGCCTGGGCGGCCTCGTAGCGCGCCGCGATCTGCAGGCCCGCGATGTGGGCGGCGGGCTCGGGCAGGACGGCGTGCTGGGCCGCCTCGGCGATCTCGCGTACGGAGGTGAGCTGCTCGGAGCCGCGCCGCACGACGCGGTTGATGAAGCAGGCGAGGATGCAGACCGTGACGACGGTGATGAGTTCGGTGATGGAGTCGGTGTTGTAACTGCGGGTGTATCTGAGATGCACCCCGAGCACGACGGCGACGGTCGCGAGGCCGGTCAGGAGCGTGCCGCGGGGCGAGAAGAAGGGGGCCGCGATCAGCGGGGCGGCGGTGAAGAGCGGCACTCCGGTGAACGTCGACAGGGTCATGTAGTCGTAGATCGCCCCTGCGACGATGAGCAGCGGGGGCAGCACGCGCACGAAGGAACGTGCCCTGGACGGGCGCGGTCCCGCTTCGTGTCTCTGCCCTCCTCGCTGCCCCACCGCTCGTCTCCCGCCACCGTCCGTGTCGGTCCGGTCGGCGCACGTCATCGCGCCCCACCCCAGGGTTCCCCGGGGCGGGACGGCGGGCGACCCGGCGGGACCGACCGGGTGACGGCGTGACGGAGACACGCTGAAAGTGCCGGGATACGCCGAAGGCCCGGAAGCTGATGCTTCCGGGCCTTCGGTTTCAGTAGCGGGGACAGGATTTGAACCTGCGACCTCTGGGTTATGAGCCCAGCGAGCTACCGAGCTGCTCCACCCCGCGTCGGTAAACACGACTCTACGCCATTGCGGGGACAGAACGCGAATCGGCCGTCCTGCGGCAGCCCGGAACCACCGGAACCACCGGAACTGCCGGACTGCCGGACTGCCGGACTGCCGGACTGCCGGAACTAGAGGTCGAACTCGTGCGGGGGCAGGCCGAGCATCAGGCAGGCCTCGCGGACGACGGCCTGCTCGTCCTTGTCGAAGTCGCCGTCGGCGCCGCCGATGACGATGCCGATCTGAATGACCGCGCGCGCCTCCGCCGGCTTCTTCTTCGCCTTGGCGATCTCCTGGAGGACGCTGACCTTGCCGAAGTCGAAGTCGGCGGTCAGCTTGTCGAGGGCGGCGTCGAAGCGGGTCTGGAGCTGGTCCGCCGGGAAGTTCTGCAGCACCTCGTTGGTGGTGATGAGCTGGGCCACGCGGCGGCGCTCGGACGGGTCGACGGTCCCGTCGGCCGCGGCGACCAGCGCACACATGGCCATGCTCGCGTCACGGAAGGCGCCGCTCTTGAGGTCGTTCTTCTTCGCCACGAGCTGCGTCTGCATCGTCGACGCGGACTCCTTGAAGCGATCCCACAGGGCCATGACTCTCCTTGTTCGGCACGTATTCATCGGCACGTACTGATCTTCTACAGCTCTGTAGAAACTAGCGGAGAGCGGCAAAAGTTCCGCCCCTAAACTGAAGGCCTGAACCCTCCGCCGGGGAGCCTTTCGCGGTCCGGTGAACGGGATTCGCGGTCCGATGAACGGGAGAAGACGACGGTGCCGACACCAGAGAAGCCCTGACGGCGCCCGAAGTGACCGACACCGCCCCGGCCCACGCCGCCGCCCCGGCCCCGTCCCCGTCCCCCGGACGTACGACGCTGCAGCACCTGCGCTCCCTCGGCAGCGGCCCGCGCGGGCTCACCGAGGCGGAGGCCGAGCGGCGCCTCGCCCGGCACGGCGAGAACGTGCCGCCCGGCACGCGCCCCCTGTCCTGGCCCCGGCTCGCCGCCCGCAGCCTGCGCGATCCGTTCACCGCCGTCCTGCTCTGCCTCGGCCTCGTCTCGGCGACCGTCGCCGCCTGGGGCACCGCCTGCGTGATCCTGGTCCTGGTCGCCGTCAGCTGCGGCCTGCGCTCCGCGGGCGAGCGCCGCGCGGACAGCGCCATGGCGGGCCTGCGCGACCTGGTGGCCACGACGGCGACCGTGCTGCGCCGCCCCGGCGACGACGCCTCGGGCCCGCCCGGCGAACGCGAGATCCCGGTCGGCCAGCTGGTGCCCGGGGACGTCGTCCGCCTCGGCCCCGGCGACCTGGTCCCCGCCGACGTACGCCTGTTGCGGGCGCAGGGGCTGACCGTGCAACAGGCCGCGTTCACCGGGGAGTCGGTGCCCGTCGGCAAGCATCCCGTGGACCTGCCCGCGGACGGCGAGTCGGCGCATCTGTGCTTCCAGGGCGGCAGCGTGGCCTCCGGGAGCGCGAGTGCAGTGGTGCTGGCGACCGGCGCGGACACCCGCTTCGCCGCCGACCGCCGCACGGCCGGCGCACGGCGTGCGGCGAGCGCGTTCGACCGCTCGGTGCACGGCATCTCGTGGACCCTGATCCGCTTCATGCTCCTGACGCCGCCGCTGGTCCTGATGGCGGGCGCGGCGCTGCGCGGCCGGGGCCTGGAGACGCTGCCGTTCGCGGTCGCCGTGGCCGTCGGGCTGACCCCCGAGATGCTGCCGGTGATCGTCACGACGGCGCTCGCCCGCGGCTCGGCGCTGCTTGCCCGCACCCACGGGGTGATCGTCAAGCGGCTGCCCGCGCTGCACGACATCGGCGCGGTCGACATCCTCTGCGTCGACAAGACGGGCACCCTCACGCAGGACCGCCCGGACGTCGACCCGGACCGCACCGACCCCGAGGCCCTGCACTGGGCGGCCGTCTCCGCGTGGTGGACGCTCCAGCTCGCCGAGCTGCCGGCCCCGGACGCGCTCGACGAGGCGGTCATCGACGAGGCGCTCACGGCGGACCCGGACCTCATCGACGCGTACGACGGGGTCACCGCCCTCCCCTTCGACCCCGTACGCCGCCTCGCCACCGCCGTCGTGCGGCGGCCCGGCGCGCTCGGCACGGTCACCCTGGCCGTCAAGGGCTCGGTCGAGAACGTCCTCGAGCGGTGCGCGCTGGACGACGCCGAACGCGCGCGCCTGCTCGCCCGGGCCGCGGAGCTGTCCGGCGACGGACTGCGGCTCCTCGCCGTGGCGACCGCCGAGCGCCCCGCCCGGCACCGCCCGTACAGCACGGCCGACGAGCGCGGCCTCACCTTCACCGGCTTCGTCGCCTTCACCGACGCCCTCGTGCCGACCGCCGCCCAGGCCCTGCGCGACCTCGGCGAGCGCGGTGTCACCGTCAAGGTGATCACCGGCGACCACCCCGGCACCGCGGCCCGCGCCCTGCGCGACCTCGGCCTCGACCCCGGCGACGTCCGCACCGCGGACTCCCTCGACGCGCTCACCGACGCGGAACTGGCCCGCCTCGCCCACCGGACCACCGTCTTCGCCCGCTGCGCCCCCGCGCACAAAGCACGCATCGTGACCGCCCTGCGGGCCGGCGGGGAGACGACGGTCGGCTTCCTCGGCGACGGCGTGAACGACCTGCCCGCGCTGCGCGCCGCCGACGTCGGGATCTGCCCGCGCGACGCGGTCCCCGTGGCCCGCGACACGGCCGACATCGTGCTGGCCGAGGCACGGCGGGGCGACGGCCCGGCGGACCGCCCCGGCAAGGACCTCACGGCGATCGGCCACGCGATCAGCGCGGGCCGCCACAGCAGCGGCAACATCGCCACGTATCTGCGCGTGACGCTGTCCTCGAACCTCGGCAACGTGATCGCGATGCTCTCCGCGGGCCTCCTGCTGCCGTTCCTGCCGATGCTCCCGGCCCAGGTACTCGCCCAGAACCTGTGCTTCGACGCGGCCCAGCTCTCGTTCGCCTTCGACCGCCCGGCGGCCGCCGCCCTGCGCCGGCCCAGCACGCTGCGCCCCCGCGACTTCCTCCGCTTCATCACCGGTTTCGGCGTCCTCAACGCCGCCGCCGACCTCGCCACCTTCGGCGCCCTCGCCCTGGCCCTGCACACGCGGGCGGGGCCCGGCGAGGCGGCGTTCCACGCGGGCTGGTTCACCGAGAACCTGCTGACGCAGGGTCTGGTGATGCTGCTCCTGCGCACCGGCCGGGACGGCTCGGGCCCCCTCCCCCGCACGCCGAGCCCGGTCCGCTGGGCGGTGGCCGCGCTGGCCGTCGTCGGCATCGCCCTGCCCCTGACGCCCGTCGCCGGCCCGCTCGGCATGACCCCGCTGCCGCTGTTCTACTACGCGCTGCTCGCGGCGGTCCTCGCCCTGTACGCCCTCGCGCTGACGGCGGTGAAGAGGCGCTACCTGCGCCAGGACTGACGCCGCGCCACGAACGGCCGCCCCCCGTACGCCGAAAGCCCAGATCGGATGACTTCCGACCTGGGCTTTCTCTGTAGACCCTGTGGGACTCGAACCCACAACCAATGGATTAAAAGTCCACTGCTCTGCCAATTGAGCTAAGGGTCCACGCGCCGGACGGCGCCGACGCTTCCCCGAGCATAGCCCGCCGCGGCCGGGAGGCCGATCGGGTATCGGCCTCCACGGCCTGTCGGACGTCACCCGGCCGTCACACGGGCGGCCGGGCGGCGCGTCCGCCGGTCACGGATCGACCGGTTCGGGCGCTCCCACTCGCCCCGCCTCCCGCGCGACGGTCCGCGCGTGCTCGGGGTTGAGGAACCAGTGCCGGGCCGACGCCAGCCACCACACGCCCGCGAACCCGAGGACCACGAGCACGGCGATCGGCGCGTAGTTGAAGTTCTCCCACGTGACCGGCGCGAGCTGCGGCAGCATGAACAGGACCGTGATGACGCCGACCCACACCACCGCCACGATCCCGATGGGCCGCGACCACTTGCCCAGGTGCCAGGGCCCGCGCTCGAAGGCATCCCCCTTGCGCACCCGCAGCAGCGTCGGGACGACGTACGCGATGTAGAGGCCGATGACGGCGATCGAGGTCACGGCCGCGTACGCCGTGACGTTGATCAGGTACGGCAGTCCGAGCACGAGCGCGCCGAGCGCGGCCAGCCACACGGCGGCGACGGGGGTGCGGGTGCGCGGGTTGACGGTGTGCCAGACGTGCGAGTACGGCAGCGCTCCGTCGCGTGAAAAGGCGTAGATCATGCGGCTGTTGGCGGTGACGGAGGCCATGCCGCAGAAGAGCTGCGCGCCGATGACGACGAGCAGCAGCAGCTTCCCGGCGGTCGCGCCGAGCGCGTCGAGCAGGATCTGCGCGGGCGGCGCCCCGGTCGCGGAGCCGAGCGCGCCCTTGTACGACTGGATGGCGAAGGTGAAGCCGAGGAGCAGCACGAACCCGGCGATCCAGGACGTCCAGATGGAGCGCACGATGCCCTTGGGCCCGGCCGTCGAGGCGTCGTGGGTCTCCTCGGTCATGTGCGCGGAGGCGTCGTAGCCGGTGAAGGTGTACTGGGCCATGAGCAGCCCGATCAGGGCGACGTAGAGGCCGCTGCCCCACCCCGTGTTGTTCACGAACTTCGTGAAGACGAACGACACCGACTGGTGGCTGTCGGGCGCGAAGGCGAGGGCTCCGACGATGACGACGACGCCGATGACGTGCCACCAGACGCTGACGTTGTTGAGCAGTCCGACGATGCGGACGCCGAAGGTGTTGAGGAGTCCGTGCAGGATCAGGATCGCCGCGAACAGCAGGATCGTGCGGCCCGGCGTCACCATGAAGCCGAACTGGAGGTTCAGGTAGGCGCCGAGGAAGGACGCGGCACCGAAGTCGATCCCGGCGGTCACCGCGACCTGCCCGAGGACGTTGAACCACCCCGTGAACCACGCCCACGCGGCGGCCGACCTCGGCGGCGCGAGCCGGTGCGCCCAGAAGTAGAGGCCCGCGGACGTCGGATACGCCGAACAGATCTCCGCCATCGCGAGCCCGACGAACAGCGTCATCAGTCCGACCCCGACCCACCCCCAGGTGATCAGGGCGGGACCGCCGGTGTTCATCCCGAACAGATACATCGTCAGGCACCCGGAGAGCACCGAGATGATCGTGAAGGAGACCGCGTAGTTGGAGAACGCCGACATCCGGCGGGCGAGGACCTGGGTGTAGCCGAGTTGCGCGAGGCGCTCCTCGTCGGACGATGGCGGCGGCTGCTGCACCGCTGGGTCACTTGTCATGCCCCCAGCGATGCCCGGCCAACGGGCTGGCCATGCACGGGAGTTGGCCAAAAAATGCCCTTGAGTGACCGGGGGTGGAAACCGCCGGGTGACCGGGGCGGGAACGCGTGCGACCAGGGCCCGGGAAGCGGAACCCGGAAGGCCCGGGAAGCGGAACGCGGAAGGCCCGGAAGACGCGATCGTCTCCCGGGCCCTTCACTCACTTCACAAGGTCTCAGCCGTTGCGCTTCCAGCGCGGCTTCTCGTCGCGGCGGAACGAGGAACCGCCGGTCGAGCCGGAGCCCGCACCACGGTGGTCGTCACGGCGGCCGTACGGGCGGTCGTGGCCGCCGGAGCGGAAGCCGCCGCCGGTGGGACGGTCGTCACGACGGTCGCGGTTGAACGGACGGTCGCTGCCGCGGTGGCCGCCGGAGGGGCGGTCGTCACGGCGGAAGCCGCCGCCCGAGGGGCGCTCGTCACGACGGTCGCGGTTGAAGCCGCCCCCGGAGGGACGGTCGTCACGACGGTCACGGTTGAAGCCACCGGACGGACGGTCGTTGTCGCGGCGGAAGCCACCCGACGGACGGTCGTCGCGACGCTCGAAGGAACGGCCACCGCGGTCGTCACGACGGTCACGGTCGAAGCCGCCACGGTCGTCACGACGGTCACGGTTGAAGCCGCCCGACGGACGATCGTCACGGCGGAAGCCGCCACGGTCGTTGTCACGGCGCTCGAACGAACGGCCACCGCGGTCGTCACGACGGTCACGGTCGAAGCCGCCACGGTCGTCACGACGGTCACGGTTGAAGCCGCCCGACGGACGGTCGTCGCGACGGTCGCGCTTCTCGTAGTTGCCCCGCTCGTCACGGCGCTGCGGGCGCTGCTCGTAGGACGAACGCTCCTGGCGCTCGGCCGGGGCGGCGGACTGCTCCGGGACGGACGCCTCGGCGGCCTTCTCGGCAGCGGCCGCGACGGCGGCGGCGACACCCTCGGCGTCCTCGCCCCGCTCACGGGCGGCACGCGCGGTGAGGCGGTCGGCCTCCTCGCGCAGCTCGCCGGCGCGGCGCGTGGCACGCTCCAGCTCCTTGGTGAGCGAGGTGACCTCGCGCTCGGCCTGCTGCGCGGCGTTGCCCGCGGACTCGGCCTGCACCTCGGTCATGGACCGGGCACCGGTGATCTCGGCGACCTCGGGCTCGAAGGCCGTACCGGAGTTGATGATGTGACGCGAGGCGTCGACGCCCGCGTCCTCCATCAGCCGGAAGATCTGACGGCGCTGGTGCGGCAGCGACAGGGAGACGACGACACCGGACTTGCCGGCACGCGCGGTACGGCCCGAGCGGTGCAGGTAGTCCTTGTGGTCACCGGCCGGGTCCACGTTCAGGACCAGGTCGATGCCGTCGACGTGGATACCGCGGGCGGCGACGTCGGTGGCGACGAGCGTGTTGACGTAGCCGTCCTTGAAGTCGGCGAGAACGCGGGTACGGGCGCCCTGCGTCATGCCGCCGTGCAGCGCGTCGGCCTTCACACCGGCGTCCTGCAGCTGCTCGGCGATGCGGTCGGCGCCCAGCTGGGTGCGGACGAAGATGATGGTGCGGCCCTTGCGGGAGGCGATCGCGGCGGTGACCGGCGCCTTGTCCTTGGGCTTCACGATCAGGATGTGGTGGGTCATGGTCGTGACGGCGCCCTGGGCGGCGTCGACCTCGTGCGTGACCGGGTTGGTCAGGTAGCGCTTGACCAGCGTGGAGATCTCGTTCTCCATCGTGGCCGAGAACAGCATGCGCTGGCCGTCGGCCGGGACCTGGTCGAGCAGCTCGGTGACCTCGGGCAGGAAGCCCAGGTCGGACATCTGGTCGGCCTCGTCGAGAACGGCGATCTCGACGTTGGCGAGCGAGCAGGCGCCGCGGTTGATGATGTCGCGCAGGCGGCCCGGGGTGGCGACGAGGACGTCGACGCCGCGCTCGAGCGCGTAGATCTGGTTGCCCATGGACGTACCGCCGCAGACGACCTTCATCTTGAGGCCGAGGACGTCGCCGTAGGGCTGGAGGGCGTCGGCGACCTGCATCGCCAGCTCGCGGGTCGGGGTCAGGATGACCGCGCGAGGCTTCTTCTTCTCGGTGTGACCGCCGGCGAGACGCGCCAGGGTCGGCAGACCGAAGGACAGGGTCTTGCCGGAGCCGGTGCGGCCACGGCCGAGGATGTCCTTGCCGGCCAGGGCGTCCGGGATGGTCGCGGCCTGGATCGGGAACGGCGCGGTCACGCCGTTCTGCGCGAGCTTGCGGACGATGCCCTCGGGCAGACCGAGGTCGCCGAAGGTCAGGGTGGGCTCGGCAGGCTCGGCAGGCTCGGCGGGGGTGTCGGGGGTGTCGGCCTCGGCGGAGGCGTCTTCGACGACCTCTCCGACGGCGACGGTCGTCACGTCCTCGTCGACGGCGAGGACCTGAACGGCCTCGTCCTTCTCGACGTTCTCGGGCATGACGGAGTGGTCAGAACTGGAAATGGACATGCGAAATGCGAAACCTTCCGGAGTCTCGGCACGCGCCCGTCAACTCCGTGAATTTCGCAATCGACCGCCTCAATGCGGTCCAGCCACGGCTGGGGAGAGAACGCGCCACGCGGCGCTCTTCTTTTTCGGCGCCGGGCAAATGGGATCAAACGATCTACCACCATACGCACCCACCACCCCCCTGCGCAAACCCGCTCCGTGAGACCCCGCTCACACCGGGGCGCCGTGCCTGATGCCGCACCCCGCGCCGTACCCCGGTGCCGCACCCAGCGCCGTACCCGGGTGCCGCACTCCGCGCCGCGCAGGGCACCACCCTCGCGCCGCGCAGGCCGCCGCCCCCGCACCGCACCGCCCTGTCGCTACGCCTGCGTCCCCGCGGTCGGCGCGGGCTCCCGGACGACCCTGACCCGGCCCGACGCCTGCTCGTGCGCCGACGAGGAGGGCTCGGCGGTGGACGGGTCCGGCGTCGGCGTGGGGGTGTCCTCGGTCGGCGTCGGCGAGTCCGGGGTGGGGCGCGTCGGTGACGGCCGCGTGGGCGGCGTGGTCCGCCCGCTCGCCGACGGCTTCGCCGGACCCGGGGCCCCGCGCTCGGAGGGCGACACCGAGGGCGAGGACGCGGCGTCCGAGGCCCCGTCCGACGCGGTCCCGCTCGGCCCGGGCGACGTCGCCCCGTCGTCCCCGCCGCCCCGGGCCCCCGCCCGCGTTCCGGCGCCCCCGGGGACCACCGCGCCGCCGTCGGGCGCCACCCCGCCGTGCCGCCCGGCCGAGTGCGACGGGGTGGCGGCGCCCCCGTCGTGCGCGACGCTCACGCAGCCGCTGGCCGCCGCCGTGACGGCCACCACCGTCGCGGCCATTCGAACCAGACGAGGGGGCAGGGACAGCTGGCGCACGGGCGAGCACCTCCGGGGCGCTGGAATGCGGGGAGCGGGAGCTGGGGCTGAAGCCGGAACCGAGACGGAAAAGGAAGAAAAAGGAAGAAAAAGGGGCCGCCGAAAACCGGCGTCACCGTTCCCAACTCCCGTCCCCCGCAAGAGGACACGCCCACCGCGTCACCGCTGCCCGGCGCTCACCCGTAACCGAGGGCGTGCAGCCGCGCGTCGTCGATGCCGAAGTGGTGGGCGATCTCGTGGACGACGGTGACCTCCGTCTCCGCGACGACGTCCTCGTGGGACTCGCACATCCGCAGCGTCGGGCCCCGGTAGATCGTGATCCGGTCGGGCAGCACGCCCGCGTACCACTCGCCCCGGTCGGTCAGCGGCGTCCCCTCGTAGAGGCCGAGCAGCTCGGGGCTCCCGGCGGGAGGCTCGTCCTCGACGAACACCGCCACGTTGTCCATGAGCCGCGTCAGCTCGGGCGGAATCCGGTCCAGGGCCTCGGCGACCAGTTCCTCGAACTCCTCGCGCGTCATCTCCAGCACACGGCCATTGTCGGCCACGCCCCCGCATATCCACCTGTCCTCCTGGGCATACGGGACCAATGGCCCGCGTCACCGCTGCCGCCGTCCGGTCCGTCCTGCGGAACGTCACCTCCGCGGCCGGCCGCCTCTTCCGCGCCCGGCGCCCCCGCCCCACCGGCGAACTCACCCACCAGCCCCACCCGTACGTCCGTGCCCTCGGCATGACGGCCGTCGTCCTCCTGGGCGCCTGGCTCGGCCTCCTCGTCGTCGGCAGCGTGCGCGTCCCGGTGGGCCCGATGGACACCCGGATGACGCTGCGCCCGTCCCTGACCGGCGGCACGAAGATCAACGTCTCGCCGCTCGGCTCCCTGGAACTGAAGTCGCACACCGCCCCCATCCGCCTTGACGTGGACGTCGACCGTCTCGACCCGGTCCGCTCCGAAGCCCTGGTCAACCACCCCGAGCGCATCTCCGGCCTGCAGAGCGAGATCACCCGCGACGTCGAGAAGGGCACCCTCGACCTCGCCGTGCGCTCCTGCGTCGCCGTCGTCTCCGGCGCCACCGCGCTGGGCCTCGCCGTCTACCGCCGCCCGCGCCGCGCACTCGGCGCCGGCGCCCTCGCGCTCGCCCTCCTGGCGGCCTCGGGAGGAGCGGCGTACGCGACCTGGAACCCCAAGTCGGTCCTGGAGCCGAAGTTCTCCGGACTGCTCTCCTCGGCCCCCTCCGTCGTCGGCAACGCGCGATCGATCGTCACCGAATTCGACGTCTACCAGAAGGAGTTGGCGCGCCTGGTGACCAATGTGACGAAGCTGTACGACGTGACGTCGACGCTCCCCGCGTACCGCCCCGACCCGTCCACGATCCGCGTCCTGCACGTCTCCGACATCCATCTGAACCCGGCGAGCTGGAAGATCATCGCCTCGCTCGTCGAGCAGTACGACATCTCCGTGATCGTCGACTCCGGCGACACGATGGACCACGGCTCGGCGGCCGAGAACGCGTTCCTCGACCCGATCAAGGACCTCGGCGCCCCGTACGTCTGGGTCCGCGGCAACCACGACTCGGCGACGACTCAGCGTTACCTCGAACGGTTCAGGAACGTCCACGTCCTCGACGACGGCAAGGCGGTCTCCGTCGCAGGGCTGCGCTTCGCCGGCACGGGAGACCCCCAGTTCACGCCGGACCGGGCGGTCAAGGCGCAGGGCGACCCGGCCGAGCGCATGGCCGGCATCCGGCTGGCCTCGGCGCTGCGCGACCAGCGTGCGGCGGGCACGCCGGTGGACATCGCGATCGCCCACAACCCGGTGGCCGCCCGCGAGACGGACGGCACGGTGCCGCTGGTCCTCGCGGGCCACATCCATCACGAGGAGACCGAGGTGATGAAGCTGGGCACGCGGCTGCGCGTCGAGGGCTCGACCGGCGGCAGCGGGCTGCGCGCGGTGGACGACGCGTCCCCCGACCCGGTGCAGGCGTCGGTCCTCTATCTGGACCGCGACACGCGCCGCCTCCAGGCCTGGGACGAGATCGAACTGGGTGGCCTGGGCCTGACGACCGCGCAAGTGAGCCGCCACCTGCCCAAGGAGAACCAGCCCGGCGCGACCCCCTCCCCCACCCCCTCGCCGAACCCCTCACGGACGCCGCCCAAGGGCTCGCCCTCACCCTCGCCTTAAACCGTTTTGGCGATCCCTCCCCGCATCCCATATGCTTCTCACGTCCCCGACGCGCTGCGAAGCGCCCAGGCGGGCCAATTAGCCCTCATCGTCTAGTGGCCCAGGACGCCGCCCTTTCAAGGCGGTAGCACGGGTTCGAATCCCGTTGGGGGCACGTAACACCCTGTGCGACACTTGTGTCGCACAACAGCTTGGTCCTGTGGAGCAGTTTGGAGTGCTCGCCACCCTGTCAAGGTGGAGGCCGCGGGTTCAAATCCCGTCAGGACCGCTGCGATTCGTTCGCGAACCGCGTGGCTGGGTAGCTCAGTTGGTACGAGCGATCGCCTGAAAAGCGATAGGTCGCCGGTTCGATCCCGGCCCCAGCCACAACAAACAGGCCCCGTCTCCGGATGGGGCCTGTTGCGTTCCCTCCCGGCACACCCTGCCCCCGAGGCCGCGCCCGCGGCGAAGCCGCCGACAGACACAGCAAATCCCGTCAGGACCGCTGCGATTCGTTCGCGAACCACGTCACGGGCGGTCCCGACGGGCTCGCACGGCCGCCATCAGGGCCGGCACCGGGCAGACGGCCCGCCCAGCCACAACAGACGCGCCCCGTCTCCAGACCAGGCCCGCACCCGGTCCCGTACCCGCGCCCCCACCCTCAGCCCCACCCCCCAGGCGCCGTCACGCCTCCCCCTGGGGTGCCGCGTGTGCCGGTTCGCTCGTTCGGCCGCCCGGGTGGCGGTGGCGCCAGAACCAGAAGACGCCGCACGACAGCAGGGCCCAGGCCGCGAGCACCAGGAACGGGAACGCGTGCTGGTACGCGCCGAAGTACACCGCCGTGTGCTGCGCGTTCACGGACGCGCCCGGCGGCAGCCAGCGGCCGATGCGGCCGAGTACCGACGGCAGCAGCGGCCACGACACCGCGCCGCCCGACGACGGGTTGCCGAGGAGCACCATCAGCCCCCACGTCGGGATCATCGCCCAGCGGCCGAAGAGCGTGTTGAACATCGTGAAGACCATCCCCGACGTGAACATCGTCAGCGCGAGGATGGCCCAGGACTCGGCGAAGGGCAGGTCGAGGGCGCCGAGCCACCAGTCCACGACGGCGGCGATCACGAAGGCCCCGGCCATCGCGTACGCGACCGTGTAGGCGATCCGCTCCCACGGGTTGAGTGCCCGCGCGTGCACGCTCAGCTGGATCGCGCCGACGAAGCCGATGATGACCGCGGCCAGCGAGATGTAGAAGATCGCGAGACCACGCGGGTCGCCCTTCTGCAGCGGCCTGGCGTCGGTCACCGTGACCGGCACCCCGAGCGCGGCGCCCACCTTCGGGGCCGTCTCCGCGAGGACCTGCGCCACCGAGGCACCGGACGCCCCCGAGACGACGAGGGAGACGCGGTCGCCGGCCCGCACGTCCAGGACCGCGAAGACCTTCTGCTGGTCCACGCCCGCAAGGGCCGCCGGAAGGTTCGGATACGGATGCAACTGGAGCGAAGCGTTCAGCGCCCGCTCCATGCCGGCGAGGAACTCCCCGCCGTGAGAGGCGTTCGCCGCCCCCACCACGGCCGTGGGAATCCGGTGCGGAGTCGGGTTCGCCATCGTGTACGTGTACGACCCGGCGAAGAGCCCCGCGGCGGCGGCCAGGATGAACACCAGGACGGTCGCGGGCAGGAACGGCGACTTCTTGAAGTCCTCCCAGCGTTCCCGGCGCGTGGGCACCCGCCCGTGCGCGCCGTGCCCGTGGTCGCCGCCGCCCCCGCTGTCACCGCCACTGGCTCTGCCGCTGCCGCCGCCGCTGCCGCCGCCGCTGTCTTCGTCGCTCAGATCCGGCATACGAACACGTTAAAACACCCATAAGGGACCTACACCGCCAAACGCGAGATCACCGGCCGAAACCGGCCCACGTCAAAACCAGTCGCCACCAATTTCCCCGAGGTGAGATCCTGGACCGCGTATGTCTACGCAGCCTGCCCCCGTCCTCGGCTCCCTCGCCCAGCGCCTGTCCGAGCTGTCCCTGCGCGATGCGCACCGGCTCGGCCGCAGGCTCGAAGGCGCGCGCCGCATCCGTAAGCCCGAAGCCCGGGCCGCCGTGCTCGCCGAGATCGAGGCGGAGGCCGAGAAGGCCGAGGCCAGGACCGCGCTGCGCCGCGGCCGCTTCGACGCGCTCGACGTCACGTATCCCGAGCAGCTTCCCGTCAGCCAGAAGAAGGACGAGATCGCCGACGCGATCCGCGACCACCAGGTCGTGATCGTGGCGGGCGAGACCGGCTCCGGCAAGACGACCCAGATCCCCAAGATCTGTCTCGACCTCGGCCGCGGCCTGCGCGGCATGATCGGCCACACCCAGCCCCGCCGGCTCGCGGCCCGCACGGTCGCCGAGCGCATCGCGGACGAGATGGACACGCCGCTCGGCGAGGCCATCGGCTGGAAGGTCCGCTTCACGGACCAGGTCGACCCGGACGCCACGTTCGTGAAGCTGATGACGGACGGCATCCTGCTCGCCGAGATCCAGACGGACCGCGAGCTGCGCGCGTACGACACGATCATCATCGACGAGGCCCACGAGCGGTCCCTGAACATCGACTTCCTGCTCGGTTACCTGGCGCAGCTGCTCCCCAAGCGCCCGGACCTGAAGGTCGTCATCACGTCGGCGACGATCGACCCCGAGCGCTTCTCCCGGCACTTCGGCGACGCCCCGATCGTCGAGGTCAGCGGCCGTACGTACCCGGTGGAGGTGCGTTACCGGCCCCTCCTCGAAGAGGATTCCGAAGACTCCGACCGGGACCAGATCACCGCGATCACCGACGCCGTCGAGGAGCTCCAGGGCGAGGGCAAGGGCGACATCCTCGTCTTCCTCTCCGGAGAACGCGAGATCCGCGACACGGCGGACGCGCTGGAGAAGAAGAAGTTCCGCTTCACCGAGGTCCTGCCCCTCTACGCGCGCCTGTCGCACGCGGAGCAGCACCGCGTCTTCCAGCGCCCTACCGGCTCGCTCCGCCGCATCGTCCTCGCGACGAACGTCGCGGAGACCTCGCTGACCGTCCCCGGCATCAAATACGTGATCGACCCGGGCACCGCCCGCATCTCGCGCTACTCGCACCGCACGAAGGTGCAGCGCCTCCCCATCGAGGCGATCAGCCAGGCCAGCGCCAACCAGCGCAAGGGCCGCTGCGGCCGTACGTCGGACGGCATCTGCATCCGCCTGTACTCGGAGGACGACTTCCTCGCCCGTCCCGAGTTCACGGACGCGGAGATCCTCCGGACGAATCTCGCCTCCGTCATCCTCCAGATGACCGCGGCCGGGCTCGGCGACATCGAGAAGTTCCCCTTCATCGACCCGCCGGACCACCGCAACATCCGCGACGGCGTGCAGCTCCTCCAGGAGCTCGGCGCGCTGAACCCGGCGGAGAAGGACGTCCGCAAGCGCCTCACCCAGCAGGGCCGCAAGCTCGCCCAGCTGCCGGTGGACCCGCGCCTCGCCCGGATGGTCCTGGAGGCCGACAAGAACGGCTGTGTGCGCGAGGTCATGGTGATCGTGGCCGCCCTGTCCATCCAGGACCCGCGCGAGCGCCCCAGCGAGAAGCAGGCGCAGGCCGACCAGCAGCACGCCCGCTTCAAGGACGAGACGTCCGACTTCCTGGCGTTCCTCAACCTGTGGCGCTACATCCGGGAGCAGCAGAAGGCTCTCGGTTCCTCCGCGTTCCGGCGTATGTGCAAGTCGGAGTACCTGAACTTCCTGCGCATCCGCGAGTGGCAGGACATCTACACGCAGCTCCGCACGGTGGCCAAGCAGATGGGCCTACATCTGGAGGAGCCTGCGGCGGGTACTGACGCGCCCGAGCAGCAGGTCCACATCTCCCTCCTCGCCGGCCTGCTCTCCCACATCGGGATGAAGGACGTGAAGGAGTCCACGGACAAGGACCCCAAGCAGCGCGGCGGCCGGAACGAGTACCTGGGCGCCCGGGGCGCCAAGTTCGCCGTCTTCCCCGGCTCCGCCCTCTTCAAGAAGCCCCCGCGCTTCATCATGTCCGCCGAACTCGTCGAGACCTCGCGCCTTTGGGCCCGGGTCAACGCGCGGATCGAGCCGGAGTGGGTCGAGCCCCTCGCCGAACACCTCCTCAAGCGCACGTACAGCGAGCCGCACTGGGAGAAGGACCAGGCGGCCGTGATGGCGTACGAGAAGGTGACGCTGTACGGCGTCCCGCTCGTCGCCCAGCGCAAGGTGAACTACGGGCGCATCGACCCCGAGGTCAGCCGCGAGCTGTTCATCAGGAACGCTCTGGTCGAGGGCGACTGGCGCACGCACCACAAGTTCTTCTCGGACAACCGCAAGCTGCTCACCGAGGTCGAGGAGCTGGAGCACCGGGCCCGCCGCCGCGACATCGTCGTGGACGACGAGACCCTCTTCGACTTCTACGACCAGCGGGTCCCGGCCCATGTCGTCTCCGGCGCGCACTTCGACTCCTGGTGGAAGAACAAGAAGCGCGACGAGCCCGAACTCCTCGACTTCGAGCGCTCCATGCTCATCCGCGAGTCCGCGGAGGCCATCACCAAGGACGACTACCCGGACTCGTGGCGCCAGGGCCCGCTGAAGTTCCGGGTGACGTACCAGTTCGAGCCGGGCGCCGACGCGGACGGCGTGACCGTCCACGTGCCGCTCCAGGTGCTCAACCAGGTCACGTCCGAGGGCTTCGACTGGCAGATCCCGGGCCTGCGCGAGGACGTGGTCGTCGAGCTGATCCGCTCGCTGCCCAAGCCGGTCCGCCGGCACTACGTCCCGGCGCCGAACTACGCGAAGGCGTTCCTGGAGCGGGCCGTGCCCCTCCAGGAGGCGCTGCCGCTGACGCTGGCGCGGGAGCTCCAGCGGATGGTCGGTGTGCCGGTGCAGGCCGACGACTTCGACCTGTCCCGCGTACCCGACCACCTGAAGGTCACCTTCCGGATCGTCGACGAGCGGCGCAGGACGCTCGCCGAGGACAAGGACCTGGAGGCGCTGAAGCTCAAGCTGAAGCCGAAGGCCCGGCAGGCGATCTCCAAGGCGGCCGCGGCGACGGCCGAACGCTCCGGCGGCGAGTCCCTGGAGCGCAAGGGCCTCACCGACTGGTCGATCGGCACGCTGAGCCGCGTCTTCGAGACCCGGCGCGCCGGCCAGCCGGTCAAGGCGTACCCGGCGCTCGTCGACGACGGCGACACCGTCTCCGTACGCCTCTTCGACACCGAGGCGGAGCAGGCGCAGGCCATGTGGAGGGGCACGCGCCGGCTCATCCTGCGCAACATCCCGGTCAACCCGGGCAAGTTCGCCTCGGACAAGCTGACCAACCCCCAGAAACTCGCCCTGTCCGCGAACCCGCACGGCTCGGTCCAGGCGCTCTTCGAGGACTGCGCCATGGCCGCCTGCGACAAGCTCATCACGGACTTCGGCGGCCCGGCCTGGGACGAGGAGTCGTACCGCAAGCTCTACGACAAGGTGCGCGCCGAGATCGTCGACACGACCGTACGCACGGTGGGCCAGGTGCAGCAGGTCCTCGCGGCGTGGCAGGCCTGTGAGCGCCGCCTGAAGTCGACGAAGAGCCCGACGCTGCTCGCCAACCTCACGGATGTCCGCGCCCAGTTGACGGCCCTGATCCGCCCGGGCTTCGTCACGGAGACCGGCCTGCGGCGCCTGCCCGACCTGGTGCGCTACCTGGTCGCGGCCGACCGGCGTCTGACGCAGATGCCGACGAACGTCCAGCGGGACACGTCGCGCATGGAGAAGGTCCACGAGATGCAGGACGAGTACGCCTGGCTGCTCGAACAGCTGCCGCAGGGACGGCCCGTGCCGCAGGAGGTCCTGGACATCCGCTGGATGCTGGAGGAGCTGCGGGTCAGCTACTTCGCGCACGCGCTGGGCACGGCGTACCCCGTCTCCGACAAGCGGATCGTGAAGGCGATCGACGCGGCGGCGCCGTAACGGACCCGGCACACTGGGTGAGTTCGACCGCCGGGCCTGCGCTGCTGTACAGTCTCGTATCGCAGCACAGCGCAACACCAAGTGCCGCAAAAGCAAGGTCCTGTGGAGCAGTTTGGAGTGCTCGCCACCCTGTCAAGGTGGAGGCCGCGGGTTCAAATCCCGTCAGGACCGCAGTAAAACTGAGGCCCGCACCCCGCAAGGGGCGCGGGCCTCAGTCGTGTGCATGGGGACACGCATGCGCGGAGACAAGAGGCCGCGCCCGCGGCGGAGCCGCAATCAGACACAGCAAATCCCGTCAGGACCGCAGCAAAACTGAGGCCCGCATCCCACAAGGGCGCGGGCCTCAGTCGTGTGCATGGGGACACGCATGCGCGGAGACAAGAGGCCGCGCCCGCGGCGGAGCCGCAATCAGACACAGCAAATCCCGTCAGGACCGCAGTAAAACTGAGGCCCGCATCCCACAAGGGTGCGGGCCTCAGTCGTGTGCGCGGCCCGTACCCGGCCCCTCCCCCGGCGCGCTCCCGCTTCTTGACGGAGTCTCACTCCCCCGGTACCCAGGCAGCAGGGATTCCCGACCCGGAGGTGACGCATGGCGGCATCCGCCCGGCACGAGACGCGCGCCCTGCTGCGCGCCCACCTCTCCGCCGCCTCCGGCCACCGCCATCTGACCCGGCACTGCCCCGTCTGCCACCGACTCCTGCGTCTCGCCCTGGAACCCGACAGAGAGCCCACAGGCGGCCCTCAGGCGGACTGCGGGGCATGCGAGGACGAAAGTCCCCCGACCGCGTGACCAAAGCCGCCGGACGGCGCCCTCAACTGATGGCAGCCTGGGGGAAGTACGCGTGAAGCTCCCCGCGCGAATCCCCTCTAACCCAGGGGCCGCACCGGCAACAAGCGTTCGATCGTGTGACGGGTGTCACCACATCAGTTTTGGAAACAGCGTTTCTTACCCCCTCCCTACAACGCCTCAATTTAATATGTGCAATTGCACCACCCCGGGAGGTCTACGCGTGCCACTCGCGCGACCACTCCGGAGGTCGCGACACGGACCCCCCGAGACGTCCTCCCAGCGGACACCGGACCGCCGCACGGGAACCGATCAGAGAGCCACAAGCCCGCCCACAGACCCACCCGGCCGGCCCGCCGGAGCCCCCGCACCCGCACGGATCCGCGCATAAAAAAATCGCGCTGGACCCGGCGGAGTCCAGCGCGATCGACGACGCACCCTTGAAGCAGGAGCAGGCGTGGGCCTGTTGGGGCAGGACCCGCGTCGTATGGAGCTGCAGATCAGGCGCTACAAAGGGCTGGGGGGCCCAGAACGCCCGGTTTATTCAGTTGTTCAGGCCTCGCTGCGCTGCTGCGGAATACCCGCGAGCAGTGCGCGGACCTCAGCCTCGCGGTAGCGGCGGTGCCCGCCGAGCGTGCGAATCGACGTGAGCTTGCCAGCCTTGGCCCAGCGCGTCACCGTCTTCGGGTCGACGCGGAACATCGTGGCGACCTCAGCCGGGGTCAGCAGCGGCTCGGCATCAGGGGTGCGAGCGGTCATGAGCGGCCTCCTCGGGAGAACCGAACCTTCTCGGTTCATTCCTCTAAATTCTGCACCTTGACCCGCGTTGCCCGAAATGGCGGACGCGAGTCGAGTCGGTTATAGGACGAACGGCTTGTCCTCGGCACTACAACTACACCATCCGTCCAGCCGCGTCGGCCAAACCGATGGAATTGCCCCCCCAGGCGTTCATCACCGACGGAAGCCGATGGACCATGCCATAGCGGACAGTCACGCCACTGTGACGATCAGTCACAGTGGCGCCAGGAGTCACGAGACCCCCCATAGCGTGCAATGCTGAGATTTCTGGCTGCACGCGGACGAAAGCAGCCAGACGGAGCCCTCCCCGGACTCCTTGTCCTATTTTGGCACGAGGGGGGGTGATGGGCGCAAGGGCGCAGTTAGTGCGGTCCGTCACGCTTGAGACATACGCCCGGATCGGGACCTACGTCCCCGTACCACCCCAAGAACTCCGTGGAGCCCCTGCGTTCAGTTCGCGAACTGACGGTCGCGCACCGCACGCCAGCGTTCCACGAGCCGCGCGTACGCCGCCTCGGCCCCGTCGCCGTCACCGCGGCGCAACGCCTCGATCCCCTCGGCCACGTCCGCGGCGGAGTGATCACCGTCCAGATCCTCGGACGGCAGGGCGTGCACCAGACCGCCGTAGTCGAGTTCGACGAATGAACGCGGATGGAACTCTTCGAGCCAGCGCCCCACGTCGACCAGGCCGTCGATGAGCGGCCCCTCGTCCATCGCGTCCCGCAGCGTCCGCAGCCCCCGCGCGACCCGGCGGCGCGCCTGCACCATCGGCGTCCGGTAGCGCAGCACCGGCGCCGCCCCGTCCGCACAGCCGCCGGTGGCCTCGCCCCCCGCGTCCCCGTCGCCGCCCCCGCCGTACTCGCGCTCCTCGTCCGAGACCAGGACGAACCAGTTCAGCGGGATCTGCCAGGTGGACGTGCGGATCCAGGGGCGGGCGTCGGGGTTGCGTTCCAGCCAGCGTTCGTAGTCCGCGGCGGACTGCCGGCGCACCACCGGCGGGAGCACCGCGTCGAGCACCGGCGTCGGCAGCCGCCCGGGCAGCTCGTCGAGCGCCTGCCAGCCGCGCAGCCGGGTGCGCCACGGGCAGACGCACACCACCCCGTCCACCTCGATGACGAACGCGTCGTCGCTCTCGTGCACCGGCACGGGCACCGGCGGCGTCGGCAGCAGGTCGGCCAGCGACCGGCGTAGTTCATCCTGGTAGGAGGGGCGCTCGCGACGCTCCGCGTAGCGCTCCCAATGGCTCCGCTCGGGCTCGGGGAACGCCGCGAGGGGCTCGTACACACGGAGGTACGACGCGTAGGGCACGGTCACCGAAGACACCTTGGGCACGGCTGCTCCCTCCCCCGGCCTGCGCCTGGAAAACACTCCAAATCGTCCCATGGCCGAACGTGATCGCACCTGGCCGGACACGCGCATACTCCGGGAGAGGGTGATCCTCGGCACTGCGCCTCGGGCGGGTCGGCGCAGGCTCTAGTCTCTTGCCCATCGGGGCCCGCCACCCGCACGGGCACCGTCTCCAACCGCCGCTCCTTACCTGGGAGTCACCACAGTGACCGATGTAACCGGCGCCCCTGCCGATGTTCTGCACACCCTGTTCCGGTCGGATCAGGGGGGCCACGAGCAAGTCGTCCTCTGCCAGGACCGCGCCAGTGGCCTCAAGGCCGTGATCGCCATCCACAGCACCGCCCTGGGCCCCGCCCTCGGCGGCACCCGCTTCTACCCGTACGCGAGCGAGGCGGAGGCCGTCGCGGACGCCCTCAACCTCTCGCGCGGGATGTCCTACAAGAACGCCATGGCCGGGCTCGACCACGGCGGCGGCAAGGCCGTCATCATCGGCGACCCCGACACCATCAAGACCGAGGAGCTGCTGCTCGCCTACGGCCGCTTCGTCGCCTCGCTCGGCGGGCGCTACGTGACGGCGTGCGACGTCGGCACGTACGTCGCCGACATGGACGTCGTCGCCCGCGAGTGCCAGTGGACGACCGGCCGCTCGCCCGAGAACGGCGGCGCGGGCGACTCGTCCGTCCTCACCGCCTTCGGCGTCTTCCAGGGCATGCGGGCCTCCGCCCAGCACCTGTGGGGCGACCCGACACTGCGCGGCCGCAAGGTCGGCGTCGCGGGCGTCGGCAAGGTCGGCCACCACCTCGTGGAGCACCTCCTCGCGGACGGCGCGGAGGTCGTGATCACGGACGTGCGCCAGGAGTCCGTACAGCGGATTCTGGACAAGCACGCGCCGCGCGTCACCGCCGTCGCCGACACCGAGGCCCTCATCCGCACCGAAGGCCTCGACATCTACGCCCCCTGCGCCCTGGGCGGCGCGCTCAACGACGACTCGGTGCCGGTCCTCACGGCGAAGATCGTCTGCGGCGCGGCCAACAACCAGCTCGCCCACCCGGGCGTCGAGAAGGACCTCGCCGACCGCGGGATCCTCTACGCGCCCGACTACGTGGTGAACGCCGGCGGAGTGATCCAGGTCGCCGACGAGCTGCACGGCTTCGACTTCGAGCGGTGCAAGGCCAAGGCCGCGAAGATCTTCGACACCACGCTGGCCATATTCGCTCGTGCGAAGGCGGACGGGATCCCGCCGGCCGCCGCGGCCGACCGGATCGCCGAGCAGCGCATGGCGGAGGCCCGCCGGGCCTGACGTTCACCGGCATCACGGGGCGGCCCGTCGGCGTACGCGGGAGAGAAGACTCACGCCCGTCGGCGGGTCGCCCGCCCAGAAGAGGTTAAAATCGCAGCTGACCAGCGAGGACAGGGCTCCTTGCTGGTCCTGCGCCCAGGCGCGTCCTGCGGGCGACGTACCGTATGGCCGCAGGAGCAGGTACCGTGGAAGCCCTAAGGACGGGTCTCTCTGCGGAGAGCCCGTTCGAGATCATGAACGCGTGTCAAGACTCTGGGGCCGTCGAGCCCCGTCACCGAGGGGGTCGAGCCATGGGGCGCGGCCGGGCAAAGGCCAAGCAGACGAAGGTCGCCCGCCAGCTGAAGTACAGCAGCGGCGGGACTGACCTGTCGCGTCTGGCCAATGAGCTGGGCGCTTCGACCTCGAATCAGCCGCCGAACGGCGAGCCTTTCGAGGACGACGACGAGGAAGACGACCCGTACGCCCAGTACGCGGATCTGTATAACGACGACGAGGATGACGAGGACTCCGACGAGTCCGGTCCCTCGTCGCAGCGCCGCGGCGCTTGACCTCGCAGTCAGTCTGCAGTTCCAGCAGTTTCAGCGGCAGTTCTTCGCAGTTCTCTTTTGCGTAGCGACTGCCTTATAGCAACTGCACTTCACCCGGTCCGGGGTGGTCACCACGCCGGACCGGGTTTTGTGCTGCCCTGCTGCCTCGCGGGCCTTACTTGCTGTAGTCACCCGTGAGGGTCGCGCCCGTGGTGTGCTCGCCGCGCTCGCCGATCTCACCGGCGACCCACGAGTCCACGCCGCGGTCGGCCAGCGTCGCGAGCGCGGAGTCCACCGAGTCCTCGGGGACGATCGCGATCATGCCCACGCCCATGTTCAGGGTCTTCTCGAGCTCCAGGCGCTCCACCGAGCCCAAGTTGCCCACGAGGTCGAAGACCGCGCCGGGCGCCCACGTGGAGCGGTCCACGGTGGCGTGCAGGCCGTCGGGGATGACGCGGGCCAGGTTGGCCGCGAGACCGCCGCCCGTGACGTGGCTGAAGGCGTGGACGTCCGTGGTGCGGGTCAGCGCCAGGCAGTCCAGGGAGTAGATCTTGGTGGGCTCCAGGAGCTCCTCGCCGAGCGTCCGGCCGAGGTCCTCGATGTGCTGGTCGAGCTTCAGGCCCGCCCGGTCGAAGAGGACGTGGCGCACCAGCGAGTACCCGTTGGAGTGAAGACCCGAGGACGCCATGGCGATCACCGCGTCACCCGTACGGATACGATCCGCGCCGAGCAGCCGGTCCGCCTCCACGGCGCCCGTACCGGCGCCCGCGACGTCGAAGTCGTCCGGGCCGAGCAGGCCCGGGTGCTCCGCGGTCTCGCCGCCGACGAGGGAGCAGCCGGCGAGGACACAGCCCTCGGCGATGCCCTTCACGATCGACGCGACCCGCTCGGGGTGGACCTTGCCGACGCAGATGTAGTCGGTCATGAACAGCGGCTCGGCGCCGCACACCACGATGTCGTCCATGACCATCGCGACGAGGTCGTGCCCGATGGTGTCGTAGACGCCCATCTGGCGGGCGATGTCGACCTTCGTGCCGACGCCGTCCGTGGCGGTGGCGAGCAGCGGACGCTCGAAGCGCTTGAGGGCAGAGGCGTCGAAGAGGCCGGCGAATCCGCCGAGACCGCCGAGGCCGGCGACCTCGGGGCGCTGCGTCTTCTTCACCCACTCCTTCATCAGCTCGACGGCGCGGTCGCCCGCTTCGATGTCGACGCCCGCGGACGCATAGCTGGCACCAGGTGTCTCAGACATGGCTTGAGAACTTTCGTGTCGTACGACGGGGGTCTTACGGACGACGGAGGGCGTCGGCGGCGGCGGTGTTCGCCGGTCCTGCCGCGAGCTCGGTCTCCAGGAGCTGCTTGCCGAGCAGCTCGGGGTCGGGAAGCTCCATCGGGTACTCGCCGTCGAAGCAGGCGCGGCAGAGGTTCGGCTTGTCGATGGTCGTGGCCTCGATCATGCCGTCGATGGAGATGTAGGAGAGGGAGTCGGCGCCCAGGGACTTGCCGATCTCGTCGATCGACATGCCGTTGGCGATCAGCTCGGCGCGCGTCGCGAAGTCGATGCCGAAGAAGCACGGCCACTTCACGGGGGGAGAGGAGATCCGGATGTGGATCTCGGCCGCGCCCGCTTCGCGGAGCATGCGGACCAGGGCGCGCTGGGTGTTGCCGCGCACGATCGAGTCGTCGACGACGACCAGCCGCTTGCCCTTGATGACTTCCTTGAGCGGGTTCAGCTTGAGCCGGATACCGAGCTGGCGGATCGTCTGCGAGGGCTGGATGAAGGTCCGGCCGACGTACGCGTTCTTGACCAGTCCCGCGCCGAACGGGATGCCGGAGGCCTCCGCGTAACCGATCGCGGCGGGGGTGCCCGATTCCGGCGTCGCTATGACCAGGTCGGCCTCGACCGGGGCTTCCTTGGCGAGTTTGCGGCCCATCTCCACGCGGGAGAGGTACACGTTCCGCCCGGCGATGTCGGTGTCGGGGCGGGCCAGGTAGACGTACTCGAAGACGCAGCCCTTCGGCTTCGCTTCCGCGAATCGGGAGGTGCGCAGGCCGTTCTCGTCGATGGCGACGAACTCGCCCGGCTCGATCTCGCGCACGTAGCTGGCGCCGCAGATGTCGAGGGCGGCGGACTCGGAGGCGACGACCCAGCCACGCTCCAGGCGGCCGAGGACCAGCGGGCGGATGCCCTGCGGGTCGCGGGCCGCGTAGAGGGTGTGCTCGTCCATGAAGACGAGGGAGAAGGCGCCCTTGACGTCCGGGAGGACCTTGTGGGCGGCTTCCTCGATGGTCAGCGGCTTGCCGTCGTCGTCGACCTGACCCGCGAGGAGCGCGGTCACGAGGTCGGTGTCGTTGGTCGCCGCGAGCTGGGTGTTGCGGCCGTTCTCCTTGGGGAGGGCCGCGACCAGCTCGGCGAGCTGCGCCGTGTTGACCAGGTTTCCGTTGTGGCCGAGCGCGATCGAGCCGTGCGCGGTGGCACGGAACGTCGGCTGGGCGTTCTCCCAGACGGAGGCGCCGGTGGTCGAGTAGCGGGCGTGACCGACCGCGATATGACCCTGGAGCGAACCGAGAGAGGTCTCGTCGAAGACCTGGGACACGAGGCCCATGTCCTTGAAGACGAGAATCTGGGAGCCGTTGCTCACCGCGATTCCCGCGGATTCCTGACCTCGATGCTGGAGGGCGTAGAGCCCGAAGTAAGTGAGCTTGGCGACCTCTTCACCGGGAGCCCAGACACCGAAGACGCCGCAAGCGTCCTGGGGGCCTTTCTCGCCGGGGAGCAGATCATGATTGAGTCGACCGTCACCACGTGGCACGCCACCGAGTGTAGGCGAGATCGACCACTGGTCCGAATTGGGGAACGTCCGCCGGCGGCGGGCGGGGGTGGCGTGGCGAGCTCCGGGGGCCTCGTTTTCCGGGATACGCGCGACTGCGGCGCCGCCCACACCACGGACCGCCAGGCCGCCGCGATCACGCCTCTGAACTGGTCTTTTGTTCGCGTCGCGCGATCTGGGCGGGCCCCCTCGAGAACATCGGTGGCCGGTCCGCGGTGGTCCTCCCCGAGGGGGGCGGCGCCCGGCGCGAGCGCGGGGGCGAGTGTGACGGAATTCGCTGCGGGCCGGCTCAGCCCCGGCCGGCCCCCGCCGCGAGTCCCGCGCCGTCCGGGGCCGTGAGCGTGAGGGTGCGGCCGCGGATTTCGTAGGACAGCTTCTGTCCGAAGAGCTTCAGCAGGGCGCGTTCGGTGTCCATGCGCGGGCCCTGGCAGAGCATGCGGGTGGTGGCGGGCCTGCCGAGCGTGAGGTGGCCGTCGCGGATCTCGGCCTTCGCGCGGAAACGGTTGCAGCCGAGGCTGCCGGTCGCCACGCCGTCCTTGCCGAACGTGAACCGGGCCCTGCCCGCCGCCTCCTCGGGCAGCGAGGCCGCCACGTCGCCGGAGAGCAGGCTCGTGACGGTCCACTCGGTGCCGGTCAGCGGGGCGGGGCGTTCCTTGACGAGGGCGATCGTGTCGCCGTCGTCGGTGGTCAGAGTGAGACGGTCACCGTCGGTCCTGGCCTTGCTGGTGCCACCGATCGCACGGGCGAACGTCTTCTCGAAGTCCCGCTGCTCCTTCTCCTCGCACCACATCATCGTCACGTTGCTCTGGCCGACACGGATCGTGCCGCCTGCTATCTCCGCCTCGGCGTCGAAGTGGTTACAGCCGTTGTTGCCGCGCGCCCGGTCCGCGGAGGGGAACTCGACGTACGCGCTCTGCGGCGCCGGCGTCCTCGTGCCGTCGACGGTGACGCTCTCGACGTTCCAGCGGACACCGGTGACGGGGGTGCCCCCGACGGACACGGTCTGCGCCCCACAGGCGGCGACGGCGGCGAGGGGCAGGAGCGCGGCCAGGACGGTGACGTGCCGGAATCGCGTGTGCATGACGATGGGACGGGCGGGGTGGGGTGATCGGTTCCACCCCGTCCGTGGGGCCCTAGCTCATGACGGGCAGGAGTCCGCCGAGGTCGGACCGCTCGCCGCTCGCGCTGACCTTGGCGTCGTCCAGGGCGGCCCGCCACTCCACGCGTCCGGTGGCGAGACGGATCCAGGTGAGCGGGTCCGTCTCGACGACGTTCGGCGGGGTGCCGCGGGTGTGCCGGGGGCCCTCGATGCACTGGACGACGGCGAACGGCGGAATCCGCACCTCGGTCGACGCACCGGGCGCCTTCACGGCGAGCGCGTCGGCGAGCAGCCGGGTGCACGCGGCCAGGGCCTGACGCTCGTACGGGACGTCGAGTCCGGGCAGCGCGTCGTTCAGGTCGTCGGTGTGGACGACGAGTTCGACGGTGCGGGTCACGAGGAAGTCGGCGAGGGTCATCGCGCCGAACCGGGTGGGCACCAGGCGGGTGTCGGAGGCGTCGGCCAGGGCGGCCTCGACGCGGGCCGTGGCGCGCGCGAAGAGCTCGGCGGGCGGGGCGCTCTCAGCGAGTTCGCGGGTGCCGTCGGCGATGGCGGCGGACTCGGTCACCGTCCCGAACGGCCAGTCGAGGAGCGGAACTTCATGCTTCGCCGGCTCCGGCGCCTCCAGCCCCCTGGCCACCGCGCCGACCGCCATGGTGAAGTGCGCGGCAAGCTCCCGCACACGCCAGTCCCCGAGCCGCGTCGGCGCGCTCAACTGCTCTTCCGTGAGCCCCGCCACCGCGTCCCGCACGAGCGCGAACTGAGCGAGCACCGCCGCCCGAATCTTGGCGGAGTCATAGGCGCGTGCACGCTTCTTGGCGGGAGGCATGGGCTGAGCCTATTCCGCGTGGAACGTCGAGGAGGCGGGGACGGGCGAGGGGCATCAACGCGAAGTCCCCGTCTGCCGCAGCAGACGGGGACTTCGCGACCGTGCTTACGGCCGGCGGGACTTACGCCAGCAGGGCCGGGATCGTGCCCTCGTGGGCCTCGCGGAGTTCGTCCAGGGAGAGGGCGAACTCGCCCTGGAGGTCCACCGCGTCGCCGTCGACCACGCCGATGCGCGTCACCGGCAGGCCACGCGCGCCGCACATGTCGGTGAAGCGCAGCTCCTCGCTCCGCGGGACGGCGACGACCGCGCGGCCCGCCGACTCGGAGAACAGGAACGTGAAGGCGTCCAGGCCGTCGGGGACGACCAGGCGGGCGCCCTTGCCGCCGAGCAGCGCGGACTCGACCACGGCCTGGATCAGACCGCCGTCGGACAGGTCGTGCGCGGCGTCGATCATGCCGTCACGGGACGCCGAGATCAGGATGTCGCCGAGCAGCCGCTCCCGCTCCAGGTCGACCTTCGGGGGCAGACCGCCGAGGTGGTCGTGCACGACCTGGGACCAGGCCGAACCGCCGAACTCCTCGTGGGTTTCGCCGAGCAGGTAGAGGAGCTGGCCCTCTTCCCTGAAGGCGGCCGGCGTGCGGCGGGCGACATCGTCGATGACGCCGAGCACGGCCACGACCGGGGTCGGGTGGATCGCCGCCTCGCCCGTCTGGTTGTACAGCGAGACGTTGCCGCCGGTGACCGGGGTGCCGAGGATCTGGCAGCCGTCGGCGAGACCGCGGACGGCCTCGACGAACTGCCACATGACGTCCGGGTCCTCGGGCGAACCGAAGTTCAGGCAGTCGGAGATCGCGAGCGGCTTGGCACCGGTCGTCGCGACGTTCCGGTACGCCTCGGCGAGGGCGAGCTGCGCACCGTGGTACGGGTCGAGCTTCGCGAAACGTCCGTTGCCGTCGGTCGCGATGGCGACGCCGAGCCCGGTCTCCTCGTCGATGCGGATCATGCCCGAGTCCTCGGGCTGCGCGAGGACGGTGTTGCCCTGCACGAAGTGGTCGTACTGCGAGGTGACCCACTTCTTCGACGCCTGGTTCGGCGAGGAGACAAGGGCGACGACCTGCGCCTTGAGCTCGTCCTTGGAGGACGGGCGCGGCAGCTTGTTCGCGTCGTCGGCCTGGAGCGCGTCCTGCCACTCGGGGCGGGCGTAGGGGCGCTCGTACGTCGGGCCCTCGTGGGCGACCGTGCGCGGGTCGACGTCGACGATCTTCTCGCCGTGCCAGAAGATCTCCAGGCGGTCGCCGTCGGTCACCTCACCGATGACGGTGGCGATGACGTCCCACTTCTCGCAGATCTCGAGGAAGCGGTCGACCTTCTCCGGCTCCACGACGGCGCACATGCGCTCCTGCGACTCCGACATCAGGATCTCCTCGGGGGAGAGTGTCGTGTCGCGCAGCGGTACGTCGTCCAGCTCGACGCGCATACCGCCCGAGCCGTTCGACGCGAGCTCGGAGGTCGCGCAGGAGATGCCGGCGGCACCGAGGTCCTGGATGCCGACGACGAGCTTCTCGGCGAAGGCCTCCAGGGTGCACTCGATGAGGAGCTTCTCCTGGAAGGGGTCACCGACCTGCACGGCCGGACGCTTCGACGGCTTGGCGTCGTCGAAGGTCTCGGAGGCCAGGATCGAGGCGCCGCCGATGCCGTCGCCGCCCGTCCGGGCGCCGTACATGATGACCTTGTTGCCGGGGCCCGAGGCCTTCGCGAGGTGGATGTCCTCGTGCCGCATGACGCCGATGGCGCCGGCGTTGACCAGCGGGTTGCCCTGGTAGCAGGCGTCGAAGACGACCTCGCCGCCGATGTTCGGCAGGCCCAGGCAGTTGCCGTAGCCGCCGATGCCGGCGACGACGCCCGGAAGGACGCGCTTGGTGTCGGGGTGGTCGGCGGCGCCCATGCGCAGCGGGTCGACCACGGCGACCGGGCGGGCGCCCATCGCGATGATGTCGCGCACGATGCCGCCGACGCCGGTGGCCGCGCCCTGGTAGGGCTCGACGTACGACGGGTGGTTGTGCGACTCGACCTTGAAGGTCACGGCGTAGCCCTGGCCGACGTCGACGACACCGGCGTTCTCACCGATGCCGACGAGCATGGCGTCGGACTGCGGCGCCTTCTCACCGAACTGGCGCAGGTGGATCTTGGACGACTTGTACGAGCAGTGCTCGGACCACATGACCGAGTACATGGCGAGCTCGGCGCCGGTCGGGCGGCGGCCGAGGATCTCGACGACGCGCTCGTACTCGTCCTTCTTCAGGCCGAGTTCGGCCCAGGGGAGCTCGACGTCGGGGGTCTGTGCGGCGTTCTCAACGGTGTCGAGGCTCATGAGGCGGCGACCAGCTTCTTGAGGATCGAGGTGAAGAAGGGGAGGCCGTCGGTGCGACCGGAGCCGATGAGCGGCTCGACGGCGTGCTCCGGGTGCGGCATCAGACCGACGACGTTGCCCGCCTCGTTCGTGATGCCGGCGATGTCGCGGAGCGAGCCGTTCGGGTTGAAGTCCATGTAACGGAAGACGACCCGGCCCTCCGCCTCCAGCATGTCGAGGGTGCGCTCGTCGGCGACGTAGCGGCCGTCCATGTTCTTCAGCGGGATGTGGATCTCCTGGCCGGACACGTAGTCGGCGGTCCAGGCGGTGTCCGCGTTCTCCACCCGCAGCTTCTGGTCACGGCAGATGAAGTGGAGGTGGTCGTTGCCGAGCATCCCGCCGGGCAGCAGGTGCGCCTCGGTCAGGACCTGGAAGCCGTTGCAGATACCGAGGACCGGCATACCGGCCTTGGCCTGCTCGATGACCGTCTCCATCACCGGCGAGAACCGGGAGATGGCACCCGCCCGCAGATAGTCGCCGTAGGAGAATCCACCGGGCAGGACGACGGCGTCGACCTGCTTCAGGTCCTTGTCCTTGTGCCAGAGGGCGACGGGCTCAGCGCCGGCGAGACGGATGGCGCGCTGCGTGTCCCGGTCGTCGAGGGAACCAGGAAAGGTGACGACTCCAATACGAGCGGTCACTTTTCTGCCCCCACCGCGGGCTCTTCCACCTTCACGGTGAAGTTCTCGATCACGGTGTTGGCGAGGAACGTGTCGGCCAACTCATGGATACGGGCGAGGACGGCGTCGTCGACAGGCCCGTCCACTTCGAGTTCGAAACGCTTTCCCTGACGTACGTCGGAGATGCCCTCGAAACCGAGGCGCGGCAGTGCACGCTGCACCGCCTGGCCCTGGGGGTCGAGGATCTCCGGCTTGAGCATGACGTCGACTACGACGCGTGCCACTGGCACTCCCGGTGTGTGGTGCTGAGCAGGTCCCTTCAGACTACCCGGACAAAATTTCTACTCGCGTAGACCGTAGGAAGCTACGAGAGCCGGATCACGTTACCGCAACAGGACGGTACTCCCGCGGAAAATTCGGGGAAAGACTTCGGATACCCATTGCGGCACGGACACGCGGGGCGATTTAGCCGGTCTTCACAATGCAATACTCGGCAAGGTAAAAAGGAAATGCGAAAGCGGTCGGTTCGCCTGAGCTTTACACTGAGCTTTGCCCCATAACAGCCGGACAGTCGACATCGGCGCACGTCAAAGCGGCGAGGTCGCACGAAGGGACCGATATTCGTGGCGCAGCGTGTCGTGGTCACTCTCTCCGACGACATCGACGGCGGAGAAGCCGCAGAAACGGTCGTCTTCGGTCTCGACGGCAAGTCGTACGAGATCGACCTGAATCCAGCCAATGCCAAGAAACTGCGCAAGGCGCTGGCCCCCTACCTCGAGGCCGGCCGCAAGCAGACCGGCACGGGCAAGGCCTCCGCGGGGAAGACGGTCCGGAGCTTCAAGCACACAGCGGTGTCCGCCGACCCGGCGGCCGTCCGCGCCTGGGCCCGCTCGCACAAGATGGACGTCCCGCCGCGCGGCCGCATCCCCAAGAAGGTCTACGAGGCCTTCGAGGCGGCCAACTGACCCGGGCCACCGGCCCGGCCTCCCGGCCCGCGGAGCAGGCGACTTGCGCTGCACCCCTGTTGATCAGCTAGAGTCTGGAACACGCCGAGGGGCGAGGCCGACAGGCCGGACCTCACGAGTCGTGCGGGTGTAGTTCAGTAGTAGAACATCCCCCTTCCAGGGGGAAGGCGCAGTGTGCAATTCCTGTCACCCGCTCTGCATCGCGTACCGATCACTCCCCGGAGTGCGGTAGGCTGGTGCTCGCACCGATCGGTGGTCGCTTCTGCTTGGAAGCGTGGCCGTCGGAGGCAGTGCGAACGTAGCTCAGTTGGTAGAGCGCAACCTTGCCAAGGTTGAGGTCGCGAGTTCGAACCTCGTCGTTCGCTCCAGATGAAGGCCCCGGTCCAGTGGACCGGGGCCTTTTTCATGCCCATCCTCATGCCCGCTCCCCTATCCCGCCGGCTGTGTGAAGGACGCCACAATGCCGCGGCGAACCCGGCCGGCGGGCTCACGAGATCATCCGCACCGCGCCCGCGGGAAACCGCTGCCCGGGTACGGAGTTGGCGGCGGACCCCCCTCACAGCTCCGGCCGGCACAGCGCTCGCACGGAGAATCGGCGGCCCCTCGGGTGTGTCCCGGGCACTCACGAGGTTGGGTATAGTTGGCCTCGCGCCACGGCGCAGTGCGAACGTAGCTCAGTTGGTAGAGCGCAACCTTGCCAAGGTTGAGGTCGCGAGTTCGAACCTCGTCGTTCGCTCCACAGAAAGCCCCCGGCACCTCAGGTGCCGGGGGCTTTCGCGTGTCTGCCGCGCCGTGGTTACCAGCTGACGCCGGTCAGGCGCTCGTACGCCTCGATGTACTTGGCGCGTGTCGCGTCCACGACCTCCTGCGGCAGCGCTGGCGGCGGCTGCTCGCTCTTGCGGTCCCAGCCGGACTCGGCCGACGTGAGCCAGTCGCGCACGAACTGCTTGTCGAAGGACGGCTGGGCGCGGCCCGGCTGCCACTCGCCGGCCGGCCAGAAGCGGGACGAGTCGGGGGTGAGGACCTCGTCGGCGAGGATCAGCGTCTCGCCGTCGTAGCCGAACTCGAACTTCGTGTCCGCGAGGAGCACGCCGCGCTCACGCGCGATGTCCCGGGCCCGGCTGTAGACGGCGAGCGTGGCCTCGCGCAGCGCGGAGGCGGTCTCCTCGCCGACCTGGCGCACGACCTCCTCGTAACTCACGTTCTCGTCGTGCTCGCCGACCTCGGCCTTCGTGGCGGGCGTGAAGATCGGGGTGGGCAGCTCCGAGCCGTCGGTCAGGCCCTCGGGCAGGGCGAGGCCGCAGACCGTGCGGGACTGGTTGTACTCGACGAGGCCGGAGCCGGTCAGATAGCCGCGGGCCACGCACTCCACGGGCACCATGTCCAGCGACTTGCAGATGAGGGTGCGGCCCTGCCAGTCGGCGGGGGCGCCGGCCGGCAGCTCCGTGGAGATGACGTGGTTGGGGGCCAGGTCGGTGAGCTGGTCGAACCACCACAGCGAGAGCTGCGTGAGGACGCGGCCCTTGTCCGGGATGAGCGTGGGCAGTACCCAGTCGTAGGCGGACATGCGGTCGGAGGCGACCATCACGAGGTCGCCCGCCTCGTTCCGGTACAGGTCCCGCACCTTTCCGGTGTGGAGGTGTACCAGGCCCGGCACCTGAAGCGGTTCGGGCTTTTCGACGAATCCGGACACGGTTCCTCCCCGTGGATATGTACGAGTGCACCTGATTCTCGCTCATACGGGGACGAGTTTTGGCCACGGGTCCGGCGGGGGCGGTGGTGGTGGGGGCGCGGCGGGTCAGTCGCGTTTGCAGATCCGGTCGAGGAGGTTGGCCGTCGCGCGCTGGATCCGCGGGTCGACATGGCCGGGGCGGTCGAGGGCCGGTGACCAGGCGAACGTGCCCGACGCGAAGACCAGCGAACCCGACGGCGCCCGGTACAGCGACGTCTCCTGGTGGCGCGGCGCCCGCTCGCTGTCGCGGTACGGCGAGTGGGCGAGGAGGATCCGGTCCTCGTGCTCGGGCAGCGCCGTGCGCGGGTAGTAGCGGTCCGCCTCGCCGGCGACCAGACCGTCGATCTCGTCGCCCTCGTGCGCGCCCGTGGCCTCCCACAGCCAGTGGTCCGCGTTCCGCACGACGAGGGGGTGCGGCTCGGGGACGCGGCCCGCGTACTGGATACCCATGAGCTGCTGCTCGGGGCGGTCGATCTCGCGCCACAGGGCGGACTTCCCGGGGGCCCTGCGCTTGTGGCAGGTGAGCAGCCGGTCCGGCACGCCCGACGGGGACGGGCCCAACTCCACCTGCCAGTACATGGTGTTGGCGGAGAGGAACACGAGTGAGGTGCCGTGCTCGCGGGCCAGCTCCGTCGTGCGGCGCATCGGTGTCGACCAGTACTCGTCGTGCCCGGGGAAGACGAGGCCCCGGTACCGGGTGGGGTCGACGCGGCCCGCGTGCAGGTCGCGGGCGTCGGCGTACGCGAGGTCGTAGCCGTACCGCTCGGCCCAGCGGATGAAGTCGTAGGCGTGGCCGACGTGCAGGGGGAGGCCCGCGCCGGCGTACGGGCGGTCGAAGGAGACCGTCGTCGCGGCGTCGCCCTCGCCGAGCAACCGCCCCTCCTCGTCCCACGCGTGATAGAGGCTCGCGCCCGTGTGCCCGTCCTCCGGGTAGAGGTTGTACGCCTGCCAGGTCACGTCCGGCAGGAGCAGGAGGAGATCGGCGGGGCGGCTGTCGCGGACGGTGAAGGGGACGTGCGAGCGGTAACCGTCGACGGTGGTGAGGACGGCGACGTACGCGCCCACGTTCCAGTACGACGGGATCTGGAGGCGCCAGGAGAGCCACCAGTGGTGGCAGGACACCGTGCGGTCCGCGGTGAGCGGGGGCGGCTGGACGATGCCGGAGAGCCGCGGGCTGGTGATGATCTTGCTGGCGCCGTCGCCGCCGTAGTGGCCGATCCGGTAGATGTCGACGCTGAACTGCTGGGGCGGGTCCACGGTGATGTGGAAGTCGATCGCCTCGCCGGGCGCGGCCGCACCGGTCGACGTGAACCCCTTGATCTGGCGGTGCACGTCGTCCGCCATGCGGGGGCCGCCGGCACGGGGGCTCGGGATGGTGGTCGCGAGGGTGCTCGCGCCGGGCTGAGGGGCGTGGTCGACGTACCAAGGGACGACCTGGCCGGTGTCGTCGAAGTAGTGCTCGCTGCCGCGCAGCCACGGCAGGGGGCCCTGGCCGAAGGGGTCGCTCACGGCGTGGGCGAGCGCGCCGGACTCCCAGCGGCGGATGGTGCGGGGGGAGCGCGCGCGCTCCGGCCGTGCGGCCTGCTGGTCCTCCCGTTCCGGCCCCATGCCCGCCTCCCTCCCTCGCTCCCCCGAGCCTTCTTGGCGCGCCGTCTGTTCAGCTACTGACCCCAGCACATCACATTACGCATGCACTCCGTCACCGTTCGTCGCGAATTGACGTGAACGGAACGTATCCCTCCGGGGGTTGAGGGTTTTGAGGGGTCCGGGTGGCGGGTGTTCGCGGCGTGGCCTACACCAGCCGGACCGGCTTCTCGGGGCGGATGCCCAGGCGCACGAGCCAGGCCCGCAGCGGCTCCGGGTCACCCTCTTCCACGAGGCTCAGGACGCGCGCGGCGAGGTCCTTGGTGCGCTCGCCGTCGACCAGGAGCGAGGGGCCGTCCAGCCAGTCGAGCCCGGGGGCCGCCCCGGCGGTGTCGACCGCGGCGCAGCACACCATCGCCGTCACGTGGTCGGCCACCAACTCGCGGCCGGTACGCGGTGGTTGGAGCGGGAAAAGCGGCAGCATGCCCTCGTCCCACAGGGCGTCGGCGGGGCCTTGTCCCGCGGTGGGCGCGGGCGGAGCGGGGCGCAGGGCGGCCGCCTCGCTCTCCTCCCGGGCGGACTCGGCGCTGAGCCCGGCGGCGAGCAGCCCGGCGGGACCGTCTTCGGGGTCGGATCCGGGGTCCGATTCGGGGTTCGATTCGGGGGCGCCCTCAGGGGCCTCTGGGGTGGTGAGGTCGGCTTCGGGGGCGGCTTGGGGGGTGTCTTCCGGAGTGGTGGCGGCTTCGTCCGCGGTGGGGAGGGCGGAGGCCGGCTCCGGCGTCGGAGCGGTGGGCTGCGGCGTGGGCCGGGTCACCGTCGCGAGGTGGTCCATCACCCGGGCGAGTGTCGGGCCCTCCCGGCCGGGGACCGCGGGATCCGCCGAGCCGCGGACACCGAGCGCGTCGAGAACGCGGTGCAGACGGGCCGCGTCCATGCGCCACTTGCGGTCCACGACCTCCTCCGGATACTCGTCCCAGCCCACCGGCGCCCAGTCGGCACCCTGCTCGGCGGGGCCGCCGTGGAACAGCCGGGCCGCGAGCAGCGACGCCGCCTCGTCCACCGTGCCCGGCTCCTCAAGCAGATCGCAGGCGGGCCGCTCCCCGAGCCGGGAGGCGAACCCCTCGGCGAGGCGGTCGCGCCGGGACAGCTCGGTGAGGGCGGCCACGACGCCCGCGTCCAGACGGGAGGGCCAGCGCCCCATGCGCCAGGCGGGCAGCGCGACCCGGGTGAGCAGCCGGTCCCAGCCCGCGTAGGCCAGGCCGACCTGCTCCTGGGCGACGATCCGCACGCCGTAGTCCACGGCCTGCGCCCGCTCGGCGGCGGCCGCCGCGACCCCGCGCTCCATCTCGCCCGCGTGCCCCCGGCAGCCGCGCAGCAGCAGGCGCACCACCCAGCCGACGCCGCCGAGCACCACCCGCCCGAGCGGTCCGCGGCCGGGCGCCGACGCGACGGCGACCGCCGCGTCCAGGCCCCGCACGAAGCGCCGGGCGGCGGCTATGTCCGGGTGCGCGGAGGGCCCCGTACCGGCGACGACCGGGGCGAGTACGGCGCGCAGCTCGCCCACGCGCATCCACCACAGGAAGGGGGAGCCAATGACCAGGACGGGCGCGGCGGGGACCCGGCCGTCGCCGCCCTTGGAGCTGGGCGGCCCGTGCGCGGGATGCGTACGGTCCTCAAGCCAGCTGTCGCAGTCCGGGGTGAGCGCTATCGCCGAGGGGGCGGGGACTTCGAGCCGGTCGGCGAGATCGCGCACGAGCCGGTACAGATCGGGGGCCCGCTCCTCGGCGATCGCCACCGTCGGGCTGACCGCCGGGCGGGCGCGGGCCACCACGAGGGCGATGCCCACCGCCGCGGCCAGGACGACGAGGGCGACGACCGTCATGATCCACAGCGCCGCGCGCCAGCCGCCACCGACCATGTGACCGGTGGCGGCGCCCGCGGCCAGCACGACCGCGACGGCCGCGGGCAGCAGGGCCACGGCCAGCGCCCTGCCGCGGATGCGCAGCACCGCGAGCGCCCGGGAGCGCGCGGCCTGCGCGCCCATCTCCGCACCCATACCGGACACGACCGACGTCACCCCCATCTGCCTGTGTTGCCTGCACCCATGGCGTTGTCCACTCCCCCACTGTGGCACCCGTCACTGACATCGCAATGCCGGTGGGCCAAGTGCCGGAACGCTTGCGCCGCACCCTAGTTGGGGCGCACCGCATCGTCAGCCGGATGGGCCAGCGGTCACTCGATGGAATGGCTTTGGGCAGAGGTAGATGACATTCAGGCCCCGGATCCGGTTCGGATCCAGGGCCTGAGGTTCACGCACGTGAGGCTGACGATCAGGCCTCCGCGGCCGCCTTCGCCGCGATGTCGGTGCGGTGCTGCGAGCCGTCGAGACCGATGCGGGCCACGGCGGTGTACGCGCGCTCGCGGGCCTGCGTGAGGTCCGAACCGGTCGCCGTCACCGAAAGCACCCGGCCGCCCGCGCTGACGACGGCGTCCCCGTCCCGCTTCGTCCCGGCGTGCAGGACGTACGCGTAGGGCGCGTCCTGCGCCGCGACCTCGTCGAGCCCGGTGATGGGGTCGCCGGTGCGCGGCGTCCCCGGGTAGTTGTAGGAGGCGACGACCACGGTCACGGCGGCCTCGTCGCTCCAGCGCAGGGGCGGCAGGTCCGCGAGCGTGCCGTTGGCCGAGGCGAGGAGGACGCCCGCGAGCGGGGTCTTCAGGCGGGCCAGGACGACCTGGGTCTCCGGGTCGCCGAAGCGGGCGTTGAACTCGATGACCCGGACGCCCCGCGAGGTGATCGCGAGCCCCGCGTACAGCAGGCCCGAGAAGGGCGTGCCGCGGCGGCGCAGTTCGTCGACGGTCGGCTGGAGGACCGTCTCCATGACCTCGTCGACGAGCTTCGGGTCGGCCCACGGGAGCGGCGAGTAGGCACCCATGCCGCCGGTGTTCGGGCCCGCGTCGCCGTCGTGCGCGCGCTTGAAGTCCTGCGCGGGCTTGAGCGGGACGACGGTGACGCCGTCGGTGATCGCGAAGAGGGAGACCTCCGGGCCGTCGAGGAACTCCTCGATGACGACGCGGTCGCAGGCGTTGGCGTGCGCGCGGGCGGCCTCGAGGTCGTCGGTCACGACGACACCCTTGCCGGCCGCGAGCCCGTCGTCCTTGACCACGTACGGGGCGCCGAAGGCGTCGAGCGCCTCGTCGACCTCGGCCGGGGTGGTGCACACGTACGAGCGGGCGGTCGGCACACCGGCGCCCGCCATCACGTCCTTGGCGAACGCCTTCGAGCCCTCCAGCTGCGCGGCTTCCCCGGAGGGGCCGAAGCAGGGGATGCCCGCGGCGCGTACGGCGTCGGCTACCCCGGCGACAAGGGGTGCCTCCGGGCCGACCACGACGAGGTCCGCGGCCAGCTCACCGGCCAGGCGGGCCACGGCGGCGCCGTCGAGGGCGTCGACCGGGTGCAGCTCGGCGACCTCGGCGATTCCTGCGTTGCCGGGCGCGCAGTGCAGCGCGGAGACGTCGGGGTCGAGGGACAGTGAGCGGCACAGGGCGTGTTCGCGGGCGCCGTTACCGATGACGAGGACCTTCACGCCAGCCAGCATAGGCGGCGGCCCGGTGTGCTCTTGTACGGGCCGCCGAGAGCGGGGGCGGTCCGCGTTCGTGCGTTTCTCCATCCGGCGGCGCGAGCGGGTGGCCCCGTACTCACGCCCGGGCGGGCGGGGCAGGCCCAACTGGCCGCGCCAGCCTGAGCCCTAGCCCTACTCGTTCGTGAACTCCTCCACGACCGTCGCCCCGAGCTCGCGGACGATCAGGTCGTGGCCCGACAGGACCGACTCGTCGAGATCCGGGTCGTCGTCAGCCGGGATGTCGTCCTCGATGGAGACCGGGGGCGCTTCCTGGGCCGACGGTCTCGGCGCGGGGGCCTGGGCGGGGGCGGACGCCTGGGCGGGCCGGTCCGGGGGCCTGGGCGCGGCGGGGGCCTGGGCCTGCGGGGCCGCCGGGTACTGCGGGGCGGGGGCCGCGGGGGCACCGCCGCCCGGGTTGTACCCGCCGCCCGGGGCGGGAGGCGGGGCCTGGCCACCACCGCCGCCGCCCGAGGGGTCGACGACCGCCTCGACCTTCCACTGCACGCCGAACTGCTCGGCGAGCGCGGTCCGCAGGACGTCCTCGCTGCCGCTGCTCGCGAAGTTGTCACGCGCTCCCGCGTTCACGAAGCCGAGCTGGAGGGTCGTCCCGTCGAAGCCGGTGACCTGCGCGTTCTGGCTGAGCAGGATCCAGGTGAAGCGGCGCTTGTTCTTCACCACCTCGAGGATGTTCGGCCACAGGCTGCGCGGGTCGAGACCGCCGGCGGCGGGCGGGGCCGCGACGGGGGGCTGTGCGGGGGCCTGGTGCTGAGGCTGGGCGGGGGGCGCCGCGGCGGGAGGCTGCACAGTTCCGCCGCCGACTGGGCCGGCGGCCTGGCCTCCGCCGCCGGCGGGCGCGGCCGTGGGCCAGCCGCCGGGACGCCTGCCGCCGCCGGCCGGGGCGGCGGTGGGCCAGGCTCCGGGTGCCGACCCGGTGGTCGCGGGAGCGGGCGCGGGCTGTGCGGGCGCGGCCGGGGCCGCGGCGGGCGCGGGTTCGACCGGAGCGGCGGGCGCGACCGGCGGCGCGGACACCGGGGGCGCGGGCGCAGCCTGAGGTACGGGCGCGGGAGCCGCCGGGGCGGGCTCCGGGCCGGGCCCCCGTACCGCGGCCCGGGCAGCGGCCGGTCCGCCGCCCGGAGGGACCTGCGCGGCGGCCGCGCCCGGATGGGCGTCGGGCGCGGGCACGTACCCCATCGCGGGTCCGGCGCCCTGGCCGCCGGGTACGAAGTTCCCCCCGCGCTCCAGGCGGTCGAGCCGGGACATGACGGAGCGGGCGTCGTCGTACGCGGCGGGGAGCAGCACGCGCGCGCAGATCAGCTCCAGCTGGAGGCGGGGCGAGGTGGCGCCGCGCATCTCCGTGAGCCCCTCGTTGACCAGGTCGGCGGCGCGGCTGAGCTCGGCGCCGCCGAAGACACCGGCCTGGGCCTGCATCCGCTCCACGACGTCCACCGGGGCGTCGATGAGGCCCTTCTCGACCGCGTCCGGCACGGCGGCCAGGATCACCAGGTCCCGCAGCCGCTCCAGGAGGTCGGCGACGAACCGGCGCGGGTCGTTGCCCCCCTCGATGACGCGGTCGACGACCTCGAAGGCGGCGGCGCCGTCACCCGAGGCGAAGGCCTCGACCACGGAGTCGAGCAGCGAACTGTCCGTGTACCCGAGCAGTGACGTCGCCATGGCATACGTCACACCGTGCTCGGCCGCGGCGGCGAGCAGCTGGTCCATGACGGACATCGAGTCACGCACGGACCCGGCACCGGCCCGCACGACGAGCGGGAGCACGCCTTCCTCGACCGGGATGTCCTCCTTGCCGCAGACCTCTCCGAGGTAGTCGCGGAGCGTCCCGGGGGGCACGAGCCGGAAGGGGTAGTGGTGCGTACGCGACCGGATGGTCCCGATGACCTTCTCGGGCTCGGTCGTGGCGAAGATGAACTTGAGGTGCTCCGGCGGCTCCTCGACGACCTTCAGCAGAGCGTTGAACCCCGCCGGCGTGACCATGTGGGCCTCGTCGATGATGTAGATCTTGTACCGGCTGCTCGCGGGCCCGAAGAAGGCCTTTTCTCGCAGGTCACGGGCATCGTCGACACCACCGTGCGACGCGGCGTCGATCTCGATGACGTCGATCGAACCCGGCCCGTTCCTCGCCAGGTCGCGGCAGGACTGGCACTCGCCGCAGGGCGTCGGTGTGGGGCCCTGCTCGCAGTTCAGACACCGCGCGAGGATGCGCGCGCTCGTCGTCTTGCCGCAGCCGCGCGGGCCACTGAACAGGTACGCGTGATTGACCCGGTTGTTCCGCAGCGCCTGCTGCAGCGGGTCGGTCACATGTTCCTGCCCGATGACCTCGGCGAACGACTCCGGGCGATAGCGGCGGTAGAGCGCGAGAGACGACACGTATACGAGGTTATAGGCGCCCACTGACAACCACGGCCGCCGAGGGGGAACGTGCGGTCCGGGAACGCAAAGGGCCCCCCACGCACCCGCCAGAGCCGACCTACCCTTGCTGCCTTCCGGCCCTGGGGGAGTTCAGTCAGATAGCGCCACGTGAGGGGCTGGGCTCCACAGTAGCGGATGCCCGGCCCGAATCACGAGCCCGGCCCCCGGCCCGATCCCCGCCTCGGCCTCCGCCCCGGATCATGTTCGCGAGCACCCCCCAACGTCTTGTATTGTTTGCGGCGGAGGATTCGCCTAGTGGCCTAGGGCGCACGCTTGGAAAGCGTGTTGGGGGCAACCCCTCACGAGTTCGAATCTCGTATCCTCCGCCATTGCTCTCACCGGGCAATAAACGAAGGCCCCGACCGCTCAGCGGCCGGGGCCTTCGTCGTACCGGGACCTTCGTCGTACCGGGGGCGGGGTCATCCGTTGCGACGTGGTGCCAGGTGTTCGACCACTTCCGTCAGGTCCCTGACCGCCTGTTCGATCTTCTGCTTGACGCTCTGCTGCTCCGTGACGATGGCCGCGAGCAGGAGTGCGGTCAGCGCCGCGGAGCCGTTGAGGGCCTGGAGGGTGACCATGACCTCGAAGAGCGAGTGGTCCGAGAAGGGGCCGATGCGGTGGTTGGCCGCCGAGATCGCGAGGACGGACACCAGCAGCGCGCACGGCGCCGCCCCCGCGAGCTGGAACCGCAGCGCCGCCCAGGTGAGGAGCGGGAAGACGAGGAAGAGCAGCGCGAGCGGGCTCCTCGTGGCCACGGGGACGACGACGCACGCGGTGACCGCCAGGGCCGCGGCCTCCGGCCACCGGCTCATGTCCCAGGGCGGCCGGGCCCGGCGCAGTACGAGCAGCAGCGGGGTCCCCACGAGTACGCCCATCGTGTCGCCGGCCCACCACGCGGCCCACACCGGCCCGAAGGCGCTCCACGCCAGGTTGCCGGTGAACGCCAGTACGCACACGCCGACGGTGGAGCTGAGCAGCATCGGCAGCAGACCGCCCAGGAACACCAGGGCCACCCCGTCGCGCAGCCGGTCCAGCTCGACGCGGAAGCCCACCCGGCGGAGCAGCAGCCAGGCGCACAGAGGCGCGAGGGTGTTCGCGGCGACGATCACCGTGTCGACGGGCTTCAGGGAGAAGCCGGTGATCGTCTCGACGAGGAAGAAGGCGCCGATCGCGATGCCCGGCCAGATCCGCGGGCCCCACCAGAGCAGGCAGCTGACGGCGATGCCCGTCGGGAGCCAGAGGGGGGTGACGGTCGCGCCCTGGAGGACGACCTCCTGCATGAGGCCGATCCGTCCGGTCACGTAGTAGGCGGCGGCGACCACGAGAATCCGCAGCAGGTCTTCGGCAAGACGTCGGGATTCCTCGGTGCGCACCACCGCATCACATAATCAGTCCCCGTCCCGCGGCGGAGCGTGACACGCGCTGCCGGGGGCCCGCTGTCACCCTGCCAGGACCGATGGCGCGTCATGACGCAGCACGAGCACCGCCGCGTCGTCCTGGTGGCCGGTGCAGTCGGCGACCTTCATCACCTCGGCGGCCAGTTCCGCCGCGTCGGCGCCCGCCCCCGCCGCGACCACCCGGGCCACGCACTCCAGGCCGGCCTCTATCGGGAACGACGGCCCTTCGACGACACCGTCGGTGACCAGCACGAAGGCGCCCGGCGTCGTGAGGCGGTGCCGGGTGACCGGGTACCCCGTGGCGGGCAGCATGCCCAGGGGCAGCCCGCCCGCGTCCTCACAGATGCCGAACCGGCCGTCGACCGTGGCCCAGATCGCGGGGACATGGCCCGCCCGGGCGCTCTCCAGGACCCGTGTCTCCGGGTCGAACCGGAGGAAACTGCAGGTCGCGAAGAGGTCGCGGTGCATCGAGAGGAGCAGGTCGTTGGCCTGGCCGAGTGCCTCGCCCGGGTCGGTGGCGAAGGCGGCCACCGCGCGCAGGGCGATACGGATCTGCCCCATGAAGGCGGCGGCCTCGACGTCGTGGCCCTGGACGTCCCCGATGGAGAAGCCGAGGGTGCCGTCGGCGGAGGGGAAGCCGTCGTACCAGTCGCCGCCGATGTCCAGGCCGTTTCGGGCCGGGGCGTAACAGGCGGCCGTCGACAGGCCGGGCAGGGCGGGCAGGGAGGCGGGGAGCATCTCGCGCTGCAGGGCCTCCGCCAGCTCCACCCGGGCGTGCTGCAGCTCCGCCCCGGCCCGCGCCTGTGCCGCGAGCCGCCCGAGCCTGGTCAGCAGGTCGTCGGCGCTCTCGGACTCGCTCGGACGACGCTGCGTCATGGACCGCTCCGCGCTACGGAAAACCCCGGATTCATCATATTTCCGCCTCGCCCCCACCGCTGCTCAGTTCCTGGACCTCGCCGTACGCCGGCGCCGCGCGGCCCGTGTCCCGGCCCGCCCGTACGTCGAGCGCCGCCGTGACCGCCGCGCCGAGTGCCACGCGGAAGAGGAGTGAGCCGAGGCTGATCCGGCGTACGCCGAGTGCGGTGAGTTCGGGGACGGTGGGGCCCTTGGGGGAGTAGAGGATGTTCAGGGGGAGACCGGAGGGGCGCAGGTGCGTCACCAGGGCGGTGATCGCGGCCGGGTCGCTCAGGCCCGGCACGAAGACGCCGTCGGCGCCCGCCCGGGCGTACGCGTCGAGCCGGCGCCGCGTCTCCGGCTCCGGGGCGGTGTCCGGGTCCGGGAGCCAGTACGTGTCCGTGCGGGCGTTGACGAACAGGCCGGGTACGGCGGCCTTGACCGCGGCGATCTTCGCGGCGTGGAGGGGGGCCGGGGTGAGGGTGCCGTCGGGGCGGCCGTCCTCCAGGTTGATGCCGACCGCGCCCGCCCGGACCAGCTCGCGGGCGAGCCCGGCGACCTCGGCCGGGTCGTCGCTGAAGCCGCCCTCGGCGTCCACGGACAGCAGGAACGCTCCCCTGCCCAGGCGGCGGGCCAGGCGCAAGGTCTCCTCGCGGGTGGCGGCGGCGCCGTCGGGCAGCCCGGCGGCGGCGGCCACGCCGAGGCTCGTCGTGCCGATCGCCGCGAACCCCTGTCCGGCCAGCGCGGCGGCGGAGGCGTGGTCCCAGGCGTTGGGGAGGAGCAGGGGCGCGCCGGGGGCGTGGTGCAGGGCCGCGAACGGGCTCGCCGGGGAGGGGCGGTTCATCGGGGGTTCCCTTCGAGGGGGGCCGGCCGTGGGCCCCGTCGGCCCCGTCGTCCCGTCATACGGCGCACGCTAGGCGCGGAACGGTTCGGTGTCCGCCGACATGTCCGGGAGGGCGCGGGCGCGCGCGTCGGTCGTTGGCGCCGGCATGTCCCTGTCCGGGACGTCGCGGGCGCATGCCCATCGTTGGCGCCCGCATGTCCGGAGGGCCCGGCGGCACGTCAGTCGTTGACCGCCGTCAGGAGCACCGCCGCGTCCGTGACGGCGCGGAGCCCGTGCCGCTCCTGAGGGATCGCGTGGAGCCGGCCCGCCTTGAGCGTCACGTCACCCGACACCGCCGTGAGGACGACCTCGCCCCGCAGCACCTGGAGGGTCGCGGCGGGCGGGGCGTTGTGCTCCTCCAGAGCGGATCCGGCCGTCAGGGCGATCACGCTCTGCCGCAGGGGTTCCTCACGGAGCAGGAGGTGAGCGCTGCGGCCGTGGGCGGCGCTCCGCGCGGCGGCGAGATGCTTGTCGGCGAGAGCGTTCAGGTCGTAGGTCACAGAGGTCGTGGTCATGACTCCAGCGTCCCCCTGCGACCCGGCCCCCGCCACAAAGGGCGTCCACCCTGCGACCCGGCCCCGCCACAAAGGGCGCCCGCCGCCCGCACTCCGGCCGCAGCAGGCGGCCGCCCCGCCCTACCCCTCGGCCCGGCAGTGCTCCGCCACCAGGTCGGCGAAGCCCTTCGCCACCGGCGTCAGCGTGGACCAGCGCCGCACCGCCCAGCCCACCGCGAGCGGCGGCAGCGACGGTACGGGGACGAGGGCGGGGCCGACGCGGTCCCGGTCGCGCCAGCCGGGCAGTTCGGGGACGACCGCGTGGCCTAGGCCCAGCTCGGCGAGGTGCACGGCGGTGGCCCAGTCGGCGACTCCCGCGTCGGGCCCGTCCGTCCTGACGATGCCGAGTGCGGCGAAGTTGCGGTCGAGCAGCGCGCGGGACGTAGACCCTTCGGGCGGCCTGATGAGGTGGGCGGCGGCCAGGTCGTCGGGCTCGATGCGCTCACGGGCGGCGAGCGGGTCGTCGGCGCGGACCGCGAGGACCCAGGGGAGCTCGGCCACGGGGCGCTGTTCGATGCCGCGTTCGGGCGCGCCCATGGTGACCCAGGCGAGGTCGAGGTCGTGGGCGGCGAGCGCCTCGTAGGCGCTGTGGCTGGAGGAGACCGTCTGGAACTCCAGGCTCACCTGCGGGTGCCGGCGCCGGAAGCCGACGATGGCCTCGGACATGAAGTGGCGCACGGTCGTCGCGCCCGTCGTGACGCGCACCGTGCCGCTCTCGCCGCGCGCCAGGTCACGCAGGCGGCGCAGGGCGACGTCGATGCCGCCGATGCCTTCCGCGGCCGCGCTCTGGAGGATGCGTCCGGCGGCGGTCGGCAGGACACCGCGCGCGTGCCGTTCGAGGAGGGTGACGCCCACCTCGCGTTCGAGGCGCCGGATGTGCTGGCTCACCGCCGACTGCGTACAGGCGAGATCGCGGGCGACGGCGCTGAGGCTGCCCGCCGCGCACACGGCTACGTAGACACGGAGATCGTCGAGGGTCACCGCGCCAACGTAACCAGACCGCAAGCCCGCTCCCCAAGCCAGACCTTGCAACTCTCCAATAATTTCCGAGGATTGACTTGGATGTCGGGCTCCGAAACGATCTCGGGCGTGGATGCACTCGAAGCAGTGGCGATCGGCGCGGCCGGTGTCGCCGCCGGCGCGATCAACGCCGTGGTCGGCTCCGGCACACTCATCACCTTTCCCACGCTCCTCGCGTTCGGCTATCCGCCGGTGCTCGCCAACGTGTCGAACAACATCGGGCTCGTGCCGGGCGTGCTCAGCGCCGCGTACGGCTACCGGCGCGAGCTGAAGGGGCAGCGGAAGCGGCTGCTCCGGTTCGGCACGGCCTCGCTGATCGGCGGGCTCACGGGCGCGCTGCTCCTGCTGAAGCTGCCGGCCCGCGCGTTCACGGCGGTGGTGCCCGTCCTCATCCTGGCCGCGTGCGTCCTCGTCGTGCTCCAGCCCCGGCTCAGCGCCTGGTCGAAGCGGCGCCAGGCCACCGCGAGGCGCTCCGACGGCGGGGTCCCCATGTGGCTCGGCGTGCTCGGGACCGGCGTGTACGGCGGCTACTTCGGGGCCGCGCAGGGCGTGCTGCTCATGGGCATGTTCGGCAGCTTCCTCCAGGACGAGCTCCAGCGGCTCAACGCGGCGAAGAACGTCCTGGCCTCGATCGTGAACGGCGTCGCCGCGATCGTCTTCATCGCCGTCGCCGACGTCGACTGGGTGGCCGCCGCCGTGATCGCCGTCGGCTCCACGCTGGGCGGCCTGGTGGGCGCGAGGTACGGCCGCAGACTGCCCCCGGCGGCGCTGCGGGCGGTGATCGTCGTGGTCGGCGTCACCGCCTCGGTGATCCTTCTCGTACGCGGCTGATCACGTGAGCAGTACGCGAGCCCGGGGACGGGCGGCCCGGAACTGCGGCCCGGCCCCCGCCGCGCGATCATCGACGTATGGACGTCACCCTTCACCTCGCCCAGGAGCCGGAGGCCGACGCGCTGCTCGGCCGCAGCCCGCTGGCCGCCCTCGTGGGCATGCTGCTCGACCAGCAGGTGCCGATGGAGTGGGCGTTCGCGGGCCCGTACACGATCGCCACGCGCATGGGCGCCGACGATCTGGACGCACACGAGATCGCCTCGTACGACCCCGAGGCCTTCGCGGCGCTGCTGTCCACGAAACCGGCCGTGCACCGCTACCCCGGCTCGATGGCCAAGCGGATCCAGCAGCTGTGCCAGTACCTCGTCGAGCACTACGACGGGGACGCGAGCGCCGTCTGGGAAGGCGTCACGGACGGCCGGGAACTCCTCAAGCGCCTGGGCGACCTGCCCGGCTACGGCACGCAAAAGGCCCAGATCTTCCTGGCCCTGCTCGGCAAGCAGCTCGGGGTACGCCCCAAGGGCTGGCGCGAGGCCGCGGGCGCGTACGGGGAGGCGAAGTCCTACCGGTCGGTCGCGGACATCACCGGGCCCGCGTCGCTCACGAAGGTGCGGGCGCACAAACAGGAGATGAAGGCGGCGGCCAAGGCGGCGAAGGCGGCCAAGGCCACGGGGAAGTAAGGGGAGGTAACCCGGTGCCCCGGCCGTGGCCCCGGTCGTAGCCCCGGCGTAGTCCATGAGGGCGGATCTCGGCGCCGTTGATCGTCCTCGGGGCGTCGCCGGGGGACATTGACGTCCATGAGCGCACACGCCTCCCCCACCGGCACGGGCCGCCGCACCACGCGCCCGCCCGCCTGGGTCAGGGCGCTGCTCGTCCTCGTCACCCTGCTCTGCACGGCCCTCGCGGCCGGCGCCCCCGCCACCGCGGCCACGGTCGCGCCGGCCGCCGCGTCCTCCGCCACCGGACCCGGCGAACTCCATCAGGACGCCCCCGACACGGCCCTGCGCCTCCCGACCGGCCATGCGACCCGCCTCCCCACCGGACGCGCCGGACGCGCCGGACGCGCCGCCACCACGCTCCCCGAGCGCTCCCCCGCACCACCTGTGCGCCCCCATGCGCCCCGCGCCGCCCTCCGCGCCCTGAACGTCCTGCGCTGCGTCGTCCTGCGCTGCTGACAGCTCCGTCCGCCACCGCCCCCACGGACCGAGCCGGCACGACAAGGACGGCACCCCCATGCCCACAGACCCCTACGCGATCCTGCGCGCCCTGCTGCGCGCCGAAGCGACCCGGGACGCACATCCCGCACCCGAGACCCCGAAGCCCCCCACCGACGACAGGCCACACGACGCGGCCCCGGACCCGCACGACCGCAACCGCAACCGCACCTGACAACGACGACGGTCCCGGCCCCGCGCGCACTACGGGACCGGGACCAGGACCAGGGCTGGGGACCACACAAGCCGGGGCTACCGCCGCCGCGTCCCGAAGAGCGACCGCGAGATCTCCCGCCCGAGCTGCGTACCGACCGACCGGGCAAGGGACTTGAAGACCCCGCTGCCCACCACCTGGTCCACGACGGACGTCTCCTCCTTGGGCTTCGCCCGGTCCGCCCTGTGGGCCGTCTGTTCCTTCTTCTCGGCCGCTTCGGCCGCCTCGGCGTCCTCGCGCGCCCGCGTCTCGGCCTCACGGGCCGTCAACTTCTCGTACGCGGACTCGCGGTCCACCGCGTCGGCGTACCGCGCGTACAGGGCCGACTCCTTCACCGCCTTGTCCAGCGCGCCCGCTTCGACGGGCCCCATCAGCGACTCGGGCGCCCGCAGCCGGGTCGCGGCGACCGGCGTCGGCGCGCCGTTCTCACTCAGCACGGTGACCACGGCCTCGCCCGTACCGAGCGAGGTCAGCAGCTCTTCGAGGTCGTACGCGGAGTTCGGGAACGTCTTCACCGTCGACTTGAGCGCCTTCTGGTCGTCGGGCGTGAAGGCGCGCAGCGCGTGCTGGACGCGGTTGCCGAGCTGGGCGAGGACGTCGGACGGTACGTCCTTCGGCGTCTGCGTCACGAAGAACACGCCCACGCCCTTGGACCGGATGAGCCGCACCGTCTGCGTGATCGCCTCCAGGAAGGCCTTGGAGGCGCCGTTGAAGAGCAGATGCGCCTCGTCGAAGAAGAAGACCAGCTTCGGCTTCTCCACGTCACCGACCTCGGGCAGATCCTGGAACAGGTCCGCGAGCAGCCACATCAGGAACGTCGAGAAGAGGTGCGGCTTGTCCTGCACGGCGGGCAGTTCGAGTACGGAGACCAGGCCGCGGCCGTCCGGCGCCGTGCGCAGCAGCTCGCTGCTGTCGAACTCGGGCTCGCCGAAGAAGTCGCTCATGCCCTGCTGTTCGAACGCGGTCAGGGAGCGCAGGATCACCCCCGCCGTCGCCGTGGACAGGCCGCCGATGGTCTTCAGCTCCTGCTTGCCCTCGTCGGAGGTGAGGAACGCGACGACCGCGCGCAGGTCCTTGAGGTCGACGAGTTCGAGGCCCTTCTGGTCCGCGTAATGGAAGATCAGGCCGAGGGACTGCTCCTGTGTCTGGTTGAGCTGGAGGCACTTGGCGAGCAGGACCGGGCCGAAGCCGGTGATGGTGGCGCGCAGCGGGATGCCGGGGCCGATGCCGCCGAGCGCGTAGAACTCGCAGGGGAAGCCGGTCGCCCGCCACTCCTGGCCGACCTCGGACGCCCGCTGCGTCACGCGTGCGTTCGGCTGCCCCGGGGCGGAGACCCCCGAGATGTCGCCCTTGATGTCGGCGAGGAAGACGGGGACGCCCTGCGCGGCCAGCTGCTCGGCGACGAGCTGGAGCGTCTTGGTCTTGCCGGTGCCGGTGGCGCCCGCGACGAGGCCGTGCCGGTTGAGCATCCCGAGCGGGATCCGGATCTGCGCGTCCGGCAGGCACTGCCCGTCCCACACGAGCGCGCCGAGGTCGAGGGCGGGCCCGGTGAAGGCGTACCCGGCGGCGATCTCGGCGGCGGGGGCGGGGAGGGCGGCGCTTGCCGGTGGCGGGGAAGCGCTTTCGGGCGTCAACGCGGCGCCCGCTTCTACCCCCGACGAGGGCTCCGCATTCGCCTTCCCGGCCGGGATCGGCTCACTGTCGCTCATTTCTGGCCCCTGTCCCGGCTGGAGTGTTCCCGGTTTGCCCCTGTTTAGGGCGGCATTTCCCAGCGTTGCACTCCGTCTCCATGGCTGCGCCCGGAGAGCCGGGCCCGGTAGGCTTTCCGTGTGATCTTCAAGCGCATCGGAAACGGCCGGCCGTACCCCGACCACGGCCGGGAAAGCACCCGGCAGTGGGCGGACGTCGCGCCGCGCCCGGTCCGCCTCGATCAGCTCGTGACGACCAAGGGCCAGCTCGACCTCGAAACGCTGCTCGCCGAGGACTCGACGTTCTACGGCGACCTCTTCGCGCACGTCGTGAAGTGGCAGGGCGACCTCTACCTGGAGGACGGCCTCCACCGCGCCGTGCGCGCCGCGCTCCAGCAGCGCCAGGTGCTGCACGCCCGCGTCCTCGAGCTGGGCTGAGCCACGGGGCCCCGCGCCCGCGTTGACCCTTTCGGGTAGTCCCCGGCGCGGACCGATGATCATTTAGTAGGAATCATCGCCGGTGCGCACTACGCTGCGCCCATGAGCATGCTCACTCCCCCCGGCATGGGCGGCAAGTACCGCATCACGGGAGACAAGTATCCGCGTATGCGCCGGAGCCGCGGGCGCAGCAGGATCGTGCTCGCCGTCGTCGCCTCCGTCGTGGCGGTCGGCCTGATCGGCTGGGGCACCCTCCAGCTGATCGATGTCTTCACCGGCGGCGACAAGGCCTCGGCCGCGGGCGCCACCGGCGACTGCCGGACGAGACCGTCCGCGTCGCCCAGCCCCTCCGCGAGCCCGAAGGTCCTGCCGAAGCCCGGCCAGGTCACGGTCAACGTCTTCAACGCCACGCCGCGCAGCGGCCTCGCCAAGCAGACCGCCGACGAGCTGAAGAAACGTGGCTTCACGATCGGCGACGTGGGGAACGCGGCCAAGGAGTACGACAAGAAGGTCAAGGGACCCGGTCTGCTGCTCGGCGCGAAGACCGCCACCGACGCCGCGCTGCCGGTCCTCGGCACGCAGCTCCCGGGGGCCGAGCTGAAGACCGACGGCCGCGCCAGGCCGGCCACCGTCGACCTGATCATCGGCACCTCGTTCAAGCAGCTCACGACGAAGGCGGACGCCGACAAGGCCCTGGCCGCGCTGGCCAAGCCCTCACCGACGCCCGCCGCGTCGAAGAAGCACTGCTGAACCCTGCTGAGCAGTACTGAGCACCGCTCGGCAGGCGTACGGGGTGGCTACTCGGCCGCCCCGTACATCCGGTCGCCCGCGTCGCCGAGGCCCGGGACGATGTACCCGTTCTCGTTGAGCCGCTCGTCGACCGAGGCCGTCACGACCGTGACCGGCGTGCCGGCGAGGTCGCGCTCCATGATCTCCACGCCCTCGGGGGCGGCGAGCAGCACCACGGCCGTCACGTCGTCCGCGCCGCGCTTGATCAGCTCCTGGATCGCCGCGACGAGCGTGCCGCCGGTCGCCAGCATCGGGTCGAGGACGTACACCTGACGCCCGGACAGGTCGTCCGGCATGCGCGTCGCGTACGTGGACGCCTGGAGCGTCTCCTCGTCGCGCACCATGCCGAGGAAGCCGACCTCGGCCGTCGGGAGCAGCCGCACCATGCCGTCGAGCATGCCGAGGCCCGCCCGCAGGATCGGCACGACCAGGGGCCGCGGGTGGGAGAGCTTCACACCGGTCGTCTTCGAGACCGGGGTCTCGATGTCGACCTGCTCGGTGCGCACGTCCCTGGTGGCCTCGTACGCGAGCAGGGTGACCAGCTCGTCGGCGAGGCGCCGGAAGGTCGGGGAGTCGGTGCGCTTGTCGCGCAGCGTGGTGAGTTTGTGCGCCACCAGCGGGTGGTCGACGACGTGGATCCGCATGTCCTCAACAGTAACCGGGCCCGAGGCACCCCCGCGCTGGCATCAAACCCGCCATCGGAGGGAAAGTGAAACCTCGGACTGGGGTGGTGTGCCTATGCCGGATCAGGGACAGCACGACCGGGGACAGGACCCGGATCAGGCGGAGAGCGAGGCCGAGCGCCGACGGCGCCGCGCCCAGTTCCTGCGGGACCTGGCGGAGGCGCGCGAGCTGCGCGACCGGGTCCGGCCACGCCGCGCCAGGGCGGCCCGGATGCGGCAGCAGATGCGCATGCGGACGTTCCGCTGGTGACGACGCGCGAACACACGCGAACACAGCGGGCCGAAGACCTCTCCTGAAGCGATGGTTTCTGCCACGATGCCGATTGGGCGGGGCTCGGAATCGGACACCCCGCCTCCCCCAGTCCGCCGGGGGGAAGTCCAACCGGCACACCTGAGACCAGTGGGAGAGTCACGGTGTACTTCGCCGCACTGCTCGCGCGCACCGAAGACGGGTGGGAAGCGAGCGATACAGAGCTCGACGACGTGGAGGCCATGTCGGATCTCACCGACCTGGCCAGAGAGGCCTCGGCCGGCGCCGAGGACGACACGGTGCTCGTCTTCATCGAACAGGAGGACGCCTGGTTCGGCGTCGTCCGTGTGGACGGCGAGGAGGACCCTCGTATCTATGTCTCCGACGCGGCCGCGGCCGCCCGGAGTTCGTACGGCGAGATCCTGCTCACCGACGAACTGCTCGGCAAGGATCCCGACCAGGACGAGCTGGACGCCCTGGATCTCGACGGGACCGAGGACGGCGAGCCCGACCTGTCCGACGAGGACGGCGACGGGGACGACGACACGGCGGGATCCTCCGCCGAGGCCGTGCCCGTGGGCCCGATCGGGGACACCAGGATCCTCGCCGACCTCGGAGTCTCAGAGAAGGAGCTCCTCGCACTCGACACCAACGACGCCCTCGGCCAGATCGCCGAGGTCCTGGGAGCGGCGGAGGTCCTCGAAACGGTCCGATAGGTCCCGTAGGCCCCGCCCGCGCGCCGGCCCGTCACGGTCGGCCCGTACGCGGTCGGCTAGATTCCGCCCGTGAGCACCGAAGACCAGGCACCGGACCCCGTACGCGACCCCTGGCGGCAGGCCATGCGCCTCGCCGTCGGGGAGGCGCGGCTCGCCGCCGAGGGCGGTGACGTGCCCGTGGGGGCTGTCGTGCTCGGCCCGGACGGCACGACCGTGCTCGCCTCCGGGCACAACGAGCGGGAGGCGACCGGCGACCCGACCGCGCACGCGGAGGTGCTCGCGATCCGGCGGGCCGCCAAGGTGCTCGGGGAGTGGCGGCTCACGGGATGCACGCTCGTCGTCACCCTGGAGCCGTGCACGATGTGCGCGGGCGCCCTCGTGCAGTCCCGGGTCGACCGGGTCGTCTACGGGGCGCGCGACGAGAAGGCCGGTGCGGCCGGTTCCCTGTGGGACGTGATCCGCGACCGGCGGCTCAACCACCGGCCTGAAGTGATCGAGGGCGTACTGGCGGACGAGTGCGCGCGGCAGCTCACGTCCTTCTTCCGGGACCGCTGAGCACACTTTCCCGGATACCGATTTCAGACCACGGCCCACCTTGGGCTAGAGTTCCTCTCGGTAGCGTGTCCGAGCGGCCGAAGGAGCTCGCCTCGAAAGCGAGTGTGGCGCAAGTCACCGAGGGTTCAAATCCCTCCGCTACCGCTGACAACGCCCCTCTTCCCCGGGTCACCGGGGGAGAGGGGCGTTCTGCATGTCCGGCCGCGCGTGGGGCAGTTGGCGCCGCGCGCCCCGAAAACGCGATAACCAGCCGAACGGATGGGCGGGTTACACTCACGCCCGGCAGGCACAGGGATCACACGGGACACGGGCACGGGGAGGCCAGGGCGTGGTGCAGACGAAAAAGATAGGTCTCTTCGTCGTCGTGGTCTTCGTGCTCTACGTGATCATCACGGACCCGTCCAAGGCCGCCGACTACGTCCAGATAGGCTTCGAGGGCGTCTCGGCCGCCGCCAAGGCCGTCGGTGACTTCATGACCTGGATCGTCAACGGCGGCGGAAGCTGAACGTCCCTGTAAGCGTCTGCAAGGAGTGCCCGTGATCCGCCACCTGGTCCTCTTCAAGCTCAACGAGGGCGTCCAGCGCGACGAGCCCCGCGTCGTGGAGGGCGTCAAGGCCTTCCGCGCACTCGGCGAGCAGATCCCGGAGCTGACGTTCTGGGAGTGCGACTGGAACATCACCGACCGCCCCATCGCGTACGACTTCGCCATCAACTCGGCGGTCGAGGACACCGACGCGCTCAAGCGGTACCTGGAGCACCCGGCCCATCAGGCGGGCGTCGCGCTGTGGCGCGAGTTCGCCACGTGGGTGATCGCGGACTACGCGTTCTGAGCCTGTCGCACGGCACAGCGGCCCTTCACCGGAACGGTGAGGGGCCTTTCTGTGCTCTATGCACCAACTCGCACGTCAACACGTAGTTATGCGGTGCTTGCACACAGTGCACATGTCTTGTGATGCTATGACCGCTTTTGAGGGATGTTTGAGATTGATAAGTTGACGGACGAGCTGACGGAGACAGAGGTGGCGTTGACCGTGCCGGCCAGTACAGCGCCCCAAGCACCGCCCGCGAAGACCCGGGGCGCCGACACCCGCGCGCTCACCCAAGTGCTCTTCGCCCAGCTCAAGGATCTGCTGCCGGGAACCCCCGAGCACACCAGGGTCCGCAGCGCCCTCATCGAGGCCAACATCCCGCTCGTGCGGTACGCGGCTGCCCGCTTCCGCAGCCGCAACGAGCCGATGGAGGACGTCGTCCAGGTCGGCACGATCGGGCTCATCAACGCGATCGACCGCTTCGACCCCGAGCGGGGCGTGCAGTTCCCGACCTTCGCGATGCCGACCGTCGTCGGCGAGATCAAGCGCTACTTCCGCGACAACGTGCGCACGGTCCACGTGCCGCGCCGGCTGCACGAGTTGTGGGTACAGGTGACCGGCGCGACCGAGGACCTCACCACCGCCTTCGGGCGCACCCCCACGACCGCCGAGATCGCCGAGCGCCTGCGCATCGGCGAGGACGAGGTCCTGGCGTGCATCGAGGCCGGGCGCTCGTACCACGCGACGTCCCTCGAGGCGGCCCAGGAGGGCGACGGGATGCCGGGCCTGCTCGACCGGCTCGGCTACGAGGACCCGGAGCTCGACGGCGTCGAACACCGCGATCTCGTACGGCATCTGCTCGTTCAGCTGCCCGAGCGTGAGCAGCGGATTCTGCTGCTGCGTTATTACAGCAATCTGACGCAGTCACAGATCAGCGCGGAATTGGGCGTTTCCCAGATGCATGTGTCAAGACTGCTGGCCAGAAGCTTCGCGCGGCTGCGATCCGCAAACAGGATCGAAGCGTAACCGGAACGGGTGGAGTGCTCTTCCCGGCACTTCCCCGCCGAATTACGTCGCTTCTCCGCCACACCCCCCTTTTCCTGCACCGATTCACCCCATCCATGTCGACATGTCACTACAGCGCGTTGCCGACATGTGACATTCTGCGGGAACCGCGTTTGCCGCGGCCCCGCCGCCGGTATTCAGGTGGAGGCTGCGTTCCTTCCAGACGGGAGCGCCCGCCGCGACCGTCCGCGACCTCAAGGGGGTGGCATGTCCGCAGACCAGGGCAGCTCGAAGGTGCTCACGCTCAGCAAGAGCGCGTCCGCGCCCGACGCGCTCCACAGCTCGCCCGTGTCCAGGGCTTCCGAAGCCCTCGACACCCGCACCCTGTCCCGCTCCCTCTTCCTGCGGCTCGCCGCACTCGACGAGCACAGCCCCGAGCGCGCGTACGTACGGGACACCCTCATCGAGCTGAACCTCCCGCTCGTCCGGTACGCGGCGGCCCGCTTCCGCAGCCGGAACGAACCGATGGAGGACATCGTCCAGGTCGGCACCATCGGCCTGATCAAGGCGATCGACCGCTTCGACTGCGAACGCGGCGTGGAATTCCCGACGTTCGCGATGCCGACCGTCGTCGGCGAGATCAAGCGCTTCTTCCGTGACACGTCCTGGTCGGTGCGCGTGCCGCGCCGGCTCCAGGAGCTGCGGCTCGCGCTGACCAAGGCGAGCGACGAGCTGGCGCAGAAGCTGGACCGGTCGCCGACCGTGCCCGAGCTGGCCGCGGTGCTCGGCGTCTCCGAGGACGACGTGGTCGACGGACTCGCGGTGGGTAACGCCTACACCGCCTCCTCCCTCGACTCCCCGGCCCCCGAGGACGACGGCGGCGAGGGCTCCCTCGCGGACCGCCTCGGCTACGAGGACACGGCCCTGGAGGGCGTGGAGTACCGCGAGTCGCTCAAGCCGCTGCTCGCCAAGCTCCCGCCGCGCGAGCGCCGCATCATCATGCTGCGCTTCTTCGCGAACATGACGCAGTCGCAGATCGGCGAGGAGGTCGGCATCTCCCAGATGCACGTCTCGCGCCTGCTCACGCGGACCCTGTCGCAGCTCAGGGAAGGCCTGATCGCGGACTGACGGTCACACGCGGCGCCTGTGCCGTTGACGGGGTTCCTAATTGACGGACCGTCAGACACACTGGCGCGATGCGACGAGCATCGATACGCGGCCGCCGAGGCGCCCTGGCCGGTGCCACGGCGGCCGTGGTGTGCCTGGGCGGTCTCCTTGCGGCGTGCGGGAGTTCGGGCGGTGGGGACGGTGACGGCTATGTGGCGGTCGGCGCGGCCGGGGCCACACCCGACCGGGCGGCGGGCCGCACGGTGGCGCCGACCGGTGACGTGGAGCTGGTGCCGCTGGACGGCGCGGCGGGGTCGTCGGGACCGGACGCCAAGTCGCCGGGTGACGGCGGGAGTTCGGGCGACAACTCGGGTGGTGACAGTTCGGGTGCTGACAGCTCAGGGGGATCGAGCGACGCGGGCGCCGGATCAGGGTCGGGCTCGGGGTCTGACTCAGGGTCCGGCGCGGGGTCCGGCGCGGGCACAGAGGCCGGTACGGGCGATGCCTCCGGCGCACCCGAGGTGACGGGGCCGGGCAGCGGCGGCGGGGACGGCGGATCGACCGGGGGATCAGCCGGTGGATCGGGCGGCGGCTCCGCCGGGGACTCCTCGGGCGGGGCCGGGCCGAGCCCGTCCGCCCCGCACACCGGTACGCCCAGCGGTCCCGCCGTACTGAAGGTCGGGGACCCGGTGCGCAAGGCCACGGACCAGCGCTGGTGCGAGGACGTGACCCTGACGCTGCGCAACTCCGGTGGTTCCGCGGTGCGTTCGGGCAAGGTGACGTTCGGGACGCACATCATCGGCGCCCTCGGCATCGACTGGTCCACCGTCGAGTCCACCCGGGACCTCCCCGTACCGATCGACGCGGGGAAGACGAAGAAGAAGACCTGGACCGTGTGTGTCGATGCCTGGCGGGTGCCGATCGGCATGCACGTGGAGACGCGCGACGTCTCCGTCGAATGGAAGTAAAGGGAATCGAAAGGCTGCGGGGAGCGACCGGCTACTTGAGGGCCAGCCAGGCCACGCCCGCGACGATGACGACGGCGAGCACGATGCCGAGGATCAGGCCGGCGCCGGGTCCCGACTTCGCCGGGGCGGTTTGCTGCCGGGAGGACTGCGCGGCCGGCTCGTCGACGAAGGCGCGGAACATCTGGGTGCTCCCCGCGGGGTCGTAGTTGCCTTCGGGGGCCGGGCCCTGGGGGTTGTGTGCCATGGGGAAGGACCCTAGCGAATACGTGCTGAGGACGCCACACCCATGGTGAGCTGCGACTTTACACGTGCAACCCTTTACCTTTACCGGAATTTTAGCCTCCTGCGTCCCTTTTCGTTTGCCTGCGGCAACCAACTGTCTCTATGGTTGCCCTAAGCAACGAACGTAGGAGGTGCCGTGGCGGAGCAGAGTCAGTACGAAGAGCTCGCACGACAGTTCAGTGCCTTCGGTGCCGTCAAGCGAGACCTCCAGCGGTCCCTGCCCCACGACTGTCCGGCCGGTTCGGCCGCGGTTCTCATGCTCCTCGGCCGGTACGGCGAGATGCGGATGAGCCGCCTCGCGGAACTGCTCGCCGTCGACATGTCCGTGACCAGCAGGCACGTGGCGCACGTCGCCGACCGCGGCTGGATCGACCGGTCCCCCGACCCCGCGGACAAGCGCTCCCGCATCCTGAGCCTCACGGACAAGGGCCTGGCCCAGATCGAGCTGCTCTCGGAGCGCTCGACCGAACTGCTCGCCTACCGGCTGAGCGACTGGACCGACGACGAGGTCGGACAGCTGATCTCGATGATGAGCCGGCTCCGCGACAGCTTCGGCGACTGCCGGTACACACCGCGTCTCGCGCAGGCACTCCCGGACGCGACCGAAGAGACCACCCGTACACCCGCTTAAGCAAAGGAATCCCATGGCAACAACCACACCGGCTGGTGTGCGGGGCAGCCATGCCAAGCACGGAGGCGCAGCCCCCGACGGCAGCGCTCCGATGACGCACCGGCAGATCATGGAGGCGCTGTCCGGGCTGCTGCTCGGCATGTTCGCCGCCATCATCTCGTCGACGATCGTCTCGAACGCGCTCCCGAAGATCATCGGTGACCTGGGCGGCGGCCAGTCCGCCTACACCTGGGTCGTCACCGCCTCCCTGCTCGCCATGACCGCCACCACGCCCCTGTGGGGCAAGATGGCCGACCTGGTCAGCAAGAAGGCCCTGGTCCAGATAGCCCTGGTCGTCTACATCGTGGGCTCCGTCATCGCCGGTCTCGCGCAGAACCCGGCGATGCTGATCTCCGCCCGTGCCATCCAGGGCATCGGCGCCGGCGGTCTGTCCGCCCTGGCGCAGATCATCATGGCCGCGATGATCTCCCCGCGTGAGCGCGGCCGTTACTCCGGCTACCTGGGTGCGACGTTCGCCGTCGCCACCGTCGGTGGCCCGCTCATCGGTGGCGTGATCACCGACACCAGCTGGCTCGGCTGGCGCTACTGCCTCTACGTCGGTGTGCCGTTCGCGCTCATCGCCCTGGTCGTGCTGCAGAAGACCCTGCACCTGCCGGTGACCAAGCGGAAGGTCAAGGTCGACTGGGCCGGCGCCTTCTTCATCACCGCCGCGGTCTGCCTGCTCCTCGTCTGGGTCACGTTCGCCGACGACAAGTACGACTGGCTGTCGTGGCAGACGTACTCCATGGTCGGCGGCTCGATCGTGCTGGCGCTGATCTTCCTGTTCGTCGAGTCCAGGGCGAGCGAGCCGATCATCCCGCTGCGGCTGTTCCGCAACCGCACCATCACGCTGGCCTCGATCGCGTCCCTGTTCGTCGGTGTCGCGATGTTCTCCGGCACCGTGTTCTTCTCGCAGTACTTCCAGCTGGCGCGCGACAAGACGCCGACGATGTCCGGTGTCATGACGATCCCGATGATCGCGGGTCTGTTCGTCTCGTCCACGGTCTCCGGCCAGGTCATCACCAAGACCGGCAAGTGGAAGGCGTGGCTGGTCGCCGGCGGCGCGTTCCTGACCGCGGGCCTCGGTCTGCTCGGCACCATCCGGTACGACACGGCCTACTGGCACATCGCGATCTTCATGGCGCTGATGGGTCTCGGCGTCGGCATGATGATGCAGAACCTCGTGCTCTCCACGCAGAACCAGGTCGCCCCCAAGGATCTCGGTTCCGCGAGCTCCGTCGTGACCTTCTTCCGGTCCCTCGGTGGCGCGATCGGCGTCTCGGCGCTCGGCTCCGTGATGACCACCCGTATCACCCACTACGCCAAGGACGGCCTCGGGTCGCTCGCGCCGCAGGACCAGCTGGCGGCCGGCAAGGCGATGGGCGGCGGCTCGATCCCGAACATGGATCTGCTGCCCGCGCCCATCCGCAACTGGCTGGAGAGCGCGTACGGGCACGGCATCGCCGACATCTTCCTGTACGTCGCCCCGGTCGCGTTCCTGGCGTTCCTCGTCACGATCTTCATCAAGGAGGTTCCGCTGCGTACGTCCGGCGCACTCGAGCAGGCCGCCCAGGGTGACGGCGAAGGCGCCGCCCCCGCCACGGCCGCCGTCTCCGCCTCCTCGGCGAACGGCGAGAAGGTGCCGAGCCTGGTGGGTGCCCCGGCGCTCGCCGAGCCCGCCGCCGACAACCAGACGCAGCGTCTCGCCGCGGTGGCCTCGGTCGCCGGGGACGCCCCGGCAGCCGTCACCGGCGGTGGCACCCCGGTCCGCGGCTTCGTCCGCGGCGCCGAGAGCGCCCCGGTCCCGCGGGCCGCGATCACGCTGATCTCCCTCGGCGGACGTCAGCTCGGCCGCGCGGTCGCCCAGGGCGACGGCGGCTACGGCCTCGACGCCCCCGGCGCGGGTTCCTACGTCCTGATCGCCTCGGCCGACGGCTACCAGCCGCAGGCCTCCACGGTGGTCGTCGGCGAGGAGCCGGTCACGTACGACATCCTGCTCAGCGGCACCAGCGGGCTGAGCGGCGCCGTGCGGTCCGTGGACAGCAAGGAGCCGGTCACCGGCGCCATGGTCATCGTGACCGACGTCCGCGGTGACGTCCTGGCCACCGGAATCTCGGGCGAGCAGGGCGAGTTCACCTTCGCCGAGCTCGTCCCCGGTCCGGTCACCGTCGCGGTCAACGCGGCCGGTCACCGTCCGATCGCCCTGCCCGTCGAGGTAGGCGGCACCGGGGTCACCCGGGTCGAGATCGAGCTGCACTCCGGTGCCCAGCTCACCGGCGTGGTCCGCGCGGCGGGCGGCGCCCTGAACGACGCGCGGGTCACGCTCGTCGACGCGGCGGGCAACGTGGTCGCCACGGCGACGACCGGCGACGACGGCGCGTACGCCTTCACCGACCTGGACAGCGGCGACTACACGGTCATCGCGACCGGTTACCCGCCGGTGGCCACCGGTCTGACGGTCAACGGCGGCGGCGTCGAGGGCCACGACATCGAGCTCGCCCACCCCGGCGAGTGACGACCCCGGGCGGGGGCGCGCTTCGAGCGGAGACGCGCCCCCGCCCGGTTGTGGGAAAGGGACCCCGGAACCGGTGGCGGCACTACGGCAGGGGACGGCCGGCCGCCACCGGGCCGGGGTTCGCTGCGTACATGGGGGACGTACGTGGGGGACATGACTCGCATGTACTTGAGCAAGGAGTGAAACGGGATGGGACTGAGCGCGCGGATCCGGACGAAGGACGGATGGGCTCTGCCGCACGCCGTCGTGACGGTGACCGACATGACGGGTGCGCAGGTGCTGCGGGCCGAGGCCGACGACGAGGGTGCCGTGCACGACGCGGTGGCCCTCACCCCGGGCCCGTACGTGGTGATCGTGACGGCGGTCGGTTACGCGCCGACGGCCTCCACGGCGATGGTGACGGCGAGCGGCCGTGCCGACGTCGGCACGGTGGTGCTTGCCCGGCAGGGCGGGGCCGAACTGCCGCCGCCCGGCCCGTGGACGATCGATCCGATGCACTCCTCGGTGGCGGCGGTCGCGCAGCACCTGGGCATTTCGAGCGTGCACGGCCGGTTCACCGAGTTCGGCGGGCGCATCGAGATCGCCCAGGACGTGGAGAAGTCGCGGGTCGAGGCCGTCATCAAGGCGTCCTCCATCGACACGGGCAACGGCATGCGGGACGGGCACCTGAAGACGCCCGACTTCCTGGACGTCGAGAAGTATCCGGAGATCACCTACCGCTCGACCGGCGTGGAGCCGGCCGGTTCGGACCGCTGGACGGTGCACGGCGAGCTGACGCTGCACGGTGTCGTACGGCAGGTGGACCTGGACCTCAGCTACCTCGGCACGGGCGCGGACCCGTGGGGCGGCACCCGGGCGGCGTTCCGGGCGACGACCGAGCTGAAGCGCGAGGACTTCGCGATGAACTACAACCAGGTCGTGCAGGCGGGCATCTCCGCGATCGGCACGACGCTGAAGGTGGAGCTCGACATCCAGGCCGTGCAGGGCGACGCGCTGCCCCAGGTCTGAACCCGCTCGGAGCGGGGTCCAGGTCGTAGTGTGCTGGGCATGGCACCCAGCATCGCTTCCAACACCCGTGTCTCTCTGGACGAGTTGCTCGACTTCGTCCGCCCGCGCCACCGCGCGCTCCTCCTGACCGCCCGCGCCGACGGGACCCCGCAGGCCTCCCCCCTGACCTGCGGGGTCGACGACGCCGGGCGGATCGTCGTCTCCACCTATCCCGAGCGCGCCAAGACCCGTAACGCCAAGCGGAATCCGCGGGTGAGCGTGGTCGTCCTGAGCGACGACTGGAACGGCCCGTGGGTCCAGGTCGACGGCACCGCGGAGGTCATCGACTCACCCGACTCGGTCGAACCGCTGGTCGAGTACTTCCGCAACATCTCGGGCGAGCACCCGGACTGGGACGAGTACCGCGCGGCGATGGTCAAGCAGGGCAAGTCCATCATCCGGATCACACCCGAGCGGTGGGGTCCGGTGGCCACCGGAGGATTCCCGGCATCTCTCGCCCCGAGCGAGTAAATTCCGGCGGACGGAGTCCGACGCAGCGCCCCGAAGCCTGCGAAGCAGTGCGAGGGACGCAAAAAGAAGCGGCCCGCGCGGCGATGGTCAAGCAGGGCAAGTCCATCATCCGGATCACACCCGAGCGGTGGGGTCCGGTGGCCACCGGAGGATTCCCGGCGCGGCTCGCCTGACGTTCCTAACGTGACGTGGTCCGCTGGGCGGCGACCATCGTGTCGATGCCGGCCACCAGCAGGTCGAGCGCGACCTGGAAGTCGCCCTCGCGGATCTCCTCCACCTTGTGCTCCTCGGTCCCCGCCATCAGCGCCCGCGCGTTCTCGTAGTCGTCGGCCATCTCCGGCGCCAGTTCGCTGAACGCGCCCATCGCGTGGTGGTAGTACTCGTCCTGGGTCATCCCGGCGTCGGCGCACCGCTGGACGAAGTGGCCCTCGATGGTGCCGTACCCGTACACGAACTGGAAGACGGCGGCGATCGCGCCCCGCTGGCCCGGGACGGTGAGACCGGTGTCCGCGAGGATGCGCTGCACATGGCGCGAGAACGCCAGCGAGTGCGGGCCGATGTTGAGGAAGTGGCCCGTGAGCGTGGAGGTCCAGGGGTGGCGCACCAGGTTCGCGCGGTACATCCCGGCGAGCTGCCGCAGCTGAGTGCGCCAGTCGCCTTCCGACGCCCCGGGCTCGGGCAGGTCCAGCTCGCCGAAGACGTGGTCGAGGGCCAGCTCCAGGAGGTCGTCCTTGGTGTCCACGTACCAGTAGAGGGACATCGCGGTCACGCCGAGCTCGGCCGCGAGCCGGCGCATCGAGAACTTGGCGAGGCCCTCCGCGTCGAGGAGTTTCACCGTGGCCACGGTGATCCGCTCCCGGTCGAGCGTGCTGGGCTGGTCGCTCCTCCGGGTGCGCGGCGCCTTGCCCTCCAGCCAGACGCTCGTCCGCCCAGGACGCTCCCCACGCTCCGCGCCGTCGCCCGCCTTCACCATGGCGCACCTTCCCAAAGTCCTCGTACCGGCCCGGTTCCGGCAGCGGACCGGAACTGCCCGGTCCGCCACCACCGATGCTATGCGCAGCTATGCGGACGCCTTCACCCGTGAGTCTGCCCTCTCCGCCCGCCTGAGCAACGCCGCGGCAAGCAGCCCGCCCACCAACACGGCGACCGCGCCCACGAGCTGGCTGGTCTCCAGACCGGAGGCGAACGCGTCCGCGATCCGCCGCCGCTCCGCCCCCGACCCGGCCGCGGCGAGCGCCGCCGGGAGCGAGGCCGCGGAGACGGACACGAGGGCGGCGAAGCGGGAGTTCAGGACGGCGCCGAGGACGGCCACCCCCAGGCCGTTGCCGAACTCGGCGAGCGTGCCGTTCACCCCGGCGCCCACGCCCGCCTTCTCCGGCGGGATCGCGCCCATGATGGCGTTCGCCATGGCCGGCATGGCGAACGCGATGCCCGCGCCCATCACGACGAGCCCGAACAGCATGCCCCCGTAGCCGTCCCCGCCGAGCAGCGCGATCGCGGCGAGGCCCGCCGCCAGGCACGTCATGCCGGAGGCGATGGTCACGGGGGTGCCCAGCTTCGGCAGGAGGCGCGCGCCGACGCCGGTCAGGTTCAGCACGACGACCGTCAGGGCGAGCGGCGCCGTGCGCAGTCCGGCCTCCAGCGGCCCGTAGCCGAGGACGAACTGGAGGTGCTGGGTGAGCAGGAACAGCGAGCCGCCCATCCCGAAGGCGACCAGGATCGCGCCCGCGACGGCCCCCGTGAACCGCTGGTTGCGGAAGAAGTGCATGTCCAGCATCGGATACGGGATGCGCAGCTCCCAGACGACGAACGCGGCGAGCACGGCGGCTCCCACGAGCGCGGAGACGCCGACGTGCGCGGACGTCCAGCCGTGCTGCGGCCCGGAGATGATCGCGTAGACGACGCCCGTCATGCCGATGGTGGAGAGCAGCGCGCCGAGCAGGTCGGGGCGGTCGCCGAGGGGGTTCTTGGACTCGGGCACGAGGGCGATGACCGCGATCAGGCCGATCACCGCGACCGGGATGTTGACCAGGAAGATCGCGCCCCACCAGAAGTGGTCCAGCATGGCGCCGCCGATGAGCGGGCCCGCGGCGAAGCCGAGGGAGTTCACGGTGGCCCACAGGCCGATCGCCCTGACCCGCTCGGTGTCGTCGAAGATCTGCACGACGACGGCGAGCGTGGTCGTCATCAGGAGCGCGCCGCCGACGCCCATGCCGGCCCGCGCGGCGATCAACTGCCCGGTGGATCCGGCCATTCCGGCGACGAGCGACCCGGCGCCGAACAGGACGAGTCCCGCCGCGAGCATCTTCTTGCGCCCGTAGCGGTCGGCGGCGCTGCCCGCGGTGAGCAGGAGACCCGACTGGACCAACGAGTACGCGTTGATCATCCACTGGATGTCGGAGGTCGAGGCGTCCAGCTCCCGGGTGAGGGAGGGGATCGCCACGTTCAGGACGGTGTTGTCGAGCAGCACGGTGAGCTGGGCCAGGCAGATGACGCCGAGGATCAGCCAGCGCTGGGGGTGGCCGCCGCCGGTGGCGGCCGGAGAACTCTCGGCGGTCGTCGCCGTCATACAGGACTCCTTATACGGTGTACGTCGATTGGGATGTACACCGTAAAGCCATCCTCGTACGCTGTACAAGTCGTTTTTCGGCGCTAGCGTGCCCGCCAGAAACTGACGGGTGACCTGACGAGTGAGGGGTCGGATGTTCACGTACCGCCGTACACCGCGAGTTCTGCACGTTCTGTTCGCCGGCGGGCTGTTGGCGGGCCTCGCCGCCGCCGCGCCGGCCGCCCAGGCCGCCGGGGGTGCGCCCGTTCCGCTGCGCATCGCCACGTACAACATCCACGCCGGTTCCGGCATGGACGACGTCTTCGATCTCGACCGGCAGGAGGCGGCCCTGCGCGCGCTCGACGCCGACGTGATCGGGCTTCAGGAGGTCGACGTCCACTGGGGCGCGCGCAGCGAGAACCGGGACGTGGCCCAGGAGTTGGCGACGCGCCTCGGGATGTACGTGTCGTTCGCGCCGATCTACAGCCTCGACCCGGTGACGGCGGGCGGGCCGCGCCGCGAGTACGGGGTCGCGGTCCTGTCCCGGTATCCGGTCCGGGCCGCCGTCAACCACGACATCACCCGCCTCTCCACGCAGGACCCACACCCGGTCCCGGCGCCCGCCCCCGGCTTCGGGGAGGCCGAGCTGAAGGTGCGCGGGGTGCCGGTCCAGGTGTTCGTGACGCACCTCGACTACCGGCCCGACCCGTCCGTGCGGGCCGCGCAGGTCGCCGACACGCGGCGGATCATGGCCGGGGAGCGCACGTCGCCCGCGGACCGGCAGATCCTCCTCGGCGACTTCAACGCGGAGCCCACGGCGCCCGAACTCGCGCCGCTGTGGAAGGAGCTGACGCCGGCCGATCCGGGCGCGTTCACCTTCCCAGCGCTGAATCCGGTCAAGCGGATCGACTACGTCGCGGTGGGCGAGGGGGTGCGGGTACGCGACGCGGCGGTGGCCGAGACGCTCGCCTCGGACCACCGCCCGGTTGTTGCGGATCTGATGCTGACGAGGCGTTAGGCAGGCCTTCGGCTTCGTCAGGTCGGTTTCGTCAGGCCTTCGGTTTCGTCAGGTCGTAGAAGGTCGCGCTGCCCACGGTGACCTTCGTGTAGTTCTTCTCGACCCAGGACTGGATCGCGGAGGCGGTGCCGCTGCCGCCGCCCGTCCCGCCCCCGCCCATGCCGCCGCCACCGATGAAGTAGTGGATCTTCCCGTCTCCGACGTACTGCTTGAACTGGGCGAGCGTCGGGGACGGGTCGCTGCCGTTGAAGCCGCCGATCGCCATGACCGGCTTCCCGGTGGAGAGCTGGTAGCTCGCCGCGTTCTGCGAGCCGATCGCCGCGGCGGCCCAGGTGTAGTCGTCCGCGTTCTTTTCTACAAGGGCCTTGGCCTTGGCGCTGACCTGGGCGCCGTTGAGCAGCCCGCCCATGCCGTCGCGTTCACCCATGCGGGGCGCGCCTGTTTTCTGGCCCTGATTCTGGCCCTGGTTCTGGCCGGTCGGTGGCTGGCCGGGCATCCCTCCGGTCGGGGGCTGCCCCATACCGCCGCCCGGCGATCGCATCCCTCCGCCCGGCATGCCCTCGCCGAAGCGAACGACGCCGCCGCGGCCCCCGCCGGGACCGCCCATCATGCTCGCGCCCGCCGGACCGGCCGTCACGATCGATCCGCTGTGCCCGGTGCCGAGCGTGCTGACCGTGTACGCGGCCGGCCCGGCCAGCGCGGTCACGAGCCCCAACCCGGCCGCCCCGAGCGCCAGTTGACGGTTGATCCGGCCGGCGAGGGCGACCCCGAGTCCCGCCGCGACGCCGCCGACGAGGATCACCCAGCGCAGCCACGGCACGTAGTCCGGCGTCCGGTTCAGGAGCACGTACGACCACACGGCCGTCACCGCACCCGTGACGCCGAGCGCGGCCGAGGCCGTGAACCTGGCCCGTTCCTCCCACAGCACGCTCGCGCCCATGCCGACGAGCGCGGCGGCGTAGGGGGCCAGAGCCACCGTGTAGTACTGGTGGAAGATCCCGGCCATGAAGCTGAAGACGACCGTGGTCATCACCAGCGAGCCGCCCCACGCGAGGAACGCGGCACGCGCCGTGTCCGTCCGCCGTGCCTTCCACGTGACGACGATTCCGGCGACGAGCAGCAGCAGGGCGGCCGGCAGGAGCCAGGAGATCTGGCTGCCGACCTCGGAGTTGAACATCCGGTCGATGCCGGTCTGGCCCCACATGCTGCTGCCGCCGCCCGCCCGGCCACCGCCTCCGCCGACGCTGCCGGTCTCCTCGCCGTTGATGCGGCCGAGCCCGTTGTAGCCGAAGGTCAGTTCAAGGAACGAATTGCCCTGGGAACCGCCGATGTACGGGCGCGACGACGCGGGCCACAGCTCCACGGCCGCGACCCACCAGCCGCCCGCGACGACCGTCGCGAGCCCGGAGAGCAGCAGCTGCCCGATCCGCCTGAGCGGCCTGCCCGGCGCGAACACCGCGTACAGGACGGCCAGCGGCGGCAGGATCAGGAACGCCTGGAGCGTCTTCGCGAGGAAGGCGAGGCCGACGGCGACGCCCGCCCACACCAGCCACTTCGTGCGGCCGTTCTCCATGGCGCGCAGCACGCAGTAGACCGTGACGGTCATCAGGAGCGCGAGCAGCGCGTCCGGGTTGTTGAAGCGGAACATCAGGGCGGCCACCGGCGTGAGCGCGAACGCCGCCACTGTGATCAGCCCGGCCGCCGCGCTGAACCGGCGCCGCACCGCCCCGTACAGGACGCCCGCCGTCGCCACACCCATCAGGACCTGCGGCACGAGGATCGCCCACGAGCCGAGGCCGAACATCCGCACGGAGAGCGCCATCGGCCACAGGGAGGCCGGGGGCTTGTCGACGGTGATGGCGTTCGCCGAGTCGAGCGAGCCGAAGAACATCGCCTTCCAGCTCTGGCTCCCGGCCTGCACGGCCGCGGAGTAGAAGGAGTTGGCGTAGCCGGAGGCGCTCAGGTTCCACAGGTAGGCGAGGCCGACGACGAGCAGCAGGCCGAGGAACGCGGGGCGCGCCCAGCGCGGGTCGTCGTCGCGCCCGCGCCAGATCCGGGTGAGCGGGGGCTGTTCGGGGGGACGGCCGTGTCCTTGCGTGGCGGGCGCGCCAGGGGGCGGGGGGACCGGGGGCGCCTCGGTCGGGTGGGAGGGCAGGGTCATCGTCCGGTCTCCAGCTCGTGGTCGTACGTGGGTGACTCGTGGTCGTACGTGGGTCGGGTGGGGGCGGGGGGAGTGGACTGCTCGGGGAACACCCAGGCCCGGAAGAGCAGGAAGCGCAGCACGGTGGCCGCGAGGTTGGCGGCGATGAGCACCGCGAGTTCCGTGGAGTGCGCCGGGTGCGTGGTGGCCGCGCCGAGCGCGGCGAGGGAGCCGCTGGTCAGGGCGAGGCCGATGGCGAACACGACGAGACCCTGGGCCTGATGCCGGACCGCGCGGTCGCGGCCCCGCACGCCGAACGTGAGCCTGCGGTTCGCGGCCGTGTTCGCGACGGCCGAGACGAGGAGGGCGAGGGCGTTGGCGACCTGGGACCCCGTGAACGTACGGAATCCCGAGTAGAGCAGCAGATAGGCGAGCGTCGACAGGGCGCCCACGACGCAGAATCCGACCAGCTGGCGGGCCAGTCCGCCGGGCACTCCGGGGACCTGGCGGTCGCGCGGGTCGTCGCCGAAGGGGCGGGCGAGCCGGTCCAGGGGGAGCGCGCCGACCGCGAGCGCCCGCCCCACGCGCCACACGCCCCTGAGGTCGTCGGTCGCCGTCCTCACGATGTGCACCGTCGAGTCCGGGTCGTCGACCCAGTCGACCGGCACCTCGTGGATACGGAGCCCGGCCCGCTCGGCGAGGACCAGCATCTCCGTGTCGAAGAACCAGCCGCTGTCCTCGACGAGCGGCAGCAGCACCTTCGCCACGTCCCGCCGGATCGCCTTGAACCCGCACTGGGCGTCGGAGAAACGGGCCTGGAGGGAGCCGCGCAGGATCAGGTTGTAGACGCGGGAGATGAACTCGCGCTTCGGCCCGCGCACGACACGGGAACTGCGCGCGAGGCGCGAGCCGATCGCCAGGTCCGAGTGGCCCGAGATCAGCGGGGCGACCAGCGGAAGGAGCGCGTTGAGGTCCGTGGACAGGTCGACGTCCATGTACGCGAGGACGGGCGCGTCGGACGCGGACCAGACAGTGCGCAGCGCCCGGCCGCGGCCCTTCTGCTCCAGGCGCGCGTGCCGTACCGCGGGCAGCGCGGCCGCCAGGGACGCGGCGACGTCGGGGGTGGCGTCCGTGGACGCGTTGTCCGCGATCGTGATGCGGAAGCGGTAGGGGAAGGTGGCGACGAGGTGGTGGTGCAGGCGGCGCACGCAGGGGCCGAGGTCCTGCTCCTCGTTGTAGACCGGGATCACCACGTCCAGGACCGGTGCGTCGCCCGCGCCGGCCGGTAGATGTTCCCGCGCCGGCAGCACTCCCGGCGAGGGGTCGGTGTCCGGGGAAGAGTCGGTTCGCATGACACCGACATTCACCAACTGCCCTGTCAGGCCCGTGTGGTGAGACTGTGGCCCGCCTGTGAGTGCGTCACGGGTCCGGCAAGCGCCGGCAGACACACCGTGAACACGGTCCGGCCGGGCACGCTGTCGACGGTGACGGCACCGCCGTGCGCCGCCGCGACGGCCTGCACGATGGCGAGGCCGAGACCGGTCGAGCCGTGCGCCCGGGAGCGGGAGGTGTCGCCGCGCGCGAACCGTTCGAAGACGTGCGGCAGCAGCTCGGGCGGAATTCCGGGCCCGTCGTCCCGCACGTCCAGACAGACCCAGGGCCCGCGCCGGTGCACGCGCGCGGTCACGGTGGTGCCGGGCGGCGTGTGCGTACGGGCGTTCGCCAGCAGGTTCACGAGCACCTGGTGGAGGCGGGGCCCGTCGGCCAGTACGAGGGCCGGGTCGTCCGGCAGTTCGAGCCGCCACGTGTGGGTCTGCCCGGCCGCCCGCGCGTCGCTGATCGCGTCCACGACGAGCGGGGAGACGTCGGTGCTCTCGTAGGACAGGGGGCGTCCCGCGTCGAGCCGGGCGAGCAGCAGCAGGTCCTCGACGAGACCGGTCATCCGGTGGGCCTCGGACTCGATGCGGCCGAGCGCGTGCCGGGTGTCGGGCCCGGTCTCCTCGCGTCCCCTGCGGGTGAGTTCGGCGTATCCACGGATCGAGGCCAGGGGCGTACGCAGCTCATGGCTGGCGTCCGCGACGAACTGACGGACGCGCGTCTCGCTCTGCTGGCGTGCTTCGAGCGCGCCGTTCACATGGTCGAGCATGCGGTTGAGGGCGGCGCCGACCTGGCCGACCTCGGTGCGCGGGTCGGCCTCGGTCTCGGGGACCCGTTCGTGGAGGGCCACCTCGCCGCTGTGCAGGGGGAGTTCGGAGACTCGGGTCGCGGTGGAGGCGACGCGGCGCAGGGGGCGCAGGGCCACGCCGACCATGGCGGCGCCGGCGAGCGACGCGGCGACGAGACCGGCGGCCGTGACGCTGACCTCGACGACGACGAGGGTGTTCAGCGTGTTCGTGACCTCGGACTCCGGCAGGCCGACCAGCGTGTTTCCGTTTCCGACCGGATTCGAGGAGACCCGGTAGTCGCCGAGCCCGGGCAGGCTGACGCTGTGCGGCTCCCCGTCCTGCGGAACGCTCTGCAGGGCGGTGGTCTGCTCGCCGGTCAACGGGACTATGGGGGCGTCCCGGTCGGCGGCGCTCCTGGCGGCCTCCGTCACGTGCCCGCCGGAGCCGACGATCGCGCCGACGGTGCCGGGGCGGCTGGGACCGGCGAGAAAGCTCAGGTCCTGCGCCTGCCGGCCCGGGCCGGGACCGCCCGTGGACAGGACGACCGCGCCGCGCACCTGCTTGTCCAGCTGGGCGTACAGATAGCTGTGCAGCGCAATGGTGGTGACGGTGCCGATGACCGCGCACACGACGGCGATCAGCGCGACAGCCGTGATGACAAGGCGTTTGCGCAGGCTGCGCGGCTGCCGCCGCCTGCGTTGCGGGCCGCGCGACTGCCGCTGCCTGTCGTGCGGGCCGCGCGACTGCCGCTGCCTGTCGTGCGGGCCGCGCGGCTGCCGCTGCCCGCTCATGTCACCGCGGGGACGGCCGGCTTGATCAAGTATCCGGCACCGCGCCGCGTGTGGATCATCGGCTCGCGCCCGGCGTCGATCTTCCGGCGCAGATACGAGATGTACAGCTCCACGACGTTGGCCTGACCGCCGAAGTCGTAGCTCCAGACCCGGTCCAGTATCTGCGCCTTGCTCAGCACCCGGCGCGGATTGCGCATCAGGAAACGCAGCAGCTCGAACTCGGTGGCCGTCAGATGGATGCCGTCCCCGCCGCGGGACACCTCGTGGCTGTCCTCGTCGAGTGTCAGGTCCCCGACGACGAGCACGGACTCGCTGCGCCGGTCGGCGGCGCCCGAGCGGCGGATGAGACCGCGCAGCCGGGCGACGACCTCCTCCAGGCTGAACGGCTTGGTCACATAGTCGTCGCCGCCCGCCGTGAGACCGGCGATCCGGTCCTCGACCGCGTCCTTCGCGGTCAGGAACAGCACCGGCACGTCCTGCAGCTCCCGGCGCAGCCGCCCGAGCACGGACAGGCCGTCCATGTCGGGCAGCATCATGTCGAGCACGATCGCGTCCGGCCGGAAGTCGCGCGCGGTCTGCACCGCGCCCGCCCCGTCCCCGGCGCTGCGGATCTGCCAGCCCTCGTAGCGCAGGGCCATGGAGAGCAGCTCGGTGATCGACTGTTCGTCGTCCACGACGAGGACCCGCACGGGGCTCCCGTCCGGCCTCAGCAGTTCGGTACGCCCCTGGGGCGAGGTCGTGGTCATGCTGCACACCCTGCGCGCCCGCCCTGAGAACCGGCTTTCGCGTTCCTGTGAATTCCCTGAGAAAACGCTTAGGGGGTGCCGTTGAAAGCTCCTAGGGGCACCGTCGAGAACTCCTAGGAGGTGCCGCCGAGAACTCCTACGGAGTGCCGTCGAGCCCGAACAGCCGTGCCCCGTTCCCGTGGCACACGGCCCGCAGCCATGCCGACCCGAGCCCCAGCCGCTCCAGCGCCTCCAGCTGGTGGACGTACGGGTACGGGATGTTGGGGAAGTCGGTGCCGAGCAGGATCCGGTCACCGAGAGCGGCGAGCCGGGACAGCTCCGCGCGCGGGAACGGGGAGAAGCCCTCGGTGAAGTCCGTGAACGCCATCGTCGTGTCGAGCCGCACCTCCCCGTACCGCTCGGCCAGGTCGAGGAAGTCCGTGTACTCGGGCATCCCCATGTGGGCCACGATCACGGGCAGGCGCGGATGCCGGGCGAGGAGCCGGGCGACCGGCTCGGGCCCGGTGTGCTTGCCGGGGGCGGGCCCCGAGCCGCAGTGCATGACGACGGGCACGCCGGCCTCGGCGAGCAGGCCCCATACGGGTTCGAGCAGTTCGTCGTTCGGGTCGTACGCCCCCACCTGCACATGGGCCTTGAAGACCCGTGTGCCCGCCTCGACCGCCTCACGCACGTACCGGTCCACGCCCGGCTCCGGGAAGAACGTCGACGTGTGCAGACAGCCGGGGGTCCTGCGCGCGAAGTCGGCGGCCCACCCGTTGAGCCACTCCGCCATGCCCGCCTTGTGCGGATAGAGCATGGAGGTGAAGGCCCGCACCCCGAACTCCCGCAGCCGGTCGAGCCGCTGCCCCTCTTCCTCCCGGTACGTGATCGGCCAGGCCATCCCGGTCAGGGGCCCCGCCGCGTCGAAGTACTCCCACACCTTGGCCAGCACGCGCTCGGGCATGAAGTGGGTGTGCACGTCGATCAGGCCGCCCGGCCCGTCGAGCCCGTGCCGCTCCCGGAACCGCGCGACCTCGGCGGCGCCGACAGGAGTTTCCGGTTGATCACTCATGTCCCCCACATTCGGGCCCGCCCCCGTCCCGTGTCCACCCTTCGCGCATGACGTCGCCCTACGGGAAGCAGGCCCGGCCCACGCCTAGAACAACCCGCCCTGCATCGCCGGCACCTCCTTCACCGGCACGGACGTGACAGCCCCGGAGACCCGCTCCAGCCGCCAGCCGCCGAGCAGCCGGCAGTCGACGACGAGCCCGCGCCCGCCCGCTTCCAGGAGATGGAGATCGGGCCCCGCCGCCGCGACGAGCGTCCCCGCGACGACACCGCCCTCGACCAACTCACTCACCACACACCCGGCGCCACCGCCACGGAGCCCGTCCGCGAGCCCATCCGCGAGCCCGAAGACCTCCGCGTGGTCGACCACCTCGCAGGGCAGCCGCTCCAGCGACTCGGGCCACCCGTCGAGCGCGATCGCCGTGGCATGGGCCCTCTCCAGCTCCCCGGCCCGCTCACCGGCCGGAGGCAGCATCGCCCGCACGGCCCGCTTCCGCGCGTACGGAATCCGGTCGGGAACCCCGAGCGCGCTGCGCAGCAGCTCCTCCGCACGCCGCGCGGCCATCAGCGGCCCGCGCCCCAACCAGGTGAACGCGACGGCCCCTTGTTCGAGCAGCCGGGCCGAACCCCGCCCGACCCCGGTGATCCCCACCTTCACCATCCCGTCCCCGAACCAGGCGAGATACACGTGGTACGGCCGCGGGTCGTCCGCCACGGTGTCCGCGGCGACGGAGTGCGCCCGGTCGATCCCGGCGCACTCGGCACACTGCGCGCGCGTCCCCCGCCCGGGCACGGCCTCCCCCGCCGGACAGGGCGTACGCCGCCCGCCCCGCCACACCCCGAGGCATCTGCGCCCGCCCACGGCCCGGAAAGCCAGCACGTCCCCGAAGGCGAGGGGACTCTCCCGCTCCCCCTTCCCCTCCCCGTACCACCCCAGCGCGGGCCCGCCCCCGACCCGCCACCGCACCCCGGTGCACCACCACGTCATGCTCCGGACGCTACTCCCGGCCACTGACATCCCGGCCGCCCCGAGAAACTGACACGACACAGGGAGCCGGGCACGACACGAAGAAGCCCCCCGGAGGATCTCCGGGGGGCTTCTCATGATGTGCACTCGGCAGGATTCGAACCTGCAACCTTCTGATCCGTAGTCAGATGCTCTATCCGTTAAGCTACGAGTGCTTGTTCTTTTGTTGTCTCGTTCCCGGCCCTTGCGGCCCGTTCCCGGCGACAGGAAGAACATTACATGACTGCCGCCGCCATGTGAAATCCGATAGCCCCACCCCTTGTGACCTGGGCAAACGCCACTTTGGAGCCAGGAAACAGCAGGGAAGCATCGGGGAAGCAGCCAGGAAGCACCGAAGCCCCGGTCCATGAGGACCGGGGCTTCGATCGTGAAGCGGAGGCGGAGGGATTTGAACCCTCGATGGGCTTGAAGGCCCAAACCGCATTAGCAGTGCGGCGCCATAGACCGGACTAGGCGACGCCTCCAGCACGACCCCCCGCGCGAGCGCGAGTGGTGCGTCCAGATGATGACACAGCAGCGCGCGGTGTCACCAATCGGCCCCCACGGTACTAGGAGCCCAGGCCGAAGGGCAAAGCCCTTCTGTTCCTCCTCGTGTTCCCCGGGCCACCGCAACATCACGGGCCGCCCGGCGTTAGACGCGGTGTCCCGCTCTTCCGTATCGCTCTCCGAGGAACACTCATGCTGCTGCGCCGCCTCGCCGTCACCGTCGCCGCCTCTGCCGCCGCCCTGTCCGCGGTCCCCGCCGCCGCCCACGCCGACACCGGACCGCTCGGCCTCCCCTCTCTGCCGCTGCTCGGCAAGCCCGCCGGCCAGGACCAGCTGCGGATCGCCGTCAGCGACGCGGGCGACGGGCGGGACGGGACGTACGACCTGGAGTGCGGGCCCGCCGGCGGCAGTCATCCGGAACCCTCCGACGCCTGCGCGCGCCTCGACCAACTGTCCGCGGACGGCCACGACCCGTTCGCCCCGCTCCCGGAGGGCGCCCAGTGCACGATGCAGTACGGCGGCTCCGCGACCGCCCGCATCACCGGCACGTGGCACGGCCGGCCCGTGAACGCGACGTACAAGAGGACCGACGGCTGTGAGATCTCGCGATGGCAGGGGCTCGTTCCCGTACTGCCCGCGACCGGCAGGTGAACAGCGGCGGGCCGTCACGTGGGTGACGGCCCGGGCGCGGTTCCGTGGCCGCGGGCGCCGTGACCAGGCATATGCACCCACAAGCCCCGCCGTCACCCTGCTCAGGAGGGGCGTGCCGCCACCCGTCTTCATTCCAAGGGCACATCTTCCGCGTGCGACCTCCCTCTCATCCGGCGTCGCGACCGCAACCTCTGCCCGTAGACTCCCTCCCGTGACATGCCGCGGGCCACGTAGCAAGATGGCCCGCGCGGTCAGCAAGATGCGGTAACCAGGGAGGAAGCGTCGTCGTGAGCAGCAGGCCATCCCGAGGCGCTGCTCGCCTCGCAGCCATACTCGACGCGCTCCCGGACGCGCTCGTGCTCGTCAACGCCAACGGGACCGTCGTCAACGCGAACACCATCGCCCTGGAGGCCTTCGAGGCCCCGGGCACCGCGCTCGTGGGGCGCGGACTGCTCGATCTGCTGCCCGAGTTCGACTCGCGGCTGATCCCCGGATCGATGCGCAGGCCCGACACCACGGACGAGCGCGGACGCACCAAGCCGACCCGGATGATGGCCCGCCGCACCGACGGCGGCGAGTTCCCCGTAGAGGTGACCAGCGCCAATCTCGCCGACGGAAGCGACGCCGTCGACGGTTACGGCAACAGCTCGTACGGCGGCGGGAGCTACGGCAGCAGGGCCTCCGAGCTGCTCATGCTCGTCGTGCGCGACCTGTCGGGGACCATCGACACCGAGGCCGAACTCGCCCGCTCGCAGCGCCAGACCGAGATGATCCTGCGCGCCGCCTCCGAGGGCGTCGTCGGCACCGACACCGACGGGCGCATCGTGCTCGTCAATCCGGCCGCCGCGCAGATCCTCGGGTTCCGCGCGAGCGACCTGGGCGGCCAGGAGCTGCACAAGCTCTTCCTCCACTCGCGCGCGGACGGCGAGCCGTTCCCTTACGAGGAGTCCCCGCTCGCCGACACCCTGCGTTCCGGACGCAAGCACCGGGTGCGCGGGCAGGTCCTGTGGTCCAAGAGCGGCAACAAGGTGCCCGTCGACATGACGACGGCGCCCGTGCGCGACGGTGACCAACTGGTCGGCGCCGTGATGACGTTCACCGACCGGCGGCCCTACGACGAGCTCGTCACCGCGCACGCCGAGGAGATCGACCGGCGGGACAAGGAGTCGGCGCGCCTCGCCGAGGAGCACGCCGAGACGCTGGCGCGCACCACCAAGGAACACGACGAGACCCTCACGCGCACCACCGAGGAGCACGCGGCCGAGATCGCGCGGGCCGCCGAGGAGCACGCCACCGAACTCGCCGGCATCATCGAGCAGCACACCGAGGAACTCTCCGCCGAGAAGGACCGGATCGCCGCGCTCGCCGAGCGCGAGAAGGACCGCTACGAAGCCCTCGCCGCCCGGCACGAGCAGCTGCTCGCCGTCCTCGGCCAGTCGCTGCGCGGCCCCCTCGACGAACTCCGCGGCCAGCTCACCACCCTCGCCGCCGACGACGCGGGCCAGCTGTGGCCCGAGGCCAACCAGATCCTGCATCACCTCGCGGCCGGCTACACCCGCATGACCACGCTCGTCGACAACGTGCTCGGCTACCAGCTCCTCGACTCCGGCGACGCGCGGCTCACCCGCACCAAGGTGATGCTCGACGCGGTCGTCGCCGCGGGCGTCGAGGGGGCCGTCGAGCTGATCGGGCCCGGCCGCGCGCAGTTCGCCGTGCACGCCCCGCCCATCGAGGCCGAGGTCGACGCCGAACGCCTGGCCACCGCCCTCGCCCACCTCGTCGCCGACGTCGCCGGAATCGACGCCACCGGCAACGCGCGTATGGGCGTCGTGCCCACCGTGGGCGCCGGCGGATACGTGGACTCGACCATCGTCGTGGCGGCGGCGCTGCGCGGCGAGAGCGTCCGTATCGAGGTACGCGGGCCCTACGCGGGCGGTGACCCGGTGCACGAGCCCATCGTGCGCGGCATCGTGCGCGCGCACGGCGGCGTCGTGCAGACGCACGAGGTGCCGGGCATGAACGGCAGCGCGTACGTCCTCGACGTGCCGATCGGTGACGGGGCCGGGGTTGTTGCGGCGGTCGACCCGTCGACCGTTCCCGGTACCGAGGTCGAGGTGGCTTCCCTGGCCGCGCCCGCCGGATCTCCGGCGGCCGGCGCCCTGGAACTGCCCGAGCAGGCGACCGCCACGCGCGGCGGCCGGCGCCGGGCCCGGCGGGCTTCGGGCGCGTCGGTGGACTCGTTCCTGGAGAGCGGTGTCTCGGGCACGGGCACGGGCACGGCGGCTGGGGCTGGTGCTGGTGCTGGGGGCGCGGATTCGGCGTCCGGTGACGGTGGTCAGACGGGCGCCGGTGCGGCCGCTCCGACCGGACGGCGCAGGCGGCGGGCCGAGGGAGCTACGGCGGAAGCCGCGTCCGCGACGCCGGGTGCGCCCGGTGCGCAGGAGCGGCTGCAGCTGCCGGCGCAGGCTACGGAGACGCCGGCAGGTGGGACGGCCGCGGGCGATGCGGGTACTTCCGGTACCGGGCGTCGGCGCGGGCGGCCGAATCCGGCGGAGGTCGCGCAGGTCGCGGTTCCGGCGGGTGCGGGTGCTGGTGCGAGCGCGGGTGCGGGTGCGGGTGCTGCTGCCTCGGAGGGGTCCGTGGTGACCGCTGCCGAGCACGCGGCTGGGTCTCCCGCCCTGGGCGAGACCGTGCCGCCGCAGGGGGTGCCGGCCGGAGCCGCCACGGGCCGACGGGCACGACGCGACACCGAGCAGGCCGCGCTGCCCGCCGGCACTTCCGGTCCCGAGTCCTCCGACACCTCCCAGGCCGGACAAAACGTCCCCTCAGGCCGCCGCGCGCGACGCGCCCTCGGGAGCTCCGCGGAACGGCCCGCCGAGCAGTCCGGTGCCCCACGCCCCGTGTTCGCCCTGCCGCCCGCGGAAGCCGACCGGACGACACCCGAACCTGCCACGAGCACGGATCCGGGTACGACTACGGCTACGGGTGCGGGTGCAAGTACGGCTGCCGACGCCGATACGGGTGCAGGTACGAGTGCAGGTAAGGGTGCCGGTGCCGCCGCAGGCACCGACGCTGACGCCGAGCGCCACGACACGGCCTCGCGTCACCCCGCCGACAGCCACACCCCTCCGCAGCCGCACCCCGTACAGGCCGCTCAGGGCGCCCGCGCCGCGCTCCCGCCCGAGAACGGTGCCGGGCCCCGCGCCGCGCAGCCCCTCCCCGCCGAGGCCGCGCCCGCCGACCCCAACTCGACCCAGGGGCGCGCCATAAGCGTGCGCACGCTGGGGCAGGGCGTTCCGTTCGGCCGTCAGATCGCCGAGCAGCAGCGTCCCGCGCGGCCTCAGCCGCCGGCCCCCGGCACGGCTCAGCCACTGCCGACCCCCGCGCTCCCGAGCGCGCAGGCTACTCCTCCGGCGAAGCCCCAGCCTGGCGCGCAGCCCGGCCGGCCGGTGGGCAGGTCCGTGGGTCAGCCGTCGGGGCCGCTGCCCGCGCAGTCCACCGGCGGCAACCCGTCGCTCCAGGTCCCCCTGCCCCCTCAGGTCCCGCAGCCCCCGGCCGCCCCGCAGGAGCAGGCTCAGGCAACGACGCAGACGCCCACTCCGGCCCAGGGCACGCCCAGCGGTTCCGGTCGGCGCCGCAAGCTGTCCACTCCGCCGGACCCCTCGGGCAGCCGTCCGGAGACCGGGGCCCGGCCGCACCCCCAGACCGCCTCACAGCCGTCACAGGCCCAGCCGTCGGCGACGACGCCGGCCGGCCAGTCCCAGCCCGGCCCGTCCTCCCCGTCCTCGCAGCCCGGCCAGCCGCAGTCGCTGCTGTCGCCGTCGTCCGAGGGCCGCGGACGTTCGTACGCGATCGGCGCCCCCGACCAGGACGCCGACGAGGGCCCCGAGCCGCTGGACGGCCCCGGTGGCGCCGTCGAGATCGCCGACCGGCCGCAGCCGCAGCCCATGGACGACGAGCTGCCTCCGGAGCCGCTCGACAACCCGCGGCGCCTCCTGGTGTGGCCCGCGCCCGACGCCACCACGCAGCAGGCCCTGAGCGACCGCGGCTACCGTCCGGTGACCGTGCACTCCCGTGAGGAGGTCGACGCACAGATCGCGGCCTTCCCCGCCGCGCTCTTCGTCGACCCGCTGACCGGTCCGATCACGCGCACCGCGCTCCAGTCGCTGCGGCAGGCCGCCGTGGCGGCCGAGGTGCCCGTCCTGGTGACGGCCGGGCTCGGACAGGCGACGCGCGAGGCCGCGTACGGCGCCGATCCGGCGATCCTGCTGAAGGCCCTCGCGCCGCGGGACAGCGAGCAGCACCCGCCGCGCGTCCTGGTCATCGAGGAGCACGAGGAGATCGCGCTCGCGCTCACCGCGGCCCTGGAGCGGCGCGGGATGCAGGTCGCGCGGGCCCGCACCGACGAGGACGCGGTGACGCTGGCCGCGCAGATGCGGCCGAACCTCGTGGTGATGGACCTGCTCCAGGTACGTCGCCGGCGCGCCGGGATCGTCGACTGGCTGCGCGCGAACGGCCAGTTGAACCGCACCCCGCTCGTCGTCTACACGGCCGCCGTCGACGAGGCCGAACTGCCCGGCCTGGCCGCGGGCGAGTCCGTCCTGTTCCTGGCGGAACGGTCGACGAGCGACGAGGTTCAGGGCCGGATCGTGGACCTGCTGGCGAAGATCGGCACCAACTGAGTCACCCGGAACCCGGCTCGGGCTCAGGCTCGCAGCAGTAACTGGCAAACAGGGGCGGCCCGTTCGGGACCGCCCCTGTTTCACGTGAAACAGCCAGCCTCAGAGCTTCTTGACGTCCAGCTCGCCCTCCGCGTACTGCTTGCGCAGCACCTTCTTGTCGAACTTGCCGACGCTCGTCTTCGGCACCGCGGAGATCACCGTCCAGCGCTCCGGAAGCTGCCACTTGGCGACCTTCTCGCCGAGGAACGCGCGCAGGGTCTCGAAGTCGGCGCTCGCGCCCTCCTTCAAGACCACGGTGGCGAGCGGGCGTTCGCCCCACTTCTCGTCGGGGACGGCGACGACGGCGGCCTCGGCGACGTCCGGGTGCGACATCAGCGCGTTCTCGAGGTCGACGCTGCTGATCCACTCACCGCCGGACTTGATGACGTCCTTGGCGCGGTCGGTGAGCGTGAGGAACCCGTCGGGGCTGATCGTGCCGACGTCGCCGGTCTTGAGCCAGCCGTCCTCGCTGAACTTGTCGGCGGGACGCAGCGGTTCGCTGTCGGGGCCCGAGTAGTACGCGCCCGCGATCCACGGCCCGCGTACCTCAAGCTCGCCGGCCGACTCGCCGTCCCAGGGCAGCAGTTCGCCGCCGGGTCCCGTGAGCCGGGCCTCGACGCCGGCCGGGAACCGGCCCTGCGTCAGCCGGTACGCGTACTCCTCGTCGGTGCCGATCGCGGCGGCCGGCGGCCGGGCGACCGTGCCGAGCGGCGACGTCTCCGTCATGCCCCAGGCGTGGCAGACGCGCATGCCGAGCTCGTCGAAGGCCTTCATGAGGGAGGGCGGACAGGCGGAACCGCCGATGGTGACCTGGCCGAGGGAACTCACGTCGCGGGGCTGCACCGTGAGCTCCTTGAGCAGCCCCTGCCAGATGGTGGGGACAGCCGCGGCGTGTGTGGGCCGCTCGCTCTCGATCATCTCGGCGAGCGGCGCGGGCTGGAGGAAGCGGTCCGGCATCAGCATGTTCACGCCGGTCATGAACGTCGCGTGCGGCAGGCCCCACGCGTTCACATGGAACTGCGGCACCACGACGAGCGAGGTGTCCTCGTCGGTCAGGCCCATGGACTGCGTCATGTTGACCTGCATGGAGTGCAGGTAGATGGAACGGTGCGAGTAGACAACACCCTTGGGGTCGCCGGTGGTGCCGGAGGTGTAGCAGAGCGCGGCGGCCTGGCGCTCGTCGAGCTGCGGCCAGTCGTACGTGACCGGCTTCCCGGCGATGAGCTCCTCGTACTCGTGGACCTGGGGGCTCGCTCCGTCGAGGAGCGAACGGTCGCCGGGGCCGGAGACGACGATGTGTTCCACGGCCGTCAGGGAGGGCAGCAGCGGCGCGAGCAGCGGCAGGAGCGACCCGTTGACGATGATCACCCGGTCGGCTGCGTGGTTGACGATCCAGACCAGCTGCTCGGCGGGGAGCCGCAGGTTCAGGGTGTGCAGCACGGCGCCCATGGAGGGGATCGCGAAGTAGGCCTCGACGTGGTCCGAGTTGTTCCACATGAGCGTCGCGATGCGGTCGTCGTCCACGACACCCAGGTCGGCGCGGAGCGCATGGGCGAGCTGGGCGCTGCGGTCGCCGATCTCGGCGAAGCTCCGGCGCTGCGGCCCGCTCTCACCGGTCCAGGTCACCACCTGGGACGTGCCGTGGATCGTCGACCCGTGGGTCAGGATCCTCGAGATCAGCAGTGGTACGTCCTGCATCGTGCTCAGCACGGCGTCCTCCCGGTGGGCGCTACGGAGCAGTAGGGGTCCGCCGATTCTCGCCGCATACCACGCGGTATGTCACTAGCCCGGGGAATGATCGATCAGCGCGTTGGCCTGCTCAGCCCCTGGCCGGGCGCAGCCCGGGGTCCTCACGGAGCTTGCCGAGGGCCCGCGACACCGCGCTCTTGACCGTGCCGATGGAGACCCCGAGCACCTCCGCCGTCTGGGCCTCGCTCAGGTCCTCGTAGTACCGCAGGACGACCATCGCGCGCTGCCGGGCCGGCAGCTTCATGATCGCGCCCCACATCGCGTCGTGCAGGGCCTGGTGCTCGGCCGGGTCCGCCGCCTCGACGGTCTCCGGCTCGGGCAGCTCGTCGCAGGCGAACTCGTCGACCTTGCGCTTGCGCCACTGCGATGTGCGCGTGTTCAGCAGAGCGCGGCGCACATAGCCGTCGAGCGCCCGGTGGTCCTCGATGCGGTCCCACGCCACATACGTCTTGGTGAGCGCGGTCTGGAGCAGGTCCTCCGCGTCGCACGGGTTCGCGGTCAGCGACCGGGCGGTCCGCAGCAGCACGGGCTGACGCGCCCGCACGTACGACGCGAACGACGGATACGCCTTGTGCGGCGCGTACGGCGTCGGCAGGGAGGGGTGAGGCGTAGTCACGGCTCGCGGCGCGCTGCGCGTCGCGGCATCCGATGCACTGGAGCAGACAGGCGCCAAGGTTGCGGTCATGGCTCCACGCTAGGAGCGACCCCTACCCTCGCGGATCGGCCGCAGGTCCCGAAGCGGTGTCCGCCTCAGGTTGTAGGAGTGGTGGTATCCCCACCTCCTGAAGGTGGAGGACGCGGTACGGACCCCTGAGGGTTCATCCCTGAGAGCCATTCCCCGGGCCTGAGAGCCATTCCCCGGACCTGAGAGCCATTCCCGGACTTCCTTCCCTCCGGCTCAACCGATGCGCGCCACCGGAGCGTGCACCAGATTCCGGTCGATGACGAGGCTCCGCCCGCCGTGCCGCTCCTTCACGTTCCCCGCGTACTGGTGGATCCTGCGCTGCGTGCTCCAGGCGGACCGTCGCAGCACGGGCTCCCGCGCCAGCCGGGGCCGCGTGTGCCAGCGCGCGAACCAGATCACCGACGGCAGATCCCGCACCCCCGCCCGCGCCGCGGCCCGCATGTGCCGCACCCCGGAGTCGGCGCTGCTGTAGAACCCCGGTACGTACCCCTCCCCCCTCACCTGCCGGTCCCAGCCCCGCACGAAGGAGAGCGTGGTCCGAGCACACTTCGTCTGCCGGTACCTGTACGCCTCCATGTCCAGATAGAGCGGGCTGCCCGCCCGGATACCGATGGCCGCCGCCCTGCGTACGGCGTCCCGCGCCTCCCGCACCCCCTGACTCCAGGGGTGGCGGCCGATCCGATAGCCCTTCTTGGGTCCCGCGCCCACACACGGCGACTGCGAACCGACGTACACCGGCAGCACCCGCCATCCCAACTGCTCCACCCCGCGCATCCAACGGTGGCTGAGCCAGGGCTGATGGGGACAGGCCCGGGCGCGGCCCCCGTAGTACACGCCCACGGCCCCGTACTTCGAGGACCGCCACCGCCGCATGGTCTCGAGCGACGGCGCCGTGCAGGTGTCGAACGCCAGGCCGCGGAAGGTCCGCGGCCCGGAGAGTGCGGGCAGGAGGGACTTCGGGTCGTCGGACGCGCCGGCCTGGGCTGCGGCGGTGGCCGGCTCGTCGAAAACGGCGTCGGACAGGTCGAGGTCGGGCAGACCAAGGCCACTCAGGGGACCGGCGTGGGCGTCCCCGCTGGGACCCGGCCCGTGCCGGACTGGTTCGGCCCACGCCGGTGCGGGGAGAGCGGTCAGCGCCGTCAGGAACAGCACGAGACCCACGACCAGCTTCCGGCGGTGCATATGGCGAGTGCGGTGCATACGGCGAGTGAAGGGGCCGGGGGCGCGAGTCCGGCCGGGACACACCCCGCGTTCAGCCGTCCGCTCCCAGAATCAGACCCGATGTGGGGACGCCGGTCCCCGCAGTCACCAGTGCGGTGGCGACGCCGTCGATCTGGTTCACCGCCGTGCCCCGCACCTGTCTGACGGCCTCCGCTATGCCGTTCATCCCGTGCAGATACGCCTCACCCAGCTGCCCGCCGTGCGTGTTGAGCGGGAGCCGCCGCTCCGCCACGAAGTCCGCCCCCTCACCCGGCCCGCAGAACCCGAACTCCTCCAGCTGCATCAGCACGAACGGCGTGAAGTGGTCGTACAGGATCCCCACGTCGATCTCGTCCGGCCCCATCCCGGCCGACCGCCACAGCTGGCGGGCCACGACCCCCATTTCCGGAAGCCCCGTCAGGTCGTCCCGGTAGAAGCTCGTCATCTGCTCCTGACCACGCCCCGCGCCCTGCGCGGCCGCCGTGATCACGGCGGGCCGGTGGGGCAGGTCGCGGGCCCGCTCGACGCTGGTGACGACGATCGCCTGCCCGCCGTCCGTCTCCTGGCAGCAGTCGAGCAGCCGCAACGGCTCCACGATCCACCGCGACGCCGCATGGTCCTCCAGCGTGATCGGCTTCCCGTGGAAGTACGCCGCCGGGTTCGTGGCCGCGTACTCCCGGTCCATGACGGCGACATGACCGAACGCCTCGGGCCCCAGTCCGTACGTGTGGAGATACCGCTGCGCCGCCATCGCCACCCACGACGCGGGCGTGAGCAGCCCGAACGGCAGCGCCCAGCCCAGCGCCGCCCCCTCCGCCGACGGCTCCCGGTGCTGCACCCCGGACCCGAACCGCCGTCCCGAGCGCTCGTTGAACGCCCGGTAGCAGACGACCACTTCGGCCACCCCGGTCGCCACGGCGAGCGCGGCCTGCTGAACGGTGGCGCAGGCCGCACCGCCGCCGTAGTGGACCCGGGAGAAGAACGACAGGTCTCCCATCCCGGTCGCCTGCGCGACAGTGATCTCCGGGCTGGTGTCCATGGTGAACGTGACCAGGCCGTCGACGTCGGCGGGGGAGAGCCCGGCGTCGTCGAGCGCGGCCCCCACCGCCTCGACCGCGAGCTTCAGCTCACTGCGCCCGGAGTCCTTGGAGAACTCCGTCGCCCCGATCCCGACGATCGCCGCCCGCCCACCGAGACTGTCCTTCGCCCGCACACTCATGCCTGCCCCCCGGACTTCGGAAGGGTGACCGTCACCGTGCCGGTGACATGCGCCCCCAGCCCGTTCGCCCCGACAACCCGCACCACCGCCGTGGCACCCCCGCTCCCGTTCCCGGCCCCGCTCTCGGATCCGCTCTCGGATCCGCTCTCGGATCCGCTCTCGGATCCGCCCGCTTGCTCGACGGCGGTGACCTTCCCGGTCAACACCATCGTGTCGCCCGGATAGTTGGGCGCGCCCAGCCGTATCGCGACCTTGCGCAGGACCACCGTAGGGCCGAAGTGGTCGGTGACGTACCGCCCGACGAGTCCGTTCGTCGTCAGGATGTTCATGAAGATGTCGGGGGAGCCCTTCTCCTTGGCCAGCTCCGCGTCGTGGTGCACGTCCTGGTAGTCACGGGACGCGATGGCCCCGGAGACGATCAGCGTCCGGGTGACCGCGATCTCCAGTGGCGCCAGCTCGGCCCCCACACTGATCGCCACCGCGCTCTCAGCACCGCCACCGACTCCCACACTCATGCCCTCTCCCCCCGGATCTCCCTTCACGCCCGCGCCCACGTCGCCCCCGCCTCCTCCGCGCCGCTCGCCTCACCCACCGCGATCACCTCACCCAGCTCCGCGAGCAGCTCGGCCCCGCACCCCAGGTAGGCGTCGAGCTGTCTGCCCCACAGGAAGTGCCGGTGCACGGGATGCTCCAGGTCGGCGCCCATGCCTCCGTGCAGATGCTGACCGGCGTGCACCACCCGCCGGCCCGCTTCCGAGGCCCACCACGCGGCGGTCAGCGCATGGCTCGCGTACGGCAGCGTCTCGTCGCGCCGCCATGCCGCCTCGTAGGCCGTGACGCGGATGGCCTCCGTGTCCATGTACGCGTCGGCCGCCCGGAGTTGGACCGCCTGCTTCGCGGCGAGCGGTCTCCCGAACTGCTCCCGCTCGTTCGTGTACTCCACGGCCCGCGCCAGCGACCCCGCACAGACCCCGGCCTGGAGTCCCGCGAACGCGGTCCGCGCCGAGGCCAGCACGTCCTCGTACGCGCCGGGCCCGCCGAGTCTCTCCGCCGGTGTCCCGTCGAGGACGAGCCGGCCCGCCGACCAGGGTGCGGTGAGCTCGACCGGTTCGCATCCGGCGTCGGCCGTGCGCACGATCCACAGGCTCCGGTCGGCCGCCGCCACGAGGACCCAGGACGCGTCCCGGAGCCACGGCACCCAGGGCACCACCCCGGTGAGCCGCCCCTGACCTGTCCCGTCCTCGCCCGCCGCCACCGCGTCGACCCGCACGCCGGCCTGCCCGGGAAACGCCCCCGTGGCCACCTCCGTGCCGTCCCGCAGCCCCGGCAGCAGCCGCTCCCGCTGCTCGGCGGTCCCGTGCCCCGCGACCGCGAGCAGCCCGTACACACAACTCGCGGCGAACGGCACCTGCGCCGTCGTCCTGCCCTGCTCCTCCAGCATCAGCACGAGCCCGAGCAGCCCGGTCTCCTCCACCGCGCCCGGCAGTCCGGCCGAGCCGAGGGCCTTCCACAACTCGGTGTCCGTGCCCGTGCCGGCCGCCGCGAGGCGCTCGGGCGTCGACAGGTCACCGAAGATCTGCGCGGCCAGCCCGGCGGCGGCCGCCTGGTCCTGCGTAGGCGTGAAGTCCATGTCAGCCCTCACCTCCCGAAGCGCCGCCTGAAACGCCACCCGAATCCCCGCCCGACACGACACCCGAAGCGCAGCCCGAACCAGGACCCGCATCACCGGCCCGGAACACCGGCAGCTCCAACTCCTCGTCCACCCGCATGAATTCGAGCCGCACCGGCATCCCCGTCCGGACCTTGTCGTAGGGCACCCCGACCACGTTGCTGATGATCCGGACGCCTTCGGCCAGCTCGATCAGGCCCACCGCGTACGGCGGGTCGAAGGCCGGGAAGGGCGGGTGGTGCATCACCACGTACGAGAAGACGGTGCCCTCGCCGCTCGCCTCGACGGTGCTCCACTCCTGCGAGGCGCACGCGCCGCACCCCGGCAGCCAGGGAAAGCGCAGCGTCCCGCACGACGAGCAGCGCTGGATGAGCAGACGGTGCTCGCGAACGCCTTCCCAGAACCCCGCGTTGTCCCTGTTCACCACCGGCCGGGGACGCCGGGCCGCCTTCTTCTCCGGCAGTGGCCGGGCCGTCGGTGCGTACTTCAGGATGCGGAAGCGATGCGTACCGGCGAGCTCGCCGTCCGCCCTGACATCCATGCGCGTCGTGACGAAATGCCCCGTCCCCAGCTTCGTCGTCTTGCGCTCGGAGACGGACTCGATGACCGCGTCGAAGGTGATCGCGTCGCCGGGCCGCAGTGGACGCAGATACTCCTGCTCGCAGTCCGTCGCGACCACCGATGTGTACCCCGCGCCGTCGAGCAGGGCGAACAGCTCGTCGTACGCGCCGCTGCGCCCCTGGTGGCCGGAGAGCCCGCCCATCGTCCAGGCCTGGAGCATGGTCGGCGGCGCTATGGCGTCGGGCCCCTCGTACGCGGGACTGGTGTCACCCATCGCCTCGCACCAGTGCCTGATCATCGGCTCGTTGACCAGGTCCTTGCCCACACCCGCCGTCGCCGCGGGAAGCCCTTCGAAGACCTTGAGCGCCGCATGAGCCAGGTCACCCGTCACCGCCGCCCCCTCCGCATCCCGAGCCGCATCGTCGCCACGATCTCCCGCTGCACCTCGCTCACCCCGCCCCCGAACGTGTTGATCTGCGCCGCCCTGTTCATGCGCTCCAACTCCCCCTCGACCGCCCCGCTCCCCGTCCCGCTCCCGAACGCCCCCGGCGATCCGGCCCGCACCAGCGCCACGTCCCCCGCGATCTCCTGACACATGCGATACGTCTCGACCGCCGATTCCGTTCCCATGAATTTCACGCCGCTCGCGTCGCCCGGCGCGAGCCGCCCGGCCCCCACATCACCCACCAAACGCCAGTTGAGCAGGCGCGTTGCCGCGAGACGGGCATGTACCTCGGCCAGCCGAGACCGCACCCACGGCAGCTCGATCCGCCGTTCCCCTGTCACCGGATCGGGTGAACGAACCGCTTCGAGCACCGCCGCGTAGAAGTCCTCGGCCTGCATCCCGATCGCGGCGAGGGCGACCCGCTCGTGGTTGAGCTGGTTGGTGATGAGGCCCCAGCCGCCGTTCTCCTCCCCGACGAGGTTCGAGGCGGGGACGCGGATCCCGTCGTAGTACGTGGCGGTGGTGGTCAGCCCGCCGACGGTCTCGATGGGCGTCCAGGTGAACCCGTCCGCGGTGGTCGGCACGAGGATGATCGAGATGCCCTGGTGCTTCGCGGCCTCGGGGTCCGTGCGGCAGGCCAGCCAGATCCAGTCGGCGTTCTGCGCATTGGACGTGAAGACCTTCTGCCCGTCGACGGCCCAGTGCTCGCCGTCACGGACCGCCCGCGTCCGCAGCGCGGCGAGATCCGTCCCCGCCGACGGCTCGCTGTACCCGATGGCGAAGACCAGGTCGCCGGAGAGGATCCGCGGCAGGAAGTACGCCTTCTGCTCCTCGGTGCCGTACTTGATGAGGGTCGGTCCGACGGTGTTCAGGGTCACCATGGAGACCGGGGCGCCCGCGCGGTACGCCTCGTCGAAGAAGACGAACTGCTCGTCGGGCCCGCGCCCCTGGCCTCCGTACTCGACGGGCCAGCCGAGGCCGAGGAGGCCGTCGGCGCCGATGCGGCGCAGCAGACGCCGCTGGCCCGCCCGGTCGTCGTGGCCCGGTGGCCCGTCGGGCATCAGTTCCCGGAAGTAGGCGCGCAGTTCGGCGCGGAGATCGTGCTGGCGCGCGGTAGGGGCGAGGTACACGGCGGCGGCCCTCCCGGACCTCGTACGAACAAGGGTTTCTGACTGTCCGTCAGATTCGGTACGGGTGTCAAGAGATCAGCGCGCACCTGGGACAGAGACCAGTACGCACCCGAGGAGGGTCGGGGGAACGCGAAAACGCCTGTGCGGCGATGCCGAAGCACCGCCGCACAGACGTCACCCACCCCCTCGAAAGGCCCCGGCCTGCAGGAGCCGGCGGATCACCACCAGAGCGGGGAGAAGTTCACCGCGACGTTCTCGTTCGACTGGTCGATCGCCGTGAACCCGGACCCGTTCACCTGGGCCGTGTTGTTCTGGTTCGAGGCGCCGGAGCCCACCGCCTGCTGCTGCGAGGTGGACGAGTTGCCGTGGTTGCTGCCGCCGACACCACTGCCGCTCACGGTCGCCACACCCGCGTTCGATCCGTTGTCCGCGAACGACCCGTTGTCGGCCATCGCCACCCCCGAGAAGAGGGCTGCCGCGAGGGGCAGGGCGGCAACGGCGGCGAGGGCGCGGACGGTACGGATACGTGCCATGTCTTTTCCTCCAGAAACCGGGAACTACGGGTTGTTCCAAGGCAGTTGGCCGACCGCCTCGGTCGATGCTCACGACGTCGCGAGATCAGAGTTGCCCACCGAATCCCCATCGAACCAGGGCGGAAGGCGGTATTCCCTCGCAAGCGTGAGGACATGTCGATAAACCTGCTTCACCTCCCCAAAGCCCCAGCTCAGCCCGGAATGCGCCCGGCCGGCGCGGGCGGTTCAGCCGCCACAGGGGCCGAAGCGTTTCGGCACATTTTTGGTAAATACGCTTCACCCGGGCGCGCCCCCCTTCCGTTGCTCGAACATTCGTACGAACATGGAGGGCATGGCCACCACCGACCGGCACGCCGTACCCCTTGCGACCCTGGCCCTCGCCCACGCCCTCTCCGCCGCCGAGCGCGGACTGGCCGTGATCCCGCTCTCCCGCACGAAACTCCCCGCGCTGCGATCCCCGCACCGCGACGAACCCGCCCCCGCCCCCTGCCACGGCGAGTGCGGCCGCCCCGGACACGGCGTGTACGACGCCACGACCGACCCGGCCCGCATCCGCGCTCTCTTCGCGGCCGCGCCCCGGGCCACCGGGTACGGCATCGCGTGCGGCCTGCCCCCGCACCACCTCATCGGCATCGACCTCGACACGAAGTCCGGCACGGACTCCTCGGCCGCGCTGCGCGAACTGGCCCTGCGCCACCTCTTCACCATCCCGGACACGGTCGTCGTGGCCACGCCCAGCGGCGGCCGCCATGTGTGGCTCTCCGGCCCGCCGGACGTCGTGGTCCCCAACTCGGCGGGACGCCTCGCGCCGGGCATCGACATCCGGGGTGCGGGCGGCTACCTCGTGGGCCCCGGCTCCCGCACGGCCCAGGGCGTGTACAGCGCGGTCCCCGGCACCGCCCACCTGCCCGTCGCGCCCTGCCCGCCGGCCCTCCTGCGCCTGCTCACGCCCCCGCCACGCGCACACCACCGGTCACCGGCGCATCCCGACCAGCAGGGCCGACCCGGTCAACAGGGCCAACAAGGCCAGGGCCTGGTGCAGTTCGTGCTCGCGGCCCACGCGGGCCAGCGCAACACCCGTCTGTTCTGGGCCGCTTGCCGTGCCTACGAGAGCGACCTCGGCGACACCCTCACTGAGGCCCTCGTGGAGGCCGCGATCCGCACGGGCCTGACGGAACGCGAGGCCCGCTCCACGATCGCCTCGGCGGCCCGCCTGACCCAGCACAACGCGGACGCCTAGGACACGGGCCGACCCACCCTCTCCCCGGACACGCGTAAGGGGCGCCCGCCATAGCGAACGCCCCTTACAGACACCTACGTAGCAAGCGGCTACGCGGCAGCACCCACGTAGCAAGCGCCACGCGGCAAACACCTACCTACAACGCGCCTGCGTACAAGCGGTGGGTGTGGGATTTGAACCCACGGTGACTCGCGCCACGACGGTTTTCAAGACCTCTCTCCGATCACGGGCGGTTCGATCTCCGCCGCAGGTCAGACGGGTGCGAGAGCGCCAGACGAGCGGTCGTCATCGTCGTCGTGCCCCCTACGTGCCCCAGAGGCGCAATCATGCCCGCTGAGCATCACGTCGAGCCCGGCGTATTTCCCTGACTGTGAGTGCCCCGGCCGCGACTGTCCCAAGGAGAGGAAGGACCGGAATCAGCACCCAAGTACCCCACGCAACAAAGCCTGTTTCCACAGGCTCGTAGCTGCCCCACGGCTTCCGAACAGCTCGAACGACTGCCCCCTGATGGCCTTCGTACTGGAGTTTCACTATGTGCGTCTTGGTGCCCACCGGAGGACCACTGCATACCGAGTGGCTCCCTGCGCGCCCACCGCCCTCTTGATGGCACTCTGCGATCCGAACCTGAACAGCCTCGCCCAGCAAATCCAGCCGAGCGAGACCTGTGATCACCGTCCACGTCATCACCCCGGCGCCTATCAGGGTGAGCATGCTGTAGCCACCGATCGCGCGCCGCCGCCCCTTTGCCATAGGCACAGGATGCCGGGGGCTTGATCCGCGCGGTAGCCATGCGCGGCACCCGGCAACAGGGCAAAACGAAGGAACGCCTCCGGACCCTCCTGATCCGAAGGCGTTCCTTCCTTGCTGAGCATTGGCCGACGTTCCCTCACGTGGCTCCAGCGGTAGACCCATCCTCGTCGTCTTCGCCGCTAAGCCAGGAGTCCGCGGCCTCTGCCACCTGATCATCACGCCCAGCGACCGGACGGGCGTAGTGCCGGGTCGTGACGCTCGCGTTCGAGTGCCCGAGGCGGTGAGCCGCCGTCATGACACCGTAGCGGTCAGCGACCCAGGTCCCATGAGACGCCCGAAGGTCGTGCGGAGTCACATCCGTGAGGCCGGCGGCGGCGACAGCCGGATCGAAGTACGCCTTGCGCCACTGGTTGTAGCGCAGGGGCTTGCCGGCAGGCGTGGTGAACAGGAGAGCGTCATCCCCGCCCTCGAACGTCTCCAGGTAGTCGGCCAACCGCTTTGCGAGCGACGGTCCGATACGCAGAAGCCGCTTCTGGTGAGACTTGGGGGTGTCGAACACCAACTTGCCGTTGGCCTCGGCAAGGTTCTCGTCGACCAGGACGAGGCCGGCCGACACATCGATGTCCGCACGGCGGAGCGCGAACGCCTCACCGACCCGGAGCCCCGCGTAGGCGAGGAGCGCGATCAGGAGGTCATGAGGCTTGGCCGCGCTGCGCACGATCCGAGATGCCTCCAAGGGCGTCAGGATGTGCGGCTCCGTCTGCGGCATCCTCGGAAGACGTACGCCCCGGCATGGCGTCTGCGCGATCATGTCGTTGTCGACAGCGGACCGCATGACCTGCGAAAGCACCCGGTACGCCTGGCGGATCCGAGACGCACTGAGGCCCTTGGTGTTCATGGCGCCAACCCATTCCGTGACCGCGATCGGCCGCAGGCTCGCGAGCTCACGATCCCCGAGAGTGGGATTGATCAGCGAGTTGATCAATGACCGGTACGACGCCTGCGTCTTGTGCTTGAGCTGCGGGGATACGGCAGCGAGCCACCGAGCCGACCAGTCCCGCACGGTCGTTTGGCCCTCAGCCGGATCGAGCCATCGACCCTCTTCGATCTCGATGCGCTTCTTGGACAACCACCGGTCCGCATCAGTGGTCGTGGCAAAGGTCTTGCCAGCTGAGCGGAGCACACCATCGGGCCCCGGATACCGAGCTTGGAACCGTCCCGAAGGCAGCTTCCGAATACGGCCGAAGTTCCGCCGACTCTTACGCCTACCAGCCATTACGCAGCCCTCCGGTAAGTCACAGCGACCGGTTCGACGGTGTGCTCCGTGATGAAGGACTCCAGCGCACCCTCCGGGATACGAACGTGCCGGCCGACCTTCACGAAGGTGATGCGTCGCTCCTCAATGAGCCGACGCGGGAACCGAACTCCGGTGCCGAGCGCCTCGGCTGCTTGTTGCACGGTCAGCAGGCGGTCCACCGTCACCACGCTCCCTCTGTCGTCGGTACGTCGGTCATGCGCTCTTCACGGGCGGTCTCGCGGTTCTGTGCGATGTCGCGGCGGATGCTGGCGGCGAGCCAGGATTCGCCCGGGGTGTGGCCGTGGCCGGCGTAGGTCCAGTGGGCGAGCGTGAGCGTGGTCGCCTCGGTGCTGTCGTCGGGGTCGGGCAGGCCGAGGGAGGCGCGTTGCTGGGCAGCGCGGTAGTCGGCGCGGACCTGGCGCAGGGCTCCGAGCGTGGTCGAGTAGCGGCGGGACTTGGTGGAGAAGTGGCCCCGGAAGCCGAGCATGTGGGCCCAGTCGCGGAGCTTGCGGTCCGGGTAGGCGTAGTGCAGGTCGAGGCACGCTTCGATCAGCCGGCGCGGGTGCTCGGGAACGCCGAGGAGTACGAGAGCTTCCTTGTTCCCGACCCGGCGGTCGACTGTGCCCGTGGTCTCGGCGGCCTTGGTGGCGTACTTGGCGACGTACGAGGCCACTGCCTGTTCCGTGATCTCGGAGCCGTCACCGAAGGCCTTGATGGGCCGCACGTCGAGCTGTGTGCCCCAGCCGAGGACGCGGGCGGGGTGGTCGCCGGCGGCGGGCACATCGACCTGGACGCGGGCGGCGGCGGCGTGGATCGCGTCGGTGAGCAGGGCGACGCTCGCCCAGTGTGGGGGCGGGCTGTCTGGGCCTTCGGGGCCGTCGAAGCGGATCACGGCGTGGAAGTGGACGGCGCCGCGCTTCTGGTACTCAGCGACCTTGCCGAAGGAGAGCCGGGACTGTTCGCGGGCGGCTTTCTGGGTGAGGCCGGCGCGGGCGGCGATCTCGCGTCGCAGGTAGATCGTGAAGTAGCGCCACAGCTCGGAGGCGTGGTTGTTCCACAGCACGGCGCCGGCGTAGTCGTACGACTCGGGGTCGAGCGGAGTGCCCAGCTCGGGTGCGTCCTCGGGGTGTCGGGTGCCGCAGCGGCACGGGCGGTTGCCGGGCCGGTTGTGGACCGGGCCGAAGCTCGGGGCGGTGAGCGTGGCGAAGACGCGGGGGTGCTCACGGATCGTGTGCGGAGTGCCCTTGCCCGGGTCGCCAACGAGGCCGGCGCGGATCAGGTGGTAGGTGTCGCCCGCGTAGGTCCAGGCGCAGGAGGGGCAGCGCGAGGCACGGCGGTTGCCGCACGCGACCCGGAGTTTGCCGCCGGGTTCGTGGTCGGTGGAGTACGAGAAGAGCGCCTGTCCGGTGGTCCGGTCGCGGGTGACCGTGGTGCCTTGCAGGTGGATCGGGTCGGAGCAGCCGCCGGTGCGGCGGATCTGGTCTTGGAGGCGGTCGAAGCCGGAGGACCCGGCAACCCTCAGCACGTCGGCGAGGGTGGCCGGGTCCAGGCCCGCCATGGTGGCGGTGTCGGTCACGCGGCAACCGCCAGCCGGGAGGCGAGCAGGGCGGTGCCGATCCACTCGGTGTAGGCCGGGGGGATGCATTCGCGGATGCCGTCGCGGTTCATCCAGGGCACGCCCATGTCGTCGCGGGCTTCCTGGACGCCGGAGAAGTTGCCGACGTAGTGGGCGAAGTGTCCGGCGGCGCGGGGGCGTCCCATCTTGGTCAGCGGCGTCGTGTGGACGCGGTGGCGGGGCGGGGTGAAGGTGAAGCCGCCGCCGGTTTCGAAGAGCCGGTGCCGGTAGGTGCGCATCCCGAACGCTGCGGCGCACAAGGTCACCGGTGCGCGCAGTTCGCCGGCTGCTTCTTCGACGTTCTCGATCACCCAGGGGCGGCCGGTCGCTTCGAGAGCGGCGCGGACCGGGGCGATCAGGTCGGGGTGTTCGCGGCCCTGGATGCGCTGGGCGAGTGTGTACCGCTGGCAGGGCGGTGAGGCATGGATGAAGTCGAACTCCGCTCCGTACGAGCGCAGGTAGTCGAGCGCGTCTGCCTGGACGAAGTGCAGCGGGTAGCGGGGCTGCGGAGCGAGGTCGACGCCGGTGACGTCGAATCCCGCCTGGTGGTAGCCCATGCCGGCGCCGCCTTGGCAGGAGAAGAGGTCGAGGACCCGCAGGCCGTTGGGAAGAGCTGTGTTCATCGCGCACCGTCCTTGCGGCTCTTGCGGGGCGGGTCGGAGTGGTAGCGGCTGGTGCCCAGGTCGCGGCCGTCGTGCTGGTGGCGCGAGGCGCTCGGGTTGCGGTCGTTCCAGTCCTCCGCGCACACCTTGTGGACGGGCTCACCGCCGTGGGAGCGCATCGGGGTGGGCTTGCCGCACTGGGTGCAGGCGCAGTTGCCGGAGTGGTCGTAGTGCTGGCTGGAGCCCCAGTTCAGGAGTCCCATTCCGATCACCGCCCCGTGCTGACGAGGGCAGTGGCCGGGCGAGTGCTGCCGGTGCCGGTGCCGTGGCAGGCAGGGCAGTGGGCCGTGATCGTGCGCAGGTGGCCGTGGCAGTCGCGTCCACCGAGGGTGACCTTGGCGGAGGCGAAGCCGTCGCAGTGGGAGCAGAGCCGAACGCGGGCAGGGGTGTGCTCAGGCATGATGGGGCTTCCCTTTCGGGTCCGATGGATCAGGAAGAGGTGCAGGCGCCCGGGGCGGCGGAAGTTTGGCGACCGAGGCCGCCCCGGGGGCCGTTCAGCGACGGCGGTTGCGGCGGGGCTTGGAGTACGCCGGCGGCACGTCCTCGTACGCCTGCTGTCCGCGCCTGAAGGATTCGCCGTCGGCGTCCGTGACCCGGCTCTTGCCGATCTCGCGGGTGATGCGGTTCATGGCCTTGCGGTCGCCGTGGCGCTTGGCAATGGCGTAGTCGCGTCCGAGTTCGGCCATGGCCGGGTTGCTCGGGGTCGACGGCTCGCTGTTGTCGGTCTTGCGGCTGAAGAAGCCCATGTCAGCGCTTCCTTTCCTGGGTGAGGATCGAACGGGTGACGAGAGCGACGATCGCGAGCGAACCGGCGGTGATCGCGACCGCGAGGAGCATGGAGACCAGCACGGCACCGACCACGAGGACCGCAGCGGTTCCGCCGCCGACGGCGAGGAGCAGCGCGCCGGGGGTGAGCTGGACCGTGGGCCGAGCCGGCGCGGCGGGTGCTGGCGGCGGGCTCACGTAGTGGATGGCGGTCGCAGCGGGGTCGTGGTGTTCGACGACGGTGCCGGTGAGCGGGATGGTCTCGCCGGTCGGCTGGACGTTGACCGGAATCTTGGGCGTGAACACGGTCTGTATCTCCCTTGCGAGTTGGGTCAGTTGATGAGGGACCCGAGGGCCGGGCCGAGGAAGCTGCCAGCGATGAGGTAGCCGCCGAGCAGAAGCAGGGCCACGAGCCACCACGGCGGGCGGGCGAGCTTGATGCCGAGGACTCCGACGACGATCACGGCGAGCCAGAGCGGGACGTCCACGAGATCTCCTAGGCCGAGCAGCGGTGGGTACGGGCGGCGAGTTCGGCGGCGGAGCGGTTGTTGTACTCGCCGGAGAAGTCGCAGCGCGGGGCGGTGCAGGCGGCGACGTGGCGGTCACGTCCGCGTCCGTCGAAGAACGTGGCGACCTGGACGGGGCCTAACTTGCGCACCTCGCGGAAGCGGCGGTGAGCGGTCATGTCGGATCTTCCTTTCTGGTCAGGCGAGTTGGAGTTGCGCGGCGATCGCGTCGGCCATCGGGGCGGGCAGGCCGAGGCGGGTGCGGAGCACGTCGGGGGCGATCGGGTTGCCGGTCGACGCCTTGTGCGTGTCCGCGATCTTCTGTGCGTGGTCGAGGAGCGCCGGGGGAACGGCCGGGGCACTGAGTGCGGGTGCCGGGAGCGGTTCGGGGGCGGTCAGCTCGGGAGCGGGCTCCGGCACGGGGGCGGGTTCGGCGGTTGGCAGCTCGGCCGGGGGTGGCTCCGGGGCCCGTTCCACGGTGACCGGCTCCGGGACCGCGACGGGCTCCGGCTCTGGGTCGGTGACGAGGGTGTGGACCTGCCGCATGAGAGCGCCGAAGGCCAGCAGCGCGGCGGACGGGGGCACGGCCGCGACCACGTAGTCGAGGAATGGGGCGTGGTCTCCGACGCCGGCGACGTTGAGGCCGATGCTGCCGAGGGAGCCCGCGACGGTGAGGCCGATCGCCCACCAGTCCGTGACGTGTCGCAGAGCGGCGCGGAACATCAGGACCTCGCCGGCCAGGATGAACAGGTCGATCGTTCCCGGCCAGGCCCACCGGCGCTGCGGGGAACCGGCCAGGCCATGAGCTTGGGCGACCGAGGCGAGATGTGCGTAGGAGAGCCAGAACGCGGCGATCGTCAGCGCCGTGATCACGGCACCGGCTACGAGGATCGCGGTGCGTTCCGCTTTCGCCTTGGTCATCGCGTCCTCCTTTCAGGGGAGTTGGGCCGGGGCGGGGCGGGGATCAGGGTCCAGCCGCCCGGCCCCGGTGCGGTCAGCGGCGGTTGAAGCCGGGGCAGCCATTGACCATGTGGTCCACGCACTGCGGGCAGTCCTCTCGGGGACCGAGCCTCCGGTGGATCGCGCGGTCGTAGGCGTGCCTCCAGCACTGCGGGCACTCGCCCTCGGGCGTCGACATGGACGAGTGAGCGGTACGCGGATTTCCGAACAGAGCCATCACCGGCTCCTTTCTTGTGAGCGAGGGGTCAGTCCTGAGGCGCTTCGCCGGTGCCCAGGCAGTTCAGGCACAGGCCGTTCTGTTGGCCGACGACGCGGCGTTTGCGGCCGATGCGGACCGAGGTGGCGACCTCTCCGGTGCCCTTGCACGGGTCGCACTGCTTCGCGGCCGGCGGACGGAGCGGGGTCTTCTTCGCGGCCATGCTCACCACTCCGAGCGCGGGTAGCGGGGGCCGCTGGTGGGGTCGTAGCCGGGCGGGAAGGTGCCGGCGGGCAGCGAGGCCGCGAGCGAGGGGCCCACGGCTTTGAGGAAGGCGCGGTCCACGTCGCGGCCGTGGGAGTAGCCGATCAGGTCACTGAGCAGGCGCAGGGTGCGGAAGAAGTCGGACTGCTCATACATGGGATTTCCTCCTGTTTCGGGCATGGCTCGGGTAGGGACCTGGCGCGAAGGCGGTCACGCCGACCGTGTGGAGCAGGGGTGTCAGGGAATCGCCGGAGCCTCAGTGGGCATAGGCGGGATGATCAGCGTCGGGTCCAGCGGAGCGACGGGGCGGAACGGCTCCAGGGCCGGAAGGTCCGGGGCCAGGTGCGCGAACTCGCGGCAGACCGCCACGGTTTCGCTCTCCGAGGTCTCCGGGGTGCGGATGCGGGACCAGCCGCCGGAGGAGTCCGCCGCCACCGCCTGACCAGGTCGGTCGGCAGGGATCGTGCACGCGGCGGGCACGGATTCCGGGGCCACGTCGTTCAGCCCCATCTCTGCGGTCTGCTTGTCGTTGACCCGGTGCACGACCCGGCCGGTGAGCTGAGCGCGAAGCATGGTCGCGCCCTTGCCGAGTTCGGAACCGAAGCGCTGTCCGCAGATCTCCAGATAGATGCCGACTGCGCGGGACAGCTGGGCCAGTCGGATCAGGCCGGTGACGATCCGTTCGCGGCGTTCCTCATCCTTCTTGGAGGAGATCAGGAACAGTTCCGCGATCTCGTCGACCAGGACCACCACCGGCGCCGGCCGAAGACGCTCCGGCAGAGCCCACAGGTCCGAGGCGCCATGCTTGGCGAGCAGATCGAAGCGGTCTTCCATCTCCGCCACCAGCACATCAATCAGCGAGGCAGCATCGTCCGGGTTCGTCGCGAGAGCGGACAGCCGGGCCGCGTAGCGGGACTGTTCGACGCCGCGCTTGCAGTCGACCCCGACCAGGGCAACCGGCAGCCCGGCAAGCCCCTTGATCAGGTTCCGCTGGTACATGGACTTGCCCGACTGGTTCGCGCCCAGGGTCAGCGCGTGCGGGATCTTGCGGTAGTCCCGCTCGTACGCGGTCCCGTCATCCTTCAACGCGACCGGCACCACGAGATCGTGAGCCTGTGCCTTGCGCGGCATCCGGACCCGGCGCAGCACGTCATATCCGGTCATCCGGAGCTCGACGAAACCGGGCTTGGTCGCGAGCACGTGCACCGCGTGCACTCCCCAGGCGTGGCGCAGACGCTCGGACGCGGCGGCAATGTCGGCCGGCTCCAGACCGGCGGGCAGCCGGAGCGTGACCCGAAGACCGGTCGACGTTCCCCGCACCCGACGGACCTTCGGCGGGACCGGCTGAACCTCGCGGCGAGCGACACTACGAGCCATGAACGCCCGCAACCCGGACGGCTGAACCGTCAGGCCACACACATCCATCGTGGTCCGGTACTGCACGGTGAACCGGGCCCACGCGGCCGGCATACCGATCGTCGCCCAGTAAGCGCGCGGAGCGCGAACCTTCATGTAGCCGACACCACCCACGCCCGCTATGGCGCCCGAGGCCTCCAGCCACGTGGACACGTCGGTCATGATCAGACCCCCGGCGTGATGGCGACGGCGCGGAACGCGATGCCATGGCGCTTCTGCCCGTTGAACTCGTTCTCCCAGTCACGGGCCTTGAGGCCGATCACCGAGACCGGCGTACCCGGAACGAGGTTCTCCGGGAGGCCCGTCTCCGGAACCGTCACCTGGTAGAGGTTCCCCTCACCCTCATCCGAGATCAGCAGGCCCACCGTCGACAGGCCCGCGTTCGTCTCCCGATCCACGGCCCGCTCGCCCGTCGCCTTGTTGGCCATCTTCGGCGTGGGCGCAGTCGCGACGAACACGACGGCGGTCGAAAGGTCGATCTTGAAGGACGACATTGCTTCTCCTTGTTTCGAATGAGGCCCATTGGACCGCTTGCTCAACTTGTTGGTACAAGCTGATGTGTAGAGAGTGCATCACCGTGAGTGAGTCGTCAAGCACTTCGGCGCCACATGTACCAACAAGTTGACTGAGTGCGTCATGATGGGGGGTATGAGTAAGCAGCCGAAGTACCGACAGGTGGCCGACGCCCTGCGTCGCGAGATCGACAGCGGGACCTATGGGCCCGGTGCCCGTCTCCCTTCGGAAGCCGAGCTGTCTACTCGCTTCGACGCCTCGCGGAACACCATCCGGTCCGGCCTGAGCTTGCTGGTCAGTGAGGGGTTGATCTCGTCGAGCCAGGGACTCGGGTACGAGGTTCGGAAGCACGAAGTGTTCGTCCTGAACGCCTCCAAGTTCGAAAACCTGAGCTTCCCGCAGAACGGCGACGCCTACTCAACCGACGTGACCAACGCCGGACGCCGGCCACACCAGACGTTCCGAGTGGAGCTGACCACTGCTCCCGAGTACATCGCTGAACGGCTCACCGTTGATGCTGGCTCGCGAGCCGTCCTGCGTTTCTGTCACCGGTTCGTGGACGACGTTCCATGGTCGACGCAGGCCACCCACTACCCGGATTGGCTAGTTGAGCGCGCCCCTCGTCTGACAGAACCCGGCGACATTGCAGAAGGCACGACCCGGTATCTCGCGGGTCTTGGGATCGAGCAAGTGGGATACGCCGACGAGATCGCGACCCGCATGCCGACGCCTGAGGAGGCTCGGCTGTTGGAGATCGGCGCTGGCGTCCCCGTCCTGCTCTGGACCCGAACCGGCTACTCCCCCGAGCGCCCCATCCGCTGCACCATCACCACGTTCCGGGGCGACCTGAACCGGATGAACTACGAGATCGGCGATCTGTCCGCCCGAAGCGAGAACGAGCCTCAGTGAAAATCACCCCGGCTGCACCCGCCGATCTTCCTCAGCTTCTCTCGTTCCGGACCGAAGCGGCTTCCTGGATCAGCAAACTCGGCAGCGATCAATGGAGCCGCCCCTACCCCGCCGACCGCTTGTTGGCGACGATCGAGGCTGGAACGGTGTTCATGCTCCGTGACGGTTCTCGTACTGCAGGCACGATCACGCTCACACCGGAGGCCGAGGACGGGCTGTGGTCCGCCGAGGAGTTGGGGGAGCCGTCCATCTTCGTCAACAAACTGACGGTGTCTCGCGAGTATGCCGGCCAGGATCTTGGAGGCAGGCTCTTGGATTGGGCAGGAGATAGGGCCTACAGGTCAGGGGCCAAGTGGCTTCGGCTCGACGCGTGGACCACCAACGAAGCGCTTCAGCGCTACTACTTGCAACAGGGCTTCGAGTACGTGCGGACAGTTCGCGAAGGCGGCGCAGTCAACGGAGGGCCAAGGGTTTCCGGATGGCTTGCCCAACGACCCGCCCGACCGGCCGATCACCGATTCGCCGACGAGACGCATAGCCCACGGCCCCTCTAGGCGAGCTGTTACAGGTTTCTCTACCTCATCAAGGCACCCGGCTGCGCTCCGCTCCGCCGGGCGCGCTTCCCGGCTCCCGCTCCGCGCGACGCTCCTGCCTTCGGCCCGCTCCGCGCGCGCTCCCGCCGACGCGCGCCCACACATGGATAGGGCCGGAGGCCAATCGGCGATCACCGCATGAAGCGGACCCAGGCCAGGACATGCCTCCGGCGGGGGCGCTCAGACTCTGGGATGGAGGGGGCGCCGTACGCGAGTGCCGGCCCGTCGTGGCGTGCGCGGGGGAGCTCCCATCCCGTCCGCCATCGACCCAGGCAGAGCCGAGCAGACGCGGCCCATGGCGTCCAGGTCGTTCGTACAGTGGCGCGCTCCACCTGGACGCCATGAACCACGCCCGCTCCACGGTGTGTGGGTCGACGGCGGACGGGATGGGAGCTGGGGAGAGTGGTGGGTTGAGGTGAGAGTGCGAAGCCCGGTTGTAGCGTGACCGCATGGATGAACCCCGGATCAAGGTGTACGGCTCAGCCACCGAAATCACTGTGGCGGCCAACGCTGCCGGGCTGCGGGACTTGGCCGAACGACTCGTCGATCTCGCTGCTCCCGAACTCCGGGACGGCTATCACGAGCATCTTGAGAGCGGCATCAACCTCGAAGACGGCTCAATCAGCCTGATCCTCGAACGCGACGACAAGCTGTAGGCCTCTCTACAGCTCGCCGCCATGTTGCGTGCCAGAAGGCATCCGTGCCCCTCCCGTGCCCGATAGACCGGGAACTCACGGGGAACCACGGTCACGACCGGGCAGCACGCACGACGAAGGCCCCCGACCGATGTTCCTGGTCAGGGGCCTTCAACCTGCGCGGTGGGTGTGGGATTTGAACCCACGGTGACTCGCGCCACGACGGTTTTCAAGACCGTTCCCTTAGGCCGCTCGGGCAACCCACCCTCGCCCCGCCGGGGACCGGCGGAGCGAGCACCAGGGTAGCGGGTTCGGCCGGGGACTCGGTCAGCTGTCGCCCTTGCGCTGGCCCAGGACCACGTTGACCGTGTGCTCCGAGCCGCCGCGCTTGTACGTGATCTTGACCGTGTCGCCCGGCTTGTGCGTCCAGATCTGGCCGATCAGGGTCGGACCACTGTCGATCACCGTGTCGTCGAGCTTGGTGATGACGTCGCCGGGCTTCAGACCCGCCTTGTCCGCCGGGCCGTTCGGCGTGACCGCGGACGAGCCGCCCGCGCCCTGCTCGGTGATCTTCGCGCCGTTGCCCTGCTCATCGAGCGCGACCGAGGCACCGATCACCGGGTAGACCGGCTGGCCGGTCTTGATCAGCTGGTTGGCGACGTTCTTCGCCTGGTTGATCGGGATGGCGAAGCCGAGGCCGACCGAGCCGGACTGGCCGGAACCTCCGATGCCGCCGCTGCTGCCGGGCTGGATCGCCGAGTTGATGCCGATGACCGCGCCCCGCGCGTCCAGCAGCGGACCACCCGAGTTGCCCGGGTTGATCGACGCGTCGGTCTGCAGCGCGTTCATGTACGACGCCTTGCTGCTGCCCGAGCTGTCGCTGGAGGCCACCGGGCGGTTCTTCGCCGAGACGATGCCCGTCGTCACCGTGTTCGACAGGCCGAAGGGCGCGCCGATCGCGATGGTCGAGTCGCCGACGGCGACCTTGTCCGAGTTGGCGAGCTGGAGCGGCTTCAGGTGCGCCGGGGCGTTCTTCAGTTTGATGACCGCGACGTCGTAGCCCTGGGCACGGCCGATCACCACGGCGTCGTACTTCTTGCCGTTCGAGAACGTGGCCGAAAGCTTTCCTCCGTCGGCGGCCGAGGCCACGACGTGGTTGTTGGTGAGGATGTGGCCCTGGGTGTCGTAGACGAAGCCGCTGCCCGTGCCGCCCTCGCCGTTGCTGCCCTGGGCCTCGATGGTGACGGTGCTCGGCAGCGCGTTCGCCGCGATGCCGGCGACCGAGGCCGGGTCACGCTTGAGGCCGCCCGGGCTGTCCGAGGCGGCGACCGTCGTCGAACTCGTGCCGCTGTCGTCGCCACGCTCCGCCGCCCAGTAGCCGATGCCGCCGCCGACACCGCCCGCGATCAGGGCCGCCACGATCACCGCGGCCAGCAGACCGCCCCGCCGGCCGCCCGGCTTGGGCTCCGGGGGCTGGTAGGAGGCGCCCCACGTGTGCCCGCCGCCGCCACCGTCCGCGTACGACGGAACGGCGGGCGGGGGCGGCGGCCAGCCACCCGCGGCCGCCGCCTCGTGCGTCCCGCCGGCTCCCGGTGCGGCCCCCGAGGCCGCGCCAGGACCTTCGTGCCCGCCCTGACCTTCGAACGCGCCCGGACCTTCGTGCGCGCCCGCGGCCGCGTCGCCCGGCACACCGTCGGCCGGCGTGGCCGCAGGCTCCGGAGGGGGCGCGGAACCGGCGGGTGCGGGGGCGGGTGCGGGAGTAGCGGGAGATTCCACCGGCACGGGAGGTGCGGACGGGGCCGGGGGTACCGAAGTGCCCTCGTTCTCGGTGCTCACAGCTCTTCTCCTCGATCCACGGCTGTACCAGCTGATTCCATCGGCACTGCTGTTTGTATGCGGTCAGCTTTTCCCACGGGACGTCAGGGCACCATAAGGCGTTCCTGTGCGTCCGCTGCCATCCTTTACTCCGGGCGAAACGGACGCATCCGCTGGGCGGCCCGGCGCCTGGCGGTGGCACCATGACGCGGTGACCCTCGCACGACAGCAGCAGATCCAGGTCGTCGCCCACCGCGGAGCCTCCGACGAGGCCCCCGAGCACACGCTGGCCGCCTACAGAAGGGCCATCGAGGACGGCGCCGACGCCCTCGAATGCGATGTGCGCCTCACGGCGGACGGCCATCTCGTCTGCGTGCACGACCGTCGCGTCAACCGTACGTCGAACGGGCGCGGAGCGGTGTCGGCGCTGGAACTCGCGGACCTCGCCGCCCTCGACTTCGGCTCCTGGAAGAACAGCGAGGCGGGCCGCACCAGCGCGGAGGGCCCCGACTGGGAAGCCTCCGCCGGGGAGGACACCTCCGTCCTGACCCTTGAGCGCCTGCTCGAACTGGTCCACGACGCCGGCCGCCCCGTGGAGCTCGCCATCGAGACCAAGCACCCCACCCGCTGGGCCGGCCAGGTCGAGGACCGCCTGCTGGTCCTGCTCAAGCGGTTCGGCCTCGACTCGCCGTCCGGGGCACCCGGCGAACCGTCCCCGGTACGCGTCATGAGCTTCTCGGCCCGCTCCCTGTACCGCATCCAGGCCGCGGCCCCCACCCTGCCGACGGTCTACCTGATGCAGTTCGTGTCGCCCCGGCACCGCGACGGCCGCCTCCCCCGAGGGGTCACCATCGCCGGCCCGGGCGTCCGCATCGTGCGCGGCCACCCCGGCTACGTGGAGAAACTCAAGCGGGCGGGCCATCAGGTGCACGTGTGGACGGTGAACGAGCCGGAGGACGTCGACCTGTGCGTCGGGCTCGGCGTCGACGCGATCATCACCAACCGGCCCCGCGCGGTTCTCCGCCAGCTCGGCAGGGGCTAGAACCAGCCACGCGCCCATCACAGGGAGTGCTCCGGCGCGTTCGCTCCGTATTCGATCGTCACGAGTGCGTCACTGAGCGTGGATTGGCCGGTTTCCGGTCCAATCCAGCGGGGCATTCACACCGTGGCGTGGGGCGAAGGAGGTCTCGGGGGTGGCGTTGGTGGTGGCACAGGAAGTGCCCGCGTCGTCGAGCATGGCCGTACCCCATGGCCCTGCGGGCGTGGGCGAGGCGAGACACCGGATGCGCGACCAGCTGCGCGTCGGCGGGGTCCCGGAAGCGGTCATCGACGATGCCGTACTGATCCTTTCCGAGTTGCTGAGCAACGCCTGCCGGCACGGCAGGCCCCTCGGCGACGAACTGGCCGGGGACGGCGACGTCCGGGCCGCCTGGAGGGTCGACGCGCGGGGCTGTCTCACCGTCGAGGTGACGGACGGTGGTGGTCCGACCCGTCCGGTTCCGGCCACGCCCTCGGTCACCGCACACGGCGGCCGCGGGCTCAACATCATCACGGCACTGGCCGACGACTGGGGCGTACGGGACGACGCACCCGGTGAGGTCACCGTCTGGGTGGTCGTGCACAAGGACGTCCGCTCCGACAGTCAGGCACCACGCCGCGACGGGTTCACCACGCGCGTGAACAGCCCCTCGCCCGCGCCGCTGTCCGGCCTCGATCTCGCGGACGCCTTCGACGACTTGGGCTGATTCCCGCCCCGCCGGCCCCGGCCGGATCCCGCCCCGGCCGCACGCCCCGGCCTGATCCCCGCCCCTGGCCGTACGAGGGGCTAGGCTCGCGCCCGTACGTACGAGAGCCGTAACCGGGAGACACCCAAGATGGCCAAGAAGCGCCCCCAGACCAAGGGCAAGTCGCACGTCAGCAGCGGGGAGATCCCGGTCGTCGGCGCCCGGGAACCCTGCCCCTGCGGGAGTGGCCGCCGCTACAAGGCCTGCCACGGCCGCGCCGCCGCGCACGCGGTGACCGAGCTGGTGCAGCGCCCGTTCGAGGGTCTCGCGGGTGAGGGCGACTGGGTCGCCCTGCGCGAACTGGTGCCCGCCGCGACGGCGGAGCTGACGCTCAAGGAGAGCCTGCCGGACGACGTCCCCTCGGTCACGCTCGCGACGGTGCTGCCCATGGCGTGGCCCGCGCTGCGCCGCGACGACGGCTCGGTCCTGCTCGGCCTGCAGAACGACACCTCGTCGGGCGACCTGAGCCGCGATCTGGCCGACACCCTTCAGCGCGCGCTCACCGCCGAGCCCGGTACGCCGGTTCAGGCGCGCCGCGCGCCCGCCGACGCACCGCGCCTCCAGGACCTGCTGGACCCGGAGGCCACGTTCGAGCCGGTCGTGCACACGGGCTTCGAGTTCTGGGTGCCCGACTCGGAGAACGCCACCACGGAGGTCTCCGCGTCCCTGGAGCGGGCCAACGCGGCCGCGATCCCGACCGTGAAGCTCTCGGGTGTCGACGCCGCGTACTGGTGCGAGACCCCCGAGAAGAACCACCTGCGGTGGGTCATGCCGTACGCCGAGGAGAAGCTGCTCGACGCGCTGGCCCGGCTGCACGCCGCCGGTTCGTCCTCCCTCGGCGAGGGCACGCGTCTGGTCGGGTCCTTCCGGGCGCACGGTCTGACCGTTCCGGTCTGGGACCTGCCCACGGGCATGGGCGCCGAGGACATCGAGAAGCCGGCCGCCGAGTTCGCCGAGCGGCTCACCGCGGCCCTCGCCTCCGACGCCCCGCTGACCGTGGACGAGCGTCGGGCGCGCGGTGGTCTCACCAACCGACAGGTGACTCTCAGCTGACCGACCGGTCAGGCACAGAAGCGGTGGCGGAACGGGTGACTCCTGTCACAACTCCCCGTAGTGGCAGGTAAATCCGCAGACGAATAGCCGAGATCGAATTTGCTAACGGCCGATCTCTTGTTACCGTTCGAGTAGCCCGGTTGCTGGTGCATCCCCCGTCGCCAGCAACCGGGTCCTTCTGTTTCCGGGCACCTGTCCGGTCAGCTGCCGGTCGGCGCCGCCGCGTTGCTCCCCGACCTGAGAAGCAGCGGACCCTCGTCCCCGGCCCCCGCGAACTCCGCCACCGCCGAGTAGTCGCCCGCCTCACCCGCCGTCCGCTCCCGCGGGGTGTCACACGTCCCCGGTTCGTCCTGAGCACCCACCGCACAGTGCATCTGCACGGTGCGCCCGGCCGGAGCCATCAGGGTCAGTACGGAACTCAGCGGGCTCCCCGTCGCGTTGCGGTAGTAGGTCCTCGCCCATGTCTCCCGCCCCTGGGTCAGGACGCAGGTCTGTGCCTCGATGCCGTCGGGGGAGGAGAGCTCGGGTCCGCACCGGGCCGCCGTGCCGATCCCGAGTCCGGCGAGCAGCGAGGTGCCTGCGGGCTGCCCGTTCGCGGAGCCGTCGGACGTAGGAGAGCCGGACGTGTCACCGGCGGTCGCCCCGGCCCGCCGCGCCGTCCCGGGCTTGTCATCGATCTTGTCGGCGCCGGCGGTTCCCGCGGCGTGCCCCGCTCTGTCGGCAGGCTCGCCGCCGGAGTTGAGGCTGTCCTCGGCGGTGTTGCCGACGGGCCCCGCGGAGGCGCCGGCCAGCGGGAGGAGGACGGTGAGGATCACGACCGCGAGAAGACCGAGCAGACGGAGGCGCGAGTGGGGTCTCCCCTGCTCGAGGCTGTTCGAGAGCTTGGGGAAGGAGGGCATGCGCCGAAGATATCGGCGCCGCCCCTTCACACCCCGCGCCGCGCGCCCGATCCCCTACAACTCGGGGGCGCTCACACCCGTACGAGTGAGGGCGTCCACGACCACGTCCACCACGGCCTCGACGTCGGGCACCCAGGGTGCCGCGGAGCCGGGCAGTGGTGCGCGCTCCCAGCGGACCTGGCCGAAGCCGGTGTCGGACGGGGGCAGAGCGAGATAGCCGCCCTCGCCGTGGAAGCGCAGCGACCCCGGCACCCAGTCCTGGGCGTAGAGGAGTTCGCCGAGCTGCTCCATCGAGTACGGCGCCACGAGGATGAAGACGCGGTCCGTGGTGGCGACGACCGGGCCGAGCCTGATGTCCGCGCGGTCGAGTGCCGCGAGGGCGCGGGCACCGGCGGCCGCGGGGAGGCTCACGGCGCAGGGTGCGCGTCCGCCGCTCGCGCCCGCACCGGCCCCCGTGGCGAGCACGATCGGCGCGGTCGGACGGTTCGTCCACCACCAGCTGACCATGCGCTCGTCGGTGGTCGCGGCGAGCAGCCCCGGGTCGAAGGGGTGCGCGCCCGGCACCGTGCACTCCGGGTCGGGGCAGGCGCAGCTGACACCGTCGCGGCGCCCCGTCCTCTCGAGTCCTACGCCCGGGAGCACGGGCCACTGCCATGCGGTCGCGAAGGTCAGGGCCGCGCTGAACTGATCAGACTTCCCGTTGTTCCGCCTGGACAGGAGCCTGCGTCGCCTTCCGGGGATCTCGCGCATGAGCGCTCGTTCCTTTCCGTTGACCGAAGAGAACGCTATGGGCCACATCACACCATGTGTCGATCACTTCACTGAGCGTGCGTACCGGGGAGCGTCGCGCCCCGGCCTCGATCTGGGGGAACCCCTATAGTCCGAGCGCCGGCCGCGTACTTGAAAAGCCTGGCGCGGGGTGGCGGTGCCTGGCGTTTACCGTCGCGCGTGTTACTCGCCGCCTCCACCACGGGAGGATGGGGCACGGTCGTCGGTGGTTAGGACGCCCGGGTCCGTCGCCAGGTTCCGGGTCGATCGCAACTACCCCTGGCCTTCACCGAGTACGTACCCATCCCGACCGCTGTGACGCTCTGTCGAACAATCCCAGTCGACCGCAATATGCCGTTACCCGAGGCATTTTTCGGCCAAGCTCGGTCAGAGATCACAAATACCGCACGAGCCTCCTGGACACCAGGAATCCCAGCAGGACAATGCTGGACATCCCCTCACCAGTGCGTGTAGATGTGGAGACACTGCTGGCGGCGCAGAATCACCTGGGGGTTTGCGATGCTATCGAGCAATACGCACCGGTCGGAAAGCCGAACGCTATGACCGCCCCGCACTTTCCGAAAGTGGCTGGAATCGATTCAACGGTTCCCCCACCCGCACACACTGTCGCGCCCGCGTCACCCGCGCCCGCGCCTCCTTCCTCCCCCGCGGCCCCCGGAGCGCTGATCCAGGACCGGCTCGCCGGCTGGGTCTCCGACCTCACCACGCTGCACGAACTCACGGAACGGCTGGCCAGGACGGCCACCCTCGACGACGCGCTGCACGAGGTGCTCCGCGCCGGTGCGGCCCTCGTCGGCGCCCGCCGCGGCCTGCTCGCACTGGAGCCCGCCGACGGCCTGGGACCCGACACCGTCGTGGGGCTCGGCCTCGCCCGCGCCGACCTCGGCCACCTGGAGACGGTGCCGCGCGGCGCCACCTCGTACGGGAAGATCCTCGACCGTGCGGACCCGGGCGACGAACCCGAGGTGCACGCGGACCTGCTGGCCGAGGACGGGCTCGATCCGCGCCACCGCGAGGTCGCCGCGCGGCTCGGCTACGCGGCGAGCTTCGCGCTGCCCCTCGCGACCACCGCGGCGGGCCTGCTCGGCGCCGCGGTCTGGCTCTACGACGAGCCCGCCGAACCCGTCGAACGCCAGCGCCACCTGGTCGGCCTCTACACGCGCTACGCCACCGAACACCTCGCCCGCCTGCTCGAACTGGAGCGGACGCGCGCCAAGTCCCGCACCATCGCCGAGGAGTTGCTGCCGTCGCGGCTCCCGCGGGTCGCGGGTGTCCAGCTCGCCGCCCGGCACCGCACGGGCCCGCGCGGCGGAGGCGACTGGTACGACGCGCTGCCGCTGCCCGAGGGAGCGCTCGGCCTCGCCGTGGGCTCCGTCACCGGATCCGGCGCGAGCGCCGTCGCCGCGATGGGCCGGCTCCGGGCCAGCCTGCGGGCGTACGCGGTCATGGAGGGCGAGGACCCGGTCGCCGTCCTCTCCGACCTGGAGCTGCTGCTCCGGCTGACCGAGCCCGCGCGCAGCGCCACCGCCCTCTTCGCGTACTGCGAACCCGCCCTGCGCAAGATCGTCCTGGCCGGGGCCGGGCACAGTCCCCCGCTGGTGATCGGCGAGAGACGGACGGAGTTCATCGAGACGTCGCTGTCCGCGCCGCTCGGCATGCTGGCCTGCTGGGAGGCGCCCAGCGTCGAGTTCAGCCCGGAGCCCGGCGAGACCGTGCTGCTGTACACGGACGGCCTCCTGCACCGCACCGGCGATGCCATGGACCGCGCCTTCGCCCGTCTGCACGCGGCGGCGGCCGGCGTCCCCCGGACGATCCGCGACGACCCCGGCGCGATCGCCGACCACGTTCTGCACACCGTCCTGCCGGACGGACTCGACGCCGCCGACAGCGACGAGGACGTCGTCCTGCTCGCCGCGCGCTTCGAGTGACCACGGTGACCGTTCAGGCACGCCCCGTAGCCCCGGTGTAACAGGCCTTCCGACCCTGGGACCCCTTCCGCGCGACCGTACGATGGACGGGGTCCATCGTTGTACCCAGGCCGCACCCATGGCCGATCCCAGGGCCGCATGCAGGGTCTTGTCCAGGGCCTTTTACCCAGGGCCTTATCTAGGGCCTTATCTAGGAGGAAGACGTGTCGGAGGAGCTCAACCCGGAGAACCCGGAGATCTCGGCGACCGAGGCCGACGAGCCGATCAAGCAGCGCAAGAACGGCCTGTACCCGGGCGTGTCCGACGAGCTCGCCGAGAGCATGAAGTCCGGCTGGGCCGACACCGAGCTGCACGGCCTCGAGCCGATCGCGCAGGTGTCCGAGACGGCCGCCCGCCGCGCCGCCCTCTCCGCACGCTTCCCCGGCGAGCGCATCGTCGTCCCCGCGGGCAACCTCAAGACCCGCTCGAACGACACCGAGTACGCCTTCCGCGCCTCCACCGAGTACGCGTACCTGACCGGCAACCTGACCGAGGACGGCGTCCTCGTCCTGGAGCCGACGGCCACCGGGCACGACGCGACGATCTACCTGCTGCCGCGCTCCGACCGCGAGAACGGCGAGTTCTGGCTCGACGGCCAGGGCGAGCTGTGGGTCGGCCGCCGCCACTCCCTCGCCGAGGCCGAGCAGGTCTACGGCATCCCCGCCGCCGACGTCCGCGAGCTCGCCGGCCAGCTGGCCGAGGCGACCGGCCCCGTCCGCGTCGTGCGCGGCCACGACGCCGGCATCGAGTCCGCCCTGACCGACAAGGTCACCCGCGAGCGCGACGAAGAGCTGCGCGTCTTCCTCTCCGAGGCCCGCCTCGTGAAGGACGCCTTCGAGGTCGGCGAGCTGCAGAAGGCCGTCGACTCCACCGTCCGCGGCTTCGAGGACGTCGTGAAGATCCTCGACAAGGCCGAGGCCACCAGCGAGCGCTACATCGAGGGCACGTTCTTCCTGCGCGCCCGCGTCGAGGGCAACGACATCGGCTACGGCTCGATCTGCGCCTCCGGTCCGCACGCCTGCACCCTGCACTGGGTCCGCAACGACGGCCCGGTCCGCTCCGGCGACCTGCTCCTCCTGGACGCGGGCGTGGAGACGCACAGCCTCTACACGGCCGACGTTACCCGGACCCTGCCGGTCAACGGCCGCTACACCGAACTCCAGAAGAAGATCTACGACGCCGTGTACGAGGCCCAGGAGGCCGGCATCGCGGCCGTGAAGCCGGGCGCCAAGTACCGCGACTTCCACGACGCCGCGCAGCACGTGCTCGCCGAGAAGCTCGTCGAGTGGGGTCTCGTCGAGGGCCCGGTCGAGCGCGTCCTGGAGCTCGGCCTCCAGCGCCGCTGGACCCTGCACGGCACCGGTCACATGCTCGGCCTCGACGTCCACGACTGCGCCGTCGCGCGCACCGAGACGTACGTGGACGGCACCCTTGAGCCCGGCATGTGCCTGACCGTCGAGCCCGGTCTGTACTTCCAGGCCGACGACCTGACCGTGCCGGAGGAGTACCGCGGCATCGGCGTCCGGATCGAGGACGACATCCTCGTGACGGAGGACGGCAACCGGAACCTCTCCGCCGGTCTGCCGCGCCGCTCGGACGACGTCGAGGCGTGGATGGCCCGGCTCAAGGGCTGATCGAAACCCAAGGGCTGATAGAAGCTCAAGGGCTGATCGAAGCTAGAGGGCTGATCGAAGCTCAGGAGCTCAGCGAACCGGCTGAGGGCGGGCGGGGGTCAGGCGGAGACGAGGGGCGCGTCCGCGCGCCACTTGAGGACCTTGTCGAAGCTGACCACCGCGCCGCCCCTGCCGGGTCTGTTGACGAAGTGGACGTGGTCCGCGAGCTCCCGGATGAGGCAGAGTCCGCGGCCATGCTCGGCGTGGTCGGGCGCCGCCTTGAGCATCGCCGTGCCACGGCCGGAAAGCGCCGGGAAGCCGGGACCGGAGTCGGCGACCTCGATGCGACAGGTCTCGCCCTCGAGGTAGGCCGTGACCCGGTACGCGCCCGCGGGGTCGCCGGGGGCCGGGTCGCCGCCGTGCTCGACGGCGTTGGCACAGGCCTCGCTGAGGGCGACGGACAGGTCGTACGACACGTCGGGGTCCACCCCCGCGGTCTCCATCGTGCCGATCAGAAGGCGTCGGGCGAGCGGGACGCTCGCGGCCTCGCGCCGCAAGTGGAGAGACCACCAGATGCTCATGCTCCAGCCTCCTGGCCGCGGCTCGACATACCGATACGTATTGCCGCGACGGCCCCTGTGCAATCGCACGGATCACGTGATATCGCCCATACGGCGGACGCGCGGACCGGTGGCGGCGGTGTACAGAGGCGGTCCCATGGGGCACGCTGGCAGATTCCGGACCTTGTGGACCTGCCGTATGGGGCGGGTAAGCCCAGTGCGATGATGAGGCCGCCATGTCTGCCCCCCACCCGCGCGAGGCGCGCACCGGAACGGATGTCCGGCTGCTGAGGGCCGCGGTGTTCACCGCGGTCTGCGTCGCGTTGTCCGCGGCAGGACATGTGCTCGCCTCGTGCGCCACCGTCCCCCTGTGGACGCTGGGCGCCGGGTTCCTCGCGGTGTTCTCGGTCGCGGCTCCGCTCGCCGGGCGCGAGCGCTCGCTGCCGGGCATCGCCGCCGCTCTCGCCCTCGGCCAGACCGGTCTGCACACGCTCTTCGGAGTGGGCCAGCACGGCACCATGACGATGGCGCAGACCGCGCAGGAACCCTCGGTCGTGGAGCGGGCGGCACGCCTCATGTGCGGTACGGGCATGGCGGCGATCAGCCCCGTGCAGGCGCAGCGGATCCTCTCGGACGCCGGGGTCGAACCCGCTTCCGGGCAGGCCGCGCACGCTCACATGACCGCCGACACGGCCGCCTCCATGCCGATGCTGCCGTCCCTGCCGATGCTGCTCGGGCACCTGCTCGCCGCGGTCGTGGCGGGCTGGCTGCTGCGGCACGGGGACCTCGCGCTCGGCCGGCTCGTCCGCCTCTCGGCGAACTCGGCGCAGGGAGTCGCCCAGGGGGCGCTCGTCCGCTCCCTGCGCGCCGCTCTCGCTCTCGTACGCGCGCTCAGGGCGGGGCTGCCGGGCGGGGCGGATGTGGCGCCGCACGTGGTGCCCACGGCGCTCCTCGCGCCGCTTCCCCTGCGCACGACGGCACTTCAGCACTCGGTGATCAGGCGCGGTCCGCCCGCCGGCGACGCGTTCCGTCTCGCCGCCTGACACGGCACACGTACTCCAGTACTCCACGCGGGCCTTGCGCCGGTTCTCGGTTTTCCGAGCTCACGAGCTCACGGTTTTCCGAGCTCACGGTTCTCCGGTCTCCCGGCATCTCCAGTTCGCCGGTTCCCGCGGGGCGGAGCGGTGTCGTGCGGCACGCGCGCGTGCCCGTCGACAGGCGTGCGCACACCTCACCGTTCGCTGTTCCGCTGAAAAGCCAAAGTGGAGTGCTTTCTGCCATGAAGAAGATTTCCCGCGTCTCCGTCGTCGGCGGCATCGCCGCGTCCGCCGTCCTGGCACTCTCCGTCCCCGCGTTCGCGCACGTCACCGTGCAGCCGGAGGGCGCCGCCGCCAAGGGCGGATACGCCGTCGTGGACTTCAAGGTGCCGAACGAGCGCGACGACGCCGCGACCACCAAGGTCGAGGTCAACTTCCCGACCGACCACCCGCTGGCGTCGGTCATGCCCGAGCCCGTCCCCGGCTGGACGGCCGAGGTCACCAAGTCCAAGCTCGCCAAGCCGCTCGAGATGCACGGCGAGAAGATCGACCACGCCGTCTCCAAGGTCACCTGGACCGCCGACGGCTCCGGCAAGGACAAGGGCATCCAGCCCGGCTACTTCCAGAAGTTCCCGCTCTCCATCGGCGCCCTCCCCGAGGACACCGACCAGCTCGTGTTCAAGGCGATCCAGACGTACGACAACAAGCAGGTCGTCCGCTGGATCGAGCCGCAGGAGAAGGGCCAGGCGGAGCCGGAGAACCCGGCGCCCACCCTGGAGCTCACGGCCGCGACGGCCGACCACCACGGGGGTGCCGGCGCCGACGGCGCCACGTCGGGTGACGACAAGGCAGCCCCGGCCGCCGCCTCGTCCGGCAGCTCCTCCGACGGCTCCTCCGACAGCGACACCACCGCACGCGTTCTCGGCGTCGTCGGCATCGTCGTCGGCGCGGCCGGCGTGGCCTTCGGCGTGCTCGCCGGACGCCGTCGCACCAACAGCTGAACCAGCCGCGGACAGGCACCGGGGTCGGCACCACCGCCGGCCCCGACGGCCGCCGGCCGACCCCGGTGCCCATCCGCCCGCCTCACATCTGGGACATTTTTCTATGCGCTCTCCCCGTAAGACCTCGCACGGCACGACCCCGCACACAGCTCCTCGGCGCGCGCTGCGCGGCAAGGCCCTGCTCGCCGCCGGACTCGTCGCCACCGTGTCGCTGACCCTCTCCGCCTGCGGCAGCGGCGACGGAAGCAACAAGCCCGTCGCCGAGGTGTCCGCCGAGGCCGGCTCGAACAAGGCCGCGACCGTGCTCGACTCGCCCTTCAAGAAGCCGGACCTCGTCCTCACGGACACGCACGGCAAGAAGTTCGACCTGCGCGAGCAGACCAAGGGCAAGCCGACGCTGATCTACTTCGGCTACACGCACTGCCCCGACGTGTGCCCCCTGACGATGAGCAACATCGCCGTCGCCAAGAAGGCCCTGCCCAAGGCCGAGCAGGACAAGCTCCAGGTCGTCTTCGTCACCACCGACCCGGACCGCGACACCCCGGCCGTCCTGGGCAAGTGGCTCAAGGCCCAGGACCCCGACTTCATCGGCCTGACGGGCGACTTCGCCACCATCCAGGGCGCCGCCCGGACGATCGGCATCTCCATCGAGCCGACGCAGAAGGACAAGAACGGCAAGCTCGTCTCGATGCACGGCACCCAGGTCATCGCCTTCTCGCCGAAGACCGACGCCGGTTATGTCCTGTACGGCGAGGACGCCACCGTCGACGACTACACCAAGGACCTCCCCAAGATCATCAAGGGGGAACAGCCGTGAGGCGCGCACCGCTCGCCCTCGGCGCCATAGCGCTCTCGGCCGGTCTCGCCCTCACCGCCTGCGGCTCCGGCGACCCGTCGGCCTCGGCGTCCTCGAACGGCGGCAAGCCCGCCGTGAAGGTCGGCGAGGCGTTCATCCCGGCGCCCGCGGGCGGCGACATGGCGGCCGGGTTCTTCATCGTCCACAACAGCGGCGGCGCCGACACGCTCACCTCCGTGAGCAGTTCGATCGCCGAGCAGGTCACCCTCCACACCACCAAGGGCGGGGTGATGAGGGAGCAGAAGTCCTTCCCCGTCCCCGCCGACGGCGAGCTCGACTTCGAACGCGGTGGCAACCACCTCATGTTCGAAAACCTGAAGCACACGCCGAAGGAGGGCGACAAGGTGTCCGTGCAGCTGCACTTCGCCAAGTCCGGCACCGTCAGGGTGACGTTCCCGGTGAAGGCCGCCACGTACAACCCGACGGCGAAGTCGGGCCACACGTCGGCGTCGTCCATGTCGATGTCGTCCATGCCGTCGGCGCCGTCGCACTCGTCGCACACGTCGCACTGAGGGGCTGACCGTTCGTGAAGACCATCGCTCCCCGCTTCCGGCAGCTGTTGCTGCTGCTCCTCGCCGTCACCGGCGCGCTGCTCGCCGGCGCCGCGCCCGTCTCCGCGCATGCCGCGCTGACCGGGAGCGACCCGAAGCAGGGCGCGGTGGTCGACCAGGCCCCCACCCGGGTGTCCCTGACCTTCTCCGAACAAGTCGCGATGTCCGACGGTTCCGTACGGGTCCTCGACCCGGCCGGAAAGCGCGTCGACACCGGCAGGACGACCGACCTGGGCGGCACGACGTACGGCGTCCGCCTCCACTCGGGGCTCCCCGACGGCACCTTCACCGTCGCCTACCAGGTCGTCTCGGCCGACAGCCATCCCGTCTCCGGGGCGTTCACCTTCTCCATCGGCGCCCCCTCCAAGACGAGCGCCGCCCTGCCCGACCAGGCCGCGGGCGGCGGTGTCGTCGGCGCGCTCTACGGAGTCGCCCGGTACCTCTCCTACGCCGGCTTCATCCTCACCGTCGGCGGCGCCGCCTTCGTACTCGCCTGCTGGCCGCGCGGAGCGGGGGTGCGCCCTGTACAGCGGGTCGTGGTGGGCGGCTGGATCACCCTCACCGGCGCGACTCTCGCGCTCCTCCTGATGCGCGGCTCCTATACGGGATCCGGCGCCGTCGGTGACATCTTCGACCTCTCCCTCCTCGCGCAGGTCCTGCAGACGAAGCCGGGCGCGGCCCTCGTGTCACGCCTCCTGCTCGTGGCCGCCGCCGCCCTCTTCATCGCGGTGCTCTTCGGTGCGTACGAAAAGCGAACCGACCCCAAGGAGAAGAAGGACCTGACCTTCGGTCTCGCCATCGGCGGCACGGTCGTCGCCGCGGGCCTCGCCGCGACGTGGGCGATGGCCGAGCACGCCTCGACCGGCATCCAGGCCGGGCTCGCGATGCCCGTCGACGTACTGCACCTGCTCGCGGTGGCGGCGTGGCTCGGAGGACTCACCACCCTGCTCGTCGCGCTCTACCGGGCGCCCTCGATCGAGGCGTCGGCCGTCCGGCGGTTCTCGCGGGTGGCGTTCTGCTCCGTCGCCACGCTGGCCGCGACCGGGCTCTACCAGTCGTGGCGCCAGGTCGGTTCCTGGTCGGCGCTCACCGGCACCCGGTACGGGCAGCTGCTGCTCGTGAAGCTCGGCCTCGTCGCCCTCCTGGTGGGCGTCGCCTGGATCTCGCGGAAGTGGACGGGCCGTCTCGCCGAGTCCCTCACCGCGGAGGCCACCGGAGCCACTGTCCTGACACAGGGCACCACTACGGAGAAGCCGGTCACGGTTCCTGCGGCGGGCGACGAGACGAACACTTCGGCCTCCGGCACGAGCGACGGACCGAAGACCTCTCGCCCGACCGGCGAGCCGAAGACCTCCCGCACCAGCGACGGCACGAAGCCCTCCGCCCCCGGTGCCGGCGACGACGACAAGCGGGCCGCCCAGCTCGCGCGGCAGCGGGCCGCCCTCGCCACCGCCCGCGAGAAGCGCATCCGCGACGCCGACCCCGGCCGCTCAGGACTGCGCCGCTCAGTACTCACCGAGGCCGGCGTGGCCGTCGTCCTGCTCGTCGTCACGACCGTGCTCACATCCACCGAGCCGGGCCGCACCGAGGAGCAGGCCAGGGCGGCCACCGCGGCGGCCTCCCAGCGGTCGGGTCCCATCGCCCTGAAGCTGCCGTTCGACACGGGCGGTCAGGACGGCAAGGGCCGGGTGCTCCTGGACGTGGATCCCGGGCGCACCGGCAGGAACGACATGCACGTCTACGTAGAGCGCCCCAACGGAAAGGCGTTCGACATCCCCGAGGTGAAGGTCGCCTTCACGCTGCCCGCGCGGAAGATCGGCCCTCTCCCGGTCGTACCCGACCACATCGCCACCGGACACTGGAGCGCGAGCGGGGTTCAGATCCCCGGTGCCGGCGAGTGGAAGATCGCGGTCACCGTGCGCACCTCCGACATCGACCAAGTGACCGTCTCCAAGAACGTGAAGATCGGCTGAACCACACCATGGCTGACTCCGAGAACCCGACCGCCTCCACGAACGGGACCGGCTCCGCGAACCCGACCGCCTCCGCGAACGGGACCGACTCCGGCATCTCCCGACGGCGGCTGCTCGGCACCGCGGGCGCGACCGGCCTCGCCCTGGGCGCCGTGGGCGCGACCGCCGGGTACGCGACAGCGTCGTCGAACTCGTCCGAGAGCGCCGCGGCCTTGACCTCCCTGGGCTCGGGCCGGGTGATGTTTCACGGGAAACATCAGCCCGGCATCACGACCCCGATGCAGGCCCGGGGCCATCTGATCGCCTTCGATCTCGCGCCTGGCGCGGGGCGTAAGGAAGCGGCCGCGCTGATGCGCCGCTGGTCGGCCACCGCCCGGCGGCTGATGGCCGGCGAGGCGCCGGGTGGCTCCGACACCGACATCGCCCGTGACGCGGGCCCGTCCTCGCTGACCCTCACCTTCGGCTTCGGCCACAGCTTCTTCTCCCGTACGGGGCTGGAGAAGCAGCGGCCGACGGCCCTCGACCCGCTGCCGGACTTCTTCTCCGACCACCTCGACAAGGCCCGCAGCAACGGTGACCTGTGGGTGCAGATCGGTGCGGACGACGCCCTGGTCGCCTTCAACGCGCTGCGTGCCGTCCAGCGGGACGCCGGCGAGGCGGCCCGCGTGCGCTGGCAGATGAACGGCTTCAACCGCTCGCCCGGCGCCACCTCGCACCCCATGACCAGCCGCAACCTCATGGGCCAGATCGACGGCACCGACAACCCGAAGCCGTCCGACCACGACTTCGACCAGCGGATCTTCGTGCCCGCGTCGGGCGACCCCTCGTGGATGGCCGGCGGTTCGTACGCCGTCGTACGGCGCATCCGCATGCTCCTCGACGACTGGGAGAAGCTGACGACCAAGGCCCAGGAGGACGTCATCGGCCGCAGGAAGTCCGACGGCGCGCCCCTGACCGGGGGTACGGAGACCACGAAGCCGGACCTGGAGAAGACGGGCGCCGACGGCAATCTCGTCATCCCGATCAACGCCCACGCCCGCATCTCCCGGCCCGACCAGAACGGCGGCGCGGCGATGGTCCGCCGCCCGTTCTCGTACCACGACGGGATCGGCCACGACGGGGTCCCGGACGCCGGGCTGCTGTTCGTCTGCTGGCAGGCGGACCCGCTGCGCGGCTTCGTCCCGGTGCAGCGCAAGCTCGACCGGGGGGACGCCCTGTCGGACTTCATCCGCCACGAGTCGAGCGGCCTGTTCGCGGTGCCCGGCGGGGCGGCGGAGGGCGAGTACGTGGGGCAGGCGCTGCTCGAGGCCCATTAGGGTGACCTCATGCCAGCCAGCTACGCGTATCTCGGCCCTCAGGGAACCTTCACCGAGGTTGCCCTGCGCACGCTCCCGGAGACCGCCACCCGGGAACTCGTCCCGATGGTGTCCGTGCCCGCCGCACTCGACGCCGTGCGCACCGGTGAGGCCGAGGCCGCGTTCGTGCCGATCGAGAACTCCGTCGAGGGCGGCATCACGACCACCCTCGACGAGCTGGTGGCCGGCGAGCCGCTGATGATCTACCGCGAGGTGCTGCTCTCCATCACCTTCGCGCTGCTCGTCCGGCCGGGCACGAAGCTGACGGACATCAAGACCGTGACGGCCCACCCGGCCGCACAGCCGCAGGTCCGCAACTGGATGAAGGCGCATCTGGACCCGGACGTGACGTGGGAGTCGGCCGCGTCGAACGCGGACGGTGCGCGCCTGGTGCAGGAGGGCCGGTACGACGCCGCGTTCGCGGGCGAGTTCGCGGCGGAGCGCTACGGCTTGGTGCCGCTGGTCACCGAGATCCACGACGCGGAGAACGCGCAGACGCGCTTCGTCCTCGTCGGCAAGCCGGCCCGGCCCGCGGCGCCGACGGGCGCGGACAAGACGTCGGTGGTCATCTGGCAGCGCGACGACCACCCGGGCGCCCTGCTCGAACTGCTCCAGGAGTTCGCGGTACGCGGCGTCAACCTGATGCTGCTGCAGTCCCGGCCGACCGGTGAGGGCATCGGGAACTACTGCTTCGCCATCGACGCGGAGGGGCACATCTCGGACCGCCGTGTCGGTGAGGCGCTGATGGGGCTCAAGCGGGTCTGCCCCGAGGTGCGCTTCCTGGGCTCGTATCCGCGGGCGGGCGTCACCGTGGCGGACGTACGGGCTCCGCGGGCGGGGACGACCGACGGCGACTTCATGGCGGCGTCCGACTGGCTCGCGCGGTGCCAGGACGGGCGTTTCTGACGCCTGCGGGACGGCCGGAAGGGCGCCTTCGGGCGCCTTTTCCTCTGTCTTGAGAGCCGGTCCTACCTGCTGATTTTCGTCATCCACAGAAGTTATCCACAGGCGGGCGTCTCGACCTGGGGACAAGTCGACACCATCTCCCTACATGGTCGACAAATCGCCCTACAGCCCGCAAGTCCCTCCACAGGGGCCCACGTCACCCCTCGTCCACTCTTTTCCTTTGATCAATCCTATAGAGCGAACCATTTCCACTCGAAAGTGAGTGTGACAGGGGTTTCGATCGGGAATCCTTCGCCGGGCATGCGGCTTTCGGAACGATCTCTTCCGGCATCCACAGATCTTTCGCACAGCCTGTGGATAACTCTCGGAGGGGTCACAATCCTGTGGACAACCCGACTCTCAAGTCCCCTCCCGCGCAAGGAGATTCGGTCAATCGACCGTGCCGCATCTGCCCCGTTCCGGGGAATGGAACCCTTTTCATTGACCGGCGTCCACAGCGTCCGACCGATCCCGAGAAGATCCATTTCGGCCGCGCTCCAGGTCGGAGCCGCACGGAATTCATATTCCGGCAAATCGGGCATAAGGCAACGCACGGGATATCGGTTCGTGTGGCGGAACCGCGCACCGGTAGCCTTGAGGGGTGATTGACCTTCGCCTGCTCCGTGAGGACCCCGACCGTGTTCGCGCCTCCCAGCGCGCCCGTGGAGAGGACGTCGAGCTCGTCGACGCCCTGCTCTCCGCCGACGAGCGGCGCAGGTCGTCCGGGCTCCGCTTCGACGAGCTCCGTTCCGAGCAGAAGTCGCTCGGCAAGCTGATCCCCAAGGCCTCCGGCGACGAGAAGCAGGAGCTCCTGAAGAAGGCCGGCGAGCTCTCCGCCGCCGTCAAGAGCGCCGAGGCCGAGCAGCGGGAGGCCGACGAGGAGACCCACCGCCTCGCCCTCCAGCTCGGCAACATCGTGCACTCCGACGTCCCGGTCGGCGGCGAGGAGGACTTCGTCGTCCTCGAGACGCACGGCACGATCCGCGACTTCGGCGCCGAGGGCTTCGAGCCCAAGGACCACCTGGAGCTCGGCGAGGCGCTCGGCGCCATCGACGTCGAGCGCGGCGCCAAGGTGTCGGGCTCACGCTTCTACTACCTGACGGGCGTCGGCGCGCTCCTCGAACTCGCGCTCGTGAACGCGGCGATCGCGCAGGCCACCGAGGCCGGCTTCATCCCCATGCTGACGCCGGCGCTGGTGCGCCCGCGCGCCATGGAGGGCACGGGCTTCCTCGGCCAGGCCGCGGAGAACGTGTACCACCTGGAGAAGGACGACTACTACCTGGTCGGCACCTCCGAGGTCGCGCTCGCCGGCTACCACATGGACGAGATCCTTGACGCGGACCAGCTGCCGCTGCGCTACGCGGGCTTCTCGCCGTGCTTCCGCCGCGAGGCCGGTACGTACGGCAAGGACACCCGGGGCATCTTCCGCGTGCACCAGTTCGACAAGGTCGAGATGTTCTCGTACGTCGCTCCCGAGGACGCCGAGGCCGAGCACAAGCGGCTCCTGGAGTGGGAGAAGCAGTGGCTGACCGGCCTCGAACTGCCCTTCCAGGTCATCGACGTGGCGACGGGCGACCTCGGCTCCTCGGCCTCGCGCAAGTTCGACTGCGAGGCGTGGATCCCGACGCAGGGCAAGTACCGCGAGCTGACCTCGGCGTCGAACTGTGACGGCTTCCAGGCCCGTCGGCTCTCCATCCGGATGCGCGACGGCAAGAAGGTCCAGCCGCTCGCGACGCTGAACGGCACGCTGTGCGCCGTTCCCCGCACGATCGTGGCCATCCTGGAGAATCACCAGCAGGCCGACGGCTCCGTGAGGGTGCCCGAGATGCTGCGTCCGTACCTCGGCGGACGAACCACTCTTGACCCGAAGTAACCGCACTCTGGAGCCGATCAACAAGTGAGCCACCCTGCTCCGCTCGATCACCCGTTCCCGTACAAGCTCGTCGCGACCGATCTCGACGGGACGCTGCTGCGGCCCGACGACACGGTCTCCGAGCGGACGCGGGAGGCGCTCGCGGCGGTCACCGCCGCGGGTGCCGCGCACATCATCGTGACCGGGCGGGCCGTGCCCTGGACCCGCCACATCCTCGACGACCTCGGCTACGAGGGCCTCGCGGTGTGCGGGCAGGGCGCGCAGGTCTATCACGCGGGTGAGCACCGGCTGCTGACGTCGGTGACGCTCGACCGGCAGCTGGCCGGTCTCGCGCTCTCCAAGATCGAGGCGGAGACCGGGCCGCTGGCGCTGGCCGCGAGCCGTGACGGCATGGACGGCGAGGTCATCGTGGGGCCCGGCTACCAGGTGCAGGAGGGTCCCCTGCCGGTCACGCCGTTCACGGACGTCGCCGCGCTGTGGGCCGCGCCGCTGAACAAGGTGTACGTGCAGCACCCGGGTATGACCGACGACGAGCTGGCGTCCGTGGCGCTGGCCGTGGCCGGTGATCTGGTGGGCGTCACGGTGGCCGGCGAGGGCATCGTCGAGCTGCTGCCGCTCGGCCTGTCCAAGGCGACCGGTCTCTCGCTCGCCGCGCGTCGCCTTGGCGCGAAGGCGGCCGACACGATCGCCTTCGGCGACATGCCCAACGACATCCCGATGTTCTCCTGGGCCGCGCACGGTGTGGCGATGGCCAACGCCCACGCGGAGCTCAAGGCCGTCGCGGACGAGGTCACGACGTCGAACGCCGACGACGGCATCGCGGTGGTCCTGGAACGTCTGCTGGGCTGATGGCCCGGCCTCGCCGGGCCATCAGCCGGTGCCGTGCGTGTGCGGCACCGGAACGTCTGGGTGGGCGGCCTCGCGCACCCGGAAGGTGCGCGCTCGAAGCGGCCGCCCCGGGCAGCCTCCCCGTGAGCGGGCTCGGACGGAGTGAGTAACTACTCCGGAGCCTGCCGTGGGCTGCCCTGCCGGGAGCGCGACGGACTGCCGGTCGGCATCGTCTCGCTCCTCTCCCAGCAGGCGGGCGCCATGAGTGGCGCGGTCACAGAACTACTGTGCGCCTACGAGGAGTTGGGCGCCACCGATTAAAAGCGGGGCGGGCGTCCCGCTAGCGGCGGCGCCACTTGCGGCGCCTTGCACGGCTGAAGAACCAGCCCGCGGGCGGCTCGTCGGAGCGCCAGGGCTGCGGCTCGGGGGTCTCGTTGCGCCAGCGTGCGGCGAGCATCCGGGCCCGCGCGGAAGGCTCCGTGGTCCCGGCGGCCCGTATGAAGTCCTCGTCGAGGATCACGTCCTCCCAGGTCTCGTCCCGCTCGCGCTCCGGCTCCGCCGCCATCTCCACTCCTCCTGGAACAGGCCGACCCTGCAACGGATCGCCCCGGGAACAGGCCACCCCTGGAACGGGTCACCCTCCCGACCAGTGTCCGGACGGGAGGGTGAAGCCGGTGTCAAGAACCGTCACTCCTCGCCGGCGATCTTCAGCGTGCGCAGCTTCTGGCCCGCGTACCAGGTGGCCAGGACGGTGACCCCGGCGAGCAGGACCGTGGCGAGCGGGAGGCCTACGTCCGAGGTGATGAGGTCGCCGCCCGCCACCTTGTGGGCGACCGCGAGGGACCACTGCTGCACGCTGAGGGTGCGCGCACCGGCCACGAGCGACCCGAAGAGCGCCTCCCAGACGAGGGCGTAGACGAGGCCGAAGACCACGGCATGGCGCGTGATCGTGCCGAGGAGCAGGAAGAGCGCGGCGTACGCGATGGAGGCGACCAGGGCCGCGATCGTGTAGGCGACGGCGATCTGCTGCCCGTTCCCGTTCAGGATCAGGCCCGCGATGAGCGTGGGGACCGCGGAGAAGGCCATGGTCACGGCGACGGCGACGATCAGCTTGGTGAAGATGATCGTCGGGCGCTTGATCGGCTTCGCGAGGAGGTAGACGACGGAACCGTCGTCGATCTCGGGTCCGATCGCGCCCGTGCCCGCGATGACGCCGATGATCGGCACCATCGTGGCGAGCGCGAACCCGCCCAGGACGTCCGCGGCGATCTGGTCGTCCGCCCCGGTCAGGCCGCGCACGAGCGCGGAGATCGCGATGAGCAGGACGGGCAGGGCGCACAGGATGAGGGCCCGGCGGCGGCCGAGCAGGGCCCGGTAGGTGAGCCGGGCGACAGTGGGGTCGTACATCAGGGCCTCCTACGCCGCGACCAGGTACGAGAACACGGACTCGAGGGACTCGTCGGACGGCGAGACCGTGAGCAGTCTGATGCCGTGGGCCTTGGCGACCCGGGGCAGCAGGGTGGTGAACCGGCCGAAGTCGACGGCCTGGACGCGCAGCGCGTCCTCCTTGAGGTCGACCTCGATGCCCGCGGTGGACGGGTCCGCGATCAGCGCGGCTGCGAGGGCGCGGTCGTCGCTGGAGCGGATGAGGTAGCGGTGCGGGCGGTCGGTCATCAGGCGGCGGATCTTGCGGAAGTCGCCGCCCGCCGCGTGGCGCCCGGCGACGATCACCTCGATGTGGGAGGCGAGTTGCTCGACCTCTTCAAGGATGTGGGACGAGAAGAGGACGGTGCGGCCCTCGGCGCCCATGCGGCGCAGGAGGTCCATGAGCTGCATACGCTGACGCGGGTCCATGCCGTTGAACGGCTCGTCGAGCAGCAGCACGGACGGCTCGTGCACGAGGGCGGACGCCATCTTCACGCGCTGCCGCATGCCCTTGGAGTACGTCGAGATCTTGCGGTCCTGCGCGTACTCCATCTCGACCGTGGCCAGCGCCTTCTGCGCCTCGCGCGGGCCGAGGCCCTGCAACTCGGCGTTGGCGATGACGAATTCGCGGCCGGTGAGGAAGTCGTACATCGCCTCGCGCTCGGGGACGATGCCGATGTGGCGGTAGATCTGTTCGTTGCGCCAGATCGGCTCGCCGTCGAGGGTGACGGTCCCGTTCGACGGGGACAGGAAGCCGCCCATCATGTTGATGAGGGTGGACTTTCCCGCGCCGTTCGGACCGAGGAGGCCGGTGACGCCGGGGCCGATCGTCATCGTGATGTCGTTGACCGCCACCACGTTGCCGAACCAGCGCGATACGTGGTCGATGTTGATCGTGGTCACAGTCCGACCTTCCGGTAGCGGCGCATCAGGAGCGCGTAGGAGCCCGCGATGAGGCCGAGCACGACGAGCAGGTAGACGACGCCCTGGCCGGTGGAGGGGCCGTGTCCGCCGGGGAAGGCGGAGGTGGCGCCCAGGAAGGCGGTCTGCACGCCGTCGATGAGGGTGACCGGTGAGAAGAGGCCGAGCCAGGTGATCGCGCCGCTGTTGTCCTGCGCGTCCGCGATGGCCTGGACGGTGGAGACCGCTCCGTAGGAGATGGTCATGACGGCGATGACGGCGGCGATACCGAATCCGCGGCGCGGCGTGACCGCCGAGACGACGAGCCCGATACCGGCGAAGAGCAGCGAGAGCAGAGCCACGGAAACCAGTCCCTGGGCGAATCCCTTGGTCTGTTCGGCGAAGTCGAGCTTGGCGAGGAGCGCGCCCACGTAGAGCACGATCAGCGGGGCGGCCGTGAGGGCGAAGAGGGCGGACGTCATGGCCGCGTACTTCGCCAGTACGTAGTCACCGCGCTCGATGGGGCGCGAGAAGTACAGGGGGATCGACTTGAAGCGCAGGTCGCGCGAGACGGACTGGGGTGCCTGGGAGGCGAGATAGAGCCCGACGACGGCCTGGAGGAGGATCGCGTAGCGCGTGTAGTCGACGGGCAGGTCCTTCATCTTGGTGGTGACGGCGACCGCGACCATGATCAGGGCGGGCACGCACATCACTACGAAGAGCAGCATCGGCAGCACTTTGGACTTGGCCGAGCGGCCGAGGCCGTAGGCGCCGCGCAGGCTCTGGGAGAAGAGCGAGCGGCGGGCGTAGGCGCGGCCCAGGCGCGGGCCGTCGTAGTGGCGATAGCCGATGTTGTGGATCCGGGTCTGCTCACCGGCGGGGGTGAGGGACTGCTCAACCGCCATGGGTGACCGCCTCCTTCCGCTCGATGTCCGTCTCTGAGCGGAAGACCTCCGCGATGTGGTGTCTGCGCTGCTCCATGCGGACGAGTCCGAGGCCGAGGTCGGCCACGATGTCGCGCACCAGGTCGTAGGTGTCGTTCCTCTGGGTGGTGATCAGCACCGTGTGGCCGGCGCCGGGCAGCTCGCCGCCGGTCGTGGTCTCGATGCCGCGCCCGGCGAACGCCTCACGCAACGCGCGCGTGCCGTCCGGGTGTTCGTCGGAGTCCGTGACCTCGATGGCCAGGGTCGTCGTCGTCTGCGTGAAGTCCGTGGTGGAGCTGGAGCGCAGGAGCTTTCCGCCGTCGACCACGACGACGTGGTCGCAGGTGCGCTCCAGCTCACCGAGGAGATGCGAGGTGACGAGGACCGAGATGCCGAAGTCGGAGTGGACGCGGCGGATCAGGTCGAGCATGTCGTCGCGGCCGACCGGGTCCAGACCGTTCGTCGGCTCGTCGAGGAAGACGAGCTGCGGGTCGTGGACGAGCGCCTGCGCGAGCTTCACGCGCTGCTTCATGCCCGTCGAGTAGCCGCCGATCGGCCGGTAGCGCTCTTCGTAGAGGCCGACGTGGCGGAGGGTGTCGGCGGTGCGCTCGCGGGCCGCGGTGGGCGGCAGGCCCGACATGCGCGCCATGTGGACGACGAACTCGGTGGCCGAGACGTCGGGCGGCAGGCAGTCGTGCTCCGGCATGTACCCGACGCGCTCGCGGATGGCGGCGCCCTCGGTGGCCACGTCGAGGCCGAGCACGGCGGCGCGGCCCTCGGTGGCGGGGGACAGACCCAGCAGGATCTTGATCAGTGTGGACTTGCCGGCTCCATTGGCTCCGACGAGTCCCGTCACACCGGGCCCGATGTCCATGGAGAGCCGGTCAAGCGCGGTCACCCGGGGGAACCGCTTGCTCAGGCTTTCGGTCGCGATCACAGTCACGTTTCGAAGGTAGTGGCGCAGACCACACCAGTCGTCAGACCAGGGGGTTGGACCGGTCTCAGACTGGAGTACTACGGGTCCCTAGGGGTTCGTCCCCAGGTCGCCCTCCGTGACTTCCCGGAGTTTTCCACAGGCGTCCCCGCACACCCCTTGACGCAGCCGCCAACCATTGTCACATTCATCAGTGTCAAGTTACGAGCGCGTACGGCAACGGACCGGACACGGACGGACGGTGGCATGACCTCAGCAGTGGTACGTGAACTCTCCGCGGAGCTGCGGGGGTTCAGAGAAGTCCAGTCCCTCGCGTACGAGTGCGCGGAGGCGGTCGCGGCGCGGCTCGAACCGGGCGTGACGGAGCGGGAGGCCGCCCGCATGCAGCGGGAGTGGCTGCGGGAGCGCGGCGTGCGCGACTGGTTCCATCTGCCGTTCGCCTGGTTCGGCGACCGCACGGCGTTCGCCGGCTTCCGGATCCCGCTCCAGTTCTTCCCGACGAACCGGAAGCTGGAGGCGGGGATGCCGTTCATCCTCGACATGGCCCCGGTCTATAAGGGATACACGGCGGACATCGGCTACTCCGGCTCCCTCGGCCCCAATCCCGTGCAGGACAAGCTGCTCGCCGACCTCGAGGCGCACCGCGAGCTGATCGTCCGGGAGGTGCGCGAGCGCCGCTCCCTGCGGGAGATCTACGAGGACGTGGACCGGCTCATGGTCCGCCAGGGGTATGCGAACCGGCATCGCGCGTACCCGTTCGGGGTCATCGCGCACAAGGTGGACCGGGTCAAGGAGCGCCGGCTGACCCCGACACTGTTCGGCTTCGGCACGCAGTCCCTGAAGGGGCTGGCGAGCGACGCGATCCACGGGCACCGGGACGGCTGGTCCCCGCTGTGGTCGCCGTACAAGTTCTCCGACCACCCCCCGAAGCCGGGCCTGTGGGCGGTGGAGCCGCACCTCGGCTTCCGGGGTACGGGCGCGAAGTTCGAGGAGATCCTGGTCGTCACCGACTCCAAGGACCCCGAGCAGAGCGCGTTCTGGCTGGACGACGATCTGCCGCACGTGCGGCGCTGGGCGGAGGGCATCTGATGGCGGGACTCAAGGGGCTGGCCGGCGCGCGGGAGCGCTGGGTGAGCACGGGCGGGATCGAGCTGTGCGTGGCCGAGCTGGGCGACCCGTCCCGGCCGACCGTGCTGCTCGTGCACGGTTACCCGGACTCCAAGGAGGTCTGGTCGGAGGTCGCCGAGCGGCTCGCGGACCAGTTCCATGTGGTCCTGTACGACGTGCGGGGGCACGGCAGATCGACGGCGCCGACACCGCTGCGCGGCGGGTTCACGCTGGAGAAGCTCACGGACGACTTCCTCGCGGTCGCCGACGCGGTGAGCCCCGACCGGCCGGTCCATCTGGTCGGCCACGACTGGGGTTCGGTGCAGTCCTGGGAGTTCGCCACGGTCAAGCGCACCGAGGGCAGGATCGCCTCTTTCACGTCGATGTCCGGCCCGTCCCTCGACCACTTCGGGCACTGGATCAAGAAGCGCATGGCCCGGCCCACGCCCCGCAGGGTCGGCCAGCTGCTCGGCCAGGGCGCCAAGTCCTGGTACGTGTACATGCTGCACACGCCCGTACTGCCCGAGCTCGCCTGGCGGGGGCCGCTCGGCAAGCGCTGGCCGAAGATCCTGGAGCGCGTGGAGAAGGTCCCGGCGGGCGACTATCCGACGCCCTCCCTCCCCTCGGACGCCGCCCACGGCGCCTGGCTCTACCGGGACAACGTGCGCTCGCGGCTGAGCAGGCCCCGCGCGGACGCGTACGCGCACGTGCCCGTACAGCTCGTCCTGCCGCTCGGCGACATCTTCCTGTCCGAGCACCTCTACGACGAACTGGAGCTGTGGGCACCGCAGTTGGTGCGCCGCACGCTGCCGGCCAAGCACTGGGTGCCGCGCACGCGGCCCGACCAACTGGCCGCGTGGATCACCGAGTTCGTCCTGGCGAACGAGGAGCGGGAGGCGGGCCTGCCCGTACAGCGCACGGCGGCCACTGGCAAGCACGCCGACCGGTTCGGCGGCCAGCTCGTCCTGGTCACGGGCGCGGGCAGCGGGATCGGGCGGGCCACGGCCTTCGCGTTCGCCGAGGCCGGCGCGCGCGTGGTGGCCGTCGACCGGGACGCCGAGAGCGCGGCCCGCACCGCCGAGATGGCCCAGCTCATCGGTGCCCCTCAGGCGTGGGCCGAGACCGTCGACGTCTCGGACGAGCAGGCCATGGAGAAGCTCGCCGAGAAGGTCGCCGCGGAGTACGGGGTCGTCGACGTCCTGGTGAACAACGCGGGCATCGGCCTGTCCGGGTCGTTCTTCGACACCTCGGCGGAGGACTGGAAGAAGGTCCTCGACGTCAATCTGTGGGGCGTCATCCACGGTTGCCGTCTCTTCGGCAAGCAGATGGCCGAGCGCGGCCAGGGCGGCCACATCGTGAACACGGCGTCCGCCGCCGCGTTCCAGCCGTCCAAGGCGCTGCCCGCCTACAGCACGTCTAAGGCGGCCGTCCTCATGCTCAGCGAGTGCCTGCGGGCCGAGCTGGCGGGCCAGGGGATCGGGGTCTCGGCGATCTGCCCCGGCCTCGTGAACACGAACATCACGGCGACCGCCCGCTTCGCCGGGGTCGACGCCGAGGAGGAGAAGCGCCGCCAGAAGAAGTCCACCCGTCTGTACGGCCTGCGCAACTACCCGCCGGAGAAGGTCGCCGACGCGATCCTCACGGCCGTCGTCCGCAACCAGGCGGTCGTCCCCGTCACGCCCGAGGCGCGCGGCGCCCACCTGATGTCCCGCTTCACTCCCCGGGCCCTGCGCGCCATCGCACGGATGGAGCCGCCGTTGTGATCACGGAGAGGCCGGACGGGGCCGCCGGCGACGGGGCGTGAGTACGGGGCCTCGGTGCGGGGTCTGAGTGCGCAGCCTTGGTGCGGGGCCTGGGTGCGGCCGTCCCCCGTCCGTCGGGACCCGGGTAGGGCATCCCGCGCCGGCGGGAGCCTGAGGTGGGCATCCCGCGCCGGCCGCGACGGTCGTACCATCCCTCGCAGGAGGGGGCGCCGCGCGGGGCCGTCCGGTGTCCGGCACGGTCGCCGGTGGCCGGGGCGACAGCGAGCGCGGTCGGCCGGGCCACTCATCCGTGGGCCGTACGCGGTCAGGGGGCGGTGACCGGCCGTCCCACACGGCACGGCAGAGGGGTGTGAAGGGTGACGGAGCAGGCTGTCGCCGAGTACCGGATCGAGGACCTGGCGCACCACAGCGGCGCCACGGTCCGCACTATCCGCGCCTATCAGGACCGCGGTCTGCTTCCCCGCCCCGAGCGGCGCGGCAGGGCCAACGTGTACGGGGACACGCACCTGGCCAGGCTGCGGCAGATCGCCGACCTCCTCGACCGCGGGTACACGCTCGCCTCGATCAAGGAACTGCTCGAGGCGTGGGACGCGGGACGCGGACTCGGGGGCGTGCTCGGTCTGGTCGCGGAGGTCGACGGGCCGTGGACCGACGAGAAGGCCGACCGGATCACCCGAGCCGAACTCGCGGCGCGCTTCGGCGGCAGCCGGGACGAGGCGGCGATCACCGACGCCGTCGCGCTCGGCATCCTGGAGCAGATCCCCGGCATCGACGACGAGTTCCTGGTACCGAGCCCCCAAGAGCTCGCTGTGGCGGCCGAGTTGCACGCGTCCGGCGTACCGCTGGCCGCCATCTCCACTCACCTACGGGAGTTGAGGGGCCAGATCGAGCACATCGCCACGCGTTTCCTGGAGTTCACGACCGAGCACGTCTTCGCCCGCTATCTCGGTCCGTTGCCGCCGACGGACGCGGAGGCGGCCGAGGCGGCCTCACTGGTGCGCAGGCTCCGGCCGCTCGCGCAGCAGTCTGTCGACGCCGAACTGGCCCGTGCCATGAAGCTGTTCGCCACTCGGCACCTCCACCGGCATCTGGCGGAGGGCCCGGTTGCGACTCCCGCCGAAGAGGCCCATTCGGTCGCCCTGCCTGCCGACACGATCCGGGCCGTACAGCGTCTTGTTGGCCCCGAGAGCGTCGCCGCGTTCATCACTGCGGCCGCCGAACGCGAAGTACAAGCACGGTCATTGGACGCAATGACCTCAAAACACCGCGATACAGACTGACTTGCCCAAAGGGTGTATAAAGACGGTGAGTTGTCCACAGAATCGCCAAATCCCCTGTGGATAACCGGACTTGGCTGTGGATCAAACCTACGAACAGAAAAATCACGTGCACGAGGAGTGAGACGCGCGCCACTCTGACGGGATGGATGAACGACGCACCATCAAGGTGTCGAAGTACCTCTCGAAGCACCTGCGCCACCAGCCGGAGCGGATCGGGCTGACCCTCGACGAGGGCGGCTGGGTCGAGATCGCGACGCTGCTCGCCGCGGCCGCGGCCCACGGCTTCCGCATCACCCGGGCCGAGCTCGACCAGGTCGTGGCCACCAACGACAAGCGGCGCTTCGCGATCGAGGGGACCCGGATCCGCGCCAGCCAGGGCCACACCGTCTCCGTCGACCTCGGGCTGCCCGAGGCGACCCCGCCCGCGCACCTGTACCACGGCACCGTCCCCGCGGCCCTCGACTCCATCCGCGCCGAGGGCCTGCGGCCCATGAGCCGGCACGCCGTCCATCTCTCGCCCGACCGCGAGACCGCCACCCGCGTCGGCGCGCGGCGCGGCCGCCATGTCGTCCTGACCGTCGACGCGGCCGCGATGCACCGCGACGGCCACACGTTCCGCGTCAGCGCCAACGGAGTCTGGCTCACGGACGCCGTCCCACCCCGCTACCTGCGGTTTCGCGACTGAGGACCGGCCACCCCCGCCTCAAGCCCAGCCTCGTCCCCCGGCCTCATCCCCCGCCCTCATCTCCCGGCCTCGTCACGGAGCCGCCCCGTGCCGCGCCGGGCGGCGCTTAGGCTCGGGGACATGAGCGATCAGCCCCGTCAGTCCACTCCCACCCTGCGTCTGAGCACCGTGATCCTGCCCTACCGCCGCTGGCACGAGGGCAGCCGTGCCGCGTGGCAGCGCGCCGAGGAGCTGGGCTTCCACACCGCGTACACCTACGACCACCTGGCCTGGCGGACCTTCCGCGACGGCCCGTGGTTCGGCGCCGTACCGACGCTGACCGCCGCCGCGTCCGTCACGGAACGGATGCGCCTCGGCACGCTCGTCACCTCGCCGAACTTCCGGCATCCCGTCACCCTCGCCAAGGAACTGATCTCCCTCGACGACATCTCGGGCGGCCGCATCACCCTCGGCATCGGCGCGGGAGGCAACGGCTTCGACGCGACGACGCTCCTCAGGGCCGGCGAGGAGCCGTGGACCCCGCGCGAACGCGCCGACCACTTCGCCGAGTTCGTACCGCTCCTCGACCGGCTGCTGAGCGAGGACTCGGTGACGCACGAAGGCACGTTCTACTCGGCGCGGGAGGCGCGGAACATTCCTGGCTGCGTGCAGCGGCCCCGGCTGCCCTTCGCGGTGGCGGCCACGGGACCGCGCGGGCTGAAGCTGGCCGCCCGGCACGGACAGGCGTGGGTGACGACGGGTGACCCGAAGCTCTTCGAGTCGGGCACCCCCGAGGAATCGATTCAGGCCATTCGCGGACAGGCCGGGAAGCTCGCCGACGCCTGCGCCGAGATCGGCCGGGACGCCGCCGGGCTCGACAAGATCCTCCTCACCGGGTTCACCCCGGACCGCGGCCGTCCGCTGGAGTCCGTGGACGCCTTCGTCGACTTCGCCGGCAAGCACGCCGCCTTGGGCATCACCGAGATCGTGATCCACTGGCCCGTCCCCGACTCGGAGTTCGCCGCTGACCAGAAGGTCTTCGAGAGCATCGCCACGGAGGCCCTCGCCCAGCTCGGCTGAGCCCGGATCAACCCGGCGAAAACGGCGGGGCGCGGGAGCCGGGACCGTACGCACGCGGGCGCCGGGACCGTACTCATCTGCGCGCCCCGCCGCACGCCCGTGCGCGCATATGCGGGACAATAGGGCGGTGACCTCACCCACTCCTCGGCCCTGGACCCCGGCCGCCAACGCCCCCGCGCCCCGGCTCGTCGCCACGGATCTGGACGGCACGCTGCTGCGCGACGACAAGTCCGTCTCACCGCGGACGGTCGCCGCGCTCGCCGCGGCCGAGAAGGCGGGCATCGAGGTGTTCTTCGTGACCGGCCGGCCCGCCCGCTGGATGGACGTCGTCAGCGACCACGTGCACGGCCACGGCCTGGCGATCTGCGGGAACGGCGCGGCCGTCGTGGACCTGCACGGAGGCCCCGGCCGCCACCGGTTCGTCAAGGTCAGGGAGCTCACTCCCGAGACCGCCCTGGACGTCGTGCACATCCTGCGCGCTGCCGCGCCCGGCACGTCCTTCGCGGTCGAGCGGACCGGAGGCCTCCACCACGAGCCGACGTATCCGCCGCTGCACGTGGAGCCCGGCGAGAGCGTCGCCGCCGCCGAGAAGCTTCTCGCCGACGGTTCGCCCTGTGCCGACCAGCCCGTACTCAAGCTGCTCGCGCACCACGCCGAACTCGCCCCCGACGAGTTCCTGGCCCTGGCCCGCGCGGCCGTGGGCGACCGCGCGTCCATCACCCGCTCCAGCCCCAGCGCGCTCCTGGAGATCAGCGGCCCCGGCGTCTCCAAGGCCAGCACCCTCGCGCTGTGCTGCGCCGAGCGGGGCATCGACGCGGCCGAGGTCGTCGCCTTCGGGGACATGCCCAACGACATGGAGATGCTCGCCTGGGCGGGCACCTCGTTCGCGATGGGCAACGCGCACCCCGATGTCCTGGCCGCCGCGTCGGGCCACACCGTGGCCAACAACGAGGACGGCGTGGCCGCGGTCATCGAGCAGATCCTGGCGGCGCGGGGGCCCTCCGGTGAGGACTCCCCGGACCCCGGCGACCGCACTCCGGGTACGCCTGAATCGAAGTAGAAGAAACGGTCCTTCGGACGCTCCCTCACGCCGCCGCGTGGACAGTCCCTCACGCCGTCCGCCTCCTATAGAGCGCCCCGCTCGGCGAGCCACGGCACCGGGTCGATCCCCGACCCGAGGTACGGCGTGAGGCGGACCTCGAAGTGCAGGTGCGGTCCCGTCGAGTTACCGCTCGTCCCCGACTGGCCGATCCACTGCCCGGTACGCACCTGCTCGCCCTGGTCGACCGTGACGGCGGCCAGGTGCGCGTACTGCGTGTAGTAGCCGCCCGGGTGGCTCACGACGATCTCGATGCCGAAGGCGCCGCCGCAGGACACGCTCACCACGCGGCCCTCCCCGACCGCCCGTACCGGCGTCCCGATGTCGACCGCGAAGTCCTGCCCGGTGTGCCGGTGCGCCCAGTGTTCACCCGCGCTGTCGAAGCCCGCCGACAACTCGTAGTGCTCCACGGGCGGCACCCACGCGCGCGTAGAGGGCGTTTCGGGCTGGTCCAGACGCGCCGCGCCCCGGCACTTTCCGGCGGCCACGGACTGGTCGGCCTCGCCCTGCAGCTGCCACTGGGCCGCCTTGAGCTTGTCCTCGATCCCCTGCTTCAGGAAGGCGAGTCGGACGTTGTGCGCCTCCACGGAACGACGGGTGGCGTCCGCCGCTCGCTGGTCGGCGGCGAGCTTGCGCTCTGCCCGGCTGCTCTTGGCGACCGCGTTGTTCACGGCCAGATCTGCCTGCCACAGGACGCGCTGACCTCGCATCAGGTCCTCCGGGCTGTCGGCGAGCAGCATCTGGGCGGCAAGCGGGACGTCGCCGCCGCTGCGGTACTGGGCCCGCGCGATCCGGCCCAGATCGTCATGGAGCGCGGAGATCTGCCGGCGCTCGCGGACGAGGAGCTGCTCCAGCCTGTCCGCCCTGGCCTGTTGTACCGCGGCCTTGCGCTGCCCCTCCTCGTAGCGCTGGGTGGCCGCGGACGCCTCCTCGTAGAGCTGCGCCACCTCGGCGCTCGTACCGGCTCCCTCGGCCCCCTCGGAACCTTCGGAGGCCTCGGTACGGGGGCCGGCGAACGCGGCGAGCGTGCACAGCAGGACGGCCGGTACGACAAGAGGACGAATACGGCGTTGGCGCATGTCTGGGATCGTTGTCGCATGCCTACGGAGGCGGCCTGTTGAACTCGTACGCCTGGGGGAGCCGGTGCCCCGGACGGCGCAGACCCGTACCGCCGAACAGGGCGGCCTTCGTAGGGACGCTCATTGAGGTGCTTGCCGGGCTCCCTCGGTGTGGCGCTTGCCAGGCGCCACCACCTCAGCGTCGTACTTGCCGGACGCCCTCAGTGTCGTGCTTGCCAGGCGCCCTCAGTGTGGTGCCTGCCAGACCACTGTCGTGCCGCCCCCGTCCTCGCCGATGCCCGGCCCGTACCAGCTGTCGCCGCCCAGGGACTCGGCCCGCCGCTTGAGGTTCTTCAGGCCGCTGCGCCGGCCGCCCTCGGGGATGCCCACACCGTCGTCGGCGACCGTGAGGCGGACCCCGTGCTGCCCGTCGGCAAGCGGGGCGGTCGCGTCGACGACCACGTCGATACGGGCGGCCTCCGCGTGCCGGAACGCGTTGGACAGGGCCTCCCTCAGGGCTGCGATGAGGTTCTTGCCGGTGAGTTCGCCGACCAGGCTGTCCACGGCGCCGACGAAGTGGTGCGTGGGCTTGAAGCCGAGCGGCACGGCCGCCATGTTGATCTCGCGCAGCACGCGCGTGCGCAGCCCCGACGGGGCTTCGGCGGGCCCCTGTTGGAGCGCGAAGATGGCCGTGCGGATCTCCTGGATGGTGACGTCCAGCTCGTCCACGGCCTTGCCGACCCCGAGCCGCACCTCGGGCACGACGGACCTGCGCTGGGCGCTCTCCAGCATCATCCCGGTGGCGAACAGGCGTTGGATGACGAGGTCGTGCAGGTCACGGGCGATCCGGTCACGGTCCTCGTACACCGCGAGCCTCTCCCGGTCGCGCTGCGCCTCCGCCATCATCAGCGCGAGCGCGGCCTGCGAGGCGAACTGGGCGGCGAGCGTCCGCTCCGTGTCGGTGAAGGGCCGTTCGCCACGCGCGCGTGGTGTCACGAGGGTGCCGAGGACACGGCCGTCGCTCTGCAGGGGCAGCATCATGGCCGGCCCGAAGTCACGTGCGAGGCGGGTCATGATGCGCGGGTCGGTGGACGCGTCGTCGACGAACACCGCCGCGCCGCCCAGGAGTTCGGCGACGATCTCGCTCTCGGCCGGGATGATCACGCCCATGGCCTGCGACGGCTTGTCCGACGACACGGCCACGATCTCCATGCCGCCCTCCTCCGCGGGCAGCAGCACGATGCCGGCCGCCGAGCCGGACAGGTGCCTGGCCTGCTCGGCGACGACCTGGAGGGCCTCCTCCGCGTCGCCGCCCGACAGCAGGGCGGTGGTGACGGCCACCGATCCGTCGATCCACCGCTCGCGCTGCCTGGCTGCCTCGTACAGGCGCGCGTTGCCGATGGCGATCCCGGCTTCCGTGGCGAGGACGCGGACCATGTTCAGGTCGTAGTCGCTGAACTCGGCCCCGCCACGCTTCTCCGTCAGATAGAGGTTGCCGAAAATCTCGCCCTGGACGCGGATGGGGACGCCCAGGAAGGTCCGCATCGGCGGGTGGTGGGCGGGAAAACCGCAGGAGCGGGGGTCGTCGGCCAGGTCGGCGAGACGCAGCGGGTCCGGTTCGTGGATGAGCGCGCCGAGGAGTCCGCGATGGCCGTCGGGCAGCCGTCCGATGCGCGTCGCCGTCTCCTCGTGCACCCCGTGATAGACGAAGTCGGAGAGCCCCTCCCCGTCCTCGGCGACGACGCCGATGGCCGCGTACCGGGCGTCAGCGAGCTCGGCGGCCGTCTCACAGATGCGGTCGAGGGTGGAGTGGAGTTCCGGACCGGTCCCTACGGAGCGCATCGCTTCGAGCAGTTGCGGCACCCGCGCGGTCAGCTCGGCGGACAGCCCCTGGAGCCCACGCGTCGCCCGCGTCGCCACCTCCAGGGCGTCGGAGGAATCGCCGGAGGAGGGGGAGGTGGCGGCCGCGGGGGACGAGTCCCGGGCGCCGTCGGGCGGGGGAACGGCGCCGGGTGCCGGGGCTGCTGACATGCCTTGAGACTAGTTAGTCCTATTTGGCGAGGAAAGTCAGGCTTACTCGTCGCCCACCGGCGCAGGGCTTCACAGGTGGCTGACCCGCTGCCGCCACCAGCAGCTCCGCCTCCTGTTCGCGTTCCCGCATCGCCCGCAACGGCCCGTCCACGGCCACGAGCTCCGCGTACGCGCCGCGCTGCACCACCCGGCCCTCGTCGAGGACGATCACCTCGTCCACGGCCTCAAGCCCTGCCAGACGGTGCGTGATCAGGAGCGTCGTCCTGCCCTCGGTCGCGGACAGCAGGTCCGCGGTGAGCGCGTCCGCCGTCGGCAGGTCGAGGTGCTCGGCGGGCTCGTCGAGCACGAGAACGGGGAAGTCGGCGAGCAGCGCACGCGACAGGGCGAGCCGCTGCCGCTGCCCTCCGGACAGGCGCGCGCCATGTTCTCCGACGAGGGTGTCGAGCCCGTCGGGCAGCGAATCGGCCCACTCCAGGAGGCGGGCCGCGGCCAGGGCGTCGCGCAGTTCGTCGTCGGTGGCGTCCTTCTTCGCGAGCAGCAGATTCTCGCGCACCGAGCTGTCGAAGAGGTGCGCGTCCTGCGCGCAGAGCCCGACGAGCCTCCGCACAGCGTCCCCTTCGAGCCCGTACGCGTCGGCACCGGCCATCGTGTACGTCCCCTCACTCGCGTCCAGGAACCGCAGCAGGACTTGCGCGAGCGTCGTCTTGCCGGACCCGGACGGACCGACGACGGCGACCCGCCGGCCACGCTCGAGCGTCAGGTCGACCCCGTGGAGCGCGTCCCGGCCCTGCCCGTCGTGACGAGCGGCGAGACCGCGCACGCGGAGCGGGAAGGGCGTCTGCGGCGCCTGCGCGGGCGTCTCCGGCTCCCGTACGGGGTCCGGGGCGTCCAGGACCTCGTGGACGCGCTCGGCGCTCTTCTTGACCCGCTGGCGGTACTGGACCGCGAGCGGCAGGCCCATGACGGCCTCGAAGGCGGCCAGCGGCGTCAGGACGACCACAGCGAGTGCGACGCCGTCGAGGCGGCCCTCCCGCACGCCCTGCACCCCGGCGAGCGCGGCGCCGGCCACCGTGAGGCCGGTGATCAGCGCGGTCAGACCGTCGCCGAGCGCGGTGGCGGTGGCGGCGCGCGAGGCGATCCGCGTCAACACGGAGTCGGCGGCCTTCGCCTCGGCGGTGCGTGCGGGCAGGGCTCCGGAGACGGTCAGTTCGGCGGTGCCGGTGAGGAGTTCGGCCACGCGGGTGGCGAGCGTCCCGCGCGTGGGGGCCAGCCGGCGCTCGGCCCGTCGGGCGACCGCTCCGGAGAGCAGCGGTACGCCGACTCCCGCGAGGAGCAGTCCCGCGGCGAGCACCGCACCGGCGGCCGGCAGCATCCAGGCGGTGAACGCGACGGACGTGGCACCGACCACCGCGGCGGCCGACGCGGGGAGCAGCCAGCGCAGCCAGTAGTCCTGGAGGGCGTCCACGTCGGCGACGAGGCGGGAGAGCAGATCACCGCGGCGCGTCGTGCGCAGGCCCGCGGGCGCGAGCCGCTCCAGACGCCGGAACACGGCGACGCGGGTGTCCGCCAGCATGCGCAGCACGGCGTCGTGCGACACGAGCCGCTCGGCGTACCGGAAGCAGGCGCGGCCGATCCCGAAAGCGCGGGTCGCCGTGACGGCGACCATCAGGTACATCACGGGCGGCTGCTGCGAGGCCCGCGAGATGAGCCACCCGGACGTCGCCATGAGTCCCACGGCACTGCCGAGGGCGAGCGCTCCGAGCAGCAGCGCGAGAGCGAGCCGCCCCCGCCGCGCCCGGGCGACACCACGCACCCGCGCGAGCACACTCCGGTGCCCCTCCGCACGCACCCCGGAGGCAACGGATGCGTGACCGCCCTCTCCGTAGACAGCCGACTCCCGATTGCCCTCTCCGTAGACAGCCGACTCCTGCTTGCCTTCTACGTAGGCGACCGACTCCTGGCCGTCCTCTACGTAGACGGCCGACTCATAACCACCCTCTACGTAGTCGACCGGCCCCTGACCACCCTCCCCGAAAGCGCCCGCCCCCTGACCGCCCTCTACGTAGAGACCCGTTCCGACCGCGTCGCCCCGCCGCTCAGGTGCACGTTCCGCCGCAGCCCGCGCCGCAGGCACCCCACTCGGCGAGGACGGGGCCAGCCGCACCACCCGGTCGGCAACCGCCAGCAGCGCGGGCCGGTGCACGACAAGAAGCACGGTCCGCCCGACGGCGAGTCTCCGCACCGCCTCGACGATCCCCGCCTCGGTCCCGCCGTCGAGCGCGGCGGTCGGCTCGTCGAGCAGCACCACGGGCCGGTCGGCGAGGAACGCCCGTGCCAGAGCGAGCCGTTGCCGCTGCCCGGCGGAGAGCCCGGCCCCGTCCTCGCCGAGGAGAGTGCCCGCGCCGTCGGGCAGCGCGCGCACGAACTCCTGGGCCCCCGCCTCACGCAGCGCCGCCTCGACCTCCGCGGGCGACGCGTCGGGCCGCGCGAGCCGCACGTTGTCCGCGATCGACCCGGCGTACAGCTGTGGCCGCTGCGGCACCCAGGCCACGCGCGCGTGCCACGCCTCACGGTCGAGACCGGCGAGGTCGGCGCCCCCGACGAGGACCCGCCCCGCCTCGGGGCGGACGAACCCGAGCGCGGCGCTGAGGAGCGTCGACTTGCCCACGCCGCTGGGGCCGACGAGTGCCACCGTCTCCCCGGGCGCGACCTCGAAGCTGACGTCGCGGACAGCGGCATCGGAGCGACCGGGGTAGCGGACAGTCACTCCGTCGAAGGCGATCCCCAGCCCGGTGCCGCCGTCCGGCAGCGCGCCGGCGCCGGACGACGGCACCGGAGTCTCCAGGACGGCGAAGATCTCCTCCGCGGCGGCGAGCCCCTCGGCCGCCGCGTGGAACTGCGCCCCGACCTGCCGCAGCGGCAGATAGGCCTCGGGCGCGAGGACGAGGATGACGAGCCCCACGTAGAGGTCCATGTCGCCGTGCACCAGGCGCATGCCGATGGTCACGGCGACCAGGGCGACCGACAGGGTCGCGAGAAGTTCGAGGGCGAACGAGGACAGGAAGGCGATGCGCAGGGTCCGCATCGTGGCCTGCCGGTACTCGCCGGTGATCCTGCGGATCGACTCGGCCTGCGCCTTGGCCCGGCCGAACACCTTCAGCGTCGGCAGGCCCGCGACCACGTCCAGGAAGTGCCCGGACAGGCGGGACAGGAGCCGCCACTGACGGTCCATCCGGGACTGGGTGGCCCAGCCGATGAGGATCATGAAGACGGGGATCAGCGGCAGGGTGACGACGATGATCACCGCGGACACCCAGTCCTCGGTGACGATGCGGGCGAGCACCGCCACGGGCACCACCACGGCGAGCCCCAACTGCGGCAGATAGCGGGAGAAGTAGTCGTCGAGCGCGTCGACACCGCGCGTCGCGAGCGCCACCAGGGACCCGGTCCGCTGCCCGCTGAGCCACCCCGGGCCCAGTTGAGCCGCGCGCTCCAGGAGCCGTCCGCGCAACTCCGACTTGACCGCCGCGCTGGCCCGGTGAGCGGCCAGCTCGGTCAGCCAGGAGACCAGGCCGCGCCCGGCCGCCACCAGGGCCAGCAGCACGAGAGGTGTGCGTAGCGCGGAGACATCGAGGCCGTGCTCGAAGGCGCCCACCACCACCTCGGCGATGAGCATCGCCTGAGCGATGACCAGAGCCGCCCCGGCGACGCCGAGCACCACCACCGCGATCAGGAAGAGGCGAGTGGCCCTGGCGTACCGGAGCAGACGCTGGTCGATCGGTTTCACGTGAAACACACCCTCGTGTCAGCGGGGTTCAGTGCGCGGCGTCGGCGATGTGCTGCGTGCCGATCCGCTTGCGGAACACCCAGTACGTCCACGACTGGTAGAGCAGCACGATGGGCGTCGCGACCGCCGCGCACCAGGTCATGATCTTCAGGGTGTAGGGGCTCGACGAGGCATTCGAGACCGTGAGGCTCCAGTCCGCGTTGAGCGACGACGGCATGACGTTCGGGAACATCGTCAGGAAGAGCATCGCGACGGCGGCCGCGATCGTGATGCCGGACAGGGCGAACGACCAGCCCTCGCGCCCGACCTTTATGGCGCCGATGGCTCCCACCAGGGCGACCACAGCGACGATCATCGCGACCAGCGACGAGCCGTCACCCTTGTCGGCCTGGGTCCAGATCAGGAAGCCGAGCGCGAAGGCCGCGGCCACGAGACCGAGGCCCAGCGCCGCCTTCCGCGCCCGCACCCGGACGTCGCCGACTGTCTTGAGCGAGGCGAACACCGCACCGTGGAAGGTGAACAGCGTCAGCGTCACCAGACCGCCGAGGATCGCGTACGGGTTGAGCAGGTCCCAGAAGTTGCCCACGTACTCCTTGTGCGCGTCGATCTTCACTCCGCGCACGATGTTGCCGAAGGCCACGCCCCACAGCACCGCCGGGACCAGCGAGGTCCAGAAGATGGCGTGCTCCCAGTTGGTCTGCCACCGCTCCTCGGGCCTCTTCGCCCGGTACTCGAAGGCGACACCGCGCACGATGAGGCAGAGCAGGATGATCAGCAGCGGCAGGTAGAAGCCCGAGAAGAGCGTCGCGTACCACTCGGGGAAGGCGGCGAAGGTCGCGCCGCCCGCCGAGAGCAGCCACACCTCGTTGCCGTCCCAGACGGGTCCGATGGTGTTGATCAGGACGCGGCGCTCGGTCCGGCCACGGGCGAGCCCCTTGGTCAGGATGCCGATCCCGAAGTCGAAGCCCTCCAGGAAGAAGTAGCCGATCCAGAGGATCGCGATGAGTACGAACCAGACGTCGTGAAGTTCCATGCCTCAGCAGCTCCTCAGTCTCAGTACGAGAAGGCCATGGGCCGGTCGGCATCGGAAGCGTCGCCGGAATCCGCTCCGGATCCCGGGCCGCCGATCTTGGTGGGCGGGTTGAGGTCGGCCTCGGTGAGCTCGGGCGGACCCTGCTTGACGTACTTGACCATCAGCTTCACCTCGATGACGGCGAGGATCGCGTAGATGAGCGTGAACACGATCAGGGAGGTGATGACCTCGCCCTGCGAGACCCCGGGGGAGACCGCGTCCCGGGTCCTGAGCACGCCGTAGACCACCCAGGGCTGGCGCCCGGTCTCGGTGAAGATCCAGCCCCAGGAGATGCCGATGAGCGGGAAGATCAGCGTCCACTGCGAGAGGCGCCACCACCAGTTGCCCAGCTTCGGCGTCAGCTCCTTGTTCTTGGTGAGCATCAGCTTGGGGACGTCGTCCTCACCGGTGCGGTGCGCCGGCGCCAGCCAGAACTTGCGCCGGGTGAGCCACAGACCCGCCGTGCACAGGGCCATCGAGACCCCGCCGAAGCCGATCATCCAGCGGTACGACCAGTAGGCGGTGGGGATGTTGGGCCGGTAGTCGCCGGGTCCGAAGCTGTCCTGCTCCGCCTTGTTGATGTCGTTGATGCCGGGGATCTCGGCGTTGAAGTTGTTCTTGGCCAGGAAGGACAGTATTCCGGGGATCTCGATGGCCACGGTGTTGTGGCCCTTGGAGACATCGCCGTACGCGAAGAGCGAGAACGGCGCGGGCTTCTCGTTGTCCCACAGCGCCTCCGCGGCCGACATCTTCATCGGCTGCTGCTCGTACATCACCTTGCCGAGCGTGTCCGCGCTGACGACGGTGAGGAGCGTGCCGACCATGGCCGTGACCAGGCCGAGGCGCAGCGACATCCGCATGGTGCGGATGTGCTGCTTCTTGCGCAGGTGGAAGATCGCGATGCCGGTCAGGAACGCGCCGCCGACCAGGATGGACGCGCTGATGACGTGCCAGAAGTTGACGAGCACCGTCTCCTGCGTGAGCACGGCGACGAAGTCGGTCAGTTCGGCACGCTTGACGCCGTCCCGCTCCACGATCCGGTAACCGACCGGATGCTGCATGAACGAGTTGGCGGCCATGATGAAGTACGCCGACAGGATCGTGCCGATGGACACCATCCAGATCGTGGCGCAGTGCAGCTTCTTCGGGAGCTTGTCCCAGCCGAAGATCCACAGACCGATGAAGGTCGACTCGAAGAAGAAGGCGATCAGCGCCTCGAACGCGAGCGGGGCGCCGAAGATGTCGCCGACGAAGCGCGAGTAGTCGGACCAGTTCATGCCGAACTGGAACTCCTGCACGATGCCGGTCACGACACCCATGGCGATGTTGATCAGGAACAGCTTCCCCCAGAACTTGGTCGCCCTGAGGTAGTGCTCCTTGCCCGTACGCACCCAGGCCGTCTCCAGGATCGCCGTCACGGCGGCGAGGGAGATCGTCAGGGGGACGAACAAGAAGTGATAGACGGTCGTGATGCCGAACTGCCATCGCGCCAGAGTTTCCGGCGCAAGGGCCATCACCATGGTGGAGTCCACTGCGTCATCTCCTTACGTCGCCGTGGTCACAGCGGCAGTCTGCCCCTTAAATCCACTGATCTACGGATAACCGGGACACGCTTGTGAACGCGTTCACATTCACAAGCATTATGTACTACAGCCCCCGGACAGCAGAAGGGGGGTCCCCCTTACTTCAGGGAACCCCCACCTCATCCTGAGCACGAAACCAAGGCCACCCGGGCCACAGCCCTTGGAACCAAAGTCTCTTGAGCCACAAACCCCCGTGGCTGCGGCCCCTGGACCGCGACCCCCGGGCTGCGGCCCTTGGGACTACGGCTCCCTGGGACTACAGGTCCTTGGGACTACAGCTCTTTGAGGAACGCCGCCGCCGTGTTCAGGAAGACGTCGTTGGCCTCGGTCTCCGCGATCGTGGCCCGCATGCCCTCGCCGGCGAACGGCCGCACGACCACACCAGCCCGCTCGCACGCCGCCGCGAAGTCCATCGTGCGCTCCCCGAGCCGCAGCCACACGAAGTTCGCCTGCGTCTCCGGCACGGTCCAGCCCTGCGACCGCAGCGCCTCGACCACGCGCGTGCGCTCGCACACCAGCGAGCCGACCCGGCCGAGCAGCTCGTCCTCGGCCCGCAGCGAGGCGACGGCCGCGTCCTGGGCGAGCTGGCTCACGCCGAAGGGCACGGCCGTCTTGCGCAGCGCGGCCGCCACCGGCTCGTGGGCGATGGCGAAGCCGACACGCAGACCCGCGAGGCCGTACGCCTTGGAGAACGTCCGCAGCACCGCCACGTTCGGACGGTTCCGGTAGATCTCGACGCCGTCCGGCACCTCGGCGTCACGGATGAACTCGCGGTACGCCTCGTCGAGCACGACCAGGACATCGCTCGGCACCCGGTCCAGGAACCGCTCCAGCTCGGCCCGGCGCACCACGGTGCCCGTCGGGTTGTTCGGGTTGCACACGAAGATCAGACGCGTGCGGTCGGTGATCGCGTCGGCCATGGCGTCGAGGTCGTGGACCTCGCCCGGCGTCAGCGGCACCTGCACCGCCGTGGCGCCGGAGATCTGCGTGATGATCGGGTACGCCTCGAAGGACCGCCAGGCGTACATGACCTCGTCGCCGGGTCCGCTCGTCGCCTGGAGCAGCTGCTGCGCGACACCGACCGAGCCGGTGCCCGTGGCCAGGTGCGTGACCGGCACCGCGAACCGTTCCGCCAGCTCGTTCATCAGCCCGGTGCAGGCCATGTCCGGGTAGCGGTTGAAGGAGCCGGCCGCCGCGACGGTGCTCTCCATGACCCCGGGCAGCGGCGGATAGGGGTTCTCGTTCGAGGACAGCTTGTACGCCACCGGGCCACCGGCCGCGGCAGGCTTGCCCGGCTTGTAGGTGGGGATGCCTTCCAGCTCGGCACGCAGCTTGGGGCTCGTCTCGCTCACCGCAGTCCTCCTCGCGACCACCATTTCAATACTGCTCACCTTAAGAGGATTCGCGGCAGACCCCAATGGTCCAGGGCCAGCGACATCGGGCCCGTCGACCGGCCCGACCCGTGACGACGGCCGCGGACCCGGCGAAGGCGTACGGAGGCGGACCCGGCGAAGGCGTACAGAGAAGGGGGAGCGCTCCCTGAATCGTCGCGCGCCGGTGGCTCGCGCCGTGGCGCGCGTCCCCCGTGAAGGTGAGTTGAGACCTACTCGCAACATCGCCGACTTGGCAGGCCCATACGCACCAACAAAGGACGTCCTAGCGCGGAATCGCCCAACTCCCTTGATTTCCAAGGCTTTTGACCCCGATAAGCCTTGCAGAAACGTGCCTGTCAACGTGTGCATATGCATTCCCGCCACCCCGCCGCATGAGCCCTACTATCGGCTCGCCATGACAGCAGCAGGGAAGCACCAGGTGAGCCGGGCCGAGACCACCCGCCGGGGCACCCGGCCAGGACGGGCAGGCATCAGAGACGTTGCCGCCGCCGCCGGGGTCTCCATCACGACTGTCTCCGATGCGCTCAACGGTAAGGGCCGGCTCCCGGACGCCACCCGACGCCATGTCCGCGAGGTCGCCGACCGGTTGGGCTATCGCCCCTCCGCGGCGGCCCGAACGCTCCGTACCGGCAAGTCGGGCCTCATCGGCCTGACCGTGACGACCTACGGGGACGAACCTTTCACCTTCACAGAATTCGCGTATTTCGCGGAAATGGCGAGAGCCGCCACCTCGGCGGCGCTCGCCCGCGGCTACGCCCTAGTCATCCTGCCCGCCACCTCACGCCATGACGTCTGGTCGAACGTTGCCCTCGACGGCACCGTCGTCATCGACCCCTCCGACCATGACCCGGTCGTCACCGAGCTGGTCCGCCAGGGCCTGCCCGTTGTCTCGGACGGGCGCCCCGCCGGCACCCTCCCCGTCACCGCCTGGGTCGACAACGACCATGAGGCCGCCGTCCTCGGCATCCTCGACCACCTCGCCGCCGCGGGGGCCCGCCGCATCGGACTGCTCACCGGCACGACGACGGACACGTACACCCATCTGTCCACCTCCGCGTACCTGCACTGGTGCGAACGGATCGGACAGGAACCCGTGTACGAGTCCTATCCCGCGCACGACCCGTGCGCGGGAGCCGTCGCCGCCGACCGGCTGCTGGCCCGCCCCGACCGGCCCGACGCCGTGTACGGACTCTTCGACCCCAACGGCACGGACCTGCTCGCCGCCGCCCGCCGGTACGGCCTGCGTGTCCCCGACGATCTGCTGCTCGTCTGCTGCAGTGAATCGACCGTGTACGCCACCACAGAACCGCCCATCACCACCCTCTCCCTCAAACCGCGCCGGATCGGCACCGCGGTCGTCCAGCTTCTGATCGACGCCATCGAAGGCGTCGCATCGGACCGGCCGGTCGAGCAGGTGATACCGACGGAACTCATCGTCAGGACCTCGTCCCAGCGCCGTCCGCCGCGCACCACGGTCAGCCCGCCCCGCTCCCCGGGCAAGGGCTGAACGACGGCTTCCGGGTGGTCCTTCCCGAAGGCCACCCGGAAAAGCCCGTACCAATTCGGGAGAAAAGCATGGTGAACTGCCGACCGGATCCGATTCACCACCCCTGGTGCATCACACAGCGCGAGCCGCATTCCTATGATGGGCGCACGACACCGCGGGCCGCTGCGACCAGGCAGGCGGATCGGGTGCAGAGGCGGCGCAATGGTGGTGGAGGGGTCGATGACTCAGGGGGCCGGTCAGGGACCCGAGGTGCGCACGGCGACGCTGCGCGACTTCCGCGTTCCCGCGTACGTCCACGACGTACCGGCATACGTCCAGGAGCCCGGCCCCGACCTGGAGGCGCCCGTCCTTTCGGCGCCGGTTCAGGCGTCGTCGGATCCCAGGCGGAAGGACGCCTCGTACGAGGACGGCCCGTACCCGGAGCCCTCGTACGCGGAACCTTCTTACGCCGAGCCCTCCTACGCAGAGCCCTCTTTCGCGGAGTCCTCTTTCGCGGAGCCGGCCGCCCAGGTCCCCATGACCGACGAGCCCGAGGGGTACACGCCCACCCAGCGCGACCTGCCGGTCATCAAGCGCGGTGACACGGTCCAGGTGCAGCTCGACACCGAGCCCGCGCCCCGGCCGGGCGGCGACCCGGCGGGGCCCGGTCCGCTGTACGTCGTCGGCGACGTGCACGGCTACCTCGACGAGCTGACCACGGCCCTGCACGAGAAGGGCCTCATCGACGCCGAGGGCAACTGGTCGGCGGGCACCGCCCGGCTGTGGTTCCTCGGCGACTTCACCGACCGCGGGCCCGACGGCATCGGCGTCATCGACCTCGTGATGCGGCTGTCCGCGGAGGCCGCGGCCGCCGGCGGCTACTGCAAGGCCCTCATGGGCAACCACGAACTGCTCCTCCTGGGCGCCAAGCGCTTCGGCGACACCCCGGTCAACTCGGGCGCGGGCACCGCCACCTTCCAGGCGGCCTGGCTGCTCAACGGCGGGCAGAAGTCGGACATGGACCGCCTCCAGGACGTCCATCTGCAGTGGATGTCCCGGCTCGACGCGATCGAGCTCGAGGACGACCACCTCCTGATGCACTCCGACACCACCACGTACCTCGACTACGGCGACTCCATCGAGGCGGTCAACGACACGGTCCGCGAGACCCTCACGCGTAACGACGCGGACGAGTGCTGGGACCTCTTCCGCAAGTTCACCAAGCGCTTCGCTTTCCGCGACGAATCCGGACCGGACGCCGTGCGCGAACTCCTCGGCACCTACGGCGGCACACGCGTCGTCCACGGCCACAGCCCCATCCCCTACCTCCTCGGCGAGGTCGGCACCGAGGACGCGGCGGACGGCTCCGAGGACAGCCGGCCCCTGGTCGAGGGCCCGCACCTGTACGCGGGCGGACTCGCGCTCGCGATGGACGGCGGCGTGACCATGGCCGGAAAGCTGCTGGTCCAGCAACTGCCCATGGATAGCTAGCAGTTCCCCGGGCAGGCGCCAGGCACGGGGGCACAGGTCGGCCACCGGGCCGAATTCGGGAAACCCCCTGTCACCGCGTGCCGTCGCCGCTCTACCATCGGCTTATCCGTAGCAGGCTCCCCTCCGTTTCTGCCCGACGGCTCGTAACCATGCGAGCCCCCAAGCCCTACGGAGCATCGGGGGATGCACATGAACAGCGCTCCGCACCTGCTGAACGAGGACCGCCCCGAGTTCGAGCGGATCCTCGATGAGGCGCTGCGTACCGCACCCGACCGACCTGAACTCGCCGCAGTGGGTCAGCGGCTCAACCCCGAACAACTACGCACCATGGCGCTCAACGCCACCGCGCTGATCGCGGCCGCGGCCGCGACCGAGTACGAGCACTACGTGAAGGTCCGCGCGGAACTGCGCGCCTCGCCGCGGCCCGTGCACACGCCGGGCGAGGAAGGCGGTCCGGCCGAGTCCGGCGGAGGCGCGATCGGCCTGGCCGCCACCCTGGGAGAGGTGGCCGAGCCCGCCGGGGCCGGCGCCATAGCGGTGGTCGCGGTGCTCGCTCCCGTGCTCGCCGGCACGGCCGCCGTGATCTTCCTGCTGGTCGGCTACGTCCTGAAGATGCTCAATCCTCAGCCGGCCTTCGCCCAGACCCTGTTGACGGCCGGCTGGGTGTTCGGCGCGCTCACGGCGGCGGGCATCCTCGTCGCCGGCGTCGGCCTGCTGCTCACCGCGCTGCGCAACGGCGCGACCTCCCTGCAGGCCGGCGCGCACAGCGAGTCGAGCGAGGAGGTCGACAGGGCCAGAGAAGCCTGGTGCCTGGTGCTCCTGGAGCGCGGCATCCTGCCGTTCCTCCGAGAGGCGCTCGCGGATCCACCGGCGGCACCCGCGACCCGCGGGGGTCCTCCCTCGGCCGCGGGCCGTATGCCGCACCTCGGTTACAACAGGCCCGGGTTCAGTAGCCCGTCCTCCGACGGAGGGTCAACCGGCGGCCCGCGCCCGAGCTACTCGAGCCCGGACTTCACGAGTCCCGACTTCGGAGGCCCGGACCACCAGCCGGACTAGGGTCTTTCGTTCGGATCAGGCCGGATGGGTCGCATCAGGCCGGATCAGGGCGCGGGGTACTTCCGCCAAGGCGGGGCGCTCAAGTATGAGCGCCCCGCTCAGGCGTGTGCGGTCGCGGTCAGTCCGCGAGCGGCAGATAGACCCGGTTGCCGGCGGCGGCGAACTCCTTGGACTTCTCCGCCATGCCCTCCTCGATCTCCCTCTTCGTCCCGCCGTGCTCGCGGCGGATGTCCTGGGAGATCTTCATGGAACAGAACTTCGGCCCGCACATGGAGCAGAAGTGGGCGGTCTTCGCGGGCTCGGCCGGGAGGGTCTCGTCGTGGAACTCCCGTGCCGTGTCCGGGTCGAGGGCCAGGTTGAACTGGTCCTCCCAGCGGAACTCGAACCGCGCGTCGGACAGCGCGTCGTCCCAGTCCTGGGCGCCCGGGTGCCCCTTGGCGAGGTCCGCCGCGTGGGCCGCGATCTTGTAGGTGATGACGCCGGTCTTGACGTCGTCGCGGTTCGGCAGGCCCAGGTGCTCCTTGGGCGTGACGTAGCAGAGCATCGCCGTGCCCCACCACGCGATCATCGCGGCTCCGATGCCGGAGGTGATGTGGTCGTAGGCCGGTGCGATGTCGGTGGTCAGCGGGCCGAGTGTGTAGAAGGGGGCCTCCTCGCACACCTCCTGCTGAAGGTCGATGTTCTCCTTGATCTTGTGCATCGGGACGTGCCCGGGGCCCTCGATCATCGTCTGCACGTTGAAGCTCTTCGCGATGGTGTTGAGCTCCCCGAGCGTCTTCAACTCGGCGAACTGCGCCTCGTCGTTGGCGTCGGCGATCGAACCAGGCCGCAGGCCGTCGCCCAGCGAGTACGTGACGTCGTACGCCGCGAGGATCTCGCAGAGCTCCGCGAAGTTCTCGTAGAGGAAGCTCTCCTTGTGGTGCGCGAGGCACCAGGCCGCCATGATCGAGCCGCCGCGCGAGACGATGCCCGTCTTGCGGTTCGCGGTGAGCGGGACGTACGGCAGCCGCACGCCCGCGTGGACGGTCATGTAGTCGACGCCCTGTTCGGCCTGCTCGATGACCGTGTCCTTGTAGATCTCCCAGGTCAGCTCCTCGGCGCGGCCGTCGACCTTCTCCAGCGCCTGGTAGAGAGGGACGGTCCCGATCGGGACGGGGGAGTTGCGCAGGACCCATTCGCGGGTGGTGTGGATGTTGCGGCCGGTGGAGAGGTCCATGACCGTGTCGGCGCCCCAGCGGGTCGCCCAGGTCATCTTCTCCACCTCTTCTTCGATGGACGAAGTGACCGCGGAGTTGCCGATGTTGGCGTTGACCTTCACCAGGAACCGCTTGCCGATGATCATCGGCTCGATCTCCGGGTGATTGACGTTGGCCGGCAGGACGGCCCGGCCCGCGGCGATCTCCTCGCGGACGACCTCTGCCTCCACGTTCTCCCGGATGGCCACGTACTCCATCTCGGGCGTGATCTCCCCGCGCCTGGCGTACGCGAGCTGCGTCACCGCCTGACCGTCCCGGCTGCGGCGCGGCTGCCGGGGGCGGCCGGGGAAGACCGCGTCGAGGTTACGCAGACCGCCGCGCGGCGCGGTGTGCTTGATCCCGTCGTCCTCGGGACGGACCGGGCGGCCCGCGTACTCCTCGGTGTCGCCGCGGCCGATGATCCAGTTCTCCCGCAGCGGCGCGAGACCCCTGCGGACATCGGTGTCGATGGTCGGATCGGTGTACGGCCCGGACGTGTCGTAGAGCGTGACCGCCTTGCCGTTGGTGAGGTGCACCTGGCGGACCGGCACCTGGAGGTCGGGGCGTGAGCCCGTGACGTACCCCTTGTGCCAGCCGATGGACTTCCCGGCCTCGCCCGTCTCTGCGGACAGGTTGGAGGCAGGCGTGCGTGCGTCCGATGTGGTCATGAGACCTACTCCCTACGCCGGCATTACCCGGTAACAGGTTCGGCGGTCGACGCAGCGGCTTCCGTCGGACGATGTTCCACGTGAAACATCGCCGAAGCGGAGGTCAGCGCCCTCTCAGCCCGGTGCTCCGAGCTCCCGCGTGTGCAAAGGTGCCCCCACGCTAGCGCCAATTCTGGCGTGCTGACCAGAGCGCCCCTGTCGTTCTTGCGATGATCGGGCGGTGACCAGCACGCAGCAGCCTCCGCATCCGCCGCCTCATCCCCCGCAGAATCAGGGGCACTCAGGCCATGGACACAGCCACAGCCACGGCCCCGCCGCGCCCGTCTCCAAGCATCTGCGCAAGGTCATCGCCGCGGTGCTCATCCCGTTCTCCGTGGCGGTCGTCGTCGGCCTCGTGGTGCTCTGGCCGGGCGGCGCCCCACCCCATGCCCGTACGGGCGTCGGCTTCGACCGGCAGACGCAGCAAGCCACCGTCACGCGCGTCGACAAGGTCGACTGCAAGTCCGTGAACGCCTCGGGCGACACCCCCACCGGCGACACGTCGACCGCCGAGGGCCGCTCGGCCACGCAGCAGGCGAAGGGCATGTGCGAGAAGGCGACGGTCCGCGTCGACGGCGGCAAGGACACGGGCCGAACGTTCACGGAGATCGTGCAGCCGGACTCACCGCGGCAGTTCCACGACGGGCAGAAGGTGATCGTGGCCTACGCGCCCGACGCGCCCAAGGAACTCCAGTACTCGGTCACCGATGTGAACCGCAGGTTCCCGATGGCTCTGCTGGCCGGGATCTTCGCGCTGGCCGTCGTCGTCGTGGGGCGGCTGCGGGGCCTCATGGCGCTCGTCGCCCTGGCCGTCAGCTTCATGGTGCTGACCTTCTTCATCCTGCCCGCCATCCTCCAGGGCTCGAATCCGCTGGTGGTGGCGGTGGTCGGGGCGAGCGCCATCATGCTGATCGCGCTCTACACATGCCACGGTCTGACGGCGCGCACGTCGGTGGCGGTGCTCGGCACGCTCGTGTCGCTGCTCCTGATCGGCCTGCTGGGCTCACTGTTCATCGGCTGGGCCGCGCTGACGGGCAACACCGACGACAACACGGGCCTGATCCACGGCCTTTACCCGTCCATCGACATGAGCGGTCTGCTGCTCGCCGGCGTCATCATCGGCTCGCTCGGTGTACTGGACGACGTGACGGTCACGCAGACGTCGGCCGTGTGGGAGCTGCATCAGGCGGACCCGACGATGGGCCGGCGCGGGCTGTACCGCGCGGGCATCCGCATCGGCCGCGACCACATCGCGTCCGTGGTCAACACGCTGGTCCTGGCATACGCGGGCGCGGCGCTGCCGCTGCTGCTGCTCTTCTCGATCGCGCAGAGCAGTGTGGGCGCCGTCGCCAACAGTGAGCTGGTGGCGGAGGAGATCGTCCGGACCCTGGTCGGCTCGATCGGTCTGGTCGCCTCGGTGCCGGTGACGACCGCGCTCGCGGCTCTGGTGGTCTCCGCCGACCGACCGGGATCCCCGGCTCCTGCCGCGGCCGGTCCGGCACGCGGAGGAAGGGGCCGGCGCCGCAAGCGCTGAACCCCGCGGGCACCCCAGGGGCGCGCCGGTCTGCTGAAGCGTTACATCAGTTGATCGTTCGGGGAATCCCGGTGGGGTCAGCCCGCGCTCTGCTCCTCGGCGAGGATCCGGTCGAGTGCCTCGTCGAGGTGGGTCTCGAAGTCGGCGAGCGCCCGCTCCTGGCCGAGCGGGACGAGCCTGTCGGTGCGGTCGAGGAACGCGATGAGGGGGGCGACGCCCGCTCGGAACAGCGCCTGGTCACCGCCAACCTGGAGCCGGATGTGCACCTCGCCCGGCATCTCGCCCGGACTGCCCGTCAGCTCCACCGGCTCGATACGCACATCGCCGTCGCCGCAGGGGAGCGCGATCCCGTCCACCAGGAGCTCCCTGCCGAAGGCCCAGGTCACCGGGGCGTCCCCGGGCAGGTGGAAGGTCAGCCGCACGGCGTAGGGATCAGCGGCGGCGTAGCGCAGCTCCACCGGGATGCGGAAGGAGAGCTCCTCGGAGACGAGGAAGCTCATCATGACCTCTGCTTGTACTGCCTGTACCGACTCGCGCATCGCCTACCCCGTCAATTTGCCGTCGATCGGCCGGGACCAACCATCCCGGCACTCTTCGCATCTTGCTTAACGTACATGCGAGATCACAAGGAGTGAGTTTTCAGATGCTGATAGAGAAGGCGAGTGTCCCGACGAGCTTGCCCACTTCGGTCTGCAACTGCCGCGCCACGGGCAGCAGACGACCGGCCTGATGGGAGGGGAGCGAGACCGCCATCGTCGCCGCGGTGGACCCCACGGTGATGGGAAACGCGGCGCAGACCGTGCCCAGCGCGTACTCCTGACGCTCCACCACAGGCTGCATCCGCCCAAGTCCGTCAAGGCGGCGCAGCAGCGTGCGGCCGTCGCGCACCGAGTACGGGGTGATCGAATACGCGGGGTAGCGGTCGAGGTGGTCGCGCCGGCCCTCGTCGTCGAGCTGGGCGAGCAGGCACTGGCCGATCGCGTGCGCGTGTCCCGTCTCGCGAAAGTCGGCCCATTCCGCGACCGCGGGATTCCCGGGCGTGTCGGCGACGGCCACGACCTCGATCTCGCCCTCGCGGTAGACGGCGAAGTACACGGGGACGCCGATGGCGTCGCGCCAGTGCTGCAGGGCATCGGTGATCATGCCGCGACGATTCTGCTGCGCTCCGCTGCTACTCAGCCGCTCGGCCGCCGCACCGAGCATGAACAGGCCCTTCTCCTTGCGGAGATAACCCTCGTGGGCGAGCGTGCGCAGCAGGTGGTACGCCGTGGGGAGCGCGAGGCCGGCCTCCCGGGCGAGCTGCTTGGCGGGCGCGCCGTCGTCGTGCGAGGCGACGGCCTCGAGCAGGCGCATCGCGCGCTGGACGGAGCCGATGAGGGTGGGCGCGCCCGTCGGGCCCTCGGCGTGAGCCTCGTCGTAGGCGTGCGGGCGACAGCCCAGGGAGGGGCGCGCCGGGTCGGGGATCCTGGTGTTCGGGGATGCGATGTCGGAGGATGCGGTACCGGCGGACAACGGGGCGGCGGAAAGCGGTTCAGCCGTGACCAAGATTCACTCCCGAAGCGCGTGGGGTCCCCCCGCTTCTCGGGAATCACGGGGGTGCGGCTGTCGAGTTCCGGACTCTAGCCCTGGCCACCGCTTCAAGAAGGCCGTGCGGGGAAACTTCCCCCGCGCGAGCGAACCGTTGTTGCCGGGTGCGGGTGCCCGGTGCTACCAGTCGCTGCGCGAGGACGAGCCGGCCATGAACTTCCGTACGACGTAGATGAGTCCACCCACCAGAGCCACGAAGACCAGCACCTTGAAGAGCAGACCGATCACGAAGCCCACGACGCTGGCTATCAGCCCGCCGAAGACGACCAGGGCGATGACCGGCACCGCGACCCACTTAACCCACCACGGCATACCCGCGAAAATCTCTCGCACCGCCATCGTCCTTGCCTCTCTCCCGAGCCGCACCGCTTCGATACGGCTTCTGCATTCGATGCTGGCATGCCGAGGGGCCCTGTGGGGGCCGCGGACCCCTTGTCGTTCCCTGAGCGACCCCCTAGGGAACCCCGAGACGCGCCCTCAGCTCTCAGGCGGAGAGAACACCACCAGAACCCGCAGGTCCTCGCTGATGTGATGGAACTTGTGCGTGACCCCGGCCGGCACGTACACGACGCTGCCGCGCGCCACCTGGGTCGTCTCCATACCGACGGTGATCGACGCGCGGCCGCTGACCACGAGGTACACCTCGTCCTGCTCATGGGGCCGCTGCGGGTCCTGGTCCCCCGCGTCGAGCGCGTACAGCCCGACCGACATGTTCCGTTCGCGCAGGAACTGCAGATAGGCGCCGTCGTTCGCGGCGCGCTCCGCTTCCAGTTCGTCCAGCCGGAATGCCTTCATCCCTCTTGTCCGCCCCTTACCCGTGAGCGACCTCGCTCGGCCACTCTCGCGATCCCGTCTCGTCTGCCACGATCACACACATGAAGAATTTCGTAGTCAAGACGATCGCCAACGCGGGGGCCCTGGCCGTCGCGGTGTGGGTGCTGGACAAGATCACGCTGACCGGTGACAGCACCGGCAAGAAGGCCGGCACGCTGCTCGTGGTGGCGCTGATCTTCGGCCTCGTGAACTTCCTGGTGAAGCCGATCGTGAAGGTCCTCACGTTCCCGCTGTTCATACTGACGCTCGGCCTGATCACGCTCGTGGTCAACGCCCTGATGCTGCTGCTGACCTCGTGGGTGGCCGACCAGCTCGACCTGAGCTTCCACGTCGACGGCTTCTGGACCGCCGTCCTCGGCGGCCTGATCATCTCGGTCGTCTCCTGGGCGCTGAACGTCGTCCTGCCCGAAGAGGACTGAGCCCGGCCGATGTCCTTCCGTGTGTGCTTCGTCTGCACCGGCAACATCTGCCGTTCGCCCATGGCCGAGTCGGTCTTCCGCGCGCGGGTCGAGGAGGCGGGTCTCGACGGCCTCGTGGAGGTGGACAGCGCGGGCACCGACGGCTGGCACGAGGGCCACGGCGCCGACCCGCGCACCGTCTCGGTGCTCGAGGACGGCGGCTACGAGTCGGACCACACGGCCCGCCAGTTCCGCGCCTCGTGGTTCGCCGGCCTCGACCTCGTGATCGCACTCGACTCCGGCCATCTCCGTATCCTGCGCCGCCTGGCACCGACACCCGAGGACGCGGAGAAAGTGCGGCTGCTGCGCTCGTACGATCCGTCGGCGGGGGCGGATCCGGATGTGCCGGACCCGTACTACGGAGGCATCGACGGCTTCGAGGAGTGCCTGCGCATGGTCGAGAATGCGAGCGAGGGCCTGCTCGACGCGGTGCGCGCGGCGGCGGAGGGACAACCGGCATGACGGAATCGGCACAGGTGGGCGACGGCACGCGCGCCGTGCGGGCGGGACTCCCCGAGGCTCACAAGAACGAGCCGACGCTCCCGGGCCCTGTCTTCGCCGCACACTTCCACCTGCCAGGTGATGTCTCGGGGCCCTACACCTACGGCCGGGACGACAACCCGACGTGGACCCACCTCGAGCGGGCCATCGGCGAGTTGGAGGCGCCGGGCCACGAGGACGTCGAGACCCTCGTCTTCGCGTCGGGGATGGCCGCCATCTCGGCCGTGCTGTTCTCACAACTCAGGGCCGGCGACACGGTCGTGCTGCCGAGCGACGGCTACCAGGTGTTCCCGCTCGTCCGCGAACAGCTCACGGCGTACGGCATCGAGGTCCGCACCGCTCCCACGGCGGGCGACGCCCAGCTCGACGTCCTGGACGGCGCGAGACTCCTGTGGATCGAGACGCCGTCGAACCCCGGCCTCGACGTGTGCGACGTGCGCCGGCTCGCCGAAGCGGCACGCGCGCGTGGCGCCCTGGTCGCGGTGGACAACACCCTGGCCACACCGCTCGGGCAGCGCCCCCTGGAGCTCGGGGCCGACTTCTCCGTGGCCAGCGGCACCAAGCAGCTCACCGGCCACGGGGACATCCTGCTCGGCTACGTGACCTGCCGTGACGCGGAGCTGACCGCCTCGGTGCGGAGATGGCGCAAGATCGTCGGAGCGATTCCGGGCCCGATGGAGGCCTGGCTCGCCCATCGCTCGCTCGCCACGCTCCAGCTCAGGGCCGAGCGGCAGAACGCCAACGCGCTCACCCTCGCCCGCGCCCTGCGCGACCGCGACGACGTCCGGGATCTGCGCTACCCGGGTCTGCCCGACGATCCCTCACACCCGGTCGCCGCGCGCCAGATGCGGCGCTTCGGATGCGTGGTCTCCTTCACGCTGCCCACGCGCGCGCGTGCCGAGCGCTTCATGGCGGCCCTGACACTGGTGGACGACGCGACGAGTTTCGGCGGGGTCCGGTCCACGGCCGAGCGCCGTCGACGATGGGGCGGCGACGACGTCCCGGAGGGATTCATTCGCTTCTCCGCAGGCGCCGAGGACTCGGAGGACCTGGTGGCCGATGTGCTGCGCGCACTCGACGAGGCGGCCGCCTAGGGGCTTTCACGGGCCTCTCCCCGCCCGCCGTGGCCCCGCGACACCTCCCGGCCACACGCAACGGACGGCCCGAGCCTCCCCCCTCGTGGCTCGGACCGTCCCGGTTCTACGCACTAAGAACCGCGCGCATAAGGCTAGTTGACTCTGTGTCAGTGTCCAATCACGGTAGCGACAGAGACCTATCGACATATTTATAGTTGGGGCCGACCCGGGGGGCCGCGAGGGGAGGACACCGCCATGGATCTCGCCCTGCTGCGCACGTTCGTGACCGTGCACCGGGCGGGCTCCTTCACACGGGCCGCGGCGCTGCTCGGCCTCTCGCAGCCCGCCGTCACCTCCCAGATCCGCACCCTGGAGCGGCAGTTGGGCCGCCCCCTCTTCCTGCGCCAGGCGCGGGGCGTGACTCCCACCTCCATCGGTGACGAACTCGCCCACAAGGCCGCTCCTCACCTCGACGCCCTCGTGGAGATCACCGAGACCGGGATCGACGAGGAGTCGCCGGTCCGAACGCTGCATCTCGCGGGGCCCCCGGAGTTCACCGCCGAGCGCGCGCTGCCCGCCCTCACCGCCCTCACCCACGACGACGGCCAGGGCTTCGCGCTGCGCGCCTCGTTCGGCAACGCGGAGGAGGTCCTGGAGGGGCTGAGCGCCGGACACCATGATCTGGCCATCACGACGGCCCGCCCACGCGGCGCACTGCTCACGGCGACTGCGCTCTGCGACGAGGAGCACGTCCTGCTCGCGTCGCCCCAGTGGGCCGCCCGCATAGGGCCCGGCACCCTGCGCCGCAACGGCGCGGCCGCCCTGGAGGATCTGCCGCTGGTCGAGGCGCACGAGTCGCTGCCGTTCGTCGCCCGCTACTGGGCCGCCGTCTTCGACTCCCGCCCTGCCGCGTCGGGCACGGTCATCGTGCCCGACCTCCGCGCGGTGCTCGCCTGCACGATCGCGGGCGCGGGCTTCTCGGTGCTGCCGCGCTACCTCTGCGCGCCGGCTCTGGAGCGCGGCGAGGTGGTGGCGCTGCTCGATCCCGCGGTGCCTCCGCTGCGCACGTACTTCCTCGTCGTACGGACCGGCACGCTGGCCATGCCGCACATCGCGCGGGCGCACGAGTGGCTGCTGCGCACGGCCGTCGACTGGTGCTGACCCGGGGCCAGGACGGTACGGAATGTTTCACGTGGAACTGGCGGGGCCACATTTCTCCCATGACCGTCCGACCCGTGGTCAAGCGCACCGCACGCGCCGTCCTGCTCGACGGCGACGACCTGATCCTGATCAAGCGGACCAAGCCCGGCATGGATCCGTACTGGCTGACGCCCGGTGGCGGGGTCGAGCCCGAGGACGAGACCGTCGTCGACGCCCTGCATCGCGAGGTCCACGAGGAACTCGGCGCCAAGATCCTCGATGTGGTGCCCTGTTTCGTGGACACCATCGAGCACATCGGCGAGGACGGCGGTGCCACCGGCGTGAAGGTCCAGCACTTCTTCGTCTGCCGGCTCGAATCCATGGACCTGAGCCAGCGGCACGGCCCCGAGATCGAGGAGCCGTGCGGCGAGTACGAGATCGTGCGGGTCCCGTTCACCCGCGTCGGCATCGCCTCGGTCCACCTCGTACCGCTCTCACTGCGGCACTACCTGGACGGCAACATCGAGGGTGTACGGGCGATGCACGCGCCGGATCTGGGCTGAGGGGGCGGGCCGGGCGAGGCTCAGCGAGGCGACTGGCGCCGGGCCCGAGCGAGCTGGTGCCCGGTGAGCGTGGCGGCTCTCCGCCGCCGCACTCAGCTGCCGGTCGCGACCAGTTCCTCCACGGAGTCGTGGCGAATCCGGGACCGCGGGATCCCGATGTCCCGCAGGGCGTCGACCCCGTTGCGGATCATGCCGGGCGGGCCTGACAGATAGGCGTCGTACTCGTTCCACGGGCCGTACTCGCGCACCGCGTCGGGCAGTTGCAGGTGGGCCCTCTGGTCGATGATCGGGCGGACCGCCAGCCATGGGTGGCTCTGCTGGAGGCGCAGCATCGTGTCGATGTCGTACAGGTCGTGGTCGGTGCGGGCGCCGTAGAACACCTCGACCGGGCGCCGATGACCGTGCTCGGCGACATCCTCGACGAGGGCCTTGATGGGCGCTATCCCGGTGCCTCCACCCAGGCAGAGCAGGCCGCTGTCGGAGTTGTGGTCCACCGTCATCGAACCGGCGGGCGGTCCGAGGCGGAGCACGTCACCGGGGCGGGCGCGGTGCACGAGCGCGTTGGAGACCCAGCCGGCCGGAACCGCCTTCACATGGAACGAGAGCAGCCCGTCGGAGCGGGGCGACGAGGCGAAGGAGTAATGCCGCCAGATCCGCGGCCACCACGGCGTCTCCAGGCTTGTGTACTGCCCGGCGAGGAACGGGTACGGCTGGTCGGGCCGGACCGTGACCACGGCGATGTCCGGGGTCCTCAGGTCGTGCGAGACCACCTCCGCGTACCACCACGCGGGCGCGCGCAGCTCGTCCTCCGCCGCGGCGTCGATCATGACCTGGGAGATCGTCGTGTACGTGCGGACCCAGGCCGCCTCCGTCTCCCCGTCCCAGGTCGTCGACGCGTACCGGCTCAGAGCGCCGATCAGGCACTCGCCGACCGCGGGGTAGTGCTCGGGCTGCGTGCCGTACTTGCGATGCCCGCGGCCGAGGTTCTTCAGGTACGGGACGAGGACGTCCTTGTTGTCGGCGTGCTCGGCCGCCGTCAGCAGCGCCTTGAGGAGCCGGTCGCGCTGGGTGTCCATCGAGGCGGGGAACAGCGGCCGCAGTTCGGGGTGCCTCACGAAGAGCAGCGCGTAGAAGTACGAGGTGACCTTGTCCGCGTCCGGGCCGACTTCCTGCAGCGTGCGCCGGATGAGCCGGGTGTCGGGGGAAGCCTCGGGCTCGGGGCGGGCGGGGGCCTCCGCCCTGGGGGCCTGCTGTGCGGCCCGGGGTGCGTGATCGGCGTTCCCGCTCGGTGCCTGCTGATCGGCGTGGGGACGCGCCGTCGGGGCCGGTGACGGCTGGGAGGGGCGCGCGTTCCCGTCCTGAGTGGCCTGCCGCGGGCGCGGGCCGGGGACCGTCGCGGTCTGAGCGGCGGGGGCCGGCGTGGGCCTCGCCTGGGGGGCTGCTTCCGCTGCTGGGGCGGCGCTCTGCGCGGGCACCGTCTCGGATCGGTCGTCGGCTATGCGCTCGGAGCGGCCGACGGGCCGTATCGGGGTGACCTTGCGCCCCTCGGACGGCGCCTCCTGGTCCGTGCTCGTGCCGGGGGGCGGCGTCTTGCGCGGCGTGAACCAACCGCCCCCGCCGCCGGAGTCGGCCGACGTAGTGGTCGGAGCGTCCATGCTGTGCCTCGCCTCGAACATCAATCGGTCGGTCTGCGTACTTCCGCGCTCGGAAGTCGATCTTTCCCCGTTCTGCCGCGCCAGAATGCGGCGGCCCAAGTGAACCCGCATTCGCGACGGCTACGGACAAGTAAGGAAGGAATGTGACATTGCCCGCAGTTCCTTCTCGCAGGGTGCCATCCGCCGTGACCGCGCGGGCCGCTTAGCCGAAAGTGCAGGTCTTCGATCTCTCCGTCCGGTTAGGCTGTCTGGCCTGCGTGCGTGACCTGGGTTGCGCGCCCTGCGCCCCTGCCGTGAACCGGGGTCGACCCTACCGGCAGCCGACGAACGCACAAGTCCCCCTGACCCGGCGGGGAATTCGACATGCGATATGCCGCTGCAATCCCTCAATTAGCGGGCGTGCCGCACCAATTCGTACGCCTCACTCAGATCACGTCCGGTAGACGAGTGCGTCGTCAGACCTGCGACGTGCTGATCCGCTTGGACCGCGACCGATACAGGCACCACACCGAAAAGTCCCACGTCAGACAGCGGGTCGCCATAGCCAGTGCCATCGACGCCGATCACCTCGAATTCTTCACAAGTCCGATTCGTGATCTCCATGTTTATCTCGACACTGTGAGAACGCCCACCGGGTCGACGGGCTCATCGAAGGGCGCCGTGTTTCACGTGAAACGGCGCCACCGCACCCGTCGGGCCACCCTCGTCGCACGTGGCCGAAAGCAACAACCTGCCGCCCGCAAAGCGGTGGACGCGGAGTGGCCGCATCCGACAGCCTGACCTGCGTGTCGACACCTCCCCTCCCCGACCTGCCCATTCGCCGGCTCACCCCGCGCGACCTCGCCGCGTGCGCCGACCTCTCCGAGGACCGCGGCTGGCCCCGCGAGGAACACAAGTGGGGTCTGCTGCTCGCGGCCGGCACCGGCTACGGCATCGACGATCCCGACGGGGGCCTGGTGACCGCCTGCGTGGTGACCGACTACGGCCCGCCGAGGAGGCCTACGCTGAGCGCCATCGGCATGGTGCTCGTCGCCGAACGCCACGCCCGTCGCGGCATCGGCCGCCGCCTCATGCACCACGTCGTCGAGCAGGCGGGCGCCACACCGCTCACCCTGCACGCGACCCCGTACGGCCGCCCGCTCTACGAGGAGCTGGGCTTCAAGGTCATCGGGCGCGCGGAAATGGTCTGCGGACACTTCACTCCCGGCGGGCACACGCCGTCGGTGGCCACACGCGCGGCCACTGCGGAGGACCTCTCGGCCATCCTGCGGCTGGACGGAGAGGTCTTCGGCACCGACCGCACGCACATCCTCACTCGCCTCCCGGCGTTTGCCGACCAGCTGCGAGTGGCCGAGGACGACGGTGAGCTCATCGGTTACGCGGCCGCGTGGCCCAACATGGACACCCACGTCGTCGGCCCGCTGATCGCTCGCGACACCGCGACGGCGAAGGCTCTCGTGACCTCCCTCGCCGCCGGTACGGACCGCCCTCTGCGTACCGACATCGACGTCCGCCACGAGGAACTGCTGACGTGGATCAAGGAGCGAGGCGTGGAGTCGCTGAGCTTCAACGCCGTCATGACCTTTGGCACCCCGGATCTCCCTGGAGACTGGACCCGCCGTTTCGCGCCCCTGACGGTCGCCGCGGGCTGACCGACGGGTCACGCCTCGTGGAATGTCAGACGAGTTCCGACAGGGCCGCGACGGCGAATCCGTGATCCTGCTCCGGTGCGCCGCCACCGACACCGACGGCGCCGATGAGGCGGCCGTCGCGGTGAAGGGGGACGCCGCCCGCGATGAACAGCAACGGCTTGTCGAGGGCGGTGGGCAGGCTGTGGAAGGGCCCCTCGGGCTTGACCAGGTCGACGAGGTCCGCAGTCGGTGCGTCGAGCTGGAGCGCGGTGTAGGCCTTACGGGTGCTCGTCTCGCCGGAGATGAGGACGGCCCGGTCGTCGCGGCGGAAGGCGAGCAGGTGGCCACCGGCGTCGAGGACGGTGACGCTGACGCTCACTCCGGAGGCCTCGGCCGCACGGCGAGCGGCCGAGACGAGGATCTCGGCGTCCTGAATGGTGAGCGGGGCGACGGCGGTGGCGGTGGTGCTCATGGGAGGGGAGTCTCCTTGCGGGGCGGCCGGGGAAGCCTGAGGTATGGGGAGTGCGGGGACGGCGCTGGCCCTGCGGGGTGGGATTCGGAGCGGACGTGGCGCGGGTCGCTCAGCGGTGCGCGGGCTCCGTCCGGCGGCCCGCTTCCGGCGTCGCGCTCGCGATGACCGGACTCGAGACCCAGGATCCGCGCTCCAGGCCGGCGGACACGACCGCCAGGACCAGCGCGGCGGCGGCGAGTGCGGCGCCGACCCAGTTGGGGGCGGTGTAGCCGAGGCCCGCGGCGATGACGAGTCCGCCGAGCCAGGCCGAGAGGGCGTTGCCGAGGTTGAAAGCACCGATGTTGACGGCGGAGGCCAGAGTCGGGGCGCCGTGGGCGTGGTCGAGGACCCGCTTCTGCAGCGGCGGCACCGTCGCGAAGCCGAGGGCCCCGATCAGTGCGACGGAGATCGCGGCCAGGACCTTGTTGTGGGCGGTCAGCGTGAACAGGGCGAGTACGACGGCCAGCCCGCTCAGGGCGACGAACAGCATCGGCATGAGCTTGCGGTCGGCGAACCTGCCGCCGATCAGGTTGCCCGCGACCATGCCCAGGCCGAACAGGACGAGGAGCCAGGTCACCGACGTGTCGGCGAAGCCGGCGACGTTCGTCATCATCGGTGCGATGTAGGTGATCGCGGCGAAGACTCCGCCGAAGCCGAGCACCGTCATCGCCATGGCCAGCAGGACCTGGACGTTCTTGAAGGCCGCGAGCTCGTGCCGCAGGTGGACGCCGTCGGCCTTGGGCAGGTCGGGGACGAGCTTGGCGATGCCGAGCAGTCCGAGGACTCCGAGCGCGGCGACGGCCACGAAGGTGACCCGCCAGCCGATGTTCTGGCCGATCAGGGTGCCCAAGGGGACACCGACGACGTTGGCCACGGTCAGACCGGTGAACATCATGGCGATGGCTCCGGCCTTCTTCTCGGGGGCGACGAGTTCGGCCGCGACGACCGCGCCGATGCCGAAGAAGGCTCCGTGGGCGAGTGAGGCGACGACCCGGCCGATCAGCATCACGGCGAATACGGGCGCCACCGCGGACAGCAGATTGCCCACGATGAACAGGCCCATCAGGAGCAGCAGCATCCGCTTGCGCGAGATACGGGTACCCAGAACGGTCATGAGCGGGGCGCCGAACATGACGCCGAGGGCGTAGCCGGTGACCAGAAGCCCGGCCGTGGGGATGGAGACTCCGAAATCGCCCGCGACCTCGGGGAGCAACCCCATGATCACGAATTCCGTGGTTCCGATCCCGAAGGCCCCGATCGCGAGAGCCAGAAGCGCGAGAGGCATGGATTCACCTTCCCAGACTGTTGCAGGTGCACTTTACGTGCGTTCACAATACTTGCAGACGCGCATCACTTGCAAGCGCGGACACTTTCGCGTGTGGACTACCCTGGGTTCAGTCGCATCGGGACGGAGGACCAAAGGCCATGACCGCCACAGACCCCGCACTCACCGCCCTGGCTCAGGGCTGGTGCACTCTCTCCCTGCTGCACGGGAGGATCGAGACGCACATCGAGCGCGCCCTGCAGACCAAGCACGACCTGAGCGTGCGCGAGTACTCGCTGCTCGACGTGCTGAGCCGCCAGCACGACGGCGAGGGCGGTCATCTGCAGATGAAGCAGGTCGCGGACGCCGTCGTCCTCAGCCAGAGCGCCACCACCCGCCTGGTGACCCGCCTGGAGGACCGCGGACTGCTGGCCCGCTATCTCTGCCCGACCGACCGGCGCGGCATCTACACGGACGTAAGCGAGACGGGTCTGGCCCTGCTCGCCGAGGCGCGGCCCACCAATGACGGGGCGCTGCGCGAGGCACTCGACGAAGCGGCGAAGAACCCCGAACTCGCCCCACTGGTCCGCGCGGTGGAAGCCGTACGCGTGCCGGCCTGACCCGTCGCGTCGATACACCTGCCGGCCTGACCCGTCGCCTCGATCGACCAGGCCTCGTGATCGTCGGTGAGACCCCGGCCTGACGACGGGGCGGCCGCTTAGGCTGGCGGCCATGGGAGATCTTGAGATACGGCCTGCCACGGCCGCCGACGTCCCGGCCATCGTGGCGATGCTGGCGGACGACCCCTTGGGCGCCCGCCGCGAGTCCCCCGACGACCTCACGCCGTACCTGCGCGCGCACACACGGATCGCCGCCGACCCGCATCAGCACCTGGTCGTCGCCGTGCGCCAGGGGCGCCTCGTGGGAACCCTGCAGCTCACGGTCATTCCCGGGCTCTCACGGAAGGGCTCCACGCGCTCGATCATCGAAAGCGTCCGGGTCCACGCGGACGAGCGCGGCAGCGGGCTCGGCACGCAGCTCATCGAGTGGGCCGTGGACGAATCCCGCCGCCTGGACTGCCAGTTGGTGCAGCTCACGTCCGACGCGACCCGGACCGACGCCCATCGCTTCTACGAACGGCTGGGCTTCGAGGCCTCGCACGTGGGCTTCAAGCTCCAGCTCTGAACAGCCGCCCTCGGGCAGTACCCCTCCGACAGCAACTCCGGCAGCATCTCTCTGACAGCGGCAAGCGGCCGGGGGTGCTGTTTCACGTGAAACAGCACCCCCGGCCGCCGCTCCCTGCCGGCCAGAAACGGCTGCGGCAAGAATGACTGCGGCAGGAACGGAATCACCTAGGCCCGAGGCAGTCCTCGCCAGCCCTCCGGGTCCACTCCACCCGGAACCGGAGCCGCTTCCTCGTACGGCTCACGTGTGAAGACGAACGAACCGAGGTCGAGATGGCTCACGGATCCGTCGGGCCGACGCTCGGCTCGCAGGAGCTCCCCGGCGTAGTAGCCGTCGAGCCCGGTCCAGCTGCCGTCGCCGTTCGGGCGGAACCGTGAGTCCCGCGCTCCGCCCGTCAGAGGCCCAAGGGACACCCCTCCGTCGGCCGTGAGGCACAGCACCGTGGTCTGCGTCCCCCAGTACCAGGGTCCCGCGAGCTCCAGCACCGCCGCATCGACCTCCGGCAGCGGCCGCCACGGCTCGGGGATGCGCGGCTCGGCTTCGGCGACGATCCGGAGAAGGTCCTTGCTGACCGTCGAAGCCGGCACGCCGGAGGTGCAGTTGGCGAGCGTGACCGCGGCCAGACCGTCCTCCTCGCTCAGCCACAGCCCGGCCACGAACCCGGGCAGCGAACCGCCGTGCCCGGCCAGCACCCGCCCGCCGCTGCGGGCCAACTGCAGACCGAGGCCGTAGGAGGAATCCCAGTCCCCCGGCAGCGTCGGCGCGGCGGGCGTACGCATCTCCCGTACGGACTGCGCGCTCAGAACCCGGTCGTCCCCCTCCATCAGGAAGACGGCGAACCGCCCCAAGTCCCCTGCCGTCGACCACAGTTGTCCCGCAGGAGCCATCAGCCCCAGGTCCTCCGCCGGCTCCGGCATCATGACGTCGGCCCAGGGATGCACGGCCCAGCCGCCGGCGTGCGGGGCCAGCGGCTGCCCGCTCGTCCGGTGCAGGCCGAGCGGCTCCAGAACCTCGCGGCGCAGGACGTCCTCCCAAGGAGCCCCGCGCAACTCCTCCACCAGCGAACCGAGCAGCGTGTAGCCGGGGTTGGAGTAGTGGTGCTGCTTGCCGACCGGATGCCTGAAAGGCTGCTCGCCCAGCACGTCGGTGAGCTGGGGACGCAACGAGGACGGCGAACGCTCCCACCAGGGCCCCGGGGTCTCGGCCGCCAAACCGCCCGTGTGCGCGAGGAGTTCGGCGATGGTGACCTGACCTGCGCCGGTGCCCGGCAGATGCTTCTCGAGCGGATCCCCGAGGTCGAGCATCCCTTCGTCACGCAGCCGCAGCACCAGCACGGCGGTGAACGTCTTGGTGATCGAGCCGATCCGGTACTGCACGCTCTCGTCCGGAGCGTGCCCGTCCACGCAGGTACGCCCCCCGCTCCACACCAGCTCACCGTCGCGGACGACCGCGGCCACCAATGAAGGGGAACGGCCTTCCGCCTGGGCGGTGGCAATACGGTGCAGCAGCGCTCGGCGCGTCGCGGGCAGCAGTTCTTCAGGGGGTGTCGTCATGGTGACAGTCCACCCCGGCATCCGACGGGCGTCGACCGCTTTTCGCGTGTCCCGAGGAGGCGGCCGAGATCAGGTCTGCGCCATGTCCACGAAGCGTGAGTAGTGGCCCTGGAACGCCACCGTGATCGTCGCCGTCGGACCGTTACGGTGCTTGCCCACGATGATGTCCGCCTCGCCGGCGCGCGGCGACTCCTTCTCGTAGGCATCCTCGCGATGCAGCAGGATGACCATGTCCGCGTCCTGCTCGATCGAGCCGGACTCACGCAGGTCGGAGACCATCGGCTTCTTGTCCGTGCGCTGTTCGGGGCCACGGTTCAGCTGCGAGAGCGCGATGACCGGCACTTCGAGCTCCTTGGCCAGCAGCTTCAGGTTTCGCGACATATCAGAAACCTCCTGCTGGCGGCTCTCGGAACGCTTCGAACCACCCGCCTGCATCAGCTGCAGGTAGTCGATGATCACGAGCTTGATGTCATTGCGCTGCTTGAGGCGGCGGCACTTCGCGCGGATCTCCATCATCGACAGGTTCGGGGAGTCGTCGATGTAGAGGGGGGCCGCCGAGACCTCGGGCATCCGGCGGGCGAGCCGGGTCCAGTCCTCGTCCGTCATGGTGCCCGAGCGCATGTGGTGGAGCGCGACCCGTGCCTCCGCGGACAGCAGACGCATCGCGATCTCGTTCCGGCCCATTTCCAGGGAGAAGATCACGCTGGGCAGGTTGTGCTTGATCGAGGCGGCCCGGGCGAAGTCGAGCGCCAGCGTCGACTTACCCATGGCGGGACGGGCGGCGATGACGATCATCTGGCCGGGGTGCAGACCGTTGGTCAGGGAGTCGAAGTCCGTGAACCCGGTGGGCACGCCGGTCATCTCGCCGCTGCGGGAGCCGATCGCCTCGATCTCGTCGAGGGCGCCCTCCATGATGTCGCCGAGCGGGAGGTAGTCCTCGCTGGTGCGCTGCTCGGTGACCGCGTAGATCTCGGCCTGCGCGCTGTTCACGATCTCGTCGACGTCGCCGTCGGCCGCGTATCCCATCTGCGTGATGCGCGTGCCCGCCTCGACGAGCCGCCGCAGCACCGCACGCTCGTGGACGATCTCCGCGTAGTACTCGGCGTTCGCCGCCGTCGGAACCGTCTGGACGAGGGTGTGCAGATACGATGCGCCACCGACCTTGGTGATCTCGCCACGCTTGGTGAGCTCGGCCGCGACCGTGATCGGGTCGGCCGGCTCGCCCTTCGCGTACAGATCGAGGATCGCGGTGAAGATCGTCTCGTGCGCGGGGCGGTAGAAGTCGTGCCCCTTGATCACCTCGACGACGTCGGCGATCGCGTCCTTGGACAGGAGCATGCCACCGAGGACGGACTGCTCGGCATCGAGATCCTGGGGCGGAACCCGCTCGAAGGACGGGGCTCCGTCGTCCCAGCCGCCGTCACCACCCCGGTCGTGCTGCTCCTCGCGCCCCCGCCCACCGTTGCGGCGCTGGCGGGAGGCGGGCAGACGGTCGCTGGGACCGCTGTCGGCCCAGGGGTCGTCCAAAGGCTCGGAGATACTCACCGGGCCACCTCCTCCAGTCCGCCGAGCGGACCTCGCCGTGCCCTCTTTCTTACGGCACGACACTGACAAATACGGGGCCCGACTCCGGTTCTGACGCGTCGGTTTTGCGAGGTTTCCGAGGCCTGAGGTCGTGGCGGGCGCCGCACCACGGTAGGCCCCTCGGCACCTTCAGCCAATCTGGTTATCCACAGGCGGTGTGGATGAAGGGCCTCTCGCTGTGGAGAACTCCGCAAAACCTGTGCACGACTCGGTGGACAGCCCTGTGAACAAGCACTCAAGCGCGCCGAAGAAACGTGCCTGACCTGCAATTTTCCCGTCCACCGGCTGTGCAGGAAAAATACTTTCCCGGACAGCCCAAGATCGTCGCGCAGCGTGCTCCGCGCCACGCCGGAGGGACTCAGAAGTAAGGGTCCTAGAGCGGTTGCATCTCTTACCTGTGGAAGATTACATTGGGGCTCATGACACAGGCCCCCGCGGCGTCCAAGGCCACCCGGCGTCGGCATGACCGCGAGATCGTCGCGCTGGCCGTCCCCGCCTTCGGCGCGCTCGTCGCCGAGCCGCTTTTCGTGATGGCCGACAGCGCCATCGTCGGCCATCTGGGCACCTCCCAACTGGCCGGTCTCGCTGTCGCCTCGTCCCTCCTGATGACCGCGGTCAGTGTCTTCGTCTTCCTGGCCTACGCGACCACCGCCGCCGTGGCCCGCCGCGTCGGAGCCGGCGATCTCCAGTCCGCGATCCGCCAGGGCATGGACGGAATCTGGCTCGCGCTGCTGCTCGGCGCCGCGGTCATAGCCATGGTCATGCCCACCGCTCCCGCACTCGTCGACCTGTTCGGCGCCTCGCACACCGCGGCCCCCTACGCGATCACCTATCTGCGGGTCTCGTCGCTCGGCATCCCGGCCATGCTCGTCGTCCTGGCCGCGACCGGTGTCCTGCGCGGCCTCCAGGACACCAAGACTCCGCTCTATGTCGCGGTCGGCGGCTTCGTCGCCAACGGCGCGCTCAACGCAGGCCTCGTCTACGGCGCCCACCTGGGAATCGCCGGATCCGCCTGGGGAACCGTCATCGCCCAGGTCGGCATGGCCGCGGTCTATCTGTACGTCGTGATCCGCGGCGCCCGCCGCCACGGCGCTTCCCTCAAACCCGACGCCGCCGGCATCCGAGCCTGCGCCCAGGCAGGCGCACCGCTACTCGTCCGCACCCTCTCGCTGCGCGCCATCCTCATGATCGCCACTGCGGTCGCCGCACGGCTCGGAGACGCGGACATCGCGGCACACCAGATCATCATCTCCCTGTGGAGCCTGCTGGCCTTCGCCCTCGACGCCATCGCCATCGCGGGCCAAGCCATCATCGGGCGCTATCTCGGAGCAGACGACGCTCAGGGCGCACGCGACGCCTGCCGCCGCATGGTCCAGTGGGGCATTGCCGCGGGAGTCGTCCTCGGACTCCTGGTGATCGTCTCCCGACCGCTCTACGTCCCGCTGTTCACGAATGATCCTGCCGTACAGAACACGGCACTCCCCGCGCTCCTGATGGTGGCGCTCTCGCAGCCCATCTGCGGCATCGTCTTCGTCCTCGACGGAGTCCTGATGGGAGCGGGCGACGGTCCGTACCTCGCCGGGGCCATGCTCGTCACCCTGGCGGTCTTCACGCCGGTCGCCCTGTTGGTGCCGGTGTTCGGCGGAGGGCTGACCATGCTGTGGGGCGCGATGACGCTGATGATGACCGTACGGATGCTGACCCTGTGGCTGCGCTCGCGCTCCGGCCGCTGGATCGTCACCGGCGCCACACGCTGATCCCGTTTCCCCACGAACACGCGCGGACCCGATTCCTCACGAACACGCGCGGACCCGTTTCACGTGAAACGGTGAAACCGCGAGCTGTGAAACCGCGAATTGTGGAACAACAAGCCGTGAGACCCCGAAGCGTGAGGTCACGAACCGTGAAACACGTTGGGCCGCACCCCGAGGGGTGCGGCCCAACGTTTTGCTTCAGCTCTGCCAAGCGCAGTGCTTAGGCGGAGACGACCTCGACGCTGACCTTGGCGGCAACCTCGGGGTGCAGACGCACGGTCGCCTCGTGGGCGCCCAGCGTCTTGATCGCCGAACCAAGCTCGACACGACGCTTGTCGACCTTCGGGCCACCCGCGGTCTCGATCGCCGAAGCGACGTCGGCCTGGGTGACGGAGCCGAAGAGACGACCGGCGTCGCCGGAGCGGACGGCCAGACGGACCTTGACACCCTCGAGGCGGGCCTTGATCTCGTTGGCCTGCTCGATGGTCGCGATCTCGTGGATCTTGCGGGCGCGGCGGATCTGCGCCACGTCCTGCTCGCCACCCTTGGTCCAGCGGATCGCGAAACCACGCGGGACCAGGTAGTTGCGGGCGTACCCGTCCTTGACGTCGACGACGTCGCCGGCGGTGCCGAGGCCAGAGACCTCGTGGGTCAGGATGATCTTCATTAGTCGGTCACCCTTTCCTTATCGCGCGGTGGACGTGTAGGGCAGCAGCGCCATCTCACGGCTGTTCTTCACGGCCGTGGCGACGTCACGCTGGTGCTGGGTGCAGTTGCCGGTCACGCGGCGGGCACGGATCTTGCCGCGGTCGGAAATGAACTTCCGCAGCATGTTCGTGTCCTTGTAGTCCACGTACGTGACCTTGTCCTTGCAGAAAGCGCAGACCTTCTTCTTAGGCTTGCGCACAGGCGGCTTCGCCATGGTGTTTCTCCTGTGTGATCAAGAAGTGTGGGTGCGGCCCACCCTTGGCCCTGAGGCCTAGAAGGGGGGCTCGTCCGAGTAGCCGCCGCCGGAGGAGCCGCCGGAGCTTCCGCCCCAGCCGCCGCCACCGCCGCCGCCCTGCTGGCCGCCGCCGGCCGGCGCACCGGTCGCCCAGGGGTCGTCGGCGGGAGCACCGCCGCCGCCCTGCTGCTGACCGCCACCGGAGCCACCGCCCCAGTTGCCGCCGCCCTGCTGGCCGCCGCCACCGCCGTATCCACCCTGGCCGCCCCGGCCCGCGGTCTTGGTGACCTTGGCCGTGGCGTTCTTCAGGCTGGCGCCGACTTCCTCGACGTCCAGCTCGTAGACCGTGCGCTTGACGCCCTCACGGTCTTCGTAGGACCGCTGCTTCAGCCGGCCCTGCACGATGACGCGCATGCCTCGCTGGAGCGACTCCGCGACGTTCTCCGCCGCCTGACGCCAGACCGAGCAGGTGAGGAAGAGGCTCTCGCCGTCCTTCCACTCATTGGTCTGGCGGTCGAAGGTGCGGGGGGTGGACGCGACACGGAACTTCGCGACCGCCGCACCGGACGGGGTGAAGCGCAGCTCGGGGTCGTCGACAAGATTGCCGACGACCGTGATGACGGTCTCGCCTGCCATGGGGGAACCTCTCGGCGGGTTTGCTGCTGGCTGCTTGCTGCTACTCGAAACCCGAGTGCCGCTGAGCTAGGAAGCTCAGTGGGTCTCGGGACGGAGGACCTTGGTCCGGAGGACCGACTCGTTCAGGTTCATCTGGCGGTCGAGCTCCTTGACGACCGCAGGCTCGGCCTGCAGGTCGATGACCGAGTAGATGCCCTCGGGCTTCTTCTTGATCTCGTACGAGAGACGACGACGGCCCCAGGTGTCGACCTTCTCAACCTTTCCGTTGGCCTCGCGGACAACGGAGAGGAAGTTCTCGATCAGCGGGGAGACAGCGCGCTCCTCGAGATCGGGGTCGAGGATGACCATCACTTCGTAGTGACGCATGTGGAACCCACCTCCTTTGGACTCAGCGGCCACGGTCGTTCCGTGGCAGGAGGGTCGTGATGCGTACGCAACGGTATCGGCCGCCACTGACAATCGGGCCCCGCTGGCGGGGATCCCTGATCAGGGCATGAGCAGACACCGGTGCAGACGTAACAGACTACCCGCACCACGGCTTCGGGTTGAAATCCGCCCGAGGGAGGGCACAATCTGTACACATCGGGTGTGTATGGCGCTACGATGCGCCGCCTTCCGCAGGAGGTGCCCCATGGCACAGGCAATGCGACCCAACACCGCGACATCTCTCTTCGCCACGGACGGGAAGCCCCATCCCCTCCAGGACACGCTGCTCGCGGTGACCGTGACGCTCGGGGCGCTCTCCGTCATCTCCTCCATCTTCAGCAACCTCCACCTCCTCAGCTCCTGGGCTGGGCTCGTGGGCGTCCTGACCGGCCTGTACGGCCAGTTCATCTCGGTGACGACACGGGAGCGCTTCGGTCTCATCCTGGGCCTCGGCGCCTCGGCGGTCGGTCTCTTCATCGGCATGGCCCACGGTGGGCTGTTCGGCGGTGTCATCGGCTGACGCGCCGCGAAGCTTGCATAGGCCCAGTCAGGGCGCTCGCAGGGCGCAGTAGGCTTCGGCGCGAGAGCCGGAGCCCCTGTACCCATGGGGACACACCAGCCCGAGGAGCGCCCCGAATGAGCCTGACCCTGAGGACCATCAGCCGAGAGCAGCATCTGGCATACATCCAGAGCCTGCCCTCGGCGAGCCACATGCAGGTCCCGGCATGGGCCGACGTGAAGGCGGAGTGGCGCTCCGAGAGCCTGGGATGGTTCGACGAGAAGACCGGCGAGATGGTCGGCGCGGGCCTGGTCCTGTACCGCCAACTGCCCAAGATCAAGCGGTATCTCGCGTATCTCCCCGAGGGCCCGGTCATCAACTGGTTCGCTCCGAACCTGGACGACTGGATGCGTCCGATGCTGGCGCACCTCAAGCAGCAGGGCGCCTTCTCCGTGAAGATGGGCCCGCCGGTGATCATCCGGCGCTGGGAGGCCACGTCCATCAAGAAGGGCATCCAGGACCCGGACGTCAAGCGTCTGCGTGACGTCGAGGCCGACTTCATCGAGCCGCGCGCCTTCGAGGTCGCCGACAAGCTGCGCCGCATGGGCTGGCAGCAGGGCGAGGACGGCGGCGCCGGTTTCGGCGACGTCCAGCCCCGCTACGTCTACCAGGTGCCGCTGGCGAACCGCTCCTTGGAAGAGGTCCACAAGAACTTCAACCAGCTGTGGCGCCGCAACATCAAGAAGGCCGAGAAGGCCGGCGTCGAGGTCGTCCAGGGCGGCTACCAGGACCTCGCCGAGTGGCAGCGCCTCTACGAGATCACCGCGGTTCGCGACCACTTCCGGCCGCGCCCGCTGTCCTACTTCGAGCGCATGTGGACGGCCCTCAACAGCGAGGACCCCAACCGCATGCGGCTGTACTTCGCCCGCCACGAGGGCGTGAACCTGTCGGCGGCGACGATGCTGGTCGTCGGGGGGCACGTCTGGTACTCCTACGGCGCCTCGGACAACATCGGCCGTGAGGTCAGGCCCTCGAACGCGATGCAGTGGCGGATGCTCCGCGACGCCTACGCGCTCGGCGCGACGGTCTACGACCTGCGCGGCATCAGCGACTCGCTCGACGAGACGGACCATCTCTTCGGTCTGATCCAGTTCAAGGTGGGCACGGGCGGGCAGGCTGCCGAGTACCTCGGCGAGTGGGACTTCCCGCTCAACAAGCTGCTGCACAAGGCCCTCGACATCTACATGTCGCGGCGCTGATCCCCGCCCGGTCGGCCGGGGTGCGCCCGGCCCGGGCGGACCCGGCACAATTCACGTAGCTCCAAAGTTTCTTCAGACCTCTGACACACCGCAGCCACGAGAAAGGTTCCGGGACCGGCCATGGCGCTCACGCTCTACGTCGACACCGCGCGCTGGCGGGCACACCACAAGCACGTGCTCGAGCAGTTCCCGGGGATCGTCCCCGTCTGCAAGGGCAACGGCTACGGCTTCGGCCACGAACGGCTCGCGGACGAGGCCACGCGCTTCGGCTCGGACGTCCTCGCCGTCGGCACGACCTACGAAGCCGCCCGGATCAAGGACTGGTTCAGCGGTGACCTGCTGGTCCTGACCCCGTTCCGGCGGGGCGAGGAGCCCGTGCCCCTGCCCGACCGTGTGATCCGCTCCGTCTCCTCCGTCGACGGCGTGCACGGCCTCGTCGGCGCCCGCGTCGTCGTCGAGGTGATGTCCTCGATGAAGCGGCACGGCGTGAGCGAGCAGGAACTGCCCCTGCTCCACGCCGCCATCGAAGATGTCCGGCTCGAGGGCTTCGCGATCCACCTGCCCCTGGACCGCACCGACGGCTCGGACGCCGTCGAGGAGGTCATCGGCTGGATGGACCGCCTGCGCGCGGCCAGGCTGCCGCTGCACACGATGTTCGTCAGCCACCTCAAGGCCGAGGAACTCGCGCGCCTGCAGCAGCAGTTCCCGCAGACCCGGTTCCGGGCGCGGATCGGCACCAGGCTCTGGCTCGGCGACCACGAGGCGACCGAGTACCGCGGCGCGATCCTGGACGTCACCCGTGTCGCCAAGGGCGACCGCTTCGGTTACCGCCAGCAGAAGACCGCCTCGGACGGCTGGCTCGTCGTCGTCGCCGGCGGCACGTCGCACGGCGTGGGCCTGGAGGCTCCCAAGGCACTGCACGGTGTCATGCCGCGCGCCAAGGGCGTGGCCCGAGCGGGCCTCGCGACCGTGAACCGGAATCTGTCGCCGTTCGTCTGGGGCGGCAAGCAGCGCTGGTTCGCGGAGCCCCCGCACATGCAGGTCTCGATCCTCTTCGTCCCGTCCGACGCCCCTGAACCCCGGGTGGGCGAGGAGCTGGTGGCCCATCTGCGGCACACCACCACGCAGTTCGACCGGATCGTCGACCGCTGACCACACCCTGCGGACAGCCGGGTCCTGGTCGTAAACGGAAGGGCCGGACACCCTCACGGGGTCCGGCCCTTCGGCGTGTTCGCTCAGGGCGAACGTCTCTCGTCCGCGTCCCAGCCCCAACTGACTTGCGGGTGTTCCTCGTTGTGCGCCGCGTGCCGCGGGGGATGGGCGGCATGTCCGAGCACGAAGACATCCGGCGATCCGTCCAGGACGCCGCCCGACGGATCGTCGTCCCCGGAGCGTCTGACCACGTCCCGTTCCGGCATCAGGATGTCGCGCACGATCACCGCGCACAGATAGAGCGTCCCGAGCAGGTGGACGAGGATGACGAGGTGGTAGCCGTCCGCGGGCAGCCCCCGGTGCTTGTCACCGCTCGTGGTGTACGCGAGGTACATCCAGATCCCGAGGAAGTACGCGACCTCGCACGCCTGCCAGATCAGGAAGTCCCGCCACCGCGGCCTGGCCAGCGCCGCGAAGAGGATCAGCCACAGGACGTACTGCGGTGAGTAGACCTTGTTCGTGAGGATGAACGCGGCGATGACCAGGAAGGCGAGCTGCGCGAAGCGGGGCCGGCGGGGCGCCGTCAGAGCAAGTGCGGTGATGCCCAGACAGGCCAGGACCATCAGCACCAGTGCGTAGGTGTTGGCGTCGTCGGGGCTGATCTGTACGTTCCAGCGCTGCTGGATGATCAGCCAGACCGACCCGAAGTCGACGCCGCGCTCCTGGCTGAAGCGGTAGAACTTCGACCAGCCCTCGGGGGCGAGCAGCATCACCGGCAGGTTCACGAGGAGCCACGCCCCCACCGAGGCCGCCAGAGCCTTCCCGAAGTCCCGCCACCGTCCGGCGCGCCAGCAGAGCAACAGCAGCGGTCCGAGCACGAGGAACGGATAGAACTTCGCGGCCGTGGCCAGACCGAGCAGGACGCCGAAGGCGATCGCCCGGCCCCGCGACCACATCAGCATCGCGGCCGCCGTGAGGGCCACGGCGAGCAGGTCCCAGTTGATGGTGGAGGTCAGCGCGAACGCGGGCGCCAGGGCGACCAGGAGGCCATCCCAGGGGCGCCGCCGGTGGGTGCGGGCGACGCACACGGCGATGATCACCGCGCAGACCATCAGCATCCCGGCGTTGACCATCCAGTAGATCTTCTCCAGATGCTGGATGGATCCGCCGCCCAGGGTGAGCCAGGACGCGACCTCCATGAACACACCGGTCAGCACCGGGTATTCGAGGTAGTCCATGTCGCCGGGCAGCTTGTCGAAGTACGGCACCAGGCCGTCGGCGAAACCGCGCCCCTGGTAGAGGTGCGGGATGTCCGAGTAGCAGGCGTGCGTGTACTGCGAACTGGCGCCGAAGAACCACGCGCCGTCGTAGCAGGAGAACTTCTGCACCATGCCCAGCGCGAACATGCCGAGCATCACCAGCGCGATGACACGCACGGGGGTCCACCAGGAGCTCCCGAGCAGCGCCCATCGTCCGATCGGTCCGCCGATCAGCTCGCTCCCCGCCGCGGCGACCTCGTCCTCCTTGGTCGGCCGTACCGGATCCGGCTCTTGCACGTGGGTGCGCGTCGTCTCTGCACTGGGCATGCCGCACATCCTGCCGTACGCGTCTGAGAACGGGGCGAGGGCCGCCACACCTGATCGGTGCGGCGGCCCTCACTTGGCCTGCGTCACGCGCTGTTTCACGTGGAACACTCAGCGTTTCACGTGAAACAGCGCGGCGTAATGCGCCTCGACTAGCCCGTCGGGCCTCCGAAGAGTCCTCCGTTGCCGTTTCCGTTGGTGCCGCCGTTGCCGCCGCCCGGTGCCGACGGCGAGGTGGTGACGCCGCCGTCGGTGCCGCCCGTGGGCGTCCCACCATTGCCGCCGTTCGACGTCCCGCCGTTGTTGTTGCAGGTCCACGACCAGCTGCTGCACGTCTCGCTGGTCGACGGCGAGGGGCCGGGCGAGGAATCGCTCGGCGACGGTTCCGTCGTCGCGGACTCCGAGGGAGAAGCAGTCGGCGACGGCGTGATGCTCGGGCTCGGGGTGGCGCCGACGATCTTACCGATGGGCTCGGGAGTGGGGAACGGCACGGACGGCTGGCCCTTGAGGGCCTCCATCATGTAGTCGTGCCAGATCTCGGAGGGGAACGACGCTCCGTGGATCTGCTTCTGGTTACCCGTGCCGTACATCTCCAGGAACTTGCGCTGCTTACTGTTCTCGTTGTCGTCCATCCGGTACATCGTGATCGCCGTCGACAGCTGCGGCGTGTACCCCACGAACCAGGCCGACTTGTTGCCGTCGGTCGTACCGGTCTTGCCCGCGACCTGGCGGCCAGGCAGCTTGGCGTTGGTACCCGTTCCCTTGTCGACGACCGTCTTCAGGACGTCGGTGACGTTGTCGGCGACCGCCGCGTCGAAGGCCCTGACCGGCTTCTTCGGGTGCTGGTAGACCGACACACCCTCGTGTTCGACCGAAGACACCGAGTAAGGGTCGTTCCGCTGACCGCTCTCAGCGAAGGTGCCGTAGGCGCCGGCCATGCGAATCGCGCTCGGGTCGGAGGTGCCGAGGGAGAACGAGGGGTAGTTGGCGCTGGCGAAGCTGTCGTCCTTGATGCCCGCGTCCTTCGCGGCCTGCTTCACCTTGTCCAGGCCGACATCCATGCCCAGCTGGACATAGGCCGAGTTGACCGACTCCCGCATCGCCTCACGAAGGTCGATCTGATAGGTCGGCGGGTTGTAGGACTGGTGGCCGTCGTTGGTCTGCAGCCACTCCTTGCCCTTCTCGTTCGTCCAGATCTGGCCGTCGTACTTCTTGATCTTCAGCTCGTTCTTGCCGCTGTAGAGGCTCTTCGGAGAGACCGGCGTACGCGTGGTGTCGTCCTGTTCTTCGCCCAGCTTGGGGTCGCGGATGCCGTCCCTCATCGCAGCGGCCAGCACGAACGGCTTGAAGGTCGATCCGACCTGGGCACCCGTCTGGTCGGCGTTGTTGGTGAAGTGCTTCGTCGCGTCGGCGCCGCCGTAGATCGCCTCGATCGCGCCGTTGCTGGGGTTCACCGAGGCACCGCCGAACTGGACGTACTTGTCCGTCTTCGGTCGGAGCTTCGTGTTGATGTTCTCCTTCTGGACCTTCTTCACGGCCGCTTCGAGCTTGTCCACCTTCCTCTTGTCGAAGGTGGTGTGGATCTCGTAGCCGCCCTTCTGCAGGTCGAGAGCGGTCACCTTGCCGTCACTGTTGTTGATGACGTAGGCATTGGCGAGGTCCACGAGGTAGCCGACCTGGCCGCTCAGTGATGGGTTGGACCGCGGGCTCTGCAGCGCAGGGAACGTCGTGTACTTCTTCCGGTCCGTGGAGCTCAGGCGCTTGTCCTTGACCTCCTCGTCGAGGATCCAGCTCCACCGCTTCTCGGCGCGGGCCTTGTTCTTGGCGGGCGTCGCCTCGACCGGGTCGATCGCGATCGCGCCGGCGGGGTCGAAGTACGTGGCGCCCTTGAGCACCGACGCGAGGAACGCGCACTGGCTCGGGTCCAGGTTCGAGGCGTCCTTGTTGAAGTACGTGCGGGCCGCGGCCTGAATTCCGTATGCACCGCGCCCGTAGTACGCGGTGTTCAGGTATCCGGCCATCACCTTCTCCTTGGGCTCCGTGCGGCCCACCTTGATGGAGACGAACAGCTCCTTGACCTTGCGCGTGAGAGTCTGCGACTGGTCGTCGAGCATCGCGTTCTTCACGTACTGCTGAGTGATGGTCGAGCCGCCCTGCGTCTGGCCGCCCTTGGCCATGTTCACGAGCGCGCGGGCGATACCCATGGGGTCGACGCCCTTGTCCGTCATGAACGTCTTGTTCTCGGCGGACATGACGGCGTACCGCATGGCCTTGGGGATCTCTTCGTACTTGATGATCTGCCGGTTCGTCTCGCCACCGGTCGAGACCATCTGCTTGTTGTTGGACCAGTAGTAGACGTTGTTCTGGGCCTTGGCCGCGTCTGCCTCGTTCGGGATGCTCACCATGGCGTAGCCGATACCGGCCGCGATCATCAGGCTTCCGCACATGCCGACGAACAGACCCGTCACCAGGCGCCAGGACGGCACCCATCGACCGACTCCGTACTTGCCGGCGCGCGGGTAGTCGATGAACCTCTTCTTCGTCGGCTGGGCCGGCCCACGGCCACCCCTGCCACGTCCGGGCCCGCTCGCCCCTTCGGGACCGCCGCCACCGCGCCGGCCGCCGCCTCCGCGACCACCGCCACGTCCCGCGCCGCCGTCGGGGGACTTCCTGCGACTTCCTCCCGCGCCGCGCTGCGCGGCGCGGCGCGCTTCCGCACGGCCTCCGTACGGGCGGTCGTCGCCCGTGGAACCGTACGAATCTGTTGACCCCGGTGTTCCGTACGCATCTGAAGGCGATCCGGTGGCTTCACGCGGTGCCGCGCGACGGCCCGGCGATGCGCCGGACGTGCCGCGACGGGCCGCGGCACGTCCGCCGCCCTGTGGCTGCGACGGTTTGCGACGGTGCTCGCTCATCGAACGACTACTCCTCGGGCAGGCGCGGAGATACGCGCCTGGAAACGGCGGCTGGTTTCCGGTCCCCCCGAAATACGGATGCGCCCCTTCCGGCACTCACCCGCAATGCACCGGGGACAACGACGCCCACAGGCGTCACTTGGTTCCCGGCGGTCTGCATGGCGGACAGACTACGCACCGTCAAAACCCACCTAGGGCCGAAGTTCACCGCAAATCAGGCAACTTGCTTGGTATGAATCGGTGATGTGACGCCGTTCACCGTGATCCCACTTGTCGCATCCGCGGGGCCGTTCTATCGTCGTGATGTATCGAGTCGATACATCAGCTCGGCATAAAGAGTCGACAGTGGTCGTGACGCCGACCGCGGCAGAGAGGAGGCGACGAGTGAGCCGACGTTCCGGCATCCTCGAGTTCGCTGTCCTCGGACTGCTCCGCGAGTCCCCGATGCACGGCTACGAGCTGCGGAAAAGGCTCAATACATCGCTGGGGGTCTTCCGCGCCTTCAGCTACGGGTCCCTCTACCCCTGCCTCAAGACGCTGGTCACAAGCGGCTGGTTGATCGAGGAAACGGGGAGCACACCCGAGGACGCCCTCGCCGCACCACTCGCAGGGCGTCGCGCCAAGATCGTCTACCGGCTGACGGCAGAAGGTAAAGAGCACTTCGAGGACCTGCTCTCGCAGACCGGCCCGGACGCGTACGAGGACGAGCACTTCGCCGCGCGGTTCGCCTTCTTCGGGCAGACCTCGCGTGACGTACGGATGCGCGTGCTCGAAGGGCGTCGCAGCCGGCTCGAGGAGCGCCTCGAGAAGATGCGCATCTCCTTCGCCCGCACCCGGGAACGCCTTGACGACTACACGCTTGAGCTCCAGCGGCACGGAATGGAATCCGTGGAGCGCGAAGTGCGCTGGCTGAACGAGCTCATCGAGAGCGAGCGGGCGGGGCGGGATCAGCAACGATCCGACCCCTCCGGCGCAGCTCAGCAGGACACATCTGGAGAGACGGGCGGCCTGCCCCGGCACCGGGACAGCACCCGGCCGGATCCGTCCGACGACACCGCCACGTGAGGCCCATTCGGGGTTTCACCGATACACACAGGGAGCAACCGGAATGGGTTCGGTTCGCGTAGCCATCGTCGGCGTGGGCAACTGCGCCGCCTCGCTGGTCCAGGGCGTCGAGTACTACAAGGACGCTGACCCGGACACCAAGGTCCCGGGCCTGATGCACGTCCAGTTCGGCGACTACCACGTCCGTGACATCGACTTCGTCGCCGCCTTCGACGTCGACGCGAAGAAGGTCGGTCTCGACCTCGCCGACGCCATCGGTGCCAGCGAGAACAACACCATCAAGATCTGCGACGTGCCGAACACGGGCGTGACCGTGCAGCGCGGCCACACCCACGACGGCCTGGGCAAGTACTACCGCCAGACCATCGAGGAGTCCGCCGAGGCCCCGGTCGACGTCGTCCAGATCCTCAAGGACAAGCAGGTCGACGTTCTGATCTGCTACCTGCCCGTCGGTTCCGAGGACGCCGCGAAGTTCTACGCGCAGTGCGCCATCGACGCCAAGGTCGCGTTCGTCAACGCCCTCCCGGTCTTCATCGCCGGCACCAAGGAGTGGGCGGACAAGTTCACCGAGGCCGGCGTGCCGATCGTCGGTGACGACATCAAGTCCCAGGTCGGCGCCACCATCACGCACCGCGTCATGGCGAAGCTGTTCGAGGACCGCGGTGTCCGTCTCGAGCGCACGATGCAGCTGAACGTCGGCGGCAACATGGACTTCAAGAACATGCTCGAGCGCGAGCGCCTGGAGTCCAAGAAGATCTCGAAGACGCAGGCCGTCACCTCGCAGATCCCGGACCGCGACCTGGGCGAGAAGAACGTCCACATCGGCCCGTCGGACTATGTCCAGTGGCTCGACGACCGCAAGTGGGCGTACGTCCGCCTCGAGGGCCGCGCCTTCGGTGACGTTCCGCTGAACCTGGAGTACAAGCTCGAGGTCTGGGACTCCCCGAACTCCGCGGGTGTCATCATCGACGCCCTGCGCGCCGCGAAGATCGCCAAGGACCGCGGCATCGGCGGCCCGATCCTCTCCGCGTCCTCGTACTTCATGAAGTCCCCGCCGGTCCAGTACTTCGACGACGAGGCCTACGAGAACGTCGAGAAGTTCATCAAGGGCGAGGTCGAGCGCTAAGCACACACCGTGCGGCGCGTACCAGAGGTAACGCGCCTCTCCTTGTGGGCTGTTGAGGTCCCCGGATGCACTGACGTGCGCCCGGGGACCTTTCCCGTATGTGAGGCTGTGCCCCATGGCTGTCGTCCGTGACCTGCGCGTACTCCTGCGCTTGAGGGACTTCCGGCGTCTGCTGGCGCTACGGCTGCTCTCGCAGGGCGCGGACGGTGTCTACCAAGTCGCGCTGGCCACCTACGTCGTGTTCTCGCCGGAGAACCAGGCATCGGCGAGCGCCATCGCCTCGGCCATGGCCGTGCTGCTTCTCCCGTACTCGGTGGTCGGCCCGTTCGCGGGCGTCCTCCTGGACCGCTGGCGCCGCCGCCAGGTCTTCCTCTACGGCAACCTCCTGCGGACCCTGCTGGCATCCGCGACGGCGGTACTGATGATCAGCCACGCGCCGACCTGGCTCTTCTACGCCTCCGCCCTGTGCGTCACCGCGGTCAACCGTTTCATCCTCGCCGGGCTCTCCGCCGCCATGCCGCGGGTGGTCGATGCCGAGCGGCTCGTGATGGCGAACTCCATCTCCCCGACGGCGGGCACCCTCGCCGCGATCCTGGGCGGCGTTCTCGCGTTCGCCGTACGCCTGATCGGTTCGGGCTCCGACGCCGTCGTGGTGCTCGTGGGTGCCGCCATCTACCTGTGCGCGGCGCTCGCCTCCCTGCGCATCCCCGCGGAGCTCCTCGGACCGGACCCCGAACTGGTGCTCCCTGGCCTGCGGACCGCACTCACCGGCACGGCGAAGGGGCTCGTCGCGGGGGTGCGTCATCTGGCCGCACGCCCGCCCGCCGCGCGCGCTCTGGCCGCCATGACGCTGATGCGCTTCTGCTACGGGGCGCTGACGGTCATGGTGCTCATGCTCTGCCGCTACGCCTGGTCGTCCACGGAGAACCACGGACTGGCCCTGCTGGGAGTCGCCGTGGCGATCTCGGGGGCCGGATTCTTCGCTGCCGCCGTGGTCACGCCCTGGGCGGCGGGACGTCTGGGCCCCGCCCGGTGGATCGGCGTCTGCGCGGGGGCTGCGGCCGTCCTGGAACCCGCCCTCGGGCTCCCGTTCGCACCCCTCCCCATGATGGCCGCCGCTTTCGTCCTGGGGCTGACGACCCAGAGCGCGAAGATCTCCACCGACACGGTCGTACAGTCCTCGGTGAACGACGGCTTCCGTGGCCGGATCTTCTCCGTTTACGACGTGCTGTTCAACGTCGCGTTCGTCGGCGCGGCCGCAGTAGCCGCGCTCATGCTGCCGCCTGACGGGGAGTCGGTCCTGTTGGTGGTCACCGTGGCGTTCATCTACGCGGCGGTTGCGGCCGCTATGACGCGGTTTGACGTCCAGTAAGTGTCACATCAATGACACAGAGCCCCTCCTGGCTTCAGAGTTGTCAGTTCCTCCGGATAACTTACGGGCGTCTTATCCGCGCCATCGCGCCCAAGTTCGAGGGGGACCCCCAAAGTGACCACTCCGCCGCCCCAGGGCCAGAATCCGTACGCCCAGGGCCAGCAGCCTTCTGGCCCGCCCCAGGGCGGTGCTCCGTACACTCCGGTCGCCGGCCAGCCGGGGGTTCCTCAGCAGCCGTACCCGCCGCACGCCCCGGGCACCCCGATTCCGCCGGCCGCGCCGTCGGGTGGCGGCAGCAAGAAGGTCCTCCGCATCGTCGCGCTGATCGTCGTCGCCATCGCGCTCTACGGCGTGAAGTGGTACCTCGGCCAGAGCGACGCCGAAACGACCAATGTCGGCAGCTGCATGCACAACGACGGCTCGACGTCCGCGCCGGACCTCAAGACCGTCGACTGCTCCTCGGGTGACTCCCAGTACAAGGTCATCGAGAAGTTCGACGGCACCAGCGATGTCAACAAGTGCAACGCGGTCAAGGGCAACGAGGTCTCCTACTACCAGACCGGCGGCAGCCACGACGTGGTCCTCTGCCTGAAGCAGAGCTAGTAGGACCAGGCATCACATAGTCGAAGGGCGCTGTTTCACGTGAAACAGCGCCCTTCGCCATGTCCGTCCCGGGGTCGTTGTTTCACGTGAAACAACGACCCCGGTCACTTACTCGGCGTCCTGCTGCGCGGCCCACCACTCCTTGAGTGCCGCGACCGCCGCGTCGTGCTCCATCGGCCCGTTCTCAAGGCGCAGTTCCAGCAGGAACTTGTACGCCCGCCCGATCGCCGGCCCGGGCTTGATGCCGAGGACCTCCTGGATCTGGTTGCCGTCGAGGTCGGGCCGGATCGAGTCCAGCTCCTCCTGCTCCTTGAGGCGCGCGATGCGCTCCTCCAGGCCGTCGTACGCCCGCCCCAGCGCGCTCGCCTTCCGCTTGTTACGCGTCGTGCAGTCGGAGCGGGTCAGCTTGTGCAGACGCTCCAGCAGGGGACCCCCGTCACGCACGTAACGACGGACCGCGGAGTCGGTCCACTCGCCGGTGCCGTAGCCGTGGAAGCGCAGGTGCAGCTCGACCAGACGCGAGACGTCCTTCACGAGCTCGTTCGAGTACTTGAGCGCCGTCATGCGCTTCTTCGTCATCTTCGCGCCCACCACCTCGTGGTGGTGGAAGGAGACCCGGCCGTCGTCCTCGAAGCGCCGCGTCCTCGGCTTGCCGATGTCGTGCAGGAGGGCCGCGAGACGCAGCACGAGGTCCGGACCGTCCTCCTCCAGTTCCATCGCCTGCTCGAGAACGATCAGCGTGTGGTCGTAGACGTCCTTGTGCCGGTGGTGCTCATCCCGCTCCAGGCGCAACGCGGGCAGCTCGGGCAGCACGTGCTCGGCGAGGCCCGTGTCGACGAGGAGGGTCAGGCCCTCGCGTGGGTGTGCGGAGAGGATCAACTTGTTCAGCTCGTCCCGCACCCGCTCCGCGGAGACGATCTCGATGCGGTCAGCCATGCCCTTCATCGCCGCGACGACCTCGGGAGCCACCTCGAAGTCCAGCTGCGCGGCGAACCGGGCGGCCCGCATCATCCGCAGCGGATCATCGGAGAAGGACTCCTCGGGCGTTCCGGGCGTCCGCAGGACCCGCTCGGCAAGGTCGTCGAGCCCGCCGTGCGGGTCGATGAACTCCTTCTCCGGCAGGGCCACGGCCATCGCGTTCACCGTGAAATCGCGCCGCACGAGGTCTTCCTCGATGGACTCGCCGTACGAGACCTCGGGCTTACGGGAGGTCCTGTCGTACGCCTCGGAGCGATACGTGGTGACCTCTACCTGGTAGCCGTCCTTCTGGCAGCCGACGGTGCCGAAGGCGATCCCGACTTCCCACACCGCATCCGCCCACGGCCTGACGATCTTGAGCACATCTTCCGGACGCGCGTCCGTGGTGAAGTCGAGATCGTTGCCGAGCCTGCCGAGGAGCGCATCCCTGACCGAGCCGCCGACCAGGGCGAGAGAGAACCCGGCCTCCTGGAATCGACGGGCGAGGTCGTCGGCGACAGGGGCCACCCGCAGCAGCTCGCTCACCGCGCGGCGCTGCACCTGGCTCAGGGCACTGGGATTGTCTTCATTGGCGTTCGGCACAACAGAAAAGGGTACGTGGCCCGAGCGCGGGGTTCCGCCCCGTTTTCCCTGGGTGTGCGCGAGCGCTGCCCGATGCCCCCTACCCTGGCTTCCGATCATGTGGAGCAGTCCGCGGCACTTCGCCACAGCGCACCTCGTTACCATGCGTGGACTATCCGACGACCACTGACGACGACGAGGGACGGGCGAGCGCGTGGCCGAGGCGGCAGACTTCCACGGGATGACTCCCTCACCTGCCCGCCGAAGGCTGCGGCGCACGGGAGCACTGCTCGCCGGCGCGCCTGTCCTCGCCGCCGTGGCCCTGTTCGGCGGCTCCCCCGCCGGGGCCGCCCCGCAGACGCTCGCGGCCGACGCCATCGGCACCAGCACCGTCGATGTCGCCGTGAACTCGCTCACGCCGAGCGCACCGGTCGACGGTGACACGGTCACTGTCACGGGCACGCTCAAGAACGACGGCAAGCAGACCGTCAACAACGCCCACGTCGCACTCCGCGTCGGTTCGGTCCTCGGCGGGCGGGCGTCGATCGACGCCGCCTCCCGGCACGCGGCGGGGGGACTGCCGGACGGCAGGGAGATCGGCGGCAAGTACGCCGAGAAGATCTCCAAGCTGGCCCCCGGCTCGACACAGACCTTCAGCCTGTCCGTCCCCGTCAAGGAACTGAACCTCGGCGCCGACGGCGTCTACCGGCTGGGCGTCGCCCTCACCGGCCAGACCGCGATCCGGCCGTATCCGCAGACGCTCGGCATCCAGCGGACCTTCCTCCCCTGGCAGCCCGAGGCAGCCGGCACCAAGACGAAGACGACGTTCCTGTGGCCTCTCATCTCGCAGACCCACCTCACGGCGGAGACGGGATCCGACGAGCAGCAGACGCGTGTCTTCCATGACGACAGCCTCGCCAAGGAGATCGCTCCGGGCGGCCGCCTCCAGCAGATGCTGGCCCTCGGCACCCCTCTCGATGTGACCTGGGTGATCGACCCCGACCTTCTGGCCTCGGTCGACGCCATGACGAGGCCGTACCGGATCAAGCAGCCCGACGGGACCGAGGTCGCCGGCAAGAACCAGGCGGTCGCCAAGCAGTGGCTGAACGACCTGAAGAACGCCGTGGCCGACAAGAAGGTCGTCGCCCTCCCCTTCGCCGACCCGGATCTCGCGTCGCTGGCCCACAACGGCACGAAGGTGACCGGTTCCCTGGGACACCTCAAGGACGCCACCGATGCGGCCACCACGACGGTCGAGACGGTTCTCCACGTCAAGCCGGACACCAGCTATGCCTGGCCCGCCGACGGCGCGATCGACCCCAGCATCGTCAACGTCGCGACGTCCGCCGGCGCCGACACCGTGATCGCCCGCAGCGACAGCCTTCAGGAGAGGAGCGGCCTGACCTACACCCCCTCCGCCGCCCGACCCATCGGCAGTGGCACGACGGCCGTGGTGGCCGACGCGCGACTGTCGGAGGCCTTCGAGGGCGACATGACGGGGGCCGAGAACTCGACGCTCGCGGTCCAGAAGTTCCTCGCGCAGAGCCTGATGATCAACCTTCAGGAGCCGGACAACGAGCGCAGCATCGTGGTCGCGCCGCAGCGCATGCCGTCTGCCAGCCAGGCACAGTCCATGGCGCAGGCCATCAAGGCCGAGCAGGACAGCGGCTGGTCGGAGTCCCAGGACCTGGCCGCCGCGACGAAGGCGAAGCCGGATCCCCGCGCGATGACCCGCGTCCCCTCCTCCCGGTACTACCCGTCGTCCCTGCGTAAGCAGCAACTGCCCCGGTCGGCCTTCGAGGCCATCCAGGACACCCAGAACAAGCTCACCAGCTTCCAGGTGATCCTTACCTACCCGTCCCGCGTGGTGACGCCGTTCGGACGGGCCATGGACCGCCAGATGTCCACGTCCTGGCGGGGTCACCCCACCGAGGCGCGAGCCTTCCGCGACGGCGTCGCCGACTACCTCACATCCCTCACCAAGCGGGTCCGGCTCATCGAAAAGTCCGAGGCGAAGCTCTCCGGACGCAGCGCGACGATCCCCGTGACGGTCCAGAACAATCTGGTGCAGGGCGTCGAACACCTCGTACTGCGCCTCACGTCGACGAACGGCACCCGCCTCAAGATCGGTAACGGCCCGTACGACGAGCAGCGCTTGAAGATCGCGGGCGGCCACAGCCAGTCGGTGAAGTTCACCACCACGTCCAACGCCAACGGCAGGGTGCCGGTCTTCGCCCAGCTGTACACGGACGACGGTCAGCCCTACGGCCCCGAGGTCCGGTTCGACGTGAACGTCACCGAGATCACCCCGACAGTGATGCTCGTCATGGCCGGCGGCGTCCTGCTCCTCGTCCTCGCCGGGTTCCGCATGTACACGCAGCGCAAGCGTGCCGCCGCGCAACGCGCCGAGGAAGGGCCGGACGACGGTCCGAACGGGGAGTCGGGCCCTGAGTCCGGGGAAGACGACCCCGAGCAGCCGAGTGACCCGACACCGGACACCGCTCCGGAAAGCAGTGACCCGTCCGGCACGGGTGAGAGAGTGGACCGTTGAGCGATGTCGTGGCCGTGGGCCCGGGGACTATGAGGTGGGGTAACCATGAACGCGCCGTACGACGGTGACCGTGGCCAGGGCCCGGGCGGCTCTGCCCCGGCCGGGGGACCGCCCCCCGGTCCTCAGGAAGCGGCCGGCCAGGTCCCGCCGCCCCACCCCGCACCGGACGCGTATCCGCAGGACGCGTACTTCCAGGACGCCTACGACCAGGACCCGTACCGGGCCCAGGACCTCTCCGCCCAGGATCCGGTGACCGAGGCGCTCTACGACCGCGCCGCGCACCCCCCGCCGCCTCCGGGCACCTACGAGACCCCGCAGCCGCTCTACGCCCCGCCGCCCGCGGCCCAGTACGCCCCGGACCCGCGCGTGTGGGCCCAGACGCCCCCTCCGGAGCCGGAGGGGCCGAGCCAGCACCTTCCCTACGGGGACGACGCCAGAACCACGCAGTTCGTGGGCGTCGACGACCTGATGACGCAGGCCGGCGAGGAGCAGCACGAGCCCGACGCCTTCGCTCACCTCTTCCGCGACCAGCAGAGCAACGGCGCCAGCCGTCCGACGGCCGACGCTCCGGGCGTCCCCGCGCCGTCGGCCGGACCCGCGCAGCCGCCCGTCCAGGACGGCGCACCCGCTCCGGTGGCCGCCCCCGCCCCTAAGAAGGGGGGCCGTGCGTCGAGCCTCATGAAGTCGAGCGCCCTCATGGCGGCGGGCACGCTCGTGTCCCGCCTCACCGGTTTCGTACGCACTGTCGTCATCACCGCGGCACTCGGTTCCGCGCTGCTCGGTGACACCTGGACAGTGGCGTACACCCTGCCGACGATGATCTACATCCTGACCGTCGGCGGCGGCCTCAACTCCGTCTTCGTTCCGCAGCTCGTGCGGTCCATGAAGGAGGACGAGGACGGTGGCGAGGCCTACGCCAACCGCCTGCTGACCCTCGTCATGGTCGCGCTCGGCGTGATCGTCGCCATCGCCGTCTTCGCGTCGCCGCTCCTGATCCGGCTGATGTCGACACCGATCGCCAACGATCCAAACGCCAACAACGTCGCCGTCACCTTCGCCCGCTACTGCCTGCCCACGATCTTCTTCATGGGTGTGCACGTGGTCATGGGCCAGATCCTGAACGCCCGCGGGAAGTTCGGCGCGATGATGTGGACCCCGGTCCTGAACAACATCGTCATGATCTTCACGTTCGGCATGTTCATCTACGTCTACGGCACGGCCGCGGACTCTCACATGCGCGTCAGCACGATCCCGGCGGACGGTGTCCGGCTCCTCGGCATCGGCACCCTGCTCGGTCTGACGGTGCAGGCGCTGGCGATGATCCCGTACCTGCGCGAGACCGGCTTCCGCTTCCGGCTGCGGTTCGACTGGAAGGGCCACGGCCTCGGCAAGGCGGTCAAGCTCGCCAAGTGGACCGTACTCTTCGTCCTCGCCAACCAGGCGGGCGTCCTCGTCGTCACCCAGCTCGCCACCGCCGCCGGCAAGGCGGCCGACAAGCCCGGCGCGGGCATCATGGGCTACATGAACGCCCAGCTGATCTGGGGCATGCCGCAGGCCATCATCACGGTCTCCGTCATGGCGGCGATGCTGCCGCGTATCTCGCGCGCGGCCCACGACGGCGACCCGGGCGCGGTCCGGGACGACATCTCGCAGGGCCTGCGCACCTCGGCTGTGGCGATCGTCCCGGTCGCCTTCATGTTCGTCGCCCTGGGCATCCCGATGTGCACCCTGCTCTTCGGTTCCAGCGGCCCCGACGGCGCCCGGTCCATGGGCTACATCCTGATGGCGTTCGGCCTCGGTCTGATCCCGTACTCCGTGCAGTACGTCGTGCTGCGCGGCTTCTACGCGTACGAGGACACCAGGACGCCCTTCTACAACACGGTCATCGTGGCCGCCGTGAACGCGGCCGCCTCAGGGATCGCCTACTTGCTCCTGCCCGCCCAGTGGGCCGTGGTCGGCATGGCCGCCGCGTACGGTCTCGCGTACGCGATCGGTGTGGGCGTGGCGTGGCAGCGTCTGCGCAAGCGGCTCGGCGGCGACCTGGACGGCGCCCAGGTCATCCGTACGTACGCACGTCTCTGCCTGGCCTCGATCCCGGCGGCCGTCGCCGGTGGTGCCGTCGCTTTCGTGATCACCAAGGCACTGGGCAGCGGCGCCGGCGGTTCCATCGCAGCGCTGGTCGCGGGCGGGGCCGTGCTGCTCGGGGTCTTCTACGTCGCCGCCCGGCGTATGCGGATCGAAGAGCTCAATTCGATGGTCGGAATGGTCCGCGGGCGCCTCGGCCGATAGCCGCACGGCAGGCCGCACAACCATCGCGGCCCACCGCGTGTCGTGCTTAGCGCCGGACTGTGGGCACAATTGGCTTTGGCGTCGCAGAGCGCGCAACGGATGGGGAGGCAGGACGACGGTGGCGGAACGGAGTACGGCTGCCGTCGACGTGGCAGACGACAGTGGCGACGAGCCACTGGCCGCGCAGGCGGAGCAGGCCACGGCCGACGGGGTGACCCAGACTCGGGAGCAGGACACGGCAGCGGACGAGGACACGGAGGACACCGACGGGCCGAAGAGCCCCGAAGCCTCCGCTCCCCCCGAGCTGCACAGCGGTCACAAGCTCGCCAGACGCTATCGCCTCGAGGAGTGCGTCACCCGGCTCGACGGCTTCAGCAGCTGGCGCGCGGTGGACGAGAAGCTCCGCCGCGCCGTCGGGGTGCACCTGCTCCCCGCGGACCACCCGCGAGGGCGATCCGTCCTTGCCGCGGCCCGCTCGTCGGCGCTGCTCGGCGATCCCCGCTTCGTGCAGGTCCTGGACGCGGTCGAGGAGAACGACCTCGTCTACGTCGTGCACGAGTGGCTGCCCGACGCCACGGAACTGACCGCGCTCCTCGCCTCCGGCCCCCTCGAGGTGCACGAGGCGTACCAGCTCGTGAACCAGGTCTCGCAGGCGATGGCCGCCGCGCATCGTGAGGGCCTCGCGCATCTGCGACTCACCCCGAGTGCGGTGCTGCGTACCTCGACCGGCCAGTGGCGCATCCGTGGCCTCGCCGTCAACGCGGCCCTGCGCGGCATCACCTCTGAAACACCTCAGCGCACGGACACCGAGGCGATCGGTGCTCTCCTGTACGCCGCACTGACACAGCGCTGGCCCTATGAGGACGACGCGTACGGCCTGTCCGGGCTGCCCAAGGACATCGGACTGATCGCGCCCGACCAGGTGCGGGCCGGCGTACACCGCGGACTGTCCGAGCTGGCCATGCGCGCGCTCGTCAACGACGGGGCGACGGCGTCGCGGCAGGATCCTCCGTGCACCACGACCGAGGACCTGGTGAAGGCCATCGGCGAGATGCCCCGCATCCGTCCGCCGGAGCCCGTGTTCACACCGCCTCCGGAGTACCAGCGGACGACCTACCAGCAGGGCACGTACGGCCGTCAGGCCGCGCATCCCGGCGTGGCCAGGCCCATGCCCGCGGTGCCTCCGCCGCCGCTGCAGAGCCGGACGGGCAAGGCACTCAAGTGGGCAGTGTCGGCACTGCTCATCGTGGCGCTCGGTCTCGGCAGCTGGCAGCTGGCGGACGCCCTGATGGACCACGGCAAGTCCGGGGACTCCAACACGTCGAGCAACACGGACAGCGGTGACAAGGGCAACGGGACCAAGCCCGCCAAGCCGATCACCATCCAGGACGCCAGGGAGTACGTCGTCGAGGGCGGGGCGCAGGCCCCGGGGGACGTGGCGAACACGTACGACGGCGACAGCAAGACGTTCTGGCGCACCAAGACCTACAACGACGGCCCGAAGCTGGCGCCCTACAAGCCCGGCGTCGGTATCGTCTACGACCTCGGCTCGGCCAAGGACGTCTCGGCCGCGTCGATAGCTCTTCAGTACGGCGGCGACCACACGACGGTCGTCCTGTACGCGGCCGATTCGCTGTCGCCCTCGGCATCGATCGACTCCATGAAGAGCATCGGTACGGGCACCACGTCGGGCACCACCGCGAAGATCAAGGCCGGCAAGCCGGTAAAGACGCGGTACGTGCTCCTATGGCTGACCGCCCTGCCGAAGTCCGGATCCGACGGCTACTACGGCGCGGGTTACAAGCAGGCTCTCACCGACGTGAAGTTCACCGGCTGAGGGCCCACCTGGGGGAGGGGGTTCGAAAGTGGACGACGCCGCCTACGGCGAAGCAAGCGATCAGGACCTCCTCGCCCGCCACGTCGCGGGCGACAAGGACGCCTTCGGTGAGCTCGTACGCCGGCACCGTGACCGGCTGTGGGCCGTGGCCCTGCGCACCCTGGGCGACCGGGAGGAAGCGGCCGACGCCGTCCAGGACGCCCTGGTCTCCGCCTACCGCGCGGCACACACCTTCCGCGGGCAGTCCGCCGTCACGACGTGGCTGCACCGCATCACCGTGAATGCCTGCCTCGACCGGGCGCGCAAGGCCGCCTCCCGGAAGACCGCTCCCGTCGAGGACACGGAGCGCCTGGAGCAGCTCCTCGAACCCCAGGAGTCGGCGGCCGCTCCCGCGGAGCGCAACGCCCTCCACCGCGAGCTCCTCGAAGCGCTGGGCACCCTTCCTGCCGACCAGCGTGCCGCGCTCGTCCTCGTCGACATGCAGGGCTACCCGGTGGCCGAGGCCGCCCGTGTGCTCGGCGTGCCCACCGGCACGGTCAAGAGCCGCTGCGCGCGCGGCAGAGCCAGACTCCTGCCGTTGGTCACCCATCTGCGGACCGACAGCGACGACAGCACGAGTGGAAAGAACCCGTCCCCGGAGCCGCCCGGAAGGAACCGGACGCAGGGGACATCCGTCCCACCGGCAGCAGGGCCCCGGGACGGAGCGGGACCAAGTGATTCAGCGGCCGTGAAGGGCGGAGGTGGGCGAGCGTGACATCCACGACCGACACGGCCGAGCACCCGGAGGTCTCCGAGATCTCCGAACTCACCGAGGGCCTGCTCTCCCCGTCCCGCACCGCGGACGTCCGGCAGCATCTGGACGGCTGCGAGCTGTGCGCCGACGTCTACGCCTCCCTGGAGGAGATCCGCGGCATGCTCGGCACACTCCCGGGCCCGCCCCACATGCCTGCCGACATCGCGGGCCGCATCGACGCGGCACTCGCAGCGGAGGCGCTGCTCGACACCAGTGCCTCCGTCCCCGCCGAGGACGCCGACGAACCGGAAGCCGCCGAGAGGCCGGGCGCCGTCATCGATGAGCCTCAGTCCGTGTCGGCCGTTTCACGTGAAACATCGTCTGCCGACTCGCCGAGCACCTCGGCGGACCGGCCTTCCGGTCGTCCCCGTGCCGCGACGGGTCCGGGGCGGGGCGGCCGGACGCGCTCCCGGCGTCGTCGTGGTGCCGCTCTCGGGGCAGTCTTCACTGCGGCCGCGATCGGCCTGGGAGTGCTACTCCTCCAGAACGGCGGCACGCCCACCGGCGCCCCCGAGAGTGGCGTGCCCCGGCGGGCGAGCTCCGCGCTCTCCTTCTCCGAGAAGACGCTCGAAGACCAGGTACAGAACCTTCTGACGGAGAACTCCTCGGCCCCCACCGACTCGTCGACGTCGTCGACATCGAACCCGTCCGTGGACATCCAGCAGACAGCGCCCAAGACTCCCCGGTCGAACTCCCCGATGCGGGGGAAGGCCGTCACGGTGCCGGACTGCATACAGCGTGGCACCGGTCGTGAGACCCCCGCCCTCGCCGTGGAGCGGGGAGATTACAAGGGCACCACCGCCTACCTCGTCGTGCTGCCTCACGAGTCGGATCCCTCACAGGTCTCGGCCTACGTCATCGACGCGGCCTGTGTGAAGCAGGCCTCCTCGACCCCCGGAAAACTCCTGCTGACCCACTCCTACGCCCGGCGCTGACGGCTCCCGGGCGCACACTTCGCGTGTGCTCCCGGACACGGCGGGAATGCGCGCCCCGTAGGATCCGTTGGGTGGGGTGAGAGTCCGGAGACGGACTCCCCCGGCAGTACGCAGCAGTCCCGCAGAGACGAGGAATCAAGCCGTGAGCGACGTCCGTAACGTGATCATCATCGGCTCCGGGCCCGCCGGCTATACGGCGGCGCTCTACACCGCGCGCGCGTCGCTGAAGCCGCTGGTGTTCGAGGGCGCAGTCACCGCGGGTGGCGCCCTGATGAACACCACCGAGGTGGAGAACTTCCCCGGCTTCCAGGACGGCATCATGGGCCCCGAGCTCATGGACAACATGCGTGCCCAGGCCGAGCGCTTCGGCGCCGAGCTGATCCCGGACGACGTCATCTCCGTCGACCTGACGGGCGAGATCAAGACCGTCACCGACACGGCGGGCACCGTGCACCGCGCCAAGGCCGTCATCGTCACGACCGGCTCCCAGCACCGCAAGCTCGGCCTGCCGAATGAGGACGCGCTCTCCGGCCGTGGCGTCTCCTGGTGCGCGACGTGCGACGGCTTCTTCTTCAAGGACCAGGACATCGCCGTGATCGGCGGCGGCGACACCGCGATGGAGGAGGCGACGTTCCTCAGCCGGTTCGCCAAGTCCGTGACGATCGTCCACCGCCGCGACACCCTGCGCGCCTCCAAGGCCATGCAGGAGCGCGCGTTCGCCGACCCGAAGATCAAGTTCGTCTGGGACAGCGAGATCGCCGAGGTCCACGGCGACCAGAAGCTCTCGCACCTCACGCTGCGCAACGTCAAGACGGGTGAGACCTCCGAGCTCCCGGTCACCGGCCTGTTCATCGCGATCGGCCACGACCCGCGCACCGAGCTCTTCAAGGGCCAGCTCGAGCTGGACGACGAGGGCTACCTGAAGGTCGAGGCCCCCTCGACGCGGACGAACCTGACCGGTGTCTTCGGTGCCGGCGACGTCGTCGACCACACCTATCGGCAGGCGATCACCGCGGCCGGTACCGGCTGCTCCGCCGCCCTCGACGCCGAGCGCTTCCTCGCCGCTCTCGCCGACAGCGAGACCGCTGCGGCCACCGCCGTCTGAACCCTCCCCGCCCCACCGCATCACCACAGCAACTAAGGAGCCCGCCGTGGCCGGCACTCTCAAGAACGTGACCGACGCTTCCTTCGACGAGGACGTCCTCAAGAACAACAAGCCCGTACTCGTGGACTTCTGGGCTGCCTGGTGCGGTCCGTGCCGTCAGATCGCGCCGTCCCTCGAGGCGATCGCCGCCGAGTACGGCGACAAGATCGAGATCGTCAAGCTCAACATCGACGAGAACCCGGACACCGCCGCGAAGTACGGCGTCATGTCGATCCCGACGCTGAACGTCTACCAGGGCGGCGAGGTCGCCAAGACCATCGTCGGCGCCAAGCCGAAGGCCGCCATCGTGCGTGACCTCGAGGACTTCATCGCCGACTGATCAACACGCGGCTTCACGGCGGCGGCGATGTTTCACGTGAAACACGAACGGGCCAACCCATCCGGGTTGGCCCGTTTGCGTGACCGCAGTCGCTGAAGGGGGCTCACAGAGGACGGAGCGCGGGCTCCTTCTGCACCGCCCCGAGGAGCCGGTCCAGGGCGAGCTCGACGTCTTCCTTCCAGGAGAGCGTCGTACGCAGCTCAAGGCGGAGGCGCGGATAGGAAGGGTGAGGCCGCACAGTCTTGAAGCCCACGGCCAGCAGATGGTCCGCGGGCAGGATGCAGGCCGGCTCCTTCCACTGCGCATCACCGAACGCCTCGATCGCCTTGAACCCCCGGCGCAGCAGATCCTTGGCGACGGTCTGCACCATCACCCTGCCGAGCCCCTGTCCCTGATAGCGGGGGGTGATCCACGCGGTCATCAGCTGCACCGCGTCGGGTGAGACCGGGCTCGTGGGGAAGGCGGTCGCGCGGGGAACGTACGCCGGCGGGGCGTAGAGCACGAAGCCGACCGGGACATCGTCCACGTACACGACCCGTCCGCAGGAGCCCCACTCCAGGAGGACAGCCGAGATCCAGGCTTCCTTCTCCAGCCCTGGAGTTCCCGCCTTTATCGCGGCTTGGCCGCTGACCGGATCCAGCTCCCAGAAGACACACGACCGGCAGCGCTTGGGAAGGTCCGGAAGGTTGTCCAGTGTGAGCGGTACGAGCCGACGCCCCATGAAGGCAGTTCCTCACTTCCTTCGCCCGCCGCGTCACGGGCAGCCGTCAGAGCGCTCCGTTCCCTGAGCAGGCTGCCGACGAATCCGCCGACCGCGCCCAGCCCGAGACCCGCGGTCATCAGCCCGGCACGACTCACCGATTGCACGACCAGCCTCCCGAATGAGGTGACTTTGGAGGATGCGCTCTTCCCTGTCGCATCGTATCCACGAAGCGATTCCATCGATACCGACAGAAAGCAAAGAGCAGGCCGTGTTCCGGTACACACCGGACACGGCCTGCTCTGCTGAGACTTACGCCGAACGGGACTAGCCCTCGTCCTCCTGGCCCTCACCCTCGGGCGCTCCGTGCTGAAGCACAGGTCCCTCTCCCGGGGCGAGTTGACCGATGATGCGCTCCAGGTCGTCCATGGAGGCGAACTCGACGACGATCTTGCCCTTCTTCTGCCCGAGGTCGACCTTCACCCGCGTCTCGAACCGGTCGGACAGCCGCGTGGCGAGTTCGCTGAGCGCCGGCGAGAGACGCCCTCCCGCCCTCGGCCCCTTGGACCGCGCGGTGCTCGTGGGATGTGAGCCCATCAGGGTCACGATCTCCTCGACGGCTCGCACCGAGAGACCCTCGGCGACGATCCGGTGAGCGAGACGGTCCTGCTCCTCCGAGTCCTCCACGGAGAGCAGGGCGCGCGCGTGCCCTGCCGACAGCACACCTGCCGCCACCCGGCGCTGCACGGCCGGCGAGAGCTTCAGAAGCCGCAGCGTGTTGGACACCTGCGGCCGCGAACGACCGATCCGGTCGGCCAACTGGTCATGCGTGCAGTTGAAGTCCTTCAGGAGCTGGTCGTAGGCGGCAGCCTCCTCCAGCGGGTTCAGCTGAGCGCGGTGCAGGTTCTCCAGAAGCGCGTCGAGGAGAAGCTTCTCGTCGTCCGTCGCCCGCACGATCGCGGGGATGCGCTCCAGACCGCCCTCACGGCAGGCGCGCCAGCGACGCTCTCCCATGATGAGTTCAAAGCGCGACGCGCTCAGCTGCCGCACGACGACGGGCTGGAGCAGGCCGACTTCCTTGATCGACGTGACGAGCTCGGCGAGGGCGTCCTCGTCGAACACTTCCCGCGGCTGGCGCGGGTTGGGCACGATGGCGTCGATCGGAAGCTCAGCGAAGTACGCTCCCGCCGGCGCCTCCAGAGCATCCTTGGAACCGCCGAACAAGTCCTCTGTTTCATGTGAAACAAGAGGCTGCGGCAGCGAGGCGACCTTCGCCGCCGCCACTCCGCGCTCCGCCGTCAGAACAGGCGCGGCGGAAGGCGAGCCGGAGGCCCCGCCCATCACGCTCGCGGATGCCGTCTTCTCAGGGGTGGGGGCTGCTGGGATCAGCGCACCGAGGCCACGGCCCAGTCCCCTCCGTCGCTCACTCACTGGATACCCTCCACCGTGCTGTGCTGGTCAAGTTGAGTGCCCGCATGGGCGTGCTGAGCGTCGTAGCGGATGCCGACCCCGCGCAGGGCCATCTCCCGCGCCGCCTCGAGGTAGGAGAGTGCGCCGCTCGATCCCGGATCGTAGGTGAGCACGGTCTGCCCGTAACTCGGCGCCTCGGAGATACGCACGGAGCGCGGGATGCTCGTCCGCAGAACCTCTTCACCGAAGTGACTGCGCACCTCGTCGGCGACCTGGGACGCCAGCCGGGTCCGGCCGTCGTACATGGTGAGCAGGATCGTCGACACGTGCAGATCAGGGTTCAGATGCCCGCGTACCAGATCCACGTTCCGAAGGAGCTGCCCCAGACCCTCGAGTGCGTAGTACTCGCACTGGATCGGGATCAGCACTTCGGCGCCGGCGACCATGGCGTTGACCGTCAGCAGACCGAGCGACGGAGGGCAGTCGATGAGGATGTAGTCCAACGGCTGCTCATACGCCTGGATCGCCCGCTGCAGTCGGCTCTCACGCGCCACGAGCGACACCAACTCGATCTCCGCACCTGCGAGGTCGATGGTGGCGGGGGCGCAGAAGAGACCCTCGACATCGACCACAGGCTGAACGACCTCGGAGAGCGGCTTACTGTCGACCAACACGTCGTAGATCGAGGGGACTTCGGCGTGATGGTCGATCCCCAGAGCTGTGGACGCATTGCCCTGCGGGTCCAGGTCGATCACCAGGACCCGGGCGCCGTGCAGCGCCAGCGAGGCCGCCAGGTTGACCGTCGTGGTGGTCTTGCCGACCCCGCCCTTCTGGTTGGCGACCACCATGACGCGGGTCTGCTCGGGTCGTGGCAGGCCCTCGCCTGCACGACCTAGGGCTTCCACGGCCAGTTGGGCAGCACGACCGATAGGGGTGTCGTCCATCGGGGGCGGTGTTTCACGTGAAACATCCTCCCCCGCCGATTCGGTACGGGGACCGGGGACCGGATCGGTCATCGGTCCCGCGATGTTGGCGTCGGACCGCAAGGATTCACTCTCCTCGACTTCAGGCTCGCAATGAACAGAGCCTCCCATGCTTTCGGGGTCGTGAACCAGCGAGGTCCTGTCTTCTGTGGAGGAAACAGCCCCTGTGGACAACTCCGTGCCCGGTTCGAGGGATCCAAGAGGCCTACGGTCGCGGGGTGCGGCCGCTGCGCGACCGCGACTGATGATGCCGTGCAACAGTGAGCGACGTTTCACGTGAAACACGATGCACCGCGGCCCGGTCGGCACCCGTGCGACACCCCGACATACATACGTTTGGCAGGTTTCACGGAGTACAGGTCGTCGCCAGGACGGATCAGCGACAGGTCCCCAGGACCGCGCAGCGGCAGCCTTCACGCAGAACCAAGGGCCGCCACACCAGCTCCAGCGCCCCCTCTTACGAGACAAGCATCACGCCAAAAGCGACGGCCGCCCGAGTCACGAGGACTCGAGCGGCCGTAGTCGCGCGACAAGAACTGTCGCCCAGAACACACTCAGCGCCGGCGCCGGACCCGTCCCACGCGAGCCGCCTTGGCGCGCTTCGCCGCGAAGCGCACGCCGCCGGGGCTCTCGCCGACCTCGACACGGACCACCGTCGAGAGCGGATCCACCACGCCCTCACCGACGTGCAGCACCGAGGTGGCCACCGCGCCGAGCTTGCTCAGGGCGGCCCCCGCGCTCTTGACCTCCTCCTCGGCGGTGTCGCCCTTGAGGGCCAGCATCTCGCCGTACGGCCGCAGCAGCGGAACGCCCCACGCCGCCAGGCGGTCCAGCGGGGCGACAGCGCGCGCCGTCACCACATGGACAGGAGTCAGCTTGCCGAGGACCTCCTCGGCACGCCCGCGCACCACGGTCACATGGTCGAGCCCGAGGAGCTCGACGACCTCCGTGAGGAAGTTCGTGCGCCGCAGCAGCGGCTCCAGGAGGGTGATCTTCAGGTCCGGCCTGACCAAAGCGAGCGGGATGCCGGGCAGACCCGCACCGGAGCCCACGTCGCACACGGTCACGCCTTCCGGCACGACCTCGGACAGCACGGCGCAGTTCAGGATGTGCCGCTCCCACAACCGGGGGACTTCCCGGGGACCGATGAGACCACGCTGCACCCCCGCGTCGGCCAGCAGCTCCGCGTACCGGACCGCGTCCGTGAAACGCTCGCCGAATACCGCTCGGGCCTCTTCAGGAGCCGGGGGAAGCTCTGCTGCCTCCGTCACGTGGACCGTCCTTCCGTACCGCGCTACCCCGTTGGGTGGCTGACTATCAGGCTGACAAAGATCGGCCCCGCCTGCGAACAGACGGGGCCGTAGAGCGACGAGTCGCTCAGGCAGGGAGCACGACGACGAAGCGCTGCGGCTCCTCGCCCTCGGACTCGCTGCGCAGGCCGGCGGCCTTGACGGCGTCGTGGACGACCTTGCGCTCGAAGGGCGTCATCGGGTCGAGCTTGACCGGCTCACCGTGGCTCTTCACCTCGGACGCGGCCTTGGCGCCCAGCTCGGAGAGCTCGGCACGCTTCTTCGCGCGGTATCCGGCGATGTCCAGCATGAGGCGGCTGCGGTCCCCGGTCTCCCGGTGGACCGCCAGGCGGGTCAGCTCCTGGAGGGCCTCGAGGACCTCACCGTCGCGCCCGACCAGCTTCTGCAGGTCGCGGCTGCTCGCATCGCTGACGATCGAGACGGCGGCGCGGTCGGCCTCGACGTCCATGTCGATGTCGCCGTCCAGGTCGGCGATGTCCAGCAGACCCTCGAGGTAGTCCGCCGCGATCTCGCCCTCCTGCTCGAGGCGAGTCAGGGTGTCGCTGCCCTCAGGAGCGGCGGAGGTGGTGCCTTCCGTCACGGGATGGACTCCTTCTTACTTCTTGGACGGGGACTTGGGCCGCTGCGGACCCTTGCGCTGTCCGGACTTGGCTTTGCTGCGGGCAGGGGTACCGGAAGCGGGCTTGCCGCCCGCCGGCTTGGCCTCGGGCTCGGCGTCTTCCGCGTCGTCCTTCTTCTCGAGGGACGTGGGCTCCGATGCCTCGGACTCGGCCTTGCCGGTGGCCTGGGCGGTGCCGTGCTGGCGCTGCGATTTGGACTGGCGCTTGGGCTGCTGCCGCTTCGGCGCACCGCCCGTGGTCTGAGTCCCGTCCTCGTCCTCGGTCATGGTGCCGACGGCGCTCTGGACGACGGTGCCGTCGGCCTGCGCGGCGAGGTTCACCTTGGTCAGACCGTTGATGAACTTGCGCTCGAACTCGTTGCGCTCACGGCCCTTGGCGACGATCGCCTTCACGACGGCACGCTCGCGGCGGTTACGCGTCTTCTCGGCGTGCGTGACGTGCTTGAGCAGACGCTCCAGGAACGCGGCCTGGGCCTTGCTGCCCGGGGTCGGGTTCTGGCGGATGACGTACATCTGCTGGCCCATGGTCCACACGTTGGTGGTCAGCCAGTAGACGAGGACACCGACGGGGAAGTTGATACCGAAGACGGCGAACATGACCGGGAAGACGTACATCAGCATCTTCTGCTGCTGCATGAACGGCGTCTTCACCGTCATGTCGACGTTCTTCGTCATCAGCTGGCGCTGCGTGTAGAACTGCGACGCCGACATCATGACGATCATGATCGCGGTGACGACACGGACGTCGGTCAGCGTGGCGCCGAGCGAGGTGACCTTGTCGGCGCTGTCCGTGAACTTCGCCGCGAGCGGGGCGCCGAAGATGTGCGCCTTACGCGCGCTCGCCAGCAGCTCGTTGTTGATGACGCCGATCGTGGTGCCCGTGGCGATGCCGTTGAGCACGTGGTACAGGGCGAAGAAGAACGGCGACTGCGCCAGGATGGGAAGGCACGAGGAGAGCGGGTTGGTACCCGTCTCCTTGTACAGCTTCATCATCTCTTCGGACTGGCGCTGCTTGTCGTTCTTGTAGCGCTCCTGGATCTTCTTCATCTCGGGCTGCAGTGTCTGCATCGCCCGAGTGGCCTTGATCTGCTTCACGAAGAGCGGGATCAGGCAGATACGGATCAGGATCACCAGGGACACGATGGACAGGCCCCAGGCCCAGCCCGTGTCAGGGCCGAAGATCGCCCCGTACAGCGAGTGGAACTGGACGATGACCCACGAAACTGGTGTCGTGATAAAGCTGAAGAGACTGGCAATCGTGTCCACTAATCAAGCTCCTTGAGCATGGGACGGGGTCTCGGCGGCGGGGCTCGAGGGGCTGGTGCGGCCACACTCTGAAGGCGCGCCGGCGGCGGAAGGCCCGCCCTTGCGTTCGCGCCAGGCGTTACGCAGCATTTCGTGCCACCGCGGACGCTTGCGCGGCGGAACGTGGTCGACACCGCCGAGCGACCACGGGTTGCACCGGAGGATGCGCCAGGCGGTGAGAGCTGTTCCCTTGATCGCACCGTGGCGGTCGATCGCTGTGAAGCCGTAGTGGGAACACGACGGGTAGTACTTGCACACAGGCCCCAGCAGAGGGCTGATGGTCCACTGGTAGAGCTTGATCAAAGCGAGCAGCGGGTATTTCATCGCGCGCCCCCTCCCAGCAGCCGCTGAAGGGCGGCGTCCAGGTCTCGGGCCAGCTGTGCATGGTCGGCGTCACCCGCGCCAGGCAACGCACGTACGACTACCAGGCTACCGGGGGACAACAGTGCGAGTCGGTCGCGCATGAGGTGGCGAAGTCTGCGCTTCACCGCGTTACGTACGACAGCTCCACCGACTGCCTTGCTCACGACGAAACCCGCACGCGTCGGGGGAACGCTCTCCCCAGGCGCGTGCGGGTCCGTTGCACCGCTACGTAGATGGACGACGAGGAGCGGGCGACCGGCCCGGCGTCCTCGGCGTACCGCGGTTGCGAAGTCTTCGCGCCGCCTCAGCCGATTCTCGGTAGGCAGCACGTCATGACCTGTACGCGATTAGGCGGACAGGCTGGCGCGACCCTTGCCACGGCGGTTCGCGAGAATCGCGCGGCCGGCACGGGTGCGCATCCGCAGGCGGAAGCCGTGGGTCTTGGCGCGACGACGGTTGTTCGGCTGGAAGGTGCGCTTGCTCACTCGGGGGCTCCAGAAATGATCGTGTGGTGGCGGGACATCGCCTGGCTGTCACCGTGCGCCCACGAGAAGCTCGCGTATACGCACCGAGTGCACCGCTTCACAATCACAGATCGTGATCTTTGCCCATCGGAGGCAGGCGGCAGCAGCCATCGACAACTCGACCTGGTCACGGTACGCGCGGCTACGCCATCCGGTCAAACCGGCATCGGGTGAGGGACACTGTGCACAGCCTGTGGACAACAACTTGAACCGCACCGGTTGCCCTGACTACCGTGGCTGAACTCCGATTCGTTCCCTTCTCACCGCCCCACCCCGATTTTCTTCCGACCCGTCCCAGAACCACACCTTCGTGGGACCTGCGAGAGAGCGTGCCCTGTGGCTGACGTACCTGCCGATCTTGCCGCAGTGTGGCCACGAGTCCTGGAGCAGCTCCTCGGGGAGGGCCGCGGGCAGGGCGTCGAGACGAAGGACGAGCACTGGATCAGGCGCTGCCAGCCTCTCGCGCTGGTCGCCGACACCGCCCTTCTCGCCGTGCCGAACGAGTTCGCGAAGGGCGTACTCGAGGGACGGCTCGCGCCGGTCGTGGCCGACACGCTGAGCCGCGAGTGCGGCCGCCCGATCCGGATCGCGATCACCGTCGACGACTCGGTCGGCGAACAGCCCGTCCCGTCCGCGCCCCCCGTGCAGCAGCACCGCTACGAAGAGCCCGAGCTGCCGCCGGCCCAGGGACAGAGCCAGACCCACGAGCCCTACGAGCCGTACGGGCGGCGTGCCGCGGACGACCACGGACAGGGCCCGCGCGGCGACCAGTCCCAGGCCGGCCGCGCCGATCAGCTCCCCACCGCTCGCCCCGCCTACCCGGACTATCAGCGTCCGGAGCCGGGCGCGTGGCCGCGGTCGCAGGACGAGTACAGCTGGCAGCAGCCCCGCCTCGGCTTCCCCGAGCGCGACCCGTACGCGAACCCGCCCCAGCCGCAGCACGACTACCGGCAGCAGGAACGCTCCCCGTACGAGCAGCAGAACGAGCGCTCCCCCTACGAGCAGCAGGAACGCTCTCCTTACGAGCAGCAGGAACGGTCGCCCTACGACCAGCAGTCCGAGCGTGCCAATTACGACCAGCAGCCGGACCGGTCGGGATACGACCAGCCGTCCGACCGCAACGGCTACGACCAGCAGGTCGAGCGGTCCGGGTACGAGCAGCAGATGCCCGAGCGTCCGGGGCGGCACGGCCGGCACGAACGCCGTGACCTCACCGAAGGCCCTATGGGTGGCCGTCCGGGGCAGGACGTCGGCCGCGGCGGACGCGGTGTCCCCAGTGGCGCCCCCGGACCACTGGCCGCGCAGCCCGCGCCCGCGTCGGGTCCCGGCGAGCCGACCGCGCGACTGAACCCGAAGTACCTCTTCGACACCTTCGTCATCGGTGCCTCGAACCGTTTCGCGCACGCGGCCGCGGTCGCCGTCGCCGAGGCGCCGGCGAAGGCGTACAACCCCCTCTTCATCTATGGGGAGTCGGGGCTCGGCAAGACGCACCTGCTGCACGCGATCGGGCACTACGCGCGCAGCCTGTACCCCGGCACGCGCGTGCGGTACGTGAGCTCGGAGGAGTTCACGAACGAGTTCATCAACTCGATCCGCGACGGCAAGGGCGACAGCTTCCGCAAGCGGTACCGCGAGATGGACATCCTTCTTGTCGACGACATCCAGTTCCTCGCGGACAAGGAGTCGACGCAGGAGGAGTTCTTCCACACCTTCAACACGCTCCACAACGCGAACAAGCAGATCGTCCTCTCCAGCGACCGGCCGCCCAAGCAGCTGGTGACCCTGGAGGACCGGCTGCGCAACCGGTTCGAGTGGGGCCTGATCACGGACGTCCAGCCCCCTGAGTTGGAAACCCGAATCGCCATCCTTCGTAAGAAGGCGGTGCAGGAGCAGCTGAACGCTCCGCCGGAGGTCCTCGAGTTCATCGCGTCCCGCATCTCGCGCAACATCCGCGAGCTGGAGGGCGCGCTGATCCGGGTCACGGCGTTCGCGTCGCTGAACCGGCAGCCGGTCGACCTCGGTCTGACGGAGATCGTCCTCAAGGACCTCATCCCCGGCGGCGAGGACTCGGCACCAGAGATCACGGCGACGGCGATCATGGCGGCGACCGCCGACTACTTCGGCCTGACCGTGGACGACCTGTGTGGCTCGTCGCGCAGCCGCGTCCTGGTGACTGCACGCCAGATCGCCATGTACCTGTGCCGTGAGCTCACCGATCTCTCGCTGCCGAAGATCGGCGCGCAGTTCGGCGGCCGCGACCACACGACCGTCATGCACGCGGACCGCAAGATCCGCGCGCTGATGGCCGAGCGGCGGTCGATCTACAACCAGGTCACCGAGCTCACGAACCGCATCAAGAACGGCTGACAGGTCGCTCTTGCCTGGCCACAGGCCGCCCTCGGCTGCCCTCAGGCCGGCCCAGTTGCCCTCGGCTGCCCTCAGCCGGCCCGGGCTGCCCCCTCAGACGGCTCTCACACGGCCGTCAGACCCCTCTGAACGCCTCGAAGGGCGCCCCGGGACGAGCTCCCGGGGCGCCCTTCGTCGTTGTGGCCGGACGGCGGTGTTCGATTCCCGCGCCTGGTTACGGGTGTTCTCCACAGATGTGCCGACTTTCTTGCGTCCACACCCTGGGGACTGCCAAGTTGTCCAGACTGTATCCACAGGGCTCTTGTCTGAATGACCATCAGACCAGGTCAGACGGCTGTGGATCCGTGGACAAAAGATCTCCACAGGCTGTGGACAAGATTTTCCTCCACAGGACGTGAGGGGAGTTGTCCACTGCGAACCCACAGGTCAGGGGCCCTTGTGCACAGCAATCGGGGGCTTCTCCACACGGCTGTCCACTGTTCGGCAACACGAAGGGCGCGATCACCGGGCCGAGTGAAAGCCGTCACATCAAGGGGTGTGGTTGGGCTGTGGGGAACCGGGGTAAAGCTGGGGACGGCCCTGGGGAGAAGTAGCCCCTGCCTGTGCATCGGGTGTGCAGAACTTTTCCCCGTCCACAGAGAACCCCGGTTGTCCACCGCTCGCGCCCACAGGCCCGGTGGACAAAAAACCGACTCTGACCTGCGAAAAGGCAGTTATCCACGGTTTCCACAGCCCCTACTACTAAGACCAACTAGAGAGAGCTGGGAATCCGCATCGAAGTGGGGGCTGTGCACAACTTGGTCCTCGGAGCCCGACTGCGGACCGGCACGACTTGACCCGAGCGGCAACGACTGTCAGCGCCGTACGTCAGACTGTTCCCCGGTGTCCTTCCCATGTGGCAGCTGAGCGACACCGAGTCAGACGACGAAGACCGAAGACCAACGCAGGGCGAGAGCAGCCAGCAACAGCAGGAGGCGGCTTACGGTGAAGATCCGGGTGGAACGCGATGTACTCGCGGAGGCAGTGGCCTGGGCGGCGCGCAGCCTCCCGGCCCGACCGCCTGCGCCTGTCCTCGCGGGCCTTCTCCTGAAGGCCGAGGAGGGCGCACTGAGCCTCTCGAGCTTCGACTACGAGGTCTCGGCGCGGGTCTCGGTCGACGCGGAGATCGACGAGGAGGGCACCGTCCTCGTCTCCGGCCGGCTCCTGGCGGACATCTGCCGTGCCCTGCCGAACCGGCCGGTGGAGATTTCCACAGACGGTGTACGAGCGACCGTGGTCTGCGGCTCCTCGCGATTCACACTCCACACCCTTCCTGTGGAGGAGTACCCGGCGCTGCCGCAGATGCCGACCGCCACGGGCACCGTCCCGGGTGAGGTCTTCGCCTCCGCCGCGGCGCAGGTGGCCATCGCGGCCGGCCGTGACGACACCCTTCCGGTGCTCACGGGTGTGCGTATCGAGATCGAGGGCGACACGGTCACCCTGGCATCCACCGACCGGTACCGCTTCGCGGTCCGCGAGTTCCTGTGGAAGCCGGAGGACCCCGAGGCGTCCGCGGTCGCCCTGGTGCCTGCCAAGACGCTCCTGGACACCGCCAAGGCGCTCACGAGCGGCGACACGGTGACGCTGGCCCTGTCGGGCTCCGGCGCCGGTGAGGGCCTCATCGGCTTCGAGGGCGCCGGCCGTCGCACCACGACGCGTCTGCTCGAGGGCGACCTGCCGAAGTACCGCACGCTGTTCCCGACGGAGTTCAACTCCGTGGCCGTGATCGAGACCGCCCCCTTCGTGGAGGCCGTCAAGCGTGTGGCCCTCGTCGCCGAGCGGAACACCCCGGTGCGGCTCAGCTTTGAGCAGGGTGTGCTCATCCTGGAGGCCGGCTCCAGCGACGACGCACAGGCTGTGGAGAGGGTCGACGCCCAGCTCGAGGGCGACGACATCTCGATCGCCTTCAACCCGACGTTCCTGCTGGACGGTCTGAGCGCGATCGACTCCCCGGTCGCCCAGCTCTCGTTCACGACCTCCACGAAGCCGGCCCTCCTCAGCGGCAGGCCCGCTGTGGACGCCGAGGCGGACGACGCGTACAAGTACCTGATCATGCCGGTGCGGCTGTCGGGCTGACGCTCCACCGGGCATGGCCGCCGGGCGTTCGCCTGAGCGGCTATGCCCACAGGTGTGCGTGAGAGTCCGGGTTTAGGCTCGGAGACAGGTGCGGAAGCGCCTCACGCACCACCTCACGCCCGGTCGCAACTTAAGGAACCACCTGATGGAGCTCGGTCTCGTCGGTCTCGGCAAGATGGGCGGCAACATGCGCGAGCGCATCCGCCGCGCAGGCCACACCGTCATCGGATACGACCGCAATCCGGACCTCGCGGACGTCCACAGCCTCGGAGAGCTTGTGGGCAAGCTCAAGGGCCCGCGCGTGGTGTGGGTGATGGTGCCCGCCGGCGGCCCGACCCAGGCCACCGTGGACGAGCTCGCCGAGCTCCTGGAGCCCGGCGACATCGTCGTCGACGGCGGGAACTCGCGCTGGACCGACGACGAGAAGCACGCCGTCGAGCTGGGCATCAAGGGCATCGGCTTCGTCGACTGCGGCGTCTCCGGCGGTGTCTGGGGCCTGGAGAACGGCTACGCGCTGATGTACGGCGGCGCCAAGGAGCACGTCGCCAAGGTCCAGCCGATCTTCGACGCCCTCAAGCCGGAGGGCGACTTCGGTTCCGTCCACGCCGGCAAGGTCGGTGCGGGCCATTTCGCGAAGATGGTCCACAACGGCATCGAGTACGCCATGATGCAGGCCTACGCCGAGGGCTGGGAGCTCCTGGAGAAGGTCGACTCCGTCACGGATGTGCGCGAGGTCTTCCGCTCCTGGCAGGAGGGCACGGTCATCCGTTCCTGGCTGCTCGACCTCGCGGTCAACGCGCTGGACGACGACGAGCACCTGGACAGGCTGCGCGGCTACGCGGAGGACTCCGGAGAGGGCCGCTGGACCGTCGAGGCGGCCATCGACAACGCGGTGCCGCTGCCCGCGATCACCGCCTCGCTCTTCGCGCGCTTCGCCTCGCGCCAGGACGACTCGCCGCAGATGAAGATGATCGCGGCCCTGCGTAACCAGTTCGGCGGCCACGCCGTCGAGAAGAAGTGATCCGGCCGGAAACCGCCGTACAGAAGCACCGCAGTAATCCACACCCGCTCCACACCTTGGGGGAGGTCGGCGAACGACCATGCATGTGACGCATCTGTCGCTGGCCGACTTCCGCTCGTACGCCCGGGTCGAGGTCCCTCTCGATCCGGGCGTCACCGCCTTCGTGGGCCCGAACGGGCAGGGGAAGACCAACCTCGTCGAGGCCGTCGGCTATCTCGCCACCCTCGGCAGCCATCGGGTCTCCTCGGACGCGCCACTGGTCCGCATGGGCGCCGAGCGCGCCGTCATCCGGGCCGCCGTCCGGCAGGGCGAGCGCCAGCAGCTCATCGAGCTCGAACTGAACCCCGGCAAGGCGAACCGCGCCAGAATCAACCGGTCCTCGCAGGTCAGACCCCGTGACGTGCTCGGCATCGTCCGGACCGTGCTGTTCGCCCCGGAGGACCTCGCACTCGTCAAGGGCGACCCCGGCGAGCGCCGCCGCTTCCTCGACGAACTGATCACCGCACGCTCCCCGCGCATGGCCGGCGTCCGCTCCGACTACGACCGTGTCCTCAAGCAGCGCAACACGCTCCTGAAGTCGGCAGCGCTCGCGCGCCGGCACGGCGGCCGGACCATGGACCTGTCGACCCTCGACGTGTGGGACCAGCACCTCGCGCGCGTGGGCGCCGAGGTGCTCGCGCAGCGGTTCGACCTGATCGCCACACTGCAGCCGCTCGCCGACAAGGCGTACGAGCAGCTGGCACCCGGCGGCGGCCCGCTCGCCCTGGAGTACAAGCCGTCCTCGCCCGAAATCGACGGGCACGCGCGCGAAGAGCTCTACGAGCAGCTGATGACCGCCCTCGAAGCGGCCCGCAAGCAGGAGATCGAGCGGGGCGTGACCCTCGTCGGACCGCACCGCGACGACCTGGTCCTCAAGCTCGGCCAGCTGCCGGCCAAGGGGTACGCCAGCCATGGCGAGTCCTGGTCGTACGCGCTGGCGCTGCGCCTGGCCTCGTACGACCTGCTGCGGGCCGAGGGGAACGAGCCGGTGCTCGTCCTCGACGACGTCTTCGCGGAGCTCGACGCACGGCGCAGGGAGCGCCTCGCCGAGCTGGTCGCTCCCGGCGAGCAGGTCCTGGTCACCGCGGCGGTCGACGACGACGTGCCGGGCATCCTGACGGGCACGCGGTACGCGGTGTCCGAGGGCACGGTGGAGCGGCTGTGAGCGAGAACCCGCCTGCGGGGGACGTCCCGAAGAAGGCGCCCGAGCCGTCCGGCGTCGACCTCGCGCGCGTGGCCCTGCGCGCGGCGAAGGAGCAGGCACGCGCGCGCGGGGCGGCCGCCCAGCAAAAGAAGCAGGCCAAGCGCGGCGGGCTGCGGTCCGGGGCGCGGGCCGACGGCCGCGACCCCCTGGCGCTCGGGGCGGCCATCAACCGGCTGATCACCGAGCGCGGCTGGGAGGCCCCGGCCGCCGTCGGCGGCGTCATGGGCCGCTGGCCGCAGATCGTGGGCGACGACCTCGCCAAGCACTGTGTGCCCCAGAAGTACGACGAGGACGAGCGCGTCCTGACCGTCCAGTGCGACTCGACGGCCTGGGCGACGCAGCTGCGGCTGCTCGCTCCGCAGCTGGTGGCGCGGCTCAACGAGGACCTGGGGCACGGCACCGTACGCCTCCTGAAGGTCCTCGGCCCCGGCGGTCCCGCCCGCCGCTACGGCCCCCTGCGCGCCCCCGGAAGCAAGGGTCCCGGCGACACCTACGGGTGAGACCGCGGGCACGCCGGCCGGGGGTTGACACCCGGTTGACGCTCGGAAGCGCTGAGTGCCGCTGTAAGCCTCTTGGAGCCCCGGGACGCATACGGGGAGTCGGCAGAGGCCGGTTCAGGGCGGCACATGAGGACTCAGGTACCGGCAAACCCCCATCACTGTCAGCGCTACCGGTAGACTGAGAGCTAATCCCGCCCCACTTGTGGGACACACCGAGCAACGCTGACTATCGCTGAACGACGCAGCCGCTCCGGCCACCGCCGGGGGCTTGGCTTGTGCTGTGCCAGAAAGGGCGCTTCGTGGCCGATTCCGGCAACCCCAACGAGAACATCCCGTCCACTGCCGCCGACGCCGTCGGTGAGGCCCCCGCGGAGGCGCTCAAGACCTCCGGCGAGGTCACCTCGTCGTACGACGCCAGCGCCATCACAGTCCTCGAGGGTCTGGACGCGGTCCGCAAGCGCCCTGGCATGTACATCGGCTCGACCGGTGAGCGGGGCCTGCACCACCTCGTCTACGAAGTGGTCGACAACTCCGTCGACGAGGCGCTGGCCGGGCACGCGGACACCATCGACGTGACGATTCTTCCCGACGGTGGCGTGCGCGTCATCGACAACGGCCGAGGCATCCCGGTGGGCATCGTCCCCTCCGAGAACAAGCCGGCCGTCGAGGTCGTGCTGACGGTCCTGCACGCGGGCGGCAAGTTCGGCGGCGGCGGCTACGCGGTCTCCGGCGGTCTGCACGGCGTCGGCGTCTCCGTCGTCAACGCGCTGTCGGCGAGGGTCGCCGTCGAGGTCAGGACCGACGGCCACCGCTGGACGCAGGACTACAAGCTGGGCGTCCCGACGGCCCCGCTCGCCAAGCACGAGGCCATCGAGCAGACCGGAACGTCGGTCACCTTCTGGGCCGACGCGGACATCTTCGAGACCACGGAGTACTCCTTCGAGACGCTCTCGCGGCGCTTCCAGGAGATGGCGTTCCTCAACAAGGGTTTGACGATCAAACTCACTGATGAGCGCGAGTCGGCGAAGGCCACGGCCGGGGCGGACGAGGCGGGTGCGGACGAGGCCGACGAGGTCAAGACCGTCACGTACCACTACGAGGGCGGCATCGTCGACTTCGTGAAGTACCTCAACTCCCGCAAGGGAGAAGCGGTGCACCCCACCGTCATCGACCTGGAGGCGGAGGACAAGGACAAGAGCCTGTCCCTCGAGGTCGCGATGCAGTGGAACAGCGGCTACAGCGAGGGCGTGTACTCCTTCGCCAACATCATCCACACCCACGAGGGCGGCACGCACGAGGAGGGCTTCCGCGCGGCGCTGACCTCGTTGATCAACAAGTACGCGCGCGACAAGAAGCTGCTGCGTGAGAAGGACGACAACCTCACGGGCGACGACATCCGCGAGGGTCTGACCGCGATCATCTCGGTCAAGCTGAGCGAGCCCCAGTTCGAGGGCCAGACCAAGACCAAGCTGGGCAACACGGAGGCGAAGACCTTCGTCCAGAAGGCGGTCTACGAGCACCTCAACGACTGGCTGGACCGCAATCCGAACGAGGCCGCGGACATCATCCGCAAGTCCATCCAGGCGGCCACCGCGCGCGTGGCGGCCCGCAAGGCCCGCGACCTGACCCGTCGCAAGGGCCTCCTGGAGTCGGCCTCCCTGCCGGGCAAGCTCTCGGACTGCCAGTCGAACGACCCCACCAAGTGCGAGATCTTCATCGTCGAGGGTGACTCCGCCGGCGGCTCGGCCAAGTCCGGCCGGAACCCGCAGTACCAGGCCATCCTGCCCATCCGAGGCAAGATCCTGAACGTCGAGAAGGCGCGGATCGACAAGATCCTGCAGAACCAGGAGATCCAGGCACTGATCTCCGCCTTCGGCACCGGAGTCCACGAGGACTTCGACATCGCGAAGCTCCGCTATCACAAGATCGTCCTGATGGCGGACGCCGACGTCGACGGCCAGCACATCAACACCCTCCTGCTGACGTTCCTGTTCCGCTTCATGCGCCCCCTCGTCGAGGCCGGACACGTCTTCCTGTCGCGCCCGCCGCTCTACAAGATCAAGTGGGGCCGGGACGACTTCGAGTACGCGTACTCGGACCGCGAGCGCGACGCCCTCGTCGAGCTGGGCAAGCAGAACGGCAAGCGCATCCGTGACGACTCGATCCAGCGCTTCAAGGGCCTCGGCGAGATGAACGCCGAGGAGCTGCGCATCACGACCATGGACCAGGAACACCGCGTCCTCGGCCAGGTCACGCTCGACGACGCCGCCCAGGCCGACGACCTGTTCTCGGTCCTCATGGGCGAGGACGTCGAGGCACGCCGCTCGTTCATCCAGCGCAACGCCAAGGACGTCCGCTTCCTCGACATCTGAGTCGGTCTCAGCTGACCGCCACAGAAAGGATCTTCACCAGCAATGACCGACGAGAACACGCCTCCCACGCCTGAAGAAGGCGTCGAGATCACCGTGGCTGTCGAGAGCGGGGAATTCGCTCAGCGCATCGAGCCCGTCGGGCTCGAGAGCGAGATGCAGCGCTCGTACCTCGACTACGCGATGTCCGTCATCGTGTCCCGCGCGCTGCCCGACGTACGCGACGGTCTCAAGCCCGTCCACCGCCGTGTCCTGTACACCATGTACGACGGCGGCTACCGGCCCGAGAAGGGCTTCTACAAGTGCGCCCGCGTCGTCGGTGACGTCATGGGTAACTACCACCCGCACAGCGACTCCGCGCTCTACGACGCACTGGTGCGCCTGGCCCAGCCATGGTCGCTGCGCATGCCGCTGGTGGACTCCAACGGAAACTTCGGCTCTCCGGGTAACGACCCCGCGGCCGCCATGCGCTACACCGAGTGCAAGATGGCGCCGCTGTCCATGGAGATGGTCCGGGACATCGACGAGGAAACCGTCGATTTCATGGACAACTACGACGGCCGCTCCCAGGAGCCGACCGTCCTGCCGGCCCGCTTCCCGAACCTGCTGATCAACGGCTCGGCCGGTATCGCGGTCGGCATGGCGACCAACATCCCGCCGCACAACCTGCGCGAGGTCGCCGCCGGCGCCCAGTGGTACCTGGAGAACCCGGACGCCTCGCACGAGGAGCTCCTGGACGCGCTCATCGAGCGCATCAAGGGCCCCGACTTCCCGACCGGCGCCCTCGTGGTGGGCCGCAAGGGCATCGAGGAGGCGTACCGCACGGGCCGTGGCTCCATCACGATGCGCGCGGTCGTCGAGGTCGAGGAGATCCAGAACCGCCAGTGCCTGGTGGTCACCGAGCTCCCCTACCAGGTCAACCCGGACAACCTCGCGCAGAAGATCGCCGACCTCGTGAAGGACGGCAAGGTCGGCGGCATCGCCGACGTCCGCGACGAGACGTCCTCGCGTACGGGCCAGCGCCTCGTCGTCGTCCTGAAGCGCGACGCCGTCGCCAAGGTCGTCCTGAACAACCTCTACAAGCACACCGACCTGCAGACGAACTTCGGCGCCAACATGCTGGCGCTCGTCGACGGTGTGCCGCGCACCCTCTCCCTGGACGCCTTCATCCGCCACTGGGTGAGCCACCAGGTCGAGGTCATCGTCCGCCGTACGAAGTTCCGCCTGCGCAAGGCCGAGGAGCGCGCCCACATCCTGCGCGGCCTCCTGAAGGCCCTGGACGCCATCGACGAGGTCATCGCGCTGATCCGGCGCAGCGACACCGTCGAGATCGCCCGAGAGGGCCTCATGGGCCTCCTGGAGATCGACGAGATCCAGGCCAACGCGATCCTCGAGATGCAGCTGCGCCGGCTGGCCGCCCTGGAGCGCCAGAAGATCGTCGCCGAGCACGACGAACTGCAGCAGAAGATCAACGAGTACAACGCGATCCTGGCCTCGCCGGCCCGGCAGCGCGAGATCATCAGCCAGGAACTGGCGGCGATCGTCGAGAAGTTCGGCGACGACCGGCGCTCCATGCTGGTGCCCTTCGACGGCGACATGTCCATCGAGGACCTGATCCCCGAAGAGGACATCGTCGTCACCATCACGCGCGGTGGCTACGTCAAGCGCACGAAGACCGTCGACTACCGCTCGCAGAAGCGCGGCGGCAAGGGCGTACGCGGCACGAAGCTCAAGGAAGACGACATCGTCGACCACTTCTTCGTGTCGACGACGCACCACTGGCTGCTGTTCTTCACGAACAAGGGCCGCGTCTACCGCGCCAAGGCGTACGAACTCCCGGACGCCGGGCGTGACGCGCGAGGCCAGCACGTCGCCAACCTGCTGGCCTTCCAGCCGGACGAGGCGATCGCCGAGATCCTCGCGATCCGCGACTACGAAGCGGCCCCCTACCTGGTCCTCGCCACGAAGGGCGGCCTCGTAAAGAAGACGCCCCTCAAGGACTACGACTCGCCCCGCGCGGGCGGCGTCATCGCCATCAACCTGCGCGAGACGGAGGACGGCTCCGACGACGAGCTGATCGGGGCCGAGCTGGTCTCCGCCGAGGACGACCTGCTGCTCATCAGTAAGAAGGCGCAGTCCATCCGCTTCACCGCGACGGACGACGCGCTGCGCCCCATGGGCCGCGCGACGTCCGGTGTGAAGGGCATGAGTTTCCGCGAGGGCGACCAGCTGCTCTCGATGAATGTCGTCAGGCCGGGTACGTTCGTGTTCACCGCAACGGACGGCGGGTACGCGAAGCGGACCGCTGTCGACGAGTACCGCGTCCAGGGCCGCGGCGGCCTCGGTATCAAGGCCGCCAAGATCGTGGAGGACCGTGGTTCGCTGGTCGGCGCGCTGGTGACCGAGGAGACCGACGAGATCCTCGCCATCACGCTGTCGGGCGGTGTGATTCGTACGCGAGTCAACGAGGTCAGGGAGACGGGCCGTGACACCATGGGCGTCCAACTGATCAACCTGGGCAAGCGCGATGCCGTGGTCGGTATCGCTCGTAACGCCGAGGCCGGTCGCGAGGCGGAGGAGGTCGACGGTGACGACATCGCCGACGAGTCCGCGCAGGCCGATACGGCTGTCGGAACGGACGAGGGCACGGAGTCCACGGCCGAGTAGCGCGAGGAGTGAGTCATCGTGAGCGGAGCCACGGGTGCCGGCTCTACCGGAACATCCACCGGTACGGAAACGGACGGCGGCCGTGGCCCCGCCACTGACTCGAACGACTCGCACGAGTCTCATGGATCCCAGGGGGGAACTGTGACGGACACCCGAGGTCCGCAGACGCAGCAGTACGCGGCCGACAAGGCCGGCCCGTTGCCCGGGGAGAGGCCGCAGCCGCAGCAGCCCGAGCAGCCGTACCACCCGCCGCAGGCCTACCAGGCGGCTCCGCCGTCCGGTGCGGTCCGCAAGCCGCGCACCGGGGCACGGACGACGCCCCGCACTCGCAAGGCGCGCCTGAGGGTCGCCAAGGCCGATCCGTGGTCGGTGATGAAGGTCAGCTTCCTGCTCTCCATCGCGCTCGGCATCTGCACGATCGTCGCGGCCGCGGTGCTGTGGATGGTCATGGACGCCATGGGTGTCTTCTCGACCGTGGGCGGCACGATCTCCGAGGCCACGGGCTCGAACGAGTCCAACGGCTTCGACCTGCAGTCGTTCCTGTCGCTGCCGCACGTCCTGCTGTTCACGTCGATCATCGCGGTCATCGACGTCGTCCTGGCGACGGCCCTGGCCACGCTCGGCGCGTTCATCTACAACCTCTCCGCGGGCTTCGTGGGCGGCGTCGAGCTGACCCTCGCCGAGGACGAGTAGAGGACGGGTAACGGCCTTCAGAACGTCGTGACACCGGTGGAGCGCATTCCCTGACGGGGGTGCGCTCCACTGTTGTTCGGGCCGGTCGGACCGGCTCCCGGCTATCGATTTTGGGACTGGCCGGGTCGTGCGCTAATCTTCAGAGGTCAGCGCGCGGGACACACACCGCAAAGCGCGGCGGGGCTATAGCTCAGTTGGTTAGAGCGCATCCCTGATAAGGATGAGGCCACAGGTTCAAATCCTGTTAGCCCCACAGCAGCACAAGAACCCTCAACCCATGGTGGTTGGGGGTTTTTGGCGTCTTGGGGCTTTGGCGTCTGAGGGTGGCGCGGGCACACGCCGAGAAGACCCTCAGCCTGTGCTGGCCGGGGTCGTGGTCGTGACGGGGCGTGCGTGAAGGCTCTGGGGCGCGGGAGGGCGCTGTGGGGCTGGGGGCTGCGGGGAGCGGTGAGGCAGTGGGCCTGTAAGGCGGTGCCTTGGTTCTGCGCTCGTCCTGTGTGAGGCAGTGGCAGTACTTACTGATGGTGCCTGCCGGCGGTACCTGTCGGTCTTCCTCGCCGGCGCTTCTCGCGGTGGAGCGTTTTATGCAGGTGGAGCGTTTTGTGCAGAGGGACTCAGAGTCGTTACTACCGCTGTCCTCATGCCTGCGCATGGAGTGCGTTGATTCCTGCCGCTGTCTCGTCGAACTCGTTCCCGGGCTCAGTCTCGGCCGGCAGACGGTGGCGGCAGCTCGGAGAGGAACCGTGCGCCTCGGCGCGGATGCGCTGCTTCATCGTCGGCGGCAGGGATCGTTTGAAGGCCCAGGGTGCCCGGACGGAGGTGGCGGCGGGGGTGCTCACCGCCGCGTTGCGGATGCCCTCGGTCTGCTGTACGGGCGTGGCCGCGGCGGCCGGGGAGGTGAGACCCATCGCGGTCAGAACCGCGAGGAAGGCGGTGATGATGACGGTCCACAGCTTGATGACCCTGTTGGTGGCCATGACCCCTCACTTTCAGGTTGGGCGATTTGCGTACTTTCCTCATGATGTGTATGTGGCCTCCGGAGTGGGGGACCGACGCCCGTGGCGCGTCGATCTTCCGATGAACACCACCCGGATGGCCTTAAGTGCCCCGTAAGGCGGCGAATCACGCTGAATGTCACATTCTGCGAAGTGTGATCGGAGGTCCGTGATCCGCATCGACTGGTCGGCGGGGTGCGAGAGTTGGGCCTGGGTGCAGGTCACCGATCGGTCTCGGTCGGTGTGTATAGTCGGGCGCCAGAGGTCCCCTACGTCAATGAAGGACGAGGTCGCGCGGTGAAGAAGCTTCTCCTGGTCGCACTGGCCGCCATCGGCGGGCTCCTCGTGTACCGCCAGATCCAGGCGGATCGCGCCGAGCAGGATCTGTGGACGGAGGCGACTGACTCCGTGCCCACGGGTTCGTGAGTATCGACGACAGTCTCTTCAAAGCCCCGATCGCATTCGCGGTCGGGGCTTTGTGCTGTCCGGGGGTGGCGAGAGGGAGGCTCCTGGATGAATGGTTTGCTTAGGTAAATAGTTCGCTTGCTTCCGTGAATAACCGAGGGGTGCGTGGGGCACGAGAGGCAGGATGGTCGTCCGACGCGGAGGCAACGGCAGGGCGATGGCGGGGGCAGCGAGGGGGCGCGTGATGAGTCGGCGCGTAGGGCGGCGGGTCTTGGGCCGGCTGGGCGTGGGGCGGCTGGGCGCAGGCCCGGGCCGGCGCGGGCGGCCGATGTCGGCGCTCGCGGTGGCGATGTGTGCGGCGGCCGTTCCGGCGGCAGTGGTGGCGCTTCCGGGGTCCGCGGCGGCCGACCCGGCGCCGTATGTCTTCGCACACGGTGCGAAGACCGTTCAGGGGGCGCTGACCAGTACGGATGCGACGGAGCTGAAGACCGGGGAGACCTATCGCAGCTCCGTCGAGGCCGGGGTCAGGGGCACGGGCCTTGTCGGTGGCCTCGTCGGCGGGGCGCGTGCGAAGGAATCGGCCGGTACGCGCTACTACCGCGTCGACCTCGACGGATCCTCCGACACGTACGTCTCGGTCGTGGCGGTGCCGAAAGCCGGCGCTGACGTGAAAGTCGCCTTCAACGACAGCATTTCCGTGACCCTCCAGGACCAACAGGGCAATCGCTGTGACGCGGAGACCGCGGCGTTCCGCTCCGACGAGTACCCGAGGCCGATCGCCGCCACGGCGGAGCGGCTCGTACGGGAGAGTGGCGGGCGCTGTCAGGACGCGGGCACGTATGACGTGGTCGTCCAGCGCCGGACGGCGGCGGATTCCACGCGGGAGCGCTGGGATCTCGAGCTGAATGTCGCGGCGGAGCCCGCGCTCAAGTCGCCGCCTGCCACCGCAGGGCCCGGGGCCTGGCCGTCGGCGTCGCCGCGGCCGCCCGCCGGTATCCCGTCCGAACGCCGGGGTGGCACGGGCTTCAACGATGCGCAGAGCCTGCGCCAGGGTGTGTGGAACGACCGGATCCGGCCTGGGCAGACGCTCTTCTACCGGGTTCCGCTGGACTGGGGGCAGCAGCTCTTCACCGAGGTCGAGCTGGGCAGTTCGGCGGGGGACGCGTCGCGTACGGGCTTCGTGCCGAACGCGCTGAGCGTGGCGCTGTACAACCCGGCACGGACGCCGGTCACCTCGAAGGACGCCTCGTACGGAGGCGAACCCTCGACGGCGGCCCTGGACTCCCTGCCTCCGGTCGCCTACGAGAACCGCTATCTGTCACGCGCGGACGAGGCGGGCGTGCGGTTCGCCGGCTGGTACTACCTAAAGGTCTCTCTCACGCCTGAGATGACGGGGACGTTCGGCAACCAGGAGTCCGGGCTGACGCTCCGTCTGACGGTGCGGGGGGATGCGGCGCCGGCGCCCGCGTATGTGCGGGATCCGGGTGCGTTCCAGGTCACCGAGTCCGACCTGGCGGCCGCTGAACGCGGGTCGGGGCCGATCGGGGGCGGGCCGGGGCAGCAGGCGGAGGCTCGGGGCGGGATCGGGCGGTCGAATCGCATGACGGTGGTCGGGATCGCCGGGATCGGGACGGGGTCCGTGCTGGTGCTCGGGCTCGGCGTGTGGACGTACGTCGCCCGCCGGCGGGCGCCCGTCAGGCCTGGGTGAGTGCCCAGATGCCCACGGCGAAACTGATCAGAGCGACGAACAACACCGGGATCGCCACCTTCGCGGGCGGTCCCGGTCGTCGTCGCCGGGCACGACGATGCGGGCTCGGGCGCGGTCCGGGGGCTGGGGCTGGTGACGCCGGGGCGTGGGCGTGAAGGGAGGGCTCGTAGGGGTGCGGGCGCGTTGGTGTCGCGGTGTGGAGTGGCGGCGCCTGTGGAGCTGGGGGATGGGGCGGGCTCGCGTAAGGGGGAGCGGTGGCGGGGGTGGCTGTCTGCCCGGGCGTGGGAGGAGCCGGCGTGAGTGGCGGGGTGGGGGATGTGGGCGGCTGCGCGGGAGGTGGCGGCGGAAGGTGGAAGCTGCCGGTCTCCGACATGCTGGTCTTCGCGGTGCCGGTCTCCGCGGTGCTGGTCTCCGACATGCTGATATCTGGCCCGGCCGCACGGGCATCGGGTACCGCAGGCGCATAAGGCGGCGGCCCTGGCACCAAGGCCGGGGTGGTCGGGGAGGCCGGCGCGACCAGAGGTCCCTGCGGTGCCGGCGGCAGCAGTGGTGTCGGGGGCGTCGGTGGCGTGGATGGCAGTGCTTCACCCGGCTGGGGATTCCGGGTTGTGGACCGGCCGGTCGTGCCGGGGAGCCGGTCACGTACGAGTTCTGAGGCGACCTGCCGGGACGTGGTGGTCGGGCCGTCCGGGGCGAAGCCAGGGGGGAGTGCTCCGAGTTGGTCGAAAACCTCGACGTGTTCATCGTCGGGGCCGGGCTCGGGAAGCAGTTCCGACGCCGCCAGGAGGGCCTTGCGTGCGCCTGTCGCGGAGCGGAAGCGCGCTTCGGGGTCCGGCTGCAGGAGACCGGCCACGACCGTCCACAGGGGGCCGGGGACGCCCTGCGGCGCACCGGGAGTTCCGTGGTCGGTGAAGTGCTCGATGAGCGCCCTGGAATCGGGCCTGGCGCCCTGGAGCAGATACAGCGCCACGAGGCCCACGGCGAACAGGTCCGCGGGGAAGTCGGGCTCACCGCCCATGGCCTGTTCTGGAGCGAAGTAGCCGGGCGTGCCCACCACGTAGTCGGTCTCGGTGAGGCGCGGCTCCCCCTTGCGCATCGCGATGCCGAAGTCCGAGAGGCGCAGATGAGGCCGGGCGGTGCCGGTCGCCTCGAGAAGGATGTTGGCGGGCTTGATGTCGCGGTGCACGACCCCCTCCGCGTGCACCGCGGCGAGCCCGGCCAGGAGCTGATCCAGGAGGAGGCACACGAAGGACGGCGGCAGCGGCCCGTAGTCCCCGATCAGATGCGCCAGCGAGCCGCCGGCGACCAGATCCATCGTGAACAGGACCTTGTCGTCGTCCGCGGCCCAGCTGGCCGGCGCCAGGACGTGGGGGTGGTCGATCCGCAGGGCCTGCTCGCGCACGAAGCGGAGCAGCGTGTGCGCGTCGCTCTGCAGCAGGACCTTGGCGGCCACATACCTGCGGCGCCGGTGGTCCCAGGCGCGCCACACGGCGCCGGCTCCCCCGCGACCGATCGGGTCGGCCAGCTCGTAGCGCCCCGCGAAGACCTCACCCATCGTGCTGCGTCGCTCCCCCCTCGGCCGTCACGACGCGTCCGGCCTCTCGGATCGTCCTGCGGCCGTGGGCCGGCCGCGGGATGTGCGGCCGGCCCGATGTCGCTCCGTGCGGCCGGGATCAGTTCTGGTGAGCCTGGTAATGCGTTACGGCGTCGGAGGTGCGGCCGGCGCCGTAGACCCGGAGGAACTCTGCCAGTTCCGGGTGGCTCGGGGCGAGGCTGTCCGCCGCATCGATGATGTCCCCGGCCGCGGAGACGGAGCGCAGCAGCGACTGGATCTCGCGGACCACGCGCTTGACCGTGGGCGCTCCCGAACTGGTCGTCGTCTGCGTGGCGTTGGAGAGGACCGAGCCGCCCTGCGACTTCTTGATCTCGTCCATCCGCTCGGTGGCCTCGGCGGCGCTGACGCTTCCGTCGGCGACCTGGCCCGCCAGGTCCTGAAGCAGCTGGACCCGCTGGACGACGGCCGGGTTGCCGATCTTGGCGCGCTGGCCGCTCATCAGCTGGGACAGCATGGGCGCGGACAGACCGAGAACCCCCGCGAGCCGGGCCTGATTGAGACCCAGATCATCGATCAGTCGACGGAAGAGCGCCCCCAGCGGCTCTCCGTACCAGTTCCGCTGGAGCTCTCTGGCTCTTGCGGTCGCTTCCTGCTGTGCGGCGTCCATCGCGTCTCCCCATCGCTTCCCCAAATACGGCGGTTCGCTGCCGCGAACCACGTGGGGCATCTTACGGAGAGTGGTCGTGGACCGGGACCCCCAATCCTTTTGCGGGATCCGGGGGGTGACCCGGTACTCTGGTCTGCGATGCGTACCGGATCGCACTTCTTCCGGTTCGACGCATCATTTTTCCGGGGCCTTAGCTCAGTTGGTAGAGCGCTGTCTTTGCATGGCAGATGTCAGGGGTTCGACTCCCCTAGGCTCCACAGGTTCCACGTGAAACACGTGAACGCCGTAGGGCGGGAGACCACTGGTCTCCCGCCCTACGGCGTTCACGCTCGTTCGACGCTCAGCCTCAGCCTCAGCCGCGGTCGTTGCCGTCGGCGTCCGTCTCTGCCTCCGCCTCGGCTTCGGCCTGCTTGGCCTGTACCTCGGGGTCGAGGGACGTCTGTCCGCTGCCGTCCACCGAAGACAGAGGAGCGGTGTCCGGGACCTCGGTCGCGGCCGGCGGTTCCACCAGCCAGTCCGGGTTGGCCTGCTTGTCCCACCACTTCCAGGCGGCGAAGGCGCCGCCGGCGAGGATGCCGACCACAAGGAGGCCCTTGGCGACCCGGCCCGCCCGCGCACGCCGGTCGTGCTTGCGCACGAGCTTCTTGATCTCCTTCGGCGTGACCTGTCCGCGCAGGGCGGCGAGCGCCGCGACACTGCGGGCCGTCGCTTCCTCGGCGACGGGCTGGGCGGCGGCCACAGCCTGCTCGATCCGAGGCCTGGCGTAGACGGCGGCCTGCCGTGCGGCCTTCCGGGTGCGGACCGCCGCCTCCTGCGCGGCATGGTCGACCTTCGGCGGCACATGCGTACGGGCCTGTTCGAGATGCGGTGCGAGGTATGTGTCGTACTGGTCGCGGGTCTGCTGTGCGGCCTGCGACACGACGGGCGCAAGCCGTACGCGCGCCTCGTGTGCGTACAGTGCGGCCCGGTCTTTGGCCGTCTCGGCGTAGGGCGCCACCACTTCCGCGGCGTGCAGCACGCTGTCCTTCGCCGATCCGGTCGCGGCGCGCACGCTGTCGATGCGGGTCACGGGATCCTCCTCCTCGGTGGCGTACAGGTTTTCACCTTTCCACCCTTTTTCGGATCATGCCTGCCGGACGGCAGTGCGGCATGCGAGGGCGGGCATCCGGGGCATCAGATCCGCCATCGGACGTACCGCGGTACTCCGGGGCAATAGCTGATCAAAACGGTGCAAGGGGGGCTTGCGGTCGACAATGCCACGGATCCCCGCGCGATGCGCCTCCCCGGGGGCGACTCGACCGGCATTTTTGCGGCCGCCGTCGGGCGACGGCCCAGCCGGGGCGTGCGAGGATCGGTCCGTCACAGAAGGCAACGGAAGGCAGATCGTGGCTGAGCAGCTCTACGCCACCCTGAAGACCAACCAAGGCGACATCGAGATCCGGCTGCTGCCGAACCACGCGCCCAAGACGGTCAAGAACTTCGTCGAGCTCGCCCGTGGCGAGCGGGAGTGGACCAACCCGGAGACGGGCGAGAAGTCCACTGACAAGCTCTACGACGGCACGGTCTTCCACCGGGTGATCAGCGGTTTCATGATTCAGGGCGGCGACCCGCTCGGCAACGGCACGGGTGGCCCCGGCTACCAGTTCGAGGACGAGTTCCACCCCGACCTCGCCTTCGACAAGCCGTACCTGCTGGCCATGGCCAACGCCGGCCCGGGTACGAACGGCTCCCAGTTCTTCATCACGGTGTCGCCGACCGCCTGGCTGAACCGTAAGCACACGATCTTCGGCGAGGTCGTCGACGGCGCCAGCCAGAAGGTCGTGGACGCCATCGCGACCTCGCAGACCAACCCGCGTACGGACCGTCCGGTCAATGACGTGGTCATCGAATCGGTCGTCGTCGAGACCCGCTGACGGGAACCATTTCGCCCCGCTCGTCCGTATGGATGGGCGGGGCTGTGTGCGTCGAGACCTAGGGGATCGGTATGGAACAGAGGCCAGGCAGTCCGCAGGGCCCGCAGGACGCGCAGGGCCTGCCCGGCTGCTACCGACACCCCGACCGCGAGACCGGCATCCGGTGCGCCCGCTGCGAGCGGCCCATCTGCCCGGAGTGCATGGTCAGCGCCTCGGTGGGCTTCCAGTGCCCGGACTGTGTACGGGGCGGATCCGGTACGGGGCACGGGCCCATGGCGGCGCGGCCGCGGACGATCACCGGTGGCACGATCGCGGCCGATCCGCGCCTGGTCACGAAGATCCTCATCGGGATCAATGTGGCCGTGTTCATCGCGGTCCACGTGTGGGACCGGCTGCTCTCCGACCTGATCCTGATCGGGGCCTGGCCCCCCGCGCCGTACGCCCCGACACAGGGTGTGGCGGGCGGTGAGTGGTATCGCCTGGTGACGTCGATGTTCACGCACCAGGCGGTGTGGCACATCGCGTTCAACATGCTGGGCCTGTGGTGGCTCGGCGCTCCCCTCGAAGCGGCGCTCGGCCGGGCCCGCTACATCACGCTGTACATGGTCTCGGGGCTGGCCGGCAGTGCGCTGACCTACGCCCTGGCAGGACCGAGTGAACAGTCTCTCGGGGCGTCCGGTGCGATCTTCGGACTCATGGGCGCGACCGCGGTGCTGGTGCGGCGCCTCAACTACGACATGCGGCCCGTCGTCGGCCTGCTCGCGCTGAACCTGCTCTTCACGTTCACGTGGGGAAACATCGCCTGGCAGGCCCACGTCGGCGGTCTGGTCGCGGGTGTGATCGTCGGGTACGCCATGGTCCACGCGCCCCGGGAGCACCGCTCTCTCGTGCAGTACGGCGTCAGCGCCGCGGTCCTCGCAGTGGTCGTCGTCACTGTGCTTGTGAGGACGTTCCAGCTCACTTGAGCCCGTTCTGTGGCCGACGTTGTCCACAGCGCGTACAGGATCTTGTGCACCCCGTGGGGAACAAGCGTGCCCCTTGTCGCTGACCAGGGTTTTCCCAGCCAGGGCAAGGGGCGAACATGTGGGCGAGCCGCGATGAGTCAGTCACACCGGCGTCAACACCCAGTGGGTTATCCACAGATCTTCCGACCTTTTCCCCAGTGTGGAAACAGCTGTGGATAACTCAGTGGATAGCTAGGGGCAGAGCTACTTCCACTGCGTGGAAACGCCGAACCCGGCCGCGATGAAGCCGAAGCCCACGACGATGTTCCAGTTGCCGAGCGCGTTCAGCGGCAGGGTGCCGTCGGTGACGTAGAAAACGACGATCCAGGCGAGCCCGATCAGGAACATCGCGAGCATGACCGGGGCGACCCAGCCGCGGTTGGTCAGCTTGATATTCGCCGCCTGCTTCGACGCCGGAGGCGGCGTGTAGTCGGCCTTCTTGCGGATACGTGACTTCGGCACGAGGGTCTCTCCTGTCGATGCGCTGCGTGGCCGCGCAGGGAACGTGGGCTGGCTCCGGGCAGCGTACAAGGGGAATCTCGGCGCTCCCCCGGGCGTCCGTTAGCGTAGTGCTTCCGCGGCGCTGAAGGAGATAAGGGTACGTTGAGCAATTCTGCCGACTCCCGGGAAGAGCCCCCTGGCGGGGGCCGCCCCCGCATGCGCCTGCGCCCTGTGCGCCTGCTGACCGTGGCCGTGTTCGCCCTGGCCGGGCTGATCTTCTTCACCAGTTTCAACACGGCCAAGGGCACCAACATCCGCACGGACGCCTCGCTCCTGAAGCTTTCCGACCTCATCCAGGAGCGCAGCCACAAGAACGGCCAGCTGGAGGAGTCCAACAGCGCGATCCGCGAGGACGTCGAGTCCCTCACCGAGCGCGGCGGCAGCAGCAAGGCCGACGACGCCAAGCTGGCCGCCCTGGAGAAGGCGTCCGGCACGAAGAAGCTGCGCGGCCAGGCCGTGTCGGTCACCCTCATGGACGCCCCGCCGAACGCCACCGCCAAGCTCCCCGGTTACCCCGAGCCCCAGCCCAACGACCTGGTCATCCACCAGCAGGACCTCCAGGCCGTCGTCAACGCCCTCTGGGACGGCGGCGCGCGCGGCATCAAGGTCATGGACCAGCGGCTCATCTCCACGAGCGCCGTGCGCTGCGTCGGCAACACCCTGATCCTCCAGGGCCGCGTCTACTCGCCCCCCTACAAGATCACCGCCGTCGGGGACCCGGAGAAGCTGAAGAAGGCCGTCGCCGTCTCGCCCCAGATCCAGAACTACATGCTCTACGTCAACGCGTACGGGCTCGGCTGGAAAGTCGAGGACGACGGGGCGGTGACTCTTCCCGGTTACTCGGGCACAGTGGATCTCCACTACGCGAAGCCCGTGAAGTAGAGGCCATGAAGTAGAAGCCCGCGAAGTAGCCGCGAGTACCCGCTGGGGAGGGGGCCTGTGTCGGTGCGAGTGGTCGTGAGGACGTTCAGCGAGCTGTGCATCACGGTCGGCGCCCTGATCGTGCTCTTCGTCGCCTACGTCCTGTTCTGGACCGGGGTGAAGGCCGACAGTGCCATGGACCACCAGATCGACAGCCTCCAGAGCCAGTGGTCCAAGGGCGCGGTGGCGGTCCAGCAGCCCCAGCAGCCCCAGCCGGCGCCCACGGCTACGGACACGGGTGACGACAAGGCCGCGGTCGATCCGCCCGCCCCCTACAAGGACGGCAAGCCCTTTGCCGTCATGTACATCCCGCGGCTCGGTTTCACGTGGAACAAACCGGTGCTCCAGGGCACGGGCGTCGACATCCTCAAGAAGGGCCTCGGTCACTACGCCGGCACCGCCCAGCTCGGCCAGAAGGGGAACTTCGCCGTCGCCGGCCACCGTCGCACCTACGGCGACCCGTTCAAGGACTTCCCCGAGCTGCGCCCCGGCGACGCGGTCGTCCTCACCGACGGCACGACCTGGTTCACGTACCGGATCGACACCAAGCCGTACAAGACCGTGCCCGGCGATGTCGCCGTGATCGACCCGGTGCCGCGCAAGTCCGGATACAAGGAGCCGGGCCGCTACCTCACGCTGACGACCTGTGAGCCGGAGTGGGGCCACAGTCACCGGCTGATCGTCTGGGCGCACCTTGACGCCACCCAGCCCGCGGAGGCCGGGAAACCGGAGGCCCTGCGCCGTTAGTCTGTTGCCGTACCGCGACGGAAGGGACGGCATGTACGGCTGGATCTGGCGGCATCTGCCGGGAAACACGTGGATCAGAGCACTGATCTCGCTGCTGCTCGTCCTCGTGGTGGTCTACGTACTGTTCCAGTACGTCTTCCCGTGGGCCGAGCCCCTGCTGCCCTTCAACGATGTGACGGTGAACAACTAGTGGGCGCGAGCAGCCGCATTCTCGTGGTCGACAACTACGACAGCTTCGTCTTCAACCTCGTCCAGTACCTCTACCAGCTCGGCGCCGAGTGCGAGGTCCTGCGCAACGACGAGGTGGAGACCCGGCACGCCCAGGACGGGTTCGACGGCGTGCTGCTGTCCCCCGGACCCGGCGCCCCCGAACAGGCCGGTGTCTGCATCGAGATGGTGCGCCACTGCGCCGCGACCGGCGTGCCCGTGTTCGGCGTCTGCCTCGGCATGCAGTCGATGCAGGTCGCGTACGGCGGTGTCGTGGACCGCGCGCCCGAGCTGCTGCACGGCAAGACGTCCCTGGTGCGGCACGAGGGCAGGGGCGTCTTCGCGGGCCTTCCGAACCCGTTCACGGCGACCCGCTACCACTCGCTCGCCGCCGAACCGGACACCGTCCCCGACGAGCTCGAGGTCACGGCGCGTACCGAGGACGGCATCATCATGGGCCTGCGCCACCGTGAACTGCCGGTCGAGGGCGTGCAGTTCCACCCCGAGTCCGTCCTCACGGAACACGGCCATCTGATGCTGGCCAACTGGCTGGCCGCCTGTGGCGACAAGACCGCGGTGGCACGATCGGCCGGGCTCGCCCCGGTCGTGGGCAGGGCCTCGGCGTGACCGCCCTGCGCCCCGAGCGCGAGGGAGCCTCGTACGAGCAGGAACCGTACGAGGCTGCCGGTGCGTTCGAGGCGGCGGTCCAGCGGCTCGACGACCCGCTGAACGATCCCCTGCCGGGGCAGGCCGCGCAGGCCGCGCAGGCGGGTCAGATGGGGCAGCCGGGTCAGCCGGGGCAGGAGGGGCAGCACCCCTCGCCGTGGTTCCGTGCCGGCGACGCCGCGCCCCAGGCGGCCGCAGAGGAACTCCGGCCCACCCATCAGACCCCACCCCAGCCCGAGCCCCAACCCCAGCCCGAGCCCCAACTCCAGCCTCAGCAGCCGCTGGTGCGGGAGTGGTACGACCCCCAGCCCCAGCCGCAGCCCCAGACTTACGCGGAGCCGCCCCCGCAGCTTGTCGCGGACGACGAGACCATCGCCCTGAGGACCTCGGACACCCGGCGAGCAGCGGCAAGTGAGCCCGCGGCGGACCCGGAGCCTGTGGTGATCGGAGGCAGGGCCGCCCGCAGGAGGGCCGCAAAGCACGGCGGCCGGCACTCGGCGGCAGCCACCCAGGCCGCGCACGCCGGACGCGCCACACAAGCCACCAAGACCACCAAGGCCGGTGAGGACGCCGAGGCCGGTGAGGCCGACGACTCTCCGCCCCTCAGCCGTCTGGAGGCGCGCCGTGCCGCACGCGCGCGCAGACCCAGCACCGGTGAGGTCGCCAGCCGGGCGATCGGCGAGGTGTTCATCAGCATCGGCCTGCTGATGCTGCTCTTCGTCACCTACCAGCTGTGGTGGTCGAACATACGGGCTCACGAGCAGGCGGGCAGCGCCGCGCACCACCTTCAGGACGACTGGGCGAACGGCAAGCGCAAGCCGGACAAGTTCGCGCCGGGCCAGGGCTTCGCGATCATGCACATACCGAAGCTCGACGTCGTCGTGCCCATCGCCGAGGGCATCAGCAAGACGACGGTCCTGGACCGCGGCATGGTGGGCCACTACGGCAAGGACAGCATCCAGACGGCGATGCCGGACGCGAAGACCGGCAACTTCGCGGTCGCCGGGCACCGCAACACGCACGGCGAGCCGTTCCGCTACATCAACCGCCTTCAGCCGGGCGATCCGATCGTCGTCGAGACGCAGGACACGTACTACGTGTACAAGATGACGAGCATCCTTCCGCAGACCCCGCCGAGCAACACGTCCGTCCTCAACCCGGTGCCGCAGGGCTCCGGGTTCACCGCTCCGGGCCGGTACATCACGCTGACCACGTGTACGCCCGAATTCACCAGCACGTATCGAATGATCGTCTGGGGCAAGATGGTCGAGGAACGGCCGCGCAGCAAGGGGAAGCCGGACGCGCTCGTGCAGTAGCGGGAGCGGAAGCGCCGGCGGTGCGGACGTGAGGCAGCGGGACACGCAGGGGCAGCAGGCACGGCACAGGACAGGACATGGACGGGGCACGATCAGTGGCAGCGAAGACCGACACGGACAAGGGGGCTGAGCGGACCGGCGAGGCCCCGCCCGCGCCACGACGACGCAGGGGCCGCGGCCGTATCGCCGCCGCCGTCAGCGTCTTCGGTGAGCTCCTCATCACGGTGGGCCTGGTACTGGGCCTGTTCGTGGCCTACTCGCTGTGGTGGACGAACGTGCTCGCGGACCGTGCCGCGCACAAGGAGGGCGACAAGGTGCGTCACCAGTGGTCCGACCCGGGCCCCGGCGCGCTGGACACCAAGGGCGGCATCGGCTTCCTGCACGTGCCGTCGATGAAGAACGGTGAGGTGCTCGTCGAGAAGGGCACCTCTTCGGAGATCCTCAACGAGGGTGTCGCCGGCTACTACACCGACCCGGTCAAGTCCGCTCTGCCGGCGGACGCGAAGGGCAACTTCGCGCTCGCGGCCCACCGGGACGGGCACGGCGCGAAGTTCCACAACATCGACAAGATCAAAAAGGGCGACCCGATCGTCTTCGAGTCGAAGGACAAGTGGTACGTCTACAAGGTGTACGACATCCTCCCCGAGACGTCGAAGTACAACGTGAAGGTCCTCAGCGCGGTCCCCAAGGAGTCGGGCGTGAAGAAGCCCGGCCGCTACATCACGCTGACGACGTGCACGCCCGTCTACACGTCCACGTATCGCTACGTGGTGTGGGGCGAGCTGGAGCGGATCGACAAGGTCGACAGCAAGCGGACGCCTCCGCCGGAGCTGCGCTGACGAGCCCACGCATCGAACAGGGCCCACGCACCACATAGACGCGCCCACGCAACCGCGTAAAAGAAGAGAGCCCCGGTTCCGCAGACGCGGTGCCGGGGCTCTCTCGTGGTGCCTGCTTCGGTGGCGCTACTGGCCGGTGAGGCCTCCGAAGATTCCGCCGCCGTTCCCGTTACCGCCGTTCCCGTTGCCGCCCTGCTGGGTGGTGAACAGGTTGACGGTGTCTCCCTTGTTCACCGGGGAGTTGGGGGCGGGCTGGCTGGTGACGACCGTGGAGTTCGGGTCGTTCGACGAGCCGGGCGCGAGCGCCACGTTGAGGCCCAGGTCCTGCAGCTCCTTCTGCACGTCCTTGAGCTGCTTGCCGGCGATGTCACCGGGCACCGTGATCTGCTCGGGGGCCTTGGCGATCTTCAGGGCGACCGTGGAGCCGGGCTCGGCCTCCGAGCTCGGCGCGAGGCTCTGCGAGAAGACCTTGCCGGCCTCGACCGTGGCGTTCGCCTCCTCGGTGCAGCTGGCCTTGAGGTTGCTCGCCTCGAGCTGCGCCGTGGCCTCGGCACACGTCTTGCCGGAGACGTCCGGGACCGTGACGACCGTCTTCTTCTTGGCGACGGTCAGGGTGATGGTGCTCCCCTTCTGGACCTTGCCGCCGTGCGGGTCCTGGTTGATCACGACGTTGGGAGTCTGGTTCGACTCCTTGGTCTCCTTCGTGACCTGGAAGCCCTTGTCGGTGAGCTGCGTCTCGGCCTCGCTGAAGTCCAGGCCCCGCACGTCGGGCACGTCGACCTTCGGCGCCCCCGTGGACACCGTCACCGTGACCGTGTCGTTCTTGTTGACGTCGGTTCCCGCGGCCGGGTTCTGCGAGCAGATCTGGCCCTTGGGGTACTTCTCGCAGGGCCCCTTCTTGGAGGCGTCGATCTTGAGGTTCACGTTGTCGGCGGAGAGCTTGGCGTCGGGGACCGTCTTGCCGACGAAGTTGGGCGCCTTGAACGGGTCGTTGCCCCCGCTGCTCCCCTCCATGAAGAACTTGCCGATCAGGATCGCGCCGACCAGGACGAGGAGGCCCGCAAGAGCGAGCAGGATCGTCGACGTGCGGTTCTTGCCCGGGTTCGAGCGGCGCCGGTCGGGGCGGTCGTCGTAGCCGTAGCCGCCGTCGTCCGGGTTGACCGGGGGCAGCATCGACGTAGCAGCGCCGCCGCCGTTCTGCGGGCGCAGCATCGCGGTCTGCTGGTCGTCCGGGTGGCCGCCGTAGCCGACGGCGCCGAGCGCCGCGGTCGCCGCGACGGGCTGCCCGTCCAGGCACGCCTCGATGTCGGCCCGCATCTCGTCCGCGGACTGGTAGCGGTAGTCCGGGTCCTTGGTGAGGGCCTTGAGGACGATCGCGTCCATCTCGGGCGTGATCTCACCGTCGAAGACGCTCGGCGGCTGCGGCTCCTCCCGCACGTGCTGGTACGCGACCGCGACCGGGGAGTCGCCCACGAAGGGCGGCCGCACGGTCAGCAGCTCGTAGAGGAGGCAGCCCGTCGAGTAGAGGTCGGAGCGCGCGTCGACCTGCTCGCCCTTGGCCTGCTCCGGGGAGAGGTACTGGGCGGTGCCGATCACGGCGGACGTCTGCGTCATCGTCATGCCGGAGTCGCCCATGGCGCGGGCGATGCCGAAGTCCATCACCTTGACCTGGCCGGTCCGCGTCAGCATGACGTTCGCCGGCTTGATGTCGCGGTGGACGATGCCTGCCCGGTGCGAGTACTCGAGAGCCTGGAGGATGCCGATCGTCATCTCCATGGAGCGCTCGGGCAGCAGCTTGCGCCCGGAGTGCAGCAGCTCACGCAGCGTGGACCCGTCGACGTACTCCATCACGATGTACGGGATGGAGGTCCCGTCGATGTAGTCCTCGCCTGTGTCGTACACGGCGACGATCGCGGGATGGTTGAGCGAGGCGGCCGACTGGGCCTCCCGGCGGAACCGGGCCTGGAACGACGGATCACGCGCGAGGTCCGCGCGCAGCGTCTTCACCGCCACGGTGCGTCCGAGCCGGGTGTCATGGGCGAGATAGACCTCCGCCATGCCACCACGGCCGAGCACCTGGCCCAGCTCGTACCGGCCGCCGAGGCGACGCGGCTCTTCCATGGTTACCTACCAGCCCTCTCCGTCGGTCCCGACCGTCACCCGTGTGGGGTCGGGCGGTGTGCTGTCCGGGCATACCGTACCCGGCCTGTCCTGGCTGACCTGCCCGAGACCGTCACCCGATACAGGACCGGTATCGCAACGTGCACCGTTGTGAAGGAGACGTGAGCGGTCTCACTTCTTGGCGAGGACAGCCTCCATCACGCTCTTGGCGATCGGCGCGGCCAGGCCGCCACCGGAGATGTCGCCACGGTTGGCGCTGCCGTCCTCGACGACGACGGCCACTGCGACCGGCGAGCTGCCGTCCTTGGCCTTCGCGTACGAGAGGAACCAGGCGTAAGGCTTCTCACTGTTGTTGAGGCCGTGCTGGGCGGTACCCGTCTTGCCGCCGACCGTGTAGCCGGGGATCTGCGCGTTCGTACCGGTGCCCTCGCTGACGACCGTCTCCATCATCGACTGAAGGATCTGGGCGTTCTTCTGCGACAGCGGCTGGCTCATCTTCTTCGGGGTGTGCTGCTCGATGACATCCAGGCTCGGGGCCTGCAGCTGGCTGACCATGTACGGCTCCATGAGCGTGCCGTCATTGGCGACGGCGGCGGCCACCATCGCCATCTGCAGCGGCGTCGCGGCGGTGTTGTACTGGCCGATCGAGGACAGCGCGGTCTGCGACGTGTTCATGTCCTTGGAGAACACGGACGGGTTCGAACGGACCGGGGTGAACTGCTCCTTGTTGAAGCCGAACTTCTCCGCGGTCTCCAGCATCTTGTCCTTGCCGAGGTCCGCGCCGATCTTGCCGAAGACGGTGTTGCAGGAGTAGCGCAGGGCCACCCGCAGCGTCGCGTCCTTGCAAGGGATGTTGCCCTCGTTCTTCAGCGGCGTGGTCGTGCCGGGCATGATCCAGGGAAGCGGGGTGTTCGTCTTCTCGTCGGCGTTCGTGTACTTGCCGTGCTCCAGGGCCGCCGCCGCCGTCACGATCTTGAACGTGGAACCCGGCGGGTACGTCTCGCGCAGGGCGCGGTTCGTGAGCGGCTTGTCCTTGTCCTTGTCGAGCTTCCCGAAGGTGTTGCCGTCCTTCTGCATGATGCCGGCGAACGACGACGGGTCGTACGAAGGCGTCGACGCCATCGCGAGAATCGCACCCGTCTTCGGGTCGATCGCGACGGCGGCACCCTTGCCCCGGTTCTTCAGACCGTCGTACGCGGCCTTCTGCGCGGCGGCGTCGAGGGTGGTGACGACATTGCCACCCTCCTTCTTCTTGCCGGTGATCATGTCGAGGGTGCGGCGGAAGAACAGCCGGTCGTCGTTGCCGGTGAGGATGCCGTCCTCGATGGACTCGATCTGGCTCGCGCCGACCAGCTGCGAGGCGTAACCCGTGACGGGCGACCACATCGGCCCGTCCTTCCAGGTCCGCTTGTACTTGAGGTCGGTGCCGTCCGTCGCCACGGAACCCGTGATCGACTTGCCGTCGACGATGATGTCGCCGCGCGGCTGCGCGTAACGCTGGATCGCGACGCGCGGGTTCTGCTTGTCGGACTGCAGCTTGTCGGCCTGGGCGTACTGGAGCCAGTTGTCGCGGATCAGCAGGGCGAGGACGAGGAGCCCGCAGAAGATCGCGATCCGGCGCAGGGGCTTGTTCACGGTCGGACCACCTGGGTCATCTCGGCGTCGGGGCTGGGGGCGGGAGCGGGCGCCGGACGGCGCGCGGTGTCACTGATGCGGATCAGGATGGCGATCAGAGCCCAGTTGGCGATGACGGAGGAACCGCCGGAAGCGAGGAACGGCATGGTCATACCGGTCAGCGGGATCAGACCCATGACACCGCCGGCGACCACGAAGACCTGGAGTCCGAAGGCGCCGGACAGGCCGACGGCGAGGAGCTTGCCGAACGGGTCGCGGGCGGCAAGGGCGGTGCGGATGCCGCGCTCCACGATCAGGCCGTAGATCAGCAGGATCGCCATGATGCCGGCCAGGCCGAGCTCCTCGCCGAAGGTGGCGAGGATGAAGTCGGAGTTGGCGGCGAACCGGATGAGCTCGGAGTGACCCCGGCCGAGGCCGGTGCCGAGGGTGCCGCCGGAGCCGAAGGCCCACAGTGCCTGCATGGCCTGCTCGGAGTGGACGACGCCGTCGTGGACGCCGGACCGGCTGAGCGTGTACTCGCGCATCGGGTCGAGCCAGGCCTGCACACGCGTCTTGACGTGCGGTTCGAAGCTGGCCACGCCGACCGCGCCGGCCGCGGACATCAGCAGACCGAAGACGATCCAGCTGGTCCGCTCGGTGGCGACGTACAGCATGATGACGAACATTCCGAAGAACAGCAGCGACGTACCGAGGTCGGTCTCGAACACCAGGATGAGGATCGAGATCATCCATACGACGATGATCGGGCCCAGGTCGCGGCCGCGCGGCAGGTAGATGCCCATGAAGCGGCGGCTGGCGAGGGCCAGCGCGTCCCGCTTGACCATCAGGTAGCCGGCGAAGAAGACCGCCAGCACGATCTTCGCGAACTCACCGGGCTGGATCGAGAAGCCGGCGACCGAGATCCAGATCTTGGCGCCGTAGGTGATGTTGGCACCGAGGCCCGGGACCAGCGGGAGCAGCAGCAGGACCAGCGCGCCGACCATGGAGATGTACGTGTAGCGCTGCAGGACGCGGTGGTCCTTGAGGAAGATCAGTACGACGACGAAGAGGCCGATGGCCAGCGCGGTGTACAGCAGCTGGCGCGGCGCCGCGCTGCCTGCCTGGTGGATCGACTTGAGCAGCTTCGACTGGTCGAGCCGCCAGATCACCACCAGGCCCAGTCCGTTGAGGAGCGTGGCCAGCGGCAGCAGCAGCGGGTCCGCGTACGGCGCGAACTTGCGCACGACGAGATGGCCGACGCCGGCGAGGAGGCCGAGGCCGAGCCCGTAGCTCAGCAATCCGGCGGGCACCTCGTTGTTGAGGGCCAGGCCCACGTTGGCGTAGGCGAACACCGGGATGACGACCGCGAAGACCAGCAGCGCCAGCTCGGTGTTGCGGCGGCTGGGCGCACCGATCGAACCGATCGTGGACGTGTGGTTCGTCGACGGGTTGGTAGTACTGCTCATCGTGTGTCTGGGCCCCTCACGGCTGCTTACTGCTTACCGCACAGCGGGACCAGCTTCTGCTCTTCCTCCGAGAGGCTGGGGCCAGGTGTGGGCGTCGGTGCGGTCTTGGACTTGGCCGTTCCGGACGGCGTGGGTGTCGGCGTGGCTGTCGGACTCGGCGCTGTCTTCGCCGAGCCGCGCGACGTGGTGAAAGACGTCTTCGTGGCACCAGTGGTGCCACCCGCCTGACCCTCGCCGGTCTTCGCGTTCTGCTCGTTCTCCGCCTGACGGCGCTCCGCGTCCTTCTTGCAGGCCGAAGCCTGCAGCGAAAGCTCGCTGACCTTGTCCCTGGCCTCACCGAAGCTGCCCTCGGTGATCGTCGCCTCGACCTGCTTGCGCTGATACGGCGGCAGGTACTTGAGTTCGATCTCGGGGTGGTCGTTCTCGACCTTCGACAGACTCACCCACGCCAGGTCCTGGCTGATCCCGCGGTACAGCGCCACATGCGACTCGTTCGAACCGACGTAGTACTGCGTCTGCGTCCAGCGGTACCCGCCGTACAGACCGCCGCCCACGACGGCCAGCGCCAGCACGGTGTAGAAGGACCGCTTCAGCCACTTACGGCCACGCCGCGGCTTGACGAAGTCATCGTCCCCGTACGCGCCGAAACCCCCCTCAGGAGCGTAACCGGCCGGATCCCCGCTGCCGGGCGGCCCGAACTCGCCGCCGCCCTGCCCCGGCACCTGCCTGCCCGCCCCGCGGCCGAGCTCCGACGCACGGCCCGCCGGCGTCTGCATGGCGCCGCCGTCGTGCAGCTGGTGCTGCTGGTTCTCCGCGACCGCGCCCACGATGACCGGAGCGTCGGACAGCTGACCCGCGAGCGTGTCACCACTGTCGATATCCAGGACGTCCGCCACGATCACCGTGATGTTGTCCGGGCCACCGCCGCGCAGCGCCAGCTGGATCAGATCCTGAACCGTCTCCTGCGGGCCCTGGTAACTGGCGAGCGTCTCCTCCATCGTCTGGTGGGAGACGACGCCGGACAGGCCGTCGGAGCAGATCAGGTACCGGTCGCCGGCCCGCACTTCACGGATCGACAGGTCGGGCTCGACGTGATCGCCACTGCCCAGCGCGCGCATGAGGAGGGACCTCTGCGGGTGCGTGGTGGCTTCCTCTTCCGTGATGCGGCCCTCGTCGACGAGACGCTGCACCCACGTGTGGTCCTGCGTGATCTGCGTCAGCACACCGTCGCGCAGCAGATACGCGCGCGAGTCACCGACATGCACGAGACCGAGGCGCTGCCCCGTCCACAGCAGAGCGGTCAGGGTCGTCCCCATGCCCTCGAGCTGGGGATCCTCCTCGACCATCATCCGCAGCTGGTCGTTGGCCCGCTGCACGGCGGTGCCGAGCGAGGTCAGGATGTCGGATCCGGGCACGTCGTCGTCGAGCGCGACGATCGTCGAGATCACCTCGGACGAGGCGACCTCTCCGGCGGCCTGACCGCCCATGCCGTCGGCGATCGCGAGCAGCCGCGGACCGGCGTAACCGGAGTCCTCGTTCCCCTCGCGGATCATGCCTTTGTGCGATCCGGCGGCGAAGCGCAGTGACAGACTCATGCGCACCTCGCCCGTCGGCTCCGGGTACATCCGCACGGTGCCCACCCTCCGGTCGGGAGCGCGCTCAGGTCTTGGGTGACCGCGTCGGCTCGCTCGCTCCGCTCGCTCATTGTCGTACTACTTCCGCAGCTCGATGACGGTCTTGCCGATGCGGATCGGCGCGCCCAGCGGAATCGGCTGCGGAGTGGTCAGCCGGGACCGGTCGAGATACGTGCCGTTGGTGGACCCGAGGTCCTCCACGATCCACTGGCCGTCCCGGTCCGGGTAGATCCTGGCATGCCTGCTCGACGCGTAGTCGTCGTCCAGCACGATCGTCGAATCGTGCGCACGGCCCAGCGTGATGGTCTGGCCCTGCAGCGCCACCGTGGTGCCCGTGAGGGTCCCCTCGGAGACGACGAGCTTCGTGGGGGCGCCACGGCGCTGCCGCCCGCCACCCCCGCCGCTGTTCTGCTGGGCGCGCTGTTGCGGCGGTGCGGCCTGGCGGGCAGCGGTCTGCTGCCGCCCGCTGTCACGACGCGACCCCCGCTGGGTGACGCGCGTACCGAACAGGTCGCTGCGGATGACCTGGACGGCCACGATCACGAACAGCCACAGAACGGCCAGGAAACCCAACCGCATGACCGTCAGGGTCAGCTCTGACATTGCCCCCGCTTCACCCTTCGGCTTGCCGGTAAATGATGGTGGTGCTGCCCACGACGATCCGCGAGCCGTCGCGGAGCGTAGCGCGGGTGGTGTGCTGCCCGTCCACCACGATGCCGTTGGTGGACCCGAGATCCTGGATCGTCGAGGGCGTTCCGGTCCGAATCTCACAGTGCCGGCGAGAGACGCCGGGGTCGTCGATCCGCACATCGGCTTCGGTGCTGCGGCCGAGGACCAGCGTGGGACGCGAGATCTGGTGGCGTGTGCCATTGATCTCGATCCAGTGACGCACCTGCGCGCCGGGCAGCGGACTCGCGCCGCCCCGCGGCCGCGCACCCGCCGGAGCCTGCCCGGGACGTCCCGGAGGCGGCCCCGCAGGCATCGGCGGAGCGCCCGCCGGCGGCTGGGAGTATCCCGCGGCCGCGTTCGCCGCCGGCGGGTAACCGTAGCCTCCGCCCGCCGCCGGGGGCGCCGAAGCGGGACCCCGGCCGGGCTGCGGCTGCGACTGCGCATGCGGCGACTGTGGTGAGGACTGCTGCTGGCTCGTGCTCGACGCGAGTGTTCGGCTGCGCACCCGGTACAGACCCGTGTCCAGGTCTTCCGCCTTCTCCAGATGGACCTTGATCGGTCCCATGAAGGTGTAGCGCTGCTGCTTCGCGTAGTCGCGAACCATCCCGGACAGCTCGTCGCCGAGCTGACCCGAGTACGGGCTGAGGCGCTCGAAGTCCGGCGCGCTCAGCTCCACGATGAAGTCATTGGGGACGACGGTCCGCTCGCGGTTCCAGATCGTCGCGTTGTTGTCGCACTCGCGCTGGAGAGCGCCGGCGATCTCGACGGGCTGGACCTCGGACTTGAACACCTTGGCGAAGGTGCCGTTGACCAGACCTTCAAGACGCTGCTCGAACTTCTTCAGGACTCCCATGGGGCACCTCCTCCTTCGTTTTCGTCCTGGTACTGCTTACTGATCGTATCCACGCGCCGGGAAATCGGCTGGTTCCCCCTGTCAGCCCGGTCGACGAGTGTCGACCCTCACAGCTGGATCGTAGAGGGGGCCCCTGGACAGTGTCCCGCACGCGGCGGTGGACCTGTGAGGGGACGGGGAAGGCGGATCGGAAGCGGATCCGTGAGGGGCGGGAATCGTCGGGGAGTGGCGGGGCGCGGAGCGGTGGGGCGGCGTGGGGGACGCGGGGGCGGGCTGAAGGTGAGGAAAGGGCAGGAAAGGGGTGAAGAGGGAGTGAGGGCGGGGCGGGGCAGGGAGGGGCCGGCGAAAGGGGGGATGGGGAGAGGAGGCGGGCAGGGGGATGAGGGCTGGGCGGTTCGTCATGTCTCGGAGCCGTTCCGTCGAGATGTGCCGGATGCGCTCTGACGTCGTTGGACGCGCGGGTTGCGAGGTCAGCGGGGGTGGGGCTCGGGTGCGGCTGCCCGGCAGGCGCCCGAGGAAACGGATGTGAATCCACCCTCTGCAGCGTGCTAATCTTCTGGATGTCGGAAGGCGCTCACCCCGAAAGGGCGAGGGGCCGGAAGGCACACCCAATGCGCGGGTGGCGGAATAGGCAGACGCGCTGGATTCAGGTTCCAGTGCCCGAAAGGGCGTGGGGGTTCAACTCCCCCCTCGCGCACAAGTCAGAAGCCCCGCAGATCTCAGATCTGCGGGGCTTCTGCGTTTTCCGGATCAGGTCGGACGGTGCCGGATCAGGTCGGACGGTGCCGGATCGGGTCGGACGGTGCCGGATCGGGTCGGATGAGGTCTGTGGGTGGGGTCTGCGGGTCGGTCTGTCGGGGTGGGGGCGCGGGGCGTGGTGGGTGGCGGCTCCGTGAGGACAATCACAGTGATTGTTTGACGGGTGGTCGCGCCCGGGCCCGGGGTCGCTCGGTTTTCCACAGTCGCGAGGTTGTCCACAGGCTCTGACGGGCTTCGGCCGACGACGGTACGGTCGTGGCCAGTTGATGTTCACAGACGTCAGACACGGGGGAGGCGGTCCACGTGACCGAGCTCGACACGACGGTGCCGGTCCAGGGAGAGGAGCCCACGGCACGGCGGCTGCCGACCGTCCAGGGGTTCGCTGTACGGCCCTCCTCCGGATCACCCAGACAAGAGGGCAAGGCCCTGCGCGACCGCGTACCGCGCTCCGCCCACGCGACCCTCACCCTGCACCCCGCCCGCCCCGACGCCGTCACCGCGGTCGAGGAGTCCAACCGCGGCCGCATCGAAGAACTCACCCCGATACGCGTCGGCAGGATGGCGGCGACCCCGTTCGCGTTCCTCCGAGGATCCGCCGGCCTCATGGCCCACGACCTCGCCGGGACACCCGTCACCGGCATCGGCGCCCAGATCTGCGGAGACGCCCACGCGGCGAACTTCGGCCTATACGCCGACGCCCGGGGCGGACTCGTCATCGACCTCAACGACTTCGACGAAACCGCGCACGGCCCCTGGGAATGGGACGTCAAGCGACTCGCCACCTCACTCGTTCTCGCCGGGCGCGAAGCCGGAGCCGACGAGGACACCTGCCGCCAGGCCGCGTACGACGCGGTCGGCGCCTACCGCCGCACCATGCGCCTGCTGGCCCGACTGCCCGCACTCGACGCGTGGAACGCGATAGCCGACGAGGAACTCGTCTCCCACACCGACGCCCACGACCTCGTCGGCACGCTGGAACGCGTATCCGAGAAGGCGCGCAACAACACCAGCGGCCGATTCGCCGCCAAGTCCACCGAGCTCGCCGAGGACGGCACGCGCCGCTTCGTCGACGCACCACCCGTACTGCGCCGCATACCCGACGAGGAGGCATCCGCCGTCGCCGCCTCACTCGGCGACTACCTGCAGACACTCTCCGAAGACCGCCTCCCCCTGCTCGGCCGGTACGCGATCCAGGACGTCGCCTTCCGCGTCGTCGGCACCGGAAGCGTCGGCACGAGGTCGTACGTGGTGCTGCTCCTCGACCACCGGGGAGAAGCACTTGTGCTCCAGGTGAAGGAAGCGCGGCCCTCCGCCCTGCTGCCGCACCTGCCCGCGGCCGGATTCGAGACGCCGCCGGTCGTCCACGAGGGGCGGCGCGTGGTCCTCGGGCAGAAGCGGATGCAGGTCGTCAGCGACATCCTGCTCGGCTGGACGACCGTCGCCGGACGGCCCTTCCAGGTAAGGCAGTTCAGAAACCGCAAGGGAAGCGTCGACCCGGCGGCACTCGGCGCCGACCAGATGGACGACTACGGCCGTATGACAGGCGCGCTCCTCGCCCGCGCCCACGCACACAGCGCGGATCCGCGACTGGTAGCCGGCTACTGCGGCAAGAACGAGGAACTGGACGAGGCCATCGCCCAGTTCGCAGTCACCTACGCCGACCGCACGGAACAGGACCACACGGCACTGGTCAAGGCCGTGCGGGAGGGGAGGGTGCGGTCTGAGGTCTGAGGTCTGAGGTCTGAGGTCTGAGGTCTGAGGGTTGAGGGTTGAGGGCTCAGGGGCTGGGGGGGAGGGGGGAGGGGGGAGCCCCCAGAACTGCGTGAAGGTGTGCGTTGAGCTGGCCCGGTCGGCCCGTGCCCTAGGCTGGACGGGTGACGACCCCGGAAGCCGAGTCGACCCCGTCCGAGGCCCCTGCTGCAGAGCCGCAGGGGCAGTCCGCTGGTGGGGGGCGGCCCGAGGAGCGGCTTGAGCGGGCTGTGCTCGCCGCCGAGCAGGCGCTGATCGAGTACGAGATCGCGGTGGAGACGTTCCGGGTCGAGGTGGAGAATTTCTCCCGGCTGCACCACCAGAAGCTCGGCCCCATGTACACGCGTCTGGACGAGCTGGAGGCGCAGATCGCCGAGGCGGTCGCCGCGCGCAGTGGTGATCCGGAGGATCTGCGTAAGGCGGACGAGGCCCGGGCGCGCGTCATGCCCATGCCGGCGGTCGAGGAACTGTTCGACCTGTGGATGGACGGGGACGGGCTGTCGCCGGAGGCTTCCGCGATGCTCACCGATCAGCCGGTGAGGCCGCCGCAGCGGGTTCGGCCGAGTGACGAGGCGCGCAAGCTCTACCGGGAACTCGTCCGCAAGGCGCACCCCGATCTGGCGCAGGACGAGCAGGACCGCGCTCGGCGTGACGAGTTCATCGTGCGGGTCAACGCCGCGTACGGACGCGGTGACGAGACCATGCTGCGGGAGCTGTCCGACGAGTGGGCCGCGGGGCCTGTGCCTGAGGCGCGTAAGCCGAGCCCGAGCGAGGAGCTCTACGAGCGGCTCGAGTGGCTGGCGCAGCGCAAGGAGCTGCTGACGGCCGTCGCGCAGGAGCTGGAGGAGAGCGCGATCGGCGCGATGCTGCGGATGGCTCCGGACGACCCCGACCGGTTGCTCGAGGAGATCGCGGAGCAGCTGCTCGCGCAGGTCGCCGAGCGTGAGGCGGAGCTGCAGCGGCTGGTGGGCGAGCAGGCTGCCGGTAGCTGAGCCGAATGGTTCGGCCCGGTTGGCCCGGTCGTGCGGTCGTGTCCTGGGCGTGCCCTCGGGCTTTCGTCGACGTGCTGAGGGGTCGCCGCTGGGGCCGGTGGGGTCGGGTAGCGTCGGGGGTATGCATTTCGGATCTGGTGTGCCCACGGTTGAGGTCGGCGAGCTCGTGGACGGGGACTTTCTCCTTGATGTCCGTGAGGACGATGAGTGGCAGGCGGGCCATGCCGAGGGTGCGCTGCACATCCCGATCAGTGAGTTCGTGGCGCGTTACGGCGAGCTGACCGAGGCCGCTCCTCAGGACGGCCGGGTCAATGTGATCTGCCGGTCCGGTGGGCGTTCCGCGCAGGTGACGATGTATCTCGTGCAGCAGGGCATCGACGCGGTGAACGTGGACGGTGGCATGCAGGTGTGGGCCGCCGCGGGGCGGCCCGTGGTGGACGGCAAGGGCCAGGCGGGCTTCGTGCTCTGACCCTTGCGTGGGTCAGCCGAGGGGGTGGGCGGCCAGGAGGTCGCCGAGGGTCTCCTCGTGAGCGGCGGCGGGGCCCAGCGACAGTTCCAGTTGTTTGGCCCAGGCGTGGTAGCGGTGCAGCGGGTAGTCGGTGTCGGCGCCGAATCCTCCGTGCAGGTGCTGTGCGGTCTGGACGACGCGTCGTACGCCGTCCGATGCCCAGATCTTGGCTACGGCGATGTCGCCCGACGCGGGGAGTGGTCCGCCCTCTCGGGTGCCGATGCGCCAGGCGGCCTGCCAGAGGGTGGCTTCCATGGCGCGCAGGTCGATGTATCGGTCGGCGGCCTGGACCGCGACCGCTTGGAACGTGGCCACGGGGTGGCCGAACTGTTCGCGCTTGCCCGTGTAGTCGCCGGTCATGCGGAGGACGCTTTCGCCGAGGCCGAGCGCGAGGGCGCAGGTTCCGGTGGTGAGGAGCTGGTGCAGCCGGTCCCAGGCTTCGTCGGTCTCGATGATGTGGTGGGCGTCGAGGCGTACGGCGTCGAGGTGGAGTTCGGCGAGGCGTTCGCCGCTGGTGGAGATCTGTTCGGCGAGGGTGAGGCCCTGGTGCGGGCGGGGCACCACGGCGATGACGGTGCTTCCTTGTGGGGTGTGGGCGGGTACGGCGATGTGGTCGGCGTTGTGGGCCCAGGGAACGGCGGTCTGGGTGCCGTCGAGGATCCAGGTGCCGGCGTCGTGGTGTGCGCTGACGGCGAGTTCGGCCGGGTCGTGTCCGGTGCGGCCCGCGGAGGCGGCCGTGAGGATGAGTTCGCCGTTGGCTGCTCCGGGGAGGATCCGCTTCTTCAACTCGTCGCTGCCGTACGCCTGTACGGCGACGGCGGTCGCGGTGTGTTCGAGGAGGGGGACGCGGGCGAGAACCTTCGCGGATTCCCGGAGGACCAGGCAGAGGGCGATCGCGTCCAGGCCGGCGCCGCCGTGTTCGGGGTCGAGCAGGAGGCTGAGGAGGTCGGCGTCGGCGAGTTTCGACCAGAGGGCTCGGTCGAAGTCGTCGGCAACGGCACCCGGGGTGAGGGCCGGGCTCGGCACGCTGTCGGGCGCGACGGGGCCGAATACGGCCTTGGCCGCCTCGACGGCCGCCTGCTGTTCTTCGGTGAAGGTGAAGTCCACTGCCCTGTCCTCCCGTGCACCGGTTCATCGTGACGACCGCCGTGATCTGGCGACGGCGCGATCTGACGGTGCGTCAAGATAGAACAGGTTCTACGAGAAGGGAATACGAGGGCAAGTAGGCATGCGTGGTGCGCCCGTTGGGCCCGTTGAGGGTGCTTGCCCCGGTCAGCGGTCGAAGTCCAGCTCCACCGTCTCCGTGGCCGGGTGGGACTGGCAGGCGAGTACGTAGCCGGCGTCGGTCTCCTCGGGTTCGAGCGCGAAGTTGCGGTCCATGCGCACCTCGCCCGAGACGAGGAACGCGCGGCAGGTCCCGCAGACTCCGCCCTTGCAGGCGTAGGGGGCGTCGGGGCGGTTGCGCAGCACGGTCTCCAGGAGTGATTCGCCGTCGTCGACGGGCCAGGTGCCGGAGCGGCCGTCGAGCTGGGCGGTGACCGTGGAATGCGCGAGGCTCGGTGCGGGGCGTGCGGGTGCCGCTCCGTCGTCGACGTGGAAGATCTCCTCGTGGATGCGGGCTCTTCGTACGCCGAGGGCACGCAGGGTCCGTTCGGCTTCCTGGACGAGACCGAAGGGGCCGCACAGGTACCAGCCGGCTACGTCGTCCACGGGGAGCAGCGCGGGCAGGAGTTTCGTCAGGCGCTCCTGGTCGAGGCGGCCGGAGTCGAGGCCGGCCTGCTGTTCTTCCCGGGACAGGACGGTGACCAGCTGGAACCGGTCGGGATAGCGGTCCTTCAGATCGGCCACCTCGTCCAGGAACATCGTCGACGCCGCCGTGCGGTCGCTGCGGATGAGGCAGAAGCGGGCCCGGGGTTCCCGGGCGAGCAAGGTGGCCGCGATCGACAGGACCGGGGTGATGCCGCTGCCCCCGACCACGGCGGCGTACCGCCCGGGAGTGGGTTCGAGGATGAAGCGGCCGGCGGGGATCATCACCTCGATGACGTCGCCTACGGAGATCTCCTTGAGGGCGTACGTCGAGAACGCTCCGCCTTCGACGAGGCGGACGCCGACGCGGAGGGTCCGGGGGCCTTCGGGGCCCGGGGCGGGTGAGCAGATCGAGTAGGTGCGCCGGATCTCGCTGTTGTCGGCGGGGCGTCGCAGGGCGAGGTGCTGGCCGGGTGCGTGGCGGTATTCCTCGCGCAGTGCTTCGGGCACGTCGAAGGTGAGTGCCACGGAGTCGTCGGTGAGCCGGTCGACCGCTGCTACGTGGAGTTGGTGGAAGCGGGCCATCACAACTCCTTGAAGTGGTCGAAGGGTTCGCGGCAGTCGAGGCAGCGCCGCAGGGCTTTGCAGGCGGTGGAGGAGAAGCGGCTCAGCAGTTCGGTGTCGGTGGATCCGCAGTGCGGGCAGCGCAGGGGGGCGTCGCCGGGCTCGGGGGCGCCGAGGAGCGTGGCGGCGGCGGTGTCGGGTTCGGTGGCCGTGCGCGCGGGTGCCGTGGTGCGTGTGGGGCTCAGGGTGACGGGCACCGGTCCCTGGTCCGTTCGGACCGCGCGGGGTGGCGCGATGCCGAACTCCCTGAGCCTGCGGCGGCCTTCGTCCGTGATGTCGTCCGTGGTCCAGGCCGGTGTGAGGACGCGGCGGACGGTGACGTCCGCCATGCCGTGGTCGTGCAGGACCCGCTCGATGTCCGTGGCCATGGCTTCGACGGCGGGGCAGCCGGTGTAGGTGGGGGTCAGCTCCACCTCGACGCTGCTGGGGGTGAGGCAACGAACGGAGCGGAGTACGCCCAGTTCAGCGAGGGTGAGGACGGGCAGCTCGGGGTCGGGCACAGAGCCGGCGAGCCTGCGCAGCTCCGCCTCGAGCGGTGTCTCCGTGCGGCCGGCGGCGTCCTGGGGGGAGGCCGTGGGTTGGGCTTGGGGGGTTGCCCGGGGGGTCTTGGTCACCATGTCGCCCCCGGGTGGCTGCGGTGGAGGTGCTGCATCTCTGCGAGCATCCGTCCGAACGGTTCCGTGTGCAGGCCCTGGCGCCCGGCGCCGGCGCTCCAGGCCCCGGTGCGCGGCCCTTCGGGGACCTTCAGGGTCGCCCGGTCGAGGACGGCGGTGACCGACGCGGTCCAACTGGCCTCCATCTCCGGCCAGTCGACGTCGATGCCGGAGGTTCCGTCGGTGCTGTCGGTGTCGGCGGTGCCGTTGATGGGCTGGAACATCTCTCCGGTGTGGCGCCACAGGGCGTCGCAGGCCCGCTGCATCCGGTCGTGGCTCTCGGGGGTGCCGTCCCCGAGGCGTACGGTCCACTGCTCCGCGTGGTCCCGGTGGTACGCGACCTCCTTGACCGCCTTGGCGGCGAGGCCGGTGAGCGGGCCGTCGGACGCGGCGAGGCGTTCGTACAGCAGGTGCTGGTAGGTGGAGAAGTACAGCTGGCGGGCGATGGTGTGGGCGAAGTCGCCGTTGGGCTGTTCGACCAGCTGGACGTTGCGGAAGGCGCGTTCCTCGCGGAGGTAGGCCAGTTCGTCCTCGTCGCCGACGAGGGAGAGCAGGACGCGGGCCTGGCCGAGGAGGTCGAGCGCGATGTTCGCCAGGGCGACTTCTTCTTCGAGGACAGGGGCGTGTCCGGCCCACTCCCCCAGCCGGTGCGACAGCACGAGCGCGTCGTCACCCAGGGCGAGCGCCGTGGCGGCGACGCTCGGGGGCGCTGCCGGCGTGGCGGGCGTGGCGGGTGTCCCGGATGTGGGGCTGGTCGCGTGGGCGGTCACAGGTGCTTCACCCCTTCAGGAATCTCGTAGAACGTGGGGTGGCGGTACGGCTTGTCGGCGGAGGGTTCGAAGAAGGGGTCCTTCTCATCGGGCGAGGAGGCGGTGATCGAGGTGGATGGGACGACCCAGATCGAGACGCCTTCGCCGCGGCGTGTGTACAGGTCGCGTGCGTTCCGCAGGGCGAGCTCGGCGTCCGGGGCGTGCAGGCTTCCCGCGTGGGTGTGCGACAGTCCACGCCGGGAGCGTACGAAGACCTCCCACAGCGGCCAGTCCTTCGTGTCGCTCATGCCGTCGCCTTCCCGCTCGCCCCGGAGTGTTTGGCCGCGTGGGCCGCTGCCGCTTCCCTGACCCAGGCGCCCTCGTCGTGTGCCCGCCTGCGCTGGGTGATCCGCTGTTCGTTGCACGGTCCGTTGCCCTTCAGGACTTCCCAGAACTCCGTCCAGTCGATGGCTCCGAAGTCGTGGTGCCCGCGCTCCTCGTTCCACCGGAGGTCGGGGTCGGGGAGGGCGAGCCCGAGCGATTCGGCCTGCGGTACGCAGATGTCGACGAAGCGCTGGCGCAGCTCGTCGTTCGAATGGCGCTTGATCTTCCACTCCATGGACTGCGCCGAGTGGGACGACTCGTCGTCGGGAGGGCCGAACATCATCAGTGAGGGCCACCACCAGCGGTCGACGGCGTCCTGCGCCATCGCGTGCTGGGCGTCGGTGCCGCGGCTCAGGGCGAGGAGCAGCTCGTAGCCCTGGCGCTGGTGGAAGGACTCCTCCTTGCAGATCCGGACCATGGCGCGCGCGTACGGACCGTACGAGCAGCGGCACAGCGGGACCTGGTTGGTGATCGCGGCGCCGTCCACGAGCCAGCCGATGGCGCCGACGTCCGCCCAGGTCAGCGTCGGGTAGTTGAAGATCGACGAGTATTTCTGGCGGCCGCTGTGCAGCTTGTCGAGGAGCTCGTCGCGGCCCGTGCCGAGCGTTTCGGCGGCGCTGTACAGGTACAGGCCGTGGCCGGCCTCGTCCTGCACCTTCGCCATCAGGATCGCCTTGCGTCGTAGCGAGGGGGCGCGCGTGATCCAGTTCGCCTCCGGCTGCATGCCGATGATCTCGGAGTGGGCGTGCTGGGCGATCTGGCGCACGAGCGTCGCGCGATAGGCGTCGGGCATCCAGTCGCGGGGCTCGATGCGCTCCTCCGCCGCCACGGCGGTGTCGAACGCTGCCTGGTACGCGGCGGTGCCCGAGTCGGGGCCTGAGTCCGGGCCCGAGGCCGTGCCGATGGCGTCGGACGTGGCGTGAGCCGCCGGTGTCCCCGCCGCTTGGTGCGCAGCTGCTGTCGCCATCCCGGTCTCCCTCGACCTTGAGCGAATCTCCCGACCGATCGTTCGGTTCCTCGGATTCAATGGTGGGACGCGGCGCCGTAGGGTGTCAACCCTGCGAGGTCCTGCCTGTGGATAAGTCCCTGTGGATAAGTCCATGACCCTGTGCCTCGCATGCGCGGCTGAGTACCGTGCCGGTGCGGTGCCGGGAGTGGGCCGTGCGGCGAGGAATCGGTTCGGCAGAAGCGCGGGCCGACGGCAGCGGGAGACTCGGGAGACGGGGCGCATGGACGCGTACGACAAGGGCTCGACGGCCCGGCGTTCCGACCCGGAGCCGAGTACGCGGAGGGGGCCGGAGCCCGGTGCGGGGACGCGCCGTCCGCCCCGCGTCGGGCTCTCCGCCCTCTCCCTTCGCTATCAGATCGCCGGTGCCTTCGCGCTCGTCGTGGTCGCCGCCGGGGCGTGTGTCCATATGGCGATGGTGTTCCTGCACGTCGCTCCGCCCAACACCGCCTCCAAGGAGTACGGCCGGACCGTCGACGGCTGGATCTACCCGGAGTTCGAGCAGAACTGGAAGCTGTTCGCGCCCAACCCGCTCCAGCAGAACATCGCCGTGCAGGCCCGCGCCGAGGTCCGTACGGCCGGCGGCGGTACTCACACCACCGGCTGGTACGACCTGTCGGCGCAGGACGGCACCGCCATCGACGGGAACCTGCTGCCCAGCCACACGCAGCAGAACGAGCTGCGCCGCGCCTGGGACTTCTACCTGTCGGCGCACGACAGCGAGAACCGTCCGAACGGGCTGCGCGGCCAGTTGTCCGAGCGCTACATCCGCCGCATCGTCGTCCTTCGCCTGTCCGATGAGAAGGACGTGGCGGCCCACGGTGAAAGGGCTGACGGTAAGGGGGCGGATGGCGACAGGGCTGACGGCGGCGCCGGCGGCATCACGCGCGTCCAGGTCCGTTCCCGGACCACCAATGTCGCGCCGCCCCCGTGGAGCGGCGAGAAAGTCGATCCCAAGCCTGTGTACCGGGAGGTTCCCTGGTGGACGGTGACGGTCGCGGACAGGGCACTCGACAGCGGCACGCGCGCGCGTGCCGCCGGTGAGGAGGCGGGCGCCCGGTGAACCGCATCGACCGCGTCACCGGTTTCGCCCTCGGCCCGTACCAGAGCGCCGTGATCCGCATCGGGTTCTCCGCGACCTGGCTGCTGTTCCTGCTGCGCGAGTTCCCCCACCGCCATGAGTTGTACGGGCCCGACGGGCCGTGGAGCTGGGACATGGCGCAGCAGCTCATCGCGGGCAACGGCGCGTTCACCGCGCTGATGTGGTCGGACGGCCGCGCCTGGTTCGAGATCGTCTACGCCGCCGCGGTCGTGACCGCCGCGCTGCTGATGCTGGGCTGGCGCACCCGGACCATGTCCGTCCTGTTCATGATTGGCGTGCTGTCGCTGCAGAACCGCAGCATCTTCATGGGCGACGGCGGCGACAACGTCATCCATCTGATGTCGATCTACCTGGTACTCACGCGGTGCGGGCAGGTCTGGTCGCTGGACGCGCGACGGGCCGCACGCGCGCGTGAGGAGGGCGGTGCCGGGCGGCCGGACCGGGTGGGGCCCCTGCTGTGGTGGCTCGCCGGGCTCGGGCTCTCCGCGATCACCTTCATGGGCGTGGTGAGCGGGGGCTGGCTGGTCGCCTTCTGGGGGCTGTGGGCCGTGCAGGGCCTGTGGTGGGCGGTGAACCGGAGGGACCCGTACGGAGAGCCCCGGGTGCTGTTCGACGTGATCGCGAACCTCGCGCACAACGGCGCGCTCTTCGTGATCATGGCGGAGGCCTGTCTGATCTACGCGACCGCCGGCTGGTACAAAATCCAGGGCAATCGCTGGCAGGACGGGACCGCGGTCTACTACCCACTGCACCTGGACTACTTCTCGCCCTGGCCCGCCCTCGGCGACCTGCTCGCCTCGCACGGGCTGATGATCATGCTCGTGTCGTACGGGACGGTCGTCGTGCAGGTCGCCTTTCCGTTCACGCTGTTCAACCGGCGCGTCAAGAACGTGCTGCTTGTCGCCATGATGTGCGAACACGCGGTGATCGCGGTGCTGCTCGGACTGCCGTTCTTCTCGCTCGCGATGATCGCCGCCGACGCCGTGTTCCTGCCCACGTCGTTCCTGAAGCGGCTGGGCGGATGGGTGGCACGCGCGCGTGGAGGTCTGTTTTCCCGTACGGCACGTGCACGTGCCGTGCCCGGGCCTCGCGCCGCGGAGAGCCCCGAACAGGCCCACGTAGGCTTCACGCCATGAGCGGAGCGGTGCGGGCGAACAGCATGAAGAGGGCGGTATGAGCAGGGCGGATGCCGTCGGCGTCGACGCGTGGCGCGCCCACGCCGAGGCGTCGGTCCTTCTCGACGGGTTCCACGCCCTCAAGCACGCGCTGCGTTTCGGCGCGCGCGTGCCGGTGGCCCTGGCGACGAGTCGCGCCGCCGCAATCGCCCTGGCGGAGGAACTCGCCCCCGACGTGCGGGACGCGCTGGACGGGCTCCTCGTGGAGGTTCCGGAGGCGTCCCTGCGCGCCCTGGTGCCGCGTCTGCACCCCACGGGGGTGGCCGCGCTGGCGGTGCGGCCGGACCGGGCGGCGAACCTGGCCGCCATCGCACGTCTGCCGCGCACCGCGCCCGTCATTGTCCTGGACAACCCCCGCAACCTCGGCAACGCGGGCGCCGTCATCCGGCTCGCGGCCGGCTTCGGGGCGACGGGCGTCGTCATGACCGGCAGCCTCGACCCCTGGCATCCGACCGTCGTACGCGGCGGCGCGGGCCTGCACTTCGCGACGGCCGTCGAGCGCCTGACGGTGGACGAACTGCCGCCGGGGCCCGTTTACGCGCTCGATCCGGAGGGCGAGGACATCCGGGGGACGGCGCTGCCGGACGATGCGCTGCTCGCCTTCGGCTCGGAGCGCAGCGGGCTTTCCCCCGAACTGCGCGCCCGCGCGGACCACTTGGTGTCGCTGCCGATGCGGGCGCAGGTCTCCAGCTACAACCTGGCGACGAGCGTCGGCATGACGCTCTTCCACTGGAGCACCTGCGGCACACCGGGCGCTCCCGAGGGCCGCCCGGCTGCCTGACCGGACGCCGGGCGGGGTGTCGTGCCATGCCCGGCGCCCGCCCAGCCGTCCGATCAAACAGCCGCCGTCGGAGACATCACGCCTCCGTGCGTACCTCCACCACCCGGAAGCGGTTCGACACGAACGCTCCATCGCACAGGGCCGCGTTGGCCGCGGGGTTGCCGCCCGAGCCGTGGAAGTCGGAGAACGCCGCCGTCTGGTTCACATACACCCCGCCCGTGAGGTTGAGGGAGAGCTGGGCGCACTCGTCGAGGCAGACCTCTTCGACGGCTTCGGCGACCTCGTCGGAGGTCGTGTACGCGCCGACCGTCATCGCGCCCTTGTCGCGGACCGTGCGGCGCAGCAGGTCGAGCGCGTCCGCCGTGGAGTCGACGGCGACGGCGAAGGAGACCGGGCCGAAGCACTCAGCGAGGTACGCGGCCTCGGACTCGGCCCCGTCCCAGAACTTCCGCGCGCCGTCCAGCTTGACGATCGCCGGCGTGCGGACGACGGCGCCCGGGAACTCCGGGTTGGTGATCTCCCGTGAGGCGAGGGCGACTTCGCCGAGGCCGGAGGCGCCTTCCAGGCGGGCCTTCACGTCCGGGTTGACCAGGGCGCCGAGCAGGGCGTTCGCCCGGGTGTCGTCGCCGAGGAGGCCGCCGACGGCCGCCGCGATGTCGGCGACCACCTCGTCGTACGACTTGGGGCCCTCGTCCGTGGTGATGCCGTCGCGCGGCACGAGGAGGTTCTGCGGGGTGGTGCACATCTGGCCGCTGTACAGGGACAGGGAGAACGCGAGGTTCGACAGCATTCCCTGGTAGCGGTCGGTCGAGTCGATGACGACCGTGTTGACCCCCGCCTTCTCCGTGTAGACCTGCGCCTGGCGGGCGTGTGTCTCCAGCCAGTCGCCGAAGGCCGTGGACCCCGTGTAGTCGATGATCTTGATTTCGGGGCGCAGGGCGAGCGTCTTGGCGAGGCCTTCGCCGGGGGCCTCGGCGGCGAGCGCCACCAGATTCGGGTCGAAGCCGGCCTCGGCGAGGACCTCGCGGGCCACCTGGACGGTGAGGGCGAGCGGCAGCACCGCGCGCGGGTGGGGCTTCACGAGGACGGCGTTGCCGGTGGCGAGGGAGGCGAAGAGGCCCGGGTACCCGTTCCACGTAGGGAACGTGTTGCAGCCGACGACGAGCGCGATGCCGCGTCCGACCGGGGTGAACCGCTTGCCGAGGACGAGGGGGTCGCGCTTGCCCTGCGGCTTCGTCCACTCGGCCGCGTCCGGGGTGCGCACCTGCTCGACGTACGCGTACGCCACCGCTTCGAGGCCGCGGTCCTGGGCGTGCGGGCCGCCCGCCTGGAACGCCATCATGAAGGCCTGGCCGCTGGTGTGCATCACCGCGTGCGCGAACTCGTGCGTGCGGGCGCTGATGCGGGCCAGGATCTCCAGACAGACGGCGGCACGCGTCTCGGCGCCGGCCTCGCGCCACGCACGCATGCCCGCGCGCATGGCGGGGAGCAGCGCGTCGATGTCGGGGTGCGGGTAGGTCACGCCCAACTCGATTCCGTACGGCGACACTTCGCCGCCCACCCAGTCGTCCGTGCCGGGCTGGTCCAGGTCGAAGCGGGTGCCGACGAGGGCGTCGAAGGCGGACTTGCCGTCGGACATGCTCAGGCTTCCGTGCTCCCCGTAGGCCTTGGGGTGCTCGGGGTGCGGCGACCAGTACGCGCGGGTGCGGATCGCCTCCAGCGCCTGGTCGAGGGTGGGCCGGTGCTTGGCGATCAGGTCGTGTGGGGAGGCTTCGGCGGCCATGGCGGACCAACTCCTCGTCGGGGCGGCTCTTCGTCGAGCCGGCGAGCTGGGCAGGAACAGGCGGACAGAGCTAGAGTAACCGAACGATCGGTCGGGACAAGGGGGTCCGTCGAACCTGTGGAAAACTTCCCGTCCGTCTTCTGAGCCCCGACCCCCGGGGCCCCGGCCGTGGTCTTGTGCGGGAGGATCGCGAGCATGACAGCACTCGAGCCCGGCAGTCCCGAACGCCTCGTGGGCGTGGTGGGCACCGGCACCATGGGCCAGGGCATCGCCCAGGTCGCCCTGACCGCCGGACACCCCGTGCGGCTCTACGACGCCGTGCCGGGACGCGCCAGGGAAGCCGCGGACGCCATCGCCGCGCGCCTGGGCCGCCTGGTCGAGAAGGGCCGGCTCGACGCCGCCGCGCGCGACGACGCGTGCGCGCGCCTGAGCCCCGCCGAGACCCTCGGGGAGTTCGCGGGCGCCGCCCTCGTCGTCGAGGCCGTGGCGGAGCGCCTCGACGTGAAACAGCGGCTGTTCGGCGAACTGGAGGAGATCGTCGCGGACGACTGTCTGCTCGCGACCAACACCTCGTCCCTGTCCGTCACGGCCGTCGGCGGCGCGCTGCGCCTGCCGGGGCGCCTCGTCGGCCTGCACTTCTTCAACCCCGCCCCGCTGATGCCGCTGGTCGAGGTGGTCTCCGGCGCGGCGACCGACGTCACGGCGGCCACGCGCGCGTACGAGACGGCCCGCGGCTGGGGCAAGACCCCGGTCGTGTGCGCCGACACCCCCGGATTCATCGTCAACCGCATCGCGCGGCCCTTCTACGCGGAGGCGTTCGCGGTCTACGAGGAGCAGGGCGCCCAGCCCGCCACCATCGACGCCGTCCTGCGCGAGTGCGGCGGTTTCAAGATGGGCGCCTTCGAACTGACGGACCTCATCGGCCAGGACGTCAACGAAGCGGTGACGCGCTCCGTGTGGGAGGCCTTCTTCCAGGACGCGAAGTTCCGGCCGTCCCTGGCCCAGCGGCGCCTGGTCGAGGCCGGCATGCTCGGACGCAAGGCGGGCCGCGGCTGGTACACGTACGGGGACGGCGAGGAGCGCCCGGAGCCGCACACCGCACAGCCCGCCCCGGCGCCCGCCTACGTCGTCGCCGAGGGGGACCTGGGCCCCGCCGCCGAGCTCCTGACGCTGATCCGCGAGGCGGGCATCCAGGTGCGCGAGGAGGACGAGGACAACGGCACCCGTCTGGTCCTGCCGGGCGGCGGTCAGCTCGCCCTCGCGGACGGCCAGACCTCCGTCGAGTACCGGGACGTCGTCTACTTCGACCTCTCGTTCGACTACCGTGCCGCCACCCGTATCGCCCTCGCGACCTCGCAGGAACCGTCCCCGCAGACCCTGCGCGAGGCCACCGGCCTGTTCCAGGCCATCGGCAAGGACGTCAGCGTCATCGGCGACGTGCCCGGCATGATCGTGGCCCGCACCGTCGCCCGGATCATCGACCTCGCGCACGAAGCCGTCGCCAAGGGAGTGGCCACTCCGGAGGACATCGACACCGCGATGCGCCTGGGCGTCAACTACCCGCTGGGGCCTGTCGAATGGAGCAGGAAGCTCGGCAAGAACTGGGCGTACTCCCTCCTCGACGACCTGCACCTGCGCGACCCGTCCGGCCGTTACGCCCCCTCGCTCGCGCTCTACCGCCACTCGTACGCCTCCGACAAGCGGGAGGGCTCCGCATGACCACCGCACGACGCGACACCTACACGCCCGAGACCCTCCTCTCGGTCGCCGTGCAGGTCTTCAACGAGCGGGGCTACGACGGCACGTCCATGGAGCACCTCTCCAAGGCCGCCGGTATCTCCAAGTCGTCGATCTACCACCACGTGTCCGGCAAGGAGGAGCTGCTGCGCCGCGCGGTCAGCCGCGCGCTCGACGGCCTCTTCGGCATCCTCGGCGAGGAGCACGCGCGCGTAGGGCGTGCCGTCGAGCGCCTGGAGTACGTCACCCGGCGCATGGTCCAGGTCCTGATATCCGAGCTGCCCTACGTGACCCTGCTGCTGCGCGTGCGCGGGAACACCGACACGGAGCGCTGGGCGATGGAGCGGCGCAGGGAGTTCGACCACCAGGTGGCCGATCTCCTGAAGGCCGCCGCCGCCGACGGGGACGTGCGGGGCGACATCGAGGTACGGCTCGCGACCCGCCTCGTGTTCGGCATGATCAACTCGATCGCGGAGTGGTACCGGCCGGGCGGCCGGGGCATGGACGACCGCGAAGTGGCCGACGCCGTCACGCAGTTGATCTTCGGGGGCCTGCGCAAGGAGGACTGACGGACCCCGGGCGCGGTCGCGTCAGGAGTCCGGCTCCAGGTCCTCCTCCTCGAACACCAGCAGCGTGCGCGTGCTCAGTACCTCCGGCATGGACTGGAGCTTGGTGAGCACCAGTTCCCGCAGGGCCCTGTTGTCCTGCGTGTGCACCATCAGGAGCACGTCGAAGTCGCCACTGACCAGCGCGATGTGCGACGCCTCAGGGAGGCGTCGCAGCTGCTCGCGCACGGTGCGCCAGGAGTTCTGGACGATCTTGAGGGTGACGTACGCGGAGGCGCCCTGGCCGGCCCGCTCGTGGTCGACGCGGGCGCCGAAGCCCCGGATGACGCCGTCGTCGATGAGCCGGTTGATACGCGCGTAGGCGTTGGCCCGTGACACGTGGACGCGCTCGGCGACGGAGCGTATCGAGGCGCGGCCGTCCATCTGGAGCATCTGCAGGATGTCTCGGTCGATGGCGTCCAGCGGGCGCGGCTGGTACTCGGGACGGCGGCCGTCGGGCGGGCGCGGCTGGGAGTCCGGCCGGTTGTCGGGCGGCCGGGGCGAGGAACCGGGGCGGCTGTCGTGCGGGCGGGGGGCGGGGCCGGGACAGCTGTCCGGCGGACAGGGCGGGCTGTCGGGACGGTCGCCGCCCGCGTCGTCGGCCATTCGTTCAGATGCCATGTCCCCCCGCCTCCCTACCATGGACGTACTGCGTCCATCCCAAGCTGTGGAGAACCGTTTGTCCACAGCCTGGAGGTGCCTGTAGCCAAAATGTGCCGACGACCGAACAATCGGTAGGTGAGGCGCATCACACCGTCGCGTCTCTCAGCCGCTTCCAACGAGGAGGTGCCGTCATGACGGTCATGGAGCAGCGGGACGCCTACCGGCCCACCCCGCCGCCCGCCTGGCAGCCGCGCACGGATCCCGCGCCGCTGCTGCCCGACGCCGAGCCGTACCGGGTTCTCGGCACCGACGCCGCGGCCAAGGCCGACGCCCGGCTTCTGCACCAGCTGTACGCGGAGGTGGTGCGCGGGCGCAGGTACAACGCGCAGGCGACCGCCCTGACGAAGCAGGGCCGGCTCGCGGTCTACCCCTCCAGCACCGGACAGGAGGCCTGCGAGGTCGCGGCCGCCCTCGTCCTGGAGGAGCGCGACTGGCTCTTCCCCAGCTACCGCGACACCCTCGCCGCCGTCGCCCGCGGCCTCGACCCCGTGCAGGCGCTGACCCTGCTGCGCGGCGACTGGCACACCGGCTACGACCCGCGCGAGCACCGCACGGCCCCCCTGTGCACGCCCCTCGCGACCCAGCTCCCGCACGCGGTGGGCCTCGCGCACGCCGCCCGGCTCAAGGGCGACGACGTGGTCGCGCTCGCCATGGTCGGCGACGGCGGCTCCAGCGAGGGCGACTTCCACGAGGCGCTGAACTTCGCCGCGGTGTGGCAGGCCCCGGTCGTCTTCCTCGTCCAGAACAACGGCTTCGCGATCTCTGTCCCGCTCGCCAAGCAGACCGCCGCCCCCTCCCTCGCCCACAAGGCCGTCGGGTACGGCATGCCGGGCCGGCTCGTGGACGGCAACGACGCGGTGGCCGTGCACGAGGTCCTCGCCGAAGCCGTGCGCCACGCGCGCGAAGGGGGCGGTCCGACCCTCGTCGAGGCCGTGACGTACCGCATGGAGGCCCACACGAACGCGGACGACGCGACGCGCTACCGGGCCGACGCCGAGGTCGACGCCTGGCGCGACCACGACCCGATCCTGCTCCTGGAGCGGGAGCTGACGCAGCGTGGGCTCCTCGACGAGGCAGGCATGCGCGCGGTGCGCGCCGAAGCCGAGGCCATGGCCGCCGACCTGCGCGAGCGCATGAACCAGGACCCGGTGCTCGACCCCATGGACCTCTTCGGCCACGTCTACGCCGAGCAGACGACGCAACTGCGCGAGCAGGCCGCCCAGTTGCGTGCCGAGCTCGACGCCGAGTCGGACGGAGCGGACCGATGACCACCGTCGCCGCCACCGCCAGGACGGCCGACCCGGCCAAGCCGGCCACCATGGCACAGGCCTTCGGCCGCGCCCTGCGCGACGCCATGGCCGCAGACCCCTCCGTGCACGTCCTCGGCGAGGACGTCGGCACGCTCGGCGGCGTCTTCCGGGTCACCGACGGGCTCGCCAAGGAGTTCGGCGACGACCGCTGCACGGACACACCGCTCGCCGAGGCGGGCATCCTCGGCGCCGCGGTCGGCATGGCCATGTATGGACTGCGGCCCGTCGTCGAGATGCAGTTCGACGCGTTCGCCTACCCCGGCTTCGAACAGCTGATCTCGCACGTCGCGAAGATGCGGAACCGCACCAGGGGAGCGATGCCGCTGCCCCTCACCGTGCGCGTGCCCTACGGCGGCGGCATCGGCGGCGTCGAGCACCACAGCGACTCCTCCGAGGCCTACTACATGGCCACCCCGGGCCTCCACGTCGTCACGCCCGCCACCGTCGCCGACGCGTACGGCCTGATGCGCGCCGCCATCGCCTCCGACGACCCCGTCGTCGTCCTCGAACCCAAGCGCCTGTACTGGTCGAAGGACTCCTGGAACCCCGAGCACCCGACCGAGGTGGAGCCGATCGGCCGTGCCGTGGTGCGCCGCCCCGGCACCAGCGCCACGCTCATCACGTACGGGCCTTCGGTGCCCGTCTGTATGGAGGCCGCCGAGGCCGCGCGGGCCGAGGGCTGGGATCTCGAAGTCGTCGACCTGCGCTCCCTGGTGCCGTTCGACGACGAGACGGTCAGCGCGTCCGTGCGGCGCACCGGGCGAGCCGTCGTCGTGCACGAGTCGGGCGGTTTCGGCGGCCCCGGCGGTGAGATCGCCGCGCGGGTCACCGAACGCTGCTTCCACCACCTGGAGGCGCCTGTCCTGCGCGTCGCCGGGTTCGACATCCCGTATCCGCCGCCGATGCTGGAGCGGCACCATCTGCCGGGCGTGGACCGGATCCTCGACGCGGTCGCCCGGCTGCAGTGGGAGGCGGGCAGCTGATGGCACAGGTTTTTGAATTCAAACTGCCCGACCTGGGCGAAGGCCTCACCGAGGCGTCGATCGTCACCTGGCTCGTGCAGGTCGGCGACGTCGTGGTGGTGGACCAGCCGGTCGTCGAGGTGGAGACCGCCAAGGCGATGGTCGAGGTCCCGTGCCCCTACGCGGGCGTGGTCACCGCCCGCTTCGGCGAGGAAGGCACCGAACTGCCCGTCGGCGCCCCCCTCCTGACCGTCGCCGTGGGCACACCGTCCGAGACCGACGAGGGCTCCGGGAACGTCCTCGTGGGCTACGGGACCGCGGCCGCCCCCGCGCGCCGCCGCAGGGTCAGCCGACGGAACGACACCCCTACGGCCCCGCCCGTCGAGCCCGCGCGGGAAGCCGCGTCGCAGCCCGCGCGGGAGGCCGAGGCACAGCAGCCCGCGCCCGTTGCCGAGACGCAGCCCGCGCAGACCCGGACCGGACCCGTCCCGGTGATCTCCCCCCTCGTCCGCAAACTCGCCCGCGAGCACGGCGTCGACCTGCGCGAGCTGTCCGGGTCCGGACCCGACGGCCTGATCTTGCGGTCCGACGTCGAGAACGCCCTGCGGGAGAGCGTTCAGGTGCGGGCCGCGGGCGCGACCGGGGCGCAAACCGGAGCCGTAGCGGGAGCCGGAGTCGGAGCCGGAGTCGGCACCGAACGGGAACCCTTCGAAGCCGAGCTCCTGGCCCCCGTGCCGACCGTGCCGACCGCGCCGGGCGTCGGCACCGGAGGCATCCGCGTCCCGCTGCGCGGCATCAGGGGCGCGGTCGCCGACAAGCTCAGCCGCAGCCGCCGTGAGATCCCCGACGCGACCTGCTGGGTCGACGCCGACGCCACGGAACTCATGCACGCGCGCGTGGCGATGAACGCGGCCGGCGGGCAGAAGATCTCCGTACTCGCCCTGCTCGCCCGCATCTGCACCGCCGCCCTGGCCCGCTATCCGGAGCTCAACTCCCGGGTCGACCTCGCCGCCCGCGAGGTCGTACAGCTCGACGAGGTGCACCTCGGGTTCGCCGCCCAGACCGAGCGCGGACTCGTCGTCCCCGTCGTGCGGGACGCGCACGCGCGTGACGCCGAGTCCCTGAGCGCCGAGTTCGCCCGCCTCACGGAATCGGCGCGGGCCGGTCGGCTCACCCCGGGGGAACTCACGGGCGGCACCTTCACGTTGAACAACTACGGCGTCTTCGGCGTCGACGGTTCGACGCCGATCATCAACCACCCCGAGGCCGCCATGCTCGGAGTGGGCCGCATCACCCCCAAACCCTGGGTGCACCAAGGGGAGTTGGCCGTCCGGCAGGTCGTCCAGCTGTCGCTCACGTTCGACCACCGCGTGTGCGACGGCGGCACGGCGGGCGGATTCCTGCGCTACGTGGCGGACTGCGTCGAGCAGCCGGCGGTGCTCCTGCGCACCTTGTGACGCCGCCGCCGCGCGCCTTGTGACGATGCCGCCGCGCACCCTGCGATGACGAGCGGCCCGCGCCCACCTCCCCCGGTGTGATGCAGATCCCTGCGGGCGCGGGCCGTTTCCGGGGGTGGCAATGATCCTTCGTGCGCCCATACTCGGGGGATGAACGCTGCTCCCGCGCCGAGCCCCCGCGCCCACGACGCCGTCGTGCTCGCGGGCGGCGCCGCCCGGCGGCTCGGCGGCACGGACAAGCCCGCGGTCCGCGTCGGCGGCAGACCGCTGCTCGACCGGGTCCTGGCCGCCTGCGCCACGGCCGGCACCACCGTCGTCGTCGCCGCACCCCGGCCCACCGCGTACCCCGTGCGCTGGACCCGGGAGGACCCGCCCGGCGGCGGACCACTGGCCGCCCTCGACGCCGGCCTGCGCGCCACCACGGCCGACGCGGTCCTCGTCCTCTCCGCCGACCTGCCCTTCCTCAGCGACCGCACCGTACGACGCCTCCTGAACGCCTTGTACGGGGGAACGGCCGACGGAGTGCTGCTCACCGACGCCGACGGCCGCGACCAGCCCCTCGTCGCGGCCTACCGGAGCGCGCCCCTGCGCCACCACCTCGACGACATCGCCGCCGCGCACGACGGCGGCCTCTCCGGGCTGCCCCTGCGGCTGCTCGTCGGGCGACTCGAACTCACCCGCATCACCGACCCCGTCGCGTCCTTCGACTGCGACACCTGGGACGACATCGCCGCCGCCCGTTCACGTATCAGGGAGCATGGGCACGTGTTGGATGAATGGATCTCCGCAGCCAAGAACGAACTGGGCATCGAACTCGACGTCGACACCGGCGTCCTCCTCGACCTCGCCCGCGACGCCGCGCACGGTGTGGCCAGGCCGGCCGCTCCCCTGACGACCTTCCTGGTCGGGTACGCGGCCGCGGCCGCCGGGGGAGGCAAGGAAGCCGTCGCCGAGGCCGCCGCGAAGGCCGTCGCGCTCGCCGACCGATGGGCGAAGGAGGCGGCGGCCGAGGAGGCGTCCGGGGACCGCGCGGGTGCCCCCGACGCCGACGGGCCGGGCGCGGGATGAGCGGACAGAGCGCCGAGTCTCTGGCCGCGCAGGCGCGCGCGGCCGAGGACAGTGCCGTCGACGAGGCGCTCGCGCTGGTCAACGAGGGCCGCCGGGCGGGGGCCTTCGGTGCGGGCCGTCCCGGAGGGGGCCGCCCGCGCGAACCACACGGGGGGTCGGAACACCACCCACTCCAGCCTCTCCAGGCCGAAGCCGCGACTGCCGCCGGGAGTTCGGACCGCCTGGGTCGCCCATCGGCGGACGGCACGGATTCCAGCGACTTTCTGGATCACTGGGACCCCAACGACCGTCAGGACGAGACAGCCCCCGCAGACCGCCCAGGCCGTGAGGCTCGCCCAGGCGCCGCACACGGCACGGGCCCCGCACACAGCACGGGCCCCGCACACAGCACGGGCCCCGCACACAACACAAGCCCCGCACACGACACAAGCCCCGAGCGCCAGGCAGCCAGTACAGCTCCCGTAGAGCGCCCCCGTCACCGAGCCGCCGCCTGGGCCGCCGCGCGGGCCGTCGCCCAGCGCGCCGGGCGGGACGCCGCCGCGCTCCGGGGGCGTACGGCCGAGCGCCGCGTACCGCTCGACCTCGCGCTCGGGCTGACGCTGGCCGAACCCCTCGTCGCCCTGTGCGACCTCCCGTCGTTCGACACGTCCGCCATGGACGGCTGGGTCGTCGCGGGCCCGGGTCCCTGGGACGTACGCGCCGAGGGGATCCTCGCCGGGCAGGACGGGCCCGAGCCGCTGTCCGACGGCGAGGCCGTCCGGATCGCCACCGGCGCCCGCGTCCCGCGGGAAGCGACCGCAGTCATCCGCAGCGAGCACGGCCGCACGGACGCCAAGGGCCGGCTGTTTCCGCTGCGCGACGTCGGCCACGGCCAGGACATCCGCCCCCGCGGCCAGGAGTGCCGCTCCGGGGACCAACTCCTGCCCCCCGGCGCCCTGGTGACCCCGGCGGTGCTGGGGCTCGCCGCAGCCGCCGGGTACGACGAACTGCCGACGGTGGCCCGGCCGCGCGCCGAAGTGTTCGTCCTGGGCGACGAGTTGCTGACCATGGGCCTCCCCCGGGACGGCCTCATCCGGGACGCGCTCGGCCCGATGCTGCCGCACTGGCTCAGGGCGCTGGGCGCCGAGGTCGTCTCCGTACGACGCCTGGGCGATGATCCGAAGGCGCTGCTGAAGGCCGTACGGTCCTCGGACGCCGATCTCGTCGTGACGACCGGCGGCACCGCGTCGGGCCCCGTCGACCATGTGCACCCGACCCTGAGCCGTATCGACGCCGACCTGCTCGTCGACGGCGTCGCGGTGCGGCCGGGACACCCGATGCTGCTCGCCCGCACCAAGCCGGGCCAGTACCTCGTCGGTCTGCCCGGCAACCCTCTCGCCGCCGTGTCCGGGCTGCTCACGCTCGCCGAGCCTATGCTGCGCGTGCTGGCGGGGCGGCCGGTCCACGAGGCGTACACCGCGCCGCTGCGGAGTGCTGTGCACGGGCACCCGCACGACACCCGGCTCGTCCCTGTCGCGCTGCGCGGGGACGAGGCCGTGCCGTTGCACTACAACGGGCCGGCCATGCTGCGCGGCGTCGCGGCGGCCGACGGGCTCGCCGTCGTGGCGCCCGGCGGTGCGCGGGCCGGGCAGGAACTGGAGATCCTGGACCTGCCCTGGTCGTGGAACCCGTCGGGCAGCGACGCCCATGGCTACGGCCAGGACAGCGCCGGCAAGGGTGCCGATAAGGGCAGAGGCAAGGAAAGCGGCAAGGGCGGCGCAGCCGAAGGATGTTTCACGTGAAACTCCCCGGCCAGGACGCGATGGCCCGCCAGGCCGACGAGAAGCTCGTCGCACGTCAGGTGAAGCTGCCGAGGCGTGTCGTCGAGAAGCCGCTGCGGCAGGTCGCCAAACGACTGCTCATTGCGCTCGCCGTCCTGGTCGCCACGGCGTTCATCGTCTGGGCCGACCGTTCCGGCTACCACGACAACTCCGACACGAGTGTCGACCTGCTGGACGCGTTCTACTACGCGACCGTCACCCTCTCCACCACCGGATACGGCGACATCACGCCCGTCAGCGACGGCGCCCGGATCGTCAACATCCTCGTCATCACGCCCCTGCGTGTGCTGTTCCTGATCATCCTGGTCGGCACCACTCTCGAAGTGCTCACCGAGCGCACCCGGGAGGAGTGGCGTTTGAACCGCTGGAGGTCCAACTTGCGTGATCACACCGTCGTCGTCGGATTCGGCACGAAGGGCCGGTCGGCGGTCCAGACCGTCTGTGCGACGGGTCTGAAGGCGGACCAGGTGGTGGTCGTCGACCCGAGCGGCAAGGTCATCGAGTCGGCGACGGCGCACGGTTACGCCGGGGTCGTCGGTGACGCGACCCGCAGCGACGTGCTGCTGCGCGCCGAGGTGCAGAAGGCGCGGCAGATCATCATCGCGACCCAGCGCGACGACACCGCGGTCCTGGTCGCACTGACCGCACGTCAGCTCAATCGCACGGCGAAGATCGTGGCGGCGGTCCGCGAGGAGGAGAACGCCCCGCTGCTGCGGCAGTCGGGCGCCGACGCCGTCATCACCAGCGCCAGCGCGGCGGGCCGGCTGCTCGGGCTCTCCGTGCTCAGCCCGAGCGCGGGCATGGTCATGGAGGACCTCATCCAGCAGGGCAGTGGCCTCGACCTCGTCGAACGGCCGGTCATAAAGGCCGAGGTGGGGCTGAAGGTCCGGGAGACGGAGGACCTGGTGGTGAGCGTGGTGCGCGGGCACCGCGTGCTGGGTTACGACGACCAGGCCATCGGCACGCTCCAGTTGACGGACCGCCTGATCACGATCGTGCGGGCGAGCCCCGGCACCCAGTCCGTCCCGGACACGCGACGGCTGCCGCAGGGCTGACCGGGAGGCAACGCCCCGCGGAAGCCTTTCGACGCACCCGTATCGCCCCTCCGGTGATCACGTCCCGGTGATCAGTCCCGGTGATCACGTCGAGGAGTAGCCTCGCCGGCATGTATGCGATCACGATTCCGGAACCCGGTGGACCTGAGGCGCTCGTCTGGGCGGAGGTCGCCGATCCCGTACCCGGCGAGGGCGAAGTGCTGGTCGAGGTGGTGGCGGGTGCCGTCAACCGGGCCGATCTGCTCCAGCGCCAGGGCTTCTACAACCCGCCGCCCGGCGCCACCGAGGTCCCGGGTCTGGAGTGCTCGGGACGCGTCGCCGCGCTCGGCCCGGGTGTCTCGGGCTGGTCCGTCGGCGACGAGGTGTGCGCGCTGCTCGCGGGCGGCGGTTACGCCGAGAAGGTCGTCGTCCCCGCCGGTCAGCTCCTGCCGGTGCCCGAGAACACCGACCTCGTCACGGGGGCCGCGCTCCCCGAGGTGACAGCGACGGTCTGGTCGAACGTCTTCATGATCGCCCACCTGCGGCCCGGCGAGACCTTCCTGGTCCACGGCGGATCCAGCGGCATCGGCACGATGGCCGTGCAGCTGGCGAAGGCCGTCGGCGCCCGGGTCGCGGTGACGGCGGGCACCAAGGAGAAGCTCGACCGCTGCGCGGAACTCGGCGCCGACATCCTGATCAACTACCGCGAGCAGGACTTCGTTGAGGAGATCGAGCGGGCCACGGACGGCGCGGGCGCGGACGTCATCCTCGACAACATGGGCGCCAAGTACCTGGACCGCAACATCCGGGCCCTGGCCACCAACGGCCGTCTCGCCATCATCGGCATGCAGGGCGGCGTCAAGGGCGAGCTGAACATCGCGACGCTCCTCAACAAGCGCGGCGCCATCACGGCGACCTCGCTGCGCGCCCGCCCGCTGGCCGAGAAGGCCGCGATCGTCGCGGCGGTACGGGAACACGTCTGGCCGCTGATCGCGACGGGACGTGTCCGGCCCATCGTCGACCGGAAGCTCCCCATGAGCGACGCGGCGCAGGCGCACCGGGTGGTGGAAGAGGGCGGACACATCGGGAAGGTGCTGCTCACGCTGAAGTAGACCGCAGAGGCAGGCGGTAGGCGGCACGCGGTACACGGCAGGTGGCACGCGACAGGCGGCCGGGCGGTAACCGGGTGACACCAAGGTGCCGGAATTGTTGCGTTATGTGACGCTGATTCCGGGATTCCTCCGATCTTGGTGACTCGATTCCGGGAGGGGCGCGCGGAATGACTCCACGCCTCCGCACCACCGGCCGTCCGCTGTGTCCACGGCCCCTTTTCTGCCTGCGGGCGCTGCTGTTCCTGGCCCTCCTGCTCGGCCCGGCCGCCACCGGCTCGTCCGCGTACGCCGCCGAACCCGCGCCCACGCACCCCGCCGCCGACGAGTCCCGGGCCGGCAGCGATTCCGGCGAGGGGCGTACGCCGCCGGGGCGCACGGATTCCGAGCCCCCGGACCGTCCCCACCACCCGGACCGCCCTCACCACCCGGACCGTCCCCGCCACCCGGCGAAGACCCGGCCCGCGGAGCACCCGCGCGATGACCACCCCGGCCGCGAACCGTCCCGGACGGCCGGAACCGCGGACCCGTCGGCCACGGATGCCGCGTCGGCCGGCACCTCCCCGGCCGGGACCGACACTCCGACCGCCTCCCCCGGCGGGCACTCGGACTCGGCGTCCGCGACGGCGCCGAAGCGGCCCCGCACCCCCGCGGCCTCGCCCTCCCGCACGCACTCGGCGCACGCCGTCGTCCCGCCCGGCGACTTCCCGGACGATCAGGAGGTCCGGCCGGCCCCGCCGAGCGGCGCCCCCGTGGACACCGCGGGCCACACCCCGCGGCAGGCCGTCGCCGAACCCGCGGTCCCCGTGGTGGGCGTCCTGCCGCTGGGTTCCGGCCTCGTCCTGGTCGGCCTCGGCGTCGCCTTCCTCGCACTGAGGCTGCGCCGCACATGAACATGAAGCCGCACATGAAGCAGACCGCCGGCCCCTCCCGTTCCCGGCCGGCCCGGGGTCCCCGCTCGACGCCCCGGCCGCCCCGCAGGCCCCCGCCCGCCGCGCCCAGGCCCGTACGCGTCTGAAGCACCCTCGTTCACCGTGGGATCACGACCGAACACGGTGGATCACCCTTCGGAGGGGGCACTACGGAGGTGTGAGAGTCCGGTGCGAGAGAATGGCGGCATGGAGATGCCGAGGAACGAAAGGTCGCCGGAGAGCCCCCAGGTCCTGGTTGTTGGCCAGGACGGTATGGCGCTCGGTGGCGGTGGAGACGATGACTCCCGCGAGGTCCCGGTGACGGAGATGGTGGAACAGCCCGCCAAGGTGATGCGCATCGGCAGCATGATCAAGCAGCTGCTCGAGGAGGTGCGCGCGGCTCCTCTGGACGAGGCGAGCCGGGTGCGGCTCAAGGAGATCCACGCCAGCTCGGTGAAGGAGCTGGAGGACGGTCTCGCGCCGGAGCTGGTCGAGGAGCTGGAGCGCCTCTCCCTGCCGTTCACCGACGAGGTGATTCCGAGCGACGCCGAACTGCGGATCGCGCAGGCCCAGTTGGTGGGCTGGCTGGAGGGGCTGTTCCACGGGATCCAGACGACGCTGTTCGCGCAGCAGATGGCCGCGCGGGCCCAGCTGGAGCAGATGCGCCGCGCGCTGCCTCCCGGTGTGGGCGGGCACGAGGACGGCGACGACCCGCGGGCGGCGGGCCGCTCCGGAGGCCCGTACCTGTAGGAGTGGCGGACCGATCAGAGACGACGGCGCCCGGCCGGTCATGGTGACCGGCCGGGCGCCGTCGTGTGTCTGTCGACGAGACCGGCTCAGCCGCCGGTGGTACCCGCCACGTCCCCGACCGGGCCGCCGGTGCCGTCGGTGGCTGTCTCCGCCGGAGTGCTCGGCTGCACCGGCGACGAATTGTCCGACGTCGGGGTGTTGTTCGACGGCGTCGGGGTCGGCTGGTCCGTCGGCTGCTGCTCGCTCGGCGTAGGAGTCGCCGCGCCCGTGCTGGGGGTGTAGGACGGCGAGTACTCGGAGTGGCCGCCGGTCCCGGCGCCCGGGTCCGTCGTGTTCTCCTGCGTCGTCCCGCTGTCGGAGCTCTGCGTGGGCTCCTTCTGCTTCTGCGAGTGCGTCGCCGTGGGCGACTGAGTGGTGTTGGGGCCGCCCTTGTTGCCGTCGTTTGCGTTGAGCGCCCAGGCGGCGCCGCCCGCGATGGCGATCACGGCGAGGACCGCGAGGATCCACATCTTGCCGCGGCCGCCGCGACCGCTTCCGCGGTTCCCGCCGTCGTAGCCGCCGTCGTCGTCGCCCAGGGGCCGCAGCATCGGCTGGGCCGCCGTACCGCCGTGGTTCGGGTGCGGCAGCGCCGTCGTGCCCGCGACGCCCATGGCCGGGGTGTTGCCGCCCTGGTGCATGGCGGCGTCGACCGGGCCGGTGTTCCACGTGCCGGTGTGGCCGCCGTGGTCGTGCAGCATCTGCAGCCCGTACTGGACGAGGCCGCGCATCTCCTCGGCGGTCTGGAACCGGTCGTCCGGGTCCTTGGCGAGGGAGCGCATGACGAGTCCGTCGAGCTCCGGCGGTACCGCGTCCAGGACCTCGGAGGGCGGCACCGGGGTGTCCTGGACGTGCTGGTAGACGACGGACAGCGGCGTCTCGCCGGTGAACGGGGGCCGCAGCGCGAGGAGCTCGTAGAGCAGGCAGCCGGTCGCGTACAGGTCGGAGCGGTGGTCGACGGCCTTGCCGAGGGCCTGCTCCGGGGAGAGGTACTGGGGCGTGCCCATGACCATGCCGGTCTGCGTCATGGTCGACTGCGCGCCGTGCAGGGCGCGCGCGATGCCGAAGTCCATGACCTTGACCGCGCCGGTGTTCGTGATGATCACGTTCGCCGGCTTGATGTCGCGGTGCACGATGCCGTGCTGGTGCGAGTAGGCGAGGGCTTCCAGGACGCCGGAGACGATGATCAGGGCCTGCTCGGGGCCCGGCGCCTCGGCGTTCAGGAGGAGGTCGCGGATCGTGTTGCCCTCGACGATCTCCATGACGATGTAGGGGACGACCTGGCGGCCGACCTGGTCCTCGCCGGAGTCGTACACGGCGACGACCGCGTGGTGGTTGAGGCCGGCGACCGACTGGGCCTCGCGCGTGAAGCGGGCCTTGGAGACCGGGTCCTCGGCGAGGTCGGAGCGCAGGAGCTTGACGGCGACGGTGCGGCCGAGCCGTACGTCCTCGGCGGCGAACACCTCCGCCATGCCGCCCCGGCCGAGTCTGTGGGTCAGCCGGTAACGGCCGTCACCGACAAGTCCGCCGTTTCCCCACAACTCCGGCGCATCTGACATACCGCCGCCAGCCGTCTCGGGGTCGGACGGGCCCTGAGCGCGCTGCGTCTGTGCCATCAGTCCTCGCCGTCGTTTCTGTCCGCGTCCTGTCCGCACTGTCGGATGTACGCGCGGTGGTCGTTACGGTCTCCGTCGGGCCACGCTACAGGCTTCGCCATGCGCCCCGATCCGAGATGGACCGGCCATCAAACCTTCCTGGGGCAATGCCTTGCAAATCGCGTGGGCGGTTCCTGTAACGCTTCCGCGACGCTTCTTGCCCGTACGGTCACGGAACGGGCACCGAGCTTGACGTGTCAGTGCCCTGGGGCAGACTTGGCCGGGAATAGTGGCAATCGATCACCGGCCGCGCCGATGGGGGACGTAGAAACATGAGCCAGGACGGCGCACAGGGCCGGTACGCAGGGCGTGCCGTCGCCGGCGGTCGCTACCAGCTGCGTGATCTGCTCGGCGAGGGCGGCATGGCCTCGGTCCACCTCGCGTACGACTCCGTGCTCGACCGGCAGGTGGCGATCAAGACCCTGCACACCGAGCTCGGGCGCGAGCAGGCGTTCCGTGAGCGGTTCCGGCGCGAGGCCCAGTCCGTGGCGAAGCTCACGCACACGAACATCGTCTCGGTCTTCGACACCGGCGAGGACGATCTCGACGGGATGACCACTCCGTACATCGTCATGGAGTACGTCGAGGGCCAGCCGCTCGGCTCCGTGCTCGACGCGGACGTCGCGCACTACGGGGCGATGCCGACCGACAAGGCCCTCAAGATCACGGCCGATGTGCTCGCCGCGCTCGAGATCAGCCACGAGATGGGCCTGGTCCACCGCGACATAAAGCCGGGCAACGTCATGATGACGAAGCGGAACGTCGTCAAGGTCATGGACTTCGGCATCGCCCGCGCCATGCAGTCCGGCGTCACGTCCATGACGCAGACCGGCATGGTCGTCGGCACCCCGCAGTACCTGTCGCCCGAGCAGGCACTGGGCCGTGGCGTGGACGCCCGCTCCGACCTGTACTCGGTCGGCATCATGCTCTTCCAACTGGTCACCGGGCGGCTGCCGTTCGAGGCGGACTCGCCGCTGGCCATAGCGTACGCACACGTCCAGGAGGAGCCGGTGGCTCCTTCGTCGATCAACCGGTCGGTCCCCCCGGCCGTGGACGCCCTGGTCGCCCGCGCGCTGAAGAAGAACCCGAACGAGCGCTTCCCGAGCGCCGAGGCGATGCGGGACGAGTGCCTGCGCGTCGCCCAGTCGCTGCAGGCGGCCGCGCCCAGCATCGTGCCGGGCGCGCAGACGTCCAGCGGCGCGGGTGTCGGCTCCGCCGTCTTCCCGCCGGTCGACCAGTCGACGCCCGCGCCGACCGGCCCGGTGCAGACGCCGTACCAGCCGGGCCCGTACGGGGCGCCCACGCCGGCTCCGGCCACTCCGGGCTACGGATACCCGCAGCAGGGCTACCAGACCCCGGCGCCCGCCTCCCCGTACGCGCCTCAGCAGCACCAGCAGCACCAGGCGCCGCACGCGCAGACGCCTCCGCCGTACACCATCTCGCCGCAGACGACGCCGAGTTCGGCCGCCGGCGGTGGTGGCCGTAAGCGGAACACCGCGGTGATCGTCGGTTCGGTCGTCGTCGCGCTGGTCGCGGTCGGCGGCCTGATCACGGCACTCGCGCTGAACGGCGGTGACAGCAACAACGGCAACAAGGGCGGCTCCGGCGCCAAGAAGTCGCCGTCGGTCGCCGCCGAGCACAAGGGTCCCGACCTGACGAAGACGATGGAGACGGACGCGTGCAAGGAGCCGGAGGCGGGTTACAACGACCCGAACAAGGTCCGGCTCCCCGACTTCACCTACAAGAACATCACGTCGGTCAAGGCCTGCCTCCAGGCCGCCGGGTGGCAGTACGACATCCGTAAGGTCGATGAGAACACGTTCGGCCAGGACACGGTCATGAACCAGTACCCGAAGGCGGGCACGGAGATCGACCCGAAGCACCCGGACTCGATCCAGCTCGAGGTCTCCACGGGCGACCCCGCCTGACTCACGCGTCAGGCTCAGGTCCCGTCACCCCGCGAACGCGTCCCGCACCGCCCCGTACTCCCTCGTCCACCACACGGCCAGCGCCGACGCGGCGGGGAACTGGGAGTCGGCGCGGTGGTCGCCGCGTTCGTAGCGCCAGCGCAGCATCCAGAAGTCGTTGAGCCGCTCCCACCACACGCGGTGGACGGCGGCCGCGAGCTCGTCGGGCCCGGCGCCCGAGGCACGGCGGTAGGCCCGCGCGTAGGCCCGCACCTTCGCCAGGTCGAGGGTGCCGGCGGGCCGCACGAAGAAGATCACGGCGGCGCGCACGGCCTCCTCGGCGCGCGGGTGCACCCCGAGCCGGTCCCAGTCGACGATCGCGGCCGGTACGCCGCCCCGGTAGAGCAGGTTGAACGGGTGGAAGTCGCCGTGCACCCAGCCGGTAGCCGAAGCCTCCGGAGGCCGCCGCCCCGCGCAGGACTCCAGCAGGCAGCGGCGCTCCAGGAGCCGGTGCCGCGCGAGCTCGTCGAACGCGTCGTGCGGGCGGTGACGGCGCACGCGGTCCAGCAGCGTGTCGATGCGCGCGAGGGTGTCCAGGGGGTCCGCGCTGGCCCGCCCGCGCGCGGGCGCCGCCCCCATGACCTTCTCCAGACAGGCGTGTACGAGTCCCAGGAGCGCCCCGAGCGTGCGGCATTGCGCCGGCGTGAGCTGGGCCCCGCCCCGGTGGCGGCCGTCGATCCAGGGGTGCAGGGCGTAGCTGGCGCCGTCGACGACGGTGACGGTGCGGCCGTCGGCGGCGGGCAGGGGCGGGGCGACGGGGACGCCGAGGGCGGCCAGGCGTTCGGTCGCGTGATGCTGGCGGGCGATGGCGGCCGGGTCGGCGGTCTCGGGGTCGAAGTGGTGCTTGAGGAAGTAGCGGCCGCGGGTGGTGGCGAGGCGGTAGCCGCGGTTGAGGAGTCCCTGGTCGACGGGTTCGCAGGCCAGGGGCGAGCCGGCGTCGTACTGCCGCAGCAGGGCACGCAGCGGCGGGGCGGAGTGAGCAGATGAGCGCGGCACCCGCCAGATGTTAGGGCACCCTGGGTAGCGGTCGGCTACAGAAAGTGGCGCAGGCCCCGCTTCGGGTGACGGGCGCCGCCCGTCAGCTCGTGCACGGTCACGAACTGGGGCTCGACCCGCAGATAGACCGGGGTGTACGGCTTCCCGTCCACGAGGAGCGGCGCGGGGCCGAAGAGTTCGAGCTCGCGGGGGGTCGGTTCGACGGCCTCACAGGTGCCGACGAACTGGACGGACCACTGTCCGTCGGCGGGGTCGGTGGGGTCTGCGGCGTGCAGATTGTCGGCGCCGTACGCGACGACGCTGCCGGAGCAGGCCTGGTGGTAGCCGTAGCCCTGGTGCATGCGCAGAAGGAGGCGGCCGTCCACCACGATGTGGCGGGCGGCGGCGAGAAAGGGGAGGGCGCGCATGCTGGTCGCCACCCGGCCGTAGTCCACGCTGCCGATCAGCTCGATGGCACGCTGTGCGTCGGCCCGTGCTTCTTCCGGTGCGGAGGGTGCGGAGGGTGTGGAAGGTTCGGAGGGTTCGGAAGGCATGGCTTCAACTGTGCGCCTCGGCCCGGTGCCGGAAAAGAGGCGCCTGCCCCCATATAACAAGGACGTAAGTCCCTAGGCAGGCTATTCAGCGGTTCTTGCGGTCGCTCTTTTCAGCGAATTTCAGCGGTTCTCAGCGCTGCTTTTCGGCCTGGAGGCGGGCGACATAGGCGGCGGCCTGGGAGCGGCGTTCCATGCCCAGTTTCGACAGGAGGCTGGACACGTAGTTCTTGATCGTCTTTTCGGCGAGGTGCAGACGCTCGCCGATGACGCGGTTGGTCAGGCCCTCGCCGATCAGGTCGAGGATCCGGCGCTCCTGGTCGGTCAGGTTCGCGAGCCGGTCGTCCTCCTTGCTGCGGCCGCCGTCGCGCAGCCGTTCGAGGACGCGGGCGGTGGCGACGGGGTCGAGGAGCGACTTCCCGGCGGCCACCTCACGCACGGCGCTGAGCAGCTCGTTTCCCCGGATGGCCTTCAGTACATAACCGGAGGCGCCTGCCATGATCGCGTCGAAGAGGGCCTCGTCGTCGGCGAACGAGGTCAGCATCAGGCACTTGACGGTGTCGTCCTGGGAGCGGATCTCCCGGCAGACCTCGACGCCGCTGCCGTCCGGGAGCCGTACGTCCAGGACCGCGACGTCGGGGCGGGTGGCCGGAATGCGGGCCAGCGCGTCGGCTGCCGTGCCAGCCTCTCCGACGATCTCGATGTCCTCCTCCACGGAGAGCATCTCGTGCACGCCGCGACGTACGACTTCATGGTCATCAAGGAGAAATACGCGAATTTTTCCGGCTTCGGCCACGCGGTCAGTCTCACATACGAACTCTTCCCGTGCCCGAGGTGACCGGGATAACGTGCCGGTGTTCCGGCCGCCTGCCAGGCTGTGACCAGTGTTCCGATGCATGCTGTCACCACGTCTGACCAGCGAGTGTTCCCACTTGCTCGAATTTACTTGGATATCCAAGCAAAATCGCAGGTCAGGTGGGGTTTCGCAGATATGTGAAGCACTGGGTAACGTGCATGGTGCAGGGCGCTCGCCGGGGCACCTGTCACGCCTGTTCCGGCCGAGCCGCACCCACCCCGTGCGCACAGGACGGGGACAGGCGAGCCGCACTGGTTACCCGGCAACCCCGGGGACCGGACCGACGGAGGAGCACACGTGACCGTGGACAGCACTGCCGCAGCGCGTACGCCGCGCAAGCGCACCGCTGCGAAAAAGTCTGCGAAGAAGTCCCCCGGTGCGGGGACGCCGGACCTCGTCCAGCTGCTGAGCCCCGAGGGCGAGCGCGTGGAGAACGCAGCGCACGCCGAGTACGCCGCGTTCGTCGAGGACATCACGGCGGAGGAACTGCGCGGCCTGTACCGCGACATGGTCCTCACGCGCCGCTTCGACGCCGAGGCCACCTCGCTGCAGCGCCAGGGCGAGCTGGGCCTGTGGGCCTCGCTGCTCGGCCAGGAGGCCGCGCAGATCGGCTCCGGCCGCGCCACCCGCGACGACGACTACGTCTTCCCGACCTACCGCGAGCACGGCGTCGCCTGGTGCCGCGGCGTCGACCCGACGAACCTGCTCGGCATGTTCCGCGGCGTGAACAACGGCGGCTGGGACCCGAACAGCAACAACTTCCACCTGTACACGATCGTCATCGGCTCGCAGACCCTGCACGCCACCGGCTACGCCATGGGCGTCGCCAAGGACGGCGCGGACTCGGCCGTGATCGCGTACTTCGGTGACGGCGCCTCCAGCCAGGGCGACGTCGCCGAGTCGTTCACGTTCTCCGCGGTCTACAACGCGCCCGTCGTGTTCTTCTGCCAGAACAACCAGTGGGCGATCTCCGAGCCGACCGAGAAGCAGACCCGCGTGCCGCTCTACCAGCGCGCGCAGGGCTACGGCTTCCCCGGCGTCCGCGTCGACGGCAACGACGTCCTGGCCTGCCTGGCCGTCACCAAGTGGGCCCTGGAGCGGGCCCGCAGGGGCGAGGGGCCGACGCTGGTCGAGGCGTTCACGTACCGCATGGGCGCGCACACCACCTCCGACGACCCGACGAAGTACCGGGCCGACGAGGAGCGCGAGGCGTGGGAGGCCAAGGACCCGATCCTGCGCCTGCGCACCTACCTCGAATCCCAAACTGACACGGACGAGGGATTTTTCGCGGAACTCGAGACCGAGAGCGAAGCGTTGGGTCTTCGAGTACGTGAAGCGGTGAGGGCGATGCCGGACCCGGACCGGATGGCCATCTTCGAGAACGCGTACGCGGACGGGCACTCGCTCGTCGACGAGGAGCGCGCCCAGTTCGCCGCCTACCAGGCGTCGTTCACCGATGCAGAGGGAGGCAACTGATCATGGCCGTACAGAAGCTTCCGCTCGCGAAGGCGATCAACGAGTCGCTGCGCATGGCGCTCGACACCGACCCCAAGGTCCTCGTCATGGGCGAGGACGTCGGCAAGCTCGGCGGTGTCTTCCGCGTCACCGACGGGCTGCAGAAGGACTTCGGCGAGGACCGGGTCATCGACACCCCGCTCGCCGAGTCGGGCATCGTCGGCACGGCCATCGGCCTCGCCCTGCGCGGGTACCGGCCGGTCGTCGAGATCCAGTTCGACGGTTTCGTCTTCCCCGCGTACGACCAGATCGTCACGCAGCTCGCGAAGATGCACGCCCGCGCGCTCGGCAAGATCAAGCTGCCCGTCGTCGTGCGCATTCCGTACGGCGGCGGCATCGGCGCGGTCGAGCACCACAGCGAGTCGCCCGAGGCGCTGTTCGCGCACGTGGCGGGTCTGAAAGTGGTCTCTCCCTCGAACGCGTCGGACGCGTACTGGATGATGCAGCAGGCCATCCAGAGCGACGACCCGGTGATCTTCTTCGAGCCGAAGCGGCGCTACTGGGACAAGGGCGAGGTCGACACCGAGGCGATCCCCGGACCGCTGCACGGCGCGCGCACGGTGCGCGAGGGCACGGACCTGACGCTCGTCGCATACGGGCCGATGGTCAAGGTCTGCCTCGAGGTGGCCGCGGCCGCCCAGGAGGAGGGCAAGTCCCTGGAGGTCCTCGACCTGCGCTCCATGTCGCCCATCGACTTCGACGCGATCCAGAAGTCCGTCGAGAAGACCCGCCGTCTCGTCGTCGTCCACGAGGCCCCGGTCTTCCTCGGTACGGGAGCGGAGATCGCCGCCCGCATCGCGGAGCGGTGCTTCTACCATCTGGAGGCGCCCGTGCTGCGGGTCGGCGGCTATCACGTGCCCTATCCGCCGGCGCGCCTCGAGGACGAGTACCTGCCGGGCCTCGACCGGGTGCTCGATGCCGTCGACCGCTCGCTGGCGTACTGAGGAGAGGGCCGTGACGACGATGACTGACGCTGCGCTGGCCGAGTTCAAGATGCCCGACGTGGGCGAGGGGCTCACCGAGGCCGAGATTCTCAAGTGGTACGTACAGCCGGGTGACTCCGTCACCGACGGGCAGGTCGTGTGCGAGGTGGAGACGGCGAAGGCGGCCGTCGAGCTGCCGATCCCGTTCAACGGCGTGGTGCGCGAGCTGCGGTTCCCCGAGGGGACGACCGTGGACGTGGGGCAGGTGATCATCGCGGTGGACGTGGCCGGTGGGGCCGGCTCCGCCGCGGCACCCGTGTCCGTACCGGAGCCTGCGGCTCCGGAGGCGGCGCCCGAGGAGGAGGCACCGCAGGGGCGGCAGCCGGTTCTCGTGGGGTACGGGGTTTCCGAGGCGTCGACCAAGCGACGTCCCCGTAAGGGATCAGTGGTCGAGGCCCCTGTGACGATCACGGAGCCGGTGGCTGTGCCCACCCTCCCCGGGCCAGCTGCCCCCAGCGGTGGAGGCACCGGCCGCCCGCTCGCCAAGCCCCCCGTGCGCAAGCTCGCCAAGGACCTCGGCGTCGACCTGGCCTCGCTCGCGCCCTCAGGCCCCGACGGCGTGATCACGCGCGAGGACGTGTACGCGGCCGCGGCCCCGGCACCGGCGCCGGAACCGGCCGTGACCGAGGCCCCGGCGCCCGCCGCCGTGCCGCAGCCCGTCGTCTCCGCCGAAGCGCGCGAGACCCGCATCCCCGTCAAGGGTGTCCGCAAGGCGACGGCGGCCGCGATGGTCGGCTCCGCCTTCACCGCCCCGCATGTCACCGAGTTCGTGACGGTCGATGTGACGCGGACGATGAAGCTCGTCGAGGAGCTGAAGGGCGACAAGGAGATGCAGGGGCTGCGGGTGAACCCCCTGCTCCTCATCGCCAAGGCGCTGCTCGTCGCGATCAGGCGGAACCCCGAGGTGAACGCCGCCTGGGACGAGGTGAACCAGGAGATCGTCCAGAAGCACTACGTGAATCTGGGCATCGCCGCGGCCACGCCCCGCGGGCTGATCGTGCCGAACATCAAGGACGCGCACGCCAAGACCCTGCCCGAACTGGCCACGGCGCTCGGTGAGTTGGTCTCGACGGCCCGCGAGGGCAAGACCTCTCCCGGCGCCATGCAGGGCGGCACGGTGACCATCACGAACGTCGGCGTCTTCGGCGTCGACACGGGCACGCCGATCCTGAACCCCGGCGAGTCGGCGATCCTCGCCATCGGTGCGATCAAGCTGCAGCCCTGGGTGCACAAGGGCAAGGTGAAGCCTCGTCAGGTGACCACGCTGGCCCTGTCGTTCGACCACCGACTGGTCGACGGCGAGCTGGGCTCGAAGGTGCTTGCGGATGTTGCCGCGATCCTTGAGCAGCCGAAGCGGTTGATCACCTGGGCGTAGGACCGGCGCTCGTCCGCGGGTCGTTTGTGGCTGAGCGCGCCCGCGCGGCGGAGCCGCATTTCGATACAGCCCCGCGCCCCTTAAGGGGCGCGGGGAACTGCGTATGTGCAAGGTCGCGCGTTACTTCTTGAAGCCGTAGTCCATGAGCTTCTTCGCGTCCGCCGTGCGGTTCGTGACGGAGGTGGAGGCGAGGACGGTGCCGATGACCGTCTTGCCGTTGCGGGTCGCGGCGAAGACCAGGCAGTACTTGGCCTCGGGGCCCGAGCCGGTCTTCACGCCGATGGTGCCGGCGTAGGAGCCGAGCAGGTTGTTCGTGTTGGACCACGACATGTAGCGGTAGCCGCCGCTCGACGTCGTGACCTTCTGCTTCGTCGACGTCGTCTTCACGACCGTGCGGAACGTGGAGTTCTTCATCGCGGACGACGCGATCTTCGTCAGGTCGCGCGGCGTCGAGTAGTTCGCGCCGCTGCCGATGCCGTCGAACGAGTCGAAGTGCGTGTTCTTCAGGCCCATGTCCGTGGCGGCCTTGTTCATCTTGCCGATGAAGGACGTCACGCGGGCCGAGCGGGTGGTGCCGGAGCCGAACTTGTCGGCCAGCGCGTACGCGGCGTCGCAGCCGGACGGAAGCATCAGCCCGTACAGGAGCTGGCGGACGGTGACCTTGTCACCGACGATCAGGTGGGCCGACGAGGCGTTCTTCGCGACGATGTAGTCGCTGTACGCCTTCTGGATCGTGACCTTGGAGTCCAGGTTCAGGTTCGACTGCGCCAGGACGACCTTCGCGGTCATGATCTTGGTGGTGGAGCCGGTGGAACGGCGGGTGTCCGCGGCCTTGGTGTAGAGGCTCGTACCGGTCCCGTTGTTCATCACGTAGCCGCCCGCGGCGACGATCGTGGGAGTGGGCAGCGTGGCGGCCTGCGCGGAGGTGGCGAAGACCCCGCTCGCCAGGACCGCGCCGGCGGTCACGGTGGCGGCGGCGGTTACGCGGCGCATGCCTGAGATGCCCTTGATGCGGGTTTTCAAGTTAAACGCTCCAAATGCCCCTGGAATGCGGCCACATGAGGGTGTGGCCCGCTGAAGAGACTCCTGAGAGCGCCGGATGGATGTACTGGAGCGAGGAGAAATTGTGGCGCGTATCTCCGTCCGAATCCTGGACAGCCGCCGACGATGCGTACGTGTTGTATCTATGATGTGCGCATGCCTTCCGTGCCCCCGTCCCCCCTCGCCGTCAAGCGGCCACCAGCGGCCGACCGTGTCTACGACCACATCAAGCGCAGCGTGCTCGAACGCCGTTACGAGGGCGGGACGTTGCTCACCGAGGGCGAGCTCGCCGAGGCCGTCGGGGTGTCCCGCACCCCGGTGCGCGAGGCGCTGCTCAAGCTGGAGGTCGAGGGGCTGATCAAGCTCTACCCGAAGAAGGGCGCCCTGGTCCTGGCCGTCTCCGCGCAGGAGATCGCCGACGTCGTCGAGACCCGCCTCCTCGTCGAGGAGCACTCCGTGCGCAAGGCGGTCCCCGCGCCCGCGAGCCTCATCGCCCGCCTGGAGGAGCTGCTCACCCTCCAGCGGACGCAGGCCGAGGCCGGCGACTTCGCCGACGCGGCGAGCACCGACCGCTGCTTCCACGCCGAGATCGTCCGCAGCGGAGGCAACGCGATCCTCTCCCGCCTCTACGACCAGCTGCGCGACCGCCAGCTGAGGATGGGCGTCGCCGTCATGCACTCGCACCCCGACCGGATCGCCAAGACGCTCACCGAGCACAAGGAGATCCTCGACGCGCTGCGCTCCGGCGACACGGAGGCGGCCGTCGCCGTCGTCCGCCGGCACGTCGGCTGGTTCTCGAACCTGGCCCGGGGCGAGGTCCGATGAGCTCCGCCGGCAGCACGGCACTGCCCGGGGACCCGCCCGGCGGCCGCAGAGCCGTCGCCGTGTGGTGCACAGGCGTCGCCGTCTACTTCGTCGCCGTCATCTTCCGCACCTCGCTGGGCGTGGCAGGGCTCGACGCCGTCGACCGCTTCCACATCAACGCCTCGGCGCTGTCCACCTTCTCGATCCTCCAGCTCCTCGTCTACGCGGGCATGCAGATACCCGTCGGCCTGATGGTCGACCGGCTCGGCACGAAGCGCGTCCTGACGATCGGCGTCGTCCTCTTCACCCTCGGCCAGCTCGGCTTCGCGTTCTCGCCCTCGTACGGGACGGCCCTCGTGTCGCGCGCGCTGCTCGGCTGCGGCGACGCGATGACGTTCATCAGCGTGCTGCGGCTCGGCACCCGCTGGTTCCCCGCCCGCCGCGGGCCGCTCGTCGGGCAGCTCGCCGGGCTCGTCGGCATGGCCGGCAACCTCGTCTCCACGCTCGTGATCGCCCGCCTGCTGCACGGCGTGGGCTGGGAGGCCGCCTTCGCGGGCAGCGCGCTCGCCGGAGTCGTCGTCCTCGTCCTGCTGCTGCTCTTCCTGAAGGACCACCCCGAGGGCTTCGAGCCGGAGCCCGTGCTGCACAGGGGCGCGGCCTTCGTGCGCGGCCAGATCCTGGCGTCCTGGCGGGAGCCCGGCACGCGGCTCGGCCTGTGGGTGCACTTCACGACGCAGTTCCCGGCCATGGTGTTCCTGCTGCTGTGGGGCCTGCCGTTCCTCGTCGAGGCGCAGGGCCTGTCCCGCGGCACCGCCGGCGAGCTGCTCACCCTCGTCGTGATGTCCAACATGGTGATCGGGCTCGTCTACGGACAGATCGTGGCCCGGCACCACGCGGCCCGTCTGCCGCTCGCGCTCGGCACGGTGGCCGGTACGGCGCTGATGTGGGCCGTGACGATCGCCTACCCCGGCGACCACGCCCCGATGTGGCTCCTGGTCATGTTCTGCACGGTGCTCGGCGCGTGCGGGCCCGCGTCCATGATCGGGTTCGACTTCGCGCGCCCGGCGAACCCGCCGGAGCGGCAGGGAACGGCGTCCGGCATCGTCAACATGGGCGGGTTCGTGGCCTCGATGACGACCCTGTTCGCGATCGGCGTCCTGCTGGACGCGACCGGCGACAACTACCGCGTGGCGTTCTGTGCGGTCTTCGTGCTCGAAGCGCTCGGCGTGAGCCAGATCCTGCGGCTGCGCAGGCGGGCCGTGCGGCGCGAGCGGGAACGCCTGGTCGCCAGCCGGGTCGAGGCGGTGCACGTCCCGGCCTGAGCGCGCCCGCGCCCAGAGGTTCCGGGGAGGGGCGGGGCGGGGCCGTGGCCCCGCCCCCGACTCACGGCGTGACGACCATCGCGTTCACGATGGCCGCCGCCAGGTCCGGATCGCCCTCGATCTTCACCCTGTCCCCCGCGCCCTCCGGCGTGATCCGCCCGCAGGCCAGCCGGACGAACGTCTCCCAGTCGAGGGAGAGCGTCACGGCGGGGCCGAGCGAGGGCGCGCCGTCGATCGTGCCGCGCCCCTCCGCGTCCACGCGGACCGTGCGCAGGAACTCGACGGGGCCGTGCACATCGATGACGACCGCGGAACTCGGCGGCGCCGACGCGTCCTTGGCGACGATCTTCGGCAGCACGGCGAGCAGCATGTCGCGCGTGACGTACGCGCCGGGGGAGTCGATGTTGCCGGGCCGGTTCAGCGCGACGCGCAGGTCCTGTTCGTGCACCCAGATGTCGAACGCGCGCCTGCGCATGGCGTATTCGAGGGTCTCCTCCACGGCGCGCGGGCCGCGCACGATCGTGTCGGGGGCGCGCGTCTCGTTCCGCAGCTGACGGGAGCGGCGGATGATCGTGTACTCCAGCTCGGAGACCATCTCCGGCGCCGTGTGGTGGCGGCGCACGTCGACCTGGACCTCCTGGTAACGCTGCGCGTCGGTCTTCACGTGGTACAGGTCGCGGGGCAGGCTGTGGATGGGCCGGGGGTCACCCAGCATCTCGCAGTCCACGCCGATGACATGGGACACGATGTCCCGCACCGACCAGCCGGGGCATGGGGTGGCCCGGTTCCACTCGCCCTCCACCAGGGGCGTCACCAGCTCGGATATCGCTTCGACGGAATGGGTCCAGGCATCGGCGTAGGACTGAAGACTGGGGTGGAGACTCACGGAACGGGACCCCTCGGGCGGTTGTGTCGCGGGCAGTGGGTGTCTTGGAACGTTCTGGGGGTCCGGGGGGCTCCCCCGGAAATGCACAGTACGCTGCCAGCAGGCACCCCGGCAGTGCTTTCGTGTGACGATCGTAGGCCCGTAGAGACGGCTCGAATGCCAGGACGGTGGTAGTGTGCGCGCCTCGCTCATCCAGATCCGTGTAGACGCTGACGAATCGGTCGATTCCCGTAGGCTGCGCGCCGCTTCGATGGTGCGGGATCAGGCCGGGTCGGCCGACCTCGTCGTCCTCCCCGAGCTCTGGACCACGGGCGCCTTCGCCTACGAGGCTTTCGCCGCCGAGGCGGAGCCGCTGGAGGGCCCCACGTACGAGGCGATGGCGAAGGCCGCGAGCGACGCGGGCGTCTGGCTGCTCGCGGGCAGCATCCCCGAGCGTGACCCGGAGGGCCCGCTCTACAACACCGCCCTCGTCTTCTCGCCCGACGGCGAACTCGCCGCCGCCTACCGCAAGATCCACCGCTTCGGCTTCGACAAGGGCGAGGCCGTCCTGATGAGCGCGGGCGGCGAACTCGTCACCGTACGCCTGCCGGAGACCGTCCTCGGCGTCACCACCTGCTACGACCTGCGCTTCCCCGAGCTGTACCGGGGCCTCGTCGACCGGGGCGCCGAAACCTTCGTCGTCTCCGCGGGCTGGCCCGAGCGGCGCCGCGAGCACTGGACCCTGCTCGCCCGGGCCCGCGCCGTCGAGAACCAGGCGTACGTGCTCGCCTGCGGCACCGCCGGTACGCACGCGGGGGTGGAGCAGGCCGGGCACAGCGTCGTCGTGGACCCGTGGGGCGAGGTGCTCGGGGAGGCGGGCGCCGGCGAGGAGGTGCTCACCGTCGAGTTCGACGCGACGGCCGTCGCCGGGACCCGCGAACGCTTCCCGGCACTCAAGGACCGCCTCCTGGGCCTGGACCCGCCCCGCCGCTGACGCCTTGTCGGGCCCTTTACGCCTCAGTCGTCCCCGCGTTCCTTCTCCGCCAGGTGGATCACGCAGACCGCGACGGCGATGAGCAGCGCGGGGTCCGCGTCCTCACGGATGACGTCGACGCCGTACGTGTCCCGCACCCGCAGCCAGCGCCGCGAGATGTGGGCGAGCATCTCGCCGTCGTACTCGACGACGAACTCGCGGTCCAGGATCTTGCCGCTGACGTCGAGTACGGTGCCGTCGACCAGCTCGACCCGGTAGTGGTTGCGCAGCAGGGACAGGCGCTTGCGCTTGATCCTGGCGAGGGCCTCGTCGCCCCGTTCGATGACCATCGTGTCGCGCAGGGCGAACATCTTCTCGTGGATGTCGATGAGCACCCGCCCGTCGGGCCCCTTCAGCTGGAAGGTGTCCCGCAGCCGCATCGCCTTGCCGTCGACGAGATAGGCCTTGTGGCCCTGCTCGTCCTCGATCCAGTAGTCCTCGCCCACGGCGAAGAGCCGCTCTCGAACCTCGTATCTCATACGTCGTAGCGTGCCCGGACCGCGCGCCGGAACTCCTGCCGGAACTCGCCCGGTCACCCGGGCGGCGGTGTCCCGAGCCGGCGCGCCAGCGGCGGCTCGTGCGCGAGGACGTACCCGGCGGCGATCCCCAGGCAGACGACCGTGAACAGCGCGATGAGCCACGACAGCAGAGTGAGCACCATGCCGAACGGGCCGAACGCGGACAGCGAACGGTCCAGCGTGCGCGGCATGTAGAAGCGCGACGCCCACGCGAGGGCGACCACACCGACGCCGGTCAGGACGGCGCCCGGCAGCAGCGGCAGCCACGTCACCCGGCCGCCCAGCAGCAGATGCTGCGTCCACCACCACAGCAGGGTGCTCGACACGGCGGACAGCGGCAGCCCCAGCCAGGCACCCGCCCCGAACCCGTCCCGCAGCAGCCCCTGGACCACGAGCGCGGACAGCCAGACGAGCAGCCACACCACCCACCGCCACGCGATGAGCCGCAGACCCGCGGGCGGCACGTGCCAGGACCGCTCGCACACGCGCTGCAGGGCGCGGCTGCACGCGGTCGCCGACAGCAGCGTGACCACCACGCCGACGGACCCCGAGGTCTCGCGCGCCGTCTGGTCGGTCGTCCCGAGGACCTTCCGCACCTGGTCGAGCGCCGACCCGGAGAGCCCGAGCGCGTACGTGGCCGAGGCGACGAGCTGGTCGCGTACGGACGACGGGGCGAACGCGGCGAAGACGAAGAGCACCGGGATCGCCGTCAGGAACGCCTGCGCGGCGAGCCGCGTCGAGGAGTCCAGGAGGCTCACGTCCACCATCTGCCGCATCATGCGGCTGATGAACGGCAGCTGCTCCCGCAGCCCGGCGGCCCACGCCCTCCCCCACCGCGCGACCGTGGCCAGCTTGCCGGCGAGGCCGCCGCGTGAACTGTCGTCCGTCATAGCTGCCAAGCGTCGGCCACGCACGGCCCTGGGACACGTTGCCGGGCGGCGGGGTGGGCCGTACGGGTGAGGGCCGTTGCGGGTCAGCGCGATGCCGGGCCGAACCTCCTGCGGTACGCCGACGGGCTGAGGCCGGTCTCGCGGCGCAGGCGCGCCCGCAGATTCGCGGCGGTGCCGAGCCCGCTGCGGGCGGCGACCACGTCGAGCCGTTCCTCGCCGCGTTCGATGAGGCGGCAGGCCAGGGCGACCCGTTCGCCGGTGAGCCAGGCCAGCGGGGTGGTGCCGAGTTCGGTGCGGAAGCGGCGGTGCAGGGTGGCCGGGCTGACGGCCGCCCGCGCCGCGAGATCCGCCACGCTCACCGGCTCCCCGAGCCGTTCCTGCGCCCACACGAGCAGCGGCGCCAGCGACTCGTCCCGTACCGCGGGCACGGGCCGCTCCACGAACTGCCGCTGCCCGCCGTCCCGGTGAGCGGCGAACACGAGCCGCCGGGACACGGCGTTGGCGATCTCGGCGCCGTGGTCACGCCGTACGACGTGCAGCCCCAGGTCGAGCGCGGACGCGCTGCCGGACGCCGTGAGGATGTCCCCGTCGTCCACGAACAGCACGTCGGGTTCGAGGCGCACCTCGGGGAAGCGGGCGCGGAAGGAGTCCGCCCACATCCAGTGGCACGCGGCACGGCGTCCGTCGAGGAGGCCCGCCTCGGCGATGGTGAAGGCACCGGAGCAGAACCCGACGAGCCGGGCGCCCCGCGCGTGCGCCCGCCGCACAGCGTCGAGGACGGCGGGCCGCCGGGGCACGTCGGTGTCGGGCCGGTTGGGCACGATCAGGGTGTCGGCGGAGTCGGCCGCGTCGAGGCCGGCCACGTCCGTGAGCGTGAAGAACCCGTCCCGCATCACCGTCCGCCTGCCCGGCGAACAGAGCCGGAAGTCGTACAGCTCACGCCCGAGTTCGGGCCTGCGCAGGCCGAAGACCTCGATTGCGCAGGACAGCTCGAAGGGGTTGGAGTTCTCGTCGACGATCACGACGACGCGGTGCGGTGGCCGTGCGTGCGACTGCTGCGAGGATTCTTTCGCCATGTGCGATTTCTAGCACTCGTGCCGGTGTCGGGACCGGGGACAGGATCGGCGTATGACCACCCGCGAGAACACCCCGACGCCCGTCCGCGAGAACACCCCGATCGACCTCGGTGAGGCCCTGGCCTCCTTCGACGCCCTGTGGAGCCCTCGCATCGTCACCCGCGTCAACGACTACGACGTCCGCGTCGCGAAGGTCGAGGGAGACCACGTCTGGCACGTGCACGACGACACGGACGAGTTCTTCCTCGTGGTCGACGGCGAGCTGACCATCGCCCTGCGCGAGCCCGCGGGCGAGCGCGACGTCGTCCTGCCCCGGGGTTCGGTCTTCACGGTCCCGCGCGGCACCTGGCACAAGCCGCGCTCCCCGAAGGGCGCCGCGATCCTCCTCCTGGAACCGACCGGCACGCCCACGGTCGGCGACCGCCACGACGAGGTGCCGGATCATGTGGACGCCACCACAGGACACGCTCTCGGCTAGTGGCACCCTTGACCCATGAACGATGTCGCCCCCGCACCCCGTCGCGCCCGCGTCCGCGCCCCCGAACTCATCGGCAAGGGTGGCTGGATCAATACGGGCGGCAAGCAATACACCCTCGCTGACCTGCGGGGACGCATCGTCATTCTGGATTTCTGGACATTTTGCTGTGTGAATTGCCTGCACGTTCTCGACGAGCTGCGTGAGCTCGAGGAGAAGCACCGGGACACCGTCGTGATCATCGGTGTGCACTCGCCGAAGTTCGTGCACGAGGCCGAGCACGCCGCCGTGGTCGACGCCGTCGAGCGGTACAACGTCGAGCATCCCGTTCTCGACGACCCCGAGCTCGCGACCTGGAAGCAGTACGCCGTGCGGGCCTGGCCCACGCTCGCGGTGATCGACCCCGAGGGGTACGTCGTCGCGCAGCACGCCGGCGAGGGGCACGCCCACGCCATCGAGAAGCTGGTCGAGCAGCTGGAGGCCGAGCACGAGGCGAAGGGGACGCTGCGCCGCGGCGACGGCCCGTACGTGGCGCCCGAGCCCGTCGCGACGGATCTGCGGTTCCCCGGCAAGGCGCTTCTGCTGCCGTCGGGAAATCTGCTGGTCTCCGACACCACGCGGCACCAGCTCGTCGAGATGGGGGCCGATGGTGAGACCGTCGTGCGGCGGATCGGCGGGCCCGGGGTGTTCAACGAGCCGCAGGGGCTCGCCCTGCTCGACGACGCGACCGTCGTCGTGGCCGACACGGTGCACCACTCCCTGAAGGCCGTGGACCTCGCGAGCGGTGACGTCACGACGCTCGCGGGCACCGGCCGCCAGTGGTGGCAGGGGGCGCCGACCAGCGGCCCCGCCCTGGAGGTCGACCTGTCGTCGCCGTGGGACGTCGCCGTGTTCGGCGGCAAGGTGTGGATGGCCATGGCGGGCGTCCACCAGCTGTGGACGTACGACCCGGAGACGAAGAGTGTCGAGGTCGCGGCCGGGACGACGAACGAGGGTCTGGTCGACGGGCCGGGGGCGGAGGCCTGGTTCGCGCAGCCGTCCGGGCTCGCGGCCACCGAGGAGCGGCTGTGGGTGGCCGACTCGGAGACGTCGGCGCTGCGGTACGTGGATGTGGACGGCGTCGTGCACACGGCGGTCGGCACCGGTCTGTTCGACTTCGGGCACCGGGACGGGGCGGCCGGACAGGCGCTGTTCCAGCACCCGTTGGGTGTCACGGCCCTGCCGGACGGCTCGGTCGCCGTCTCGGACACGTACAACCACGCGCTGCGCCGCTTCGACCCGGCGACCGGTGAGGTCACCACCTTGGCGACGGATCTGCGGGAGCCCAGTGACGCGGTGCTCGTGGGCGACGACATCGTCGTGGTGGAGTCGGCGCGGCACCGGCTGACGCGGCTTCGGCTGCCGGAGGAGGCCGTGCGGGTCGAGTCCGTGGCCCACCGGACGCAGCGCGCCGCCACCGAGGTGGCGGGCGGGAAGCTCCGGCTCGATGTCATCTTCCAGGCGCCGGCCGGGCAGAAGCTCGACACGCGCTACGGGCCCTCGACCCGGCTCCTCGTCTCCTCCACGCCGCCCGAGCTGCTGGTGTCGGGTGACGGGGCGGGCACGGATCTCGCGCGTGAGCTGGTCCTCGACGCGAATGTGCCGGAGGGCGTCCTGCATGTGTCGGCGATGGCCGCCTCGTGTGACGACGACCCCGCCAACGAGTACCCGGCCTGCCACGTCCACCAGCAGGACTGGGGCGTGCCGGTCCGGCTCACCGAGGGTGGCGCGGACCGGCTGCCGCTGGTGCTGGCCGGTATGGATGAGGCCTAGGGCGGGTCAGTTGGCGTACGGGCGGCGGGTGTTCCAGGAGAGCACCTCGATGCCGTCGGCCATCTTGCCGGCGTACTCGACCTCGCCGGGCGTGACCAGCTTGACGTTCTCGAGCGAGTCGTCGGAGTTGTTCATCTGGAGGGACAGGCGGATCGACTTGAAGTAGTCGTCCTCCGCCTTGACGTCCTGGATGACGGCGATCGCGGAGTAGACCCGGCCGCCCGGCTGCACGAGGATCGGCTGGGCGGGCTGCTGGTCGTCCTTGGCGAGCGGCACGTCGCCGTTGGCGTCGCCGGGGGTGACGACCGGGAACTTCTGCACGGTGCACGCGGTGGCGGAGCGGTTCTCGGCCGTGATGAGCAGGTGGTCGCCCTGCTGCTCGGGGTTCTCGCGCTTGAGGGAGTAGTCGAGGTAGCCGACCTTGCACTCGGGGGCCGCCTTCGACGCCGTGCCGCCCTTCGCGCCGGAGCCGGAGCCGCCGGTGGAGCTCTTGCCGGTGGTGGCATCCTTCGCGCCGGCCGCGGAGGCGTCCGTGCCGCCGGACGTCTTCGACGAACCGGCGTCGGAGGAGCCGCCGGTGTTCTTCGCGGCGGAGTCCGTGGCCGTCCTGCCCGAGGAGGCGGCGCCCTCGTCCTTGGTGCCGGAGCCGCTGCCGTTGCAGGCGGTGAGGGACAGGCTCAGGGCCGCGAGGGCGGCGACGGCGAGGGCGGTGCGGGAACGGTTGCGGTGGGCGGTCATGGTGGGGCTCCCCGTGTTGCGGTCTGCTGTGTGGTCAGCGTGGTCTGCGCCGTTTCGGTGCTGACTTCAGCTTCGGGGGTGCCTCTGTCGATCGGCTTGCGCCGCGCTAACGATCCGCTGGCAACCGTTCGAGGACCTTCCGCGCGGCCGCCGCACCCTGCTCGAACCCCTCCTTCTCCGCCGTCCGCAGTGCCTGTCCGAGCAGGTCGGCGGCCTCGTCGGGCCGTCCGAGCGCGGCCAGCGCCTCGCCGCTCGCGGTCTGCAGCAGTACCCGCCGGGCGGCCTCGTCGGGCGAGGTCAGGTCGAGGGCCCGTACGGCGTGCGAGAGGGCCGCTTCGTGGGCGCCCGTGTCGAGGCAGTGCCGGGCGAGGTGGTGCAACGCCAGCGCCTCCGTGGGCGGGTGCTTGACCTGTACGGCGAGGGTGACGGCGCGGGACAGGAGCAGCCCGGCCCGCTCGTGCGCGCCGTTGCCGTTGAGGGCGACCGCGAGGTTGACGCAGGCGATGGCCTCGCTGGTCACGTCGCCGGCGCGGGCCGCGAGTCCGGGGGCCTCTTCGAGGTGGACGAGGGCTTCGTCGTCCCTGCCCTCCTCGTGGAGGACCCAGCCGAGCAGGGCGCGGGCGCGTGACTGGGCGTCCGGGTCGTCCTCGTGCTCGGCGGAGGCGAGGCACTGTTCGAGCAGCGGGACCCAGCCGTCGCCGACCTTCTGGAGGATCACCGGCCACAGCAGGAGGGCGATGCGCCAGGCCCGGTCGTGCAGTCCTGCGGCGGCGGCCGCGGTGACGGCGCCTTCCAGGCCCGGCCGTTCGGCCTCGTACCAGGCGAGCGCGGCCGCCCGGTCGGTGAACTCCCTCACGGCGTGCGGGGGACGGACGTCGGCGGGCAAGGCGCAGCAGGGCTTGCTCTCGGGGTGGGCGGCGGCGGCCGCGTCGAGGGCGGAGTGCAGGTAGTGGTCGAGCAGGCGGCCGAGGGGTTCGGCGGCGGGCTCGGGGGTGAGGGTGCGGGCGTAGAGGCGGACCAGGTCGTGGGGGGTGCGGCGGCCTTCGGCCGATTCGGTGACGAGGTGGGCGGCGGCGAGCCGGGACAGGGCGGTGTCGGCCTCGTCGGGGGTGGTGCCGGTGAGGGCGGCGGCGGTGTGGCGGTCGAGGCCGGTGCCGGTGTGCAGGCCGATGAGGCGGAACAGTTCGGCGGCCGGCGCCGGGAGGTGACGGACGGTCAGGCGCAGCGCGGCGGAGACGCCGGTGTCCTCGATGTCGAGGAGGCCGAGGCGGCGGTGTTCGTCGGCGAGCTCACCGGCCATCGCGTCGAGGGCGGCGCGGGGGCGTTCGGCGAGGCGGGCGGCGGTGACGCGCAGGGCGAGCGGCAGCCCGTCGCACAGGCCGGCGAGTCGTTCCGCGGCGACGGGTTCGGCCGCGACGCGCTCGTCCCCGAGTACGGCGGCGAGGAGCCCGGCGGCGTCGCCGGGAGGCAGCGGGTGCAGGGGTACGGGGGTGGCGGCGTCGGACGCGATGAGGCCGCCGAGCCGGTCCCGGCTGGTGATGAGGGTGGCGCAGTGGTCGCCGCCGGGGAGCAGGGGGCGGACCTGGGCGGAGGTGCGGGCGTTGTCGAGGACGACGAGGAGGCGGCGCCCGGCGGCGAGCGAGCGGTAGAGGGCGCCCATCGCGGCGGTGGTCTCGGGGATGCTCCGGGACGGGACGCCGAGCGCGAGGAGGAACTCGCGCAGTACGGCGGGGGTCTCGGGGGCGGGGGTGTCGCTGAAGCCGCGCAGGTCGGCGAAGAGGACTCCGTCGGGGAACCGTGTCTCGCGGGCGTGGCGGCGGTGCGCCCAGTGCACGGCGAGGGCGGTCTTGCCGACGCCGGCGGGCCCGGCGAGCAGGCACACGGGCGCGTCGTCGCCGGTCAGCACCCGGTCGAGGGCGCCGAGTTCGGCCTCCCGGCCGGTGAAGCCGCGGGGGAGCCGGGGGAGGAGATTGGGCGGGGGGAGATGGGGCGAGGGGACGAGACTGCCGGTGGGAGGCGCGGGGGCGTCGGCGACGGCTGCGTCGGGGCCGGGGGCGGAATCCGGTACGGATACGGATACGGGTCCAGCTACGGGTACGGGTTCGGCCGCTGAGCGTGACGCCGCGTCAGCCGTCGCCTCCGCCTCCGCCGCCGTCTCCGCCTCGGGCCGCTCGTCCGTCACCGGCACCGTCACTGTCAACGCGTCCGCGACGGGCACCGGACGCGCGGGCCCCGCGAACGCGGCCTGCGGGGGCGGCTGCACCGACGGCGTACCCAGGATCGTCCGGTACGCCCCCGCGAGGACCGGCCCCGGATCGACGCCCAGTTCGTCGGCGAGGAGCCGGCGTGTGCGGTGGTAGTGGTCGAGGGCGTCGGACTGGCGCCCAGAGCGTCCGAGCGCGAGGACGAGGGCGGCGGCCAGTGACTCGCGCAGCGGGTGGGCCACCGCCTCGGGGCGCAGGACGGCCGCGGCCCGGGCGTGCTCGCCGAGCTGCCCGTACGCCTCGGCGAGGCCCTCCACGGAGGCGATGCGCAGTTCTTCGAGGGCGAGAGCGGCGGCCTCCAGGGGCGCGCTGCGTACCGTGCCGGTGAGGGCGGGGCCCTGCCACAGGGAGAGGGCCTCGCGCAGCATCTGGACGGTGTCGGCGGGCCGGTGCTGGAGCCGGGCGAGGGCGACGAGTTCCTCGAAGCGGTGGGCGTCGAGGAGGGTTTCGGGCAGCTGGAGCGAGTAGGCGGAGCCCTGGGTGGTCAGCCGCACCCCGTACATCTCGGCGTCGTGCGCGGCGAGCAGGGCCCGCAGCCGGGAGACGTGGCTCTGCAGGACGGCCTTGGCGTGGAGGGGCGGCTCGTCCTCCCACAGGGCGGCGATGAGCTGCTCGACGCGGACCACGCCGCCCGGTCGCAGGAGCAGCATCGCGAGGAGCCCGGAGCGTTTGGCGGGGCCCAGCGGCAGCTCGCCGGTCTCTGTCGTGACGGCGACGGTACCGAGAATCCTGAACTCCACGCCCGGTGCCCTCCCCCGGCCCCCGACCCCCTTGATCGCGCACGCCCGTAGCGCGATTTTACGGGGCCGGAGAGGGGCGCCAGGTCAGCGGTCCACGATCTGGCCGAAAGGGTGTCCCGCCCCTGAACCAGCCCCTGAACCAGCCCCGAACCCGCCCGGAATTCACCCCTCCAGGAACGCCACCAGCGCGTTCGCGAGCAGGTACGGGTCGTCGGCGGCGCACAGTTCGCGGACGCTGTGCATCGAGAGGATCGCGACGCCGATGTCGACGGTCCTGATGCCGTGCCGGGCGGCCGTGATCGGGCCGATCGTGGTGCCGCAGGGCATGGAGTTGTTGGAGACGAACGACTGGAAGGGCACGCCGGCCTTCTCGCACGCGGCGGCGAACACGGCGCGGCCCGAACCGTCCGTGGCGTAGCGGTTGTTGACGTTCACCTTGAGGATGGGGCCGCCGCCGGCGCGGGGGTGGTGGGTCGGGTCGTGGCGCTCGGCGTAGTTCGGGTGCACGGCGTGCCCGGTGTCGGAGGACAGACAGACGGTCCCGGCGAAGGCGCGCGCCTTGTCCTCGTACGAGCCGCCGCGCGCGAACACCGAACGCTCCAGGACGCCGCCGAGCAGCGGGCCGTCGGCGCCGGTGTCGGACTGGGACCCGTTCTCCTCGTGGTCGAAGGCGGCGAGGACCGGGATGTAGGGGAGGCCGCCGGTGGCGGACACGGCGGCGAGCGCGGCCGTTCCCGCGTGCACGGACAGCAGGTTGTCCATGCGGGGTCCGGCGACGAGTTCCTTGTCGCGGCCGAGGTAGGAGGGCGCCTCGACGGGGTGGGTCATCAGGTCCCAGCCGGCGACGGAGCCCTCGTCGAGGCCGTACTCCTCTTCCAGGAACCGGATCAGGTCGCCCTCGTGGACGTCGTCGCCGAGGCCCCAGATGGGCTGCATGTGCTTCTGCTTGTCGAGCTTGAGGCCGTCGGTGTGGACCGAGCGGTCCATGTGGATGGCGAGCTGCGGTACGCGCAGCAGGGCGCGGTCGACGTTCACGAGCCGCGTCGAACCGTCCCGCAGGGTGAGCCGGCCGGCGAGGCCGAGGTCCCGGTCGAGCCAGGAGTTGAGGAGCGGTCCGCCGTAGATCTCGACGGCGACCTGCCGCCAGCCCTGGGAGCCCATGTCGGGCAGCGGCTTGACCCGCAGGTTCGGCGAGTCGGTGTGCGCGCCGACGATACGGAACGGGGTGTGCGGCGCGGCGTCCTCGGGGACGTACCAGGCCACGATCGCGCCGCCGCGCGTCACGTACTTGCCGCCCGTCGTCCCGTCCCACGCGTCGGTCTCGGCGACCTGGCGGAAGCCGGCCTTCTCCAGGCGCGCGGCGGCGTTCGCCACGGCGTGGTACGGCGAGGGGCTGGCCGCGAGGAAGGACATGAGGTCGTCGGTGTGGCCGCGGTCGAAGCGGGCGCTCGTGGCGCTCGCCGACAGGGCGGGGTCGGTAGACGGGAGGGCGCTCATGCGGGCCAGCCTAACGAGCGTTTCCGGCCGGACGCGCGGCGCTGAGCGGAACCGGGCGAGCCCAGGTCAAAGGCGGTCGATCCCGGTGAGGTCGCTGCGGGGCCCGTAGGGGTGGACGACAGAGCCGCCACCCGAACGGGTCGGGTGGCGGCTCTGGTTCTCAGCGTGCGGAGGACTAGAACGCGGCCTCGTCCAGCTCCATCAGGTCGAGCTCGACCTTCTCGGAGAGGCGGCGCTCCAGGCCGACGCCCGGCAGGACGTTCGCGGCGAAGAACTTCGCGGCGGCGATCTTGCCCTGGTAGAAGGGCACGTCCTTGGCGGAGGCGGTCTCCAGCTTCTCGGCGGCGACGGCCGCGCCGCGCAGCAGCAGGAAGCCGACGACGACGTCACCGGAGGCGAGGAGCAGGCGGGTGGTGTTGAGGCCCACCTTGTAGATGTTCTTGGTGTCCTGCTCGGTGGCCGCGAGGTCGGTCAGCATGACGCCGACGATGGCCTCGAGCTCGACGGCCGCCTTGGCGAGCGCGTCGCGGGCCGGGGCGAGGGCCTCGCCGCCGGTGCCGACCGCGAGGAACTGCTTGATCTCCTCGGCGAGGCCGTTCAGCGCGGCGCCCTGGTTGCGGACGATCTTCCGGAAGAAGAAGTCCTGGCCCTGGATCGCGGTGGTGCCCTCGTACAGGGTGTCGATCTTGGCGTCGCGGATGTACTGCTCGATCGGGTACTCCTGGAGGTAACCCGAGCCGCCGAACGTCTGGAGCGACTGCGCCAGCTGCTCGTAGGCCTTCTCCGAGCCGTAGCCCTTCACGATCGGCAGGAGCAGGTCGTTGAGGGCGTGCAGCGTGGACGCGTCCTCGCCGTTCGCCTCCTTGACCTGGATGTCGTCCTGGACGGCGGCGGTGTGCAGGACGAGCGCGCGCATGCCCTCCGCGTACGCCTTCTGCGTCATGAGCGAGCGGCGCACGTCGGGGTGGTGCGTGATGGTGACCTTGGGCGCCGTCTTGTCCATGAACTGGGCCAGGTCGGGGCCCTGGACGCGCTCCTTGGCGTACTCGAGGGCGTTCAGGTAGCCCGTCGAGAGCGTGGAGATCGCCTTCGTGCCGACCATCATGCGGGCGAACTCGATGATGCGGAACATCTGGCGGATGCCGTCGTGCTTGTCGCCGATCAGCCAGCCCTTGGCGGGGTGCTGGTCGCCGAACGTCATCTCGCAGGTGTTGGACGCCTTGAGGCCCATCTTGTGCTCGACGTTCGTCGCGTAGACGCCGTTGCGCTCGCCCAGCTCGCCGGTCTCCCAGTCGAAGTGGAACTTCGGGACGAGGAAGAGGGACAGGCCCTTGGTGCCGGGGCCGTGGCCCTCGGGGCGGGCGAGGACGTAGTGGAGGATGTTCTCCGACATGTCGTGCTCGCCGGACGTGATGAAGCGCTTCACGCCCTCGATGTGCCAGGAGCCGTCCTCCTGCTGGACGGCCTTCGTGCGGCCCGCGCCCACGTCCGAACCGGCGTCCGGCTCGGTCAGGACCATCGTCGAACCCCACTGCCTCTCGACGGCGATCTCGGCGACCTTCTTCTGCGCCTCGTTGCCCTCCTCGAAGAGGATGCCGGCGAACGCCGGGCCCGAGGAGTACATCCAGATCGCCGGGTTCGAGCCGAGCAGCAGCTCCGCGTACGCCCAGATGAGGGAGCGCGGCGAGGTGGTGCCGCCGATCTCCTCGGGGACGCCCAGACGCCAGTACTCGGAGTCCATGAAGGCCTGGTACGACTTCTTGAAGGTGGCCGGGACCGGCGCCGTGTTGGTCTTCGGGTCGAAGACCGGCGGGTTGCGGTCGGCGTCCGCGAAGGACTCGGCCAGCTCGTTCTCCGCGAGGCGCGCGACCTCGTCGAGGATGCTCTTGGCGGTGTCGACGTCCATCTCCGCGAACGGGCCGCTGCCGTACAGCTTGTCGCGCCCGAGCACCTCGAAGAGGTTGAACTCGATGTCGCGGAGATTCGACTTGTAGTGCCCCATGGCGACGGCTCCGTTTGGCTGGGAAGCGGAATCTGGATCTTCGTAAACACGCACTACTAGCAAGTAGCAAGCACCTACGATGATGCTACCCGCCGGTAATAAGACGCAACCCCTGACGGGTCAATGTGAGCAGGGTCTACCCCGGACACCCGGGAAAGCCCACCGGGCCGTCCCCGCTCGGTACGCTGGCCCCCATGTACGGCTACGACCAGACCGCGGGACCCGGGCAGCAGTACGCGCCTCCGCAGCAGGGCATGCAGGGCGGGTACGGCCAGCAGGCGCCGCCGCTCTATCCGGAGCCGTCGCCGCCGTCCCTCGCCGACGCGGTCCGCGCGTTCACCACGGGCTCGATGGCCGCCGAGGACTTCCAGCAGATCTTCGCCACGTCCAAGGTCTACTGCCCGCGCGGCGACAACCCGGGATTCCTCGCGCTGCACAACACGCAGCAGCCGGTCATCCCGATGTTCACCTCGCTCAAGGAGCTGCGCCGGTACGCCGGCAAGGAGTCCAAGTACTTCGTGATCACCGGCGCCGAGGTCATCGACCTCCTGCCCACCGGGTACGGCTTCGTCCTCGACATGGAGGGCGAGCACCGGATGGTCTTCGATGCCAAGGCGGTCGAGCAGATGGTCGACTTCGCGATGCGCCGCATGTACGGCTAGATGCCGCCGGTACGCACAGGCATCACGAACGCCCGGAGGGAATTCCCTCCGGGCGTTCTGCGTTCCGGGTGGCAGAAAGTTCTACGTTCAACTAAAGTCGAAGCACAAGGAGGTCCCGACATGCCTGCAGTGACCGTAGAAAACCCGCTGACCCTGCCCCGTGTGGCCGCGTCCGCCGATGCCGTGGCACGCCCCGTACTGGCCGTGACGACGGCGCCGAGCGGATTCGAGGGTGAGGGATTCCCGGTGCGTCGCGCGTTCGCCGGGATCAACTACAAGCACCTCGACCCGTTCATCATGATGGACCAGATGGGTGAGGTGGAGTACGCGCCCGGAGAGCCCAAGGGCACCCCGTGGCACCCGCACCGCGGCTTCGAGACCGTGACCTACATCATCGACGGAACCTTCGTCCACCAGGACTCCAACGGCGGTGGCGGCACCATCACCAACGGCGACACCCAGTGGATGACGGCCGGCAGCGGCCTCCTGCACATCGAGGCGCCGCCGGAGGCGCTCGTCATGTCCGGCGGGCTCTTCCACGGCCTCCAGCTGTGGGTGAACCTCCCCGCCGCCGACAAGATGAAGGACCCCCGCTACCAGGACATCCGCGGCGGCCAGGTCAAGCTCCTCACCACCGCCGACGGCGGCGCCCTGCTGCGCGTCATCGCCGGTGAGCTCGACGGCCACGAAGGCCCCGGCATCACGCACACGCCGATCACGATGGTCCACGCGACCGTCCGCCCCGGCGCCGAGCTGACGCTGCCCTGGCGCGAGGAGTTCAACGGTCTCGCGTACGTCCTCGCCGGACGCGGCACCGTCGGCACCGACCGCCGTCCGGTCCACATGGGCCAGACCGCCGTCTTCGGAGCGGGCTCCTCGCTGACCGTCCGCGCGGACGAGACGCAGGACTCCCACACCCCGGACATGGAGGTCGTGCTCCTCGGCGGCCGGCCCATCCGGGAGCCGATGGCGCACTACGGTCCGTTCGTCATGAACACCCGCGACGAACTCCAGCAGGCGTTCGACGACTTCCAGGCGGGACGCCTCGGCGTCATCCCCGGTGAGCGGATCCCGCACACCGGCGGCTGAGCCGAATCTGATGCAGCGTCACCCGCGTGGCCCCGTCCGGAAGGTCGGGGCCACGCGCGCGTGATGGCCTGGTCGGGTGCACACAGGTACTGGTAAGCCGCTTCTTCCCGAACCAGCCCGCCGCGCCGCCGCCTGGTGCGCCGTCGCGCTGCTCGTCACCGGGGTCGCGGCCGTTGCCGTCTGGCTGTGCATCGTCCTCAGGACCGCCGTCACACCCCTGCTGCTCGCCCTGCTCGGCACGGCCCTGCTCGGCCCGGTGCACGGCTGGCTGGTCCGCAGGAAGCTCAGCCGCGCCCTCGCCGCCGTCCTCACCTGCGTCACCCTCGTCGCCGTCGTCGGCGGCGCCGGCTACATCGTCGTCAAGGCGCTCATCGACTCCGCGGAGCAGATCGTCGACTCGGTGCAGCAGTCCGGCGACTGGATCAAGCAGCACCTCGGGATCACCGCCGCCGACGACCTCGGATCCGCCGCCGGCAGCCTCAAGGACCTGGTGGCCAAATGGGGCGCCAAGGCCGCGAGCGGGGTGCTCGCCGGGCTCTCCGTCCTCGGCTCGCTCCTCGCGACCAGCGTGCTCTCCCTGCTGCTCACGTTCTTCTTCCTCAAGGACTCCGACCGCGCCGCGGGCCTCGCCCACAGCATCGCGCCCGGCCCCGCCGGGGACACCCTGGAGGCGATCGGACGGCGCGCCTTCGGAGCCGTCGAGGGCTTCATGCGCGGGACCACGTTCATCGCGCTCATCGACGCCGTCTGCATCACCGTGGGCCTGCTGATCCTGCGGGTGCCCGGCGCGGTCGGGCTCGGCGCCCTCGTCTTCGTCAGCGCGTACATCCCCTACCTGGGAGCGACGCTCTCGGGCGCGGTGGCCGTCCTGGTGGCGCTCGCCGACCGGGGCCTGGTGATCGCCCTGTGGACGCTCGGCGTCATCCTCGCCGTGCAGCAGCTGGAGGGCCACATCCTCCAGCCGATGATCCAGTCCCGCACCGTGCAGATACACCCCGCGATGGTGATGCTGGCGATCACGGCGGGCGCCTCCGTCGCGGGCATCCTCGGCATGCTGCTCGCGGTACCGGTGACGGCGGCGGCCTTCGGGGTGATCGGCGAGCTGCGGGGGCGCTACTCGGCGGGCGGGGGCCCGTCGGCGCCGCCGGAGGACTCACCCGAGCCGTCGGGGGATTCGCCCGAGCCGTCGGGGGACGCTCCCGAGCCGTCGGCCGACGGCTCGTAGAGCTCGAACCAGATGCTCTTGCCCTCGCCCCGCGGGTCCACGCCCCAGCGGTCCGCGAGCAGCTCCATCAGGACGAGGCCGCGCCCGGACGAGGCCAGCTCGCCGGGATGGCGCTTGTGCGGCAGGTCGTCGCTGGCGTCGGCGACCTCGGCCCGCAGCCGGCGCGCGGCGGGCCCGCCGGAGACCTCCGCGACCAGGAGCGCGTCGCCGTCCGTGTGGACCAGGACGTTGGTGAGCATCTCCGAGATCATCAGGACCGCCGAGTCGACCTGGTCGGCGTCGGCCCAGTCGTGCAGCAGCTGGCGCAGCTGCTGGCGGGCGGCGCCGACCCGCTCCGGCTCGGCCTGGGCCACGGTCATCACGGTGCGGCGCGCGGGCAAGGGAGCCTCGGGCCGGCCCGTCCTCGCCAGGAGCAGCAGCGCGATGTCGTCCTCGCGCCGGTCGGCGAGCGGGCCCGTCGTGTAGTGCGACGTGGGCCCGTGCACGGCCTGGACGAGCGCGTCGGCCAGCTCCTCCAGGCGGTCGGGCCCGCCGGCCGCTCCCTGCTCCTCCAGGATGCTGCGGATCCGCTTCCAGCCGGTGTCGAGGTCGTGCCCGCCGGTCTCCAGGAGGCCGTCGGTGCAGATCAGCAGGGTCTCGCCGGGCTCCAGGGTGAGCCGGGTCGTGGGGTAGTCGGCGTCCGGGTCGACCCCGAGGGGCAGCCCGCCCGCGGTGGGCCGCAGCAGCACCGTCCCGTCGGGCATCCGGATCGCGGGGTCGGGATGGCCCGCACGGGCGATCTCCAGGATGCCGGTCTTCGGGTCGGCCTCCACGTACAGGCAGGTCGCGAAGCGCGGGTCGCCCGCCTCCGCGCCGACGTCCTTGCCGGGGCCGCCCGAGGAGCCGTAGGTGAGGGAGTCGGTGACGCCGCACAGGAAGCGGGAGGTGCGGGAAAGGACGGCGTCCGGGCGGTGCCCCTCGGCCGCGTACGCCCGCAGCGCGATCCGCAGCTGTCCCATCAGGCCGGCCGCCCGCACGTCGTGCCCCTGCACGTCACCGATGACGAGCGCGATCCGCCCGCTGGGCAGCGGGATCATGTCGTACCAGTCGCCGCCGACCTGGAGGCCGCCGCCGGTCGGCACATAGCGGGCGGCGACGGTCATCCCCGGGATCTCGGGGCCGAGCGTCGGCAGCATCGAGCGCTGGAGTCCGTCCGTCAGCGCCCGCTCCGACTCGGTGATCCCGGCGCGCGACAGGGCCTGCGCCAGCATCCGGGCCACCGTCGTGAGCACGGAACGCTCGTCGGGCGTGAACGACACCGGGTAGGCGAACCCCGCCATCCAGGTGCCGATGGTGCGGCCCGCCACCACGAGCGGCAGATACGCCCACGACTGCCGCTGGAAGCGCTGGGCCAGCGGCCACGCGGCGGGATAGCGCAGGCGGTACTGCTCGGGCGAGGACAGGTAGACGGCGCGGCCCGTGCGCACCACCTCGGCGGCCGGGTAGTCGGTGTCCAGGGGCATGTCCATGAAGGGCCCCTCCTCGCCCGGCTCGTGCCCGTGGTGCCCGACGACGGTGAGCCGGTCGCCGCCGGCGCCGAAGACGGCGAGCCCGTCCGGTGAGAACCCCGGCATGGAGAGCCCGGCCGCGACCCGCAGGACCTCCTCCGTGGACCCGGCCTCCGCGAGCGCCCGCCCGGCGTCGAGCAGGAACGCCTCGCGGGAGCGCCGCCAGTCGCCGGTGACCGGCGTGCGCGCCGCCGAGCCGGGCGTGGGCTCGCTGACCTCCTGGAGTGTGCCGATCAGCTCGTAGGCCTGTGAGTCGCCGTGCACGACGGGCTTGGACCGGCTGCGTACGGTCCTGATGACCCGGCCGTGCTCGTCCATGATCCTCAGCCGCGCCTCGGCGAGGGTGCCCTCGGCGACGGCGAGCTGTACGACGCCGTCTATCTCGTTCCAGTCGACGGGGTGGAAGCGGGACCGTACGGCGGCCTCCGTCAGGGTCACCCGGCGTTCGGGCAGGCCGAGGAGCCGGGCGGCCTCCGCGTCGAAGGTGACCAGCCCGGCACGGTTGTCCCACCGCCACACACCGGTGTCGAGGGCGGCGAGGACGTCCCCCACGGGCGGCAGGGGGTCACCAGTGCGCATGGCCCCACTCTAAGAAGAGGTGATCGTGGACGGCCACCGAGACTATTCGCCAAGCGATCACGGGGCGGCCGGTACCCTGGGGTATTCCGGCATGCCCGGCCAATCCCCAATCGCAAAGACTGGATGAACGACGATGCATCGGTACAGGTCCCACACCTGCGGCGAGCTCCGCGCCTCTGACGTCGGATCCGACGTCCGGCTGAGCGGCTGGCTGCACAATCGGCGCGACCTGGGCGGCATCCTCTTCATCGATCTGCGTGACCACTACGGGATCACCCAGCTCGTCGCCCGCCCCGGCACCGCGGCCGCCGAAGCCCTCGACAAGCTGACCAAGGAGACGGTCGTCCGCGTCGACGGCAAGGTCGTCTCCCGCGGCGCCGACAACGTCAACCCCGAGCTGCCCACGGGCGAGATCGAGATCGAGGCCGCCGAGGTCGAGGTGCTCGGCGCGGCCCAGCAGATCCCGTTCACGATCAACGCGGACGACGGGGTGAACGAGGAGCGGCGCCTGGAGTACCGCTTCCTCGACCTGCGCCGCGAGCGCATGCACAGGAACGTCATGCTGCGCTCGGCGGTCATCTCCGCGATGCGCCACAAGATGACGGCGCTCGGCTTCAACGAGATGGCGACGCCGATCCTGAGCGCCACCTCCCCCGAGGGCGCCCGCGACTTCGTGGTCCCCTCCCGCCTGAACCCGGGCAAGTTCTACGCGCTGCCGCAGGCGCCGCAGCAGTTCAAGCAGCTGCTGATGATCTCCGGCTTCGACCGCTACTTCCAGATCGCGCCGTGCTTCCGCGACGAGGACGCCCGCGCGGACCGTTCGCCGGGCGAGTTCTACCAGCTCGACGTGGAGATGTCCTTTGTCGAGCAGGAGGACGTCTTCCAGCCGATCGAGAAGCTGATGACCGAGCTCTTCGAGGAGTTCGGCGGCGGCCGCCACGTCACGTCGCCGTTCCCGCGGATCCCGTTCCGCGAGGCGATGGCCAAGTACGGCTCGGACAAGCCGGACCTGCGCGTGCAGCTCGAACTGGTCGACATCTCGGACGTGTTCGAGGGCTCCGAGTTCAAGGCGTTCGCCGGGAAGCACGTGCGCGCGCTGCCCGTCCCGGACACCGCGTCGCAGTCCCGCAAGTTCTTCGACGGCCTCGGTGACTACGCGGTCGAGCAGGGCGCGAAGGGCCTCGCCTGGGTCCGCGTCGCCGAGGACGGCTCCCTCACGGGCCCGATCGCGAAGTTCCTCACCGACGAGAACGTCAAGGTCCTCACCGAGCGCCTCGCCCTCAAGGCCGGCCACGCCGTCTTCTTCGGCGCGGGCGAGTTCGACGAGGTCTCCAAGATCATGGGCGCCGTCCGTGTCGAGGCCGCCAAGCGCGCCGGGCACTTCGAGGAGGGCGTGTTCCGCTTCTGCTGGATCGTCGACTTCCCGATGTACGAGAAGGACGAGGACACCGGGAAGATCGACTTCTCGCACAACCCGTTCTCCATGCCGCAGGGCGGTCTTGAGGCCCTGGAGACCCAGGACCCGCTGGACATCCTGGGCTGGCAGTACGACATCGTGTGCAACGGCGTGGAGCTGTCCTCCGGCGCGATCCGTAACCACGAGCCCGAGATCATGCTCAAGGCCTTCGAGATCGCGGGCTACGACCGTGACACCGTCGAGGAGCAGTTCGCGGGCATGCTGCGCGCGTTCCGCTTCGGCGCCCCGCCGCACGGCGGGATCGCCCCCGGCGTCGACCGCATCGTCATGCTCCTCGCCGACGAGCCCAACATCCGCGAGACCATCGCGTTCCCGCTCAACGGCAACGCGCAGGACCTGATGATGGGCGCGCCGACCGAGCTCGACGAGACCCGCCTGCGCGAGCTGAACATCCAGCTCCGCAAGCCGGTGGCCGACAAGAAGTAGCGCGCACCGCGCACCTGGAAGGGCCGGAACCCGTTCACGGGTTCCGGCCCTTCTGTCTGCCCGGCGGGCTACGTGTCGTACGACCCGTCCCACGGCTCGCCGAAGCCGAGGCGGTCCGGGTAGAGCTCCACCCAGTCGTCGTCCTCGACGATCAGGCCGAACACGACGCCGTCGACGGCGCGCCGGAAGGGGCGGACGGCGATGTCGCCGAGGGTGCGGCCGGGCACGCCCGCCAGGAGTTTGTCCAAGTGGGCGTGGGCCTCGGCGAGTTCGGCGCCGCCGGCCCAGGTCCCCGCGCACCAGATCTCCGAGTCGCGGTACCTGCCCGCGGCGTCGAACGTGTGGAGCACCGCGTAGAGCCGCTTGTGCTGCTCCCAGCCGTCGTCGGGGCGGTAGCCCTCGGGGAAGGCGTAGGTGACCGTGGCCAGGAACTGGCCGTCCGCGTACCGGCCGATGGTGGCGGTGCGGTGGTCGGGATCGTGGGCGATCGGGATCGTCGCGGGAACTGACATGGCGAAACTTTCTCATCGCAGGTCGTGGACATGCCAGCAGGGGGTACGGGAAAGGGGTGCGGGGACCGTCCGGCTCCCGCACCCCTTTCTCACAGTCATGCCCTGGTTACTCCGGAGAGCCGCCGAAGCGCTCGCGGTAGGACTCCAGGTCCTCCTCGGTGATCTTCGCGAAGAGCACCGGCGGGACCGTGAAGGCCGTGCCCGCGGGCACCGTGTTCAGAGCCGTGGCCTGCTCGGCGGTGACCCACGTGGCCGTGTCGCCGGCCAGGTCGAACGCGCCGCGCATCGCCTTCGACGAGGCCGGGATGAACGGCTCGGAGACGACCGCGTACAGGTGGATGAGGTTCATCGCCGTACGCAGGGTCAGGGCCGCGGCCTCCGGGTCGGCCTTGATCTCCAGCCAGGGGGCCTTCTCCTCCAGGTAGGAGTTGCCCGCGGACCACAGGGCGCGGAGCGCGGCCGCGGCCTTGCGGAACTGGAGGGCCTCCATCTGGGACTCGTACTCGGCGAGCAGCGCGGAGATCTCCGTGCCCAGCTTCGCCTCCGCCTCGCCGGCCTCCTTGCCCGCGGGCACCTCGTCACCGAAGCGCTTGCGGGAGAAGGACAGGACGCGGTTCACGAAGTTGCCGAGAGTGTCGGCGAGGTCCTTGTTCACCGTGGCCGTGAAGTGCTCCCACGTGAACGAGGAGTCGTCCGACTCGGGGGCGTTCGCGATGAGGAAGTAGCGCCAGTAGTCGGCGGGCAGGATCTCCAGAGCGGCGTCCGTGAAGATGCCGCGCTTCTGCGACGTGGAGAACTTGCCGCCGTAGTACGTCAGCCAGTTGAAGGACTTGAGGTAGTCGACCTTCTTCCACGGCTCGCGCACGCCCATCTCCGTGGCCGGGAACATGACGCTGTGGAACGGGACGTTGTCCTTGGCCATGAACTGCGTGTAGCGCACGTCGTCGGCCTTGTACCACCACGACTTCCAGTCGCGCTCCGCCGGGTTCTGGTCGGCCCATTCCTTCGTCGAGCCGATGTACTCGATCGGGGCGTCGAACCAGACGTAGAAGACCTTGCCGTCGGCGGCCAGCTCCGGCCACGTGTCGGCCGGGACCGGCACGCCCCAGTCCAGGTCACGGGTGATCGCGCGGTCGTGCAGGCCCTCGGTCAGCCACTTGCGGGCGATGGAGGAGGCCAGCTGCGGCCACTCGCCCGCCGTCGTCGCGATCCACTCCTCGACCTCGACCTGCAGCTTCGACTGGAGCAGGAAGAGGTGCTTCGTCTCGCGGACCTCCAGGTCCGTGGAGCCGGAGATCGCCGAGCGCGGGTTGATCAGGTCGGTGGGGTCGAGGACGCGGGTGCAGTTCTCGCACTGGTCGCCGCGCGCCTTGTCGTAGCCGCAGTGCGGACACGTGCCCTCGACGTAGCGGTCCGGCAGGAAGCGGCCGTCGGCAGGCGAGTACACCTGGCGGATCGCGCGCTCCTCGATGAAGCCGTTCTCGTTGAGCCTCCGCGCGAAGTGCTGCGTGAGCTCCGCGTTCTCCGGGGACGAGCTGCGGCCGAAGTGGTCGAAGGCCAGCTCGAAGCCCTCGTACACGGCCTTCTGCGCGTCGTGCGCCTGCGCGCAGAACTCGGCGACCGGCAGGCCCTGCTCCTTCGCGGCCAGCTCGGCGGGCGTGCCGTGCTCGTCGGTGGCGCAGATGTACAGGACGTCGTGGCCACGCTGGCGGAGGTACCGGGAGTACACGTCCGCCGGGAGCATGGACCCCACCATGTTGCCCAGGTGCTTGATTCCGTTGATGTACGGAAGGGCGCTGGTGATGAGGTGTCGAGCCATCGGGGGCTGCTCCCAAGTCGCTGCGTGCGGTGGTGACGGTGTACGTCAGTCGAATCAAAGAATCGTATCCGACACGGCGGGGCCGCCCCTCCCCGTTATCAAGGGGTGGGCGGCCACAGGGGGCGGCCTCGCGGGGTGGTCAGCGCAAGTCGAAGACCAGGCGGCCCGTCACGCGCCCGGCCAGGATGTCCTCGATCGACTCGTTGACCTGCTTGAGCCGGCGCTGCTCGCGGATGACACGGGTACGGCCGAGGCGGTGCAGGCGGAAGACCTCGGCCAGGTCCTGCCGGGTGCCGACGATCGAACCGGTCACGGTCTTGCCGTCGAGCACGTGCTCGAAGACGGGCAGCTCGAGGCTCGCGTCGGCGGGCAGCGCCACCAGGACGAGCGTGCCGTGCCGGCGCAGCGCGTCGTACGCGGCCCGCAGCGACGCGTTCGAGACGGCCAGGCTGATCGCCACGTCGGCGCCGCCGAGCGCGCGCACCTGCCGCGCGACGTCCTGGGTGCGGGCGTCGATGACGTGGTCGGCGCCCAGCTCGTGCGCGAGCCGCAGCTTGTCGTCGGTGATGTCGACGGCGACGGTCTCCGCGCCCGCGATCCGCGCGTACTGGAGCGCCAGGTGGCCGAGCCCGCCGATGCCGGAGATCAGCGCGCGCTTGCCGGGCCCCGCGCCCGACACCTTGACCGCTTTGTACGTCGTCACCCCCGCGCAGGTCAGCGGGGCCGCGTCCAGGGGGTCGATGACCCCGGGGACCCGCACGACGTAGTCGCCGTGCGCGACGGCGTACTCGGAGAAGCAGCCGTCGACGGAGTAGCCGCTGTTGCGCTGCTGCTCGCAGAGGGTCTCCCAGCCGGAGACGCAGTGGTCGCAGTGGCCGCAGGCCTCCGCGAGCCAGGCGATGGCGACGCGGTCGCCGACGTGGATGTGGCCGGTCCCCTCGCCCTTGTCCTCCACGATCCCGATGCCCTCGTGACCCGGCACGAACGGCGGGACCGGCCTGACCGGCCAGTCACCGGCGGCGGCGTGGATGTCCGTGTGGCACAGCCCGCTCGCCTCCATACGGACGAGGACCTGGTGCGCGGCCGGCAGGGGGATCACGCGGTCCTGGATCTCCAGGGGCCGGTTGAAGTCGGTGACCACGGCGGCCTTCATCTGCGTCGTCCTTCCCTCGATGCGGGGGCTGTTCCAGCTTCTCCCGATTCGGGGTGAACGGCATATTTGTGGACGTCTGCATGACGTCTGCATGCGGAACGGCGGCGCCCCGGGGGGGGCACCGCCGTTCTCAGGAGATGTGCGCGGTGTGCGCGGTGTGCGGGTCAGGCCTGGTCGTTGTCCTGCGACTCCAGCCACCGCGGTACGTCCGCCAGCAGGCCCTCGTACAGCTCGGCGTCCGTGAGCTCACGCGGGGCCGGGCCCGCGTGGAAGAACGCGGCGTTGGGCGCCTTCAGCTTGCGGAGGTAGTCGAAGCCCTTGGCGTCGTGCTCGCCGAACGCGACGAACTGGAAGAACAGCGGGTACCGGGCCGCTTCCGCGAGGGCCTGGGTCGCCGGGCCCTTCGCGTCCGGAGCGCCGTCCGTCTGGAAGACGACCAGGGCGGGCGTCTGCGACTGCGACTTCTCGTGGTGCGCGACGATCTCCTCGACGGCGCGGTGGTAGCTGGTGCGGCCCATGTGACCGAGCGACGCGTGCAGCTCGTCGATGCGGCCCTCGTGCGCGTCGAGGGTGAGCTCGCCGGTGCCGTCGATGTCGGTGGAGAAGAAGACGACCTGCACGGTCGCCTCGGGGTCGGTGTGCGCGGCAAGGGCGAGCACCTGCTCACCGAGCGCCTGCGCGGAGCCGTCCTTGTAGTACGGCCGCATCGAACCGGACCGGTCGAGCACGAGGTACACGGTCGCCCGGACCCCGGCGATCCCGTTCTTCTCCAGCACACTCCCGGCGGCCTTGTAAGCAGCACCAAGCCCCGGCGCCCGCGACTTGAGCCGGGCGGGGGTGAGGGCGGGGACGACGGCTTCGGCCTCGCCGGCCTCGGCAGGGGTGGGGGTGGCCTCGGCGGCCTCGGGCTCGGGCTCGGGCTCGGGGGTTGCTTCTACGACGACGGGCTCGGGCTCGACGACGGGCTCTGCCTCGATCTTGACCTCGACCTCAGGCTCGGCGACCGCGACGGGCTCCGGCTGGGCCTCGGGCTCGGCCTCGGCGGTGACCGCGACGGGCTCCGGCTGGGCCTCGGGCTCGGCGGCGGCGACCGCGACGGGCTCCGGCTGGGCCTCGGGCTCGGCGGCGGCGACCGCGACGGGCTCCGGCTCGGCCTCGGTGACCGGCTCGGGCTCGACGACCGGCTCGGGCTCGACGACGGGCGCGACCTCGGCGACCGGCTCGGGCGCGGCCTCCGCCTCGGGCTCCGGTTCGACCTCGGGCTCCAGCTCGACGGCGGGCTCGGCGACGGCGACGGCCTCCGGCTCGGCCTCGGCCTCGGCAGCGATGGGCTCGGCGGCGGCAGCAGCCTCCGGCTCGGTGGCCGGCTCGGGCTCGACGACGGGCGCGACCTCGGCGACGACGACGGGCTCCGCCTCGACCTTGACCTCGACCTCGGGCTCGACGACGGGCTCCGCCTCGACCTTGACCTCGACCTCGGGCTCGACGACGGGCTCCGCCTCGACCTTGACCTCGACCTCGGGCTCGGCGGCCGCGACGGGCTCCGGTTCGGCCTCGGCGGCGATGGGCTCGGGGGCGACCTCGGCGGCCGGCTCGGGCGCGGCAGCAGCCTCGACCTCGACCTCGGGCTCCGGGGCGACGACGGCCTCGGGCTCGACGACCGGCTCGGGCTCGACGACGGCCTCCGGCGCGATCGCGGCCTCCGGCTCGACGACCGGCTCGGGCTTGGTGGCCGGCTCGGTCTCGGCCCTGGTCGACGGTTCTGACGGTGACGACGGCCTCGGGACCGTCACGTTGTCGAACGCCGCGGCCACCAGGGCGTCCGCCTCGCCCAGCGACGGCGTGGGGGTCCGCTCGGTCGAAGGTGCGGGCACCTTCGCCTTGACCTCAGCGACCTCCGCGACCTCCTTGACCTCCGCCGGCGCAGCCGCCGTCGCCTCGGGTTCGGCGGTGGGCGGCACCGTCGGAGTCGTCTCTTCCAGGTTCGGCGAGGACTTCCGCTGCCTTCCGAACGCGTTCCGCAGGAGATTCCGAATGCCCATGTGCGCAACCCTTCGCATGAGTTGGTTTCCGTAACCCCTGGCCAGGGCGGACACGTAAGGTTAGCCGCCACGCTCGGTGATCTTGGGGAGGGTCGCCCACCCGGGCGAACGCCCGCCAACTGCCCTCGTACAACGCCTTCCCGGACGCGTCAGCGAGGTGTGGCGATGGCGCGGGCGGCCGCCACCTCCTGGCGGACCGGTTCGAGTACGCCGTCCGGATCCTCCGCCTCGCCGAAGTCGGCCCGCACCTCCTCCAGGACCTCGGACGCGCGCAGCCCCTCCGCCAGCTCCCGCAACTGGCGGGCGGCCTGGGCGACATCGGCGGGGCTCGGCGCCGCGGCCCCGTGCTTGACCCGCACCCGCGCAGCGGTCGTCGCGTCGACGATGCGTTCCACGGCGACGACGAGAGGCCACCAGGCGGCGGCGCGTCGGCCGGTGGGCGGCGGTTCGGTGAGGGCGCGCTGGAACTCGGAGCGGATGACCGACAGGTCGCGGTAGAGGCGGCGGCGCATCCGGGCGCGGGCGGCGGGTGCGCCGGGATCGTCGGGGTCGGCGGGGTCGCCGAACGCGTACCCCACGTACGTCGCGGTGTCGGAGACGGCGTCGGCGAGCCGGTCCCCGATGCGGGTGTGCCAGCTCTCGGGCCACAGCAGATAGCCGGCGACGAGGGCGATGGCGCAGCCCATCAGGCTGTCCAGGAGGCGTGGCAGGACGAGCGCGATGCCCTGGTGGTTGAGGACGTCGGAGAGCAGCAGGATGACGGGGGTGATGGCGGCGGTCTGGTAGCCGTAGCCGCGCGGGGTGAACGCGGGGATGAGCGTGGCGAGGACCGCGAGGACGGGCACTTCCCACCAGCCGCGGGGCACCCCGGCGAGGATCACCGTGGCGAGCACGAGCCCGGCCGCAGTGCCGAGGGCGCGCAGGACGGCCCGCGAGAACACCGATCCGAAGTCGGGCTTCATGACGAAGGTGATGGTCAGCGCCACCCAGTAGGAGCGCGGTACGGGCACGGTCGACACGAGGATCTGGGCGAGGCCGATGCACAGGGCGAGGCGGAGGCCGTAGCGCCAGGAGGTCCCGGAGAGCAGCACGGTGCGGGCGGCGCGGGCGGCCCGTACGGGCAGGGCGGCGGGCCGGCCGAGACGGTCGGTGGCGGAGAGGGTGCGGCCCAGGGCCGGGTGCTGCCCGGCTATGAGGGCGGCCGCGTGCCGCACGGCCTGGTCGACGGCGCGCGCGGCCGGTCCTTCGGGTTCGGGCAGGGCGAGGGGCGCGGTGTCGGTGCGGCCGGTCTCCACGGCGTCGGCCAGGAGGTACACGGCGGCAGGGACGGCGGCGGGCAGCGGCACCCCGCACTGGTGGGCGGCGGGCGCGGACTCGACGACGGGGGTGACGGCGTTCAACAGGGCGAGCAGGCGCACCAGTTCGGGGTTGCGGCCGTGGGCGAGGGCGCGCCGGGCGAGGACGAGGTCGTAGGCCTGGTTGAGGGACTCGGTGACGGCGAAGCGGGTCTCGACGTAGTTCTCGTCGTCGCCCGCGGAGGCGAGCAGGTTCGCGACGGAGCGGTAGGTGGCGGCGACGGCGGCGCGTTCGGGCACCCCGGACCGCAGCGGCCAGGCGAGCAGCGCGAGCAGGAGGACGAGGAGGCCGCCGGCGGTCATCAGGAGCGGCGCGAGCCACCACGGGCCGGGCATCGGCAGGCCGGCGCCGACCACGCAGTTGAGCAGGAGCAGCAGCCCCGACACGGAGGCGACCGCGCCGATCGTCGAGATCATCCCGGAGATCAGCGCCACGCCGGTGACCGTGGCGACGGCGATCCAGCCGTGCCCGTACACGAGGGAGCCGATGGTGACGCCGACCGCTCCGAAGAGCTGCGGCACCGCGATGTTGAGGATCCGCATCCGGTACGCGTCGGCGGTGTCGCCGATGACGCCGGACAGGGCGCCCATCGAGGCGAGCGCCCCGTACGCGGGCTGCCCGACGGCGAGCCCGATCGCGAGCGGCAGCGCCATGGCGACGGCGGCGCGCGCCACGGCCGCCCACGGGATCGGGGCGGGGCGCGGGCGCAGCGTCCTGACCAGCCAGTCGGGCGGGCTGAGACGGCGAGCCGGGGACTCTGGGCGCATGGCTGGCATGCCGTCCATTGAACGCTACGGAACGTCCGGGGCCAGGGGCTTCTCGGCAGGTGGGAGGCGAGGTCCACGAGGCGGCTCCCCGAAGACGGCCCGGCGGGGCGAAACGGGTGCCCGTTCAGGCGCGGGCGGCGCCCTTGGAGCTGTCGCCGGCCAGCGCCCAGATGACGAAGACGCCGATGCCGATAGCGATGACGGACCAGATGGGCGCGTAGGGCAGGAACATGAAGTACGCGACCACGTACAGCGAGGCGATGGCGATGCCCGCGTAGCGTGCCCACTCGGCGGTGCTGAGGATGCCGTAGCCGACGATCGTGACGATGATGCCGAGGATCAGGTGGATCCAGCCCCACGTGGTGAGGCTGAACGCGTACGTGTAGTTGCCGATGTGGGCGTAGACGTCGTCCCTGGCGATCCCCGCGATGCCGTTGAGGATGCCCAGGATGCCGCTGACCACCATCAGGACACCGGCGAACACGGTGCCGCCCGACGACCATCCGCTGCCGGCGCCGTACCCGAGGGTGGGGTCGGGCTCGGGAGCGCGGTGCCTGGCCGACCAGACGCCGGGGTGCGACTCGGATTCGGGGGATTCGGGGGTCGGGTTCGGGGTGTCACTCATTTCGGCCTCCTGGGTTCACGGGAATGCTCGCTCCGGCCGGCTCGGTCCGCATCTCGGGAGGCGCCGGCGGGTGAACGTGGACGGCGCCGCGGAAACGGCCGGAGAGCCAGGCGCAGGCGGCGACCGCGAGGGCCGCGCCGGCGATCGCCCAGGACGTGCTCCGCATCGGCGCGGTGAGGGCGTCGTAGGCCGCGCCCGCCGCCGAGCGGTCCACGTCGGAGGGCAGGTTGTCCAGGGTGAGGGAGCGGCTCGTCGCGAGCGCGAGGAGGAGCGCGGCCGAGGCCAGGGCCGCGCCGAGGGCGGTCAGGGTGAGGGCGGGGCGCCGGTGCCGGGCGAGCGCGAGCCCGGCGGCGCCGGACGCGAGGGCGGCGAACGGCGGCCACAGGCCCGCCTGTTGGAGCCGCCACAGCACCTGGCGCAGCCGGTCGAGGTCTCGCGCGCTCATCACGGTGATCGTGGTGTGCGTGACGGGGATGCGGTCGGCGAACGGCACGCCGTCGTCGAGCAGTTGCTGCTTGACCCGCGCGGTGACGGGCGCGAGGTCGAGGGTGACCGGGCCGTCGGTGCCGTCGTCGACGGCCTGTTGGACGGCGTCGTGCGCGGCCCGGTTCGCGGTGTCCCACGCCCCGCGGAAGGAGTCGGTGCCGGTGAAGGACTTCACGGCGGCGTGCACGAACGTCTCGACGGCCGGCCGCAGCGGCCCGGCGTCGAGTTGCGGGACGATGGCGTTCGTGACGGCGTCGGCGACCGCGCCGCGCACGGCCGGTTCCGAGGCGAGCGGAGCCATCGTCGCGACGTACCGGTCGCTGTCCCCGATCTCGTACTTCGCCCACACCGAGAGCGTGCCGAGCGGCACGAGCAGGCAGGCCAGGGCCAGCAGGACGACGGACAGGGCTCTTCGCATCACCCTTCAAGGCAAGGCGAGCGGGGCGGGGGGCGCCAGCGGGGGGAGGTCAGATGGCGGGGTCCGCGCTGGAGCACTCGGCCGAACGGGTGTTTCCTGCGTGAGGGGGAGCCGAGGCTTTCCGTGAGGAGGAGCCGAGGGCGCGCTCAGGGCCGGTGGCGCGTCAGCGGCGCGCCACCGGCCCTGAGCGTCCGTCACTTCTCGTGTGTGTAGTAGCGGTAGAACATCGCGGCGAACACACCGGCGGCGACACACAGAGCCATGATCGTGGACCGCAGGATCGTGGCGTCGGTCAGGCTGTAGAGATAGCCGAACGCGATACCGGCGAAGGCCGCCCAGACGGTGGCACGCAGTTCGCGCGGCAGCCGGAACGACATCCGGTGGACACCGAAGCAGAGCACGGCGACGATGACGCCCGTGAGGACGCCGAACAGGACGTTGCCCGCGGTGATCGGGCCGCCGTCGCGCCGGATGCCCGACGCCCAGAAGCCGTAGACGATGCCGAGCAGGAGTGAGAGGCCCATCGAGAGCCTGGAGCCGGCCGCCATCGTGGTGCGCGGACCGGAGGTTCCCGAGGCGGGTGCCGCGTGAGCCATGACGGCTCCTTTCTGCTGTCCTCCCCCGCCTTTCCCCCGCCTTCCATTGACCTCCGTCGCCGCCTGTTCCGCAACATGCGGACATGCGGACCGCACCGGACCGTGTTCCCCTGAGACGTATGAAGATCGTGCTGTTCGGTGCCACCGGCATGGTCGGCAGCCGCATCGCGGCGGAGGCCGTGTCGCGCGGCCACCGGGTGACGGCCGTGAGCCGTTCCGGCGGGTCGCCGGTGCCGGGTCTGGTGGCCGCGGCCGCGGACTGCTCGGACCCGGTCAAGGTCGGTGAACTCGCCACCGGTCAGGACGCGGTGGCCTCGGCGCTGGTCCCGCCGCGTGACGGTTCCGACCCGCAGGTCCCCTTCCTCGCGCTCAACGAGTCCCTGGTCGCCGGCGTGCGCCGTTCGGGCACCTCACGCCTGGTGGTCGTGGGCGGGGCCGGGAGCCTGGAGGTCGCGCCGGGGGAGGCCCTCGTCGACCAGCCCGCGTTCCCCGACGCCTTCCGGGGCGAGGCGCTGGCGCACCGTGACCTCCTCGCGTATCTGCGCAGGGAGGCCGACGACCTGGACTGGACGTATGTGTCGCCGGGCGCCGAGCTGGGGCCGGGGGAGCGCACGGGCACGTTCCGGATCGGCGGTGACGAGTTGCTGACGGACGAGTTCGGCAACTCGCGCGTCTCGGCGGAGGACTTCGCGATCGCGTTCGTCGACGAGCTGGAGAGCGGGGCGCATCCGCGGTCGCGCATTTCGGTGGCGTACTGAGGAGTGCCGAGGGCTGCGAGTCAGGGCAGTTGTGCGCACTCGTATACGTACGTGTGTTCGAGGGTGGTGTCTCAGGCCGTGGGGATACGGGCGAACCGGCCCGCGACGTGCAGGTCGGCCTCGATGCGTGCCGCCGTCTCGCGCAGCGCGGGAAGCACCTCGTCCACGCACCCGGCGAGGTCGCGGCGGCTGCTGTGTGTGGCCACGTTGACCGCGGCGACGGCCCGCCCCGCGCGGTCGCGCACCGGCACGGCCACCGAACGCAGCCCCTCCTCCAGCTCCCCGTCCACAAGCGCGTAACCCTGCGCGCGTACGTCGTCCAGGAGCGGGCCGAGCCGGTCGGCGCCGGTGACGGTGCCCGGCGTGAGCGGCGTCAGGTCCGCGCGGGCGAGGTACGCGGCACGGCTCGCCGGGGCGAGATCCGCGAGCAGGACCCGGCCCATGGACGTGGCGAACGCGGGGAAGCGCGTCCCGAGCGAGATGCGCACGCTCATCACATGGCTCGTCGCGACGCGCGCCGTGTACCGGATGGCGTCGCCGTCGAGCACGGCCAGGGACACCGAGTCACGCAGCCGCTTGGAGAGGGCCCGTATGTGGGGCGTCGCGATGTCGGCCAGGGTCAGGCGGGACAGCGGGGGGAACCCGAGGGCGAGGACACGGGGCGTGAGCCGGAAGCCGCGGCCGCGCGAGGTGACGTACCCGAGGTGTTCCAGGGTGATCAGGGCGCGGCGCGCGGTGGCCCGCGCCAGGCCGGTCGCGGCGGCGATGTCGGTGAGGGTGAGTTCGGCCCGCCCGGGCCCGAAGGCCGTCAGCACGCTGAGCCCGCGCGCCAGCGACTCGACGAAGTCCCGCCCGAGCCGCTGCTTCGCCTCGGCGGCCCAGGCGGCGTCCAGGGCGGGCGCGGCCGGTGCCGCGAGGGACGGCGCGGCCGGTACCTCCGCTCCTGCGGGGGCCCGGTCGGCCGTGGCGGCCCATGCCGCGTCGGGTCGCGGCGCTGCCGGTCTCGCTGCTGCCGGTCCCGCGGCGTCGGGGCCTGCTGCTGTCCGTCCCGCCGCTGCCGCCCATGCCGCGTCCGGTCCTGCCACGTCCGGTCCCGCCGCGTCCGGTCCTGCCGCTGCCGGTTTCGCCACGTCCGGTCCCGCCGCGTCCGGTCCTGCCGGGGCCCCGTCCGCCGTGGCCGTCCACGCCGCGTCAGGTCGTGGCGCTGCCGGTTTCGCCGCTGCCCGTCCCACCGCGTCCGGCCCCGCCGAGGGCGGTTCCGCCGCTGCCGGTCCCGCCGCGTCGGGTCTTGCCGGGGCCCGGTCCGCCCACGCCGTGTCGGGTCCTGCCGCTGCCCGTCCCGCCGCGTCCGGTCCCGCCGCGTCCCGTCCCGCCGAGGGCGGTTCCGCCGTAGCCGTAGCCGTAGCCGTAGCGGTGGTGTCCGGTGTCGGGGCCGGGCGCAGTGCCTCCTCCATTTCCGCGACCGCGGTCCGCAGTCGGCCGAGCATCTCGTCGTGCAGTGAGTCCGCCGTGTGGCGGCTCGTGTGGCTGACGACGCTGGCGACGCACACGATCTCCCCTTCGGCGTCCCGTACCGGGACGGAGAGGGCGACGAGGCCGGGCTCGATGAGCTGGTCGTCCAGGGCCCAGCCGGCCGACCCGGCCCGTGCCGCGCGCTCCTCGAACGGTTCCCGTTCCGCCTCCCGGCGGGGCGGCAGCGCGGGGAACCCGCGGTCCTGCGGGTCGGCGGCCCGGCGCGCCCGCCACCGCTCCCACGCGGCGCCGTCCCACGCCTGCGCGAACAGCGGTCCCGGAGCGGTGCGTTCGGCGGGGAGCAGGTCGCCGATGCGGAAGCTGAGGGACATGGCGCGGCGCCGCGTCGCCTGGTGGATGAAGCGGATCCCGTCCCCGTCCGCGACCGCGAGGGACACCGACTCGTCGAGCTCGTCCGCGAGCCGGTCGGCGCGCGGGCCGAGCAGCGCGGGCAGCCGCAGGGCGCCCAGATAGGCGTTGCCCACGGCCATCAGCGGCGGCGCGAGCGTGGCGTCACGGCCGTCCAGACGCAGGCACCCCATGTGCGCGAGGGTCGCGCAGATCCGGTCCACCGTGGACCGGGCGAGCCCGGTCGCCCGCGCGAGCTCGCTCAGGCTGAGCGACCCGTCGGCGTCGGTGAGCCGCCGCAGCACGTCGATGCCGCGCATCAGCGGCGCGACGGCCTCCGCGGGCGCCGGGGCGCCGGGCTCGGGGGTGGGAACCGGTCCAGTGGACATGTGAGGTGGCTGCTCTCCGTGACGCGTGCTCGGGCAACCGTATTCTCGGCCAACGCCTCCCGGTCGGGTGCCCTCAGCGCCCCAGGAGTTCCAGGACGCGGTCGAGGGCCGCGGGAGCGAGATGGCGGCGGAGGGACTCGACGACCTGTTCGGGGGTGCCCCGGCTGTCGATTTTGATTACGCCGTAATCGCGCCGCGCCTTCGGCACGGTCGGCGGGGGTGTGCCGGTGTCGCCGGGGAGCGCCTGTTCGTCCTGGGGGAGGCGCGCGATGCGGCGGGCGTCCTCCACCGAGACACGTCCGTCGGCCAGCGCCTCCTGGATGTCCTCACGGAGCTTCATCAGGGACAGGCGCTGCGAGACGAAGCCCTGCGTCTTGCCGATGCGGGCGGCGACCTGGCGCTGCGAGTAGCCGTAACTCCTGATGAGGCCCTGGATGGCCTGGGCCTGCTCCAGTTCGGTGAGGTCGTCGCGCTGGACGTTCTCGACCAGGGCGTCCTCGTCCGTACGGGAGGCGTCGTCGCGCACCAGGACGGGGACCTCGTCCAGGCCCGCCATCCGGGCGGCGGCGAGCCTGCGGTGACCGTGCAGGACGACGTACGGGGCGCGGCCCACGGCCTCCTCGTGGTGCGGGTGCGCCGCGAGGAACACGGCACGGGGCACCACTCCGAGCGCCTGGAGCACGCCGCGTTCACGCACCGTCTCGGCAAGCCCGTCCAGGTCGCGCAGCTCGTGGCGCGGGTTGTCGGGGTTCTCGGCGAGGTCGGCGAGGGCAACGGTGACGGGGTGGGTGGTGACGGGGTGGGCGGTGCCGGGGGCGGCCGGGGCCGCGGGGGGCTCCGCGGCTTCGGCCGCAGGCACGGGCACGGGTGCGGGTGCTGGCGCGGGGCCCGACGACAGAAGGGAGGACAGATCGGTACGGCGCCCCATCAGACGTTCACCTTCTTCGTGCTCTTCTTGGCGGCCGGCGTGTTCTTCTTCGCCCGGGTGCCGGCGGACCGCTTCGCCGGGGCGGGGATCGCGGCGAGGCCCACCTCGAGGGCGAGGCGGAAGAAGTCCTCGCGGGCCTGGAGCGCGACGCGGTTCGCGCCGTACTGGGTGACGACGAGGCCGTCCGCGGAGGCGCGCGTGTGCAGCTTGTAGTGGCGTACGACGGTGCGGGCGAGCGGCCAGCCCTGGGCCTCGACGAACGCCCGGGTCTGCTCCAGGTCGGCCTTGCCGTCGCGCGGGTCCCAGTTGTTGATGACGACGCGGTAGGGCAGCCCGCGCGGCTTCACGACGCGCTCGATGGTGCGCTGCGTGGGCTGGAAGCCGAGCGGTTCCGGCTCGATCGGCACGATCACGTCGTGGGCGTTGGACAGGACGGCGCGCAGCGCGTCGGCGGCGGCGCCCTTGCCGAGCGGGTCCTCGCCGGAGGACTCGGCGAGGTCGAGCCAGCCCGGGGTGTCGACGAAGACGTGCTGGGCGGAGGGGATGCGGGAGAGCGCGGCGAGTCCGGCGAGGTCGTCGTGGGCCTGCACGAAGTCGAAGGGGAGGCCGTCGCCGACGCGTTCGGACCACCACACGGCGGACCCCTGCGGATCGATGGACACGGCCACGACGGGCGGCTGCCCGCCCTCGGTCCCCGCGCCGAGCACGTCCGCGGTCACGGCGGCGAGGTTGACGGCGAGCGTGGACTTTCCCACGCCGCCTTTCTGATTGAGGATCACGTGCACGTGGGCCATGCTCACCACACTCCCTGGAAGACCGGCATCACACGCGAAATCTGTGAAACGCGCGAAACGGGTGATTCTGTACCTGGTCACTGTGGCAGTGGGGACGGGGGCGCGGGGAGCGAACACGCCGGGGACGGCGGGGCCCGGTCGGCGATGCGCAGAACGATGATTCGAGTTTTTGTTCGAGACTTCACGTGATGGCGTGCGCGCGCGTCACGCGAATGGACGCGTCCCACGGGCCGCCTCCACCGGGGCGCTGATATCCACGAAGGAGCACACCGCTCAACACGCACCGCTCAGCACATGGAGGGGTGACCGCCCGGCGCGGCCTCGCGCACGGGCCCCAGCGAGTGGAGGACCACTCATGCCCCAGCTCACCGACTCATCCACACTCGCCGTGAACTTCACTCAGGGCCTCAACGACGCCTGGTCGAAGGTCGCCCAGTTCGTGCCGAAGCTCGTGGGCTTCCTGGTCGTCCTGGCCATCGGCTGGTTCATCTCGAAGGTGATCGTCCGCGTCCTCGACCGGGTGCTGCGCAAGGTCGGTTCGGAGAAGCTCGCCGAACGCGCCGGCGCGGCCCGCATGCTCGAGGGCTCCCAGTACGACATGACGGCGATCGTCTGCAAGGTCGTGTACTTCGCCCTGCTGCTGATCACCCTGCAGATCGCCCTCGGCGTCTTCGGCCCGAACCCCGTCAGCAACATGATCACCGGCATCGTGGCCTGGCTGCCGCGGGCCATCGTGGCGATCGTCCTGGTCGTCATCGCCATGGCCATCGCCAACGTCGTACGGGACATCGTCACCAACACGCTGTCGTCCGTCTCGTACGGCAGGACCATCGGCACCGTCGTCTGGGCCTGCATCGTCGCGCTCGGCGTGTTCGCGGCGCTCGGTCAGGCGGGCATCGCCACGTCGGTCACCCAGCCCGTCCTGATCGCGGCGCTCGCGACCGGCGCAGGCGTCGTCGTCGTGGGCGTGGGCGGCGGTCTCATCGCCCCGATGCGGCAGCGCTGGGAGCGCATGCTGAACACGGCCGAGCAGGAGACGGCGAGGGCGCGTGGCGGTCTGTCCGCCTACCAGGCGGGCCGCGAGGACGCGTTGACGAACCAGCCGGTCCAGGAGCGTGAGCGCACCGACGACATGTGACGCGCCGAGCGGTTCCTACGCGAGGTCGTGCCGCCTCACCAGCCAGCAGATGGCGGTGAGGCGGCACACTGCGTAGTCGTGCCCGACGGGTTCGCGCCAGCCGTTCTCGGTGAGCGCGTCGAGGAACCCGAGCGCGTAGTCCGAGAGGATCTCCGGGTCGGGGGCCTGCGGCTGCAGGAGGCCTCCGCCCGCCGCCAGCTTGTCCCGCAGCTCCGCCACGTGCTGGTCGACGGCGGCCGTGAAGCCGGGCTCGAACGCGAACTCCGCGAAGCGCGGGGCGTACGAGGTGCTGATGCGGGACAGGGGCGACATGCAATCCACCGTAAAACGGCGACAGCCCCCGAAAGAGGGCCGTTCGGCATGCCTTTCGTCACAAGGTATCCGGGAATGTGGGGCCGACCGGCCCGGGTGTCACTCGCCCAGGAGCGAGGCCCGGACCGCGGCCGAGCCGTCCGCGCCGTAGCGGGAGGCGTTGGCAGCGCCGCCGAGCAGACCGAGTACGAGGAACGCCCCGAGGAGCGCCTTGGCGCCCGTGCCCAGGAACAGCGGCCGCGTCGCGGAGGGACCCGACACCGTGCCGACGACGGCGTCCGGCGCGGACTGGTCGCCGAAGAGCCGCTTCGGGTACGCGGGTGTGAGCAGCAGCAGGTACGCGCCGAGCCGCATCCGGTAGCGCAGGACGGCGGCCGTCGCCTCGAACAGGGGCCGCGGCATCCAGCCGAGGACGAGCACGACGAGCCAGCCGAACAACGAGAAGGCCCACCAGCCGGCGGCGGCGACGGACCCGACGACCGCCGCGGGGATCACCAGGACGAGCCGGAAGAGCACGGCGAGCCGGTTGAGCCGCACGGACTGCCGCACCCTCACCCGCACCGGGTATCCCATGGGGTCGCCGAGCTCGAAGGGCGGGTAGCGGCCGGTCAGCAGCATCGCGTACGCGTTCAGGCGGGTGTCGTAGCCGAGGAACCCCGCGAGGTACCGCTCGACCGGGTCGGGGAGGCGTCCGATGAGGAGCGCCGCGCACCAGCCGGCGGCCACCGCGAAGAACGCCAGGACCGACAGCACGGCCAGGACGGCGAGGTGCGGCACGAGCAGCAGCAGCCGCACGAGGACGGCGAGCCGGTTCTGCCGGTCCGGGCGCGGGATGTCCAGCTCGGGCAGGGGCTCGGTGCCCGGGATCAGCGGGACCGTGCCGTAGTGGGGTTCCATGCCGGTAACTCTGCCGAGAGGCGGGGTGCTGAGCACGCCGGGTCGTCCGGCCGGGTGCATCGGCCGCTCGGTCAGCGCGCCGTGTCCCGCAGGACCGCGAACGGGCCCCGGCGCTCCTCGCCGTCCGGCAGGCGCCAGCCGGCGGTGACGTGGCCGCGGGCCCCGGCCGTAGCGGTGTGCCCGCCCGGTCGCAGGACGCGCGTCACCTCGATGGTCAGCGGCTCCGCCGACTCGCTGCGCGGCTCACCTCCGGCCTCTCCCGCCCCTCCCGCCACGCCCGCCACTTCCACCATGACGTCGGTGCCGTGCTGCCCGTCGTGGACGGCCGCCGACGCGACCACGGACGGGAAGCCGGCTCCGGTGGCGTGACCGGTGAAGTGATCGGTGATGTGACTGGTGACGGAAGGGTCGGGGGTGTCGGTCACGCTCTGGGCCTGCGGCTCGGCGCGGCCCTGGAGCAGGGCGAGCAGTTGGGCGACGAGAACGGGGTCGTGGGTCCCGTCGTACACCCACCGCCGCCCCAGCACCCCGTGCTCGGACGTGCCGATCAGCGCCTGACCGGCTCCGTCGAGCGGTGCCGCCCGGTAGGTGAGCGGCAGGTGGTACGAACACGGCCGGCCGCCGGACGTGTCCGTGACCACCATGAACTCGATGCCGACCTCGCCTCGCGGGTCATCGAGCCGGAACCCCCCGGCCTTGGTCAGCGCCGGACCCTGCCCCGTGCCGATGTACCACGGTTGCGCGGGAAGCCAGGGCGCGAGGAGCTCCAGTTTGCCGGGATTCATCGTGGTCATGTGGATGACAGCCATGCCTCGTGAACTCCCGCGCCCCGCGCCCGGTTCCCGACGGGAGGTCAGTTCACCTCCCGCCCCCGCCCCTCCCAATAGGGCTTGCGCAGCTTGTACTTCTGGAGTTTGCCGGTCGCCGTGCGGGCCAGCTCGTCCCTGAACTCGACCGACGTGGGCGCCTTGTAGCCCGCGAGGCGTTCCTTGCAGTGCCGGATCAGCTCGGCCTCCGTCACCGTCGCGTCCGGCGCCCGCACGACGAGCGCCTTGATCGTCTCGCCCCACTTCTCGTGCGGGACGCCGATGACGGCGACCTCGGCGACGCCGGGGTGGCTGAACAGGGCGTCCTCGACCTCGATCGACGAGACGTTCTCGCCGCCGGTGATGATCACGTCCTTCTTGCGGTCGCTGATCGTGAGGTAGCCGTCCTCGCCGACCGTGCCGCCGTCGCCCGTGTGGAACCAGCCGCCCGCCAGGGCCTTCGCGCTCTCCTCGGGCTGCTGCCAGTAGCCCTCCAGGATCACGTTCGACCGGGCGAGGACCTCGCCCTCCTCGTCGGTGCGCAGCGTCACGCCGAGGGCGGGCGCCCCGGCCCGTACGAGCTTCTCCGCGCGCTCCGACGCGTCGAGGCCGTCCCATTCGGCGCGGGACCGGTTCACCGTCAGGAGCGGCGACGTCTCGGTGAGGCCGTAGATCTGGATGAACTCCCAGCCGAGTTCCGACTCGACGCGGGCGACCGTGCGGGTGGGCGGCGGGGCGCCGGCGACGATGATGCGGACCCGGTCGCGGCCGGGGATCTCGCCCTTCCAGGAACGGGCGGCGTCCAGGACGGCGTTGACGACGGCGGGCGCGGCGCACATCACGGTCACGCCGTGCTCGGCGACGCGGCGCAGGATCTCCGTGCCGTCGACCTTGCGCAGCGCGACCTGGGGTACGCCGAGCGAGGCCATGGCGAACGGCATGCCCCAGCCGTTCGCGTGGAACATCGGCAGGGTGTGCAGGTAGACGTCCCGGTCGGTGACGCCGGCGTGCAGGGCGAAGGTGACGGCGTTGACCCAGATGTTGCGGTGGGTGATCTGGACGCCCTTGGGGCGGGCGGTCGTGCCGCTCGTGTAGTTGATCGTGGCGGTGGCGTTCTCGTCGGGCGTCCAGGGGACGGGGTCCGTGCCGAAGCGGTACAGCTCGGAGTCCGCCGCCGCGCCGATGGTGAAGCGGTGCTTCGCCGGTACGTCGGCCAGCCGGTCGGTCAGCTCGGGGTCGACGAGGAGGACGTCGGCGCCCGAGTGGGAGACCACATAGCTCACCTCCTCGGCGGTGAGGCGGAAGTTGACCGGGACGAGGACCCGGCCGTAGCCGCTCACGCCGAAGAACGAGGTGAGGAGCCGTGCGCTGTTCGGCGACACGACGGCGACGCGTGCGCCGAGCGGCACGCCGAGCGCGTCGAGCCCGGCGGCCTGGGCCCGCGCCAGCTCGGCCACGCGCCGGTAGGTGAGGTCCTTCCAGGGTTCGGCCGGCTGGTCCGGCTCGTCGACGACGCCGACCCGGTCCCCGTAGACGGTGGCGGCACGTTCCAGAAAATCTAGGGCCCCGAACGGGACGTACATCCTGGCCTCCCGAAGCACAGACGTTGAACCGTTTCTCTCCGTCCACAGCATGGGCGAACCACGAGCCTCCGGCATTACCTCCGGCGTAATCGACCCCCGTCCGCCCGCCCGGCACGCTGAAGGCATCCGGAACCCGGGCGGCGCACTCCGCCCGGGCTCCGGACCCCGGTTCTGCTGACGGCCTCGTCGGAGGCTGGTCGACCCACCAACGCGCAGGCCGGGCAAGCCGGTTCGCAGGGGCGGCGCGGGGGCGGTCACACGGGTCGCCAGTCGGCGGCCTCCCCCGCCCCGCCCGCGACGACCTGCCCGAAGACGACGTCCGCGAAGTGGATGCCGAAGCCGAGGGTGTCCGGCTGCTGGAGTTCGCTGATCAGCCGTCGGCGGTGGCGCTCCGACTGGGCCGGGTCGCCGTCCGACGTGGTGAACCACTCGGGGTGGCGCACCTGGAGCGGCGAGTGCAGCGCGTCCCCGAACGCGAGCAGCCGGCGGCCCCGGGACGTGATGGTGAAGCCGGTGTGGCCCGCGGTGTGGCCGGGCAGCGCGAGGGTCTGCACGCCGGGGAAGATCTCCTCGCCGGGCACGACGAGCCGCAGCCGGGTCTCCAGAGCGGCGAGCGCCTTCGGGGTGAGCCCCGGAATCGCGTGCCGTCCCTCCCACTCGCTCTTGGACACGGCGAACGCGGCCCGCGTGAACACGGGCGGATCGGTGCAGGCCCAGCCGATGTGGTCGGTGTGCAGATGGGTGAAGGCCACGACCTCGATCTCGTCGGGCCGCGCGCCGAGCCGCGCCAGGTTGTCGAGCAGCGAACCGCCGTGGACGGCGCCGATGTACGGGTGGGAGGGGTCCTCCGGGACGGAGTGGGGTCCGAACCCGGCGTCTATCAGCAGCGCCCGCCCGTCGGCCTGGACGAGCAGCCCGCCGGTGTTGGCGACGAGATGGTCGGTGTCGTTGAGGTACGCGGCGCCGTGCGGCAGCGGCACGGACGGCTTGAGCAGCATGGCGCCGTCGGGCACGTAACTGACCTTCAGATCACCCACGTTCACGGAACACACGGCGGAGGGTCTACGCAGTCGCCTGTCGTTCACGGCGAGATCTCCTAGCGGGATCGAAAGAGACGGGGCGCCCTCTCCAAGGGGCGCCCCGTAGGGGCGCGGGGCTGTGTCGATTTGCGGCTCCGCCGCGTGGGCGCGACCAGCCACAACCGGCCCGCAGTCGCCGTACCCCGCACCCCGCGAAGCTGGTCAGGCGCCCGAACGCTTACGCAGCGCACCCGCCGCAAGGCCCGCGCCCACAAGGGCGACGACCCCCGCCGTCACCATGCCCGCGTGCAACCCCCCGAGCGTGGCGGCCGCATCCGGAGCCGACCCGCCCGAGAGCGCGTTCGTCCGAGCGGCAGCGATGGCGCTGAGCCCGGCGACGCCGATGGCCGCGACGTACTGCGGGAGCTGGGACAGGCCGCCGACGACGCCCTGGTCCTCCTCCGTGACGCCGGTCGTCATCACGGTGATGAAGGAGACGACGCTGAAGACGTGGCCGAGGCCCATGACCGAGGACGTGACGATGAGCGTCGCGACGTTGCCGCTCTGCGGCAGAGCGAACATGGCGACCGTGCCGATGCCCTGGATCAGCAGACCGGCCGCGAGCACCTTCGCGCCGCCGAACCGGCCGAGCAGCTTGGAGACGTACATGCCGCCGAGCATCGCGGCCGCGCCCTCACCGAGGTAGCTCAGACCGGCCTGCAGCGGGGTGAAGCCGAGGACGTCCTGCATGTAGAGGCTGAGCAGCACGGTCGTGCCGGCGCACATGCCGAAAGTGACGACACCGAACAGGCCCGACCACTTGATCGTGGGGCGGCCGAGCACGCTCAGCGGGATCAGCGGCTCGGGGTGACGGCGCTCGACCAGCAGGAACGCGCCGAGCAGGATCAGGCCGCCGACGATGGCGCCGAGCGAGTCTGCGCGGACCCAGCCCTTGTCGCCGCCGGTGGAGATGCCGAAGACGAGACCGAACAGGCCGAGCGTGGCGAGGACCGCGCCGGGGATGTCCATGCGCTTGGCGGCCGCGGCCTCCCGCATCGCGGGCAGCGCGAGCGCGCCGGCCAGGGCGAGGGCGCCCATGACGCACAGCACGACCATCGTCCAGCGCCAGCTGAACCCGCTGGTGATGACGCCGCCGCCGAGCGCGCCGAGCACGAAGCCGAGGGACATGACGGCGCCGTTGAGGCCGAGCGCGCGGGCGCGCTGCGGGCCCTCGGGGAAGTAGCCGGTCATCAGGGCGATGGCGGCGGGGGCGATCATCGCGGCGGCCGTGCCCTGGCCGACGCGGGTGGCGATCAGAACGCCGGGGGAGTTCGCGAGGGCGGCGCCGAGCGAGAACAGGGTGAACAGGGCCACGCCGAACGTGAACAGCTTCTTGCGGCCCACCAGGTCGGCGACCCGGGCGAACAGCGGCAGCAGGCTCGCGGAGGGCAGCAGGCTCGCGGTGGCGACCCACTGGAGCGTGCCGGCCGAGGAGAAGCCGAGGCTGCTGCCGATGTCGGGCAGCGCCACGGTGACGATGGAGAAGTCCAGGCCGCACATGAACGTCGCGCAGCACAGCGTGATCAGGACCAGCCAGCCACGCGTGCTGAACGAGCCGTCGGTGGCGGCGGCGCCGGCAGCGACGTCGGCCGTGGGGGCGGCCGTCGCGTGTACGTCGCGCGTCGCCGTATCGGTGGGGGGAGAGGACTCGGTGACAGCCATCAGGGATGTCCTTTCGATATCTGAGCGGGCCTGACCAGCTTCGGATCGGGGCACCTGCGCAACAAGGACGATCTGTGCAACGATCGATTCGCCGGGCTCATCGTTCGAGGTGAGCGGGGTGATGAGGGGCACGAGGCGGTACGACGGGGAGTACCGGGAGGACGGGGAGGACATGGAACGCCAGGAGATCGAGATCTTCCTGACGCTGGCGGAGGAACTGCACTTCGGCCGGACCGCCGAGCGCGTGGGCGTTTCGCAGAGCCGTGTCAGCCAGACCGTCGCCCGTGTCGAGCGCCGCATCGGCGCGAAGCTGTTCGAGCGCACCAGCCGGCGGGTGACGCTGACGGCCATCGGGGAGCAGCTCAGGGACGGGATCGGCCCCGCCCAGCGCCGTATCGAGGAGGAGATCGCCAAGGCCACAGCGGCCGGCCGGGGGATCACCGGCACGCTGCGGATCGGCTTCTCGGGGGCCTTCACGGGCCATCTGCTGCACAGCGTCGCCGCGGTGTTCGCGCGCCGTCATCCGGGCGTGGACGTACAGATTCGCCAGGTGCAGATATCCGACCCGTACGGGCCGCTGCGCGCGGGCGACATCGACCTCCAGGTCACCGAACTCCCGGTGGCGGAAGCCGACTTGACGACGGGTCCGGTGCTGCTGTCGCAGCCGAGGGTGCTGTTGATGCCGGCCGCGCACCCGTTCGCGCGGCGCGAGACGCTGAGCGTGGAGGATCTGGCGGAGGCCACGCTGCTGACGGTGACGAGGCCGGTGCCGGCCCACTGGCTGGACCATCACTTCCCGCGGCAGACGCCGTCGGGGCGGCCCATTCCGCACGGGCAGGCGATCACGCACTGGGAGGACGCGCTGTCGCTGGTCCTCGCGGGCAAGGGCGTGACGCCGGTGGCGGCGGCGGGTGAGCGGTACTACGCGCGCCCCGGCCTCGCGTTCCGGCCGTTCGGGGACGCCCCCCGCATCGAGTACGCGTTCGTCTGGCCCGCCGACCATGAGACGGGGCGGCTGCGGGCGTTCGTGGGGGCAGCGCTGGAGCATGTGCGCGCGCTGGGCGGCCCCACCAGGGCGCTGGAGACCCTGTGGGAGTCCGAGGGCGACGGCTGAGCCGGCCCCGGAGGCGGTGGTGCGGGTCGTCAGGTCAGCGGACGGCTCCCGCACTGGACAGGTACCGGTCGTCCGGCTTGTCCTGGAGCATCACGTGGTGCAGTGACCTGGTGGTCGGCGACGGGGTGATGCCGAGGTCGTCGCTCATCCGGACCCGCAGCGACCGGTAGACCTCCAGGGCCGCGGCCCTTCGCCCCGACGCGTACAGGGCGCGCATCAGCTGGGCGTGCACGTTCTCGTGGTACGGGTGCTCCTCGACGAGGGCGACGGCCTCGCCCACGGCTTCCTGGAAGCGCCCGCTCGACAGCAGCGCGTCGACCCGGACCTCGCACGCCGCCAGGTGCGCCTCGTTCAACACCCGGATCTGCGCGGTGAGTTGACTGCCGGGCTGCACATTGCAGAACGGGGTGCCGCGCCACATCGCGAGCGCCTCGCCGAGCACGTCGGTGGCGCCCTGCGGGTCGCGTTCCTCCATCAGGCCGCGGGCCCGGAGGACCAGCTGCTCGAAGCGGGGCCGGTCCCACTCGCTGTCGGCGAGCTTGAGGACGTAGCCGTTGCCGTCGGTGACGAGGCGGTGTTCCGCGATGTGCCGTGGGGTGGTGCCGGTGGCGGTGGCGAACGTCTTGCGCAGCGACCCGATGTAGGTCTGCAGCGCGGTGGTGGCGGTACGGGGCGGCTCGCTGCCCCACACCTCGTTCAGGAGCGCCGGCACGGAGACGCGGCGCCCCGCTCTGGCCAGCAGCAGGGCGAGCACCTGCCGTTGTTTGGGTGCGGTGGGCGTGATGTCGTGCCCCTGCTCGGTGACGTCTATCGGACCAAGGAGTCGGAACTCCATTGCCCCTCCCTCGTGATGGACGCGCTGTCCGTGTCGGCGGACGGCGGGTGGCTTGACTGACAGGTCGCTCGGGACTCCTGCGGCGCTGCGGGAGGTCCTACGGTGCGGGATGGGTGCGCGGGCCCGCGTCGTGGCAGAGCCTGCGCTGGGCGGACGCGGCGGAGACGAGCGTCGCGTGGCGGTGCCAGCCGGCGTAGGAGCGGCCGGCGAAGTCGTGCAGCCCCAGTTCGGTCTCGGCGGCGCCGGCCCGTGCGGCGGCGCGCGACGTGATGAGCGCGGCCGCCTGGGAGTGCCGGTCGGCGGACAGGTTGGTCAGCCAGGTGCGGTCGGGCCGCGTGGACGACGTCGTCCATTCGCCGACCAGCTGACAGGTGCGGTCGCCGCCGGGCAGCGGGACGACGGTGGACAGGGCGCCGAGCCGCGGGCCCGCCGCGTCGTCCATCGCGCGGCTCCGGGGGGAGGCGTGCCGGCGCACGAGGGTGCGTACGGTCTCCAGGGGTGGCCGGGGGGCCGGGCCGTGCTCGGGTGCGAGGGCGAGGCGGAGGGTGTCGGGGACCGCGACGATCCAGTCGTGGCCGCGTTCCTCCAGGCCCGCGACGAGTGGTTCGGCATCCAGGTGGCCTTCGGGGTCGATGACGACGGGGGCCCGGCGGGTGGTCCGCGCGAGCCGGTCGAGCAGGTCGAGGCAGAGTCCGGCGGTGTCGGTGTAGCCGGTGGTGTCCGGGATCCGGGCCTGCTCGCGCAGCCGGCTGTCGCCGACCCAGGGGTGAGGCAGGTAGAGCCGCCAGTCCACGGAGACGTCGCCGAGTCCGGTGGTCAGGAACGCCCCTAGTGCGAGCTGGCAGTTGACGGTGCGGCCGAGTGCGGGCACGAAGCGCCGGTGGACCCCGGCGGCGAGGCTGCCCCGCTTGGGGATGACCACGGGGGCCACGGTCCAGGCGTGTACGGGTGTGTGGGCGGCGACCCACCGGGTGAGTTCGGCGCGGACGGGCCGCCATTCCCAGGGGCTGACGTTGACGAACTGCTGGAGTGACTGGGAGGCCGTCGGGGACGGGGTGACGGAGGCCGCCATCCGCCGTACGGACTTCTTGCCGGGGGTGGTGAGCAGGCCCTTCACATAGACCTCGGCCCACCGGCGCTGGTCGGCGCGTGGCAGGTGGGCGAAGAGCCGGTGCACGGCCGGCGCGGAGGCCGTGCAGACGGTGCGCGTGCTGGTGTCGGACGTCCGGTCCATGGGTGGGCTCCTCTCCCGCGACGTGGCCGCCCAGAAAATATAGCGAACGTTCTCTATTTTTCTAGCCCGGTTCTCCGGGAGGTCGGGGGCGGGGGAAGCGGCGAGGGCGGCCCGCGGGCGCTCTGAGCTGGGAAGAGGGGGCGACCTCGGATGTGGGGGAGGCGCCGAAGATTTACGTGAAGCGGCGGGACTGCACGCGAACGGGCACGCACCCCGCGTACGGTGCGTGCCCGGAACGATGCGTTCAGTGGATCTGTCGGGGGATCCGGCTGGGGGCTATCCGGCGGCGCCGGCGAGCGCGGTCAGGGCCTGGAGTGCCCGCGCGAGGTCGTCCCGGGGGTCGTCGCCGCCCGACGCCTCCCGCAGTGCGCCATGCGCCGCCGTCGTGGCCTCGACCCCGGCCATGACGTACGTGAGCAGGGCCGCGGCCGACACGGGGGTGAGGCCGGAGCCGGGGCAGTCGTCGGGCCAGCCGCGCTCCAGGCCCGCGCGCACGTGCGGGACCCAGGCCGCGTACCAGTTGGAGTCGGCGTCGCGGCCCTCGCGGGTGAAGCGGGCGGCGGCCCTGATGCTGGGGGTGGTCTCCAGGGCGGCGGCGAGGGACATGGTGTCGCCGAGCACGTCCTCGAGCCCCGGGGTGCGGCCGCCGGGCCTGTCGTCGTGAAGGACCGCGCGGGTGGCGGCGGCGCCGGCCTCCTGGACGGCGTCGGCCAGCGCGGACTTCGACGCGAAGTGGAAGGTCAGGGCGCCCATGGTGACCCCGGCCGACTTGACGATCCCGAGCAGCGAGGTGCCGGCGTACCCGTGCGCGGCGAACTCGGCGGCAGCGGCCTCGATGAGCCGGCGCCGGGTCTGTTCTGCTCTCTCCTGGCGTGCCATGGGCCTACCGTAGGTCAAGACTTTCCCAAGAACACTCCACGGAAGCGAGCCCGGAACGTTCTTGGCAGGTCGGTCGGCCCGAGGCGTGAGACGCCGTCTCCCGGCCTTCTCCCGCACCTGCTTGACTGCCCGTCATGACCAAGGACGTACGTGACATGGACGGCCGGGTAGTGATGATCACGGGGGCCTCTTCGGGCATCGGCGCGGCAGCGGCGCGCCTGTTCGGCGGCCGGAACGCCCCCGTGGTCCTGATGGCCCGCAGACAGCACCAACTCGACGCGCTGGTCGAGGAGATAGAGGCCGGCGGCGGCAGAGCCGTCGCCGTCGCCGGGGACGTGCGCCGCTCCGAGGACGTCGAGCGGGCCGTCGCCACCGCGGTGGAACGCTTCGGCAGGCTGGACGCCGCCTTCAACAACGCGGGCCACGCCACGCTCGGACAGGACCTGCACGAGACGGCGGACGACGACTTCGACGCCGTGATGGACGTGAACGTACGGGGCGTGTGGAACTGCCTGCGCCACCAGATCAGGGCCATGCTGGCCACCGGCGGCGGCTCGATCGTGAACACGGCGAGCACGGCGGGCCTCATCGCCACCGGGGTCGGCGCCCCCTATGTCGCCGCGAAGCACGCGGTGATCGGCCTGACGAAGGCGGCCGCCGCCGAGTACGGCACACGCGGTATCCGCGTCAACGCCCTTGCCGTGGGCGCCACGTTGACCGAGATGATGGAGTCCGTCGTCGACCAGGCGCCCGGCATCGAGGAGACGTTCTTCGCGCGGGCCGTGCAGCCGCGCTTCGCCGATCCGGTCGAGGTGGCCGAGGCGGCGATGTGGCTGTGCAGCGACGCGTCGTCCTTCGTGACGGGCGCGACGGTGCCCGTCGACGGCGGCGTCCTGGCCGTCTGACCCCTGTTCGCCCGGTGGCGTGTGCGCTCCGGCCGGAGCGCACACGTCCATCAGCGGTGTCTCACACACTCATCAGGGGTGTCTCACACGACCATCAGGGGCGTCTCATGCGCCCACGCTGCGGGCCGCCGTCCACACCGTGCCCGCCGCCGCCTCCTCGTCCAGGGTGCGCAGCAGGGCGTCGTCGATCTCGTGCAGGGAGCCGACGAGGTGGCGTACCCCGGTCTCGCGCATCAGCTCCGCCTGGTGGCTGTGCTCGAAGGTGCTGGGGTGGCCGATGAACGGCACGTCGAGCGCCCTGGCGGCCTCGGCGACGCGCGCCACGTCGTCGATGAACAGCACCTCGCCGTGGTCGAGGCCGAAGTGCGCGGTGATCTCCTTAAGGCCCGGCCGCACGTCGTTCGTGCAGATGTAGTGCGGGGCGGTGAACAGGTCGGCGTACGCGCCGAGATGCTCGTCGAAGTGCGACTTGTCGAGGCCGCCGTAGCAGACCGCCGGCAGGCCCGCGGCGCGCAGCCGCCGGAGCAGTCCGGCCGCGCCGTCCATGATCTCGACCGGGTGGTCGGTGAGGTAGGCGGCGCGCTCCTCGAAGTACGCCTCCAGGGCCTGCTGTCCCGTCAGGTCCTGCGGCACGGAGTCCGCCATGGCCTGGCCCGCGACGGCCTGGCGCTGCGAGAACACCCGGCGCTCCACGTCGGCGGAGTAGGTGCCGCCGCGCCGGATGACGAACTGGTGGATCAGCGGACTGAACGTGTCGTTGAGCAGGACGCCGTCGATGTTCACGGCGGCGAGCCGCAGGCGGCGAGGCCCGTCAGTCATCTTCGCTCCCCTTGTCGCTCCCCTTGTCGTGCGCGTTCTCGTGCACGTTGTCGTGCGCGCCCAGGCCGGTCCACAGGGACATGGCGCGCTCCTGGCTGTTCTCGATCGCGGTGAGGGTCGTGTCGGTGGCGACGCCCGGCAGTAGCAGCTTCCACATGTTCACCGTGCGCCGCGGCAGGTCGGCCCGCTTGGAGACGACCTGCGCGTACTCCTGCATGCCGGTACACGCGCCGACGACGAACTCGGCGAGCTCGGCGATCTCGACGTGGTCGCGCAACTCGCCACCCTCGCGGGCCACTTCGAGGCACTCCTCGAAGCTGCGCGCCCAGACCGCGTACGGGGACGCGTCCTGGAGGCCGAAGCTGGCCTGCTCGCCGGTGAGGCGCACGCCCGCCCGCAGCAGCGGATCGGCCTGGAGCGAGTGCGACCAGATGAGGGTGATGTCCACCAGGCGCTGCAGGCCTGTGGACGGCACGTGCGGCTCGATGGTGTTGCGCTGGGCGTGCATCACCTCGAGGGCGAGGTCCTGCTTGTTCTTGAAGTGGAAGTAAAGCGCCCCCGCCGTGACGCCCGCCCGCTGGAGAATCTTGTTGATCCCCGCACCGGCATAGCCGTACTCGTCGAAGACCTCGGCCGCAGCCCTCAGGAGCTGCTCCCTGGTCTGAAGTGCGCGTTCCTGTTTCGGTGCTGCCATGCCACGTCCCGGTCTCGACAAAAAAAAGAACGCCCTCTATGTTACTGGCTGTGGCGCGGATCCGCTACCGCGTCGGGGGCAGCGCACGACAGCGCACACTCACAGGGGGATCAACGATGAACGACATGGCTTCGACGATCACTTCGATACCTGCTCGCGTCACCAAGGAACTCGTCCACAAGCACGACGCCTCGCAGGTGCTCCTCACGGACATCGCGCGGGTCGGCCAGGACGAGTTCCTGATCACCGCGGACTGGACGGACACCAGCCGCCTGATGAGCACCCACGACAGCCGCCGCGACGACGCGGTGCTGCTCACCGAGACGATCCGGCAGACGTTCCCGCTGCTCGCGCACGCCGGCTACGACGTGCCCTTCGGCCACCACCTGCTGTGGGACGAGTACCGCTACGCCCTCGGACTTGACGCACTGCGCGCCGGCGGCGCGGCCGGGCGGCCCCGGCTGCACATCAAGTGCTACGACATCGTGCGCCGCCGGGGCGTCGTCTCCGCGCTCTCGCTCGACATCACGGTCCTGCGCGACGGCGAGCAACTCGCCACCGCCCACACCCGGTTCAACATCCAGCCCGCCGCGATCTACCGGCGCCTGCGCGGCACGCGCGGCAACGCCCTGGAGATGCTGGAGCTGGCCCGCAGCCGTCCGCTGCCGCCCCCGGTCTCCGGGGCGAGCGAGGAGTTCCGCGACGCCGTCCTGTCACCCACCGACGAGCGCGACCGCTGGGTCCTGCGCGTCGACACGCACCACCCGATGTACTTCGACCACCCGAGCGACCACGCGCCCGGCATCCTGCTCCTGGAGGCCGCCAAGCAGGCGGCCCGCGCCATCCGGCACCCCAGAGCGGGCGTCACGGAGGCGATGGAGACCGTCTTCCACCGCTACGTCGAGCTGGACAGCCCCTGCCGCGTCGACGCGCAGCCGCTGCCCGACGACCAGCAGGGCCGCGCCCGCATCCTGGTGACGATGCACCAGGAGGACAAGCTGTGCTTCACCGCTCTGGTGTCGGTCGCGAAGACGTCCTGACGATCCCGGGCAGCGTGGCACCACCCGCCTCCGTGACGTGGGCCCCGAGGACGAGGTCGTCCCCGACGGCCACCGGGTGGCCCACCGACCGCAGAAGGTCCAGGTCGGACGCGTGATCGCCGTAGGCGGCGGCCCGTGAGGCGGGGATCGAGTGCCGGGCCATCAGCTCGCGCGCGAGCCGGCCCTTCTCCGGGCCGATGACCGGACGTTCGAGATGGCCGGTGACGAACCCGCCGACGCTCTCGGGCTCGCTGCACAGGACGAAGTCCGCGCCCAGGTGCTCGGCCACCGGCTCCAGACAGGGCCGGAACGAGCCGGACACCAGGGCGATCAGCGCGCCCTCGCGCCGGTGGCGCCGCAGCGCCTCCACGGCGGGCCGGTGCAGCAGGCCGCCGCGCGCCAGCTCCGCGTCGAACCAGGCGCGGCCGTGCGCGAACAGCTCCTGGTGCGGCCGGCCCGTGAAAAGACGGTAGTACTCGCGGTTCGTTTCCGCCCGCGAGACCCCGGCCGCCGCCCGGTCCCGCAGCTCACCCGCCGCCACCGTGTACGCGGAGGGCGGCAGGCCGCGTTCGCGGTAGTGGAACTCCAGGAAGCGGAACATGCTCTTGACGGTGATCAGGGTCTCGTCGACGTCGAAGAAGGCGATGGCGACGGACGAACGCGGCGCGTGGGCAGGGGTGTTGGGGGCTTCGGGCATGTGAGGTGCCTTCCGTGCGGGGCGGGGGCGGGGGCGGGTTCGGCCTCTGACTCAGGCCGCGACCGTGGCGGGGACGGTGGCCGCGGCGCGCGCCGTCAGATACGCGCGCACTCCCTTGCCGGCCGTCTTGCGGCCCAAGTGGCCCGCCGCGACGAGCTCTTCGAGCAGCGGCGCGGGCGCGGGTGTCCACAGCGCCGGATCGGCGTGCAGCCTCCGCTGCACCTCCAGGGCCACATCGGCGCCCACGGTGTCCAGCAGACGTACGGGGCCGAGCGGCTGACCGCCCACCGACTTCAGGGCGAGGTCGAGCGTCGCCGTGGTCGTGTCGCCCGCGTCGAGGATGCCCAGGGCCTCGTTCAGATAAGGGAAGAGCAGGGCGTTGACGATGAACCCCGCCCGGTCGCCGCATTCCACCGTCCGCTTGCCGAGGCGCTCCGCGACCGCGCGGGCGCGGGCCAGGGTGTGGGCGCTGGTGCGCTCGCAGGGCACCAGCTCCACCAGCGGCATCAGCGGCGCCGGGTTGAAGAAGTGCAGGCCGAGGACGTGCGCGGGGCGGCCCGCGGGTTCGGTGCAGGCGTTCACCGGCAGGCTCGACGTGGACGTGGCGAGCAGCGTGTTCGGCGCGCACACCTCGCCCAGCTCGGCGAAGAGCCGCCGCTTGACGTCCAGGTCCTCCACCACGGCCTCGACGACGATGTCCGCCGTCGCGAGCACGGACCGGTCACTCGTCGCGACCCAGCGGGCGGGGGCATTCTCGTCTGAAGTGGCGTCCGTGGACGGTGAGTTGCGCTGGAGTGCGAAGTCCACGCGCTCGGCGGCGGCCGCGGCCTTCTCGTCCGTCCTGGCGAGCAGCGTCGTACGGAACCCGCCGCGGACGAAGGACTCGGCGATGCCGGTGGCCATCGTGCCCGAGCCGATGACGACGACGTTGCAGCCGGGCGGAGCGGTGGGCGCGACCGTGCGGTCGTCGGCGGCCCGGTCGTCGTGACGGTGGAAGCCCTGGCCCGTCTTGACGCCGAGGGCGCCGCGGGCGATCAGTTCGTCGAGGACCGGGGCGGGCGCGCGGTGGCCGCCGCCGAGGTCGCCGAGGCGGGTGAGGATGTCGCGGGCCGTGTCCAGGCCGATCGCGTCGAGGGTGGCGAGGGGGCCCTCGCTCCAGCCGCAGCCGAGCCGGACCGCGGTGTCCACGGCCTCGGCGGTGGCGTAGCCGTCGTGGACCATCCACGCGGCCTGGTTGAGCAGGCCGAACAGCAGGCCGGGAGCGAGGGAGCCGGCCCGGTCGCCGGTCCGGTGGGTCTTGATCCCGGCCGCCGTGAGGATCTCCTCGACGCGGGCGGCGGCCGCGTCGCCCGCGTGCGGGGCGCGGGCCAGTTCGACGGCGTCCAGCGCGTCCGCGCGCAGGAACCGCAGCGCGAACAGGTCCTGGCCCGCCGCCTCCTGCAGCTCGGTGAGCGGGGTCGTCAGCGCCGTGGTGAGGACGGGCGTGCCGGGCCGGCGGTGTTCGCGCAGGGAGCCGAGGACCAGGCGCTTCAGGGCCGGCGGTTCCGGTACGGCCTCGATGACCAGGTCGGCCGTGGCGACGCCCGCAGGGAAGCGGGTCAGCGTGCGGGGCCGCTCGCCGGGGTCCAGGGCCAGCGCCCTCACCAGGGCCGCGGGGTCGTCGTCGATACCGGTGACGGCGAGCCCCGCGCGGGTCAGGCGGCGGGCGAGCGCGAGCCCGGTGCCGCCGAGGCCGACGACGGCCACGGTGAATCGGTGAGGGGAGACATCGGTGGAAGAAATGGAAGAAGTGGAAGAAGTGGAAGCGGTGGTGGAGGTGTGGTCGGCCATGGTGCTGCTCCTGCCTTCGCGGGTGGGGGCATCAGTAGCGGCTGCCGGTGGCGGCGGGCGCGGCGTCCAGGTCGCGCAGGTCCTGGAAGGTGAGGCGCAGGTCCGCCGCGGCCAGGTTGGCCGCCAGATAGCGCGGCTGCTTGGTGCCGGGGATGGGGACGACGTGGTCGCCCTGGGCGAGCGTCCAGGCGAGCGCGACCTGGGCGGCCGTGGCGCCGTGGCGGGCGGCGACCTCTTCGACCGCCTTCACGATGCGCAGGTTCGCGGTGAACGCCTCGCTCTGGAAACGCGGGTTGGTGGCGCGGAAGTCGCCGTCCTCGAAGTCGTCCGGCCCGGTGTAGCGGCCGGTGAGGAAGCCCCTGCCCAAGGGGGCGAAGGGCACGAACGCGGCGCTGTTGGCGGCGCACCACGTGGCGATCCCGGTGTCCGGGTCGAGCGGTTCGCGGGTCCACAGGGACAGTTCGGACTGGACGGCCGCGACGGGGTGCGCCGCGTGCGCGGCGGCCGCCTCGTCCACGGTCACCTCGGAGAGCCCGATACGGCGGACCTTGCCCTCGCGCACCAGGTCGGCCAGGGCGCCCCAGGACTCGGCGAGCGGCACCTCGGGGTCGACGCGGTGCAGGTAGTAGAGGTCGATGACGTCGACACCCAGGCGGCGCAGGGACGCGTCGGCCGAGCGCCGGATGTGGTCGGGGGAGCCGTTGCGGCTGAGGGTGCGGGTGGCGAGGTCGTCCACGACGATGCCGGTCTTGGTGGCCACGACCGCGTCGTCGCGGCGCCCGGCGAGCGCCCGCCCGACCAGGGTCTCGTTGTGGCCCGAGCCGTAGGCGTCGGCGGTGTCGAGGAGGACGGGGCCGGCGTCGAGCGCGCGGCGGATCACGTCCACCGAGGCCGCGTCGTCGCGCAGCGACTCGGCGTATCCCCAGCTCATTCCCATGCAGCCGAGGCCGATGGGGTGGACCGCGGGACCGGTGCTGCCGAGCTGTCGCGTGTTCACGCGAACTCCCTTGCTGGTGTGGTTACTTGAATTCGTGTACTTGAGGTGGTGCCGGGCCGGGGCGCCGGTGCCCCGGCCCGTTCAGGCGGCGGTGAGGACGAGGGCGGCGTTGTGCCCCCCGAACCCCAGCGACGTACTCGCGGCGACCTGGATCCTCTTCTGCCGCGCCCGCCCCGTCACCACGTCGATGTCGACGTCGATCGACGGGTCGAGCGAGTCGACGTTGGCCGTGGGCGGCAGCGCGCCGTGGTGCAGGGCGAGCGCCGTGTACGCGGCCTCGACCGCGCCGGCCGCGGCCAGGGTGTGTCCGGTGACCCCCTTGGTGGAGGTCACCGCCGCCCGGTCGCCGAGCACCGAGTGCAGGGCGCGGGCCTCGGTCAGGTCGTTCATCGGGGTCGACGTGCCGTGCGCGTTCACGTGCTCCACCTCGTCGGGGAGCACCCCCGCGTCGCTGAGGGCGTCCCGCAGGGCCCGGGCCAGGCCCGCGCCCTGCGGGTGGGGCGCGGTCGCGTGGTGCGCGTCCGACGTCGCCGAGAACCCGGCGATGTCGGCGTAGCGCCGCGCGTTACGGGCGGTGGCGTCCTCGCAGCGTTCCAGTACGAGGATGGCCGCGCCCTCACCGGCCACGAAGCCGTCCCGGTCGTGGGCGAAGGGGCGGGACGCCGCGGCCGGGTCGTCCGTGCGGGCCGACAGGGCGCCCATCCGGGACAGGCCGTTGAGGGTGCCCGGGCTGATCGCCGACTCGGTGCCGCCGGCGAGGACCACGTCGCACAGGCCGGAGAGCAGCCATTCGCGGGCGGTGCCGATGGCGGACGCCCCGGACGCGCAGGCGGTCGCCGTGACCAGGCTGGGGCCGTGGATCTTCTGGTCCATGGCCACGTACCCGGCGACCATGTTGACCATCCCCATCGGGATCATCAGCGCGGACACGTCGTCGGGCGTGCCCTCGAAGTACGTCCGCAGCTGCTTCTCCAGGGTGGCGACGCCGCCCAGCGAGTTGCCGATGACGACGCCGACGCGGGTGCCGTCCCAGGACCCGCAGTCGAGCCCCGCGTCCTTGACGGCCTGCCGTGCGCTCACGATGGCGAGCTGCGCGAACCGGTCCAGCTTCCAGGCGTTGCGCCGGCCCAGTTCGGCCGTGGCGTCGAAGCCGGGGACGCGGCAGGAGATGTCGACCCGCTCGCCCCTGAGCTCCGGGTCGGTGGTGGCGGCGGACACGCCCGACAGGACGCGCCGCCAGTTCTCGTCGACGCCGATGCCGGCCGGGGTGACGAGGCCTATACCGGTGACCGCGACTCCGCGGCCCCGGGCCACCCCGCTCACGCCTGGTCCGCCTTCGCGGAGATCACGGCGACGGCCTCGTCCAGGGTGAAGGACGACTTGAGCTCGCCCTCGACCAGGACGATGCCCATCTCCTTGCGGAGGATCAGGCTGAGCTCGACGAGTATCAGCGAGTCGATGTCGAGCTCGTCGAACGTGGCGCCCGACAGCAGCTCCGCCTCGTCGAGGCCGAACTTCTCGCTGATGAGGCCGGAAACCTTGTGCTTGAGGGAGAACTCGACGGAAAGAGCGGTCATGACTGACTCCTGTTGTCTGTGAAATGAGGTGTCTGTGAAAGGGGTTGTGTGTGAGGTGAGTTGAGGATTTGGCGGCACAGGCTCACGACTGCGTGACCGGTTCGACGTCCGGCCAGACCAGCGCCGCCGATCCCCAGGTGAGGCCGCCGCCGAAGCCCGTGAGGACCACCCGGTGACCCGGTACGAGATCGCCACCGGCGGCCGCGTCGGACAGGGCGAGCGGGATCGAGGCGGCGACGGTGTTGCCGACCCGGTCCAGGTTCACCACGAGCTGCTTGTCCTCCAGGCCCAGCTGCTCGCCGACGGCGTGCAGGATGCGGACGTTGGCCTGGTGGGCCACGACCTTGTCGAGGTCGCCCGGCGTCCAGCCGACCCGGTCGAGGAGCCGCTGCGAGGACTCGCTCATGTTGATGACGGCCTGGGTGAAGACGGGCCGGCCCTCCATGGCGAAGAACTCGTCGCCCGGGGCGGGCGGTTCGCCCGTCGAGCGCTGGCGGGAGCCGCCGGCCCGCACGGTGATGAGGTCGGCGCCGCCGCCGTCGCTGCCCAGGTCGAAGCCGAGGAGCGCGCCGGGTTCGCCGGACTCGCCGGCCCGCAGGACCACCGCTCCCGCCCCGTCGCCGAAGATGGCGCGGGTGGTGCGGTCGACGGGGTCGAGGATCGTGGAGAAGGTGTCCGCGCCGATCACCAGGGCCCGCTCGGCGACCCCCGCCGTGATCATGGAGGCGGCGGTGGCGAGGGCGTACACGAAGCCGGTGCAGACCGCCGCCACGTCGAACGCGGGGACCGTGCCGAGGCCGAGCCGGTGCGCGACGCCCGGCGCAGTGCCGGGGCAGGGCCGGTCGGGGGTGCTGGTCGCGAGCACCACCAGGTCCACGTCGGCGGCCTCGGCGCCGCCCTTCCTGCGGGCCGACTCCAGGGCGCGTTCCCCGGCGGCGACGGCCAGGTCCGAGGTGGACTCGCCCGGCGCGACGACATAGCGCAGGCCGATGCCCGTACGCGTACGGATCCACTGGTCGGAGGTGTCGAGCTGGGCGGCGAGCTCCTCGTTGGTGACGGCGGTCGCGGGCAGCGCGCCGCCCAGGCCGCAGACCACGGCGGCGCGGCTCATGAGGCCAGCTCCTCGATCTCATGGACGGTCGGCACGGCCCGCACGCTGCGCGCGGCGGCCTTGAAGGAGCTGCCCGCGCGGCGCAACGCCGCCCGTACGTCGGCCGGTTCGGGCGCGATGAGCGCCGCGACGTGCCCGTCCGGCCGTACGAGCACGGCCTTCGGTTCCTTGCCGAGCAGGGGCGCGAAGCCGGGCCAGGCGGAGATGTCCTGGACCGCGACCCCATCCGGGGCGGCGGCGGTCAGCGCGTCCCGGTTCGCGACCCAGCCGGAGTCCTGCCGCTCGCCCGCCCACAGCAGCAGCGTCAGCCGCGCCGGGTCGATCGAGGGCCAGCGCTCGGCGCCCCGCTGGGGCGTGCCGTGCGCGGCGAACACGGGGAGGCGGTCGCCGGCGCGGACCTTGCGGGTGAGACCGGGAAGGGTGTCGCGCAGGGATTCGGCGGGCCGGTAGCTGACGTCGTGCTGCGCCATCAGCGGGGCGCCGAAGCGCTGGAGGAGGCCGGTGCGCGAGGCCACGCGCAGGGCGGCGTCGCGGGCGACTATCTCGTGGCGCCGCTTGAACAGGCCCCAGCTGGTCTGCTTCGCGGTCGTCAGGACGATGCGCTCGGCGGCCAGGTGCCGGTCGGAGTCGTAGGTGTCGAGGATGCCCGGCTCGTAGTGGCCGTTGACGACGCCGGCGAGCTTCCAGGCGAGGTTGACGGCGTCCTGGATGCCGGTGTTCATGCCCTGGGCGCCGGCCGCGCTGAACACATGGGCGGCGTCGCCCGCGAGGAACACGCGTCCCGCCCGCATCGTCTCGGCGACCCTGCGCCGGGCCCGGAAGATCGTCGACCAGTCCAGCTCGCCGACCAGGCCCGGGCGCGGCGAGCGCTCGTCGAGGAAGTGCTGGAACAGCTCGCGCGGCGGGCCCTGCTCCTTGTCCCAGTCCGGCACGCTGATCGCGAGCCGGAACTGCCCTTCGCCGAACGGCGCGATACCGAGGGCGCCGGTGCGGGAGTAGCAGTAGACGAGGGAGTGGGGGTCCATGTCGCCGTCGACCGGACCGTCACCGATGGCGAACAGCACGTCGTTGCCCGTGCCGAGGAGTTCGATGCCGGCGAACTCGCGGACCGCGCTGCGGGCGCCGTCCGCGCCGATCACCCAGTCCGCCTCGATCTGCTCGACGCGCCCGTCCTCGCGCTCCACGTCGGCGACCGGGCGCGGCCCCGACGTGTCGAGGCCGGTGAGCGTCCCGGACTCGATCTCACCGCCGTACGCGGCGAGTCGATCGCGGATGACGGCCTCGGTGGTGTCCTGCGGGATGACCACGCCGAACGGGTACGGGGTGTCGGTGAGCCGGCTCATCTCGATGGCGCCGATGGACCGCTTGTCGGAGTAGTACTGCACGGAGTCGAGGCGGTTGCCCGACTCGACGACGCCCTGGGCGGCGCCGATGCGGCCGAGGAGTTCCAGGCTGCGCGGCCAGACCACGCTGGCCCGGGAGTGCTGGACGGGCCCGGCGGCCGAGTTGTCGATCAGTCTCACCGGAACGCCCTGGCTGAGCAGTTCGGTGGCGAGCACCAGGCCCACGGGGCCCGCGCCCACGACGAGGACGGGACGTCGTCCGCCGGGGCCCTCGCGCAGAGGGATCGTCATGACAGGTGTGCCTTTCGTCGAGTCGTTGAGTCGTCGAGTCGGTGGCTAGGACACGCGCTGGGGCGGTCAGGGGCGGTGCACCACGACGGCGCTCCAGGTGAATCCGGCGCCGGCGCTCAGCACGGCGGCGTACTCACCGCGTTCGAGTCGGTGGGGGCTCGCGCCCGCGGACAGGGCGGTCAGGTTGGACAGGAGGTCACCGGCACCGAGGTGTCCGGTGCGGCCGCCCAGGTCGGCGACCGGCGCGTCCGTGACGTCGGCGACGGCGGGCCCGTACACGTCGCGGGCGGTGGCCCGGCCGAGCCTCGGCAGCAGTACGGTGCGCAGCTTCCGGCCGTCCCCGCCGATGCCCGCGTCGGACAGGGCGTCGGCGAGGACCTCGCTGGTCTCGCGCCGCAGCCGGCCCAGGAACTCGGGCTTGCCGTGCGCGGCGAGGAACGCCTTCTTGGTACGGCGTACGTCCACGGCGGCGCTGCTCGTGTGGGGTGCCGGATGGAACGTGCCCACGTCGCGGTGGGCGGTCTCCAGGGCGGGGACGGCCCGGGTCCGCAGGGCGCTCAGGGTGAGCGCGCCCTCCGGCACGTCGTCGGGGGTCGCGGCCCGTGCGACGACCGCGGCGGTGGCGCCGTCGCCGTACCAGACGCCGTAGTCACCGGCCCAGCGGTCGAAGCCCGGCGCCGCGAAGCGGTCCGCGGTGGTCACGAGGACGGGCGCGGTGTCCTCGCCGGCCGCGAGGTGGTCCACCGCGGCGCCCAGGGCGGCCGCCGCGCCGTTGCACATCTGCTGGATGCCGGTGGGGACGGCCCGGTGCGCGCCGGTCCCGGCGGCCACGTAGTGGGCGGGCGACCAGAAGTCGTGGCCTTGGTAGTAGGTCCACGCATGCAGCGTGGCGGACAGGTCCTCGGCACTGGCGCCGACCCGCGACAGGGCGCGGTGCGCGGCCCGTACGGCCATCTCGGGCGCCGACTCCCCGTCGGACACGGGCAGTTGCTCGTACCCCATGGCGTCGGCCTCGGCGGCCGTCACCCGGCCGTCAGCGAGCGCGTCGGCCGTCTTCTCGGCGGTGGGCGGCAGCCACTGGGAGGCCGACACCCACACCTGGTCCGGGATCACAGGCACTCCTCGCCCTCGGGCAGCACGCTGACCGCCGCGGACGTCGTGGTGTGCATCCGGCCCGACGCGATGACGTCGCCGTCCTGCTCGAAGTCGATGTGGAACGTCCGCAGGTCCGGCAGCATCAGGCTGAGGTTGTCCTCGTGGGCGTACGGCTCGGTCTTGCGGATGTGGACCGTGGTGGGGGCGTCCAGCTCGGCGTAGCGCATGAAGTCGAAGTCGAAGCCGGCGACGGTCGTGCGGCTCACGGAGGCGCCCCACAGGTCGGAGACGCCGAGCAGGCACAGCTGCCGCGCGGCCTCCATGAGGACCATGCCGGGCACGTGGTCCTGCCCGTGGTCGAACATGCTGCGGTTGTCGAGCGGGATCCGCACGGTCGCGTACGCGTTGTCGGTGTTGACGGTGGCGGAGGCGAGCACCACGTTCGAGGGGGAGCTGCGGCCGACGAGGTGGGGGGCGACGTGCGCGTTCTCGCGGGGGATGTCCTTGAAGGGGACGAGTGGCCTGCCGCGGCCCTGGACGCGTACGGCGTCGTAGACCTCGGCGGGTATGTAGCCCACGTCCATCTTCACGAAGCCGAGGCAGCGCTTGGCCAGCTTCATGTCGATGCCGAAGGTCAGCCGGCGTACGTCGCCCGGGGTGCCGCGCCGGTTGCTGGTGCGCACCGAGATCCGCAGTTCGCCCGGCGTCTCCTCCTCCGGCAGGGTGAGCAGGCCCGGCAGCTCCATGGACCAGGACCGCAGCAGGAACTTGCTCTTGCGCGACACCCCGGCGAACTCGTGCCCGCCGTACGTCTCCGCCTGCCGGCAGCACTCCAGGAGGAGCATCGGGTCGGGGGCACCGAGGCGTGAGGTGTGCTCGGTGTAGTAGGCGTGCGACGGGGGGAGCTGGGCGGCGGCGAGGTAGTCGTCCTCACCGGTCTGCCGGCTGTCGGTCAGAAAGACCTCGGAGAGCGCCCAGCGGTGCAGAAGGGAACGGTCCACGGTCCGCATGAATTCGAGATTCGCGGCGCCGGGCAGGCAGGTCTTCGCTGCGGGAGTTTCAGCGGTCTCGGTGTTCATATTCGTCCTCCTGATGCCTTGAATACATTGTCGAGGGGGGTGGCAAAGCGTTCACTAAAGGCGGCCTCAAGGCGATTTCGGCCCTACTCAGGCCGCCCAGGCGAGAGGGCTGCGGTAGCTGTCGGCGGGGCGGTCCCACTCGGCGCGGGCGGGCGCCACGACGGTGTCCTCGCCGGCGTCGGCGCGGGAGCGCAGGGTGGCCGTCAACACCGCGACGAGCGCGGCGAGTTCGGCGGGAGTGGGGTTGCCGCGCACCACATGGAACGCGGCCTCCCGCAGTACGTCGGGGCCGGACGCGGCGCTCGCCCCGGAGCCCGTCGCGCCGCTCACAGCGGCGTGATCCCGTGCTTGCGCTGCGGCAGCGCGCGGTGCTTCGTGCGCAGCATCGCCAGCGACCTGGCGAGCACGGCCCGTGTCTCGCCCGGCTCGATCACGTCGTCCACGAGGCCGCGTTCGGCCGCGTAGTACGGGTGCATCAGCTCGGCCTTGTACTCCTTGACCATCCGCTCGCGCATCGCGGGCGGATCGTCGGCGGCCGCGATCTGCCTCCGGAAGATGACGTTCGCGGCGCCCTCGGCACCCATCACCGCCACCTCGTTCGTCGGCCACGCGAACGACAGGTCGGCGCCCACGGAACGCGAGTCCATGACGATGTACGCGCCGCCGTACGCCTTGCGCAGGATCAGCTGGATGCGGGGGACGGTGGCGTTGCAGTACGCGTACAGCAGCTTCGCTCCGTGCCGGATGATGCCGTTGTGCTCCTGGTCGACGCCCGGCAGGAACCCGGGCACGTCGAGCATCGTGACCAGCGGGATGTTGAAGGCGTCGCACAGCGACACGAACCGGGCCGCCTTCTCGCTCGCCTTGATGTCGAGGACGCCGGCACTGGCCATCGGCTGGTTCGCGACGACGCCGACGACGTGCCCGTCGATCCTGGTCAGCGCGCACACCACGTTGTTCGCCCAGTCCGGCTGGATCTCGAAGTACTCGCCGTCGTCGACGAGTTCCTCGATCACGGCCTTCACGTCGTAACCCCGGGCCGGGTCGGCGGGCACCAGGTCGGTGAGCGCGTCGGTGCGCCGGTCCGGCGGATCGTCGGTGGCCACCACGGGCGGCGCCTGCCGGTTGTTCGAGGGCAGGAAGGACAGCAGATACCGCACGTCCTCCAGGCAGGACACCTCGTCGTCGTACGCGAACGCCGACACACCCGAGACCGACGCGTGCACGTCGGCGCCGCCCAGCTCGTCCATGCTCACGCGCTCGCCCGTGACCGCCTGCACGACGTCCGGGCCTGTGATGAACATCTGCGCCACGCCCCGCACCATGAACGTGAAGTCGGTCAGCGCCGGCGAGTACGCGGCGCCTCCCGCACACGGCCCGAGGATCACGCTGATCTGCGGAATCACCCCGGACGACAGGGCGTTTCGGCTGAAGATCCCGCCGTACCCGGCGAGCGCCGTGACACCTTCCTGGATACGGGCGCCGGCCCCGTCGCAGAGGCTGACCAGGGGCGCGCCGGACGCCTCGGCGAGATCCATCAGCTTGTGGATCTTCTGCGCGTGGGACTCGCCGAGCGCGCCGCCGAAGATCCGGAAGTCATGGGCGTAGACGAAGACCTGACGGCCCTCGACCGTGCCCCAGCCCGTGATCACACCGTCCGTGTGCGGCCTGCGCTTCTCCAGGCCGAAGCCGGTGGCGCGGTGCCGGCGCAGCGGCTCCAGTTCCGTGAACGAGCCCTCGTCCAGGAGGAGTTCGATGCGCTCGCGGGCCGTGAGCTTGCCCCGGTCGTGCTGTGCCTGCGTCGCCCGCACCCCGGGCCCCGCGTGGACCTCGGCGCGCAGCCGGCGCAGCTCCTCGACGCGCACATGCACGCTGTCGGGCCGCTCCGGCTCACTCTCCCCGGAGACGTCCGGGCTTGGTGCGACGTCTTGTGTGACTTCTTGCGTGACGGGTTTCTCGACCACCGTGGTCATGTCCTGCCCTCCCATCCGACCGGCACCTGAATGGCGCCACCCGGGGAAAAGCATTCGGGGCGGCCGGCAATGCGCGACTCAAGGCCGGGAAAAACGGCAATTCTTTTCCACGGCTTGAGCGGGGACCCGTGACGATTCCTCTCGACCACCACCGGAAGGGAAGATCATGACCACGCACCTCCACGAGTCGTCCGATTCCTCGCCGCGTCACGCCGTCCTGTTTCCCGGCCAGGGAGTCCAGCGGCCCGGGATGGGTGAGCCCTGGCGCGACACCGAGTCCTGGGAGCTCGTCGAGTCCGTCTCCCGGGCCTCCGGCTTCGACGTCGCCGAACTGCTGCTCACGGCCGGCCAGGAGACGCTGTCGCGCACCGACCACGCGCAGATCTCGGTGTTCACGGCGTCGCTGCTCGCGTGGTCGGAGCTGCGCCGGCAGGAGACGGACACGCGGGTGGTGGCGGTCGCCGGGCACAGCCTCGGCGAGTACACGGCACTCGTCGCGGCCGGTGTCCTGTCGGTCGCCGACGGCGCCTGGCTGGTCGGCGAGCGCGGCCGCGCCATGGCGGAGGTCGCCCGGCGCAGGCCCGGCGGGATGGCCGCCGTCATGGGCGGCGGCATCGACGAGGTCTCGGCCCTGGTCGACACGTTCCGCGAGGAGGGCGCCGACCTGTGGGTCGCCAACCACAACAGCCCCCAGCAGACGGTGATCGCGGGCAGCCGTACGGCGATCGACGCGGCGGCGGCACGCGCGGCGGAATCGGGCCTGCGCTACAGCGTCCTGCCGGTGACGGCCGCCTGCCACAGCCCGTACATGGAGCCCGCGAGCGCGGCCCTGCGCCGGGCCCTGGAACTGACCCACTTCGCCGCGGGCGTGCTGCCGGTCGTCGCGAACGTCGACGCCCGCGCGCACTACGGCGGCAGCCAGTGGCAGGAACTCAGCACGCGCCAGCTCGTCAGCAGGGTCCGCTGGGTGGAGTCCCTGACGACGCTCCACGAGGAACTCGACTGCACCGACTTCCTGGACATCGGCCCCGGCGGCACGCTCGCGGGCCTGGCCCGCCGCGCCCTGCCGGGGGTTCCGGCCCACAAGTACGGGGTGCCGACGTCGGCGCGGGTGCGGGTGCCGGTGGCGGCGTAGCCGCGGTCGGCCGTACGCGCGTACGGCCGTATACGCGGAGGCCCGGTCCGGGGGTCAGAACCCCGGACCGGGCCTCGGTCGTTGCGCGGTACTCAGCTGAGGCAGAGCAGGCCGAGCACGCAGACGGGGTCGGGCGACGCCGTCGAGGGGACGGGGGCGGGCGTAGTGGCCTGCTTCCCGCCGGACGAACCCGAACCTGAACTCGTACCCGAACCCGAACCGGATCCCGTGCCCGTACTCGTACCCGAGCCGGGCTTGGCGGCCGGTGCGGGCGACGAGGTCTGCGGGGCGGGGGCGGCGGGCGCGGCGGTGTGCGGGGCGGCGGCCGGCGCGGAGTCCGTGTGCGGCGCGGCGGTCCGGGCCGGGGCGGCGTGGCGCGGGGCGCCCGTCGGCACGGTGGACGCGGCCGGCGGAGGCGTGGTGGCCGGGCGGGCGTGGCGCCCGGTGGACTGGTGGGAACGGTCGTTGCCGCTCCGCGAGGCCCGGTCCTCCGGGGTGACCGTCGAGGAGTCCGTGTTGGCCAGGGACGGCGACGTGGACACCGGGTCCGGAGCCGAGGAGGCCTGCGTCGCGTCCCGGCCCGCGGTGTTCGGCAGCGCGGCGATGGTGAGACCGCCGCCGACGATGGCGACGGCCGTGGCGGCCACGGCCCGGCGCTTGTTCTTCTTCCACTGCGCGAGCTTGCGCCGCCGGGCGGCACGGCCGCCGCTCTCCGCGGCGGACGCCGAGGAGGCGCCGGCGGAACCGGCGGTCCCCATGGTGGCGGCCTCGTCGGCCGCGTCGAACGCCTTGGCCGCGTCGAAGGCGTCGAATTCGTCGAGGGCGGCGGCGGAGGAGGAGACGGTGGAGGAGGAGACCGTGGAGGCGCTGGAGACGACGGTGGACGTGTTGGAGACACTGAACGCACCGGCCGCGGCCACCCCACCGGAGGCGGCATGGGACGGCACGTGCGGGGTGCCGAACGCGTGGGACGCGCCGAAGGCGTCGAACGACTCGGCCGCGTTCACCGCCGGGGTGCCACCGGTCGCGGACATCCCGGACGGCGCGGATATGCCGGAGCCGGCCGGTATCCCGGTGGCCGGCATACCGATGGTGGGCGCGGGAGCCTGCCCGGCGGCGTTCGGCCGCCATTCCGATGCGGGCGGCGGGGTGCTGTGCACGCGGTGGCTCGGCGGGGCGATGTCCGGGGCGTAGGCGCCACAACCCGGGCACACGAGGGCCCCGTTGAGTGTTCGCCGACACGAAGTGCAGTAGTCCATCGCGATCTTTCTGTGGCTGACTGCGCCGCAGGGACGCCGGGCATCTGGTCGCGTTCGCACGCGAGATCGAGCGCCTGGCAACGCTAACTACCCTTTCCGAAGGCAATGCGCACACGATGTGATGCTCTTGCGAAGATGTGAGAATCCAGTGACTGGTGGGACGGGCCCGGACCGCCAGGACGCCCCGGACCCGCAGGCCCGCCGCCCCAGGCTGCCGCCCCTCAGTCACCCGTCAGACGAGCGCGTTCTTGTAGAAGATGCTGGACCGCCGTTCGCCTTCGAGCCCCGAGGCGAAACCGAGGAAGACTGCAGGTTCTTGTCGCGGAACAGGTCGTACGAAGGCTGCGTCAGGTCGAACCGCGAGGTCGTGCCCACCGAGGCGGAACTCCTGGGGTAAGTCGTGAGTGACCGAGCCCCAGACCTTACGCAAACTGTGAGTCTCGGCTGTTACTCACTTTGGAGAGGGAGCGGCACCGGAGCCGACGCCCGTGTCCGGCGAAGCTAGGCCGCTGCCGGGTGCGTGACTCTGATCTTCGACTGGCCGTGCGGGCGCCGTTCCCAGTCGTCCATGAAACGCGCGGTCAGGCCATGCCGTTCGGCCAGCGCGAGGAGGGTCTCGGTGCGGTAGTAGAAGTCCTCGCGGAGCACCTGGTGTTCGGTGCCTTCCGTGCGGTCGTAGGTGAAGTCGAAAAAGCCGCCCGGAGCCAGCACCCGCCCGACGTTGGCCAGGCACTCGTCGATCACGTCCAGCGGTGAGTGCGAGAAGACGCTGTGGGCGTGCACAACTGTGAACCAGCCCGCGGGCAGGAAGTCGAGCGTCAGGTTCTCCACCAGGGCCAGATGTGCGAGGCGGTCCTGCAGGCCCCGGCGGACGAGGGTGCGCTGCGCCTCGACGAGGATGTCCGGCGAGATGTCGATCCCGTAGTAGTGGCCGGGTTCGAGGTGGTCGATGAACCGCCACCCGGCACGCAGGTTCCCGCAGCCGATCTCCAGCATCCGGTCCCGCGGTGTCAGGCCGTGTTCGACCAGGTAGTCGAACTGCATCTGCCCGAGCGCCAGCCAGCGGTCCTCCGAGCGGCTGCCGACGGCGAGTTCGGGGCTGCGCGCGGTGTCGGAGGCCATGACGGCGCGGTAGTACGCGACGTGGTCGCGGTGCCGCAGGCGCAGCCAGGTGTCCCGCGCGGTGCGTCGCAGGTAGGGCGGGATCCGCTCGGGGTGCCGTACGGCGTAGCGGAGTTTGTGCCGTACGGACGAACGGTTCTTCGACAGCTGGGACTTCGGCATGGCTGACTCCGTGGTAGCTGAATCCGTGGTCGTCGACAGCGAGGCGGGGTGTGACACCGGGCGGGGCGGGGGTGTCCGTCGGAGGGGTCCCGCCCGGTTGGCGGTACGCCGGTGCTCTGACGTCAGTCCTCGTCGTGGTCACCGGCGGGGCTGTTGCGGTCGTCGTAGGCCTTGGCGGCCGTGGCTACCGCGTGTGCGCCCAGCTACGGGTCGCGGTCGATGACACGCCGATCCTGATGCTCACCGCCAAGGACGGCGAGTGCCGAGGGCCTCGACACCGGCGCGGACGACTACCTGACCAAGCCATTCTCCTACGTGGTCCTCCAGGCCCGCATCCGGGCGCTGCTGCGTCGCCGTACGCGGGCGGCTCCCAGGTGCTGCGCATCGGGGACCTGACCGTCGACCCCGACGCCAAACGGGTGAAGCGCGCGGGAACGGACATCACGCTGACCACGCAGGAGTTCGCGGTCCTGCAACACCTCGCCCTGCACGCGGGGCACGTGGTGTCGAAGAGCGACATCCTCGATCACGTGTGGGACTTCGCCTACGACGGAGACCCGACCATCGTCGAGGTCTACGTCAGCGCCCTGCGCCACAAGATCGGCGTGCCGTTCGGACGGCGGTCGATCACGACCGCATCGCCCCGAACGTACGCGTCCCCGCCGAGCCGCTCGAAGTCCTCGGCAGCCGCAGCCAGTTGGCCCGGGTCCTCGGCAACCTTCTCGACAACGCCCAACGCCACGCCGCCTCGGCCATCACAGTGGAACTGCGTGCCGACGGGTGAAGGCGCGGTCCTCACCGTCACCGACGACGGCCACGGCGTCGCCCCCGAATGGGACAGGACAACAAAGAACCCCCAGGTCGACGACCTGGGGGTTTCTGGTGGAGCGGGTGACGAGAATCGAACTCGCCGGCGCCGGACCTGCCCTTGTGCGCACGTCAGAGACTCGCAGTTGAACCAGAAGGGCCTTACGGCAAAGGCTCCATGCGCGGCAGGAATTGTTGCGGTGCCGGACGACGCTCTGCAGGAGCAGGCACGGCGGGCGCGTACGGCTTTGAGAAGTTATTGAATAGACGCGGGTGAATGACGCATAGAGGCATCTGCCTCCCTTCCGCAGCGGCCTGAGAGAGACGACTGTCAGCGGCAAGGCGGTCGGCACTCACGTAGAGGTAGGAATTCTGGGCGTACCACGGCTCGACTTCTTCGTCAGCCCACATGCGTGTCCGGAGACAGTCGATCAGCTCGTAGCCGTGCTGCTGAAATCGATCGCGCCAGTACATTGGCCATTGCTCGTTACGGTGATCGCTTCCCGTTTGACCCGGGACTGCCGCCGAGAACAGCACGACGTCGGACAGGGCGCACAGATCAGCCACGAAGGAGTCGGCGCGACCAGGGTCGAGATGTTCCGCCACCTCGACAGACATCGCCAGGTCAAAGCGAGGGCTGCCTTGCGGCAGCGCCCGGGACAGATCCCACTTGCGGAAGGATTCCTCCGGAATCAGCAGAGCATCCTTGGATACCCATTCACCGTCGATACCGACTAGCCTGTCAATGCCGAGCCCTTTCGCGACAGACAGCCAAGCTCCGCTGCCACAGCCGATGTCCACGAGGCTGGATGGCCGGACGAGATCCATTACGCTCGGCAAAACGCGTTCCGCCGAGCGGACCGAGCCATCCTGCGTTGCTGCGTAGAACCACTTACCGTACGTCCGCCAGGGCGATTTACTCATCGGCCATTTCGTCTTAGCCCGGATTTTCACGGTCCTGATCTTCCTGGCCCAGAGTGTCATGGCGCCGAGGCCCCCATATGAGGGGCTGACGATGAAGTCACGCCACGCAGATTATTCGCGGGTTGCGCCCGATCCGCCTATTGAGCTTGAAATCGGTTGTGGTGCGACTGTGGTGCGGGGCCCTGGTGCCGGGTGGTTGTGCGCGCCCTGCCTAGTTGGAGACGTGAGGGCTCGCCAGGGCAGCTCCGAAGTATCCCTTGGTACTGCGGACGGTGATTCCGGCGCTCTTGCCGCACAGGTTGAGCGAACCGCTCAGGACCGGGCCGGAGGCCGAGCCGCGGGCGGTCCACAGGCAACCGTCGCTGTTCTCCGTGGGCACGCCGACGACCGTCTCGGCCTTGCCGTCCTTGTTGAGGTCGGCGAGGTGGACGACCGCGCCGAACTGGTCGCCAGTCTCTGCGGCACCGGGTACGCCAGCCGTGTTCTGGGTGTACCCGACCGCCTTGGTTGCGGTCAGGCCGGAGGCGGAGCCACGCAGCAACACGGCCGTGCCTGCCGTTTTGAGCGTGCCGACCGCCTCACCCGGAGAGCCGACGAGGACGTCGGCGTACCCGTCGGCGTTGACGTCGCCGACGCTGAGCGACTGTCCGAACTGGTCGCCGTCCTCGGCGGTTCCCGGGACTCCGGCCGTGTCCTGGTGGAAGACCTGTGGCTGCTGGTCGACGGTGATGCCCTGCGCGCTGCCGTAGAGGACCTGGATCTCGCCACCGCGGTGCGCCGCGCCGGTCGCGTTCATCAGGGAATCGTCGTCCGCGATACCGGTGACGAGGTCGCCGTAGCCGTCACCGTTGATGTCACCGATCTGACCGGCGTGGCCGTCGGCGTGGGGAAGTTCGATGGGCCAGTTGGCGAGATAGTCGTCGGTCGGAGGACCGTTGTCGACGTACACAGGTCCACGGAGGTCGTCGTCCGCGGGCCCGACCAGCCAGAAACGCTCCGCTCTGCCGTCGCCGTTCACATCTCCCATCACCACGCCACGGGTCTCGCCGAGGCGGCCGTCCCGGTAGTTGGAGGCGGCCTTGCCGGTGCGGGTGAAGGGGCCGGTGTAGGAGGCGCCCTCGCAGCGCGAGCCGATGGTCACCTCCGGGGCGCCGTCCCCGTTCATGTCGCCTGCGGCCAGGGACATCCCGAAGCCGCAGTACGTGCGGCCGTCCCCGTATCCGGCCGGCGGAGAGATGGTCGCACCGCCGCCCGTCAGCCCGCTGGGCCCGCCCCATACGACGGTCGTGGAGCCCCGGGACTCCTTGTCGCCGACCTGCTCCCTCGGGGTGCCGACGATCAGATCCGCGTACCCGTCCCGATCCAGATCGGCGCTGGCGACCGTCGTGCCGAAGGCGTCCCATTCCTCGGGGTCGCCGGGGATACCGGAGGTCGCCTGCGTGATGACGGTGCGGCGCGTGGTGCTCACTGATGAGGCCGACCCGTACAGGACGACGACGGCACCGGCCTCCTCCACGCTGCCATTGGCGGCGTAGGGCGCGCCGACAGCCAGGTCCCGGTAGCCGTCACCGTTGAAGTCGTCCTGGACGGCTGCGGTGTTGGCCCCCTTGTAAGGGCTGGTGGCGGAAGCCGTCGTCGGGGTGAGGGCGAAGACGATGAGGGGTGCGAGCACGGCGGCGGCCGTGGCTGCTCTGCGCAACGGAACTCCTTGACGGAAGGACGAGGACTGCAAGGACCGCGGGACGACTGGAGCGACAGCACCTGAAGCTCAGTCGCCCCACTGGACACACGAGAAGCCCTCAAGGTTGTGCGCGATTCGCTCCCGTCTCAGAACTGCACCCGCTCTCCGGCAGGGCACTCAGGGGCTGATCAAAGAGCCGGCTCACTCAGTTCCGTGGTCGGGACAAAAACAAAATGAAGACGACGTGTCATTGATCGGCGAGCCCTTGGCTCGCAGAGCGCTATGACCAACGCCTTGGGCCTGAATGGCCAGCGCCTTCGACCTACAGGGTGCGAAGCAGGGGCAGTCGAGATCCTTGCCTATTGCCTCATGCCGGGCTTTTCGCCCAATTGGCGAGTCGAGTCCACCAACCAACGCGCGGTCCGCTCGGTGAACCCCCTGAGCTGCCCGGTCCGGCCGGCGCCGATACCGACGGAGTCGCCGGCTCCGCTGTGCGTGAACGCCCGCGTCCCGCCGACGACTCGCAGGCGCACCGCTGAGAAGTCGGCACGCCCGCGAGTACTTCCTCCACATGCCTCCCGCACCCCTCAAAGGTCGCCTTCCGGCACGACCGGCAGACAGCGCGCTCACACATGATTCCCCTCCAAGGGCATCTTCAATGATCTGCAATCTTCACATCTCGGCCACAATCAACTCCACTACGCACACCCTCTCCATAAAAGGCTGACCTCTATTGGCAGTGGACGCGGTCATGAGTGCGCGATCGGATTGACCTCCGTCGCCGGCCGCACATATCCAGATTTCGCCCCGAAGTTGCTAGGCGCAGCCGAACAGTGGTTGCATCACGCCCTATCGCAGTGACGGAAAATCACCATACGGTGCTGCGCCCACATTTCCAGACGCATCGAGATCGTCGACCGGGCACAGCCAGGACAACAACCGAGAACGGCAACCGCCTTCCCCGAATGGGCGATGTACGCCGGTCAGGAGGGAGCAACGTGGGTTGCTCGCACGCCGTAGCATGTCCGCTTTTCCCCCTGCTCAGAGCAAGCTTGCAGGGTTGGCGCGACCACTACTGCGACAGCGAGGATCGGTGGCGCGACTGTGCGCGCTACCAGCTGTCGCTCACCGGGGAGCGCGTGCCGATCAGCCTGCTGCCCAACGGGGCCCGTGCGCGACACCTCGAAGAAGGCGACGACGGGAACCGGCCCGGCGCGGCCCACCCGGGGCAGGTACCCCGGCAGGATCCGCCGCCGCACGCCGGCCCGTGGCAACCGGAGACCAGGTCTTGGTCCCAACCGGCACCGGCCTCGCCACCTGAGCCGTCAGGACATGGAATCGCGACGCCGGAGACCATGGCCCAGTTCGGGGCGACGCCCCCGTCGGCACCGGTCTGGCATCACCAACCGTCACCACCCCCACAAGTTCCCCAGCCTTCGGATGGCCTCGCTCGACGCGGGCGGCGAGCGCCCGGCTCGAAGCGCGGCTGGTGGACTCGATTCGCTGATTGGATGAGAGGCCCCGCATGAGTACGTACTGGCCCTGGTGGGCAGGCGCTGTCGGGCTCGCTCTGGTCACCATCAACTACACCCTCACCACCGATCGGTCCTTCGGGGTGTCATCCGCGTGGGATCGCGTGTTGCACTGGCGCAGAGAGCGCCAACTCGAGCAGATGGACGATGAGTTCACTGACGATCAAGCTCTCGCCGACGCGCTCGCCGCGGCCACCGCGGAACACTTCGGCACCGCTCCCGGCACGCCCACCATGCCGCCGGTTTCCCACGGGGAGTCGCAGCCGCTCGTACCGGACGTCGAACCGACGGCGGGTGAGAACTCCTCGGTCACGAACACGCGCCCGGCCCCGCTGGTCACCCAGGCCGCCCTGCTGGTGTCGATTTTCCTCGGCGGATTGATCGCCGCGACCACTTCCGGACGGTTCCGGCTCCGCTTCGACATGGGCGCGGGTTTCCGGGACCTGGTCACCGCCGATCCGACCGCCATGATCGCCACATTGTTCGTGGGAGGCGTGCTGGTCGGCTTCGGCACCCGACTGGCCGGCGGGTGCAGCTCCGGCCACGGACTCAGCGGTTGCGGCCGCCTGCGCCCGGTCAGCATCGTCGCGACCGCCGTGTTCTTCGGCACCGCTGTCGCGGTGTCGTTCCTCTTGTGGAAGGTGATCTGATGCGTACCCGGGGCGCGATTCTTCTGGCCAACATCATCACCGGACTGGCCCTCGGTTACACCGTCACCAATATCGGCTTCGGCGACTACACCGAGCTGAACCGCATGTTCACCTTCCAGGACCTGCGCATGTTCTTCTCCTTCGCCGGCGCCGTCGGGATCATCGTGTGCGCGTTCGCTCTGCTGCGGGTACGCCGCACCCCGGGGCGCATCCACGCCGGCGTGGTCCCTGGCGCGGTGTTGTTCGGTACGGGCTGGGCGATCTCAGGCGGGTGCCCGGCGATCCCGATCATCCAGGTCGCCAGCGGATACCTGCCCGCCCTGGTCACCATCGTGGGCGTCATCGTCGGTATCCGGATGTGCCGCTGGGCCAACGCCCGGTACTTCCACCTCGACCGCGGCTCCTGCGGGCTGTAACCAAGGGCACCCACCGCACCCCACCCGCCCTTCTTGAAGCCCCAGGTCAATGGCCTGGGGCTTCAGCGTTGCCGGAACACGTCGCACGCCAGATGCGTTCGCCGCCTGTGCACCACACCGGTCACACACTGTCGACGCCCAGACAACGAACAAGGCCCAGGTCGCTGACCTGCGCGAACGGCCGCGTTCTGGCCCCTTCGGGCTGGCGTGCTCGGGACCGTGATTCCCCGTGGTTTCCCGTGGTTTCCCGCCCGATCTGGTGCGGTAGTGGTGCGGCCACTCGGACGGCCCGTAGGCGGGTCCAAGGCTTCCCGCCCATGCGGAGCCTGGTCTGCTCGGTGACCCTGGAGGCATGAACCGCCGAACCCCTGGGCGGCCCTCGGAGACCCCGGCGGTCACCGCGGCCCAGATCGATTACAGCGGCGCCGTCTACGGGTCGTTGCTTGCCGCTTCCGTGGTGGTCGGCGCCGGATCGCTCGGCTCGTTTCCGCGGCTGGAACTTGTTCTGCTGCTGCTGTGCACCGGTGTGGTGTTCTGGGCCGCGCACGTCTTCTCCCGCCTTTTCGGGGCCCGGATGGTGCATCACTTGAGCTGGGAGGTGGTCCGCCGCGCGTGCGCGGAAGAACGCCCGATCATCCAGGCGGCCATCCCACCGGCCGTCGCCGTGGCCATCAGTCCAATCCTCGGCCTGGACGTCAAGGGGGCGGCATGGCTGGCACTCGGGGTCGCTCTGGCCGGGCAGGTCGGCTGGGCAACCGTGGCCGCCAGCCGCGCCGGTGCCTCACGCCGTCTGATGCTGCTCGCCGGTGTGATCAACCTTCTCCTCGGATCGGTCATCGTGGTTTTCAAGGTCGCGCTTCAGCACTGAGGACCCGCCTTCGGCGGATTCCGGGTCCCCGCTCGTTGCTGCCCTTCGCGGTGCCTGCGGGAAGTGCCGTGCCGGCGACTCGGGGTGCAGTCGCGGTGCCGAAGGATTGCGGTGATCCTGTCAGTGGAGCGTGGCCGGCTTCGCACGGGCAGTGTGCGTCGGTGACCATGCTGTACAGGAAGGCTGCAGGCCATGACAACGATGCCGAATAGGACACGGTCAGGACACGGGGGGCCCGGTAGCGGCGAAACGATCAACAGCGCCTCCATGTTCGCCGGGGCCATGCTGACGGTCAGCGGGCTGCTCAGCATTCTCATGGGCACAGCCGGCATTGCGAATGACACTTTGTTCGCTGCGTCCCGGTACGCCTACCGGTTCGACCTGACCGCTTGGGGCTGGATTCACCTTGTGATCGGAGTGGCGCTCTTCATTGCCGGCCTGGGAGTCCTGACACATCAGAGCTGGGGCCGAGGGGCTGGCGCAGCGGTGGCGGGGATCAGCCTGATCACCCAGTTCATGTTCGTTCCGTACTACCCCGCGTGGGCCATCCCTGTGATGACACTCGACCTTCTGATCCTGTTTGCGCTGACGAGAGGCCATATCGAGACCAGCGGCGGTCAGTGAACCCAGACGGGCCCCTTGCCAGCGGGCAAAGTGCCTCCATGCTGCCCATACTCCAGGAGCGCGATCATGGCCCGGAACCGCTGTCTGATCTTGAGCTCGCCGTCCGAAGTCTGGCGCCTGCTGGCCGATGGCCACCGCTACGCGGAGTGGGTGACAGGAACCCAGCGAATCCTCGCCGTGGACCCGCATTGGCCAGATGTAGGCGCCCGGCTGAAGGTCCGCGTCGGCGCCGGCCCTCTGACTCTCGACGACGCTTGTGTCGTCCGCATCTCCGAGCCGCGACACCGCTTGCAACTGGAAGCAAAGGCAGACCCCTTCGGCGCAGCTCGCATCGCCATGAAGTTGATCCCCTGGGGCGAGCACACCCTTTTCACCCTCGATTGGCACCCCCTCCGGGGCCCCGGCACGCGGATGCACGGACTTCCCGTGGAGTACTTCGTCCGGATCCGCAACGGCATGATGCTGACGAAGCTGGCTCGGATCGCGGTGCGCGAACACGCAGCGGGCGTTTGAGGCACCTTGAGGTAGTCCGGTCGCGTAGGGGGGCCGTCCACCGTCGAGGAGTGCGAAGCACCACAAGGAGCCGCTCGAAGACCCGCCCCACAGCCGTAATGGTTTGGATGCGGGGCGCGACAGCTGAGGACAGCTGAACAGGTCCAGACAACGAACAAGGCCCAGGTCGCTGACCTGGGCCTCAACTATGGAGCGGGTGACGAGAATCGAACTCGCACTCTCAGCTTGGGAAGCTGATGTTCTACCACTAAACTACACCCGCGTAAGACGCCGGTCAGGACCGGAGTCGTAACGTCGCTCACTGTACCCCATGCCCGGCCCCCGGTGTTTTCGCCGTGGGGTCCGGATGCGTTGTGCGTGGTGGAAGTGACTGCGGGTGAAGGGAGTTGGGGCGTACGGTGGGGCCGGCTTCGAGGGTTCTTCCGGGTACGGAGTGCCGCCTGGAGCGTCGTCCCTTTCATCCCGTAATGTGACCCCTCGTTGTCAGCCAGAAATGGCTAGTGGCTCGTGGGGAAGGGACTCTGGGACTCGATGGAGCGCACCGTCGTCCGTTGTGCCGAGGGGCACGTTTTCAGTACCGCTTCGTTCCCGATGCAGCAGGCCGACCGGCTCGGACCCGGCCGGCTGATCCGATGTCCGCGGTGTGCGCGGCTGAGGAACGCCGTGCCGGTGGAGTTCGCGAAGCGGTAGCAGGGTGTAGCCAAGGGTGTAGGTGAAGGACAGGCGCGCGGGTGCGCCGCAGTCACGGTGCAATGGCCGGATTGTGGCGGGCCCGCGCGCTCTGCGTATCCTCGCTACGTGCTTCTCTCAGACAAGGACATCCGGGCCGAGATCGACGCCGGGCGGGTCCGCATCGATCCGTACGACGAATCCATGGTGCAGCCCTCGAGCATCGACGTGCGGCTCGACCGCTACTTCCGGGTGTTCGAGAACCACCGCTACCCGCACATCGACCCCGCGGTGGAGCAGGCCGACCTGACACGCCTTGTGGAGCCGGAGGGCGACGAGCCCTTCATCCTGCACCCCGGCGAGTTCGTGCTGGCGTCGACGTACGAGGTCATCTCGCTGCCCGACGACCTCGCGAGCCGGCTCGAGGGGAAGTCCAGCCTCGGGCGGCTCGGGCTCGTCACGCACTCCACCGCCGGGTTCATCGACCCGGGGTTCAGCGGGCACGTGACGCTTGAGCTGTCGAACCTCGCCACCCTTCCCATCAAGCTGTGGCCGGGCATGAAGATCGGCCAGCTGTGCATGTTCCGGCTGAGCTCGCCCGCCGAGCACCCGTACGGCAGCGAGCGTTACGGGTCCCGCTACCAGGGCCAGCGCGGCCCGACGGCCTCCCGTTCCTTCCTCAATTTCCATCGGACACAGGTGTGAGCAACAGCGACATGAGTGACGTGCGCGAGAACCTTACGTACGAGAAGTTCGGCGTCGCCGTGCGCGAGCTGGCGCAGACGATCGCCGACGACGGCTACGAGCCGGACATCGTGCTCTCCATCGCCCGTGGCGGCGTCTTCGTGGCCGGCGGGCTCGCGTACGCGCTGGACTGCAAGAACATCCACCTGGTGAATGTGGAGTTCTACACGGGGGTCGGCACGACGCTCGAGATGCCCGTCATGCTGGCGCCGGTTCCGAACGCGATCGACTTCTCGGACAAGAAGGTGCTCATCACCGATGACGTCGCCGACACCGGGAAGACGCTGAAGCTGGTCCACGACTTCTGCCTCGACACCGTGGCCGAGGTCCGCTCCGCCGTGATCTACGAGAAGTCGCACTCGCTTGTGAAGTGCGAGTACGTGTGGAAGCGCACCGATGACTGGATCAACTTCCCGTGGAGTGTCGAAGCTCCGGTGGTGAAGCGGTCCGGGCAGGTTCTCGACGCCTGAGCGGTTCGCAGAGAGAGAAGTAGATAGAGAAGTAGGCAGAGAAGTGGGGCCCGGCACACCGTGTGTGCCGGGCCCCACTTGCGTTCGCCAGGGATCTAGAACGTGCCCAGCTTGATGATCGACAGGAGTGCGATCAGCTGGATCGCGGAGGCGGCCAGTGCCTTCGGCCACGGGAGGTCGTGCGACTTGCTGACCATGACTGTGAGCAGGAAGCCCGCGACCGCCCAGGTCGCCCAGCCGATGATCTGTACGAACGGGGCGTCGCCGCCCAGGAACATCGCGAAGAGCAGGCGCGGGGCGTCCGTGATCGCGGTGATCAGCATGGCGAGGCCGACCGTGGGCTGCCAGGCGCCGTCGCCGCCGAGCTGGCGGGCCAGCGTGTGCGTGACCACGCCCAGGACGAAGAAGCTGATCGTGATCGCGACGGCGGTGGTGAGGGTGTACGGGATCGCCGACGAGAACGTGGCATTGATCACGTCCGCGCGCGCAGAGTCGAAGCCGAAGATCGCGAGCAGCCCGTAGAGGAACGTCACGATCAGGGCCGGGGCCCACATCGCGTGGTCCCGCATCTGGAGGTACGTCTGGCCCGGGCGTACGACGACCCCGGACAGGAGGTCCTTCCAGTGCAGCCGAGGCCCGACGGGCGCGGCCGGGGCCGAGCCCGCGCGGTACATGTCGCCCTGGGTGTACTGGTCGTCGCCGATGGAGAACGCCTGGGTGTGGCCCGGGTTGTTCGCCGCGTACGGGTCGTAGCCGGAGTTCTGGCCGGGGCCCTGCCCCCGACCCTGGCCCTGACCTTGGCCCTGGGGGCCGCGTGGGTCGCCGAAGTACTCCGGCTCGCCCTGGCCGCCCGGCTGGGGCCACTGCTGCTGCCCGTACGGCTGCTGAGGCTGCCGCGGTTGGCGCTGCCCGCCGTACTGGTGCTGCTGCGGTTGCCCGTTCGGGGGCGCGGGAGAGTAGCCGTACGGGGCCTGCCCCTGGGGGGCACGCTGTCCGTGCGGTCGCGATTGCGAGGCGCGGTTGTCCCGGCCGCGTCCGATCCTGAATCCAGCCACGTAATCGAACGTACCTGGTCCCGGAGAGTGAGGTGCCGGGCCCGGTGGATCGGGCCCGGCTTTGCGGCCGAGCTGTGACATCCCCTAGGGGGCCGGACAGGGCCTTGTCAGGGGTTTCACGGGTTTCTACTCGGCCGTCGGGAACACGGATCCGTACTGGGGCGGGTTGACGGACGACGGCAGGCGCAGGGTGCGCGGGGAGAACGCGGTGACCGGGGCGTCCTCGGCGCCGCGCAGCTGCCAGACGGCGCCGAGGGAGCCGTTCTCGCCGGGGGAGCCGACCGCGACGTCGGGCAGGCCGTCACCGTCGTAGTCGTCGGCGGTGAGGGCCGCGCCGAAGAGGTCGCCCGCCTCGGCGGCGCCGGGGACGCCGGGGGTGTCCTGCTGGACGCCGATGCCGACGGCCTTGCCCTCGGCGTTGACGATGCCGTCCTTGCCGCCGCGCAGGGCCGTGATCGCGCCCGCCTTCGCCTTGCTGCCGATCCCCTCGCCGGGGGCGCCGACGATCAGGTCGTCGTAGCCGTCGCCGTCGATGTCCGCGACGGTGAGGGCGCCGCCGAACAGGTCACCGGTCTCGGCCGTGCCGGGGACGTCGGGGGTGTCCTGGTTGAGCGTCTGCTGGCGGTCCCAGAAGGTGCCCGTGGCGTCGCCGTACTGGATGTGGATGCCGCCGCCCTTGGTGTACTTCTCGGGGCCGCACGGGTCGTCGATGTTCTCGTCGGCGTTCTCGCGGCAGTTGCCCATCGCGAGGTCGGTGAAGCCGTCGCCGTCGAAGTCGCCGGCGGCGAGGGCGCTCGCGGTGCCGTTGCTGTTGTTCCAGTAGACGAGGAAGCTCTTCTCGTCCTTGTTCCAGGCCGCGAGCCGGATCTGGGACTGCGTGTACGGCTGGTTCTGCGTGTAGTAGGTGACGGCCACGTCGGCGATGCCGTCGTGGTTGAAGTCGCCGGCCGCGAGGACGGGGGCCCGGCCGCCCATGTGGTCCCCCATGAACACCGTGGTGGTGGTGCCCGTGTGCAGCAGGACCTTGTCGGTCGCGCCGATCACGATGTCCTGCGCGCCGTCGCCGGTGAAGTCGGCGGCGACGAGGGACTTTCCGTACGCGGCGGAGGCGGCGGGGCCGTCCGCGACGGTGGTGCCCGCGCCGAACCCGGTGGCCGTGCCGTGGATGACGGCGACCGTGCCCGCCTTCGCCTTGCTGCCGATCGCCTCGCCGGGGGCGCCGACGACGAGGTCGGTGCGCCCGTCGCCGTCCACGTCGGCGGTGGTGACGCTCGCGCCGAACCGGTCGCCGGACTCCGGGGTGCCGGGGACGCCGGCGGTGGCCTGGCTGACGCGGGTGCTGCCGCTCGCGCCGAGGCCGTTCTTGCCGCCCCACACGATGTTCACGTAACCGGCCTTGGCGACGCCGGACACGGAGGCGTTGGGCATGCCCACGGCGAGGTCGGCGTAGCCGTCGTGGTTGAAGTCCGTGCGGGGGGTGGGGGGTTGGGCGTCGGCAGCGGTGGCGCTAGCCGCGGTGGCGCTGGCCGCGGTGAGGCCGGTGGCGGCGAGGGCGGTTGCGGTCGCGGCGGCCAGGGCGAGGGTGTGGGTACGGGTACGGGTGCGTGTCCGTATGGGCATGGGGTTCCTGAGGTCTCTGGGGGCGGGCGTGGCGTCGACAAGGGGCGTGTTCCGCGTTCCGCAGGTGTTTGCCGGGCGTTGTCCCGGGCGTGGGCCTGCGGTCGGCCTACAGGAGACCGCTGGTGGGGGTGGAGGGTTGTACGGGGATGTGCGGGGTGGGGTCAGTCGGCCGCGCCGAGTTCGCACCACACGTATTTGCCGGCCGCGCCCGCACCGGTGTTGACCCGGAACCAGCCCCAGTCGTCGGCGCAGGCGTCGACGAGATGCAGCCCGTAACCGTCCGGGACGGTGGGCCCTCCGGGCGGGGTCGGATCGGTGTCCCAGGCACCGAGCCGCAGCGCCCGCCCGTTGTGCCGGAGCTTGAGCGCGGCGGGGCCTTCGGTGTGCCGGATGGCGTTGCCGAGCAACTCCGAGGCGAGGAGTGACGCGTCGTCGATGAGCCCGGGGAGGCGGTGCGTGGTGAGGACGCGGGTGAGGGTGTGCCGGGCGATGGCCACGGCTCGGGGGTCGTGGGGGACGTAGAGGGTGTATTCCCAGGTGGAGGGGCCGGTGGCGTGGGTGTTCCGCATGGGGGCTCCCGGTGGGGGCGGGCGGTGGCTCTGTCGCCTGGTCAGGGCGATGCCTTCCGCGATGTCGCACTGTGTGCGCTGCGTCACTGACGGTAGGGGTAAATCTATACCGGGGTCAAGCTCGCCCACTACTATCGTTGTTCTCAACTAGCGTGAAAGCAGGGGCACATGGCGGCCAGGGCGATCATCACGGCGCGGCAGGAGCGCCTGGGGAAAGAGCTTCGTAAGCTGCGGGAGCGGGCCGGGCTGTCCCAGCGGGAGGCTGCCCGGGCGGCGGGGATCAACGAGGGGAAGTTCTCCAGCCTGGAGTCGGGGCGGGTCAGCGCGAGCGCTGAACGGGTGCGGTTCCTGGCCGGCCAGTACGCATGTGAGGATGCCGGGCTCGTCGACGCTCTGGTGGCCATGACCGGTGAGCGCGTGCGCGGATGGTGGGAGCCGTATCGCCGCGGGCTTCCGCAGACCTTTCTCGACCTGGCCGAACTGGAGCATCACGCCGCGTACTTGAGGTCGTTCGAGAACGTGCAGGTCCCCGGCCTGTTGCAGACCGAGGACCAGATCCGCGCGATCTACTCGGTGTCGCGGTTGCCCGAGGAGCAGCTTGAAGCGCGCGTGCAGTTCCGCCTGCGCCGCCAGGGGGTCCTGAGCAGGGACGAGCCGTTTCGCTGCGAGGTCGTGATCCATGAGGCGGCGCTGCATGTCAGGGTCGCGGATCGCAAGGTTGCCCGGGGGCAGTTGCTCCACATCGTCGAGCAGTCGGAACGGCCCCAAGTCGTCGTGCGGGTAGTCCCGTTCGACGTGGACGGGTTCACTCGGATCGGCAACCCGATGCTGCTCGCGGGCGGTCCCGTTCCGCAGCTTGACACCGTCCTGCTGGATACGGCGTACGGCGGTGCGTTTGTGGACGCGGAGGCACAGCTCGGGCGGTACCGGAGGGTGCTTGACGACGTGGGGCGCGTGGCCCTGGGACCCGTAGAGTCGAGAGACTTCATTCACCAACTGGCGCGACGCGTCTGAGAGGTCCTGACATGGCACCGGCTCTCGTGTGGCAGAAGTCCTCGTTCTCGGGCGACGAAGACGCCCCCAACTGCCTCGAACTCGCCACGCACGAAGGCGCCGCCCTCCTCAGGGAGAGCGACGCCCCGGGTGACGTACTCAGAACCCGGCCGCAGGCGCTGGCGGGGCTGATACGTCACGTGTGCGCTACCGCTACTGCAGGAAACCCTCGATCGGGACGTCGTTCGCCGGGATCGCGCCCGTCGTCGTGATGCCGGACGACGAACCGGGCAGGCGCAGGGATCCGGCCTGGCCCGTGAAGTAAAGGTCGGCCATGCCGTCGTGGTTCGTGTCGCGCAGCCGGACCAGCCAGCCGATGCCGTCGTCGGCCGTGAGGGCGCCGGGTACGCCGGGGCTGTTGCGGGCGAACCACTGGGACCCGGTCCCGGAGATCCCGCTCGCGCGGCCCTTGAGTACGTGGACGCCGCCCGCGTACGCCTTGCCGTCGATCTCCTCGCCGTACGCGCCGACGGCCAGGTCCTGGTAGCCGTCGCCGTTGACGTCGCCCGCGGAGAGGGACGAGCCGAACCAGTCGTCCGCCTCGGGGGTGCCGGCGACGCCGCTCGTCGCCTGGGTGATGCGGGAGCTGGTGCCGGGGCCTGTGGAGGAGCCGTACCAGAGGGAGACGCGGCCCTTGTAGCCGGAGTACATCGGGGAGCCGATGGCGATGTCGCCGTAGCCGTCCTTGTCGAAGTCGGCGATGATGCCGTCGCCGCCCCCCAGTTGGGACTGGACGCGGAGCGTCTTGCCCGAGGTCAGGGTGGAGCCGCCCTTGATGAACCAGGCGTCGGAGGCCCGGACACTCGGGGTGACCACGTCGCCGATGATGACGAGGTCCGTCTTGGAGTCGCCGTTCACCTTGCCCGCGATGAGGGCCGTGGAGTCGAACGCCGACGACGACTTGTCGAGGGTCGTCACGGAACCGGTCGTGCCGGACCGCGTGAAACCGCCCCGGTAGACATACGTCTTGCCGGCGTTGACGACTGCCAGGTCCTGCTTGCCGTCGCCGTTGAAGTCGCCGGTCGCCAGGTCGCCGCCCATGTAGCCGTACGACTGCTTGGGGGCCTTGTTCGCGAGGGCCGTGCCGCCGGACAGGCCGTTCTTGCCGCCCCACAGGATGGTGACCGCGCCCTGGTCCTTGCGGCCGTCGACGTCCTCGCCGCGGGCGGCGACGGCCAGGTCGCCATAGCCGTCGCCGTCGAGGTCCGCGGCGGCGCGGACCTCGCCGAACATGTCGTCCGCCTCGTCCGCGCCGTAGACGCCGGGGCTGGACTGGTCGATGTGCTGGGTCACGGTGCCGGGGCCGTTCGCCGTGCCGAAGGTGACGAGGATGCCGCCGCCCAGGTTGGGGCTCTCGTCGTAGGAGGCGTAGTCGCGGTAGCCGTCGCCGTTGAAATCGTCGCCGTACTTCGCCGCGGCCGCGGAGGCGGGGGCGGACGGCAGGGTGAGGGGGGTCAGGCCCGCGGCGACGAGTGCGGCCAGAGCAGTGGTGGTGCGTAGACGCATGGATGTCCTTGGAGGGAGAAGGGATCAAGGGGTGACTACGGAGGCCCAGTTGGTGTCCGTCGTGGTGGGCAGGCCCACCGATCCGGCCATCACGCTGTACGAGCTGCTGAGGCTCACGCCGGTGGACGTGCCCTTGAACACCCAGATGCCGCCGGTGGAGCGCGTGGCGCCGGGGGCGTACTCGCCGGGTGTGCCGACCACGAGGTCCGCACGGCCGTCCTTGGTGAGGTCGGCGAAGCGCACGGTCGTGCCGAAGGCGTCGCCGCGCTCAGCCGTGCCGGGGACGCCCGTCGAGTTCTGCGTGACGGCGAAGGAGCCCGCGCCGGTCGGTCCGTCGGGACCTCCCGGGACGATCACCACCTCGCCGGCCTGCCGGGCAGACCCGAGTGTCTCGCCGGGCGCGCCGACGGCGATGTCGCCGAAGCCGTCGTGGTTGATGTCGGCGACGCTCACGTCCGTGCCGAACGTGTCGTTGGACTCGGAGGTGCCGGGTACGCCGGGCGTGGACTGGTTGATGAGGATCGGCTGCGCCGCGGGGTCGATGCCCTGCGGGCCTCCCGGCCAGATGGAGATCTCGCCGCCCTGGTGGCCGGTGCCTTCCGCGGGCGTTCCGTCGACGGTCATGTCACCCGGGTCGCCGACGACGAGATCGCCGTACCCGTCACCGTTGACGTCTCCCACGGTGGCGTTGCTTCCGTCGGTGGGGAGAGGCTCGGTGTACGAGTTGTACGGCCGGTTCACGTACACCGCGCCTTCGGGGTGGTCGCCTACGGGGACCGAGATCTCGACCTCGTCGGAGTAGTTGTCGGAGAGCCGGCCTGTCACGAGTTTCGCGGCAGAAGGGCCTATGGCGCGCTGGGACTTGCTGTAGGCCTTGCCCGCGCGGGTGATGGGGCCCTGGAGGACCCAGACCGAGCAGCCGCCCGCGATGTGCACCGACGGGCGCGGGGCCGGTGACGCGGGGACTGTGGCGACGTCGACGCCATACGCGCAGCCGGACGGGTCCGAGCCGTAGGTGACGGGCAGGACGGTGCCGGAACCCAGCCCCTGCGCGCTGCCCCAGACGACGGTGACGGAGCCCTTGTTGAACGCGCCGTCCGAGTCCTCGTCCGGCGCTCCGACCACCAGGTCCGCGTAGCCGTCGAGGTCGAGGTCGGCCGAGGCCACCGATGCGCCGAAGTGGTCGGCGGTCTCGGGCGAACCGGGGATGCCGGTGGTCGCCTGGGTGATCAGTTTGCGCTTGGCGGCGGACGGCCCGGACGCGGTGCCGTAGAGCACGACCACGGCACCGGCCGCTTCGTGCCCGGACACGGTGGCCTGGGGTGCGGCTACCGCGAGGTCGCGGTAGCCGTCGCCGTTGAAGTCGCCGGAGAGGCCGGACGGTGCGGCGGACGCGGGGACTGTGGTCAGCGGGACGGTGAGCAGGCCCGTGGTCAGGGCCGTCGCCAGGAGGAGGGTGCGCTTGCGCATGGGTGGTCGCTCCAGGGGTGCGCGGGCGATGGGGAAGGGGCCCGCACCACAGAGTGGTGCGGGCCCGACACGACGTGTTGTGGCGCTAGTTCGCCGCGTTGCCGCCCAGTTCCGGGTAGCCGTCCGTCGAGACGGCGAGGGAGGTCGGGGAGAGGGAGCGGGCGCCCGTGGTGGTGATGTGGGTGCCGTCGGACGGGAGGTACGTGAGCGCGCCGTTGCCGGTGTTCTCGCCGAGCGCGCCGACCGTCAGGTCCGCCTTGCCGTCGCCGGTGACGTCGGTGAGCTTGACCTCGTTGCCGAAGTAGTCCTTGGTCTCGTCGGAGCCGGGGACGCCGGCCGTCGACTGGGCGAAGAACTGGCTGCCCGACTGGGTGTTGATGCCGCTCGGGGAGCCGTAGAGGACGGTCACGGAGCCGGTGTCCGTGACGCCGCCCAGGTCCTCGCCCCTGGCGCCGACGACCAGGTCCTGGTAACCGTCGCCGTTGATGTCGCCGAGCGACAGTTCGCCGCCGAAGGCATCACCGCGCTCGGAGCCGCCGGGCACGTTGCCGGTGTCCTGGGTGATGTCGGTGCCTCCGGCGGGGCCGCTCGCGGAGCCGTACGTGATGTTGACCTTGCCGCCGTCGGACGAACCGGGCACCGACGGGCTGCCGTCCTTGTTGGTGTCCCACTCCTCGCCGGTGACGATGTCGCCGAAGCCGTCGCGGTTGACGTCGCCGATGTCGGTGATGACACCCGGCCTCAGCTTCACCGCCGACGACGAGGTCAGACCGGACGCGCCGCCGGGAACGTAGTAGTTGGCGTTCCAGCCGTTCTGGCTGTCGGTCTCGAAGCCGTCGACCACGAGGTCGGTCGCGCCGTCGCCGTTCACGTCGCCCGCGGTGAGGTTGAGGGGGCCGGTGCCGCCGCCGGACTGGATCGGGGGCTTGATCGTGTAGCGGCCGCCCGAGGTGCCCGTCTTGGTGATGCCGCCCTTGTAGACGTAGATCGTGCTCGACGTGGAGCCGATCGCGAGGTCGTCCGTGCCGTCGCCGTCGAAGTCGCCCGCGGCGAGCGTCTCGCCCCACTTGTCGTGGGAGGAGACGGCCGGGTCCTTGATCGTCGTACCGCCGGTGAGGCCCGAGGTGGAGCCCCACAGGATGACGACGGTGCCGCCGTCGGTGTCGCCGGCCACGTCCTCCCACTGCGCGGAGACGGCCAGGTCGTCGAAACCGTCGTGGTTGAAGTCGCCGTAGGCGCTGGTCCAGCCGAAGCCGTCGTTGGTCTCGGCGGTGCCGGGGACGCCGGTGGTGTTCTGGCTGATCGTCTTGCGGGCGGCGGCGTTGATGCCGTTCGCCGAGCCGTACAGGGCGACGATCTGGCCGGCGCCCTTCTTGCCGCCGACGGTCGCCCAGCCGGCGGAGAACGCGACGTCGCCGTACCCGTCGTGGTTGAAGTCGGCCTCGTGGTGGTGGACGGAGTCGGCGGCGAGCGCCGCGCCCGTGGAGAGGGAGAGCAGGCCGCCCGTCAGCGCGGCCGCGGCGGCCGTTGCGAGGGCGGTGCGGAGGTGCTTGTGCATGCGGGATTCTCCTGCTGCATGCGGGGATGCCTGGCCGGCATCCGCGTCAATGGGGTGCGTTCCGCGGGCGTTTGCCGGGAGTTGTCCCGGGCGTCGCCCTGCGGTTGGCGAACAGGAGACTGCTTGTGGGGTCTGAGGGTTGTATGGGGGACGCATGTTTTTTGGGCTCACGCAGGCCCGTCAGGCCCGTCAGGGATCAGCGCAGCGTCGAGCCGAAGGCGACCGAGCCGTCCGGGTGAACGCGGCGGGCCCGCCCCCACGAAAGGGGCGGGCCCGCGACGACCAGATCGATCAGGACTACTGCACCGGTTCCGGCTCCGGCGCGTCCTCGGTCTCCTCGTCGCCCGCCGGGTCGACCGGCGTCTTGACGGAGTCGAGGAGGAGCTGCGCCACGTCCACGACGGTGACGGACTCCTTGGCCTGGCCGTCGTTCTTCTTGCCGTTGACCGAGTCGGTCAGCATGACGAGGCAGAACGGGCAGGCGGTGGACACGATGTCCGGGTTCAGGGACAGGGCCTCGTCGACGCGCTCGTTGTTGATGCGCTTGCCGATCCGCTCCTCCATCCACATCCGCGCGCCGCCGGCGCCGCAGCAGAAGCCGCGCTCCTTGTGGCGGTGCATCTCCTGCTGGCGCAGGCCCGGGACGGCGTCCATGATCTGGCGCGGGGGCGTGTAGATCTTGTTGTGACGGCCCAGGTAGCACGGGTCGTGGTACGTGATCAGGCCCTCGACCGGGGTCACCGGGATCAGCTTGCCCTCGTCGATGAGGTGCTGGAGCAGCTGGGTGTGGTGGATGACCTCGTAGTCGCCGCCGATCTGCGGGTACTCGTTGCCGATGGTGTTGAGGCAGTGCGGGCAGGTCGCGACGATCTTCTTCGCGGACTTCGGCTTCGCCGACTCGGGGACGACCTTGCCGTCGTCGTCGAGCTCCTCGCCGAACGCCATGTTCAGGGCCATGACGTTCTCCTGGCCGAGCTGCTGGAACAGCGGCTCGTTGCCCAGGCGGCGGGCGGAGTCACCGGTGCACTTCTCGTCGCCGCCCATGATCGCGAACTTGACGCCCGCCATGTGCAGCAGCTCCGCGAAGGCCTTGGTGGTCTTCTTCGCCCGGTCCTCCAGGGCGCCGGCGCAGCCGACCCAGTACAGGTACTCGACCTCGGTCAGGTCCTCGATGTCCTTGCCGACGACGGGGACCTCGAAGTCGAGCTCCTTGAGCCACTCGAGGCGCTGCTTCTTGGCGAGGCCCCAGGGGTTGCCCTTCTTCTCCAGGTTCTTGAGCATCGTGCCCGCCTCGGACGGGAACGAGGACTCGATCATCACCTGGTAGCGGCGCATGTCGACGATGTGGTCGATGTGCTCGATGTCGACCGGGCACTGCTCGACGCAAGCACCGCACGTGGTGCAGGACCACAGGACGTCCGGGTCGATGACGCCGTTCTCTTCGAGCGTGCCGATGAGGGGGCGCTCGGCCTCCGCGAGAGCGGCGGCGGGAACGTTCGCCAGCTGCTCCTCCGTCGCCTTCTCCTCGCCCTCCATCGTCTTGCCGCCACCGGCGAGCAGGTAGGGGGCCTTGGCGTGCGCGTTGTCGCGCAGCGACATGATCAGCAGCTTCGGGGACAGCGGCTTGCCCGTGTTCCAGGCCGGGCACTGCGACTGGCAGCGACCGCACTCGGTGCACGTGGAGAAGTCCAGCAGGCCCTTCCAGGAGAACTGCTCGACCTGGGAGACGCCGTAGACGTCGTCCTCGCCCGGGTCCTCGAAGTCGATCAGCTCGCCGCCCGACGTCATCGGCTGCAGCGCGCCGAGCGCCACCCCGCCGTCCGCCTCACGCTTGAACCAGATGTTCGGGAACGCGAGGAAGCGGTGCCAGGCGACACCCATGTCGGTCTTGAGGGCGACCGTGATCATCCAGATGAAGGAGGTCGCGATCTTCAGACCGGCGAAGAAGTAGGTGAGGTTCTGGAGCGTGGAGACGTCCAGGCCTTCGAGCGCGTGCACGACCGGGTACGAGATGAAGAACGACGCCTCGTAGCCGTCGACGTGGTGCTGGGCGCCCTCAAGGGCGTGCAGCATGAAGATGCAGACGCCGACGATGAGGATGACGGCCTCGACGAAGTACGCCTGGCCGAAGTTCGAGCCGGCGAAGCGGGACTTGCGGCCCGGCCGCGAGGGCAGGCTCAGCTGCCGGATGACGATCAGGACGAGGATGCCGAGCACCGTCATCGTGCCGATGAACTCGACGAAGACGTTGTACGGCGCCCATTCGCCGATGACCGGCAGGAGCCAGTCGGCCTTGAAGAGCTGGCCGATGGCGTTCACGATCGTCAGGAGCAGCGAGAAGAAGCCCACTGCCACGAACCAGTGCGCCACGCCGACGACGCCCCAGCGGTTCATCCGGGTGTGGCCGAGGAACTCCTTGGCCACGGTGACCGTGCGCTGCACGGGTTCGTCCGTACGGGTCCCGGCGGGGACGTTCTGACCGAGCCGCATGAAGCGGTAGATCTGCGCGATGGCTCGGGCGAACAGAGCCACGCCGACCACGATCAGGACCAGCGACACGATGATCGCGGCGAGTTGCATTTGGGGGCTCCTCGGGCCTGCGAGGTGGATGTATCCAGGGATTATTGAGGCATTACTAAGCGGTAACTTATTTCAGTCCATGCTGACACTACCGACTTGTGCGGCCGCACTGTAGCCAGCCGGGCGGTGATCTGTGTCGCTGAGGCCACCCTCAGGGTGCCGGTGGTCGACGGCGAAAGCGGATCGTGTTATTCGCCCCATATTGCGACATAAGCGAATAACTTATGAAGGTCTCCGGGCGGGCGTGGCCCTCCGCCGTCACCCCGACACCGCAGGAGTCACCCCGAACGCAGGTGTCATCCCGATACCGCAAGTGTCACCCCGAACCCGCACGAGAAGGGGCCGCCATGTCCACCACCTACCTGGTTACGGGCGGCGCGGGCGTCATCGGCTCGCATCTCGCCGACGCGCTGCTCGCCGCCGGGCACGGTGCCGTGATCCTCGACGACCTCTCCACCGGCGACCGCGCCCGTCTCGCCGACGCGTGGCCGTCGCCACGCCTGCGCTTCGTCCGAGGCTCGGCCCTCGACGAACGGCTCGTGGGCGAACTCCTGAGCCGCTGCGACGGGGCCGTCCATGCGGCCCATTCGGTTGACGTACGGGTACTCGCGGACGCGGCGCACCGGCTCGGGCGGCCCCTTCTCTCTGTGGGGGGCGGGGGAGCCGAGGGGCCCGGGGGTGCCGGGGGTCCCGGGGGCGCCGTGGGCCCGTCGGTCACCGGCGTCAGGATCTTCGGCGAGGTCGTCGGACCGCGCCGGGTGCCCGCGTACGGGGCCGTCCTCGGCGGGTTCGCCGCGCGGGCCGTCGCGGGTGAGGCGATCGGGGCGGTCGGGGTGGGCGAGGCGGCTGACGTGGTCGAGGTGGCCGGTGGCGGAGGCCCGCGGCGCCGGTTCACGCACGTGACGGACGTGGTCGACGCGCTCGTACGGCTGCTCGCCGCCGGGGGCGCCGCAGGGCGGGTACTCGACCTCGCCGGGACCGAGGGGGTGACGGACGCGGAACTCGCGGCCCTCGTCGCGCGCCGGGCAGACATGGGGGCCCCGCCCGACCCCACCTCCCCGCCGGACCCCACCTCCCCTCCCGCCACCGCCACCGCCGCCCTGAGCGAACTCACCGGCTGGGTGCCCCGCTTCACCCTCGACCGCCTCGTGGACGCGGCCCTCGCCGAGGCGCGCCGCGCCGCCTCCTCCCTCGTACCGGGCAGGCGGGCCGAGGAGCTCGCCCCGGTCCAACCACTGAGCTGACGGGACGTCCGCCGTGTTCTACGGGATCGCCGCCGCCGCGACCGCCCTCCTGGCGACCGCCGCCCTCACCGCCGTGTTGCGCCGCGTCGCCCTGCGGACGGGGGTCCCGGGGCGGCGCACGACCGGCCGCGCGGGCCGGCGGGTCCCGCGGCTCGGCGGGGTCGCCGTCGCCGTGGTGACGGCCGCCGTCACCGCGGCGGGCGCCTGCACCGGGCTCGCCCCGCTCGGCTCCGACGCGCTCACGCTGCTGCTCGCGGCGGGGGCGGTCGCCCTGTTCGGGTTCGTCGACGACGTACGGCCGCTGGGTGCGCGGCCCCGGATCGCGGTCGAGGCCGCGGCGGCGAGCGTCGTCGTGCACACGGCTCAACTCGGCTTCTTCGTAGGGGCGTTGGCGGTCCTGTGGATCGTGTTCGTGACCAACGCGGGCCGGCTCTTCGACTCCTTCGACGGGGTGTTCGGCACGGTCGCCGTGGTGACGGCGCTCGGTCTGAGCGGATGCGCCGCCGCCGAGGGGCTCGACGCGCCTGCCGCCGCGCTCGGGGTGCTCGCGGCGGCGCTCACCGGGTTCCTCGTGCACAACTGGTACCCGGCGCGGATCCGGCTCGGCAGCTGCGGCTCCCTGTTCACCGGCTTCCTCCTGGCGTCCGCCGCCGTCCTGGTGAACGCGGGCCACGAGGCGCTGCCGGGCGCCGGATCGCTGTTCGGTGCGACGCTGGTGGTGACCGCCGACCTGGTCCTGGTCACGGTGTCGCGGAAGCTGGCCGGGCGGCCCCTGTTCCGGGGCGGCGGCGACCACATCGCGCACCGGCTGCGCCGGCTCGGCCTCACCCCGCAGGGGGTCGCCGTGGTCCTCGGCGTTGCGTCGCTCGTGGGGACGGTGACCGGGGTGCTGCTGCACAGCGGGGCGGTGGGTCCCCTCGCGGCGCTCGGCCCGGTGGGCCTGGCGGTGCTGGGGGTCGTGGGGCTCCTGAGGGTGCCGGTGTACGGGGTGCGGGGTCAGCGGAGTCGTGGGCGCAAGGTCGTATCGGCGGCCGCGATTGACCTCGGAAGCTCCTGACCTGCGGTTTTATGTCGGTCTTCCATAAGGGCCACATAAAAGTTGAGTCGGATCGACTCAGCTCTGTTGACCGATCGGCGGACGTCGTGCATCCTTGAGCCTGTTCCACTCAAGTCAGCTGGAGGATTCACCATGGCACGTGCGGTCGGCATCGACCTGGGCACGACTAACTCTGTCGTCAGCGTTCTTGAAGGCGGCGAGCCCACCGTCATCACCAACGCCGAGGGCGCCAGGACCACGCCGTCCGTCGTCGCCTTCGCGAAGAACGGTGAGGTGCTGGTAGGCGAGGTAGCCAAGCGCCAGGCGGTCACCAACGTCGACAGGACGATCCGTTCGGTCAAGCGCCACATGGGCACTGACTGGAAGATCGAGATCGACGGCAAGAGCTTCAACCCGCAGCAGATGAGCGCCTTCATCCTGCAGAAGCTGAAGCGCGACGCCGAGGCGTACCTGGGCGAGAAGGTCGCGGACGCGGTCATCACCGTCCCGGCGTACTTCAACGACTCCGAGCGTCAGGCGACGAAGGAGGCCGGCGAGATCGCCGGTCTGAACGTCCTGCGTATCGTCAACGAGCCGACGGCCGCCGCCCTGGCGTACGGCCTCGACAAGGACGACCAGACGATCCTCGTCTTCGACCTCGGTGGCGGCACCTTCGACGTGTCCCTCCTGGAGATCGGCGACGGCGTCGTCGAGGTGAAGGCCACGAACGGCGACAACCACCTCGGTGGTGACGACTGGGACCAGCGCGTCGTCGACTACCTGGTCAAGCAGTTCAACAACGGTCACGGCGTGGACCTCTCCAAGGACAAGATGGCGCTCCAGCGCCTGCGCGAGGCGGCCGAGAAGGCCAAGATCGAGCTGTCCTCCTCCACGGAGACCACGATCAACCTGCCCTACATCACGGCGTCCGCCGAGGGCCCGCTGCACCTGGACGAGAAGCTCACGCGCGCCCAGTTCCAGCAGCTCACGTCCGACCTCCTGGAGCGCTGCAAGACGCCGTTCCACAACGTCATCAAGGACGCGGGCATCCAGCTCTCCGAGATCGACCACGTCGTTCTCGTCGGTGGCTCGACCCGTATGCCCGCCGTCGCGGAGCTCGTCAAGGAGCTGACCGGCGGCCAGGACGCCAACAAGGGTGTGAACCCGGACGAGGTCGTCGCCATCGGCGCCGCCCTGCAGGCCGGTGTCCTCAAGGGCGAGGTCAAGGACGTCCTGCTCCTCGACGTGACCCCGCTGTCCCTCGGCATCGAGACCAAGGGAGGGATCATGACGAAGCTCATCGAGCGCAACACCACGATCCCGACCAAGCGCTCCGAGATCTTCACGACGGCCGAGGACAACCAGCCGTCCGTGCAGATCCAGGTCTACCAGGGCGAGCGCGAGATCGCGGCGTACAACAAGAAGCTCGGGATGTTCGAGCTCACCGGTCTGCCGCCGGCCCCGCGTGGTGTCCCGCAGATCGAGGTCGCCTTCGACATCGACGCCAACGGCATCATGCACGTGACCGCGAAGGACCTGGGCACGGGCAAGGAGCAGAAGATGACCGTCACCGGCGGCTCCTCGCTGCCGAAGGACGAGGTCGACCGGATGCGCCAGGAGGCCGAGCAGTACGCGGACGAGGACCACCGTCGCCGCGAGGCCGCCGAGACGCGTAACCAGGGCGAGCAGCTCGTCTACCAGACGGAGAAGTTCCTCAAGGACAACGAGGACAAGGTCCCCGGTGACGTGAAGACCGAGGTCGAGGAGTCGCTCACCGAGCTGAAGGAGAAGCTCAAGGGCGAGGACACGGCCGAGATCCGCACCGCCACGGAGAAGGTCGCCGCCGTCTCGCAGAAGCTGGGCCAGGCCATGTACGCCGACGCCCAGGGCGCGCAGGCGGCCGGTGGCCCCGAGGGCGCCGCCCCGCAGGGTGACGCCAAGGCTGACGACGACGTCGTCGACGCCGAGATCGTCGACGAGGACCGCAAGGACGGTGCCGCGTGACGGAGGAGACCCCGGGCTTCGACGAGAACGAGAAGCCTGACGTCCCTTCCGGCGCCACCCCCGACGACGCCGAGCCGAAGGCCGCCGCCTCTTCCGCCAAGAAGGAGGGGGCGGCCCCGGCCGGGGACGCAGCAGCTTCAGACGGAGCCGCTTCGGCGGCTGCGAACGTAGGCCTGACGGCTCAGCTGGACCAGGTACGCATGGCGCTCGGTGAGCGCACGGCGGACCTCCAGCGGCTCCAGGCCGAGTACCAGAACTACCGTCGCCGGGTGGAGCGGGACCGGGTCACGGTCAAGGAGATCGCGGTCGCGGGCCTCCTGACCGAGCTCCTTCCCGTACTCGACGACATCGGCCGTGCCCGCGAGCACGGTGAGCTGGTCGGCGGCTTCAAGTCGGTCGCCGAGTCGCTCGAGATGGTGGCCGCCAAGATGGGGCTCCAGCAGTTCGGCAAGGAGGGCGAGCCCTTCGACCCGACGATCCACGAGGCCCTGATGCACTCGTACGCGCCGGACGTCACCGAGACGACCTGCGTGGCGATCCTGCAGCCGGGCTACCGGATCGGCGAGCGCACCATCCGCCCCGCGCGGGTGGCGGTGGCCGAGCCGCAGCCCGGGGCCCAGGCGGCCAAGGGCGAGTCCGACAAGGACGGCGGCGCGGCCGACGGCAAGGAGAACGGTGGCCCGGACGAGGGCTGACGTCAGTAAGCAGCGAGAGTTGCAGCGAGAGGAGGGACGTCGAGGATGAGCACGAAGGACTTCATCGAGAAGGACTACTACAAGGTCCTCGGCGTCCCCAAGGACGCCACCGACGCCGAGATCAAGAAGGCGTACCGCAAGCTCGCCCGGGAGAACCACCCCGACGCCAACAAGGGCAACCCCAAGGCGGAGGAGCGCTTCAAGGAGATCTCCGAGGCGAACGACGTCCTCGGTGACCCCAAGAAGCGCAAGGAGTACGACGAGGCGCGCACCCTGTTCGGCAACGGCGGCTACCGCCCGGGGCCGGGCGGGGCGGGCGGCGGCTCGTTCAACTTCGACCTGGGAGACCTCTTCGGAGGCGGCCCCCAGGGCGGGGCGCCGGGTGGTGCCGGCGGGTTCGGCGGCGGACTCGGGGACGTCTTCGGCGGCCTGTTCAACCGGGGCGGCGCGGGCACCGGCACGCGCACGCAGCCGCGCCGTGGCCAGGACATCGAGTCCGAGGTCACGCTCAGCTTCACCGAGGCGGTCGACGGGGCCACGGTCCCGCTCCGCATGTCCTCGCAGGCCCCCTGCAAGGCGTGCTCCGGCACCGGCGACAAGAACGGCACACCGCGCGTGTGCCCGACCTGCGTCGGCACCGGCCAGGTGTCGCGCGGCGGCGGTGGCGGTTTCTCGCTCACCGACCCGTGCGTGGACTGCAAGGGCCGCGGCCTGATCGCGGAGAACCCCTGCGAGGTCTGCAAGGGCTCGGGCCGCGCCAAGTCGTCGCGCACCATGCAGGTCCGTATCCCGGCCGGGGTCTCGGACAACCAGCGCATCCGGCTGCGCGGCAAGGGCGCACCGGGCGAGCGGGGCGGCCCGGCGGGCGACCTGTACGTGGTCGTGCACGTGGACGCCCACCCGGTCTTCGGCCGCAAGGGCGACAACCTCACGGTCACGGTGCCGGTCACCTACCCGGAGGCGGCGCTCGGCGGCGAGGTCAAGGTCCCCACGCTCGGCGGGCCCCCCGTCACCCTGAAGCTGCCCCCGGGCACGCCGAACGGGCGGACGATGCGGGCGCGCGGCAAGGGCGCGGTCCGCAAGGACGGCACCCGCGGCGACCTGCTCGTCACGGTGGAGGTCGCGGTTCCCACCGAACTGACCGACACCGCGAAGGACGCCCTGGAGGCGTACCGGAAGGCGACTGCGGACACCGATCCGCGGGCAGAACTGTTCCAGGCCGCGAAGGGAGCATGAGCGTATGGACGGCCGTCGACGACAGAGTTCCTTTGTTGGCCGGGCCTACGAGCTGACCGACGAGACTCCGGTCTACGTCATCTCGGTGGCCGCCCAGCTCAGCGGGCTGCATCCGCAGACCCTGCGCCAGTACGACCGTCTCGGCCTGGTCTCCCCGGACCGCACGGCGGGCCGCGGCCGGCGCTACTCGGCCCGCGACATCGAACTGCTGCGCACCGTCCAGCAGTTGTCGCAGGACGAGGGCATCAACCTCGCGGGCATCAAGCGCATCATCGAACTGGAGAACCAGGTCGCGGCGCTCCAGTCCCGCGTGGCGGAACTGTCCTCGGCGGTGGAGGGCGCGGCAGCGGCGATGCAGCAGCGCGAGGCGGCCGTCCACGCCTCGTACCGCCGGGACCTGGTCCCGTACCAGGAGGTCCAGCAGACGAGCGCGCTGGTGGTGTGGCGACCCAAGCGGTCGCAGGACCAGTAGGCGCATGCGCAACTGCCTGAAGGGGCCGGGAGGTTGAAGTGATTCAACCTCCCGGCCCCTTTGTCATGCGTGCTACTGGCTACCGGGTCAGGCGGTCGGGGTGACCGAGACCTCGGGGGACAGGTTCGACTCGACGCCGTCGGTGTTGAGCACGGTGACGACGTAGTAGTACGTGGTGCCGTTGGTCAGGCCGGTGTCGACGTAGCCGTCGCTCGTCGGGGCGAACACCGCCTCGGCGTTACCCGGCGTGACGCCGGGCGTGGTCGAGCGGTACAGGCGGTATCCGGCGAAGGGCGGCTCGTCGGTGCTGAAGCCCACTGCGTACCAGTTCAGCGTGGCCCGGCCGTCGCCCGCCTGGACATTCCAGAACGAGGTGGCGGGCGGCAGCTGGGGCGGACGCAGCTCCGGCAGCCGGGACGCGGAGGGCGTCGACAGGACCCCGTAACCGGACTCCGCCACCACGGCGTAGTAGTAGTCCTTCTCGTCGTCGGCGACGGTGCGGGAGAGGGAGGTTTCCGAGGTGACGGCGAATTCGTTCGCCGGAGAGGTCGTATCCACGGGTGTGGTCCTCGAGCGGTACACCCGGTACTGGGAGATGGGCACGTACGGGCTCTGCAGCCACTTCAGCGTCAGCTTGTCGCCCGCGACGTAGGCGACGTTGAGGTTGGGGGACGCCGGCACGGTGGTGGGACCGACCTGCTTGGTGGCGAGGACGGGTGCGGTACCGGCGGACTCGTTCCCGGTGCCGTCCACTCCCCGCACGAGATAGAAGTACCCGAGCCCGGCGTCCCCCGACGTGTCGCGGTAGGTGAGCGTGTTCGTGGAACCCACCTTCACGTTGGGGGCGCTGGAGGGAGAGGTCCCGCGGTAGACGTTGTACTTCACCGCGTCGGACCCGCCGTTGCGCCACGTCAGGGTGATCCCCTGCTCGTCCTGCTTCGCGACGGTCAGGTCCTGCGGGGAGAGCGGTGCGGTGGTGTCACGGGTGGCGCGGGCGAGATCGGAGAAGTCCGACAGGTTGCCGGCCGCGTCCACTGCACGCACCTTGTAGGCGTACGGCACGTCGGCCCATGCGCCGGTGTCGGCGTACGAGGTCGACTCCACGGTGGCGATGCGCGTGAACGCACCCGTCTCGCCGGTTTCTTCCGAAGCCCGGTACACCTCGCAGCGCGCCGCGTCCGAAACCTCGTTCCAGGCAAGGGAGTTGGCCTCGCTGCCGGACGATGCGGAGATCCACATCGGTCCGTCGGGCGCCAGCTGGTCCACGGTGGTGACATCGGCAGCCGTGCTGTAGGCCGACTCCTGCCCGGTCTTGTCGACGGCACGCACGGCGTAGGAGTAGGTGCCTCCGGTCGCCGGGGGCTTGTCGGAGTACGTGGTCGAGGCCGGCGACTCCGTGCTGCTGACGGCGGTGTAGCTGTCGGGGCCCTGCCCCTGCGGACGCCGGTAGACGCGGTAGCCCGCGACCTTCTTGCCGTCGCCCCTGACCCAGGTGATCTTGGCGGTCAGCGCGGCGGAGTCGTAGGAGGCGGTTGTGTCGACCGGGGCTGCGGGTGCGGTGGTGTCCGCGGCGGCCGCCGGGCTGCCGAGAGCGCCGGTGAGACCGGCGGCCAGGGCGAGCGAGGCGAGGACGCCGAGCAGGCGTACGCGTCTGAGGCGTCGTCCTTGAGGATGCCGGGAGGGATGCGGGGAAGCGTGAGGCACGGCTGACTGCCCTTTCCGTTGGCGGTGTGGGTGGCACACGATGCGTGGGGGGAAGGGGGTACAGACGCGGGGGGTGGGCGTGCTGTGAAGGCTCGGCAATGTATCCCCAACTTGCGTCACTGTCAGGCGAGGTGGGGGTCTGAGCGGTCTATGGCGGGAGTGGGCCGGGAGATTGGCGCGTATGTGTCTCCCGGCCCGTGTGTCATTTCGGTCCGGGCCTGCGGATGCCGCCTCAGCGCCCCAGCGACTGCCACACCGTGAGTGCGAGTGCCGTGCAGGACGTGGCCGCCGCCAGGGAGGGCAGCGGCCAGCGCGTGCGTTCCAGGGCGCCGATGCGTTCCTCGTGTTCGACGAGGGTCTTGTCGGTCTGGTCGGCGCGCTGGAGGAGGAGCGCCAAGTCACCCCGGGTGGTGGCGAATCCGACGTCGACGCTGCGCCTCAGCCGCTCCAGCTCGACGGCGACGCCTCCGGTGTCTATGGCCGTCATGCTCTGCCCTCCTTCGTCTGTCGTCGTCATCACCTCCTCAGGCGTGCGGCACGCGGAGCTTGTCCCAGCTGGTACGCCCCGGAATGCCGTCCGCCGCCGCCCCCACGTAGCCGAGCCGGCGCTGCCAGGCGGCGTACGAGAGGACGTCGGCCTCGCCCCACACGGGACCGGGGCCGACGCTGTACCGTCCGCAGCTCTCCGCGACGAGCCGGCGGCCGACGGCGGTGACGAGGTCGCTGCGGCGGCCCGGCACGAAGAACGCGGTGCCGGGGAAGTCGGCGTAAGCAGGGGCGGGCGCCGGTGCCGGGCGCAGCCCGAGTCTGGCCTCGACGCGCACCCGCATCCCCGCCATCGAGAACGACGGGTCGATCTTGCGCCGCGTCCACTCCTTGTGGCCGATGACGCTCGCCGCCGTCCAGCCGTGGGCGCGGCACAGGGCTGCGGAAACCCGTTCCACGGCGGCGAGTTGGGCCGACGGGTACGGGTCCTGTCCCGTTCCCAGGTTCTCGATCTCGAAGCCGTAGAAATGGGTGTTGCCGTCGACTGTGTCCGGGCCGGGCGGGGAGGGGGCGGTGCGCTCGGCGCGTACGGCGTCGTACACGGCCGCTGATCCGGCGCCCGCGTGGTTGGTGCGGCCGTAGCCGACCAGGTGCACCGTGCCGTCCTTGGCGATCAGGCCGATGCACAGCGGTCCGGGCAGTGCGGCGGTGCCGTCGCGGCAGAGGGTGAGGCTGTCGCGGCCGGCCGTGTGGTGCAGCATGACGCCGTTGACCGGGCCCCAGGGGCCCTTGTGATTGCGGTTGTGGGTCTGCCAGTCGGTGTGTTCGGAGAGGCGTACGCCCTCGCTGCGCAGGGCGCGGGCGAAGGCGTACGCGGTCAGGGGTGTGGCCATGGGCGGTTCCTCACACGTTGGTGACCGTGATGAAGCGGTTGGTGAAGGTGGCGGTGCTGGTGGTGACCGCCGACTTGTAGGCGAGCGTCGCGGTGTACGTCGTGTTCACGGTCAGGCCCGTGACCTGGAACTGGGTGCTCGCCGAGAAGGCGCTGGTGCCGGTGACGACGGCGGCGCGGGCGTCGGCGGCGGCGAGGACGGTCGTCGCGCCGTTCTTGACGTTCGCCGACGCGTAACAGGCGGTGGTCGCCACCGAGCTGTTGACCTTGGCGCCCACGGTGATGAGGACGGCACCGGACGGCGGGGCGGTGAAGGTGACGGACGTGGGGTCGCCGGTGGAACCGGTCAGCGTCTCCACGTAGGCCGTCGACGTGGTGGTGCCGGTGGTGGTGTTGGCCTTGTGGACGGGGCCGGTGTCGAGCTGGGCCCAGACGGTCCCCGTGTAGTACGTGAACTGCTTGGGCGTGGTGAGAAAGGCGAGCATTCCGGCGACGGGCGCGACGACCTTCGCGTCACGCGACGCCGCGTCGGCGAACCTGAGCACGGTGCGGCCGTCGACCGCCTCCGCCAGGGACTGCATGTGTTGGGGGATGTTTGCGGCGTCGGAGGGCTGCGGATAGGGCAGCCCTCCGAGGGAGGTGAGCAGGGACATGGCGGGTCCTCCTAGGTGGGCGGAGCCGGCCCCCGCGTACGGGCGGAGTCGGCCTGTGCAGGCGGAGTCGGCCTATGTGGGCAGAGTCGGCGGAAGCGTTTCGGCGGGCGAGCCGCCGTCGCCGGACGAGGCGGCGGGGCTGTCGACCGGGACGGGCAGCGCCACGTTCCCGTCGGGCTCGGTGGAGTCGTCCGGCGGTTCCGTAGCCGGCTGCTCGGGCGGCAGTTCACTCATGACGTGCCTCCGGCGGGAACGAGCAGGTCGCGGTAGGTGAGTCCGGTGGCGGTCAGCTGGTCGAGCGTCGCGTAGGCCGCGGTGATGTCCGCGTACGTGCGCTGCGTGCCGTACAGCGGATCGACGGGCGGATCGGGGACGAGGCCGGGGTCGAGCGGCACGCCGTTGTACGAGGTGCCGCGCAGCGTCAGCGTCTGCTGCGGCGCCGTCCCGGCCTGGAAGGTGGAGCGGATGCCGACCACCCAGGCGAGCGTGTCCAGTTCGGCGCCCGTGGTGTCCACCACCCGTACGGTGTCACCGAGTTGGACCCGCGGATCGTGCAGGACATCCACCTCGCCGAGCACCGGCACCGGGTAGCGGCCGGCGTCGAGCATGGCGTGCGACAGCGTGTCGGCGGACTGGCGCGACTGCACCCAGGCGGAGGCGGGAGCCTCGTAGACCTGCTTGCCGTAGTACGCCTGGCTCGTGCTGTTGTACCAGGCGAAGGTGCGCTGCTTGGACTGCGCGGAGCGGACCTGCGGAATGATCTGGACGGACGGCTTGCCGTCCTTCGTCACGGTCCACACGCTGCTGGTGCCGTGGTTGATGAAGCGCACGACGTAGTCGGGACCGTCGCGCAGCGCGCTGACCGTGACGCTGCCCTTCACCGAGGTGCCGCCGGTGGCGGTGCTGCCGAAGCGCACCTTGTGGCCGTTGATCGGGGCGGCGTCGTCGTCGATGCCGAGCGGGCCGATGTCGTTCTCGTCCTCGGCGACGGTGTACCGGACCTCGACGACCGTGTTCGGCTTGATCTCCCGGATCACGGTGTCGAGCACCGCCTGCCCGTTGAGGCTGGTGACGCCGGTCCAGTCCGCGTAGGGCTGCGAGCAGTAGTTGCGGCAGGCGTCGATCTCCTCGGAGACGGTGAGCGCGGCGATGCTGTGCCGGGTGGTCACCGTCAGGTCGGGGCGCGGCGGCACGGAGCGGAACCGGTCGGGGCCCCGCCACCGGAAGACGCCCTGCTCGTCGAACTCGGCCGTCGACATCGTGGCCCGTGCGATCTCCGTGAGCGCGTCCCACTGCGATCCCGACACCTGCGGGATGTCGTAGAGAGGGATGTCCGCGGTGTCGAGGACGGCGCCCTTCCGCCAGCGGCCCTTCAGGTCCCACTCGTTGCCGTTGTAGGAGTCGAGGTCGGGCCAGGAACGGTCGGTGACCTGGAGGCACTCGACGGCCATGTCGGTCGTCAGATCGACCCGCTGGAGCTCGGACGGCGGCTGTCCGGCGGAGGCGTCCACGAACGTCGCCGGACCGCCGGCCAGATACTGGCCGTCGGGCGCGGTCAGGCGGGGCTTGACCGTGGCGAGGACCGAGGAGCCGCCGGCCCGGGTGTCCACGGCGAAGCCGAGGTGCCAGGTGCCGCGCAGCGAGGCGAGCTGGTTGAACCCCCAGGTGAAGTACCAGTACGCGCCGTTCAGGGTGCCCGCGGCGATCTTGACCACTCCGGTGGAGATGTCGAAGGTGCCGCTGTAGTAGCCGTAGGCCCCCGCGCTGCGGTCGAAGACCAGCTTGATCTCGACGATGCTGTCCTTCGCCAGCGCGGTGTTCACCCAGCACTCGGCCTGGAAGACCTTTCCCGACACGGCGAAGCGCGAGCGGGGCATCCAGGACACGGCGAGTCGCGCCGCTGCCGGCATGAGCGCCATCTCGTGCGGCGCTCCGTCCCGGATCCAGCTGTACGAGGCCGGGTCCGGCAGTGTCTCCGGCTGGCCGTGGCTCGCGTTGAAGCCGCCGTGCAAGGAGGCGTACAGGGCGGTGAAGGGCTGGTCCAGCGCGTCGGCCGGGGCAGGTGCGCGTGGTGGCGGACAGGTGTGGATGCCGCCCTGGCGCAGCAGTTCGTCCACGCACCAGACGGTGGTGGCGACCGGTCTGCCGTACAGCAGCCCGTGGTACGGGCGGGGCAGCTGGGCGGGGCCGCGCAGCCGCTCGGCGCCGTCCAGGGCCTGCACGGTGACGGTGTCGCTGCCGGACGCCGCCGAGCGGGACCGCACGGTGCCGCGGAAGGCCGGCAGGGTGCGGCCGGACAGGCCGGTGGCATGCACCACGGACTGCCCGGGCCGTACGACGTCCGCGGTGGAGCGCGGGGCCCACGCGGAGTACAGGCGCGGCGCGGGTTCCGCGTCGGCGCCGCCGAGCTGGAGCTCCAGCTGCGCCGAGGCGCTGCCGGAGAACGCGCGGAGCGCCTCGGGCAGGTCGGTCGCGTAGGACCGCTCCAGCTTCCACGACTGCACCTGCTCGCCGTGCTCCTGCCCGCCGAGCCGCGTGGAGTGGTCCGGGGTGCGTTCGGGGGCGGCGAGAGCGGCGGCGAGGACGTCGTCAGAGTTCTGCACCGCGCACCTCCACCAGGTCGATGCCGACGTTCCGGTATGGCAGCGGGTTCGCGGGTGCGTCGCTGTACGCGGTCACGCTCATCGCCGGACAGCCGTCGCCGAGGGCGAACGCCACCGGGGTGTCGCCGACGGTGAGACAGGCGCCGGCGAGCCCGGCCAGGCCGGTGGTGCCCGGACCGCCGACCGGGGTGACGAAGGCGGCGCCACTGGGGGCGGTGCCGGTGACGCTCCCGCCGGTGACGGCGCTGGTGCTCAGATACGTCCCGTCGACGTCCTTCCAGTCCAGCTGCGCCGTCGCGATGGCATCGATCCAGTCGGGCGGGAGCAGCCACGAGACGGTCATGCCGGGGGCGACCGGCCAGCCCGGCCAGGTCCCGTGCCGCCAGCCGATCCGGGTGCTCGCGTCCTGGCAGTCGACGAGGACGGTGTCGCCCATGAACGGGCTGATGACGGCCGTGCCCTGCACGGTGAACCAGTGATCGGCGCCACTGGCGGAGCCGCTCTGGCCGGCGGCCTGGTACGGGTCGAGCAGGTTCACGGACGCGGGGTCGAGCACGGCGACGGGACCGTAGGCGGTGACCGGACTGCCTTGCATGCCCGGCCCGTTGACGCGCCGGGCGAGCCGGGCGAGGTGCTGGGCGTCCTCGGGGAGCAGCGCGTCCCAGGCGAACTTCAGGCGACGCGGTGTGCGCGCGGGAGCGACGGTGGTGACCGTCCCTTCCAAGGACTTGAACTCGGTGACGTTCAGGTCGGCGGTCCGGTCCCAGCTCTTGGCGGACTGATCGATCTCACGCAGCAGTCCGGGCTTGCCGATCCACAGATTTCTGGTCATGTGCGTTCCTCACCTCCGGGCGAGCTGGCGCTGTCCCATGAGGACGGCGCGGGCGATGACCTGGGAGTCCACCGCGACGTGCACGGGCCGGTCCGCGAGCGCCTCGACGGCGGCGGCGAGCCGGTGCAGTGCGGCTCCGCCGCCGGGGTGGTGGCCGAGCATGCGGCTCAGCTTGGACAGCGGGATGACGGCCTCGGCCTCGCCGCCCTCACCGACGAGGGCGAGCCGGCCGCCGGAGCGGGCGGAGACGACGCCGCCCTCGGCGAGGGTGGGGATGTTCGGGATCTGCGGCAGATGGATCCCGAATTCCTTGCCGCCGACGATCGGCACCCAGCCGGGGATCTTGACGTGGATCGAGTTGAGGCCGCGGATCATGGCGTTGATGCCGCCGATATAGGCGCGCGGCAGCGCGGTGAAGCCGTTGACCAGGCCCTTCATGATGCTCTTGATGGGCCCGGCGTGGGACTTGATGGCCCCGGAGATCGCGTTCCAGGCCCACTTCACGCCGGTGGCTAGGGCCTTGGACACCTTGTCCATGTTGATGAACTGCCCGATGATCGGCGCGAGCAGCGTCATGATCAGCCCGAAGGCGTTGGCCTTCATGGCGGTGTTGAGGCCCTTCTGGGCGAGCGTCGCACCCTTGAGCCCCTTGCCGAGCCCGCCCATGGACTTACCGCTGCCGCCGGCGGACTTGCCGGCCTTGCCGACGGACTTCTCGACCGCGTCGGACTGGCGCTTCACGTCACGGAGGGCGGTGTTGGCCTTGCCGGACGAGGACTTGAGGTGGTCGAGGGAGGTCTTGAAACCGGTCGTCGATTTGGCGGACGCGCCGAGTGAGCTTTGCGTCTTGGTGGACGCGGACTTTATGGAGTCGATGCTCCGTCCGCTCTGCGCGGCGCTGGACTGCAGCTGACGGGCGGATGCGGAAGCCTGACTCGCGGCGCCGCGAAAGCGCGACAGCGAGGCGGTGGCAGTGGACAGACTGCGGGCTAGGGACACGGAAACTCCTTCCGGGCCGAGCGGATCCCCCTCATGGGCGGGATCAGGCGATTTGGGTCGAGACCTGCTGGACTTCCTTGTGGAGATCGCTCAGTGACCGGGTGAGTGCCAGAGCGGCACTCCGCATGTTCTTCAGCCGTTCGAGGTCGATCCTGTTTGTGGGCACCTGGACGGCAGGGGCGGCAGGTGCGTTCTTGGTGATACCGATGAACTTCTTGGGGTCCAGTTTCAGCTTGAGCTTGCCCAGCAGCTTCTCGCCGAGGACATCCCAGTTGAAGAATTTGATGCCGAGTGCGGCTATCGCGGCCAGGGCCGCCGGAATCCAGTTCTTCTTGATGATGTTGACGACGATGTCGCCGATGCCGGTCAGCGGCGCCAGTTGCTCGAACGTGCTCGGCTTCTCCTCCTCTTTCTTCGGCTCCTCCTTTTTCTCGGGGCTCGGCTTGGCGAGGCCCTTGATGCTGGCGTCGAAGTGCGCCTTGGTGACCCACGTGTCCTGCTTGCTTGTCAGCAGGGACTTGATAGTGACTACTTTTTCGTAGATTTCATCATTTGTTCGACTGGCCACTGTTTCTCCTGGACTTCTCAGGGAGATGAGTTTTGCCGGGGGCTTCTGGGTAGAATTGCTGGCTGCCGGGTCCGTGACCGTCTGGAGTCAAGGGGTGGGAGATAGTGCTTGAGAAGGTGCACGGCTATGCGATCCCAATTCTGGTGTTCGGGATTCCCGTGCTGGCGGGAGCGCTGCTCTTCATTTGGCGCGAGCAGGGTCTCCGTAGCCGGGGCGTGACTGTCCGCGCGAAATGCGTGGACAAGTCGAAGACCGACAAGGGTGAGTGGAGACTGAGACTTCTTTATGAAGTCGACGGCATGCAATATCAGCGCGAAAGCCTGCCCTACAAGGTTGCGCCCGTCGGTGTGGGGCAGCGGCTGGACGTGATATACGACTCGAAGGATCCAGGCTATTCGGAGGTGGCTGATCAGCGAACCAGCGGTATAGCGGCGCGAATTGTCGGCAGTATCGCACTGCTGTCGATCGTTTTGGCCGTGCTGTCTCTTCTCTGACACCTGGAGCGTCAGATGAAGAACTTGACCAACCGTTCCGCGCTGGGCATCGGCTCGGAGGCCGGGCCGGCGTCCGTCGCCGGCGGGTCGGCCTCCGCGCCGGGGCGGGGTATCGGCTGAGGCGGATCGAGGGGATTCGAGTCCTCGTCCCGGTTGACCGTGGCGAACATCCAGTTCGCCTCGGCCAGTTGATCGACCACTGCGGCCAGCAGATGGTCCGTGGTCGCCCACTCCGCGGCCTCACCGTGCAGAGAGTGAGCGAGGGCACTGTCTCGCGGCAGATGCCGCAGCAGCACCGCGAGCCGCCGCGACGACAGTCGCCCGCGATACCAGTCCAGCAGGTCCACGCCGTAGTGGCGCAGCAGATCAGCCTCGAGGGCCTCGGCGTGCTCTTCGGCGAGTGCGTCGAGGCTCAGTCTTCCCCCAGGCCGAGCCCGGTCTCCGTGCCGTAGGCCTCCAGGATGGCGGCGATGTCCTGCATGGTGACGTCGTGCCGCTCGAAGCGGGCGAACTGAGCGTCTCCGAGCAGCAGCTGGAGAAGCCCGTCGACGTCGTTGTCGTCGAGGGCGCGCAGCTTGCGGGCCATGCTGCGGCCGAACTCGGTCGGCAGCTCGAAGGTGTCGTCGTCGAGCTGGAAGGTCCAGGCGCGGCCGAGTGCTTCGAGGCGCTGGGCGCGGGCGGCGTTGACGTTGAATCCGGCCATGAGGTGCTCCGATCGAGGGAGTTGGGGGGAAACGGGGGACGACCGAAGCCCGGCGCGCATGGGGTGCGCGCCGGGCGGGATGGTGCGGGGCGGTGCCCGTTACGCGTACGCGCCGTCCTTCATCAGCCACGTGGCCAGCGGCTTCGTCGTGTCGTCCTGGGCGAACGCGGTGAAGGTGATGCCGAGCTTCATGGCGCCGGTACGGGTCATCGAGATCTCCTCGGTGTCGGTGACCTGGCCGCGCGGGACGATCAGGCGGTAGACGACCGCCGTGCCGTTCTGGACGTCCGTGAACTCGAAGCCCAGCGCCCGCTCGTCGGCGGCCGGGTTGGTGGTGAGGTCGTACTTGTAGGTGCCGGCCTCGGCCGGGGTCGGCGCCGTCGCCGTGGCGCCGCCGCCCATGAAGAACGGCAGGGTGTTCTTGTTGAACTGCATCAGCTGGAACTTCAGCGTGAGCTCACGGTCGGAGTAGATGTAGCGCAGCGCGCTCACCGACTGCCAGCCGTCCACCTGGTCGATCTTGTCCTTCTTGGCGAGCTTGACACCGTCGGTGGAGGTGTAGCCGAGCTCGGTCCACGCAGCGGCCCAGGGCACGCTGGTGTCGGCGGGGGCGGCGGCCGGAGTGGTGGGGTTGAACGCGGCGACGAGCACCTTGCCGGTACCCGGGACGCGGATCTGCGAGCTGGTGTTGGGAGCAGCCATGGAACGACTCCTTCATGAGGTGTGAGGTCCGAGATCTCAGGACTGAGGTGTGAGGTCTGAGGTGTGGAACGGGTCAGGCCGGCCGGACGGAGAGCTGCAGCCGGGTGAGATAGCGGTTGCTCGCCGGGCGGTTGTAGTCGGGGTACCAGCGCGGACCCTCCGCCTCCGCCACGTCGGTGACGATCGCCGTTCCGTAGCCGGTGCCCTGGAGTTCGTGGACACAGGCACGGGCGGCGAGCGAGATCGTGTGGGCCGTCGTCTTGTCGGCGGCGTACACCTCGAGGTCGACGATCGGATGGTCGAGGTAGAGGTCGTCGATCCACGTGCCGCCGCTACGCGAGACGAGGACGACCTGCTGGGTGCCGTCGAAGCCGCTGGGCGGCCGGTTGTCGACGGTGGTCCCGGCCAGCTCGGTGCGGGTCTTCAGGAAGTCGACGACGAGGCGTTCGACGTCGGGAAAGTTCAGGACAGACACATGAACACTCCCTTCGGAGGGTTCGCAAGGATGGAGAGCGGGAGCGGTACGGGGCCCGGCCGCGACGGCGACGAGGAGGTCCGGGCTCCGTCCGGGCAACACAAAGCGGCAGGACCGTCGCCCCGGATCCGTTCGGTCCGTGGGCGCAGCTCTGCCGCTGCTTCAACTGTGACGCAGGGGTTCAGATCTCGCAACTCGCCTTCCGGGTAAGGCTGTTGGTGCTCCGACATGCGTGAAGGCCGTGCCCGCGTGATGCGCGGACACGGCCTTCGGGGGCTCGGTGGTGGCAGTGCCGGCCGGGCTAGCCGGCGGACCGGGATGGGGCGGGGGCTGTTCGCAGATTCACCGCGCGTTCGGCGGCGAACACATCCTCTAGGCGATAGAGCAGGGCGCGTCCCTGCTGTCCGGCCGAGGCCAGGTGGCCGCGCTGCACCCACTTACGGATGGTGGCGGGGGTGACGCCGGTCTCGGCCGCGGCGAGGTCGCCGGTGATGAGCGGGCCGGAGGGGGCGACGGAGGTGAGGGGGGTGGTGGTCGGAGAGCAGGTCACGACGCGTCCTCCAGGATGTGGCGGCAGGCGGGGTTGATGCACATCACGACCGCCCGTTCCGGCAGTGCCCGCAGCGAGACGGAGTCGCACGCGGGGCAGCGTCCGGCGATGCGTACGAGCTGCTCGGGCTCGCCCAGCGCCCGCCCGCAGCGCTCCGCCATGCGGCGGGACTCCGATGCCACGTGGGCGGCCAGGTCCGGGAGGTGGGTGATGCGGTCTACGAGCGATGCGATGCGCCGCAGGCGTACGGGGACGGGGGCGGGCCGTGCAGGCCGCAGCCCGAGCCGTTCGCGTACGGCCTCCTCCAGCTCCACCACCCCGTCGGTGACGTCGCGAAGGGTGTCGGAGACGAAGAGCCGGACGGGTGCGGTGCCACCGGTGGGGGCGCCCCCGCGTCGCTCGCCCAGGGCGCGGCCCGTAGAGGGGGCCAACTCCTCGATCAGTAAAGGAAATCGATCAGCGAGGCTGCGGAGCCAGACGGCGGCAGCTGCGGAGGAGGTCTCGACATCCGCCACTTCCGGGATGCGGCTGCTCATAGTTCCGCCCTCCCGTCGACGACCGCGCGCCCATTGCGCCACAGCCGCCCTCCACTCACCCCGTCGAACCAGGTGCGCGCGGGATCGACCACGGTCTCGCACTCCTCCCGTATCGGGCAGTGATTGCAGGCTCGCAACGCCGGTTCCGCTTCGGAGGGGCTCCGGGTGAACACGGATCGTTGAGGGAGATGGGCGCAGGCGGCTGCCCTGCGCCAGTCGAGCTGATCGTCGGAATCAAGGAAACCCAAGGTCAAAGCGGCAGTGAAAGAAGTCGTCAGACCGGACACGTGCAGCGCCTCCCCACGCATGGGAATATGTGTTCGACAATTGCGAACGCGCGCTCAGCGTCGCATGGTGCGAGCGCGAGCGCAAGCGAATGAAGTGCCTGCTGTGACGTGTGGGGATTGGCTCAACGGCCGGGCCCGGCAAGAAAGTTGGGTGAATCTCCACAACTGCGCGCGAGCGCGCACACCTTTGGTGCGCGCGCGATCGGTACGCTGTCCCCGCGACGAGGGGAGAGCGACCACATGGGCACGAGCTCGTGGGCCAATGCCCACAACGACCAGAGCTACCGCGACGAGGGGGCGCGCAGCCGTCCCAAGGGGGCCGACGGACTGGAGGAGTTCGCGTCCTGGATCGAGGGTCTGCTGCGCAGGCGGGGCTACGACATCGACAGTCCGCGCGGGGGCGGGAAGTCGAAGCTCGCGGACGACGCGGGAGTTCACCGCGCCGCCGTCAGCCGCCTGTTGCAGCGCCAGAGCATGCCGGATCTGGAGACGATGCGACGCCTGGCCGGCGTGCTCGACGTCCCGCTGCGCGACATGCTGATCCGCTCAGGACGGGTTTCGGAGGACGACCTGCCGGTTACCGGAGCGCACGAAGGGAAAAGGGGAGCAGAGGACCAGCGCCTCAGTCCGGAGGAGGCCGCGCGGAGGATGGGTGTGCCGCCAGAGCTGCTGGAGACCTTTGTCAAGGTCGCGAAGCAGTTTCTGCCGGACGGCGATTGAGGGAACGGTAGCCCTGGGGGTGGGGCGTGAAGGGGTGTGCGTATGGCGCGCGAGGGGGGTGACTCGGAGGCACTGGCATCTACGCGCAGTGAGTCCGGGGACACGGGGGATGCGGCCGAACAGGGCGACGTATCCCACCTGTTGGGGGGACTCCTGATCGAACTGGGCCGCAAGGTTCAGGAGGCGGGGGTCGAAGGCATACGCATCCTCACGGCCGACGAGCTCGACGAGGGCCGGCTCGACTGGTTCCGGGCGGGGTGGGACGAGCATGCGCGGGCGACGGACTCCCCGGCGGACCCGCGCGAGCGGCCGGGCGCGACGGACCACCCACCGACCGAGCCGCCCATACCCACTCCGGGCCGTCTGCTGCGGTTCCCGGGCCGGGAGGAGGGGGCGGGCGAGGTCTTACGCCCCTCCGGCACGGACACGCATCCGCTCCCGCTGGTAGGGGCGGGCGAGGCGAACGTCCGAGACCTCATGCCACACCGCCCGCGGCCGGCGCGGGGGCGCCCGCGTGAGGGGGGACGGGAGCACGTACGGGGGTCTGAGCCGGACTGATGGTGCGGGGGCGTGCCTGGCAACCGGGCCATCCGCATCGGGTGCCGGAGATACGCCGGACCACGTCCCGCCTGACCACGCCGTCGTCACGTCATGTGATCGACGGATCCTGCTCGTCCCGCTCCGTCCACTCGGTGTCCTTGACGACGCAGTCGGCGGTCGCGCTGACCCCGCGCAGCACCCCGGTCACGAAGGCGGCCACCGCCAGGCCGCAGAGCAGCCAGGCGAGCAGGCCCGGCAGGCCGTCGGTGCCGAGGAGGAGGGCGGGCAGGGATGCGAGGAGGGCGCCGGCGGCGATGGGGCCGTGGACCGGCAGGCGGAACTTTGCGTTGCGGCGCAGGGGGCGGGCCCGGCGGTCGCGGGTGGTGGGTCGGGGGTCGCGGACGCTGTGGGTGGCGGTGCGGTAAGTGACTTCGGCAGGGTTCGTCAGGCCCAGGATCGTGGTGCCGTCGCGGTCGGCCACGAATGCCACCGGCTGCATGCTCTCGATCAGCTTGTAACGGCGTGACCACATCAGCCAGCCCTGGGTACCGCTCAACAGCTCCCCTGCGCGGGCAAGTTCGCTCACTTCTGTCGTCGCGAGCGGAATCTCGTCACCGCTCGCGTCGTGGAGGAGGAGGCTGTACTCCTGCGTTACGGAGATCTGGCCCGGCCGGTCGCCGCGCTCGCTGTAGCGCAGGAGCAGCGGACGCCCGACACGTACACGCACCGCATGCACCTCGCCCGCGGCGGCGTCCTCGATCAGAACCCTCACCTTGTCCCGGAAGGCTTTCGGAGATGCCGAGCGGCGCAGGAACGTGGCGATCTTCAGCGTGCCGAACAGGGTGAGGAAGAAGAGGAAGGAGCCGATGAACGTGCCACCCCTCATGGCGAGCCAGGCCAGGGTGCACGGGGTGAGTGCGATCAGTACGGCGCCCGTCGCCCGCCCGAAGTCACGTGGAATGGCGGGCAGTTGGGACGGTAAAGCGGGGGGCTCGGCGGGCGGGGGCGTGTCGGGTGTCGTCAGGCGGGGTGCGGTGAGGCACGCCAGTGCCCAGGCGGCCGTGAGTACGGCGGTCGCGGCCAGCGCCCCGACGATGTCGAGACGCGGGACCGAGGTGGTGACAGGTACGTAGACCAGGGCCAGGGAGGTCGCAGCGGTGGCCAGCGCCCCGGTACCCAGGGCACGCGTGAGCAAGGTGGAGCGTCTCATGGTGCTTCCTCTGTTCCTTGGGTCCAGCAGGAGTACTCCGTCGGGCCCGGGGAGGGGGGGAAGCACCGGATGGCTGACGGGTTGACGCCTGGTCAGTGTGCCGGTGGGGTCGGAGCGCGTAAAGGGGATCTGCCTGGCTCGGTGGGGGCGTCTGCTGTGGACCGCCCACGTCGAGCAGGGTTCGGCCTGCCCGCATCCGGCCCGTCGACAGCGCTTCGCCCGGCCGGGCGGTCTGGCGGGGCGAAGCGGCGCCCTCTAGTTTTTCGATATACCCGTTGAGCCACTTGAATTCCCTGGTGGCGCCCAGGATGGTAATGCCCTTTTCGTCAATTTGTCGAGCTTCTACTCCGCTGGTGTGCTCAAGTCGGGCTCCAGGTCGTGTACTAGGTGCTACGTTGCGCTGCATGGCTGCTGGCAGTGTGCGTGTAATGATTGTGCTCCCCATTAGTCGGGCGTGGTACTTCGAGCCTCGGCGATTCAGTTCAATTGCCCGAAAGGTCAAGAAGGCCCTCGCGGTGGCTGACAGGGTCGACGGAGGCGGAATCGTAGACGTGGTCTTGTATGGCGTATCGAGCCAACAAAAGGGGTCCGAGTCGATGGTCGTTCACACGGAAGTGAGCTCAAAAGATCTCGATCAATGGGTGAACGATTGGGCGGTTCGACCGAGCGCGCCACGCGGCTTATTTGGTGATCATACTCCTGTAAATAAATTCGAGGAGCATTTTGGGGTCGAGGACGACTATTATGGTCGCGCTCTTCCTGGCCTGATCGTGGACGAGATTCATCGAAGCACGATGTCCGCCAAAGGTGATCACTTCGTCATTTTTGGACTCGACTGGGGTCGTGGCCTCAAAGAGCTCGTCCGTGCCGTCATCAAACTGGATAGGCCCGATATATTTTGGCAGTTCTTCGGTGACGCCACCGATATCGATCACCATGACTTCTGGGGGCGAGACAACCTCAAGCGGGGAGGAGTGGCGCCAAATATTTGGGCACATCTGAACACCTACTGGACCTCAAGGTCGATCACCCGTGGGTTCAGGAAATGGCGGAAAGCACGCGCTTGAAGTCGGTGTCGTCAGCCGGCGCCGAAGAATTGGGCCAGCATCGGCGTACGCGTGGTGTGCCGTCCGTCTTCCGGGGCGTCATGCCCATGCCCTACCGTGCCGACGTGACCGACCAGGTGTTGCGCAGCCGTCGTACTACCGCGCGTCTGGAGCAGGGCGCTGTCCTGCTGGACCGGTTCGGTACCGGGCTGCGCGTGCGTATCCCGCTCACCGCCATCGAGACGGTCCGGGCGCGCGGGCCGGAGGGGCGGCGCGGGATCGAGATCGTTCTCACCTCGGGCCCGGACGGATCCGTCCCCGTCACCTACCCACTGCGGCCGTCGAGCGCCGCGGCCGCCACAGCCTTTGCCGCCGCCGTCAACTCCGCCCTGCCCGTGCGGGATGCGGCCGAGCCGCGCCGGGACGGTTCCGCGGCCGTGTCGGTCCTGCCGACGCCGCCGAGAGTCCGGCGGCCGGGTGCGGGGTGGACGGCAGGGGAGCGGGCAGCGTGGTGGTTCTACGGCGGTCTGTTCGTCCTGGGGCTCGGCCTGACGATCGCGACCGGTGACCGGGAAGTGATCGTCATCTGGACGGCCTTCTACACGGTGTTCCTCGTCGGCTGCTCGATCACGACAGCCGTGTGTCGGTCGACGAAGGACTGGTGGCTCCTGCGCCGTCGCGGGATCACTGTCGTGGCCACGTACGAACGGACCGACTACGGCACTGGTTCGGACGGCGAGACCACATCCACCAAGGTGTACACCTTCACCGACATCGCGGGCGTGGAGCGCGAGTACCTGGGCGGAGGCAAGCTCGTCGCCACCGACCCGGAGCGGATCGAGGTGACGTACGATCCCGGCGCCCCGGAGCGCATGAGCTCCCGGTCCGGGCCCGTTGTCCGATTGCTGCTCTTCCTCGCGTACGTCCTCCTCGGTCTCCCCATCAGCTTGCTCACCGCCGCCTACCCGGTGATCTACCTCTCCTTCGTCGTGGCGGCCTTGATGTGATTTCTGGTGCCCCGCTCGCGAACTCCCTTGTGGAAAAAGTGAGTTGGCGGACGTCGGTGATGCGCTAAGCGAGCGTGAGCAACAGGGAGTTCGGGTCGGGACATGGCGGCGTCGTGACCGTCTGGAGTCAAGGGGTGAGAGATAGTGCTTGAGCAGGTGCAGGGCTATGCGATCTCAATTCTGGTGATCGGGATTCCCGTGCTCGCGGGAGCGCTGCTCTTCATTTGGCGCGAGCAGAGTCTCCGGAGCCGAGGGGTGACTGTGCGCGCGAAATGCGTGGACAAGTCGAAGACTGACAAGGGTGAGTGGAGACTGAGGCTTCTGTATGAAGTCGACGGCATGCAATATCAGCGTGAAAGCCTGCCCTACAAGGTTGCGCCCGTCGGTGTGGGGCAGCGGCTGGACGTGATATACGACTCGAAGGATCCGGGCTATTCGGAGGTGGCCGATCAGCGAACCAGCGGTATAGCGGCGCGAATTGTCGGCGGTATAGCCCTGTTGTTGATCGTCCTGGCCGTGCTGTCTCTTCTCTGACCTCGTCCCGGTTGACCAAGCGCATGCAGGAGCTGCAGGGATCCTGAGCTGCGCTCAGGCCCGGAGTTTGATCTGCCGTATCAGCAAGGCGAGTTGAGCCAGGCCGGTGGCCATGACAGTGTCCGGGGCGTCGCTCTCGCGGAGGCGGATCGTTCCGTCGGGGGCGGTGGCGACGTAGACGCAGTTTGCCTGGTCTTCGCTGAACGTCGATTTCTGCCAGGACAGTTGGGGCATTGTCAGGCCTCCTGAAGGCTGTAGAGCAAGTGCTGGATCAGGGCCAGGGAATCGCGCGTCTCGTGTGTGGACGCGGACACTCCCGGGTCCACGGCGGGGAGCGCGGCGGCGCGGAGCCGGTCGAAGCGCGACCTGTACTTGAGTACGGCGTCACTCTCGTGGACGTACAGCGAGGCCGCCGGGCTCTCCACGAGCACAGTCTCCATGGTCGAGTTGTGGGATTCGACCAGCAGGAACGGGGTGCTGAACGCGGACAGGCCCTCTGCGGTGAAGGGGAGTACTTGGACCGTGATTCCTGGCAGTTCAGCCATCCGGATCAGGTGCAGCAGTTGCCTGCGCATGACGGCCACGCCGCCGAACCGAACGTGGAGCGCGGCCTCGTGGACGACGGCGTGCAGAGTCGGAGGGCGCTCCTGGGCGAGAACGCGCTGCCGGTCCATCCGGAACTGGACGGCCCGCTCAAGGTCGTCGTTCGGCCGTTCCGTCCGGCTGGAGCGGAAAATGGACCGCGTGTAGTCGGGGGTCTGCAGGATGCCGGGAATGAACAGGGACTCGTACGAGTAGAGGCCGCCGGCGGCTGCCTCCAGCTCCGCTAGATCCAGTACGGGCTGACTCAGGACGCGGCGGTATTCGGCCCACCACCCCTTGCCGCTCTCTTCGCTCATCGCGACCAGCGCCTCGATCAAGGGTTCCCGTGTGCACCCGTACGCGTGGCAGAGCGCGCGCAGTTTGTCCGAGGGGATGGCGGTGCGCCCGGCCTCGACGTGACCCAGGTGCGTGCGCCCCATGCCGATGAAGTGCCCGCCCTCGGTTACGGAGCAGCCCGCCTGTTCGCGCAGCTTCCGCAGCTCCGCGCCGAGTCGACGCTGTCGTTCCGTGGTGCTGGTGCGGAGTGCCAACGCGCTGCCTCTTCCGATGGGTTGGCGTCAGTTTGCTCTGTCGGGGGTGAGTCGGTCCACCCGATCCGGCGAATGGGTTGCACGCGTGAACCCCTATTCCCTACCTTGAGTGTGGCGCCGGTCACTCACCGGTACCGCTCAGCCCCCCACGCCCATAAGCCGACAGTGCACCCGCCGCCCCCGCCAGGGGTGCCGGGCAATGCCATCGCCGGGTGCGAGGCGTCACCCCCCTCACTCGCTTCTCCCGACGGGAGTACCCCCCATGGGCCTCGATCCTGCCCGGCGCGCAGCCCACCGCTCGCCCCAACTCGCCTACGACTACAGCCTGTTCGCGCCCGGTGATGCCCGCGCGCCCAAGGTGTGCCGGGACTTCGTGCGGGTCGTTCTGTTGGCCCTCGGCCGGGAGGCCCTCGTCGTGCCTGCCGCCCTGTGTACGTCGGAGCTCGTCACGAACGTGCACCTGCATACGAAGGGGTCCGCCATGCTGCGGCTGCTGGCGACTCCCGCCCGGCTTCGGATCAGCGTGTTCGACGAGAGTCCGGATCCGCCTGTGGTGACCCGGCAAGCCGCAGGGGCCGCCGCCTGCTGGGGGCGTGGGATCGCGCTCGTATCCGAGGTCGCCGATGCGTGGGGTGTCGCGGGGGAGCGGGCCGGCCGGTACGCGAAGGGCGTGTGGTTCGAGCTGGGCGGGGAGGTTGAGGGGTAGCGGGCATTCGGCCCGCCACCCCCGCCCCGGCGTCGCGTGGGGTCAGTGCGCGGCCACGAGGTCGTCCTGGAAGTGGCGGTTGGTCTGGCAGCCCAGGTTCTCGTAGGTGTTGACCTTGGTCGCCGGGTCGGTCTTGAGCAGGTGGTACTTGCAGGCGCTCTTGATGTGCTCGCCGGCGATGCCGCCCGGGAAGTCGATCTCCTTGTTCCAGAGGTACGGGGACTCGTAGCCGTTGAGGTGGGCCGTGGCGTTCACGTCGATGCCGCCCGGGGCCTCGATCTCGTACACCCACCCCGTCTTCGCCGCGCCGTAGGTGGCGAACTTCTGTGCCACCCACTTCTCACAACTGGTGCTGACGTGCGCGGTGTTCTGGCCGCCGCCCTTGACGATGTACTCGGCGAGCGGGGTGAGCGTGTCGCCGCGCGGAGTGAAACCGTCCTGGAAGAGCTGCTGCACGTTCTCCCGGGTGTCGCCCCGCCAGAGCGTGTTGGTGTCGTAGCGCCACTGCCAGTTCTCCATGGCCGCGGTGCTCAGGACGGCCGGGAAGATGGCGGGCGAGGTGGTGGTGCGCCACCAGTCGAACGGCTGGAAGGGGCCGACCGGGCCGCAGGGCCCGGTGTCGGGAGCGGCAGCCTTGGTGGCGGTGGTGGTGGCGGCGCCCGTGGTGGCGGTCTTGGCGGTGGTGGAGCCGTGGGTGGCCGTGTCGGCCGAGGCCGCGACGGTCATCGGGACGGTGACGAGAGCGGTGGCGGCGAGGACACGCAGAGCGGCCTTGAGCACGGAGGGAACCCATCAGTTGATCAACTGGACGGGCTCTTTATAACGGCGTAGGGATCATGAACCGGCCGTCGCGGACACCAGGTCACTCCCAGGGGTAAACAAGTCATACCGCCACCCGGCACCCGCCACTCGCCCCCACCCGGAGGGGTTACTCGCGGTTACTGTCGTCTTCAGGTCCAGAACGCTCAGACCCGTTTCCGTCTCATTTGGGATTCATCTCTTGACGCTATGTGTCCGGCCGAGTTGGCTTCCAGCCACCTCGGCCGCAACGACGCGGTCACGTCAGGGAGGTATGACAAGTGAATCCGCGTACGAAGCGCGCCGTCCTCGTCGGGGCGGCGTCCGCCATGGCCGTGTCCCTCAGCGCGTGCGGGAGCAGCTGGACCGAACCGTCGAACGACGCCGCGGACAAGGCGTCCGCCCGGCAGAAGCAGGACCTGAAGATAGGTCTCCTCCTGCCCGAGAAGGAGACCGCGCGCTACGAGAAGTTCGACCACCCGCACATCGAGAAAGAGGTCGAGTCCCTGACCGGCGGAAAGGGCCGCGTTCTCTACGCGAACGCGGAACAACACGCCAAGCGCCAGGAGAGACAGGTCGACCAGATGATCCGCGACCGGGTCGACGTCCTGATCCTGGACGCGGTCGACTCCAGGTCGATCGCGGGCTCGGTCAGGAAGGCCAAGGACGCGGGCATCCCCGTCATCGCGTACGACCGGCTCGCCGAGGGCCCCGTCGAGGGCTACGTGTCGTTCGACAGCGACCAGGTCGGCCATGTGCAGGGCATGGCGCTCCTCAAGGCCCTCGGCACCAAGGCCTCCAAGAACAGCCGCATCGTCATGATGAACGGCTCGGTCACCGACCCGAACGCCGCGCTCTACAAGGACGGTGCCCTGGCCGAGCTCAAGGAACAGGTGACGGTCGCGAAGTCGTACGACACCAAGGACTGGAAGCCGGAGAACGCCCGCGCCAACATGGCCGACGCCATCCGGGCGCTCGGCGCGCAGAACATCGCCGGGGTCTACTCCGCGAACGACGGCATGGCGGGCGGTGTCATCAGCGCCCTCAAGGCCGCCGGCGTCACCACCCTCCCGCCCGTCACCGGCCAGGACGCCGAACTCGCCGCCGTGCAGCGCATCGTGGCGGGCGACCAGTACATGACCGTGTACAAGCCGTACCCGGAAGAGGCCTCCACCGCCGCGCAGATGGCCGTCCTCCTCGCCCAGCAGCGGGACATCGAGTTCAACGCGCTCACCAAGGACCGCGTCGACAGCCCGACCACCCCGAACGTCCCCTCACTCCTCGTACAGGTCGTCCCGATGACGCGCAGCAGCATCAAGTCGACCGTGATCAAGGACGGGATCTACCGGACCGGGGACATCTGCACGGCCGCGTACGCGGCGGCGTGCGCGCGGATCGGGCTGAAGTAGGGGCCGTGGGTCCCCCCCCCCGCGGGGCGGGGACCCACGGGCGGGATCAGCTGCCCGAGACCGTGAACTCGGCCGTGTTGTTGGCCAGTTGCGGGTCGAACGCGCTGATGCGCAGCTCCGGATTGTCGTTCACCGTGGCGACCGAACCCTTCGCGCCGCCCTCGATGACACGGTCGACGCGCAGGGTGAAGTCGAACGTCGAACGGTCCTTCTCCCACATGAAGATCGGGCTCTGGCACGTGTACTGGTTCGTGCCGCGCTCGTAGCAGGAGTCGGGCGCGCCGGTGACGGTCGTGCCCTGCGGGATGGTGACGTCGATCGCCGCCGCGGGGGCGCCGGCGCCGAGCGAGGCGACCCAGGCCGGGCCGCGGTTCTTCACGCCAACGCGGGCGGTGACGATGTCACCGGGGGCCACGCCCTTGATGTCGTTCGCGAGGGCGATCAGGTCGGCCTTGTTGTCCGCGTTGATCAGGGTGCTGCGGTAGTTGTCCTCGGTGTTCAGGTCGGGCTCGGTCGCCGTCGCGCTCAGGGTGCGGGCCGCGGGGACGGCGGCGGGCACGAGGTCGGCGCCGGTGCCCTGGACGAACGGCCGCCCTGCGACGGCCTGCTCGTACGCCTCGTCCGAGTACTGGTCGACGGAGTAGTCGAACCGCTCGTACAGCGCCGCGCCCGTCGCGCGCACCGCGCCGGCCGCCGACAGGTCGTACTGCTGACCGGGCGCCACGGGCTTGTCGAGGACGCAGACGGCCGTGGTGCCGGTCTGGTGCGTGGTCGCGTCGTCCTCCAGGTATGTGCAGTTGCCGAAGCGCTGCGCGAAGTCCAGGCCGTGCGAGGCGAAGAGGGTGAGGAGGGTGCGGTCCGCGGTGCGGTTGCCGTGGTTGGACAGCCGGATCGCCTGGGCGATGTCCGAGCCCGGCGCGACGCCCGTCCGGTACGGGACCTGGTTCACGCCGAGGTCGGGGCCGTCGCCGAGCCGGACCTGGGTGTCCGTGGGGTAGCCGGTGAGCGGGCCGAAGGAGCTGTCCGCGTCGGCGGTGAAGTGGATCGTGCCGGTGGTGTCGGCGGGGGCGCCGGCCTTGGCGCGCAGGCCGATCTCGGCGACGGTCTCGTACGGGCCGGTGTTCAGCGCGCCGAAGTCGCAGGTCGCGGTCAGCGCGTCGGCGCCCGGGGCGCAGTCCGAGGGCCAGGTCACGTCGGCCACGTTCGCCAGCTCGGTCGCGTCGACGGTGAGTTTGCCGCCGGTGATGGCGTTGTTCGTGTTGTCGTGGCCGAGCTTCACCTCGATTGTGTTGCCGACGGCGTCGCCCTGCGCGTCGGCGGTCGGCAGGACGAGGTCGTACGGCGCCGCGATCCAGAGCGCGTCCGTCTCCTGCTCGTCGGCGCTCGCCGGGGCGACGGAACCGAGCGCGAGGACGGCGCCCGCGACGAGGGCGAGCGACGCGTGCCGCCGCCGTCTGCGACCGGCGAACGGTTCCTGGGGAACACGGGGTGCCTGGGCTGCCTGGGATGCCTGCATGAGGACGTCTCTCCCTGGGTGAGGTACGGGGCGGGGAGTTGGACATGCAGGGGCGGGGGTTGGTTGTACGGAGATCGTTTCGGGTGGCGGTCCCGGGTGGCAGTCCCGGGTTGGCTATCGGCTCTCGCCGTGTTCCGGTGCCGGTTCCTGGTCCTGTTCCGGTTCGCGTTCCAGTTCGCGTTCCAGCATTCCGGACTGGCCGATGAGGTAGCCGAGTTGGGCGCGGCTCTCGCTGCCGAGCGTGCTGGCGAGCTTGGCGATGTGCACGCGGACCGTGCGGATGTTCATGCCGAGGCGTTTCGCGATGACGGCGTCCGTGTGGCCCTCGATGAGGAGCGCGGCGATCGTGCGCTGCCGGGAGGTGACGCCGTCCTTCGCCGGGGGGCGGTGCGCGGCGACGGGGAACATGGGCGTGGCCAGGCGCCACAGGCGCTCGAAGGTCGTCACCAGGTAGGAGATGAGGGCGGGGTGGCGGATCTCCAGGGCTACGGTGCGGTCCGTGTTGGCGGGGATGAAGGCGACGGTCCGGTCGAGCAGGACGAGCCGCTCGGTGACCTCGTCGAGGGTACGGACCTGTACGTCGCCGCGGAGTTGTTCGTAGTGGGCGACGGCGGCGGTGGAGTGGCGCGCCGTGTGCTGGTACAGCGTGCGCATCCGGCAGCCACGGGAGAGGAGTTCCTGTTCCTGGGAGAGGACCGAGGCCAGCAGGGTGGCGGGGCGCTGGCCCGGCTGGACGGTCAGCAGCTCCTGCGAGGAGGTGGCCATGGCGTCGGTGATGGCGTTGTTGATCCGCTGGAACCCCATGAGGACCGAGATCATGGGTGTGCTGTGGACGGCCGCACGCTGGGCGTCGAGGTCCATGAGCGGGCCGAACGTGTCCGCGAGTTTCGACTCCCGGCGGCGTTGGAGCGCGATCTCGTTCTCGATCCTGCTCAGCAGGCCGGGCAGCACCAGAGCGGGGGACACGGGGCACAGCCACTGTCCGTCGTCCGGGTCCGCGCGCAGCAGGCCGAGGTCGAGGAGACACGGTGCGAGCGTCGCGTCCTCGTCCTTGACCCGGCCCTCGCGCAGGGCCCGGGAGTAGAGCGCCGTGCCGGCGGCACACAGCTCCTCGGCTCCGTGGGCGTGCGCGCCGGTGGTCACGAGTCGTGGTCCTGGTCCTGGTGCTGGTCCTGGTGCTGGTCGAGGAGGCCTGACTGCGCGATCAGGAACCCGAGCTGAGCGCGGCTGCCGCTGCCGAGGGCGGCGGCGAGTTTGGCGATGTGGGCGCGGCAGGTGCGGACGTTCATCCCCAGGCGACGGGCGATCGCCTCGTCCACGTGGCCTTCGATGAGCAGTTTGGCGATGGAGCGCTGGACGCCGGTGATGCCGTTGGTCGGGGGCGCGTAGGGGGTCTCCTCCAGGAGGGGGACTCCGCGGACCCACAGTTGCTCGAAGACCTTGGCCAGGTAGTCGACGAGGCCCGGGTGGCGGAGTTCGAGGGCGATCGGCCGGTCACCGGAGACCGGTATGAACGCCACCGACCGGTCGAAGACCATCAGCCGCTCTATGAGCTCTTCGAGGGTCCGTATCTCCACGTTCCCCTTGGCCATGTGCTCGGCGTACACGAGCGTTCCCTGGCTGTGCCGGGCCGTGTGCTGGTAGAGCGTGCGCATCGTGATGCCGCGGGCGATGACGGACTGGCCCCGTTCCAGTGCCTCGGTCAGGGAGTGCTCGCTGCGGCCGCCGCCGGGCTGCACCGTGAGGATCTCCGAACGGCACTCGCCGATGGCGAGTTCGATGGCCGAGTTGATCCGGTTGATCCCTTCGAGCACGGTGACCGCGTGGGTGGTGGGGACATCCTGCGCACTGATGGCCATGAATGGCTCGAAGTGATCGGTCAGTTCGACCGCCAGGCTTCTCCGCTCCTGGATTTCCCGTTCGATGGGGTGCAGGCGCTGCGCAAGCGCGGCGGCAGGCGGAACTGGGCGGAGCCAGGTGGCGTCATCCGGGTCTGGGTGGAGAAGGGCGAATTCCATCAGGCAGGGAGCGGTCGCCACTTCGCTTCGGGCGATGCGTCCGGACCGCAGAGCGCTGGCGTACAACCGCCGCCCTTCGTCGCACAGTTCAGTCGCGGCATGAGGATGTGTCCGATGTGCGTTGTTTGTTGCCATAGATCCACCCCCCAGGGTCCTGAACGTGCAGGAACATGATGCATCGCTCCTGTGGTGTTTGGATGGCTGAATGAGCCATCGTCTTGGGAGTCGGGGGAGAGACGCCATGGAAGTGAGGACGAAGCCCACTATGTGCAAGAGAATGCTTCGCTCGGTGATGGCTATTGCCTTCTCCGCAGGTCTGGCTTTCGGTGTGTTCGGTACCCAGGACCTGTCCTGGAGCAGCGCGCCGACCACTCACGTGTCCGCCGACCTGTCCTGGAGCACCGCGCCGGCCACCCATGTGTCCGCCGGTCAGAGCATCGCGCCGCCGGACCTGTCCTGGAGCGTCGCTCCGGTGGACACAGCAGCATGAGCACCCCGCCCGACGACAGAACGTTCCGCCGCGAGATGGCGACGGCCTACCGTTCCGGGTGGCATTTCATCGATCTCGTCACGGCGATTCCGCACCGCGGCGATTCGTTGATGGTCACCCTGTTCGGCGAGCCGATCGTCGTCGTGCGGGACGAGAGCGACGAGGACGAGATCCGGGCCTACCGGTGTCTTCGCCGCCCTCGGGGCGCCCCACAGCCAGTGCGGTGCGCCATCAGGTACGGAATGGTCTTCGTCAACCTCGACCAGCGTGACCACCAGCTGGTACGGGATGCGGGGCCCGAGGTCCCGCACGCCACCTCAGTCACATCAGCCACCCCCCGCAGTGCCTGACGCGATTCCCCCGTCGTTGTAGATCGCGCAGGTGCTTCCCCCCGCAGCGGCGTCACCGTGGACCTGAACACGGTGGCGCCGCTGTAGTTTTCCGCCCGGCCCGGGTACGGGTCCCGGTGTCACCCGTTCCCTGTCACCCGTTCCCTGTCACCTGTCCCCTTTCGGGTGTTCCCGGTCGGCTGATCGACGTCAGCCGTTCCCCGTCGCCCGGGTCAGGGCGATCTCGATGACCACGCGGTCCGGGTTGGGCGCGGGCACGCGCTCGTACCGCTCGGCGTACCGCCGCACCGCCTCCGCCACCCTCTCCGGCTCCGCGCTGATCTCGGCGCGCCCCTCCAGCGTGGCCCAGCGCCGCCCGTCGACCTGGCAGACCGCCACCCGGGCCCCGCCCTCCGTCGCCGCCCCGGCGAGCACGTGCGACACCTTCGCGCTCGACTTGTTCGTGATCACCCGGGCCAGGCCGGCCTCGGGGTCGTAGGTGACGCCGACCGGCACCACGTGCGGGGTGCCGTCGGGGCGCAGGGTCGTCAGCGTGCACAGGTGACGCTCCCGCCAGAAGCTGAGGAAGGTCGGGTCGGGGTGCAGAGGATCGTTCCGCTTGGCCATGCCCGGAACCTATCGCCCCGCCCGGACATGTCCCGCCCCGGTACTTGAGTGGAGTAGACTCAACTTTGTGCACGCTGACACAGTCAGTGTGCGGGAGTGGTCGACGCGAGGAGGAGAGTGCGCACGTGGACGCAGAGCTGACGAACAGGAGCCGGGATGCGATCAACGCGGCCACGAGCCGGGCCGTGGCCGGCGGGCACGCGGACCTGACGCCCGCGCACCTGCTGCTTGCCCTGCTCGAAGGCCAGGAGAACGAGAACATCACCGACCTCCTGGCGGCCGTCGAGGCAGACCAGGCGGCCGTACGGGCCGGCGCCGAGCGGGTGCTCGGCTCGCTGCCCAGCGTGACCGGGGCGACCGTGGCGCCGCCCGCGCCCAACCGGGAACTCCTCGCGGTCGTCGAGGACGCGGCCCGGCGCGCCAAGGAGCTCGGGGACGAGTTCCTGTCCACGGAGCATCTGCTGATCGGCATCGCCGCGAAGGGCGGCGCCGCCGGAGACGTACTGACGGAACAGGGCGCGAGCGCCAAGGCGCTGCTCGCCGCCTTCGAGAAGAGCAGGGGAGGGCGCCGGGTGACCACACCCGACCCCGAGGGCCAGTACAAGGCCCTGGAGAAGTTCGGCACCGACCTCACCGCCGCGGCGCGCGAGGGCAGGCTCGACCCCGTCATCGGACGGGACCACGAGATCCGGCGCGTCGTGCAGGTGCTGTCGCGCCGCACCAAGAACAACCCCGTCCTGATCGGTGAGCCCGGCGTCGGCAAGACCGCCGTCGTCGAGGGCCTCGCCCAGCGCATCGTGAAGGGCGACGTCCCGGAGTCCCTGCGCAACAAGCGCCTGGTCTCCCTCGACCTCGGCGCGATGGTCGCCGGCGCGAAGTACCGCGGCGAGTTCGAGGAGCGCCTGAAGACCGTCCTCTCCGAGATCAAGGAGAGCGAGGGGCAGATCATCACGTTCATCGACGAGCTGCACACGGTCGTGGGCGCGGGCGCCGGCGGCGACTCCGCCATGGACGCGGGCAACATGCTCAAGCCGATGCTCGCGCGCGGCGAGCTCCGTATGGTCGGCGCGACCACCCTTGACGAGTACCGCGAGCGCATCGAGAAGGACCCCGCCCTGGAGCGCCGCTTCCAGCAGGTCCTCGTCGCCGAGCCGACCGTCGAGGACTCGATCGCGATCCTGCGCGGCCTGAAGGGCCGGTACGAGGCCCACCACAAGGTGCAGATCGCGGACTCCGCCCTCGTGGCCGCCGCCACGCTCTCCGACCGGTACATCACCTCCCGCTTCCTGCCGGACAAGGCCATCGACCTCGTGGACGAGGCCGCGTCCCGGCTGCGCATGGAGATCGACTCCTCGCCCGTCGAGATCGACGAGCTCCAGCGCGCCGTCGACCGGCTGCGGATGGAGGAGCTGGCGCTCGACAAGGAGACGGACCCGGCCAGCAAGCAGCGCCTCGACAAGCTGCGGCGCGACCTCGCCGACAAGGAGGAGGAGCTGCGCGGCCTCACCGCCCGCTGGGAGAAGGAGAAGCAGTCCCTCAACCGCGTCGGTGAGCTGAAGGAGAAGCTCGACGAGCTGCGCGGCCAGGCCGAGCGCGCCCAGCGCGACGGCGACTTCGACACCGCCTCCAAGCTGCTGTACGGCGAGATCCCCGCCCTGGAGCGGGACCTGGAAGCCGCCTCGGAGGAAGAGGCCGAGGCGGAGGCGTCCAAGACGGCCACCATGGTCAAGGAGGAGGTCGGCCCCGACGACATCGCCGACGTCGTGGCGGCCTGGACCGGCATTCCCGCCGGGCGGCTCCTGGAGGGCGAGACGCAGAAGCTGCTGCGCATGGAGGACGAGCTGGGCAAGCGCCTGATCGGGCAGACCGAGGCCGTCCGCGCGGTCTCCGACGCAGTGCGCCGCACGCGCGCAGGGATCGCCGACCCCGACCGGCCCACCGGCTCCTTCCTCTTCCTCGGCCCGACCGGCGTCGGCAAGACCGAGCTGGCCAAGGCGCTCGCCGACTTCCTGTTCGACGACGAGCGGGCCATGGTCCGCATCGACATGAGCGAGTACGGCGAGAAGCACAGCGTCGCCCGGCTCGTCGGCGCGCCTCCCGGCTACGTCGGATACGAGGAGGGCGGCCAGCTCACGGAGGCCGTGCGCAGGCGCCCGTACAGCGTCGTGCTGCTCGACGAGGTGGAGAAGGCGCACCCCGAGGTCTTCGACGTCCTGCTCCAGGTGCTCGACGACGGGCGGCTCACCGACGGACAGGGCCGCACGGTCGACTTCCGGAACACGATCCTGGTGCTCACCTCGAACCTGGGCAGTCAGTTCCTGGTCGAGCCCCTGACCAGCGAGGACGAGAAGAAGCAGCAGGTCCTGGAAGTGGTGCGGGCCTCCTTCAAGCCGGAGTTCCTGAACCGCCTCGACGACCTCGTCGTCTTCTCGGCGCTCGACAAGGCCGAGCTGGAGCGGATCGCGAAGCTGCAGATCGACCGGCTCGCCAAGCGGCTCGCCGAGCGGCGCCTCACGCTCCAGGTCTCCGACGAGGCCCTGGCCTGGCTCGCCGACGAGGGGAACGACCCGGCGTACGGGGCGCGGCCCCTGCGGCGGCTCGTGCAGACCGCGATCGGCGACCGGCTCGCGAAGGAGATCCTCTCCGGCGAGGTCACGGACGGCGACACGGTCCGCGTGGACTCCTTCGGGGACGGCCTGATCGTGGGCCGCGCCACCGGCAAGACGCTGTAGCCACAGGCGCTGTGGTCACGGGCGTGTAGTCGCGGCGCTGTAGTCGCGAACGCTGGGGTCACCGGCCGGAAAGCGGGAACGCGTAGGGGGTGGTGGGGACACCGCCCCCTCGCTCCGCGTGCCGTCCGCGCTCACCCGGAGGGCCGGATCCTGTCAGCCGGAAGCGGACAGTGCCGTCGGGGCTTGCCATTCCCCGCCCATCCTGGGGGAGGATGGCGGCATCCATACGAAGGGACCAAGCACGTGAGCATCGACCCGTCCTCGATTCCGAACTTCGGGGGACAGCCCCAGCAGCCGCAGGGCGAAGGACCGGCGGGCCCCGTCGTCCCCGACCAGGACCTCGTGAAGCAGCTCCTGGAGCAGATGGAGCTCAAGTACGTCACCGACGAAGAGGGTGACCTCGCGGCTCCGTGGGAGGAGTTCCGCACGTACTTCATGTTCCGCGGCGAGGACGACCAGCAGGTCTTCTCGGTGCGGACGTTCTACGACCGCCCCCACGACCTCGAGACCAAGCCGGCGCTCCTCGAGACCATCGACGACTGGAACCGCCGCACCCTGTGGCCCAAGGTCTACAGCCACACCCACGACGACGGCACGGTCCGCCTCATCGGTGAGGCCCAGATGCTCATCGGCACGGGCGTCAGCCTGGAGCACTTCGTCTCGTCGACGGTCAGCTGGGTGCGCGCCGCGATCGAGTTCGACCGCTGGCTCGTCGAGCAGCTCGGCCTGGAGCAGGCCGTGGACTCCGCCGTCGAGGACGAGAAGCCGTCCGACGACGAGTAGGCATACGACGACGGGACACGTTCCGTACCCGTACGTCATCGAGAGCCCGGTCGCGTGCCCATCGGCGCGCGGCCGGGCTTTTCGGCTTTCGCCTCAATTGCCCCACACGGCACACCAGTTGAGTAACCGTTCAACACTGTGTCGAGGCACCGGATGCCGCCTTCCCCGGCCATGTATCGAACAATTCAAGCCTTGATGGCCGCCAGAGCCCCTTTCGGCGCGGCTGACCACGGGCCACTATGGGAAGGAGGTGGGTCTGCGCCGCGGGGCCGCGAGCGGGAGCCGACAGGGGGAAGTTAGACGTGAGGACTTCTACGACTGACATCGAGACCGGACTCGTCGATCTCAGCCGTCGGGGCCTTCAGGAGGCCATGGCACTGAGGGACCCGCTGCTGTCGGAGGCACAGGACGCCCTGCTCGAACATCTGATGGAGGACGCCGTCGGACAGGTCGTCTCCGGCGGGCAGGACAGCCCGTACTTCAGCGAGCGACAGCACGGTGGCACAGCCCCGCACGAGCCGCGTCACGAGCATGGGCCGCCCGCGCCGGCCTCCCCGTGTCACCTCCCCGAGGAGCCCGACCGGCCTGCCGTGCCGTGCTGACGCGGCACCACGTGCCCGTCGCCGACCTGGAGGACATCGCCGGCGGGCGTGTCACCGCGCCCGCCGGGACCCGTATCGAGGCCGCCGAGCGCAGCCGCCGCATGCTCATGCTGCGCGCCCTGGCCGACGCGGAGCACGCGGCGCCGGGGCACGGCGGTCCGCTGCCTCCTCTGCCGTACGCCTTCGACCTGCTGGCCCGCGCGGAACAGCGCGACCCGGAGGCGGTGGCGCGTGTGCTCGGGCATCCGCCGGTCGGGGTCTGGGCGGTCCGCCTGCTCGGGCGCCTGCGGGGCGGCGCCGGGCCCCGGCCGGGGGAGCCACCCCTGTGGCGGGAAGCCGGCTACGCGCACGCGCTCGCCGCGGCGGCCGCGCTGCGAGCCGGACTTCCCGCGCGCGTCCGCGTGCCCGCCCGTGCGGGCAAGGTGATCCTGCCGACGGTGGGGCACGCCGTACTGGACGACGCCTCCGGCGAACACGACGTCGCCACGCTTGAGACGGACGGGCGCGGCACGGCCCGCGTCACGCTCGGCCCGCACGCCGTCGAACTGCCCGCCGCCCCGCACCTGCCCGCCCCCGGCTGGCACCCCGCACGCCTGCTGAGCTGGGCCCCGCGCGAGCCGGGACCCGGCGTCCTCCTCGACGACGCCGACCCCTACCGCGACTTCCGCTCCCCCTGGCCGCCCCCGGCCCCGGTCGCCGACGCGGAGTCGGGCCTCTGGCAGCGCCACCTGCACGACGCCGCGCACCTGCTCACGACCCGGCACCCGGACGCGGCGGGCGCGGCGCGGCTCGTCCTGAACTCGCTCGTGCCGCTGCCGGGCATGCCCCGCTTCCGCACCTCCAGCGCCTCCTACGCCGAGGCGTTCGGCAGTGCCCTGGTCTCCCTGCCGCGCGACGCCGTCGACTTCGCGGTCACGCTCGTCCACGAGACACGGCACTCCGTGCTCAACGCCCTCAGCCACCAGATCCCGCTCGTCGACCGGGCCACGGGCGGACCCCACGCGGACGCCCTGCTGTACGCGCCCTGGCGCACCGACCCGCGCCCGCCGTGGGGTCTGCTGCACGGCGCGTACGCGTTCACGGGCGTCGCCGACTTCTGGCGTACCGAACGGCACGCCCTCACCGGCCCCCGTGCGGACCTCGCGCATTTCGAGTTCGCCGTGTGGCGCGACGCGGTGGCCATCGCGCTGCGCACGCTGGCCGACCAGTCGGGACTCACTCCGTGGGGCCGCCGGTTCGCCGACGGGATGGTGCGCCAGACTGCTTCGTGGGCCGACGAGCAGGTGCCGGCCGGCGCCCTCGCCCCGGCCCTGGACGAACTGGCCGATCTGCGGGCCACCTGGTGCAGCCACAACCTCGTGGCGGACCCGGCCGCGACGCGGCGGCTCACCGAGCTCCGGCTCGACGGCGGAACCGGCGACGAGGCGACGGCGCCGCCGTCCCGGGTACGCGCCGACGGCCCGCCGCGGCTGCCGGAACTCCGGTGCGAGCTACGGCGGATGCTGCTCGCCGACGGCGGCACGTTCGCCCCGGACACCCGCGCGCGCCTGTCCGGCGTGGAGCGGGCCCCGGACCTGCTCGAAGCGGACCTGTGCCTGCTGCGCGGCGGCCCGGGGAGCGCGGCGCGGGCGGTGGATCGCTACCGCGCGGTCCTCACCGCGGCCCCCGGGACCCGCGCGGCCTGGGCCGGTCTCGGCCTGGCCCTCGCGGCGGCGGGCGAGCACACCCCCGCCACCGCCCTGCTGCACCGCCCGGAACTGGTGCGGGCGCTGGCCCTCGACACCCGGAGCCGGGACGGGCGGCTGCCCGACCCCGTGGACCTGGCGCACTGGACCGCCCGCCTGCCCGGTCTCACCGGACCGCTCGTGACGGGCCTCCAGGGCGCCTGACCAGCCTGACCGGTCCCCCGGACGAGCTCAGAGGATCAGCGGGTCGATGTCGCAGTTCGCCGTCCTGCCGTCCGCGGCGGCCAAGGTCGCCGGGTGGGCCTCGCCGAGCGTGAGCAGGTAGCGCTGGACCGTGTCCGCGTGCAGTTCGTCCGCCTCGTCGTCACGCTGGAGCTGCCGCAGCCCGAGCGCGAGGTTGACGGCGGTGGCGAGGGTGAAGGGGTGGTCCTCGCCGAGGACGCTGCGGCACAGGCCGAGCGAACTCGTGCCGAGTTCCACCGACGCCTGCATCTCGCCCAGCTCGTACAGGTCGGCGACGAGGTTCGCGGTGCAGGCCAGGGTGTTCGGGTGCTCCTCGCCGAGTGATTCGGTCAGCTGCGCCCGTGCGGTCATGTCGCTCTCGCGGGCCTCCTCGGTCCGCCCGGCCAGGCGCAGGCAGATCGCGTGGTTGACGCGCGCCGCGACGGTGTGCGGATGCCGTGCGCCGAGCAGTGCCTCGAATCCCTCGTACCCCTGCTGCCCGAGTTCGAGCGCCCGGTCGAGGTCGCCGGTGTTCGACACGTCGAGCGCGTGCGAGACCAGTGCGTTCACCGTCTGCGGGTACAGGTCGCCGTAGCGGGTGCGGAACATGGTGAGGGCCCGGCCGGAGAGGTCGAGGGCCACCTCGTGGTCACCGGCGTGCCGCTCGGTCACCGACCGGATCCGGGCCGCGGACATCGTGTTCGGGTGGGTGTCGCCGACGGTGGCGCGGAAGCGCTCCTCGACCTCCCGTGCCTGGTCGCGCGCCGCCAGGTACTCGCCGCCCTCCTGGAGGTCGAACGTCACGGCCGCCATGGTTCCCAGGGTCGACGGGGCGTTCTCGCCGAGTTCCTCGGCCTTGCGGCTGTGTGTCATGCGGTCGAGCACGAGGGCCGCCCGGAAGTGCCCGATGCACCGCAGGTTCAGCGCGTGCCGGTGGGCGCTGAGGAGGGTGGACGGGTCGTTGGGCCCGAAGAGGCGCTCGCTCGTTTCGTAGGCGTGCTTGTCGAGTTCGAGCGCGGCCTGGAAGTCGCCGCGCAGCCGCAGGTCCCAGGCGAGCATGCTGGTGATCTCGAGGGTCGACTCGTGCTCGGGGCCGAGGACCTCGGTCATGCCGGCCAGGGTGCGCTGGTCGAGTTCGTACGCCTCCGCGTAGCGGCCCAGGATGCGCAGCGCGTTCGTGTAGAGCCTGGCCGCGTTGAGGACGTACTCCGCGGTGTCCCCGTCGGACTCGCGCCAGGTGGTGTACGTCTCCCGGGCCAGGTCGAGCGAGCCCTCGTGGTCGCCCCAGGCGAACATGTACTGGATCTCGTTCAGGACGAGTTGACGTACCCAGGGGTCCTTGGACTCGACGGCACGGCTGTTGAGGACGTGCGGCAGCAGGTCGCCGTACTGCTTCCACTGGTGGGACGCCGTGGGCTCGTCGGGGTCGAACTTGGCGAGCAGCCGGTGGGCGCCGCCGCGCATCTGCGACTTCAGCGGCTCCGACATCTGGGTGATGAGGACGCGCTGGACCAGTCGGTGCAGCTGGATCGTGTTGGTGTTGTGGTTGATGCGCGCGAGGGCGTACCGGTTGATCTCGCGGATGGCGCGGCCGAGCCGGATCGGGTCGCTCAGTGCCGCGTTGAGCTCGGGGGGTACGGGGGCGTCGCGGACGCCGGTGAGCAGACGCCGGGAGATGGGCTCGGGCGCGAAGAAGGCGCACACCTGGAGGAGTTGGAGGGCTGCGGGGTGGTTCTTGCGCAGCCGGTCGAGGGAGACGTTCCAGGCCGCCGCGACCGACAGCGGGTAGTCCACGGGCGGGTCGCTGAGCATCAGCTCGTTGGCCTGCTGCTCGAACATGCGCAGGTATTCGTCCGCGGGCATGCCGGTCTCGGCGAGCCATACGGCCGCCTGCTCGATGCCGAGCGGCAGGTCGCCCAGTGTCTCGGCGAGCCGGTCCGCGGTCTCGTCGTCGAGGCCAGGGGCTCTCAGCTGGAGCAGCGACCGGCTCTCCTCGCGGGTGAACACGTCGACTTCCAGAGGGCGCGCCGACGTCGTCCACTGGGCGTTCCGGGAGGTGACGAGGATGCGGCCGGGGCCGTTGGTCGGGAAGAACTCCCGTACGGATTCCGGGTCTTCGGCGTTGTCGAAGATGAGGAGCCAGTTCTTGAACGGCTCGCCGATGCGCAGGGCCTCGATGACGGCCGGTACCGCGGTGTTCGCCTCGCCGCTGCCGACGTTCAGGCCGAGCCGGCCCGCCAGCTGGACGAGGAACTGCCGGATCTGCTGCGGCTGTTCGGCGGGGATCCACCACACGATCTGGTACTCGTGCAGGTGCCGGTACACGTATTCGACGGCGAGCTGGGACTTCCCCACTCCGCCCATGCCCTGGAGCGCCTCGGGGAGCACGGCCGTGGTCCCTTCCTGGAGCCTGCGGTGCAGGTCCTCCAGGAGCTGGACGCGGCCGGTGAAGGCACGGTTGCGGGGCGGGACGTTGCCCCAGACGGGGGGCGGCTTCTGCAGCGCGTCACCCCTTGACCCGGCCTGGGTGGACTGCAAGCCGCTCACTACTTCGACCCCTTCTTCGTGATCTTCGCTGCCGGTGTCCGGCGGGGCGGTGGGCTCGGCCCCATCGCCCGACTGACTGGGTTCCTCGGAGGCCGGGGCCACCGGGGGTGGAGGTTCGTCGCTGTCGAGGCGTGCCTCAAGCTCCCGGGCGGCGGTCGCGTGCGGTCCGGCCATGGCCGCGAAAGCGGGCAGAATAGACGAAATCCACGGCCGTAAGCCTTCCATGTCGACACTGGTCGCGCGCTGCGGCTCGCGGAGAAGGGTCACCCCTTCCCCGTACACCGGTGCCGCGACAGCCAGATGACCGAGGGCGAGCGTGAGCGCGCGGGCCGTCTCGCCGCGCGTCCCGTCGGAGAGCAGTTCGCGTCGCACGCCCTCGTCGAATTCCAGCTCGACGCCCGGCCCGGCGACTTCCTCCGGGCCGCTTTCCGCGCGCCGCAGCAGCCCGCTCAGCAGCAGCTCCGCCACGTGCCAGTTCCGCGCCCCGGGGATCAGCCCCTCCTGGAGCACGCGCAGCACGTCGAGGTTGAGCGGGACGGCCGCCGAGACGCGGGCCAGGTGGTAGGCGGTGGGGGAGAGCTGGGCCCGTACGGTCTTGACCTGGACGTCGGGGGGCAGCGCGGCGGCGGGCCTGCGCGCGACGGCGCCCTCGTCGCCGGGTGTCCGGTCCAGGACGCGCACCGTGTAGCCGCCCCGCGTGTCGTGCGCGAGGAAGCGGGCGAGGCCGCCGATCCCCTCGGGCGTCAGCGTCACCACAGGCAGCCGCAACCCGTCGGCTGTGTCCGGTGCGTCGTCCTCGATGGTGGGCAGGACCAGGCCCACGGACTCGGCGGTCCAGGCGCTGTTGGGCGCCGCGGGGTGCGGGCTGGTCAGCCGGAGCGTGCTGGTCCGCGTGCCCGCCCTGGCCCACACGTGCTCCGGCAGGACGTGCACGATCGCGACGGGCATCGTGCGGGCCCACCGCGCCAGCCTGCGCCGCGCGCTGCCGTCACCCCAGTGGTCGGCGTGCAGATCGGTGAGGACGAGGACCAGATGCCGGCCGGCGCTGTCCCCGAGGGGCCCGCCCTTACCGTCCTCCTGCCAGCGCACGGTCCGTACGTCGCGGAAGGCGCCCGAGCAGTGCAGGGTCTCCGCGAGGCGTTCCGCGGTGTGCGACCACAGCCGCATCGAGTCGCCCGAGTCCACCAGGAGCGTCACGGTCAGCCGGCGTTCCTGGCCCGGCTCCAGCTGGGGCAGCCAGATGCCGGTCTCGGCGTGCAGCTCTGCGGTCGCCTCCTCGTTCAGGACGACCCGGCCCGGGGACGCGACGCGCCGCTTCAGCGGCCTGAGCGCCTTCTCGATCTCCCGCGAGCGGTCGAGCGCGAAGCCGTTGCCCAGGCTCATCAGGAGCGAGTCCACATGGCCGCCGGGATCCAGGTCCGGCGGCGTCGGCCCGGTCGGCGGCGCGGGCCGCTCCACGGGTTCCTCGACGGGCTCCGGTACGGGGCCGTCGAGGTCCTCGGGGCGTGGCCGCTCCGCCTCGGGCGCTTCGGGCAGCTCGGCCGGCGGGCTGGGCCGTGGCCTTGCGAGCTGGGCGTCCCTCAGCCGCAGCCACCGCTGCGCGGCCAGCCACAGGACCTCGCCGGCCTCGTACCAGTGCGGCTGCGGGGACGCCTCTGCCGGCGGCGCGGCACCCGGCCCGATACCGTCACCCGCCACGCCGCCGTGGAAGGGCGACCGGTTCATCCAGTGCCGACCTCGTCGAGCCGTCGCCACAGTGCGTGCAACAGCGTGCTCATGGACCCCTGGCCGGGGCCCGCGGGGGTGGTGCGCAGGAACTCCGAGTTGAGGAGCTGGTCCGCGGCGAGCGATCCGCCGGTCCTTGCGTGGCTGAGGAAGTCGCGGATCATCTCCGTCCGTCCCTCGTCGCCCTGCGACAGCTGGGCCGCCAGCATCGCGGCGAGCTGCCCCGCGTCGGGCGCGGGCAGGTCGAGGTAGAGACAGCGGCGCAGCAGGGCGGGCGGCAGCGTGCGCTCGCCGTTACTGGTGATCACGACGACGGGGAACGCGGCGCAGCGCACATGGCCGTGGTGGATGACCGCGGTGCCGTCCGGGTCGTCCGTGTGCACCTCGGCCTCCGGGAGCCTGGACCGTACGCGGGCCAGCTCGGGGATGCGGAACTCGCCCTCTTCGAAGACGCTCAGCAGGTCGCCCGCCAGGTCCGTGTCGGACTTGTCGAACTCGTCGACGAGCAGGACGCGCGGTGTCGCACGGGGCAGCAACGCCGTGCCGAGCGGGCCGAGTTGGACGTAGTCACCGAGGTTGTTCAGGCCGTCCGGGTCGGCTGCCGGGCCGTCGGGGGCGCCGGGTCCGGAGCCGCGCAGGGCGCCGCGGGTCGCCGCCTCCTGCACTCTGCCGATGGCGTCGTAGGCGTACAGGCCCTCTTTGAGGGAGCTGCGGCTCGTGATGGACCAGCGCAGGACGCGGCCGAGGGAGAGTTCGCGGCTGATGCAGTGGGCGAGGCTCGACTTCCCGATGCCGGGAGGGCCCGCGACGATCAGCGGCCTGCGCAGGAACAGCGCGGCGTTGACGAGATCGAGTTCCTGCTCCGACGCGGTCCGCACGACGGGGCCGTCGGGCGGGCCGAGGCGGCGGGTGAACTCGTCCTCGTCGCCCGGTGGCGGATCGGTGATCAGGGGTGCGCCGGTGAAGCGGCGCCAGGGCGGCGGCGGGGGTAAATCGCGGGACACGGGGCCCTCGGTGCGGGGCCTCGCCGTGCCTCGGTAGATGCGCCAGGCGCCGGGATCGGCCGCCGCGCCGTCGGCCTGTCCCGGAACGTGCGGATCCCTGTCGGCCATCGACCGTTCCCCCTCACCCTGGTTCGCGCCCGGTCGGTGCACGTCCGTACTCCCCAACCCTGCGCGCCCGAACACCTGGTTGGTAGCTGAGTTGCTGTCAACTTGCCGATTCCGGCACTTCGGGCAGTCGGCTCGGATCGTCCCACAGCACAGCGATGTGAGAGTCGACGGAACCCTCCCGCCCATCGTCGCGTGTTCCGGGAGAGAAGCGCAAGCGCGTCACCGTCTCCAACAGGTCGTCCCAGGCGCCCGTTCGGGCGACTCTGTGGAGTTCCTCGTGCTCGGCGTCGCCGAGGGGCCCCTGGTGAGCCCAGAGCAGCACCGGCAGGCCCGCCTGGAGGCCCAGCGTGAGCTCGCTGAGCCCGTGTTCCTCGTCGGGTGACGAGCCCAGGGTCATCAGCACAATGGCCGGATTGTGCTTCAACTTGGCGTAGAGCGCCTGCTGTTGGGACCCCGCGCCGGTCTCGCACCGGTGCACGTGCCCCGCGCGCCCGCCCCTGAGCACCTCCCAGCGCGCGTTCCACACCCGGTGGACCTGGCGTGCCTCCATGCGCTCCAGGCTGCGTATGACGACCTTGTAGTCCATGCCCAGCGGAGGGGTGTACGGGGCCGACTCGCCGAGCCCCGGCTGGCGCATCACGAAGGGGCTGGTCCGGGTCCAGTCCTCCACCGGCGTGTTCGCCATCGCCAGGGACAGGATGAACTCCACGACGATGCCGCCGTGGTGGTTGCGCAGCCGCTCCTCCTCCCGGTCGACGAGGGTGGCGACCCACTCGGGGACCTCGGTCAGACGCAGCTCGCGGTCGTCCCGCTGACGCGGCTCCCACGCGTTGCCCGTACTGGTCCAGCAGGTGAGTGCGACACGATCGGGTGACTCGGTCAACGGCTGGAGCCGGATCACCAGAAAGGCTTCACGGCCCCGGTCTCTTCGCCAGCTCCCGGTGGTCGCGCGCAGGGCGTCGAGCATGCGCCGGCCCTCGGGTCCCGCGCCGGCCAGGGAGTGGACGTGGCCGCTGAGCCAGACCCTGAGCGGGTCGCCGCTCTCCGGGCCGACCAGGGAGGCCAGTTCGTGCAGGAAGCGCACGCTGCGCGGGATGCCGTCCGACGGGACGTTGCACTGCTCCAGGAGCTCGTACGCCTCGCGGGCCGTCCGGGTCGTCTCCGGCAGCGGCCCGAAGCTGTCGCCCGCCACATGGCAGAACAGATCGGCGAGTTCGGGCACGCTGCGCCGGTCGAGCCCGCTCAGGAGCGGGTCGAGGCCGGCCCGGTGCGCGGGGTCGCCGGCCGGCGGCAGGGGCGCATCCACGAGCGTGGCCGCCTGGAGCGAGGCCAGGTCGTCGCCGGACAGATACCTGACGGCCTCGACGAGCCGCGCCAAGCCCTGGGGCACGGTGGCGAACACCCTGACCATCTCGACGATGTGCCGCTTCTTGTCGGGGTGCTCGACGACGGACAGGCGCTGCCCGAGCCGCTGCAGCGCCCCGTCCACGACCAGGCGGCGGGCGTGCCGGTCCTCCAGGACCGTCACCCGCATCAGCGCCTCCACGAGCTGTTCCTCGTTCGCGGGACGGTCCGGGTACCCGGGCGGGTACTCAGACATCGTCATGGGAACGCTCGCGCCGCCGGGTGTCACCCGCCGGACGGTCGTGCGTAGTCGGTCGAACCACTTCCACGTGTCCCCCTCACGCGTCACGCGGCAACGGTCGTTAACATCGCCGCCCGAGCCAGCAAGGGTATGCCGAAGAGCCGCGCGTGGGTACGGCATTGACCGACCGATCCGGATCACGCCGGTTCCGGGCGGCCGCTCAGGCGGTCAGCTTCTTGAGGCGGGCGACCGCCTCCTCGAGTACCGGGACCTGCTTGCAGAACGCGAACCGTACGAAGGGCGCGCCCGCGTCACGGTGGTCGTAGAACACCGCGTTCGGGATGGCGACGACGCCCGCGCGCTCCGGCAGCGCGCGGCAGAACGCGAAGCCGTCGCTCTCGCCCAGCGGGCGGATGTCGGTGGTGACGAAGTACGTGCCCGCGGGCCGGAACACCTCGAACCCGGCCGCCGCGAGGCCGTCCGCGAGGAGGTCCCGCTTGAGGCTCATGTCGGCACGGAAGGCGTCGAAGTACGTGTCCGGCAGCGCGAGCGCCTCGGCGACCGCGTACTGGAAGGGGCCGGCGGAGACATAGGTGAGGAACTGCTTGGCCGAGCGGACCGCGGTGACGAGCTCGGGCGACGCGGTCACCCAGCCGACCTTCCAGCCGGTGAACGAGAACGTCTTGCCGGCCGACCCGATCGTCACCGTGCGCTCGCGCATGCCGGGCAGCGTGGCGAGCGGGATGTGCGCGGCGTCTCCGAACGTCAGGTGCTCGTACACCTCGTCCGTGATCACCAGGAGGTCGCGCTCGACGGCGAGTTCCGCGATCGCGGTCAGTTCCTCGCGGGTGAGGACGGTGCCGGTCGGGTTGTGCGGGGTGTTGATCAGGAGGAGGCGGGTGCGGTCGGTGACGGCGGCGCGCAGCTCGTCCAGGTCGAGCCGGAAGCCACCCGCTTCGGTGTCGGGGCGCAGGGTGACGGGGACGCGCGTGCCGCCCGCCATCGCGACGCAGGCCGCGTACGAGTCGTAGTACGGCTCCAGGGCGACGACCTCGTCGCCGGGTTCCACCAGGGCGAGGAGCGCGGCGGCGATGGCCTCGGTGGCGCCGGCCGTGACGAGGACCTCGCGGTCCGGGTCGAAGGCCAGGCCGTAGCGGCGCTCCTGGTGGGCCGCGATCGCGGTGCGCAGCTCGGGGACACCGGGGCCCGGCGGGTACTGGTTGCCGTGACCCTCGCGCAGCGCCCGTACGGCCGCCTCGCGGATCTCCGCGGGGCCGTCCTGGTCGGGGAAGCCCTGGCCGAGGTTGATGGAGCCGGTCGCCGTGGCCAGCGCGGACATCTCCGCGAAGATCGTCGTGCCGAACTCGGCGAGGCGGCGGTTGAGGAGAGGACGCGCGCTGGAGGTCATGGCGGCCATCCTGCGCCGAACCTCTGGAGTTCCTCAACTCTGCTTTGGGGTGGTGCGGGCCCGGGCATCCCCGAGGCACGCCCGACGGGACCGGCTCGGGGGCGTTTCGGGGGAACGAGAGGAAGGTGAGGGCCTTGATCGTGGGAGCCATCATCTTTGTCGTGGTGATCGTGGGAATCGTCGTGGCCGTGTCGTCCGCGGGCGGCTCCGGACCACGTAAGAACAAGACGTCACTGAGCAAGGGCCGGCCGTCCGCGGGGCGCCGGACGGGCAGCTCCAGCTCCGGCCGCAGCTCCGGGTCCGGCTCAGGGGACAGCTGGTGGGCCGGGGGCGGCGCGGCGGGCGGCTCCTCCTGCTCGTCCTCGTCGGGCGGCTCCGGGGGCCACGGGCACTCCTGCGGCGGCGGGCACTCCTGCGGGGGCGGCAGCTCCTGCGGCGGTGGGTCCTCGTGCGGCGGCGGGGGCGGGTGCGGCGGCGGCAACTGAGCGCGCCACCGGGACACGTACGGCCCACAGGGAGACGGCTGACACGGGGCAGCCGGTCCGCGTGGGCCGTACGTATGAGGGAACGTATGCGGAATGTGTGCGGAGCCGCCGGGAGTTGATCCGGTGCCATATGCGCCTGGAACGGTCCGGTGTGCGCGAAACGGTACGCAAGTTGCCCGGAGAAGTTGAACAGTTGAGCTGTGGGGTCCCCGGAGGGGATGGAAACCATGCGAAGTTGGGTAAAAACGCTGTGGCGGCCCCACCGTTCATGATTCCCTCTTAACCGTCAAAGCGGCCCTCGTACGTTCTCGTGGGCACGTGCCGGCCTCCCCTTTCAGCGCCGGCCTCACCTCCTTTGCGTGTTAGCGGAGCCGACCCATGCTCACGACCCTGAACACCGCCTACACCGACACGCGCGCGGACGATCTGGCCTGGGCCCTGGGCCGCGAACCGCTGCCCGCGCTCGCCACGTTGGAACTCGAACTCGAGGGCGCCCAACTGCAGTTGAGGCTCCTCGGTGCCTCGCACCAGGTACTCCTGGAGGAGGAGCAGGGCAGCTGCTCCGAGACCGTCGCCTGTATCCCCGGCAGCAGCACCCCGCTGCCGCTCGGCGTCGCCAAGCGCCTGGGTGACTGGGAGTACGAGTTCGCGGCGCACGTCGAGAACCTCTCCGAGGGCTCGTTCGCGGGCCGCGCGCAGGAACTCCTCGCGCTGGTGTCCGACCATCCCAACGGCCTCGCCGGGGTGTTCCCCGGCAGCCCGCACGCCTTCACCGCCCTGCTCGCCCACCGCAAGGGGGGCCAGGTGCACTGGCGCACCTGGCACGCCTATCCGCAGGAGGGCCAGCTGGTCGTCACCAGGACCCGGGTGGGGGTGCGCGCCCCGGCCGCGGCGCGGTGACGCCCATGCGTCCGACCGCCCACTTCCACACGTGTGGGTGACGGGGCGGAGTTGTGCGGTGACGTAGCGTTCCCAAGGTGATCGAGCCGCGCACCCCCCTCCCGTCCGGCGTCCCGCCCGCCCGGAGCGAAGAGGGCAGGGCCCCCCTCCCCGTCACACCGGGGACGGGGCGGTTCCTCGTGCTCGCGGGCGTCTTCCTCTGCGCCGCCTGCGGACTCGTGTACGAGCTCGAACTGGTCGCCCTCGCCTCGTATTTGATCGGCGACTCGGTCACCCAGGCGTCCGTCGTGCTGTCCGTGATGGTCTTCGCCATGGGCATCGGCTCGCTCGCCGCCAAGCGGCTGCGGATGCGGGCCGCCGCCGGGTTCGGCGCGGTCGAGGCGGCCCTCGCGCTGGTCGGCGGGTGCAGCGCGATGGCGCTCTACGCGGCGTTCGCCTGGACCGGCGACTGGGGCGGCTCCTGGGCGGGCGGCTCGCGCTATCTCCTCGTCGGGTTCTCCCTCGCCATCGGGGTGCTCATCGGCGCCGAGGTGCCCCTCCTGATGGTCCTCATCCAGCGGATCAGACGGCAGGACCCGGGCGGCGCCGTCGCCGACCTGTTCGCCGCCGACTACGTGGGCGCGCTCGTCGGCGGGCTCGCCTTCCCCTTCCTGCTGCTGCCGATGCTCGGCCAGCTGACGGGCGCCCTGCTCACCGGCGCGGTCAACGCGCTCGCGGGCGGCGCCCTCGTCCTCGGCCTGTTCCGCCGTGACCTCACACGCCGGGGCCGCTGGACGCTGCTCGTGGCGAACCTTCTCGTCCTCGGCCTGCTCGCCTCCGCCGCCGCCCTCGTCGACGACTTCGAACGCGCCGCCCGGCAGGCCATGTACGGCAACGACGTACGGGTCGCCGTCCAGACCGGCGCACAGGAGATCGTCCTCACCGGCGGGAAGCACGCGCCGCTCGACCTCTTCCTCGACGGGCGCCTGCGCGTCAGCGGCCGTGACGAGCGGCGCTATCACGAGGGGCTGGTGCGGCCCGCGATGGACGGGCCGCACGCGCGCGTGCTCGTGCTCGGCGGCGGTGACGGCCTCGCCGCCCGCGAAGTGCTGCGCTTCCCCGGGGTGCGGCGCGTGGACATCGTCGACATCGATCCGGGCGTCGTACGCCTCGCGAGAAACGATCCGGCGCTCAGCGCGCTCAACGGACATGTCTACGGCGACCCGCGCGTGCGGACCACCACCGCGGACGCCTTCCGCTGGCTGCGCGGCCCGCACACCCCGTACGACGTGGTCGTCTCCGATCTGCCCGACCCCGGGATCACGGCCAGCACGAAGCTGTACTCGCAGGAGTTCTACGGTCTCGTCGCCCGGGTCCTCGCCCCGGACGGGCGGCTCGCCGTGCACGCCGGGTCCCTGTCGTCGCGGCCCCGGGTGTTCTGGACGGTCGAGACGACCCTGCGGGCGGCGGGCCTGGGCACGGTGCCGTACTGGGTGGGCACGGGTGCCCCGCCGGCCCCGGGCGGGCGGGGGCACGGGGCGTGGGACCGGCTCACCGGCATCGCCGACGGGCCCGACCGGACGCTCGACGGGACACGGGCGCCGGGCGACTGGGGGTTCCTGCTCGCCGGGCTGCGCCCGCCGCTCGCCGAGGTCGTGCCGTGGGAGCAGGAGCGAGCGGCGGAGCGGTCCCGTATGACGGGGCTCGCGCCCTCGACCCTCGTGCATCCGCGGTACGCCGACTGACGGGGCGGGCCCGCCGAACACGGGACGTGTGGGGCCGGGCGTGGGTAGGCTCGGGCGGCATGGAGCATGAGGTGTTCGTTCCGGTCCCGGCGGAGTCGTTGCGCGGCGCCCTCGCGGCGCCCGAGTTGGTGGCCAGGGCGGTGCCGGGCCTTCAGCGGGAGGCCACCGGCGACGGCGGCCGCCTGAAGCTCCGCATCGGCGGCCACACCATCACCTACCGGGGCTCCCTGCGCGTCACCGAGACGGAGACCGGGGCGTTCGCGGTCGAGGGCGACGGCACCGAGGCGCGGGGCACGGGGTCGGTGAAGTTCACGGTGACGGTACGGGTGGCCGCGGAGTCCGGCGGCTCGAAAGTCACCTTCACGGCGTCGGGCAGCGGGGACGGCCGCGTGGCCGAACTCCCGGACGACGCCGTGGAGTCCGCGGTACGGCGTCTGCTGAGCCGGTTCGCGGAAGCGCTCGGCACGGTGGCGGAGCCGGGGAGCGACGACGCGGGCGGCGCCTCCGCCGACGTCGCCGAAGAGGACGCCGAGGACGAGCGCGAGCGGGAGTACGAGGGCGAGTACGAGGCCGAGACCGACGACGAGACCGATGACGGGATCGATGACGGGATCGACGACGGCGGCTCGCTCTTCGAGACCGAGATCCCGCCGCCCTCCCTCGCCCCCTTCGCCGACCTGGAGCCGGAGCCGGGCCCCGGCCTCGACGGCGAGCCGCCCGCCGAGGCCGCCCACGCGCGCCGCACCATGATCGGCCGCAGCGCCGAGGAGGTCGACCACGCGCCGCCGCGCGGCCGGTACGCCCCGGTGCCCGCGCCCGAGACCACCTCGACGGCCGACACGCTGCGCTGGGCCGCCCCCGCCGCGGCCGTCGTGGTCGCCTCGGCGATCGTCGTCAGCCGGATCCTGCGGCGCAGGCGCTGAGCGGAAGGTGCCACGGGCCCGGACCAAAAGTAGGGTCGGCCCCGTGACTACCCAGGAAACGACGCTGACCGCGGGCGACGCGGAAGTGACCGTGCAGCCGGGCAACGGCTGCCGCGTGAGCAGCCTGCGGATCGGCGGCACCGAGCTGCTCCGGCAGGGCGCGAAGTACGGCTGCTTCCCGATGGTGCCGTGGTGCGGCCGCATCAGGGACGGCAGGTTCATGGACGGCGGACGGACGTACCAGATGCCGCTGAACTCGCCGCCGCACGCCATCCACGGCTTCGCCCGCGACGCCGAGTGGACGACCGCCCGCACGGGCGAGGACGAGGCCGTCTTCACGTACGACCTCGCCGAGCCCTGGCCCTGGACCGGGCGGGTCACCCAGCTCGTGCGCCTGACCGGGGACTCGCTCACGCTGACGCTCGGCATCGAGACGTACGGCGACTCGTTCCCCGCGCAGGCCGGCTGGCACCCGTGGTTCAACCGGACCCTCGACGGCAGCGACGCGCAGCTCGACTTCGCGCCCGCCTGGCAGGAGGAGCGCGGCGACGACCACCTGCCCACCGGCAAGCGGATCGACCGCACGGACGGCCCCTGGGACGACTGCTTCGGCATGCCCGACGGCGTGGACGTCACCCTGACCTGGCCCGGACGCCTCGAGCTGAAGGTCGCGAGCCGTGAGCAGTGGGCCGTGGTCTACGACGAGCAGGAGGCCGCCGTGTGCGTGGAGCCGCAGACCGGCCCGCCGGACGGCCTGAACACGCTCCCGCGCCTCGTCACCCCGGTCGATCCCCTGGAGGCGTCGACCACCTGGACGTGGCGAGCCCTCTGAGGGAGAGCCTTAAGCTCGTAGCCATGACGAACGACGTGCGCGACGCGCTTCTCCAGCAGATCAAGGACAAGGCCGTGGTGCACGGCAAGGTCACGCTGTCCTCCGGTCTGGAGGCTGACTACTACATCGACCTGCGCCGCATCACCCTCGACGGTGAGGCCGCCCCGCTCGTGGGCCAGGTCCTCCTCGACCTGACCGCGGACCTCGACTTCGACGCCGTGGGCGGCCTGACGATGGGCGCCGACCCGGTCGCCGGCGCCATGCTGCACGCGGCCGCCGCCCGGGGCGAGCGCCTCGACGCGTTCGTGGTCCGCAAGGCCGCGAAGGCGCACGGCATGCAGCGCCAGGTCGAGGGCCCGGACATCAAGGGCCGCCGCGTCCTCGTCGTCGAGGACACCTCCACCACGGGCGGCTCCCCGCTCACCGCCGTCGAGGCCGTGCGCGCGGCGGGCGCCGAGGTCGTCGGTGTCGCGACGATCGTGGACCGCGCGACCGGCGCCGCCGAGAAGATCACCGAGGGTGCCGGGGTGCCGTACCTGTTCGCGTACGGCAAGGACGAGCTCGGCCTCGACTGACGTCTCCGCACTGCGGTCCGGAACGTCTGGAAAGATGGTGGCGACGATGACGTCGCCACCAAGGGCCGCAGGCCCCTAGGTCAGGGTCTGACAGCACACACCCGCACATCCCAAGGAGCGGACACATGCCCATCGCAACCCCCGAGGTCTACGCCGAGATGCTGGACCGGGCGAAGGCCGGCAAGTTCGCCTACCCGGCCATCAACGTGACCTCCTCGCAGACTCTGAACGCTGCGCTGCGCGGCTTCGCGGAGGCCGAGAGCGACGGCATCATCCAGATCTCCACCGGTGGTGCGGAGTTCCTGGGCGGCCAGTACAACAAGGACATGGTGACCGGCGCGGTCGCCCTCGCCGAGTACGCGCACATCGTCGCCGCGAAGTACGACACCACGGTCGCGCTGCACACCGACCACTGCCCCAAGGGCAAGCTGGACGGCTACGTCCGCCCGCTCCTCGACATCTCCGCCGAGCGCGTCAAGGCCGGCCGCGACCCGCTGTTCCAGTCGCACATGTGGGACGGCTCCGCCGAGACCCTCGCGGACAACCTCGCCATCGGCGAGGAGCTGCTCGCGAAGGCCGCCGCCGCGAGGATCATCCTCGAGGTCGAGATCACCCCGACCGGCGGCGAGGAGGACGGCGTCAGCCACGAGATCAACGACGAGCTGTACACCACGGTCGACGACGCGCTGCGCACCGCCGAGGCCCTGGGCCTGGGCGAGAAGGGCCGCTACCTGCTCGCCGCGTCCTTCGGCAACGTGCACGGCGTGTACAAGCCGGGCAACGTCGTCCTGCGTCCGGAGCTCCTCAAGGACCTCCAGGAGGGCGTCGGCGCCAAGTACGGCAAGAAGTCCCCGTTCGACTTCGTCTTCCACGGCGGCTCCGGCTCCACCGAGCAGGAGATCGCGACGGCCCTGGAGAACGGCGTCGTGAAGATGAACCTCGACACCGACACCCAGTACGCCTTCACGCGCCCGGTCGCGGACCACATGTTCCGCAACTACGACGGCGTCCTGAAGGTCGACGGCGAGGTCGGCACGAAGTCGCAGTACGACCCGCGCACCTGGGGCAAGGCCGCCGAGGCGGGCATGGCCAAGCGCGTCACCGAGGCCTGCGGGAACCTGCGCTCCACGGGCACGCGCCTGAAGTAGGCGTTCCCGGACGAACAGGACGAGGGCCCGGCCCCCTTCACGGGTGCCGGGCCCTAGGGCTTGTCCGGCGGGTCATGGCCGGGGTCGCGCCCTGATCCGCCGGACAAGCCCTAGTCATGCCCGCACGGCAGGTCATGGCGCAGACTGGAACCCATGAGCCTTCACGAGAACCTCCTCGGGGGACCGCCCCCGACCATGCTTCCCGACGACCCCGAGCCGCGTGAGCTGCTCGCGAACGGCACGGCGACCGCCGACGTCGCGGCGAAGTACCCGAAGTCCTCCCTCGCCTGGGCGCGGCTCGCCGACGAGGCGTTCGAGCGTGGCAGCGTCGTCGAGTCGTACGCGTACGCCCGTACCGGCTACCACCGTGGTCTCGACGCGCTGCGCCGGGCCGGCTGGAAGGGCCACGGCCCGGTGCCGTGGGAGCACGAGCCGAACCGCGGCTTCCTGCGCGCCCTGCACGCCCTCGCGCGCGCCGCGGAGTCCATCGGTGAGCAGGACGAGTACGAGCGCTGCAGCCAGTTCCTCAAGGACTCCTCGCCCGCCGCGGCCCAGACCCTGGGCTAGCTCTCCGCGCTTTGTGAGGCCCGCCCGTGGTGATGTGACCGGGCGGGCCTTGCCGTTTCGGGGCACCATTGCGGAGGATGCCGGTGGGGACCGGGGCCCCCGTGCCGGAATTCGGCAGGGGCGGACCGCTACCCGGAGTACGTTCAAGGAGACAGCGATGTCCCAGCAGGCTCACGAGACGAACGAGCCCGAGACGCCGTATCTCGACTTCCAGGGCACCACCCCCTACGAGGACTACGTCCAGGCCGATGTCCTCACCCACCTCCAGCACACCCGCTCCGACGACCCCGGAGAGATGGTCTTCCTGGTCACGACCCAGGTGATGGAGCTGTGGTTCACGGTGATCGTGCACGAGTGGGAGACCGCCGCGCGGTCCCTGCGCGCGGACGACGTGCCCACCGCGGTGGCCGCCCTGAAGCGGTCCGTGCGCGAACTCGACGCGCTGAACGCGTCGTGGCGCCCGCTCGCCCAGCTGACGCCCGCGCAGTTCAACTCCTACCGGTCCGCCCTCGGCGAGGGCTCCGGCTTCCAGTCGGCTATGTACCGCCGCATGGAGTTCCTGCTCGGCGAGAAGTCCTCCTCCATGCTGGTCCCGCACCGGGGCGCCCCGCGGGTGTACGCGGAGCTGGAGAAGGCCCTGGAGGAGCCGAGCCTGTACGACGAGGTGCTGCGGCTCCTCGCCCGCCGCGGGCACGCCGTCCCGCAGGCGGTCCTGGAGCGGGACGTGGCGCTCAGGTACGAGCCGTCCCCCGAGGTGGAGGCCGTGTGGACCGCGCTGTACGCCGGTGACGAGAGCGACGAGCTCGCCCGTCTCGGCGAGGCCCTGACCGACGTCGCCGAGCTGGTGTGGCGCTGGCGCAACGACCATCTGGTGGCGACCCGCAGGGCCATGGGCGCCAAGACGGGCACGGGCGGCTCCGCGGGCGTGGCCTGGCTGGAGAAGCGCGTGCAGAAGAACGTGTTCCCCGAGCTGTGGACGGCGAGGTCCCATGTCTGAGCACCTCGCTGTGAAGGCCGGTGAGCTGGACGCCGCCGACGACCTGGGCAAGCTGCGCGAACTCTTCGTCCTCGACGACGTCGTCTACCTGGACGGCAACTCGCTCGGCGCGCTCCCCGCGCACGTGCCGGGGCGCGTCGAGGACGTCGTGCGCCGGCAGTGGGGCGAGCTGCGCATCCGCTCCTGGACCGAGTCCGGCTGGTGGACGGCGCCCGAGCGGATCGGCGACCGGATAGCGCCGCTGGTGGGCGCGGCGCCCGGCCAGATCGTGGTCGGCGACTCGACCAGCGTGAACGTGTTCAAGGCGCTGGTCGGCGCCGTGCGCCTGGCCGGTGAGGGACGCGACGAGATCCTCGTGGACGCGACGACGTTCCCCACCGACGGGTACATCGCCGAGTCCGCCGCCCGGATGACGGGGTGCACGCTGCGGCCCCTGACCCCGGCGGAGGTCCCGGGCGCGCTGAGCGACCGTACGGCCGCCGTCCTCCTCAACCACGTCGACTACCGCACGGGCCGTCTGCACGACCTGCCCGCCCTGACCGCCGCCGTGCGCGCGGCGGGCGCCGTGTCGGTGTGGGACCTGTGCCACAGCGCGGGCGCCCTGCCGGTCGGGCTCGACGCGCACGGGGTCGACCTCGCGGTCGGCTGCACGTACAAGTACCTGAACGGCGGCCCCGGTTCGCCCGCGTACCTGTATGTGCGATCCGGTCTGCAGAGCCGTTTCGACTCGCCGCTGCCCGGCTGGAACTCGCACGCGGAGCCCTTCGGGATGCGGCCGTCGTACGAGGCGGGGGACGGCGCGGTACGGGGCAGGGTCGGCACCCCCGACATCCTGTCCATGCTCGCCCTGGAGGCGTCGCTCGACGTCTGGGACGGGGTCCCGGTCGAGGCGGTGCGCGCCAAGTCGCTCGCCCTGACGGACTTCTTCCTGGAGTGCGTCGGGGCGTACGTGCCCGCGGGGCGCGTCGAGTCGGTGACGCCGGCGGCGCACGCCGAGCGCGGCAGCCAGGTCGCGCTGCGGTGCGACGACGCGGGCGCGGTCATGGAGCGGCTGATCGCGGCGGGTGTGGTCGGTGACTTCCGCGCCCCGGACGTGCTGCGGTTCGGCTTCACGCCGCTGTACCTCGGGTTCGCCGAGGTGGAGCGGGCGGCGCGGGTCCTCGCGGATCAGCTGACGGTGTAGACGCCCGCTTCCGCCGCCGCCACGGCGGCGTCGGCGGCCCGGTCCGCGTCGGCCTCGGTCGGCGCGGACCCGGCCGTCAGGAGCTGGTAGTAGAGGGGCGCGGACACGGCGCGCACGACGGCGGCCGGGTCGGTGCCGAGCCTCAACTCGCCGCGCCGGACGGCCTGTTCGACGCAGGGTGCCCACTCGTCGACCCGAACGTCGTAGAAGCGGCGCAGGGCCGAAGCGGTCCTCTCGTCGCCGGCCGCCGCCGCGATGACGGCACGGAACAGGGCGCCCTGGCGGGGGTCGGCCAGGGTCCGGCGCACCAGCCGGGCGTTGGCCCGCAGGTCACCGCGCAGGGTGCCGGTCTCCGTGCGCGGCAGCGACTGCTCGGCCATGTCGGCGAGCAGATCGGCGACGAGGCCCGTCACCGAGCCCCAGCGCCGGTACACCGTCGTCTTGCCGACCTCCGCGCGCCGGGCGACGTCCGCCAGGTCGAGGTGGGCGAAGCCCTGTTCGGCCAGTACGTCGCCGGCGGCGTCGAGGACGGCGGCGCGGACGCGGGCCGTGCGCCCGCCGGGGCGGACGGTGCCGGGTTCGGCCCGGCCGGGCTCTGCTTTGCCGGGCTCTGCTTTGCCGGGCCCTGCTTGGTCGGGCTCTGCTTGTTCGGGCATGCGCCCCAGAGTAACGGCACAGGGGAACCGTTTACCCGGTCACGGTGTGTGTCCACCCACGTCACCGGCCTGGTAGCGTCCGCATACTCTTCAATGCCGCCGTGACGCTGAGAGGTCGGAGCATGCCGGAAGACGCCGCCGCCGCCCGCGACGAGGCCGAGGAGGCGTCGGCCTTCTCGCACCCCGTGGTCCCGCCGGACGTCACTGCCGCGTACGGGGATCACCCGGACCAGGTCGTCGATTTCTACACCCCCCGCGACGGCGCGACCGCCGCCCCCCTCGTGGTGCTCCTGCACGGCGGCGCCTGGCGCGCCCCCTACGACCGGCAGCACGTCACGCCGTTCGCCGACTTCCTGGCGCGGCGCGGCTTCGCGGTCGCCAACGTCGAGTACCGGCGCGGCAGTTCGATGCCCCACCAGGGCGGATCGGCTCCGGTGGCCGGGCGCTGGCCGGAGACGTTCGACGACGTCGCGGCCGCCCTCGACGCGCTCCCCGGCCTCGTGCGCGACGTCCTGCCGCAGGCCGACCCCCGGCGCACCGTCGTCGCGGGCCACTCGGCCGGCGGCCAGCTCGCCCTGTGGGCCGCCGCACGGCATCTGCTGCCCGAGGACGCACCGTGGCGCACCGCCCGCCCCGCACCGCTGCGGGGCGTCGTCGCGCTCGCCCCGATCGCCGACTTCGCGGTGGCCCGTGACCTCGACGTGTGCTCCGGGGCGACCGCCCAGTTCCTGGGCGGCGAGGACGTGTTCGACGCACGCCTGCCGTACGCCGACCCGGCGCTGCTCCTGCCGACCGGCATCGCGACGACCCTCGTGCAGGGGCGCGCGGACACGACGGTGCCGTTCGCCGTCGCGGAGGCGTACGCGGACGCGGCGGCGAAGGCGGGCGAGGTCGTCGGCCTGACGCTCCTGGAGGACGTCGGCCACTTCCCGCTGATCGACCCGGCGGCGGACGCGTGCGCGGTGGTGGCGGAGGAGATCGCCCAACTCGCCTGGTGACGGCGTCTGGTGACAGCCCTGGTGGCGGCGCCTGTCGGTCCCTAGGGGTGGTGCCCTGTCATACCCGTAATACCTGAGGACTACGCGGCAGGTTGGCTCCCTGGTGTGATGCCGACTACGGCGTCCGCTCCCTAACTTCCCTTCCAGACAACGGGACTGGTGGGGGAGGGCTTCATGGGGATGCGGCTGCGGGTACGGGCGTGGGTGCGGCTGCGGCCGCGGTTGCGGTTGTCGGCCAGGGTCCGGCGGACCCTGCTGGCCGTGGTCGTCGCGGGAGCGGTCGTCGTGCCGGTGTCGGCCGCCGCCCACCCGAGCATCCCCGCCCCGCCGCCCGCGGCCCTCGCCCCGCTCACCCCGGCCACGCTGCCCGCGGCCTACGCCGCGAACCGGGCGAACGCCGCGACGGCGGCACGGATGGCCGCCGTCCACGGGAACACGGGCCGCGCCCGCACGCTGCGCGGCATGGCCTCGGCCGGACGCCGGTTCCTCACCTTCGACGCACGCGGACCCGGCCGCACCGCCGAGGTGTTCGGCGACCTGGCGTCCGCGGACCGGATCGCCGTCCTGGTGCCCGGCTCGGACACCTCCCTCGACGCGTACGGGCGCCTGCGCGCGGGCGCCCTCGCGCTCCACGGAAAGCTCGGCCCGCGCGCCGCCGTCATCGCCTGGCTCGGCTACGAGACGCCGGACACGGTGAGCCCGGCGGCCCTGACCACGGGCCCGCGCGGACGACGCGGCCCCTGAACTGCGCGCATTCGTCAGGCAGTTGAGACATCTGCGGCCCGCAGCATCCGTCTCCCTTCTCTGCCACTCCTACGGTTCGGTCGTGTGCGCCCGAGCCGCGCGCGGCCTGGACGTCGCGGACATCGCCTTCTTCGGCAGCCCCGGCACGGGCGCCGCTTCCGTGGTCGCCCTTGGCACCCGGGCGCGGGTCTGGGCGGGGCGCGGCGCCCACGATTGGATCGCCGACGTGCCGCACACGAAGGCCGACCTGTTCGGCACGACCGTCGGCTTCGGTACCGACCCGGTCGCCCCCGCGTTCGGGGCGCGCCGGTTCGCGGCGGGCGGCGGCGGCCACAGCGACTACCTCGCACCCGGATCCGTGTCCCTCGACAATCTCGCGCGGATCGCCCTCGGCGCGACCTCGGAGGTCACCCATGCCTGATCGGAGGTCACTCATGTCTGAGGAGGAGTCACCCATGCCTGTGGGGAAGTCACCCATGTCTGAGGGCAAGTCACCCATGCCTGTCGGGAAGTCACCCACGCTCGACGTATCCGGACGGCGCCCCCACGACCCGTCCCGCCGTGGCGCGCCGCCCCGGCGTGGGGGGTTCGGCCGGTTCGCCGGCCGGGTCGAGGCCGCGACGCCGCCCGGCCGGGACCGCGCCGTCGACGCCCTGCGCGCCTTCGCGATCCTCGGAGTCGTCCTCGGCCACTGGCTCGTCACCGCGCTCGTCGCCGAGGACGGAGAGCTCCACGGCGCGAGCCCTCTCCAGCACCTGCCCCTGCTGGCTCCCGTCTCCTGGGCCTTCCAGACGCTGGCCGTGTTCTTCCTGGTGGGAGGGCACGTGGCGACCCGGAGTCACGCGGCGGCGCAGGAGCGGGGCGTGTCGTACGGGGCGTGGCTCCGGGCCAGACTCGTGCGCCTGTTCCGGCCGGTCGCCGCCGTACTGGTGCTGTGGACGGTGGCCGCCGGGTGCCTGCTCGTGTCGGGCACGGACTACGACACGGTGCACACCCTGACCAAGCTGGCGCTGTCCCCGCTGTGGTTCCTGCTGGTCTTCGCGGGCCTCACCGCCGCGACCCCGCTGGTGTCCCGGGTCAGCCCGCTGTGGCCGCTGGCCGTCGTCCTGCACGTGGACATCGTGCGGTTCGGACTCGGCGGGCCCGCCTGGCTCGGCTGGATCAACGTGGCGGCGGGCTGGCTCGTCCCGTACACCCTCGGCGCGGCCTGGACGCGCGGGGAGCTCACGCGGCGGTCCGGCTGGGTGCTGCTCGGGGGCGGCGCGGTGGCGACGGCGGGACTCGTGCTGTGGGCGGGCTATCCGGCGTCGATGGTCGGCGTGCCGGGCGCCCCGGTGTCGAACCTGAACCCGCCGACGCTGGCGGCCGTCACGTTCGGGCTCGCCCAGTGCGGGCTTGCGCTGCTGGTGCGGGAGCCGCTCGGGCGGTGGCTGCGGCGGCCCGCGGCCTGGGCCGCCGTCGCGTTCGTGAACCTCTCCGCCATGACGATCTTCCTGTGGCACCAGACGGCGATGATGGCGGTCACCGCGCTCGGACTGCTCGCGGGCCGGCTGCCCGGGCTGCACACGGTGCCGGACGGCCCGGCGTGGATACTCGCCCGGCTGGCCTGGCTGCCGGTGTTCGCGCTGGGACTCGCGGTGTGCTGGGCGGCGTTCCGCGCCCACGAACAGGGCGGGCGGCGCGCGAGCCGGGGTGGCTCCCTGGTCGTGCGGGGCGAGGGAGGCGGCCGTGGCTGAGGGAGCGCGCAGGGAGCGTGTAGTACCTGCGACGGACGCCCGAGGACCCTCCTCGCGTGGGACGCGGGCGGCGTGGGTCGCCGCATACGGTTCCGTACGTGACCGAGACCCGGGCCCAGACCCAGACCCAGACGACCACGACGGGGGCCAAGGCCCACAGTCCCGAGTTCCATCTCGCCGTCGGCGCCCTGCGCGGCCTGCGGCAGGACCTGTTCAAGGATCCCTTCGCCTACCGGCCGCTGCCGCCCATGTCCCTCGACGGGCCGCTGGTGAGCCGGATCCCCGGGCGGCTGCGGCGGCACGCCGCCTGGTTCCCGCACTCCGTGGTGGGGGCGGCGGCGGTGTTCACCGTGCTCCTGGCGTTCATGACGGGCGACACATCGGGCAACGAGATCTTCTTCGCGCTCTCCGGGCTCCTCCCGGCGGCCGCCGTGGCGATGACCCTGCTCAGGCCGGTCGGCGCCTGGTGGATATCGATCGGGTCGGCCCCGCTCGTCGGCCTGCTGGACCGTTTCGGGTACGAGGGGCCGTGGGGGCCCGCCGCGTTCTTCGGGCACATCGTCGTGATGACGGTGGTCGCCGTCAGGACCCGGCCCCGCACCGCCGCCTGGATGTGGGCGGGCACGGCGGCCTACGGATTCCTGGTGTCGGTCGTGACGTCCGAGTACTACATGGGCGGGTCCGACACCCCGGAGATGCTGTTCTTCTCGGCGCTCGCGCTCCTCGTCACCACGGTGATGCACGTCAGGCGTGAGGCGCAGGCCGAGGTGAGCGTGCAGCGCCGGGTGACGGCCGTCGAGCGGGACCGGCGCACGCTCCTGGAGGAGCGCACGAACATCGCCCGCGAGCTGCACGACGTGGTCGCGCACCACATGTCGGTCGTCGCGATCCAGGCGGAGGCCGCGCCGTACCGCGTGGAGAACCCGCCCCCGGAGCTGGAGCAGGCCTTCGTCACGATCCGGGAGAACGCGGTGGCCGCGCTCACCGAGCTGCGCCGCGTCCTCGGGGTCGTCCGCGCGGAGGACTACGAGGCACCCGACGCCCCGCAGCCGACGCTCGCCGACCTCGGCCGGCTCCTGGAGAACGTCCGGGAGGCCGGGCTCACGGTCGAGCAGGCGGTCACCGGCGCGGTCCGTGAACTCCCGCAGGGCGTCGAGCTGTCGGCGTACCGCATCGTGCAGGAGGCGCTGAGCAACGCGCTGCGGCACGCGCCCGGATCCACGGCGCGCGTCGAGGTGTCGTACGTCCTAGGCGGGCTCGGCCTGCGCGTCGTCAACGGCCCGCCGACCGGCCTCGTCAAGCCCTCGCCCGGGGCGGGCCACGGCATCACCGGCATGCGGGAGCGCATCGCGATGCTCAGCGGCGAGATGACGGCGGGCGCGACGGCGGACGGCGGCTACGAGGTGGCGGCGTTCGTCCCGGTGGCCGCGCCGCGGCCGTCCGAGGACCCCGCCCCGCACGCCACGGAGGGCACTGTGGGTACGGAGGGGCCCGCATGACGATCCGTGTGCTGATCGCCGACGACCAGATGATGGTCCGCGAGGGCTTCTCCGTCCTGCTGGGCGCGATGCCCGGCATCGAGGTCGCCGGCGAGGCGGTCAACGGCCGCGAGGCCGTCGACCGGGTCCGCGAACTCGCCCCCGACGTCGTCCTCATGGACATTCGCATGCCGGAGCTGAACGGCATCGAGGCGACCCGCGAGATCGTCGCCACGGACAGCGCCGCCAAGGTGCTCGTCCTGACCACGTTCGACCTCGACGAGTACGTCTACCAGGCGCTCCGCGCGGGCGCGTCCGGCTTCCTGCTCAAGGACGCCTCGGCGCGCCAACTGGCGGACGGCGTACGGGTGGTGGCCGCGGGCGAGGCCCTCCTCGCGCCCTCGGTCACGCGCCGCCTCATCACGGAGTTCTCCAAACTGTCCGAGTCTCCGAGGCCGCTCGCCGCGTCGAACCCGCACGCGTACGGCGAACTCACCGAGCGGGAGACGGAGGTTCTCGTCCTGATCGCCCAGGGCCTGTCGAACGCGGAGATCGCCGCCCGCCTCGTCGTGGCGGAATCCACCATCAAGACCCACGTCAGCCGGGTCCTGGTCAAACTCGGCCTGCGCGACCGCACTCAGGCAGCGGTCTTCGCCTACGAGGCCCGCCTGGTCACACCGGGGTGAGGCGCGCCGCCGGTGATCGCTGACGCGTCCGTCGAACCCGGTCCGGAGCCGTCCGTCCCCCGCCCCCCGTCAGCTCGACAGATCCCGTCGCCGTAGTCCCGCCAGGCCCGCTGCGACCAGGGCCACCGCCACCGCCGTCAGGATCAGGAGCGGGGGCCAGGTCGTCTCGCCGCCCGGCAGCTTGGGGAGATGGCTGTAGGGGGAGAGGTTCATGACGGGCTGCGGGAGTTCGAGTGCCGGGCCGATCCAGCCGAGGAGCAGGGCGGCGCCCGCCACGGCCCAGGCCGCCACCGCCGCCCTGGGGAACACCCCGAAGAGCAGGACCGCCAGGCCGCCGATGACCCAGATCGCCGGGAGTCGGCTGAGGCAGGCGCCCAGGACCGGGCCGAAGTCCTTGCCGTAGCCGATCCCGAGGCCGAGCCCGCCGAGCGTCATGATGAGGGCCGCTCCGCCGAACGCGACGACGAGATGGCCGCCGGCCCACCGCAGCCGGCCGACCGCGCCCGCGAGGACCGGCTCGGCGCGCTGCGAGGTCTCCTCGCCGCTCAGGCGCAGCACCGACGAGACGACGTAGAGCGCGGCGACCATCCCGAGCATGCCGGCCATCGTGGCGAGGAACGCGTCCGCGATGCCGGACCGGCCGCCCATCCGTTCGATGATGTCGAGGGTCTTGGCGTTGCCGCCGACCAGGTCGGCCGCGCCCTGCGTCATCCCGCCGAACGCGATCCCCGCGACGAGGAAGCCGAGGCTCCACCCGAGCACGGTGCCCCGCTGGAGGCGCCACGCGAGCGCGCCCGCCGTGCCGAGGCGGCCGTGGGCGGGCCCGGGCCGGCTCGGCAGGAAGCTCATCCCGAGGTCGCGCCGTCCGGCGAGCGCGTACGCGGCCACGCCCTGCGCGCCGGCCCCCGCCACGAACAGGAGCAGCACCCACCAGCGTTCGTCCGCGAACGCCCGCGTGTTCTCCAGCCAGCCGAGCGGCGACAGCCAGGTCAGGGCGGACGAGCCGTCAGCCCTCCCCGAGTCACCGGCCGCGCGCAGCACGAATGCGAGTCCGAGCAGCGCCGACGTCAGCCCCTTGGCGAGCCGCGCGCTCTCCGTGAACTGGGCGACGATCGCCGCCATCGTCGCGAACACCATGCCGGTCCCGGCCGTCGCGAGCCCCAACGCCAGTGCTCCGCCGCCCCCTTGGGAGGCGAGCCCGCCCGCGATCAGCAGCCCTACGGCCGCGTTCGCGACGAGCGCCGCGAGCAGCGCGGCCGTCAGCGGCGCGCGCCGCCCCACCATCGCCGACGACACCAGCTCCTGCCGCCCGCTCTCCTCCTCGTCCCGGGTGTGCCGTACGACGACGAGCACGCTCATCACGGCGGCGAGCACGCCCGCGTAGACGCCGATGCGCCAGGCGACGAGTCCGCCGAGGGAGTCGGAGAACACCGGCCCGTACAGGGCCCGCATCGAGGTGTTCGTGGCTATCGACCGCGCGATGTCCGCCCGCTCGGCGGCCGTGCCGTACACGCTGCCGAGGGAGCCCGGCATCGACAGGACCATCATGAGGATGACGGCGACCCAGACCGGGATCATGACCCGGTCGCGCCGGAGTGCGAGCCTCAACAAGGTGACGGTGCCCGCAAGTTGACGTGAGCGGGGGGTGAGGCGGGCGTCGGCGGCCACGGTGGCGGTCATCGCGGCATCGCCCCTTCGGCGGTCCGGTGGGCGGCGTCGTCCTGGTAGTGGCGCAGGAACAGTTCCTCCAGCGTCGGCGGCGTGCTCGCGAGCGACCGTACGCCGGACTCCGCGAGGGACCTGAGGACCGCGTCCAGCTTGTCGCTGTCGACCTGGAGCTTGACCCGCAGGCCCTGTACGTCGAGGTCGTGCACGCCGGGCAGATGCGCCAGCCCGTTGGGCGGCGCGGCCAGTTCGGCGGTGACGCTGGTGCGGGTCAGGTGCCGGAGTTCGCTGAGTGTGCCCGTCTCGACGGTCCGGCCCTTGCGGATGATGCTGACCCGGTCGCAGAGCGACTCGACCTCGCTGAGGATGTGCGAGGACAGCAGCACGGTCTGCCCGCGCTCCCGGGCGGCCTCCTTCACGTACTCCTGGAAGACCTCCTCCATCAGCGGGTCGAGGCCGGAGGTCGGCTCGTCGAGGATGAGCAGGTCGACGTCGGACGCGAACGCGGCGACGAGGGCCACCTTCTGCCGGTTGCCCTTGGAGTAGGTGCGGCCCTTCTTGGTCGGGTCGAGCTCGAACCGCTCGATCAGGTCCGCGCGGCGCGCCCTGTCGAGGCCCCCGCGCAGCCGCCCGTACAGGTCGATGACCTCGCCCCCGCTGAGGTTGCGCCACAGCGTGACGTCGCCGGGGACGTACGCGATGTGGCGGTGCAGGGCGACGGCGTCGGCCCACGGGTCGCCGCCGAGCAGCCGCACCGCGCCGGAGTCCGCCCGCAGCAGCCCGAGCAGGACGCGGATGGCCGTGGACTTGCCGGCGCCGTTCGGGCCGAGGAAGCCGTGTACCTCGCCGGTCTCGACGGCCAGGTCCAGCCCGTCCAGCGCGTGCGTCCTGCCGAACGACTTGTGCAGTGCGGATACGTCAATGGCGCGGTCGGCCTTCGTCATGCTTCGGAATGTACGCTGATTTCACAAAGTTGTGAAGTTAAGGAAGTGTATAAACTCAAGGTGGTCCGTCACGCAGGGGAGATGATCGGCAGATGCCCACCGAAGAGACACAGCGGGACCGCGAGCGGGACGACGACGTGGTGTCCCGGTTCGTCGAGCGCTTTGCCTCGCAGCTGGTCGAGGCCGGGATGCCCCGGATGCCCTCGCGGATCTTCGCCGCTCTGCTCGCCTCCGACTCGGGCGCTCTCACGTCCGCCGAACTCGGCGAGCGGCTCCAGGTCAGCCCGGCCGCCGTCTCCGGCGCCGTGCGCTACCTCACGCAGCAGCACATGGTCAGCCGCGAGCGCGAGCCCGGTTCGCGCCGTGATCTCTTCCGGGTGCACGGCAACCAGTGGTACGAGGCGCTCGCCAACCGCGACTCGGTGCTGAAGCGCTGGGAGGACGCCCTGCGCGACGGTGTCGCGAGCCTCGGCGAGTCGACACCGGCGGGCCGCCGGCTCGCCGAGACCCTGGCGTTCTTCGAGTTCGTCCAGGCCGAGCTGACCGGTCTCATGGAGCGCTGGCGCGTCCGCCGCGAGGAGCTCTTCGGCCACTGAGCCCCACGCCTCACCCCGGCAGCGTCAGCCCCCACGCCCCCGCCCGTACCGTCCATGTGCGGGTCCGGACGGGGCCGCCCACCACCGCGTCCGCGCGGTAGCGGAAGTCCGGGCCCGACACCGTCACCGTGTGCGCAAGGGCTCGCAGCGGTCCGGCGTCCGCGCCCACCGCGGACGGCCTGATCTCGATCCGGGCCCGGCCCGCCGCGTCCGGGACCACGCTCACGCCCTCCACCGGCCGGTCCAGGTCGACCAGGGTCACCCCGTCCGCCTCGACCCGCAGCCGCTGGGGCCCCGCGGCGGGCGCCGAGGGCCGGGCCGGCCGCGCGGCCAGCGTCCGTACGAGGGACTGGCACGTCCGCAGCCAGTGGTGGGCGGGATCGGGGGCCGGCGTCGGCGACGGGTGCGCCACGGGCGGGATCCGCAGATCCCCGAGCACCACCCCGTCGGAGTCGTCGACGAGCAGATCGAGCCGCCGCTCGACGCCCTCCAGGGCCGCCCGCGCCGCCGCCACCGCCCCCAGGGGCACCCCGAGCGACCGGGACAGCGACAGACTCGCCCCGACCGGCACGAGCGACAGAACGGATTCCGCCAGCTCGCGCTCCCGGTGAAGGAGCGCCACCGCCCGCAGCAGCGCCCGGTCGTCCCCGATCACCACCGGTCGGCGAGAACCCCGCCTGACCAGCGCCTTCGCGAATTCCTCGGGCCCGTCCGGCAGGCACACCTTCACCGTCGCACCGGCGCCGAGCACGTCCTTCGCGATGCGTACCGACTCGCCGTCCGCACGCCGGGCGACCGGATCGACGACCACCAGTAGCTGGTCAAAAGCCGCCACCTCGGTCCTGCCTCGCTTCCTCGGGTAGCATCTTGGTGCAAGAGCCCCTTGCGCTATTGCGCCAGGGGCTTCGTCTATTCCGGGGCACACCAAGGCACACCCATACAGGCGGCTACGGCCCCTGACCTTGGTCTTGCCCCGCCCGGAAGGGGTGTACGCCTGTGCCCGCACTTGTGCTGCTCGGTGCTCAGTGGGGTGACGAAGGCAAGGGAAAGGCCACCGACCTGCTCGGTGGATCCGTGGACTACGTGGTGCGCTACCAGGGCGGCAACAACGCCGGCCACACGGTAGTGGTCGGCGACCAGAAGTACGCCCTCCACCTCCTCCCTTCCGGAATCCTCTCGCCGGAGTGTGTACCGGTCATCGGAAACGGCGTCGTCGTCGACCCGTCGGTCCTGCTCTCCGAGCTGAGTGGACTGAACGAGCGCGGCGTCGACACGTCCAAGCTGCTCCTCAGCGGCAACGCGCACATCATCACGCCGTACAACGTGACCGTCGACAAGGTGACGGAACGCTTCCTCGGCAAGCGGAAGATCGGCACCACCGGGCGCGGCATCGGCCCGACCTACGCGGACAAGATCAACCGCGTCGGCATCCGCGTCCAGGACCTCTACGACGAATCGATCCTCACCCAGAAGGTCGAAGCGGCACTCGAGGGCAAGAACCAGCTCCTCACCAAGGTCTTCAACCGGCGCGCCATCGAGGCGGAGCAGGTCGTCGAGGAGCTGCTCGGCTACGCGGACAAGATCAAGGGCTACGTCGCCGACACCACCCTGATCCTGAACAAGGCCCTCGACGACGACAAGGTCGTCCTCTTCGAGGGTGGCCAGGGCACGCTGCTCGACATCGACCACGGCACGTACCCCTTCGTGACGTCGTCGAACCCGACCGCGGGCGGCGCCTGCACGGGTGCGGGCGTCGGCCCGACGAAGATCAGCCGCGTCATCGGCATCCTCAAGGCGTACACGACCCGTGTCGGCGCCGGCCCGTTCCCGACGGAGCTGTTCGACGAGGACGGCGAGGCGCTGCGCCGCATCGGTGGCGAGCGCGGTGTCACCACCGGCCGTGACCGGCGCTGCGGCTGGTTCGACGCGGTCATCGCCCGCTACGCGACCCGCGTGAACGGCCTGACCGACTTCTTCCTCACCAAGCTGGACGTGCTCACCGGCTGGGAGCAGATCCCGGTCTGCGTCGCGTACGAGATCGACGGCAAGCGCGTCGAGGAGCTCCCGTACTCCCAGTCCGACTTCCACCACGCGAAGCCGGTCTACGAGTACCTGCCGGGCTGGTCCGAGGACATCACCAAGGCCAAGACCTTCGCCGACCTGCCGAAGAACGCGCAGGCCTACGTGAAGGCCCTGGAGGAGATGTCGGGCGCCCCGATCTCCGCGATCGGCGTCGGCCCCGGCCGCACCGAGACCATCGAGATCAACTCGTTCCTGTAGGACTCCTCCGGGACTCCTCCAGGACTCGGCGTCTCACTGGCGTCCAGGACTCGGCGTCCCACTGGCGCCCCTGTCCGGCTCTCCACGGAGCCGGACAGGGGCGCCTTCGCGTACGCGTACGTGCGCGGGCCTCAGCCGCGGCAGGCCGCGTAGCCGTCGGGAGACGTGCAGGACAGGTGTCCGGCGCGGGCGATGACGCGGTCGGCGGCGCCCTGCGTGAGGAAGTCGAGGAAGCTGTCGGCCAGGGAGCCGTCCGCGGGGTCGCCGATCGTGTACGCGTACTCGACGGCGTGGAACGGGTAGCCCTTCGTGATGTTCTCGCCGGAGGGGCCGAGGCCGTTGAGGCGCAGGGTGTGCGAACCCTTGCGCGGGGTGCCCTCGGGCGGGGCCGCGTAGCCGATCGTGCCGTCGACGTGCGCGACCCGGTCGAGGAGGTCGCCCGTGTTGTGCTCCTCGCAGCGCAGGACCGGCGAGGCGGGCACCAGGTCCTTCGTCCGGCAGTCGCTCGACGAGGTCGGGAAGGCGTCGCGGCGGCCGAGGACCCGGGCCTCGAAGGCGCCGCGCGTGCCCGAGCTGCCGGTCCTGCGGACGGTACGGACGGGCAGGTCGGGGCCGCCCACGGCGCTCCAGTCGGTGATGTCGCCGCTGTAGAGCCGGCGGACCTGGCCGACGGTCAGGCCTCTCAGCGGCTTCCCGCCGACGGTCACGGCGTCGTTGACGATCAGTGCGAACGCCATCGCGGCGACCTTCTCGCTGCGCAGCTTGTGCTCGGGGTCGCTCTCGGTGGTCCGCCCGTCGGAGAAGGCGATGACGGCGGCGCCGGGGGTGCCGGGGGTGCCTTCGGTGTCGGATTCGAGGAGCTGGCGCACGCCCGTGCCGCTGGAGCTGGTCGCCACGTCGATCCTGGCGTCGTGGCAGTCCCGCGTGTACGCGGCCCGCAGCGCCTCCATCGCGGGCCGGAACGCGGACGACCCGGTGAGGGTGAGCGACCCGGCGGCGCACCCCCGCGGCTGCGGCACCGGATTCGGCAGCGTGGCGAGGAGCAGCAGGATCGCCATGCCGGTGCCCAGGATCCCGACGGTCCAGCGGCCGAGGGGGCTGAACAGGGGCGGCTTGTCGTCGGGGTGGGGGCTCGGGCTGGGGTGGACGGTGCCGTCGCCGAGGCGCCCCTCGACACTGACGGTCGTGCCCGCGTCGCCGCCCCGGAGCATCACGAGGAGCTTGTAGTAGTCGCCGGTGTTGAGGGCGACGGGCGGCAGGAGCAGGGTGTTCTCGCCGGGGGTGTAGACGGGCCGCGCGTCGAGCCGTATCTGCCGGGCCGTGTTCGAGGTCAGGGCGGGCTGGACCGGGTACGCGTCGGTGATGCGGCGCCCGGAGAACGTCACCGTCAGGCCCGGCGGCTGCGAGATGTAGTCGCCGTCGGTGATGGTGGCCGCGCCGTCGTTCTCGATCCGCAGGAGGACCAGGGTGGTGTCCTCGGTGATGTTGCGGCGCGGGATCAGGCCGTCCGCGCCCGGCAGGTCCTCCGACAGGGCGCGGCTGAGCGGGATGTCCATCTGGATGCGGTGGCCGATCCGCTTGCTGTGCTGCTTGCGCCGCTCGACGTACCAGAGGGCGAGGGACGCGCCGATCGACAGGACCGTCGTGGCGATCGCGACGAGGTTCTGCGCGTCCTTGAGCCAGCCCATGGTGTCTCTCCCCCCGGAACGTGATGGTGGGGTCACCGTAGGGGGCCTTCGGGACGCCGGGGCGGACGGCGGCCGAGGTGTCGACCGCTGTTCGCCACGTGTTCAGTCGGACCGGCGCGGGACGGGTCAACTCGCCTGTCGGCAAGGGGATTTACCCCTTCGTGTACACCAGCTCGGTCCCGTCGCTCATCGTGCGGCGCAGTTCGCCCGAGGGCGTGATCACGGACGTGCTCGGCTTGCCCGGGCTGCAGGCGTCGGAGGGGCCGGTGACGACGTCGGTCCCGGCGATGCGCAGGGTGCCTCCGCTCGCCGACACCAGCGTGCCCTGGAAGACGCAGTGGTACGAGCCGCCGCCTTTGAGGGGCCCGTCCGCCGTCATCGACAGGACCGTGTCGCCGGGGCTGCCCTGCTGGATCTCCAGATGGCGCGTGTGGTGGCCCGAGGCGTTGTCGATCGTGGTGTCCCACGCGCCGAGGAACTCCGTCGGTATGTCCCCGCCGGCGGGCGGCTCGTCGGACCCGGGCGGCGTCGTGTCCGGGTTCTGCGAGGTCGGGTCGCCGGTGTTCGGGCCGGACGTCGAGGCCGCGGGGGACGAGGGGTCCTTGGACTCCTGGCTCTGCGCCGCGGGTGTGCCGCCGTTCTTCATCAGCGCGTACACCGACCCGCCCGCGCCGAGCGCCACCACCAGGGCCACCACGATCAGCGCCGCCGTGGAGCGCCCGCTGCGCCGGGGCTCCGGCTGCGGCGTGCCGTTCGGGACGGCTCCCGGGCCGTACGGCGGTGTGGCCCCGGGGCCGTAGGGCGGGGTCCCGCCCCAGGCGCCATGCTGCGGATACCCGTAGCCGGGGGCCGGGGGGTACGCGTTCGGATATCCGTACGCGGCCGGCGCGGGCGGGGCCGCCGGGGACGGGGCGGGGGTGGGGGCCGGCGGGCCCGAGGGGGAGATCACGGTGGGCAGATGGTTGACGGGGGCGGCGCCGGGTTTTCCGGGCGGCGGAGGCGTCGGCTCGTCACCGGTGGCGGCGGTTGCGGGGGCAGGGGCAGGGGCGGGGGTCTGCTTGACGAGGCTGGGCCCCGGCGCGGGCGGAACGGGCGGAGCGGGCGGCGCCGCGTTCGCCCCCGTCGGCCCGTCAGGGTCCTCGGTGTCCAGCAACTGCACCGCGTGCCGCCCCAGTTGGGCCACCAGCGCGCCCGGCAGCCACGGGTCGCGGGTGCGTCCGCCGTCGCCGAGCGTGTCCTCGGCGCCGGTCCGCTCCAGGAGCTGATCCAGGGTCGGACGGGCCGCCGGGTCCTTGCGCAGACAGTCACCCACGAGCTCCTGCAGCCCCTCGGGCAGCGCGGCGAGGTCGGGCTCCTCCTGGGCGATACGGAACATCAGGGCGTGCACCCCGCTGTTGGCCGTACCGAACGGCAGCCCGCCCGTCGCCGCGTACGCGAGGACCGAGCCGAGGCAGAACACGTCGCAGGCCGGCGTGATCCGGTCGCCGCGCACCTGCTCGGGGGCCATGAACCCGGGCGAGCCCACGAGGGCGCCCGTTCGCGTGAGGCCGCCGTCCGTCACCGTCTCAAGGGCGCGCGCGATGCCGAAGTCGATCACGCGGGGCCCGTCGATCGTCACCAGGACGTTCGACGGCTTCAGGTCGCGGTGGATGAGGCCCGCCGTGTGAATGTCCTTGAGCGCGTGGGTGAGGCCCGCCGCGAGGATGCGCACGGAGCGCTCGGGCAGCGCGCCGTGGTCGTGCGAGACGACCGTCTGGAGCGAGGGCCCGGCGACGTAACCCGTGGCCACCCAGGGGATGTCGGCCTCGGTGTCCGCGTCGAGGACGGGCGCGGTCCACGCCCCGCCGACCTGCCGCGCGGCCTGCACTTCGAGCCGGAACCGGTTCCTGAACTCGTCCTGCTCCGCGAGCTCCTGGCGCACCAGCTTGACCGCGACCGTGCGTCCGCGGTCCGAGCGCGCCAGATACACCTGGCCCATCCCGCCCGCCCCGAGCCGCGCCAGCAACCGGTACGCACCGATGCGCTGCGGATCTCCCGCCCCCAGCTTCTCCATGTCGCGCCACCCTCCCCCATATGTGACCAACAGACCGAGAATAGTGCGAGGTTGGGACAGTGGGGGCGAGCCGGTCTCTACGGTTCCGTAACAGGCTGGTCGTCAGGTCGGTCGGCAGGCTGGTCGTCAGGTCGGTCGCCAGAGTGGTCGGCAGAGGGGGCAGCAGGAGGGACAGCAGGTGGGACGACCGGCGGGACCGCCATCTCGTCCAGCACCGCCGACAGCCGCTCCAGCACTCGTACCGTCTCGGCGAGGCCGTCCTCGCCGAGCGCCGCCGCGAGCTGTTCCGCGAGGGCCGCGTGGCCCGGGCCGATGAGGGCGGTCGCCGCCCGGCCCTTCTCCGTGGGGGTCAGGAGCTTGGCCCGGCGGTGGGCCGGGTTCGGCTCGTAACGGGCGAGGCCCTGGGCGGTGAGCAGGTCGGCGACGCGCTGCACGCTCTGGCGGGTGATGCCCATGACGCGCGCGATGCCGGCGACGGTCAGCGGCTCGCGCAGGACCGCGCCGAGCACCTGGTACCGGGCGGCGGTGAGCCCCGCGGGCCGCGCCAGATCCTCGGAGACGGACAGGAACTGGCCGTTGAGCCGGAAGACGCCGAGCGCCGTCCGGCTCAGCAGGTCCTGGTGCTCCCTGGTCACGCCCGCGCCGCCTGAAGGGTTGCGTACGCCGTCACGTCCGAGTCGTGGAACAGGCGGTACCAGGCGTCGAGGAGCTCGCCCTCGAACACCCCGAGCGCGCCCAGGACTTCGCGCGCGAACGCGACCGGCTCGGTCGGCCCGGCCGTGATCAGGCCGCGGTCCGTCACCGCGTCCGCGTCCACGTAGTGGTCGCCGCCCTTGTATCCGGTGGCGTCGAGGTACTGGGGGACGGCGCTCGTGTGGGCCCGGTCATCGAGCAGGCCCTCGCGGGCGAGTCCGGCGGTGGCCCCGCAGATCGCGGCGACCGGCACGCCCGCGTCGAGGAACGCGCGGGCCTTGCGGGCGAAGGGGGCGAGGTCGTTACCGCCCGCCGCGGCAGCGGCTGATGTCTCAGTCCAGAGGTCGGCGCCGGTGAGGATCAGGAGCGAGCTGTCCTCGGGGCGCAGGTCGTCGAGGGCGAGGTCGGGCTGGATGCGCAGGCCGCCGAGGGTGGTGACGGGCCGGCCGGCGCGGGCCGCGACCGTGCGGACCGGGTAGCCGCCGCGGGCCAGGTGCGCCGTGGCGTGCCCCGTCTCCCAGTCGGCGAAGGTGTCGTAGACGGCGAGGTGTGCGGGCTTACGCGCGATGCTGGTCATGGTGGCCTCCGGTGTCGATGACAAGGCTCTGAGGCAAGGCTATGACAACAAGCTGTCACTCCGACAGCATGCTGTCAATCGTTCCTCGAAGCGACCTCACGGAAACTCGTTTCCGTCAGCCGGAACGATCCGTGGCGACCGTACGTACTACTGGCAACGCAACGCCCCACTTCACGACTTCACGACGTACGACCTCACTTCACGACGTACGACCTCCCCCCGACCGAGGAGACCGTGTGCCGAACAGGACGCCCGTCGCCGTCCGCGCCCTCGCGCGTGCCGCGCTCGCCGCCCGACCCGTCGGACTCGACGAGACCGACGCCCGGGCCCCACTGCTGCGCCATCACGGCCACAGCTATCTCGTGCCCGTCGAGATCTTCCAGGACTTCGCCGCCCTGCTCACCGACCCCCGCAGGCCGGGCGGCGCCTACCGGTCCCTGTCCGTGGGCGGACGCCGCTGGTTCGGCTACCGCTCGACGCACTACGACACCCCCGCGCTGCGCTCGTTCCACGACCACGCGCGGGCGCACGCGCCCCGCTTCGGCATCAGGGAGCGGCTCTACCAGGACAGCGGCAGGCGGCAGTTGGAGCTCAAGGTGCGCGGCGCCGGCGGCGGGACCGTCAAGCACCGCACGCGTCTGGCCGCGGGCGACCACCCGCTCGACGACACCCGCCGCGCCTTCGTCTCCGGCGTGCTGCGCGGCACGTACGGCATCGGGGCACCGGGGGAGCTCGCCGCCCGGCTCGTCACGGAGTACCGGCGGGCGACCTTCGTCGCCGACGGGCAGCGGCTCACCTGTGACGCGGGGCTCGTGGTGCGCGACCCGGGGGAGGGGCGCGCGGTGCGGGCGGACGGCGGGTCCGTCCTCGTGGAGACGAAGGCGTGCGCGCCGGGGCGGCCGACCGACGCCGACCGGCTGCTCGCGCGGTTCGGGGTGCCGCCCGTGGAGTTCGGCAAGTACTGCGGCGGTCTCGCCGCGCTGCGGCCCGATCTCGCGGGGGGACCGTGGCGGGAAGCGGTGCGGACGCTGTTCCCCGGGACGGTGCCTCCGTGCGAGGGCGACAGTGTGTCGGGTTAGCGGCCGTCCCACAGACAGGACGCCGATGGTCCTTCCACCATGCGGACATTTACCCTCAGGCCCATGACCCCTCAGCCGAATCCCCAGGTCGGCGCCGCCGTCAAGGCCGCGGACCGTGCGCACGTGTTCCACTCCTGGTCCGCACAGGAGCTCATCGACCCGCTCGCCGTCGCCGGCGCCGACGGCTCGTACTTCTGGGACTACGACGGCAACCGCTACCTGGACTTCACCAGTGGCCTCGTCTTCACGAACATCGGTTACCAGCACCCGAAGGTCGTCGCGGCGATCCAGGAGCAGGCCGCCTCCCTCACGACGTTCGCGCCCGCGTTCGCCGTCGAGGCCCGCTCCGAGGCCGCACGCCTCATCGCCGAGCGGACCCCCGGCGACCTGGACAAGATCTTCTTCACCAACGGCGGCGCCGAGGCGGTGGAGAACGCCACGCGCATGGCCCGGCTGCACACGGGCCGGCCCAAGGTGCTCTCCGCCTACCGCTCGTACCACGGCGCCACCTCCACCGCGATCAACCTGACCGGCGACCCGCGCCGCTGGCCGAGCGACCAGGGCGCGGCGGGCGTCGTCCACTTCTGGGCGCCGTTCCTCTACCGCAGCCCCTTCTACGCCGAGACCGAGCAGCAGGAGTGCGAGCGCGCCCTCCAGCACCTCGAGGACACCATCGCCTTCGAGGGCCCGGCCACCATCGCCGCCGTCATCCTGGAGACCGTGCCCGGCACCGCCGGCATCATGACGCCGCCGCCCGGCTACCTCCAGGGCGTGCGCGAGCTGTGCGACCGGCACGGCATCGTCTTCATCCTCGACGAGGTCATGGCGGGCTTCGGCCGCACCGGCAAGTGGTTCGCCGCGGACCACTACGACGTGGTGCCCGACCTGATGACCTTCGCCAAGGGTGTGAACTCGGGCTACGTCCCGCTCGGCGGCGTCGCCATCTCCGGCGCCATCGCGGACACGTTCGGCAAGCGCCCCTACCCGGGCGGCCTGACGTACTCCGGGCACCCGCTGGCCTGCGCCGCTGCCGTCGCGACGATCAACGTCATGGCGGAGGAGCGCGTCGTCGAGAACGCCGCCCACCTCGGCGAGACGCTGATCGGCCCGGCGCTGCGCGAGCTCGCCGAGCGGCACCCCTCGGTGGGCGAGGTCCGCGGCCTCGGCATGTTCTGGGCGCTCGAACTGGTCAAGAACAAGGAGACCCGCGAGCCGCTGACCCCGTACAACGCGGCGGGCGAGGCGAACGCGCCGATGGCCGCCTTCGGCGCCGCCGCCAAGAAGAACGGCCTGTGGCCCTTCATCAACATGAACCGCACGCACGTCGTCCCGCCGTGCAACATCACGGAGGCCGAGGCCAAGGAGGGGCTCGCCGCCCTCGACGAGGCCCTGACCGTGGCGGACGGCTACACCGCGTAACGAAAGGCGTACTCCGTGTCGCTCCCCGTAGTGCGTAGGCTGACCAGCTGACCAAGGATCAGGCTCATCAGCCTCACCAGCTGACGACGCACTACGGGGGAGGGACACCCAAGTGCCCGGAACAGACGGCGGAGCTGCCGTCCAGCGCAGCACGCTGCGCCAGCAGATCGCCGACGCCCTGCGCGACGAGATCCTGTCGGGGCGGCTCGAACCGGGTCAGGAGTTCACGGTCAAGGAGATCGCCGAGCAGTACGGCGTCTCCGCGACCCCCGTCCGTGAGGCCCTGGTCGACCTCTCCGGGCAGGGACTCCTGGACTCCGCGCAGCACCGGGGTTTCCGGGTCCACGAGTACTCGCTCGCCGACTACCGGGGCATGATCGAGGCCCGCAGCCTCGTCACCGACGGCATCTTCCGCGGCCTCGTCGCGAACGCCGACGTGCACCACGCCACCCCCGCCGCCCTCGCCGGGGTCCGGCGCCGCGGCGAGGAGGCCGCCCGCGCCGCCTCGGCCGGCGACCTGAACGTGCTGATCGGCTACGACCTGCGGTTCTGGCGCGAGCTCAGCGCCCTGTTCGGCAACCCGTACCTCTCCGACTTCTTCCACCGCCTGCGTGTCCAGTCATGGATGTACGCGGTCTCGCACCTGCGCCGCGTGGACGACCTCAGAGGGCACCTCTGGTCCGGCCACTGCCTCCTCGTCGACGCCCTCGCGGACCGGGACGCCCGCGCCGCGCAGGACATCGTCACCGCGTACAACGCGGACTCCCTGGCCCTGGTCGAACGGCTGGCCGCGCGGTGACCACGGACCGCGCCGACCGCCCCGTCGCCCTGTCCACCGCCGTGGTGGACCTCACCGTCGTCGTCCCCGCCTACAACGAGGAGCGCCGGCTCGGCCCCACCTTGGACGCCGTCACCGCCTATCTCAACGGAAACGATGCGGGCGCCGGGTACGACGGAGACGCCAGGGACACCGGCGACGGTGGGAACCGGTGGGGCTCCTGGGAGATCGTCGTCGTCGACGACGGCTCCACCGACCGCACCCGCGAGATCGCCGAGCGGGCGGCCGCCGCCGCCCCCGAGGGCCCGGGCCGCACGCCCCGCGTCCGGCTCGTCGCGAGCCCCCGCAACCGGGGCAAGGGCCACGCCCTGCGCGCGGGCGTCCTCGCCTCCCGGGGCCGCCGCGTCCTGGTCACCGACGCCGACCTCGCCGCGCCCATCGAGGAACTGGAAGCCCTCGACAAGGCGCTCACCGAGGGGCACGCGGCGGCGATCGGCTCCCGCGCGACCCCCGGCGCGACGATCACCCGCCACCAGCACCGGCTGCGCGAACTCCTCGGCCGCACCGGCAACTTCCTGATACGCGCGGTCGCCGTCCCCGGCATCAGGGACACCCAGTGCGGCTTCAAGCTGTTCGACGGCGACCGGGCCCGCGCCGCGTTCGCCGCGTCACGCCTGGACGGCTGGGGCATCGACGTCGAGATCCTGATGCACTTCCGCCGCTCCGGCTGGCCGGTCGCCGAGGTGCCCGTGCGGTGGTCGCACCAGGCGGGCTCGAAGGTCCGCCCCTTCGACTACCTCCGCGTCCTCGCCGAACTCGTGACGCTCCGGGCGCGGGCGGTGCCGAAGGGCCACCTCCTCATGGCGGCCCTCTTCCTCCTCCTGTCCGTCGCCCTGTACTCGGGGCGCTGGGCGGCGCCGGCCCACCGCTACCTCCCGGACTCGCTCCGGGACCAGAACCAGTGGGAGTGGTTCTTCGCGGTGACGGCGGACAGCGTCCGCCACCTCCACAACCCGCTCTTCACGACGCTCCAGGGCTTCCCGGACGGCGTGAACCTGATGGCCAACACCGCGATGCTGGGCCTGTCCGTCCCGCTCGCCCCCGTGACCTGGCTCTTCGGCCCCGCCGTCGCCCTGAACGTGGCGATGACGGGCGGCCTGGCCGCCACCGCGTTCGCCTGGTACCGGCTGATCCTGAAACGGCTCGTACGGAGCCGGTGGGCCGCCGCGGCCGGCGCGCTCCTCGCCGCGTTCGCGCCCCCGATGGTCAGCCACGCGCACGCCCACCCGAACTTCGTCGTCCTGTTCATGATCCCGCTGATCATCGAGCGGGCGCTGCGGCTGTGCGAGGGCAGGCGCGTGGTGCACGACGGCGTCGTCCTCGGCCTCCTGACGACGTACCAGATCTTCCTCGGCGAGGAGCCGCTGCTGCTCGCCGCGCTCGGCATGGCGCTGTTCGCGCTCGCCTACGCGGTGGTGCGCAGGGACGTCGCGAAGGCGGCTTGGCGCCCGCTCCTGCGCGGCCTCGGGCTCGCGGCCGCGGTCGCGCTGCCGCTCGTCGCCTTCCCCCTGTACTGGCAGTTCCTCGGCCCGCAGAGCTACAAGAGCGTGCTGCACGGCGACAACGCGGGCAACAGCCCCCTCGCCCTCCTCTCCTTCGCCGAGCGCTCCCTCGCCGGCTCCCGCGAGAGCGCCGCCGCGCTCTCCCTCAACCCGACCGAGCAGAACGCCTTCTACGGCTGGCCGCTCGTCCTGCTCGCCTTCGCCATCGCCGTACGGCTGTGGCGGAGCGCGGCCGTCAAGGCGCTCGCCTTCACGGCGGTCGCGGCGGCCTTCCTCTCCCTCGGCGCGACGTTCCGTGTCCCGCTCACCGGCGTCGTGCTGCCGGGCCCCTGGGCGCTGCTCGCGCACCGGCCGCTGTTCGAGTCGGTCATCGAGGGGCGGGTCGCGATGGTGTGCGCGCCCGCGCTCGGCATGCTGCTCGCCCTCGCGCTCGACCGGCTGACCACGGTGCGGGTCCCGTACCGGCTCGTCGGACTCGCGGCGGTCGCGGCGGCGCTCGTGCCGATCGTCCCGGCGCCGCTCAGGGCGGTCGAGCGGGCCGACGTCCCGGCGTTCGTCGCCGACGGCACCTGGAGGCGGTACGTCGGCCCCGGCGAGAGCCTGGTCCCCGTGCCGCTGCCCGACCCGGGCAACGCGGAGGCCCTGCACTGGCAGACCGAGGCCGGCCTCGGCTTCCACCTCCCCGGCGGCTACTTCAACGGCCCCTACGGCCCCGACCACGTCGGCATCTACGGCGCCTCCCCCCGCTGGACCTCCAACCTGCTGCGCGACATCCGCTACACGGGCCGCGCCCCCGAGATCACCGACGCGTGGCGCGCCCAGGCCCGCCGCGACTTCGCGTACTGGCACGCGGGCGTCCTCGTCCTCGCCCCGCAGCAGAACGACGCCCTGCTGCGCGCGACGGTCGACCAGCTGGTCGGGAAGCCCGGAACGTGGACCGGAGGCGTATGGATCTGGGATCTGAGCAGTCTGCAGGGTGGGAGCTGATCCGGCCCCCGCGCATTACGCTGCCTTTCCGCCTTTCAGTACGGTCCTTACCGTCCTTACCGTCCTTATGGAGGAGTCGCCTTGGCCTGTGACCTGTGGCTGGTCCCGCTCGTCGACGTGCTGTGCCACAGCCCCGACAACCCCTTCGCCGAGGAACTCGCGCTCTACGACAAGGCGTTGCACGAGGCAGGACTGCCGCCGGTGCCGGTCTACTCGTACATGCCGGGCCTCTCCGGGGACGTGGCACCCGTCGCCGGCTTCGACTACGACGCGCTGCATTTCCTGCGCCGCGCCTACCTCCTCCAGATGTGCGGCCTCGCCGTCACGCCGGTCGACGAACTCGGCGGCGACTACGAACAGCTCCTGGAGATGTTCGAGACGACGGCCCAGCAGTCACACCTGGTCTGGCACTACGACCACGCGGGCGCGTACGTCCCCGTGGACTTCCCGAGCCCGCTGGCCGACGACGAACTCCTCGCCGGGGGCGGCCCGCTGGGCTCCTCCCACGCGCTCCTGCGGGAACTGGAGTACGTGGCCCGGTCGATCGGCATAGACCCGGCCAACCCCCCGGCGCCCCCGGTCCCGCCGGCGGGCCCCACGTCCCTCGAGGAGCCGGCGGCCCCGGCCCCCCTCGACAACAGCCCCTTCGCCCGCGAACGCCACGTCTGGCTGGGCCTGCACGCAGCAGCCACCAGAAGCCTGGCGCAGGGCTCGATGATCATCTTCAGCTGAACCACGGGGGGTGACGGGGATCGCTGGGAAGTCACGCGCCCCTTAAGGGGCGCGGGGAACTGCGCGACCAGCCCCAACGCACGGACAGCCGAGCACCGGCACCCGCCCCCCCCCAAAAAAAACCGAAGCCTCAACGAGGCTCAGGAGGCCGCTGCCGCGGCATATTCGGCCGGGCGCCGGGCGGCAGCGGAAACCGCCCGCCAGGCGTAGGTTCCACCACCCGCGTACCCGGCGTCACAGACGACTGCATCACCAGTGGCGCCGGCCCCGACCGGAACTCCACCATCCAGTCCGCCGTCTCCGCCCGCACCAGCTCCGTCACGTCGTCCGTGAACCGCCGCAGCACCGAAAGGCACCGCTCCGCGGCCTCACTGGCCGTGCCCTCCGCCGGTCCGAGCACCTCCCGCACGCTCTCCGACGCCCAGTCGAACTGGAGCCCCTGGAGCCGTCGCTGCACCGCCTGGGCCGTGGCCACGTCCCTTATCCAGCCCGAGGTCAGCCCGAAGTACCGGTCGCAGGCCACGCACGCCACCGAGAGCAGCAGCGCCAGATATCCCCAGGGCGCCACCCCGCCGAGCGCCCCCGTCGCGTCGAGCAGCGGCAGCGCCGCCCCCGAGACGGCGCCGACGGCCGCGCCGCCCCGCAGCGCCCGCGCGGCCCGCCGCTTCCACACCCGGTCGGCGAGGTACCAGGACGCCGTGTCGAGCGCCCCGCGCTCCACCCACCGGTAGAGCTCGTCGAGCCGCTCCGCGGGCTCACCCCAGTCACCGACCGGAAACGTCCGCCCGGCCAGATCGCCCGGCCGCACCGCCTCACCCGTGCCGTCCCGCCACTCGCCGCGCGCGCCCCGCTCCTCCTGAGGCGGTCCCTCGGGCTGCATCTCCGGCTGACTCACCCGGCACTCCCTACGACTGGTCCTGGTCAAGGATGGGGCTCACGTGCAGAGCATCTTCTTACCGCCCAATGGGTGGCCAAGGTCCCGTTTTCGCGGTATTTCCGCCTGGAAGTGGGTCTTGATCAGGTATAGGAAAGCAGCCCGTCTCACTCGAAAGAGTGCAGTGAAAGGTGCCGGAGCGAGCGCACCCTTGACCACGTAGGCTCGTTCCAGGGCGGAGACCCCGCCCGCGGCCGCAGGTCGAAACAGCAGGTCGCAGCAGCAGGTCGAAACAGGACGCAACAGGAGCTGATCGTGATTCCCGGTGGTGGCCAGCCCAATATGCAGCAGCTGCTCCAGCAGGCCCAGAAGATGCAGCAGGACCTCGCGAAGGCTCAGGAAGAGCTGGCGAGGACCGAGGTCGAGGGCCAGTCCGGCGGCGGTCTGGTCAAGGCGACGGTGACCGGCTCCGGCGAGCTGCGCGGCCTCGTCATCGACCCGAAGGCGGTCGACCCTGACGACACGGAGACCCTCGCCGACCTCGTCGTCGCGGCCGTCCAGGCGGCGAACGAGAACGCGCAGGCGCTCCAGCAGCAGAAGCTCGGCCCGCTGGCCCAGGGCCTGGGCGGCGGAGGCATCCCGGGACTTCCCTTCTAAGGAAGCCCCACCGCAACTAACGTACGTACTACTCAGCGGCTGGCATGCTCAGCGGCACAGCACCGACAGCAGTGGAAGGCACTCCGTGTACGAAGGCGTGGTCCAGGACCTCATCGACGAACTGGGCAGGCTGCCCGGCGTCGGTCCCAAGAGCGCGCAGCGGATCGCCTTCCACATCCTCCAGGCGGAGCCGACGGACGTCCGGCGCCTCGCACAGGCCCTGATGGAGGTCAAGGCGAAGGTCCGCTTCTGCGCGACCTGCGGCAATGTGGCGCAGGAGGAGCTGTGCAACATCTGCCGCGACCCGCGCCGCGACCTGACCGTCATCTGTGTCGTCGAGGAGCCCAAGGACGTCGTCGCGATCGAGCGGACCCGTGAGTTCCGGGGCAAGTACCACGTGCTCGGCGGGGCGATCAGCCCCATCGAGGGCGTCGGCCCGGACGACCTGCGGATAAGGGAACTCCTCGCCCGCCTCGCCGACGGCACGGTCACCGAGCTGATCCTGGCCACCGACCCGAACCTGGAGGGCGAGGCCACGGCGACGTACCTCGCCCGCATGATCAAGCCGATGGGCCTCAAGGTCACCCGCCTGGCCAGCGGGCTCCCGGTGGGGGGCGACCTGGAATACGCGGACGAGGTCACGCTCGGCCGCGCCTTCGAGGGGAGACGACTCCTAGATGTCTGACGCCACACTCAACGCCGTCAAGGACGATCCGGACGACTTCGCGGTCCAGATCTCGGACCAGATCGAGTCCTTCCTCGTCGCGGTCGCCGAGGTCGCGAAGGGCGACGAGCCCGACTCGGCCGTCCCCTTCCTGCTCCTCGAGGTCTCCCAGCTGCTCCTCGCCGGCGGCCGGCTCGGAGCGCACGAGGACATCGTCCCCGACGAGCGGTACGAGCCCGATCTCGGCCCCGAGCCGGACGTCGACGAGCTGCGCCAGAAGCTCGCCGCGATGCTGGAGCCGATCGACGTCTACTCCGAGGTCTTCGACCCGTACGAGCCCCGCAAGGCGCCGGTCGCCTGCCGTATCTCGGACGACCTCGCCGACGTCATGGCGGACCTGCGGCACGGCATGGCCCACTACCGCGCGGGCCGCACCACCGAGGCCCTGTGGTGGTGGCAGTTCTCCTACTTCTCGAACTGGGGCTCCACGGCCTCCGGCGCCCTGCGCGCCCTCCAGTCCCTCGTCGCGCACGTCCGGCTGAACCAGCCCCTGGACGACCTGGACGGCCTCGACACCGACGAGGACCTCGCCGAGGACGCCCTCGCGGAGGCGGCGGGCAAGGTCATGGCCGAGGAGATCGCCGGCCCGCTGGGCCTGCGCAGCGCCAGATGACCGCGGCGCCACGTCACCGCAGCGGGCGCCACATGACCTGGTGAGATGAGTCCGGCCGTGGGTACTCGCGGGTGAGGCGAAGCGGCCGGTGAAGTGACCCACCCCACTTTTCCGGTTGCCCGGCCGGGGTGCGGGCATGCGCCTGTCCGAGCGGCCGGAGCGTGACGCCCCACCGGGTCCCTACGATCAGGTGGTCACTTCTTGAGCGGGACATCTCAGGATGTGGTATTCCCCGGGCGGATTTCGGCCGCTCGTTAGACTGAGCCGACCGAGACAAACTGAGCGAGGAGCGCACGTGGGCCTTGTCGTGCAGAAGTACGGAGGCTCCTCCGTAGCCGATGCCGAAGGCATCAAGCGGGTCGCCAAGCGAATCGTCGACGCCAAGAAGAACGGCAACCAGGTGGTTGTCGTGGTGTCCGCGATGGGTGACACGACGGATGAGTTGATCGATCTCGCCGGGCAGGTATCCCCGATCCCTGCCGGGCGCGAATTCGACATGCTGCTGACCGCCGGAGAGCGCATCTCCATGGCCCTGCTGGCCATGGCGATCAAAAACCTGGGCCACGAGGCCCAGTCGTTCACGGGCAGCCAGGCCGGCGTCATCACCGACTCGGTCCACAACAAAGCCCGGATCATCGATGTGACCCCGGGCCGTATCAGGACGGCGCTCGACGAGGGCAACATCGCCATCGTCGCCGGGTTCCAGGGCGTCAGCCAGGACAAGAAGGACATCACCACGCTCGGCCGTGGCGGGTCCGACACAACTGCCGTGGCGCTCGCCGCGGCGCTCGACGCCGAGGTGTGCGAGATCTACACCGACGTCGACGGTGTGTTCACCGCCGACCCGCGCGTCGTGAAGAAGGCGCGGAAGATCGACTGGATCTCCTTCGAGGACATGCTGGAGCTCGCCAGCTCCGGCTCCAAGGTGCTCCTCCACCGCTGTGTGGAGTACGCGCGCCGCTACAACATCCCGATCCACGTCCGCTCGTCCTTCTCGGGACTGCAGGGCACCTGGGTCAGCAACGAACCGCAAGGGGACCAGAAGGTGGAGCAGGCCATCATCTCCGGTGTCGCTCACGACACCTCCGAGGCGAAGATCACCGTCGTCGGTGTCCCGGACAAGCCCGGAGAGGCCGCGAACATCTTCCGGGCCATCGCGGACTCCCAGATCAACATCGACATGATCGTCCAGAACGTGTCCGCGGCCTCGACGGGCCTCACGGACATCTCCTTCACCCTCCCCAAGACCGAGGGCCGCAAGGCCATCGACGCCCTGGAGAGGACGAAGGCGGCCGTCGGCTTCGAGTCGCTGCGTTACGACGACCAGATCGCCAAGATCTCCCTCGTGGGCGCGGGCATGAAGACGAACCCGGGCGTCACCGCCGGGTTCTTCGAGGCGCTCAGCGACGCGGGCGTCAACATCGAGCTCATCTCGACCTCCGAGATCCGCATCTCGGTCGTCACGCGCGCCGACGATGTGAACGAGGCCGTGCGCGCCGTCCACACCGCCTTCGGCCTCGACTCGGACTCCGACGAGGCCGTGGTCTACGGAGGCACCGGCCGCTGATGGCTCAGACCGACAGGCCGACGCTCGCGGTCGTGGGAGCGACCGGGGCCGTCGGCACGGTCATGCTCCAGATCCTTTCGCAGCACGCGGACATCTGGGGCGAGATCCGACTCGTCGCCTCCCCGCGCTCGGCCGGCCGCAAGCTGACCGTGCGCGGGGAGGAGGTCGAGGTCATGGCCCTCTGCGAGGAGGCCTTCGACGGCGTCGACGTCGCGATGTTCGACGTACCCGACGACGTCTCCGCGCAGTGGGCGCCCGTCGCCGCCGCCAAGGGCGTCGTCGTCGTGGACAACTCGGCCGCCTTCCGGATGGACCCGGACGTGCCGCTCGTCGTGCCCGAGGTCAACCCGCACGCCGCGCGCGTGCGGCCGCGCGGCATCGTCGCCAACCCGAACTGCACGACCCTGTCGATGATCGTCGCCATCGGCGCCCTGCACGCCGAGTTCGGCCTGCGCGAGCTGGTCGTCTCCAGCTACCAGGCCGTCAGCGGCGCCGGCCGCGCCGGCATCGACACCCTCCGCCAGCAGATGTCGCTCGTGGCCGGTACGGAGCTCGGGACGAGCCCCGGCGACGTACGGCGTGCCGTCGGCGACAACACCGGCCCCTTCGCCGAGCCGGTCGCCCTGAACGTCGTGCCGTGGGCCGGCTCCCTGCGCGAGGACGGCTGGTCCTCCGAGGAGATGAAGGTACGGGACGAGTCCCGCAAGATCCTCGGCCTGCCGGATCTCAAGGTCGCGGTGACCTGCGTACGGGTCCCCGTCGTCACCACGCACTCCCTGACCGTCCACGCCCGCTTCCAGAGCGAGGTCACCGTGGACAAGGCGCGCGAGATCCTCGCGACCGCGCCCGGCGTCGTCCTCTTCGACAACCCGGCCGCCGGGGAGTTCCCCACCCCCGCCGACGTGGTGGGCACCGACCCGACCTGGGTCGGCCGCGTCCGCCGCTCGCTCGACGACCCCGCCGGGCTCGAACTCTTCGTGTGCGGGGACAACCTGCGCAAGGGCGCCGCGCTCAACACCGCGCAGATCGCGGAGCTGGTGGCGGGCGAACTCACCGGAGCGTGAGGCCTGGTGAGTTCTGCCTCCTGCCCGGTGAGTCCTCCTGCCTGGTGAGTTCCGCCTCTTCGCCGTCCGGAAGCCGGACTCGGTAGCCCTCTGAGCGGTGCGCTTTATAGGATCTGTGCGAGTCCTGTGAGGGTGGCCGCGAGTGGTCTTAACCACTTGTCCCGAGCCCTTGCGGCGCCCGAAGATTCGTCGAAGACGCCTCCCCGTTCTGTGCAACCGGACACAGGGCGGGGCGCGTCTTTGCGATCGCCTTTCGGGGGCGTAGGGCGCCGGGAAACTGGGGCATAGGGGAAGAGCGGGTACGCATGAGGGCACTTGACGCAGCGTCGTGGTTGTTGCCTGCCGGAAACGGGACGCCTGTCGCGTACAACCCTGACGGGGGGAAGCGTGTCCAACAGGCGTGGCAGAGGTACTCGAATTCACAGCGGTACAGGCGAGGGGCGCAGCTCTTCGCCCGCCCCGGCGTCCCCGGAAGTCCGGTTCGTCCGGCGGCATGCCGGTGATCGCCCCGATGCCAACAGCGCGGCAAGCCCGCATACCGGCTCAGCGCGAAGGCGCTGAGGACGTGGCGGCCGGCACCACGGTCGACCACCTCACCGAGACCTACCGCGCCCACTACCGGTCGCTCCTCGGTCTCGCCGCCCTGCTCCTGGACGACACGGCCTCCTGCGAGGACGTCGTGCAGGAGGCGTTCATCAGGGTCCACTCCGCGCGCAAGAGAGTGCGGGACCCGGAGAAGACGCTCGCGTATCTGCGTCAGACGGTCGTGAACCTCTCGCGCTCCGCCCTGCGCCGCCGCATCCTCGGCCTGAAGCTTCTGACGAAGCCGATGCCCGACATGGCGAGCGCGGAGGAGGGCGCGTACGACCTGCTGGAGCGTGACGCCCTGAAGAAGGCGTTGCGCGGGCTCCAGCGCCGCCAGCGCGAGGTCCTCGTCCTGCGCTACTTCGCGGACATGACGGAGGCGCAGGTCGCGGAGGCGCTCGGCATCTCTCTGGGCTCCGTGAAGGCGTACGGGTCCCGGGGCATAGCGGCGCTCCGCGTCGCCATGGAGGCGCCGGCATGAGCAGCGACAACCAGCGGAACGAGCGGGATGAGCAGGTCAGGCACGTGGGATCCGGGGACGACACTGTGAATCACGGCCCTGGCCACGGCCCCGGTCACGACGGAGACCTTTCGGGCGGTCAGGGATCTCCCGACCCGCTGGACTCCCTCGGCGGTGACGAGCTGGCGCTGCGGCGCCTGCTGCACGAGGCCGTGGAGGAGATCGAGCCGAAGAGCGGGACGCTGGAGCATCTGCGCCGCGCGGTGCCCGTGCGGCGGGCCCGTAAGCGGCAGGCCGTCGTCGGGATGGCGGCCGCGGCCCTGTTCTGCGGTATGGCCATTCCCGCCCTCGTCCATGTGACGGGCTCCAGCGACTCGAACGACCGGCCGTCCATCGCGGGCAACAGCGAGGCGTCGCACGGCGGTACGGGTTCCGGCAAGGGGCCCGACGGCGGTCAGAGCAGCACGGGCAGCCCGTCCGGCAAGTCGAAGTCCAAGGGCAAGGGCGGCAAGAAGGGCAAGCCCGCCGACAAGGGCAAGGGTGCGGGCGGCGGTGCCACCGGCGGCCCCGACCCCGCGAGCACGGCGGCCGCGAGCTCCCCGGTCTGCGGCCCGGCGGACCTGGGCAACGCGTCGCCGAACGTGGGCGTGGCCGACGCCGACGGCAAGGTTTACGGCTCGTTCCGCGTCACGAACGTCTCCCAGGGCAACTGCACGGTGGACGCCCCCGGCGCCGTCTCCGTGGTCGCCCAGGGCGCGGCCGAGGCGGCCAAGGTCAACGTCGTCGACCACACGGCGGGTGACGCCGCGACCGCTCTCCCCGACCCGGCGACCGAGCCGAGCCAGCTGATACTCGAACCGGGCATGTCGTACGAGGTCCGCTTCGCGTGGGTGCCGTCGGCCAGCTGTCCCGCCACGGGCGGACCGGGCGATCCGTCGCCCTCGCCGAGCCCGTCGGGCGCCGGCGACGGCTCGGGCGGCACGACGGGCACGACCACGGAACAGGGCGGCATGTCGACGCAGCTGGCCGGCGAGGGCACCACGGCCGACGGAAGCGTCCTGGTCTCCTACGCGGCGGAACCGGACACCCCGTCCTCCAGCACCACCATCTCCAACGCGTGCCAGGGAACGGTCTACCGAACGGGAATCCTCCCGGCGTCATAGGGGCTAACCCCGGGGTGACGCCTCGGGGCTGGGCTCCGGCGCCTGCTCCTGCTCCTGCGTGGTCTCGGTGGGGGAGTCCGTGAGGCCCAGCATGGCGTCGCGGGTGAACTCCGCCTCGCGGCGCAGCAGGCGGAACCACATGAAGACCACGAAGCCGGCGAAGACGAACCACTCGCCGGTGTAGCCGAGGTTCTGGAACGCCTTCAGGTCGAGCCCGCTGCCCTGCGGCGCCGTCGCCGGTACGGCCGTCATCCCCGCGTCCGCCGTGTCGAGCGTGATCCACGCGTCGTAGACGTCGTACGGGACGAGGTTCACCAGGGACGCCGCGCTGATCGCGCCGAGCTGCCCGGTGGGCAGTCCCCCGGCCGCGGACGCCCCGTTGGAGCCGGGGCTCTCGGACGCCTGGAGCGCGCCGGTCACCGTGACTTCGCCCTTGGGTGCGGCGGGAGCCTTCGCCGCGCTCGCCGCGCCGGGCATCCATCCGCGTACGACGGGCAGCGCCTTGCCGTCGCCACCGCCCGGACCGGCGGAGCCGTCCGTGCGGAGCAGCGTCACCACGTAGAAGCCGGTCCTGCCGTCGAGTTCACGGCCGGGGACGAGGAGCTGCCTGCCGTAGTGCCCGGTCGCGGTGGCCCGCTTACCGGACGTCTTCTGGTCCACGGGCAGCAGCGAGTCGAGCGGCCGGGGCGCGGCCTTCTCGTTCGCCGTCGACTGCGCGGAGGCGTCCTTGTGGCCCTGCACCCGGTCCTCGAAGCGGCCGAGCTGCCAGGAGCCCATGAAGACGCAGAAGGGGATGGCGAGCACGACGAACACGTTGATCCCCCACCACCGGGGGGTCAGGAGGAACCGGTACACCCTCCCCACGGTACGGCGCTCGCACGGGGACCCGGGCCGCGGGGTGGCCCGGCCACCCCGCGAACGGCCACCCCGCGATCCCCGCCCCCGGCGAGAGCCGTCAGCTCAGATGCCGCGCCGCGAAGTCCAGCTCCAGGCGCACCTGCTTGATCCGCTCCTCCACGACCAGCGAACCGTGCCCCGCGTCGTACCGGTACACCTCGTGCGTGGCGCCGCGCGCGGCGAGCCGGTCCACGTAGTTGTCGATCTGACGGATCGGGCACCGCGGGTCGTTGACCCCCGCCGAGATGTAGACCGGGGCCTTCACGTCGTCAACGTACGTCAGCGGGGACGACGCCGTGAAACGGTCGGGGACCTCCTCGGGCGTGCCGCCGAACAGCGTGCGGTCCAGCGCCTTCAGGGCCTCCATCTCGTCGTGGTACGCCGTCACGTAGTCCGCGACGGGCACCGCCGCGAGGCCCACCGCCCACACGTCGGGCTGGGTGCCGACGCCGAGGAGCGTGAGGTATCCGCCCCACGAGCCGCCCGCGAGGACGAGCCGGTCCGGGTCGGCGAGCCCGGACGACACGGCCCACTCGCGGACCGCCGAGACGTCCTCCAGCTCGATGAGGCCGACGCGGTGCTTGAGCGCGTCCGTCCACTCGCGCCCGTATCCGGTCGAGCCCCGGTAGTTGACCCGGACCACCGCGTACCCGTGGTCCACCCAGGCGGCGGGTCCCGCCGCGAAGGAGTCGCTGTCGTGCCAGGTCGGCCCGCCGTGCACCTCGAACACCGTGGGCAGCGGCCCGGTCGCCCCCGCCGGCTTCTGTACGAGGGCGTGGATGCGGCCGCCGGGACCCTCCACCCACACGTCCTCCACGGGCACGGACACCGGCGCCTTCGTCCCCGGCGGATCGAGGACGACCCCGCCGGACGTGGAGCGGACGACGGACGGCTCGGCGGCCGACGACCACAGGTACTCGACACTCCCGTCGGGCCGCGGCGTCGCCCCCGACACCGAGCCCGGCGGCGTCTCGACCCGGGTCAGCACGCCCGAGCCGAACTCGTACCGCCACAGGTCGCTGCGGGCCTCGAAGCTGTGCGCGACCAGGAGGGCGGAACCGTCCGGATACCACTCGGCCGAGACGTCACCCGGCAGGTCGAGGGCGAGGTCGGTCTCCGCGCCGGACGCCACGTCCCACACCATCGGCTCCCAGCGCCCGCGCCGCTGATGCCCGACCAGGAGCCGGGTGTCCCCGTCGACCGGGGCGAAGCCGAGAACCTCCAGACCCAGCTCACGCGTGCCGCCCTCGGTGTCGTCGAGCTCGGCGACAGCGGTCCCGTCGGGCCGCACCACACGCAGCGCCGCGTGCATGGCGTCACCGTGCTCCGTGTGCTCGACGGCGATGAGGGTGCCGTCGTGCGAGAGGTCACCGACGCCGGCCGACTCGCGGTGCCGGTAGATCTCCTGGGGTGCGCCGCCGTCCCGGACGACATGGATGGTCGTGCCGTCCTCGTCCGTGGAGCGGCCCACGACCGCCGTCGAGCCGTCTCTGCCGAGGGCGAGACCGGCCGGGTACGAGGGCTCCAGCCCCGCCACCGCGGGGACGTCCTCGCCCCCGCCGAAGGGCTGGCGCAGCCACACCCCGAACTCGTCCCCGTCCTTGTCGCTGAACCACCAGATCCACTCGCCGTCGGGGGACAGGACACCGTCCGTCGTCCCGTTCGGCCGGTCCGTCGCTCTGCGCTGCTCGCCCGTCGCGCGGTCCCACGCGTACAGCTCGTACGTCCCCGTCGCGTTCGACACGAAAAGGGAGCGGTCCGGCGCGTCCTCCGCCCAGTCGGGCAGGGACACCCGCGGCGCACGGAAGCGCTTCTCCCAGTCCGGCATGGATCCGCCGCCCGCCCCCCGAGGGGTCCCGTTGCTCTCAGTCATGGCCCCATAGTGCCCTCCCCCGGTGACAACCCGCCGACGAGATTCCCCAGCCTGTGGATAACTCTCGCGGGGGCTGCCAGGAGTCAGCGCGGGATCTGGGCCTCGCCCTGGGCGACCTCGACGTCCGTGTGCAGGTCGTAGGCCGCCTCCGCCAGCGTGCCGGCCGTCAGCGCCGCGCACACCAGGAGCGCGACGACCGGCGCGCGGCGCAGCGCCCGGCGCGGGCGGCCCGTCGTGGCGCCGGTGGACAGCAAAGCGGTGACGCGCCGCGGCACCGGTCCCGCCGTGGCGGCGAGCGCCGTGCGGGGCCGTGCCACCGCACCCGGCGTGCCCGCCGCGGCGAGCGCGGCCCGGCCGATCGCGCGCGCGGTGAGCGCCCGGTCGCCCGTAGCGGTGGCGGCGGACTCGTCCGCCCAGCGCTCCAGGGCGTAGGCGAGCGGTTCGCGCAGGCCACGCAGCATCGGGTGGAGGGTGACGGCCAGCTCGGCCGCCGAGAGGAACAGATGGTGGCGGCCCCTGAGGTGCGCCCGCTCATGGGCGAAGAGCACCTCGCGCTCCCGCGCGTCCAGGGCCCGCAGCATGCCCGTCGTCACGACGATCCTGCCGGGACGTCCCGGCAGGGCATACGCGTACGGGAGCTCGTCGGGGCGTACGGAGAGCTCGTCGGCGGCGTCGGGGGACCCGGCGTGGGCCGCCCGCATCTCGCGCCGCTGCCGCAGCCCCGTACGGACAAGGGTCACCGCGCCGGCCGCAAGGGCGAGCACGGCGAGGATCGACGCGGGCAGGAGGGCCGGGGAGTCGTCGCCGAGGAGCGGCGGCGAGAGGTGCGCGAAGGCGGCCACGAGCGGCAGCCGCAGCGCGCCGGCCGACGCGAGAAGGACGAGCGCGGCCGTGCTGGACGTGGCGAGGCCGATGGAGAAGCCCGCCAGCGTCCAGGCCGCGGCGCGGGGCGGCAGCCAGGCCGCGGCCCGCCGCGCGGCAGGCACGGCGAGCAGGGGCATGAGCAGCGGAACCCAGACGGCGTAGATCATCGGCCGACACCTCCGCTGTCACCGGTGGCGTCCAGGCCACCGGTGCCGCCGTCGAGCAGTGCGCGCAGCATCAGCTCGTCCTCGGAGCTCAGCTCGGAGACGAAACGGGCCAGGACCGTGCCGCGGTCCTCGTCCTTGTCGAGCTCGGCGTGCATCCGGCGGGCCGTGAGCCCGTGGGAGTCCTGCGCGGGCCGGTACGCGTAGCCGCGCCCTGCGCGGTCGCGGGTGACCGTCCCCTTGGCGTAGAGCCGGGTCAGGATCGTGGTCACGGTGGTGCGGGCCAGGTCGTCGGCGAGCGATCGCTGCACCTCACCGGGGGTGAGCGGCGCGTCGGACGCCCACAGCGCCGCGAGGACGCTCGCCTCGAGCTCGCCCGCGGGACGCCGTTCCTGATCCTCGGCCATGGGAACGATCCTCCGCTCTTCGTCGTCTACAGTTGCGTAGACCGTCTACATGACTGTAGTCACTCGGTCGGGTGCGTCCATCGGTAGCCGCCCCTCGCCCGTCCCGTCCTGCCCATTATGAGATGACAGAGAGAGGAGCGGCCCCCATGGCCGTAGACCCCCTCGCCGCCGCCCAAGCGGTGAACGTGCTGGACGCGGGTTCGCTCCTGTCCGCCTTCGGTGCCCTGGGCGTGGCCGTCGTCCTCTTCGCGGAGACCGGCCTGCTCGTCGGTTTCTTCCTGCCGGGCGACTCGCTGCTCTTCACGGCGGGCCTGCTCTGCGTGGGCGGCTCGCACGGGCCCGTCCACCTGTCGCTGCCGCAGGTCCTGGCCGCCGCCGTCGTGGGCGCGCTGGCCGGAGCGCAGACCGGGTACTGGATCGGCCGCCGCGGCGGCCGCGCACTCCTCGCCCGCAGCAGATCCAAGAAGCTGCACGAGGGCGCGGCCCGCGCCGAGGAGCTCCTGGAGAAGTACGGACACGCCAGGGCGATCGTCCTGGCCCGCTTCGTCCCCGTCGTCCGTACGGTGCTCAACCCGCTGGCCGGAGCGCTCGACGTGCCCGCCAGGGTCTTCACGGTGTGGCAGGTCATCGGCGGCGCCGTCTGGACGGTCGGCCTCGTCCTCGCGGGCTACGCGCTCGGCTCCTCCGTTCCGAACGTCGACCGGTACCTCCTGCCGATCGTCGCCCTCGTCGTCATCGTCTCCCTGATCCCGCTGGCCCTGGAGGTGTGGCGTTCCCGCGCCCGGGCCCGTGACCGCCGCACAGCAGAGGAACACTCGTCGTGACCCAGCCCCTCGCCTTCAGCGGCGCGTCCGTGGACGGCAGCCTCTACACCTGGGTCACCGACCTCGCCTCCCGCACCCCGCACCTGGTGAACAACGTGGTGTCCCTGTGGTCGGACCTCGGGCTCGGCCTGTTCGCCGTCCTGATGCTCGTGGCGTGGTGGCGCGCGAGAGGTGAGGGCGGCGTCCGCATGGCCCGGGTCCTCGCGTCCCCCGTCATCGTCGTCCTCGCCTACGGGGTGAACTCGGTCCTCAAGTCGCTCATCGACGAACAGCGCCCGTGCCAGACCCTCCACACGGTCACCGTGGAGGCGTGCCCGGCGCTCGGCGACTGGTCGTTCCCCAGCAACCACGCGGTGATCGCCGCCGCGGCCGCCGTCGCCCTGATGCTCGCCGACCGGCGCATCGGCCTGATCGCGGTCCCGGCGGCGGTGCTCATGGCCGCCTCCCGGGTGTGGATCGGGGCGCACTACCCGCACGACGTGGCGGTCGGCCTCGCGGTCGGCGCCGTCCTGGCCCTGCTGCTCTCCCAGGTGGCGACCCGGGCCACACCCCTCGTGGACCGGCTGAGCACGTCGCGCCTGCGGCCGCTGGTATCGACGCAATGACGTGGCGGGGGCGGCAGTGGTGGCCGGGGGCTGTGACAGCCGGCTCCGGTTCGCGCGGGGGCGCGTGGCGTGAGCGGCGCGGCTCCCTGCTCGTCGCCGCCCTCTGCGCGCTGCTCTTCGTGGCGCTGACCACGGTGGTCCTCGTACGGCACGGGCAGCCGTTGCCCGGCGACGCGGCGAGCCACGACTGGGCGCGCCGGCACCGGCCTCCCGTCGCCCTGGCCCTCGGCCGTGCCGTGACCGCCACCGGCACCGGCGTCTGGCCCTACCTCCTGGCGGCCCTCGCCGGAGCGTTCGCCGGCCGCGCGGCGCACCGATGGCTGAGAGGAGCCCTCCTCGCCCTCGCCGTCCTGGTCGCCGGCCAGCTGATCCGCACGGGCCTGATGGAACTCATCGACCGGGCCCGCCCGCTCCGCCACGACTGGGCGACGCACGCGTCCGGCTACTCGTTCCCCTCCGGTCACGCGACGACGTCGGCGATCGTGGCCGGGCTGCTGTGCTGGGCGGCGCGCCGGGCGGTGACGCGCGCGGTCGTCCTGTGCTGGGCGGTCGCCGTGGGCCTGACCAGGATCGAACTCGGCGTGCACTGGCCGACCGATGTCGCCGCGGGCTGGCTGCTGGCGGCCACATGGCTCCTGACGTTGCACGCGCTCTCACCGCACCCCATCGCCCCCGCATCCCCCGGGGACCCTGACGCTCCCGAATCCCCTGACGCCCCCGAATCCCCCCGGGACCCTGACGCTCCCGAGGGCCCCGCTCCCGACGTCCCGCGTCCGCCTACGCCCCGTCGAATACGTCGATGACGCCGCCGCCCCCGCGTGCCACTCGACGACAGACAGGTCCCGCGTCAGGTGAACCCGAACTCCCCTTCCCCGTCCCCCGAGGCTGGTTCGTCCCCCTCCGGCCCCGATGACCAACCCCCACACCCCGCCCCGACGCCCTCCCACTTACCCCTCGGCCCGCGCGTGCTCGGGCTGGTGCGGAAGCGGCTCACCTGGTGCATGGTCGCCGCCTACGTCGCCGCCGTACTGGTCCCCGGCCCGGGCCGCTGGGCCCGTACGGCCGGATGGGCCGCCCTGACGTTCCAGCACGGACACGGACAAGCGCACGGCCCCGGCACCGGTCCCACCCTCCCGTCGCTCCTCCTCGCCTACGTGCTGTTCACCGCGGCCCTCCAGGTACCCGCCCGCGAACTGCCCACGCTGCTGCGCCGCCCCGTGCCCCTGCTCGTCGGCACGGCCGCGGCCGTGGGCGTCCCCGTCGCGCTGCTGTTCCTGCTCTCCCGCGCGTTCGCGTGGCTGCCCGACTCGGACGGTGGCAGCGGCCTGCTCACGGGCCTCGCGCTGATCGGCGCCATGCCCGTGGCCGGCGGCGCGACGGTGTGGGGCGGCAGAGCGGGCGGCAACCAGACACTCGTCGTCGGCCTGGTCCTGTCGTCGACGATCCTCAGCCCGCTCACGATCCCGCTGACCCTGCTGTCCGCCGCGGCCGTCACCCGCGGCGGCTACTCCACGGCCCTCGGCCACCTTGCCGGAACGGGCGGCGGCCTCTTCGCAGTAGCGGGCGTCGTCGCCCCCTGCCTCGGCGGCCTCGCGGTACGCGGCCTGCTGCCCCGCCGGATGCTGGCCGGTGACCTGGCCTGGCCGAAGGTCGCCGCGCTCGCCGCCGCACTGCTCCTGACGTACACGAACGCCACCGGCGGGCTCGGTGACATGGTGAGCCACCCCGATCCCCTGCTGTTCGTCGCCGCGGCGGGCGCGGCCGCCCTCATGTGCGGGGCGAGCTTCGGGCTCGGCTGGTGCCTGGCGCGCGCCCTGCGGAGCAACCGTCGCGACGCCATCGCGATCACCCTGGCGACCGGCATGAACAACAGCAGCGCGTCCGCCGTCCTGGCCACCGACCGGCTCGCGGACCACCCGCACGTCCTGCTGCCGGTCCTGGCCTACAGCGTGCTCCAGAAGGTCCTGGCCGGCCTGGTCGACACCGCGTTCACCAGATCACCGAGAGCCCAACAGAGCGGCGCCCCGTGAAAAGGTGCCGTCCTCGCCCCAGTAATTCGCGTCACGAATTACACAACTTCACGGATTCGGAGGGCGGTTACGGAAACCCTCTGCTGCCGTATTCTGACCGAATGGCAATGGACGGCGGGGAGAAGACGGGGGTCGTCACCGCACTGGTGCGCTCCTCCTTCCTGGTCAACGCGGCGTACGCGGAGGCGGGCCGGGAGTGCGGACTGACCCCGCAGCAGGGGCAGTTGCTCTGCGCGCTGATGCCGCAGCCGTACGGCATGAGTGAACTCGGCGCGCTGCTCGGCCTCGCCAGGTCGAGCCTCACGGGCCTGGTGGACCGGACCATGCGGCGCGGCCTGGTGCGCCGCGAGCCGGATCCCCGGGACGGGCGCGCGGTCCGGGTCGCGCTGACCGACGAGGGCGCCGCGCTCGCCGAGGACTTCCGCGCCGCGACGTGCCGCCGGATCGAGGAGCTGTCCGCCGGACTCGGTGCCGCCGAGCGCGCGACCCTCGCCGAACTTCTCGGCCGGCTGCTCCAGGAGAATGCCGGTCGTGACAATGCCGGTCGCGCCGCGAACCGCAATAGTTCGTGATGCGAACTATAAATAAAAATCCGTCGGACGGGGATCGTTAAGGCCGTTACCTGAAGCTGGCGAATCCGTTGAACCGGTATGCGGACGCGACCTCGCGGCCGTATCTGTCCAGTCATAAGGAGAACGTGATGTCTCGCATCGCGAAGGCCGCCGCTGTCGCGCTCGGCACCGGCGCCGTGGTGATCAGCGGTGCCGGCCTGGCCATGGCCGACGCCGGCGCCCAGGGTGAGGCCGTCGGTTCGCCCGGTGTCATCTCGGGCAACACGGCCCAGGTCCCGATCCACATCCCGATCAACGTCTGCGGCAACACCGTGAACGTCATCGGCCTGCTGAACCCGGCCGTCGGCAACAGCTGCGCCAACGAGGACGACCACGAGGGCGGCTACGGCGGCGACCACGGCTACGGCGGCTGACCGACCTGACAAAGGCCCCCGGCGCACCGGCGCGGGGGCCTTTTCCATGAGCTCAAGTACCGCAATCCGCCCGATAGTTCAGGCGTCGTGTCCTACGCGTAGCGGTACAGATTCCCGTGCTTGATGAGGGAGCTCGGCTTCACGTCCCACGGTGGCATCGGCTCGTCCCCCGCCACCACCCGCTCCGTCCCCGCCGCCTTCGTGGCCGGCAGAAAAGCGGCCGACTGCGGGTGCTGCCGCTGCCAGCGGGACCAGAGCAGGTCGATGAAGGAATGGTGGAGCCAGAAGACCGGGTCGTTCACGGACGCGGCGCCGAGCATGTGCCCCCCGATCCACCGGTGCACCCGGTTGTGGTTACGGAACCTGCCGTTGCCCACCCCCGAGGTCCAGCCCTCGACCTTATTGCGGAAGCCGCGCGAGGACGTCGAGTTCCACGGGGTGGAGTCGTACAGCGAGTCCCGCATCGCCCACGCCAGTTCGTCCTTGGTGGGCAGCTCGATGGGGTCACGCGGGCGGCCGAACTCACGGGTCAGGAACTCGCCCTCCGTCACCCCCACCTTGATGGTCCAGTGGCCGCCCCCGTACGCGAACGGCCCCGTCATCACGCGCCGGTCGGAGCGGCGGCCGTTCCCGCCGAGGAACCCCTCGCCCCACAGCGAGGAGTGCGGGGAGCGGTCCACCGTCCAGTCCCAGTAAGGGACGGAGACCCCGGGGTCGATCCGCTGCAGCGCCCGTTCGAACTCGAGCAGGAACCGGCGGTGCCAGGGCATGAACGTCGGTGCCATGTGCGCCACGGGATGCCCGCCGCTCCCGTCACCCACGTAGAACTCCACGTGCATCCGCACGAAGTCGTCGTACTGTCCCTTGCGCTTGAGCGCGAGCACCGCGGACACGAACCGCCTCTTCTGTGCCGCGGTGAGCGCGCTCTGGTTCTGCCGCGTGTAGACCACGCCGTCCCCCTCCTTCTCCTTTGTCTCTCGGTGATGCTCAGAGCGCGTGGCGACGCAGTATCTGGTCGCCGAGCTCGTCCACGGCCCCCCTGGCCGCGGCCAGGGGGGTGGGGAACGACTGGTAGTGGTCGACCATGGTCAGATAGCTGCCGTCGGCGCGGCTCATCAGATGCAGCGGCCGGCCATCGACCGTGACGTCCCAGAGTGCGGCGCCGTGAGCGGTGTGCGTGCGCATCGGGGCGTCGGCCCGCGTCCCACGGATGTGGCGGCCGCGGTAGGTCTCCTCGAAGTCCCCGCCGGCCGCGTCCTTCATGTCGTCGCGCGGCTCGCGGAAGGCCCGGCCGACGAGTGCGGCGGCCGGCACCACGGCGGCGGCCAGCGCGACGCCGACCACCCGCCGCACCACGGTCCTGCGGCTGACGACCCCACGGCCGGCGGGGCCGACTCCCGCGGGCGACGTCTGGACGTCCACTGGCGTCTCCTTCTGCAACCTCTGGGCCTGCGGGCTCACATGACGACGGGCATGACGACTGGCGTGACTACGGGCGCGTCCGTCACGCGAGGTCGAGGACCGCCCCGGGCGCCGTCTGCAGGAGCGGCGTGCCGAGCGCGGCGTCCGGCAGCGTCAGGTCCGGCATTCCGAGCCGGTCGGCCCGCGGGCCGGTCAGCGGCGGGTTCACCGACGCTCCGGGGGTGGCCGTGTGCACGTCGGACCCCGGCGTCGACAGGCCCACGTGATCGATCTTGTGGTCCCCCGTCGCCTCGGACAGCGGCGCGAAGATCCGGGTCGCGGGCAGCTCACTGCTGAGCGGAACCGCAGGAAGGAGCGGCTCGGGCAGCATCCTCCCGGTGACGAACCGCGGGACGTCAGGCCTGCCGGGCACCGGGATCGGCACCCCGGTCGACAACTCGGGCGCCTTCACATGCAGCGCGCTCTCCACACCGTTCAGCGGAACGGCTACGGGAGCCTGCTCACCCGCGGCGGCGGGAGCGGCCCCCGCGCCCGCGGCGGCGAGGCAGCCGGCGAGTACTGCGAGTGTCCCTCGGGCAGTTGACTTCATGTTCGGACACGGATCCTTTCGGGCTTCGCGGTACTTGTCACCGCAAAAGGAGTAACGAGCCGACGGCCGACATCAGTTCAAACTTCCCTCAACCGGCGCAATCAGCTGATATGTCAGCTAATCCAGAAGTCCCACCAACGCGTCAGGATCAGCATCCCGATGATCCCGACGTGCACGACCGGTAGCACCCATGTGAACTCGCCGAAGAAGGAACGGAGCCAGGACGGTGCGGGCAGGAATCCCTTGCGCACGTTGAACGACGTCACGTACCAGAACATGACGATCGTGGCGACCCACGCGAGGCAGCACCACAGGCACAGCGAGTTGATCCGGTACAGCGACTGGAACTGGAGCCACGTGCAGAATCCGACGCCGAACAGCGTGCCCGCGTTGAACGTCAGCCAGTGCCAGCGCGGGAAGCGGGCCCGGCCCAGCAGGCTCATCCCCACGCAGATCACGACCGCGTAGGCCGCGAGCCCCAGCATCGGATTGGGGAACCCGAAGGCCGAGGCCTGCGCGCTCTTCATGATGTTCCCGCAGGACACCACCGGGTTCAGGCTGCAGCCCGGCGTGAAGTTCGGGTCCTCCAGGAGCTTGAACTTGTCGATCGTGATGACCCATGCCGCGAGCAGACCCGCCGCACCGGTGATCACCAGAAGCAGCGCGAGACCGAGGGGAGCACCTTCGGGCGCGGCCTCCGGGGCGTCAACAGGCTGACGAGCACGGTGAGTCGGACCCGACTGCCGCGGCATCCCGGCCGGGCCCGCCTCGGTCCTCGTGGTTCCCATCGGGCGGCTCCTTACCTGTCAGGCGCGCAGCTGGCGTACGGGGAGCAGGCAGTGCGCCGCGCCGGTCAGTGTCGCCTCGTCCATCGCGAACGAGACGAGGTCCGTCTCGGCGACCGGGGTGCCGGGCACTGCCGTCGCCCAGGGACGGGTGGTGAACACGAAGTAGGCGTAACCCCGTTCGGCCGCCGCGGCGAGCCACTCGGGGGGTGCGACGCACTGGGCGTTGAGGTACGGCATGCTGACGACGGCCTGGCCGGCCACGACGAGCAGCGAGACGGGGAAGCTCGGCATGCGCTGGGCGTCCACGACGTCGCCGACGGGCAGGCCGTTGTTCTCCAGCAGGGCTCGCACGGCTTCGGTCGCCCCCTCGCGTCCGCCCGCACCGTCCCCGAGTGAGTAGGCGAGCAGGAAGGGGATGTCCTTTGCCTCGTCCGGGTGTTGGCCGCTCCATGCGATGACGGCGAGGGTGCCCAGGTCGGAGGCGCGGAATTCGCGAGCAGTCGGCGTTGAAGTCACCACGGCAGACTAGCCACGCCCGCCGGGCGCCCCGCCGACCTTTCACCCGCTTGGGGGAACGCCGCCCACTCGAACGTGAAAACGGGGCTGGCCGGACAGGCCGAGAGGCCGGTCCGGATCCGCTCGACGCGGTGGGGACCAGCCTCTTTGTCGGCCGGGGGCCGGGGACCGCTACTTGCCGAGGGGGAGGCCGCCGAGGAGTCCGGCCGGGGCGCCGGCACCGTCGTTGTTCAGGTTGTCCGCGGTCTTCTGCACTGTGTTGAGGGCCGAACCGCCCTTCCCGGTGTCGAGCATGTCGGTGCGCAGCGGCTGGGCGTCGCGGACCGACTGGCTGCCGAGGGTGCCGAGGGTGCCGGTGAGGCTCGTCGGCGTGAGGTCGGAGGCGAAAGCGGGTGCGGCGACACCGGCGATGACCATGGATCCGGCGACGACGGCGGCGGCCTTCAGGGGCTTCATCATGTTCCTTCCTCGGGGTGACGATCTGTCACCAGCGACGCACGATTCAACGAGCGTTTCCGGCAACGGAAACTCTGCGGTCAGAGGATTTGCCGAACCCACTCGAAGGAAGGCCCGTGGAGTTCTCATATGAGATTTAGGAAGAGGTGAATTGTCGGCGCAGGCCCTCGAACAGGGGCGGGCCGGACACGAAAAGCCCGTCGCGCCGGCGGAGGGCCGGCGCGACGGGTGGGCGGGGGCGCCCGCTTCGCCGCGGGCGCTCCCCCGTCAGGAGGGCAGGGCCGGCGTCTGGGGCAGCGCCGGGGTCTGCGGAACTGCGGCGCTGGACGGGAGGGGGAGGCCGGTCGACGGGAGGGTGGGCAGCTTGGGCAGACCGGGCAGGGTCGGCGCGGGCAGGCCGCCGCCGAGCAGGGTGGCGGCGAGCAGGTTGACCAGGCCGGTCACGACGCCCGTGGCCGCCGTGGCCACGCCCGCCACGTCACCCGCCGTGGACGCCTTGAGCAGGGCGTCGACCGCGGTCTGAAGCGCGGTCAGCGCGTCGCCCTTGACGTCCGTCGGGGCGGCCTTGGAGTCGTCGGGGGTGGCCGTCTTGGGGGTCGTGGGGGTGGCCGGGACCGAGGGGGTGGCGGGGGCCGCGGCCTTGGCGGCGTCGATGGCCGCCTTGATCGCGTCGGCGTGCTTCTGTGCGGCGTCGGCGGAGAGCTTTCCGTCGTCGGCCTTGAGGACTGCGGTGAGCAGGTCCGTGACGGGGGTGACGACGGAGCTCATGCCGCCGAGCGCGGAGACCTGGCCCAGCAGCGCATCCGCTCCGGGAACCGGTGCGCGCAGGGCCTCGGTGCTGCTGACGCGTCCCGGGTCGCTGTCGGTGGCGAACGCGGGGGCGGTGGTGCCGAGGAGGATCGTCGCGCAGAGAGCGGTGGTAGCTATGCGCCGTACGGGCTGAGAAGGCATGTGTGTGCTCTTTCGGTGGTGTGTGTCCGAACTTGTGACCACCGTCGGATGGTTGAACGCACCGCGCAACCGAGCGGCGACACGCCGTGCGCGACCACCCTCGCCACTCGGCGTGTCGTGCCAGGTCATGTGCCCTTTCGGGGCGCGGGCGTTCGGCCTCGCGTCGTTCCCCGTACGGCGCAACGAACGCAAGAACGGCCGCCCCCGGAGGAGCGGCCGCGGAAGGTCCCGGGGGACCGGACTACTTGTTCACGCAGTGGTTGCCGAACGTCGGGTTCAGCAGACCGATGACGGTGACCGTGTTGCCGCAGACGTTCACGGGAACGTGGACCGGAACCTGGACGACGTTGCCCGAGATGATGCCAGGGCTGCCGGCGGCGCCACCCTTCGCGCCGCTGTCGGCGGCGGCGACACCGGCGGTGCCGGCCAGGGCGGCGGCGGCAACGGTGGAAAAGACAATGGCCTTCGCGGTACGCGACATGGGGAAGTGCTCCTGGGTCGGTTGGTACGTCTCCGGGGCAGGTGCCCGGCTCGTGGATCAACGCGCGTTCCCCGTGCGGGGTTGCGCCCCCGATCGGGTGACGGGGCGGCGCGGACTTAACCGATTTCACCATTCCGACACACGCAGGTCGGGTTTCACAGACAAATGCCCATCCGTCGGTACAGTGACTCACCTCCCAGGTCGGCGGAGCGGACCGTACAAGTGACTCCATTGAAATGTGACTTTCGCATTTTCATTCTGTGATTCAGAACCTCTTTGTCCCTGAAAGGGAATCGGTCATGCGTCATCCTCTGGGCTCACTCCTGCGTCGTCCGGCGGTGGGCGCTGTTTCTCTCGCCGCGCTGTTCGCGACCTGTGGAGCCGCAGCGGCGCCGCCGTCCCCTGAGGCGGAGAGCATCGCCTTCACCCAGCGGTACCGGGTGCTGCAGCACGGTGGCGTGGTCCGGGCCGCCAACTCGGCGCTCACCTGCCGGGCCGGCGGATCGGCGAAGACCTCGTGCCCGGCGGCCCGTTCGGGCGGGGCGGCGGCCAACGGTGACTTCGACATGACGTACACGGACGTCGACCGGGACCCGCGCACGGACAACTCCAGCAGCGCGGAGGTCCGCCTGCCGGCCGGGGCGAAGGTCACGTACGCCCGGCTCTACTGGGGCGGGAACCTGCGTGCGGGGGAGCGGAAGCCCGCCGGGGACAGCAGACGGGTGCTCTTCCAGGAGCCCGGCGGGAGCCACCGGGAAGTCCTCGCCGACTCCCTCGTAGGGCACCGCGTCGCGGGCGGCGCCGACGCCTACCAGGCGTCCGCCGACGTCACCCGCCTCGTCCGCGCCTCCGGCGGCGGTTCGTACACCGTCGCGCAGATCGACGTGGCCAAGGGGCGTTCGGCGGCCGGGGCCTGCGGCGGCTGGACGCTCGTCGCCGCGTACGAGAAGCGGGCGGAGCCGCTGCGGCGCATCGCGCTGTGGGACGGGTTCGAGTCCTTCTCGGAGGGGCACCGCGGCCACACCGTCCGGCTCGGCGGGATGCCCGTCGCCGCCGGGGCGACCGGACGCGTCGGCATGGTCGCCTACAACGGCGACCGCGGTGTCACGGGTGACTCCCTGAGCGTCTCCTCGGGACGCCGGGCCCGGCCCGTGGCCCTGCGGAACACGGCCAACCCGGCCGACGACGTGCTCAATTCGAGCATCAGTGAACCGGGACGCGCGCAGCCGCGAAGGGTCCCCGCGTACGCCAACACCCTCGGCTACGACTCGGACGTCTTCACGCTCGGGCGGGGCACCAGGCAGCGGGGGCCGGGACTCGACCTCCGCATGATCTCGCGGCGGGACACGGCCTGGATCGGCGTGCTCTTCGCGGCAGTCGACGCCGGGCCCTAGCGCGTTTCCCGCCACCATGACCAAGGGAAACGCGCATGCACCTGACAGCGACACCCCCTGGACCGCGAGTCCTCCACGTCACCCAGCCCGTCGACGGCGGAGTGGCCCGCGTCGTCCGTGACCTGACCCGGGCCCAGCTCGGCGCCGGCATGCGGATCAGCGTGGCCTGCCCGCCCGACGGACCGCTGGCCGGGTCGCTGCGCAGCATCGGCTGCGACGTCCTGCCCTGGCAGGCGACCCGCTCGCCCGGGCCCGGCATCGCGCGCGAAGTACGCGGGCTCGCCCGGCTGGTGGACCAGGTGAAGCCGACCGTCGTCCACGCGCACAGCGCGAAGGCCGGACTCGCCGCCCGCCTTGCGGTGCGCGGCCGGGTCCCCACCGTGTTCCAGCCGCACGCGTGGTCCTTCGAGGCCGTCGACGGTCCCACCGCCCGGCTCGCCCTGGAGTGGGAGCGCCGTGGCGCGCGCTGGGCCTCCCGCGTCGTCTGCGTCAGCGAGGCGGAACGGGCGACGGGGGAGCGCGCCGGGATCACCGCCCGCTGGGACGTCATCCCCAACGGGGTGGACCTCACCCGCTTCGCCCCCGCCACCGAACCGCGCACGGCCACCACCGACCCGCTCGTGGTCTGCGTCGGACGCATCTGCCGTCAGAAGGGCCAGGACGTCCTGGTGCGCGCCTGGCCCCTCGTGCAGGAGCGCTTCCCGAGGGCGCGGCTCGTGCTCGTCGGGGACGGGCCCGACGCGGCGGCGCTGCGCCGGCAGGCCACCGCCGCCGTGCGGTTCGTGGGTGCGGACGACCCCGTCCCCTGGTACCGGCAGGCCGACCTCGTGGTGCTGCCGTCCCGCTGGGAGGGCATGGCGCTGTCGCCCCTGGAGGCGATGGCCTGCGGGCGGCCCGCCGTCGTCACCGACGTGGACGGCGCCCGCGAGAGCATGCCCGCCGACCTCGCGCCCCACTGCCTCGTACCCCCGGACGACCCCGCCGCGCTCGCCCGTGCCCTGACCGGTCTGCTGCGCGACCCCCACCGGCTCGGAGCACTCGGTGAGCTGGCATTGCGGCACGCGCGCACCCACCACGACGTGCGGCGCACCGCCGACGCGGTCGCAGACGTGTACCGCGAACTACTGGGCGCGGAGCCCATCGAGCGCAGGGAGCCCATCAACACGTGAGTGCGGAACGTACCGTTGCCTCCCCCGCGGGGCAGCCTCGCGCGACTGCCCCGAGCACCCTCCTCGCCTCGGTCGTCCCGCCACGTGCCGAGGCGGCCTGCCGGCCGGCCCCGGTGGGCGGACGCCCGGCCGCGCGGCACCCGTCCCCCACGTCGCTCCTCGCGGCGGACGGCACGGCGGCGGTGCTCGGCACTCTGGGGATCGCGCCGGTCGAGGGCCACCCCCTGCTCGTGATCGCGCTGGTCGCCGCGCTCATGGTGGCGAACGCGCGCGCGGGGCTCTACCGCGGTGACGCGCCGCGCCTGCTGTTCGACGACCTGCCCGCGATCGCCGGGCGCATCGTGGCGGTCTGGTGCGTGACGGCGGCCGGGCTCGCCGCGTTCCCCGGGTTCGGCCCGCTGCCGGCCGCCGCGCTCGCCGCCGGGACCGCCCTGCACTGCCTCCTCGCGGGCGCCGGCCGCGGCCTCGTCTACTGGCGGCGCCGGGAGGCCGCGGCGCGCCGCCCCTGCCCGACCCTCCTCGTCGGCCCCGAGACCGTCGCCCGGCAGGTCGCCGCCGCCCTCCTGCGCCACCCGCGCTCGGGTGTCCGCCCGGTCGGGATCCTGGCGGACAAGGAGCACGAACGGCCGCCCGATCACGACGGGCCCGAGCTGCCCGTCCTCTCCACGGCCGACGACCTGCGCCGCGCGGTCATCCAGAACGGGGTGCGGCGGGCGCTCCTCCTCGAAGGCGCGACGGGCACCGCCTCCCCCGAGCGGGCCGCCTGCCTGTCGGTCCTCGCCGAACACGACTGCTCCGTATGGGAGTTCGACCCGCACCAGACGCCGAACGCGGCAGCCCCCTATCTGGCAGCCCCCTATCCGGCCGCCCCGCACCAGGCCCGTCACCTCGCCGGATTCCGGTACCGGCCGTGGCCGCCCGCGCGGCGGCGCGGCAGTGCCGGCAAGCGCGCCCTCGACCTCGTCGTCTCCGGCGCCCTGCTCGTCCTGACCAGCCCCGTCCTGCTGGTGTGCGCCGTGTGGCTGCGCGTCACCGAGGGGCCCGGCGTCGTGTTCCGGCAGGAGCGCGTCGGGAAGGGCGGGAAGCCGTTCACGCTGCTGAAGTTCCGCACGCACCGCCCGAGCGACGCGATGGAGTCCGCCACGCGGTGGAGCGTCGCGGACGAGCGGCGGATGCCGTGGTTCTGCCGGTTCCTGCGCCGCACATCGCTGGACGAGCTGCTCCAGCTGTGGAACGTGTTCCGCGGCGACATGAGCCTCGTCGGCCCGCGCCCCGAACGCCCGTACTTCGTCATGCAGTTCAGCCAGACCTATCCCGGATACGCCGAGCGCCACCGCATGCCGACCGGCATCACCGGCCTCGCCCAGATCCACGGCCTGCGCGGCGACACCTCCATCGAGGACCGCTGCCGCTTCGACAACGCGTACATCGACAGCTGGTCGCTGTGGCAGGACGTCAGCATCCTGGTCCGCACGGCGGCCGCGCTCGTACGTTCCACGGGGAGTTGACCCGCGTGACCGCCTCTTCCGCGGACGCCGGTCCGCGTACGGCTCCGGGACCCGCCGGTGTGCGGCCCGCCCCCGCGGCCGCGCTCGTCGCCGCCGCCGGCCGGTACGCGCCCGTGCTCCCGGTCGTCCTGATGGTCGCCGTGCTCGGGCTGCCCCTGGCGCCCGGCACCGCGGGCTCCGGGGGAGCCGGCCTGTCCGACGCCGTCTCCGCCCTCGTCGTCGCCGTGTGCGTGGCCGTCACGCTGCGGCGCGCCGAGCGCCCCCTGACCCGTACCGCCGCCCTCGTCCTCGGGCTGCCCGTCGTCGGGATCGCCCTCGCCGCGGCCGGCGCGGACTCGCCGTCGACGGCGGCCGTCGGCATGGTCCGGTACTGCCAGATCTTCGTCCTCGTCCCCGTGTCCGTCCTGGTCCTGGTCCGTGACCGCCGCGACTTCCGGTTTCTGGCCTGGTCGTTCGTGGGGCTCGCCCTGTGGCAGGGCGTCATCGGCGTCCAGCAGTACCTCACCGGGACCGGCGCCTCGTACATGGGCGAGGACATCCGCGCCGTCGGCACCTTCGGGCCCACGGACGTGATGGGGATGGCGACGGTGGTGTCGTACGGGCTCGTGGCCGCCGTCGGCCTGGCCCTCGGCGCCCGCACCGCGGCCCGGCGCACCCCCGCCCTGCTGTGCGCGCTCGCGCTGCTCCTGCCGCTGGCCCTGTCCTTCAGCCGCGGCGCGTGGATCGCGACCGTCGTCGCCTGCGGCGCGCAGGTGCTGCTCGCCGGGCTGCGGCGCGCCGTCCGCCTGTTCGCCGTGGCCGCCGCGACCGCCGTGGTCCTGGTGGGCGGCCTCGGCGTCGGTACGGCGCTGCTCCAGGAGCGGATGACCAGCATCACGCAGGTCACCGACGCCCCCGACCAGTCCGTCACGGACCGGTACACGATGTGGGCCGCGGCCGTCGGCATGTGGAGCGAGCACCCGGTGACGGGCGTCGGCCTCAAGGGGTTCCCCGCGTACCGCGACAGCCACGCCTCGCTCGCGCTGTCCTCCGGCAGTGACACCGGGGGCGCGGGCGCCGCGTTCGCGCGGCAGCCACTGCTGTCCCCGCACAACATGTACCTGCTCATCCTCAGCGAGCAGGGCCTGATCGGCCTCCTTGGCCTCGCGGGCAGCTGGCTCGCGCTGCTACTGCTCGCCCTGCGCCGCCTCGGGCGCGGCGCGGGCGAGCGGTCTGTTGGGGGCGAGCGGTCTGGTGCGGGCGGCCCGCCCGGTGCTGGTGGGCCGTCCGGGGCGGGCGAGCGGTCCGGTGGGGTCGGGCGAGCCGGTGCCGGCGAGCGGTCTCGCGCGGGCGGGCGATCCGGCGCGGGCGGGCGATCCGGTGCGCGACACGGTTCCGGCGTGTGCGAGCGGTCTGGTGCGGGCGGGCGGCCCGGTGCTGGTGGGCGGTCCAGTGCAGGCGGGCGGTCCGGTGCGGAGTGCGGGCTCGTCGCGTGCGGGCTGCTCGGCTGGCAGCTCGTGGACTTCGTGTACGCCGACATCGGCGGTCCCTCGACCGTGCTGACCGGCCTCGTCATCGGGCTCGCCGCCTGGTGGGGCCTGGCGCCGCAGGCGCCCCCGAAGGAGGCGGCGGCGCCGTGACCACTCCCACCGCGGACAGCGACACCCGCCCGGCCGCCGGCGGTCTGCCCGTCCAGGCCGCCGCGGCGCGGCGCCCGCCGAAGTCCGCCACGGGTCCGAGCGGCCGCCTCGCGAGGGCGGCGATGCTCACGGCGGTCCTGTCGGCCGCCGGTTCGGTCCTCGGCCTCGCCCGCGACCAGTCCCTCGCCCACCTGTTCGGCGCCGGTACGGAGACGGACGCCTTCCTGGTCGCCTGGACGGTCCCGGAGTTCGCGTCCACGCTCCTCATCGAGGACGGCCTCGCGTTCGTCCTCGTGCCCGCGTTCAGCGCGGCCATCGCCCGCCGCGCGCGCTCCGGCGGCCGGGATCCCGTACGGGCCCTCGTCTCGTCGTCGCTGCCCCGCTTCGGCCTCGCGTTCCTGGTGGCGGCGGTGCTGTTCATCGCCGGTGCGCCCGCGCTCGTCCACGTCCTGGCGCCGGGCCTGCCCGACCAGCGGCTCGCCGCCGACTGCACCCGGCTGACCGCGACCTGCGTCCTGACGTTCGGCCTGACCGGCTACTGCAGCGCGGCGCTGCGGGCCCACGGCTGCTACGTGCCGCCCGCCGCGATCTACGTCGCCTACAACACCGGCGTCATCGCCACGATGCTCGCGGGCGGGACGCGCTGGGGTGTGCGGTCCGCGGCGATGGGGGTGGCCGTCGGCGGCTGTCTGATGGTGGCGGTCCAGCTGCCCGCGTTCCACCGGAGGCTGAGCGGTGGGAAGGCGGACACGGTCCGCGCGCCCGGCAAGGCGCCGGACGAGGCGGCGCTCAACGGCCGGGCCGTGCACCTCGGGCTCATCGCCGCCGTCCTGACGTTCGCCCTGTGCAGGCAGTCGCAGGTGTTCATCGAGCGCTTCCTCGCCTCCCCGCTCGCCGCCGGCTCCATCTCGCACCTGAACTACGCCCAGAAGGTCGCCCAGCTGCCGATGGTGCTGTCGCTGATGCTGTGCACCGTCACGTTCCCGGTGGTGGCGCAGGCCGTGGCGCGCGGTGACCTCGCGGCGGCCCGCGCCCGCGTGGAGCGCGACCTCGGCCTCGCCGCCTGCGTCGTCCTCGCCGGCGCCGCCGCGGTCTTCGCCTGCGCCCCGCAGATCGTCCATGTGCTGTTCCAGCGCGGCGCGTTCACCGCCGCCGACACCGCCGCCACGGCCTCCGTCATGCGCGTGTACGCCCTCGGCCTCCTCGGCCACTCCATGGTGGGCGCCCTGGTCCGCTCCTACTTCTCGGCGGGCCGCCCCACCTGGTACCCGGTGGGCGCGATGGCCGTGGGCACGGCCGCCACCGCGGGCGCGGGTGCGTGGGCCGTCGGCCCCTGGGGCGTACGGGGCATCGCCGGCGCCAACGCCTTCGGGATCACGCTCACCGCCGTACTCCTGCTCGCCGCGATGAACCGGCGCGGGGTCCCCGTCGACGTCACCAAGGTCGTGGCCGGACTGGTCAAACCGCTGCTCGCCGCCGTGGGCGCGACCGTGGCGGGCCTGCTGGCCGCGGCCTCCTGCACCTCGCCGCTCGCGGCGGGCACGGCCGGATGTCTCGCCGTCCTCGCCGTGTTCTGCGTGCTGCTGTGGGCGCTGCGGGCCGACTGCCTGGCGTCCCTCGTTCCCGTTGTCCGCCCCGCGAACAGAAAGCCCCGGCATGCCCGTTGACACACGACGCAGCGCGCCGCGAGCCGCCGCGACCACCATGCAGTGGCTCCCCGACCGCACCCGGCGACTGCTCCCGGACCCGCCGCTGTGGGTGGCGATGTACCACTCCGTGGACGACTGCCGCGACGACCCGTACCGCGTCACCGTCTCCCCCGAACGCCTCCAGGAACAGCTCCGACGGCTGCGCCGGCGCGGGCTGCGCGGGGTGAGCATGACGGAGCTCCTCAAGGCCCGCGCCCAGGGCACCGACCGCGGCCTCGTCGGGCTCACCTTCGACGACGGCTACGGCGACTTCGTCGACAACGCCCTGCCGCTCCTGCGCCACTACGACTGCGGCGCCACCCTGTTCGTCCTGCCCGGCCGCCTCGACGGCGTCAACGCATGGGACCCGCTCGGCCCGCGCAAGCCGCTCCTGTCGGAACGCGGCATCAGGACGGCGGCGGCCGCGGGCATCGAGATCGGCTCCCACGGCCTCACCCACGTCGACCTCACCCGCGCCGACGCCCCCGTCCTGCGCGCGGAGACCGAGGACAGCCGAAGGCGCCTCGAAGAGCTGACCGGCGGCGAGGTCACCGGCTTCTGCTACCCCTACGGCACCGTCGACCGCCGCGTCATGGACGCCGTCCGCCGGGCCGGGTACCGCTACGCCTGCGCCATCTCGCCGGGCAACCTCACCGGCGACCTCGCGCTGCCCCGCGTCCACATCGGCCAGGAGGACGCGCCCTGGCGCCTGGAACTGAAGCTGCGCCTGCACCGCCTGCGCCGCCGCTCGCGCACCGCGCCGGAGGCCCGTACATGACGGCCATGAGGACGCTGCACGTCATCACCGGCCTGGGGACGGGCGGCGCCGAGCAGCAGCTGCGGCTCCTGCTCCGCCATCTGCCCGTCCACAGCGACGTGGTGACCCTGACCAACCCGGGCGCCGTCGCGCGCGGCCTGACCGCCGACGGGGTCCGCGTCACCCACCTCGGCATGACCGGCAACCGCGACCTCGGAGCCCTGCCCCGGCTCACCCGCCTGGTGCGCGAGGGGCGCTACGACGTCGTGCACACCCACCTGTACCGCGCCTGCGTCTACGGCCGGTTCGCCGCGCGCCTCGCCGGTGTCCGCGCCGTCGTCGCCACCGAGCACTCGCTGGGGGAGAGCCAGATGGAGGGGCGCCCGCTGTCCGCCGGTGTCCGCGCCCTCTATCTGGCGGGCGAGCGGATGGGACGCGCCACCCTGGCGGTCTCCCCGTCGGTGGCCGAGCGCCTCGCCCGGTGGGGCGTGCCCCGGCACCGCGTCCACGTCGTCCCCAACGGCATCGACGTGGACCGCTTCGCCCACGACCCGGAGCGCCGCGCCGCGACCCGCCACGTGCTGGGCCTGCACCGGGACGACTTCGTCATCGGGGGAGTCGGCCGCCTGGTGCCCGGCAAGCGGTTCGACGTCGTCGTCCGAGCCCTGGCCCAACTGCCGGACTACGTAAGGCTGTTGCTCGTCGGTGGCGGGCCCGAGGAGGAGCGGCTGCGCGGGCTCGCCCGGGAACTCGGCGTCACGCGCCGGGTCGTGTTCGCCGGGGAACGCCCCTACGCCTCGCCGTCGGGCCGCGCCGGAGACCCGGATCTGCCGGCCCTCATGAGCGCGATGGACCTGCTCGCCTCCCCGTCCGCCGACGAGGCGTTCGGCCTCGCCGTCGTGGAGGCACTCGCCGCCGGCCTCCCCGTTCTCTACGTCACCTGCCCCGCCGTCGACGACCTGCCGCCGCACCTGGAGACGGCGGCCGTCCGCGTCCCCGGCGACCCGGAGTCGTTCGCACGGGAGGCACTGCGGATCGTGGCGGCCCGCCCGTCCGGCCGTGCCCCGTCACCGGCCGCACGGCACTACAGCATCGCCCGCTCCGCCGAACAGCACCTGCGGCTGTACGAGGCTGCGATGGACGGCGCGCGTTCGACTGCCCGAGACCCCGACTGTCCGATCCGACTGTCCGAGACCCCGAGAGTTCGAGAGTGAGTGAATGATGACCGTGAAGCGCCTCCCGCTGTGGTCGCTGATCCTGGCCGGCGTCCTCCTGGGCGGCCTCGCCGGCGGCCTGTACGGCGTACTGAAGCCACCGCAGTACTCCGCCACCAGCTATGTGATCGCGGTGCCCGACGAGAAGTCCGACCCGCAGACCGCGCTCGGCTTCGCCCAGGCGTACGGCCGCGTCGCCACCCAGATCGCGGTGCTCGGCGACGCCCAGGTGTGGGCGGGCGTCCCCGTGAAGGTCCTCCAGGACAGTGTGACGGCGCAGACCTCGCCGGACGCGCCGATGATCGCCGTCTCGGCCACGTCCGCACGTCCGGGCGAAGCCGCCGACATGGCCAACGCCGTGGCGAGGGCACTCACCGTCGACGCCGGCCACACGCAGGACAGCACCCAGGTGAAACTCCTGCAGTTCTCGCGCGCCGTGAAGCCCACCGGGCCGTCGTCGCTGTCCCCCGTGGTCACCGCCCTCGTGGGCGCCAGCGCGGGCGGCCTCCTCGGCGGGCTCGTGATCCTGGTGCGGCCCCGGCGGGAGCGTACGGGCACGACCGCGACCGTCCCCGGGCCCGCTGTCGCCGCGGACCTGCACGGGAGCGTCTGATGCGGGCGGGGGGAGGCGGCCTGTCGGTCGAGGTGTGCACCGACGGCGGGCGCTTCGGCGCCCTGGGCGCGGACTGGGACGCGCTGTACCGCAGGTCGCGGACGGCCACCCCGTTCCAGAGCCACGCCTGGCTGCACTCGTGGTGGCTCTCGTACGGGACGCGGGGCGGCCTGCGCGTGGTCCTGGTCCGCGACGGCGGGCGGCTCGTCGCCGCGGCCCCGCTGATGCGGCGGTGGCGGCCCGTACCCGCCCTGGTGCCGCTGGGCGGCGGCATCTCCGACTTCTGCGACGTCCTCGTGGACGACGGCACCGGCGAGCCCGGCGACCTGTCGCGCCGGGCGGCCCGCGCCCTCCAGGACGCACTGTGGCGGCTCGCCCTCACCCACGTCATCGACTTCCGCGAGGTGCGCCCGGGAGGCGCCGTCGAGCGGCTGTACGACCGGTGGCCGGGACCGAGGCGCCGCCTCGACGACTCGCTCTGCCTGGAACTGCCGCCCGTACCGATGGACGACATCGTGAGCCGGCTGCCGCGCGCCCGCGCCCAGCGCGCCCGCGCCAAGATGCGCAAGCTGGACGCCCTCGGGATCGAGCGCCGCGTCGTCCCGCGGGACGAGGTCGACGACTCGGTACGCCGCCTCGTGGAGCTGCACCGACTCCAGTGGGAGGGCCGCAAGGTGACGGCGGAACACCTCCGCCCCCGCTTCTCCGAACATCTCACCCGCTCCGTCGCGCTCATGGCGAGATCGGGCGACGCGGTCGTGACGGAGTTCCGGATCGACGAGACGGTCCTCGCCGCCGACCTGACCTTCCTGTCCCCGCGCCTCGCCGGCGGATACCTGTACGGCGCCCACCCCGGCCTGCGCGAACGCAAGGCCGACGTGGCCACGATGCTGCTCCGCTCGTGCAGCGAGCACGTCCAGGACCGCGCGTCCGGCTCCCTGAGTCTGCTGCGCGGCGACGAGCCGTACAAGCACCACTGGCGCCCGGACAGCGTCGTCAACCAGCGCTTCGTCCTGGCCCGGACGGCCACGGCGCCGGGGATCGCCCTCGCGGTCGGCGACGTGACCGCCCGGCACCTCGCCAAGAAGGCGCTGCTCGCGTGGAAGGCCCGGGGCGGCGGCACGTCGTGACGACCGTGCCGCCACAGGGCCCGGCGGCTCAGGAGCGCCGCGACCACCAGTCGAAGCGCAGGCACAGCTTCCCGCCGAGCCAGTACTCCACCCAGTCGCCGAGGTCGAGGGGCGCGCAGTTGGGCGGCGGGGTGACCGGCGGGGTCACGGGCGTCGTCGGCTCGGTCGGCTCGGTGGGCTCGGTGGGCGTAGGAACCGGCGGCACCGAGGGCTCCAGGCGCCCGGAGAGCATCGACCGGTACACCTGCGAGGCCTTGGGGTTGTCGTCGCACTGCCACACACCGTGCGGGCAGTAGTCGGTGATCGTGTTGTAGAGCGGCTTGTGCTCGTCGATCCAGTCGAGCATGCGCCGCACGTACTCCGGGTTGTCGCCGTTGCGGAACAGGCCCCACTCCGGATACGAGATGGCCTTGTCGTGCGCCTTGGCGAAGTCGACCTGCTGCTGGAGCCCGTACGGCTCGGAGACCTGCCGGGCGAACGACTCGCCCTCGGGCTGGTCGTAGGAGTCCATGCCGATGACGTCGACGACTTCGTCGCCCGGATAACACTTGGTCCAGGGGACGGCGTCCAGGCCCCGGCTGGGCGTGAAGTCGAAGCGGAACTTCTGCCCGGGCACCGACCGCATCACGGTCACGATCCGCTTCCAGTACGCCTTCCAGGCCTCCGGGTCGGGCGCGCACCGGTGCGTGTACGTCGTCCCGTTCATCTCCCAGCCCGGCACGATCACGGTGTCCGGGATCTTCAGGTCGACCAGGCGCCGGGCGAGGGCTCGGAAGTGCTCGTCGAAGTCGCCGGCGGCGCCCTGCCGCAGCAGCGAGCCGACCTCCGCGTCGTCGACGTGCTCCTCGTTGTGGTCCAGCATCGGGACGTTGAGCACGAAGAGCCGGTCGTCGCGCTCGCGCCGCCACTTGGCCCAGGCGTCCAGGAATCCGGGTGCGCCCTCGATGTTGCTCCACCGGTCGCCCGGCAGGTATGTGTGCCCGACGCGCAGCTCGGAACCGCCGAGCCACTTGCTGAGCCGAGCCATCCGCTGCACCCCGCTCGGCCCGTAGTCCAGATAGGCGCCGAACGCGGGGAACGCGGAGCCGCCGGGCTGGGGGTCGGTCTGGGGATCGGCCGGAGGGTCGGCTTGAGGGTCGGTCTGAGGGCTCGTCATCCCGCCGGTGGGGGTGGGCGTCGGGGTGAGTGCGGGCGTGGGCGTGGTGGGCGTCGGGCGCGGAGTGAACGCCGGCGTGGGCACGGCGGGTGTGGCCGGCGGCTGCGCCACCCCGGGTGCGGGCGACGCGGATTCCGCCGGTGGCGTGTCACCGGGTGAGGCGGCCCCGGCCGTCCCGGCGCCGACGGAACCGGAAGCGATCACCGCTGACGCGAGGATCCCGGCTGTCATCAGAGGGATGCGCCGGCTCAGGGTCCTTCGGCGTTGTGGGGACATGCCTACTCCTCCGTGCCGCACTTCTTTCATTGCTGACACTCAGTCACATGAATGCGTAACGCGCCAACGGGGGACCGCCCCGTGGACGGCCTTCACCGCTCGTTCGGGCTAGCGCCAGGAGCGCCGCCGGGCGGCGGCGGCCGAATGCTCAACGGTCGGACAGGTGACCGGGGTCGCCGCCGCTGCGTACGCTTCGGCGGCGTCCTTTGGAGTGACGGTGCGGGCGAACGGGTGAATCGGCTCCGCGCCCGGGGTCGTGCGGTGGTGGACTGGCCCGGTTGTGAGACGGGCCATGCTGCCTTCCCCGCCAGCCGTCGGCGATATCGCCGTGGGTGGGCAGCAACTGGTTGAACGGCCCTCTCCGCCGGCCGGGAAGAGCAGGACGGTGATTCTCTTCCCGGCCGGCGCACGGCGACGGCGACAGCCTTTCCGTAGGATCCCTCCGCCGATCAGCGGCCCCGCACTCGCCGCCGCCGCGTCCGGCAGGTGGCAGGTTCTGGCCCGTCCCGTCCAGGCCAACTGCGCATGCCGCCCCATGACATGAAAGCCCGCCGGGCCCGACCACTTGGCTGGGCTCCTCCGGGACCGCGCCGGCTGCCGCCACGGGTACGGGAGTTCGGTACGAGATGTCGGGCGACCGAAATGGAAAGCGGCAGGCGTGGGTTCGTCGCCGCGGACCCGCGGGCAGACCGCGTGCTTCGGGGCTTACCGCGCCCGCCCTCCCAAGCTCCGTACCTTCCTCCACGGCGCCGCGCTACGGCGCGAGGGACCACCGGCGACCACTTGTCCGAATCTGCCGTGTTCGGTGGCGTTGATCTGTTGAATGAGGCTTATGGGTGACGGTCCGGAACCAAACTGTCTGCGGGCAGTTGATCAGCGTGCTTCGGCAACGAAGCATTCAAGGACCCCTCGGCCCAAGAAGGACGATCTCGTGATCAAGAAGGTTCTCATCACCGCGGCAGCAGCTGCCTCCGTCGTCGGCATGTCCACGACCGGGGCCATGGCTTCCGGCGACGACGGCAACAGCGCCAACCTCACGGGCAACCTGTCGAAGCAGGAAATCGGCAGCAGCCACTCCACTGCCCCGAGCTTCAGCCTCATCAACGGTGGCGTCGCCAACTGCATCGACGTCCAGAAGGTGGCCGCTGCTGTTCCGGTCGGCGTCATCGCGGTGCCGGTCGGCGTCAACGACCTGCTGAACCCGATGGCGAACCAGACCTGCACCCAGAACTCGGTGCAGCAGAAGGGCGACGACCCGCTGTCGCACATCCTGGACGACATCCTCGCGGACAACGGCAACGCCGGCTGATCAAGCCCCGCGCCGAGCGGCCCCGTCCCCTCGCAGTTCCACTGCGAGGGGACGGGGCCGCCGGCATGTCCGCACCCTGTCCGCGCACCGGTCACGCGTGGCGTACGGCGAGGGGCCAGGGCTTGTGGTCAGGGGCAGGCGAGCGTGTTCCCGCGCACCGTCTTCTCGACTCCGATGCGCGGAGGGTCGGAGGGTTTGACGGTGGAGTTCCGCGGGCTGAGCTCGCGGTCGTCGTTGAGCGTGGCGAACGTCTTCTTCGCCGCCGCCTTGTCCCACTTCAGCGTCGAGCCGACGCCTGCGATGTCCGGGTTGAACCCGGCGATGGGCACGGTGGTGAACTCGGTCCGCCGGGTGGACAGCCGGCTCAGATCGGTGGCGAAGGAGATGAGGTCCCGCGGCGTGAACCCCTGGTCGACCTTGGTGGCGCCGAGCACTGTCCGCGCCAGCTTGTCGGCCTTGACCGGGTCGGCGAGGAACCCGCCGACGGTGAGTCTGTGCAGGGCCCCGAGCAGGAACCGGTGCTGGCGCTGGATCCGTCCCAGGTCGGCGCTTGCGTCCACATGGCGCGAGCGGACGTACTGCAAGGCCTTACCGCCCCCGAGGCGGTGCCGGCCGGGCCGGAGGTCGAGCTTGGTGGCCGAGTCGGAGAGTCGCCGGGAGGTGCAGACCTCCACTCCGCCGACGGCGTTGACGCTGTCGATGAAGCGCCGGAAGTCGATCTGCAGGTAGTGGTCGATCCTGACGTTCGTCATGGATTCCACCGTGCGGATCGTGAGTGGGGCACCGCCTTGCGCGTACGCCCCGTTGATCTTCGAGGGGTGGGCCGGGTACTGCTGCCCCGTGCCCGGGTCCCGGTCCGCGGGGAGCTCCGCGTACGAGTCCCTGGGGAGGCTGACGACGCTGACGTGGTCCCGCTTCTGCGAGACGTGGATCAGCATCAGGGAGTCCGTGCAGTTGCAGGCGACCCCACCGGCGTGGAACTCGTTCTTCTCGTGGCGGGTGATCGTGTCCCGGCTGTCCGTCCCCATGAGGAGGATGTTGGTGCCGCGGCCCTGGGCGGGCCGGCTCCCGACGCCGGTGAAGGCGTCGACCCGCTGGATCTTGTAGGGCAGCGCCGAAACAGAGTTTCCCGCCACGGAAGCGGCGGTCGCGAGAAGAACACCCAGGGTTGCCGTACCGAGGCGGACGCTTGTCCGACGGCTGGTTCGTGAAGGACTCTTCGTCACCGGATTCGCTCCACAGCGAGGGGATAGATCTGACGGAACCGTATGCCAGTCGAATAAATCGGGCGGTGTCCGTCCCGCGTGCCGCGCGGACGCAACTCTTTCGTCCTAAGGGGAGCGATTCGGCTGGAAAACTGGTCTCCCGGTACGACGTGGCGTGTGCCCAGGTCTCGACCCGCTGGGGGCGCCACACGATCCGAAGCGCCCGTATTTTCCCGCTCCACCCGAGCCGGATACGCCGCACACGGCGGCCAGAGAGCCAACCTGGCCCGATCCGCTCACGCCGCGAGCCCGGTGGTCCACCGATGACATTCCCGTGGCCGGGCCGAACTCGCTTGTCACCAACTGCTCTTGGTCACGCCGGGAAGCTCACCCGCGTGCGCCATCTCCCGTACGCGGATGCGGGACAGGCCGAAGGTGCGCAGGTAGCCGCGGGGGCGTCCGTCCACGGAGTCGCGGTTGCGCACGCGGGTGGCGCTGGCGTCGCGGGGCTGCCCGCTCAATTCCCGCTGGGCGGCAGCGCGTTCGTCCTCGGATGTCCGGGGGGACGAGATGATCGCCTTCAGCACGGCGCGCCGAGCCGCATAACGGGCCACGACAAGGCGTCGTCGTTCGTTCTTCGCGATCTTGCTCTTCTTCGCCATCAGATCTTCCCTCCCCGGGCGCGGATACGGGCCACCGCAGCCTCGACGCCGATCACGTCGACCGTCTTGATGCCCTTCGCGGACAGCCTGAGCCGGACGTGGCGCCCTTCGCTCGGCAGCCAGTAGCGCTTGCTCTGGATGTTCGGATCGAAGCGGCGCTTGCTGCGTCGGTGCGAGTGGGAGATGTGGTGCCCGAAGCCCGGCTGTCGGCGGGTGAGTTGGCAGTGGGCGGACATGGTTGTTCCTCCTCGGGTGGCGACGACGGCAGCACCGTAGCAGTTATATGAAAACGAAAACCAATCTCATGTAGAGTCGGTTCCATGGCCCGTAACGAACTCCGTCCGATCATCAAGCTGAGGTCCACCGCCGGCACCGGCTACACCTACGTGACCCGCAAGAACCGCCGTAACGACCCCGACCGGCTGACGCTGCGCAAGTACGACCCCGTCGTCGGCCGGCACGTCGACTTCCGTGAGGAGCGCTGAGAGCCGTGAAGCCCGGAATCCACCCCGCGTACCGCCCGGTCGTCTTCCGTGACCGGGTCGCCGACTTCGCCTTCCTGACCCGGTCGACGGCCACGAGCGACAAGACCGTCGAGTGGGAGGACGGCAACACCTACCCGGTCATCGACGTCGAGATCTCCTCGGCGAGCCACCCCTTCTACACCGGCACCCAACGGGTCCTGGACACGGCGGGGCGGGTAGAACGCTTCGAGCGGCGTTACGGACGGGGACGGAGCGAGCCGTGAGCGCGGACCGGACGCGGCTGCCGGTCGCGATCGTCGCAGGCTTGCACGCCGACGCCCGCCGGGCCGCCGTCGAGGAGATCCTGCGTACGGTCCCCGGCTCGGTCGCGCTGCACCACGACCTGACGTCGGCCGTCGACAGCACGGTGCGCCGGACGGTACGCGACGCCGTCGGTCCGCTGAGCAGCGGCGACGCGCCCTTGGTGAACGACTGTGCGTGCTGCGCACTGCGCGAGGACCTCGTCCCCGAACTGCTGAGGCTCGCGCAGGAGGGCAGGTACCGGCTGGCCGTCGTGGAGCTGTGGGACTCCGTCGAGCCCCAGGCCATGGCCGCGGTCATCGCCGCCGCGGGAGCACCGCTGGCGCTGACCGGGGTCGCCACCGCCATCGACCCGGCACTCGTCCTGCCCTGCCTGTCCAACGGTGACGACCTGGCCGACGTCGGCCTCGCCGCCGCCCCGACCGACCAGCGCACGGTCGCCGACACCTTCGCCCGGCAGCTGGAATACCCCACGGTGATCGCCCTCGCCGAGGCCGACGCGTACGGGGAGGGCGGCGAGGCCGCCGATGACACCGACCACGCGCTGCTCGCCCAGCTCACGCCGGGCGCACGCAAGGTACGCGTGGACGGCGGCACCCTGGGAGCTGCTCTGCTGAGAGGCTTCGACATGGCAGCGGCTCATGCCCGTGTGCATCCCGCGTGCGCGCTGCTGCCGCAGGCGTGCGACGAGCATGGCGCGAGTACCTTCGCCTGGCGGCGCGAACGCCCCTTCCACCCGCAGCGCCTGTACACGGCGCTGGAGGACCTGACCTGCGCCGCCGCCCGCAGCCGTGGTCGGTTCTGGCTGGCGGACCGTCCCGACACCCTGCTGTCGTGGGACGCCGCGGGCGGCGCGCTCTGCGTGGAGTCGGCCGGCCCCTGGCTGGCCGCCCTGCCCGACGCGGCCTGGGAGATGGTGCCCGCCGAACGCCGGATCGCCGCCTCCGTGGACTGGCACCCCGAACACGGCGACCGCTGCCAGTACCTCACCTTCACCTCGCCCGGCCTCGACAGCGACGGCCTGGCGGAGCTGCTCGACTCGTGCCTGCTCACCGACGACGAGTACGCGGCGGGCACGGACGGCTGGAAGCAACTCCCGCACGCCTTCGACGACTTGCTTGACCCGGTGACCTGAAAACCGGACAAGGCGACCTGAAAGAAAGGACCGGCCCCACCATGTCCCGACGTACGAGCACCGCACGGCAGCCCGCCACGCGTCAGCGAATGAACCCGCTGGACGCCGCCGGCATCACTTACATCGACTACAAGGACACCGACCTGCTGCGGAGGTTCATCTCCGACCGCGGGAAGATCCGCAGCCGTCGGGTGACCCACGTGACGCGTCAGCAGCAGCGGCAGCTGGCGCAGGCCATCAAGAACGCACGCGAGATGGCTCTGCTGCCCTACAGCTCCCGCTGAGGTCTGTGCCCGGACGACGGTGGCCATCAAGGAAATGATGGTCCTGGACACCTTCCGGCGCCGAGGCATCGCCCGAGCCTTCCACGCCCCCTCCTCGCACGCCGCGAAGAGGCACCGGCATCACTGATGGTGTCCTTGACCAACCATCAGGACGGCCGCGTCCAGACCCTGTACGAGAAGTGGGGCTACGAGGTGATCGCGATCGGTCTCGCGTGGGGTGGAAGGCGCTTCGGGAGCAAGCCGGCTCTCGACCGGCTCCCCGCGTCTGCCTGTGAGTCAGACGGCGGCAGGGGCACCGAGCATCGCGGAAGCCTGCTGGAACGGGCTGAGGACACGCGTGGGCGCCTCGACGGGGAGAGCGCCGCGGCAGGTGAAGCCGAGTCGGCTCATGGCCCGGAGGACTTCGCCGGCGCTGAAGTCGCGGCGGTCCTGGCGCGTGATGACCTGCCCGACCTGCTTGATCGGATAGGTGCGGCGGCCGATGATCACGGACTCGCCGGTGACCTGTTCGGGCTTGACGCCCTTCATGGACTCCAGGACGCCGCTCTTGGTGAGGTCGAACGGGAAGCGGGCGATGACACAGCGCATGAAGCCTCACAGGGAGAAGAGGGGAGACGGTGCTGCCGCGATCAGGCTGCAGTGCGTGCGGGGCTCAGGCGGCCGTGTTCACCGCTGTGGTGAAGGGGCTGTAGCTGTCGAGGATGTCGCGCAGTTGGAACCGGTCCGTGTACGTGGGGCTGTCACGGATGGCGGTGAGCTGGGCCTTCGTGACCAGTCCGGTGCACAGACTGTCGTTGTCGCAGACGAGAAGGTGCTCGGTGCAGGCGCTGGCCATGACGGCCAGGGCCACCTCGACGGTCATGTCGTTGCAGACCTGCGGACCTGCCGTGTCCGCGGCGGCGGCCAGTGGTCTTGGGGGAGGGGAGGAGCTCACCGAGTGGAGTTGCATCTGAACCAGCGTCAAGACATGCCTCCTGCAGAGGTGGAGAAGTTTCGCGGTCATGAAGGTTCTAGGCTGCCGCGCCGAAGGAGGGCTGCCGCACGGCGGCGCGCCGGGCCGCCGAGGCGGCGCTGCGTCGGCCGCGGTAGGACGTGTTGCGGCTGCGGCTGCGCTGACGTTGCTCGGCCACCGGTGCGGTGATCGTCACGGGGATACCGGAGGGGGCCTGGGCGCCGGTGATCCGGCGGAGTGTCTCTTCGCCGGAGCGGACCGGAGTGGTCCGGGGGACGATGCCGGCGGTGGCCATGAGGCGGGTCATGTCGCGGCGCTGGTCAGGGGTGACCAATGTGACGACGCTGCCGGACTCGCCGGCCCGGGCGGTGCGGCCGCCGCGGTGGAGGTAGTCCTTGTGGTCGGTGGGCGGGTCGACGTTGACGACGAGGTCGAGGTTGTCGACGTGGATGCCCCGTGCCGCGACGTTCGTCGCGACGAGCACGGTGACGTGCCCGGTCTTGAACTGGGTCAGGGTCCGGGTGCGCTGAGGCTGCGACTTCCCGCCGTGCAGCGCGGCGGCCCGCACACCGCTGTTCAGCAGATCCTGCGTCAGCCGGTCGACGGCGTGCTTGGTGTCCAGGAACATGATCACCCGGCCGTCGCGTGCGGCGATCTCGGTCGTCGTCCGGTGCTTGTCGGCTCCGTGGACGTGCAGGACGTGGTGCTCCATCGTGGTGACCGCGCCTGCCGACGGGTCGACGGAGTGGACGACCGGGTCGGTGAGGTAGCGACGGACCAAGAGGTCGACGTTGCGGTCGAGGGTGGCGGAGAACAGCATCCGTTGGCCCTCGGGGCGTACCTGATCCAGGAGCGCGGTGACCTGGGGCATGAAGCCCATGTCGGCCATCTGGTCGGCCTCGTCCAGGACGGTGATCGCGACCTCGGCCAGTCGGCAGTCGCCCCGGTCGATGAGGTCCTTGAGGCGGCCCGGCGTCGCGACGACGACTTCGGCGCCGGCGCGCAGTGCGCCGGACTGCCGGCGGATCGGCATTCCGCCGACGACGGTGGCCAGGCGCAGCCTCACCGAGCGGGCGTACGGGGTGAGAGCGTCGGTCACCTGCTGGGCCAACTCACGCGTCGGTACGAGGACGAGAGCCAGCGGCTGGCCGGGTTCGGCACGCTGTCCGGCGGTGCGTGCCAGCAGGGCCAGGCCGAAGGCGAGGGTCTTGCCCGAGCCCGTGCGCCCACGACCGAGTACATCGCGGCCCGCGAGGGTGTTCGGCAGGGTCGCGCCCTGGATCGGGAACGGGATGCGCATGCCCTGCGCGGTGAGCGACGCGAGCAGCTGCTCGGGGAGGCCGAGGTCGGTGAACGCCTCGACGGCGGGCAGCGCGGGAGTGATCGTCTTGGGCAGGGCGAATTCGCCCGAGGCCACGGCGGACCTTCGACGGCTCGGACCACCGGTTCGGCTGCGGCGGGGGGAGCGGCTGTTCGTACGCGCGGGGTTCATACAGAACCTTCCTTGATGCGGCACGCATCAAGGAACTCTCGCAACAGAGGAACAGTGCGGAGAGTCGCAAGTACGGGCCGAATGAAATGCGAAAGCGACAGTGGCCTGCAATGCGACAGATTTAAATGCAGGCGATTAAACCGGTCGGAATTCCTGGACGGTGATCCGTGGTGAGGAATCCATCGGGGAATGTTCGCTACGAAGTGTGTGTCGGCGTCAGGCGGGAATGATGTTCTCGGCAATCGGGCCCTTCTGGCCCTGCGCGATGTCGAAGGTGACCTTCTGGCCTTCGGTCAGCTCACGGAAGCCTTGGGCGGCGATGTTCGAGAAGTGGGCGAACACGTCAGCGCCGCCGCCGTCCTGCTCGATGAAGCCGAACCCCTTGGCCGCGTTGAACCACTTCACAGTGCCGGACGCCATGTCGCATCTCCTTGTGGGGCAGTACGCCGGTACCCGCAATCGACGGGTACCGGGTCGCCGCGATGATGCCCCGCCCGGAGAATGACCGGAAATACAAAACGCTCTCCACAGCTGAAAACTGCTGACACGAGCGTTGAAGTTTTGGGAACCACAACTGCAACTGAGAATGACAGTAGCATGCGGTAGCGGCCTGCGTGTGGTAAATGATTCCGATCTGTTCGCCGCGGTAAACACACTGTCCGCGCGGCGCGTCAAACTCTCATGTCGCGGTCATAGATATTGGGACACCGTAAAATCTGGTGTCCCAGAAGAGCGGTCGCTTATTTCTGGCTCGTCGGGCGCCACTATTGAGGGTGAGATCGCCCTGCGATGTCGCTCCCACCAGCCTGTATGCCGACCCCGACGCGGAACGGCGGCCGCGCAGCGATGCTGCTGCGCGGCTCTGACACGGCCGCCCCAGGTCCTGCCACCATCGCTTGAAGGCCGCAGCCCGTGGTCCGCGCGAAGCAGTCGAACGGCAGGGCTGTTCGGGGAGCGCGGTAGTGCGCGCTCCGCGTACAGGCGGGAGGCGCAGGGGTGGGTGCGCCCCCGCCTCAGCCCGAGTCCGCGGTCGTCGGGTTCTCCGCTTCGGCAGCCTTGCGGTATTCGGCGTTGATGCGCTGAGCCTCTTCGAGCTGATCCTCGAGGATCACGATGCGGCAGGCGGCCTCGATGGGGGTGCCCTGATCGACTAGTTCCCGGGCGCGGGCGGCGATCCGCAGCTGGTAGCGCGAGTAGCGGCGGTGCCCACCGCCGGAGCGCAGCGGGGTGATGAGGCGGGCTTCTCCGATGGCGCGGAGGAAGCCCTGCGTGGTGCCGAGCATCTCGGCGGCCCGGCCCATCGTGTAGGCGGGGTAGTCGTCGTCATCGAGACGGCTGAACGAGTCGTCTGCTGTCATTTGCACCTCTCTGTGGAACGCGTCGAGGGGCCCGGGTGCCAATTGGCACCCGGGCCCCGAAGGAACTTGCTACACCATCTGCCGGCCTTGATGTTGCACCGGCCTTCTGTTTCCGCCGACCCGACCTGGAACTTGTCGGGATTGCGGGGATCGCGATTGCTTGACCGGAGACCACCTCACTATCGATGTCCTGCGGTACCCGGGCTCAACATTCCGCCCGGGCGATCCTGATGGCGCCTGGCTCCTCCGTTCCTTCCCTCTGGATTCGATCACTTGCCTACTGCTGGTACTGCTCTGTGGCCTGTCACAGCGCCACCCTCCGGCAGCCAGCCCCGTCGCCCGTCCTGCGTCTGCTCTGGCTCAGAACCCCACTGCCGGACATCCCGGTGCGCGCGCCCGCAGCCGACGCCTTCACCGAGGTGCTGCTTCCTCGACTGCACTGCTCACGGCGGCCCCTGATCACTGCGGGCCACCCGGTCCGGTCGTCAGTCCCGTCGCCGTCCTGCGAAAGCCTGGCTTCGAAACTCCACCACCGCACCGCCCTGCGAACTACAACTGCGGTACTGCTGCCCGCCAGTTCATCTCTGCCGGGCCCTGTTGTCTCTCTGGCTACGAGAAAAACCATAACCAGGCCAAAGCCCAATGTCTACTGTGGCCGACATAGATTTCCGCGAGTCGCGCAGTGAGACAGTCGTCCTCGGTCACTGAGTGGGCGTGAGGCCCGCCTCGGTCGGCCTCACCCGCTCCGACAGGCGCCGATGCGTCGGCCACGATCGGCGGGCCAGATCTTGTTACCTGCAGTGACTGCGACTGCGACTGCGACTGCGACTGCGACCTTCGGCATCGTTGTCGTCCCGGAGCTCGTCACCAACACCCCGCGCAACGGCTGCGGTTCGGCCAAGCGAACGCGGAGGCCGCACCCGTCCTTGCGGTCGGTGAAGCGGCGGGTGTGCCCATGCCCCACGGGCGCCGGCGGGGTCTCTGTCCGAAGGCCGCATACGCGGCCGTCGAGAAGGGCTCTTCTCGCACAGGCCGGCTGGACGGACACCGCGTCCCGACACCATGCTCGACCGGCTGGAGAAGTCCTTCGAGAGCCAACGCCGCTTCGTCGCCAACGCCTCGCATGAACTCAAGACGTCCTCGCGGTCCAGCGCGCCGGCCTCCAGGCCGGCCTCGTCGTAGAGCCGCTGCCCCTCGGCGGACCGTGTGCGCCGGAAGACCTCGTAGGTGAGCGAGTCGGACGGATTCATGAACGCGTACCCGCGTGACACGGTCCTGCTGCTCGCGGCGCGCACTCAGCCACCAGGATCTGGGAGACCTCGACCAAGATCTTCTCCCAGATTTCTCCCAAACGATCATCGGAGACGCAGGAAGGGCCTGATCCGGATTCCGGATCAGGCCCTTGACCTGGTATTTCAGCTGTCAGGGTGGCGGGATTTGAACCCACGACCTCTTCGTCCCGAAGCAACTTGGGATGGTCGCTGTGCTTGGGCTGCTGTGGCTGTCACCTGTGCTGATGGTCCGCTGGCGTCCACCGTTGTGTGCGCCTGTGCGCCTGTGCGTCTGCGTTGTCACGCAGTTAGACACTCACTGAGGGCACCAGCGCCGCTGGGGGGCGCCCCGCACCCGGATCACGGGGCGTCGATCTGCCAGGCGACCACTCCGGTCGCCCCTTTGGAACCGTCGACGTTGATGCGGACCAGCTTGTCCGCAGTGATCCGCTGTTGAACCACTGACCCGTCGCAGGGGACCGTGGCCTTCGTACCGGCGTTCGTCGGCACGAAGACCAACTGCGCGCTGCCGGTGCCGGCGCATGCCAGGCTGAGCCGGTAAGTCTTCCCCTCGCTCAGTCCGGGTTCGGTGTGGATACCGTCGTTCACGCGTTCCGCTCCGGCCTCGACCAGTGTCCCCTTGTGGACGGCGGCAACCGCCGCCTGGGCCTGCTCGGTGAGCTTCTTCTCCGACGGCTCAGTCGCCGTTCGAGTCGAGCTCGGTGCAGGCGACCGTGAAGAATTCCCGGCGTTGTCCTCACCGCTGTCGGACATCGTGCATGAGGTGAGCAGGAACGCTGACACCACAACAGCGCATCCGGCGAGCTGGGCCGTCCGCAGGCTCGAACAGGTCATGACTTGGTTTCCCAGTACTTCCAGCCGGTTTCCTTGGTGGGCAGCGTCGCCGAACCGTGGCCGATCTCGTGGGGCGCGCCGCAGCCGTTGCCGACGGAACGGTACCTCTTCCAGTTCACCTTGTAGCCCCAGGAACCGTACTGCAGGTGACCGTACTTGTCCCTCTTGATCTCGTGGGTATAGGTGTGCCCCGTTGTGACTGACACGGTGCCAGTGACCTTGACCGAGATGGTGGCCTTGGCTTTCGTGAGGATCGCTCCAGCCGAATACTCGCCACTACCCGCTACTTCGAGAGAAATGGTGCCGCTCTTGGTCACGGACACCGACATGGTGCCGCCCGGCCCATCCTTGTACTTGGTGCCGTTCCACCACGAAGGCACGTGGTACGCCCTCTTCGACGAGAATTCGTACCACGTCTGCGGACCCTCACATCTACGCGGTTCCGTCTCGTTGATCGGCTGGTCGGTCTCGTCCTCCCAGCCCTGCCTGTCGTTGATGTCCGTCGTCTGGTCGACAGAACCAGCCGTATCGTCAGCCGGCACTTCGTCTGCGACAGCCGGGCCCACAGTCCCGAAGCAGAGAAGCAGTGCGGCAGTGGCAGCGCTGGTCAAAGCGTGCCGTGAACCGATGCCCATGTGTCACCTTTCCGGTGGACCGCCCCCGTGGCGATCGAGCACTCGGACAGTACGTGCAGGGCATGTACGCGACAGAAGGAAGATCTATCTTCTGAGGAGAACTTGAGGGTTCAAAACGCTGCACGTCGATTTCCTCCATTCCAGAGCGGAAGCGTCGATGGGATGCGCGCAACTCCGCCCAGCGGTCGAACCGGGGTTTCGCGTTGGAGAAGGTGCCGACGGTCAAGGTTGTGCGCGATTCGCTTCCATCGCATGGACTGCACGCGCTCAGCCGTCTCGAAGAGCTCTTTGCCCCGGCATGGCTGTTTGCTTGGATCGGGTTCATGACTGATCAGGGGGCACCGGCCCATCTCGGTTGCGGCGAAAAGCCGTTGACCGTAATTGACCGCACAAAGTGGCACCGTTGTGGCACGTGGCCTTCTGATCCGTAGCTCTATGTGGAGCAGTCAACGAAGGGCAAACAGGTCGTGCCTAGTCCTCGTAGGGGCGCTAGTGGACACAAGCGGCTGCGGTAGTTGCGGTACTTCGCTGCTGTACTGGGTCACAGATCCACTCGGGACTCCGTCTCGCGGGACTCTCCTCCCAGTACGACATGTGCCGGCCTGAACGGCAGGCTACGCAGGGTCGGTTCCATGACCTTGAAGAGCGCCTCGGCATCTGCACCATAGGCATACAGGACGGCCTCGCCTCCGCCGAACTCGTTCCCGTCGACCTCGCCGACTCCCGCTTCTTCGACGGCGTAGGTCATGGCCCGCTCTGCGTCGTAGATGGCTTGGCGCTCGGCGGGCGAGTGGTACTGGGCATCGCTCAGACGGTAATGGGCAATGACGGCTTGCTCTGGCGTCCCTGCTTCGGGGAGATCAAACAGCGCGTCCATGCGTGCACGCTCTCACCTCGCTCTGACAGCAGGATCTCAGCTTGGGAAGCTGGGGTTATCTAGGGCTGATCCGGCCGCTGAGCTGCTGAAACGAGGAAATCACGCCCGCGTCGCCGAGCGTGCAGGAACCGTGACTCCCCGCGGTACCCCGCTTGATCCGGTGCGGCTGTGGTGCGGGGCTCGACGATCGGTGGTGACCTTCTGATCCCTGGGATCGGGCTGCTCGTGGGGGAGGGTGGTCGGTCTCCTCCTGGAGCGACCGCCGGCGGCGGTGGTGATCACAGGCCCTTGTGTGCCGTCGTTGCCGTCACTCGCGGATCACCGAGTGCTGTGCCACCGGGCAAGTGGAAGGGACCGCAGAATCCTGGGCTATGGATATTCTCTGGCGATGTCGAACCAGTCAGTGGCAGCGGGAGTTCGTCTCGCTGGTGTAATGGCCCACTGCGGCGGAAGCCCAGTCGGTGCCGTGAAGTTTTTGGTGGGGGCGAGATAGCCTCCGCACCGGCCGCCCCGGAGCCGTATACAGCCCTCGCCGAGTTGTGGCGGGACCGGCGCTCGGAACTGGAAGAGGGTCTCGCAGGGGACGGCTCTTTGAGTGCGGTGCTGGCGCAGGCGTACTTCCTGTTCCTCGAGGGGGACATGGATAACGCGGTGATGGCCCTTGGTTCGGTCACGGGGGTGAGGCCCGAGGTGGCGTGGGGCGCTGCCCCGTGGTTCGGCGATGCGCGGTTTCTCGGCGCGGTGAGTGTCGAGGCCTTCGCCGAGGCGTGTTTGCGGACGTTGGACTACGGCCACGACCTGGACACCGACGAGATGCGGGAGTGGTTCGCGCCCTGGTTTCACGCCCTCGACGTGGTCTCCGAACGGAGTCCCGTGCCGGAGTCGCTGGCTGCCATGGCCCGGCTTCCGCGGGCCTGCGGCCGCTACGAGCTTGCCTTCGCCCTGTGTGACCGCGCCGATGCCGTCGAGCAAGTCATGTGGACCGCGGTCGCACGGGCAGCTACCTGGCGCGTGGTGGGCGACCTGGGCCAGGCTGCGGCCGCTTTCGAAAGCGCCCTGGCCCTGGAGCCTGCCAACTGGTCCCTCTACCTGGACTTTGCCGACGTGCGTGCCGAGCAGGGTAACTTCGCCGCAGCCTTGGGCCTCGTCGAGCAGGGTCTGCAACATGAACCGCACGAGGTCTCCCTGCGCGCGGCAGCCGCTGCGTATCGCGCGAGCCTGACCAGTTCGTCCGACGACCTGCAGGCCCTGATCGCCCTGGCGCCGGAACTCGCGAATACTTCCTACCGCGACCTGCTGATCAACTACGCGTGCGCGGGGCCGGGGCTGCCTCGGAGCCTCGTGGCCGAGGCCCGCCGCATCTCCTCTATCGCGCTGGGCTCGCTTGGATCATGTCTCGGTTGATGCTTGACGTTGTGGCTTCACCTGATGCTTGACACCGCTTGCCTCGGCTTGGCTGTGCGCGTCTGATCGACGCAGCAGGGGAGACGGGGGCCTCCACTGGGACGACAAGCGCCAGCGCTGGATCGCCACGGCCAGCCTTGGATTCGACCCCAGCGGCAAGCGGATCGTGAAGCGGGCCAGCGGCATGACCAAGACGGCTGCCAAGGCCAAGCTCAAGGAGGTACTGAGGGACTACGAGGACGGCCTCGCGATCGCGCCCACCGGCTACACGGTTAAGGACGCGGTCACGGACTGGCTCCGGTACGGGCTGAATGGCCGCGATGCCTCGACGATCGGGACGAACACGATCCTTTGCAACACCCACGTGATCCCTGCCCTGGGCGCCCGCAAGCTCCGTGACCTCAGCGCGGATGACGTGGACAGGTGGCTTGCCGGTAAGTCCAAGGTGCTCAGCACGCGCTCGCTGGAAGCCATCCGCTCCTGCCTGAACCGTGCGGTCAAGCGGGCGATGGCGCGGGACAAGGTGAAGAGCAACGTCGTCGAGTTGTGCTCGGTCCCCGCCGGGCGTCCCGGCCGGCCATCCAAGTCCCTCACGCTCAAGCAGGCCGAAGCGGTGCTCACGGCGGCGGAGGACTCCCCGATCCACGCGTACCTCGTGGTCTCGCTCCTCACCGGTGGCCGGACCGAGGAGATGCGTCCGCTCACCTGGGATCACGTCGACCTCGACGGAGCCTCGACCGCGACCCCCGCAATTCCGCCGCACATCGCCGTCCGGCGCTCGGTCCGGAGCTCCGGTGACACGAAAACCAGGAAGTCCCGTCGCACGCTCCCTCTGCCTGGCAGGGCCATCGACGCACTCAAGGTCCAGCGGGAGCGTCAGGGCTGGCAGCGCCTCGCGGCTGGTGAACAGTGGCAGGAATCCGGGCTCGTCTTCACCTCTGCCATGGGCACCGAGCTGGACGCCGCGAACGTCCGGCGCGAGCTCCGAAAGGTCCTCACTCGTGCCGCAGAGTTGCCGGGCATGGACATCGAGCCCCACGTGATCAAACCTGACGAGTGGACCACACGTGAGACCCGGACGTCCTTCGTCTCGATCTTGTCGGACGGGGGTATCCCGCTCGAAGAGATCTCGCGCCTGGTCGGTCACTCCAGCACTGCCGTCACGGAGGAGGTCTACCGGAAGCAGATCCGTCCGGTGATCCAGACTGGTGCCACCGCCATGGACGGGATCTTCGGTACGCCGCCGCCTCCGAAGCGGTAGTCACGCAGTTAGTCACACAAAGACAGAGGCTCAGGTACTGAATTCAGTACCTGAGCCTCTGACCTGCTACTTAGCTGTCGGGGTGGCGGGATTTGAACCCACGACCTCTTCGTCCCGAACGAAGCGCGCTGCCAAGCTGCGCTACACCCCGATGTCGTTGCTCCACTGGCCCGCAGTTCTGCAGGTCGTGGCGACATCGATTACTTTAGCGGACCGGCGGCCGTAGGCGAAATCCGGTTTTCGGAGGGCCTCGGGGTCAGGGTCAGGAGGGTCACTTCCGGGGGGCAGGCGAAGCGGACCGGGGTGTAGCGGTTGGCGCCGCAGCCTGCCGAGACGTGCAGGTAGGAGCGGTGGCCGCCGGCCTCGTGGGTGGACAGGCCCTTCACGCGGTCCGTGTCCAGGTCGCAGTTCGTGACGAGCGCCCCGTAGAAGGGGATGCACAGCTGGCCGCCGTGGGTGTGGCCGGCCAGGACCAGCGGGTAGCCGTCCGCGGTGAACGCGTCCAGGGCCCGCAGGTACGGCGCGTGCACGATGCCCATCGAGAAGTCGGCGCCGGAGGCCGGGCCGCCCGCCACGCGCGCGTACCGGTCGCGCTTGATGTGCGGGTCGTCGAGGCCCGTGAACGCGATCTCCATGCCCTCGATCTTCAGGGCGCCCCGCGTGTTGGTGAGGTTCAGCCAGCCCGCCGCGTCGAAGCCGTCGCGCAGGTCCTCCCACGGGTTGTGGACGACGCCGACGGCGGGGGCGTTGCCGTTGAGGCCGTACGCGCCGCGGGCCTTCTCGAAGAGGTAGCGGGCCGGGTTGCGCAGCTTCGGGCCGTAGTAGTCGTTCGAGCCGAAGACGTACGCCCCCGGGAACTCCATCAGCGGGCCGAGCGCGTCCAGGACCTCCGGTACGCCCTCCGGGTCGGAGAGGTTGTCGCCCGTGTTGATCACGAAGTCGGGGCGCAGGCCGGCCAGGGAGCGCAGCCAGCGCTGCTTCTTGCGCTGGCCGCCGACCATGTGGATGTCGGAGACCTGGAGGACGCGCAGCGGGCGCATTCCGGGGGGAAGCACCGGGACGGTGACCCGTCGGAGCCGGAACGAGCGGGCTTCGAACCCGGCCGAGTAGATCAGTCCCGCGGCGCCTGCCGCCGTGATGCCTGCTGTCACTTTCAGGGGAAGCCCGTATCGCGCGCGCATACGCCCATCGTGTCAGACCTGGCAGGTCCCGGAAATCAACGGGCGTCGGGCCTGATGCACCTGCGACAATCAGCGCATGACCACGCTCAAGTCGAAGCTGCAGGAAGACCTCACCGCCGCGATCCGGGGGCGTGACGAGCTGCGCTCCTCGACGCTCCGGCTGACCCTCACCGCGATCACCAAGGAGGAGGTCGCGGGCACCGAGGCGCGTCAGCTGTCCGACGACGAGGTGCAGAAGGTGATCGCCCGCGAGGCGAAGAAGCGCCGCGAGGCGGCCGAGGCGTTCGCGCAGGGTGGCCGCCCCGAGCAGGCCGCGAAGGAGAAGGCGGAGGGCGAGATCCTCGCCGAGTACCTGCCGAAGCAGCTCTCGGACGACGAGCTCCGGGCGATCGTCGCCCAGGCCGTCGAGGAGGCGAAGGCGGCCGGGGCCGAGGGGCCGCGCGCCATGGGCCAGGTCATGAAGATCGTGAACCCGAAGGTCGCGGGCCTGGCCGAGGGCGGCCGCGTCGCCGCGCTCGTGAAGCAGCTGCTCGCGGGCTGAGCCCATAAGTAGGAATAAGTAGGAATGTGAATGGGGCGCCCCCCCATAAAGGGGGCGCCCCATTCACGTACGGTCGCGCCGGCTCAGTGGCGTTTGCCTCCGTGGCCGTTGCCTCCGCCGATCAGGTTCGGCGGGATGGAGATCTTCGGCCAGGGGGTGGAGCCACCCTGTCCGTCGCCGCCCTGGCCGCCGTCATGGCCCTTGTCCTTGTTCTTGTCCTTCTTGGCGTCCGGGATGTTGACGAGGTGGAAGGCGGGGGACGGCTTGCCCGAGAGGGCGCCGACCATGGCGTCCCGCCAGATCGGCCCCGGGACCTGGCCGCCGAAGACCTTGTCCTGGTACTGGCCGCCGATGACGATGTTCTGCATCTCGACGTTCTGCTGGGCGCTGCCGACCCAGACGGCGCCGGACAGGTTCGGCGTGTAGCCCACGAACCAGGCGTTCTTACGGCTGTCGGTGGTACCGGTCTTGCCCGCGTTCGCCCGGTCGGTCAGGCCGGCCTGCTGGCCCGTACCGGAGTCGATCACACCGCTCAGCAGGGTGTTTATGTTGTCGGCGGTCTTCTCGGACATCGCGCGCTTGCACGTCGACTGCGGCACCGGCAGCGACTTGTCGCCGGGCGCGGTGATCGACTCGATGGCGACCGGCGTGCAGTACGTGCCGCGGTTGGCGAAGGCGGCGTACGCGCTGGCCATGGTCAGCGGCGAGATGCCCTTCGCGCCGAGGACGATGGAGGGCACCTGGGGCAGCTTGTCGCCGTTGCCCTGGACGACGCCGAGCTTGTCGGCCATGTCCATCACGGGGCAGATCCCGGTGTCGCCGATCATCTGCACGAAGTAGGTGTTGATGGACTTCGCCATCGCCTCCTTCAGCGCGTACGGACCCTTCTCGGACTCGTTCTCGTTCTCCACGGTGTAGCCGCCGTCGTTCACCCACGGCTTGCCGCACGTCTGGACGGAGCGCGGATACGGCATCTTGTACGGCGCCGGATACGACTTCGTCGCCGGCGTGCCCTGCTCCAGGGCGGCCGCGGCGAGGAACGGCTTGAACGTCGAACCCGTCGGGAAGCCGAAGTTCGACCCGCTCATCTTCTGGTCGACCGAGTAGTTGATCTGCGTCTCGTTCTTGCCGAAGCCGTACGGCTTCGACTGGCCCATGCCGAGGATCTTTCCGGTGCCGGGCTCGACGAAGGTGGCCGCCGTCGCGACCTTGTCCGTCTGGTAGACGTGCTTCTTTATCGAGGCCTGCACCGATTCCTGCGTCTGGGGATCGAGCGTGGTCCGCACCTGCAGACCGCCCCGGTTCCAGAGCTTCGCCCGCTTCTCCGGCGTCTTGCCGAAGACGGGGTCGTTGAGGAACACCTCGCGCACGTAGTCGCAGAAGAAGCCCGCGCCCTTGACCGCGGTGATGCAGCCGTTCTGCGGCTTGCTGACGTTGAGGCCGAGCGGCTTCGCCTTGGCCTGGTCCGCCTCCTGCTGGGAGATGTCGTGGACGTCGGCCATGCGCTGGAGCACGACGTTCCGCCGCTTGGTGGCCTCGGCCTCGTCGTTGACCGGGTCGTAGCGGCTCGGGGACTGCACGATGCCGGCGAGCATCGCGGACTCCTCGACCGTCAGGTCCTTCGCCGGCTTGGAGAAGTAGCGCTGCGAGGCCGCCTCGACGCCGTACGCCTGCTCACCGAAGTACGTGATGTTCAGGTAGTTGGCGAGGATCTTCTTCTTGCCGAGCTTGTCCTCGAGCTGGATCGCGTACTTCAGCTCGCGGACCTTGCGGCCGATCGTCTGCTGGGTGGCCTGCGCGAGCTTCGTCGGGTCGTCGCCGGCCTCCTCCATGAAGACGTTCTTCACGTACTGCTGCGTGAGCGTGGACGCGCCCTGCGCGACGCCGCCGCTCTGCGCGTTCTGGTTGATCGCGCGCAGGATGCCCTTCATGTCGACGGCGCCGTGCTCGTAGAAGCGCGAGTCCTCGATCGCGACGAGCGCCTTCTGCATGTACGGCGAGATGTCCGTGAGGGGCACCACCGTGCGGTCACGCGAGTAGACCGTCGCGATCGTGCCGCCCTTGTTGTCCAGGATCGTGGTGCGCTGACTGAGTGGCGGCTGCTTGAGGTTGGCCGGGATCTCGTCGAACCCCTCGACCGAGCCCTTCGCCGCGAGGCCGAGCGCGCCCGCTGCGGGCAGCGCGATTCCGGCGAGTACGGCTCCCGCGAGGACACTGACACCGAGGAACTTGGCGGCCTGCTGAGTCGGTGACAGTCCACCGCCCGAGCGCTTCTTTCCCATGGGGGCAGCCTACGTTCTGATTCTCCGGACAGGCGTATATGCCTTGGCCTAAGCTGCACTCAACTGTCACAGCAGTGCGGTCACGTATCAAGACGTCCGGCGAACCCGAATCGTTCCGGTAGTCATCTCACCACTCCGCCGCGGTCGTTCCGCGGTCGGTGCGGGCGTGTCCGAATCCACCTCGTGTGTCACCTGGTGTCCGCTGTGACTCAACTGAAATGTCCCGGTATGCCGGGGTAGTCGCGCATGCCCTCGGCTCACTCCGTCGGGTGATCTGCCGCTTACGCATAGTCCGTTCGGGCCATTCAAGATTGGGCCCGAAGGGGGTGTTGCGCTGTGCCCACCTTCCGTAACGTCCTCAACTGGCGGCGGTGAATATGCCGCTTGCCGCCGTGGGGGAGCCTCGATTCGGGAGAGGACGGCGCCGGTATGGGCTGGGTAGTCGACTGGAGTGCGCAGGCGGCCTGCCGCACTACCGATCCAGATGAACTGTTCGTTCAAGGAGCAGCGCAGAACCGGGCGAAGGCGGTGTGCACCGGATGTCCGGTGCGGACCGAGTGCCTGGCCGACGCGCTCGACAACCGCGTCGAGTTCGGCGTGTGGGGTGGCATGACTGAGCGGGAACGCCGCGCGCTGCTGCGCAGGCGGCCCACCGTCACCTCGTGGCGCCGGCTGCTCGAGACGGCTCGTACGGAGTACGAGCGCGGTGCGGGCCTGCTGCCCGTGGACATCGACGACGACGAGACGTACGAGAGGTATGCCGCCGTGGGGTGACCGGTATGGCGCGCCGCTTCTGCGGCACCGCTACAGCGCTGCTGGGGTACCACCGCTCAGGCACTGTTGCGGCGCTGCCGTGGCGTTGTGACGGCTCACACAGCTCCGGCCGGGTTCGACCCGGCCGCGAGCCGGTCCCCGATGGTCCGAAGGCCCGCCAGGTCGTGCACGTCGCCCGGCAGGGCGCCGACCTCGGTGACCGCCACCTCCGGGTGGAGCGCCGCGAAGCGGTCGCGTGTGCGTTGTTCGCGTGCCAGTAGCTGCATGCGTTCCGCGTGCAGGCGCAGCAGGGCTGCGGTCAGTTGGTCTGTGGCTGCGGGAGCTGGGGGAGCTGCGGGGGTTGTGGTGGCTGCCGTGGCGGTGGCTTGTGGGGTGGTTGCTGTGGTCGTCGTGTCGTCTGTGAGTGCGGCCTCTTCGGGAGTACGCAGCTCTACATTCCCGGCCTCCTGATCCACAATGCCGCGCTCGTCAAGATTTTCTGCGGCGGCCAGCGCCCGCTCGGCCGACAGCTGCGCGGCACCGCTGCCGTGCACCCGGTTCAGTACGAGACCGGCCAGCGGCATGTCCTCCGCGGCCAGGCGTTCCACGAAGTACGCCGCCTCGCGCAGCGCGTCCCGCTCCGGGGCCGCCACCACCAGGAACGCCGTGCCGGGGGCCTGGAGCAGCTTGTACGTGGCGTCGGCGCGCGTGCGGAACCCGCCGAACATCGTGTCCATCGCGGCCACGAACGTCTGGACGTCGCGCAGGAGTTGACCGCCGAGCAGCTTGCCCAGCGCTCCCGTCATCATCGACATCCCGACGTTCAGGAACTTCATGCCCGCCCGGCCGCCGACCTTCGCCGGCGCCATCAGGATGCGGATCAGCTTCCCGTCCAGGAACGAGCCGAGACGTTTCGGCGCGTCCAGGAAGTCGAGTGCCGAACGAGACGGAGGCGTGTCGACGACGATGAGGTCCCACTCGTCGCGGGCCCGCAGCTGGCCCAGCTTCTCCATCGCCATGTACTCCTGCGTGCCCGCGAAGCCCGCCGAGAGCGACTGGTAGAAGGGGTTGCCGAGGATGGCCTCCGCCCGCTGGCCGTCCGCGTGCGCCTCGACGATCTCGTCGAACGTGCGCTTCATGTCGAGCATCATCGCGTGCAGTTCGCCGCCGTCCGCTCCTTCGACGGTCTCGATGCCCTTCACGCGGCGCGGCGTGTTGTCCAGCGAGTCGATGCCCATCGACTGCGCCAGCCTGCGCGCCGGGTCGATCGTCAGCACGACGACCTTCCGGCCGCGTTCGGCCGCGCGCAGGCCGAGCGCCGCCGCCGTGGTCGTCTTGCCCACGCCGCCCGATCCGCAGCACACCACGATGCGGGTCTTCGGGTCGTCGATGAGAGGGTCCACGTCGAGGATGCGGGTGTGGGCCGGGTCCAGACTCAGGGGCGGCGTCATATGTCTCTAGATCCCTTGCTTCCGCAGTTCCGTGGCCAGCCGGTACAGGCCCGCCAGGTCCATCCCCTCGGCCAGCAGCGGCAGTTCGTGCAGCGGCAGGCCCGACTCGGCAAGCACCGCGCGCTGGCCGTGCTCAAGGTCGTGCCGTTCCGCGTACTCGGCCGCCTGGTCGAGGAGCGGGGTCACCAGACGTTCGGCGTTGCCGCCCTTCCTGGCGCCGCCCAGGCCCGCCGACGACAGTGACTTGGCGATCGCCGTGCGGGACGCGCCACCCTGCGCCAGCGCCAGTTCCGTCTCGTCCAGGATCGCCGGGCGCACCATGTTCACGATGACCCTGCCCACGGGGAGGTTCGCCGCCTGTAGCTCCGCGATGCCGTCCGATGTCTCCTGGACCGGCATCTCCTCAAGGAGCGTCACCAAGTGGACTGCGGTTTCGGGGGACTTGAGGACCCTCATGACCGCCTGCGCCTGGTTGTGTATCGGGCCGATCTTCGCCAGGCCCGCCACCTCGTCGTTCACGTTCAGGAAGCGCGTGATGCGGCCGGTGGGCGGGGCGTCCATCACCACGTAGTCGTAGGTGTATTTGTTCTGCTTTGTCTTGCGGCGTACCGCCTCGCAGGCCTTGCCCGTGAGGAGTACGTCCCTCAGGCCGGGCGCGACCGTCGTCGCGAAGTCGATCGCGCCCAGTTTTTTGAGCGCGCGGCCCGCGCCGCCCAGCTTGTAGAACATCTGGAGGTAGTCGAGGAGGGCCAACTCGGGGTCGATGGCGAGTGCGAACACCTCGCCGCCCCCCGGGGCCACCGCGATCTTCCGTTCCTCGTACGGCAGAGCTTCTGTCTCGAAGAGCTGTGCGATGCCCTGGCGTCCTTCCACCTCCACCAGGAGAGTGCGCTTGCCCTCTGTCGCGAGGGCGAGCGCCAGTGCGGCGGCGACCGTGGTCTTTCCGGTACCGCCCTTGCCGCTGACGACCTGGAGCCTGCTCACGTCTTCGAGCCTAACCAGTCCGCGCGCGGGCTACGCAGGAGGCTGTCGGTCATCGCCGGTCCAGCGGCTACAGTCGGCGGCATGACCAAGTGGGAATACGCGACCGTGCCCCTTCTCGTGCACGCGACCAAGCAGATTCTGGACACCTGGGGCGAGGACGGCTGGGAGCTCGTCCAGGTCGTGCCCGGGCCGAACAACCCCGAGCAGCTCGTGGCCTACCTGAAGCGGGAGAAGGCATGAGTGGGGTCGTCGACGCGCGCCTCGCCGAGCTCGGGCTGACCCTGCCCGAGGTGGTGCCGCCGCTCGCCGCTTATCAGCCGGCCGTTCAGTCCGGTGCGTACGTGTACACGGCCGGGCAGTTGCCGATGGTGGACGGGAAGCTTTCCCTCACCGGGAAGGTGGGGGCCGAGGTCACCGCCGAGCAGGCCAAGGAGCTGGCCCGGATCTGTGCGCTGAACGCTCTCGCCGCGGTCAAGTCCGTGGTGGGCGATCTCGATCGGGTTGCGCGGGTTGTCAAGGTTGTTGGGTTTGTGGCCTCCGCCACGGATTTCACCGGGCAGCCGGGTGTCGTGAACGGAGCCAGCGAGCTGTTCGCCGAGGTTCTCGGTGAGAAGGGTGTGCACGCTCGGTCCGCCGTGGGCGTGGCCGTTCTGCCGCTGGACGCGCCTGTTGAGGTCGAGGTTCAGGTCGAGCTCGTTTCGGGCTGACAGGCCGTTCCGTTTTGGTTCGGAGCTTGTTCGGTGCGGTCCGGTTTTTTTGGGTGTGGGGCCGCGCCGGGATGTACGTGCTCGCTGTTCTACGGGGCCTCGTTCCGCGAGATCATGCCGCGTGCGCGTGGTGCTGGTGGCTCCGGGCGCACATCCCGCCACGGCCCCTCCCGTCTCGTACGCGCCTGATCGCCGGTGGGGCCGGTGGGGTCTGCGGGGTCTGTGCGGGCTGTGCTTGATCGTTGGTTGGCTCTCGAACATCTGGGTGACAGCGGATAGCCTCCGGCCATGGCGAATGGGCAGTGGTACCCCCCGGAGTGGCCCGAGCGGATCCGTGCGCTTGCGTCGGGTGAGCTCGTGGCCGCCGTGCCCCGGCGGGCCGCGACCGTCATGCTGCTGCGTGACGGGGCCGCCGGTCCCGAGGTGCACATGTTGCGCAGACGCGCCTCCATGGCTTTCGCCGGGGGCGCGTACGCGTATCCCGGCGGGGGTGTCGATCCACGCGACGACGAGTCGGTCGTGCGGTGGGCCGGGCCTTCGCGTGAGGCGTGGGCGGCTCGGCTCGGGGTGGACGAGCGGTCGGCGCAGGCGATCGTCTGTGCCGCCGTGCGGGAGACCTACGAGGAGGCGGGCGTGCTGCTCGCCGGGCCCGACGGGACCTCTGTGGTGGGTGATACGACGGGTGAGTCCTGGGAGGCCGACCGGGAGGCGCTCGTGGCGCGGGAGTTGTCCTTCGGGGAGTTTCTCGCGCGGCGCGGGCTCGTGCTGCGGACGGATCTGCTGGGGGCCTGGGCGCGGTGGATCACGCCCGAGTTCGAGCCCCGGCGGTACGACACCTGGTTCTTCGTCGCCGCTCTGCCGGCCGGGCAGCGTACCCGTAACGCCTCCACCGAGGCCGATCGGACCGTGTGGATCCGGCCGGGGGACGCGGCTGAGGGGTACGACAAGGGTGAGCTCATGATGATGCCGCCCACCATCGCGACCTTGCGGGCGCTGGCCGGCTTCGAGAGTGCCGAGGGGGCTCTCCTGGGGGCCGCGGCGCAGGATCTGGAGCCTGTGCTCGCCCGGGCCCGGATGGAGGGTGGGGAGATTGTTTTGTCCTGGCCCGGTCATGATGAGTTCACCAAGCACATTCCTGCGTCCGGGGGAGCCTCCGCATGACCGAAGCAGCCGCTCTTCCCGGCCAGCCCCGCGGCGGTGTCCTGTCGGGGCCTGCCACGGCGCGTGCGATCAACGTGCTGGCGCCCAATGCTTCCGCGATGACCCTTGACGGGACCAATACGTGGATCGTTTCCGAGCCTGATTCCGAGCTGGCCGTCGTGATCGATCCGGGGCCGCTCGATGATGTGCATCTGCAGCATGTCGTGGGCGTGGCCGAGGCGGCTGGGAAGCGGGTTGCTCTGACCCTGCTTACTCATGGCCATCCCGATCACGCCGACGGTGCCGCTCGGTTCGCCGAGCTGACCCGGACCAAGGTGCGGGCCCTCGATCCCGCTCTGCGTCTGGGGGACGAGGGGCTTGGGGGTGGTGATGTGGTGGAAGTTGGTGGGCTTGAGTTGCGTGTTGTTTCCGCGCCCGGGCACACCGCTGATTCGCTGTGCTTCCATCTGCCCGCCGACCGGGCCGTGCTGACCGGCGACACCGTGCTCGGGCGCGGGACCACCGTCGTCGCCCATCCCGACGGGCGCCTCGGGGACTACCTCGACTCGCTGCGGCGGCTGCGGTCCCTGACTGTGGATGACGGGGTGCACGTCGTGCTGCCCGGGCACGGGCCCGTCCTCGAAGACGCCCAGGGCGCCGTCGAGTTCTACCTCGCCCACCGGGCCAACCGGCTCGCCCAGATCGAGACCGCCGTCGAGAACGGATACGTCTCCGCCTCGGAGATCGTCGCCCATGTCTACGCGGGCGTGGACCGCTCGCTGTGGCCGGCGGCCGAGTTGTCCGTCCTCGCGCAGCTTGATTATTTGAAGGAACACGGGCTGATCTAGAAGCCCAGGGCCGCCAGGCGCTCCTCGTCCGCCACGACGTTGAGTTCGGTGACCCTGTCGTTCGTGATCGTGAAGGCCATGAGCGACGTCGCGCGGCCGTCCGGGAGCGAGAGCAGGCCGATCGTGCCGTTGACCACCACGAAGCGGATGTTCTGCGGTGTCATGCGCTGGAACATGATCGCTCCGGACGCCACCGCGTGGGCACCCTGGAGCAGGCGCGACACGCCCGTGGCGCCGCCGTCCGCGCGCAGGAGGATGTCCGGGTCCAGGACCGCGACGAGGCGTTCGAAGTCGCCCTCGCGGGCCGCCGAGAGGAACGCTTCCACGACCACGCGCTGCCGGGCGATGTCCGTCTCCGGCGCCGGCGCTCCCTGGACGCGCCGCCGCGCCCTGCTCGCCAGCTGCCGGGTCGCCGCCGGCGTGCGCTCCACGATCGGCGCGATGTCGTCGAACGGCACCGCGAACATGTCGTGCAGTACGAACGCGAGACGTTCGGCCGGTGCCAGTGAGTCCAGGACGATCAGCAGCGCCAGGCCCACCGAGTCGGCCTGGAGCGCCTGTTGTTCGGGGTCCGGGGTGTCGGGGGAGGCGATCAGGGGGTCGGGTACGTGGGTGTCGAGCGGTTCTTCGGCTCTGGACTTGCGGGAGCGGAGGGCGTCTAGACAGATTCGTCCTGTGACCGTGGTGAGCCAGCCGCCGAGGTTCTCGATGGTTGAGGTGTCGGTGCGCTGGAGCCTCAGCCAGGTCTCCTGTACGGCGTCCTCCGCCTCGCCGATCGAACCGAGCATCCGGTAGGCCACGGCACGCAGATGCCCCCGTGACTCCTCGAACCGCTCGGCCAGGGTGTCCGTCGACGCTGAACTCATTCGGTGTCCTGCTTCCCGGGTCAGGGGCGGGGGGCCTTCAGCCCGTGCACGGCTTCGTATTCTGCCGCCAGCCACGGGCCGAGGTCCTCGGTGTACGTGCGAAGAGTGTGCGGGGCGCCCGTCGGTTCGTACGCCGCCTCGGCCGCCCGTCTCATCTCGTCCGCCCGCTGCGGGTAGTACGTGCCGAACACCTCGGCCATCCGCGTCAGATCGCTGGTCCAGCCGTTCCAGCGGGGCATGACGAGGGTGAAGCCCGTGCGGACCAGGTGACGGGACATCAGGCGGTCGAGGGTGCGCGGGTCGTCGCCCCGGGCGATGCGTTCGCGCCAGCGCGGCAGGAACAGGGCCAGGTCGCCGTTCGTCTCCCGGGCCAGGAGCGCGTCGGGGCGGTAGCGCGGCAGGTGTTCGGCCAGGTCCTCGCCCAGGAGCGGTGTACAGAGGCAGGCCACGAACCAGCCGAGGTCGTGCCGTTCGAGGTCGCTGAGGACTTGCGTTCTGCTGACGATCAGCAGGCCTACGCCGTCGATCTGCGGGGAGCCCTTGTCCAGGCTCTCGGCCAGGGCTTTGGCCGCGGATCTGTCCTCGCCCGTCGGTTCGTCGCTCAGGGCGATGAGGACGTCCAGGTCGCTGCGGCCGGGCCGTGCCGTGCCGCGCGGCACAGAACCGTAGAGGTACAGGCTCGTCATACGGGGGCCGAAGGCCGAGAGCAGTTGGTCCCGGGCCGCCGTCACCAGGGGGCGGAACTCCTGCTGGATCAGGTCCAGGGAACCTTCGCGCGCGATGTAGCCCTGGCTGTCGAGCCCTCGGGTGGTGGTGGCCATGCGGCCACTGTGCCGGGTGGGGCGGTCCGGTGCCCGGCATTTTCTGGGGAGAGGAAGTTGGGAACGGTCGGTCCCGCCTCCCTGGGAGGGGAGCGGGACCGACCGGTGCGTCAGCGCGAGCGCTTCGCGAGGCGCTCCACGTCGAGCAGGATCACGGCGCGCGCCTCCAGGCGGAGCCAGCCGCGGCCCGCGAAGTCCGCGAGCGCCTTGTTCACCGTCTCGCGGGAGGCGCCGACCAGCTGGGCCAGCTCTTCCTGCGTCAGGTCGTGCACGACGTGGATGCCCTCCTCGGACTGCACGCCGAAGCGGCGCGAGAGGTCCAGGAGTGCGCGGGCCACGCGGCCCGGCACGTCGGAGAAGACCAGGTCGGACATCTGGTCGTTGGTCTTGCGCAGGCGCCGGGCCACGGCACGCAGCAGGGCGGAGGCGACCTCCGGGCGTGCGTTCAGCCAGGGCAGGAGGTCGCCGTGGCCGAGGCCGAGGAGCTTGACCTCGGTCAGCGCGGAGGCGGTCGCCGTGCGCGGGCCGGGGTCGAACAGCGAGAGCTCGCCGATCAGCTCGCCGGGGCCGAGCACCGCGAGCATGTTCTCGCGGCCGTCGGGCGAGGTGCGGTGGAGCTTCACCTTGCCCTCGGTGACCACGTAGAGGCGGTCTCCGGGGTCGCCCTCGTGGAAGAGGGCGTCGCCGCGAGCGAGCGTCACCTCACTCATGGAGGCGCGGAGCTCCGCGGCCTGCTCATCATCGAGCGCCGCGAAGAGCGGGGCGCGCCGCAGAACGTCGTCCACGAGTTTCTCTCCTATGTCGACCTGCATCCGGGGACCGGGTTGGCGCTCCCCATTTTGCCGGACGGTCCAAACAGTGTGATCAGTCACTCAGGCACAAGTCTGCCGCACCTGCGCCACAAGCTGTGGGGGAGGGGGCCAATCGGGGACCGATCTGTGGGGTCAACGGCGGATGTCAGCGGGTGCCTTTAGGCTGGCCGAGTGTCCAAAACGCCGGTGAGAGCACAGGCCAAGGGGGCTGGGACGGTGACTGCAGGCCGCGATTCCGCTGTGGGCGAACAGGCTTCGGTCGCGCCCGAGAAAGCGGCAAAAGGGGTAAAGCGGGCTGGTGGTGGCGGGGGTGGCGATGCCTCTGTGGCCTCCGGGAAGAAGGCCGCTGTCACGCGTAAGGCTGCCGCCACCAGGAAGGGCGCGGGGGTGGGGGCGGCGGCCGGTGCTTCGAAGTCCGTGAAGGCTGCGGTCAGCAAGAAGGCTGCTGGGGCGGCGGGGACGGCTGGTGCCGTGAAGCCCGTGAAGAAGGCTGTCGGTAAGGCCGAGTCCCGTACCGCTCTTGTCCGGCGGGCCCGGCGGATCAATCGTGAGCTCGCCGAGGTGTACCCGTACGCCCACCCCGAGCTCGACTTCGAGAATCCCTTCCAGCTGCTCGTCGCCACCGTGCTCTCCGCCCAGACCACCGATCTGCGGGTCAATCAGACGACGCCCGCCCTCTTCGCCAGGTATCCGGCCCCGGAGGATCTCGCCGCCGCCGATCCCGAGGCTGTCGAGGAGCTGATCCGGCCCACCGGGTTCTTCCGTGCCAAGACGAAGTCGATCATGGGGCTCGCCGCGGCCCTGAGAGATGAGTACGGGGGCGAGGTCCCGGGACGTCTCGAAGACCTCGTCAAGCTGCCCGGTGTGGGCCGCAAGACCGCCTTCGTGGTGATGGGGAACGCGTTCGGGCGCCCCGGAATCACCGTGGACACGCACTTCGGACGGCTCGTACGGCGCTGGAAGTGGACCGAGGAGACCGACCCGGACAAGGTCGAGAAGGCCATCGGCGAGCTCTTCCCGAAGAGCGACTGGACGATGCTCTCGCACCGCGTGATCTTCCACGGCCGCCGGATCTGCCACGCCCGCAAGCCCGCGTGCGGCGCCTGCCCCATCGCCCCGCTCTGCCCGGCGTACGGGGAGGGCGAGACCGACCCGGAGAAGGCGCGGAAGCTGCTCAAGTACGAGAAGGGCGGATTCCCGGGCCAGCGCCTGAAACCCCCGCAGTCCTATCTGGACGCCGGCGGCATCCCCGCGCCCCCGCTCGGCGGCACCGCGCCCCCGCCCGCCACGGGCGGGTGAGCTGTCGCGGAACGAACGGCGGGGACGCAGGCGTTGTGTTCAGTTGGACGGGGGTGCCCATGTCACATGCACACAGCGAGGCGCACGAGGCGCGCATCGCGAAGGACGAGCCCGTGCGGCTGAGCCGCGAGGGGCTGCCCGAATGGCTCGACCCGGTGGTGAAGGCCGCCGACACGGTCGAGCCGCTCCAGCTGAGCCGGTTCCTGCCGCCCGAGGACGGTGCGGGGCGGCAGTCCGCCGTACTGATCCTCTTCGGTGAGGGCGAGCGCGGGCCCGAGCTGCTGCTCATGGAGCGGGCCACGTCGCTGCGCTCGCACGCGGGGCAGCCGTCCTTCCCGGGCGGCGCCCTCGACCCGGAGGACGGCGATCCGCGCGCTGACGGGCCGCTGCGCGCCGCCCTGCGCGAGGCGGAGGAGGAGACCGGGCTCGATCCCCGTGGCGTCCAGCTGTTCGGCGTCCTGCCGAAGCTGTACATCCCTGTGAGCCGCTTCGTGGTGACGCCGGTGCTCGGCTGGTGGCGTATGCCGTCGCCGGTCCAGGCGGTCGACCCGGCGGAGACGGCCCGGGTCTTCACGGTCCCCGTGGCGGATCTCACGGATCCGCGCCACCGCGCGACGACGGTCCACCCGAGCGGCCACAAGGGCCCGGCCTTCCTCGTCGAATCGGCTCTGGTCTGGGGCTTTACGGCCGGAGTGATCGACCGCATCCTGCACTACGCGGGATGGGAACGTCCCTGGGACCGCGGTAACGAGGTCCCACTCGACTGGCGCTCGTGACAGGGTGGCCCACGTGAATGTGCTGGACATCCTGTTGCTCGTCGCCGCCGTGTGGTTCGCGATCGTGGGCTACCGCCAGGGCTTCGTCGTCGGCATCCTGTCGGTGATCGGCTTCCTGGGCGGCGGCCTCGTCGCTGTCTACGTCCTGCCCGCCGTCTGGAGCGCGGTCACGGACGGGGCGAAGGTGAGCACGACCGCCGCGGTCGTCGCCGTCATCGTGGTCATCGTCTGTGCCTCCGTGGGACAGGCGTTCACCACCCACCTGGGCAACAAGCTGCGCCGGTACATCACGTGGTCGCCGGCCCGTGCCCTGGACGCCACGGGCGGCGCCGTGGTCAACGTGGTGGCGATGCTCCTCGTCGCCTGGCTCATCGGCTCGGCCCTGGCCGGCACGACGCTGCCCACGCTCGGCAAGGAGGTGCGCAACTCCAAGGTGCTCCTCGGCGTCTCCCGGGCCCTGCCCGCGCAGGCCAACACCTGGTTCGCGGACTTCTCGTCCGCGCTCGCGCAGAACGGCTTCCCGCAGGTCTTCAGCCCGTTCTCGAACGAGCCGATCACGGAGGTCCAGCCCCCCGACCCGAGGCTGGCCAACAGCCCGGTCGTGGCGACCGCCAAGCGCTCCATCGTCAAGGTGACCGGCCAGGCGCCCAGTTGCGGCAAGGTCCTCGAAGGCAGCGGCTTCGTCTTCGCCGACCGCCGCGTCATGACGAACGCGCACGTGGTCGGCGGCGTCGACGAGCCGAACGTGCAGATAGGCGGCGAGGGCCGGATGTACGCGGCGAAGGTCGTCCTCTACGACTGGAAGCGCGACATCGCCGTACTCGACGTACCGACCCTGAAGGCGCCCCCGCTCCAGTTCACGTCCACGGACGCCGCGCGCGGCAACAGCGCGATCGTCGCGGGCTTCCCGGAGAACGGCGCGTACGACGTCCGCCCCGCGCGCGTGCGCGGCCGCATCACGGCCAACGGCCCGGACATCTACCACCGCGGCACCGTGCGACGCGATGTGTACTCGCTCTACGCGACCGTCCGCCAGGGCAACTCCGGCGGCCCGCTGCTCACGCCCCAGGGCAAGGTGTACGGCGTGGTCTTCGCGAAGTCGCTCGACAGCGCACAGACCGGCTACGCGCTCACCCGTGACGAGATCAGTCAGGACATCGACCGCGGCCGCGCCGCCAACCAGCAGGTGGACAGCGACAAGTGCGCCCTGTGAGGTGCTGGAGGCGGCGCCGGCCGGGCCGGTGAGCGGTCAGTCGCGCGTATGCCGCAGCCGGGCCGAGACCCAGCGGGCCCGGCGCCGCAGGATGCGGGGAATGTTGATCACCGGAGGGGTCTGGTCATGGCCCGATTCCTGCGGGCCACCCCCCGGGTGACGGCTCAGCACGGTGGCTGAGCGGCGGTTGCGTGCTGCGTCACTGTAGTCGTGCGTCCAGCCCATACCCCGACGTGTGCCCGGGCCCCAAGGTCGGTAATCGCCCTCACGCCCCCCAATTGGCCTATGCGCCAGGCAATTGGCAGTTCGAGGGACAGTTGTTCCAGGACATGGCTCGAACGCGTCACCCGATCGTGCGACGGGCGGGTGAGGCGGCGGCGGGGCGCGCCTAGCGGTCCGGTTCCGGGTCCTTCAGCCAGTTCACCAGTTCGTTCGAGAACGCGACCGGGTCCTCCTCGTGCGGGAAGTGTCCGAGTCCGTCGAACAGCCGCCAGCGGTACGGGGCTTCGACGTACTCGCCGGAGCCCGCCGCGCTGCGCGTGCGCATCACGGGGTCGAGCGAGCCGTGCAGATGCAGCGTCGGCACCCGCACCGGACGCTTCATGCGCCGGTTGAACTGGATGCCGTCCGGACGGGCCATCGAGCGCACCATCCACCGGTACGGCTCGACCGAGCAGTGCGCCGTGGACGGGATGCACATGGCGCGCCGGTACACGTCCACCGCCTCGTCGTCCGGCAGCTGCGGCCCGGACCAGTCCCGGATCAGCCGCCCGACCAAGGCGCCGTCGTCCGCGACGAGCTGACGCTCCGGCAGCCACGGCCGCTGGAAGCCCCAGACGTAACTGCCGGCCGCGGTCTGCTTGAGGTCGGAGAGCATGGCCGAGCGCCAGCGCCGGGGATGGGGCATGGAGGAGACCACGAGCCGGCGCACCAGCTTGGGCCGCATCACGGCCGCGGTCCACGCGAGATAGCCGCCCAGGTCGTGTCCGACGAGCGCCGCGTCGGGCTCGCCGAGGGACCGTACGACGCCCGTGATGTCGAGGGCGAGGTTCGCCGGGTCGTAGCCGCGCGGGGTGCGGTCGCTGCCGCCGACGCCGCGCAGGTCCATGGCCACGGCCCGGAACCCGGCGTCGGCGAGCGCCACCATCTGGTGCCGCCACGTCCACCAGAACTGCGGGAAGCCGTGCAGGAGCAGGACCAGCGGCCCGTCGCCCGTCTCGGCGATGTGGAAGCGCGCGCCGTTCGCGGCGACGTCCCGGTGGGTCAGCTCGCGGCCGCCCGGGATGCCGATGCGTACGACCGAGGCGGGTTGAGCCGAAGGTGTGGCGGGGTCCGTCATGAGGTCGAGCGTGCCACAGCCTCGACCGAGTCACCGACTCGGTTCGCCGGGGTCACCTGACGGGGGTGCGGTTTGGCGTTCCCCAGTACGCCCGCCGTCTCCTTGACCGAGGCGGCGACCTTCTGCGGGGCCTTGCCCTTCTTGGCCTTCTTGAGCACGGCGACGCCGATCAGCGCGAGGAGGACGGCGAGGAGGACGCTCGCGGCGAAGGACAGCAGGAAGCACCAGGCGAGGTTCCAGCCGCCGTTGCCGTTGTGTCCGCCGGTCCAGGAGTTGATGCCGTAGGCGAGGGCGAAGCTCAGCATGGGCAGGGAGAAGATCAGCATGGTCGCGGCCACGATGAACGCGGCACTGCCGATCGCCCCCCGCTTCACATCCTGCTTCAGCTGCACCTTCGCGAGGGCGATCTCGTCGTGCACCAGTGCGGACATCTCGGTCGTCGCCGAGGCGAACAGCTGGCCGATGCTGCGTTCGGCGCCGACCGGGCTGCCGTCGGGTGCGCTCATCGCGTACTCCCTGTCCTTCTGTAGAAGTGTGTGCGTGAAGTGTGTGGGTGCTTCCGTCCGTGCGGACCTGCTGTCAGATCATGCCGGACGACCGCTCCCCTCGCTTGCCCCGCCCGTCACTTCGGCAAGCCTGCGGTGTTCGGCGGCCTTCTTCTCGTAGATCTCCGCCATCCGCAAGTGGTACTCCGGGTTGTCCTCCTCGTAGATGTCCGGGATGCCGTCTAGGTCTTCGTCGCGCTCCTCGTCGGCGCACATCGCGCGGTACTTGGCGTTGCGGATCTTGAGCAGGACGGTGGACAGGACGGCCGCGATGAGGGAGCCCAGCAGGACGGCGGCCTTGATCTCGTCGGTCAGCAGCGGGTTCTCGGTGAAGGCGAGTTCGCCGATCAGGAGCGAGACGGTGAAGCCGATGCCGGCGAGGGACGCCACCGCGAACACGTCGGGCCAGGCCAGCTCGTCGGAGAGCGACGCCCTGGTGAAGCGCGCCGTGAGCCAGGTCCCGCCGAAGATGCCGACGGCCTTGCCGACGACGAGGCCGAGCACCACACCGAGCGTCTCCGGCTTGGTGAATACGTCGCCCAGGGCGCTGCCCGACACCACGACGCCCGCGCTGAACAGGGCGAACAGCGGCACGGCGAGCCCCGCCGAGAACGGGCGCACCAGGTGCTCGATGTGCTCGCCGGGCGAGTGCTCCTCGCCCTCCCGCCGGGTGCACCGCAGCATGAGCCCCATGGCGACACCGGCGATCGTGGAGTGGATGCCGCTGTTGTACATCAGGCCCCAGATCACGAGGGCGAGCGGTACGTAGACGTACCAGCCGCGTACGCCCTTGCGCAGGAGCAGCCAGAAGACGGCGAGGCCGACGACGGCGCCGGCGAGCGCGGCGAAGTCGATGTCGCTGGTGAAGAAGATCGCGATGATCAGGATCGCGAAGAGGTCGTCGACGACGGCGAGCGTGAGCAGGAACGCGCGCAGGGACGACGGCAGCGAGGTGCCGATGACCGCGAGGACGGCGAGCGCGAACGCGATGTCGGTGGCGGTCGGCACGGCCCAGCCGTCGAGCGAGCCGCCGCCCGTGATGTTGACGAGGAAGTAGACGAGCGCGGGGACCGCCATGCCGCACAGCGCGGCGGCGACGGGCAGCATGGCCGCCTTGGGGTCGCGCAGGTCGCCCGCGACGAGTTCCCGCTTGAGCTCGATACCGGCGACGAAGAAGAACACCGCGAGGAGCCCGTCGGCGGCCCAGTGCTGGACGGACAGGTGGAGGCCGAGCGCGGAGGGGCCGATGTGGAAGTCGCGTACGGACTCGTAGCTGTCGCTGAGCGGGGTGTTCGCCCAGATCAGGGCGGCGATCGCGGCGACCAGGAGCAGGACGCCGCCGACGGTCTCGGTCCGCAGAGCATCCGCTACGAACGTCCGCTCGGGAAGGGAGAGCCGGCCGAGGGCCTTGCGGCCGTTCTTGCTGGGGGCGGGCGTCTTGCTGGGCGCGGCCACGGCGGGGGACCTCCGGTCGGGTTCGGCTTTCGCGAACGCCTCGGCGAGGGGTCGCCGACGGCGTTGCCGACCAGACTTCCCGGCACACCATGTGAGGTATTCACCCTACCGGGTGTACGCGGGCCGTACCTGGTGATCATCACCTTACGTACGAATCGGGCACCCGGCGCGCTCGGCGCCGGGTGCCCGATTCGTGGTGTGCGTGCGGTCAGTCCTCGCTGGGCGCGGCCGGCAGCTTGGTCTGGATCAGGTCCATCACGGACGAGTCGGTGAGCGTCGTGACGTCGCCCAGCTCCCGGTTCTCCGCGACGTCGCGCAGCAGGCGCCGCATGATCTTCCCGGAGCGCGTCTTGGGCAGCTCGGCGACGGGCAGGACCCGCTTCGGCTTGGCGATCGGGCCGAGGGTCGCGCCCACGTGGTTGCGCAGGTCGGCGACGAGACCGTCGTCGTCGGCGGACGCCGTGCCCCGCAGGATGACGAAGGCGACGATGGCCTGGCCGGTCGTCTCGTCCGCCGCGCCCACGACCGCCGCCTCGGCGACCGAGGGGTGCGAGACGAGCGCCGACTCGACCTCGGTGGTCGAGATGTTGTGCCCGGACACGAGCATCACGTCGTCCACGCGGCCGAGGAGCCAGATGTCGCCGTCCTCGTCCTTCTTGGCGCCGTCACCGGCGAAGTACTTGCCCTCGAAGCGGGACCAGTACGTGTCGATGAACCGCTGGTCGTCGCCCCAGATGGTGCGCAGCATCGACGGCCACGGCTCGGTGAGGACCAGGTAACCGCCGCCGCCGTCCGGCACCTCGCGCGCCTCGTCGTCGACGACCGTCGCCGAGATACCGGGCAGGGCGCGCTGGGCGGAGCCCGGCTTGGTCTCGGTGACGCCGGGCAGCGGGGAGATCATCATCGCGCCGGTCTCGGTCTGCCACCAGGTGTCCACGATGGGGCACTTGTCGGCGCCGATGTTCTTCCGGTACCACATCCAGGCCTCGGGGTTGATCGGCTCGCCGACCGAGCCGAGGACCCGCAGACTGCTCAGGTCGAACTTGGCGGGGATGTCGTCGCCCCACTTCATGAACGTGCGGATCGCCGTCGGCGCCGTGTACAGGATCGTCACCCCGTACTTCTGCACGATCTCCCAGAAGCGGCCCTGGTGCGGGGTGTCCGGGGTGCCCTCGTAGATGACCTGCGTCGCGCCGTTCGAGAGCGGGCCGTAGGTGATGTACGAGTGCCCGGTGACCCAGCCGATGTCGGCGGTGCACCAGTAGACGTCGGTCTCCGGCTTGAGGTCGAACACCGCGTGGTGGGTGTACGAGGCCTGCGTGAGGTAGCCGCCGGAAGTGTGCAGGATGCCCTTGGGCTTACCCGTCGTGCCGGACGTGTAGAGGATGAACAGCGGCTGCTCGGCCTCGAACGCCTCGGGCGTGTGCTCCGCGGACTGGCGCTGCGTGATCTCGTGCCACCACACGTCGCGGCCCTCGGTCCACGCGACGTCCTGGCCGGTGCGCCGGACGACGAGTACGTGCTCCACGTTGTCGACGCGCTCGATCGCCTCGTCCACCGCCGGCTTGAGCGCCGAGGGCTTGCCCCTGCGGTAGCCGCCGTCGGAGGTGATGACGACCTTGGCGTCGGCGTCCTGGATGCGGGTGGCGATGGCGTCGGCCGAGAAACCGCCGAAGACGACGGAGTGCGCGGCGCCGATGCGGGCGCAGGCCAGCATCGCGACGACGGCCTCGGGGATCATCGGCAGGTAGACGGCGACCCGGTCGCCGGTCCGAACGCCCAGCTCCGTCAGCGCGTTGGCGGCCCGGCTGACCTCATCCTTGAGCTCCGCGTAGGTGATGGCGCGGCTGTCGCCCGGCTCACCCTCGAAGTGGATGGCGACCCGGTCACCGTTCCCGGCCTCGACGTGGCGGTCCACGCAGTTGTACGCGACGTTCAGCTTGCCGTCGGCGAACCACTTGGCGAACGGCGGGTTCGACCAGTCGAGGGTCTCGGTCGGTTCGGTGGCCCAGGTCAGCCGGCGGGCCTGCTCGGCCCAGAAGCCGAGCCTGTCAGCCTTGGCCTGCTCGTACGCCTCCGCGGTGACGTTGGCGGCGGCCGCCAGGTCGGCCGGCGGCGCGAACCTTCGTTCTTCTTTAAGAAGGTTGGCCAGGCTTTCGTTGCTCACGACATCTCCCTTACGGTGCTTTGCCGGGGCGACCGTTGTGTCCCAGTCCACAGCTCATCAGACGGCCCCCCTCGGTGACAAGGGGGGCCCGAAAAAATGGTTTAGACCTGTTGGGCTCTCCGCGTACGTGCCGATGATTCCACTCACCGGCACGCATGCCGCCCCGAACGGGTTCAGGCCGGGCGCAGTTCGCCCGCCGGCGCCACCTGGTCGAACACCTCGTCCGGCCGCTCGGTGAGCAGATAGGCCTGCGCCTCGCCCACGTGGAAGTACATCCCGTGCAGTTCGAGCGTGCCCTGCTGGAGTCTGCGGGCCACCGACTCGTGGGCGCGCAGATGTTCCAGCTGCTGGACGACGTTCGTCAGGCAGAGCTGCTCGACGGCGTCGGCGGGCGCGCGGCCGGCGAGCCGCGCCCACGGCTGGTTCTCGTCGGCCACGCGCGCCAGGCTCGGCAGGCCGTGCCGCAGCCAGCGCTTCAGGGGTGTCTGCGCGCCGCCCTCGGGAGGGCCGGTCAGCAGCGCCTGCATCGCGCCGCACCCCGAGTGCCCGCACACGGTGATCGACTGCACCTTCAGGACGTCGACCGCGTACTCGATGGCGGCGGCGACCGAGTCGTCACCGCCCTCGGCGCCCGGCAGGGGCACCAGGTTCCCCACGTTCCTGACGACGAAGAGGTCGCCCGGTCCGCTGGACGTGATCATCGACGTCACGACCCGGGAGTCGGCGCAGGTCAGGAACAGCTGCGTGGGGCGCTGTCCCTCTCGGGCGAGCCGGGCCAGCTCGTCCCGCACGTGCGGCGCCGTGTTTCGCTGGAACGCACTGATGCCGCTCGCCAGTTGGTGTCCGCCACCGCGCTCCGGCGGAGCGCCGGCCTCCGGCTGCGGGCGGTCGCAGTGGTGGTTGCGCCAGGGCGTCCACGGCCGGCAGCACGAGTGCGAGGCCGTCGCCGGCTCGGCGATACGCGCCCCGGCCCGCCCGGTCACCTCGACCGAGCCGCCCTGCGCGACATGCGCCTTCTGCCAGTCCTGCAACGCCTCGAACGCGGCATGGTCCATGAACGACCCGTCCAACTCCACGACACAGTCGGCACCTTGCGGCACCTGATGCAGTACGCGGCTGAGCCGGGGCACGGCGAGGAACGTCAACTGCCCGCGCACCCGCACCAGATGCGTCCCGCCACCTCCCGTCGCGTCCTCGCCGTCCACGGTGTGGGTGATCCGCGTACGGGCGAGCCGGTGCAGGGCGACCCCGACGGCGACCGCGATGCCGAGCCCGACCCCTCCGAGTACTCCGAGGACGACCACACCGAGCGTCGTCACGGCGTAGACGAGAGCCTCACGGTGGCGGGTGACCGTACGGATGTGGTGCAGGGACACCATCTGGATGCCGACGGCCATCACCAGGGCGGCGAGGGAGGCGAGGGGGATCAGATCCAGGACGGGGACCAGGAGGAGCGCGGCCACTACTACCCAAACGCCGTGCAGCATCGTGGAGTTCCTGGACTCGCCGCCCGCGTTCACATTCGCCGCGCTGCGGACCGCGACGCCTGCGACGGGGAGTCCGCCGAGGGCGCCGGAGACGACGTTGGCCGCGCCCTGGCCGAGCAGCTCCCGGTCCAGGTCGGAGCGGCGTACCTCCGGTCGCAGGGCGGGCTTGGCGGACGCGAGCTTGTCCACGGCGACGGCGCCGAGCAGCGACTGCACGCTGCACACGAGCGTCACGGTCAGCACGGCCGCGGCGATGCCGAGGACGGGTCCCCCGGCCAGGCCTGCCAGGCCGGCCAGGGCGTGGCTGCTCCAGGACGGCAGGTCGACCTTGGTCACGGCGATTCCCGCGCTCGCAGCCGTCGCGGTGGCGCAGGCGACGGCGACCAGTGCGGCGGGCACCCGGCGCAGGGCGCGCCCGGCCCTGCCGGGGATCCGGGGCCAGGCGAAGAGGACCGCGAGCGTGAGGAGGCTCAGGAACAGCGCGGCGGTGTCCACGCGCGCCAACTGGGCGGGCAGGGCGCGGAGGTTGTCGAGCACGGCGCTCTGGGGGGTGCCGCCGAGCACGATGTGCAGCTGGGCGACCGCGATGGTGACGCCGATTCCGGCGAGCATGCCGTGGACGACGGCGGGGGACACGGCGAGCGCGGTGCGGGCCACCCGCAGGCAGCCGAGGGCTAGTTGGGCGATGCCGGCGATGACGGTGATCGCGCAGGTCGTCCGCCATCCGTAGCGGTGGATCAGGTCGGCGGTGACGACGGTGAGGCCGGCGGCCGGGCCGCTGACCTGGAGGGGGGAGCCGCCGAGGCGGCCGGCCACGAGTCCGCCGACGGCGGCGGCGACGAGTCCCGACTGGAGCGGGGCTCCGGTGGCGAGGGCGATTCCGAGGGACAGGGGCAGGGCGATCAGGAAGACCGCGGCGGACGCGGACAGGTCGGCGCCCGTGACGCGGAACCGGCGGCGGGGCGCCGGTGGCGGGCTGTGGGGTGGATGCGTACGGCTGGATTCGTCGGTCCGTGTCGGATCGGCGGGGCGTGTGGGGACGCAGGCTGACATGTTTCCCGTCTCCTCCGGGGCAGCGCGGTCGCGGAACGAGGGGCCCCGGCTGTGGCGGGGCAGGGGCGCGGCCGTGGATCACGGCGTGCAGCGGCGGGATGATCAACGCTCGACAAATGGGAACGCTCGGTAAATGGATCGTAATGCAGAGTAAAGGTTGTGGACGGATTATCGGGGCAAATGGGGCACTGATTCACCCCGGCGGGTGAATGAGGCCTTTCTTCGGCTTGTCGTATTAATTCACCTTCAGGTCTCGTGCGACGTTGGGCGGCGCCATCGGCAAATACGGCATTTCGCCGCATTGCGTCTGTCCTCAACCGAAGAGACCCAAGGAAGAAGGTGGGCGGAACATGGCCGCCACCAAGAGGCTCGCCGCGGGCTTCACCGCCGTCGCGGCCTGTGCCGCTGTCCTGTCCGGTTGCGCGACCGGTGACCCAGGCGCGAGCAGACCCGAGAAAGGCGCACCGGGCCCCAGGAAGGCGGCCCCGGCCCCCGCGCCGGGGAGCGCGATGCGGCTGATCGGGGACGGCTCGACCGCGTACACCGGAGGTCAGCCGCATCTGCCCAGGGCCGAGCGCCTGAAGGCCGGGCAGAAGCCGCCGCAGTTCGTCGTGTTCTCGTGGGACGGCGCGGGGGAGGACAGTCAGAAGCTGTTCTCCCGCTTCCGCAAGGTCGCCAAGCGGAACAATGCGACGATGACGTACTTCCTCAGCGGCGTGTACATGCTCCCCGAGGAGAAGCGCGACCTCTACCGGCCGCCGCAGCATTCCCCGGGCAGCTCGGACATCGGCTTCAACGACGCCCAGGGAATCAAGGACACCGTGGACCAGGTCCGCGGCGCCTGGCTCGAGGGCAACGAGATCGGGACGCACTTCAACGGCCACTTCTGTGGCAAGGGCGGCGGCGTCGGCGAGTGGTCGGTCGCCGACTGGAAGAGCGAGATCGGCCAGGCCAAGTCGTTCGTGAAGTCCTGGAAGACGAACGCGGGCATGAAGAATGCGGCCCCGCTCCCCTTCGACTACGACAAGGAGCTCATCGGGGCGCGCACCCCGTGCCTGGAGGGCCAGAAGAACTTCCGGCGCGCGGCCCGCCAACTCGGCTTCCGCTACGACACCAGCGGGGTCGACGACCAGGTCTGGCCCAAGAAGAAGGACGGTCTGTGGGACCTGTCGATGCAGCTCGTGCCCTTCCCCGGGCACTCGTACGAACAGCTCACGATGGACTACAACTTCATGGTCAACCAATCGGGCACCGCGACCCAGGGCGACCCCGACAAGCAGGAGCTCTGGGGTGACCAGATGCGCGACGGCCTGCTCCAGGGCTTCGACCGCGCCTACCGGGGCAACCGCGCGCCGCTGATCATCGGCAACCACTTCGAGTCCTGGAACGGCGGCAATTACATGCGTGCCGTCGAGGAGACCGTCGACACCGTGTGCAACAAGCCCGAAGTCCGCTGCGTCTCCTTCCGGCAGCTCGCCGACTGGCTGGACGCACAGGACCCGAAGACCCTGGACCGCCTCGCCACGCTGGGCGTCGGCGAGGCCCCGAAGCAGGGCTGGACGTCCTTCCTGTCGACCAGCCCCGCCCCGGCACCCAAGGGGGTACCGGGCGCGCCGGCGGTCAGGCGGTAAGCGAAGCGACGCTGTCGGGCATGGCCGGTCTGTCGGGCTGGGCTGCCAGGCGAGTGCGGGAGGTCAGGCCGGGGCCGCCACGCTCTCCCGCAGGACGAACGCGGGGTCGACCTGGGCTGCCAGGGCAGATTCCGCTTCGTGCGCCCCTCGCGCCGCTGCGCGGGCTTCGGGGCGCTGCGCCGGACTCCGTCCGTCGGTGGGTGCGGGAGGTCAGGCCGGGGCCGCCACGCTCTCCCGCAGGACGAACGCGGGGTCGACCTGGGCTGCCAGGGCAGATTCCGCTTCGTGCGCCCCTCGCGCCGCTGCGCGGGCTTCGGGGCGCTGCGCCGGACTCCGTCCGTCGGTGGGTGCGGGAGGTCAGGCCGGGGCCGCCACGCTCTCCCGCAGGACGAACGCGGGGTCGACCTGGGCTGCCAGG
>NZ_RZYA01000040.1 GCF_004005495.1 Streptomyces antnestii
GCGATGCAGGGCTCGTGACGGCGCGCGATGCGGGGCGTGTGGCGGCGCACGGCGCGGGGCGTGTGGCGCCGGGCGATGCGGGACGGGTGCCGCCGACGGGCGATGCAGGGCTCGTGACGGCGCGCGACGCGGGGCGTGTGACGGCGCATGACGCGGGACGTGTGACCGCGGGCGATGCGGGGCGCGAGCCGGCGCACGATGCGGCCCGTATGACCGTGCACGACGTGGCGCGCGTGACCGCCGACGTGCCGCTCCGGGTGACCGGGCGGGATGCCGTATGAGCGGCGCTCCGGGGGGCCGGGCCGGATGCCGTATGAGTGGTGGTCTGCGGTTCGTCGCGCTCGGGGACTCCCTCACCGAAGGGGTCGGGGACCCGGTCGGCGACACCTGGCGCGGCTGGGCCGCACTCCTCGCCGCCGGGCTCGCGCCGGACGGCGTCCCCGTGGAGTTCCACAACCTCGCGGTGAGCGGCGCCCAGACGCACGACGTCCTCGACCGGCAGCTCCCCGCGGCGCTCGCCCTGCGCCCCGACGTCGCCTCCGTCGTGGTCGGCGTCAACGACACCCTGCGGCGCACGTTCGACATCCACGCCGTGGCCGCCCGCCTCGACCAGGTGTACGCGGCGGTCACGGAACAGGGCGCGGTCCTGCTCACCGCGTGCCTGCCCGACCCCGGCGCCATGCTGGGCCTGCCCGGCCTCCTCGGCCATCCGCTCGCGCGACGCCAGCAGGCCGTGAACTCGGTCGTCCACGCTCTCTCCGACCGCTACGGCGCCGTCCATCTGCACGCGGCCGAGGAGGCGTGGGTCGCCGACCGCGCGATGTGGAGCGCGGACCGGCTGCACCCCGGCGAGCGCGGACACCGGGTGCTCGCCGCCCGCTTCCACACCCTGCTCGCGGCCGAGGGGCGCGCGCACGGCACCCCGCCGTCGCCGCGGCCCGAGAGGCCCGCGCCCACGCGCTCGGCGAGCCTGTGGTGGCTCGCCACCGCGGGCACGGGCTGGGTCGCACGGCGGTGCACCGACCTGCTGCCCCAGCTCCTCGCCCTGGCGGCGGACGAGCTGCGCCACCAGGCCCGCGGCACCAGCGCCCGCCTCGACCGGCGGGCGTCGAGCGCCGTGGTGTCGGCGCTCGCGGCCCTGACGGCGGTGGAGCGGCCGGATGCGGCGTGAAGGAGGAAGGGACGGCCCGCTCACGTCGCTCACGTCGGGAAACCTTGTTGAACGATCCCCCAATACGCATGTTGTCTCGTTCTCGTATCTGCGCTTGAATTCGGACGTGGGTGAACTGAACGGACTGGCCGACGACCGCGCGCTCCTCGGGCGTACCAGCACCGCCGAGCGGGTCTCGGACATTCTCAGGAGCCGGATCGCGGAGGGGTTCTTCCCGCCGGGGACGCGGCTCTCGGAGGACAGCATCGGCGGCGCCCTCGGCGTCTCGCGCAACACGCTGCGCGAGGCCTTCCGGCTGCTCACCCACGAGCGGCTCCTGGTGCACCAGCTCAACCGCGGCGTCTTCGTCCGCGTGCTCACCGTCGAGGACGTCGAGGACATCTACCTCACCCGGCGCCTCGTCCAGTGCGCGGTGGTACGCGGCCTCGGCCGGCCCCCGTACGACCTGAACGGCGTCGCCGAAGCCGTCGCCGACGGCTACCGCGCCGCCGAGGCGCGCGAGTGGAAGGGCGTCTCCACCGCCAACATCCACTTCCACCGCGAGCTCGTCGCCCTCGCGGGCAGCGCGCGCACCGACGAGCTGATGCGCAGCGTCTTCGCCGAACTGCGCCTCGCGTTCCACGTCGTGGACGACCCGCGCCGCCTGCACGAGCCCTACCTCGTCCGCAACCGGCAGATCCTCGAGACCCTGGAGGCGGGCCGCCCCGACGAGGCCGAGCGGCTGCTCGCCGAGTACCTCGACGACTCCCGCGAGGGCCTCGTCGACGTGTACGGGCGCCGGGTCGCCGAGAGTGAACAGCCCGTCGTCTGACGGCTCGTGGCGCACTGCGTACCCGGCCTCCGGGGGGTGCGCGGGGCAAGCGGCGGGTGCGGTCGCTTCTGCGCCGTTTCGACCGTTGTCAGACCTAGGACCTAGTCTGTGCTCCGTGACTTCGCCTGCCACCACGGACTTCGTTCCGCCCCAGCTCAGCGCGGGGCCGCGGCCCGCACCGGGCCCGGCCGCCGACGAAGGGCTCGCGCGCCGCCTCCGCGCGCTCGCCTGCACGGCCCCGCTGCACGACCTCGACGTGCGCAAGGCCAATCTCGCGGGCGAGTACTCCGGATACGGCATGGCCGAGGTGGCCCTCTCCGCCATCGACCTCGTCACTCTGAACATGGACTTCGACACGGGCGCCGACCACGAGCAGATAGTGGCCAGGCTCATCCCGCGCGTCGGCGCGCAGGCCCCGCAGCGCCCTGCCGCCGAGCACGAGCGCGTGGCCCGCTGGGTCCTGGAGAACCTGATCAACGTCGGCAGCGTCGACCGCGGCTTCCGCGCCGTGTACGGCACGTTCGCACCCGACGGCACGTACGTCCGCAGGGACTACGACTTCAAGCTCATCGAGGAGGTCCCCGGCTACGGGGGCAGCGTCTACCTCCGCACCACGGACGAAGCGGTCAACGTCCTGGTGGGCGCCCTCGACACGGACGTCACCAGCGCCCAGATCGCCGCCGAGGTGAAGCTGGAGGTGCTGATCAGCCGCGGCCGCCTCGCCGACGCCCAGCTCGCCGCGGAGCAGGCCCGCTACCGGACCGTGCAGTACTCCGAGACCCTGCGCCGAGCCCTGGACGCGACCCGGCGCAACGTCCGCGCGGTGGACTGGCTGAACGCCGTCCCGGACATGATCGCCGAGGCACTCGACCACGTGGCCGACCGCTACCGCCACGAGAACGCGATCCTCACGAACATCCGCAAGGCCCGCGACGAGTCCGAGGACCCCGAGCACAAGCGGCGCGCCGCCGAGCTCGTCGACATCGTCAAGGACTGCATCCGCCGCCACACCCAGCTCCAGTCCCGCCTCCTCGAAGCCGGCCCGCTGTTCCGCGCCGAGCAGGACCGGCAGGCGTTCGCCACGCCCTCCGCGCGCGCGGGCCTCGACCTGTACGGGCAGCTCGTCGCGCCCCTGCTGCCGCTGCCGGCCGAGCAGGCGGTCCGCGTCACCGACGCGTTCTTCGCGCGCGGGACAGGCATGCGTACGCCCGTGTCCGTACGGGTCGGGGACCTGATCGACATCCTGCTGACGCCGCCCCAGGAGCGGGAGCACCTCGGGGTCGAGATGCCCGAGCCGGACCTGATCGCGACGCCCGACGACAGCCGGTTCAGCGAGGAGCAGCTCGCGAGCGCGATGGAGCTCCTCGACCTGCCCTCCGACGCGCCGCGCCGGCTGTCCGGACTGCTCGCGGAGGCCCGCCGCCGCGACCCCGAACTCCCGTATCTGGTCGCCCTGTTGTCCGTCCACGCGGCCAGCCCGCCGGTCGGCACGGCCTACCGCCAGGGCGAGGAGAAGCTGCTGTTCGCCGTGGACGACGGCACCGAGCTCGACGACCCCGAGTTCGGCGGCGCCGACCTCATCGTCGGCACGGCCCTGCTCGACGCCGCGGGCATGGCGGCCGACCGGACGGAGGCCGCGTAATGCCCCGCCCGCGCGCGCCGCGCACCCTTTTCGACGCAGACCCCAGAGCCGTAGCAGACCCCAGAGCCGTACGCCTCAGCAAGGAGCACCAGCCGTGACCACCGATCACCCCGCAGAGCACGCCGCGTGGGGCGAGGCGGAGCCCTCCGAGGCTCCGGCGGCCGGCGCGCCCGTGACCCCCGCCGACGCCGCCGACGCGGCCCGGCTCGTCGCCTTCGGCCTCCAGCCCAAGCTGCAGCCCGCCCGCGACCAGGAGTACGCCGAACTGCTGCGCCGCTACCGCGAGGACCCGCCGTTCGCGCGGCTCGCCGACGCCGTCGCCGCCGGGCTCGGCCTCGTCGTCCTGGAGGTGTCCCCGCGCGCGGGGATGGCCGTGACCGCCGCCGAGGACTCCGTGTTCGCCGTCCGCATGGGCGACTACGCGCGCCGCGCCTCCGCCGACGGCACCGACCGCTTCCTGCACGGCCTCGCCCATCTCGCCGTCGCCGCCATGGCGTTCCCGCGCCCCGAGGACCTCGCCGACGACGGCTACATCGGCCGCGTCACGGTCAACGGCGTGGACGCGTTCGTCCGCCAGGCCTGCCGCCGCCTGGAGGAGCGCGCCGAGGAACAGGGCGAGAACACCGACCCGGCCTCCGACGCCCCGGGACTCGAAGCCGCGTGGCGCATCTGGGCCCGGCGCAGCTCGACCGGCGCCACGAAGGACGCGCGCCGCCTCGCCGGATCCACCACCGGCATCGTGGGCAAGGCCGTCGCGTTCCTCACCGACTCCGGGTTCCTGCAGAGAACGGGCGACGACTCGGGCGGCACCTACCGCACCACGGCCCGCTACCAGCTCCAGGTGCGCGACCTGGCCGGCACAGCCGCCCTCGGCGAGCTGGCCGACCTCGGCATCGTGCCCGTCACGGACGGCTCCGCGAGCCTGCTGCCGCCCGTCGACGAGGACGACGGCGAGCTCGTGGCCGACGCGGGACTCCCGTTCCACTCCTGACCCGCGCCCCGCCGCACCCCCCACCCCTCCATCCCCCCACGTTTCACGACGACTTACTACGACGAGAGTCCGCCGCCATGTACGAGCTGTCCCGGATTCGCCTCTACTCCATCGGGCCCGCCGGTGCGCGCTACGCCGACACCGTCCTGGACCTGCGGGGCGTCGGCGAGCCCGTGCCCGACCCCGCCCCCATGCAGGCGGAGTTCTTCGAGGACGAGCCCGTCGGCCCGCCGCGCCGCCCCGCGCCCGCGGGCGTGCTCTTCCTGGAGAACGGCGGCGGCAAGTCCGTCCTGCTCAAGCTGATCTTCTCCGTGATGCTGCCGGGGCACCGGAACACGCTGGGCGGCGCCAGTTCCGGTGTGCTGCGCAAGTTCCTGCTCGCCGACGACTGCGGACACGTGGCCCTGGAGTGGCAGCACACCCTCACCGGCGAGTGCGTCGTCGTCGGCAAGGTCAGCGAGTGGCGGGGGCGGCAGGTCTCGAACGACCCGCGCAAGTTCGCCGAGGCCTGGTACTCGTTCCGCCCGGGGCCCGGGATGAGCCTGGACTCGCTGCCCGTCGCCGAGTCCACCGCCGTACGCGCGTCCGTCGAGGGCGCCTCGGGTGCCCAGGGCCGGCGGCGCACCATGAAGGGCTTCCGGGACGCCCTGACCGACGCGGGCAAGGCGTATCCGCATCTCGAAGTGCACTGGGAAGAGATCCACGACCGGTGGAACGAGCACCTGGGCGACCTCGGTCTCGACCCCGAACTCTTCCGCTACCAGCGGGAGATGAACGCGGACGAGGGTGAGGCCGCCGGCCTCTTCGCCGTCAAGAAGGACTCCGACTTCACCGACCTGCTTCTGCGCGCCGTCACCGACACCCGGGACACGGACGGGCTCGCCGACCTGGTCAGCGGCTTCGGCAACAAGCTGGGACGCCGGGCCGAGCTCATCGCCGAACGCGAGTTCACGGCCGGCTCCGTGGACCTCCTCGGCCGCATCGTGGACGCCGCGGACACCCGGGCACGCGCGCGTGACGTGCACGCCGGGGCGGAGCGCCGCACCCGCACCCTGGCCCGCCGCCTCGCGGCCCGCGCCGCCCTGGAGCGCGGCCGCGCCGCCGACCTCGCCCAGCAGGTCACCGCCGCAGCGCACACCGTCGGCGAGGCGGAGCAGGCCCGCGGCCGCAGCACCCTGATCGCCTCCGAACTGGCGTACCGGCACGCCTCGTTGGCGCTCGCCGGAGCCGAGAAGGCCGCCGCCGCACAGAAGCGCGAACTGGCCGACGCCCGCACCCTGCACGCCGCCTGGCAGGCCGCCGAGGCCGTCCTGCGCCACCGCGCCGCCGCCGACCGCTCCGCGCGCGTGGCCGTCGCCATCCGCGAGGCCGAGCGGGACGCCGCCCCGGCGCTCGCCGCCCGCGCCAAGGCCGCCGCCGACCTCGTACGCGCCCTGCACGGCGCCGCCGAGAGCGCCGAGCAGCACGCCAACGAGGGCGAGGAGCGTTCCGCCGCGCTCCAGGAGACCGGCGAGACGGCCCACCGCGACGCGACGGCCGCCGCCACCGAGGCGCAGCGCGCCCGCAGCGAGGCCGGACATCTGCGCCAGCGCCTTGCCGAGGTCGAGCAGGAGACCGCCGAGGCCGTACGGGCCGGCTGGCTCGACGACACGGCGCCCGACGCCGACCCCGCACGCGCGGCGCTCGCCGCGAGCGACGCGGAGAAGACCACCGTCGCGGCCTGGGACACGGCCCGCGAGGCCGCGCGCCGCGCGAGCGAGCACGCGCGCGAGGCCGCGGGCGCCGAGGCCCGCGCCGAACTCACCGCGGCCCGCGCCGCGGACGCCGCGACGGCCGCCGAGAACGCGTACGCGGCCGAGCACCGCGCCGCCGACGCCCTCGCGCGCGAGGAGCGCGTCGCGGAGCTGCTCGGGCTGTCCGCGCTGCCGAGCGGAGGTGTGCCCGCACCCCGGGGCGCCGAGACCGAAGCGGCCGCGACCGGCCCCGCCCGCATTACGACCGCCGTACGCACCGAAACTCCGCTCACCGCCGAGGAGTTGGACCGCGCCGCCGACGACCTCAAGGCGCTCCTCGACGACGGCGTCACCGCCGCCGAACGCCAGCTCTTCGACCTGCGCACGGCCGCCGCCGACGACGCCCGCATCCTGGGCGCGCTCGGTGACGGCGGGCTGCTGCCGCCGGGCCCCGACGTCCTCGCCACCGTCGAGTTCCTCGGCGAACACGGCATCCCCGCCCTGCCCGGCTGGCGCTATCTCGCCCAGGCCGTCGACCCCGCCGACCACGCGCGCGTGCTCGCCGCACGCCCCGAGCTCGTCGACGGCGTCGTCATCACCGACCCGGACACCCACGCCCGGGCCCGCGAGGCACTCGGCTCCGCCGCCCTGCTGCCCCGCTCCGCCGTCGCCGTGGGTACGGCTGCCGCCCTGCTCGCCCCCACGCCGCATGACGAGGGCGCCGACAGTGGCGTCTTCCTCGTGCCGCCGAACCCGGCCATGCACGACGAGCTCGCCGCCGACGAGGAGCGTCAGGCACTGCGCACGCGCGCGACGGAGCGCGACGAGGAGATCCGTGCCCTCGCCGGCCGCCTCGCCAAGGACCGCGAGCTCGCCGCCCGGATCGGCTCCTGGCGCACCGGCTGCCCGGCCGGCCGCCTCACGGAACTGGCCACGGCCGCCCAGGAGGCACGCGCCTTCGCCGACGAGGCCGAGGCCGAGCTCGCCGAAGCCCGCACGGTCCGCGCCGAGGCGGACGAGACCGCCACGGAAGCCACCAGCCTCCGCGACGAGCGGCAGGACGCCGCCCAGCGCGCGCGGCGCGTCGCCGACGCCCTCGCCGGGCTCGCGTTCCGGCTCCGGGAGCGGGCCGGCTGGCAGGCCAAGCTGCGCGAACTCGCCGACGAGGCCGTCGAGTCCGAGGCGCGCGCCCAGACCTGCCTGGAGCGCGCCCGCGCCGCAGACGAGGACCGCAGGGCCGCCCAGCGCGGGGCCGACGACGCCCGCCGCACCGCCCGCGCCCTGCGCGCCGAACGCGCCGAGATCGCCGGCGCCCCCGACGACGTACCGGAGCGGCCGGACCCGGAGGGTGCCGCGCCGAAGCCGTCGCTGCCCGCCCTGCGCGAGGCGTACCGCGCGGCCTCCCAGGTGTACGAGAAGGTCGGCGTCGGCGCCGACCTGCGCGCCGAGCAGGCCCGCGCGGAGAGCGACGAGAGCGCCGCGCTCGCCGAGCTCGACCGGCTCAGCAACAAGGTCCGCACCCGCGCCGCCCAGCTCCTGGAGTCCCCCGACGGCTCCGACGGACCCTCGCGACAGGCGGCCGCCGCCCGCGCCGACGAACTGGTCCAGCTCCTGGAAGCCCGCGTCTCCACCGCGAGCGAGCAGCTGGGACGCCTGCGCGGCGAGGCCGAGCGGCACGCACCCGAAGACGGCGACGACGCCCACACCGAGCTGCCCGACGACCTCGTCCCGACCGGCGCCGAACACGCCCAGACGCTCCTGCGCACCGCCACGGGTGAACTCGCGGCCCGCACCGAGGCGTTGACCGTGGCCCGCGCCGCCCACACCGAACTCCTCGACGCCCACCGCGCCGCCGAGGACGGCACCGGCGGCTTCGAGGAGACCGCCGCGCTCCTCAAGGACCTGCTGCGAGACCACCCCGACCGGCAGCACGAGACCGAGCAGGACGAGCCCGAGTCCTACCCCGGCACCCTGGAGGAGGCCCGGCACGCGGCGGCCGAGACCCGCCGCTCCCTGCGCGGCTGCGCCGCCGACCTGTCCGCCGCCGAGGCCGCCGTGCGCGACGCGAGCGACATCCTCGTCCGGCACGCGAACGCCACGCGCTACGAGCAGGTGCGCACCCCGGCGCGTCAGCAGATCCGGGAGCTGCCCGCCTCCGCGCTGCCGGAGCACGCGCGCAAGTGGGCGGACGCGTTCGCGCCCCGGCTGCGCGTCCTGACGGACGAGCTGGAGCAGCTGGAGCGCAACCGCGACTCGATCGTGGACCGGCTGCGCGGCCTCGTCGAGTCGGCGCTCGCCACGCTGCGTTCCGCCCAGCGCCTGTCCCGTCTGCCCGAAGGGCTCGGCGAGTGGTCGGGCCAGGAGTTCGTGCGGATCCGCTTCGAGGAGCCCGACCAGGCGACCCTCGTGGAGCGCCTCGGCGAGGTCGTCGACGAGGCGACCCGCGCCGCCGTCAAGAAGAACTCCGACCTGCGCCGCGACGGCATGTCCCTGCTCCTGCGCGGTGTCGCCGCCGCGCTCCAGCCCAAGGGCATCGCCGTCGAGATCCTCAAGCCGGACGCCGTGCTGCGCGCCGAGCGGGTCCCCGTCGGTCAGATGGGCGACGTGTTCTCCGGCGGCCAGCTGCTCACGGCGGCCATCGCCCTGTACTGCACGATGGCCGCCCTCCGCTCGAACGACCGGGGCCGCGACAAGCACCGCCACGCCGGCACGCTGTTCCTCGACAACCCGATCGGCCGCGCCAACGCCACGTACCTGCTTGAACTCCAGCGGGCCGTGTCCGACGCGCTCGGCGTCCAACTCCTCTACACCACCGGCCTGTTCGACACGACGGCGCTCGCGGAGTTCCCGCTGGTCATCCGGCTGCGCAACGACGCGGACCTCAGGGCGGGGCTGAAGTACATCAGCGTCGAGGAACACCTCCGGCCGGGCCTGCCGCAGCAGGACCCGGCCGAGGAGACCGTGCACGGGGAGATCACGGCGACGCGCATGTACAAGCGCCCCGCGAACCAGCCGGATTAAACCGATCAGGCGTCCGCCCGCAGCATGTCGGCGCACTTCTCGCCGATCATCATGGTCGTGATGCACGGATTGACCGTGACGAGGTCCGGCATCACCGAGCCGTCGCAGACGCGCAGGCCCTCGGTCCCCTTCACGCGCAGCCGCGCGTCGAGCGGGGCCGAGGTGTCGTCGTCGGCGCCCATCTTCACCGTGCAGGCCGGGTGGTAGACGGTGTTGTGGGTCTTGTGGATGTAGTCGAGGAGCTCGTCGTCGGTGCGGACGTCCGGTCCCGGGGCCAGCTCGGCGCCCGCCCAGCCGCTGAGCGCGGGCTGCTGGGCGATCCGCCGCGCCAGCTTCAGCCCGTACGTCATCACGCGCGCGTCGTGCTCGTGCGTGAAGTAGCGCGGGTCGACCAGCGGCTTGTCACGGTAGTCGCGGGTGCGCAGCCGGACCGTGCCGCGTGACTTCGCGCGCGTCACGTTGGGCGTGAGGCAGAAGGCGTTCTCCGACGTCGGATAGCCGTGGCGCGCGGTGTTCATGTCGAAGGGCACGGATCCGTAGTGGAACATCAGGTCGGGCCGGTCCAGGCCGGGCTCGGTGTCGTAGAAGATGCCGGCCTCCCACCACTGGCTGGACGTGGTGGTCATCGGCTGCTTCGCCTCCCACATGATCACGCCCTCGGGGTGGTCCTGGAGGTTCTCGCCGACGCCGGGGGAGTCGACCAGGACGTCCACGCCCACCTCGCGCAGGTGCGCGGCCGGGCCGATGCCCGACAGCATGAGGAGCTTCGGCGTGTCGATGGAGCCGCAGGAGACGACCACCTCACGGCGGGCCCGCACGGTCCGGGTGTGGATCATGTCCGGGTCGAGGTACTCGGTGCCCACGCAGCGCCTGCCCTCGAAGACGAGCCGCTTGGCCCGCACACCCGTGAGCACCGACAGGTTCGGCCGCTTGCCCATGACGGGGTGCAGATAGGCCACGGACGAGGACTGCCGGATGTTGTTCTCGTCGGAGTTGATCTGGAACCAGTGGGCGCCGCGGATCACCGTGGAGCCGGTGTTGAACGGCGTCGTCGGGATGCCCGCCTCGGCGCACGCCGCGAGCAGGGCGGTGCCGCACGGGTCGTCGCCCTTGATGCTGCGCAGCTTCACCGGGCCGCTGCGGCCGTGGTGGTCGCCGGGGGCGTCGTTGTTCTCCAGGCGCTTGTACAGCGGGAACACGTCCGACGCGCCCCAGCCCTTGCAGCCCCCCGCGGCCCAGCCGTCCAAGTCCTCGGCCGGCGCCCAGAACGCGATGCACGAGTTGTGGGACGAGCAGCCGCCGAGGACCTTGGCGCGGGCGTGCCGCATGAAGCTGTTGCCGCTGGCCTGCGGCTCGACGGGGTAGTCCCAGTCGTAGCCGGACTCCAACAGGCCCATCCAGCGGTCTAGTTGGAGGACGTTGTCGTCACCGACGTCGCTCGGACCCGCCTCCAGGACGCACACGGTGACGTTGGGGTCCTCGGACAGACGCGCCGCGACCACGTTTCCCGCGGTGCCGCCGCCGACGACGACGTAGTCGAAGACATCAGAGTTGACGGGCTGATTCATGAGGTGGGGACCTCCTCCAGGGCGACGGACTCATCGGACTCATCGGGCTTATCGGACGGGGCGGCCTCGGCCGCGTGTTCGGCGAGGACACCGGTGCGGTGCCGCTGGACGAACCAGTAGTAGGCGAAGCCGCCGCCCGCGATCACCCCGACGAACAGGACGGCGCCCCAGCGCAGGTACCAGTGGTACGGGGCGGTGGCGTTGTAGACGGCCGAGCGCGGCCAGATCAGATTGAGCGTCATCGCGCCGCCCCACAGCACGGCGAGGATGTTGACGGGCAGCCCCCAGCGGCCGAGGGAGAACTTCCCGTTGCCCGCCGGCTGCCACTTCCCGCGCAGCCGCGCCACCAGCATCGGCCCGGTGACCAGCAGATAGGCGACGTAGATCATGATGATGCCGATGCTGGTGACCACGGTGAAGATCTGCGGCTGGCGGATGTTGACGACCAGGATCGCGAGCGCCAGGACGCCGATGACGATGGCCGGGGCGACCGGCGTCTTGAAGCGGGGGCTGACCCGGCCGAGGACCGACGACGCCGGCAGGTTGTTGTCCCGGGACATCGCGAAGGCGAGCCGGATCGCGGCGGTGTGCACGGCGAGCGCGCAGACCGTGACGGCGATCAGGACGCACCACAGCATCGCCTTGCCGGCCGTCGGGCCGAGCACGTCGAGGACGACGTACTGGAGGCCGTCCGTCGACAGCTTCTTGCCGGTCAGGCTCGACACGCTCATCAGGGCGAGCAGCAGGATCAGACCGCCGAGGACGAACGAGGCGACGATCGCGCGGATGATGGCGCGCGGCGCTCCCCGCGTCGGGTCGAGCGACTCCTCGCCGAGCGAGGCCGCCGTGTCGAAGCCGTACATGACGTACGCGGAGGCCAGCGACGCGACGAGGAACGCGCCCAGGTAGCCGAAGGACTGGCCGTGGCCCGTGCCCGCCGTCTGCGTCACGACCTGCGGGCCGCGCACGATGTGGACGGCGAACAGCACGATCAGGGCGACAGTCGCGATCAGTTCGAGGAAGACGCCGGCCGTGTTGATCGTCGCCATCAGCTTCACGCCGAAGGCGTTGACGAGCGTCGTGAACAGGATCAGTACGGCGGCCAGGACGACGGCGTTCGTCGCGACGTCGTACTGACCGGTGCCGTCCCCGATGAACTGGAAGGCCGACGAGATCTGCGGCAGCGTCAGCTGGTAGGCGAGCGCCACCGCCGCGATCGACACGACCGAGGCGAGCAGCATCATCCAGCCGGCGAGCCAGCCGATGTGCGGGTTGCCCACCTTCTTCGCCCAGTTGTAGACGGAGCCCGCGACGGGATAGCGGGCCGCCAGCTCGGCGAAGCACAGGGCGACCATGAACTGGCCGCCGAACACCATCGGCCATGACCACCAGTACGCGGGCCCGCCGCTGGCGAAACCGAAGTAGAACAGCTGGAAGGTGCCGGTGAGGATGGAGATGTAGCTGATGCCCGCGGCGAAGGTGTGGAAGCTGCCGAGGGTGCGCTTGAGCTCGGGCTTGTAACCGAACTCGGCGAGTTCGGCGTCGTCCCCGCTCTGCTGCTCGCTGTGGCCCGTGGCCGGTTGCGTCATGACGCGCCTCCCTCTGAGGGACACTCCTGCGACGGGCCGAACCAGCCCTGCGGCACCGGCCGCGTGTTGCGCCAGATGTGCTTGGTCTCGCGGTACTCGGCGAGGCCCGAGGGGCCGAGTTCGCGCCCGAAGCCCGACTGCTTGTAGCCGCCCCACTCCGCCTGGGGGACGTACGGGTGGTAGTCGTTGATCCACACCGTGCCGAGCCGCAGGCCCGCCGCGACGCGCGCGGCCTTCGCCTCGTCGCTCGTCCAGACGGCGCCCGCGAGCCCGTAGACCGAGTCGTTCGCGAGGCGGACCGCCTCGTCCTCGTCGGTGAACCGCTCGACCGTCAGGACGGGACCGAAGGACTCGTCCTGCACGACGGACATGCCGCTCGCGCACGCGTCGAGGACGGTCGGCAGGTAGTAGAAGCCGTTCTCGTACGCCTCCCCGATCGGCCGGTCGCCGCCGCAGCGCAGCACCGCCCCCTCCTCGATGCCCCGCGCGACGTACGCCTCGACCTTGGCGCGGTGCTGCGCCGAGATCAGCGGCCCCGTCTGCGCGTCCTCGTCGAACGGGCCGCCGAGGCGGATGAGTTCGGCCCGCCGCACGACCTCGTCGACGAACCGGTCGTGCAGCGAGTCCTCCACGAGGAGGCGCGCGCCGGCCGAGCAGACCTGACCCGAGTGCAGGAAGATCGCGGTGAGCGCCATGTCGACGGCCGTCTCGAAGTCGGCGTCGGCGAACACGATGTTCGGGTTCTTGCCGCCGAGTTCGAGGGCCACCTTCTTGACGGTGCCCGCCGCGGCGGCCATCAGCATCCGCCCCGTCTGCAGGCCGCCCGTGAAGGACACCAGGTCGACGTCCGGGTGGTCGCCGAGCGGCGCGCCCGCCTCCGGGCCCGCGCCGAGGACCAGGTTGGCGACGCCCGGGGGCAGTCCCGCCTCGTCGAGCAGGCGCATCAGATGGATCGCCGTGTGCGGGGTGAGCTCGCTCGGCTTGAGGACGAAGGTGTTACCGGCCGCGAGCGCCGGGGCGACCTTCCACGCGGTCTGCAGCAGCGGGTAGTTCCACGGCGTGATCAGGGCGCACACCCCGACCGGCTCGTACACGACCCGGCTGTCCGTGTCCTCGGTGCCCGTCTCGACGACGCGCCCGGTGTCGGCCGTCGCGAGCCGCCCGAAGTAGCGGAAGCAGTTCGCGATGTCGTCGATGTCGTACGCGCTCTCGACCAGGCGCTTGCCGGTGTCCAGGGACTCGGCGCGGGCCAGCGCGTCCTTGTCGCGGACCAGGAGGTCGGCCACGCGCAGCAGCAGGTCGCCGTGCTCGGCCGCCGTCATCCGGGGCCAGGGCCCCTCGTCGAAGGCGCGGCGGGCCGCCGCGATCGCGTCGGCGGTGTCCTTGGCGCCGGCCTCGTCGACCACGGCGACGAGCGAGCCGTCGGCGGGGCACCGGATCTCACGGGTCCGCTCGTCCTTGGGGGTGGTCCACACGCCACCGATGAACAGGTCAGGCATGGGTACCGCCCAGCTGGCCGGTCAGCCATTCGTGGAAGATCCCGATGTGGTGCTCGGTCGGGACGAGGACGCCGCCGCGCCGGTAGGCCCGGGAGTCCATCGCCGGCTGGGTCCGTTCACAGGCCTCGAAGTCCTGGGCGTTGACCCGGTGGAACAGCTCCACGGACTTCGTCACGTCCGCCCCGGACTCGACGACCTCGGGCGCGTACAGCCAGTCGCACTCGACGATCGTGCGGTCCTCGGCCATCGGGAACATCCGGTGCAGGATGACGTGGTCGGGGACCAGGTTGATGAAGACCGTCGGCTTCACGGTGATCGCGTAGTAGCGGCGGTCCTGGTCGTCGGCTACCTCGGGCAGCTTGGCGAAGCCCTCGCTGCCGTCGACGGTGAAGCCCTTCACGCCGTCACCGAACTCGGCGCCGTGGCCCACGTAGTACTGGGCGGCGTAGCCGTCGGCGAACTCCGGCAGGACGTCGGTCAGTTCGGGGTGGATCGTCGCGCAGTGGTAGCACTCCATGAAGTTCTCGACGATCAGCTTCCAGTTGGCCTTCACGTCGTACGTGATCCGCTTGCCGAGCGCGAGGTTCTCGGTGCGGTAGCGCTCGATGGACGCAGTGTCGCCGAGCCGCTCGACGGCCGCGCCGACCACGGTCTCCTCGAAGGAGGGCGGCGTGTCGGCGAGGCTCACCCAGGCGTAGCCGAGCCACTCGCGCAGGGCCACCTTGACCAGGCCGTACTCGGTGCGGTCGACGTCCGGCATCTGCGTCAGGTTCGGCGCCGCGACGAGCTTGCCGTCGAGGTCGTAGGTCCACGCGTGGTACGGGCACTGGAGGTTGCGGCGGACCTCACCGGACTCCTCCGTGCACAGGCGGGCGCCGCGGTGGCGGCAGACGTTGAGGAAGGCCCGCAGCTCGCCGGTGCGGGAGCGGGTGATGAGGACGCTCTCACGGCCGACCTGCACGGTGCGGAAGGCGCCGGGCTTGTCGAGGTCGGCGGAGCGCACGGCGCAGAACCACATCGACTCGAAGATGCGTTCCTGCTCCTGCCGGAAGATCTCCGGATCGGTGTAGTAGTGGCCGGGCAGAGTGGCCATCAGGCTGGGGGAGACGGGGGTCGTCGTCACGTGCGTACTCCTCAGGCGGGCGCGGCGGCGAGGCGGCTGGGGTCGAAGAGCTCGATGGGGTGTTCGGTGGTGCCGGTGAGTGCGAGGTCGGCGACGATCTCGCCGACGACGGGCACGAACTTGAAGCCGTGGCCGGAGAACCCGCAGGCCACGGTGACGTTCTCGGGGTGTGCGGGGTGCCGGGCGATGACGAAGTGCTCGTCGGGGGTGTTGGAGTACATGCAGGTCGCGGCCTTGAGGAAGGTGCCGGGCAGGCTGGGGATCTGGCCCGCCAGGTGGTCCGCCATGGCTCTGACCTCGTCGTCGTGCACGGTCCGGTCGATGGTCTCCGGCGTGCACTCGACGCCCTTGCGGAAGAAGGCGACCTTCGCGCCCATGTCGGGTCCGTCGATGGACGGGAAGCCGTAGGTCTGGACGCCGGCCGCGTCCTCCCAGATGTACACCGGGTGGTTCTCGGCGCGGAACGGGGCGGTTCCACCCGTCGGCTGGAACCAGTACATGACCTGCCGCTCGATGCTGAACGGCACTCCGAGGTCGGTCAGCAGGTCCGGCGCCCAGGCGCCGGGGCAGATCACCAACTGACCGGCCGTATAAGTGTTTTCGGCCGTGTGCACGCGCACGCCGTCCTTGTACGGCTCCCAGCGCGTCATCGGCTCCTCGAAGTGCAGGTCGGCCTCCTGGCGGGTGGCGAGCTGCAGGTGGGCGGCGACGGTGTGCTCGGGGCGCACGAGCCCTGCCCGCTCCTCGTAGAGCGCCACCTCGTCGTCCTTCGGCGTGAGCGTCGGGAAGCGGCGGCGGATGTCGCGGGCGCCGAGCATCTCGTGCGGCAGGTCCCACTCCAGGGCCGACAGCAGGGAGCCCGAGACGGTGCGGGAGTCGGGACGGCCGAGCATCACGCCGCCGCACAGGGTGGTGACCGCGCGGCCGGTGGCCCGTTCGAGCTCCGCGTAGAGCTCGTACGAGCGCAGCAGCAGCGGGACGTACGCCGGGTCCTCGAAGTAGGACTGCCGGGTGATGCGCGAACCGCCGTGGCTGGAGCCGTGGTTGTGGACCGGGCCGAACTTCTCCAGGCCGAGCACACGGGCCCCGCGCGCGGAGAGGTGGTGGGCGGCGGCGCTGCCCATGCCGCCGAGGCCGATCACGATCACGTCGTAGGTGGGAGACATGGCCGGTAACCTCCGGGTGACTAGCGGCGGATGCGGGTCATCTTCGGGTCGAACAGCGGCTCCTCGGCGACGGTCGCGGCGACCTTCTCGCCGAAGTACTCGATGTGCACTCCGGTGCCGGTGGGCAGCACCGGCAGCCACGCGTAGGCGATGCAGCGGCCCAGCGTGTAGCCGTAACTCGCGCTGGTGACGTAGCCGGCGGGGGCGCCGTCGACGAGGACGGGCTCCTTGCCGAGGACGACGGCGGCCGGGTCGTCCAGGAGGAGCGGCGTCAGCCTGCGCGCCGGCTCGCCCTTGCCTTCGAGCGCCTCCTTGCCGAGGAAGTCACCGCGGTCCATGCGCACGGCGAAGCCGACGCCCGACTCGTACGGGTCGTGCTCCTCGTTCATGTCGTGGCCCCAGGAGCGGTAACCCTTCTCCAGGCGCAGGCTGTTGAACGCCGAGCGCCCGGCGGCGATGACACCGTGCTCCTGTCCCGCCTCCCACAGCGTGTCCCAGAGGCGCAGACCCATGTCGGCCGTGGTGTACAGCTCCCAGCCCAGCTCACCGACGTAACTCAGGCGCATCGCGGTGATGGGGACGTGGCCGAGGTAGGTCTGCTTGGCGCGGAAGTAGCCGAAGCCCTCGTGGCTGAAGTCGTCGCGGGTCAGCGGCTGGACGAGGTCGCGGGCGAGCGGCCCCCAGACGCCGATACAGCAGGTGCCGGAGGTGATGTCCCGGATCTGTACGTCGGCCGGGGCGTGCCGGGTCAGCCAGTCGAGGTCGGCGGGGGAGTTGGCGCCGATCTGGAAGTGGTCCGGCGCGAGCCGGGCGACGGTCAGGTCGGAGCGGATGCCCCCATGCTCGTTGAGGAGCAGCGTGTAGGTGACGGCGCCCGGCTTCTTGGCGAGGTTGTTCGACGTCATGCGCTGGAGGAAGTCGAGGGCGCCGGGGCCCGTGACCTCCAGGCGGCGCAGCGGCGTCATGTCGTACAGCGCGACCTTCTCGCGGGTGGCCTTCGCCTCGGCCGCCGCGATGGGCGACCAGTAGCGGGCCGACCAGGCGTCGCGCCCGGGCAGGTCGCCGGTGGGCAGACCCGCGTTCGCCTCGTACCAGTGCGGACGCTCCCAGCCGCCGCCCTCCAGGAAGTACGCGCCGAGCTCCTGCTGGCGGGCGTAGAAGGGGCTGACGCGCAGCGGGCGCGGCTGGTCCGCCGGCTGGAGCGGGTGCAGGACGTCGTAGACCTCGGCGAACTGCTGCGCGCCGCGGTCGTGGACGTACGCGGGGGAGCGCTGGGCGTCCTCGAAGCGGGTGAGGTCGCACTCGTGGACGTCGATGGAGGGCTGTCCGTCGACCATCCACTCGGCGACCGCCTTCGCGACGCCCGCGGAGTGCGTGACCCAGACCGCCTCGGCCAGCCAGAAGCCGCGCACCGCCCGGGACTCGCCGAGCACGGGCATGCCGTCCGGGGTGAAGGAGAAGACGCCGTTGAAGCCCTCCTCGATCTCCGTGTCGCGCAGGGCCGGGATCAGCCAGCGGCAGTCCTCCCAGCTGGGCGCCCAGTCCTCCTCGGTGAAGGGGAGCGAGGACGGCATGTCCAGCTCGTTCGCGCGGGCCGCGTCGTAGTCGAGGACCGCGAACGGGTCGACGGGCAGCGGCTTGTGGGCGTAACTGCCGATGCCGATGCGGTCGGTGTGCTCACGGAAGTACAGATCGCGGTCCTGGAAGCGGAGGATCGGCTTCGAGGCTTCCGTGCGGGGGTCGTTGACCCCGGCGAGCTCCGCCATGGGCTTGGTCTTGGCGTACTGGTGCGCGAGGGGCAGGAGCGGGACGTCGACCCCGGCCATGCGGCCGATGACCGGGCCCCAGAAGCCGGCCGCGGACACGACGTGGTCGGCGGGGAAGGTGCCGCGGTCGGTGACCACGGCGGTGACCTTGCCGTCCTCCTGTTCGATGCCGGTGACCGTGTGGCGGTCGAGGAACGTGGCACCGCGCTCGCGGGCCCGCTCCATCTGGGCGCGGGAGGCGAGCAGGGCGCGGGCGAGTCCGTCGTCGGGGGTGTGGAAGCCGCCGAGGACCGCCGACTCGTCGACGAGAGGCCACAGTTCCTTGCAGCGCTCGGCGGAGACCAGCTCTCCCCGTACGCCCCAGGACGCGGCGTAGCCGGCCTTGCGGTGCAGGTCGGCCCAGCGCTCGGGGGTGGTCGCCAGCTCCAGGCCGCCCACCGGGTTGAAGCAGGAAACTCCGTCCACCTCGAGGGAGTTGAACTTCTCCACGGTGTACTGCGCGAACTCCGTCAGCGTCTTGGACGGGCCCGTCTGGAAGACCAGTCCTGGCGCGTGCGACGTGGAGCCGCCGGGGGCCGGCAGCGGGCCCTGTTCGAGGACGGTGACGTCGGTCCAGCCGCGCGCGGTGAGCTCGTCGGCGAGGGAGCAGCCGACGATTCCGGCGCCGATGACGACGACGCGAGGGCTGGAGGTTCCGGGCTTTACGGGCGTGCTGGACATGCCCCTCCTCATGGTGGTGGGGATGGAATGGCCTATGCGGCAGGTATGTTGGCGCGCTCGGCGGCGATCGTCGTGTCCTGGCCGTGGCCGGTGTGGACGACGGTGCCGCCCGGCAGGGTGAGGAGCCGGGCGCGGATGGACGCCGCGATCGTCGGGGCGTCGGAGTACGAGCGGCCGGTCGCTCCCGGGCCGCCGTGGAAGAGGGTGTCGCCGGTGAGGACGGCGCCGAGGGACGGCACGTAGAGGCTGCAACTGCCCCAGGAGTGCCCGGGGGTGTGCAGGACCTGCACGTCGACGCCGGCGACGGTCAGGAGCATCCCGTCGGTGAGCTCCGCGTCCGGCTTGCGGTCGGGGTGCACCGCCTCCCACAGGTCGCGCTCGGCGGGGTGCAGGAGGACGGGCGCTCCGGTGGCCTCGGAGAGTTCGGCCGCGGCGCCGATGTGGTCGTCGTGGCCGTGGGTGCAGACGATCGCGGTCACGCGGCGACCGGCGACGGCCGCGGTGATCGCGGCGGCGTCGTGCGCCGCGTCGACGACCAGGACCTCGTCGTCGTCGCCGATCAGCCAGACGTTGTTGTCGACGTCGAAGGTCTCGCCGTCGAGGCTGAACGTGCCGGAGGTGACGACGCGTTCGGCGCGGACCGCGGTGCTCACAGGACCACCACCGAGCGCAGCACCTCGCCGCTGTGCATCTTCGCGAACGCCTCCTCCACCTGGTCGAGGGAGATCGTCTCGGTGACGAACCCGTTCAGGTCGAGCAGGCCGTAGAGGTACTGGTCGATGAGGACCGGGAAGTCGCGGCTCGGCAGGCAGTCCCCGTACCAGGACGACTTGAGGGAGCCGCCGCGCGAGAAGAGGTCGATGAGCGGGATCTCCAGCTGCATCGCGGGGTCGGGCACACCGACCTGCACCAGGACACCCGCGTGGTCACGCATGTAGAACGCCTGCTTGTACGTCTCCGGGCGGCCGACCGCGTCGATGGCGATGTCGACGCCGAAGCCGTCGGTGAGGGCGCGCACGGCCTCGACCGGGTCCGTGCCACGGGAGTTGACGGTGTGCGTGGCGCCGAACTTCTCCGCCTGGTCGAGCTTCTTGTCGTCGATGTCGACGGCGATGACGCGGCGCGCGCCGTTGAGACAGGCGCCCGCGATGGCCGCGTTGCCGACGCCGCCGCAGCCGATGACGGCGACCGTGTCGCCGCGCTGGACGTTGCCGGTGTTCACGGCCGCGCCGTAGCCGGCCATCACGCCGCAGCCGATCAGGCCCGCGGCCTCGGGGCGGGCCGCCGGGTCGACCTTGACCGCCTGACCGGCCGCGACCAGGGTCTTCTCGGCGAACGCGCCGATGCCGAGGGCCGGGCTCAGGGGGGTTCCGTCGAGGAGGGTCATCGGCTGCGTCGCGTTGCGGGAGTCGAAGCAGTACCAGGGGCGGCCGCGGCGGCAGGAGCGGCAGTTGCCGCAGGGGGCGCGCCAGGCGAGCACCACGTAGTCGCCGGGGGTGAGGTCGGTGACGCCTTCGCCGACCTCCTCGACCGTGCCGGCCGCCTCGTGGCCGAGCAGGAACGGGAAGTCGTCGTTGATGGCGCCCTCCCGGTAGTGCAGATCCGTGTGGCAGACCCCGCAGGCCTGCACCTTGACCAGGACCTCTCCCGGTCCGGGGTCGGGAACGACGATGGTCTGCACCTCGACGGGTGCACCCTTCTTCACAGCGACGACGGCGCGGACCTCATGTGGCACGACCAAACTCCCTCTGCTGTTGCGCATTGCACGATGGGTTGCGCGATGAGAGACATCTTGGGAACGACGACAAGGCGCCGTCAAGGGGTGGGAGTTAATGCTTGGCAAAGGGTGGCCCCGCCGCGAAACCTCGTCGACACACACAGAACGCGGGGCCAGGTTTCCCTGACCCCGCGTTCAGTAAGCGTGCTGCGCGTCTTTCCGGCTAGAACCCGTATCCCATCCGCCGCGACAGCTCGGTCGAGGCGGCCACCGTCCGTTTGGCCAGCTCAGGGATGTGCTCCTCGGTCAGCCGGTACACCGGCCCCGACGTGCTGATCGCGCCGATGACCTTTCCGTCGTGGGCGAACACGGGTGCCGCGACCGCGGCCAGGCCGATCTCCAGCTCCTCGACGGCCACGGCGAACCCCTGCTCCATCACCGCCTCCAGTTCGGCCCGCAGCGCCACCGCCCCGGTCGCCGTGTGCGGCGTGAAACGGGCCAGCGGGCGGGCCAGCAGGCCCTCGCGCAGCGTCGGCGGGAGATGTGCGAGCAGCACCTTGCCGCTGGACGTGGCGTGCAGGGGCGTGCGTCTGCCCAGCCAGTTCTGCGCGGTCACGGAGGCGGAGCCGCGCGCCTGCATGATGTTCACGGCGACATCGTCGTCGAGGATCGCGATGTTGACCGTCTCGCCCAGTTCGTCGGCCAGTTCGCGGCAGACGGGGACGCCCTCCTGGGAGATGTCCAGGCGTACTGCGGCCGCCCCCGCGAGGCGCAGTACACCCGCCCCCAGGTAGTACTTTCCCCGGTCCTTCGCCTGTCCCACCAGGCCCCTGTTCTCCAGCACGCCGAGCAGCCGGAACGCGGTGGACTTGTGCACGTCCAGCTCTTCGGCGATCTCGGTGACGCCCGCCTCGCCGTGCCGGGCGAGGATCTCGAGCACGCTCACCGCACGGTCCACGGACTGGACGGCGCCGGCCGCACCCTTGGGTTGTTTCTCCGGTGCTGTCGTGCCTGGTTCAGCCTGCAATTGCTTGCGGGTCATCACTCAACTCTCACCACCTGGCGACCCTTTGTCGGGTCGCGTCTTCGAGAAGCCCTTGACGCGGCGGGCATCTCGACCGGATTCTGTTGCGCATAGCGCTTCCTCGTGCGCCATACGAAACGCCATGTTACCGAACAGTCCTCAGTCAGACAGTCCTGGACCATGAGGGGGGCCCGTGATTCCCGTCTGCCGCCTTGAAGACCTCCCCACCGGCGGATCCGTCCGCATCGACACAGCACCGCCCATCGCCGTCTTCAACGCTGACGGTGAGCTGTACGCCATCGACGACACCTGCACCCACCAGGACGCCTCCCTGTCGGAGGGCTGGCTGGAGGGCTGTCTGGTCGAATGCCCGCTTCACGAGGCTTCATTCGATCTCCGCACAGGTCAGCCGACCTGCCTGCCCGCCCGCCGCCCCGTACGCACCCACCGGGTGACCGTCGAGGACGGCGTGGTCCATGTCCATCCGGCCGCCGAGGAAGGTACCGCCGCATGAGCACTGTCAACGAAGCGAGGACGGAGAGCGCGATGAGGACCGTGACCGTGGTGGGCGCATCGCTCGCCGGCCTGTACGCCGCCCGCGAGCTGCGCGCCCAGGGCTTCGACGGCCGTCTCGTCATCGTCGGCGAGGAGACTCACCGCCCGTACGACCGCCCGCCGCTGTCCAAGGACTTCCTCACCGGGAAGGCCGACGAGGACCAGCTCGCCCTCTCCGACGTCGACGAGACGCTGGAACTGGGCGCTGAGTGGATGTTCGGCGTACGGGCCCGCGGGCTCGACGCACGCGGCCGCACCGTCCTCCTGGAGGACGGGCGCACAGTGTCCACGGACGGGGTCGTCATCGCCACCGGCGCGAGCGCCCGGCGGCTGCCGGGCCCCGCCCTCATGGGCGTGCACACCCTCAGGACCCTGGACGACGCCCGCTCCCTGCGCGCCGAACTGCTCAGCGGACCGCGGCGCGTGGTCGTGATCGGCGGCGGGTTCATCGGCGCCGAGACCGCCTCGTCGTGCGCCGGGCTCGGGCACTCCGTGACCGTCGTGGAGGCCGCGCCGCTGCCGCTCCTGCCGCAGCTGGGCCCCGAGATGGCCGCGGTGTGCGCGGGGCTGCACCACCGCGGCGGGGTGGAACTGGTGACGGGCGTGGGCGTCGCGGCACTGCGCGGCGACGTCGCGGTCAACGGGGTGGAGCTCGTCGACGGGCGGGTACTGCCCGCCGATGTGGTCGTCGTCGGTATCGGGGCCGTCCCCAACACGGGCTGGCTCGCCGGTTCGACACTCGCGCTGCACGACGGGGTCCTCTGCGACGACGGCTGTGTCACGGCGCTGCCCCAGGTCGTGGCCGTGGGCGACGTGGCCCGTGTGGGCGGGGCGCGCGCCGAGCACTGGACGAGCGCCACCGCCCAGCCGCGCGTCGCCGTACGCAACCTGCTGGCGGGCCGCACCGTCGAGACCGTGCGGCCGCTGCCGTACTTCTGGTCGGACCAGTACGGCTCGCGCATCCAGTTCGCCGGGCGCAGGAGGGACGGGGACCTGGTCCGCGTCGTCGAGGGTGCCGTGGAGGACGGGAGCTTCCTCGCGCTCTACGAGCGGGACGGGGTGACCACGGCGGCTCTCGCGATCGACCGGCCGCGGCCGTTCACCCGGGTACGCCGGGAGCTGACGCGCGGTGACGCGCGGCCGGCCGTGCCGGTGGCCGCCGAGCCGGTCGTGGCCGGGGTCGCCGAGCCCGTCGCGCAGGGCTTCGCCGAGCCGATGGCCCTGTGACCGTGTCTGTCGCCTGCACCGACCCGGTCAACCCGGTCCCGTCCTCATCGCCCGCAGTTCTTCAAGGAGTTCACGTGTCGCTCATGAACACCCCGCTGCGCGAGCTCGACCCGGACGTGGCGGCGGCGCTCGACGCCGAGCTGCACCGCCAGCAGTCCACCCTCGAGATGATCGCGTCGGAGAACTTCGCCCCGGTCGCCGTCATGGAGGCCCAGGGCTCCG
>NZ_RZYA01000041.1 GCF_004005495.1 Streptomyces antnestii
TGCCGTAGCCGGTGACGACGCCGTCGCCGTAGGGCTGGTTCTCGTCCAGGCCGAACGCGGTGGAGCGGTGGCGGGCGAACTCGTCGAGTTCTACGAACGAGCCCTCGTCCAGGAGGAGTTCGATGCGTTCACGGGCCGTCAGTTTGCCCTTCGCGTGCTGCTTCTCCACCGCGCGCGCGGAGCCGGCGTGGGTGGCCTCGTCGATCCGGCGCTGCAGGTCCGCGAGCTTGCCCGCGGTCGTGTGGATATTGATGTCGTTCACTGGTTGCTCCACCCGGGGCTCACTGGTCAGAAGGAATCGACAGGGTCAATGGATCTACAGGGTCAAGGATCGGTGCGATTCATGGATCGGCAGGATCAGAACGTGTCGTGAGGGACGTGTACGCCCCACACGTCGCGCAGGGCGTGGGAGACCTCGCCGACCGTGGCGCGCAGGCGCAGTGCCTCGCGCATCGGGGGCAGGACGTTGTCGGTGCCGCGCGCCGCGTCCCGCAGTGCCTCGAGCGCCAGCTCGACGGCGTCGTTGTCGCGTTCCTTGCGCAGGGCCGCGAGGCGGTCGCACTGGTCGATCTCGATCTGGGGGTCGACCCGCAGAGGTTCGTACGGCTCTTCCTCGTCGAGGGCGTACTTGTTGACGCCGACCACGGTGCGTTCCTGGTTGTCGATCTCCAGCGCGATGCGGTACGCGGACTTCTCGATCTCGGACTTCTGGAAGCCCTGCTCGATGGCCGCCACCGCGCCGCCGCGGTCCTCGACGGCCTGGATCAGGTCGAGGGCCGCCGCCTCGACGTCGTCCGTCATCGACTCCATGACGTAGGACCCGGCGAACGGGTCGACGGTCTTGGTCACGTCGGTCTCGTAGGCGATGACCTGCTGGGTGCGCAGGGCGAGCCGGGCCGCCTTCTGCGTGGGCAGCGCGATGGCCTCGTCGTACGAGTTGGTGTGCAGGGACTGCGTACCGCCGAGGACGGCGCCGAGGCCCTGGAGGGCGACCCGGACGAGGTTGACCTCGGGCTGCTGCGCGGTCAGCTGTACGCCTGCGGTCTGCGTGTGGAAACGCAGCATCTGCGACTTGGGGTTCTTCGCCCCGAACTCGTCACGCATGATGCGGGCCCAGATGCGGCGCGCGGCACGGAACTTGGCGATCTCTTCGAGCAGCGTGGTCCGCGCGACGAAGAAGAAGGACAGTCGCGGCGCGAAGTCGTCGACGTCCAGACCGGCGGCGATCGCGGCGCGCACGTACTCCTTCGCGTTGGCGAGGGTGAAGGCGATCTCCTGCGCGGGTGTGGCACCGGCCTCGGCCATGTGGTAGCCCGAGATGGAGATGGTGTTCCAGCGGGGCATCTCCTTGTGGCAGTACGCGAAGATGTCGCTGATCAGCCGCAGGGACTGCTTCGGCGGGAAGATGTACGTGCCGCGGGCGATGTACTCCTTGAGCACGTCGTTCTGGATGGTGCCGGTGAGCTGGTCGCCGGAGATGCCCTGCTCGGCCGCGACGAGCTGGTAGAGCAGGAGCAGCACCGAGCCGGGGGCGTTGATCGTCATCGACGTGGACACCTTGTCCAGGGGCAGGCCCTGGAACAGCGTGCGCATGTCCTCGATCGAGTCGATCGCCACGCCGACCTTGCCTACCTCGCCGCGGGCGATCGACTCGTCGGAGTCGTAGCCCATCTGCGTCGGCAGGTCGAAGGCGACGCTCAGGCCGCCCGTTCCGGCGCCCACCAGCTCGTGGTAGCGCTCGTTGGACTCCTTGGCCGTACCGAATCCGGCGTACTGGCGCATCGTCCACGGCCGGCCGGTGTACATCGACGGATACACACCGCGTGTGTACGGGAACTCGCCCGGGGCGCCCAGCTTGGCGTCCGCGTCGAAATCCGTCAGCGCCCGGCCGTCGTAGAGCGGCTGGATGGGCAGGCCTGACTCACTCTGTGCAGCGGAACCCACGCCGGACCTCCTCGGTACTCGATGTCAATACAACGGTACTCAGTACCGTTGGGAGGGGCAAGTGGCTCCCGGGGGCCGGGACAGGGAAGGATGGGCGGACATGAGTGAGGATGGGTGGTCATGAGTAAGCCAGCCGCGCGGATCCGTCTCGCGGACGCCGCCTTCGCGCTCTTCGACGAGCGCGGATACGAGCAGACCACCGTCGACGACATCGCCGAGCGGGCCGGGGTGGGACGTACGACGTTCTTCCGGCACTACCGGTCCAAGGAAGACGTGATCTTCCCCGACCACGACCGGCTGCTCACGCTGATCAAGGACAGGCTGGCCACCTCCAGCCACAGCACCGGCCTGATCGCCGTGTCCGACGCGGTCCGTCTGGTGCTGCTGCACTACATCGACGAGGGTGACCTCGCGCGTCGGCGGTACACGCTGACCAGCAAGGTGGCGGTCCTGCGGGACCGGGAGATCGCCAGTGTGGCCAGGTACCAGCGGCTGTTCCGCGAGTTCATCGCGGACTGGATGGGAGACCCGACCGAGTCGGCCTCGCTGCGCGCCGAACTCATGGCGGCGGCCGTGGTGGCGGCCCACAACCACGTACTGCGCCGCTGGCTCCGGGGCGAGACCTCCGACCCGGTGGTGGAGATGGACGAGGCGATGCGCGACGTGGTCGCGCTCTTCCCCGCGCCCTCCGGTTCCGGGGAGGCGGGCGACGCCGGCACCACTCTTGTGGCCTTCCGTACCGGCCAGGACCTCGACACGCTGCTTCCCTCGCTGAGGCGACTGGTCGAGGGCGGCACGGGGCGCTGAGCGCTCGCGGAGGGTGGGGTTTCCCCCAACTGGATGGTGTGGCCTGCCGGATGGTGACGCGGGCGGGTGACCGGCGAGGCTTCCGGCATGGACACCAACGCCAACGCCAACACCAGTACCCGGACGACCACCAAGACCAACGTGACGAGCAGGCGACGGGTGGTGGCCGCGTCGGCGCTCGGCCTCGCCTGGGCTGCATCGGGCGGGCCCGGCGCGAGGGCGATGGCAGCGGACGCTACGGGACCCACGCGACGTAGGGCGCGTATGAAGCTGCCCGCGCCGACCGGGCCGTACGCCGTGGGGACCGTGTCCCTGCGGCTTGTGGACCGGCGGCGTGCGGATCCGTGGGTGGCGGGACGCAGTCGCGAGCTGATGGTGGATGTGCGGTACCCGGCCCGCTCGGTCGCCGCGCACCCCCGCGTCCCGCAGATGACGCGAGGCGAGGCGGCCGGCTTCGACCGGGTGAACAACTTCGGCGACCTGCCGAAGGACCGCGTCGACTGGAGCGCGACGCGCACCTTCGCCCACCTGGGCGCACCCATTGACCGGCGCGGACCGCGGCCGGTCGTGCTGTACTCGCCGGGAGTGGGCGACCCGCGCACCCTCGGCACGACGCTGACGGACGAACTCGCCTCACACGGCTACGTGGTGGTGGCCGTCGACCACACCTACGACGCGTCCGCGGTGGAGTTCCCCGGCGGGCGGGTGGAGACGACACGGCTGCCGCAGGAGTTCGAGCGGGCGCTGAAGGAGGGGCCCGAGGCGGTCGTCGCGCTGATGGAGAAGACCAGCGCGGTACGGGTGGCGGATACGCGGTTCGTCCTGGACGAGGTGGACCGGGCGTTCGCGGAGGGCCGCCTGGAGCGCGCGCCCGTCGGCATGTTCGGGCAGTCGGCGGGCGGTTTCGCGGCGCTGCAGACGATGCATGACGACGGACGGATCACGGCGGCGGCGAATCTCGACGGGGTGCTCGCCTACGTATCGGACGACCACGACGAGGGGAACCTGTCCTCGGTGGCGCGGGACGGGGTGGACGGGCCACTGCTGCTGATGGGCATGGACGGCGACGACCGTACGAACGTGCCGTCCTGGCGCGCGCTGTGGGAGCACAGTGACGGCTGGCGCCGGGACCTGGTGCTGCGGGGTGCGCAGCATGCGACGTACACCGATGCCACGTCGCTGATTCCGCAGATCGCCCGGCAGTTGGGCCTGCCGGAGGAGACGGTCACCGGTCTGGTGGGGACGGTCCCGGCGGCGCGGGCGATCGGGGCGCAACGGGCGTACGTGACCGCGTTCTTCGACCGCTGGCTCCGCGGGGATGCGGGTGGCCACTTGCTGGACGGGCCTTCGGCGCGGTTCCCCGAGGTGCGGTTCGTATAGGCCGGACCTCGGGGTCGTCCTCGCCCGCTCAGGCGGCTATCGCATCAAGCACGTCGGTGGTGAGCCCGGCCGTGTCCTTGACCGTCTTCCCGGCCTTCAGTACCAGTTCGACGTTGGCGGGGTCGGCGAGTGACGAGATGTCGGCGAGCGGGTCGGCCGTCACCGCCACCAGGTCGGCCGTCTTGCCGACCTCCAATGTGCCCAGCTCGTCGTCCAGGCCCAGCAGCCGGGCCGAGTTGCGAGTGCCCGCGACGATGGCGTCACCCGGTGACATCCCGAGCTCGACCAGGTGGACGAGTTCCAGCAGGTTGCGTCCGTGCGGGCACACACCGGCGTCCGTACCGAGCGCGACATTGACCCCCGCCTGCAGCGCCCGCGCGATGTGCTCGCGCGCGATCCGCGACCAGCGCACCTTCTTCTCGTACAGGTACGGGGGAACGAGGTCGGGGTCGGGGACGCGCAGGGCGGAGCTGAGTGTGGGGACGAGGAAGGTGCCCTTCTCCAGCATCAGCTCGACACCTTCGTCGCTGATCCCGTACCCGTGCTCCACGCTGTCGACCCCGCCCCGTACCGCGGCGAGGATGCCGGCCGCGCCCTGCGCGTGGGCGGCGATCCGCCGGCGGCGCGAGTGCCGGTCGAGTTCGGCGCGGATCAGTGCCACCTGCCGCTCGCTCACGCCCATGTCGTCCGGCTGGTCGGTCGGGCTGGAGACACCTCCGCTCGTACACACCTTGATGACGTCCGCGCCCGAGCGGACCAGCTCACGCACCGCCGTCAGCACCTGGTCGTCCGTGTCCGCGATGTACGACACCTGGTCCGCGCCGGGGCGCGGAACATGGCCGTTCGGGAGGCTGAAGTCGACGTGGCCACCGGTCGGCGAGATGACCCCCACCGCGAGGTTCGCACGCGGACCGGTCACCAGGCCGTCCGCGAGCGCCCGCTTGAACCCGTTGTCGAGACCGCCGAGGTCCCGGATGGTGGTGACACCCGCGTCGAGCGTGTCCCGCAGCCGTCGCGCCGTCTTCAGCATCGCGTACGAGCCGGCGTCGGCGAACTGCGCCACCAGACCGTCCTCGATGGACAGCGCGACGTGTACGTGGCAGTCGAAGAACCCGGGGAGGACGGTCCGGCCACGGGCATCGACGGTGGGCAGGGCCCGGTGTTCGGCGGAAACCTGGTCACGCGACGGCCCGACGTAGGCGATGCGGCCGTCGACCGCGACCAGTTCCGCGCCGGTGACCGGTGCGGAGCCGGTGCCGTCGATGACGCGGGCGTTCACGAGCCGGAAGCTGCCGGAGATGCTCACGAAAGAACTCCTTGACGATCTGGGAAATCTGGGAGGGGTGGGGGACGCGGTGGTCAAGAGATGGAGAGGTCGGCGCGCGCCCCCTTCGTCGCCCAGCCCGCCAGGAACGTCACCACGCCGAGCAGCGCGGTGCCCGCACAGGCGAACCACACGACGACGTATCCCTCCAGGGCGGGGATTTTGGTGCCGGAGAGCACGGACGTGGCGAGAAGGACTCCGAACACGGCGCTGGCGACGGACCCGCCGAGGACCTTGATGGTGCTGTAGGTGCCCGAGGCGATGCCCACCTGGTTCGCCGGAGCCACCTCGGAGACGTAGGCGGGCAGGCCGCCGAGCAGGAGCCCCGTGCCGAAGCCGGCCAGGGGTATCGCGACGAGGATCATCCACAGGTCGCTGTGCAGGAAGCCCAGCCACGCGTACGACACCACGATCACGAGGAGGCCGAGGGGCAGCACACCGCGCATGCCGGCGAGCCGGGCGATGCCCCCGTACAGGGCCGCCCCGACGACGGCGGCCAGGACGTTCAGCGCGAGCACGTACGAGATCGACTGCGAGGACAGGCCGAAGCCGTAGCCGGCCTCGTGCGGGTTCGCGGCGAGGAAGGTCGCGAGCGGCACCTGCGCACCGAACAGGCTGACGCCGAACAGCAAGGCACCCACCTGGGCCGGCCACATCGCTCTGCGGACGAACAGCCGCATGTCCACCAGCGGTTCGGACGCGCGCCGTTCCCACCCGACCCACACCGCGAGAACCACAAGACCTGCCGCGACCGGGCCGAGGGTGCGCCCCGACCCCCAGCCCGCCTTCGCCGCCTGGGAGAGCCCGAGCAGCACCAGCACCAGGGCTGTCGCCAGGCCGGTCACCCCCGCCCAGTCGATCCGGCCGGTGGCCCGGCTCCGCGACTCCGGGATCAGGCACACCGTCACCAGCAGACACAGTCCCGTCAGCACCGCCGGTACGGTCAGCGTGAGCCGGAGGCTGCCGAGGTGGGTGTCGAGCGGGCCGCTGACGAGCGCGCCGATGACGGCACCGGCCGTCAGGGCGCTGGCGAGCAGACCGATGGAGCGGCGTGCCGTGTCCCCGCCGATCTTGTCCCGCACGATGGCCACTTCGAGCGCGATCCAGGCCGCGAGCGGCCCCTGGAGCGCCCGTCCCGCCAGCATGACGGGGAAGGACCGGGAGCAGGCGATCAGCAGGCTCCCCAGCGCGACGCCGGCCACGGCGATCCGCAGCAGCCGGCGGTGGCCGTACATGTCGCCGAGCTTGGCGACGACGGGCACCGACACCGCGGCCGCCAGCAGTTGGACGCTGCTGAACCAGTTCAGCTCGCCCCCGCCGACGTGCACGGCGGACCCCAGGTGAGGGATCAGCGGCGGGTAGAAACCCTGGACGATCCCGCTGACCAGCTCGACGAAGATCAGGAATCCCACGACCGAGCGCAGCCCGATGGACGTTCCCTCGACTGCGCCGGCCTGAACGCCCGGTGGCGGGTTGATCTGTGCATCGGTGACCATGCTGAGCTCCTCGGCCGCTTGGGTGATGCGCATAGCGTGGTTAACCTGCCGGGAACGCTGGACGGATTGCAGGATTCCGTCACTCCGCCCCGACACCGACGTGCCTCGCCACCCGTCGGCCACCGCAGGGAGAAGCCGTATGCAGGATCTCGTCACCGAGCTGGACCTCGCGCTCGTCAACGCGCTCCAGGTACGCCCCCGCGCCTCATGGACCGAGCTGGGCAAGGTCCTGGACGTCGACCCGGTCACGGTCGCCCGCCGGTGGAAGCGGCTCACCGACGCGGGGCTGGCCTGGGTCACGTGCTACACCGCCTCGGCGCGCCGGGCGCGCATGGCCTACGTCGAGGTGGACTGCCGGAGCGAGGCCGTCGGCGATGTGGCACAGGAGCTGGCCCGTGACCCCCACGTCGTCAGCGTCCACCACCTGACCGGCGCCCGGTCCCTGCTCCTGAGCCTCGCGGTCCACACGCCGGCCGCACTGTCCGTGTACCTGATGGACCGGCTCGGCAAGATGAAGGGCATCACTGCCACCCGCACACAGGTCGTCACCGCGATCTACGGCGACGCCAGTCTGTGGCGGCTGCGTTCACTCGAGCCCGCCCAACGCCAGGCGCTGCAGACCACCGGCCCGCAGGCGTCACGGCCCGCCGCCCTCACGACAGAGGTGAGTGCCGAGGACCGGCGGCTCATCCAGACCCTCGCCGCCGACGGCCGTCAGTCCTGCGCCGTCCTGGCCGAGCGGACCGGACTCAGCGAACCCACCGTCCGCCGCCGCCTCAATCGCCTCCTCAACCAGCACGAAGCCGTGCTGCGCTGCGAGGTGGCACAGAAGATATCGGGGTGGCCGTACACCGCCGTGCTCTGGGCCTCCGCGCCGACGGGACAGCTGGAACACGTAGGACGGTCGCTCGCCTCCGTGCCGGAGATCCGGGCCTGCGCGGCGGTGTCCGGCACCAGCAATCTGCTCCTCTTCGCCTGGCTGCGGGATGTCACCGACCTCCACCGCCTCGAGCAGCTGGTGGTGCAGCGCCATCCGGACGTCACCATCACCGAACGAGCGGTGAGCCTGCACACGATCAAACTCCTGGGCCGCCTGCTCGACGCCGACGGCCACAGCATCGGCCACGTTCCGGTGGATTTCTGGCTGGAGCAAGTGCCCCTGATGCCGGGGCGGGTCAGCCCTCGTACGACAGCCCATGACCGAACCGGTACAGCGGATCCGTCGTGCTGAACGGGACATCTTCCGGGTGGGACTCGACCGCCGTCATCGAGGACGGCAGGTCGAAGGGGAGGTGGCCGCGCGGGGCGCGGGTGCCGAGGACGAGGTGGACGAGGACCGAGTCGTCGGCGCCGAAGTCCGCGGAGACCGGAATCGATTCCGGAACAGGTTTCGGACCGCAGAGGGCGGGTGCGCTCAGGTCAACACCTTCGCGGATGCGGTCTTGAGACAGGGGGAGCGAGTTCACCCCACGTCGGGCAGTCGGGCGTCGCCCCGCAGCGTCGTCAGCCACGGCCACAGATCGGGCAGTGCCTGCCCGGCGCAGGCGAGCCGGTGCTCGATGCGGCACTGCTGCGTAGCGTCCACGGGGCACACGCCGTACACCGTCACCCGGCCGTCCGACAGCTCGATCCAGCGCTGCTCCGCGGGCACCAGATGCGCCGGCAGCCGCATCCCGGGCTCCAGGAGAACCCAGTCGTGCTCCAGCGTGGCCACCCGGTCCTGCTGCAGCCCGCAGTACGGGCAATGGAACTGCCCGCCGCCGATTCGCGTGACCCGCCCGCCCGATCCCCTCATACTGCGAGCGTGCGGTGCGCGACGACCTGACACACGTCTCACTTCGGACGGGACGCGTGGGGCGGAGGGGACGACATGTGACAGAAGAGGCGACACCCGCCACAGCAATCACCCAGCGTCCCGTGCGACGCGGCCGGACTGGCGCCGTAGACAGACGACGCGACGGGGTCAGGGAGTGCCCAGGTCGTCCCACGGAGCCGTGAAGACGTCCGCCAGTTGCGCTCCGCGGAGATCAGCCGCCGCGCTTCAGGCGTACGACGACCGGGGCGCCGAAGCCGTCACGGGACTGGTTGACCTGGACGTGTCCGGCGCCCAGCCACTCGTCCGTGCCGGGCACCCGGTGGATCGCCTCCAGCCACAGCGACTGGTTCGACGCCTTGCGTGCACCGGTCGACAGGGGGAGGCGGTGGCGCTTGATCTTCACGCACCGGCCGTCGTCCGTCAGATACCAGTTCCCGTCGAGGAACAGGCCCCCGTCGTCCTGCCCCACCGGGATCCGTCGGCCGCACTCGCCGGGCGCGGGCTCCTGCTCGGCCCACGTCGAGCCGTCCCAGCGCAGCCGGATGAACTCGTCAGCGGGTTCGTCGTCGGTCTCGCCGTGGTTGAACGTGTTCTTTCCGTACGCGCGCACCTCGCCGTCGTCGAGCGCGAAGACCTGCTGGAGGGAGGCGCCGGGCTCGGGCGGGATCGGTTCCTCGAAGCGGAACCGCGGCGTCTCCACCGACTTCCACGAGGTGCCGTCCCAGTGCATCGTGACGGGCTGGCTGTACGACTCGCCGAAGCCGAGCTCGGTGCCCGGCCCGGTCGAGCGGCTGCCGACCGCCCAGACGTCGTCCGGCCCGGCGATGGCGAGGTCGGAGGCGGCGTACCGGAGCCGTGTCGTGGTCCAGCGGGAGCCGTCCCAGTGCCGGGCGGACGGCGCGCCTTCGAGGGGCTGGTCGAGCGTCCAGATGTCGTCAGGGCTCGCGGCCTCGAAGTCCGCGACCTCGCCACCCGGCGGCGAGTTCGGCACCGTGGACCAGCGGGTGCCGTCCCACTGGGCCCAGGGGAGCGGACCGGGGCTCTCGCCGGTCACCCCGCCCGCCCCGGTCATCGCGCTCGGTCGAAGCCACAGGGTTTCCTGGCCCACTTCTTCGAGTATCGGCGGGTATGTGGTGGCGCCGAGGGCATCCGGCAGGGGCTCGCGCTTCCACTCTGTGCCGTCGAAGTGCAGGAGGTGGGCATCGGCCTGGCCGTTGTTCTCGGTCGCCACCGCCCAGACGTCGTCCTTGGACAGGGCGGCGATGTCGCTGATCTGCCCGCTGAAGTCCGCGATGTGCTCGAACTCCCAAGTAAGGGAGCCGGAAGGGGCGTTGGGCGAGGATGCGTCGCTTTTTGGATGCGCGGTGTCGCCGGATCTCGTGGTGCGGGAGCCGGTCGGCCCGGAGCTTGTGCCGCAACTCGCGACCGACAGGGTGGCGACGAGTGCGGCGACGGCCACCAGGCTTCGGTACCTGTCCCCGGCCGCAGTGCGCATGGTCGACCCCCCCCTGTCGCCCCTCCGCGGAGCGGTGTCCCGGCGAGCGGGCAGCGTACCTCCGCCGGCTCAATCATCGCTCCTCACGCTCGCGGACGACATCCGTCGGGTTCTTGTCGTTCCGCAGCCCCTGGTACCGGGGATGGCGCAGCATCCCGTCGCGCGTCCACTCCGTGAAGGCGATCTGCGCCACGAGCCGGGGCCGCACCCAGTGCGCGGTCCGCTCTGCGAGCCTGCCCTCGAACGGCGAGGCGTCCACTTCGAGTTGGCCGAGATCCTGCCGGAGCGCGAGGAGGGCCCGCCGGTCGAATCCCGTACCGACCTTGCCCGCGTAACGCAGCCGTCCGTCCTCGTAGTAGCCGATGAGCAGGGCGCCGATGCCGAGTCTGCTGCCCGCGGGCTCGGTGAAGCCGCCCACCACGAACTCCTGGCCCCGGGCACACTTCAGCTTGAGCCAGTCGTCCGAGCGGCGCGGCTGATACAGGCTGTCGGCCCGCTTGGCGATGAGCCCCTCCCAGCCGCGCCTGCACGCGTCGGCGAGCAGCTCGGCACCGCCCTCGTTGCGATGGACGCTGAAGCGCAGCGGCGCGCCGAACGTGATCGACCGGCGGAGCAGCGATTTACGCGTACGCAGCGGAAGCCGCCGTACGTCCATGCCGTCCAGGCGCAGCAGATCGAAGACGTAGTACGTCACCGCCACCTTGCTCGCCGCGACATCCGCGCGACGGGTGAGCCCCATGCGCTGCTGGAGCAGCGCGAAATCCGTCCGGCCGTGCGCGTAGGCGACCACCTCGCCGTCGATCGTGAAGTCCGCGCAGTCCTGCGCGGCGAGCGCGTCGACGATCTCCGGGTACGTGGCGTTCAGCCGCCGCCCGGACCGGGACAGGAGCGTCACCGTTCCCTGCTCGCGTACGGCGAGCACCCGCATGCCGTCCAGTTTCCGCTCGAAGATCCAGCCCTGCGGGAACTCGCGCCGGTCGGTGAGCGACGCCAGCATCGGGGAGGCGGCCAGCTCTCTGCCGGGGGCCGACTCGCGGGTGCGGCGGTCGAGTTCGGGCGGCAGCGTGTCCAGCAGGCCGGTCATCCCCGTTCACCGCCGTCCGCGTGCCGGACGGCTGCGTCCGGCGCCTCGGCGACCGCGACAGCGCCCGTGCTGCCGCGACAGGGCCCCAGCCCGTCCTGCCTGCTCACGGCCGCTCCCTTCGCCGGCACCGCGGGTCCGCGCTCGCCGGGTACCCGGGCGCGGCCCCAGCACACGGCCACCGCGTGCGTGTTTGGCCACGTAACGCAGGGGGACGCGGTAAGCGCGGGTGAGTCGCGTGGCGACCACTCGGAGACGAACCGTTGCCCACTCCGAGTAACCGCCGGCGCACGGGGCGGTGGCCCCGCCCGACGCGACGCACCCCGCGGGACGAACCCTCTCGGGACGAACTCCCTCGGGACGAATCTCCGTGGAAGGAGCGACATGAACACCCGTCAACTGTCCGAGCTCGCCCAGCAGTTGCGTGTCGACAGCGTCCGCGCCGCCGCAGCCGCGGGCTCCGGGCACCCCACGTCCTCGATGTCCGCCGCCGACCTGATGGCCGTCCTGCTGGCCCACCACATGCGCTACGACTTCGACCGGCCCGCACACCCCGGCAACGACCGGTTCGTCCTCTCGAAGGGGCACGCCTCCCCACTGCTGTACGCCGCCTACAAGGCGGCCGGCGCGATCAACGACACAGAGCTGCTCACCTTCCGCAGGCTCGGCAGCCGCCTCGAAGGGCACCCGACGCCCCGGCGCCTGCCGTGGGTCGAGACGGCCACCGGCTCGCTCGGCCAGGGGCTGCCCGTCGGCGTAGGCATCGCGCTCGCGGGCAAGCGGCTCGACCGGACGGGATACCGCGTGTGGGTGCTGTGCGGCGACAGCGAGCTCGCCGAGGGCTCCATCTGGGAGGCCGCCGAGCACGCCGGATACGAACACCTCGACAACCTCATCGCGATCGTCGACGTCAACCGCCTGGGCCAGCGCGGCCCCACCCGGCACGGGCACGACCTGCGCGCCTACGCGCGCCGCTTCCAGGCATTCGGCTGGCACACCGTCGAGATCGACGGACACGACGTCGACGCCGTCGACCACGCCTACGACGAGGCCCTGTCCACCGCCGGGCAGCCCACGGCGATCCTCGCCCGCACCCTCAAGGGCAAGGGCGTGGCCTCCGTCCAGGACCGCGAGGGCCTGCACGGCAAGCCGCTGCCGGACCCGGAGGAAGCGATCGCCGAACTCGGCGGAGTACGCCACCTGCGGGTCGAGGTCCCCCATCCCGCCGCCGCACGCATGCTGCACCCCGCGGGGTCGGGACACGCGGAGCTGCCCCGCTACCGGACCGGGGACGAGGTGGCCACCCGCGACGCCTACGGGAAGGCGCTCGCCGCCCTCGGAACCGCCCGCGGAGACGTCGTCGCCCTGGACGGCGAGGTCAGCGACTCCACCCGCTCCGAGTTCTTCGCCAAGGAACACCCCGACCGCTTCTTCGAGTGCTACATCGCCGAGCAGCAGCTGGTCGCCACGTCGGTCGGGATGGCGACGCGCGGCTGGGTGCCGTACGCCTCCACCTTCGCCGCGTTCCTGACCCGCGCGTACGACTTCGTGCGCATGGCCTCGATCGGCGGGGCCGGGATCAACCTCGTCGGGTCGCACGCGGGTGTCGCCATAGGCCAGGACGGGCCCTCGCAGATGGGGCTCGAGGACCTGGCGATGTTCCGGACGGTGTACGGCTCCACCGTGCTGTACCCGTGCGACGCCAACCAGACGGCGAAACTCGTCGCGGAGATGGCCGGGCTCGACGGGATCCGCTACCTGCGCACGTCGCGCGGGGCCACCCCGGTCATCTACAGCGCCACCGAGGAGTTCCCGATCGGCGGGAGCAAGGTGCTGCGCGCCTCCGGCGAGGACCGGCTGACCGTGGTCGCGGCGGGCGTCACGCTCCACGAGGCACTGGCCGCCGCCGACGCGCTCGACCGCGAGGGCATCCGTGTCCGGGTGATCGACCTCTACTCCGTCAAGCCCGTCGACCGCCGCACCCTGCGCGAAGCCGCCGAGACCACCGGCTGCCTCCTGACGGTCGAGGACCACCGTGAGGAGGGCGGGATCGGGGACGCGGTGCTCGACGCGTTCGCCGACGGCCACCCCGTACCGCGGGTGGTGCGCCTGGCCGTACGGACGATGCCCGGCTCGGCGACCCCGGCGGAGCAGCTGCACGCGGCCGGCATCGACGCCGGGTCGATCGCGGCGGCGGCACGGGCGCTGGTCGAGACGGTGGTCGTGCGCTGACGTCAGGCTGCCGCACCCGCGCGGTTCAGGCAGTCCGCCACGACGTCCTCGTCCAGGGCCGCGCGGACCAGTGCCGAGGCCATTTCGGCGTGCGTCGCGTCCCCGGCGAGCCGGACGAGCGCGGACGTGTCGCGGGGCAGCCCCAGACGTTCGGCGCCCTGCAACGCCTTGGCGTCCACGAAGGGACCGAACTCCGGCCAGACGTCCTGCACCTCGCGGAGGAAGATGTCCGCCCCGACAGGCCCGATCCCCGGAAGTTCCCGCACCAGCTGCCGCAACACGTCCGCGTCACCGTCCGCCCGCTCCCGCATCCGGCGCAGGTCACCGCCCCAGCGGTCGATCAGGAGCTGGCCGCCCTCTCCCAACTGGGTCGCCGTGCGTTCGTCGTAGCGCCGATAGCCACCCCGCCCGAGGGCGTCCACGCGCTGCTGCCAGGTGGCCTCGGTCATGCGTCCGGGGTCCCTCAGCCCGGCCTCGTACAGGGCCCGCGACGTCGCCACCGCGACGGACGCGCGGATCCGCGCGCTGAGCAGATGTGCCAGCACGAGCGTGCGGTAGAGCGGCTGCGGTGTGTCCCTCAGGACGATGTGGGCCTCTGCCGCATACGTCTGCCCGTACCGGCGGAGCAGCTCCCGCATCACTTCCTCGTCCCTCTTGCCGTCGCTCATCGTCACCGCTGCTCCTCGGCGTGACTGCTGGAGGTCGCGCTGTACGGGTGTCCCGGGACGGCGGGGGTATGCGTGGTGAGCGACCTCGGCGGTTCGTCCAGCATCTCGGACTGAATCGACGGTGCGGGGATCGATCTGCGGCGCGGTGAGGTGTGGGGTGTGCCCATGACTCGATCTGCTGCGGAGCCTGGAGACCACGGGGTGAGCGCCGACCGCGTCGCCCGACCGGAACGCAAGGCCGACCTCTATCAACCCACCTGCACCAGTGCCGCGTTGACGCCGGCCAAGCGGTCTCGGTGGTCCACAAGGCGCACCCGAAGTTTCGTGCCGGGCAGTTTTGCGACGGCAGGATGAACGTCGAGGGACACCCGGCCGTGGTGGCCTGTGGTGACATCGCCCGCTTCCCCAACTCGCTCTTCGACCCGATTCCGCGGCGGGTCGAGCACTGGAACACCGGGGCCCATATGTAAGCCGCACGCAACTCGATGCAGGGAAATATTCACGCCAGACCACTATGCATGGCCGCATTCCATGCATAGCCTGACCTCCTCGCACCACCACTCCGACATGGCGCACGCTCATCCGGAGTCCGGGGGCGAGTCCCTTGCCGGCTCGTGATCCGAGCTCGTTCGGGCTTCGGAGTGACGCTTGACCCATCGCACCGCGCACATGCATCCATGTGGCACCTCGACCCCTCGGGAAGTCGGTGTCCACCTCATTCAGCTACGGCCCTGTCCGCAGGAGGACGTAACCATGTCTGCAACCACCACCCGTCGTTCGACCGCTGCGAAGTCCGCGAAGTCCCGGATCGCCGTGGTCGGCGCGATCGCGGTCGCCGGCACTCTGCTGCTGTCCGGCTGCGGTGACCAGACCAAGGACAAGGGCGCGCCC
>NZ_RZYA01000042.1 GCF_004005495.1 Streptomyces antnestii
GTACTCGTGCGCGGCGTCTCCTGCGGAGACATGACGCGGAGTGACTGCGTCACTCCCAAGGGGACCGCGCCGCTGCGCGGCGCCGGGAGGAGTGGATCCCGGCTGGCAGTCACCTGCGGTGACTGCGGGGCAGTCCCGGTGGTACCGGGTCTGCGGCCGGTCTGTGGTGGCCGGCACTTCCGCCTGCCCCCTGACGGGGGCTCAATCTTTCCTGTTCAGGGGGCTAATCGGCCGCTAAATCCCGGTGGTGTTTCCCTCCGGCCCTGCGGGCCTCCGGTCTCACCGAGTCGCGCTCCCGCGCTCCCTTGCAACTACAGACTGCACCCATATCTGACCCCATGTCAAGCCTCACCACACCTCTGACAACCCCTCACACACCGCCACAACGAGGACTCCGGCTCAAGCAAAATGGTCTACACCATTAGAAAACCCAGGAAAGCCAAAATTAGGGCAGAAATCCAACCCGACCCCTTTAGCTGTCCAATCCTCAAAACAAAAGACGCACCAACAAGAAAGGACCCGGAAACGGGTGCCGCAGACACTATACCGAACCCGCAAAACCCCACCCCATACACAAAACGCAAAAGACCCAGCACGCCAAAAGCGCACCGGGCCAAATCGCTTACCCCTATGCCGATTTCGCAATACCAACCCGGAAAGCATCCACGTAGTCGAGACAGGAACTCAGCGCCATGCGGATCAGAGCGTGAGCCATTCCAAGGGGGTCGGGGCAGTCATCGACTCCCTGCGCCAGGGCGTCGAGCACGTCGCCGAACTCTTCGAGCGAGGCCGTCGGGTCCACGACGTAACGGAGGACGCCGGAGCCGTCGACCGCCCAGACGGTCGGACCGTCCAAGTCGATGTCGCCCGGGTGCAGTTCATGCCCGGCGGGGCACTCGAACCAACCGTCCGCCCGAACGCGGTAGGGGCTCGGATGGGTCGGGCACGCCTGCACCAGCGGCATGTGCATGTGGTAGTCGACCAGGCGGGCGGGCGGAGAGGGTCTGGGCGCATACGTAGTTCTGCTCGACCCAGAACAGCCGGTCGCGGCTGAGCGCGTCGACGCCGTCGTGGACGATCGGCTCGATGCCGACGTTGGTGGCCTCACTGGTGAGGACCGCGGCCACTGACAGCTGAAGGGAGCTGGCCTCGGAGACGTGGGTGAAGTCGCTCAGGTAGGGCAACCCAGGAGTTGACCTCCAGCACGATCTCGGGCAGGTCCACGGCGGGCATCCGCGCCGCCACCTCATTGTTCAGCTCGACCAGGAAAGCGGGCTCGTCCAGGCCATCCAGGCCGGTGAGGTGGCGGTCGGCGTGAGAATGACAGGGCCCTTCGTCACTCATTCCAGCAACGAGTGAGCACCACCCGCCAACGTCAACGACAAGGTCACCGCACCTGAGCCACTGACACCCAGACGACGAGGTCCACCTGACACTCCCCCGTAGACCATCACTACCCGCCTGCTCACCTTCGTTGGGCGATTAAGCGCGGTCGGCAACCAGTCCATCTGCACAATCCCAGCTCACAACCCTACTCACTGCGCATAAAGATCGGGCGCTGACAGTCACCTGCGGGTTGCCGAGTATCTACGGCCGGCCGATCCGTACCGCCGTCTCCAGTGCTGCAGCGCCGTGTCCGCGCTCTCCTGAGCAGGGCTGGAAAAGCTCGGATGGACCACAAAGGCCGCCAGATATTCCGGACCTCGCTGGTCGCCGAGCCAGGCGAGCGACACCGCCGCATCTATCCGTGTAAAAGATTCCATCTCTGTATCAGTCATGATCGCTGCAAGAATGCTCTGGGCGCGAGGGTCGCCAGCACTGGCCAAGAAGTCGCCTATCGTCACGCGGTCGTCGTCGTTGAGGTATGGGCTCTTTGCAAGCTCTACGAGGGTGTCCTGTCCGCGCCGATCACCGAGAGAGACCAGCGTCTCAGCGGCCTCCGTACGGTCGTCCATGTCCAGACGTCGATCACGGGCCAAGGCGTCAAGGATGTTCCGGGCATCCGTGTGACCCAGAGACCCGAGGTACTCGCCTGCTACCCGCCGTAGCGTGCCGTCGAGGTCTCGGTTCCTGGCTGTGGCCATGAGATAGTCCAGTCCCCGCTCATCCCCGAGTTTGGCCAGTAGCTCCGCCTCTGCTGGCTGTATGAGGTGTTCGAATGGGTCCTGGCAAGGCGTTCCGATAGATGCCGCCAGGGTGGACGCCAGGGTGGATCGGACGGAGTCTGGCAGCGAGGTTCCCTGCACTGCCTGATTGACCAGGAAGTGGCGACCGGAGAAGCCACCGTGTGCGGCAATCCGGTGCAGTGCGCTGGTCACCTCGGCGGCCTTGTCGGTGTCGCTCCAGGCGTCGAGAACAAACCCGAGGTAGGAGGTCTCCTCCGTTTCTGGCGGGTCCCATGGTTTATCCGCTCCTGTTGGCTGCCACCGGTGTTCGAACAGGTCGGCGAACACCTTCGCGCTGATTTCCGCGTCGCGGACGGTGTGGCGGGCGGCCAGGAACTCCAGGAGGGTGTGGTGCAGGAAGACCAAGTCGTCGGCGCGCCAGGACAGCAGCCCGCTCCGGCGGAGGCTCTCGTTAACGAAGCTCCGCCACACGTGCTTGGGTACCCCGGCAGGGCATTGAGCTACTGGCTGGCCGATCACTGCGTCAACGACTGGCTCGGTGCTTCCGGCCAGGCGTTTTGCGGCTACGTGTGCGAGCAATTCCAATAGGTGGTCACGGGTGCGGTGTGCCGCCTCGAGCGCGCCCGGGCCGTAGCGCTCGATCGAATCCCGTGTCTGCGTCGCCATACCGCCGCTCCCGGGTGTGTGCTGGCGTTCACGCAGCAGATCGATGAAGCGCCCGTAGGCCTCGCTCCGCCCTGCTGGAAGGTAACGGCCGGGGTCAGCCGCATACAGCTGGCAGAGCATGGTCGCCATCAGCGGTGTGCGTGCCATGTCAGCGAGGTTGGTGTCTTTCAAGCCGGTGATGAATCGGTCGGCGGCTTCCTCAGCGTCGGGCAAGGCCAGGCAGGTGAACCAGGACTTCGCGAAATCGGGCAGTTCCTCCGGTGCGAAGGGCAGCATCTCGTAGCGGGCCGCCACTTCACAGGATGTGTCCAACTCAGCGGTGGGCAGAGGACGGGTCGCCACGACGAACCGGTACAGCGACGGGTGCACCTGGGCGGCCGTCGTGAGAGTTTGGAGGACGCGCTGCCGCGAGTCAGGATCGGTAATCTCGTCCAGTCCGTCAACGAGGATCAGCCAGGGCACGCCGGGCCTCGGAGCCTCCCGGAAGAACTCTGGTGGCAGGGCCTCCAACAGGCCCGCGCTCAGGTCGGCGGTCACACTCGCGGCCAGGGCTTCCGGAAGTGGGCGCCGTCGCTGGGCCAGTTCGGCCGCCTGCACCAACACGGGTACCGCCGCATCCCTCCGGCAGTCCAACCAGCGGTCGAGTGAGCTGATCAGGCTGGTCCGCAGCAGACAGGATTTGCCACCCCCTGGGCCGGCTAGCACGACGCCGTTGCGGCCCTGCTGAAGGATCTGCTCGGCAGGGACGGGGCGGCTTGGGATCGGCTGTGCACCGTGTGAGTGATGCTTCCCGCGAGGAAGGACCTGCTGGCGCAGATAGACGGCGGTGAGAGGAGGCGGTGCAGTGCCGGGCAGCGCCCCAGGGTACGGATGCTCCATAGCCGAGCGCCGTGCCGCCCTGACATAGCCGTCCCAGCGGGCCTCCCGTTCGACGTGCGCTTCCACCTCCCGCAAGTGGGCATTGACGTCGCCCGAGGGAACCCGCACGGGACCGGGCTCGGTGGGAGCTGGGTGCTGCGCCTTGCGAAGAAGCTCCATCGCCCGGTCTTGGAGTAGCCCGAGCCTGTGGGGATCCGGGGTGGTGGCCTTCAGGAAGTCGCAGACGAACCTCTGAGGCGGAACCTTGCCGCCGATATACGTGCTGATCTGACTGATCGAGACGTGCATCTCCTTCTCAAGATCGCGAAGCGTCTTGCCGCTCTCGTCCTTCCGCCGACGCAGAAAAGCCGCAAGTGCGTACGCCTCCGGCGTGGCGTACGAGATCGGCTTCAGGGGCCGGCCGCCTCTGCGCCGCGATGGCACCGTCGTTCCTTCCTCACCCGACCAGAACCAGTTGTTCGAAACAAAACCCCTACATTTTCGGAGTTACCCAGCGCAAACATCCTGAACCAGAGCGAACAACTGTCACAGTCGAACATCGTCTCCTCCGTACCGCACTGCACCGACCACGGAGGCCTCGATGCCGACCATCCCCCTCCCCATCCGCTCGCTCGGCGCCATGCAGCGGGTCCTGCTCGTCGCCTTGCTCGTACCCGTCGTCCTCATCGCCGTGGTCGCTGCCGTACCGGCGCTGGTCGTTCTGCCGTTCTTCTCCAACGGGACCGAACGCGTGATCAAGATCCTCGCCGCCCTCACGGCCTACGCACGAACGCTCCTCATCACCAGCAGGCCCGGCCCGTGATCGCCCAAGGGCTGGGGCCTACAAAGGGTCCGACGTACAGGAGCCCCACCACGGGCTGGCGATCGCCCAACGGCTCTCCTCGCGGGTGAACACGTCGACCTCCAGAGGGCGCGCCGACGACGTCCACTGCGAGTTCCGTGAGGTGACGAGGATGCGGCCCGGGCCGTTGGTCGGGAAGAACTCCCTTACGGACTCCGGGTCTTCCGCGTTGTCGAAGATGAGGAGCCAGTTCTTGAACGGCTCGCCGATGCGCAGGGCCTCGATGACGGCCGGCACCGCGGTGTTCGCCTCGCCGCTGCCGACCTTGAGGTTCAGCCGGCCCGCCAGCTGGACGAGGAACTGCCGGATCTGCTGGGGCTGTTCGGCGGGGATCCACCACACGACCTGGTACTCGTGCAGATGCCGGTACACGTACTCGACGGCGAGCTGGGACTTCCCGACGCCGCCCATGCCCTGGAGCGCCTCGGGGAGCACGGCCGTGGTCCCCTCCTGGAGCCTGCGGTGCAGGTCCTCCAGGAGCTGGACGCGGCCGGTGAAGGCACGGTTTCGGGGCGGGACGTTGCCCCAGACGGGGGGCGGCTTCTGCAGCGCGTCACCCCTTGACCCGGCCTGGGTGGACTGCAAGCCGCTCACTACTTCGACCCCTTCTTCGTAATCTTCGCTGCCGGTGTCCGGCGGGGCGGTGGGCTCGGCCCCATCGCCTGACTGACTGGGTTCCCCAGAGGCCGGAAACCGCGGCCGTAAGCGCGTCGTGGGCCGCACCGTCAGAGCTTCAGCGCGAGCGCGGCCGCCGCGAAGACGGTCGCCGCGACGCCGATGGGGACGACCAGCTTCGGTCGGACAGTGACAGCGATCCCCGCCACAGCGGCGCAGAGCAGAGCCAGGATCAGGATGGTCGTGCGGTCGGGTGACATAAATCCTCCGGTCTGGACAGCCGCGGCCCGGTGGCCGCTGCTGTTCTCTGGCGGGGCGGTGGGCTCGGCCCCACCGCCTGACTGACTGGGTTCTCCGGAGGCTGTGGCCACCGTGGGTGGAGTTCGTCGCTGTCGAGGCGTGCCTCAAGCTCCCTGGCGGCGGTCGCGTGCGGTCCGGCCATGGCCGCGAAAGCGGGCAGAATAGACAATCTCCACGGCCGTAAGCGCTCCATGGCGACTGGCCGCGCGCTGCGGCTCGCGGAGAAGGGTCACCCCTTCCCCGTACACCGGTGCCGCGACCGCCAGATGACCGAGGGCGAGCGTGAGCGCGCGGGCCGTCTCGCCGCGCGTCCCGTCGGAGAGCAGCTCGCGCCGCACGCCCTCGTCGAAATCCAGCTCGACGCCCGGCCCGGCGGCGTGGGTGTCGTCCGGACCGCTTTCCGCGCGCCGCAGCAGCCCGCTCAGCAGCAGCTCCGCCACATGCCAGTTCCGCGCCCCGGGGATCAGCCCCTCCTGGAGCACGCGCAGCACGTCGAGGTTGAGCGGGACGGCCGCCGAGACGCGGGCCAGGTGGTAGGCGGTGGGAGAGAGCTGGGCCCGAACGGTCTTGACCTGGACGTCGGGGGGCAGCGCGGCGGCGGGCCTGCGCGCGACGACGCCCTCGTCGCCGGGCGTCCGGTCCAGGACGCGCACCGTGTAGCCGCCCCGCGTGTCGTGCGCGAGGAAGCGGGCGAGGCCACCGATCCCCTCAGGCGTCAGCGTCACCACCGGCAGGTGCCCCCTCGTCCACGAGTCCCGGCACTCCGTGCCCTCAGCCACCAGATCCAGCTCGTCGACCGGGCCACGGGCGGACCCCACGCGGACGCCCTGCTGTACGCGCCCTGGCGCACCGACCCGCGCCCGCCGTGGGGCCTGCTGCACGGCACGTACGCGTTCACGGGCGTCGCCGACTTCTGGCGTACCGAACGGCACGCCCTGACCGGCCCCCGCGCGGACCTCGCGCACTTCGAGTTCGCCGTGTGGCGCGACGCGGTGGCCATCGCGCTGCGCACGCTGGCCGACCAGCCGGGACTCACTCCGTGGGGCCGCCGGTTCGATGGTGGGCAGGAGCAGGCCCACGGACTCGGCGGTCCAGGCGCTGTTGGGCGCCGCGGGGTGCGGCCTGGTCAGCCGGAGCGTGCTGGTCCGCGTGCCCGCCCTGGCCCACACGTGCTCCGGCAGGACGTGCACGATCGCGACGGGCATCGTGCGGGCCCACCGCGCCAGCCTGCGCCGCGCGCTGCCGTCGCCCCAGCGGTCGGCGTGCAGATCGGTGAGGACGAGGACCAGATGCCAGCTGTTGGGGCGGCTACGCCTCGGAGGGATATACCGGGTCCGGCAGCGGGATGTCCTTCGAGCGCGACAGCCAGTAGGAGCGCACCCTTGGCGGCTGGAGAGTGAAGTCCACACAGCGCAGCGCCGGTTCGTCCAGCGTCGGAGCCGTCAGGTGCCACACACCGGCCCTGTCCGAGTCGGGCCGGATAGGGAAGCCGGACAGCTTCAGCTCCCAGGAGTCGATGACCCCGTTGTCGCGGTCGTCGTGGACACGGACCAGCCCGAGGGCCTGGGCCGGCCCTTCTCCGGCCTCCTCGGTGGAGAGCCGGTGGTTCTCCGCCCAGTCCTTGAGCGGGAAGTGCTTGCGCAGGTCCGCCGTGACGGACTGCGCCGGGTCGAGCAGCAGCCGATGGTCCATCTTGGTGGGTCGGTCCGCGCCCTCCACATAGGGGTGGTACAGGTCGCCCTGGAAAGTGACATGGACCGGCCGGTTGCTGTGGTTGGTGACGTGCAGCGTGACGCGCAGGGCCAAGTGCACGTCTTCATCGCGCGGGAAGTGCCACTCCTGCGTCGCAGGCCAGGGCTGAGGCCAGCCCGAACTCGGACCGAGCGGCGGCCAGGCGGCATCCGCCGTCAGGTGAACTTCCACCTGCGGGGCCTGGTCGTCCAGACGGCCACGGGCGGCGTCGAGCGCGACCGCCTGTGAGGACTTCAGCGCATTCTGGCTGATCTTCGTGGAGCGCCGTGTCTCGCCGGCCTGCCAGGCGACGAACCCCGCGGAGGCCGAGGTCGCCACGGCTGCGGCTATCCCCCAAAAGTCTGTCATGGCTGGCGATTCTCCCACTCTGCTGACATGGGGTCAGCGCAGGGCAGGTCGCTCTACAGCACGGGCGTTGTCCTCCCATTGATCGACGACTTCGAGGCAGCCGGCAAGGACCTATGGACAGTCGCGGCCTGGTGGCCAACGACGGGACTCAGGAGGACCGAGCACCTAGCCCCGCATGCCCTCCCGCCCCCTTACAGCAAAGCGCCGCCCAGTCGGCTCAAATCGTCCCTCAGCACAGCGAGGCGAGAGTCCACGGAACCCAGCGGCCCACCCCCCGCGTGTCGCGGGAGCATTGCGCAAGCCCCTGACCGGACTCCGCAGGTCGCCACCGCGGAGGCGACGTCGAACGTGCCGGTGCCGGCGTGCAGTTCGGCGGGGACCCTTCGGCACTCCCCGGTGCCGATACCAAAACCGCAAAAGACCGCACCGATGCTGAATCAGGAACTGCGGTCCGGGGTCAGGGCTTTCTCGTGCACGGGGTCGACGAGCAGCACGACGGCCGCCGAGACGCCGGCGCGGCGGGCCGCCTCGCGGACGGCGGCCATGGTCTCGGTGAGCGGTACGGGCGGGGCGGGCGGCTGCTTGATGCTGATGATCATGCAGGCGCGGCCGCATTCTTCTGCAGCAGTCGGCAGCACTGTTCCTCGGGCTGCCCGCCGCGAAGCGTGTTGCTGAGCGGGAGATGCCACGCCCTCGCCGACGAGCTGCTCGGACACGACGACTGGGATCAGGACGTGGAGGAGATGTTCCGCGCGCCTGCTGGGGAAGACATCTGGTCAGCAGCGGTGGACCGGTTCCGGCGGAACACCGGAGTTGGCGTGCCGTCGTCCCGCGGGTGCTCAGACCTTCTTCGACCAGGCGGAATGGGTGCCCTTCCATCGGGGCCGGTGGACACGCCGGCCACGCGCGTCGGCGCCGCCGTGGTGGTTTCTCATCGCAGTCGTGGTGATCGTGCTGATCGTCGCCAACATGCAGTAGCCGGCGCTGGAGGTCACTCGACTCCCGGGCGGGGCGCGGACTGCATCGCGTCCCGTGCCGCCTTCACAAACATCTGCCGCTGCTCAGGCGCTCACGACATCAGCTCATCAAAGTGGTCCCATCCCGTTTCGTGAGGGCGTGCCAGTAGCTCCTGCCGGAGTTCCACAAGGGTCGTGTGCAGTACGGACGCTGCCGTCTCCACACGGGCCGGGCCCAGGATCTGAACTCTCTCCCGAAGGGGACGTACGGCAACAATGAATCCATGTGTCCTGTCGCTGACCGCCCCGAATATCATCTCCTCACCGTTTTGGGCCTGGTAGATGGGGTTCGCGTCGGTGTAGGCGTCCCAGGTGTCCTGCATGTTCTGGTAGTCGGCCAGGGCCTCCTCCCAGGCTTCGAGGAACTGCACGTAGGCCTCGAGGCGTTGCCCGCGAAGCCACTGCCCGTGTTCGACTTCGGCCTGGTCGGTGGTCTGGCGGCGGCCCAGGAGGACGCCTCCGATACCGAAGACGCCGGCTGCGATGGCGGGGAGAAGGGCGGTCCACAGGGCGTTCATGCGCTCACCGCCGGCCACAGCCGGAGGTCTGGCGGCAGCCCGGTCTTGTGCTCGGGGATGCCGTCTGTTCCGTCAAAGACCAGGACCGCGTAAGGACTGTTGGCGTCCGGCATGACGGCGAAGGTGGCCTCCTTGGGGCGGAGCCGTATCTGGTTCGCGCGGCCTATCACCTGAGGTTCGAAGCAGTTCTGGTGGGCAAGGGCGATCTTCGCGCCTTCGCCTGCCGCCGCTCGTTTCTCCCGGTAGGCGGCGAGGATGTCGGGTTCCGTGATCTCTTCGTCGCCGTTGAGGAATTCGGTTCCGAAGAGCAACGGGATACGGATGGCGTCGGCTTTCTTCCGCGCCTTCTCGTACGAGGTCACGGCCGGCTGGCAGTACTCGCGGGCTTGCTCACGCGCCCAGTCCGCGGCGACCGGCAGGCCATAGACCACCCCGGCCGCCAGGAGTGAAAGGATGCCGAGGCAGCCCAGGCCGCCCTTGATTTCGGATCGGATCTTGTGCCGTCGGGCGGCCGCGCGATCTGGGGTGTGGGTAAGGCACCGGTCGCCGATGACCGCCGGGTTCTGGCAGGGCTTCTCTCCGTTGCCGTTTCCGATGTACCTGGCCATGAGGCTCGGCCGGCCGTTCACGGTGCTGACGTCGTCCACCGCCGTACAACGTGGCGTCGGTCTCTTGGCTCGTTTCCTCATGGTTGTTCGCCCCCCTCTGTCCTGTTCGGCGGGGAAAGGATATGGCCTGGGGTCGGTTCGAGCTTGGGGCGAGGAATGAACGTCGAAGCCGCGCTCGCGCGGTACTGACTGTCACGCAAGTCGCAGTCCGACGGCCTCCTCGTCATCCAGATTCACCTGGTACGAGCCGCCGAATCCGCCCGGGCCTTCCGGGCAGTTGCGGCGCAGCAGGGGAACGAGGGCTTCGGCCATGGCGGCGCAGCGCGGGTCCTTCGCGTACGAGGCCATGTCAGCTCCTTTCCGGGCCGGTGAGGTGCGGCCACAGCAGCTTGAGGTCGTGGGCGACCCGCTCGGCCAGGACGGCTGGGTCGTTGGCCGTCCACTGGTGAGCTGCCGCGATGGCGTCGGCGGCCTTCGTCCTGGAGCTGCTCTTGTCGGGGAATGGGCCGGATTCCGCGCGGGCGGTGAAGGTCACCGGGCCGGGCGGGCGGGGCAGGAACAGCAAGGGGTGGTGCGGGGTGAAGTCGAAGTGGCCCAGGCGGGCGGCGGGCTCTTCGTCGAAGAGCTGCGGCTCGGTCCACAGTCCGACGGTGACGACGAGCCAGGTGTGCGGGCGGTCAGGGTCGTTGCACAGCCACAGGTCGAACGTGCCGACCAGGAGGTCCGCCTCCCACTTCCAGACCTTCGCCCGGGGATCGAGAGCGTCGGCCCCGTCCCGGCGCAGCGGGATGAGGGCGCGCTCGAACGGGGCGATCAGATCGTCGTAGGCCGTCCGCATGGCCGTGCTGCCGGCGTGGTCGACCGTGTACTCGCGGTCTGGCGTGATCTCCCACTTCAGGCCGTCGGGAAGCTGGGTGGTCAGGTACTGGCGCAGCGGGCCGAGCGCCTGCGGGATGCCGTCCTTGTCGTGTCGGGCGTGCTCGGCGGCGGGCAGGCGGACCCACCAGGCGTAGTACGGCGTTCCGTCGGAGTAGGTGTCGGTGTCGACGCAGTGTTCATACACGCAGCCCAGCGAGCCCGCGAGCTCCGTCATCGTCTCCTTGGTGCGCTCGTCCAGGTCGGGATCCTCGCCCGCGAGCTGCGACGGGTCTTGGACCTCGAGGCGCCACACCACCCACTCGAAGTCGCTCCATTCCGTCACGCGCACCCGCCGCCCAGTTCGACGGTGTCACCCCTGCTGTACCTGGCCAACAGCCCGCTCCCCCGCTTCGACGGTCCAGTACATCAAGGCCCACCAGGCGGGCTGGAGAGTTCGGCGACACTCGGCCCCAACGAGCGACGCATGGCTGGACCCGGCGCGCCGGGATCAGTCGGCGTCAGGGCCGTATCCGAGGCTCTGAAGGAGATGAACTCGGCGGTGTCGTGGCCCGCAGTGCGTGAGTTCGGGTTGAGCCCCATTTAGACTGTCGTGCGATGGCCGTCCTTACGTCGGCCCGGCGAACCCCACACCGTCCCGTGGCCGCGGTGGGGTAACGAGCCCCAGGTGCCTGCGCATCAACGTGAACCCCTCACTTGTCATGCCCTTCCGCGAGCGGCGGCATGTGCGGGACCACGGGCCTGCCATGCCGGAAACGGAACGCTTGTGGTCCGCAACCACGCCCGCAAGGCCGATGCCCGACGCGCCCGAACCGAAGGCGCCGCGTATCGCTCCGCGGTCGAGCGCAGCCGTGGCAAGCCCAGGGTGGCGACCGGGCTGCCTGGCCTCGACACATTGCTCCGCGGAGGGCTGAGGCCGGGGCGTGTGACGGTGCTGGCCGCCCGTACGGCGATGGGGAAGTCGATGCTGGCTCTGTCGATCGCCCGGCACTGTGCCGTGGCCGCTGGGCGTCCGGCGTTGATCGCCTCCCTGGAAATGAGCCGGTTCGAACTCTGGGTCCGGCTGATGGCCGCGGAGAGCGGGCTTTCCTCCGACCGAATCCTTCGTGGCCTGCCCGAGCACGAGCGGGAACGTGTGCGCGGCGCGGCCGAGGACTTGGACCGCCGGCGAGCACCGCTGGACCTTGGCGGCGACGGAAGCATCCCAGCCGTCAGTGACATCGCGGCAGAATGCGAGCGGGCCTCTCGCCGGTACGGGCGTCTCGACCTGGTCGTGGTCGACTACCTCGGTCTGATTGACCGCTCGGGGCCCGGATTGAGCCCGCACTCGCATGACCGCGCCGTGGAAGTCGCCGCGATTGTGGAGGCCTTGCAGAAGCTGGCCCGACGGTTCAATGCAGCGGTGCTCCTGGTCGAACAGTTGACCCGCGACGTCGCCGAACGCCCGGACCACCGGCCACGGCTGGGGGACATGGAGCACGCCGAGCAATTGCTTCCCCGCGCAGAGGCCGTGATCATGCTGCACCGCGACGAGTACTACATCGAACGGCAGTCGAGACGTCGGTACGAGCAGTCGCCGGACCCTTCGGTCTACCCCGGTCACCTCTTCCCCCGACAAGGTCTGCCCGAGCCGATGGTGCAACGCGCCGAACTGCACGTCTCCCTCCACCGCCACGGGCCCACCGGGATCACACCGGTGGCTGTGGACCTGAGCAGGTGCTGCTTCTCTTTGCTGCCGGACTCGGAGGGCCGGCCATGACCTCCCCGGCCGAACCGCCCCCGGGCACCGTCACGCTCACCGAAATCATCGTCCGCAGGATCAGGTCCGGCGCCCCCATCGACTGGGAAGCGCTGGACCAGCTACGCACACGGCCAGGAGCCCGCAGCATCGACTGGGAACAGGTCGACCAGGCCCGACGAGAACAACCACCGACCGACGAGTGACCCCGCGGTATTCCCCTGATGGCGCTCGGTGCGGGCGGCCGGGGCGGGGGTAGTCCGCATCAGGTGCCAGGCGGCGCGGGTGTTGCCCGCGGTTTGGGCGCCCAGCTGTTCCCCCCATGACAGACCGTCAAGAACAGGCATTCAAGGTGGCACAGCTGCGGCCGGTTCCACCATGCCGCCCGCTCGTCGTCGGAATCTCGTCCGGGGCTAGCGTCTCGTCGGGCCCGGTCTGTCCGATTGCGAGATCGTCATTCCTCCGTGACCTCGGTGAGCGTCGCACACGCTCACTCGTCCGCGTCGCGTCCGCTCGCCGGGGCCATCAACTGTGATCGTGCAGTGAAACGGTGCACGCCTGTGCGCCGGGCCCCGGTGGTGGTCTGACGGCGCCGGCGGGGCAACCATGTGGGAGCTCTGTTCTGCTCTTTGAGGGGTCG
>NZ_RZYA01000069.1 GCF_004005495.1 Streptomyces antnestii
CTGAACGGGCGCTCCTCCTCGTTGGAGGTCACGATGTACTGCCGCAGCTCGGGCCCGATCGTCTCCAACAGGTACCGGGCGTGTCCGATCACCGGGAAGTTCCGCAGCAGTGCGTGCCTCTTCTGGACGAGGTCGCGGGCAGCCAGGAGCGCCACCGCTGTTGCGGCGGCCGCGCCGATCTTCCGGGCGTGCATAAACGTTCCTCCTCGGTGAGCGACTCCATCACGATGCGGTGGAGTCGTTGAGTCGTGTCGGGCGCCGGACGGCAGGCACACGACCGAACGGGCATCAGCGTCCGTCGAAGAATAGGAGGCCGTGCGGACAGGCCTGTGGTCAGGGGGGCTGGTCTCGGCGCCGGATGAAACTGACGCCGAGACCTGCCGGGATTCGGCCCGAGTAGTACCGGGGCCAAATACCGCTGCCGGACGCTTCCGTCGATGCCGTGTTGGTCGGCACCGCCACGCATTGGTTCGACATGGCCGTCGCGGGACCCGAAAACGCCAGGCCCTCGCCTCCGGCCGCTGGGCCGGATCCGCGCCTTCTTGCCAGCAGACCGGAGACCGCCCAACACGAGTTCACCCTCCGAATGCTGGCCGGTGTGCTGTTCGTCCGGCGGCTGCAAAGCGGGCGCAATCACCCAAAGC
>NZ_RZYA01000043.1 GCF_004005495.1 Streptomyces antnestii
GGGGTTGTCAATCTGGCGTTGACTTTTGGCACGCTGTTGAGTTCTCAAGGAACGGACGCTTCCTTTGTACTCACCCGAATCTCTTCGGGCTTTCCTCCGGGCAGTTTCCCTTCGGTCTTGCGTTTCCAACTCTACCAGACCCGTTTTCCGTTCCGTTCCCGGTTCGGAATTCATTTCCGGTGGCCGTTGGGGGCCTTGCCTTTCGGCGTTTCCACTACGTTAGCGGATTTCCCCGGAGCCTCATAATCGAGGCCCTCATTCGATCTGCGGATTCGAATTCAGGCATGCGGACATGCTGAATAAGCCCCAGCAGAGGGGAATTCGTAGGTAGTGGTTTGGCCGCCTTCGGCTGTCGGCAGATTGCCGGAACCGGGTCAAGCGGCTCGGGCTACATTACGGACCCCGCGAAGGCGAGTCAAGTTGAACGACGGCGTGGCGTGTGCGGTCGATACGGGCTCACCGTCGGGTCGTTGACGGTCCAGTAGCGCCAGGGGTGGAGGCCGCCCTCGCCGGCGACGCCCGTGCGCGGGCCGCTCTTCACCTGGTCGCGGGGCGTGGGCGTGCCCGTGAGGATCGCGAGGGGGGAGCCCGGGGAGGCGCAGACGTCCGTGCCGTCCAGTGCCCGGTCCACGTCCAGAGCCGTGGCCAGGCGGGCCGGTCCTTTGGCCAGTTCTTTGTCGTTACGGGCCGATAGTCGACGTTTGCGCGCGAGTTCGGCGCCCTTGATGATCTCGCCGGCACGGAGGAGTACCCCGCTCGCGGTGCCCTCCGGGCCGCACACCAGGTTGAGGCAGTGCCACATGCCGTAGGTGAAGTAGACGTACGCGTGTCCGGGCGGACCGAACATCACGTCGTTGCGGACGGTGCGGGAGCGGTACGCGTGGGAGCCGGGGTCGTCCGGTCCGGCGTAGGCCTCGACCTCTGTGAGGCGCAGTTCGATCGGGCCTTCAGGGGTGTTGCGTACGAGGACGCGCCCGAGGAGATCGGGGGCGACCTCCAGTACGGGCCGGTCGAAGAAGGCACGTGTGAGGGGCGTACGGTCAGGGGCCGCGATCATGGCGGTCGAGCGTAGTCCAACGTCGTTGTGGCGGAACCGGTGAACGGTCTGTCGCGTTGGTAGAGGTCGAGGATCGCGACAGGAAGAGACGGGCCACAGGTCGTGGCACGGGGAGGAGTGGAGTCATGGGGTTCAAGCGGCTGCTGGCGAGTCTGGGTGCCGGCGGGGCGTCGGTCGAGACCGTGCTGACCGAGGTCAACGTGGTGCCGGGTGGCGTCGTCCAGGGTGAGGTGCGGATCCAGGGCGGGTCCGTGGACCAGGACATCGAGGGGCTTTCGGTCGGTCTGCAGGCTCGGGTCGAGGTCGAGGGCGGTGACCAGGAGACCAAGCAGGACATCGAGTTCACGAAGGTGCGCCTCGGCGGGGCGTTCGCGCTGCAGGCGGGCGCGGTGCACGCGGTGCCGTTCGGGCTCGAGATCCCGTGGGAGACGCCGGTCACGACGATCGACGGGCAGCAGCTGCGCGGCATGAACATCGGTGTGACGACGGAGCTGGAGATCGCGCGCGCCGTGGACTCCGGTGACCTCGACCCGATCAACGTGCACCCGCTGCCGTCGCAGCAGGCGATCCTGGACGCCTTCATCGGGCTCGGGTTCCGGTTCAAGAGCGCGGACATGGAGCGCGGGCACATCCGGGGGACGCGGCAGAAGCTGCCGTTCTACCAGGAGATCGAGTTCTACCCGCCGCAGCAGTACCGCGGCCTCAACCAGGTCGAGCTGAGCTTCGTGGCGGACGACCGCGAGATGGACGTCGTCCTGGAGATGGACAAGAAGCCGGGGCTGTTCAGCGAGGGCAGTGACACGTTCCGGTCGTTCGTCGTGGGGCACCACGACTTCCAGGGGACGGACTGGTCGGCGTATCTGCACCAGTGGCTGTCCGAGGTCGGCAGCAAGCGCAACTGGTTCTGAGGCGGGCGCGGTGGCCGTGTGGTGGTGCGGGTCCTTGGCCGGCGGGGCGGAGGCATAGGCTCGGATCCGAGAGTTTTCGCCGAGCAGGAGGTGCCGACGTGACCGACCTCAAGAGGCCGCCGCTTCCCCATGACTTCCATCCGCAGGTGCCGTCGTTCACGGTGGTGAGCGAGGACGTCGAGCCTGGGGCGGTGCTCAAGGACGCGCAGGTCTACGCGGAGGGGAACACCTCGCCGCAGCTGCGGTGGGAGGGCTTCCCGGCGGAGGCCAAGAGCTTCGCGGTGACGTGCTTCGACCCGGACGCGCCGACGGGCAGTGGCTTCTGGCACTGGACCGTGTTCGACATCCCGGCCTCGGTGACCGAGCTGCCGGCCGGTGCGGGCAGCGGCAAGTTCGAAGGGCTGCCCGCCGGTGCGGTGCAGGTGCGCAACGACTACGGGTCGAAGGACTTCGGGGGCGCCGCGCCGCCGCCCGGTGATCCGGCGCACCGTTATGTCTTCACCGTGTACGCGGTGGATCAGGAGAAGCTCGGTCCCGACTCGGACGCCTCGCCGGCTGTCGTCGGGTTCAATCTGCGTTTTCACACGCTGGCGCGTGCTCAGGTGATCGCCGAGTACGCGGCTCCCGCGGAACGCTGACGTCCGCCGACGTTCACCGTCTGTTCGCCCGCCCCCGGTCATGGAAGTGATCGGGGGCGGGCATTTTTTATTGCGTTGTCCATCTCGGCGCGCCCGGACAGAGTTGATCCAAGCCCGCCACGGGGGTGGGCCGGGGACGTACGGGAGGTGGGCGAGATGCGGGACACGCTGGTACTGAACGCCAGCTTCGAGCCGTTGTCGACGGTGACGCTGAACCGGGCCGTCGTGCTGGTGCTGCAGGACAAGGCCGTCGTCGAGCAGGCCCACCCCGGACTCCGTGTGCGCGCGGCCGCCGTGGACATACCGGTGCCGCGGGTCATCAGACTGTGCCGGTATGTGCGGGTGCCCTTCCGAAGACGTGCTCCGTGGTCGAGGCGTGGTGTGCTGATCCGTGACCAGCACCGGTGCGCGTACTGCGGCAGGCGGGCGACGACGGTGGACCACGTGGTGCCGAGGTCGCGCGGTGGTGCGGACTCCTGGCTGAATACGGTCGCTTCGTGCGCGGAGGACAACCACCGTAAGGCGGACCGGACTCCGGAGCAGGCCGGGATGCCGCTGCTGCGGGAGCCGTTCGAGCCGACGCCGGCGGACGCGATGCTGCTGACGCTCGGGCAGTCCGAGCGGGACGCGCTGCCGGGGTGGCTGGCGCGGGCGGCGGCGTAGCGGGCGGCGCCACGCAGCGAGCGGAGAAGCCCGCCTCCGGGGTGCCGGGGCGGGCTTTCTTCGTGTGCGGGGGTGGGGCAGGACTCAGGCGGCTCAGGCGGCTTAGTCGATGGGCGGCTGTTCTCGGCGCGGGGCGGCCACGGGGGCCGATCCTCCGCCCATGGCGCCGAAGTTGCCCATGGCGCCGGAGAGTCCCTTGAGGGCGTCGCCGATCTCGCTGGGCACGATCCAGAGCTTGTTGGCGTCGCCCTCGGCGATCTTCGGGAGCATCTGGAGGTACTGGTAGGAGAGCAGCTTCTGGTCGGGGTCGCCGGCGTGGATGGCCTCGAAGACCGTACGGACGGCCTGGGCCTCGCCCTCGGCGCGCAGGGCCGCGGCCTTGGCCTCACCCTCGGCGCGCAGGATGGCGGACTGCTTCTCACCTTCCGCGGTGAGGATCTGGGACTGGCGGATGCCTTCCGCGGTGAGGATCGCGGCGCGCTTGTCACGGTCGGCGCGCATCTGCTTCTCCATCGAGTCCTGGATGGAGGTGGGCGGCTCGATCGCCTTGAGCTCGACGCGGTTGACGCGGATGCCCCACTTGCCGGTGGCCTCGTCGAGGACGCCGCGCAGGGCCGCGTTGATCTCCTCGCGGGAGGTCAGGGTCCGCTCAAGGTCCATGCCGCCGATGATGTTGCGGAGGGTGGTGACCGTGAGCTGTTCGATGGCCTGGATGTAGCTGGCCACCTCGTAGGTCGCGGCGCGGGCGTCGGTGACCTGGTAGTAGATGACCGTGTCGATGTTGACCACCAGGTTGTCCTGGGTGATCACCGGCTGGGGCGGGAAGGGGACGACCTGTTCTCGCAGGTCGATCCGGTTGCGGATCGAGTCGATGAACGGGACGACGATGTTCAGGCCCGCGTTCAGTGTGCGTGTGTAGCGGCCGAAGCGTTCCACGATCGCCGCGCTCGCCTGCGGGATGACTTGAATGGTCTTGATCAGGGCGATGAAGACCAGCACCACCAGAATGATCAGGACGATGATGATCGCTGACATCGCGTCTCCCGTACCCTTCGTGCCGTCGTCGTTCCGGCGGGTCCCGCCGGAAGATCTTGAGGATCTTGCTGGTCGAGTCTGTCAGAACGGGCTCTGCGGCGTGGGGAGTTCAAGCCACCTCCTCGATCACCTCACCATGATCACACGACGATGGCGGTGGCTCCCTCGATGTCGACGACGTCCACCTGGCGGCCCGGCTCGTAGCTCTCGGACGCGTCGAGGGGGCGGGCGGACCAGATCTCTCCGGCCAGCTTGATGCGGCCGCCGCTGCCGTCGACGCGTTCGACGACGACGGCCTGCTTGCCTTTCAGCGCCTCGATTCCCGTGGCGAGCACGGGGCGTTGGGTGCGGTGCCGTGTGGCGATGGGCCGTACGACGACGATCAGCGCGACCGAGACGGCGGCGAAGACGAGGACCTGCGTCACCATCCCGCCGCCGAGGCCGGCCGTCACGGCGCCCGCGACGGCGCCCGCGGACAGCATGCCGAACTCGGGCATCGCGGTGATGACGAGCGGGATTCCGAGTGCGGCCGCCCCGATCAGCCACCACACCCATGCGTTGATGTCTGCCACATGGTCATGGTAGGACCGCGGCTCTCCGTGGGACAGGGTGCCGTGGGGCGGACAGGGGGCGGGACCGGGCCGGGTCAGCCCAGCGGGAGGCCCGTCGCGGTCCAGCGCTCGCCGCGCTGCTCGACGATGAGCGGGAGGCCGAAGCAGAGGGAGAGGTTACGGGAGGTCAGCTCCAGCTCCAGGGGGCCCGCGGCGAGCACCTTGCCCTGACGGATCATCAGGACGTGCGTGAAGCCGGGGGCGATCTCCTCGACGTGGTGCGTGACCATGATCATCGAAGGGGCGATCGGGTCGCGGGCGAGGCGGCCGAGGCGGCGTACGAGGTCCTCGCGGCCGCCGAGGTCGAGACCGGCGGCGGGCTCGTCGAGAAGGAGGAGCTCGGGGTCGGTCATCAGGGCGCGGGCGATGAGGGTGCGCTTGCGCTCGCCCTCGGAGAGCGTGCCGAACTTGCGGTCCAGGTACTCGCTCATGCCGAGGCGGTCGAGGAAGGCGCGGGCGCGCTGCTCGTCGATGTCCTCGTAGTCCTCGTGCCAGCCGGCGGTCATGCCGTACGCGGCGGTGAGGACGGTCTGCAGGACCGTCTGGCGCTTGGGGAGCTTCTCCGCGAGCGCGATGCCGGCGACGCCGATGCGGGGGCGCAGTTCGAAGACGTCGGTGCCGGGCTTGCCGAGGGTCTCGCCGAGGACGGAGGCGGTGCCCTGGCTGGGGAACAGGTAGCTGGAGGCGACGTTCAGGAGGGTCGTCTTCCCGGCGCCGTTCGGGCCGAGGATGACCCAGCGCTCTCCCTCCTTGACCGACCAGGAGACCTGGTCCACCAGAGCCCGGCCCTCGCGGACCACGGATACGTCCACCAGCTCCAGTACATCGCTCATGAGCGCGTTGTCTCCCATTGCAGTCTCGGCTGTCGCGTGCGTCTGTGGACGCATCCCCCAGGGAAAACCTACGCCACCGGTCGACCGGTCCCACCCATCGGCCGGTCTTTAGGGTGGGGGCCATGCTTTCGGAACCACGCTCAGGCCGGCTGGCCTCATGGGGAAATGCACTTTTGGCCGGGTTTGTCGCTCCCGATGACGCGGCGCTCGCCATAGTGGGCGAGGACGCGGTGCACCGGGTGGAGGGGTTGCCCGGCGAGTCGGGGCCCGTGGGGCTGACGCTCGCCCTGGGGCGGCTGCGCGCGCTGGGGGCGACGGGACTGCGCGTCGCGCTGCCCGCGCCGGGTCATCCGCTGGGTCTGAGCGGTCCCCCCGAGTTCAACGCGCGCGCCCTCGACGCCGAGGAGGCCGTCGTGTGCCACGGGGCCGCGCTCGGGCTCGTGCCCGAGGTGTACGAGGCCGGGCCCGACGGTGACCTTCATGTCGAGGTCCTCTGGCACTGCCTTCCGGTGCGGGAGGCTCCGCCGGCCGATGTGCCATCGCTCGGGGAGGCCGAGCGGGAGCTCGCGGAGGCGCTGCGGGACGCGACGGCGGTCCTGTCGCGGCTCGACGTGGCCGGGTCCGGTCCGGTGGCGGAGGCCGCGGTGGACGCGTACCGGGCGCGGGCGGAGCGGGGGCGCGAGGTCCTCGCGCCGGGCTATCCGCCGCGTGCGGTACGGGTGTTGGAGCTGGCGCAGCGGGTCGGGCTGCTGATCTCGGTGGCGTACGAGAGCGGGCACGGCGGGGCGGTGAGCGCTTCGGAGATGGCGGCGCGGACGGAGGCGCTGCGTCCGGTGGAGCGGACGGCCCGGCGGGCGCAGGTCGCGGCGTACAACTCGTTCGTGGAGGAGCGGGAGCGCGGGGGGCGGTGACGGGGCCGCGGCGTCGCGGGGATACGGGACCGGCCCCCGGGGATACCGGGGGCCGGTGGTCACTGGTGGACCGAGGCTTCGTCAGTCGTTGACGCCGAGGTTGCCGAAGGTCGGGTTCAGCAGACCGATGACGTTCACCGTGTTGCCGACGACGTTGACCGGGATGTGGACCGGGGCCTGGATCACGTTCCCCGAGACGATGCCCGGGGAGTTCACGGCGTGGCCGTTCGCGTGCGCGTCCGTGGCGGAGGCCATACCGGCACCGGCGGCGACGAGACCACCGGCGACCATCGACACGGCCGCGACCCTCTTCAGCTTCTTCACTTCTTGACCCTCCTAGGCGATCACTGCGACGAAACCGCCGCAGCACGCACTGGAGAACGCGGGAGCCTTCCGCAGGATGCGCCATGTGGGGGACATACACACGACGGTATGAATCTCAGCCCGGAGCGGAACCATCCGTATTGTCGTTCCGGAGGCCCGGAAGCCTCGAGGTCCGGAAACCTGGAGACCCGGAAGCCCGGAAGCCCGCGGCTCAGCCGGCCACCCCGTGGCGTACGGCCCATAGGGCGGCCTGGGTGCGGTCCGCGAGGTCGAGCTTCATCAGGATGTTCGACACATGGGTCTTGACGGTCTTCTCGGAGAGGACGAGGGCCCGCGCGATCTCGCGGTTCGAACGGCCGTCCGCGATCAGGCAGAGCACCTCGCGCTCCCGCTCGGTGAGCGCATTGCCTCTCCCCTGCCCGGCGTTGGTCTCCTCCTGCGACAGCAGGGCGCCGGCCACCTCCGGCTGGAGCAGCACATGGCCCGCGTGCACCGAGCGGATCGCGCCGGCCAGGGCCTCCGGGTCGATGTCCTTGTACACGTATCCGGCGGCGCCGGCGCGCAGGGCGGGGACGACGGTGCGCTGCTCGGTGAAGCTGGTGACGATGAGTACGCGCGCGGGGTTGGCGAGGTCGCGGAGCTTGCGCAGGGCCTCGACGCCGTCCATCCCGGGCATCTTGACGTCCATCAGGACGACGTCCGGCTTGAGCTCCTCGGTGCGGGCGACCCCCTCGGCGCCGTCCGACGCCTCCCCCACGACCTCGATGTCGTCCTGGACCTCGAGGAACGTGCGCAGCCCGCGGCGGACGACCTGGTGGTCGTCGACCAGCAGCACCCGGATCCTGTTGTCAGCCACCGGGGACCTCCATCTCGATCGTGGTGCCCTTGCCGGGCTCCGATTCCACCGTCAGAAGCCCGCCCACGCCACTGGACCGGTCCCGCATCGACACCAGGCCGAGGTGGCGTCCCGCGTGCCGGACGGCCCGCGGGTCGAAGCCGCGGCCGTCGTCGGTGACGCGCAGGACGGCTCCGGCGCCGCGCTTGTCGAGCGTCACGGCGACGTGCTCGGCGCCCGAGTGGCGCAGGGCGTTGTGCAGCGCCTCCTGCGCGACGCGGAGCATGGCCTCTTCCTGGGCGGCGGGCAGGGCGCGGATGCCGCTGCAGTCGAAGGTGACGTGCGCCGAGTGGGCGCGGTCGAGGACCTGGGCCTGCGTACGCAGGGTGGCGACGAGGCCGTCCTCGTCGAGCGCGGCGGGGCGCAACTCGACGACGGCGGCGCGCAGTTCGTCGGCGGCCTCGGCGGCCAGCTCGGCCACGTGGTGGAGTTCGCCCTTGGCGCGGGACGGGTCGCGGTCGACGAGGGCGGCCGCGGCCTGGGCGGTCAGGCGCAGGGAGAAGAGCTTCTGGCTGACGGCGTCGTGGAGTTCATGAGCGAGGCGCGAACGCTCCTCGGCGATGGTGAGTTCGCGGCTGCGCTCGTACAGGCGGGCGTTGGTGAGGGCGATGGCGGCGTGCTGGGCGAGGATCGTCAGGAGTTCCTCGTCCTCCGCGGTGAAGCCGCAACTCCCTTGTGGCTTCGGGCACTTCTTGTTGGCGAGGAAGAGGGCGCCGATGACCTCGTCGCCGTCCCGGACGGGCAGGCCGAGGAAGTCGGACATGTCGGGGTGGGCGGACGGCCAGCCCTCGAAGCGCGGGTCCTTGCGCACATCGCCCAGGCGCTCGGTCTTCGCGTCGCGCAGCATCGCGGCGAGGATGCCGTGCTGGCGCGGGAGCGGGCCGATGGCCTTCCACTGCGCGTCGCTGACGCCGTCGACGACGAACTGGGCGAAGCCGCCGTGGTCGTCGGGCACCCCGAGCGCCGCGTACTCGGCGTCGAGCAGCTCGCGGGCGGACGCGACGATCGTCTTGAGGACGTCGCGCACCTCGAGGTGTCTGCTCATGGCCAGCAGCGCGGTACTCACCGCGGACAGGCCTGATCGTGGGCCGTGACTCATGACCTCACGGTACCGGCGGGGTGTGACAGCGCGTATCGGGCCCGTGGCGGCCACCGCCTAGGCCGGTGGGCGTAGGGCGAAGGGCCCCGGTGAGGTGCGGCCCTCGTACGAGGCGCGGCGGGCGGGTGCGTTCCTACGTTGGAGGCACGTCGAAGCACGTACGGCACTAGAGCGGCCCGATGGGCCCGAGGGGACGGATGTCATGCCGGTGGCGATCATCACGGGGGCTTCGAAGGGGTTCGGCCGCGCGTTCGCGGCGGCTCTTGCGGGGCGCGGCTGGGATCTGGTGCTCGACGCCAGGTCCGGGGCGGTGCTGCGGGAGACGGCGGAGGAGCTGGAGAAGTACGGGACGCGGGTGGCGGCGCTGCCCGGGGACGTCACGGACGCGGCGCACCGCGCGGACCTGGTGGCGGCGGCGCGCGGTCTCGGGGGCCTGGATCTGCTGGTGAACAACGCAAGCGCGCTGGGGGCCGAGCCGCTGGTGCGGCTCGACGCCCTGCCGCTGGAGGGGCTGCGGCGGGCGCTGGAGGTGAATGTCGTGGCGGCGCTCGGGCTCACACAGGAGGCGCTGCCACTGTTGCGGGCCGCGCCGGCGGGGGCGGTGGTCGCGCTGAGCTCGGACGCGTCGGCGGAGGCGTACGAGACCTGGGGCGGTTACGGCGCGTCCAAGGCGGCGCTCGACCAGTTGTCCGCGGTGCTCGCGGTGGAGGAGCCGGGGCTGCGGGTGTGGGCCGTGGATCCGGGTGACATGCGGACGGATCTGTACCAGGCGGCGGTGCCGCTGGACGACGACGGGCACCGGCCGCCGCCCGAGTCGGTGGTGCCGGCGTTCCTGCGGCTGCTCGACGAGCGGCCGGACAGCGGACGGTATGCGGCCCCCTCTCTTCTGGAGGCGCTGTGACCTCTTCTGGAGGTGCTGTGACGGTCGCCGTGCGTGTGCCGGAGGAGCTGTCGGCCCGGGTGCCCGCGGAGCAGCGCGGGCCCGGTCTGGGCAGGGACGCGGTGCGCCTGCTCGTGTCGCGCGGCACGGAGATCGCCCACCGGACGTTCGCCGAGCTGCCGGGGGAGCTGCGGGCGGGGGATGTGCTCGTGGTCAACACGTCGCCGACGCTGGCCGCCGCGGTCGACGGGCGGATCGGGCACGCGCGCGTGGTGGTGCATTTCTCGACACGGAGTGATGACGGGCGCTGGGCCGTGGAGCTGCGGGACCCGGACGGGCGGGGGACGACGCGGCCGCGTGCGGGCGGGCCGGAGGGGACGGTGGCCGTGCTCCCCGAGGGCGTGCGCCTGGTGTGGGAGGAGCCTCTGGCGGCCGGCGGGGCGCGGCTGTGGTGGGTGCGGGCCACGGGGGACGTGCCCGCGCTGCTGCGGCGGCACGGGCGGGCGATCCGTTACTCCTATACAGAGCGCGATCAGCCGCTCTCCGTCTATCAGACGGTGTTCGCGCTGCCGTACGCGGACGGGGCGGGGAGCGCGGAGATGCCGAGCGCGGCGCGGCCGTTCACGGCGGGGCTCGTTGCGGAGCTGGTGAGCCGTGGGGTCCAGTTCGCGCCGATCACGTTGCATACGGGGGTGGCGTCGGCGGAGGTGCACGAGCCGCCGTATCCGGAGCGGTTCGAGGTGCCGGAGGCGTCGGCTCGGCTGATCAACGCGGCCAGGGCGGGGGGCGGGAAGGTCGTCGCGGTGGGGACGACGGCGGTGCGGGCGGTGGAGTCAGCCGCGGGGCCTGACGGGGTGGTGCGGGCCGCCGCGGGCTGGACGGACCTCGTGGTGACGCCCGAGCGGGGTGTGCGGGTGGTGGACGGGCTCCTCACGGGGCTGCACGAGCCGGAGGCGTCCCATCTGCTGATGCTGGAGGCCATCGCGGGGCGCGAGGCAATAAGCCGTACATATACGGAAGCATTGGGACATTTGTATCTGTGGCATGAGTTTGGGGATGTCCACCTGATACTTCCTGAGGAATCCGGACACGGAGCGCATTGCAGTGGCAACTGTTTGTGAGGTTGCCGTGTGTGCGGTGTGACCCCGCGCATAGGACGCACGTCACGTACGAAGGCCGCTAGTGGATGAGGGGTGTGCGGCCGCACCGGGGCGGGAGGGGGGTGTGGGGCCTCGGCGTGGGACCTGATCCACTACCCGGCTTCGTACGTCACACCTTTGCCACAGAATTTTGCGGCCGCTAAGAATTGCCCTCGTTGCTCGGCAGCGTGGGCTCGTACCCATGCCGTTCATCGCCGAAACATGAACGGTTCCCCGTGGACCGGCGAGCGACTTCCCCCAGCGAAGAGGTCCCTCTCCATGCCCCAGCACAGCATTTTCGGTCATAGTCGCCTGACGAAGACCCACAAGTACTCGATCGCCGGAGCCGCCACCCTCGGCGCCGCCGCCCTCGCGTTCACGCTCGTGCCGGGCAGCTCCCACGCAGAGGCGGAGACGGTCTCCGCCGCTCCGGTCGCCTTCCAGGTCGCCGCCGGCGCGCCCCAGATCAAGGACGTCCACGCCAGCGTCACCAACCAGCTGGCCACCGCCGACCAGCAGGCCAAGGCCGCCGCCGCCAAGCTGAAGGCCGCGCAGGACAAGGCCGCCGCCGCGGCGAAGGTGAAGGCCGAGGCAGCAGCCGCCGCGAAGGCGAAGGCCCAGGCCGCGGCCAAGGTGAAGGCCGAGAAGGCCCGCCAGGTCAAGGAGGCCGCCAGCCGCGCCGCCGCCCGCAAGCCGGTCTACGCGAACAACCTGGACGGCTGGATCCGCGAGTCCCTGGCCATCATGAAGGCCAAGGGCATCCCGGGCTCCTACAACGGCCTGCACCGCAACATCATCCGCGAGTCCTCGGGCAACCCGAACGCCATCAACAACTGGGACATCAACGCGATCAACGGCATCCCGTCGAAGGGCCTGCTGCAGGTCATCCCGCCGACCTTCGCCGCGTACCACGTGGCCGGCACGTCGTGGAACATCTACGACCCGGTCGCCAACATCACCGCCGCCGCGAACTACGCCGCGGACAAGTACGGCTCGATGGACAACGTGAACAGCGCTTACTGAGACTCTCCCTGGACCTCAGGGTCTCGATGAACGCCGCGAACGCCGAAGGGCGGCACCCCGTGCGGGGTGCCGCCCTTCGTCCGTTCCTCAGGGCACGCGCTACTTGCGCATGACCTCGGGCTCGTGGCGGCGCAGCAGGCGCGCGACCGCGAAGCCGCAGACGACGCCGAGGAGGATCAGGACGGTGAGGTTGAAGCCCCACTGACCGGCCGAGTG
>NZ_RZYA01000044.1 GCF_004005495.1 Streptomyces antnestii
CGACCCCTCAAAGAGCAGAACAGAGCTCCCACATGGTTGCCCCGCCGGCGCCGTCAGACCACCACCGGGGCCCGGCGCACAGGCGTGCACCGTTTCACTGCACGATCACAGTTGATGGCCCCGGCGAACGGACGCGACGCGGGTGAGTGAGCGTGTGCGACGCGACGTTCGAGCTCAGAGGTGGAAAGCCACGCACAGTCGAGTCGGGTGGTGGCTGCCGGACGGGCGTTTGGGGTGGCCGGAGCCGCCGGGGCTGTGATCCAACCGAGCCGCAGCATCCAGCCGAAGTCGGCCTTTCCAAGCGGTGGAGTGTTCACGTCGTGCTTGAGCTGGTGAGACGCCTGGCGTATGTGTCAGCGACGGGGGACGGTCCAGTCCGATGTCAATCGCTCTCGGGCGTGACCTGGGAGGCACGGCGTGGATCAGGGACCGGACTTACCACGGAGTCGTCAAGAACCGTGGCAAGAGAGCCAGTCGGGGTCGCACAGAAGGAGACCGTCGTCGGGGACGATGGGCAGCGCGTTGCCGGTCAGAGACGCGTTGGCCCGGGGTGGCCAGGCCGCACGGTTCCAAACTCGACGCGTGCTCGTCGGCCACGAACCGAGGTCTCGCGGTGAGGACTGAGCCCTCGCGCAGCGTCGAGCACACCTGGTGCAGCGTCGGGACGGTGAGCGCGTCCGGGCCCGACAGCCGCTTGTTGTACAGGTCACGCCACCCCGCTGACCAGCCACTTCAAGAGCTTCCTTGAGCCTTTACCGTGCCTGGGCTCTTCGGCAGGGGGCTGCTGACAGCCTCCAAGCGGGTAGCCGGTTTACGGGGCCAAGTCGTCCCATTGATCCAGGAGAGCCTCGTCCGTGATGTCGGACAAGGGTGGGGCGCCAGGTGTCAGTGACTGTTCGGTCCAGACGACCTTGCCGGTTTCCGGGTAGCGCGTGCCCCACCGTTCGGCGAATCGGGAGACGAGGTAGAGCCCGCGGCCCCCTTCGTCCGTCGCCGCGGCCCGGCGCAGGTGCGGGGCCGTGCTGCTGCCGTCGGCCACCTCGCAGATCAGGCTGCCGGCACGCATCAGCCGGACCGTGATGGGCTCGGTTCCGTAGCGGATGGCATTGGTGACCAGCTCGCTGAGGATGAGTTCGGTGGCGAAGCTGAGGTCCTCAAGGCCCCAGGCGGTGAGCCGGTCGGTCACGTTGGTGCGGATCCGGGCGACGTCGGCCGGGTCGCGCTGCACCGCCCACTCCGCGATGCGCTCGGCATCCAGCCGGCGGGTGCGGGCGACGAGCAGGGCGACGTCGTCGCTCGGGTGCGAGGGAAGTACGGCGTCGAGGACGCCCTGGCAGGTCTCGTCCGCGGTCCGGCCGGGAAGCCCGGCCAGCGCTGTGCGCAGCTGCTCCAAGCCGGTGTCGATGTCCCGATGCCGGTCGGTGACCAGGCCGTCGGTGAACATCACCAGTCGGCTGTCTTCGGGTAGCTCGAGCGTGGCGGTCTCGAACGGTTCGCCACCGAGCCCGAGGGGTGGTGATACCGGAATGCCGGGGAAGGACACCGTGCCGTCGGGCTGGACGAGCGCGGGGCCCGGGTGGCCTTTCGTCGCGATCGTGCAGCGCCCGGTGGCCGGGTCGTAGATGGCGTACAGGCAGGTCGCGCCGGAGATGTGGGCCGAGCCCGCGCCCAGGCTGTCGTCGATCGTGGTGACCAGTTCGTCGAGGTAGGCCAGCAGTTCGTCTGGCGGCAGGTCCAGCGTGGAGAAGTTGTGGACGGCGGTGCGCAGCCGCCCCATCGTGGCAGTCGCGTGCAGGCCGTGTCCGACGACGTCCCCGACGACCAGCGCGACCCGTGCGCCGGGCAGTGGGATGACGTCGTACCAGTCGCCACTCACCCCGGCGTCCCCGGCCTGCGCGGGCAGGTACCGATAGGCCGCCTCCACCGCTTCCTGGTCCGGCAGCGCCTCCGGCAGCAGGCTGCGCTGCAGCGTCACGGCAATGGCATCGGCGTGGGTGAAGCGGCGGGCGTTGTCGATGCTGACTCCTGCCCGGCCTACGAGTTCCTCGGCCACGGCGAGGTCGTCCTCGTCGAACGGATCGGACTCCTGGTACCGCCAGAAGTTGGCCAATCCCAGCAGCACGCCGCGGGCACGGACCGGAACGGTGATGAGGGAGCGGAGACCCGGCTCATGCCCAGTCTGCTGAGCTGTGTGCTCCGACCATGCCTGCGTGTCGGCGGGAACCGGGGCGAGCACGGCTCGACGGGTTTCCAGCGCCAGCGACTGAGGGGTGGGAGGGGAGTAGATGACCAGCTCGTCCAAGGGGGGTCTGGTAGGGGAAGGGGCGGCTTCCTGCCGTGCGCTGTCGCCCGTGAGGGAAGAGCCGGACACACGTTCACTGCCCTGATGGCCGCGGGGGGTGTGCTGCGCGGCCGCAGCGTGCCCGTCGGCCGGCGCCCAGGTGCTCGGCCCCTCGTTTCCGTGCGAGGCCGCGGCGCTCGCCCCCTCGCTTCTATGCGGCGGGGCAACGCTGACCGCCGCACGGCGCAGCGGACCGTCCCACGTCGTCGGCTCGTCGCCCTGCAGGACCGGGTCCGCCAGTTCGACCGTGACGACGTCCGCGAACCCGGGCACGGCCACGTCGGCCAGCTCCTGGGCGGTCCGGCGCACGTCCAGCGTCGTTCCGACCCGCGCCCCGGCGGCGTGGAGCAGTCGGAGTCGTTCCCCGGCGGCCTCCGCCCGGCCCGCGAGCGCGCGCAGCTCCGTGGTGTCGCGCAGTGTCGCCACGCTGCCCGCCGGGCCCCTGGGCACGTCGGTGGGCCGGATATTGATCGCCAGGAGCCGGTCGCCGGCTGGGGACACCGCGTCCGAGACGTCGCCGCCGGAGGTCAGCAGGTCGACGGTCTTCGGGTCCATCCCCAGGTCCGTGACCCGCTTGCCCTCGGCGTCGGGCCTCAGATCCAGCAGGCGCCGCGCCTCGTCATTGGTCAGCAGCAGGCGATGGTCGGCATCCATGATCAGTACGCCCTCGCGGACCGAGTGCAGCACCGCGTCGTGATGCTCGTACATCCGCGCCATTCCGGCGGGGCCCATGCCATGCGTCTGCCGCTGCAGCCTTCGGGCGAGCAGCACCGTACTGGCCGCGGAGACGATGAGGGCGCCGGCCGCACCACCCAGGAGCACCGGCAGCACGGCCGATGCCGTGTGCTGCACCCGCTTGACGGTGATCCCCACCGAGACCAGCCCGGCGACCGTACCGTTGTCCCGGGTGACCGGTGCGATCGAGATCACCGTGGGGCCGGTGCTCGCCGTGAACGTGCGGGTGAAGGTGCCTTGCGTCAGCGCCTGCTTGTACGGGCCGACAACGTGCTTGCCGATCAGCTTCGGGTCGGGATGGGTGTACCGGATTCCCTGAGGGCTGAACACCACCACCGCGTCGACGTGTGTCCGGCGCCGGATCTGCTCGGTCCGCGATTGGAGGGCGGCGGTGGGATCGGGCCCGTCCAGCGCCTGCACCATGCCGGGCACCGCCGCGACGGATTCGGCCACCGCCCGTGAACGCTGCTCCGCCTCCTGAGAGGCCGCATTGCGTGACTGGAGTACGAGCGTCACCACCGCGACGGCGACAAGTACCACCACAAGACCCAGCTGCACCCACATCGCCTGGCCGGCGAAGCTGTGCAGACCGAGAGGCGGGAGAGCTCTTCGCGGCGCCGGGTCTGCTGCCTGGTGCCCGCGCCTGCGCATGCGGCCTCCTCATCTGCCGGAACCCTTCACTGCCCTTCAGCGACCGAATCGGGGCAGTCAGGCCACGACCAAAGCTCAGTAAATGCTCGCTGAGCACGCATTTCGCTTACGGTACAAATCCCTCTTGAACCGTATGTCCAAAATTTTTCAACAAAATGTCAACATTCCCTGATTTACTCAGGATTCATTGACTTTCCCCCGGCCGGCGCGTTGACTTCACCATAGCGGAAAGCAAATTCCACATAGTAGAAGTTGCGCCCATCGGTTCGCGCGCTTCGTCTTCCGCTGGGGCCTCGAACGCCGGCCCATAGAAGCCCGGGATGCACCCATGCATCGGTGGCGTTCTCTCCCGCTCCACCCGCGGGTGCCGGTGCACGACCCAGTCACCGACCACACCCGTTGTCCGGCCGTGCCGCTTGTTCATACGGCCGTCCGCGACCCCATGAGGAGTTCATCCCCATGAAACCCGTGTATCTGCTAGGCGCTGTCCCGTTCATCGGGATCCTGGGTGGCATCTTCTTCGCCAACCGGGTGACCCCCTATGTCCTGGGGATGCCCTTCATCCTCTTCTGGCTGGTCATGTGGGTCGTGCTGATCGCAGCGACGATGACCGTGATCTACCGGCTCGACCCGGCCAACCGCGAGGAGTCCAGCTCATGACCGCGCTCGCCGTCATCTTCGCCTTCCTTGCGGCGGCCATCGCGCTGGGCCTTCGCGCCCGGCGCGGCAAGGACATGGACCTGGAGCAGTGGTCGGTGGGCGGCCGCGGCTTCGGAACGACCTTCGTCTTCCTCCTGCTGGCCGGCGAGATCTACACGACGTTCACGTTCCTCGGGGCATCAGGCTGGGCGTACGGCAAGGGTGCGCCCGCGTACTACATCCTGTGTTACGCCTCGCTGGCCTACGTCCTGTCGTACTGGCTGCTGCCGCCGATCTGGCGCTATGCCAAGGAGCACCGGCTGATCTCGCAGTCCGACTTCTTCGTGGCCAAGTTCAGCAGCCCGCTGCTGGGCAGCCTTGTCGCGCTCGTCGGCGTGATCGCGATGATCCCGTACCTCGTCCTGCAGTTGAAGGGCCTGGGCATCATCGTCTCCGTGGCCTCGTACGGTCACATCTCCGCGCACTGGGCCATCGTCATCGGCACGGTGGCCCTGACCGCGTACGTGACGATCTCCGGCATCCACGGCTCGGCCTGGACCGCGCTGCTGAAGGACGTCACGATCCTCGCGGTCGTCCTCTTCCTCGGCCTCTACCTGCCCCTGCACTACTTCGGCGGCATCGGGCACATGTTCCATGCCGTCGACCAGGCCAAACCTCACTTCCTCACCCTGCCCTCCAGCGGAATGAGCACCTCGTGGTTCGCCTCCACGGTGCTGCTGTCGGCGATCGGCTTCTACATGTGGCCGCACACGTTCAGCGCCAGCTACACGGCGCAGAGCGAGAAGGTCTTCCGGCGCAACGCGATCTTCATGCCGCTCTACCAACTGGTCCTGCTCTTCGTGTTCTTCGTCGGCTTCGCGGCGATCCTCGTCGTACCCGGCCTGAAAGGCGCCGACGCGGACCTCTCGCTGCTGCGCATCACGACGGCGAGCTTCCCGCCGTGGGTCGTCGGCATCGTCGGTGGCGCCGGTCTGCTCACCGCACTCGTCCCCGGCTCCCTACTGCTGATGACCTCCGCGACTTGCCTGGCCAAGAACGTCTACCGCGTCGCCCGCCCCACCACATCCGATGCGCAGGTCGGTCAGCTCGCGAAACTGCTGGTTCCGGTGATCGCCCTGGTCTCCCTGTACTTCACCTTCAACGGCGGCAGCTCACTGGTCTCCCTCCTGTTGATGGGGTACTCCCTGGTAACCCAACTCTTTCCGGCGGTACTGGGCAGCCTTCTGGCCCGGCCGGTGGTCACCAAGCAGGGTGCGGCCACCGGGATCATCGTCGGCGTGGCCACGGTTGCCGCCGTCACCGTCACCGGAGTCACCGTGGGCAGCCTGTTCCCGTCCCTGCCGGAATCGGTAAAGGACCTCAACGTGGGCATCATCGCGCTCGCCCTGAACGTCGTGGTCACGCTCGCGGTCTCCGCCGCGACGCGCGAGCCGGCACTCCAGGAATCGTCCCTCGCGACCGAGAACGCCTGACGCCCTCAGCAGGTCACTGACCCGGTGGCCCCGCGTGTCGCACGCGGGGCCACCGGACCGGGCGGGAACGGCGACGACGAGGCCGCCCGATTGCGGCGAAGGGGACGATGGCGGCGAAGGCTCGCGGGCCAGAGCGGCGATGGAGCGGCACAGCCTGTTCGCCGTCGCCTTCTCCTCGGCGCCCCGGCCGGCCCGTGGGCGTTCACACCGGGGATGGGGACGCTGCCGAAGTGGGTGGTGTCGGTGCGGCCGGCCCGTTCGGGTTCGGGTGTGTCATTTAGGCCCTGTCTCACTTCGGTGGTGGCGGAGCGTCGCGAGGGGTCGTTGACCTTTGCGTGAAGGATGTCAACGAGCTTGTGCAGACGGTGTTTTCGGGCCTGTCGCCGCTGGTCATCAGCCTGCCCGCGGCGTGCGGGGCATCGTCGGAACGCGTGCACGGCTATCACTGGCGGACGGTGGCCGATGTGCCGGTCGACGAACGACGGGTGGTGGTCCGTGCACGAGTTCGGCGCCTGGTGTGTCCCACGCCGCGGCTGCTGCCACACCTATGGGCAGTCGCTCCCGGAGCTGTTCAGCCAGTAGGCGCCCGGCAGGTGCGGGCGGGGCACCGGGCGTCTGTCGTCGTCTCTCATGTCACCCCATCGCGGCTTCCACCGAGTCATAGATCGGCAACGCCCGGTGCAGGCTCGTGACGCGGAAGATCTGGAGAACACCCGGATTCGTGACCACCAGCCTGAGATCACCGGTGTGCGTTCGGATCCGCTTGCCGATGCCGACGAGGAGCCCGAGGCCCGTCGAGTCCATGAACGGGACGCCCACCATGTCCACGATGAGGTGATGCCGGCCCGCATCGATACAGGCGCTCACGTACTCCCTGATCCGGGGCACGGTGGCGACGTCGACCTCGCCGTGGACCTCGACCACGGTCCAGCCCTTCTCGTCACGGTGGCTGATGCCAATTTTGGGGTGCATGGCCTGCCTAACGGCGATGCCCTGGGGAGAGGTTTCGGGCCGTGCCTGCCGCACGCCCGTTCCGCATATGCACGAACGGCTGGCCAGGACCTCACTCGTCAGCACGCGCATGCCCACGCCTCTACCCCGCGAAGGCACAGCATGCCAACCGCCGGGCGCTGCCCGGGCGCGGTCCTCGGCACGGTGCGGAGCACGCCACAGGGCAAGGCCGACCCGTGGCGAACCGCGGGCCCGCAGATGCGGTACCTGGTCAAGCAACTCAAGGGCACCAAGGCGGTCGCCGAACTGCTCGGCATGTCCCAGCGGCAGGTGGAGCGGTACGTGGCCGATCAGGCCAAGAAGCCGCGCCCGCATCTCGCCACGCGCCTGCAGCGCGAGGTGAAGAAGCGGTGGCAGCCGCAGATCCGGGCCAAGGCCCGCGAGAAGGCGGCCAGCACCGGCGGCATCGTCATCGACACTCGCGCCCGCATGGGCTACACCGCACCGATCGGGTCCACGGACCAGGACCGCATCCGGCACCTGACCGTCGCCCTGCCGCCCCGCTACGCCGCCCGCCTCTTCGACGCCCAGGAGACCGGCGCCAGCGACGTCGAGCTCCAGGAGATCACTGCCGAAGCGCTCAAGGAGGTCTACTTCCAGGACGGCGGCCGCCGCGCCGGAAGCCTGGAAGAGGTCCAGTTCACGGACATCGAGCACCTGGAGTTCGACCTGTAGAGGCCCTTGCCCGAACTGCCCGCGGGCATCAATTGTGGTCCGGCTACCCGACCACATCAATGCACACGGAGCGCTTCAGTTTGCGAGCGAGCGGTTGAGTCGGCGGGTTGAGCGTGCGGTGTCGATGCGCATCGAACAGCTGCAGGCCGGCTGGACGCATCGGAGTGCTGCTGCCCCCACCACCACGTCCTGCCCACCCACAGGCCGGTGTTCCCCTCGTGCTTCGCACGGGGAATTGGGTGTTTGCCGCTGTCGGCGCGTCAGACGGCCGGCTTCTGGACGGAGGTTGGTTTGGTGGCGATCAGTGCCGTGATCTCATCGGCGAGGTGCGGGCCGAGTTCGCCCCAGCCGTCCTTGTAGCCGTAGACGCCGGCCAGAGTGCGGCCCTCGTAGTCGCCGTTCATGATCTCGATGTCGT
>NZ_RZYA01000070.1 GCF_004005495.1 Streptomyces antnestii
TCTTAGAGGTCCTAACAAAGGCGCTGGACGTGGCGGTGGGTGATGAGGCAGGTGGCGAGGCCGAGGAAAGCCTCATGGATGTCGTCGCGTCTCTCCCAGCGGATACGCAGGCGGCGGAAGCCATGCAGCCAGGAGATGGTCCGCTCGACCACCCAACGGAAGACGCCCAGGCCGGTGCCGTGCGGCTGGCCCCGCTCGGCGATCACCGGGCGAATGCCGCGCTGCCAGACGAGCCGCCGGTACTTGTCGTGGTCGTAGCCGCGGTCGGCGAAGAGCATGTCCGGTCTGCGTCGTGGGCGTCCGACGACGCCGGCGACGGGTGGGATCTTGTCGAGCAGGGGCAGCAGTTGCGTGACGTCGTTGCGGTTGCCACCGGTCAGCGACACCGCGAGCGGGATGCCCTGCCCGTCCGTGATGACGTGGTGCTTGCTGCCCGGACGTGCGCGGTCGACCGGACTGGGCCCGCTTTTGGGCCCCGCCGGGCCGCCCGGACGTGGGAAGAATCGATCACCGCCCGCGACCAGTCCAGCTGGTTCTTCGACCGCAGTTCCTTCAGCAGCACCGCGTGCAGTTGGTCCCACACGCCGGCCTCGTTCCACGCGGCCAGACGCCGCCAGCAGGTCATGCCTGATCCGAA
>NZ_RZYA01000045.1 GCF_004005495.1 Streptomyces antnestii
TAGTGGCGGAGCCACTCGGACGTTTCGGCAACGCCGCATGGGGGTCCCCCCGCTCGAGCGAAGCCGAGAGTGGGGGAGTGCGTGCCAGGCGTCGCGGGGCAGGCGGGACTTTCGAAACACGCCCTAGATGCCCGCTGCTGTGGAGAGGTCCCGCTTGATCGCGGTGAGTACGCGGGTTGCCTCTGTTTTTGCGGGTTGGAGGTTTTTGGCTGTGTCGACCGGGATCACTACCTCCAGGTAGCACTTGAGCTTGGGCTCCGTGCCGCTCGGGCGGACGATCACCCGGGCGCCCTCCAGCGTGTAGCGCAGGCCGTCCGTGGGGGGCAGCGACTCCGTGCCCTGCGTCAGGTCCTCCGCCTTCGTCACCTTGAGACCCGCCAGTTCCTTCGGCGGTGTTTCGCGGAGGGTGCGCATGGCCCTCGTGATCAGGGAGAGGTCCTTCACCCGGACCGAGAGCTGGTCGGTCGCGTGCAGGCCGTGCGTCAGCGCGAGGTCGTCCAGCGCGTCCAGGAGCGTGCGGCCCTGCTCCTTGAGCGACGAGGCCAGCTCGGTGATCAGCAGCGCGGCCGTGATGCCGTCCTTGTCGCGGACTCCCTCGGGGTCCACGCAGTAGCCGAGCGCCTCCTCGTAGCCGTAGCGCAGGTTTTTTACGCGGGCGATCCACTTGAAGCCCGTGAGCGTTTCCTCGTAGGGGAGGTCTGCCGCGGCTGCGATGCGGCTCAGGAGCGACGACGAGACGATCGACTCCGCGAAGACGCCCGTTGCGCCTCGGGACACCAGGTGGGCTGCCAGGAGCGCGCCCACCTCGTCGCCCCGCAGCATGCGCCAGTTTTCGTTTTCCTTTACCGCCACCGCGCAGCGGTCCGCGTCGGGGTCGTTCGCGATGATCAGGTCGGGGTTGGTCTGCGTTGCCTTTTTGAAGGACAGGTCCATCGCGCCCGGCTCTTCCGGGTTCGGGAACGCGACCGTGGGGAAGTCCGGGTCGGGTTCCGCCTGCTCCTGTACGAGGACCGGCTCCGGGAAACCTGCTCGGGCGAACGCGGCCAGGAGGGTGTCCTTGCCCACGCCGTGCATCGCCGTGTAGACGGTGCGGGCCGTGCGGGGGGAGTCCGGGGACAGGACCGCGTCCGTGCGGGCCAGGTAGGCCTCCAGGACGTCCTCGGAGAGGGTTTCCCAGCCCGTGGTGGGGCGGGGGACGTCGTGCAGGCTGTGGATCGCCTTGATCTCCGCCGCGATCTCCGTGTCTGCCGGGGACACGATCTGGGAACCGTCGCCCAGGTAGACCTTGTAGCCGTTGTCCCGGGGCGGGTTGTGGCTGGCCGTGACCTCGACGCCCGCGACCGCGCCCAGGTGCCGGATGGCGAAGGCGAGCACCGGGGTGGGGAGGGGGCGGGGGAGGACTGCCGCGCGCAGGCCGGCGCCGGTCATGACGGCGGCGGTGTCGCGGGCGAAGTCGGCGGACTTGTGGCGGGCGTCGTAGCCGATGACGACCAGGCCGCCCGCCTCACCCTTGCCCTTGAGATACGCCGCCAGGCCCGCCGCCGCGCGGATGACCACGGAGCGGTTCATCCGCATCGGGCCCGCGCCCAGCTCGCCGCGCAGGCCCGCTGTGCCGAACTGGAGCGTGCCGGCGAAGCGCTCCGCGAGCGCCTCGGTGTCGGCGCTCTCGATGAGCCGCGCCAGCTCTTCGCGCGTCTCCGGGTCGGGGTCCTCGGCCAGCCAGGTGTCGGCCTGGGCGAGGAGTTCGGTGTCCTGCACGGTCACGGTGATCCAGCCTTTCGGTGTCTCTCGGGGGTCAGATACGGCCCAGGACCTGGCCCAGGAGCGCGCCCATGCGCGTGGCGGAGTCGCGGCCCGCCTGGAGGACCTCCTCGTGGTTGAGGGGTTCGCCCGTCATGCCCGCCGCCAGGTTCGTGACCAGGGAGATGCCCAGGACCTCGGCGCCGGCCTCGCGGGCTGCGATGGCCTCCAGGACCGTCGACATGCCGACCAGGTCCGCGCCGATCGTGCGGGCCATACGGATCTCGGCCGGGGTCTCGTAGTGCGGGCCGGGGAACTGTGCGTAGACGCCCTCTTCGAGGGTCGGGTCGATCTCCTTGCACAGCGCGCGCAGGCGCGGGGAGTAGAGGTCCGTGAGGTCCACGAAGTTCGCGCCCACGATCGGCGACGTCGCCGTGAGGTTCAGGTGGTCGCTGATCAGGACCGGCTGGCCGGGGCGCATGCCCTCGCGCAGGCCGCCGCAGCCGTTGGTCAGCACGATCGTCTTGCAGCCGGCGGCGACGGCGGTGCGGACGCCGTGCGCGACGGAGGCCACGCCTCGGCCTTCGTAGTAGTGCGTGCGGCCCAGGAAGACGAGGGCGCGCTTGTCACCGATCTTGTACGAGCGGATCTTGCCGCCGTGGCCCTCTACGGCCGGCGGCGGGAAACCGGGCAGCTCGGTGACGGGGAACTCGGCTTCGGGGGAGCCGAGGGCGTCCACGGCGGGTGCCCAGCCGGAGCCCATCACGAGGGCGACGTCGTGGGTGTCGGCGCCCGTGAGGTCGCGCAGTCGCGCGGCGGCGGCGTCGGCGGCGGCCCGGGGATCGGTGGCGCCCTGGAGGTTGTCCGGAGTAACAGATGCGTTCACGCGATCGAGGGTAGCCGGTTTGGTCCTACGCGCGTAGATGACGGGGTGACGGGATTCGGATCGTTGTGTTGTCGTTTCCGACGAAGGGCCTCAGCAGGGGCGCTTGCGGAGTTCCATCACATAGTCGTGCGGGGCGCCGGCCGATTCCGCGGCGTCCGCCAGTTCGCCCAGGTAGCGCGCCGAGGGGAAGCCGCCCTCGTAGCCGTTGAGCACGTACACCCAGGCGGGTTCCTCGCCCTCCAGGGTGTCCACGCGCACACGCATGCGCCGGTAGACGTCCAGGCCCACGCCCTCCCAGCGGTCCATGGAGTCCTCGTCCATGGGAGCGATGTCGTAGAGCGCGACGAAGACCTGTGAGCGGGGCGCCTCGACGAGGGTCACGAGCGCGCCTTCCCAGCCCATGTGCTCGCCCCCGAACGTCAGCCGCCAGCCGCTGAGCCAGCCCGTCGCGCGCATCGGCGAGTGCGGTGCGCGGCGCGTCATCAGCCGCGCGTCGAGGTTGCCCGCGTAAGCGGCGTAGAGCGACATGGGGTCGAGGGTACGGCAGGTGCGGGCGCCGCTCCTGACGTGGGAAGTGCCCGGACGGAGGCCCCCGGGGCGAAACCGCTTGAAGCGTGCGGGACAATGGAGTACGTGACTCGGATCGTGATCATCGGTGGCGGACCTGGCGGATATGAGGCGGCGCTCGTAGCCGCCCAGCTCGGCGCGGAGGTGACCGTCGTCGACTCCGACGGTCTGGGCGGGGCGTCGGTGCTCACCGACTGCGTACCGTCGAAGACCCTGATCGCGACGGCCGAGGTGATGACCACCTTCGACTCGTCGTACGAGGAGCTGGGGATCATCGTCGCCGACGACACCCCGCACATCGATACGCCCGCGCGAGTGGTGGGGGTCGATCTGGGCAAGGTCAACCGGCGTGTGAAGCGGCTTGCGCTTGCTCAGTCCCATGACATCACCGCCTCCGTGACGCGTGCGGGCGCCCGTGTGATGCGCGGGCGCGGGCGGCTCGAAGGGCTGCAGGCCGCCGACGGTTCCCGCAAGGTCGTCGTCCGTACGGCTGACGGGAGCGAAGAGACTCTTACGGCTGATGCTGTGCTCGTCGCTACGGGTGGCCACCCCCGTGAGGTGCCGGACGCGCAGCCCGATGGTGAGCGGATTCTCAACTGGACCCAGGTGTATGACCTTGATGAGCTTCCCGAGGAGCTCATCGTGGTCGGTTCGGGTGTCACCGGTGCGGAGTTCGCCGGTGCCTATCAGGCGCTCGGATCCAAGGTGACGCTCGTGTCCAGCCGCGACCGCGTCCTTCCGGGTGAGGACCCCGACGCCGCCGCCGTCCTGGAGGACGTCTTCCGCCGCCGCGGCATGAACGTCATGGCCCGCTCCCGCGCCCAGTCCGCCAAGCGCGTCGGCGACCGCGTCGAGGTGACCCTCGCCGACGGCCGCGTCATCTCCGGCACCCACTGCCTGATGGCCGTCGGTGCCATCCCGAACAGCAGCGGGATGGGCCTGGAGGAGGCCGGGGTCAAGCTCAAGGACTCCGGGCACATCTGGACCGACAAGGTGTCGCGGACGACCGCCCCCGGCGTGTACGCCGCCGGAGACGTCACCGGCGTCTTCGCGCTCGCCTCCGTCGCCGCCATGCAGGGGCGTATCGCCGTCTACCACTTCCTCGGCGACGCGGTGACCCCGCTGAACCTGAAGACCGTCTCCTCCAATGTCTTCACCGACCCCGAGATCGCCACCGTCGGCTACACCCAGGCCGACGTCGACGCCGGGAAGATCGACGCCCGCGTGGTGAAGCTGCCGCTGCTGCGCAACCCGCGCGCCAAGATGCAGGGCATCCGCGACGGCTTCGTCAAGATCTTCTGCCGGCCCGGCACCGGCATCGTGGTGGGCGGTGTCGTCGTCTCCCCGCGCGCGAGCGAACTGATCCATCCCATCTCCCTCGCGGTCGACAACAACCTGACGGTCGAGCAGATCGCGAACGCGTTCACCGTGTACCCGTCACTTTCGGGCTCGATCGCCGAAGTGGCCCGCCAGTTGCATACGCGGAAGACGGCTCACGAAGCCTGACTCTCCGTCGGACCTCGGGGGAGAGGGTCAACTTCCCGCAGGTCAGGGGCTGTTGCGGGGGGTGGGGTAGGTAGAGGCGCGGGTAGTTAGGGCCTATACCACTTCCCGTGGTTCCGTGCGAACAACTTCGGTTATTCGGCGCAAACTGCTGAAAGCAGACGGTCGTTGGGGTTACTGTCAGTTTCGTGTTCGCTGCAGAACGTCGTCAATTGATCCTCGAAATGGTGCGGGCCAATGGAGCGGTATCGCTCCGGGAGCTCGCCCGCGTCGTCCAGACCTCCGAAGTGACCGTACGGCGGGACGTGCGCGCACTGGAGGCAGAAGGACTCCTCGACCGCCGGCATGGCGGTGCGGTATTGCCGGGCGGATTCACGCGGGAGTCCGGCTTTCCGCAGAAATCACATCTCGCGACCGCGGAGAAGACGGCCATCGCCGACCTCGCCGCAAGCCTCGTCGAAGAAGGCGAAGCCATTGTGGTGGGGGCGGGCACGACCACGCAGGAGCTGGCCCGCCGGCTCGCGCGGGTGCCCGGGCTCACCGTCGTCACCAACTCCCTTCTGGTGGCACAGGCGCTCGCCCATGCCAATCGGGTCGAGGTCGTCATGACGGGCGGCACCCTGCGCGGTTCCAACTACGCCCTCGTGGGCAGCGGGGCCGAGCAGTCCCTCCAGGGACTCAGGGTCTCCCGGGCCTTCCTGAGCGGGAGCGGCCTGACCGCCGAGCGCGGCCTCTCCACGTCCAACATGCTCTCGGCCTCGGTCGACCGCGCCCTCGTGCAGGCCGCCGCGGAGGTCGTCGTCCTCGCCGACCACTCCAAACTCGGCACCGACACCATGTTCCAGACCGTGCCGACCGATGTGATCACGCGCCTGGTGACGGACGAGCCGCCCACCCACGACGACCGGGCCGCCACCGAACTGCAGGCACTCGCCGACCAGGGGGTGCAGATCGCGATCGCCGGAGCCTCGGCGACCGGAACCGGGCCGGCGGGGGGAGACCACGTCCCGGCGCGCCAGACACGCCGGGACGTTCCCCTGCCGGGCCAGCGCCGCAACCAGCTGCCGGGCGGCCCCCAGCTCCGCAGCGCTTCCGCCCTCGACCAGGCACCCCCTGAGCGCGCCGCGAGGGTGGCCGACCTCCGGCGGCGCTGAGCGGCCACCGCCGCCGCCGTACAAGGGTGCTGCTCAGCCCGCTGTGATACCCCGCAGCGTGAGCCGCAGCAGCCGGTCGGCCAGTTCCGGGTCGTCCGGGGTCTCCTCCGCGGCCAGCGCGATCGCGTTGGTCAGCTGCAGCAGATCGCCGATCGATACGTCCGCGCGCACGGCACCCGCCCGCTGCGCCCTGGACAGCAGGGCCTGTCCCGCCTCGCGCATCGGTGTACTGCACCGCGACAGCGCCGAACCGGCGTCCTGCGACGCCGACATGAGGGCCCGCGAAAGCCCTCGGTACTCACCCGCATGAGTGATGATGTCGCGCAGCCATGCCACCAGCGCGGAGCATGGCTGCGGGTCCGCGAGCAGCGCCCGCGAGCGCGCGAGCAGATCACTCACCGCGTCCTCGAAAACCGCGCTCATCAGCGCGTGCCGGTTCGGGAAGTGCCGGTACAGCGTCCCGATGCCGACGCCCGCGCTCCGTGCCACGTCCTCCAGGGACGCGCCCGTGCCGTGCTCGGCGAACGCCGCCCGCGCCTGGAACAGCAGCCGTTCGTAGTTCCGGCGTGCGTCCGCCCGCATGGGGCGTACGGGCGGGGCCGGGCGGGGCCGGTCCGTCTGGTCCGTGCCGGTCGTCATCGGTCCTCCCTGGTCGTACGCGCGCTCTCCCAGGATGCCTGATGGGGAGAGGATGGTGGGGCCGTGCGGGGGCCACTGTGACGCGAGCGCCCCGGTGGACCGTGGTGCGGTCCGCCGGGGCGCTCGGGTGGTGCCAGGTGCCAGGTGCCAGGTGCCAGGTGCTGTGATCTGGCGCTGGGTCAGGTCAGGGCTGTCAGTCCTTGATTTCGCAGATGGTGGCGCCGGAGGTGATGGAGGCGCCGATCTCCGCGCTGAGGCCCTTGATGGTGCCGGAGCGGTGGGCGTTGAGGGGCTGTTCCATCTTCATGGCTTCCAGGA
>NZ_RZYA01000046.1 GCF_004005495.1 Streptomyces antnestii
GGTTCCTCGCGACCCGCACGACGTCCTGGCGGAACTCTTCCGGATAAGGCTTGGGCACAGCGACATCCTTCCCACCCGCCCCACAGGGCAAGCCAGTTCAGATGTCACCCGATCGTGCAGCAGACCCTTTCCAAAAGCCGAGCTTCTGCGATGTTGGCGTAGTGGTCCGACAGTTCGATACCGATGAACTTCCGGCCCTCGCGCAAGGCAGCGACACCGGTCGTGCCCGAGCCGGTGAACGGGTCGAGGACGGTGCCGCCGGGCGGGCAGATCTTCACCAGCTCCTGCATGACCTCGACAGGTTTCTGGGTGATGTGGACGCGGTCTTTGCGAGGCTGGCTCGCGGTGTAGAGGCCGGGCAGGTAGACGGGATTCCGGTGGGCGTCGACCGGGCCCTTGGTCCCCCAGACGATGTACTCGCAGGACTGCTTGAGGCGGCCCTTCTGCGGTCGGGATACCGGCTTGTGCCAGGCAGCGATGCCGCGCCAGGTCCAGCCGGCCGCCTGCAACGCGTCGGTGGTAGTGGGAAGTTGCCTCCAGTCTGTGAAGACCAGGGCGGTGCCAGACTCGACTGTGGCCCGGTAAGACGCGCACAATCACCCAGAGGAGAATTGGTTCCCCTGGCTTCCGTACGAACGCAACTTGATGCGGTTCGTCTTTCTCTATCCGGAGGCTCGCGAGTATCTCGTCAACTGGCGCGCTGACTGGGCCGCACCGTTCCTTGCCCAACTGCGCTTCGCCCTGGCCACGCACCGCGACTCACCGGACCTGCTCCGCCTGCTCGACGAGATTTTGGGCGGCAACGAAGAGGCACGAAAACCGTGGGCAACAAACGAGGCCAGGGTGCACTCCGACGGCGACATCCGACGACTACGACTCCCGGACCATCCTGACGAAGAGATTCAGATCCGCATCATGGCCTTCGCCCCGCTCAGCAACTGGGACCTGCGAGCCATCGTGCTTCTGCGCCTGGATCCATGAGGAACGCCGCAGCCCGAACCGGGAGTGACGGCCGTTGGCCATGGCAGCGGCGGTCACGGACCATGGAGGAGAGGGAAGGTGAAGACCATGGAACTTCCCCTGGTCGTGGGTGTCGACGGCTCGGATATGAGCATGCGCGCGGTGAGCTGGGCCGCGGACGAGGCCGTCCTGCACGGGGTGCCGCTCCGGCTGGTGTACGCATCGTTGTGGGAGCGCTACGAGGGGGAAGCCCTCGCCGAGACGCTCGGCAAACCGTCGGAGCGGGTGCTGGCCGACAACATCGTCGATGTCGCGGCGGGGATCGCCCACCGTCGTGACCCGGATCTGAAGGTCTCCACCGAGGTGGTGCACGACGACGCGATCAGCGCGCTCGTGAGCGAAGGACGCAACGCCAGTGCCCTTGTCCTGGGATCGCGTGGCCGCAGCGGCGTCGCCGAGGTGTTGCTCGGGTCGGTCTGTCTCGCGGTGGCCGCCCGCGCCGACTGCCCCGTGATCGTGCTGCGCGGCAGCCATGACAACCAGGCCAGGACAGCGGTCCACCGGCGGGTCGCTCTGGGAGTCGCCGACGACCAGCAGAACACCGAAGGCGTGCGCTTCGCCTTCCGGGAGGCACAGCTGCGAGGCGCCGCTCTGGAGGCGGTGCGGGCCTGGCGGTGCCCGGCCCGTGAGACGGTCGATCACCCGCTGCTCACCGACGAACCCGCCCGGGCCTACGAAGCGCGCGCGGTGGAGATCTTGGAGGCGGCCGTGGGTGAGGACGCGGCGGCCTACCCGTCGGTGGATCTGTTCCGGCGAACCGCCGAGGGACCGGCCCGTAAAGTGCTGCTGGGCGCATCGGCACAGGCCGACCTCCTGGTGGTGGGCGCTCGACGGCGTCAGGGCCACCTGGGACTCCAGATCGGCCTGGTCACGCACTACGTCCTCCATCACTCGCGCTGTCCCGTCGCCGTCGTACCCCAGCGGGGGTGAGCCGTGACCGGCAGGGCTGCCGTGCCCCGCGCGCTGCGAGGTGTGGCGGCCGCGGTCTTCGACACCGACGGCGTCATCACGGATTCCGCGCGGGTGCACGCCGCCGCGTGGAAGGCGGCCTTCGATCAGTTCCTCCAGCTCGGGGGGCTCCGAGGGCAGCCGCCCTTCGACCTGCAGGACGACTATCTCCGGTACGTCGACGGCAAGTCGCGCCTCGACGGCGCTGCCGCGTTCCTGCACGCCCGGGGGCTTCGGCCGTCGGCGGCCGAGGTCCGGGCGGTCGCGGCCGACAAGGAACGGATCTTCACCGAGCGCCTGCGGGCGGACGGTGTCGCCGCCTACCCGGGCACAGTCCGGCTGGTGCGCGCCTTGCGGTCCGCAGGGATGCCGCTCGCCGCCGCATCGGCCTCCCGGCACGCGGCGGAACTCCTTGAGCACGCGGGCGTGCGCGAGCTTTTCGACGTCCTGGTGGACGGCACGGAGGTCTCGAGGCTGCACCTGGCCGGAAAGCCCGATCCGGCGCTTTTCCTGGAGGCGGCGCGCCGCCTCGGCGTCCCCGCCCGCCTGACCGCTGTCGTCGAGGACTCTCTGGCCGGGGTCGAGGCGGGACGGCGTGGCGGTTTCGGCGTCGTGGTGGGAGTGGACCGCGCGTACTCCCCCGAGACCCGGAGCGCGCTGCTGAAGCACGGGGCGGATCTCGTGGTCGACGACCTCGCGGAACTCCTCGGGGAGGACCGATGATGCGGGACTGGACATTGGAGTATGAGGGCTACGATCCCGCCGAGGAACGTTTGCGCGAGTCCCTGTGCACTCTGGGCAACGGCTGTTTCGCGACGCGCGGCGCGATTCCGGAGTGTGCCGTGGACGCGATCCATTACCCCGGCACGTACGTCGCCGGCTGCTACAACCGGCTGACCTCGGACGTGGCGGGCCGCAAGGTCGAGAACGAGGACATGGTCAACCTGCCCAACTGGCTGCCACTCCGCTTCCGCACAGACACCGGGACCTGGTTCACCCCCGACACCCACAAGGTCCTCGATCACCGTCAGAGCCTCGACCTCCGTTCCGGCACCTTGGAACGCGTCGTGCGTTACGAGGACCATGACGGCCGACGCCTCGCCGTACGACAAGTGCGCGCTGTCCACATGACCGATCCGCATCTGGCTCTGCTCCGGACCGAGGTGACCGCCGAGGGCTGGTCGGGACGGCTCGAGGTCGAGTCGGCCCTGGACGGGACCGTCACCAACACAGGAGTCGAGCGCTACGACGCGCTCGCCCACCGCCACCTCACACACGTCCAGACCGGCTCACCGGCGCCCGACACCGTGTGGATGCGCTGCCGTACCCGTACGTCGGACATCAGGATCGCCCTCGCGTCCCGGACTGTCACTGACACCGGCACACACGCGGAGACGGAGCTGTCGCACGAACACGCCCGCGCGGTCCAGGTACTCAGGTTCTCCCTGACCGACGGACGCACCGTGACGGTCGACAAGACCGTCGCCCTGCACACCTCGCGTGACCGGGCCATCAGTGATCCCCTGCACGCGGCACTCGACCGGGTCCGCCGTGCCGAAGACGTCGAGACGCTGCTGCGGGCCCACCGTGCCGCATGGCAACGGCTTTGGCGCAACGCGGAGTTGGATGTTCCGACCGACGCCGGGCCGGTGCTGCGCCTGCATCTCTTCCATGTGCTGCAGACCCTGTCTCCGCACACCGCCGACCTCGATGCCGGTGTCCCCGCCCGAGGGCTGCACGGCGAGGCCTATCGTGGGCACGTCTTCTGGGACGAGCTGTTCGTCCTGCCCTACCTGAACCTGCATTTCCCCGAGGTCTCCAAGGCTCTCCTCTCGTACCGCCATCGCCGTCTGGCACAGGCCTGCCGGTCCGCGAGGGACGCCGGGCACACCGGCGCCATGTATCCCTGGCAGAGCGGCAGCGACGGACGTGAGGAGACCCAGCGACTCCACCTCAACCCGCGCTCCGGACGCTGGCTGCCTGACCGCTCACGGCTTCAGCACCACGTCGGATCGGCGATCGCCTACAACGTGTGGCAGTACTGCGAGGCGAGCGGCGACACCGAGTTCCTGTACACCAAAGGCGTCGAGATGCTGGTGCAGATCGCCAGATTCTGGGCCGGCGTCGCGGAGTTCGACCGCACGCTCGGCCGCTACCGGATCCGTGGAGTCGTCGGTCCCGACGAATACCACGACGCGTACCCCGGCGCCCGCAAGCCTGGTCTTGACGACAACGCGTACACCAACGTCACCGCCGCGTGGGTACTGGCCCGCACCCTCGAGGTCCTGGACCGCCTGCCCGGACCGGTGCGACGCGATGTGTGCGAGACCGCCGACCTGGACGCCGCCGAACTCGATCTCTGGGACGACGTCTCCCGAAGGCTGCACGTGCCGTTCCACGCCGGAGTCATCAGCCAGTTCGAAGGGTTCGGCGATCTGGACGAGCTCGACTGGCATGCCTACAGAGACAGATACGGCGACATCCGGCGCCTCGACCGGATCCTCGAGGCCGAAGGTGACACCGTCAACCGGTACCAGGCGTCCAAGCAGGCCGACGTCCTGATGCTGGGATATCTGTTCTCACCCGCCGAACTCGCCGAACTCTTCGACCGGTTGGGCCACCAGCTGGACGACGCGCTGTGGAGCCGAACCGTCGATCACTACCTGTGCCGGACGAGCCACGGTTCGACTTTGAGCAGCCTGGTCCACGGCTGGGTGTTGGCCAGGGCCCGGAGAGCCGATGCGTGGACCTACGTCCATGAGGCCCTGGCGGGCGACATCGCCGATCTCCAGGGCGGCACCACGGGCGAGGGCATCCACCTCGGCGCCATGGCCGGCACCCTCGACGTCGTGCAGCGCGGACTGACCGGCCTCGAGACCCGCGGCGGTGTGCTCCGGCTCGACCCGGTGCCGTTGCCCGAGCTCTCCGAGTACGGCTTCACAATCCGTTACCGAGGGCACCGTAGTGTGCGCCTGAAGCTGAGCTGCGGCCGGCTTCAGGTCTCTGTGCCCGCCTCCGACCGGGACCCGATCGGCATTGCCCTCGCCGACCGCACCGTGTCCGTGGCGCCCGGGGAGTCTTGCACGCTCGCCCTGCCGGACGGCTCGAATCCTGTTCTTCGGCGCCCGTGACGCCGAGCTCCCCGGACGGCGAGTGACCCGGCGGGTCTCATGGTGTCGGATTACCGGTGGCGTCGTGCTGTTCCAGCTGGGTCGCGAGGACCGCGGCCTGGACACGGCGGTGGACGCCCAGTTTCGCCAGCAGCCGCGAGATGTGGTTCTTCACGGTCTTCTCCGACAGGTAGAGCCTCTTGCCGATCTCGCGGTTGGTCAGCCCGTCCCCGATGAGCGCCAGGATGTCCCGCTCGCGCGGTGACAGGCCCGCCAGTTCCGGGGCGAGCTCCGGCGTGGTGTCCGGGCCGGCCCGCAGGGACCGCATCAGCCGGGCCGTCGTCGCGGGATCGAGCATCGACTGCCCCGAGGCGACCGTACGTACCTCCGAGACCAGGTCGGAACCCCTTATCTCCTTGAGTACGTAGCCCGACGCCCCGGCCATGATCGCGTCCAGCAGGGCCTCCTCGTCGTCGAACGACGTCAGCATCAGACAGGCCAGTCCCGGCATCTGGCTGCGCAGCTCCCGGCACACACTGATCCCGTCACCGTCGGGCAGCCGGACGTCGAGGACGGCGACGTCCGGACGCAGGGCCGGCCCACGGGCCAGCGCGTGCTCGACGTTCTCCGCGTCCCCGACCACGGAGATGTCCGCCTCCGCGTCCAGGAGGTCGGACAGCCCGCGCCGGACCACCTCGTGGTCGTCCAGGAGGAAGACACGGATCGGGTTCTGCTCCGTGAAGGTACGTGGCTCGGTCATGACGACCCCTCGTTCCCCGACGGACTGCGGACCGCAGGTTGCCTCTGACAACGATCACTATCCCTCCGCGGCCAGGTGGCATCAGGGCCAGCCGGCGCGGCTCGGGTGAGACACCTCGGTTCACTGCACGGGCGGCCGTGCACGACGCCTCCTTGGTCGCTTTCCTGTCGGGGCTCCGGCGCTCAGAGGGAATGACCGCTGCCACAAGGGCCGAACAGGTCCAGCAGCCGGTTACGCATCGTCTGAAACCGGTGGGCGACGACGGAGCCCACCCACAGGGCCACCGGGGCACCGAGAGCGGCATCCTTCTGACACATGGTGCGTACGGTCGCGGCATCGAACTCGTAGGCGCGCACTGGGGTTGTCGCCTCAGCGCCCAGGTGCCACACGTGGTGAGCGAACAGCCAGGACCACCCCAGGAGTTGATTGTGGGTGAGCGTCTCCAGGACGACCGCCCGGCGGCCCGGGACATGGAGATCGAGAGAGACGTTGCCGGAGCGGATGATCCAGAACCGGTCGGCGCGGCCGCCCTCCTTGAACAGACGCGTGCCCTGCGGAAACGACACCTCCCGGGCGACGCTCATCAGCCGTTCCAGGTGCTCGGCGGGCAGTGCCCGCACCGTGTCGGTGGTGGGGAAAGCATTCATCGTGCCGCCTCTTCCTGGAGCGGGGCCTACCCAGATCTACCGTCCGCCTGAGGCTGACCGTTCACCATGGGCCACCCGGCCCCGCGGCCGGGTCCGCCCGGTCCCGGCCGGGTCAGGTACGCTTGCGGCCCCACGTCGATCCGAGCCGGTCCCACTCGCGGCCCCACTGGTCGTAGCGCCGTCGGTCCAGTTGCCACCGCCCGAGGCGTCCGCTCGCGAAGACCGCACCACCGAAGGCGATCGCGGCTCC
>NZ_RZYA01000047.1 GCF_004005495.1 Streptomyces antnestii
GTTTCAGAACCAACACAGTGGACGCGAGCAACTGAGGACAAGCCCTCGGCCTATTAGTACCAGTCACCTCCACCCGTTACCGGGCTTCCAGATCTGGCCTATCAACCCAGTCGTCTACTGGGAGCCTTAACCCCTCAAGGGGGTGGGAATACTCATCTTGAAGCAGGCTTCCCGCTTAGATGCTTTCAGCGGTTATCCTTTCCGAACGTAGCCAACCAGCCATGCCCTTGGCAGGACAACTGGCACACCAGAGGTTCGTCCGTCCCGGTCCTCTCGTACTAGGGACAGCCCTTCTCAATATTCCTACGCGCACAGAGGATAGGGACCGAACTGTCTCACGACGTTCTAAACCCAGCTCGCGTACCGCTTTAATGGGCGAACAGCCCAACCCTTGGGACCGACTCCAGCCCCAGGATGCGACGAGCCGACATCGAGGTGCCAAACCATCCCGTCGATATGGACTCTTGGGGAAGATCAGCCTGTTATCCCCGGGGTACCTTTTATCCGTTGAGCGACGGCGCTTCCACAAGCCACCGCCGGATCACTAGTCCCGACTTTCGTCCCTGCTCGACCCGTCGGTCTCACAGTCAAGCTCCCTTGTGCACTTACACTCAACACCTGATTACCAACCAGGCTGAGGGAACCTTTGGGCGCCTCCGTTACTCTTTAGGAGGCAACCGCCCCAGTTAAACTACCCATCAGACACTGTCCCTGATCCGGATCACGGACCGAGGTTAGACATCCAGCACGACCAGAGTGGTATTTCAACGACGACTCCCCAACCACTGGCGTGGCTGGTTCAAAGTCTCCCACCTATCCTACACAAGCCGAACCGAACACCAATATCAAACTGTAGTAAAGGTCCCGGGGTCTTTCCGTCCTTCTGCGCGAAACGAGCATCTTTACTCGTAGTGCAATTTCACCGGGCCTATGGTTGAGACAGTCGAGAAGTCGTTACGCCATTCGTGCAGGTCGGAACTTACCCGACAAGGAATTTCGCTACCTTAGGATGGTTATAGTTACCACCGCCGTTTACTGGCGCTTAAGTTCTCAGCTTCGCACACCCGAAAGTGCACTAACCGGTCCCCTTAACGTTCCAGCACCGGGCAGGCGTCAGTCCGTATACATCGCCTTACGGCTTCGCACGGACCTGTGTTTTTAGTAAACAGTCGCTTCTCGCTGGTCTCTGCGGCCACCCCCAGCTCACCGTGTAAAACGGATCACCGGTGATGGCCCCCCTTCTCCCGAAGTTACGGGGGCATTTTGCCGAGTTCCTTAACCATAGTTCACCCGAACGCCTCGGTATTCTCTACCTGACCACCTGAGTCGGTTTAGGGTACGGGCCGCCATGAAACTCGCTAGAGGCTTTTCTCGACAGCATAGGATCATCCACTTCACCACAATCGGCTCGGCATCAGGTCTCAGCCTCATGGTGTGCGGATTTACCTACACACCGGCCTACACCCTTACCCCGGGACAACCACCGCCCGGGATGGACTACCTTCCTGCGTCACCCCATCACTCACCTACTAACCGCTTGGTTCGGCGGCTCCACCACTTTCCTTTCCCCGAAGGGTCCGGAACGGCTTCACGGCCTTAGCATCACGATGCTCGATGTTTGACGCTTCACAGCGGGTACCGGAATATCAACCGGTTATCCATCGACTACGCCTGTCGGCCTCGCCTTAGGTCCCGACTTACCCTGGGCAGATCAGCTTGACCCAGGAACCCTTAGTCAATCGGCGCACACGTTTCTCACGTGTGTATCGCTACTCATGCCTGCATTCTCACTCGTGAACCGTCCACAACTCGCTTCCGCGGCTGCTTCACCCGGCACACGACGCTCCCCTACCCATCCCAGCAGGCGTTGGCCCTATATGCTGGAATGACACGACTTCGGCGGTACGCTTGAGCCCCGCTACATTGTCGGCGCGGAATCACTAGACCAGTGAGCTATTACGCACTCTTTCAAGGGTGGCTGCTTCTAAGCCAACCTCCTGGTTGTCTGTGCGACTCCACATCCTTTCCCACTTAGCGTACGCTTAGGGGCCTTAGTCGATGCTCTGGGCTGTTTCCCTCTCGACCATGGAGCTTATCCCCCACAGTCTCACTGCCGCGCTCTCACTTACCGGCATTCGGAGTTTGGCTAAGGTCAGTAACCCGGTAGGGCCCATCGCCTATCCAGTGCTCTACCTCCGGCAAGAAACACACGACGCTGCACCTAAATGCATTTCGGGGAGAACCAGCTATCACGGAGTTTGATTGGCCTTTCACCCCTAACCACAGGTCATCCCCCAGGTTTTCAACCCTGGTGGGTTCGGTCCTCCACGAAGTCTTACCTCCGCTTCAACCTGCCCATGGCTAGATCACTCCGCTTCGGGTCTTGAGCGCGCTACTGAATCGCCCTATTCGGACTCGCTTTCGCTACGGCTTCCCCACACGGGTTAACCTCGCAACGCACCGCAAACTCGCAGGCTCATTCTTCAAAAGGCACGCAGTCACGACTGCATGTGCAAGCACATACAGCGACGCTCCCACGGCTTGTAGGCACACGGTTTCAGGTACTATTTCACTCCGCTCCCGCGGTACTTTTCACCATTCCCTCACGGTACTATCCGCTATCGGTCACCAGGGAATATTTAGGCTTAGCGGGTGGTCCCGCCAGATTCACACGGGATTTCTCGGGCCCCGTGCTACTTGGGTGTCTCTCAAACGAGCCGCTGATGTTTCGACTACGGGGGTCTTACCCTCTACGCCGGACCTTTCGCATGTCCTTCGCCTACATCAACGGTTTCTGACTCGTCCTGTCGCCGGCAGACGACAGAAGAGAGATCCCACAACCCCACATGCGCAACCCCTGCCGGGTCTCACACGCATATGGTTTGGCCTCATCCAGTTTCGCTCGCCACTACTCCCGGAATCACGGTTGTTTTCTCTTCCTGCGGGTACTGAGATGTTTCACTTCCCCGCGTTCCCTCCACATGCCCTATGTGTTCAGGCATGGGTGACAGCCCATGACGACTGCCGGGTTTCCCCATTCGGAAACCCCCGGATCAAAGCCTGGTTGACGGCTCCCCGGGGACTATCGTGGCCTCCCACGTCCTTCATCGGTTCCTGGTGCCAAGGCATCCACCGTGCGCCCTTAAAAACTTGGCCACAGATGCTCGCGTCCACTGTGCAGTTCTCAAACAACGACCAACCACCCGTCACACACCAAAACCTTGGTGTTTCACCGGGGCCGGCACTGAAGGCGACCAGATCGGCCGTACCTTCAGACACCCAACAGCGTGCCCGACACTCTTCCCGCTTCCCTCAACGTTCCACGCTCCGAGGAGCAGTACTTGCAGGAGAAGACGATCAAGTGTGCCGAATAGTCAACGTTCCACCCATGAGCTACCACCGTCGGACGTTTGCCGACGAAATGGCTCTTGAACCACCAGACAATGCCTGGCGGCCAAAGTGCTCCTTAGAAAGGAGGTGATCCAGCCGCACCTTCCGGTACGGCTACCTTGTTACGACTTCGTCCCAATCGCCAGTCCCACCTTCGACAGCTCCCTCCCACAAGGGGTTGGGCCACCGGCTTCGGGTGTTACCGACTTTCGTGACGTGACGGGCGGTGTGTACAAGGCCCGGGAACGTATTCACCGCAGCAATGCTGATCTGCGATTACTAGCAACTCCGACTTCATGGGGTCGAGTTGCAGACCCCAATCCGAACTGAGACAGGCTTTTTGAGATTCGCTCCGCCTCGCGGCATCGCAGCTCATTGTACCTGCCATTGTAGCACGTGTGCAGCCCAAGACATAAGGGGCATGATGACTTGACGTCGTCCCCACCTTCCTCCGAGTTGACCCCGGCAGTCTCCTGTGAGTCCCCATCACCCCGAAGGGCATGCTGGCAACACAGAACAAGGGTTGCGCTCGTTGCGGGACTTAACCCAACATCTCACGACACGAGCTGACGACAGCCATGCACCACCTGTATACCGACCACAAGGGGGGCACTATCTCTAATGCTTTCCGGTATATGTCAAGCCTTGGTAAGGTTCTTCGCGTTGCGTCGAATTAAGCCACATGCTCCGCTGCTTGTGCGGGCCCCCGTCAATTCCTTTGAGTTTTAGCCTTGCGGCCGTACTCCCCAGGCGGGGAACTTAATGCGTTAGCTGCGGCACCGACGACGTGGAATGTCGCCAACACCTAGTTCCCACCGTTTACGGCGTGGACTACCAGGGTATCTAATCCTGTTCGCTCCCCACGCTTTCGCTCCTCAGCGTCAGTAATGGCCCAGAGATCCGCCTTCGCCACCGGTGTTCCTCCTGATATCTGCGCATTTCACCGCTACACCAGGAATTCCGATCTCCCCTACCACACTCTAGCCTGCCCGTATCGACTGCAGACCCGGGGTTAAGCCCCGGGCTTTCACAACCGACGTGACAAGCCGCCTACGAGCTCTTTACGCCCAATAATTCCGGACAACGCTTGCGCCCTACGTATTACCGCGGCTGCTGGCACGTAGTTAGCCGGCGCTTCTTCTGCAGGTACCGTCACTTTCGCTTCTTCCCTGCTGAAAGAGGTTTACAACCCGAAGGCCGTCATCCCTCACGCGGCGTCGCTGCATCAGGCTTTCGCCCATTGTGCAATATTCCCCACTGCTGCCTCCCGTAGGAGTCTGGGCCGTGTCTCAGTCCCAGTGTGGCCGGTCGCCCTCTCAGGCCGGCTACCCGTCGTCGCCTTGGTGAGCTTCTACCTCACCAACAAGCTGATAGGCCGCGGGCTCATCCTGCACCGCCGGAGCTTTCAACCCCTCACCATGCGATGAGGGGTGTTATCCGGTATTAGACCCCGTTTCCAGGGCTTGTCCCAGAGTGCAGGGCAGATTGCCCACGTGTTACTCACCCGTTCGCCACTAATCCACCCCGAAGGGCTTCATCGTTCGACTTGCATGTGTTAAGCACGCCGCCAGCGTTCGTCCTGAGCCAGGATCAAACTCTCCGTGAATGTTT
>NZ_RZYA01000048.1 GCF_004005495.1 Streptomyces antnestii
AGGGCACGCGCTACTTGCGCATGACCTCGGGCTCGTGGCGGCGCAGCAGGCGCGCGACCGCGAAGCCGCAGACGACGCCGAGGAGGATCAGGACGGTGAGGTTGAAGCCCCACTGACCGGCCGAGTGCTCCCACAGCGGGTCCAGGTTGGTCGGGTCCTCGCGGTCCCACGGCGGCATGAGGTGCGACAGGTCGAGCGTCGAACCGGCACCGGCGATGGCCCAGCGGGACGGCATCAGCCAGCCGACCTGCTCGAGGCCGGGCGAGCCGAACACCTGGAACAGGACGCCGGTGAACACGACCTGGACGATCGCGAACATGACGAGGAGCGGCATCGTCTTCTCGGCGGTCTTCACCAGCGAGGAGATGACCAGGCCGATCATCATCGACGTGAAGCCGAGCGCGATGATCATGATGCAGAGCTCGACGGCCGGCGGCATGATCAGGCCCTCGGCGGGCAGGTCGCGCGGGGCGAAGCCGATGGCGCAGATGATCACGCCCTGGATGGCCGTGACGACGCCGAGGACGATCACCTTGGACATCAGGTACGCCGAGCGGGACAGGCCGGTGGCCCGTTCCCGTTCGTAGATCACGCGTTCCTTGATCAGCTCACGTACGGAGTTGGCCGCGCCGGAGAAGCACATGCCGACCGCGAGGATCAGCATGATCGTGCCCGCGGTGCTGTTGAACCGGGACGGCGGCCTCGGCGGGGCGAGGCCGAAGTCGGTGGGGATCACCGTACTGACGAAGCCGAGGACCGCCGGCAGGATCACCATCAGGCCCAAGAAGCCCTTGTCGGACGCGATCACCGACGCGTAGCGGCGGATCAGGGTCCACAGCTGCGAGCCCCAGCCCTGCGGCTTGGGTGGCCTCATCGCCTGCGGCGGCGGCATGTGTACGGACTGTGCGGCGACGGCGTCGATGTCCGCGGCGTACATCTGGTAGTGCTGCGAGCCCTTCCAGCGGCCCGCCCAGTCGTAGTCGCGGTAGTTCTCGAAGGCGGAGAACACATCGGCCCAGGTGCTGTAGCCGAAGAAGTTCAGGGCCTCCTCGGGCGGGCCGAAGTAGGCCACGGAACCGCCCGGAGCCATCACGAGGAGCTTGTCGCAGATCGCCAGTTCGGCCACGGAGTGCGTGACGACGAGGACCGTGCGGCCGTCGTCGGCGAGGCCGCGAAGGAGCTGCATGACGTCGCGGTCCATGCCCGGGTCGAGGCCGGAGGTCGGCTCGTCCAGGAAGATCAGGGACGGCTTGGTGAGCAGCTCCAGGGCGACCGAGACGCGCTTGCGCTGGCCGCCCGAGAGCGCGGTGATCTTCTTGTCCTTGTGGATGTCCAGCTTGAGCTCGCGCAGCACCTCGTCGATGCGCTGCTCGCGCTCCTGCGCGCTGGTGTCCGAGGGGAAGCGCAGCTTGGCCGCGTACTTGAGGGCCGTGCTGACCCTCAGCTCCTTGTGCAGGATGTCGTCCTGCGGGACCAGACCGATGCGCTGGCGCAGCTCGGCGAACTGCTTGTACAGGTTCCGGTTGTCGTAGAGGACGTCGCCCTGGTTGGCGGGCCGGTAACCGGTGAGCGCCTTGAGCAGGGTGGACTTGCCGGAGCCGGACGGGCCGATGACCGCGATGAGCGACTTCTCCGGGACACCGAAGGAGACGTCCTTGAGGATCTGCTTGCCGCCGTCGACCGTCACCGTCAGGTGGCGGGCGGAGAAGGAGACGTCACCGGTGTCGACGAACTCCTCGAGACGGTCGCCGACGAGGCGGAACGTCGAGTGGCCGACGCCGACGATGTCGTTCGGGCCGAGGAGCTGCGAGCCGCCCTTGGCGATCGGCTGGCCGTTGACGTACGTGCCGTTGTGCGAGCCGAGGTCGCGGATCTCGAAGCGCCCGTCGGGCGTCGCGTGGAACTCGGCGTGGTTGCGCGAGACCTGGAGGTCGGAGACGACCAGCTCGTTCTCGAGCGCACGACCGATCCGCATCACCCGGCCGAGGGCCAGCTGGTGGAACGTCGTGGGGCTGCGGTCGCCGTAGGCCGACGGAGCCCCCGCGGCGCCGCCGGCCCCCTGCTGGGGCGGGATGTTCTGGGCCTGCTGCGGCTGCTGCCAGCCCTGCTGGGCGGGCATCTGCTGCTGTGCGCTCTGGGCCCAGCCGGCGTCGGCGCCCTGCGGCGCGGCGTACGGCTGCTGAGCCGGGGCCTGCGGTGCGTGCGCCTGCTGGGCCGGCTGCGCCTGCTGGGCCGCGGCCACCGGGGCGCTGCCGGACAGGTTCACCCGCGGGCCGTCCGTCGCGTTGCCGAGGTTCAGCGCGGAGCCCGGGCCGATCTCCATCTGCTGGATCCGCTGGCCCTGTACAAAGGTGCCGTTGGTGGAGCCGTGGTCCTCGATGACCCAACTGCGACCGCCCCAGCTGATCGTGGCGTGCCGCCAGGAAACCCTGGCGTCGTCGATCACCACGTCCCCCTGCGGATCACGTCCGAGGGTGTACGGCCTGGACGGATCGAGCGTCCAGGTCCTTCCATTCAATTCCAGTACGAGTTCCGGCACTCCAGCCCCAACTGAGTTGTCCCCCGAGCTAGCCCCCGTCGTGGGGAGTCTAGGGATGTCGAACATCGTGGGGAACTATTTCAGGAGGAGCCCCCTGACCGAAAGTCGGGCCTTGCGGCGGGGCTTGTGAAGACCGCGTACGCGCCCTGGCGTCCGCCCTGTTGGCGGGGACGAAACAGCCCCGGAGAGTGGCAAGAACCCACAAGTGCCCACGGATCATGCGTGAATGGGGCATCCGATACATCGCGGTGCGGGTCGGCGGGCGCCGGTGGAGACCGTCGGACGGGGAGCGGGCGGGGCAGCGGGCGCGGCGGTGTGCCCTTGGGCGACGTACCGCTCTCCGCTGTCGCCGCCGTGAGCTGGACGTTCGTCGGCATGGCCGCGGTCGCCGCGCTCGGCCTGCGGCTGCTGGATGCCGATTCCGTCGGTTCGCTCGGTCCGATGACGGCCGCGGTGGTGGTCCTGACGGTGGGCGGGCGGGTGTCCCCGTCGGGAGACGTCTCAGCCTTCGGACCGGACGGGGCGCAGGACCCCCACACGGCGATCGATATCGCGCCGCTCGGCGTGGCCCTCACGGGCGCGCTGGCACTCGGTTGGTTTTCCCTACGTTCCCTACGTTCCCTGCGTTGCCTGCGTTGCCTGCGTGGAACGGGAGTTGAGGTCACGCCGGCCGAACTCGGGGCACGCATGGGATCCGTCGTCGCCCTGTTCCTGGCGATGCCGGGAGGGCTCGCCTGGGCGGGTCACGACCTCATCACGATTGACGGCGGGGAGCTCGGGCTCGACTGCGTGCCGGGCGGGCTCGATCTGGGAGCTGCTGCCGGACCGGGGCGGCGACCTCGTGCACGCGAAGGCGACGGTCGGGTTCACCGTCGAGGCTGGCACGTCGCTGCTGGGCGGGGCGCTGTGAGTGCGTCCTGGTGATCACGCTGCTCGCGTCACGGCGGACGCCGCTTCCCCGCGCCCTCGACGCCGTGCACCGGCTAGTGCGGCCGACCGTCTCGTCGCTGGTCACGGTGTTACTGGTGGCCGTCGCCGCGGGCTGCTCGGGGCACCCAACGGGGTGTGGCTCGGCGTTCCGCTCGGCCTCTTCGTCCCCTGGACCGGCAGGGGGACGGGCGCACTCGCCCAGGCCCTCCCTAAACGCCGACCATGCGGGGCCGATCACTCCGCCGGTGCCGCCGCCTCGCCCCGG
>NZ_RZYA01000004.1 GCF_004005495.1 Streptomyces antnestii
AAACGCCCGGTTACATTCCGAACCCGGAAGCTAAGCCTCACAGCGCCGATGGTACTGCAGGGGGGACCCTGTGGGAGAGTAGGACGCCGCCGAACTAATTTTGATAGAAAGCCTCAACCCCCGAGTGGAAACTCGGGGGTTGAGGCTTTTTTGCGTTTCCACGGGTCAGCCCACCACGCGCGGCAGTCGCGTGCTCAATGCCGTGGTCAGGGCAACGGCAGCCAATTGGACGAGAAGCGTCGTCACCAAGGCGTCCCGCATTCCCATGCCCGGGACGAGGGTGAGGAAAAGGGAGCCCAGTGTGGCGACGCCCAGAGCGAGGGCCGACTGCTGGGTGGTGATCATGACGCCGCTGCCCACGCCGGCCCGCGCGGCCGGCACCTCGGACAGGATGATCCGGAAGAGTATGGGCAGTTGGAGCGCCTGGCCGGCGCCCGCGAGCGCCGCACCCGGCATCAGTTCGACGACGCCGAGATCCGGCCAGGTCCGCCAGGCCGTGAGGGCGATCAGGGCGACGCCCACACCCTGGATGACGCCGCCCGCCGTGACGATCCGCGTACCGAAGCGAGCGATCAGGCGAGGCCCCGCGAGGGACACGGCGAAGAAGACGACGGCCATCGGCGCGAGGGCCAGGCCCGCCGGTACCGGGCCGAGGCGTTCGCCCTGCTGGAGCGCCACCGCGATGACGAACATGAAGCCGCTGAACCCGATGGAGAACGGCACGATCATGACCAAGCCGCGGCGCAGGGAGGTGAGTTCGAAGAGGCTGGGCGGAACCAGCGGGGTGCGGCCGTGCCGGTCCGCACGGCGTTCCACCTGGTAGAAGGCGTAGGTGAGGAAGGGGAAGAGCGCGAGCGACAGCCAGGTCCACAGGGGCCAGCCCGCTGCCCTGCCCTCGGTCAGGGGTGCGAGGAGCGTGAGCAGGGACGCGGCGAGGAGAGCGGTGCCGGGGCCGTCGACCGGCTCGGGGTGCGGGGAGCGGGTCTCGGGGACGGCGCGGGACGCGAGGACGAGGCCGACGATGACCACCGGCACGTTCACCAGGAACACGGACCGCCAGCCGGTGCCGAAGACGTCCGCGGCGACGAGGACGCCGCCGAGGATCTGGCCGGCGACCATGGACAGGCCGGCCGTCGCGCCGTACAGGCCCATGGCTTTCGCGCGGCGCGGGCCCGTCGTCGTGGACTGGATGGTGGCGAGGACCTGCGGGAGCATCGCGGCCGACGCGGCGCCCTGGGCGACGCGGGCGGCCACGAGGGACCAGGCGTCGGGGGCGAGTCCGCAGGCCAGCGAGGTCAGGCCGAAGGCGACCAGGCCGCCGAGGAAGAGTCTGCGCCGGCCGAAGAGGTCGCCGAGCCTGCCGCCGAGGACCAGCAGGACGGCGTAGGCGAGGCCGTAACCGGCGACGACGAGTTCGAGGAGTGCCTCGCCCGCGGCCAGGTCGTGGCCGATGGTGGGCAGGGCGACGTTGACGATGAAGAAGTCGATCAGGGGGAGCGCCGCGCCGATGAGCACGGTGAAGAGCCCCAGCGAGCCGAGCGCCGGTGGGGCGGTGGCGGTGCGGGCTGGGGTGGAGACAGAGGGGGAACGGGTCCCGGTTCCGGTCATGGGTACCAGCGTCGTCGGGCGCTCAGACTGGTACCAGAGTGTTCTTATCCTGGTAGAAGGACTACCTGGAAACAGGATCCGGGGCGCGGCACGCTGGAGGCATGACCACGATGGCGCGGGCGACGACAGGAACGCGGACGACGACGACAGGGACAGGGACAGCGCGGACGGCCACAGGAACTGGTCCCGGGGCCGGGACTGGTAATGGGACCGGGACCGGGGCTGTGGTGCGGGCCGAGACGGACGGCGGTGCGGAGTCGGGGCCCAGGCGGGAGTCCGAGATCCGGCGGCACGAGCTCGCCGACTTCCTGCGCAGCCGCCGCGCCCGCATCACCCCCGAGCAGGTCGGGCTGCCGCGCGGCCGGCGCCGCCGTACCCCCGGGCTTCGGCGCGAGGAGATCGCGCAGCTGTCCGCCGTCGGTGTCACCTGGTACACGTGGCTCGAACAGGCGCGGGACATCCAGGTGTCGGTGCAGGTCCTGGACGCCCTGGCCCGCACGCTGCTCCTCGACGCGAGTGAGCGGGCGCATCTCTTCCAGCTCGCCGGGGCCGTCGACCCGTCCCCCGCCGCGAGCTGCCAGACCGTCACCCCGGCGCTGCGGCTGATGCTGGAGAAGCTGGAGCCGCTGCCCGCGTGCGTCCAGAACAGCCGGTACGACATCCTCGCCTACAACCGCACGTACGGGCGGCTGCTGTGCGACCTGGACACGGTGCCGCCGGAGGACCGCAACTGCATGCTGCTGGTCTGCACGAACGAGCAGTGGCAGAAGTCGATCATCTTCCTGGAGGAGACGATCCGGCTCATGGCGGCGAAGTTCCGCGGGGCGATGGCCGGTCATCTCGGCGAGCCCGCCTGGGAGTTGCTGCTCAAGCGGCTTGAGGACGGGTCGCCGCAGTTCCGGGAGGCGTGGCGGCTGCACGAGGTGGTGGGCTCGCGCAGCAAGACGAAGTACTTCCGTAACGCGCACGTCGGGCCGCTGTCCCTGGTCCACACCGACCTGTGGCTGGGGCCGGACCAGGGCGCCCGCCTGGTGACGTACACGCCCGCCGACGAGGAGACACGGAAGCGGCTCGACCGGCTTCAGGAGCTGGCGCCGGCCGTGGCCTCCTGAATCTCCGGCTGCTCCAGGCAGCGCGCGGTGCGCTGGGCGGTGGCGCGCGCCCAGCTTCCGCTGGTGAGGAGGCCGACGAGCAGGACGGCGACGCCGCAGCCCACCGTGATCCACCACGCGGGGCGGCTCGCGTCGACGAACGTCGTCGCGTACGAGGACGTGCTGATGCCCGACGCGAGGACCGCGCCGATGACGGCGACGCCGAGGGTCTGGCCGATCTGGCGGCTGGTGGAGGCGACCGCGGCGGCGACGCCGGCCTGGGCGCGGGGCATGCCGGAGACGGCGGTGTTGGTGATGGGGGCGTTGACGAAGCCGAAGCCGAGGCCGAACAGTACGTAGCCGATGAACCGCGTCACGTTCGACGTCTCCGCCTCGAACGCGGCGAACAGGACGCCGCTTGCCGTCATCGCGACGCCCGCGACGAGCAGCGGGATCCTGGGGCCGCGGCTGCCGACGAGGCGCCCGGAGAGCGGGGCGCACACCAGCGTCATGGCCGCCATCGGCAGCATCCACAGGCCCGCGTCCAGGGCGCTGAGGCCCCGTACGTTCTGCAGGTAGAGCGTCGACAGGAACAGGAAGCCGCCGAGCGAGGCGAAGGCGCTGACCGCTATCACCGTGGCGCCGCTGAACGGGGCCGAGCGGAAGAAGCGCAGGTCGATGAGGGGTTCGGCGCGGCGTGGCTCGTACGCGAGCAGGCCGACAAGGGCCGCGAGGGCGAGAGCCGCGAAGGCGACGATCGTGGGGGATGTCAGGCCCGCGCCGGGCGCCTCGATGATCGCGTACGTGAGCGAGCCGAGGAGCGCGATGACGAGGAGCTGGCCGACCGGGTCGGGGCGGCGCGGCTTGGGTGCGCGGGACTCGGGGACGTAGCGCATGGTCAGGAGGAGGGCGGCGAGGCCCACCGGCAGGTTGATCCAGAAGATGGAGCGCCAGCCGACCGAGTCGACGAGGACGCCGCCCACGATGGGGCCCGCGGCCATGGAGATGCCGACGACGCCGCCCCAGACACCGATCGCCCGGGCGCGCTCGCGGGGCTCGGTGAACGTGTTGGTGATGATCGACATGGCGACGGGGTTGAGCATCGAGCCGCCGACCGCCTGGATCATGCGGAACGCGATCAGGGACTCCAGGTTCGGCGCCACGGAACAGAGCACCGAGCCCACCGTGAAGATCACGAGCCCCGCCTTGAAGATCCGGCGGCGCCCGACCCGGTCGGCCGTCGAGCCCGCGAGCATCAGCAGCGAGGCCAGGACCAGGGTGTACGCGTCGATCGTCCACTGCATGCCGGAGACGCTCGCGCCGAAGTCCTTCTGCATGCTCGGCAGCGCGACGTTCAGGACCGTGTTGTCGAGGCTGACGAGCAGCAGGCTCATGCAGCAGATCGCGAGGACGAGCAACCGCCGGCGGTGGGTCAGTGGAGGGGCCATGCATCTGACGGTAGCCCGAGCCGGGGAGGGGGCGCCCGCCCGGAGGGGACAGAGGGGACGGAGGTGTCCGCCCGGTGGGGGACGGGGGCGTCCGGGCGGTGGGAGACCGGGGCGTCCGGGCGGTGGGAGACAGAGGCTCCCGCCCGGTGGGGACAGAGGCCTCCGGCCGGTGGGGACAGAGGCCTCCGGCCGGTGGGGGACAATGGAGAGCCGTCCCTGTCCACCGCCGTACGTTTTCGGAGAGCCCGCCCGATGTCCCAGCAGCTCACCATCGGTCCGCACCTCGTGCAGCCGCCCGTGGTCCTCGCACCCATGGCCGGTATCACGAACGCGCCGTTCCGCACCCTGTGCCGGGAGTACTCCGGCGGCAAGGGCCTCTTCGTGAGCGAGATGATCACGACGCGGGCGCTGGTCGAGCGCAATGAGAAGACCATGCAGCTCATCCGCTTCGACGAGAGCGAGAAGCCCCGGTCGATCCAGCTGTACGGCGTCGATCCCGCGACCGTCGGCAAGGCCGTCCGCATGATCGCCGAAGAGGACCTCGCGGACCACATCGACCTGAACTTCGGCTGCCCGGTCCCCAAGGTGACGCGCAAGGGCGGCGGCTCCGCGCTCCCGTACAAGCGGAACCTGCTGCGGGCCATCCTCAAGGAGGCCGTCAGCGGGGCCGGGGACCTGCCGGTCACGATGAAGATGCGCAAGGGCATCGACGACGACCACATCACGTTCCTCGACGCGGGCCGGATCGCCGTCGAGGAAGGCGTCACCGCGATCGCCCTGCACGGGCGCACCGCGGCCCAGCACTACGGCGGCACGGCCGACTGGGACGCCATCGCGCGCCTCAAGGAGCACGTCCCCGAGATCCCCGTCCTCGGCAACGGCGACATCTGGTGCGCCGACGACGCGGTCCGCATGATGCGCGAGACCGGCTGCGACGGAGTCGTCGTGGGGCGTGGCTGCCTGGGGCGGCCGTGGCTGTTCGGGGACCTCGTCGCCGCGTTCGAGGGAACGGGCAAGCCCGCCGCGCCCGGCATGCGCCAGGTCGCCGACGCGATGGTGCGGCACGCCGCGCTGCTCGGCGAGTGGATCGGCGACGAGGCACGCGGTGTCATCGACTTCCGTAAGCACGTGGCCTGGTACCTGAAGGGCTTCTCCGTCGGCTCCGAGATGCGCAAGCGCCTCGCCATTACGTCCTCCCTCGCCGAGCTGCGCGCGGGGCTCGACGAGCTGGACCTCGACCAGGCGTGGCCCGTCGGCGCGGACGGCCCGCGCGGCCGCACGTCCGGCAACAACCGCGTCGTCCTCCCGGACGGCTGGCTGAAGGATCCCTACGACTGCGCCGGCGTCAGCGAGGACGCGGAACTGGACACGTCCGGGGGCTGACGCTCCTCAGGTCCGTGCGTGCAGCAGGTCGAGGCTGAGGGCGGCGCTCCAGGAGAAGTCGCGGGCGCCACGGCCGTGCAACGTATACGGGTCCACGTACTCGGCGAAGTCCGTGTCGAGGGCCGTGTCCAGCATCGCCGTCCGCAGGCGGTCGGCCTCCGCACGCTCGCCGTGCAGCCGTAGCCCGCGCTCGACCAGCCAGTTCGTGTTGAACCAGGCCGGTCCCCGCCAGTAGCGGTGCGGGTCGAAGGACGGTCCCGTCAGGTCGTGACTCGGGACGAGGCGGACCGTCGGCGTGCCCAGGCCGAAGCGGGGGCTGCGAGCCGTGCTCAGAAGAGCGGTGGTCACGTGGCGGGGGAGTGTCGGCAGGATCAGCGGGATCAGGCCCGTGACGCCGTACTCGGGGATGAGGGCGCCGGTTTCTTCGGGGGTGGGCGCCCGTAGGTCCCGGCAGAAGAACATGCCCGTCGCCGGGTCCCACAGGCGTTCCACGAGCGCTGCCGTGAGGCGTTCGGCGCGGGCGTGGCGGGCTGTGGTGGGGGCGCCCAGCTCGACGGCGATGCGGGCCAGGGCGTGTTCGGAGGTGATCAGGAGGGCGTTGAAGGACGGGTCCTCGACGGCGAACCCGTTCGGAACGTCGGCCTGGTCCTCGTACAGCGCGTCCCGGTAGTCCGTCGCCAGGCGTACGTAGCGGCCGTAGTCGAGGTGGGTGGGGCGGTCGTCGGGGGCTCCGTGGTCCAGGTCCGCGCGGCGGAAGGCGCTCGCAGGGGCCGGGGCGATCCGGCTCAGCGGCGCGTCCCAGCAGGGGCTGTTGTCCATGCCTTGCTCCCAGGGATGGACGACGGCGGCGAGTCCGCCGCCGCCCAGGTCCCGGCGGTGCAGCAGGTAGCGGTGCCAGGCCGCCAGCCGCGGATAGACCCGTGACAGGAACGAACGGGACCGCGAGAGGGCCGGGTCGGCGCCGTGCACCAGCCAGGCGGCCAGGGCGTGTACGGGCGGCTGCACGATGCCGGAGGTCTGCACCGTGCGCGGCGCCCCGGCAGCCCGCCCCGCCGTCGTGGAGCGCCAGAAGTCGGGGCCGGGAAAGTACGCGTCGCAGGGGACCGAAGAGTTGAACACGATGTGCGGCACCCGGCCGTCACCCCACTGGGCGGCGAGTAGCGTCTCCAGTTCCAACTGGGCGCGCAGCGGCGACACATGGCGCAGTCCGACGGCGATGAACGCGGAGTCCCATGACCACTGGTGCGGATAGAGGGTGCGGGAGGGGACGGTGGACGTGCCCGTCCAGTTCGCCTCCAGGACCGCCGCGGCCCGCTCCCGCAGGATGGGGCGGCCGGCACCGGCTTCCCGGGTCGTACCCGTTCCCCGGGTCGTACTCGTTCCCCTGGTCGTACCCGTTTTCCGGGTCGTGCGGTCCACAGGAACTCCCCCGGTCGGTCAGCCACGTGGCGTCGAGCATAGGGTCCCGCTCGGCCGCGACGACCGCGCTGACCTCGGTCAGTATCTGTCGGGTCATGACCCGCTCCCCGCCGCCCACCTCCCTCCCCCCGCTCATCTGTGCGCGCCGCCCGTCCACGCGTCTCCGCTCGACCCCGCCCACCACCCCCGTTCTGTCCGAATGCTGACATCCTGGCGTCCGAAAACAGCGTGATCCTCGCCACCCCTGATAGCCCTACCGCTCAGATGAGCAGTTTCAGGGCGGCTGTACATCTCAAAGGCATGGCACTCAGTGCCACCACTCGATCATTTATGAGTTGAACTCAGGTGAGAGGAGAGCCCGCTCACCTGAGCGATATCCGGCCTCTACGGGGGTTGAGTCTTCAAGAAGTGAACGCAAGCGGTTGGTCATCGCGATCCATTAGTTACTTTCGATCTAGCGGCGGACGGGTGGTTACGGCCACATGACGCGCAAGTGGACGTACCCAGATGCCTTCGATCTGGGTATGTTCCTGGCCGTCAGGGCACCCCACCGAGTCATCGAGGAGTCGAGACCCGTGTCGGAAAACAAGGATCCTCAGGTAGCGAAGTTCGTTTACGACTTCACCGAGGGCAACAAGGACCTCAAGGACCTCCTCGGCGGAAAGGGCGCGAACCTCGCCGAGATGACCAACCTCGGGCTCCCCGTCCCTCCGGGCTTCACCATCACCACCGAGGCCTGCAAGGTCTACCTCGAGAGCGGCACGGAGCCGGTGGCACTGCGTGACGAGGTGAGTGCACACCTCGACGCGCTCGAGCAGCGCATGGGCAAGAAGGTCGGCCAGGCCGACGACCCGCTGCTGGTGTCGGTCCGTTCGGGCGCGAAGTTCTCCATGCCCGGCATGATGGACACCGTCCTCAACATCGGACTCTCCGACAAGTCCGTGCAGGGTCTGGCCAAGCAGGCCAACAACGAGCGGTTCGCCTGGGACTCGTACCGGCGCCTCATCCAGATGTTCGGCAAGACGGTGCTCGACGTCGACGGTGAGCTCTTCGAGGACGAGCTGGAGAAGGCCAAGCGCGCCAAGAAGGTCACGGTCGACACCGACCTGGACGCGGCCGACCTCAAGAAGCTCGTCACCAAGTTCAAGAAGATCGTCAAGGCCGAGGCCGGCCGGGACTTCCCGCAGGACGCGCGCGAGCAGCTCGACCTCGCCATCCACGCGGTCTTCGACTCCTGGAACACCGACCGCGCGAAGCTCTACCGCCGCCAGGAGCGCATCCCCGGCGACCTGGGCACCGCGGTCAACATCTGCTCCATGGTCTTCGGCAACCTCGGCCCCGACTCCGGCACCGGCGTCGCCTTCACCCGCGACCCCGCCTCGGGCCACGCGGGCGTGTACGGCGACTACCTGCAGGACGCGCAGGGCGAGGACGTCGTCGCGGGTATCCGCAACACCGTGCCGCTCGCCGAGCTCGAGTCGATCGACAAGAAGTCGTACGACCAGCTCATGCAGATCATGACGACGCTCGAGACCCACTACAAGGATCTCTGCGACATCGAGTTCACGATCGAGCGCGGTCAGCTGTGGATGCTGCAGACCCGCGTCGGCAAGCGCACCGCCGGTGCCGCCTTCCGGATCGCGACGCAGCTCGTCGACCAGGGCCTCATCGACGAGGCCGAGGCGCTCCAGCGCGTCACGGGCGCCCAGCTCGCGCAGCTGATGTTCCCGCGCTTCGACGACTCGGCCAAGGTGGAACTGCTCGGCCGCGGCATCGCCGCCTCGCCGGGTGCCGCCGTCGGCAAGGCCGTCTTCGACTCCTACACCGCCGTCAAGTGGTCGCGTTCGGGCGAGAAGGTCATCCTGATCCGCCGCGAGACCAACCCCGACGACCTCGACGGCATGATCGCCGCCGAGGGCATCCTCACCTCGCGTGGCGGCAAGACGTCGCACGCCGCCGTCGTCGCCCGCGGCATGGGCAAGACCTGTGTCTGTGGCGCCGAGGACCTCGAGGTCGACACCAAGCGCCGCCGGATGACGGTCGGCGGGACCGTGATCGAAGAGGGCGACGTCGTCTCCATCGACGGCTCCACCGGCAAGGTCTACCTCGGTGAGGTGCCGGTCGTCCCGTCCCCGGTCGTCGAGTACTTCGAGGGACGCATGCACGCCGGCGCCGACGACGCCGATGAGCTCGTCGGCGCCGTGCACCGGATCATGGCGTACGCGGACCGGGTCCGCCGCCTGCGGGTGCGCGCCAACGCGGACAACGCCGAGGACGCGCTGCGTGCCCGCCGCTTCGGCGCCCAGGGCATCGGCCTGTGCCGCACCGAGCACATGTTCCTCGGTGAGCGCCGCGAGATGGTCGAGCACCTGATCCTCGCCGACACCGACGAGGAGCGCGAGAACGCCCTCAAGGAGCTGCTGCCGCTCCAGAAGAAGGACTTCGTCGAGCTGTTCGAAGCGATGGACGGGCTCCCGGTGACGGTGCGCCTGCTCGACCCGCCGCTGCACGAGTTCCTGCCCGACATCACCGAGCTGTCGGTGCGTGTCGCGCTCGCCGAGTCCCGCCAGGACGCCAACGAGAACGACCTGCGCCTCCTCCAGGCCGTGCACCGTCTGCACGAGCAGAACCCGATGCTGGGTCTGCGCGGTGTCCGCCTCGGCCTCGTGATCCCGGGTCTGTTCGCCATGCAGGTACGGGCCATCGCCGAGGCCGCGGCCGAGCGCAAGAACGCCAAGGGCGACCCGCGCGCCGAGATCATGATCCCGCTCGTGGGCACCGTCCAGGAGCTGGAGATCGTCCGCGACGAGGCCGAGAAGGTCATCGCCGAGGTCGAGCAGCGGACCGGCGTCGAGCTGAAGCTGGCGCTCGGCACGATGATCGAGCTGCCGCGCGCCGCGCTGACGGCCGGGCAGATCGCCGAGGCCGCGGAGTTCTTCTCCTTCGGCACGAACGACCTGACGCAGACCGTCTGGGGCTTCTCCCGTGACGACGTGGAGGCCTCGTTCTTCACGGCGTACCTGGAGAAGGGCATCTTCGGGGTGTCGCCGTTCGAGACCATCGACAAGGACGGCGTCGGCAGCCTCGTCCGCAACGCCGTGGAGGCCGGCCGCAAGACGCGTCCCGACCTCAAGCTCGGCGTCTGCGGTGAGCACGGCGGCGACCCGGAGTCGGTCCACTTCTTCCACGAGGTCGGTCTCGACTACGTCTCCTGCTCGCCGTTCCGCATCCCGGTCGCCCGCCTCGAGGCCGGCCGCGCCGCGTCCACGGCGACGGGCAGCGACCACCGGTAACAGCCGCTGGTCCGAAAAACTCCGGAGCCGTTGTCTGGGTGCCCGACCCTCACGAAAGGCAGCGGCTCCGGTGCACCGCAAGAGAGGGCGGTACCCCTGTGCGGGGGGTACCGCCCTCTTGTGCGTACACCCGCGGGCGCGTCCGCTCTTGGTGGTTCCGTGATGTCCGTTCCCTTGTGAGGCTCGGCAGGCAAGTGGTGTAGTCCACTTCATGCCTACGCGTAACGGAACGACTCCATCACGTCTGTCACGCCGCTCGTTCATCGCCGCCCTCGCGGTGACCTCGGCAGCCACCGCCCTGCCGCTCGGGCTCGGGGCGGGCGCCGCCCGGGCCGCGGGCACGAACGAGGCCAACGAACGCCCCGTAGTCATCCCCGCCCTCCAGAACTGGACCGGAGCCACCGGCCGCTTCCGGCTCGAACCCGGCGCCCCGATCGTCGTGAAGACCGCGAGACCTGACGAACTCCTGCCGCTCGCCCGGCAGTTCGCCGACGACATCGAAGAGGTCACCGGCATCACCCCCGGTGCTCCCCGCGCGGGCGCCGGGGTGCGGGGCGGTCTGCGGCTCGTCCTCGACCCGGCCGACCGCCACGCACCCGGCGGCGACCGGTACGCCGAGGAGGGCTACACCCTCACCGTCACCGCGTCCGCCGTCACGATCACCGCGCCCACCCGTACGGGCCTCTACTACGGCACCCGCTCCGTCCTGCAGATCCTCCTGCGCTCCGACGGCCGCCGCGAACTGCCCACGGGCACCGCGTACGACTGGCCCGACTACCGGCTCCGCGGCTTCATGCTGGACGTGGGCCGCCGCTTCTTCACCCCCGGCTTCATCCGCGACCGGCTGCGCCTCATGGGCTGGTTCAAGCTCAACGACCTGCAACTGCACCTCAACGACAACGAGATCAGCCCGGCCGGCGGCGACTGGTCCAAGGCCTACGACGCGTTCCGGCTGCGCAGCGACAAGCCCGAATGGGCCGGGCTCGCCGCGGCCGACGGCTCGTACTCGCGCGCCGACTGGGACTCCTTCGAGGACACCGCGGCCGCCCACGCCGTCCAGCTCACCCCCGAGATCGACGCGCCCGCGCACGCCCGCTCCTTCGTCCGCTTCCGCCCCGAACTGGGCCTCAAGGGCGGCAACTCCGACCACCTCGATCTCGCCAAGCCCGAGACGACCGACTTCATGAAAAAGATCTTCGACGAGTTCGCGCCCTGGTTCCGCAGCCCCGAGATCCACTACGGGGCCGACGAGTACACCGGTCCCGAGGCGCAGTACCGCGGCTACTTCAACGCCATGGCCGCCCACATCCGCTCCCTCGGCAAGCACCCCCGCGCCTGGGGCAGCCTCACCGAGATGGCGCCTTCGGGCACCTCCGGCTACGACCGCGACGTCACCATCCACAGCTGGAACAACGGCTGGTACGGCCCCAAGGCCGCCACCGCCGACGGCTACGAGATCGTCAACACGAACGACGGGCTCCTGTACATCGTCCCGTTCGCGACGTACTACCACCCGCGCGGCCTCGACGGCCCGTACCTGTACGAGAGCTGGGCCCCGCACGTCTTCCCCGGCAACCAGAGCCTCGCGCCGCACGACCCGAAGCTGCGCGGCGCCATGTCCGCCGTGTGGAACGACCTCGTGCACGCCACGTACACCCAGCAGGACGTGCACGGGCTCGTCGAGAAGACCTTCGGGACGCTCGCGCAGAAGATGTGGAGCGGGTCAGGGGCGGGCCTGAGCTACCGCGACTTCACCGCCGAGCTGCGGCGCGGGATCGCCGGACCCGGGCTCACCACCATCACCCCGACGCTCGCCGAGCCCGACCAGATCTCCCTGGACGCCGCCGCCACCGCCTCCTCCACGGCCCGCGGGTCCCGGCCCGCGTACGCCACCGACGGCAGCCCGGTCACGCGGTGGACGAGTGACACCGAGCGGTCCCCCTGGCTGGCCGTCGACCTCGGGCAGGCGCGGCCCGTGCAGCGCGTGCGCGTCGAATGGGGCCAGGATCACGGCACCGCGTACGCCGTCGAGGTCTCCGACGACGGCGACACCTGGCGCACCGTCGCCGAGCGCACCGGCCGCGACCGGGCCGGCTGGGACGAACTCGGCTTCCCCGCGACCACCGCGCGCCACGTCCGCCTGCGTGGCCAGGAGAGCGCGCGGACGCGCTACTCCGTGTGGAGCCTCCAGGTGTACGACATACCCGACCTGGCGCTCGGCCGCCCCACCACCGCGTCCTCCGCCGAGACGGCCACCCTCACCGCCCCCAACGCCACCGACGGCGACCCCGGCACCCGCTGGGCGTCGAAGTACACCGACGCCGAGTGGATCGCCGTCGACCTGGAACAGACCCGTACCGTGCGGCGGATCGTCCTCGACTGGGAGACGGCCGCCGGAAAGGACTACGACCTCCAGGTCTCCGCCGACGACACCGGCTCGTCCTGGCGCACCGTCGCCGCGCGCCGCGGCCGCACCACGGCCGGCGTCGACACGGTCGAGCTCGACGCCGTGCAGGCGCGGCGCGTGCGGATGCTCGGCATCAAGCGGCAGACGACGTACGGGTACTCGCTGTACCGGTTCGAGGTGCGGGGCTGAGCGAACGGGGTGCCGGGGGTGTCGTGACTACTGATCGGTAAGTACAGTCGTGCACCCCCGTACCCCCTCTCTCCCCGGGAGCGCAGCCATGACCGGCTGGAACGCGAGCGACATCCCCGACCAGAGCGGCCGTACCGCTGTGGTCACCGGCGCCAACAGCGGAATCGGCTACATCACGGCACGCGAGCTGGCCCGCAAGGGCGCCCGCGTCGTCCTCGCCTGCCGCAGCGAGGCGCGCGGCACGGCGGCCCTCGACCTGCTGCGCTCCGAAGTGCCCGGCGCCCGGGCCGAGTTCGGGGCGCTCGACCTGGGTGACCTGGACTCCGTGCGGAAGTTCGCCGGCACGTTCAGCGGCGGCGAGCGGCTCGACCTGCTGATCAACAACGCGGGCGTGATGGCGCTGCCGTACGGGCGCACCGCCGACGGCTTCGAGACACAGTTCGGCGTCAACCACCTCGGCCACTTCGCGCTCACCGGCCTGCTCCTGCCCCGGATCCTCGACACCCCCGGCGCCCGCGTCGTCAGTGTCTCCAGCGGCTTCCACGCCCTCGCGGACATCGACATCGCCGACCTCAACAGCGAGCGCCGCTACCGGCGCTGGATCGCGTACGGCCGCTCCAAGACCGCGAACCTTCTGTTCATTCACGAGCTGGCGCGCAAGCTCGCGGTGCGCGGGTCCGACGTCGTCGCGGCGGCCGCGCACCCCGGGTACGCCTCCACGAACCTCCAGACGGCGGGCGCGCGCATGGAGGGCCGCAAGACCGCCGAACGCGTCATGGAACTCGGCAACCGCATCGCCGCCCAGCCCGCCGAGGCCGGCGCGCTGCCCACCCTGTACGCGGCGACGGCGCCCGGCGTGCGCCCGGACTCGTTCACCGGGCCGAGGCTGATGATGTGGCGCGGCGCCCCCGCGAAGTCCTGGCGCGCCCGCTGGACCCTCGACGACGCGGCGGGGGAGCGGCTGTGGGCCGCGTCGGAACAGCTGACGGGCGTGACGTACTAGCGCGGGCCCCTAAGGCGCCGTCAGGTTGTCAGTCCATGTCTGACGCCTCGAAGACCGCGCGGGCCGCGTCGCCGTCCATGCGGTCCGCGAGGCGCTCGACGACGCCCGCGCCGCAGCGGAGCAGCCCGCTCGCGCGGGCCCGGCGCGCGCCCGTCTCCAGGCGGTGCCACAGGACCGGGTTGTCGGCGAACACCTTCGGGTCGACCTCCACGCGCCCGCCCAACGCGTCCCGCAGCACGAGGCGCGGGGTCACGCCGTCGCTGTGGCGCACCGACGTCAGCAGGTCGGTGCACACACGCCGGGTGCCCCACACACCGCGTACGGCGAGCCAGCCGGGGCCCACGCTCACCAGCGGCGGATGCAAGACACCTTGCAGCAGGGCCGCGAGCCCCGCCCACAGGGCGCCGCGCGCCGCGGTGAGCGTGCCGTTGGCCGTGTCGATCAGCAGGACCAGGCAGCACACCGCGACCGAGCAGAACACCGCCGCCCGCAGATCGGCGGCCCACCGCCGGTCCCGCACCACCGCGTCCTGCGGAGCCGGCGCCGCGCCCGCCGCCCGACTCCCGGATCCCGCCCTCGTCTCACGTCCCATGCAGCGCACCGTAAGTCCGCCCACCGCCCCCGGTCAGCCCCCTTGACGTGTCGCTGATCCGGGGCCGCGCACGTTGACGCCTCGCTGATACGTCGCTGACACCTCACTGACGCCCCGCTGACGGGAACGGCCGACACACGGCCGTAGTCCCTCTGTCGTAATCGGCCCGCATGGTTGATCGTTGGGCGGTCGGAACAAGCCGTACGCCGAAGAGGGGGACGATCCATGACCATCAGCCGCAGAGGACTGCTCGGGACGGGCGCGGCGCTGGGGCTGCTCACCGCTTGTGGGTCCAACACCGGTCGTGACGACGGGAGTTCGGGCGGGGCGGTCAAGCTGTCGCAGTGGTACCACCAGTACGGGGAGCAGGGCACCGAACAGGCCGTGAAGCGGTACGCCGCCGCGTACGACAAGGCGCGCGTCACCGTCCAGTGGCGGCCGGGCAACTACGACGAGCAGACCGCCGCGGCGCTTCTCACCGACTCCGGACCCGACGTCTTCGAGGTCAACGGGCCCAGCCTCGACCAGATCCGGGGCAAGCAGGTCGCCGACCTCACCGACCTGTTCGACGGCGTCAGGGACGACTTCAACCCGGCCGTCCTCGCCCCGAAGACGTACGACGGCAGGATCTGGGGCATTCCGCAGGTCATCGACATGCAGATGCTCTACTACCGCAAGAGCCTGCTCGACGACGCGGGCGTCACACCGCCGAAGACCCTCGACGAGCTCGTGGACGCGGCGAAGAAGCTCACCACGAAGAAGGCCAAGGGCCTCTTCCTCGGCAACGACGGAGGCGCGGGCGTCCTCGGCGGCACACCGCTGTACGCGGCGGGACTCGAACTCGTCACCGCGGACGGCAAGGTCGGTTTCGACGACCCGGCCGCCGCCCGCACCCTCGGCAAGATCCACCAGCTGTACGCCGACAAGTCGCTGCTCCTGGGTGCGCCCGCCGACTGGGCCGACCCGTCGGCGTTCGTCCAGGGCCTGACCGCGATGCAGTGGTGCGGGCTGTGGGCGCTGCCCGCCGTGCAGCAGGCACTCGGCGACGACTTCGGCGTGCTGCCCTTCCCGAAGGACGGCGCGGGCGCCCCGGCGGTCCCGGTCGGCGCGTACGGCGCCGCCGTCTCCACCCGCAGCAAGCACCAGCAGGCCGGCAAGGACTACCTGAAGTGGCTGTGGATCGAACAGACCCAGTACCAGGAGGACTTCGCCCTCGCGTACGGCTTCCACATCCCGGCCCGCATCTCCCTCGCGAAGAAGGCCGGCAAGCTCAAGAAGGGCGCCGCCGCCGACGCCGTCCGCTTCACCACCGAACACGGCCACGCCCAGCCGCTCACGTGGACGCCGGCCAGCCAGACCGTGTACCAGGACGCCCTGAGCCGCATCATCAAGGACGGCGCGAACCCGGACAGCGAACTCAGGAAGGTCGTACGCAAGGTGTCGGCCGAGCTCGACGGCGTGAAGAAGAAGTGACTCAAGAAGTGAGTGACCGGCAGTCGGCCGCGAAAGCAAGGGTGTTAGGGGACCGGAATCGCACTCTCTGGTTCTGGATCTTCGTCGGGCCCTTCCTCCTAGGCCTCGGCGTCTTCACGTACATCCCGCTCGGCTGGAGCGTCTACCTCAGCTTCTTCGACGCGCACAACACCGTCACCCCGAGCGACTTCGTCGGCCTCGGCAACTACACGGCGATGCTGGGGAACGAGGCGTTCACGGACAGCCTGTGGACGTTCCTCGTCTTCTCGCTCTTCATCGTGCCCGCCACCTACGCGCTGTCGCTCGCCCTCGCCCTCATGGTGAACCGGCAGCGCCGCGCGCAGGCTTTCTTCCGCTCGGTCTTCTTCCTGCCGGCCGCCTGCTCCTACGTCGTGGCCGCCCTGATCTGGAAGATGTCGCTCTTCAACGGGGTGCGGTTCGGGCTCGCCAACACCGTCCTCGGCTGGTTCGGCGCCGACCAGATCGCCTGGCTCTCGACGACCGACCCGCCCTGGTACTGGGCCGTCATCGTCACCGTACGGCTGTGGCTCCAGGCCGGTTTCTACATGATTCTCTTCCTCGCCGGACTCCAGCGGATCAGCCCCACCCTGTACGAGGCGGCCGCCGTCGACGGGGCGCGGCCCGGCTGGCAGGTCTTCCGGCACATCACGTTCCCGCAGCTGCGCGCCACCTCCGTGGCCGTCGTCCTGCTCCTCGTCATCAACGCCTTCCAGGCCTTCGACGAGTTCTACAACCTGCTCTCCGACGCCCGCGGCTACCCGCCGTACGCCAGGCCCCCGCTCGTGTACCTCTACTACACGGCGCTCGGCCAGGGGCAGAACCTCGGGCTGGGCAGCGCGGGCGCGGTGCTGCTCGCCCTGATCATCGCGGTGGTGACGGTGGGGCAGGCCAAGTGGTTCGGTCTCGGCCGTAAGGAGGCGGAGTGAAGGACGACTCGCGGGTCAGGGCGGGCCGCGCCCTGCGCCTCACCCTGCTGATCGCGCTCGCGCTCCTCTTCCTCATCCCCTTCTACCTCCTGGTGCGCAACGGGCTCGCGGCCGAGAGCGACATCACCTCGCCGGAGTGGACGTTCTTCCCGTCCTCGCTGCGCTGGGACAACGTCACGGAACTCTTCGGCGACACGTCCGTCCCGTTCGCCCGCTCCCTGCTCAACTCCGCGCTCATCGCCGTCGCGACGACCCTGGGCACCCTGTTCCTCGCCTCGCTCGCCGGCTACGGCCTGGCCCGCATCCCGTACCGGCACGCGAACAAGGTGTTCTACGCGATCCTCGGCACCCTGATGGTCCCGGCCGCGGTCACCTTCGTGCCGAGCTTCGTGCTCGTCTCGTCGCTCGGCTGGATCTCGACGCTGCGCGGTCTGATCGTCCCGACGCTGTTCTCCGCGTTCGCCTGCTTCGTCTTCCGGCAGTACTTCCTCGGCTTCCCGGGGGAGCTGGAGGACGCGGCGCGTGTCGACGGGCTCGGCTACTGGCGCACGTACTGGCGGGTGGTCGTGCCCAACTCCCGGCCCGTCTTCGCGGCCGTCGGCACGATCGTGTTCATCGGCGCGTGGAACTCGTTCCTGTGGCCCCTGGTCATCGGGCAGGACCGGAACTCATGGACGGTCCAGGTGGCGCTCTCGTCGTTCACCACGTCTCAAGTGATCAGGCTGCACGAGCTGTTCATCGCGGCGGCCGTCTCCATCCTGCCGCTGCTCGTGGTGTTCCTGTTCTTCCAGCGGTGGATCGTGGCGGGGGTGGAGCGCTCGGGCATCGACGACTGACCCCACCCCCGGGCCGGTCAGGCCGCCATGGGCGCCGTCTGCACGGGGAACGTGTCCACCGCGTACTCCTCGTCATCAAGGCACGCGCCGCTCTCCAGGTCGAAACGCTGCTTGAGCAGCGGCGACGCGACGAAGGGGCGGCCCTGCGCCGAGCCGAGCAGACCGCGGGACAGGACGGCGGCGCCCGTGAACGGGTCCCGGTTGCCGACCGCGTACAGGCGGCCCGTGCGGTCGAGGAACACGGCGGCCTGCCGGCCGTCCGGGAGCAGCGCCGCGACCCCGCGGCCCGGGACGAGCCGCGCCAGCTCACACACCGTGAACCAGGCGTCGTCGAGACGGAGTTGCACCAGGACGGCGGTCTTCTCGGGGGCGACGGTCATGGCGTGAGCGATCCTTCCAGGGGGCGGGCGCCGATGCTCAGCAGCGGCAGGTCGGGCTTGATCTGGTCGCGCTCCGGCACGAACCGCACCAGCGGGTCCGGCGCGTCCGGCGCGTTCACGAAGGAGACGAAACGCGCGAGGCGCTCCGGATCGCTGATCGTGTCGGCCCACTCGTCCCGGTAGTGCGCGACATGGTCGGCCATCAGGGCCTCAAGCTCGGCGCACAGCCCGAGCGAGTCGTGCACGACGACGTCGCGTACGTGGTCGAGGCCGCCCTCGATGCGCTCCAGCCAGCCTGCCGTGCGCTCCAGGCGGTCGGCCGTACGGATGTAGAACATCAGGAACCGGTCGATGAGGCGGACGAGTTCGGCGTCGGACAGGTCCTGGGCGAGGAGGTCGGCGTGGCGCGGGGTCGCGCCGCCGTTGCCGCCGATGTACAGGTTCCAGCCGTTCGAGGTGGCGATCACGCCGAAGTCCTTGGACTGGGCCTCCGCGCACTCGCGCCCGCAGCCCGACACGGCCGACTTCAGCTTGTGCGGGGCGCGCAGCCCCCGGTAGCGCAGCTCCAGGTCGATCGCCATGCGCACCGAGTCCTGGACCCCGTACCGGCACCACGTCTGCCCGACGCACGACTTCACCGTCCGCAGCGCCTTCCCGTACGCGTGCCCCGACTCGAACCCTGCGTCGACCAACCGCGCCCAGATCAAGGGAAGTTGCTCGACGCGTGCGCCGAACAGGTCGATGCGCTGACCGCCCGTGATCTTCGTGTAGAGCCCGAAGTCGCGCGCCACCTCGCCGATGACGATCAGCTTCTCCGGGGTGACCTCGCCGCCGGGGATGCGGGGCACGACCGAATAGGAGCCGTTCTTCTGGAGGTTGGCGAGGAAGTGGTCGTTGGTGTCCTGGAGGGCCGCCTGCTCACCGTCGAGGACATGACCCTCGGCGCCGATCGTCGGGGCGAGCGAGGCGATGATCGAACCGACCGCGGGCTTGCACACCTCACAGCCCTCGCCACCGCGCGCCCCGTCCCGCCCGTGCGCGTCGAGCAGCTCCGCGTACGACGTGATCCGCCTGACCCGGACGATCTCGTACAGCTCGGCGCGGGTGTGCGGGAAGCAGCCGCACAGGCCCTGGTCGCCGCTCTGCGGCAGGAGCTGCCCGATCAGCTTCACGCAACTGCCGCAGCCCGTACCGGCCTTGGTGCACTTCTTGACCTCGGGCAGCGTGGCGTGCGCCTGGATCGCCTCCTTGGTCACGTTGTGGCAGGAGCAGATCACCGCGTCGCCGGGCAGCGCGTCGGGCCCGAGCGCGGCCGGCGCCCCCGCCCCCGCCGGAAGGACCAGCTGCTCGGGCGCCACCGGCGGCACCGACCCGGTCAGCGCCCGCAGCGTCCCGTACGCCTCCGCGTCCCCGACCAGGATCCCGCCGAGCAGCTCGCCCCCGCGCCCCACGACCAGCTTCTTGTACGTGCCGGAGCGCGAGTCCGAATAGACGACGTCGAGACATCCCTCCGCCGTCCCGTGCGCGTCGCCGAACGACGCCACGTCCACACCGAGCAGCTTCAGCTTCGTCGACAGGTCGGCGCCGGTGAACTCGCCCTCCTCGGAGGCGATCGCCGCGGCCACCGTCTGCGCCATCTCGTAGCCGGGCGCGACCAGGCCGTACACGCGGCCGTCCACCGCCTGTGCGCACTCGCCGATCGCGTACACCGCCGGATCACTGGTGCGGCACCGCTCGTCGACGGTGATGCCGCCGCGCTCGCCCACCGTGAGCCCCATGTCGCGGGCGAGCTGGTCACGCGGCCGCACACCCGCCGAGAACACCACGAGGTCGGTGGCCAGCTCCGACCCGTCGGACAGCTTCATGGCGCGCACCGCTCCGCCCTCGTCCGCCACGATCTCCTGCGTGCCGACGCCGGTGTGGACGCTGAGCCCCATGTCCGTGATGGTGCGCAGGAGCGCCGCGCCACCGCCCTCGTCGACCTGCACGGGCATCAGCCGCGGCGCGAACTCCACGACGTGCGTGTCGAGCCCGAGCCCGCGCAGCGCGCCCGCGGCCTCCAGACCGAGCAGCCCTCCGCCGACAACAGCGCCGGTCGTGGCACGCGCCTCGGCGTACTCCTCGATCGCGAGCAGGTCCTCGATCGTGCGGTACACGAAACAGCCCGTGGCGTCCTTGCCGGGCACGGGCGGCACGAACGGGTAGGACCCGGTGGCCAGCACGAGCGTGTCGTACGTGACCTTCAGGCCCGAGCGCGCCGTGACCGTCCGCGACGCCCGGTCGATGTGCTCGGCCGGGTCCCCGAGGTGCAGCTCGATGCCGTGACGGGCGATGAACTCCCCGTCGGTGAGGGAGAGTTCGTCCGGCGTACGGCCGGCGAAGTACGAGGTGAGCTGGACGCGGTCGTAGGCGGGGCGCGGCTCCTCGCACAGGACGACGACGCGGTGCGTGTCCGTGAGGCCGCGCTCGGCCAGGGCCTCCAGGAAGCGCTGGCCGACCATGCCGTGGCCGACGAGAACGAGAGTGGGCATGGTGGGCATCTCAGAGGCCTCCGTCGTGAGTGAGCAGGTGGAGCAGGGGTGCGCCGTCGCCGGGCAGCGGATCGTCGGCCTCCCAGGCCCGGGCGAGCGCCCCGACCGTGCCGAGCTCGCCGACCAGGACCCCGCCGACGAGCCGGTCACCGCGGACGACGACCTTGCGGTACGTGCCGCGGGTGGCGTCGGTGAGCTGGACGACGTCGTCACCGGGCAGCGCCTCGGCCTCGCCGAACGCCGCGAGGTCCAGGGGCCCCGCCTCGTGCGGCAAGGTCAGCCGGGTGAGGGCGCGGGTGCCGGTGTAGGGGCGCGGCCGCCCGGAGAGCAGGTTCGCGGCGAGCGCGTCGGCCTGTTCGACGGCCGGGGTCGCGAGCCCGTAGACGCGGCCCGCGTGCTGCGAACAGTCGCCGACCGCCCGAATATGCGGATCGGACGTACGCAACTCGTCGTCCACGACGATCCCCTCACGCACGTCGAGCCCGGCGGCCCGCGCGAGACCGGTGCGCGGCCGCACCCCGCAGGCCAGCACGGTGATGTCGGTGTCGAGCAGGAAGCCGTCGTGCAGCTCGACGCGGCGGACCCGACCGTCCACGACACCGACGCCGCGCACCCGGCACTCGGTGTGGATCTCGACACCGAGGCCGGTCAGATGCCGCCGCACCAGGGCGCTCGACCGCGGATCGAGCTGGCGTTCCATCAGCCGCTCGGACTGCTGGGTGAGCACCACCTGGGCGCCGCGCCGGGCGAGCGCGCGGGCGGCGGACACCCCGAGGAGCCCGCCGCCGACGACGACGGCCCGCACCCCGGGGGCCACCGCCCGCGACAGGGCCAGGCAGTCGTCCATGGTCCGGAAGGCGTGCACCCCGCCCGGCAGCTCCGTCGCACCCGGCGCGAACAGCCCGCGCAGCGGCGGCAGCACAGGGTTCGAACCGGTGGCGAGGACGAGGGTGTCGTACGGGACGACGGAGCCGTCCTCGCAGCGCACCACCCGCTCGTCACGGTCGACGCGCACGGCACGGGTCCGCAGGCGGGCCCCGTCGTGCCGGGGCAGCGCGATGACGTCGGCGCCGTAACTGCCCGCGAGGACCTCGGCGAGCAGCACCCGGTTGTACGGGGCGTGCGCCTCCTCGCCGATGAGCACGGCGGCGGGGCCGAGGCGCTGGGCGAGCCGGGTTCCGGCGAGGCCGGTGCCGATCACCACCACGCGCCCGGGGTCCGTCGATGAGGTCATGCACGGAAGCCTGCGCGGCCGGTGTTACCCGTCCGGATCCCTCCCGTTTCCCTCGGGGAACGCTGCGCTCAGCGCGCGCGAGGGGCGGGTGTGAGGGCTCAGCGGCTCCCCGTCAGATGGGCGAACACCACGACGTTGCCCCGGTAGCCGGTCTGTTTCGAGTAGCCGCCGCCACAGGTGATGACGCGCAGCTCGGGCCGGTCAGCGGCGCCGTACACCTTCTGATCGGGGAAGGCGCGGGCGTCGTAGACCTCGACGGCGTCGACGGTGAACACGGCCACGGAGCCGTCGCGCCGGTCGACCTCGATGGTGCGGCCCCTGGTCAGGGCGCCCAGGTCGTAGAAGACGGCGGGCCCCTCGGCGTTGTCGACGTGCCCGGCCATGACCGCGGTGCCGCGCTCGCCGGGCAGGGTCCCGGCCTCGTACCAGCCGGCGAGGTTCTTCTTCTCCGGCGGGGGCACGTCGAGACTGCCCTGCGGGGTCAGGCCGAGGCCCATGAGGGGCGCGTTCACCCGGATCGAGGGGATGCGGACGCGGTCGGGCGGCGAGGGGGAGAGCGGGGCGGCGCCGGCCGGCTCGTGGCCGGTGCCGGAGTGCGCGGCCTGCGCGGCGGAGGGCTGCGGCGGTCCGTGCGTCGCGGTGCCCTGGCGCAGGAGCCAGGCCCCGAGACAGAGGGCGAGTGCGGTGACGGCGGCTATGACCCAGCTGCTGACCCTGCGGGAGCGCTTCTCCGGCATCTCGGCCTCCATGTCGGAGTGGGGGGGGTGGCCTTCCCCCTCCGGCCGCAAGAGGGGGCGCGGCCGGAGGAGGAGAGGACATGCGGTACCAGGGGGCCGGAGGGACAGCGGAGGTCGTCCGTCCGGCCCCCGTCAGATCCCTTCGCCTCTCGCCCGGCGATGCAGGAGCCAGGTACCGCCCGCGGCGGCGACGGCCAGTGCCGCCACTCCCGCCGCGGTCTTCACGGGGTCGGTGCCGAGTGCGCCGCCGACCCCCGTCTTCACATGCCCTCTCGGAGGGACCTGCTCGCGCGAGGACGCGAGGGCGACCATGAGATCGCCCGTGACCTGCCCGTCGCCGGAGCACTTCGCGACGATCTCGTACGTTCCGGGCTGGGCCGCCGCGGGGACCTCGAACTTCCCCACGGCGCCCTTGGGGTGCGTGCCCGGCGCGAGGGGGAACGCCCCGGCGCCGACCGCGCTCGCGTCTCCGGCGGCGCCCTTGCCGGTGCCGCACGCGGTGGTGTGCACGGTGACCGTGGCGCCCGGGGTCGTGTTCGCCGGGTACACCTCGAGGCCGCCCGAGCCGCCCCCACCGGCGGACGCGGGCGCGGCGGTCAGTGCCGCGGCGGCCGCGGCGAGCGCGGCTGCGGTCAGCAGGCGGGGTGTGCGCATCTGTCGTGCTCCTCCGAGGGGGCGCGGCCCGCGGCACCCCCAAGTGCCGCTGCGTCGGTCACGCCCCTGCCCTGCCGAGGTAAGTGCCCCTGGCGCCACCACGCCTCCTGAAGCCCCATCAGAAATCGGCTGAAAGGGCGTCACCTGACCTCAAGGAGTAAGCATTCGAGCAGGTCACAGCCACGCCCGAAGAAAAGTCCCCACCGATGGAGCAGCCACCGGTGAACGGGTGACCACCCCCACCAAAAAGCAGCTTGACCTCAACCAAACTTCAGGTAAGAGCCTGACGCCATGACCACCACACCAGTACAACAACACACACCCCCCGTCCGGATCGCCGTAGTGATCGGCAGCAACCGAGAGGGCCGCTTCGGCCCGGTCGTCGCCGACTGGCTGACATCCCTCCTCGGGGAGCGCCCCGACTTCACGGTGGACGTGATCGACGTCGCCGCGACGGCCCTCCCCACCGCCCTCTCCTACGACCCGGCCCCCGAGGTGCGGGCCGCGCTGGCCGAGGTCAGCCCGAAGCTGGCGGCGGCCGACGCCTTCATCGTCCTCACCCCCGAGTACAACCACTCCTACCCGGCCGGCCTCAAGAACCTCATCGACTGGCACCGCGCCGAATGGCAGGCGAAGCCCGTCGGCTTCGTCTCCTACGGCGGAATCTCCGGCGGCCTGCGCGCGGTCGAGCACCTGCGCACGGTCTTCGCCGAGCTGCACGCGGTCACGGTGCGGGACACGGTGTCGTTCGCCAACGCGGGCAGCCACTTCGACGCGTCCGGCGCCCACCGCGACCCGGAGGCCCCGGCCGCCGCGGTGAAGACGATGCTGGACCAGCTCGCGTGGTGGGCGAAGGCGCTACGGGAGGCGAAAAAGACACACCCGTACACCAGTTGACACAAAGACCCCCGCAGCCAACGGCTGCGGGGGCCTTCACCCACTACTGTCCGGCGTCAGCCTACGGAGACGGCCGACCAGGTCGCGGCCACGGCCGCGTACTCCGCGCTGCCGGCCCCGTACAGGTCCTTCGCCGCGCTGAGCGTCGCCGTGCGGGCGCCCGCGTAGTTCGTCGAGGACGTCATGTAGACGGTCAGGGCCCGGTACCAGATCTTGCCGAGCTTGTCCTTGCCGATGCCGCTCAGTGTGGCGCCGTTGCACGTGGTGCCGTTGTGCTGGACACCGCCGATCACCTTCGGGCCGCTGCCCTCGGCGAGCAGGTACGCGAAGTGGTTGGCGACTCCGGACGAGTAGTGCACGTCGAGGTTGCCGACCGACGAGTTCCAGCAGTCGGCGGACTTGCCGTCCTTGCTGGGCTGGTCCATGAAGCGCAGGGCGGGCTTGCCGAACCCGGGCTTCACGATCTTCTCGCCGATCATCCAGTCACCGGGGTCGGAGGCGTTGTTCGCGTAGAACTCCACGAGCGTGCCGAAGATGTCCGACGTCGCCTCGTTCAGCCCCCCGGACTCGCCGGAGTACGTGAGCCCCGCGGTCTTCGACGTGACGCCGTGCGACATCTCGTGCCCGGCGACGTCGAGCGCGACGAGAGGCCCGAACGTGGACCCGTCACCATCGCCGTACGTCATACAGAAGCAGTTGTCGTCCCAGAAGGCGTTGTTGTAGTTGCTCCCGTAGTGGACCCGGTTGTACGAGCCCTTGCCGTCGCCGGCGATGCCGTTACGGCCGTGGACGTTCTTGTAGTAGTCCCAGGTCGTGTCGGTGCCGTACTGGGCGTCGACGGCGGCCGAGGAACGGTCGGCGTTCGTACCGTTGCCCCAGTGGTTGTCGGCGTCGGTGAACACCACGGCGGGCGCCCGACTCCAGCAGATGCTGAGCACACACCCGTCGGTCTTGTTCTGGGCGTCACCCGTGTAAGTACCGCCCCGGGTGGCGTCCTTGAGCTGATACGTGGACCCCGACTGGGTCGTCTCCAGCGGCACGGTGCCCGAGTACAGCGACTGGCCGTCGCCGGCGGCGGTCTCGATGGTGTCCCAGGCGTCGATCTGCTTGCCGGTGCGGGCGTCGGTGAGCAGGACACGGGCGACGGGGTTGCCGAGCGAGTCCTTGCCCGCGACGTCGGTGCGCCAGGCCAGCTTCGGCGCGCCGTGCAGGGCGTCCACCACGAGGGCGGGCTTGGCGACGACCTTGCGCAGGAGCTCGCCGGGGTTGGCGGCGCGCAGCGCGGAGGCAGCCAGGTCGGCGGCCTTCGGGGCGGAGAGCTCCGGCGTCACGCTGGGCACGGCGACATCGCCGCGCACGGCACGGTCGGCGGACCGATAGCCGCCGTCACGATTGAGATGAAGGACGAAGTCACCACCGAGAACGGGCAGTTGCCGGTAGGTGCGGTTGTAGCGCACGTGCTGGGTGCCGTCGGGGTCGACGATGACGTCGCGGACGGCGGTGCCCTGCGCGCGGGTGATGCCGAGCCGGGCGGCCTCGGAGGTGAGGACCGCGGCCGCGTGCCGCAGGGCGCCGGCCCGGGTCGGCGGGGCGGGGGCGGCGCTGGCGGTGGGGGAGAGGGCGGCGGCCAGCAGGGCGGCGGCCGCCGTGGCTATGCCGGCCGTGGTGAGTCTCGATGTGGTCCGGGGAGGTCTCATCGGGCTCCTAGTGACGGCGCGCGGGCGCGCTGGGGGAAGTCACACTGATGTCGCCTCAGATTTAAGGGTCCATGACATGTCATGTCCATAGGGCCTTCGTAGGGGTGTCGTGAACAAGCGTTCACGCGAGAATCAACGAACGCCGAAAGGAACGAACATGAACGCACTGACTGTCCTCACCGCGACCGACGACGAGACCAAGGCCCGCGACCTGGCCACAGGCGCCGTCGAGGCACGCCTGGCGGCCTGTGCGCAGATCGCGGGGGTCACCTCGGTCTACCGCTGGCAGGGCAACACGGAGACGGCTCAGGAGTGGCAGGTGCTCTTCAAGACCACGCCCGAGAACTACGAGGCCCTGGAGTCATGGCTGTTGGAGGCGCACACCTACGACACTCCGGAGATCATCGCGACACCAGTGGTGCGCGGAAGCGCGGCCTACATCGACTGGATCACCACAGAAACGACGCAATAAAAAAATTACGCGGCCTCCACCCGCACAGCACACACCTTGAACTCAGGCATCCCAGAGGTGGGATCAAGAGCGGGATTGGTGAGATTGTTGGCACGCCCGGCGCCGGCCCAGTGGAAGGGCATGAACACGGTATCTGGCCGGATACCGCTGGTGATCCGCGCGGGAGCAACGGCCCGCCCACGCCGCGAGACAACGACGACGGGCTCACCCTCGACGACACCGACCCGCGCAGCGAGCCGCGGATGCATCTCGACGAAGGGCCCGGGCGCGGCGGCGTTGAGCTCGCCCACGCGCCGGGTCTGAGCCCCCGACTGATACTGCGAAACAACACGCCCGGTGGTCAGATAAAGAGGAAACGAGTCATCGGTCTCCTCGGCGGCGGCCCGGTGGGAGACGTCTGCGAACCGGGCGCGCCCGTCCCCGGTGGCGAACCGCTCCAGAAACAACCGAGGAGTCCCGGAATGCCCCTCCTCGGGGCAGGGCCAGAAAACCCCACCCTCCTCCACGAGCCGCGGATACGAGATCCCCGAATAGTCGGCAGCCCCTCCCGCGGAAGCCCGCCGCAACTCCTCAAAGACGACCTCGGGATCGACGGAAAACCCCTCCTCGACCCCCAACCTCCGGGCGAGTTCGTGCATCACCTCGAGATCACTGCGCACACCCGGGGGCGGCGAGACGGCCGCACGCCGCAACAGCACGCGCCCCTCAAGACTGGTCACGGTCCCCGTCTCCTCGGCCCACTGGGTCACGGGCAGCACGACATCGGCAAGAGCAGCGGTCTCACTCAGCACCACATCGGCCACGGCCAGAAAATCAACGGACCGCAGCCGCTCCTCCACATGGGCGGCACGAGGCGCGGACACCACAGGATTCGACCCCATGACCAGCAGGGCGCGCACATCACGCCCCAGGGCGTCGAGCAGCTCGTAAGCGGAACGCCCGGGCCCAGGAAGGGAGTCGGGGTCGACGCCCCACACCCCGGCCACATGCGCGCGCGCCGCCGGGTCCGTCAGCTTCCGGTACCCGGGCAGCTGATCGGCCTTCTGCCCGTGCTCGCGCCCGCCCTGCCCGTTGCCCTGCCCGGTCAGGCACCCGTACCCCGACAGAGGCCGCCCGGCGCGACCGGTGGCCAGACACAGATTGATCCAGGCGCCCACGGTGTCGGTTCCCTTGGACTGCTGCTCGGGCCCACGTGCCGTAAGGACCATCGCGGCCTCGGGCTCACAGAACAACCGTACGGCCTCACGCAGTTGAGGAACAGGAACGCCGGTCACCCGCTCCACATACTCGGGCCAGTGAGCCATGACACCTGCCCGCGCCTCCTCCCACCCCCGAGTCCGCTCCCGCACGAACGACTGATCAACACGCCCCTCGGTCACCACCACATGCAGCATCCCGAGGGCCAGAGCCAGATCGGTCCCGGGCCGGGGAGCCAAATGCAGATCAGCAAGCTCAGCAGTACGAGTGAGCCGAGGATCAACAACAACCAACGACCCCCCGTTCTCACGAAGTTCCCGCAGATACCGCACAGCCGGCGGCATGGTCTCAGCCAGATTGGACCCAACGAGCACAACACACCCCGTACGAGGAATGTCCTCCAGAGGAAACGGCAGCCCACGGTCGAGCCCAAAGGCGGCAAGCTGTCCAGCCGCAGCAGAGGACATACAGAACCGCCCGTTGTAATCAATCTGCGAAGTCCCGAGCACAACGCGGGCGAACTTCCCCAACCCGTAAGCCTTCTCATTGGTGAGCCCGCCCCCACCGAAGACACCACACGCGTCCGCCCCATGCCCGGCACGCGCACGGCCAAGCCCTTCAGCCACCCGGTCAAGAGCTTCATCCCACGACGCGGCCACGAGCGAGCCCCCTCGACGCACCAAGGGCGAACTCAGCCGCACACCAGGATCGAGCAAAGACGCAGCCGTACGCCCCTTACCGCACAGGGCCCCACGATTGACGGGAAACTCAGGTCGCTCCATCACCTCGACACCACCGGACGAGGACGGGCGGAGATTCATCCCGCACTGGAGGGAGCAGTAGGGGCAATGAGTAGGAGTATCAGGGCGCATGAAAGAAACCTCCGCGCCCGCTGTTACACACCGCCCCGCCCCGCATTACGTAAAACGAAACCCGCGCTCTCAACAGCACCGAAGCCCCGGTGAGAACAACGGCGGATCAGCCGGAACGCAGACCTGAGGGGACGTGGGGGTGGGTCCGCCCGCAGCGCGGAGGTGCGGACGCGGGGTGAACGCAAGACGGGGGAGGCACCGCGATGGCGAGGACGGACCCACCCCCACGGCCCCGCTGCACGGACAACCGGACGAACCCCCGCCTACCTCCCACCCGCCTCCAGAGCGTCAGACACCCCTGTCTCCCGCTCCCCGAGAAACCGGGGATCGGGCCGAAAGACGCAGTCAAGAGCGGCCTTCCCGGCAGCGAAGACCTCCCGGGTACCGCCGTAGTACCAGGTCACGTCATGCCGGTCATCGACGCCGACTCCGTACGACACGACCCCCGCGGCCTCACAAAGGGCGACGGCCCGCCGGATATGGAACCCCTGGCTGATCAGGACGGCCCGGTCGACCCCGAAGATCTTCTTGGCGCGCACGCACGAGTCCCACGTGTCGAACCCGGCGTAGTCGCGCACGACGGCCCGCCCCGGCACGCCGTGCCGCGTCAGATAGGCCCGCATGGCGTCGGGCTCGTCGTAGTCGTCACGGCTGTTGTCTCCCGTAACAAGAACAACCCGGACGCCCCCATCCCGATAGAGCCGCGCAGCCGCGTCAAGCCGATGCGCAAGATAGGGCGAGGGCTCCCCGTCCCACAATCCGGCACCGAAGACGACGGCGACATCGGTACGGGGCACGTCGTCGACGGAGCGCAGCCGGTCCCCGGTGGTGACGAACATCCAGGTGACAGGCAACAAGCCAAGCACGCACAGCCCCATAAGACCCTGCACAGACACCCGCCACCCACGCCGCGTACGCGGCAACCGAACACGCACTACAGGCCCCCTCCACGAAGCATCACATGGTGGACGCACCAGACCCCCAACCGGTTCAACGCACTCCCCTCACAGCCCCTCCCACCCCCCGGGGAGCCCCGAGGAAGGGACCCGTCACCGTCTGGCAACGACGCGGCAACCTACCGAGGCGAGGATCGATGCATGACGGCGTCGAACCCGCAGCGAGACGAGCCCACCGGCACCGCCCACCTCGACAGTACGGCGCAACTGATGACGAGAATCACCAGTCAGCTGGGCACCCAGCTGAGCCACGTCCGCCTGAACGGCAGCCGCCGCTTCGCCCCGTCCGCACCCTGCCCACCACCCCTGGTGGTAGTGGCACACGGCAGCAGGGACCCACGAGCCCTGACCACGGTCAACGCCTTGCTGGACAAGGTGCGGGCGGAGCGCCCCGGCCTCCCCGTCCACCTGGGCCACATAGAACTCGACGAGCCGCTCCTGACGGACACTCTCGCGAACCTGGCGCCGGGCAGAGCGATCCTGGCCCCGCTGCTCCTCTCCAGGGGCTACCACGTGAAGCAGGACATCCCCGAGGCCCTGGCGAAGGCCCCGCACCTGACGGCAAGCGTCGCCGCACCCCTGGGCCCGCACCCGCTCCTGGTGGAAACGCTGTACGCACGGCTGGTGGAGGCGGGCTGGAACCCCACGCCCGACGCCCGTACACGCAGGACAACCGGAGTGGTCCTGGCGGCGGCGGGCTCCCGGGATCCGGATTCGGCGACGGACACGGCCCGCACGGCGGAGATGCTCGCGGAACGGCTGGGCGTCCCGGTCCTGCCGGCGTACGCGTCGGCGGCGTCGCCCACGGTCCCGACAGCGCTGCGCGCGCTGGCGGCGAGGGGACGCCACCGGGCGGCGGTGGCCGCGTACTTCACGGCACCAGGCCGCTTCGCGACGCAGTGCGCGCAGGCAGCGCCCGGGACAGCCGCGGCCCCGCTAGGCGCGCACACGGCGATGGCACGCCTGCTCCTGCACCGCTACGACGCGGCACTGAACGCAGCGCATGCCCCCACACCCACACCCACACCCACACCCACCCCAACCCTCACCCCCGTAAAGCGGCAGCTCACGTCAGCCTGACCGTTTGTCACTGCTTGCGCTTACTGTCACATCATGGAAGGCACACACGAGACCCCCACGCACAAAACAGCAGCCCCCGCCTACAACGCCCCTGCCTACGACGCAGCCGCAGCGGAGCGCTACGCGTCCGAACCCGACAAGCGCCCCGGCCGCACCGCCTTCCAGCGAGACCGCGCCCGCGTCCTGCACTCCTCGGCCCTGCGCCGCCTCGCGGGCAAGACGCAGGTGGTGACCCCGGGCACGACGAACCGCGCCTGGGACGCCAGCCCCCGCACCCGCCTGACGCACTCGCTGGAGTGCGCGCAGGTGGGCCGCGAGCTGGGCGCCGCTCTCGGCTGCGACCCGGACCTGGTGGAGACGGCTTGCCTGGCGCACGACATGGGCCACCCGCCCTTCGGGCACAACGGCGAACAGGCGCTGAACGAGGTGGCGCAGGACTGCGGCGGCTTCGAGGGAAACGCGCAGTCACTGCGCCTGCTGACCCGTATCGAACCAAAGCGTTTCATCCGCAGCGCGGACACGGACGAGCTGGTGAGCGTAGGCCTGAACCTGACCCGAGCCGCACTGGACGCGGCGACGAAGTACCCCTGGCCGAGAGGCGCCCACCCCACAGACCCCACGTCGCCCAAGTTCGGGGTGTACGAGGACGACCGCCCGGTCTTCGACTGGATCCGCAAGGAGTCGCCCGGGGGCGGCGACAGCGACCGCACGTGCTTCGAGGCGCAGGTCATGGACTGGTCGGACGACGTCGCGTACTCGGTGCACGACCTGGAGGACGGCCTGCACGCGGGCCACCTCGACCCGAACATGCTGCACGCGGAGCCCGAGCGCCAGGACGTCTACGCGGTGGCGATCGGCAGGTACGTACCGTCGGACACGGACCCGGAGGAGCTCGCGGCGGCCCTCGACCGGCTGCTCGACCAGGAGTGGTGGCCGCACGGCTACGACGGCACGGCGGTGGCGCAGGCAAGACTCAAGGACGCGACGAGCCAGCTCATCGGCCGGTTCTGCCTGGCCGCGGAGGGCGCGACGCGGGCCCGCCACGGCTCGGGCCGCCTCACGCGCTACGCCGCGGAGCTGGTGGTGCCGCGGGAGGCCCGCCACGAGTGCGCGGTGCTCAAGGCGGTGGCGGACCGGTACGTGATGCAGCGCCCGCAGCAGGAGAGGCTGCGCGCCGATCAGCGCATCGTGGTGGCGGAGCTCGCCGAGGCGCTGACCAGGCGCGCGCCCGACGGCCTGGACCCGCAGTTTCGAGCCCTGTTCGACGAGGCGGCGGACGACCGGGCCCGCAAGCGCGTGATCGTCGACCAGATCGCATCGCTCACGGACGCCTCGGCCCGCGAACTGCACGCGCGCCTCACAGGCCCCCGCCCGTGAACGAGACGCAGAACCGCCCCCGACGACGGCCCCTCGACCACTGGGGGTGACGAAAAGATGCCCTGTTCGGGCCACGCCCCCTTCCCGCATCACGCTCCGTGCGGGACGCTCGCGTATGGAGCCGCTTACCGAGCCGGAGCCAAGGCAACGAGGAGGAACACGTGGTCGACGCGGATCAGACGTTCGTCATTGTCGGTGGAGGGCTCGCGGGAGCGAAGGCCGCCGAGACGCTCCGCTCGGAGGGGTTCAACGGCAGAGTGATCCTCATCGGGGACGAGGGGGAGCACCCGTACGAACGCCCACCCCTGTCCAAGGGCTATCTCCAGGGCAAGGAGGAACGGGACAGCGTCTTCGTGCACGAGCCCGCCTGGTACGCGCAGAACGACATCGAGCTGCACCTCGGCCAGACCGTCGTCGCGATCGACCGGGTCGTGAAGACCGTCCGCCTGGGCGAGGGCACGCTGGTCCACTACGACAAGCTGCTCCTGGTGACCGGCGCGGAGCCGCGCCGCCTGGACATCCCGGGCACGGACCTCGCGGGCGTCCACCACCTGCGCCGCCTCTCCCACGCGGAGCGCCTCAAGGGCGTCCTCGCCTCCCTCGGCCGGGACAACGGCCACCTTGTGATCGCGGGCGCGGGCTGGATCGGCCTGGAGGTCGCCGCCGCGGCCCGTGAGTACGGCGCCGAGGTCACGGTCGTAGAACCGCTGGGGTCCCCGCTCCACGCGGTGCTCGGCCCCGAGATCGGCCAGATCTTCGCCGACCTGCACGCGGAGCACGGCGTCCGCTTCCACTTCGGGGCCAAGCTCACCGAGATCACGGGCCAGGACGGCATGGTCCTGGCGGCCCTCACCGACGACGGCGAGGAGCACCCGGCGCACGACGTCCTCGCGGCGATCGGCGCGGCCCCCCGCACGTCGCTCGCCGAGTCCGCGGGCCTGGAGCTCGCAGACCGGGCGCACGGCGGCGGCATCGCCGTGGACACCTCGCTGCGCACCTCCGACCCGGACATCTACGCGGCCGGCGACGTGGCGTCCGTGGAGCACCCGCTCTTCGGGACCCGCCTGCGCGTCGAGCACTGGGCGAACGCGCTCAACGGCGGCCCGGCGGCGGCCCGCGCCATGCTGGGCAAGGAGGTGACGTACGACCGCGTGCCGTACTTCTTCTCCGACCAGTACGACGTCGGCCTGGAGTACTCGGGCTGGGCGCCCCCCGGCAGCTACGACCAGGTGGTGATCCGCGGGGACGCGGGCAAGCGGCAGTTCATCGCGTTCTGGCTGAAGGACGGCCGGGTGCTGGCCGGGATGAACGTGAACGTGTGGGACGTCACGGACCCCATCCAGGAGCTCATCCGCTCCGGTGCCCGCCCCGGTGCGGACCGCCTGGCGGACCCGTCCGTTCCGCTCACGGCGCTGCTCGAGGGGGAGGACGGGTGACGTGAGTGTCGGCCGGTCACCGTAGAATCCTTGCGTGGCAGGCAGGATCAATGACGAGGACGTGAAGGCGGTCCGGGACGCGGTCCCGATCGACGCCGTGGTGTCCGAGTACCTGCAGCTGCGCAACGCCGGCGGCGGGAACCTGAAGGGCCTGTGCCCCTTCCACGACGAGAAGTCGCCCTCCTTCCAGGTCAGCCCCAGCAAGGGCTTCTTCCACTGCTTCGGCTGCCAGGAGGGCGGCGACACCATCACGTTCGTGATGAAGGTCGACCACCTCTCCTTCTCCGAGGCCGTCGAGCGCCTGGCCGGCCAGGCGGGCATCACGCTGCGGTACGAGGAGGGCGGCTACACCGCCGGCACCAGCGGCCGCGGTGAGCGCATCCGCCTGGTCGAGGCGCACAAGGTGGCCGCCCAGTTCTACGTGGACCAGCTGGAGAGCCCCGAGGCCGAGATCGGCCGCAAGTTCCTCGCCGAGCGCGGCTTCGACCAGGCCGCCGCCGCGCACTTCGGCGTCGGCTACAGTCCGGCCGGCTGGGACCACCTCACCCGCTTCCTGCGCGGCAAGGGCTTCAGCGACAAGGAGATCATCACCTCCGGGATCGCCCAGGAGGGCCGGCGCGGCCCCATCGACCGGTTCCGCGGCCGCCTCATGTGGCCGATCCGCGACATCGGCGGCGAGGTCGTCGGCTTCGGCGCCCGCCGCCTGCGCGAGGACGACAACGGGCCGAAGTACCTGAACACGCCCGAGACCCCGATCTACAAGAAGTCCCAGGTCCTCTACGGCATCGACCTCGCCAAGAAGGAGATCGCAAAGTCGAGCCGCGCGGTCGTCGTCGAGGGCTACACGGACGTCATGGCCTGCCATCTCGCCGGCATCACCACCGCCATCGCGACCTGCGGCACGGCCTTCGGCACGGACCACATCAAGATCCTCCGGCGCCTCCTCATGGACAACGGAAGCGCCCGCGTGATCTTCACGTTCGACGGCGACGCGGCCGGCCAGAAGGCCGCCCTGCGGGCCTTCGAGGACGACCAGAAGTTCGCCGCCGAGACGTACATCGCTGTCGCCCCCGACGGCATGGACCCCTGCGACCTGCGCCTCGCCAAGGGCGACGACGCGGTCGCCGACCTGGTCGAACCCCGCACCCCGCTCTTCGAGTTCGCCCTGCGGAGCATCGTCTCCCGCTACGACCTGGAGACCCCGGCCGGCCGTGCCGCCGCCCTGGACGAGGCCGCGCCCGTCGTCGCCCGCATCAAGAACAGCGGCGCGCAGCACGAGGTCGCCGTCCAGCTCGCCGGCCTGCTCGGCATCCTCGACACCCAGTTCGTCGTCAAGCGCGTCGCGCAGCTCGCCCGCTGGGCCCGCGACCGCGGCGGCAAGGGCCCGGCGCCGGCCCGGGGCCCTCAGCCGTACGACGCCGCCCCCCGCCCCACCTCCTCGGGCCCGGCCCTCAACCTGCGCAACCCCGTCTACGCCACCGAGCGCGAGCTGCTCAAACTCGCCCTCCAGCGCCCGGAGTTGGTCTCCCCGGCCTTCGACGCGTACGGCGTCGACGAGTTCACCGCCGCGCCCTACGCCGCCGTCCGTCAGGCGATCATGGAGGTCGGCGGGGCCGAGTACGGCACGCGGGACTCGCAGGACTATCTGGTCCGGGTGCGCGAGGCGGCACCGGACGACGCGGTGCGTGCGATGGTCACGGAGCTGGCCGTCGAGGCGATCATGCGCCGTACGGTCGACGAGAACTACGCGGGCGAGCAGCTCGTGACCGTCCGCCGCCGTGCCGTGCAGCGCCGCATCCAGGAGATCCAGATCACCGTCAGGCGCCTGGAGGCGGGCGGCGATCCCGCCCAGCTGGCCGCGGTGAAGGACGAACTCTGGGTACTCCAGCAGTACGACCAGGCGCTGAAGGGGCACGGGGCCGCCGCGCTCTGAGCCGTTCCGTCCGGCAGGGTTACCGCGCGGTCACGGACCGACCGCAAAAAGTCACCGCACGCCCCTCGTGGCGGCGATGTGTCGTACAGCACACTGGGTCCGGTGCCTGAGTCCTCGGAGCGCGGCCGGAACCGGGCTACGAACTCCCAGCCGCACGCCTCAGCTGCGATCACCTTGGAGGTCGCCCCCGTGCAGACCCAGACCCTCAGCCAGAACGGAGCGGACGCGGAGGCACTCCCGGCCGTCCCGACGCAGAGCCGGCCCGCGAACCACCCCGAGAGCGACCCGCCCGCGGCCGAACCGGAACAGCCGGAGCCCGACGGGCCGGAGACCGCCGGTCAGAGCGCCGGACAGACCGCCGCACAGAGCGCCGGACAGACCACCGCACAGAGCGCCGGACAGACCGCCGGACGCGAGACCGCCCCCGTGGCCCCCGTCGAACTCCTCCTCGACTCCGTGGACGCCGAGCCGCCCGAAGCCCCGCCGGCGCGCGGCCGCACCGACACGGGCGGACCCTCGTCGGACCTCTTCCGCCAGTATCTGCGCGAGATCGGACGGATCCCGCTGCTCTCGGCCGCCGAGGAGGTCGACCTGGCCCGCAAGGTCGAGGCCGGCCTGTTCGCCGAGGAGAAACTCACCGGCACCCCCGACCCGGACTCGCAGCTCGCCATCGACCTCGACAAACTCGTCGTGATGGGCCGTATGGCCAAGCGCCGCCTCATCGAGTCGAACCTCCGCCTGGTCGTCTCGGTCGCCAAGCGCTACGTGGGCCGCGGCCTGACCATGCTGGACCTCGTCCAGGAGGGCAACCTGGGTCTGATCAGGGCGGTTGAGAAGTTCGACTACGCCCGCGGCTACAAGTTCTCGACGTACGCGACCTGGTGGATCCGCCAGGCCATGTCACGGGCCCTCGCCGACCAGGCGCGCACCATCCGCGTCCCGGTGCACGTCGTCGAGCTGATCAACCGTGTCGTCCGCGTCCAGCGCCGCATGCTCCAGGAACGCGGCTACGAACCCACCCCCGAAGAGGTCGCCGCCCACCTCGACCTGTCGCACGAGCGGGTCAGTGAAGTGCTGCGCCTGGCGCAGGAACCGGTGTCGTTGCACGCGCCGGTCGGTGAGGAGGACGACGTCGCGCTCGGCGACCTCATCGAGGACGGCGACGCGGCGTCCCCCGTGGAGTCCGCCGCGTTCCTCCTGCTGCGCGAACACCTGGAGGCGGTCCTCTCCACCCTCGGCGAACGCGAACGCAAGGTCGTACAGCTCCGCTACGGCCTGGCGGACGGCCGCCCCCGCACCCTGGAGGAGATAGGCCGCATCTTCGGGGTGACGAGGGAACGCATCCGCCAGATCGAATCAAAGACCCTCAACAAACTCAGGGACCACGCGTTCGCGGACCAGTTGAGGGGTTACTTGGACTGAGGGGCACCCCGTAAGGGGCACCCCCGCGCCCCAACCCGGTTACTCCACCTCAACAACCGCCTGCGCGAACTGCGCCTCGTACAACCGCTGATACGCCCCACCGGAGGCGACCAGCACGTCATGCCGACCCTGCTCCACGATGGCCCCGTTCTCCATCACCAGGATGGTGTCGGCATCGCGGATCGTCGAAAGACGATGCGCGATGACGAACGACGTCCGCCCATGAGCAAGCCGAGCCATCGCCTTCTGGATCAGCACCTCGGTACGCGTATCGACCGACGACGTCGCCTCGTCAAGAACAAGGATCACCGGATCCGACAAGAACGCCCGAGCAATGGTGATCAGCTGCTTCTCACCGGCACTGACCCCCGACCCCTCGTCGTCGATCACGGTGTCGTAGCCCTCGGGCAGCGTACGGATGAACCGGTCCGCGTGGGCCGCCCGCGCCGCCTCCTCGATCTCGGCCCGGGTCACATCCTTCGCGGCGCCGTACGCGATGTTGTCCGCGATCGAGCCGCCGAACAGCCAGGTGTCCTGGAGCACCATGCCGATCCCGGACCGCAGTTCGTCCCGGGCCATCTTCGCTATGTCGACGCCGTCGAGCGTGATGCGCCCGCCGGTGACCTCGTAGAACCGCAGCAGCAGGTTGACGAGTGTCGTCTTGCCGGCGCCCGTCGGGCCGACGATGGCGACCGTGTGGCCCGGTTCGACGGCGAGCGACAGGTCCTCGATGAGCGGCTTGTCCTCCTCGTAGCGGAAGGACACGTGCTCGAACTCGACGAGCCCGCGCAGCAGATCGGGCTTCTCGCCCGGCACCGGATCGGCGCCCTGCTCGTCCGCGTCGAGCAGTTCGAAGATCCGCTCGGCGGACGCGACGCCCGACTGGACCAGGTTCGCCATCGAGGCGACCTGCGTCAGCGGCATGGAGAACTGCCGCGAGTACTGGATGAAGGCCTGCACGTCACCGATGGACAGCGACCCCGAGGCGACCCGCAGACCACCCACGACGGCGACGAGCACATAGTTCAGGTTCGACACGAAGAACATCAGCGGCTGCATCATCCCGCTGTTGAACTGCGCCTTGAACCCGGCCTCGTACAGCGCGTCGTTCTGCTCGGCGAACGCCTTCGCCGACTCCTCCTGACGCCCGAACACCTTCACCAGCGTGTGCCCGGTGTACATCTCCTCGATGTGTGCGTTCAGCTTGCCGGTGGTCTTCCACTGCTGCACGAACTGCGGCTGCGAGCGCTTGCCGACGCGCGTAGCGATGACGAACGACAGCGGCACCGTGATCAGCGCCACCAGGGCGAGCAGCGGTGAGATCCAGAACATCATCACCAGGACGCCGATGATCGTGAGCAGCGAGTTGATGAGCTGGCCCATCGTCTGCTGGAGCGTCTGGCCGATGTTGTCGATGTCGTTCGTGGCGCGGCTGAGGACCTCGCCGCGCTGCCGCTTGTCGAAGTACGACAGGGGCAGCCGCGACAGCTTCGCCTGGATGTCCTCGCGCATGCGGTAGACGGTCCTGTTGAGGGCCCGGTTGGACAGCCTCGTCGTGACGGCCATCAGCAGACCGGCGCCCAGGAACGTACACAGGGCGAACCCGAGCACGGAGCCCACGGCGCCGAAGTCGATGCCCTTGCCCGGGGTGAAGTCGATCCCGGAGAGCATGTCGGCGACCCCGGAGTCACCCCTGGCCCGCATCCCTTCGAGGACCTGTGCCTTGCTGGTCCCGGGCCGCATCTGGCGCCCGACGATGCCCGCGAAGACGAGGTCAGTCGCCCGGCCCAGGATCTTCGGGCCGAGCACGGACAGGCCCACACTCACGACGGCGCACGCGATCATCGCGAACATCGTCGTCTTCTCGGGCTTGAACTGGGCGAGAAGCCGCTTGCCCGAGCCCTTGAAGTCCATCGAACGCTGGTCGGGGCCGCCCCCGGCCATCATCCGCCCGCCTGGCCCCGCCATCAGGCAGCCTCCGCTTCCGTGAGCTGGGAGAGAACGATCTCCCGGTACGTCTCATTGCCGGCCATGAGTTCGTGATGGGTTCCCGTGCCCACCACATGGCCCTCGTCGAGGACCACGATGCGGTCCGCGTCACGGATCGTGGAGACCCGCTGGGCCACGATCACCACGGTCGCCTCGGCGGTCTCCTCGCCGAGCGCGGCCCGCAGCGCGGAGTCCGTCGCGTAGTCGAGCGCGGAGAACGAGTCGTCGAAGAGATAGATCTCGGGCCGCTGCACCAGTGTCCGTGCGATCGCGAGCCGTTGTCGCTGACCGCCCGACACATTGGTGCCGCCCTGCGCGATGGGGGAGCCGAGCCCGCTCTCCAGCTTCTTCACGAAGTCCTTGGCCTGCGCCACTTCGAGCGCGCGCCACAGGTCCGCGTCGGTCGCGTCCGGATTGCCGTACCGCAGATTGGTCGCGACGGTCCCGGCGAAGAGGTACGGCTTCTGCGGGACGAGGCCCACGGTCCTGGCGAGGAGCACGGGGTCGATGGTGCGCACGTCGACGCCGTTCACCAGGACCTCGCCGTCGGTCGCGTCGAACAGGCGCGGCACCAGGCCGAGGAGGGTGGACTTGCCGCTGCCGGTCGAGCCGATGACGGCGGTCGTCTCACCCGGGCGCGCGGTGACCTGGATGGCCTTGAGGACGGGCTCCTCGGCGCCCGGATAGCGGAAGCCCGCGTCCCGGATCTCGAGATGGCCGTGACCGCGCAGCTCGCGCACGGGCTCCGCCGGCGGCACGACGCTGGACTCCGTGCCGAGGACCTCCTGGATGCGCTCGGCGCAGACCTCGGCACGCGGCACCATCATGAACATGAAGGTGGCCATCATGACGCTCATCACGATCTGCATCAGATAGGCGAGGAACGCGGTCAGCGCGCCGATCTGCATGCCGCCGCTGTCGATGCGGTGCGCGCCGAACCAGACGACGGCGATCGACGACACGTTCACCACGGTCATGACGATGGGGAACATCAGCGCGAGGAGCTTGCCGGTGCCGAGGGAGACCTCGGTCAGATCGGCGTTCCCCTCGCGGAAGCGGCCCTTCTCGTACGGGTCGCGGACGAAGGCGCGGATGACGCGGTTGCCGGTGATCTGCTCGCGCAGCACCCGGTTGACGGTGTCGAGCCGCGTCTGCATGGTGCGGAACAGCGGACGCAGGCGCCGCACGATCAGGCTGACGCTGATCCCGAGGACCGGGACGACGGCGAGCAGCACGCCCGACAGGGGCACGTCCTGGCCGAGGGCCATCACGATGCCGCCGACGCACATGATCGGCGCCGACACCATCAGCGTGAACGTCATGAGCGTGAGCATCTGGATCTGCTGCACGTCGTTCGTGGTGCGGGTGATCAGGGACGGCGCCCCGAACTGGCCCATCTCGCGCGCGGAGAAGGACTGCACACGGTCGAACACGGCGGCCCGGACGTCCCGCCCGAGCGCCGACGCGGTGCGGGCGCCGTAGTACACGGCGCCGATGTTGCAGATCATCTGGACCACGGTGACCGCGATCATGATGCCGCCGAAGGTCAGGATGTAACCCGTGTCCCCCTTCACGACACCGTTGTCAATGATGTCGGCGTTGAGGGTGGGCAGATAGAGCGAGGCGCACGTCTGCAGGAACTGCAGCAGCACCAGCACGGCGATGGGTTTCTTGTACGGACTGAGGTGGGTCCGCAGGAGTCGTATGAGCACGCTCGGTCTCTCGGAGTCGGCTGGCATGAGGGATCGGTGAGGGTCAGTGGTGCACGACCCCCATCGTCCGACACTCCACCGGTGTTACTTCAACCGAATAACCCAAGAGCGCGCCAAGAAATACCGTCCCGAACCGGGCGAACCGCTCACGCCCCCACGGAATCGAACGCTCCGGGATGCGTCTGCTCCCGTACGGCGGTGAACTGCTGCCGCACCGCCTGCCCGACCGCGAACTCCTCACCCGGCTCGAGCACCTGCGCCGCCGCGCCCTGCCACTGTGGCAGCTGCCCGCTCAGCGCCCAGGCCGCCTGCCGGGCCGCACCGAGCGCCGCGTAGTCCGCGGGCTGCGGCACCACGACCTGCGTCCCGAACAGCATCGGCGCCGCGGCCTGCACCGCCGGCAGCTCGGCCGCCGCCCCCAGCAGGAACACCCGCCGCACCGCGACGCCCCGCCCGCGCAGTACGTCCATGGCGTCCGCGAGCCCGCACAGCATGCCCTCGAACGCGGCCCGCGCGAGATGCTCCGGCTTCATCGACTCCCGCCGCAGCCCGCTCAGGGTGCCCGCGGTGTGCGGCAGATTCGGCGTCTTCTCGCCCTCCAGGTACGGCAGCAGGACGAGCCCGTGCGAGCCCGGCGTCGACTTCATCGCCAGGTCGGACAGCTCCTCGATCCCGGAGAGGCCGAGCATGTCGGCCGTGCCGCGCAGGGCCCGTACCGCATTGAGCGTGTGGACGACGGGCAGGTGCATGCCGGTCGCGTCGGCGAGCGAGGTGATCGTCCCCGACGCGTCGACCAGGGCTTCGTGATGCACCGCCATGACGGATCCCGAGGCGCCGAGCGACACGACCGCGTCGCCCTCCTGCACCCCGAGCCCGAACGCCGCGGCCATCGTCTCGCCCGTACCGGCAGAGATGATCAGCCCCTCCGGCGTCGTGCCCGCCGCGTCCCCCGGGCCGAGGACCTCGGGCAGCAGCGCCTGGTGCCCGAGCGCCAGCTCCACCAGATCCGGCCGGTACGCACCGCTCGCCGCCGACCAGTAGCCGGTGCCCGAGGCGCCGCCCCGGTCGGTGGTCCGACGCGAGGGCCGGCCCAGGAGCTGCCACACCAGCCAGTCGTGGGCCTGCATCACACCGGCGATCCGCTGCGCGGCCTCCGGCTCGTGCTTCGCCAGCCAGCGCAGCTTCGTCACCGGATGCGCCGCCTGCGGCACACATCCGACGGCCTGCGCCCAGGCCTCGCGCCCGCCGAACCGGTCGACGAGATCCGCCGCCGACGCCTGCGTCCGCCGGTCGCCGCCGGGCATCGCGGCCCGCACGGTGTTGCCCTGGCTGTCCAGCGGCACCAGCGCGTTCTGCTGCGCGGAGACGCCGATGGCCTGCACGCCCTCGAGCAGCCCGCCGCCCGCGGCCTCACCGAGGGAGAGCAGCCACGCCTGTGGATCGACATCGGCGAGGCGGCCGCCACCCTCGGCGGTTTCCAGCGGGTGCGGGGCGTAGCCCTGCTTGATGACGGCACCGGAGTCCGCGTCACAGACCACGATCCGAGTGAAATCGGGCGAACTGTCCAGCCCGGCGACTATCCCCATGACTGAAGTCTGCCGCACCCCGCGGCGGCCCCTTCCGGCGGGCCGGGGGCTCAGGTGTTGCTGGTGCCCCAGTCGTCCTCGAGCGCGTCACCGGCCTGGCCGCGCTCCCGGATCGAGCGCACCCGGCCGGCCACCGAGTCGGGCACCCGGCTCCCGACCTTGTCGCTCACCGAGTGGAGCGCCTTGCCCGCGAAGTGGCGGGTCTGCTGGGCCGCCGACTCGGCCGTGTTCCGCACGGCGGGGTTCTGCGCGACCGCGCGCGCGGACTTCTTCAACTGCTCGTACCGCTCGCGCCCGGCCCGGGTCCCGAGCACGTAACCCAGGGCCAGTCCGGCGACGAATGTGAGCCGGTAGCGCATGGCTGCCACCCTTCCCTAGTGATCGCTGGGGGAACCGATTGGCGGAGCACCCCCCTGCTTGCGCTAATGTATGTGTCGCAGCGAGCGCACGCCCCCTGGCAAGTGCCGAGGTAGGTGCGTTCGATGCAACGAGACATTCCCCTGTAGCTCAATTGGCAGAGCAGCCGGCTGTTAACCGGCAGGTTACTGGTTCGAGTCCAGTCGGGGGAGCTCGATCTCCTGTAGCTCAATTGGCAGAGCAGCCGGCTGTTAACCGGCAGGTTACTGGTTCGAGTCCAGTCGGGAGAGCTGACGGACAAGACCCCCGGGAGAACCCCGGGGGTCTTTTCGTGTCGTCTTATGGATCAGGTGGAACCGTCCGCGGGCGCGCGAAGTCCTCTACGTCGAGCGAAGCCGACCATCCGGAGCAGGAGATCGTATGAGCGGCTATGCTGCGGCAGACGGCGCGTACACATGTACGCGACACGCCGTTACGGGGCGGTAGCTCAGCCGGTTAGAGCAGCGGACTCATAATCCGTCGGCCGTGGGTTCGAGTCCCACCCGCCCCACCAAAGTCCCCGGGCAGAAACGTATCGCCGCGGGGATGTGCTCTGTATGGGCCCCTCGGGCTGCGTGCGCGCCGCGTCCCCGCGAGGATGTAGCCATGACCACTGGCACCCGAACAGGAGCGGCGCGGCCGTGTGTTGAACGGCTTCACCGGCCGGCCTCGTGCCGGCCTCGTCGCCGGTCAGAGCGGGGACAGCCAGGCAACGGTCGTACCGACACCGCCGTCCTCCGTCACCCTGTCGTCCGTCACCCCGTCGTCCCACACCGTGAGCCGTACGCCCTTTCTGCCGTCCGGCAGAGTGGCGCGGGCGTCCACGGCGACGTCGATACGGGAGCAGCCCGGGCGGCGTGACGCGGCGGCCAGGGCGCGGCGCAGGGCCGCGAGGAGTTGGCCGTCGACCGGGTCCGTGACGCGCGCGTCGACCGCCCCCGTGAAGTGCACCGACGGCTGGAAGCCGAGCACGGCCGAGGCGCCCGCCGTCTCGCGCAGGACCTTGCCGCGGAACGTCGTGGGCGCGTCGGCCGGCGGCTGCTGGAGCGCGAAGATCGCCGTACGGACCTCCTGGATCGTCGACTCCAGCTCGTCGACGGCCCTGCCGAGCGTGTCGTGCACGTCGTTGCGGCGCGCCCGGCGCTGGGTGGACTCCAGCATCATGCCCGTGGCGAACAGCCGCTGGACGACCAGGTCGTGCAGGTCGCGGGCGATGCGGTCGCGGTCCTCGAAGACGGCCAGGCGCTCCCGGCCCTGCTGGGCGTCGGCGAGCACCAGGGCGAGCGCGGCCTGCGACGCGAACTGCGTGGCGAGCAGCTGGTCGACCGACGTGTAGGGGCGGGCGCCGCGGCCGCGGGGGAGCGCGAGCGTGCCGATCAGACGGCCGCCCGACTGCAGCGGAAGCATCATGCTCGGGCCGAACCGGGAGCGGACCCGGGTCGTCATCCGGGGGTCCGTGGCCGAGTCGTCGATGAACACCGGCTCGCCGCCGAGGAGTTGTTCGAGGACCGCGCTGCCCGGCTCGATCGTGGCGCCGAGCAGATCCTCGGGGTCCACCGACGCGGACGCGGCGACGATCTCCATGCCGCCCGCCGGGGTGGGCTGGAGGATCACGCCGGCGGAGGCGTCGGCGAGGAGACGGGCCTGCTCCGCGACCGTCATCAGGGCGTCCGACGCGGGCTCGCCCGTGAGCAGGGCCCTGGTCACGGCGGAGGCCCCCTCGATCCAGCGCTCCCGCTGCCGGGCGGCCTCGTACAGGCGGGCGTTGGCGATGGCGATGCCGGCCTGGGTGGCGAGGGCGCGAAGGAGGTCGTGGTCGTCGGCGCCGAAGCGGGCGCCGGGCCGGTCGTGGGTGAGGGTGAGCCGGCCGGAGCTGCCGGCGGGGTCACCGATGGGGACGGTCAGGGTGGTGGGGGCTGGGGGTTCTGGGGCACCGGATTCACGGGGTGAGACCGAGGTGACGTGGAGGACCACCGCGCCGTGGCCGGGGTCGAGGACGGTCAGGGCCGCGTGGCCGGCGGCCGTCAGTTCGGCCGCGCTGTCCACCACGTGCTGGAGGGTGCCGCGCAGTTCGGGGCCGGACCCGGCGCCGGGTGCCGCGTCCGCGGCGACCGGCGGGCGGGGCGGCGCCTGGGGGTCGTCGGCGTCCAGGGTCGTCATGGCCGGCTCCCCGGTCCCGTCCCGGTCCCCGCCGTCCCTGCCCCGCCGCCGGTCTCAGCCGGCCAGCGGGGCGAGGGTGAGGGGCTGGATCTTGCCTTCCAGCATCGCCCCGAGGCCGAGGACCGCACACACGTCCGGGCGTTCGGCGATATGGACCGGCACGCCCGTGGCGTCGCGCAGCATCTGGTCGAAGCCGGGCAGCAGCGCGCTGCCGCCGACCATCATGATGCCGCGGTCGGTGAGGTCGGCCACCAGGTCGGGCGGGCAGTCCCGCAGGACCTTGCCGATGCCGTCGAGGACGGCGGTCAGCGGGGTGTGGATCGCGTGCCGCACGGCCGCCGTGTCGACGTGCACCGAGCGGGCCAGGCCGGTCGCCACGTCCCGGCCGTGGATCTCCGTCGACTCGGGACCGTGCGGGGTGAGGCCGTTGCCGCTGAGGGCGAGTTGCAGAGGCCGTACCGACTGGCTCGGCAGCATCAGTTCGTGGTGCTGGCGCAGGTGCTGGACCACCGCGTGGTCGATGGCGTCGCCGCCGACCGGGACGCGGTCGGCGGTCACGATCGAGCCCAGGGAGAGGACGGCGATCTGCGTCGTGGCCGCGCCGCACACGATGATCATCGTGGCTTCGGGGCGCTCGACGGGCAGACCGCAGCCGACCGCGGCCGCGATGAGGGTGTCGACGAGTTCGACGCGGCGCGCGCCGAGCCCGACCATGGTCTCCACGGCGGCGCGCTGCGCGAGCGGGTCGGCGTCGTGCGGGGTGCAGGCGGCGGCCCGCAGACGGGGCTTGCGGCGCAGGGTGCGGCGCAGCTTCTCGCCGATGAGGTGACGCAGCATCCGCTGGGCCATGTCGATGTCGACGACGGTGCCGCCGGAGACGGGGCGCACGACGCGGATGTAGTCGGGGGTGCGGCCCGTCATCTTCTCGGCGAGCTCACCGACGGCGATCAGGGCGCCGGTGCGGGTGTTGACGGCGGCGGCGCTCGGCTCGTCGACGACGAGGCCCGCGCCCTTCACGAACACCCGGGTCCTTGCGGCCCCCAGGTCGACGGCGAGATGGCAGCGGCGCAACTGCTCCAGACTGACGGTCATGGCAGATCCTCCCGAGAGCGCAGACCGTGACGGGACGCCGAGTGGCGGCCCTCTTGGAATCGTGCGGCGGGGGCGCGCGGGGCGCGCGCTGGAATGCGCCGGGCGGGGTTCCGCCGTACGGGTGGTCTTGCGGGCCGTTGTTAGCATCCCCTGTGACCAGCAGCCCCGCATCTCCAGATCAGGCAGACACCTCCGGCACCCCCGGCGTATCCGCCGCAGGCCCGGAAAAGGGGTCACGGCCCGGCGGGCGGCGCCGGATTCTCGCCGATCTGACCCCGCTGCGTATCTCCGTCGACTACCGCCGCCTGTGGGTCGGCAACACGGTGTCCTGGACGGGCCAGGCGATGACCGCGCTCGCGGTGTCCCTGCAGGTGTACGACATCACGCACTCCAGCTTCTCCGTGGGCCTGGTCGGCCTGTTCTCGCTGGTGCCGCTGGTCGCCTTCGGCCTCTACGGGGGTGCGATCGCGGACACGATGGACCGGCGCAAGCTCGGCCTGTACAGCGCGAGCGGCTCGTGCGCGCTGTCGGTCGCGCTGGCGGTGGCCGCGCTCGCCGGGTACCACCGCGTCTGGCTGCTGTACGCGGTCGTGGCGCTCCAGGCGGTCTGCGGGGCGCTCAACTCCCCGGCGCGCACGTCGATGATCCCGCGCCTGCTCCCGCCGGAACACCTGCCGGCGGCGAACGCGCTCAACTCGATGACCACCACGTCCGGCACCCTCGTCGGACCCATGCTGGGCGGCGTCGTCGTCGGCCTGTGGGGCTATCAGACGGCGTACCTGATCGACGCGGTCGCCTTCTCGGCGGCGCTGTACGCGATGTGGCGCCTCCCGGCGATGCTCCCGGACGCGCCCGAGGGGGAACGGCGGGGCCGCGCCTCGGTCGTGGACGGCCTGCGCTTCCTGGCCGGGCGCCCCAACCTCCGCATGACCTTCTTCACCGACATGTGCGCGATGGTCCTCGCACACCCGCGCGCGCTGTATCCGGCGGTCGCCGCGCTCTGGTACGGCGGTGACGCACGGACCACCGGCCTCCTCGTCGCGGCGCCCGCGGTGGGCGCGCTGCTCGGCGGGGTGTTCTCCGGCTGGCTGGCCCGCGTGCACCGGCACGGCCTGGCGATCGTCCTCGCCGTGTGCGCGTGGGGCCTCGCGATCGCCGTCTTCGGCCTGACCAGAAACCTCTGGCTCGGCCTGGTCTTCCTCGCCCTCGCCGGCTGCGCGGACACGGTCTCCATGGTGTTCCGCGGCACGATGCTGCAGGTGGCGGCGCCGGACGAGATGCGGGGCCGCCTCCAGGGCGTGTTCATCGTCGTCGTCGCGGGCGGCCCCCGCCTCGGCGACTTCCTCGCGGGCACGGTGGCCGACGTGTCGTCACCGACGTGGGCGATAACGGGCGGAGGCGCGGCGTGCGTGACGGCGGTACTGCTGCTGGCGCTGAGGTGGCGAAGGTTCTTGCGCTACGACGCGCGCGAACCGGCGGCGTGACGCTCATCGGGGCAGGGCTTCGATCAGTTCCGCCAGGTTGTGGACGAGGTGGTGGGGGCCGGTGGTGGTGAGGCGGGTGGCTGTGCGGCGGTTGGGGGCGTAGCCGATGAAGGGGATGCCCAGGGTCCGGGCCGCTGTCAGTTCCGCGGGGGAGGAGCCGATGAGTACCGCGTGCGGGGTGGGGGAGCCCGGGCGGTGCAGGGCGCGGTGCAGGACGTCCGGGTTCGGCATGAGGAGGCGGAGGTCGTCGGCGCGGCCGTGGACGGTGAGGGCGCGGTTCTGGAGGTGGGCCGAGACGACGTGCGGGGACACGTCGCTGACCACGGAGAGCGGGCGGCCGGTGGCGCCGAGGGCGCGGAGCAGGCGGTCCGCGTCGCGGGTGGGCCGGGCCGTGCGCAGGGCGCGGAGCTCGATGGCGTCGAGGCGTTCGCGCAGGGGCTGGGCGAGGCGGCGATGGCCGGCGAAGGTGCGCAGGACGTCCAAGGGGTGGACGTCGACCTCCATGGGGGTGTCGACGGTGCGCAGGGGATCGCCGGACAACGCCTCTTCCGGGTCGCGGAGTTCGGTGGCCAGCTCGGCGAGTTCCCGGGCCGCGTTCCGGGCCGCCCGGACACCGGCGTAGAGCTGAAGCAGCGGGCCGTCGAAGCCCAGGAGGAAGGCCTCGGCGGTGGCGAGTGTGTCGGCCAGGGAGGGCGCGCGGCGCGTCTGCAGGCCCAGGGTGAGGTCGAGCGCGTGGACGTCCTCGGACTCCGCGACGTCGAGTGCCTCGGTGAAACTCAGGGCGTGTGAGGTGGGGGGCGGCTCCGTGTCGAGCAGCTGCCAGCGGACCGCGTGGCCGGGCAGGGGGTGGCCGGCGGCCAGGCGGCGTTCGAGTTCCGCCCGGTCCAGGGGGGTGGGGAGGCGGCCGAGTTCTGATTCCAGGTGGTCGGTCAGTTCCTCCGTCAGGTCCAGGTCGGCGTGGCGTACGGCCTCCACCGGGTCCGTGACCCGGACGGAGACCAGGGCGCCGGGGCCCGCGTCGACGAACAGGCTGTGCCGGGTGAGGTCGACCTCGTAGTGCTCCCAGGCCGGGTCGGGCTCCGCCGGCGGGGTCAGGGTGAGGCCGCCGTCCGGGCGGCGGTGGACGACTACGGCGTGTTCGGGGGCCGGGCGCGGGAGTTCGCCGGCCGGGGGCAGGGCGTGCGGGCCGCGTACGTTGTTCCGCGTGCCCTCGTCGACGACGGTCTGGGGCAGGTGCTCGAACCAGCGCCAGTACGTGGCCCCGATGCCGGCCGAAGCGCTCTTGGGGAGCGCGGAGCGCAGCGCGGGGGGCACGACGATCATGGCGTCCGCGTCGGCGGCGTCGAGGTCGGCGCGCAAGGTGCCGGCGTCCGGCCGGCCCGGCCCGGCGGTGGGCCAGAACGTCACGAGCAGTCGGGGGCAGCCCGGCACCACATCCCACAGGTAGGGCCGTCGCTGAGCCTGGGTCGCGGTCAGCAGCAGGAGCGCGGCGTCCGCCGTCTTCAGCAGGACCTCGTGGCCGTCCGCGCGCGCCAGCAGGCCGTGTTCACGGGCGTCCAGGCCTGCCTCGGTGACCAGGAGCGCCACGGCCCGGCCGAGCGCGGTGTGCGCGTCCGGGTGCACGGGGTCCTCGGCGAACCGGAACGTGGCGGACGTATGGGCGCGGGCCGCGGATCGCGCGGTGTCGCGTGCCCCCTGCAGTTCCCGCTGCACTTCCTCCAGTAAGTCGCCTCGTCGGCCGCCGGACCTCACGTACTGCGAGTAGGCCTCCAACGCCTCGCCCTCACGGCCCAGTTGGCGCAGGGCGATCAGCTGGAGGCGGCGGAAGTCCTCGTGGGAGGGGTGGTCGCGGACGAGGGGCGAGAGGTCGGTGGCCGCGCGCTCGAAGTCGCCGAGACCCAGGTCGAGTTCGGCCCGGGTCTTGAGGAGTGTCAGATGGAGCTGGGTGAAGCGGGTGCGGGCGGTGCGGGCGGCGGGGCCGGGGACTCCGTCGAGTGGGGTGCCTCGCCAGAGGGAGAGGGCCTCGGCGGCATGGTCGCGGGCCGCGGGAAGGTCGCCCGCCGCGCGTGCGGACTCGACGAGGGCGGCGAGAGCCTGGCACCGCACGATGTCGACGGTGTCCGTGCTGGTGTGCAGGGCGTAGCCGTCGGGGAGCGTGGCGAGGGCGCCGGGGCCGAGCGCGTTGCGCAGGCGTGAGGCGTAGGTGCCGAGGAGGGCGTCGGCGCGGTCGGGACGTCTGCCCGCGTCCCACAGGCCTTCGAGCAGTTCGCCGCGGCTGACGGGGCTGCCGTTCCTGAGCAGCAGCATGCCGAGCATGGACTGGAGGGCGGGGGCGGACGGGGTGAGGGGCGTGGCGTTGCGGGTGACGGTCAGGGGGCCGAGCAGGCGGTAGTGGCGGGGGTCGTGGCCGGCGGAGCGGTCGTTGTCGGGCAGGGGCCTGAGCAGCAGGCTCATGGCCTGTTCCTGACGGGCGGGAGCTTCCGTCATGAGGACCTTCGCGGTGGACAGGTGCAGCCGGCTCACGGCGGTGTCGCCACCGGGGGACACCCCCTTGTACAGCAGGTCGACGAGTGAGCCGAGCTGGCGCAGGTCCTCGGCGATCCCGGTGGGGTCGCTCGCGGCACCCGGGGCGAACAGAGTGAGCTTCACCGTGCCGTCCGGCAGCAGGGTGACCTGCGGCATGCCGATCCGGCCGTGGCGGATCCCCGCGGAGTGCACGGCGTCGACGGCGCCGGCGAGCTGCATCGTGACGGATGTGCGAAGGGGCGCCGGCAGCTGGTAACTGCCGCTCACTGCGAGGGTGTTGAGAGGGACGCCCTCCAGATACTCCATGACGGCGTACGCCGTCCCGTCCTCGACACCGAAGTCGTGGACCCTGACCACGTTCGGGTGATCGATACGGGCCAGTACGCCTGAGTGATGGAGGAACGCGTGGTGTTGCCGCGCGGGCATGGCCTCGTACAGCTTCACCGCGACGTCGTGCCCCCGTTCCTCGTCCCGGGCCTGCCACACGGTCCCGCCGGCCCGCAGGCGCCGCAGCAACCGGTACCGGCTGCCGATGCCGCGCGACGGCACCCCTCCGGTCCCGCCCGACAGCCTCCGCACGCTCTCCTCGCTGACCGTCGCGAACGCCTCCGCCGCCGCCCCCCGCGTCGTCGCACGGAACTCACCCGCCGCGACACCGGCCCGCTCGTCGATCAACTCACCCACCCGGACCAGGAGTTCGGAGGTGCGTCCGCGGGCCGTGCGGGGCAGGGAGCGCAGCAGCAGGTCCCGTACCCCGTCCCGGAAGGCGTACGAGCCCGGAGGGCCCGGTGTCGTCGTCAGCATGCCGCTGAGGATCACCTCGGCCAGGTGCTGGGGGCGCGGTTCGGGTTCCAGGGCCGCCTGGACCAGGCGCATCACCGGCAGGTGCGGGACCCCGACCGCCAGGTGGCCCGCCAGGCGGAAGGCCTGCGGGGACGCCGTCGCGCGAAAGCGCAGGACCAGTTCCTCGGGGGTGAGCGACGCGACGTCCTCGCGGGGTTCGTCCGCGACCGGTGACGGGGGCAACCAGGCCGCCGCGCCCGGGACATGGACACCGCCCGTGGTCGCGGTCAGGCGGGACCAGTTCGCCAGCCAGGCCGGGCCGGGTTCGAGGACGGGGAGAGGCACCGAGCCGTGATGCCGGGACGGGCCGGGACCGCTCTCCGCGTACGGGGTGAAGCCGAGCGAGGAGAGCGGGGCCGCGGCGTGCGGCGCGGTGAGGAGTCCGGGGCGGGCCGGGAGGGCCGTGGTGCGCCAGAGGTGTTCGGGCAGGGGCTGGACGACGGCCAGCGGCATGCGCGTCGCGAGGGAGTGGAGCGTGCCGAGCCAGCGTCTGCCCGCCTCGCCCTCCCGCCACTGCGGGCCCGTGCAGTCGCTCAGCAGCAGCGCGACCGTGCGGCCGTCGTGGGGCACGGTCAGATGCTCGACGCGGCCGTCGGGGGTGGCGCGGTGCAGGCTGACAGTGCGGAAGACGCCCGACTGGGCGAGCGCGGTGTGCAGTTCCCTGACCAGCGGCCGCCACACGGGCATCGTCGGGCCGGTGTCGTGGAGCAGGACCAGGCGCAGCCACCGCTCGGGCGCGGGCCGCATGACCGGCAGCCAGGAAGAGGGGTGCGCGCCGAGGCGGGCGATGCGGTCGGCCGTGGCGCGCTCGTCCAGGACGCGGCCCCCGGTCGGCGAGGGGACGCGCCGTTTCAGGGGGCGCAGGGCCCGCTGGAGCGGGAGCGGGTGGCGGAGCATGGGGGGTGTGGGGGCGAGCAGGGAGGCGGCGGTGACCGCGGCGGTGTCCTCCGCCTGGTCGAGGTAGAGGGGGACGCGGTCGGGCTTGCCGGGCCCGGGGGGTGCGGGCGTGGGCGCTTTCGGGGGCGTGCGGGGTGGGGGCTGCTGAGGGAGTGGGGGCGGTGTGGCCACGGGGGCGGGTGACGGGTGCGGGCCGTCGGGCAGGATTCCGGTCGACGGCTCGGCGCGCCGGTCGGCGTCCTCCAACCGCCCCGCCAGCCACAGCAGTTCCGCCAGTTCCACCGGTGTCGGGGCCGTACCGCCCGACGCCGCGGTCAGGGCGGCCGCGAGGTCGCCGAGCAGGACGGGTTCAGTGCGCATCGGGGTCGGCCGCCCGGCTCAGGTACGGCATCAGGCGCTCCGCCAGTTCGTCGCGGGAGTTCTCGTCCAGGCCCGCCGCGCCCGTCAGATAGATCGCGTTCAGGAGCTGGTCCGTGGCGAGGTCGCCGCTGCCCGCACGAGCCAGGAAGCGGGCGATGAGCGGCCGGGCGTGCTCGTCGGGCTCGCCGAGGTGGGCGCGGACGATCTCCGCGAGGTGGGACTCGTCGGGGCGGCGCAGGCGCAGCGTCACACAGCGGCGCAGGAACGCCGGCGGGAACTCGCGCTCGCCGTTGCTGGTCAGGACGACGAACGGGAACGCGCGGCAGCGGACCCGGCCGCGTACCACCGGCACCCGCGCGTCCGTCCCGTGGGCCATCACCTCGGCGTGGGCGTCCGGCGCGTGGCGTGCGGCGCGGGCCAGCTCCGGGATCTCGTACTGGCCCTCCTCCAGGATGTTCAGCAGGTCGTTCGGCAGGTCCAGGTCGCTCTTGTCGATCTCGTCGATGAGCAGGGTGCGGGGGCGGGCGTAGGGGAGGAGTGCCGTGCCCAGGGGGCCCAGGCGCAGATGGTCCTCGACGCCGCTGTCACCGGTCGGGGACCGGTCGTCGCCCCGGGCCGCGTACAGGCGGGACAGCGGGTCGTACTGGTACAGGCCGTCGGCCAGCGTGCTGCGGCTCGTGATGTTCCAGCGCAGGACCGGGCCGAGGCGCAGCTCGCGGGCGACCGCGTAGGCGAGGGACGACTTGCCGGTGCCGGGCGGGCCCGTGACGAGGAGGGGGCGGCGCAGGTAGAGCGCCGCGTTGACGAGTTGGACGCTCTCCGGGGTGGCCCGGTAGGTGTGGGCGCGGTGCCGGCGGTCCGGGGAGACCGCCGCCGCGTCGTCGGTGTCGGCGGGCGCCGGCAGCGCGGGACCGCCGTCGAAGGCCCGCCACGGCGGCGGAGCGGGCAGCAGGTCGATGCCGTCGTGCGGCTCGGTCGTACCGGTGTAGACGGGCCACAGGGGCATGATCCGGATCTCCGTAACGGGCGGGCGGGTGTGGCGGACGTGGTGGTGGTCGGGCGACGGGTGGTCAGGCGACGGGTGAGTGCAGATGGGCGGTCGTGGCGTGCGGGTCGGGGAAGCAGCGCGGGTCGTCCCACAGGAGCTGGACGTCTCTGGCCCAGTGTCCGTCCGGGTCGTCCGCCGCGTCCGCGGCCTCGCGCAACGACAGGATGTGGCGCGGCAGTTCGGCGGGCGTCACCCCGGCGACGTACGGGCCGAGTGCGTTCAGGAACTCCGCGCCCGCGCAGCCGCCGTCCTCTCCCTCCTCCTCGGCTCCGTTTGCCCCGTGCTCTCCGTGGCACCCCGAACGCGGCCACAGCAGGACCGGCACCGGCTTGGTGAGGGCGGTGTCGAAGCGGGGGCCGGAGAGCCGGGCCGCGGGCGGACCCGCGAAGCCCGCGACATCGGCCGCGCGCAGCCGCAGCCGCAGCTTTCGGGGGTCCTCGCCGCTGTCGCACTCGACGCGGTGCACCGAGGCACTCGCACCGGCGTCGACGCCCTGCCACCGGCGGGCGAGCCGGTGCCGCAGACCGCCCCTGCGCCGCGCGTGGTCGGTGACGACGAGCGGGTACGAGCAGCCGAGCGGCGTGGGGTCGTCGGGGCCGCTCTCCCACTGGTCGACGGGCCAGTTCAGCCACTCGCGGGGCAGCGCGAAGGCGATCAACTCATCGGAGTCCAGGGCGAGATGACGGAAGGCCTCGTCGATGCGCTCGCGGACGTAGGGGCGAAGCTCGCCGTGCGCCAGGGTGCGCGAGTCCACCGGGTGACGGCGGCCCGCGCTGTACGCCGACACTTCGACCACCACCTGGCCGTCGCCCGCGCCGCTGCGGTCGATCTCGACGAGGATCGGCGACCAGTCGGGCCGGGCACGGCGCACGGCCGCACCGGCCCGCGGCGCGTCGAGGAGGGCGTCGAGCCGGTCCGCGAAGCGGGTCACCGCCTCCGGGTCGTCCAGTTCGCACAGGACGTACCAGGCCGCGGCCCACAAGGAGTCGAAGCCGCCGGGCGGCAGGGGCGGGCCGAACGGACCCGCCGCGTCGAGATAGAGGCGCTCCGGGGAGCAGTCGACGCCCGCGCGGGCCGCCTTCTGGACGAGGATCCGCAACCGGTCCCGGTCCGCGTCCTCGTGGGCGGGGACCGGGAGGTGCGCGCCGAGTTCGGGCCAGTAGCGGGCCATGACGTGCGTGGGCAGCATCCGGCCGTTGCGCACGCCGCGGCCGCCGGTCGCCGTGACCATGCCGACGACCTCCCCGGTGCCCGCGAGCGCGACCGCCGCGCCGCTGAACCCGGCCTCCAGGGGCTGGCCGTGGCCGTTCCACGCCTCCAGCTGGATCCACTCGCCGCCGATCAGCTGGGCGGCCGTGGCCCGGTACTCGGCGAGCGTGCCCTCGTCGTAGCCGCGCGGGAACCCGTACGCGACCAGCTTGCGCGCCGGCTCGCCGAACGCGGCGTCCGGCGGGGCAAAAGCCGCCGGAGACACCGGAGCCTCCTCGTCGAGTTCGAGGACGGCGAGGTCTCCGGGGTCGGTGGGACGGCCGCCCCAGCCGCCGCACGCGACGACCCTGGCAGGTACGGCGGCCGCGCCCGCCTGGTACGGGAACGTGACCGTGACGGGCGCGGCGCCACTGTCCGCGATCACATGGGCACAGGTCACGACCTTGCGGCCGGTCACCAGGAAACCCGCCCCGATCTGGCGCCCGCACTCGATCCTGGCGTGCCAGCGCGCGCTGTTCACGCGCCGTCCGTGGCCGCGCGGTCCGCCGCCGACCAGCTGAGCTTCACCACCAGATGCCCCTCGGCCGTGCCCTTGGCGATGACCGCGCCCGCCTCGGCGGACATCTTCACGCCGAACTCGATCTCCACGCCGTCCGGTTTGAGGGGGCCCTCGCGGAAGACGCGCAGGGCCGACTCGGCCGCCGCCCGCGCCCCGTCGAGGGCGGATTCGAACGTGCCGACCGCCTGCGCCGTGGGCAGGCCCCCTCGGGAGACGAGGCGGGCCCCGGAGCCCGTGTCGTCGGACGCCTCGAAGACGACGGGCGCGCCGTCCTCGGTCTCGTACTCCACCAAACCGTCCATGCCGCCCCCGTGAAACCGGTCGAAACGTGTGTGCCACTCGATCAACGTCATTGTGGCCGAAAGGAGTTGGCGCTGTCAGCCGACGTTCGGCGTGCGGCCGGATCGTGGCTCTGGCGGGAAGGTGCCAGGGCAGCTTTCCGCCAGGTCCGGGCGATGTCGCCGTAACAGTGGGCACTTCACACTCGTCGCAGCGCCTGGGTAACACCCCCACCCGGGCCTTACGGAGAGAGGCAACGATGACCAGAGGACCAGCGAGACGGGGCGCCGCCCTGCTGTCGGCCGGGCTCGCGCTCGCGCTGCTTCCGGGCGGCCAGGCCGTCGCGGGGAACGTCACCACCCCGGCGGACCACGCGACGACGCCCGCGGCCCGCGCCGCCCACACCGTGACCCTGGTGACCGGCGACAAGGTGACCGTGACGGACCTCGGCGGCGACAAGAAGGCCGTCACCGTCGACCGGGCCAAGGGCGCGACCGGAGCCGTCAGGACCCAGGTGTCGGACGGCAGGATCACCGTCGTGCCCGACGAGGCGCGGCCCTATCTCGCAGCCGGCACCCTGGACGCGCGGCTGTTCGACGTGAGCGAGCTGATACGCCAGGGCCTCGCCGACGCCAAGGCGGACGCGACGCCGCTCATCGTGTCGTACAGCGGCAAGAGCGCCCGCGCAGCGGCACGCACCCCGAAGGGCGGTGAGCGCACCCGGTCCCTCGCCAGCATCGGCGGCGCTGCCGTGGCCGCCGACAAGGGCCGCACGTTCTGGAAGAGCGCGACCGCCGCCGGGGGCAAGGGCTTCGCCGACGGCATCGGCAAGATCTGGCTCGACGGCCGCGTCAAGGCCGACATGGCCCAGAGCAACGAGCAGATCGGCACCCCGAAGGCGTGGGAGGCCGGACTCACCGGCAAGGGCGTCAAGGTCGCCGTCCTCGACACGGGTTACGACGCCACGCACCCCGATCTCGCCTCGCGCGTCTCCGAGTCCAAGTCGTTCATCGACGGCCAGCAGGTCGCGGACCGCAACGGGCACGGCACCCATGTGACGTCCACCGTCGGCGGCAGCGGCGCCGCGTCCGACGGCAAGGAGAAGGGCGTCGCACCCGGCGCCACCCTCGCCGTCGGCAAGGTCCTCAGCGACCAGGGCTCCGGCAGCGAGTCCCAGATCATCGCCGGCATGGAGTGGGCCGCCAAGGACATCCACGCCAAGGTCGTCTCCATGAGCCTCGGTTCGACCGAGCCCAGCGACGGCACCGACCCCATGGCCGCCGCCGTGAACTCGCTCTCCAAGGACACCGGCGCCCTCTTCGTCATCGCCGCGGGCAACTCCGGCTACGCCGGCTCCATCGGCTCGCCCGGCGCCGCCGACTCCGCGCTCACCATCGGCGCCGTCGACTCGGCCGACCAGGCCGCCTACTTCACCAGCATGGGCCCCCGCTACGGCGACAACGCGCTCAAGCCCGACCTGTCCGCGCCCGGCGTGAACATCCTCGCCGCCCGCTCCTCACTGGTCTCCGGCAGCGGCTCGTACACCACCATGAGCGGTACGTCGATGGCGACGCCGCACGTCGCCGGTGTCGCAGCCCTGCTCGCCGAGAAGCACCCCGACTGGACCGGCGCGCAGCTCAAGGACGCGCTGATGTCGACATCGAAGCAACTCCCCGACTCCGCCTACGACCTGGGCGCCGGGCGCGTCAGCGTGCCGGACGCCGTGGCCGCCGACATCACCGCGACGGGCAGCGCGGACCTCGGCTTCGTCAAGTGGCCGTACGACAGTGATAAGCCGGTCACGAAGACCGTCACCTACACCAACTCCTCGGACAGCGCGGTGGAGTTGACGCTGGCCGCGCAGGGCGCGCCCGACGGTGTCGTCTCGCTCGCGGACAGCAAGCTGACCGTGCCCGCTCACGGCACCGCCTCCACGACCGTGACCGGCGACGGCACCAAGGCCGCCGTCGGCAACACCAGCGGGCAGATCGTGGCGTCCGCGGCAGGCCGGCCGGTCGCGCACACGGCGTTCGGCATGGTCAAGGAGGAGGAGCGGTACACGCTCACCATCCATGTGAAGGACCGTGACGGCGCCGCGACGGCGGCGTACCTCGGTGTGCAGCAACTCGCCGCGCAGACCGACCCGTTCCCGGCGGTGGTCGGCGACTCCGGCACGCTCCAGCTGCGCCTGAAGCCCGGCTCGTACTACGTCGAGTCCTACCTCGACGTGCGCGGCAGCCACGGCAAGGACTCGCTAGGCCTCGGCTACCTCGCCGACCCCGGCGTCAAGCTCGACCGCGACCGGGAGATCACCCTCGACGGGCGGAAGCTCCGCGAGATCTCGGCCGACGTCGGCCGCACCGCCCAGACGCGTCAGCTCCTCATGGAGGCGGACCGCAAGAGCGGCGGCGCCGACTACATGAGCGCCGTCCAGGTGCCCGTCAAGTACGACAGCATCTTCGCGGCGCCCACCGAGAAGGCCGCCGAGGGCAGCTTCGAGTACCGCACGGTGTGGCGGCTCGGCAAGCCGCGGCTCCAGGTCGACGGCGTGCGCGACGTCCTCCAGCAGGCCGGCAGCACGCTGATCGAGGGCCGCAACAAGCTCGACATCGTCGATCTGGGCAACGGCGCCGCCGCCGACTACGCGGGCAAGGACGTGCGCGGCAAGGCCGTCCTGGTGCGCCGCACCGACGCGCTCACCCCGGCCGAACTCGCCCAGGCCGCCCAGGACGCGGGCGTCAAGGCCCTGTTCGTGACCGACGACGCCCCCGGCCGCCTCAGCGAATGGTGGGGTGACGAAAACTACGGCGACCGGCCGATCCAGATCGCCTCGGTCAACGCCGCCGACGGCGCCGCACTGGCCGCCGCCGCCAGGGCCGGCCGCCGCATCGACATGACCGGCACGACCTACACCCCCTGGGTGTACGACCTCACCGACGAGCACAAGGGCGCCGTGCCCGACCACGACCTCACCTACAAGCCGGGTGGTGACGAACTCGCCGTCCTGGACGCCAAGTTCCACGCCGTGAAGCCGCAGGACGGCGGCGAGTACCGCTACTCGCTCACCGACGCCTTCCCCATCGGCCTCGGCTTCCTGGAGCGGATCGCCTACCCGGCCGAGCGCACCGACCACGTCTCCACCGGCACCGGCCAGAAGTGGCACGAGTCCGTGCAGACCGGGCCGACCGACCTGGAGCAGCGCAGCGGCCTGATCACCTACAAGGGCGGCACGCACAAGGAGCTCGACTGGTTCAAGCCGGTCTGGCACCCGTGGCTCGGCAGCGGTCTCGGCTGGGGCCAGCAGCGTGCCGGTGACAACCTCCGGTTCAACGTGCCCGGCTGGGGCGACTCCGGTCCCGACCACACCGGCTTCGGCGACGTCTGGAGCGATCCCACCCAGACGCAGACCTCCGCGGTGTACGTCGACGGCGTGCTGGCCGACAAGAAGAAGAGCTCGGGCGTGTACGTGTGGGGCGCCGACCCGGCGGAGCACACCTACAAGGTCACGACCGACACCACGCTCGCCCCGGAGCGCTGGAAGCTGGGTACGAAGGGGCACGCCGAGTGGACGTTCAAGTCCGCCCGGACGCCCTCCGACCGGTACACGTTCCTGCCGCTGCTCAACCTCGGCTTCGACGTCGACACCGACCTCGCGGGCGACGTGCCCGCCGGGAAGCGGATCCCCGTCGGCATCCACTCCGAGTACGTCAAGGGCGCCGCGGGCACCGGCACGATCGGTGGCGGCAAGCTGGAGGTGTCGTACGACGACGGCAAGACCTGGACGGCGGTCGCGCTCGACGGGCGCGGCGCGTCCTGGAACGGGACGCTGACGGTGCCGGGCGACGCGAAGTTCGTGTCCCTGCGGGCCTCGGCGAGCGATGACAAGGGCGGCTCGGTCCAGCAGGAGATCATCCGCGCGGTGGGCGTGAAGTAGGCGCCCCTGTCGAGGTGTTGATGCGAGGGTCCGGTGCGGCAGCCAGCCGCGCCGGGCCCTCGCGCATGCGGTCATGTCCAGTCTGTGAGACGTGAATGTCCGACATGCGGGAGCGCACTTGTGGGGCGCCGGGCCCGCGGACAGGATGCGTGCATGGCCCCGGTACTCGTCTCGCGCGTGCTCGTCTCGCGCCGCCACGTGGATCTTCTGCGTGTGTCGACGATGCTCTGTCGGGCTCACCCGCGCCGCGCCGCCCGCTCCTGACGCGGGCCGCCGCGCCTTTCCGGCGCCGTACGTCATCGCGCCGCGCCCGACCCCGGCCGCTCCGGCGGCCCTTCGCGTCCGTTCCTGCAGTAGCCCACGCCCCCGCGCGATTCCCGAGGTGTCGTCATGCCCGAGAACCATCCCCTGCTGCACTGGTACCTGCCGGCCCGGCGCCCCGCCGACGTCGATTCGCTCGCCCGCACGGCCCTGGCCGCCGAGTCCGCCGGGTTCGACTCGCTCGCGATCCCGGCCGGCGGCCCCGACCCGTGGGTGCTCGCCTCCGCGCTGTGTCGCCGCTCCGAGCGGATCGGCTTCCTCGTGGCGCTGCCCTTCGAGGCCGCGCGGCCCACCGTGATCGCCCAACAGGCCGACGCCTTCCGCCGGTTCGCGGGCGGGCGGCTGCGGCTCGACGTCGGCGCGCACGGCGCGGGACTGACGCACGACCAGCGCTACGGGCGTACCGACGAGGTGATGGCCGTCGTACGGGATCTGCTCGACGGCCGGCGCATCGACTTCCAGGGGGAGCATGTGCAGGTCGAGGGAGCCCAGTTGACGGACCCGGCCGTCGAGCATCCCGTGCCGCTCTACTTCGGGGGTGCGTCGCCGGCCGCCGACGGGATCGCGGCGCGGCGGGCCGACGTACGGCTTGTGCGGAGCGCGCCGCCGGAGGCCGTGGCGGAACGGGTCGCCCGGACGCGGGAGCGGGGGGCGGGGGAGCGTGCGACTCGGGGGGACGGGTCCCGGCTGCGGTACGGGATCCGGCTGCGGGTGGTGGGCAGGGCCGAGGCGTCCGAGGCGTGGGACGCGGCGGGCCGGATCCCGGACGACGGAAGGACCGGTGCCGGGGAGGATGCCGTCGTCGGCACGTATGACGAGGTGGCGCGACGGCTTGCCGCCTACCGGCGCGCCGGCATCGACGAGTTCATCCTGTACGGGTGTCCGTGTACGGACGAGCCGGCCCGGGTCGCCGGCGAGATCCTGCCGCGGCTGCGTGCCCTCACGGACGCGGCCGTGGCGTGCGGAGGGTGAACGCGCGGAGGCGCCGCCTCCCCGTGGGACCGGGGGAGACGGCGCCGTCGCGGTGACTCCGCGTGACCTTCGCGCTCGGCGTCAGACGAGCCAGCCGAGGAAGTGGGCGAGGCCGGCGAGGATGTCGGTGATGAGGTTCATGGTGGTGCGTTCTCCTTGCGGTGTTGCCTGAGTGGGACCAACTCCCCGGCCACGTATGGGACATGGACCGGGTGCACGATTACGGTCTGCAGCCCGTTGCTTGCGCACCGTAAGCATCGTTGGTCACCCGGGCCTCATGCAATTCCTGGCGGAACGACCACCTGTTCGAGGGAACAACTGCTCCCCTGTTCGTATTTGCGATACCTCTTTGCGATACCTCGCCGGTCGCCTTTGGAGCCGCCTACGGAGCCGGCTGCGCGATGCCGCGCACCGCGCCGAGATCCTCCAGATCCTGTGGCCTGACCTGGAGTTGGTCGGCCGTCGCGTCCGTCTCCTCCGGCGCGCGCTTGAGGATCGCCGCGGCGAGTTCGGGCGCGATCACGGAGAAGTAGCTGTCCGGCGTCGCCCACGTGCGGTCCGGTGCGGCGAGCGCGAGCGCACCGCCCGAGCCGCCCTCGCCGACGACCAGTGTCGTCACCGGCACCGGGGACGCGGCGAGCGCCGTGAACAGGTCCGCGATCGCGGCGCCCGCCCCCGACCGCTCCGCCTCCGCGTCATTGGCCGCGCCCGGTGTGTCCACAAGCGTGAGCACCGGCACGCCGAGCCGCCCGGCGAGCCGCACCATGCGGGCCGCCGTCCGGTAGCCGGCCGGTCGCGTCGCCGTGCCCGTCTGCGCGGCGAACGCGATCGTCCGGCCGTCCCGCGCGCTCTCCCCGAACCCGCACAGCATGCCCTCGTCGGTGCCCCCGCAGCGGTCACCGCTGACGGCCTCCCGCGAGGTGAAGTACGCGTCCAAGTAGGCGCCGGCACGCGGCCGTTCAGGAGCGCGGGCGCGGAGCACGGCCTCCCGTCCGGTGGCGGGCAGATCGCCGCGGCCGAGCGCGTACGGGACCGGGGCGGGCGCGTCGGACGGGCGGGTGAGCAGGCGCAGCCACCGGGCGAGGGTCCCCGCCAGGTCGTCCGGGCGCACGACGGCGTCGACCGCGCCCGCCGCGTACTGGCCCTCGGCCGTGTACGCCGACGGATCCGCGTCCGCGGGCCTGACCCGCGAGCCCGCGAAGCCCACCTGCGCCCCCTCAAGAGCCAGGATCACGTCGGCGCCCGCACCGAGCGTCGCCCAGCCGCCGCCCGTCGTCGGGTCACGCAGGACCGCCACCTGTGGCAGTCCGGCCTCCCGGTTCAGCACCGACTGCCGTGCCACACGCTGGAGTTGGACCAGGGCTCGCATGCCTTCCTGCATCCGGCTGCCGCCCGTCGCGACCAGCGGCACGACGGGAAGCCGGTGCTCGCGGGCGTAGGTGTACGCGGCCTCTATGCGGTCCCCGGCGCGCTCGCCGAGCGAGCCGCCGAGGAAGCCGAACTCGAAGGAGACGAGGACGGCCCGGGTCCCGCCGACCGACGCCGTCCCGCACACCACGGACTCGGCCTCGCCGGTCCGTGCGGCGGCGCGCGCCCGTGCCGCGTCGTAGCCCTCCCAGGAGAGCGGCCCGTCGGGGCCGTACTTGCCCTCGGGGGCGGGCAGTTCGCCGAAGGTGCCGGGGTCCGCGACGCGGGCGAGGGCGTCGCGGGCGGAGAGCCTCGTCGCGTCAGTCACGGGGCAGCGCCCGCTTCATGATCTTGCCCATGTCGTTGCGGGGCAGGGCCTCCAGGTAGCGCACCACGCGGGGGCGCTTGTGCGGCGCCAGGCGGTCGGCGACGTGCGAGGCCAGCTCGTCGGCGGCCGGGGGCCGCTCCGCGTCGGCGGGGACGATCCAGGCCACGATGCGCTCGCCCAGGTCGTCGTCGGGCTCGCCCGTGACCGCGGCCTCGCGCACGCCGGGGTGCTCCAGCAGGGCGTTCTCGATCTCGCCCGCGCCGATCTTGTAGCCGCCGCTCTTGATGAGGTCGGTGGCCTTGCGGCCCACGATGCGGACATAGCCGTCCGCGTCGCGGACCGCCATGTCGCCGGTGCGGAACCAACCGCCCTCGGCGAACGCGCCGGCCGTCGCGTCGGGCCGGTTCAGGTACTCCGTGAACAGGTTCGGGCCCCTGACCTGGATCTCGCCGACGGCCTCCGGGTCGCCGGCCGGGATCTCCGTGACGCCGTCCTCCTCCACGAGACGCACCGAGACGCCCGGCAGGGGCACGCCGACGGTGCCCGCGCGGGCCTCGCCGTCCGCCCGCACGCTGGTGTTCATCAGGGTCTCCGTCATGCCGTACCGCTCGATGACCCGGCGGCCCGTCGCGGCGGCGATCCGCTCGTGGTCGTGCACGGGCAGCGCCGCGGACCCGGACACCAGGAGGCGTGCGCCGGACAGGGCCTTCACCAGCTCAGGGTCGGCGGGCAGCGCCTCCGCGATGCGGTGGTACATCGTCGGAACGCCGAACAGCATCGTCGCGCCGCTGCCGAGCTCGCGCGTCACGCCCTCCGTGCTGAACCTGCCCAGGTGGCGCACCGATCCGCCGCGCCGCAGCGGGCCGAGGACGCCCAGGATCAGGCCGTGCACGTGGAACAGCGGCAGTCCGTGCACCAGGACGTCGTCGCCGGTCCACTCCCAGGCGTCCTGGAGCGCGTCAAGCGTCGAGGTGACCGCGCGGCGGGGCAGGACCGCGCCCTTGGGCGGGCCCGTCGTGCCGGAGGTGTAGACGACGAACGCGGGCGCCCCGGCGTCCGGCTCGGGTCCGTCGAGGGCCGGGCCCGGCGCGGCGGCCGTGTCGATGTCGATGCCGACGAACGTCAAGTCACCGAGCGCGTCCGGGAGTTCGGTGCCCGGGGCGGCGAGGACGACGCTCGGCGCGCTGTCCGCCACGATGTGCGCCAGCTCGCTGCCGCCCGACTTCGGGTTGATCGGCACCGCGGGCACGCCCGCGAGCAGCGCCGCGACGACGCCGACGGCGGTCTCCAGGGAGGGCGTCGCCCACACGGCGGCCCGGGTCGCGCCGTCGAGGCGGGCGGCCAGCGCGCCGGCCGCCGACGCCAGCTCCCCGTAGGTGAGGGAGCGGTCACCGAAGCGCAGGGCGGGGCGGTCGGGCTCTTGGGCCAGGGCGGGGAAGAGGGAGGACACGGGTGGCACTCCTAGCGGTGGTCGGCGGTCGACAGTGACGGCAGTGGCCAAGTGGCTGAACCAATGTGCGGGTGCCGGTGGCCGCACGTCAAGGATGCGGAGGAGGATTGGTTCAGCCACTGGGCCATTTTTCGGCCCGCTGTTACGCTGCGGAGCGAGCGAGGAGGACCCCCCGATGACCGACGCACTGCGGCCGATGACGGCCAGGCCGCGCCTGTACGAGCAGGTGCTCGACCGGCTGCGCGCCTACGTCGCCGACGGCGGCCTGCGCACCGGCGACCGGCTCCCGCCGGAGCGCGACCTGGCCGCACGCCTCGGCGTGAGCCGCGCCTCCGTGAAGCAGGCCATCGTCGTCCTGGAGGTCCAGGGACTCGTCGAGAGCCGGCACGGCGGCGGCACGTACCTGCTGCGCGACAGCCTCGACGCGGAGCCCGTCGAGCACATGGTGGAGCGCAGGCGCCGGCTGCCCGACGTCCTGGAGGCGCGCGAGGCCCTGGAGACCAAGCTCGCCGAGCTGGCCGCCGAACGCCGCACCGACGAGGACCTGGCCGCGCTGCGTGACGCGCTCGACCGCATGGCCGCCGACATCGACGGGGGCGGCCACGGCGTCGAGGGCGACCGGCTGTTCCACGCGGCGGTCACGGCCGCGGCCCACAGCGCGCTGCTCGCCGAGTTCATGAGGTCCATCGCCGACCAGGTCACCGAGTCCCGCACCGAGTCCCTGCGCCAGCCCCGCCGCCCCGCCCGCTCCCTCGCCCAGCACCGGGCGATCCTCGACGCGATCGAGACGGGCCGCCCCGCACAGGCCGCGGCGGCGATGCGCCGCCATGTGCGGACGGTGGCGAAGGTACGGCTCCTGGACTGGGACCCGGAAGACGGCGCGTGAGCGTCCCGCTGGGATTCCGGTAGGTCACCTGCGGGTGCTTTGTGGCTGGTCGCGCAGTTCCCCGCGCCCCTTCGGGCGCAGTTCCCCGCGCCCCTTCGGGCGCTGTTAGCCTGCGCCCCGATGGTCGTACACCGACGCGAGGAGTTCTCCGTGGCAGGCATCCCCATCCGCCGCGCAGGCCGCATAGCCCTGGTCACCAGCCGGTCCGGCAGGGAGATGGACGCGGATCTGCCGCTGCTCGTGGCCGCGCTGCGCGACGCGGGCGCCGACGCGGAGCCCGTGTTCTGGGACGATCCAGACGTCGACTGGGCCGCCTTCGACCTCGCCGTCATCCGCTCCACCTGGGACTACAGCTGGCGCACGGCCGAGTTCGTGGCGTGGGCCGAACGGTGCGCGGCGCTCACCCGGCTCGCCAACCCGGTGGACGTCGTGCGCTGGAACACCGACAAGCGGTACCTGGGCGAGCTGGTCCGGCGCGGGGTGCCCGCCGTTCCCACCCGGTACTTCGCGCCCGGTGACACGCCCGAGCTGCCCGCCGACCGCGAGTACGTGATCAAGCCGACGGCGGGCGCCGGCGCCCGGTTCGCCGCCCGCTACCGGGCCGACGAGCACGACACCGCCCTGCGCCACCTGGCCCGCATGCACGGCGACGGGCTCACCGCGATGGTGCAGCCCTACCTCGCGAACATCGACGTCACCGGTGAGCGCGCCGTCCTCTTCTGCGGCGGGCGCTACCTGCACGCCATCCGGAAGGCCGCCGTACTCGAATCGGGCGTGGCCTACGACGCGGACAAGGTGCCCCACCCGTCCCTCGAACCGTGGGAGCCCACGGCCGCTGAACTCGACGTGGCCGCACGGGCGCTGGCCGCCGTGCCGTGCGCGCCCGAGCTGCTCTACGCGCGCGTGGACCTGGTCGACGGGGACGACGGGCAGCCGTGCGTCATGGAGCTGGAGCTCGTCGAGCCCAATCTGTTCCTGAGCGCCGCGCACCCCGCCTCCGTGCCGGTCGTCGCCGAGGCGATCGTCGAGGCGGCGGCCGGCGTCACCCGGTGACGGTCCAGGGTGAAGCGGCCGTCACCCGGTGACGGTCCAGCGCTGGAGGAGCCCGTAGGTGAACTCCGCGCGGACCTTCGCCAGGGTGCCCTGCGCGTCCGGCGCCATGAAGACGAGCCCCCAGCGCGTGGGCGCCGAGCCCTCCATCGGGCGGGCCGGGGGGAACGCGTCGGACGCCTCGTCGACCGTGCACACCCAAGGGGCCAGGTCGTCGAGCGTCCGGAGCACGGGGGCGGGCGCGCCGGGCGCCCGGATCAGCGACTCGTTCCAGACCGCGCCGTTCGGCGCCGCGAGGACCTCGAAGAGCAGGTCGGGCCAGAGCGGCACCCGCCACCGCAGGGCCTCGCAGGTCAGATCGCCGATGCGGCGGGTGACCGTCTGCTCGGGGGCGCCGAGGAGTGAGCGGTGGAACGAGCGGGTGGTCACCGGGCCACGGACATGCCGCCGGGCCTGGTACCGGCGGTTCGCCTCCCGCATCCGCGCCACCGACGCGCCCAGCTGCCGTCGGGCGTCCTCGACCAGGTCCGGGTTGTGGTCCGCCATACGCCGCAGCAGGACCAGCTGGAAGTCGATGACCGTGAAGGGCTCGCCGGTGGGGGTGGGCCCGCGTCGCGCTGCCATACGGTCCATGGTCGCGCACGGCCGCGCCCTGGTCGCGCACGGCGGGGCGTTCAGGGCGACATCCGCCCGACAAGGCGTTCGTGCTCGTCCTCCGGGACCTGCTCGCCCGACGAGGGCAGGAGCTGGGGGATGCCGTCGACGATCGGGTAGCGGCGCCGCAGCCGGGGGTTGTACAGCGCCTCACCAGACCGTGCCTCGCCGGACAGCGGCTCACCGGACAGCGGGGTGGCGTCGCCGGGCGGGAGCAGGTGCAGCGGGCCCTTGTCGAGCGGGCACGCGAGGATCTTGAGCAGCGGGTCATCGGGCTTCACGGGTAGCCAACTCCTTGGCAGGTGAGGGGGGTTGAGGGGGAGAGTTGTCGTGCTTCGGCATGAGGAGCAGCACGGACACGGCGAGCGCCGTACCGGCCAGGCGCAGCCCGAGCGCCACGGGCTCGCGCGGCAGTGACTCGCCGAACGCGAGCGTCCCCAGTACGGCCGTGAACAGGCATGTCACCGTCGTGCACACCGGCACGATCAGCGAGGCGCGGCAGCGCTGGAGGGCCGCCTGCGACATGACGAGCCCGAACCCGCCCGTGCAGAGCAGGAGATAGGGGTAGGGCGAGGTCAGCAGGTGCAGCACGGCCGCGACCGGCCGGTCCGTCGTCAGATACCCGGCCACCCCCTTGATCGCCAGGGAGCTGACGCCGTAGAGCAGGCCCACCGCGACCCCGTACTCGACACCCGCCGTCGGCAGCCGGTGGCGGCGGCGGGTGCGGCGCTCGGCGAGGCCGTACAGGAGCAGACCCGCCGCGAGGGTCGGCACGCACACGCCGAGGATGAGGGCGGCGGGCGCGCCCTTGCTGACCGTGTCGCTGCCCTGGCGCAGGGACAGGACGACCATGAGGAGCGCGGCGAGGATCGCCGCGATCGCGTACCGCTCCCGGCCCGTCGTCCGCTCGCCGAGGAGCGACGACGACAGGAGCAGCAGCAGGACGAGGCCCGAGACGAAGATGGCCTGCGCGGCGGCGATGGGAAGCGTTCTGTAGACGGCGAGTTGTGCCCCGAACCCGGCGGCCAGGGCCAGGCAGCCGCCGAGCCACAGCGGGCTGCCGGCGACGAGGCGCAGCAGCCGCGCCGGGCGGCGCACGCTCACCTGCGGCAGTGCGGCAAGGGCTCGTTTCTCCAGGACGAACCCGGTGCTGTAGAGGACGTTGGCGACGAGTGCCGCGCCGACGCCCCACCACATCGGGGGCACGCCGCTCACGTCTTCCTGGCGTGCAGCAGCAGGATCGACGAGAGGGACGGCGCCGTGCAGGCGAGCCGGTCCAGGGGGCGCAGTGGGCGCGGCACCCCGTGGAAGGGCGCACCCGTGACCCGTACGACGTCGAAGCCCGCCGCCGCGACGAACGAGCGCAGCGCGCGGGCCGTGTAGAGGCGCAGGTGGCCCACGACCTCGGTGCCCGGTCTGCCGTGCACCGCGCGCAGGCTGACCTCGGAGAAGACCGGCTGCACACCGGCGAGCAGCAGGGCGCGGTTGTACCAGGCGGCGAGGTTCGGCGTGGACAGCATGAGGTGGCCGCCGGGGCGCAGGATCCGGCGGATCTCGTCGAGCGCGGCGTCGGGGTCGACGAGGTGCTCGATCACCTCGCTGAACAGGACGGCGTCGGCGGAGCCCGCCGCGAACGGCAGCCCGCTCGCGGTGAGTTCACCCCGCACGACGTGCGGGATACGGGTCCTGGCCCGCTTGAGGGCGTCCTGCGACCAGTCGACGCCGACGATGCGGTGGCCCGCGAGGAGCGGCGCCGCGGTGGCCGCGGCCTGTCCGTCGCCGCAGCCGATGTCGACGACGAGGGCGGGCAGGGGCGCGGGCCTGCCGAGCGCGGCGGCGAGGGCGCGGGCCTGGCGGTGGGAGCGCTGTTCGCCGGAGGCGACCGGGGTCGCCGGGTCCTCGTAGAAGTCCCGAAGGCCGGGCGGGGCGGAGGTGGTGGTCATGGCGTCGCCTCCTGCGTCGCGTCCAGGTAGTGCTCGAACAGGTCCCGCAGCCGGGCGCCGTCGCCGGCGCCGAGCAGGGTGCGCGACCAGCGCAGGGCGAGGTGCAGGCGGCCCGCGGTGGACGCGGTCGTCACGGTCAGGCCGCGCGGCATGCGCGCGGGCGCCGAGAACCAGACGGCGTGGGCGCGGCCCGCGTCGCCGAAGTCGAGCGGGTAGGGGACGCGGCCGATGTTGCTCAGCAGCGTGGTCGACGTCCAGGGCGCGGCGGCCCTGCGCAGTCCGCGGGTCACCGCGCCGCGCCAGGCGACGGGGGCGAGCGGGGCGGTGAGGAGGGCGGCGCCGTGACCGAGCTGGGGCCGGGCGAGGGCCTTCAGGGCGCGGGTGCGGACGGCGGTGCGATGCAGTAGCAGCGGCACGCCGCCGTCACCCAACTCGCCTGGTTCGAAAGCGACTTCGACGAGCCGGGTGCCGTTACCGATGGGCATGTCCGCACCCCGGGACCGGTCGTCCACCGGCATGGTGATGCGCAGGGGGCGCGGGCGCGCGTCGTGCTCCCGGTTCCAGTGCGCGATCATCAGGGCGGTGGCGGCCATGAGCTGGTCGTTGACGGTGTACGGGGCTCCGGCGGGGCGGCGCGGCAGGGGGAGGTCAGCGACGAGCAGGCCGTTGCCGGGCCGTGGGGCCGGGGTGCCGGGGGCCACGCGGGCGGGCGGCACCCAGGGTGAGGGAGCGCGCCGGCCGGGCGGGGGGCCGCCGGGCGGCGCGCGGTGCGGAGGCGGCGCGCGGTGCGGGGCCGCCGCCGGGGAGTTGTCGCGGCCCCCGTACAGCTCGGCGGCCGTGGCGAGGACGCGCAGGCAGGCCGGGCCGTCCAGGGCGGTGTGGTTGACGGTGAGGAGGAGGACGGCGCCGGATTCCTCGCTCGCGCGCGTCACTTCGAGGCGGACCGGCGGTGACGCGGTCAGGGGCGGGGCGTGGGTCAGGGCGCGGGTCCTGGCACGTTCGAGCGCGTCGGGGCCCGGCGGCGGGAAGGTGACGACGTCCACGTCCGGGCCGTGCGTCAGTTCCCACTCGTAGCGCCGCCGGTACCAGGGGCCCGCCGCCTCGCGCATCAGGACGCGCGGATGGCGCCGCAGGGCCCCGGTGACGGCGGCCGTGAGGCGGGCGGGGTTCGGGGTGCCCGGCAGGTGGACCTCGATGTGGACGGTCTCCGGCTCCTCCTCCCGGAGACAGTGCCGGGCGACCTCGTCGACCACGGGAAAGGGGACGCGCCGCGGCGCGGGCGGGGCCGGAACGCTCATGCTTCGCCTTCCTGTGCGGGGTGGCCGTGACCGGGTGCCGCTGTCTGCGCGGGAGCTACCTGTCGGCGGGTCGTCGCGAGGGCCGCGAACAGGGCGACCAGCGCGAGGAGTTGGGCCACCGGCCCGAACGCTCCCGTGGACGAGCGGGCCGGTTCGCCCGCTCCGGCCGCGGCGGCGACCCCCGCGCCCGCCATCGCGAGGAACGCGACCGGGACGAGGAGCGTGTGCCGCCACCGAGCCACGAGCGCCAGCACCGGAACGAGCAGGGCGAGCGGACCGGCGATCACCACGCCCACGACGGTGAGCGCCACCGTGCCGAGCAGGAACCCCGGCGGCGGGGGCGGCGGTGTCTCGTCGGTGTGCGTGGCGCGCCGCCGGAACAGGGCGACCCCGGCGAGCACGAGCACGCCCACGGCACCGCCGGTCAGCCCCGCCTCGTACGTGGTCGCCGGTTCGTACGACAGCTTCACGGTGCCGCCCGCGCCCCGGGGGAGGAGGAAGCCCTGCTGCCAGCCGTCGAGGCGCAGCGGGGTCAGCTCCTTGCCGTCGAGCGTGGCCTTCCACCCGTCGTTGACGTTCTCGTACGTCGTCAGATAGGCGGCCTGGCCGGAGCCGACGGTGACTTCCCTGCGGTCGCCGGCCCAGTCGCGGACGCGCAGCTCGCGGGTGGCCGGCGGGGTGGTGGACGGTGCGTCGGTGCGGGTGAGGACGGCGTCGGTGAGACGCAGTGGGCCCTTGCCCGGAGCCTCAAGGGTGTGGGTGCCCGCCGGGAGGGGGAGCGTCCGCGTCCCCGGCACCTGTCCGCACACGGTGACCTCGACGGGCCGCCGCTCCACCAGGTCCGCGACCGTCCCCCTGGCGCTGGTCGCGTGCCGTGTCCCGTCGACCGTGACGTCCGGCCCCTTGCCGCAGGGCAGCCGGAACGTGCGGGTGGGGGAGGGCTGCGGGGTGCGGTACTGGTCGAGGGCGGGGAGGTAGGCCTCGGTCAGGCCGACCGGCAGCTGCAGATCGGCGTCCGCCACCGGGTTGTGGACCGTCAGGGGCGCGGTCTGCGTGACCGTGATGTCCAGGCGGTCCGTGGTGATCGGGTCGAAGCGGGCCACCCCGTTCTCGTCGACTCCCGCGACGGCGGCCCCGTCCGGGGAGCTGATCTCGATCTTCTCGGGCCGGGTGGACAGGCCGCCCGCCGCCGCGAGGACGATCTCGCCGACCGGCTGCTTGTCGGGCCAGCGCAGATGGATGGTGGGCCGGTCGCCCGCGATCCACGCGGTGGTCAGGTCGCCGTCCGTGAGATTGCGCGCCGACAGATCGCCGCCGAGCGCGGAGGTGGAGTCGGCGGTCGCCGTGACGCGGCTCTGCTGATCGGGCGCCACCTGGTAGAGCAGCTTGTCGAACGCGTCGCCGGGTGCGGGCCGCGCGCTCGCCGTGAGGGTGTACGTGCCGCCTTCGTGCGTCGTGAACCGGCGACCGAGGCCGGGCTCGGCGGCGGTCGCGTGGAAGGCGAACTGCTGGGCGCCCGCGGAGTCCTGGGGCATCCGCAGCAACCGCGTCACCCGCACGCCCGGGATGTCCACGCCGGAGAACCCCGCACCCGTCAGACGCGCGTGCGCGCGCTCAGCGTCCAGGATGGTGATCCGAAGCCAACTGCTGGCGCCTGCGGGGGATTTGACGGTCTGCGGCTGTCCGTTCGGCTGCAGGGTGGAGGTGACGGCGCCGCGCTCCGTCTCGACGCGGATCCGGGTCGGCGCGGCCCGGACGCCGTCCTGCGGCAGCGGAGTGACCCGGATCGTCCCCGGGACAGGGGTCTGCTTCGAGAACGCGATCCGCAGCCACTGCCCGCGCGGCGAGCCCGGGCTGCCCTCCGCCCACGCGGTGTCCGGATCCCCGTCGAACGCGTTCACGGGATCGCACTGAGGCAGATGGAACAGCCAGTTCCCGCTGGACGACGCCGTGACCTGCGCGGCCCCGCGCAGCACCGCCGTCGTCTGATGCGCCGTGCCCTTGCCCGGGAGGATCTGCCGCGGCTTCGCGCCCGGATCCTGAGTGCTGCCCGGCGCGTTCCGCTCCGTGGGCGTGTACGTGTACGAGGTGTTGGAGCCGATCAGGCCGAACCGGGTGTCGGCGCGCCGCAGCCCGTCACCGGCCGTGCGCAGGACGGGAGTTCCGATGCCCGGATGGTTGTCGCCGGCGAGGACGGTGGGCCGGTCGCGCATCCCGGGGTCGGCGGACAGCGGCAGCAGCGACTCGGGCCCGCCGCTGACCTCCGTAGTGGCGGACACCGGGAGCAGCTCGGCCCGGCCGGGCCGGCGCGCGGACTTCGGCGCGTAGATCTCCACCGCGCGCTGCCGCGGATACAGCCCCTCGACCTGCAGCGGAGTGCCCTCGGCGATGCGCCCGCCGGTTGTGACGGGCCCGAACCCGGCGACGCGCTCGTACCCGGACTCCTCCAGGGTGCGCTTGACGGTCGCGGTCGGTACGTAGCCCAGCTGGTCGGGGTCGAGATCGCCCCTTACGGCGACGTAGTGCAGGCCCGCGCGGCTCAAGTAGTCCTGGAGGCCGGGGACTTCGCCGCCGGTGGTCAGGGCCTGCTCCACGGCGTCGAGGGCGCGGCGGTTTCCCGGGGTGCCGAACGGCACGTAGTCGCGCTGTGCCCAGGGGGAGTCGGCGAGCACGTCGAGCGGCTGGTCGATGGGGGAGCCCCACGTGTAGATGCCGTGCGCGGTCTCGGGCACGACGAGGGCACGCGAGTCGGGCGAGTACTTCTGCAGCCAGTGCGCCGTCGTGTCCCAGTACGCGGGCAGGGAGCGGAACGAACCCGGCTGCAGGATCGAACCGTTGAGATACGGCCAGGCGAGGCCCGGCAGGATCAGGACCGCCGCGAGGAGGGGCGCGTACCGGCGGTGGCGCAGAGGACGCGCGCCGCGCGGCTCGGCCGCGACCGCCGTCAGATGCATCAGGCCGAACGCGAGGGCGAGACCGAGGCCGGTCTGGAACTTGTAGATGTTGCGGAACGGGACCAGGCCGCCGTTCAGCCAGGACTGGACCGTGGAGTGGAAGGGCGCCCCGAGCGCGCCGCCGTAGCCCGCGAGCGTGATCAGCGCGACCGTGAGGACGGTCAGGACGAGCCAGCGGCGCTCGGGCAGGTCGCGGCGGGCGAGCCCGGCGAGACCGAGGGCCGCCGCGAGCGCCGAGCCGACGACGGTGACGGCCGCCGTCGCGACGGTCCAGCCGGCCGGCAGCCACGCCTCGCCGAAGTGCAGATAGGCCACCCAGTTCCCGGCGCCGCGCAGGGCCTCGGCGGCCGACATCGTGCCGGTGGTCGTCTGCGAAGTCTCCACGTACGGAAGGAAGTTCTCGCCGTAGACGCCGAGCAGGAGCAGCGGCAGGATCCACCACGCCGTCGCCAGGATCACCGACGGGGTCCACCACGCGATCAGCTTGCGGCGGCGCGGGCCGGGCGGGCGGGAGAGCAGATAGAGGCCGACCGGGAGCAGCGAGGCGAGGGTGGCCGCCGCGTTCACCCCGCCCATGAACGGGATGAGGAGCGCCGAACGGGTCGCCGCGACGCGCGCGCACGTCCGCTCGTTCGTGAGCGGAAGCAGCACCCATGGCAGGAACGCGCCCGGCAGCGCGGCCGCCGACGTCGAGCCCACGACGATCGTGAACGCGGGCCACAGCGCGTACGCCGCCGCGCCCAGGAGCCGGGAGCGCGGGCTGCCGATCCGCAGGCGCTCCGCGAGCCGCAGGGCGCCCCAGAACGCCACGGTCACGATGACCGACAGCCACAGCCGCTCGGCCAGCCACACCGGAAGGTGCGTGAGCCGCGCGAGCCCGTAGAAGGGGAGCATCGGGAACGCGTAACCCACGTACTGGTCGAAGATCCCGCCGAACCCGGCCCGGTCGTGCCACAGGCTGCCCAGGTCGGTGAGGAACTTCCACGGGTCGAGCGCCACGCCCAGCTTCGTGTCGAACGTCATGCGTCCCGGCGACACCGCGAGGAACAGCACGAACACCGTGGCCCAGAAGGCGAGGAGCCAGCGCCGCGAGCGCGGCCCCCGCCCGTGTCCTGCCGGGTCGGGGGCGGGGCGGGCAGCCGCCGGGGGCGGCGCCTGGACCGTACTCGTCATGGACACCGCCGGAGGATGAGGAGGAGGTTCCAGGTGGCGAACTCGCGCAGCCCCGGCACCTTCGCGACGGTCGCCGCGAGGAACGGCCAGTAGCGGGAGCGCGCGGAGACGACGGTGATGTCGTCACGGGCCCTGACCTGGCGCAGCGTCGGGCCGATGTGGTGCGCGAAGAGGTTCTCGCCGAGCGTGTGCTTGGGCTGCCTGCCGGTACGCCGCCGGTAGCGGGCGTGGGCCCGGCGGGCGCCCAGGTAGTGCCAGGGCGCCCACTCGTGACCGCCCCACGGCGACAGCCAGTTGGTGAACGAGAGATAGACGATCCCGCCGGGCCGGGTCACCCGCACCAGCTCGCTGACGAAGGTCTGCGGGTCGGCCACGTGCTCCAGGACGTTCGAGGAGAACGTGACGTCGGCCGCGCCGTCCGCGAGCGGCAGCAGGTAGCCGTCCGCGACGACCGCGGGCGCGACCGGTGACTCGCCCAGCTCCCGCAGGTCGGGCTCGAAGAGGAAGGCGTGCGCGCCGCGCCCGCGGAACTCGCGGGTGAAGTAGCCGGATCCGCCGCCCACGTCGACGACGACCTTCCCCCGTACGCCGCCGATGACCGCCTCGACCTGGTCGGCGGCGTCACGGGCCAGGAGGGAGTAGCAGGCCTCCGGGTCCCGCTGCTCGCGCAGGAACGCGCGGAACAGGGCGATCGAGCGGCGCAGGGACGGGTCGCGCGGGGGTGTGCGGGTGGGATGCGTGCGGGTGGACTGCGTCGGTGTGGACGGCGTCGGCGTGGGCTGCGTCGGTGTGGACTGTGTCCGTGTGGAGTGGTTCATGGCGCGGGGCTCCTCACCGCCTCGGCGGCCACGGCTCTGAACTGCCGCACCGTGTGCGCCCAGCGGAAGGTCGCGGCCCGTTCCTCCGCGGCCTTGCCCATCAGGCGGCGCCGCTCCCCGGACAGCGCGAGGGCGCACCAGGCCGCCGCGAACGACGACTCGCCCCGCGCGAGGAGGCCGGTGACCCCGTCCTCGACGGAGTCCCGCAGGCCCGGCACGTCGAAGCCGATCGCCGGCGTCCCGCGGGCGGCGGCCTCCGTCACGACGAGACCCCACCCCTCCACGGCGGACGGGTGCAGGAGCAGCCACGCCTCGCCGAGCAGCCGGTCCTTCTCGGCCTCGGAGACATGTCCCCTGAACTCGACGTCGGGGCCCGCGAGTTGTCCGAGCCGTTCACGCTCGGGCCCGTCGCCGACGATCACGAGCCGGCCGCCGGTGACCGGCCGCACCCGTTCCCACAGGCGCAGCAGCAGATCGATCCGTTTGTACTCGACGAGCCGGCCCATGGCGAGGAACAGCGGCTCGCGGGAGCGGTCCGCGCGCGGGCCCGGCTCCTCCACGCCGTTGTGGACGACGCGGATCCGCTCCCGTTCGACGCCGAGCGCCCGCAGCGCCGCCGCCGTGGACGGCGAGACGGCCACCAGCAGACCTTTGCGCTCGGCGCCGGACAGCGCCCAGTGTTCGAGGCGCCGGCCGAGCTGCGCGGCCGGCGCGAGCGGTCCGCCGAAGCGCATCCGCCACAGGTCGGTGTGGACGTGGTTGACCAGGCGGAGCGTCGGGCCGCGATGCCACAGCGGTGCCAGGTACGGCATGCCGTTGCACACCTCCACGAGCAGGTCGCAGTCGCCGACCTGGCGGGCGAAGGCGGAGCGGGCCCGCACATAGTGGCCGAGGTCGCTGCCCGCCGACACGACGCGGTAGTCGCGGAACGCGGCCGGTCCGCCGCACAGCAGCGTGACCTCGTGGCCGAGCCGGGTGAGCCCGTCGGCCAGCCGGTCGACGAGCAGTTCGGAACCGCCCGCGGCCGGGTTGCCGAGGTCGCGGTGGGCGAGGAAGACGATCCGGTGCGGCGGCGGGTGCGGCGCCGGATGGGGACGCGCGTCTCCCGGGCGGGGGGTGCGCAGGGGGGTGGGCACGTGCTGGGGCATGGGTGCTCCAACTCGTCTCGGGGTGCGGAACGGTGTGGGGGGTTGTGCGGGGTTGCACGGGGTGACGCGGGGCTGCGCGGAGCGGATGGCCGGGCGGTGGATCTGGAGGAGCTGTGCCGGGGCTGTGCGGGGGCCGTGCGCGAACTGTGCGGGGGTGGGGTGGGACAGTTTTCGCCGCACTGTGCGCGGCGGCTACTCACGCAGGTGACAATTTCTCAGCTTTCACCGGCTGACGTCTCATCACATCGTGGAGGGTTCCAGCACTGTTGGGGACGAATCGGGATTCGACGGCCCGCTTCCGGCCGACCGGCCACGTCCGCCCCGGCCCCGCACGACGAGCACGGCACCCAGTGCCGCGAGCGCGAGTCCGGCCGCGCCCGCCGCGAGCGGCAGCGTGGTGCCGAGCAGGCGAAGGCGGCCGCTGTCGTCCCGGGCGAGCGCCACCTGCTGCCGCTGGGTGGCCGGGGTGAACGCGATGCGCTCGCTGTCCAGGAGCACCACCGCGTCCTTCGCCGCACCGGGGGCGCGCAGCGTCTTGCGCGGGCCGATCGCCGCGTAGACGATCCGGCCCGTCTTCGGGTCGGCGACGAGTTCGATGCCGTGGTTCGCGTACCACTCCTCGGCCAGGACCTGATTCCGCTTCGGCTGTCCCACGATCGCGCCGGGCACCAGGCGCGAGCCGGTCCTGGTGGCGGGGACGGTGCCGGTGAAGCGGTAGCCCTCGTGGCCCTTGACCCTCTTCGTGCCCCGGTAGGAGAGCGTGACCGTCGCGCCGAGCGTGTTGTCCCACCAGCGGTATGCGCGCTTCTGGACGTCGAAGGGGAACTTGAGATAGGCCTCGCCCGCGAACGACGGCTGCTCGCCGCAGCAGTGCACGGGCGCGTTCGTCGCACGGTCGGTGACCCAGCGCTCCCGGGTCCACTGGAGCGCGTCGTGCGGGTCCGACGCGGGCAGCGTCGCGTCGGTGTCGACGGACGTCGCCACGTCCCACACCGCCCGGCCGCTCTTCTCGCCGGCGGCCACGTCGCCGCGCACCTGGCGCGTGACGGTGATCCGTCTGCCGTGCACCGTCCGCACCGCACCGGTGTCGAAATAGCTTCCGGTTCCGGTGAACACGGTCGTGGTGTCGACGTCGAGCGGGGTGCGCTCGGCGCGTGGTTCGACGTACCAGGCGAGTAGTGGGGCCAGGGCGAGGAGGAACGCGCCGAGACCCAGGGTGAGCAGGGAGAAAGCTGAGGCGGTACGACGCATCCGGCACTCCTGGGGGGTGGGAGGGAGCTCTGGTGCGGGCGCAGTGCGGCTGGGGACAGGCCCAGGGCCGGGAACCGTAGGCGCACACTTGACGGAGTGTCAATGCATTGCCGACACTGGGCACTTGCCGGAACGGGGCCGGCAAGCGGTGCGGTACGGGTGGGGATTCGACCTCCGAGAACGAGAGGCTCACCCTGCGATGAACAGACTGCTCGCCGCCGCCCTGACCATGGCGGCAGGCGCCGCACTCGCCATCGGCGCCGCCCTGGGCGTCGTCGCCCTCCTGAACGCCACCCCGGACCAGCCGAACGTGCCACTCGTGACGTACGAGACAGCCGGCCGGGAGCGCTGAGGGGTGCCGGCCGTTCCAACGGGCGGCCCGACGGGACGGGGGGCTGTCGCCCGTGACGACGGGGGCTCTCGCGGTGACGGAGGCTCTCGTGACGGCGGGGGCTCTCGTGGCGACGGGGGCTCTCGTGACGGCGGGGGCTCTCGTGACGGCGGGGGCTCTCGTGGCGACGGAGGCTCTCGTGGCGCGGGTGAGGCCGGTGGCGGTGGCCCAGGCCGTGGCGGCGGTGACCGGGGTGCCGGTGATCGTGGCGGTGACCGGGGTGCCGGTGACCGTGGTGCGGGTGGCCGGGGTGCCGGTGAGGTCGGTGCCGTTGACCACGGCTCCGCCGGCCACGTCGGCACGCTTCCCGGTTCCGCCGGCCACGCCTCCTCGGTTCCCGGTTCCGCCGATCGCGCTGCCGCGCTTCCCGGTTCCGTCGGCAGCCACGCCTCCTCGGTTCCCGGTTCCGCTGGCAACGCCTCCGTGCTTCCCGGTTCTGCTGACCGTGCCGCCGCGCTTCCCGGCTCTGTCGGCCACGCTGCCGCGCTTCCTGGCTCAGCCGACCGCGCTTCCGCGCTTCCCGGTTCCGCCGGCAATCCCGCCACGTTTCCTGGCTCAGTCGGCCACGCCTCCACGCTTCCTGGTTCCGCCGGCAACTCCGGCACGCTTCCTGGCTCCGTCGGCCACGCCGGCACGCTTGCCGGTTCCGCCGACCGCGCCGCCACGCTTCCCGCCTCCGCCGGCCACGCCTCCACGCCTCCCGGTCCAGCCGACCGCGCCGCCGCCCCGCGGTGCGAGCGGTCGGCCTGGCGTGATGTGCCGCGGCTCCAGGTGAAGCGCTTCGCCGGTCTCGCCATGGCCGAGGCGCCCGCCCTCGCGGAGGACATCCTGCGCGAGATCCGCCGCGAGTACCCCCATCTGCCCCTCGTGCTCGACGAGTCCGGCGAGCCCATGGCGCTCGTCGGCATCCGCCGCGCCATCGAGGGCTTCGTGCAGCTCCAGCTCGCCGACGCGGAGGACCGGCCGCGCTCCCACCCGGCCGTCTTCCAGGAGTTCGGCCGCGGCCAGAGCCTGCACGGCCGCAGCCTCGACTCCCTCCAGGCCATGTACCGGCTCGGTGTGCGCCTCGCCTGGCGCCGCCTCGCCGAACTCGGCCAGCGGGCCCTCATCCCGCCGCCCGCCATGTACGAACTCGCCGAGTCCGGCTTCGAGTACCTCGACGGACTCGTCGACCAGTCCGTACGCGGCTACGCCGAGGCCGCGGCCCGGCAGGCCGGCGAACGCCTGCGCCTCCAGCGGGGGCTCATCGACCTGCTGCTCGCCGGCCCCGCCGAACAGGCCGGCGGACCCGACCCCGCGCGCGCCCTCGCCGAGCGCGCCGCCAAGATCGGCTGGCCGCTGCCCGACCGGGTCTCCGTCGGCGTCCTCCTGCGCCCCGCGCGCGAGGCCGTCGCGCCCGCCGTCGGACAGGGCGTGCTCCTCGACATGGAGACCGAGCAGCCCCGCATGGTCGTGCCCGACCCCGACGCGGCGGGCCGCCCCGAACTGCTGCGCCGCGCCATGGCGGGCTGGTCGGGCGCCATCGGCCCGCCGGTGCCGCTCGCCGACGCGGCGAAGTCGCTGCGCTGGGCCGAGGCCGCGGTCCGGCTCGTGGAACGCGGGCTGCTCCCGGGCGGCGAGGTGCTCCACTGCACCGAGCACACCCAGGAACTCGTCCTGCTCCAGCCCGAGGAACTCATCGACGACCTCTCGCGCCGCGCCCTCGCCCCCCTCGCCCACTGCGGACCCACCCACGCCGCCCGCCTCGCCGACACGCTCCTCGCCTGGCTGGAGACCCGCGGCGGCGCTCCGGAAGTGGCCGCCCTCCTCGGCGTCCACCCGCAGACGGTGCGCTACCGGCTGCGCCAGATACGGGAGTTGTGGGGCGACGAGGTGGACGACCCGGACCGCCGCTTCGAACTGGAACTGGTCCTGCGCGCACGCCGGCTGAGGGACCGGCGCGGGGGACGGTGACGCCGGTGACGGCGAAGGACGGTGACCGCGGAAGCGGGCAAGGTGTCGGAACACCCGCTTCCGCACAGAACTTTCACAGCACCGGCTTTTCCCGTTACGGCGTGGCGCCTAGCCTCCATGCGTCATGGACTACTGCCACCCGTGCCGCAGGCACCTCAACGGCGCCCTCGCCTGCCCGGGGTGCGGCACGCCCGCCGACGCGTGCCGCGAGCATGCGGAGGCGCTCGCCGCACAGGAGCCGGCCGAGGGTGCCGGTGTCGCTCACGCCGACGAACCCGCGTACCCCCGCCGCTCCCGCAGGGAACGCCGTGAGTCGGTTGCCCGCAGGGCGCACCGGCGTCGGCGCAACAAGATCGTGTTCGCCGCCGCCGGACTCGCGCTCGCCGCGGGCGGCCTCAGCTTCGCGGAGCTCGGCACGGAGTCGTCGGCCGACGGTGACGGGCGCGGCTCGTCCTCGTCCGCCGAGGAGGCCGCCGACCGCGAGGCCGCGGCCGCCGCGTCCTCGGCGGCCGCCTCCCCGACGGGCGGCGCCACGACCGCGCCGGACCCGCACGCGCCGACCTCCTCGGCCTCCCCGTCGCCGTCCGCGTCGGAGTCCGACGACGTGAAGAAGGGCGACAAGGAGAAGGAGGCGGCGGCGGTCGACCGGAACCCGGGCGGTGCCACGGCCGCGCCCGCCGCCACACCGACGTCCGGCGGCGCGCCCACCGAGACCCCCCGCCGACCCGCCCCTCACCCCACGACCACACCCCCCGCGCCGGTCCCCACCCCGACGCACTCATGCGACCGGTTCCTGTGGTGGTGCACCTAGGGGGTGTCTGACACCCCTTAGCGCCCCTTAGCGCCCCGGAGGTCCTGGCGGGCGGTGTCAGTCCGCCGTGTCCCCGCCCAGCATCTTGCGCAGCAGCCCCCGCAGCACTTCCTGCTCCGTCTCGGTGAGCCCGGCGACGGCCCCGCACGCGAAGCTCAGGTTTCCCCTGACGCCGCGCGCCATCCGTACGCCCTCGTCCGTCGGGGCGGCCAGCTTCACCCGGCGGTCGGCCGGGTCGGGGCGGCGTTCGACGAGGCCGCGCGCCTCCAGGCGGTCGACGAGCCCGGTGATGTTCGACGGCTCGCAGTTCACCTGCTGCGCGATGCGCCGCATGGGCATCGGCTCGTGGGAGAGCAGGTCGAGGACGCGCGCCTGCGCCGCCGTGAGGCCCTGGCCTCCGGCGGCCTGCTCGTACTCCTTGTAGTGGCGCGCGACGAACGTGCCGATCATTGCGACGAGGTCGGCTGTCGCGGGGTCGGGTTCCGGGACGGAATTGCTTGCGGCCATGTCCCCCAGAGTACCCATTTACTTGACACTATGAAATATCGAGGAGCATGGTTGTTTCAGCAAGTGAAGCAATCAGGAGGTCCACGCATGTCTGTCGACACCCCCCAGCTCCCCGCCACGAGCCGTGAGTGGCACCTGGTCAGCCGCCCGGTCGGCTGGCCGAAGCCCGAGGACTTCGAGCTCCGCGAGGTGGAGATCGCACAGCCCGGCCCCGGCCAGGTGCTCGTGAAGAACCTCTACGTGTCCGTGGACCCGTACATGCGCGGCCGCATGAGCGCGGCCAAGTCGTACGTCGCCCCGTACGAGCTGGGCAAGGCGATGCAGGGCGGCGCGGTCGGCGTGGTCGTCGCCTCGAACGACGAGGGTGTGGCCGTCGGTGACCACGTGCTGCACTTCAACGGCTGGCGCGAGTACGCCACCTTCGACGCCAAGCAGGCCGTGACGGTCGACCCGGAGGCCGCGCCCCTGTCGGCGTACCTCGGCGTCCTCGGCATGACGGGTCTGACGGCGTATGCGGGTCTGACGCGCACCCTCTCCTTCAAGGAGGGCGACACGGTCTTCGTCTCCGGCGCGGCCGGCGCGGTCGGCAGCCAGGTCGGCCAGATCGCGAAGCTCAAGGGCGCCGCGCGCGTCATCGGCTCCGCGGGCTCCGACGAGAAGGTCAAGCTCCTCGTCGAGGAGTACGGCTTCGACGCGGCGTTCAACTACAAGAACGGCTCTGTCTTCGAGCAGCTCAAGCAGGCGGCCCCCGACGGCATCGACGTCTACTTCGACAACGTCGGCGGCGACCACCTCGAAGCGGCGATCGGGCAGCTCAACCGGGACGGGCGCATCGCGATCTGCGGCGCGATCTCGGTCTACAACGCCACCGAGCCCGCCCCCGGCCCGCGCAACCTGGCCCGCCTGATCCAGACCCGCGGCCGTATCGAGGGCTTCCTGGTCGGCGACCACTACGACCTGCAGCCGCAGTTCGTGCAGGAGGTCGGCGCCTGGGTCCGCTCCGGCGAGCTCAAGTACCGCGAGACCGTCGTCGAGGGCATCGAGAACAACCTGGAGGCGTTCCTCGGGGTTCTGCGCGGCGACAACATCGGAAAGATGGTCGTCAAGCTGGGTGAGTGACCGCCGGATGGCCCCCGAGTGACCCCGGTCACGCTCGTTTCTTCCGGGATTCGATAATCTCTTTCCGCCTACCGGATCAACGTGCCGGATCAAGCGTGATCGAATGAGGGAGTACGGGATGCCCATCCAGCAGTCGGACGTCGTCTACACCGCCGTGGCCACCGCGGAGAACGGCCGTGACGGCCGCGTCTCCACGGACGACGGCAAGCTCGACGTCGTCGTGAACCCGCCCAAGGAGCAGGGCGGCAGCGGCGCCGGCACCAACCCGGAGCAGCTGTTCGCCGCCGGCTACAGCGCCTGCTTCCAGGGCGCCCTCGCCGTGGTCGCCCGCCAGGAGAACGCCGACATCTCCGGCTCGACCGTCACCGCGCACGTGGGCATCGGCAAGAACGACGAGGGCTTCGGCCTCATCGTCGAGATCGCCGCCAAGATCCCGAACGTGGACGCGGCCACCGCCAAGTCCCTGGTCGAGAAGGCCCACCAGGTGTGCCCGTACTCCAAGGCCACCCGCGGCAACATCACGGTCACGCTCTCGGCCTGAGCCGCGACCCGGTCCCGGCCCGTACCCCACGCGAGGGGTGCGGGCCGGTCCCCTAGGGTGTTCCCATGCGTGATCTCGGGGCGGGCTTCGGCTACTTGATGAAGGGCCAGCGCTGGGTCTCCCAGCACGGCAAGCAGTTCGGCATGGGGCTCCTGCCCGGCCTGATCACCCTGGTCCTGTACGCGGCGGCGCTGGTGTGCCTGGCCGTGTGGGGCGACGACTTCGTCACCTGGGCGACCCCCTTCGCCGACGGCTGGACCTCGCCGTGGGCCGGCCTGTTCCGCGGCTTCCTGACCGGCGTCCTCTTCGCCCTCGTCCTGCTGCTCGCCGTCCTCACCTTCACCGCCGTCACCCTCCTCGTCGGCCAGCCCTTCTACGAGTCCCTGTCGGAGAAGGTCGACCTCGCCGAGGGCGGCCACGCGCCCGAGTCGGGCCTGCCGCTCTGGCGCGAACTGTGGATCTCCGCGCGCGACAGCCTGCGCATCCTGGTCCGTGCCGCCGTCTGGGGCGTCCTGCTCTTCGCCCTCGGCTTCCTCCCGTTCGTCGGTCAGACCGTCGTCCCGGTGATCGGCTTCTTCATCACCGGCTTCTTCCTGACCGAGGAGCTCACCGCGGTCGCGCTCCAGCGCCGCAGCGTCGAACTGCGTGAGCGCCTCGCCCTGCTGCGCTCCCGCAAGGGCCTCGCCTGGGGCTTCGGCACGCCGCTCGCGGTCGCGTTCCTGGTGCCGTTCGTGGCGGTGTTCCTGATGCCGGGCGCGGTGGCGGGCGCGACCCTGATGGCCCGTGACCTGCTCGGCGAGACCGCGGGCCCCGCACGCGGCGCGGGCGAACCGGCGACACGCTGACTCCGCCGCCCGCCCAGATGCCCTGGGCGGGCACACCTACGTGACGCGGTCTGCCACGTGACGCGGTCTCCCACGTCGTAGCGCCCTGCCCGCCGCCCAGGCGCTAGCGTCGGGACATGGAAAAGATCGCCTTCCTCGGCCTCGGTCACATGGGCGCACCCATGGCGCGCCACCTCCTCGACGCCGGACACCCCCTGACCGTCTGGAACCGCACCCCCGCGAAGGCCGCCCCCCTCGTCGAACGGGGCGCCGCGCTCGCCGACAGTCCCGCCGACGCCGTGCGCGACGCCGACGTCGTCATCACCATGCTCGCCACCCCGGACGCCGTGTCCGAGGTCGCCGACGCCATCACGCCCGTGCTGCGCCCCGGCTCGCACTGGGTGGAGATGTCGACCATCGGACCCGACGCCGTACGGCAGTTGGCGGCGCGCCTGGGAGACGGGGTGACCCTCGTCGACGCGCCCGTCATGGGCAGCACCGACAAGGCCGAGGCGGCCGAACTCGGCATCCTCGCGGGCGGCGACGCGGCCGGCGTCGAAGGCGTGCTCGCCCGTCTCGGGACGGTCACCCGCACCGGAGCGCCCGGCTCCGGCGCCGCGCTCAAACTCGTCGTCAACACCGCGGTCCTCGGCGGCGTCGGCCTGGTCGCCGAGGCCATGGCGCTCGCCGACGCGCTCGGCCTGCCCGAGGACGTGGCGAAGGGCGCGCTCGCCGCGGGTCCCCTCGGCGGGGCCCTCGCCCGCGCCTTCGCGACGGACGTGCACTTCGGCTCGGACCTCGCCGTCAAGGACATCGCCCTGGCCACCGCGACCACCGAACTCCCCGCCATGGAAGCCGTCCTCAGCCACTTCAAGGCGGTCGCCGCGGACCCGTCCCTCGCCCACGAGGACATCGCGCGGGCCGTCACCCGTATCCGGGAGCGGTAGGCCCGGTCCATACTGCGGCCATGAAAACGGCGAACCTGGGCGTCCTCTTCCTCATAGAACTGGCCGCCCTGGCGGCGGTCGCCTACTGGGGGTTCACCCGCGACGTCGCGACCCCGCTCGCCTGGCTGCTCGCGCTCGGGGCCGTCGCGGTGATGGTCACGCTGTGGGCGCTGTTCGGATCCCAGAAGGCTTCGTACAAGACGAGGGGCGCGGTCCGGGTCGCCTTCGAGGTGGTCTGGTTCGGGGCGGGCGCGGCCGGGCTCGTGCTGGCCGGGGCGATCGGCTGGGCGGTCGTCTACGCCGCAGTGTGCGTGGTGAGCAAGACGCTCGCGGTGATCTGGCACCAGTAAGCGCCGCCATACACAAGGGAGTTAACGCGCCTTCACGCCCGCCGGCCCGTCCGTCGTCACACGCGCGTGCCGAAGCCGTACACCGTCTCCGACCGGAACACCTCGCCCGGCCTCAGCTCCGTCGTCGGGAAGTGCGGCCGGTTGGGGGAGTCCGGGAAGTGCTGGGTCTCCAGGGCGATCCCGGCGCCGGGCGCGAACGGCAGCGCGTCGTCGAAGTGGTCGGACGTGTACAGCTGGAGCCCCGGCTCGGTCGTCGCCACGGACAGCGTCCGCCCCGACGCCGGGTCGTACAGCCCGGCCACCTCGACCGGCGTCGCAGTCACCCCCTTGTCGAGCACGTAGTTGCGGTCGTGACCGAGCCCCGGCTCCCTCGGCTCCCGGAAGTCGTACGCCGTGCCCGCCACCTCGGCGAACTCCCCGGTCGGCACGAGATCCGCGTCCGCCGGCGTGTACCGCGAGGCCGCGATCCGCACCTCGTGCCCGCCCGCCGCGTCACCGCAGTCCGCGCCGCCCAGATTCCAGTACGTGTGGTTCGTCAGATTCACGACGGTCGGCGCGTCGGTCACCGCCTCGTACGCGATCCGCAGCGCCCCGTCCTCGTCGAGCGTGTACGTCGCCGAGACCTCCAGGCGCCCGGGGAAACCCTCCTCGCCGTGCGGGCTCACGCGGTGCAGGCGCACACCGTGCTCGACCGGTTCCGCGTCCCAGACACGCTTGTCGAAGCCGCGCCCGCCGCCGTGCAGCGCGTTCGGCCCGTTGTTCTGCGCCAGGTGGTAGGTCCGGCCGTCGAGCAGGAAGCGGCCGCCCGCGATCCGGTTCGCGTACCGGCCGACCAGCGCGCCCAGGAACGGCCCCGGATGCGCCAGATAGCCCTCCAGGGACGGGAACCCGAGCACCACGTCCGCCGTCACACCCGCCCGGTCGGGAACCTCCGCCGACTGCACGATCCCGCCGTACGTCAGGACGCGCACCCGCACCCCGCCACGTTCGAGCGTCCAGCGGTGGACGGGGGTGACGGCGGTGACGGGGGTGCCATCGGAACTGCCGTAGGGGCTGCCGCCGGGGAGCGTGCCGAAGAGTTCGCTGCGCATGATCGAGACCCTACGCCGGGGCCCTGTCCGCGACTCAGGCGATCGGTCGCCCTCGCGCGACTCAGGCGATCGGTTCCTCGGACGTCACCCGGCGGTACGCCATGGCCGCGAGCTTCGACTGACCGTCCTTGCTGGGATGGAACCAGTCCCAGTGGCTCAGCTGCCTGCCGTCGAACCGGTAGTCGAAGACCGCCCCGCCGTCGTACCGGCACAACCGGTCCTTCGCGCACACGTCTCCGAGCACCTTGTTGTAGGCCACCACCCGATCCTGCACCGCCGCCCGGCGCCGCGTGGCCGCCTTGGCGAGGTCGTCCGGGTCGGCCAGCATCGACGAACAGATGCCGAGCTTCCACACCTGCTTGCCCAGCGCGCTCGACCGCCCCGCCGACCACAGGCGCTTGAGGTCCGGCACGCTCGACACGTACACCTGCGCCTTGGGCGCCTCACGCCGCAGGGTGCGCATCGCGTCCTGGAAGTCCTCGCGGAACGTGTCCACCGGAGTCATCGAGGAAGGTGTCGGACGGCACGCGTCGTTGGCCCCCGCCATCACCGTCACCAGCCCCGGCGACATCGCGGCCGCCTGCTCCATCTGCGCCGGAAGGTCCGCCATCCGGGCGCCCGTACGCGCGTAGTTCCAACTGTGGGTGGCGGCCCGCTCCTTCCCCAGGAGCCGTACCGCGAGACTGCGCACCCCGGTGTCGGAACCGGTCGCCCACGACACCTCCGGGCAGTCGGCGAGCACCGAACAGGCGTCGAAACCCCGCGTGATGGAGTCGCCCACCGCGGCAACCGAGCGTGGACTGGTGTCCCACGTGGGGGTGGGCTTCGGTGACGGCTTGCCACCGGCCGTACCGCCGGTGGAACCGGGGGAGTTGCCACCGGTGACCTCGCACGCGGCGAGCCCCGCGGCACCGAGGAGGATCGCCGTCACACCGGCGACGGAGACCCGGAGCGCGGCTGACCGGTGGCTTCGCATCCGCATCTCCTTGTCCCTTCTCACCGCTCCTGGCCGCCGCGGGCGCCTCTGTCGTCGAACGTGACGCTGCGTACACCCCCGCGGTTGAGTCCCCGCGGGTGAAACGTCGGTGTGTATCGGCGCCGGGACCGACGGTACGTCACACTCCTTGCGCCGCCACACGGTAGCCTCGGCCCGAGGCGGCCCGGCCACTGCTGTCACGGCAGCGGCAGAGCGGTCCGACAACCCGGTGAGAACCCGCTGCACAGCTTCCGCTAAATTACATCACGTCACATCTGTCCCCTTTTTTCCTGATTCCCCTGCTTCGACTAGTCTCTGGGGAAATCTGCTCGGCACGGGCGCGAGGCCGCCGGGAAAGGCGCACTCGTCCCACACTGGAGGTCCCGGTGACGACACGTGGAGTTCTGTACGTGCACTCCGCGCCGCGCGCGCTGTGCCCGCACGTCGAATGGGCAGTCGCGGGCGTGCTCGGCGCGCGTATCAACCTCGACTGGATCAGGCAGCCCGCGGCGCCCGGCACTTGGAGATCAGAGTTCTCCTGGCGCGGAGAGGCGGGCACCGCCTCCAAGCTGGCGTCCGCGCTGCGCGGCTGGCAGCTCCTGCGCTTCGAGGTCACGGCGGAACCCTGCGCGGCGGCCGAGGGCGAGCGCTACAGCGCCACCCCCGAACTGGGCATCTTCCACGCCGTCACCGGCATCCACGGCGACATCCTCATCCCCGAGGACCGGCTGCGCGCCGCACTGGCCCGCTCCAGGGGCGGCGAGACGGACCTCGAGGCCGAACTCGCCAAACTCCTCGGCAAGCCCTGGGACGACGAACTCGAACCCTTCCGCTACGCGGGCGAGGGCGCCCCGGTGAGATGGCTCCACCAGGTGGTGTGACCTTGTAGGGGGTGCTGGTGTCACTGCGCGGGCGTGAGTTGCGCCCCTGAAAGGGGCGCGGGGAACTGCGCGACAAGCCCCCACCGGGCTGCAGACGAATATGAAGCGGGCCCACCCGGAAACTTCCGAGTGGGCCCCGCCCATTTTCAAAGGCTCGCGGAGCGTCAGACGCTACGGAACGCCAGCACCACGTTGTGCCCACCAAAGCCGAACGAGTCGTTCAGCGCAGCGATCCGGCCCTCGACGGGCAGCTTGCGCGCCTCCCCACGGACGATGTCGGCGTTGGCCTCCGCCTCCGGGTCGAGGTTCTCGATGTTGATCGTCGGCGGAGCCACCCGGTGGTACAGGGCGAGCACCGACGCGACCGACTCGATACCGCCGGCGCCACCGAGCAGGTGACCCGTCATCGACTTGGTGGCGGAGACCGCCATGTGGTCGGTGTCGTCGCCGAACACCTTGCGCAGCGCCTTGAGTTCCGCCACGTCACCGGCCGGCGTCGACGTCGCGTGCGCGTTCACGTGCACGATCTCGGCCGGGTCCAGGTCGGTGCTGTCGAGCAGGTTCTGCAGGGCCTGCGAGATGCCGCGGCCGCCCGGCTCGGGCTGGACGATGTCGTGGCTGTCGGCGGAGATGCCCTGGCCGACCGCCTCCGCGTAGACGCGGGCACCGCGCTTGGCGGCGTGCTCGGCGGACTCGAGGACCAGGACGCCGGCGCCCTCACCGAGGACGAAGCCGTCCCGGCCGATGTCGTAGGGGCGCGAGGCCCCCTGCGGGTCGTCGTTGTTCTTGGACATGGCCATCATGTTGCCGAAGGCGGCGATGGGCAGCGGGTGGATGGCCGCCTCGGTGCCACCGGCGACCACGACGTCCGCACGGCCCGTGCGGATCATCTCGATCGCGTAGCCGATGGCCTCGGCGCCGGACGCGCAGGCGGAGACCGGGGTGTGCACACCCGCGCGGGCGTTCACGGCCAGGCCGACGTTGGCCGAGGGGCCGTTCGGCATGAGCATCGGGACGGTGTGCGGGGAGACGCGGCGTACGCCCTTCTCCTTCAGCACGTCGTACTGGTCGAGGAGCGTCGTCACGCCGCCGATGCCGGAGGCGATGACCGCGCCGAGGCGGTCGGGGGCGACGGCCTCGTCCTCACCGGCCTTGTCGGTGAAACCGGCGTCGGCCCAGGCCTCCTTGGCCGCGATCAGCGCGAACTGCGCCGAGCGGTCCAGGCGGCGGGCCTGCGGGCGCGGAATGACCTCGCCCGGCTCCACGGCGATCTGCGCCGCGATACGGACCGCCTGGTCGGCGGCCCACTCCTGTTCGAGGGGACGGACACCGGAACGACCGGCGACCAGACCCTCCCAGGTGGACGTCACGTCGCCACCCAGCGGTGTGGTTGCGCCGATACCGGTGACGACCACGGTGCGATTGGTCGAGCTCACAGGAATTCTTTCTCCAACGGATGCGAGGGATTCAGCGGCGCCACCGCCGGGTGGCGGAGCGACAGCACTAGGCGAACTGGTGATCAGGCCTGGTGCTCGAGGATGTAGGTGGTGGCGTCACCCACGGTCTTGAGGTTCTTGACGTCGTCGTCCGGGATCTTGACGTCGAAGCGCTCTTCGGCGGCGACGACGACCTCGACCATGGACAGCGAGTCGACGTCCAGGTCGTCGGTGAAGGACTTGTCCAGCTGGACGTCCTCGACCGGGATGCCGGCGATCTCGTTCACGATCTCCGCGAGACCGGCGACGATCTCTTCCTGAGTGGCGGCCATGTTGGCGCTCCTTCTATGTATCCAGAGGGTGTGGCGGCGGTTGCGCCCGGAGTGATCCGGACAGTCCGCCTAGGGGAGGGTAACGACCGTGGCGGCGTACACGAGACCCGCCCCGAAGCCGATGACGAGCGCGGTGTCGCCGCTCTTCGCCTTCCCGGTCGCCAGAAGCCGCTCCATCGCGAGCGGAATCGAGGCGGCCGAGGTGTTGCCGGTGGTCTCGATGTCACGTGCGACCGTGACGTGTTCCGGCAGTTTCAGAGTCTTCACCATCGAGTCGATGATCCGCATGTTCGCCTGGTGCGGAATGAAGACGTCCAGGTCGTCCGGGCTGATCCCGGCCGCGTCCAGCGCCTGCTGGGCAACCTTCGCCATCTCGAACACGGCCCAGCGGAACACCGCTTGGCCCTCCTGCGTGATCGCAGGGAACTTGATGTCGCCCTTGCTGTCGAGCGGCAGCTTCGACACGTCGCCCACGCGGAACTCGTCCCAGGGCACGGTCTGCTTGATCGTCTCGGACTTGTCGCCCTCGGAACCCCAGACCGTGGGGCCGATGTGCGGCTCCTGCGAGGGGCCGACGACGACGGCGCCCGCGCCGTCACCGAACAGGAAGGCCGTCGCGCGGTCCTCCAGGTCGGTCAGGTCGCTCAGCCGCTCCACGCCGATCACCAGCACGTACTCGGCGCTGCCCTCGACGACCATGCCCTTGGCGAGGGTCAGGCCGTAGCCGAAGCCCGCGCAGCCGGCGGAGATGTCGAACGCGGCAGCCTTCGCCGTGCCGAGCTTGTCCGCGATCTCGGTCGCGATGGCCGGGGTCTGCTTGAAGTGCGACACCGTCGACACGACGACGGCGCCGATCTGCTCCGCGCTGATCCCGGCGTCGGCGATGGCCTTGCCGGAGGCCTCGATCGACATCGCGGCCACGGTCTCCTCGTCGGAGGCCCAGTGACGCGTCGCGATGCCCGAACGGGAGCGGATCCACTCGTCCGACGAGTCGATCTTCTCGAGGATCACCTCGTTCGGCACGACCCGGGTCGGCCGGTAACCGCCGACGCCCATGATGCGCGCGTACGGGGCGCCCTGACTGGGCTTGATCTTCGACATGCTCTCGGGGCTCCTTGTCAGGCCGTCTGCGTGTCCGCCGCGGCGGAGGAGTGCTCGGCGATCAGGGCGCGGGCTGCGTCGAGGTCGTCGGGGGTCTTGAGGGCGAGGGTCTGCACGCCGGGCAGGGCGCGCTTGGCGAGACCGGTGAGGGTGCCGCCCGGGCACACCTCGACGAGCGCGGTCACGCCGAGCGCCTTGAAAGTCTCCATGCACAGGTCCCAGCGGACCGGGTTGGCCACCTGGCCGACCAGACGCGCGACGACCTCGGCACCCGTGGCGACCGTCCGGCCGTCCTTGTTCGAGACGTACGCGACCGTGGGGTCGGCCGGCGTCAGGTCCTTCGCGGCCTCTTCCAGCTTCGCCACCGCGGGAGCCATGTGACGGGTGTGGAACGCGCCGGCCACCTTCAGCGCCACGACCCGGCGTACACCCTCGGGCTTGTCGGCCTCGAGCGCGGCGAGCTCCTCGAGGGTGCCCGCGGCCACGATCTGGCCCGCGCCGTTCACGTTCGCCGGGGTCAGGCCCAGCTTCTCCAGGTGCGCGACGGTGACGTCCGGCTCACCGCCGAGGAGGGCGGACATACCGGTCTTGGTCACGGCGGCCGCGTCGGCCATCGCCAGGCCGCGCTTGCGCACGAGCTGGAGGGCGGCGGTGTCGTCGAGCACCCCGGCGAAGGCCGCCGCGGTGATCTCGCCGACGCTGTGACCCGCGACGGCGTCCGGAGTGATGTCGCCGAGCGCGGCGGCCGACAGAAGTCCGGCCGCGACGAGCAGGGGCTGGGCGACGGCCGTGTCACGGATCGCGTCCGCGTCGGCCTGCGTGCCGTAGTGGGCAAGGTCGAGCCCGATGGCGTCGGACCACGCGGCGATGCGGTCCGCTGCACCGGGGAGGTCGAGCCAGGGAGTCAGGAAGCCGGGCGTCTGGGCGCCTTGGCCGGGAGCGACGAGTACGAGCACTCTCACACTCTCTCTTGTGGACGGCCACGGCCGCCCGTGGGGACAGGGACGAAGAACCGAAGGGGGAATTGTAGGCCCCCGACAAAAGGCTACGACTGAGTATCTGCGTCGGCCAGGCGCCCCAGGATCAGCGCGATACGCAGCGTGAATGCCGACCGGACATCGGAGGGTGACCAACCGGTGACGTCTGTCACACGTCGAAGCCGGTAGCGGACGGTGTTCGGATGCACGAAGAGCATCCGCGCCGCACCTTCGAGACTGCTCGCCTGCTCCAGATAGACGCTGAGCGTCTCCAGGAGCGCCGAGCCGGCCTCCTCCAGCGGTCTGTAGATCTCCTCCACCAATTGCTCGCGCGCGGCAGGGTCACTCGCGATGGCCCGCTCCGGCAGGAGATCGTCCGCCAGAACGGGGCGCGGAGCGTCCTGCCAGGCCCCGCACGCCTTGAGCCCGGCGGCCGCGGCCTGCGCCGACCTCGTCGCGGCGAGCAGGTCGGGCACCACGGGCCCGGCCACCACGGGACCCGCCGCGTACGGGCCGATCAGCGACTTCGCGACCTGGAGCGGATTGTTGCTGCCGCCGGCGATGACGACGAGCCGGTCGCCGAGCACCCCGGTCAGGACCTGCAGCTTGGCGTGCCGGGCGGCCCGCCGGATCGCCTCGACCGTCAGCTCGCTGTCCCCGTCGGGAGCGGTGCCGAGCACCACGCACACATGCTCCGGCGAGTTCCACCCGAGCGCCGCGGCCCTGCTGACGGCGCCCTCGTCGGCCTCGCCCGAGAGGACCGCGTTGACCACCAGGGATTCGAGCCGGGCGTCCCAGGCGCCGCGTGCCTCCGCCGCCTGTGCGTAGACCTGGGCGGTCGCGAAGGCGATCTCCCGCGCGTACACGAGCAGGGCCTCGCGCAGGACGGACTCGTCGCCGGGCGCCGCCACCTCGTCGATCGCGGACTCCATGACCTCGATGGTCGTGCGGACCATCTCCACGGTCTGGCGCAGGGTGATGGCCCGGGTCAGCTCGCGGGGCGCGGTGCCGAAGACATCGGTCGAGATCGCCTGGGGCGCGTCCGGATGCCGGAACCACTCGGTGAAGGCCGCGATACCGGCCTGCGCGACCAGACCGATCCAGGAGCGGTTCTCCGGTGGCATCGCCCGGTACCACGACAGCGTCTCGTCCATGCGCGTGATGGCCTGCGCGGCCAGGCTGCCGGACGACTTCTCCAGACGCTTCAGAGTCGCGGAGTGCGGGTGGGTGTCCGTACGGCGGTCGCGATGGTCGGGTGTTTCGTTCGCTGAGGGTTCAGGCACGGGGACAAGACTGCCTTATCGGGACGGCTCAGCGGAGTGGAGGGTGCGAGGTGACTGCGTGAACGGCCCCGTCCGGGGGTCTACCGTGTACGGCGTGATGGATGTACGTCGCTCCGGCGACCGGTACCCCGGCGGCGAGCCGGACGCCGGAATCGAGTCGTTCCACGCCTTCTCCTTCGGGCCTCACTACGACCCCGACAATCTCCGCTTCGGGGCGGTCCTGGCCTGCAACGAGGAGCGGCTCGCGCCGGGCGCGGGCTTCGACGAGCATCCCCACAGCCACACCGAGATCGTCACCTGGGTCGTCTCGGGCCGGCTCACCCACCGCGACTCGACCGGGCACGAGTCCGTGGTCGGCCCCGGCGACGTGCAACGCCTCAGCGCGGGCGGCGGTGTGCGCCACGTCGAGCGCAACGACGGCCCCGACCCGCTCGTCTTCGTCCAGATGTGGCTCGCCCCTCTGGAGCCGGGCGGCGACCCGGTCTACGAGGTCGTGCACGGCATCGCCGACTCCACCCCCTACGCCGTCCCGGAGGCCGGATCCCTCCTGCACGTGCGCCGCCTCGGGCCGGGGGAACGCGCCGCGGTCCCGGACGCGCCCCAGGTGTACGTCCATGTCGTCCGCGGTGAAGTGGCGCTCGGCGGCGAGGAGTTGGGGCCGGGCGACTCGGTGAGGATCGACGGGGAGTCCGGCCTCGAAGCCGTGGCGTCGGGGCCGGCGGAACTGCTGATGTGGGAGATGGCCGCCCGCTGACCCCTCCGTTGACAGCTCCGCCGTGAACGGCCGCGCGCCCTCACACCCGGCTCACACCTCGGCGAGCACCGCGTCCGTGAACGGGGGCCACACCTCGGCCGCCCAGGGCCCGAACGCCCGATCGGTCAGCGCCACACAGGCGACGCCCGCGACGGGGTCGACCCACAGGAACGTGCCCGACTGACCGAAGTGCCCGAAGGTCCGCGTCGACGACGAACTCCCCGTCCAGTGCGGCGACTTGGAGTCCCTGATCTCGAACCCGAGCCCCCAGTCGTTCGGGTTCTGGTGCCCGTAACCCGGCAGTACGCCCTTGAGGCCCGGGTACTGCACGGTCATCGCCTCGGCGACGGTGCGCGGATCGAGCAGCCTGGGGGCCTGTACCTCGGCGGCGAACCGGACCAGGTCGTCCACCGTCGACACCCCGTCCTTGGCGGGCGACCCCTCCAGCGTGGTCGAGTTCATACCGAGGGGCTCGAGAACCGCCTGGCGCAGATACTCCGCGAACGGGATCTCCGTCGCCTTCGCGATGTGGTCCCCGAGCACCTCGAAACCGGCGTTCGAGTACAGCCGGCGCGTGCCGGGCGCCGACGTGGCCCGGTGCTCGTCGAACGCGAGCCCGGAGGTGTGTGCCAGCAGGTGGCGCACCGTGGACCCCTCGGGCCCTGCCGGGTCGTCCAACTCGATCGCGCCCTCTTCATAGGCGACGAGGGCCGCGTAGGCGGCGAGCGGCTTGGTGACCGAGGCCAGCGGGAAGCGGTGGGCCGTCGGTCCGTGCACCCCGAGGACCGTGCCGTCCGCGCGGACGACGGCTGCGGCGGCGGTCGGGACCGGCCAGTTCTCGATCATCGCAAGGCTCTGCATGGCCACGAGCCTAACGGGCCCCGAGAGGGCGTCGTGGCGACGGTCGCCGTCCGGAATTCCTTCCCGATGCGCTTGCTTGGAGTGCACTTCAGGGTTCTAGCGTGGGGGCATGACGGTGATGGAGACCACCCCCGCACCCAACAAGGCCGACGTCTGCACCTCGGCCCCCACCGCTCACCCCCGGCCGGACGGACACGACCACTACACGATCAGCGAGGTCGTGGCCTTCACCGGACTGACCGCCCACACACTGCGCTGGTACGAGCGGATCGGGCTCATGCCGCACGTGGACCGCTCGCACACGGGCCAGCGCCGCTACAGCAACCGGGATCTCGACTGGCTCGCCCTCGTCGGCAAGCTGCGGCTGACCGGCATGCCCGTGGCGCACATGGTGCGCTACGCCGAACTCGTGCGGGTCGGTGACGACACCTTCGAGGAGCGCCAGGAGCTTCTCGAATCGACGCGCCGAGACGTCCTGTCCCGGATCGCCGAACTCCAGGACACCTTGTCCGTACTCGACTTCAAGATCGACTTCTATGCGGGCGCCCGGCGGGCGTCGGAGAGGGCCTCAAGCGCATGAGCAGCACGGAGCTGACGCACCACACGGAACAGACGCGGCACACGGGGGAGCCGCAGCGGATATCCACTGTTGAGTTGGGAAACAACGGGCCCGTGGTGGGCGTGCAGGGCCTCGGCTGCATGGGCATGAGCTGGGCCTACGGACCGACGGACGCCGATGAGGCCCGGGCCACCCTGGAGCGGGCCCTGGAACTCGGCGTCACCTTGTACGACACCGCCGATGCCTACGCGGACGGCGAGAACGAGAAGTTCCTTGCTCCCTTCCTCAAGGCGCACCGTGACGAGGTGGTCCTGGCCACCAAGTTCGCCCTGGGCATCGACCCGGGCGACCCCACGAAGCGCGTCATCAACAACGATCCCGCGTACATCCGCGCCTGCGTCGACGCCAGCCTCCGGCGCCTGGGCGTCGACACCATCGACCTCTACTACATGCACCGCCGCGATGTGAACGTGCCCATCGAGGAGACCGTCGGTGTGATGGCCGAACTGGTCGCCGCCGGCAAGGTCAAGCACCTCGGTCTCAGCGAGGTCACCGGCGGCGAACTGCGTGCCGCCCAGGCCGTCCACCCGATCGCCGCCCTCCAGTCCGAGTGGTCGCTGTTCAGCCGCGACATCGAGAAGGAGGTCGTGCCGACCGCCGCCGAACTCGGCGTGGCCCTCGTCCCGTACTCTCCGCTCGGGCGCGGCTTCCTCACCGGCTCCTTCGTCAGCGCCGACAAGGAGCTCGGCGCGGACGACTTCCGCCGTCAGCAGCCCCGCTTCACCGGCGACAATGCCGCCGCCAACGCGGCTCTGCTCGAGCCGGTGCGCCAGGTCGCCGAGGCCCATGAGGCGTCCCTCGGCCAGATCGCGCTGGCCTGGGTGCAGCAGCAGGCGCAGACGTTCGGACTCCCTGTCGTCCCGATCCCCGGCACCCGCAGGCGCGGTCGCATCGAGGAGAACGCCGCGGCCACCCGCATCACCCTCACCGACGACGAACTCGCCCTGATCGCCCCCATCGCCTCCCGGGTGGCAGGCGACCGCTACGCCGACATGGCCTTCACCTCGGCGGGGCGCGAATAGTCCCGTGGGCTGCCCGGTCCGGTCCGTCGTCGTGGGCGTTCCCTGCCCCGACGGCGGCCGGCCGGCCGGTCCTCACGCGAGCCCCAGCGCGAACACCGCGAACCCCGCGGCCAGCACCCCCGCCAGCGCCCGCCTCACATGAGTCGCCCGCTTCCAGGGAGCCTCGAAGCCCCGCGTGTGCCTCCCGATCAGCACGAGCAGCCCCGCGAGTACGGGCAGCCACGCCAGCCTCGCCGCTATCCAGCCCAGCGAGTCCGGACTCGTCGTCAGCCCCGGTATCGCACCGGCGAAGGAACCCGGTATCGCCGCCGTGAGCAGAGCCGTCTGGTGCCAGCACAGGATCGTCATCGCCGAGAGGTTGATGACGACGACCGGCGCCCACAGCGCGGGCCGCCGCAGCAGCCTGCCGATCCGGTCCCGCAGGAGCATCGCCGCACCGCTCTGCGCGGCCGCCAGCGCCAGCACCAACAACGACGGCGGATGAGAGTTCGTCCGCGCCTCGCCTGGCACACCCACCATCGACTCCGGATAGTGGAACGCGAGGAGCAGCGTCGCGAACAAGGCCGTGCCGCCGATCAACAGCGCCCACGCGCCACGCCGGCCGATCCTCTTCTCGCCCCAGCAGACGCCCAGTTGGTAGGCGAACATCCAGCCCGGCACCAGATTGAGCAGGCTCAGCCAGTACGGCATGGCGTCCGCGTACGGTCCGTAGCGCAGGAAGTCGATCACGGCGACGGAACCGAGGAGCGGCGCCGCCGCCCACGCCCCCAGCTTCCGGGCGGCCCGTACGCAATACGGCGTGAGCGCGGTGATCACCGTGTAGACACCCACGAACCACAGTGGCTGTATCACCAGCGTCGACCCCGTGTGCAACGTCGTCGTCGGCACCCCGAGCGCGTACAGGACGGGGATCAGTGCGGCGCACACCGCCGTCACCCCGAGGACCGGACGGCCCAGGCGCGCCAGCCGGCCGCGCAGCCAGTCCCCGGTCGAACCGCCCCTCTCCTCCACAGCCCGGCGGTACGAGAGGACGGACGCGTAGCCGCCCACCAGGAAGAAGATGCCCAGCATCTGCAGCACCCAGCTGAGCGGGGCGAAGAAGCCGAAGGACGACAGCGGACTCGCGTTGTGCAGCGCGCCCTGGGCGTCGAGGGAGAAGCCGCCGAGGAGCCAGTGGCCCAGGGGCACGGCGAGCAGCGCGAGCGCACGCAGTCCGTCTATGGCCCGGTCCCGGTGGGCGGGTGTCTTCGCGTCGATGGCGGACGCGCTCGTACGCAAGGTGGTCACGATGCTCATGACGTGGCTCCGGTCGCGATGCGGGTGAAGGCGCGCAGCGAGTCCGTGCCGGGCGCGAAATAGCCGGTGTGGCCCTCGGCGCGGTGCGCGGGAACGCGGCGCGCGCCGAAGGAGGGGTCCGTCGGGTCGGTGCCGTGGCCCAGGCCGAACACCTCGACGTTCGGCACGCGGCTGATCCAGTCGCTGTCGTCCCGCGCGGCCCAGACCCGGGCCGAGGTGCGCAGTTCGGCCACCTTGTCCGCGCGCAAGCCCGGGGAGCCGAGCACCACGAGATCGGAAGCGGGCAGGCGGGCGGCAGATAATCCGCACACCACCGACCCGTAGCTGTGGCAGAAGACGCTGGGACGCGGAGCGCCCGACGCCGTCAGGCCCTGGACGAAGCGGACCAGTCTCGGCGCACCCGCCTCGGCGAGCCGGCCGGTGGCCGCATCGGGCCCAAGCCCGACGGGCGTCGTGTACCCCACCCACGCCACCACCGCGGTGCGGCCGCCCGACGCCTCGTACAGCGATCGGGCCATCCCCGCCGGGGTGCCATAGGGATCCGCGGACCGGTCGAACGAACTCAGGTCGATGTCCGAGCCCGGCACGATCACGGACACGTGTTCGGCATCCGCCAATTCCCCGTACACCTCGGCCACTTGACCACGGCCTCGCGGGTCGAAGGCCAGTATCTTGCGCCCCGGATCGAGGAGTTCGGTGTAGCGGGCGACGAGGAAACGTGCCTGGGCGTGGTCCTCCGCTGTGAGCGACGGGTCCTCCGCGCGGGCCCGGGCCCGGTCGCGCTCGGCTTTCAGGGAGCGGATGTTGGCCTGGTATCGGAGCTCCACCGGAGCCCCGTCCAGATTGCCGACCACCGTCGGATGCCGCGCGACCAGCTCACGGCGCTGGGCCGCGTCCAACCCGCCGAAGAACGAGGCGACCCGGGCAGGGCCGGCGGTCGCCGGATCGGGCAGCGCGAGTCCGAGCTCGTGGTCCGCCCGCCAGGAAGCCGCGCCGGGTGGAGGCCCGGTGAGGGGGCTCTGCTCGCTGCCCGTGGCCCAGCCGGCCGTGCCCGCCACGACAGTAGTCGTGAGCGCGGCGGCGACCAGAGTCCGTCGGCCGCGTCCTTTCCATGAGTGCAGGCGCATCGCCCGTCTCCCCTCCGTCCGTTGGTGTAACGAGGGGAAGGTAGAGAGACGACGTCCGGCTCCACGTCACACTGGGGAGCCAACTCCGAGGTGATACCGGGGTATTCGAACGTGATACTCAGGTAGGGGGTTCCGAGGTCAGACCCGCGCTGACCTGCGCGTGCCGGGTGATACCGGAGCCGGGACCTACTGGTCGCCGGGCGTGACGAGTCCGGTCTCGTACGCGAAGATCACGGCCTGGGCCCGGTCCCGCAGCCCCAACTTGGCCAGCACACGGCCGATATGGGTCTTCACCGTCTGCTCCGCGAGGACCAGCTTGTCCGCGATCTCCTGGTTGGACAGGCCTCGGGCGATGAGTTCGAGTACCTCCCTCTCACGCGGCGTCAGACTGTTCAGCTCCGGTGAGCGGTCCCTGCGGCCCGACGGGCGCTGCTTCACGATGTCCACGATGAGTCGCCGCGTGACCGAGGGGGCGAGCAGCGCCTCGCCGGCGGCCACCACCCGCACCGCCGCGATGAGATCGGCCGGCGGTGCGTCCTTGAGGAGGAAACCGGACGCGCCCGCCCGCAGCGCCTCGTACACGTAGTCGTCCACGTCGAACGTGGTGAGCATCAGGACCTTGGGGCGGTGGATCACGCCGGGCGGTGGGTCGAGGAGCGCGCGGGCCGCGGCGAGCCCGTCCATCTCGGGCATCCGCACGTCCATGAGGACGACATCCGGGTGTGTGGTCCGGCTGACCTCGACGCCCTGCCTGCCGTCCGGAGCCTCGCCCACGACGTCGATGTCGCTCTGCGCGGCCAGCAGCGCGGCGAACCCCGCGCGCACCATGGCCTGGTCGTCGACGATGATCACGCGGATGGTCATGCGGTGCCGAATTCCTTTACGACGAGGGGGAGTCGGGATCGGCCAGCGGAAGTCGGGCCGCGACGCGGAAGCCTCCCCCGGGCAGCGGTCCCACGTCGAGTGTGCCGCCGACCAACCGTACGCGCTCGTGCATCCCTATGAGGCCGTGTCCGGTGCCCGTCGTCTCCACGGGGGAGGCGTGCTCGCCCGCCGGGCCGTTGACCACGATCACCAGGAGGGATTCCTCGTCCTTCGAGACGGAGATCTGCGTGCGCGCTCCGGGCGCGTGCCGCACGACATTGGCCAGGGCTTCCTGCACGATCCGGTACGCGGACAGGTCCACTGTGGGTGGCACGTCCGTCAGCTCCCCGACGAGCGTCAGCTCGGGCATCGACAACTCGGCCGGCACCCCGCCCCGCACCGTGGCCTCCACCAGCTGCTGGAGCCGGCCGAGCCCCGGCTGGGGCGCGCGCTCGCCGTCCGGCGTGTCCTCGCTGCGGAGCACCGCGAGCAGCCGCCGCATCTCACCGAGGGATTCCCTCGCGCCCGCCGCTATCGATCCGAACTCCTCGCACGCCTCGGGCGTCAGGCCCTGCAGCCGGTACGGAGCGGAGTCCGCCTGCACCGTGATCACCGACATGTGATGCGCGACGACATCGTGCAACTCCCGTGCGATACGCGCACGTTCCTCGAGAAGCGTGCGACGCGAACGCTCGGCCTCGCTGATCGTCTCCTGCTCGACGAGTCTGCGCTGCGCCTCCCCGCGCTCGCGCAGCAGCGTCCCGAGCAACAGCACCCCACCGCTCAGCACGATGAGGAGCACAGCCGTGTCAGGGCTGCCCGCGGGGCGGAACATGTCGAGGACGAGTCCGGACGCCACCGTGACCAGCCAGATCCCAAGCACCGTGCGTCTGCTCTCCCGCACGGACAGGACGAAGCACAGGACCAGATATCCCACGATGACCATGGGCGTCCACGGCGCGGCACGAGGGGTCGCCGACGTCAGGACGACGATCGCCCCGACGATGTCCGCGACGATCACGATGCCCCAGGCGAGCAGAGGCCGACTGACCGCGAGCAGCAGGGGAGCGGCCTGTGCGACGCCCAGCGCACCGGCGAGAGCGCCAGGGATCCCGTAATCATTCGACAGGACCTCGGTGGTGACCGGGATCAGTGTGGCGACGAAGCCCAGCGCGATCACATAGGGCACCAGCCGCACCCAGCGCCTCGACGCGTTCCCCAGCAGGGGTTCCGCCGGTCCCGAGGGAGCGGTGAGCAGGGCACCCGCCGCCCGCAGTCCACCCAGAGCCGAAGCGAGGGCGCGACGATGACGTCCCGACGGTGCGGCCTTGCCGTCCGGCGGGAGGGATTCCTGATCGGGTGGACTCGATGTGATGCTCATGGCCTGCTCAGCGTAGGCAAGAACAACCCGCGGCGCCGTCATACCCAGGAGCTCACCGGACCCCGTACCCAGGTATGACATGGGCGGTCGCGGCGTACGGGACCGCCCAGGCCGAAGCCCGGGCCGCGCCCCCGCAGAAGGCGCCCGTCCCTACAGCTCCGCCAGCAGTTCGGCCTTCTTCGTCGTGAACTCGGCGTCCGTGACCAGGCCCGCCTGGTGCAGTTCGCCCAGGTGGCGAATGCGGTCGGCGATGTCGGCGGGGTCACGCCGTGCGGGGGAGGGCCCGGACACAGGGACGGCCGAGCCGGTGGCCCGTACCGCCGCGAGGACCGACGCGGCGAACGGCAGCGACTCGTGCACGGGCCCGTACCCGAGACCGAAGATCACGGCGGCCGGGTCCTGGTCGGCCTGGGCGGGCTGCTCGGACGCGTCGCGGCGCAACAGCCGCAGATGCCCCTCGAACACCTCGGGCGAGCGCCATTCGACGCCGCTCAGCTCCGAGACGGCGAAGCTCTTGTCGCCGGCTTTCCACTTCGCGGACGACGCCCCGGTCCAGAACCACCGGAAGGCCACCGACCGGCCGTCGAACGACGCTTTTCCGTCGTAGGCCTTGAAGTGCAGTGGCGCCTCGGGCGGCGTCACCAGGTAGCGGGCGGGCGGTATGCCGTCGTCCAGGGACAGCAGGGCGCGCAGCTCGTCCGCGTAGTACTCGGCGAGCGTCCCCCGCTCGGCGGGCAGGACGAGCCGGTAGGGGTCGCAGCCCTCCTTGAGCTGTCCCGCGGCCGCGTCCATCAGCGGATCGGCGCCAGGTCTCGGCACCGCGTGCAGAACGACGGTCCCCCGCTTCCCGGGAGTGAGTGTCACCGCCGCGATCGCCTCATGGGGGATGCGGCGCTCACCGAGTGCCTGAAGCAGCTTCGGCGTGCGCATTCCCCGTTCGAAGCGGATGAGCACGGAGTCGGACCCGAACTCCCAGGCGGCATGAAATCCGGCCAGTACGTCACCCATGCGGCTCATCGTATGCGGCACGCGCGCCTCCGTCCCCTGTTGCGTCGTGCCCCTGTTTCACCGATTTCTACGCGCGTCAGGCGGAGGCGCCGCCGGAAGATCCGTCACGACAGGCGTCATGGCCGCTCGCGCACTGCAGGCTGCGGTACGAGCCGACGCCGATGTCGGCGAAGTTGCTGAGGCTCTGCGTGCCCGGCTCGAAGTAGCCCGTGTGCCCGTGGGCGCCCGCTGCCGAGAGGACCCGGGCGCCGAACGCGCGGGAGACCGGGTCGGCGCCGTGGCCGAGCCCGCCGACCTCCAGGTACGGCACGTCCTGGATCCAGTCGTCGTGGTCCCGCATCGCCCACACGCGCGCGTGGGTGCCCAGTTTCGAGGCCTTCTCGGCGCGCATGCCGGGGCTGCCGGCCACCGCTATGTCCGTCACGCGCGGGGGCAGCTTGCGCGCGGCGACACCGCACACGACGGAACCGTAGCTGTGGCAGTAAAGGGCGACGGGCGTGCGGCCCGGGAGTGCGCGCACGAGGGCGTTGAGCCGGGTGGCGCCTTCCTCCGCGCGCATCGCGGTGGCGGCGTCGACGCCGAGACCCGCGGGCGTCGTGTAGTCGGCCCAGGCGATCACGGCAGTCCTCGTGCGGGGGCCGGCCTGGCGCTCCGCGTGGTACAGGGAGCGGGCCATGCCCACGGGTGCCGAGTACTGACGGAAGGTGCGCTGGAATGTCAGGAGGTCGGTGTCGACGCCGGGCACCACGACGGAGACACGCTGGGCCCTGCCGAGGTCTCCGAAGACCTCCGCCACGCGGCCGGTGCCCAGGGGGTCGAACGCGAGGATCTTGCGGTGCGGGTTCATGAGGGACTCGTACCGGTTCATGCGCTGGGCGGCGTCGTGCTGTCCCGCGGCGGAGAGCCGGTTGTCGTGCGTGCTCTTCAGCGCCACTTCGCGTGCCTGGTCGAGGGCGATGCGGTTGGCGCGGTAGCGCAGTTCGACCGGGGCGCCGTTCATGTTGCCGACGGCGAGTGGGTAGCGGGTCGCGAGCCGGGTGCGCTGCTGACCGCTGAGCGAGGCGAAGAAATGCGCTATGCGGGTGGGCGAGCCGTCCTGGTCCGGCAGGGCACGCCCGTTGAGGTGGCCGTGGTCCCAGGCCGTGACGGCGGCGTCGAGCGGCGAGGTGACGCCCTTGTGGCGCACTGCGGTCCAGCCCGTGGTCGCCAGCATGACGAACACGACGGCCAGAGCGAGCAGTGCGCGCCAGACGCTGAGTTGCGGGGAGGAGTCGAAGGAAGTCACTGCGGGACACCCTAGGAGAACGGCGGACCAACCCGCGAAACGCGTGAGGCAGATCACGTTTCCTGGTGTGCAATTAGGGCAAATCGGACTCACCTTGAGTGGTGTCGTCACCCTCTGTAGGTGTCGATCGCGCTCTACGCGCGCGTGTGCCTACGGTCCGTCACTTCGCGCGCCACTTCCCCGCCAACACCGGCCCCAGCTGGTCGAGATACGACTCCGTGACCGCGCGGATCGACTCGACGCTGATGTCCTCTCCCGCTCCCCACAGGCGTCCGGCCAGGCGCATCACGCCACTGAACGCGGCCACGGTCACGCGGGGCCGCGGATCCGTCTCCACGTCGAGCCCCTCGCGTTCGGCGATCACGCGCGCGATCTCCTCCTCCACCTCCGTGGAGCGGCGTAGATGGACGGCGATCAAGGAGGGGGTGGATTCGATCATCTGGTAGGTGCGCATGTGGAGTTCGACCGGGACGACCTCCTCGATGGACTCGCCGAGGGTGTCCCATGCGTCGAGCACAGCGGCGCGCAGAGCCTCGAACGGGCTCTCGGCGGCCGGGCGTTCGCGCAGGATGGCGATGAAGCGCGACTCCACCATGTCCTGGACCGCGAACGCCGTCTCCTCCTTGCTCGTGAAGTACCGGAAGAAGGTGCGCTGAGAGACGTCGACGGCCTCCGCGATCTCGTCGACCGTCGTGCGGTCGTACCCCTTGGTGGTGAAGAGTTCGAGCGCGGAGCGCAGGAGGGCGTCACGGGTGCGCTGCTTCTTGCGTTCTCGCAGCCCTGAACCCGCTTCCTGCGTCTTCACTACGCGCCCCTCTTTTCGCCTGTTTGTCCAGCTCAGCTTACCTGTGAGCAACGTGACAGTTACCGACTTGTGAATTGGTTTGTCAACTGTCAGTCGCTGTCATTAGCCTCGAACGCATGACTAGTCAGACCACCGTCGAAAAGGCGGACAAGGCTCCGGAGCCCGTGTCCGCTCCGGCCCCGGCCAAAGGGCTTCGTGGCCACCCCTGGCTGACGCTGTTCTCCGTCGCGATCGGCGTGATGATGGTCGCCCTCGACGGCACCATCGTGGCCATCGCCAACCCGGCCATCCAGAAGGACCTCGGCGCGAGCTTCGCCGACGTGCAATGGATCACCAACGGCTACTTCCTCGCCCTCGCGGTCACGCTGATCACCGCGGGCAAGCTAGGCGACCGGTTCGGCCACCGGCAGACCTTCCTCATCGGCGTGGTCGGGTTCGCGGCGGCCTCGGGGGCCATCGGCCTCTCGGACAGCATCGCGCTGGTGGTCACCTTCCGCGTGTTCCAGGGTCTTTTCGGCGCGCTCCTGATGCCGGCTGCGCTCGGCCTCCTGCGGGCCACCTTCCCCGCCGAGAAGCTGAACATGGCGATCGGCATCTGGGGCATGGTGATCGGCGCCTCGACCGCGGGCGGCCCGATCCTCGGTGGGCTCCTCGTCCAGCACGTCAGCTGGCAGTCCGTGTTCTTCATCAACGTCCCCGTCGGCGTCATCGCCCTCGTCCTCGGCCTTGTCATCCTCAAGGACCACCGCGCCGAGAACGCGCCGCGGTCCTTCGACGTCCTCGGCATCGCGCTGCTCTCCGGCGCGATGTTCTGCCTCGTCTGGGCGCTGATCAAGGCCCCGACGTGGGGCTGGGGCGACGGACTGACCTGGACGTTCCTGGCGGCGTCCGTGCTCTGCTTCGCGCTCTTCGCGGTCTGGGAGACACGCGTCAAGGAGCCGCTGATCCCGCTGGCACTGTTCCGTTCGGTGCCGCTGTCGGCCGGCGTGGTCCTGATGGTGCTCATGGCCATCGCCTTCATGGGCGGCCTCTTCTTCGTCACCTTCTACCTGCAGAACGTGCACGGGATGAGCCCCGTCGACAGCGGACTGCACCTCCTGCCGCTGACCGGAATGATGATCGTGGGCTCGCCGCTGGCGGGCGCGATGATCACGAAGGCGGGGCCGCGCATCCCGCTCGCGGGCGGCATGCTGCTCACGGCCGTCGCCATGTACGGCATGTCCACGCTGGAGTCGGGCACGGGCAGCGGCGTCATGTCGCTGTGGTTCGCCCTCCTCGGCCTGGGCCTCGCCCCCGTCATGGTCGGCGCCACCGAGGTCATCGTGGGCAACGCCCCGATGGAGCTCTCCGGCGTCGCGGGCGGCCTCCAGCAGGCCGCGATGCAGATCGGCGGAAGCCTCGGCACCGCCGTGCTCGGCGCCGTCATGGCCTCCAAGGTCGACAACGACCTCGCGGGCAACTGGGCGGCCGCCCAGCTTCCGAAGCTCACGCCCGGCCAGTTGGACCAGGCGTCCGAGGCGGTCCAGGTCGGCGTGGGGCCGGTCCCGAAGGGCACCCCGGCCGCGCTCGCCGAGAAGATCACCGGTGTCGCGCACGACACCTTCATCTCCGGCATGAGCCTGGCCTGCCTGGTCGCCGCGGGTGTCGCCGTCGTGGCGGTCCTCGTCGCGCTGCTGACCAAGCGCGGCGCCAACGCCGAGGCGGGCGCGGGGGCCGCGCACATCTAGTCCCGTCGGGTAGCCAATCGGGTGGCCCTCGGGGGAAACCCGCAGGCCACCCCGAAAGCGCTCGCGAGCCCACCCCGAAGTGCCCTCAGGGAAATCCTGGGGGCATTTCGCTTATCCGGGTGATCTGATCCCTCAGCCCTTCCCGCCTGATCGCCGACGGGTCCAGAGTGCTGACAAGTGACCAGCACGACACGGGGGTTGATCGATATGGGTACGAGGATGCGCGTGGCGATGGAGGCGACGCTGCCGATGGCGACCGCGGCGGCACTGGCGGCCGTCCTGCTGACACCGGTTCACGCGGGGGCCACGGCCCCACCCGCAGCCGGCGACTGCTCGGCGGGGCAGCTGTGCCTGTGGGAGAAGCCCGGGTTCAAGGGCCACCGGCACGTGTACGAGCTGTCCGGGACCGACATCGAGAGCTGCGTCGCGCTGCCGGAGGGGGGCAGCGCGCAGGCTCTCGCCAATCGCACCGGACGGCCGGTCACGGCCTACCAGTCCGCGGAGTGCGCGGAGACGGGGGAGTTCCAGACCTATCCGGGCAGCGGTACATGGGCTCCCCAATCCCCTTACCAGGTGCGGGCGTTCAAGATCTGGGAGCGCTGAGATGACAGAGAGCGAGGTGCGGTGCGGCCCCCGTGGCCGCACCGCACCTCGAACCTCGACGACGGTCGGAGCAGGGCCCCTACGCGTCGCCGCCCGCCGCGCCGGGATCGGCCGCCGTGACGTCCAGAAGCTGGTAGCGGTCGATCGCCTGCTTCAGGACCGAGCGGTCGACCTTGCCCTCGCGGGCCAGCTCCGTGAGCACTCCCACCACGATCGACTGGGCGTCGATGTGGAAGAAGCGACGGGCCGCGCCACGCGTGTCCGCGAAGCCGAAGCCGTCCGCGCCGAGCGACTGGTACGTGCCCGGCACCCAGCGCGAGATCTGGTCGGGCACGGACCGCATCCAGTCGGAGACCGCGACGAACGGGCCCTCGGAGCCGGACAGCTTCTGCGTGACGTACGGGACGCGCTGCTCCTCCTCGGGGTGCAGCAGGTTGTGCCGCTCCACCTCGACGGCCTCACGGCGCAGCTCGTTCCAGGAGGTCGCCGACCAGACGTCCGCCTTGACGTTCCACTCGTCGGCGAGGATCCGCTGGGCCTCCAGGGCCCACGGCACCGCCACACCCGAGGCGAGGATCTGCGCCGGGATGGCGCCCGACGTGCCCGCGCTGAAGCGGTGGATGCCCTTGAGGATGCCGTCGACATCGACGTCGGCGGGCTCTGCCGGGTGCTGGAGCGGCTCGTTGTACACGGTGAGGTAGTAGAAGATGTCCTCGCCGTGCGGGTGTTCGGCCGTGGCACCGTACATCCTCCGCAGACCGTCCTGGACGATGTGCGCGATCTCGAAGCCGAAGGCCGGGTCGTAGGCGACACAGCCCGGGTTCGTCGAGGCGAGCAACTGCGAGTGACCGTCGGCGTGCTGCAGTCCCTCACCGGTCAGTGTCGTGCGGCCGGCGGTCGCACCCAGCACGAACCCGCGCGCCAACTGGTCGGCCATCTGCCAGAACTGGTCGCCGGTGCGCTGGAAACCGAACATCGAGTAGAAGACGTAGACCGGGATCAGGGGCTCGCCGTGCGTCGCGTACGCCGACCCGGCGGCGATCAGCGAGGCCGTGCAGCCCGCCTCCGAGATGCCGTCGTGCAGCATCTGACCCGTCGGCGACTCCTTGTACGCGAGGAGCAGGTCGCGGTCCACGGACTCGTACTGCTGGCCGAGCGGGTTGTAGATCTTCGCGCTCGGGAAGAACGAGTCCATGCCGAACGTGCGGTACTCGTCCGGCGCGATGAGGACGAACCGCTTGCCGATCTCCTTGTCCCGCATGAGGTCCTTGAGCAGTCGCACGAACGCCATGGTGGTGGCGATCGACTGCTGGCCGGACCCCTTCTTCACACTCGCGTAGGTCTTTTCATCGGGGAGCTGCAGCGGCTTGGACCGCACGATGCGGGTCGGCACATAGCCGCCGAGCCCGTGCCGGCGGTCGTGCATGTACTGGATCTCCTCCGAGTCGCGGCCCGGGTGGTAGTACGGCGGCGCGCCGTCCTCGAGCTGCTTGTCGGAGATCGGCAGGTGCAGCCGGTCGCGGAAGGCCTTGAGGTCGGAGACCGTCAGCTTCTTCATCTGGTGGGTCGCGTTACGGCCCTCGAAGTTCGGGCCGAGCGTCCAGCCCTTGACCGTCTGCGCCAGGATGACGGTCGGCTGCCCCTTGTGCTCCTTGGCCGCCGTGAACGCCGCGAAGATCTTCTTGTGGTCGTGCCCGCCGCGTCCCAGGTGCAGGATCTGGTCGTCGGTCATGTTCGCGACCATCGCGCGCAGCCGGTGGTCACCACCGAAGAAGTGGTCGCGGATGTACGCCCCGGGCTCCGTCGCGTACGTCTGGAACTGGCCGTCGGGCGTGGTGTTCAGCTTGTTCACCAGGACGCCGTCGCGGTCTTGCGCGAGCAGCGGGTCCCAACTGCGGTCCCAGACCAGCTTGATGACGTTCCAGCCGGCACCGCGGAACTGCGACTCCAGCTCCTGGATGATCTTGCCGTTGCCGCGCACCGGGCCGTCGAGGCGCTGCAGGTTGCAGTTCACCACGAAGGTCAGGTTGTCGAGGCCCTCGCGGGCCGCGATCGACAGCTGGCCGAGCGACTCGGGCTCGTCCATCTCGCCGTCACCCAGGAACGCCCATACGTGCGAGGCGGAGGTGTCGGCGATGTCGCGGGCCTGCATGTAGCGGTTCATCCGCGCCTGGAAGATCGCACCGAGCGGGCCGAGGCCCATCGAGACGGTGGGGAACTCCCAGAAGTCCGGCATCAGCCGCGGGTGCGGATACGACGACAGGCCGTTGGGCGCCTTCGACTTCTCCTGACGGAACGAGTCGAGCTGGTTCTCGGTGAGCCGGTCCAGGAGATACGCGCGGGCGTAGATGCCCGGCGACGCGTGCCCCTGGAAGAAGATCTGGTCGCCGCCCTTCCCGTCGTCCTTGCCCCGGAAGAAGTGGTTGAAGCCCACGTCGTAGAGCGAGGCGGAGGAGGCGAAGGTGGCGATGTGACCGCCCACCCCGATACCGGGGCGCTGGGCGCGGGAGACCATCACCGCGGCGTTCCAGCGGGTCGCGTTCAGGACCTTGCGCTCGATCTCCTCGTTGCCGGGGAAGAACGGCTCGTCCTTGGTGGCGATCGTGTTGATGTAGTCCGTGCTGCGCATCTCGGGCACGGCCACACGCTTCTCGCGGGCGCGCTCGATCAGCCGGAGCATCAGGTAGCGGGCCCGCTCGCGCCCGCGCTCGTCGACGGCGGCGTCGAGGGAGTCGAGCCATTCCTGGGTCTCTTCAGGATCGAAGTCCGGGACCTGGCTGGGAAGGCCGCCAATGATGATCGGATTGCGATCGGATCCGGAAGCCACGCTGTTCCTTCACTGTCGGTCGAGATGTGCGATTGAGGTGCAAGTGGGACTGTGCCGTGGGGCTGTGCCGCTCCCCATCGTGTACCTAGGGAACGCAATCGTCATCTGTACCGAGGGGTAATCCGGGTGATTCCCCGGGGTTCCCCGGACGGGTGCGGCCAAATCGCAACGATACGCTCATGTCGTTCGCCTGTTTCGTGAGGCCGTTCGGCCGAGGTGGGCGACGACCCTCCACGGGGTGGGCAAATCCGGCAGACCGGTGTGGCATACATCACCGGCCTGCGGGGATCCTTGACTGGAGTTGCGGTGACACCGCCTGGAACGTCACCGTTTCGGCGGTCTCGGGGGCCGGGTACTTGCGCGATCCGCCCCGCCCGTGTGGACTACGGCCAACGCTTCGCGCACGCGCGAAGCCGGCAGACAACTTCGTAAACATGATCAGGAGGCAATCCGTGAGCGCGACCGCGGACCACGCGGAGACGAACCTTGCCGTAAGGCTTGGGTTCCAGCCCGACCAGGTGGTCCAGGAGATCGGCTACGACGACGACGTCGATCAGGAGCTCCGCGAGGCTATCGAGACAGCCATCGGCTCCGAGCTCGTCGACGAGGACTACGACGACGTGGCTGACGCCGTGGTGCTCTGGTTCCGTGAGGACGACGGGGACCTTACTGATGCTTTGGTGGATGCCATCACGTACATGGAAGAAGGCGGTTCCATCCTTCTCCTGACGCCGAAGACCGGGCGTGACGGTTACGTGGAGCCGAGCGAGATCGGCGAGGCGGCCACCACCGCAGGGCTCTCTCAGACCAAGAGCATCAACGCGGGCAAGGACTGGAACGGCAGTCGGCTCATCACGCCGAAGGGGGCCGCCAAGAAGCGGTAGCACTCCGGCGGAACCAAGATCCTGATGTGAGGCCTTCGCGGGCGCGTCCAGCGCGATCCGCGGGGGCCTCACGCGCGTGCGCCCGGCGGGCCCCGGCGCAGGGCCTCCCGCTCTGGATCTAGGCTGGGCCTCACCTGAACAGCCCCACGGAAGGAAAGCTTGACCATGACGATCGAGGTCGGCACGAAGGCTCCGGATTTCGAGCTCAAGACGCAGCACGGCGAGACCGTGCGCCTCTCGGACTTCCGGGGCGAGAAGAACGTGGTGCTGCTGTTCTACCCGTTCGCCTTCACCGGCGTCTGCACCGGCGAGCTGTGCGCTCTGCGCGACGAGCTGCCGAAGTTCGTCAACGACGACGTGCAGCTGCTCGCCGTTTCGAACGACTCGCCGTTCAGCCTGCGCGTCTTCGCCGAGCAGGAGGGCCTGGAGTACCCGCTCCTGTCCGACTTCTGGCCGCACGGTGAGGCCTCGCGCGCGTACGGCGTCTTCGACGAGGAGAAGGGCTGCGCGGTGCGCGGCACCTTCATCATCGACAAGGAGGGCGTGGTCCGCTGGACCGTCGTGAACGCTCTGCCCGACGCCCGCGACCTGAACGAGTACGTCAAGGCGATCGACACCCTCTGACCCCTCAGGGGTCACCGGGGCGTCTCCGCGCATCTCTCAGGGGCGTCCCGGGGATGACACCCTGGGATTCTTCGGGTGCGGAGCCTGTGGCGGCCGGGAACCGGTCACTAGGATCCAGACGTTGATCCGATACCAATGCACGACGGGGCTCCCCGCCCCCGACACCAATGGGAGGACTCGTGGGAGTCAGCCTCAGCAAGGGCGGCAACGTATCGCTGACCAAGGAGGCTCCTGGCCTGACCGCGGTCATCGTCGGCCTCGGGTGGGATGTCCGTACCACCACGGGTACGGACTTCGACCTGGACGCCAGCGCCATCCTCACGAACGCGGAGGGCAAGGTCAGCAGTGACGCCAACTTCGTGTTCTTCAACAACCTGAAGAGCCCGGACGGCTCGGTCGAGCACACCGGCGACAACACCACGGGCGAAGGTGAGGGTGACGACGAGCAGATCAAGGTCAACCTCGCCGGCGTCCCGGCCGATGTGGACAAGATCGTGTTCCCGGTCTCCATCTACGACGCGGAGAACCGCCAGCAGTCGTTCGGCCAGGTGCGCAACGCGTTCATCCGCGTCGTGAACCAGGCGGGCGAGGCGGAGATCGCCCGTTACGACCTCTCCGAGGACGCCTCGACCGAGACGGCCATGGTCTTCGGCGAGCTGTACCGCAACGGCGCGGAGTGGAAGTTCCGTGCCATCGGCCAGGGTTACGCCTCGGGCCTGCGCGGCATCGCGCAGGACTTCGGCGTCAACGTCTGAGCCGAGTACGACTGATCCGACCGTCCGGCGCCGCACCCGTGTGCGGCGCCGGACGCGCTCGACAACTCACAGCGACATCACTCCGGGGAGGAACACGATCATGGGTGTCACGCTCGCCAAGGGGGGCAATGTCTCCCTCTCCAAGGCCGCACCGAACCTCACGCAGGTGCTGATCGGACTCGGCTGGGACGCGCGTTCCACCACCGGAGCCGACTTCGACCTCGACGCCAGCGCGCTGCTGTGCAAGGACGGCCGGGTGCTCGGCGACGAGTGGTTCATCTTCTACAACCAGCTCACGAGCCCGGACGGCTCCGTCGAACACACCGGTGACAACCTCACGGGTGAGGGCGAGGGCGACGACGAGTCGATCAAGATCGACCTGTCCAAGGTGCCGGCGTACTGCGACAAGATCGTCTTTCCGGTGTCGATCCATGACGCGGACAACAGGGGCCAGACGTTCGGCCAGGTCAGCAACGCGTTCATCCGCGTGGTCAACCAGGCGGACGGCCAGGAGCTCGCCCGATACGACCTGAGCGAGGACGCGTCCACGGAGACCGCGATGATCTTCGGCGAGGTGTACCGGTACGGCGGCGAGTGGAAGTTCCGGGCCGTGGGACAGGGGTACGCGTCCGGCCTGCGCGGCATCGCTCTAGACTTCGGGGTCAATGTTTCGTAAAGCCGTGCGCGGAGCGGGGGAGCCCCGTCCTAGCGGCGCGGGGAAACCCGTACTCACCTGATGGGGTAGCCAGTGGTTTTGAAAACCTTCGGCTGGTCGTTCGCAATCACTGCGCTCGGCCTGGTCGCGGCGGTGTTCTATGGCGGGTGGACAGCGGTCGGGGTCGTCGCGATCCTCGCCGTCCTCGAGATCTCGCTGTCCTTCGACAACGCGGTGGTCAACGCCGGAATCCTGAAGAAGATGAATGCCTTCTGGCAGAAGATCTTCCTCACGGTCGGTGTCCTGATCGCCGTCTTCGGCATGCGCCTGATCTTCCCTGTCGTGATCGTCGCGATCAGCGCGAAGCTCGGCCCGATCGAGGCGGTCGACCTCGCGTTCAGCCAGCCCGACCGTTACCAGCAGCTGGTCACGGACGCGCACCCCTCGATCGCCGCCTTCGGTGGCATGTTCCTCCTGATGATCTTCCTCGACTTCATCTTCGAGGAGCGTGACATCCAGTGGCTGCGCTGGATCGAGCGTCCCCTTGCCAAGCTCGGCAAGGTCGACATGCTCTCGGTCTGCATCGCGCTGATCGCGCTGCTTGTCGCCTCGGTGACCGTCGCGACCCACGCCCACCAGCACGGCGGCGTGCACGTCGACAAGGCGGCGACCGTCCTCCTCTCCGGCATCGCCGGCCTGATCACGTACCTCATCGTCGGCGGCCTCTCCGGCTTCTTCGAGAACCGACTCGAGGAAGAGGAGGAGCGCGAGCACGAGGAGGAGGAAGAGGCCAAGCGGACCGGCAAGAAGAAGTCCGCCGTCGTCCTCGCAGGCCAGGCCGCGTTCTTCATGTTCCTCTACCTCGAGGTCCTGGACGCGTCGTTCTCCTTCGACGGTGTCATCGGCGCCTTCGCCATCACCAACGACATCGTGATGATGGCGCTCGGCCTCGGCATCGGCGCCATGTATGTCCGCTCGCTCACGGTCTACCTGGTCCGCCAGGGCACCCTGGACGACTACGTGTACCTGGAGCACGGCGCGCACTACGCGATCGGTGCCCTCGCCGTGATCCTCCTGGTCACGATCCAGTACGAGATCAACGACATCATCACCGGCCTCATCGGCGTCGTACTGATCGCCTGGTCGTTCCTCTCGTCCCTGAACCGCAACAAGAAGCTCGCGGGGGCCGAGGGAAAACCGACAGCCTCGGACGACAAGGCTGAGGTTTCGTCCGGGGTCTGATCCTGGAACGTACCGAGCGGGGCGGCCGGTGAGGAGAGATCCTCCCCGACCGCCCCGTCTGCGTGTCCGGCATGCTGGGCATGAACTCAGCAAAGACAGGTCTACGTAGGACACTTGGGGGCGATATGTCCTTCTGGGACGGACTGTGGCGGGGGCGCGCGGCGGAGTTCGAGTCGGGCAGCGCCGCGTCCAACTCCATCGAACTCACCAAGCGGCACCCGGTCGTCTCGCTCACCAAACAGGGCGCGGCCACCGGAAATCTGCGCATCAACCTGTCCTGGCGGATGCGGACCTCGGACATCGGCGGCCCCGAGCGCGAGAGCGCGCTGCGGCACCCCTTCAAGCTGTTCAAGCCCGATGTGGTGCAGGCACATACCCAGAGCATGGTCAATGTGGACCTGGACCTCGGGTGCCTGTATGAGCTGACCGACGGCGAGAAGGGCGTGGTCCAGCCGCTCGGCAATTACTTCGGCGCGCTCAACGCACCGCCGTACGTGAAGCTCAGCGGGGACGACCGCTTCGGCTCTGCGTCGGGTGAGACGATCTACGTCAATCTCGACCACCGCGAGTCCATCAAGCGACTGCTCGTGTTCGTCTACATCTACGACCAGACGCCGGCGTTCGACCGTACGCACGCGCACGTCACGCTCTACCCGAGCAACGGCCCGCGCATCGAGATCAGCCTCGACGAACGCCACCCGCAGGCCCGCTCCTGCGCCGTCGTCACGATCGAGAACGTCAAGGACGAGCTGATCGTGCGCCGCGAGGTGAAGTTCGTCTACGGGTTCCAGGCCGAGCTGGACCGGCTGTACGGGTGGGGCCTGCAGTGGGGCCGGGGGTACAAGTCCAAGGTCGGGGAGCGCTAGCCAGGAACTTCCCGAGCCAGGAACTTCCCGAGCCAGGATGAACTGCCCGGTCAGTGCGAGATGAACTGCGGTCCCTGCGGCGGCAGCGCGAAGTTCGGGTCGGGCGGTCCCTGGACGGGCTGCGGATAGCCGTACGCGGGCTGGGTCGAGGGCACCGGCATGGCCGCCGGCGCGGGCTGTGTGGGCGCCGCGGGCGGATACCCGTACGACGGCTGGGCCACGGGCTGAGGTGCCGGCTGGTGCAGCGTCGCGGCGACGGGCTGCGGGGCGGGCTCTGCCCCATGTGACGCGCCACGTGACGTGCCATGTGATGTGCCGTGCGGCTGCTGTTGCGGTGGCTGCTGGGGCGGCAGCGGGAACGACGTCTCGGGGCTCGGCGGCGGGAACGACGGCTCCGGGGCCGGCATCGGGCCGGGCGGCGGCGGCGTCGGGGCCGGCTCCGACTCGTCCACCGAGATGCCGAAGTCGGTGGCCAGGCCGACCAGACCGTTGGAGTAGCCCTCGCCCAGGGCGCGGAACTTCCAGCCCTCGCCGCGCCGGTACAGCTCACCGCAGATCAGCGCAGTCTCGGCGCCCGTCTCCGGCTTCACGTCGAAGTGGGCGAGCGGCTCGCCCTCCGCCGCCGAGGCGTCGTACAGGAGGATCCGCAGGGCGGGGACGTGGTCGAAGGGGACGTCGTCGGCGGAGGCCACGAGGAGGACCCGGCCGACCTCGGGGCCGAGGCCCGAGACGTCCGCCTGGATCGTGTCGGTGAGGCCGTCGGTGACGCGCTTCTTGCCGAGGCGCCAGACCTTGCCCGAGGGGTGCCGGGGCTGGTTGTAGAAGACGAAGTCCTCGTCGGACCGCACGCGACCGTCGGGGCCGAGGAGCAGCGCGGAGGCGTCGACGTCGGGCACGCCCTGCCCGGAGGTCCAGCGCAGCACGGCGCGGACCGCCGTGGCTTCGAGAGGGACGTTCGACCCCTTCAGCATCGCGTGCGTCATGCGGTCATCCTGCCTTCCCTGTCCTGGCCAGGACAACGCGGGGGCCCGAGGCGGCGGGGGCCGGGTGGCCTGTTCGACATGGGTGAGTTACCTGAATTTCACGCCTGGTGGGAACTTTTGACAGGGGTTTTTACGTACTATTACCGGCCACATAATGTCGGCCGGACTGGCAGTACGGGGGAAATTCCATGCATCATTTCGGGCATATTGCCCCTGAGGTGCGGCAGCGCCTGTTTCACCGGGAGCCCGGTGACTTCACCGCGGACTCACCGCCCGGCATGCTCGCGGCGGCCCTGGGGGCCACGCTCTACAGCCCGGCCACGCGGCCGCGTCTCGCCGACGACGTCCTCAAGCAGGCGGGCCGCGGTGTCGTCTCGATGGTGCTGTGTCTGGAGGACTCCATCGACGACGCCGAGGTCGCGGACGCCGAGGAGAACCTGGTCGGGCAGTTCACCGACCTGGCTACCCGGCCAGACGCGCGGCCTCCGCTTCTGTTCGTCCGGGTCCGAGCCCCCGGCCAGATCACCGATCTCGTCCGCCGCCTCGGCCCCGCCGTCCGCCTGTTGTCCGGATTCGTGCTGCCGAAGTTCACCGAGGAGCGGGGTACCCCGTTCCTGGAGGCGCTCTCCGCCGCCGAGTCGGCCACCGGACGGCGCCTCTTCGCGATGCCCGTCCTTGAGTCGCCCGAGCTCCTGCACCTGGACACGCGCGGCGACACCCTCGCCGGAATCGCCCGCACCGTCGACAAGTACCGCGACCGCGTCCTGGCCCTGCGCCTCGGCGTGACCGACTTCTGCTCCGCGTACGGGCTGCGCAGGCCGCCGGACATGACCGCGTACGACGTCCAGATAGTGGCCTCCGTCATCGGGGACGTGGTCAATCTGCTCGGCCGTGCCGACGGTACGGGCTTCACCGTGACCGGGCCCGTGTGGGAGTACTTCCGCCACCAGGAGCGCATGTTCAAGCCGCAGTTGCGCCGCAGCCCCTTCCTGGAGGGCCGGGCCGTCGAGCTGCGCCAGGCCCTCATCGAGCACGACATGGACGGCCTGCTGCGCGAGATCGAGCTGGACCGGGCCAACGGCCTCCTCGGCAAGACCTGCATCCATCCCTCGCATGTGATGCCGGTGCATGCGCTGTCCGTGGTCAGTCACGAGGAGTACGGCGACGCCCAGGACATCCTGCGGCCCGAGCGCGGCGGTGGCGGCGTCCTGAGGTCCGCGTACACGAACAAGATGAACGAGGTGAAGCCGCACCGGGCCTGGGCCGAGCGGACCCTCGAGCGGGCGGAGGCGTTCGGCGTCGCCCGCGAGGACATCGGCTTCGTGGAGCTGCTGACCGCGGGCCTGCCCGCGTGACGGGCGCGAGCGGCATGACGATGATGGTAAATGCGATGAAAAGGGGCGAAGTGGTCTGGTCGGGGACATGGGTCGCGGAGCGGCTCGGAGTCGAGCTCGTCGGTGACGAGGAGATATCCGGGCTGCTCGGTCTTGCCCTGCGCCGCAATCCCAAGCGGGCCCATCTGCTCGTGTCGAACGTCCTCGGCAAGCACGTGCCCCAGTCGCCGGCGGTCGTCTGGCGCTCCGGGTACGACCTCGGACTGCGGGTGCGTGAGCTGCTCGGCGAGCACGAGGCGCGGCGGGCCGTCGTCCTCGGATACGCCGAGACGGCCACGGGCCTCGGGCACTCCGTCGCCGACGGGCTCGGCCTCGCGCCCTATCTGCACTCGACGCGGCGCCCGGTCGCCGGGGTGGCGCGCGCCGGCGGCTTCGAGGAGTCCCACTCGCACGCCACCTCGCACCTCCTACTGCCCGAGGACCCCCGCCTCCTCGCGGGCGACGGGACCCTCGTCCTCGTCGACGACGAGTTCTCCACGGGCAACACGGTCCTCAACACGATCCGCGCCCTGCACGAGCGTTACCCGCGCGGGCGCTACGTCATCGTCGCCCTCGTAGACATGCGTTCGCCCGACGACCGGGGCCGCCTGGCCGACTTCGCCCGTGAGATCGGCGCCCGCGTCGACCTCGTCGCGTCCGCGTCCGGCACCGTCGAGCTGCCCGACGACGTCCTCGCCAAGGGCCAGGCGCTCGTCGCCCACCACGAATCCTGCACCACGACGCCGACGCCGCGCGCCGAACCCGGCCGGGTGACCCGCGTGGACCTCGGCTGGCCCGCGTCCGTGCCCGACGGCGGCCGGCACGGTTTCACACCGGAGCACCGCGCGGCCCTCGACGCGGCGCTCCCCGGCATGGCCGCCCGCCTCTCGCCGGCCCTCGGCGGCGCCCGCCGCGTGCTCGTCCTCGGGTTCGAGGAGCTGATGTACGCGCCGCTCGCCCTGGCCCGCGAGGTCGAGGCGGCCACGGGGGCGGAGGTGCGGTACTCGACGACGACCCGGTCACCGGTCCTCGCCGTCGACGACCCCGGGTACGCGATCCGCACCCGCCTCGTCTTCCCCGCCCATGACGACCCGGCCGACGGCCCCGGCGAGCGCTACGCGTACAACGTCGCGGGCGGCGACTTCGACGCGATCGTCGCCGTCGTCGACTCCACCGCCGACACCCCCCAACTGCACGCCCCCGACGGCCTCCTCGCCCGCCTCACCGAGCACACCCCGCACGTGCTGCTCGCGGTCGTGCCGTCGTACGTCCCCGAAACGGCCGGGCCGGTTTCGGCCACCCCTGAAAGGCGCCCTGTGACGCTCCCCGAGCCCCTGCGCGGTCCCGCCTTCTCCTCGTACGCGCCCGACGAGGTCGGCTGGCTGCTTCAGGACCTCTCGGACGTCGCCCTGGAGGCGCCCACCGAGGAGCGCGAGGAGGCGATACAGGCAGGCGGCGCGCACTACGCCGAGTCGTTGCCTGTCGAGTACCAGCCGAGCGCCGAGTACCAGGCGCTGTTCCAGTCCGCCCTCGACGTGTCCGCCGCCCGGATCGCGCAGGCCGTGGGCGTCGTCACGGAGACCGTGCTCGCCGAGCGGTCCCCGCGGCCCGTACTCGTCTCGCTCGCCCGCGCGGGCACGCCCGTCGGCGTGCTGATGCGCCGCTGGGCGCAGGCGCGACGCGGCCTCGACCTGCCGCACTACGCCGTCTCGATCGTGCGCGGCCGCGGCATCGACACGAACGCGCTGCGCTGGCTCGCCGCCCACCACGACCCGGCCGACGTCGTCTTCGTGGACGGCTGGACCGGCAAGGGCGCGATCACCCGCGAACTGGCGGAAGCACTCAGGGCCCACCAGCGAAATGAGGGAGGCCCCGGGTTCGACCCGGAGATCGCGGTGCTAGCCGACCCCGGTTCCTGCGTACGCACCTACGGCACCCGCGAGGACTTCCTCATCCCCTCCGCGTGCCTCAACTCCACGGTCTCCGGGCTGATATCGCGTACGGTCCTGCGCGCGGACCTCGTCGGGCCGAACGACTTCCACGGCGGCAAGTTCTACCGCGAGCTCGCGGAGGCGGATGTCTCGACGCACTTCCTCGACACGGTCGAAGCCCGCTTCGACGAGGTGGCCGACGCGGTCGACATACAGGTCAAGGAGGTCCTGTCGGCCGACCGCACCCCGACCTGGGAGGGCTGGGCGGCCGTCGAGCGGATCAGCGAGGAGTACGGCATCCACGACGTGAACCTGGTGAAGCCCGGCGTCGGCGAGACGACCCGCGTGCTGCTGCGCCGCGTCCCCTGGAAGATACTCGCCCGCAAGGGTGCCGGCGCCGACCTCGACCACGTACGCCTGCTCGCCGAGCAGCGCGGGGTGCCGGTCGAGGAGGTCGCCGAACTCCCTTACACCTGCGTCGGGTTGATCCACCCGAAGTACACGCGGGGCGCCACCGGCGCGGACGGCAGGGCGGTGGCCGCGAAGTGACCGCGACATCCGTCACCCTGGTCGCCAGCGACCTCGACCGCACCCTGATCTACTCCGCGGCGGCCCTCGGCCTGACCATGCCCGACGCCCAGGCCCCGCGACTCCTGTGCGTCGAGGTCTACGGGGGCAAGCCCCTGTCCTACGTCACCGAGACCGCGGCCGGACTCCTGGACGACCTCGGCCGCGCCACCGTCCTCGTCCCGACCACGACCCGCACCCGCGAGCAGTACGGCCGGATCCACCTCCCGGGCCCCGCAGCGCGTTACGCGATCTGCGCCAACGGCGGGCACCTGCTGGTGGACGGAGTGTCCGACCCGGACTGGCGCGCCGCGGTCGGCGAACGGCTCGCCGCCCAGTGCGCGCCGCTCGACGAGGTGCGGGCCCATCTGGTGCGGACGGCGGACCCGGCGTGGCTCCTCAAGGAGCGCGTGGCCGAGGACCTCTTCGCGTACCTCGTGGTCGAGCGGTCCCTGCTGCCCGAGGAGTGGGTCAAGGAGCTGGCGGTCTGGGCGGAGAGCCGCGGCTGGACGGTCTCGCTCCAGGGCCGCAAGATCTACGCCGTGCCGAAGCCGCTCACCAAGAGCGCGGCCATGCGTGAGGTCGCCCGCCGCACGGGCGCGGACCTGACGCTGGCGGCCGGCGACTCGTTGCTCGACGCGGACCTGCTGCTCGCCGCGGACCGGGCCTGGCGCCCGGGCCATGGCGAACTGGCGGACGTGGGCTGGACGGCACCCCACGTCACGGCCCTGGAGGACAGGGGAGTGGCAGCGGGGGAGACGATCCTGCGGGAACTGCTGGGGGCGGCGGGGGCAGCGGGGTCGGCAGGGTCGGCGGGGGTGCGGGCGGAGCGGGGCTGAGGGGTCCCGGGGGTCTGCGAATGGGGTGCCCGGGGCTGCCGGGCGCGCTGACGTCCCGCTGTCGGGCCCGGGGCGTCGAGACCCACCCGGGCCCGGTCGTCGGGCCCGGGATGTCGAACACCTACCCGGGCCCGGTGGCCGGTCAGCCGCAGCAGCCTCCGCCGCAGCACCCGCCGCCTCCGCCCGCGGACGGCGCCGGGGCGGAGGACGCGGCCGTGCCGCCGACGGCGACGGTGGACAGGAGCTTCACCGTGTCGTCGTGACCGGCGGGGCAGTCGGCGGGGGCCGAGGACTCGGCCATGGGACGGCTCAGTTCAAAGGTGTCGCCGCAGGTCCGGCAGCGGTACTCGTAGCGTGGCATGGGCACAGATTACTGGCGCGGCCCCTGTCCGGGTATGCCGCGCCGCCCACCCTCTACCGCCTGCCCTGGCCTGTCCTCACGCCTGCCTCACCCTCACCGAACGACGGTCCCCGCCCCCCGCTCGCAGCAGCCCGAGCTCCGAGTGGGCTATTTATCGATAATCCCCGGTCGGCGGCGGGGCGCCGACGCGGACCCTTGCGACATCGACCCGTGCGATACCGACCCGAGCGGGACGGGGTGTGTCTGACGGCTGGCTCGCTCGCGGTCCTCGCTGGCGGCGGCCTCAGGGTGGCGGGCCCGCCAGTACGGGTTGTCGTGCGGGAGCGTTCCGCTGACCCGCCCGTACATCCCGAAGGCCATCAGCATCACGCCGACCACGAAGCTGAACAGCACGTTCTGGATGTGGAACGCGAGGAAGTTGTAGTCGGTCTGGAGGAGGGCCAGGTTCACGAAACCGCTGAGGATGAACAGGACGCCGAAGACCATGTTGATCGTCGACGCGACGTTCCGCCCGATGACCATGCCGGCGAACAGGATCACGCCCACGCAGATCGACAGGACGCTGAGGGCGCCGTTGGTGTTCAGCCCGGCGACCTTGTCACCGCCGGTGTCGAAGAAGCCGATCGTGTCGATGAGCCCCAGGATGCCGAACGCGACGAGTACGAGCCCCATGAGCCCCGCGCCGATCCGGTAGACCTTGCTGAGCCCGTGATCTACCGGCAGGTGATCGTCGAGCACGACGCGCTGGTGCCGGAACCGGGACGGACGCATCTCGGGTACATGCGTGGCCATGGCGCCTCCCTTGCACGTACGTATCTCAAGGGTCCGCCCGCCGCGCGGGCAGTGCCAACAGGGCGTGGTCAGGAGTGTGGGCTCAGCGGGGGGGGGGCTCAGGAGACCGTGCCCCGTTCCTCCCTGATCTGGGCGACGACGCGGGCCACCGTCTGCCGGACGGCCTCCGTCTCCGTGAGGAAGTGCCAGTAGTCGGGATGATGTCCTTCGAGACCGGTGACGGCGCGGTCGAGGCGGGCCACGGAGTCGTCGAGCGGGCGCGCGTGCCGCGGGTCAGGTGTGCTGCGCCCCGACATCGCGAGCCGCTGCGCGTCCCGGATGGCGAACCGCGTCCGGTCGATCTCCTGCCGCGGGTCCTTCGCCACGGCGTTCAGCCGGTGCAGGCGGTCCGAGGCGGCCGACACGTCCTCGTCCGTCGAGTTCAGCAGGGCCCGTACCGTCGAAAGGAGCGACGTCGCGTCCGGCCACCGCTGCTCGTCCCGCGCGGCCCGCGCCTCGGCCAGCTTCCGCTCCGCCTGCCGTACGTTCTCCGCGGCGCGCTCCGGCACGTGCTGGAGGTCCTGCCAGCAGGGGGCCGTGAACCGTCTGCGCAGCTCACTCAGAACGGGCTCCACCTGCCCGGCCCGGGTCGTCAGGGCCTGCGCGCGGGTCCGCAGCGACACGAGACGGCGGTCGATCTCGGCGGCGCGCTCCGGCAGCCGCTGCGCCTCGGCCCGCACGGACTCGGCGTCCCGCGCGACCCGCTCGGCGCGCTCCAGGGTCTCCGGGACGCCATGCTGGCCGGCGCCCTGGTTGAGCCGGGTGAGCTCGGGCCCGAGCGCGGCCAGCCGGGCGGCGAGATCGTCGGCCTTGAGCCCGGCGCCGCGCACGGCGTCCAGGGAGTTGCTCGCCGCGAGGAGCGCCTGCCGCGCCCGTTCGACGGCGGGGGCGAGCCGCGCCAGCTGCGTCTCCGCTTTGCCGAGCAGCGGCCCGAGGCCCTGCGAGAACCGGTCGAGGTCCAGCTTCACCCGGGTCAGCTCGTCCTTGGCCCGGCTCAGCTCGGCGCGGGCCCGCGAGGCGACCGACGCCTCCAGGTCGTCCCGGTCGAGGTCGTGTGCGTCGACGGCGGTGATGTACTGCAGGCTGGCCTCGTCGATCCGTCGGCCCAGCGCCTCGAACTCGGAGACGGTGCGGCGGGCCGCGGGCGAGTCGTCGACGGCGGTGATGGTCTCGATGGAGATCCGCAGATCGCGCTGCGCGGTGTCGAGTTCGTAGAACGCGGCGGCGGCGGCGTCCTTGGCGGCCTGAGCCTCGGCCCGCTGCCCCTCCCCACGCCCGAACCAGCGCCGGGTCCCGCCCCCGGCGAACGCGGCGGGCGCCGCGGCGACGGCCACGACGAGGAGAGGCAACGGAAGCAGAACAAGCCCGAGCAGATCGCGTAGCCCACGACATCGAGACTCGCGCGGATCGCGCGGGCCATGAAGTTCACGTGGCGCGGAGCGCGGTCGCGTGGACGACGCATACGGCCGCATCGGTGGTGTCGCCGTCACTACCCTCTCCCGTGCTGCCCTCGCCCGTGCACTCATCCGCCCTGCCCGGTGTCATTCTCCCACCCGTTAATGACGAACACACGGGCCGGATAGTTCGCTCTCGGCCCCCACACTTCACCCGACGCCCCAGCGCAAACGGGTTTGCGAGGCACCGCCACCGGCAAGGTAGGCTGTCGAATCATCCCGGGCGCGTAGCTCAGTGGTAGAGCGCTGCCCTTACAAGGCAGATGTCGGCGGTTCGAAACCGTCCGCGCCCACCGGGGAGAAGACCCCCGGCCGTTTACGGTCGGGGGTCTTTGACATCCAGGACATCCAGGGCTGACATCAACGCCCATGGTCAATCGCAGTCGAGCCGCCTGAGCAGCCGATCCATGTGACTGACGGCCTCGCGCTGCGGGTCCTGTACGACATGCGGGGGGCGACGAGACACGACCGGATTCGGTCGGTGGCGTGCAGGGGCTTTCCCCGCCCAAAGCCGCTCCACCGATCTCTGTGGATCAGCTCCCGTAGATGTGGCCACGAACCAATGGATCGTGCTCCAGGACGAAGTCAGAGGCCGCCCAGAAGTCGGACAACCGCGGATGCTGCAAGGCCGCTTCACGATCGAGCTTCAACCCGAACAGCGACCCGTCAGGGCTGGCAAGGCCGGCAGTCACGACTGTCGAAGCCGGAGTCGTCTGCCCAGCCACAGGCCCGACACGGCATGCGAACGCGACGTGATCAACCCAAGCGTCTGGCCCGTCGCCCCACGTCCCGAAGATCACGTCTATCCAGGCATCGTGATCGCGGTCACGATGGTGGTAGCAGTTCGCGAAGTAGACAGCGTACGGGTCACCGTCTGAGTAGATGAAGTTCCACGCCCGCTCTATGGGGGCGTTGCAGCACTCGCACTCGAACTCGCGGGTCTGCCGGTCGGGACCGAAAGTCAGGGACATGGCGACATGATCTAGTACCAGGCTGGGGTTGCCCCACAAGGCTGTCTATTGGCCGCCTGAGTCAAGCCCAACTGCCATAGCTGACATCGACGACTGACACCAACGAGCCCCAACAGCGCCGGTCAACGCCGAACCTCAGCGGCAGGCGGATCTGTAACAGCCGGAGTTAGTCGAGGTCGAGAGGCCCCCTCGATCGACCTGATAAAGATGAGGCAGTGCAGCAAAGTTCACGAGGTCATCCCGCGCCAGGGCTGGGCCAAGGTGCATGGGGCGCGCCGTCTACTGTTCCTCGACGTACTGTCCGTCGATCACTGAGAAGTCGTCCAACCGAGCCGCCACACCTGTCAGATATCCGACGAAGTCACTCGCTATGGGCCCGCTCGGCCCTGCTTCGTGGTCCATGTCGATGACCTGGCCGATCCTTCCACCAGGCCCCGGTGACAGGTCCAGCACCGCGCCGTTTCCCCCGCCGTCTGCATCGAGCGAGACCCAACCGATCTGCCACCAGCCGGCCTTGAGCGCCTCGCCGTCCGCAACGAAGTCCTTGAGGTCGTCAAAGTCGCCGCTGGTCAGGAGGTCTCGCCACACACTCACTTCTTGCAGGATGCCGTCACAGGACAACAGCGTGCCCGTGGGCCAGCCCCCGTCAGTCGATCCGTTGTGTCGCTGCAGCGAGGCCGTGACCGCCTCCGGTAGCTCGACACCGAGCGTGGCCTCAAGGGCGGCGATCTGCTCGCCGGAAGCCGGAGGCAGGATCAGATGCGCAGCACCCTGGGCCTCGTACCACCGTTCGATCTCATCCCACGCGCCCACAACAGCCGCCGCGATCTTGTTTGCCATGAAGTTCCCCCTGGTAGATCTCTGCTCAGTTGTCAGTGACGGTGACCTTAGTGACGCGCACTGACAGTGCCGCCGAGGGGCGCACCAGCACCGCACCACGTCGGCACCAGATCGAACGGGGAACAAGAGACGGGCCTCGCTCGAAGCCCCCAGCCCGTTCTAAGCGCCTGGTCGCGCAGTGCGTGCCACAGTCGTGCCACATGGAGCGGTCAATCACGGTCAATCACGGTTCGCCTCGGCGGAGATGGGGCGGAGCCCTGCGGGCTCTCCGGAGCCGGGGTGGCCTGCGCTGTCGGGGGGCAACCCGCGGGGTACCGCCGCCGCGATCCGACCTAGAAGGGGGAACTCGTCAGCATCCATAGGCCCGGAAAGCGCACGCGGAACAAGCGACCCCATCAACACCACCAGACCCGCGCCGCCTAACGAAGTGAGGTCGATCCAGGAGAATCGAGGACCGCGCGAGCAAGGGAGGCGCAGGCCGGCCCGGCTCCCCCCCCAGCAGCAGCCAAAACCCAGCACAGGGCCATGGAAGGTACGGGGCTTGCCGCACAGCAGGCCAAAGAGCTTTGCGTTACTGAAGCGGGGCTGCTCCCGTCCGGCCCGACGTCAGGCGGGACAGTCCCCCGGGCCCTCGCGGAGGGGGGAAGCGATGACGGCGCGTACGCTCCGCGCATGGCTCTCACGGTGCACATCCCCGAATATCTGGAGGACTGCGAGCTGGTAGCAGGCGAGGATCTCGCGCGCGAGCCCGCCTTCTGGCTCGCGCATCTCATGTTGACTGTGGGAGATCCGAGCGAGGATCCAGAGCGCTACGGAGTGGACGCCTCGGTCTACGAGGAGATGGTGGAGCGCCTCAGCGACCCTGAGGAGCCCTGGCCGGTGCTGCGTGTCCCCTTCGAAGGCGGGCATACCGCTTACACCGTGTACACCAACTTCGACGATGCGAACAACGTCGACTTCTTCGTACGCCACCACGAGTGGGGACGACTCGGTTACCTCGGCCAGTGCGGCGCTGACGAGGCCGGCCCCGGACTGTCCTGGACGGAGCTCACCACACTTGCTGAGGCCGCACAGAACAGCAGTGAAGGTCTGACCGACAGCTCACAGCGCCTTCTGCTCCTGTTTCCGATGCTCGGCGACGCCGAGATGCCCCGCGAAGCGCGTCACATGGTGGCGCAGGCGCTGGCCCGCTGCCGCATACGTTCTGACGCAGCCGACAAGTTGGCTACCGTGCTGGTCGGCGAGCAGGAGGCCGATAGCGAACCTCGCTGGACCGTGACTACAGACAGCCCGATCGCAGTGTGTTCGTCGCCCTACAGCGCCCGACACATACCGCTAGCCCTCGGCATCACACCGCGCCAAGCCCAAGCCCTCGCGGACGCACTCAACGGAGGCGGGTGACATCCACGGCTGACGTAAATGTCGAGGAACACCAGCGGTCCAGGGCAGTCAGACATGGCTGTGCCCTTCTGCGGTGAGGCGCATCCAGAGGGCCCGCGCTCGAACTTACGAGGCAGATGTCGGCGGTTGATCGCGACGTGTGTCCCAGTCTCATTGACACCAGGAGTTGAACGCGTTCAAAATGATGTTTGCGGCTTCTTGAGGTGTCGCTACGGGGCATGTGCGAGACACGAGAGGTGGGGCCGCGTGGCTGCCGACCAGCATCAGCGGATACGGCGTGCGTTCATGGGTGCCGCGTTGGGATGTGCGGTGACATTCCTGTTGTCCTCCTGCTCCGACTATCCGGTCGAGGTGAACACCAACGGCCAATTGGCGGGTGTGTGGTCGGACTTCGCCGGGAGGACAGTCGAGTTCGAGGGTGACGGCACGTTCACGGCCCAGGGCTTGGACAAGGCGGATGCCGGCGACGAGTGCCCCGGGATCGCCGACCGGCAACATGGAACCGTGTCCCTCTTCGGGTCGTATGGCGAGGTCACCTTCGACGGCGTGGACTGCGAGGGCATGAAAATCGGCTTCCAGGGCTCCCCGAGCTCCTTCGTCGTCTGCTTCACCCGGGACTTGGCGTCCGGGGGGTGCACGGGCGAATTCAGCCGGAAGGAAGGCTGATTCGACTGATCCTGGCGGCTGGCGGCTTCGACGCGGTTCGTCGAACTTCGGGGCTTCGGGGGTGGGTGGTATGTGCGTAGAAGGGGGCTATGCCACATGTGAAGGGAACGTGAAGCTGCCTCCCGTTATGGGGGTGTTCGGGGCGTGGGTTGCAGGGGGTGTCGCCTGGTAACTTCCGTCACTCTGTGGGGGTTTCACGCGGCCTTCACGCGTGTGGACGTAGGCTTCACGTTATGGCCACTACTTCCGAACCCGCGACCGTGCGGACTGCCGCCGAAGTGAATGAGCAGATACGGGCCCTCTGGCTGCGCGCCGGAGGGCGGTTGAGTGCTGAGGAGCGGGCGGAGTACGACGGGCTCGTGGTCGAGTGGGCCGCCGCGATGCGTCAGGTGGTGTGAAGGTCGCCGCCGCGTGAGCCGGGTTACTCCGGTTCGGGGGCGTGCTTGAGGCGCATGCGGGCGTCCACCGTGTCCGGGCCCGATATGTCCTTCCAGTAGCGGTGGCAGGTCACGAAGACCGCCAGTTCGCGCTCCCGCTGCCGGAGCTTCTCGACCTCCGCCTGTTCGTCGGGGGTCCAGCCGGGGGAGGCGGGGCGTTCGCGCTTGCGCCAGCCGTGGTCGTCGCTGAAGCCCTCTTGGGGGTCCACCGACCAGGGAAGCCGCTTCAGGAGCGTCAGGAGTTCCGCCCTGACCTGGTGCAGCTCCTCCTGGCCCGCCAGGAGGTCACTCGGGAAGTCATAGGTCGCTGCCACCCCTCAATGATACGTCTGTTCGATTTCTTGAAGCGAGCGATAGCGGGCGTGTTCATTCGTACGTGTGTTTCGAACGCGCGTTCTTTGCGAAGGCGTGCGCGGGGGCCGGGGAGCGCGCGAGACTGGAGGCATGTGCCGCAGCATCAAGACCCTTCGCCCGCCCGTCCTCCCCGAAGAGGCCACCGAGGAGGAGATCCGGGCCGCAGCCCTGCAGTACGTGCGCAAGGTGTCCGGCTTCCGGGCGCCCGCCGCGCACAACAAGGAGGTGTTCGACCGGGCCGTCGACGTCATCGCCCAGGCGACCGCCGACCTGCTCGACGGGCTCGAAGTCCGCGGTCAGGGGCGCCAGTTGGCCCAAGAGGCTGTGTGAGTCATGCGCCGAGCCGTCGAGCCGTCAAGGCGTAGGCCCGGCACCCCAGCCCCCCTCAGCTCGCCCGTTCCGCCGCCGTCGCCGCCGCAGGCCTCCGCATCAGGAACGCCGCCCCCGCCCCCGCCGCGAACAGCGCCAGCAGCGACACCCCCGTCGCCAGCCAGCTCGCGCCGAGCCACTGGCCGCCGAAGTAGCCGAGCGCCACGCTGTAACCCGCCCAGGCCACACCGGCGAGGGCCGACCAGGGCAGGAACTCGCGGACCCGGCGATGCGCCGTGCCCGCCGCGAAAGAGACGATCGAGCGGCCCGCCGGCGCGAACCGGGCGATGACCACGAGAATCCCGCCGCCGCTCCGGGCCAGCGCCCCGCCGAGACGTTCCTGCGCCCTTGTCAGGCGGCGGGAGCGGGCGATCGCGCGGTCGAGACGTTCGCCGCCGCGCCACGCGACGCGGTACGCGGCCAGGTCGCCGACGACCGACGCCGTGGCCGCCGACAGGGTCAGCGCCAGGATGGACGGGACCTCGTGCGACACCTGCCCGGCCGCGGCCCCTGTGCCGGCCGCAGCCCCCGTGCCGGCCGCGGCGGCGGTGGCCGCCGTGATGATCAGGACGCCGCTCGGCAGGACGGGCAGGAACACGTCGAGCAGGACCGAGAGGGCCACCACCGCGTAGATCCACGGGCCGCCGGTCAACGACCCCACACTCTCCAGCACCGCGACTCCCCGTACTCCGTGATCGTCGATTCCCCGGTCAGCGACTGACGCCGCGGTGTCGCGGGGGCGGCAAGGGGCGGCTGATGACAGCTGTACAGCGTACGCCTCGCTTGTTGCTGGAGGGGCGCGAGGGGCTCATGTGTTCGCCAGGTCACGTTCACCCGTACGCCGCGCGGCGAGGAGGGGGGCGGAAAGAAATAAGGGGCAGAGGAAAAAGGGGTGCCCCCGTTCCGTCGCGGTCGGGCCGGGACGGAACGGGGACACCCCCTCGCGCAAGACAGGCAGGATGCGGGCGAGAGCCCTCAGGCCCTCAGGCCCTCAGGCCGTCACCGGCTCGCGGTCCGCGCCGGCCGGGCTCTCCGTGGTGCGCTCAGTGTGCTCGGTGCGGGCCTTGAACAGCCGGTCCACGCCCAGTGCTCCGGAGCCGGTGAAGACCAGGAGCAGCATGGCCCAGCAGAACATCGCGGACGGTTCGCCGCCGTTCTGCAGCGGCCAGAGCGCCGCCGGCTGGTGGACGCTGAAGTACGCGTAGGCCATCGAGCCGGAGGATATGAAGGCCGCGGCGCGGGTGCCGAGGCCGAGGGCGACCAGGGCGCCGCCGACGAGCTGGATGACGGCCGCGTACCAGCCGGGCCAGGCGCCCGTCGGTACGGTGCCGCCGCCCATCGCTCCGCCGAGGACGCCGAAGAGCGAGGCGGCGCCGTGGCAGGCGAAGAGCAGGCCCACGATGATGCGGAAGAGGCCGAGGGCGTAGGGCTGGGCGCTGTCGAGACGTCCAGACATGATGGGGACTCCTTGGGTCGGTTGGGGACGTAACCGATGGGAGGCCAAAGGTTAGGCTCGCCTAACCTCTACTTGCAAGTTCAAATTCTGGCCGTGGTCGGCCGTGGCGGGCGAGGGCTGGTGAACGATGCCGGGCCCACGGAGGTCCTCGGTGGCCCTCCTCAGGGCCGCCCGCGCGACCGCGTCGGCGTCCGACAAGGTCACCGAGTCCACTCCGGGGCGGGCCCCCGCCGCGGTCACCCAATGCACCCCTTCGGTAGGCACACCCAACACCAACCGCCTTGAGTGCGGCCTACTGTGACGGTCGATCAGGTGATACGGGCTCGGTGTCACGTCGACGCCGCCCGTCACATAGCCGTCGATTGTGTGCGGCCGGGCGTGGCCCTTCTTCAGGAGGCCCGCGAGGAGTTGGTCGCCGGTCGCGCACACGTCCGTTCCGGGCAGCCGCGCCTCGATGAGTGTGGTGGCCGTCACGGATGATCCGGGCACATCGGGAGAGTGGGCGACGAACGCCCCGGCCTCGTCGTCGAGCCGCACGTCGAGGCGCGGTCCCACCACCGTCAGGACGCCCGCCTCGACGAGCGCGGTCATCTCCTCGACGCGGCGCCGGGGCGGGCCGATCGACAGGAAGGCGTTGAGCGGCGTGTACCAGCGGTCCAGGTGGTCGCGGCGCGAACCGCCGCCGATGCCTCCGTGGTCCACCACCAGGCGCAGCTCGTTGCGCAGGTCACGCAGCACGTCAAGGGCCGCCTTCACCGGGCCGTCCACGGTGCCGAGCGCGGCGTGCGCGGCGTCCTCGCGCAGATGGGCCAGGAGCCAGGTACGCCACTCGGCCGGCGAGGCGAAGGAGAGGTCGGCGTGCGGCCGGGAGATGTGGTCCCAGGACCAGTGGAGCACCCCGGGAATCCCGAACTCGTAGAGGACGTCGGCCTCTTCGGGGCTCCCGTGGCGGGTGGCGAGGAACCCCTCGCGGAAACCTACGTCCCCCGCGCCCGCGCGCCTCAGCAGCGTCTCGTAGTAGACGGTCTCCACCTCCTTCGCGACGAGTGGCCAGACCTCGCCCAGGAAGTCCGGCGCGTCACCGGCGTCCGCGCGCTCGCGGAAGCGCGCGATGACCTCGCCGGTGAGGACGGCCGGTTCGTGCCGCCCGTAGGGCCCCTTGGCGTTGTCGCCGCGCGCCTGGTACGGGATGCCGCGGCGCGACCCGGCGAACAGACGCGGCTCGCGGCCCGAGGGCCGGTACCGCAACTCCCCGGCGGACGTGCGGAGATGGCGTCCCCCGCGGCCCTCGGTCAGCAGCGCCATGTGGTCGAAGAAGTTGAGGCCGAGGCCCCGCAGCAGGACGTGCTCGCCGGGGGCTATGGGCGTGAGGTCGACGTCGGCCGGGTTGGCGGGCGGGATGTGGCGCAGGCCGTGGTGCCGCGCGAACTCGGCGAGGCGGCCCTGCGCTGGGTTCGCGGCCGTGGGCAGGTGGCCCTGGGCGAGGACGACGGCGGAGAGGCCGGTGAGTTCGCGCCCGTCGTCGAGTACGAGGGTCTGGCGGCCGTCCTCCGCGTCGTCGAGCCGCACGGCGCGCGCCCGGTGCACCTCCACGTGTATGGCGTCGGGGGCGGCCCCGACCGTCTCGGCGAACACCCACTCCAGGTACCGGCCGTAGAGGGCGCGGGGCGGGTAGGCGTCGGGGTCGAGGCCGAGGCCCTGCCGCTCGGCCCACTCGTGCAGGCTCGGGCCGGGGCGTATCGGGCCCGCGCAGTCCACGCTGTCGTCGGTGAAGAGGGTGACCTGGGAGGCGACCGTGTTCATCAGGAGTTCGGGTGCCTGCGAGGTCCGCCAGACGCTGCCGGGGCCCGGCGATGCCGGGTCGACGACGTGGACGGTGAGGCGGGCACCCGGCGCGAGGAGTTCCCCGGCGGAGGCGCAGAGCCGTTCGAGGACGCTGGTGCCGCGCGGGCCGGCGCCGACTATCGCTGCGGCCGGCGCCGAGCACACTGCGGACAAAGAGGGACTCCCGGGGCATGTGGGGCTGCTGGAAGCGGAAGGGTATGTGGGGCTGCTGGAAGCGGAACGTTTGCTCATCATGCCGGGTCGCCCCGCGTGCGGAAGGGCCGAGCCCCGGTATGCGCCGTATCTTCACCCGGCGCTCCCCTGGGGTTCCCCGCTGGTCACTCACCGTCATGCGCCGAGTACGGAGCACTGAGTGCGGAGCTGGTGGCCGGCCATCGGGTCCGCCTACGGACTACTGAGAGTCACGTCCGTCGTCTTCCGTAGCCGTGCCGGTCCGCCCCGCGCCGCCCGGGCCCGGTGGAGCTGGAGCCGTGCCGCGCGTCCCCGCAGCGTCAGCGTCATCAGCTGGTTCCCGAACCAGGGGCCGCCCGTCCTCCGCCACGACACCGGGGGAGCGGCGAGCCGGCCGTGCCGGGCGAAGCGTCGTCCGAGCGCGCGCCCGAAGCGGCTCCAGCCGAGCCGGAACCCGGCTCGGATCGAGGCGGGGATGGAGTTGTGCAGCGGCGAGCATGTCAGCTGGACGACGCGCGCGGCCGGGGCCGGCACCCCCGCGGGCCAGGCGGGTTCGGCGACGTACGCGTGATGGACGTCGCCCGACAGCACGCACACCGTCGCCGGGGAGCCCGGGGAGCCCGGGGAGTCCGCGCCGCCGCCCGCCTCGGCAATCAGCGCCGTCAGCGCGTCGAACGACGGGGGGAACGCGGCCCAGTGCTCCAAGTCGGCCCGTCCACGCAGCTTTTCGCCGAACCGGGCCCAGCGCGCACCTCGCTCTCCCCGGCACAGCGCGGCGTTCCACCCCTCGATGTCGTGCACGAGATGCGGCAGCAGCCAGGGCAGCGAGGTCCCGATCAGCAGGTGGTCGTACGCGCCGGACGCGGTGACGGCGGACTCCGGCGCCCCTCCCGCGGCAGGTCCTGGCGCCGCCCCGTCCAGCGCCTGCTCCCGCAGCCACGCCGCCTCCGCCGGATCGAGCATCGAACGGTCGCCCTCCGTCAGGACGCGCGCGGCCCGGGTGTCCACCATGAGGAGCCGTACGCGGCCGAAGTCGCGGCGATAGCTCCAGCGGGCGGACATCGGGTCGGCGTCGGCGCGGGCGGCGAACTCCCTGAGCCGGTCCGTCCCGTCGGGGTCCGCGCGCACCGCCGCGTAGACGGGGTCGGCGGCCAGTTCGGCGGGGGCCAGATTGCCCAGGTGCTGGTGGACCCAGTACGACATGAGGCCGCTGAGGACGCGCTCGTTCCACCAGGCGGTGGCGCGCATCCCGGCGAGCCAGGCGGCGCTGGTGTTCCAGTCGTCGATGACGTCGTGGTCGTCGAAGATCATGCAGCTGGGGACGGTGGACAGCAGCCAGCGCACCTCGGGGTCGAGCCAGGACTCGTAGTACAGCCGGGTGTACTCCTCGTAGTCCGCGACCTGGGCGCCCGGGGCGTCGCGCAGGTCGCGGCGGGCGGCGAGGTAGCGGCGCGTGGCCGGCGAGGTCTGGTCCGCGTAGACCTGGTCGCCGAGCAGGAGCAGGACGTCGGGGCGGTGCTCGGTGTCGGGTTCGGGTTCGGCGGCGAGCTGTGCGGCCAGGGTGTCCAGGGCGTCGGGGCCGACGGGGTCGTGCTCGCCGGCGGGCGCCGCGGCCCACCGGCAGGAGCCGAACGCGACACGGAACGGGCGCGCGGTGTCGTCGTACGCGGGTGTGCGGATCGTGCTCGGCGGAAAGGGCGAGCCGGCGAGCGGCCAGACCTGGACGCCGTCGAGCAGCACCTCGTACGCCGTCGTGCTGCCCGGTGTGAGGCCGGTGACCGGGATCAGCGCGTAGTGGTGGCCGCAGATCTGGAACGTGCGGGTGCGCCCGGACGAGCCGTCCGCGCAGCGCACTTCGGCGGTGCACGGACGGCTCGCCTCGACCCAGACGGTCGCCGCCGACTCGTCCACGAATCTCAGCAGTGGTCCAAGTCGCAGCCCTGCCACCTGATCAGCCTCCTCGGTCGCCCCGTACGGTACGGAACGACGGAGGCCGTCGGGGAGGTTCCGGGAACCCGGGGTTCACCGTCCTGAACCCCGGGTTCACGGTCCTGCGGCCGGCGCCCGTGTCAGCAGCCGCTGAGGTACGACGTCAGGGCGCTCTTCTCGGCGGAGTCCACGGTGAGGTTGTAGTAGTGCTTCACCTGCACCCACATCCGGACGTAGGTGCACTTGTACGCGGCCCGCGACGGCATCCACTTGGCCGGGTCCTGGTCGCCCTTGGCCTGGTTGACGTTGTCGGTGACGGCGATGAGCTGGGGGCGCGTGAGGTCGTTGGCGAAGCCCTGGCGCTGGGCGGTCGTCCAGGCGCTGGCGCCGGACTTCCAGGCCTCGGAGAGCGGGACGACGTGGTCGATGTCGACGTCGGAGGCGGCGCTCCAGGTCGCGCCGTCGTACTCGGAGTACCAACTCCCGGACGTGGCCGCGCAGCTGGAGTCGGTCACGACGTTCGTGCCGTCCCGTTTGAGGACGACCTCGCGGGTGTTGCAGGTGCCGGACTGGGTGATCCAGTGCGGGAACTTGTCGCGGCTGTAGCCGTCGGAGGAGCCCTCGGCCTTGACCGTGAGCTCGGCGAGGTACGTGCGGGCGGTGGCCCCGCTGACCGGGGTCGGGGGAGAGGCCTGCGCGGCCGGGCCGGTCAGCAGGGTCAGGGCGGAGACGACGGCGGTGACGGCGCCGAGTGCGGCGGCGCGTCGACGCGCGTAGAACATGCGCATGTGAACTCCCTTGAAGTGGGGGGAAGTTGACCGGGCGAGCCCGGCCATGCTGGCGCCCCGGGGTTTCCGGGAGATGTGCGCCGAGTGACAGGGTCGCGTCAACGGCGCGTACACATCAAGGGGGCGTACGTGACTTGTCGCGGGGCGTGCGTGACGTGAGGGGATCCGGTGCGATGCGGACCGGTATTGACCGGCGGCCGACCGGGCGTGACCCGGGTCATGCCGTTTCGCTCGGGTGTTCGCGTACGATGGACGGCGCAGAAGGGGAGTAGCTCTTCGCCGGACCGTCGACATACTGCTCAGCTCGTCTGAGCCGGCGCCCGGAGGCAGGACCCGCACACCGGGTCCGGCCAGCGAGACCTTCGGCAAAGCAGTGCCTTACGTGCGTGCACACCTGTGTGCGTACTTGTGCGCTGCCGTGCCGAGGTGTCGTACGCGAATTCCCCTCACTCTCGGCCGGCAGCCCGACCGATTGAGGAATCTTGATCAGCTTCAGCGTGATGGCGGTCGTCTTCGGCGTCGTCTTCCTTGCCGAGCTCCCCGACAAGACCGCGCTCGCCGGACTCGTCCTGGGCACGCGCTACCGCGCCTCGTACGTCTTCGCCGGTGTCGCCGCCGCCTTCGCGGTCCATGTCGCGCTCGCCGTCGCGGCCGGCAGTGTGCTCACCCTGCTGCCGCAGCAGCTCGTGCACGCCCTGACCGGTGTGCTCTTCCTCGGCGGCGCGGCCGTCCTGCTGCTGAAGAAGGACGAGGAGGAGGAAGAGGTCCGCAAGCCCGGGGACCAGAGCTTCTGGAAGGTCTCCGGTGCGGGCTTCATGCTCATCCTGATCGCGGAGTTCGGTGACCTGACCCAGATCATGACCGCGAACCTCGCCGCCCGCTACGACAACCCGCTCTCCGTCGGCATCGGCGCCGTCCTCGGCCTGTGGGCCGTCGCGGCCCTCGGCATCGTCGGCGGCAAGGCGCTGATGAAGCGGGTGCCGCTCGCGCTCATCACGAAGATCGCGGCGGTCCTGATGCTCGGCCTCGGCGTGTGGAGCCTGTACGAGGCGGTCGCGTAGGCCGGGATTCGGGCTCGGGTCCGGGTCGGGTCTGGGCTTAAGCCGGGATTCGGGCTCGGGTCGGGTCGGGTCTGGGCGTAGGCCGGGATTCGAGCTCGGGTCCGGGTCTGGGCGTGCCCCGCGATCCGGCCCGGGTCTGCGCGTATGCCGTGATCCGGGCTCGGGCTCCGGTTCTGTCGTGTGCCGTGATCCGGATCCGGGCCTGGACTGGCCGTGATCCGGGCCTGGACCGGCCGTGATCCGGACCCGGGCCGGGACCGGCCGTGATCCGGCCCGGACCGGCCGGGATCCGGCCTCGGGCTTGGACCAGCTGTGATCCGGCCCGGACCGGCCGTGATCCGGCCCGGACCTGGGCCGTCGCTCACGCCCGTCTACGTCGTGAATCCGGTCCTGACCTGGGCGGCTGGCGTAGGTGCGGACTTGTTTTGTACAGTCGAGGAACAAAGTGGCTCCCGCCCATTCACCCTGACCGGTGGGCGGGGCCGCCTTGTTCCCACTTCTGGAGGACCCCGCCGATGACGGCCACCACTGTTCTGTCCGCCCGCGCCCTGCTGCTCGACATGGACGGCACGCTGGTCAACTCCGACGCCGTGGTCGAGCGCTGCTGGCGGCGCTGGGCGGAGGTCCAGGGTCTCGACGGCGACCAGGTCATGAAGGTCGTCCACGGCCGCCAGGGCTACGCGTCCATGGCCCTCCTGCTGCCCGACCGCCCCATGGCCGAGAACCACGCCGACAACGCGCGCATGCTCGCCGAGGAGACCGCCGACGTCGACGGCGTCGTGCCCGTGCCCGGCGCCGCCGCCTTCCTGGCCGCCCTGCGCACCGGCGGCCTCGCGCACGCCCTGGTGACCTCCGCCGACGTGGCCCTGTCCACCCGCCGCATGGCCGCCGCCGGCCTCCCCCAGCCCGACCTGCGGATCACCGCGGAGAGCGTGGGCGCCAGCAAGCCCGACCCCGAGGGATTCCTCAAGGGCGCCGCCGAACTGGGCGTCGACCCGGCGGACTGCGTCGTCTTCGAGGACTCGGAGGCCGGTATCGCGGCGGGCCGCGCCGCGGGCATGCGGGTCGTCGGCGTCGGCCCCCGCGCGGGCGCGTACGACCCCACGGCGCTCGTGGCGGACCTGACGCAGGTCCGGGTCGAGGCGGGCCCCGACGGCGGGATCCTGCTGCACATCGGCTAGCTCGGCTAGCCCCCACCGCCGCTCCCCCTCCTGGACACCCCGGTCTCAACAGGCCAAACCAGGGCGCACCCACCATCCTGGTAGGTGGCAGCGCCCCGTCGGCCGTGTCCGGCGTGGTGCCTCAGGAGGTGTCCATGACCCAGGACGCTAGCGGGGGCCTTCCCCGTACGGACCTGACGACCGGCCCCGCCGGGGACCGCACCGGAGCCACCACCGGTGCCGGACGCGCCCCCCGCGGCGTACTGGTCTCGATCGGCGCGCTGCTGCTCGGCATGCTGCTCGCGGCCCTCGACCAGACCATCGTCTCGACGGCGCTGCCGACGATCGTGAGCGACCTCGGCGGCCTTGAACACCTGTCCTGGGTCGTGACCGCGTACCTGCTGGCGTCGACGGCGGCCACGCCCCTGTGGGGCAAGCTCGGCGACCAGTACGGCCGCAAGAAGCTCTTCCAGATCGCCATCGTGATCTTCCTGGTCGGCTCGGCGCTGTGCGGCATGGCGCAGAACATGCCGCAGCTGATCGGCTTCCGCGCCCTCCAAGGCCTGGGCGGCGGCGGCCTGATGGTGCTGTCCATGGCGATCGTCGGCGACATCGTTCCGCCCCGCGAACGGGGCAAGTACCAGGGTCTGTTCGGCGCGGTCTTCGGCGCGACGAGCGTCCTCGGCCCGCTGCTCGGCGGCCTGTTCACGGAACACCTCAGCTGGCGCTGGGTCTTCTACGTCAATCTGCCGATCGGCGTCGTCGCGCTCGCGGTCATCGCCGCCGCGCTGCACATCCCCGTGCGCTCGACGAAGCACACGATCGACTATCTCGGCACGTTCCTGATCGCCTCCGTGGCGACCTGTCTCGTCCTGGTCGCCTCGCTCGGCGGGACGACCTGGGACTGGGCCTCGGCGCAGATCATCGGTCTCGCCGTCCTCGGCGTCGTCCTCGCCGTGGTGTTCGTCAAGGTCGAGCGGCGGGCCGCGGAACCCGTCCTGCCGCTGAAACTGTTCCGCATCCGCACGTTCACGCTGTCCGCCGTCATCAGCTTCGTCGTCGGCTTCGCCATGTTCGGCGCCATGACGTACCTGCCGACGTTCCTCCAGGTCGTCCAGGGTGTCTCGCCGACGATGTCGGGCGTGCACATGCTGCCGATGGTCCTCGGCCTGCTGCTCTCCTCGACGGCCTCCGGCCAGATCGTCAGCCGCACGGGCCGCTGGAAGGTCTTCCCGATCGTCGGCACCGGCGTCACCGCCATCGGCCTGCTCCTCCTCCACCAGCTCGACGAGAACAGTTCCACCGCCGAGATGAGCGCCTACTTCTTCGTCTTCGGCCTGGGCCTCGGCCTCGTCATGCAGGTCCTCGTCCTGATCGTGCAGAACGCCGTCTCGTACGAGGACCTGGGCGTCGCCACCTCCGGCGCGACGTTCTTCCGCTCCATCGGCGCCTCCTTCGGCGTCGCGATCTTCGGCACGGTCTTCGCCACCCGGCTCACCGGCAAACTCACGGACGCCCTCGCGGGCCGCACCCTGCCGCCCGGCGTCGACGTGAACGCCCTCAAAGCCGACCCGCGAGGCATCTCCGCCCTGCCGCCCGCCGTCCGCGCACCGGTCCTGCACGCCTACGCGTCATCCATCACGGACGTCTTCCTCTACGCCGCCCCGGTCGCCCTCGTCGCCTTCGCGCTGGCCTGGTTCCTGAAGGAGGACAAGCTGCGCGGCTCGGTCACCGCCCCGGACGCGACCGAGACCCTGGCCAGCAACCCCGTGGAACGCTCCTCGTACGACGAGTGCGCGCGGGCCCTGTCCACCCTCGGCACCCGGGAGGGGCGCCGCGAGATCTACGAGAAGATCACCGCGCGCGCCGGATACGACCTGTTCCCTGCCGCCAGCTGGCTCCTGCTGCGCATCAAGCGGTACGGATGGGCGGAACCGTCCGCGCTCGCCCAGCACAGCGCCGTACCCCTGCCTGTGATCATCGCGGCGGCGCGGCAGCTGGAGGAGCGGCGCCTCGCCACCCGCATCGGCGTCGACCTCGTCCTCACCGACGAGGGCCGCGTGGTGGCCGCCCGGCTGTCCACGGCCCGTGAGGAGTCGCTCGCCGAACTCCTGGGCGACTGGTGGGACCCGGACCGTCCCACGGACCTCACGAAACTCGTCGAACAGCTCAACGCGGAGCTGTGCGGGTCGGACGCCGAGCGCCCGCACGACGGCCTGGCGACCCGCCCCTGAAGCCCGCTCCCCGGCGCCGCTCAGAGCAGCTTCTTGGCGAACCAGTGCTCGGAGTACGGGTCGTCGTTGTACCGGGGTGTCTCCTCGTAGCCGTGCCGCGCGTACAGCGTCCGGGACTCCACCAGGTCGGTGCGGGTGTCGAGCACGATCCGCTCGGCACCCAGCTCCCGCGCGGCGCTCTCCGCCCCAGCGAGCAGCAGGTCGGCGCCGCCCTTCCCGCGCATGGCGGGCCGGACGAAGACGCGCTTCAGCTCGCCGGTCGACGCGTCGAGCATCCGCACGCCGGCCATCCCGGCGGGCTCGCCCAGGTACCGCGCGACCAGCAACACCCCGTCCGGAGCGGCGAGATAGTCCCCCGTGTCGGCCGCGACCTCACGCTCCAGCTCGCCGGGATCCGTGGTGCGCCCCTCATGCAGCAGGTACCAGCGGTCGCTGACCTCCGTGTAGTACGCACGCCACAACTCGGCGGCGACGGACGAGTCGAACGGCTCGGGGGCCACGGTCCAGGGCGAGTTCATGAGGGGCATTGTGGACCGCGGCCTCCGCCGCTGACCATGACTTCGGTCTACGGCTTCGGTCTACGGCTTCGGTCTACGACTCCGTCTGCGACTTCGGCGCCGCCTGCTGCACCACCTCGAACGACCACACCGACGACCCGCTCGCCGCCGGCTTCGGCCGGTCGCCGCCGCCCTGGTGGGCCGCCTTCATCGGGCCCTCCATCCACGCCTGGAACGACGCCTCGTCACGCCACCGCGTGTACACCAGGTAGTCGTCGGTGCCCTCGATGGGACGCAGCAGCTCGAACCACTCGAAGCCGTCCGAGTTCTCCACGGCGCCGGCGCGCGAGGCGAAGCGCTTCTCCAGGGTCTCCCGCTGCTCGGCCGGGACGGTCAGGACGTTGATCTTCACGATGCTCATGCCGCCCATCCTCGCGCACCCCCGCGTCAGCGTGGCGTCAGGTCCCGCGTGCCTCGCGGTTTCGCCGCCAGTCGTGGACGATCTCCTCGACGTCGTACGGCTTGAGTCCGAGGGGTGGGCCCGGGGGCGGTTTGAACATCATGTCGCGGATCTTGACGTTGATCTCGGTGACGATGCGGCGGACGATCCGTTCGGAAGGGGCCCGCGCCGCCTCGGCCAGCGCGTCCTCGGCCTCCTTGCGCAGGGCGAGGGACGGGGGCAGTACGGAGAAGCCCTCGCGGGCCATCTTCCGCTTGATCCACCAGTTCTCGTCGTACGTCGTGTCGGCCGTTTCCGGCAGCGGCTTGCCCGCGCCGGGGAGGTGGGAGAAGTCGTCCGCGCGCTCCGCGTCGCGGATCTGCTTGTCGACCCATGACTCGAAGCTGACGTCCGGAGGCTTGCGTTCGGTCATGTCGCCATTGTCCCAGAGGGCGTACCACGGAGGCAGGGGACAAATTAGGATGCGGCCTCGGCGGGAACCCGGTTCCGGGGGCCGCGAAGACCGAAGGAGCTGTGCGGTGCTGGAGCTGACCATGGCCTCCGTCGCGGGGGCGGACGCGGGGGCGACGGCCGGGATGCTGATGGCCGACGCGCCGAGCGAGCCGGGAGCTGTGCTGCGCGTGGGGCGTGACCGGAACGTGTGCCGGCTCGCGACGCCCGACGACTGGCTGTTCGTCTCGCGCGTCCATCTGGAGTTCCGGTGCGGGCAGGACGGCGCGTGGTCCGTGTTCTGGCTGCGCGGCTCGCACGACGAGCCCTCGTCCGAGGTGAGCCTCACGCTGACCGGCGGCCGGCCGCAGCCCCTCGAGTACGGAGGGGCCGCGGCGCTCGCGCCGGGCGCGTCCGGCGAGATCGTGGTCCTGGACCGCACCCAGGCCCGCAGCGTGAACGTGGGTTTCTACCATGAGGTCTGATGGCGCGTCAGATCCAATGATGGGCGGCGGTCCGGGAGTACGCGGGCCAGCGCGAAGCCGTCGTAGCCCTTGACCCCCACCGTCTGGACGGCCGTGCCGTCCAGCTTCGGGTGGTCGGCGATCAATCGGAGCGCGTCGCGGGTGCCGCGGATGTCTGGCGCCGTGCCGGAGTCGTCCGTGACGCGGCCGCCGCGCACCACGTTGTCGACGACGATCACGCTGCCGGGGCGGGTCAGCCGCAGCGCCCACTCGACGTAGTGCGCGTTGTTGGCCTTGTCGGCGTCGATGAAGACGAGGTCGAACGGCTCGGGGTGGTCGGCCGCGATGCCGGGCAGCGAGTCGAGGGCGGGGCCGACCCGCACCTCGGCGATCTTGTCGAGGCCGGCGCGGGCGAGGTTGCCGCGGGCCACCTCGGCGTGCCGGGGGTCGTACTCGAGGGTGACGAGGACGCCGTCGGCGGGCAGGGCGCGGGCCAGCCAGATCGTGCTGTAGCCGCCGAGTGTGCCGATCTCCAGGATGCGGCGCGCGCCCTGGATCCGGGCGATGAGGTGGAGGAACTTGCCTTGGTTCGGGGCGACGTTGATGTGCGGGAGGCCCGCCGCTTCGCTGTCCGCGAGGGCCGCCGTCAGGGCCTCGTCGGCGGGGGCGAGGAGGCCGGTGAGGTAGTCGTCGACGGCGGTCCACTGCTCTTCGGGTGCGTGCTCAGACATGGCCCCATGATGGGCGCACGAGCCCGCGGGCCGTTGGCGATTCAGCCGAGCGGCGGCGGGGCGTACACCTCAGGCCCGCGGTTCCTGGTGTTACGCGGCCGTGGCGTGCGCGCCGCGCGGCAGGTCGCCGCTCTCCACGGCGGGCGGCGAGCCGGGCAGCGGGCGGCGGGCCGACTCGGTCATGAACCAGACCGCGACGCCGCCGACGACGGCCGCGGCCATCATGTAGTACGCGGGCATCATCAGGTTCCCGGTCGCTCCGACCAGCGCCGTGACGACCAGCGGGGTCGTGCCGCCGAAGAGCGAGACGGAGACGTTGAAGCCGATCGACAGGGAGCCGTAGCGCACCCGGGTCGGAAAGAGCGCGGGGAGCGCGGACGGCATCGCCGCGGTGAAGCAGACGAGGAGCAGGCCGAGGGCGCCGAGGCCCAGCGAGACCGCCCACAGGTCGCCCTGGCGGATCAGGAGCACGGCCGGGATCGACAGGGCGAAGAAGCCGACGCAGCCCGCCGCGATCACGGGACGGCGGCCGAGGCTGTCGGACAGCTTGCCCGCGAACGGCTGGACGATCATCATCAGCGCCATCACGCCGAGGATCAGCAGGAGCCCGTGCGTCTCGTCGTAGTGGAGCTGGCCGGTCAGGTAGCTCGGCATGTACGAGAGCAGCATGTAGTCGGTGACGTTGAAGACGAGGACGAGGCCGATGCACAGGAGCATCGCCTTCCACTGGCCGGTCACCATCTCGCGGATCCGCACCTTGGGGCGGGACTTCTCCGACTTCTCGGCGGCGGCAGCGGCCGCGGCGAACGCCGGGGTCTCCTCGAGTCGCATGCGCAGGTAGAGGCCGATGATGCCCATCGGGCCCGCGATCAGGAACGGGATGCGCCAGCCCCAGGACACCAGGTCGTGGTCGGACAGCAGTGCCGTCATCAGGGTCACCAGACCCGCGCCGCCGATGTAACCGGCGAGCGTGCCGAATTCCAGCCAGCTGCCGAAGAAGCCGCGCTTCTTGTCGGGCGCGTACTCGGCGATGAAGGTGGACGCGCCGCCGTACTCACCACCGGTCGAGAAGCCCTGCACGAGCCGCGCCGCGAGGAGCAGGATCGGCGCGCCGACGCCGATCGCCGCGTACGACGGGATCAGGCCGATGGCGAACGTGCCCGCCGCCATCATGATCATGGTGATGGCGAGGACCTTCTGCCGGCCGACGCGGTCGCCGAGGGGGCCGAAGACCATGCCGCCGAGGGGGCGGACGAGGAACGCGGCGGCGAAGGCGCCGAACGTCGACAGGAGCTGGGCCGTGGGGTTGCCCGACGGGAAGAAGACCTTGCCGAGGGTGACGGCGATGTAGCTGTAGACGCCGAAGTCGAACCACTCCATCGCGTTGCCGAGGGCCGCCGCCTTGACCGCGCGCTTGACGAGCGCCGGGTCGGTCACGGTGACCTCGGGGGAGGCGCCCCTCGTGGAGGCGTTGGTATCCGGTGCGACGGTGAGTGCGCTCGACAAGGGTCTGCTCGCCTGCTTTCGAAGGGGACAAGGACACGTCCGGGCCACGGACGAGGCCGCCCACGACGGGACGGCCTGAAATCGACCATAGGGGCAGCAGGGATCATTACGGGTAGTGTTCGCGTCGTCGCGCAGAGCGGTAAAAGCGGGTCCGGCCAGGCATGACGCACCGGATCCGGCGCGGCGTAATCGGACAATTCTGTGAGCTATGTCGCGGCCCTCGCCTGCAACCGCACGGATCCCTCGTCCACGTCATCCGGTCAAAAACCGGTGACGGCCAGGTGAAGTAGTGGTTGCATGCGTCTCACCTCGGGGGTGGTGCGAGCCTCTGGACAGTACGGACGGCGGGAGGGCCGACGGCACGTGGCGAACGTGGAGCATGGAGCGGGCAAAGCGTTGGGGGCGGGGGCCGCGACGGCGCGGCTCGGCATGGTCCGGGCAGGCCTGTGGCTGATCGCCGCGGTCCTGGCGGTGCGCCAGGTCGTGGCCGTCCTGAGCACTCCGAGCGGTGAACGCCTCACGGACCTGGAGACCTGGATCGGTCCTGACGGTGTCCTCCATGTGAAGGACTCCCTCTACGACGCCGACCAGTTCACCGGTACCCCCTTCGGGGGGCTCGTGCTCAAACCCCTCGCCAGCGGTGCCGAACAGTCGCTCGGCTGGGCCTGGACCTTCGGCACGCTCGGCCTCGTCGTCGTCCTCGGTCTCGTCGCCGCGCGCGCCCTGCCGAAACCGGTCACCCGGCGCACCTCCCTGCTCGCCGCCCCCGTCGCGATCAGCCTCCTCATGCTGTCCCTGCCGGTGCGCAACACCCTGCACCTGGGCCAGACCAGCATCATCCCCGTCCTCCTCGTGCTGCTCGGCTGCTTCGCCGCGCGCGGCGAGCGGAGCTCGGGGTTCCTCATCGGCGTCGGCGCCGCGCTCCAGCCCACCGTCATCGTCTTCGCCCCCCTCCTGTGGTTCACCGGGCGCAGGCGAGCCGCCGTGTCCTCCGGCGTCACGTTCCTGGCGTGCACGCTCCTCGCCTGGGCCGCGATGCCGCACGACTCGTGGACGTACTGGGTGCACCACGCGGCCGGCGCGGGCCTCGGGTCGCGCCCCGACGGGCTCGCCAACCAGTCCCTGCACGGCGCGCTCCTGCGCTTCGGCCTCGCAGGCCCCCTGGAGATCGGGCTCTTCCTCGTCCTGGGCGCCGCGATCGCGGCCGTCGGCCTGCGGCGCGCCGTGCGCTACGCCGAGGACGGGCAGCTCCTCCTCGCCGTCGCCCTCACCGGCTGCGTCGCCGTCGCCGTGTCGCCCACGTCCTGGCAGCACCAGCTCCTGTGGGTGCTGCTCGCCGTCGTCGGCCGCGTCGGCCGGAAGGTGTCCGACCGCTATGTGTGGCCCGTAGCCGTCGTCCTCGTGATGACGCTCCCGGCGAAGATGATGCTGCCGGACGTCACCCTCGCCCAGCCGCTGCGTGACAACGTCGTCCTGATCGCCGCGCTCGCCGCCGCCACGGTCGTCCCGTTCCTGTCCCGCACGGCGCCCGAGTACCGCACGCCCGTCCCCACCGCGTACGCGAAGCCGGCGCCGGCGCGCTGGTCGTGGGTGCCGCTCGTGCCGTTCTGGCGCCGGGTCCTCGGCCGCCCGAACCTGCTGCTCGAACTGCTCCTGATCCGCGTCGGCTACTCCGCGTACCAGCAGGTCAGGCTCGCCGCCCACGGCGGTACGAACTCCGGGGGCCGGGCCATCGCCGAAGCGCACGGCGAGCAGATCAACTCCCTGGAGAAGGTCCTCCACATCGACATCGAGCACTGGGCCAACCATGCGATCGTGCACGTCCCGTGGCTCAAGGGTTTCTTCGACTTCTACTACGAGTCGTTCCACTTCTTCGTGCCGCTGGCCGTCCTCGGCGTCCTCTACGTCCGCCGGCCCGCCCAGTACCGCTGGGCCCGCTCCGCGCTCGGCTTCGCCACGCTCCTCGCCTTGGTCGGCTTCTGGTTCTACCCGCTGGCCCCGCCGCGCCTGATGCCCACGCTCGGCTTCATCGACACGGTGCACGGCGTCCAGGACTTCTCCAAGCCGGACTACGGCTCGCTGACGGCGCTCACCAACCAGTACGCGGCCATGCCCTCGCTGCACTTCGGCTGGGCCCTGTGGTGCGGGCTCGTCGTCGCCATCCTCGCCCCGAAGCGGTGGATGAAGGCACTCGGCCTGCTGCATCCCCTGTTCACCGTGTCCGCGATCATCGCGACCGCCAACCACTGGGTGCTCGACGCGGTGGGCGGCGCGACCGTCGTCGGCGCGGGCTTCGCCCTCACCTACGCACTGTCGGGGCCGCGTGCGCGCCCCACGGCCGAGGCGGGGCCTGACATGGCGAAGGCGCCGGCCGGGCTTGCCGCCGCGACGGCGGAACGCAGCCGGTCCTGACCAGAGGGGGCTGCAGTCGGGAGGCGCGCGGGGGTCAGGCGTCGTCGGACGGGTGCCGGTGGCCCTGGAGGTGCCGGGCCCGCAGCGCCGCCTCGGTGGCGAAACGGCGCTCCGGGTCGGTGAGCCGGTCGCCGAAGTGCGCGTCCAGATTGCGCAGCCGGTAGCGGACCGTCTGGGCGTGCACCCCCAGGATGTCGCCGACGTGCTCGGCCGTGCCCCGGGTGGTCAGCCACACCCGCAGCGTGTCGAGCAGGCGCGCCCGGCGGTTGCCCGTCAGGCCGGACAGCGGGGCGAGTTCGAGGGCGGCGAGCCGGTCGAGGAGCGCCGGGTCCGACAGCAGCCACAGCGTGGTCAGATGGTCCGCGCAGCGCACCGCGGGACCGTCGGCGATGACCTGTTCGTCGATGAGCTCCAGGACCCGGCGGGCCCAGCGGATCGAGTCGGAGGCCCGCGCGGTGGGCACGGTGAGCCCGAGCACGCACCGGGTGTCACCGAGGGTGGCCGTCAGCATGTCGAGGCGGGTCGCTCCGTCCGGACCTTCGAGGGATCCCGGGATCAGCAGATGCGGCTGGGGGTCTCCGAGGTCGGCCAGGACGTCGGGGTCGAGGCCGGCCCTGAGGTGAACGGGAGCCGGGGCCCGTAGCGCCACGAGCGTGACCCGCTCGGGAATCCGCCAGCCGGACTGTTCGCACAGTTCGGTGAGCGCGTCGCCCGGCAGCGGGTGACCGGCGAGCAGCAGATGCAGGATGCGCCGGTGCAGGGAGTCCAGACGGTCCGTGGACTGCGACTGCACCTCCAGATAGCCCTCTCTGGACAGGGCCTCCAGCTCGTCGACGTACGCGAACAGCGCGTCGGCGAAGGTCAGGATCAGGGTGGGGGAGAGGTTGTACTTGCGGCCGACGCGCTTGGCGCGGCGCAGCGCGATCCGGGCGCCGATGCGGTACGCGCCGTGCAGCGAGTCGAGACTGCGGCCCTCGTACGCCTCGAACCGCCCGAATCTGCGGCACAGTTCGTCGCGTTCACCGGCCGACGCGGTGGGCTCGGCCACCCGGTCGACGAAGGCGGCGAGGCTCTGCTCGACGCCGAGCCGGATCACCGCGCTGTTGGGGCCGTCGAGCAGCCGGGCGAACTCCGGGTAGGTGCGGGTGACCTCGACCCGGATCTCCTTGATCAGACTGGGCAGTTCGGGCCGCATGATGGCGGCGAACTCCGGGGGCAGCGGGCCGAGCGGTTCTTCCACTTCCGACGACGGTGCGGCTGAGGGCATGACGCTCCCCTTGCTCTCCTGCGCCCGGTGGGGGGCGAGCCGCGGGCGTGCCGCCCCGGGGTGGGGGGCAGCGCTCCCACGGACCGGCAGGTGCGTACCTGGTGGGACTGCCGAAGCTAGAACAACTGCTGTGTGATGTACACCACTTGATGAACAAGTAGCTTCATGTTGCACGTGGTGTGAGGGGCCCGGAACGTCCGGCGGGCGGCGCGCACCGCCGGACGTCTTCCGGGGACGCGCACCCCTCACCTGGACTGTTGCGGCGTGCCGATCCGGGCCGCCGGAAGGCGCGGCGGGCGGCGGGTCCGCAAGCCCACCGCTCGGACTGGGTCCGGAGATTGGCGTGATATCGATGTCATCGCTCGGCGGGACCTGCCGCGGTGGGCGTCATCCGGCCGCCGTGTGCCAGTTCTGCGCGAGGATCTTTCCGGCGTCGGGGTAGACGGTGCCGGGCGCGTACAGGCCGCCCAGGTAGGTGTGGGTGTCGTTCAGGGTGACGCTGTTGTGCCCGGCGGCGGAGGGCAGTCCCGTCTTGGCGTTGACGGCCAGGTCGATCAGGCCGAGGAGCCCGCAGCCGCTCGCGCCCGGCACGGCGAAGGACGAGTCGCCCTGCGTGGAGCCGGTCAGGCCGATCCGGGACATCGTGCCGGCCGGGTCGGGGCTGCCGCCGGCGGCGAACCGCTCGATCTTGAAGGCGGGTTGCGTGAGGTTCTGCGGGCGCAGCACGACCGGGTCCGAGGCCGAGCCGATGGTGCAGTGGTCGGACAGGAACGGGTTCTTGAGCCGGATGCGCACCGGGATCGCGATGATGGGCTGGCCCGTCGTGGCGCCCGCCGCGAGCGCGAAGTCATGGGGTGCGCCGACCGATTCGACCGTGGCGGTGATCCGGTTGAGCGAGGAGTCGTCGAGCTGCTTGCAGATGTCCGTGATCACGGGGATGTCGCTGGGGCACATCAGGCCGAGCAGGCCCCCCGGGATCGTGGCGGAGTCGGCGATGATCGTCCCGGAGGCCGGCGGTACGAGGGTGCTGGTGCCGTCGGAGTTCTGCACGACGCCGAGCTGGAGGTCGCTGGCGCCGGTGGTCACCGTGGTGTTGCCGAGGACGATGGAGCCGCTGTCGGAGTGGGAGGCGACGCACTGGGGGGTGGTGGCCCGGCCGTCGGCGCCGGCCATCGGCGGCGCGTCCACCGGACAGCGGGTGAACGGCGCCCAGGATCCGGCCAGTTGGGCGTCGGCCGCGGTCGCCGTGCCGGTCGTGGCGAAGGTGGCCAGCGCGGTGATCGCGGAGAAGGCGGAGAACGCGGCGAGTCTCGCGCGCGGCAGGGTGGGGCGGCGCAGGGTGGGGCGGGGCATGGCGGCTCCTCGATTCAGCGTTGCGGTTCGGGGACGACGACCGGCCGGCCGTCCTCCGTGCATTCGGTCGGGACGCGGGGCACGGTGTCCGGCGCGCACACCTGGCCCTGGACCTGCTTGGTGAAGTTGTCGGGGCCCGAGATGGAGGCGGTGAGCAGCTTGTCGAGGTCCTCGCCCACGCCGCAGCCCGTGAAGGGCGGAATGGTGAGGGTGGAGGTGAGGACGCCGCCGGTGGTGAGGGTGTAGCCCGCGTAGACGCCGTTGGGCTGCCGGGTGACGGTGCCCTGGAGGTGCAGGTGGTCCTGGGTGTCCTGGGCCGGGTCGGGGTCCTTGGAGTAGAGGGAGCCGCGGGTCCGGCAGTCGGGGCCGACGTCCAGGGGGGTTCCGTTGACCCGTACGTCGTACACGCGGAGCACCAGCGGCACGCGGAGGTCCGTCACGCCCGTGCCCTTGGTGAGGTTGAGGTCGGAGTCGATCGTCAGCGGGCCGGTCTGCTCCAGGACCATCCTGGCCGTGGTCGGGGTGAAGCCGAAGGTCAGGAACGTGCTCGTGCCGGGTACGGACCGGGGCGCGCCGCCGTTGAACAGGCGGCCGGTGGAGTGCTGAAGGAGGTGCAGGCCGTCCGGCCGCGGTTTCAGGGAGCTGGGTCCCTGGTTGATCTGGCTGCACGAGACGGGGATCAGGGACGCGCCCCCGAGCTTGGTGACGTTGGAGAGTCCGGTGATGTAGGCGACCAGGGGCAGGGTGTCCGCCGCGTTCTTGTGGCAGGGCGGCGCCGTGGCCTTGCGCGGGGCCGCCGGCTTCGGCGCGGCCGGCTCGGGCCCTGCCGGGCGTGCGCTGTCACCGCCGGGCGAGGCCGACGGAGTCGCGCCCGGGGAGTCCGGAGGGCCGGACGGTGACGCGGAGGCGTCCGCTGTCACGCGTACGGTGGCCAGGTGCCCGGAGCCGGGGTCGCCCGGCTTCGGCGTGCAACTCACGGACAGAGAGGGCGTGTTGGCCGGGGTTCCCTGGTCCGTGAGGAGGGTGAGGTCCAGGTCGATGGTGGTCGCGGTGAGGGCGAGGTCGCCGGGGGTGCCGCTGCTCAGGGCCGCGACATCGCCCGAGGTGCCGAGGCTCAGCGGACCGGTCTGCGGGAGAGGGACCGGCTGTCCGGTGCCGTGCCAGGCCGTCGTCGCCTTCTCCGCACCCTGGGTGAGGTCGATGGAGAGTGCGGAGGCGGGCGTCGCCGTCGCGGCGCCGAGCGAGCGCAGTTCGTCCACCGCGGCCTGCGGCAGCTCCACGGACGTGGCGACGTCCGAGGGTTCGATCTCCTGCGACACCGCCGCCTCGGCCGGGAGCCGGGCGGTGACCGCGACGGTCACCGGCTGCTCGCCCGACGGGAAGCTGCACACGTAGTCGAGCCGGGCGTCCACCTTCTGTGTCTCCGCGGTGGCCCCGGCGCCCGGCACCGATGTCACGACCACCGCGCCGAGAGCCACCGCGGCGGCCCTGCGGCGGAGCAGGCGCGCGGGACGGGATGCCTTGCGTGTCACGGTCCTTCAGCTCCTGTCGCTCGGGCGGGAGGGCACCGGCTGGGCACCGGATGGGTGTCGGCTGGGCACCGGATGGGTGTCGGCTGGACACCGGTGGTCCCGCCCGGCGCTGGGTGCGGCGGGCGGGACGAGGTGACGTGGAACGGGTTACGAGCCGACGACGGTGGCGCCGTTGGAGGTGCCCTTGACGACCACGTCGTAGACGGCGTCGAAGGTGGGGTGGTCGCCGGCCGCGACGAGCCCGGAGCAGCCGGAGGTGGGGTTGGCGACCGTCAGTTCGGTGGCGGTCGCGTGGATCGTGAGCTTGCCGGCCGTGCCGGCACCGCCGTTCTTGTAGTTCCCGTGCGCGGTGCCGGTGACGTCGAAGGCGCAGGTGGCGACGCTGACCCGGGCCTTGATGTTGTCGATGTAGCCCGGTGTGGTCCCCGTCGCCGGGTCGTAGTCGCCGTACGCCCACAGGGTCCACGGCATGGTCGTCGTGGCGGTGACGTTGCCGAGGATGCTGGTGCACGGCTCGCCGGTGCGGCCGAAGTTGGCCGAGTTGATGGTGCCGATCTTGGCCGGGTTGCCGGTGGCGCTCGCAAGGACCGCCTCGGCGTCGGCGTAGGTGCAGGTCATGTCGATGCCGTTGACGCCGAGCGACGCGTGGCCGGTGGTCGCGGTCACGGTCTCGGGTGAGCCCGGGCCCACGGCCCAGTTGGTGGAGGCGGCCGACGACGGGGCTGCCGCCAGGCCCAGGGCGGCGCCCGCCGCCGCGACGACGAGTGCGGTCTTTCTCAGGGGAGACTTCATGCTGGTCCTCCGGAATCGTCCCATTCGGATTTCGCCTGCGCCGAGTCGGGGTGGCCGGTCCCGAGTGGATTCGCACAGGCCGAGAGTCTCGCGAGCCGTGACGTTACTGGCCGGAAACTTCACGGAACAATCCCGCCGTCCATGATTCTTTTTCGGGCGCCGTGTTCTGTTTCCCCGGTGAGAAAGCAGAATCCCCGTATTGGTTCCGCGGTGAGGAAAGTCGACATCGTGTGCGCGGCTCGTGCCAAATCTGGGACACCGGTATTGCCGACGGAGGTTACCCGGCCGTAGCGTCGCTGGCGTGGCCGCTGAACTCCTGGTCGGCGCCCCCTTGTCGGCTCGGAGCGGCAACGGGGAATCGGCCGGCCGACCCTCCTTCCGGATCGGCCGACCCCGGTGAGCGGGGCCTCGCGAATCCAACCCCCCGGAAGCGCGAGACCCCGCTTTCCTTTCGTCAGGTATTGCCGTAGGCGTCCTCGTACATATCTCCGCGATGACAAAAAGAGCGGCGCGCATTATCGCCCGGCGACAAGTTCGGTGAGGGGGGCAGGAATGTGGGTCCCGGGTCTTGTCCGGGCGATTCAGGGCGACTTACCGTGCGCCCCGCGGTCCTCGCCTGTCACGGGCGTGACAAGTCCGGAGAAATTCGAGCGTGCTGGAGGTGAGATGGGAATCGAGGTCAAGGTCGAGGGTCTGACGAAGTCCTTCGGCAGGCAGAACATCTGGCAGGACGTGTCGCTCACCCTGCCCGCCGGTGAGATCAGCGTCATGCTCGGGCCGTCCGGCACCGGGAAGACGGTCTTCCTGAAGTCGATCATCGGTCTACTCAAACCGGAGCGCGGCCGCGTCCTCATCGACGGTGTCGACATGGCGGGCGGCCGCGAGCGCGACATCTACGAGACCCGGAAGCTCTTCGGGCTGATGTTCCAGGACGGTGCCCTCTTCGGCTCCATGTCCCTCTTCGACAACATCGCCTTCCCGCTGCGCGAGCACACGCGGAAGAAGGAGTCCGAGATCCGCCGCATCGTCATGGAGCGGATCGACATCGTCGGACTCCTCGGCGCCGAGGGGAAGCTGCCGGGGGAGATCAGCGGCGGTATGCGCAAGCGGGCCGGGCTCGCCCGCGCTCTCGTGCTCGACCCGCAGATCATCCTCTGCGACGAGCCGGACTCCGGACTCGACCCGGTGCGCACGGCGTTCATCTCCCAGCTCCTGGTCGACCTGAACGCGCAGATCGACGCCACGATGCTCATCGTCACGCACAACCTCGACATCGCCTCCACGGTGCCCGACAACATGGGCATGCTGTTCCGGCGCGGACTCGTCACGTTCGGGCCCCGCGAGGTGCTGCTGACCAGCGAAGAGCCCGTCGTGGCCCAGTTCCTGAGCGGCAGCGTCGAAGGCCCCATCGGCATGTCCGAGGAGAAGGACGCCGCGACGCTCGCCGCGGAGGCCGCGGGCCGCACCGGCGACGAGGAGCGCCCGCCCCGCGTGATCGTGCCGCAGCTCGAACCCTCTCCGGGGCTGTCGCCGCGCAGGGCCGTCGCCCGGCGCCGCGAGCGCGTCCTCGGCATGCTCGACGGGCTGCCGCCGGCCGCGCGGGCCGCGATCGAGGCGACGTACGCCGGCAGCGGCGAGGAGCCGACCCTCGCGATGCCGTCGGCGGGGAGCGCCTCATGAGCCTGGACGAACGGCAGTCCCCGAAAGGGGAGTCGGAGCCGCCGGAGTCGCCCGAAATGCGGGCCCCCCGCGCTCCCGTCCCCGGCCTCGGTGCCCTCCGCCAGACCGGACGCCTCTTCGCGCTCGCGCTCGAAGTGGCGCGGGCGATCTTCCGACGGCCCTTCCAGTTCCGGGAGTTCGTCGAGCAGTTCTGGTTCATCGCGAGCGTGACGATCCTGCCCGCCGCCCTCGTGTCCATCCCGTTCGGCGCGGTGATCGCCCTCCAAGTGGGCTCCCTCACCGAACAGTTGGGCGCCCAGTCGTTCACCGGCGGCGCCAGCGTCCTCGCCGTCATCCAGCAGGCGAGCCCGCTCATCGTGGCGCTGCTGATCTCCGGCGCGGGCGGCTCCGCGATCTGCGCGGACCTCGGCTCCCGCACGATCCGCGAGGAGCTGGACGCCATGGAGGTCATGGGCGTCTCGCCGGTGCAGCGGCTCGTCGTGCCGCGCGTGCTCGCCACCATGTCCGTGGCACTCCTGCTCAACGGCATGGTCTCCGTCGTCGGCACCCTCGGCGGCTACTTCTTCAACATCGTCCTCCAGGGCGGCACCCCGGGCGCGTACCTCTCCAGCTTCTCCGCGCTCGCCCAGCTCCCCGACCTCTACGTCAGCGAACTCAAGGCGCTGGTCTTCGGGTTCATCGCCGGGATCGTCGCCGCCTACCGGGGCCTCAACCCGCGCGGCGGCCCCAAGGGCGTCGGCGACGCCGTCAACCAGTCCGTCGTCATCACCTTCATGCTCCTCTTCTTCGTGAACATGGTGCTGACGGGGATCTACCTCCAGATCGTTCCGCCGAAGGGTGGCTGACCGCGATGGCGTCCCCGCTCGTCTGGCTCGACCGCTCCGGTGACCAACTCATCTTCTACGTACGGGCATTGGTGTGGATCCCGCGCACCCTGCGCCGCTATCTGAAAGAGGTGCAGCGCCTCCTCGCCGAGGTCGCCTTCGGGTCCGGCGGGCTCGGTGTCATCGGCGGCACCATCGGCGTGATGTTCGCGATGACGCTGTTCACCGGCACCGTCGTCGGACTCCAGGGGTACGCGGCCCTCGACCAGATCGGCACGGCCGCGTTCACCGGCTTCGTCTCCGCGTACTTCAACACCCGCGAGATCGCGCCCCTGGTCGCCGGGCTCGCCCTGTCCGCGACCGTCGGCGCCGGATTCACCGCGCAGCTCGGCGCCATGCGCATCAACGAGGAGGTCGACGCCCTGGAAGGCATGGGCATCCGCTCCATGCCCTACCTCGTCACCACCCGCATCATCGCCGGCGTCGTCGCGATCGTCCCGCTGTACGCGATCGGGCTCCTGTCCTCCTACCTCGCGTCCCGCTACGTGACCGTCTGGTTCAACGGCCAGTCGCAGGGAACGTACGACCACTACTTCAACCTCTTCCTCTCCCCGACCGACGTGCTGCTCTCCGTGCTCAAGGTGCTGATCTTCAGCGTCATGGTGATCGTCGCCCACTGCTACTACGGCTTCCGCGCGAGCGGCGGCCCCGCTGGGGTGGGCGTCGCGGTCGGCCGGTCCGTGCGCAACGCCATCGTCCTGATCAGCGTCACCGACTTCTTCCTGTCGCTGGCCCTGTGGGGGGCGACCACGACGGTGAAGGTGGCGGGGTGAGATGAGCGAGACGAAGAGCTCCGTCGTGCGCCGCAGACTCGCCGGCGTGGCGTTCCTGCTGGTACCCGTGCTGCTGATCCGGCTCGCGGTCGCCGTCTACGACAAGGACTTCACGCGCTCCGACCCGGTGACCGTGGAGACCGGCAGCGTCGGCAACGAGATGCACCTGGGCGCCGAGGTGAAGCTGCGCGGCGTCGTCGTCGGCGAGGTCCGGAAGATCGACACGACGTCGGCCGGCGCCCGTCTGACCCTCGCCCTGAAGCCGGGCGCGCTGCGGCACGTGCCTTCCGACGTACGGGCCCAGATGCTGCCGACGACCCTGTTCGGAGAGCGGTTCGTGGCGCTCGTGCCCCCGGCGAACCCCTCCGCCGAGCCGCTGCCGGCCGGGGCCACCATCCCGCAGGACCGCTCGCGGAACGCCGTCGAACTCCAGCAGGTCCTCGACAACGTGCTGCCGATGCTGACCGCCGTACAGCCCCAGAAGCTCTCCGCCACCCTGTCCGCCGTCGCGCAGGCGCTCGGCGGGCGCGGCGACCAGCTCGGCGCCACCCTCGCCCAACTCGACGCGCACCTCAGGAAGTTCAACCCGAACCTGCCCACCCTCACCCGCGACCTGAAGGAGCTGGTGAAGGTCAGCCACGTCTACGCGGACGCCGCGCCCGACGTCCTCGACGCACTCACCGACTTCACCACCACCAGCGGCACGATCGCCGAGAAGGAACAGGGCCTCGCCGCCACCTACGGCGCCACGACCAGGACCGCCGAGGACCTGACCGCCTTCCTCCGGCAGAACAAGGACAACATCATCCGGCTGAGCGCCACGAGCCGGCCGACCCTCGAACTCCTCGGCCGGTACTCCTCGTCCTTCCCGTGCACCCTGCGCACCCTCGCCGCGTTCGTCCCCCGCATGGACAAGGCGCTCGGCAAGGGCACGAACCGTCCGGGTCTGCACGTCGACGTCACCATGGTGCCCTCGCGCGGCGCCTACGTCCCCGGACGCGACACCCCCGTCTACGGCTCCGGGGGCGGCCCGCACTGCTACCCCGTTCCCTACCTCGGCGCCCCGGCCAGATCCCCCGCGGGCACCGTGTCGGCGCGGCAGGACCTGGGGCCCGCGAACTCGCCGCAGGAGAACGAACTCGTCAACGAACTGCTCGCGCCGGCCCTCAGGGAGCGGCCCGAGAACCTGCCCGACTGGAGCAGCCTGCTCGCCGGGCCCGCCTTCCGGGGAGCGGAGGTGAACCTCAAGTGAGCGACACCAGCGACACGACCGACGACATGCACACCGACGACACGCACACCGGCGAAGACTCCGAGAACAGCGCGATCCGGCGCAGGAGCCTCACGGGCCCCCTCGTGAAGTCCCTCGTCTTCGTGCTCGTCACCGCCCTCGCCACGACCGTCCTCGGCTTCAGCATCGCCAACACCGGCGTGGGCGGCCCCACCACGACGTACAAGGCCCTCTTCACGGACGTCACAGGGCTGATGGACGGCGACAGCGTACGGATCTCGGGGGTCAAGGTCGGCGAGGTGACCGACGTCCGCGTGGTGCGCCACCGCACCGCCCAGGTCACGTTCTCCGTGCGGGACGAGCGCGACCTGCCCGGGTCCGCGACCGCCTCCGTGAAGTACCTGAACATGGTCGGGCAGCGCTATGTGGCGCTCGGCCGGGGCAGCGGAGCCGTCGGCGGCACGCTGCGGCCCGGGGACACCATCCCCCTCACCCGCACCACGCCCGCACTCGACCTGACCCTCCTTTTCAACGGCTTCAAGCCGCTCTTCGAGGGCCTGTCACCCAAGGACGTCAACGAGCTCGCCGGCTCGATCGTGCAGGTCCTCCAGGGCGAGGGCGGCACCGTCGACAGCCTCATCAAGCACGTCGGGTCCCTGACCGGGACCGTCGCGGCCAAGGACAAGGTGATCGGCGAGGTCGTCGGCAACCTCAACACCGTGCTGACGACCATCAACACCCGTGAGGCGGGCTTCAAGGACCTCGTCGAGACGCTCAAGGCGATGGTGTCCGGCTTCAACAGCGACCGTAAACCCCTCGGCAGGGCCGTCACGGCAATGGGCGACCTCACGACCGCCACCGCCGGACTCCTCCAGGACGGGCGGCGGCCGCTCAAGCAGGACATCCGCCAACTCGGGCGGCTGTCCGGGACGTTGGGCGACCACATCCCGCAGATCGAGAACTTCCTGAACAGGAGCCCGGCGAAGCTGACGGCCCTCACCCGCCTGTCGTCGTACGGGTCCTGGTTCAACCTCTACCTCTGCGAGGCCAGGGTCAGCGGCGTCACGACCAGCGACGGGTCGAAGCCGCCGACCGGCATCGCCCTCAGTCAGGACAGGTGCCGGGGATGAGACTGCCCAGACCCAGACCCGTCAAGGAGCGCAACCCCGTGGCCGTCGCGCTGGCCGGGCTCGTCGTGCTCGCCGTCGTCGCGCTCGCCGCGTTCAACGCCGGCCGGCTCCCCCTCATCGGCTCCGGCACCACCTACTCCGCCGACTTCACCGAGGCCGCGGGTCTGGGCGAGGGCGACGAGGTGCGCATCGCCGGCGTCAAGGTCGGCGAGGTCACCGGCGTCTCGCTGGACGGCGGCCGGGTGAAGGTGACGTTCGACGCGGGCGACGCCTGGATCGGGGACCGGTCCACCGCCGCCATCGCCATCAAGACCCTCCTCGGCGACAAGTACCTCGCCGTCGACCCGCTGGGCTCCGCCCGCCAGGACCCCGGCACCCGCATCCCGGTCAGTCGGACCACGTCCCCGTACGACGTGACGCAGGCCTTCCAGGACCTCAGCGGCACCGTCGACGCCATCGACACCGCACAGCTCGCCAAGAGCTTCGAGACCATCTCGGACACCTTCAAGGACTCGCCGCCCGACGTGCGCGCCGCCGCGACCGGACTCTCCGAACTGTCCAGGTCCGTCTCGAAGAGGGACACGCAGCTCGCCGAACTCCTGAAGGGAAGCCGCACGCTCACCAGGACCCTCAAGTCGAAGAAGTCCAGCTTCGAGACGCTCATCGACGACGGGGGCTCGCTGCTCGGCGAGCTGAAGGACCGGCGCGCCGCCATCAAGGCGCTCCTCAAGGGCAGCGAGGAACTCGGCACGCAGCTGAGGGGAGTCGTCGACGACAACGACAAACAGCTCGGCCCGACCCTGAAGGCGCTCGGCCGGGTCACCACGGTCCTGGAGAAGAACAACAGGAACCTCGACCGGACGCTGGCGCTGGTCGGCCCCTACTACCGGCTCATCGGCAACACCCTCGGCAACGGCCGCTGGTTCGACAGCTATCTGTGCGGTGTCGTGCCGGCCGCGTACCTCCCGAAGGAACAGCGGACGAAGGACTGCAAGCCACCGCAGCAGGGCGTGAGCGCGAAGGGAGCCGGCCGGTGACGCGGGCATGGATCAAGGGCAGGAAGCGCCAACTCGTCGTCGGGACCTTCGTGTTGGCGATCCTCGCGGCGGGCGGCCTGGTGGGTGTACGGGCCCTCGGCGGCGACGGGACCACCGTCACCGCCTACTTCGACCGGACCGTCGGCGTCTACGCCGGATCCGACGTGCGGATCCTCGGCGTGCGCGTCGGCTCGGTCGGCTCCGTGCACCCCCAGGGCAAGCAGGTGAGGGTCACCCTCGGCCTCGACGAGGGCGTACGCGTCCCCGACGGCGCGCGGGCGGTCGTGGTAGCCCCCAGCATCGTCGCCGACCGGTACGTCCAGCTCACCCCCGCCTACACCGGGGGACCCGCACTCGCCGCCGGGGCCGTCCTGCCGGCGTCCCGCAACCGCACCCCCGTCGAGATCGACCAGCTCTACGACAGCATCACCGAACTCGGCCGGGCTCTCGGCCCCAACGGCGCCAACGCGCACGGCGCCCTGTCCGACCTCCTCGACACCGGGGCGAGGAATCTCGACGGGAACGGCGCCGCGATCGGCGACACGATCGAGCAGTTCGGCAAGGCCGCGAAGACCCTGGACGGCAGCAGCGACGACCTCTTCACGACGCTCGCCCAGCTCCAGGCGTTCACCACGATGCTCAGAAACAAGGACGGCGGGGTGCGCACCGCCCAGGAACGCCTCGACGACGTCGTCGGGTTCTTCGCCGACAACAAGGACGACCTCACGGGCGCCCTGAAGGAACTCGGCAAGGCGCTCGGCCAGGTGAAGACGTTCATCGAGGACAACCGCGGCGAACTGAAGAAGAACGTCGACAAACTCGTGCCGATCACCCGCACCCTCGTCAAGCAGCGCGCCTCGCTGGCCGAGGCGCTCGACACGGCGCCCCTCGCCGCGGACAACGTCGTCAGCGCGTACGACAAGGACAGTCGCACGCTCGACGGGCGGGCGAACCTCAACGAGCTGAGCATGGGCGGGAATCTGCTGCCGCTGCCCGCGGTCGGGGGAGGCGGTCGGTGATGCGACGGTTCAGGAAGGGAGGGATCGCGGGGGCGGGACTCGGCGGGCTCGTCGCGCTCGGCCTGGGGTTCGCGCTCGCGTTCGGCGCGTTCTCCGCGACCGCGCCGAAGTTCGACGGCATCCAGGACCTGCCGCTGCCCGGCGGCGCCGACCTCGGCAGCCATCCGTACACCGTGCACGCCGAACTCGCCGACGTGCTCAGCCTGGTGCCGCAGTCCGCGGTCAAGGTCAACGACGTCGCGGTGGGCCGCGTGACCGCCGTCCGGCTCGGCGGGAACGACTGGACGGCGCGCGTGACCATGAAGATCAACGGGGAGGTGCGGCTGCCCGCGGACACCACGGCCCGCCTCGAACAGACCGGCCTGCTCGGGGAGAAGTACATCCAGCTGATCGCGCCGGGCAGGACGGCCACCGGGAGCGGGACCGGGAAGCGGAGCGGCGGCGGCGCCCGGCTCGCGGACGGCGTCACCATCCCGCTCGCCCGCACCGGCCGCGACACCGAGGTCGAGGAGGTGTTCGGCGCCCTGTCCCTGCTGCTCAACGGCGGTGGCGTCAACCAGCTCAAGACCATCACCAAGGAACTCGACGCCGCGCTCGGCGGCCGCGAACCCCAGGTCCGCTCAATGCTGAAACGGGTGAACAAGCTGGTGACCACCCTGGACGACCACCGCGGCGACATCACGGACGCCCTCGACGGCGTCAACAAGCTCTCCGCGACCCTCGCCACACGCAAGCAGGACGTCGGCACGGTCCTCACCGGCCTGTCCCCGGGACTCAAGACCCTTGAGGAGCAACGCGGTTCGCTCCTGACGATGCTGCGCTCCCTCGACCGCCTCTCCACGGTCGCCGTGTCCACCATCGACCAGGGCAAGGAGGACATGGTCGCCGACCTCAAAGCCCTCGCCCCGACCCTCAGGTCCCTCGCGGACGCGGGCAAGGACCTGCCGGACTCGCTCCAGGTGCTCCTGACGTACCCCTTCACCGACGAGGTGCTGCGGGGCGTCAAGGGGGACTACCTCAACACCTATCTGGACGTGGTCGCGGAGCCGGGCACGCAGGTGATCCCGCCGCTGGTACCGACACCGTCGTCAAGCCCGTCGCCGGCGAAGGCCGCTCCCGGTAAGGGTGGCTCCCGTAAGGCCGGGCCGGATTCGACGCCGGATCCGACGCCGGATTCGACGAGCCACGCCGACCCGCCGCTGCCGCTCCCGTCGGTGACGACGTCCGGCGGTGAAACCCCGTGATCACCCTCGCGATCCGCCTCAAGAACCTCGCCTTCCTCGTCATCGCCGTCCTCGTCCTCAGCTTCCTCGGCATCCGGTACGCGGACCTCGGCCGGTACGCGGGCGTCGCCGACTACTACACGGTGAAGGTCGAACTCCCGCGCACCGGCGGCCTGTTCACATACTCCGACGTCACCTACCGGGGTGTCTCCGTGGGCCGCGTCGGACCCATCGGGCTGACCGCGGACGGGGTCGTCGCCGAGCTGCGCATCAAGAAGTCCGCCCCGCGCATCCCGACCGACGCGCACGCCGTCGTCGCGAGCCTGTCCGCCGTCGGCGAGCAGTACATCGACCTGCGGCCCGAGCGCGCGGACGGCCCCTACCTCGCCGACGGAGCACACATCGACGAGGCGCAGACCAGCGTCCCGGAACCGGTCACCTCCGTACTGACCAGCATGAACGACCTCACGTCCTCCGTCCCCCTGGACTCCCTGCGCACCGTCGTCGACGAGTTCGGGAAGGCCTTCGAGGGCCGGGGCGACGACCTCCAGGTCCTCATGGACAACGGCAGCGCCTTCGTGCGGGCCGCCGACCGGGCCCTGCCCGCCACGACGAAACTCATGGGGGACGGCGAGGTGGTCCTGCGCACCCAGGCCGACGAGGCCCGGGCCATACGCGACTTCGCCGGCGGGGCGAAGGAACTCGCCGCCGCGCTGAAGGGCTCGGACGCGGACCTGCGTCGCCTCATCGAGGCGGCGCCCGCCGCCGCGACCCAGTTGAGCGGGCTGCTGCGCGACCTCGACCCGAGCCTCGGTGTCGTCCTCGCCAACCTCCTCACCACGTCCGAGGTGGCCGTCACCCGGCAGCACGGCACCGAGGAGCTGCTCGTGAAGGTCCCGCAGGCGGTCGCGGCGGGCGCCACGGCCGTCGAGGGCGACAAGGTGAACTTCGGCATGGCGGTCACCTTCTTCAAGCCGCTGCCCTGCACGGCCGGCTACTCGGGCACGCGCTACCGCGGCGGCCTCGACCTCGGCACCGCCCCGCCGCTCAACACCGCGGCCCGCTGCGCGTCGTCGCCCTCCAGCGGAATCGACGTCCGGGGCTCGGCGAACGCGCCCAAGGGCGGCCCCGTCCCGGAAGCCGCGAAACCGGGGTCGCTGCCTTCGGGCAACCGGGCACCCGCCGCCGCCACACAGGCCGCGGCGCTGCCGGGAGCGCTCGGCCTCGCCGACGCGCCGGGCGCGACCGGGATGGCCGGACTGCTCGGCCTCACCAGCAAAGGCGGGCTCACCGCAGGAGGCGGGCTCACCACGGGAAGCGGTCTCGCCACAGGAAGCGGGCTCACCACAGGAGGCGGGAGATGAACGTGATCCGTGACCGGCGCGGGGCCGTCCTGGCCGGGGCGGTGCTCGTGGCCGCGGCGGCCTTCTGCGGATACGGCGCCGTGTCCTACGCCCAGGCCCGCGGCGACGACGCGCTCGCCTACAGCAGGGCGCGCGACCAGGCGCTCGCGGACGGGCGCCGGGGCATCGCCACGCTCACCACACTCGACGCGACGACCGGACAGCGGGCCAGGGAGGGCGTCCGCGCCTGGACCCGCGCCTCCACCGGGGCGCTGCGCACGGAACTCGGGCACACCCGGCCGGCGGTGGGCGCCTCGGCGCGCGGCACGGTCACCGAGGCCGCCGTCACCGCGCTCGACACGCGGGCGGGAACGGCGAAGGTCATCGCGACGGTACGGGTCTCGGTCACGCCGAAGGGCGGCGGGGCGGCGAGCACGGACCGTAAACGCCTGGAGGCGGTCCTGGCCCGCACGGGGGACGGCGGCTGGAAGCTCAAGGCCCTCAACGCCGTGCCTGTCACGGGGAGTTCGCAGCCATGAGCGTGTGGGAGGGGATCGGGCGCGTGGTGAAGGTGGCGGAGGGGGAGGCCGTGACGACGGAGACCGAGGCCGTCGGGGAGAGTGGGGCCGTCGAGGAGAGCGGGGACACGGACGCGCCGGACCGGCCGCCCGCGCGGTCGCGGCGTCGGCGCTTCCTGCTCGGCGGTGTCACGGTCGTGCTCGTGCTCGCCGGGGCCGGACTCCTCGTCAAGGCACAGGAGTTGAGGGCGGCGCCCGCCGCCGCCAACCATGCCCTCACCGACACCGAGGCCACCACCCGCGTCAACGGGGACGTCAGCAGCGCGCTCGCCAAGATCTTCTCGTACACCCCGGACGGCACCGGGGCCACCGGGCGTTCTGCGCGGGAACTGCTCGGCGGGCGGGCGGCGCGCCAGTACACGCAGCTCTTCGCGCAGGTGCGCGAGCGCGTCGCCGAACAGCGCGTCACGCTCACCACCCAGAGCGTCAGATCCGGGGTGGTCAGCCTCGACGGCGACAGCGCGCAGGTCCTGGTGTTCCTCGACCAGACCGCGCGGCGGGGCGACCACAAGCCGGTGACGTCCGCCGCCCAGCTCTCGGTGACGGCGCGACTGCGCGGCGACCACTGGCAGATCGTCGACATCAAGGCCCGCTGAGGGCCGTACGGGACAGAAAGGGGCACCCTGTGCCACGCACGCGCCCGCACCATCTCCTGCGCGCGGCCCTCGTCGCGCGGCCGCTGCTCGTGGCGGCCCTCGCGCTCCTGCTCGTCGCGGGCGGGTTCGCGGCCCGGTCCGGCGTGTCCTGGTACCGCGCCGCGCACGACGACTCCGCCGCGTACGCCGTCGAGCGCGACAACGCGCTGTCGGCCGGCGAACAGTCCGTGCAGAACCTCAACACGCTCGACCACAACAGCCTGGAGCGCGGCCTCGACCTGTGGGAGTCGTCCACGACGGGCGAGCTGCACAGCCAACTCGTCGCAGGGCGAGCCAAGTTCGAGGAACAGGTGAGGCAGGCGAAGACGGTCAGCACGGCGAAGGTGCTGTCCGGCGCCGTGACGGAACTCGACGACCGGGCGGGCCGGGCCCGCGTCCTGATCGCGCTGCGCGTCACGGTGCGCGCGCCCGGCGGCGAGGCGAGCGACAAGGACAGCCGCATGCTCGGCGAACTCACCCGCACCGAAGGCCACTGGAAGCTGAGCGCGCTCGGGCAGGCGCCGGTCGGAGACACCTCGGCCGACTGAGCCGGGAGAGGACGGACGGACCATGTCGACGACGCGTCACCACATCAACCGCACCCGCCGCCTGGCCGCGGCCCCCAGGCCACGCCGACTTGAAGCGGTCGCCGAGCCAAAACCCGTACGAAAACGGCCTGTTGACCGAAAGGCTGCCACGGGGCAGAGCTCGGTCATCCCCACCCCCCGGCCACGCCGCGCCCTCCTCGTCGTCTGCGCGCTCACCCTGCTCCTCGGCGCGTTCGCCGGGTGGGCGCACGCCCGGGCCGCCGCGGAACGGGACGTGCCGGCCGCACGCAACACCGCGCTCACCGACGTCGCCCGCACCAGCGAGATCAAGGGCCGCACCGACAAGGCCGTGGCGGACCTGTTCTCGTACGACTACGCCCACCCCGAGGCCGCGCGGAAGGCCGTGTCCTCGCTGCTCACCGGCAAGGCCGTGGCCCAGCACCAGCAGCTGCTCGGGGGTGTCCTCGCGCAGGCCAGGAAGTCCAAGGCTGTGATCACGACGACGGTCACCGAGAGCGCCGTCGAGCGCATCAGCGGCGACCGCGCCCGCGTGCTCGTCTTCGCCGACCAGAGCAGCAGCACCACGCACGGCAAGAGCGGCACGGCGTACGCCGGGGCCATGTTCGCCGTCGAGTGGGTGCGCCAGGAGGGCCGCTGGCTGGTCTCGGGCATCGACACCTTCGGCCGCTGAGCACGCGGCTGGCACGGCTGACGCGACCGGCACCGCCCACACCGATCAGACCGGCTCGACCGACGCGCCCCCGGCATCACGTGAGACAAGGAGACCGACCCGTGAGATCCGTGAAGCGAGCCCCGCACCTCCTGGCGCGCCTGCGCCCCCGCGACGCCCGCGCCCGCCGGGGTCTGCGCGGCACCGCCGTCGCCGCGGCCGCGGTGGCCCTGCTCACGGCGTCCCAGGCCCCGTCACTCATCGACCGCGCGGCCACCGGGCGGGACGGGGGCGGCACGCGGAGCCCGGGGCCGGCCGCCGCGCCGCTGCCCGACGTGGCTTCGCAGGGCGACGACTCGTACCACACCGAACTCCCGCCCCTGAACACCCCGGACGCGCCCACGCACCTCTTTCCGGCCGCCCAGATCCGCGCCCAGGCCGGCGTCCCGGCGACCGTCCTGGCCGCGTACCGCAGGGCCGAGGCGGCGCTCGCCCGGACCGACGCGGGCTGCCGGCTGCCCTGGGAACTGCTCGCGGCCATCGGCAAGGTGGAGTCGGGCCAGGCGCGCGGGGGCGCCGTCGACGCGCACGGCACGACCCTCCGCCGTATCACCGGGCCCGCGCTCGACGGCCAGGGGTTCGCGCTGATCAGGGACTCGGACGGCGGGGCGTGGGACGGGGACACGGTGTACGACCGGGCGGTCGGGCCCCTGCAGTTCCTGCCGTCGACGTGGCGTCGCTGGGGCGCCGACGGGAACGGGGACGGGGACAGGAACCCGAACAACATCTTCGACGCGGCCCTGGCGGCGGGCCACTACCTGTGCGCGGGCGACCGCGATGTCAGCCGCGCGGCGGGCCGGGAACGCGCCATCCTCAGCTACAACTACTCGCGCGACTATCTCCGGCTGGTCCTGTACTGGATGGAGTTCTACCGCGAGGGCGTGCACACCGTGCCCGACGGCAAGGGTGTCCTGCCGAAGAGCCCCGGCGCGGGAGGCGACACCCCGGCGACCCGGCCGGTGGGCGGCGGAAGGGGGCCGGGGAAGGGCCCGGGGAACGGCAGCGGCATCGTCGTGGGTCCCGATCCGACACCCTCCGGGCCCCACGGCGGCGGTTCCAACCCTCATCCGAGCCCTGATCCGAGCCCTGATCCGAACCCCGGTCCCGGCCCGGGCGGCGACCCGGCGGATCCGTCGTCCCCCTCGCCCGGCCCCAGCGACCCTCCGGTGACGCAGGACCCGGGCACGCCCACCGGCCCCGGCAACCCCGAGCCGTCGGCGGACTGCCCCACGGGCACGGCGTCCCCGTCCCCCGGCCCGGACCCCTCCGCCGGGCCGGGGGAGTCCCCGCCCGCGACCCCGTCGCCGGATCCCTCGACGTCAGGATGCCCGGCGCCGGGCGCGTGACGGCGGGTCAGCGGGTGCTGACCTGGAGCTCCTTGACGCCGTTGAGCCAGGCCGAGCGAAGCCGGCGCGGGTCGCCGGTCAGGCGCAGATCCGGCATCGCGTCGGCCACGGCGTTGAAGATGAGGTTGATCTCAAGGACGGCCAGTGACTTGCCGAGGCAGAAGTGCGGGCCGCCGCCGCCGAAGCCGAGGTGCGGGTTCGGGTCGCGGGTGATGTCGAACGCACCGGGGTTCTCGAAGACTTCGGGGTCGTGGTTGGCCGACGAGTAGAAGATGCCGACCCGGTCGCCCTTCTTGATCTGCGCGCCGCCCAGTTCGGTGTCCTGGGTCGCGGTGCGCTGGAAGGAGACCACGGGGGTGGCCCAGCGGACGATCTCCTCGGCCGTCGTCTCCGGACGCTCCCGCTTGAACAGTTCCCACTGGTCGGGGTGGGTGAGGAAGGCGTGCATGCCGTGCGTGATGGCGTTGCGCGTCGTCTCGTTGCCGGCCACGGCCAGCAGGATCACGAAGAAACCGAACTCGTCCGAGCTCAGGTTGCCCTCGTCCTCCGCGGCCACCAGCTGGCTGACGATGTCCTTGGCCGGGCACTCCTTGCGGGCGGCGGCCAGGTTCATCGCGTAGCTGACGAGCTCCATGGCCGCCTCGGCGCCGACCTCCTCGGTGATCGCGTACTCCGGATCGTCGTACGCGGCCATCTTGTTGGACCAGTCGAAGATCTTGGTGCGGTCGTCCTGCGGTACGCCGATGAGCTCGGCGATGGCCTGGAGGGGGAGTTCGACGGCGACGTTCGTGACGAAGTCGAAGGAGCCGTCGGACTTGGCGTTCGCGAGGGCCGCCTCGACGATGGCACGGGCCCTGGTGCGCAGGGTGTCCTCCAGGGCCCGGATGGAACGGGGTGTGAAGCCGCGCTGGACGATCTGCCGGACCCGGGTGTGCTCCGGCGGGTCCATGTTCAGCATGATCAGCCTCTGGACGTCGATCTGGTCGCGGCTGATCGACTCGTTGAAGCGGATGACCGCGGTGTTGAGGTTCGAGGAGAAGATCTCGGGATGCGTGGAGACGTACTTGACGTCCGCGTGCCGCGTCACGGCCCAGTAGCCCGAGTCTCCGAAACCGGCGATGCCGGCCGGCTGGGCGATCCAGGTGACCGGTTCGGACTGCCGAAGCTGGGCGAACTCGGGGAAGGGGACGCGGTGTTCTAGCAGGTCGGGGTCGGTGAAGTCGAACCCTTCGGGCAGCGCGGGGCACGGCATGGGCAACTCCCGGTGACGGTCTGACGGGGCGTCAGCTTGTCGGCACGGTAGTAACGGGTTCTACAAGGTGCAATACCCGCGGTAAGTCCGATTGCGCGCGCGGTACGTGCACGACCCTTGCGTACCGGGAGTAGCACCGTCGAGACTGCACGGAGAACTGGTACGCGTTCTAGTTCTGACGTCTTCTGGTTCGGTCCGGGAAAGTGTGGAGAGGACGAGCAATGGCCGCGGAACCCGTCATCGTCGAAGCCGTACGTACCCCCATCGGCAAGCGCGGAGGCGCGCTCGCCAATCTTCATCCCGCGTATCTCCTCGGCGAGACATACCGCGAACTCCTCGGCAGGACCGGCATCCACGCCGACTGTGTCGAGCAGATCGTGGGCGGCACGGTCACGCACGCGGGCGAACAGTCCATGAACCCGGCGCGCACGGCCTGGCTCACCATGGGCCTCCCGTACGAGACCGCCGCGACGACCGTCGACTGCCAGTGCGGCTCCTCGCAGCAGGCCTCGCACATGACCGCCAACATGATCGCCGCCGGTGTCATCGACATCGGCATCAGCTGCGGCGTCGAGGCGATGTCGCGGGTGCCGCTCGGCTCCGGCTCCAAGCACGGGCCCGGCAAGCCGTTCCCCGAGGAGTGGAACGTCGACCTGCCCAACCAGTTCGAGGCCGCCGAACGGATCGCGCGCAAGCGCGGACTGACCCGCGAGAACGTCGACTCGCTCGGCCTCATCTCGCAGGAACGCGCCGCGGCCGCCTGGGCCGAGGAGCGCTTCAAGCGCGAGACGTTCGCCGTGCAGGTGCCCACGACCGAGGAGGAACAGGCCGCGGGGCAGGGCATGTGGCGGCTCGTGGACCGCGACGAGGGGCTGCGCGACACGACCATGGAGGCGCTCGCCGGGCTCAAGCCCGTCATGCCGACCGCCGTGCACACCGCGGGCAACTCCTCGCAGATCTCCGACGGCGCCGCCGCGATCATGTGGGCGTCCAAGCGGATGGCGCGCGCCCTCAAGCTCAAGCCGCGCGCCCGGATCGTCGCCCAGGCGCTCGTCGGCGCCGACCCGCACTACCACCTGGACGGGCCGGTCGACGCCACCCGTGCCGTGCTCGGCAAGGCCGGCATGTCCCTCAAGGACATCGACCTCGTCGAGATCAACGAGGCGTTCGCGTCCGTCGTGCTCAGCTGGGCGCAGGTCTTCGAGCAGGACCTGGAGAAGGTCAACGTGAACGGCGGCGCCATCGCGCTCGGCCACCCCGTGGGGTCGACCGGCGCCCGGCTCATCACCACCGCCCTGCACGAACTGGAGCGCCGGGACAAGGAGTTCGCGCTGATCACGATGTGTGCGGGCGGCGCGGTGGCGACGGGCACGATCATCCAGCGGCTGTGACGGCGGGCGTCCGGCATGACGAAGGCGGGCGTCCGGCATGACGAAAGCAGCGCCCTCCCGAGGGGGGAGGGCGCCGCTTTCGTCATGTGAGGTCACCTCGTGCGAGGTCGCGTCACGCGTGGGGCCCGGCTCAGTACGAGTGGGCGGTCTGCCAGTGGGCCCAGGCGCCACAGGGGCTGCCGTAGCGCTCGTTCATGTACTTCAGACCCCACTTGATCTGGGTCTCGGGGTTGGTCTTCCAGTCGCCGCCGGCCGACGCCATCTTGTTGGCGGGCAGGGCCTGGACGAGACCGTAGGCACCCGAGGACGCGTTCGTCGCGTGCGGGTTCCAGCCGGACTCGTGGGACACGATCTTGTCGAAGCACTGGAACTGTGCGGCGCTCATCTTCTGCTGGGCGATCGCCTTGGGTGAAGCGGAGGCCGCGTTCGACGCGGGGGCGGCGGCCATGACCATGCCGGCGGTGGCGGCGGCCAGGGCGACACCGGCGAGGGCCTTCTTCGGGGTGGCGATGCGGCGGAGGATGGTGGCGGACAAGAGGTGGCCTTCCGTGGAGGACGGGGGAGTCGCGCCGTCCGCCCTGCGGCGTACGGAGGCGCCGGGGCCCTGGCGGGGGCCGTCGGCGCCTTGCGACTCCTCCAGAGAAACAGGCCGGGACCGCCGCCGCAATCACCCCTTTTACTAGTGGAGGTCGCATATGGTTGAAATGTCCCCCATGTGAGCTGGCTCTCATTCCCCAGGTCAGCGGGCATTTTGGCCCGGACGCGTCAAACGATCGGGTCTACGGCCGCGCATCGTAGGTGACGTGCGTCATGTGGGGTGCTTCACGGCGCGGGCGGGTCCCGGTGACGCAGCGCGCGCACGCCCCTACGGCTCGGCGCTCTCGAATGTGACGGGGGCCTCGAACGCGGCCCGGCGCGTGGCCCGCCGCAGCGCCCTCAGGAGGGCCGGCCCGACGGTGAGGGTCAGTACGACGGTGATCACCGCGCGCCCGAGGTCCCAGCCCAGCGACGTGGCCAGGCAGTACGCGAGGAAGCGGACCAGGTTCTCGTGCAGCGGGGCCCCCGCCTGGAAGGCGACGCTCGACGACAGCGAGTCCAGGAACGGCCAGCCCGCCAGATTCATGACCGTGCCGTACGCGAACGAGGCGAGGAACCCGTACGCGGCCAGCATCAGGACCTCCGCGCGGCCGCGCAGCCGGTCAGGGCCCGGCAGCAGTCCCGCGCCCATCGTGAACCAGCCCATCGACAGCATCTGGAACGGCATCCACGGCCCGACCCCGCCGGTGAGCAGCGCCGACGCGAACATGCTCACCGACCCGAGCACGAACCCGAAGCCGGGCCCGAGAACGCGCCCGCTCAGCACCATCAGGAAGAACATCGGCTCGATGCCCGCCGTGCCCGCCCCGATCGGCCGCAGCGCCGCGCCCGTCGCGGCGAGGACCCCCAGCATCGCCACCGCCTTCGGCCCGACCCCGCCGTCCGACACGGCCGCCGTGACCACCCCCACAAGGAGCACGAGCAGCCCCGCGAACAACCAGGGCGCGTCCTGCGCATGGGCGCTGACCTGCGACGAAGGGCCCGCGAGCAGCGGCCACCCGAAGGCGGCCACGCCCACGGCGCTGACGAGGAGCAAGGCGATCACCGAGCGGGGGCCGAGGCGGATGGCCCGCGCCTGCGGCTGCCGGCGCGTGCTCATGCCTCCTCCTGTGCGGCCAGGGCCTCGCGGACCTGGGACACCGTGAGCCACCTGCCCGGCGCCAGGACCTTCGCGACCTGCGGGGAGAACGCGGGGGACGCCACGACCACCTCGGGGGTGGGGCCGTTCGCCACGATCTCGCCGTCGGCCAGGACCGCGACGCGGTGGGACAGCTCGGCGGCCAGTTCCACGTCGTGCGTGGCCAGGACGACGGCGTGTCCGTCGGCCGCGAGGCCGCGCAGCACCGTGACCAGGCGGGCCTTCGCCGCGTAGTCGAGGCCGCGCGTCGGCTCGTCCAGCAGGAGCAGCGGAGGGCGCGCCGTCAGCACGATCGCCAGGGCGAGTGTGAGGCGCTGGCCCTCCGAGAGGTCACGGGGGTGGGTGTCGTCCGCGATGCCCGGCAGGAGCCGCGAGATCAGATCACGGCAGGTGCCCGGATCCGCGCCCGCGTCCTGGTCCGCGGCCGCGCACTCCGCGGCGACCGTGTCCGCGTACAGCAGGTCACGTGGTTCCTGCGGGACGAGGCCGACGCGGCGGATCAGCTCGCGCGGGCCCGTGCGGTGCGGGACCGCGCCGCCGACCAGGACGGTGCCGGAGGAGGGGCGGACCAGGCCGACCAGGGTGGACAGGAGGGTGGACTTTCCGGCGCCGTTGCGGCCCATCAGGGCGACGATCTCGCCGGGCGCGACCGTGAGGTCCACGTGACGCAGCGCCTCGACCCGCCCCCGCCGCACGGCAAGCCCCGTGACCTCGGCGACGGCTGGTACGGCGGGCTGCTTACGGGAACGCAGCGGGGGCCGGCGCGGGGCGGGGGACTCCACCGGACCCGGACCCGGAGCCGGAGCCGGAGCCGGAGCCGGGGCCGGAGCCGGGGCCGGGGCCGGGGCCGGGGCCGGGGGCTCGCCCGGCTCGTGTCCCGCCAGGCGTTGCCGCAGCTCCCCGGACCTGCGCCGCGCGTCCCGCACCGTCAGCGGCAGCGGTGACCAGCCGGCGAGCCGGCCCAGGTCCACGACCGGCGGGAACACCGGTGACACGGCCATGATCTCGGCGGGGGCGCCGAGTTGGAGACGTTCGCCGGGGCCCGGCAGGAGTGCGACCTGGTCCGCGTACTGGACCACCCGCTCCAGGCGGTGCTCGGCCATCAGGACCGTCGTGCCGAGGTCGTGGACGAGGCGCTGGATCACCGCGAGGACCTCCTCCGCGGCGGCCGGGTCGAGCGCGGACGTCGGCTCGTCGAGGACCAGGACCCGCGGGTGCGGGGTGAGGACGGAACCGATGGCGACGCGCTGCTGCTGCCCGCCGGACAGCGTCGCGATGGGGCGGTCGCGCAGCTCGGCGAGGCCGAGCAGGTCGAGGGTCTCCTCGACGCGCCGCCGCATCACGCCCGGCGGGAGGCCCAACGACTCCATGCCGTACGCGAGTTCGTCCTCGACGGTGTCGGTGACGAAGTGGGAGAGCGGGTCCTGCCCCACCGTGCCGACCACGTCGGCGAGTTCGCGCGGCTTGTGCGTCCGCGTGTCCCGGCCCGCCACGGTGACGCGCCCGCTGAGCGTGCCCCCGGTGAAGTGCGGCACGAGCCCGCTCACCGCGCCGAGCAGCGTCGACTTGCCGACCCCCGAAGGCCCGACGAGCAGCACCAACTCGCCCTCGGGCACATGGAGTTCGATGTTGCGGACCGTGGGTTCGGCGGCCCCGTCGTACGTCACCGAGACGTCCTCGAACCGGATCATGAAGCCTCCTTCGAGGGCGTTTCGGCGAGCGGCGGCGCGGGCGCCACGAACGCGGGCAGCAGCCCGAGCAGCACCCCGGCCGCCGGCCACAGGGGCAGCGCCGGCGCGGCCAGCGGCACCACGCCGGGCGCCAGCGCCGCGGGATCGTGGGAACCGGCCAGGATCATCACGGCGGCGACGGCCGCCCCCGACGCGGCGACGAGCCACGCCCGCACGCCCCACACGTCGGGCCGGTACCGGGTGCGGACCGAACGGCGCCCGCCCACCCAGAGCCCGCCGAGCGAGGCCGCCACCCCGGCGAGCAGCACGGGCAGCCCGTACCGCGCGCCGTCCGCGGTCAGCAGCCCGTACGTGCCCGCGCACACCCCGACCAGACCGCCGAGCGTCAGCGCCGCCCCGGTCCGCCGCACGACGGCGGGCACCTCGGCCGTACGCCCGTACCCGCGCGCGTCCATCGCGGCGGCCAGCGCCACGGACCGCTCCAACGCGCCTTCCAGGACCGGGAGTCCGACCTGCACCAGACCGCGCAGCCCCTTGTCGGGCCGCCCTCGCAGGCGGCGCGCCGCACGCAGCCGCCGTACGTCGGCGATCAGGTTCGGCGCGAACGTCATCGCGACGACGACCGCGACCCCGGCCTCGTACAGCGCGCCCGGCAGCGACTTGAGGAGCCGGGCCGGGCTCGCGAGCGCGTTCGCCGCGCCCACACAGATCAGCAGCGCGGCCAGCTTCAGGCCGTCGTACAGCGCGAACACCAGGCCCTCGACCGTGACCCGGCCGCCGATCCGCACCCCTTGCGCCCACGCGGGCAGCGGCACCTCGGGCAGCGTGACGAGGACGTGCGTCCCCGGGATCGGCGACCCCAGGAGCACCGCGAACACCAGCCGGATCCCGATCACCGCGAGCCCCAGCTTCACGAACGCCCCGTACGACCGTGCCCACGGCGCCGACGTGCGCCGCGCCGCCACCACATACCCGGCGACCCCGACGAGCAGCGCGAGCAGCAGCGGATTCGTCGTCCGGGACGCCGCCGTGCCGAGCCCGAGCGCCCAGAGCCACCACGCGCCGGGATGCAGCGCGTTCGAACGGTGGGCCCGGGGCGCGGCGAGCGGACGCGGACGCACGGAAGGCCCCGCCCCCGTCCCGTGCGCGAGGCGCGGACGGGGTGCGGGGTGCGGTATGGGGGGCGGTATGGGGTGCGAGGCGTCCGCGCCGGCGCTCATCGTGTCGTCGTTTCCGTGTTCCGGGTCAGCCGCGCCGGCGGCGCGCCTGCCAGACCGCGGCCGCGCCGAGCACGACCACGGCGCCGCCCCCGGCGAGCAGACCGACGGAGGGCCCACCGCTGCCGGAGTCGCCCTTCGCCTCGCCCTTCCCGGTCACCGCCTTCGTGTCCTTGGAGTTGGAGGCGGACACCTGCTCACCGCAGCCCGACTTCGGGTAGCCGTTGATCGCGCACAGCAGGGCCTGGTTGTCGTACCGCAGCGGCTTCGCGACGGCGGCCAGCGCCTCCGCGGTGGTCGCGTCGTCCGCGACGCGCGCACACGCGGCACGCGGCTTCGGCGGCGTCTCACCGGACGGCGCGTCCTGCGCGGTGCCGGGGTCGATGACGAGCGCGACCCGCTTCTCGCCGCCCCGCGCGGGAGTGGCCGCGCAGATCGACGCGAAGGAGGCCGTACCGCGCGGCTTCGCCGAGTCCTGCGAGTCCTCGCTCACGGAGAACCGGAACCCCTGGACGTCACCGTCCGAGGGACGCGCGGTCGACGGCCCCTGGGACGCGTACACCCAGTGGTCCCCGGCGCGGTCCCAGAACGACCAGTAGCGGTACCCGGTGGCCTGGGCCTGGCCCGCGCCGGCCAGGAGCGCGAGCAGCGCGCCGAACGCGAGGGCGAGGACGGGCAGGCGTCGGCGGCTGCTCACAGCTGCTGCTTCTTGCGGCCGCTGAACAGGAAGCCGATGCCGATACCGGCGACGGCCGCCACGGCGACGACGTACCAGACGCTGATGCCGCCGCCGTCCTTCTTCTTCTCGTCCTTCTTGCCGGCCTGCGTGGTGGCGGGCGCGGGGCCCGTCGCGTTCAGGGACTTCACCAGGTCGGTGCCGCCGAAGTCGCGCGGGTCCGCGCCGGCCGCGTGCGCGGCGAGGATCAGCTGGGCGTAGGCGGCCGGGCCGCTCTGCTCGGCCCACTTCGAGGAGTTCTTCTCCAGCCAGCTCAGCGCGGGGGCGGCCTGGTCGGGGTGACCGGAGGCGGCGAGCGCGGTGACCGCATCGGCCGTGTTGCCGAAGTCGGGCTGTGCCTTGGCGCCCGGCATCGCCGACATGAGGTGGTGGTCCTTGGCCAGCGCCTGGGTCAGATACGCGGCGCCGTTCTGTGCGGCCTGCGCCGCGCCGGGGGTGCCGGAGCCCTTGCAGACCGGCTTCCCGGCCTGCTTCGCGCCGTCGGCGGCGAGGCCCTTGCCGAGCCCGCCGAGCACACCGGCCGCCGTCGCGTCCGCGTTGGCCGCGAGCTTCCCCTTCTTGTCCGGCTGGTACGCGAACGCGCCCCCGCCGTCCTCGCCGCACGGGATCGACAGCTTCACGAGCGCGTCCTGCGCCGACGTCACCTTCTCGCCGGCCGCGGCGAGCGCGCCGATCACGACGGACGTGGAGTTGGCGTCGGCGGCGCCGCCCGGGGTGTACCCCCAGCCGCCGCCCTTGACCTGGACGGACTTCAGCCACGTCACGGCCTTGCCGACCTCGGCGTCGTGCCCGCCGAGCGCGGCGAGGGCCTGCACCGCGGCGGCCGTGCTGTTCGAGTCGAGAGGGGTCTTGGCGTCGCACGCCTTGCCCGGGTCGACGCGGAACGCGGCGAAGCCGCCGTTCGCGCACTGCTGCCCGGTCAGCCAGTCCACGGCCTTGGCCGCGGGCTTCACACCGACGGTGTCCTGGGCGAGCAGCGAGAGCGACTGCCGCCAGACACCGTCGTACGTCGGGTCGGACGTGCCGTAGAGACCGGAGGGGACGACGACCTTGGGGGAGGGCGAGGCGCTGTCCGCGACCGCGGCGGGCGCACAGACGGCGCCGATCACGACGGTCGCGCCGACGAGCGCGGCGCTGCGGCGAATGTTCATGGTGGGGCGGGTGCCTCTCCCTGCGGGGAGCCGGGCGGCACGGCACACGCGGGCACCGGGCGGCTCCGGCTCCGTATGCCTCGACGGTGCCGGCCACCGGCGGCTGCCGATGACACGAGCCGGTCATGTCCCGTACGAGGCAGTCCGGCTCGCCACGGAGGTGGCTCACGGTTGCGGGGTCAGCGCCGGATTCGCACCGGCTTCCCCCCGTGCGGGCATGAGAACGACCCGCTCACTGTACCGGCCCGTAGCCACACCCCCACGGGGTGCCCGAAGGGGGCGGGGCAGACACCTGCCCCGCCCCCTTCACAGCCGATGTGCCTAGGGCGTGTCCGGCGGATCATGGCCGGGGTCGCGACTCCCCAGCTACCGCTGGAAGGTGCCCGCATTCGCACGGCACCTCGCCGCGTTGCCGAAACGCCCGGACAGCTCCGCTGCCAGGACGCTCCGGCGCCTTGCGATGCACCGCACCGGACGCCGTGACCTGTCCGACCCTGATCCGACGGTCACCCCCTAGCGGATGTCGACCGGACCGTCGTCGCCCGAGCGCTTGGCGGCGTTGCCGCCGTCCACCGGGCTCGACGCCGCGCCCAGGTAGCGCTGGATGTCGCCGCCCGGCTGCTTCGTCTCGCCGTCGGGTGTGCCGAGGTTGCGGCGGACCGAGTCGAGGATGGTCAGGCCCTGGCCGACGAGCCCGGCGGCGATCTCGCCGAGACCGTCCGCGCCGTTCAGCACGTTCACGTTGGCGCCCGCGAGACCGCTGGCCGCCTCCTTCACGATCTGCGGCAGCTGGTCGATGAGCATGCGGTCGAGCGCGACCCGGTCGTACGACGCCGCCGCCTCGGCCTGGATCTTCATCCGCTCGGCCTCGGCGATCGCCATCACGCGGATCCGCTCGGCGTCGGCCTCGGCGGGCTTCACGACCTCGGCCACCAGCTGCTGCTGGCGCAGTTCGGCCGCACGCTCGGCCAGTTCGGTGCGCGCCATGAGCACTTCCTGCTCCGCGTGCGCCTGCGCCAGCGGGCCGGCCTGGGCGGCCGCGGCCTGGGCGCGGTCGATCTCGGCCTTGTACTGGGCCTGGACGACGGCGGTCTGCCGGGCGTACTCGGCCTGGTTGCGCTGGGCCTCCTGCTCCGCCTGGGTCGAGGCCTGGGTGGCCTGCGCCTGGGCGATCTGGGCCTGCCGCTGGATCGCGGCCTTGTGCGGGGCCGACATCGCGTCGATGTAGCCGGTCGCGCCGTCGTCGATGGACTGGATCTGGAGCGAGTCCACGATCAGGCCGATCTTCGCCATCTCGGCCTTCGAGGTGTCGAGGACCTCGGCGGCGAGCTTCTGCCGCTCGGTGACGATCTCCTCGACCGTCATCGAGCCGATGATGGAGCGCAGGTGACCGGCGAAGATCCGGCCGGTGAGGACCGACATCTGGTCCTGGTCGGAGAGGAACCGCTGGCCGGCGTTGACGATGCTCTCCGTGTCATTGCCCACCTTGAAGGCGATGACGGCGCGCACGGTCAGGGAGATGCCCTGCCGGGTCACGCACTTCTCGACGACCTCGGCCTCCGACATGGCCAAGGAAAGGAAACGGGTCTTGCGGAAGATTGGCAGGACGAACTTTCCGTGCCCGGTCACCACCCGGAACGGCGCTCCCCCAAGTCCCCGCCTGCCACCCGAGATCAGCATTGCCTCGTCGGGTGAGGGGACGCGATATCCGAACATCCTTGAGTCTCCTTAGCGGGAGCCGCCGATGTCGCCGGAGCCGTGGTCGGGCTCGTCCAGCGACGGATCGGACCAGGGCATGACGACGACCTGGCGGGTGCCGCGCGACTCGATGACCAGCACCGTCGTCCCGCGTCGCAGAGGCTCGTCGGACCAGGCGAAGAACGTCTCGCTGCCGCCCCTGACCCTCACCAGTACCTCGCCCGGGCCCTCCGATCCGCGCGTGCCGATGATCAGCTTCCCCGTGCAGCCGACCACGGCCTCGTCCGGCGCCATCGGTGGCCGCCCCCTTGTTGTTTCCGGTTCTGAGGTGACTGACATTACGCCGGTTGGGACCGGTGGACTACGTGCAGGGCGGCCGACGGTGCGGTGATCGCGTCAGACGGCCACGTACGTCACCGGATCGCTCCCGTCCACGGCCTGCACGTGGCCCAGCTTCACCAGGCGGCGCAGGTGGGACTCGGCCTCCGAGACGGCGATGGTGCGCGACCCGTAGGGGATCTGTTCCCAGGGCCGGTTCCACTCCATCCGCTCGGCGAGCTGCCACGGGGTGAGCGGGCCGGCGAGCAGCGCCCGCAGCCCGGCGAGGCGCTCCTCGTGGTGGTCGAGCAGCTCCCGTACGCGGGCGGGAGCGTCGGTGAAGGTGTGCTGGTGGGCGGGGAGCACCTCGGCGGGGGCGAGGCGGCCGATGAGTTCGAGGGAGGCCAGGTAGTCGCCCAGGGGGTCGGTGACGGTGGCGTCATCCGGGTCCTCGTACAGGCCGATGTGCGGGGTGATGCCGGGGAGCAGGTGGTCGCCGGAGAAGAGGCGGCCGTTGCCCTCGAGCCCGGCGGGGTGCTCCTCGTCCAGGTGCAGGCAGACGTGGCCCGGGGTGTGGCCGGGGGTCCAGATCGCGCGGAGTCTGCGGCCCGGCAGGTCGAGCAGGTCGCCGGGGGTGATGGTGCGGTCGGGCAGGGCCGGGTCGAGGCCGGGCATGCTGCGGGTACGGCCGTTGTCGCGGGCCGCGATCAGCGGGGCGATGTGCTCCTCGGGGGCGCCGGCGCCAATGAGCTTGGTGACCATGTACCCGTACCAGCGTGACGGCGGGTTCTGGCGGGTGCGGCGGACGACGGCCGCGTCCGCCTCGTGCATCGCGATCCAGGCACCGGAGGCCTCGCGGACCTTGGCGGACAGGCCGTGGTGGTCGGGGTGGTGATGGGTGACGAGGACGCCGGTGAGTTCGCCGACGGACGTGCCGCACGCGGCCAGACCGGCGGTGAGGGTGTCCCAGGACGTCGGGTCGTCCCAGCCGGTGTCGACGAGGACGGGGCCCGCGTCGGTGGCCACGAGGTGGACGAGGGTGTAGCCGAGGGGGTTGTCCGGGATCGGGACCTGGATGCTCCAGACCCCTCCGCCGTGGTCCTTCACCTGGCCGGTCGCCTCAGTCATGGGTCCCCACTTCTCGCGTGCACCGCCGAACACTGTCTTTGAAACTTGTTGCAAGTATCTACCTGATCAACCGTCAGATCCAGGGCCGGTGAAGGCGGCGCGACCCTTCCGGATGCGAACTAGAACTGGTATCAGTTCTGAAACGGCGTCAGGAAACGGCCGCAGGAGGCAAGTCAGCCATGACCGAGCTCGTGGAACACGGACAGCTGTTCATCGGCGGGGAGTTGACCGATCCCCTCGGCACGGACGTCATCGAGGTGATCTCCCCGCACACCGGCGAGGTCTTCGGCCGCGTACCGCACGCGGCCCCCGCCGACGTGGACCGCGCCGTCGCCGCCGCCCGCCGGGCCTTCGACGAGGGGCCCTGGCCACGGGCCACCCTCGACGAACGCATCGCGGTCGTCACCCGCATCAAGGACGCGATCGCCGTACGGCACGAGGAGATCGCCCGCCTCATCTCCTCCGAGAACGGCTCCCCGTACTCGTGGAGCGTCCTCGCGCAGGCCCTCGGCGCGATGATGGTGTGGGACTCGGCGATCAACGTCGCCAGGAACTTCACGTACGAGGAGACGCGCGACGGCGCGCTCGGCAAGATCCTCGTGCGGCGCGAACCGGTCGGCGTCGTGGCGGCCGTGGTCCCGTGGAACGTCCCGCAGTTCGTCGCCGCGGCCAAGCTCGCGCCCGCGCTGCTCGCCGGGTGCACGGTCGTCCTCAAGCCGTCTCCGGAGTCGCCGCTCGACGCGTATCTGCTCGGCGAGATCGCGAAGGAGGCGGGCCTGCCGGAGGGTGTCCTGTCGATCCTCCCGGCCGACCGCGAGACCAGCGAGTACCTGGTCGGGCACCCCGGCGTCGACAAGGTGTCCTTCACCGGATCCGTGGCCGCCGGCAAGCGCGTCATGGAGGTCGCCTCGCGCAACCTGACCCACGTCACCCTCGAACTCGGCGGCAAGTCCGCGGCCGTCGTCCTGCCGGACGCGGACCTCGCGACGACCGTCCCCGGCCTCGTCCAGTCCGCCTGGATGAACAACGGCCAGGCCTGCGTCGCCCAGACCCGCATCCTCCTGCCCCGCTCCCGCTACGACGAGTTCGCCGGGGCCCTCACGGAGGCGGCGGCCGCGCTCGTCGTCGGCGACCCGCTCGACCCGGCGACCCAGGTCGGCCCGCTGGTCGCCGAGCGCCAGCAGCGCCGCTCGCTCGACTACATCCGCATCGGCCAGGAGGAGGGCGCCAAGATCCTCACCGGCGGCGGCCGTCCGGCAGGCCTCGACCACGGCTGGTATGTCGAGCCGACCCTCTTCGGCGACGTCGACAACTCCATGCGCGTCGCCCGCGAGGAGATCTTCGGCCCCGTCATCTGCCTGCTCCCGTACGGCGACGAGGCCGAGGCCGTGAAGATCGCCAACGACTCCGACTACGGGCTGAGCGGCAGCGTGTGGACAGCCGACGTCGCGCACGGCATCGACGTCGCACGGCAGGTGCGCACCGGCACGTACAGCGTGAACACCTTCAGCCTCGACATGCTCGGCCCCTTCGGCGGCTACAAGAACTCCGGTCTCGGGCGGGAGTTCGGGCCCGAGGGGTACGGCGCATATCTGGAGCACAAGATGATCCATCTGCCGGCCGGCTGGGAGGCGTGATGGGGGACCGCTGGCACGTCGAGGTCGACCGGGGCGTCTGCATCGGCTCCGGAATGTGTGTGAACCATGCCCCGGGCGGCTTCCGCCTCGACTCCGCCCGCCAGTCCCACCCGGCGGAGGCGGAGACGGACGCCAACGAGAAGGTGCTCACGGCGGCCGAGGGCTGCCCGGTGGAGGCCATCACGATCACGCTGTCCGACAGCGGCGAAGTGGTGTTCCCGCCCGAGGAGTAGCGCGGTGTCGACGGGAGCCGGGCCGCTACTTCCGCGGTTCCGGCTCCGTGAGGTCGATCAGGCGGCACACCGTCTCGATGTCGATCTTCACCTGCGCGATCGAGGCGCGCCCCGACAGCCAGGTGATGAGGGCCGAGTGCCACGTGTGCTCGATGACGCGGACCGCCGAGAGCTGCTGCGGGGTCGGGGCGTCCAGCTCCATCGCGTCCAGGATGATCGCCGTCGTCTGCCGGGAGACCTGGTCGACCTCGGGGCTCACACTGCGGTCGGCGAACGTCAGGGCGCGCACCATCGCGTCGGCGAGGTGCGGCTCGCGCTGGAGCGCGCGGAAGGCCCGCATCAGGGTCTCCGCGACCCGCTCCGAGGGCAGGTCGGACGACGGCGGGCGCTTGCGGACCGTGGCGTGCATGTGCTGGAGCTGGTCCTGCATCGTCGCCACGAGCAGATGGACCTTGGAGGGGAAGTAGCGGTACAGCGTGCCGAGCGCGACCTGCGAGGACTCGGCGACCTCACGCATCTGTACGGCGTCGAACCCGCCCCGGCTGGCCAGCTGCGCGCTCGCGTGCAGGATGCGGCGGCGGCGCGCCTCCTGGCGCTCGGTGAGGGGCGGCGACGCCGGATGTGCCGTCCTGACGTCCGAGGTCTTCGCTTCGGAGGTCTTCGCTTCCGCGGTCTTCGCTTCCGCTGTCATGGGTCCCGTTCCGTGGCCGTCAGCCGGTGTCCGGTTTTTCGTGTCCGGTTTTTCCAGGGAGCTCATCATGGCAGGGCCTCGCCGGCTCCGTCGTGGCGTGAATCACCTGATCCGGGCGTCACAACGAAGCTACCTGCCGGTAGATTCTGTGCTCCTCGAGCTATCGAAGAGTCAGCAAGTCTGAAACTTGTTCTAGATTACCGCCCACGCGTACTCTCGCGTGAACATGCCGTGAGAAGGGGGCCCCGAGTGACCGCTGAGGCCATGGAGGCCGGTCCCCGGGCGGGGTCGCGCACTGACGGTGACCGTCCGTTGCGCATCGCTCTCCTCACGTACAAGGGGAACCCGTTCTGCGGCGGACAGGGCGTCTACGTACGCCACCTGTCCCGCGAACTCGCCCGGCTCGGGCACCAGGTCGAGGTCATCGGATCCCAGCCCTACCCCGTCCTCGACGAGGGCGAGGACCTCACCGGTCTCCGCCTCACCGAACTCCCCAGCCTCGACCTCTACCGCAGCCCCGACCCGTTCCGCACACCCAAGCGCGACGAGTACCGCGACTGGGTCGACGCCCTCGAGGTCGGCACCATGTGGACCGGCGGCTTCCCCGAACCCCTCACGTTCTCGCTGCGCGCCCGGCGTCATCTGCGGGCCAGGCGCGGCGAGTTCGACGTCGTGCACGACAACCAGACCCTCGGCTACGGCCTGTTGGGCGGGCCCGCCGCGCTCGGCGCCCCCCTCGTCACCACGATCCACCACCCCATCACCGTCGACCGGCAGCTGGAGATCGACGCCGCCGAGACGTGGCAGCAGCGGATGTCCAAGCGCCGCTGGTACGCGTTCACGCGCATGCAGAAGCGCGTCGCCCGCCGCCTGCCGTCCGTCCTCACCGTCTCCGGGACCTCGCGCCAGGAGATCGTCGACCACCTCGGCGTACGCCAGGACCGGATCCGCGTCGTGCACATCGGCGCCGACACCGACCTCTTCTCACCGGACCGGTCGGTGGCCGAGGTGCCGGGCCGCATCGTGACGACGTCCAGCGCCGACGTCCCCCTCAAGGGACTCGTCTTCCTCGTCGAGGCGCTCGCCAAGGTCCGCACCGAGAACCCGGACGCCCATCTCGTCGTCGTCGGCAAGCGTGCCGAGGACGGGCCCGTCGCCGCGGCCATCGAGCGGTACGGCCTCGAAGGCGCCGTCACCTTCGTCAAGGGCATCACGGACGCCGAACTCGTCGACCTCGTGCGCTCCGCCGAAGTCGCCTGCGTGCCCTCCCTGTACGAGGGCTTCTCGCTGCCCGCGGCCGAGGCCATGGCCACCGGCACCCCGCTCGTCGCCACCACCGGCGGCGCGATCCCCGAGGTCGCCGGGCGCGACGGCGAGACCTGCCTCGCGGTGCCCACCGGCGACGCGGGCGCCCTGGCCGCCGCCCTGACCCGGCTCCTGGACGACCCGGAACTGCGGAAGCGGCTCGGCGCCGCGGGCCGCGAGCGGGTCCTGCGGAACTTCACCTGGGCCCGCGCCGCGCTCGGCACCGCCGAGCTCTACCGCGAGTCCATCGCCCGCTCGGCCGGCCGGGTGCCCGCCGGGGCCCGCGCCACCACCCCCCACGAACGTGCAGGATCCGACCGCGAAAGCAGGGCCACGTGCTGACCGTCGACTTCACCCGCTTCCCGCTCGCCGCAGGCGACCGCGTCCTCGACCTCGGCTGTGGAGCCGGTCGGCACGCGTTCGAGTGCTACCGGCGCGGGGCCCAGGTGGTCGCCCTCGACCAGAACGGCGAGGAGATCCGCGAGGTCGCCAAGTGGTTCGCCGCGATGAAGGAGGCGGGCGAGGCGCCGGCCGGGGCCACGGCCACCGCCATGGAGGGCGACGCCCTCAACCTCCCCTTCCCGGACGAGTCGTTCGACGTCGTGATCATCTCCGAGGTCATGGAGCACATCCCCGACGACAAGGGCGTCCTCGCCGAGATGGTGCGCGTCCTCAAGCCGGGCGGCCGCATCGCCGTGACCGTCCCGCGCTACGGCCCCGAGAAGGTCTGCTGGGCGCTCAGCGACGCGTACCACGAGGTCGAGGGCGGGCACATCCGCATCTACAAGGCCGACGAACTCCTCGGCAAGATGCGCGAAGCGGGCCTCAAGCCGTACGGCACCCACCACGCGCACGCACTGCACGCGCCGTACTGGTGGCTCAAGTGCGCGTTCGGCGTCGACAACGACAAGGCGCTGCCCGTGCGGGCGTACCACAAGCTCCTCGTCTGGGACATCATGAAGAAGCCGGCGCTCACCCGGGTCACCGAGCAGCTCCTCAACCCCGTCGTCGGCAAGAGCTTCGTCGCCTACGCCACCAAGCCGCACCTGCCCAAGGCCGAGGCGTGACGAGCCCGGAGAAGACCGAACTCCTCGTCCTGCCCGGCGTTCTGACGGCCGATCAGGCCGCCGCGACCGTGCGCGGCCTGCTCGCCGTGCAGCGCGAGGACGGCGCCATACCGTGGTTCCGCGGCCACCACCTCGACCCGTGGGACCACACCGAGGCCGCGATGGCTCTCGACGCGGCGGGCGAGCACACCGCCGCGGAACGCGCCTACGACTGGCTCGCCCGCCATCAGAACGACGACGGCTCCTGGTACGCGGCGTACGCCGACGGGGACGCCGCCGACGTCACCGACCACGGCCGCGAGTCCAACTTCGTCGCCTACGTCGCCGTAGGCGCCTGGCACCACTACCTCTCCACCGGTGACGACGCCTTCCTCGACCGCATGTGGCCCACCGTGTACGCGGCCATGGAGTTCGTCCTGCGGCTCCAGCAGCCCGGCGGGCAGATCGGCTGGAAGCGCGAACCCGACGGGACACCCGTCGACGACGCGCTCCTCACCGGCAGTTCGTCGGTCCACCACGCTCTGCGCTGCGCCCTCGCCATCGCCGAACAGCGCGAAGAACCCCAGCCCGACTGGGAGTTGGCCGCCGGGAGCCTGCGGCACGCGATCCGGTGCCACCCCGAGCGGTTCCTCGACAAGGACCGCTACTCGATGGACTGGTACTACCCCGTCCTCGGCGGCGCCCTGACCGGCCCCGAGGCCCAGGAACGCATCGCGGCCTCCTGGGACCGCTTCGTCGTCCCCGGCCTCGGCGTGCGCTGCGTCGTCCCCAACCCGTGGGTCACCGGCGGCGAGAGCGCCGAACTCGCCCTCGCGCTGTGGGCGGTGGGTGAGTCCGACCGGGCCCTGGAGATCCTCCAGTCCATCCAGCACCTGCGCGACCCGGAGTCGGGCCTGTACTGGACCGGCTACGTCTTCGAGGACGAGGCGATCTGGCCCAGGGAACTCACCGCGTGGACGGCGGGCTCGGTCCTCCTCGCCGTCGCGGCCCTCGGCGGCGACGACGCGACGTGTTCGGTGTTCGACGGGAAGCGGCTCCCTGCGGGGTTCGAGCCGGACTGCTGTGAGGGAAGCGCAGCTCAGTAGGGGCGCGTTCAGTAGCGGCGCAGGCGGTCGGCGAGCGCGTGGCCGACGACCAGGTACACCACGGCCGCCAGGCCGTAGCCCGCGACCACCCGTGCCCAGGCGTCGTCGAACGTGAACAGGTCGTGCGACCAGCCGGCGAGCCACCGGGCCGCGCCGTGGATGAACCCCACCAGGTCGTTGGCCCGGTTCGCGTCCAGCAGGTACATCAGGATCCACAGGCCGAGGACGGCGGCCAGGATGTCGGCGACGACCGTGACGATCGTCGCGGCTTGGTTGGTGCCTCGGATCGTGCGGCTGTGAGACATGGAGCACGGGTCTCCCTTCCTCGCACGCCGAAACATGCCCGAGCCTCTGAGCAGACGTCTGGCGCTACGAGTTGAGCTCGGCCAGGACCCGAAGGGTGTGCGGGTCCGGGGCCAGGACGAGCAGGTCGGTGACCGGGCCCTTGCGCCACAGTTCGAGCCGTTCGGCGATACGGGCCCGCGGGCCGATGAGCGAGATCTCGTCGGCGAACGCGTCCGGCACGGCCATGATCGCCTCCTCGCGCCGCCCCGCGAGGAACAGCTCCTGGATGCGGCGGGCCTCCTCCTCGTACCCCATGCGCGCCATCAGGTCCGCGTGGAAGTTCCGCTTGGCGTGGCCCATGCCGCCGATGTAGAAGCCCAGCATCGCCTTCACCGGCAGCAGCCCCTCGGCGACGTCGTCGCAGACCGTGACACGGGCCATCGGCGCGATCACGAAGTCCTCGGGCAGGTCGGTGAGGGACGCCTCGTACGCGTCCGTGCGCGTCGGCGACCAGTACAGCGGGAGCCAGCCATCCGCGATACGGGTCGTCTGCGCGATGTTCTTCGGCCCCTCGGCCCCGAGGAGGATGGGCAGACCGGCGCGCAGGGGGTGGGTGATCGGCTTGAGGGGCTTGCCGAGGCCGGTGCCGTCCTCGCCGCGGTAGGGGTGGGAATGGAAGCGTCCGTCGACCTCGACCGGCCCTTCCCGCCGGAGCACCTGGCGCACGGCGTCCACGTACTCGCGGGTGGCCGTCAGCGGTGACCTCGGGAACGGCCGCCCGTACCAGCCCTCCACCACCTGCGGCCCCGAGAGGCCGAGCCCCAGCATCATGCGGCCACCGGAGAGATGGTCGAGGGTGAGGGCGTGCATCGCCGTCGTGGTGGGGGAGCGGGCGGCCATCTGCGCGATCGCGGTGCCGAGCCGGATGCGGGAGGTGTGCGCCGCGATCCAGGTGAGCGGCGTGAACGCGTCACTGCCCCAGGACTCGGCGGTCCACACCGAGTCGTACCCCAACCGCTCGGCCTCCCGGGCGAGTTCGAGATGATGCGGGTCGGGCCCCCGCCCCCAGTACCCGAGCGCGAGTCCGAGTCGCATGCCATCCCCTTTTCTGACGCAGTGTCAGTTCACGTGCCGGGGGCGACTGTACGACAACGGCCCCTCACCCGGAAGACGGGCGAGGGGCCGAGAAGAGCGCCCCGTAAGGGGCGCGGGGCTGTGACATTTGCGGCTCCGCCGCGTGGGCGCGACCAGCCAGAGGCGGCTCGCAGCCAACAGGAGCGATCAGCCCCGCTGAATCCCGGTCGTGTCCTGCAGCACACCCCGGCGACCATCCTGGGTCTGGGCGACAAGCCCAGGCCCACGCTGCTCAACCGCCAGGTACCACGTACCGGGCGCCAACTCGGCGATCGGCGTAGGCGCCCCGTCCTCCGCATACAGCGGACGAGGCACCGGAACGGCGAACCAGAACGGCGAGAAGTCGCCGGCCGGGGCCTGCGCGGCCTGCGGCGCGGGCGCCTGCTGCTGCGGCTGGGCCGCACCGTAAGGCTGACCGGGCTGCCCCGGCTGGCCGGCCTGCGCACCGTACGGCTGGCCCGGCTGCTGGGCACCCGGGTAGCCGTAGCCGCCGGCGGGCTGCGCGCCGTACGGCAGCGGGGCCTGCGGGCGCGGGGCGCCGACGAGGGCACCCTTCAGCGCGGGCACGAGCGGCGTGGCGACGGCGGCACCCGCGAGCACGAGGGTCGCGATCAGAGCGAGGATCACGCCGGTACCGGCGCCGAAGCCGCTCGTGCCCTGGCCGCTGTTGTTGAAGCCACCCGCCGGGTCGAAGATGTTCCCGAGCGCGCTCCACGCGGAGAAGACGGCGAGAGCGACACCGAACTGGCCGAGGTCGAGACCGGCGACCTTCGGCACGGTGGGCAGCCCGCGGGCGACGACGATCAGCACCGCGGCGAAGATGCCCGCGAGGAAGACGCTCATCAGGAGCGGTGCGCTCTCCCACGCGTTCGGGAGGTCTGCGCCGCTGGAGATCCCGTCGATCGAATAGATGTCGAGGAACGAGGCGATGAACAGCAACACCGCTGCTCCGATCACCACGCCGTCGCCTCGAGTGAGGGAGCGGATATTCACTTCAGGAGGTCCTTCGTCAGTCGTCAGGTCGTCGGCGGAGGCGTCGCTGTCGCTGCTGTGCCGTGCGAAGCGCGGGGGTGGCCCCACATCGTATGGAGACACTATCGTCCACGCGCCGGGGGTGTCTGCCGCGATCCGCAGGCCGGGAACTACCCCCGCAGGAAACTCACGATTCCGTCAGACATCCCCTGAGCCGCCTTCTGCCGCCACGTGCCGCTCGTCAGAAGGGCCGCGTCCTTCGGGTCGCGCATGTTGCCGCACTCGATGAACACCTTCGGCACGGTCGAGAGGTTGAGGCCTCCCAGGTCCCGGCGCACGTCGAGGCCGGTGCCGTCGCCGATGTAGTTCGAAGGGGCCGAGCCGGTGGCGCGGACGAAGTTGCCCGCGATGCGTTCGCCGAGTGCGCGCGAGGGGGCCGTGATCGCCGTCGTGTCCGCGGCGCCGGCCTTCACGGATGCGGGAAGGATCACATGGAAGCCGCGGTTGCCGGCCGCGGAGCCGTCCGCGTGCACGGAGATCACGGCGTCGGCGTGCGCCTTGTTGCCGATGCGGGCGCGCTCGTCCACGCACGGGCCCCAGGCGCGGTCGCCGTTCTGGGTCAACTCGACGGTGGCGCCCTGCTGTTGGAGCAGTGTGCGCAGCCGGCGCGAGACGTCGAGGCTGAACTGGGCCTCGGTGTAACCGCCATTGGTCGACGTGCCTGTCGTATCGCATTCCTTGCGATTTGTCCCGATGTCGACGAGCCGGTTGATCTCGGCGGTGTGCCGGAAGTTGCCCGGATTGTGACCCGGGTCGATGACGATGATCTTGCCCTTGAGGGCGCCGGACCCGGCGGGCCCGGCCGAGGAGGCGGGCGGTTTCGACGCCGACGGGGTGGCGCTCGGCGACCCGTGGCCCTTCTTCCCGTCGTCGCCGGACCTCGACGGGGAGGGGGTGGGGCTGTCCTGCCGCGCCGTCGACGACCGGCTCGCGGCGGGCAGCGTCTTCGCGGGCTCGCCCTCGCCCGGGCCGCCGCCCGTCACCTGCCAGATCAGCCACCCGGCGAGAGCCGTGGGCACGAGTGCGGCGAGCGTCACGGTCAGCGGACCACCGCTGAACCGGCGCGGCCGCCGCGGGCCGTCGTCGTTGTTGTCGGCATCGTCGAAGAAACCGTCGCTGTCCGGACCTACGTATGACACGCCTAGGAGCCTAACGCCGCGCTCAGATGCCAGGGCCCGTTCGGCGCAGGACGCGCAGGGATCCGGTCGCCGAGACCCCGGTGAACGCGCCGGACTCCAGCGCCCTGAGGTAGACGCGGTACGGGGCCTGGCCCGTCCACTCGTCGAGCTTGACCGGGAACACGTCGTGGATGAGGAGCAGGCCGCCCTCCGCGAGGTGCGGGGACCAGCCCTCGTAGTCGGCGGTGGCGTGCTCGTCGGTGTGGCCGCCGTCGACGAAGACCAGGCCGAGCGGGCCGCCCCAGACCGCGGCGACCTGCGGGGAACGGCCGACGAGCGCGACGACGTGGTCCTCCAGGCCGGCCGCGTGCAGGGTGCGGCGGAACGTGGGGAGCGTGTCCATGCGGCCGACGACCGGGTCCACGGTCTCCGGGTCGTGATAGTCCCAGCCCGGCTGCTGCTCCTCGCTGCCGCGGTGGTGGTCCACGGTGAGCGCGCTCACCCCGGCCTGCCGGGCCGCGTCGGCGAGCAGGATCGTGGAGCGCCCGCAGTACGTGCCGACCTCCAGGAGCGGCAGCCCGAGCGCGGTGGCCTCGGCCGCGGCCGCGTACAGGGCGAGTCCCTCGTCGAGCGGCATGAAGCCCTTGGCGGCCTCGAAGGCGGCGACGATCTCGGGGGCGGGGGTGTGTCCGGCGGCGGTCGTGGTCATGGCGACATGCTGCCCTACGCCGTCCGGCGCGGGCCCGGCGGGTTCTGGGCGCCCCGGGTGGTGGCTGAGGCCGGGTGTGAGCGCTCGCCCCGCGCCGGGGTGCCGCCTTGCCCACCCTGCCGCCCCAGGCGGCAGACTGCCCAAGGCGGCGGGGGAGGGGTGGGCTTGGGCGGCAGACTGCCCAAGGCGGCGGGGGAGGGGTGGGCTTGGGCGGCAGACTGCCCAAGGCGGCGGCGGGGGGTGGGTGGGCGGCGGGCCGCCCGGGGTGGCGGTTCGGTCAGCAGGATTGCCAGAGGCGGGTCATGACGCGGACACCGAACCGCAGGCCTTCGAGCGGGACGCGCTCGTCGACGCCGTGGAAGAGGCGGCCGTAGTCCAGGTCGTGCGGCAGCTTGAGGCCCTTGAAGCCGAAGCAGCGGATGCCCAGCTTCGTGAAGGCCTTGGCGTCGGTGCCGCCGGGGTTGCAGTACGGGACCGGGTGGCCGTCGGGGTCCTCGGCGCGCACGGCGTCGCACATCGCGTCGACGAGCGGTCCGTCGAACGTGGTCTCCATGGCGATGTCGTGGTTGACCCACTCACGCCGCACGGACGGCAGGAGCAACTCGTCGATGGTGTCGACGAGTTCCTGCTCGTGGCCGGGCAGGAAGCGGCCGTCGACGCGGGCGGTGGCCCTGCCGGGGATGACGTTCGTCTGATAGCCGGCCGAGAACATGGTGGGGTTCGCGGAGTTGCGGAGCACCACCTGCATGAAGTCGGCGACCGGGCCCAGCTTGGCCAGCTCCGCGTCGAGGTCCTCGGCCTCGAAGTCGACCTTCACGCCCGTGAGCGCGGCGGCCTCCGCCAGCAGCGCCCGTACGGGCTCGATGAGGCGGATCGGGAACGTGTGGCGGCCGATGCGGGTGAGGGACTCGGCGAGGTCGGTGACCGCGTTCTCGTCGTTGGGGGACGAGCCGTGGCCCGCCCGGCCCGTCGCTGTGAGCTCCATCCAGGCCATGCCGCGCTGGGCGTTCTCGATCGGGTAGAGGCGCCGGGTGCCGTCGAGCGCGTACGAGAATCCGCCGCCCTCGCCGATCGCCTCCGTGACGCCCTCGAACAGCTCGGGGCGGTGCTCGACGAGCCAGTGCGCGCCGAACCTGCCGCCCGCCTCCTCGTCGGCGAGGAAGGCGAGGACGATGTCGCGCGAGGGGCGGGTGCCGGTGCGGGCGAAGTGGCGGGCGGTGGCCAGCATGACGGCCACCGTGTCCTTCATGTCGATCGCCCCGCGGCCCCACAGGTAACCGTCGCGGATCTCGCCGGAGAAGGGCGGCACCTGCCACTCGGAGGCGTCGGCGGGCACGACGTCGAGGTGGCCGTGGACCAGGAGCGCGCCGCGCTCGCGGTCCGTGCCGGGGATCCGTGCGATGACGTTCGCCCGGCCGGGGGCGCTCTCGACCAGGACCGACTCGATGCCGGTCTCGGCGAGACGTTCCACGACCCGGTGGGCGCAGGCGCGCTCGTCGCTCGTCGGGTTGGAGGTGTCGAAGCGGATCAGCTCGGCGCACAGCTCGACGACCTCGGCCTGGGCGTCTTCGGAGGCGAGGGTGGTCATGCTGCTCCTACGGGGGTCGCGTCGGGGGCGGCGGGGGCGGTGGTGGTGTCCTCGTCGTCCAGGGCGGAGGTGCCGTACGGCCGCACGAGGCCGAGGAGGCCGAGGACGGAGTACAGGGCGAAGGCGGTGGCCAGGGAGTTGAGCGCGGGGATGCCGACGGTCACGTACTTGCCGACGCAGAACGCGGCGATCCAGATCACGATCGACAGGGGCACCCAGGTCGGCGACGACGTGGGCAGTGTGCCGGATTCACGCGTCTCGTCGAGCGGCTTGCGCATGCGGCGTACGACCCAGTACTCGGCCACGACGATGCCGCCGACGGGCGGGATGGCGACGCCGAGCACGGACAGGAACTCGGTGAAGTGGGTCATGATGCCGACGGCCGAGAGCAGGGTGCCGGCGAGGCCGAGCGCGACGGTGACCGCGCCGCGGTGCAGGCGCTTGCCGAAGACGACCTGGAAGAAGTTCACGACGCCGAGCGAGGAGCCGTACAGGTTCCAGTCGTTGATCTTCGCGGTGGACATCAGGACCACGATGACGCCGATGGCGCCCGAGGTGGAGAGCACGATGTGCGACACCTGGTTGGACTTCACCAGGTGGCCGAGCAGGACGCCCGTGAGGCCCACGATGTACTCGGAGAGGATCATCGAGGAGGCGCTCTGCAGGAAGACGTGCGAGCCCTTGCGGTTGTAGCGGGTCATCTCGGGGGAGACGATCGCGCCGGTCATGTAGCCGCCGGCGATGGCGGTGGCCGCGACGGCCAGCGGGATCGTCGGGCCGGGGGCCGGGGAGCTGATCAGGTCACCGATGGAGTGGTCGGCCAGGGTGCTGGTGACCGACCAGGCGACCAGCGCGAAGAACAGCGGCGTGACGATCTTCGCGAACAGTGCCATGTAGCGGAAGCCGAAGATGACCAGGACGGTGATGGCGAGGCCCGCGGCCACGCACCACACCCAGGCCGGGCCGCCGACGAGCGCCGAGACGCTGGTGCCGAAGATCGTGTTCTGCACGCCGAACCAGCCGACGAGGCTCACCGCGATGACGAAGCTGACCAGCGCGGAGCCGTTACGTCCGAAGCCGATCCAGCGGGTGAGCATCGGCGTCGCGAGGCCCTCGCGCATGCCGGCCAGGCCGATCGCGAAGATCACCACTTCGAGGATGACCGCGCCGAGCGTGAACGCGAGGAACGCGCCCTTGAAGGTCATGCCGACGCCGATGGTGGCGCCCAGCGTGAACTGCGAGATCGATCCCGACTGGGCGAGCCACTGGAGCAGCATCGTCCAGAAGCCGAGGCGCTGGTCGCGAGGGACCCGGGACAACGCGTAGTCGTCGCTGCCCACGTTCTTCTTGGTGGTGGTGTTGGTGGCCATGGCGTCACGACTCCGAGGGTGCGTTGCCGAGGGTCTGCAGGTGGGCGAGGGAGCCGTAGCGGCTCACGAGGGCGTCGAACTCTTCCGCGTCGTGGAAGTCGAGGCGGCCGGCGCCGTACGCCTTGGCGGTCTCCACGGCGAAGCGGGCGGCGGCGGCGATGTCGGTCTCGTGGCTCGCGCCGGTCTGGCAGCCGGGGACCGCGGCGGCCGAGGTGACCGCGAGGCCGACGACCGGGGCGGCGGTCGCCGTGGCCGGCTGGAGGATCGAATTGATGTGATGTGCCCCGTTACCGTACGGGGTGATGTCCTGCGTGGTCACCGGATACGTGACCAACGGCTCACCGGTGACGACCGCGAGCAGCTCGCCGAGCTGTTCGCTCACGCGCAGCACCCAGCCCTCCTTGACCGTGGGGGACAGGGCGAGGCCCTTGTGGTTGATGATCCGGTTGCCCTTGGTGGTGTCGATGGAGAGCACGGCCTCCATCTCGTCGGTGACCTCGTGCCGGTTCATCGTGGCGATGTCGACCGGGGAGTCCATGAAAGGGACCGGGTCGTGCGGCGCGGTGGGCGCGTCGGGGCAGATGTGCGTGGCGACGATGACGTCGCCCGGCAGCACATCGCCCTTGCGGCGCATGTCGAGCAGCTTGGCGGCGGTGGCGAGCGCGGCGGCGGCGCCGTCCGCGTCGGAGACGAGGCCCGTCATCTCGGGCCGGGCGCCGACGCCGCCGAGCCGGCCGATCACGCCGAGCGTGCGGGCGCTGCCGCCCCGGCTGCGCCCCTGGGCGCCGGGGATGAGGACGCGGACGAAATCGGTCGATCCGCGCTCGCCTTCCACCGTGGTCACCTCGGCGCCGGAGCCCTCCGGGCCGGCGAGCGAGTCGAGATGGGCGACGGCGCGCTTGCCATCGGCGTTGGGGTCGTCCAGCAGATCGACGACATCCAGGACGTACTTCAGCATGCGGGGGTCCCTCTCACTGCTCGGCGCCCGGTCGCGGTTCCACCGGTGCTGACAGCAGATTCGGGATCGGCTAGCGTTGTCGGCAACTGTTTCCCGTTATCTGCAATTAAGGTCTGGATGGTGAGATGGCGTGACAGAGATCCCGCTGGACCGGAAGACACCGGCCGGGGCCCTGCAGACCGTCGACCGTGCGCTCCTCGTGCTGCTCGCCTTCGAGCGAACCCGGCCCGACTGGGGCGTGACGGAGGTCGCCGCAGAATTCGGCTGGGACACGTCCGTCGCACAGCGGCTGCTGTCGACGCTGGCGGGGCGCGGCTTCCTGGTCTCGGACCCGGCGACCCGGCGCTACCGGATCGGTCCGGCCGTGCTTCGGCTCGGAAGGCTCTGGGAGCGCTCGGGCTCACTGGAGCTGCTGGCCGGGCCGGTCCTGGAGGAACTGCGCGCCGCCACCGGCGACACCGTCCTGTTCTGCCTGCCCGACAGCTTCCACATGCGCTGCGTCGCGGCCGTCGAGGGCAAGGAAGGGCCGCTGCGCTACTACCCGCTGGTCGGCGAGCTGTACCCGGCGCACGCGGGCGCCACCAGCAAGTCGTACTACGCGTTCCTGCCCGACGAGCAGCGCCACCGCCTCTTCCGCGGCCGCCCCATGGCCCGCTTCACCGAGCGCACGGTGACCGACCCCGACGAACTGGAGCGGGAGTTCCTCGCCGTGCGTGCCCAGGGGTACGCCTGGACGGTCGGCGAGTACGACGCCGGGATCGGCACGGTCGCCGTCCCGGTGTTCCTGGGCCGTGAGCCCTACGGCAGCCTCAGCCTCGGCGCCGCCAAGGAGCGCTTCCCGGACGGGCCCGGCGACCGGCTCGACGCACTGCGCAAGGCGGCCCGTCTGCTGGAGCAGCGCCTCACCCACCCGCCGCAGCGCACGCGCCGCGCGGCCCGCCCCAACTGACCTTTATATGCGCCTGCTGACCTTTATGTGCGCCTGTTGAAATGAGTCACTCCAAGATGAATCTGCTGCTGCTCTCCAACTCCACCCAGCACGGCCGCGGGTACCTCGCCCACGCCCTGGACACCGTCACCGGCTTTCTGCCGCCCAGGGCCCGTCTCGCGTTCGTGCCGTACGCCCTTGCGGACCACGACACCTACACGGACCGGGTGCGCGGCGCGCTCGACGGGACCGGGATCTCCGTACGCGGCGTCCACGAGGGTGACGACCCGGTGGCCGAACTCGCCGCCGCGGACGCCGTGTTCATCGGCGGCGGCAACTCCTTCCGGCTGCTGAGCACGCTCTACCGCACAGGTCTGCGCGACGCCCTGATCAAGGCGGCGGGGTCCGGCCTGCCGTACATGGGCGCCAGCGCGGGCACGAACATGGCCGCGCCCACCCTCCGCACGACCAACGACATGCCGATCGTGCAGCCCCCGTCCTTCGAGACGCTCGGCCTCGTCCCGTTCCAGATCAACCCGCACTACCTGGACCCGGACCCGTCCTCCACCCACAAGGGCGAGACCCGCGAGGAGCGCCTCACCGAGTTCCTGGAGGAGAACGACGTACCGGTGCTCGGGCTCCGCGAGGGTTCCTGGCTGCGGGTGAACGGCGAACGCGCCACGGTGGAGGGCGCGTGCGACGCCCGTCTGTTCCGGCGGGGCGCCGCACCGCGAGAACTGGCCGTCGGCACCGACGTCTCCGAACTCCTCGACGGGAAGCCCCGGTTCGACGTACGGGACTGACGTACGAGGCTGACGTACGGGGCTAGAGGCGCCCGTGGGCGCTGGCTGCCACGGAGTCGTCAGCGCGTGCTCGTGAGACCGGGCATGGGGCGGACGGTAGCCGCCGGTTCCACGGCGCCGCCACGAAATAAACCGCCACGCAATAAGCCGCCACGCGATAAACCGCCAGGCATCAGGCCCCCGGGCAACAAGAAGACGCGCCGCGCGGATGCGCGACGCGTCTTCGGCAGGGCCGCCCGCGGCCCCGGTTCGCCTATCGGGCGGCCTGCGCGGCCTGTTCGGCGATCGCCTGCAGCGCCAGGTCGACGTCGACCGGCCGGTCCTCGCCGTGGTGCGTCGCCGCGGCGGCCCGCGGCGCGTGTCCGGTGGCCGTCGCGGCCAGGACGTACGAGCCGCCGTCCGGGACCGCGAGGGCGTAACGGCCCTCGTGGTCGGTGAGCGCGGCGCCCGCCTGGCGGCCGCGCCGGTCGATCAGCGTGACCTTGGCGCGGGCGACCGGCAGTCCGGCCGCGTCGAGCACCTGGCCCCGGAACCCTCCGCCGAGCACCTCCTCCGCGCGGGCGAGCGCGGCGTCCTCCTCGCTGCTCGCGCGCAGCTGCGGCCGGGTGGCCCGGCGCTGCTTCGGCAGGAACACGGCGAGCACGACGCCCATCGCGACCGCGCCGGTGGCGATCATGAACGAGATCCGGAAGCCGTGCATCGAGGGCAGGGCCGCCCCGCCGACGTGGTTCGCGGTGTTGGCGAGGACCATGCCGATCACGGCGCTCGACACCGAGGTGCCGATCGAGCGCATCAGCGTGTTGAGACCGTTGGCCGCGCCCGTCTCGGACGCGTCTACGGCGCCGATGATCAGGGCGGGCAGCGAGGAGTACGCGAGTCCGATGCCGGCGCCCACGACCACCGAGATGATGATGGTCTGCCAGGCGGCGTCCATCAGGCCGAGGCCGGACCCGTAGCCGATCCCGATGATCAGCATGCCGAGGAGCAGGGTGATCTTGGGGCCGTACTTCGCCGAGAGACGCGCGTACACGGGGGCCGTGAACATCATCGTCAGGCCGAGCGGTGCCACGCACAGGCCCGCGACGACCATCGACTGGCCGAGGCCGTAGCCGGTGGCCTTCGGGAGCTGGAGGAGCTGGGGGAGGACCAGCGAGATCGCGTAGAACGCGACACCGACCATGATCGAGGCGAGGTTGGTGAGCAGCACCTCACGGCGCGCGGTGGTGCGCAGGTCCACGAGCGGGGCCTTGACACGCAGCTCCATCACGCCCCACAGCACGAGCACCACGGCGGCGGCGCCGAACAGGCCGAGCGTCATCGGGTCGGTCCAGCCCCAGTCGCTGCCCTTGGTGATCGGCAGCAGGAAGAGGACGAGTCCGGCCGACAGACCGAGCGCGCCGAGGACGTCGAAGGTGCCCTCGGCCTTGACCTTGCTCTCGGGGACGAAGGCGAGGGTGAGCAGGATCGCGACGACGCCGAGGCCCGCCGCGCCGAAGAAGAGGGCGTGCCAGTCGGCGTGCTGGGCGACCAGGGCCGCGAGCGGCAGCGCGAGTCCGCCGCCGACGCCGATGGAGGAGCTCATCAGGGCCATCGCGGAGCCGAGCTTCTCGCGCGGCAGCTCGTCGCGCATCAGGCCGATGCCGAGGGGGATGGCACCCATGGCGAAGCCCTGGAGCGCGCGGCCCACGATCATCACGACGAGGTCGCTGGTGAATCCGGCGATCAGTGAGCCGACGACCATGACGGCGAGGCTGGCGAGCAGCATCCGGCGCTTGCCGTAGAGGTCGCCGAGGCGGCCCATGATCGGGGTGGAGACGGCGCCCGCGAGGAGGGTCGAGGTCATGACCCAGGTCGCGTTGGAGGGTGCGGTGCCGAGCAGGACCGGGAGGTCCTTGATGACCGGCACGAGAAGCGTCTGCATCACCGCGACGGTGATGCCGGCGAAGGCGAGTACGGGGACGACTCCGCGTATTCCGCGTTGCGCGGTCGGCTGTTGGGTCGTCTGCGGCATACGTAGGGCCTCCGGAGGCAGAGATGAGGGGTCTTGCGGGCGGGGGTGCGCGGTCTGGTACGTGCAATGCGCGGTCTGTACGTGCGATACGTGCGAGCGGTCTGTACGTGCAAGGTGAACCTGTTACCCGGGGCGACTATTCCGACGGGTGTCGTACAAGGGGAAGTCTTGACGGTTTTTACCTTTTGATTACACGCCCGGGGGTCGCGAGATCCGCATCTGACCTTCCGTCAGATTGAAACGTGTTCTACCGTGCGCCGCATGGGCATCGCGATCACGCAGGAGCAAGAGGAGTTGGCGGACGCCGTACGCGGCTGGCTCGCGCGCGCCGTACCGCCCGAGGAAGTGCGCAAACTGCTCGACGCCCCCGCCGCCGGAGGCCGCCCCGCCCACTGGGACGGGCTCGCCGGGCAGGGGCTGCTCGGCCTCCACCTGCCCGAGGAACACGGCGGCGGGGGAGGTGACCTCGTCGACCTCGCGGTCGTCCTCGAAGAGACGGGACGGGCCGCGCTGCCCGGCCCCTTCGCGGCCAACGCCGCCGCCTCGCTCGTCCTCAGCCACGCGGGCGCGGCGGACCTCGCCGGGCCCCTCGCGTCCGGCGACCGCATCGGGGCCGTCGCTCTCGGTACGGGCACGCTCACCGCCGTCGAGGTGGCCGACGGGCTCGTCCTCGACGGAGTGGCGCCGCCCGTCCTGTCCGGCGGCGACGCGGACCTCCTCGTCCTGGCCGCCGAGTCCGCCGCCGGGACGGTATGGGTCGCCGTCGACGCCACCGCCCCCGGGCTCAGCAGCCGTGTCCACACGAGCGCCGACCCCACACGCCCCACCGCGGAGATCACCGCCCGCGGAGCCCTCGTCCCGGCCGCCCGGATCCTCGCCGTCGACACGGCCACCGTCCGCGACCTCGCCTCCGTCGTCCTCGCGGCCGACGCCTGCGGAGTCGCGGCGTGGGCGCTGCACACGGCGGCCGAGTACGCGAAGGTACGGGAACAGTTCGGCCGGCCCATCGGACAGTTCCAGGGCGTCAAGCACCTGTGCGCGGACATGCTCGTACGCGTCGAACAGGCGCGGGCCCTCGTGTGGGACGCGGCGCGCGCAGCGGGCGAGCACATGGGCGGGCACATGGGCGGGGACGGTGAGTCGGGTGACGGGCGCGGCCTCGTCGTCGCCCTAGCCGCCGGGACCGCGCTCGACGCCGCGTACTCCTGCGCCAAGGACTGCATCCAGATCCTCGGCGGGATCGGCTTCACCTGGGAGCATGACGCGCATCTGTACCTGCGGCGGGCCGTCGTCGCGCGGCAGCTGCTCGGCGCGGGGGACGCGCACCGGCTCAGGGCGGTACGGCTCGCGGAGGGCGGGGCGCGGCGGGAGCTGCGCCTCGAACTGCCCGCGGAGGCCGAGGAGTTCAAGGTGCGGGCCCGCGAGGCCGTGCGGGAGGTGCGGGGTCTCGATCCGGCCGCCGCGCGCCGCGCCCTCGTGCCCACCGGATACGCGGCGCCCCATCTGCCCGAGCCGTACGGGCTCGGCGCGGGCCCGGTCCAGCAGCTCGCCGTGCAGCAGGAACTCACGGCCGCGGGCGTCCGCGTCAGCGACCTCGGCATCGGAACCTGGGTCGTCCCCTCGCTCCTCGCCTTCGGCACCCCGGAGCAGCGGGACCGCTACCTCCTGCCCACCCTGCGCGGCGACCTCCTGTGGTGCCAGCTCTTCTCCGAACCCGGCGCGGGCTCCGACCTCGCCTCCCTGCGCACGAAGGCCGAGCGCACCGAGGACGGGCGCTGGCGCGTCAACGGGCAGAAGGTGTGGACGAGCGCCGCCCAGTGGGCCGACCACGGCATCCTGCTCGCCCGCACGAACCCGGACGCCCCCAAACACAAGGGGCTCACCTACTTCGTCGTCGACATGAAGCGGACCGAGGGCATCGACGTACGGCCCCTGAAGGAGATCACCGGGGACGCGCTCTTCAACGAGGTGTACTTCGACGACGTGCTGCTTCCCGCGGACGCCGTGGTGGGGCAGGTGGACGACGGCTGGCGCGTCGCCCGGAACACCCTCGGCAACGAACGGGTCCACATGGCCGACCAGTTGACATTCGACACGGGCCTGGAGGCACTGATCGCCCGGGCCGGCTCCCTCGACGGCGCGTACCGGGCGCGCGTGGGCGCCCTCGCGGCGGAGGCACACGCGCTGGGCTGCATCGGGCTGCGGACGACGATGCGGCAGGTGGCCGGGGCGGAGCCGGGGCCGGGGGCTTCGGTGAGGAAACTCGTACAGACGCCGCACCAGCAGAAGGTCGCCGAGCTGGCGCTCGAGCTGCTCGGCCCGGAGGGCGCGGTGAGGGAGGGCGTGGGGGAGCGGGCGCTGCACGGATTCCTGATGTCGCGGTGCCTGACGATCGCCGGCGGGACCACGCAGGTGCAGTTGAACGTGGTGGCGGAACGGATTCTTGGGTTGCCCAGGGACTAAGGGGCGCCCCGAAGGGGCGCGGGGAACTGCGCGACCAGCCCCCACTCACCCGCAGACGACAACGCCCCGCCGTATCGTCGCCCCGTGGAGCTACGTCACCTGTCAGGATTCGTCGCCGTCGCAGAGGAACTGCACTTCGGCCGCGCAGCGGAACGGCTGCACATCGCGCAGTCACCGCTCAGCCAGCAGATCAAGCTGCTCGAGCGCGACCTCGGGGTGAAGCTCTTCGAGCGGACGACACGCACGGTCCGGCTCACCCCCGCCGGGCAGGCCCTCGTGGAGCCGGCCCGGCGGCTGCTCGCCGACGCCTCCGCCGTGCGCCGCACCGTGCGCGCCGCCCACCTCGGCGAGGTCGGCCGGGTCACGGTCGGCTTCGCGGGGGCCAGCAGCTACTCCGCGCTGCCCCTGCTCACTCGGGCCGTGACCTCCCAACTCCCCGGCATCGAGCTGGTGTTGGAGGGTCAGATGTATACGGGCGAGGCGCTGCGGAGGGTCACCGAAGGCAGCCTCGACGTCGGGTTCGTCGCGCTGCCGGTGCGGCGCGGCATCACCGCCCGCGTCGTCCGCATGGAGCGCCTCGTGCTCGCCCTGCCGGACAGCCACCCTCTCGCGGACCGCGCCGAGGTCCCCGTGCGCGAGCTCGCGGGCGAGCCCATCGTGACGTTCCCGCTCTCCCGGGAGTCGGCGGTGCGCGAGGCGATGGTGCAGGCGTGCCACGACGCCGGGTTCGCGCCCCGGATCGCGCAGGAGGCGCCGGACTCGTACAACATGCTGGCCCTGGTGGGCGCCGGTGTCGGGGTGGCCGTCGTGGTCGAGTCCGCGCGCAACATCCATCTGGAGCACGTCGTCTTCCGGCCGCTCGCCGGGGACGACGTACCGGTGCTGCCGATCGCCCTGGGCTGGCGCACCGGCAACACCTCGGCGGCGCTCGAAGCGGTCCTCCGGGTGGCGGAAGAGGTCCTTCCGACGCCGCCGGACGCCCCGGATCTTGCTGGATAGCGTCTTAATCGGGGTCGCTATTGGTCTTGGACAGCACCTAATGGTGCGGGGCAGAGTGATCAGCAGCTCGCGACGGAGCGAGGACGGAGAGACGAGAGGACGCCCCGCATGTGGTGCCGACGAAGGCGGGGGCGTCCGGCGGGTGCGGGTTTCGTCGTGGCTGGTCGCGCAGTTCCCCGCGCCCCTGAAAGGCGCACTTCGTGCGCCATCTCAGGGGCGCGCGACGGGGCAGCGGCGAAGCCGCATGCCCCAGGGGCGCGGGGCTGTGTCGACATGCGGCTCCGCCGCGTGGGCGCGACCAGCCACGACGAAACCCGCACCCGCCGACCGCGACACCCCTAACGGCACACCCGCACCAACGCCTCCCGCTCCTGACCCGGAGGGATCCGTATGAACTTCGCCGACCGTGACCCCGCCCTGCGGCCCCTCCTCGACCGTGTCCTGTCCGCCGACGACCGCGCCCGCGTCGAGCCGCTGCTCGCCGAGCTCGGTGAGCTGGCCGCCGGCGAGCTCGACCGGCAGGCCGCCCTCGCCGACGCCAACCCGCCGCAGCTCGTGCAGTACGCCCCCGACGGCACCCGGATCGACGAGATCGCCTTCCACCCGGCCCACGACAGGGCCGCCGCGATCGCCTACGAGCGCTTCGGCCTCGCCGCGATGTCGCACCGCCCCGGCGTCCACGGCTGGCCCACCAAGGTCCCGCACACCGTCAAGTACGCCCTGTCCTACCTGTACGTGCAGTCCGAGTTCGGCATGGCCTGCCCCCTGTCGATGACGGACTCCGCCGCCCGCATTCTGCGCCTGTTCGACCCCGAGCGGTACGCCGCCGAGATCGCCGCGCTGTCCTCCACCGACCCCGAAATCCGGGCCACCGGCGCGATGTTCATGACGGAGAAGCAAGGCGGCACCGACGTCGGCCGCACGGAGACCGTCGCCACCGACCAGGGCACCCACTGGACTCTTACCGGCAAGAAGTGGTTCGCGTCGAACCCCTCCGCCGACGTCGTCCTCACCCTCGCCCGCGTCCCCGGCCAGGGCGACGGCACGCGCGGCCTAGGCATGTTCCTGGTCCCGCGCCTGCGCCCCGACGGCACCCGCAACGCGATCCGCATCGACCGGCTCAAGGACAAACTCGGCTCGAAGTCCATCGCCAGCGGTGAGGTGACGCTCGACGAGGCGTACGCGACTCCCGTCGGTCAACTCACCGACGGATTTCGGCAGATGGCCGAGATGGTCAACGTCTCCCGGCTCTCCAACGCCATGCGCGCCACCGCCCTGATGCGCCGCGCCGTCCGCGAGTCCATCGACCACACCCGCGAACGCCACGTCTTCGGCAAGCCGCTCTTCGACCAGCCGCTCATGCGGGCCACGCTGCTGCCGATGATCATCGACGCGGAAGCCGCCCTGCACCTGGTCGTCGAGGCAGCGGCCCGGCTCACCGAGGCCGACGCCGGGGACGCCGCCGCCCGCGAACTCGTCCGCGTCCTCACCCCCCTCGCCAAGCACACCCTGTGCAAGCGCGCCCGTTCCGTCACCGGCGAGGCCATGGAGATCCGCGGCGGCAACGGCTACATCGAGGACTGGGTCAACCCCCGGCTCCTGCGCGACGCCCACCTCGGCTCCATCTGGGAGGGCTCCTCGAACGTCATCGCGCTCGACGTCCTGCGCTGCATGCGCCGCCAGGCCGCCCACCGCACCCTCGCCGACACCTACGGCGACCGCGTCGCCGAGACGCGGGAGCGCTGGGAACGGCTCCGCACGAAGGGCGACGCCCTCCTCGAACTCCCGCCGGAGGAACAGGAGATGAGGATCGGACGCTACGCGGACGAGCTGACGCGCGCCGTCATGGAGACCCTCCTGTACGAACAGGGCGCCCACGAGGCGCGGACCACCGGCAACGGCCGCGCCCTCCTCGTCGCCCGCACCTGCACCGCGCTTCTCGACGACCCGGACACGCCGCCCCGCACCGCCCTGGACCACCTGGCCGAACTGGCCGAGGGTGGACACATCCCGCTCGAAACGGCCGAGGAGCCCGCCGCACATGCCCGAGCCGCACATGCCTGACCAGCACATGCCCGAGCCGCACATGTCTGAGCCTGACCAGTACCTGCCCGAGCCGCACCTGCCCCAGCCCCACCCGCCCGAGCCGCCCCGCCCCGCATCCCCCCTGGCCGGGATGAAGGTCGTGGACCTGTCCAAGATCCTCGCCGGGCCCTACGTCACCATGTCCCTCGCGGACCTGGGTGCCGACGTCATCAAGGTCGAGCACCCCGACGGCGGCGACCCCACCCGCGCCTGGGGCCCGCCCTTCAACGGCCCCGACGCCACCTACTACCTGGCCGCGAACCGCAACAAGCGCTCGGTGACCCTCGACCTCAAGTCCCCCGAGGGGCAGGAGGCCGTCCACCGCATGCTCGCGGACGCGGACGTGATGGTGGAGAACTTCCGCCCCGGCAGCTCCCTCGCCCGCGCCTTCGACTACCGCGAACTCAGCGAGCGTTACCCGCGCCTGGTCCTCCTGCACATCTCCGCGTTCGGCGACACGGGCCCCCTCCGGGACGAGCCCGGCTACGACATGGTCGCCCAGGCGTCGGCCGGCCTGATGTCCCTGACCGGTGAACCCGACGGCCCCCCGGTCAAGGCCGGCTACGCGATGGGCGACCTCGGTGCCGCCCTCTTCGGCCTCATCGGCGTCACCTCCGCCCTCGTCGAACGCGAACGCACCGGCAGGGGCCAGTACGTCACGACCTCGCTCTACGAGTCCCAGCTCGCCCTGCACATCAACTGGGCCACCGGCTACTTCGCCACCGGGGAGCGCCCCACCCGCCTCGGCTCGGGTCACCCGAGCCTCGTCCCGTACCAGGCCTACCCGGCGTCCGACGGGCACTTCGTGATCGCGGTCGGCAACGACGGCCTGTTCCGCCGCCTCGTCGACGCCCTCGGGCACCCGGAGTGGGCGGACGACCCGCGCTTCGCGGCCAACCGCGACCGCGTCACGAACCGGGCGGCCCTCAACGCCAAGCTGGAGTCGGTCCTCGTCGACGAGCCCGTCGCGCACTGGATCGCCCTGCTCAAGCCGCGCGGCGTCCCCGTCGCCGCCATCCGCACCCTCGACGAGGTGTACGACTGCCCGCAGACCGAGGCGCTCGGCATGGTGCAGAAGGTCGACCACCCGGAGGTGGGCCCGCTCCAGCAGGTCGCCTTCCCCGTCACGTTCCGCGGTGAGCGCCCCGCCGTGCGCACCGCACCGCCCACCCTCGGCCTGCACAGCCGGGACATACTCGCCGAACTCGGCTACGACGAAGCCGGGATCGACCGGCTGCTCAACCACCCTCAAGGAGCCTGACCATGGCGTTCGCCGCCCTCGACCCCGTCGACCCGCTGAACCTCGAAGCGCTCTTCACCGACGAGGAGCGTGCCGTGCGCGACACGGTCCGCCAGTACCTCGACGACAAGGTCGAGCCGCACATCGCCGAGTGGTTCGAGAGCGGGGAGCTGCCCGCGCTGCCCGAACTCGCCCGCGAATTCGGCAAGATGGGCCTGCTCGGCATGCACCTGGAGGGCTACGGCTGCGCCGGCATGTCGGCCCGCGCGTACGGCATCGCATGTCGCGAGCTGGAGGCCACCGACTCGGGTCTGCGCTCCTTCGTGTCCGTCCAGGGCTCGCTCGCCATGTTCGCGATCCACCGCTTTGGCTCCGAGGAGCAGAAGCAGGAGTGGCTGCCGCGCATGGCGGCGGGCGAGGCCATCGGCTGCTTCGGCCTGACCGAGCCCGACCACGGCTCCGACCCGTCGTCCATGACGACGCGGGCCCGCCGCGACGGTGACGACTGGGTTCTCGACGGCCGCAAGATGTGGATCACGAACGGCTCGGTCGCGGCCGTCGCCGTCGTCTGGGCGCAGACCGAGGACGGCGTGCGCGGCTTCGTCGTCCCGACCGACACCCCCGGCTTCTCCGCTCCCCTCATCAAGCACAAGATGTCGCTGCGGGCGAGCGTCACCAGCGAGCTGGTCCTGGACGGTGTACGGCTGCCCGCCTCGGCGCAGCTCCCCGAGGCGCGTGGCGTGGGCGCGCCGCTGACCTGCCTGAACGAGGCGCGCTACGGCATCGTGTGGGGCGTCACCGGCGCCGCGCGCTCGGCCTGGCAGGCGGCGCGTGAATACGCCCTCCAGCGCGAGCAGTTCGGCAAGCCGATCGCCGCGTTCCAGCTGACGCAGCAGAAGCTCGTCGACATGGCGCTCGAACTCCACAAGGCGACGCTGACGGCCCTGCACCTGTCCGCGCTCAAGGACTCGCCCGCCGGCGTCCACCCGGCGCAGATCAGCTTCGGCAAGCTGAACAACGTCCGCGAGGCCATCGAGATCTGCCGCACCGCCCGCACGATCCTCGGCGCCAACGGCATCTCCCTGGAGTACCCGGTGATCCGGCACGCCAACAACCTGGAGTCCGTGCTGACGTACGAGGGCACGACCGAGATGCACACGCTGGCCCTCGGCCAGGCGCTCACGGGGCACGCGGCGTTCCGCTAGAAGCCCTTCCATAGGCAGCTCACTCCTGCCAGTATCTGACGACTCGTCAGATACTGGCAGGAGGCCGTTTCCATGGGCAAGGCGTACATAGTCGGCGTCGGAATGACCAAGTTCGAGAAGCCCGAGAGCCGTGACTGGCAGTACTGGGACATGGCGAAGGAGGCCGGCACCAAAGCCCTCGACGACGCGGGGATCTCGTACGAGGACGTGGAGCAGGTACCCGTCGGCTACTGCTTCCAGGCGTCGACGGCGGGCCAACGGGCCACGTACGAACTGGGATTGACGGGCGTCCCCGTCTACAACGTCAACAACAACTGCGCGACCGGATCCAGCGCGCTGATGCTCGCCCGCCAGTTCGTAGAGGGCGGCATCAGCGACTGCGTCCTCGCGCTCGGCTTCGAGAAGATGCAGCGCGGGGCGCTCGGCGGCGGCGCCGACGGCGGTGACTTCAAGACCTCACCGGTCGCCCGGCACTACGGCATCATGGCCGCGAAGCACGGCTTCGAGATGTCCCCGCCCACCGCCCAGATCTTCGGCGACGCGGCCCGCGAGCACATGGAGCAGTACGGCACGACAGCGGCCCAGCTCGCCGCGGTCGGCGCCAAGAACCACCGGCACTCGGTCAACAACCCCTACGCGCAGTTCCAGGACGCGTACACGGTCGACGAGATCCTCGCCGCCAAGACCATCCATGCTCCGCTCACCAAGCTCCAGTGCTCGCCCACCTCGGACGGCGCGGCGGCGGCCGTCGTCGTGTCCGAGCGGTTCGTGGAACGCCACGACCTGGACGACAAGGCCGTCGAGATCGCCGCGCAGGCCATGACGACCGACACGGGGGAGTCCTTCGCGTCCGGCTCCTGCATCGACGTCGTCGGCCAGCCCATGTCACGCGCCGCGGCCGCCCGCGTCTACGAGGCGTCAGGACTCGGCATCGAAGACGTCGACGTCATCGAGCTCCACGACTGCTTCTCCATCAACGAACTCCTCACCTACGAGGCGCTCGGCATGTGCGGACCGGGAGAGTCCGGCAAGCTCATCGAGGACGGCGCCACCACGTACGGCGGACGCTGGGTCGTGAACCCGTCCGGCGGCCTCATCTCCAAGGGGCACCCGCTCGGCGCCACCGGCATCGCCCAAGCCGCCGAACTCACCTGGCAGTTGAGGGGCGAGGCCGGGGCACGGCAGGTCGCGGACGCCCGCGTCGCACTCGCCCACAACATCGGCCTCGGCGGCGCGGCGGTGGTCACCATGCTCCGCCGCTCCTAGCTCCGCCGGTCCTACGCCCGCCTGTCCTGGACCCGCCGGTCCTGGGCGCACCCATCCTGGGCCCGCCGGTCCTAGGTCCGACGGCCCAGGGCCGGTGACCCAGACGGGGTGCGCCGAAATCCTGATGTACGGGACCGTCCCGGGCCTGCGACCATGACACCCATGCTCGAAGCCCCTGCCGACACCGCCATAGCCCGCACGGCCGCGCCGCCCACCTGGCTGGTCGTGGCCGCCGCCTGCGCCGGACAGTTCCTGGTCGTCCTCGACGTCTCCGTCGTCAACGTGGCCCTGCCGTCCATGCGCGCCGACCTGGGACTCTCCGCCACCGGCCTGCAATGGGTCGTCAACGCCTACTCCATCGCGTTCGCCGGGTTCATGCTGCTCGGCGGGCGGGCCGGCGACCTGTTCGGGCGCAAGCGGATGTTCCTCGTGGGCCTCGGCCTCTTCACGCTCGCCTCCCTCGCGGGCGGGCTCGCGCAGGAGGGCTGGCAACTGCTCGCCGCGCGCGCCGTCCAGGGACTCGGCGCCGCCGTCCTCGCGCCGTCGACGCTCACCATCCTGACGTCCGCCGTCCCCGAGGGCCCGGCGCGCGCCCGCGCCATCGCCACCTGGACCGCGGTCGGCGCGGGCGGCGGCGCGGCCGGCGGCCTCGTCGGCGGCGTCCTCACCGAGAGCCTCGGCTGGCGCTGGGTGCTGCTCATCAACGTTCCCCTGGGCGCCCTGGTCCTCGCGGCCGCCGCCCGCTGGATCAGGGAGTCCAGGGCGGGCGGCGAGCGGCGCCTCGACCTGCCGGGCGCGCTGCTCGTCACCGCGGGCACCGCCACCCTCGCGTACGGCGTCGTCCAGACGGAGGCCGAGGGCTGGGGCGCGGCGGCGACGCTTGTGCCCCTCGGCGCCGCCCTCGCCCTGATCGCGGCGTTCCTCGTCGTCGAGGCGCGGACGCGGGTGCCGCTCATGCCGCTAGGCCTGTTCCGGGTCCGTTCGGTCGCCGCGGCCAACGCGACGATGTTCGTGTGCGGCATGGGCAGCTTCGCGATGTGGTTCTTCATGACGCTCTACGCGCAGAACGTCCTCGGCTACACCCCGGTCGAGTCCGGCATCGCCCTCGTGCCCAGCTCGCTCGCCGTCGTCGCCGGATCCAAGATCGCCCCGAGTCTGATGCGGCGCGTCGGCGCGCGCAACGTCGCGATGGCCGGCGTCCTCATCACGGCCGCCGGATTCGCCTGGCAGTCGACGATGACCGCGCACGGCCAGTACGTCACCGCGATCATGCTGCCCGGCATGGCGATGATGGCGGGCGCGGGCCTCGCGATGACGCCGCTCGCCTCGCTCGCCACGTCGGGGGCCGCGCCCGGCGACGCGGGACTCGTGTCCGGGCTCGTCAACACGTCGCGGACGCTGGGCGGTTCGCTCGGCCTCGCGATCCTGTCCACGGTCGCGGCGAGCCGGTCCGCCGGGGGAGCGGGACCGGAGGACCTCACACGCGGCTACGCGGCGGCTTTCCAGTGGGGTACGGGAATCCTGCTGGTGGCGGCGCTGGTACTGCTGACATGGATGCCGCGAACCAGGAAGCTCAGCCTCCGGAAATCCAGCCCCTGGGGGTCCCCCCGGACGGAGTCTGGGGGAGCTTGAGGAGCGGGGTCCGGGGCGGAGCCCCGAGAGGTGGGAGCGCTCAGAGCCACCCCTGCTGCCGAGCCTCCCGCACCGCCTCCATCCGGTTACGCGTCCCCGTCTTGCCGATGGCCGACGAAAGATAGTTCCGCACCGTCGACTCCGACAGGTGCAGCTTGCCCGCGATGTCGGAGACCGTCGCCCCGTCCACGGACGCCTTCAGGACGTCGCACTCGCGGGCCGTCAGCGGGTTCGGGCCAGCGCTCAGCGCCGCCGCGGCGAGGGCCGGATCGATGACCGTCTCGCCGCGCAGCACCCGCCGTACGGCCTCCGCCAGGTCCTCCACCGGACCGTCCTTCACCAGGAAGCCGGCCGCGCCCGCCTCCATCGCCCGGCGCAGATAGCCCGGCCTGCCGAACGTCGTCAGGATCAGAACCCGGCAGTCCGGGCACTCCTCGCGCAGGTCGGCCGCCGCGTCCAGGCCGCTGCGGCCGGGCAGTTCGATGTCGAGCAGCGCCACGTCGGGCCGCGTCTCCAGCGCCCGGGCGACGATCGCGTCCCCCGTCGCGACCTGCGCCACGACCTCGATGTCCTCCTCCAGCCCGAGCAGCAGCGCGAGCGCGCCCCGCATCATGCCCTGATCCTCGGCGAGGAGCACCCGGATGGACTTCGTGGGCCGATGGTCGCGCGGCATCTCGTTCACGGGGAACAGGGTATGGCTGGTGGCCTGTTGGGGCAGCGCGGCGGGTCTCAGCCACCCCACGCAAACCCAGGCCCGGCACCGCTACGTGCGCTGGCACAACGCCAACGCCCGCCACCCCGACGTACTTGCCGCCCATTGCAAGGAACGCGCCCGCATCCGCAGCGAGAAGGACATCCGCTGGGGCGGCCCCCTCAACGCCGCAGCCTGACCGACCGCGAACCGCAGCCCCGGAGTGCCGAAAGGGACAAGTTCACGAGAAGGACAGCGACAGACGGACGACTCAGGAGGCGGACGGCCCGATCTCCCCCGCAAAGACGATGACCTGGTCGATGAGGCTCCGCCGCAGATGGACGACGTCCGTTCCCGCAAGGCGGGGGCCTCCATCCGGCGTGGTGAAGACCCACTGGTACCGGGCCCACTCGTCAGGCATGTCCACCGCTGAGCAGCGCACCATCGTGCCGGTCCCCGCCGGGTGGCGCCGGATGTCCAGCACGAACCGCTCGACCGCCGCGATTCCTTCGCTGCGACCCAACGGCCCCCAGAAGACCACGTCTGAGGTCAGGGCCTGGGAGAGCAGGGCAGTCACATAGCTGTCGTCCGAGGCGTTGAATGCGGAGATGAACGTGTCGATCGCGGAGCGTGCCGTCTCTTCCTGCATGCCCCAGTAATACCAGCCGTTGCGCGTGCGCCCGTCCCGCGAGCCGCCTTTCGATCACGGTGGACCATCCCGGTCACAGCACTAGGCCGTGTATCGAAACAGGGTGTGACTGGTGGCCTGTTGAGGCAGTGCCGCGCAGGTTCGGGGCACACGAAAGCCCCGCTCGGCATGTGGCCGAGCGGGGCTCTGTGCGGGCTGGACTAGCGGGTGCTGATCACGTCATCCCCCCGCCCGTCGGCTCAACGTGCCGAACGAGCGGACGGCGCTTGCGGCCTTCGGCAGGCGCGAGTGCCTGTCGGATGCGGAAGGACCAGGACCCGTCCGGGGACAGTAGGGAACTGCCATCGGCGGTCAGTTCCACCCGCAGCGTGTGCAGAGGGAACCGGTTGGTCTTGCCCGACTTGCGACGGACACGTTCCAAGTCATCCCAAAGTCGGCGCGGTCCGCCTGGTGAACCATGGGCGTGGTCCCGTCTTCGGCGCGTGCCCATGACCCGTCGGCGGCGAGCAGCCAGACGACACGTCGCCCGTCGTCCGGGGACGTTGCCGCGCGGGGGCTGAGGCAGGCGCGGGCCGCAGGGGCCGTCAGTCGCAGGTGGGAGGGGGACTCCACCGCGGCCCGTCCGACCGCACGGACCGAGCTGGGCCGTTGAGGAGATGATGCCGACAGGTACAGATCTGCACCTGGTCCGTCAACGAGAGAAGGGCCCACCTTGTGCTCTGACTTCGACGTCATCGCAACACGGGAACTGGAGGCGACGAGGGAAGGCATCCAGGGCGCTCGTCAAGTAGTCGTGGAGATTGGGAAACCCGTGCCGGACACCGCCTCAGGCGGCGACTGGGCGTGCGAGTACCGCATCAGCGGGCTGACCAAGGAGCACCGGATGCGGGTCTTCGGCGTGGACAGCATCCAAGCGATCCAGAACGCCTGCATCGCGATCGGCGGCGCCCTGCGCGGGGCGCACGACCTCCACGGTTCGCCCTGACCCTCAACGGCGAAGAGAACCTTCTGTTCCCCTGAGGCCGTGCAATCGGAGTGGCCAACGGTCGCGAGGGCAGTGGCGACCTGGACTGCTCATGGAATCAGGTGAGTTCGGCGAGTTGGCTCACGGCTTCGGTGATGGTCGGGCGGTCTTGCGGTGCGTACCGCAGCATCTCGACGACCAGCGGTCCCATCGGGCCGGGCATCGTCACAGCCCGCCGGTTGCCTGCCACGATCGCCGCGCGTTGTGCCGGCCTGGGTGCGTCGTCGGGGTAGATCACCGCGCGTTTGCCGGTCGCCGCCATGAGCAGAGTGGCGCCCAGTCCGTACACGTCGGCCGCCTGTGAGGGGGCGGCGTGTCCTTCGTCGAGGACGGCGGCGGAGATCTCCGGCGCCTCGTAGTGGACCAGGCAGCCCTTGAAGGGGAAGTCGACGGCCTCGGGGACTGGCTTGCCGTGTGCGAGGGCCAGGTCGATGAGGTGGGTGCGGTCGGGGCCGATGAGGAAGTGGGCGGGTTGTACGTCTCCGTGGGCCCATCCGGCCTTGTGCAGGTCGGCCAAAGCGCCGGCGCACTCCATGGCCGTCTGTACGTCCGGTGGGGTGCCGTCGGTGCGGGAGTGCGTCCACAGGTGCTGGAGGTCTGGGCCCTCGTGCCAGGGCTGGATGTTCCAGGTGCCCTTTTCCCAGTAGCCGGATGCCACGTGCTGGGTGTCCAGGTGGGCGAGGACGGCGGCTTCCCGGCCCGGGGCGAATGCTGTCCAGTGCTGGCCGGGCCATTCAGGGGTGGCTGCGACGGGATAGCCGAGCTTGAGGGCGTAGCGGCCGGAACCCGTAACGATGTCCCACACGGTCGAGCCGCGGCGGTCGAGGACGAGGTGGTGGGACTCGATGGAAAGGCTGGTCAGCAAGTCGTGGGGGATGGACGGCGGCACTGAGGGTCCTCTCGCGGGCCGAAGGGGCGCGCCCCCGCCGAGTGGAGAGCGGGCGGGGGCGCCGTGGGCATCGGGGGGTTCAGGCAGCGCCGTACGGGCGGCCGCAGTCCGAGTCGCACTGGGCGAGATTCTCGCCGTCGACCGTCCACCGTGCGTCGAACACGCGGAACCCCGCGACCTTCATCGCGTGGGCGGAGGCTGCCACCAGCTCTGGGTCGCGTGCGCCACCGCCGGGCTTGGGGTTGTGGTGCAGGAAGCGGCCGGCGAACCGGTCGCAGAGCTCGGCGTACTCCTTGGTGTGAAGGATGAGGGCGTGCAGGCCCATGTCCACCTCGTCGGACGGCACCATCGGCACCGTAGCGGTAGCGACTGTCACCAGGAAGGCGACGGCCTGGTCCGCGACCTGTTCGGCGACCTCCCGTTCGACGTGGTCGTGGAGGACGACGAAGTGCGCGAGGCTGTCGAAGAGCTCCTCGCCGGCGATGTCGCGGCCGGTCTTCAGGGCGCTGTCGGTGATGGTCATGCCTTCTCCTCGATCTCCGTGCTGGGTTGGGTTTTCGGTCGGTGGAGTCGGTACAGGGCGTTGAAGGCGCGGGCCGAAGTCGCCAGCGCCCGCAGGTGGTCCACGGCACCGGTGTGCTTCATCCCGTGGACGTCGAGCTGGATGAGGAAGTGGGCGTCGCGGTACAGAGGCCGTGTATGGGTGTTCTCGGGGACGACGCCGCATGAGACGAGGTCGGCGAGCAGCCCACGCAGCCGCATGGCGCGCTCGATCACCGTCCCGCGAGGGGGCAGGGTGAGGCGGATCTGCCGAGCCCACTGCACGTCGGCGTCGACCTGCCTGACGTCGGTCGGATCGTCCTGCTGCTGGTGCGGTCTGCTGGTCGTCACGGCACTCACCTAGGGGTCCCTCGCCTCGTGCGGGATGTCTGGTGCGCGCCCTCCGGGAGCGCGGGGAGAGCCGTTACGGGTGGCAGCTCCCGGAGGGGCGTTGTGTTGCGTCACCCAGTACAGGGCCGGCGGGCGCCAGGGCCCAGGAAAGTTCGGGTGGCGGCTGGACGCGGCTGACCGGAAAGTTTTACCTTCGGGCTTCAGACGCAGGTCACCGCACCGCTACCGTCCAGGGCATGGAGGCCAACCGGGTACTTCTGGATCGGATGGGTGAACTCGACCTGACACAGGACGAGTTAGCCGAGGCGTGCAACGAAGCGATCGAGTCCCTCACCGGTACGCGAGGCTCGATGTCGGCGCGCACCGTCTACAACCTGGTCTACAGAACCCGTTGGCCGCGCACCAAGCAGCGCATGGCGTTGGAGATCGTGTTCGGGTTGCCCGCCGTCGAGTTGGGCTTCACCCCGCGGACGAACACGCCCGTCGAGAGTGAGGACCCTGACGTGCACCGCCGCGCCTTCGGAACCCTGACCGCCTCGTTGGCGATCGGCGCCGCCCTGCCCGCGACGACAGCGGGAGCCACCGTGCACCGCGTCGGCGCGAGCGACGTCACCCGCCTGCATCGCAAGTTCGCGGAGATCGTCGCCAAGGATCACCGCCAAGGCGGACGGGCGAGCATCGAGCATCAAGCGCTCGCTCTGGCCGGCGAAGCACTGGGCCTGGTGCAGACCGGCTCGTCGTCGCAGCGCGTGAAAAGCATGCTGTTCGCCACCGCAGCCTCCTTCACCAGCTCGGCGATGTGGGCCGCGATCGACGGCCGGCGCTTCGACGCAGCGCAACGTCACTTCGACCGGGCCACCGCCCTGGCCGGCATGTCCGGCGACCAGGCCATCCAGTTCCGTATCTGGTCCCACGCCGGATCCATGTACCGCCACCTCGGCCGCCCCGTCGACGCCCTCGCCGCCAACGACGCCGCCCGGCACCTGCGCATCACCCGCACCGACCCGATGTTCGCCGCCCTCGGGCACGCCCGGCAGGCCGCCATCCACGGCGTCGGCCGCGATACGAGAGCGATCGAGCGGTGCATGGACCTGGCCATCGACGCCTACGACCGCGCCGAGCCCGAAGCACCCCGCCCGGTATGGCTCACCGCGTTCTTCGACCGGGCCGAACTCCACTCCCTGGCCACCGCCGCCCACCTCGCGGCACACGACTACGAAGCGGCAGAAGGCCACGCCCACAAGAGCCTCGCCCTCCTGCGCGCCCCGCTGACCCGCTCCCGCGCCATCACCACCACCCGCCTCGCCCGCGCCCAGCTCGGCCAGGGCGACATCGGGCCGGCCGTCCGCACCGCGATGTCCATGCCCGACCCACAGGCCGCGCACCCGCGCGTCCACGGCATGCTGACCACCTTCGGCCAGAACCTGGAACGCATCGCCGCCGGCTCCAGTCACGCCCGCCTGTGGGCCGGCTACGCCCACGACCACCACCTCAAAGGACCCCTGCGATGACCAACGACGTCACCCTGGAACACGCCCACGACATCGACGCCGTGTGGGAGACCCTGATCGACATCTACGCCCAGGTCCGCGCCGAGCAGCTCCACCTCCCGCACTACTCGGTGGAGCGCTACGCCGAACGTCTGGCCCGGCACGGCAAGGAGCCCGGCTGGGAAACCGTGATCGCCCGCGTGGACGGCGTCCCGGTCGGCTACGGCTACTGCAACACCCTCATCCCGGTCGAAGACCGCTGGTGGAAGCGCACCGACCCCGCCCCCGCACCGGAGGTCTTGGCCCGGACGACGGTGGCCATCAAGGAAATGATGGTCCTGGACATCTTCCGGCGCCGAGGTATCGCCCGAGCCTTCCACGACTCCCTCCTCGCCGGCCGCGAAGAAGTGCAGGCAACACTGATGGTGTCCCCGGCCAACCAGGACGGCCGCGTCCAGGCCCTGTACACGAAGTGGGGTTACGAGGTGATCGGCCGTTCCCAGTCGGCCCCGGACGCACCCGCGCTGACGGTCATGATCCGCCCGATCCACCTGTCTGCCTCCTCTGTTGACGCCTAGGGCGACGGCAGGCCGGCCACGTTGTGATCCGGGAGGGCGCTCGGCCCTGGGAACGCGTTAGGGTCTTGATCTTCCCCGGGTGGGGTTGCGGCCCTCCTTGGGCACGCGTGCAGCAGATACCTCGGCTCCGAGTTGCTGTGTCGCAGCCAGACGAACGGGCCCTGCCTGATGGCCAGAAACAGTGGCGGCTGCTGCCGCGTCCTACTTTGAAGGTGTCGAACCCGTAGTGCGGGCAGTCTATTTTCCCTATGATGCTGTGACTCACGCCACAGGAGGGGTTATGGGGCTCGCGCTGGCACTGGTAATCGGGATTGATACCTACAAAGATCGTTGGTCCAAGCTCTCTTGCTGTGCGCATGACGCTGACCAGGTTGCGGCAGTTTTAGAGATGGAGGAATACGGTTTCAGTGTCACGCTTCTTCAGAATGAGCAGGCTACTAAGACAGATATTCTGCGTTGGCTCATTGACGCAAGAAATTCTGGCGCTGAAAGAATTCTGTTCTACTTTTCTGGGCATGGAGCTTCCACGGACCTAGGCCACTATCTTGTGACGTACGACAACCGAGATCTTGATGAGGGGGTGGCGCTTCCCGATATTCTTCGCATCTTGGAGCCCGACGAAGCGCAAGAGTGTCAAGTTTTCGTTCTGCTTGATAGCTGCCACTCTGGTGGTGCAGTGACTGGAGCTGGCGGGTCTGCTCTTCGCGTGACGGAACTAAAGAACTCGGATGTGCTAGAAGTGGTGCACCGAGTGGAATCGTCTTCGGCAGTGGTGGCAGCCTGTACAGCAAATCAAGCAGCTTGGGAAGTGAACAACCTCGGGCACGGAATATTCACGTACTACCTCCTGTATGCACTTACCGGTGCAGCAGCTGACCATACGGGAAATGTGACCGCGCATAGCGTCTATGAGGTGATTTCTCGTGAAATGGCGCAGGGGAATCACGAACACGACCAGTTGCCCGTATTTGGTGGTCGTGTTCACGGAAGGCTTATTATTGGAGATGGCTTCACTCCCGAGCTCGGGCCACCCCCTCCAGAATCGGAGTATGAGCGTTATGAGGGTGAGGCCCAAGGATTTCTGGATTCTTACAACAAATTTAAGTCCGCGTTCGACATTAGTAAATGGCGCACAATTGGCCACTATGACTCTTGCCGGCGACTAGAGCATATTGCGAAATGGTTCGACGAGAAGGATAAGATTCAGGGGCTTTATTCAAGGCTCCGCTATAGGCAAGCCCGTGACACGCTGACGCGCTATCAAACCGAGCTTGGCCTGATTGAGGTTGAAACGAGAATGAAAGAGGGGGTGGTCTCCAAGCAAATCGGCGCCGGCGGTTTTGGGTCTGTTTGGAAGCTGGAGAGTGCGGATGAGGCGGGCAGGGCTTACGCCTATAAGGTCTATCATCCACACGAGCTGCATGATCGAGAGAAGGTGAAGCGTTTTAAGAACGGCTATGATGCGATGCAGCTATTGGCTCACCCGCGAATCGTCAAAGTGCATCGCTACAGCGACTGCCCAACTGGATTCGTGATGGATTATGTGGACGGCAGCAATCTTCGAGAACTGCAGCCGGGAACATTTCTTCACCCCGCAGAAATAGTTGCCATCTTGTTGAAATCTGCAGAGGCAATCGAGCATGCGCATGCACATGGTGTGATTCATCGCGACATCAAGCCCGAAAATATTGTGTGCAATTATAGTGACGATGGGGAATACCTCCCATATCTCACAGACTTTGACCTGGCTTGGTTTAGTACGCAAACGCAGAGGGCGACAAAAAGCGCAATGGGGGTCGTCTACTATGCAGCTCCCGAGCAATACATTTCATTCGATCCAAAGGCTGCCTATAGCAGGGAACCAACGCTGGACGTATTCTCATTCGGCCAGTTGCTCGCATTCTGCTTTGTGAATCGTGACCCCGACCCACTCAATGTGGCGGGAAACGCCGAGAAGCTTGGTGATTCGGTTAAGGGTTCCTGCTCGAACGAGACGTCTTCTAAGCTGATCGGCCTGTACGAGGATTGCGTCCAGTTCAACCCGCGTGAGCGAGTTCAAGGTTTTCCCGAGATAGTAGGCCGTTTGGGGGAAATCTACAATGAACTTCAGCATACTGAGCTAGACGCTCGCATCACCACTGCGCAGTACGCAAAGGAGCTTGCTTTTCAGATCACTCGAAAGGCGCAGAGGCAGGATGAAGCAACCTCTTTTCTCAGCGCTTCGGGGGCCTGGGAAGTTTCGGTTGAGTGGCGAGAAAAGTTGGCTGGCAGGGAGTTCCGCCCTTTGCTGGTCATGCGCCTGGCGCCCACCCGACGTGTGTCGCTGGAGAACGTGTCCAACGATAGAATGAGGCGGATATTGAATAGAAGAGTGGATCAAGCCCTACAGTCGCACAGGAATAAGGCTGCCCGTCATCCAGGGCAACGGGGAGCTTTCGAGGTATTCGTTGAGTGGTTTCCCTCGCGTATGGTTCGGGCGGATGTCCTGGAGCTTGCTGATGTGCTTCGAGGGGTCTTCTCGGCTCTCGAACAGTAGAGCTGCTTCGACAAATAGGTCGGCGGAGCAGCTTTGGGGCGAGTGATCATGGCCCCTTAAGCTTCCAGCGAGTCGGGCAGTCTGTGAGGCTGCCCGGTAGGGCACGACGTTGGAGCCATGATCTTAGAGGCTCGCCCCAAAGTGGCTGCCTAAAGCCGTGGAGCCGATCGCCCCAGCCACGAGGGTGTCTCCCGCTTTATGCCCGTAGCCGCCGAGCGCGCCGCCGGGAGCGGCCAGCTGGGGCGGAGACAGGAGGCGGGGCGCGCCCGCGCTGTGGGCGGGTCTTGATGAAGTAGGGAAAGTTCTATCGCGCGGGCGTCGGCGCTTGCCGTCATGGCTCCCCGGGTCCCGCAGTTGGTGGTGACGTCCAGTGACCGCGAGCGTTGACATCTCATGCGAGACGCCAACTCCTTTGCGGCAACGGTGTTTTCAGGACCGCCGTGACCACTGTGCATCCGGCAGGCCTCCACGCGCCTGAGCATGTGATCATCCGCAATCAAGATCCACTTTCGCAAAAGACCACTAGATCGAATACTGAGCGGCCAACGCGATCCGGCCCGGCCGGCCGCGATGTGGAGCCGGATGGTGGCTGTTTATCGGTGGCCAGATGTTGATCACACCAATGGGTGATCATGAAGCGAAGCCCCCGTCTCCTGCGCGAGGACCACGAAGGATGAGCGCGACCGGCGCGACATCAATGCACAAAGGGGAATCTGGCATGACCACAGCGGTGAACGACCCGATCAGCAAGAAGCACGGGCTCGTCTTCGACACCCTCGACGCCGACAAGGACGGGTACCTCGCCTGGACGGACTACGAGGCCCTGATCGGCCGCTTCATCACGGCCTACAGCCTGACCAAGGACGACCGACGCGTCCAGAGCCTGAAGGTCGTCTTCCAGATGCAGTGGTCGGAATTGCGGCGCCACGCAGACGCCTCCGGCGATCGCCTCGACCGCGAGCAGTACGTGACGGCTTCGCGGCAGGTCAGCAACGACACCAGCCGGTTCAACGTCGCGGACAGCCACGCCCACGCAGTGTTCGACGTCATCGACACCGATGGGGACAACGAGATCAGCCAGGACGAGTTCACCCGCTACCTCAAGGACGTGTGGCAGGTGACCGCCCCTGCCATGGAGACCTTCGTGAGGATCGACACGGATGGGGACGGCGCCATCTCCAGGCAGGAGTTCATCCGGACGGTCCAGGAGTACCACTACTCCGAGGACCCTGACGCTCCGGGATCCTTGCTCTACGGTCGCGTCTAGGACCGGACCGCGGCCAGGCCCCGGCGTCACGACCAGACGCCGGGGCCTAGCAGTAGCGACCCCCATGGGGGGCAGCATTCACGGGGGCAGGGCCGTGCCGGCGCCGGACCCCCTGTCTCACCCCGCGCGTTCCCGCTCCCGTACCCCGTCCGGGTCCGCGCCGCTCGGCGGGGCCGGTAGGACCGGTAGCTCGGCCGTCACCGTGAAGCCGCGTGGGGCGGGGCCCGCCTCCAGGGAGCCGCCCGCCGCGGCGAGTCGTTCGGTCAGGCCGCGCAGGCCCGTGCCGCCGATGCCCGGCTCCGGCGGGTCGGCGGCGGCGCCGCGCCCGTTGTCGTGGACCCGGAGCCGGACCCGCTCCGGGCCCCCGTCCACCGAGATCTCGCAGCGCGCCGCCCCACTGTGGCGCACCACGTTCGTGACCGCCTCCCGCACCACCCAGCCGAGCAGCGCCTCCGTCTGTGCGGCGAGCGGCGGGCCCGACTGCCGTACGACGGGCTCGATCCCGGCCGCCGTGAGCGCCGAGCGGGCCCGGTCGAGTTCCGTGGTGAGGCTGCCCTCCCGGTAGCCGGTGACGGCCTCACGGATCTCGGTGAGCGCCTGCCGGCCCACGGACTCGATGTCGGAGACCTGGGTGAGCGCCGCGTCGAGGTCGCGGTGCGCGAGCCGGCGGGCCGCCTCCGACTTCACCACGATCACGGAGAGCGTGTGCCCGAGCAGGTCGTGCAGGTCCCGGGAGAACCGCAGCCGCTCCTTCTCCACCGCCCGATGCGCCAACTCCTCGCGTGCCGCGCGCAGTTCGCTCACCGCCTCGGACAGGGAGAGGATCGCGGCGGTCACCATCGTCGACAGGAACGTGCCGTACGCGATGTTGACCGCGTCCCAGCCCATGCCCTCCTTGAACGTGGCGACGCTCCCGGCGAAAACGCTCAGGCCGAGCCCGGCCAGGCCGAGGCGGCGACTCCTCAGGACCGAGCCCGCCGCGAGGCCGAACAGCGGGAAGAACACCAGCCAGCTGCCGCCGTAACCGATGGCGAGACCGCAGGTGAGGACGCCCATGGCGGTCAGCGCCAGGATCGTGGAGCGGGCCTCGCGCCGCCGCTTGTCGAACGCGCGGAACACGACCGCGATGTAGAGGGAGTTGAAGGCGAGCAGGCCGATGCCGCCGACCCACGGGTTGGCCGTCTTGCCCTGGAGGAGGTTCGAGAACGCGCCGAGCCCCATCAGGAGCCAGGGCAGCAGCGTGAATCCGCTGCGCGGCGGCCCCATGTCCTCCACTGTCCGGCCCGGCCTGCACGCGTCCCGGTCGGCCTTCCGCCGCGCGCGGGCGTCCCGCAGCTCACTGATCCGGCGGCCGGCCCGGCGCATCCAGGACATGACGTTCCCCGCTCCCCGTTCAGACGGTCCGGGCGGACCTGCGGTACGACACCACAGCGTACGAGCCGAAGGCCAGCAGCCAGGCGGCGAGCACGGCGACCGCGGCGGGCGCCGGAGCGTGTCCCTCGGCGACGGCCGTGCCGAGCTGCGCGAACCGGTTCGTCGGCGTGTACGACGACACGGACCGCAGCCAGCCGGGGAACAGGGTGATCGGGAACCACAGGCCGCCGAGGACCGCGAGGCCCAGGTTGCACACCATGTTCGCGACGCCCGTGGTCTGCGCGGTCAGCCGGTAGCCGTTGCCGAGCCCGAGCAGCGTGAAGGGGATCGAGCCGAGCCACAGCAGGACGGCGATGGCGGCCCACTGCCACACGTCCAGGCGCACCCCGTTGACCAGGCCGCCGGCAAGGAGCACCGCGGCGATCGACGGCAGCACCGTCACCGACCCGGTCAGCGCCCGCCCCGTCACCACCTGACGCGGAGTCATCGGGGTGACCCGCAGCTGCCGCAGCCACCCGATCGTCTTGTCCTCGGCGACCCCGCCGCCGGTGTTCAGGGCCGAGCCCACCGCGCCGTACGCGGCCATGCCGACCATGGAGACCGTCTTCCACGCGGGGTCGTTCTCGCCCAGGTTGGTGAACAGCAGGTACATCATCACCGGCATCCCGACACCGAAGATCACGAACCCGTGGTCGCGCAGGGTCCTGCGCACTTCGAGCCTCAGGTAGTCGATCATCGAACCGTCTCCAGATCCGTGTCGGAAGCGCCGGAAGCGCCGGAAGCGCCGGGAGTACCGGGAGTACCGGGAGTACCGGAAGCGCCGGGGGAGCTGCTTTCGGAAACGCTGTCAGATGCGCTGGTCAGCGCCATGAACGCGTCGTCGAGCGAGGCCGGGGCGACCTCCAGGCCCCGGATCGCGCCCAGCTCGGCGAGCGCGATCACCGTCGCGTCCGAGTCGTCCGTACGCAGCCTGGCCCGGTCCCCGCGGACCTCGACCGCGGTCACACCGGGCAGCAGCGAGAGCCCCTCCGTGCCGCGCCCGGCCAGGTCGAACGCGACGAGGCTGCCGCCCGCGGCCCGCTTCAGCTCCTCGCCGCTGCCGTCGGCGACGATCCGGCCGTGGTCGATCACGACGATCCGGTCGGCGTGGGCGTCGGCCTCCTCCAGGTAGTGCGTGGAGAACAGCACCGTGTGACCGCGCCGCGCGTACGCCCGCATCGACGCCCAGAACGCGTGCCGCGCCTCCACGTCCAGGGCCGCCGTCGGCTCGTCGAGCACGAGCAGGGCGGGGTTGCCCGCCAGGGCCACCGCGAAGCGGACCCGCTGGGTCTGGCCCCCGGACAGCTTGTCGACGCGCCGCCCGGCGAGCTCCTCGATCCCGGCGAGCGCCAGCGCCTCGCCGACCGGCATCGGCGCCGGGTAGCGGCCCGCCACGAAGGAGACCAGTTCGCGGACCGTGACCCGGGGGACCGCGCGGCCCTCCTGGAGCATCGCGCCGACGCGTCCGGCGCGCACGCTCTGCGCCACGGACGTGCCGAACAGCGATACCGAGCCCTCGTCGGGCTCGTCCAGGCCCAGCAGAAGGGCGATCGTGGAGGACTTGCCCGCGCCGTTGCGGCCGAGCAGGGCGACGGTCTCGCCGCGCCTGATCTCCAGATCGACCCCGTTCACGGCGCGTACCGCGCCGAACGTCTTGACCGCCCCCGTGAAGGACACGGCGACCGGTGGTGCCGGTGTCCCGTCTGTCTTCGTCATGACGACGACACTACGGACGGGGGCCGGTGCGGCGGCAGAGAATTGTGTACGCGGCCGGGCAGTACAAATGTCACGGCCGCCGGCTTCGGTCCCGTTCCGGTTCCGCTCCGGAACTCGTACGAGAGAATCTGACATGCCGTCAGGAGTCTTCCCAACTGCCGTGGTCTTGGCTATACATGGGATCGCCGGACTGGAACGCGTTCTAGAACGGGGCGGGCGCCTGACGCGTCACCCGTGTGCACCCGTGTTCGCCCGTGCTCCACCCGGCCCTGCAACGACCTCGGTGCGACCGACGGTGCGGACGGCCGCACCGAGGTCTTCCCCGCACAAGGAGTCTGTGTCTGATGCCGATCGACGCCGCCAAGGCCGTAGCTGCCGAACCCCGGTCCGCCGAGATCACCTGGGACCACAAGGACATCCAGCTCTACCACCTGGGCCTCGGAGCGGGCACCCCCGCCACCGACCCCGACGAGCTGCGCTACACCCTGGAGTCGAAGCTCCACGTCCTGCCCAGCTTCGCCACCGTCGCGGGCGCCGGCATGGGCGTCGTCGGCGGCCTCTCCGCACCGGGCATCGACGTCAATCTCGCCCACGTCCTGCACGGCGGCCAGACCGTCCAACTGCACCGCCCCATCCCCGTCAAGGGCAGCGCCACCTCCACCTCCCGCGTCGCCGCCGTCTACGACAAGGGCAAGGCCGCCATCCTCGTCCTGCGCACCGAAGTCGCCGATGCCGACGGCCCGTTGTGGACCGCCGACGCCCAGATCTTCGTCCGCGGCGAGGGCGGCTTCGGCGGCGACCGCGGACCCTCCACCCGCGTCGAGGCACCCACCGGCGACCCGGACAAGACCGTCGACCGCACCATCCGGGAGGACCAGGCCCTCCTCTACCGCCTCTCCGGCGACTGGAACCCCCTGCACGCCGACCCGGAGTTCGCCAAGCTCGCCGGCTTCGACCGGCCCATCCTGCACGGCCTGTGCTCGTACGGCATCACGCTCAAGGCCGTCGTCGACACGCTCCTCGACGGCGACGTGTCCCGCGTGCGCTCGTACGCGACCCGGTTCGCCGGCGTCGTCTACCCGGGCGAGACCCTGCGGATCCGCATGTGGCGCACCGAGGGCCGGATCCAGGTCACGGTCACGGCCGTCGAGCGCGACGAGGCACCCGTACTCGCCGACACCATCGTCGAACACGCCTGATCCACGCCTGATCCACGCCTGACCCACGCCCGACCCACCCCTGAGCCCTTCGAGACCCTCCGGGAGAGGAGCCGCACGTCATGCGCGCAGCCGTACTGCACGAGATAGGCCAGGACAAACTCGAGGTCCTCGACGACGTCGAGGCGGTGGGCTTCGGCCCCGGCAAGGTGAAGATCCGGATCCGGGCGACCGGCCTGTGCCACTCCGACGTGTCCGCGATGAACGGCGTGCTGCCCCAGCCCGCCCCCTTCATCCCGGGCCACGAGGGTGCCGGCGAGATCCTTGACGTCGGCGACGGCGTCACCCACGTCAAGCCGGGCGACCGCGTCCTCGTCTGCTGGCTGCCCGCGTGCGGCGCCTGTCCCTCCTGCAAGCGCGGCCAGACCCAGCTCTGCCTCGCCGGGTTCATGAACGCCGGCACCCCCAACTTCAAGCGCCCCGGCGGAGACGTCTTCGGCTTCGCCGGCACCGGCACCTTCACCGAGGAGGTCGTCGTCGACGCGGGCTGCGCCGTGCCCATCCCCGACGACGTGCCCTTCGACATCGCCGCGCTCATCGGCTGCGGCGTCACCACCGGACTCGGCGCCGCCATCAACACCGCGGATGTCGCGGCCGGTTCGTCCGTCGCCGTCATCGGCTGCGGCGGCGTCGGCATCTCCGCCATCCAGGGCGCCCGCCTCAAGGGCGCCGCCCAGATCATCGCCGTCGACCCCGTGGAATCCCGCCGCGAGGCCGCCCTCAAATTCGGCGCCACCGAAGCCGTCGCCCCGGACGCGCTCGCCGACGCCAAGCAGCGGATCACCGCAGGCGAGGGCTTCGACTACGTCTTCGAGGTCGTCGGCAAGTCCGCCACGGCCCGCACCGCCTACGAGACGACCCGCCGCGGCGGCACCCTGTGCGTCGTCGGCGCGGGCGCCCTCGACGACTTCCTCCAGCTCAACATGTTCGAGCTGTTCTTCGACGAGAAGAAGATCCTGCCGTCCATGTACGGCGGCGGCGACGTCCTGACGTCCTACGAGCGGGCCATCGCCCTGTGGCGCGCGGGCCGCATCGACCTGGAGTCCCTGATCACGCACCGGGTCCCCCTGGCGGAGATCAACGAGGCGCTCGACCAGATGAGGACGGGCGCGGCGCTGAGGACGTGCATCGAGATCTAGCTCCGCAGCCGGCCGCCGGGGAAGACGCGCCCCGCCAGTGACGCGGGGAACCGCGCGACCGGCCACGACGCAAGCCGCACGCACCGACGACACAGCAACCGGCAACGGCGAGAGGAAAGCCCCACCATGTCAACGCCGCTCCAGGGCCTCACCGCAATAGTCACCGGCGCGGGCCGCGGCCTGGGCCGCGCCGAGGCGCTCGAACTCGCCCGGCTCGGCGCATCCGTCGTCGTGAACGACTTCGGGCAGCCGGGCCGCGACGGCTCCGGCGGCGCGGACGCCACCCCGGCCGAGGAGGTCGCCGCCGAGATCCGGGCCGCGGGCGGACAGGCCGTCGCCCACCTCGGCGACGTCGCCGACCACGAACAGGCCCGCGCACTCGTCCAGTTGGCCGTCGACACCTACGGCAAACTCGACATCCTCGTCAACAACGCGGGCATCCTGCGCGACCGCATGATCTTCTCGATGAGCGAGGACGAGTGGGACTCGGTGATCCGCGTCCACCTCAAGGGCCACTTCAACACGACCCACTTCGCGTCCGTCCACTGGCGCGCCCGCTCCAAGGAGGCGGGCGGCCCGGTGTACGGCCGCATCGTCAACACCTCCTCCGAGGCGTTCCTCGCCGGCTCGGCCGGCCAGCCCAACTACGCGGCGGCCAAGGGCGGCATCGTCGGCCTCACCACGTCCACGGCCCTGGCACTCGCCAAGTACGGCGTCACGTCCAACGTCATCTGCCCGCGCGCCCGCACCCGGATGACCGAGGACGTCTTCGCGGGCTTCCAGGAGCCGGGGGAGGGTCAACTCGACCCGCTGGCACCCGAACACGTCGCCCCGCTCGTCGGCTACCTCGCGTCCCCGGCCGCGGGCAACGTCAACGGCCAGCTGCTCGTCGTGCACGGCGGTATCGTCGCCGTCGTCGAACGCCCCAAGGTCTCCGCCAAGTTCGACACCACGAAGGACGCGTTCAGTTACGAGGAGCTGGACGCCCTGCTCACCCCGCACTACGCGGACCGGCCGCCGAACGAGACGTTCGCCGCGGCGGAGGTGCTCGGGCTCAAGCACGCCTGACGCGACGACAAAGGGACCCGGAACCGTGTGGTTCCGGGCCCCTCTGTCATGCCGTTCAGCCCTGTTCGGACTGGACCCTGCGGTGCCGGCCTCGCGGCGCCGCGTTCTCGTCGCGCGAGGACACTCCACCACGGTGCCGGCCGGGACCGGCGGACCGGTCCGCCGCCTCCCTGGACTCCGCCGTGGTCATCTCCGCGTTCATCGTCTCGGCCATCGGAAACTCACCCCGTAACAAGATCCTTCGATACAGCCGGGCGAGTCTAACCGGCGGGCGCCGTCCGTGTCCCGGCGGTTGTCGCGCGTCGCCTGAGTCCCGCTAGAGGAGCCTGCTGGAGCGGCACCGGACGGGGCGCGGAAGGCGGCTCGGGCACCGCCCGCGCGACCGACTCGGCCTGATGGCAGGCGGGATGGCCGGCGGGATGGCCGGCGGAATGGTCGGCGGGATCCGGCACCGACGTCCGTGCGACACCGCACGGCACGACCCCGGTGGAGTACGGGAGTTGCAGCTCGCCGTCACGCGTCCACAGCCCTGCGCCCGCCAACCAGCCCTGTGGGGCGGCGACTTGGTGCAGCCGCCGTTCCGCGGGCCGCCACAGTCCCAGCCAGGTGCCCGCCGCGCCGTCGATCCGCAGCGCCACCGCACAGCTCTCCGGCATCAGCGTCTGACCCGGCTGGATCGCGAACGGCGTCACCGCGCAGTCGTCGAGGCGCAGACACTCGGGGAAGCGCACCGGCAGCGTCGAGCCAAGCACGCCCCAGCCGAGGCGCTCATGGCCGGGCGACGGCGCGTCCGAGCGGAGCAGCAGCAGCCCGCTGTCCGGGTCGGCCAGCAGCAGCCGGTCCGCGCTGCCGTCCGTGATCTGCAGCAGCGGCGTCACCTCGCCGCCCCGCCCCAGGTCCACGGCGACCGCCTTGGCGGGACCACCGTCGAGTGAGCGGTCCAGGGCCAGCATCCGGCCCGTACGGTCCAGCCACACGCCGCCCGTGCAGTGCCCCGGGATCTCGGTCACGCACTCGGGCCCGAACGCGCCGCCCGCGACCCGCCACAGCGTCGTCGACGTCTCGCCCACGGCGACGGCGTACGCGCACCTGCCGTCCGGCGCCGGCGGTAACAGGGCCAACTCCCCGCATTCCACGGCCCCGAGAGGCACCTCGCCCGTCCCGGGGCCGGTCGGATACAGCAGCGAGAACGCGTGCCGTCCGTCCACCACGCGCCGGATGAGCACCCGCCCGTCGCCCATGGGCGCCACCTCGGTCCCGGGCTCCTCCGGCTGATTCCCGGGCAACGGCACGGCGTACGGCTCGGGCCCGTCCAGGGTCCAGCGCTCCGGGAACCACGACGTCCCGTCGCAGGCGAGCCGCGCGGCGTAGGCCCCGTCGGCGGTGAGGACGCAGGCGGCGGGTGGGGGAGTGGGGGGTGAGGTGGGGGTGTGTGGGGTGGCTGTGGGTGGGGCGGGCGTGGGTGCCGGTGGGGCGGGCGTGGGCACGGGCGCGGCGGGCATCGGGGGAGCGGCCGTCGGCCGGGCGGGTACGGGGGCAGTGGCCGTCGGCAGGACCGGTGTCAGGGGGCCGGGCGTCGGGGGAGCGACGTTCGGGGAAGCGGCCGTGGGCCGGGTGGGCGCGAGGGGGCCGGGCATCCGGGGGGCCGGGGCGGCGGGCGTCGTCGTAGGCGCGGCGGGCGCGGCGGGCGCCGCAGGCATGTCGGGCGTGGCAGCTATGGCAGGTGCGGCGGACTCGGCGTCCGACGGGTTGCCCGCGCGCGGGGGGCCGCTCGGCTCCTGGGCGGCCCGTGGGTCCTGGGCGGCCCGTGGGTCCTGGGCGGCCCGTGGCTCCTGCGTGGTGCCGGGGACCTGGGGGGACCGCCCGGGCTGCTCGTCCGCACGGCCGCGGGCGGCGTCCTGCGCCACCCCGCGTCCCAGCGCCCGCCGGTGTTCCTGTCGCGGCCCGTCGTGCGGGACCCGTTCCTTCTCCACGGCGTGGCCGCTCTCCGGGGGCTCCCCGGTGCCGTCGTCCTGCCGGTGCTCAGGGGTCCGCGCGCTGTCCGGGACCGCGGGTCCCTCCTCCCGGGCCGGGTCGGGGTCCGGGGCCTCCCCGCTGTCCGGGTCCGGTCCGCACGCCGGGCCCGGTCCACTCTCCGGGCCCGCTCCGCTCTCCGGCTCCGTCGTGGGCTCGATCGCCAAGGCCGTCATGGGGATCACTCACCTCCGGTTCGTCCGAGCCGAAGCTAGTTTTCGCACGCGCTGCCGTGGCACTCGCGGCCCAGGCTTCACACCAAAGGGTGGCCATGTCCGTATCTGCCTGAAAGGCGTGGGTCGGATGTGCTTGCACGTCCGGGAGGGCTGGCGTCAGCGCCGCGAACTCCGTCCTCGACGACCTGCGCGGCCACCACGCCAAGTAGCCGACCGTCCGCGTCCGGTAGCGGTACGTGAGCCCGTACCGCTACCGGACCCGGACGGACGTGAGGCAGGGCCGAGGGGGTGAGGAGGGAAGGTAGCCTTTCACCGTGCCCCGTCTGTCTGAAGTCATCGCCGCGCTCGAGAAGCTGTGGCCCCCCGAGCGGGCCGAGTCGTGGGACGCGGTCGGTACGGTCGCCGGCGACCCCGACGCCGAGGTCACGCGGGTCCTGTTCGCCGTGGACCCCGTCCAGGAGACCGTCGACGAGGCGGTGAAGCTGGGCGCGGACCTCCTGGTCACGCACCACCCGCTCTATCTGCGCGGCACGACGACCGTCGCCGCCTCCACGTTCAAGGGTCGTGTCGTCCACACCCTGATCAAGAACGACGTCGCGCTGCACGTCGCGCACACCAACGCCGACCGCGCCGACCCGGGAGTCTCCGACGCGCTCGCCGGCGCCCTCGACCTGCGCGTCACCGGCCCCCTCGTACCGGACCCGACCGACCCCGCGGGCCGCCGCGGACTCGGCCGGATCTGCGAGCTCGAACACCCCGTCACCCTGCGCGAACTGGTCGGGCGGGCCGCCGACCGGCTGCCCGCCACCGCCCAGGGCATCCGCGTATCCGGCGACCTCGAAGCGACGATCCGCACGGTCGCCGTCAGCGGCGGCTCCGGCGACAGCCTCTTCGCCGACGTGCGCGCCGCGGGCGTCGACGCCTTCCTCACCGCGGACCTGCGCCACCACCCCGCCTCCGAGGCCCGCGAGCAGAGCCCCCTCGCGCTGCTCGACGCCGCGCACTGGGCCACCGAACAGCCTTGGTGCGAGCTGGCCGCAGCCCAGCTCGACGAGATCTCCGACCGCAGCGGATGGGGACTTCGCGTCCACGTCTCGAAGACGGTCACCGACCCCTGGACCGCCCACGCGGCGTCCAACGCCACACCGATCCCAACTGGAGCCCCCAACTGAACGCCGCGCCCGCCGACCAGATCCGACTCCTCGACGTCCAGGCCCTGGACGTACGACTGTCGCAGCTCGCCCACAAGCGCAAGTCGCTGCCCGAGCACGCCGAGATCGAGTCGCTGAACAAGGACCTCACGCAGCTGCGCGACCTGCACGTCGCCGCGCAGACCGAGGAGAGCGACTGCGCCCGCGAGCAGACCAAGGCCGAGCAGGACGTCGACCAGGTCCGCCAGCGCGCCGCCCGCGACCAGCAGCGCCTCGACTCCGGCGCCGTCACGTCCCCCCGGGACCTGGAGAACCTCCAGCACGAGATCGCCTCGCTCGCCAAGCGCCAGGGTGACCTGGAGGACGTCGTCCTCGAGGTCATGGAGCGCCGCGAGTCCGCGCAGGAGCGTTTCGAGGAGCTGACCGGCCGGGTCGCCTCCGTCGAGGGCAAGATCAACGACGCGACGGCCCGCCGCGACGCCGCGTTCGAGGAGATCGACGGCGAGGTCGCCTCGGTCACCAAGGAGCGCCAGGTCATCGCCGGTTCCGTCCCCGAGGACCTGCTGAAGCTCTACGACAAGCTGCGCGCGAAGGAGGCCGGCGTCGGTGCGGCCCGCCTCTACCAGCGCCGCTGCGAGGGCTGCCAGCTGGAGCTGAACATCACCGAGCTCAACGAGGTGCGCGCCGCCGCCCCCGACGAGGTCGTGCGCTGCGAGAACTGCCACCGGATCCTGGTGCGCACGTCCGAGTCCGGCCTGTAGGAGCCTTCGTCGTGCGGGAGTTCATCGTCGAGGCCGACGGCGGTTCCCGGGGCAACCCGGGTCCCGCGGGCTACGGCTCGGTCGTCATCGACGCGGCGACGGGGGAGACCCTGGCGGAGGCCGCCGAGTACATCGGTATCGCGACGAACAACGTCGCCGAGTACCGGGGGCTCGTGGCCGGCCTGCGCGCCGCCCATGCCCTCGACCCGGCCGCCGCCGTCCACGTACGCATGGACTCCAAGCTCGTCGTCGAGCAGATGTCGGGCCGCTGGAAGATCAAGCACCCCGACATGCGCCCCCTCGCCGCGGAGGCGTCGACCGTCTTCCCGTCGGCGCAGGTGACGTACGAGTGGATCCCGCGCGAGCGGAACAAGCACGCGGACCGGCTCGCCAACGAGGCGATGGACGCGGGCAAGCGGGGCGAGCAGTGGTCCGCCGCCCGGTCCACGGCCGAACTCGACGTGCCGAAGCCCTCGGGCCCGCCAGGGGACGCGGCGGCCGGCGCGGCGAAGGCGCGGGCCGCGCTCGCGGGGACACGGGGCGGTGCCGGGGCGGACGTGCGGGCCGCGCAGAACGTGGCGGCCCCGGCCACGACCACGGCTCCCGCTGCTTCCACGACCGCCGCGCCCGGCTGGTCGGGAGCTCCCGATCTCGGCGCGCCCGCCACCTTCGTACTCCTCCGCCACGGGGAGACCGCGCTGACGCCCGAGAAGCGGTTCTCCGGCTCGGGCGGCGGTGACCCCGAGCTGTCCGCGGCGGGACGCGAGCAGGCCGAGCGGGTCGCGGCCGCGCTCGCCGCGCGCGGCACCGTCGAGGCGATCGTGTCGTCGCCGCTCAGGCGCTGCCAGGAGACGGCGGGGGCCGTCGCCGCGCGCCTCGGGCTCGACGTGCACATCGAAGAGGGCCTGCGCGAGACCGACTTCGGGGCGTGGGAGGGGCTCACCTTCGGGGAGGTCCGCGAGCGCTACCCGGACGACATCAGCGCCTGGCTCTCCTCGTCGAAGGCGGAGCCGACCGGGGGCGGCGAGAGCTTCGCGGCGGTCTCCCGCCGGGTCGCCGCGGCCCGGGACCGGCTCGTGGGCCAGTACGCGGGCCGCACGGTCCTCCTGGTCACGCACGTCACGCCCATCAAGACGCTGCTGCGCCTCGCGCTGGGCGCGCCGCCGGAGTCACTGTTCCGGATGGAGCTCTCGGCGGCGTCGCTCTCGGCGGTCGCGTATTACCGGGACGGGAACGCGAGCGTGCGGCTTTTCAACGAGACGGCACACCTGAGGACGAACAACCCGTCCGGCGTCTGAGGACGAGGGGCGCGGGGGTTCGGGGGCGCGAGGGTTCGGGGGTTTCGGGGGCGGGGCCTCCGAGATCAGCGCAGGCCGGCCGCTTCGTGGGCCAGCGTCTCGATCCGCGCCCAGTCCTTGGCCGCCACCGCGTCCGCAGGAAGCATCCAACTGCCGCCCACACAGCCCACGTTCTTCAGTGCCAGGTACGAGGGCGCCGAGCCGAGGGAGACCCCGCCGGTCGGGCAGAAGCGCGCCTGAGGCAGGGGGCCCGCGAGGGACTTCAGATACGGCACACCACCGGCGGCCTCGGCCGGGAAGAACTTCATCTCGCTCACCCCGCGCTCCAGGAGCGCCACGACCTCGGACGTCGTGGAGACGCCCGGCAGGAACGGCACCCCGGACGCCTTCATCGCGTCGAGCAGCGCGTCCGTCCAGCCGGGGCTGACGAGGAAGCGCGCGCCGGCGGCGACGGAGTCGGCGACGTTCCGCGGCGAGATGACCGTGCCCGCGCCGACGACGGCGTCCGGCACCTCGGCGGCGATGGCGCGGATCGCGTCGAGCGCGGCCGGGGTCCGCAGCGTCACCTCGATCGCCGGCAGGCCACCCGCGACGAGCGCCCGCGCGAGCGGCACGGCGTCGGCGACGTCCTCCACGACGACGACGGGGACGACGGGGGCGAGATCGAGCACGGAGGATTCAGTCATGGGGCCATCCTGCCCCGGCGCGAGCAGCATGCGCAAAGACCGTTGCGCATGCTGCAATGCCTGCTTCTACCGGCTCACGCCCACCGGCTCACGTCGCTGGCTCACGCCCACCGGCTCACGTCGCTGGCTCACGTCACCCGGCTCACGTCGCTGGCTCACGTCACCCGGCTCACGTCGCTGGCTCACGTCACCCGGCTCACGTCGCTGGCTCACGTCAGCCGGCTCACGCCAACCGGCTCACGTCAGTGGATCTGCGTCACCACGACATCGAGCGCCCACGCCGTCCCCGCCTTCGCGGGCGCCTTCGCCTCCACCACGTAGCCCAGATCCCGCAGCGCCTCGACCAGCTCGGCCGGGCCCGCGGGCGCGACACCGGTCTCCAGGAGCGTGCGCACGATCCGGCCCTTCGTCGCCTTGTTGAAGTGCGAGACGACCGACCGCTTCTCCATGCCGGTCACCGGGTCGGTCTGCGCGTGCAGCACCCGCACCGTCGCCGTACGCCCCGCGACCTCACCCTTCGGCTTCCACGCGCCCGTGTACGCCGACGAGCGCAGGTCGAGCACGAGCCCGTCCCCGGCAGCCTCCGGCAGCACCTCGGCCATCGGCGCCCGCCAGTGCGCGCCGAGCGCGCCGAGCCCCGGCAGCTTCACGCCCATCGAGCAGCGGTACGACGGGATCCGGTCGCTCACCCGCACCGCGCCCCACAGGCCGGAGAAGACGAGCAGCGAACGCGCCGCCCGGCGCTTCGCCGCCGCGTCCAGGGTGGCGAGACCCAGGGCGTCGTAGAGGACACCGGTGTAGATCTCCCCGGCGGGACGCGCGCCCGCCGTACGCAGCTCCGCGTTCTTGGCGACCTCGCCGCGCAGCCCCTCGCTGAGACCGAGGACGTCGCGCGCCTTGTCCTCGTCGGCGGCGCACAGCTCGACCAGCTCGTCGAACACGGCCTGCCGCGCCCCGGCGAGCCCCGGCAGGGACAGCGACTCAGGCTTCAGCGGGGCGCCGCGGCCCGACGGGGCCTTGCCTTCGGACGGCGGCAGCAGCACGAGCACGATCGGACTCCTCGGGGCGGTGGCGCGTAACGCGTGACGGGGGTGCGGGCCGTGCGGGGCCCCTGCGAAAGGGTACGGAAAAGCACGGGGTGCCGACCGCCCCGCCCCGTCCTACGCTCGGTGCATGCCCCGCCGTCATCTCCGTGTGACCGGCGCAGCCGAGGCCCCGCTGCGCGCCGCACTGCGTGACCTGCGTACGTCCCTCGGCGTGCCCGGGGCCTTCCCGGCCGACGTCCTCGCCGAGGCGGAACGGGCCGCGGCGGCCCCGCACCCGCCCCCACCCTCGCCGCAGCCGGTCCGGGACGCCACCGACATCCCCTTCTTCACGATCGACCCGCCCACCTCCGTCGACCTCGACCAGGCCATGCACCTGTCGCGCCGCGCCGCCGGCGGCTACCGCGTCCGCTACGCCATCGCCGACGTCGCCGCGTACCTCACGCCCGGCGCACTCCTCGACGGCGAGGCCCACCGCCGCGTCACCACCCTCTACTTCCCCGACGGGAAGGTCCCGCTGCACCCGGCCGTGCTCAGCGAAGGCGCCGCCAGCCTCCTGCCCGGCCAGACCCGCCCCGCCGTCCTGTGGACCCTCGACCTCGACGCCGACGGGCGCACCGTCGCCACCGACGTCACCCGCGCCACCGTCCGCAGCCGCGCCAAACTCGACTACGAAGGCGTACAGCGGGCGATCGACGACGGCACCGCCGAGGAACCCGTAGCCCTCCTGCGCGACATCGGCCGCCTGCGCGAACAACGGGAGACCGAGCGCGGCGGCATCTCCCTCAACGTCCCCGAACAGGAGATCACCGAACGCGACGGCCGCTACGTCCTCGGCTACCGCGCCCCGCTCCCCGCCGACGGCTGGAACGCGCAGATCTCCCTGCTCACCGGCATGGCCGCCGCCGACCTCATGCTCGCCGCCGGCACCGGCATCCTGCGCACCCTGCCCGCCGCCCCCGACGGAGCCGTCGGCCGCCTGCGCCGCACGGCCGTCGCCCTGCGCATCGACTGGCCCCACCACGTCCCGTACGCGCAGCTCGTCCGCTCGCTCGACCCCCGGCAGCCGCACCACGCGGCGTTCCTCCAGGAGTGCACGACGCTCCTGCGCGGCGCGGGCTACACCGTGTTCAGCGGCGGCACGCTCCCCGGCCTCACCGTCCACTCCGCCGTCGCCGCGCCCTACGCCCACTGCACGGCCCCACTGCGCCGCCTCGCCGACCGCTACGCCTCCGAACTGTGCCTGGCCGCGTCCGCGGGCAGCCCGCCCCCGGAGTGGGTGCTCGCGGCGCTGCCCGCCCTGCCGAAGGAGATGGCGGACGGCGCGCGCCGGGCCAACACGGTCGAGCGCGAGTGCGTCGACATCGTCGAGGCCGCGCTCCTCAAGGACCGGATCGGCGAGACCTTCGACGCGTGCGTGGTCGACGTGATGGACGACGAACCCTCCATCGGCACCGTCCAGTTGACCGACCCGGCGGTCGTCGCCCGCATCGAGGGCGGCACGGCACCGCTGCCGCTGGGGGAGCGGCTGCGCGTACGCCTGACACAGGCGGCCCCGGGCACGGCAAAGGTGCAGTTCGCTCCCGCCTGAGCGCCGGGTAGCATGGTCGGCACGGCAGACGAGCCGGGCGGACGGTCGCGTGAGGGCCCCTTTCACGAGGGATTCTCCCGAGGAACGTCCGGGCTCCACAGGGCAAGGTGGTGGCTAACGGCCACCCGGGGTGACCCGCGGGACAGTGCCACAGAAAACAGACCGCCGGGGACCGTGAGGCCCTCGGTAAGGGTGAAACGGTGGTGTAAGAGACCACCAGCGCCTGAGGTGACTCAGGCGGCTAGGTAAACCCCACCTGGAGCAAGGTCAAAAGGAAGCGCCGCTTTGTAAAAGGCAGCGGTTCTGCGCGGACGTTCGAGGGCTGCCCGCCCGAGTCCGCGGGTAGACCGCACGAGGCCGGCGGCAACGCCGGCCCTAGATGGATGGCCGTCTCCCCGGCCGCCGCGAGGCGACCGGGCGACAGAACCCGGCGTACAGCCCGACTCGTCTGCCCCTTCACTTCTGGCCCTTCACGTCCGCCCCTTCAAGGGGAGTCCGGGACACCTCGTTCGAGGTAGCGCTATCCGGCCAAAAAGTTGACGGGCACCTGACAATTCAAGGTCCCTGTGGGACCTTCCATGACGCTCACACCCCACAGAGACGCGGCCAGAAGGAGCGACATGAGGCAGTTCTCGACCCTCTCGTGTGTCACCGCCCTGATCATCGCGGCCACCGCCGGAGCGGCTACGGCCGCGACCTCCGGAACCACCGCGACGCAACAGGTCGACGGCGTGATCGTCGTCGCGGGCAACACCTGCACCTGGACCAACGCCCGGACCAGCGCCAACCCGCCCACCGCGCTGTCCATCGACCGAACCAGCATCAACAATCCGGGCGGCAACCTGAGCTGTACCGGGGGCATCACCGCCGCCCTCAACAACAACCCCAACGTCACCTTCGACGACGCGGCCGGCCACGCGACGGCCGACGTCATCGACATCACCGGAACGATGAGCGGCATCTCCTGCCGCTACAAGGCGACCAACACCCTGTGGAACCGCGACACGACCACCCGCAAGTACGTGAACCAGGCGTTCACCGCGACGAAGACCTCCGGCAGCTTCCTCTGCCCGGGATCGGTCTCCACCGCCGCCGGTGACGCCTCCCTGCTCTTCCACTGACACCTGGTGACGTGACGATGCCCCCGCCTTGTCCTGCTCTCTCCGAGGCGGGGGCATCGCAACAGCGGCGCTGGAAGACGGCGAGGTCACAGCGCGTCGACCGCGCTCACCTTCCAGCCGCCGGCCGTACGCGTCAGCGTCATCCGCACCCGGTTCTGGTCCACGCGGGAGCCCTGGACCTGGGTGCTCGTGGTCACCTGGTTGACGAAGAGAAGGATCACGGCCCGGTCCGCGGAGGCCGAGACCACGGACGCCGCCGGGGAGCCGCCGCCCGTGGGCCGCGCCACCGTCGCCCTGACCACCCCGTGGTACTTCCTCGCCGTCGGCCCGACCACCGTTGCCGTGGTCCTGCCGTACTGGTCGCGGAAGTGGCCGGTGAGCCGGGCGCGCGCCGCGCTGAAGTCGCGGTCCAGATGCCGGTAGTCGTACGAGAGGACGACCGGGGCCGCCTGCCGCGCGGCCGTGAGTGCCTGCCCGCGCGCCTCGTCCGCCCGCGCTCCCTCCCGGTAGCGCCACCCGAGCACGGCGACGGCTGCCAGGCCCGCAACGAGCAGGACGCAGAGGACCGCGGTGAGCAGGCGTCGCCGCCCGCGCCGCGCCCGCGTGCCGGAGCCGGGCTCGACCTCGGCCTCGACCTCGGCCTCGTCCCGCGGAGCGTCCTCGCCGAAGGACTCCGGCGACGGCTCGGGCGGATCGTCCCAGCCGCCCTCCTGCGGGGGCTCGATGAGCAGGGTGCGTCCGGCGTCCGGCGTTGCGCGCTGCACCGAGGCCTCCTCGCCGGTGGCCGACGGACCCGGCTCGCGGTGGCCGCGCTCCGCGCGCTTGGCCGCCGCGCGGGCGGCCGCGGTCATGGTGCGCCGGGTGCCGGAAGCGGCACCGGAGCCGCGGCTTCGGTTGGTCGTCTTCGCCACGGTATTGCTCCTCAAGGGTGGTACGGGTGGAGAGTGGGGCGATCAGCCGACGAACTCGACGTCGGACGTCAGCCAGCGGCCGCCCCGGTGCACCAGGTCGAGCTGCAGCCGATACGTGCGGGCCTCGCCCCTGGGCGCCGCCGTGTTGGTCACCTTGCTGTCGGCGACCACCAGGACGCGGGCCGCGTGCGCGTCGGAGCGGATGACGCCCGCTTCGAGCACCTGGCCCTCGGACACGGACTTGTTCTCCGTGACGAGCCTGGTCAACTGTGCGGTCTGCGCGGCGAACTGCTTCTTGAAGTCGCCGGTGGCGCCCTCCAGGACGTTCGCGCTGTCCCGGTCGTAGTGCCGGTAGTCGAGCGAGGTGAAGTTCAGCGCCGACTGGCGGGCCGCGGCCAGGACGTCCTGGCGCCGCTGATCCGCCTCGTGCCGGTCGTGGAGGCGGAGGCCGAGCCAGCCGGCCAGTGCTGTGCTGAGGACCGTCGCCACGACGAGTCCCACCGTCCAGGCCCTGCCCGACAGGGCGTTCATGACCCGCCTCGCGCCCCACCTCATGACATCGGTCCGACGAGCAGCCATTGCCAGGACTCCTTTCCGAATACGGTCTGCTGTCCGCCTGTCGAGCCGATCTCGACGGGCCTTCCGTCCGGACCGGTCGTAGTGCCGGTCTCGGGGTCGTACGGGGCGACGTACGCCGACTGCTGCGCGCCGCCGGAAGTGGCCCGCGCGCCGGGGGCGTTCTGCGTGCCCCGCACCGACGTCTTGCTTCCGCGCGGGGCCGTGCAGCGCGCGTCGGTGTTCGCCTCGCGCGTGCTGGTGTCCGCGGGGTCGCGCCGCGCCGTCCCGTACCCCTGGGTGCACGGCGGCGGGTCGTCGGCGTTCACCACGAGGCCGAAGTGGGTCGTGCCGTCGCCCGGCACGACCGTGTAGCTGCCCGCGACCAGAGCGGGGAAGGTGACCAGGGCCTGTTCCACGCCGGGCAGCCGGGCCAGCGTGACCTGGCCGCCGCTGATGAGATTGGCCAGCAGGACGGAGAGGCGCGGTGAGATGTCCTTCAGCAGCGAGTTCAACTCCTGCGCGGCCGGTGTCGCGTTGCCGATCAGCTTGCGCAGGTCTCCGTCGCTCGACTTCAACTGCGCGCTGAGCGCGGCCAGGTCGTGTGCGAACGACTTGATGGACGAGCCCTGGTCGGCCTGCGTCTTGAGGACCTTCCGCGAGTCCTCGATCAGCGAGACCGTCTGGGGGAGGGACCCGGACGCCGAGTCCACGAGCTCGTTGCCCGAGTCGACGAGGCGGCTCAGGTTCGGACCGGTGCCGGAGAACGCCTTGTCCAACTCGTCGACGGTGACCCGCAGATCGTCCTTGCCGACCGACTTCACCAGGCGGTCAAGGCTGAGGACGAGGTCCGTGGTGGGCAGCGGCAGGCGCGTGCGGGCGCGCGGGATGGAGCCGCCGTCGAGCAGATACGGGCCGTGTGACGTGCGCGGCTGCAGATCGACGTACTGCTCGCCCACCGCGGAACGGTTCGCGACGACGGCGAGGGTGTCCGCCGGTATGCGCTGTGTGCCGTCCTTGATGTCCAGGGCCACCGACACCCCGCCCGAGCCGGTGAGCCGCAGCGCGCCGACGCGGCCCACCGGCACTCCGCGGTAGGTGACCTCGGCGCCGGGGAAGACGCCCCCGGAGTCGGCGAAGTCCGCTCGTACGGTGTAGCCGCGGTCCAGGACGCGGTCCGCCAGGCCGGTGTACGCGGCGCCGACGTACGACACCCCGACGGCGGTGACGGTGGCGAAGGCGAGCAGCTGGGCCTTGACCATGCGGGTGATCACGGCTGAACCCCCTTCAGCATCAGCTCGGCGAGCGCGAGGTCGATGCCCTCGGGAAGCGCTCCTGGGGTGGTGTAGCTGCTGGTGCACACCGGCGGGCACAGCGGACCGCCACCTCCACCGCCTCCACCACCGCCGCCCGACGGGGCCGACGGCAGGCTCGGAGTGCTCGGGCGCGGCGTGGGAGCCGGGACATGCGGCAGATCCGGCACGTGCGGGAGGTCCGGGAGATCCGGCAGTCCGGGGGCCTGGGGGCCCTGGGAACCGCCGTGCCCCTTGCCGGGCTTGCCGGACCCGCCCGTCACATTCCCGTACAGGTCCCTCAGGTCCAGGTCCGCGGTGATCTTGAGGTTGACGTAGTCGCCCTTGACGGCGTCCACCGCGTTGCGCGGGAACGGGTAAGTGGTCAGCAGCTCAAGCGAGTTGGGCAGGTCGTCGCCCGCCTTGTCCAGCTGCTGCAGGACCGGTCGCAGCTGTCTCAGGTTCGCGACGGTGTCGTCGTGCGAGGCGTTGACCACCTTGGTGCCCGTCTTGCCGAGCTTCGACAGGGCGGTGAGCATTTTCGTCAGGTCGCGGCGCTGGTCGGCGAGGACCTTCAGGGCCGGCGGCATGGTGTCGACGGCCCGGGCGATCGTCTTCTTCTCCTTGCCGAGCCGTCCCGCGAGCCGGTCGACGGCCTTGAGGGCGCGGACGATGTCGTGGCGCTGGTCGTCCAGGCCGCCGATGAACGTGTTCAGCTCCTTGAGCAGCGACCGGACCCGGTTCTCCCGGCCGTCCAGGGCCTTGTTCAGCTCCACGGTGATCGTCTTGAGCTGGGCCACCCCGCCGCCGTTGAGCAGTGCGGACAGCGCGGACAGCACCTCCTCGATCTCCGGGTTGCGCCCGCTGCGGGACAGCGGGATGCGGTCGCCGTCGCGGAGCCGGCCCACCGGCGCGGTGCCGGGCGGGGCGGACAGCGCGACGTACTTCTCGCCGAGGATGCTGGTCTGCCGCAGCCCGGCGAGCGCGTTGGCCGGCAGCTTCACGTCGTCGGCGATCCGCAGCCGTACGCGCGCGTGCCAGCCGTCCAGCTGCACCTTCTCGACGGCGCCCACGGTGACGTTGTCGACCTTCACCGCCGACTGCGGCACCAGGTCGAGGACGTCCCGGAACTCGACGGTGACGTGGTACGCGTGCCCGTCGGAAGCGGCTCCGCCGGGCAGCTGGACGTCGTACCAGCCGTTGAACCCGCAGCCGGACAGCAGCAGGGAGCCGACGGCCACCCAGGTGACCGCCCCGGCTCTGCGCAGTGCGCTCATGCGCTCGCCCCCAGGATTCCGCCGAGCGTCCGGTCGACCGTGCCCGTGGCCGCGGGGCCCTTGGGCACCTTCGGCAGGGAGTCGAAGAGCTTCTTCAGCTCCTTGCAGTCGGGGTTCTTGCCGCCCTCGTCGCCGGTCGTCCGCAGCACGGAACACAGCAACGAGGCCGGGTCCTGGGCCTGTTGGGCGTTGTTGCGGGTGTCGAGGGTGCCGGAGGACGGGTTGTAGGCGTCGTTCAGGTTCGACAGGCCCGTGGGGGCGACGTCCAACAGCTCCTCCAGCGCGGCCCGTTGGGTGACGAGCACCTTGGTCACCTTGCTCAGGCCCTTCACGTCAGAGGTCAGCGACTTCTTGTTCTTCTTCACGAAGACCGACACGTCGCCGAGCGCCGTCCCCAGGTTCCGCAGCGCCTCCGCGAGGTCCCCGCGCTCGCCCGCCAGCTGCGCGGCGACCTCGGAGAGGCTGGTGTTGAACGACCGCACGCTCTTGTCGTCGGCCGCGAGCGCCGCCGTGAACACCTGAAGGTTCCGTACCGTGCCGAACAGGTCGGAGCGGCCGTCGGACAGGGTGGTGACGGCCTGCGAGAGGTCCTTGACCGTCCGGTTGAGGTTCTCGCCCTGGCCGTCGAGGTTGTCCGCGCTCACGCCGAGCAGCCGCGCCAGGGAGCCCTTCTTGTTGGCGCCCTTGGGCCCGAGCGCGTCGGCCGTCGTGTGCAGGCTGTCGAAGACGCGGTCCAGCTCGACCGGCACGGCCGTCCGCGTCTCGGGGATGACGTCACCGTCCCGCAGCAGCGCGCCCTTGCGGTACACCGGCAGCAGCTGCACGTAACGGTCGCTGACCACCGACGAGTTGATGATCGCGGCCTGCGCGTCCGCCGGGACCCTGCGGCCCTCCTCGTACGACAGCTCCACCCGCACCCGGCCGCCCTCCGGAGTGATCTTCTCGACCCTGCCGATGCGGACGCCGAGGACGCGGACGTCCGAGCCGGGGTAGATGCCGACGGTGCGCGGGAAGTACGCGGTGACGTGCACGGACCCGGTACGCGGCCACAGCACGTAGGTGAGCGAGGCGACGAGGGCGAGTGCGGTGACCACGGCCACGCGCTTCTTCAGGTTCTTCACCGGGTGCCTCCCGTGCGCGGCACCACCGGGGCGGCGACCAGGTTCTGGACGTAGGAGTCGAACCACCGGCCGTTGCCGAGGGTGTTGCCGAAGACCCGTACGTAGGGCGCGAGCAGCTTGACGCTCCGGTCGAGGCTCGCCTGGTTGCGTTCGAGCATCCGCACCACACGGTTCAGGCCTTTGAGCGCGGGCCCGATCTCCTTGTCGTTGTCGTCGACGAGGCCGGAGAGCTCGATGCCGAGCGTGACGGAGCTCTTCAGCAGCTTGTGGATCGCCTGGCGCCGCCTGCTGATCTCCTTGAACAGCTTGTCGCCGTCCTTGACCAGTGCGGAGAAGTCCTTGGAGTGCTCGGCGAGGACGCCCGTCACGCCGTTCGCGTGGTCGAGGAGTTCGCCGAGGGCCTGGTCGCGCGAGGCGACCGTCCGGGAGATCTTCGACAGGCCCTTGATGGACGCCCGTACCTCGGCGGGCGAGTCCTGGAAGGTGGTGGAGAGGGTGTCGAGGGCCGTGGCGAGACGGTCGGTGTCGACCTTCTCCGTCGTGGTCGTGAGATCGCTGAACGCCTGCACGACGTCGTAGGCCGGGGTCGTCCGCCTCAGCGGAATCTCACTGCCGGGCTTCAGCTGACCCGGTCCTTCGGGGCGCAGCGCGAGGTACTTCGCGCCGAGGATCGTCCTGACGCGGATCGCGGCGCCGGTCCGGGTGCCGAACGCGGGGTCGCCCTTGACCTTGAAGGTGACCTTGACGTGGTCACCGTCGAGGTCGACGTTCTCGACCTTGCCGACCTTGACGCCGGCGATGGTCACCTGGTCGCCCGGCTTGAGTCCGCCCGCCTCCGAGAAGGCCGCGCTGTACGTCTCGCCGTCGCCGATCAGCGGCAGGCTGTCGGCGTTGAACGCGGCCACGGCAAGGAGTGCGAGGACGCTGAGCCCGACGGCTCCGATCACCACGGGGTTCCGCTCGCGGAAGGGGGTGAGGTGCGGGCGGCGGATCCGTACACGGGGCAGCTTCGGCGGGTCTATGCGGACCTTGACCAGGGGTTCCGGGCGGCGGGGGCGCGGTGCCCGGCGCGGCAGCAGCCGTACCGGCGGCAGCTTCGGCAGCCTGGGCGGGTCTATCCGGACCTTGACCAGCGGTTCCGGGCGGTGCTTACGGCTCATGCGCCGCACCTCGCCCTCGCCACGTGCAGTTCGGGGGTGAGTACCTGCTTCGTCTTCGGCAGCACGATCCGGCCGTCGAAGTCGCAGAGGTAGAAGTTGAACCACGAGCCGTAGGACGCCGTCCCCGTCAGGTCGTTCAGCTTGTTCGGCAGCCTCTGCAGGACGCCCTCCACGGTCTTCTCGTTCCTGTTCAGCGTTCCGGTGACATCGGTCAGCCGGGCGATGTCGTCCTTCAGGGGCGGGCGGGCGTCCTTGAGCAGCCCCGACGTGGCGTCGGTCAGGTCGCCGATGTTCACCAGCGACTGCCCGATGGGCTTGCGGTCGGCGGACAGGCCGGAGATCAGCCGCCGGAGCTGCTTGAGCAGCCCGGAGAAGCGGGCGCCGCGCTTGTCGAGGGTCCCGAGCACGGTGTTGAGGTTGTCGATCACCGAGCCGATCAGCTTGTCGCGGCCGGCCAGGGTCGTGGTGAGCGAAGCCGTGTGCACGAGCAGGCTGTTGACCGTGCCGCCCTCGCCCTGGAGGGTCCGGATGATCTCGGTGGCGAGCTGGTTGACGTCGTCGGGGCTGAGCGCGGCGAACAGGGGCTTGAAGCCGTTCAGCAGCGCGTTGAGGTCGAGGGCGGGCCGGGTGCGCGACAGCGGGATCGTGGCGCCCGGCTTCAGCTCTGTGCCGTCGCCCGCGCCCTCGGTCAGGGCCACGTAACGCTGTCCCACGAGGTTCCGGTAGCGGACGACCGCGCCGGTGCTCCGCAGCAGCGGACGGTCCGCGCCGACCGTGAAGGTGACCTCCGCCAGCGTCCGGTCCTTGATCCGGATGCCCTCCACCTGGCCGACCCGCACCCCGGCCACCCGGATGTCGTCGCCCTTCTCCAGGCCGGTGACGTCGCTGAACACCGCGTGATACGTGCGCTCGGGCGTGAAGGAGATGTTGACGATGGTGGCGGCGAGCAGCGCCGTCGCCAGGATCGTCACCACCGCGAAGAGGCTGAACTTGATCAGCGGGGCGGCGGCCCGCCGGGCTCCCGACGTCCTCATGTGACGCTCACCGCCGTTCCGCGTGCCATCGGCCCGAACAGCAGGGTCGCCACCGGCGGCACCTCGTCCTCGGGCACGCCCAGGACAGGCGCGACGAGCGAGCCGACGGCGCGCTGCTCGGCCCGGGTGGCGGACACACCGGCCGGACCGGCCGGACTCCCCTGCTTCGACCCGTCGTCGAGATGCACCCCCGGCGCGGGCACCTGCGGATGCGGCATGCCACGGCAGTTCGGCCCCGACCGGTCGGCGTAGCGGGGATACTCGCCGGGCTGGTACGCGCCCTGCTGGCGGACCACTTCGAGCGTGATGTGCATCTTGCCGCCCTGGAATGCCTGTTCGGAGGCCTTCTCCTGGCGGACCAGGCCGGCGAGAAGGCAGGGGTACTCGGGCGCGTACCGGGCGAAGAGCCCGAGCGTCGGCCGCGAGACCCGGCCGAGGGTGATCAGCCGGTCGCCGTTCGCGCGCAGGAAGTCGTCCCCGGTGTGCGCGGCGGTGGCCGTCGTGGAGAGGGCGGCCGCGAGCCGGTCCCGCTCCTCGACGACGGTACGGCTGGTGGTCACGGTGTTGCGGAGGATCGCCATCAGGTCGGGCGCCGCGTCGCCGTACACCTCGGCGACGTCGGCGAGGCGCGCGAAGTCCTCGGTGAGGGACGGCAGATGAGGATTGAGGCGGTGCAGATAGTCCTCCACGCGCGTGAGGTTGCCGCCGATCCGGTCGCCGCGCCCTTCGAGGGCGGTGGCGAACGCGGACAGCGTGGCGTTGAGCTCGCCGGGCCGCACGGTCCGCAGCAGCGGCAGCAGGTCGTTCATCAGCTGCTGGAGTTCGATGCCGACGCGGGTGCGGTCCTGGGTGATGACGTCCCCGGCGTGGATGGGCCGCGCCGAGGCGTGCGGGGGCGCTACCAGGTCGACGTACTTCTCGCCGAACAGCGTCTTGGGCAGCAGGCGCGCGTGCACGTCGGAGGGGATGTCCGCGACGTACTGCGGATCGAGCGCGAGGTCGAGGGTCGCCTTCCGCCCGTCCGAGTGCACGGCGCGCACCTCGCCGACGAGCAGCCCGCGCAGCTTGACGTCGGCGCGCGGATCGAGCTGGTTGCCGAGGCTGTCGGCTTCGAGCGTGATCCGTACGACCGAGGTGAACACCTGCTGGTACACGGCGACGGACAGGGACAGCAGCAGCGCGAGCACCGCGAGGAACACGACGCCGTACAGCCGCAGTCTCAGCACTCTGCTCCGGCTCATCCCGCTATCCGTACGGTCGTGTTGGCGCCCCAGATCGCGAGCGACAGGAAGAAGTCCAGGACGTTGATCGCGACGATCGAGGTGCGCACGGCGCGGCCCACGGCGACACCGACGCCCGCCGGGCCGCCGCTCGCGTAATAGCCGTAGAAGCAGTGCACCAGGATGATCAGCACGGCGAAGACGAGCACCTTCCCGAAGGACCACAGCACGTCGACCGGCGGCAGGTACTGCTGGAAGTAGTGGTCGTACGTGCCCGCCGACTGGCCGTAGTAGCCGGTGGTGATGGTGCGGGCGGCGAAGTACGAGGACAGCAGCCCCACCACGTACAGCGGGATCACCGCGAGGAAACCGGCGATCATCCGGGTGGTCACCAGGAACGGCAGCGAGGGCACGCCCATGACTTCGAGGGCGTCGGTCTCCTCGCTGATCCGCATCGCGCCGAGCTGCGCGGTGAAGCCCGCGCCGACCGTCGCCGAGAGCGCGAGACCCGCCACCAGGGGAGCGATCTCCCGGGTGTTGAAGTACGCCGAAAGGAACGCCACGAAGTTGGACGTGCCGAGCTGGTTCAGCGCCGCGTACCCCTGCAGGCCCACCTCCGTGCCGGTGAAGAACGACAGGAAGGCGATGACACCGACCGTGCCGCCCACGACGGCGAGGGCGCCGCGCCCGAAGCTCACCTCGGCGAGCAGCCGCAGGATCTCCTTCTTGTAGCGGCGGACCGTGCGGCCCGTCCACGCCAACGAGCGCCCGTAGAACGACAGTTGACTGCCCAGGTCCTCCAGGGCTTTCAGCAGCGCCATCCCTCAGCCCCTCTGCGGAACGACTTGGAAGTACACGGCGGTCATCACGAAGTTCGTCACGAACAGCAACATGAAGGTGATCACCACGGACTGGTTCACCGCGTCACCCACCCCCTTCGGCCCGCCCTTCGCCGTCAGCCCCTTGTACGAGGCGACGATCGCGGCGATCGCACCGAACACCAGCGCCTTGATCTCCGCCGCCCACAGGTCCGAGAGCTGGGCGAGCGTGGTGAACGAGGCGAGATAGGCACCCGGAGTGCCGTTCTGCAGCACGACGTTGAAGAAGTAGCCGCCCGCGACACCGACCACCGACACCAGGCCGTTGAGCAGCACCGCCACCACCATCGACGCCAGCACACGCGGGACGACCAGACGGTGGATGGGGTCGATGCCGAGCACCTGCATCGCGTCGATCTCCTCACGGATCTTCCGCGCCCCGAGATCCGCGCAGATCGCCGTGCCGCCCGCGCCCGCGATCAGCAGCGCCGTGACGATCGGCGAGGCCTCCCGCAGCACCGCGAGGACCGAGGCGGCCCCGGAGAACGACTGGGCGCCGAGCTGCCGGGTCAGGCTGCCGATCTGGAGCGCGATGACGGCCCCGAAGGGGATCGACACGAGGGCCGTCGGCAGGATCGTGACGCTCGCGACGAACCACGCCTGCTGGATGAACTCCCGTGCCTGGAAGGGGCGTCGGGGCACGGTCCTGATCACGTCCAGGGCCATCGCGAAGAGGTTCCCCGACTGCCGGAGCGCCCCGGTCGGTGACAGGCTCATGCGTCCGCCGCCTCCTTGCGGTGCAGCTCGGCCTCGCGCCGCGCGATCGCCTCCCAGCGGGGCGGGCGGGTGATGCCGGGCCCGGGCAGCAGGCGCGGCGTCATGTCGTTGCCGGCGTGCCGTGCCTTGCGGTCCACGTCGCCGAGGCGCGCCAGCTCCTGCTCGACCTGCGCGGCGTCCTTCTCCTCCGCCATCCCGATCGGCCCCTCCATCCGGCCGTTCAGGAACTGCCGGACGACCGGCTCGTCACTGGTCAGGAGCTTCTCGCGGGGCCCGAACACCACCAGCTCGCGCCGGAACAACAGGCCGATGTTGTCCGGCACTTGACGGGCCGAGGCGATGTCGTGCGTGACGATCAGGAAGGTGGCGTCGATCTGCGCGTTGAGGTCGACGATGAGCTGGTTGAGGTAGGCGACGCGTACGGGGTCGAGGCCCGAGTCCGGCTCGTCGAACAGGATGATCTCCGGGTCGAGCACCAGGGCCCGCGCGAGACCGGCCCGTTTGCGCATCCCGCCGGAGATCTCGCCCGGCAGCTTCCGCTCGGCACCGAGCAGCCCGACCAGGTCCATCTTCTCCAGCACGATGCGCCGGATCTCGCTCTCGGACTTACGGGTGTGCTCGCGCAGCGGGAAGGCGATGTTGTCGTACAGGTTCATCGACCCGAACAGCGCGCCGTCCTGGAACAGCACGCCGAACAACTTCCGCACTTCGTAGAGTTCGTGCTCGCGCAGCCTCGTGATGTCCCGGCCCGCGATCGTCACGGAGCCCCGGTCCGGCTTCAGCAGCCCGACGAGCGTCTTGAGGAACACCGACTTGCCCGTGCCCGACGGGCCGAGCATGACCGAGACCTCTCCGGCGGGCAGCGTGAGGGAGACGTCCTGCCAGACGACCTGGTGGCCGAAGGACTTGGTCAGCCCTTCCACACAGATCTCGACACCCATCCGGTCCATCCTTCGCGCAGTGGAGCAGCTCCGACAACTGCTCTACGGGGAGGGACCGGGCGTCCGTCGCGGCGGACACGGATTTCTTTTCGAGAGTTCGAGAGTTTCGAGGGTTTCGGGGGGTGCTGTTCGAGGTTTCGGGAGTGCTACGGCAGTGCGGGCGTGGTCGGTGCCCCGACGGGAGCCTTCGGTACGGGCGGGAGCTTCGTCGGGACCGTGGACGCGGCCGGCGCGTCGGGGAGCCCGGGAACACGAGGCAGGCCGGACGCTCCGGGAACGCCCGGGACACCGGGCACGGACGGCACCGGTGCCAGCGAGGCGTCCGGCAGCGACGGCACGGGGAGCGCCAGCGGCGACCGTCCGTGACCGTCAGGTGAAGGGGAGGGCGTCGCGGTCGGCGTATCAGCGGGCTTCGACGTATCACCGGGCGTCGGCGTATCCCCGCGCTGCGGCGTGACCGTCCGGGCGGCGCCGTTCGGCCGCAGTGTCTCCGGGGCCGCCGCCCGCTCGGTGCGGGACACCGGCGGCCGGGACGCCGCGCCCCGCCCGTCCGCGCCGTGGACGTACGGCAGGACACACCCCGCCACCACCAGGGTCGCGGCCGTCGAGGTCATCGCCACGGCCTGTATGTGCCCGCCCGCGCGCAGCCTGCCACGCCCCCACAGGAACAGGGCCAGGCCCAGCGTCCCGGCCAGCGAGTTCCGCAGCGTCCGCCGCGCCCTGGCGAGCAGTGACTCCACGGTGCGATAGCTCAGCCCCATGCGCACGGCGACCTGGCCGACGTCGAGGTCCTCGGACTTCAGCCGCAGCGCCTCCGCCTGACGCGCGGGCAGTTCCCCGCTGCGCACGGCCAGCCACCGGGCCTCGGCCCGGTCACACACCGCCTCCTCGACAGGCACCGGACCCGGCGCGGTGAGGGTGGGGCTGCGGTGCACCTCGGCCTCGCGGCTGACCTGCCGGTACCGGTCGATGCACAGCCGCACGGTCACCGTCGTCAGCCACGCCCCGAGGCGCTCGTCGTCGAGTTCGGGGCGTTCCGCGGCGCGCAGCATCGCCTCGTGCACCGCGTCCTCGGCGTCCTCCGGGCTCATCGACCGGCGCCGGGCCACCTTGAGCAGTTGCTCGCGGTGGCTCCACATGCGCCGCCAACGGTCGTCGGCCGCTCGTATCTCCGCAGGGATGTCCGTCGCCATGAGGGCCCCTTCACGTCCGGCGGATGGCGACATTACCGCCCGGTATCCGCGGCTGTGGAGGGGGCGGGGCCCATCGAGTCCACACCGTTGCCGGAGAGCCGTCGGTCGGAGGTCGGTCTGTGGCCGGTCCGTGGTCGGTCAGGGCTCGGTCAGGGGTCGGTCAGCGGACTCCCCGGGACCCTCACCTCAGCGGATGCGACGTCCGCCCCGACGCCTCGTCGATCTCGTCGTGCGCCTTCGTCAGCATCTTCATCGCCAGCTCGTTGAGCGCCCTCGCACCCGCGATCTCCTCACCGACCCGGGGCTGGTTCGTGTCGGAGGGGTGGCGGCTGGCGTAGCCGTGGGCTCTTACCTCGCTCCCGTCGGGAAGCCGGACGAGCGCGGCGGCGCGCGTGCGGTGGGTGTCTTCCTCGAATTCCAGCTCTACATGCCATCCGACAGTGGTCTGTGCCGGCATCGCGATCACCTCCGGAACTGCTGTTACCAGCGTGCGCCTCCCAGCGCATCCGCGCACGCGCTCACGCGCTCACGGGCTCACGCGCTCACGCGTCCGGTGTCCAGCCCGTCTCCGCCGCCCATGCCTCCGCCACCACGATCACCAGGTCGACCACCGGGTCCTTGATGTCCGCGTACGTGCCGGTGTCGGAGACCCTGGACGCGAGGGCGTACTTGAAGTGGGCGTACGCCGGGACCGCCGCCGGGTGGGCGCGGAACCAGTCGCGGAACAGCAGGGCCAGGCGCTCGTTGGGGGAGCCGGTGCGGCGGACGTGCAGGTTGACGGGGTCGGCGGCCGGGCCGCGGCGGAACCAGAAGCGCTTGGCCCAGCGGGACAGGTCGTCCTCCAGGCCGGCCGGCACATGGTCGCGGCGGTAGGGGGAGAGAGTGAAGCCCAGGCCGGCGAGGGGCGGGGCGAACACGGCCTCCGCCTCGTCCAGGCCGGCGACGCTCACCTGGAGGTCGTAGACCGGCTTCGCCGCCATCCCCGGGATCGACGTACTGCCGATGTGCTCCACGCGCAGCGCCAACGGGCCGAGCGCGGCGCCGAGTTCGGCGCACAGTGCGAGGCCCCGCTCACGCCAGGCGGCGTCGTACGGGACGACGACGGGCACCTCCGACTCCGTCGTCATCAGACGCGCTCCAGCGGGATGTGCGGCCCGTCCGGCAGGACGACGCGGATCGCGTCACCGGGACGCACCACGCCACCGGTCCGTACGACGCTCATGATGCCGCCCTTGAGGACGACCGCGCCGCTCTCGTCGCGCCCGACGACCTGCTTGAGCAGCCCGTCCTGGAATTGGTCGATCTGCAGACACGGGTTGCGCAGGCCCGTGACCTCGACGACCGCGCCGTCCTCGCCCAGGTGCAGCAGCGTGCCCGTGGGCAGGGCGAGCAGGTCGATGCCGGTCGTCGTGACGTTCTCGCCGAGGTCGCCGGGTGCCACGGAGAAGCCGCGCTCGCCGACCTCGGCGAACAGCTCCTCGTGCATGAGGTGGACCTGCCGCAGGTTCGGCCGGGTCGGGTCCTGCGCGACGCGCGAACGGTGCTTGACCGTGACACCCGCGTGCACGTCACCCTCGACCCCGAGCCCGGCGAGCAGCGTGATGCTCTCCCGGTTCGGCTTCGTGAAGGAGTACGTTCCGTTGCTGCTGACCGCGATGATCGTGCCGCCGTCGAACCTGCCGTCACCGCTCATGCGGGCCCCCGTCTCCGTTTGGTGATCGTGATCCACCGCGGACCCTAATCCCACGTCCCGAAGCGTTCTACCTCCCGGGCGGCGGCACCTGGCCGATGAGCGACCTTTCCGCCACCTTGCGCAGGTGCGCGGCGAACACCTCGGGGGCGTCGGGGGTGAGGGTGCGCAGGGCGACGAGGGCCGTCACCACGACGTCGCAGAGTTCCGCCTCGACGTCCTGCCAGGAGTGGCTCTCGCCCTTGCGCGGGTTCTGTCCCGTGGCGCCGATGACCGCCTCGGCGACCTCGCCGACCTCCTCCGACAGCTTCAGCACGCGCAGCAGGACGGCGTCCTGCCCGGTGCGCCGGCCGTTCGCGTCGAGCCAGGCGCGCAGCCGCTCGACGGTGTCCCACACGTGGTCGTAGGTGAGCGGGGCGAACTCGCGCTGAGTGTTCTCGGGTCGAGTGTTCTCGGGCATGCACCGCAGCCTGTCACGGACGGGCTACTCCTCCATGGTCTCCGGGGAATCGTCCGCATCGCCGGAACCCTCCTCCGGGCTCGGCCCGCCCACCCGCCTGTTGCGCGAGCCGACGACCGCGAGCGCGGCGGCGGCGCTGCCCACGAGCGCGGCCGGCACCATCCAGTGCCGGTCGAGGACGTGGCCCAGCACATGGTCGAGGGAGTAGCGGCCCGCGCCGGTCACCGCGAGTCCGGCGGCGACGAAGCCGAGGAAGGCCGGGTACTCGTAGCCGCCGCCCTGGGCGAAGAACCCGTTGGGCGCGTGCACGGCGGCCGCGCCGGCCATCGTTCCGGCGGCCGCGGCGCCGGCCATGGGGGTGGCGAGGCCGAGGGCGAGCAGGACGCCGCCGCCCGCCTCGCCGACGCCGGCGGCCAGAGCGCTCGCCTTGGCCGGGGCGTAGCCCATGGCCTGCATCGCGGCGGTCGTCCCGTGCAGGCCCCCGCCGCCGAACCAGCCGAGGAGTTTCTGCGCTCCGTGAGCGGCGAGCACGCCGCCCGTGCCCACGCGCAGCGCGAGCAGTCCGAGGTCACGTCGGTCCATACAAGGCATGTCACAAGTCATGGTCCTACGGTCCGGCAGGCCGGGCCCCGGCACCCGGTGCGCGGGCCCGTTCGGGTGGCGGGCCGGGTGGCGGGCCCGGGGCCGCGGGGTGAGTCTGGCCCGGGGGCCGGGCCGAGGGGCCTGTCGCCCCGCAGCCCGGCGACGTACGACCGGAAGGCCCGGCACCGTAGCGCCGGAAGGAGAGACGAGACGTCATGCCCATCCAGACAGCGAAGCTCAGCGACCCGGCCGTCCGGGCCTTCGTGACCGCGGTGAACGCCCATGACCGGGAGGCCTTCCGGGCCGTCCTCGCGCCCGGCGCGACGATGGCCGACGACGGGTCGGACCGGGACGTCGACGAGTGGACCGGCCGCGAGATCTTCGACTCCAACGGGCACATGGAGATCGAGAAGGAGTACGCGCACGGCCTCGCCCTGACGGCCCTCTACCGCAACGACGCCTGGGGCGAGATGCGGACGAAGTGGCAGTTCACCGTGGACGGGGGCAAGGTCACCCGCTTCGAGACCGGCCAGGCGTAGGCCCCGACCGCACACCCGCCGAACGCCCCCGAAGGGGCGTTCGTGGTGCAGGCAACCGCTCCGCGGCCCGGGTCGTTTCCTGCGGTACTGAGGCAGGTTCCCCCACCCGTCGACCGCGGAACGGTTGCCCGCGTTCCCCCCTCTGGCGATGGCTCAGTGGCAGTACGCCCGTGGCAGTACGCCCGTGGCGGTTCACCCTCCGAATGTGAAGCTCCGGTGGAGGTGCGTCGATCATACGATCTGCACTGCCCTGAATTGTGCCGGTAGGCCCCATTCCGTTTGTGTAGATTCTTTGGCTCAACCACGCCCGATGTACGGCATGTTCGTCGCCAGGACCGTAGCGAACTGGACATTGGCCTCCAGCGGCAGCTCGGCCATGTGACGCACCGTGCGCGCCACGTCCGCGACGTCCATCACCGGCTCCGTGGCGAGCGACCCGTTCGCCTGGAGGATCCCGGTCTGCATACGCTCCGTCATGTCCGTCGCCGCGTTGCCGATGTCGATCTGCCCGCACGCGATCCGGTACGGACGCCCGTCCAGGGAGAGCGACTTCGTCAGCCCCGTCAGCGCGTGCTTCGTCGTCGTGTACGCCGTCGAGCGCGGCCGGGGCGTGTGCGCCGAGATGGACCCGTTGTTGATGATCCGGCCGCCCTGCGGGTCCTGCTCCTTCATCTGCCGAAACGCCGCCTGCGCGCACAGGAACGCGCCGTTGAGGTTCGTGTCGACGACCTGCCGCCAGGACTCGTAGTCCAGTTCCTCGACGGGGGCCGCGGGGCCGAACGTTCCCGCGTTGTTGAAGAGCAGGTCCAGGCGCCCGAACCGGTCCCGTACCGCGGTGAAGAGCGCGGCCACGTCGTCGGGGCGCGTGACGTCGGTCGGCACCGACAGGGACTCGGCGGCGGGGGCGAGGGCCGCCGTCGCGTCGAGGGTCTCGGCGCGACGGCCGGCGAGGGCCACCCGCCAGCCCGCGCGGAGCAGTTCGAGGGCGACGGCCCGGCCGATTCCGGAGCCCGCGCCGGTCACCACGGCGGTCGGTACGTGCCGGCCCGGGGCGTTGTGCTGAGCGTTCATGGCCCCGGAGCGTACGGCAGGACCGGGTGCGGGGAGATCGCCCTTCCGCCATGTGGAGACCGCCGGGCCCAGGCGGGCCGGCCGAGCTGAGAGCATGGGCAATCGAATAGACGACCGAGAGGGGGACCGCATGCCGGACCACGGCCGCGAGCACGCGTCCGCACGCGATGCGCGACGCATACCCGAGGCGCCCGACGCACCCGAGGCGCCGGACGCACCCGTCCCGGGACCCGCGCTCACCGCGCGCCGCCGCACCGGCTTCCTCGTCACCCTCGTCCTCGGCGGCCTCACCGCCGTACCGCCGTTGTCCATGGACATGTACCTCCCGGCGCTCCCGGAGGTCACCGGCGCGCTGCACACCTCGGCCGCCACCGCCCAGCTCACCCTCACCGCCTGCCTCACCGGCATGGCGCTCGGGCAGCTCGCGGTCGGCCCGATGAGCGACAAGTGGGGCCGAAGACGCCCCCTCCTCATCGGCCTCCTCGTCTACATCGCCGCCACCGCAATCTGCGCCCTCGCCCCCACCGCCCCGCTCCTCATCGGCTTCCGCCTGGTCCAGGGCCTCGCCGGGGCCGCCGGCATCGTGATCGCGCGAGCGGTCGTGCGCGACCTGTACGACGGCGTGGAGATGGCCCGCTTCTTCTCCACCCTCATGCTGATCTCCGGCGTCGCCCCGATCGTCGCGCCCCTGATCGGCGGCCAGGTCCTGCGGATCACGGACTGGCGCGGCATCTTCGTCGTCCTCACCGCCGTCGGCATCGCGCTGACCGCCCTCGTGTGGAAGGGCCTGCCCGAGACGCTCGCCCCCGGGCGCCGGCACGGCGGCGGCACCGCCGAGGCACTGCGCACCATGCGCGGCCTCCTCGCCGACCGCGTCTTCACCGGCTACCTGCTCGCGGGCGGCTTCGCGTTCGCCGCCCTGTTCGCCTACATCAGCGCCTCCCCGTTCGTGGTGCAGGAAATCTTCGGCGCCTCGCCCCAGACCTTCAGCCTCCTGTTCGGCATCAACTCCGTCGGGCTGATCGCCGTGGGCCAGATCAACGGCAAGCTCCTCGTCGGCCGTGTCAGCCTCGACAAGGCACTCGCCGCCGGCCTCGTGATCACCGCGCTCGCCGCCGCCGCGCTCCTGCTGATGGCGACCGGCGCCCTCGGTGACGTCGGCCTCGCCCCGGTCGCGGCCGGCCTGTTCGTCCTCATGTCGGCGATGGGCCTCACCCTGCCCAACACCAACGCCCTCGCCCTGATGCGCACCCCGCACGCCGCGGGCTCCGCCTCCGCGCTCCTCGGCACCTCCTCCTTCCTGGTCGGCGCGATCGCCTCACCGCTCGTCGGCGTCGCGGGCGAGGACACCGCCGTCCCGATGGCCGTCGTCCAACTGGCCTGCGCGCTGGCGGCCCTCGTCTGCTTCGTGGGACTGTGCCGCCCCTGGCGCCGCGGTACCGAGCCGACGCCGGAGGAGACAGCGGCCCCGTGGACAGACTGAACAGGCAGAGCACCCCGCGCCTGCGCCCCGGCACCCCCGAACGCGCCGGGCTCGACCCCGACGAGCTGCGCCACCTCGTCCAGGACGTACGCGAACTGCCGCGCGGGGCACGCCCCTGGTGCGCGGGCGCCGTCGTCCTCGCCGGCCGCGGCCCCGTCGTCGCCGCGCACGAGGCGGCCGGCTGGGCGCAGCGGTACCTCGCCTACGACGAGACGGCCGACCGCGGCGTCGAACTCCCGCCGGCCGCCCGCACCCCCATGCACCCCGACACCCCCTTCGACCTCGCGTCGGTCACCAAGCTGTTCACGACGGTCGCCGCCGTGCAGCAACTGGAGCGCGGCGCCCTCGACCTCGACGCGCCGGTCGGCTCCTACGTGCCCGAGTTCACCGCCGCCGCCGAGCACGGCGTCACGATCCGCCGGCTCCTCACCCACACCTCGGGCCTGCGCCCCGAACTCCCGCTCTACGACTGCCCGGACGACGCGTCACGCCTCGCGGCCCTGCACGCCGAGGCCCCCTCGTCCCCGCCTGGCACGTACCTCTACTCCGACCTCAACATGCTGCTGCTCCAGCACGTACTGGAACGCGTCGCGCGCCGCCCCCTCGACGTCCTCGTACGCGACGGCATCACCCGGCCCCTCGGCATGACCGCGACCGGCTTCGGCCCGTGCCCCGGCGCCGCCGCCACCGAGGACCAGCGCCGGCCCTGGGCGAAGGCCGACCGGGGCCTGGTGCGCGGCGCCGTCCACGACGAGAACGCCTGGGCGCTCGGCGGGGTCGCCGGCCACGCGGGTCTCTTCTCCACGGCGCACGACCTCGCGGTCCTGTGCCGCGCCCTCCTCAACGGAGGCTCGTACGGGACCGCCCGCATCCTCGGCCCCGACCATGTCGACCTGATGCTGACGGCCCCCGGGCTCGGCTTCCGGATCGACCAGCCGTGGTTCATGGGCGAGCTCGCGGGCCGCGGCGCGGCGGGCCACTGCGGCTTCACCGGCACGTCGGTCGTCCTCGACCGCGCCACGGACACCTTCCTGATCCTCCTCGCGAACACGGTCCACCCGCGCCGCAGGCCCCCGCGGAACGGGCCGCGCGCGGCGGCGGCGACGCGTCTGGCGCGGGCCGTGGGCGCGTAGCCGTCTTGCCTCCGGGCCCCCGGCGCGACCGTAGAATCAGGGGGTGAACGCCCCCCTGACCCCTTACTCGCCGGCCTCCCCGGCCGACACCCTGCGTGCGGCGCTCGCGGGCCTGCTCGACGGGCTGCCGCCCACCCAGGCGGCGCGCGCCGTCGACCGGCTGATCGCGAGCTACCGGGGGAGCACCCCCACGGACGCGCCGATCCTGCGGGACCGGGCCGACGTCGCCGCCTACGCCGCGTACCGGATGCCGGCGACCTTCGAGGCCGTCCGCTCGGCGCTCGGCGCGCTCGCCGACGCGGCGCCGCAGGGCTGGGCGCCCGGGAGCCAGGTGGACGTGGGCGGCGGGACGGGCGCCGCGGTGTGGGCCGCCGCCGACACGTGGGCGGGCGAGCGCCCGGTCACGGTCCTCGACTGGGCCGAGCCCGCCCTCGCCCTCGGCCGTGAACTGGCCGCCTCCTGCCACCGGTTGGCGTCCGTGAAGTGGCAGCGCTCTCGTATCGGAGCGGCGCTCACCATCGAGAGCACCGATCTCGTGACGGTGTCGTACGTCCTCAAGGAACTGACCCCGGACGACCGCCGCGCGGTGGTCGACGCGGCGGCCCGCTCCGCGAGCGAGAACGGCGCGGTGGTCGTCGTCGAGCCCGGTACCCCCGACGGCTACGAGCGGATCATCGAGGCCCGGCAGCGCCTCGTCGACGCCGGGTTCCACGTCGCCGCGCCCTGCCCGCACAGCGACGCCTGCCCCATCGAGCCCGGCACCGACTGGTGCCACTTCTCCGCCCGGGTCAGCAGGTCGTCGCTGCACCGCCAGGTCAAGGGCGGATCACTGGCGTACGAGGACGAGAAGTTCAGCTATGTGTGCGCGACGCGGTTCGTGCCCGAACCTGTGGCGGCGCGCATTGTGCGCCGCCCGCAGATCCGTAAGGGCCAGGTGCTCCTGGATCTGTGCGAGGCCGAGGGCGGCCTGGGCCGCGAGACGGTGACGAAGCGGCACGGGCCGCTGTACCGGGCCGCGCGCGACGCGGACTGGGGCGACGGGTGGCCTCCGGCCCAGTAAGGGAGGGTGCGGGTTTTCGTCCGCGGGACGGTGGGGGCTGATCGCGCAGTTCCCCACGCCCCTTACGCGGGGCGCAGTTCCTGCGCACAAGTGAGACGACACGTCTCGGTTCGCCCGCTGCTACATTCGGGTCATGGCCCAGAAGACCACCCCCGACTCCAACCGCCGCAGCGAGCGCTCGCGCCGCGCGATCTACGAGGCCGCGCTCGCCCTCGTCGCCGAGGTCGGCTACCCCAGGACCACCATCGAGGGCATCGCCTCCCGCGCGGGCGTCGGCAAGCAGACGATCTACCGCTGGTGGTCCTCCAAGGCCGAGGTCCTGATGGAGGCGTTCGTCGACCTCGGCGTCCAGGCGGCGGAGGCGGCCGGGCAGGGGGCGGCCGGTCAGGGGGGCTGGGCGGAGGCGGACGGCATCCCGGACACCGGTGACCTGGAGGCCGACCTCAAGACGGTCCTGCGCGCCACCGTCGACGAGCTCCTCGACCCCCGCTACGACGCCGCGGCCCGCGCCCTCGCCGCCGAGGGCGTCGCCAACCCCACGTTCGGCGAGGAGTTCGTCGGCCTGCTCCTCATGCCCTCCCTCGAGCTGTACGCGCGGCGGCTGCGCGCCGCCCAGGACGCCGGCCAGGTACGCGCCGAGATCGACCCGTACATCGCCCGCGACCTGTTCGTCTCGCCGCTGGCCCAGCGCTGGCTCCAGGGCACGGGCCCCCTGGACCACGCCTACGCCGACACTCTCGTCGAGTACGCCCTGTACGGGATCAGCCCGCGCTGACCGGCGCGCCCGCCCCCGACGGCGTACGGGCCAGCAGCCCCGGCGCGTCCGAGATCACGCCGTCGCAGCCGAGCCGCAGCACCCGGTCCCGCTGCCGGGGCGTGTTCACCGTGTGCGCCCACACCCGGGGGATCCCGGACCGCACGGCCCGTACGAGATCGGCGTCGCGCGCCCGGTAGTCCACGTCGAGCAGGTCGACGAACCGCGCCCAGCGCGCCGGACGGTCCGTGCGCATCTGCTCCTCGGAGCGCCACAGCTGCGCCGTGAGGCCCAGCTGGTGCGCGCGCAGGGCGACGGCCGGGTCGTTGGAGTTCACGAACACGGAGCGGGTCAGGCCCCGGCGGTGGATCATCCCGGAGAGCCCGCCCAGGCTCCGTGGGTCCTTCGCCTCCAGCATCAGCACGGTGCGGCCGCCGAAACGGTCGAGCACCTGCGCCACCGTCGGCAGCCGCTCCGACCGCCAGCGGCCCGGCAGCGAGGCCCGGGGGCGCAGCCGCACGGCCGCCCACTGCCGCGCGTCGATCCGGTCGACCGGGCCCGAGGCGTACGTCGTGCGGTCCAGGGTCGGATCGTGCAGGACCACGAGCGTGCCGTCGCGCAGCATCCGGGTGTCGAAGTCGAGGACCTGCGCGGTGCCGCGTCCGTAGGCGGCGGCCAGGCCCGACATGCTGTTCTCCGGGACCTCCAGGGCGCCGCCGCGGTGCGCCGTCAGGGCGACGCGGGGGAGGCTGTCCACGGTCAGCGGGGCGGGACCCCACTCGACCGGCGAGAGGACCGACGGGGCGAGGGCCAGTAGCCCGCCGAGGCTCAACAGCGCAGACCGTGTGACCATGCCGACCACCGTAGGCGCGGAAATCACCACAAAGCAGCTAATGACACCCGATTGTCCTCCGCGCCTCGTATCGCTCGGCATCACCCCGGGTACCCCGGATGTGGACTGTGGCCCCCCGCGGCGCAGGATGGTGCGACCATGGGAGATGCTTCTCGGTACTACGGTGAGGTGAGGGGATAGATGGGCGCGGAGTACGGCCGCCGGTCCGGCGGACAGGGCAGGATCTCCCAGTGGCTGCGCGCCCGGCGCCCCAAGGAGGCCGAGGGCGACGGCGGCCGCGAGGCGCTGCTCCTGGCCGCGGCCGCCGCGGGACTGCCGCTCGCACCCGCCGCGTACCCCTCCGACTACCGGTGTTCGTGCAGCCGCATCGGCTGTCCCACGCCCGGCCGGCACCCCGTCTCCTTCGCCTGGCAGACGCAGTCCACGACGGACCGCGCCCAGATCCAGCGCTGGGCCGAGCACCAGCCCCTCGCCAACTTCATCACCGCGACCGGAATGGTCCACGACGTCCTGGACGTCCCCCTGGACGCCGGCCGCGAAGCGCTCGAACGCCTCCTGGCCGCCGGGATCGACGTGGGCCCCGTCGCCGATTCCGGCGGCGACCGCATGCTCTTCTTCACCGCCACCCGCGGCACCCCCGAGGACGAGGACGAGTGGTGGCCCTGCGAGCTTGACTGCCACCCCGAGACCATGGACGAGCACCCCGGCCTGCGCTGGCACTGCCGCGGTTCGTACGTACTCGTGCCGCCCGCCCGGCTGCCCGGTGAGCGCTCCGTCGACTGGGTACGCGGCCTCGAACACCCGCTGCCCGACCCGCTGACGCTCCTCGAAGTCCTCACCGACTCCTGCGCGCGCTTCGCCGGCGACGAACAGGCCGCGGCCTGGCCCTCGCGCGGCTGACAGCGCCGCGCGGGGCGAGGCGGAGCGGGGCGGAGCGAGGTGGGGCGGGTCAGCTGCCCTTGGCGCCGGTCAGGCCCTCGAGCCGCGTCAGTATGTCCACGTCGCCGCCCTTCGCCGGGTCGACGGCCACCTGGTTCGAGACCCGCTCCAGCGTCAGCGACTGCTTCAGGTCGCCCGTCATCAGCGCCTTCACGTTCTCGTTGTCGACCGTGATGCTGAGACCCTTGGACGCCGTCTGCTTCTCGTAGTGATGCGTCGCGAAGAACACCATCGCGCCGCCGTCCGCGGTGCGCAGACCCACCGGCGCGTAGTCCCCCGACGTCAGGGGCTCGTCGACGTACTGCCGGGCGAGACCCGGGCGGCTCGCGGTCCTCTCCCGCGTCGTCCGCCACTCGGACGTGTGCCGGCCCGGTGCGAAACCGTTCCCGCCGTCCTTGAGATACGTCGCGTACGACCGGCTCAGATCCTCCGGCGCCACCGCGAGAGCCGCGTCGTCCGCCGTCACGGGCTGCGCCCAGCCGTCCTTGTCCTTCTTCAGCTCGGGCACGTCCCCGGGGGACATCAGCGTCAGATACGACACCTGCCACGGCCGCCCCGCGTCGCTCCGGGTGAAGACGAGCATCCACCGGAAGTCACCGCCCCGATTGGCCTTGGTGTCCGCGACGAACCAGCGCGGCCACCCCGCCTTCTTCGGGATCGAGAACCGGGCGTCCGACAGGACGAGCGGCGTGTGATTCGCGTTGCCGTCCGGGTGGTTGACGTGCCCGGCCTTCAGCTTCGCCGCGTCGATCGCGCCGAGCGCACCGGTCACATGGTCCTCGTCGAGAGACCGGTCGTACGCCTTGTCGGCCTTGTTGTACGCGGTGGTGAAGTCCTTCAGGGCGCGGGCGGCCTCGGCCTTACCGGCCGCCGGGACGACCTCCCGCTCCCCGTGCACCGTCACACACCCGCTCGCCGTGACCGCCACCGCGGCCGCGAGGGCCACCATGGTGGCCGGCTTCCTGAGACCACCAGGCCTGCGGAGGAGCTTGCTCATCGACTCTCTTCACCTTCCCCTTCCCGGGCCCGAACCCTATCGGGGAGGGGAGCGGCGGATGCGCCCGGATCAGGCTTCGGCGGACTCGCGGGGCGCCGGCGCCCCGGCCTTCGCCTTCCGGGACAGGAAACCGGACGGCGCGAAGAACACCGCGAGCGTCACGGTCAAGTACGCCAGCCAGACGACGACCTGAAGCACGGTCGGGTCGGGCTGGAAGTTGAACACGCCCTTCAGCAGCGTCCCGTACCAGCTGTCCGGCGGGATCGTCGCGCTGATGTCGAACGCCAGGCTGGACAGGCCGCCCAGGAACTGCGCCTCCTGCAGGTCGTGCACGCCGTACGCGAGCACGCCCGCCGCCACGACCACCAGCATGCCGCCGGTCCACGTGAAGAACTTCGCGAGGTTGATCTTCAGGGCGCCCCGGTAGAACAGCCAGCCGAGGACGACCGACGTCAGCAGACCCAGCAGGACCCCGATCAGCGGCCCGTGCGTGCCGTCGTTCGACGCGCGCACCGACGCCCACACGAACAGGGCGGTCTCCAGGCCCTCGCGCCCCACGGCCAGGAACGCCGTCGCGACCAGCGCGGCGGTACCCATCTGGAGGGCGGCGTCCAGCTTGCCGTGCAGCTCGGACTTCAGATGCCGCGCGGTGCGCCGCATCCAGAAGACCATCCAGGTCACCAGACCCACGGCGACGATCGACAGCGAACCGCCGAGCGCCTCCTGCGCCTCGAACGACAGCTCCTGCGAGCCGAAGGTCAGCGCGAACCCGAAACCGAGCGCCACGGCGACGGCGATACCGATACCGATCCAGATGGGACGCAGCGCGTCACGCCGCTCCGTCTTCACCAGATACGCGATCAGAATGCAGACGACGAGAGAGGCCTCGAGCCCCTCGCGCAGACCGATCAGATAGTTGCCGAACATCGTGTCCTCATGCCTCCTTGGAGAACAGCGCCCGGCCCCACCAGTCGCCCGAGTCCCGGACGCCGGGCGGGACGGCGAAGACTGCCGAACCCACGTGCTGGATGTACTCGTTGAGTGCGTCGTGCCGCGACAGGGACCGCTGCAGCGGGATGAACCCCTTGCGCACGTCGCGCTGATAAGCCAGGAAGAACAGGCCCGCGTCGAGCCTGCCGAGACCGTCGGTGCCGTCCGTGAAGGAGTAGCCCCGGCGCAGAATGCGGATGCCGCCGTTGGAGTCCGGGTGCGCGAGGCGGACGTGCGAGGTCGGCTTGAGGGCCTTCAGGAACACGGCGTCGTGCTCCTTGGCCTTGCCGACCGGGGCGCCCTCGCCCTTGTCACGCCCGAAGACGTCCTCCTGCTCGGACAGCGACGTACGGTCCCACGTCTCGATGTTCATGCGGATGCGCCGCGCCACGAGGTAGGAACCGCCGGTCATCCACGCGGGGCCGTCACCGGCGCCCGCCCAGACGTGCTGGTCGAGAGCCTCCCTCTCGGTGCCGGCGATGTTGCGGGTGCCGTCCTTGAAGCCGAACAGGTTGCGCGGGGTCTGCGCGTCCGGCGTCGTCGACGACGTCTTGCCGAACCCGAGCTGGGACCAGCGGACGGCGACCTTGCCGAAGCCGATCCTGGCGAGATTACGGATGGCGTGCACCGCGATCTGGGGATCGTCGGCGCAGGCCTGAATGCACAGATCCCCGTCGCTGCGGGCCTTGTCGAGATTGTCGCCCGGGAACTTCGGCAGGTCGACCAGGGCCTCCGGGCGCTTGTCGGCCAGTCCGAACTTCTCGAACAGGGACGGGCCGAAGCCGATGGTGAGGGTGAGCCGGGACGGCTTGAGCCCCAGGGCCTCGCCGGTGTCGTCCGGAGGCGCCTCCGGCAGCCCGCCGTACGCGCCGTCACCGATGACGCGCCCCTCCGTCATCCTGGCCGCGGCCTTCGTCCAGTCCTTCAGGAGCTGCACGAACTCGTCACGGTCGTCCGTCTTCACGTCGAACGCGGCGAAGTGCAGCCGGTCCTGGACGCCGGTGGCGATGCCGGCCTGATGCGCGCCGTGGAACGCGACCGCGCCCCCCGTGTCCGCGACGGGCTGCGGTTCGTCACCCGAGCGCGTCACGGCGACGGCGCCGCCGGCCGCGGCGGCACCGACGACCAGCCCGGCCCCGCCCATGGCGAGCAGCGAACGCCGGGAAGTCGTACGAGAGTTGGCGCTCTCGCTCGTGGTGTCCGTCATGCCTGACCCCTTACCTGCGTACCCGGACGATTACTTGACGACGACGGCGGCGGCGAGGTGGGACAGCGGCTCGGCGAGCGCGTTGACCGCGTCCGACAGCTCCTTGCGGTCCGCCTTGCCGACCTTGTCGTACGAGGTGAACTCGTAGGAGCCCTTGTCGCCCCGGTACTTGTCGAGCAGCTTGTCCAGAGCGGCGAACTGCTTGTCGAGCTCCTTCGCCAGCGCGGGGTCGTTCTCCGCGGCGACGGGCTTGAGCAGGTCGTACGCCTTCTCGGCGCCCTCGACGTTGCCCTTGAAGTCGACGAGGTCGGTGTGCGAGTAGCGCTCTTCCTCGCCGGTGACCTTGCCGGTCGCGACCTCGTCGAGGAGCTCCTTGGCACCGTTGGCCATGGAGGTCGGCGTGATCTCCGCCTTGCCGACCCGCTCCTGCCAGTCCTTGAGGTCCTTGTCGAGCCGGCCGGCCAGCTCCTTCTCCCTGGAGCCGATCTTCTTGTCCTGCCACAGCGCCTTCTCCAGGCGGTGCCAGCCGGTCCAGTCGGTCTTCGGGTCCTGCCCGGCCTCCAGGCCGTCCTCCCGGACGTCGACCTTCGGGTCGATGTCACCGAAGGACTCGGCGACGGGCTCGGTGCGCTCCCAGCCGATACGGGACGGCGCGTACGCGGCCTGAGCGGCCTTCAGGTCGCCCTTGCGCACGGCGTCCGTGAACGTCTTGGCCTTGGGCAGCGTGTCCTCGGCCTGCTGTTCCACGTACGTGCGGTAGTCGGCGACGGCCTTGTCCAGGCGGGCGTCACGCTTGACGCTCTTGCCGCCGGTGACGGTGACCTTCTGCCGGACGCCGGCGCCCTTCATGCCGGGCTTGCAGGCGATCTCGTACGAGCCGGCCTTGACCTCGGCGGTGAGCTTCTGCTTCGTGCCGGGGCCGATGTTCTCGCGCTCACTGACGATGCGGTCGTCCGGGAAGAGGACGTAGACCTCGGTGACCTTGGAGCCCTTGTTCTCGATCGACAGCTCGACGTGCCCGGCCGGGAACTCGGTCTTCGAGACCTCGCACTTGTCGTCCGTCGCCGTGACCTGGATGACGTGGTCGCCGCCGGCCTTGGCATCGCTCTTCTGGGTGCAGCCCGTGACGGCGGCCAGGGTCGCCGCGGTGGCGGCGGCGGTGACAACTGTGAGTCGGACGGCTCGCATGCGGGCTCCAAGACGTTTCGCAACAGGTGAGTGAGGCAGACCTAACTTAACCGAGGCTTACCTCAGTGCTACCCGGGGGTCCCGTGATTCAGCTCTCACCGGGTGGCCTCATAGCGGGCAGGGGTGCAGGAAAGTCTGATAAGGGGTGAACTGCCCGCCCTTGAGCCCGAGTGATTAACTGCCGGAGTGACGGACTACGACGTGCTGCGCGTGTTCTGTGGACCTCGGGGCGACCACGGCAACGAACTGGGGGTGGTGCGCGACGGCACCGACATCCCCGACCGCGAGGACCGGCAGGCCCTGGCGGCGAAACTGGGCTTCAGCGAGACGGTGTTCGTGGACGACCCCGAACGCGGCGTCATCGACATCTACACGCCGACCCTGAGGCTGCCCTTCGCGGGCCACCCCTGCGTAGGAGTGGCCTGGCTGCTCGATGTGCCGGAGCTGGTCACGCCCGCCGGCGTCGTCGGTACGCGGCTCGACGGCGAGTTCACCTGGATCGAGGCGCGCCCGGAATGGGCCCCCTCGAGGACGTTGAAAACGTACGCATCACCAGCAGTGGTGAACGCCCTCCCTGTTCCCGCGCCCGGCGAATGGATCTACGCCTGGGCGTGGGAGGACGTGGCGGCGGGCCGGGTGCGGGCGCGCGGGTTCCCGGGCCGGGGCGACGGGATCACGGAGGACGAGGCGACGGGCGCGGCGGCGCTGCTGCTCACGGCGGAACTGGGGCGTGCCCTGAACATCACGCAGGGCCGCGGCTCCCAGATCCTCACGGCACCTCAGCCGGCGGGCCTGATCGAGGTGGGCGGCCGTGTGCGACTCGCCTGATCAGGCTGCGCTGCTGAACTCCTCGCCCAGCGCCTTGAACACGTCGGTGTTCAGGGCGAAGGCGAGCTTGCACTCACCCACGATGCGCTGCTTCTCCAGCTCGTCCACACGCACGCCGTCAAGCAGCTCGCGGTAACTCCGTTTGAAGGCGGCGGGATTCTCGATGCCTTCGAAGACGTAGAACCGCACGCCGTCACCCTTCCGGGTGAACCCCCACGCCTTCTCCGCCTTGTCGCGGATGACCTGCCCGCCGGAGAGGTCCCCCAGATACCGGGTGTAGTGGTGGGCCACGTACCCCCCGGGCCAACTCTGGGCGCACTCCGCGACGCGATCGGCGTACGCCTGGGTGGCGGGCAGGGCGGAGAGCCTGGCGCGCCAGTTCTCGCCCCGTAGGTGTGCGAGATCCCGCTCGATCTCGGGGAGTCGGAACAACTCGGGCCGGATGAACGGAGCGGTCACAGGTGAACTCGCTAGTGGACCGGCCGTACCCTCCAACGCCCTGTAGACGAACCACAGTTGCTCCGTGTAGCGGGCATAGGCGTCCACGCCCAGGGCCCCACCCAGAAGATCACTCATGAACGTGGTGCTCTCCGCCTCGGCGTGCTGCTCGTGCGAGGCGGTGCGGATCAGGGTGGAGAACGGCGTGTCCATGAGGCCTCCGCGCATCAAGGTGCGACAGGTTACCGACGTGCTGTCGGTAAAACGCTACCCCGAACCACGATCAAGGCAACATAAAAGGCCCGCCCCTGGTCGGGGGCGGGCCTGTGGTCGGGGGCGGGCCTGCAAAGCGGAGACGCCTTATGGCAGCGTCAGAATGTCCGCGCCGGTGTCCGTGACAACGAGGGTGTGCTCGAACTGAGCAGTCCGCTTCCGGTCCTTGGTCACCACGGTCCACCCGTCGTCCCACATGTCGTACTCATGGGTGCCGAGCGTCAGCATGGGCTCGATGGTGAAGGTCATCCCCGGCTGGATCACCGTGGTCGCGTGGGGGCTGTCGTAGTGCGGAATGATCAGCCCCGAGTGGAACGACGAGTTGATGCCGTGCCCGGTGAAGTCGCGCACGACGCCGTACCCGAACCGCTTCGCGTACGACTCGATGACGCGCCCGATGATGTTGATCTGACGTCCCGGCCGGACGGCCTTGATGGCGCGGTTGAGCGACTCACGGGTTCGCTCGACGAGGAGCCGGGACTCTTCGTCGACATCACCCACCAGGTAAGTGGCGTTGTTGTCCCCGTGGACGCCGCCGATGTACGCGGTCACATCAAGATTCACGATGTCGCCGTCGTTCAGGACGGTCGAGTCGGGGATCCCGTGGCAGATGACCTCGTTGACCGACGTGCACAGCGACTTCGGGAAGTTGCGGTAGCCCAGGGTCGAGGGGTACGCGCCGTGGTCGCACATGAACTCGTGAGCGATCCGGTCGAGCTCGTCCGTGGTCACGCCCGGCGCGATGGCCTTGGCGGCCTCGGCCATGGCCTGGGCGGCGATACGCCCCGCGAGACGCATCGCCTCGACCGTCTCGGGGGTCTGGATCTCCGGTCCCTTGTACGGCGTCGGGGCGGGCTTGCCCACGTACTCGGGACGCCGGATGTTTCCGGGTACGGAACGAGTGGGAGAGAGCTCCCCTGGTACGAGCAGCGACTGGCCAGACATACCAGCGAGTGTATCCAGCGGCCGTGGGGGACCATGGTCATGGCGAGAGGAGCCGCAGATGGCCCTGTTCAAGAAGCGGACCGTCGGGAAGCCCGGCGAGTGGTACTACTGCCTGGAACACCAGAAGGTCGAGGAAGGGCCCGAGTGCCCCAACAAGGACCGTTTCGGCCCGTACGCGACGCGTACCGAGGCCGAACACGCGATGGACACGGCCCGCGAACGCAACCTCGAGTGGGAGTCCGACCCGAAGTGGCACGACGCCAAGGCCCGGAACGACGACGAGACGTGACACCGTCCCCACCGGCGCTCAGTCTGACCGAGTGGTGGGTGGGTCGCTTCTGTTTCGTGGGCTCTGCCGGCTGTAGGGGCCGTTGCGTTTTTGGGTGCGGGGCCGCGGGGGCATGTACGTGCTCGCTGTTCTACGGGTTTACGTGGGGTTCGCGTCCCGTGCGCGTGGTGCTGGTGGCTCCGCGCGCACATGCCCCCACGGCCCCTCCCGTCTCGTGCGCGGCCTGGTGGCCGGTGGGGCTGGCTCTCTCCGGCCCCATTACCAGCCGCCAGGCGGCGGTGACGTCAGCTGGTCGGCCAGCCGGGACAACCTGTCACGGAAGCGCCGCCTCGGCCCCCGCCCCGTAGCGACGGGATTCTCACCCGCCGCCGCACTCACCAGATGCTGCGCCGTGTCGAGATCAAGATCCGGCCCAGGAACAAGCGCCTCATGCGCCATCGCATGCAGGTCACGGTCACTCGCCGACAGCGCGAGCACCGTGGCCCCGGCGCGGCGAGCGTCATGTACTCGCTCCAGCAGCATCTCACCCGGCGCCCCCGGCGCCACTACCAGCAAGGTCTCACCCCGCCGGGCCGCCTCCACCCGCCCGAGACCCACCGCGAGATGCGCCGGATCCCCCTCGCCCGCACCATGCCGCACCAGCGTCGGCGACAGCTCCGGCATCCCGGACCACGCGGCCTCGTCCACCAGATGCGCCGCGAGATGCCACGGCTCGTACTCCGGCGTCCCGACGAGCAGCAGCCCACCCCCATGCGGCACGACGGACGTCCGCAACGCCCCCGCGAAGCGGCGCGTCTCGCCCAGCCACTCGGTTCCGGCGAGCACTTCCCGCAGCAGTGCGACCCGTACGGCGTCCATGCCTGCGCATCCTGCCTCAACAGTTGACTCGTCAGGCCGAGTTCACCCGGAATTCCCCCGGAGCGGGGAGGGGACACAGATGCCGACCGAAACGTCTGTTCCTTTTCTTGAAGGCCACGACGGATACGCGAGCTTCCGGATTCCTGCCGTCGTCGCCACTCCGTCCGGCGTTCTGCTCGCGTTCTGCGAGGGGCGCGTCGGCTCGCGTGAGGACTCCGGGAACATCGACATCGTCCTGAAGAGATCCACGGACGGAGGCCGAAGCTGGGGCCCGCTCCATGTGGTGGCCGCGAACCGGGACGACCTGGCGGGCAACCCCGCGCCGGTGGTCCTGGACACGGGCCGGGTCCTGGTGGTCCACGTACGCAACGCCGCCGGAGCCACCGAGACGGCCATCAGGCGGGGCGAGATCCCTCCCGAGGAGGGCCGCAGGGTCTGGGTGGTGCACAGCGACGACGACGGGCTGACCTGGTCGCCGGCGAGGGAGATCACGGAGCAGGTGAAGCGCCCGGACTGGCGCTGGTACGCGACCGGCCCGGGCCACGCTGTCCAGACGACGGCCGGGCGGCTGGTCATCCCGGCGAACCACTCATTCCCGTCCTCCGACGGTGGTCACTGCCTGCTGAGCGACGACCGGGGCAGATCCTGGCGGCTCGGGTATGTGGTCGATGGCAGGAATGTGAACGAGACCACGGTGGCGGAACTGCCCGACGGGGGGCTCTACTTCAATGCCAGAGAGCAGTCATCTGCACCAGGAACCCGCTTGGACGCCCGCTCTAAGGACGGCGGGGAGACGCTGGTGACGGCGTTCCGCCCACAGGCCGGCCTCGTCGGACCGGTGGTGCAGGGAAGCCTGCTCGTGGCGGAGGGGATTTTGTTGTACGCGGGCCCGGCGGACCCTGTGCGCAGGGCGCGGATGGCCGTACGGGCGAGCTGTGACGATGGGGTGACTTGGCGTGTGGCGTACACCGTGGACGGGAGGCCGGCCGCCTACTCGGACCTGGTCCGTGTGGACGGGGGTACCGTCGGACTGCTGTACGAGACCGGAGACTTCAGCGCGTACGAGAGCATCACGTTCCGGCGGATCCCCGTCGTACTTCTGACGGCGGGTACGGCTGAGTAGGGTCACGGTATGACCTCTACAGACAGTGTGCAGACGCCTCCCGCCAAGGTCCCCGCCAAGGACCCCTGGGATCTTCCCGACGTATCCGGCCTCGTCGTGGGCGTGCTCGGCGGCACGGGCGATCAGGGACGGGGCCTCGCCTACCGGCTGGCCCGCGCGGGCCAGAAGGTGATCATCGGATCCAGGGCGGCGGAGCGCGCGCAGGCCGCGGCGGACGAGCTGGGCCTGGGAGTCGAGGGCGCGGACAACGCGGAGTGCGCCCGCCGCAGCGACATCGTGATCGTCGCCGTCCCGTGGGAGGGCCACGGCAAGACGCTGGAGTCGCTGCGCGAGGACCTCGCGGGCAAGCTCGTCGTCGACTGCGTCAACCCTCTCGGGTTCGACAAGAAGGGTGCCTACGCCCTGAAGCCGGAGGAGGGGAGCGCCGCGGAGCAGGCGGCGGTGCTGCTGCCTGAGGCGCGGGTGGCGGCCGCGTTCCATCACTTGTCGGCGGTTCTTCTCCAGGACGAGTCGATCGACGAGATCGACACCGATGTGATGGTGCTCGGCGAGGAGCGGGCGGACGTGGAGATCGTCCAGGCGCTGGCCGGCCGCATCCCCGGTATGCGAGGAGTGTTCGCGGGGCGGCTGCGCAACGCGCACCAGGTGGAGTCGCTGGTCGCCAACCTGATCTCGGTGAACCGCCGCTACAAGGCACACGCGGGTCTGCGCGTGACCGACGTATAGGCACGCGCGGGCGTGGGGGACACTGGTTGGCGTACGACTTTCCGTCCGACAGGAGCCACCCCCCATGCCCCGCCTCGCTCTGTACGCCCTCGTCGTCTGCGTCCTCTCCGTGGCAGCCGCCGTCGTCGCCTTCGCGCAGGGCAGCCTGCTGGGCATCGTCTGGGTGCTGCTCGCCGGGCTCACCTCGAACATGACCTGGTACTACGTGCGCCGGGCGAAGATCGAGAAGCAGGCGAAGGCGGAGGCGGCAGCCGGCCCGACCGCTACTGCGTGACTACGGGGATCTCGGGAGTGCCCTGCCAGAAGCGGTAGAACTGCTGCCCCCAGTACGTGTCCCACTCGGTGACACCCAGGGCGCGCATGATGGCGTGGACCATGTCGAAGAACACCTGGTTCACCCCCGGGATCCACAGGACGGCGAAGATGGCCAGTAGGCCGAACTGCGCGAACGGCTCCATCTGACGCCGTACCCCCTGGGGCAGCCACGGCTCGATCACGCCGTAGCCGTCGAGGCCGGGGACGGGGAGGAAGTTGAGAATGGCCGCGGTCACCTGGAGGAGAGCCAGGAAGCCCAGCGCGTAGCGGAACGTGTCGGGCACGCCGTCGAGCGCGTGCAGCCAGAACGGCGCGGTGCACACGACCGCGAACAGCACGTTCGTCAGCGGTCCGGCCGCAGAGATCAGGCTGTGCCGCCAGCGCCCCCGGATCCGGCCCCGCTCGATGAACACCGCGCCACCGGGCAGCCCGATCCCGCCCATGATCACGAAGATGACCGGGAGCACGATGCTCAGCAGGGCGTGCGTGTAGGCGAGAGGGTTGAGGGTCAGATAGCCCTTCGCGCCGATCGAGATGTCCCCGCTGTGCAGCGCCGTCCGTGCGTGCGCGTACTCGTGGAGGCACAGGGAGACGACCCAGGCGCCCGTCACGAACAGGAAGACGGCGAGGCCGGGCTGCGCGGCGAAGTCCGTCCACACCGCCCAGCCGGAGACCGCGGTGACGGCGGCGATGCCGAGGAAGACGGGGCTGATCCGGCGATCGCTGTGACGGGTGGCAGCGGTGGTCATGGAGAAGGGCTCCTACGTGGTGCCGTTGGCTGAGCTGGGTCGTGAAGGCGAAGGGACGACCGTATCGCCGGTGCGGTGTCAGGGAAACGCTTCAAGGAGTGTCCTGGGTTCCGGGGATCCCCCGTTGCCGAAACCCAGGAGCGGACAGGCGCCCTGTACGGGGACAATGGGCCGGTGCGCTACCGCATCCTCGGTTCCACACAGGTACTCCGCGACGACGGCACGGCCGTCCCCGTCGGCGGGGCGCGCCTGCGTGCCCTGCTCACGGTGCTGGCGCTGCGGCCCGGCCGGACCGTCCCGCCGCAGGTCCTGGCGGAGGAGGTGTGGGGCGCGGATCCGCCCGCCGATGTCGCCGGCGCGCTCCAGGCTCTCGTCGGGCGGCTGCGCCGGGCGATCGGGGCCGACGCCGTGCACTCCCTGGACGGTGGCTACCGCCTTGCGGCCGCTCGCGAGGACATCGACCTGTTCCGCTTCGAGCGGCTCGTCGGGGACGGCGTGGGGGCGCTGGCCGACGGGGATCCCGGCAAGGCGGCCGCCGTCCTCGACGACGCGCTGGCGCTGTGGCACGATCCGGCGCTCGCCGACCTGCCGGACCGTTCGGCGGACGCCGCCCGCTGGGAGGCCCTGCACCTGGACGCCCGCCGCACCCGCCTGGCCGCGTCCCTGGCGCTGGGCCGGGCCGAGGCCGCGCTGCCCGAGCTGACGGCGCTGTGTGACGCGCGTCCGCTGGACGAGCCGCTCCAGGCGCTGCGGCTGCGCGCCCTGCGCGACGCCGGGCGCCCGGCGGAGGCCCTGGCCGCGTACGAGGGGGTACGCGTGATGCTCGCGGAGCGGCTCGGGACCGACCCAGGGCCGGAGCTCCAGGCACTGCACGTCGGCCTGCTGAGCCCGTCCGCCCCCGCACCGGCCCCCGGCGGCAGCCGCCCCGCCGCCCCCGGCAACCTCCGTGCCCGCCTCACCTCCTTCGTCGGCCGGACCGACGACATGGAGGCGATCCGCGAGGAGCTCGCCCGGGAGCGGCTCGTGACGCTGCTCGGGCCGGGCGGCGCGGGCAAGACCCGGCTGTCCCAGGAGGCCGCCGAGGGCATGGACGTGCCGGACGGCGTGTGGTTCGTGGAGCTCGCGCCCGTGGAGGATCCCGACGCCGTGCCGGAGGCCGTCGTCACCGCGCTGGGAGCCCGGGAGACCGTGCTGCGCGGCGCCGGCGCCGAGGAGCTGCGGGCCGCCTCCGACCGGCACGGCGACGACCCGGTCGTCCGGCTCACCGAGCACTGCGCGCGCCGCCGCATGCTGATCGTCCTCGACAACTGCGAGCACGTCGTCGACGCCGCCGCCCGCCTCACGGAGCAACTCCTCGGCCGGTGCCCTGGCGTGACCGTGCTCGCGACGAGCCGTGAACCCCTGGGCGTACCGGGGGAGTTGCTGCACCCCGTGGAGCCGCTGCCGGAACCGTTCGCGCTGCGGCTCCTCGGTGAGCGGGGCGCGGCCGTCCGGCCGGGGTTCCGGGTCGAGGACGACGAGCGGGCCGCCGCCGAGATCTGCCGGCGCCTCGACGGGCTGCCCCTCGCCATCGAGCTCGCGGCCGCCCGGCTGCGCATGCTCACCCCGCGACAGATCGCCGACCGCCTCGACGACCGCTTCCGGCTGCTCACCTCCGGAGCCCGCACGGTCCTGCCCCGGCAGCAGACGCTGCGAGCCGTCGTCGACTGGTCCTGGGACCTCCTCGACGAGGGGGAGCGGACCGTCCTGCGCCGGCTCTCCGTGTTCAGCGGCGGCTGCGACCTGGCCGCGGCCGAGGCCGTGTGCGGGCCCGGCGCGCTCGACGCGATCGGCTCACTCGTCGACAAGTCCCTTGTCGTGGCGGCCCCTTGGGGCGGAGAAGGCACCGACGGCGGCATGCGGTACCGGCTCCTGGAGACCGTCGCCGAGTACGCAGGTGACCGGCTCGACGAGGCCGGTGACCGGGCGGGCGCCGACCGCGCCCACCTCACGTACTACCGCGAGCTGGCCCGCACCACCGACCCGCAGCTGCGCGGCCACGGGCAGCGCGCCGCGATCGCCCTCCTGGAACGCGAGTACGAGAACCTGCGCACAGCCCTGCGGCACGCCACCGCCGCGCGGGACGAGCAGGAGGCGCTGTCCCTGGTGCTGTCGCTCGCCTGGTTCTGGCAGATGCGTGACCTGCGTGTCGACGCGCGTAACTGGGCGCGCGAGACCGTCGCGCTCGGCCCCGATCCCTTCGCCCCGCCCGCCGCGCCCGCGCCCCCGCTCCACGAGCGCTGCACCGACAACCCGCCCCCGCTGCGCGGCGAACTCCTCGTGGAGGCGCGCCGCGAGGTCCATCTGCTGCGGCTCGCCTACATGGACATGGAGATGGAGACCTGGCAGAGCGAGGAGGGTGAGGGGAAGCTGCGGGCCATCGCGCAGGCGTACCGCCCCGGCCTCCCGCAGACCTGCCGCCCGCCGGGCAACCTCTGGTTCTACGCGGTGATGATGAGCGGCGACATCGACGGGCTGTGGGACCTCGCCGACATCACCGTGAAGACCTGCCGCGAGCTCGGCTACACCTGGGAGCTGGCCCTCACCCTCCAGCTGCGGGCCAACATCCTCGCCAACCGCAGCGACCGGTCGGGCGACGCCGTCCGGGACGCGGACGAGGCCCTCGACCTGTTCACCCGGCTCGGCGACCAGTGGGGGGTCGCCGAGGCACTGTCCGCGCGCGGCGAGGCCCATGAACGCAAGGGCGCGTACACGGAGGCGGCGGCGGACTACGCGGCCGCCATCGAGGGCGCCGAACTCCTCGGCGCCCAGGCGCAGGTCGCCCTCCTGAACGCGCGGCTCGGGCAGGCCCTGATCGAGGAGGGCGACGGCGAGCGCGGCGAGGCGCTCCTGCGCGGCATCCTCGACCCCGACAAGCGCCACGCGAACGAGGCCTGGCCGGCCGCCCGCATGTTCCTGGCCGGGCGGTACGGCGCCACCGGCCGCATCGCCGAGGCCCGGGAGCAACTGCGGCTCCTCCAGGAGGAGTTCAAGGCGATGAACTTCGTCGTCTTCCGGGGGTTCATCGCCGGGATGCACGCCTGGCTCGACTCGGCGGACGGCCACGCGCGCAAGGCACTCGCCCGCGCCGCCCACGCCCTGGAGCTGGCGCGCGACCCGCTGTCCGTGGTGATCGCCCCGCACATGCCCGCCCTGCACCTGGTCACCGCGGGCCGCGCCCTGAGCCTGAGCGGCGAGGCCGCCGACGCCCGCGACGCGGGCCGCCTCGTGGGAGCGGCCGACGGGCAGCTGCCGCCCGGGCATGTGCGGTCCTATCTGGAGCGTGACGCCCGCGAGTCCGCCGAGGCCGCGATCCGCGCGGTCCTCGGCGACCGCGCGTACGAGGCCGCGTACGCCGAGGGCGGCGGCCTGTCTCTCGACGAGGCCACCGCCCTGGTGGACCGCTACCGCGACTGACCCGTGCACGGGACGGCGCCGGCCCCCGTGAACGTCAGCTCTTTGTACGGAACTTGTGGATCGCGATCGGAGCCATCACGAGCGTGAGGGCCGCGGCCCAGATCACCGTCACCCACACGTCGTGCGCGGCCGGGCCGCCCACCATCAGGCCGCGCGCGGAGTCCGCGAGCGTGGACAGCGGGTTGTAGTCGGTGAAGGCCTGGAGCCAGCCCGGCATCGACTGTGTCGGCGCGAAGATCGACGAGCCGAACTGCAGCGGGAACAGCACCAGGAAGCCCATGGCCTGCACGGACTGGGCGCTCTTCATCGTGACGCCGAGGACCAGGAAGATCCACATGATGGACGTGCCGAACAGCGCGCTCAGGCCCACGGCGGCGAGCAGGCCGCCCCAGTTCGTGATGTCGAAGCCCACCAGGACACCGACGATCATCATGATTGTCGTCGCGATGAGCAGCCGCATCAGCTCCACCACGATCTTGGCGAAGAGCACCGAACCCTGGCCGATCGGCAGGGTGCGGAAGCGGTCCATGATGCCGTTCTGGAAGTCCTGGTTGAAGCCGGTGCCGACGGCCATGGCGATGTTCATGCTCATCATCGCCATCATGCCGGGGACCACGTACTGCACGTACTGGTCCTGACCGCCGCCGAGCGCCTGCCCGATCGAGCCGCCGAAGACGTACACGAACAGGAGCGTGAAGACGATCGGCATCATGACCGCGTCGAACATCGACTCGGGGTCCTGACGGATCCACAGCAGGTTGCGGCGCACCAGCGCGCCGGTGTGACGGATGTGGGAGCGCAGGCTGATGCGCGCGTCCGCGTCGCCCTTGAGGGGCGGTGCCAGCGTGGCGGCACTCATACGGAGGCTCCTTCGAGGTCGGCGGAGCGGGTGTCGTCCTGCGGGGCACTGGCCTTCTGGCCGGTGATGGACAGGAACACCTCGTCCAGGCTGGGCAGTTCGGTGGAGATCGAGCCGATCGTGATGCCGCGCGCGGTGACCGCGCCGACCACGGCGGTGAGCTGTTCGTCGCTGAGGATCGGCACCAGCACGGCGCCGGCCTCGGTGTCCACCGTCGACGTGGCGAGGCCGGTGAGGCCCATGTCGTCGAGCGCGGTGGCCAGCGGGCGCAGCTCCAGGGGGTCGGCCGGGCGGATGCGCAGGGTGCGGCCGCCGACCCTCGCCTTCAGGTCGTCGATGGCGCCGCTCGCGATGACCTTGCCCCGGTCGATGACCGTCAGCTCGGAGGCGAGCTGCTCGGCCTCCTCCATGTACTGGGTGGTGAGCAGGACGGTGACACCGTCGCCGACCATGCGCTGGACCTCGGTCCACACCTCGTTGCGGGTGCGCGGGTCGAGGCCGGTCGTCGGCTCGTCCAGGTAGAGCACGGAGGGGCTGCCGATCATCGACGCGGCGAGGTCGAGCCGGCGGCGCATGCCTCCGGAGTACGTCTTCGCCGGGCGCGTGGCCGCCTCGGTGAGCGAGAACCGCTCCAGGAGGGCGTCGGCGCGGGCGCGGGCGTCCTTGCGGGACAGATCGAGGAGGCGGCCGATCATGTACAGGTTCTCGCGGCCGGAGAGCTTCTCGTCGACCGCGGCGTACTGGCCGGTCAGGCCTATCACGCGGCGCAGCTGCCGGGGCTGCTTCACCACGTCGTACCCGGCGACGAACGCCGAGCCGGAGTCGGGGGTGATGAGGGTGGACAGGCAGCGGACGAGGGTGGTCTTGCCCGCGCCGTTCGGACCGAGCACGCCCATGACCGTGCCCTCGCGCACGTCCAGGTCCACGCCGTCCAGCGCCTTGGTCTCGCCGTAGTGCTTGACCAGCCCCCGCACCGTGACGGCGGCCGGGCCGTCGCTGGGCTTCTTGTCGATTCGCGTCATGCCGAACAAGGTGCCAGCCGCCACCGACAATCCGCCGACAGGCGGCCGACAGCCCGCCGACGGGGGAAGATCGACGGGCTGCCGTGGTGCCGCATTGGTTCAGTTGTGGCCGTGAGGCCGAGCGGTCCCAGGGTGTGTCCGACCCTGATCCGCCGGACACGCCCTAGTGGACCGAGTGCTCCTCCGAGGGGAACGTTCCGCCGACCACGTCCTGGGCGAACGCCTTCGCCGCCTCGCCCATGACGCCGCGCAGATCCGCGTACTGCTTCACGAAGCGCGGCATCTTGCCGCCGGTGAGGCCGAGCATGTCCGTCCAGACGAGGACCTGGGCGTCGCAGTCCGGGCCCGCGCCGATGCCGACGGTCGGGATGTGCAGGGACCGGGTGACCTCGGCGGCCAGCTCGGCCGGGACCAGTTCGAGGACGACGGCGAACGCGCCGGCGTCCTGCGCGGCCTTGGCGTCCCGCAGCAGCCGGTGCGCGTCCTCGTCCCCGCGGCCCTGGACGCGGTACCCCATGGTGTTCACGGACTGCGGGGTGAGGCCCAGGTGGGACATCACGGGGATGCCGGACTGCACGAGCAGCTCGGTCTGGGCCAGCGAACGCTCGCCGCCCTCCAGCTTCACGGCGCCGACCCCGGCCTCCTTGACCAGGCGCGTCGCGGACCGCAGGGCCTGGACGGGGCCCTCCTGGTACGAGCCGAAGGGGAGGTCGCCGACGACGAGGGCGCGCTTGGTGCCCCGTACGACGGCGGCCGAGAGCATCGTCATCTCGTCGAGGGTGACGGGCACGGTGGTCTCGTAGCCGAGGTGACAGTTGCCCGCGGAGTCGCCGACGAGCATGACCGGGATGCCGGCCTCGTCGAAGACGGACGCGGTCATCGCGTCGTACGCGGTGAGCATCGGCCACTTCTCGCCGCGCTCCTTGGCGAGCGCGATGTCGCGCACCGTGACACGCCGGGAGCTCTTGCCTCCGTACAGCGCCTTGCTGCCATGGCTGCTGTCGGAGTTGCTCTGCGTGGGCTGCGCGCTCTGCGGGTTCTCGGGGCTGTTCTGGGCAGCCGAAAGCTGCGTCATCGCAACGGCTCCTTCTGTTGTCTCGAGGCGCCCTCACGGCGTCCCCGGATCGCCTCCATGGTGGCACTGCGTGCCGACGCGGCGCTAGTGGGGTGTGACGTGCGCCGCGGCCCGCCCGGCAGCGGCCCCGCACCGGATTCGTAAAGTCTTCTTAAGGCCTTCCAATACGAGACGGTCTCGTATCGAAATTGCCCTAGGCTTTCCGTATGACCACTCCCGCCGCTCCCGCGGCCCCGCGCATACCGGAGGCCGTGCACCGCCGCCGCTGGGCGATCCTCGGCGTGCTGATGCTCAGCCTGCTGATCGTCGTCCTCGACAACTCCATCCTGAACGTCGCGATCAAGACGATCTCGACCCCGGCCCCCACGGGCCTCGGCGCCACGCAGAGCGAGCTGGAGTGGGCGATCAACGCCTACACGCTGGTCTTCGCCGGCCTGCTCTTCACGGCGGGACTCCTCGGAGACCGGCTCGGGCGCAAGAAGGTCCTGGTCGGCGGACTCGTCGTCTTCGGCCTCGGCTCCGCACTCGCCGCCGAGTCCGGATCACCCGTACAGCTCATCGTCTTCCGGGCACTTATGGGCCTCGGTGCCGCCTTCGTCATGCCGGCCACGCTCGCCGTCCTGATGAACGTCTTCGAGCGGGACGAGCAGCCCAAGGCCATCGGTATCTGGGCGGGCGGCGTCGGCCTGGCCATCGCCATCGGCCCGATCACCGGCGGTCTGCTCCTCGACCACTTCTGGTGGGGCTCGGTCTTCCTGGTCAACGTGCCCATCGTGATCATCGCCGTCGTCCTGATGCTGGCCCTCGTGCCGGACTCCCGCGACCCCAGGCCCGGCCGTATCGACCTCGTCGGCGTGGCCCTCTCCGTCGTCGGACTCGTCCTGCTCGTCTACGGCATCATCAAGGGCGGCCAGCTCGCCGACTTCACGGACCCGGCGGTCCTCGGCACGATCGGGGCCGGACTCGTCGTCCTCGTCGCCTTCGTCCTGTACGAGAGGCGCAGCGACCACCCGTCCATCGACATCAGGTACTTCAAGAACAAGGTGTTCTCGGCGGCGATCGCCGCCATCGCGCTCGTCTTCTTCGCGCTGATGGGCGTCACCTTCTTCTCGGTCTTCTACACCCAGAGCGTGCGCGGCTACTCGCCGCTGCAGACCGGCCTCCTGATGCTGCCGCTCGCCGCCGCCCAGCTGATCTTCGCGCCGCGCGCCCGCCTCGTCGTCGACCGCTTCGGCGTACGGGCCGTGACGACCGGCGGCCTGGTGCTCCTCGCCGCGATGCTCGCCGCGTTCATGATCCTCGACGCGGACACGCCCATCTGGGTCCTCGAAGTCGTCTTCTTCCTGATGGGTACGGGTATGGCGCACGTCATGACCCCCACCAGTGTCGTCATCATGCAGGCCCTGCCCCGCGAGAAGGCGGGCTCCGCGTCGGCGCTCAGCAACACGTTCCGCCAGGTCGGCGGCGCACTCGGCATCGCCGTGCTCGGCTCCGTGCTGTCCACCGCGTACCGCAGCGGCATCCAGGACAAGCTCGGCCTGCTGCCCCCCGGCCTGCGGCACACGGCCGGCGAGTCCATCGAGGCCACGCTCGGCATCGCGGCGAAGCTCGGCCCGAGGGGCGACGCGCTGGTCGGCGCGGCCAACGACTCGTTCCTGCACGCCATGCACGTGACCGCCCTGTGCGGGGCCGGGGTGGCCCTCGCCAGCGCCGTCGTCACCGCGCTGTTCCTGCCGGGGCACGCACCCGAGGCGCCGGTCGAGGAGAGCACCGAGGAGACCGTCAGGGCGGGCCGATGAGGTGACTTGAGATAATCGCCGCTGGACGCGGAGACGCGAGGACCCAGAGGCGACGAAGCGACGGGAAGGCGGAGAGGCGGAGTGGCCGTGGACGTGGTGGGCGCGGGGCGCGCAGGACGGGGGCGCCCGCGCAGCGAGGCCGTCGAGCGGGCCATCGTCGAGGGCGTCCTCAAGCTGATCGAGGAGGGCGTCCCGCTCACCGAGCTGTCCATCGAGCGGATCGCCCGCACCGCGGGCGTCGGCAAGGCGACGATCTACCGGCGCTGGTCCGGCAAGGAGGAACTCTTCGTCGAGGTCCTGCGCATCATGGAGGACCCTGAGCCCGAACTGCCGGGCAACTCCATGCGCGAGGACCTGATCGTCCTCCTGGAACACCTGCGCCGACGCGGCCTGTCCCTCCGCTCCTCGGCCCTGCTGCACAACGTCTTCGCGCAGATGAAGAGCCTGCCGAGGCTCTGGGACGCGTACCACGCCACCGTGATCGAGCCGCGCCGCCGCGTCATGTTCGACGTGCTGCGGCGCGGCGTCGAGAACGGTGAGCTGCGCCCCGATGTCGACCTCGAACTCGCCAACGACTTCATCGTCGGGCCGATGCTCCTGCGCACGATGATCCGCCCCGACGCGCCCCTCGCCGACGACCTCTCCGAGCGGATCGTGGACTGCGCGCTCGCCGGGCTGCGGCCACCGGACTGAATGTGCGCGTTTCGTCACAGAGGCCCCGTACACCCCGCCGAAGCGGAACTCCCGGTGCCTGTCCGCTCGTCCTCGTGCCCGTACGGCCGTCGTGGACGGCGAGGAGGGCGCCGATCATCCCCTAGGGTTTCAGGGCGAGGTCGGTGTGCACGGCAGGGCAGTGAGGCGACGACGGTATGGCGCAGGGGTTCAGGACGGAAACGGGTGGCGGCGGCTCGGGGCACCAGCCTTCCAGAGACCCGCTCCGCCGCCTGACCGGCGGATGGCGCGGTGACCGGGGGATGTGGCGCCGCGGAGCGGTGCTCGCCGTACTGGCCGTTCTGGTCGCGCTCGTGATGCTGTTCCACGCGCAGATCCCCAACACGCTCGGGAACCTGGGCTCCCTCACCGAGACGTTCCTCCCGTGGCTGGGCGTGTTCGTGCCCGTGCTGCTCGTCCTGGCGCTCGTACGGAAGTCGGCGACGGCGCTGGTCGCCGTGCTGGTGCCCGCCATCGTGTGGCTCAACCTCTTCGGCGGGCTCCTCACCGACAAGGCGGGCGGGGCCGGCGGGGCGGCGGGCGGCGAACTGACCGTAGCCACGCACAACGTCAACGCGGAGAACCCCGACCCGACCGGCACCGCCGACGGCATCGCCGCCTCCGGGGCCCAGGTCGTCGCCCTGGAGGAACTCAACGCCGGCGCCGTGCCCGTCTACGAGCGTGCGCTCGCGAAGTCGTACCCGTACCACGCCGTCGCCGGCACGGTCGGGCTGTGGAGCAAGTACCCGCTGAGCGGGACGCGGCCTGTCGACATCAAGCTCGGCTGGACGCGCGCGATGCGGACGACGGTCACCACGCCGCAGGGCGGGGTCGCCGTGTTCGTGGCGCATCTGCCGTCGGTACGGGTCAAGCTGCACGCCGGGTTCACCGCGAGTCAGCGTGACACCAGCGCCGACGCGCTCGGCGAGGCCATCGCCCATGAGTCGCTGGGCAAGGTCATCCTGCTCGGGGACCTCAACGGCACGATGAACGACCGCGCGCTGAACGGTGTCACGGCGCAGATGCGTTCCACGCAGGGGGCCGCGGGCAGCGGTTTCGGGTTCAGCTGGCCCGCCTCGTTCCCCATGGCCCGTATCGACCAGATCATGGTCAAGGGTGTGGAGCCGGTCACGTCGTGGACGCTGCCCGAGACCGCCAGCGATCATCTGCCGATCGCGGCGACGGTGGATCTCACCCGGTCTTGACGGGGAGGAAACCGGGGGTTCATCACACGGAACAGTGGGCGCGAGAGAGTTTGTTCCGCACGTAAACTAAAAGCTCTCGCGCCCGTCTCCCCGTGGAAGGTCTCTGTTTCATGCCCCTGGCCCTGCTCGCCCTAGCCGTGGGCGCCTTCGGCATCGGCACCACCGAGTTCGTGATGATGGGCCTCCTGCCCAACGTCGCCGACGACCTGCACATCTCCATCCCGTCGGCCGGACACCTCGTCTCCGCGTACGCCCTCGGCGTCGTCATCGGAGCGCCGCTGCTCGCCGCGCTCACCGCGCGCATGCCGCGCCGCCGCGTCCTCGTCGCACTCATGGTGCTGTTCGTGGCCGGCAACGCGGTGTCCGCCGCCGCGCCCGACTATCACCTGCTGATGGTGGCGCGCTTCGTCAGCGGGCTGCCGCACGGTGCCTTCTTCGGTGTCGGCGCGGTCGTCGCCACCTCGCTCGTGGCCCCGGAACGCAAGGCCCGCTCGGTGTCCCTGATGTTCCTCGGGCTCACGGTCGCCAACGTCATCGGCGTCCCCGTCGCCACGCTCATGGGCCAGCAGCTCGGCTGGCGCGCCACGTTCCTCGCGGTCAGTGCCATCGGGCTCGCCGCGATAGCCGCACTCCTGCTCCTCGTCCCCGCAGATCACGACCACGGCGAGACCGGCGGACTGCGCGGCGAGCTCAAGGCCCTCGGCTCCCTGCCCGTGTGGCTCGCGCTCGGCACCACAGTCGCCGGTTTCGGGGCGCTCTTCGCCGCGTACAGCTATGTCACGCCCATGCTCACCGGCGTGGCCGGTTTCGCGGCGGGCAGTGTGACGCTGCTGCTCGGCCTGTTCGGCGTAGGCGCCACGGCGGGAAACCTGCTGGGCGGGAGGCTTGCAGACCGATCCCTCCGGGGGACGCTGTTCGGGGGACTAATTTCACTCGGCATCGTGCTGGCGCTCTTTCCCCTCCTCATGCACACAGGGTGGAGCGCCGCAGTAGCCGTGGCGCTACTCGGCATGGCGGCCTTCACCACCGGATCGCCGCTCCAGCTGATGGTCATGGAGAAGGCATCCGACGCGCCGTCGCTCGCCTCCTCCGCCAACCAGGCCGCCTTCAACCTCGCGAACGCGGGCGGCGCCTGGATCGGCGGGCTGGCGCTCGCGGCCGGTTTCGGGCTCACGTCTCCCGCGGTCGCGGGGGCCGCGCTCGCGGGACTCGGGATAGGCGTGGCGGCGGTCGCCTACGGGGTGGACCGGCGACGGGGCGGCGGGCCCGGCAGGCTGGTGGCCATGCACCCCCGCCCATCAAACCGAGTGCCTTCCGTCATTGAATAGATTCGCGCCACCTGTTCGTGATCGGCAGGCGCCGGTCCTTGCCGAAGCCCTTCGCGGAGATCTTGGTGCCCGGCGGGTACTGGCGACGCTTGTACTCCGCCGCGTCCACCATTCGCAGAGTCTTCGCCACCAGCGCGGGGTCGAAGCCCGCCGCCACGATCGCGTCCCGGCCCTTGTCCCGGTCCACGTAGAGCGCCAGGAGCGCGTCGAGGACCGGGTAGTCCGGAAGCGAATCGGTGTCCACCTGGTCCGGGCGCAGCTCCGCGCTGGGCGGCTTGGTGATCGAGTTCTCCGGAATCGGCGGAGTCTGCCCCCGCTCCGCAGCCGCTCTGTTCCGCCACTCGGCAAGCCGGAAGACCGACGTCTTGTACACGTCCTTGATGGGACCGTACGCACCCACCGAGTCTCCATAGAGCGTCGAATAGCCCACCGCCAGCTCGGACTTGTTGCCCGGGGCAAGAACGATGTGGCCCTCCTGGTTGGAGACCGCCATCAGGAGCGTGCCGCGCAGGCGTGACTGGAGGTTCTCCTCGGCGAGGCCCGTGAGGCCCAGCGACTCCATGTACACGTCGAACATCGGCTCGATGGGGACGGTGCGGAAGTTGAGGCCGGTACGGCGGGCCAGTTCCGCCGCGTCGCCCTTCGAGTGGTCCGAGGAGTACTTCGACGGCATGGCGATGCCGTACACGTTCTGCGCGCCCAGCGCGTCGCAGGCGATCGCCGCGGTCAGCGCCGAGTCGATGCCGCCCGAGAGCCCGATCAGAACTGACCGGAAACCGTTCTTCGCGGCGTAGGCGCGCAGGCCCACGACCAGCGCCGAGTAGACCTCCTCGTCGTCGTCCAGACGGTCCGCGTAGCCGCCGGTGAGCTCTCGCTCGTACGGGGCGACGTGGTCCTCGGAGAGCGTCACGTGGTCGATGCGGAGGCCGTCGTCGACGGTGCCCGAGAGGGCCTCCGGCCGCGCCGCCGGGAGATCCAGGTCCAAAACTACGCAGCCCTCGGCGAACTGGGGGGCCCGCGCCACGACTTCGCCCTCGGCGTCCACGACGATCGAGTCGCCGTCGAAGACGAGTTCGTCCTGGCCGCCGATCATGGCGACGTACGCGAGGGTGCAGCCCGCCTCCTGCGCGCGCTTGCGTACGAGGTCCAGGCGGGTGTCGTCCTTGTTCTGCTCGTACGGCGACGCGTTGATGGAGATCAAGAGGCCGGCGCCCGCCGTACGCGTGGCCGGTACGCGGCCGCCGTCCTGCCAGAGGTCTTCGCAGATGGCGAGCGCCACGTCGATTCCGTGGACCCGGACGACAGGGAGCGTGTCACCCGGCACGAAGTAACGGAACTCGTCGAAGACGCCGTAGTTGGGAAGGTGGTGCTTGGCGAACGTCAGCACGACACGACCCTGGTGGAAGACCGCGGCGGCGTTCTGCGGGGCCCCTGCGGGCTGGCCGTACTTGGGCTGTGCCGTCTCCGAACGGTCCAGGTAGCCGACGATCACGGGAAGATCGCCGTGTCCCTCGTCGGCGAGGCGCTGGGCAAGAGTGGTCAGAGCCTGGCGCGAGGCCTCCACGAAGGACTCGCGCAGGGCGAGGTCCTCCACGGGGTAGCCGGTGAGGGCCATCTCGGGGAACGCGACCAGGTGCGCTCCCTGTTCGGCCGCGTGCTTGGTCCAGCGGACGATCGCCTCGGCGTTTCCGGCGAGGTCGCCGACGGTCGAGTCGATCTGATTCAGAGCGAGACGTAGTTGAGGCACGGGATCAGCATATTCGTCTGACTGACGCGATGTCCTGATGAGAAGCCTCACCGGCCAGCAGGCCGCCTACGAGACGGGAGGGGCCGTGGGGGCATGTGCGCGCGGAGCCACCAGCACCACGCGCACGGGACGCGAACCCCACGTAAACCCGTAGAACAGCGAGCACGTACATGCCCCCGCGGCCCCGCACCCAAAAACGCAACGACCCCCACGCCGCAACAGCAGCCCACGAACCAGAAACGACACCCCACCACTCGGTAGCTAAGGCGTCCGGTTGGGCCGGACGCTGTCTCTGATCACTATGTGCGTGCCCAGAAGATGGCGTTGCTGGCCGGGGCGGGAGGTGCCGGTGAGGGCGAGACGGACCGCGGTGCGGCCCATTTCCTCGCCAGGGATGTGGACCGTGGTGAGGCCGGGGGTGATGTCCGCGGCCACCGGGTCGTCGTTGTAGCCCACCACCGAGATGTCCTCGGGCACCCGCAGGCCGTACTCCGCCAGGACACGGATCGCCGCCGCGGCCACGCGGTCGTCGCCGGCGAAGACCGCGGTGAAGTCGGGCTTGCCGTCGCACTTGTCCAACAGATCACGCATCGCCTCGTAGCCGTGCTGCTGGCCGAAGCCGACGCCGTGCAGGATCGCGTCAGAGCGGGGGACGCCGTGGTCGTCCAGGGCGCGCAGATAGCCCGTCACACGGTCCTCGCCCGTGGTGTTGCCGGGCTGATACCCGATCATCGCGATCTTCCGGTGCCCAGCGCCGAGCAGGTGGCTGGTGATGGCGTGGGCGCCCGCGCCGTTGTCGTACTCGACCACGAGTGCCGGAACGTCGGGGGCAGGCGCCGGACGTCCGCACAGAACAAGCCGAGAGCCGGCCGCAGCCAGCGCCTCCGCGTAGTGCGCCATGCGCTCGCGGTACTCGTCGTCCTCGATGACGCCTCCGACCAGGACCACGGCCTCCGCCGCCTGTTCGCGCATCATCTGGACCAGGGCCAGCTCGCGGGCCGCGTCGCCGCCCGTCGAGCAGACCAGGGTGAGCCTGTTGTGCTGGGCGGCCTCCATCTCGACACCCTGCGCCACCGCGGCGTAGAAGGAGCTGACCACGTCGAACATCAGGACCGCGATCGTCTTGCGCCCCGCCCCCGCCAGCGCTCGGGCATGCGCGTTCACCACGTAATCCAGGTCCTTCGCGGCCCGCTGGACCTTGGCGCGTGACGCCGCGGACGTCGGGTAGTTGCCTGCCAGGACCCGCGAAACGGTCGCGACGGAGACGCCCGCGCGCGCGGCCACGTCACGGATGGTGACCCGCTCACCCACTGTTGTCTCTCCTCAACTTGCCGGTCCGGGGCGGGCGATGCCGCCCCGGACCATCATGGACGATGCCGTGTTGTCAGTGCGCGGCCTCGTACTCCTTGGCGTACTCCTCCAGCGCCTGCTTGCCGCCCTGGCTGAGCCACTTCTTGTAGATGCCGTCCCAGTCGGAGACCTTCTGGCGACCGCTCACGACGGCGGTGACGCCGTCCTGGATGATCTGGGTGAGGGTCGCGCCCTGCTTGTTGTACGTGTCCGACTGCAGGCCCCACGAGTCGTTGGGGACCATCATCGGGACGACCTTCTGCTGCCACGCGTGCAGCCGCTTGATGACGTCGGCGTAGCCGGGCGCGTAGAGGACCTGCGGGGCGTCGCTGAGGTACACGAAAGGCAGGTTCACCTTCGACTCGACCAGGCCGAGCGGCGTAGCGATCGGGTTGTTGTCCTTGTCCCGCTTGAAGTGTGTGCCCTCCAGGCCGAAATGGACCAGCTCGTACTCCTCCGAACCGAAGGGGGACGCCAGATAGTTCAGGATGCGCAGCATCAGCTTGACGCGGTCCTTGGACGCCTTCTTGATCACGGTGTAGCCGAAGGCGCCCCGGCTCTGCTGGTAGCCGGGCGTCACGCCTTCGGGGGTGTACGGGACAAGGGCGTCCAGGTCGAACGCGCCCTTGATGCCGGCTGCCGAACCCGGGTAGGAGAGGAAACCGTCGGTCATCGACAGGACCGAGCCGTTCCAGAACTGCGTCTTGAGGTCCACCTGCGAGACCGAGGTGGCCTCCGGGTAGTACGAGCCCTGCTTGCGGAGCTTCGACATGAATTCGAGCGACGCCTTGAACTCGTCGGTGCCGGCGAAGTACGTCGTCTTGCCGTCCTTGATGCGCCACTCGTTGGGTGCGCCGTGCCAGGTGGCGTGCGTTTTGAAGCCGTAGTAGGCGGTCATGGATGCTCCGAGCGCCCACTTCTTGCCGCCGGTGGCGTCCTTCGCCATCGCAGCGAAGTCGTCCGCCGACATGCCGGGCTTGTAACCCGCCTTGGCGAAGGCCTGACCGTTGAAGAACATCGTGTCCTGCGGCTTCGGGCGCTCCACCGGGACGCCGAAGATGCGGCCCGAGATGCGGCCCATGCCCTGCCAGGCGTACGTCGGGATGCCCGCCAGGTGCGGGTAGTCCTTCACCGCGTCGCCCGACAGGTACTCCGTGAGGTCGGCGCAGCGCGACTTCACGAACTGGGCCTCGCGCGGGAGGACGTAGCCGCCGCCGATGTTGATGATGTCCGGGATGTCGTCGCCCGCGAACAGCGTCGCCATCTTGGTCCGGAAGTCCGCGTCGGGGACGACGGTGAACTCGACGTCCACACCGAGCGCCTCGTTGATCGCGGTCCACAGCTTGTTCTGCGCCGCAGGCTTCGGCGGGGTGCCGTAGGTGATGGTGAGGACCCTGATCTTCTCCTTACCGGTGCCGGGCTTCTCGGCGACAGCCTTGACCAGCTTTCCGGGGTACGAGGTATAGCCGGCCTGCACGCCCTCGGCGGTCGGCGCGAGGTCCGGCGTCGCGCCGCCGGCGGGGGTGTACGTGGGCCACGCGGCCCCCTTCTTACCCGCGTTGGAGACCGAGCCGCCGTCGCCGGAGTCGGTGGAGCACGCGGTGAGGACGGACGGGGCGGCAAGGGCTGCGCCGCCGACGGCTATGGAACGCAGCAGCGTACGGCGCGACATCGAGGAACCGGACACGTGAATCGACCCTTCGGAACGGGGAGTTGACTAGCTCTTGATGGCGCCGGTGAGCACGCCCTTGGTGAAGTACTTCTGCACGAACGGGTAGACGACGAGGATCGGGACGGTGGCGATGACCAGGACTGCCATCTGTGTCGTCTGCGGGGCCGACACCATGCCCGCCTCGCTGAGGCCCGTGTCGGTGATCTGCGCGCCGCCGATCACATAGGTGCGCAGGACCTGGGAGAGCGGCCAGTGGTCCGACTCCAGGTAGATCGAGGCGTTGAACCAGGCGTTCCAGTAGCTCACCGCGTAGAACAGGCCGACGACGGCGAGCGCTGCTTTGGAGAGGGGCAGGACGATGCGCCAGAAGACCGTCCAGTCGCCCGCGCCGTCGAGGCGCGCCGCCTCGTAAAGCTCCTCGGGGATGCCCTGGAAGAAGCCGCGCAGGACGACGAGGTTGAAGACGTTGATGAGGACGGGGGCTATCAGAGCCGCGTACATGTTCTGCAGGCCCAGGCCCTTGACCAGGAGGAACGCCGGGATCATGCCCGGGGGGAAGAGGAAGGTGAACAGGACGATCAGGAGGATCGGCTTGCCGCCCAGGACTCCGGGGCGGCTCAGCGCGTAGGCCAGGAAGGACGTGCAGGCGAGCGAGGCCAGGGTGCCGATGACGGTGATGCCGACGCTTACGCCCAGGGCCTTGGTGACGATGCCGCCGCTGAGGATGTTGCGGTAGGCGCGCAGCGTGGGGTCCGTGGGCCACAGGACCCAGCCGCCGTTCGCGACCACCTCCCTGTTGGAGGCCAGTGACGTCGAGATGATCACGATGAAGGGAACCAGGACCAGAGCCAGGACCGCGACGACGGCGATGGCCTTCGCGACCGTGGTGAGGGGCTTGGGCTTTTCCATCCAGGCCGGGCGCGTGAGGTGATTGGCTGCCGTGCTCACTTGTAGACCCCCTGCTCGCCGAGCTTGTGCGCGACCCGGTTGGCGGTGAAGACGAGGACCGCGCCGACCAGGCCCTTGAACAGGCCGGCGGCGGCCGCGTATCCGGTGTCGCCGCCGACGATTCCCTGCCAGAAGACGAACGTGTCGAGGACCTCGCCGACCTGCGGGCCGACCGACTGCCGCTGGAGCAGCATCTGTTCGAAGCCGACGGAGAGGATGTCGCCGAGGCGCATGATCAGGAGCAGCACGATGATGGGCCGGATGGAGGGCAGGGTGACGTGCCAGAAACGGCGCCAGGGGCCCGCCCCGTCGATCGCCGCCGCCTCGTACTGCTGCTCATCGACCTGCATCAGCGCGGCCAGGAAGATGATCGTGCCCCAGCCGGCGTCCTTCCAGACGACCTCGGCCACCACCAGCGGGCGGTACGCGTCGGGGTTGCCGATGATGTCGACGGTATGGATCCCGGAGTCGCTCAGGAACGAGTTCAACAGGCCGGTGTCGGACAGGACTTGCTGGAAGAGGGCCACGACGATGACCCAGGAGAGGAAGTGGGGCAGGTAGACGACCGACTGGACGAAGCGGCGCAGGAAGTCCGAGGTCAGGCTGTGGAGCAGCAGCGCGATCGCCAGGGGGATCGGGAAGAAGAACGTGAGCTGGAGCACCGCTATGTAGAAGGTGTTCCACGTCGCGTGCCAGAAGCCCGGGTCGCCGAACATCCGGCTGAAGTTGGCGAAGCCCACCCAGGGGCTTCGCCACAGGCCGTCGAACGGGACGTACTCCTTGAACGCCACGGCGTTGCCGATGAAGGCGCCGTAGTGGAACAGGAGGAAGTAGGCCAGGCCCGGGAGCATCAGCAGGAGCAGGGTGCGGCTGCTCCGAAACCGCTTCCCGAGGCTGTCCTGGTTGTGTTTGCCTGACTTTGACCCGATGCCCGGGGTGCCGGGGGGCTTCACCGCCTCGGTCTCGGGCCTGTCCTTCGCCACCGTGGGCACGGAAACCCCTCCGTTGTTGGAACAAGGTGAGCGGGAATCTAAAACGGTTACTACGCCGGGTCAACCCCCTTGTCCTCGTGAACTATTGACCATTCTTCGAAGTTCGGCCTAGCCTCCTGACATCTTGAGGTAACCGGTTACTAGATTTCTGCATGGTGGAGGGTGGTAGCGCGTGGCAGCACACCGACCGATCGCGGCACTGGCCATGGACGCCGAGGTGCTCGACCGGGTCATCCCGTCGGACCTGCGGCAACGGCTCGGGCGGTGCGCCGACCTCGCGCCCGTGCCGCTGACCGGGCCGCTCGACACCCCGGAGGCCCGTGCGGTCCTGGCCGGGGCCGAGTTGCTGATCACCGGCTGGGGCTGCCCGCAGCTCACCGAGGACGTCCTGGCGCACGCGCCCCGGCTGCGGGCCGTCGTGCACGCCGCCGGATCGGTCAAGCCCGTTGTCACCGACGCCCTGTGGGACCGGCCCGGCGTGACCGTGTCCTCCGCCGCGGACGCCAACGCGGGCCCCGTCGTCGCCTTCACGCTCGCCGCGATCACCTTCGCCGCGAAGAAGGCGCTGCCCGTCGCCGCGCGCTATGCCGGCGGGTGGCCCGGCTTCACCGAGCGGGAGGGCGCCGACGGGCGGGTCGTCGGCATCATCGGCGCCTCCCGCATCGGCCGGCGCGTCATCGCCGGGCTGCGCGCCTCGGACGCCGGGTACCGGATCCTGCTGACCGATCCGTACGTCGGGAAGGAGGAGGCGGCTGCTCTGGGGGCGGAGCTCGTGGAGCTCGCCGAGCTGTGCCGGCGGAGCTCTGTCGTGAGCGTGCACGCACCTCAACTGCCGGAGACCCGGGGCATGTTGGGGGAGGAGATGCTGAAGCTCGTGCCGGACGGCGGTGTCGTCGTCAACACGGCCCGGGGGTCGATCGTCGATACCGAGGCGCTGACCCGGGAGTGCGCGGCCGGGCGGCTCGACGCCTTTCTGGATGTCACCGACCCCGAGCCGTTGCCGCCGGACCACCCCTTGCTCGCACTGCCGAACGTCCTCGTCACCCCGCACATGGCCGGCGCGCAGGGCAGCGAGGTGCGCAGGCTCGGGCAGTACGCGGTCGAGGAGGCGGAGCGGTTCGCGCGCGGCGAGGAACTGCTCGGGAAGCTGGTGCGGGAGGACCTCGCACGGCTCGCGTGAGACGGAGGCACGGCCCGCGTGAGGCGAGGGCACGGCTTGCGTGAGACGGGGGATCGGCAAGTGAATGTAACCGTTTCCTGCCCGACCCATTGACCACAAGGGCCTTACTGGGCACGGTACTTGCCGAACTTCCCTCCTATCCCCAGGAGTAAGAATGGCACCGGTTACATCAGGGCTCCGAAGAGCCGGCACCACGCTCGCGGCGGGCCTCGCGCTCGCCGCCTCCGTGCTCGTCGCCCCCGCGGCCGCCCAGGCCGGGGACCCGGCCAGACCCGTTCACCCGGCCCACCCCGAGCAGTCCGCGAGCACCCCCTACTACGTGGACTGTTCCGCCGCCACGAACGGTGACGGCAGCCTCGCCGCGCCGTACAACTCCCTGGCCGCCGCCAACGCCGTCACCTACGGCCCCGGCGACCGCCTCTACTTCAAGCGCGGCGCCACCTGCCAGGGCCAGCTCAAGCCCACCGGGTCCGGCGCGGCCGGCAACCCCGTCAGGGTGTCCCCCTACGGTTCCGGCGGCGCCCGCCCTGTGATCGAGGGCGGCGGCACCGTCTACGCCGCCGTCCATCTCCTCAACGTCGAGCAGTGGGAGATCAGCGGCCTGGAGGTCACCAACAAGGGCGCCACGGACGCCGAGCGCAACGGCATCCTCGTCGAGCTCGCCGACCACGGCACCGGCACGCACTACGTCCTCGACGACGTCTACGTCCACGACGTCAACGGCGGCGACACCAAGAGCAGCAACGGCATCCAGTTCCGTGTCTCCGGCACGACCACGCCGACCCGCTTCGACGACGTGCTTGTCGAGAACAGTGAGGTCTACAAGGTCGACCGCGAGGGCCTGACCACCATGTCCAGCTGGAACTGCCGCGCCATCTACGGCTGCACCAGCGGGCCGGCGTGGACGGCCAGTACGCGTGTCGTGTTCCGCGGCAACAAGATCCACGACATCGGCGGCGACGGCATGGTCGTGCGTGCGACGCGCGACGCGCTGGTCGAGCACAACGAGGGCTACGACATCTGGATGCGCTCGGCGGGCAACAACGCCGGGTTCTGGACCATCAACAGCGACGGGACCGTCTTCCAGTACAACGAGGTCCACCATGTGCGGCGGCCCGGTCTGAACGACGGCATGGCCTTCGACGCCGACTTCGGCACGCGGGGCGCCGTCTTCCAGTACAACTACAGCCACGACAACCAGGGCGGCTTCCTGCTGCTGTGCGGGGCTTGCGGGGGCGGGGCCAACACCGCAGGCACCGTGGCCCGTTACAACCTGTCGGTGAATGACGGGTCCCGGATCCTGTACGCGGTCGGTGACGCCGCCGCCCAGATGCTCAACAACACCTTCTACATGAAGGCCGGTTCGACCACGGCGATCGTGGAGAGCAGCGGCGGAGCGTCCACCACCCTGTGGGCCAACAACATCATCTACAACCTCGGCACCGGCGGCTACGGCGGCATCGCCTCCCAGCACACCTGGCGCAACAACGTCATGTACGGCAACCACCCGGCCTCCGAGCCCGCCGACCCCGGCAAGGTGACCGCCGACCCGCAGCTCGCCGCCCCGGGTTCCGCCGACCCCGCCGGCTACCAGCTGAAGGCCGGTTCCCCGGCCCGTGGCGCCGGAATGGTCAGCACCGGATCCGGCGGCAAGGACTACTTCGGCGGTCCGGCCCCCGTGGCGTGCCGTCCCGACATCGGCGCCCACCAGGCGTCCGCGTTCGACGACGCGGCCTGCTCGGGCGGCACCAACCTGGTCGCCAACCCCGGCTTCGAGGCGGGCGGCGTCGCGCCGTGGGCACCGTCCGGGACCGTCGCGCTCGACACCGTGAACCCGCACAGTGGCGGCGCCGCCCTGCGCGTCTCGGGCTACCCCAGCACCGCCGAGCAGAAGGTCACCGTCGAGCCGAACACGACGTACACGCTCTCCGGCTGGGGGCGCGTCGACGCCTACGACACCCAACTGGCCGTGGGCGTCAAGAACTTCGGCGGGACCGAGACCCGGATCCCCGCGTTCACCGCCTTCGGCTGGAAGACCGGCAGCATCACCTTCACCACGGGCGCCACCAACACCTCGGCGACCCTGTACTGCTACACCCGTACCGGCAAGGGCAGCGGCTGGTGCGACGACCTGAGGATCGTCAAGCAGTAGCCTCGCGAGGTCGTACACATGCGGCGGCGCCCGCCTCCGGTTCTGACCCGGGGGCGGGCGCCGTCTTCGTGCGTGCCGGTCAGCGGCGGCCGAACGACGTCACGTAGCCCGGCGCCGGCGAGCCGACACCCGTCACGTCGTCGTAGCCGGTGACGGCCTTGAGCGAGCTGTCCTTGCCGAGGCTGCGGACCGAGGTCAGCAGGCCGTCGGCCCCGTCGAACCCGTTCGCGTAGTCGACGCGGACCACGGCCAGGTCACGGCCGCCCGGCCGGTCCGTGACGTCGTGGTAGATCTTCGAGCCGAAGTGGTCGTAGATCGCCGGGTTGGCGAAGCCGAGCGCGTGCCCGCCGCGGGCCTGCTGTACCAGCGCCTGGACGCCCGCGATGACGGGGGCCGCCAGCGAGGTGCCGCCGATGCGGTACTCGTCGTACTTGAGCGACCCGTCGGGGAACGTCTGCGTCTGGCCGACGAGGAAGCCGGTGTTCGGGTCGGCCACCGCGGAGATGTCCGGCACGGTCCGCATCTTCTGCTGGCCGCCGTTGGCGCGGGCCAGCGTGTTCGGGACGACTCCGCGCTGGTAGAACGGCTGCTTCACCGTCTTGCTGGTGCCGCCGCCCGCGCCCGAGGTGTACGCCCCGGGGAAGCCCGCCCAGCTCTTGCCGTCCGCCGACAGGCTCGACTTGAGCGTGCCCCAGCCGGTCTCGAACTGGTACGTGTCGCCCTTGCCGACGGCGAGCGAGGTACCGCCCACGGCCGTCACCCACGCCGAGTTGGCGGGCGTGTCGACCTGCTTCGTGCCGGTGTGGGCCACCTCGTCGCCGTTGTCGCCGGACGAGAAGTAGAAGCCGATGCCCTCGATCGCGCCGAACTTGAAGATCTGGTCGTACGCGGCGGCGAGGTCCGGGGTCTGGCTGGCCTCGATGTCGCCCCACGAGTTCGACACGATGTCGGCGAGGTGGCCGTCGACGACCTTGCCGAGCGAGTCGAGCAGCGCGTCGTCGTAGCAGGACGCGGCGCCGACGTAGGTGATGTCGGCGGCGGGCGCCACGGCGTGCACGGCCTCGACGTCGAGGGTCTCCTCGCCGTACCAGCCGGCCGCGCCGCACTCCTCGGTCTTGGTGTAGTCCGAGGGCAGGACCTGCTTCAGCTGGCCGCTGCGGTAGGCCGCGTCACCGTTGCGCTGGGCGTAGGTGGCCGCGTCCTTCGCGATGGTCGGCGAGGCGTACGCGTCGGTGATGGCGACGCGGACCCCCTTGCCGGTCTTCGTGCCGGCGCCGTAGGCCGCGCGAAGCTGCTTGCCGGTGTAGCCCTTCACGGCGTACGGGGCCTTCTGGCCGTACGCCGACGGCAGGCTGCTCGCCGTCTTCGAGCCGAAGTACGACGAGAACGGGCCGGCGTTGTGGAACACGGCGTCCGGCGGCGGCAGGGTCTCGTCGTGGTTCGCCTTGTGCGGCGCGTTGTCCAGGCCGGTCACGGTGAGGACCGCGCCGTTCAGGGCGGCGGGCACGGTGGCGGCGGCCGCGGGTGCGCGGTAGGTGTGCGCGCCCTTGGCGTAGTTGTGCAGCTGCGCGCCGAACGCCTTCTCGGCGGCGGCGACGTCGCCGGAGACGGATACGTAGTGCTTGCTGACGCCGGTCACGGTGAGGCCCGAGGACTCGAGCCACTTGGTGACGTCGGCTATCTGGGCCTTGGTCGCGCCGAAGCGGGCCTGCGCCTGCTTGGCGCTGAGGTACTTGCCGTAGAGCGGCGAACTCGGGTCGGACACGGCCTTCGCGTACGCGGCGAGGCCCGCCGCGTCACGCCCCGCGAGGTAGACGCGGGCGTGCACGGCCGAGGTGTCCGATGCGGCGCCCTGGTCGGCCTTGGCCGTGGCCCACAGCGGCTTGGTGCCGGTCAGTGCGTCGCGGGCGCCCGGGTTCGGGTCGGCCTGCGCGACGGGTGCTGCGATGGCGAGCGCGCCGGCGAGCAGTGGCAGTGTCGCTGCCAGGCTCAGCCCTGCGCGGGCCGCGGCACGGGTGGATCTCATACAACCCCCTGCGAATGTGGTTCGTCGCGTGTGGCGACTGTGACGCGTGTGCACTGGTCGATCTGTGCACGCAACTGATCACTGTTGCGCCGAACCGTTCATGCGCGGGGAATGGAAGCACCAAGAAGAGCCCAAGGAACGCTATTCGGGGGCGATTTGAGGGCGATTTAAGGCGTTACGTGATCGGGCTGGGGGTTGGCTGTGGGTGTGCCCCCCGTTGCCCCCGTCACGACCGGTCCTTCAACATCCCCGCCATCAGGTCGAGTTCCGACTTCTGGGACGCGACCATGCCCGCCGCGAGCCGCTTCTCCACCCCGACCCCGCACCGCTCGACACAGCCCTGCGCCATGTGGACACCGCCCTTGTGGTGCGCGGTCATGAGCCGGAGGTACAGCACCTCGGCGCGCCTGCCGCTCGCCTTGCGCAGCTCGTCGAGCTGCGCGTTCGTGGCCATTCCGGGCATCAGCGCGCCGTCCTGCCCCGGCGGCATGTCGGCCATGCCCATCCACGCCATCGGCGGCTTCGCGGACACCTTGGGCAGCCCCCACAGATCGAGCCAGCCGAGCAGCATGCCTCGCTGGTTGGCCTGCGTCTGCGCGATGTCGTAGGCGAGGCGGCGCACCTCCTCGTCGTGCGTGCGGTCGCGCACGATGTACGACATCTCCACGGCCTGCTGGTGGTGGACCGCCATGTCCCGGGCGAACCCGGCGTCGGCGGACTCCGCGCCCGGCACCCGCACGGCCGCCGCGTCACCACCCGACTCCCCGTCGGCGACCGCGTACGTGACCGCGCCGCCCGCGACGAGGACCGCCGCCACGGCCGGCGCGAGCCAGGCCGTGCGCCTCACTGGGTCAGGCCGTTGGTGCAGGCGGCCCCCGGCTCCGGGGTCTGCTTGCCCTGGACGAACGACGCGAAGAACGTGTTCACGTCCGGGTCGGTCGCGCTCTTCACGGTCCGCTGGTGCCCCCAGGCGCTCAGCATGATCGGGTCCTTCTGGTCCGGATCCGGGCTCATCAGCGAGTACGGCGTCTGCGACACCTTCGCCGCCAGTTTCTTCACGTCCCCCGGATCGGCCTTGTCCGTGTACGTCACCCAGACCGCGCCGTGCTCCATGGCGTGCACCGCGTTCTCGTTCGGGATCGCCTTCTTGTAGACGTCGCCGTTGCAGTTCATCCAGACCTGGCTGTGGTCCCCGCCCACCGGCGGCGTCATCGGGTACGTGACCTTGTGCGCGACGTGGTTGCGGGTCAGCTTCCCGGTCCAGGTCCTCACCCCGTCCGCGCCGGTCGTGAACGAGCCCGCGGCCGCCGACTTGGCGTCGGCCTTCGCGCTGTCCTTCGACGCGGCGTCCCCCTTCGTCAGGGCCCACGCCCCGAATCCGACGAGGCCCGCGACGACGACGCCGCTCACCACGATCGTGAGGACGCGGCCGCGCCGCTCGCGGGAGCGCTCGGCGCGCCGCATCTCCTCGATCCGTTCCTTGCGCGTCGCGGTGTCGGTGCTGTTGGGGGAACCCATGGTGAGTCCTTCTGGGAAAGGGATGGGACGGGACGGGACGGGGCGGGACTGGAGGGGACTGGGCGGGAGACGGGGCTGGTCGGGTGATCGGGTGGGCTGATCGTAGTGGGGCGCATGAGGCGCTGGCCATGCCGTGTCGCAGGCGCCCCGGGCCGCGGGGACTATGGGACGAGGGGCCTCAGCAGGCACTATGGGCACGGAGTCGTACACATCTGCTGTTCGCACGATGTTCGGACCGGGGTCGACGAGTCGATCATGGTCGGCAACGCGGACGAAACGGTGATGTGGTGGGATGCTCAGGAGCCTGCCTACCAGGTCCCGCGAGACGCGGACGCAGGCGGCCTGACCAGCAAGGATGGGTGGAATCGGACAATGGACAAGCAGCAGGAATTCGTGCTCCGGACGCTCGAGGAGCGGGATATCCGGTTCGTCCGCCTGTGGTTCACGGATGTCCTCGGCTTCCTCAAGTCGGTGGCCGTGGCCCCGGCGGAGCTGGAGCAGGCCTTCGACGAGGGCATCGGCTTCGACGGCTCCGCGATCGAGGGCTTCGCCCGCGTCTACGAGTCCGACATGATCGCCAAGCCCGATCCGTCGACGTTCCAGGTGCTGCCCTGGCGCGCCGAGGCCCCCGGCACGGCCCGGATGTTCTGCGACATCCTGATGCCCGACGGCTCCCCGTCGTTCGCGGACCCGCGCTACGTCCTGAAGCGGGCGCTGGCCAAGACCTCCGACCTCGGCTTCACCTTCTACACCCACCCCGAGATCGAGTTCTTCCTCCTCAAGGACAAGCCGCTCGACGGCACGCGTCCCACCCCGGCCGACAACTCCGGCTACTTCGACCACACCCCGCAGAACGTCGGCATGGACTTCCGCCGCCAGGCCATCACGATGCTCGAATCCATGGGCATCTCGGTCGAGTTCAGCCACCACGAGGGCGCCCCCGGCCAGCAGGAGATCGACCTGCGGTACGCCGACGCGCTCTCCACGGCCGACAACATCATGACGTTCCGCCTCGTCATGAAGCAGGTCGCCCTGGAGCAGGGGGTCAACGCCACCTTCATGCCCAAGCCGTTCTCCGAGCACCCCGGCTCCGGCATGCACACGCACCTCTCCCTCTTCGAGGGCGACCGCAACGCGTTCTACGAGTCCGGCTCGGAGTACCAGCTCTCCAAGGTCGGCCGCTCCTTCATCGCGGGCCTGCTCAAGCACGCCGCGGAGATCTCCGCCGTCACCAACCAGTGGGTCAACTCGTACAAGCGCATCTGGGGCGGCGGCGGCCGCACCGCCGGCGCGGGCGGCGAGGCCCCCTCGTACATCTGCTGGGGCCACAACAACCGCTCGGCCCTCATCCGCGTCCCGATGTACAAGCCCGGCAAGACCGGCTCCGCGCGCGTCGAGGTCCGCTCGATCGACTCGGGCGCGAACCCCTACCTGACGTACGCGGTGCTGCTCGCCGCCGGACTCAAGGGCATCGAGGAGGGCTACGAGCTCCCGCCGGGCGCCGACGACGACGTGTGGGCCCTGACCGACGCCGAGCGCCGCGCCATGGGCATCGAGCCGCTCCCGCAGAACCTCGGCGAGGCGATCACCCTCATGGAACGCAGCGAACTCGTCGCCGAGACGCTGGGGGAGCACGTCTACGACTTCTTCCTCCGCAACAAGAAGCAGGAGTGGGAGGAGTACCGCAGCGAGGTCACGGCCTTCGAACTGCGGAAGAACCTGCCGGTGCTGTAAGGGTTTTCCGGTGCTGTAAGGGTTTTGGGGCACGGGGGCGGGGCGCTTGAGGCGTCTCGCCCCCTTTGTCGTGGTGCGCTCGCTACCGTGGTCGGTGAGGCAGAAGGGAGCGCAGCATGGCCGATCCGCTCAGAACCATTGTGGACGGGGTCGAGGTCGAGGTGCCCAACAGCATCCCCGCCATCCGGGACGCCCTCCCGGAGCGCCGGCGCGACGAGTTCGACCGGGAGATCAACGCGGCCGGGGTGCACGAGATCCACGCCGTGATGCGGCACTGGATGCTGGAGGCCGTGCCCGACCCGGCCGCCGACGCCATCATGGACCGGCTCGCCCGCGAGGAAGCGGAGAGGGCCGGAGCCGCGTGAGCCATCGTCACCGCCATCGCATCGCCTACGCCCCGCCCGCCGACGACACCCTCGCGAAGATGGCGGAGCCGGAGCCCTTCCGGGCGGAACTGGAACGCACCCTCGGGGTCGACCCGTACGGGCACGGGTCCCTCCCCATCGGCCGGTGGGCGGACCGCAGGGAGGCGACCGTGCGCGGCGTCATCGTCCGGTACTACGTCTCCGGCTCGATCCTGGCCGTGACGGTGGTACGGCTCATCCCGGAGCCGTGACCGCGGCCGCGACCAGGGCTGTGACCAGGGTCGTGACGCGGGTCAGCTCGCGTGCTGCTCGGCGAGCAGTTCGTGCAGCGGCTGCTCGGCGCGCTTGCGGTACTCCTGCACCGCCCAGCCGTTGCCGTCCGGGTCGGTGAAGTACATGAACGTGCCGCCGTCGTCGGGCGCGTACTGCTGGGGCTCCGAGACGTCGACGCCGCGCGCCGTCAGCTCCGCGTGGGCCTTCTTGATGTCCGCCACCACGAGCTGCAGTCCGTGGTACGTGCCCGGCTCCGGGGTGCCCGTGGGGTTCGGGACGCCCTGGGCGAGATTGACCGAGCAGCCGGATCCGGGCGGGGTGAGCTGGACGATCCGGACGCCCGGCATCACCTCGCGGTCCACGTCGACCGAGAATCCGACCCGGTTCGCGTAGAAGTCCTTCGCGCGGTCCATGTCGGTGACGGGCAGTTGAATCACTTCCAGGGTCATGTCCATCCCCCCACCCTCGGGGGCGGCGGGCCCGTCTGCCACTTGGCGCAGCGGGAAGTCACCCGTCCGGGTCACAGGTACGCCGGGGACACCGCCGCCTTCGTCAGGAGACGCGGGGTGCCCGTGCCGTCCGCGGGGACCGTGTAGAGGTCCGCGCCGTAGTCGCCCGGCAGCGCGTAGGTCAGGGTGTGCGCGTCGCTCCACACCGCCTGGTCGTCGACGCTGCGGGTCTCCGCGAGGGGCGTCTCCCGGAGGGTGCGCAGGTCGAGTACGTACAGCCGCCACGGGGCGTCCGCCGGGAGGCCCTTCACGCGCTTCTTGTACGCGACGCGGGTGCCGTCGGGGGACAGGGACGGGCACTCCACGTTCGCGTGGACGGTGGTCAGGGTGCGGGTGCGCAGGTCGCCCCGGACGAGGTACGTCCGGCCGTGCGTCGCCAGCGTCGCGTAGAAGTGGCGGTCGTCCGCGGCGAACGTGACGCCCCAGAAGTTGCTGTCGGCCGCCCGGTAGGTCCTGCCCTCCTTGACGACCCGGAAGTCCTCCAGGGTGGGGGTGAGGCGGCCCGTGCGGGTGTCGACGATCGCCGCGCGCGTGGAGAAGTTCGTCCCCGCGTAGCTGTCGCCGCCCACGAACACCGTCCATGCCGCGTACCGCCCGCTCGGCGAGACGCGGGCCCGCGACGGGATGCCCGGCAGCGCGTAGTGCGCCTTCTCCTTCAGCCGCCCGTCCAGGACACGTGCCGTGTACGTGTCCTGCATCGCGCCCCGGTTCGCCGAGAGGCAGACGGCCGTGCCCGAAGCGGCGTAGAAACGCAGGCACTTGACGCCGGACGCGGTGCGGGGCGCGTCGGGGCGGCCCGCCGGGACCGTGGTGAGTTCGTCCCGGTGCGGGCCCCACGCCATGTTGCGGAAGACGAGGCGGCGGGGGGTGCCGGTGGCTTCGGCGGGCAGCGTCACCCGGCCCGCCGTGATCCTCGGGCCGCCCGGCCGGGCCTGGTCCCTGCGGTCGGACCGGGCCGCCGCGTGCCAGACCGACGCGGTGGCCACGGCCGCCAGGGCGATGACCGCGGCGGCCAGGACGAGGAGCCTGTTGCGTGTCGTCATGCGGGTGCTGCCTCCGTGGGGGTGGGGGTGCCGGGGCGGAACGCGCAGGCCACGGCCGCTCCGGCGGCCAGCAGCACCGCGGCCGTGCCGAGCGCCGTGCGGTCGCCCCACGCGGTCCAGGCGGCGCCGAAACCGATGGAGCAGACGAACCGGGCCAGCGCCTGGCCGGTCTGGACGACGGCGAGCCCCGACGAGCGCAGCTCCGGCGGGATGGCGGTGGACGCGGCGGCCATCAGGACGCCGTCCGTCGCCGCGTAGAAGCCGCCGTGCAGGGCCAGGACGACGTAGGGCAGGGCGGTGCCGTGCCACGGCGAGAGCAGCAGGCCGTACGCGACGAGGAGCGCGGCGTGGCCGGCGAGGAACACGCGCCAGCCGCCCACGCGGTCGGCGAGCCTGCCCAGGGGCGCGGCGAGCAGCAGGAACGCGGCCGCCGTGCCGAGCGGGAGCAGCGCGAACCACTGGTCGGGGACGCCGAGCCGGCGCTGGAGCAGCAGGTAGACGAAGGAGTCGCTGACGGTGGCGAGGCCGAGGAGCAGGGCACACACGGTGGTGCGGCGGACCTCGCGGCGGCGCAGGAGCGCGAGCGCGGACCGGAAGGTGGGGCGCGGGGGAGCGTCGTGCGCGGCGGGCTCGTGCGGCTCCTGCCGGTGGCGCGGTACGAACAGCAGCAGGACCAGGACGCCCGTGGCCGCGACGCAGAAGCTGACGGTGAAGACCGCGTCGTAGCCGTCCGTCGTCGCGCGCAGGATCAGGAAAGCGGCGAGCGGGCCGAGGAGGGCGCCGGTGGTGTCCATCGCCCGGTGGACGCCGAACGCCCTGCCGCGGGTGGCCGGGGTGCTGCTGAGGGAGATCAGGGCGTCCCTGGGCGCCGTGCGCAGGCCCTTGCCGGTGCGGTCGGCGGCCAGGACCATGCCGATGGTGGGGAGCGTGGTGGCCAGCAGGAGCAGGGGTTTGCAGAGCGCCGAGAGTCCGTAGCCGAGCAGGGCGACGCTCTTGTGGCGGCCGCCTCCCCGGTCCGCGAGGTGTCCGCCCACGAGGCGGACGAGGGCCGAGAAGCCGTTGTAGACGCCGTCCAGGAGGCCGAAGCCGAGAGGGGAGAGGCCGAGTCCCGCGACGAGGTAGAGCGGCAGGACCGCGGTGACCATCTCGGACGAGACGTCGGTGATCAGGCTGACCGTGCCGAGGGCCAGGACCGTGGGGGCGAGCGCGGTGCCGCGCCGCCCGGCCGGTGGCCGGGCGGCGGGTTCCGCGGACGCCGTGGGAGAAGCTTGGTTACGGCTGTCCGCTACGTACATGTCACGGAGCCCAGATGCCCGTGATGTCCTTGCCGGACGCCGCGTTGCCCGCGTGCGGGAGGCCGTGCATGTCCTCCAGGGTGCGCAGGACGTCGTAGTGGTTGTAGGTGGTCGCCGAGGTGGCGCCGGGGGTCACCTGCTGGCCGTAGAGGACCGTCGGGATCTTGTTGCCGGCGAGGCGGTTGTCCTCGTCGAAGGTGACGACGAGGAGGCTGTTGTGCGTCTTCGCCCAGGTCGCGTAGGCGGAGAGGTTGTTCTTGAGCCAGGTGTCACCGGTCGACACCGAGCAGTCGTGCATGTCGCTGCACAGGTCGGGGACCACGAAGGAGACCTGGGGGAGCGTCGAGTAGTCCGTGGGGAACTGGGCGAACGTCTTCGCCGTGGAGGTCGGGACGTTGCTGAAACCGAACCACGGGTTGTGCTTGCGGGCGTACTTTCCGGACGAGCAGGTGGTCGAACCCTGGCTCGGGAGGCCCTCGTTGTAGCTGCCCCAGGTCTTGCCCGCGGCGATCAGCTCGGAGGCCAGGCTGGGCTGCGAGGAGAAGCCGGGCGTGTAGCAGCTGTCGTCCGTGATGCCCTGGGTCGAGCCGGAGAACAGCGCGAAGTAGTTCGGCTGGCTCGGGTGGGTGAGCGCGTAGGACGCGGTGAGGTTGGCGCCGTTCGTCTTGAGGCTGTTGATGTACGGGGCGCTGGAGGAGCCGATCACCTGGTCGTAGGCGTGGTTCTCGAAGACCACGACGACGGTGTGGTCCGGGGTCGGGACGCCGGCCGCGGCCTGCGCGGACGAGCCGCCGACTCCGGACCAGAGCGCGACCGCCGTGGCGGTCAGGGCGAAGGCGGACGCGAGCGCTGCGGCGCGGCCGCTGCGGAACAGTGATGATCTGCCGAGCACGTGAGACCTCCGGTGGGGGGAGACGGCGGCGGTGCGGGTAGAGCATGCACACGCCAAGATGCCCTTGTCTCACGCCCATGTGAAGGGGCAGTGAACCTCAGCGTTCGGCGAGGGGAGCCGGCGCCTGCTGCACGGTCCAGCCGTTGCCGTCCGGGTCGGTGAAGAACATGAACGAGTTCCACACGTCCCCCGCCCCCTCCTCCCAGCCCGTGGCCCCCGCGTGCTGCACCGGACTCACGTCCACGCCCCGCTCCACCAGCTCCGCGCGCGCCGCGGCGATGTCCGTCACGCACAGCTGGAGCCCGGTGAGGGATCCCGGTGCCATCGGCGCCTGCCCCGGCGCGCCCGGCATGCCCTGCAGCAGGGAGATCGAACAGCGCGAGCCCGGCGGCGTCAGCTGCACGACGCGGATGCCCTCCGCGACCACCTGGTCCACGTCGACCCCGAACCCGACCTGTTTCACGTAGAAGTCCTTCGCCCGGTCCACGTCCGTGACGGGCACGACGACCACTTCGAGGGTCCATTCCATGGGTGCTCCCATCCAGCTGCGCGGAGCGGGTGGCGTGCGCCCCCGCTCTTCTGATGCTCTCGTCGAAGGAGAGACCCCGCACGCGGGCGGAAGTCATCGGCGAAGCCTCAGGGCCTGTCCGGCGGATCATGCCGGGGTCGCGGGGTCGTCGGTTGCCAACTCCCCCACGCTCGGCTGCGCTCGCGCGGGGGGACCCCCATCGCGTTGTCGCCCTTGTCGCCCTCCTCCGCCTTGCAGCCGCACGCAACAGACCCCGCTCGCCTGCACAGATTGTTTCCGGCAACCTGAAACCGGCCTGATCCGCCGGACAGGCCCTAGGCTCAGGACGAGTGTGTGATCGAACAGGAGGACCTGCGATGTCGGTGCCGCAAGGGCGCAGGAGCAGTACGTTCACACGGCTGCTGCGGCACGGTTTCACGGATCCCTCCGCCGCCGAGCGGCTCCTGGACACGCCCGACCTGTCGGCCGTGCGCTCCGACCCGCTGCTCCTCGACGCCCTGGGCGCCACCGCCGACCCGGATCTGGCCCTCCACGGGCTCGTGCGGCTCGTCGAGGCGCAGGACGGTGACCCCGAGCGCCGCGAACTCCTCGACACGCTCCTCACGGCCAAGCCGCTGCGCGACCGGCTCCTCGGGGTCCTCGGCGCGTCCGAGGCGCTCGCCGACCATCTGGCCCGGCACCCGCTGGACTGGCAGGCCCTCGTCACGTACGAGCCGTCCGACCTGCACCCCGGTGTCGAGGAGTTCGAGCGGGGCCTCGCGGACGCCGCCGACCCGGTCTCGCTGCGGGTCTCGTACCGGCGCTGCCTCCTGTCGATCGCCGCGCGCGATGTCTGCGGCACCACCGACATAGCGCAGACGGCCGCCGAACTCGCCGACCTGGCCACCGCCACCCTGCGCGCGGCCCTCGCCATCGCGCAGACGGACGCGCCCGCGGACGCCGCGCTGTGCCGGCTCGCGGTCATCGCGATGGGCAAGTGCGGCGGCCACGAACTCAACTACGTCTCCGACGTGGACGTCATCTTCGTCGGCGAGGCCGCCGACGGCGCCGACGAGGGCAAGGCGCTGCAGGCCGCGACCCGGCTCGCCTCGCACATGATGCGGATCTGCTCCGAGACGACGATCGAGGGGACCATCTGGCCCGTCGACGCCAACCTCCGGCCCGAGGGCCGCAACGGCCCCCTCGTGCGCACCCTGTCCTCCCACCTCGCCTACTACCAGCGGTGGGCCAAGACCTGGGAGTTCCAGGCCCTGCTCAAGGCGCGCCCCGTCGCCGGCGACCTCCCGCTCGGCGAGGAGTACGTCCGTACGCTCGCGCCGCTCGTCTGGCAGGCCGCCGAGCGCGAGAACTTCGTGCCCGACGTGCAGAAGATGCGCAAGCGCGTCGTCGAGAACATCCCCGCCGGCGAGCTCGACCGCGAGCTGAAGCTGGGGCCCGGCGGCCTGCGCGACGTCGAATTCGCCGTGCAGCTCCTGCAGTTGGTGCACGGCAGGGCCGACCTGTCGCTGCGCAGCGGCACCACCCTCGACGCGCTTGCCGCGCTCGCCGACGGCGGGTACGTCGGGCGGGTCGACGCCGTCCAGCTCGACGACGCCTACCGGTTCCTGCGCACCCTCGAACACCGCATCCAGCTCTACCGGCTGCGGCGCACGCACCTCGTCCCCGAGGACGACGCGGACCTGCGGCGCACCGGGCGCTCCATGGGCATGCGCACCGAGCCGATCACCGAACTCCACCGGGCCTGGCGCCGCCACACCTCGGTCGTGCGCCGCCTGCACGAGAAGCTCTTCTACCGGCCGCTGCTCGACGCCGTGGCCCAACTCGCGCCCGGCGAGACGCGGTTGAGCACGGGCGCCGCGCGCGAACGGCTCGTGGCCCTCGGGTACGCCGACCCGAGCGCGGCGCTGCGCCACCTGGAGGCGCTGGCCTCCGGCGTGTCCCGCAAGGCGGCGATCCAGCGGACGCTCCTGCCGGTGCTGCTCGGCTGGTTCGCCGACTCCGCCGACCCGGACGCCGGGCTGCTCAACTTCCGCAAGGTGTCGGACGCGCTCGGCAAGACGCCCTGGTACCTGCGGCTGCTGCGGGACGAGGGCGCGGCGGCGGAGAACCTGGCCCGTGTCCTGTCGGCGGGCCGGCTCGCCCCCGACCTGCTGATGCGCGCGCCCGAAGCCGTCGCCCTCCTCGGTGACCAGCGGGGCCTCGAACCGCGCGGGCACGCCCAGTTGGAGCAGGAGGTGCTCGCCGCGGTGGGCCGCGCCGACGGCGCCGAACAGGCCGTCGCGGCGGCCCGTGGCGTACGGCGGCGGGAACTGTTCCGTACGTCGGCCGCCGACATCATCGCCTCCTACGGCACCGAGGACACGCCCGCCGAGGCCGACCAGGGCGCCCTGGTGGACCGGGTCGGCGGGGCCGTCTCCGACCTCACGGCCGCGACGCTCGCCGGGACGCTGCGCGCCGTCGTGCGCGAGGGGTGGGGCGACGAACTGCCCACCCGGTTCGCGATCATCGCCATGGGGCGCTTCGGCGGCCACGAGCTGGGCTACGGCTCCGACGCCGACGTGCTGTTCGTCCACGAGCCGCGCGAGGGTGTCGACGACCACCAGGCCGCCAAGGCCGCGCACCGCGTCGTCTCCGAGATGCAGCGGCTGCTCGCCCTGCCGAGCGCGGACCCGCCGCTCCTCATCGACGCGGACCTGCGTCCGGAGGGGAAGTCGGGGCCGCTCGTGCGGAGCCTCAAGTCCTACGAGGCGTACTACCGCCGGTGGTCCCTGGTGTGGGAGTCGCAGGCGCTCCTGCGGGCCGAACCCGTCGCGGGCGACCTGGATCTGGGCCGCGCCTTCATCGACCTGATCGACCCGCTCCGCTACCCCGCGGAGGGCCTCGGCGAGGACGCCGTGCGCGAGATCCGGCGGCTCAAGGCGCGCATGGAGTCGGAGCGGCTGCCGCGCGGCGCCGACCCGACGCTGCACACCAAGCTGGGCCGCGGCGGGCTTTCCGACGTCGAGTGGACCGTGCAGCTCATGCAGCTCCAGCAAGGGTGGGCGGAGCCGGGGCTGCGCACGACCCGCACCCGGGAGGCGCTGGCCGCGGCGTGCGCGGCGGAGCTGATCCCGGCGGAGGAGGCGGCGATCCTGGACGAGGCGTGGGTCATGGCGTCCCGCGTGCGCGGCGCGGTCATGCTGGTGCGCGGCCGCCCGGGCGACACGTTCCCGTCCGACGGCCGTGAGCTCGCGGCGGTGGGCCGCTACCTGGGCTACGACCCCGGCCACGTCGGCGACATGCTGGACGACTACCGCCGGGCCACACGCCGAGCCCGAGCCATCATGGAGGAACGCTTCTACGGGGCGTAGCGCTCACGCGGGGGGCAGGTTCGAAAGGGGGCCGCCCCTTTCATCCCGCCGCGACGGCGCTCAGCCCCCACGGCCCTTCCCGGCGGTGCCGTGCCGCCCCAAGCCCTCCCCGAGCGCCGCCGGCACACCGCGCCGCAGGTGAGCGGCCCTCGCGGGGCCACCCATACCCCGGTCAAGCCAGAAGCAGCGCCCGCGCGTGGGCGATGAGTCCCGTGAGTGCCAGTTCGAAGGCCCTGTCCGGGCGGCCGGCGTCCATCGCCGCCAGCGCCTGCGTCAGGTGCGGCGTCGCCGTCGCGTCGGCCGGTTCCCACATCGTCTCCGGCGCCGCCAGGTCGAGCGCCGAGCCGAGTACGACGTTGTCCAGGCCGATGATCACGGGCATCACGTCCGCCGGGGCGAACCCGGCATCCAGCAGGAGTTCCGCCGCGAGCTCGTACTGTTCGAGGACCCGCGGCGCCCGCACGGGCGACGTGGCGAGCAGCGGGATCGCCTTCGGATGGGCGGCGAAGGCGGCCCGGTAGGAGCGGGCCCAGACCGTCAGCGCCTCCTCCCAGGGCTGCCCGGGCGACGTGAGGGGCGTCGGGTCGATCGCTTCGCAGACGCGCTCACGTAGCAGCTCCACGATCCCGTCCCGGCCGTCCACATGGTGATACACGGATCCCGTCTGTACGCCGAGCTTCTTCGCGATCCGCGGGACGCTGAAGTCGCCCTTCTCGTCGACGAGTTCGAGCGCGGTCGTGGTGATCCGCTCCTTGTCCAGCAGCGGCTTGCTCGGCCGTCCCATCGTGCGCTCTCCGAATCTGAGGTCTTCCCGAATGCCCAAACGGAGGCTACATTGCCGAAACCGAAAGCCTTTAGGTTTCGCTTCCCGGCCCCCGGGACGACGCCTCCGGGACACTCGTCCCTCCCGTCGCAAGAAGGGCTTCCCCTCCCCATGCCCGTGACCTCCCCACAGACTCAGAACAGCGCGACCGGCACTGCCCCCGCCGCTGAACCGACCCTGCGCACCGGCACCCTCGGCACCTCCGACATCGCCTTCTTCGTCGTCTCCGCCGCCGCCCCGCTCACCGTCATGGCGGGCGTCGCCCCGTTCGCCATCGCGCTCGGCGGCATCGGCGCCCCCGTCGGCTACCTCCTCGCCGGCCTCACCCTCGCCGTCTTCGCCGTCGGCTTCACCACGATGAGCCGCCACGTCCGCAGCGCCGGCGCCTTCTACGCGTACATCACGCGCGGCCTCGGCAGCTCCGTGGGCATCGGCGCCGCCCTGCTCGCCATGGTCGGCTACAACGGCATGGAGATCGGCGTCTACGGCCTCCTCGGCACCGCCACGCAGGAGACCCTGCACGCCCTCTTCGGCATCGACATCCCCTGGCTGCCGGTGTCCCTCGCCGGGCTCGTGCTCATCTGGTACGGCGGCTTCCGGTCCATCGACTTCGGGGCCAAGCTCCTCGGCGTCCTGCTCTGCGCCGAGACCGGCATCCTCGTGCTGCTCGCGGGCGGTGTGCTCCTCAAGGGCGGCGGCCACGGCCTGTCCCTCGCGTCGTTCGCGCCGGGCAACGTGTTCGTCCCCGGCACCGCCGTCGTCCTGGCCTTCGCCTTCGCCGCGTTCACCGGCTTCGAGTCGACCGTCATCTACCGCCGCGAGGCCCGCGACCCCGGCCGCACCGTGCCCCGCGCCACGTACATCGCGGTCGCGTTCCTCGGCCTGTTCTACGCGTTCATCGTGTGGACCGTCATCCAGGCCTTCGGCGACGCCCAGGTCGTCAAGGCGGCGGGCACGAACCCGGCGGAACTGTTCTTCTCCGCGATCACGACCTTCGTGGGCGGCTGGGCGGCCGACCTGATGCACATACTCATCGTGACCAGCGTCCTGGCCTCCCTCCTCGCCTTCCACAACGCGATCAACCGCTACGGCCTCGCGCTCGCCGAGGAGGGCGTCGCGCCGAAGTCCTTCGGCCGCGTCCACGCCAAGCACCGCTCCCCGTACGTCGCGGGGCTCGCCCAGACCGCCGTCGGCGCCGTCGTCGTCACCGGCTTCTGGGCCGCGGGCGCGGACCCGTACGCGCAGCTGCTCCTGTGGGTGAACACGCCGGGCATGATCGGCCTGATGCTGCTCCAGCTGCTCGCCGCGATCGCCGTGCCGTTCTACTTCCGCCGCATCACCCACCAGGAAGGTGTGCTGCGCACGGTCGTCGCGCCGATCGCGGCGACGGTCCTGCTGAGCGTGGCGACCGTCCTCGTCTGCACCCACATCGACCTGTTCACCGGGGCGACCACCGTGGTCAACATCGTCCTGATCGCCGTGGCGCCCGCCGTCTTCGTGCTCGGGCTCGGCCTCGCCTGGCGGCTGCGGCGCACCAAGCCGGACGTGTTCGAGCGGTTCGCCGCGGAACCGGACGCGGAGGCGGAGACCGTGTAGCCAGCACCGCCCGCCCCTACGGAACACAGCCTCACCCCGAACGGAGTTCACCCCCATGCCCGCAGCCGACCTCCTCCTCACCGGCGCCCGCGTCCGTACCCTCGATCCCGCCCTGCCGGAGGCGAGCGCCGTGGCCGTCCGGGACGGCCTGATCGCCGCCGTCGGCGACACCGAGGAGCTCGTGGCGCACTGGAGCGGCCCCGGCACCGAGCGGGTCGACCTGACCGGCGCGACCCTCGTGCCCGGTCTGGTCGACTCGCACAGCCACCCCGTGTGGGGCCTGGAGATGGCGACCGGCGCGGATCTGTCCGGCGTACGGAACCTGGACGAGCTGCGGGCGGCCCTGCGCACGGCGCCCCGCGTCGACGGCTGGGTCGTCGCCTGGGGCCTCGACCACAACGCGTTCGGCGGCCGCACGGTCGACCGTGCCCTGATCGAGGACGTGCTCGACGGCGCGCCCGCCTTCGTCCGCCTCTACGACGGGCACTCGGCGCTCGCCAGCGGCAGCGCGCTCGCGGCCGCCGGGATCACGGGACCGCGCGAGTTCGCCCAGCGCGCGGAGATCGTGTGCGACGCGGACGGGCGCCCGACCGGGTACCTCGTCGAGCACGCGGCGATGGACCTGCTGGTCGCCGTCATGCCGCGGCCCTCGTTCGCCGAGCGCCGCGCCGGGCTCCTCGCGCTGCTGTCCGACATGGCCGCCACGGGCCTGACCGGCGCCCACGTCATGGACCTCGGCCACGCCGACGTGCCGCAGCTCCTCGCCTCGGTCGAGGAGGAGGCCGTCCTTCCGCTGCGCCTGCGGATCGCGCCCTGGTGCATGCCGGGCGTCGACAAGGCCGGCCTGGACGAGCTGATCGCCCTCCAGAGCGAGGCCGGGAAGCACTGGCGGGTCGGCGGGGTGAAGTTCTTCATGGACGGCACCGTCGAGGGCGGCACCGCGTGGCTGGAGCACGCGGACTGCCACGGCCAGGGCACCGACGCGTTCTGGCCGGACCCGCAGGCGTACTCGGACGCGGTGCGCTACCTGCACGAGGCCGGCGTCGGCACCGCCACCCACGCGATCGGCGACGCGGCCGTGCGGCACGTCCTGGACACCGTCGAGGCCCTGGGCGCGAGCGGCCGGGGCAGGCACCGGATCGAGCACATCGAGACGGTGCCCGACGACACGATCCCGCGGTTCGCCGCGCTGGGCGTCGCCGCCTCGATGCAGCCGCCGCACACCGCGTACACCCGTGGCGACCACGCCGACGAGTGGTCGAAGCGGCTCGGCTCGGACCGGGCCTCGCGCGCCTGGCGCATCCGTGACCTGCGCGACGCGGGCGCCGTCCTCGCGCTCGGCTCCGACTGGCCGATCGCGCACTACGACGTGCGCCGCGTCCTGTCCATGGCCCGGGTGCCGGAGGGTGCCGCGAGCCACGGGCAGGGGCTCACGGGGCTCATGGCGCTGGAGGGCTGCACCTCACACGCGGCGCTGGCCGCCGGCGAGGACGCGGGGCGCATCGCCCCCGGTCTGCGGGCCGACCTCACCGCGTTCGGCCTCGACCCGGTCGAGGCGCCCGCCGACGAGGTGGCCGAGGCGCCGGTCCGCCTGACCACCGTCGGCGGTCACATCACGCACCGGGGGGCCTGACCCCCGACGGGACCGGCTCGGGCTCCGCGACCGGGCCGGTCCGCCCCTTGCGGGGGGCCTTGCCTTCCACGAGGCGCGGCAGCGAGTAGGGCAGCGCCCCGTACCAGAGCCGCGCCACCGTGAAGCCGAACGCGAGGCAGAGCATGCCGCCCACCGCGTCCAGCCAGAAGTGGTTCGCCGTGGAGACGATGACGACCAGGGTCAGTGTCGGGTACATGATTCCGAGGACCCGCACCCACGGCACCCGGGCGAGCGCGAAGATCGTGAGGCCGCACCACAGCGACCAGCCGATGTGCATGGACGGCATCGCCGCGTACTGGTTCGACATGTGCTTCAGGTCGCCGGAGGCCATCGAGCCCCATGTCTCGTGGACCTTGACGGTGTCGACGAACGCCGGGCCGTGCATCAGGCGGGGCGGGGCCAGTGGGTACAGGTAGTAGCCGACCAGGGCCACCGCCGTCGTCGCGAAGAGCGCGAGCCGGGCCGCCGCGTAACGGCCGGGATGGTGGCGGAACAGCCACACCAGCACACTCAGCGTGACGATGAAGTGCAGTGTCGCGTAGTAGTAGTTCATGCCGACGATGAGCCATGTCACCGAGTTCACGGCGTGGTTGACGCTCTCCTCGACCGCGATGGAGAGATGGTTCTCCATCCGCCAGATCCAGTCGGCGTTGCTCAGTGCCTTCGTCCGCTGCTCCGGAACGGCGTTGCGGACGAGGGAGTACGTCCAGTAACTCACCGCGATCAGCAGGATCTCGAACCAGAGCCTGGGGCGTCGCGGTGCGCGCATACGGCCGAGGAGTCCCCGCCCAGCGCGGTGGTCGTCCGCCGTGGGCGATGTGGTGGGCCCCTGCCGGCCTTCCAGTGTCGTCACGGTCGATTCACCCATAGAGACAGAGTCTGCCAGATACCACACCCACGTCCGATCATCCCTCGGGCGGGTCCTGTACGCACACTCTCCACCCTGTGGACGACCGTTTCCCTAGGGGCGCGGCCCCGGAGCCGAAGCGGTTGAACCGCGGACCACCAGCTCGGGCATGAAGACGAATTCGCTGTGCGGGGCGGGCGTTCCGCCGATCTCCTCCAGGAGTGTGCGGACGGCGGCCTGGCCCATCGCCGGGACCGGCTTGCGCACCGTGGTCAGCGGCGGGTCCGTGAAGGCGATCAGCGGGGAGTCGTCGAAGCCGACCACCGAGACGTCGGACGGGACGGCGAGGCCCCGCTGCCGAGCCGCCCGGATGGCGCCGAGCGCCATCATGTCGCTGGCGCACACGACGGCCGTGCAGTCCCGGTCGATGAGCGCCGTGGCCGCGGCCTGACCGCCCTCCAGCGTGTAGAGCGAGTGCTGGACCAGATCACGCTCGATCTCCTCGGAGGATAGGGGGAGCAGGTCCTGCATCGTGCGTACGAAACCCTCGATCTTCCGCTGGACCGGCACGAACCGCTTCGGGCCGAGCGCGAGCCCGATCCGGGTGTGGCCCAGCGAGACGAGGTGGGTGACGGCGAGCTGCATCGCGGCCCGGTCGTCCGGAGAGATGAAAGGTGCCTGCACCTTCGGCGAGAAGCCGTCGACCAGGACGAACGGCACGCCCTGTGCGCGCAGCTGCTCGTAGCGCTGCATGTCCGCCGAGGTGTCGGCGTGCAGTCCGGAGACGAAGATGATGCCGGCGACGCCCCGGTCGACGAGCATCTCCGTGAGCTCGTCCTCGGTGGAGCCGCCGGGGGTCTGGGTGGCGAGGACCGGCGTGTAGCCCTGGCGGGTCAGGGCCTGGCCGATGACCTGCGCGAGCGCGGGGAATATGGGGTTCTCCAGCTCCGGCGTGATCAGGCCGACCAGTCCGGCGCTGCGCTGCCGCAGCCGTACGGGCCGTTCGTAGCCGAGGACGTCGAGCGCGGCAAGCACGGACTGGCGGGTGCCTGCGGCCACGCCGGGCTTGCCGTTGAGCACCCGGCTGACCGTCGCCTCGCTGACCCCCGCCTGCGCTGCGATGTCGGCCAGTCGCGCGGTCACGGGATGGGACTGTACCGCCCGTGCGTCGGACTGCCCACCTCCAACCGGACGCCGCGTGCGGGCAGTTGAACGGCCCGCTGCGGACTGCTGCGTCATGGCGCTCCCTCGTGTGACGGACCTGTGGCTCACGCGCGGCCCATGGGGTTTCGATGATCCCCTCGCGGGCCCGTTGTAGCAAGAGCTTGCAGATTCTTGCACAAGGCGGTCTCTGGCTGGTCGGAGCGGTCAACTGCCGGATGTACGGCGGGTGGCGGGGGAGGGTGGCGGGGAGGGTGGGTCACGGGCCGGTAACTCCTGGAGGCGCTTGCAATTTTTTTCTGCAAGGTCTTTCGCGCTGCTTTCAACGCTGTTACGTTCACGTCGCCCGGCGGCCTCCCCGCTCCCGGCTTTCACCCTCTAGGAGATCTCATGCGGCGTGGCACAGCGGCCACCGCGCTGGTGGCGTCCCTCGCCCTCGCGGCGACGGCCTGCGGCGGAAGCGACAGCGGCGGCGACAAGGCGTCGGGCCCCGTCACCATCACGTGGTGGGACACGTCCAACGCCACGAACGAGGCGCCGACCTACCAGGCCCTGGTCAAGCGGTTCGAGAAGGCGAACCCGGACATCAAGGTCAAGTACGTCAACGTCCCCTTCGACCAGGCGCAGAACAAGTTCGACACCGCCGCCGGCTCCAAGGGCGCCCCCGACGTGCTGCGCGCCGAGGTGGGCTGGACACCGGCCTTCGCCAAGAAGAGCTACCTGCTCCCGCTCGACGGCACCGACGCCCTCGCCGACAAGGACAAGTTCCAGCCGAGCCTGATCAAGCAGGCCCAGTTCGACGGCAAGACCTACGGGGCGCCGCTGGTCACCGACACGCTGGCCCTCGTATACAACAAGGACCTCTTCAAGAAGGCGGGCATCGGCCAGCCGCCCGCCACCTGGTCCGACCTCAAGGCCGACGCCGCCAAGATCAAGTCGAAGACGGGCGTCGACGGCTACTGGGGCTCCGCGCAGGGCTACTACGCCCAGCCGTTCCTGTACGGCGAGGGCACCGACACCGTCGACGCCGGCGCCAAGAAGATCACCATCGGCTCGCCCGAGGCCAAGAAGGGCCTCACCGCCTGGCAGGGCCTCTTCGACGGCAAGGGCCTCCACAAGGCCGACGGCACCGCCGACGCGTACGCCCACATCCAGGACGCGTTCGTGAACGGCAAGGTCGCCGCGATCATCCAGGGCCCCTGGGAGATCACCAACTTCTACAAGGGCTCCGCCTTCAAGGACAAGGCGAACCTGGGCATCGCCACCGTCCCGGCCGGCTCCACCGGCAAGCCGGGCGCCCCCACCGGCGGCCACAACCTCTCCGTCTACGCCGGCTCCGACAAGGCCCACCAGGACGCCTCGCTCACCTTCGTGAAGTGGATGACCTCCGCGAGCACGCAGGAGCAGATCGCCCTCAAGAACTCGACGCTGCCGACCCGCGCCGACGCGTACACCACGCAGGTCACCGCCGACCCGGGCATCGCCGGCTACCAGAAGGTGCTCGCCGCCGCCCGGCCGCGCCCCGAACTGCCCGAGTACAGCTCCCTGTGGGCCCCGCTCGACACCGAGCTGCCCAAGGTCGCCGGCGGCAAGGAGTCCCTGGACCAGGGCATCGGCAACGCGCAGACCGCGTTCGCGAAGCTCGTCCCCGACTTCAGCAAGTGACCCCCGACCTCGGCAAGTGACCCCCGCCTGACGGCCTCCCGCCGGTTCCGCCCCGCGAGGGGGCGGGCGGAACCGGCGTCGCCGAGCCGCACGCACCGATCAGCCACTCCCCAGAAGGTGCCAAGCCATGACAGTCGCCGTCGACAGCACGGCCGCCAGGACGCGCGGCGGGCGCGCACCGCGCCCCGGCCCGTTCGGGCGCCTGAGGCGCTCGTACCAGAAGCACTGGTACGCGTACGCGATGATCGCGCCGGTCGTCGTCGTGCTCGGGGTACTCGTGCTCTACCCCCTGGTGCGGGGCTTCTACCTGACGCTCACCGACGCCGACAGCCTCAACTCGGCCCGCACCATCGGCGTCAACCACATCGACGCCACCTACCGGTTCATCGGCCTCGGCAACTACGCGGACATCCTGTGGGGACCGACCGCCTACGACCGCTTCTGGTCGCACTTCGTCTGGACGATCGTGTGGACGGCGCTCTGCGTGGCCCTGCACTACGTCATCGGACTCGGCCTCGCGATGCTGCTCAACCAGAAGCTGCGCGGGCGCACCTTCTACCGGCTGCTGCTCATCCTGCCGTGGGCCGTACCGACGTTCGTCACCGTGTTCTCGTGGCGGATCATGCTCTCCGACTCCGGGGTCATCAACTCCGTGCTCGGCTCGCTCCATCTGCCGCAGCCGCAGTGGCTGGAGGACCCGCTCTTCCAGCGCACCGCCGCCGTCCTCGTCAACACCTGGTGCGGCGTGCCGTTCATGATGGTGTCGCTGCTCGGCGGCCTCCAGTCGATCGACCCGGTGCTGTACGAGGCCGCCGAGATGGACGGCGCGAACCCGTGGCAGCGCTTCTGGAACGTGACCCTGCCGGGCCTCAGGCCGGTCAGCTCGACCGTCGTCCTGCTCGGCGTCATCTGGACGTTCAACCAGTTCAACGTCATCTTCCTGCTGTTCGGCAACACCGCCCCCGACGCCCAGATCCTCGTCACGTGGGCCTACTACCTGGGCTTCGGCCAGCAGCCGCGCGACTACGCCCAGTCCGCCGCCTACGGCGTGCTGCTCCTGTCGATGCTGGCCGTCTTCACGTCCTTCTACTACCGCTGGCTGAACCGCAATGAGCAGCTCGCCTGACGCCGCAGGAGCCGCCCCCATGAGCACCACGACCACCGTCGACGCCCCGGCCCCGCGCACGGACACGACCACCGAGGCCGTCCGCCCGCGACGGGTGCGCCGGCGCGGCGAGCGCAGCCGCCTCGCGACGTTCGCCACGCACGGCGTGCTGAGCCTCGCCGGCCTGATCGCCCTCTTCCCGATCGCCTGGCTGATCTACCTCTCGCTCGGCCCGGACAAGGACGACTACCTCCACCCCGGCCGCATCCTCGGCAAGGCGGCCTTCTCGAACTACTCGTTCGTCCTGGAGCACACCAACTTCTTCAAGTGGCTCCAGTCCACCCTGATCGTCTCCCTCGGCACCACGGTCGTCGGCGTCCTGTTCGCCGCCACCACCGGCTACGCCGTCTCGCGCATGCGCTTCCCCGGCCACCGCAAGCTGATGTGGATCCTGCTGCTCACGCAGGCGTTCCCGATCGCCGTCTTGATCGTGCCGATGTACGAGATCCTCGGCGACCTCGGCCTCATCGACACGTACGGCGGCCTCATCCTCGTGTACTGCTCGACGGCGGTGCCGTACTGCGCGTGGCTCCTCAAGGGCTACTTCGACACCATCCCCCACGAGATCGACGAGGCCGGCCGCATCGACGGCCTCTCGCCCTTCGGCACCTTCGCCCGGCTGATCGTCCCGCTGGCGAGGCCCGGCCTCGCGGTGGCCGCGTTCTACAGCTTCATCACCGCGTTCGGCGAAGTCGCCTTCGCCTCCACGTTCATGCTCGACGACGAGAAGTACACGTTCGCCGTGGGCCTGCGCAGCTTCGTCAGCGAACACGACGCGCAGTGGAACTACATGGCGGCGACCGCGGTGTTGATCGCCATTCCCGTGTCCGCGTTCTTCTACCTTGTCCAGAGGAACCTGGTCACCGGCCTCACGGCGGGCGGCACCAAGGGCTGAGACCCGCCGCACTCTCCGCCGCCCGCACGCACGCAAACCCCTGACGCAGCAAGGACACCATGAGTCAGCACACTGCCGACCCGGCGCAGGCCCCCTCGACCTCCGCCTCGACCTCCGCCTCGGCCTCCGTTCCCGCGGACGCGCCCACCGGCTGGTGGCGCGACGCGGTGATCTACCAGGTCTATCCGCGCAGCTTCGCCGACAGCAACGCCGACGGTATGGGTGACCTCGAAGGCATCCGCTCCCGGCTCCCGCACCTGAGAGACCTCGGTGTGGACGCGGTGTGGCTCAGCCCGTTCTACGCGTCCCCGCAGGCGGACGCCGGCTACGACGTCGCCGACTACCGTGCCGTGGACCCGATGTTCGGCTCCCTCCTCGACGCGGACGCCGTGATCCGCGACGCGCACGGGCTCGGCCTGCGCGTGATCGTCGACCTCGTGCCCAACCACTCGTCCGACCAGCACGAGTGGTTCAAGCGGGCCCTCGCCGAAGGCCCCGGATCCCCGCTGCGCGAGCGCTACCACTTCCGGGCCGGCAAGGGCGCGGACGGTGAACTGCCGCCCAACGACTGGGAGTCCATCTTCGGCGGCCCCGCCTGGACCCGCGTCGCCGACGGCGAGTGGTACCTCCACCTCTTCGCGCCGGAGCAGCCCGACCTCAACTGGGACCACCCCGCCGTGGGCGACGAGTTCCGCTCCATCCTGCGGTTCTGGCTCGACATGGGGGTCGACGGCTTCCGGATCGACGTGGCCCACGGCCTGGTGAAGGCCGCGGGCCTGCCCGACCTCGGCGCCCACGAACAGCTGAAGCTGCTCGGCAACGACGTCATGCCCTTCTTCGACCAGGACGGCGTGCACGACGTGTACCGCGCCTGGCGCCTGATCCTCGACGAATACGCGGGCGAGCGCATCTTCGTCGCCGAGGCGTGGACGCCGACCGTCGAGCGCACCGCCCTGTACGTGCGTCCCGACGAACTGCACCAGGCGTTCAACTTCCAGTACCTGGGCGCCTATTGGGACGCCGTCGAACTGCGCGACATCATCGACCGCTCCCTCGACTCGATGCGCCCGGTCGGCGCCCCCGCCACCTGGGTCCTGTCCAACCACGACGTGACCCGGCACACCACGCGCTACGCCAACCCGCCCGGCCTCGGCACCCAGCAGCGCGTCGCCGCCGACCCCGCGCTCGGCCTGCGCCGCGCCCGCGCCGCCACGCTCCTCATGCTGGCGCTGCCCGGCTCCGCGTACATCTACCAGGGCGAGGAGCTCGGCCTGCCCGACGTCGTCGACCTGCCCGACGAGGTGCGCCAGGACCCGTCGTTCTTCCGCGCGGCCGGGCAGGACGGCTTCCGCGACGGGTGCCGGGTGCCGATCCCGTGGACCGTCGACGGGCCCTCGTACGGCTTCGGGGCGGGCGGCTCCTGGCTGCCGCAGCCCGCGAGCTGGGGCGCGCTGAGCGTGGAGGCGCAGACCGGGGTGCCCGGCTCGACCCTGGAGATGTACCGCTCGGCCCTCGCGGCCCGGCGCGTGCACCCGGCACTCGGCGCGGGCGACCGCGTCGCGTGGCTTCCGGCGCCCGAAGGCGTGCTCGCGTTCCGGCGGGAGCCGCGCGGCGACGGCGAGGCGTTCGTGTGCGTCGCGAACACGACGGGCGCGGACGTGCGGGTGCGCGTGCCCGCGTCCGCTCGGACCCTGCTGACGAGTTCGGCCGCCGACGACATCCAGCACGGTGACGGCCACGCGGTCGTCCCCGCCGACACGACCGTGTGGTTCACGGTCTGACCCTGCTTCGCCGCTCTCCCCGGCCCCCCACCCGCGCGGCCGGGGAGAGCACCCCCCACAGCCCCCTGCACTTGGCAGGGACACCTCATCGGCACATCGACGTGCAGGAGGAACCATGGCTCACAGATCGCGGGCGGCCGCGCTCGCCCTCGCCGCCGGCACCCTCATAGGCTCCGGCCTGGTGACCGGCGGGACGGCGCAGGCCTCCCCGCCCGGCACCAAGGACGTCACCGCCGTCCTCTTCGAGTGGCGCTTCGACTCGGTGGCGAAGGAGTGCACCGCCAGGCTCGGCCCCGCCGGCTACGGATACGTGCAGGTCTCGCCGCCCCAGGAGCACATCCAGGGCTCCCAGTGGTGGACCTCGTACCAGCCGGTCAGCTACAAGATCGCGGGCCGGCTCGGGGACCGTACGGCCTTCAGGAACATGGTCGACACCTGTCACGCGGCCGGCGTCAAGGTCGTCGCGGACACCGTCATCAACCACATGGCCGCCGGATCGGGCACCGGCACCGGCGGCTCCCCGTACTCCAAGTACGACTACCCGGGCACCTACTCGGCCGCCGACATGGACAACTGCACGGCGCAGGTCAGCAACTACCAGGACCGGTTCAACGTCCAGGAGTGCGAGCTGGTCGGCCTCGCCGACCTCGACACCGGCGAGGAGTACGTGCGCGGCCGGATCGCCGCGTACATGAACGACCTCCTCTCGCTGGGCGTCGACGGGTTCCGGATCGACGCCGCCAAGCACATCGCCGCCGCCGACCTCGCCAACATCAAGTCGCGGCTCAGCGACCCGAACGCCTACTGGAAGCAGGAGGCGATCTACGGCGCCGGTGAGGCCGTCTCGCCCAGCGAGTACCTCGGCAACGGCGACGTCCAAGAGTTCCGCTACGCCCGCGACCTCAAGCGCGTCTTCCAGAACGAGAACCTCGCCTACCTGAAGAACTACGGCGAGGGCTGGGGCTACATGCCCTCCGGGCAGTCCGCCGTCTTCGTCGACAACCACGACACCGAGCGCGGCGGCGACACCCTCAACTACAAGAACGGCGCCGACTACACCCTGGCGAACGTCTTCATGCTGGCCTGGCCCTACGGATCGCCGGACATCAACTCCGGCTACGAATGGACCGACAAGGACGCCGGACCGCCCAACGGCGGGACCATGAACGCCTGTTGGCAGGACGGCTGGAAGTGCCAGCACGCCTGGCCCGAGATCCAGTCCATGGTCGCGTTCCGCAACGCCACCCGCGGCCAGTCCGTCACGAACTGGTGGGACAACGGCTTCCAGGCGATCGCCTTCGGCCGCGGCACCAAGGGCTACGTCGCCATCAACCACGAGTCCTTCGCCCTCACCCGCACCTACCAGACGTCGCTCGCCGCGGGCACGTACTGCGACGTACAGAGCAACTCGCCGGTGAGCGTGAACAGTTCGGGCCAGTTCACGGCGACGCTCGACGCCAATACGGCCCTCGCCCTGTACGCCGGCAAGTCCGGCTGCTGACACGGTCCCTCCGGCAACCCCCGTTCCGGCCGCCCGGCGCGTTTCTCCCCGCTCGCGCCGGGCGGCTCTGTCCGCGCACCCGCACCCCTGTGTCCCTCCCGCCGAGGAGCTCCCGTGATACGCCCTGCCCGAACCGGCCCCGCCCGGCCGCTGCCGAGACGCACCGCCGCCGTCGTAGCGCTCGCCCTGTGCGCGGCCCTCGCCCCGGCCCTGCCCCTCGCGGCCGCCGCCGAGAGCCCGCCCGCGCCCCCGTCCGACGCCCGGCTCGCCGCCGCACCGGCCCGCCACGACCTCACCCGCGAGCAGTTCTACTTCGTCATGCCGGACCGCTTCGCGAACGGTGACCCCGCCAACGACCATGGAGGCCTGACCGGTTCGCGTTCCGCCACCGGCTACGACCCCACCGACAAGGGCTACTACCAGGGCGGCGACCTCAAGGGCCTGACCGACCGGCTCGACTACATCAAGGGCCTCGGCACGACCGCCATCTGGCTCGCCCCGATCTTCAAGAACCGGCCCGTCCAGGGCGAGGGCAAGGACGCCTCCGCCGGCTACCACGGCTACTGGATCACCGACTTCACGCGGGTCGACCCGCACTTCGGCACCAACGAGGACCTGGCGAGGCTGATCGCCCGCGCCCACGCCAAGGGCATGAAGGTCTTCTTCGACGTCATCACCAACCACACCGCCGACACCGTCGACTACGCCGAGAAGGAGTACGGCTACCGTCCCAAGGGCGCCTACCCCTACCTCGACACCCGGGGCCGCCCCTTCGACGACCGCGACGGCATGCGCGAGGTCGGCGCCGGCTCGTTCCCGTACACCCCGAAGAACACCGGGCGGAAGGTGCCCGCCTGGCTCAACGACCCGACGATGTACCACAACCGCGGCGACTCCACCTTCGCCGGAGAGAGCGCCGAGTACGGCGACTTCGGCGGGCTCGACGACCTGTGGACCGAGCGGCCCGAGGTCGTCTCCGGCATGGAGAAGATCTACGAGCGGTGGGTGAAGGACTTCGACATCGACGGGTTCCGCATCGACACCGTCAAACACGTCGACCTGGACTTCTGGACCCAGTGGGCCACCGCGCTCGACGCCTACGCGAAGAAGCGGGGGCGGCCCGACTTCTTCATGTTCGGCGAGGTGTACTCCGCCGACACCGACGTCACCTCGCCCTATGTCACCCGGGGCCGCCTCGACGCGACGCTCGACTTCCCCTTCCAGGACGCGGCCCGCGCCTACGCCTCCCAGGGCGCCTCCGCCGACCGCCTCGCCAAGGTCTTCGCCGACGACTACAAGTACGCCGGCGACAAGGCCGACGCCTACGAACAGGTCACCTTCCTCGGCAACCACGACATGGGCCGCATCGGGTACTTCCTCAGGGCCGACGACCCGAAGGCGACCGACGCCGAACTCGTGCGGCGCGACAGGCTCGCCAACGCCGTGATGTTCCTGTCGCGCGGCAACCCCGTCGTCTACTACGGAGACGAACAGGGCTTCACCGGGTCCGGCGGCGACAAGGACGCCCGCCAGACCATGTTCGCCTCCAAGGTCGACGACTACCTCGACGACGACGAACTCGGCACGAACCGCACCCACGCCGAGGACTCCTACGACCCGAGCGCACCGCTCTACAAGGAGATCGCCGCTCTCGGAAAGCTCCGCAAGGACAACCCGGCCCTCGCCGACGGCGTCCAGACCGAGCGCTACGCCAAGGGCTCCGTGTACGCCTTCTCCCGTACGGACGCGAAGACCGGCACCGAGTACGTCGTCGCCCTGAACAACGCGGCCGAGGCGAAGGACGCGACCTTCGCGACCGGTTCGGCCGGTACCCGCTTCGACGGCGTGTACGGGACCGACAAGGCCGTGACCAGCGGCTCCGACCGGGACGTCACCGTCACCGTGCCGGCCGGATCCGCCGTCGTCTACAAGGCCGCGAAGCCGCTGCCCGCGCCCGCCGCCGAGCCCTCGCTCACCCTCCACGCCCCCGCCGCCGGAGCCACCGGCACCGTGACCCTCGGCGCCGACGTCGACGGCGGACAGCTGAACCGCGTCGTCTTCGCCGCCCAGACCGGCAACGGGGCCTGGCACACCCTAGGCTCCGTCGACCATGCCCCGTACAAGATCACCCAGTACCTCCCCGGCACCGTGGCCGCCGGAACACCCCTGCGGTACAAGGCAGTCGTGGTGGACCGTGCCGGACGCACCGCGAGTGACCTCGCCACCTCGACGGCGGGGAAGGCGCCCGTGCCCGCCAGGCCCAGCGCCGTCGACCGCGCCTACGCCGTCGTCCACTACCGGCGCGCCGACGGAGACTACGACGGCTGGCAGCTCAAGTCGCCGGCTGGAACAGGGGACTTCACCGGCCGTGACGCGTACGGCGCCTTCGCCTGGGTGAAGCTCGACGAGAGCGCCGCCGACGTCACGTACACCGTCGAGAAGGGCGGCACGGCCGACGGGCCCGCGCGCACCATCGACCTGGGCGCGACCGGAGAGGTCTGGGTCGAGCAGGGCAAGGACGGGCAGAGTGCCACCGCGCCCGACGGTATTTATCCGCCGCAGGACAGGACCAAGGCCGTCCTGCACTACCAGCGCGCCGACGGCGACTACGACGGCTGGGGCCTGCACACCTGGACCGGCGCCAAGAACCCCACCGACTGGTCCAAGCCGCTCCAGCCCGTGAAGAAGGACGCGTACGGCGTCACCTTCGAGGTGCCGCTCGCCGACGGCGCGACCTCGCTCAGCTACATCCTCCACAAGGGCGACGAGAAGGACCTGCCCACTGACCAGTCCCTCGACCTCACCGCCGACGGCCACGAGGTCTGGCTGCTCGCCGGACAGGCCCGCCACGTCCTGCCGCAGACCGGGGGAGCGCCCGACCTCGACCTCACCAAGGCCGAGGCCCAGTGGATCGACCGCGACACCGTCGCCCTGCCCGCCGGCGGCAGGGCGGCCCTGTCCGCCCAGCTCGTCTACGCCCGCGACGGCGGCATCACCGTCGAGGGCGGCGCCCTGAGCGACGAGGGCCGCTGGCTGCGCCTGACGAAGCGGGCGAGCGGGCTCACCGAAGCGCAGCTCGCCCGCTTCCCGCAGCTCAAGAAGTACGACGCCTACACCGTCGACCCCCGCGACCGCGGCCGGATCCGCGACGCCCTCAAGAGCCAGCTGCTCCTCACGAGGCGCATCGCCAACGGCGCCCTCGTCACGGCGACCGGCGTGCAGACCGCCGGAGTCCTCGACGACCTGTACGCGGCCAAGGCCCGCACGGCGGCCCTCGGGCCCGTCTTCGCGAAGGGCCGCGTCACCCTGTCCGTCTGGGCGCCCACCGCCCAGTCCGCCGCCCTCGACCTGGACGGCCGCACCGTCCCCATGCGCCGCGACGACGCCACCGGCGTGTGGTCCGTGACCGGGCCGCGCTCCTGGCAGGGCAAGCCGTACCGGTACGCCGTGAAGGTGTGGGCGCCCAGCGTCCAGAAGGTCGTCACCAACAAGGTCACCGACCCGTACTCCACCGCCCTCACGGCCGACTCCGAGCGCAGCCTCGTCGTCGACCTGGACGCGAGGAACCTCGCCCCGTCCGGCTGGCAGGCCCTGAAGAAGCCCGAGGCCGTGCCGCTGCGCGACGCCCAGATCCAGGAACTGCACATCCGCGACTTCTCCGTCGAGGACCGCACCTCACAGCACCCCGGCACCTATCTCGCCTTCACCGACAAGGACAGCGCGGGCAGCAGGCACCTGCGCGAACTCGCGAAGGCCGGCACCTCGTACGTCCACCTCCTGCCCGCCTTCGACATCGCCACCATCCCGGAGAAGAAGTCCCGACAAGCCGTCCCCGACTGTGACTTGACGTCGTACGGGCCCGCCTCGGACCAGCAGCAGGCGTGCGTCGGCAAGACGGCGGCCAAGGACGCCTACAACTGGGGCTACGACCCGTACCACTACACCGTCCCCGAAGGCTCCTACGCCACCGACCCGGACGGCACCGGCCGCACCGTCGAGTTCCGCAAGATGGTCGGGGCCCTGAACGCGGACGGGCTGCGGGTCGTCATGGACGTCGTCTACAACCACACCGCCGCGAGCGGCCAGGCGAAGACGTCGGTGCTCGACCGCATCGTGCCCGGCTACTACCAGCGCCTCATGGCAGACGGCTCCGTCGCCACCTCCACGTGCTGCGCGAACACCGCGCCCGAGAACACCATGATGGGCAAACTCGTCGTCGACTCGGTCGTCACCTGGGCCAAGGAGTACAAGGTCGACGGCTTCCGCTTCGACCTCATGGGACACCACCCCAAGGCCAACATCCTCGCCGTCCGCAAGGCCCTCGACGCGCTCACCGTCGCGAGGGACGGCGTCGACGGCAAGAAGATCATCCTGTACGGGGAGGGCTGGAACTTCGGCGAGGTCGCCGACGACGCCCGCTTCGTGCAGGCCACGCAGAAGAACATGGCGGGCACCGGCATCGCCACCTTCTCCGACCGCGCCCGCGACGCCGTGCGCGGCGGCAGCCCCTTCGACGCCGACCCCGGCGTCCAGGGCTTCGCCTCCGGCCTCTACACCGACCCCAACTCCTCGAAGGCGAACGGCAGTCCGGCGGAACAGAAGGACCGGCTCCTGCACTACCAGGACCTGATCAAGGTCGGCCTGACGGGCAACCTCGCCGCCTACACCTTCACCGACAGCGCCGGCCGCACGGTCAAGGGTTCCGACGTCGACTACAACGGCGCCCCCGCCGGATACGCAGAGGCGCCCGGTGACGCCCTCGCCTACGCCGACGCCCACGACAACGAGACCCTCTACGACGCCCTCACCTACAAACTGCCCGCCTCCACCAGCGCCTCCGACCGCTCCCGCATGCAGGTCCTCGCCCTCGCGACCGCCGCGCTCTCGCAGGGACCCGCGCTCTCCCAGGCCGGCACCGACCTGCTGCGCTCCAAGTCCCTCGACCGCAACTCCTTCGACAGCGGCGACTGGTTCAACGCCGTCCACTGGGACTGCCGCGACGGCAACGGCTTCGGGCGCGGACTGCCGCCCGCCGCCGACAACAAGGACAAGTGGCCCTCCGCCACACCCCTGCTGACCTCGGTGCCCGTGGCGCGGTGCGCGGACATCGAGCGGACGTCGGCCGCGTACCGGGATCTGCTGAAGATCCGTACGACGGAGCGGGGCTTCGGTCTCGCGACGGCCGGGCAGGTGCAGGACGAGCTGTCCTTCCCGCTCTCCGGCAAGGACGAGACGCCCGGCGTCATCACGATGCGCCTCGGTGACCTCGTCGTCGTCTTCAACGCCACACCGCGCACGCAGGAGCAGCACGTCGGCGCGGTCGCGGGCACCCCGTACCGGCTGCACCCGGTGCAGGCGGCGGGCGGCGATCCCGTGGTCAAGTCGGCCTCGTACGACGCCGGTTCGGGGACCTTCACGGTCCCGGCGCGGACGGTGGCGGTCTTCACGCGCTGACCGCGAACGCCCGGTGGGGCGGGGGACCGGCCCCTGCCCCACCGGGCGTCAGGACACCGCGACGGGCGCGAGCGCGACCAAGCGGCCGATGAGGTCGCCGAACGTCCCGTCGGCCGGCTCGCCCGCCAGGATGCGCCGCAGCAGCGCCGCCATCTCCTCGTCGTACGCGGCGCTCACCGCGGCGAGCGCGGCGAAGTCGTGCACGAGCTGCGCCTCCAGCTCACCGCGCGGGATGCGCCGCCCGTCGAGCCAGATCAGCGCCGTGGACTCGGCGAGCGAGATCCACGAGCGGACCACGAGCTCCAGGCGGGCGGACGGGGCGGTGACCCCGAGATGCGCGAGGATCTGGACGTACGCGGCCTGCCGGACCTCGTCGATGAGCGCGTTCGTCGTCGACGAGCCGACGGCCGGGCCGCCCCGCATCAGCGCCGAGAAGCCGGGCCCGTGCTCGTCCACGAAGTCGAAGAAGCGGCCCATGACGCGGATCAGGCGGGCGCCGAGCGGACCGTCCTGCGGCTCCTCGAAGCGCTGCGCCAGATCGTCCGCCGCCCGCCGCAACGCGGCCTCGTACAGGCTGAGTTTGCCCGGGAAGTAGTGGTAGACCAGCGGCCGGGAAATGCCCGCGGCCGCGGCTATCTCGTCGATGGAGACGTCGTCGGGGGAGCGGTGGCTGAACAGTTCGAGTGCGACCCCGATCAACTGCTGCCGCCGCTCCTCGACTCCCATCCTGCGGCGCACCCCGGTTGTCATACGAACACCCTACCGAGCAATTCCGGCCCCGTGTCGCGCCGGTCCGCCTGTGGGCGTCACAGGTCGAGCACGAGGCGTTCGCCGCGTGCCCGGGAGACACAGATCAGCATCGAGTCGTCACGCTCCGAGTCCGTGAGCAGCTCGTCCCGGTGATCGATCTCCCCCTCCAGGACCCGCTGTTGGCACGTCCCGCAGAAGCCCTGCTCGCAGGAGTACGACACGCTCGGCACCTCGGCGCGCACCGCCGCGAGCACCGAGGTGCCGGCCGGAACGGCGACGGTGCGGCCGCTGCGGCGCAGCTCGACCTCGAACGGCCCGTTCCCGTCGGCCGACGTGTGCGGGGCGAAGCGCTCCAGATGCAGCTCGCAGTGGCCGGGAAGCGCCGCGGCCACGGCCTCCATCAGGCCCTCGGGCCCGCAGCAGTACACCGCCGTGCCCGGCGCGCGGTCGGCGAACAGTCCGGCCAGATCCGGGCGCCCGTCCGCGTCCTCGGCGACGACGGTCACCCGCCCCCGCTCACCGCCTAGCTTCTCCACCTCTTCCAGGAACGGCATCGAGGCGCGTGTGCGGCCCCCGTACAGCAGGTGCCAGTCGGCGCCGCGTGCGTCGAGGGCGCGCAGCATCGGCAGAATCGGGGTGATGCCGATGCCGCCCGCGACGAACACGTACGAGGGGGCGTCCGGGGCGAGGGGGAAACGGTTGCGCGGCCCGCGCACCTCGATCTCCATCCCCTCCTGGAGCTGCTCGTGCACCTCGCGCGACCCGCCCCTGCCGTCCTCGACGAGCCTGGTCGCCACGGTGTACGACGAGGTGTCCTCGGGGTCCCCGCACAGCGAGTACTGCCGGATGAGGCCCGAGGGCAGGACGAGGTCGAGGTGCGCGCCCGGCTCCCAGGCGGGCAGGGCCTGTCCCTCCAGGCGGAGTTGGGCGACGCCGTCGGCGACGGTCTCGTGCCGGGTGAGAAGAAGGCGCAGGGCCCGCGCGCGCGGACGGCCGGAGATGGGCTCGTCGAGGGCGGGCATCGGCCACAGGGGCGACGCCTGGATGCGGCGGCGCATGGCCCGCCGGGCCACCAGGGCCGTGCCCGCGACGAGGAGGACGGTGCGGAGGCGGGGCATGGTCAGACGGCTCCGTTCGAGGTCCGGGCCTCGGCCGCGGTCGCGGCGGGGGACGAGGCCAGATAGGCGACGGCCTGAGCCGTGCTGCCCTCCTGGGAGGGGTGGTAGGAGCGGCTGAGGTAGCGCGGGATGGACTTCAGCATGGCGCCGGTGGAGGGCAGGACGCCCCGTTTGCCGCCGTGGTAGAACTCCTTCCAGGACGCCTTGCCGTCGAGGACGGTCGGGTCGTTCTCCATGAAGTAGCGCGCGCCGCGCTGCCACAGGAACATCAGGGCGGAGAACGCGAGCGCCCAGGTCCGCACCCGGCGCCGGTAGCCGCCGTCGACGTGCTCGAACAGCTCGAAGGCGACCGAGCGGTGCTCGACCTCCTCCGCGCCGTGCCAGCGCAGCAGGTCGAGCATCGTGGGGTCGGCGCCCTTGCGGTCCAGCTCGTCCGCGTTCAGGACCCAGTCGCCGAGGAACGCGGTGTAGTGCTCGATCGCGGCGATGAGCGCGACCCGCTCCATCAGCCACCACTCGCGGGCCCGCCCCGGCGGCAGCGTCCGGTCGCCGAGCAGCTTCTCGAAGAACCAGTCGACCTGCGCGGTGTACGGGGTCGGGTCGAGGCCCTGGTCCTTGAGGTGCGGCAGTACCTCGTCGTGGGCCTGCGAGTGCATGGCCTCCTGGCCGATGAACCCGATGACGTCCTCGCGCAGCCGGTCGTCGCGTATGTACGGCAGGACCTGCTTGTAGACGTGGACGAACCACCGCTCGCCCGCCGGCAGCAGGAGATGCAGCACGTTGATCGTGTGCGTGGTGAACGGGTCGTCCGGGATCCAGTGGAGCGGGGTCTTGTCCCAGGAGAAGGAGACCCTGCGTGCCTTGAGCGCGACGTGCTCGTCAGCGACGGGCCGCGGCGCCCGGCTCTGCGTATTAGACATGGCGTCAATGTACTGACGGGTAGAGGGTCGGTACACCCCTCGCGCACGGATTTCTTTACGGGGACGTCAGCAGCGGGTTACCTCCGGGGCCCCGGAGCCGGCGCAGGGCCGGGACCCCGGGGTCAGCGCAGGGCGCCCACCTGGCGGCCCGACGCCGTGCGGCCGGACAGCTTCGCCGTGGTGCCTGGCCGGGCCGGCGCGGCCAGGATGTTGCCCGCGGCCCGGACCCCGCCCGACGACGCGACGGACGTGACCTGCCGGCTCGCCCCGGCCACCACGTACCAGGTGCCGCCCCGCGACTTCCACAGGACGCCCGCCAGCACCAGCGGGTCCCGGTTGCCGCACGCCGGGGTGCCCTCCGCCGTGGCCGCGACCGCCGCCGTCACCGCGCCCGGCGCCGTGAACAGGGCCAGGGTCCGCGCCCCGCCGCCCCGCCACGTGTCGGCCCGCGCGCACGACCAGTCCGCCGTGCCGGCGCCCTCGGGGAGCGGCTGGCGGGCGTACGCCCAGGAGTTGACCGTGCGCACCCCGTGGGAGCGGACGGCGGTCAGGGAACACGCCGTGTGCTGCCAGTCGGCCGCGACCGCCTCGCGCGGGGCGCCGGGGCGGCCCGCGGTGAGGTGGGCCGGGACGAGTTCGCCGAGGTCGGTGGAGAGGCGCGTGCCCGCGTCGTCCCGCAGGGCCAGCGCGTTCCACGACGTGCAGCCGCGGGCGAGCGCCGGGCTGGCGAACGGGGCCGTGACACCGTCGCGGTCCCGGTGCAGCGGCATGGGCGCGGCCGACGGGCGCAGCAGGTTCCGTACGGCCGCCGCACGCACCCAGGGCGCCGTCAGATAGCGGACGTTGCCGTCGGCCCGGTCCACTACCAGGGCGCCCGCCTCCGGTCCCGTCGCGCCGTCCGCCCGGGCGAAGTCGAGCGCGGCACCGCTCGTGCCGTCCTTCGGCTCCGCGTACCGCACGACCCGAAGACCGTCGTACAGGAGCACGATCCGCGCCCCGTCGGCCTCGCCCGCGTAGAGGAGCTGCGGGGGGCCCGGCGGGGCGCCGGCCTGGGTGCCCGGTGTCGCGGAGACCTGGACGGACCCGCCCGGCCGCGCCCACACGGCGAGGGCGCGCCGCAGCAGCGCCCGGTCGCCGGTCAGGGAGCCGCGCGCCGGCCAGACCGAGAAGTCCGTGCGGGCCGAGGTCTGCCAGGCCGTGGCCGGGACCTTCGTGAGCCGGGCGGGATCCAGGGCCGCCCGCCCGGCCGGATTCTGCGCGTACGCGGGCGCGGCGGCGCCGTCCGGGGCCCAGCCGCCGCCCGGCAGGCCGAGCAGCGCCCCGCACACCAGCGTCGCGGCGGCGGCCGCGATCACGGCCTTCACGTGCTGCCTGCGCCGCATCAGGTCGGGCGGCCTCGCCTGGAGCGAGCACGGGTCGAACTCGGTCGACTCCAGGAGCGTGAGCGCCTCCTTCCCCGCGGGCGTGACCACGCCGTCCGCCTCGGCGAGCGCGGCGTCCGGGTCCTCGGCGCCCGCCGCGTCGAGCAGGTTCCGTACGGCGGTGTCGTCGAGCCGTTCGAGGCCGCGCAGGACGAAGGCGGCGCGGCCGGGGCCGCTGAGCGCGGAGAGCCGCTGGTCGAGGGCCAGTTCGTCGGCGCCGCCCGAGCGCGGGAAGAGCCGCAGGCCCCACACCTGGGGGAGCAGGGGCGGCAGTTGCGAGCGCCGGGGCCAGGCCGGGCGGCGCAGCGGCCGGCCGGCGTCGAGCGCGGTGCGCAGGACCCTGAGCCGGACGAACCCGTAGCCGGGGTCGGCGTGGCGTCCCTGTGCGGTGCGCGGCGCCGGGATCGCCGCCGCCACGGCCGAGGTGCGGGCGCGCGGCAGGGCGCGCTGCGTCAGGGAGTGCGCCGTGAGCACACGCCGGTTGCGGCCGAGGCTGGGCGGGAGCACCAGATAGGCGAGCCGGACGAGCCGTGGATAGTGCTCGACGAGAGCGGCCTCGGCCTGCTCCACGTCGACGACCGGGCCGGGACGGGGGACGACATCCTGTGACTGCACCTTCGACTGCACGTTCAGCTGAACGAGCGAATCGTCGGATGGTCACTTCACGGCGTCATGCCGTCTCCGTGGGGCGGTCGGGCGCCGGGCTGGTCAACTCACCACAAAACACGTCGACTTCGGGCACTCTTACTCTGCCGTGAGCCGCCGCCGGATCCGCTCCACCGCCTCGTCCGGCACCCCGAGCCCCTCGCGCACGTACGTCCCGAAGTCCCCGTACCGCTCCGCCACCTCGTCCTGCGCGGCCCGCAGGTACGAGGGCCGTACGCCGATGAGGGCGAGCGCGATCTCCGGGTCGCCGCCCTGCGCGGTGAACCCCTCGACGAGCGCCGCGAAGGCCTCCCGCACCGCCGCGTTGACCGACAGGTACTCCGCCTCCAGGGTCTCCTCGTCCGCCCCGAGGAGCGTCAGGACGACCGTGGCGCCCCAGCCGGTGCGGTCCTTGCCCGCGGTGCAGTGGAAGAGCAGCGGGCCCGCGTCGGGGTCGGCGAGTTCGGTCAGGAGCGTGCGGTAGGCGGCCCGCGCGGACCGGGTCGACACGAGGGCGCGGTAGGTGTCGGCGAACAGGGACTCGGCGCGCCCGCCGCCGAGCTTCTCCTCGGCGAGCGCCGGGTCGGACAGGACGTGCCTGAGCTGGGCGGCGGCCGGCGCGACCCCGTTCTGGGCGATCTTGTCGGCGAGCGCGTCGGCCACCAGGAGCTGGACGCCGTCGGGGACGTGGTCCGGATGGGAGGCACGCTCGGCGTTCGTGCGGAAGTCCACGATCGTGCGGACGCCGAGCGCGGCGAAGGCCGGATCGGCGGCCGGGTCGAGCCGGTCGAGCTGCCCGGACCGCAGGGCGAGGCCGGAGCGGACGACGCGGCCGCCGGGCAGTGCGGTGCCGCCGAGGTCACGGAGGTTGGCGACGGTGGTGGCGGGGATCGCGGACGCGGGCATGGGCGGGACTCCAGGGTCGCAAGTCGCGAGCGGATTCGCGGCTTTCGTCCCGCCCATTCTGGCCCAGGGGGTGCCCCAGGACGCGTCGCTACCCGAGCTGCGGGCCGGCGAACTCCACGGTGCCGCGCGCCCCGCCGCCCCCGTTCGTCGCCGTCATGAAGAGGCCCACGTCCTGCCGCGCCGCTGCCCCCGGCACCGCCACGGTCGCCACCGTCCGCCACGTCGCCCCGTCGTCCACCGAGAAGGAGCCGGTGTACGAACCGCCGGACCGGGTCAGCCTGAGCGTCACCGGCGCCTTGATCCCGGTGACGCGCTTGTACGTGTCGAGCGTCCCGTCCCCGTTCGAGTCGTACGACAGCACGACCCCGTTGGACGGCGTCACGGACAGGTTCAGGAAGCCCGGGGAGCCGGGCGTGGCAAGGGAGTTGCGGACGATGAGGCCCGCCCGCGCCCACGCGCCGGTCGCCGCCTGCGCCGTCACCTTCACCTGCGCCGCCGACCCGTCCGCGAAGTCCCCCTCGCGGTACGCGGAGCCGAACTCGGTGGTCCCCTTCCACAGGTCCGCGCCGGCCCCGTCGATCGCGTACCGGTCACCCAACTGCCCGAAGACAGCAGCGTTGTTGGTCACCGTCCTCAAGCCGTCGTCGAGCGGCCCGGCCTCGAAGAGCGTCCCCTCGTGGACCGACGTCACCCGGTCCTCACCCTGCGGCCCGTACCGCACCGAGAGCGTGTACGGGAGCGGGCGCAGTGGCCGGTCGAGCGGTGTGCCCGGGGTGTTCGCCTGCCAGCGGACCGTGCCCGAGCCCGCGGGCGCGACGCGGGACAGGGACGTGGGGCCCTCGGGCGTGGCGTCGATGCCGGACAGCGTGAAGTCCACGGTCCCCGTCGCCCGCAGCCCGTTGACATTGCGGAAGGCGGCCTCCACGCGCGCGTGCCCGCCGGGAGGGAACGCGGCCGGATCCGCCGTGACCTTCAGCGACCCCTGGTACGGCGCCCGCGCGAGCACGTCCCGCACCCGCGCCGCCGTCTTGTACGCGTCCCCGACCGGCCGCAGCGGATAGTCCTTGCGCTCCCGCGTCCACGACTCCTCGAACGCGAACCAGTCGACGGCCGCCGGCGCCGACCCCGTGGCAAGCGCGTCCTCCAGCTCGTCCAGCCACTTCTGCCAGCGCGGCACGTAGAAGTCGGACATCAGGCCGTGCCACTCGCGGTTGGCGTACTCGTGCAGGCTTCCCGGGTCCGACGTGGCCCGGTCGCCCCACACCGTGACGATCACCTTCGCCGTGCGCTCGAACTCGGCGCGCTCGGCGTCGTTCGTCGCGAGCCGCCGCGCGTCGTCGATCCACGGCCCGAGCAGGAACGCCGGATGCGTCCCCGTCACGTCGTCGGACAGCCGCATCAGCTTCAGCCACAGCGTCGCCAGGGCCCGGAACGTGCCCTGGTCCTTCCTGCCGTACGCGGCCCGCAACTGCGGCAGGAGCTGCCGCGAGCGGTGCGCGAGCGCCTGCCGGGCGACATCCACCAGGTCGTACTTGTACGCGGCGCTGCGCCGCAGCGAGCCGCCGACGCCGAGCAGCCCGCTCAGGGCCGCGTCGAAGCGCCCCGGGTCGTAGGTGAGGGCGCGCGGCGCGTACTCGGCCGCCCGGTTCGCCGCCAGGTCGGGCCGGGCGGCGAACAGCGAGTCGTGCGGGTCGCTGCGCTCCGGAGCGGTGTGCTGGTACGCGGTGTCGTGCAGGGCGCGCCAGGCGGCGCGGGCCTGCGCGTCCCGGCCGCCGTAACGGAAGTCGGCGTACCCCGAGAACCAGTCGGCCCGGTCCACGGGGGCCTCGGTCCAGGCCAGTTCGGAGAACAGCTCGAAGGCCGCCGGGTCGCGGTCGGTGCCCTCCGGCAGGAACGCCGTGCCGGCGAGCGCGCTGCCCGCCTTGTCGCGCCACGCGAAGAACTTCTCGTTCCAGACGTGGGCGCGGGCGCCGATCGTGGTGCGCCCGCCGAAGTTCGGGATCGTGCCGAAGGCGTACGGCGTGCCGCCCCAGTCCTTCTCGCGGTCGGTGACGCCCGCGAAGCGGTCGGAGACGCCGTCGACGATCAGCATGCGCTTCTTGTCGATCGCGTCGATGAGCGCGGGCAGCGGGTTGGCCTCCCAGCCGAGAATCACCCAGGTGGCCCCCGGGTGCGCCTTCTGGAGCGCCTGCTCGACGCCGCGCGCCGCGTCCGGCACGGGCACGTCCCCGGCCGTGCCGCCCTCGTGCAGGAGGTCCATCTTGAAGTGCGCGGCCGCGCCGAACAGGTCCTTCTGGTGCCCGTAGAAGGAGGCGGCGACGTCGGCGAAGGAGCGGGTGCGGGGGTCGAGCCAGTCGGGCCGGTCGAAGCCGTGCCAGGTGCCCTGCGGCACGACGTGCGCGTCGCCCCCGTTGCGCTCCACGAAGCCGTCGGGGACGTGCCCGTAGTAGCCGGGGAACACGGGTGACATGCCGAGCTCGCGCAGCCTGCCCGCGATCTTCCGCCCGAGTTCGACGCGCCGGGCGATGAGTTCGGGCGAGAGCGGGCCGCCGTAGCCGGACAGGTTCTGCAGCAGCCACCACGGCTGGTGCGTGGGCGCCGGCAGCCAGGCCCGCGACTCCGCATCGCTGTACCCGAAGTCCTTCAGGACGCGCTCGTACACGGCCTCGGTGCCCGCGATGACGAGGACCTCGTTGCAGCCGTGCAGCGCCAGGACGTCGATCATCCGCTCCCAGTACGCCCATTCGGCGTACGGCGCGGTGTAGCCGTCGTTCGTGTCGTTGAGCGCGAACCGGTGGGGGAGCGCGGTGGATCTCTCCAGCGGGCGGGCCGGCGCGGGCAGGACCTTCGGCAGGTCCAGCTGGCTGCCGTTCCACGCGATGTGCGCCCCGCAGACGTACTTCAGATACCAGTGAACTCCCGTGAGCAGCACGGCCGGTGTCGTCCCGGACACCTCGATGCCGCCCCGCGTGCCGGTCACCCGGAACCGGTCGCGGCCGCCCTGCGCGGAGAGGAGCCCGAGCCGGAACTGGTCCGCGTGGTCCGGGAGCAGTCTGTTGAGCGCGGCGCGCACGGGAGCCGTATCGAAGGCGGGGCCCTCGGCGGCGTGAGCCGGGACCGTGAGCCCTGCGGCGGCTCCCAGGCCGATGGCGCCGATGGCGCCGGCGGTGCCGAGGACGGAACGTCGCGACGGTGCGGTCATGGATGTGTGCCCCCTGCGTCGATTGGTGCGGCGCACGGTAACCCTGAGACCGCCCTTGCTCAACGGTGTGTACGGAGCTGGCGAGTTCGTGTCGCCGCACGGGACGGAAGGAAGCGACGGGAATGACGCGACGCGTGTGGTGCGTACGGGTGACGGGGACGGCCTTCTCGCTGGCGGCCCTCTCGCTTGCGGCCCTGACCGGCTGCGGAACGCACGGTGACGGCGTGCCGAGGACCGCGACCGGCAGCCTCGAACAGCTCGCCGCGAGGGCCGGGTGCAGGCCCGACATCCAGACCGACGCCGAGGAACTGCGCCAGGCCACCTGCGGGGACGGCCGGGACCGCTACGTCCTCACGACCTTCGCCACCGACCGCGGCCGGGCCGCGTGGCTGGACCAGGCCGACGACTACGGCGGCACGTACCTGCTCGGCCGCAGGTGGGTCGCCGTCGGCGCCGACCGGGTCGTCACACGGCTGCGCGGCCGGCTCGGCGGGACCGTGGAGAGGTCAGGGCACGCCGGCCACCACGCGAGCTGACCGCGCGGCGGCCGGCCGGGGGAGGAGGCCGGGGGGGCAGGCCGGGGGACAGGCGGTCAGGCGCAGCGCCGGCCCCGGTTGACGCAGCTCACGACCTGGTTCATCAGGTTCTCGTCGAAGACGTTGATGAAGTCGCCGTGGTCGGTCACGGGCTTGTGCAGCTGCTCGGGGAACGAGTCGACGGCGAAGCCGGGGCCCGGGGGCACGTCGTACACGATGCGCTGCACCAGCTGCGGGATCGCCTTGAAGCCGGGCGGGCACGCGCCGCTGCCCGGGTCGGCGAAGGCGACGTGCGTGCGGTGGTTCGCGCTGTCGGTGTTGCGCCCGTCCCAGCAGCTCTGGAACCTGAAGGTGCGCACGACGTCGCTGCCGTCGGGGCAGAGCGGGTACTTGTCCCTCAGCTGCCGGTCCTCGAAGCCGGTGCAGCTCCAGGACGCGTTGGCGTTCGCGTCGCCGTTGGTGAAGGCCTTGGCGTCACCGGTGATGATCCGCAGGAACCGCGGCATGGCGACGACCTTTCCCGCCGGATTTCCCACGAACTTCAGCGTGACCGAGGCCGGGGTCTGGATCTCGCCGACATTCTGGTCCTTGCCGCCGCCGTCGGCCTGCGCGTCGTTCTCGTCCTTTCCGTCCCGCAAGCGCAGAACAGGCCAGTAATAGGTCGACTTGTCGCCCTGATTGCGGCAACTCGTCGCGCCGTTCGCGAGATCGTCGTCACCGGCGAAAGCGTCGGTCGCCTGATTTCCCACGTAGTCGTGCATATGGTGCGCGCCATTGCTCACGCCGGGCGCGACGATGACGTTGTCCGGATTGAACTTGCCGTTCTCGTTCCGCCCGCATCGCGTGATGAACGTGCCCCGGGAGGCGCCGCGCCGGATGGGCGGGGGCTCGGCGGCGGGCGGGGCGGAGCGGATGTCGACGAAGTCGGAGGCGTCGGGTCCGTTGCCGCTCGGCGGATCGCTGCTCGGTGGACCGGCGCTCGGCGGATCGCTGCTCGGTGGACCGGCGCTCGGCGGATCGCTGTTCGGCGGACTGTCGCTCGGTGGACCGCTGCTCGGCCGGCCGCCGCCCCACGCCGAGTTCTGTTCGTGGGCGGACGCGTAGACGTTCACCGCGATCAGCCCTCCCGCGCCGAGGGCCAGTGCGGCCGACGCGAGTGTCATGCGTGCCGCGAGTGACGAGCGCCGTTTGCGTGAAGTGCGTCCCATGGCGCTACGTACGGGGCGCGCGGGTCCCTTGTTCAATGGAAATGGTCAACGGCCTTGATCCAGATAGGCGATGACGGCGAGAACGCGCCGGTTGTCGTCGTCCGACACCGGAAGTCCCAGCTTCAGAAAGATATTGGAGGTGTGTTTCGTGATCGCCCGTTCCGTGACGACGAGTTGGGCCGCGATGGCCGCGTTCGACCGGCCCTGCGCCATGAGTTCCAGCACCTCCCGCTCGCGCGGTGTCAGCGCGCCGAGCGTGTCGTCCGCGGCCCGCCGCGACAGGAGCTGCTGGATCACCTGGGGGTCCATCGCCGTACCGCCGGCGGCGACCCGGCGCACCGCGTCGACGAACTGGTCCGCGTCGAACACCCGGTCCTTCAGCAGATAGCCGACCCCGCCGTTCCCGTCGGCTAGCAGCTCCCGCGCGTACAGCTGCTCCACGTGCTGGGACAGGACGAGGACCGGCAGACCGGGCCGGGCCCGCCGCGCGGCGAGCGCGCACTGCAGTCCCTCGTCCGTGTGCGACGGCGGCAGCCGGACGTCGACGACGGCGACGTCCGGCGTCAACTCGGCCAGTGCCTTGGTGAGTTCGGGCCCGCTCTCGACGGCCGCGGCGATCTCGAAGTCGTACGCCTCCAGGAGACGCACCAGGCCGTCGCGGAGCAGGAAGAGATCTTCGGCTAGGACAACGCGCAAGGAATCTCCATCGTCACCGTGGTCGGACCGCCGGCGGGGGAGCTGACGGCGAGGACACCGTCGAATGTACCGAGCCGGCGCTCGATCCCGCTCAGCCCCGACCCCGCCCCGACGCGCGCGCCGCCGTTCCCGTTGTCGGTGACGGCGATCCGCAGCACGCCCGTCGCGCCGCTGTGGTGCAGGCCGACCCGCACGCGGTCGGCCCCGGAGTGCTTGACCGCGTTGGTCAGGACCTCGCTCACGGCGAAGTACGCCGCCGACTCGACGGGCGCCTCGGCGCGGCCCGGCAGGTCCACGTCGACGTCGGTGGCGACCGGCAGCCGCAGCGCGAGCGCCTTCACCGCGTCGCCGAGGCCGCGCTCGGCGAGGACCGGCGGGTGGATGCCGCGGACCAGGTCGCGCAGTTCGGTGAGGGCGTCGGCGGACGACCTGCGGGCCCGCGCGAGCATCTCCTTGGCCGCCCGCGGGTCCTTCTCGATCAGCGCCTCGATCGTGCCGAGGTCCATGCCCATGGCGACCAGACGGGCCTGCGCGCCGTCGTGCAGGTCGCGTTCGATGCGGCGCAGCTCAGCGGCCGAGGTGTCGACCGCGTCGCGCCGCGTCTCCGTCAACACCTGGACGCGCGCGGCGAGTTCACCCGACGCGGGCGCGAGGACCGCCCGGGTGAGGAGGAAGTGGACCCGCAGCAGGGCCGGGGCCAGGAAGAAGCCGGCGACGAGCAGCACGGTGGCGAGCCCGGCGGCCAGGAACGCCGAGCCCTGCCCGCCGACCGGCACGAACCCGAACCACCAGCCGACGTGCGTGCCGTCCGTGACGACGCGCCACAGGCCGGCCGCGAGGGCGTACCCCTCCAGCGGGTAGAGGGCGAGCACGGCCGGCAGGAGCGCGGTCACGAATCCGGCGGTCATGTCGGCGAGCAGCCACCGCAGGTCCCGCCAGGTCGCCGGGTCCCCGAGCATCAGCCGGCACCGCTCCACCACCCCCATGACCCCGGTCCGCGGAGCCTCGGGAAAGGGCCGGTACGCCGCCGGGACACGCACGCCGGACCACTCGGCGGCCAGCACGCGCCGCCGGTTCGCCCAGGACCTGACCAGGGACAGCACCGGCGGCGTCGTGAACACTCCGACTCCCAGGACGACGAACGCGATCGACAGGGCCGACAGCACGAACAGAGTGAGCGACCCCGCGAACCCCACCACCGCCAGGGCCAGCCCACGCACCCCCGCGACCAGCGCGGCGCGCGCCCGCCCGGCCCCCGCACCCGTATCCCTGTCCGTACCCGACGCGTCCATCCCGTTCACCGTTCTCCGTCCACCGCCCGACCCGTACGCCCCCAGTCTTCCCGCGTACGGCCGCCAGGGGCATGGGCCGGGCACCCGCCCCGGGGGTGTAGTCAGCACCACCCCGCGCGTTCGCGTCAGCCGTGCAGGACCTTCGCCTCCGTCGCCGGGTCCAGGCCGACCACCGGCCGGTCCGGGCGCTGCGGCGCCGTGCAGCCGACGGACCCCAGCCACGCCCAGGTGTCGGCGACAGTCTCCTCGACGGGCCGGCACCGCAGCCCCGCCGCGACCGCCTTCGCCACTGAGGCGCAGTGCAGGGCCCCGTGCAGGTCACTGTCCGGCGGCACCCAGACCGGAAGCTGCGTCCACGGCGCGATCCCGGCCTCCTCGATCACCTCGGGAGCGGTCCAGCGCAGTTCGGCGTCCCCGCCGGTGACCCGCGCGCACGCGTCGAGCAGCCGCCCCGTGGTGGCGTGCCCGGAGGGACTGATCAGGTTGTACGGGCCGTTCAGGCCGGCCTGGGCGGCGTCGAGGACCCAGGCGGCGAGGTCGCGCACGTCGACGTACTGGAGCGGCAGGTCACGGGGGCCGGGCGCGAGGACGGGGCCGCCCCGGGCGATCCGCGTCAGCCACCAGGGGAGCCGGCCGATGTTCTCGTACGGGCCGAGGATCAGACCGCAGCGCACCAGGAGGGACCGGTCGGCGCCGAACGCGCCGACCGCCGCGAGTTCGCCGCCCCGCTTGTCCCGCGCGTAGTCCGTCTGCTCCGCGTCGGGCGAGGCGCCGTCGACGGGCGGGGCGTCCTCGGCGTATCCGGGCGGGGGCGGCCACGCGTACACGGACGCGCTCGACACGTACACGTACCGTCCGGCCCGCCCCGCGAGCAGCCGGGCCGCGTCACGGACCGCGCGGGGCGCCGCCGACCAGGTGTCGACGACGACGTCCCACTCGGCTTCGCCCCCGTCCCCGCCCTCGACCTCGCTCGCCGCGAGCGCGGTGAGTCCGCCGTCCGCGGTGCGGTCCCCGCGCAGGGACCGCACCCCGTCCGGCGGCGCGTGCCGCCCACGGTGGAAGACGGTGACGTCCCAGGACCGGGCGACCGCGGCCTCCACCACGGCGCGCCCCACGAACTCAGTACCCCCGAGCACCAGAAGTCTCATGCCGGTGACTCTGCCCGCTCGCGGCGCGTCAGGGAATCGGGTTCTGCCCAGGGGAGAACGATCCGGCCGGGGGAGGCCGGCGGAACCGGGGGGCGGTCAACGCGTGGCGGGCGGTGCGTACTTGTAGCCGACCCGCCGCACCGTCTGGATCGCCTGACGGTGCTCGGCCCCGAGCTTGCGCCGCAGCCGTGCGACATGGACGTCGACGGTCCGCCCGTCGCCCACGTGCCCGTAGCCCCACACCGTGGTCACGAGCTGGTCGCGGGTGTGCACCCGGTGCGGATGCGCGACGAGATGGGCGAGCAGCTCGAACTCCAGGTACGTCAGGTCGAGCCGGCGCCCGTCGACCCGGGCGGTGCGCTGCACGGTGTCGATGTGGACGAGGGCGTCGGTGTGCCGCCCGTCCTCGGGCTGCCGTACCGGCTCGTCGGGCACCGGGAGCAGCGGCTGCTGGTCCGCGGGCACGAGCACCAGGTAGCCGACCATCGGCGGGCGGCCCGGCAGCGTCGGCAGGGTGTGCGGGGGAGCGGGCAGCCAGGTCGCGCCCGGCGGCAGGAAGTCCGCGACCTCGACCACCTCGTCCCGGTCGACGGCACGCAGTCGGTGCCGTCCGGAGACGGCGGGGGAGGGAACGGCGGTGGCGGTGGAAGCGGGCGAGAAGGAACGGGTGTTCGCCATGAGTGGTCAACTCTTTCGCGCGAGGAGTCATCGAGATCGTCGAGAACTGCGAGGTCGCAGAAGGACCTGCGTCGTGCGCGCGGACCGAACGCCGGGGTGAACGGCTTTAGAGGGCCTGCGCGTTCTCCGCGCGGCAACACACCCGGTCGAAGTCATGGTGCTGACGGGAAGGCCAGAAGGGCTCGAGGTCGTGGCGACCCGTCGCGGTGTTCTGGAAGCTGGCCATGCCCCCATTGAAGCAGACGGGTCAGCGGGGCAGGACCCCCCTCTCACAGGTCGGACGGCACCTTGGCGTGAACTTGACGTTCCGTGAGGCCCCCGGGGCAGCGCGAAGGGCGCCCACCGGACCGGTGGACGCCCTTCGGGGGACGGTCGCGGATCAGACCTGGCCGGCCTTCTCCAGAGCGGTGCAGCACGTGTCGACGATCAGGCGCGTGACGACGTACGGGTCGACGTTCGCGTTGGGACGGCGGTCCTCGATGTAGCCCTTGCCGTCCTTCTCGACCTGCCACGGGATGCGGACCGAGGCGCCGCGGTCGGAGACGCCGTAGCTGTACTCGTTCCACGGGGCGGTCTCGTGCAGGCCCGTCAGGCGGTCGTCGATGCCCGCGCCGTAGTTCTTGACGTGGTCCATCGGCTTGGAGCCCTCGCCGAGCGACTCGCAGGCGGTGATGATCGCCTCGTAGCCCTCGCGCATGGCCTTGGTGGAGAAGTTGGTGTGCGCGCCCGCGCCGTTCCAGTCGCCCTTGACCGGCTTCGGGTCGAGGGTCGCGGAGATCTTGAAGTCCTCGGCGGTGCGGTAGAGCAGCCAGCGGGCCACCCACAGCTGGTCGGAGACCTCCAGCGGGGCGAGCGGGCCGACCTGGAACTCCCACTGGCCGGGCATGACCTCGGCGTTGATGCCGGAGATGCCGAGCCCCGCCTTGAGGCAGTTGTCCAGGTGCGCCTCGACGACGTCACGGCCGAAGATCTCGTCCGCGCCGACACCGCAGTAGTAGCCGCCCTGCGCGGCCGGGAAGCCGCCGACGGGGAAGCCGAGCGGGCGCTCGCCCTCGAAGAACGTGTACTCCTGCTCGATGCCGAAGATCGACTCCTGGCCCGCGAACCGCTCGGCGACCTCGGCCAGCTCGGCGCGGGTGTTGGACTCGTGCGGCGTCATGTCGATGTTCAGGACCTCGCACATGACGAGGATGTCGTCGCCGCCGCGGATCGGGTCCGGGTAGAAGGCGACGGGGCGCAGGACACGGTCGGAGGAGTGCCCCTTGGCCTGGTTGGTGCTCGAACCGTCGAAGCCCCAGATCGGCAGCTCCTCCAGGGCCGGCGCGGAACCCGCGATTATCTTCGTCTTCGAACGGAGCTTGGCCGTCGGCTGGGTGCCGTCGATCCAGATGTACTCAGCCTTGAACGTCACGGGGCCACATCCTTCGGGTGGGTCTGTACGGCGCGGTCATGTGCGGGTGCGGCGCCTCGGTGCTGCTTCGCAGACTGTCAACGGGCGATTTCCCGTCCGTTGCCCGAATGTGAACCCCGTGTTACCCGGGCCCTTTGTGGCTGGAGTCACGTTTCGCCGCGAGCCCGCACGCGCCCTGTGCCGTAGTCCGGCTCTCAGCCGCGGCCGAGCGCGTCGCGGACCGCCTCCTCGCTGCGCCCCACCACCGCCGTACCGTCCTCGGCCGTGATGATCGGCCGCTGGATGAGCTTCGGGTGCGCGGAGAGCGCCGCGATCCACCGGTCGCGCGAACTCTCGTCCCGCGCCCAGTCCTTCAGGCCGAGCTCCTTCGCGTCGGCCTCCTGTGTCCGCGTGATGTCCCACGGCTCCAGGCCGAGCCGCGTGAGGACGCCGCGGATCTCGTCCTCGGACGGCACGTCCTCCAGGTAGCGCCGCACGGTGTAGTCGGCGCCCTCGGCATCGAGCAGGGAGAGTGCGCTACGGCACTTCGAGCAGGCCGGGTTGATCCAGATTTCCATGGGGCCAACGGTACGGGACATGCCTGCTGACCAGGGGCTGTTGTCAGTGCCCGCCCGTAGAATAGAAGCAGTGTTCGAGGGAGCGTCCAGGGCCGTGGAGGGCTCTGGAAGGGTCTCCCTCCCGCGACAGGAGGATGTCTGTGCCCGCTGCCGCACCGATGCTGATCGACCTTCCCTACAAGCCACTCGCCAAGAAGGCCCTGCCCGCGGGACGGCCGCGTGACTGGTACGTCACGCACAACCGCCGCCTCAAGGCCATGCGCCTCGCGATCGCCCTGCTCGACTCGGGCGTCTACCTCCCGGACCAGGCCCGCAACAGCACGATACGGAGCGCGGCGGAGCGCGTCGGGATCCATCCGCCGTCGGACATCACCTGCCACATGGTCCGCGCGCTGATGCGCTACAGCCGCTGACCCCCGTAAGGCCCCAGGTGTGCCGCCCGCCCGTCACGTCCCGACGGGCGGGCGGCACACGGCAGTTGAGCCCGAGGTGTGTCACCCCGCCGCCAGCTCCTTCTCCAGCGGCGTACGGAAACGGGGCGTGACGCGCGCCGCGCCCAGCCACCCCTGGAGCGCCGCGGCCCGCTCCTCGACGGCGGCCGCGGCCTCCCGGCCCACGTCCGCGAGGAGCCGCCACCGGACCTCGCCGTCCTTGCCCTGCGCCCACCCGCCCGCGATCCGCCCGTCCCACCACACGGTGGGCCCGATGTTGCCCGCCCGGTCGAAGAGCGGCGCCCGCAGCTCCGGCGCCAGATACCAGTCGCGCTGCTGCCAGCCCATCGCGCTCGGGTCGAGCGCGGGCAGCAGGGCGGCCCACGGCTCCCCGCCACCGGCGACCGGCTCCACGTCGTCGGGGAGCACGAACCCGGTCCCCTCGTCGAGCCCCACCTCGACCGCTCCGATCGCCGCGAGGGCCCGGCGTACGTCGGTGACCTTCCAGCCCGTCCACCACTTCAGGTCGGCCTCCGTCGCCGGACCGCACGAGCCCAGCCAGTGGCGCAGCAGCTCCGACTTGGCTTCCGCCACGGAGAGTTCGGCGTGCGCCGGCGCGAGAGCCCACCGGAACTGGCTCGACGTCCACGAGCCGCGGGGCCGCCCGCGCACGACGCGCCCCTCCATGCCGAGCACCCGCAGCACGCGCGTCGAGACCGCCTGCCAGGCCTCGTACGTCTTGCCCGGCGCGTACAGGAGCTGGGTGCGCAACCGCGGTTCGTCCTCGGACAGTTGGGCCGCCGTCGCCTCACCGCGCGCCGCGAGCGCGGCCAGGGTGCCCGCCTCGACCTCGGCGAGCCACGCCGCGTCGTGCTCGCTGCCCGCCTCCAGCTGCTTGACGAGGGAGGCGCGCTCCCGCGCCGCGACCTCCAGGCCCGTCGACGCGTGCACCACCGCGGTGAGGCCGGCGGGGAACACGAACACCGTGTGCCGCATGCCGTGCATCCGCACCAGGGAACGGTCCGTGTACAGCGCGCGCTCGACATCGGCGACGGTCTTCGCGGGGTCCGTGAGGCGCGCGCCGACCGCCAGGTACACGGTGGACGGGTCCGTGCCGTGCAGCGCCACGAGCGACCCGGCGACCTCCTCGGCGGAGGAGGCCCGCGCGCCGGGCGCCAGCAGCTGACCGGCGGCGAGCCGGGCCCGCCGCTCCGCCGCACCGATGTGCCGCCGACCACTCACGCGTACCTCCCTGGGACGGTTCCCTGACCGCCTCCCATCCTGCCCCCGGGCCCGTGCGGGCCTCACCTGTTTGCCGTGCCCGGCATGCCGCGCGGGGCCCGGCGGCCTTGACTGAGGTGACGTGACCGGAACGGGCAGCGGGAGGCGTGATGTCGGGACGTGGCATGCGGGGAGCGGCAGCCGGGCTGCTCGTGGCCGTGGTGGTGCTCGCGGCGGCAGGGTGCTCGAACAACAACAGCCCTTCCAGCGAGGCCTCCAAGGCCGCGTCCGCCGCGTCGTCGGTGGCGTCCAGGGCCGGGGGCGTGGTGGCCTCCGCCACGGCGAAGGCCCAGAAGGAACTGGACCGCGTCAAGGGCGGTGTGAACGCCAAGGGCGACATCGAGCTCGGTGCCGTGACGAAGGACGGCGACCGGACGGCGGTCCCCGTCACCGCCACCAACAGCTCGGGCTCCAAGGCGTCGTACGCGGTGCAGGTCGACTTCCGTGACCCCGGTGGCAACCTCCTCGACACGGTCGTCGTGACGATCGACGACGTGGACAAGGGTGCCTCCAAGAAGGCGAAGGCCCGCAGCAACCGCACCCTGTCCGGCGACGTGAAAGCGGACGTCGCCCGGGCATTGCGGCACTAGCCGCGACCGCCCAGCCGGACCCACGGGAGCGCCGCATGAGCACCCCTCACACCCGTGCCGCCCTGGGCAAGGCGGCCCGCAAGCGGGCGTCACGCTCCTCGCACGGGGCGTGGATACCCGCCGCCGACCGCGCCGACCCCGTCGTCGTACTGGAGCAGCAGGCGGCCGACCGCGTCGCCGAGCTGCTGCCGATCCGCTACGGACGGATGGCGGCCTCGCCGTTCGCGTTCCTGCGGGGCGCCGCCGCCGTGATGACCGGCGACCTGGCAACCCAGCGCGACACCGGACTCACGGTCCAGCTCTGCGGCGACGCCCACCTCCTGAACTTCGGCCTGTTCGCCTCCCCGGAACGGTCCCTCCTCTTCGACGTCAACGACTTCGACGAGACCAGCCCCGGCCCCTTCGAATGGGACGTGAAACGCCTTGCCGCCAGCGTCGCCGTCGCCGCGCGCGACAACGGGCACACCGACGCCCAGGCCCACGACGCGGCCCGCGCGGCCGCCGCCGCGTACCGGGAGGCCATGCGCCGGCTCGCCGGGATGGGCGAACTCGCCGTCTGGTACGAGCACATCGACGCCCACGAGCTGCTCCCCCTCATCCGCTCCGCCCGCAACCGCCGCCGCATCCAGGCCACCCTCGCCCACGCCACCCGCCGCACCAGCCTCCAGGCGCTCGGCAAACTGACCGAGGTCGCGGGCGGGCGCCGCCGCATCATCCACGACCCGCCGCTCCTCGAACCGGCGAGCACCCCCGACACGGCCACCGTGCGCAAACTGTTCGGCGACTACCGCTCCACGCTCGCCGAGGAACGCCGCCGCCTCCTCGACCGCTACCGCTTCGTCGAGGCCGCCCGCAAGGTCGTCGGCGTCGGCAGTGTCGGCACCCGGTGTTTCGTCGTGCTGCTCGAAGGGCGCGACGCCGACGACCCGCTGTTCCTCCAGATCAAGGAGGCCACCCGGTCCGTCGTCGAGGAACACCAGCCGCACGGCCCGTACGTCCACCCGGGCCATCGCGTCGTCGCGGGCCAGCGCCTGCTCCAGGCGTCCGGCGACATCTTCCTCGGCTGGATGACCGGGCCGCAGGGCCGCGCGTTCTACTGGCGTCAGCTGCGCGACATGAAGGGCTCCGCCGACGTCGCCGGGATGGGCCCCAAGGAACTGCGGGCCTACGCCCGGCTGTGCGGCACCGCGCTCGCCCGCGCCCACGCCCGCTCCGGAGACCGCATAGCCATCGCCGGCTACCTCGGCGGCGCCGACACCTTCGACCGCGCGGTGGCGGACTTCGCCCTGCGCTACGCCGACCAGAACGCCACGGACCACACGGCGTTGCGCCGGGCGATCTCGGACGGCCTGATCACCGCGGCGCCGGGCGTCTGAGACATCTGGAGCGGTCCCCGGACGCGACGGTACGGCCGGCCCCGCCCGGGGCCGGCCGTACCGTCGCGTCCGTCCTGAAACCTCTCAGGAACTCTGGGCCGCCTTGAGTGCGTCGCGCAGGTGCTGCTCCTCCTCGTTGCTGAGCGAGGTCTGCACGAGCTGGCCGCCGAACGACGCGATCTGCGGGATGACCTTGTCCGGGGCGGCCTGCTTCACCAGGACGAACAGTGCGGCGGCGCCGGGCTGCAGGTTCTGGCTGAGGTCCTTCATGAAGTCGTCGTTGATGCCCGTGTCGGTCATCGCTCCACCGGTGGCACCGGCCGCGGCACCGACGGCCGCGCCGAGCAGCGGCGCCAGGAAGAGCAGCCCGATGACCCCGCCCCACAACGCTCCGCCGGCCGCACCGGTCGCCGTGTGGCTCACGGCCTGGTGCAGCTTGATCTTCCCGTCGTCCCGCCGCTCGACGACCACGATGTCCTCGAGCTCGACGAGGTGCTGCTTGGACAGGTCGATCATTTTCTCGCGGACCTGGTTGGCCGTGGCGAGGTCGTTGTAGGCGACGACGAACAGATTGCTCATGCGGCACTCCTCGGAAGTCTGTTCCTGTTCGCCCGAGTTTATGAGTGTTTGTGACAGCGCGCACAACGAAGCCCCCGCCCCTCCCGGAGGAGGTGACGGGGGCCCGGGGTCGTCCTAGAGGTCGAAGTACAGCTCGAACTCGTGCGGGTGCGGGCGCAGCTGGATCGGGGCGATCTCGTGCGTGCGCTTGTAGTCGATCCACGTCTCGATCAGGTCGGACGTGAAGACGCCGCCGGCCTGCAGGTACTCGTTGTCCGCCTCCAGGGCGTCGAGGACCGCGGGCAGGGAGGTCGGGACCTGCTGGACGTTCGCGTGCTCCTCGGGAGCCAGCTCGTAGAGGTCCTTGTCGATCGGCTCGGCCGGCTCGATCTTGTTCTTCACGCCGTCCAGGCCGGCCATCAGGAGGGCCGAGAAGGCGAGGTACGGGTTCGAGGACGGGTCCGGCGCGCGGAACTCGACGCGCTTGGCCTTCGGGTTCGAGCCCGTGATCGGGATACGCATCGCGGCGGAGCGGTTGCGCTGCGAGTACACCATGTTGACCGGGGCCTCGAAGCCGGGGACCAGGCGGTGGTACGAGTTCACGGTCGGGTTGGTGAACGCGAGCAGCGACGGCGCGTGCTTGAGGATGCCGCCGATGTAGTAGCGGGCGACGTCCGAGAGGCCCGCGTAGCCCTGCTCGTCGTAGAACAGCGGGTCGCCGCCGGCCCACAGGGACTGGTGGACGTGCATGCCCGAGCCGTTGTCACCGAAGATCGGCTTCGGCATGAAGGTCGCGGTCTTGCCGTTGCGCCAGGCGACGTTCTTCACGATGTACTTGAAGAGCATCAGGTCGTCGGCCGCGGCGAGCAGCGTGTTGAACTTGTAGTTGATCTCGGCCTGGCCGGCGGTGCCGACCTCGTGGTGCTGGCGCTCGATCTGGAGGCCGCTCTTCTCCAGCTCCAGGGACATCTCGGCGCGCAGGTCGGCGAAGTGGTCGACCGGCGGGACCGGGAAGTAGCCGCCCTTGTAGCGGACCTTGTAGCCGCGGTTGTCCTCCTCCGCACCGGTGTTCCAGGCGCCGGCCTCGGAGTCGATGTGGTAGAAGCTCTCGTTCTCCGACGTCTTGAAACGGACGTTGTCGAAGACGTAGAACTCCGCCTCGGGACCGAAGTACGCGGTGTCGGCGATGCCGGTGGAGGCGAGGTACGCCTCGGCCTTCTTGGCCACGTTCCGCGGGTCACGGCTGTACTGCTCGCCGGTGATCGGGTCGTGGATGAAGAAGTTGATGTTGATGGTCTTGTCGCGGCGGAAGGGGTCGACGCGGGCCGTCGACAGGTCCGCGCGCAGCGCCATGTCGGACTCGTGGATGGCCTGGAAGCCGCGGATGGACGAGCCGTCGAAGGCGAGCTCGTCGGCCGGGTCGAAGGTCGCCGCCGGGACGGTGACGTGCTGCATCACACCGGGCAGGTCACAGAACCGGACATCGATGAACTTGACGTCGTTGTCGGCGACGTACTTCTTCACATCATCGGCGTTCTGGAACATCCAACTCCTCCTACTCCCACCCAGGGAGGGGCGGGGTTGTAGCTCGGTGGTGCGGCCAAGTGCGGTGGCACACGCTGGGCCCGACCTTAGGCAGGCCCCATTTCTCAAGCATGACCCATTTGTTTCGCCGACGTTAACCGGAGCGGGGGTCAGGGCAGGGCCGGGTGGCCGAGCGCAGTACCGTGGTCGGGTGGACAACAGGCAAGCAATCGGATCGTGGCTCTCCGGGCCGCGCGCGGCCGCCGAGGACGCGGGTGTCGAGTTCGGGTACCGCGGTGAGCAGCTGGGGCTGCCCGAGGAAGGGCCCGGCTCCATCGCGCGCCCGGGCAGGCGGATCGCCGCCCTCGTCATCGACTGGGCCCTGTGCATGCTGATCGCATACGGGCTCTTCACGCACGGCTACAACCAGTCGACGGGGAACTGGGCCCTGGGGATCTTCTTCGTCCTCGCCCTGCTCACCGTCGGCACGGTCGGCTTCACCCCCGGCAAGCGGGTCATGGGCCTGCGCGTCGTCGCGGAGAACGGCGGCGGACGTCTCGGTCTCGGCCGCGTCCTGGTGCGCACGCTGCTCCTGTGCGTCGCCGTCCCCGCCCTGATCTGGGACCGTGACGGCCGCGGCCTGCACGACCGCCTGTCCCGCGCGGTCCAGGTCCGCGCCTGACAGGACTTCTCCACACGCAGACAGACGGAGAGCCCCCGGACCGGTCGGTCCGGGGGCTCTCCGTCGTAGAAGGGGGGTCAGCGGCCCTTGCCGCCGCCGCGCGGCATACGCATTCCCTTGGGCATCGGGCCCTTGGGGAGCGGCATGTTGCTCATCAGGTCGCCCATCGCCTTGAGGCGGTCGTTGGTCGTCGTGACCTGCGGACCCGCGAGGACGCGGGGGAGCTTGAGCATCGTGGTGCGGAGCTTCTTGAGCGGCACCTGGCCCTCGCCGTTGCCGACGAGGATGTCGTGGACCGGCACGTCGGCGACGATGCGGGCCATCTTCTTCTTCTCGGCCGCCAGCAGGGACTTCACCCGGTTCGGGTTGCCCTCGGCGACCAGGACGATGCCGGCCTTGCCGACGGCCCGGTGGACGACGTCCTGGCTGCGGTTCATCGCCACGGCCGGGGTCGTGGTCCAGCCACGGCCGATGTTGTCGAGTACCGCGGCGGCCGCGCCGGGCTGGCCCTCCATCTGCCCGAAGGCTGCTTTCTCGGCACGGCGTCCGAAGACGATCGCCATCGCGAGGAAGGCGAGCAGGAAGCCGAGAATTCCGAGATATACCGGGTGACCGATCAAGAAACCGATCGCGAGGAACACACCAAAGGTGACGATTCCCACAGCCGCGAGTACAAGACTGACCATCGGGTCGGCCTTGCGGGTCATCTTAAAGGTCAGGGCGATCTGCTTGAGTCGCCCGGGGTTCGCAGCGTCCGCTGCGGTTTCCTTCCTCGCCATGTCTTGAAGTCTACGTGTCCGGTAAAGCGGCTACGACGTGCGGGCGGCCACAGCCTCTTCGAGCACGCGCTGCGCCTCCACCCGGTCCTTGGCGCGGCGGCGGTCCTCGAGCACGGAGGTCCAGGCATTGCGGCGTGCGGTGCGCTGGCCGCTGCTCATGAGCAGCGACTCGACCGCGCGGAGCGCGTCGGTGAAGGTCGGGATGGCGGTGGCGCGTACGGGCGCGGCCTGCATCGGTAGGTCCCCCTCGGGAGCGGCTCTGACTAAGGGTGTACGTGGCGTGAGTACAGCGTCACTGTTCGGTGTTACCAGGGCGTGACCGAAGGGTCAAACGCCCGTGAAGCCTTGATGCGGGGGAGCCGAACGAGGGACGCGGCCCTGACGGTCCCCCCATCTGCGGGGACTGTCAGGACCGCGTCCTGTTGGCCATTACCGGCCGGTAGCTACTTGTGCGCGAGTTCACACGGCTGGCGGGCGGTGCCGTCGTGCCGGGTCAGACCGCCTGCGAGGCGACGTACGAGCCGCGCTTCTCGACGGCCATCTGGTAGAGCCGTCCGGCGCGGTACGAGGAACGCACCAGCGGGCCCGACATGACACCGGAGAAACCGATCTGCTCGGCCTCCTCCTTCAGCTCCACGAACTCGTGCGGCTTCACCCAGCGCTCGACGGGGTGGTGGCGCGGCGTCGGGCGCAGGTACTGCGTGATCGTGATGAGCTCGCAGCCCGCCTCGTGCAGCTGGCGCAGCGCCTCGCTGACCTCTTCGCGCTCCTCGCCCATGCCCAGGATCAGGTTGGACTTGGTGACCAGGCCGGCCTCGCGGGCCTTCGTGATGACCTCGAGGGAGCGCTCGTACCGGAAGCCCGGGCGGATCCGCTTGAAGATCCGCGGCACCGTCTCGACGTTGTGCCCGAGAACCTCGGGGCGGGACGAGAAGACCTCGGCCAGCTGGTCCGGGTCGGCGTTGAAGTCGGGGATGAGCAGCTCGACCTTGGTGTAGCCCTCGGCGCGCTCCGCCGTCATCGCGTGGATCTGGCGGACCGTCTCCGCGTACAGCCAGGCGCCGCCGTCCTCCAGGTCGTCGCGGGCGACGCCGGTGATCGTGGCGTAGTTCAGGTCCATCGTGACGACGGACTCGCCGACGCGGCGCGGCTCGTCACGGTCGAGCGCCTCGGGCTTGCCCGTGTCGATCTGGCAGAAGTCACAGCGCCTGGTGCACTGGTCGCCACCGATCAGGAAGGTCGCCTCGCGGTCTTCCCAGCACTCGTAGATGTTCGGACAGCCCGCCTCCTGGCAGACCGTGTGCAGGCCCTCGCTCTTCACGAGTTTCTGCAGGGCGTTGTACTCGGGGCCCATCTTCGCCCGGGTCTTGATCCACTCGGGCTTGCGCTCGATGGGGGTCTGGCTGTTGCGGACCTCCAGGCGCAGCATCTTGCGTCCGTCGGGTGCGACTGCGGACACGACCGGCTCCCTACAGCTTTGATTCTTCGGCGTACCTCAGGGTACGCCCGTGGTCTTCATGGGCCTTACGTGTGGCCAACCTGCGGCCGGCGGGGTGCATTCCCGGACCTCGATCCGCCCGGGCGGCCCTCGCCTGCGAACGCCTACGCGGTCGCCTTCTCCACGACCCGCGGGGCGAGGGCCGCGTTCTCCAGGACATCGCGCAGACACCGCTCGGCGACCGGCAGCACCTCGGCGATCGTGACCTCACGGCCCAGCTCGTACGAGAGCGAGGTGACGCCCGCGTCGCGGATGCCGCACGGGATGATCTTGTCGAAGTTCGACGTGTCCGGATTCACGTTCAGCGCGAAGCCGTGCATCGTGACGCCCTTGGCGACGCGGATGCCCATCGCGCAGATCTTGCGGTCCTCGCGGCGCTGGCCGGCGTTCGACGGCGCGTACTCCGGACCGTTGAGCCGGGGGTCGAACTCGGAGTCGTTCACCCGGGGGTCGAAGTCCAGGGACAGACCGCCGAGCTTCGGGCGCTCCGCCACCGGGTCGCCGAGCACCCACACGCCCGCCCGGCCCTCGACGCGGGAGGTCTCCACGCCGAACTCGGCGCAGACCGCGATCATCGCGTCCTCCAGACGGCGCAGGTGCGCGACCACGTCCACCGGGCGCGGCAGCTTCTGGATCGGGTAGCCGACGAGCTGGCCGGGGCCGTGCCAGGTGATCTTGCCGCCACGGTCCACGTCCACGACGGGCGTGCCGTCCAGCGGGCGCTCCTCGGGGGCGGTGCGGCGGCCCGCCGTGTAGACCGGCGGGTGTTCGAGCAGGAGGCAGGTGTCGGGGGCCTCGTCGGCGAAGCGGGCGGCGTGCACACGGCGCTGCTCGTCCCAGGCCTCCTGGTAGTCGACCGAGTCCGCTCCGAAACCCAAGCGGACGAACCGCAACTCATTCACGGTCAGTGCCTCCCTAGAACCTTCAGCGTGCACATATCGCGCCCTCAGCCACTGTACGGCGCCGGTCTTCTCGTCAGTTCCCCGGCCAATCGTCACACGATCGGATGAAGGGGCGGCCAAGGCCGGGACGGTGCCTGTGCGGGCCGTTACATTCGCGCCGTTCCAGTAGGGCTGCACCAAAAGCCCGGAAGGCAGGAGACCGCACAGCTGATGACGGAACGACCTCCGCAGCGCACGCCCAACCGCCAGCTAGCCGCGCTCATCGCGGAGGCAGGGTTCTCCAACGCCGGCCTGGCCCGCCGTGTCGATCAGCTCGGCCTGGAGCACGGTCTCGACCTGCGCTACGACAAGACCTCCGTGACGCGCTGGCTGCGCGGTCAGCAGCCCCGCGGCACCACGCCCGCGCTCATCGCCGAGGTGTTCACCCGGCGCCTCGGCCGCCGCCTCTCCGCCCAGGACCTGGGGCTCGACGCCTGCTCCCCGGTCTACGCGGGCCTGGAGTTCGCGGCCTCGCCCGAGGAGGCCGTCGACATCGTCAGCGGCCTGTGGCGCAAGGACTCCGGCAGCCACGCCGAGCTCCGCAAGATCGCCTTCACCCCCGCCGGGCTCGTCGTGCCCAGCCGGGACTGGCTGATCGGACGGGCCGACGACCGGGTGGCCCACGGGGAGCAGGCAGGGCCCGGCCGGATCCCCGCCCAGGGACGGCCCTCCGCCAAGCACCAGGGCACGTTCGACCAGGCGCCACCGCCCCTGCCCCGCCAGCGCGGCCACACGGAGCGCGGGCCCGGCCAGCGCGTCACCGCGGGCGACATCGCGGCTCTGCGCTCCGTCGGCGAACTCTTCCGCTCCCTCGACCAGGCCTACGGCGGCGGCCACGCCCGCCAGGCCCTGGTGCGCTATCTGGAGCACGAGGCCGAGCCGATGCTGCGCGGCAGTTACGGGGAGCAGACCGGACGGCGCCTCTTCGCCGCCACCGCCGACCTGACCCGCCTCGCCGGCTGGACCTCGTACGACATCGCCGCGCACGGGCTCGCGCAGCGGTACTTCGTGCAGGCGCTGCGGCTCTCGCAGGCCGCGGGGGACCGGGCGTACGGGGCGTACGTGCTGGTCACGATGAGCCGCCAGGCCGTGTATCTCGGCCACGGGCGCGAGGCGGTCCAGCTGGCGCGGGTCGCCCAGCAGGGGGTGGGGTCGTCCGCGCCGCCCGCCGTGCAGGCGCTGCTGCACTCGGCGGAGGCGCGCGGGCACGGGGTGCTCGGCGAGGTCCGTGCGTGCACGGCGTCCCTGGTGCGGGCCGAGCGGGCCCTGGAGGCGGTGCGGGCCGGTGACGACGTGCCGCACTGGGCGCGGTTCTTCGACGAGGCGCAGCTCGCCGACGAGTTCGGGCACTGCCACCGCGATCTCCAGCAGTACCGGGCGGCCGCGCAGCACGCCGAGCGGTCGCTGCAACTGAGGGCGCCCGGGTACGCGCGCAGCCGGCTGTTCTGCCGTGTGGTGCTGGCGTCCGCGCGGCTCGGGCTCGGCGAGCTGGACCAGGCGTGCGTGCTCGGCGCGGAGGCCGCCCACGCCGCCTCGGAGATGCGCTCCGTGCGGGCGCACGAGTACGTGCGGGACTTCGAGCGACGCCTGGAGCCCTACCGCGACGCGGCCCCGGTACGGGGGTACCGGGACCGCATCGCCGCGTTCAGCCAGTGAGGGGACGGGGCCACTGACTACGGCCGGGAGCTCCCGCGCACCTGGACCTCCGCCAGGGACAGCGGGTTGGTGGCGGACTCCAGCTGGACGCGCACATAGCGGCCGGTCGTCCCGGCCGGCAGTGCCACGTGCGACGGCCTGCCCGCCTGTCCCGCGACCCGTACGGCCGTCACCCCGGGCGCGCTTCGGGCCTCGCTGAGGCTGTCCGCGGTGATCGGGGAGTCGGACGTCAGGACCCAGAAATCGGCCAGCCGGTCCGAGCAGCAGTCGGTGCGGTTCCAGAGATCGACGCCGCTCAGGTCGGCCTTCGCGCCGAGGTCGACCTGCCACCAGGCCTGGTTCGAGGGCTCCGCCGTGTGCGTGACCGAGCCCGAGCCGAAGGCGCCGTCCGTGTTGCCGTCGACGGCGCGCGAGGCCGGGGCGTCCCACGCGGTGGACTTCTGCGTGGCGGGCCTGCCGAGCGCCAGGTTCTCCGGGGCGACCTTCACGCGCACTGTCGTGGTGCTGGTCATCCCCGCGTGCCGCAGCGTGAGGGGCAGTGCGTACGTGCCGGGCTCCGCCGACTTCGGCGGGGTCACCGTGAACGGGACCTCGGTGTCCGCGCCGGGGGCCTGCGGCGGAACGCCGGCCGTGCCCGGCGTGACCGTCCAGCCCTCGGGAGCGCCGAACGTCACCTTCGTGCTCGGCGCCTCCCTGCGGGAGGTGTTGGTGACGGTGAGCGTGCCGTCCGCCGCGCGGCCCGGGTTCAGCTCCTTCGGCAGCTCGGTGCGGGTGCGGGCCAGGCTGTTCACGCCCGGGGTCTCGACCTTGAAGACGTAGGCGTACTTGCCGGACTCGGCCGGGGTGTCCACCACGACCCGGCCCCGGTCGTCCTTGTGCCAGTCGAGGGGGCCCGCGTCGGAGCCGAGCAGCGTGATGCGGGTCGTCCTGTTCACGGGGGTGTCCGCGCCGAGCGTCAGCTGCTCGCCCGGCCACTTCAGGGCGGTCGCGTAGAGGGCCCCGTCCTTCACCGTGTAGCGGATGTCGTCGTCCGAGGTGGGCTCCTCGGCGTGGTGCCAGTACGTCGTGCCGTACACGGCCTCGCCGTTGGTCTTCAGCCAGGTGCCGATGTCCCGCAGGCGCTGTTGCTGGAGTTCGGGGATCGTGCCGTCGCCGCGCGGGCCGATGTCGAGGAGCAGGTTGCCGTTCTTGCTGACGATGTCGCTGAGCGAGTCGACGAGCTGGTCGGAGGTGAGGTAGTCCTCCTCCGGCTCGTTCTGGTTGTAGCCGTAGGAGTGGGCTATGCCGCGGCTGGCCTCCCACTTGTGCGGGTCGATCTCCGACTTGACCGTGTACTCGGGGGTCTGGAAGTCGAGTTCGGTGGAGTCGAGGGCGCCCGTGTCGATCTTGCAGCGGTTGGCGACCGCCACCTCCTTCGGGTGCTCCCGGTTCTTCGCCTGGTTGTAGTAGTGGGCGAGGACGGGGGCGGTCTTCCAGTACGAGGCGGGCTTCTCCCACTGCCCGTCGCACCACATGATGTCCGGGTCGTACTGGTCGATCAGTTCGCGCATCTGCGGCGCCATGTAGTCGCCGACGTAGTCCTTGACAGCGGGCGCCCCGGTGTACGGGACGGTGGCGCCGGTGTACGGGTTGGTGACCGGGCGGCCGGTGTAGGACGGGTTGTTCCACTCGTAGAGGGAGTAGTAGAAACCGGCCTTCAGGTCTCCCTGCTTGCGGGCCGCCTTGAACAGGTCGCCCGCCAGGTCGCGGTGGGGCCCCAGGTCGACGGTGTCGCGCCCGCTCACCTTCGAGTCCCAGAGGGCGACGCCCTCATGGTGCTTGGAGGTCAGGACGAAGTACTTGGCGCCGGCGTCCTTGAAGAGCTTCACCCAGGCGTCAGGGTCGTACTTCTCGGCCTTCCACTGCTTGATGAAGTCGTCGTAGTTCGCGGCCGTCCCGTACGTGTCCTTGTGGTGCTTGTAGGTGGGGCTGCCCGCGTTGTTCATGTACGCCCAGTACCACTCGGCGTAGCTGCCGCGCGGGCCCCAGGCTGGCACCGAGTAGGCGCCCCAGTGGATGAAGATGCCGAACTTGTCGTCGTTGAACCAGCCCGGCGTCGGATGGCTGTTGAGGGACGCGAGGGTGGGCTCGTAGTCCGGGGTCGAGGCGGGGGCCTGGGGAGCGTCCTGGGCGGCCGCGGATCCGCCCGCCGCGGGCAGGCCGAGCAGGGTCGCGCAGGCCGCCGCGACGAGCGCCGTGCGGCGCCGGGCGGGTGTGGAGGTCCGGGGTCTGTGGCGCGTCACTTGGAGTCGTCCTTCCCGAGCTGGTCGGCGACCTGACTGTCCGTCAGTGCCACGTCCCAGGTGATGAGTTCGTCGAGGTCGCCGCGCAGGCTCGCCTTCTCCGTGCCGATCGAGCGAAGCGGCAGCGGGATCGACGCGTCGACGGTGCCGACGCGCTTGCCGTCCGCGTACAGCGTGGTGTGGCCGGGGGTGGTGACCCAGGTCAGCCGGGTCCACTGGTTCAGGGGCAGCGTGTAGTCGAAGGAGTGGTCGGCGGAGCCGTACCTCGTGAAGCCGACCTTGCCCGTGCCGTACTGCATGAGCTTGAGCGCGCCCGCCTTCGAGCTGAGCAGGACCTGGTCGGGGGTGCGGGACGTCGGGCGGACCGAGACCGACACCGTCCACGGCTCGGCCACGTCGAGCCCGCCGAAGCCCACACCGTCGCGGTCCGAGTCGAAGCGCCACGCCTGACCGCTCACCCCGTCCACCGGAGTCGGGTTGTTGATGATGTACGACGTGCCCGGCAGGTCACCCGCCGTGTCCTCGGCGAAGATCGTGTTGCCGGGACTGCCCGCGTACGTCCAGCCCTTCGGGTACGCGGCCGTGTCGAACGTCCAGTGGTGGCTGGGCCGGCCGGCGGTGACGCGGGGCCGCACGGGCGCCGGGGTGATGCCGGGCGGGTCGCCGATACGGGACGCGCGGGCCCGGAAGTCGGCGAGGGTGTCCGGGGTCGTGGTGCCGTTCCAGGCGCGGTCGGCGAGGATCGCGCGGGCGCCGGCCATCGACTGCTCGAAGTACTCGTCGTCCGCCCAGAAGTTGTAGTCGGCCCAGTTGGTCAGGCCGGAGCCGAGCATGTCGGGCTCCGTGCTGACGGTCCAGGAGTCGTACATCCAGGGCTCGTTCGGGTACAGGTGGTGGTAGTTGTTCGGGGTGTCGTAGAACGGGCCGATGGCGATCTCGTCGTGACCCGCGACGGCGGGCGCGGCGCCCGTGCCCTCCCAGGTGATGAAGACGACAGGGCCGTGCACGGTCTGCTGCGGCGCGGCGAGGTGCTCGGAGCCGTTGTAGACGGCGGTGCGCTTGCCGTGCGAGGCGATCACGTCGTCAAGGGTGTTGATGTACCGGTTGAGGAGGTCGCCGAGCGTCGACACCTCGGGCGAGGCGGCCAAGTAGTCCTGTACGCGCGGGCAGTTGGCGAGCTGGCCGGGCACCTCTTCGCCGCCGATCGAGAACAGCGGCGCGTCGAACCAGCCGGCGAACTCGTCGACGATCTCCTTCGTCTTCGCCACCGCCTTGTCGCTGGTCATGTCGATGATCCAGTCGGGCGTGAGGTGCGAGTGCGTGTGCGCCTGCGTGCAGGGGTTCGGGCCCGAGCCGAAGCCGATGCCGAACGCGTCACTGATCGCGGTCGCGTGGCCGGGCATCTCCAGGCCCGGCATCACCTGCACGTGGTGGCGGGCCGCGAAGGCCTTCAGGCGCTCGATGTCGGCGCGGCTGTAGCTGTGGTCGGGGTCCGCGAGGCCCGGGAACTTCGGGCTGTAGAGGCGGAAGCCCTCCGACTCGGAGAGGTGCAGCATGAGCGTGTTGAGCTTCTGGTCGCCCATCCTGCGGATCAGGTTCTCCAGGTACGGGATCTTCCAGTACTTGCGGCCCGCGTCCAGGTGGACCATGCGGATCGCCTGCGTGGGGACGTCCGTCGCGCGCGCCCGGGGGAGCGTGCGGTGGTCGTCGGCCGTGGAGCGCAGGAGCTGGAGGAGGGTGCGGGTGCCGTAGAAGAGGCCGTGCGTGGAGGCGGCCCGGATGCGTACGGCGCCGTCCGCGCTGTCGAACCGGTAGCCCTCGGCACCGAGTCGGGCATCGTTGTCAAGGCCGAGCACGATGTCGCCGGGCCCGGCGTGGGCCACGTCGCTCTCGATGCCCGGCTCGATCCCCGAGACCTGGCCCAGCTCGTCCTTCAGCTGGGCGGCGAGCTGCTGCACGGTCTGGCGGGCCGGGCCGGGGAACTCGGCGCGGCCGGACGGCAGGGCGGTCTCGGCGCGGGCGCCCGGGTCGACCAGGACGCGGGTGCGGCCGGTGAGCGCGGTGGTGCCGCCGAGCGACGTCCAGTCGGTGGGGCGCGGGACCACGGAGGGCTGCCCGGCGAGCAGGTCGGGGCTCTGCTCCGTGGTCTGGGCTGCGGACGACGGCACTACAGCTCCGATGAATCCGGTGACAAGGGCTAGGACGAACAGCAGGGCTGACGCCGTTCTTCGCACTGCGGCCTCCAGGGTCAAGGTGCGGACGTGGGGACCGTAGAGGGGAGTTGAGGTGGTGGCAAGAGTGCGCGTACGGGAATGAGGGCGCCCGCCTCCGGAATGTGCCACGGAGACGGGCGCGGAATGGGGGACCCTTAGAGGTCGGATGTGTGGTGAGTGTAGCTGTGACCTGCCTATGAGATCGGACGGGATCGGGGGCGGGATCGGACGGGCTCGGACGGGAGCGGATCAGGCGGCGGCCGGCACGGATCCCCTCGCCGGGGCCAGCGGAACGCCGAGATCCGTGAGGATCGCGCGCGCGGCCCTGCGGCCCGAGTGGAGGGCGCCCTGCACCGTGCTCGTGCCGCGGTGGTCGCCGCACACATAGAGCCCGTGGAGGAGGCGCACGAGGCGGCGCAGGTCGTGCGGGGGCGGCATCGCGGGCACCGCCTCCGGGTCGTGGTGGACCGCGAGGGTCTCCCAGTCGGCGGTCGACGTGCCGTAGAGAGCGGCGAGTTGGGCCCGCAGCTCGCGCTCGGGCGGCGGGGGGCCGAGGACGGTGGAGGAGACCAGGGCCCGTCCGGCGGGGGCGCGGGTCGGGTCGACCTGGCTGATCACCGCGGTGTGCGCCACGGGGCCGAGCCGGTCGGCGTCGAGGAGCAGCGCGGGGTCGGTGAGCGGCGGCTCGGGGACGGCGTGGTGGACGACCGTGACGGGGTGGAAGTCCGGCACCCGGAGGCCCGGCAGCAGCTCCGCCGCGGCGCGCGCCCCGGTCGCCAAGAGTGTTGCGCGGCACCGGAGTTCACCGTGTTCCTCGGTCGTCACCGAGTTCGCGGAGACGGCGCGGACGCGGACGCCGGTGCGGACCGTGCCCGGCGGGAGCCCGGCGGCGAGCAGTTCGGGCAGCGCGTCCGCGCCGCCCTCGGGGACGCAGAGGCGGCCGCGCGCGTAGGCGTACAGGGCGAGGTCGGCGCACCGGCTCGACGTGGTCAGGTCCGGGTCGCACAGGAGCGCCGTCAGCAGGGGGCGCACGAAGCCGTCGAGGGTACGGGCCGGGAGGCCGCCCCTGAACAGGGCGTCGGCGGCGGGGAGTTCGGGGCGCGCGAGGAGGCGGGGGGCTGGTGTCGCGGCGAGGCGGGCCAGTGCCTTGGCGAGGCGGGCGTGGTCGAGGGGGCTGCCGAGCGGGGTGGTGGGGCGGGGGCTCCGGGCGGTGCGGGGCCGTGGCACCCGGGGGGCGCTCGCGAGGGCGCGCGCTGTGTGGAATGCGCCCTTTGCGCGCCGGGCCGGCGCGGGCTCCCCGGCGCGGTGGCGGCGGCCCTCGCTGTACACGAGCACACCGGGCGAGAAGGCCCGCAGCACGAGCGCGTCCAGGCCCGGGGTGCGGCGCAGTTCGGGGTACGAGGTGCACAGGAGCCGGCCGATCCGGTCGAGGCGGAACCCGTCGACCTTCTCGGTGGACATGCGGCCGCCCACACAGGGGCCGGCCTCCAGGACCACGGCCGGCACACCGGCCCTGGCCAGGCGATGGGCGGCCGAGAGTCCCGCGACCCCGGCTCCCACGATGACGACGTCCGCGTGCTGTGCGGGCTCAGGCACGTGCGCCTCCCTGGCGGTGGTGCGGCTGATGAGAGCCGCCCCCGCACCCCTGGCCGTCCGGCCGGCGCGCGAGAGGCGGGCCCGAGGACGTCCTACCCCCCGGCGACCCCGCATACGGCTCCAGAACTCCCGGGCGGTACCCGAGTCCGTCGAGGGTAGGTCCGCGCCCCGGCCCAGGGAGTCGCGCGCACCCCGAGCACGGACGCACGGGGGGCGCCCGGGAGGTGTGTCCATGGCGGGGGCGCCGTGGTCCGGTTACCGCCCCTGGAGTTCCGCCGCTCGCCTTCTGATGTCCGGGAGTGCGGCCATCAGGGCCTCGCCGGGGCAGGTCGTCTCGTAGCCGTCACGGTGCGCGGCGATCGCGTTGAACTCCGCCGCCGTGCCCTTGGGGTACCTGCTGAGACTGTTCGTGGAGACGAGGCGGACGCGGGAGCGCGCGTCGATGTTCGAGAGGCCCAGTTTCCACGCGGCGACCGCCGCGATGGACTCCGCCATGGCCGGGGGCACCGGGGTGCCCTTGTTGAAGGTGCCGATCGCCGCGATGCCGGCCGTGCCCTTGTTGAAGCCCTGGGCGTGCGCCCCCACGACCGCCTTGTCGACGCCGCCCGCCCGGCCCTCGTACACCGTGCCGCAGCGGTCGACGAGGAAGTTGTAGCCGATGTCGTCCCAGTGCCGGCCGCCCGCCTGGCCCGCGTACAGATAGCGGATGATGCGGGGCGTGTCGGCGCAGTCGTAGTCGTTGGGCGAGTCGGTGTGGTGGAGGAAGACCGCCGTGACCCGGTCGGCGTACCGGGCCGGCGGACGCCGGTACGCGGCGTCCGCGAGCCATTTCGAGCGGGGCACGATGCGTGGCTCCGCGGCCGTGTGCGCGCCGCCGGCGGACGGGCGCAGCGGTACGGCGGCCGGCGGCAGCACCGGCGCGGACCGGTCGGCGGGCGAGATGCCCGCCCCCTCGCCGGTCCGCGCCGCGGAACCGTGGCCCGGCCCGACGGAGACGGCACACAGCAGCAGGAGCCCGAGGGCCGTGGCCCCGGGCGCGCAGCACAGCGTCACTCGGAAGACGCGCATACGTGCCACTCTCCGCCCGGCGCCGCGGGCCCGCCCCGCACGTTAGGCCGTTCGGGTGACCCGGGGCGGTCCGCCGCGGGCGGTCAGAAGTGCGTGCCGCCGTCGATCCGGACCTCGGTGCCGGTGATGAACTTGCCGTCCTCCGAGCCGAGCATCGCGACGACGCCCGCCACGCTCTCCGGCCCCGCGAAGCCCTGGCCGAGCGCCGGCGCCAGCTTCATGAACAGGCTCATGTCCGCGTCCTCGGGCAGGCCGGGGCCGACACTCTGCTTGCTGGCGCCGGAGCCGTCGGTCATGCCGGAGGAGATGGATCCGGGCTGCACGGACGTGAACCGGATGCCCTGCTTGCCGTACTCGCTCGCGAGCGCGTGCGTCATGGACTGGATGCCGCCCTTGCTGGCCGCGTACGCCGCCATGTAGGGGTGGGCGAACATCGCCGACGTCGAGCTGAAGTTGATGACGGCGGGGCCGTCGCCGGCGAGGAGCGCCGGGATCGACTCGCGGATCATCAGGAACGTGCCGACGAGGTTGATCCGTATGACCTGCTCGAAGTCGGCGAGCGCCGTCTCGTGCGTGTGCGAGGAGCGCAGGATGCCGGCCGCGTTGACCAGCACGTCCAGGCCGCCGAGCGTCTCCACGGCGGTGGCGACGCCGGTGCGCACGGACGCCTCGTCCGCGATGTTCACGACGAGGGTGGTCAGCCGGTCGGCGGTGCCCGCCGCGGTCGCCTTCTCGACGGTGTCCTTCAGGCCGGCCTCGCTGACGTCGGCGGCGACCGCGCGGGCGCCCTCCGCGAGGACCCGCAGCACGGTGGCCTGGCCGATGCCGGAGCCACCGCCCGTGACGAGTACGCGACGGCCTTCGTAGCGGTTCAGGTTCTGGCTCATGTGCTGCTCCACTTCACTTCTCACTTCGCGATCCGCTTCACCGGGATCTGCTGTCCACCGTACGCCTGGGTGGCACGTTTTGCCATAACGTCACAACGTGCAGAGATGTTCCCGGAACACATAGGCTTCCCAGGTGAGCCCCACGAACGAGCAGCACGGACCGCAGCCGTCCCTGACCGAACGGCGCAAGGCCGCCACCCAGCTGGACATCGCCCGCGCCGCCGCCGAACTCTTCGCCGAGCGCGGCCCCGACGGCACGACCGCCGAGGACATCGCCCACCGCGCGGGCGTCGCGCTGCGCACCTTCTACCGCTACTTCCGGGGCAAGCAGGACGCCGTCGGTCCTCTCCTCGCGGCGGGCGGCGACGCCTGGCGCGCGCTCCTCGCGGACGCGGAACCCGGCGGTGACCTGCGCATCACCCTGGAGACGGCCGTCACCGCCACGCTCTCCGCCCCCGGCGCCCACGGCCCCGAACAGCTCGCGACGACCAGGGGACTGCTGCGCGCCGCCCAGGACGACGCGGCGCTGCGGGCCGTCTGGTACCGGGTCAACCAGGAGTCGGAGGAACGCCTCGTCCCGGTCCTCGCCCGGCTCGCGGGCCCCGGCGCGGACCCCCTCGACGTACGGCTCGCCGCCGCCGCGGCCACCGACGCCATCCGGATCGCCCTGGAGACCTGGGCCGCCACGGACGCCCCCGCGACGGGCGCGACCGGCTCCCCGGCGGTCCTCGCCCTGCGCTGCCTGCGCGAACTGACGGGCGGCATCACCCTGCTGGACGGCATCCCGGCCCAGGGGAACTGACGGCATCCCGGCCCAGGGGAACTAAGGGGTGCCCGGATCGATCTCCGGTGCGAACACCAGCAGCGTCAAGTCGTCCCGTACCGTTCCCGCGAACCGCAGCACGTCACGCCACAGCGCGTCCGTCAGGTCCGCCGGGTCGTCCGCGCCGAAGCGGATCAGCCGGTCCGCGAGCGGATAGAAGGCGCCGGACGCGTCCCGTGCCTCGATCAGGCCGTCGGTGAGCCCGAGCAGCCGGTCGCCGGAACGCAGCGGCACCGTGAGCGGCCGGGGCGGGTCGAGCCCCGCGATGCCGAGGCCGAGCGGGGCCCCGGACGGCACCGGCAGTTCGATGACCTCGCGCCCGCGCAGCAGCAGCGGCCGCGGATGACCGCACGACAGCGCCCGCACCACCGGGGAGTCGTCGGGGAACTCCAGTAACAGCGCGGTCGCGAACAACTCGTGGTGCTCGTCCTCCGCCGCGTCGACCACGAGCCGGCGGTCCAGGCGCGCCGCGACGCCCTCCAGGTCCGGCTGGTCGAGCACGGCCTCACGGAACGCGCCGAGCAGCCCCGCGACCGTACCCACCGCGGAGAGACCGTGGCCCTGCACGTCGCCGATCACCGCCCGTACCCCGGACGGCCCCCGCCGTACGTCGAAGAGGTCCCCGCCGACCAGCGCCCCGCGCTCGGCCGTCCGGTACAGACCCGAGCAGCGCACCTTGCCGACCCGGTCGGGCAGCGGCGGGAGCACGGCGAACTGGGCGGCCTCGGCGACCGTCCGCACGGTGACGAGCTGATCGTCGCGCCGGCTGCGGACCCAGCTGATCAGCACGCTGAGCACTGCCACGAACGCGACCGTGAGCACATCGCTGTTGCCGGGGCGCCCGAGGTCCATGAAGGGCAGGTTAAGCAGGACGAGCACGATCCCGCCGAGCAGCGCCGTGGCGGCGGGCCCGTACGTCAGGGCGGCCAGCGGGGGGATCGCGCCGAGCAGGAAGCCGAGGGCCAGCTTCTCCTCGGTGGCCAGCTGGAGCACGCACAGGGCGACGAGCAGCACGATCGGCAGCCAGCGCACCCAGCGCGGCGGCGGTGCCCCGCGCAGCCAGGCCCGCTCCTCGCCGTTCCGGCGACGCGACGACGCCCCGGTCATCGGCGGGCTCCTTCCCATGGACCCCATGGACTCCGTGGACCCCTTCACGCTCCTACGGGACGAGCGTCACCGCACCCCGGGCGGGTCCGTCGGTACCCGGCGCCGGCGGACCCGCCCGGGGTCGCGGCTCAGAGAGGCCGGCCCATCAGGACGTCGTCCACGTACGTCCCGTCCAGCAGGAACTCCTCCGGCAGCACGCCCTCGACGACGAACCCCTCGGACTCGTACAGCGCCCGCGCCGGCTTGTTGTGCCCGAGTACCCGCAGCGTCAGGCGGCGCGCGCCCACCTGGCGGGCGCGGTCCACGGCCGCCCGGATCAGCGCCCGGCCCACCCCGGCGCCCCGCGCCTCCTCGGCGACCGCGAGGCCCTGGATCTGCCGGACATGGGTGTGGGCGGCGAGCGAGGTGGGGAAAGCGATGCGCACGTACCCCACGAGTCGCCCGCACAGCTCCGCGACCAGATGGTCCCGCGGCCCGAACCGCTCCGAGAAGAACGGGGCGTACGGCGCTTCTGGCCGCGGCTGGACCGAGTGCAGCGTGGACCAGGAGGCACGGTCGAGCCGGGCGAGCTCGTCATCGTCGTCGAGCCGGGCGAAACGTATGTGCGGCTGTGACATGGGGGCCACTGTACGGCGGACGCACGAACGGCCGCCCGGCACTTCCCACGGCAGGATGGGCTCATGACCCAGAGCGATTCCGCCCCCGTACGACGCTCCCGGATCGCCGTGGCCGGTGCCTCCGGGCTCATCGGCCGCACCCTGACCTGGTCCCTGCGCGGCGACGGGCACGACGTCGTCCGCCTGGTCCGCAGGGAGCCGGCGGCCCCCGACGAGGTCCGCTGGGACCCGCGGCGCGGGCACGTCGACACGGCCGGGCTCGCCGGGTGCGACGTCGTCGCCAACTTCGCCGCCGCCGGCGTGGGCGACCACCGCTGGACCGACGCGTACAAACGGACGATCCGCGACAGCCGGGTGCTCGGCACCGCGACGCTCGCCGAGGCCGCCGCCTCCCTCGACCCGCCGCCCCGCGTGTTCCTCAACGCCAGCGCCGTCGGTTACTACGGCGACACCGGCACCCGCGCCGTCGACGAGAGCGCGCCGCCCGGCGACGGGTTCCTGCCGGAGCTCTGCGTGGAGTGGGAGGCGGCCGCGGCACCCGCCCGGGACGCCGGCATCCGCACGGTGTTCGCCCGGTCCGGGCTCGTCGTGTCCCGCGGCGGCGGGGCCTGGGCCCGGCTCTTCCCGCTGTTCCGCGCCGGCCTCGGGGGACGCCTCGGCAGCGGACTCCAGTACTGGTCGTACATCGCGCTGCACGACGAGATCGCGGCGCTGCGGCACCTCATCGACACCCCGGAACTGGCGGGCCCGGTGAACCTCACCGCCCCGCACCCCGTCACGAACGGCGAGGTCACCGCCGCGATGGGGCGCGTGCTGCACCGGCCCACCCTGTTCACCGTGCCCGCGCCCGCCCTGCGCCTGGTCCTCGGAGAGATGGCCGGCGACGTCCTGGGCAGCACGAGGGCCGTGCCGACCCGGCTCCTGGAGTCCGGCTTCACGTTCGCGTTCCCCGGCATCGACGAGACGATCCGGGCCGCGTGGCGCCCCTGAGGCCCCGTCCGAAGTGACCTACACCCCGAAGCGCTCCGTGAGCCTCGGGTACAGCCGTTCCAGCTCCGCCGCGTTCTCGAAGTCGACCGGCGTGCCCTCCGGTTCGACCGGCGCGGCGGGGATTCCGAGATCGGGCGCCACGGTCCCCGTCAGCTCCTCGTACGCCTCGTCCGCCGCGTAGCCGAGTTCTTCGCCGTCCCCGTCGATCTCCTCGTCGAAGTCGCCGAGGAGTTCGGCGAGCGCGTCCGGATCGTGCAGCGCGCCCTCGAAGATCTCCCGGCCCTGGCCGATCAGCCAGCAGCGGAAGAAGTCGAACGCGTCGTCGCTCGCCCCGCCGAGCAGCACCCACGCGGCGCCCCACAAGTCCCAGCGGTAGGCGCGGTGATAGCGGGACTCGAAGTGACGGGCGAAGTCGAGCACCGAGTCGGGATCGGCCTGCAGCAGCCGGTCGACCAGCAGCTCGGCATGGTCCTCGGGGTCGCCCTCGGCGGCCTCGCGGGTGCTGTCGACGATCTCCCAGAACTCCGTCTCGTCCATCACGGGACAAGCATCTGCCTTGGGGGTCGGGCACGCACGCCGAGTGCCACAGCTGCGCCGGTTCGTTATGTACGCACCTGCCGGGGACACCCCGCATGTGCAAACCCCGCCCGGCGCTCACGCGTAACGGTCCGCCATTCGCCGCGCCGCCTCGGCGATCCGCTCGCGCAGCCCCGCCGGAGCGACGACCTCCGCGTCGGGTCCGAGCGCGAACAGCTGGCCGTACGCGACATGGGCGCACCCGCCGCGGACACCCCACACGTGCGCACCGCCGGGGAAACCCCGCCCGGCGCTCACGCGTAACGGTCCGCCATCCGCCGCGCCGCCTCGGCGATCCGCTCGCGCAGCCCCGCCGGAGCGACGACCTCCGCGTCCGGGCCGAGCGCGAACAGCTGGCCGTACGCGACATGGGCGCACCCGCCGCGGACACCCCACACGCGCGCACTGCCGGGGAAACCCCGCCCGGCGCTCATGCGTAACGGTCCGCCATTCGCCGCGCCGCCTCGGCGATCCGCTCGCGCAGCCCCGCCGGAGCGACGACCTCCGCGTCCGGGCCGAGCGCGAACAGCTGGCCGTACGCGACCTCCTCGGACTCGACGGGCACCGTCACCGTCACCCACCCCTGGCCGTCCGGCTCGCCCGCCGACTCCCGCGCGGCGGCGACCGACGCCGGTTCGATGACGTGCGGGAGCCGTCGTATCCCGGCCGGGGACAGCCGCAGGACGACCTCCGCGCGCAGGATGGACCGCGCGAACTCCTCCGCCCGCTCCGCCCAGAAGCCCGGCAGATCGAACTCCTCGTCCCGCTCGAAACGCTCCTCGCCCGCCACGACACCCGTGAACCGGTCGATCCGGTACACCCGGTGCGCCCCGCCGCCCGCGACCCGGGCGCACAGGTACCAGACACCCGCCTTCAGGACGAGCCCGTACGGCTCGAGCTTCCGCTCGACCTCCCGCGCGCCCTCCTCCGCCGAGCGCCGGTAGCGGGCACGCACCACCCGGTCGTCCCACACCGCGTCCGCCACCGCGGGCAGCAGCTCGGGCGTGCGCGGCTCCTGGAACCAGCCCGGCGCGTCCAGATGGAACCGCTGCGCCGCCGTGCGCGAGGCGCCCTGCAGCGAGGGCATCAGCGCCGCCGACACCTTCAGGCGCGCGGCCGACGCCGCGTCCTCCAGTCCCATCTCGCGCAGCGCGCCCGGCACCCCGGACAGGAACAGGGCCTCCGCCTCGCCGCGCGCCAGACCGGTCAGACGCGTCCGGTAGCCGCCGATCAGCCGGTACCCGCCCGCCCGGCCCCGGTCCGCGTACACCGGCACGCCCGCCTCGGACAGCGCCTGGGCGTCCCGGGTCACGGTCCGCTCGGAGACCTCCAGTTCGCGTGCCAGCTCACCCGCCGTCATCGACGGGCGGGACTGGAGCAGCAACACCATCTTGATCAGCCGGGCAGCACGCATACGCCCATGATGGGTCAGCGCGCGGCGTACGTGATGACCGCGAACGAGGCGCCCCGCGGATCGGCGAGCACGGAGAACCGGCCCGGCTCGATCGTCGTCGGATGCACCAGGATCTGCCCGCCCAGCTCCTTGCAGCGCGCCGCCGTCGCGTCGGCGTCCGCGACCGCGAGGTAGACCATCCAGTGCGCGGGCAGCTCCTCGGGGAACGAGTCCGACGCCGTGTCGAGCATGCCGCCGAACGTCTCGGCGTCGACGCTCCACTCGGTGTACTCGCCCTGCTCCAGGTGCCGCCGGCGCGCGCCCCAGCCGAGGATCGACTGGTAGAAGTCCTCGGATCCGGCGGGGTCCCGGGTCAGCAGCTCGAACCAGCAGACGCTGACCGGCTCGTTCACGACACCGAAGCCCGGGTGCTTCACCGGCTGCCACAGACCGAACGCCGCCCCGGCCGGATCCTGGCAGACCGCGAGCTTGCCCTGCTCCATGACGCCCATCGGGCCCGCGACCACGGACCCGCCGTTGCCCTTCACGCGCGCGACGACCGCGTCGACGCCGGCCGACTGGAAGTACGGCAGCCAGGCCGCGGGCTGTTTCGGGGACCGGGTCGGGCCGAAGCCCCCCACCAGGGCGCCCCCGGGACCGGCGAACATGCCGTAGCCACCCGCCCGCGGGTCCGGCACCACCTCGCCGCGCCAGCCGAAGAGCCCCTCGTAGAAGAGCCGGGCGCCGTCCGTGTCCGGCGTGGAGAGGTCCACCCAGCAGGGCGCTGACGGGGTCTTGGAGATCTTCATGGACGTACGTCTCCCATGACGACGGCGGAACGGCGGCCCCCCGGGTGATCTCCTCATTCACGCACGCGTGCCCCGCCCCGGCAATCGGGACGGGGCACGCGGTTCACGCGGGGAAGGGGCCTACAGGCCGTAGCGCTCGCGCGCCTCCTTCACGGCCGAGGCCGGGACCTCGCCGCGGCGGGCGAGCTGGGCGAGGGCCGCGACGACGATCGACTGCGCGTCGATGCCGAAGTGGCGGCGGGCCGCCTCACGGGTGTCCGAGAGGCCGAAGCCGTCGGCACCGAGCGAGGTGTAGTCCTGCTCGACCCACTGCGCGATCTGGTCGGGGACCTGACGCATGTAGTCGGAGACCGCGAGGACCGGGCCCTGTGCGCCCTCGAGGGCCGTACGGATGTACGGGGTGCGCTCCTCGCCGCGCAGGATCGCCTCGTCCGCCTCCAGGGCGTCGCGGCGCAGCTCCGTCCAGGACGTCGCGGACCACACGTCGGCGGCCACGCCCCACTCCTCGGCGAGCATCTTCTGCGCGTCGAGCGTCCAGTGGATCGCGGTGCCCGAGCCGAGCAGCTGGATGCGCGGGGCGTTGGCGGCCGCCACGTTCACCCCGGCCGACTCGGCGGTGTTGAAGCGGTACAGGCCCTTGAGGATGCCCTCGTCCACGCCCGCGGGCTTGGCCGGCTGCGGCATCGGCTCGTTGTAGACCGTCAGGTAGTAGAAGACGTTCTGGTCCTCGCCCGGGGCGGCCTCGCCGTACATGCGGCGCAGACCGTCCTTGACGATCGCGCCGATCTCGTACGCGAACGCCGGGTCGTAGGTCAGCGCGGCCGGGTTGGTCGCCGCGATGACCGGCGAGTGACCGTCCGCGTGCTGCAGACCCTCACCCGTGAGCGTCGTACGGCCCGCGGTGGCGCCCACGAGGAAGCCGCGGCCCAGCTGGTCGCCGAGCTGCCACATCTGGTCGGCCGTGCGCTGCCAGCCGAACATCGAGTAGAAGATGTAGAAGGGGATCATCGCTTCGCCGTGCGTGGAGTACGCGCTGGCGGCGGCGATGAAGTCCGCCATGGAGCCGGCCTCGGTGATGCCCTCGTTGAGGATCTGGCCGTCGGTGGCTTCCTTGTAGTACATCAGCTGGTCGCGGTCGACCGGCTCGTACGTCTGCCCCTTGGGGGAGTAGATGCCGAGCGACGGGAACAGCGACTCCATGCCGAAGGTGCGCGCCTCGTCCGGGACGATCGGCACCCAGCGCTTGCCGGTCTGCTTGTCGCGTACGAGGTCCTTGACCAGGCGTACGAAGGCCATGGTCGTGGCCATCGACTGCGATCCTGAGCCCTTGTCGAAGGACGCGAAGGCCTTGTCGGCCGGGGCCGGCAGCGGGGCGATGGCGTGCGTGCGGCGGGCCGGGGCCGGGCCGCCGAGGGCCGCGCGGCGCTCCTGGAGGTAGCGGACCTCGGGGGAGTCGGCGCCGGGGTGGCCGTAGGGCACCTGGCCGTCGACGAACTGGCTGTCGGAGATGGGCAGTTCAAGGAGGTCACGCATGTCCTTGAACTCGTCCACCGTCAGCTTCTTCATCTGGTGGTTGGCGTTCTTGGACTCGAAGCCCTTGCCGAGCGTGAAGCCCTTGACCGTCTGGACCAGGATCACGGTCGGCGCGCCCTCGTGGGCGAGCGCCGCACGGTAGGCCGCGTACACCTTGCGGGGCTCGTGACCGCCGCGCGAGAGGTGGAAGCACTCGGAGATCTTGTCGTCCGTGAGGAGCCTGCCCAGCTCGACGAGCGCGGGCTCGGAGCCGAAGAAGTGCTCACGGATGTACGCGGCGTCGCGCGTCGCGTACGTCTGGAACTGGGCGTCCGGCACCTGGCGCAGGCGGCGCACGAGCGCACCCGTGGTGTCGAGCTGGAACAGCTCGTCCCAGGCGGAGCCCCAGAGCGTCTTGATGACGTTCCAGCCGGCGCCGCGGAACTGGGCCTCCAGCTCCTGGACCACGCGGAAGTTCGCGCGGACCGGGCCGTCGAGGCGCTGCAGGTTGCAGTTGATGACGAAGGTCAGGTTGTCCAGACCCTCGCGCGAGGCGAGCGCCAGCGCGGCCGTGGCCTCGGGCTCGTCCATCTCGCCGTCACCGAGGAACGCCCACACGTGCGAGGCGGAGACGTCCTTGATCTTGCGGTTGGTCAGGTAGCGGTTGAACCGCGCCTGGTAGATCGCCGACAGCGGGCCGAGGCCCATGGAGACGGTCGGGAACTCCCACAGCCAGGGCAGGCGCCGCGGGTGCGGGTACGAGGGCAGACCGTTGCCGCCGGACTCCTGGCGGAAGAGGTCGAGCTGCTGCTCGCTCAGACGGCCGTCGAGGAAGGCGCGGGCGTAGATGCCGGGGGAGGCGTGGCCCTGGATGTACAGCTGGTCGCCGGAACCGTCCCCCTCCTTGCCCTTGAAGAAGTGGTTGAAGCCGGTCTCGTAGAGCCAGGCCGCGGAGGCGAAGGTGGCGATGTGGCCGCCGACGCCGTGCTTGGAGCCACGGGTCACCATCGCGGCCGCGTTCCAGCGGTTCCACGCGGCGATCTTGAGTTCGAGCGCCTCGTCACCCTCGATCGCCGGCTCGGCGGCGGTCGGGATGGTGTTGACGTAGTCCGTCTCGAGGAGCTTCGGCAGCGCCAGGCCTGCGCCCTCGGCGCGTTCCAGCGTGCGGCGCATCAGGTACGCGGCACGGTGCGGCCCGGCCGCCTTGGTAACGGCGTCCAGGGAGGCCTGCCATTCGGCGGTCTCCTCGGGGTCGCGGTCCGGGAGCTGGTCGAGCTCGCTCGGCTGGATTGCGGAGGGGTCGGTCATTGCGCCGCCTTCCTGAGTCGGAGGGGGGTTCCCTTAGCGGAAAGGGTGGGGGTGCCCTAGGTCTTTGGCAGGACAGGGCGTGGGTCCCTGGTGGAGACCCGTCGGCGACTCTAACTCCCTGATCGATGATCGATCAAAGGGTTGAAGGGGAAAACTTCCCTAGACGGAGAAAGTGGGCATCCGGTGCCAGATAACGGGGCACCGGGTGCCTTGCTTTCCAAGGTTCGAGAGCCGGTTTCCGCAGGTCGGAAGCGCACACCGACAACTTCTGAGCGGGACACGGCTCAGGCGCGCGGGGCGCAGCCGAGGACATGGGCCTTCACCAGCTCGGCGATCGCCGGGTCCCGGCGCCGGAACGCGGCGACGAGCTCCTCGTGCTCCTCGGCGTACGACTGCTGCACGGTGCCCAGCCAGCGGATGGACAGGGCCGTGAACACCTCGATGCCCAGCCCCTCCCAGGTGTGCAGGAGCACGGAGTTGCCCGCGGCCCGCACCAGCTCGCGGTGGAACCCGACGGTGTGCCGCACCTGCGCCGCAGAGTCGGCGTCCTGGTCGGCGCGGTAGAGGGCCGCCACATGCGGTTCGAGGGCCGAGCAGTCCTCGGCGAGCCTCCCGGCCGCGAGCTCCGCCGCGATGGCCTCAAGGCCGGCCCTGACCGGATAGCTCTCCTCCAGGTCGGCGGCCGACAGATTCCGCACCCGTACGCCCTTGTTGGGGGCGGACTCGATCAGACGCAGGCTCTCCAGCTCCCGCAGGGCCTCCCGCACGGGCGTCTGGCTGACCTCGAGCTCGGTCGCGATACGGCGCTCCACGATGCGCTCACCCGGCTTCCAGCGTCCGCTGACGATCCCCTCGACGATGTGCTCGCGGATCTGTTCGCGCAGCGAGTGGACGACGGGCGCGGTCATGATGGCTCCTCCGGCAGGGGTTTAGCCCCAAGGTGCGTTGACCTTTAGACAATACGGCGGCGCCCCCGCCCGGAGGAGCTCCGGACGGGGGCGTACTGCCTGATGAGACGAGCGTTACAGGCCGAGCTCGACCTCGAACTCGCCGGCCTCCAGGATCGCCTTGACCGTGGTCAGGTAGCGGGCGGCGTCCGCGCCGTCCACCAGACGGTGGTCGTAGGAGAGCGACAGGTACGTCATGTCACGGACGGCGATGGTCTCGCCGAGGTCCGGGTGGTTGATGACGACCGGACGCTTCACCGTGGCGCCGATGCCCAGGATCGCGGCCTGGTTCGGCGGGACGATGACGGTGTCGAAGAGCGCACCGCGCGAGCCCGTGTTGGAGATCGTGAAGGTCGCACCGGACATGTCGTCCGGCGTGAGGCCGCCACCGCGGGCCTTGCCGGCCAGCTCGGCGGTCTTCTTCGAGATCCCGGCGATGTTCAGGTCGCCCGCACCCTTGATGACCGGCGTCATCAGACCCTTCTCGGCGTCCACGGCGATGCCGATGTTCTCCGAGTCGAAGTACGTGATGGTGCCTTCGTCGTCGTTGATCCGGGCGTTGACGACCGGGTGGGCCTTCAGCGCCTGGGCCGCGGCCTTGACGAAGAACGGCATCGGGGAGAGCTTGACGCCCTCACGGGCCGCGAAGCCGTCCTTGGCCTTGGCACGGAGCCGCATGAGCTTCGTGACGTCGACCTCGACGACCGAGGTCAGCTGCGCCTGCGAGTGCAGCGCCTTCATCATGTTGTCGCCGATGACCTTGCGCATGCGGGTCATCTTGACCGTCTGGCCGCGGAGGGGGGAGACCTCCAGGGCCGGGGCCTTCGCGGCGGCCGGAGCAGCAGCGGCGGCGACGGGGGCCGGGGCGGCCTTCGCGGCCTCGGCGGCCGCGATGACGTCCTGCTTGCGGATACGGCCACCGACGCCGGAACCCTTGACGGTCGCCAGGTCCACGCCGTTCTCCGACGCGAGCTTGCGGACCAGCGGGGTCACGTAGGCGCCGTCGTCACCGGAGACCGCGGCGGGGGCCGGGGCGGCGGGGGCGACGGGAGCCGGGGCGGCCGGAGCGACCGGGGCCGGGGCGGCGGGAGCGACCGGGGCCGGGGCGGCGACGGGAGCCGGGGCCGGAGCGGCCGGGGCCACCGGAGCCGCGGGGGCGGCCGGGGCCGGGGCCGGAGCGGCGGCCGGAGCAGCCGGGGCGGCGGGCGCGGCGGGGGCAGCGGCGGCACCGGGAGCACCGATGACGGCCAGCTTGGCGCCGACCTCGGCGGTCTCGTCCTCGGCGACGGAGATCTCCAGGAGAACGCCGGCGACGGGGGAGGGGATCTCGGTGTCGACCTTGTCCGTGGAGACCTCGAGCAGGGGCTCGTCCTCCGCGACCTCCTCGCCGACCTCCTTCAGCCAGCGGGTGACGGTGCCTTCGGTGACGGACTCGCCGAGCGCGGGCAGCACGACGTCCGTACCGGAGACGGCACCGGCCGGAGCGGCGGCCGGAGCAGCCGGGGCGGCGGGCTCGGCCGGGGCCGCGGGGGCCTCGGCGACGGGGGCCGGAGCGGCGGCCGGGGCCGGGGCCTCGGCAGCGGCGGGGGCCGGGGCGGCGGCGGGCGCGCCCGTGCCGTCGTCGATGACGGCCAGCTCGGCGCCGACCTCGACGGTCTCGTCCTCGGCGACCTTGATGGAGGCCAGGATGCCGGCGGCGGGCGAGGGGATCTCGGTGTCGACCTTGTCGGTCGAGACCTCGAGCAGCGGCTCGTCGACCTCGACGCGCTCGCCCTCGGCCTTCAGCCAGCGGGTGACGGTGCCCTCGGTGACGCTCTCACCGAGTGCCGGAAGGGATACGGAAACCGCCATGGTTTCTGTTGCTCCTTAATGGGGTCTCCCCTGCTCGAGCCAATTCGGGAGCTCGGGGAAGTGCGGAAGTCTGTGGTCGGTCGTCGCGCCCAGGGGACGACAGGGACGACTGGGTCCAGCCTGAGGCCTGACCTAGTCGTGCGAGTGCAGCGGCTTGCCCGCGAGGGCCAGGTGGGCCTCGCCGAGCGCCTCGTTCTGCGTCGGGTGGGCGTGGATGAGCTGGGCGACCTCGGCGGGCAGCGCTTCCCAGTTGTAGATCAGCTGGGCTTCGCCGACCTGCTCGCCCATACGGTCACCGACCATGTGGACGCCGACCACGGCACCGTCCTTGACCTGGACGAGCTTGATCTCGCCCGCGGTCTTGAGGATCTTGCTCTTGCCGTTGCCCGCCAGGTTGTACTTCAGGGCGACGACCTTGTCCGCACCGTAGATCTCCTTGGCCTTGGCCTCGGTGATACCGACGGAGGCGACCTCGGGGTGGCAGTACGTCACCTTCGGCACGCCGTCGTAGTCGATCGGGACGGTCTTGAGACCGGCCAGACGCTCCGCGACCAGGATGCCCTCGGCGAAGCCGACGTGCGCGAGCTGGAGCGTCGGGGCGAGGTCACCGACGGCCGAGATGGTCGGCACGTTGGTCTGCATGTACTCGTCGACCAGGACGTAACCGCGGTCCATCGCGACGCCCTGCTCCTCGTAACCGAGGCCGGCCGAGACCGGGCCGCGGCCGATGGCGACCAGGAGGACCTCGGCCTCGAAGGTCTTGCCGTCGGCGAGGGTCACGCGGACGCCGTCCTGCGTGTACTCGGCCTTCTCGAAGAAGGTGCCGAGGTTGAACTTGATGCCGCGCTTGCGGAACGCGCGCTCCAGGAGCTTGGAGCTGTTCTCGTCCTCGACGGGCACGAGGTGCTTGAGGCCCTCGACGACGGTGACGTCGGTGCCGAAGGACTTCCACGCGGAGGCGAACTCGACGCCGATGACGCCGCCGCCCAGGATGATCGCGGACTGCGGGACGCGGTCCAGGGTCAGCGCGTGGTCCGAGGAGATGATGCGGTTGCCGTCGATCTCCAGGCCCGGCAGCGACTTCGGCACGGAGCCGGTCGCGAGCAGCACGTGACGGCCCTGGACGCGCTGGCCGTTCACGTCCACGGAGGTCGGGGACGACAGGCGGCCCTCACCCTCGATGTACGTCACCTTGCGGGAGGCGACGAGACCCTGCAGGCCCTTGTACAGGCCGGAGATCACGTCGTCCTTGTACTTGTGGACGCCCGCGATGTCGATGCCCTCGAAGGAGGTCTTGACACCGAACTGGGCCGCCTCGCGCGCCTGGTCGGCGATCTCGCCGGCGTGCAGCAGGGCCTTCGTCGGGATGCAGCCGTTGTGCAGGCAGGTGCCGCCGAGCTTGTTCTTCTCGATCAGGGCGACGTCCAGGCCCAGCTGCGCTCCGCGCAGGGCCGCGGCGTAACCGCCACTGCCACCGCCGAGGATCACTAGGTCGAAAACAGTGCTGGCGTCGTTCGCCACGTCACGTCCTCCATGCATGTGCGCCGTACGCCGGTCTGCTCCGACCGGTCGGCGGCTGGTGTGCGGCCGCATTTTCCTTCGGCCCTGTGGTGGGGGCCCTGTCCTGCCGAGGACCCATCTTTGCACTTGTCGCGGGCGGACGGGACGCCGGGCCCGGGGGTGAGACGGCTGTTACACCGGAAACCCGGCCGGCGGTGTCCGGGAGGCTGCGGATTTCGTCGAAAGCGAACAGCCCCCGGACGCGGTCGCGTCCGGGGGCTGCCGAGCCGTCGGGCCGTGCGTCAGCCCAGGTCACCGTCGGCCGTGCGCTCCGCGAGGCGCACCAGCGTACGGACCGCGGAACCGGTGCCGCCCTTGGGCGTGTAGCCGAACGGGCCGGCCTCGTTGAAGGCCGGGCCCGCGATGTCGAGGTGGGCCCACGTGATGCCCTCGCCGACGAACTCCTGCAGGAACAGACCGGCCACCAGGCCGCCGCCCATGCGCTCGCCCATGTTGGCGATGTCGGCGGTCGGGGAGTCCATGCCCTTGCGCAGGTCGGACGGGAGCGGCATCGGCCAGGACGGCTCGCCGACCTCCTCGGCGACCTCGTGGATCGACGTACGGAAAGCGTCGTCGTTCGCCATGATGCCGAACGTGCGGTTGCCGAGCGCCAGCATCATGGCGCCGGTCAGGGTCGCCACGTCGACGATCGCGTCCGGGGTCTCCTCGGAGGCCTTGGCGATCGCGTCGGCCAGGACCAGGCGGCCCTCGGCGTCCGTGTTCAGGACCTCGACGGTCTTGCCCGAGTACATGCGCAGGACGTCGCCGGGGCGGGTGGCCGTGCCCGACGGCATGTTCTCGGCGAGCGCCAGCCAGCCGGTGACGTTCACGGCGAGCTTGAGGCGGGCCGCGGTGACGACGGCGGCGAACACGGCGGCGGCGCCGGCCATGTCGCACTTCATCGTCTCGTTGTGACCGGCCGGCTTGAGGGAGATGCCGCCCGAGTCGTACGTGATGCCCTTGCCGACGAAGGCGAGGTGCTTGTCCGCCTTGGACGACGTGTAGGAGAGCTTCACCAGGCGCGGCGGGGCCTCCGAGCCGGCGCCGACGCCGAGGATGCCGCCGAAGCCGCCCTTGGTGAGCGCCTTCTCGTCGAGGACCTGCACCTTGATGCCGTGCTCCTTGGCCGCGGCCGAGGCGACCGCGGCGAAGGCCTCGGGGTCGAGGTCGTTCGGCGGGGTGTTGACCAGGTCACGGGCGCGGTTGAGCTCCTCGGTCACCGCGAGGGCGCGCTCCACGGCGGCCTTGAAGGCCTTGTCGCGGGGCTTGGTGCCGAGCAGGGCGACCTCGGCGAGCGGCGCCTTGCCGTTGCCATTGCCGTTGCCGCCGTTCCCCTTGTACGCGTCGAAGGAGTACGCGCCGAGCAGGGCGCCCTCCGCGATCGCACCGGCGTCACCGGAGTCCTCGATGGGCAGCGCGAACGCGGCCTTCTTCGAGCCGGCCAGCGCGCGGGCGGCAACGCCGGCGGCGCGGCGCAGGGCCTCGGCGTCGTACGTCTCGTCCTTCTCGGGCACCGGACCGAGACCGACGGCGAGGACCACGGGGGCCTTGAAGCCGGACGGGGCGGGCAGCTTCGTCACCTCACCCTCACCGCCGCTGGCGCCGAGGGTCTCCAGGACGGCGGCGAGCTTGCCGTCGTAGCCCTTGTCCACGGTCTCCGCGCCGGGGGCGAGGACCAGGTTCCCGGACTTGGATCCAGGCCCCTTCGCCACACCCACGACGATCGCGTCGGCACGCAGGCCGGACGCGGCGGCGGTGCTGAGAGTCAGAGCAGTCACGGTGGTGAGGTCCCTACTTTCATGGTGTCTGAAGGAGTGCTGACGGGCCGTGGGGTGTATGGCCCCTGAGGGAGCCTACGCCCGTGGCCGCGGCCTTGCGCCGCACGGTGCGTGCCCGCAGCGCGGTCAGCCGAAGGTGAGCACGACGAGGGCCGCCGTGGCGGCGGTCTCGGCGACGCCCCCGAAGACGTCGCCGGTCACCCCGCCGAAGCGGCGTACGCAGTGACGCAGCAGGAGTTCGGCCGCGCAGCAGGCCAGGGCGGCGGCCGCGGCGCCGCGCACGGCGCCGTACGCCGAACCGGTGGCGGCCCCCGCGGCGGCGGCCACGCACCCGGTCACGACGGCGGCGAGCAGCGCCCCGCGCACCGGCACCGTCCCGGCGACGGCCGCGCCCAGGCCCTCGGGCCGGGCCGGCGGGACACCGGCGCGCGAGGCCAGGGTGAGCGCGAGCCGGGCGGCGAGCGCCGAGACGATGGCGGCGAGCGCGCCGCGCAGCCACGACTCGGCGTACAGCTCGGTGAGCGCGGCGACCTGGGCGAGCAGCGCGAGCACAAGCGTGATGACGCCGAACGGGCCGATGTCCGACTGCTTCATGATGCGCAGCGCGTCCTCGGCCGGCTTGCCGCTGCCGAGTCCGTCGGCGGTGTCGGCGAGCCCGTCCAGATGCAGGCCCCGGGTGAGCGCCGCCGGGACGCTCACGCTCGCCACGGCGGCGAGCAGCGGTCCTGACCCGAGGAGCGTCAGGGCGGCGCCGAGCGCGGCGGCGGCCAGGCCCACGACGAGCCCGGCGGCGGGGGCGCAGAGCATTCCGGCGCGGGCCGCCTCGCGGTCCCAGCGGGTGACCTTGACCGGGAGCACGGTGAGGGTGCCGAACGCGAAGCGGAGGCCGTCGGCCGGGGTAGCGGGCATCCGGGCAGGCTACCCAAGGGGTCCACCACGGCGGGCGGCGCCCGTGCCACGGCGGCAGGATGGCCGCATGGGTCACTGGTGGTACCGGAACATCGTCGAACCGGGGAAGCTGCCGCTCCTGCTCGCCCTCGCCGCGTTCCTGCTGACGTTCCTGGTGACGCGTACGATCACGCGCCTCATCCGCGCGGGCCGCGGGCCCTTCCGGAACGTCACTCCGGGCGGCATGCACATCCACCATGTCGTGCCCGGCGTCATCCTCACCGTCATCGGCGGCTTCGGTGCGGTCGGCAGCGGCCTGTACGGGGTCGCCGCCTCCGTCTGCGCGGTGATCTTCGGGATCGGGGCGGGCCTGGTCCTCGACGAGTTCGCGCTGATCCTGCACCTCGCCGACGTCTACTGGAGCGAACAGGGCCGGCAGAGCGTCGAGGTGGTGGTTCTCGCGGCGGCCCTCGGCCTGCTCGTCCTCAGCGGCTTCTCGCCGCTCGGCGTGAACGACGTGACGGGACACGAGGAGCAGGGCCGCGGCACCGCGATCCTCACGCTCCTGGTCAACTTCGCGTTCGTCGTCCTGGCCATGCTCAAGGGGAAGCCCCGCCTGGCGATCGTCGGTGTGCTCGTGCCGTTCGTCGCGCTGTTCGGGGCCGTCCGGCTCGCGCGGCCCGGCTCGGCGTGGGCCAGGCGCTGGTACCGGCGGCGCCCCAAGGCCCGGGCCAGATCACGGCTGCGCGCCTATCGCCACGACCGGCGCTGGGCACGGATCGGCCGGGGCTTCCAGGACCTCATCGGGGGCACGCCCGACCCGGAGCGCTCGACCACCCGGTGACGCGCGGCACCCCGGAGCCGTAAGGCGCTCCGTGCCGGCAGGGCCGCGCCGGCGAGGAGGACCGCGCCGGCGAGGAGGACCGCGGCGATCGCCGCCAGATGCTCCTTGCCCGCGAGGTTCGGCCTCATGACCGCCTCCGCCACCATGACGGCGACCACCAGGGACGCCGTCCACCGGGCGCGGTGACGCCAGCACACGTACACGGCGAGCCCCACGACGGCCGCCGACGGGCCCGTGTCGACGATCCGCGCGTCCGACGCGGTCAGCCCGAGCGGTCCGTCGGGGCCGAGGGCGATGCCCACGCGCGCGTAGAGGGTGCCGGCGAGTGTGGCGGCGTACCCGAGGGTGAGCGTCGTCCAGCGGCCGAGGCAGATCTCGGCGACGCCGAACACGATCAGGATCTGCGCGAGCGCGCCCCACACGGGCAGGTCGAGCGCGGGCACGAAGAGGGACAGCGGGGTGCGCACCAGGGACAGCCACAGCGGGTCGTCGGCCCGCACGGAGCCGACGTCCTGCACGAACTGATAGCCCCAGGGCTGGTTCTGGGCGTACTGGAACAGGGCCGTCAGCAGGACCGCGCCGAGCGTCAGCGGCACCGCGCGCCACTTCCGGGTGACGAGGGTCGTGCGCACCGTCGACCGCAGCGGGCCCCACTCGGCGCGGGCCAGGGCGGCCGGGGATCTCACGGGCGCGGCTCCAGATGTCGGCGGTGCATCCAGTTCGGCAGGCCCGGTGCTTCCAGGAAGCCCTCGGCGCGGGCGGAGGCGAGCCCGATCCGCGGCAGGTCGGCGCTCTTCTCGAAGAGGAGGAAGCGCGGTTCCCAGATGGGCCGGTACTTCGCGTTGGCGCGGTAGAGGGATTCGATCTGCCACCACCGTGAGAAGAAGCTGAGCAGCGAGCGCCACAGGCGCAGCACCGGGCCCGCGCCGAGTCGCGAGCCACGTTCGAAGACCGAGCGGAACATCGCGAAGTTGAGCGACACCTGTGTGATGCCGATCTCCTTGGCCCGCTGGAGGAGTTCGATGACCATGAACTCCATCAGCCCGTTCTCGGCGTCCCTGTCACGCCGCATCAGATCGAGCGAAAGACCCTGCGGCCCCCAGGGGACAAAGGACAGTACGGCCTTCAACTCGCCCTGGGCGTCCGTGCATTCGAGCATCACGCACCGCCCGTCTGCGGGGTCGCCGAGCCGCCCGAGCGCCATCGAGAAGCCGCGCTCGGTCGCCCCGGCCCGCCAGTCGTCGGCGCGCTGGAGCAGGACCGCCATCTCGTCGTCCGGGATGTCCTCGTGGCGCCGGATCCCCACCTGGTAGCCCGCGCGCCCGACCCGGTTGTAGGCCTGCCGGACGGTGCGCATCGCCCGCCCTTCCAGGGTGAAGTCCGCGGTCTCGACGATGGCTTCGTCGCCCAGTTCGAGGGCGTCGAAACCGTGCCGGGCGTAGATGGTGCCGGCCTCCTCGCTCGCGCCCATCACGGCGGGGATCCAGCCGTGTTCGCGTGCCTCCACGAGCCAGGGCTCGATCGCGCCCGGCCAGGCCTCGGGGTCGCCGATGGGGTCGCCCGACGCGAGCGAGACCCCGCCGACGACGCGGTACGCGACCGCCGCCTTGGCCGTCGGCGACCACACCACGCTCTTCTCGCGGCGCAGCGCGAAGTAGCCGAGCGAGTCCCGGTCGCCGCCCTTGTCGAGCAGCGCGCGCAGCTTCGCCTCGTCGTCGGGGGTGAGCGGGTCGACGGCCTTGCGGGAGCGGAACGCGGCGTACACGACGGCGAGCAGGAGGAGGGTGCTGAGGATGTTGATGACGACGTTGACCCAGTTCGGCGTGGTGATGTACGGGTACTTGGACTCGTCGGTCGCGACCGAGATGAGCCGCAGGGTGCCGTAGCGCCAGCGCTCCAGGAACGTCGAGTGGTCCTCGCCGTGCGCTTCGTTGGTGACCGTCACGAGGAACGTCGCGAACAGGGACGTCACGAGGAGACCCCCGAGCCCGACCACGGCCGCCAGTTTCGCGTTCGAGCGGTCGCCCTTGGCGTAGAACTCGCGGCGCCCGAGCAGCAGCGCGGCGACGAAGGCGGCGGTCAGGACGAGGGAGATCCAGTTCTGCGCGTACCGGCGCACCTCGGGGAAGAACATCACGAGGGCGAACAGGATGAGGAAGAGCCCGCTGAGGACGAGATTGAGGATCCACGCGGCGCGCTTGCGGCGGCGCATCGTGATCGCCAGGAACCAGGTGAAGACACCGGAGGCGAAGCCGGCCGTCAGCAGGTAGGGGGTGAAGTAGTCGTTGGTGTTGTGCCGTTGCAGGTCCTGGCCGAGGGAGACCCATACGGCGCTGAGGAAGTTGACGAACGTGACGACCCGCAGGTACCAGACGGTGAAAGCCGCCGCCCGTTTCGTGGTGGGGGTGGAGGTGTGCGGGCGGCGCGAGGGTGGAGAGGTCGTCTGGTCAGCTGCCATAGGCAGGGAGCATATGGGGTGATTTGTTCATCTTTGTCGGGGCGCGACGTTCGGGCCACGCAAAAGCCGCAGGCGCGTCCGCTTGGTGCGTGTATGGATGCGTCTGCGGCTTGTGTGGGGTTGCTCGCGCAGTTCCCCGCGCCCCTTAAGGGGTCTCCGGCAGCCCCCTAAAGGGGCGCCTCGGGCAGTTCCGCCGCCAGTGCGGCAGCCGCCTGTACCAGTGGCAGGGCGAGCAGTGCCCCCGCTCCCTCGCCCACCGTCACGCCCTGGTCGAGGAGCGGTTCCATCGCCATCCGGTCGAGCGCCTTCGCCTGCGCCGGCTCCCCGCTCGCCTGGCCCGCGAGCCACCAGTCCGGCGCCCGGAACGCGACCCGCTGCCCGACGAGCGCGCACGCCGCCGACACGACGCCGTCCAGGATCACCGGCGTACGCCGCACCGCGCACTGCAGCAGGAACCCGGTCGCGGCCGCGAGATCCGCGCCGCCCACCGCCGCGAGCAGCGCCAGCTGGTCGCCCAGTACGGGCCTGGCCCGCCGCAGCGCGTCCCGCACCGCCGCGCACTTGCGCATCCACGCCAGGTCGTCGATCGGGGAGCCGCCGCGCCCGGTCACCACGGACGCGTCCGTCCCGCACAGCGCGGCGATCAGCGTCGAGGCCGCCGTCGTCCCGCCGACGCTCAGATCGCCGAGCACCACCAGGTCCGTGCCGGAGTCCGCCTCCTCGTCGGCGACGGCCATACCCGCGCGGAACGCGGCCTCCGCCTCCTCGGCGGTCAGCGCGTCCTCGATGTCGATGCGCCCGGACGACCTGCGCACCCGGTGCCCCGCGACCTCGGCGGGCAGCTCCTCGGGATCGCAGTCCAGCGACATGTCGACGATCCGCACCGGAACGCCCAGGCGCCGCGCGAGGATCGCCGACGCGCTGCCGCCCTCGACCGCCTGCCGTACGAGTGCCGCGGCACCGCCGGCCGGCCGCGCCGACACCCCGAGATCGGCCACCCCGTGGTCACCGGCGAACAGCACCACGCGAGGCCGCTCCAGCGGCTTGACCGGCACCGAGGCCTGGGCGGCCGACAGCCACTCGCCCAGCTCGTCGAGGCGGCCGAGCGCGCCGGGCGGCACGGCGAACCGGGCACGGCGTTCCTCGGCGTCGCGGCGCATCCCGCCGTCGGGGCGCTCGATCAGATCGGTGAAGTCGTCGAGATTCAGCGAGCTCATTCGCCGAACAGTACCGGCCGCCCGGGCGCCCGGCGCAGGACGTGGGGCGGCGCGGGGTTACGCCATGCGATGCATCGGATCCACGGCGTCATTGCGGGCCCCTTCGCGATCCCTTACGTTCCTGGATGCCCGGATTGTCATGTCGCCCTCCGTGCGGTGTCGCGCCCCTCGGACCGTCCCCCAGGAGTTCGTGATGACCCCCACGACCGAGGCCGTCGCCGAACGGCGGCCCGCCTACCTCACCGAACTCGCCCAGGGCACCGACCGGTTCCACGAGCCGCGCAGGACCGACTGCCCCTGGTGCGGCTCCACCCGGCTGCGCACCCGGCTCCGCACCACCGACCTCCTCCAGCACAAGCCCGGCACGTTCGTCGTCGACCAGTGCCGCGCCTGCTCCCACACGTTCCAGAACCCGCGCCTGAGCCCCGAGGGCCTCGACTTCTACTACCGGGACTTCTACGACGGGCTGCACGCGGGCCACTGCGCCCGGCTCCTGCGGGCCCAGGAATCCGCCCGGCACTCCGCCCACCGCCACCGGGCCGCCGCCCGCGCCCTGCTGCCCCTGATCGAGCCCGAGAGCTGGCTCGACGTCGCCACCGGGCAGGGCCACTTCCCGGCGGCCGCCAAGGAGGTCCACCCCTACACAGCCTTCGACGGGCTCGACACCGGCTCCGCCGTCGAGGCGGGCCGCCGGGCCGGCCGGATCGAGGAGGCCCACCGCGGCACGCTCACCGAACTCGCCCCCGTGCTCGCCGGACGCTACGACGCGCTCAGCATGTTCCACCACCTGGAGCACGCCACCGACCCGCGCGAGGAACTGAAGGCCGCCCACACCGCCCTGCGCCCCGGCGGCCACCTCCTCATCGAGGTCCCCGACCCCGAGAGCCGCTACGCGAAGCTGCTCGGCAAGTGGTGGGTGTCGTACTTCCAGCCCCAGCACCTGCACCTCATTCCGATGGACAACCTCCGGCGCGAGCTGGAGCGCCTCGGCTACACCGTCGTCGCCACCGACCGCCGCGAGGCCCACGTCCCCCTCGACCTCACCGCGGGACTCGCCCTCTTCCTCGGCCACTGGCTGCCCCGCGCCGACGCCCCCTGGCGCCGCAAGGCCCCCACCCCACTCCAGCGCCGGCTGCGCACCGCCCTGACGTACGCCACCGCGCCCCTCATCGCCGCCGCCTACGCGGCGGACCGGCTGCTCGCCCCGCTGGCGGGCCGCACCTGCTTCTCCAACGCCTACCGGATCGTGGCCCGCCGCAACCCTGGTGCCAGGGCTGCGGACTGACTTCGCGTCAGCCGCGCAGCGCGTTCCCTCTCGCCGCCGCCTACGCGGCGGACCGGCTGCTCGCCCCGCTGGCGGGCCGCACCCGCTTCTCCAACGCCTACCGGATCGTGGCCCGCCGCAACCCTGGTGCCAGGGCTGCGGACTGACTTCGCGTCAGCCGCGCAGCGCGAGCGCCTGCCCGGCCATCACGAGCAGTACGTGTTCGCACTCGGCCGCGAACGCCGCGTTCAGGCGGCCAAGTTCGTCGCGGTAGCGGCGGCCCGACGCGGTGGCCGGGACGACCCCGGACCCCACCTCGTTCGACACGGCGACGACCGTGCGGCGGGTGTTCCGCACGGCCTCCGTCAGCGCGGACACCCGTTCCCGCAGCGCCCGTTCCCCACCGCTCGCCCACGCGTCGTCGTCCCAGGCCCCCACCTCGTCCATGGCGTACGTCAGCCACAGCGACAGACAGTCGATGAGCAGCGGCGGGCCGTCCTCGGCGAGGAGCGGCACGAGGTCGCACGTCTCGACGGTGCTCCACGATCCGGGGCGCCGCTCCCGGTGCAGCGCCACCCGCTGCGACCACTCGGTGTCCCCGCCGCGCGTGCCGCCCGTCGCCACGTACAGCACCCCGGGGAACGCCTCCAGGCGCCGCTCGGCCTCGACCGACTTGCCGGACCTGGCCCCGCCGAGGACGAGCGTCCTGCGCGGCACGTCCGGCACCTCCTCGTACTCCCCGACCACGAGCGTCGTCCCGTCAGGTACGGCCCGTGCGCCCGCCGCCGCCAGACGGCGCGTCAGCTCCGGGCCCGGCGGCACGTCGTGGTCGATGTGGACCGCGATCACGTCGGTCGTCGCGCCGAGCGCCCCCACGGCCCGCAGCCGGGACAGCGCGTCCGGGCGGGCCATCACGTCGGCTAGCACCATCTCGTACGGCCGCGCGGTCTCGGCCAGGCCCGCGGGCGCCCCGCCCGGCGGCAGATACAGGAGCCGCTCGCCGTCCGGGCCCGTCACCTCGTAACCCGTCCCCGGCGAGTCCATCGGCAGGGCCCGCACCCGGTGCCCGGTCAGCAGCGCCAGCTCGCCGCCGTCCGGCACCCGGGCCGGCGTGACGAGCCCGGCCGGCACCTCGACGGGCGGCCCGTCGTGCGGATGCGAGAGCAGCACCTGCCGTACGCCGCCGAGGCTGTGCCCGGAGCGGGCGGCGGCGAACGCGGCCCCCGGCGTCAGGTCGAGCAGCAGCGTGCCGTCGATGAGAAGCGCGGTCGCGGCGCGCGCGCCGGGGCCGACGGCGGTGGCGCAGGCCGCGCAGGGGCAGTCGGGGCGGGGCAGGCCGGTGGGCGCGCCGGTGCCGAGCAGAGTGAGTTCCACGGGAAGATCCTCCCGCGCCACCGCGACGGGCGCTCGCCCGGCTACGCTTCTGGACGGTAGGGGGACCCTGCAAGATCCTTTACTGGTCCGTTGACTCCCAGGAGGCTGACATGGCGGCGTGGACGTGGCGGTTCGAGAAGGCGGACGGGACGGAGGTCCAGCCTGCGGTGCAGCCCGAGGAGTTCACGACTCAGGGCGACGCGGAGTCGTGGATCGGCGAGTACTGGAAGGCCCTCGCGGAAGGCGGCGCCGACCAGGTCACCCTCTTCGAGGACGACGCGGTGATCTACGGCCCGATGGGCCTCCACGCGGAGGACGCGCCCGCGTAGGACATGGGGAAGGGCGGCGACCGCAGCGGTCGCCGCCCTTCTTCGTGCCGTCGTCCACATCTCGCCGAGCGTGACGTCCGTGACGCCGTCGTCCCGTTGTACCTGCCTGCGGTGGGCCGCCGGACAGGAGGCGGCGGAGTCGCCGGAGCCGTCAGCCCCGCACGCCGCACAGGTGGAGCAGCGCCGCCACCCGGCGGTACGGCTCCGTGCGGCCCGCCCGCTCCTCGGCCGCGAGCAGCGTGTGGAACTCGCCCGGCGGCGGCACCGGCGCGTCGTCCGCCGCCGTGTCCGTGAAGACCCGCACCCCGTACCAGGCGTGCAGCGGGGCGCCGATCCCGGCCAGCGTCGCGGTGAGCGCGGCGAGCCGGTCGGCCCGTACGTCCAGCCCGAGCCGGTTGCGGTACGAGAGCGTGTCGAAGGAGCCGAGCGCCGCCTGCCAGTCCCCGGCAAGGCCTGGTCGCATGGCGAGCGCGTCACCGTTGCGCACGAGGAGGGAGAGCAGGCCGCCCGGGGCCAGCATCCGCGCGAGCCCCGCGAGCAGCGCGTCCGGGTCCTCGACGTACATCAGGACCCCGTGGCACAGGACCACGTCGAAGCTGCCGGGGAGGAAGTGCACCCCGGTGTCGCGGCCGTCGCCCTCCACCAGGCGCACCCGCCCGCGGATGCCCTCGGGCTCCTCGGCGAGCGCGGCCCGCGCCGCGGCGACCATCCCGGGATCCTGCTCGACCCCGGTCACCTTGTGCCCGGCACGGGCGAGACGCAGGGCCTGCGTGCCCTGGCCCATGCCGACGTCGAGCACCCGCAGCCGCTGCCCGACGGGATAGCGCGCGGCCAGCTGCTCGTCGAGCTGGCGCGCCACGAGTTCCTGGCGCACCGCGTTGCGCAGGCCGCCCAGCTTGCCTAGCCAGGCCGCCGCGGCGTCGCCGGAGAAGGCCTCCGTGCTCAGGGCCGCTCCCCGCGCTTGACCTGGGGCTTGGGCAGACGAAGGCGACGCATCTGGAGCGTGCGCATCAGGGCGTACGCGACGGCGCCCTTCTTCGGCTCGTTCGGGAACTTCTCGGCGAGGCGCTTCTTCAGGCGGAAGCCCGTCACGGCCGAGTCGAGCACGATCAGCACGATCACGATGAGCCAGAGCAGCAGCGCGATGTTCTGCAGGCTCGGGATCCGGATCATGGTCATCACGAGGATGACCACCGCCAGCGGCAGGAAGAACTCCGCGATGCAGAAGCGCGAGTCGACGTAGTCGCGCGCGAACCTGCGCACCGGACCCTTGTCGCGGGCGGGAAGATAGCGCTCGTCACCGCTGGCGAGCGCCTGGCGCTGCCGCTCCATCGCGGTACGGCGCTCGTCGCGCTGCCGCTTCGACGCCTCCTTGCGGGTCGTCGGCGTATTGGCCACGCTGCGGCGCTGGGTCTGGGCCTGGCTGCGCTTGGGCGTGGGGCGGCCCTTGGGGGCCTGCGGGTCACGGGGCTGCGTGGAGTCGGTCACCGGCGCCTTGGCGGCCTGGGCCTTCTCGTCCTTGGATCGGCTACGGAACACAAAAACCAAGGGTACGTGGTGCGGGAGGTTGGACCAGAGGGGAGTGGGGAACGATCCGGCAACACCCTGCGTCTTCGATCTCGTATCCCTGAGGAGCATCTACTCCCTGCGCGGGATCGGGGCCCGGACGCAGTCGTCCTTGGGGATGAGCGCATCCGCACCTGAACAGTGCGGTAATGGAGGCAGGACCCGTACTGTGGGTTCTGTCGCAGTGCTGGTGCTGGACGTCTGCTGGATCTGTCAGAAGGGGGCGCGCGAAGCCCATGAGCGGTGTCATGAAGCGTATGGGGATGATCTTCCGCGCGAAGGCGAACAAGGCCCTGGACCGGGCCGAGGACCCGCGCGAGACCCTCGATTACTCGTATCAGAAGCAGCTGGAGCTGCTCCAGAAGGTGCGCCGTGGCGTCGCCGACGTGGCGACCTCGCGCAAGCGCCTGGAGCTGCAGCTGAACCAGCTCCAGACCCAGTCGACCAAGCTGGAGGACCAGGGCCGCAAGGCGCTCGCGCTCGGCCGCGAGGACCTGGCCCGCGAGGCGCTCGCGCGCCGGGCCGCCCTCCAGCAGCAGGTCACCGACCTGGAGACGCAGCACCAGACCCTCCAGGGCGAGGAGGAGAAGCTCACCCTCGCGGCGCAGCGCCTCCAGGCCAAGGTCGACGCCTTCCGTACGAAGAAGGAGACGATCAAGGCGACCTACACGGCGGCCCAGGCGCAGACCCGGATCGGCGAGGCCTTCTCCGGCATCTCCGAGGAGATGGGCGACGTGGGCATGGCCATCCAGCGGGCCGAGGACAAGACGGCGCAGCTGCAGGCCCGGGCCGGCGCGATCGACGAGCTGCTGGCCTCCGGCGCGCTCGACGACCAGTCCGGCCTCGCCAAGGACGACATCCAGAGCGAGCTGGACCGCCTCTCCGGTGGTACGGATGTAGAGCTGGAACTCCAGCGGATGAAGGCCGAGCTGGCCGGGGGCACGTCCTCCTCGCAGCAGGCCATCGAGGGCGGCCAGGGCCAGCAGTCCGGGAACCAGCAGCCGCAGGACACTCCGCGCTTCGACAAGCAGTAGTCCCGAGCGACAGTCCCACGCCGAGGAGGGCGTCATGATCGTACGGATCATGGGGGAGGGGCAGGTGGAGCTGGCCGACAGCCACTTCGCCGAACTGAACAAGCTGGACGACCAGCTGCTGGCGGAGATGGAGAACGGGGACGGCCCCGGGTTCCGCCGCACGCTCCACTCGCTCCTGGACACGGTCCGCTCCCTCGGCACCCCGCTGCCCGACGACGCCCTCGCACCGTCGGAGCTCATCCTCCCGGCCCCTGACGCGACCCTGGAAGAGGTCAGGGACATGCTGCGCGACGACGGTCTCATCCCTGGCTGAGCCGCCGAGTTCCCTGGCTGAGCCGCTGAGCTCCCCGGCTGAGCCGCCGAGCGCGGCTCCCGGCCCCGCCGCACGGACGGCATACGGACGGCATATGGACGAGGGCGTCGCGCACGCGCGAGGGGCGCTACCGTGGCGCCGGTGACCCCCTTCGTACGCTGGGCCAGGACCCACCCCCGGGCCATGGACGCGGCCCTCGCGGCGGCGGTCCTGTGCTGCATGATCCTCGGCTCCTTCGCCGATCCGCACGGCGGCCGGGGCGGCACCCCCACCTTCGGCACCCGCTCGCCCGGCCCCCTCAGCGTCGTCCTCATGACCCTCGGCGCCGCCGCCCTCGTGCTGCGTCGCCGCGCCCCCATGGCGGTCCTCGCGGCCACCTCCGCCGTCACCCTCGCCGAACTCGTCACCGGCGAACCCCGCGCACCCGTCGCGATGAGCGCCGTCGTCGCGCTCTACACCGTCGCCGCGACCACTGACCGCCCCACCACCTGGCGCGTCGGCCTCGCCACCATCACCGTCCTCACCGGCTCCGCGATGCTCGCCGGCCCGCTGCCCTGGTACGCCCAGGAGAACCTCGGCATCTTCGCCTGGACGGGCATGGCCGCCGCGGCCGGGGACGCCGTCCGCAGCCGGCGCGCGTTCGTCGACGCGATACGGGAGCGGGCCGAGCGCGCCGAGCGCACCCGCGAGGAGGAGGCCCGGCGCCGCGTCGCCGAGGAACGGCTGCGCATCGCCCGCGACCTGCACGACGTCGTCGCGCACCACATCGCCCTGGTCAACGTGCAGGCCGGCGTCGCCGCACACATCATGGACAAACGCCCCGACCAGGCCAAGGAAGCCCTCTCCCACGTCCGTGAGGCGAGCCGGTCCGCACTGAACGAACTCCGCGCCACCGTCGGCCTGTTGAGGCAGTCGGGCGACCCCGAGGCCCCCACCGAACCGGCACCAGGACTCGACCGCCTCGAAGACCTCGTCGGCACGTTCCGCAACGCGGGCCTCCCCGTGGAGGTCGCCTGCGCCGAGCGCGCCACGGGCCTGCCCGCCGCCGTCGACCTGGCCGCCTACCGGATCATCCAGGAGGCGCTCACCAACGTCCGCAAGCACGCGGGCGCCGAGGCGAAGGCCGAGGTCAGCGTCGTCCTCGTCGGACCGAACATCGAGGTCACCGTCATCGACAACGGGCCCGGCGCCGCGCAGCCCTCGCCGGACAGCGGCGGCCACGGCCTCCTCGGCATGCGCGAGAGGACCGCCGCGATCGGCGGCAGCTGCTCCGCGGGACCGCGCTACGGCGGCGGATTCCGCGTCCATGCGATCCTGCCCGTCCAGGGCCACGCCACCGCGGGCCGCACCACGGACACGGGGGACGCGGGATGACGATCCGGGTACTGCTCGCCGACGACCAGGCCCTGCTGCGCAGCGCCTTCCGCGTACTCGTGGACTCCGAGCCCGACATGCTCGTCGTCGGCGAGGCCTCGGACGGCGCCCAGGCGGTCAGCCTCGCCAAGTCCGAGAAGGCCGACGTCGTCCTCATGGACATCCGGATGCCCGGCACCGACGGCCTCGCCGCGACCCGGCTCATCAGCGCCGACCCCGACCTCGCGCACGTACGCGTCGTGATGCTGACGACGTTCGAGGTCGACGAGTACGTCGTCCAGTCGCTGCGCGCGGGCGCCTCCGGCTTCCTCGGCAAGGGTGCCGAACCCGAGGAACTCCTCGGCGCCGTACGGATCGCCGCCGCCGGCGACGCGCTCCTGTCACCGGTCGCGACCAAGGGCCTGATCGCCAGGTTCCTGGCACAGGGCGACGGGTACGGGGACTGGGAGGAGGGCGCCCGCCCCGCCGGAGCCCACGGCGAACGCCTCGCCGCGCTCACCACGCGCGAGCGCGAGGTCCTCGTCCAGGTCGCCGGCGGCCACTCGAACGACGAGATCGCCGAGCGCCTCCAGGTCAGCCCCCTCACGGTCAAGACCCATGTGAACCGCGCCATGGCCAAGCTCGGCGCGCGGGACCGGGCCCAACTCGTCGTCATCGCGTACGAATCGGGCCTGGTCCGTCCAAGGGTGGAGTGAACGGCGGGTTCCGCGTACTACGGGCGCAGTATGCGGCGCATAAGAACGGGACCTGGGAGCGACGGAACGGGTCCCGCTCATGGCTGAGGGTGTAGGTGGCCCCGCAGGTGGCTCCGGACACGCACGTCTCCGGATGCCCCGGGGCCCCCGTCCCGCTGCGCTCAGCCACAGAGAGAGACCCACACCATGTCCTGGCTGTCGAGATTCAGCCTCGCTCAACGGGCCCTGATCGGGCTGATGTCGATCATCGCGATCGTCTTCGGCGCCATCGCGATCCCTCAGCTCAAGCAGCAGCTGCTGCCCTCCATCGAACTGCCCATGGTGTCCGTCCTGGCCCCGTACCAGGGCGCGTCTCCCGACGTGGTCGAGAAGCAGGTGATCGAGCCGCTCGAGTCGTCCATCGACGCGGTCGACGGCATCACCGGCATCACCTCCACGGCGAGCGAGGGCAACGCCGTGATCATGGCCCAGTTCGACTACGGCAACGGCTCCAAGCAACTCGTCGCCGACGTCCAGCAGGCCGTCAACCGCGCCCGCGCCCAGCTCCCCGACACCGTCGACCCGCAGGTCGTCGCGGGCTCCACGGACGACATACCGACCGTCGTCCTCGCCGTCACGTCCGACAAGGACCAGCAGGCGCTCGCCGACCAGCTCGACAAGACCGTCGTGCCGTCCCTCAAGGACGTCGACGGCGTCGGCCAGGTCACCGTCGACGGTGTGCGCGACCTCCAGGTCACCGTCACCCCCGACGACCGCAAGCTCGCGCGGGCCGGCGTCACCCCGATGGCGCTCGGCCAGTCCCTCCAGGCGGGCGGCGCGACCCTGCCCGCAGGTTCCTTCGACGAGAACGGCAGCAACCGCACCGTCCAGGTCGGCGGCGGCTTCACCTCGCTGAAGCAGATCGAGGACCTGATGGTCACCGGCGAGGGCGTCAAGAAGCCCGTACGCCTCGGTGACGTCGCCAAGGTCGAGCAGCAGCCCGCCACTGCCACCTCCATCACCCGCACCGACGGCCGCCCCAGCCTCGCGGTCATGGTCACCATGGACCACGACGGCAGCGCGGTCGCCATCTCCGACGCGGTCAAGGACAAGCTCCCGGGCCTGCGCAAGGACCTCGGCGCGGGCGCGAAGCTCACGGTCGTCAGCGACCAGGGCCCCGCCGTCTCCAAGTCGATCGACGGCCTGACGACGGAGGGCGCGCTCGGTCTCCTCTTCGCCGTCCTCGTCATCCTGGTCTTCCTGGCGTCGATCCGCTCGACCCTGGTCACCGCGGTCTCGATCCCGCTCTCGGTCGTCCTCGCCCTGATCGTCCTGTGGACCCGCGACCTCTCGCTCAACATGCTCACCCTCGGCGCGCTGACCATCGCGATCGGCCGCGTCGTCGACGACTCCATCGTCGTCCTGGAGAACATCAAGCGGCACCTCGGCTACGGCGAGGAGCGCCAGGAGGCGATCCTCACGGCGGTCCGCGAGGTCGCGGGCGCCGTCACGTCCTCCACCCTCACCACCGTCGCCGTCTTCCTGCCCATCGGCCTCGTCGGCGGCATGGTCGGCGAGCTGTTCGGCTCGTTCTCCCTGACGGTCACGGCGGCCCTGCTCGCCTCCCTGATCGTCTCGCTCACGGTCGTCCCGGTCCTCTCGTACTGGTTCCTGCGCCCGCCCAAGGCGGTCAAGGGCGTCGACCCGGAGGAGGCCCGCCGCCAGGCCGAGGCCAAGGAGGCGCGCTCCTGGCTCCAGCGGGTGTACGTCCCCGTCCTGCGCTTCGCGACCCGCCGCCGCTTCACCAGTGTCCTCATCGCGATCGTCGTCCTCGTCGGCACGTTCGGCATGGCACCCATGCTGAAGACGAACTTCTTCGACCAGGGCGAGCAGGAAATCCTGTCCATCAAGCAGGAGTTGAAGCCCGGCACCAGCCTGGCGGCGACCGACGCCTCCGCGAAGAAGATCGAGAAGCTGCTCGCCGGCATCGACACGGTCAAGGACTACCAGGTCACCGTCGGCTCCTCCGGCTGGATGGCGGCGTTCGGCGGCGGCACCGACACCAACCAGGCCTCGTACCAGGTGACGCTGAAGGACAAGGCGTCCTTCGCGAAGACCCAGGACCGCATCGAGAAGGGTCTCAAGGGGCTCTCCGGGATCGGCCGGACCACCATCGCGGCCGGTAACGGCTTCGGCAGCCAGGACCTGAAGGTCGTCGTGAAGGCGGCCGACGGCCAGGTCCTGCGCAAGGCGGCCGACGAGGTCCGTGACGAGGTCGCGAAGCTCGACGACGTAACCGACGTCACCAGCGACCTGTCGCAGTCCGTCCCGCGCATCTCGGTCAGGGCCAACTCCAAGGCGGCGGCGGCCGGGTTCAACGACACCACGCTCGGCGCGGCCGTCGGCCAGGCCGTACGCGGCACCACCAGCGGCAAGGCGATCCTCGACGACACCGAGCGCGACGTCGTCGTGAAGTCGGCGAAGCCCGCCACCACCATGGACGAGCTCAAGAAGCTCCCGATGGGCCCCGGCGGCCTGAAGCTCGGCGACATCGCCACGGCGAAGCTCGTCGACGGGCCGGTCTCCATGACCCGTATCGACGGCGCCCGCGCCGCGACGATCACGGCCCGGCCGACCGGTGACAACACGGGCGCGGTCAGCGCCGACCTCCAGGCGAAGATCAAGGCCCTGAAGCTGCCCGCGGGCGCGACGGCCACGATCGGCGGCGTCTCGTCCGACCAGGACGACGCGTTCAAGAACCTCGGCCTCGCGATGCTGGCCGCGATCGCGATCGTGTTCATGCTCCTGGTCGCCACGTTCCGCTCGCTGGCCCAGCCGCTGATCCTGCTCGTCTCGATCCCGTTCGCGGCGACCGGAGCGATCGGCCTGCTCGTCGCCACCGGCACCCCGATGGGCGTCCCGGCGATGATCGGCATGCTGATGCTCATCGGCATCGTGGTCACGAACGCGATCGTCCTGATCGACCTGATCAACCAGTACCGCAAGGAGGGCTACGGCACGATCGAGGCCGTCATCGAGGGTGGCCGCCACCGCCTTCGCCCGATCCTCATGACGGCCCTGGCGACGATCTTCGCCCTGCTCCCGATGGCGCTCGGCGTCACCGGCGAGGGCGGCTTCATCGCTCAGCCGCTCGCGGTCGTGGTGATCGGCGGTCTGATCACGTCGACGCTGCTCACGCTCCTCTTGGTCCCGACGCTCTACGCGATGCTGGAGCTCCGCAAGGAGCGGCGCCGCGCCAAGCGTGAGGCCAAGCGGGGCGGGGGTGCCGGTGGGGGTGCCGGGGCTGCGCCCCAGGCGCCTTCGCCTGAGCCGGAGCGTGCCGGCGTGTAGTGGTTGATTGAACGGCGAGAGCCCGGTCCGGACACCTATGCGGTGTCCGGACCGGGCTCTTTGCCGTTGCGGCGGGGTGCGTTGCCGGGTGCGGCTTGCGTCGTGGCTTGTCGCGCCCACGCGGCGGAGCCGCACATCGATACAGCCCCGCGCCCCTTACGGGGCGCTACTTAGGGAGCGCTTTACGGCAGCGCCAGCATTCGCTCCAGGGCCAGCTTGGCGAACTGTTCCGTTTCGCGGTCTACCTCGATGCGGTTGACCAGGTTGCCCTCGGCCAGGGACTCCAGGGCCCACACCAGGTGCGGCAGGTCGATGCGGTTCATCGTCGAGCAGAAGCAGACCGTCTTGTCGAGGAAGACGATCTCCTTGTCCGGGTGGGCGTTGGCCAGGCGGCGCACCAGGTTCAGCTCGGTGCCGATCGCCCACTTCGACCCGGCCGGGGCCGCGTCGAGGGCCTTGATGATGTACTCCGTCGAGCCGACCTCGTCCGCCGCGGCGACGACCTCGTGCTTGCACTCGGGGTGAACCAGGACGCGTACGCCCGGGATCCGCTCGCGCACGTCGTTCACGGAGTCGATCGAGAAGCGTCCGTGCACCGAGCAGTGCCCGCGCCAAAGGATCATCTTCGCGTTCCGCAGCTCCTCGGCGGTCAGGCCGCCGTTCGGCTTGTGCGGGTTGTACAGGACGCAGTCCTCCAGGGACATGCCCATGTCCCGCACGGCGGTGTTGCGCCCGAGGTGCTGGTCCGGCAGGAACAGCACCTTCTCGCCCTGCTCGAAGGCCCAGTCCAGGGCGCGCTTGGCGTTGGACGACGTACAGATCGTGCCGCCGTGCTTGCCGGTGAACGCCTTGATGTCCGCCGAGGAGTTCATGTACGAGACGGGCACGACCTGCTCGGCTATGCCGGCCTCGGTCAGCACGTCCCAGCACTCGGCGACCTGCTCGGCGGTGGCCATGTCGGCCATGGAGCACCCGGCGGCCAGGTCGGGCAGGACGACCTTCTGGTCGTCGCCGGTGAGGATGTCGGCGGACTCGGCCATGAAGTGCACACCGCAGAACACGATGTACTCGGCCTCCGGCCGGGCGGCCGCGTCGCGGGCGAGCTTGAAGGAGTCGCCGGTGACGTCCGCGAACTGGATGACCTCGTCGCGCTGGTAGTGGTGGCCGAGAACGAAGACCTTGTCCCCGAGCTTCTCCTTGGCCGCGCGAGCGCGCTCCACCAGGTCCGGGTCGGACGGGGAGGGCAGGTCGCCGGGGCACTCGACGCCGCGCTCGCTCCGCGGGTCGGCTTCTCGGCCGAGCAGCAGGAGGGCCAGCGGAGTCGGCTGAACGTCCAGGTCAACGGGGGTCTGGGCCGTGGTCACGTCACGCACCCTTTCTTGTTATGACATTCGTGCGTCGAGGCTTTTCGTCGAAATGACGCTATCTATCATAACTGGTTCACGTCAGAATGACGATGGCCATCGTGTCGATGTGACGCAATCCGCGCCGACCGGCCCGTACTCCGGACGCGCCGGGTGTGCGAGCATGAAAGGGCAAGGAAGCCGAAGTCGCCGCGAGGCGAAAGACGAGCGCCAGGGCCGGAATGAAACCGCGGCCCCGCCGGTTGGAACGTCGGCAAGCAGTCTCCGTACAACCCTGGAGAGAAGCAGATGTCCGTATCGGACGAGACCACCACCGTGAGCGACGGCATCCTCCTGTCCGACGCCGCCGCGGAGAAGGTCAAGGCCCTCCTTGACCAGGAAGGCCGCGACGACCTGGCCCTCCGCGTCGCCGTACAGCCCGGAGGCTGCTCCGGCCTGCGTTACCAGCTCTTCTTCGACGAGCGCTCCCTCGACGGGGACGTCGTCAAGGACTTCAACGGCGTCAAGGTCGTCACCGACCGCATGAGCGCCCCGTACCTGGGCGGCGCCTCGGTCGACTTCGTCGACACCATCGAGAAGCAGGGCTTCACGATCGACAACCCGAACGCCACGGGCTCCTGCGCCTGCGGCGACTCGTTCAGCTAAACCCTGAACCTGTAGTCCTGTAGCAACGCGAAGCGGCGGTTCCCTGCTCGAGGGGGAGCCGCCGCTTCGTGTGTCCGGTGGTACGGCCGTCAGCTCCGCGGAGCCGGCACGTACCCCCGCTTCCCGTCCGTGTGCGGCACCGCCCGGTCGTGCGTGTCCACGACCTTCCGGCCGTCGAGGGGCTCGTGCAGGGTCACCTTCAGCGAGTAGAACTTGGCCATCGCCACGCAGATCGTGCCCTTCTTCTCCGTGTGCGTGATCTTCAGGGCGACCTCGCCGCCGCTCTCCGACGCCGTGGCCTCGTACGTGCCGCACACGCCGCCCGTGAAGTACGCCGTCAGCGTCCGGCCGTCCACGGTGTAGCCGTCGGGGCGGATGTCGCGCGTCTCGGTCCCCGGGTCACCGGGCCGGACACTCGGCCGCGGGCTCGGCCGCTCGGACGGCCCGCCGCCCGGCGCGTGCGGCGACGTCAGGAACCTCGGGTCCACCGCGACGTGCGTCACCGTGTACCCCTCCCGCGCACCCTGCGCCTTCACCTGGAACAGCCAGGACGGTACGAGGATCTGCCGCCCCTGCGCGAACTGCGCCGCGAGCCCGAACGTGGCGCCCGTGACCTTGGCCGCCGGCGGCGCGGGCAGCTTCGTCGGCGCCTTGCACGGCGCCTCGTCCCGCTCCCTCACCGGCATCGGACTCGCACAGCCGCCGATCCCCACGCGACCGTCCCCGGCCGCCGCCGAGTTGAGCAGGCCGAGCGTCTTCCGCGCGCTGATCACGGGATACGTGTCCCCCTTGACCGGCTGCTTCAACTGGCCGCTGCCGCCCACCACTTGGCCGTCCGGCCCGATCCGGACACCGGTCGTCCAGCCGTACGTGGGCAGGCCGCCCACGCGCGGCTCCGCGTTCACCACCCGTACGGCGCCCATCAGTTGGCTCGCGTCGAGCTTCGCGTCGTCCTGCCCGAGCGCCTTGAGGACCGGAGCGGCCGCCTTCTCCGCGGCGCCCTCACCGACCGGGTGGCCCGTGGGCGGTGTGGAGCGCGCGTACGTCCAGGCGCCCGGCGCCCGCTCGTTCACCTGGAGCGAGGGGCCGGAGCCGTCCTTGGCCGGGCCGACCTTCCACGCGCCGTTGTCGAGGTGCGGGGTGCCCGGCGCACCCAGGGCCTTGGCGAGCGCGGTCACGTCGGCCGCGGTCACATCGCCGCGCGACCGGTAGACGGTGGCTTCGCCGGGGCCCGTGGGGAGCGTGCCGTCGGCCTGGTAGCGGGTGCCGTACGGATCGGGCTCGCCCGGCGCGATCCCCGAGGTGGAACCGGTGCCGCCCGCCGCGTAGCCGTCGAGGGCGAGCGGCGGGGGAGTGGGATCGCCGCCGGCCGCCGGGCCGCCGCCGTGGTCACTGCCGCCGGCCGAGGTCGCCGCGAAGTACGCGCCGCCGCCACCGACGAGGAGTACCGCCGCCGCGACCGAGGCCACGGTCAGCGGTGTCCGCCGCCGGTGCCGATCCTGCGTCTGCTCGGTGCTCACCGCATCGCTCCTTCAACTGCCGCGTCGTACGCCGTGTCCCCTGGACGGGGGACAGCGATGAGACGCGGCGGGGGAGCGTGCGGTTCCCCCGACCGGGTTCTGGGACGTGTCCTAGTCCCCGTAGTCGGACATCGAGTCGATGAGCCGGGCGGACTCGGACGGCACGACGACGCCGTGGGGGAGGGAGGGGGCGACGGGGGTCCGCTTGTCCTCGGCGGGGGCCGTCCAGTGCGGGGACATCCGGGCGCAGTCGCCGCGCAGGGACGCGAGGCCGCCTTCGAGGTCGAGCGGTGCGGACGCGGTGCGGACCTTGAGGTTCGTCATAAGGAAACGCTATGCAGGTCCGGCCCCGACGAGAAAGCCCTACTATCGGGTAGTTTTGCCACTTCAGCCGAACGGCCATGACCCGGTAGCGTAAAGCGTCAACCCCCTCCCCGCAGGAAGACGTGACCACGCCGTGCGTATCGCAGTCACCGGTTCCATCGCCACCGACCACCTCATGACCTTCCCCGGCCGCTTCGCCGACCAGCTGGTCGCGGACCAGCTGCACACGGTCTCCCTCTCGTTCCTCGTCGACAACCTCGACGTCCGCCGGGGCGGCGTCGGCGCCAACATCGCGTTCGGCATGGGCCAGCTCGGGACGGCTCCGATCCTGGTCGGCGCCGCGGGTTCCGACTTCGACGAGTACCGCGCCTGGCTCGACCGGCACGGCGTCGACACCGCGTCCGTCCGTATCTCCGAGGTCCTGCACACGGCCCGCTTCGTGTGCACCACGGACGCCGACCACAACCAGATCGGCTCCTTCTACACGGGCGCCATGAGCGAGGCCCGCCTCATCGAGCTCCAGTCCGTCGCCGAGCGCGTCGGCGGCCTCGACCTCGTCCTGATCGGCGCGGACGACCCGGAGGGCATGCTCCGTCACACGGAGGAGTGCCGCAGCCGGAACATCCCGTTCGCCGCGGACTTCTCCCAGCAGATCGCCCGCATGGACGGCGACGAGATCCGGACACTTCTCGACGGCGCCACCTACCTCTTCTCGAACGAGTACGAGAAGGGCCTCATCGAGAACAAGACCGGCTGGACCGACGAGGAGATCCTCGGCAAGGTCGGCCACCGGGTCACCACCCTCGGCTCGCGCGGCGTCCGCATCGAGCGCGTCGGCGACGACCCGATCGAGGTCGGCGTCCCCGAGGAGACGGCCAAGATCGACCCGACCGGCGTCGGCGACGCGTTCCGCGCGGGCTTCCTGTCGGGCCTCGCCTGGGGCGTCTCCCTGGAGCGCGCCGCCCAGGTCGGCTGCATGCTCGCCACGCTGGTCATCGAGACCCTCGGCACGCAGGAGTACGAGCTGCGCCGCGCGCCGTTCATGGACCGCTTCCGCAAGGCGTACGGCGACGAGGCCGCGACCGAGGTCCAGCAGTACCTGAACTGAGCCGTCAGGAGAGCCGGCGGACCACGTAGGCGCTGCCGCGTTCCGCCGGCTCCTCCCCGACGTACTCCTGACCCCGCATCTCGCACCACGCGGGGATGTCGAGCCGCGCCGCCTCGTCGTCGGAGAGCACGGTCACGGTCCCGCCCACGGGCACGTCCCCGATGACCTTCGCCAGCTCGATGACGGGGATCGGGCACCGCTTCCCGAGCGCGTCGACCACGAGCGAGGCCTCCCCCTCGGGGGCGGGCGCCGTCACGGCCGTCGCCCCGAGCCGCTCCCGCACCGCCGCGACCGTCCCCGGGAGCACCTCGAGGAACCGCTCGACATCGCCCTCCGCCGTCCCGAACGGCAGCGACACCCGTACGTTCCCCTCGCTCAGCACCCCCATCGCCCTGAGCACATGGCTCGGCGTCAGCGTGCTGCTCGTGCAGGACGATCCGGACGAAACCGAAAAACCGGCCCGGTCCAGCTCGTGCAGCAACGTCTCCCCGTCGACATAGAGACAGGAGAAGGTGACGACGTGCGGCAGCCGCCGCGCCGGGTCACCCACCACCTCGACGTCCGGCACGAGCCCCGGCACCCGCGCCCGGATCCGCTCCGTCAGTTCCCGGAGCCGCGCGTCCTCCGCCGCCGCCTCGGCCCGCACGGCCCGCAGCGAGGCCGCCGCCGCCACGACCGCCGGAATGTTCTCGAACCCGGCCGCCCGCCCCGACTCCCGCTCGTCCGCCGGACCTTGGGCCGCGAACCGCACCCCCTTGCGTACGACGAGCAGGCCGACGCCCGCCGGGCCGCCCCACTTGTGCGCGCTGCCCGTGAGCAGAGACCAGTCGCCCTCGACCCTGCCCCACGCGAGGGACTGCGCCGCGTCCACGAGCAGCGGCACCCCGGCGGCCCGGCAGGCCTCCGCCGCCTCGGCCACCGGCTGCACCGTGCCCACCTCGTGGTTGGCGGACTGCAGACAGGCGAGCGCGGTGTCCGCTCTGAGCGCGGCGGCGAACGCGGCGGCGGAGACCGCGCCGGCCCGGTCCACGCCCACCTCGGTCACCGATCCGCCCTCCGCCTCCAGCGCCGCCGCCGCATGGAGGACCGAGGAGTGCTCGACGGCGGAAACCACCAGGTGGCGGCCGACGCGCCGGCGCCCGGCGAGCACGCCGGCGACCCCCGAGTGCACGGCACGCGTCCCCGAAGGGGTGAAAACGAGCTCGTCCGGGCGGCAGCCCACGGCGTCCGCGGCGGCCTCACGGGCGGCGTCGAGCAGCAGCCGGGCCCGCCGCCCCTCGCGGTAGAGCCGGGCGGGGTCGGCCCACCCCTCGTCGAGCGAGGCCTGCAGGGCCTGCCGGGCCACGGGATGGAGCGGGGCGGAGGAAGCCGCATCGAAGTAGGACACACTGCAACGCTAAGGCCACGCGTCGCGGCCCGCGGCTGCCGCCTACCCTCCGATTCCCCGTCAGATCCCCCCGGAACGGCAAGTTCCACCACTTCTGAGTGACCCGCGGCGCGTTAGGCACCCTCCCCGCGCGACCCCAAATAGCGTCCAGTAGGGTTTGGTCCGCATAAACATCCAAACCCCTGCCCGTGTGCCAGGGCGGCGAGCGACCAGCGAGATGGCGGCCGTAGCCAACCAAAGAGCGCGGGCGAGACTCTCGGGAAGGCGCTACGTGAGTCCCAACGGCTCCGACCGCTCGTCGCGGCGCCCGATGCGGCGGAAGCTGCCGCAGGTGCTGACTGCGGGCCTGATCCTGGTAACCGCTACTGGTTGCACATACAAAGACTTTCCTCGTCTTGGTATGCCGACCCCGGTTACGGAAGAAGCCCCCAGGATCCTCTCCCTCTGGCAGGGCTCGTGGGCGGCAGCGCTCGCCACGGGTGTCCTTGTCTGGGGCCTGATCCTGTGGAGCGTCATCTTCCACCGGCGCAGCCGCACCAAGATCGAGGTACCAACGCAGACGCGGTACAACATGCCGCTCGAGGCGCTGTACACGGTGGTACCGCTCATCATCGTCTCGGTCCTCTTCTACTTCGTGGCACGAGACGAGTCGAAGCTCCTCAACATCTCCGCCAAGCCGGCCCACACCATCAACGTGGTCGGCTATCAGTGGAGCTGGGGCTTCAACTACGTCGAGAACGTGCCCGGCTCCACGGGTGACGCGAAGACCTCGAAGGAACTGGCCGGTATTCCGGACCGCTTCGTCGAGGACTTCCCGGCGAACGCCGGCGGTGTCTACGAGGCCGGTACGCCGGCGTCGAAGAACCCGCAGACCGGCAACCCCGGTCCGACCCTCTGGCTCCCCAAGGGTGAGAAGGTCCGGTTCGTCCTGACCTCGCGCGACGTCATCCACGACTTCTGGGTGGTGCCGTTCCTCATGAAGCAGGACGTCATCCCGGGCCACACCAACGCCTTCGAGGTGACCCCCAACAAGGAGGGCACCTTCCTGGGCAAGTGCGCCGAACTCTGCGGTGTCGACCACTCGCGCATGCTGTTCAACGTGAAGGTCGTCTCTCCTGAGCGCTACCAGCAGCACCTCAAGGACCTCGCGAAGAAGGGGCAGACCGGTTACATCCCGTCCGGCATCGCGCAGACGAGCCACGAGAAGAACCGGGAGACGAACAACCTGTGAGCATCCTCAATGAACCTCAGGGCGCCGGTGCCGCAGGCGCCGCGCGCGAAGAGGGCTATGAGAACGAGCTGCCGGTCCGGCGCAAGCAGCCGGGCAACGTCGTCATCAAGTGGCTGACCACCACTGACCACAAGACGATCGGCACGCTCTACCTGGTCACGTCGTTCGCGTTCTTCTGCATCGGCGGAATCATGGCGCTCTTCATGCGCGCCGAACTCGCTCGTCCCGGCAACCAGATCATGTCGAACGAGCAGTTCAACCAGGCGTTCACGATGCACGGCACGATCATGCTGCTGATGTTCGCGACGCCGCTGTTCGCCGGATTCGCGAACTGGATCATGCCGCTGCAGATCGGCGCGCCCGACGTGGCGTTCCCGCGGCTGAACATGTTCGCGTACTGGCTGTACCTCTTCGGCTCGCTCATCGCGGTCGGCGGCTTCCTCACCCCGCAGGGTGCGGCCGACTTCGGCTGGTTCGCCTACAGCCCGCTGTCGGACGCCGTCCGCTCGCCGGGCATCGGCGCCGACATGTGGATCATGGGTCTGGCCTTCTCCGGCTTCGGCACGATCCTCGGCTCGGTCAACTTCATCACCACGATCATCTGCATGCGCGCTCCCGGCATGACGATGTTCCGTATGCCGATCTTCGTGTGGAACGTGCTGCTGACCGGTGTGCTGGTCCTGCTGGCCTTCCCGGTCCTGGCCGCCGCGCTGTTCGCCCTGGAGGCGGACCGCAAGTTCGGTGCCCATGTGTTCGACGCGACCAACGGCGGAGCGTTGCTCTGGCAACACCTCTTCTGGTTCTTCGGACACCCAGAGGTGTACATCATCGCCCTGCCATTCTTCGGAATCATTTCCGAAGTGATTCCGGTGTTCTCGAGAAAGCCGATGTTCGGTTACTCGGGCCTCATCGGCGCGACGATCGCGATCGCCGGTCTCTCCGTGACCGTGTGGGCGCACCACATGTACGTCACCGGTGGCGTGCTGCTCCCGTTCTTCTCCTTCATGACGTTCCTCATCGCCGTACCGACAGGCGTGAAGTTCTTCAACTGGATCGGAACGATGTGGAAGGGCTCGCTGTCCTTCGAGACACCGATGCTCTGGGCGGTCGGCTTCCTGATCACCTTCACCTTCGGTGGTCTGACCGGCGTCATCCTGGCGGCCCCGCCGCTGGACTTCCACATCTCGGACTCGTACTTCGTCGTGGCCCACTTCCACTACGTGGTGTTCGGCACCGTCGTGTTCGCGATGTTCGCCGGATTCCACTTCTGGTGGCCGAAGTTCACGGGCAAGATGCTCGACGAGCGGCTCGGCAAGATCACGTTCTGGACGCTGTTCATCGGCTTCCACGGCACGTTCCTGGTGCAGCACTGGCTGGGCGTCGAGGGCATGCCGCGTCGTTACGCGGACTACCTCGCGGCCGACGGCTTCACCGCGCTGAACACGATCTCGACGATCTCCTCGTTCCTGCTCGGTCTGTCGATCCTGCCGTTCCTCTACAACGTGTGGAAGACGGCGAAGTACGGCAAGAAGATCGAGGTCGACGACCCGTGGGGCTACGGCCGTTCGCTCGAATGGGCGACGTCCTGCCCGCCGCCGCGGCACAACTTCCTCACCCTGCCGCGTATCCGCAGTGAATCCCCGGCGTTCGACCTGCACCACCCGGAGATCGCCGCCCTGGACCAGCTCCAGAACGGCCACGGGGACAAGGCTCTCGCTGGTGGCAAGGAGGCCGGCAAGTGAAGATCCAGGGCAAGATGTTCATCTGGCTGAGCATCTTCGTGCTCGCCATGGCGATCGTCTACGGCGTGTGGTCGAAGGAGCCCGCCGGTACGACGGCGCTGTTCCTGGCCTTCGGCCTGTGCATCATGATCGGCTACTACCTGGCCTTCACGGCCCGGCGGGTCGACGTGGGTGCGCAGGACAACAAGGAGGCCGATGTCGCGGACGACGCCGGCGAGGTGGGCTTCTTCAGCCCGCACAGCTGGCAGCCGCTCTCCCTGGCCATCGGTGGTGCGCTCGCCTTCATGGGCGTCATCTTCGGCTGGTGGCTGATGTACTTCTCGGCCCCGATCATCCTGATCGGCCTGTGGGGCTGGGTCTTCGAGTACTACCGCGGTGAGAACCGGACCCAGTAGGGCCGGACCACCACCGAAGGGCCCGGACACTCCTGATGGAGCGTCCGGGCCCTTTCGCATGCGCAGCACACGATGCCTCGGACGGACCACTCGACGCGCCGAGAAGAGCGAAGGTTCATACGGTGAGCTCATGAGCCACTCACCGAGAATCCGCACGGTAATGGGCTGCACCCTGCTGGTGGCCGCACTCGGTGCGAGCGCCACGGCCTGCGGCAGCTCCAGCCACCCGCTCGCCGAGAAGCCCTACGACGCGGCCGACCAGATCGAGGTCAGCGGGCCGGCCGAAGGCAAGAAGGCCGACCCCGACAAGCCCTTGGAAGTGACCTCGGAGGACGACGGGAGCCGTATCACCGACGTGACGGCCACCGACGGCATAGGCCGCTATGTCGCGGGCGAACTGTCCGCCGACGGAAGCCGCTGGCACAGCACCGCCCCGCTGGCCGCAGACGCCCATTACACGGTGCGCGTCAGTACCGAGGACGAGGACGGGGCACCCGGCCGGAAGGTCCTCACCTTCGACACGGCGAAGCCCGACAAGAACAAGGCCCTGAAGGTCACCTTCGGCCCCGACGCTGGCACGTACGGCGTCGGCCAGCCCATCACCGCCGAACTCAGCGCCCCCGTCAAGGACAAGGCCGCCCGGGCCATAGTCGAGCGGGCCCTGAAGGTCGACTCCCAGCCCGCCGTGAACGGCTCCTGGACCTGGGTGGACGACAAGCACCTGCACTACCGCCCCGAGGAGTACTGGCCCGCCCACGCCACCGTGGAGGCGCACAGCAACCTGGCGGGCATCAAGGTGACCGACCGCCTCTGGGGAGGCGCCGCGAAGTCCCTGCGCCTCACCATCGGCGACCGCATAGAAGCGATCACCGACGCGGGCTCGCACTCGATGACGGTCTACCGCAACGGCGAGGAGATCAACCAGATACCCGTCACCACCGGCAAGCCGGGCTTCGAGACCCGCAACGGCGTCAAGGTCGTGCTCGGCAAGGAGTACTTCGTACGGATGCGCAGTACCAGCATCGGCATAGCCGCCGGCTCCTCGGACTCGTACGACCTGCCCGTCTACTACGCCACCCGGGTGACCTGGAGCGGCGAATACGTGCACGCCGCGCCCTGGTCCACGGGCTCACAGGGCTCCGCGAACGTCAGCCACGGCTGCACCGGCATGAGCACCAGCAACGCCGAATGGTTCTTCAACACCGTCCGTGCGGGCGACATAGTCAAGGTCGTCAACAGCAACGGCGCGCAGATGGACCCCTTCGGCAACGGCTTCGGCGACTGGAACCTGAACTGGCAGAGCTGGGAGAAGGGCAGCGCCATCCAGGCCACCACCCCGAGCGGCCACAGCACCGCCGAACAGGCCCGGCTCAGCCCGGAGGTGTGAGACTTCTGACTCCGGACCGACACCGGACGGGGCGGCCCACAGCACCGCTGTGGGCCGCCCCGTCCGCGTACCGAGGGCTCTCAGGCCTCCACGGCGAGGCGGGAGCGCAGCACGGACGCCAGCGCGTCCGCGAACTCGACCGGGTCGACCGGCAGGGTCACCGCGGCCTCCGCGCGGCTCCAGGTGGCCAGCCAGGCGTCCTGCGGGCGCCCGATAAGGAGCAGCACCGGCGGGCAGTGGAAGATCTCGTCCTTGATCTGCCGGCACACGCCCATCCCGCCCGCGGGAACGGCCTCGCCGTCCAGGACGCAGACGTCGACGCCGCCCCGGTCCAGCTCCTTGAGGACCGCCGGGAGCGTCGCGCACTCGACGAACTCGACCTCGGGGACGTCGGCGGCGGGCCGGCGCCCGGTCGCGAGGCGGACCTGTTCGCGGGTGCGTGCGTTGTCGCTGTAGACCAGGACCGTCGCGGTCGACTGCATCGTTCCTCCGAGACTTCGGCGTCTTTGACTCATCAAGGTGGGGAAGCGTTGCGCGGAGCCTACTCCTCCCGACACCCCGTCAACACCGGTTCGGACACCCCTCCGATGGGCCATACGGGCTGGACACACCCCACAGACACTCCGAACGGCACCCCCCGGGGTGAGCGCGAGATAAGCGACCGACATAATGTCGGTCGTGGCGACAGCAACGACAGTAGAAACCGGGCACGCGCACCCGTCGGTCAATCGGCCGAACCTCACCAGCGTCGGAACCATCATCTGGCTGAGTTCCGAGCTGATGTTCTTCGCGGCCCTCTTCGCGATGTACTTCACCCTGCGATCGGTGACCGGGCCAGATCACTGGAAGACGATGGCCGAGTCGCTGAACGTTCCGTTCTCAGCGACGAACACCACGATCCTGGTGCTCTCCTCACTCACCTGCCAGCTCGGCGTTTTCGCCGCCGAGCGCGGGGATGTGAAGAAGCTCAGGACATGGTTCATCGTCACCTTCATCATGGGTGCGATCTTCATCGGCGGTCAGATCTTCGAGTACACCGAGCTGGTCAAGAAGGACGGTCTCTCGCTGTCCTCCGACCCGTACGGCTCGGTGTTCTACCTGACGACTGGCTTCCATGGACTGCACGTGACAGGTGGCCTCATCGCCTTCCTGTTCGTCCTCGGCCGTACCTACGCGGCGAGGAAGTTCACCCATGAGCAGGCGACCGCGGCCATCGTCGTGTCCTATTACTGGCACTTCGTCGATGTCGTCTGGATCGGCCTTTTCGCCACGATCTACTTGATCAAGTAGCGGGCGCGTCACTTCCGACGCACCGACTCATCCAGCAAGCACCGACGCAGAAGATCCTGACACCGGGGTAATCCGTGAAAAAGCTCTCCGCACGACGACGCCATCCGCTGGCGGCGGTCGTCGTCCTACTCCTCGCGCTGGCGGCCACCGGGGGGCTGTACGCCGCGTTCGCACCCGCGAGCAAGGCGCAGGCCGACGAAACCGCCCAGTCCCTCGCCATCGACGAGGGCAAGAAGCTCTACGCCGTTGGCTGCGCCAGTTGCCACGGCACCGGCGGTCAGGGCAGCACTGACGGGCCGCCGCTTACGGGCGTGGGCGCCGCGGCCGTCGACTTCCAGGTCGGCACCGGGCGCATGCCCGCGCAGCAGCCGGGCGCGCAGATCCCGAAGAAGAAGGTCATCTACTCGCAGGCCGAGATCGACCAGCTCGCGGCGTACGTCGCCTCGCTCGGCGCCGGTCCGTCCATCCCGACGAAGAACCAGGTCAGCCCGGAGGGTGCGGACATCGCCAACGGTGGCGAGCTGTTCCGTACCAACTGCGCGCAGTGCCACAACTTCACCGGTGAGGGCGGCGCGCTGACGCACGGCAAGTTCGCACCGAGCCTGGAGGGCGTGAGCCCGAAGCACGTCTACGAGGCCATGCAGACGGGCCCGCAGAACATGCCGTCCTTCCCCGACACGACGATGCCGGAGAAGAACAAGAAGGACATCATCGCGTACATCGACGCGGTCAACGGCGACAAGACCACGAGCCCCGGCGGTCTGAAGCTCGGCGGGCTCGGCCCCGTCAGTGAGGGCCTGTTCGCCTGGATCTTCGGTCTCGGCGCGCTCGTCGCCGTCGCCGTCTGGGTCGCCGCTCGGACCGCAAAGGCCAAGAAGTCATGAGTAGCCAAGAGATTCCAGAAGAGAACCTGCCCAGCGCGCAGGACGCCGACCAGCCGCACGGTTCGGTCGCGGTGAAGGACGATCCCTTCGCCGACCCGGGGCTGCCGCCCCACGAGCACCGGATCCAGGACATCGACGAGCGGGCCGCCAAGCGCTCCGAGCGCGTGGTCGCCTTCCTGTTCGTGCTCTCGATGCTCTCCACGATCGCCTTCATCGCCGCGTTCGTGGCGATCAAGCCCGGCAAGAGCATCTACGTCTTCCCGATCGGTCACATCAGCGCGCTGAACTTCGCGCTCGGCATGACCCTCGGTCTGGCGCTGTTCTGCATCGGCGCGGGCGCGGTCCACTGGGCCCGCACCCTGATGTCCGACGTGGAGGTCGCCGACGAGCGGCACGCGATCGAGGCCGAGCCCGCCGTCAAGGCGAAGGTTCTCGCGGACTTCAAGCAGGGCGCCCAGGAGTCGCAGTTCGGCCGCCGCAAGCTGATCCGCAACACGCTGTTCGGCGCGGTCGCGATGGTCCCGCTCTCCGGCATCGTCCTCCTCCGCGACCTCGGTCCGCTGCCGGAGGACAAGCTCCGGCACACCGCGTGGAAGGCGGGCAAGCTCCTCGTCAACGTGAACACGAACGAGCCGCTGCGTCCCTCGGACATCGCGGTCGGCTCGCTCACCTTCGCCAAGCCCGAGGGCGTGGAGGAGCACGACGAGGACTTCCAGCAGGTCATGGGCAAGGCCGCCCTGATGCTCGTCCGGATCCAGCCGGAGGACATCAAGGACAAGCAGGAGCTTGCCTGGGGCCACGAAGGCATCGTCGCGTACTCGAAGGTCTGCACCCACGTGGGCTGCCCGATCTCCCTGTACGAGCAGCAGACGCACCACGTGCTCTGCCCCTGTCACCAGTCCACCTTCGACCTCTCCGACGGCGCCCGCGTCATCTTCGGTCCCGCCGGCCACGCGCTGCCGCAGCTGCGTATCGGCGTGAGCGCTGAGGGCTACCTGCAGGCGCTCGGCGACTTCGCGGAGCCCGTCGGTCCTGCCTTCTGGGAGCGCGGATGAGCACTACGACCAGCAACGACGCGCCCTCGCGCGGGAAGGCGCCCGCCGGTGAGCGGGTAGCCGACTGGGCGGACGGCCGGCTCGGGATCTACTCCCTGGCCAAGGCCAACATGCGCAAGATCTTCCCGGACCACTGGTCCTTCATGCTCGGTGAGATCTGCCTCTACAGCTTCATCATCATCATCCTCACGGGTGTGTACCTGACGCTGTTCTTCCACCCGTCGATGAACGAGGTGACGTACCACGGCAGCTATGTCCCGCTCCAGGGGCAGCTGATGTCGGAGGCGTTCAACTCGACCATGCACATCTCCTTCGATGTGCGCGGTGGTCTGCTGATCCGCCAGATCCACCACTGGGCGGCGCTGATCTTCCTCGCCGGCATGTTCGTGCACATGATGCGCGTGTTCTTCACGGGTGCGTTCCGCAAGCCCCGTGAGGTCAACTGGCTGTTCGGCTTCCTGCTGTTCGTCCTGGGCATGTTCACCGGCTTCACCGGTTACTCGCTCCCGGACGACCTGCTCTCCGGCACCGGTGTCCGCTTCATGGAGGGCGCGGTCCTGTCCGTGCCGATCGTCGGCACGTACCTGTCGTTCTTCCTCTTCGGCGGCGAGTTCCCGGGCGGCGACTTCGTCGCGCGGTTCTACTCGGTCCACATCCTGCTGCTGCCGGGCATCATGCTCGGCCTCGTGGTCGCTCACCTGATCCTGGTCTTCTACCACAAGCACACGCAGTTCGCGGGCCCCGGCAAGACGAACAAGAACGTCGTCGGCATGCCGCTCCTGCCGGTCTACATGGCCAAGGCGGGTGGCTTCTTCTTCCTGGTCTTCGGTGTCATCGCGGTCATCGCCGCGATCGCGTCGATCAACCCGATCTGGGCCATCGGCCCGTACCGGATCGACCAGGTCTCCACCGGCGCCCAGCCCGACTGGTACATGGGCTTCTCCGAGGGCCTGATCCGCTTCATGCCGGGCTGGGAGATCAACCTGTGGGGTCACACGCTCGTCCTGGGTGTGTTCATCCCACTGATCATCTTCCCGCTCGTCCTGGTGGCCATCGCGGTCTACCCGTTCATCGAGTCCTGGGTCACCGGCGACAAGAACGAGCACCACATCCTGGACCGCCCGCGCAACCGTCCGGCCCGGACCGCGTTCGGCGCCGCCTGGATCAGCTGGTACTTCGTCCTGCTCGTCGGTGGTGGTAACGACCTCTGGGCCACGCACTTCCACCTGTCGATCAACGCGATCACCTGGTTCGTGCGCATCAGCTTCTTCGTCGTGCCGGTCCTGGTGTTCGTCGCCACGAAGCGGATCTGCCTCGGCCTCCAGCGCCGGGACAAGGACAAGGTGCTGCACGGACGCGAGTCCGGCATCATCAAGCGCCTGCCGCACGGCGAGTTCATCGAGGTCCACGAGCCGCTCGACTCCGAGGCCCTGCACACCCTCACCGCGCACGAGCAGTACGCGCCGCTCGAGATCGGCCCGACGGTCGACGAGAACGGTGTGGAGCGCAAGGTGTCCGGTACGCAGAAGCTGCGGGCGAAGCTGTCCGAGGGCATGTACGGCGAGGACAGCCAGATCCCCAAGCCCACCGTCGAGGAGTACAAGGAGATCACCAGCGGCCACGGCCACCACTGATCACCTGAACTGACCGACTGACCCAGCGGTCGCCACGGCGAGAGCCCCGTCCAGTGCCTGGACGGGGCTCTTTGCCGTCCCGGGGCTGGATAGGGTGGAGGGGTTCCCATCGACACCGAAAACCAGGAGCGGCAGATGAGTGCTGTGACCCCCGCAGGAGGCAACACCGCGGCGGGCCGTTCCTGGCCCCAGGTACTGAACGGCCTGCTCGACGGACGTGACCAGAGCGCCGACGACACCGCGTGGGCGATGGACCGGATCATGCGCGGCGAGGCCACCGACGCGCAGATCGCCGGGTTCGCGGTGGCTCTGCGGGCCAAGGGCGAGACCGTGGAGGAGATCTCCGGTCTCGTACGGGCCATGTACGAACACGCGAACGTGATCGACGTACCCGGCGACACCGTCGACATCGTCGGTACGGGCGGCGACGGCGCCAAGACGGTCAACATCTCCACGATGTCCGCGATCGTCATCGCCGGCGCGGGCGCCAAGGTCGTCAAGCACGGCAACCGTGCCGCGTCGTCGGCGTCCGGCGCCTCGGACGTCCTGGAGAAGCTCGGCGTCAATCTGGAGCTCACGCCGGCCCGCGTCGCCGAGGTCGCGGAGGAAGCGGGGATCACCTTCTGCTTCGCCGTGAAGTTCCACCCGGCGCTGCGGTACGTGGCGGCCGCCCGCAGCCAGCTGGGGATCCGGACGACGTTCAACTTCCTCGGCCCCCTGACCAACCCGGCCAGGGTGCGCGCCCAGGCCGTCGGCGTCGCCGACGCGCGGATGGCGCCCATCGTGGCCGGCGTCTTCGCCGAGCGCGGCCACTCGTCCCTGGTCTTCCGCGGCGACGACGGCCTGGACGAGCTGACGACGACGGCGACCTCCCGGATCTGGGTGGTGCGCGACGGCGCCGTGCGCGAGGAGGCCTTCGACCCGCGGGACGTCGGCATCGACCTGGTGCCGGTGTCCGCGCTGCGGGGCGCCGACGCGTCCTACAACGCGGAGGTCGCGCGGCGGCTCCTGGACGGGGAGACCGGTCCGGTGCGGGACGCGGTACTCCTGAACTCGGCGGCCGCGCTCGTCGCTCTGACGCCCGGTGAGGGGCCTCTGGCGGGCCAGATCAGGGCCGCCATGGACCGCGCCGCTCAGTCGATCGACTCGGGTGCGGCGAAGCGGGCCCTGGAGCGCTGGGTGGCGGCCTCCAACGCGTGACGCCGAGGGCGCGGCCGGGCTGTCGTCTCACAGCCTGGACCGCGCCCTCGCCGTTCCCGCGTCGTGTGGCAGGATGCTCTCCAAGGTCATGAGTGACAGCGATCGAGGCCCCAGCCCGCTGTCCGGCAACCCTCCGTCCGTGGCGGGGTGCCCTGGGTGAAGACCAGGCAGTGCACAGCAAGGTGCACTGCAAGCGCGGACCCCTGCATACCCTGGGGTCCTGGTCCTCAAGGGAGCAGTCTCGTGAGCAAGCGAATGCGATAGGGCGTATGGGCCCCGCCTCCGCACCCCCTTTTTCTCTTCAGCCGTGCCGTTGAGCTGTCCGCTCCGCACGGTCACTTCGCTTACCTCTCACGGGAGTTCGCCATGTCTGTCTCCACCGCTGCCGCCGACCAGTCGCTTTGCACCCCCCTGCCCGTTCTCGGCCGGGATGTCACCGTTCCGCTCGTCACCGGTGGCGAGGTCACCTACGCCGCCCTCGACTACGCGGCCAGCGCCCCGGCGCTCCAGCGGGTCTGGGACGACGTGGCGGCCTACGCGCCGTACTACGGCAGCGTCCACCGCGGGGCCGGCTACCTCTCGCAGCTGTCGACCGACCTCTTCGAGAACTCCCGGGTGACCGTCGCCGAGTTCCTCGGCTGCCGCGAGGACGACCAGGTGATCTTCACCCGGTCCACCACCGACTCGCTCAACCTGCTCGCCGCCGTACTCCCCGCCGACTGTCAGGTCTTCGTCTTCGAGACCGAGCACCACGCCTCGCTCCTGCCGTGGCGCGACGCCCGGGTGACCTACCTGAACGCGCCCCGCACCCACGAAGAGGCCGTCCAGACCCTGGAGCGCGCCCTCGCCGACCGCGACCCCCACGGGCCCGCCCTGGTGTGTGTCACCGGCGCCTCGAACGTCACCGGCGAGCTGTGGCCGGTCCGTGAGCTGGCCGCCGCGGCCCACGCGCACGGCGCCCGTATCGTCCTCGACGCCGCGCAGCTCGCCCCGCACCACCCGGTGGACATCCAGGACCTCGACGTCGACTGGGTCGCCTTCTCCGGGCACAAGCTGTACGCGCCCTTCGGCTCCGGTGTCCTCGCGGGGCGTGCCGACTGGCTCCAGGGTGCCGAGCCCTACCTCGCGGGCGGCGGCGCCTCCCGCAAGGTCGCCCGCCGCGCCGACGGCGGGGTGGACGTCGAGTGGCACGACAGCGCGGCCCGCCACGAGGCCGGTTCGCCGAACGTCATCGGCGTCTACTCCATCGCCTCCGCCTGCAAGGCGCTCACCGAGGCCGGCTTCGACTCGCTCGTCGCCCGTGAGGAGTACCTGATCGGCAAGGTCCGCGAGGGTCTCGCGGCCGTGCCCGAGGTGAAGGTGCTCTCGCTGTTCGGCGACGACGCCCCGCGTGTCGGTGTCCTCTCCTTCGTCGTCGAGGGCTGGAACAGCTCCCACTTCGCCGCCGCGCTCTCCGCCGAGTACGGCATCGGCGTGCGCGACGGGCTCTTCTGCGCCCACCCCCTCGTCCGCACCCTGCTTGGCAGCGACCCGCAGACGCAGGGTGAGTGCGGGGCGCCCGAGGCGGCGCCCGGCGAGAAGTCGCTGAACGCGATCCGCGTGAGCTTTGGTGCGGGTACGCCGGACGAGCACGTGGAGCGCTTCGTGCGCGCCGTCACCGAGCTGGTCCGACAGGGCGCGCGCTGGAACTACCGCACCGAGGGCGGGCGTTGCGTCCCCGCGGTGTGATCCGCCCGCCTCGCCGGACATGACGAAGGCCGCCCCTCGGGGCGGCCTTCGGTCGTCACGGGGCCGCTAGTTGTCGAGCCCGATCGCGAACGCCGCCTCCAGGTCGTGCTGGGAGTACGTGCGGAACGCGACGTGCGTGTCCGTGGCCTCCACGCCCGCGATCTTGCTGATCTTCCCGGGGATGACGTCCGCGAGGTCGTCGTGGCGCGCGACGCGCACCATGGCGATCAGGTCGTACGTGCCGGTCACGGAGAAGACCTCGCTGACGCTGTCCAGGGCGGCGATCGACTCGGCGATCTCGGGGATCCGGTCCACGCTGGTCTTGATGAGCACGATCGCGGTGATCACGGCTGGCTGTCTCCCTCGGTGGCCGTGGCTGGGACTTGTTTCACTGTAGCCCGCCCTCTGTAGCGCACCCACGCGTAGAGGAACCCGACGGAGAACCCGACCAGGTGTGCCAGATACGCCACCCCCGGCCCCCGGCTGCCCTGCCCCGCCGCCGCCCACTGGAGCGCCACCCAGAACGGCAGCACCACCCAGGCGGGAAACCGCAGCGGCAGGAAGAACAGGAACGGGAACAGGCTCGTCACGCGCGCCCCCGGGAAGAGGTACAGGAACGCCCCGAGCACCGCCGAGATCGCCCCTGACGCGCCCACCAGGGTCTGCTCGGAGCCGGCGTGCGCGATCGCGTAGCCGAGGAGCGCCACGCAGCCGGAGAGCACGTAGAACAACGCGAACTGGACGTGGCCCATCCGTTCCTCGACCATCGCGCCGAAGACGTACAGGAACAGCATGTTGCCCAGCAGGTGGAGCCAGCTGCCGTGGACGAACAGGGCCGTGACGGTGGTGAGGGCCGCGCGCGGGGAGCCGGTGAGGAGCTGGGCCGGGATCACGCCCCAGTGCTCGAAGTAGTCGCTCTGCGCGGCGAGCAGCCGGTCGCCCGTGCCGTAGACGGGGTTGAGTCCGGACCCGGGGGAGAGTACGAAGGCCGCGCAGCACAGCACGATCAGTCCGTACGTCACCGGTGCCGGCTGGTCCCTGACGGCCGACCTGACCGTTCTGCCCAGCGCCGCACCCCAATTGTCGATCATGCGACAGAGCATGACGTAACGGGGCACACCTGCACAGACGGCCTGCCGTTGTTCCCCACTGTGGACGCCCGAGCGGGGGGTCCCCGGCAGGCCGTAGGGTTACGGGCACCACGCACCACGGAAAACGTACGACCCTGAAAGAAGGCGACAGCCCCGATGACGGTTCCCCTGCCGACCGCCGAGACCCGTTGGCGCTGCACTCTCTGCGGCAACCTCACGCGATTCGACGTGACCCGCTCGTCGAAGGTCGTCGAATACGTCCACCTCGACCTGGCCGGTGACCCGAAGGTCGAGGAACGCGAGGTGGTCAGTGAGACCATCGAGTCGGTGCGCTGCCGCTGGTGCAACGCGGTGGACCAGGTCGAACTCGTGGACAGGCCGGGTGCCGGCTCCTGAGCGGAGCCGGACCCCCAGGAATACGGACATTGGGGTGACGGATGGTGGAGAGCGCAGGCGGGGAGGCCGGGGACGGCGCCGCTGAGGTGCTCGACCGGCCGTTGCCCGAAGGCGTGCGGCGCCGGGTCGTGCAGATCGTCTCGGACGGCTTCGGCGGGCTCACGGTCGCCGAACTGCCGTCCCAGCTGAGGCAGTACGCGCGCTTCACCCCGACGCGGCGCGCCAAGTTCGCCGGCAACGCGATGGCGGCCGCCGTCGAGGGCGACACGCTGTTCCGTCAGCGCATCGCCGAACGCCTCAGAGAGGCCCAGCCGGAGCTCGCCGGCGCCCTGGACTCCGGGGCGCCGCCGCCCGCCGCCGACCCGCTCGACGTGGCCGCCGCGGCCTATGTGCTGCGGCCCGCGGGCTGGGTGAAGCTCGTGGCGGCCGCCGGCGAGGAGGCCGTGCGGGCCGACGCCGAGCGCGCCGACGAGGAGGCGCGGGCCGAGCTGGAGCGGCTGCGCGCCGAGGTCGAGGCCGCCCACGACCAGACCAGGGCCGAGAAGGAACGGCTGCGCGTGGAGCTGGAGTCGGCGAAGAAGGAGGCCGAGTCCCTGCACCGCAAGCTGCGCAGCGCGCTGAGCGATGTCAAGCGCGGCGAGGCGGCCCTGCGCAAGGCCCGCGGCGAGACCGAGGCCGTGCGCGCCGAGACCCACACGCAGCTGTCCGCCGCCGACAGCGAGGCGCGGCGGCTCAAGGCCCGGCTCGGCGAGACGGAAGCCGCCCTCGAGGCGTCCCGCAAGGCGGCGCGCGAGGGCCGCAGCGTCGAGGACATGCGCGTACGGCTGCTGCTCGACACCGTCCTCGAGGCCGCGCAGGGGCTGCGCCGTGAGCTGGCGCTGCCGCCCGTGTCGGTGCGCCCCGCCGAGACGGTGGACGCCGTCGAGCCCGGGCGGATGTCACCCAAGGACATCGCGGCCCGTGCCCTGTCCGAGCACGACCCCGCCATCCTGGACCAGCTCCTCGCCCTGCCGCAGGCCCACCTCGTGGTCGACGGCTACAACGTCACCAAGACCGGCTATCCCACGATGCCGCTGGAGAAGCAGCGGCTGCGGCTGCTCGGGTCGCTCTCCCAGCTCGCCGCGCAGACCGGCGCCGAGGTGACCTGTGTCTTCGACGGGGCCGAACTGGCCGCGCCCGTCCTGCTCGCGCCGCCGCGCGGGGTGCGCGTGCTGTTCTCCAAGGCGGGCGTCACGGCCGACGAGCTGATCCGTCAGCTGGTGCGTGCCGAACCGCCCGGCCGGCCCGTGGTGGTCGTCTCCACGGACCGCGAGGTGGCCGACGGGGTCGCCAAGGCGGGCGCGCGCCCCGTCGCGTCCGTGATGCTCCTCAAGCGCCTCTCGCACAGTTGACGGTCGGCTGACGTTCAGCCGGCGTTCCGGTCCGCGGGTTCTGCACCTTCGTCACATTGGCAACGTAGGTCCCATACGTAACTTCTGGTTTCGATGCCCGAATTGGTGGATCGTTTACGCAACGTAGTGTCAAACGGGCATTACTGCACGTGAGTTGAGTGCAAAGAATGCGCTCGGTGACCGAGTTTTTTCTCGTCAGGATTTGAACTGATCACAAGAAGGTCACTAAGGTCGCCTCGAACCTCCGCTCGGGTGATCACTCATCGGGAGTGACGGCAGAGGGTCACCGCCCACCGGCGTGTCGGTAGGCGGCTGGAGGAAGAAGGAGCTCGCCCCCGTGGCGTCCCACCGTCGACCCAAGCAGCCGAGCCGCACCCGCGTGACCGTGCTCACCGCAACCGCCGCCGCAGCCGTGGCCCTCACGTCGCAGGCCGCGCAGGCCGCGCCGAAGCCGAGCAAGAGCGAGGTCAAGGCCAAGGTCGACAAGCTCTACGAAGAGGCGGGCCTGGCCACCGATCACTACAACGGGGCCAAGGAGAAGCAGAAGAAGCTCGAGAAGGAGATCGGCGACCTCCAGGACAAGGTCGCCCGCGGCCAGGAGGAGCTCAACACCCTGCGCACCGGCATCGGTTCGATGGCCAGCGCGCAGTACCGCTCCGGCGGCATCGACCCCTCCGTCCAGCTCTTCCTCTCCGCCGACCCGGACAACTTCCTGGACAAGGCCTCCACGCTCGACCAGCTCAGCGGTCAGCAGGTCGAGGCCCTGAAGAAGATCCAGGAGAAGCAGCGCGTCCTTGCGCAGGAGCGCCAGGAGGCCGCCGACAAGCTCAAGGACCTCGCCGACACCCGCACGGAACTCGGCAAGAAGAAGCAGCAGGTCCAGAGCAAGCTCAGCGCCGCGCAGAAGCTCCTCAACTCCCTGACCGCCGCCGAGCGCCGGAAGATGGCCGCCGACGACGCCCGCGCCAGCCGCTCCGCCAGCGCCCGCGTCGACCTGGGCAACGAGGTCCCGGCCTCCCAGCGCGGCGCCGCCGCCCTGAACGCGGCCGCCACCCAGCTCGGCAAGCCGTACGTCTCCGGCGGCACCGGCCCCAACTCCTACGACTGCTCCGGGCTGACCCAGTTCGCCTACGGACAGGCCGGTGTGGGCATAACCCGGACCACGTACACGCAGCAGAACGACGGAACGAAGATCGGCATGAGCCAGCTCAAGCCCGGCGACCTGGTCTTCTTCAACAACCTCGCGCACGTGGGCCTGTACGCCGGCAACGGCCAGGTGCTGCACGCCCCGCACCCCGGCGCCGTCGTGCGCTACGAGTCGATGAGCACCGTCGGTTCGTTCATGTTCGGCGTCCGCATCGCCGGCTGACAGCGGCGCGCGAAAACGCGCCCGTTCGGGCGAATTCCGACAGTCCCGCTGACTTCGTGCCCCGGCATTGACCTGCGTCGATGCCGGGGCGCAGCCATTTCCCGTGCACCGCCGTCCGCTGCGCTGCGTGATAGCTTCCGCGCTGTCCGTCAGCGAGAGCTGCCGTACCTACCGCCGGACGGGCGGGAAGTGACGCCTGTGGAGGCCCGTGTAAGACCCGGAATCGGGCAGGGGCCCGTGAAGCAGGAACCCGCCGGAAGCGGCCCGCGACGTGGGCTCGCAGACCGGATCCCCGCCCTCGGGCCGGGGCGGACGTCAATGTCGCCCCGCATTCCGGAGCCCTGCCGCCCGTCCGGGCGGTGGGGGCGGGGGGACGGGAAAGGAGAGCCGCTACCCGTGGGGTCCCATCGCCGTCCCGCACAGTCCGGCCTCGACCGGAGCGCGCGCGGCTCCACCGTCTACATCCTGTCGGCCCTGACGGCCACCACCGCCGCCGGACTCGCCGCGGCCCCCGCGGGCGCCGCGCCACAGGACCGTCCGTCCGGCACCAGGGCCGAGGTCGACCGCCTCTTCGAGCAGGCCGAGAAGGCCACCGAGGCGTTCAACCAGGCCGGGGAGCACGCCGACAAGCTGCGCGACGACCTGGCCGACCTCCAGGACAGCGTGGCGCGGGGGCAGGAGCGCATCAACACCATGCGCGGCGCCCTCGGTTCGCTCGCCGGCGCCCAGTACCGCTCCGGCGGCATCGACCCCTCCCTCGCCCTGCTCCTGTCGTCCGACCCGGACAACTACCTCGACAAGGCGTCCGTCCTCGACCGCCTCACCACCCGCCAGGCCGGCGAACTCACGGCGTTGCAGCGGGCGCAGCGCGACCTGTCCCAGGAACGTGCCGAGGCCGCCCGCAAGCTCGTCGACCTGGAGCGGACCCGCAAGGCCGTCGCCCGGCACAAGCGGACCGTCGAGGACAAGCTCGCCAGGGCCCGCCGCCTGCTCGACGCCCTGCCTCCCGGGCAGCGCGCGGCCTACGACCGTGCCTCGCGCGGCGGCGGGCGCGACGGCATCCCCGACCTGTCGGGCGTCGGTGAGGCCTCGTCCGGACGGGCCGCCGCCGCGGTGGCCGCCGCCATGTCGGCGCTCGGCAAGCCGTACGTCTGGGGCGCCAACGGACCCTCCGGGTTCGACTGTTCGGGCCTCATGCAGTGGTCGTACGCGCGGGCCGGCGTGGGGCTGCCGCGGACCTCGCAGGAGCAGCGGTACGCGGGCCGCCGGATCCCCCTCTCCGAGGCGCGGCCCGGCGACCTCGTCGCCTACCGCTCGGACGCCAGCCACATCGGCATGTACGTGGGCAACGGCCAGGTCATCCACGCCCCCTATCCGGGCGCGCCCGTGCGCTACGACCCGGTGGGCATGATGCCGGTCTCGTCCGTGACCCGGGTCTGAGCGGCCCTGGTGCGACGGGCGGACGGCGCGCGGGGCCCCGTACGATCGGGAGGATGGCTGGTCGTCGGCGTGGTGCGGGTGGGGCGCGGTCCTGTGCTGCCCTGCTGTGCCTGAGCGGTCTGCTCGCCGGGCTCGTCGGCTGCGGCGGCGGAACCGCCCAGGACACCGCGCGGGCCGACGTGCAGCGCACCCTCGACCGCAGGGCCCACGCCGTACTCGCCGGGGACGCGGCCGCGTACCGGGACACCGGGAGCGCTCAGGCCGCGGTCCCGGCCGACCTCGCGGACGTCCCGCTGGCGTCCTGGACGTACCGGCTCACCCGCCTCGACCGCTCGGGCGGCCGCGCCACGGCCGACGCGGACCTCGACTACCGGATCAGCGGCTACGACAGCGCCCCGGTCGTCTCCTCCCGCACCCTGAAACTCGAACTGCGCGGCGCGCACTGGTACGTCACCTCCGACCGGCCCGCCCCGAAGGCCGGCCAGCAGCTCTGGGAGCAGGGCAGGGTCGTCGTCGAGCGGGGCGCGCACAGCCTGGTGCTCGGCGTGGGGAGACCGCGCAGCGCGCTGCGCCAGTACGCGGACCTCGCCGACAAGGCCGTACCCGCCGTACAGGACGCCTGGGGGTCCGGCTGGGCCCGGCGCGTCGTCGTCCTCGTCCCGAAGTCCCTGGACGGCATGGGCGGCCTGCTCGGGGCCCCCGCCGCCGGGTACCGGGGGATCGCCGCGGTGACGACCGGTGAGGCGGGCTCCGGGGGCCGGACACCGGCCGACCGGATCATCGTGAACCCGGACGCGTACGGCGCGCTCGGCTCCTTCGGCAAGCAGGTCGTCCTCACGCACGAGACCACCCACGTCGCCACCCGCTCCGCGACCTCGCAGGCGACCCCGCTGTGGCTGTCCGAGGGGTACGCGGACTGGGCCGGCTACCGGGGCACCGGCCGCTCCGCCGTACAGGCCGCGCCGGAACTGGAGCGCGCGGTGCGGCTCGGCCGGCTGCCCGCCGCACTCCCCGCCGACGCGGACTTCGGCTTCTCCGGCGACGCGGGCCGCCTCGCGCAGGCGTACGAGGGCGGGTGGCTGGCCTGCCGGATGATCGCCGACCGCTGGGGCGAGGCGAAGCTCAACGCCTTCTATCGCGCCGTCGGAAAGCACAAGGAGCGGGCCGGGGCCGTCGCGAAGGCGCTGCAGAGCGTCCTCGGGACGACCGAGGAGAAGTTCACGGCGGACTGGCGGGATTACCTGCGGGCCCAGCTGGGCTGACCGGCCGCCGTCAGGACGCGAGCAGGCTCTGGTCCCGGGCCGCCTGAGAGGGCAGCCTGGACCCATGGCGCGGCTCGGTCACCGTCTGCCGCCACAGGGACCGAGCGGCGATGAGCGCCGCCGCGACCAGCAGCCCGTTGCGTACGAGGAGCAGCGTGAGGCCCAGGGCGTCGCTGGTCACGACGTGCACGAAGCCGAGCGGGAACTCCAGGAACGTCACGAGGGAGGCCGCCAGGACCAGATGGGCGGGCAGCGCCATCCGGCTGCCGGCGAACACCGTCGACACGGCGGCCAGACCGATCAGCCACACCAGGTACTGGGGGCTGATCACCCGGCTCGTCGTCGTGAACAGGAGCACCGCGACGAACGCCGCGTCCGCGAGCGTGCCGGGCGCCCAGGCCCGCGCCCGCAGCCGCCACACAAGGAGCCAGCCCGCCGCGAGCAGCGTCAGCACCTGCGCCGCCCCGCTCACGACGTCCACCCCGGCGCCGAGAAATTCCATCGAGCCGTAGTGCAGGCCGACGGAACCCCGCCAGCCGAACTGCCGCGCCACATGGAACACCAGTGCCCCCAGCGACTCGACCTCCGTGCCCCGGTCGCGCTGGAAGGTCAGGAAGGCGAGCGCACCCGGCATCGCCGCCGCGAACACGAGGACGAGACCGCCCGCGGTGAGGGCCGCACTGCCCCAGGAGACCCGCGTGACGCGACCGCGGCGCGTCCCGAGCAGCAGAAGCGCGGGCCACACCTTCAGCAGCGCGCCCAGCCCCGCCAGCGCCCCCATGACGCGCGGATGCCGGGTCCCGGCAAGCAGCGCGGCCACCGCGACCGCCGTGACCATGACGTCGTAGCGGGCGTACGAGGTCGGGCCGAGCAGCGGCAGGCCCGCCACCCACACCCACGCCCCGCGGAGCGACCTGCCGGGCCGCCCGCCCGCGTGCACGAGCAGCCCGAACGTGAGCGCGTCGGCGAGCAGGGCCAGCACGAAGAAGGCCGTGGCGTACGGGAGGAACGGCAGGAGGGCGGGGGAGAGGATCGCGCCCGCGGCGGCCGGCGGGTACTGCCAGGTGACGTCGTCCAGCGGGAACGTGCCCGTGCGCAGCACCTCGTACCAGCCGCGGTAGATCACCGAGACGTCGCTCGTCACGTCGGGACCCGGGACCGTGATCACCTTCAGGACACTCAGGAGGAGCAGCGTCCTGGTCGCGGTCCACACCAGCACGGCACGGCCCGGGATTCTCGGCATCATTCGGGCCATGATGCCGGGCGGAGCTGTGGAGGGGCCGTGAAGCACGCCCCACCGGCGCGTTCGGTACTGTCGGCGGCGATGCACAAGACAAACAAGACGTTGCTCGTGACCAACGACTTCCCGCCCAGGCCCGGCGGCATCCAGGCGTTCCTGCACAACATGGCGCTCCGTCTGGACCCCGAGCAGCTCGTCGTCTACGCGTCCACCTGGAAGCGCACCCGCGAGGGTGTCGAGGCGACGGCGGCGTTCGACGCCGAGCAGCCCTTCACCGTGGTCCGCGACCGCACGACGATGCTGCTGCCCACGCCCCGCGTCACCCGGCGCGCGGCGGGCCTGCTCCAGGAGCACGGCTGTACGTCGGTGTGGTTCGGCGCCGCCGCCCCGCTCGGCCTGATGGCACCGGCGCTGCGCAGGGCCGGCGCCCGGCGGATCGTGGCCACCACACACGGGCACGAGGCGGGCTGGGCCCAACTGCCCGCCGCCCGCACGCTGTTGCGCCGCATCGGCGAGTCCACGGACACGATCACGTATCTCGGCGAGTACACGCGGTCGCGGATAGCCGCCGCGCTGACGCCCGAGGCGGCGGGGCGCATGGTGCAGCTGCCGCCGGGCGTGGACGAGAAGACGTTCCACCCCGGGTCAGGGGGCGATCTTGTGCGGGAGCGGCTCGGTCTCACCGACCGGCCCGTCGTCGTGTGCGTCTCGCGGCTCGTGCCGCGCAAGGGGCAGGACACGCTGATCCGGGCGATGCCGCGCATCCTCGCGGCGGTCCCTGACGCGGTCCTGCTGGTGGTGGGCGGCGGCCCCTACGAGAAGGACCTGCGGCGGCTCGCCGCGGAGACGGGCGTCGCCGGTTCGGTGCGGTTCACCGGGGCCGTGCCGTGGTCGGAGCTGCCCGCGCACTACGGGGCGGGCGACGTGTTCGCCATGCCGTGCCGGACCCGGCGGGGCGGGCTCGACGTCGAGGGCCTCGGCATCGTGTACCTGGAGGCGTCCGCCACGGGCCTGCCGGTGGTGGCCGGGGACTCCGGCGGCGCGCCCGACGCGGTCCTCGACGGCGAGACGGGCTGGGTCGTCAGGGGCTCCGACCCGGACGACTCCGCGGACCGCATCGTGACGCTCCTCGGCGACGCGGAGCTGCGCCGCAGGATGGGGGAACGGGGGCGCGAGTGGGTCGAGGAGAAGTGGCGCTGGGACTTGCTGGCGGAGAAGCTGCGGGGGCTGCTGTAGGGAGGATCTTTTCCCCGAGCCCGCCCCTTCCCGAACTGGGCTCCGCCCCCGACCCCGGTCCTCAAACTCCCCCAGACTCCGTCCGGGGGACCCCCACGGGCTGGAAAACCAGCCCGTCCGGCGTTTGAGGACAAGGGACGCGGGGGTGCGGGGGCTGCTGTAGGCGTCGAGCTGCGGGTTGTCGTGGGCTGAGCGCGCAGTTCCCCGCGCCCCTCAGGGGCGCGGGGAACTGCGCGAGCAACCAGCCACGGACCCGCACTAACTCGCGTACGGACACGGGGCTCAGCCCCGGTAGATCGCCTCGATCTCGTCCGCGTAATCCTTCGCCACCACATTCCGCTTCAGCTTCAGCGAAGGCGTCAGGTGGCCCGACTCCTCCGTGAACTGGGTCGGCAGGATGCGGAACTTGCGGACCGACTCCGCCTTGGAGACCGCCGCGTTCCCGTCGTCCACGGCCGACTGGATCGCCGCGAGGAGGTCCGCGTCGTCCCGCAGGGACACCGTGGTGGAGTCCGCGGGCTTGCCGTGGTCGGCGGCCCACTTGCCGAGGAACTCCTCGTCGACCGTGACGAGCGCGCCGACGAACGGGCGGCCGTCGCCGACGACCATGCACTCGGCGACCAGCGCGTGCGCGCGGATGCGGTCCTCGATGACGGCCGGGGCGACGTTCTTGCCGCCCGCCGTCACGATGATCTCCTTCTTGCGCCCGGTGATCCGCAGGTAGCCGTCCTCGTCGAGCGTGCCGATGTCGCCCGTGTGGAACCAGCCGTCCGCCAGGGCCTCCGCCGTCGCGCCCTCGTTGTTCCAGTAGCCGGTGAACAGGTGCTCGCCATGCAGCAGCACCTCACCGTCGTCGGCGATCCGGACCACCGAGCCCGGCAGCGGCTGGCCGACCGTGCCGATCTTCTGCCGGTCCCACGGGTTGAAGGCGGTGGCCGCGCAGGACTCGGTGAGGCCGTAGCCCTCCAGGACCGTGAAGCCGATGCCGCGGAAGAAGTGGCCGAGGCGCTCGCCGAGCGGGGCGCCGCCGGAGATCGCGTACTCGCCGCGGCCGCCGAGGACGGCGCGCAGCTTGCTGTAGACGATCTTGTCGAACGTCTTGTACTTCAGCTTCAGGGCGAGGGAGGGGCCCTTGGGGGTGTCGAGCGCGCGGCTGTACTCGATCGCCGTGTCGGCCGCCTTGTCGAAGATCTTGCCCTTGCCGTCGGCCTGCGCCTTGGCGCGCGCCGAGTTGTAGACCTTCTCGAAGACGCGCGGCACACCCAGGATCAACGTCGGCCGGAACGCGGCGAGTTCATCGGTGAGGTGCTTGATGTCGGGGGCGTGGCCCAGCTTGATCGGGGCCATCAGGGACGCCACCTCGACCAGGCGGCCGAAGACGTGCGCCACCGGGAGGAACAGCAGCACCGAGCACTCGCCGGTACGGAAGAGGGGCTTGAGGCGCTCGACCACGTTGCCGCACTCGGCGAAGAAGCTGCGGTGGGTGAGGACACAGCCCTTGGGGCGGCCCGTGGTGCCGGACGTGTACACGATCGTCGCCGGGTCGTCGGCCTTGGCGACGGCGCTGCGCTCCTCGACGGCCTCGTCGGACACCCCGGCGCCCGCGCGGCGCAGCTCCTCGACGCCGCCGGCGTCGATCTGCCAGACGTGGGCGAGGCCGGGCAGGCGGTCGCGCACGGACTCGACGGTGGCCGCGTGCGCACCGCTCTCGACGAGGCAGGCCACGGCACCGGAGTCGCCGAGGATCCACTGGATCTGCTCGGCCGAGCTGGTCTCGTACACCGGCACCGTTATCGCGCCCGCGCTCCAGATCGCGAAGTCGAGCAGCGTCCACTCGTAGCGCGTACGGGACATCAGGCCGACGCGGTCGCCCGCCTGCACGCCGGAGGCGATCAGGCCCTTCGCGGCGGCGCGCACCTCGGCGAGGAAGGTGGTGGCGGTGACGTCCTGCCAGGTGCCGTCCACCTTGCGGGCGATGACGGCGACGTCGGGGTGCTGCGCGGCGTTTCTGCGGACGATGTCGGTCAGGTTGCCGTCCGCGGGGACCTCGTACAGGGCCGGAAGGCTGAACTCGCGCAAGACTGCTGCTCCTCATAGGGCACCGGCGCCACGGCGGTGTGCTGCGACGGTGCGGTCCAAGATCGGGCAGGTGCTCAGCCGCTGAATCAGGGGTGGTTCAGTGGTTGAAATGCTGAGCACGACTGGACTGCCCGGACGTTACCCACCGGTACTGCTGTTCCGGTAGGGGGTCCAGGCCAGATGTTCGCTGCGTCACACGCCGTGGAATTGCTTCGTCGACCCTAGTCCACTCGATCCGCGAATACGAAGTATCCGCAGGTCCAGCGCCCACTACCCATGATTCCCGCACAGTTCTAGGGTGATCGCATGCGCGTACATGTGGTCAGCGATGTGCACGGAAACTCCACAGACCTCGCCCGGGCCGGCGACGGGGCGGACGCCGTCGTCTGCCTCGGTGACCTGGTGTTGTTCCTCGACTACGCGGACCACTCGCGGGGCATCTTCCCCGATCTGTTCGGCGTGGAGAACGCGCACCGCATCGTCGAGCTGCGCACCGCGCGCCGCTTCGAGGAGGCGCGCGCGTTCGGCGCCGGCCTGTGGGCGGGCCTCGACCGCGGCCCCGCGATCGAGAAAGCCGTGCGCAAGCAGTACGCCGAGCTCTTCGCCGCGTTCCCCACCCCGACGTACGCCACCTACGGCAACGTCGACATCCCGCACCTGTGGTCCGAGTACGCCGCGTCCGGTACGACCGTCCTCGACGGCGAGCGCGCCGAGATCGGCGGGCTCGTCTTCGGCTTCGTCGGCGGCGGACTGCGCACCGCGATGCGCACCCCGTACGAGATCAGCGACGAGGAGTACGCCGCCAAGATCGAGGCCGTCGGCGAGGTCGACGTGCTGTGCACCCACATCCCGCCGGACGTCCCCGAACTCGTCTACGACACCGTCGCGCGCCGCTTCGAACGCGGCAGCCGCGCGCTCCTCGCCGCCATCCGCCGCACCCGGCCCCGCTACTCCCTCTTCGGCCACGTCCACCAGCCGCTCGCCCGGCGCATGCGGATCGGGGCGACGGAGTGCGTCAACGTCGGCCACTTCGCGGGCTCGGGCAGGCCCTGGGCGCTGGAGTGGTGAGCTCTCGGGCCCGGAGCGGTGTGCCCTCGGCCCGGTGTGGTGTGCCCTCGGGCCGGTGTGGTGTGTCCTCGGGCCGGTGTGGTGACAGGGGCGACATCTGTGCGCGGTAGCCTTCACGCGATACACACCACCCCTCAACGGACCGCATCTGGAGGAGCCACCGCGATGGCGGAACACACCAGCTCGAGCATCACGATCGAGGCGGCACCGGCCGATGTCATGGGGGTGATCGCCGACTTCGCCCGCTACCCGGACTGGACGGGAGAGGTGAAGGAGGCCGAGGTCCTCGCCACGGACGCCGAGGGCCGCGCCGAGCAGGTGCGCCTCGTCATGGACGCCGGAGCGATCAAGGACGACCAGACCCTGGCCTACACCTGGACCGGGGACGACGAGGTCTCCTGGACCCTGGTCAAGTCCCAGATGCTGCGCTCCCTCGACGGCACGTACCTCCTGAAGCCGTCCGGCACGGGCACGGAGGTCACCTACCGGCTCACGGTCGACGTCAAGATCCCCATGCTCGGCATGATCAAGCGCAAGGCCGAGAAGGTCATCATCGACCGCGCCCTGGCCGGCCTGAAGAAGCGCGTCGAGACGAAGTAGGTCGGGTCGGGGCTCCGCCCGGAGCCCGGAGTTCTGGCCGGCCCGGAACGCGGAGCTTTGGCCGGCGCCGGTCCGGCACCGGGCCTTCCGACGCCCGCCCGGCCCGGCGCCGTGCCTCATCGTGCGGCCAACGGCCACTGGCCGCGGGCTCGAGGCTCGTCCGGCCCGGGGCCCGTCCGGCGGGCGGCTGGGTTCGGCGGCTGGCTGGTGCTCGGCTCAGGTTCTCGTTCTGCGGTGGGCCGCGTCGGGCGGTTGGTGCTTGGCCGGTCCGGCGCTGGGCCTCCTCGGACGACCACCGGCCGTTGGCTCGGGCTCGTCCGGCGGGCGGCCTTGGTTCGGGGGCTGGTGCTCGGCTCAGGTTCTCGTTCTGCGGTGGGCCGCGCCGGGCGGTTGGTGCTTGGCCGGTCCGGCGCCGGGCCTCCTCAGGCCGCCACCGACCACCGGCCACTGGCTCGGCGCTCGTCCGGCCCGGGCCCGTCCGGCTCGGGTTCTCGTTCGGCTCGGGTCCCGTTCAGCGGTCAGGCCTCGGCCCGGGGCCCGTCCGGCGCGGACCCCTTCCGCCGCCAGGCCTCCGCTCGGACGCCGGGCGGGGGTCCGACGCCCGGTCCGGGGGCGCCCCCGGCCCCCGGTAGCCTCACACCCCATGCGTACCGTCCTCGTCACCGGACCCGGCGGCTCCGGCCGGACCACCGTCGCTGCGGCCACGGCCCTCACCGCCGCCCGCCGCGGAGCCCGCACCCTGGTGCTCTCGGCGGACCCCACGGACACCCTCGGCGCCGCCCTCGCCACCCCTACGAGCGCGGCGCCGACGACCGTCGAACCCGGTCTCACCGCGATACGTCTCGACCCGGCCGACCGCTTCCGCGAGGACCTCGCCGATCTCCAGGACAGGGCCGCGTCCGCCCTCGACCTGCTCGGCGCCACCCGCCTCGACGCCGAGGAGCTCACCCCGCTGCCCGGCAGCCACGAACTCGCCCTGCTCCGCGCCCTGCGCGACAGCGCGCACGGCCCGTACGACCTCGTCGTCGTCGACCTGCCGCCGGCCCCGCAGGCCCTCGCCCTGCTCGCGCTCCCGGAACAGCTGCGCCGCTACCTGCGCCGCCTGCTGCCCCCGGAACGGCAGGCCGCCCGCGCCCTGCGCCCCCTCCTCGGCCGCCTCGCAGGCGTCCCCATGCCCGCCGAGTGGCTGTACGAGACCGCGGCCCGCTGGGACGCCGAACTCGCCGCCGTCCAGGCCGTCATCGAGGACGAGCACACGACCGTACGCCTCGTCGCCGAGCCCACCCCGGCCGCCGCCGACACCCTGCGCGTCACCGCCACCGGCTTCGCCCTGCACGGCCTGCGCGCCGACGCGCTGCTCGTCTCCCGCATGCTCCCCGACGGCTCCACCGACCCCTGGCTGACCGAAGCCGCCGCCCGTCAGCGCAAGGTCGTGGCCGCCTGGCAGGGCATGTACGACGTGTGTGAACTGCCGCATCTGGGCCGGGACCCGCGCGGCGCCGACGACCTCATGGCCCTCGGCACGCCGCCGCACGTCGAGACGCCGCCCGCCGCCGACTGGCCCGTCGAGGACCGCATCGCGGACGACGGCGTCCTCGTGTGGCAGCTGCCGCTGCCCGGCGCCGTCCGCGAGGACCTCGGACTCGTCCGGCGCGGCGACGAACTCGTCGTCACCGCCGGGCCGCTGCGCCGGATCGTCGCCCTGCCGTCCGCGCTGCGCCGCTGCACCGTCGCCGGCGCCGGACTCAGCGGCGGCGTGCTGCGCGTCAGGTTCACGCCCGACCCCGATCTGTGGCCGCGGGAACGGTGAACGGGCCACCGCCGTTCGGGTAACGTCGAAGGTGAGCACACCCCCACCGGAAGCACACCCCACCGGAAGCACCCCCTCGCAGGAGTCAGCCGCCATGAGCGACGCCACCGAGCACCCCGCACCCGAGGCCGACGCCGACGCCTGGGAGCAGGCGTGTGCCGAGGACCTCGCAAAGGAGAAGGCCCGCCGCCGCACGCAGTACGGGCCACCGCCCGGCTCGGCCGCCGAGGAGCTGCGCAAGCTCGTCGACGCCGTCGCCGACAAGCTCTCCGGCCTGCAGTCGCCCCTGTTCGGCGCGGTAGCCCAGGGCACCGCCCAGCAGGTCGTCAGCCAGGTCGTCAAACAGGCGAAGGCAGCCGTCGAGCCGGTCGTCGAGCGCAACCCCGAGGTCTTCGACCACCTCGCGGCCGCGGGCACCGAACTGCTCGCCGCCTACCGCTCCGCGGTCGAGCGCCAGGAACAGCGCTGGACCCAGCGTTCGAGCGGCGGCGGCAGCGGTGGCCAGAGCGGTGGCCAGGACACCCGGGACGCCAAGGACACCCGGCCCGCGCAGGACGGCCGCGACCCCCGCGACGAGGGCCCGGACGACCCTTCAAAAGGTGAACACATCGACCTCGACTGAGGGCCCGCTCGGGTACGGTGGGCCTTAGCGGGGCTCGACCGAACTGAGGGATTCATGGGACTCACCATCGGCGTCGACATCGGCGGCACCAAGATCGCGGCCGGCGTGGTCGACGAGGAAGGCAACATCCTCTCGACGTTCAAGGTGCCGACTCCCACCACGCCCGAGGCCATCGTGGACGCGATCGCCTCGGCCGTCGAGGGCGCACGGGCAGGACACGAGATCGTCGGCGTGGGCATCGGCGCCGCCGGATACGTCAACCGCCAGCGCTCCACGGTCTACTTCGCCCCCAACATCGACTGGCGCCAGGAACCGCTGAAGGACGAGGTCGAGAAGCGCGTCGGCCTCCCCGTCGTCGTGGAGAACGACGCGAACGCGGCCGCCTGGGGCGAGTACAAGTTCGGCGCGGGCAAGGGCCACCGCAACGTCATCTGCATCACGCTCGGCACCGGCCTCGGCGGCGGCATCATCATCGGCAACAAGCTGCGCCGCGGCCACTTCGGCGTGGCCGCCGAGTTCGGCCACATCCGCATGGTCCCGGACGGCCTCCTGTGCGGCTGCGGCAGCCAGGGCTGCTGGGAGCAGTACGCCTCCGGCCGCGCCCTCGTCCGCTACGCCAAGCAGCGCGCCAACGCGACCCCGGAGAACGCCGAGTTCCTGCTCTCCCTGGGCGACGGCACCCCGGACGGCATCGAGGGCAAGCACATCTCCATGGCCGCCCGCCAGGGTGACCCCGTGGCCGTCGACTCGTACCGCGAGCTGGCCCGCTGGGCCGGCGCCGGGCTCGCCGACCTGGCCTCGCTGTTCGACCCGTCCGCGTTCATCGTCGGCGGCGGCCTCTCGGACGAGGGCGAGCTCGTCCTAGACCCGATCCGCAAGTCCTACAAGCGCTGGCTCGTCGGCGGGAACTGGCGCCCCGTGGCCGACGTGATCGTCGCCCAGCTCGGCAACAAGGCGGGCCTGGTCGGCGCCGCGGACCTGGCCCGGGAGCCCGACCCGATCATGTGACGCACCACGTGAGGCGTCATGTGACGCACCGCGTGACGCACGCGCCGGACGCCCGCCGTTTCCCCGGAGAAACGGCGGGCGTCCGGCGTATCTTGATCGTCATGGTCACCGGATCACTCCCCAACTCCCGCACCGAATCCGACGGTTCGGCCGTCGTCCGGGTACTCAGCTACAACATCCGCTCGATGCGCGACGACACCGGCGCGCTCGCCCGCGTCATCGCCGCCTGCGCCCCCGACCTCGTCCTGGTCCAGGAGGCGCCCCGCTTCTTCCGCTGGCGCAAGAAGCTCGCCCGGCTCGCGGCCGCCTCGGACCTGGTGATCCTCTCGGGCGGCGGCACCGCGGCCGGCCCCGCCCTGCTGTGCTCCCTGCGCGCCACCGTCGAGCGCACCGAGGACGTCCTGCTGCCGCTCACGCCCGGGCTGCACCGGCGCGGCTTCTCGACCGCCGTCGTCCGCTTCGGCGGCGCCAGGGTCGGCGTACTGAGCTGCCATCTGAGCCTGCAGAAGGACGAGCGGTACGCGCAGGGCGGGATGCTCCTCGACCGGCTCGCCGCGCTCGGCGCCCCGCACGCCATCGCGGGCGGCGACCTCAACGAACGCCCCGGTGGCCGCACGTTCAAGCTCCTCGCCACCGCCCTTCAGGACGCCTGGGCGACTAAGCCGTGGGGCGGCGAGCACACCTCGACACCGGCCGACCCCCGTCAGCGCATCGACGCGATCCTCGCCACCCCGGGCATCGAGGTACTCGGCTGCGGCGTCCCGGTGGACCTGCCCGGCGTGAGCGAGGACGACCTGAGGGCGGCCACGGACCACCTGCCGGTCCTGGCCGCCCTCAGAATCCCGGCGAACGAGAGGCCCTAGAGGCGCTGCTTCGCCTTGTCGCTGCCTTCCCGCATCTCCGCGATGAGGGGGACGCCGGGTACGACGGTCATCGCGGCTCCTTTCGTTCGTCCGAACGCCTCGAAGGCCTGGGCTGGTTCGCTGCCGAAGCCCCGGTGGAGGAGTCCCCCCGGCAGCCCCGGCACCCTTGCTTCGCCCGACGGCCGGATCGAGTTCCCTGCACTTCGCCGGACGGCCGGATCGGGTTCCCTACTCGTACGGGCCCGCCCGGATCTCTCCGGACGGGCCCGTGTCCCCGGGGGTGGCGGCAGGGGTCAGACGACCGCGCCGCGCCCCGGGTCGTCGTCGTCCTCGTCGCCCTTCATGCGCCCCACGAGCGTGCCGAAGCCGCCGAGGAAGCCGCCGACGCAGACCGTCGTGAGCCACCACGTCATCTGCCAGCCGAGCAGCACCGCGAGCAGCATCAGGACCGGGCCGCCGAGCACGCCGAGCCAGGCGAACTTCGCGGTGACGTCCGCCTCGGGCAGCGGCGGCGGCTCCGGGGGCACGAAGTGGTCCTCGTCGTCCCCGTCGTCGTCGGCATCGCCGTCCTCGTCGGACGGCTCGGCCGGGCTGTAGTCGCGGGGGCCGCCGACGCCGGGCGCGAAGGAGACGGAGGAGCCCAGGGCCGACGCGGACCTGTCGGTCCGGCCAAGGTCCTCTTCGGTCTCGTCGCTCTCCGGTTCGGGCAGGGCCAGGTCCTCGATCGACCGGAACGGCCTGGCGCCCGGCGGGTCCGGGGGCTCCTCGCCGTATCCCGCGACGATGGCGGCCCAGGCGGCGTCCTCGTCCACGGGCGGGCCGCCGGCCTCGGCGTCCGCGGCGGGCGGTTCCTCGCCGGGCGGCGCGGCGCCGGGCAGCGCCGTGCCCGACGCGGCCGTCTCGGCGGACGTGTCCTCCGGGTCGCGGCTCTCGTCGCTGCCCGGCTCACGTCGGTCCTGCTCAGCCACCGGTGGCCGTCCCTTCCTTACCGACACTGGGGGCGAGCCGGCCGATGAACGCGTAGCTCTCGTCGAAGATCCGGTCCGCGTCATGGTCCAACGTCGCGACGTGGTAGCTCTGTTCCAGCAGGATCTCCGTGACGTCCGTGGACGAGACGCGGGACAGGACGCGCGCCGAGTCGGCGGGCGGCACCACATGGTCCTGCGTGCTGTGCAGGACCACCAACGGCTGGGTCACCTGCGGCAGTTCACCGTCGACCATGCGGAAGAAGTTCCGCAGGGAGTGCGCGGCGTGCAGCGGCACCCGGTCGTACCCGATCTCCGACGAGCCCTCCTTCGCGATGTCGCTGGCGATCCCCTTCGTGGAGGGGACGAGGTGCCGGGCCACGGGCAGGGCGCGCGCGGCGAGGCCGTGCACCTTGTTCCCCGGGTTCACCAGGACCAGGCCCGCCACGTCGTCCCCGTGCCTGGCGGCGAGCCGCAGTGCGAGGGCGGCGCCCATCGACAGACCGAACACGAAGACCTGCGCGCACCGTTCGAGCAGCTCGCGCAGGGCGCGGTCCACCTCCGCGTACCAGTCCTGCCAGCCCGTGACCTGCATGTCCTCCCAGCGCGTGCCGTGGCCGGGGAGCAGGGGGAGCGAGACGGTCAGGCCGCGCTCGGCGAGATACTCCGCCCAGGGGCGCATCGACTGCGGGGAACCGGTGAAACCGTGACAGAGGAGGACGCCGACCTCTCCGCCCTCATGGCGGTACGGCTCGGCTCCAGGAATGACCGGCACCTTCGGTCTCCTGTTCGTGAGAGGGGGACTGCCCGGGACTGCGAGGCGTACTTCACCGTACGCGACCGCGCTGACACCGACCAGGGTCGTCGGGCCTCGGAGCTGCGGCGCGGGTTAAGGTCTGATCCACAGACAAGGGAAGGCAGTGGGTTGATCTACGGCGCAATGAAGGTGGCCATCGGAGGGCCGCTGAAGCTCGGCTTCAGGCCCTGGGTGGAGGGCCTCGAGAACATTCCCGCCGAGGGCCCCGCCATCCTGGCCAGCAACCATCTGTCCTTCTCCGACTCGTTCTTCCTGCCGGCGGTGCTCGACCGCAAGGTCACCTTCATCGCGAAGGCCGAGTACTTCACGACACCCGGAGTGAAGGGCAAGCTCACGGCCGCCTTCTTCAAGGGCGTCGGCCAGCTCCCGGTGGACCGCTCCGGTTCGCGCGGCGCCGGTGAGGCCGCCGTCAAGAGCGGCATCGACGTCGTCGAGCGCGGCGAGCTCTTCGGCATCTACCCCGAGGGCACCCGCTCGCCCGACGGCCGCCTGTACCGCGGCAAGCCCGGCGGCCTCGCGCGCGTGGCGCTCGCCACCGGCGCCCCCGTCATCCCCGTCGCGATGATCGACACGGAGAAGATCCAGCCGCCCGGCAAGGTCCTGCCCAAGCTGATGCGCCCCGGCATCCGCATCGGCAAGCCCCTCGACTTCACCCGCTACCAGGGCATGGAGCACGACCGTTTCGTGCTGCGGGCCGTGACGGACGAGGTCATGTACGAAATCATGAAGCTCTCCGGCCAGGAGTACGTCGACATGTACGCGACCGCCGCCAAGCGGCAGATCGCGGACGCGGCGAAGGCCGAGGCCAAGGCCAAGGGCGCCAAGGAGTAGCGGCGGTCCGTAGGGGGGTGGGGGGCATGGCCAGGCGCGAGCGCGTGATGAGGATGTCCGTCGAGCAGCCGCTGTGGCGCGCGCTGACGGCATACCGCCTGCTGACGATGCTGTACGCGATCGGCCTCTACGTCTCCGCGTACGAGGAGTTCGTGCGTCCCTGGTTGGCGAACGGCTACTTCGCGGTGCTCGTCGTGTGGACGCTGGCCACCCTGCCGAGGGTCGCGAACGCCGCGAGCTGTACCAAGCGCTTCCTCACCGCCGACCTGACCGTCGCGCTCGCCGGGATCCTGCTCACCCCGGTCGCCGTCTCGCACAGCCGGATCATCGAGGGCGGCCCGACGCTGCCGTCGATATGGACGGCGGGCGCCGTCCTCGCGTACGCGATCAAGGGCGGCTGGCGCTGGGCGGCGTTCGCCTCGCTGCTCGTCGGCGTCGCGAACGTGGTGCAGCGCGGCGCCTTCAGCCGCGACACCCTCCACAACGTCCTCCTCGTCTGCATCGCGTCGATCGCCATCGGCTACGTCGTCGAGGTGGCCCGCGCGTCCGAGCGGACCCTCGCCCGGGCCCTGGAGATCGAGGCCGCCACCCGCGAGCGCGAACGCCTCGCCCGCGACATCCACGACGGTGTGCTCCAGGTCCTGGCCATGGTGCAGCGCCGCGGCACCGCCGTGGGCGGCGAGGCCGCCGAGCTCGGCCGCCTCGCCGGCGAGCAGGAGGTCGCCCTTCGGACCCTGGTCGCCGGCGGGCTCGTGCCCACGTCACGCGCCTCCGAGGACGCCTCGCAGGGCGCCCTTGTACGGGCCGTGGAGGTGCCGGACGAGGACCAGGGCGAGACGCGCGGCACGGCGGCGCCCTGCGATCTGCGGTCGCTGCTCGCGTCGCACGCCGGGGCGCGGGTGAGCCTCGCCGAACCGGGCGCCCCCGTCCTCCTCGCCCCGGTCGCGGCGAAGGAACTGGCCGCCGCCGTGAGCGCCGCCCTGGACAATGTGCGCCGGCACGCCGGGGAGGACGCGCGGGCCTGGATCCTCGTCGAGGACGAGCCGGACGCGGTGATCGTGACGGTGCGGGACGACGGTCCCGGCATCCCCGAGGGGCGGCTGGCGCAGGCCGAGGGGGAGGGGCGGCTCGGTGTCGCCCTGTCGATCCGGGGCCGGCTGCGCGACATCGGCGGCACGGCCGAGCTGGTGTCGGTGCCGGGACAGGGCACCGAGGTCGAACTGACAGTTCCGAAGGTTTCACGGGGGAAGGCGGGATCGGGAAGATGACCGGGCAGCAGGAGCGGGACGGCGCGGGCGCGATCAGGGTCATGGTGGTCGACGACCACCCGATGTGGCGCGACGCCGTCGCCAGGGATCTCACCGAGGCCGGCTTCGACGTGGTCGCCACCGCGGGCGACGGCGAGCAGGCGGTGCGCCGGGCCGGCGCCGCCGCACCCGACGTCCTCGTACTCGACCTGAACCTGCCGGAGAAGCCGGGCGTCCAGGTCTGCAAGGAACTCGTCGGCGCCGACCCTGCCCTGCGCGTCCTCGTCCTGTCCGCGAGCGGGGAGCACGCCGACGTCCTGGAGGCCGTGAAGTCCGGCGCCACCGGCTATCTGCTCAAGTCGGCGTCCACCGAGGAGCTGACGGACGCGGTACGCCGTACGGCGGCCGGCGACCCCGTCTTCACCCCGGGGCTCGCGGGCCTCGTCCTCGGCGAGTACCGGCGCCTCGCCTCCGAGCCGGCGCCCCCGACCGGCGGCGGCGAGCCCAAGGCCCCGCAGCTCACTGAGCGCGAGACCGAGGTCCTGCGCCTGGTCGCCAAGGGCCTGAGCTACAAGCAGATCGCCGAGCGCCTCGTCATCTCGCACCGCACCGTGCAGAACCACGTACAGAACACCCTGGGCAAGCTCCAGCTGCACAACCGCGTGGAGCTCGTCCGGTACGCCATCGAACGCGGCCTCGACGACGCGTAATTCACCCTTCCCCTCACGCCAAAGTGACGTGGGTCACTACTAGCGTGGCCCTGGTCAGCTCACAGCACCGCGGCGAAGGGATATTTCCATGCGGGTCGGAGTACTGACCGGAGGCGGCGACTGCCCCGGGCTCAACGCCGTCATCCGGGGCATCGTCCGCAAGGGCGTGCAGGAGTACGGCTACGAATTCACCGGCTTCCGGGACGGCTGGCGCGGGCCGCTCGAAAACCGCGCCGTGCGGCTCGACATCCCGGCCGTCCGCGGCATCCTGCCCCGCGGCGGCACCATCCTCGGCTCCTCCCGCACCAACCCCCTCAAGATCGAGAACGGTATCCGCCGCATCAAGGAGACCCTCGCCAAGGAGGAGGTCGGGGCCCTGATCGCGATCGGCGGCGAGGACACCCTCGGCGTCGCCGCCCGCCTCAGCGACGAGTACGGGGTGCCCGTCGTCGGCGTACCGAAGACCATCGACAACGACCTGTCCGCCACCGACTACACCTTCGGCTTCGACACCGCCGTCGGTATCGCCACCGAGGCCATCGACCGGCTGCACACCACCGCCGAGTCCCACATGAGGGTCCTCGTCGTCGAGGTCATGGGCCGGCACGCGGGCTGGATCGCCCTGCACTCCGGGCTCGCGGGCGGCGCCAACGTCATCCTCATCCCCGAGCAGCGCTTCGACATCGAGCAGGTCTGCGCCTGGGTGACCTCCCGCTTCCGCGCCTCGTACGCCCCCATCGTCGTCGTCGCCGAGGGCGCCATGCCGAAGGACGGGCAGATGGTGGTCAAGGACGAGTCCCTCGACTCCTTCGGGCACGTCAGGCTGTCCGGCGTCGGGGAGTGGCTGGCCAAGGAGATCGAGCGGCGGACCGGCAAGGAGGCCAGGACCACCGTCCTCGGCCACGTCCAGCGCGGCGGCACCCCCAGCGCCTTCGACCGCTGGCTCGCCACCCGCTTCGGCCTTCACGCCATCGACGCGGTCCGCGACCGTGACTTCGGGAAGATGGTCGCGCTGCGCGGCACGGACATCGTGCGCGTGCCGATCGCCGAGGCGACCGCCCGCCTGAAGACGGTCGACCCGGCGCTCTACGAGGAGGTCGGGGTCTTCTTCGGCTGACGGCGCAGGTCACGGGGCACGGGTGGGACACGGCCCCCCCGCGGGGCGGCTTCGGAGTGCCGTGGCGCGGGGGCCGTACTTAAAATCCAGCCATGGAGATCCTCGCCTTCGGCGTGCAGTCCGACGAGAAGCCCCTCATGGAGAAGGCCTTCGAGGGGCATCACGAGGTGCGCTGCCTGGACGTCTTCCTCAACGAGGACACGGCCCCCATCGCCGCCGGCTACGAGATCGTCTCCAGCAGCGTCAACGCCTCCCTGGACAACCGCGTCCTGCAGACCCTCGCCGCCGGCGGCACGCAGATGATCGCCCAGCGCTCCACCGGCTTCAACAACATCGACCTGGAGGTCGCCGAGCGCCTCGGCCTCACCGTCGCCCGCGTCGCGTCCTACTCGCCGTACTCCGTCGCCGAGTTCGCCTGGACCCTCGCGATGGCCGTCAACCGCCGCATCGTCCGGGCCTCCACCCGCACCCGCGACTTCGACTTCAGGCTCGACGGCCTCATGGGCCGCGACCTGCGCGGCCGCACCGCCGGCGTCCTCGGAACCGGCAAGATCGGCGAGGCGTTCACCCGGATCGCCCACGGCTTCGGTATGAACCTCCTCGGCTGGGACATCGCCGAGAACCCGGCCTGCGCCGCCCTCGGCATGAAGTACGTCGAAAAGGAGCGCCTCTTCGCCGAGGCCGACCTGATCAGCCTGCACGTACCCCTGCTCCCCGAAACCGAGCACCTCGTCGACAGCACCGCCCTGCGCACCATGAAGGACGACGCGATCCTGGTGAACTCCAGCCGGGGCGGGCTCATCGACACCAAGGCGCTGGTCTCCGAGCTGCGCGAGGGCCGTTTCACCGGCGTCGGCCTCGACGTGTACGAGGCCGAGGCCGGGCTCTTCTTCGTCGACCGGTCGCTCGACGCCGTCGAGGACGACATCCTGGCCCGCCTCGTCACCTTCCCGAACGTCCTGGTCACGTCCCACCAGGCGTACTACACCGTGGACGCGGTGAGCCAGATCATCGAGACCACGGTGCGCAACGTCCTCGACTATCAGGCGGGCCGGCGCTCCGAGAACGTGCTGGTGCCCGCCCTGCCCAGGACCTGAGCCACCAGCTCCCGCACGACCTCGGCCCCGCGCAGCGACAGCACGGACTCCGGGTGGAACTGCACCCCCGCGAAGCCGGGCCCGCGCAGCGCGTGCACCTCGCCGTTCACCGCGTCCCGGCTCACCTCGACCTCGTGCGCGGCCAGCTCCGCCGCCGCGTCGTCGTCGCAGCGGGCCACGAAGCTGTTGTAGAAGCCGACGGTCTCGGTCCGCCCGAACAGGTCGATGTCCGTCTGCGCGCCCTGGTACGGGACGTCCTTGCGCACGATGTCGAGGCCCAGCTCGGCCGCGATCAGCTCATGGCCGAGGCACACGCCGAGCACGCCGTGCCGGTGACCGCGCAGCACCTCGGCGGTCAGCGCGCGCAGGAAGCGCATCTTCGGGTCGTCCGCGTCCGAGGGGTCGCCGGGGCCCGGGCCGAGCACGACGGGCCCCTCATGCGCGAGCACGGCGTCCCGCAGTCCCGGCTCGTCGTAGCGCCGCACGGTCACCGTCAGGCCCGACGACCGCAGCAGGTGCGCCAGCATCGCCGTGAACGTGTCCTCGGCGTCCACCACGAGGGCGTGCCCCTCGAGGGCCGCCGCCCGCTCCTGCATCCGCAGCCAGAACGGCGCGAGCGCCGAGCGCCGCCCGTCGAGCGCCGCCTGCACGCGCGGATCGTCGGCGAGCGCGGGCCGCACGCCCTCGCCGCGCGGCCGCCCGGGACGCACCCCGAGCGCCGCGAGGACCCCGGCCGCCTTCGCGTGCGTCTCCTGCACCTCGCTCGCCGGGTCGGAGCCGCGCACGAGCGTCGCCCCGACCGGCACCCGCAGCTTCCCGGCCGCGTCGATGTCGGCCGTCCGGATCAGGATCGGCGAGTCCAGGGTCTGCGCCCCGCCCGCGTCCCGGCCGATCAGCGCGAGCGCCCCCGCGTAGTACCCGCGTCCACCCACCTCATGGCGCTCGATGACCCGGCACGCGTTCTGCACCGGCGACCCCGTGACGGTCGCCGCGAACATGGTCTCCTTCAGCACCTCGCGCACATCCAGAGTCGACTTCCCCCGCAACTCGTACTCCGTGTGCGCGAGATGGGCCATCTCCTTCAGCCGCGGACCGACGACCACCCCGCCCATGTCGCCGACGGTGCACATCATCTTGAGCTCCTCGTCGACGACCATCGACAGCTCCTCGATCTCCTTCCCGTCGGACAGGAAGCCGAGCAGGTCCTCGGGGGTCGGCCCGGCGGCCGGGTAGCGGTAGGTCCCGCTGATCGGGTTCATGACGACGGTGCCGCCGCTCATCCGCACATGCACCTCGGGACTCGCCCCGACCAGCGTCCTCTCACCGGTGTGCACCACGAACGTCCAGTACGCGCCCCGCTCCCCGGCGAGCAGCCGCCGGAACAGCGCCAGCGCGTCGGCCCGCCCGAAGCCCGCGATCTCCCCCTCGTACGTCCGCCGGATCACGAAGTTCGCGCCCTCGCCCCGCCCGATCTCGTCCCGCAGGACCCGGCCCACGATGTCCCCGTACGCGTCGTCGTCCACGTCGAAGCCGCCGTCCGCCACGCGCACGTCATGGGCGGGCAGCTGCGCCAGGACCTCGGCCAGCGGCAGCTCGTACGTCTCCTCGGGGGTGAGGACCGCGAGCGGGGTGCCGTCGTCACGGACGTCGAAGCCGCGCTCCCTGATCTGCCGGAACGGCACGAGGGCCAGGCCCTCCGGGATGTCGGCGAGACGCTCGTAGGTGCTCACGGGGCCGACGAGGAGTTCCACGGTGTCGTGGTCGCGGCCGGGCGCGCGGCGGCGCAGCAGGGCGAAGGGGCGGTCGTCTTGCAGCAGTTCGGACAGGTCCATGGCGGGTGATCCTCATTCCAGACTCCGGTGCGGAGAGGAACGGCCAGGTCCCGGAAAACACTGAAGGCCGCCCTCGGGGCGGCCTTCGCTTCGCTGTACGCGCAGTCAGTGGGCCGCCGGGGGAGCGGTCCACCACCAGTTACGGGTCGTGTGCGCGAACATGTGCCGCACCCTACCCGAAGGCCCACTCATCTGTGGACGACGTGTCTCAAAGGGTGAGCGGTCGGCTGGGACGCCGACACGACCCCGTAATGTTGGCGATGTGACCGTGAACGCTAAGACCAGCGCGAGCGCTGGCAACACCTGGCGAGACCTGCCCGCGGCGCAGCAGCCCGAGTACCCCGACACCGAGGCTCTGCGCGCAGTGATCGCGGACCTCGAGTCGTATCCGCCGCTCGTCTTCGCGGGCGAGTGTGACCAGCTGCGCGCCCGACTGGCGGCCGTCGCCAAGGGAGAGGCGTTCCTCCTCCAGGGCGGCGACTGCGCCGAAGCCTTCGACGGCGTGTCGGCCGACCACATCCGCAACAAGCTCAAGACGCTGCTCCAGATGGGCGCCGTCCTCACCTACGCCGCCTCGGTGCCGGTCGTGAAGGTCGGCCGCATCGCCGGCCAGTACTCCAAGCCGCGCTCCAAGCCGACCGAGACCCGTGACGGGGTGACGCTCCCGACCTACCGGGGCGACTCCGTCAACGGCTTCGCCTTCACCGAAGCGGACCGCATCCCGGACCCCGAGCGCCTGAAGCGGATGTACAACGCGTCCGCCTCCACGCTCAACCTGGTGCGCGCCTTCACCACCGGCGGCTACGCCGACCTGCGCCAGGTGCACGCCTGGAACCAGGACTTCGTGAAGTCGTCCCCGTCCGGCCAGCGCTACGAGCAGCTCGCCCGCGAGATCGACAACGCGCTGAACTTCATGCGCGCCTGCGGCACCGACCCGGCCGAGTTCCAGACGGTCGAGTTCTACGCCTCCCACGAAGCGCTGCTCCTCGACTACGAGTCGGCGCTGACCCGGGTGGACTCGCGTACGGGCAACCTGTACGACGTGTCCGGCCACATGGTGTGGATCGGTGAGCGCACGCGTCAGCTCGACCACGCGCACATCGAGTTCGCCTCGAAGATCCGCAACCCGATCGGCATCAAGCTCGGCCCGTCGACGACGGCCGAGGAGGCGCTGCAGTACATCGAGCGTCTCGACCCGGACCGCGAGCCCGGCCGTCTGACCTTCATCGTCCGCATGGGCGCCGACAAGGTCCGCGACAAGCTCCCGGAGCTGGTCGAGAAGGTCACCGCGTCCGGCGCGACCGTCGCCTGGATCACCGACCCGATGCACGGCAACACCTACGAGGCGGCCTCGGGCCACAAGACCCGCCGCTTCGACGACGTGCTCGACGAGGTCAAGGGCTTCTTCGAGGTCCACAAGGAGCTCGGCACGCACCCGGGCGGCATCCACGTCGAGCTCACCGGTGACGACGTCACCGAGTGCGTGGGCGGCGGCGACGAGATCTTCGTCGACGACCTGCACCAGCGCTACGAGACGGCCTGCGACCCCCGCCTGAACCGCAGCCAGTCCCTCGACCTGGCGTTCCTGGTCGCCGAGATGTACCGCGACCAGTGATCTTGCGGTAAAGACAGCAAAGATCAGCAAAGTGCCGTGGGGCGCGGATCACATCGATCCGCGCCCCACGGCACTTTTGTGCTTCCGGCCCGGCGGGTAAGGTTAGGTTAGCCTCACCGAGTAGTCGGGGCGGGCGCTAGCTTTTGTCGGTCCTGATCGCTGGGAGGTGAACCGCGTGTACGTCTGCAACTGCTTCGGTGTGACCGAGGACCAGGTCAAGAAGCACGCGGACGACGGTGCGTGCACTCCCCGCCAGATAGCGTCGGCCTGCAAGGCGGGCACGGACTGCGGTTCGTGCGTGCGCCGCATCCAGGCGCTGCTCGGCCGTGGGGCCTGCCCCCGCCGCGACCTGGTCGAGCAGGGCAGTCGGGCCCTCACGGCCGATCCGAACGCCGTCGTACGGCTGTCGGACGCCGCCTGAGCGTGTGCGGCCTTCGCCGCCTTCGCAGACCTCGCCGGCTTCGCTTCCGCTAGCTGTCGGGCTGCTCGATCTGCTGCGCCAGATACAGCGGCTCGCCGAGCTTCTCGATCAGTTCCAGCTGGGTGTCGAGGTAGTCGATGTGGTGCTCCTCGTCCTCCAGGATGTCCTCGAAGATCCGCGCCGACGTGACGTCGCCCTTCGCCCGCATGACATCGATGCCGCGCTTGAGGCGGTCGATCGCCTCCACCTCGACCTGCCGGTCGGCCTCGAACATCTCCGTGACGGTCTGTCCGACCCGTACGTGGAAGAGTCGCTGGTAGTTCGGCAGGGCGTCGAGGAAGAGAATCCGTTCCGTCAGCGTGTCCGCGTGCTTCATCTCGTCGATGGACTCGGCACGGGTGTATTTCGCGAGCTTGGTCCAGCCGTTGTTGTCCTGGATCCGGTAGTGGAGCCAGTACTGGTTGATGGCCGTCAACTCGCCCGTGAGCTGCTCGTTGAGGAATTCGATGACCTCGGGGTCGCCCTGCATCGCAGAGGCTCCTTCCACGTGGTGGACTCGGCAGGTTTCGCGCATCCTCGCACCGGCGCCGAAAGTCGTCCAGTAAGTGCATGCTTAGTAGGAGTTGCCCGATTCGGTCCTGGTCAGGGTCCTGCTGGTCACGTCCACTGCCCGGGGTCTGTCAGGATGGAGGCATGGGTCATCCGGTGGGTCGCGAGTCTGGGGGAGCAGTGCAGCCGGAGCTTCCACCGGGGCAGCGTCTGCAGCGCGGCTGGCCGGTCACGCACTACGGGCCTGTGCCCAAGTTCCGCCCCGAGCGCTGGGAGTTCAGGGTCTTCGGCGCCACCGCCGACGGGGAGAAGCGCTGCTGGACGCACGATGAGTTCTCGGCGCTGCCGTACGGCACGGTCGTGGGCGACCTGCACTGCGTCACGAAGTTCAGCATGCTCGGCGCCGAGTGGGGCGGCGTACTGGCCCGCACGATCCTCGAACTGGCGCCGCCCGCGCCCGCCGTCACCCACGTGATGGTCTGGGCCGAGTACGGCTTCAGCGCCAATCTGCGCCTCGAGGACTTCGCCGCCGAGCGCACGATCTTCGCCACGCACAAGGACGGTGAACTCCTCACCGCCGAACACGGGTTCCCGCTCCGCCTCGTCGTGCCGCACCTGTACGCGTGGAAGGGCCCGAAGTGGGTCCGTGGCATCGAGTACATGACCGCCGACCGCCGCGGCTTCTGGGAGGAGCGCGGCTATCACAACGTCGGCGACCCCTGGCGGGAGCAGCGCTACTCGTACCAGGAAGAGCCCGGGGACGGCCCCGAGCTCTGAGTCCTGGCGTCCGTTCTCACGAACGGTCGGTGGTGGTACGTCAGTGTGGTACTGGTCAGTGGTGGTACTGGTGCACCACCGCGTGGCCCTTGCCGCGGCCGATCATCCACTTGTTGACCGGGGTCGTCACCACGAAGGCGATCGCCAGGGAGGCGGCCAGCGTGCCCCAGAACAGGGCGTCCGCCAGCTGGGCGTCCATTGCGGCCGGCCAGAGGACGATCACGCCGTTGTCGATCAGCTCCATCACGGCGATCGACAGGGTGTCCGCGGCGAGCGCGACCCGGAACGCGGTCCTGAAGTCGACGCCCGCCTTCAGGACGCCGCGCAGCGTGAGCGAGTAGCCGAAGGCGAACGCGAGCACGATCGCCAGGATCATCGTCGGCATGTTTCCCCAGCCGAGGGCCGTGCCGACCACCATGCCGAGGATCTCGCCGATGGCGCACCCGGTGAGGCAGTGGAGGGTCGCCTGCGCGGCCATGGACCAGCTGACCTTGCCGAGGCCGGGGTGGTGACCGGTGTGGGTGTGCCCCTCGTGACCGCCGTCTCCGGTGTGCCCTTCGTGGCTGCCGTGTCCGGTGTGGCCCTCGTGCCCGGCGTGCTCCGCGTGCGTGTCGTGCCGCATGGTTCCCCCAACGTCAGTAACGGTTCCTGTCGCTGACAAGAACCGTATACCCCCTGGGGGTATTCCTCAAGCGATCTCCGCTGTCCGCTACCCGCTGTCCGCTACCCGCTACGCCTTGCGCAGCTCCTTCAGGCGGGCCACGTCCATCGCGTGCCCCTCCTTGCCGCCGGGCGTCTCGATGATCAGTGGCACGCCCGCCGTCGCCGGGTGGGCCATCATTGCCCGGAACGGCTCCGCCCCGATGTGACCGGAGCCGATGTTCTCGTGGCGGTCCTTGTGCGCCCCGGCGACGTCCTTGGAGTCGTTCGCGTGGATCAGCTTGAGGCGGCCCTCGCCCACGGTGTCCACGAGCAGGTCCAGGGTCCGGTCCATGCCGGAGGGCCCCGCCAGGTCGTGCCCCGCCGCGAATATGTGGCACGTGTCCAGGCAGACCCCCAGCATCGGGTGCGCGTCCAGTGCGTCGAAGTACGGCCCGAAGTCCCAGGTCCGCGAGCACAGCGAGGAACCCTGGCCGGCCGTCGACTCCAGGAGGAGGTACGGGTCGTCGTCATGGGTCAGCTCGTCGAGAAGCGGCAGCATGTGCTCCCGCACCTGCGCGAGCGCCACGGCCCGCTCACGGCCGCCGGTCGCCGAACCCGTGTGCACGACGACGCCCAGCGCGCCGATCTCCCGGGCCCGGCGCAGCGAGTGCCGCAGCGACTCGACGGACTTCTCCACGGTCGCCTCGGTGTGCGAGCCGAAATTGATCAGATACGGCGCGTGGACGTACGCCGGGATCCCCTCGGCCGCGCAGGCCGCACGGAACGCCTCGTCCTGTTTCGGGTTGCCGGGAGGCGTCGCCCAGCCGCGCGGGTTGGCGACGAAGACCTGGACGGTCTCGGCGCCGAGCTCGCGCGCGTACGGAAGTCCTACGGAGGCCAGGCCGCCGGCGACCGGAACATGGCCGCCGACCGGATTGCGGCAGGTGGTGTCGATGGTGCTCACCTGTCCAGGGTGGCACGCGCGGGCGTGCCTCCCGTCAGCGGATTGTCAGCGGATTGTCAGCGGATCTGGATGGTGATCGTCGACCCCTTCGGGGCCTGGTCACCGGCCGAGACCGACTGCTTCTTCACGGTGTCGCCGAAGAGGCCGAGCAGGCCGCGGTCGTCCTCCACCTGGAAGCCCTTCGCCTCCAGCTTCCGGTGGGCGTCGGCGACGCTCAGGCCGACGACGTCGGGGACGTCGACCATGACCGGGCCCTTGGAGATCGTCAGCTCGACCGTGTCGCCCTCGGCGAGGGTCTTGCCCCCGACGGGGGACTGCTGGGCGACGCTGCCCTTGTCCTGGTCCGAGAACACCTGCTCCGTGGCGATCTCGGCCTTCAGGCCCGCGTCCTGGAGGTCGGCGATGGCCTGCTCCTCGGTCTCGCCCGTCACGTCCGGGACGTCCACCGCGCTGCCCCTGCTGACCGTGAGCGCGATCGCCGAGCCCGACCTGCGGGTGGTGCCGGACTCCGGGTCGGTGCTGATCACCGAGCCCCTGGGGACGTCGTCGCTGAAGTCCTGGCTGACCATGCCCGGCTCCAGGCCCGCGTCCTTCAGCGTCCGCTCCGCCTTGGCGCGCGGCATGCCCTCCACGGCGGGGACCCGCACGGTCTCCGGGCCGAGGGACACCGTCAGGTCCACGCTCCCGTTGTCCCGGATGCGGGCGCCCGACCGGGGGTCGCTGTCGATGACGGTGCCCCGCTTCGCGGTGTCGCTGTACGCGCGCTTGACGTGGCCGAGGTCGAGACCGGCCCGGCTCAGCCGCTCCTTCGCCTGGGCCTGCGTCTTGGCGAGCAGCGGCGGGACCTTGGTGAACTGGCCCGAGTTGATGTACCAGACGCCCGCCCCGAGGCCGAGGACGAGCAGCACGGCGGCGGCGACGGCGAGCATCCCGCGGCGCGGGCGGCGCCCACGGGAGCGCGCGGGCGGGGGCGGCGGCGTCTCGAAGCGGCTCGTGCGGTGCAGCTCGGCCTGCGGGTCCCGGTCGTCGGCCGGCAGCGGGAGCTGCACGCCCCGGGTCCGCAGCGCGCGCGGGATCACGCTCGTACGGTCGTCCGAGATGTCACGGTCGCCGGCGTCCTCGGGGCGCGCGCCCGGCGGCACCGCGTCCAGCTGCGCGTCCGTCAGGGCGGCCCTGGCGGCCCTGACCTGGCCGAGCAGCGCCACCGCGTCGTACGGCCGCACGTCGGGGTGGCGGGCGGTCGCGGACGCGACGACCTCGTCCAGCTCCACCGGGAGCCCCGGCACCGAAGCGGACGGCGGCGGCACGTCCTCGTTCAGATGCTGGTACAGCACCTGTGCGGGGGAGTCGCCCGAGTGCGGCTTGGCGCCCGTGAGCATCTCGTAGAGCACCACCCCGCACGCGTACACGTCGACGCGCGGGTCGGCGGTGCCCGACTCGATCTGCTCGGGGGCGAGATAGGAGACGGTGCCGAGGACGGCGCCCGTCGTGTTCGTGACCGTGTCCACGGCCCGTACGAGACCGAAGTCCGCCACCTTCACCCGGCCGTCGTCCCCTATCAGGACGTTCTCCGGCTTCATGTCGCGGTGCACGAAGCCCGCGCGGTGGGCGGCGCCGAGCGCGGCGAGGACCGGCTCCAGGATGTCGAGCGCGGCGCGCGGCCGCAGCGCCCCGCGGTCCCTCAGGACGTCCCGCAGGGTGCAGCCCGCCACGTACTCCATCGCCAGATAGACGTACTGGCCGTCCGCGCCCTGGTCGAAGACCCCCACCACGTTCGGATGGGAGAGCCGGGCGACGGACTTGGCCTCGCGGATGAAGCGCTCGACGAACGAGACGTCGGCGGCGAGCGCCGGGTGCATCACCTTGAGCGCGAGCACGCGGTCGAGGCGGGTGTCCACGGCCCGGTAGACCGTGGCCATCCCGCCGACCGCGATGCGCGCGTCGACGCGGTACCGGCCGTCGAGCACCTGCCCGACGAGAGGGTCCTGAAGGGTCGTGTCCACGCAGGTGAGTGTACGAGCCGCCGCCGACACCGGGCCCGCCGTCGCCCGCGCGCAGCTTTACTGCAGCAGAGCTGTGACCGTGCCGTACGGCCGTCAGAAGGCGGGGCGCTCCGGGTCGAGCCTGGCCGTCCCGGACACCGGCGACGAGGCCTCGGCGAAGTGCCTGCGGGGGATCCGGCCCGCCCGGAACGCGAGCCGCCCCGCCTCCACCGCGTGCCGCATGCCCTCCGCCATGAGGACCGGCTCCTGCGCCCGGGTCACCGCCGAGGCGAGCATCACACCCGCGCACCCCAGCTCCATGGCGAGCGCCGCGTCGGACGCCGTGCCCGCGCCCGCGTCCAGGATCACCGGCACGCGCGCGTGCTCGGTGATCAGCTGGAAGTTGTGCGGGTTGCGGATGCCGAGCCCGGAGCCGATGGGCGAGCCGAGCGGCATGACCGCCGCGCAGCCCACGTCCTCCAGCTTCCGCGCGAGCACCGGGTCGTCGTTCGTGTACGGCAGCACCGTGAAGCCGTCGTCGACGAGGGTCTCCGCCGCGTCCAGGAGCTCGATCGGGTCGGGCAGCAGGGTGCGCTCGTCCGCGATGACCTCCAGCTTCACCAGGTCGGTACCGAGCGCCTCGCGCGCGAGGCGGGCGGTCAGGACGGCCTCGCCGGCGGTGAAGCACCCCGCCGTGTTGGGCAGCACCTGGATGCCCAGCTTCTCCAGGACGGACAGCACGGAGCCCTGCACGCTCGCGTCCACCCGCCGCATCGCGACGGTCGTCAGCTCCGTGCCGGACGCCACGAGGGAGCGCTCCAGGACGTCGAGGCTCGGCGCACCGCCCGTGCCCATGATCAGGCGGGACGAGAAGGTCGTGCCGCCGATGACCAGAGAGTCGTCAGCCATGGGTTCAGCCTCCCTGGACGGCGGTGAGGACCTCGACGCGGTCCCCGTCGGTGAGTGCGGTGACGGCCCACTGCGCGCGCGGGACGACGGTTTCGTTGAGGGCGGCGGCGACACCGGACGGTGCGGTGGTCAGCGCCGAGACGAGGGCGTCGAGCGTGGTGCCCGAGGTGACCTCGCGGCCCTCACCGTTGACAGAGACGTTCATACGGACTGCTCCACGGAGACGGGTGCGGGAACGGCGTCGAAGCGCCGCGGGGTGAAGGGGCGCGCCTCTTCGGGGAGTTCACCGGTGGCGAGCACATGGGCCATGCAGTCGCCGGTGACCGGGGTGAGCAGCACGCCGTTGCGGAAATGGCCGGTGGCGACCAGCAGGCCCGGCAGGGCGGTCGGCCCGAGCATCGGCGCGTTGTCGGGGGAGCCGGGGCGCAGACCCGCGATGGTCTCCGTCAGCGGCAGCTCCGTGATGCCCGGCACCAGCTCGTGGGCGTCGCGCAGCAGCTCGTAGACGCCGCCCGCGGTCACCGTGGTGTCCCAGCCGAGCTCCTCGCTGGTGGCGCCGACGACCAGCTCGCCGTCGACCCGGGGCACCAGATAGAGGTGGCCGCCGCGCACGATGGCGCGCACGGTACGGCTCAGGAACGGCGCGTACGTCCTCGGCACGGTCAGGCGCAGGACCTGCCCCTTCACCGGCCGTACAGGTGGCAGTACGTCGTCCGGGACCCCGGCGAGCCGGCCGCTGAGGCTGCCGGCGGCGAGGACGACCTGGTCCGCGGCGAGCTCGGTGCCGTCGGCGAGGACCACGCCGCGGGCGCGCTCACGGACGACAGTCAGCCGCTCGGCCCACTGTCGGTGGAATGCCACCCCGGCCCGCTCGCAGGCCGCGACAAGGGCCTTCGCGAGGCGCCTCGGGTCGATCTGGTGGTCGCCGTCGACGCGCAGACCGCCCCGCACGGACGGGGCCAGCATCGGTTCGAGGCGCCTGCACTCGCGGCCCGACAGCCACTCCGACTCCAGGCCGGAGCGCAGCTGGAGGTCGTGCAGCTCCCGCAGATGCGCGCGGTCGTCCGCGTCGAGCGCGACGGCCAGCGTGCCGCAGGCGCGGTAGCCGAGATCGAGCCCGGTGGCCTCGGACAGCTCGGCCGCGAACGCCGGATAGCGGCGCGCGGACTCGACGTTGAGGCCGAGCAGGGTCTGCTCGCCGTAGTGGAGCTCGGTGACCGCGGCGAGCATCCCGGCCGCCACCCGCGCGGCCCCGCCGCCCGGCGCCGGGTCCACCACCGCGGTGCGCAGCCCGCGCTGCGCGGAGCGCCACGCGGTGACGAGCCCGATGATCCCGCCGCCCAGAACCAGGACGTCGGAGCCTGCTGAGCCTGCTGCTCGTGCTGCGCCGTGTGAGCTTGCTGAGCCTGCTGAGCCTTCTGAAGTCTCTGAGCCTTCTGAAGTACGCGACATGGGCGTCCAGCCCCTCCCTTCGCCGGCATGACCCGGATCAGGTTCGTACGGTCGGAGGCCGCCCAGCCTCCCTCTCAGCCCGGTACGCCCGGGCTCCCGCGAGTGCTTTACGGTGGCCACCCTAAACCGTGACCCCGACCCTCAGTAAGGGAGCCCGCCCGCATGGCCCGCTCGCTCGACGGACTCGTCCTCTCCCCGGTCGCCGACCAGGCCCCCGGCCAGGTGGGCACGCGGACACGCTTCACGTACCACGAGGAGGACGGCCGGATCTGGGCCGAGTACGCGGGCGGCGACGTCGTGCGCGGCCATCTCGTGGGCACGCGCGAGGGCGACCGGATCGACTTCCGGTACGTCCAGCTGAAGACGGACCGGACGACGTCCTCCGGGCACTGCGTCTCGCTCGTCGTGGACCTCCCCGACGGGCGCGTGCGCCTCGACGAGACATGGGAGTGGGAGTCGCAGGACGGCAGCGGGACGAGCGTCGTCGAAGAACTCCCCGTCCCCTGAGCCGAAGAACTCCCCGCCCCCTGACCGGGCGGCCCCGCGGCCAAACCGGTGCCTCCGTGTGGAAGACGTCACGGGAGAGTTGTGCCCCGGCCCGCTGACTGACTGAACGTCAGGTGCTTAAGGTGATCCGGTGAGCGAGCAGACCCAGAACCAGGCCCCGGTGCGCCCGGCAGGGCGGCACGTCGTCATCGTCGGCGCCGGGATGGCGGGGGTGCAGACCGCCGTGGCCCTGCGCGAACAGGGCTTCACCGGCGCCGTCACGCTGATCGGCGCGGAACCCCACCAGCCCTACGACAGGCCCCCGCTGTCCAAGGCGGTGCTGCTCGGCAAGGCCGAGGGGTCCGCCTTCGACGTGGACTTCGAAGCGCTAGGCATCACCCTCGAACTCGGCCGCGAGGTCACCGGCGTACGTCCCGCCGAGCACACCCTCGACACCGCCACCGGACCCGCCCCCTACGACGTCCTCGTCCTCGCGACCGGCGCCGAACCCGTCACGCTGCCCCGCACCGAGGGCGTCCCCGGCGTCCATCTGCTGCGCACGCTCGACGACGCGGAGCGGCTGCGCCCCGTCCTCGCCGCGCAGCACGACATCGTCGTCGTGGGCGCGGGCTGGATCGGCGCCGAGTTCGCCACCGCCGCCCGCGAGGCAGGGTGCGCGGTCACCGTCGTCGAGGCGGCCGGGCGCCCGCTCGCCGGGGCACTGCCCGCCGAGGTCGCCGCCCCCATGGCCGCCTGGTACGCGGACGCCGGGGCACAGCTGCGCACCAACGCGCGCGTGGAGCACATCGAACCCGGGGCCGTGGTCCTCGACGACGGCACCCGCGTGCCCGCCGGCGCCGTCGTCGTCGGCATCGGTGCCCGCCCCGCCACCGGCTGGCTCACCGGCTCGGGCATCGCGCTCGGCACGCACCGCGAGGTCCTGGCCGACCATCACCTGCGCACGTCCGAGCCCGACGTGTACGCGGTCGGCGACTGCTCGTCCTTCCCCTCGGGCCGGTACGGCGAGCGCCTGATGGTCCACCACTGGGACAACGCGCTCCATGGCCCCCGCACCGTCGCCGCCAACATCATCGGCGAGACCCCGGCCACGTACGACCCCGTGCCGTACTTCTGGTCGGAGCAGTTCGGCCGCTTCGTGCAGTACGCCGGGCATCACGCCGCCGCCGACACCACCGTGTGGCGCGGCGACCCGCAGGGCGCGTCCTGGTCGGTGTGCTGGCTGCGCGAGAGCCGTCTCGTCGCCGTCCTCGCCGTGGGCCGCCCGCGCGACCTGGCCCAGGGACGCAAGCTCATCGAGTCGGGTGCCGTGCTCGACCCGGAGATCGTCGCCGACCCGGCCCGCCCCCTGAAGGCAGCCGTCGCATAGGCCCTTTCGCGCGACCGCGTTTCCCACTGTCAGTCCGGGATGGCACGCTTGTCCTGTGACCGAGATTGACGCAAAGATCGATGCTCTCGTCCCCGAGTGGCTCACCCTCCCCGACATCGCCGAGCAGTTCGGCGTGGAGGTGACGCGCGTGCGGCAGCTGGTGAAGGAAGGCCAGGTGATCGCCGTACGCCGCGGTGAGAACCGAGCGCTGCACGTGCCCGCCGCCTTCATCGACGGCGACAAGGTCGTCAAGGGCCTCACCGGGACCCTGACGCTGCTGAGGGACGACGGCTTCAACGACGAAGAGATGCTGGAGTGGCTCTTCACCCCCGACCCGACCCTGCCGGGTACCCCCGCACAGGCGCTGAGCGAGAATCGCGGCACGGAGGTGAAGCGCCGCGCCCAGGCGCTCGCCGTCTGACCTGACAACCGTCCGGCGTGCGGGCCGCGCTCACCGCGGCCCGCACGCCACCGACCAGGGGGGATCACCCATGGCCAGTGCCGCCACCCAGCGCGCCCAGCTCGCCGACGCCCGGCTGTACCTGTGCACGGACGCCCGCAGGCGCCAGGGCGACCTCCCCGCATTCCTCGACGCCGTCCTGGCGAACGGCGTGGACATCGTCCAGCTGCGCGACAAGGGCATGGAGGCGGGCGAGGAGCTGGAGCACCTGGCCGTCTTCGCGGACGCCGCCGCCCGCCACGGCAAGCTGTTCGCGGTCAACGACCGGGCGGACGTCGCCCACGCCGCCGGCGCCGACGTCCTGCACCTGGGCCAGGGAGACCTGCCCGTACCGGCCGCCCGCGCCGTCCTCGGCGAGGACGTCCTCATCGGCCGCTCCACCCACGCCGACACGGAGGCCGCCGCGGCCGCCGTCCAGGACGGCGTGGACTACTTCTGCACCGGTCCCTGCTGGCCGACCCCCACCAAGCCCGGCCGGCACGCACCCGGCCTCGACCTGGTGCGGTACACGGCCTCGCTCGGCACGGACCGCCCCTGGTTCGCGATCGGCGGCATCGACGCGGGGAACCTCGACGAGGTGCTCGAAGCGGGCGCCCGCCGCGTCGTCGTCGTACGCGCGATCACCGAGGCCGAGGACCCGGGGGCCGCGGCGGCGGACCTGGCGAAGCGGCTGCGCACGGCCTGACACGCGGTCCACCCGGCGAGCTCCCGTCCGGTCGCCTGTCCGATCGCTTGTCCGGAGGCCTGTCCGAGAAGTGTCCGCAGGGTGGACGGTGATTAGGGAGACCGCCCTCCCGTGGCTAACCTGCCGGTATGGCCCTAGGGACCCCTTCCACCAGGACTGATCGCGCACGGACCGTGCGCGACATGCTCGCCACCGGCAAGACGACGTTCTCGTTCGAGTTCTCGGCGCCGAAGACCCCGAAGGGCGAGCGCAACCTCTGGAACGCGCTGCGCCGGGTCGAGGCCGTCGCGCCCGACTTCGTCTCCGTGACGTACGGCGCCGGCGGCTCCACCCGGGCCGGCACGGTGCGCGAGACGGAGCAGATCGTCTCCGACACCACCCTGACCCCGGTCGCCCACCTCACGGCCGTCGACCACTCCGTCGCCGAGCTGCGCAACATCATCGGCCAGTACGCGGACGCGGGCATCAGGAACATGCTCGCCGTGCGCGGAGACCCGCCGGGCGACCCGATGGCCGAGTGGATCGCGCACCCCGAGGGCCTCACGTACGCGGCCGAACTGGTGCAGCTCATCAAGGAGTCGGGCGACTTCTGCGTGGGCGTCGCGGCCTTCCCGGCGATGCACCCGCGCTCCGCGGACTGGGACTCGGACGTGCGGCACTTCGTGGACAAGTGCCGCGCGGGCGCCGATTACGCCATCACTCAGATGTTCTTCTATCCGGAGGAGTATCTGCGCCTGCGTGACAAGGTCGCCGCCGCGGGTTGCGACACCCCGGTCATCCCCGAGATCATGCCGGTCACGAGCGTGCGCATGCTCGAACGACTGCCCAAGCTCAGCAACGCCTCGTTCCCGCCCGCCCTGAAAGAGCGCATCCTCACAGCCAAAGACGATCCGGCGGCTGTACGCTCCATTGGCATCGAGTTCGCGACGGAGTTCTGCGCGAAGCTGCTGGACGAGGGCGTTCCGGGTCTGCACTTCATCACGCTCAACAACTCCACGGCGACACTGGAGATCTACGAGAATCTGGGCCTGCACGACCAGCGGGCCTGATCCGGCCGTGTTCCACGAGGGGCGGCGGCCGTACGAGAGGGGCGTACATGGGCTGGACGGTCCTCTACATCGCGTTCGGAATCGTCGCGTTGTGGCTGCTCGGTGAAGTACTGCTCCAGTACAAGGCGCGGCTGCGCTTCCGGCTGCTCGCCTTCGTCGGCTTCGTGGGCGTCGTCCTCGGTGTGCTGATCCCGTCGGTGATCGTCATCGGGATCGGCGCCATCACGTTCGCGGTCGGACAGACGTATGTGACGCTCTCGTTCCGCAGGGGCTTCTCCACGGGCTGGGCGCTCGGCGGGAACCCCGGGGCGAGCAAGCGCCGCAAGAAGGAGCCGGTCCGCCAGGACCCGACCCTCGAAGTCTCCGACCTGGAGTACGAGCCGCAGCCGCAGGCCCGCGAGCCGCTGGCCCCCGAGCCGCAGGCCGAGGCGACCGCGGTGTACGCCCCGGAGCCGCTGCCCGACGAAACCGGCCAGTACGGCGTCTACACCCCGGCGGCCGCCCACGCGGACCCCTCGCCGGACTACGGCTATGACACGTACGCGGGCTACGACCAGCAGACCTACGGCTACGACGGCGGCCAGCAGCAGTACGCGGCCTACTCCGATCCGTACATCGGCACGCAGACCTATCCCGCCCAGCCGCAGTACGACGACGCGTACGGCACCGGCCAGCAGTACGGCGACCCGTACGCCGCCGGCGGCTACGGCACGGAGACGCCGCCCGGCGGGGTCTGGGTGCCCCAGCAGCGCACCGGCGACGACCAGCACCAGGGCTACGGCGGCGAACTGCCCCCGGAGCAGCCGTACCCGTACGAGCAGAACGGCCAGCACGGGCAGCCGGGCCAGCACGGACAGCAAGGCCAGCACGGGTATGACGGCGGGGCCGGCTACAACGAGCAGCAGCAGTACCGCTACTGAGCCCGGCGGGCGCCAGCAGCCCGTACTGCTACTGAGCCCGGCGGGTGCGGGAGCCGTACCGCTACTGGAGCCGGTGGGTGCGGGGCGTCACTGGGAGCCGCGGAAGTCCGGGCCCTCCACGATCAGCCCGGCCGCCAGCGCGCCCGACATGCCCGCGTGCGGCAGCCCGCCGCCCGGATGCGACCAGCCCCCGACGGCGAACAGGCCCGGCACGCGCGTGCCGTTCGACGGGTGCAGGAAAGCGCCCGACGCGGCGGCCAGCGCCGGCGCGGGCACCGAACCGCCCTCCGCCCCCGTCGCCTCGGCGACATCGGACGGCGTACGGACCTCGTGCCACAGCAGGCGCTCCCGCAGCTCGGGCACCGCGCGCCCGGCGGCCTCGATCACCCGCTCCACGTCCGCGTCCGTCACGTCCGCGCCGTGCGCCACCGTGGCCACCAGGGTGACCGCCTCATGACCGCTGTCGGGCACCACGGACGCGTCGTCGGGACGAAGGACCGTGACCGTCGGCCGCTCCGCCAACGCCGTGCCCCCGCCGAACAGCGAGGCCAGCTCCGCCTCCCGGTCCGCCGCGTGGACGACCGTCCGGTGCGGCGTGCCGTCGGGGCGAGCCCCGCGCAGCGCGAGGAACACCGTCAGACGGCTCGGCAGCGCCGACCGCGGCGGCACCTCGTCCTCGCCTCTCAGCGGTCCACCGGGGAGCAGCGCGTCCAGCACACCGGGCGCCACACCGGCGACCACGAAGTCGGCCTCCACGACGCTGCCGTCGGCCAGCTCCAGGCCCGCCGCCCGGCCGTCCTTCTCCACGATCCGCGCGACCGGGGCGTCGAACGTGAACTCGACCTTCCGTCGCACGCACCGCTCGTACACGGCCCGCGCCAGCTCCCGCATCCCGCCGCGCACCGCCCACGTGCCGAACGTCTGCTCCATGTACGGCAGCACGGCCGCGCTCGCGGGCGCCGTCCGCGGATCGAGGCCGGACGCGAGGGCGTACTGCTCCAGGAGCGCCACGAGGCGCGGGTCCCCGCCCAGCTCGAACGCTCCCACCTCGGAGAGCGTCGTCGCCGTCAGGTCCTTGCGCAGCATCCGGCGGCGGACCACCGCGGGGTAGGGCTCGCGGTCCGCGAGGATCCGCCAGTTCGGCCACAGGGGCTCTTCGAGGAGGGGGCGGCGGGTGCGGTCCCAGGCCTCACGCGCGCGGTTCATGAACGCCGACCAGAGCGCCCCCGACCCCTCGCCGAGTGCCGCGTCCAGGGCGTCGGCGATGCCCGCGCGCCGCGCGTTCGGCAGGTCCACGGTCACGCCGTCCGCGAAGACGTGCCGCACGGCGGGCTCCACCTGGGTCAGCTCGACCGCGTCCTCCAGCGGCTCCTTGCCCGTCTTGACGAACAAGTCCCGGTAGACCGCAGGCAGCTGGAGCAGCCCCGGGCCCGTGTCGAACGAGAAGCCGTCCCGTGCGAAGCCGCCGAGCGCGCCGCCGTACGTCGACGCGCGCTCGTACACCGCCACCCGGTGGCCTGCCACGGCCAGCCGGGCAGCGGTCGCCATCGCGCCCATCCCGGCGCCGATCACCGCAATCCGTGCCATGTCAGGGACTGTATCCGCCGCCACCGACAACCCGGCCGGGGGCCTGATCAGCCCCCGTCCTGGGCCTGAGCACCCATGTCTGAGTACCCGTACCTAGTACGCGAGATGAGTAGGCGCGCGGATGGGGCCCGACCTGCGCGGAAGGGAGAGTGGAGTCACGGAAGGGGGCGCGGCGCCGGTACCGCCGACACGGGGCGGCGGAACAGCGCAGCGCCCCCTTGGACGGGGGACACGGGGGGGACACGGGGGTACGACGGGGGACGCGCCGGTCCGGTGAGGCCTGAGAGATTTCAGGCCGCGCCGGACCGGCGTTCTGTCATGCATGTCTCCCGGCATGTCTCCCGGGTGCATGCATGTCTTCCGGGTGATGCGTGTCTCCCGGTGGGGTCAGCGCCCGCCGCTCACGCGCCCCTGGAGCAGCCGCGACAGCGCCGAGTGGACGTCGTCCAGGGAGCGCTCGGGCTGGAAGGCCTGCCAGTCGAGGGCGGCCACCAGGACCATGCCGACCAGCGCGGCCGCCGTCAGCGGGATGTCGATCTCCTCGCTCAGCTCACCGTCCTCGACCGCGCCGCGCAGCACGTCCTCCACGACGGCGACGGCCTCCTGCCGGACCACCGCGAGGGTGGACTGCCAGGCGCGGTTCGTGCGCCACAGCTCGGCCACGTACAGCTGGGTGAAGGCCGGGTAGCGGTCGATGAAGACGAGGCCGGCCCGGATCATCGCGTCCAGGGCGTCCACCTTGCTGCCGCCGCTCGCAGCCGTCTTCTCCGACGCCTCCCGCAGTGAGGCGGTGAGCAGCCCGACGCCGTGCCGGAGCAGCTCTTCGAAGAGGACCGATTTGCTGGCGAAGTTGTAGTAGACCGTGCCTTTCGCGACCCCGGCGCGCTCGGCGATCTCGTCGACCGTGGTGGCCGAGAACCCCTGCTCCGCGATGAGCGTGACAGCGGCCTCGTACAGCTTCTGCCGGGTGGCCTGGCGCCGTGTGCTGCTTTCCATGCCCCTGATTCTCACAGGCTGCGCGGCGGGCGCGCTCACAGGCTGAGCTCCGGGTGCAGCCGGTCGAGCGTCCACACCTGCTTGCCGCGGGCGCTCAGCGCGGTCAGAGCGAGCGCGCCGGCCGTGAACGCCGCCAGGACGGCGCACGCCTGCCACACGGGCCCGAGGCCGCCGCCGGAGATCAGTCTCCGGAGTGCCTCGACGACGTAGGTCATCGGCAGGAAGGGGTGGATCGCGTTGAAGAATCCCGGGCTCGTCTGCACGGGGTACGTGCCGCCCGCCGACGTCAACTGGAGCATCAGGACGGCGAGTACGAGGATCCGGCCCGCCGCTCCGAAGCGCGCGTTCAGCCACTGCACGATCGCGGCGAAGCACGCCGTGACGAGGAACAGGAAGCCGACCGTGCCGGCCGCCCGCACCATCTGGAGGCCAAGTGCCCAGTGCAGCACGGACATCAGGGCGGCCACCTGGAGCACCCCGATCGCGGCCACGGGAAGCCAGCCGGCCAGCGCGATCCGCCAGGCGGAGGCGCCCGCGGCGAGCGCGCGCCGGTTGAGCGGCTGGATCAGCATGTAGGCCACCATCGCGCCGACCCACAGGGACAGCGGGATGAAGTACGGGGCGAACCCGGTGCCGTAGTTGGGCGCCTTGTGCAGGGACTGCGAGGCGAGCTGGACCGGGTCGGACATGACGTCCGTCCGCTGGTCACGGTCCTTCTTGTCGTAGTCGGGGATCTGCTTCACGCCGTCGTGCAGCCCGCCGGCCAGCTCCCCGGAGCCGTCGGCCAGCTTGAACATGCCGCCGCTCAGTTCGCCCGCGCCCGTCTTCAGCTTGCCGACGCCCGTGTCGAGGTCCGCGGAGCCGGTCTTCGCCGTGCCGAGCCCGGTGTGCAGCTGCCTGGCGCCCTTGGCCACCCGGCCAGCGCCCTTGTTGAGCGCGTTGATCTTCGAGACGGCGGTGGCGACGTCCTGGTCGAGCGTCGGGGCGCGCTCGGCCAGAGCCTCGGACTGCCGCTGGAGCGTGGCCAGATGACGGTCGAGGGTGTCGAGGTCGCCGTGGTCGTCGGCGATCAGGACGTTCAGGTCGTCGGCGATCTTCGCCACGTCGTCCGCCGCCACCTTGGCCTTCTTCAGGTCGGGGCAGGCCGTGTCCGGCAGGGGCAGCGTCTCGCAGCGCGCGGTGTAGACCCCGTCCAGGGCGTCGGCTCCGGCGTGTGCGCCCTTGGCCGCGGTCGGAGCGGTCTTCACCAGGACGTCGAGGTTGTGGCGGATGCCCTTCGCGGAGTCGGCGACGAGGCGGGCCGTGTCACCGATCGCCTTCTTGTTGTCCTTCAGGAAGGGGCGCACCTGCCGGTCGACGCCGTTGACCTTGTCGGCGAGCAACTGCGTGCCTTCGGAGACCTGCTTCGAGCCGTCCTCCAGATCGCCCGCGCCCTTGTCGAGCCTCTTGATCCCGCCGGCCAGTTCGGAACTGCCCTTCTTGGCGTCCTTCAGGCCGTTCGCCAGGTCCTTGGACCCCTTCTCGGCCTTGCCTATACCGCCCTTGAGCCGGTCGGCCCCTTTGGCGGCCTTCTTCGTGGCGTCGTGGATGTCGGAGAACGAGATGAAGATCCGGTCGAGGAACGAGCGCGACGCGTTGGTGGACGCGGCCGAGCGCACCTCGGAGAACACCGTCCGCGAGATCTGCCCGACGATGTAGTTGTTGGCGTCGTTCGTCCGCACCTGGAGGGCGCCGGTCTCCGGGGTGTCACCGGCGCTGGACACGACGCGCTCACTGAAGTCCGCGGGCATCGTCAGGGACAGGTAGTACGTCCCGTCCTCGACCCCCGCGCGGGCCTGCGCCGCGCTCACCTCGTGCCACTCGAAGGTCTTGCTGTCCCGCAGCCCCTCGGTGATGTCGTCGCCCGCCGCGACCTTCTTGCCGGCGGCCCGCGCCCCCTTGTCGTCGTTGACGAGCGCCACGGGAATCTTGTCGAGACGCCCGTACGGGTCCCAGAACGACCACAGGTACAGGGCGCCGTACAGCAGGGGCAGCAGCAGGAGGGCGGCGAGCGCGGCGCGCGGCAGCTTCCCCCTGCCGAAGCGCCTGAGCTCAAGCGCGGCCAGCTTCGGCGAGCGCATCCGCCGTCTCCTTCTTGTCGTTGTTCCCGTTGTTCCCGTTGTTTCCGCTGTTCCCGTCGGCGTCTTTGTTCCGGCCGGCGTCGTCGGCGGTGGCCGTGGGCTTGGAGGCTGTCGATACGACGACGGCTCCCTCCGGCGCCTCGCTGCACACCGCCACGACCGTCGTGCCGGACGCGGCGACGGACCTCAACAGGTCCCAGACCTCGGCCCGTTCGGCGTCCGAGAGCTTCAGGTCGGTGTCGTCCACGCCGAGCAGCCGGGGCCCGCCGATCAGGGCGAGGGCCACGGACAGGCGGAGCGCCTCGGTCCGCTCCAGGTCGCGTACGGCCGTGCGGGAGCCCTTCGGCAGTGCTTCGAGGTCGAGGCCCGCGGCAGCCAGCGCGCTGTCGATGCGCAGCCGCGACGCGGCCGTCCGCTCGGCCCTCGGTCGCAGCAGCGCGCGTACGGAGCCGTCGAACCGCCGCTGCAGCAGCGCCCGTTCGCGCAGGTGTTCCCCGACCGTCAGGGCGGGATCGAGGTCGGTGACCCCGGGCACATGCGCGAGCGCGCTGATCCGGCGTACGGCGGACAGCTGCTTCGGCAGCCGGAGGCGGCCGACGGACGCGGTGCCCTCCGTGGGCCGCATGCGTCCGGTGAGGGCGAGCAGCAGGCAGGTGCGGCCCGATCCGGACGGCCCCTCGATCGCGACGAGTTCCCCGGGGCCTGCGTCGATGTCCACCCCGCGGAACGCCCAGCCGCGCGGCCCCTCGAGCCCGAACCCCTCGGCTCCTACGGCCACCCCGCCCGGACCGTCCATGGTCAGGCCCCCCCTAGATCTCTCGCCCGCATTTTTTTGAACTGACTGGTCAGTGCAAAAACTAGCCCGAACTCCCGCTCGAAGCAAAGGTGCAGGTCAGGGTCGATTGTCAGTGGCGTCCTCCACGATGGACACATACGGCCACAGTGCCGTCACGCAGACGACAGGAGGTTCGTCATGGCTGGACACCCGGCGTCATCGGCAGCAGCCGCCCGCCGCCCCCGCGCCACTGGCCCCGCCCCCTCACTCAAAGGCCCCGCGAGCGACGTCCACCCCGTGCTCCGCCGCGCGAGCGCCCCGCCCGCCGCACTCGACCTGCTCGCCCAGGCGCGCACGGGACTCGACGAGGCGGCCCTTCTCGACACCCCCAACGAGCGGTACGCCACGGCCCATCTCGCCGCCCTGCGCACCGCGGCCGCCGTGCTCGCCGCCCGCGGCCGCCCCGAACCCACACCCCGGCGCCGCGCGCGGATACGGAGCGCCTGGGAAGTCCTCCCCGAGATAGCGCCCGAACTGACCGAGTGGAGCGCCCTGTTCGCCTCCGGCGCCACGCGCAGGGCGCGCGCCGAAGCGGGCATCCGGGGCGCGGCGAGCATCCGCGACGCGGACGACCTGCTCCGCGACGTCGCGATGTTCCTGCGCCTCGTCGAGCGGATGCTGGTGCTCCAGCCCGCACTGCCCCAGCCGAGGACGGAGGAAGGGGCCCCGGACGCGGGGTGACCGGCCGGGACGCCCCGGCCGCGCGGTGACCGGGCAGCTCTCACGAGGCAATAGGGTGGAGGCGCCCGAACCCTCCACCCGTCTCCGTGCCGGGGCGGGAGGGACCCCCATCGCTCCGCAGCCAAGAGCCGGAGCCGCGCCGAGGAGTCACCTGTCGTGTCGGACCCGATGCGCCCCCGCGCTTCTCTCCGTACCGCCGTGGTCTGGGACGTTCTGAAGGACGCCCTCGACCGCCGCGTCAAGGCCACGGGGCGCGAGTCGCTCGACGTGCTCGACACCGGAGGCGGCAGCGGCAACTTCGCCGTGCCCGTGGCCGGCCTCGGCCACCGCGTCACCGTCGTCGACCCCAGCCCGAACGCGCTCTTCGCGCTCGAGCGCCGCGCGGCCGAGGCCGGCGTGGCCGACCGCGTGCGCGGCGTGCAGGGCGATGTCTCAGGCCTCTTCGACGTCGTCGAGCGCGACGGCTACGACGCGGTCCTGTGCCACGGCGTCCTGGAGTACGTCGATGACCCGGCCGAGGGCGTGCGCAACGCGGTGGGCGCCCTGCGCTCCTCCGGCGTTCTCAGCCTGCTCGCCGCGGGCGTCGGCGGCGCCGTGCTCGCCCGCGCCCTCGCCGGGCACTTCAAGGAGGCCCGGCAGGCCCTCGACGACCCGGCCGGCCGCTGGGGCGACGGCGACCCGGTGCCGCGCCGCTTCAGCGCCGAGCAGCTCACCGACCTTGTCGCGGCCGCGGGCGTCGAGGTCGGCGCCGTGCACGGCGTACGGGTGTTCGCCGACCTGGTGCCGGGTGTTCTCGTGGACACCGAGCCCGGCGCCCTCCAGGAGCTCCTCAAGCTGGAGGCCGCCGCGGCGGAGCTGCCCGCCTTCCATTCCGTCGCCACACAGCTGCACGTCCTCGGCGAGAAGCGGGCGCCGTCCGCGGACCCGGCGGCCTGATCGCCCCGGTGACGCCCCCCTGATCAGCGGCGCAGCGGCGGATGGAGTACGCCACAGGCCCCCCGCTCCGGCGCCGGGCGCCGTATGATCGAGGGAGACGGCCCGGCATGACGGGACGGTCGTTGGGGCATGAACGCTTCAGCGAACCGGAGCGGCGTGGTCGTCCTGGTTGGCGAAGTTGGCGCAGAGGGGCGGGTTTCACGGGGGCGATTCCCTGCCTATCCTGAAGGGGACCCCCGGTCGCCCAGGCGACTGCACGATGAGGAGGACTCCGTGCCGCTCTCGGAGCACGAGCAGCGAATGCTCGAGCAGATGGAGCGAGCGCTGTACGCCGAAGATCCCAAGTTCGCGACAGCGCTTGAGGGAAGCGGGCTGCGTACGTACACCCGACGTCGGGTCTACCAGGCAGTCGCGGGCTTCCTGGTGGGTATCGCGCTCCTCATGACCGGAATGGTCCTCACGCAGATCTGGGTCAGCGTGGTGGGTTTCCTCATCATGCTGGCCTGTGCGGCCCTCGCCGTGACCGGATGGCGCAAAGCGCCCAAGCCCGGTGAACAGCCCGCGGCAGGCGCGGCGCCCGGAGCGCCCCACGGCCGGCGTCAGGGCAAGCAGCGCCGGTCGATGATGGACCGGATCGAGCAGCGCTGGCAGCGACGCCGGGACGAACAGGGCGGGCGCTGAGGCTCCGCCCCACACCGGAACATACGTAACTGAGGGGTGACCACCCACACGTGGTCACCCCTCAGGCATGTCCGGACGTCGGCCCCGGGGGCCTCGGCTTCCTGCCACCGGACCCGGCACGGCCTTCCGGCCCCGGCTCCCTGCCACCGGCCACCCGATCCCTGCTCCCGGCTCCCGGCCCGGGCCACCCGATCCTGGCCCCCGACTCCCTGCCGCCAGCTTCCGGCTTCCGGATCCCGGCCACCGGATCCCGGCCACCGGGCTCCCGGACAGCGGCCCCCCCCGGAGGGGACTCTCAGCTCTGTTGGCCGGAGGCCCGTCGCAGGAGTGCTGACTTCCGGGCCGTCCAGCGGGAGCCGAGCGTCGCCCACCACTGCGAGAAGCTCCACGCCACTCGAACGGTCGAGCGCGGTGCGAACTCCGCCCGGAGCCGGGCGGAGCGGCTCGCCCCGGCGCGCAGACCCTGCCGAAGCCGGCGCACGTCGTCCCCGAGGCCCGCCGTCGGTTGCGGCCTCGGCGCGTAGAGGACCTGCTCCACCGCGGCCGCCACCCGATGGACGGAATCCGCCGCGGGCTGTTCGAGCCGTCCTGCGCGCACGATCCGCGCCGCCGCCTTGCGGGGCGTCAGCGACTCGTCCGGCGCGAGGCCGTGGTCCCACGCCGTGTCGGTCACTTCCAGCCACGCCGCGAGGGTGCGTGCCGCCGCGTCCTCGTCCGTGCGGCCGGCCGACCCGAGCCGCAGGGCCCGTACCCGGCGCCGCCACAGCATCGGCAGGAGCGGCACCAGCACCACCAGTGCGGCGCCCAGCACCACGAGCGCGATCGCCCCGAAGGGCGGGCCGCCGTCGCCGGCCGCGCCGATGACCGCGGGCGCCGTGTTCGCGCAGCCGCCCAGCTTCCGCTCGGCCGCCGGACAGTTGTCCGACGCGGACGGCTGCCCCGCCGACGGCTGCGACGAGGCGTCCTCGCTGGGCGCCGCCGGGTTGGTCGGATTGCCCGCCGGGGTGCTGTCACGGGTGTAGTCGGGCGCCGTGCCGCGGTTCGGCGTCGGCTCGAAACGGGTCCAGCCCACGCCCTCGAAGTACAGCTCCGGCCACGCGTGCGCGTCCCGCAGGCCGACCGACATACGGCCGTCCGACTGCGGCGAGCCCGGTGTGAAGCCGACCGCCACCCGGGCCGGAATCCCCAGCGTCCTGGCCATCGCGGCCATCGAGAAGGAGAAGTGGACGCAGAACCCTTCCTTGTCCTTCAGGAAACGGGCGATCGCGGCGGAGCCGCTGCCGGCCCGGACCTCGGTGTTGTACGTGAAGCCGCCGCTCACCGCGAAGTAGTCCTGGAGCTTCACGGCCCGCTGGTAGTCGTTCGTCGCGCCCTCGGTGACCTTCAGCGCGGTCTTCCTCACGACCGCCGGGAGCGACGGCGGCACCCTCGTGAACTCCTGCCGCAGATCGGACGGCGCGGCCGGCGCGTTGGCCAGCTGCTCCGCCGTCGGCTGCACGATCAGGCTCTCGACGCCGTACTTCTTGCCGCTCGTGTTCTGGTTGTGGTCGCCGACGAGGGTCCGGCCCACCGGCTCGTACCGCCAGCGCCCCGAGATGTCGACCTTCGTCGCCGGGTAGGGGAGCGGCAGCCAGTCCTGGGCGTACCAGCCGGCCGCTGCGATGTTCGTGCGGATCTCGGTCCTGCGGACGTCCGCGCCGAGGCCGCGCGGGTTCGGGAACGGGGAGGGGACGTCGATGATGCTGCGTTTGGCGGGCCGCCACGTCGTCCCGTCGAACTCGTCGAGGGAGACGATCCGCAGATACAGGTCCTGGGTGTCCTTCGAGTTCGTGCGGTACGACATCACCTCACGGTCCTCGGGCTGGTTCAGGCTGTTCTGTAGGGAGACCAGCGGGTTCACCGCGGAGATGGTGCCGCCGCCCCCAGAGCCCACGCCCGCCCCCACGCCCGTCGGGCCGAGCAGGCCGCCGTCGAGCGTCGGCAGGGCGAGCGGCACGAACAGGGCGATGCCAAGCGACAGCGCGCCGATGCGGCGGCCCGTGCGGACCGGGGCGACGGCACCGGCCGTGCTCTGTGTCGCACCGGGTGCGCCGCCCGGCGAGCGGGCCGTACCGCCGAAGACACGACCCCACTGCGAGAGCCGGTCCCGGCCCTCCGCGAGCAGGAGCAGCAGATAGCCGCCGGCGGCGAGCAGGAACCACAGCCAGTCCGTGGCTCCCTGGGACAGGCCCGCGGCGACCGAGTACAGGGCGAGCAGGGGCAGTCCCGCGGGGGCCGCGCTGCGGAACGTCACCGCGAGCGCGTCCACGGCGAGGCCGATCACCACGACGCCGCCCACCAGCATCAGCCGGATCCCGTCGGTCAGCGGCGCCGGGATCGCGAAGCGGCTCACGTCGTCGGCGCCCGCCCGGAGCAGGTCCCCGAGGTGACGGATCGCGTCCGGCCCCGGCAGCATGCCGCCGATCGCCTGCTGATTCGCGAACAGCAGGGTCAGCAGCAGCATCGTCACGACCGCCTGTACGGCCACGGTGAGCGGCCGCGCGAGCGGCACCCGCCGGGCCAGTGCCCCCACCCCGGCCTGGACGACCAGCAGGAACGCGGCCTGGAAGATCCAGGTCGCCAGGTCCACCAGCGGCAGCAGAGCGCATGCCGCCATGAACGTGGCCGTCGTCGCACACACCGCCAGCCGAGCGCCTCCACTCATGACCGCGCCCCTCCCCCCACACCACCGGCCGGCCCCCCACGCAGGGGGCCGTCCACATCAAGTCCGTCCCGGTCCGGGCCGGGCCCCCGGCCCACGCCTACGTCGGCGCCCACGACGACGCCTACGTCGGCACCGGCGCCGTGCCCCGAGCCCTGGCCACGGCCCAGGTCCGCGGCCACGCCGGCGGCCACGGCTACGTGGGTGGGCACGCCCGCCCCGGCGCGGTGTCTCGCGCCCAGGTCAGCGTCCACGGCCACGCCGGCAGCTGCGGCTACGTGGGTGGGCACGACTGCCCAGGGACCCGCGCCCCGCTCACGGCCCGCGCTCGTGCCCGCGCCGGCGCGGTGCCCCGCGGCCGGGTCAGCGTCCACGGCCACATCGGCGGCGACGCCTACGTGGGTGGGCACGACTGCCCAGGGACCCGCGCCCCGCTCACGGCCCGCGCTCGTGCCCGCGCCGGCGCGGTGCCCCGCGGCCGGGTCAGCGTCCACGGCCACATCGGCGGCGACGCCTACGTGGGTGG
>NZ_RZYA01000049.1 GCF_004005495.1 Streptomyces antnestii
TTACAGGACCTTGGAGAGGAAGGACTGGGTGCGTTCGTGCTGGGGGTTGGTGAGGACGTCGCGGGGGTGGCCGGATTCGACGACGACGCCGCCGTCCATGAAGACGAGGCTGTCGCCGACCTCGCGGGCGAAGCCCATCTCGTGGGTGACGACGATCATGGTCATGCCGGACTCGGCGAGGTCGCGCATGACGTCGAGGACGTCACCGACCAGCTCGGGGTCGAGGGCGGAGGTGGGCTCGTCGAAGAGCATCAGCTTGGGGTCCATCGCGAGCGCGCGGGCGATCGCGACGCGCTGCTGCTGGCCGCCGGAGAGCTGGGAGGGGTAGTTGCCGGCCTTGTCGCCCAGGCCGACGCGTTCCAGGAGCTGGCCGGCGCGTTCGCGGGCGGCGGCGCGGGACTGGCGCTTGACCTGGACCGGGGCCTCCATGACGTTCTCGAGGGCGGTCAGGTGGGGGAAGAGGTTGAAGCGCTGGAACACCATGCCGATGTCGCGGCGCTTGAGGGCGACCTCGCTGTCTTTCAGCTCGTAGAGCTTGTCGCCCTTTTGCCGGTAGCCGACCAGGTCGCCGTCGACGTAGAGCCGGCCGGCGTTGATCTTCTCCAGGTGGTTGATGCAGCGCAGGAACGTCGACTTGCCGGAGCCGGAAGGGCCGATGAGGCAGAAGACCTCGCCCTCCTTGACCTCCAGGTCGATGCCCTTGAGGACCTCGACGTTGCCGAACGACTTGTGGACGCCTTCGGACTTCACCATGGCGGTCATGCCGTGGCCCCCTTGCGGCTGTTGAGGGACAGCAGATTCTTCTTGACCTTCTGCCAGGGAGTGGGCGGCAGGGTGCGGCTGGAGCCGCGTGCGTAGTAGCGCTCCAGGTAGTACTGGCCGACGCTGAGGACGGAGGTCATCACGAGGTACCAGGCGGCGGCGAGGAAGTACATCTCGACGGGGGCGCCGGAGTTCTGGCCGATGTCCTGGGCGTAGCGGAACAGTTCGTAGAACTGGACCGCGGAGACGAGGGAGGTCGTCTTGAGCATGTTGATGACTTCGTTGCCCGTGGGCGGCACGATCACGCGCATCGCCTGCGGGATCACGATCCGGCGCAGGGTCTTGGAGTGGCTCATGCCCAGGGCGTGGGAGGCCTCGGTCTGGCCCTCGTCGACCGAGAGCAGACCGGCGCGGCAGATCTCCGCCATGTAGGCGGCCTCGTTCAGGCCCAGCCCCAGGAGCGCCGTGAGGAACGGCGTCATGAAGGAGGACCAGTAGTCCTTGTAGATCGGGCCGAGGTTGATGTACTCGAAGACCAGGCCGAGGTTGAACCAGACGAAGAGCTGGACCAGGACCGGGGTGCCGCGGAAGAACCAGATGTAGAACCAGGCGATCGAGGAGGTCACCGGGTTGCGAGACAGGCGCATCACCGCGAGGAGGATGCCGCCCGCGACGCCGATGACCATGGAGATCACGGTCAGCAGCAGGGTCTGGCCGACGCCCTTGAGGATGCGGTCGTCGAAGAAGTAGTCGGGGATCGCACCCCAGTTGATCTTGCCCTGGGCGAACGCGTACACGATCGCGCCCAGAATGCCGATCGCGAGGACCGCGGCGACGTAGCGGCCGTAGTGACGGACCGGGATGGCCCTGATGGCCTCGGGTCCCGCCGGGGGCGGCGGGGTCTCCTCGGGGCCGTCCGTCTTGTCGATGTCAGCAGACACGGGTGTTGCCTTTCAACGGCTGGGTGACGAGAGGGGTGCGGTCACTTGCCGCCGTTGAGGGAGGCTTCCTTGACGGCGCCGGCCTCGACGCCCCACTTCGCGACGATCTTGTCGTACTCGCCGTTCTTGATCACGGCGTTCAGCGCGGCCTGCAGAGCGTCCCGCAGCTGGGTGTTGCCCTTGGCGACGGCGATGCCGTACGGCGCCGCCATGACCTGGTCGCCGACGATCTGGAAGTCCTTGCCGCCACCCGAGGTCTTGACCGCCCACGCGGCGACCGGGAAGTCGGACGAACCGGCGTCCGCGCCGCCCGCCCGCAGCCGGGTCTGGGCCTGCTGGTCGTCGTCGAACGACTCGATCGCGAGCTTCTTGCCGGACGGGCACTTCTTCGCCTGCGTCTTGGCCAGGTCGTGCGAGGTCGTGCCGCGCTGCACGACGATCTTCTTGCCGCACAGGTCGTCCCAGGTCTTGATCCCCTGGGTCTTGCCCTTCGGCGTGTAGACCGAGACGCCGGCGTTGAAGTAGTCCACGAAGTCGACGCCCTCGCCGACCTTCTTGCCGGTGTCCGGGTCGACGCCGTTCTCCCGGTCCTTGGTGTCCGTCATCGCCGACATCGCGATGTCGTACCGCTTGGACCGCAGACCCGTGATGAGGGTGTCGAAGGTGCCGTTCTGGAACTCGAACTTCACACCCAGCTGCTTGCCCATCGCCGCCGCCAGGTCGGGGTCGATGCCCGCGGTGTTGCCGGACTTGTCCTTGTACTCGACGGGCGCGTACGCGATGTCCGAACCCACCGTGATCACACCCTTGTCGCGGAGCTCCTTGGGCAGCTTGGCCGCGAGCGGCGCACCCTTCGCGGAGCCGGCGGGCGCGCCCTTGTCCTTGGTCTGGTCACCGCAGCCGGACAGCAGCAGAGTGCCGGCGACCGCGATCGCGCCGACCACGGCGATCCGGGACTTCGCGGACTTCGCAGCGGTCGAACGACGGGTGGTG
>NZ_RZYA01000050.1 GCF_004005495.1 Streptomyces antnestii
AACGCGGCTACATCGACGCCGTGATCATGCCCTCCCAAACCCGCGCCCACATCGTCCGCGGCCTGCGCCAGCTCCGCACCAAACGCGAAACCCTCCCGCCCAAGAAGCACGGCAACATCCCGCTGTAAACCAGCCCCGAACCAAACCCAGGATCCGGCCGCCGAAAGGACCCGACCGATGATGATCAAGGTCGTACGGGGCAACCCCACCCCCGAGGAGCTGGCCGCCGCACTGGCGGTGGTCCACGCCCGCGCCGCCGCGGTGCCCACCACCCCGCCCGGCGGCGCGACCGGCACCCGGGACGCCTGGGCCGACCCGGCAAGGCTGGCGCAGGCGCGCCGCCCGTCCCCGGGCCCCACGAGCTGGGCGCGCACGTACTGGCCCGCCTAGTCCCTGCGCGCGGCGCCTAGTCCCTACGTGCGGGTGCGCCTGAGTACGCGTACTCAGGCGCACCCGGCGCCCGGCCAGCAGTATCGGATCCATGCTGTGGTCGGACCCGGAGAACGAGCCTCCGAAGGAGCTGCGCGAAACGCAGGCGATGCTGCGCCGCGCGGGCTTCGTGCTCGCGCTGGCGATGGTGATAGCGATGCTGGTGCTGGGCATCGTCTGACGGAGACCCCCGGAACCCGGCCCCCACCCCCGCCGTATGGAACCCTGACGGCATGAGTGATCCCCACCTGAACACCCCGCCGAGCACCACCCCCCGCCGCCTCATCCTCGCCTCGAAGTCCCCCGCCAGGCTCGCCCTTCTGCGTCAGGCGGGCCTCGACCCCGAGGTGCTGGTCAGCGGGGTCGACGAGGACGCCGTGACGGCCCCCACCCCCGCCGAGCTGGCCCTGGCGCTCGCGGAGGCGAAGGCCTCCGTGGTCGCGGCGAAGCCGGAGGTGCACGGCGCCCTGGTGATCGGCTGCGACTCGGTCCTGGACATCGACGGCCAGGCGCTCGGCAAGCCGGCCGACGCCGAGGAGGCCACGGCGCGCTGGAAGTCGATGCGGGGCCGCGCGGGCACCCTGCAGACGGGCCACTGCGTGTACGACACGGCGGTGAACCGCTACGCGTCGGCGACGGCCTCGACGGTGGTCCGGTTCGGTGAGCCGAGCGACGCGGAGATCGCCGCGTACGTGGCGTCGGGCGAGCCGCTGCACGTGGCGGGCGCGTTCACGCTGGACGGCCGCTCGGCACCGTTCATCGACGGCATCGACGGCGACCACGGGAACGTGATCGGCCTGTCGCTGCCGCTGCTGCGCCGTCTGCTGGCCCAACTGGGCGTGAGCATCACGGACTTGTGGACGATTCAGACAGGCTGAGGCACCTGAGGCGCCAACCCCCGTCTCACACAGGCTGAGGCGCCCCGCCCCCGTCGGCCATCCCGCCCCCGCCGGCCGGCCCGGCCTCCGCGCCACCCTGCTCCTTGCGGTCGTAGGCGACCAGCGTCAGCACGATGAGCCCGAGCACGACCATCATGAAGACGAAGGCGAGCCAGCCGACGAGGCCGATGCTGAACGCACCGAGCAGGCCGTGCACGACGGCCGCGCTGATCAACAGGATGCGGCCGAAGCCGGCGGGTGCGCGGTCGCGCGCGGCGACGCGTACGAGGACGATCCCGCACAGCGCGAGATAGAGCCCGAAGACCCCGCCCCCGATCCATGTGGAGACGGACATGGCCCGGGGGTCGAGCCCGGCCAGCGACATGTCCTGGTGGTCCACCACCAGTCCGAGAAACCAGTTGAGCAGGGCGATACCGATCGCCTCCGCGAAAAGCACGATCGCGGCCACCCACGCCACCGGTCTACGCGCCACCGGAACCCCACCCACTTTCGACTGCTGTTACCCCTAGTACGTTCAAGACATCGCGAACGCTACTAACGGGTAAACGTCCGGACAAGGGGTCTGCCCAAGGCAAAGAATCGTTGGGCCATTCGTAGGGACTCCACAAAGAAACCAGGAGGGGCGCAGCACCGTCTCACAGAGACCTAGCCCACTTCGGCGGGCTAGGGTTCCAAGAGGGAAGGCTGCGCACCCGGGCGCCACAAGGGGTTTCATCACTTGAGCGCGCCTCGAATAGCACTCTGTGTGGGCAAGCTCACTCATGGGGACGGGTCGTAAGCCCGTGTCGGCAGTCCCTAAACTCGGCTTGTTTCAAGGAGGGAGCCATCGTGCGCAAGGTGCTCATCGCCAACCGTGGCGAAATCGCTGTCCGCGTGGCCCGGGCGTGCCGGGATGCCGGTATCGCGAGCGTTGCCGTGTATGCGGAGCCGGACCGGGACGCTGTGCATGTCCGGGCGGCGGACGAGG
>NZ_RZYA01000051.1 GCF_004005495.1 Streptomyces antnestii
GTAGGAGAGCCGGCGTGAGCTTGAGGATCGTTGTCACCGTGAAGTATGTGCCGGACGCGACGGGTGACCGGCATTTCGCCGATGACCTGACGTTGGACCGCGATGACGTGGACGGGCTGCTCTCCGAGCTGGACGAGTACGCGGTCGAGCAGGCGTTGCAGATTTCGGAGGCCGCGGATGACGCGGAGGTCACCGTGCTGACGGTGGGTCCGGAGGACGCGAAGGACGCGCTGCGCAAGGCGTTGTCGATGGGTGCGGACAAGGCGATCCACGTCGAGGACGACGATCTGCACGGCACGGACCTCATCGGCACGTCGCTGGTGCTGGCGAAGGCGATCGAGAAGGCCGGCTTCGATCTGGTCGTCTCGGGTATGGCGTCCACGGACGGCACCGCGGGCGTGATCCCGGCGCTGCTGGCGGAGCGTCTGGGTGTCCCGCAGGTCACCCTGCTGTCCGAGGTGTCCGTGGAGGGCGGGACGGTGACGGGGCGTCGGGACGGTGACACGGCCTCGGAGCAGGTTCAGGCCGCGCTGCCGGCGGTGGTGTCGGTGACCGACCAGTCGGGCGAGGCGCGTTACCCCTCGTTCAAGGGGATCATGGCGGCGAAGAAGAAGCCGGTCACCTCCTGGGACCTCTCCGACCTGGATGTGGAGGCCGATGAGGTCGGTCTCGACGGTGCGTTCACGGTGGTGGACGCGGCGGCGGAGCGTCCCGCGCGCACGGCGGGCACGATCGTCAAGGACGAGGGCGAGGGCGGCAAGCAGCTCGCCGAGTTCCTCGCGGGCCAGAAGTTCATCTAGCCCCCATCCGGCCGGGGCGCAAATGGCCCGGCCGGTCTGCCCCTCGCCCCTCGTTTTTCTGCAGGAGAGAAGAAGTCTCATGGCTGAAGTTCTGGTCTACGTCGACCACGTGGACGGTGCCGTCCGCAAGCCCACCCTGGAACTGCTCACCCTGGCCCGCCGGATCGGTGACCCGGTCGCCCTCGCCCTCGGCGCCGGCGCCGCCAACACCGCCACCGTCCTTGCCGAGCACGGCGCGACCCGCGTCCTGACCGCGGACGCCGCCGAGTTCGCGGACTACCTCGTCGTCCCCAAGGTCGACGCGCTGCAGGCCGCCTACACCGCCGTGTCCCCGGCCGCGGTGCTGGTGCCGTCCTCCGCGGAGGGCAAGGAGATCGCCGCCCGCCTCGCCCTGCGCATCGGCTCCGGCATCATCACCGACGCCACCGACCTGGTCGCCGGCGAGGAAGGCCCCGTCGCGACGCAGTCCGCGTTCGCCGCCTCCTACACCACCACGACCCGCGTCACCAAGGGCACCCCGGTCATCACCGTCAAGCCCAACAGTGCCCCGGTCGAGCCGGCCCCCGCCGCCGGCACCGTCGAGACCCTGGCCGTGTCGTTCGGTGAAAAGTCCACCGGCACCAAGATCGTCTCCCGCACCCCCCGCGAGTCGACCGGCCGCCCGGAGCTGACCGAGGCCGCGATCGTGGTCTCCGGCGGCCGCGGCGTCAACGGCTCCGAAAACTTCGCGATCATCGAAGCCCTCGCCGACTCCCTCGGCGCAGCCGTCGGCGCCTCCCGCGCCGCCGTCGACGCCGGCTGGTACCCCCACACCAACCAGGTCGGCCAGACCGGCAAGTCCGTGTCCCCGCAGCTCTACATCGCCAACGGCATCTCCGGCGCCATCCAGCACCGCGCCGGCATGCAGACCTCCAAGACCATCGTCGCCGTCAACAAGGACGCCGAAGCCCCCATCTTCGACCTCGTCGACTACGGCATCGTCGGCGACCTCTTCGACGTCGTCCCCCA
>NZ_RZYA01000052.1 GCF_004005495.1 Streptomyces antnestii
TGTCAGTCCTTGATTTCGCAGATGGTGGCGCCGGAGGTGATGGAGGCGCCGATCTCCGCGCTGAGGCCCTTGATGGTGCCGGAGCGGTGGGCGTTGAGGGGCTGTTCCATCTTCATGGCTTCCAGGACGACGAGGAGGTCGCCTTCCTTGACTTCCTGGCCCTCTTCGACGGCGACCTTGACGATGGTGCCCTGCATGGGGGAGGTCAGGGTGTCGCCGGAGGCGGCCGGGCCGGACTTCTTCGCGGCGCGTCGTTTGGGCTTGGCGCCGGCGTTGAGGCCGGTGCGGGCCAGGGACATGCCCATGCCGGCGGGGAGGGAGACCTCCAGGCGCTTGCCGCCGACCTCGACGACGACGGTCTCGCGGCCGCTGTCCTCCTCCGCCTCGGTGTCCGGTGTGGCGGCGAAGGGCTTGATGTCGTTGACGAACTCCGTCTCGATCCAGCGGGTGTGGACGGTGAACGGGTCGCTGGTGAAGGCGGGGTCGGTGACCACGGCGCGGTGGAAGGGGATGGCGGTGGCCATGCCCTCGACCTCGAACTCGGCGAGCGCGCGGGCGGCGCGCTGCAGGGCCTGCTCGCGGGTCGCGCCGGTGACGATCAGTTTGGCCAGGAGCGAGTCCCAGGCCGGGCCGATGACGCTGCCGGACTCGACGCCGGCGTCCAGGCGGACGCCGGGGCCGGTGGGGGCGGTGAACTTGGTGACGGTGCCGGGGGCGGGCAGGAAGCCGCGGCCGGGGTCCTCGCCGTTGATGCGGAACTCGAAGGAGTGGCCGCGCAGGACGGGGTCGCCGTAGCCGAGGGCCTCGCCGTCGGCGATGCGGAACATCTCGCGCACCAGGTCGATCCCGGCGACCTCTTCGGTGACGGGGTGCTCGACCTGCAGGCGGGTGTTGACCTCCAGGAAGGAGATCGTGCCATCGAGGCCGACGAGGAACTCGACGGTGCCGGCGCCGACGTAGCCGGCCTCCTTCAGGATCGCCTTGGAGGCGGTGTAGAGCTGCTCGTTCTGCGCGTCGCTGAGGAACGGCGCGGGGGCCTCCTCGACGAGTTTTTGGTGGCGGCGCTGGAGCGAGCAGTCGCGGGTGGAGACCACGACGACGTTGCCGTGGCTGTCGGCCAGGCACTGGGTCTCCACGTGGCGGGGCTTGTCGAGGTACCGCTCGACGAAGCACTCACCGCGCCCGAACGCGGCGACGGCCTCGCGCACGGCGGAGTCGTAGAGCTCGGGGACCTCTTCGAGGGTGCGGGCGACCTTGAGGCCGCGGCCGCCGCCGCCGAAGGCGGCCTTGATCGCGATGGGCAGGCCGTGCTCCTTCGCGAACGCCACGACCTCCTCCGCCCCCGACACGGGGTCGGGGGTGCCGGCGACCAGCGGCGCGCCGGCACGCTGGGCGATGTGCCGGGCGGCGACCTTGTCACCCAGGTCACGGATGGCCTGCGGGGGCGGGCCGATCCAGATCAGACCGGCATCCAGGACGGCCTGGGCGAACTCCGCGTTCTCCGACAGGAATCCGTAGCCGGGGTGGATGGCGTCCGCGCCCGAGTCCTTGGCGGCCTGCAGCACCTTCGCCATGTCGAGATAGCTCGTGGCCGGGGTGTCACCGCCCAACGCGAACGCCTCGTCCGCCGCCCGGACATGCACAGCGTCCCGGTCCGGCTCCGCATACACGGCAACGCTCGCGATACCGGCATCCCGGCACGCCCGGGCCACGCGGACAGCGATTTCGCCACGGTTGGCGATGAG
>NZ_RZYA01000053.1 GCF_004005495.1 Streptomyces antnestii
TACAGCGGGATGTTGCCGTGCTTCTTGGGCGGGAGGGTTTCGCGTTTGGTGCGGAGCTGGCGCAGGCCGCGGACGATGTGGGCGCGGGTTTGGGAGGGCATGATCACGGCGTCGATGTAGCCGCGTTCGGCCGCGGTGTAGGGGTTGAGGAGGGTGTCCTCGTACTCCTGGATGAGGCGGCGGCGGGTGGTCTCGACGTCGTCGCTGGCGGCGAGTGTCTTGCGGTGCAGGATGTTGACCGCGCCCTGGGCGCCCATGACGGCGATCTGGGAGGTGGGCCAGGCCAGGTTGAGGTCGGCGCCCAGGTGCTTGGAGCCCATCACGTCGTAGGCGCCGCCGAACGCCTTGCGGGTGATGACGGTGATGAGGGGGACGGTGGCCTCGGCGTAGGCGTAGATGAGTTTCGCGCCGCGGCGGATGATGCCGGTGTGTTCCTGGTCCACCCCGGGGAGGAAGCCGGGGACGTCGACGAAGGTGAGGACCGGGACGTTGAACGCGTCGCAGGTCCGCACGAAGCGGGCCGCTTTTTCGGAGGCGTCGATGTCGAGGCAGCCGGCGAACTGCATGGGCTGGTTGGCGACGATGCCGACGGGGTGGCCCTCGACGCGGCCGAAGCCGGTGAGGATGTTCGGCGCGAACAGTGGCTGCGTCTCGAAGAAGTCGCCGTCGTCGAGGACGTGCTCGATGACGGTGTGCATGTCGTAGGGCTGGTTCGCGCTGTCCGGGACGAGGGTGTCGAGGTCGCGGTCGTCGTCGGTGAGGGCCAGGTCGGCGGGTTCGGGGAAGGCGGGGGGCTCGGACAGGTTGTTCGAGGGGAGGTAGGACAGGAGGGTCTTGACGTATTCGATGGCGTCTTTTTCGTCGCCCGCCATGTAGTGCGCGACGCCGGAGTTGGTGTTGTGGGTGCGGGCGCCGCCCAGTTCCTCGAAGCCGACGTCCTCGCCGGTGACGGTCTTGATGACGTCCGGGCCGGTGATGAACATGTGGCTGGTCTGGTCGACCATGATGGTGAAGTCGGTGATGGCGGGGGAGTAGACCGCGCCGCCCGCGCAGGGGCCGACGACCAGGCTGATCTGGGGGATGACGCCGGAGGCGTGCGTGTTGCGGCGGAAGATCTCGCCGTACATGCCGAGCGCCATGACGCCTTCCTGGATGCGGGCGCCGCCGGAGTCGTTGATCCCGATGACCGGGCAGCCCGTCTTGAGGGCGAAGTCCATGACCTTGATGATCTTCTGGCCGAAGACCTCGCCGAGCGCGCCGCCGAAGACGGTGAAGTCCTGGGAGAAGACGGCCACCGGGCGGTTCTCGATGGTGCCGTAGCCGGTGACGACGCCGTCGCCGTAGGGCTGGTTCTCGTCCAGGCCGAACGCGGTGGAGCGGTGGCGGGCGAACTCGTCGAGTTCTACGAACGAGCCCTCGTCCAGGAGGAGTTCGATGCG
>NZ_RZYA01000005.1 GCF_004005495.1 Streptomyces antnestii
AGGCTCCCAGTAGACGACTGGGTTGATAGGCCAGATCTGGAAGCCCGGTAACGGGTGGAGGTGACTGGTACTAATAGGCCGAGGGCTTGTCCTCAGTTGCTCGCGTCCACTGTGTTGGTTCTGAAACAACGAACAGTTGTGTCGGCTGAACAGTTTCACTACTTAATTGAAGAGTGTGCTTGTTCGCCACCCTGTTTGGGATCTCGCTCTTCAGCGGGATATTTCAAAGGGTTTCGGTGGTCATAGCGTGAGGGAAACGCCCGGTTACATTCCGAACCCGGAAGCTAAGCCTCAAAGCGCCGATGGTACTGCAGGGGGGACCCTGTGGGAGAGTAGGACGCCGCCGAACAATTTTTAGAGGACCCTTGGTCCCAGCACACGCGCTGGGACCAAGGGTCCTTTTTTGTTTTGTCGAAGCGCGCCGGCTACCCGGCTGCGCGAGAATGACTGCGGTACCGAAGACAGGAGTCACCCATGTCCACCAACTCTCCCGATGAGCGACCGGATCGCGACCAGCGACGCCGGGACAGTGGTGACCGGGACCGGGGCGGATACCGAGGCGGACCGCGTCGCGACAGCGACCGCGGTGGCTACGCGCCGCGCCGCGACGACCGCGACCGGGGCGGAGACCGCGACCGGGGCGGGGACCGTGACCGGGGCGGGGACCGTGACCGGGGCGGGGACCGTGACCGGGGCGGGGACCGTGACCGTGGTCCCCGTCGCGATGGTGACCGACCCTCCTTCCGACGCGACGATCGCGGTGGCGACAACCGTGGCGGAGGCTTCCGCCGCGACGACAGCCGTGGTGGCGACAATCGTGGCGGTGGCTACGCGCCGCGTCGTGACGACCGTGACCGTGGCCCCCGTCGTGACGGTGACCGACCCCCCTTCCGACGCGATGACCGCCGTGACGACAGCCGGCGTGACGACCGTCGCGACAGCGACCGTGGTGGGTTCCGTCCCCGCGACGACCGCCGTGACGACAGCCGCAGTGGCGGCTTCCGCCGCGACGACCGTGGTGGTGACAGCCGTGGTGGTGGGTTCCGTCGCGATGACCGTGGTGGTGACAGCCGTGGTGGTGGGTTCCGTCGTGACGATCGTGGTGGTGACAGCCGTGGCGGTGGCTACGCGCCGCGCCGTGACGACCGTGGTCCCCGTCGTGACGGTGACCGACCCGGTGGCGACCGTCCCGCTTTCCGCCGTGACGACCGTCGTGATGACCGTGGTGGCGACAGCCGTGGTGGCGGCTTCCGCCGTGATGACCGTGGCGGTGACAGCCGCGGTGGCGGCTTCCGTCGCGACGATCGTGGTGGCGACAGCCGTGGCGGTGGGTACGCGCCGCGTCGTGACGACCGTGACCGTGGTCCCCGTCGTGACGGTGACCGCCCCGGTGGCGACCGTCCCGCTTTCCGCCGTGACGACCGTCGCGACGGCGACCGTGGTGGGTTCCGTCCCCGCGACGACCGCCGTGACGACAGCCGCGGTGGCGGCTTCCGCCGTGACGACCGTCGCGATGACCGCCGTGACGACCGTCGGGACGACAGCCGTGGTGGTGGTTTCCGGCGTGAGGACAGCCGTGGTGGTGGGTACCGGCCGCGTGACGACCGCGACCGTGGGCCGCGCCGCGACGACCGGGGTGGGCGTCCCGGCGGGTTCCGTGGGCGTGACGACCGCCGCGACGACCGGCGTGACGACCGTGGCCGTGACGACCGACGCGGTGGCGGGCGCTTCCGTGACGAGCGGGACCGCGACCGTGAGCCGATCCGGCGTCTGCCGATCCCCGAGGACGTCACCGGCTTCGAGATCGACGAGGACGTGCGGCAGGAGCTTCAGAGCCTGCCGAAGGGGCTTGCCGAGGACGTCGCCAAGAACCTGGTGATGGTCGCCAAGCTGATCGACGAGGACCCCGAGCAGGCGTACGCGTACTCGAAGGTCGCGCTGCGGCTCGCGTCCCGTGTTGCCGCCGTGCGTGAGGCCGCGGGCTTCGCCGCGTACGCGAACCAGAAGTTCAGTGAGGCCCTCGCCGAGTTCCGTGCGGCCCGGCGCATGACCGGCAACATCGAGCTGTGGCCCGTCATGGCCGACTGCGAGCGCGGTCTGGGGCGGCCCGAGAAGGCGCTCGACATGGCCGGCGCGCCCGAGGTGGCCAAGCTGGACAAGGCCGGACAGGTCGAGATGCGGCTCGTGGCGGCCGGTGCGCGGCGTGACATGGACCAGCTCGACGCGGCCATCGTGACGCTGCAGAGCCCCGAGCTCGCCTCCAACTCCGTACAGCCGTGGACCGCTCGACTGCGGTACGCGTACGCCGACGCGCTGCTTGCGGCCGGGCGGGAGGACGAGGCGCGCGAGTGGTTCGCGAAGGCCGTCGAGTCCGACCGGGACGGTTCCACCGACGCGTCCGACCGGCTCGCCGAGCTGGACGGTGTCGAGTTCGTCGACGCGTTCGACGAGACGGAGGCCGACGAGGCGCCCGTCGCCGAGGTGGGGCCGAAGGCCTCCGCGAGCGACGAGGACGAGCCCTGGGTCGAGGACGCCGAGGACGTCGAGGAGTTCTACGACGAGGATGACGAGGAGTTCGAGCCCGAGGAGAAGGACAAGGGCTGAGCTCAGCGGATGTGAGTGACGAACGGGCGGGATCCCAGCGATGGGGTCCCGCCCGTTCGTCGTATGCGCCTACGCGCGCGTGCCCGGCGGTGGGTCGTCGAGGGTGCGGAGCACCAGGCCCGACGCCGGCTTCGGGCCGAACGACGTCGACTTGCGGGGCATCGTCACGCCCTGCCGGGCCAGGTCGCGCACCACTTCCTCGCGGACCGGGTGCAGGAGGACCGCCGTGCCGCCGTCGCGCTCCGCCTTCGCGACCGTGGCGGCCGCGTCGTGGATGTACGCGATGTGCTCGGGCGCGTCCTCGGGGATGTGCCAGATGTGGTCCAGGAGCGTGGAGTGCAGGACCGTCGCGTCGAGCGTGCGCCAGGCCGCCGGGCGGTCGGCCGGGATCGTGCGGGTGAGGAGGTCCGGGGACGGGCGGTCCACGAGGTGGAAGGAGTGGTCGCCGGCGAGGAGGAAGGCGTTGCCGTGGGCGGCCGCGTCGGCGAGGGCTTCCAGGGCGTGCGACAGCGGACCGGGCACCTCGCGTACGCGGAAGTGGCCCGTCAGCGCGGCCAAAGCGTCCGGGACCGGGAGGCGGTGCAGGAGGCGGTGGATGGCGCGGACGCGCAGGGGGTAGCGGGCCGTGTCCACGAGGAGGACGAGGCCGTAGTCCCAGGGTGTCGGGGACGGGTGCTCGGCGCGCAGGCGCAGGTAGGTCGCCCAGCGGTGGTGGCCGTCCGCGATGAGGGCCTGGTGGTGGGCGAGGTCCGAGCGGATCTCCGCGAGGTCGGCCGGGTCGGTGACCGACCACAGGCGGTGGCTGAAGCCGTCCTCCGTGGTGGTCGAGAGGAGCGGGGCGCCCTTGACCGTGCGTTCGACGACCGCCGTGGTGCCCGTCGCGTTGCCCTCGCTGCGGTAGGTGAGGAGCAGGGGTTCGAGGTTGGCCGCCGTGGCGCGCATCAGGGCCGCGCGGTCCGCGACCACGTGCGGCATGACGTCCTCGTGCGGCAGGACGACCGCCTCGGAGGGCTCGGTCAGGCGGAGGGCGCCGATGACGCCGCGCTGGAGGTGGTCGCCGTCGCGCTGCTCGTACACGTACAGCGCGGGTGTCTCGTCGGGGGCGAGGATGCCGTCCGAAAGCCAGCGGCGCAGGGTGGTGGCCGCCAGGGCGTTGCGCGCGTCCGGGGGGAGCGACTGCGGGAGGATCAGGCGGACGATGTTGTGCGGGTCCGCGGACTGCAGGTGCTGCAGACCGTCGGGCCGGACGACCACGTCGTACGGGGGTGACGTCACGGCGGCGAGGCTGCCCACGCGCTCGGGGACGTAGCGCACGCCCCTGAACGGGATCAGGTCGAGGCCGTCGCTGCCCGTGGGACCTGGGGGACCTGCAGTCTTCATTGCTGCATCGTATGTGTGTCAGTGGCATGCGCGATGATCGGGGGAGCGGGATCGAACGAGGAGCGATGTGTAATGAGCCAGACCGTCAGGACACGGCCCGAAGGCAGTGCGCGGGCGCTGGACGAGGCGTACGACACGGCGCTGCTCGATCTGGACGGAGTGGTGTACGCGGGGGGTGACGCGATCGCGCACGCCCCCGAGTCGCTCGCGGTGGCGCGGGAGGCGGGCATGGCGCTCGCGTACGTCACGAACAACGCGCTGCGGACGCCGGACGCCGTGGCCGGGCATCTGACGGAGCTGGGGATTCCGACGGACGCCGCGGATGTCATCACCTCGGCGCAGGCCGTGGCGCGGCTCATCAGTGAGCAAGTGCCGGACGGGTCGCGGGTGTTGGTGATCGGCGGGGAGGGGCTGCGGGTCGCGCTGAGAGAGCGGGGCCTCGAGCCGGTGGACTCGGCCGACGACGAGCCGGTGGCGGTCGTACAGGGGTACGGCGGGCCCGATCTGGCGTGGGGGCGGTTCGCGGAGGCCTGTTACGCGATCGCGCGCGGCGTGCCGTGGTTCGCGTCCAACACGGACCTGACCATTCCGAGCGCGCGCGGCATCGCTCCGGGCAACGGTGCGGCGGTCGAGGTCGTCCGGATCGCGACGGGTGCGCAGCCGCAGGTCGCCGGGAAGCCGTTGCCGCCCATGCACCGCGAGACGGTCCTGCGTACGGGCGCGGAACGGCCGCTGGTGGTCGGGGACCGGCTCGACACGGACATCGAGGGCGCGTTCAACGGTGAGGTGGACTCGCTGCTCGTCCTGACCGGGGTCACCGACGGCGCGCAGCTGCTCGCCGCGCCGCCCCATCACCGGCCGACGTACGTGGACGTGGATCTGCGGGGGCTGTTGACGGGGCAGCCGGAGGTCGTGGCGGACGGGGACGGGTTCGCGTGCGGGGGCTGGGTCGCGGCCGCGCGAGGTGAGCGGCTCGAACTGGAGGGGGACGGCGAGGCGATCGACGGACTGCGGGCGCTGTGTGCGGCGGCGTGGACGGCGGCCGGGGACGGGACTTGTGGGCTCGACGCGGCGAAGGCGCTGGCGCGGCTGGGGGTTTGAGCGGCGCTGGGGGATGGAGGGGGAGGGTGCTGGTGCGACTGGGGGTCTGAGCGGGTGAGGGTGCTGGTGCGGCCAGGGGGTTGACGCGGGCGGGGGCGCAGGCGCGGGCTGGGGCGGCGAGGAGGAGCTGACCTGAAGGTGGCTGCTTCTCGGCGGCTGAGGGCGCCCACCTCTGCGCCCACCCCTCGAGAGAGTTAGGCAGGGTAGGCTAACCTAACCTCGTGTTGGTCGACAGTCCTCCTGAACAGCGCGCGGTCACCGCCGTCGCGCCCCCGAACCGCCGGGCGATACGCGGCGCCGGGCTCCTCGGAGCCGTCGTCGTACTGCTCCTGCTCCTGGTCGCGAGTATCGCGATCGGGGCGAAACCCCTGTCCGTGGGGCAGGTGTGGCACGGCCTGTTCGACGACACCGGGACGTTCGGCGACGTCGTGGTCGGCGAGCGGCTCGCCCGTACCCTGCTCGGGCTCCTCGCCGGCGTCGCGCTCGGGCTCTCGGGCGCGGTCCTCCAGGCGCTGACCCGCAACCCGCTGGCCGACCCCGGGCTCCTCGGGATCAACATGGGCGCGTCGGCCGCCGTCGTCACCGCCATCAGCTTCTTCGGTGTCACCTCCCTGTCGGGGTATGTGTGGTTCGCCTTCCTCGGGGCCGCGGCCGTGGGCGTTCTCGTCTACGTCCTCGGGGGCACCCGTAACGCCACGCCCGTGCGGCTCGCCCTCGCCGGGACGGCCATCAGTGCCGCGCTCTACGGCTATCTCCAGGCCGTGATGGTCATGGACGACGCGGCGCTCGGCAAGATGCGCTTCTGGACGGTGGGTTCGCTGGTCTCCGCCGACATGACGACGCTCAGGCAGGTGCTGCCGTTCATCGCCGTCGGCTCCGTGCTCGCCCTCGCGCTCGCGCGGCCCCTCAACGCGATGGCGATGGGCGACGACACCGCCCGCGCCCTCGGCGCCCGGCTGAACCGGACCCGCGCGCTGTCCATGGCCGCCGCCACGCTGCTGTGCGGCGCGGCGACCGCCGCCTGCGGGCCCATCGTGTTCGTCGGCCTGATGGTGCCGCACGTCGTGCGCTCCTTCACCGGCCCCGACCTGCGCTGGATCCTGCCGTTCTCGGCTGTCCTGTCGCCCGTGCTGCTGCTCGCCGCGGACATCGCAGGCCGGCTCGTCGCCCGGCCCGCCGAGGTGCAGGTCGGCATCGTCACCGCGGTCATCGGCGGCCCCGTCTTCATCTGCCTCGTCCGCCGGCGGAAGGTGACCCAGCTGTGAAGGCGCTCCGTACCCGCGGCGGGCTCTCGTTGCGCCTCGACATCCGCGCGTCCGTGGTCGTCGCCGTACTGCTGTGCGCCGCGCTCGCCGCGAGCGTCCTGCTGATCGGCACCGGCGACTTCCGCATCCCGGCTGCCGACGTCGTCCGTACGCTGCTCGGCAACGGCGACCCGGGGCAGGAGTTCATCGTCAACGACCTGCGCCTGCCCAGGGTCCTCGTGGGCCTTCTCGTGGGGGCCGCGCTCGCGCTCGGCGGGGCGCTCTTCCAGGCCATCTCCCGTAACCCGCTGGGCAGTCCGGACATCCTGGGCCTCGGGCAGGGTGCCACGGCCGGTGCGCTGGTGATGATCGTGCTGTTCTCGGGGAGCGCCGTCCAGGTCGCGGCCGGGGCGCTCGCCGGCGGCCTCGTGACCGGATTCGGCATCTATCTGCTCGCCTGGAGACGCGGCGTGCACGGATACCGCCTCGTCCTGGTCGGCATCGGCATGTCCGCCGTCATGACCGCCGTCAACGGCTATCTGCTCACCAAGGCCGACATCGTCGACGCCGCCCGCGCGACGGTCTGGATGGCGGGATCCCTCGACGGGCGCGGCTGGGACCAGGTCCGGCCCCTGCTCGTTCTGTGCGCCGTCCTCGTACCCGTCGTCCTGACGTATGCGCGTCCGCTGCGCATGCTGGAGATGGGCGACGACGTGGCGAGCGCGCTCGGCGTGCGGGTCGAGCGGACGCGGCTCGTGCTGCTCGTGGCCGCCGTGCTGCTCACGGCGGCGGCGACCTCCGCGGCAGGCCCCGTCGGATTCGTCGCGCTGACCGCACCCCAGCTGGCCCGGCGGCTGACCCGCTCGCCGGGCCCCAACATCGCGGCCTCGATGTGCATGGGCGCCGCCCTCCTCGTCACCGCCGACTGGATCTCGCAGCGCGCCTTCGGTGCCGACCGGCTGCCCGTGGGGGTGGTGACCGGAGTCGTCGGCGGTGTCTATCTGCTGTGGCTCCTGGTGTCCGAGCGGAAGGCCGGCCGGATATGAGCGACCCGCGTACGAGCGACCCGCGTACCAGCGACCTGCGTATGGGCGACCCGCGTACGAGCGATCCGCGTACGGGCGACAGGAACCCCCGCCACAGCAACCACCGGAGGAGCACCCCCGTGAACCGCCTGTCCGCCGAGAACGTCACCCTGGGCTACGACCAGCGCGTGATCGCGTCGGAGCTCTCGGTCGAGATCCCCGACCGGTCCTTCACCGTGATCGTCGGGCCGAACGCCTGCGGCAAGTCCACGCTGCTGCGCGCGCTCTCCCGGATGCTCAAGCCGTCGGCGGGCCGGGTGCTGCTCGACGGGCAGGCCATCCGGTCGATGCAGGCGAAGAAGGTGGCGCGCACGCTCGGGCTGCTGCCCCAGTCGTCGATCGCGCCCGACGGCATCACCGTGGGAGACCTCGTCTCCCGCGGCCGCTACCCCCACCAGGGCCTGCTGCGGCAGTGGTCCGCCGACGACGAGCGGATCGTGCGGGAGTCGATGACCGCGACCGGCGTCGCCGAACTCGCCGATCGCTTTGTCGACGAACTGTCCGGCGGTCAGCGCCAGCGCGTGTGGATCGCCATGGCGCTCGCCCAGCAGACCCCGCTGCTCCTCCTCGACGAGCCGACCACGTACCTCGACATCCAGCACCAGATCGACGTGCTCGACCTGTGCGCGGAGCTGCACGAGGAGCAGGGGCGGACGCTGGTCGCGGTTCTGCACGACCTCAACCACGCGGCCCGTTACGCCACCCACCTGATCGCCCTGCGCGGCGGCGAGGTCATCGCCGAGGGGGCGCCCGCCGACATCGTCACGGCCGACCTCGTCGAGCGGCTCTTCGGGATGAAGTGCCAGGTCATCGACGATCCGGAGACCGGTACGCCGCTGGTGGTGCCGGCCGCGCGCAAGGCCAGGAAGGCCCCTGCGGAAAACGCCGTGGCTAGAGCAGCGTCCTGAGGCGCAGCAGGTCGCGGAAGCCGGCCTCGAGCCTGATCCGGCCCGAGGCCCAGGCCTTCGCGAAGTTCAGCTCGCCGCCGACCATCGCGACCAGGTCGTCGCCGGTCATCGCGAGCCGGATCTGCGCCTTGTCGGGCGGCGGTCCCTGGACCGTGTCCACCACCTCGATCCGGCCGTTCTCAAGGCGGCCCGTGAACGTGATCCCGAGGTCCGTGACATGGCAGCTCAGGGATCGGTCGAGCGCGGCCGCGCTGCGTACCCCGCTGTCCGCGCCCGCCAGATTGTCCGAGAGTTTGTCGAGTGCGGCCCGGCACTCCTGCGTCGTCGCCATCGCGACCGACCGTACCCCAGGCCCGGGGAGCGTCCGGCGCGGTAGCGTCATGGCATGAACGACTCTCATCCGGACCCCGACCAGGTGCCGGAGCAGGCGGCGGGCGCCGCGGAGGCCCCACAGGACCCGGCCGGACCCTCGTACGAGCCGGCCGCCCCGGCCCCGCTCGGGGTCCCGCGCACCCCCACCGGCGACGCGGACGTGGACGCGGGACTCGACCGGCTCGCGGACGTCGACCACCTCACTGCCGACGGACACATCGAGGTGTACGAGGATGTACACCGGGGCCTGCGGAACGCGCTGACCGCGCTGGACGCGAGGCCCCAGCCGTCATCGCCGTATGAGCACAGGAGCTGAACCGAACGTGGCAGGTGTGGCACGTCGCCGCCTCGACGCCGAACTCGTCAACCGCAAGCTGGCCCGCTCGCGGGAGCACGCCAGCCAGCTGATCGCCGCGGGGCGGGTCAGCGTCAGCAAGATCGTCGCGACCAAGCCCGCGACGCAGGTGGACCAGGGTGTGTCGATCGTCGTCGCGGCGGACGACAGCGATCCCGACTACGTCTCGCGCGGCGGGCACAAACTCGCGGGGGCCCTCGCCGCCTTCGTGCCGCAGGGGCTCGTCGTCGAGGGGCGGCGCGCGCTCGACGCGGGGGCGTCCACGGGCGGCTTCACCGACGTACTGCTGCGGGCCGGCGTCGGGCACGTCGTGGCCGTCGACGTCGGGTACGGGCAGCTCGCCTGGTCGCTGCAGAGCGACGACCGCGTCACCGTCAAGGACCGTACGAACGTACGTGAGTTGACGCTGGAGGCGATCGACGGGCAGCCCGTGGACCTGGTCGTCGGCGACCTGTCCTTCATCGCGCTCGGCCTGGTGCTGCCCGCCCTCGCGCGGTGTGCGGCGCCCGACGCGGACCTGGTGTTGATGGTGAAGCCGCAGTTCGAGATCGGCAAGGATCGCCTGGGCAGCGGCGGTGTGGTGCGCAGCCCGGATCTGCGGGCCGAGACGGTGCGGACGGTGGCCCGGCAGGCGTGGGAACTCGGCCTCGGCGTACGGGGCGTGACGGCGAGCCCGCTGCCCGGGCCCTCCGGGAACGTCGAGTACTTTCTGTGGCTGCGCGCCGGTGCGCCCGAACTCGACCCGGCGGACGTTGACCGTGCAGTGGCGGAGGGGCCGCGTTGACACAGACCCGAGCTCGAACTGTATTCCTGCTCGCGCACACGGGGCGGCCCGCCGCCATCCGCAGTGCCGAACTCGTCGTCCAGGGGCTGCTGCGCAGCGGCATCGGCGTGCGGGTCCTGGAGTCGGAGGCGGCGGACCTGCCGCTCCCATCGTCGGTGGAGCTCGCGAAGGAGGCCACTCCGGAGTGCCTCGACGCGTGTGAGCTGCTCGTCGTCCTCGGCGGCGACGGGACGCTGCTGCGCGGCGCCGAGTTCGCCCGCGCCTCGGGAGTGCCCATGCTCGGGGTCAACCTCGGCCGCGTCGGCTTCCTCGCCGAGGCCGAGCGCGACGACCTCGACCGGGTGGTCGACCGGGTCGTCACCAAGGCGTACGAGGTCGAGGAGCGCATGACGATCGACGTCGTCGTGCACAGCAACGGTGATGTCGTGCACCGCGACTGGGCGCTCAACGAGGCCGCCGTGCAGAAGATGTCGGCCGAGCGGATGCTCGAGGTCGTCCTGGAGATCGACGGGCGTCCCGTCACCGGCTTCGGCTGCGACGGGATCGTGTGCGCCACGCCCACCGGCTCCACCGCGTACGCCTTCTCGGCCGGCGGGCCCGTCGTGTGGCCCGAGGTCGAGGCGCTGCTCATGGTGCCGATCAGCGCCCACGCCCTGTTCGCCAAGCCGCTGGTGACCTCGCCGGACTCGGTGCTCGCCGTCGAGGTGCAGCAGCACACGCCGCACGGGGTGCTGTGGTGCGACGGGCGCCGGACCGTGGAACTGCCGTCGGGGGCGCGCGTCGAGGTGCGGCGGGGAGCGGTACCGGTGCGCCTCGCGCGGCTGCACCACGCCTCGTTCACGGACCGGCTCGTCGCCAAGTTCGCGCTGCCCGTCTCCGGCTGGCGCGGGGCGCCCCACTGACCGTCTTGCGCGGGGTCACGTCCCTACGACGGTGATCGCGCGTCGGCGCATCGCCGCCCGCACGGGGACGCCCGTCGCGAGCAGCGTCAGCAGGAGCGTGCCCGCAGCCGTCCCGGCGGCGAGCGGCCACGGGACGTACGGCACCGGGGATCCGAACGCCGTGTCGAGGATCGGCGCCAGCGTGACGAACGCGATCAGGGAGCCGAGCAGCAGCGCCGTACCGGCGACGACGACGGCCTCCCAGGCGGCCATGGAGCGCACCTGGCCGCGCTGGGTGCCGATGATCCGCAGCAGGGCCACGTCCCGGCGCCGCTCGAACGAGATCATGGCGAGAGTGTTGGCCGCGGCGATGGCGGCGAACCCCGCGTACAGCGCCGTACCCATGTAGTCGAGCCACACTTCGCCGGGGCTGCCCGCCGAGCCGGTGCGGTGCTGGGCCGTGGTGTGCAGCGTGACCTTGGTGAGGCCGAAGCCGACGACGAGGACGAGCGGGACGACGGCGGCCGAGAAGCGGCGGGGCTGCGAACGGATGTTGAGCATCGCGAGCCGGGCGGCGGCGCCGAAGCGGCCCACGAGCGACGAGACCAGCCAGGCCGCGGGACCCACGATGCGCGGGCCGAGCAGGCCCACTCCGACGCAGAACAGGATCAGCACGAGGAACGCGCCCTGGCCCGCCTCCTCCGCGTCCTGCCGGGACAGCAGCATCGACAGGAAGCACGCTCCGGCCACCGCGACCAGGCCGAGCGGGGCCCTCAGCGGCCCGAGGCGCCGCCTGCCCGTAGCCGCCTCGGCCAGGGCGCGCGCGGGGCGCAGGAGCGAGAACCGCAGGGACGACAGCAGCGCGGCGAGCGTCGACGTCACCACCGCCACCCCGAGGCAGACGGGCAGCGCGAGCCAGCTGAAGCGGAACGGCACCCCGGCCGGGATCAGGCCGTGCGTGACCATCCCGGAGAACCAGGCCCTGGCGAGCAGCCCGCCCGCGGCGAAGCCGGCGAGGGCCGCCGGGACGGACGCGGCGAGGGCCTGCACCACCACCGCCCGGCGCACCTGCCGCGGGCGGGCCCCCACGGCGCGCACGAGGGCGAGCTCACGATGCTGCTGGGTGACGGCCGTGCCCATCGTCGAGACGACCACGAATATCGACATGTAGATCGAACCGATGAGGAGGACGGCCGCGATGTCGCCGACGCCGTTCTCCGAGATGCGGTGGCGCGCGCCCGCGGGCAGTCCGTCGGTGCTCGTGGCGAGCAGCACCGTCATGGACGCGCTCACCACCGTCGCCGCGAACAGCGCGGCGACCGCCGTGCCGACGAAGGCGGGGCGGTGTGCTCGCAGGGCGGCCCGGGCCAGTCCGGTACTCATGGGGTCCAGGGTGCGGGCGCGCGGGGCACGGGCACCATGGGGCGGGCAGGCGTCCCGGGCCGGGGGACAACCCCACCCTCGCGGGTGACAACGGGTGACGGAAGCGGGCCGCGCGGCCGTTCACGACCTGCGAATTCGCCGCGCCGGACCACGAGCGTGGCAGGGCCCGTCGCACACATGGCCCCCGACCTCGTAAGGTCGTGTCCGTGTTGGAGGAGATGCGGATACGGTCGCTCGGAGTCATCGACGACGCGGTGGTCGAGCTGTCGCCGGGGTTCACCGCGGTGACCGGTGAGACCGGCGCGGGTAAGACGATGGTGGTCACGAGCCTCGGCCTGCTGCTCGGCGGGCGCGCGGACCCCGCCCTCGTGCGGATCGGCGCCAAGGCGGCGGTCGTCGAGGGCCGGATCACCGTGTCCGAGGGCACCGCCGCGGTCGTGCGCGCCCAGGAGGCGGGCGCCGAACTCGACGACGGGGCGCTGCTCATCAGCCGTACCGTCTCGGCGGAGGGGCGCTCGCGGGCGCATCTCGGCGGGCGTTCGGTGCCGGTGGGCATGCTGACCGAGCTCGCCGACGACCTCGTCGCCGTGCACGGCCAGACCGATCAGCAGGGGCTGCTCAAGCTGTCCCGGCAGCGGGGCGCCCTCGACCGGTACGCGGGCGACGCGGTGGCCGGACCGCTCGCCAAGTACCAGGCCGCGTACCGGCGGCTGCGGGCCGTCAGCACCGAGCTCGACACCATCGTCACGCGCGCGCGTGAACGTGCCCAGGAAGCCGATCTGCTGCGCTTCGGGCTCGACGAGATCGCGGCCGTCGAGCCGCGCGCCGGCGAGGACGCCGAGCTGTCGTCGGAGGCCGAGCGGCTGGGCCACGCGGAGGCGCTCGCCGCGGCGGCCAGTGCCGCGCACGCCGCGCTCGCGGGCAACCCCGAGGACCCCGAAGGCGTCGACGCGACCACGCTCGTGGGCGGCGCGAACCGTGCGCTGGACGCCGTGCGTTCGCACGACCCCGCCCTGTCCGCGCTCGCCGACCGGATCGGCGAGATCGGCATCCTCCTGTCCGACGTGGCGGGGGAGCTCGCCGGGTACGCCGACGACCTCGACGCCGACCCGCTGCGGCTCGCCGCGGTCGAGGAGCGCCGGGCCGCGCTGACCCAGCTCACGCGCAAGTACGGTGCCGACATCGACGAAGTGCTCGCCTGGGCCGAGCAGGGCTCCGCGCGCCTGCTCGAACTCGACGGCGACGACGACCGGATCGATGAGCTGACCGCCGAGCGGGACGGGCTCCGCGGTGAACTGGGCACCCTGGCCAAGGCGTTGACGGACGCGCGCGCGGAGGCCGCCTCGCGCTTCGCGGAGGCCGTCACCGAGGAGCTCGCCTCCCTCGCGATGCCCCACGCGCGCGTGTCCTTCGACATCCGTCACACCGACGACCCGGACGGCGTCGAGCTCGACGGGCGCACGGTCGCCTACGGGCCCTCCGGCGTGGACGAGGTCGAGCTGCTGCTCGCCCCGCACCCCGGCGCCCCGCCCCGGCCGATCGCCAAGGGGGCGTCGGGCGGTGAACTCTCGCGCGTGATGCTCGCGGTGGAGGTCGTCTTCGCCGGGACCGACCCCGTGCCCACGTACCTGTTCGACGAGGTCGACGCGGGCGTGGGCGGCAAGGCGGCGGTCGAGATCGGCCGGCGGCTCGCCAAGCTCGCCAGGTCGGCGCAGGTCGTGGTCGTCACGCACCTTCCGCAGGTGGCCGCGTTCGCCGACCGGCAGCTCCTCGTCGAGAAGACGAACGACGGCACGGTGACCCGGTCCGGCGTCACGGTCCTCGAAGGCGAGGACCGGATCCGCGAGCTGTCCCGGATGCTCGCGGGCCAGGAGGACTCGGAGACGGCGCGGGCCCATGCGGAGGAACTGCTCGCCACCGCGCGGGCGGACGCGTGACCGGTACGGGGAAGCGCGGGGCCGGCCGGTTCGCGGCTCTGGTGGCCGGGGCCGCCGTCGCGCGGGCCGGGTACGTCGCCCTGCGGCGCGGCCGGCCGGGCGGGCCCGCCGTGTGGGAGCGGAAGAACTTCGCGGGGCGGGCCGTGGACCTGTGTGCGGGGCCGGCCGTCGTGGCCGGGGCCGTCGCCGGTGCGGCCGCCGCGACCTCGGGGCGGCAGCGCGGGGCGGCCGTGCTCGCGGTCCTCGCCGCCGGGGCGTGCGGCGCGTACGACGACGTGGCGGGCGCGGACGACCCGCGCAGGGGCTTCCGGGCGCATCTGTCGGCGTTGCGGGACGGCGAACTGACCAGTGGCGGCGTCAAGTTGATCGGTATCTCGGGAGCGGGACTGGTCGCGGGCGCGCTGCTCGAAGAGCGAGCAGTGGACAAGGTGCTCGCCGGTGTGGTGATCGCCGGGGCGGCGCACTTCGTGAACCTGGTGGACGTACGCCCCGGGCGGGCCGCCGCGGCCGTGCTCGCGCTCGGGGCGCCCGGGCTGCTCAAGGGGGCGCTCGCCGCGGCCCCGATGGGTGCGGCGGCCGCCGTCCTGCCGGAGGACCTCGGCGGACGCACGATGATCGGCGACGCCGGGGCGCATGCGCTGGGGGCCGGGTTGGGTGTTGCCGTCGTGGTGGGGAACGGGCGTGCGGGGGTTCTTGCGCATGCGGTGGGGTTCGTTGCGGCGGCTGTGTTCGGGGACGGGGTGAGCGCGGTGGCACGGGGAGCGGCGTCGGCGGACGCACGATGATCGGCGACGCCGGGGCGCATGCTATGGGGGCCGGGTTGGGTGTTGCCGTCGTGGTGGGGAACGGGCGTGCGGGGGTTCTTGCGCATGCGCTGGGGTTCGTTGCGGCGGCTGTGTTCGGGGGCAGGGTGAGCGCGGTGGCACGGGGAGCGGCGTCAGTCTGACCGGGTCGAATTCACGCGTGTGAGTGATCCCGTACGACGTGTTGCCCACTCCGACACGGTCGGGACTCCGGGCCGGTGCCGGAACGTCCGGACGGGCTGGCATCCTTGGCCCAGACCGTCACGGCGCGACATCCCGCGCGTCCCGCACCGACCGACCCAGGAGTCCCGCCCGCGTGAGCCACGTGAGCAGCCAGCCAGCGCACGGCCAGTCGCCGCTGCGCACCGTGCAAGTGCTGGGCGGCGGCAGCGCCGGCAGCAGCGCGCACGTCAGGTCGCTGGCCGCCGGACTCGTCGCCCGGGGGGTCCGCGTCACCGTGTGCGCCCCCACCGAGGTCGCGCACGTCTACGGCTTCGCGGACGTCGGCGCCCAGCACGTCACGGTGCCCCGCAGCAGCGACCCCGGGTCCGTCGCGGCGCTGCGGCTCGCCTGCGCCGACGCCGACCTCGTACACGCGCACGGGCTGCACGCCGCGCTGCGGGCCTCCCTCGCGCTGAGCGGCAGGACCACGCCCCTCGTCGTCACCTGGCACACCCGCTCCCACGCGGAGGGCGCCCGCGCCCACCTGCTGCGTCTGCTCGAACGGCGCGTGGCCAGGGCCGCCTCCGTGGTCCTCGGCACCTCGTCGGACCTCGTCGAGCGGGCCCGCGTCCGCGGCGCGCGCGACGCCCGGCTCGCCGCCGTCGCCTTCCCCGCGCCGCGCCGCCCCGACACACCGGAGCCCACGCCCACCCCCGGTTTCGAGGGGGACGAAGGGCATGAGGGACCCGAGGACCCGGAGCGCCTGCGGCACAAGGCGCTGGCCGAACTCGGCGCGGTGGACCGGCCGTTGCTGATGGCCGTCGGCAGCCTCGTGAAACACCGCGGGTACGACACACTGCTCGACGCCGCGAGGACCTGGCGCCACCTCACCCCCGTACCGCTGGTCGTCATCGCGGGCGAGGGGCCGGAGCGGGGTGCGCTCCAGCGCCGGATCGAGAGCGAGCAGCTGCCCGTACGGCTCGTGGGGCGGCGTGACGACGTCCCCGAGCTGCTCGCGGCCGCCGACGTGGCCCTGCTGACCAGCAGTGGGGAGTCCCGCTCGATCCTCGCGCAGGAAGCGCTCCACGCGCGCGTACCGCTCGTCGCGACGGACGTCGGCGGCATCCGCGAACTCGTGGGCGACGCGGCGGAACTCGTCCCCTGCGGCGACGCCCACGCCCTCGCGGACGCCGTCACCCACCTCCTGTCCGACCCCGTACGCCGCGACCACCTCAAGGAGCGCGGCGCCACACAGGCGGCGACCTGGCCGACGGAGGACGAGACGGTGGCCCAAGTCCTCAGCGTCTACGACGAGTTGACGAGCACGGGCCCGCTCGGCTGACCGGTGTCCGGCAGGCCTCGCGCCCGCCCTCTGTCACCCCACATGCCTCCGTGCCCGCAGGGCCAGGCTGAGGGCCAGGACCGTCTGGGGGTCGTCCAGGTCCGTGCCGAGGAGTTCGCCTATGCGAGCCAGGCGGTTGTACAGCGTCTGGCGGTTCAGGTGGAGTTCGCGGGCTGTCTCCGCCTTGCGGCCCGCGTGGGCCAGGTAGGTCTGGAGCGTGGGCAGGAGCGGGGGCTTGGCGCGGCGGTCGTGGGCCTGGAGGGGGCCGATCGCGCGTTCCACGAACGCCGCCAGGTCCGGGTGGTCCCGCAGCCGCCACAGCAGCAGGTCGATGTCGAGGCGCCGCGCGTCGTACCAGGGCCGGTCCGTCAGGCCCTGCGCCGCCGTGGCCGTCTCGGCCGCGTGCCGCAGGCCGGCCGCGGCCGCCGCCCAGCCGCCCGCGCCGCCCACCACGACGACCGGCGGCTGCGACCCGGCGCGCTGCATGCCCGCCCGCTCGACCCCGGCCCGCAGCGCGGCCGCCACCCGGTCCGCGACCGCCGTCCGCTCCGACTCGGAGCGCAGGCCGAGGAGCAGCGGCACGCGCCCCTCGACGGGCCGCACGCCGAGCAGGACGGGCACCCCGACCGCGGCCAGTTCCTCCGCGACCGCCCGTGCCAGGACCGCCCAGCCGCCGCCGGGGGAGAGGCCACCCGACCCCACCGACGCCTCCGGGAGGCGCATCACCACCGGCAGCAGCGGCCCCTGGCCGCCGGGCTTGAAGCCGAGGACGCGGGCCTGCGCCGGCGCGTCGTCGGGCGTGATGCGGCCCTCCGCGAGGTCCGTGAGGAAGTCGCCGCGGCCGCGCGCCGCGAGCTCCTCCTCCTGGCGGGCCTGCATGAGCACGACGGCGATGCTGCTCGCCGCGCGTTCCGCCGCGATCCGGTGCACCGGGGCCGGCGGGGCCGCGACCGGCAGCAGGACGAGCCGCGCCCGCACGGACCCCGCGCCGGGGCCGCCGCCCGGCACGTCGACGATCACGGCGCCCGCCGGCGGCTCGTCCCGGTCGGCGGGCCGCCCGCGCATCCCCTCCCACACCTGGAGCGGGTCGGCGACCTCGGGCTCGCCCCCGGCGGCGTACAGGAGCTGGCCGTCGGCCGTCTCCAGGAACACCGGGTTGCCGCTGAACTCGGCGAGGATGCGCAGCACTTGGGGCACTCCGCCGCCGCCGAGCAGGGCTTCGGTGCAGCGCCGGTGCACCTCCTCGGCGCGCTGGAGGAGCGCGTAGTGCCCGTTGACGATCTCGGTGTGGACCTCCTCCGTGACCGTCACGAACGGCACCTCGCGGTGCAGCTGCACCAGGGGGAGGCCGGCCGCGCGCGCCGTCTCCACCAGTGCGGCCGGCAGCCGGGCGAAGCGCTGGCCCAGCTCGATGACCAGGGCGGAGATGCCGCGCTCGGCGAGCTTGCGGACGAAGGCCCGTTGTTCGGCGGGGCGGGTGCCGATGCCGAAGCCCGTGGTCAGGAGCAGTTCGCCGCCCTTGAGGAGCGAGGCGATGTTGGGCACCTCGCCCGCGTGCACCCAGCGCACGGTGCGCTGCAGTCTGTCCCCGCCCGCCACCACTTCCGGGAGTCCGCTGCGCAGTCCCGGCAGTTCGAGGGCCCGCTGCACGGTGATGCCGCCCTGGGTGCCGGGCGCGCTGCTGTGGGGGGCCTGAATGTCCATGGTGCGGACGCTACCGGCGCGCAGGTTCCGGGAACATCTCCGGCCGGTTACGGAGGGGGCCGCTCCGCCCCCGGGGGCGACAACTCGTCGTCCCGGCGCGCCGATTGCACGACCTCGTGTCGGTTGTGGCGTACATCACTGCGCACCAAACTGACGCATCCGAAAGCGAACCCCTTGTTGATCTACGAATTTCGCAGCAAAAGCCCCCAGAGAGGGTCGGAAATGCCAGAGACAACAGATCAGGGCGCACGCGAGGTCCACCGCCTCAAGGCGAACTCCGTCGGCCTGACCGGTGTCGTCTTCATGGCGGTCGCCACGGCCGCCCCCATCACCGCGATGACCGGGAACCTGCCCATCGCCGTCGGCTTCGGCAACGGCACCGGCGCGCCGGCGGGCTACCTCTTCGCCACCCTCGTCCTGACGGTGTTCTCCGTCGGCTACGTCGCCATGGCCAAGCGGATCACCGCCGCCGGCGCCTTCTACGGCTACATCTCGCACGGCCTCGGTCGCATCGCCGGCATGGCGTCCGGGATGCTCGCCGTCCTCGCGTACGTCGTCTTCGAGGCGTCGATCGTCGGCGTGTTCTCGTACTTCGCGCGGACGACCGTCCACGACCAGCTCGGCGTCGATCTGCCCTGGGTGCTGTACGCGGCGGTGATGCTCGCCGTCACGGCCGTCCTGTCGTACTTCGACATCAACCTCACCGCGAAGGCGCTCGGCGTGATGCTGGTCGCCGAGATCGCCGTCCTGTTCGCGGTGGCCACGGCCGTCCTGGTGCACGGCGGCGGCCCCGACGGCATCCCGCTGGAACCGGTCAACCCCAAGAACGCCTTCACCGGCGCCTCCGCCGGACTCGGCCTGTTCTTCGCCTTCTGGTCCTGGGTCGGCTTCGAGTCGACCGCCATGTACGGCGAGGAGTCCCGCGATCCCAAGCGCGTCATCCCGCGCGCCACCCTCATCTCGGTCGTCGGCGTCGGGCTCTTCTACATCTACGTCTCCTGGATGACGATCGCGGGCAACGGCCTCAAGGGCTCGGTCAAGGTCTCCGCCTCCGTCAGCCCCCTCGACCTGTTCTTCGACCCGGCCCACACCTTCATCGGCGCCTGGGCGGTCAGCGCCTTCCAATGGCTCCTGATCACCGGCTCGTTCGCCTGCGGCATGGCCTTCCACCAGTGCGCCTCGCGCTACCTGTACTCCGTCGGCCGCGAGGGCTTCCTGCACCCGGCGCTCGGCCGCACGCACAAGGACCACGGCTCCCCGTACATCGCCTCGTTCGTCCAGTCCGTCATCGCCGTCGTCCTCGTCGGCGCGTTCTGGGCGACCGGCCAGGACCCGTACATCCACCTGTACACGCTGCTCGCGATCCTCGGCACGATGGCGATCCTCATCGTGCAGACTCTCTGCTCCTTCGCCGTCATCGGCTACTTCCGCAAGAACCACCCCGAGGACCGGCACTGGTTCAGGACCTTCCTCGCGCCGCTCCTCGGCGGCGTCGGCATGATCGCCGTCGTGGTCCTGCTCGTGATCAACATGGACACGGCGGCGGGCACGGCCGCCGACTCCCTGTTCTTCAAGGCGATCCCCTGGACGGTCGGCCTGGTCTTCTTCGGAGGACTCGGACTCGGCCTGTACCTGAAGAACCGTCACCCGCACCGCTACGAGATCATCGGCCGCATCGTGCTCGAAGACGCGGCCGAGCGCACGGACGAACAGCCACAACCCTCCGCAATCGTCTGAGGAGTTACGCCATGGCTCGTACGAACCCGATGCACGCGCTGCGACAGCTCACGGCCGTACACAGGGCGGCCGAACGTCACGGGATCCCCGCCGCCGAGGTCCGCGGCCGCGCCCCGGACCGCCGCACCGTCCTCAAGGGCGCCGCGGCGGCGGGCCTCGCCGTCACGGCCGGACTGCGCACGGCCCCCGTCGCCGCGGCGGCCGGCGCACCCCGGATCGCCGTCGTCGGCGCGGGCATCGCCGGCCTCACCGCCGCCCTCACCCTCCACGACGCCGGCCTGGCCTGCACGCTCTACGAGGCCAACCCGGACCGGGTCGGCGGCCGTATGTACACACAGCGCGACCACTGGGCGTACGGGCAGACGTCCGAGATCGGCGGCGAGCTGATCGACACGGGCCACAAGAAGATCCTCGAACTGTGCCGCCGCTTCGGGCTCGCCGTCGAGGACTTCGCCGGCGGCGGGCCGAACGGCGCCGAGGACACCCTCTGGTTCAACGGCGCCTACTACCCGCGCGCACAGGCCGACGAGGACTTCAAGGCGGTCTACCAGGCGCTGCGCCGCGACCTGTCCGACGCGGGCGAGGTCTTCTGGAACCAGACCACACCCACCGGCACCGCGCTCGACAACATGTCGCTGTACGAATGGATCGACTCCCGCGTGCCGGGCGGCCACACCTCGCCGCTCGGCCGCTGGTTCGACGTCGCGTACAACGTCGAGTACGGCGCCGACGCCCAGGACCAGTCGTCCCTCGCCCTCGTCGAGCTGATGGGCTTTCAGACCAACCCGGGCCACTTCAACATCTGGGGCCTGTCCGACGAGCGCTACCACATCATCGGCGGCAACGACCAACTCCCGCACGCCATCGCCGACTTCCTCCCCGACGGCACCCTGCGCCCCGGCTGGTCCCTGAACGCGGTGAAGGCCAACGCCGACGGCACCCAGACCCTCACCTTCACCGAGGCGGGCGCCGCCCGCACCGTCACCGCCGACCACACGATCCTGTGCGTGCCCCTGCCCGTCCTCCAGCAACTCGACCTGTCCAGGGCCGGGTTCGACACCCGTATGACCAATCTGCTGCGCGACGCCCGCATGGGCCACTGCACCAAGCTCAACATGCAGTTCACCAGCCGCCCCTGGCGCGGCACGGGCCCCTGGCCGGGCGTCTCGGCGGGCGACTGCTTCACCGACGAGGACTTCCAGCAGACCTGGGACACCACGAAGGTGCAGCCCGGCACCGGCGGCATCCTCATCCAGTACGGCGGCGGCACCCTCGCCAAGTCCCTGACCCCCACAGGCCCGTTCGACGTCGAGACGGACCCCTACGTGCGCGACCTCGCCACCCGGTACCTCGCCAGGATCGACCGCGTCTACCCCGGCACCCGAGTCGCCTGGACCGGCCGCGCCCAGCTCTCCGCCTGGCACGAGACCCCGTACTCCCTGGGCGCCTACTCGTACTGGCCGGTGGGCTACCTCCACCGGTACGCCGGCTACGAAGGCACCGCGCAGGGCAACGTCCACATCGGCGGAGAGCACTGCAGCTACGACTTCCAGGGCTATATGAACGGCGGCGCGACCGAAGGGGAACGCGCCGCCGGGGAGATCGTCAAGAAGCTGCTCTAGCTCCGGCTCGTAGGTCTTCTAGCCGCCGTACGCCCCCGAGGCCGTCAGCCGCAGTGCCGTGTCGATCAGCGGCACGTGGCTGAACGCCTGCGGGAAGTTGCCGACCTGGCGCTGCAGACGGGAGTCCCACTCCTCCGCGAGCAGCCCCAGGTCGTTCCGCAGCGACAGCAGCTTCTCGAAGAGCTTGCGGGCCTCGTCCACGCGGCCGATCATCGCGAGGTCGTCGGCCATCCAGAACGAGCACGCGAGGAACGCGCCCTCGTCCCCCTCCAGACCGTCCACGCCCGCGTCCTCGCCCGAGGTCGGGTAGCGCAGGATGAACCCGTCGGGCGTGGACAGCTCGCGCTGGATCGCCTCGATCGTGCCGATGACGCGCTTGTCGTCCGGCGGCAGGAAGCCCATCTGCGGGATCAGGAGCAGCGAGGCGTCCAGCTCCTTGGAGCCGTACGACTGCGTGAACGTGTTGCGCTCCTTGTCGTAGCCCCGCTCGCACACGTCCCGGTGGATGTCGTCGCGCAGCTCGCGCCACTGCTCCAGCGGGCCGTCCGCGTCACCCGACTCGATGAGCTTGATCGTGCGGTCGACCGCGACCCACGCCATCACCTTCGAGTGAACGAAGTGCCGGCGCGGCCCCCGCACCTCCCAGATGCCCTCGTCCGGCTCGTCCCAGTGCTTCTCCAGGTAGCGGATCAGCTTCAGCTGGAGCAGGGACGCGTAGTCGTTGCGGGTCAGGCCCGTCATGTGCGCCAGGTGCAGCGCCTCGGTGACCTCGCCGTAGACGTCGAGCTGGAGCTGGTGCGCCGCGCCGTTGCCGACGCGGACCGGCGCCGAGTTCTCGTAGCCGGGCAGCCAGTCGAGCTCGGCCTCGCCCAGCTCGCGCTCGCCCGCGATGCCGTACATGATCTGCAGGTTCTCGGGGTCGCCCGCCACCGCGCGCAGCAGCCACTCGCGCCAGGCGCGGGCCTCCTCGCGGTAGCCGGTGCGCAGCAGCGACGACAGGGTGATCGCCGCGTCGCGCAGCCACGTGTAGCGGTAGTCCCAGTTGCGTACGCCGCCGATCTCCTCCGGCAGCGACGTCGTCGGCGCGGCGACGATGCCGCCCGTCGGCGCGTACGTCAGCGCCTTCAGCGTGATCAGCGAGCGGACCACGGCCTCGCGGTAGGGCCCGTGGTACGTACAGTGCTCGACCCACTCGCCCCAGAACTCCTCCGTCGCCTCGAGGGACCCCTCGGGGTCGGGGAAGGCCGGCGGCTTCTGGTGCGAGGCCTGCCACGAGATGGTGAACGCGATCCGGTCACCGGGCGCCACCGTGAAGTCCGAGTACGTGGTGAGGTCCTTGCCGTACGTCTCCGCCTCCGTGTCCAGCCACACCGAGTCGGGGCCGGCCACCGCGACCGTACGGCCGTCGACCTTGTGCACCCACGGCACGATGCGCCCGTACGAGAAACGCATCCGCAGCGCCGAGCGCATCGGGACGCGGCCGCTGATGCCCTCCACGATCCGGATCAGCTGCGGTGCGCCGTCACGGGGCGGCATGAAATCGGTCACGCGGACCGTGCCGCGCGGGGTGTCCCACTCGGATTCCAGGATCAGCGAGTCGCCGCGGTACGTCCGGCGTGCCGCCGACGGCGGCTGGGCCCCGGCGGCGTGCGCCGGTCCGAGCCGCCAGAATCCGTGCTCCTCCGTGCCCAGCAGGCCGGCGAAAATGGCGTGCGAGTCGAAGCGGGGCAGGCACAGCCAGTCGACCGTGCCGTCCCGGCAGACCAGGGCGGCGGTCTGCATGTCTCCGATAAGTGCGTAGTCCTCGATGCGCCCGGCCACGTGCATCTCCAGTCGAACGGCCACGTACGCCCCCGGAAGGGCGATCGCTCTGCGGTCTTAGCTGTCTCTGGGGTCAGGGGTTCATGCTGCTGCGTCGTCGTGAGAACGAACTGACGAGCTCTTGTTCCGGGAGTAACGGGCGGGGGTGGTGCCGTTCGCCGGCGGGGCTCGGCAGCGAGTGTCCGAGCAGGATACGACGCAAGGCGGAGTTCTGTGTTCCTCTCCTGGCAACGAAGATAAGCCGAAAGAGTGAGCGATGGGTGAGGCCCGCGTGAGGCCGTGGCGAGGCATGTGCGGAGCGTGGCCGGAAGCGGCCTCGCCCACTCGCTGTTACCCTGGTAGCCCGTGGACCGGTGCGCTTCTGCCGACAAGTCGAAGCCCCCGAACCCGCAGCGACGGCACCCCCGGAATTCTCCGGACCAGGCACGCCGGTACGCAATCCAGACCGCGACCACGGGAGCCCCCTCTTGGCCATGACGCCCGGTGCTTTTCGAAACAGCACAGCCACGACGACCAAGCACATCTTCGTCACCGGGGGTGTCGCCTCCTCCCTCGGCAAGGGACTGACGGCCTCCAGCCTGGGTGCGCTGCTCAAGGCGCGCGGTCTTCGGGTCACGATGCAGAAGCTCGACCCGTACCTGAACGTCGACCCCGGCACGATGAACCCGTTCCAGCACGGTGAGGTGTTCGTCACCAACGACGGCGCCGAGACCGACCTGGACATCGGTCACTACGAGCGCTTCCTCGACGTGGACCTCGACGGCTCGGCCAACGTCACCACCGGCCAGGTCTACTCGCAGGTCATCGCCAAGGAGCGACGCGGCGAGTACCTGGGCGACACCGTCCAGGTCATCCCGCACATCACGAACGAGATCAAGCACCGCATCCGCCGCATGGCGACCGACGACGTCGACGTCGTGATCACCGAGGTCGGCGGCACGGTCGGCGACATCGAGTCCCTGCCGTTCCTGGAGACCGTCCGCCAGGTCCGCCACGAGGTCGGTCGCGACAACGTCTTCGTCGTGCACATCTCGCTGCTGCCCTACATCGGCCCCTCCGGCGAGCTGAAGACCAAGCCGACCCAGCACTCCGTCGCCGCCCTGCGCAACATCGGTATCCAGCCGGACGCGATCGTCCTGCGCGCCGACCGCGAGGTGCCCACGGCGATCAAGCGCAAGATCTCCCTCATGTGCGACGTCGACGAGGCGGCCGTGGTCGCGGCCATCGACGCCCCGTCGATCTACGACATCCCGAAGGTCCTGCACACCGAGGGCCTGGACGCGTACGTGGTCCGCAAGCTCGACCTGCCGTTCCGTGACGTGGACTGGTCCACCTGGGACGACCTGCTCGACCGCGTCCACAACCCCGACCACGAGATCGTCATGGCCCTGGTCGGCAAGTACATCGACCTGCCCGACGCCTACCTGTCGGTGACCGAGGCGCTGCGCGCCGGCGGCTTCGCCAACAAGGCCCGCGTCAAGATCAAGTGGGTCACGTCCGACGACTGCAAGACGCCGGCCGGCGCCAAGAAGCAGCTCGCCGACGTGGACGCGATCTGTATCCCCGGTGGCTTCGGCGACCGCGGCGTGTCCGGCAAGGTCGGCGCGATCCAGTACGCCCGCGAGAACAAGACCCCGCTGCTCGGCCTCTGCCTCGGCCTGCAGTGCATCGTGATCGAGGCCGCGCGCCACCTGGCCGACATCCCCGACGCCAACTCCACCGAGTTCGACTCGGCGACCGCCCACCCGGTCATCTCCACGATGGCCGAGCAGCTCGACATCGTCGCCGGCGAGGGCGACATGGGCGGCACCATGCGCCTGGGCATGTACCCGGCGAAGCTCGCCGAGGGCTCCATCGTGCGCGAGGTGTACGACGGCAAGGAGTACGTCGAGGAGCGCCACCGTCACCGCTACGAGGTGAACAACTCCTACCGCGCCGAGCTGGAGAAGAAGGCCGGTCTGCAGTTCTCCGGCACGTCGCCCGACGGCAAGCTCGTGGAGTACGTGGAGTACCCGCGCGAGGTGCACCCTTACCTCGTCGCCACCCAGGCGCACCCCGAGCTGCGCTCCCGTCCGACCCGCCCGCACCCGCTCTTCGCGGGCCTGGTGAAGGCGGCCGTCGAGCGGAAGACGGGCGCCGCGGCGAACGGCAAGAAGGCCAAGTAAGCCGTGTAGGACAAGGGTTGTACGGTTGCCGGGGTGCGTGCCTTTTGGGGTGCGTGCCCCGGTTTCTGTTTGCCCCCGGTTTCTGTTGCCCAACGTGTTATTTACGTGCGTAGGAGGACGTGTCGACATGACGACGATCAAGGACACCGCCGAGGAGTGGGAGGTCCGCGCGACCGAGACCCCCTTCGTCGGCAACAAGACCTCTGTGCGCACCGACGACGTGGTCATGCCCGGCGGCTCGGTCGTCCGCCGCGACTACCAGGTCCACCCCGGCTCCGTCGCCGTCCTGGCCCTCGACGACCAGGGCCGCGTCCTGGTCCTCAAGCAGTACCGCCACCCGGTGCGCCACAAGCTCTGGGAGATCCCGGCCGGCCTGCTCGACATCCCCGGCGAGAACCCGCTGCACGCCGCGCAGCGCGAGCTCTATGAGGAGGCGCACGTCAAGGCCGAGGACTGGCGCGTCCTCACCGACGTCTACACGACTCCCGGCGGCTGCTCCGAGGCCGTGCGCATCTTCCTGGCCCGCGACCTGTCCGAGGCGGAGGGCGAGCGCTTCGAGGTGGAGGACGAGGAGGCCGACATGGAACTGGCCCGCGTACCCCTCCGGGATCTCGTACGTGGTGTGCTTGCCGGGGAGTTGCACAACAACTGCCTGGTCGTCGGCGTGCTCGCGTTGACCGCCGCGCAGGCCGGGGACGGCCTTGAGGCGCTGCGGCCAGCCGAAGCGCCGTGGCCTGCGCGGCCGTTCGAGGTGTAGGCGCGGGTACCTGCCGGGGCTCCGCCCCGGACCCCGCTCCTCAAACTCCCCCAGACTCCGTCCGGGGGGACCCCCAGGGGCTGAAATGGCCGGAGGGGCTGAAAAGGCTCAGCCTCTCCGGTCCTACCATCCGTTGATCCGATCAGGGGACATCCCCGCGCCGCCCGCCCCGGAACCCCGTTCGCCCTGAACTAGGCTCTGACAGCGTCCCGCCCGAACCCCCGGCGGGGTTCGGCGCAGGTGGACGGAGCGTGGCCCGTGACGGATCAGGCGGTCGAACCGAAGGACGGACTGAAAGACAGTCAGTTCCTGGGCCGCAGCCGTGAGTTGAAGGAACTGCGCGCCGACATCGAGCGCGCGGGACTCGATACGATCGCCGGCCGCAAGGCCCCCCGCGCACGCGTGCTGCTCATCGCGGGACGCCCCGGATCCGGACGCACCGCACTCGCCGAGGAACTCCTCGGCAAGGTCGCCGCCGACTACCCGGACGGCATCCTGCGCACCCGCCTCACCGCCCCGGACGGCACCCGCGTCCCCACCGGGCGCACCGCGCGCGAACTCCTGGACGCGCTCAGCCTGCCGGCGCCCCCCGGCGAGAGCGAGGACGACCTCGCCGAGCGGCTGCGCGAAGGGCTCTCCGTACGCAGAGCCGTGCTGTTCCTCGACGACGCGGCGGACGCCGAGCAGGTCGACCCGCTGCTCCCCGAAACCCCCGACTGCCTGGTCGTCGCCGTGTCCGAGGGGCCCCTCACCGGCATCCCGGACGTGCGGCCCTGCACCCTGGGCGGCCTCGACACGAAATCCGCCCTCGAGCTGCTCGGCCGGTACACCGGGTCGGTGCGCATCACCGTCGACCCGCGCTCCGCCGAGTCCCTGGTCGAGGTGTGCGGGTCCCAGCCCGCCGCCCTGACGCTGGCCGGCGGCTGGCTCGCCGTACGGCCCAAGGAAGCCGTCGCCGACCTGGCCAAACAGCTGCAGGCGCAGGCCGACGACGGGCCCGCCCTCGCCCGGGTCTTCCAGCTCGCCCACGCGTCCCTGCCGGTGCCCGCCGCGCGGATACTGCGCTACCTGTCCCTCGCCCCCGAGGGCCATGTCGACCCGCACACCGCGTCCGCCCTGGCCGGCTGCTCCGTCTCCGCCGCGCAGACCACCCTCGACGACTTCACCCTCCTCGGCCTCGTCCGGCGGGTCGGCTCGGAGCTGCCGCAGTACGAGGTGCCCGGCTGCCTGATGCCGCTCCTGCGCGGCCTCACCGAGACCCACGACCGGCCCGGCGAGGTGCAGCTCGCCCGCGCCAGGATGCTGGAGCGGACCGTGCGCCTGCTCCAGTCCTGCCACGCGGTCACCGAGCCCGACGGCTCGCCCGCCCGCAAGAAGCTCGCGGGACTGCCGCGCGCCCTGCGCTTCCCGGGCCCCGCCGCGGGCGCCGAGTGGCTGCGGGTCCGGCGGCCCGCCCTCCTCGCGTCCGCCCGCCTCGCCGTGGCCGACGGTGACCTGGACACCCTGGCCAGGCGCCTGATGGCGGCCCTCACCCGGGCCCTGGTCGCGCACGTCGGCACCGAGGCCGCCGCCCCCGACCTCTACGGCATCCACCGCCTGGTCCTCGACGTCGCCGAGCGCCGGAACCTGCCCCGCGAGAAGGCCGCGGCCCTCCTGAACCTGGCCGACCTCGACGCGAGGACCGGCCGTACCCGGGAGGCGCTGACCCGCTACCGGGCCGCTCTGGACGCCGGACGCGAGGCAAAAGACCCGTACGCGACCGGTCGCGCGATGGAATCCGTAGGCGGCGCGTACCAGGAGCTGGGGGACTGGCACCGGGCCGCCGACTGGTACGGGCGTGCCCTCGCCCAGCGGCTCACCCGGGGCGAGCGCGCCGACGCCGCGCGGCTGCACGGCCGCATCGGATCGGTGAGCACCTACGCGGGCCGCTACGGCGACGCCCTGCGCAGCTGGCGCTCCGCCGCCGCCGGGTACCGCAAGGAGGGCGATGTGGCCGCGCAGGCACGGGCGTTGAGCGAGGTGGCGCGTGTCCAGGAGTACGCCGGCCGGCCCGAGGAATCGCTGCAGACGTGCCAGGAGGCGGTCGAGTGGGCGCGCCAGGCGAAGGACGTCCGGCTGCAGGCCGCGCTGCAGCTCCGCCTGGCCGACACCCTCGACCGCCTTGGTGACCCCGCCGCGGCCAAGCTGCACCGCGGTGCGGCCGAGCGCATGCTGGGAGATGAGCTCCCGAACGAAGGGAAGTCCCAGGGAGACGAGGTCGAAGCCCTACGAAATCCGTAGTACATCCTCTGAAGATTGATGCTTTGAAAGGCTAGACAGCTAGAAATCCTTCATTAGACTGGCTCTGCCGCGTACTTCCCGTGGTGTCTCCGATGCGCCCCCAAGCGCATGGATATGTACAGCAATGCCCGTGAAATCCCTGAGCCAAGGACCGTGATCGACGATGAAGGTCGGCATCCCCCGCGAGGTCAAGAACAACGAGTTCCGGGTGGCCATCACCCCCGCAGGCGTGCACGAGCTTGTGCGCCACGGCCACCAGGTCTTCATCGAGCAGAACGCCGGCGTCGGCTCCTCGATCACGGACGACGAGTACGTCTCGGCCGGTGCGCAGATCCTCGGCACCGCCGACGAGGTCTGGGCCACCGCTGACCTGCTCCTGAAGGTCAAGGAGCCCATCGCGGAGGAGTACCACCGCCTCCGCAAGGACCAGACGCTCTTCACCTACCTGCACCTCGCCGCCTCCAGGGAGTGCACGGATGCGCTCCTCGAGTCCGGCACCACCGCCATCGCCTACGAGACGGTCGAGACCGCGGGCCGCGCGCTCCCGCTGCTCGCCCCGATGTCCGAGGTCGCGGGCCGCCTGGCCCCGCAGGTCGGCGCGTACCACCTGATGCGCTCGGTCGGCGGCCGTGGCGTGCTCCCCGGCGGCGTCCCCGGCACCCAGGCCGGCAAGGCCGTCGTCATCGGCGGCGGCGTGTCCGGCTGGAACGCCACGCAGATCGCCGTCGGCATGGGCTTCCACGTGACCCTGCTCGACAAGGACATCAACAAGCTCCGCGAGGCCGACAAGATCTTCGGCACCAAGGTGCAGACGATCGTCTCCAACGCCTACGAGCTGGAGAAGGCCGTCGTCGAGGCCGACCTCGTCATCGGCGCCGTCCTCATCCCGGGCGCCAAGGCCCCGAAGCTGGTCACCAACGAGCTCGTCGCCAAGATGAAGCCCGGAAGTGTCCTTGTCGACATCGCGATCGACCAGGGCGGCTGCTTCGAGGACTCGCACCCGACCACGCACGCCGAGCCGACCTTCCAGGTCCACAACTCGGTCTTCTACTGTGTCGCCAACATGCCGGGCGCGGTCCCGAACACCTCCACCTACGCCCTCACCAACGCCACGCTGCCCTACATCGTGTCGCTGGCGAACAACGGCTGGGCCGAGGCGCTGCGCCGCGACGCCGCGCTCGCCCTGGGTCTCAACACCCATGACGGCCAGGTCGTTTACCGCGAGGTCGCCGAGGCCCACGGCCTCGAGCACGTCGAGCTGGAGTCCCTGCTCGGCTGACCTCTGACGCCTCACCGACCACTTTCGTCAACGGAAGTCGTCAATCTCACGCCTGCGGCCGGACCTTGTGAGGGGTCCGGCCGTATGCGTATCACTTGCGCATCAATACGGACTTGGTCAACTCGCCTCGAACGTAACCCTTTAACCGATTCGCGCACCCGCGAAACGCTTCGAACCGGCGCTGCGCACCCTTGACACAAGGGTGTTCCGTTGCCGACACATCGGGCCGGGTCCGGCGGATTGTGTTGCTGCGGACCGGTGACACGCCATAGAGTCGCCAACCGTCGGCATGGTGCCACGCTGACCTATCTAGAAGTTTCCTGGTCACCAAGGAGGTAAGACGACTTGTGAATGAGTCGACATTTACTCCCGGGGGTGGTCAACCAGGAACGGTTGCGAGGGGGCAAGGTCCCGCGGGGCTCGAGGCTGTCGGCTCCGTCGCGGTCCGTACCTTTGCCGCCCGTCAGAGCAGCCCCCTGCAGACGCAGACAGCACCCCAGAGCATGGATGGCCATCACGTGAACGCCATGGCCGGCGACCGAAGTGGCGAACGCTCCCACTTCGCCGACTACGACGAACTGCCCGAGGGGCACTTCTACGACCCCGACGCCGAGTACGAGCCTGACCCGGAGTACGCGGCCACGCTCGCGCCCGACGCTGCCCGCCAGCGCCGCGAGCGCGTCGGCCCGACCGGGCGCCCGCTCCCGTACTTCCCGATCCCAGGCCCGCTGACCGACCACGGCCCCGCGAAGATCATCGCGATGTGCAACCAGAAGGGCGGCGTGGGCAAGACCACGTCGACCATCAACCTGGGTGCCGCGCTCGCGGAGTACGGACGCCGGGTCCTGCTCGTCGACTTCGACCCGCAGGGCGCGCTCTCGGTCGGTCTCGGCGTGAACCCGATGGAACTCGACCTGACGGTCTACAACCTGCTCATGGAGCGGGGGATGGCCGCCGACGAGGTCCTTCTCAAGACGGCAGTGCCCAACATGGACCTGCTGCCCAGCAATATCGACCTGTCGGCTGCCGAGGTGCAGCTGGTCAGCGAGGTCGCGCGCGAGTCCACGCTGCAGCGGGCGCTCAAGCCGCTGATGGCCGACTACGACTACATCGTGATCGACTGTCAGCCCTCGCTCGGCCTGCTCACCGTGAACGCCCTGACGGCGGCTCACAAGGTGATCGTGCCCCTCGAGTGCGAGTTCTTCGCGCTGCGCGGTGTCGCGCTGCTCACGGAGACCATCGAGAAGGTCCAGGAGCGGCTCAACCCCGACCTGGAGCTCGACGGCATCCTCGCCACGATGTACGACTCCCGGACGGTCCACAGCCGTGAGGTGCTCGCGCGCGTCGTCGAGGCGTTCGACGATCACGTCTACCACACGGTGATCGGCCGGACCGTGCGCTTCCCGGAGACCACGGTCGCCGGTGAGCCCATCACCACGTACGCCTCCAACTCGGTCGGTGCGGCCGCCTATCGCCAGCTCGCCAGGGAGGTGCTCGCCCGGTGTCACGCCGAGTGAGTCTGCCGGGGGCCGACGAACTGTTCCGTACGACCGGGGGGATGGGGCTGCAGGCCTCCTCCCCGAGGCGCCCGGCCAACGGCGAGGCGCGGGTGCCGGCGCCGGCGGGCGAGAGTGACGCCGTCGCCGCCGGGGGCAAGCCGCAGAACGAGGGCGGCGAGAGCGCCGAGCACGCGACGGCGGACGACGAGTCGGGCGAGTCCCGCAGCCGCGCCGCCGAGGGCGACAAGTCCGCGGGGCGCCGCCCGCCGCAGGCGCAGGAAGGTTCTGCCTCCGCGGGGTCGTCGCGCAAGCGCTCCCGGGCCGCCGCCAACCGGCGGCCCAGCGGGCGTGAGCGCCACGACGAGAAGATCACGGTGTACGTCTCCGCCGAGGAGCTGATGGACCTCGAGCACGCCCGCCTCGTGCTCCGCGGTGAGCACGGGCTCGCCGTGGACCGCGGCCGCATCGTGCGCGAGGCGGTCGCCGTGGTCCTCGCCGACCTCGAATCGCGGGGAGACGCGAGCATTCTCGTACGCCGACTTCGCGGGCGGTAGCGGTAGCGTCCCGCTGATGCCCGGACACGACGACGACACCTCCCCGCCCGGCCGGGTCACGCGGCGACGCGTGCTGGGCCGGGGACCGGGGGCGGCGCCGCCGCCGCTGCCTCCGGCGGAACGGGATTCCGGCGAGCCGGGGTGCGGCTCCCGGCCGGAGCCGGTGCCATCGCCAGAGGCCGGGCCGGAGCCGTCGCCGGGGGCCGTGCCCGGGCCGGAGTCGGCCGGTGTGGCCGAAGCTCCGGAAGCGGCCGACGCGCACGGGTCCGCCGAGGCCGCTGAACCTGCCGAGTCGGCCGCCGTGCCTTCTGAGCCCGCCGAGCTTGCTGAGTCCGCCGAGTTCGCTGAACCTGCCGAGTCGGCTGAGCGCGCCGAGCTTGCTGAACCTGTCGTGTCGGCTGAGCCCGCCGGGTCCGCCGAGCCCGCCGTGTCGGCTGAGGCCGACGTGCCCGCTGAGCCCGCCGGGTCCGCCGGGTCCGCCGAGCCCGCCGAGTCGGCTGAGCCCGCTGAGTCGGCTGAGCCCGCCGTGTCGGCCGACGTGCCCGAAGACGGCCGTTTCAAGGTGCGGCTTGCCAACTTCGAGGGGCCCTTCGACCTGCTCCTCCAGCTGATCTCCAAGCACAAGATGGACGTCACCGAGGTCGCGCTCTCCAAGGTCACCGACGAGTTCATGGTGCACATCCGCGCCATGGGACCCGAGTGGGACCTCGACCAGACCACCGAGTTCCTCGTGGTCGCCGCCACCCTGCTCGATCTCAAGGCCGCCCGGCTGCTGCCCACCGCCGAGGTCGAGGACGAGGCCGACCTCGCGCTCCTCGAAGCGCGTGACCTGCTGTTCGCCCGGCTGCTCCAGTACCGCGCGTACAAGAAGATCGCCGACATCTTCAGCGAGCGGCTCGACCAGGAGGCGCGGCGCTACCCGCGCACCGTCGGCCTGGAGCCGCACCACGCGGAGCTGCTGCCCGAGGTCGTCATCAGCATCGGGGCGGAGGGCTTCGCCCGGCTCGCCGTGAAGGCGATGCAGCCGAAGGCCAAGCCGCAGGTGTACGTCGACCACATCCACGCCCCGCTGGTCAGCGTGCGTGAGCAGGCCGGGCTTGTCGTGGCGCGGCTGCGGGAGCTCGGCGAGGCGAGTTTCCGGGCGCTGGTGGCGGACACCGACGACACCCTGACCGTCGTGGCCCGCTTCCTGGCGCTCCTGGAGCTGTACCGCGAGAAGGCGGTCAGCCTGGAGCAGGAGGAGGCCCTGGGTGAGCTCCTGGTGCGCTGGACGGGCGGGGAGGGCGAGGGGGAGCCGACGGTCACGGATGAGTTCGACCGGCCACCGGAGACGGACGCGACCGGAAAAGCCGAGACCCGGAAAGCCGGGAACGGGAATGCCGGGACTGCCGGGACTGGGGAAGCCGGGACCGGGGACGAGGCGCAGGCCGGGCCGACCGCCGTACAGGAGGAGCGGGGATGACGGGCATGAGCGCGCAGGAAGCCGTCGCCGGGGCGGACGGGGTCGCCGAGCTGGAGCTGAAGCCGGCTCTGGAAGCCGTACTGATGGTCGTCGACGAGCCCGCGACCGAGGAGCACCTCGCGAAGGTCCTGGACCGGCCGCGCAGGGCCGTCGCGGACGCGCTGCGGGAGCTGGCGGACGAGTACACGGTCCAGGGCCGCGGCTTCGAGCTGCGGCTCGTGGCGGGCGGCTGGCGGTTCTACACGCGGCCGCAGTACGCGGCGGCGGTCGAACGGTTCGTGCTCGACGGGCAGCAGGCCCGGCTCACCCAGGCGGCCCTGGAGACGCTCGCGGTCGTCGCGTACCGCCAGCCGGTCAGCCGTTCCCGGGTCTCCGCCGTGCGTGGAGTGAACTGCGACGGCGTGATGCGGACCCTGCTGCAGAGGGGCCTCGTCGAGGAGGCGGGCGCGGAACCCGAAACAAGTGCGATCCTGTACAGGACGACGAACTACTTTCTGGAGCGGATGGGCCTGCGAGGCCTGGACGAGCTCCCGGAACTCGCGCCCTTCCTCCCCGAGGCGGACGCGATCGAGGCCGAGACGCAGGAAGGGGTCCCGTCGTTCGACCCGGACGCACCCGATGCGCCGGGTTACGAGGACGCAGACGACTAACGGAAATTTTGATGCGAAGCAGCAGCAGCGGCAGGAACAGCAGCGGAAACAACGGCGGGAGCCGTGGTGGCAACAGCGGCGGCCGCGGCAGCAGCGGTGGCGGCGGACGAGGTGGCAGCGGTGGTCGCGGCGGCAGCGCCGGCCGCGGCGGCAGCGGTGGCAGCAGCGGTGGCGGCCGTGGCAACTACCGGGGCGCCGGCAACGACCGTGACGACAAGCAGGGCCGGCCGAGCAAGCCGCGTCCCGAGGAGCGTCGCTACGACGTGAGCCCCGGCGACAGCGGCGGCGCCAAGAGCGGTCGCGGCGGCGCGGCCCGCGGCGGCGCGAAGGGCGGCCCGAAGCAGGGCCAGTCCGGCCGGAGCCGCTGGGCACCGGCCCGCTCGCGCGAGTTCGACGCCCGCGCCGAGGAGCGCAACCGGGACCGGTACGCCGGCAAGCCGGACATCAAGACCCCCAAGACGTTCCCGGGCGCCGAGCAGGAGGGCGAGCGGCTGCAGAAGGTGCTCGCGCGCGCCGGCTACGGCTCCCGGCGTGCCTGCGAGGAGCTCGTCGAGCAGGCCAGGGTCGAGGTCAACGGCCAGATCGTGCTGGAGCAGGGCCTGCGAGTCGACCCCGAGAAGGACGAGATCAAGGTCGACGGTCTGACCGTGGCCACGCAGACGTACCAGTTCTTCGCGCTGAACAAGCCCGCCGGTGTCGTCTCCACCATGGAGGACCCCGACGGCCGCCAGTGCCTCGGGGACTACACGAACAACCGCGAGACGCGGCTCTTCCACGTCGGCCGGCTCGACACCGAGACCGAGGGCATCATCCTGCTCACCAACCACGGAGAGCTGGCCCACCGCCTCACGCACCCCAAGTACGGCGTGAAGAAGACCTACCTCGCGCACATCGTGGGCCCGATCCCGCGTGACCTGGGCAAGCAGCTCAAGGACGGCATCCAGCTGGACGACGGGTACGCGAAGGCGGACCACTTCCGGGTCGTCGAGCAGACCGGCAAGAACTACCTCGTCGAGGTCACCCTGCACGAGGGCCGCAAGCACATCGTGCGGCGCATGCTCGCGGAGGCCGGGTTCCCGGTCGACAAGCTGGTGCGGGTCTCCTTCGGGCCGATCGCGCTCGGCGACCAGAAGTCGGGCTGGCTGCGGCGCCTGTCCAACACCGAGGTCGGCATGCTGATGCAGGAGGTCGAGCTCTAGGCCCACCCCTTTCGGGCCCCGCTCTTGTGTGCGCCACCCCCCTCTCTTTATAGTCGGTAAGACCATAAAGAGAGGGGGGTGGTGTGCGTGCCGGGCTACGACAAGCGCCCACCGGGCTACGACAAGTACGCCTTCGAGCCCTTCGCCGTCACCGTCGATCTGGCCGTCTTCACGATCCGGGACGGCGCGCTGCGCGTACTCCTCGTCGAGCGGGGACAGTCCCCGTACGCGGGACAGCGCGCACTGCCGGGCGGCTTCGTGCTCCCCGACGAGTCCGCCGAGACGGCCGCCGCGCGCGAACTGGCCGAGGAGACCGGCCTGTCCGACGTCACCGGACTGCACCTGGAACAGCTGCGCACCTACAGCGACCCGGACCGCGACCCCCGCATGCGGGTCGTCTCCGTCGCCTTCGCGGCCCTCGTGCCCGATCCGCCCGAGGTGCGCGGGGGCGGTGACGCCGCCCGCGCGGACTGGCTCCCGTACGGCACGGGCGCGTACGGGCCGCTCGCCTTCGACCACGACCGGATCCTCGCCGACGCGCACGACCGCATCGGCAGCGGCATCGAGAACACCTGCCTGGCCACGGCGTTCTGCCCGCCCGAGTTCACGCTCGGCGAGCTGCGCGGGGTCTACGAGGCCGTGTGGGGCGCCGGTCTCGACCCCGCCAACTTCCGGCGCAAGGTCCTCGCGACCCCCGGCTTCGTCAAACCGGTGCACGGCGCCGCCCGGCTCACCGGCGGCCGCGGCAAACCCGCCGCCCTCTACAAGGCCGGGCCCGCCACCGCCCTCCACCCGCCCCTGCTCAGGCCCACCGCGGAAGGACGACCCTCATGAAGAAGCGTGCGGCGACCGGCTCCCTCATAGGGCTCGCCCTCGGGGACGCCCTCGGCTTCCCGACCGAGTTCAACGACGTACCGTCGATCCTCGCCAAGTGCGGGCCCTGGCGGCAGATGGCCCTGCCCACCCCGGCGATCGTCACCGACGACACCCAGATGACGCTGGCCGTGGGGAACGCGCTGCGCACCGCGACGGACAGCGGACTGCTCGCACCGCAGCGCATGGAGGCGCCCCTGCGCGAGGAGTTCACCGCCTGGTACCGGTCACCGGAGAACAACCGCGCCCCGGGCAACACCTGCCTCCAGGCCTGCGACCTCCTCGCCCAGGGCAAGCCGTGGCGCGAGGCGAGCCGCATCGGGTCCAAGGGCTGCGGCGCCAACATGCGCGTCGCCCCCGTCGGCCTGATCCCCGGACTCAGCGACGAACAGCGCGCGGGCGCCGCCCAGTTGCAGTCCGCCCTCACCCACGGCCACCCCACCGCGCTCGCCGCCTCCGACCTCACCGCGCACGCCGTCCACCTCCTGGCCCGGGGCACCGAACCGACCGGACTCGTCGGACAGCTGCGGTCGTACGCGTACGAGAACCGGCAGCGGTACCGCGAGCGGTGGCTGGGCGACCTGTGGACCCATTCCCAGGACCCGAGCCCCGAGCACTTCATCGCGCGCGGCTGGGACGACTGCCTCGCCGCTCTCGAACGGCTCCAGGAGGCCCTGCGCTCGCCGTCGCCCGAGACCGACCCCTGCCTGGCCACCGGGGCAGGCTGGATCGCCGAGGAGGCGCTCGCCACGGGCCTGCTCTGCTTCCTGCTCTTCGTGGACGAACCCGTCACCGCCCTGCGCCGCGCCGCCTGCACCTCCGGCGACTCGGACTCCATCGCCTGTCTGACGGGAGCCTTCGCGGGCGCGTACCTGGGCGACGAGGTGTGGCCGGCGGACTGGTCGGACCGGATCGAGTACCGGAGCGACCTGCTGTCACTCGGGGCGCTCTGGGACGCCTGAGGCGGGTGCGCCGGCCGACGCGCGGCGCACCCCGACCAGGAAGTCCTCGACCCGCGCGCGGTCCGGGGCGGCCGGGAGCGGGGTCCGGGCGGCCGCCTCCTCCGCCTCGGCGCCCAGGCGCGCCATCCGGATCTCCACCTCCGCCCACGCCACCTCGCCCCGCTTGACCGCGAGAAGTCCCTCGCGGTCCTCGCCGACGTCGAGGGTCAGCCGGCCGGTGCGGAGCAGGTCGCGGCAGGAGGTGAGCAGCCGCAGCAGGTGCATCGCGTGCTTCCAGCGCGGGGCGCCGTGCAGCCGGACGTCCGCGTCGAGCTTCCGGCGCTGGCCCATCGCGTAGCCGGTGAACGTGGCGTGGACCTGCCGGGACAGAAACGCGCCGCGCAGCGCGAGGAGCTCACGGCCCGTGTCCGTGACGTGTTCCACGAGCGGTGAGTGCAGGCACTCCAGGATGTTCGGATTGGCCCGCAGCGCGAGCTCGCAGAAGCGTTCCAGCTCCCAGGAGAACTGCTCCTCGGCGGGGCCGTCGAGATGCGTCGGCGGCTTCTCGAAGCGCCAGAACATCGGCGTCGGAGCCACGTAGACACCCCGGCGGTCGGTGTCGCTGCCGTCCGTGGCCAGGCCGAACGCCCGCGATCCCATCACGCAGGAGTAGATCGTGTGGTCGCGCACCAGGTCCAGGGCCTCCGTCATGGACGGAGCGTACGGGCGCCGGCCCGCCGGAGCGCCCGAATTTCCGCCCGCCGCGCTCCTCCGCGGGCGCCGGCCGTCTCGGCAGGCGGGCGCGGCGCGACGGTGCGGGCGGGGCTGACTAGGCTTGGCACCTCATCAGCCTGTACGTACGCAAGCAAGGAGCGACACCGTGGCGGTACGAGCGGTCCGGGGCGCCGTCCAACTCGAACGGGACGAGGCCGGACACATGGACCAGCAGGTCAGCGAGCTGCTGACCGCCATCCTTGAGCGGAACGGGCTGACCTCCGACGACCTGATCTCCATCTGGTTCACGGCCACCCCCGACCTGCACTCCGACTTCCCGGCCGCCGCCGCGCGCAAGCTGGGCATCGTCGACGTGCCGCTGATCTGCGCCCAGGAACTCGACATCGAGGGCGCGCTGCCCCGCGTCGTCCGCGTCCTCGCGCACATCGAGTCCGAGCTCCCGAAGTCGGGGATCGCGCACGTGTACCTCGGCGCCGCGGCAGCCCTGCGCAAGGACATCGCCCAGTGAGGACCGCCCTCGTCATCGGCACCGGCCTCATCGGCACCTCCGCCGCCCAGGCCCTCGCCTCACGCGGCGTGCGCGTACACCTCGCCGACCACGACCCGGCGCAGGCCCGCACCGCCGCCGCGCTCGGCGCCGGCACCGACGAGGCGCCCGAGGGCCCCGTCGACCTGTGCCTGGTGGCCGTGCCGCCCGCGCACGTCGCGACGACCCTGGCCGACGCGATGCGCCGCGGGGTGGCCCGCGGCTACCTCGACGTGGCCAGCGTCAAGGGCGGCCCCCGACGCGAGCTGGAGGCGCTCGGCCTCGACCTCAGCCCCTACATCGGCACGCACCCCATGTCGGGCCGCGAGCGCAGCGGGCCCCTGGCGGCCACCGCGGATCTCTTCGAGGGCCGCCCCTGGGTCCTGACGCCCACCCGCGACACCGACACCGAGGTCCTGAACCTCGCCCTCGAACTGGTCGCGCTGTGCCGGGCCGTCCCCGTCGTCATGGACGCGGACGCCCACGACCGCGCCGTCGCCCTCGTCTCGCACATGCCGCACCTGCTCTCCAGCATGGTCGCGGCCCGCCTGGAGCACGCCGAGGAGTCGGCCGTACGCCTGTGCGGCCAGGGCATCCGCGACGTGACGCGCATCGCGGGCTCCGACCCCCGCATGTGGATCGACATCCTCTCCGCCAACCCGGGCCCGGTCGCCGACCTGCTCTCCGCGGTCTCCGCCGACCTGGACGAGACCGTGCGGGCGCTGCGCTCCCTCCAGTCCTCCGACGACGAGAAGCGGCGTGAGGGAGCCCTCGGCGTCGAGGACGTCCTGCGCCGCGGCAACGCGGGCCAGGTCCGCGTCCCCGGCAAGCACGGCGCGGCCCCCGCGACGTACGAGACCGTGGCCGTCCTCATCTCCGACCAGCCCGGCGAGCTGGCCCGGATCTTCGCGGACGCGGGCGCCGCGGGCGTCAACGTCGAGGACGTCCGCATCGAGCACGCGACCGGTCAGCAGGCCGGCTTCGTCCAGCTGATGGTCCAGCCGGCCGCGGCCCCGAAACTGACGGCGGCGCTGCGCGAGCGCGGCTGGGCGATGCGGCAGTAGATAGACGGTGGTCGGGTGGGGCGGCCCGCACCGCCGGGCGGTGCGTCGGGGGTCGGCGTGGGGCTGGGCGATGCGGCAGTAAGCCCTGTCCTCAGGGGCTGTAAGGGCAGGGTGCCTGAGCCAGTAACCTTGTGCGGGGCGCCTTTGCGCCCCGCCTCCCTGTCCCGTGCACTGAGAAAGGTGTCCGCAGCCCCGTGGAAACCGCCGCAACCGCCGCAAGCGCCGCCCCGGCAGCAGTGATCGTCGCCATCGACGGACCCTCCGGCACGGGCAAGTCGAGCACCTCGAAGGCCGTCGCCTCCCAGCTCGGCCTCAGCTACCTGGACACCGGTGCCCAGTACCGGGCGATCACCTGGTGGATGGTGAACAACGGCATAGACCTGACCGACCCGTCAGCCATCGCCGCCGTCGCCGCCAAGGCCGAGATCATCTCCGGCACCGACCCGAACGCGCCGACGATCACCGTCGACGGCGTCGACGTGGCCGGTCCCATCCGCACCACCGACGTCACCTCGAAGGTCAGCGCCGTCAGCGCCGTCCCCGAGGTGCGCGCCCTCATCACCGAGCTGCAGCGCTCCATCGCCGCCTCCGCGGAGAAGGGCATCGTCGTCGAGGGCCGTGACATCGGCACGACCGTCCTGCCCGACGCCGACCTGAAGATCTTCCTCACCGCCTCGCCGGAGGCCCGCGCGGCCCGCCGCAGCGGTGAGCTCAAGGGCGCCGACGTGAAGGCGACCCAGGAAGCCCTGATCAAGCGGGACACGGCCGACTCCAGCCGCAAGACGTCCCCGCTGGCCAAGGCCGACGACGCCGTCGAGGTGGACACCTCCGAGCTCACGCTCCAGCAGGTCATCGAGTGCGTCGTCACCCTCATCGGGGAGAAGCGGGCCGCGAAGTGAGTGCGGCTCCTCCCTCCGAAAGAGGCGCGGAGGTCGGCCGCCGGATCGGCGTCGGCCTCATGTACGGGCTGTTCAAGCCCCGCGTCCTCGGCGCCTGGAAGGTCCCCGCGACCGGCCCGGTGATACTCGCCGTCAACCACGCGCACAACGTGGACGGGCCGATGGTCATGGGCGTCGCGCCCCGGCCGACGCACTTCCTCATCAAGAAGGAAGCGTTCGTCGGCCCCCTCGGCAGGTTCCTGGGCGCCATCGGCCAGGTCGAGGTGGACCGGGCGACGGCGGACCGTACGGCGATCACGCGTGCGCTGAGCGTGCTCGACGAGGGGGGAGTCCTCGGCATCTTCCCGGAGGGCACCCGAGGGGGCGGCGACTTCGCCTCCCTGCGCGCGGGGCTCGCCTACTTCGCCGTGCGCAGCGGGGCACCGATCGTGCCGGTGGCGGTACTCGGCAGCACGGAGAAGCGCGGCCGGCTCATCAAGGCGCTGCCGCCGCTGCGCAGCCGCGTCGACGTCGTCTTCGGGGACCCGTTCCCGGCGGGCGACGGCAGCGGGCGGCGTACGCGCAAGGCGCTGGACGAGGCGACCGTGCGCATCCAGGAGCGGCTCACCGCACACCTGGAAAACGCCAGGCGCCTGACCGGGCGCTGAGCGAGACTTTCAGTAGTGCGCCTGCCCATGAGCGCGGACGCACCGATCACCACGATGAACGACGAGGTACGGACTTCATGAACGACCAGATCCAGCCCGAGGGCTCGGCCGAGCACGAGCACGGTGCCCTCGGCGACGCGGAGTACGCGGAGTTCATGGAGCTCGCCGCGGTAGAGGGCTTCGACATCGAGGACGTCGAAGGCGCGATCGAGGAGGCGGGCCACGGCCCGCTGCCCGTCCTCGCCGTCGTCGGCCGCCCCAACGTCGGCAAGTCGACCCTGGTGAACCGCATCATCGGCCGCCGCGAGGCCGTCGTCGAGGACAAGCCGGGCGTCACGCGCGACCGCGTGTCGTACGACGCCGAGTGGGCGGGCCGTCGCTTCCGGCTCGTCGACACGGGCGGCTGGGAGCAGGACGTCCTCGGCATCGACGCGTCCGTCGCCGCGCAGGCCGAGTACGCGATCGAGACCGCCGACGCCGTCGTCTTCGTCGTCGACGCGACGGTCGGCCCCACCGACACCGACCTGGCGGTCGTGCGGCTGCTGCGCAAGGCCGGCAAGCCGGTCGTGCTGTGCGCCAACAAGGTGGACGGCCCCAGCGGCGAGGCCGACGCCACCGCCCTGTGGTCCCTCGGCCTCGGCGAGCCGTACCCCGTGTCCGCCCTGCACGGCCGCGGCACCGGCGACATGCTGGACGCCGTCCTGGAGGCGCTGCCCGACGCCCCGGCGCAGACCTTCGGCACCGCGATCGGCGGCCCCCGCCGCATCGCCCTCATCGGCCGCCCGAACGTCGGCAAGTCCTCCCTCCTGAACAAGGTGGCGGGCGAGGACCGCGTCGTCGTGAACGAGCTGGCGGGCACCACCCGTGACCCCGTCGACGAGCTGATCGAGCTCGGCGGGATCACCTGGAAGTTCGTCGACACGGCGGGCATCCGCAAGCGCGTCCACCTCCAGCAGGGCGCGGACTACTACGCGTCGCTGCGTACGGCGGCCGCCGTGGAGAAGGCGGAGGTCGCGGTCATCCTGATCGACGCGTCCGAGTCGATCTCCGTCCAGGACCAGCGCATCGTCACCATGGCCGTCGAGGCGGGCCGCGCGATCGTCGTCGCCTACAACAAGTGGGACACGCTCGACGAGGAGCGGCGCTACTACCTGGAGCGCGAGATCGACACGGAGCTCGCGCAGATCGCGTGGGCGCCCCGGGTGAACGTGTCGGCGACGACCGGCCGCCACATGGAGAAGCTCGTCCCCGCGATCGAGACGGCCCTGGACGGCTGGGAGACGCGCGTGCCGACCGGCCGCCTCAACGCGTTCCTGGGTGAGCTGGTGGCCTCGCACCCGCACCCGGTCCGCGGCGGCAAGCAGCCCCGCATCCTCTTCGGTACGCAGGCCGGTACGAAGCCGCCGCGGTTCGTGCTCTTCGCCTCCGGCTTCATCGAGGCCGGTTACCGGCGCTTCGTGGAGCGGCGCCTCCGTGAGGAGTTCGGTTTCGAGGGGACGCCGATCCACATCTCGGTGCGGGTGCGCGAGAAGCGCGGCCGCAAGAAGTGAGCCAGGGCGTGTCCTAGGGCGTGTTTCGAAAGTAGCGTCGTCCGCCCGGAGGGCGGGCCCCGCGGCGTCTGGTGCGTGCGATCGCAAGGCGCCGGAGCGTCCTAGTGGCGGAGCCACTCGGACGTTTCGGCAACGCCGCATGGGGGTCCCCCCGCTCGAGCGAAGCCGAGAGTGGGGGAGTGCGTGCCAGGCGTCGCGGGGCAGGCGGGACTTTCGAAACACGCCCTAGTGCTCCCTGCGGGGGCCGGGCGGCAGCGCGGCCGGGACGTTGCTCCCGGTGCTGTGCTGCCGCCCGTTCGCGTGCCAGGCGCCGGGCGGCGGTGAGCTGTGGACGTACTGCGGTTCGTGGTGCGACGCGCCGGGCCGGCCGCCGCTGAGGTGCATCCCGTACGGGCCCACGCCGAACGAGGCGAACGCGATGTTCTCCTCGCCGCTGCGGTCACCCGGCAGGGCCCGGAAGGACCTGCGGTACTCCGAGTACAGGGCGTCGTAGATCGGCGTGGCCGAGCGGCCACCCGCTGATTCGTGCGTCCCGCGCATGGCGGGGATCGGGTTCGGGTACTGCGGGCGGCGAGTGGGGTCGTATGAGTGCACGTAGGTGCCAACGACCCGCACACCCTCGCGGATGCGGCCGAAGCCGCGCTTTCGCAGGCCGAGGGGGGTATGGGCGGTGCACGGGAGGTCTTCGGGCACACCGGCCGGCGCCCGGCACGACTGTGGGCCGGGCGTGCGCCCGGCCCACAGTCACAGCACCTCGCCCGGCGCGGTCACGTACCTGCCAGCGGCATTGTCGCGCCGACGAGCAGACCGTTCGCCGCGGCCTTGTCGAGGGCGTCCCGGAGGAGGTCCTCGCGCGGCTGGCGGCCGATCGTGCCGGACGGGGCGGCGAGGACGAGCACGGAGTTCGTCTTGTTGGCGGCGGCGCGCCAGCCGTCGGTGACCTGCAGCGGCTGGTGGGCCTGCCACCAGGCCACCTGCCCCGCCCCGCCCGCACCGGGCTGAAGGACGGCGTGCAGCTGGCCTGCGGCGAGGAGCACGGACCAGCCGTGCAGCACCGGCGGCACTTCCGCGACCTGGGCGGTCGGCGTGAAGCCCTGCTCCACGAGGAGCGTCAGGAACTCGTCGAAGCCGCCCGTCGCGCCGGGACGGGCGATCGGCCCGGTGGGCTCGACCACGAGCGCGGGGTGCAGCTCGCCGGCGATCAGGACGAGCCCGCTGGTCACGCCGAGCACGGCCTGCTGCGGGGCGGCGGGCGCCGCGGGGGAGGGGGCGGCGGCCGGGGCGCCCCCGTCGCCGGTGATGGAACGCACGGCGCCCTGGAGCTGCTCCTCGGACACCTGGACGACCTGTGAGGGCAGGCAGGTGGAGTGGGCGAAGGCGAGGACGGCGGTCTCGTCGCCGATGAACAGGACGGTGCTGGTGCGCTCCTGTTCCGAGTCGCCCGGGGTACGGCAGGACGTGCAGTCGTACGTACCCGGGGCGTTCTCTCCGGCGAGCAGCCGGTCGGCTTCTGCGTCGCCGATCTCGGCGCGTACGTCGTCGCTGACGTCGAGCATGCGCGGCACGGTGGCTCCTCGGATTCGGTGTGTTGCTGCGTCGAATGCGGCCGGGCGGTCCCCGGCTCATAAAGGAGACAACGGATGATCTGTCCCGGGGGTCACGCCCCGGAAGAGGACGGAATCGACCCATCCGGCGCGTGGCGGGGGCCCGTGGCCTGAAGTGGCCGGTCGTCGCCAACTCACCGGATCCGTACGGGGATTGATCCCGCGAGGTGAGCCGCGGGTCGCCATGCCAACAGGTCGACAAATCACGAAATCGCGTCATGAAGAAGGTGGCTGAAAAAAATCGTCGGGGGAGTGGGCGGAAACTCCGGCGACCGAGGAGGCGACCGAGGAGGCGACCGAGGAGGCGACCGAGGAGGCGACCGAGGAGGCGACCGAGGAGGCGGCCGACCGGGTGGGGCCGGGTGCGCGCAGGGCGCGGCACGGTGGAGGCGCCGCCCCGGCTGCCTAGCGTGACGCGATGCGCCCCATGCCCGAGACACCCACGCGGCCCTTCCTTCCGGCGGCCCTCCCGGCCGTGCTCCTCGCCGCCGCCCTGCTCACCCCCACCGCCGCGTCGGCCGCCCCGCCACCACCGGCCCCGGGCCCCGGACACCTGATCCAGAAGCCGTACGACTGTGCCAGGGAAGCCAAGGACCAGTGGCCGTGGGGCTGTCTCGCCGACTGTGAGAGCAGCGGACGCTGGCACATCAACAGCGGCAATTCCTACTACGGCGGGCTGCAGTTCCGGCAGTCCACCTGGAAGGCGAACGGCGGCCTCGCGTACGCCCCGCGCGCCGACCTCGCGACCCGCGCCCAGCAGATCACGGTCGCCGAGGAGGTGCTGCGCACCCAGGGCTGGGAGGCCTGGCCCGCCTGTTCCAAGGCCTACAAGCTCGCCGGCCGTATGCACATCGTGAAACCGGGGGACACCCTCAGCGCGATCGCCGTGCGCAGCCACGTCAAGGGCGGCTGGCAGGCGCTCTACCGGGCCAACAAGAAGATGATCGGGCCCTCTCCCGACCGCCTCAACCCCGGCACCATGCTGGTCATCCCGAAGGCGTAGGCCGAGGACCGGAACCGAGTTCGGCGGCCTCCCCGGCGAACACGACGCCGCCACGGAGCAGTTCGTACACCACCACGCCAGCGCGCGTGCGCAGGTCGGCCGGGAGCCGCTGCTCGGCGACGACCACGCACGCGTCGAGCCCCCCGAGCAGCGCGTACGTCCGCGACGCCACGGCCGGCGCCATGCCCTGCGCCGGTTCGTCGACGAGGACCACGCGCGCGTGCGACACGAGGGACCGGGACAGGGCCAGCATGCGCTGCTCGCCGCCCGACAGGGTGCCCGCGCGGCGGGGCAGCAGGGGACGCAGCTCGGGGTACGCCTCCAGGGCGGGGGTGAAACCGTGGCTCCGGGCGGCCAGTTCGAGGTTCTCGGCCACGGTCAGTGAACCGAACACCGCCTGCCGCTCCGGTACGAAGCACAGGCCCCGGGCGACCCGCTCCTGCGCGGGCACGCGCGTGACGTCGGCGCCGTCCCAGAGCACGGATCCGGCGGTGAGCGGCACGGTCCCGGCGAGGGCGCGCAGCGCGGTCGTACGGCCTGAGCCGTTGCGGCCGAGGAGCACGGTCAGGCCCGGGCCGGGCGCCACGAGGGTCACCCCGTGCAGCGCCTCCAACGGGCCGTACCGCACGCGCGCGTGCCACAGGGCGAGGCCACCCCCGCCCGTGCCGTCCCCGCCCTGTACGCCCCCGCCCGTGCCGCCCCCGCCCGTGCCGCCCCTGCCCGTGCCGCCCCTGCCCGTGCCGTCCCCGCCCGTGCCGCCCCTGCCCGTGCCGCCCCCGCCCGTGCCAGACCCGCCCGTGCCGGTCACGTCCGTGCCGCCGCGCCGCCGAGGACCTCGCCCGCCGGACCCGAGGAGACGATCCGCCCCGCCGCCATCACGTGCACCGTGTCGGCGAGCCCCGCGACCAGGTCCAGGTCGTGCTCGACGACGAGCAGCGCCGTGCCGTCCGCCGCGAGGGCCCGCAGGACCCGGGCGAGCGCGGCCACTTCGGCGGCGTCGAGCCCCGCCGCGGGTTCGTCGAGCAGGAGGACGCGGGGGGCGCCGGCGAGGGCGCGGCCCAGTTCGACCCGGCGCAGTGTTCCGGTGGGCAGGTCCGTGGTGGGCCCTGAGCCGCCGAGCCCGAGCAGGGCGAGGACGCGCGCGGTGGCGCTCGCGTCGCGGACCCGGCCCTGTTCGGCCCCGACGCGGACGTTGTCGCCGACCGTCAGCGAGGGGAAGACGGCCAGCTGCTGGAAGGTCATGGCCACACCGAGCCGGGCGCGGGCGTGCGCCGGCAGCCGCGTGATGTCCCGCCCCCCGAACACGACGCGCCCCGCACCGGGCCGCAGCGTCCCGGCCAGACAGTGGAACAGGGTGCTCTTGCCCGCCCCGTTGGGCCCCACGACGGCGGTCACGCTCCCGGGCTCCGCACGGAGACTGACATCACTCAGCGCGGCGTACCCGCCGTAGGTGACGGTGAGATGCCGGGCTTCCAGGACACCGGAGCCTTCTGCGGGTGCGGGTGCGGGGCCGGGTGCGGGTACGGGGCCGAGTGCGGGTACGGGGCCGGCCGCGGCCCCGGGTGCTCGCGTGCCGACAGCAGTGTCCGTACGCGGCGTCTTCGTAGGCGTCGTCTTCGTACGCGTCGTCTCCGTACGGAGCTCACTCGCCCCCGCCCCACCCCCCAACACCGCCCGAAGCGCCGCCCCCCGAGGCGTCAGCGTCACTCTTCTCGGGCGCCGCATCCGGGCGACGGCCGCCCGCAGGGCCTCGTAAGGGCCCGCCGGGAAACGGCCGACGAGGACCGCGAGTACGCCGATGAGGGCCGCGGCGACACCGCCCTTGGTGCCCGCGTCCAGGCCCACCAGGAGCGCCGCCCCGGCGAGCGCGCCGAGGGGACTGTCCGCGCCGAGCACGACGACCGCGGCGAACCACAACAGGCTCCGCACGGGGTCGAACGCGGACGCGTCGAAGGCCCGTACCCCCGTGGCGAGCAATCCGCCGCCGAGCGCGGCGAGTGCCGCACCGGTGACGAACGCGCCGAGTTTCATCGCGGGTACCGGCACCCCGGCGGCGGCCGCGCCCGCCTCGTCGTCCCGCAGCGCGGCCAGCGCACGTCCCGTACGCCCCCGGCGCAGCGCGGCGACGGCCAGCAGGGCGCCGGTGAGCAGCACGAGTTCGAGGGCGTAGAACGCATGGTCGCCCTCGAAGCCCGCCGGGCGGCCGATGGTGAGGCCGGACGTCGCGTACGGCTGGTCGAACACGAAGCGGCTGACGCCGACGCCCACCGCGAACGTGGCGAGCGCGAGAGCGAGCCCGTGCCGGCTGATCGCGGGCCGGCCCGTCAGGACGCCGAGGGGCGCGACCAGCAGGACGGCCACGACGAGCGCGGCGAGCAGGGGAAGCCGCGGCAGCACGGGGAAGCGCCCGGCGGCGAGCAGCGCCGTGAAGAGGGCGCCGAGTCCCGCGTACGCGGCCTGTCCCAGGGAGATCTGGCCGCCCCTGCCGGTGACCACGACGAGCGACAGCAGGATGACCCCGAGCGCGGGCACCTGCACCGCCGTATGGAGGTCGGAGCCCGCGAGACCGAGCGGGAGCAGGAAGAGGACGACGGCCACCAGCCAGGCGCCCGGCGGCGCGGGCACCGGCGCGGTGACGGTGCGCGGCAGCCCGGTCCTGCCCCCGATGCCCGGCATGACGAGGGCCGCGACGAGGAGCGCCACCACGAACAGGTTGGCGCCCACGGCCTGGAGGAGGGGCGCGGTCCATCCCGAAGGGTGCAGGCGGGTCAGCTGGCTCTGGGCGACCCCGACGGCGAGCGCCACGGCGACGGCCACCGGCAGACTCCGCATCCGCGCGGCGACGGCCACGGCCACCACCTCCATCACGAGGAGGGGCAGACCGTACGGGTCGAGGCGCACGTACGGGGCGAGGAGTACACCCGTCAGGCCCGCGGTGAACGTGCCGAACGCCCAGCCCGCGGCGGCGACCCGGTCCGCGTCGATGCCGGTGAGGACGGCCAGGCGGCGGTCGTCGACGACAGCCCGCAGCTCGTCGCCGAGGCGGGTCCAGCGCGTCACCGCCCACACGGCGACGGCCAGCGCCGCGACCGAGGCGAGCTGGCCCCACGGGTCGCCCGGCACGAGCGTCGGGGCATCCGCCCGGGCACCTGTACCCCACACCAGGGCCGCGCCGCCCACCAGCAGCACGAACACGCCGATCGACGCCACAAGGGTGCGCGCCGGATCACCGCCGACGACCGCCGGCGGGCGGAAGACGAACCGCTCCAGGGCGAGTCCGATCCCCGGCGCGACAAGGCCGAGCGTCACCAGCGCCCCCAGCCACAGCGGCCACCCCCACACGGTCACGCACTGGCGCAGCAGATACGCGCACACCATGGCGACGGCGCCGTGCGCGAAGTTCAGGACCCCGGTCGCCCGGTAGGTGACGATCAGGCCGATGCCGTGAGAGCGGCGGCGGCGCCGACCGACAGGCCGGCCAGGGTGAGGTCGTAGGTCAGCGACGCCACGGGCTCACTCGGCCCGCTCGGCGCCGACGGCGGGCGGCGCGCAGACGGGACAGGGGCTCAGGTCACCGCGGGCCGCGGCCTCCAGGTCGGCGGGCACGGCCTCCGGCTTCCCCGCGACGAGCGGACAGTCCGCGCGGTGCCACAGCGTTCCGCCCGGGACCATGAGGAGCGTGCCGCTGGTCGCGAGCCGCTCGTGGGCGCTCTCGTCGCCGCGTTCCGCGGCGTCGTCGGGGGCGACGGACACCAGGAGCGCGTACAGCTCCTCCATCCGGGCGGCGGCCGACGCGCCCCTGCCGTACGTGAGCAGCACCGCGCCCGCGACGATCAGCGCGGCCCCGGGCACCGTGCACGACGCGAGATAGGGCAGCTGGCGCGCGGCGAAGCGCTCGCCCGACACCCCGTACCAGCCGATGACGCAGAGCACCGCCCCGGCCGCCAGGGCGGCGAGCCCCGCCCACAGCACGGGGTGCACGGTACGCGGGCGAGCGGTCCGCATCGGGGGCCTCCACGTCGTGCGGTCCTTGGCCGGTGTCCGGCGGATCACGGCCGGACACCCCCTGTTCCGACACCTTTCCACGGCATCGGACCGCTTGCACTGTGCCGCCCGGAAGCTGACCCTGAAAGCACCGGGCGCACCTTGCCCGGTCCGACACCCGGTGGTGAGCCAGATGGTTCTCGGGAGCATTCGAAGGCGGGACGGCACCCGAAGGCGGGACGGCACCCGCAGGAAGGGCGCGGCTCTCGCGGCCGTCGCGGTCCTCTTCCTCGTACCCGCCGCCGCGGCCTGTGGCGGGGGCGGCGGGGGCGTTGGGAAGGCGACACCCACGCCCACGCCCACGCAGTCCAACGCCACGGCCCCCGCCGACCCCGCGGCGGCCAAGAAGGAGATCACGGAGCACTGGGTCGCCTTCTTCGACCCGTCCACCCCGGTCAAGGACAAACTGGCCCTGCTGGAGAACGGCTCGCGGCTGCGGCCGCTCCTGGAGGGCTTCAACGGCGACAAGCGGGGCCAGGGGGTGTCGGCGAAGGTCGACAAGATCGTGTTCACCTCGCCGACCGGCGCGGACGTCACCTACACGCTCAGCCTGAACGGTTCGGCCGTGCTGCCCGGTGCCGCCGGGACCTCGGTCGAGCAGGGCGGTACATGGAAGGTGTCCATGAAGACCCTCTGCGCCCTGGTGCAGCTGAACTCGAATGCGTCGCAGGTCCCGGGCTGCTGAGGCCGTCGCCGCCGGGCTGCTGCTCGTGCTGAGCGCGGCCTGCGGCAGCCGGCTCCCGGAGCGCGACTTCGAGCAGGGCGGGCACAGCACGGGCGCACCGCGCGAGCCGGTCCGGGTCGGCGTCATCACGAGCGCCACGAGCCCGGTCGGCGGCGCCGCCTTCACCGGCCCCCGCGACGGCGCCCAGGCCTGGTTCCGCGACCTGGACGCGCACGGCGGCATCGGCGGCCGCCCCGTCGAGGTGCACACCTGCGACGACGGCGGCAGCGGTGTGGGCAACAACGAGTGCGTCCGCAAGCTCGTCGACGAACAGAAGGTGGTCGCCCTCGTCGCGACGACGTCCCTGGAGTACGCGGGTGCGTCGCACGTGTCCCACGCGCGCGTGCCCGACATCGGCGGCCAGCCGGTCGGCGCCGCCTACGACACGTACCCGCACCTGTACGGGATCTACGGCAGCCTCGCGCCGCGCGACGGGACACCGGGCTGGGGCGGAAAGCTGTACGGCGGGACCGAGGTCTACCGCTTCTTCAAGCGGGAGAAGGGCGCCCGGACGGCCGCCGTGGTCTCGTACAACCAGTCGGCGTCGGCCGCGTACGCGAGCCTCGTGACCCGCGGCCTGCAGACCGAGGGCTACAAGGTGATCACGGAGCAGGTCGACTTCGCGCTGCCCAACTTCCGCGCCGTGGCCGCCGATCTGAAGGACCAGCACGTCGACCTGGTCTTCGACGCGATCGACAGCCACGGCAACGCGCAGCTGTGCAAGGCGATGGACGAGGTCGGCGCGCACGTCGTCGCGAAGGTCACCAACGTGCAGAACTGGACATCGACGGTGGCCGCCGACTACAAGGACGCGCCCCACTGCCGCAACGCCCTGTGGGCCACCGGGTCGAGCCGCAACTACGAGGACGTGAACCACCCCGCCGTGCGCGCGTTCCGCGAGGCGACGAAGGGGCTGAAGACGCATTCCCAGTGGCAGTTGGAGGGCTGGGCGGCCGCGAGGTGGTTCACCGACGCGGCGAAGTCCTGCGTGGCGCGGGGCGACGGCATCACGCGCGCGTGCGTGGACGGCTTCATGAACAGCGGCAGGCCGTACACCGCCGGCGGGCTGCTGCTGCCCGTCTCCTTCGAGCGGCTGCCGCAGCCCCCGAAGACGCGCAGGACCTGTCTGTCGGTGGCGCGCTGGAGGGACGGCACGGGGTGGGTCACTCAAGCGGGTGACATGACCACGAACTGTTTTGTGCTCCCTCAGCTCTCCTACCTGCCTTGATGTCAGGAAACGTCAAAAGGTTCCAGGAATCGCCTCTCAATCACGTATCTGTTCTGGAACAAGATGATGATGACGCCCAACCTCTGCCCCCGCACCCCTGTCTAACCCTGCGGTAGGCGGACGAGCCGGACTGTCCGCGAGGAACAGTCGAATACGGGGACGCATGCAGATTTCTTTCCTGATTCACAACGCGTACGGAATCGGGGGGACGATCCGGACGACGTACAACCTCGCGAACACGCTGGCCGAGCAGCACGACGTCGAGGTGGTCTCCGTCCTGCGCCACCGTGACCAGCCGGTCTTCCGGCCCGACCCGAGGGTCCGGGTCCGGCACCTCGTCGACATCCGCAAGGGCGCCCCGGGGTACGAGGGCGACAGCCCCGAGTACCGGACGCCGGCCACCGCGTTCCCGCGCTCCGAGGGCCGCTACGACCAGTACAACGCGCTCACCGACCGGCGGATCGCCGAGCACCTGGGCAGCGTCGACGCCGACGTCGTCGTCGGAACCCGCCCCGGCCTCAATGTGCACCTGGCACGCCAGACGCGGCGCGGCCCGATCCGCGTCGGTCAGGAACACCTCACGCTCGACAGCCATACGCCCGCGCTGCGCCGTCAGCTGCGCGCGGTCTACCCGCGGCTCGACGCGCTCACCACGACCACGGAGGCCGACGCCCGGGCGTACCGCGCGAAGATGCGGCTGCCCGGCGTGCGGATCGAGGCCGTGCCGAACCCCGTGCCCGCCCCTGGGCTCGAACCGGCGGACGGCTCGGGCAAGTGGGTCGTCGCGGCGGGCAGGCTCGCCCCGGTCAAGCGCTACGACCTGCTGGTCAGAGCCTTCGACCAGGTCCGTGCCGAGCGGCCCGACTGGCGGCTGCGGATCTACGGCAGCGGCAAGCAGAAGGACAAGCTCCGCGCCCTGATCGACGAACTCGGCCTCTACAACCACGTGTTCCTCATGGGCCCCGCCCATCCCATCGAGCCCGAGTGGGCGAAGGGCTCCATCGCCGCCGTCACCTCCAGCCTGGAGTCGTTCGGCATGACGATCGTCGAGGCGATGCGCTGCGGCCTTCCGGTGGTCGCCACGGACTGTCCGCACGGCCCCGGCGAAATCATCGACAACGGTGTCGACGGGCGCCTGGTGGAGGTGGGCAACGTCGAGGCGATCTCCGGCGGCCTCCTCGAACTGATCAACAACGACGCGCTGCGGGCCCGGATGGCGAGCGCAGCGCTCAAGGACTCCGAGCGCTTCGACCCGGCACGCATCGCCGAGCGCTACGAATCACTGTTCGGCTCGCTGACGGCCCGCCACGGCGGGGGCCTCCTGCACCGGGCGCGCGGCGCGCTGCTCGGGGGCGCGTACGCCGTGCGGGACGCGGGACGTTCCGCCTTCACGGGACAGAGAAAGGGGCGCACCGCATGACGCCGCTGGCAGCTTCGGCAGACTTCTCGGCCTCGTCAGAGCCGTCCGAGCCGTCCATGGGGGCAGAGCCGTCCATGGGGGAGGACGGGCTCTCGGCGCCCCGCGCCGACTGCATCGCGGACTCCGCGGGCGGCCTCACCTTCGACGTCACCGACCACGGCGGTCCCGACCCCGCCCACCTGGTCCTCACCCACCGCGACACCGGTGAGGACGTGCGGCTGCCGCTGACCCCGGCGGGCGACGGCAGTCTGCGGGCGGCGCTGCCCAGCAGCGTCCTGCTGCCCGAGGGCCGCTGGGACGCCTTCGCGCAGGTGGCCGGCGAGGAGCCGCGGCGCCTGACCCCCGGCCTCAACGACCTGCGGTCCCTCCTCGACCGCGTGCCCAGCGGCTCCCGCGGCTTCGTCGCCGTCCGCATCCCGTACGCCACCAAGCACGGCAACCTCAGCGTGCGCAGCTGGCTGCGCGCCCCGCACGCCGAGGCGGGCGAACTGCTCGTCTCCGACCGTGAGATGACCGTCAGCGGCCGGGTCTACGGCACCGCGATCACACCCAAGGCCCACGCGGAGATACGTTCCCGCTCGGACGCGGGCCCCGCCCTGCGCACCGAACTGACCGCGCACGGCGACGAGTTCACGTTCCGGGTCGCCTACGAGGAGCTGGACGCGGGACGCTGGGACCTGTGGGTGCGGCCGGAGGGGGAGGACGGGCTCGCGGTGCGGGTCGCCCGGCTCCTGGACGACATCGCCGACAAGAAGCCGATCTTCACCTATCCGACCGCGCGCCTGGACACCGGGCGGGGCCGGATCGCGGTGGAGCCGTACTACACGAGCGACAACGACCTGGCGGTCCTCGTGACGCCGGCGGCGGCCGGGTAGCCCGCGCGCGGGGCCGCCGGGCTCACTCCTGCGATCCGGGCAGCACGGGACCGTCCGTCCCGCGCACCGGAAGGGGACGGCTCAGCGGCTGGGACGACGCGAACGCCGGATGGTGCAGGTCGAAGGCCGGGGACTCGGAGCGGATCCGGGGCAGCGTCACGAAGTTGTGCCGCGGCGCCGGGCACGCCGTCGCCCACTCGAGCGAACGCCCGTAGCCCCACGGGTCGTCCATGCCGACCTTCTCGCCGTACCTGGCCGTCTTCCAGACGTTGTAGAGGAACGGCAGCGTGGAGATGCCGACCAGGAACGAGCCGATGGACGACACGGTGTTGAGCGCCGTGAAGCCGTCGGCCGCCAGATAGTCCGCGTACCGCCTCGGCATGCCCTCGGCGCCGAGCCAGTGCTGCACCAGGAACGTGGTGTGGAAGCCGACGAACAGCGTCCAGAAGTGCATCTTGCCCAGGCGTTCGTCGAGCATCTTCCCGGTGAACTTGGGCCACCAGAAGTAGAAGCCGCCGAACGTCGCGAAGGCGACCGTGCCGAACACCACGTAGTGGAAGTGCGCGACGACGAAGTACGAGTCCGTCACATGGAAGTCCAGCGGTGGCGCCGCGAGGATGACGCCCGTCAGACCGCCGAACAGGAACGTGACCAGGAAGCCGATGGACCACAGCATCGGCGTCTCGAAGGACAGGGACCCGTTGATCATCGTCCCGATCCAGTTGAAGAACTTCACGCCCGTGGGCACCGCGATCAGGAACGTCAGGAACGAGAAGAACGGCAGCAGCACCCCGCCCGTCACGAACATGTGGTGCGCCCACACGACGACGGAGAGCCCGGTGATCGCCATCGTGGCGCCCACCAGCATCGTGTAGCCCCAGATCGGCTTGCGGCTGAAGACCGGGAGGATCTCGGAGACGATACCGAAGAACGGCAGCGCGATGATGTAGACCTCCGGGTGGCCGAAGAACCAGAAGAGGTGCTGCCACAGCAGCGCGCCCCCGAACTGGGCCTCGAAGACCACCGCCCCGAAGCGCCGGTCCGCCTCCAGGACGAGCAGCGCCGCGGCGAGCACCGGGAAGGCCATCAGCACGAGGATCGACGTGAACAGCGTGTTCCACGTGAAGATCGGCATCCGGAACATCGTCATGCCGGGCGCGCGCATCCCGATGATCGTCGTCAGGAAGTTCACCGCGCCCAGGATCGTGCCGAAGCCCGCGAGCGCGAGACCCATGATCCACATGTCGGCGCCGACACCGGGCGACCGCGTCAGGCTGTTGAGCGGCGCGTACGCGAACCAGCCGAAGTCCGCCGCCCCGCCCGGCACCATCAGCGAGCCGAGCACGATCAGGCCGCCGAACAGGAACAGCCAGTACGAGAACATGTTGAGCCGCGGGAACGCCACGTCGGGGGCGCCGATCTGCAGCGGCATGATCTCGTTGGCGAAGCCCGCGAACGTCGGCGTCGCGAAGAGCAGCAGCATGATCGTGCCGTGCAGCGTGAAGAGCTGGTTGTACTCCTCGTTGGTCAGCAGCTGGAGGCCCGGCCGGGCGAGCTCGGCGCGCATCAGCAGCGCCATGACGCCGCCGGCGAGGAAGAACAGGAACGAGGTGATGAGGTAGAGGTGGCCGATCCGTTTGTGGTCGGTCGTCGTCAGCCAGTCCACGACGACCGCGCCCGGCTTCCTCGCCCGCTTCGGCCGTACCCCCGGCGTCTCCGGCGCGACACCTGTCGTACCCATCGCTTGCCCCCTCGCTTCTCGCGCCCCGGGCCTGCCTCGAGCACAGGCCATGATGCTCGCGTCCCCGCCGACTCCGACAGGGGCGTACGGGAGCTCTGTGCCGCGTATCCGCAATTCCGATGGGGCGTCAACTGGTGAAGAGCGTCCGGGAATCGGAATTGGGCGGTGCCCGGACGCGGTCGTGGCCGTATTTCCGGGCAGGTTATCGGGAGGCTTTCGGGGAAGCCGCGGAATTATGCCGTGGCGCGCTCGGGGGATGCGCAGAAGGAGCATCGAATCGCTCGTACGTGTGACGGAGTTCGAGTGAAACGCGTGTCGTGATCCTGTGACAGAAGCGTGACCGGAGAGGGACCGGTGACCAGTGGGGCCGCGGCCGGGCCGGCCCTGGTGTCCGGCGGCCCGGCCGCCTAACGTGGCGGTCATGGCACCCATTCCGACCCCTCCCGCAGAACCCCAGGACACCCTCGACGCCTACGTCGGCCTCGACGCGGCGGGCGCCGAGCGGCGGGCCCGTGAGCGCGGCTGGTCCACGGTCAGGTCGCTGCCCCCGGGCGCGATCATCACCATGGAGTACCGCGTGGGCCGGCTGAACTTCGAGGTGTCCGACGGCACCGTGACCCGCTGCTGGAAGGGCTGACAGGGCCGACAGGCCGACGAGCGGCGCGAAGGCCCCCGGCTCCATGACGGAGCCGGGGGCCTTCGGTGTCGCGGGGTCAGGCTGTGCGTACCGGCCCCGCGCCGATGCGGGCGGTCAGCCGCCCGCGACCGGGCGGGCCGACGTGGCGCCGCGCGGCACCCGGTCCGCGTGCGGGGGCCTGCGGCTGCCGGCCGGGGTGACCGGGGTGCGCTCCGAGCGCGTGGTGTGCGGGCCGGGGGCGAGCAGTCCGGGGGCCCGTACGACGCGTGCGGCGCCGACGGGTTCCCGTGTCGCGGGCTCCTCCGCCGCGGACGGGCCCTTGACCATCGCCGGGGCACCGGCCGGGGCGGGCTCGGGGGCGGCGCCGGTGCGGCGGGAGCGCCACAGGTCGCGCACGGCGAAGATCCGCGCCTCGACGAGGGTGATCAGCGGCTCGACCCAGGGCAGCGCGAGCAGGATGAGCAGCCCCGCGGTCCAGCCGAGGAAGACGTCGCTGAGCCAGTGCGTACCGAGGTAGACGGTGGTCAGACCGACGCTCAGCGAGATCACGGCGGAGGCGGCCGACAGCCAGCGCCTGGCGCGCGGCGTCGAGGCCAGATAGGCGAGGATTCCCCAGGTCACCACGGCGTTGGCGGTGTGGCCCGAAGGAAATATATCGCCGCCTCCCCACATCTCGTTGGAGCCGATGGTGGTCGCGTAGTGGGGGCCGAGGCGGCCCATGCCGAGCTTGGCGGCGCCGACGGTGATGTTCAGGAGCAGCAGCGCGGCGCCGAACGTGAGCAGCGGCCGCAGCGTGTGCTGACGCCAGGAGCGCCAGCCGAGCCACGCCATGACCATGACGGCGGTCGGTCCGCGCTGGCCGAGCACGACCCAGTAGTCGAGGAACGCGTGGATCTGGGGCCACTGCTGGTACGGCCGGAAGAACATGACCTCCCAGTCGAAGGCCACCAGCCGGGACGTGGTCACCACGGCCACCACGATCGCCAGGTAGAAGGCCAGGGTGGCGCCGAAGAGCACGACCCTGTGCCTGCTCATCCTGGGGACATTCAGGTTGGCCGGCCGTTCCGGCTCCCGGTCGAGGCGGGCGAAGACCCGCTCGACACGGGTGAGGTTTGGTTCGGTACGCACTCAATCGACGCTACAGCGAGTGAGTCCCGAACCCGGCCGAATCACTCGGTTTGTGATGACGATGTGATGTGGGATTGATCTCAGCGAGGGGTTTATCCCTGCGGATATAACAATCTGACCGGGGTGCCGCCTTCAATTTTATTGATCGTTTCTTGTAATTGTTTTTAGGCCTGCTCGAATTCGTGCACGGACGGCTCCCGTGGAATTCCCCGTCCGGTCGCCGCGGGCGATCGGACGGCCTTCGCGGACCCCGCCGAGTCGATCAAGGAGGCCCCGACCCGTTCAGCCAGAACGCCCCGTACACCGCGGAGGCGGCCGCCACGCCCCCGAGCACCGCCGCCGCTCTGCCCGTCCGCAGCCGGGCGAGCGCCACCGCGACCGGCAGCAGCAGCGGGAAGGCCGGCAGCAGCAGCCGCGGCTTCGAACCGAAGTACCCCGACGCGCACAGGGCGAGCGCCACGACGATCCCGCAGTAGACGAGCAGCGCGAGCGGCTGGCCCCGCCGCACGCACAGCACGTAGAGCCAGATCACCAGGGCGACCCCGGCGATCAGGCCGAGGCCGGCCAGGGCCGAGGGGAACGAGGTGAGCTTGGCGCCGACGAAGCGGGCGAAGGCGAGACCGCCGTCGAAGCCGTTGCCCCACTGGCCCTGCACGTCGAGATAGCCGAGGAGCCCGTCACCGGTGCGGTGCCCCACCCACAGCACGTACGCGGCGGCGCCGACCGGGGCGAGCAGCACGCCGATAGCCATGCGCCACGAGATCCGGCGCTCGCGGACCACCTGGACCGCGGCCGTCGCCCAGAGCGCGGCGACCACCGCCGCCCCCACCGGCCGGGTGAGGCCCGCGAGCGAGGCGAGAAGGCCCGCGCTCACCCACCGTCCCGTCAGGACCGCGTACAGGGACCAGGCCGCCAGGGCCGTGAACAACGACTCGCTGTACGCCATCGACTGCACGATCCCGACCGGGAGCGCCGCCCACAGCACCACCGCGCAGACCCCGGCCCGCCGCCCGTACAGCAGCTCGGCGATCCGGAAGATCCCCCAGGCCGCGCAGAGCGAGGCGAGCCAGCTCACCATCAGGCCCGCGTCCGCGTACGAGAGCGGGCTCACCGCCGAGACCAGGCGCTCGAGCCACGGGAGGAGCGGGAAGAACGCGAGGTTCGAGTGGACGGTGCCGTCCGGCAGGCGCACCTCCCAGCCGTAGCCGAAATCGGCGACGCGGGTGTACCAGAGCGAGTCCCAGCGGGCGGTCAGCAGCGTGTGCGGACTCTTTCCCCGCGCCGCGCTCCACCCGGCGAGGACGAGCAGGCCCAGGGCCCGCACCCCCCCGTACGCGAGGAGTGCGGGAGCCGCGCGGCGCAGCGCACCGGCCGCACCGGACCGGGCGGGCCGCGGGTCTTGCAGGTCGACTTGGGTCACGGCGACGATTATCAGCGGTGCGCGCAACCGGGCCTCACCCCCGGTGCGTGGCCGAAGGACGGGAGCGTGGCGTACACCACACCCCGGGGCCCGCTCGCATGAGAGGTCCGCCACGTGTGACCGGGAAGGACTCGCGTACTCTGGCGGCTCACTCGCCTTTCGTTGCGTGGGCCCGGGAGTCCGCTCCTTGCGGCCGCAACCGCGGGGAAGTCCCCACCCCGCGGATCCGCCGAGCGCGAGGACCACTGGGAGGTACGCACATGACCGGAACGACCACGGCCACCGCGCCCTTCCGCCTTCGCACGGCCGGGGCCAATCGCTGGGTCGTTCTCGTCGTCCTGTGCACCAGCCTGCTGCTCGTCGCCCTCGACGCGACCGTGCTGCACGTCGCCGTCCCCGCCGTCACCCAGGACCTGCGCCCCTCGGCGGTCCAGCTGCTGTGGATCGTCGACGCCTACCCGCTGATCTGCGCGGCGCTTCTCATCCTCTTCGGCACGCTCGGCGACCGCGTCGGGCGCAGACGGGTCCTGCTGCTCGGCTACGGGCTCTTCGGCGCGGCCTCCGCGCTCGCCGTGTTCGCCTCGACACCGCACGTCCTGATACTGGCCCGCGCGCTGCTCGGCGTCGGCGGCGCGATGATCATGCCCGCGACCCTGTCGATCCTGCGGGCGGTCTTCCCCGACCGGCGGGAGCGGGCCGTGGCGATCGGCGTGTGGTCCGCGGTCGCCGCGATCGGCGCCGCCACAGGGCCGGTGCTCGGCGGCTTCATGGTCGAGCACTTCTGGTGGGGCTCGGTCTTCCTGATCAACATCCCGCTGATGGCGATCATGCTGCCCCTGGGCCGCCTCATACTTCCCGAGTCCAAGGGCCGCACCGACGGCCCGTGGGACGTGGTCGGCGCCCTCATGGCGGCCGTCGGCATGCTCGGCGTCGTCTACGGCGTGAAGCGCTTCGGCGTGCACCGCGACCTGCTCGACCCGGTCACCGTCGGGCCCCTGCTGGTCGGCATCGCCCTGCTGATGGTGTTCGTACGACGGCAGCGGCGCCGTGAGCACCCGCTCGTCGACATGAAGATGTTCGCCAGGCCCGCCTTCTCCACCGCGGTCGGCTGCATCGTCCTCGCCATGCTCGCCCTGGTCGGCCTCGAACTCATCGCCGTCCAGTACCTCCAGCTCGTCCTCGGCCTGACCCCGCTGGAGACGGGCGTACGGCTCCTGCCGCTCACCTTCGCGGCCATGGCGGCCGGCATCCTCGGCTCGGCCCAGCTGCGCCGCCTCGGCCCGCGCCGCATGGTGTCGGCCGGCTTCGTCCTCACCGCGGCCGCGGTGCTGATGCTCACGCGGATGGGCCAGCACGACCGGCCGACGCTGCTCATCTCCGGCTTCGTCCTGCTCGGCTTCGGCCTGCAGACCACCCTCTTCGGCGCGTACGAGTCGATGCTCAGCGAGGCCTCGGCGCAGGACGCGGGCGGGGCCGCGGCCATCGGCGAGACCTCCTACCAGCTCGGCGCCGGCATGGGCATCGCCCTGCTCGGCTCGGTCATGAACGCCGCCTACGCGCCCGGCATCGCCAAGGTCGCGGGCGTGCCCGGATCCGCGAGCGCCCAGGCGGGCAACTCGCTCGGTGAGGCGTACCAGGTCGCGGCGCGGCTCGGCGGCACCGCCGGGGAGGCGCTGCGCAGGGCCGCCCGGGTCGCCTTCGTCCACGGACTGCACGTGACGCTGTTCGTCAGCGCCGGGCTCCTGCTGCTCGGCGCGCTCGCCGCACTGCGGCTGCCCCGGCGCATGGAGTGCGACGTCGCCGACACGGAGGCGGACGCCGTGGGCGCGGCCGACACGGCGAAGATCGGACCCCAGCGCGGTCCCGACCGGGTCGTCGAGGTGGAGTCCACCGTCGCGTGACGGGCGCCGCGGGCGGTGACCCGACCTGCGGGCGGTGACCCGAATCGGCGGGCGGTGACCCGGCCGGGGGCCGGGCCCTGCCCACCCGTGACGCTCAGCTCTGGTTGAAGAACCCGTCCACCGGACGGCTCGCCGCCTCGCCGTTGACCACCTGGGTGTCGGCGGGGCTCAGCAGGAACACCCGGTTCGCCACGCGCTCGATGGAACCCCGCAGCCCGAACGTGAGCCCGGCCGCGAAGTCGACGACGCGCTTGGCGTCGCCGGGCTCCATGGCCGTGAGGTTGATGATGACGGGGACGCCCTCCCGGAACATCTCGCCGATGCCACGGGCGTCCCGGAAACCGTCCGGGGTGACCGTGCCGATCCGGCGGCCCGCCTCCTCGGCTGCCTCGGTCGCCACCTTCACGCGCGGGTCCGTGACCCAGGCGGCGCCGGTCTGGGGCTCGGACCCCTCGACCCTGTCGTCGTCGTAGCCGTCGTAGTAACGCTCGTCATCGTTGTCGTCGACGAGGCCAAGCCAGGCACTCGCCTTGCGCACCGATCCCATGGACGCCTCCTCTCGCAGCGGTTCCTCCGCGTTTCGTGTCCCTATGGTCGTCCATGATGCGGATGGTGCGCCAAGTGGATAGTCGCCGCGCGGGGTTTTCGTGACGCGACTGGTGCAGAGTCAATACGGCGCTGTCCCGTGCACCCCAAGGGTCGTACCCCGTACGGCTGCTGACAGTGAGTGAAATATGATTCTTCGCGGCGTATGGGTGACGACCGGGGCGTACGGGTGAACGGACACCCGGATACGATGCCGCAGTTTACGTCTTCGGGACCCTCGGGGGAGTCGTCTTGTTCGGAATCGTCCGGCCCTGCAGCCATCGTCTCGGCGACGGGCTCAAGGCCCAGTGGATGGCGCATCTGTGCGGGCTCTGCCTGGCACTTCGCGGGGATCACGGGCAGTTCGCCCGGGTTGTCACGAACTATGACGGTTTGCTGATCTCGGTTCTGACGGAGGCTCAGACCGAACACGTCGCCGGGGGACGGCGCACGGCGGGGCCCTGCCCACTGCGCGGGATGCGCACCGCGTCCGTCGCGCAGGGCGAGGGCGCCCGGCTCGCCGCGGCCGTCTCGCTGGTCCTCGCCTCGGCGAAGGTGCGCGACCACGTCGCCGACGGCGACGGCATCCTGGCCCGCAGGCCGGTGGCCGCCGCGGCCCGCCGGGTGGCCGCGAAGTGGGGAAAGGCCGGGTCCCGCACCGGATCTGACGTGGGGTTCGACACGGCCGTACTCGTCGACGCCGTCGAGCGTCAGACGGGGATCGAGGCGCTCGCAGGGCCCGGCACCCCGGTGCTCACGGTCACCGAACCCACCGAGACGGCGACCGCCGCCGCCTTCGCGCACACCGCCGTCCTCGCCGGGCGCCCCGGCAACGCGGCGCCGCTCGCCGAGGCCGGACGGCTCTTCGGACGGCTCGCGCATCTCCTGGACGCCGTGGAGGACAAGGAAGCTGACGCCGCGTCGGGTGCCTGGAACCCGCTCACGGCGACCGGCACGGACCTCACCGAGGCGCGCCGCCTCGCCGACGACGCCCTGCGCGGGATCCGCCTCGCCCTGCGCGAGGTCGACTTCGCCGACGGCACGCTCGCGCATCTGCTGCTAGCCCACGAACTGCGCCGGTCCGTCGACCGCGCCTTCGGTACGGCGTCCTGCTCGCACAACGGTGAGGGCTCGCACGGCCCGCACGCCCCGTCGGCCTCCACGCCCCAGCAGGGCCCCGGCGCGTCCGGCCCCTGGGTGCCCACCGGACCGGGCCCCTACCCGCCGCATGGATCCGCGGGCCCGTACGGGTCGCAGAACCCTTACGGCGGTGGCCAGGCCGGCCCCGGCGGTCCCGGTGGACCGGCCGGTCCCGGTGGTCCCGGCGGCTTCGGCGGCGGGCCGTCTCCCCAGCCGCCGAAGCCCGGCAAGCGCGGCTTCTTCGCGGGATGCGCGGCGGCCATCGGGCTCTGCTGCACCTGCAAGGTCTGCTGCGCCGACGAGTTCGAGGGCCCCTGGTCCCGTAAGAAGCGCGAGGGCTGGTGCAGCGAGTGCTGCTCGACCGACTGCAGCTGCTGCGAGGCGTGTTCCATTTGTGAATGCTGCGAGTGCTGCTCCTGCTGCGACTGCTGACCCGTTGAGCCGCTGCGTCGCTGCGTCGCTGCGTCGATGAGCGGCGTCAGTCCTTGATCTCGGGCGGTGAGATCTGGGACTTGTCGATCGCGGACTCGCTCGTGCCCCACTTCTTGAGGATCCGGTCGTACGTCCCGTCGGCGATCAGCTTGTTCACCGCCGCCTGGAACGCGGGCGCCAGCTTCGTGCCCTTCTTGAACGCGAAGCCCACGTCGAGCCGGTGGAACTCGTTGAGGAACTTCAGTCCCTCCTGATGGTCGACGGCGTACCGCAGTCCGTTGATGGTGCTCATCACGACGTCGGACCGGCCCTGCTGGAGGGACGACCAGATCGCGCTCTGGTCGGCGTACGTCTTCACGCTGTAGGCCGCCTTCCCGGCGTCCGTGCACAGGTGCTTGTTCTCCTCCAGGGTCGCCTCGAAGGTGGTGCCCGCGCCGGTCGCCACGTTCAGGCCGCACAGCTGCCTGAGGTCCGTGACCTTCTTGAGGTCGCTGTCCTTGCGGACCGCGAAGCCCTGGCCGTCATTGATGTACGTGACGAAGTCGATGGTTTTGCGCCGCTCGTCCGTCACGCCGAAGTTGCCGGTGCCCAGGTCGTACTTGCCGCTGCCCAGCGCCGGCAGGATCGCCTCGAAGCTCGCGGCCTCCCGCTTCAGCTTCACTCCGAGGACCTTGGCGACGGCGTCGGCGAAGTCGATGTCCTGGCCGACCGCGGTTCTGCCGTCCTCCAGATAGAAGGCGCCGGGCGGGGTGCCGCCGATCGCGCTGCCGACGGTGAGCTTGCCGCTCGCCCGTACGCCGGCGGGCAGCAGCTTCGCGGCGGCCTCGTCCTTGTGGACCTGCTTCACGACGTCCGTCGTGGGGATCTTGTCGCTCTTGCCCGCGGGCTGAGCGCCGCCCGCGGAGGCCCCGGGGTCGCCGGAGCCGCAGCCGGTCAGCGCCAGGGTGGCCGCCGTGATCAGTGCGAACGCGGCGGGGATGCGCCGGTGGTTGGTCAGGGTCGTACGCATGGCGTGGAGGTCTGCCCTTCGAAGACGACAAGCACCCCTTCGAGGACAACGAGCACGCAGGGGTGATGAAAAAGGGAGCGAAAAGATGAGATGAGAGGGGAGGGGTGCGCGAGGGCGCGTGTGTGAAGGCGCGGTCGAGGGTGCGCACTTGGGCGCACCGGGAACGCGCGAAAGCGCGAGGAAGGCGAGAAGAAAGAAGAGAGGAGACGCGCGCGGAAGGGCGTCAGAAGGGCATCAACAGGACGAGGACCACACTCGACCGAAGTCGATGTGGGAGCGCGTGACCAGCCACTGCTGCGGATGCATGGGGTAAGTGGAACAGGCATCCGTTTCCGCGTCAACTCACTTGAGACGTACAGCTCACAGTGTGGACATCCTTGACAGCGGGCGCGTCGAGCCCCTTACTCTCGGTGCGGGGACCGCTGCTGAGGGGCTCGGCCCGCAAGTTCCGTGTGAAGGCAAGACCGTGCTGGATTCCAGTGCCCACGGAGCCTTCGCATGTCTTCGAACACACTCGCAAAGGCCGCGCCTTCCGCGGCCGGCCCACCCGCCACCACCACCGGTGAGACACAGCCCCGCATCGTCCGCCGGCCCCGCACCGGCCAGTGGCTCGCCGCAGCCGTCGTTCTCGCACTCCTCGCGATCGCCGCCAACTCGGTGATCCGCAACAAGGCCTTCCAATGGGACGTCGTCGCCGACTACTTCACGTCGGCGTCCATCCTGCGCGGACTCGGTCTCACCCTCTGGCTGACCGCCCTCGTCATGGCGCTCGGCTTCGCCCTCGGCACCCTGCTCGCCGTCATGCGACTGTCCGCCAACCCCGTGCTGCGCACGGTCAGTTGGGGCTACGTCTGGCTGTTCAGGTCGATGCCGATCCTGGTGCAGCTGCTGTTCTGGTTCAACATCGGGGCGCTGTACCCGCACATCCTCGGTGTCCGGACCGTCGACCTGTTCGGGCCGGTCACCGTCGCCGTCATCGGACTCACCCTGCACGAGGCCGCGTACGCCGCCGAGGTCGTGCGCGGCGGCATCCTCTCCGTCGACCGCGGGCAGATCGAGGCCGCGCAGGCCCTCGGACTCGGCAGGATCAGGCGCTGGCGGCGGATCATCCTGCCGCAGGCCATGCGCTCCATCCTGCCGCCGGCCGGGAACATGCTGATCGGCACCCTCAAGGGCACCTCCATCGTCAGCGTCATCGCCGTCCAGGACCTCCTGTACTCGGCCCAACTCGTGTACCACCGCACCTACCAGGTCATCCCGCTGCTCCTGGTGGCCACCGTCTGGTACGTCGTCGTCACCTCTCTCCTGAGCGTCGGCCAGTTCTACGTCGAGCGGCACTACGCCCGCGGTTCGGAGCGCACGCGATGAGGCCCTCACTGGTGATCGTGGGAGCCGGGCCGCGGGGGACCGGCGTCCTGGAGCGCATCGCCGCGAACGCGCCCGGCCTGTACCCGGACCTCGAACTCGACATCCACCTCGTCGACCCGTTCCCGCCCGGCGGCGGACGCATCTGGCGCGAGGACCAGTCACCGCTCCTGTGGATGAACTCGCAGTCCCAGGACGTCACGATGTTCACCGACGACACGGTCGAACTCGACGGGCCGGTGCTCCCCGGGCCCGCCCTGCACGAGTGGGCGGACCTCGACGGGCGGCACTTCGCCGACCGGCGGCTCCAGGGCACCTATCTGCGCTGGGTCCACGAACGGGCGGTCGCCGCTCTGCCGCCGGGCGTCACCGTCCACCACCACCCGCACCGCGCCCTGCGCGTCGGCGGACCCCGCGAGGGCCGCCAGCAGGTGTGGCTCGACGGCCGGCCCCGCCCCCTCCTCGCCGACACGGTGATCCTCGCCCAGGGGCACCTGGACGCCGAACTCGACGAAGAACAGGCGGAGTTGAGCGCCTACGCGCGTGAGCACGGGCTCGTCCACCTGCCGCCCGACTTCACCGCCGACAGCGACCTGTCCGCACTCGCGCCCGGCGAGGACGTCCTGGTCCGCGGCTTCGGCCTCGCCTTCGTCGACCTGATGGTGCTGCTCACCGAGGGGCGCGGCGGACGGTACGAGGGGGACACGTACATCCCGTCGGGGCGTGAGCCCGTGCTGCACGTCGGCTCCCGGCGCGGCATCCCCTACCACTCCAAGATCGGCTATGACTGGACCGGCGAACGCCCGCCCCTGCCTCGCTTCCTCGGCCCCGCCGAGGTCGACGAACTCCTCGCCCGCCCAGGGGGTTTCGACTTCCGGCGCGACGTGTGGCCCCTCATCGACAAGGAGCTGGGCTTCGCCCACTACCACCGCCTGTTCACCGCCCACCCCGAGCGCACCTCCGTCGCCTGGACCGACTTCGAGGAGAAGTACGCGGCCGCCGCACCGCTGAGCGCCGAACTCCAGGCCCTGGTGGCCTCCGCCGTGCCCGACCCGGCCGACCGCCTCGACCTCACGGCCCTCGACCACCCGCTGGACGGCGTACGCCACACCTCGCACGCGGAACTCCAGGACGGGCTGCGCGCCTACATCACCGCCGACCTCGAACGCCGCCACGACCCCGCGCACAGCCCCGACCTGGCCGTCTTCCTCGGCCTGCTCTCCGTGTACGGGCAAGTCGTGCGGCTCGGCGACATCGGGTCCTGGTGGCACGGCTTCTTCAGCTACCTCGCCTCCGGGCCGCCGGGACCGCGGCTGCGGCAACTGCTCGCGCTCTCCCGCGCCGGCGTCGTGAAGTTCGCCGGCGCGGACCTGCGGGTCACGGCGGAGGACGGCGTCTTCCGCGCCACGAGCGCCACCCTGCCCGGCGCCGTCGTCGAGGCCCGCGCCCTCGTCGAGGCGCGCCTGCCGGACCCCACCCTCGCCCGCACCCGCGACCAGCTCCTGCGCGAGCTGTACGAGGAGGGGGCGGCGGCGACCCCCGCCGGACTCCTGGCGGTCGACCCCGAGGACGGGCGCGTCCTGCACCGCGACGGCACCGCGCACCCGCGCCGCTTCGCGCTCGGCCCGCACACCAACGGCCGCGGCGCCGGGGCGTTCACGAGGCCGCGCACCAACAGCCCCTCGTTCCGGCAGAACGACGCCACCGCCCGCGCTGTCCTCACCCTCCTGCGCGACCTCTCCTGTCGCGCCACGGCCGCCTGAGCGCACCCCTTCTCTCCCTCCCTCTCCCCTTCCTTCGAGGAACCCCTATGTCCCTGACCAGCGATCCACCCATCGACAAAACGACATCCGGCGCCCCCGCGCGGCCCGCCGTGGACTACGGCGCGCTCAAGGTGGTGCCCGTCCGCCACCCCTGGCGGTGGGCCGCCATCGCCGCGACCGCCGTCCTGCTCACCCAGTTCGCGCACGGCTTCATCACCAACACCGGCTGGGAATGGGGGGTGTTCGCCGACTACTTCACCGCCGACGTGATCATCAAGGCGGTGTGGGTCACCCTCCAGCTGACGTTCTACGGAACGGCCCTCGGGTTCGCGCTCGGCATCGTCCTCGCCTTCATGCGCCTGTCCGCCAGCCGCTTCCTGCGGGCCGTCTCCTTCGGCTACATCTGGGCGTTCCGGTCGATCCCGCTGATCGTGCAGCTGTTGTTCTGGTTCAACCTGGCCTACCTCTACAAGAAGCTCCAGTTCGGCATCCCCTTCGGACCCGGCTTCTTCTCCTTCGACACGATGGGCCTCGTCGGCGCGATGAGCGCGGCCGTCCTGGGCCTCGCCCTGCACCAGGCCGCGTACGCCGCGGAGATCGTGCGCGGCGGTGTACTGGCCGTCGACAGCGGCCAGTTGGAGGCGGCGGCCGCGCTCGGCATTCCCCGCCTTCGGCAGATCCGCCGGATCGTCCTGCCGCAGGCCATGCGCTCGATCCTGCCCAACGCGGCCAACGAGGTGATCTCCCTCTTCAAGGGCACCTCCATCGTCTCCGTCATGGCGATCGGCGAGCTCTTCTACCAGGTCCAGGTCATCTACGGCCGCAACGGACGCGTCGTCCCGCTCCTCATGGTCGCCACCGTCTGGTACGTGCTCCTGACCAGCGCCCTCTCGGTCCTCCAGCACTACGTCGAACGTCACTACGCGAAGGGAACCACCCGATGAGCACGCCCATGGTGGACGTGAAAGCCGTCCACAAGAGCTTCGGCACGCTGGAAGTGCTGCGCGGCATCGACCTGGAGGTACGGGCCGGCGAGGTCACCGTCGTCCTCGGCCCCTCGGGTTCCGGCAAGTCGACGCTCCTGCGCACCATCAACCACCTGGAGAAGGTCGACAGCGGCTGGATCAGCGTGGACGGCGCGCTCGTCGGCTACCGCAGCTCCGGAGACAAGCTGTACGAGCTGCGCGAGCGCGAGGTGCTCAAGCAGCGCACCCAGATCGGCTTCGTCTTCCAGAACTTCAACCTGTTCCCGCACCTCACGGTCCTGGAGAACATCGCCGAGGCTCCGCTCTCCGCCCTCGGGCGCCCCCGCAAGGAGACCCTCGACAACGCCCGCAGGCTGCTCGACCGCGTCGGGCTCGCCGACAAGGCCGACGCCTATCCGAAGCAGCTCTCCGGCGGACAGCAGCAGCGCGTCGCCATCGCCCGCGCCCTGGCCCTGGAGCCGAAGCTGCTGCTCTTCGACGAGCCGACCTCGGCGCTCGACCCGGAGCTGGTCGGTGAGGTCCTCGACGTCATCAAGGACCTGGCGCTCCAGGGCACCACGATGATCGTCGTCACGCACGAGATCGGCTTCGCCCGTGAGGTCGCCGACACCGTCGTCTTCATGGACGAGGGCCGCATCGTCGAACAGGGCGCCCCCGGCGACGTACTCGACGCCCCGCGGCACGAGCGCACCAAGGCGTTCCTCTCCAAGGTCCTCTGAGCCGTACTTCCTCTGCGCAACCCACCAACTCACCTTTCTCACCAAGGAGTTCACCCATGTTGTCCCGTCGCACCCTCGCCCTCTCCGTCGCCGCGCTCGTCGCCGCCCCGATGCTCAGCGCCTGCGGGGGTGACAGCGATGCCACGACCGGCACCGGCAAGGGGAGTTCCGAGAAGGTGGGCGGCATCAACATCGGGCCCGACCAGCACCGTATCCGCGGCAAGAAGGTCGACTCGATCGCGGCGAAGCTGCCTGCCGCGGTCCGTGAGCGCGGCACGCTCCGGCTCGGCGGCAGCGCCGACGCCTCGCCGCCACTCGGCTTCTACGCCAACGACGACAAGACCCGCATCGGCTCCGAGATCGACCTCGCGACCCTCGTCGCCGACACACTCGGCCTGAAGATCGACTTCTCCCCGGTGTCCTGGGAGAACCTGTTCGTCGGCCTCGACAGCGGCAAGTTCGATGCCGTGTTCTCGAACGTCACGGTCACGGAGGAACGCAAGGAGAAGTACGACTTCGCGACCTACCGGCTCGACAACATCGCGTTCGAGGCGAAGAAGGGAACGAGCTGGCGGGTCAAGGAGCCCAAGGACGTGGCGGGCAAAACCATCGCCGTCTCCTCCGGGACCAACCAGGAGAAGATCCTCGTCGACTGGAGCAAGCAGGACGAGAAGGCGGGCCTGAAGCCGGTCACCATCAAGTACTTCCAGAAGGACACCGACTACTACCTGGCCCTCCAGTCCGGCCGCATCGACGCCTACCTCGGCCCGAGCCCGTCCGCCGCCTACCACGTGGCGACCGCCGGCCAGTCGCAGATCATCGGCACGCTCTCCGGAGCGGGCGACAAGATCCAGGGGAAGATCGCCGCCACCACGAAGAAGGGCAGCGGACTCGTCGACGCGTACGCGGCCGCACTCGACCACGTGATCAAGGACGGGTCGTACGCGCGGGTCCTGAAGCGCTGGGGTCTGTCGACCGAGGCGGTCGACAAGTCGGAGATCAACCCGCCCGGCCTGCCCAAGCCGTAGCCCGCTCCCTGCCTCTCTCCCTCCCCCCTCTCTTCTTCGCAGCCTCTCTTCTTCGCGCAAGGACCGCCCATGACCACACCAACCGGCCGCGGCCTGCTGCATCTCGCGGCGGCCGTCGACCAACCCGACACTTACGAGGCCGACCCGTACATCGCCCTCACCCGCCTCGCGGAACGCGGCGCCCTGGACTTCGTCACCCTCGGCGACTCCTTCGGCCGGCCGGGGCCCGACGCGCTCGCCGTGCTGTCCCGGGTCGCCCCCGCCACCGGCCGCATCGGCCTCGTGCCCACCGTCACCACCACCCACACCGAGCCCTTCCATGTGCAGGCCGCCGTCGCCACCCTCGACTGGGTGAGCCGGGGCCGCGCCGGCTGGCGGCCCGAGGTGTCCGCCACCGAGGAGGAGGCCCGCCTCTTGGGCCGCAGGGACGCCGCCCCCGCCGCGGATCTGTGGCGCGAGGCCGGTGAAGTGGCCGACGTCGCCGCCCGGTTGTGGGACAGCTGGGAGGACGACGCGGAGATCCGCGACGTGGCGACCGGCCGTTTCGTCGACCGCGACAAGCTGCATCACGTCGATTTCCGGGGCAGCACGTTCTCCGTGCGCGGCCCCTCCATCGTGCCGCGCCCGCCCCAGGGCCACCCCGTGACCGTCGTCGACACCACCGAGCCCCACGCGTACGACGTCGCCGCCCGCCACGCCGACGTCGCCCTGGTCGGCGCGGCGGGCCCGGCCCAGGCCGCCGCCGCCCGCGCGGGCCTGCGCCGGCGCGCCGCCGAGTACGGCCGCGACCCGGACACCCTGCGCGTCCTGGCCGCGCTGCGCGTCGACCTCGGCGGCGGGGAGCACGCCGCCGAGCCCGGCCACGGCGGCGGAGGGCCGTTGCCGAGCGACCTCGGGCCGCTCTACCGGGGCGGCCCGGTCGACTTCGCCGACCTCATCACGGCGTGGCACCGCGCCCACGCCGTGGACGGCTTCCACCTCACACCCGTCGAGCCGCGCCGTGACCTGGAGCGGCTCGTCAACGGCACGGTGCCGCTGCTCCAGCACCGCGGTCTGTTCCGCACGTTCTATCCGGGCAGCACCTTCAGGGAGCACCTGGGGCTCGCCCGGCCCGCCAACCAGTACGCCGCGCTCGCGGGGGACCCGTCATGACCTCAACTGCCAGGGCACGTAAACACGTTCATCTCGCCGCCCACTTCCCGGGCGTCAACAACACCACCGTCTGGGCCGATCCGCGGTCCCGCTCCCAGATCGACTTCGCGTCGTTCGAGCACCTCGCCCGCACCGCCGAACGCGGCCTGTTCGACTTCTTCTTCCTCGCGGAGGGGCTGCGGCTGCGCGAGCACAAGGGGCGCATCCACGACCTCGACGTCGTCGGGCGGCCCGAGTCCCTCACCATCCTGAACGCCCTCGCGGCCGTCACCGAGCGCCTCGGCCTCGCCGCGACCGTCAACGCGACGTTCAACGAGCCGTACGAGATCGCCCGCAGGTTCGCCTCGCTCGACCACCTCAGCGGGGGCCGGGCCGCGTGGAACGTCGTCACCTCGTCGGACGCGTTCACCGGCGAGAACTTCCGCCGAGGCGGCTTCCTCGACCGGGCCGACCGCTACACGCGCGCCGCCGAGTTCGTCGCGACGGCACGGGAGCTGTGGGACTCCTGGACGCCGGACGGGCAGCCGCGGCCCTTCGCGCACACGGGTCAACACTTCGACATCCAGGGCGAGTTCACCCTGCCACGCTCGCCGCAGGGGCACCCCGTCGTCATCCAGGCCGGGGACTCCCCGGAGGGCCGCGAGTTCGCCGCGTCGACGGCCGACGTCATCTTCACGCGGCACGGCACCCTGGCGGCGGGCCGCGCGTTCTACGCCGACGTGAAGGGCCGGCTCGCGAAGTACGGACGCGCCCCCGAGGACCTGAAGATCATGCCGGGCGTCACCGTCGTCCTCGGCGACACCGCCGCCGAGGCCCAGGAGCGGGCCGCGGAGATCCGGCGTCAGCAGGTGTCACCGCAGAACGCGCTCCTCGCCCTGGAACAGGTCTGGGGCGTCGACCTCTCCGCGTACGACCCCGACGGGCCGCTGCCGGACATCGACCCCGTCGTCGACTCCGGGCTCTCCCAGGGCCGCACCCGGCGCGGCGACCCGCTCGCGGTCGCCGAGGAATGGCGGGCCCTGTCGCGCGCCAAGGGCCTGTCGATCCGGCAGACCGTCATCGAGACCACCACACGTCAGTCGTTCATCGGCACTCCGCAGGCGGTCGCCGCCGAGCTCGACGAGTTCGTGCGGACCGGCGCGGCCGACGGGTTCATCCTCGTACCGCACCTCACGCCGGGCGGCCTCGACGAGTTCGTCGACCGGGTGGTGCCCGTGCTCCAGGAGCGCGGCGTGTACCGCACGGAATACACCGGCACGACCCTGCGCTCCCACCTGGGGCTGAAGGAACCCGCACACCCCGTACCCGAGAAGGGCCTGACCGTATGACCGACGCAGCCGAAACGGCCGACGCAGCCGACGCCTGGCGGCAGTGGCACGAACAGCGGACCGCGTCCGTGTCCGAGCCCTACGGGCCGCTCGCCCTCACCGGCACCCACTGGCTCGACGACTATCCGGAAGGCAAACTTCCGGCCATTCCCGGGCAGTGGCGGGCCGACGGCGACTCCGTCGTCCTGACCGCCGCCCCCGAGGACGGGCTCACCCGCGAGGGACAGCAGCTCACCGGCGAGATACGGCTCACGGCCGACGCGCAGGTCGGCCTCGGCGAGCGCCGCCTCGTCGCCATCGTCCGCGAGGGCCTGTGGGCCGTACGCGACTTCGACCCGGGATCGGCGCCGCGGCGCGCCTTCCGCGGCATCGAGGCCGGCCCGTACGACCCGGGCCGGGCCGTCGAAGGCCGCTTCACGCCGTACGAGGAGAGCCGCACCGTCCGCGTCGAGAACGCCGACGGCAAGAAGCGCGGGCTCGGCCTCGGGGGTGAACTGGCCTTCACACTCGACGGGCAGGACCACACCCTCCAGGTCGGCGTGCAGGCGGACGGCTCGCTGTGGGCCGTGTTCGCCGACGCCACCAGCGGCGACGGAAGCTACCGGTTCCGCTTCCTGCGGCCGGCCGCCCCCGACGCCGAAGGCCGTACCCGCGTGGACTTCAACTACGCGGTGCTGCCGCCCTGCGCCTTCGCCGACCACTTCATCTGCCCCTTCCCGCCGCCCGGCAACACGCTGACGGCCGAGATCACGGCGGGGGAGCGGAACCTGCGTACCGCCTGACCGGCCGGCGCCGCGGTGCCTTCGCGCGCCCATGGACCGTTCCATGGGCGCGCGTCGCGTTCTTCGGAGATGTTCCGTTTCCGACCTTGCGCGGGCGCGCTCCCGCGGTCACTATCACTGCGGCGCATGTCAGGGACACGCCACCTGACAGTGCCTCACGGGCCCGCCACCGACACGGGCCCCTTCCTTCACCGAGGAGGAGTTCAGTGAGGATCAAGCGCATCAGACTGCTAGCCGTGGCAGCGGGTCTGCTGGCCACCACCGTGGTCTCCCTGCCCGGCGCGAGCGCGGCCGGGAATCACACGTACAGCGCAGGGCGGCTCTCCGCGGTCGCCCGATCCGTGCGGGACAGCAAGGTGGACGGCACGGCCTGGTACGTCGACCGGGCCTCCGGGCGCGTCGTCGTGACCGCCGACAGCACGGTCTCGAAGGCCGAGCTCGCCAAGGTCACGAAGGCGGCCGGAGCCGACGCCGGCGCGCTGAAGGTCGAGCGGACCTCCGGCACGTTCACCCCCCTGCTCTCCGCGGGCGACGCCATCTACGGCGGCCAGTACCGGTGTTCGCTCGGCTTCAACGTGCAGAGCGGCAGCACGTACTACTTCCTCACCGCGGGCCACTGCGGCAAGGTGGCCAAGCAGTGGTACACCGACCAGGCGCACAACACCCTGATCGGCCCGACCACCGGCTACAGCTTCCCGGGCAACGACTACGCGCTCGTGCGCTACGACAACACCGGACTCAGCCACAGCGGCGGCTACACCGCGGCCAACGCCTTCGTCGGCGAGTCCGTCAAGCGCACCGGCTCGACCAGTGGCACCCACAGCGGCAGCGTCACCGCGCTCAATGTCACCGTCCGCTACCAGGGCGGCGGTACGGTGAGCGGCATGATCCAGACCACCGTCTGCGCCGAACCGGGAGACTCCGGCGGCCCGATGTACGACGGCTCCAAGGCGCTCGGTATCACCTCGGGCGGCAGCGGTGACTGCAAGACCGGCGGCACGACCTTCTATCAGCCGGTGCCCGAGGCGCTCAGCGCCTACGGCGTCAACATCTACTAGAAACCCGCATGTTGAACGCTGCACGGCCGAAAGGCGCTCTTGCGCGGCTCGGCCGTGCGGCCGAATACTCCCCACCAGCGCTTGTCAGGGGCACCGCATGTTCGTGGGCGGTCCGGAATCCGGGCCGCCCGCCGGGCCGCTGGCTGCGCCTCACGGGCCCCCGACCCCACGCGGGCCCCCGACTTCCCTCGGGAGGAACGACCAGTGAGGATCAAGCGCACCACCCCCCGCAGTGGCATCGCGAGACGGACCCGGCTGATCGCCGTGGCCTCCGGGCTCGTCGCCATCGGCGCACTCGCCGTACCCGCGGCCAGCGCGTCGCCCGCACCCGTCGCGCACACCTACAGCGCGGACCAGCTCTCGCAGGCGAACAAGTCCGTCCTGAAGGCCGACGTACCCGGCACCGCCTGGGCCGTCGACCACAAGACCAAGCAGGTCGTCGTCACCGCCGACAGCACCGTCTCCCGGGCCGAGATCGCCCGGATCCAGAAGGCCGCGGGCAGCAACGCCGGCGCCCTGAAGATCGAGCGCACCCCCGGCACGCTCAAGAAGCTGATCTCCGGCGGCGACGCCATCTATGCGAGTAGCTGGCGCTGCTCCCTCGGCTTCAACGTCCGCTCGGGCACCACCTACTACTTCCTGACCGCCGGTCACTGCACCGACGGCGCGGGCACCTGGTGGTCGAGCTCGTCGCACACGACGACGCTCGGCTCGACCGCGGGATCCAGCTTCCCGGGCAACGACTACGGCATCGTCAAGTACACCAACACGTCGGTGACCCACCCCGGCACCGTCGGCAGCCAGGACATCACCAGCGCGGCCACGCCCTCCGTGGGGACCACGGTCACCCGGCGCGGCTCCACGACCGGCATCCACAGCGGCAAGGTCACCGCGCTCAACGCCACCGTGAACTACGGCAACGGCGACATCGTCTACGGCCTCATCCAGACCACGGTCTGCGCCGAGCCCGGCGACTCCGGCGGCCCGCTCTACGGCGGCACCACCGCGTACGGTCTGACCTCCGGCGGCAGCGGCAACTGCACGTCCGGCGGAACGACCTTCTTCCAGCCGGTCACCGAGGCGCTCAGCGCGTACGGGGTGAGCGTCTACTGATGGGCGTACGCGGTCACTGACCGGCGCACGCGGGCGCGATCCGCGGCCGACAGCAGCGAGCCCCCGTACGGCAACCGCCGTGCGGGGGCTCTCTCCTGTCCGCGCCCGGCGCCGCCGGTTCCCGGCCCGGCGGGGTCGGAATCCGGACAGGCCTAGACCTCACCCCGCGCAGACCGCCGCTCTGCGCGGAGTGTTTGCAGTGGGAACCGACGTGGTGCGAAAGGAGTATGACGGGGGCGCACACCACCGGGGGAGCGCATAGTCTCGGTCGCACGCGCGTCCTGAAGTCGGCCTTGTGTGTCCCCTGTGGCCGTCGGGATAGTGGGCGGCGTCAACCTACGGGACCGGCGCACCCCACAGCCGCCGGTTCCGACCCCCCACAGGAGGACGAGAGTTGAAGCACCGACGCATACCCAAGCGGCGTGCCGCCGCGGCAGGAGCGGGCATCGCCGCCCTGGTCGCCGCGGGAGTCACCTTCCAGACTGCGAACGCGAGCACGGAAACCCCCGACGCGGCCCCGCGGACCCTGTCGATCGCGAAGGCCGGAAATCTCGCCTCGTCCCTGACCAAGGACCTCGGCGCGGACTCGGCGGGCACGTACTACGACGCGGGGGCCAAGGCCCTCGTGGTGAACGTCCTGAACAAGGACGCGGCCTCGGTCGTGGAAGCGGCCGGCGCGAAGGCCAGAGTCGTCCAGAACTCGCTGGCCGAACTCAAGGGCGCCCGCACCACCCTCAAGCAGGACGCGACGATCCCCGGCACCTCCTGGGCGGTCGACCCGGCTACCAACAAGGTCGTCGTCACCGCCGACCGCACGGTCGACGGCGCCGGGTGGAGCAAGCTGAGCAAGGTCGTCGACGGCCTCGGCTCCAAGGCCGAACTCCGGCGCACCAAGGGGGAGTTCAAGCCCCTCATCGCGGGCGGAGACGCCATCACCGGCAACGGCGGCCGGTGCTCGCTCGGCTTCAACGTGGTAAAGGACGGCCAGCCGTACTTCATCACGGCCGGACACTGCACCGAGGCGATCTCGACCTGGTCGGACTCCAGCGGCCAGGAGATCGGCACCAACGAACAGTCGAGCTTCCCTGACAACGACTTCGGGCTCGTCAAGTACACCGCGGACGTCCCGCACCCGAGCGAGGTCGACCTCTACAACGGCTCCACGCAGCCGATCACCAAGGCGGGCGACGCGACCGTCGGCATGAAGGTGAGCCGCAGCGGCTCCACGACCCAGGTCCACGACGGCACCGTCACCGGCCTGGACGCCACCGTGAACTACGGCAACGGCGACGTCGTCAACGGCCTCATCCAGACCGACGTCTGCGCCGAACCCGGTGACAGCGGCGGCTCGCTCTTCTCGGGCGACACCGCGATCGGCCTCACCTCGGGCGGCAGCGGCGACTGCACCTCCGGCGGGGAGACGTTCTTCCAGCCGGTCACGGAGGCGCTGTCCACGTTCGGCGCCCAGATCGGCTGACGCGCCGTCGTCGTACGGGGCACGCCGTAGTCGTGCAGAAGGGGCCGGTCCGTCGGACCGGCCCCTTTCACGTCCTCACGTCCTCACGTCCTCACGTCCTCACGTCCTCACGTCCTCGCGTCCTCACGCTTCGGCGCGGGCCCGCTCCCGTCTGCCGCGGAACACGGCGGCGGCCATTGTGATCACCACGCCGGCCACCGCCCACGCGGACAGCACCAGGAGCGGCCCGGTGACGGCGTTGCCCTTGAAGTAGGCGATGGAGCGCGCCACCCAGGTGCCCGCGCCCGGCGGCAGGGCCGGGCCGATCGCCTTCCAGAAGGGCGGCAGCATCGGCAGCGGGAACGCGCCGCCCGCGCTCGGGTTGCCCGCGACCACGATGAGCAGGATCGCCAGACCGATGCCCACGATGCCGAAGAGCCCCTGCAGGGCGAGCGTCGCGGCGCCGACCGCGAAGATGATCAGGGCGCCCAGGCCCCACAGCGCCACGACGCTGCCGGGCAGCGCGCCGAGGATCGGCCCGACGATGACGGCGCCGCCGATTCCGGCGGCGATCGACACGAGCGCCATGGTGCCGAGCCGGATGGCCGCGCGCTCTGGGTTGGCGGGCCGGGCGCCGGTGCTGATCGCCAGGATCGAGGCGGTCAGATAACCGCCGACGCACCAGCCGACGACCAGGTAGAAGGACGACAGGCCGTCGAAGTCCTGGGAGGAGGCCGGGGCCAGGTCGACGGTCCTGACGGTGCGGTGCTGGGCCGCTTCGAGCGTGGTGACGAGCCCGTTGAGGGTGGCGGACAGGACGGTGCCGCCGCCGGACGCGACGAGGAGGGTGTCGGTGGTGCCCCGGGGGTCGATGACCAGGGCCCCGTCGAGGTCCCTGTTCAGGATCTTCTCGCGGGCCGCGGCCAGGTCGGTGACCGTGCGCGGGTCGAGCGGGCTGCCGGGGAGCTTGTCCAGCTGGGTGACCGCCTGCTGGGCGACGGCCGGGAGCGGCGCGGCGACACCGAACGGCACGTCCTTCGGCTTCGGGTCGTGCAGGGCCCCGACGTAGGAGGCGATGAAGAGCAGCTGGAGGGCGAGCACGCCGACGACGAGCAGCGCGGCCCGCGGTGTGACGGCGCTCTTCACCTCGTCGAGGAAGGACCCGTGCGGGGTTCCGGGCGGGGTGTCGGCTGTCTGGGTCATGCCCCCACGGTCCGGGGCGCCCGGTGTTCGCGCAGGTGGGGTGGGCCTGAACGGGTGACCTGCGGCGGATGCCATAAAGAGGTGTCGCACATGCGTTCGATACTGGTCTATGGTGGTGGTGGGGAGGCGAAAGCAGTCGGTTCGAGGTGTGCAGGAGGTGCGTGTGCCAGGGTTCACGCATCTGCACACCGTGTCCGGGTTCTCCCTTCGGTACGGGGCCTCGCACCCGGAACGGCTGGCCGAGCGCGCCGCCGAGCGGGGCATGGACGCGCTCGCCCTCACCGACCGGGACACCCTCTCGGGCGCGGTCCGGTTCGCCAAGGCCTGCGGCCGGGCGGGAGTGCGGCCACTGTTCGGCACGGACCTCGCGGTCACCGGCCCCGGGGCACTCGACGGGGCCCCGGACAAGCGGCGCCGGCAGCCCGTGCGCGGCGGTGCCTTCATCGACGAGTCGACCCCCCGCGCGACCTTCCTCGCCCGTGACGGCGCGCGGGGCTGGGCCTCCCTGTGCCGCCTGGTCACCGCCGCCCACGCCATCGGCGAGACCCGGCTGACCTGGGAGGACAACCACGGCGACGGCCTGGCCGTACTGCTCGGACCCGCGTCCGACGTCGGCCGCGCGCTCGCCGCGGGACGCCCCGACCGGGCCGCGCGGCTGCTCGCCCCCTGGCGGGAGATCTACGGCGACGCCCTGCGCCTCGAAGCCGTCCACCACGGCCGCGAGGGCACCGGCCCCGGCTCGCTGCGCCTGGCCGCCCGCACCGTCGGCTTCGCCGCCGAACAGGGGGTGCGTCCCGTCCTCAGCAACGACGTCCGGTACGCCGACCCCGGCATGGGCCCGGTCGCCGACGTCCTCGACGCCGCGCGCCGCCTCGTCCCGGTCGACCCCCGCAAGGAACTCGACAGCGGCGAGCGCTGGCTGAAGGGCGCCGACGCCATGCTGGTGACGGCCGAACGGGTGGTGGAGGCCGCGGGCTTCCGCCGCGACGCCGCGTACCGGCTGCTCGAACAGACCCGGGCCGTGGCGGACGCGTGCGTCGTCGACCCCGAGGGCGACCTCGGCATCGGCTCCGTGCACTTCCCCGAACCGCGGCTCGTCGGCGCCGGGCGCCGCACCGCGCAGCGGGTCCTCGCGTCGCGGGCGACGGCGGGCATGCTGCGTCTCGGATACGCCCGCAAGCGGGAGTACTGGGAGCGGATGCACCACGAGCTGGACATCATCGCGTACCACGACTTCGCCAGCTACTTCCTCACGGTGTCCCAAGTCGTCGACGACGTACGGCACATGGGCATCCGGGTCGCCGCGCGCGGCTCCGGCGCCGGGTCCCTGGTCAATCATCTGCTCGGCATCGCGCACGCCGACCCCGTCGAACACGGCCTCCTCATGGAGCGCTTCCTGTCCAAGCGCCGCTCCGTCCTGCCCGACATCGACATCGACGTGGAGTCGGCCCGGCGACTGGAGGTCTACCGGGCGATCATCGGCCGGTTCGGCGCCGAGCGCGTCGCGACCGTCTCGATGCCGGAGACGTACCGCGTCCGTCACGCCGTACGCGATGTGGGCGCGGCCCTGTCCATAGATCCGGCCGACATCGACCGGATCGCCAAGTCCTTCCCGCACATCCGCGCCCGCGACGCCCGCGCGGCACTCAAGGAGCTGCCCGAACTACGGGATCTGGAACGGGAGTTGGGGGACCGCGACCGTCTGTGGGAGCTGGTCGAGGCGCTCGACGCGCTGCCGCGGGGTATCGCCATGCACCCGTGCGGGGTGCTGCTCTCGGACGCCTCGCTGCTCGCCCGTACGCCCGTCGTGCCGACCAGCGGTGAGAGCCTGCCCATGTCGCAGTTCGACAAGGAGGACGTCGAGGACCTCGGCCTGCTCAAGCTCGACGTCCTCGGCGTGCGGATGCAGTCGGCGATGGCGCACGCGGTCGCGGAGACGGAGCGGGCGACCGGCACCGCCCTCGACCTGGACGCGGTGCCGCCGGGCGACCCGGAGACGTACCGGCTCATCAAGTCCACCGAGACGCTCGGCTGCTTCCAGATCGAGTCGCCGGGCCAGCGCGACCTGGTGGGGCGGCTTCAGCCGGCCACGTTCCACGACCTCGTGGTCGACATCTCGCTGTTCCGGCCGGGTCCCGTCGCCGCCGACATGGTGCGGCCGTTCATCGAGGCGCGGCACGGACGCGCGCCGGTCCGCTATCCGCACCGCGACCTGGAGGGACCGCTGAAGGAGACGTACGGGGTCGTCGTCTTCCACGAGCAGATCATCGAGATCGTGAACGTCATGACGGGCTGCGGGCGCGACGAGGCGGACCGGGTCAGGCGAGGGCTCTCCGACCCCGAGTCGCAGGGCCGCATCCGGTTCTGGTTCGCGCAGCAGGCGGCGGCGCACGGCTACGACGCCGACACGATCGCCCGCACCTGGGAGATCGTCGAGGCCTTCGGTTCGTACGGGTTCTGCAAGGCGCACGCCGTCGCCTTCGCCGTGCCGACGTACCAGTCGGCGTGGCTGAAGGCCCATCACCCGGCCGCGTTCTACGCCGGGTTGCTCACGCACGACCCCGGGATGTACCCGAAGCGGCTGATCCTCGCGGACGCGCGGCGGCGCGGGGTGCCGATTCTTCCGCTGGACGTGAACAAGTCCGCGGTCGCCCACCATATCGAACTGGTGTCTGATAAAGGGAGTGGAGGGGAGAAGTGGGGCGTGCGGCTCGCGCTGTCCGACGTGCACGGCATCAGCGAGGCCGAGGCGTCCCGCATCGAGGAGGGCCGGCCGTACTCCTCGCTGCTCGACTTCTGGGAGCGCGCCAGGCCCAGCCGGCCGCTCGCGCAGCGCCTCGCCCAGGTCGGCGGACTCGACGCGTTCGGCGCCAACCGGCGTGACCTGCAACTCCACCTGACCGAACTGCACCGGGGAACGCGCGGGTCCCGGGGAGCCCGCGGCGCCCAACTGCCCCTGTCCGGCGGCCGCGGCACCGCGTCCGCCGGCCTGCCCGACCTCGGCGACGCCGAACGGCTCAGCGCCGAACTCGGCGTCCTCGGCATGGACGCCTCCCGCCATCTCATGGGCGACCACGAGAAGTTCCTCGAAGAACTCGGGGTCCTGACCGCCCGCCACCTGCGCGAGGCCGAACACGGCAGGGTGGTCCTCGTCGCGGGCGCCAAGGTCGCCACCCAGACCCCGCCGATCCGCTCCGGCAAGCGCGTCATCTTCACCACTCTCGACGACGGCACGGGCCTCGTCGACCTGGCCTTCTTCGACGACGCCCACGCCGCCTGCGCGCACACCGTCTTCCACTCCTGGCTGCTCCTCGTACGCGGCACGGTCCAGCGGCGCGGCCCGCGCAGCCTCAGCGTGGTCGGCGCGGCCGCGTGGAACCTCGCCGACCTGGCCGAGGTCCGCAGGGAGGGCGGCCTCGACGCGGTGGCACTGCGCCTGGCGGAGCCGCCCGAGCAGCCGCCGTCCGACGGCGACGACCCGGTCCGCGATCGCCGAGGACGCCGCATCCGCATGGCCACCGGCTACGAGATGCACCCCTGGGCCGACCTGCGCCCCGCGGGCGACAGCCCGTCGTCCGGCCCGCCCCGCAAACTGTGGCACCAGAGCCCCGGGAGCGCGGGATGACCACTCTGTACGTACGATTCCTGCCACCGCCCCCGCACGAGGCGGCGCTGCCCCAACTCGTCGCCCTGCTCGGCGAGTTCAGTCCCACGGTCGAGGCACTGCCGCCCGACGCCGCCCTCGTCGACCTGGGCGGCGCCGTGCGCTACTTCGGCCGGGACGCCGTCGAACTCGCCGCGGTGATCCGGGTACGGGCGCTCGCCCTGTACGGGGTGGAGTGCGTGATCGGCGCGGGACCCGGCCCGATGCTGGCCCGGATGGCCGCGCGGACCGCCTCGCCCGGGGTGACCAGGGTCGTGCCCGACGACCCCGGCGCCGTGGCGGAGTTCCTCGCCGGGCAGCCGGTCGCCGCGCTGCCCGGCGTCGGCACCGCCACCGCCCGCACCCTGTGCGAGTACGGGCTCGACACGCTCGGCCGGGTGGCCGCCGCCCCTCAGGGCACCCTGCAACGGCTCACCACCGCCCGCATCGGCCGCGAACTGCACGAGAAGGCGCGCGGCGTCGACCGCACCCGGGTCACCCCCAACGCCGCCACGCGCTCCACCGCCGCCGAACGCCCCTTCCCGCGCGACGAACTCGACCCCTACCGGCACCGCCGCGCCCTGCTCTCCCTCGCCGACGAACTGGGCGCCCGGCTCCGCGACGGGAAACAGGTGTGCCGCTCGCTGACCCTCACCGTCCGCTACGCCGACCGGTCCACGACCACCCGCGCCCGCACGCTCCCCGAACCCACCGCGCACACGGCCGCGCTGTCGTCGGCCGCGTACCGGATGTACGAGGCGCTCGGGCTGCAACGGGCCAGGGTGCGCTCCCTCGCCCTGCGCGCGGAGGGGCTCCGGCCGGTCGAGGGGGCCGCCCACCAGCTGACCTTCGACCCCGCGGACGAGAAGGCGCGGGCGCTGGAGGCGGTGGCCGACCGGGCCCGCGCGAAGTTCGGCCCCGGGACGATCGTGCCGGGGCGGCTCGCGGCCTGAGCCGGTGAGCCCGTACCCCGTCGGGCCCACCAGATGACGGCACCCCGGTCCCGTGCGTGATAGACCGTCACTACAAGTTTTTACCGACGCGTAACTTCACTCATTTACTACTGGCGCGTAATTTAGCGGCAGCACAGCATCCTCGTGATCCGGATCACAGGGCACGCACCCCACATCGCAACTCCCTTGAGCCGCAAGGAGATCACACGATGCTGCCCCGGAACTGGAAACATGCGGTCAGATCCCTGACCGCGGCCCTGCTGCTCACCGCCGCGGCCACCGCCGTCCCCGCCACCGCCCACGCGGACTCCGCGCCGAGCAGTGGCTGGAACGACTACTCCTGCAAACCCTCCGCCGCCCACCCGCGCCCCGTCGTCCTCGTCCACGGCACCTTCGGGAACTCCGTCGACAACTGGCTGGTCCTCGCCCCCTACCTGGTCAGCCGCGGCTACTGCGTCTTCTCCCTCGACTACGGACAACGCCCCGGCGTGCCGCTCTTCAACGGCCTCGGCCCCATCGACGAGTCCGCGCAGCAGCTCGACACCTTCGTCGACAAGGTGCTCGCCGCCACCGGCGCCCCCAAGGCCGACCTCGTCGGCCACTCGCAGGGCGGCATGATGCCCCGCTACTACCTCAAGTTCCTCGGCGGCGCGGCCAAGGTGAACGCCCTCGTCGGCATCGCCCCCGACAACCACGGCACCACACTCAGCGGCCTGGCGGGCCTCCTGCCGTACTTCCCCGGCGCCGCCGACCTGTTGACCCTCGCCACCCCCAGTCTCGCCGACCAGGTCGCGGGCTCCCCGTTCATCACCAGACTCAACGAGGGCGGCGACACCGTCCCCGGCGTCCACTACACGGTCATCGCGACCAAGTACGACGAGGTCGTCACCCCCTACCGCACCCAGTTCCTCACCGGCCCCGACGTGCACAACGTCATGCTCCAGGACCTGTGCGCCGTCGACCTCTCCGAACACGTCACCATCGGCACCGTCGACCGCGTCGCCTTCCACGAGGTCGCCAACGCCCTCGACCCGTCCCACGCCACCCCCACCACCTGCGCCTCGGCGGTCAGCTGAGCGCATACCGGGCGGCTGGTTAGGCTGCTCTTCATGAATACGCCCATCACCGAGAACGGGACCGAGAACGGGACCGAGAACGGGACCGAGAACGGGACCGAGAGCGGGACCCGAGAGCCCGTCGTCCTCGACGTCACGGAAGTGATGTCCGATCCGGAACTCGGCGCCCGGTTCGCGGAGTCGGCGCATCGGATCCTGGCGGACCTGGTCCGTGGAGGTGCCGCGCTCGGGTGGGTCGACCCTCCGTCGCGGGACGAGGTCGCCGGACTCCTCGACGGCGTCGCCGCCGGGGCGTGCGCCGGCGACGCCGTCCTGCGCGGTGCGTACATCGACCGTCAACTGGTCGGCCTCGGCTACTGGCAGCGCTATGCGAGGCCCACGCATCGCCCGCACGCCGACCTGGAGAAGGTGGCGGTGGGCGCCGCGGCCCAGGGCCGCGGCGTCGGCCGCGCCCTGACGGCCGCCCTGGTCGCGGACGCCCGGCGCGCCGGAATCGAGGTACTGACTCTGGACGCGCGGGGCGACAACAGCGCTGCCCTGAGCCTCTACCGGTCGTTGGGCTTCACCGAGTACGGCCGACTGCCTGATTTCGTCGCCGTCGGTGAACTCCGCTACGACAAGGTCTTCTACATGCTCGACTTCCGCGGCAAGGACTGACGCGGGGGGTGAAGTCGCCCTTGGCCGGGGCGGCGGCTGCCCGGCCCTCTCACTCGTCCGGCCACCACGTCCGCCGGATGTCCTTGCGCACTTCCGGGCGGTCGTGGCGGCGTTCGGCGGCGGTGTCTTCGTCGTACTGCTGCCGGCTGCGGCTGGTGCTGGTCTTCGCGACGGGCTTGTTCACGGTCACACGGCGCATGACTGCCTCCTGTGCCTACCCCGGTCCCACTGCGGTACCGCTGTAGACGTGTTCCCCGGAGGGTGACGCATCGAAGCGTGATTGTCAGTGGCGAGTGTCACGATCTGGACATGACGACGGACAAGGACATGATCCGGGACGCGGCGATTCCCGAACCGGTCGACTGGGACGCCGAGGCCGCGCGCTTCGACGACGAGCCTGACCACGGGCTTCGTGACCCGGCGGTGCGCGGGGCGTGGGCGGCGCGGCTGCGGGACTGGCTGCCGGAGCGGCCGTCCGACATTCTCGATCTGGGGTGCGGGACGGGCAGTCTGTCGCTTGTCGCGACGGACCAGGGGCACCGCGTGACCGCCGTGGACCTGTCGCCCGCCATGGTGGACCTCGCGCGCGCCAAGCTGGCGGGGCGCGCCGCGGAGGTGCTCGTCGGGGACGCCTCGGCGCCGCCCGTCGGAGGCCGCACCTTCGACGCGGTCCTCGTGCGGCACGTCGCGTGGACGCTGCCCGACCTCGACGGCGCCCTCGCGCACTGGCTCTCGCTGCTGCGCCCCGGCGGGCGGCTCGTCCTGGTGGAGGGGGTCTGGGGGACGCTCAGCCCCGTCGGGACACCGGCGGCCCGGCTCACCGGCGCCCTCGCCCCGCTCACCGCCCACGTCCGCCACGAACCCCTCTCCGGGGACGCGCTGCTGTGGGGAAGACGGGTCGAGGACGACCGGTACGCGGTGATCGCGACCAGGCACTGACCGAGCAGGCACTAACCGAGCAGGCGGCCGAACCCCTCGTCGCGTGCCAGGAGTTCGAGCTCGTCGAGGGCGCGGAGCGCGGCCCGGGCGGCGTGCGGGTCGCGCTCCGCGAGCCCGCTCTCGGCGAACTCGTCCTCGTCCAGGCGCCGTACGTCCCTGCCGTCCGCCGAGAGCCACAGGTCGAGGTCCAGGTCCTCAACGACGAGTTCGCCGCCCTCGCGGACCGCCGGCCGGGTCACGTCGCAGTACCAGCCCTTGAGGGTGCCGTCGGCGGCGCGCACCTCCTTGACCGCGTACCAGCGGTCGCGCCAGTAGTGCTCGGTGAAGACGTCGCCCGGTCCGAACTGGACGAAGCCGAAGTCCCTGACCCCGGGCGACGCCCAGGCGGCGGTCACGGTCACGCGCGTGCCGTCGTCACGGACGACGTCCGCGGGATAGCGGATCTTCGTGCGGCCCGCCTTGTGGAGGACCACCTCAAGGGACCGGGACGTCTCAGGAGAGGGTGCGGACATGACGTACCTCCGTCGCGCAGATCTCGTAGCCGAACCACTTGTTGATCGCGAGCATCGGGCCGTTGCCCGCGTCGTTGCCGGTGAACGCCTCCGTGACGCCGGCCTCGCGGGCGCGGTGCAGGGAGTGGTTCTTCGCGAGCTTGGCGAGCCCCCGGCCCCGGAACGCCCGCGCGGTGCCGGTCATGCCGGACAGATAGCGGTTCCCGTCGTCGGTGCGGGCCAGGCTGAACGCGACGGGGCGGCCGTCCACCACGGCCACCGACGTCAGCTCGTGGTCGGTCAGCGGGTGGTGCCAGGTCTCGTCGAGCCAGTGCTCGTAGTCCGTGAACTCCGTGGCCACGTCGCTCGGTTCGTCGCTGACCGTCTCCGCGTCCAGGTCGAACAGGGGGCGCGGGTCGTCCGCGAAGTCGGCGCCCGTGCGCAGCGTCACCCCGGCCGGCGGCTCGGCGAGCGGCGGCAGGGTGCCGTGCGCCAGGTCGAGCCGGAGGAAGTGGGCGGGGCGGCTCGCGCGATAGCCCCGGCACTCGGCGAACGCCCGGTCCCGCGGGGTGTCGAGGACCCAGGAGTAGACGGCGACGGCGCCCTCCGCGGCGAGATACTCCTCCGCCGCCCGCACGATCAGGGCCCCGGCGCCGAGCCCGCGCCGCTCCGGGTGCACAAAGGTGTTCACGTACCCCTGCCCCGGTTCCGGGCTGTCGTACGCGAGTCCGACCTGAGCGGTGCCGACGACCTCGCCGTCGGCCTCGGCGACCAGCGGCCGGTAGCGGGCGTCCGGATGAGCGTGCGCCAGGTCGAAGGCGACGGACTCCGCGGTGGCGAGCAGGGCGGGCAACGCGGCACGCCGGACCCGGGCGAACGCCCCGGCGTCCTCGGGGCGCATGGCCCGGACGATCACAGTCATACGGCCGCACGCTACGCGCGGATCGCGCCGGGGTGCCTCCCATTTTTGCCGGGTGCGGGACAATCGGCGCGTGACCTTGAAGATCGACATCGATGCGGGCGCGGCGACGGCGCCCTACGAACAGGTGCGCGCCCAGATCGCCGGGCAGGCCCTCTCCGGGGCCCTGCCCGTCGGCTACAAACTGCCGACCGTGCGCGGGCTCGCCGAGACGCTCGGCCTCGCCGCGAACACGGTGGCCAAGGCGTACCGGGCCCTTGAGGCGGACGGAGTGATCGAGACGCGCGGCCGCAACGGCACGTTCGTCGCCGCCGCGGGGGACGCCTCCGCCCGCGAGGCCTCCGTGGCGGCCGCCGTGTTCGCGGAGCGCGTCCACCGCCTCGGCCTCTCCGAGAAGGAGGCGCTCGCCGCGGTACGTGACGCGCTGCGGGCGGCGTACGGGGACAAGGGGTGAACCCGCCGGCTCCGGGCGCCCCGGGTACCTGACTGGCCTGAGGCCCCTTCAGGTACAGCCGGGGTGACCGGCTTACAGATGCAGCCGGGGTGACCCGGCCTACAGGTACAGCCCCGCGTCGGCGGACTCCCGGGGGTCAGGGACGGATGCCGGGCTCGTGCCGCGGCGCAGCGCGTACAGCTCGGCGAGCGTCGCGCCGTCCCGGCCCACGCCCTCCTCCCCGCCGAGCCAGTCCACCGACTCACGGTGCGTCAGAGGCCCCACCTCGATCCGCGCCAGGCAGCGGCCGGGGCGTACGACCGCGGGGTGGAGGCGTTCGAGGTCCTCGTTCGTCGTGACGCCGACCAGGACGTTCCGGCCCTGTCCGAGCAGGCCGTCCGTCAGGTTGAGCAGGCGGGAGAGCGCCTGCCCCGCCGTGTGCTTGGCCTCGCCCCGGATCAGTTCGTCGCAGTCCTCCAGGAGGAGCAGGCGCCAGCGGCCCTTCGCCGTGCCGTCGTCCTCGCCGATCGCGATGTCCATGAGATAGCCGACGTCGGAGAACAGCCGCTCCGGGTCGAGTACGCAGTCCACCTGGCACCAGTCCCGCCAGGACCTGGCCAGCGTGCGCAGCGCGGACGTCTTGCCCGTGCCGGGCGGGCCGTGCAGCAGGAGCAGCCGCCCCGCGATGTCCTCCGGGGTCGTCTTCATCAGCTGGTCCATGGCGGTGGCCACCGGCGCCGTGTAGTTCTCCCGCACCTCGTCCCACGTACCGGCCGAGATCTGCCGCGTCGTGCGGTGGGGACCGCGCCGGGGCGAGACGTACCAGAACCCCATCGTCACGTTCTCCGGCTGGGGTTCGGGCTCGTCGGCGGCGCCGTCCGTGGCCTGCCCGAGCACCTTCTCGGCCAGCTCCGCGGTGGTGGCAGTCACCGTGACGTCGGCGCCCCTGTTCCAGCGGGAGACGAGCACGGTCCAGCCGTCGCCCTCGGCGAGCGTCGCGCTGCGGTCGTCGTCGTGCGCGGAGCGCAGCACCACCGCGTCGGGCGGCAGGAGCGTGGCACCCGACCGCACCCGGTCGATGTTCGCCGCGTGCGAGTGCGGCTGCTCGCCCGTCGCGAAACGGCCGAGGAACAGCGCGTCGACGACGTCCGCGGGGGAGTCGCTGTCGTCGACGTTGAGCCGGATCGGCAGCGCGTCGTGTGGGTTCCCAGACATGCCGCCATGATCCGGCACGTACGGCACTCCCGCACGGGATTTCCACAGCGCGTCACACGCCGGTCCACAGGCCGCCCCGGCGGCGTCGCCGTTCCCCGGAGACCTGGACGTTCCCCGGAGACCTGGTGGGTCTCCGGGGAACGGGCGGGCGTTCAGTGGCCGTCGGGAGGGATGTTCCCGGTCACTGCACGATCTTGAGCAGCTTGTTCGGTGAACCGCTGCCCGGGCTCTTCACCACGCCCGAAGTCGCGCCGCCCGTCAGGGCCGAGGCGACCTGGGCCGGGGTGGCGGAGGTGTGGCCCGCCAGGTAGACGGCCGCGGCGCCCGCGACGTGCGGGGTCGCCATGGACGTGCCCGAGATCGTGTTCGTCGCGGTGTCGCTGGTGTTCCAGCCCGCGGTGATCGAGACGCCCGGCGCGAAGACGTCGAGGACGGAGCCGTAGTTCGACCAGCTCGCCTTGGTGTCCGAGCTGTCGGTGGCGCCGACCGTGATGGCCTCGGCGACGCGCGCGGGGGACGAAGTGGAGGCGTCGACGCCGCTGTTGCCCGCCGCGACGGCGTAGGTGACGCCGCTCGCGATGGACTTCTTCACGGCGTTGTCGAGTGTCGTGCTCGCGCCGCCGCCGAGCGACAGGTTGGCGACCGAGGGGCCGCTGTGATGGGCGGTCACCCAGTCGATGCCGGCGATGACGCCCGCGGTGGTGCCGGACCCGTTGTTGTCGAGGACCCGGACCGCCACGATCTTCGCCTTCTTGGCGACGCCGTACGTGGAGCCCGCGATGGTGGTGGCCACATGGGTGCCGTGGCCGTTGCCGTCCTGGGCGGTGGTGTCGCCGTCGACGGCGTCGTACCCGTACGAGGCCCGTCCGCTGATCTGCGCGTGGGTGATGCGCACTCCGGTGTCGATGACGTACGCGGTGACGCCGCTGCCCGCCGAGTCCGGGTAGGTGTACGTCCCTGAGAGCGGCAGCGCCGCCTGGTCGATGCGGTCGAGGCCCCAGGGTGCGCTGGACTGGGTCGCGTCCACGTGCACGCGCTGGTTCTGCTCCACCGAGGCGACGGCCGGGTCGGCGGCGAGTCTGCGGGCCTCGGTGGCGCTGAGGGCGGCCGCGTACCCGTTGAGTGCGGAACGGAAGGTCCGCTTCACCGTTCCGCCGTACTCGGATATCAGACCCTTGCCGTCCGCGGAGGCGGACTTGAACCCCGCGGTCTTCTTCAGGGTGACGAGATAGCTGCCCTTGACCGCGTCCGGCGAACCGGCCGCGACGACCTTGCCTTCGGCGGGTGCCGCCTGGGCGGGCAGGGCGGCCAGGGTGCCCGCGAGCGTGGCGGCCGCGGCGACGGAGACCGCCGCGGCGACGCGGAGCCGGTTCCTGCCGTGCCGCTGTGGGGATCGTGCGGTGTCGAGTGCCATGACGAGGGAGTCCTCCTCCGAGGCGGCGCGCCCTGTGGTGGGGCGCGACTGTGGGGGGCGTGCGCGGGATCGCGCACACGGACCGGAAGCGGTGTGTCCCGTTCCCGGCCCGCACAGCAGCTTCGGCGGTCTACGGGCGTAGCTCAAGGGAATTGAGGGTATGTCACGAGCCTGACATGTACCTGCAATCGAACACCCGGCGAACAAGGGTGGGGCGCAGGGGGAAAGCTTGACATGAACACTTCCCGTCAACTGTGAGGCGTGCTACCACAGTTGTGGCAGAGATCCTGCTAAAGGAGGTTTTCATGAGACGTTTCCGAATTACGGCGTACGTGACCTCAGTTCTCCTCGCGGCCGGCGTCGCGCTCACCGGAGCGACGGCGGCCCAGGCGTCCGAACAGGCCGCCCCCACGGGCTATGTGGCCCTCGGCGACTCGTACTCGTCCGGCGTGGGAGCCGGCAGCTACGACAGCTCCAGCGGCAGCTGCAAGCGCAGCACCAAGGCCTACCCCGCACTCTGGGCGGCCTCCCATTCACCCTCCAGCTTCAACTTCACGGCGTGCTCGGGCGCTCGTACGGGTGATGTCATCTCCGGTCAACTGGGCCCCCTGGGCCCGGGAACCGGTCTCGTGTCGCTGACGGTCGGCGGCAACGACGCGGGCTTCGCCGACGTCATGACCACCTGCGTCCTGCAGTCCGAGTCCACGTGCATCGCCCGCGTCAACGAGGCGAAGGCGTACATCCAGAACACCCTGCCCGGCAACCTCAACCAGGTGTACGACGCGATCAGCGCGAAGGCCCCGGTCGCCCACGTCGTCGTCCTCGGCTACCCGCGCTTCTACAAGCTCAGCGGCTCCTGCGTCGCGGGCCTGACCGAGAACGAGCGCGCCGCCATCAACAGCGCCGCCGACCTGCTCAACTCCACCACCGCCAAACGGGCCGCCGACCACGGCTTCGCGTTCGGCGACGTGACCACGACCTTCACCGGTCACGAGATCTGCTCGGGCGACTCCTGGCTGCACAGCGTCAACTGGGCCAACCCCAGCGAGTCCTACCACCCCACCGCCGCCGGCCAGTCGGGCGGCTACCTCCCCGTGTTCGGCGCGGCCGCCTGACCCCGGCCTAGGACGACGGTGACGGCGAGGGCGAGGGCGACGTCGTGCTCGTGGGCGACGCCGTCGCGCAGGTCACCGCGTAGGAGACCGAGTTCGACGTGACGCGGACGGGGCCGCGCACCTCCACATGGACCTCGTTGTGGAGCGTGGCCCCGTCCGTGTAGCCCGTCTCGGCATGGTCGGCCGACTTCGTCCGCGAGCCGCCGGACGCGAAGCTGAGCGTCTTCCAGCCCGGATCACTCGACTCTCCGCTCGCCGTCACCCAGCGGTACTCGACGTCGACGGGCACGCGGCCCACCGTGAACGTCGCCCTGAAGGCCGGAGCCGCGCTCCCCGGCGGCGGACAGGTCCCGCTGTAACTCCCGCGCACCGCCGCCACGCCGACCCGCACCGACTGCCGCGGCGTGGCCGAGTGCCCGCCCCCTGCGCCGGCCTTGCCGCCGCCACCGCTCGGCGAGCCGCTCCCGGAGGACCGGCTTGGCGAAGCGCTCGCCCCACCGGAGGCACTCCCGGCGGCATGCCCGCCGCCCTTGGAACCCGCACTCCCGTCGTCGCGGTTCAGCAGGGCGTACGTGAGCGCGCCGAGCGCCAGCAGCAGGACCACGACCCCGGCCAGCAGGACCGCGAGCGACCGGCGAGGGCGCTCCGTCCGTGTGGTGTCCGCGGCGGGCGAATACGTCGTCCCGGGCTCCGGGGGAGGGCTGACGGGCACCGGAGCGGGCGGCGTCCGCTGCCACGAGGTCCGCGCCGGCGCCGGTGCCGGAGCCGGGGACGCCGAAGCCGGGTCCGCGCGCGGGGTGCCGCCCGCCCCCACCAGGCGCAGCTCGCGCTCGGCGGCGTCCGCGGGCAGCCGCTCGGCCGGGTCCTTGCGCAGCAGCCCCTCGATGACGGGGGCCAGCGCCCCCGCGCGGCGCGGAGCCGGAAACGCCTCGTCCACCACCGCCCGCAGCGTGCTCAGCGGAGTGTCCTGCCGGAACGGCGACCGGCCCTCGACGGCCGTGTACAGGAGGACGCCAAGGGACCACAGGTCGGACTCGGGGCCGGGGGTGCGGCCCAACGCCCGTTCCGGAGCGAGGAATTCGGGCGAGCCCACCACCTCGCCCGTCATCGTGAGCGCCGAACTGCCCTCGACCGTGGCGATGCCGAAGTCGGTCAGGACGATGCGTCCGTCGTTCGCGATCAGTACGTTGCCCGGCTTCACGTCCCGGTGCAGGACCCCCGCCTCGTGCGCGGCGCGCAGCGCGGAGACCACCTCGGCCCCGATGTGCGCGGCACGGCGCGGCGGCAGCGGGCCCTCGGCGTCCAGGAGGTCGGAGAGGGAGAGTCCGCGGACCAGCTCCATGGCGACCCAGGGCCGGCCGTCCTGCGTCGCCACGTCGTAGACGGTCACCACGTTCCGGTGCGAGACGCGGGCCGCGGCCCAGGCCTCCCGCTCCAGCCGCGCGTACATCCGCTCGACCTCGCTCGTCGGGAGCCCGGCCGGGGCGCGCACCTCCTTGACGGCGACCTCGCGGCCCAGAGTGTCGTCGCGGGCGCGCCAGACGGTGCCCATGCCGCCCTCGCCCAGGGGGCCGAGGAGCCGGTACCGCCCCGCGATCACCCGCGCCGCGCCGGCCTCTCCACTGCCCGGATCCTCGCTCACCGGCGCCCCCCATCCGTAGCGGTGCGATTCTCCACAAAAGTAGCTCAGCGCCCGTGAGATCGACCATGCTCCGGTCACGTCCGTTCTTGCCCCGCATGTCCAACTCGCCCTGTAATCAGTCGGATTCGGTGAGTAGTCGTCAACCTCCTTACGGGGGAGGTGAATCCCGCGACCGGGATACACGGGTGTCCCGGCGGGGCGATAGGGTTAACCTGCCCGGGCCGGGTGCCCTCGTACGGGTGGGGAGTGACATGGAACAGATAACAGTGCGCAGCAGGCCGCGAGTGCCTGCGATCACCTGCGGGAGCAGCGCGACCAGTTCGCGCCTCGACCGCCATCTTTCGGTGCTGGGCGGTCCCGCCGTCCCGCAGCGCGAGGCGGCCGAGGCGACGTTGCTGATGCGTGAGCTCACCTCGCGTGACGTCGCGCACGAGCGCAGCGGCAGGGGCGCGCGGGTGAGCCGGGTCTCGCTCTTCGCACCACTGCGGCGACTGCGCCGCTCGCTGTTCGGCGGCCGCCGCTGACAGGCGGTCACCACCGGCACAGCCCGGTCCCGCGCTCAGGCGGCCATGCCGTACCGGCACGGCGCCGCGATCTCCGCGACCGTCATCCCCACGGCACGCGGCGTCGCCCCGGCATGTTCGCCTGACGCGGGATCAGGAACCCCGTACAGCCCGGCACCGACCTCCCCATCGGGCCGACCGGCACTGGCTACGGCCCTGCATCGACACGGCCCCGCACTGGCTGAGCCCTGCACTGACACGGCGTTGAGCCGCGCCCTCCCCGCTCCCCTCCCCGGTGTGTGCGCCGCCGTTCCCTTCCGTATCCGTACGTCTCACGTACGTCACGCACGCCCTTCGCGCCGTCGGGTCGTCGATTTTCCGCCATTTCAGGGCCTGTTCAGGGCCTGTTCAGTGCCCCGCGGACGTCGCCCCATGGAGTCGGCCGTCTCCGGTGCGTAACACCTTTGTCATGCACGGCTGTTGACGGGGCAATCTTCCGGGGCCAGTGTTGCGCCTGATCCTGATCGTTTGGCCCGTACACGGAAACACCCCCCACCTCACCCCCGGAGGTACGCGCGTGTGTGACCTGCACGACCAGCATGAGCACGACGCCCTGACGCTGCCTGGCCCCGCCCTGAGCCGGCGCCGGATCATGCAGCTGCTCGGCGCGGCCGGTGTCACCGGCGCCGTCATGACCGCGGAGGCCGACCCGGCGATGGCGGCGTCCGCCGACGTCACCCCGGCCGGCTACACCGCCCCCGAAGGGCTCGCCCAGGACAGCCCCGCCAAGGACGCGGCCCTGGGCTGGATCGCGTCCAACGCGGACCGCATCACGGGCCTGAACGCCGAGATCTGGGAGAACGCCGAACTCTCCCTGCGTGAGTGGAAGTCCTCCCTGGCCGAGGCCGAGTTCCTGGAGAAGGCCGGCTTCGACGTCACGTTCGGCACCGCCGGGTTCCCGACCGCGTTCACCGCCACGTACACGTACGGCACGGGCGGCCCCGCGCTCGGCTTCAGCGGCGAGTACGACGCGCTGCCCGGCCTCTCGCAGAACAAGGGCGTCGGCCACCACGACCCGCGCGAGTACGTCCACGACCCGTTCGCGCCCAGCTACGGGCCCGGTCACGGCTGCGGGCACAGCGCGCTCGGCACGGCGGCCGCCGCCGCTGCCGCGGCCGTCGCGCAGGCCGCCAAGAAGCACAAGCTCCCCGTCACGGTGAAGTTCTTCGGGTCCACCGCCGAAGAGACCTTGATCGGCAAGACGTACGCGGTGAGCAAGGGTGTCTACGCCGGGCTCGACGCGTTCCTCGACTGGCACCCCTCGACGGCCAACGCGACCGGCTGGGGCAGCACGACCGCGATGACCGCCGTCACCTTCACCTTCCTCGGCGTCGCGGGCCACGGAGGCACCCCGCTCGGCAACAAGTCGGCCCTGGACGCCGCCGTGATGATGGCGACGATGTCGGAGTTCCTCCGGGAGGAGAACCTCGCCCCGTCCGGCCGTCTGCACTGGGTCATCAACAACGGCGGCGACATCCCGAACGTGACCCCCGAGATAGCCGAGATCTCGTACTACGTCCGCGAGGGCAGCCCCGCCCGTGTGCAGGTCCTCCTCGACAAGGTGATCGCCGTCTCCGAGGCCGCCGCCAAGGCTTCGCAGACCACGGTGCGGCACCGGATCACCTCGGCGTGCTGGAACCAGCTCCCGTCCAAGTCGTTCGCGGAGCTCCTGCACGAGAACATGCGGCAGATCGGCCCGCCCGAGTTCGGCGAGGACGCGCACCGGCTCGCGAAGGAGCTCCAGGAATCGCTCGGCCTGCCCCAGAAGGGCATGCACGACGCGATCGGCGACCTGACCGCGCCCAACCCCGTGTTCCTGGGCGGCGGTTCGACCGATGTCGCCGACATCAGCTGGAACGTGCCGACCGTCTCGATGGGCGCCGCGCTCGCCCCCATCGGCACCAAGCTGCACACCTGGTCCACCGCGGCCTGCGCCGCCGCGGCACCGGGCCAGGCCGCCGTCGTCGCCGCCGCGAAGTACCTGGCCGCGACGGCCGTCGACCTGCTCACCCAGCCGGCCAGGCTGAAGGCCGTCAAGGACGAGTTCGCGGAGCGCACCAAGGGCGTGAGCTGGAAGACGGCCCTGCCGGACGGCTACGAGCCGCCCATGTACGAGCCGCCGCAGTGGTTCCTGGAGAAGACGGGGCAGAAGTGGCCCCCGAGGAACATCACCTGGCCGCCGCGGAAGGTCGTCTCTCAGGAGAAGTTCTCGTCCCTCGGACCCGACCTGGCCCCGCAGAAGTAGGCCTCAGAAGTAGGCCTGCGGAAGGCGGAAGCAGGCCGCCCGTGGTCCGCTCAGCGTCCGCCGGTCGCGTACCGGCGGACGGTGAGCGGCACGCACAGCGCGAGCAGCACCGCGCACCACGCCAGCGATCCGGCCACCGGGTGTGCCACCGGCCACGAGGCGCCGTCCGGCACGGGGGCGTTGCCGAACAGCTCGCGCACGGCCGTCGCGACGGCGCTGATCGGGTTCCACTCGGCGATCACCCGCACCCAGGAGGGGAATCCGGACGTCGGGATGTACGCGTTCGACAGGAGCGGCAGCATGAACGTGGCACTGGCGAGCTGGCCCGCCGCCTCCTCGCTCCGGGACGCGAGTCCGAGCAGGATGCCGACCCAGGTCGCGGCGAACCGGAACAGCAGCAACAGGCCGAAGGCGCCCACGGCTTCGGGCGCGCCGCCCTCCGCCCGCCAGCCCATCGCGAGCCCCACGAGCAGCAGCGGGACCAGGCCCGCCGCGGTCGTCACGAGGTCGGCCACGGCCTGCCCGAGCGGGACGGCCGCGCGGCTCACCGGCAGCGTGCGGAAGCGGTCCATGACGCCGCGGTGCGAGTCCTGGGCCGCCGTGAACATCCCGGTCATGACCCCGTTCGCGGCGGTCGCGACGAGCATGCCGGGGACGAGGAAGGCGCGGTAGTCCGCGCCGGGCATCGCGAGCGCGCTGCCGAAGACATACCCGAAGAAGAGCAGGAAGACGATCGGCATCGTCTGGGTCATCACGAGGATCGCGGGCGCGTGCCGGATCCGCTGGAGGTGCCGGCCGAGCATCGCCGTGCCGTCGTGGAGGAGCGCGGTGGTCATCAGGTCGCCTCCGTAAGGGAGTTGGGGCCCGTGAAGTGGTGTGGCTCGCGGCCCGCGGTGAGCCGCAGGAACGCCTCGTCCAGGGTCGGCGGGCGCAGTGTCGCGTCGACGACCGGTACGCCCGCCGCGTCCAGTTCGCGGACGATGCGGGGGAGCGTGAGCGACGGGTCGAGGGTCACCACGCCGACCGCCCCGCGCTCCGGATCGAGCGTGGGTTCGGCGCCGGTGAGCTGGTCGAGGACGGCCGCGGCGGCGTACAGGGCCGCGTCCTCGGCGACCACGACCTCGGCGTAGCTGCCGGTCCGGGCCTTGAGTTCGGCGGGGGTGCCGCGGTGGGCGGCGCGGCCGCCGTCGATCAGGACGACCGAGTCGGCCAGCCGGTCGGCCTCCTCCAGGTACTGCGTGGTGAGCAGCACTGTCGTGCCCTCGCCGGTCAGCTCGCGCACGGCGTCCCAGATGCCGTTCCTGCTGTGCGGGTCGAGGCCGGTCGTCGGCTCGTCCAGGAACAGGACGGCGGGGCGGGTGAGGAGGCTCGCCGCGAGGTCGAGGCGGCGGCGCATCCCGCCCGAGTACGTGCGGGCCGTGCGGTCGGCCGCCCCGGTGAGGCCGAAGCGCTCCAGGAGGTCGTCGGCGCGGGTGCGGGGCGCGCGCAGGAGCCGGGCGAACAGGCGCAGGTTCTCGCGCCCGGTGAGGTCGCCGTCGACCGACGCGTACTGGCCGGTGACGCCGATCCGGCGGCGCACGGCCTGGGGGTCGGCGAGGACGTCGTGGCCCGCGACGCGCGCGGATCCCGCGTCGGGGCGTACGAGGGTGGTGAGCGCCCGGACGGCCGTCGTCTTGCCCGCGCCGTTCGGCCCGAGCAGCCCGCAGACGGTGCCCTCGGGGACGGCCAGGTCGAGGCCCCGCAGGGCGTGGACCGCCCGGCCGCCGGAGCCGTAGCGCTTCTCCAGACCTTCACTAAGTACAGCGTACGTAGTCGTCATGGGGTCACCGTACCGCACTGCGTACGCTGTACGTAACTACGATGGTGGGCGAGGTGATGATCGATGACGGGCCGAGCGGCCGAACCCGAAGTGATCTGGGCGCGCCCCGAGCGCGCGGGACGTGGCCCGAAACCCGCGTACAGCAGGAACGACATCGCGGCGGCGGCCGTCAGGATCGCCGACGCGGACGGCATCGACGCGGTCTCGATGCGCCGCGTCGCCGGCGAACTCGGCTGCGGCACCATGTCGCTCTACAACTACGTGCCGCGCAAGGAGGACCTGTACGAGCTCATGGTCGACGCGGTGAGCGCCGAGTACGACCTGTCGGCGCCCTCCGGTGACTGGCGCGCCGACCTGCTCGACGTCGCCCGCCAGGCCCGCGCCCTGATGCACCGGCACCCGTGGATGCCCCGCCTCATGTCACCCGTGTACGGCTTCAGCCCCAACGCCCTGCGCTACCTGGAGCACTGCATGGCCTGCCTCGAACCGGTCGACCTGCCGGCCGGGACGAAGATGGAGCTCATCGCGTCCCTGACCGGCGTCGTGACCTTCTACGTCGCCAACGAGATCGCCTCCGCCGAGCGGACCCGTTCGCTGCCGTGGTCCGAGGAGCAGGAGCAGGGCATGCGGATCGCGTACCTGGTGAGCCGGATCTCGACCGGTGAATACCCGCACCTGGCCGCCGCGTTCGCCGAGAGCACCGGACCCGTCGACCTGGAGGCCGCCTTCGAGCGGGCACTCGGGCGCGCGCTCGACGGTTTCGTGACCGACTGACCTCAGATCAGCGCGAACTGGCCGCCCGGGCCCTCTTCGTGGTGGTCGAGGACGGACGCGGGCCGTCGCGTGGTCTGCGCGGGCGGCAGGACACGGGCCCGCCGCAGGTCGGCCGCCGTGACGAGCGCAGTCGAGCCGGTGATCAACTCATCCTGGAGCGGGCGCAGTTCGGCGAGCAGCGCCAGGCCCGTGACGATCTCCAGGAGCTCCGAGGTCCAGGACTGCGGCCAGCCGCCGGGGCGGATCGCCGCGAGCGTGCCCGGCTCGGGGGCCGCGGTTCTGCGGGCGAACCACTGCTCGATCACCCGCACCCCGCTCACATGGAAGTCCCAGGCCGCGGCCGGGACGGGGGAGATGCGGCCGTCGCCGACGAGCAGGGCCTCCTCCTCGCGGTCGTAGAGCAGGTCGGCGGGGGAGGCGGGGAGCGGGGCGCGCACGTACGGGCGGCGGCCGCCGGGGAGTTTGGGACGGTCGCCCTCACCACCCCGGCGCAGCAGCCACAGGATCCGCTCGCCGAGCGCCGTGCCCGAGGCCCAGACATCGGCGTCGTCCGGGAGCGGCACGCGGGGGCCCTGGGGCGATGGGCGCGCCGCGGCGAGGATCCAGGCGAGCAGGTCCCGCGCCTCGACCGGGTGCCCGAACCGTCCCGCGAGCTCCGTGAGAAGACCGGGCGTCACATTGGGTTCCCGGCCTCCGGGGCGCCGGTAGAGCGGGCGGATGCGGCCGGGGCGTCCCGCCGGGGAGCGGCCCTCGGGCAGGATCGCGCAGGCGAGCACCGCGGGACCGCCCGCCCCGGGCACGAACCCCTGCTCGACGAGGAACAGCTGGCTGTCGTCGGCCACCCGCCACAGCTCGGGCCGCGCCGCGTCGATCAGCCGGTGGTCCGGTATCAGCCACTGCTCGTCGAAGGGGGCGTGCAGCACACGGACGGGGTCGGGGCAGGGGCCCTCGGCGTGCGTCAGATCGTCCGTCGACGTGTGCCGGCCGGGCAGTTGCGCGACGGCCGTGCGCAGGGTGCGGGCCCGGCTCGGTTCGAGCAGCCTCTCGCGGTCCGGCCCCGTGGCCCGGACGAACGCGGCCCAACGGGCCTTCAGGGACGCCGGGTCCGGCGCCATCGGCCAGGTGCGGCCGAGGCGCAGCGGCTGGACGGACCACGGCACGAGGTCCGCGAGCAGCGGCGCGTCAACAAGGCTTGCGTGGCTGTCGGGCGTCACGCCGGGCATCGTACGACGCGGTCAGTGCGCGTCGAGGGTGACCGTGAAGGAGAACCGGTCGCCGCGGTAGTGGATGACGGCGACGTCGAGCGCCTGCCCGTCCTCGTCGTAGGTGATGCCCGTGTAGTGCAGGATCGGGCTGAGCAGCGGCACCTGGAGAAGGCGGGCCGTCTCCGGGTCCGCGAGCCGGGCCTCGACGGTGTCCGTGATCCGGCTGATCCGCACCCCGACGACGTCGCGCAGCACCTTCGTCATCGGCCAGCGCACCAGGTCGTCCAGATCGACGCGGTCGGCGAGGTCGGCCCGGATGTAGTTACGGGCGTGGTTCGTCGGCTCGCCGGTCTTCTCGTCGCAGCGCAGCCGGTGATACGTCGCCACGGTCCGGGCGTCCGGGAAGTGCTCGGCGAGCGCCGAAGGCACCGGCACCGTGCCGTGGTCGAGCAGTTCGGTGGTCATGCCGGACTGCTGGGCCACGATGGCGTCGACCGACCCGAGCAGCCGCACGGGCGCGCCACGGCGCGCGTCCGGCTCGATGAACGTGCCGCGCCTGCGGTGCCGGGTGATGAGCCCCTCGTCCTCCAGCTCCTTCAGCGCCTGCCGCATGGTCAGGACGCTCACCCCGTAGTGCCCCGCTAGCTGCTCCTCGGTGGGCAGGCGCAGCGGGTCGTCGGGGGAGCGCCCGAGTATCGAGGCGCGCAGGGACTGCGACACCTGATACCAGAGGGGCAGCTTGCGGTTCAGGACGATCGAATCCGGAGCGAAGGAGGTCACGGGGTTATCCGTATCTGTCGCGGGCGCGCGATGCAATGCCGGTCCCGGGGGGCGGGAATCGTCTGCGGCTCCGGTGGGGGCTTGTTGCGCAGTTCCCCGCGCCCCTAAAGGCATGCGCTGCGCGCAGCCTTCCCCGATGAGATGCCGCACGCAGTGCGCATCTCAGGGGCGCGGGGCTGTGTCTATTAGCGGCTCCGCCGCGGGGCGCGACCAGCCCCCGCTCACCCGCGCCCGAAATGCCGCTCAAGCCCCCGCCACACGTCGTCGTAGCCGCGCTGCAGGTGCCCCGCCTCCGCGGCCTGTCGCGCCAGCGACACCGGCCAGCGCGTCTCGAACATGAACGCAAGGCCGTCATCGATCTTCTGCGGACGCAGCTCCGCCGCGCTGGCCTTGTCGAACGTCTCCCGGTCGGGCCCGTGCGCGGACATCATGTTGTGCAGCGAACCACCGCCCGGCACAAACCCTTCGGCCTTCGCGTCGTACGCCCCCTCGATCAGGCCCATGTACTCGCTCATGACGTTCCGGTGGAAGTACGGCGGCCGGAACGTGTCCTCGCCGACCAGCCAGCGCGGCGCGAACACCACGAAGTCCACGCCCGCGAGCCCCGGGGTGTCGCTGGGCGACGTCAGGACCGTGAAGATCGACGGGTCCGGGTGGTCGTAGCTGATCGACCCGACGGCGTTGAAGCGACGCAGGTCGTACGCGTACGGAACATGGTTGCCGTGCCAGGCGACGACGTCGAGCGGCGAGTGGTCGTAGGTGGCGGTCCAGAGGTTTCCGCAGAACTTGTTCACCACCTCCACCGGTCCCTCGGTGTCCTCGTACGCGGCGACGGGGGCCCTGAAGTCCCGGGCGTTCGCCAGGCCGTTGGCGCCGATCGGGCCGAGGTCGGGGAGGCGGAAGGGGGCGCCGTAGTTCTCGCACACGTAGCCGCGGGCGGTCGGGCTCTGCCCGCCGTCCGGCACAGTGTCGAGAAGGTCGACGCCGAAGCGGACGCCGCGCGGGACGAGCGCGATGTGGCCCGGCTCGACGGCCAGCAGGCCGAACTCGGTGCGCAGCAGCAGGCCGCCGCGCTCGGGGACGATCAGCAGCTCGCCGTCCGCGTCGCTGAACACCCGGTCCGTCATGGAGGAGTTGGCGTGGTAGAGGTGCACGGCCATGCCCTCGCGCCGGCTCGCGTCACCGTTCCCGCCGACCGTCCACAGGCCCGCCAGGAAGTCCGTGCCGGGTGCCGGCTCGGGCAGCGGGTTCCAGCGCAGCCGGTTGGGGTCGGGGACCGACTCGGTGAAGGGGCCGGTGCGGAGCGCGCCGTTGTCCGTGCGCACGAACGCCGGGTGCGCGGCCGAGGGGCGGATCCGGTACAGCCACGAACGCCGGTTCTGCGCCCGCGGCTCGGTGAACGCGGTGCCGCTCAACTGCTCCGCGTAGAGGCCGAGCGGGGCGCGCTGCGGCGAGTTGCGGCCGTCGGGCAGGGCGCCGGGCACCGCCTCCGAGCTGTGCTCGTTGCCGAAGCCCGAGAGGTGGGCGAGCCCCTCGGCGGTCTTCCTCACGTCACGCATGTCGCTCCCTCGTCCCTGATTCCTATGCTTAACCGTAGGATTCCTGTTTTCCTCGCGCAAGGGGGCCCGCGGAGCTGAACAGTCCTCTACTCTCCGGGGAATGCCGTGGACGACGCCGGGCCTGTCGTGGATGCGGGTGGCACTCTTCGCCGCCCTCGCGCTCTGCGCCGTGCTCGTGGGCGTCGTGGCCTGCGGCGGAGGAGGCGGCCACGCGCCGCGACAGGTCGGCCGGCTCCTGGAGACGGCCGACGAGGAGGGGCACCGCTATCGACAGATCGACCAACAGGACGCACCGGAAGTCGGGGTCGAGGTGACGACCGACACCGGAAAGGGCTGGGACGTCCGGCTCGCCCTGCGCCGCTTCAGCTTCAGCCCCGCCCGCACGGCCCCCGGGTCCGCCGTCGCCGGGCACGGCTACGCCCAGCTGTACCTCGACGGCAGGCCGGTCGCCCGGCTGCGCGCCGACGGGTACCGCCTGCCCCTGACCCGCGTCACCCGGGGCACCCACCACGTGACCGCCCGCCTCTACGCCGACGACCGCACGGTGTGGGCCGTCGAGGGCCGGCCCGTCGAGGCGACCGCGGACCTCACGGCGTCGGGCGCGGACACCACGCCCGACGCCACCGGCACGGGGAGCAAGTGACGGCCATGGACCCCGTACCGATTGACCCCGTACCGATGGACCCGATACCGATGGACCCCGTACCCCACCCGGCATCCCTGCGCCGCGCGCCCGTCCAGCAGCGCAGCGCCGAACGCCTCAGCCGGATACTCGACTCCTGCGCCCAACTGCTCGACGAGGGCGGCTACGAGGCGCTCAGCACCCGGGACGTGGCGGGCCGCGCAGGCGTGCCCATCGGCTCCGTGTACCGCTTCTTCGGCAACAAGCGCGCCCTCGTCGCCGCCCTCGCCGAGCGCAACCTGGCGCGCTACGCCGAGCGGATCACCGAGCGGATGACGTTGATCCCCGAGGGCGACTGGCGGGCCGCGATGGACGCCGTCCTCGACGAGTACCTCGCCATGAAGCGCACGGCCCCCGGCTTCTCCCTCATCGACTTCGGCAACCAGATCCCCGTCGGCGCACCCGACGCCGACCCCAACCATGTCCTCGTCGAGCGCCTGACCGGACTGCTCGCCGGTCACCTCGGCCGCACCCCCGACGCCACCCTGCGCCGTTCGTTCCTGGTCGCCGTCGAGTCGGCGGACGCCCTGGTCAGACTCGCCTTCCGGCTCGACCCGGCGGGCGACGAGGGCGTCATCGCGGAGACGCGGGAACTGCTCCACGCCTATCTGGCAAGGGTGTTGGACTGAGGGACAGGTTCATGGGCAAGGACTGCCCAACATGCCTACCGGTCGGTATCCTCGCGGTGTCCGTGCGTACCGCCGCCCGCCAGGGGAGTACCCATGTCCCGTACCGCCCTCCGCATCTGCCCGCTCTGCGAAGCCACCTGCGGGCTCACCCTCACCATCGAGGGGACGCGGGTGACCGGCGCGCGAGGCGACCGCGACGACGTGTTCAGCCGGGGCTTCATCTGCCCGAAGGGCGCCTCCTTCGGTGCCGCCGACGCCGACCCCGACCGGCTCACCGGACCCCTGGTGCGGCGGAACGGCCGCCTCCAGGAGGCGAGCTGGGACGAGGCGTTCGACGCCGTCGCCGAAGGCCTGCGGCCCCTCATCGAGACGTACGGGCCGCACGCCGTCGGCGTCGTCCTCGGCAACCCGAACGTGCACACCATGGCCGGTGCCCTCTACCCGCCCGTCCTCCTCGGCGCCCTCGGCACCCGCAGCCTGTTCACCGCCAGCACCGTCGACCAGATGCCCAAACACGTCTCCAGCGGACTCCTCTTCGGCGACGCCAATGCCATTCCTGTGCCCGACCTCGACCGGACCGGCCATCTGCTCCTCATCGGCGCCAATCCCCTGGAGTCCAACGGCAGCCTGTGCACCGCCCCCGACTTCCCCGGCAAGCTCAAGGCCCTGCGCGCCCGTGGCGGCACCCTGACCGTCATCGACCCGCGCACCACCCGCACGGCCCGGCTCGCCGACCGGCACCTCGCGATCAGGCCCGGCACCGACGCGCTCCTCCTCGCCGCCATGACGCACGTCCTGTTCGACGAGAAGCTCGCCGACCCCGGCCCCCACCTGACGGGACACCTCGAAGGACTCGACGAACTCGCCGACGCCGTACGGGACTTCACCCCCGAAGCCGTGTCCGCGCACTGCGACATCGACGCCGGCGTCATCCGGCAGCTCGCCCGCGACCTCGCCGCCGCGCCCACCGCCGCCGTATACGGCCGCATCGGCAGCAGCACCGTCACCTTCGGCACGCTCACCAGCTGGCTCGTCGACGTACTGAACATCCTCACCGGCAACCTCGACCGGCCCGGCGGCGCCCTCTTCCCGCTCGCCGCCACCGACCGCGCACCGCGGCCCGCCACCCCCGGCAAGGGGTTCACGCTCGGCCGCTGGCGGAGCAGGGTCAGCGGCCACCCCGAGGCCAAGGGGGAGCTGCCCCTCGCCGCGCTCGCCGAGGAGATCGACACCCCGGGCGACGGCGCCGTCCGCGCCGTGATCGCCATCGCCGCCAACCCCGTCCTGTCCGCACCCGACGGCGACCGTCTCGACCGCGCGCTCGACTCCCTCGACTTCATGGTCAGCGTCGACCCCTACCTGAACGAGACCTCGCGCCACGCACACGTCGTCCTGCCGCCGCCCCCGCCGTCCCGCAGCGCCCACCACGACTTCGCCTTCAACACGCTCGCCGTGCGCAACCAGGTCCGCTACACGCGCCCCGCCGTCCCCCTCGACGAGGGCCGCATGGCGGAGACCGAGATCCTGGCCCGCCTCGTCCTCGCCGCGACCGGCATGCACGGCGCCGACCCCGCCGCCGTCGACGCCATGGTGATCGACCGGAACCTCGCCAAGGCCGTCGCCGACCCGCACTCCGCCGTCCACGGCCGCGACCCCGCCGACCTCGCCGTGCGGCTCACCGGCGAGAGCGGACCCGAGCGCCGCCTCGACCTGATGCTCCGCCTCGGCCCCTACGGCGACGGCTTCGGCGCACAGCCCGACGGGCTCACCCTCGCCCGGCTCCTCGACCACCCGCATGGCATCGACCTGGGTCCGCTGAAGCCCCGTATCCCCGCCAACCTGAAGACCCGTTCCGGCCGGATCGAACTCCTGCCCGCGCCCATCGCCGACGACCTGCCGCGCCTGCGCGCCGCCCTGGACACCCGACAGGACGGCCTCGTCCTCGTCGGCCGCCGCCATCTGCGCTCCAACAACAGCTGGATGCACAACATCCCCGCCCTCACCGGCGGATCCAACCGCTGCACCCTGCACGTCCACCCCGACGACGCGGCCCGCCTCGGCCTCACGGACGGGCTGCCCGCGCTCGTGCGGTCGGCCGGGGGGCAGGTCGCCGCCCCGGTCGAGGTCACCGACGCCGTACGCCGGGGAGTCGTCAGCCTGCCCCACGGCTGGGGCCACGACCGGCCCGGCACGCGCCTGACCGTCGCCGCCCAGGACCCCGGAGTCAACGTCAACCAGCTCCTCGACGGCACCCTCCTCGACCCGCTCTCCGGCAACGCCGTGCTCAACGGAATCCCCGTCGACGTACACCCAAGCCTGTGACCTGGAGTTCTGCGCTTATTGCTCGCATGTCAACATCTTGTTAACGCTTGAGCGCGCGCCCTAACGTCTCGCTGACCGCCTCCCCAGGCGAAGTTCAAAAGTTCGACGGCGAACGATAGGAACCCACCCCATGCTGACGATCCTCGGATTCGTCATGATCGCCACCTTCCTGGTGCTGATCATGATGAAGAAGGTGTCGCCGATCGCGGCGCTCGTGCTCATTCCGGCTCTCTTCTGCGTCTTCGTGGGCAAGGGAGCCAAGCTCGGCGACTACGTCGTCACGGGCATCGGCGATCTCGCGCCGACGGCCGCGATGCTGATGTTCGCCATCGTCTACTTCGGCGTGATGATCGACGTCGGCCTCTTCGACCCGATCGTGCGGGCCATCCTGCGCTTCGCCAAGGCCGACCCGGTCCGCATCGTCGTCGGCACGGCCGTCCTCGCGGCGATCGTCTCCCTCGACGGCGACGGCTCGACCACCTTCATGATCACGGTCTCGGCGATGTACCCGCTGTACAAGCGCCTCAAGATGAGCCTGATCGTGATGACCGGTGTCGCCGCGACCGCCAACGGCGTCATGAACACGCTGCCCTGGGGCGGCCCCACGGCCCGCGCCGCGACCGCGCTGAAGCTCGACGCCAGCGACATCTTCGTGCCGATGATCCCGGCGCTCGCCGTCGGTCTGGTCTTCGTCTTCGCCCTCGCCTACGTCCTGGGCCGCCGTGAGCGCAAGCGCCTCGGTTACCTCTCGCTGGACGCGGTCACGGAGACGGTCACGGAGTCGTCCGACGCGAAGGTCCTCGTCGGTGCGGGTGCGGGTGCGGGTTCTGGTGCCGGTGCCGGTAACAAGGCTTCCGGCGGCTCGGGTTCCGGCTCCGGCGCGGACGCGCCCTCGTACCAGAACGAGGAGGGCGAGACCTTCTCGGCGCTCGACCCGAAGCGCGCCACCCTGCGCCCCAAGCTCTACTGGTTCAACGCGCTCATGACGGTCACCCTGCTGACCGCCATGATCATGGAGTGGCTGCCGATCCCGGTCCTGTTCATCCTCGGCGCCGCGCTCGCCCTCACGGTGAACTTCCCGCACATGCCCGACCAGAAGGCCCGCATCGCCGCCCACGCCGAGAACGTCCTGAACGTCTCCGGCATGGTCTTCGCCGCCGCCGTCTTCACCGGCGTCCTCCAGGGCACCGGCATGGTCGACCACATGGCCAAGTGGGTCGTCGGCGGCATCCCCGACTGGATGGGCCCGCACATGGCCCTGGTCACCGGCGTCCTGTCCATCCCGTTCACGTACTTCATGTCGAACGACGGCTTCTACTTCGGCATCCTGCCCGTCCTCGCCGAGGCCGGTCAGGCGCACGGTGTCTCCACCCTGGAGATCGCCCGCGCCTCCCTCATCGGCCAGCCGCTGCACATGTCGAGCCCGCTCGTCCCCGCCGTCTTCGTCCTCGTGGGCATGGCCAAGGTCGAGTTCGGCGACCACACGAAGTTCACCGTCAAATGGGCCGCTCTCACCGCTCTGGTGATCCTCGGCGCAGGACTCCTCTTCGGGATCATCTGACCCCGATGAGCCTCACGACAGAGCCCGGCAGGAGAAGCTGGCTGCTCCGCCTCGTCATCGCCTTCAGCTTCGCGCAGGGGGCGGTGTCGATGGCGCGGCCCGCCGTCTCCTACCGGGCTCTCTCGCTGGGCGCGGACGAGCGCGCGATCGGTGTGATCGCGGGCGTGTACGCGCTCCTTCCGCTGTTCGCGGCCGTACCGCTCGGCCGCCGCACCGACCACGGCCGGTGCGCGCCCCTGCTGCCCGTCGGTGTCGTCCTCATCGCCGGTGGCTGCGCGCTCAGCGGCACGGCGCACTCCCTCGGCGCGCTCGCCGCCTGGAGCGGGGTGATGGGGCTCGGCCATCTGTCGTTCGTGATCGGCGCGCAGTCGATCGTCGCCCGGCAGTCCGCCCCGGCCGAACAGGACCGTAACTTCGGGCACTTCACGATCGGCGCGTCCCTGGGGCAGCTCATCGGGCCGATCGCGGCCGGCGCGCTCATCGGGGGGCCGCGGCTGGCATCCACGAGCGCGTTCGCGCTGGTCGTCGCGGCCGTCGTCGCCGCGGTCTCCTTCACGTCGCTGTGGCGCATCGAGCACGCGCGTACGGGGACGGGGGCTGCCGCACCCGGCGGGCCGCGCGTCCCCGTCGGCCGCATTCTGCGTACGCGGGGTGTGCCCGGCGGCATCTTCATCTCCCTCGCCGTGCTGTCCGCGACGGACATCCTCACGGCGTACCTGGCCGTCGTCGGCGAGCACCGGGGGATCGCGCCGTCCGTCGTCGGCCTGCTGCTGAGCCTGCGGGCGGCCGCCACGATCGCCTGCCGGCTCGTCATGACGCCGATGCTGCGGTGGCTCGGGCGGGCGGCACTTCTTGCGACCACGTGTCTGGTGGCGGGGGTGGTGTGTGCGGGGATCGCGCTGCCCGTGCCGGTGTGGGGGCTCGGCCTGATGCTCGCCGTGCTCGGGTTCTGTCTGGGGGTGGGGCAGCCGTTGTCGATGACGACGGTGGTGCAGGCGGCGCCGGACGACGCGCGGTCCACGGCCCTCGCCCTGCGCCTCACGGGCAACCGCCTGGGGCAGGTGGCCGCGCCGGCGGCGGCGGGGCTCGTGGCGGGGGTCGCGGGGGTCGCGGCGCCGTTCCTGATGCTGGGCGCGTTGCTTGTGGGGGCGGCGGGGGTGGGGGTACGGAGGAATTCAGCCCCTCCGGCGTTTGAGGAGCGGGGTCTGGGGCGGAGCCCCAGGTATTTCGGGAAGGGGCGGGCTGGGGGAGAAAGAACCAAACCCTAGCCCCGGGCAGCCCGTTCCCACACGGCGAGCGCCTCCCCCTCCGCCAGCAGTTCCCCCGCCTCCCGCGCCCGCGTCGCCTCCGCGAGGGCCAGCGAACCCGCCTCCGCGGGGCGGCCCGCCTCCAGATGGGCCCAGGCCGGGAGATGCCCCGCGTCGGACGCCCCGGCCAGCAGCGTGAGCGCGGCTTCGGGCTCGCCCCGGCGCACGCACAACTCGGCCCGCGCGAGCCGCACTTCCTGCTGTGCCTGCCGGTCGCCCTGCGCGTCGGCGGTACGCCCCGCGTGGTCAAGGAGGTTCGCGCAGGACCCGGCGTCACCCGACCGCATCCGTACCCGCGCGAGCGCGGCGAGGGCGTACGGCGCGCACCACCCGGTGTGCGGCTCCGACTCGCGTACGGCGTCCCGCGCGAGGTCGTGCGCCGCGTCGAACTCCTCCAGGAGCAGATGGATCTCGGCGAGGTTGGCCCGCTCGAAGGCCGCCGCCGTCGGGTCGCCGGACCGCTCGGCGAGGGCGAGGGCGCGCTCGCCCGTCGCGACGGCCTCCCGCAGGCGGCCCGACCTGCGCGCGTGCTCGCGCAGGACGGAGAGGACCGAGCCGAGCAGCTGCGGATCCCCGTACGCCTCCGCGTGCGGCAGCGCCCGGTCGGCCACGGTCCTGGCCCGCGCGAACCGTCCGGCGAGGGCCAGCGACGTGGCCTGCGTGGCGAGGGAGCGCGCGAGCAGCCCGCGCTGTTCGGGCCCGGTCACCAGGAGCGCCGCCTCGTGCGCGGCTTCTCCCGCCGTGACGGCCTCCGGGTAGCGCCCGGTGACGAAGCACAGGACGGAGCGGGCGAGATGGTGCGCGTTGGCCGCCTCGGGGGAGGTGTCCGGGGAGGGCCGCGCCCCGTCGAGGAGCGCGAACCCCTCCTCCGTGGACCGGGTCTTCGCGAGGACCTCGGCGAGCCGGGCGGCGGCAAGGACCCGGCCGTCCTCGTCACCGTGGCGCGCCAGGTCGTCGAGGGCCTCGCGCAGTATGCGTGCCGCGTCGTCGTAGCGGGCCATGCGGCGCAGCACGGCCGCCCGGTCGATCCTTGCCTTCGCCGACTCGGCGGCGAACGCGTCGAGCCGGTCGGTGAGCTGGGCGTAGTAGTGGTCGGCCGTGTCGTTCGCGCACAGGGCGGCGGCGCGCTCGGCTGCCTGCCGGAGATAGCCGGTGGCGCGCGGGTCGCCGGCGCGTGTCAGATGCGCGGCGAGGGTGTCCACGGCGTCGGGCCTGCGTCGCAGCACGGCTTCCGCGTAGGCGGAGTGCAGGAGTCGGCGGCGGGCGGCCGAGAGGCGTTCGTAGCAGGTCAGGCGGACCAGCGGGTGGCGGAAGGTGAGGCCGGGGACGCCGCGTCCGTCGGCGACGACGTCCCGTTCGGCGAGGACCGACGCCGCGACGGCCGCGTCGGCGCCGGCCGTCGCCTCGGCGACGGAGAGGGACGGGTGGAGGCCGGCGCTCGCCACGTCGAGGACCTCGGCGAGCGCCGCGTCCCCGCCGGCCACGGCCACGGCCTCCACGACCCGGCGCGCGGCGGGCCCGAGCCCCGCGAGCCGCGCGGCCACCAACTGCCGTACGCCGGACGGCGTCCGCCGCTCCGGGTCGCCGCCGTCCGCGCCGGGACCGTCGCGGCCGTCTCCGTACGCGCGGGCCAGTTCGAGCGCGAACAGCGGGTTGCCGAGGGACAGGTCCCACACCCGTTCCGGGACGCTCGCCCCGGCCGGCAGGCCGAGCGCGTCGGCGGCGAGGGTCAGGCAGTCGGCGCGCCCGAGCCGTTCCAGGTCCACCGGGCGGGCGAGCCCCTGCCGCACGAGCGAGTCGAGGCCCGGGCGGCGGGGATCCGTCTCGGTGAGTTCCTCCGCCCGGTACGTCACCACGAAGCGCAGGGGGCCGCGGGCCGTCCTGGCCCGCCGCGCCAGATGCCCGAGCAGCTGGAACGAGCCCGCGTCGGCCGCGTGCAGATCGTCGAGGACGACGAGGACGGGCGCGGTCCGGGCGAGGTCGCCGAGCAGGCCCGCCGCCGCCCGGAAGAGCCGTTCCCGCTCCTCCTCCGGGCTGCGCCGCGCACCGCCGCCCGCCAGGCCCAACGAGGGGAGGAGCGAGGCAAGTTCGGGATATTCGGCGCCGGCCCCGGCGCGCTCGGCGGGCGGCCGGTCCGCGAGCCAGCCGTCCAGCGCCTCCACGAACGCCCCGAACGGCGTGTGCCCCTCGGCGTCGTGCCCCGCTCCCCACAGCACGGCCGCCCCCTCGCCCGCCGCCCGCAGCGCCGCCTCCGTCACGAGCCGTGTCTTGCCGAGTCCCGCCTCGCCGCCCACGAGTTGCACGGGCGGCGCGTCGGGTGCGAGCAGCAGGGCGAGCGCCGCCTCGCGCCCGCGAAGAGGCGCGGGGGCCGGGCCGCGCAGCACGGCGGGCGGAGCGAAGCCCCCGGCGGGCCGTGCGACCGGGGCGGTGGTGGCTCCGCCGTCGAGGGCGAGCAGATGCAGACGCTCGGTCTCCGGGCCCGGACGCACCCCGAGTTCGGCGTCCAGGGACTCCCGGCAGGCGTGGAACTGGCGCACCGCCTGCCGCCGCAGCCCCTGCCGCAGATACGCGCCGATCAGGAGCTGATGGGCGCGCTCGTCGGCCGGGTTCTCGTCCAGGGCCCGCCGGGCGACCGCCGCCGCCTCCTCGGGCGCCCCCTCGTCGAGCAGCGCCTCCGCGAGCGCGATGCGCAGCCGCTCGGACACCACGGCCAGTTGCTCGCGCCGTGCCTCGGCCCAGGGCGCGTACCGGTCCTCGGGGAGCAGTTCGCCGGTGAAGGCGTCGAGCGCGGCGGCCAGCCGGTGCGACGAACCCGAGTCGAGTGCCTGGTGCGCCAGGCGTTCCGCGTGGTCCGCGTCGATCCACACCGTGCGCGGATCGAGTCGCAACAGCGCCCCGTCGGCGGTGAGATACGAGGATGTGGCGCGCGGCGCGAGTTCCGGTTCGAGGGCACGGCGCGCGGCGTGCAGGGCGACGCGCAGACTGCCGAGCGCGGCGGACGCGTCGGCGTCCGGCCAGCAGATGTCCATGGCCTGTTCGCGGTGCAGGCTGTGGCCGGGGGAGACGGCGAGGAGTTTGACGAGGGCGCGGGCGCTGGGGCGCGGCCACCGCTCGGCGAGTTCGGGCCCGCTGTCGCGAGTCGCCCGGAACCCGCCGAAAAGGTGCAGGCGCAGCAGTGGAGGAGCGGATTCTGTGCCGTGGTCCGTGTCGTCCGCGCCCATAAGGGCGCACTTTAACCGCCTTCTCCGGGCAGACCACAGGCCCCGGCCGAGGACCGGGGCCTGCGGTGCGAGGACCGGCGTCAGGAGAGCGTGGACACCGTCATCTGGTGGATGGCGTCGTCCTGCATCAGATAGCGGCCGCCCTGTGTCTGGGTCATGCGGTCGTAGCCCGTGGCGTCGAAGTTGAGGTTGACGACGTCGTCCACCCCGTCGCCGTCGAGGTCGGCGGCGAGATAGTTCCGGGCACCCGAGAACGTGATCCTGCCGACGGCGGCGGGGTAGTTGCGCCCCGCGGTGAGCACGGCCGGATCGTAGAGTTCGGCGCCCGCATCTGTACCCGCGATGAGCAGCCGCCGCCCGCCGGGCCCGGTGATGAAGCCGCCGGTCTCCGCAGTGGCCATTGTGTAGATCGAGTAGTCCTGGCCGCCGGGCGTGTAGGTGCGGAAGCTCGCCGTCCCCGCGAGGACGAGGCCCTCGTCACCGGTGAAGTAGTTCCCGAGGGTCCAGGCGCCGCCGGCGATGTCCTGGTGCAGCACCTCCCCGGTGCGGCCGTCGCGGATCTCGACGACGTTACGCAGGGTCGTCACGTCCGGGGTGGCGTTCACGTCGCTGGACGCCATGGTGACCCAGGTGTAGACGACCGCGTGCCCGTCCGCGTAGGGGATCTTCGGCGACGCGTACACCGCGTGACTCAGCACGGCCCCGTGCAGCTTGCCGTCCGACTGCTCGGGTGCCTTCGGGCCGGCCGTCCACTTCGGCGTACCGCTGCGGGCCTCCAGCGCCACCCCGTCGACGGCGGGAGATTCGAGGTCGAGCGCGTCGACGCTCGTGTACTGCGCGTACACCCGCCCCTCGGCCACGGCCGGATCGGCGAACAGCACGCTGCCCGCGCTCGCGGGCGCCGCGTACGTCCACAGCCTGGAGCCGTCGCCCCGGTAGGCGCGCAGCTTGTCGGTCGGCACGAGGATGTCGGCGCGCCGGTCGCCGTTCAGGTCGGCGACGGTGACGGAGCGCACGAACTGCCCGTCGCCGTCGATGCGGGCACGCGTCCTGCCCGTCCTTCCGTCGAGGACCACGACGGCCGTGTCGGCGGCCACCACGATCTCGTCGACTCCGTCACCGTCGACATCGCCCTTCTCGATGCCGTGCACCTGCCCGGGCACGGTCGCCTTCCACAGCAGCTTCGGCCTGCCGCCGGTCAGCGAGGGACCGGACCAGGCCCACACGCCGTGCGAGGTACCGCCCGCCACCACGTCCGGCTTCTTGTCGCCGTCGAGATCGGTGGCCTGCGCCGAGGACAGGTCGCCCTGGAGCGGCACCAGTTCCTCCTGCCGGCCACTGCCGAGGCCGTACGTCCGGACGTTCTGCTCCTGGTCGACGGCGCGCACGTGCCAGCCGTCGCCGTCCCGGAACGGCTGCTGGAACATGGGCGAGGCGCCGAGCCCCTTCTCCTGCCAGCGCACGGCGCCGTCCGCGCCGAAGACGGTGAGCGAGGCGAAGCGCCCGCCGCCCGGGTTGTCGGCGTCGTTGATGGCGGTGTCGTCCTGTGCGGACGCGACCAGCCTGCGGTCCACCACGTCGAGGCCCCAGACGCTGGGCCCGTCATGGGAGTTGTCCGCGTCCCGCTTCACGGTGTGTGACCACAGGGCGGTGCCGGCGTCGTCGCCGTCCATCACCCGCACGGTGTTGGCGTTGATCCACAGATACGGGTCGAGCGTCGACTCGCTGACCGCGTACTCGTTCTTCTTGTCGCCCGAGAAGTCGCCGACGGTCATGGTGACGGGCAGCGCGTTGATGCGGGTGTCGAGCGTCGTGCGCTTGCCGTCGGCCGGGTCGTACGCGTCGATCTCGTACTTCACCCCGGCCGTGGGGTCGGACTGCTCGAGCGCGACGAGCCGCCCGCGCGAGGCGTCCCAGTGCAGCTGACGGCTGAACAGGGGGCTCTCCGTACGCCACTTGACGTCGCCGTCGGCGGTGTCGAGTACGAGCGTGTGCCCCTGGCCCGCCGTGGTGGCGGTCTTACGGGTGTCCCAGGAGACGGCGGCCCGCCCGCCCCCGAGGTCCTCCACGGCGCCCCAGCCGGTGTTGCCGGTCTCCTTCGTGTCGTACGTCCAGGTGTGCGCCGGAGTCAGCGCCCCGTCGGCGTACGAGAAGCGGATACCGGTGAGCGTGGCCGTGGCGCCGGCCGGCCGGTTGAGGTTGTAGTACGGCGAGTCGGCGACGAGCAGGGTGCCGCCCACGATCTTCACGTGCCTGACGTACGCGTACAGCTTCGTCCACAGGGTGTCGCCGGTCCGGCCGTCGAGGACGGTCACGAACGTGCCGTTGGGCAGGGCCGATCCGGGCGAGGTGAACGGGCGGTACGGACTGATGCCGACGCTCGCCGAGAAGACGACGTCGGGCACGCCGTCACCGGTGAGGTCGCCGGTGTCGTACCCCTGGCCGGAGGCGGGAGTGAAGGGGCTCACCGCGTTGTAGCCCATCATGATGCGGGCCGGGCCCGGCTCCTTCTGCCAGGGCTTGGTCGGCTTGTCCTGCCAGTCGGCGTGCAGCGACGCGCTGTCGCGGCGCCACAGCGCGGTCCCGTCGGCCTTGCTGCGCTGCACACTGCCGAGGCTGTGCAGGGTGAAGTAGTCGCCGTCCCTGCCCCCGGCGGGCAGGGTGGCGCCGAGGCCGCGCACGCCTTCCAGCGTCGACTTCGGGCCGATGGTGACGCTGCCGGTGGCGTCCGCATTGCCTTCCGTCGCCTGCGGTGCGGAGGCCTCGCGGTCGTTCGCCCCCTGCGGGTCGACGGTCTCGCGGTCGGCGTCCGCGTACGGGTTCAGCAGGGCGTGCTCCGCGAGCTTCTCCGCCTGGCTGTCCGTCAGCGTCAGCAGGGAGCCGTCGTCGGCGGCGAGGGCGGGCGGCGCGGCGCTCAGCGCCAGGCCGGCCGCGACCAGCGCGGAGGCGAGCCGTAGCGCCCGCCGTGAGGTGGTGGGTCTCATCACTTGGCTCCCTGGGCGATACGGATGGCCGAACCGGCGGTCAGGACCGGCTCGTCGAAGGAGTACTGGAGGGCGTCCGTGCCGGCCTGGTTCTCGATGCCGACGGTCGCGCTCGCACCCTTGCCCGGCACGGACAGGTACTGCAGCGTGATGCCGCCGGTGGCCTCGTCGAAGACGGCCTCGAAGGTGGCGCGGGCCGCACTCCCGTCCGCGAAGGCGGCGTTGTTCCAGACGACGGCGAACTTGCGGCTGCCCGCACTGCCCGTGGTCGCCGTCTGCACGCTCGACTTCCTGTCCAGGACGAGGTCGTCCCAGAAGGCCGCGACGATTCCGTTGGGCTTGAGGGCGGACGGCAGCGCTTCGTTGGCGTAGTCGCCGACGCGCGGCTCAAGGAAGTTGATCAGGCCGTTGGTGGTGACGGAGGCGCTGGTGTACGGGACGCCGTACAGCTTCACGGGGAAGGGCAGCGCGAGCGTCTTCGCGTCCTCCTCGCCGCTGAGTGCGACCTTGGTGCTGCCCGGGATCCAGGAGTAGGCGGCGGGGGTGCAGCTGTTGCCGGCGCTGTCGGAGCGGGCGGGCACCCGGGCGGTGACCGTCTCGTCGCCGTTCACGGCCAGTTCACCGCTGTACGTGCCGTTGCACAGGACGGGCGCGGCGGGTGTCGCGGTCAGTGTGTAGGCGCCCTCGGCGACCTTCGGCAGGGTGAAGTGTCCGGCCGCGTCGGTGGTGACGGGGGCGACGGGAGTGCCCGCGACCCGGACGGTGGCCTTGGGCAGAGGCGCGCCGGTGACGTCGAGGACGGTGCCGGACACGGCGTGCGAGGCGACCGGGTTCAGGGCGAAGTCCTCGGTGGCCTGCTCGCCGGTGGTGACGGTGACGGCGGACCTGGCCCCGTCCGCGTAGCCGTATCCGCCGAGGGTGAAGTCGTAGGTGCCCGCGGGGAGGGTGAGCCGGTAGGAGCCGTCGGCGGCGGTCGTCACCGTACGGGTGGACGTGGCGCCGGAGGCCTTCACCGCGATCCCGGCGAGGGCGGCACCGGTCGCCTTGTCGGTGACCTTTCCGGTGACGGTCGCGGCGGTGTGCGGCGCCTTGTCGACGGAGGCGAGGATGTCGAGCTTGCCCTCGCCCCACACGTTGTTGGCGCCGGCGGTGCCGCCGCAGTGCGTGTCGTCGACGTCGGTCGCGCCCTCGTTCAGGAGCTTGCGGGTCGCGTCGATGTTGCCGATCAGCGAGGGAGCCGACGACCAGAGCAGGGCCACGGAGCCCGCGACGTGCGGGGTCGCCATCGACGTACCGGAGATCGACCTGTACGTGTTGCCCGGCCAGGTGGAGCGGACGTTGACGCCCGGGGCCGAGATGTTCGGCTTCATGGAGCCGTCGAGCCGGGAGGGCCCGAAGCCGGAGAAGTCCGCGATCTTCCCGTCCACGTCGTACGCGCCGACGCCGTACGCGGGAGCCTGCGAGCCCGGCGCGTGGCCGGTCGAACAGGTCACGCCGTCACCGTCGTTGCCGGACGCGAACGCCTCGAAGATCCCTGCCGCGTTCCAGGCCTCGACGATGTCCTGGTAGAACGTCGTGTCGCCGCCGCCCCAGGAGTTGTTCACGATGTCGGGGGCGAGGTCGGGGCGCGGGTTCTGCCCGTTGTGGTCGGTCGGCGCGAGGATCCACTGGCCGGCGGCGAGCAGCGAGGAGTCCGAGCAGGAGCTGGACTCACAGCCCTTCGCGGCGATCCACTTCGCGCCGGGCGCGACGCCCACGCCGCCCGCGCCGACCATGGTGCCCATGGTGTGGGTGCCGTGACCGTTGTTGTCGCAGGGCGCAGAGGTGGGGCACTGGCCGGTCGGGTCGTACCAGTTGTAGTCGTGGGTGAAGGACCCGTCGCCGTTGTTGCCGCGGTAGTTGGCCTTGAGGGCCGGGTGGTCGTACTGGACGCCCGAGTCGACGTTGGCGATGACGACGCCCTCGCCGCGGTCGTCGTACTGGTCCCAGACCTGGTCGGCCTTGATGTCCTTGACCCCCCACTCGGCGGTGTCGGACGTGGCGGCGGCGCCGGACACCCGGCTCTCGGTGGCGTCCAGCGCGTAGTGGTGTTCCTCGACGATGCTCGCCACGTCGGGGCGCTTCGCCAGGTCCTCGACGAGCCGCTCGCCGCCGGTCACCTGGACTGCGTCGGCGATCCAGAAGGACCGGTAGCCGACCTTCGCCCGGTCGAGGAAGGACCGCAGGGGCCGCTGGCTGTCCGCCGCCTCGGCGCGCAGCGCGGCGAACGCCGACCTCGCCTTGGCCGCGTGGGACTTCTCGCTCCTGGCGGCCGTCAGGTCCGCCTGCTTCTTGAGGACGACGAAGAAGGTCGACTCCTTGCCCTTCGCGACAGCGTCGAGCACGGACGGGTCGACCTCGGCGGGGCTCTTCGCGGTGGTGCGTTGCGCGGTGCTGCCTTGCGCGGTGGTGCTCTTCGCGGTGGCGCCTTGCGTGGTGGCGCCGGACTGTGCGAAGGCGGGGGCCGGGCCGGTCAGCACGGCCGCCGCCGTGATCGCGGCCGCGGCCCACGCGGCGGATCTGCGCCGGGGGGATCGGGGCAGGTGCATACGAGCGCTCCTCCAGGACTGGTACGGGGGAGCCCGTCCGCCGCCGTACCTACGGGGGAAGGCGCGGGAGCGGGGCGGGCCGGCCCCGGACGCTAGGAGGGAGCCGTTACTGGCGCATTACCGGCCTGGCCCCCGGCGACATCGCGCGCCCGGCATGACACCGTGACCGGAGCCATGAAACCGGCCTCTGGCGCCCCAAAACTAACAGCGCTAGTTTGGGCCGCGGACGACTACGCCGTAGCGGACGACCGTGCCGCGGAAGCGGCACCCCGGGAGGAAAAGCGATGAAGGCCCACGACGGGATGTACATCGGCGGCGCGTGGCGGGCCGCCGCGGGCACGGACACGATCGCGGTGGTCGACCCGGCCGACGAGCAGGTCATCGCCCATGTCCCGGCGGGCGTCGCCGAGGACGTGGACGCGGCCGTGTTCGCCGCACACGAGGCGTTCCCCGCCTGGGCCGCGACCCCGCCCGCCGAGCGCGCCGCGAGGATCGCCGCCCTGCGGGACGTCCTCGTCGCCCGCAAGGACGAGATCGCCGAGACCGTCACCGCCGAACTCGGCGCGCCCCTGCAGTTCTCGCAGACGGTGCACGCGGGCGTACCCGTCCTGGTGGCCGGCTCCTACGCCGAACTCGCCGCCTCGTACGCCTTCGAGGAGAAGGTCGGTAACTCCACCGTCTACGCGGAGCCGGTCGGCGTCGTCGGCGCGATCACGCCCTGGAACTACCCGCTCCACCAGATCGTCGCCAAGGTCGCCCCCGCGCTCGCGGCGGGCTGCACCGTGGTCCTCAAGCCCGCCGAGGACACCCCGCTCACCGCCCAGCTCTTCGCCGAGGCCGTCCACGAAGCCGGCATCCCCGCAGGCGTGTTCAACCTCGTCACCGGGCTCGGCACGGTCGCGGGCCAGGCGCTCGCCGAGCACCCGGGCGTCGACCTGGTCTCCTTCACCGGATCCACCGCCGTCGGCAAGCAGATCGGTGCCACGGCGGGCGCCGCCGTCAAGCGCGTCGCCCTCGAACTCGGCGGCAAGTCCGCCAACGTCATCCTGCCGAGCGCCGACCTCGCCAAGGCCGTCGCCGTGGGCATCGCCAACGTCATGGGCAACTCCGGCCAGACGTGCAGCGCCTGGACCCGCATGCTCGTCCACACCTCCCAGTACGACGAGGCCGTCGCGCTCGCCGCCGAGGCCGCCGCCAAGTACGGCGACCGGATCGGCCCGCTCGTCAACGCCAAGCAGCACGCACGCGTGCGCGGCTACATCGAGAAGGGCGTCGCCGAGGGCGCCAGGATCGTCGCCGGCGGCCCCGAAGCCCCGCGCGACAAGGGCTACTTCGTCAGCCCGACCGTCTTCGCCGACGTCACCCCCGAGATGACCATCGCCCAGGAGGAGATCTTCGGGCCGGTCGTGTCGATCATCCGCTACGAGGACGAGGCGGACGCCCTGCGCATCGCCAACGGCACCGTGTACGGCCTCGCGGGCGCGGTCTGGGCGGGCGACGAGGCCGAGGCGGTGGCGTTCGCGCGCCGCATGGACACCGGCCAGGTCGACATCAACGGCGGCCGCTTCAACCCGCTCGCCCCGTTCGGCGGCTACAAGCAGTCGGGCGTCGGCCGCGAACTGGGCGCGCACGGCCTGTCCGAGTACCTCCAGACCAAGTCTCTCCAGTTCTAGCCAGCCCTCCAGTTCTGACCAGCCCCCTGTGCTAGGAGTTCCGCGCATCATGGTCCGTGCCGCTGTACTGCCCGCCGTCGGCTCTCCCCTGGAGATCACCGAGATCGACCTGCCCGAACCAGGACCCGGCCAGGTCCGTGTCAGGCTCGCCGCCGCCGGGGTCTGCCACTCCGACCTGTCCCTGACCAACGGCACGATGCGGGTACCGGTGCCCGCCGTGCTCGGCCACGAGGGCGCCGGGACGGTCGTCTCCGTCGGCGAGGGCGTCACCCATGTCGCGCCCGGCGACGGCGTCGTTCTCAACTGGGCGCCCGCGTGCGGGAAGTGCCACGCCTGCACGCTCGGCGAGGTCTGGCTGTGCGCCGACGCGCTCACCGGCGCCGGCGCGGTGTACGCCCGCCGCGCCGACGACGGCAGCGACCTCCACCCCGGTCTGAACGTCGCCGCGTTCGCCGAGGAGACGGTCGTCGCCGAGAACTGCGTCCTGCCCGTCCCCGACGGCGTCCCCCTCACCGACGCGGCCCTCCTCGGTTGCGCCGTCCTCACCGGGTACGGCGCCGTGCACCACTCCGCGCGGGTCCGCGAGGGCGAGACGGTCGCCGTGTACGGCGTCGGCGGGGTCGGCCTCGCCACGATCCAGGCGGCCCGCATCGCCGGCGCCTCGAAGATCATCGCCGTGGATGTCTCCCCGGCGAAGGAGGAACTGGCCCGCACGGCCGGGGCCACGGACTACGTCGTCGCCTCCGAGACCACCGCACGTGAGATCCGCGCCCTCACCGGCAAGCAGGGCGTGGACGTCGCGGTCGAGTGCGTGGGCCGCGCCGTGACCATCCGCAGCGCGTGGGAGTCCACGCGGCGCGGCGGCCGCACGACGGTCGTCGGCATCGGCGGCAAGGACCAGCAGGTCACCTTCAACGCCCTGGAGCTCTTCCACTTCGGCCGCACGCTCTCCGGCTGCGTCTACGGCAACTCCGACCCGGCGAAGGACCTGCCGGTCCTGGCGGGGCACGTCCGTGCGGGCCGCCTGGACCTGAGCGCCCTGGTGACGGAGCACATCGGGCTCGACGGCATCCCCGCTGCCTTCGACAACATGGTCGCCGGGAAGGGCGGCCGGGCGCTGGTGGTGTTCTAACCGCCGTCCAAGACGTCCTCAAACGCCGGACGGGCTGAAATTCAGCCCGCCCGGCGTTTGGGGACCCTTGAGGATCGGGGCCCGGGGGGAAGAAAAAACCGCACGTGCACCACCTGTTGACCTGCATACCGTCCGGTCAGTACGTTCCCGGGACACGGCGCCGCCCCCCTCGTCCCCGTCCCCATCCCGCACCCACCGGAGTGTGCAACGCATGGACACGGCCCCATCCGCTCGCCCCGCGACAACCCCCTCCTCCGAAGCGGAGACCCGCGCGAGGAGAAAGGTCGCCACCGCAGCCGCGCTCGCCTCGGCCGTCGAGTGGTACGACTACTTCGTCTTCGGCATCGCGGCCGCCCTGGTCCTCGGCCACCTCTACTTCCCCTCGGGCAGCTCGTCGGCGGGCGTGCTCGCCGCCTTCGCGACCTTCGCCGTCGGCTTCCTCGCCCGTCCGCTCGGCGGCATCATCGCCGGACACCTCGGCGACAAGCGCGGCCGCAAGCCCATGCTGGTCCTCGCCCTGACCCTGATGGGCCTCGCCACCACGGGCATCGGCCTGCTCCCCACGTACGACACGATCGGCGTGGCCGCGCCGATCCTGCTGGTCGCCCTGCGCGTCGTGCAGGGGCTCGCCGTCGGCGCCCAGTGGGGCGGCGCGATGCTCATGGCCACCGAGTACGCCCCCGAGGGCAAGCGCGGTCTCTACGGCAGCCTCGTCCAACTCGGCGTCCCCATCGGCGTGGTGACGGCCAACACCGTCTTCCTGCTCGCCGGCGCCTTCACCAGCGACAGCGCCTTCGCCGCGTGGGGCTGGCGACTGCCCTTCCTGGTCGGTCTGCTCGTCCTCGCCCTCGCCTGGTACATCCACGCGAAGGTCGAGGAGACCCCCGAGTTCAAGGCCGCCGAGCAGGAACTGGCCAAGGCGGAGGCGGACCGCTCCCGCTCCCCGCTGCGCACGATCCTGCGGGACCACCTCGGCACGGTCTTCCTCGCGGGCGGCTCCTTCGCCGTGAACACCGCGACGTTCTACATCATCATCACGGGCGTCCTCGACTACACGACCCGCGAACTCGGCATGAAGCGCGAGGCCGTCCTGATGGTCTCGCTCTGCATCAGCCTCACCCAACTCGCCCTGATCCCCGCGTCCGCGGCCCTGTCCGACCGCATCGGACGACTGCGGATCTACGCGCTGGGGGCGGTCGGACTCGTCGTGTGGGCCGTGCCGATGTTCCTGCTCATCGACACGGGCTCGCTGCTCTGGCTGGCCGTCGGCACCTTCGTCACCAGCTGCTTCCTGAGCATCATGTACGGGCCGCAGGCCGCGCTCTTCGCCGAGCTGTTCACCGCCGAGATGCGCTACACCGGGGCCTCGCTCGGCTACCAGATCGCGGCGGTGTTCGGCGGCGGGCTCGCGCCGTTCGTGATGGTGCTGCTCCTGGAGGCGACCGGCACGTCGATGTCCGTCTCCGGCTACATCATCGGCCTCGGCGTGATCGCCCTCGTCTCCATCAAGGTGCTTGCGCGGCGGGCGGCCGCGCGCTGAGCGCACCCTCCCGCACCGGCTCCGGGGCCGAGGGCTCCGGGGCCGGTGTGCGCAGCCCGGGGAAGGACCGGGCCGCCGCCAGGAAGGCGAACGTGGTCAGCACGAAGGGCCAGGTGAACGTGTGCCCTCCGGACGGCGCGAACACCGCGGCCATGGCCGAGGTCGCCACGGTCGCGGTGAAGGCGCCCGCCACGGCGTACGCGAGCGTGCGCGTTCCCGCCTCCAGGAACACCCCGCACAGGGCGAGCGCCACGAGGATCGCGTTGTAGCCCATCGTCCCGTCGGCGACCTGTGCGGCGGGCGCGCCGAGCGCCCACCCCGAGAGGATGCCGACGACGCTTCCCACGCAGGCCACGGCGGCGGCCGTGCGGCTCGCCACGAGGAGCGCGGCGAGCACCAGGGCACCGACGTACCACTGCGGCATGAAGAAGACCTCGGCGAAGCCGGTGAAGAACCCGTGCCACAGGTCGGTGAAGCCGAGCGAGGTCGACCCGGTCGCCGGGTGGGTGAGTGCGGCGAGCCCTTCGCCGTGGTGCCAGATCCGCTGGAACCCCGGGGCGGCCGTGGTCATCGCGCTGGCGAGGAGGCAGTAGGGGAGCGTCAGCGAGGGCAGGTTCCACGTGCCGAGCAGGTTGACGACGGCCGCGGTGACCACGGTGACGACCACGCAGCCGACCGCCGCGAGCAGCGCCGTCGACAGATGGCCGGCGCCCAGGAAGACCGCGAAACACAGTGCTGTCAGGCAGGCGTTGAACCCTTCGAGCCCGACGGTGACGCGCTCGCGGTCCGCGCCGAGCAGCCGCGAGGTGGCCGTGCCGACCGCCGTGCCGGCGAGCGCGTAGAGCCCGTACCGCCACCCGGCGGCGAACATCGCGACGGCGAGGACCAGGCCGGCCCACACGCTGGGCAGGAAGACGACCTGGGCCTGCCCGCGCAGGACCTGGACGGCGAACTGTCTGCAACCCGAGCGCCAAGTATGGAGTGTTCCGCCAGGAGTTGGGCTGTTTTCAGCCTGCCGCATACCGGGCTCCCGTGTTACGTGCATGTTTCGCCGACCAGAACGGATGCACTTTACAGCTATCTCGGGAAGTCAGGAAGAAGGGGTCAGGAAGCAGGGGGAAGCGGGGGGCGGGAAGCAGGGGGGCACCCGGGTGGACGACGCTCCTTTCGGGACACCCCTTAGCGCAGCGCCTCCGCTGAGCGCAGCGCCTCCGCTGAGCGCAGCGCCTCCCCTGAGCGCAGCGCCTCCCCTGAGCGCAGCGCCTCCGCTCAGCGCAGCGCCTCCGCCTCGATTCCCAACGCGTCGCCGAACGCCCGCTCCCCGTCCGGCGTCACCTTCACGGCCCGCTCGGACCCGATCCGTACGACCCAGCCCGCGTCGAACGCGCGGCTGCACAGCGCCGCGCCCGCCGCGCCCGCGAGATGGGGCCGGCGCTCCGTCCAGTCCAGGCACGCCCGCGCCGCCGGCCGGCGCCCGCCCCGCGCCAGGTCGATCCCCAACGCGCCGAACAGGTCCACCCCTTGCCGGGTCAGCGCGAACCCCGTCTCCGTCCCCAGCTGCCCGCCCCGGACCAGCGCGTCCGTGAGGGCGATCCCGAGGCGCCCCGCGAGATGGTCGTAACAGGTGCGCCCGCGCGCCATCGCGTCCCGCGCGCTCACCGCCCGAAGCGTCCGCGGCCGTTCCCCGCCGCCCGGCGCCGCGAACACCGCGAGTTCCTCCACGAGCTGGGCCACGCGCGCGTCGGCGAGGCGCACGTAACGGTGGCGTCCCTGCCGTTCCTCGGCGAGGAGGCCGCCCGCCACGAGCTTGCCCAGGTGCTCGCTCGCCGTCGACGCGGCCACCCCCGCGTGCCGCGCCAGCTCGCCGGCGGTCCACGCCCGTCCGTCGAGCAGGGCGAGCAGACAGGCCGCTCGGGTCTCGTCGGCCATCAGTGCGGCGAGCGCGGCGAGGCGCGGCGCGCCCGGTTCCTGGGACTTCATGGGTCAAGGATGCGCCCGGCACCGTTCGGCCGCGGCCGAAGTGTCAGTGCGGGGCCGCGACCTGCTCGTACTGCTGCGTGAGCCCGTCGAGCAGCGCCGTGAGGCCCGTCTCGAAGGCCCGCTCGTCGATCTCCTCCTGGCGCCCGGCGAGCAGATGGGCCTGGCCGAGGTGCGGATAGTCCGCGGGGTCGTACGCCGTCTCGTCGCCGACGAAGCCCCCGGCGAAGGAGCCGAGCGCGGAGCCCGTCACGAAGTACCGCATGAGCGCGCCGATCGACGTGGCCTGGGCCGGGGGCCAGCCGGCGTCCACCATCGAGCCGAAGACGGCGTCGGCGAGGCGGAGCCCGGCGGGCCTGCGGCCCGGTCCCTGGGCGAGCACCGGCACGACGTTCGGGTGCTCGCGCAGCGCGGCCCGGTAGGACACGGCCCAGTCGTGCAGGGCGGTACGCCAGTCGCGGGCGTCCTGCGGGTCGAACATCGACAGGTCGACCTGGGCGCTGACCGAGTCGGCGACCGCCTCCAGGATCTGGTCCTTGGTGCGGAAGTGGTTGTAGAGCGAGGGGCCGCTCACGCCCAGCTCGGCGGCGAGCCGCCGCGTCGATACGGCCGCGAGGCCCTCGCTGTCGACGAGCGTGCGCGCCGCCGTGACGATGCGGTCTCTGCTCAGGAGGGGCTTGCGCGGTCGGGCCATGCGGCACATAGTAGGGCTGTCCACGAAAACTAGCAGTGCTAATTTAGTGCTCGCTCACTCACGCCTGGGGTGTGGTCCATGAATCTGGAGCTCAGCGAGGAGCAGACAGCCGCACGTCAGCTCGCCAAGGACTTCGTCGCGCGCGAGATCACCCCGAACGTCGTCGGCTGGGACCGCGCCGAGGAGGTCGACCGCGGCATCGTGAAGAAGCTCGGCGACGTCGGCTTCCTGGGCCTGACCATCGACGAGGAGTACGGCGGCTCGGGCGGCGACCACCTCGCGTACTGCCTGGTCACCGAGGAGCTGGGGCGCGGCGACTCGTCCGTGCGCGGCATCGTCTCCGTCTCGCTCGGCCTGGTCACCAAGACGATCCAGTCCTACGGGACCGAGGAGCAGAAGCGGCACTGGCTCCCGAGGCTCACCTCCGGCGAGGCGCTCGGCTGCTTCGGCCTCACCGAGCCCGGCACCGGCTCCGACGCCGGCAACCTGACGACGAAGGCCGTCCGCGACGGCGACGACTACGTGATCAACGGCTCCAAGATGTTCATCACGAACGGCACCTGGGCCGACGTCGTCCTCCTCTTCGCCCGCTCCACCGACGCCCCCGGCCACAAGGGCGTCACCGCCTTCCTGGTCCCCACGGACACCGCAGGCCTCACCCGTCGCACCATCCACGGCAAGCTCGGCCTGCGCGGCCAGGCCACCGCCGAACTGGTCCTCGAGGACGTCCGCGTCCCCGCCTCCGCGATGCTCGGCAGTGAGGGCAAGGGCTTCTCCGTCGCGATGGCGGCCCTGGCGAAGGGGCGCATGTCGGTCGCCGCCGGCTGCGTCGGCATCGCCCAGGCGGCGCTCGACGCGGCGGTCGGATACGCGGCCGAGCGCGAGCAGTTCGGCAAGTCCATCGCCTCGTACCAGCTGGTGCAGGAGCTGATCAGTGACATCGCCGTCGACGTGGACGCCGCGCGCCTGCTGACCTGGCGCGTCGCCGATCTCATCGACCGGGGCGAGGACTTCGCGACCGCCGCCTCGAAGGCCAAGCTCTTCGCCTCCGAGTCCGCGGTGCGCTGCGCGAACAACGCCCTCCAGGTCTTCGGCGGTTACGGCTACATCGACGAGTACCCGGTCGGCAAGCTCCTGCGCGACGCCCGCGTCATGACCCTCTATGAGGGCACCAGCCAGATCCAGAAGCTCATCATCGGCCGCGCGCTCACGGGCGTCTCGGCCTTCTGAGCACCGCCGCCTTGCGGGTGAGTACGTCGATGAGTACCGGAGCGGATGGGGGTGCGCCCCCATCCGCTCCATGCTGTCGGTCATGAGTGACACACCGGTCAAGCGCCAGACCACCAACGCCTTCTACGGACAGGCCGTCGCCTCCTTCGCGCTCGCGCTCGCGGCGACCGCCGTCGGGGTCTACCGGCTCGACGCCAGCGGCTGGGTCCGCGGCTTCCTCGCCATCGCCGTCCTCTATCTGACGACCTCCGCGTTCACGCTCGCCAAGGTCATCCGGGACCGCCAGGAGGTCGATCAGGTCGTCAGCCGGATCGACCAGGCCCGCATCGACAAGATCCTCGCCGAGCACGACCCCTTCAAACCGGCTGCCTGACGCACGGAACTAAGCGCCCGCTCACCTCTAGGGGTATGGTGTGCGTCCTGTCCACGGGAGGATGTGAGCGAGCGATGAGCGCGGAGCGGCAAGCCGACAACGAGGGTGTCGAGCGTGTCACCGACGACATGTCCTGGGCCGAGGTCACCCCGGACGCGGCCAGGCGGCTGCTGATCGCGGCCGTCGAGGCCTTCGCCGAGCGCGGCTACCACGCCACCACCACCCGGGACATCGCGAGCCGCGCGGGCATGAGCCCGGCGGCGCTCTACATCCACTACCGGACCAAGGAGGACCTGCTCCTCCGCATCAGCCGCATCGGCCATGAGAAGGCGCTGGAGATCCTCGTGGAGGCGGCGGCCCGCGAGGGCACCGCCACCGAACGGCTCGCCGACGCCGTACGGTCCTTCGTCCGCTGGCACGCCTCCCGTCATCTGACGGCGCGCGTCGTGCAGTACGAGCTGGACTCGCTGGGCGAGGAGCACCGGCCCGAGATCATCGCGCTGCGCCGCCGGAGCGACGCCACCGTGCGCGAGATGATCAACGACGGTGTGAAGGCGGGGGAGTTCGACGTCCCCGACGTTCCCGGCACAGCCCTGGCCGTGCTGTCCCTGTGCATCGACGTGGCGCGCTGGTTCAACACGGAGGGCCGCCGGACGCCCGACGAGGTCGGCGCCCTGTACGCCGACCTCGTCCTGCGGATGGTGGGAGCCCGCGTCCCGTAGGGCTCAGGGCATACGGCACGCAGCACACGGCACACTCGGCCCCGCCAAATGGTCGGAATGCGTCATTTCCATGCATTCGGTCGATGACAAGGCGTCAGAGTTCTTCAAAAATCAGTGCACCTCGGCCATCGAGGCGGGCGCAGGTCCGCACGCACTCAGCTGCAGGCTCGGCGTCTGCGCAGGCCGGGGGTCAGAGGTTCCCGGCGATGCGGGGACCCCCCAGCACAAGAGGGGCTGAGTTGAAGAGCAGAACTGGCCGAGCGCGGCCATTCAAGGCATTCTGCGCTCTGGGCGCCGCGACGGCGCTGTGCTCCGTCGCCATCCCGGCCGGAGCGACGGCGGGGGGCGATCATGCCGGCCCGCCGACGACCACGCACCACGTCAAGCCGTCGTACAGACCAGGGGACATCAAGAGATGTCCGTCGGGAACGACGACGTTCATCAATACGTCGCACCTGAAGTGGGGCGACCGGAGCGAGAGTTACTCGAAGGGCTCCACCTCCTTCAAGGCCACGGTCGACGCAAAGGGCAAGTACCTCAGCTTCACGACCAACTCGCCCAGTTTCACGGTCTACATCGAGGGGCGGCGCCACGGGGACCACCGCGCCGGCGGGGGCAGCAAGGCCTACGACACCTACGCCTACACGGGTACGCCCGGTCATCCGAACTATCCGTCGGACACGGGTCTGCACGCGCCGTCGGCTCGGGACGGGAAGCCGGAGAAGATCCACCACTATCTGGTCTGCGGGCAGCCGGCGCCGGTGGTCCCTCCGGGATCGTGTGAGGCGTCGGGGTCACTCTCCGCGTACGTCCACGGGTCCGACGTCACCTCGTACATCCCCAAGGGCGCCTGGAGCAGCACGGCCACCGGCATCGACGTGGTGAACGTCGAGGGCAACAGCATCACCAACACGCAGATCCCCACGGGTACCGACGTCATCAACTCCATCGCGACGAACTCGGTGACCGGACAGTCCGTGGCCACGGCGAACAACAACCACGTCTACATCCTGAAGGGCACCGGGCTCGACCCCAGCGTCTCGCCCAACCCGCTGACCGATTCGGGCACGGGCCAGATCAGCTTCTCCGGCGGGTCCGCGACGACCACCGGCGTCGCGATGGACGCCGTGCACAACAAGGCCCTGATCGGGCTGAGCATCGGGGGCAAGGCGGGGTTCCAGTTCCTCGACCTCGCCACCAACACGTTCGAGCCCCCGTTCACCACGCAGAACCCGGGCGGGCAGATCTCCGAGGACCCCCTCGTCGATCCCATCCGCAACCTCGTCCTGTCCCCCTCGGAGGACAACAACTACGAGATCGTGAACGTGGCGAACAGCACCTCGCCCCAGTTCTTCGAACACCCGGTGACAACAGGCGGGGAACTCGACTCCGCCGCGGAGGACTGCTCCACCGGGATCATCATGGCGCCCGCGGAGTTCAGTAGCCCGTCGCAGGTCGAGATCGCGGACATCAACAACCCGGGCACCGCGCCTCACGCCGTGTTCACCCCTGGCTCGCCCGGGTCATGGACGGCACCCGAGCAGGTCCAGACGCTGACCGGCTCGGTCCTGAGCGCAGGAGCGTCCGCGGCGTCAGTGGCGCAGGGCACCCACACAGGTGTCATCACCGGAGAGTTCGGTGGGCAGAGCCTGACCGCAGTCGCGCTGCCGACGACATCCGGTGCCGGAGCCACCCCGGCCATCAGCGACTGGGTCACCTGTGCGACCGGCGGAACCTTCTCCATGGGACTGGATCCGCACACCTTGGTCGCGTACCAGTCGCCGAACGGTGGACACGCCATCGCCCTCATGGTCAATGCCGGAGCGACCCAGATGGTCGCGGTGGACCTGACCAAGATGCTCGACGGCACGACGGTCCCGGCGACGGGCCACGTGTGCACCACCCCCGGCGGGACGCTTCCTGCGACTGCCGAGACCTTCATCACCCTGCCGTAACCGGCTGCCACACAGGCGAATTCGGGGAAGCCGACGAGACCGTGAGGGTGTTCGACCCTCACGGTCTCGTCTGTGTGACTCAGGGGCCCAGGGGCTTAAGGACCCAGGGGACTCAGAGGTAGTAGCGGGACACCGACTCCGCGACGCACACCGGCTTCTCGCCGCCCTCGCGCTCCACCGTGAACGCCACCGAGACCTGCACCCCACCCGGCACGTCGTCGACCCCGGTGATCTTCGCGGTGGCCCGCAGGCGGGAGCCGACCGGCACCGGGGCGGGGAAACGGACCTTGTTCGTCCCGTAGTTCACGCCCATCTTCATGCCGTCGACCTTGATCAGCTGCGGTCCGAAGAGGGGCAGCAGGGACAGGGTCAGATAGCCGTGCGCGATCGTCGTGCCGAACGGCCCGTCCTTGGCGCGCTCCGGGTCGACGTGGATCCACTGGTGGTCACCCGTGGCGTCCGCGAACTGGTCGATCCGCTTCTGCTCGATCTCGGTCCAGTCGCTGTACCCCAGCTGCTCGCCCACCGCCGCGCGCAGCTCGTCCACCGTCGCGAAAACCCTCGGCTCTGCCATGTCCCCGGCCTCCCAAATGTATGCGTCACGCGTGGTTGTCTAAGCGCTTGCTCAGCATGCTGCGGCGGGGCCACCTGTGTCAACGACGGCAGGTCCCGGCCAGTAGGCTCGGCCCGGTGCCCCAGATTCCAGTCAAGATCCACGAACTCACCGTCGGTCAGCTGTCGGCGCGCAGCGGAGCCGCCGTCTCGGCCCTGCACTTCTACGAGGCCAAGGGCCTGATCAGCAGCCGTCGCACGACGGGGAACCAGCGCCGCTACCAGCGCGACACCCTGCGCAGGGTCGCCTTCATCCGCGCCGCCCAGCGCGTCGGCATCCCGCTCGCCACCATCCGTGACGCGCTCTCCGAGCTGCCCGAGGAGCGCACCCCGACCCGCGAGGACTGGGCGCACCTGTCCGAGGCCTGGCGCGCCGAACTGGACCAGCGCATCACCCAGCTCGGCCGCCTGCGGGACCACCTGACCGACTGCATCGGCTGCGGCTGCCTGTCCCTGGAGAACTGCGTGCTCTCGAACCCGGACGACGTGTTCGGCGAACGCCGCACCGGCTCCCGGCTGATGAAGGAGGGCCGGGACGGCGCCTGACGGGCGGCCGCTCAGCGGGGCGCCGAGACGAGCCCCGACTCGTAGGCGGTGATGACCAGTTGGACCCGGTCGCGGGCCCCGAGTTTGGTGAACAGGCGGGCCACGTGCGACTTGGTCGTGGCCACCGTGATGTAGAGCTCCTCCGCGATCTCGCTGTTCGACCTGCCGAGCCCCACAAGCGTCAGCACCTCGCGCTCCCGCTCGGTGATCCCCTCGACCGGGCGCGCGGGGCGCCCCGGCGCCTGCTCGGGGCGGCCCACGAAGTCCGCGATCAGGCGGCGCGTGACCCCCGGCGCGATCAGCGCGTCCCCGGCGGCGACGACCCGGATCGCGGCGAGGATGTCGTCGAGCGCCATGTCCTTGACCGCGAAACCGCTCGCTCCGGCGCGCAGCGCGCCGTACACGTAGTCGTCCTCGTCGAAGGTGGTCAGTACGAGCACGCGGGGCGCCCCCGGGCCGGCGGTGACCAGGCTCGTGGCCTCGATGCCGTTCATGCCCGGCATCCGGATGTCCATCACGACGACGTCCGGTGCGGTCTCCTTCGCGAGGCGCACCGCCTCCTCGCCGTTCGCGGCCTCCCCGACGACCTCGAGGCCGGGGGTGTCGGCGATGAGGACCCGCAGGCCGGAGCGCACGAGGGGCTGGTCGTCGGCGAGGACGACGCGAATGCTCATCGGGCGCCGGCCTCCGTATTCGTGTCCGTGTCCGTGCCGGGCGCGGCGGCGACCGCTACCGGATCCGGCAGGGGCAGCCGCGCCGCGACCCGGAAGCCGCCCTCCGCGCGCGGCCCCGCGCTGAACGCCCCGTACAGCAGGGCGACCCGCTCCCGCATGCCGGTGATCCCGAATCCCGCTCCCGGCTCCGCTTCCCGCATCCCGCGCCCCTCGTCGACTATTTCCACGGACAGCTCTTCCTCCTCGAAACCGATCTCCACCCGGCACCGGTCGACGCCCGCGTGCCGGACCACGTTGGTCAGCGCCTCCTGCACGATCCGGTACGCCGACAGGTCGATGTCGGGCGGCAGTTGACGCCGCCGCCCGCTCCACCGCAGGTCGACCCGCACGCCCGCGTCGGAGGTCCGCTCCGCCAGGCGCTCCAGGTCGGCGAGGCCCGGCGCGGGGGAGTGCGGCACACCCTCCGCGGTCGCGGCCGGCGCGGACCTGCGCAGCGCGACGAGGGTGCGCCGCAGCCCCGACAGGGTCTCCCTGCTGGTGGCCTCGATGGCGCGCAGGGCCTCCCGGGCCTCCAGCGGCTGGGTCTCGATGACGCGGCTGCCGACGCCGGCCTGGATCGCGATGATGCCGATGCTGTGCGCGACCTGGTCGTGCAGTTCGCGGGCGATCCGCAGGCGCTCGGCGGTGATCGCGTCGGCCAGCTCCCGTGACCGCAGCGCCGCCTGGTGCGTACGGCGCTCACGGGACAGGAGCCCGACCATGCAGCAGGTGGCGAGGGCGAGGAGGGCGACCGTGCCGAGGGCGACGAGGTTGTTCCCGATGCCGCCGAAGGCGGGGACCATCAGCAACTGGGTGAGGAACGCCAGGGTCACCGCGACGGCGCAGACGGTCCGGGTCCGCGTGGCGACGAGGTAGCCCACCGCGATGTCCACCGCGAGGAACGGCAGGAGGGCGATCGCCCCGGGATTGCCGGCCAGCGGGGGCACGACCGCCGCGCCGAGCAGCATCATGACGAGCGCGACCAGCGGCCGCCGCCGCAGCGCCGGGACGAGCAGCACCATGGCGAGCGTCGAACCGCCCGACCTGAGGCCGGGCTCGGTGTACGGCGAGCCACCGACCTCCGGCAGCACGACAAGGAAAGGGAACACCGCGGCCGAGAACCAGACCAGGGCGGTCCTGGACGTGCCTGGTGTGCGCTTCGGGGGCGGGGGTACGGCGATGGCTTCCACACCGTGGATCGTAGGCGCGCGGCCTCGCGAGGTCATGAGCCCACGGGCTTCATCCCCCGGGCCCATGCGCGGCCGCGGAAGTGTCTTGCCCCGCACGGTACTTGGGAATGAACATGACCTGAGGCCGGATCACCGTGACGGGGAGGCGCCGATGGGACTCGCCATCTGCTCACTGAAGTACGAGGCCGCACGCTCGGGCCCGCAGAAGATCACCTACGACCACGACGGCTACCACCTCGTCCGCTTCCCCTACGGGGCGGGTGACGAGTCGTACGACCCCTGGAAGATGCACGACCCGGCGAACGGCGGGGGCGCCGGGTCGAAGTACCCCGACGCCCACGCGGGCCTGATCCACCCCAGTCACGACGGCTGGGGCACCCTGTCCGCGCTGGTCTTCTGGGAGCCGGACACGGGACCCCGCGAGTTCCGGGCGCGCTTCGTGCGCGACCCGCTGTCCGGCTCGACGGGCTACGACTCGACCGCCACCACGGACTCGGCGCCGACCGGCGGCGGTCAGTACCGGTCGTACACCTGGCAGATGTTCGTGCACCCGGGAACCCCGGTCGGCCTGAAGATCTCGGCGCGGGGCGCGGGCGACGCGCTGGTCCGCACGCCGCTCGTCCTCGCCGAGTTCAAACTGGCCATCCAGACGGACGTGATGACACCGGGCGGCTGAGGGGCGGTGGGTCGCGGCGCGGCGACGCGCTCACGCCGAGACGAGGACCCTGGCGCGCCGGGCGTCGGCCAGGGAGGCGGGGGTGAGGACGGGGCGGGGCACCACGATGCCGCAGTGGGTGCAGACCGGTCCCGACGACGGCTCGTGCGCCAGGTCGTGCGTCCACAGGAGGGCGGATCCGGCGCACACGGGGCAGCCCGTGCCGGGTTCGCGCTCCAGGGCCGCGATCAGCCGGCGCAGGACCTCCGCGAGGGGTTCCGAGGGGTGCACTCTCGGGTCGTCGCACCAGGCGACGCCGCAGCCGCCCCAGGTGAGCCGGTGCCAGTCGTCGAACGTGCCCGGTCTGCGCAGCCCGTCGTGCTTCTCCTTGCGGCGGCGCTCGGCGAACTGGGCCTCGTACGCGAGCCAGACGGCCCGCGCCTCCTCGAGTTCGTCGACCGCGGCTGTCAGCCGCGCCGGCTCGGGGGACCGGTCCTCGGGATCGAACCCGGCCCGCGAGCACAGGTGGTCCCAGGTCGCCCGGTGCCCGTAAGGGGCAAACCGCTCAAGGCACTTGCGCAGCGAGTACCGCCGCAGTGCCAGATCATTGCGCGGGTCGCGCGCCTGTCTCGCCAGACTCCGGAATCCGGCCATCGCCCTGCACCTCCGTCACACGTACATGTACTTCGGCGTCGTCGTCGTACGGACGTCCCCGAATAGACGTATCGACACTCGATTCGGATCCCTCTCCGTCCATCCGATTTCCGATGGATTCCATCAACGGCCCCCAGGGTGTGTCCTGCGGGGCCGCCGCGTCCCGGGGGACGCGTGTGGTGATTCCGAAAAGGTGACGCTTGTTCATCTTCTGTCGCCCCCCTACCGCCGGTAACCTCCGGGCCACCATCGTCGGGAGGACCACCATGCTCTGGCGCAGCCCACGAACCACCCAGCACCGAAGTCTCCGCGGAACACTCACCGGCACGGCGGCCGCCGCGGTGTTCGTCCTCACGGCGGGGCTGCTGTCCCCGGCCGGCCAGGCGACCGCCGCGGAGCCGGCCACCGATTACTGCGGTCATCAGTGCGCGGACATCCTGCCGCCCGGCGCCAACGGCAGCGCCACGCTGACGGAGATCCTCGGCCATCGCCTCTTCGGCACGCAGCCCGCCCACGCAGACGATCAACTCGGCCCCTACGACGCGCTCGCCGCCGGGTACCCGTCCCTGACGGACGACACCCTCACCCAGTTCTTCAACGACTCCTCCTTCGGGGTCCCCGATGGTCAGGTCGGTTCCGTCACGCGCCCCCGCGACGATGTGACCATCACCCGTGACAAGAAGAACGGCGTACCCCACGTCAAAGGTTCCACGCGCTACGGAACGGAGTTCGGCGCCGGCTACGCCGCAGGTCAGGACCGGCTCTGGCTGATCGACCTGTTCCGGCACATCGGCCGGGGCGAGCTCACCTCCTTCGCGGGCGGCGCCCTCGCCAACCAGGGACTCGAGCAGGAGTTCTGGCCGCAGGCCCCGTACACCGAGCAGGACCTGGAGAAGCAGGTCGCGTACATCCGCACCAGCCAGGGCGCCCGCGGCAAGCAGGCGATGGACGACGCGCAGGCCTATATCGACGGCCTCAACGCCTACCGGGTGAAGGCGAAGGACGGGCGCTACTTCCCCGGCGAGTACGACCTGACCGGCAAGATCGACCCCATCACGAACGCGGGCGAGATCCAGCCGTTCAAGGTGACCGACATGATCGCGCTCGCCTCGGTCGTCGGCGGCCTCTTCGGGGGCGGCGGCGGGGGAGAGGTCGACCAGGCCCTCTCGCTCCTCAAGTCCCAGCAGAAGTACGGCGTCCGCCGCGGCACCGAGATCTGGGAGTCCTTCCGCGGCCGCGACGACCCCGAGGCCGTGACGACCATCCACGACGGCACCCGCTTCCCCTACGGGGCGAAGCCGGAGAACCCGCGCGGCGAGGCACTGCCCGACAAGGGCACCGTCGAGACCGAACCCCTCGTCTTCGACCGTGAGGGCTCCGCCAAGCCGGCCCAGGCGACGAAGAAGACCCCCGTCGAGGCACCGGCGCGGCTCAAGCCCCTGCAGGGCATGTACGACAAGGGCGTCCTGCCCGCGGACATGTTCAGGAACTCCGAGTCCAAGAAGGGCATGTCCAACGCCCTCCTCGTCTCCGGAAAGCACACCGCGTCCGGACACCCCGTCGCCGTGTTCGGCCCGCAGACCGGGTACTTCGCCCCGCAGCTGCTGATGATGCAGGAACTCCAGGGCCCCGGCATCAGCGCGCGCGGCGTCTCCTTCGCGGGCGTCGGCATGTACATCCAGCTCGGCCGCGGCCAGGACTACGCCTGGTCGGCGACCTCGGCAGGCCAGGACATCACGGACACGTACGCGGTCGACCTCTGTGAGCCGGGCGGCGCCAAGCCCACCAAGCAGTCCACGTCCTACCTCTTCCACGGCACCTGCACGCCCATGGAGAAGCTGGAGCGCAAGAACGCCTGGAAGCCGACCCTCGCCGACTCCACGGCCGCCGGCTCCTACCGGATGCAGGTCTTCCGCACCAAGTACGGCATCGTCACGCACCGCGCCACCGTCGGCGGCAAGCCCGTCGCCTACACCTCACTGCGCTCGACCTACCGGCACGAGGCCGACTCCATCATCGGCTTCCAGATGCTGAACGACCCGTCGTACGTCAAGAACGCCGCGACGTTCGAGAAGGCGGCGCAGCACATCAGCTACGCCTTCAACTGGTTCTACGCCGACTCGCGCGACATCGCGTACTACAACAGCGGCGCCAACCCGGTGCGCGCCGACGGCGTCGACGCCTCCTTCCCGGTCAAGGCCCGGAAGGCCTACGAGTGGCGGGACTTCGACCCGGCCGACAACACGGCCGCGTACACCCCGCCGTCCCAGCACCCGAACTCGCTGAACCAGGACTACTACGTCTCCTGGAACAACAAGCAGGCCAAGGGGTTCGGCGCCGCCAACTTCAGCCTCGGCGCCGTGCACCGCGCCGACCTGCTCGACGGCCGCGTGAAGAGGCTCGTCGCCGACGGCGGCGTCACCCGGGCCTCCCTCACCCAGGCCATGGAGGAGGCCGCCGTCACCGATCTGCGCGGCGAGCAGGTACTCCCCGAGATCCTCAAGGTCGTGCGCAGCAAGCCGATCGACGACCCGGCCCTGAACAAGGCCGTGCAGCAGCTGGAGGCCTGGCGCAAGGCGGGCGCCCAGCGCAACCAGACCTCGGCCGGCTCGCACACCTACGCGCACCCCGACGCCGTACGCGTCATGGACGCCTGGTGGCCGCTCCTGGTGAAGGCCGAGTTCGAGCCGGGGCTCGGCGCCGGCCTGTACCGCGCGCTCACCGGCGAGCTGGCGATCGACGAGTCCCCGTCCGCCGGGCACGGCCCGACCGGCTCCCACGCGGGATCGGCCTTCCAGTACGGCTGGTGGGGCTACGCCGACAAGGATCTGCGTACGGTCCTCGGTCAGCCGGTGAAGGGGAAGCTGGGCGCCGCCTACTGCGGCGGCGGCAAGCTCGCCGCCTGCCGTGACGTCCTGCTCGCCACGCTCGCGCAGGCCGTCGCGAAGCCCGCGACCGAGGTCTACCCCGGCGACGACGCGTGCAAGGCCGGCGACCAGTGGTGCTCGGACACGATCATCCACCGGGCACTCGGCGGCATCACGCACCGCGCGATCCAGTGGCAGAACCGTCCGACGTACCAGCAGGTCGTCGAATTCCCGTCACACCGGCCGTAGTCGACCCACCGGGCCGGGCGTGTGACCTCACATGCCCGGCCCGCCGCTGTCCGCCCTACTTGTACGTGAGGTACCGGGCCCGCACCTCGCGGAACGCGGCCAGCTCGTCCTGCCAGCCCCCGACCACCTCGTCCGTGGACGCCCCCGCGTCGATCATCGTCCGCACCCGCGTGGACCCGGTGAGCTTGTCGATCCAGTTGTCGGAGCGCCAGGCGAAGTCCTTCCAGACCTTCTTCGCCGTCACCAGGAGCCCGACGCCGGTGCGCACCGGGTCGTACGCGGCCCGGTCCCTGACATGGATCTGCACCCCGCCGATCGTCCTGCCCTGGAACTTGGAGAACGTCGGCGCGAAGTACGCCTCGCGGAAGTCCACGCCGGGCAGGGCGAGTTCATTGGCGGCGGCCGCCCAGCGCCCGTCGACGCCGTCGGCGCCGAGCAGCTCGAAGGGGCGGGTCGTGCCCCGGCCCTCGGAGAGGTTCGTGCCCTCGAACAGACAGGTGCCCGAGTAGACGAGCGCGGTGTCGGCCGTCGGCATGTTCGGGCTCGGCGGCACCCAGGGCAGCCCCGAGGCGTCGTAGAAGTCGCGCCGCTTCCAGCCGCTCATCCCGACCGTCTCCAGGTCGACCGGCTTCGCCAGGTACTCGCCGTTGAACAGGCGTGCCAGCTCCGTGACCGTCATCCCGTGGGCCTGCGCGATCTCACGGCGGCCGACGAACGTGGCGAACTCCTTGTGCAGCACGGGCCCGTAGGCACCCCGGCCCGTCACCGGATTCGGCCGGTCGAGCACCACGAACCGCTTCCCGGCGAGCTGCGCGGCCTCCATGCAGTCGTAGAGCGTCCAGATGTACGTGTAGAAGCGGGCGCCCACGTCCTGGATGTCGAAGACGACCGTGTCGACACCGGACGCGGTGAAGATGTCCGCCAGTGGCTGACCGCTCTTCAGATAGGTGTCATAGACGGGCAGTCCGGTCGCCGGGTCGTCGTAGCGGCCCTCCGAGCCGCCCGCCTGCGCGGTGCCGCGGAAGCCGTGCTCGGGCCCGAACACGGCGGTGAGGCGCACGCGTTCGTCGGCGTGCATCACGTCCACGATGTGCCGGACGTCGCGGGTGACACCGGTCGGGTTGGTCACGAAGCCGACCTTCTGGCCGGCGAGGATCCGGTATCCGTCGGCCGCGAGCCGCTCGAAGCCGGTGCGGAGCCGGCCGCCGTCCTGCTCCGCGGCGAGCGCGGGGGACGCCGCACCCGCGGTGGCGGCCACCGCGGAGGCGGTGGTGGCGGCGAGCAGGCTCCGTCTGGACACGTTCATGGGGTGACCTCCGTGATCGCGCAAGCTGGCATGTGCACGCACGCTAACGTGCGGCACGCGTCCGCGGAACGAAGCCGCACACCGGCACCCCTTCCGCTCGGCTGACCGACTGCTTAGTCTGTGACCCAAGCCGAGTCAAGGGAGACCGATGGTGGACAGCCTGCGGGGCACAGGGGTCGTCGTCACCGGAGCGGGAGGCGGCATCGGAGCCGCCCTCGCCCGCCGCTTCGCCGCGTCGGGAGCGCGCGTCGTCGTCAACGACCTGGACGCCGGGAAGGCGAAGGCGGTCGCGGACGAGATCGGCGCCAGAGCGGTACCGGGAGACGCGTCCGGGATCGTCGCCGAGGCCCTGGACGCCCTCGACGGCAGCATCGACGTCTACTGCGCCAACGCGGGGCTCGCCTCCGGCGGCACCGAGGACGCCGACGAACAGATCTGGGCCGACGCCTGGGACGTCAACGTCATGGCCCACGTCCGCGCGGCGAAGGCCCTGCTGCCCGGCTGGCTGGAGCGCGGCAGCGGCCGCTTCGTCTCCACCGTCTCCGCGGCGGGCCTGCTCACGATGGTCGGTGCCGCGCCCTACAGCGTCACCAAGCACGGCGCGTACGCGTTCGCCGAGTGGCTGTCCCTCACCTACCGGCACCGCGGGATCAAGGTCCACGCGATCTGCCCGCAGGGCGTGCGCACGGACATGCTGACCGCCGCCGGATCGGCCGGGGAGCTCGTCCTCGCGCCGACCGCGATCGAGCCCGAGGACGTCGCCGACGCGCTCTTCGCGGGCATCGAGGAGGACCGCTTCCTGATCCTGCCGCACCCCGAGGTCGCCGGGTACTACGCGGCCCGCGCCGCCGCCCCCGACCGCTGGCTGTCGAACATGAACCACATCCAGCAGAAGATGGAGGCCGCGCAGCAGTGACCACCTCGATCTACGCGGCCAGGCCCTGGCTCGGACAGCTCTCCGAGGCCCAGCGCGCCCCCGTCACCCCGGCGGACTCCGTCCTCCACGCCTTCCGCGCGGCGGTCCGCACGGCCCCCGACCGCACCGCCGTCGCCTACTTCGACGGCCGCCTCAGCTACCGGGAACTCGACGCGCTCAGCGACTCGGTGGCCGGGCACCTCGCCGCGCGCGGCCTGGAGCGCGGCGACCGGGCCGCCCTCATGCTGCAGAACTCCCCGCACTTCGTGATCGGCCTGCTCGCCGCCTACAAGGCGGGCGCGACCGTCGTCCCCGTCAACCCGATGTACAAGTCGGGCGAGGTCACCCACGTCCTGCACGACGCCGACGTCACCGCCCTCATCTGCTCCGACCGGGCCTGGGAGACGTACCTGCGCGAGACCGCCGCGGACTCTCCCGTACGGATCGTGCTCACCGCCTGTGAGCTCGACCTCCAGACGCGCGGCGACGAACGGGTCCTGAAGTTCGAACGCGTGGAGCCGCAGGCCGAGGACGCGGACGACCTCCTGACCGTCGCCCGGCAGGGCAACGCGGCCCCCGAAGGCCGCGACCCGGGACCGGACGACATCGCGCTCATCAGCTACACCTCCGGCACCAGCGGCACCCCCAAGGGCGCCACGAACCTGCACCGCAACATCGCGTACAACGCCGAACGCCAGCGCACCGGACTCGGCATCCCCGAGGGCGCCACGTACTTCGGGCTCGCGCCGCTGTTCCACATCACCGGCATGGTCTGCCAGTTGGTGTCCTCCTTCGCGAACGCGGGCACCCTCGCCCTCGCCTACCGCTTCGAGGCCGGCGTCGTCCTGGACGCCTTCGCGGAGCACCGGCCGGCCTACACCGTGGGCCCCTCCACCGCCTTCATGGCGCTCGCCGCCCACCCGGCCGCGACCCGCGCGCACTTCGCCTCGTTCGACTCGATCTCGTCGGGCGGGGCGCCGGTGCCGCCCGCCCTCGTGGAGAAGTTCCGGACGGCCTTCGGCCCCTACATCCACAACGGCTACGGCCTCACCGAGTGCACCGCGCCCTGCGCCACCGTGCCGCCCGGCAAGGAAGCCCCCGTCGACCCCGCCTCCGGCACCCTCGCCGTCGGCGTCCCGGGACCCGACAGCGTCGTCCGGATCGTGGACGACCTCGGCCAGGAGGTGCCGTTCGGCGAGCAGGGAGAGATCGCCGTGCGCGGCCCCCAGGTCGTGCCCGGCTACTGGAAGCGCCCCGACGCCACCGCCGAGACCTTCCCCGACGGCGAACTGCGCACCGGTGACATCGGCTTCATGGACGCCGATGGCTGGCTCTACGTCGTCGACCGCAAGAAGGACATGATCAACGCCTCCGGCTTCAAGGTCTGGCCCCGCGAGGTGGAGGACGTCCTCTACACCCACGAGGCCGTCCGCGAGGCCGCCGTCGTGGGCGTCCCGGACCCCTACCGCGGTGAGACGGTCAGGGCGTACGTGAGTCTGCGTCCGGGCGCTTCGGTGGGCCCCGACGAGCTCGCCGCCCACTGCAAGGAACGGCTCGCCGCGTACAAGTACCCGCGCGAGGTGGAGATCCTGCCGGAGCTGCCGAAGACCACAAGTGGGAAGATCCTCCGACGGGAACTGCGTTCCCGTGAACGGACCGACTGATCGCAGGAGAAAGCAGGTGGCGGCAGTGCCCAGGACGACGGACTCGGACGGTACGCCCGTCCCGCAGAGGCTGCTCGCCGCCGCCACCCGGCTCTTCGCCGAGCGCGGGTACGACCGCACCTCGGTCCAGGAGATCGTCGAGGCGGCCGGCGTCACCAAGGGCGCGCTCTACCACTACTTCGGCTCCAAGGACGACCTGCTGCACGAGATCTACGGGCGGGTGCTCCGCCTGCAGCAGGAACGCCTCGACGCGTTCGCGGACGCCGACGCGCCCGTGGAGCGGCGGCTGCGCGACGCCGCGGCCGACGTGGTGGTCACGACCATCGAGAACCTCGACGACGCGTCGATCTTCTTCCGCTCCATGCATCACCTCAGCCCGGAGAAGAACAAGCAGGTACGGGCCGAGCGGCGGCGCTACCACGAGCGGTTCAGGGCCCTGATCGAGGAGGGCCAGAAGACCGGCGTGTTCTCCACGGCCACGCCCGCCGACCTGGTCGTCGACTACCACTTCGGATCCGTGCACCACCTCTCCACCTGGTACCGCCCGGGCGGGCCACTCACCCCGCAGGAGGTCGCCGACCACCTGGCGGACCTGCTGCTGCGCGCGCTGCGGCCGTAGCCACGGGCAAGGGCACGGGCAAGGGCACGGGCATGTGTAAGGGGCGGTCGCCATGGCGACCGCCCCTTACACATGGACATCGGGGACCGTCAGTGGTCGTCCCAGTGGCCGTCGTGCGCCGCGTGCCGGTGGCCGTCGTGGACGTAGTCGACGTGGTCGCCGTGGGTGACGGACTCGTGTCCGCAGTCCGGGCCGTGGCGGTGCTCGTGGCCCTGGTGCGTGGTGTGGGCGCCGGGCTCGCACTCGTCCCAGTGACCGTTGTGCTCGGCGTGCAGATGCCCGTCGTGCGCGTAGTCGACGTGGTCGCCGTGCGGGACCGCGGGGTGGCCGCAGCCCTCACCGTGGGTGTGCTCGTGCACCGGGTGTTCGTGGTGGAGAGTGGTCATGGCTCCAGGCTAGTCGGAAATGTCCGGATCATTCCGTCAAGGACTGTGCCGGCGACACGGAGTTCACTCCAGTTCGCACCAGTTCACACGACCATCGCCACGGCGAACACGGCCAGCGCCACCGAGCACGCCACCGCCACGACGGCCGCGCGCCGGGTCATCGCCGGCGGCGACGTCTCGTGCAGCGCCAGATCGCGGATCCGGCAGTGCGCCACCACCAGGAACCCCAGCCACACCAGAAGACACAGGGCCGCGGCCACCAGATGCAGCGTGCCCACGCCACCGTGGAGCGTCGTCTTGACCGCGAGAACCGCCGCCACGGTGCACGACAGGGTCGTCCGCCGCCACGCGAGCCGCGTCCGCTCGGGCTGAAGCCCAGGATCACGCCCAGCCGCCGACTCCTCACCGGGGACGGCGCCCGAGCCTGCCGGCTCCTCGCCGACGGCGCCCGTCGGCTCCTCCTCCGGGACCGCGCCCGAGCCCGCCGGCTCCTCGCCAGGGACCGCGTCCGTGCCTACCGGCTCCTCCTCCGGGACCGCGCCCGAGCCCGTCGGCTCCTCCTCCGGGACCGCGCCCGAGCCCGCCGGCTCCTCGCCAGGGACCGCGTCCGCGCCTACCGGCTCCTCCTCCGGGACCGCGCCCGAGCCCGCCGGCTCCTCGCCAGGGACCGCGTCCGCGCCTACCGGCTCCTCCTCCGGGACCGCGCCCGAGCCCGCCGGTTCCTCGCCGGGGACCGCGTCCGTGCCCCCGCCCCCCGACTCCTCGCCCCCGCCCCCGGGCGGCCCGTTCACCCCGCCCATCCGGCCAGTACGACCACCACCATCGCCACGGCCACCAGCGCCACGATCACGCTCAGCAGGGCCGGGAAGCGGGAGGCGGGCAGGTCCTCGCCGCGTCGCATCGCCCGCTCGCAGCGCACCCAGTGGCTGACGGCCCGCAGCGCGCACAGCGCACCCGCCGCGAGCAGCGCGAGCGCGAGGCCGGCCCGCCAGGCCCAGCGCAGGTCCGGCAGGAACTGGTCCACGGCGAAGCCGCCGCCGATCAGCGCGAGCGCCGTGCGCAGCCAGGCCAGGAACGTGCGCTCGTTGGCCAGCGAGAAGCGGTAATCGGGCGTCTCGCCCTCGTCCCGCACCCGCTCGGGCGCGAACCACAGGCGGACGCTGCGCACAAATTCGATCACGGGGCGACCTTATCCGGCCTGCCCGGGCGCTCTCCCCGGGTCCGTGCCCTGCGCACGGAACGCCCGCAGCCGCTCGTACGCGTCGAACCCGTCCGGCACCCAGGACCACTCGGGAATCCGCCGCTCCAGCTCCTCGTCGGTGAGGAAGGCGTGCCAGGCCACCTCCTCCGCCTGCGGGTCCACCGGCAGCTCGCAGCGCACCTCGTACAGGGACGACCACCAGGTGCGGCCCGCCCCGTCGTCGTACAGGAACTTGAACAGCGGGGTCGGGCGGGGGAGTCCGGAGACGCCGAGTTCCTCCTCCGCCTCGCGCAGCGCCGCGTCGTCGTAGGACTCGCCGGCGCCCACGACGCCGCCGACGAACATGTCGTAAAGCGACGGGAACACCAGTTTCTGCGGGGTGCGGCGGTGCACGAAGACCCTGCCCTCGGCGTCCCTGGCCTGGATGAACACGCAGCGGTGCCGCAGGCCGCGGGCGTAGGCCTCACCGCGCGGGGCCTGCCCGACCACCCGGTCGAGCTCGTCGACGATGTCGAGTACCTCCGCGGCGGGGTCCGGGGCGGCGGCGTCCATGGGATCGGTCATGCGCCCATGAGATCAGACCTCGGCACCTGCCCGGTCCCCTTCCCGGGGGCCCGTCGTCGGCATCGCGGGGTGCATCCCCAGCAGCACGATCCCCGCCACGATCGCCGCGAGCCCCGTGACCTGCCAGGCGAGCGCCCCGGCATCCGTGTGCAGCTGGTCCCCCATGAACCCGACCCCGCACGCGATGCCCGCCAGCGGCTGCGCGGCGGTCAGCGCGGGCAGCGACATCCGCAGGGGCGCCATCTCGAAGGCGCTCTGTACGAGGATCAGGCCGGCGACACCGAGGACGACGACCCCGTACGGCTGCCAGCCGGTGAAGAGCTCCGACCAGCCCCCCGCCGAGAACCGCTGCCCGCTCATCCGTGTCAGCGAGTCCTGCACCCCGTACAGGAGCCCGGCCGCCACCGCGAGGAGGACCGGTGCGGAGCCGAGCCGGGACTTCTTCGCGTACGCGGTGAGCAGCAGCGCGCCGCCCACCATCAGGCCGATGATCAGCCAGCGCCGCAGCGGATCGCTGATCGCGGCGCCGCTCTGTGGCTGCCCCGCCACGATGAAGGCCGTCACCCCGCCCGCGAGGAGGGCGAGGCCCGACCAGCCCTGCCGGCCGAGCGGCTGGCGCGTCTGATGGCGCGAGAGGGCGAGCGCGAACAGGAGGTTGGTCGCGAGCAGCGGCTCGACCAGGGAGATCTCCCCGTTGCTCAGCGCTATGGCGCCCAGCACCATGCCGCACACCATGAAACCGATGCCGAACAGCCAGCGCGGCACCCGCATGAGGTCCAGGAGCAGGCGCGGCGAAAGGAAGTCGCCCAGCGGGGCGTGCTGCGCCGCGTTCTGCTGGAGCACGAATCCGATGCCCAGGCAGAAGGCGGCGGAGACGGCGAGGACGAGTACGAGTACCGACACGCTGCGCACCTCGAGAAATGCAGGTATCAAGACCGGCCGTGGGCGGATCGTTGCACGGGTGTGAAGCCGACGATAGCGCCCCGCCACAGGCGCTGCCCCGCGAGTACCCCGGCCGCCGAGGTTGACGCGGCACACCCCCGTACCCAAGATCTGACCCACCGGTAACTTTCGAGAGGGACGGACCCCCATGACGACGTACGACGCGGACGTGATCGTGATCGGGGCCGGCCTCGCCGGGCTCGCGGCGGTGGCGGAACTCGTGGACGCGGGCCGCAAGGTGATCCTGCTCGACCAGGAGCCCGAGCAGTCGATCGGCGGCCAGGCGCACTGGTCGTTCGGCGGCCTCTTCTTCGTCGACTCGCCCGAGCAGCGCCGCCTGCGGATCAAGGACAGCCACGCCCTCGCGCTCCAGGACTGGATGGGCACCGCCGGCTTCGACCGCGAGGAGGACCACTGGCCGCGCCGGTGGGCCGAGGCGTACGTCGACTTCGCGGCGGGCGAGAAGCGGTCCTGGCTGCACGGGCAGGGCGTGCGGTTCTTCCCCGTCGTCGGCTGGGCGGAGCGCGGCGGCTACGACGCGAACGGGCACGGGAACTCGGTGCCCCGCTTTCACATCACCTGGGGGACCGGACCGGGGCTCGTCGCACCCTTCGAGCGCCGGGTCCGCGAGGGCGCCGCGCGCGGACTCGTCGACCTGCGCTTCCGGCACCGCGTGACCGGCCTGTCCCGCAGCGCCGGCGCCGTCGACACTGTCAGCGGCGAGATCCTCGAACCGTCGTCCATCGAGCGCGGCCAGGGCAGCAGCCGCACCGTCACCGGCTCCTTCGAGCTGAAGGCCCAGGCGGTGATCGTCACCTCCGGCGGCATCGGCGGCAACCACGACCTCGTCCGCGCCAACTGGCCCGAGCGCCTCGGCACCCCGCCCGAGAAGATGCTCTCCGGCGTGCCCGCGCACGTCGACGGCCTGATGCTCGGGATCACCGAGGACGCGGGCGCGCACCTCATCAACCGCGACCGCATGTGGCACTACACCGAGGGCATCGAGAACTGGAACCCCATCTGGGCCAGGCACGGCATCCGCATCCTGCCGGGCCCGTCCTCGCTCTGGCTCGACGCGCGCGGCGACCGCCTGCCCGTGCCGCTCTTCCCCGGCTTCGACACCCTCGGCACGCTCGACCACATCATGAAGACCGGGTACGGCTACACCTGGTTCGTCCTGAACCAGCGCATCATCGGCAAGGAGTTCACCCTCAGCGGCTCCGAGCAGAACCCCGACCTGACCGGGAAGTCCGTGCGCGGCGTCATCGACCGGGCCCGCGCCGACGTGCCCGCGCCCGTCAAGGCGTTCATGGACCACGGCGCCGACTTCGTCATCGAGAAGGACCTGCCCGCCCTGGTCCGCGGCATGAACGCGCTCACCAAGGAGCCGCTCATCGACGAGGCCGCCCTGCGCCACACCCTCGTCGCCCGTGACCGCGAGATCGCCAACCCCTTCACCAAGGACCTCCAGGTGACCGCGATCCGCGGCACCCGCAAGTTCCTCGGGGACCGGCTTATCCGTACCGTCGCGCCGCACCGCATCCTCGACCCGAAGGCCGGCCCGCTCGTCGCCGTGCGCCTCAACATCCTGACCCGCAAGTCCCTCGGCGGCCTGGAGACCGACCTGTCCTCGCGCGTCCTGACCGCGGGCGGCGAGCCGCTGCCGGGCGTGTACGCGGCGGGGGAGGCCGCCGGGTTCGGCGGCGGCGGCGTGCACGGCTACCGGTCCCTCGAAGGGACCTTCCTCGGCGGCTGCCTCTTCTCCGGCCGGACGGCGGGCCGTGCGGCGGCCGACGCGACCGGCTGAATCTCGACTTGACAGCGTGCCGGTCCGTATCGAAAGGAGCCAATGCGCTGTCTCGTGTCACCAATCCAACAGTGCAGGTGGAGACGGTAGTTGGCGGACGGCGAACGCGAACTCGGGGGATTGTGAAACGAGTTGGTGAAGACCAACTCTTGGTCTGCCCTTGACTCGGGGCACCCGGTACCGCTTTGCTGTCCGTGATCACCTCAAGCAAGCCGCGTCGTAGAGGACTTCCCGCGGTGCCCCCACCTCCGCCACCCCTCGGGCGTGCCCGCAGACGGGCCGCTCACATCTTCGACCCCGCGCTCGACGACGCAGACCTCGTGGCTGCCCGTGCGGCCCTCGCGCAGGGCCGCTGGACCGAGGTCAGGGAGCTGCTCTCGGCCACCGGCGACGACTGGGACCGCCGGGGCCACCGCATCGCCGTCCTCGCCCGCGAGTCCACGACCACCGCCTGGGTCGACGACTGGCGCCTGGCCGAACCCGAGTCGTCCGACGCGGCCGTCCTCCTCGCCCTCGCCGCCGTCCAGCGCGCCCGCATCGGCAAGAAGCGCCCCGACAAGGCCCGCGACGCCTGCCGGGAGGCCGCCGCACTCGCGCCCGCCGACCCCACGCCCTGGCTCGGGCTCCTCCTCCTGGAACGGGACATGGGCCGCGAGGAGGACGTCGTCCGCCTCTTCGACGAGATCCGCCACCGCCACCCCGAGCACCACCACGCCCACCACCTGATGGTGGCCCGGCTCGCCGAACGCCGGGCCGACGCGGGCCAGGACCCCCTGCACGAGGTGTACGACTTCGCGTCCTGGGCCGCCGAGCAGGCGGGCCCCGGATCACCCCTCGCCGTCCTGCCCGTCGTCGCCCACGCGGAGCGCTACCGCGTCCTCGCCACCGCCGGCAGCGAACCGCCCGACCCCGTGGCGTCCGGGCACTGGACGGGCCGCCGCGCCCGCCTCGCCATGAAGGCCGCCTTCGACTGGTGGCTCGAATGGGGCACCCCCGAGCGGCCCGCCCACCCGCGCGGCCGCGTCGACCTGAACTTCCTCGCCCACGCCAAGTCCTGCGAGGGCAGGCCCGCGGAGGCCGCCGCCCTGTTCCACCGCATCGGCCCGCACGCCACCCCGGCCCCGTGGTCGTACCCGGACCGCGATCCGCACGAAGCGTTCCGTGCCGCGCGCAGATCCGCGCTCGGCACGGCCTAGGAAGCCCAGGACGCCACCTCACGTCCGCACCAGCAGCGCTCACCAGCGGCACTCCTCCACAGGGAAGGGACAACCCCGCCATGACGACGGGCAGTTCGAGCACGAGCGACACGGCACGACCCCCCGCGTCCGACGCGGGGATCAGCACGTATCTGGGACAGGAGAGCGCCCTGCGCGCCGGCCGCCTCGGCACGGCGGGCCTGCTGCTCTCCGTACTCGCCGCGACCGGGCCCCTCATGGTGGTCGCCGGCGTCATGCCCACCACGTTCGCCGTGATGGGCGTCGTCGGGCAGCCGCTGCTCTTCCTCATCCTCGGCGTCGTCCTCGCCCTCTTCAGCGTCGGCTACGCCGAGATGAGCCGCCACGTCCACAACGCCGGCGCCTTCTACGCCTACATATCCCGCGGCCTCGGCCCGACCGCCGGCGCGGGCGCCGCGCTGGTCGCGCTCGTCGCCTACAGCGCCCTCCAGTTCGGCATCTACGGCATGTTCGGCTTCGAGGTGTCGGGCCTCTGCGCCACGTACCTCGACCTCCAGATCGCCTGGTGGGTCCCGGCCCTGGTGGCCGTGCTCGCCGTCGGCGCGCTCGCCCTGCTGAAGATCGACGTGAACGCGCGCGTGCTCGGCGTCCTGCTCCTCGTCGAGGTCGCGCTCGTCGTCGTCTTCGACATCGCGGCCATCGGCGACCCGGCGAAGGAGGGCCTGTCCCTGCACGCCTTCAACCCGGACACCCTCACCGGCGCGGGCGTCGGCACCGCCCTGTGCTTCTGCATCGCCGCCTTCACCGGCTTCGAGCAGGCCCCCGTGTACGCGGAGGAGACCAGCCGCCCGCACATCCTCGTGCCGCGCGTGATGTTCCTGGCGGTCGGCTTCGTCGCCGTCTTCTTCGCGATCAGCTCCTGGGCGCTCACGGTCGCCGCGGGACCCTCCGCGATCATCCCGACAGCGCAGAAGCAGAGCGCGGGCCTGATGTTCTTCCTCACGGAGAGCAGGCTCGGCACCACGTTCACGGACGTCGTCCACGTCCTGTTCGTCACCGGCATGTTCGCGGCGCTCCTCAGCTTCCACAACGTGGTCTCCCGGTACGCCTTCGCCATGGGCCGCGAGGGTCTGCTGCCCGCCGCGTTCGGCCGCACCAACAGCTCCAGCGGCGCGCCCGGCACCGGCTCCCTGCTGCAGACGGCGGTGTCCCTGATCGTCGTCGTGGCGTTCGCGGTGACCGACGGCGGGAAGACGGGCGACCCCACGGCGCCCGTACTCCAGCTGTTCACCTGGGGCGGCAACGTGGGCGCGCTCGGCATCATCCTGCTGATGGCGGCGTCGTCGCTGGCCGTCATCGTCTTCTTCGTCCGGCGGGGCGCCGCGGGTGTGCAGGCCCCGCGTCTGGTCGCGTCGGGCATCGCCGGGATCGCGCTGCTCGTCATCGCGTTCTACACGGTCAAGGACTTCGACGTCCTCGTCGGCTCGGGCCCCGGCTCGTCCCTGAACTGGGTGCTGCCCGGCGTCATCGTGCTCGCCGCCGTCATCGGCGTCGCCCACGGTGCGTTCCTGCGCAGCCGGAACCCCGAGGCACACGCCAGGATCGGACTCGGCAACGAGGCGTTCCAGCTGGAGAAGGCGGCGGCCACGCCCGCGGAGCAGTGACGGAACGCCGACGCCCCCGGTAGCCACCGGGGGCGTCGGTCTGTTCTGCGCGTGTTTCTGTCCTGTGCGTGTTACGCGCTCGCGCCGAAGTCCAGGAGGACCTTGCAGGCCCGCGTGCGGTCCGCCGCCAGCGCGAACGCCGACTCCGCGTCCGCCACCGGCACCACCGCGCTGATCAGATCCGCGAGCCCCGGCTCCCGGGCGAGCAGGCGCAGCGCGTCGTCGAACTCCGTGTCGAAGCGGAACGCCCCGCGCAGCTCGATCTCCCGGCTGACCACGAGATTGCCCGCGAACGGGCTCTGACCCGGCGGCAGCATCCCGAGCTGGACGACCACACCGCCGCGCCGCACATGACGCAGACAGCTGTCGAGCCCGGCGGCCACCCCGGACGCCTCGACGGCCGCGTCCACCTGGTCCGGCCACCCCTTATCCTCTGGGTCGTCGGCCCGTACGAGGGTGTCGGCGCCGGCGAGTTCCGCGTACCGGAGCGCTTCGGGGAGCAGGTCGGTCGCGGTGACGTGCGCCGCGCCCGCCGCCCGGGCCGCCGCCACGACGAGGCAGCCGATGGGGCCCGCGCCGGTCACCAGGACGTGCCGCCCGCGGACGTCACCGGCCCGGCGCACCGCGTGCAGTGCCACCGCGAGAGGCTCGGCGAGGGCGGCCTGGTCGAGCGGAAGTCCGTCCGGCAGGGCCCTCAACTGCCCGGCGGGGACGGCGATCCGGGCCGCGAAGCCGCCCTGGACGTGGGGGGTGCGGGCCGCGCTGCCGAGGTAGCGGGTGTCACGGCACACGTTGCGCCGCCCGTCCACGCACTCGGGGCAGGTCCCGCAGGGGGTGGCGGGGTGCACGGCGACGGGCGTCCCGGGCGCGGGTCCGGTGGCGCCGTCCCCGTACGCGACGACCGTGCCCACGACCTCGTGGCCGAGCAGCATCGGCTCCTGGAGGCGGAAGTCGCCGACGCCGCCGTGGCGCCAGTAGTGCAGGTCGGAGCCGCACACCCCGCCGTAACGGACGGCGACGAGGGCCTGGCCGCGGCCGGGCTCGGGGGTGGGGAGTTCGTCGACGCGCAGGTCTCCCGCGCCATGGATCACACAGCCCAGCATCAGGTCTCCCTCAGTCATGAGGTCGTGCGGAGGAACCATGAGGTCGTGGTCGTGTAGAGGACCATGAGGTCGTCTAGAGAACGCTCGTCATGCCGCCGTCGACGTAGAGGATCTGCCCGCTGACGAAGTCCGAGGCGGGCGAGGCGAGGAACAGCGTGCCGCCGACGAGGTCGTCGGTGCTGCCCCAGCGCCCGGCCGGGGTCCTGCGGCGGACCCAGGCGCTGAACTCCTCGTCCCGGACGAGGGGCGCGGTGAGCTCGGTCTCGATGTAGCCGGGGCCGAGCCCGTTGACCTGGACCCCGGAGGGGCCCCAGTCGGCGCACATGCCCTTGGTGAGCATCTTCAGGGCGCCCTTGGTGGCGGCGTAGGGCGCGATGCCGGGCCGCACGACCTCGCTCTGCAGCGAGCAGATGTTGATGATCTTTCCGTGGCCGCGGGCGACCATGCCGCGGGCCGCCTCGCGGCCCACCAGGAACGCGCTCGTCAGATTGGTGTCCAGGACCCGGTGCCAGTCGGTGTCGGTGAACTCCAGGAGCGGGGCGCGCAGTTGCATGCCCGCGTTGTTGACGAGGATGTCGAGCGGACCCACCCGCTCCTCGACGCCGGCTATGCCGGCGGCCACCGAGGGCCCGTCCGTGACGTCGAACGCCGCGGTGTGGACCGGGCCCAGGCCGCCGAGCTCCGAGGCCGCCGCATCGAGGGCGGCCTCGTCGCGGCCGTTGAGGACGACGGTCGCGCCGGCCTCCAGAAGGCCGCGGGCCAGGGCGAACCCGATCCCACGGCTGGAACCGGTCACCAGGGCCCTGCGGCCGCTGATGTCGAAGAGGGGGTGGGTCGTCATCGACGTACTCCCGTCAGGTCGTGACGCGCTGGATGTCAGGTCGTGAAGCGCGCTAGATCACGAGGGACAACAGCAGGACCAGGCCACCGGCGACCACCGAGATGATCGTCTCCATGACGGACCAGGTCTTGATCGTCTGCCCGACGTTCAGCCCGAAGTACTCCTTCACCAGCCAGAAGCCGGCGTCGTTCACGTGGCTGAAGAAGAGCGAGCCGGCGCCGATCGCGAGGACCAGCAGGGCCGTGTGCGCGGTCGACATGTCGGCCGCGAGCGGCGCCACCAGACCGGCCGCCGAGACGGTCGCGACCGTCGCGGAGCCCGTGGCGAGACGGATCACGACCGCGATCAGCCAGGCGAGGAGCAGGGCCGGGATCGCCCAGTGCTTGGAGATGTCCAGGACCATCTGGCCCACACCGGAGTCGATGAGGGTCTGCTTGAAGCCGCCGCCCGCGCCGACGATGAGCATGACGCCCGCGATCGGGATGAGGGACTTCTCGACGGTGGTGGAGAGCCGTTCCTTGGTGAACCCGGCCGCGCGGCCCAGGGTGAACATGCCGACGATGACGGCGGCGAGCAGGGCGATCAGCGGCGAACCGATGACGTCGAAGACGCGCTGGACGCCGTGCTCGGGCTTGTCCACGACGATGTCGACGAGCGCCTTGGCCAGCATCAGGACGACGGGGAGCAGGATCGTGGCGACGGAGGCGCCGAAGCTCGGACGCTTCTCCAGGTCGTCGGAGGCCCGGCCCGGGATCATCTTCTCCGGAGGCTGGACGTCCACCCAGCGGGCGGCGACCTTGGAGAACAGCGGACCCGCGATGATCACCGTCGGGATGGCGATGACGATGCCCAGGGCGAGCGTGACGCCGAGGTTGGCGCCGACGGCGTCGATCGCGACGAGCGGACCGGGGTGCGGCGGGATCAGACCGTGCATGACCGACAGTCCGGCGAGGGCCGGGATACCGATCCGCATCAGCGAGTAATTGCCGCGCTTGGCGACCATCAGGACGACCGGGATCAGCAGCACGATGCCGACCTCGAAGAACAGCGGCAGACCGATCACCGCGGCGATCAGGACCATCGCCCACGGCATGGCGCGCCCGCCCGCCTTGGCGAGGATCGTGTCGACGATCTGGTCGGCGCCCCCGGAGTCGGCGAGCAGCTTGCCCAGGATCGCGCCGAGTGCGATCAGCACACCCACGCCGGCCACCGTGGTGCCCAGGCCCGTGGTGAAGCTGGTGATGGCCTTGTCCAGCGGGGCGCCCGCGATGGCGCCCAGGGCCAGGGAACCGATGGTCAGCGCCAGGAAGGCGTGGACCCGGAACTTCGTGATGAGCAGAACGATGACAGCGATGCCCGCGAGGACGGCGATCCCCAGCTGGGCGTGGCCCGCCGAGGTGATCGGTGCGACGGGGTCCGCTGCCAACATCTCGACGCTGAGACTGGTCACGGTTTTTCCTTGGGGTGGGTGGGGACTACTGGGACTACTTCAGCGACGGGGCGCTGGGGGACGGGGACTGAGGGGACCCGGAATGCCCTTCGAGTTCGGCGAGGGCCTGGACGGCCCGCTCCGTGATCTCCTCGGGGCTGCCCGACACATCGACGTCGACGCCCGCCTCGTCCGCCGCGAGCGGCTGGAGCGTGGCGAACTGTGAATCCAGGAGGGCCGTGGGCATGAAGTGCCCCTGGCGGTGCGACATCCGGTCCTCGATGAGCTTGCGGTCGCCCGTGAGGTGGACGAACACGACTCCGGGGGCCTCGGACCTCAGCCGGTCGCGATAGCTCCGCTTGAGGGCGGAGCTGCTGACGACGCCGCCGAGTCCCGCCCGCCCGTGCGCCCATTCGCCGATGGCGTCCAGCCACGGCCAACGGTCGTCGTCGGTCAGGGGGGTGCCGGCCGACATCTTGGCGATGTTCGCCGGTGGGTGGAAGTCGTCGCCCTCGGCGTACGGGACGCCGAGCCGGTCCGCGAGCAGGGGGCCGATCGTGGTCTTGCCGGTCCCTGCCACGCCCATGACTACGACGACGTGGGGGGTTCGCCGTTCCTGCATCGCTACCTGCCTCGCTGTCTTCTTCGACATCGCTGTGACACGCCACTGAAACCCAAATGGTCTGACAAATTCAAGAGTCTGTGACATAAAAGTCCGACTTTTTATTCCGCTGGTCCGCCTCGTACTCTGACGGCATGACCACACAGGGCCGGGGGCTGCACGCCCACGTACTGGAGAACCTCGGCCCCGCCATCACCGCGGGGGAGTACCCACCGGGCAGCGTGCTGCGCACGGACGAGCTGGCCCAGCGCTACGAGGTGTCGCGCTCCGTGATGCGCGAGGCCGTCCGGGTCCTGGAATCGATGCACCTCGTGGAGTCCCGCCGCCGGGTCGGAGTGACCGTACGCCCCACCGAGGAGTGGAACGTCTACGACCCGCAGGTCATCCGCTGGCGCCTGGCCGGTGCCGACCGGCCCCGCCAGCTGCGCTCCCTCACCGTGCTGCGCTCCGCCGTCGAGCCAGTCGCGGCCGGACTCGCCGCGTCCCACGCCACGGCCGAACAGTGCGCGGCGCTCACCGAGTGCGCGCTCGGCATGGTCGCCACGTCACGCGGCCACCAGCTGGAGGCGTACCTCGTCCACGACATCGAGTTCCACCGGGTCGTCCTGAACGCCTCGGGCAACGAGATGTTCGCCCGGCTCGGCGACGTGGTCGCCGAGGTCCTCGCGGGCCGCACCCACCACCAGGTGATGTTCGAGGACCCGGACCCGGCGGCCGTGTCCCTGCACGTGCATGTCGCCGAGGCCGTCCGTGAGGGGGACGCGGTCCGCGCGGAGGCGCTCACACGCGAGATCGCGGTGGGCGCGCTCCAGGAGCTGGACATCCTCGCGCCCTGAGGTACCGGACATCCGCGCGCCCTGAAGTGGGGGATCCGGCAAGGGACTTACTCGATGAAGTCGCCGTCCAGGTAGACCCACGCACCGTCGACGCGGCTGAACCGGCTGCGCTCGTGCAGCGATCCGGGCCGCCCGCCCTCCGTGTAGCGGGCCCGGAAGGTCACGGTGCCCGTGGTGTGGAACGCGGACCCCTCGGTCGTCCCCAGGATCTCCAGGCCGGTCCACTTCATCCCCGGCTCGAAGGTGATCGACGGCGGGCGGGTCGCCGGGTGCCAGGTCCGCAGCAGGTACGCCGCGTCCTTGACGGCGAAGGCGCAGTAGCGGGAGCGCATCAGGGCCTCGGCGGTGGGCGCGTTCGCCGACCCGGAGTGGTAGCGGCCGCAGCAGGCGTCGTACGGGGCGGGGAGCCCGCAGGGGCAGGTGGGGGCGGGGCGTGACATGCCGACGATTCAACCAGTACCGCGGCGCGGGCCTCAGTTCTGGTCCGCCCGGAACGCCGCCGGTGTCGTCCCCGTGTGCTGGGTGAAGAACTTCGAGAAGTTCGCCGCGTCGGGGAAGCCCACCGCCACGCCGATCCGGCCGACGGGCAGCTCGGTGTGCGCGAGCAGGCGCTTGGCCTCCAGGATCACGCGCCGGTCGATGAACCCCTTCGGGGTCTGGCCGGTGGCCGCCCGCACGGCCCGGACCAGGGTGCGCCGCGAGTAACCGAGGTCGTCCGCGTACGCGCTCACGCTGTGGTTCGTGGGGAAGCCCCGCTCGACCGCGTCCCGGAACCGGGTGAACGTCGTCCCCTGCTGCGGCGCCGTGTCCCCGCTCTCCGGCGACGTCGCCGCGAGGTGCGCGACACGCAGGAGGAGCGCGGTGAGCGAGTGCCGCAGCACGGTCGTGTGCAGGCTCAGCGGCAGCGTCGTCGTGTCCAGGTACTCGCGCTGGAGCTGGGCCAGGGAGTCCTCGAGCGCGGCCAGCTGCGCGGCGTCGGGCCGCAGCCGGGGCGGCCGGTCGTAGCGGTAGAGGCCGGTCGCCTCCACCGTGGCCCGGGGCAGGAACCCGGGCTGCATGGACAGGGCCGTGCCCACGTAGGGGTCGGTACGGGAGAACCGGTGCACCTGGCCGGGCCTGATCCAGAGGATCTCGCCGGCCTGCATCTCGTACTCGGTGAAGTCGACCATGTGCCGGACCGGGCCCTCGCGGAAGAACAGCAGCACGTGGAACTCGATGCGGTGGACGCGCCGGGTCGTGCCGATGCCGTGCCAGGGCCCCTCAGCGCCCATCGGGCCGACCTGCATGCCGACACCACAGACGCTCGCGCCCGGATCGAACGGGTACGTCCGGATCGCCCCCGTCGTGCCCTGGTCGTCCGCCATGTCCCTCCGTCCTGCGCGTGCGTGTCCCACTTTCACCGAATGCTGGCACAGGCGCACCTGGCCGCCATTAAGTATGACCTTTAATTTAGTGAACGTTCGGCTGCTCGTTCTGGGCCGGAAGTCTTCAGGACTTACGACCGTCGAAGGGTGGCGGCCGAACGCCTACAGGGACACAAGGAACGCGAAGGGCTGATCGACATGAGCACGCATCCCCACGGAACCTTCGAGTGGACCGACCTCGACCGGCGCGCCGTCGACACGGCGCGTCTGCTCGCGGCCGACGCCGTGCAGCAGGTCGGGAACGGCCACCCGGGCACCGCGATGAGCCTGGCCCCCGCCGCGTACACCCTCTTCCAGAAGGTGATGCGGCACGACCCCGCCGACCCGGAGTGGACCGGCCGCGACCGTTTCGTCCTGTCCCCGGGCCACACCAGCCTGACCCTGTACACCCAGCTCTTCCTCTCCGGCTACGAGCTGGAGCTCGACGACCTGAAGGCGTTCCGCACCCACGGCTCGAAGACCCCCGGCCACCCCGAGTACGGCCACACCGCCGGCGTCGAGACCACGACCGGGCCCCTCGGCCAGGGCGTCGCCAACGCCGTCGGCATGGCCATGGCCGCCCGCTACGAGCGCGGCCTGTTCGACCCCGAGGCCCCCGAGGGCGAGAGCCCCTTCGACCACACCGTCTGGGCGATCGTCTCCGACGGCGACCTGGAGGAGGGCATCTCCGCCGAGGCGTCCTCCCTCGCCGGCCACCAGAAGCTCGGCAACCTCGTCTTCGTCTACGACGACAACCACATCTCCATCGAGGGCGACACCGCCACCGCCTTCTCCGAGGACGTCCTGAAGCGCTACGAGGCCTACGGCTGGCACGTCCAGCGCATCGAGCCCAAGGCCGACGGCGACACCGACGTGCACGCCCTGTACGAGGCCCTGGCCGCCGCGAAGGCCGAGACCGGCCGCCCGTCCATCATCGCGATGCGCACGATCATCGCCTGGCCCGCCCCCAACGCGCAGAACACCGAGGCCTCCCACGGCTCCGCGCTCGGCGCCGACGAGATCGCCGCCACCAAGCGCGTCCTCGGCTTCGACCCGGAGAAGACCTTCGAGGTCGCCGACGACGTCATCGCCCACACTCGCGGCGCCCTCGACCGCGGCGCCGACGCGCACGCCGAGTGGGACAAGCGCCTCGGCGAGTGGCGCACCGCCGAGCCCGAGCGCTCCGCCCTCCTCGACCGCATCGTCGCCGGCCGCCTCCCCGAGGGCTGGGAGTCGCACCTGCCCGCCTTCGAGACCGGCAAGAGCGTCGCCACCCGCGCCGCCTCCGGCAAGGTCCTCCAGGCGCTCGGCCCGGTCATCCCCGAGCTGTGGGGCGGCTCCGCCGACCTCGCGGGCTCGAACAACACGACCATCGACAAGACCAGTTCGTTCCTGCCGAAGGGCAACCCGCTGCCGGAGGCCGACCCGTACGGCCGCACCATCCACTTCGGCATCCGCGAGCACGCCATGGCCGCCGAGATGAACGGCATCGCGCTGCACGGCAACACCCGTGTCTACGGCGGCACGTTCCTCGTCTTCTCGGACTACATGCGCAACGCCGTCCGCCTCTCCGCGCTCATGCAGCTCCCCGTCACATACGTGTGGACCCACGACTCCATCGGCCTGGGCGAGGATGGCCCCACGCACCAGCCCGTCGAGCACCTGGCCTCCCTGCGCGCCATCCCGGGCCTGAACATCGTCCGCCCGGCCGACGCCAACGAGACCGCCATCGCCTGGCGCGAGATCCTGCGCCGCGGCTCCGACAAGCCCGCCCCGCACGGCCTCGCGCTGACCCGCCAGGGCGTGCCCACGTACGAGGCCAACGAGGAGACGGTGAAGGGCGGTTACGTCCTGCGCGAGGCCTCCACCGGGAAGCCCGAGGTCGTCCTGATCGCGACCGGCTCCGAGGTGCACCTCGCCGTCGAGGCCCGCGAGCAGCTGGAGGCCGAGGGGATCGGCACGCGCGTCGTGTCGATGCCGTCCGTCGAGTGGTTCGAGGAGCAGCCGCAGGACTACAAGGACAGCGTCCTGCCGCCGTCCGTGAAGGCGCGCGTCGCCGTCGAGGCCGGCATCGGCCTGACCTGGTACCGCTACGTCGGCGACGCCGGCCGCATCGTCTCCCTTGAGCACTTCGGCGCCTCCGCCGACGCGGCCACGCTCTTCGCCGAGTTCGGCTTCACCGCCGACAACATCGCCGCGAAGGCCCGGGAATCGCTCGCCGCCGCCCGCCGTTGATCCGTACGCGTCAAGCATTTCGAAAGAAGATGAAGAAGAACATGAGCAACGCCACCCCCGCCTCGCCGATCCTCAAGTCCCTCTCCGCCGAAGGCGTCTCCATCTGGCTGGACGACCTGTCCCGCAAGCGCATCGAGTCCGGCAACCTCGCCGAACTCATCGAGAAGAGCCACGTCGTGGGCGTCACCACGAACCCCTCGATCTTCCAGGCGGCCATCGGCTCCGGCGAGGGCTACGAGGAGCAGCTCGCCGACCTCGCCACCCGCAAGGTCACCGTCGACGAGGCCGTCCGCATGATGACGACCGCCGACGTCCGCGCCGCCGCCGACATCCTGCGCCCCGTGTACGACACGACGGACGGCCGTGACGGCCGCGTCTCCATCGAGGTCGACCCGCGCCTGGCCCACGACACCGCGGCCACGATCGCCGAGGCCAAGCAGCTGGCCTGGCTGGTCGACCGCCCCAACGTCATGATCAAGATCCCGGCGACGAAGGCGGGCCTCCCCGCCATCACCGAGGTCATCGGCCTCGGCATCAGCGTCAACGTCACCCTGATCTTCTCCCTGGAGCGCTACCGCGAGGTCATGGACGCCTACCTCGCCGGCCTGGAGAAGGCGAAGGCCGCGGGCCTCGACCTGTCGGTCATCCACTCCGTCGCGTCGTTCTTCGTCTCGCGCGTCGACGCCGAGATCGACAAGCGCCTGTCCAAGGTGGGCACCGACGAGGCCACGTCGCTCAAGGGCAAGGCCGCCCTCGCCAACGCCCGCCTCGCCTACGAGGCGTACGAGCAGGTCTTCGCCACCGAGCGCGCCACGCGCCTGGAGGCCGCGGGAGCCAACAAGCAGCGCCCGCTGTGGGCTTCCACCGGCGTCAAGGACCCCTCGTACAAGGACACCCTGTACGTCGACGAGCTCGTCGCCCCCGGCACCGTGAACACCATGCCGGAAGGCACCCTCCTCGCCACCGCCGACCACGGCGACATCCACGGCGACGCCGTCTCCGGCACCTACGACGCCTCGCGCGCCGAGATCGCCGCCGTCGAGAAGCTCGGCATCTCCTACGACGAGGTCGTCCAGCAGCTCGAGGACGAGGCCGTCGACAAGTTCGAGGTGGCCTGGAACGACCTGCTCGGCGCCGTCGCGAACCGCCTCGCCGTAAAGGAGGCGCAGGCCAAGTGAGCACCACCGCTTGGCAGAACCCCCTGAGGGACCCCCGCGACCGCCGCCTCCCGCGTGTCGCGGGCCCCTCCGGGCTCGTCATCTTCGGCGTCACCGGCGACCTCTCCCGCAAGAAGCTCATGCCGGCGGTCTACGACCTCGCCAACCGCGGACTGCTCCCGCCGGGCTTCTCGCTCGTCGGCTTCGCCCGCCGCGAGTGGGAGAACCAGGACTTCGCCCAGGTCGTCCACGACTCGGTGCGCGAGCACTCCCGCACCGAGTTCCGAGAGGAGGTCTGGCAGCAGCTCGCCGAGGGGATGCGCTTCATCCCCGGCGACTTCGACGACGACACCGCGTTCAAGCAGCTGCGCGAGGCCGTCGACGAGCTCGACGAGAAGCGCGGCACCAGCGGCAACTACGCCTTCTACCTGTCCGTGCCGCCCAAGTTCTTCCCCCGGGTCGTGCAGCAGCTCAAGAAGCACGGTCTCGCGGACGCGCCCGAGGGGTCGTGGCGCCGCGCGGTCATCGAGAAGCCGTTCGGCCACGACCTCGCCAGCGCCCGCGAACTCAACGCGATCGTGCACGACGTCTTCGCCCCCGACCAGGTCTTCCGCATCGACCACTACCTCGGCAAGGAGACCGTCCAGAACATCCTGGCCCTCCGCTTCGCCAACCAGATGTACGAACCCATCTGGAACCGGAGTTACGTCGACCACGTGCAGATCACCATGGCCGAGGACATCGGCATCGGCGGCCGCGCCGGCTACTACGACGGCATCGGCGCCGCCCGCGACGTCATCCAGAACCACCTCCTCCAGCTCATGGCCCTGACCGCCATGGAGGAACCGGCCGCGTTCGACGCCGAGTCGCTCCTCACCGAGAAGCTCAAGGTCCTCAAGTCCGTGCGGCTGCCCGGCGACCTCGGCGCGCACACGGTCCGCGGCCAGTACGCGGCCGGCTGGCAGGGCGGCGAGAAGGTCCCCGGCTACCTCCAGGAAGACGGCATCGACCGGTCGTCGAAGACCGACACCTACGCCGCCGTCAAGCTGGAGGTCGACAACCGCCGCTGGGCCGGCGTGCCGTTCTACCTGCGCACCGGCAAGCGCCTCGGCCGCCGCGTCACCGAGATCGCCGTCGTCTTCCAGCGCGCCCCCCACTCCCCGTTCGACTCCACGGCCACGGAGGAGCTCGGCCAGAACGCGATCGTCATCCGCGTCCAGCCCGACGAGGGCATGACCGTACGCTTCGGCTCGAAGGTCCCGGGTACGTCGATGGAGATCCGGGACGTGTCGATGGACTTCGCCTACGGCGAGTCCTTCACCGAGTCCAGCCCGGAGGCGTACGAACGGCTCATCCTGGACGTCCTGCTCGGCGACGCCAACCTCTTCCCCCGCACGGAGGAGGTGGAGGAGTCCTGGAAGATCCTCGATCCCATCGAGGAGCACTGGGACACCCACGGCCGGCCGGCGCGGTACGCCTCGGGAAGCTGGGGCCCGAAGGAAGCGGACGAGATGCTCGCACGAGACGGACGGAGCTGGCGCAGGCCATGAAGATCGACCTGACCGACACGACGGCAAGCAAGGTCAACAAGGCATTGGTGCAGGGCCGCAGGGAGATCGGCACCCCGGCCGTGGGCATGGTCCTCACGATGGTCATCGTGACCGACGAGGAGAACGCCTACGACTCCGTCAAGGCCGCCGAGGAGGCATCCCGCGAGCACCCCTCGCGCACCCTCGTCGTGATCAAGCGGCAGGCCCGCTCGCCCCGCGACCGTCAGGGCAACCGCCTCGACGCCGAGGTCAGGGTCGGCGCGGACGCCGGCACCGGCGAGACCGTGATCCTGCGTATGTACGGCGAGGTCAGCGCGCACGCCGACTCGGTCGTCCTGCCGCTGCTCCTCCCGGACGCGCCCGTCGTCGTCTGGTGGCCCGTCGACGCCCCCGAGATCCCCGTCAAGGACCCCCTGGGAGCGCTCGCCCAGCGCCGCATCACCGACACGTACGCCGTCGAGGACCCGCTGGCCGCGCTCGCCGCCCGCGCCGCCTCGTACGCCCCCGGCGACACCGACCTCGCCTGGACGCGCCTCACCCCGTGGCGTTCCATGCTCGCCGCCGCCCTCGACCAGGCCCGCGAGGAGGTCGTCTCCGCGGCCGTCGAGAGCGAGGCCGAGAACCCCAGCGCCGAACTCCTCGCGCGCTGGCTGGGCGTACGCCTCGGCGTGCCCGTCGAGCGCGTCACCACCCCGGGGCCGGTCGTCACCGCGGTCCGCCTCGGCACCGCCAACGGCGAGATCCGCATCGACCGCCCCGAGGGCCCCCTCGCCCAGCTCACCCTGCCCGGCCAGCCGCAGCGCACCCTCGCCCTGAAGGTCCGCAGCACCTCCGAGCTGATCGCCGAAGAACTCCGCCGCCTCGACGCGGACGAGATGTACGCCGTCGCCCTGGGCGGCGACGGCACCAAGGAGCGCGTTCACCATGCCTGACACCACCCCGCGCCTCACGAACCGCCCCCAGTGGACGGCCCTTGAGGACCACCGGGCCGCGCAGCGTCAGGTCCACCTGCGGGACCTGTTCGCCACCGACCCGGGCCGCGCCCGGCGCTACACCGCCCGGGTCGGCGACCTGCACATCGACTACTCCAAGCACCTGATCACGGACGAGACCCTCGCCCTGCTCCAGGAACTCGCCACCGCCACTGACGTGTTCGGGCAGCGCGACGCGATGTTCCGCGGCGAGAAGATCAACACGACCGAGGACCGGGCGGTGCTGCACACGGCGCTGCGGGCCCCGCGTGGCGCCGTGATCGAGGTCGACGGCGTCGACGTCGTCCCGCAGGTGCACGCCGTCCTGGACAAGATGGCAGTGTTCGCGGACAAGGTCCGCTCGGGTGCGTGGACCGGCCACACCGGCAAGCGCATCAAGAACGTCGTGAACGTCGGCATCGGCGGTTCGGACCTCGGCCCGGCGATGGCGTACGAAGTCCTGCGGCCCTTCACCGACCGCTCCCTGACGGTCCGTTTCGTGTCGAACGTGGACGGCGCCGACCTCCACGAGGCGGTACGCGATCTCGACCCCGCCGAGACGCTGTTCGTCATCGCCTCGAAGACGTTCACGACGATCGAGACGATCACCAACGCGACCTCCGCGCGGAGCTGGCTGCTCAAGTCGCTCGGCGACGAGTCCGCCGTGGCCAAGCACTTCGTCGCCCTGTCGACGAACGCGGAGAAGGTCGCCGAGTTCGGCATCGACACGGCCAACATGTTCGAGTTCTGGGACTGGGTCGGCGGCCGCTACTCGTACGACTCCGCCATCGGCCTCTCGCTGATGATCGCGATCGGCCCGGACGCCTTCCGCGAGATGCTCGACGGCTTCCACCTCGTCGACGAGCACTTCCGCACCGCCCCCGCCGAGTCCAACGTCCCGTTGCTGCTCGGCCTGTTGGGCGTCTGGTACGGCAACTTCCACGGCGCCCAGTCGCACGCGGTCCTCCCGTACTCGCACTACCTGTCGAAGTTCACCGCGTACCTCCAGCAGCTCGACATGGAGTCCAACGGCAAGTCCGTGGACCGCGAGGGCCGCCCCGTCGACTGGCAGACCGGCCCGGTGGTCTGGGGCACCCCCGGCACCAACGGCCAGCACGCCTACTACCAGCTCATCCACCAGGGCACGAAGCTGATCCCCGCCGACCTGATCGGCTTCGCGAGCCCGGTCGGGGAGCTCTCCGCCGAACTCGCAGACCAGCACGACCTGTTGATGGCCAACCTGTTCGCGCAGGGCCAGGCCCTCGCCTTCGGCAAGACCGCCGACGAGGTCCGCGCCGAGGGCGTCCCCGAGGCGCAGGTGCCCCACCGCACCTTCCAGGGCAACCACCCCACGACCACCATCCTGGCGAGCGAGCTCACCCCGTCCGTCCTCGGCCAGCTCATCGCCCTCTACGAGCACAAGGTGTTCGTCCAGGGCGCGATCTGGCACATCGACTCCTTCGACCAATGGGGCGTCGAGCTCGGCAAGGTCCTCGCCAAGCGCGTCGAACCCGCCCTCACCGAAGGCGCCGACGTCCCCGGCCTCGACGCCTCCACCCAGGCGCTCGTCGCCACCTACCGCACGCTCCGGAAGAAGTGAAGAAAGACATGACCGCGATACAGCTCGGACTGATCGGCCTCGGCAAGATGGGCGGCAACATGCGCGAGCGCATCCGCCGCGCGGGCCACACCGTCATCGGCTACGACCGCAACCCCGACCTCGCCGACGTCGGCAGCCTCGCCGAACTGGTCGACAAGCTCGAAGGCCCGCGCGTGGTCTGGGTGATGGTCCCCGCGGGCGCCGCCACCCAGTCCACCATCGACGAGCTTGGCGACCTGCTCTCGCCCGGCGACATCGTGGTGGACGGCGGCAACTCCCGCTGGACCGACGACGAGAAGCACGCCGCCGAGCTCGCCGCCAAGGGCATCGGCTTCGTCGACGCCGGCGTCTCCGGCGGCGTCTGGGGCCTGGAGAACGGCTACGCCCTCATGGTCGGCGGCGACAAGGAGCACATCGCCCGCGTCCAGCCGGTCTTCGACGCCCTCAAGCCCGAAGGCGACTACGGCTACGTCCACGCCGGCAAGGTCGGCGCCGGCCACTTCTCCAAGATGGTCCACAACGGCATCGAGTACGCCATGATGCAGGCCTACGCCGAGGGCTGGGAGCTCCTGGAGAAGGTCGACTCCGTCACCGACGTGCGCGAGGTCTTCCGCTCCTGGCAGGAAGGCACCGTCATCCGCTCCTGGCTCCTCGACCTCGCGGTCAACGCCCTGGAGGACGACGAGCACCTGGACAAGCTGCGCGGCTTCGCCGCCGACTCCGGAGAGGGCCGCTGGACCGTCGAGGCGGCCATCGACAACTCCGTGCCGCTGCCCGCGATCACCGCCTCGCTCTTCGCGCGCTTCGCTTCGCGCCAGGAGGACTCGCCGCAGATGAAGATGATCGCCGCCCTGCGCAACCAGTTCGGCGGCCACGCGGTCGAGAAGAAGTAGCGCCATGGGCGACCTCCTTCTGGTCCGCCACGGCGAGACGGAGTGGAGCCTGTCCGGACAGCACACCAGCTGGACGGACAAGCCCCTCACCCAGCACGGCGAGGAACAGGCCAAGTCCCTCGCCCCGCTCCTCGCCGGACACCCGTACGCCCTGGTCCTCACCAGCCCCCTCGGCCGCGCGGTCCGTACCGCCGACCTGGCGGGCCTGTCCGGGACCAGGACCGAACCGGATCTCCACGAGTGGCACTACGGCGCCTACGAGGGCGTCACCACCCGCGAGATCCACCGCACCCGCCCCGACTGGGACCTGTGGACCCAGGGCGTCCCGCAGGGCCCCGAGGGCGGCCCCGGCGAGTCCCCGCGCGCCGTCGGTGAGCGCGCCGACCGCGTCCTGGCCCGCGTGGCCCCGGCGCTCACGGAAGGCGACGTGGTCCTCGTGGCCCACGCCCACATCCTGCGCGTCCTCACGGCCCGCCGCCTGGGCCTCGCCCCGGCGGACGGCCGCCTGTTCCAGCTCGCGACCGGGACGGTGAGCCGGCTCTCCACGGAGCACGGCCGGCCCGTGATCGCGGAGTGGAACGTGCGCCCGGCGCACGACTGACCCGCGCGACCGCGCGAAAGCCCCACGGCCCGCAAGGACCGTGGGGCTTCGTGGTGCGTGAGCCGTAAAAACAGAAGAACCCCAGATCGACTGGGGTTCCTGCTGGTGTCCGAGGGGGGACTTGAACCCCCACGCCCGATAAAGGGCACTAGCACCTCAAGCTAGCGCGTCTGCCATTCCGCCACCCGGACAAGGTGTCTGTCTTCGCGGGGTTTCCCTCGCGGCGACAGAGAGAACATTACCAGGCCCCGAGGGGTGCCAGATCCCGCCACCCCTGTGCTGTGAACGGCTGATGACGACACCCGCCCGCCCTTGGGCCGCGGCCCCGGGAGAGAGAGGATGAGGGGGACCACCAGCAGCGACAGCGGGAGGAACAGGCGTGAGCGAGTCGAGCACGGGCAAGGCGGTCTCGGGCGAGGACGAGGTAGTCGACCTCTGTCGTGAGCTGATCCAGATCGACACCAGCAACTACGGCGACCACTCGGGCCCCGGTGAGCGCAAGGCCGCCGAGTACGTGGCGGAGAAGCTCGCCGAGGTGGGGCTCGAACCGAAGATCTTCGAGTCGCACCCGGGCCGGGCCTCCACGGTCGCCAGGATCCAGGGGGAGGACCCCTCGCGGCCCGCGCTCCTGATCCACGGACACACCGACGTCGTCCCGGCCAACGCGGCGGACTGGACCCACCACCCGTTCTCCGGCGAGATCGCCGACGGATGCGTGTGGGGCCGCGGCGCGGTCGACATGAAGGACATGGACGCGATGACCCTCGCGGTCGTCCGCGACCGGCTGCGCAGCGGCCGCAAGCCCCCGCGCGACATCGTCCTGGCCTTCCTCGCCGACGAGGAGGCGGGCGGCACGTACGGCGCGCGGCACCTCGTCGACAAGCACCCGGACCTCTTCGAGGGGTGCACGGAGGCGATCAGCGAGGTCGGCGGCTTCTCGTTCACCGTGAACGAGAAGCTGCGGCTCTACCTCGTCGAGACGGCCCAGAAGGGCATGCACTGGATGAAGCTGACCGTGGACGGCACCGCAGGCCACGGTTCGATGATCCACAAGGACAATGCGATCACCGAGTTGTCGGAGGCCGTCGGACGCCTGGGCCGGCACAAGTTCCCGGTGCGGGTCACCAAGACGCTGCGGCACTTCCTCGACGAGCTCGGCGACGCCCTCGGCACCGAGCTCGACCCGGAGAACATGGACGAGACGCTCGCCAAGCTCGGCGGCATCGCCAAGCTGATCGGCGCCTCGCTGCAGAACACCGCCAACCCGACGCAGCTCGGCGCCGGCTACAAGGTGAACGTGATCCCCGGCCAGGCCACCGCGCACGTCGACGGCCGGTATCTGCCCGGCTACGAGGAGGAGTTCCTCGCCGACCTGGACCGGATCCTCGGCCCGAACGTGAAGCGCGAGGACGTGCACGCGGACAAGGCGCTGGAGACGACGTTCGACGGCGCGCTCGTCGACGCCATGCAGACGGCGCTCCAGGCCGAGGACCCGATCGCGCGCGCGGTGCCGTACATGCTCTCCGCCGGCACCGACGCCAAGTCCTTCGACGACCTCGGCATCCGCGGCTTCGGCTTCGCGCCGCTGAAGCTGCCGCCGGAGCTGGACTTCGCGGGCATGTTCCACGGCGTCGACGAGCGGGTCCCGGTCGACGGGCTCAAGTTCGGCGTGCGCGTACTCGACCGGTTCATCGACGCGTCCTGACCGGGATCCCGATACGCGGCGGTGCGTGACATTCGGCAGTGTGTGCGTACGGAACTGGAAAGAGTGAAAGGAAACATGGGCTCGTAGCCTCATCAGTCCCTCCTCGTTACAGGGGGTGCAGTCCGCGGCTGGGACTGCATTGCCAACAAGGAGGAACAATGATCAAGAAGGTCGTCGCTGCTGCGGCTGCCACTGGTGGTCTCGTGCTCGCTGCCGCGGGCATCGCCGCTGCCGACGCCGGTGCCCAGGGTGCCGCCGTGAACTCCCCCGGTGTGATCTCGGGCAACGTCATCCAGGTTCCGGTCCACATCCCGGTGAACGCCTGTGGCAACACGGTGTCCGTGATCGGGCTGCTGAACCCCACCTTCGGCAACTCCTGCGTCAACAAGTGACGCTGCTGTGCATCACCCCTTGAGGGTCTGAGTCCGTCGGCCCCGGAGTGCGCGCCATGCGCTCCGGGGCCGATTGGGCATTCCGCGCACGCGTATGGATGCCCGTGCGCATTCCGCAAGGCATAAGGCAGGTTAAAGCTATGCGACAGGTCACGCGTAAAGGCCTGATCACCGTGGCGGCCGCGACCGGCGTACTCGCCGTGTCCGGGGGCTACGCGCACGCAGACTCCGGAGCAGCCGGGAGCTCGTCGGGATCGCCCGGAATTCTCTCCGGCAACACCGTCCAGCTTCCCGTGGACGTCCCGGTCAACGCGTGCGGCAACACCGTGAACGTCGTCGGGCTCCTCAATCCCGCGGCGGGCAACGACTGTGCCAACACGTCGAAGCACGGCGGCAGTCACCATGGTGGGAGTCACACCGGCGGCCACCACGGTGGCGGCGCCACCGCCGAGGGGGGCACGAGCGGTTCGCCCGGTATCGGCTCCGGCAACCATGTGCAGGCCCCGATCGACGTACCGGTCAACGTCTGCGGCAACAGCGTCTCCGTCATCGGGCTTCTCAACGGGGCGTCGGACAACGACTGCGCCAACGAGTCGGGCGGCAAGCCGAAGCCGCCGGCCAAGCCGCCGGTGACGCCGCCGACGCACACCCCCGGCACGCCCCACCACCCGGGTACGCCGACGACGCCGCAGCACCCCGGCACCCCGAACCACCCGGGGACGCAGACCGTCACCCAGCCCAGGGGTTCGGACCAGCTGGCCGAGACGGGCAGTTCGCTGCCCCTCGGAACCGTCCTGCCGGCCGGAGCGGGCGCACTGCTCGCCGGCGCGGTGCTCTACCGGCGGGCGCGGGCACGCGTGTGAGCGCCGCGTGACGCGGCGTGACTGAACAGGTGCGGAACGGAGCGGGTCCCACGACGACGGGGCCCGCTCCGTTCACTCACCACGTGGCGCGCAGCTGACGGATGATCCGCCGGCGCAACCGCACCCTGCGGCTGCCGTCACGCAGCAGGCTCAGTCGGTCCAACTCCCAGTGTCCGTACTCGGCATGGTCGGTGAGCAGACGGGTGGCGTCCTTGCGGGAGACCCCGCGAGGGACGTACACGTCGACAAATTCGTATTCCGGCATCGCATCTATTGTGCGGCCAGGGGCCGTGTACGGATAGCGTCTGCACTATGTCTGATGCTGCGCAGCCCACCACTGCCGAGGTACGCGCCGCCGCCGAGGCGGTCAAGGCTGCGCTCGACCGCCACCTGGCGGCTGTCGAGCGCAGGTCGGGTGAGGACGATCCGGCCGTCTACGAAGCGTTCAACGAACTGGCCGCGGCGGCCGAGGAGTACGACGAACTCCTCTACGACCGCTACGACGAGGTAACCCCCTTCGAGATCCCCGGCACGGAGGACTCGCTTCCGCCGTACACCGGTCCCGAGGAACCGAACGCCCTGAGCGTGCTGATCCGCCGCGACTACGCCGTGGTGGAGCCGAAGCGGCTCCTGGCGCAGGCCCAGCGCGTCGCCGACGTGGAGGGCGACACGGACCTCGGCGACGGGGCCGAGGCGGCCGCCGACGCCGTCGGGAGCAGCGTGCACGCCGCCCTCGGTGTTCTCTTCGGAGAGTTCGAACCCGACGAAATCGCCTCCCGGCACAAGGAGTTCGGCCTGGAGGAGGGCGACTCCACGCTGTGGGTGACGGCCTCGGACGAACCTGCGGAGCCGGGGGAGTGGCTGGACGCCCCCTTCGACCAGGCCGATCCGGAACGGGTCGTGTGCCGCTTCGACGTGAGCGCGGTCTTCGACGACGAGCTCGACGGCGACCTCGAGGACGAGGGGCCCACGGGGACGGAGGACGCGGCGGACGACGGTCGGGAGCGGCTCGACGCGGACCGCTGAGGCGGCCGGCAGTGATGTGAGCGGCAAGGTGTGAGGGGCAGAGTGTGAGGGGCAGGGGCGGCGGGCCGACCGTGATCGGCCCGCCGCCCCTGCCGCTCGCCGTCTACTGCACCGGCGGGACCTGCGCGCGCAGCAGGGTGCCCAGGCGCGTCGTGCGCGGCTTGGCCGCCACCTCGGCCACGGCGCGCGGCAGCGCCGCGTCCGCGCCGTGCACCACGGACAGATGCCGCTCCGCGCGCCCGAACGCCGTGTACACCCACGGGCGGCTCAGCGCCTGCGTCGCGTCGCCCGGCAGCACGACCACCGCGGCGGGCCAGCGCAGCCCCACCGCCTGGTGCGCGGTCAGCGCCCACCCGTGCCGCACGGTCCTCTCCACGGCGTCCTGCGGTACGACGACCGGCTCGCCCGCGCAGTCCAGGTGCAGGCCCTCCGCGTCGGCCCGCACCACCCGGCCTGGCACGGTGCGGCCAGGGGCCGGCACGTACGCGATCCGGTCGCCGGGGTCGAAGCCGCCGAAGCGGCCCGGGCCCGGGTTGAGGCGCTCCTTGAGGGCCGCGTTCAGCGCGCGTGTGCCCGCCGCGCCGCCGTGCCCCGGAGTGATCACCTGGGTCTGCTCCGCAGGAATGCCGATCGCCCGGGGCACCGAGTCGGCGACCAGCTGTACGGCCCGGTGGATCGCCTCGGCGGCGTCCCGCACCGGCACGATCACGACCTCCTTGCCGGGTGCCTCGACCTGGGTCAGCTCGCCCACGCCGATCCCGGAGACCAGCTCGCCGACCGGGCCGGGGTCAGGGGTGCGGGAGGCGATCTGCGGGCAGACGCGGGCGGCCAGGAGGTCCGCGAAGACCCGGCCGGGGCCCGCGGACCACAGGACCGCCGGGTCGCCGCTGAGGACGAGCCGGGCGCCGTCGGGCAGCGACTCGGCGAGCATCGCCGCCGTCTCCACGTCCAGCTGCGGCGCGTCCAGGACCACCAGCAGATCCACGGCGAGGGCCCCGTCCCGGTCCCGGCCCGGGCCCTCGGCGCCGGACAGCAGGCCCGCCACGGTGACCGCGGTGCCCTCCGGCGCGCCGGGGCCGAAGTGCTCGGCGAGGCGGCGGCGCCCGTCGACGCTGTGTGCCGCCGCGCACACGCGCAGGCCCAGACGGGCAGCGGCCTGGACGAGGGCGGCGGGCTCCGCGAGGGCCGCCTCGGCGCCGGTGTGCAGGACGAGGCCGTGTCCGGCGACCGTCCTGATCAGTTCGGCGGTCGAACCGCCGGCCGCCGCGGCGGCGGGCTCCCAGTCCGCGCGGGCCTGCGAACCGTCCTCCTTGGACAGGGAGTTGACCAGCCGGGCGAGGCCGTCGGCCAGGCTCTCCTCGGCGAGCGCGTACCGCTCGAGGCCGACGAGCACCCGGACCGGCCGCTCGGCCTCCTCACCGTCCTCCTGTTCCGGGGCGGGGGCACCCGGCTCCTCCAGCGCGTCCTGGAAGACCAGCGCGTCGCCCTCCGCGATGGCGCTCTGCACCGCTTCGTCCGGATCGGGCACGGCACGCTTGCCGAGCGCGTCCGCGAGCAGCGGCGCGTCCAGGGCCGTGTGCCCCGCGACGGCTGCCTGCTCCAGCAGCCATACGGTGACGGCGCGGCCCCTGCGTTCGTCCTCGGGGCGGCACTCGGCGCCGAGCAGTGCACGGGCGAAACCGTCGGCCTGCTCGGGGCGCACGCCCGCGACCCGGAGCAGCTGCCACGGGTCCTCGCGGAGCGCGCCGTCGGCCCCCTCGCCGAGCGCCGCCGCGGCCGGCGCGGCGAGCGCGGCGGGGGCGCCTCCCTCGGACAGGACGGCGTGCACGGCCTCGACGGCCTCCACGCCCGGCTCGGCCGGACCCGCGGGGGCGGTGGCTGGCGCGCGGCGGACGGGCTCGGTCGCGACCTTGCGGGGCGCGGGCGCCGGCTCACTGAACGCGGCGACGGGCCGCGCACCACTCTCGACGGCCCGAACGGCGGCGAGCAGATCAGCGGCGGTCCCGCTCAGTTTCCCACCGGCCGCGATGGGCCCTTCCTTGGCCGCCTTCCGCTGAGCGATCCGCTCCTGCAACGCCCGCTGCGCGGCAATCTCAGCGGCGGCCTCGGAGGGCGCTTCGCCTCCGGCGCCGTCGGCTTCGGCCTTCCCTTCGCCTTCGGCGGCGCCTTCGCCCTGGGCATCGCTTTGGCCTTCGTGTCGGGCGTCGGAGGCCTGGGCTGCGGCGTCGGCCTCGCCATCGGCGGCCCTGGACGTGCCGTCGGCGGCGGCTTCGGATGAGCTCGCGCCGTCGGCGGTGGCTTCCGAGTCGATCTCGCCGGCGGTGACGGCGGCGGCCTCGCCCCCGCCTTCGGTCACGCCCTCGGCCTCGCCCCCGGCCTCGCCTTCGGCTCCGCTGGGGGCGTCGACGTCACCGTCGGCCTCCCGTTCGGCGGTGGCTTCGTCGCCAGTAGCGGTTTCTGTCACGCCCGCGACTGCGGCCTCGCCTTCGGCTCCGCCGGGCGCGTCGACGTCATCCTCGGCCTCACGTCCGGCGGCGGTCTCGGATGCGCCTCCGCCACCGGCGACGTCGCCGCTCTGTGCCGGGGCGCCGCTGCCGCTCCCGGCCACGGCGGCGCCGCCCCCGTCCTCGGCAGCCCCGGACCCGTCGCCGGTGTCGGTCGCGCCGGCCTCGGCGCGGGCACCGGCGCCCTCCGGAACGGCTTCCGCGGCGGTGTCCGTGGTGTCGGGCTCATGCTCGGTGCCGGTCGCGGCCGTGGGGGTCGCGTCCGGGGCCGCGAGGCCCTCCGTGGCGGCGGGCTCCGTACTCACAGCGTGCTCCAGTCCTGATCGGGATAGCGGTGCACGGGCGCCGACACGTCGTCGAGCGCCTGGCAGATCTCGTCAGGAAGACTAAGCGCCTCCACTGACAACGCCGCCGTGAGCTGCTGCGCGTTGCGCGCGCCGATGACGGGGGCGGCCACCCCGGGCCGGTCGCGGACCCATGCGAGGGCGATCTGGAGCGGGGTCACCGCGAGACCGTCCGCCGCCGTGGTGACCGCGTCGACGATGCGGGTCGCGGCGTCGTCGAGGTACGGCGCCACGAAGGGCGCCATGTGGTCGGACGCGCCCCGGGAGTCGGACGGGGTCGCGTGCCGGTACTTGCCGGTGAGGACTCCGCGTCCCAGGGGGGACGAGGGGAGCAGGCCGATGCCCAGGTCGAGCGCCGCGGGCAGCACCTCCCGTTCGACTCCGCGCTGGAGCAGCGAGTACTCCATCTGCGTACCTGCGAGCCGGGTCCGTATACCGGGTGCCGCCAGCTGCCACGTCGCGGCCTTGGCGAGCTGCCAGCCGCAGAAGCCGGCGACGCCCGCGTACCGGGCGCGGCCGCTGCTCACCGCGATGTCGAGGGCCTGGAGCGTCTCGTCGAGCGGGGTGGCCGGGTCGAAGGCGTGGATCTGCCAGAGGTCGACGTAGTCGGTGCCGAGGCGGGCGAGGGACGCGTCGAGCGAGGAGAGAAGGTGGCCGCGCGAGCCGTCGAAGCGGCGGTCCGGGTCGGGCACGCTCCCCGCCTTCGTCGCGATGACCAGGTCGCGGCGCGGTACGAGGCCCTCGATGAGCTGCCCGAGGACGTACTCGGCCTCCCCGCCCCCGTAGACGTCGGCCGTGTCGACGAGCGTGCCGCCCGCTTCCCAGAACGTCTTCAGCAGGTCCGCGGCGTCGTGCTCGTCGGTGTCGCGGCCCCAGGTGAGGGTGCCGAGCCCGATCCGGGACACTCGCAGGCCGGTGCGGCCGAGATGCCTCTGCTCCATGGGCGCTGAGATTACTGGCCGGACGCCGGTTCGTCGGGGGCCTGTGGACAACCGGCCTCCACCGGCCCGGAATCGGCCGCGCCAGGGGCGCGCTAGGGTGCCCCGACAAAGACGTTACCGATGGGTAAGGGGATCGGCCATGCAGCTCGGCATCAACCTCGGTTACTGGGGCGCCGGAATGGACGCGGACAATCTGGCCGTGGCCAAGGAGGCGGACAAGCTCGGCTACGCCGTCTGCTGGGCCGCCGAGGCCTACGGCTCCGACGCGCCGACCGTGCTCGCCTACGTCGCCGCGCAGACCGAGCGCATCGACATCGGCTCCGCGATCATGCAGATCCCGGCCCGCCAGCCCGCGATGACGGCGATGACGGCCGCGACCCTCGACTCCCTGTCCGGCGGCCGCTTCCGCCTCGGCCTCGGCGTCTCCGGCCCGCAGGTCTCCGAGGGCTGGTACGGCGTGAAGTTCGACAAGCCGCTCGCCCGCACCCGCGAGTACGTCGACATCGTGCGCCGCGCGATGAGCCGGGAACGGCTCTCCTACGAGGGCGAGCACTGGACGCTGCCGCTGCCGGGCGGCCCCGGCAAGCCGCTCAAGCTGACCGTGCACCCGCAGCGCGAGCACATCCCGCTCTACATCGCGGCGATCGGCCCGAAGAACCTGGAGCAGACAGGCGAGATCGCCGACGGCGCCCTGCTGATCTTCCCGGCCGCCGAGCACCTGGAGGAGACCGCCCTGACGCACCTGCGCGCGGGGCGCGAGAAGGCCGGGAAGACGATGGAGGGCTTCGACGTCGTCCCGACGCTGCCGCTCGCGCTCGGCGCCGACCAGGACGTGCCCGCGCTCGCCGACATGTTCCGCCCGTACACCGCCCTGTACGTCGGCGGCATGGGCAGCCGTAAGCAGAACTTCTACAACCAGCTCGCCCAGCGCATGGGCTACGAGAAGGAGGCCGCCGAGATCCAGGACAAGTACCTGGGCGGCGACAAGGAGGGTGCGGGCGCGGCCGTGCCGCACCAGCTGATCGACTCGACGACGCTGCTCGGCTCCGTGGAGCGGATCGCCGAGAGGATGCAGGCCTACGCCGCGGCCGGGGTGACCACCCTGACGCTGGCTCCCGCCGGCTTCACGCTCGACGAGCGGATCGCGGCCCTGCGAGCCGGCACCGAGGCCCTGGAGCGGGCCGGACTGGCGTAACCGGCCTGACAGGGGGAGAGGGAGGGGCAGGGCCGGACTGGCGTAACGGGGAGAGGGAAAGTTCTGCGGCCGTGGTGGGGGCTCGGGGGTCTTCCCCGCCACGGCCGTCACGGGTAACAACGCCCCATCGCGCCCGTGGTTACGCCCTGGAACGCCCGGCCCGGGCCCTTCTTCCGGCCGAGTGGCCGCACACTGCTGTTGCCTGGTCCGGCATGCCGCATTTGACTCGTTTTCGGCGGAACCCTGCACGGAAACGCGCGGCGCGCACGGAGGTGCCAGAGATGCTGTCGGCCAAGAGCCTGTTCCAGGAGATCCTCGACAACGACGAGTCGTTCCGGCTCTTCTGCTCCATCGCGGCGAGCGGGGAGTCGCAGGGCGGCTGGGAGAACGGCCGTATCGCCGACCTGGTGCCCGCGAGCGAGCGGGACCTCGCGCCCAAGGTGGCGCGGCACGGCGCCGACGAGGACAAGCACGGGCGGATCTTCAACGCCCTCATGAAGAAGCGCGGTCTCGAGCCCGTCGAGGTCCCGCCGGAGACCGACTACACGATGCTCCTGGAACAGCACGGCATCGGCCTCGCGCACGAGCAGCTCAAGCGCGACGAACGGCTCACCGTCCGGGACATCGTCACGTACCTCGCCCACAGCCGCGTCACCGAGCAGCGGGCCTCCGAGCAGATGGACCTGCTGCGCAAGCACTTCGCGGGCGACCCCGGCATCGGCCACGCCGTGAAGATGATCTCGGCCGACGAGGACAACCACCTCGCGTACTGCCACGAGGAGCTGCTGCGGTTCGCGTACGCGGGCCACGGCCGCGACATCCAGCGCATCCTGCGCGAGTGCGCCCTGGCGGAGATCCGGGTCTACCGCGACGTCAGCCTCGCCGTGATGGACCACATGGGGCGCATCCTGGGCTGGCCGAAGGCCAAGGCCGCCCTGCTCGCCGCGGGCATCCACGCCGTGTACGCGTACGAGCGCCTCGGTGGCTGGCGGCGGATGGTGTCCCTGACGATGCCGGAGCGGCGCAACGCGCTCGGCGGGCCCCCGGAGAGCGCGGCCGAGTTCGCGTAGCCGGGGCGGGCCGGGCGCTACAGCCAGCCGCGCCGCTTGAACTGCCGGTAGAGCAGCACCTCGAGCCCGACCATCACGAGGATCACGGCCGGATAGGACCCGATCCAGTGCAGCTCCGGCATGTGGTCGAAGTTCATGCCGTAGACGCCCGCGATCATGGTCGGGACGGCGGCCATGGCGGCCCACGCGGAGATCTTCCGCATGTCGTCGTTCTGCCGCACGCTCATCTGCGCCAGGTGCGCCGAGAGGACGTCCGAGACGAGGCGGTCGAGGCCGTCCACGGACTCGTTGACCTTCAGCAGATGGTCCATGACGTCCCGGAAGAAGGGCCGCGCCGTCTCGTCCACGAAGGGCACGGACGCCATGAACTGGCCCGTGCCCGCGAGCCTGGTCAGCGGGACCGTCAGCGGGCCCGTGGCCCGGCGGAACTCCAGGATCTGGCGCTTGAACGTGTAGATCCGGGACGCCGTGTGGCGCGAGCCGCCCCCTTCGGGGGAGAACACCTCCGTCTCAAGGCCCTCCAGGTCGGCCTGCAGCTCGCTCGCGACCTCCAGATAGTGGTCGACTACCGCGTCGGCGACCGAATAGAGCACCGCCGTGGGCCCGTGCCGCAGCACCTCGGGATCGGCTTCGAGCCGTTTGCGTACGGCCCTCAGGGGTGCGCCCTCGCCGTGCCGGACGGTCACCACGAACGCGTCGCCCAGGAACAGCATGAGCTCTCCCGAGGAGACCCGGTCGCTCTCCGGCTCGTACACGACCGGCTTGAGGACCACGAACAGCGAGTCGTCGTACACCTCGAGCTTCGGCCGCTGGTGCGCCTTGAGGGCGTCCTCTACGGCCAGCGGATGCAGCCCGAACTCCTCGCTGACCCGGTCGAACTCGTGCTGCGTCGGCTCGTGCAGGCCGATCCACACGAAGGAGTCCCCGGCCGCCTTCGCCTCCGCGAGCGCGTCGCAGAAGTCCGCGGGCCCCTCGGTCCTGCGCCCGTTCCGGTAGATGCCGCAGTCGACGATCACGAGACAGATTCTTCCCAGGGGTCGCCCTCCCCGCACGCCGCGCCGGCTCTAGGCTGGCCCGCATGCCCACGCTGATCCTCGTCCGGCACGGACGCTCCACCGCCAACACCGCGGGCCTGCTCGCCGGGTGGACACCCGGTGTGTCCCTCGACGAGCGGGGCGCCGCGCAGGCCGCCGCGCTGCCCGGACGGCTCGCCGAGGTGCCCCTCGCCGAGATCGTCACCAGCCCCCTGCAGCGCTGCCAGGAGACGCTGGCCCCCCTGCTGGCCGCGCGGCCGGAGCTCACCCCGCACACCGACGACCGCATCGGCGAGTGCCACTACGGCGACTGGTCGGGCCGCAAGCTCGCCGAACTCGTCGACGAGCCGCTGATGGAGGTCGTGCAGCAGCACCCCTCCGCCGCCGCGTTCCCCGGCGGGGAGTCCATGCGCGCCATGCAGCACCGGGCCGCGGAGGCCGTACGCGAGTGGAACGCGCGCGTGGAGCGCGACCACGGCGCCGACGCCACCTATCTGATGTGCTCGCACGGCGACATCATCAAGTCGCTCGTCGCGGACGCGATAGGGCTTCATCTGGACCTCTTCCAGCGCATCTCCGTAGAGCCGTGTTCCATCACGGCGATCCGTTACACCCGGCTCCGGCCCTATCTCGTCCGCCTCGGCGACACCGGTGACTTCGCGTCGCTCGCCCGGCGCGAGAAGCCCGCGGAGGGGGACGCACCTGTCGGAGGCGGTGCGGGCGCCCCGTGATCGTCCGCCGCAGTAGGGTGAAGCCGTCGCGGTGACCGCAGTCGTCGCCGCGCTCGATCAAGCAGTCGGTCCCCGCAGTCGATCCCAATGGAGACAGGACGTGTCCCGTCAGGTGTTCCTCTACGACCCGCCGGAGCGTTTCGTGGCCGGTACGGTCGGGCTCCCCGGGCGCCGCACCTTCTTCCTCCAGGCCTCGGCCGGCGCCCGTGTCACGAGCGTCGCCCTGGAGAAGACCCAGGTCGCCGCGCTCGCCGAGCGCATGGACGAGCTCCTCGACGAAGTCGTGCGCCGCAGCGGCGGGAACGCCTCCGTGCCCGCCGTCACGCCCACGGAGATCTCCGACACCGCGCCCCTGGAGTCGCCCGTCGACGAGGAGTTCCGGGTCGGCACGATGGCCCTCGCCTGGGACGGCGAGGAGGAGCGGATGATCGTCGAGGCGCAGGCCCTCGTCGAACTCGACGCGGACACCGACGAGGACCTCGCGGAGGCCGAGGAGCGGCTGCTCCAGGACGAGGAGAACGGCCCCCCGATGCTGCGGGTCCGGCTCACCGGCGTACAGGCGCGCGCCTTCGCCAAGCGGGCCCTCGACGTCGTCAACGCGGGGCGTCCGCCGTGCCCGCTGTGCAGTCTGCCGCTCGACCCGGAGGGACACGTATGCCCGCGTCAGAACGGATACCGGCGAGGAGCGTGACCGTCTCCGACACGGAGCAGCTCGAACTGCTCACCCGGGGCGAGCTCGCGGTGCGGGGGCGGATCCGGGAGGCGTCGAACGCGGTGCTCCTGTGCACGGTGACCCACGCGGGCAGCGAGGCGTCCTGCGTGTACAAGCCCGTCGCCGGCGAGCGCCCCCTGTGGGACTTCCCCGACGGCAACCTCGCCCGCCGCGAGGTCGCCGCCTACACGGTCTCCGAGGCGCTGGGCTGGGGCCTCGTACCGCCGACGGTGCTGCGGGACGGGCCGTACGGGGAGGGCATGGTCCAGCTGTGGATCGACCAGCCCGACGAGCCCGCCGAGGGCGGTGATCTGCTGGCTCTCGTGGACGGTGAGGAAGCGGGCGACGGCTGGAAGGCCGTCGGGTTCGCGGAGGTCGGCGAGGGGCGCACGGCGCTCCTCGTGCACGCCGACGACGCCCGGCTGAGGCGCCTCTCAGTGCTCGACGCGGTGATCAACAACGGCGACCGCAAGGGCGGTCACCTCCTGATCGACGCCGGAGGGCACCTTTTCGGCATCGACCACGGAGTGACCTTCAACACCGAGGACAAGCTGCGCACCCTTCTGTGGGGCTGGGCGGGGGAGCCCCTGACCGGAGAGGCGACCGAGGCCCTGAAGGGGCTCACAGGCGCCCTGGGGGCGGGCGAGCCCCTGGCGCTGCGGCTCGCCGAGCTGATCACCGACGCCGAGCTGGACGCCGTACGCGCACGGGTCGACGCGCTGTTGAAGACGGGGAAGCACCGGGAGCCGAGCGGGGAGTGGCCCGCCATCCCGTGGCCGCCGGTCTGAGCCGCGCGCGGCCGTCCCGGGGGGCTCTCGGGGGGCGTATGTCACTGGCTGCGGCTACGTTCGAAGGAACCCGTCCGGACGGAGGCCACGCCGTGAAACTGATCGTCGAGGACCGGATCGCCCGGCCCGTGAAGGACGTGTTCAACACCATCGTGAGCCCCGAGGGCCTGTCCAGCTTCTTCACGTCGGACGCATCGGCTCCGATGATCCCCGGCACCACGGTGACCTGGCGTTTCGGCCATGTCGACGCGACCTTCGACGTGGAGATCGGGCCCGTGGAGACGGACCGGCTGATCTCGTGGAGCTGGCCCGGCGGCGACGTGACCATCGAGCTGGAGCGGGCCGACGACGGCGCGGCCACGCTGCTCACCATCACCGAGCAGCCCTTCGGCGAGGGCCTGGAGGGCGCCGCGCGGGCCGTCGGGCAGACCCAGGGGTGGACGTACTTCGTCACCGGCCTGCGGGCCCATCTGCTGCACGGCATCCGCCACTTCGGTCTCTCGGGCGCCATCCGCGCCACGGTCGAGGCCTGACATGAGGGCGGGGTGGAGCGCAAGAGGGCCTTCCCGGCCATCCCACCCAGTCCGGTTCGTATCCGGAACCTCCGTCCGGTTAGGCTCATGGCATGCATGCCTGGCCCGCTTCTGAGGTCCCCGCCCTTCCTGGTAAGGGCCGCGACCTGAGGATCCACGACACCGCGACCGATGGCCTCGTCACCCTCGAGCCCGGTCCCGTCGCCCGTATCTACGTCTGCGGGATCACCCCGTACGACGCGACCCATATGGGTCACGCGGCGACCTACAACGCGTTCGACCTCGTGCAGCGCGTGTGGCTCGACACCAAGCGGCAGGTTCACTATGTCCAGAACGTGACGGACGTCGACGATCCGCTGCTCGAGCGCGCGATCCGTGACGGCCTCGACTGGACCGGGCTCGCGGAGCGCGAGACCGCCCTCTTCCGCGAGGACATGACCGCGCTGCGGATGCTGCCGCCGCAGCACTACATAGGAGCCGTCGAGGCGATACCCGGCATTGTGCCGCTCGTCGAACGGCTCCGTGACATGGGCGCCGCCTACGAACTCGAGGGCGACGTCTACTTCTCCGTCGAGGCAGACCCCCACTTCGGCCAGGTCTCCCGCCTGGACGCGGCCGCGATGCGGCTCCTGTCCGCCGAGCGGGGCGGCGACCCGGACCGTCCGGGCAAGAAGAACCCGCTCGACCCGATGCTGTGGATGGCCGCCCGCGAGGGCGAGCCGAGCTGGGACGGCGGCTCGCTGGGCCGCGGCCGGCCCGGCTGGCACATCGAATGCGTCGCCATCGCCCTCGACCACCTGGGCATGGGCTTCGACGTGCAGGGCGGCGGGTCCGACCTGGCCTTCCCGCACCACGAGATGGGCGCCTCGCACGCGCAGGTCCTCACCGGCGAGTTCCCGATGGCCAAGGCGTACGTGCACGCCGGCATGGTCGCGCTCGACGGCGAGAAGATGTCCAAGTCCAAGGGCAACCTCGTCTTCGTCTCGAAGCTGCGGCGCGACGGGGTCGACCCGGCCGCGATCCGGCTCGCGCTCCTCGCGCACCACTACCGCTCCGACTGGGAGTGGACCGACGACGTCCTGAGCGAGGCCGTGGCGCGGCTCGAGCGGTGGCGTGCGGCGGTGTCGCGGCCGGACGGGGTTCCTGCGGAGGGCCTGGTCGAGGAGATCCGCGAGGCCCTGTCCAACGATCTGGACGCGCCTGCGGCTCTCGCCGCGGTCGACCGCTGGGTGGCGACGCAGGTCGCCGACGGGGGTACGGACGAGGGGGCGCCCGGCGTCGTCTCGCGCGCGGTGGACGCGCTGCTCGGGGTGGCCCTGTAAGTGGGGTGACCGTCTCGGGGCTCTGCCCCGGACCCCGCTCCTCAATCGCCGGAGGGGCTGAATGGGCCCGACGGCTCTGTGACCTCAACCGCCCTCGAACTCCTACGAGTTCGGGGGCGGTTCCTTTTTCGTTGTGACCGGTTTGCCCATGGCGTCGTGCTCTTTCTTGCGCTAAAAACGCGCCATGCAATCATCAATACGCACATCGCGACGCCTGAGATCGCTGGCGGCCGGGGCGTTGCTCGGGCTGTGCGCCGCCTTCGTGGGGCCCGGCATCGCCCGCGCCGCCGACCCGGCCACCACCGTCGGCGACGTCACGGACTTCCAGGCGGACGGCTCCGTCTACACCCTCAGTGCCGGGTCCGCCGAGGCCCGCGTCAGCTTCGTGTCCGATGAGACCTTCCGGCTCGAACTCGCTCCCGACGGGAAGTTCAGCGACCCGGCGGGCGACGCCATCGTGCTGCCGCAGGGCGGCAAGCCGCCGGTCACCCACTGGAAGGACCGCGGCGACCGGTACGAACTCAGCACGCACGACGTCACGTTGCGGGCCTACAAGTCGCCTCTGCGCTTCGCCCTGTACCGGTCCGACGGCACCCGGGTGTGGGCCGAGACCAAGGGGCTGAGCTGGACCGGCGACACCACCACGCAGACCCTCGCGCGCGGCGCCGACGAGCAGTTCTACGGCGCGGGGATGCAGAACGGGCGCGGCAACACCTCGCACCGCGACAAGACCGTGAAGGTCTCCGTCGACTACAACTGGAACGACGGCGGGCACCCCAACTCCGTGCCGTTCTACCTCTCCTCGGCCGGCTACGGCGTCTTCCGCAACACGTTCGCCCCGAACACGTACACCTTCGGCGAGCCCGTCACCGCGGCCGCGAAGGAACAGCGCTTCGACGCCTACTACTTCGCCGGGCCCGGCGCCAAGGACGTCATCGGCCAGTACACGAAACTCACCGGCAAGCCGTTCATGCCGCCCGTCTACGGCCTGGAGCCGGGCGACGCCGACTGCTACCTCCACAACGCCAACCGGGGCGAGCGCCACACCCTCGACTCGCTGAAGATCGCCGACCAGTACAAGCAGCACGACATGCCGCTCGGCTGGATGCTCGTCAACGACGGCTACGGGTGCGGCTACGAGAACCTGCCCGAGGCCGGCAAGGGCCTCCAGGACCGCGGCGCCCAGCTGGGCCTGTGGACCCAGGACGGCATCGCCAAGATCGCCGACCAGGTCAAGGCTGGGCAGCGCGTCGCCAAGCTGGACGTCGCCTGGATCGGCTCGGGCTACAAGTTCGCGCTCGACGGCTGCAAGGACGCGTACAAGGGCATCGAGGACAACAGTGACGCGCGCGGTGTGACGTGGGCGCCCGAGAGCTGGGCGGGCGCGCAGCGCTGCGGTGTCCAGTGGTCCGGTGACCAGACCGGCAGCTGGGACTACATCCGCTGGCAGATCCCGACGTACGCCGGCGCGACGATGTCCGGACTCGCGTACACGACCGGTGACGTCGACGGCATCTTCGGCGGCAGCCCCAAGACGTACGCGCGTGACCTGCAGTGGAAGATGCTCCTTCCGATGACCATGACGATGGACGGCTGGGCGGCGTCCGACAAGCAGCCGTTCCGCCAGGGCGAGCCCTACACGTCCGTCAACCGCAAGTACCTCAAGCTGCACGAGTCCCTGCTGCCGTACCTGTACTCGTACGCGCACGAGGCGACGAAGACCGGTGTCGGCGCGGTGCGGCCGCTGGCCCTGGAGTACCCGGACGACCCGAAGGCCGCCACGGACGCCGCCAAGTACGAGTTCCTGACCGGCGAGGACTTCCTTGTGGCGCCCGTCTACAAGGACACCACCGTCCGTGACGGGATCTACCTGCCCAAGGGCACCTGGACCGACTACTGGACCGGCCGCGTCTACCAGGGCCCGACCACGGTCGACGGCTACAGCGCGCCCCTCGACACCCTGCCCCTGTTCGTCAAGGGCGGCGCGGCCGTGCCGATGTGGCCCGGCGGCATCCGCTCGTACCAGGACCGCACCGCCGACTCGCCGCTCGCCTGGGACATCTACCCGCAGGGCAAGTCCACCTTCGACCTCTACGAGGACGACGGCGTGACCCGCGAGCACCGCGGCGGCGCGTACGCCACTCAGCACGCCGTGGTCGACGCGCCGCGCTCCGGGGCCGGCGACATCAAGGTGGAGATCGGCGAGAGCAAGGGCGACTTCAAGGGCAAGCAGAAGTCCCGCCCGTACGCGTTCACCCTGCACACCGGTGACGCGCCCTCCCGCGTGACGCTCGGCGGGACCGCCCTTGACCGCCTCGACTCCAAGGCGGCGTACGACAAGGCCGACGCGGGCTGGTTCTACGACCGCGACGACCGCGGCGGCGTCGTGCGGGTCAAGACGCAACCCCTGTCCACGGACCGGGAGTTCAGCCTCACCCTGGAGAACACCAGCGCCCTCGGCGGAGCCGTGCCTGGTGCGCAGGCCGCCGTCACCGTCCCGGCCGACCAGGAGCTGGGCGCGGGCGCGGCCGGCAAGGTCGCCGTCGACGTGAGCGCGGGCACCGAGGACGCCACCGGGGTCGAGGTCGGTCTCGACGCGCCGGCCGGCTGGCAGGCCGGTCCCGCGGCGACCGTCGACCGGGTCCCGGCCGGGACGACCCGCCGGGTCGAGCTGAGCCTCACCCCGGCCAAGGACGCCACCCCCGGCGAACAGGCCCTCACCGCGAGCGCCCGCTACCGTTCCGCGGACCAGGACCGCACCTCCCAGGGGCACTTCGCGGTCGCCGTGATGCCCGAGCCGCCGAAGGGCGACGCCTGGGCGAGCGACCTCGTGTGGCTCAAGTCCACCAACGGCTACGGTCCCGCCGAACGCGACCGCAGCAACGGCGAGTCCGGCGCCACCGACGGCCACACGCTCACCCTCGCGGGCAAGACGTACGCGAAGGGCATCGGTGTCCATGCCGACTCCGACATCGAGGTCTACCTCGGCGGGCAGTGCTCGAAGCTGACCGCCGACGCCGGCATCGACGACGAGATCAAGGGCTATGGAGAGGTGGCCTTCTCGGTCGAGGCCGACGGGAAGGTCCTGTGGACCTCTCCCAAGGTCACGGGCGCCTCGGACACCGTCCCGGTCGACGTGGACGTGACCGGAGCGCGCCATGTGCACCTGAAGGTCACGGACACCAACGGGTCCAAGACCGGTGACCACGGGGACTGGGCGGCCGCGAAGTTCAGCTGCGGCTGACCCCACGCGACCCGCGGTCGCACAGTGAAAGGGCGGTGCACACAGCGTGTGCACCGCCCCCGCCGGGCCGTCGGCGTCGTCCGGCGTCCTAGTCCTGCGAGTCCTACTCCTGCGAGTCCTCGGAGGAATCGTCCCCGGGGTCGGCGGAGGTGTCGGGCGGCGTATCGGAAGACGTGCCGGGCCCCTCGGTCCCGTCCCCGTCACCGCTCCCGCCGGAGGCGTCCGCGCCCGGATCGGGGCGCTGCGGACGCGGCGGACGGGTGCGCTCGCTCGGGGTGTCCCGCAGGTAGGGCGCCGTGTCGCCGCCCTCCGTGGCATGGCCCGCCGGACCCCCTGAGGGCCCGCCGTCCCTGCGCCGCAGATACCGCTCGAACTCGCGGGCGATCGCCTCGCCGGACGCCTCGGGGAGCTCCGCGGTGTCCCGGGCCTCCTCGAGGGACTGCACGTACTCGGCGACCTCGCTGTCCTCCGCCGCCAGCTGGTCCACGCCCAGCTGCCACGCCCGGGAGTCCTCGGCCAGCTCACCCAGCGGGATGCGCAGGTCGATCAGGTCCTCCAGGCGGTTGAGCAGCGCGAGCGTCGCCTTCGGGTTCGGCGGCTGCGACACGTAGTGCGGCACCGCCGCCCACAGGGAGACCGCCGGAACGCCCGCGTGCGTGCAGGCCTCCTGGAGGATGCCGACGATGCCCGTCGGACCCTCGTACTTGGTCTCCTCCAGGTCCATGGTGCGCGCCAGATCCGGGTCGGACGTGACGCCGCTGACCGGCACGGGCCGCGTGTGCGGGGTGTCGCCGAGCAGCGCGCCCAGGATGACGACCAGCTCCACACCCAGCTCGTGCGCGAACCCGAGCAGCTCGTTGCAGAACGAACGCCACCGCATCGACGGCTCGATGCCCCGGACCAGGACCAGGTCGCGCGGCTTGTCGCCGCCGACCCTGACCACGGACAGACGCGTCGTCGGCCAGGTGATCTTGCGGACTCCGCCGTCGAGCCACACGGTGGGACGGTTGACCTGGAAGTCGTAGTAGTCCTCGGCGTCGAGCGCCGCGAACACCTCGCCCTTCCACTCCTTGTCCAGATGCGCGACCGCGGCGGAGGCGGCGTCACCGGCATCGTTCCAGCCCTCGAACGCGGCCACCATGACCGGGTCGATCAGCTCGGGTACCCCCTCGAGCTCGATCACCCAGCGCCTCCTTCCGACGTTCCCCCAGTGCCTTAAAGGCCTGGGGGGACCCCCATTGCGTACGAGCCAACCTTACGGCGTGCGCGCGGGCCATCCGCAGCCCCCATGTCCGGGGACCGACCGGATCACTGCCCCGCGATACGCCCTCGCACTCCCGCTTCACGCCGGTAGCGGAACCGCCCCAAAGAGTGGAACGCCGTCAAAGGGTGGAGCGCAGCCACTGCTCCACGCTCGCGATGTGCACCGTCGCCCACGACCGTGCCGCCTCGGCGTCACCGTCGCGCAGCGCCGCGAGGATCGCCCGGTGCTCGTGCAGCGTCCGGCTGACCGCGTCCTCCTGGGTCAGACCGCGCCACACGCGGGCCCGGGTCGTCGGCCCTGACAGACCGTCGAGGAGCGAGCACAGGACCGAGTTGCCGGAGCTCTGCACGATGCCGCGGTGGAACTCCAGGTCGGAGGCGACCAGTTCCTCCACCGAGGGCTCGGCGCCGAGCGCGTCCAGCTGGGCCGCGAGCGCGTCGAGCCGCGCCTCGTCGATCCGGGTCGCGGCCATCGCGGTCGCGGCCGGCTCCAGGATGCGGCGCACGGCGAGAAACTCCAGGACGGTGTCGTCGCGGTGGAAGTCGACGACGAAGCTCAGGGCTTCGAGCAGGAGCTGGGGGTCGAGGCTCGTGACGTATGTACCGTCGCCCTGCCGCACGTCGAGGATGCGGATGAGGGACAGGGCGCGGACGGCCTCACGCAGGGAGTTGCGGGACAGGCCGAGGTCGGCGGCCAGTTCGCTCTCTTTCGGGAGCCGGTCGCCCGGGCGCAGCGCGCCGGAGACGATCATGCCTTTGATCTTCTCGATGGCCTCGTCGGTGACAGCCATGGCGGTCTCCCCTGTCCTCGGTCGGAGCGCCCAGGTCTGGAGCGCCGATACCTCCGATGTATCGGCCCATTATGGGGTGGGGAGGGCGCGCGCGGTGCCGGAGCGGGGGTACTCGTCCCGGCACCGCGCCGGCGCGTCAGCTCGCGGTGCCCGCCTGGGCCTGAGCGGTTGCCTTGTACAGGCGGCGCAGGCGCACCACGCCGAGGTCGTGCTGGTACAGGTTCTCGCGCTGGTCGGCGTCCGCCGGCATGGCCTCCAGCATCACGCGGTCCTGCTCCAGAACCTCCCAGTGGCGCTTCTCGATGAGGGTCTTGTAGAGGAAGCGCCAGGTGTCGCGCTGCCAGCCCTCGACCCGGCGGTAGCGCCAGAAGAAGACGCCGCAGCGCTCCTCGTCGACCGGGCAGACCATGCCGACGATCCCGAACGCCCCGCCGGGACCGGCCGACGGCGGGTACGGGATCGACAGGTCGACCCAGTCCACGCCGGTCTGGCACAGCTCGACCCAGTCGAAGTTGACGCCCCGCTGGTCGGTCTTCTCGAAGAAGTAGCCCCGCTCGGTCTCCCGGATCCGGAACTTGGCGGCGGTGTCACCGTCGTACATGGTGTGCGAGTCGTGGTGCAGGAAGGCGCCGTGCATCGGGTCGAGCAGGTTCTCGACGGCGAAGCGCCACGGCACGTTCCACTCCGCGTAGCACAGGAACGCTTCGGTGCCGGGCTCGGTCAGCGGTTCCGGGAGCGTCAACTCGGCCGGTTCCGGGTGCTGTTCGTCGCCGAAGTAGGCGAGGATCGCGCCGCTGACCTCGCGCACCGGCAGCGACCTGACGAGCTTCTTGCCCTCCAGGTTGCAGCCGGGCAGACCGGGCACGGAGGCGACGGTGCCGTCGCCCTCGACCTCGACGCCGTGGTACCAGCAGGCCACCCGGTCGCCGAGGTGCTTGCCGAGCGACAGGGGCGCGCCGCGGTGCGGGCAGCGGTCCGCGAGCATGGACAGGGTGCCGTCGGAGCGGCGGAACAGGAGCCAGTTCTCGCCGAGCGCGGTGACCTTGCGCATCGCGCCGGGCGCGACGAACGAGGAGGGGACGACGGGGTGCCACTGGTTGCGCATCCCGGTCGCGTAGATGTGGTCGGCGGCGGAGGCCGCGGAGGCGGTCGTCGTGGCGGTCATCAGGATCACGCTCCCAGTCGCTGCATCTCGGCGCGGAACGAGTCCTCGGTCCACGGGGCGCCGTCGGGGGCGTGGACCTGACGGGCGTTCAGCCCGCGGATGACGTCGGCGAGTTCGTGGCCGTCCTTGGTGAAGACCTCTTCCAGGGTGGCGGCCAGCTTGTACTCGTAGGGGGTCGGTTCGTGCGTACGGGACTGGTGGACGTCCAGGTACGGCCAGGTGGTGGTCACACGTGCCTCCAGGAAAAGGGTTTACAGGTCGAGGGCCAGGCGCCCGGAGGCGCAGCGCGAGACGCAGATCATCATCGAGGCGCAGGAGGCCCGCTCGGCCTCGGAGAGCAGGAAGTCGCGGTGGTCGGGCGTGCCGTCGAGCACCCGCGTCTCGCACGAGCCGCAGATCCCGTCCCGGCAGGAGCTTGCCACGTCGATGCCGGCGGCCTCGGCAGCCTCCAGGATCGACGTGTCGGCGTCCACGGTGAGCGTGAGCCCGGAGGTGCGGCACTCGACCTCGAACGCCTCGTCGTCCCCGGACCGCTCGACGACCGGCGCCGCGAACCGCTCCAGGCGCAGCTGCTCGGCCGGGCACCGGGCCTCGACGGCGGCGAGCAGCGGCTCGGGACCGCAGCAGTAGACGAGCGTGCCCTCCGGGAGGCCGGCGAGCGCCGAGTCCAGGTCGATGTGGCCCTGCTCGTCCTGCGGGACGACGGTCACATCGCCGCCCAGGGCCGTCAGCTCGTCGACGAACGCCATCGACGCGCGGCTGCGCCCGCCGTACACCATGCGCCACTCCGCGCCGCGGCGCGCCGCCTCGCGGGCCATGGCGAGGATCGGCGTCACACCGATGCCGCCCGCCACGAAGACGTAACCCGCGGCCTCCTCCAGCGCGAAGTGGTTGCGCGGCGCCGACACCGTGACCCGTCCGCCGGGCCGCAGCTTCGTGTGCACGTGGCGCGAACCACCGCGCGAGGACGGCTCGTTGAGCACGCCGATGCGGTACTTCTCCGGGGTGCGCGGGTCGGAGCACAGGCTGTACTGGCGGACCTGCCCGCCCACGTGGACGTCGAGGTGCGCGCCGGGCTCCCAGGCGGGCAGCGGCTTGCCGTCCGGGTGGGTCAGCTCGACGGAGAGGACGCCGTCGGCCTCCCAGGTCATGCGGTGCACGAGAAGGTCCAGAGTGGACTCGTCGGTGGTGGTCATGGCTGCAAGGCCTCCCTACGCGGTGGGGATCTTCACGGGCGGGGTGAACGGGTTCTTCATCGGGCCGAGCGCCGCGAGGTCGACCTCGACGAGCGTCGGTCCGTCCGAGGCGACGGCCTCGGAGATCACGGGCTCGGCGTGCTCGGTGGCCGCGATCCGCAGGTACGGCAACCCGCAGGCGCGGGCGAGCAGTTCGAAGTCGGGCGTCGCGAGGTCGACTCCGGAGCGGCGGTCGCTGTGCGCGTCCTGCATGTTGCGCAGGACGCCGTAGCCGCCGTCGTTGAACACGATGAGGGTCAGCCGCGGGCGCTCCTGGGCCAGCGTGAGCAGTTCGCCCAGGTGTACGGCGAGCCCGCCGTCGCCCGCGATGACGACCGTGGGGGCGTCGGGCCGGCCGAGCGCCGCGCCGATGCCCATGCCCAGGCCCTGGCCGATGCCGCCGCCGCGCGGGAAGACGTTGTCGCGCGGGTCGTACATGTCGAGGAGGCGGTTGCCCCAGCTGCTCGACGGGATCGTGACGTCGCGGGCGACGACGGCCTCACGGGGGAGCGCGGCCCGGATCGCGTCACAGATCGCGGCCTGCGGGCCGATGTTGTCGTGCAGGGTGGCGCGCACCTCGGCGCGGACCTCGGCGGCACGGGTCGTCCAGCCCGTCTCGGCGGGGCGCGCGTGGGGGAGCAGGCGCTCGATGACCTCGGCGGCGTCGCCGTGCAGCGCGTGCCGGGCCGGGTACACACGGCCGAGCGCGGCCGCGTCCAGGTCGATCTGGATGTGCGCCTCAGGCAACTTAAGGCCGTAGTCGGCGGTCTCGTTGGACCGGAAGTGCGTACCGATCGTGAGGAGCACGTCCGCGTCGGCGAGCAGGGCCCGGCCGGCGGGCGTCGTCGCGAAGTTGCCGACGACCTGCGGGTGGTCCTCGGGGACGGCGCCGCGCCCGGAGTTCGACGTGAGCAGCGCGGCACCGGTCGCGGCGAGCAGGTCCGCGAGCTGGGTACGGGCCCGGTTCGCGCCGCCACCGGCCCAGATCACCGGCCGCCGGGCCGAGGCCAACAGGGCACCGGCGGCGGCGAGTTCGTCGTCAGCGGGCACGGGCACGGCGGGCTCGGCCGCGAGCTCCGCCACCGTGTCCGTCTGGGCCGCGTACTGGAGGTCGACCGGCCACTCCACGCTCGCCGGGCCGCCGGGCGCGGTGAGCGCGGCCTGAGCCGCCTCGCGCAGGATCCGGCCCGCGGAGTCCGCCGACGGCACGGAGGCGGCGTACTTGGAGACGGCCGTCAGCATGCCCAGCTGGTCCTTGGTCTCGTGGATGAAACCGCGGCCGCTGCCCAGGAACTCCGACTCGACCTGCCCGGTGATGTGCAGGACGGACGTGCCGGCCGACAGGGACTCGATGAGGGAGCCCGCCGCGTTGCCCGCGCCGGTCCCGGTCGAGGTGAGCGCGCAGCCGAGGCCGCCGCGGGCCCGGCCGTAGGCGTCGGCGGCATTGACGGCCGAGGCCTCGTGCCGCACGGGCACGAACCGCAGCTCGCGGTCGACGGCCTCGACGAGCGGCAGGTTGTGCACGCTCACGATCCCGAAGACCGTGTCGATGCCCAGTTCCCGCAGGACGGCGACGAGGAGATCGCCTCCGGTGTCGTAACGCATGGTGGTCTCCTCAGAGGATGGAGCGGCCGACGCCGCCGCACACGTCGATGCTGGTTCCGGTGATGTACGAGGCGCGCGGCGAGAGCAGCGCGACGATCGCGTACGCGACCTCCTCTGCGCGGCCGAGGCGCCCGAGCGCGATGCCCCGGTCGGCGGCGAGCTCCGCCTGCCAGTCCTCGTAGGAGAGGCCGGACCCCGCGGCGGCGTGCCGGCGGGTCCACTGGCCGGTGTCGACGAGGCCGAGGCAGACCGAGTTGACGCGGATCCCCTCGGGGGCCAGCTCGGTGGCGAGGGACTTGGAGAGGTTGAGGATGCCGGCGCGGGCGGCGCTCGTCGTGATGAGCCGGGTCTCGGGCTGCTTGGCGAGGACCGCGTTGACGTTCACGATCGACGCCGCGTCCGAGGCGGCCAGGTGGGGGCGGGCGGCGTGCAGCGGGTTGAGGACGCCGGCGAACTTCAGCTCCAGCTCGTCGCGCCAGTCCTCGGCCGTCGACTCGTCGAGGCTCTTCATACGGGACTGGCCCGCGTTGTTGACGAGTCCGTCGAGGCCGCCGAACGTGTCGACGGTGTACCGGACGAAGTCCCGTACCTCGGAGGCGTCCCGCACGTCGCAGACGCCGGTCAGGAGCCGGTCGCTGCCGAGCCGCGCGGCGGCCTTGGCGAGCCGGTCGGCGTCACGGCCGCAGGTCGCGACGCGCGCGCCCTCGTCCAGAAGGGCGCGGACCGTGGCCAGGCCGACGCCCGAGCTGCCGCCGGTGACCAGGACGGTCCGGTCGGCGAGGCCCAGATCCATGATTTCTCCTTCAAGGCGCGGAGCGCCGTAGTACGCCGCGACCTTGCCTAGGCAGCGGTCAGGGCTTGGCCGTCATGAGGGATCTTGATCCCGAGTGAGAAGCCGCCTCGCTTGCGAGGGGGAGGAGTCACGAATCTGCTCTCCTAGCAATCAGTTGGGGTCAGTGCATCGTGAAGCCGCCGTTGACGGCGATCACTTGTCCGGTGAGATAGCGGGACTCCTCGCCGAGGAGGAAGGCGACGAGACCGACGAGGTCGTCGGGCTGCTGCGCCCGGGAGATGGCCCGGTTCGCGGCGTACAGCGCGTGCCGTTCCTCGGGGACCGTCTCGGTGGCCTCGACCTCGGTGAGGCCGGGGGCGACCGCGTTGACGGTGATGCCCTTGTCGCCGAGTTCCCTGGCCATCGCCCGGGTGAGCGCGATGACCGCGCCCTTGGAGGCGATGTAGTGGGCGAGGCGCGGCGAGCCGTAGAGCGCCGCGTCCGAGGCGATGTTGACGATCCGGCCCGGCGCCCCGAACAGCGGGTACAGGGCCTTCGACACCAGCCAGGGGCTGCGGGCGTTGACCGTCATCAGGCGGTCCCACACCTCGACGTCGATGTCCTGGAACTCCTTGCCGCCGACGCCGTTGGCGAGGGCCGCGTTGTTGACCAGGCCGTACAGCGGGCCCAACTCCCGGACACGGTCGGCGAGTTCCTCGACCGAGCGGGGGTCCGCCACGTCGCAGCGCACGAAGTGGGCGTCGAGCCCCTCGCCGCGCAGCTCCTCGGCGGCGCGGGCCCCGCGCTCCTCGTCGAGCTCGGCGACGACGACACGGAAGCCGTCCTCGCCGGCCCGGCGGGCCATGGCCAGTCCCAGGCCACGGCCCGCCCCGGTGACGACGACGGTGCCGGCGTCCCCGGAAGGGTCAGTCACGGGTGACACCGTGCATCGGCGAGTGCTCCGGGTACGTCGGAACCTGCGGCTTCTGCGTGCCGATGACGACGCAGAACAGGGCGTCGGTGTCGCCCTCGTTCTTCAGCGAGCGGGCCACACCGGCCGGCACGACGATCATGTCGCGGTAGCCGAGGGTGCGGTACTCGACCTCGTCGGCGCCGCGGTGGATACCCACCTTGACCTGGCCCTCCAGGACGAAGAAGGCCTCTTCGACGTCGTGGTGCGTGTGCTCGGGGCCCTCGGCCCCGGGCGGCAGCAGCATGTTGGAGAAGGTGAAGCCGCCGGACGGGAGGATCCGCGAGTCGCTCTCGTGGTTGCCGGTGGCGCCGGAGCCGACGTAGCGGATCTGGCCGCGGCGGTACTGCGGGCCCGCCTTCTCCTGGAAGGAGAGGGTGTTGAAGTCCGCGACCCGGGACTCCTTGGTGGCGATGAGCGAGTCGGTGTACTTGCCGAGGTCGCCGCCGTTGTCGTACTCGGTGGTGGTCAGAGGCATGGTGGAAGCTCCTACTCGGGGATGCGGGCGGTGATGCGGAGGTGGGACAGGACCCAGGCGTTGAACCGCTCGGGCTGTTCCTGGTTGGCCAGGTGACCGGCGTCCTTGACGATCACGTAGGCGGTCTTGTGGAGGCCCCCGGCGATGACCTGGGAGGCCTCGATACCGGTGACCTGGTCCTTGTCGCCGCACAGGACGAGCGCGGGCGCGGCGATCGCGGGCAGTTCGTCGCGCAGGTCGGCCGACGCCATCGACTCGGCGGCGTAGCCGTACCCGGGCAGCCGCACGGACGACGCCATGGTCTCGATGACCCGCTCGACGAGTTCCGCGGGCGCCTCGCCGGAGACGAGCCGGGGCCCGCGCTGCTCGGCGAAGGCGCGCGGTCCGACCTCGGCGAGCTCGGTGGCCCGTGCCCGCATGCCCTTGGCCTTCGAGGGGTCCGTGCCGGAGCCGGGGCTGGAGTCGGCGACGATCAGCGACTCGACGAGGTCCGGGTGGCGGGCCGCGAGCCGCAGCGCGATGACCCCGCCCCAGGAGACGCCGAGGACATGGGCGCGGGAGCCGTACGAGCGGATGACGCCGGCCGCCGCGTCGGCGAACCCGTCCAGGTCCAACGGCCCTTCCGGATCCGCCGACTTGGCGTACCCCGGCGCGTCCCAGGCCACGACCCGGGCGTACGCGGACAGCTCGGCGAGCTGCGGGGCGAACGCCGCCGACGAGGAGCCGATGCCGTGCAGGCACAGCAGCAGCGGGCCAGCCGACCCCGCCTCCTCTACATGGACCGCCGAGACGGAGGCGGCCGTCACAGGATCTGCCCCGTCCGACCGGCCAGCGCGGCCAGGCTGCGCAGCACCGCGTAGGGCACGACCTGGCTGGTGGCGGGGTTCCCCGGGTCCGGCAGGTGCGCGACGTCGAAGCGGTACGCGCCGTGCGCGCCGGACGCCTCGATGACGTGCCGGGTGTGGGCGGCACCGGGATCCGCGACGACCCGGACCCGCACAGCGTCCAGGTCGCCGACGGCGAGGGCGACCGAGGCGGCCACGTTCGTCGACTTGGGGAACTTCACGGGGACGTCGCGCGCGGTGCCGGACATGACCTCGACGGGACCGGTCGCCGTCCGCAGCCGGGTCAGCAACTCCTCGTCCATCCACGGCTGTTCGAGGGTGGACGGCAGCTTGGTCGTGGTCAGGCGCACCTCGTCGAGGGGACCGAAGGAGCGCACCGCCTGGAGGAGGTCGAGGCCGCCGACCGCGCCGCCGGTGAAGTAGACCCGGCCGGGGCCCGCCGCGAGGAGCCGCTTGGCGAGGTCCTCGTCGGTGAGCGCGCCGGTCGACGCGACGAGCAGGTCGGTGCCGGAGGCGAGGACCCGCTCACCCCATTCCCGTACGACGCCCTGCCCGGCCGCCTCCACGATCAGGTCGCAGCGCTCCAGGGCCTCCTCGAAGGTGAGCTGCGGCGCGGGCGCCGCGTCGCCCAGCGGACGGTTGTCGATGATGCAGGTCAGCTCGGCGCCGGGCACCTGGCCTTCGGCGAGGGCGGTGCCGACGACGCGGCCGATCGCGCCCCAGCCGACGAGGCCCACCTTGCGAATCGTGCTCATGCGGAGACCTCCAGGGAAGCGGATGCGGATGCGGATGCGGATGCGAGCGGACCGGGATCGGGGGAGCCGGCCATGTGACAGCGGATCTCCTTCGACGGCGGACCCGCCGTGCCCCACAGGTCGGACAGCTCGGGCACGCGCCGCCACACCTTGGCGATCCACGCGTCCTCGACGATCTGCGCGACCTCGGACGTGTACTCGCACACGAGGCCGGACGGGTCGGTGAAGTAGGAGAAGGTGTTGTTGCCGGGCCCGTGCCGGCCAGGACCCCACTGCGGGTCGATGCCGTGGTGCTTGAGCCGGCCGAGGCCGCGCATGAAGTGGTCGACCGAACTCATCTCGTAGGCCACGTGGTTGAGGGAGGTCCACTCGGCCCGGTTGAACGCGATGCAGTGGTGGTCGGAGTTGCAGCGCAGGAACGCCATCTGGTGCTCGGACCAGTCGGAGACGCGCAGGCCCAGCACGTCGCAGTAGAACGCGACGGCGGCGTCGATGTCGATGGTGTTCAGGACGGCGTGCGTGACCCCGACCGGGACGGCGGCGTCGCGGCCGCGCGGGGCGACCGCCTCGACGTGCGCGCTGATCTCGACGAGCCGGTGCTCGGGGTCGGTGAAGCGCAGGCCGTAGCCGCCGCCCACCTGGTCGAGCGGGGCGGGGCCGAACACGGGCGTGATCCCGCGGGCCTCCAGGCGCCGCGCCGCCTCGTCGACCTCGGCCGGGGTGGCCACGGCGAACGCGAGCCGGCCGAGGCCGGTGCGCTCCGCGTGCGTGAGGTGCAGGACGTGGTGCTCCTCGCCGGTGCCGCGCAGCCACGCCGCCGCGCCGCGCTCCGCCTCGACGGTCTTCAGGCCCCAGACCTCCTCGTAGAAGTCGGCGGCCTCGGTGAAGGCGGGGGTGAGCAGTTCGACGTAGCGCAGGGAGCGCAGCCGGGCGACGGGTCCTGGCGTGGGGTGGGGCATGAGGTGTCTCCAGACGAGGGGGACGAGGGGGCGCGGGTCAGTTGGCCCAGGGGAGGGGCGCGTCCGAGGTGCCCCAGTACAGGGACTTCTGGCGCTGGTAGGCGCGGATCGCGTCGCGCCCCTTCTCCGTTCCGAGTCCGCTGTCCTTCATCCCGCTGAACGGGGTGGAGGCGCTGAACTGCTTGTACGTGTTGATCCAGACCGTCCCCGCCTCGATCCGGCGGGCCAGGCGCCACGCGGCCCGGTGGTCGCGCGTCCAGATGCCGCAGGCGAGGCCGAAGACGGAGTCGTTGGCCTGGCGGACCAGGTCGTCCTCGTCGTCGTAGGGCAGGGCGACCAGGACGGGACCGAAGATCTCCTCCTGGCAGGTCCGCGAGGTGTTGGGGAGCCCGTCGAGGACGGTCGGCAGGTAGTAGGCGCCGTCCTGGTACGCGTCCCCCTCGGGCGCCCGGCCGCCGCACAGCACCCGGGCGCCCTCGGAGCGGGCCAGGTCGACGTAGGCGGCGACCGAGTCCCGGTGCTTGTGGTGGACCATCGGCCCGACCTGCGTGCCCGGGTCGGTGCCGGGGCCGACCCGCAACTTGCCGACGCGCTCGACGAGTTCGCCGACGAAGCTGTCGTAGATCTCGCGGGCGACGAAGAGCCGCGAACCGGCGATGCAGGACTGACCGGTCGACGAGAAGATCCCGAACATCACGCCGGCCAGGGCCTGTTCGATGTCCGCGTCGGCGCGCACGATCGTCGGCGACTTGCCGCCGAGTTCGAGGGAGGCCGGGATCAGCTTCGAGGCGGCCGCCTTCGCGATGGACCGGCCGGTCTCCGTGCCGCCGGTGAAGCCGATCCGGGCGACCAGCGGGTGGTGCACGATCGCGTCCCCGACGACCCGGCCGCTGCCGGGCAGAACCGACAACAGGGCGGTGGGCAGGCTGAATTCGCCGAGGGCGCGGTGGATCAGACGGCCCAGCGCGAGGGACACCAGGGGGGTCCAGGCGGCGGGCTTGAGCAGGACGGCGTTGCCGCCGGCGAGGGCGGGCGCGATCTTCTGCGCGTCGCTGGCGACCGGCGAGTTCCAGGGGTTGATCGCGCCGACGACACCGATCGGCTCGTACACGCTCATCGTCACGTACGGGCCGCGGGACGGGGTGAGGGTCTCCTCGGCCGTCTCCAGGGCCGCCGCCATGTACCGGAAGGTGCCGGCCGCGCTGAGCGCGAGGGCCTTCGTCTCGGTGAGGGTCTTGCCGGTGTCGGCGGTCTGGAGCGCGGCGAGCTCGCCGGCGGCCTCCTCCGTCAACTCCGCGATGCGGTACAGGAGCCGGGCGCGCTGGTGCGGGAGCAGCTCGCGCCAGGCGGGGTCCTCGACGGCGAGTGCGGCGGCCCGCGCGGCCTCGTCGACCTCGTCGGCGGACGCGGAGTGGACGGTGGCGAGCACCTGTCCGGTCGCCGGGTCGACGGTGTCGACGGGCTCGCCCGCACCGCGTCGCCACTGGCCCGCGATCAGGATGTCGGTGGGGATGTCGTGAGGCACGGGCGGGACCTCCGGGGGTCTACGGCCTACGGGCGAAGGGGGTGGAACGTGCAGCGCGGCGATGCCTGAGCGCTGAAGTGCTAGAAATCTAAGGGCTTAAGTAATTCTCCGCAAGACCCCCTGGCGAAGTCTTTGCGTGAAGGTGGTCCGAGGTCGGTTGCGGGTCGGTGACGGTGAGGTCACGCTGAAAATGTCTTAGCCATGAATCATTGACCGCTTAGAGAAGTCCTCCTAATGTCTGCGGAACTCCTCTGTTCGCGTTGTCGCGAAAGGCCCCCTCATGACCACTGTGGCCGGCAAGCCAGGGCTCGGATCGATCGCCGCCCGGCTCGAACGACTTCCACAATCCCGATGGCACGTGAAGGTCAGATTCCTGATCGGCGCCGTCACCTTCTTCGAGGCGTTCGACCAGCTTCTCTCCGCGTCCGCGCTCCCCGTCCTGATCAAGGACTGGCACCTGAGCACGGCCCAGGCGACCTTCGCCATCACCTCCGGCTCCGTCGGCATGCTCCTGGGCGCCCTGGTCGCCGGGTGGCTGGGCGACCGCGTCGGCCGGGTGCGCACCGTGGCCCTCGGTGTCGCCGTCACCGCGCTCGCGAGCCTCGCGGTGGCCTTCTCGAACAACATCGAGATGTTCTCGCTCTGCCGCTTCGTGCAGGGCCTCGGCATCGGCGGCGTCGTCCCCGTGGCGGCCACGTACATCAACGAGATCGCCCGCTCCGACAAGCGCGGCCGGTTCGTCCTGATCTACGAGATGATCTTCCCGCTCGGACTCGCCGCGGCCACCCTCGTCGCCGTATGGGTGGTGCCCACCTTCGGCTGGCGCGCCATGTTCGTGATCGGCGCCCTGCCCGTCCTGCTCGCCGTCGTCCTGCCCAAGAAGGTCGTCGAGTCGCCCCGCTGGCTGCTCTCCCAGGGTCGTACCGAAGAGGCCGAGCAGGTCATCGCCCGCATCGAGGCGGAGGTCGCGGCCGCCACCGGCGCGGACCTGCCCGAGCCGGTCGAGGGCCGCGGGGACGACACCGCCAAGGGCAGCCTGCGGGATCTGTTCACCGGCAAGTACCTGCGCCGCACGACCGTGCTCTCCGCCCTCTGGTTCGTGGCGTACTACGTCAACCACGGCATCTCCACCTGGCTGCCCTCGCTGTACGTCAAGCACTTCGGCCTCGACCTGACCACCGCGCTCACGTACACCCTGCTCAGCAACGTGACGGGCCTCCTCGGCACCTTCGCCGTCGCCCTCGTCATCGACCGCATCGGCCGTCGCCCCGCCCTCGTGGCCGCACTCGGCGGCAGTGCGCTCACCCTCGTGACGCTCGCCCTGGTCGGTGTGACGTCCGGCAGCCAGGTCGCGCTCTTCGCCTCCTGCACGACGTTCTTCGTCTACGCGATCAACGCGGGCCTGTACCTCTACTCGCCCGAGCTGTACCCGACGTGCAACCGCGCCAAGGGTGCCGCGTTCGGTGGCCTGTGGAACCGCCTCGGCGTCATCCTCGGCCCGATCACGGTCGGCGCGATCCTCGGCGGGGGCGGCAGCCTCACCCTCGTCTTCGCCCAGCTCGCCGGGGTCGCCGCGGTGGGTGCGGTGATCGCACTCTTCGCGGTGGAGACGAAGGGCAAGACGCTGGAGGAGCTCAACTCCTGACGGAGGACCGGCAGTTCGCCGGCTTCGAGGGGGCGGCGCCCAGGGGAATGGTCAGACATTCCCTGGGCCCGCCCCTCCGTCAGTTCAAAAAAGGCTCACGACGCGTGCACCGGCCCCTCAAGGCCGCTCAGTGCGAGGCCGCTCCCGCCCCGGCGCACCGCGATGATCTCCGCCGCGATGGACACCGCCGTCTCCTCGGGCCCGCGCCCGCCGAGGTCGAGGCCGATCGGTGAGCGCAGGCGCGCGAGCTCGGCCTCGCCCAGGCCCGCCGCGCGCAGCCGCGCCAGACGGTCCTCGTGCGTACGGCGACTGCCCATGGCCCCCACGTAACCGGCCCGGCTGCGCAGCGCCAGCTCCAGCAGGGGCACGTCGAACTTGGCGTCATGGGTGAGCACACACACGGCCGTGGCGGCGTCCACCTGGTCCTCGTGCGCCGCGAACCAGCGGTGCGGCCAGTCCACGACCACCTCGTTCGCCTCGGGGAAGCGTTCGGGCGTCGCGAAGACGGGACGGGCGTCACACACGGTCACCCGGTGGCCGAGCAGCGCGCCGATACGGACGAGGGGCCGCGCGAACTCGACCGCGCCGCACACCAGGAGGTGCGGCGGCGCCCCGAAGACCTGCACGAACAGCTCCCGCTCGGGCGCGCACGACGGGGCTGCGCCGCCCGGCTCGCCCACCCGCACCAGGCCGCTCGTGCCACGGGCGAGCAGCCCTTCGGCGGCCTCCGCGGCCGCCCGGTCGAGGCGCGCGTCGCCCAGCGACCCGCTCAGCCCGGAAGCGCCCACGGCGAGACTCCCGGCCGCGCCCTCCACCGGGGTCACCAGCGCCACCGGCGCATGGGCCGCGAGGTCCGCGGCCACCCGTTGGAGCGGTGCGTCGGCGGTGACCTCGTGAACCAGTACCTCGATGGTTCCGCCGCAGGTCAGGCCCACCGAGAAGGCTTCGTCGTCGCTGACTCCGTAGGTCTCGCGGGCGGGTCCCGCGCCGGCCAGGACGTCCTCCGCGACCGCGCACACCGCGGCCTCCACGCAGCCCCCGGAGACGTTGCCGACGACCCGGCCGTCCTCGGCGACCAGCATCGACGTACCCGCGGGGTGCGGGGCGGAGCCCCAGGTGTGGACGACCGTCGCCATCGCGAAGCGGGTCGCGGCGGCCTGCCACGCGGCGGCCTGGTCGATCACGTGTCGCATGTCGCTCACCTCGCGCACACCGAGTCGGCTGCACCCTCTTGCCCATGAGAACACCGTTCGGCGTCGGCATCATCGCAGGCGCGCGTCCGGACGTGATCGCTTCAGGGGTAGGATTTTCAGGGGCGTAGGACATCTCGCCCACCCGGAAGAGGCCGAGGGGACGGGATGGCTGATCGGAAGGCCGCGCGGCGGGATGCCGTGGCGCAGTTCATCGACGACTGGGCGCGGGAGCGGCCCGAGCTGGACACGACCCCGCTGGAGGTCCTCGCCCGGCTGCACCGCTCGTTCCTGCGGTACAACACCAAGCTGATCGCGTCGATAGAGCGGCACGGGCTCTCCGTCGCCGGCTTCGACGTGCTGACCGCGCTGCGCCGCTCCGGCGCGCCGTACCGCCTGACCGCCGGGCAGCTCGCCGACCAGGGCCTCGTCTCGTCGGCCGGGGTCACCCTGCGGATAGACCGCCTGGAGAAGGACGGTCTGATCGTCAGGGAGCGCGACGACGACGACCGCAGGGTCGTCTACTCGCGGCTCACGGACGAGGGCCTCGCCAAGGTCGACGAGGTGTTCACCGAGCACCTCGACAACGAACGCCGGATGCTCGGCGAGCTCTCCCCGGCGGAGTGCCGCCAGCTCTCGCGGCTCCTGCGCAAGCTGGAGGACTCCATCCTGGGGTCGGACGCCCCGGACGAAGCCGCCTCGTAGGACGGAGGCGCTCACTCCCACAGGGAGCTGGGCGCCTCCTTCCTGATCACCGGCGCGATCTCCTCGGCGAACCGCTGCAGCGTCTCGATCTGCTCGCCCGTCCCCTGCCCGAAGGCGTCGACGGTGATCGACTGGAGGTCGTGCCGGTACACCGCGTGGTAGCCGAGGATCTTGTCGATGATCTGCTGCGGTGAACCGATCAGCTGGGGCCCGTCCGCGATGGCGTCCTCGACCGTGCGGAACGGCGTGTTGTAGCCCGCCTTCCCCGCCAGGTGCGGCTTGAAGGACTGCGCGACCTTCGCCTCGTACAGGTCCTTGAAGCGCGCCACCGCCTGTTCGTGCGAGTCCGCGATGAGCAGGCCGCCCGAGCCCGCCGCGACATGCGCCCGCGCCGGATCGTGCCCGTATGCCTCGAAGCGCTCGCGGTAGTGGTCGATCAGCTTCGCGTAGGCCGCGCGCGGCTGGATGGCGTTGGCCGTGAACAGCGGGTCGCCGTGCCGGGCCGCGAGCTCCGGGGAGTTGAGCGAGGTCGCCGAGCCGTGCCAGACGCGGGGGAGCCCCGCGTACGGGCGCGGCACCGTGGTCACGTTCTTGAGGGCGGGCCTGAACTCGCCCTCCCAGTCGACGCCTTCCTCGCTCCACAGGCGCCTCAGGAGCTCGTACTTCTCCTCCTGGAGGTCCCACTGGCGTGTCTCGTCGAGCCCGAAGAGGTCGAAGTGACCGGCCTCCGCACCCTTGCCGATCACCAACTCGACGCGTCCGTGGGAGAGTTGGTCGAGGGTCGCGTAGTCCTCGGCGACCCGCACCGGATCGAGGATCGCGACGACGGTGACGCCGGTCAGCAGCCTGATCCGGGACGTACGGGCGGCCAGCGCGCCGAGGACCACCGTCGGACTCGACGACAGGAACGCCCCCGCGTGCCGCTCGCCGACCGCGTACGCGTCGTAGCCGGCCTCCTCCGCCGCGACACCGACGTCGACGACCTGCGCCAACCGGTCGGCGGCGGAGGGGAGTTCACCGGTGAGGGGATGCGGCGCGTGGCCGATGATCGACAGGACCTGGAACTTCATGCCCCCACTCTCGCGCCCGGGCGTTGCGGGCGTATGTACGCGGCATGGCAGCGCACCCGGGCAGGCGTGAGGGGCGGCTCCCCCCGTGGCAGCCGCCCCTCACGTCATATGGATCCAGAGGTACTTACTTCTTGTCGAGCACGTCCTGGACCTTGGCCCGCACCTCGTCCGTGGCGAGGCCCCGGATCGTCAGCGTCGTGCGACGGCGCAGCACGTCGTCCGCCGTCTCGGCCCACTCGTGGTCCCGCGCGTACACGACCTGCGCCATGATCTCGGGCGCGTCCGGGTGGACCCGCTCGGCCAGCGCCGCGTCCTCGTTGGCAAGCCGCGCGATGTCGAAGGCCAGCGAGCCGTAGTGCGTCGCCAGGTGCCTCGCGGTGTCGGCCGCCATGCGCGGACCGGGGGCCGGGTTGTCGACCAGGAGCCGGTGTGCCACGGCGCGCGGGTTGGCGACACCGGGCAGCGGTATCCGCTTCGGCAGCTCCCTGACCGGCTCGAAGTCCTCGCCGAGCGGGTGGCCCGGCAGCGACTCCAGCTTCTTCATGACCGTACGGCCGATGTGCCGGAACGTCGTCCACTTGCCGCCCGCGACGGACAGCATGCCGCCCCGGCCCTCGGTGACGACCGTCTCGCGCTTCGCCTTGGACGTGTCGCCTGGCCCGCCGGGCAGCACACGAAGCCCCGCGAACGAGTAGGTGATCAGGTCCCGCTTCAGCTGCTGGTCCCGTACGGAGAAGGCCGCCTCGTCCAGGATCTGGGCGGTGTCCTTCTCGGTGACCGACACGTCGCGCGGGTCGCCCTCGTACTCCTCGTCCGTCGTGCCGAGGAGCAGCATGTCCTCCCACGGGAGCGCGAACGTGATGCGGTACTTGTCGATCGGCGTCGCCAGCGCGGCCTTCCACGGAGAGGTGCGCTTGAGGACGAGGTGCGCGCCCTTGGAGAGGCGGATCGAGGGGGCCGCGTTCGCGTCCTCCATGGCGCGCAGGTGGTCGACCCACGGGCCGGTCGCGTTCAGCACGAGCCGGGCGTTCACGCCGAACTCCTCGCCGTCGACGCGGTCCCTGAGGTCCGCGCCCGTGACCCGGCCCCGCGTGAAGCGCAGGCCCGTGACCTCGGCGTGGTTGAGGACGACGGCGCCGGCGTCGACGGCCGCGCGGACCGTCATCAGGGCCATGCGCGCGTCGTTCATCTGGTCGTCGCCGTACACGGCCACGGCCTTCAGGTTCTCCGTCCGCAGCTCGGGCACGTCCTGCTGCGCCTTCGCGGGGGAGAGCAGGTGCCCGACACCGTCACCGAACCCCGACAGCGCGCTGTACGCGAAGACACCCGCGCCCAGCTTCGCCGCCCCGTGCGGGCCGCCCTTGTAGACGGGCAGGTAGAACGTGAGCGGGTTGGCGAGGTGCGGCGCCACCTGACGCGACACCGCACGCCGCTCGAAGTGGTTCTCCGCCACCAGCTTCACCGCGCCGGTCTGCAGGTAGCGCAGCCCGCCGTGGAGGAGCTTGGAGGAGGCGGAGGAGGTGGCGCCGGCGAAGTCACCGGCGTCCACCAGGGCCACCCGCAGTCCCGACTGCGCGGCATGCCAGGCGGTGGAGATGCCCAGAATCCCGCCGCCGATCACCAGGAGGTCGTACGTCGCCTTGGAAAGCAGCTCCCGGGTCTCGGCGCGGCTCGCTGCCTTGTACGACGCAGTCGAGCCGGCGGCCGGATGCGTCCCGAGGGCAGGGACGCTCTGCAGGGTGGTCATGTCTTACTCCTCGCCACTTTCGTCGAGCCAGCCCATGGAGCGTTCAACGGCCTTGAGCCAGCTCTTGTACTCACGGTCGCGCTTCTCCGCGGCCATGTTGGGAGTCCACTCGGCGGCCCTGCGCCAGTTGGCGCGCAGCTCGTCGGTCGAGGACCAGAAGCCGACGGCGAGACCGGCGGCGTAGGCGGCACCGAGGCAGGTGGTCTCGGCGACCATCGGGCGCACCACAGGGGCGTCCACGAAGTCCGAGAGCGTCTGCATCAGCAGGTTGTTGGAGGTCATGCCGCCGTCGACCTTGATCGCCGCGAGCTCGACGCCGGAGTCCTTCGTCATGGCGTCGGTGATCTCACGGGTCTGCCAGGCAGTGGCCTCGAGCACGGCGCGCGCGAGGTGCGCCTTGGTGACGTACCGGGTCAGGCCGGCGATCACACCGCGGGCGTCGGAGCGCCAGTACGGGGCGAACAGACCGGAGAAGGCCGGCACGAAGTACGCGCCGCCGTTGTCCTCGACCGACGACGCGAGGGTCTCGATCTCGGCGGCGGTGGAGATCAGGCCCATCTGGTCGCGCATCCACTGCACCAGCGAACCGGTGACGGCGATCGAGCCCTCCAGGGCGTAGACCGCCTTCTGGTCGCCGATGCGGTAGCCGACGGTGGTCAGCAGGCCGTTGTACGAGTTGACCGGCTTGTGGCCGGTGTTCATCAGCAGGAAGGTGCCGGTGCCGTACGTCGACTTGGCCTCGCCCTCGGAGAAGCAGGTCTGGCCGAACAGGGCCGCCTGCTGGTCGCCGAGCGCGGACGCGACGGGAACGCCGCCGAGGAGGTCGCCGAGCCGGCCGCCGCTGACCTCGCCGTACACCTCGGAGGACGAGCGGATCTCCGGCAGTATGGCCAGCGGGACGCCGATGGACTCGGCGATCTTCGGGTCCCACTCCATGGTGTGGAGGTTCATTAGCATGGTGCGGGAGGCGTTGGTGACGTCGGTGACGTGGTGGCCGCCGTTGACACCGCCCGTCAGGTTCCAGATGACCCAGGTGTCCATGGTGCCGAAGAGGATGTCGCCCGCCTCGGCGCGCTCGCGCAGGCCCTCGACGTTGTCGAGCAGCCAGCGGGCCTTGGGGCCGGCGAAGTAGGAGGCGAGCGGCAGGCCGGTCTCGCGGCGGAAGCGGTCCTGGCCCACGTTGCGCCCGAGCTCCTTGCACAGGGCGTCGGTGCGGGTGTCCTGCCAGACGATGGCGTTGTGGACGGGCTCACCGGTGTTCTTGTCCCAGAGCAGCGTGGTCTCGCGCTGGTTGGTGATGCCGATGGCCTTGATGTCGTCGCGGGTGATGCCGGCCTTGGTGACGGCCCCGGCGACGACCTCCTGGACGTTGGTCCAGATCTCGGTCGCGTTGTGCTCGACCCAGCCCGGCTTCGGGAAGATCTGCTCGTGCTCCTTCTGGTCGACGGAGACGATCCGGCCGTCCTTGTCGAAGACGATGCAGCGGCTGGAGGTGGTGCCCTGGTCGATCGCCGCGATGAAGGGGCCTGCGGTGTGTGCGTCGGTCACGGTGTGCTCCTGGAGGTTCTCGGTCCGGCTCTGGCGGTCGTGCGGGGGGATCTACGCGCCTACTTGAAGGCGATGTTGTAGAGGCCGCCCGCTATGGCGCCGCCGATGAGCGGGCCTGCGACCGGGATCCACGCGTACGTCCAGTCGGAGCCGCCCTTGTTCGGCAGGGGCAGCAGGGAGTGCACGATGCGGGGGCCGAGGTCGCGGACCGGGTTGATGGCGTAGCCGGTGGGGCCGCCGAGCGAGAGGCCGATGCCGACGACGACGAACGCGGTGACCATGGCACCGAGGGTGCCCAGGCCGTTGCCGCCGTCGTTCAGGCCCTCGGTGAGGATGGCCAGGACGAGCACGACCGTGGCGATGATCTCGGTGATCAGGTTCTGTGCGGCGTTGCGGATCTCCGGGCCGGTCGAGAAGACGCCGAGCACGGGACCGGCCTTCGGCGCGGCCTTCGGGTCGACCATGCCTTCCTCACCGTTGCCGGCGTGCGCCGCGAGGACCGCGGGGTCGGTCAGATGCGCCTGGAACTGTCCGTAGTACGTCGCCCAGACCAGTACGGCGCCGATCATCGCGCCGAGGAGCTGCGAGGCCAGGTAGAGCGGAACGTCGCTCCACGGGGTGGCGCCCTTGATGGCCAGACCTATGGTGACCGCCGGGTTCAGGTGGGCGCCTGACACGCCCCCCGCCAGGTAGGCGGCGGTCAGCACCGCGAAGCCCCACCCGAAGGTGATCGCGACCCAGCCGGCGTTCTGCGCCTTGGAGCGCTTCAGCGTGACGGCGGCACACACGCCACCGCCCAGCAGTACGAGTACGGCGGTACCGATGGTCTCGCCGATGAAGATGTCGGAGCTGGACACCCGCGACTCCTTTGTCCTTCGTCCAGGGGAAGCCGAACCCCGGGTCCCTCTCCGGTGGTTCGCGCCCTCAGGTGAGGGCGGTTTCGGCCCTGGCTTGTCACACTCTAACGCCTATTGCCGGTAGGTGTTCGACAATGCCGACCGATGGACGCGAGTCTCACCCGGTGTTACTCGCTAGTCAAGGGTTCCGTTATCGAAAACTCGATCGTTATTGATCGGGTCGGGTTATCGGTGCTGGCCGGGGGTGAAGTGCCTGGACTGCGCGTCCATCGATGGTGTCGCGGGCGGGTGCACCCTGCACGTTGAACGGGGGGTGGAGAGCGGCGTGCCCCGGCCGGGCAACGGAAAGGCCCCGCCTCTGAAGGCGGGGCCCGTGGTCCGTAAGGGTGACCGCGCTCGCGCGGCGCGGGAGGGTCAGAAGCGGCTGGCGCCCAGGTCCCTGGAGACCGCGCGGGCGCAGTCGCGCACGGCGGCGATCAGCTCGGGCCGCAGCTCCCCGTCGGCGCACACGCGCTCCACGGCGCCGGTGATGCCGACCGCGCCGACGGGCATGCGCCGCCGGTCGTGGATGGGGGCCGCGACCGAGGCGACGCCCTCCCAGGTCTCCTCGACGTCGTCCGCGTACCCGCGCGCGCGGGTCAGGTCGAGGACGGTCTCGAACTCCTCGATGTCGCTCACCGTCCGCCCCGTGAAGGCCTTCCGCTCGGCCTCGACGACCTCGCTGTGCGCCACCGGGTCGTACGCCGACAGGACCTTGCCGAGCGCCGTGGAGTGCAGCGGCTGCATCGCGCCGACCTCCAGGACCTGACGGCTGTCGTCGGGCCGGAAGACGTGGTGCACGATCAGTACGCCCTGCTGGTGCAGGACACCGAGATAGACGCTCTCGCCGCTGGAGCGCGCCAGGTCGTCCGTCCACACCAGGGCGCGCGCCCGCAGTTCGTGGACGTCGAGATAGCTGTTGCCGAGGCGCAGCAGCTCCGCGCCCAGCTGGTAGCGGCCCGACGCGGCGTCCTGCTCGACGAAGCCCTCGTGCTGAAGCGTGCGCAGAATGCCGTGCGCCGTCCCCTTGGCGAGGCTCAGCGCGGAGGCGATGTCCGAGAGGCCGAGCCGGCGCTCACCGCCCGCGAGGAGCCGCAGCATGGCGGCGGCCCGCTCGAGTGACTGGATGTTCCGTGCCATCGCAGCCTTCCTCCCTCGATCCTCACGCCGAGCATCGTTCGGCAATGCTGAACACTATCGGTCGTTGCCGACCTCGTGCGAATACGCGAGGAGCCTATATTTCAGCCGGTTTCCCTCGACGCACCGGTTCGGGGCACCCCCGCGCCCCCGGCAGACGGGCGTTCCGGCCCGTGGACGCCTCCGCGGGGAATTCGCCGTCCCGGCTACCCTGACCGGGTGCGGCTCCTCCATGGGATCCGCAAAGCCGACAGCCGTCGCACCTCAGGGAGCACTTTCATGGCCTCGTTGCCAACCCCCGTCCCGTCCACCGACCCCGCCGGCCGCGAGCGAGCCGACGCCCTCCGTGAGGCCCTGGCCACCCGTGTGGTCGTGGCCGACGGCGCGATGGGCACGATGCTCCAGGCCCAGGACCCGACCCTCGACGACTTCGAGCAGCTCGAGGGCTGCAACGAGATCCTCAACGTCACCCGCCCCGACATCGTGCGCTCCGTCCACGAGGAATACTTCGCCGTCGGCGTGGACTGCGTCGAGACGAACACGTTCGGCGCGAACTTCGCGGCCCTGGGGGAGTACGACATCCCCGAGCGCGTCTTCGAGCTCTCCGAGGCCGGCGCGCGCATCGCCCGCGAGGTCGCCGACGAGTACACCGCGAGCACCGGACAGCAGCGCTGGGTCCTCGGCTCCATGGGCCCCGGCACCAAGCTGCCCACCCTCGGCCACGCCGCGTACACGACCCTGCGGGACGCCTACCAGCAGAACGCCGAGGGCATGATCGCCGGCGGCGCCGACGCGCTGCTCGTCGAGACGACCCAGGACCTGCTCCAGACCAAGGCCTCGATCATCGGCGCCCGCCGCGCCCTCGACGCCACCGGCGTGAACCTCCCGCTGATCTGTTCGGTCACGGTCGAGACCACCGGCACGATGCTCCTCGGCTCCGAGATCGGCGCGGCCCTGACCGCCCTGGAACCGCTCGGCATCGACATGATCGGCCTGAACTGCGCCACGGGCCCGGCCGAGATGAGCGAGCACCTGCGCTACCTCGCCCGCCACTCCCGCATCCCGCTGTCCTGCATGCCCAACGCCGGCCTGCCCGTCCTCGGCAAGAACGGCGCGCACTACCCGCTGACCGCCCCCGAGCTGGCCGACGCCCAGGAGACCTTCGTCCGCGAGTACGGGCTCTCCCTCGTCGGCGGCTGCTGCGGCACCACGCCCGAGCACCTGCGCCAGGTCGTCGAGCGCGTCCGCGGCCTCACCCCCACCGTCCGCGAGCCCCGCCCCGAGCCGGGCGCCGCCTCGCTCTACCAGACGGTCCCGTTCCGCCAGGACATCTCGTACATGGCGATCGGCGAGCGCACGAACGCCAACGGCTCCAAGAAGTTCCGCGAGGCCATGCTGGAAGGCCGCTGGGACGACTGCGTCGAGATGGCCCGCGACCAGATCCGCGAGGGCGCGCACATGCTCGACCTCTGCGTCGACTACGTGGGCCGCGACGGCGTCGCCGACATGGAGGAGCTGGCCGGCCGCTTCGCCACCGCCTCCACCCTGCCGATCGTCCTCGACTCCACGGAGGTCGACGTCCTGCGCGCCGGCCTGGAGAAGCTCGGCGGCCGCGCGGTCATCAACTCCGTCAACTACGAGGACGGCGACGGCCCCGAGTCCCGCTTCGCGAAGGTCACCCGCCTCGCGCAGGAGCACGGCGCCGCCCTGATCGCGCTGACCATCGACGAGGAGGGCCAGGCCCGCACCGTCGAGCACAAGGTCGCCATCGCCGAGCGCCTCATCGACGACCTGACCGGCAACTGGGGCATCCACGAGTCGGACATCCTCATCGACTGCCTCACCTTCACGATCTGCACCGGCCAGGAGGAGTCCCGCAAGGACGGCATCGCCACCATCGAGGCGATCCGCGAGCTGAAGCGCCGTCACCCCGACGTGCAGACCACGCTCGGCCTGTCCAACATCTCCTTCGGCCTCAACCCGGCCGCCCGCATCCTCCTCAACTCGGTCTTCCTCGACGAGTGCGTGAAGGCGGGCCTGGACTCGGCGATCGTGCACGCGTCGAAGATCCTGCCGATCGCGCGCTTCGACGACGAGCAGGTCACCACCGCCCTCGACCTGATCTACGACCGCCGCTCCGAGGGCTACGACCCGCTGCAGAAGCTGATGGCGCTGTTCGAGGGCGCCACCGCGAAGTCCCTCAAGGCCGGCAAGGCCGAGGAACTCGCCGCGCTGCCCCTGGAGGAGCGCCTCAAGCGCCGCATCATCGACGGCGAGAAGAACGGCCTGGAGGCCGACCTCGACGAGGCACTCACGACCCGGCCCGCCCTCGACATCGTCAACGAGACGCTCCTCGACGGCATGAAGGTCGTCGGCGAGCTGTTCGGCTCCGGCCAGATGCAGCTGCCGTTCGTGCTCCAGTCCGCCGAGGTCATGAAGAACGCGGTGGCCTACCTGGAGCCGCACATGGAGAAGTCCGACACCGAGGGCAAGGGCACCATCGTCCTCGCCACCGTGCGCGGCGACGTCCACGACATCGGCAAGAACCTCGTCGACATCATCCTGTCGAACAACGGTTACAACGTCGTCAACCTCGGCATCAAGCAGCCCGTCTCCGCCATCCTGGAGGCCGCCGAGGAGCACAGGGCCGACGTCATCGGCATGTCCGGACTCCTCGTCAAGTCCACCGTGATCATGAAGGAGAACCTGGAGGAGCTCAACCAGCGCAAGATGGCGGCCGACTACCCCGTCATCCTGGGCGGAGCGGCGCTCACCAGGGCCTACGTCGAGCAGGACCTCCACGAGATCTACGAGGGCGAAGTCCGCTATGCCCGCGACGCGTTCGAGGGCCTGCGCCTCATGGACGCCCTCATCGCCGTCAAGCGCGGCGTCCCCGGCGCCACACTGCCCGAGCTCAAGCAGCGCCGCGTGAAGGCAAGCGCCGTACAGGTCGACGAGCGGCCCGAGGAGGGGCCGGCCCGCTCCGACACGGCCACCGACAACCCGGTCCCCGAGCCCCCGTTCTGGGGAACCCGCGTCATCAAGGGCATCCAGCTCAAGGAGTACGCGTCCTGGCTGGACGAGGGCGCTCTCTTCAAGGGCCAGTGGGGCCTCAAGCAGAACCGCACCGGTGACGGGCCCACGTACGAGGAGCTCGTGGAGACCGAGGGCCGCCCGCGCCTTCGCGGCTGGCTCGACGACCTGCACACCAAGAACATGCTCGAAGCCGCCGTCGTCTACGGCTACTTCCCGTGCGTGTCCAAGGGCGACGACCTGATCATCCTCGACGACGAGGGCAACGAGCGCACCCGCTTCACCTTCCCGCGCCAGCGCCGCGGCCGCCGTCTGTGCCTCGCGGACTTCTTCCGCCCCGAGGAGTCGGGCGAGACCGACGTCGTCGGCCTCCAGGTCGTCACCGTCGGCTCCCGGATCGGCGAGGAGACCGCCAAGCTCTTCGAGGCGAACGCCTACCGCGACTACCTCGAACTGCACGGCCTGTCCGTCCAGTTGGCGGAGGCACTCGCCGAGTACTGGCACGCGCGCGTCCGTTCGGAGCTGGGCTTCGCCGGCGAGGACCCCGCCGAGATGGAGGACATGTTCGCGCTCAAGTACCGCGGCGCCCGCTTCTCCCTCGGCTACGGGGCCTGCCCCGACCTCGAGGACCGCGCAAAGATCGCCCAGCTCCTGGAGCCCGAGCGCATCGGCGTCCACCTCTCCGAGGAGTTCCAGCTCCACCCCGAGCAGTCCACCGACGCCATCGTCATCCACCACCCGGAGGCGAAGTACTTCAACGCGCGGTGACGGGCGCGGGAGCGGGGCCGGGGAAACCGGTCCCGCGCCCGTGACCACGTCATGGCGCGCGTGATCCGCGTCGGACGTACACTGGTCGGTCCAGTGCAGGCCGGTTGCCTTCCCGTGCAAGGAGGCAGCCGGCCTTCTCGTCCCTCACGGAGGTGTGCCCGGATGACCAGTACGGTCCCCGCTCTCGGTACCCGAACGGCCGAAGGCTCCGCTCTGCAGGCCGTGCTCCTCGACATGGACGGCACCCTGGTCGACACCGAAGGGTTCTGGTGGGACGCGGAGGTCGCCGTGTTCGCCGCCCTGGGGCACGCGCTCGACGAGGCGTGGCGCGAGGTCGTCGTCGGCGGCCCGATGACCCGCAGTGCCGGCTTCCTCATCGAGGCGACCGGCGCGGACATCACGCTCCCCGAGCTGACCGTGCTGCTCAACGACGGCTTCGAGGAACGCATCAGCCGCGCCCTGCCGTTGATGCCGGGCGCCGCGCGCCTGCTGGCCGAACTCGCGGCCCACGAGGTGCCCACGGCCCTCGTGTCCGCCTCGCACCGGCGCATCATCGACCGCGTCCTGGCCTCGCTCGGCCCCCAGTACTTCGCGCTCACCGTCGCGGGCGACGAGGTCGAGCGGACGAAGCCGTACCCCGACCCGTACCTCCTCGCCGCCGCGGGCCTGGGCGCGGATCCGGCCCGATGCGCCGTCATCGAGGACACCGCCACCGGAGTCGCCGCCGCCGAGGCGGCCGGCTGCCACGTCGTCGCCGTACCCTCCGTCGCCCCCATCGCGCCCGGATACCGGCGCACCGTCGTCCCGTCGCTCGAACACGTCAACCTGCCTTTCCTCCATGGCCTGATGGGCGTGTGAACTCGCGGTAACATCCGGCACGCCCGACCGAATCCCCAAGCCCATCAAGCTAGTTGAACGTGTGACGTTTCCCACTCGACGTGGGGTCGACAGGTGCGCGGACCTGTGCTGTGACCCGCGCCACCACTCCACGTCCTGTGACCATGTGTCCCGATTGGTCGGAACCTGAGCCGAAGCGACCCCTGTGGGGTTATCAGTGCGTCCACGCCCGGTTTCGCAGCGTGATGAACACTCCCCTCCGGCCCCTTCGAAACCCCCTGGGCCCGCGCATTAATGTCGTCGCGAGAACATCGCCGTAACCCCTCGTGTCCCGTCGACACCACCCCCGTTGCCGGGCCCACGGGACAGACAGCTCTGGAGAACTTCGAGCATGAACCGCAAGACTTTGGTGTTGCCGGCCGTCATCGGCCTGCTCGCGCCTGTGCTCGCCGCGTGCGGCGGGTCCGCCGGCGGGGGCAAGGACGGCAACCCGATCGCCGTCGGTACCACCGACCGGTTCATCGCCTCGAAGGCGGTCCCCGCCCCGTTCGACCCCGCGTACGCCTACGACGCGGGCTCCTGGAACGTACTGCGCCAGACCATCCAGACCCTGATGGCCATGCCGCGCGGCGGCGGCGAGCCGGTACCCGACGCCGCCGAGAGCTGCGGATTCACCGACACCGGCAACGAGCGCTACGCGTGCACCCTGCGCAAGGGCCTCTCGTTCGCCGACGGCACGCCCGTCACCGCCTCGGACGTCAAGTTCTCCGTCGACCGCGTCCGCACCCTCAAGAGCGACAGCGGTGTCTCCGCACTGCTTTCGAGCGTCGACACGGTCGAGACCAAGGGCCGTGACCAGGTGATCTTCCACCTGAACACCGCCGACGCCACGTTCCCGTACAAGCTGGCCACCCCCACCGCGGGCATCGTCAACCCCGACGACTACTCACGCGGCAAGCTGCGCAACGGCTTCGCGATCGACGGCTCCGGCCCGTACACCCTCGACGCCAAGGTGAAGAACAACACCCTGGTCAAAGCCGTCTTCACCAAGAACCCCCACTACAAGGGGCAGTTGAAGCCGAAGAACGACAAGGTCGAGCTGGTCTCCTTCGCGGACACCGACGCCATGGGCAAAGCCCTCCAAAAGGGCGACGTCGACATGATGACGCGCACCATGTCCCCGGAGCAGATCAAGCAGCTCTCGGCCGACCCGGGCAAGAACATCAACCTGGTCGAGATGCCCGGCATGGAGATCCGCTACCTCGGCTTCGACACCAGCGCACCCGTCGTCCGGAGCAAGGCCGTCCGCCAGGCCATGGCCCAGGTCATCGACCGCGGCCAGCTCACCGCCGACGTCTACGGCAGCTCCGCCGAACCGCTCTACTCGCTCGTGCCCGCCGGCATCACCGGCCACACGAACTCGTTCTTCAACAAGTACGGCGAGCCGAGCGTCGGCAAGGCCACCTCGATCCTCTCCCGCGCGGGCATCAGCACACCGGTCAAGCTCACCCTGCACTACACGACCGACCACTACGGCCCGGCCACCAAGCGGGAGTTCGAGGTGCTCAAGCAGCAGCTCAACTCCAGCGGCCTGTTCTCCGTCGACATCAAGGGCGACGCGTGGGACACCTACCGCGCCTCCGAACTCAAGGGCAAGTACGACGTCTACGGTCTGGGCTGGTTCCCCGACTTCCCCGACGCCGACAACTTCATCGCGCCGTTCCTCGACAAGGACAACTTCCTTGCGTCGCCCTACGCGAACAGCACGATCCGGGACCAGCTCATCCCCGAGTCCCGTCGTGAGGCCGACCGGCTGACCGCCTCCAAGAGCCTCACCCGCATCCAGGACATCGTCTCCGACGACGTGCCCGTCCTCCCGCTCTGGCAGGGCAAGCAGTACGTCGCCGCACGTGACGACATCACCGGGGTCGAATGGGCCCTCAGCTCCTCCTCGATCCTCCAGCTCTGGGAACTCGGCCGCGGCGTGAGCGGCTGATCCCCTCGCGAGCCGGCCTTCCCGTCCAGGGCGGCCGGCTCGCCCGTTTTCCGCACCACTGACGACAAGGCACGTACGTGAGAATGCGCAACCACTGGCTGGTCCTGACCATCGGGACGGGACTCACCGCGGCTCTGCTGGCCGGATGCGGCACCGACCAGGGCAGTGCCGCCGGGAAGGGCGGCGCCGTGGTCATGGGAATGTCCGACGACATCCAGGCCACCGACCCCGCCTCCGGCTACGACCCGGGGTCGTGGCTGCTGTTCAACAACGTGTTCCAGTCCCTCCTGAGCTTCCCCAAGGGCAGCACGGAGCCGGAACCCGAAGCCGCCAAGGAGTGCTCCTTCACGGACACCGGCACCCGCGTCTACTCCTGCACACTGCGCGACGGCCTCAAGTTCAGCAACGGCCACAAGCTCACCTCGACGGACGTCAAGTTCTCCTTCGACCGCATGATGAGCATCAACGACGACGCCGGCCCGGCGATCATGTTCCCGATGCTCGACAAGGTCGAGACGCCCGACGCGAAGACCGTCGTCTTCAAGCTCAAGCACGCGGACGCCACCTTCCCCAGCAAGATCGCGTCCGGTGCCGGCTCCATCGTCGACCACACCGCGTACTCGATGAACAGCCTGCGCTCGGACGGCGAGGCGGTCGGCTCCGGCCCCTACAAGCTGGACTCCTTCAGCAAGACGAAGGCCGTCTTCTCGGTCAACGCCGACTACAAGGGCACCGCCAGGGTCCAGAACTCCGGCATGACCATCAGGTTCTTCCACGGCGACCAGGCAGGCCTGAAGAAGGCCCTCGTCAGCGGCAAGATCGACCTCGCCTACCGCGGACTCGCCGCCAAGGACGTCGCCGCCATCCAGAACTCCGCGTCGATGAACTCGAAGACGGAGGTCGTCGAGGGCACCAGCGCCGAGGTCCAGCACCTGGTCTTCAACATGAACGACCCCGTCGCCGGCCGCCTGTCCGTACGCAAGGCCATGGCCTACCTGATCGACCGGGACTCCCTCGTCGACGAGGTCTACCAGGACACCGCCACCCCGCTGTACTCGATCATCCCGGCGGGCATCAGCGGCCACAACACGGCCTTCTTCGACACCTACGGCGCCCACCCCTCGCTCTCCAGGGCACGCGCCGCGCTCCGCGCCGACGGCATCACCGGCAAGGTGAAGCTCACGCTCTGGTCGACGCCCTCGCGCTACGGCCCCGCCACCGACCAGGAACTCGCGGCCATCGCCAAGCAGCTCAACGCGAGCGGCCTGTTCGACGCCGACATGAAGTCCATCGCGTTCAGCCAGTACGAGAAGGACATCAAGACCGGTAAGTACGGCGTGTACGTGAAGGGCTGGGTGCCGGACTACCCGGACCCCGACAACTTCACCCAGCCGTTCTTCGGCGCGGGCAACGTGCTCGGGAACAACTACACCAACAGCACCATCACCGGGAAGATCATCCCGGAGACCGGGGCGGAGAGCGACCGCGCCTCCACCGACCGGCAGTTCGGGCAGCTCCAGAACATCGTCGCCGCCGAGCTGCCCGTCCTGCCCGTCTGGCAGGCCAAGCAGTACGCCGTCGTCCGCGACAGCGTCTACGGCCTGGAGAACTGCCTCGACGCGTCGACGGTCTTCCGGTTCTGGGAGATCAGCAAGGGCACGGCCTGAGCCCCGCGCCGGCTCCCGGCCGCACACATGACGGTGGCCGCCTCCCCATGCGGGAGGCGGCCACCGCCGTTTGTTCTTGTACGGCCCTTACTGCTTGTACGGCCTTACTGCGCGCCGGGACGCACCAGACCGCTCTCGTACGCGTACACCGCCGCCTGCACACGGTCCCGCAGGCTCAGCTTCGTCAGCACATGGCCGACGTGCGTCTTCACCGTCGTTTCGCTGACGAACAGGTCCGCCGCGATCTCCGCGTTCGAAAGCCCGCGTGCCACCAGCTTCAGGACCTCCACCTCACGGTCGGTCAGCGTGTGCAGCGTGTCGGGCACCGGCTCGTCGCCCGACGGCAGATGGTCCGCGTACTTGTCGAGCAGCCGCCGCGTGATGCTCGGCGCGAGCATCGCCTCGCCCGCCGCGACCACCCGGATCGCCTGCACCAGCTCGTTGGCCGGGGCGTCCTTCAGCAGGAAGCCGCTGGCGCCGGCCCGCAGCGCCTCCACCACGTACTCGTCGAGGTCGAACGTCGTCAGGACGAGCACCTTCGCCGGACCGTCCCGGCCGGGGCCGGTGATCTGCCGGGTCGCCTCGACACCGTCCATCCGCGGCATGCGGATGTCCATCAACACCACATCGGGCTGCAGGGCACGGACCTGGTCGAGCGCCTGCAGGCCGTCTCCGGCCTCGCCGACGACCGCGATGTCCTGCTCGGCCTCCAGAATCATCCGGAACCCGGTACGGAGCAGCGGCTGGTCGTCGACCAGTAGGACGCGGATCGCCACGTAACTCTCCTTCGGTAGTCCGGGCCATTCTGCCCTGCTAGCCCTCGTCGGACCCGGGCACCCTGACCTGAAGGGGATACGGCGGGGGCGTCCCACCGAATTCCGGGCAAACCGCCTGATGGTCGCACCAACCGCACAGCTTCGTCGGCCGGGGCCGCCACTCGCCCGTCTCCGTGGCCAACTGGATCGCGTCCCACAGCGCGTGCAGCTTGCGCTCCACCCGCTCGAGATCGGCCACCACCGGGTCGTACGTCAGCACATCACCACTGCCCAGATAGACCAGCTGGAGCCGGCGTGGCACGACACCCTTCAGGCGCCACACCACCAGCGCGTAGAACTTCATCTGGAACAGCGCGCCCTCCGCGTACTCGGGGCGCGGGGCCTTGCCCGTCTTGTAGTCGACGATCCGGACCTCGCCCGTCGGCGCGACGTCGACGCGGTCGATGATGCCGCGCAGCTTCAGGCCCGACTCCAGCTCCGCCTCGACGAACAGCTCCCGCTCGGCAGGCTCCAGGCGCGTCGGGTCCTCCAGGGTGAACCAGCGCTCGACGAGCTGCTCGGCCTCGCCCAGCCAGCGCGCCATCCGCTCGCCCTCACCGTCGTCCGCGAACAGCTCCGCCAGCTCCGGCTTCACCTCGCGCAGCCGGTCCCACTGGCCCGGGATGAGCGACTTCGCGCGCGGCGCCGTCCGCTCACCCGCGGGAGCGTCGAACAGTCTCTCCAGCACGGCGTGCACCAGCGTGCCGCGCGTCGCCGCCTCGCTCGGCTTCTCCGGCAGCTTGTCGATCACCCGGAACCGGTAGAGCAACGGGCACTGCATGAAGTCGCTCGCGCGCGAGGGCGAGAGCGACGCCGGGCGAGCGGCCGCGGCGGCCCCTTCGGTGCTGGTTTCCATGACGACAGACCTTACGGGCCGCCACTGACAGTCAGGTACGGCACGCATCGTGGGCGTCCTGGTGGGCAGGGGCCGGTGACGGCGGGGGAGTCGACGAGGGCCACGCCACACCGGACGCATACCATCGACTGCACACCGCCCCGCCCCGCATGATCGTGCGACGGCAGGGGCGAGGGACGTCGAACGAGGGGACCGAGGGATCACCGTGGACGAGAGCGGCCGGCCGCAGCCCGGCAGCGGTACGACGGACGACCACCAGGCCGCCCGCCCGCACCCCACGCCCCCACCGCCCACGAACGGCGACCTCCGCGCGAACTCCGCCCCGCGCCCGCCCCAGGACGAGCGTCCGGCGGAGGAAGAGGAACCGGAGAACGCCTCGCCGTCCGACCCGGAGCCCGAAGACCGGCAGCCCGACGACCAGGCTTCCGACGGCCGGGCCTCCGACGACCAGGCCTCCGACGGCCGGGAGCCCGACGACCAGGCCTCCGACGACCGGGCTCCCGGCGACCGCGCCTCCGACGACCAGGCCTCCGACGACCGGGCTTCCGGCGACCGCGCCTCCGACGACCAGGCCTCCGGCGACCCGGCTGACGACACGGAGCCCGCTGAGCACGCCGAGCGCACCGAGCACGCCGAGCGCACCGAAGAACCGGCCCAGGCCACTCCCACCCCAGCCCGCACCCCCGCGACCAGCGGTCGGCGTCCGGCCAAGGCGCCCGACGCCCGGGGCGGGATCCTGATGGGGCGCCCCTTCGGCGTGCCCGTCTACGTCGCGCCCAGCTGGTTCCTCGTCGCCGCCCTCATCACCTGGGTCTTCGGCGGCCAGCTCGACCGCGTCCTGCCCGAACTCGGCCCCGCCCGCTATCTCGTGTCCCTCTTCTTCGCGGTCGCGTTCTACGCCTCCGTACTCGTCCACGAGCTCGCCCACACCGTCGTCGCACTGCGCTACAAACTGCCGGTGCGCCGTATCCAGCTGCAGTTCTTCGGTGGCGTGTCCGAGATCGAGAAGGAGTCCGAGACCCCGGGACGCGAGTTCGTCCTCGCGTTCGTCGGGCCGCTGCTGTCCCTCGTCCTCGCGGGCGTCTTCTACCTCGGCATGCTCGCCGTCGAGCCCGGCACCGTGCCCGGCGTCCTCCTCGCGGGCCTGATGATCTCCAACCTCATCGTCGCCGCGTTCAACCTGCTCCCCGGCCTCCCCCTCGACGGCGGCCGCATGCTCCGCGCCATCGTCTGGAAGATCACCGGCAAGCCCATGAGCGGCACCGTCGCCGCCGCCTGGGTCGGCCGGGCCCTCGCCCTCGCCGTCCTCATCGGGCTGCCCCTGCTCACCCAGACGGGCGCACTCGGCCGCGCAGCCACGGACACCGGCGGCATGGACACCGTCACAGACGCCCTGCTCGCCGCCATCCTCGCCGCGATCATCTGGACCGGCGCCGGCAACAGCCTCCGCGTGGCTCGCCTGCGCGAACACCTCCCCGAACTGCGCGCCCGCACGCTCACCCGCCGTGCGGTCCCCGTGGAGAGCGCCACCCCTCTCTCCGAGGCCCTGCGCCGCGCCAACGAGGCGGGCGCCCGCGCCCTCGTCGTCGTCGACGCCGACGGCGAACCCCGGTCCCTCGTCCGCGAGGCCGCCATCGTCGGCGTACCCGAACACCGCCGCCCCTGGGTCTCCGTCAGCGGACTCGCCCAGGACCTCACCGACGGCATGCGCGTCTCCGCGGAACTCGCCGGCGAGGAACTCCTCGACACCCTGCGCGCCACCCCCGCCACCGAGTACCTGGTCGTCGAGGAGAGCGGCGCCATCTACGGGGTCCTGTCCGCAGCGGACGTGGAGCGAGCCTTCGTCAAGGCGATGGCGAGGCCGGCGTGACGACCCCCCGCACCTGAGCCCCCCGACAGGGGCGCGGGGCCGTTTCGACGTGCGGCTCCGCCGCGTGGGCGCGAGCAACCACAACCGACGCCCACTGTCCTCACGCACCCCCGGCCCGCCTCCGCCGGTCAGGCGCACCGCAGGGACCCGGTAGGCTGGTCACATGTCCGAACCGACCGGTGCCGCCCGCCGACGCGGGCCCTTCAAGGTCGGGGACCAGGTACAGCTGACCGACCCCAAGGGCCGCCACTACACGTTCACGCTCGAGGCCGGGAAGAACTTTCACACCCACAAGGGTTCCTTCCCGCACGACGAGCTGATCGGCGCACCCGAGGGCAGCGTTGTCCGCACCACCGGAAACGTCGCCTATCTCGCGCTGCGCCCCCTGCTCCCCGACTACGTCCTGTCCATGCCCCGCGGCGCCGCCGTGGTCTACCCCAAGGACGCGGGGCAGATCCTGGCCTTCGCCGACATCTTCCCCGGCGCCCGCGTCGTCGAGGCAGGCGTCGGCTCCGGCTCGCTGAGCAGCTTCCTGCTGCGCGCCATCGGCGACGAGGGCATGCTGCACTCCTACGAGCGCCGCGAGGACTTCGCCGAGATCGCCACGCAGAACGTGGAGCGCTACTTCGGCGGCCCCCACCCCGCCTGGCAGCTCACCGTCGGCGACCTCCAGGACAACCTGAGCGACACCGACGTGGACCGCGTCATCCTCGACATGCTCGCCCCCTGGGAGTGCCTGGACGTCGTCAAGAAGGCGCTCGTCCCCGGCGGCATCCTCTGCTGCTACGTGGCGACCACCACCCAGCTCGCGCGGACCGTCGAGTCCATCCGCGAGATCGGCTGCTTCAACGAGCCGACGTCCTGGGAGTCGATGATCCGTAACTGGCACGTCGAGGGCCTGGCCGTCCGCCCGGACCACCGCATGATCGGCCACACCGGCTTCCTCCTCACCGCCCGCCGCCTCGCGGACGGCGTCGAGCCGCCCATGCGCCGCCGACGCCCCGCGAAGGGCGCTTACGGCGAGGACTACTCGGGCCCCAACGCCGACGGCGGCAACGCCGGACGCTGACCCGCGTACCCGACACAACGCGCAAACGCCGCCGCCGAGTTCCCCGCACACCCGGGGGAACTCGGCGGCGGCGTTTGCGCGTTGAGGGCCCGCACAGGCGCAACGACAGGGCGCTCTCCATCAACCTGAGAATCAGCGGACCCTGACGTTCCCCCGCACTGTGAGGTATGGCACGATGCTGGCCACCCCCACCGGCACAGCCCTCACAGGAGACACTCCTAGTGCAGCACCCCGCCGTCCCGGAACTGGCGCACACCACCACCCGTCCCATCCACTGGCTGGCGACCGCGACGGCCGTCTCGGCCGTCGTCGCGGTCTCCTCCTTCCTGCAGCCCGGCGCGGCCACCGCGGCCCAGCCGGGACCGCGGTCCGCCGACACCAGAACCACCGCGGCGGCCCCCGATCCGGCCGCCGTCCACTTCCCGCTCCAGTGCGGGCCAGCCAAGGTCCTCGTGGTCAAGAAGGCCACCGGCGACCTCGACGGTGACGGAAGTCCGGAAACCGTCGCCGTGGTCCGCTGCGACGCCGGCTCCGGCACCCCGCCCAGCGGCGTCTACGTCCTCACCCGGTCCCACGAGGCGCACGCCGGACCCCGCATCGTCGCCACCCTCGTCGACCCGAAGAACCGGCTCACGGCGGACGACGTAGCGGTGCGCGACGGAGCAGTCACCGCCACGCTCCTCGGCTACTCCAGCCCCGCCGTCCCCAGTTGCTGCCCCGACACCACGGACAAGGCGAAGTGGCAGTGGAAGGGCGCCGCGTTCGTCCGCTCCACCCCCGCCGAGGCCCGCAGCATCTGACCCCACGCGTACAAGAAGGGCCCGCGCCACCGGAAACGGCGGCACGGGCCCTTCTTGTACGTACGGAAACCCCGCGGTCACTCCGCGTCAGGGCCGTAGACCTCCACCCTGTCCGAAACACGACGTACGTGGATGCAGTCGCCCGGGCACTCCTTCGCGGAATCCACGACGTCGTTCAGCAGCTGAAGGGGCACCGGGGTGGTCGCCCCCTGCGCCTGCAACAGCTCGTCGTCCGCGCTCTTCACGTAAGCCAGTCCGTCGATGTCCAGCTCGAAGACCTCGGGCGCGTACTGCGCACAGATCCCGTCGCCGGTGCAGAGGTCCTGGTCGATCCACACCTCAAGGGCGACGCCGCTGTCGGTGCCGGATCCGGCCTCCTGCTGCACGCTCATGTCTCCTGCCGTTTCCTGCCTAGAACCGCCCCGCGTACCAGCAAGTCGGGCCAGCTCCGACGGGTGTTGAACACGTCGACCCTACAACCGGCCGCTTCCCAATCATGTTGGGTGGGTATTCCCCTGGCGTGAGGGAGAGCGCAAGGGTGAAGATCGGACACACCCCCACGGTCTTTGTGATCTAGGGGTTTCAATCGACACCCACCCAGGTAGGGTCTGGAAGCGTCCAGCTCCCCTTGGAGGAGGTGAGGACCGTGGCAGCCCACGACGACGACATGAACCGCGGCATCCGCCCGGGACGAGGGTCCGACGACCCCGCCGGTCAGATTGCCTATCTTGAGCAGGAGATCGCCGTCCTGCGACGCAAGCTCGCCGACTCTCCGCGTCATACGAGGATTCTCGAAGAGCGGATCGTCGAGCTGCAGACCAACCTGGCCGGCGTGTCCGCGCAGAACGAGCGGCTCGCCAACACGCTCAGGGAGGCCCGCGACCAGATCGTGGCTCTCAAGGAGGAAGTCGACCGGCTCGCACAGCCGCCGGCCGGCTTCGGAGTCTTCCTCGTGGCGAACGAGGACGGTACCGCCGACATCTTCACCGGCGGCCGCAAGCTCCGGGTGAACGTGAGCCCCAGCGTGGAGCTCGAAGAGCTCAGGCGCGGCCAGGAAGTGATGCTCAACGAAGCGCTCAACGTGGTCGAGGCCATGGAGTACGAGAGCGTCGGCGACATCGTCACCCTCAAGGAGATCCTCGAGGACGGCGAGCGCGCCCTGGTGGTGGGGCACACCGATGAAGAACGAGTGGTCCGGCTCGCCGAACCACTCCTCGACATCACCATCCGCCCCGGCGACGCCCTCCTGCTCGAACCCCGATCCGGCTATGTCTACGAAGTCGTACCCAAGAGCGAAGTCGAAGAGCTCGTCCTGGAAGAGGTCCCGGACATCGGCTACGAGCAGATCGGCGGCCTGGGAAACCAGATCGAACTGATCCGCGACGCGGTCGAGCTCCCCTACCTCTACCCGGACCTGTTCAAGGAGCACGAGCTGCGGCCGCCCAAGGGCGTCCTGCTCTACGGGCCTCCCGGCTGCGGCAAGACCCTGATCGCCAAGGCGGTGGCCAACTCCCTTGCCAAGAAGGTCGCGGAAGTGACCGGACAGGCCACGGGCAAGAGCTTCTTCCTGAACATCAAGGGCCCCGAGCTGCTCAACAAGTACGTCGGCGAGACCGAGCGGCAGATCCGCCTCGTCTTCCAGCGTGCGCGTGAGAAGGCCAGCGAGGGCACCCCCGTCATCGTCTTCTTCGACGAGATGGAGTCCCTCTTCCGCACCCGCGGATCCGGTGTCAGCTCGGACGTGGAGAACACCATCGTCCCGCAGCTGCTCGCCGAGATCGACGGTGTCGAAGGCCTGGAGAACGTGGTCGTGATCGGCGCCTCCAACCGTGAGGACATGATCGACCCCGCGATCCTGCGGCCCGGACGACTCGACGTGAAGATCAAGATCGAGCGCCCGGACGCCGAAGCGGCCAAGGACATCTTCGCCAAGTACCTCACCGCCCGCCTGCCGCTGCACGCCGACGACCTCGGGGAGCACGGCGGCGACCGCGGCAGTACGGTCCAGGGCATGATCCAGACCGCCGTCGAACAGATGTACGCCGAGTCCGAGGAGAACCGCTTCCTCGAGGTCACGTACGCCAACGGCGACAAGGAAGTCCTCTACTTCAAGGACTTCAACTCCGGCGCCATGATCGAGAACATCGTCGGCCGCGCCAAGAAGGCCGCCATCAAGGCCTTCCTCGAACACAACCAGAAGGGCCTCAGGGTCTCCCACCTCCTCCAGGCCTGCGTGGACGAGTTCAAGGAGAACGAGGACCTGCCCAACACCACCAACCCCGACGACTGGGCCCGCATCTCCGGCAAGAAGGGCGAACGGATCGTCTACATCCGTACGCTCGTCACCGGAAAGCAGGGCGCGGACACCGGACGCTCCATCGACACGGTGGCGAACACCGGGCAGTACCTGTAAAAGGCAGGGCGGCTGCGGGTGCCTCTACCGGGTACCCGCAGCCGACTGTTTTCCAGGCAACGAACACCCGCTGCTTTCCAGACAGTGACCAGCTCGCAGCACAGCGAGAGCAATGACGGTAATGATCTCCCCACCAGCGCAAAGGCGTTCTAGGCTCTTCAATGCCGCCGAGTCGCGCAGTGCGGGGACGGGCACCGCACGCGCACCGGAGAACCAGCGGTACTTGAGCGCCGCCCCCGAACGGGGACGCCGCCGGGCAAGGAGGGCCGCATGACCGTACGGCGAGTAATGGGCATCGAGACGGAGTACGGGATCTCCGTCCCCGGCCATCCCAACGCCAATGCCATGCTCACCTCGTCCCAGATCGTCAATGCCTACGCGGCGGCGATGCACCGGGCGCGCCGCGCCCGCTGGGACTTCGAGGAAGAGAATCCGCTGCGGGACGCCCGGGGATTCGACCTCGCCCGTGAGGTCGCCGACTCCAGCCAGCTCACCGACGAGGACATCGGCCTGGCCAACGTCATCCTCACCAACGGTGCCCGCCTCTACGTAGACCACGCACACCCCGAATACAGCGCCCCCGAGGTCACCAACCCCCGGGACGCCGTCCTGTGGGACAAGGCCGGCGAGCGCATCATGGCCGAGGCCGCCGAGCGCGCCGCCCAGCTCCCCGGGGCCCAGCCGATCCACCTCTACAAGAACAACACCGACAACAAGGGCGCCTCCTACGGGACGCACGAGAACTACCTGATGAAGCGGGAGACCCCCTTCTCGGACATCGTGCGCCACCTGACGCCCTTCTTCGTGTCCCGCCAGGTCGTCACCGGCGCCGGCCGCGTCGGCATCGGCCAGGACGGCCACGAGCACGGCTTCCAGCTCAGCCAGCGCGCGGACTACTTCGAGGTCGAGGTCGGCCTGGAGACGACCCTCAAGCGCCCCATCATCAACACCAGGGACGAGCCGCACGCCGACGCCGAGAAGTACCGCCGGCTGCACGTGATCATCGGAGACGCGAACCTCTCCGAGATCTCGACCTACCTCAAGCTGGGCACGACGGCCCTCGTCCTCTCCATGATCGAGGACGGCTTCATCGCCGTCGACCTCGCCGTCGAACAGCCCGTACGCACCCTCCACCAGGTCTCCCACGACCCCACCCTGCAACACCTCGTCACCCTCCGCAGCGGCCGCACACTCACCGCGGTGCAGCTCCAGATGGAGTACTTCGAGCTGGCCAGGAAGTACGTCGAGGAGCGCTTCGGGGCCGACGCCGACGAGCAGACCAAGGACGTCCTGACCCGCTGGGAGGACGTCCTCGGGCGCCTCGAATCCGACCCGATGAGCCTCTCCGGAGAGCTCGACTGGGTCGCCAAGCGGGAGCTCATGGAGGGCTACCGGCGCCGCGACAACCTCGACTGGGACGCCGCGCGCCTCCACCTCGTGGACCTCCAGTACGCCGACGTAAGGGCCGAGAAAGGCCTGTACAACCGTCTCGCGGCCCGCGGCAAGATGAAGCGCCTCCTGGACGAGCCGGAGGTCGAGAGGGCGCGTACGCAGCCTCCTGAGGACACCAGGGCCTACTTCCGCGGCCGCTGCCTGGAGCAGTACGCCGACGACGTCGCCGCGGCCTCCTGGGACTCGGTGATCTTCGATCTGCCCGGCCGTGACTCCCTGCAGCGGGTCCCAACCCTCGAACCCCTTCGCGGAACGCGTAATCACGTGAAGGAGCTGCTCGACCGGTGCCGCACGGCCGAAGATCTGGTCCGGGTGCTGTCCGGCGGCTGAAAAGCCGGCGGCCGGGGAATCACACAGGTGGGCCCCGCACGTTGAACAAACTGCGGGGCCGATGTCGGACCCGGCTTGTAGGGTCTGATCAAGAACGTCGAACCGAGCGGGGTGAGGTAGATGGCGACCAAGGACACCGGCGGCGGACAGCAGAAGGCGACGCGTTCCACCGAGGAGGTCGAGGAGCAGGCGCAGGACGCGCAGGCCTCGGAAGACCTCAAGGAACGCCAGGAAAAGCTGAGCGACGACGTCGACTCCGTGCTGGACGAGATCGACGATGTCTTGGAGGAGAACGCCGAGGACTTCGTGCGGTCCTTCGTTCAGAAGGGTGGACAGTAGTCCACATACGTGTACGGCTAGGTGGTGGGGCAGTGCCCGGTACGTACGGGGGCACTGCCTCTCGCGCCCTTGTGTGATCCGGCGAAAAGCGTCTCGCCGTGGATGTGGATCACCGCCACGAGACGGGTAGGGTCCGTGGCGTACTGTGCTTCAACTGCAATTCGGCCATCGGCAAGTTGGGAGACGATCCCGACGCCATTCGTCGGGCCGCCGCCTACGTGGAAGGAAACGCGTGGAAGCCAACTCTCGTAGCACCGGGCGTCTACCAGCTGCCTTCCTGACGCCTGGATCGTCGTCCTTCGTGGACTTTCTGTCCGAGCATCAGCCGGAGTTCCTGCCCGGGAACCGTCAACTTCCGGCCGTGAAGGGCGCGATCGAGGCGCCGCACGGCACGACGATCGTGTCCGTGACGTTCCCCGGCGGCGTGGTTCTCGCCGGTGACCGGCGGGCCACGATGGGCAACATGATCGCCCAGCGCGACATCGAGAAGGTCTTTCCGGCGGACGAGTACTCGGCGGTGGGCATCGCCGGTACGGCCGGTCTGGCCGTGGAGATGGTGAAGCTCTTCCAGCTGGAGCTGGAGCACTTCGAGAAGGTGGAAGGCGCCCAGCTCTCCCTTGAGGGCAAGGCGAACCGGCTCTCGACGATGATCCGGTCGAACCTCGGCATGGCCATGCAGGGCCTGGCCGTGGTGCCGCTGTTCGCGGGGTACGACGTGGACCGCGGCAAGGGCCGCATCTTCTCGTACGACGTCACGGGCGGCCGCAGCGAGGAGCACGGGTACGCGGCGACCGGCTCCGGGTCGATCTTCGCGCGGGGGGCCATGAAGAAGCTCTACCGCGACGACCTGACGGAGTCGGAGGCGACGACGCTGGTCGTGCAGGCGCTGTACGACGCGGCGGACGACGACTCGGCGACCGGTGGTCCCGATGTGGCGCGCCGGATCTATCCGATCGTCACGGTCATCACGGACGACGGGTTCCGCAGGCTCACCGACGAGGAGGGTTCGCAGATCGCCCGTTCCATCCTGGAGCGCCGCCTTGAGCAGCCCGACGGCCCGCGGGCCGCGCTTCTCTGACCCGGGCCCATCGACCTGTGCCTATTCGCCGCAGACTTGAGTCACTGAGTCACTGACAGAAAGGGACGGACAGCCGGTGTCGACGCCGTTCTATGTCTCACCCCAGCAGGCCATGGCCGACCGGGCGGAGTACGCCCGCAAGGGCATCGCCCGCGGTCGCAGCCTGGTTGTGCTGCAGTACGCCGATGGCATCGTGTTCGTCGGCGAGAACCCGTCCCGTGCGCTGCACAAGTTCAGCGAGATCTATGACCGGATCGGCTTCGCCGCCGCCGGCAAGTACAACGAGTACGAGAATCTGCGGATCGGCGGTGTGCGCTACGCGGATCTGCGGGGTTACACGTACGACCGCGACGACGTGACGGCGCGTGGCCTGGCGAACGTGTACGCGCAGACGCTGGGCACGATCTTCTCGAGCGCCGCCGAGAAGCCGTACGAGGTGGAGCTGGTGGTCGCCGAGGTCGGGGTGACCCCCGACGGTGACCAGATCTACCGGCTTCCGCACGACGGCTCGATCGTCGACGAGCACGGCTCGGTGGCGGTCGGTGGTAACGCGGAGCAGATCAGTACGTATCTGGATCAGCGGCATCGCGACGGGATGACGCTTGCGGAGGCGCTGAAGCTGGCGGTGCAGGCCCTGTCGCGGGACACCAACGGCAGTGAGCGGGAGATCCCCGCGGAGCGGCTCGAGGTGGCGGTTCTGGACCGTACGCGTCCGCAGGCGCGGAAGTTCAAGCGCATCGTGGGGCCGCGGTTGGTGCGGCTGCTCGAGGCCGGTGCGGAGGCGCCGGCGGAGTCGGTGGAGAAGGGCGACGCGGAGGCGGAGTCCGACTCCGAGGAGTGAGCGGGCCTTCCCGAGGGTGTGTGCGGCGCCTCGACTGCTTCGGCGGTCGGGGCGCCGTTTTGTGTCAGCTCGGGGGCGCGGGCGCGGCTGTGGAGCCGCGGATGACCAACTCGACGGGGAGCGCGGTCGTTTCGGGGGTGCGGCCGTCCAGGACGGCGAGGAGGGCCGCCATGCCGCGCTCGCCGAAGAGTTCCGCGGGGAGGCGGACGGTGGTGAGTTCGGGTTCGACGGCGGTGGCGAGGGAGAGGTCGTCGAAGCCGGTGACGGAGAGGTCCTCGGGGATGCGCAGGCCGAGGCCGCGGGCGGCTTTGTAGGCGCCGGTGGCGAGTTTGTCGTCGTCGCAGACGATCGCGGTGGGGCGGGGTCTTGGGGTGGTCAGTGCGGCGTGCGCGGCGGTGCGGGCGGCCTGGACGGTGAGGGCGGAGCGGACGGTGCGGATGTCCGCGGAGGGTACGTGGGCCGTGCGGGCGGCGAGTTCGTGGGCGCGTACGTCGAAGGTCCAGGAGGAGACGGCGGACGCGAGGTGCAGGAAGCGGCGGTGGCCGAGGGTCAGCAGATGGTCCGTCACCTGGCGCATGCCGTCGGCGATGTCGAGGTTGACGGTGGCGGTGCCGGTGGCCGGTGTCTCGCCGGGGTCGCTGTCGAGCATGACGAGGGGCAGTCCGTCGCCCCGGATCGCGGCGACCGCGTCGGAGGCCATCGAGGAGGCCAGTACGCCGTCGAGGGCGGCGCGCGCGGAGTCGAAGGGGTCGCGCGCCGGGCCGGTGCCTTCGGGGGAGGGGTAGAGCACGACGCCGAAGCCGTGCTCGGCGGCGACGCGGGCGGCGCCGGTGTAGACGCCGGCGAAGAACTCGTTGGTGAGGGCGGGGACCACGAGGAGGGCGGTGCGGGTGCGGCCGAGGCGCAGGTTGCGGGCGGCGAGGTTGGGGCGGTAGCCGAGGTCGCGGGCGGCGGCGCGGACGCGTTCGGCGGTGGCCTCGGCGACGCGGCCGCGCCATTTGTCGCCGAGTACGAGGGAGACGGCGGCCTGGGAGACTCCGGCGGCGCGGGCGACGTCGCGGCTGGTGGGGCGGGTGGGGGCCGTCTCGTCTGACCCGGTCGTCACTCGTGCCTCCGTGGGTGTGGGGCGGGGTCGTCCGGTGGACCCGCGGCCTGCGGACATGGTACGTATGACCCTCGACGTTATACGTAAAACCTAAAGGCGCCTCGGGGCGGGGAGAGGGCGGGCGATGGCCGCGGGATATGCGGAGATCCTCAGGGCGCGGTACGCGACGCGGCTGCTTGTCGGCACGCTGGTGGGGCGGCTGCCGAACGCGACGGCCGCGATCGCGATCGTGCTGTTCGTGCGCGCGGAGGGCGGTACGTACAGCCTCGCCGGGGCGCTCGCCGCGGTGTACGGCGTCGCGAACGCCGTGGGCCAGCCGCTGCTCGGCCGGCTCGTCGACCTGCGCGGCCAGCCGAGGGTGCAGCTCCCGGCCGCGGTGGCCTCGGCACTCGCCATGACGGTCTTCGCCTTCGCGGGGACCGGCTCACCGGCGGTCGCCTACGCCGCCGTGGGCGCCGCCGGACTGTGCACACCACCCCTGGAGGGCGGGCTCCGCGCGCTGTGGCCGAACGTGCTGCCGCGCGAGGACCAGGTGCACACGGCGTACGCGATGGACGCGGTGGCGCAGGAAGTCATGTTCACCGTCGGGCCGTTGCTCGTGACCGTGTGTGTGTCGCTGTGGTCGGCGCAGGCCGCGCTCGTCGTCCTGAACGTCGTCGGTGTGCTGGGCGCCCTCTCCGTAGTGGTGTCGCAGCCGTCGCGCGCGTGGCGCTCGGCCCCGCGTGAGGCGCACTGGCTGGGCGCCCTGCGCTCACCCGGGCTCCTCGCGCTCCTCGGCGCGTTCCTGTTCATCGGCATGGCGCTCGGCTCCATCACGGTGGCCGGGGTCTCGTACGCGGACGGGCACGGCGGCGATGTGACGTACGGCTGGCTGATGGCGGCGCTCGGGCTCGGCGCGCTCGTGGGCGGTTCGGTGTACGGGGCGCGGCAGTGGGCCGGTGTTCCCGAGCGGCGGCTGCGGTGGCTGGTGGCCCTGCTGGCCCTGTTCTACGTGCCGTTGGTGCTGATGCCGGGCGTCGTCGCGATGACGGCGCTGACCGCGCTCGCCGGCGTGTTCCTCGCCCCGTCCATCGCCTGCGCGTTCATCATCGTCGACCGGCACGCGCCGCGGGGCACGGTGACGGAGGCGTTCTCGTGGCTCGTGACGACGTTCACGGTGGGCACGTCGGTCGGAACTGCCGCCGGGGGGCCGGTCGTCGAGTGGGGCGGGACGGTGTGGGGCTTCGCCGTTCCCGGCGCGGCGGGGGTGGCCGCGCTGCTGGTGCTGCTGGCCACCGGACGGGTCCTCGCAGCTCCCCGTATCGCCGGGCGTGTCGCGGGGTCATCGGAAAATGATCGAAACGGGGCCGTCGAACCCGGTTTCAGTACAGGGCATCAGGCGTAATGTTCACTCATGGACCGCCGCATTTTCGGGCTGGAGAACGAGTACGGCGTCACATGTACGTTTAGGGGACAGCGCCGCCTGTCTCCTGACGAGGTGGCGCGGTACCTCTTCCGCCGTGTCGTGTCATGGGGCCGCAGCAGCAATGTCTTTCTGCGGAACGGCGCCCGCCTCTATCTCGATGTCGGGTCACATCCGGAATACGCAACTCCCGAATGTGACAACGTGACCGAGTTGGTCACGCACGACAAAGCCGGCGAGCGCATTCTGGAAGGCCTGCTCGTCGACGCCGAACGCCGCCTGCACGAGGAGGGAATCGCGGGCGACGTCTATCTCTTCAAGAACAACACCGACTCGGCGGGAAACTCCTACGGCTGCCACGAGAACTATCTGGTGGCCCGTCACGGGGAGTTCTCGCGACTCGCGGACATCCTCATTCCGTTCCTGGTCACACGGCAATTGCTGTGTGGCGCGGGCAAGGTGCTGCAGACTCCGCGCGGCGCCGTGTACTGCGTGAGCCAGCGTGCCGAGCACATCTGGGAGGGCGTGTCCTCCGCGACCACGCGTTCCCGCCCCATCATCAACACCCGCGACGAACCGCACGCGGACGCCGAGCGTTACCGGCGCCTGCACGTCATCGTCGGCGACTCGAACATGTCCGAGACGACGATGCTCCTCAAGGTGGGCGCCACCGACCTCGTGCTGCGCATGATCGAGGCGGGCACGGTCATGCGTGACCTCACCCTGGAGAACCCGATCCGGGCCATCCGCGAGGTCAGCCACGACATCACCGGCCGGCGCAAGGTGCGTCTGGCCAGCGGCCGCGAGGCATCCGCCCTCGAGGTGCAGCGCGAGTACTACGAGAAGGCCGTGGACTTCTGCGAGCGCCGCGGGATCCGCACCGGCACCGTCGAGCAGGTCCTCGAACTGTGGGGCCGTGTTCTCGACTCGATCGAGGCCGAGGACCTCGACCGGATCGGCACCGAGATCGACTGGGTGATGAAGTACAAGCTCATCGAGCGGTACCGGGCCAAGCACAACATGACCATGTCGCATCCGCGGGTCGCGCAGATAGACCTCGCGTATCACGACATCCACCGTCGCCGGGGTCTCTACTACCTGCTGGAGAGGAAGGGGCAGGCGGCGCGCATCTGCAACGACCTCAAGATCTTCGAGGGCAAGTCGGTGCCGCCGCAGACCACGCGCGCGAGGCTGCGCGGCGACTTCATCCGCAGGGCCCAGGAACAGCGCCGTGACTTCACGGTCGACTGGGTGCACCTCAAGCTGAACGACCAGGCGCAGCGCACGGTGCTGTGCAAGGATCCGTTCCGTTCGGTGGACGACAGGGTCGAGAAACTGATCGCCGGAATGTAGGACGACCGGCCCACCGTCGACCAAAGGCCCCGTACGTGATCTGCGTACGGGGCCTTTGGTGTGCGGTACCCCGGGTAGGGGACGCGAGGGCCTAGAGTGGCCGGACCGTACTCAAGTAACCCGCAACCTGAGGATCACTGTGCGACGCCGACTTGCTGCTCTGCTCATCGTCCCGGCTCTGGCGCTGACCGCGACGGCGTGCGGGGGTGATGACCACAAGAAGAGCGACACGGACAAGTCGGACTCCGCGTCCGCCTCGCCCAAGGCTGAGGCGGGCGCTCCCAAGCCGGTCGACTCGGCGTCGCCGATGCCGACGATCAGTGGTGATGTCGGCAAGCAGGCGACGATCACCGTGCCGAAGGCCGAGCCGAGCGGCAAGTTCGTCGTGCACACGCTGTCGAAGGGCAGCGGCGCCGTGGTCAAGAAGGACGACCTGGTGTCGATGAACTTCACCGGCAAGGTCTGGAAGAGCGGCAAGGACCTCGGCAGCTCCTACCAGCAGGGTGGCAGCCCGCAGCTGATCACCGCGGGTTCGAAGTCGGTCATCCCGGCGTTCTCGGACGCGCTGGTCGGGCAGAAGGAGGGCAGCCGCGTCCTCGTCGTGGCGCCGCCCGCCGCCGGGTTCGGCAGCCAGGGCAACCAGCAGGCGGGCGTCACCGGCACCGACACGCTGGTGTTCGCGATCGACGTCGGCAAGGTCACCCCGAAGATGGCGACCGGCACGCAGGCGTCCATCCCGTCGAACCTGCCGCAGATCAAGGCCGACAAGCCGGAGCCCGCGACGATCTCCGTGCCGAAGAACGACCCGCCGAAGAAGCTGGTCGACCAGGTCCTGATCCACGGCAAGGGTGCCGAGGTCAAGAGCGGCAAGACGGTCACCATGCAGTACAGCGGCGCCGCCTGGAAGATCAACGAGGGCAAGCCGAAGGCCACGCTCTTCGACTCCTCGTACAACACCGGCCAGCCCTTCACCACGGTCATCGGCCAGGGCCAGGTCATCCCGGGCTGGGACAAGGGTCTCGTCGGCAAGCACGTCGGCGACCGGGTCCTCCTGGTGATCCCGGCCGACCAGGCGTACGGCAAGGAGGCCAAGGGCGAGACGCTCCCGGCCAACTCGACCCTCGTCTTCGTCGTGGACATCCTGGCCACGTCCTGACCCGTCGGGATGCAAGACTGTCCGGGTTGCCCAACCGTTTATCAGCAGGAGCAAGAGACGTGAGCATCGAGAAGCCCGAGGTCGACTTCCCCGAGGGGCAGCCGCCGGCTGACCTGGAGATCAAGGAGATCTGGGAAGGTGACGGCGCCGTCGCCAAGGCCGGCGACAACGTCAAGGTCCACTACGTGGGCGTGGCCTTCTCCACCGGCGAGGAGTTCGACTCCTCCTGGAACCGTGGGACCCCGCTCCAGTTCAAGCTCGGCATCGGTCAGGTCATCGCCGGCTGGGACAAGGGCGTGCAGGGCATGAAGGTCGGCGGGCGCCGCCAGCTGACCATCCCCGCGCACCTCGCCTACGGCGACCGTGGTGCCGGCACCGCGATCGCCCCCGGCGAGACGCTGATCTTCGTCTGCGACCTGGTCGCGGTCTGACCGTCACCGACGAGGTCGCCGTCTGATCAGGCTGTGACCGCAAGCGGTCATCCGAAGGCCCATGCCCCTTGGCATGGGCCTTCGGCTTTTGCCACGAGACTCCGGAGCGGTACGGTCGACGTTCGGATGGGGGAGAGCCCGGAGGCTCTCGAAGAGAGGACGTAGGGCGTCGATGGCCATTGCGAAGGCCGAGCGGCTGATGAATCTGGCGCTGTGCCTGCTCGGGACCGGGCGCCCGCTCAGCAAGCGTGAGCTGCGCGGTTCCATCGAGGCCTACCTGGAAGCGAACTCCGACGACAGCTTCAACCGGATGTTCGAGCGCGACAAGGACGACCTGCGCGAGCTCGGCCTGGTCATCGCGACCGTGGAGAACCTCGACGGCGAGATCGGCTACCTCGCCCGCCGCGACAGCAACCGGCTCCCGCCCGTCACCCTCGACGCCGAGGAGGCCGCCGCGCTCGGCCTCGCCGCCAAGGTCTGGCAGCAGGCCCGCCTGGCCGGCGCCGCCAGCGGAGCCCTGCAGAAGCTGCGGGCCGCCGGACTCCCCGAGGACGTCGACCCGTACGAGGCGCACTCCGCACTCGAACCCCGTATCCCCGTGCACGAGGCGTCGTTCGAGCCGCTGATGCTGGCCTGCCGCGACCGCCGGGCCGTCGTCTTCGACTACCGCAAGGCCACCGCCGCTCGGCCCGCGCAGCGGCACGTCGAGCCGTGGGCGCTCGAGTGCTGGCGCGGCCACTGGTACCTCGCGGGCTGGGACCGCGACCGCGGCGCCGAGCGTGTCTTCCGCCTCTCCCGCATCACCGGCAAGGTCCGTTCCCGGGCCGGCCGCTTCACCGCCGACGTGCCCGACGTCGTGACCGTCCGCGAGACCGTCGCGAGCTGGGCCGGCGAGACCGCCGACCGCACGGCCCGCATCAGACTGCGCTCCGGCTCCGGCTACCCGCTGCGCGCCAAGGCCTCCGCCGTACGCGACCTCGGCGACGGCTGGGACGAGCTGGAGATCCCGTACGGGCACGGGCTCGACGCCTGGCTGGTCGAGTTCGGGCCCGACGTGGTCGTCCTCGAACCCGCCGAGCTGCGGGCCGAGGTCGTCGACCGGCTGCGCGCCGTGGCCAAGGGCTGAGGGGAAGAAGGACCAATGGCCACGAACGCCATCGACCAGACCCGGCGGATGCTGTCCCTGGTGACGTATCTGCGGGAGCGTCCCGGCGCGCGCGTCGAGGACGTCGCCCGCGCCTTCGGGATCACCGAGGACGAGCTGATCTCCGACCTCGACATCCTGCCGCTGTGCGGGACGAGCTTCCGCGGCGGCGACCTCCTCGACATCGACACGGACGGCGACCGCATCTGGTGGCGCAACCCGGGCGCCCTCAGCGCGGAAGCGGCCGCCCCGCTGCGGCTCGCCGCCGACGAGGCGACCGCGCTGCTCGTCGCCGCGCGCGCCGTGTCCACACTGCCCGGCCTGCGGGAGAGCGACCGGCTCGCGCTCCTGCGGGCCACTGCGAAGCTGGAGGCCGCCGCCGGTGAGGCGGCCGGGGCGAGCGCCCGGCTCTCCGTGACCTTCGAGTCCGAGGGCGGTGTCTTCGCCGACGTCGACCGGGCGATCTCGGAGCGGCGCCGGCTGTGGATCCGTTACTACTCGCCCGCCCGCGACGAGGTCACCGAGCGCGAGATCGACCCCATCCGCCTGGTGAGCGTCGGCCACACCTACGTCGAGGCGTGGTGCAGGCGCTCCGAGGCGCGGCGCACGTTCCGGCTCGACCGCGTGGCCGAGATCCGGATCCTGGACGAGCCGTCCGCGCCGCCCGAGATCGAACTGCGGGACCTGTCCGAGGGCCTTGTGCAGCCGGCGGCCGAGGATCCCGAGGTCGTGATCGAGGTCGGTCCCGGCGGGCGCTGGGTGGCGGAGTACTACCCGCACGACAGCGCGGAGGAGTTGGCGGACGGCGGCCTGCGGATCACGCTGCGCACGCCGGACCCGTCGTCGCTGCGCAGGCTCGCGCTCCGGCTCGGGCGCGACGGGCGGATCGTCTCGCCGCTCGGGCTCGCCGAGAGTGCGCGGCAGGCCGCCGGGGAGGCGCTGGCTGCGTACGACGGGCACGGGTAGGGGTGTTCGGCCGGGCGCGCGGGCGGGTCTGTGACGACCTTGCCGCGCGGCCGGTGAGAGGAACGTGGGCGTGCTGTTGACCGCGGTACGGCCCGGGGGAGCCAGAAGTTCGGGAAGTTCCATAAGTCTCTGAAGAGTCTGGGATGGTCGAAATGGGTGGATTGTCCGCGATGGTGGGTCCGGTGCTGTTCAAGGCCGCCTGCCCCGACTGCCGTGAGCGGTTCGAACTCTCCGCGGAGGCCCTGCGCCTGGCGATCGGCGCCACCCGCCGCACCACCTTCTACTCGTTCACCTGCCCCGAGTGCGGCGCCGCCGTACGCAAGCCGGCCGGGGAGCGCATCATCGAACTCCTCACCGGTGGAGGGGTGAGCACGCTCCGCCTCCACCAGACCGTCTAGGCTCGGCGCATGTTCTGGGCGATGCTGTCGATTGCTGTGGGGTTCGTGGGACTTGCCGTGCTCGGCGTGTTCGCCGTCCGGGTCTTCGTCGAGGCGCAGCGCCTCGGGCGTCAAGTCGCCGACGCCACACAGCAGATCAACCGCGCGGCAGAGGAGCTGGAGCGCGCGGCGGCCGGCGCGGCCCGCACGAGCCGCGAACTGCTGTGACCCGCACCCGTCCTGCCTGATGGCCTGTCCGCTGTGACGCGCGCGACGCGCCGGATGTGAACTGCGAGACAGGATAGAAAGCGCTTTACCTCCGTGCCCTGTCCGGGCGCGGGGGCGGGCGGGTACGCTGCGATGCGCGGCCCGTCGAGCGAGGCGCGGACCGCAACTGGGAGTACGCAGAGGGATTGCCCCCTGTTCACCCCCGCGGGATACGATCGCTGCCAGCACGGTGGTCGGACACCAGTCCGACCTGTACCGGCAGCCCCGCCCCTGCCGCCTCGGTGAGAAGGTAAACGCTTATGTTCGGAAGAATCGGCGCCCCTGAGATCATTCTGATCCTTGTCGTCGTCGTCCTGCTGTTCGGTGCGAAGAAGCTTCCCGACATGGCGCGCTCGCTGGGCAAGTCGGCCCGCATCCTCAAGAGCGAGGCCAAGGCGATGAAGTCCGACGGCCAGCAGACCGCCCCCACGGACCCGCCGCAGCACGACGAGCAGACCCCGGCGCAGCGCACCATCAAGGCCGCCCCCGGCGACGTGACGGGCGGCCGCCCGGTCACCGAGCCGACCGACCAGACTTCGCAGCGCTGATTCCGGGCCGCCCGGGAGGGCGGTCTGTCGCACGAGATGAGGACGTGGGTTGCTCAAGTCTGCCCGCAAGACGGAGAAGGATCCCGAGGGGCGGATGCCGCTCGCGGAACACCTGCGTGAGCTTCGCAACCGGCTGGCGAAGTCGTTGCTCGCCATCACCGTCGTCACGATCGTCGCCGCCTTCTACTACAACGACATCATCAACCTGATCACCCGGCCGATCCTCGACTCGGTCGGCTGCACGGGCAGGACGTTCACGGAACTCGCGGCGAACAAGTCGGAGCACTGCGCGCAGATCACGGTCAGTGGTCTGCTCACCGCCTTCACGCTGGCTCTGAAGGTGTCGTTGATGGCAGGACTGGTGCTGTCCTCGCCGGTGTGGCTCTACCAGTTGTGGGGCTTCGTCGCGCCGGGACTGCACAAGAACGAGAAGAAGTACGCCTACGCGTTCGTCGGCACGGGTGCCCCGCTCTTCATGTGCGGTGCGTACTTCGCCTACGCGGTGCTGCCCACCACGGCGAAGGTCCTGATCGAGTTCACGCCGGACAACGCGGCCAACCTGCTGCCCGTGGACGATCTGCTCAACCTCGTGCTGCGCATGGTGCTGGTCTTCGGCCTCTCCTTCGAGCTCCCGCTGCTTCTGGTCTTCCTCAACCTCATCGGGGCGATCACCGGCAAGCGGATGCTCGGCTGGTGGCGCGCGATGATCATGGGCATCACGGTGTTCGCGGCCGTGGCGACGCCCAGTACCGACCCACTGACCATGCTGGCCCTGGCCGCGCCGATCTGGCTGCTGTACTTCGGAGCGGTGGCCTTCGCCCTCCTCAACGACCGTCGCAAGGCCAGGTCCCGTGAGGATCTCGACGACGACGAGGCCTCGCACCTGGACCTCACCCCCGAGCCCGTCTCGGCCAGCTCCGAGCTGCCCGAGCAGGCGAGCTCGGACCATGGCCGGGTCAACGGATACGACGACGTGACCTGAGCAGCAGCACGACCTTGTAGGGTCCGGTCGTGACCAGCGAGATCACCCTCTTCGTCAATCCCACCGCCGGACGCGGCCGGGGCGCCCACGCGGCGCAGCCGGCCGCTTCCGCGTTGCGGGCGGCCGGCTTCTCCGTGCGTACGGTCGTGGGGGAGGACGCCGACGACGCCCTCACGCGCGCGCGTGCCGCGGTCGACGGCGGCACCGGGGCGCTCATAGCCGTCGGCGGGGACGGTCTGGTGAATCTCGCGCTGCAGGCGGTCGCCGGGACCCGAACCCCGCTCGGTGTGATCGCTGTCGGTACGGGCAACGACTTCGCGAGGGCGCTGAGGCTGCCTGTCCGGGATCCGGCCGCGGCGGGTGCGCTCGCCGCCGGGGCCCTGAAGGGTTCGGTGACCCGGGACATCGACCTGGGCAGGATCGGAGACCGCTGGTTCGGCACCGTCCTCGCCTCCGGCTTCGACTCCCGGGTCAACGACCGCGGCAACCGTATGCGGCTGCCGCTCGGCCGCTTCAAGTACGACCTCGCGATCGTGGCGGAGCTCGCGGCCTTCAGGCCGGTGCCGTTCCGGCTCACGCTGGACGACGGGTCCGTGCGCGAGGTCGACGCCACCCTTGTCGCCGTCGGGAACGGCCCGTCGTACGGGGGCGGCATGCGGATCTGCGCCGGCGCCGACATGAGCGACGGTCTGTTCGACGTGACGGTCGTGGGGGGCTGTTCCCGTGCGACGCTGCTGCGGGTGTTCCCGCGCGTCTACAAGGGCACCCACCTCACCCATCCCAAGGTCACCGTGTACCGGGCCGCCCGGGTCGAGCTGGCCGCGGAGGCCGTCACCGCGTACGCGGACGGGGAACCGGTCGGGCCGCTTCCGCTGGTGGCCGAGTGCGTACCCGGGGCCGTGCGGGTTCTTACCCGATAGGGCCCTTACCGGATAATGATCGTCCGTTGTCAGTGGTGGCCGGTAGGCTCGAAAGCACGATGACAGAGGACCTCTCACCGGCCGAGCGGTACGCGGCAGCACGTAAGCGCGCTGCCGAGCAGGCCACCGCGCTCGCCTCCTTCCGCGAGATGTACGACTTCGGCCTCGACCCCTTCCAGATCGAGGCGTGTCAGGCGCTCGAGCAGGGCAAGGGCGTTCTGGTGGCCGCGCCCACCGGCTCCGGCAAGACGATCGTCGGCGAGTTCGCCGTCCACCTCGCCCTCCAGCAGGGCAAGAAGTGTTTCTACACGACGCCCATCAAGGCGTTGTCGAACCAGAAGTACGGCGACCTCGTCAAGCGCTACGGCGCCGACAAGGTGGGCCTCCTCACCGGCGACAACAGCGTGAACGCGGACGCTCCCGTGGTCGTCATGACCACCGAGGTCCTGCGGAACATGCTGTACGCGGGCTCCCAGACACTCCTCGGCCTCGGCTACGTGGTGATGGACGAGGTGCACTACCTCTCCGACCGCTTCCGAGGCGCCGTATGGGAAGAGGTGATCATCCACCTCCAGGAGTCGGTGACCCTGGTCTCCCTCTCGGCCACGGTGTCGAACGCGGAGGAGTTCGGCGACTGGCTCGACACCGTGCGCGGCGACACCCAGGTGATCGTCTCCGAGCACCGGCCCGTGCCCCTGTTCCAGCACGTGCTCGCCGGCCGCCGGATGTACGACCTCTTCGAGGAGGGCGAGGGCCGCAAGAAGGCCGTCAACCCGGACCTGACGCGCATGGCCCGCATGGAGGCCAGCCGCTCGTACAATCCGCGCGACCGCCGCAAGGGCAAGATGGTGCGTGAGGCGGACCGCGAGCGTGAGCGCCGGCAGCGCTCCCGGATCTGGACGCCGGGCCGCCCCGAGGTCATCGAGCGCCTCGACGACGAGGGCCTGCTGCCCGCCATCACGTTCATCTTCAGCCGCGCCGCCTGCGAGGCCGCCGTCCAGCAGTGCCTGTACGCGGGCCTGCGGCTCAACGACGACGAGGCCCGTGCCCGCGTCCGCGAGATCGTCGAGGAGCGCACGGCCGCGATCCCCGACGAGGACCTGCACGTCCTCGGCTACTACGAGTGGCTCGAAGGCCTGGAGCGTGGCATCGCCGCCCACCACGCGGGCATGCTGCCGACGTTCAAGGAGGTCGTCGAGGAGCTGTTCGTCCGGGGCCTGGTGAAGGCGGTCTTCGCGACGGAGACTCTCGCCCTCGGCATCAACATGCCCGCCAGGTCAGTGGTGTTGGAGAAGCTCGTCAAGTGGAACGGCGAGCAGCACGCCGACATCACGCCCGGCGAGTACACCCAGCTGACCGGGCGCGCGGGCCGGCGCGGCATCGACGTCGAGGGCCACGCGGTCGTCCTGTGGCAGCGCGGCTTCAGCCCCGAGCACCTGGCGGGACTCGCGGGCACGCGCACGTACCCGCTGCGCTCCAGCTTCAAGCCCTCGTACAACATGGCGGTGAACCTGGTCGAGCAGTTCGGCCGGCACCGCTCGCGTGAGCTGCTCGAGACGTCCTTCGCGCAGTTCCAGGCCGACAAGTCGGTCGTCGGGATCTCCCGCCAGGTCCAGCGCAACGAGGAGGGCCTGGAAGGCTACAAGGCCTCCATGACCTGCCACTTGGGCGACTTCGAGGAGTACGCGCGGCTGCGCCGCGAGCTCAAGGACCGCGAGACGGAGCTGGCCAAGCAGGGCGCGGCCCAGCGGCGCGCGGCGGCGGCGGCCGCCCTGGAGAAGCTCAAGCCGGGCGACGTGATCCATGTGCCCACCGGCAAGTTCGCCGGGCTCGCGCTCGTCCTCGACCCGGGCATCCCGGCGGGCCGGTCGAACGGGCATCGTGGCTTCGAGCAGCACGACGGCCCGCGCCCCCTCGTCCTGACCGCCGAGCGGCAGGTGAAGCGGCTCGCGTCGATCGACTTCCCGGTGCCGGTCGAGGCGCTCGAGCGGATGCGGATCCCCAAGTCGTTCAACGCGCGCTCGCCCCAGTCGCGGCGCGACCTCGCGTCCGCGCTGCGCACCAAGGCCGGGCACATCGTGCCCGACCGGCACCGCAAGAACCGCGCGGCGGCGGCCGACGACCGCGAGATCTCGCGGCTGCGCACCGAGCTGCGGGCCCACCCCTGCCACGGCTGCGACGAGCGCGAGGACCACGCCCGCTGGGCCGAGCGCTACTACCGGCTGCGCCGTGACACGGTGCAGCTGGAGCGGCGTATCGAGGGCCGGACGAACACCATCGCCCGCACCTTCGACCGCATCGTCGGCCTGCTGACCGAGATGGACTATCTGCGCGCCGACGAGGTCACCCGGCACGGCAAGCGCCTCGCGCGGCTCTACGGCGAGCTGGACCTGCTCGCCAGCGAGTGCCTGCGCGACGGGGTCTGGGAAGGCCTCAGCCCGGCCGAACTGGCCGCGTGCGTCTCGGCGTTGGTGTTCGAGGCGCGGGCCGCGGACGACGCGCTCGCGCCGAAGCTGCCGTCCGGGAAGGCGAAGGCGGCGCTCGGCGAGATGGTGCGCATCTGGGGCCGGCTCGACGCCCTGGAGGAAGAGTTCAAGATCAGCCAGACCGAGGGGGTCGGGCAGCGCGAGCCCGATCTGGGCTTCGCCTGGGCGGCGTTCCAGTGGGCGTCCGGCAAGGGCCTCGACGAGGTGCTGAGCGAGGCGGACATGCCCGCCGGTGACTTCGTGCGGTGGTGCAAGCAGGTCATCGACGTCCTCGGGCAGATCGCCGCCGCGGCGCCGGGCGCCTCCGGCGAGGGCACGGGGGACACCGTGGCCAAGAACGCGCGCAAGGCGATCGACGCGTTGCGGCGTGGTGTGGTGGCGTACTCGTCCGTGGGGTAGTGCCGGTCCGCAGTCGCTGAGCGCGCAGTTCCCCGCGCCCCTTCCGGGGTGCGGGGAACTGCGCGTTTCGCATGCGCGGACGCCTTCACTCCTCGTGTGCGAACGGCCGCTGAGCGTGCAAATGGGGTCGAGTGTATTCCTCCCGTCCGGCCATTTCAGGTGCTTGCGGAATATGACACAGCGCTGATCCGACGGGACTAAGCTCGCCCGCAGCGCACCGAGTTGGCACATATTCGTGCGCTTGTTCCCAATCTTGTAGATGGTTCGAGTTCCTCCCCCCACGCGCACGTCCGCACATCCCGCGTAACCACACATTTCCCCGATCCGACCGTTCAGAGGGCATACATGGTGAGTGTTCAATCGCCTCCCGGTGGCCGAGAAATCCCCTACGCACGCGTGCTGTTGCTGCCCGCCGTGGTCATGGCCGCGGCGACCGGAGCCGCCGTCGCGATGGTGGCGCAGCCCGCGCGGTTCGCCGTCGCCCTGTGCGGCGGCCTCGCCACGCTGCTGCTGATCCTCGTGGCCGCCGAGGCCGTGCGCCGCGGCCGCACGATCAAGGGGGAACGCGCTCAGTTCGCCCGGCAGGTCGCACACTTCGAGCGCCGCATCGCCGCCCACGACAAAGAGGCCGCGTGGATGGCCCAGGTCCTCCTGCCCGAGTCCCTGTACCGACTGCGCTCCGGTGACACGGCGTCAGAGGCCGTCAAGGTCGTGGTCGAGAGCGACCCCGAGTACTTCGAACTCCCCTTCGCGCAGCGCCGGTTGATGGCCGAGGTGCTCGACTTCATCGACCGCGAGGAGACCATGCGCGACGCCGCGCAGCGCGCCTTCGTCTCCATCGCGCGCCGCGTCCAGTCCATCGTGCACAAACAGAACGCAGAACTGCGCGAGATGGAGGAGGACCACGGACGCAACCCCGAGGTCTTCGACGACCTCCTGCGCATCGACCACGGCACCGCGCTGATCGGCCGACTCGCCGACTCCATCACCGTCCTCGGCGGCGCCCGCCCCGGCCGCCAGTGGCCCCGGCCCGTACCGCTCTACAGCGTGCTGCGCGGCGCCATGTCGCGCATCCTCGACTACCCCCGCATCGATCTGCACCAGGTCGCCAAGGTCGCCATCCGCGGCATCTCCGTCGAGCCGCTCATCCACGCGCTCGCCGAACTCATGGACAACGCGACCCGCTACTCGCCCCCGCAGACCAAGGTGCACGTCACCGCGATCGAGGTGCAGACCGGCATCGCCATCGAGATCGAGGACGGCGGCGTCAGCCTCAGCGAGGAGGCCCGGCTGCGCGCCGAGGAGATGCTCGCCCGCGCCCAGGCCGGCGTCGACCTCAACGACCTCGGCGAGAACCCCCGCCTCGGCATGGCCGTCGTCGGCCGGCTCTCGCAGATGTACGACATGCAGGTCTCGCTGCGCCAGTCCGCGTACGGCGGTGTCCGCGCCGTCCTCATCGTGCCGCGGATCATGATCACGACCGACGCCGCGCCCGGCCTCGCGCACGGCATCGGCGCCTCCGGTGTGCCCCGCGTCGACAACGACGGCACGCCCATCGTGGAGGAGCCCCGCAAGAAGAAGACGCGCCGCCCCACCACCGGCCCCCGGCCCTCCGCGCCGCTCGTCGCCGCCATGGAGGACGACGTCCCCGTCGTCACCGAGTGGCGGGCCAACGGGCTGCCGCAGCGCCGCAGGAAGGTCGACACCAAGGTCATCGACCAGCAGATCATCGTGACGCCCAGGGCGCCCGAGCCGGGCAGCGGGGCGGCGCCCCGCGCGGACCAGCCCCCGCAGTGGACCCCCATCCCGGTGCCCGCCTCCGAGGCCGAGCCGGAGAAGCCCGACATGCCCCCACCCGGCCTGTGGGTCGAGGCGTTCATGAACGGGCTCAAGGGCGACGGGCCGAGCGCCGCGCAGGGCGACACCGACGAGTTCAATCCGCAGGTCGACGAGGGAGACCGCCAGTGATCCAGCAAAGGGCCAACTTCGACTGGATGCTCAAGGAGCTCGCCGACGGCGTGCCCCAGACCCGGCAGGTCGTGGTGCTCTCGGCGGACGGCCTGCGCATCGCCCGCTACGGCGGGGACCCCGACGCCGCCGACCGCATCGCCGCCGCCTGCGCCGGACTGCAGAGCCTCGCCACCGCCGTGGCCAGCGAGATCCCGGACAGCGACGGCAAGATGAACATGGTCATCATCGAGGTCAGCGGAGGGTTCTTCTATCTCATGGCCGCCGGCAAGGGCGCCTACCTCGCCGTCCTCGCCGACGCCCACGTGGACGCCGGACTCATGAGCAACCGCATGCGCGACCTCGTCGTCCGTATCGGGGCACATCTGACCAGCCCGCCCCGGCGCAACGGGCAGACCGTATGACGCATCCCCGCCAACCCTCCCGGGCCCAGCCGCCGCCTCAGCCGCCACGGCGCGAACGCCGCGCGGCGGACGGCCAGGGCGACCCGGAGCGCCTCTACACGATCACGGGTGGCACCGAGGGGGCCGAGCGCGCGCCGCTCGACCTCGTCACCCTGATCGTCGCGCGCTCCGACCCCCCGCCCGCGTCCCCGCCCGAACAGGCAGCCCTGTTACGGCTGTGCAAGTCACCCCTGTCCACGGCCGAGATCTCGGCCTACCTCAGTCTGCCGTTCAGCGTGGTCACCGTGCTGCTCGGTGAACTCCTCGCGGCCGAACTGGTCCAGGCGCGCGCCCCCGTCATCCGCGGCGCCGTCGCCGACCGTTCCCTCCTCGAAGCGGTGATGCATGGACTTCAAAAGCTCTGACACGCTCCGGGAAGGCCCCCGCATCCCGGGGCCTCGGAGCGAGGACCATCTGCCCGACACGGTCAAGGCGGCCGTGAAGGTCGTCATCGTGGGCGGCTTCGGCGTGGGCAAGACCACGATGGTCGGATCGGTCAGCGAGATCAGGCCGCTCACCACCGAAGAGACCATGACCCAGGCGGGCATCGGCGTCGACGACAACTACGGCTCCGAGACCAAGACGGCCACCACGGTCGCCATGGACTTCGGACGCATCAGCATCACGGAAGAGCTGGTCCTCTACCTGTTCGGAACCCCCGGTCAGGAGCGCTTCTGGTTCCTGTGGAACGGCCTCTTCGAGGGCGCGCTCGGCGCCGTCGTCCTCATCGACACCCGCCGCCTCGAAGTCAGCTTCGACGTGATCGGGCGCCTGGAGGAGCGGGGCGTGCCGTTCGTCATCGCCAACAACGCCTTTCCCGATGGCCCGCGTTACCCCGCCGACGAACTGCGCCAGGCCCTCGACCTCGACCCGCACGTGCCGATCATCGAGTGCGACGCCCGGCGCAGGGCGTCGAGCCGGGACGTCCTGATGACCCTGATGCGCTATCTGCACGAGCTGGCGCTGGCCCGCGTCTGACCCGGCGCGGGACTTCCCCCTCAGTCCACCACAGCCTTCCCATACAGACTTTTCACACCACCGGAGCGATCACCGTGACGACTCCCTCCCACTCACACGCCGGCACGGAAGACGCCGCGCTCAGTCCGCCGCCCGGCTGCCCGGCGCACGCCATGGGCCCCGGCGGCCTGCGTCGGCTCTACGGCCCCGAGGCGGACGACGACATCGCGGCCGTGTACGAGAAACTGCGTGCCGAACACGGTTCCGTGGCCCCCATCCTGATCCACGACGACGTGCCGATGTGGGCGGTCCTCGGGCACAGCGAGAACCTGCACATGGTCCGCTCGACCTCCCAGTACAACCGCGACGCGCGCAACTGGAACGCCGTCCTCGACGGCAGCGTCACCCCCACCAACCCGCTCGCGCCGGTCTTCAGCTGGCAGCCCATCTGCAGCTTCGCCGAGGGCGCCGACCACCAGCGGCTGCGCGGCGCGGTCACCGGGGCGATCGCCACCATCGAGGCCCGCGGCCTGCGCCGCTACATCAACCGCTCGTCGAACGAGCTGGTCAACAAGATCTGCGAGATTGGCGAGGCCGACGTCGTCAGCCAGTTCGCCGAGCACCTGCCGATGATGGTGATGTGCCGGATCTTCGGCATGCCCGAGGAGTACAACGAGCGGATGGTGCAGGCCGCCCGCGACATGATCAAGGGCACCGAGACCGCCATCGCCAGCAACGAATACATCATGGGCGTCCTGACGCGGCTCACCGTCCGCCGCCGGGCCCGCCCAGAGGCGGACTTCACCAGCCACCTCATCGCCCAGCCCGCCGCGCTCAGCGACGACGAGGTGGCCCAGCACCTGCGCCTCGTCCTGATCGCCGCGTACGAGGCCACGGCCAACCTCATCGCGAACGTGCTGCGCGTGGTCCTCACCGACCCCCGCTTCCGCGCCCAGCTCAACGGCGGCCAGATGACCGTGCCCGAGGCCGTCGAGCAGTCCCTGTGGGACGAGCCGCCGTTCACCGCGATGGTCGGGTACTTCGCCAAGGAGGACACGGAGCTGGGCGGCCGGCACATCCGCCGGGGCGACGGCCTGATCTTCGGCATCGCGCCCGGCAACGTCGACCCCGTCGTACGCCCCGACCTGTCCGCCAACATGCAGGGCAACCGCTCGCACCTCGCGTTCGGCGGCGGGCCGCACGAGTGCCCCGGACAGGACATCGGCCGCGCCATCGCCGACATCGGTGTCGACGCGCTCCTGATGCGCCTGCCCGACGTCGAACTCTCCATCCCGGAGCACGAGTTGCGCTGGCGCTCCTCGATCCTTTCGCGGCACCTGGTGGAGCTGCCGGTGAAGTTCGAGCCGCGCCCGCCGCAGGACGTCGTCGCCAAGCCCGGCGCGCGCCCGGTCCCGGAGCCGCGCGACGAGTGGCAGGTGTCGACCCACGTCCCGCAGCCACCGGCCCCGGCACCGGCCCCGGTGGCGCAGCCCGTCCCCGATCCCGCCGCCTCGCCGTACCCGGCCGGGGCCACGTTCCCGGAACCGGCCGCGCCGCCGCAGGGCGCCTGGCGCCGGTTCCTGCGCTGGTGGCGCGGCTACTGAGCCGGCCGGGCCCCGGCCCTACGAGGAGTGGGCGACGCCGCCGCCCGCCCACTCCTCGTACGCCGACCAGGCCGCCAGCGTCCGCCCGCTCTCGAAGCGGTGCTCCCGGCCGGTGACCGGGTCCCTGAACTCCAGGGAACGCGCGAGGAGTTGGAGCGGCCGGCGGAAGTCGTCCGGCGCCACCGCGTCGGCGACCACGGGGTAGAGCGGGTCGCCGAGGATCGGCAGGCCGAGCGCGTTCATATGGACCCGCAGCTGATGGGTGCGGCCGGTGTGCGGGACGAGCCGGTACCGGCCGAGCCCGCCCCGCTCCCCGAGAAGCTCGATCCGGCTCTCCGCGTTCGGCTCGCCGCCCGGCACCTCGTACGCGGCGAGCACCCCGCGCTCCTTCACGATCCGGCTGCGCACGGTCCTGGGCAGGGCGACCGCCGGGTCGTACGCGGCCACCGCCTCATACTCCTTGCGCACCCGGCGGTCGCCGAACAGCGTCTGGTACGCGCCGCGTTCACCGGAGCGCACGACGAAGAGCACGAGCCCCGCCGTCAGCCGGTCGAGGCGGTGCGCCGGACCGAGCTCGGGAAGGTCCAACTCCCGGCGCAGGCGCGCCAGGGCGGTCTCGGTGACATGGCTGCCGCGCGGCGTCGTGGCCAGGAAATGGGGCTTGTCCGCGACGACGACGTGCTCGTCCCGGTACACGATCCCGATCGGGAACGGCACGGGCACCTCGGTGGCGTACTCACGGTGGAACCACACCCAGGCGCCCGGCATATAGGGCGCGTCCGACGTCACGGCGGCGCCGTCCGCGCCGACGATCCGCCCCTCGCGCAGCATCGTGTCGATCACCCCGGGCCCGGCGGCAAGCCGCTCCACGAGGTGGTCGCGCACCGTGCTCCAGGCCCCGTCGAGCGGCAGCCTGACCCGGAAGGGGTCGATGCCGTCGCGCTGCGGCAGCGGGGAGGGCGGGATACGCGGCTTTCGTCTCATCGCCGCCCAGCCTACGGCGGTGGCCCTCCTCGCCGAACCACGGACGGAGACGGGGCGCCGGGGGCAGGATGAGCGCATGCCGATGACGATTGCGCAGGTCCTGACCCCCGGTTCGCTCGCCGCCGGCCCCCAGCCCACGCTCGACGCCGACGGCGGACTCGTCCTGCGGCCCTGGCGGGACGAGGACGCGCCGGCCGTGCACGCCGCGTTCAGTGACCCCTCGATCCAGCGGTGGCATGCGCGGGTCTCGGAGTCCGAGGACGAGGCGCGCGGCTGGCTGGCGGAGTGGCGGGATGCCTGGGAGCGCGAGCGGAGGGCGTCCTGGGCGGTCGCCGCGGCGGCCACCGACGAGGTGGTGGGCCGTGCGGGGCTGCGCACCCTCTCGCTGGAGGAGGGTCAGGCCGAGGTCGCGTACTGGACCCTGCCGGTGGCCCGGGGCACGGGCGTCGCGCCGCGAGCCGTCGCCGCGCTGACCCGCTGGGCGTTCGACGACATCGGCTTCCACCGCCTCGAACTCCAGCACGCCACAGGCAACTTGGCCTCCTGCCGGGTCGCCCTGAAGTCGGGCTTCGCCGCTGAGGGCACGAAGCGCAGCGCCCTGCTGCACGCGGACGGCTGGCACGACTCCCACCTCCACGCACGGCTCCGGGAGGACGTGCGGGGGTGACGGGCCGGGGGTGACGGACTAGGGGTGACGGGCTGAGGTGAGGCCCAGCCGGTCACCCCGGGCGACTGCCTCAGCCTGTTCCTCCGGGGGTGCCGCGGCCGGTCGCTCCGGGCGGCTGCCGCGGCCGGTCACTCCGGATGACTGCCCCAGCCCGTCACCCCCGGGCGACTGCCGCAGCCTGTTCCTCAGGGCGACTGCCCTTGCCCGTCACCCCGGGCGACAGCCTCAGCCAGTCACCTCGGGCGACTGAGAGGGCCCGTCCCTCCGGGCGACTGCCTCAGCCCGTCCCTCCGAGCGGCTGCCCCAGCCAGTCACCCCGGGCGACCGCCTCAGCCAGTCACCTCGGGCGACTGCGAGGGCCCGTCCCTCCGGGCGGCTGCCTCAGCCCGTCCCTCCGAGCGGCTGCCCCAGCCAGTCACCCCGGGCGACCGCCTCAGCCAGTCACCTCGGGCGACTGCGAGGGCCCGTCCCTCCGGGCGACTGCCTCAGCCCGTCCCTCCGAGCGGCTGCCCCAGCCAGTCGCCCCGGGCGACTGCCTCAGCCAGTCACCTCGGGCGATTGCCGCGGCCGGTCGCTCCGGGCGGCTGCCTCAGCCCGTCCCTCCGAGCGGCTGCCCCAGCCAGTCGCCCCGGGCGACTGCCCCAGCCCATCCCTCAGGGCGACTGCCCCAGCCGTCACTCCGGGCGGCCGCCCTAGGAAGTCCTCTCCTGTTCCGCCTCCACCTGCGCGTTCCACTCCCGCTTCGATGCCTGCCAGCCGTCCTCGTTGTGGCCGAGGCGCCAGTAGCCCGAGATGGAGAGGTCCTCGCGGGGGATCTGCCGTTCGTTACGGAGGTGGCGGCGCAGCTCCTTCACGAAGCCCGCCTCACCGTGGACGAACGCGTGCACCCGGCCCCCCGGGAATGTGAGCGTGCGCACCGCCTCGACCAGGGCCTCGCCCACCGGGCGGTCGCCGCGATGCAGCCAGGTGACCTGCACGGCGGAGTCGGTCTTCTGCTCCTCGGACGCGTCGGCGACCTCCACGAAGGCGTGGGCCACGGCGCCCTCCGGCAGCGCCTCCAGGGCGGCGGCGATCGCGGGCAGCGCGCTCTCGTCACCGACGAGGAGATGCCAGTCGGCGCCGGCGTCGGGGGCGTAACCCCCGCCGGGACCGGCCAGGTGCACGCTCGCGCCCGGCCGTACGTCCCGCGCCCACGGACCGGCGATGCCCTCGTCGCCGTGCACCACGAAGTCGAGCGTCAGCTCGCACGCCACCGGGTCCCAGGCGCGCACGGTGTACGTGCGCGTCACGGGCCACTGGTCGCGCGGCAGCTCCTCCCGGATCCGGCCGAGGTCGAACGGCTCGGGGTACGTGACACCGTCGAGCGGGAACTGGAGCTTCACGTAGTGGTCCGTGAAGCCGCCCGCGGCGAACGCGGCGAGGCCGTCCCCGCCGAGGACCACACGCTGCATGTGCGGGGTGAGCCGCTCGGTGCGCACGACCTCTCCCCGGTGCGCTGTCGGCTTCCTGCGCTCTGCACGCTCCGCCATGGCGGCCTCCCCTGGAGATCACTAGCTACTTAGGTTTACCTAAGTTAACACCCGGCCCGCCGGAGGTCAGCCCGCCAGAGTGGAGAGAAGTCGCTGCAGGGAACCGCCGAGGCCCCAGCGCTGCGCCAGCTCGTCCAGGGTCGCGGGATCGCGTGCCTCGCGCGGCAGCGCCGTGTCCACGTCCGGCAGCGGCACGTCCGACGCCACCCGCACCACCGTCGGCGCCACCGCGATGTACGGCCGCGACTCGTCCAGACGCTTGCGCTGCGACGGCGTCAGCTTCGACTTCGGGTCGTCGACCGCGGCCATGATCCCGGCCAGGTCCCCGAACTGCGCCAGCAGCTTCGCCGCCGTCTTCTCGCCGATGCCCGGCACGCCCGGCAGCCCGTCGCTCGGGTCGCCGCGCAGCAGTGCCAGATCCACGTAACCGGAGCCGTCGACCCCGTACTTCTCGCGCAGCAGGTCCTCGTCGGTGACCTGGAGGGTGCCGACGCCCTTGAGGGGGTACAGGACGCGGCGCTCGCGCTTGTCGTCCACGAGCTGGAAGAGGTCCCGGTCGCCGGTGACGATGTCGACCGGTCCGCCGGCCCGCCCGGTGAACGTGCCGATGACGTCGTCCGCCTCGTACCCCTCGACGCCGACGCGCGCGATGCCCACCGCGTCGAGCACGTCCTCGATGATCGGGACCTGGGGGGAGAGGGTGTCGGGGATCTCCTCTTCGTCCGGGGTGCCGCTCTCGGTCAGCTCGGCGACACGGTGTGCCTTGTACGAGGGGATCAGGTCGACCCGCCACTGGGGCCGCCAGTCCGCGTCCATGCAGGCCACGAGCGAGTCGGGGTGGTGGTCGTGCACGAGCCGGGTGATGAATTCGAGCAGGCCGCGCACCGCGTTGACCGGCGTCCCGTCCGGGGCCTTCACGGAGTCGGGGACCCCGAAATAGGCCCGGAAGTACAGGGACGCGGTGTCGAGCAGCATCAGGCGATCGGTTCGCTGGGTCACGTCCCACATCCTGCCGCACCGCACTGACAGTCACCGACCCGCGACGATGCGGCGGCACCGGCTCCGGCTCCGGCTCCGGAAGTGAACGCGATGTGAACTGGAACACTCTTGCGTTTGATCCGCATAAGCGCGGGCAGGCGCGCAGCCGGAGCGAAGCCGTTCACGCATCAACCAATGGGTGGCCGGACACGCGAGCGGATCTCGCATCGCTCCACGGCCCGCCGGCGGGGGAGGCGGGCCGTATTCGTTCTACCCAAGAGGTGTATGTGTCCAGGCTGCAGGCCGAAGACCTGTACAAGGTGTTCGGCAGACGACCCGATCAAGCGGTGGAGAAACTCCGCCACGGAGCAGACCGTGAGGAACTGCGCGCCGGCGGCACCACCGCTGCCGTGATCGACGCCTCCTTCACCGTCGAGCCGGGCCAGATCTTCGTCGTGATGGGTCTGTCGGGCTCCGGCAAGTCCACGCTTCTGCGCATGCTGAACGGACTGCTCGAGCCCACGGCCGGGCACGTCCGCTTCGACGGCCAGGATCTGACCGCGCTCAGCCCGCGAGACCTGCGCGCCGTGCGCTCCAAGAAGATCAGCATGGTCTTCCAGCACTTCGCGCTGTTCCCCCACCGCAGCGTGATGGAGAACGCCGCGTACGGCCTGGAGGTCCAGGGTGTGCCGCGCAAGGAGCGCGAGAAGCGCGCCATAGAGGCGCTGCGCCTCGCCGGTCTCGCCGGCTGGGAGAAGTCCTGGCCCGACGAGCTCTCCGGCGGTATGCAGCAGCGTGTGGGCCTGGCCCGCGCGCTCGCCACGGACGCCGACCTGCTCCTCATGGACGAGTCGTTCAGCGCGCTCGACCCGCTGATCCGCCGCGACATGCAGGACCAGCTCCTGGAGCTCCAGAAGACCCTGAAGAAGACCATCGTCTTCATCACCCACGACCTGAACGAGGCCATGCGCCTGGGCGACCGCATCGCCGTCATGCGCGACGGCCGCATCGTCCAGATCGGCACCGCCGAGGACATCCTCGTCCGGCCCGCCAACGACTACGTCGCCTCGTTCATCCAGGACGTGGACCGCTCCCGCGTGCTGACCGCGGGCGCGATCATGACCGACGTGCCGGAGGACTACGTCCACGGCGACGCGCCCGCGACGGTCACCGAGGACACCCCGGTCATCGAGCTGTTCACGCCGTGTTCCACGGTCGGCGTCGCCGTCGCCGTGGCCGACAAGAGCGGCAAGCTTCTCGGCGTCGTCACGCGCGAACGGCTCCTCGGCGTACTCGGTGAGGCGATCCAGCCCGCCGAGCAGCCCTCCCTGACGAAGACCGAGCAGGCAGAGCAGGCCGAGCAGACCGAGCAGGCCGAGCAGACTGAGCAGGACGACGTCCCGACGCCGCGCGGCGAGGGCGACGAGCCGGTGGAGAAGGTGATCACCGGTGCCTAGGATCCCCTTCGGTAACTGGGTCAACAGCGTCGTCGAGTGGCTGCTCAGCCACGCGGCGTGGCTCTTCGACTTCTTCAAGAACGTCTTCAACGGTGCCTACGACGGCATCAACTGGGTCCTCCAGGCCCCGCAGCCGCTGATCCTCGCGGGCATCTTCGCCGTGATCGCCTTCTGGCTGCGCGGCACCGTCGCCGGTGTGCTGACCTTCGTGGGCTTCGCGTTCATCGACTCCCTCGAACTGTGGGACCACGCGATGATGACGCTGTCGCTCGTCCTCGTGGCGACGATCATCGCGCTCGTCATCTCGGTGCCCGTCGGCATCTGGGCGGCCCGCTCGAACCGCGTCAGCGCGGTCGTGCGCCCGGTCCTGGACTTCATGCAGACGCTGCCCGCGATGATCTACCTCATCCCGGCCATCCTGTTCTTCGGCTCGGGCGCCCCCGCGGGCATCGTCGCGACCCTGATCTTCGCGCTCGCCCCCGGCGTCCGCATGACCGAGCTGGGCATCCGGCAGGTCGACAAGGAACTGGTCGAGGCCGCCGACGCGTTCGGTGACACCCCGCGCAACACCCTGTTCCGCGTCCAGCTGCCGCTCGCGCTCCCGTCGATCATGGCCGGTGTCAACCAGGTCATCATGCTGGGCCTGTCCATGGCCGCCATCGCGGGCATGGTCGGCTCCGAGGGCCTCGGCGCCGACGTGAACGAGGCCATCGGCCAGCTGAACGTCGGCCTCGGCTCCGAGTCCGGCGTCGCCATCGTGATCCTCGCGATCTACCTCGACCGCATGACCAGCGCGCTCGGCACCCAGGCGTCCCCGATGGGTCGCCGTGCCCTCGCCAAGGTGCGCGCCGCGCACGGTCTGACGGTCTGGAACTACCGCCCGCGCCCCGCGGTCGCGGTCGTCGGTGTCGTCGTCCTCGCGCTCGTCGCGGGCGGCATGGGCATGTTCGGCGCCGCCACGACTCAGGCGCCGGTCGCCGACGCGTCCAATGTCGGCAAGGGCAAGAAGATCTCCATCGGCTACATCCCGTGGGACGAGGGCGTCGCCTCCACCTTCCTGTGGAAGGAGATCCTGGAGGAGCGCGGTTTCCAGGTCGAGGCCAAGCAGCTCGACGCGGGCCCGCTGTACACGTCGCTGGCCTCCGGGCAGGTCGACTTCGAGACCGACTCCTGGCTGCCGACCACGCACGCGCAGTACTGGAAGAAGTACGGCAAGCAGCTCGACGACCTCGGTGCCTGGTACGGCCAGACGTCCCTGGAGCTCTCGGTGCCCGCCTACATGAAGGGCATCGACTCGCTCGATGACCTCAAGGGCAAGAGCGCCACCTTCGACGGCAAGATCACCGGCATCGAGTCCAGCGCCGGAATGATGGGGCTCCTCAAGGACAAGGTCCTCAAGGAGTACGGCCTCGACAAGGAGTACCGGGTCGTCGACAGCTCCACGCCGGCGATGCTGGCGCAGCTGAAGCGCGCGTACGCCAAGAAGCAGCCGATCGTCACGACGCTCTGGTCGCCGCACTGGGCGTACAGCGACTACAAGCTGAAGAAGCTCAAGGACCCGAAGGGTGCCTGGGGCAAGGGTGACGGTGTGCACACGCTGTCCCGCAAGGGCTTCGCCGCCGACAACCCCGAGGTCGGCGCGTGGCTCAAGAACTTCAGGATGACCGAGAAGCAGCTGACGAGTCTTGAGGCCGACATCAACAAGGCCGGCAAGGGCAAGCAGCAGGACGCCGTCAAGGCGTGGCTGAAGGCGAACCCCGGTGTCGTCGACAAGCTGGCCCCGGTCAAGAAGTCCTCGACGGCCGGCGGCACGGGCGAGGCCGCCCGTCCGGTGAACGTCGCCTGGTTCCCCTGGGACGAGGACGTCGCCGTCACCTACCTGTGGAAGCGCGTCCTCGGTGACCGCGGCTACAAGCTCAACCTGAAGCAGATGGACGTCGGCCCGGTCTACACCGGCCTCGGCTCCGGTGACCTGGACGTCAACTTCGACGCCTGGCTGCCCTATGCCCAGAAGAACTACTGGGACAAGCACAAGGACAACCTGAAGGACCTGGGCTCCTGGTACAGCCCGACGTCCCTCGAGATCGCCGTGCCCTCCTACGTGAAGGGCGTCAAGTCCCTCGAGGACCTCAAGGGCAAGGGCAAGACCTTCGACGGCAAGATCATCGGCATCGAGCCGGGCACCGGCGAGATGAACCTGCTGAAGAAGAACGTCCTGCCGGGCTACGGCCTCGACAAGGAGTACAAGGTCGTCGACGGCTCCACGCCCGCGATGCTCGCCGAGCTGAAGCGCGCGTACGCCAAGAAGCAGCCGGTCGCCGTCGTGCTCTGGTCGCCGCACTGGGCGTACAGCCAGTACCAGCTCAACAAGCTGACCGACTCCAAGAAGCTCTTCGGTGAGGGCAACACGATCCGCACCATCGTCAACAAGGGCTTCCCCTCGAAGTACCCGCAGCTCACGAAGTGGTTCAAGAACTTCAAGATGAGCGAGAGCGAGCTGGGCAGCCTCGAGGCGGAGATCAAGAAGCGCGGTCAGGGCCATGAGGAACAGGCCGTGGACGCGTGGCTGAAGACGCACAAGGACGTCGCGGACCGGATGGCTCCGCAGTAGTCCCGCAGGGTTCCACACGCGCGTGGGCGGCCGGTCTCCGTGACCGGCCGCCCACGCGCGTTCGCCCGCTCACATGAAACCGCGTCCCGAACCTGCGTAGTCTGCAAGGAACCGAACAGGTGACGACGCGCGGGAGGGAGCCGGGGCGATGGACGAACACAAGGAGACACTTCGGGTGGGTGCGGCCGTGCGGCGCAGGCGCCGGGCCCAAGAGCTCACCCTCGCCGCCGTCGCGGAGCGCAGCGGCCTGTCCGTCCCGTTCCTGAGCCAGATCGAGAACGAACGCGCCAGACCGAGCCGGCGCTCCCTGGAGAAGGTCGCCGACGCGCTCGGCACCACCGCCGTCGAACTCCTGGCCGCCGCCGACCCCGCCCACACCGTGGACCTGGTGCGCGCGGGCGACGCCACGGTCACCGAGGACGCCTCGCCTCACTCCGTGGTGCGCTCCCTCGTCCGCGGCCATCACCAGCTGCACGCCGAGGAGTTCGTCGGCGACCACGACCCGCGCCGCGAGTTCCAGCTCCGCAACGACGTCCTGATGTACGTCACCGAGGGAGCCGTCGAGGTCGAGGCCGAGGGCCGGGCGTACCGGCTGGGCCGAGGCGACACCCTGTATCTGACCGGTGGCGTACGGCACCGCTGGCGGGCCACCGGCGACGACGCGCGCGTGCTCGTGGTCGCGGTCGCCGAGCACATCGAGGCGCGGGACGAACCCGGACGGTGACCGTGTCCCGCACCCCGCGCGTCGTCTCCCTCGTCCCCTCGCTGACCGAGGCGGTCGCCGTCACGCTGCCCGGAGCCCTCGTCGGCGCCACGGACTGGTGCACGCACCCGGCGGACCTCGGTGCAGGGCTCGTCCGGATCGGCGGCACGAAGAACCCCGACGTCGCACGCGTCATCGCCCTCGCCCCCGACCTCGTCATCGCCAACGAGGAGGAGAACCGCGCGCCCGATCTCGACGCCCTGCGCGACGCGGGACTCGACGTCCTCGTCACCGAGATCCGCGACCTGCCGGGCGCCCTGCGCGAGCTGGAGCGGGTCCTCGCGGCCTGCGGCACGCCGGAAAGGCCCCGCTGGCTGGACGAGGCCGCGGCCGCCTGGGACGAGGTCGAGGCGCCGGCCCGCCGGCTACGGGCGGCGGTCCCGGTGTGGCGCCGCCCCTGGATGGTGCTCGGCCGGGACACCTTCGCCGGTGACCTGCTCGCGCGGCTCGGCGTGGACAACGTCTACGCGGGCCACGGCGAGCGCTATCCGCGTCTCGCGGCGGACGAACTGCGCGCGGCGGACATCGACCTGGTGGTGCTGCCCGACGAGCCGTACCGCTTCACGCGGGACGACGGGCCCGAGCTGTTCCCGGTGCCCGCCGCGCTGGTCAGTGGCCGTCATCTCACGTGGTACGGGCCGTCGTTGGCGCGGGCGCCGCAGGTCCTCGCCGCGGCGCTGCGAGCAGCTCTCCGCTGAACAGACCGCGGACCGTGAGCACGGCGGCGACGGCCCAGGCGGTGACGAGTACGGCGTACAGGGTGATCGCGAGCCCGTCGTACACCGCGAGGCCCGTGTGCCTGGCGAGGCCCTCCGCGCCCGTGACACAGGTGCCGACGGGGAACGTGAACGCCCACCACGTCATCGAGAACCGCATGCCCCGGCGGCGGGCCCGCACGACCAGCGCCGCCGCGAGCGCCAGCCACAGCAGCGCGAACCCCATCACCGGGACGCCGTACAGGATCGCGAAGACGCCGAACCCCTGGGCGTAGGGGGCGGGCAGGACGCCCGGCGCGAGGTCCGCGAACTTGCCCACGGCGGTCGTCGACTGGCCGAGGGGCCCGAGCACCAGGAACAGGGCCGGGGTGGCCATCACGGGCAGCGGGCCCGCCGTGACGAGCCGCGCGAAGATCACCGGAAGCATCAGGGCGACGGCGATCAGACTGAGCCCGAACAGGGCGACACAGGCGAGAAGCAGCGTCTGCCGCCACTGGCCGGCCGGGAGATGGGGCACCAGGAGCGGGCCGACGGCCGCGGACACCATGGGCGCCACGACGGGCAGCAGCCACACGGGGGAGGCCTGACCCGGCTCGATCCGATGCCTGGCCACCATCAGGTACGGGACGGCCACCGCCGCCGCGAGCCCGGTCACCGTCCCCGCCGTGAACAGCACCGTGTCCAGGGCGACCGCCGCGCGCGTCCCGATCCAGTCCTGTCCCACCAGCATCGTGCCGCCGCCGACCGCGAGCAGTGCCATCGCGAGGCAGCCGTAGAAGGGGGCCACGGCCGGGTCCAGGAGATGCTCCCGGGCCCGGTCGGCGTGGTGCGTCCAGTGCAGCGCGCGGGCCGTGAGGAGGACGACGAGCGCCACCAGGGAGAGCGCCCACATCACCGTGCACACGCTCCGCAGACCCGGTACGTGGACGGGGAGCGCCGCGCCCGCGTTCGCGATGATCGCGGTGCCCATCACGGACGCGTACCAGTTGGGGCCGAGGTGGCGCACCGCGGGACACCGGGCGGACGGGGTGCGGGCGGCGGTGGGCGACGGGGCGACGGTGACCATGACTCCACCGTCCCGCCGGGCGGCCGCCCCCACCAGGGACGATGCCTCTATGAGGGCATAAGCTGGCTTTATGGGCGGCGATACGGCAGGTGCGGCGGACGGTTCGACGATCGGGGCGGGCCTGGCCCACCGGGTCCCGGACCTCGGCGCCCTGGAACTCCTGCTCGCCGTGGCGCGGCTCGGCAGCCTCGGCCGCGCCGCCCGCGAGACCGGCATCACGCAGCCCGCGGCCAGCAGCCGCATCCGCTCCATGGAGCGCCAGCTCGGGGTGGCTCTCGTCGACCGGTCCCCGCGCGGCTCACGGCTGACCGACGCGGGCGCCCTCGTCACGGACTGGGCGCGGCGGATCGTCGAGGCGGCGGAGGCCTTCGACGCGGGCGCGCAGGCGCTGCGCGACCGCCGGGACTCGCGCCTGCGCGTCGCGGCGAGCATGACGATCGCCGAGTACCTGCTCCCCAACTGGCTGCTCGCGCTGCGAGCGGAGCGCCCCGACACCGCCGTGTCGCTGCACGCGGGCAACTCGGCGGCCGTCGCCGAGCGCCTGCTGTCCGGGGAGGCCGACCTCGGCTTCGTCGAGGGCCTCGCCGTGCCGCCGGGCCTGGACGCCACGGTCATCGCCCGGGACCGGCTCATCGTGGTCACCGCCCCCGCGCACCCCTGGGCCCGGCGGGCGAAGCCGCTGGCGGCGGACGAGCTGGCGGCGACCCCGCTCATCCTGCGGGAGCGGGGCTCGGGCACGCGTCAGGTGCTCGACGCCGCGCTCGGCGGCCTCGCCCGCCCCCTCATCGAGCTGTCGTCGACGACCGCGGTGAAGGCCGCGGCGGTGAGCGGCGCCGGCCCCGCCGTCCTGAGCGAACTCGCCGTGGGAGAGGAACTCGCCGCCCGCAGGCTCGTCGAGATCCCCCTCGAAGGCGTCACGCTGCGCAGGGACCTGCGCGCGGTCTGGCCGACCGGACACCGGCCGGTGGGGCCGGCCAGGGATCTGCTCGGGCTCACCCGGGGACCCGCCTGAGGACCGCGAGGGGGCGTCAGTTGCCGCCCCGGGCCGCGCGGATCAGGCCTCCCATGACGCGCGCGTCCTCGCCCATCTCGGGGTGCCACTGCACGCCGAGCACCCAGGTGAGACCCTGGAGTTCGACCGCCTCGACGGTGCCGTCCGCGGCGTGCGCCGACGCGACCAGGCCCCGGCCGAGCCGGTCGACCGCCTGGTGGTGGTACGTCGGCACGTCCATCGCTTCGGGCACCAGCTCGCCGTACCGGGTCCCGGGCACGGGCGTCACCGCGTGCTGCCCGAAGACGCCGGTGTCCTTCACATGTCCCTCGATGTGCTGGGTGAGCGTGCCGCCGAGCGCCACGTTCAACAGCTGCATGCCCCGGCAGATGCCGAGCAGGGGCTTGCCGGACGCCAACGCGGCCCGGATCAGGGCGAGTTCCCACGCGTCCCGCTCCACCGCGGGCGGCCCGGTGCGGTCGTCGCGCACGGCGCCGTAGCGGCCCGGGTCCACATCGGCCCCGCCGGCGACGACGAGTCCGTCGAGCCGCGCGACCACCGAGGGCGCGTACGAGGGGTCGTCCGGCGGCACCATCGCGGTGAGGCCGCCGGCGGACTGCACGAGCCGTGGGTACCCGGCGGGCAGCAGCGCGGCGGGCAGTTCCCACACGCCCCAGCTCGCCTTGGCCTCCCAGTAGGTGCTCACGCCGATCAGCGGCCTGCTCATCATGTGCCCGTGCTCCCTCACCGTGCTCAGTCCCGTTCCAGTTCGGCCTCTGCCGCCGCGAGCGCCGCGAACTCCTCCTCGGGGGCCCGCGCCACCAGGTGCCTGCGGCTGTAGGCCCCGAAGTACCCGATCGCCACCGCGTACACGCCGAGCGCGATCAGCGCCGCCGTCACGTCCACCAGGAAGGTGGCCACGAGGGCCGCGCACGCGAGGACGAGCGCCACGGACGAGGTGAGCACGCCGCCCGGAGTGCGGTACGGCCGGTCGAGGCCCGGTTCCCGGCGCCGCAGGACGATGTGCGACAGGGACATCAGAGCGTACGAGATCGTCGCGCCGAACACCGCGACGTTCAGCATGCGGGCACCGTCCCCCGTCGCGGCCGCGAGCGCGAAGCCGATCGCGCCCGGTACGAGCAGTCCGAGGTAGGGCGCCTTGCGCCGGCTGGTGAGCGACAGGAAGCGCGGGAGGTAGCCCGCGCGGGACAGCGCGAAGAGCTGGCGCGAGCCCGCGTAGATCAGGGAGAAGAACGAGGCGACGAGGCCGGCGAGACCCGCGTAGTTCACGATCCGGCTGAGCGCCGTGGCCTTTCCGCCGGGCTGCAGGGCCTCGACCAGCGGGTTCCCGGCGTCCTGGACGGCCGCGGCGCCGCGCGCGCCGGTGGAGGCGAGGAAGGTCAGTACGGCGAGCACCACGAGGATCGCCATGGACCAGCGGATGGCGCGGGGCAGGGTGCGCGCCGGGTCCTTCGTCTCCTCGGCCGCGAGCGGTACGCCCTCCACGCCCAGGAAGAACCACATGCCGAACGGGAACGCGGCCCAGATGCCGAGGATCCCCATCGGCAGCCAGGAGTTGGCGCCGAACGCGTCCGCGTGCACCGGGATGTCGTCGAGCCGCGACGCGTCGAAGTGGCTGAACGCGGCGACCGCGAAGACCAGCAGCGCCGCGACCGCGATGCCGGTGACCACGAAGCTGAAGCGCAGCGCCTCGCCCACGCCCCACAGGTGGATGCCGATGAAGACGACGAAGCAGGCCAGGTAGACCGGCCAGCCCGAGGTCAGGCCGAACAGGCCGAGCGACTCGACGTAGTCGCCGATGAAGATCGAGATGGCGGCGGGCGCCAGGACGTACTCGATGAGGATGGCGGTGCCGGTGAGGAAGCCGCCCCAGGGGCCGAGGGCGCGGCGCGCGAAGCCGTAGCCGCCGCCCGCGGTGGGCAGCACCGAGGACAGCTCGGCCAGCGAGAACACCATGCACGCGTACATGACGCCCATCAGGGCCATCGCGATCCCGAGGCCGCCGAAGCCGCCCTGCGCCAGGCCGAAGTTCCAGCCCGAGTAGTCGCCCGAGACGACGTACGCGACGCCGAGTCCGGTCAGGAGCAGCCAGCCGGCGCTGCCGCGGCGCAGCGTTCTGCGCTCCAGATAGTCGTCGCCCTCGACGGGGCGTGGCTTCTCGGTGTCCAAGGTCATGGCGCGGCTGCTCCCCGGCTGGTCCAATGGAATGGATCCATACCTTTGCGGGGAGCGTGCGAAGAAATCAAGACCCCTGCGTTACATGCCGGTTAATCACCCCTCGGATCTGCGTCAGGTCAGGAAGCCCCGCAGGAGAGCGGCCGTCCCGGCGCAGTGCTCGCGCATCATCTCCCGCGCCCCGTCCGCGTCCCCGTCGAGCACGGCCTCCACCAGGGCCGTGTGCTGGCGCTGTGAATGTTCCAGGTTCCGTACCAAGAGCGGGATGCAGTCGAGCAGGTCGTTGACCGTCGCGCGCACCGCCGCGTACTGGGCCGTGAGCGTGGGTGAGCCGCACAGTTCGGCGAGCGTGAGGTGCAGGAGGGTGTCGAGGCGCCGGTAGTCGGCGAGCGGCGCGTCATGGGTGCGGGCCAGGGCGTCGCGCAGCCGGTCCGCCTGCTCGTCCGTGAGGCCGTGCGCGGCGCACAGCCCCGCCGCCCCCACCTCCAGGACCTCGCGGAAGCGCAGCGCGTCCTCCACGTCGACGTCCTTCAGGCGGCGGCGCAGCTCGTCCTCGCCCGGCGTGTCCGTGCGCGCCACGACGAACGTGCCGCCGTAGCGCCCGCGCCGCGACTCCACCAGGCCCTGGTCCTGGAGCACCTTCAGGACCTCCCGCAGCGTGACCCGGCTGATTCCGAGCCGGTCCGCCAACTCCCGCTCCGACGGCAGGCGTTCACCCCCCGGCACCAGGCCGAGCCGGACGACCTGGAGGATCTGCTCCAGGGCCTCCTCGAATCCGTTGCCCGCCCGCACCGGCCGCAGCACCGGCGTGAGCCGGTCGTCGCCCTCGGTGTGCGACATATGGCCGTACCCCCTTCCCAAGCAATGGTTCTCCGCAATACCTTATGGCTTCCGGCTGACCGAAGAAGCCCGAAGGAGGCCTTCCCGTGGCAGACCGCACAGCCCCGCTCGGCGTCGAGGAGCTCACGTCCCTCGTCGAGAGCGGAGAGATCGACACTGTCGTCCTGGCCTTCCCCGATATGCAAGGGCGGCTCCAGGGCAAGCGGTTCGCCGCCCGCTTCTTCCTCGACGACGTCCTCGCCCACGGCACGGAGGGCTGCAACTACCTCCTCGCCGTCGACACCGAGATGAACACCGTCGACGGCTACCAGATGTCCTCCTGGGACCGCGGCTACGGCGACTTCGCCATGCACGCCGACCTCAGCACCCTGCGCCGCGTCCCCTGGAACGACGGCACCGCGATGCTCATCGCCGACCTCGCGTGGAACGACGGCTCGCCCGTCGTCGCCGCCCCCCGGCAGATCCTGCGCCGCCAGCTCGACCGGCTCGCCGAACTCGGCTACACCGCCCACGTCGGCACGGAACTCGAGTTCATCGTCTTCAAGGACACCTACGAGCAGGCCTGGGACGCGGGTTACAAGAACCTGACCCCGGCCAACCAGTACAACGTCGACTACTCGGTCCTCGGCACCGGCCGCATCGAGCCGCTGCTGCGCCGCATCCGCAACGACATGGCCGCGGCTGGCCTCGTCGTCGAGTCCGCCAAGGGCGAGTGCAACCCCGGCCAGCACGAGATCGTGTTCCGCTACGACGAAGCCCTCGTCACCTGCGACCAGCACGCCATCTACAAGACCGGCGCCAAGGAGATCGCGGCCCAGGAGGGCGTCTCGCTCACCTTCATGGCCAAGTTCAACGAGCGCGAGGGCAACTCCTGTCACATCCACCTCTCGCTCCAGTCCATCGACCAGCCCGGCACCAACGTCATGGCGGGCACCGCCGACGACCCCGGCGGCATGTCGCCGGTCATGCGGCACTTCCTCGCCGGCCAGCTCGCCGCGCTGCGCGACTTCTCCCTGCTCTACGCGCCCAACATCAACTCGTACAAGCGGTTCCAGCCCGGCTCCTTCGCGCCGACCGCCGCCGCGTGGGGCTACGACAACCGCACCTGCGCCCTGCGCGTCGTCGGCCACGGCCCCTCCCTGCGCTTCGAGAACCGGCTGCCCGGCGGCGACGTCAACCCGCACCTCGCGGTCGCCGGACTCGTGGCCGCCGGCCTGTACGGCATCGAGCAGAAGCTCGAACTGCCCGAGGAATGCACCGGGAACGCGTACACGGGCGAGTACGCGCACGTCCCCACCACCCTGCGCGAAGCCGCCGAACTGTGGGAGACCAGCCCCATCGCCAAGGCCGCGTTCGGTGACGAGGTCGTCGCGCACTACCGCAACATGGCGCGGGTCGAACTGGACGCGTTCGACGCCGCCGTCACCGACTGGGAACTCCGCCGGTCCTTCGAAAGGCTCTAGGACGAATGACTTCAGGGCGAATGACTTCAGGGCGAACGGCTTCAAGGCGAATGGCTTCAAGGCGAAAGGCTTAGCGTGCACGACATCCTCAACCCGGCGACCGAAGAAGTCATCGCCACCATCCACGGGACCTCCCGCGACCAGGTCGACGCCGCCGTCCTACGGGCCCACCGGGCGCAGCGCACCTGGGCCGCCGCCGCCCCGGCCGACCGGGCCCGGCTCCTGCGCCGCTTCGCCGCCGTCGTCGACGAGCACAACGAGGAACTCGCCCGCCTGGAGGTCCGCGAGGCGGGCCACACCCTCGGCAACGCCCGCTGGGAGGCCGGCAACGTCCGCGACCTGCTCGACTACACGGCTGGGGGAGTGGAACGCCTGACCGGCCGCCAGATCCCGGTCGCCGGCGGCCTCGACATCACGATCCTCGAACCCCTCGGCGTCGTCGGCGTCATCGCGCCGTGGAACTTCCCCATGCCCATCGCGGCCTGGGGCACGGCCCCCGCGCTCGCCGCCGGGAACGCCGTCATCCTCAAGCCCGCCGAGACGACCCCGCTCACCGCGCTCCGCCTGGCCGAACTCGCCCTGGAGGCAGGCCTTCCCGAGTACCTCTTCCAGGTCCTTCCTGGCGCCGGGGACGTGACAGGAGCCGCCCTCGTCGAGCACCCCGGCATCGCCAAGATCGTGTTCACCGGCTCCACCCGCGTCGGCAAGCAGATCATGGCGAAGTGCGCCGACCAGGTGAAGCGGGTGACCCTCGAACTCGGCGGCAAGAGCCCGAACATCGTCTTCGCCGACGCCGACATCGAGGCGGCCGCCGCGGCCACCCCCATGTCGTTCCTGGACAACGCGGGCCAGGACTGCTGCGCCCGCACCCGCATCCTCGTCCAGCGGTCCGTGTACGACCGGTTCCTCGCCCTGCTCGCCCCCGCGATCGAGTCCGTCGTCGTCGGCGACCCCTCCGACGAGAAGACCCAGATGGGCCCCCTCATCTCCAAGTCCCAGCTGGAACGGGTCCGTTCGTACGTCGACGGGGGAGCGGAGGCCATCAGGGGCAGCGCCCCCGAGGGCGCCGGATTCTGGTTCCCGCCGACCGTGCTCACCGCCACGGCCCCCGACGCGCCCGCCGCCGCGGAGGAGGTCTTCGGACCGGTCGCCGTCGTGCTGCCCTTCGACGACGAGGCCGACGCCGTCCGCCTCGCCAACGCCACCGAGTACGGCCTCTCCGGATCCCTGTGGACCCGTGATGTGGGCCGCGCCCTGCGCGTCGCCGGGGCGGTGCGCGCCGGGAACCTGTCGGTCAACTCCCACTCCAGCGTCCGCTACTCCACGCCGTTCGGGGGCTACAAGCAGTCCGGCGTCGGCCGCGAACTGGGCCCGGACGCCCTCACCGCCTTCACCGAAACCAAGAACGTCTTCATCAGCACGGAGGGTCCCGCACAGTGACTGAGAACATCTGCCGCCGCCTCACCGGCCGTACCGCCGTCATCACCGGGGCCGGCAGCGGCATCGGACTCGCCACCGCCCGCCGCCTCGCCTCCGAGGGCGCGAACGTCGTGTGCGCCGACATCGACGAGACCGCCGGCAAGAAGGCCGCCGAGGAGGTCGGCGGCACCTTCGTCCAGGTCGACGTCACCGACGCCGAACAGGTCGAGGCCCTCTTCAAGACCGCGTTCGACACCTACGGCTCGGTCGACATCGCCTTCAACAACGCCGGGATCTCGCCCCCCGACGACGACTCCATCCTGGAGACGGGCCTGGAGGCCTGGAAGCGCGTCCAGGAGGTCAACCTCACCTCCGTCTACCTGTGCTGCAAGGCCGCCATCCCCTACATGCGCCGGCAGGGCAAGGGCTCCATCATCAACACCGCCTCGTTCGTGGCCCGGATGGGCGCGGCCACCTCCCAGATCTCGTACACCGCCTCCAAGGGCGGCGTCCTCGCCATGTCCCGCGAGCTCGGCGTGCAGTTCGCCCGCGAGGGGATCAGGGTCAACGCCCTGTGCCCGGGCCCGGTCAACACCCCGCTCCTCCAGGAGCTGTTCGCCAAGGACCCGGAGCGCGCCGCGCGCCGCCTGGTGCACATCCCGGTCGGCCGCTTCGCGCAGGCAGAGGAGATCGCCGCCGCCGTGGCCTTCCTCGCGAGCGACGACTCCTCGTTCGTGAACGCCACCGACTTCCTGGTCGACGGCGGCATCTCGGGCGCGTACGTCACGCCCATGTAGTCCAGAACGGGCAGTCCGGCCCGGGTGGTTCACCCCCGGGTAGTTCACCCCCCAGCAACCCACCCGACAGCCGGGCGTCGCACGACGCCCGGCTGTCCTGCGTAGACAGGGATGGTGTTCATGAAGATCAAGTACCGCTGGTCCGCGGCCGCCGCCGCGCTCGCCCTCACGGCTGCCGGAGTCGCCGCCGGAGCCGTCACCGCCCAGGCCACCACCACGGCCGGGTCCACGCCCGGCGCCCGATGCCCCCGGCTCACCGTCTCGGCGGGCTGGTACGGCGACAACAAGACAAGACTCCAGCAGCTCATCGACACCTACGGCCGCTGCGGCGACCCCCACCCCAAGGGCGCCAAGCCCGTCGCCGTCTTCGACTGGGACAACACGGTCGTCAAGAACGACGTCGGCGACGCGACCATGTTCTGGCTCCTGCGCAACAGCCGGATCCGCACCCCCGAGCGCGGCGACTGGCACACCACCAGCCGCTACCTCACCGACCCCGCCGCAAAAGCGCTCGCGGCGGCCTGCCCCTCGACCGGCGCCACCCTGCCGACCGCCACCGACACCGCCTGCGCCGACGAGATCGCCTCGGTCTACGGCGAGGGCACCACGACCGGCGGCGCGAGCGCCTTCGCGGGCTTCGACCACCGCCGCATCGAGCCCCAGTACGCCTGGCTCGCCCAGCTCATGCAGGGCTGGAGCACCGCCCAGGTCAAGGAGTTCGCCGCCGCGGCCCGCGAGCAGAACCTCGCCGCACCCGTCGGCACCGAGCAGCAGGTCGGCAGCGGCAAGGCCACCGGCTGGGTGCGCTACTACGACCAGCAGCGCGACCTGATCGGCACCCTCAAGAAGGCGGGCTTCGACGTCTGGATCGTCTCCGCGTCCCCCGAGCCGATCGCCGAGGTCTGGTCGAAGGGCGTGGGCGTCGACGCCCAGCACACCGTCGGCATCCGCAACGTCACCGCGAACGGCCGCCTCACCCCGCACCTCAAGGGCTGCGGAAGCGTCCGCGACGGCGACGACTCGATGATCACGTACATCGACGGCAAGCGCTGCTGGATCAACCAGGAGATCCTCGGCGTGCACGGCCCGGCCGCCGAGCGGGTCCAACCCGCCGACCGGCGGCAGGTGTTCGCCGCCGGGGACTCCGACACCGACATCTCGTTCCTGCGCGACGCCACCGGCCTGCGGCTCGTCCTGAACCGCAACAAGAACGAACTGATGTGCCGCGCCTACGACAACGCCGACGGCCGCTGGCTGGTCAACCCGATGTTCCTCCAGCCGAAGGGCCACAAGGCCACCCCGTACCCGTGCGCGAGCACCGGCTACACGGCCTCCGACGGCACCCCCGCGCCGGTGCGCCGCGCCGACGGGACCGTCGTACCGGATCAGGCCGACACGGTGTACGGATCCTGAACTCCCCCTGAACGGTGGATGTACGGTGCATGCCAGCCGGGTCGGTCGCCGACCGGCCCGGCCCACCCGCACCCGCCAGCCAGCGGAGGTTCACTTGCGTACCCGCCGAACAAGCAGAACGCTCGCCGCCCTCCTCGCCACGGGCGCCGCCGCGGCCCTGGCCTGTGTGCCGGCCGCCGCGGCGCCCGCCGGCGCCCCGTCCGCGCACGACCGCTGCCCCCAGCTGTCGAAGAAGCCGACCTGGCACGGCGACAACCGCGACCGGCTCCAGCGCGTGATCGACGAGCGCGGCACTTGCTCGGGACACGGCGGGCACCACGGCCCGCGCCCCGTCGCCGCGTTCGACTGGGACAACACCGTCTCCAAGAACGACGTCACCGACGCGACCGTCGCCTGGTCGCTCAGACACGACAAGATCCTCCGGCCCGCGAGCTGGCGGCAGACCAGCAAGTGGCTGACCGACGACGCCGGCAAGGCCCTCACCGCCGCCTGCGGCACGGCCGTCCCCGTCGGCGCCCCCCTGCCGACGTCCACGGACACCGACTGCACCGACGAGATCTTCAACATCCGTGAATCCGGCAGGACCATGAGCGGCGCCGCCGCCTTCGCCGGCGAGTGGAACCACCGCCGCACCGTCCCCCAGTACGCCTGGGTGCCCCAGCTCTTCGCCGGACACACCGTGCCCGAACTGGAGTCGTACGCGGCCGCCGCCCGCGAGGAGGCCCTCGCCGCCCCCGTCGGCTCCACCCAGACCCTCGGCACCCACACCATCCCCGGCTACGTCCGCTACTACGAGCAGCAGCGCGACCTCATCCGCACGCTCCAGAAGGCCGGGTTCGACGTCTACATCGTGTCGGCGGGGTCCGAGCCCGTCACCGAGGTGTGGTCGAAGGGAGTGGGGATCGACCGTGAGCACACCATCGCCATCAGGTCGGTCCTGGACTCCCGCGGCCGCATCACCACGTACAACGAGGGCTGCGGCGGCACCGGCCGCACCCAGGGCGAAGCCATCCCGTACATCGACGGCAAACGCTGCTGGGTCAACCAGGACATCTTCCACGTCAAGGGCAAGGCGGCCTGGGAGAAGCAGAGTTGGGGCAAGCGCATCGCGCTCGGCGGCGGGGACGCCGACACCGACGTCACCTTCGTCGGCGACGCCACCGGCGCGCACCTCGTGCTCAACCGCAACAAGAACGAGCTGATGTGCCGCGCCTACGACAACGCCGACGGCCGCTGGGTCGCCAACCCCATGTTCATCGATCCGCTGCCGCAGAAGCAGGGCCTCTACCCCTGCTCCACGGCCGCGTACAACAAGCCCGAGGGCGGCTTCGGACCCCTCACGCGCGACGACGGCTCCGTCGTGCCCGACCAGCGGGACTCGGTGTACTGACCTTCCTCGCGCCACCTAGAGTGCCGGGATGAGCATGACGCCCCCGCCCGGCTGGTACCCGGACCCCACGGCCCCGCCCGCCGAACGCTGGTGGGACGGGGCCGCGTGGACCGAACACCGGCGGCAGCCGCAGAGTGCCGCGGCACCCGCTCAGCAGGGTTTCGGGCCGCCCGCGCAGCCCCCGGGCGGGCCCGGCGGCGGTGGTGGCGGGAGCCGCGCCAGGGTCATCGCCATGGCGGCCGCCGGAATCGTGCTCGTCGCCTCGATCGCCACCGGCGTCGTCGTACTCGGCAAGGGCGACGACAAGCCCGAGGCGCGCACCGGCCCCACCACCGCGGCTCCCACCACCGCGGCCCCTTCGACCGCGGCCCCTTCGACCGCGGAGCCGAGCCCCACGCCCACGGAGGACGCGTCCACCGTCGTCGACCAGCTCAACGGCATCACGCTCCCCGTCCTCGACGGCTGGCAGAAGGCCGAGAACGTCGTCGACGACGACATGCTGATCACCACCCCGCGCACCTACGACTGCCCCGGCGACTCGGGCCTGTGCCGGCACGGCACCGTCGTCTCCCGCACCGTCACCGGAACCGACGAGACCTCGCCCGAAGCCGTCGCCAAGAAGGACATCAAGGACGCCGCCGACGCCTCCTACGACAAGAACGGCATCAACCAGCAGCCCTTCGGCGGCATCGAGTCGCACCAGCAGGTCGCCGCCCGCCAGACCGCCGTCGCCGGGCGCGCCGGCTACCTCGTCCGCTGGAAGGTCAGGACCGCGAAGGGACCCGGCGGCTACGTCGAGTCCGTCGTCTTCCCCTCCAGCGTCGGCTCCGAGTCCCTGGTCGCCGTCCGCATCACCGTCGACGCGGGCCCGGACGCGCCGCCGCTCTCCGACATCGACCGCATCGTCAAGGGCATCGAGGCGGTCGGCGACAGCGGGTCGGACGGCGGCGTGGGCAGCAGCATCGGCCCCACCGTCACGCCTTAGCGTCTTTCAGGGTTCTCAGAGGAACGTGTAGCCCTCGCCCCGGTACGTCGGCACGGTCGCCGTCACCGTGTCCCCCTCCACCAGGCGCAGCACGTCGAACCGCTCGCACAGCTCCCCGGCCTTCGCGTGCCGGAACCACACCTTGTCGCCGATCAGCAGGTCGTCGGCGGGCGCCCCGAGCAGCGGCGTCTGCACCTCGCCCGGCCCCTCCTGCGGGTCGTAACGCAGCCCCTCCGGCAGATACGGCACCGGCAGCCGGTCCGCCCCCGCCGCGCCCGACGCCGGATACCCGCCGCCCAGCACGGTCACGACCCCGACGCCGGGGCGGCGCACCACGGGCTGCGCGAACAGGGCGGCGGGCCGGCCCGTGAACGACGTGTAGTTGTCGAACAGGCGCGGCACATAGAGCCCCGAGCCAGCCGCGATCTCGGTCACCGCACGCTCGGCCGCGGTGTGCTGCACACTGCCCGTGCCGCCGCCGTTCACGAACTCCAGGTCCGGCGCCACCGTCCGTACCGCGCGCACCACTTCGGCCCGCCGCACGGCCAGCTCCTTACGGGCCGCGGCCTGCATCAGACGGATCGCCCGCGACCGCACGGGCCGCCCTGCGATCGCGTCACCGACCCCCGCGACATGCCCCTCGTACGCCATCACACCCACGAGCCGGAACCCGGGCCGCCGGGCCACCGCGCGTGCCATGTCGGCGACTTGGGCGGGCGAGCGGAGCGGGGAGCGGCGGGCGCCGACGCGCACGCGGCCACCGAGCACCTGCCACGACGTGTCCAGCTCCAGACAGACCCGGATCTCCTCGCCCCCGCCGTCCCGCGCGTCGTCGACAAGCCGCAGCTGCGCCGGGTCGTCCACCATCACCGTGACGGCGGCGGCGAGCTTCGGGTCGTGCGCGAGCTCCGCGAAACCGGCGCGGTCCGCCGACGGATAGGCCAGCAGCACGTCCTCGAACCCGGAGCGGGCCAGCCACAGCGACTCGGCGAGCGTGAACGACATGATCCCGGCGAAGCCCTCGCGGGCCAGGACCCGTTCGAGCAGCGCCCGGCAGCGCACCGACTTGCTCGCGACCCGGATCGGTTTTCCGGCCGCCCGCCTCACCAGGTCGTCCGCATTGGCGTCGAAGGCGTCCAGATCGACGATCGCGACCGGGGCGTCGAGGTGAGCGGTGGCCCGGTCGTAGCGGGCCCTGTCGGCTGCACGGGGTGTCATGGCCGAAGCCTGCCAGACACGATTACCGCGGGGTAGGGGGAGGATCCGGGCAGATCGTCCTGACCTGCGGCACGGGTTCCCTGCGGGGCCGCGTCAGCCCGTAGAGTGACGCGGACGCAGGACGAGCAGGGGACGGGGAACGGGGAGGCATGACCACGCAAGCGCGCCGCGCGCCGATCCCACCGCGCCCCTCCCAGCCCCCCACGCACCGGGCGGACTTGCCCGCCATGCAGCCCGTGCCGTCCGGGTCGCCCGCGTCGCCTACGCCGTCTGCGCCGTCTGCGTTGAACGGGCCGTCCGCGCAGCCCACGCCATCTGTGCCGTCCGCGCCGAGCGGGCCGTCCGTGCAGCCCATGCCTTCCGCGCCGTCCACGCAGCCCATGCCTTCCGCGTCGCCCACGCCGTCCTCGTCGAACGGGCCGATACCTCCGCGCCCCGCGCACACCCCGGCCCCCGGCCGGACGCCCCCGCCGCCCCCGGCCTCGGCCCGCTTCCCGGACGCCCCGCCGCCCACGGCCACGACGCCCGGCGCCCAGCCGCCGGCCTCGCTCCCCGGCCCCCTGCCGCCCGAGCGCCCCACGGAGACCACGACCCGGCTGCGGCCCATCAGGGACACGGCGGACGACGGTACCGGCGAAGCCACCCCGGGACGCCCGGCGGCGACACCCGCCACCGCCGACCCGAACCGCTCCACCCCGCCTGCCGCTCCCGGCCACCCGGCCATCTCCTCACCGGCGTCCACCCCTGACCCCGGCCCCCGCCTCCCGTCCGCCCGCACCCCCGGCGCGGACAGCCCGGCCCTGCCCCCCGCCGGACCCCGTCGTCCCGTCGGCGCCGTCGATCTCACCCCGGGGCCCGGCGCCGGCAGGCCCTTCGTCGTCTTCGCGCGGCCCGCCTCGTACGACGACAGCACCACCCGGCTGCGTCCCGTCGGTACCCGGACACGGCCCCGCGTCGCGGCCGCCGCCGCATGCGCCGTGCTCGGCCTCGGCCTCATCGGCGGTGCGGCGACCGGGAGTTGGCTGACCGGGGACAGCGGCGGCAGCATCGGCTCGCCGAGCACGTACGCCACCGCCGGAACCCTCTGGCACAGCATCCCCGTCGACCGGCTCTTCCCGCCCGTCATCAAGGGCGACGGCGCGGGCCCCGGCGGCGCCGACCGCACCTGGACCCGTATCGCCGTCGCCCCGGACAGCACCTGCGAGAACGCCTTCGACCCGCTCCTGCGGAAGGCGCTCAGGCCGGCCGGCTGCCTGCGGCTCCTGCGCGCCACCTACACCGACGCCACCCGCAGCCACCTCACCACCGTCGGCCTGCTGTTCACCAAGGCGGACGCCGACGCCATGCTGGCGCTGCACAGCCGGTTCGCCGAGGACGGCCTCGACCGCAGGACCGACCTCATGCCCCGCGCGTACGGGGCCGAGGGTACCCTCGCCGCCGGTTTCGGCGACGCCCAGCGGGCCTCCTGGTCCGTCTCCGTCCTCACCGACGCCCCGGTCGTCGTCTACGCGGTCTCCGGCTTCGCCGACGGCCGCACCGTCACCGACCCGCAGCCCGCCGCCAAGGCCATGGAGTCCACCGGCGTCACCGCCGCCGCACAGGCCGGCCTCGGCTTCGAGGCGCAAGGCGTCGCGGACCGCGTCGAACGCCGCCTGCGCGCCACCGTCGCCAGGGCCACCGAGGAACCGTCATGACCCGCACGGCCGCCACCCGGCGGAACACCGTCACCGCCCTCACGGCCGCCGCCACCCTCGCGCTGCTCCCGTCCACCACCGCCCACGCCGACTCCATCCGCGCCCAGGAGTGGGGCCTGGAGGCCATGCACACCGAGCAGGCCTGGCGGACGACCAAGGGCAAGGGCATCACCGTCGCCGTCCTCGACACCGGCGTGGACGGCACCCACCCCGACCTCAAGGGCAACGTCCTGCCCGCCAAGGACTTCGTCGGCATCGGAGCCGAGCGGGGCGACCGCTCCTGGGCCCGGCACGGCACCGCCATGGCCGGGATCATCGCCGGGCACGGCCATGGCCCGGGCGGCGGCGACGGCGTGATCGGCATCGCCCCCGAGGCGAAGATCCTGCCCGTCCGCGTGATCCTCGAGGACGGTGACCCGGCCCGCAAACGTGCCCGCACCACCCGGGGCAACGCACTCGCCGAGGGCATCCGCTGGGCCGCCGACCACGGCGCCGACGTCATCAACCTCTCCCTCGGCGACGACTCCGCGACCGCCCACCCGGAACCCTCCGAGGACTCCGCGATCCAGTACGCCCTCAAGAAGGGCTCCGTCGTCGTCGCCTCCGCGGGCAACGGCGGCAAGAAGGGCGACCACGTCTCCTACCCGGCCGCGTACCCCGGCGTGATCACCGCCACCGCCGTCGACCGCTTCCTCCACCGCGCCCCCTTCTCCACCCGCCGCTGGTACGCCACCGTCAGCGCCCCCGGCAACGCCATCGCGATCGCCGACCCCGACCGCACGTACTACTCGGGCTGGGGCACCAGCGCCGCCTCCGCGTTCGTGTCCGGCGCCGTCGCCCTCGTCCGCGCGGCCCACCCCGGCCTCACGCCCGCGCAGATCAAGCGGCTCCTCGAGGACACCGCCCGCGACGCCCCCTCCGGCGGCCACGACGACTCCCTCGGCTTCGGCTTCGTCGACCCGGCCGCCGCGATCCGCGAGGGCGGCTCCGTCAAGCCCGAGGGCCTGCACGCCGCCTCGTACGCGAAGCGTTACTTCGGCCCCGGTCCCGACGCGGCCGACGACGACGCGGGCACCGGCTGGGCGGGCCCCGTCACCGGCGGACTCGGCGTGGTGCTCCTCACGGCCGCCGTGTACCTGTGGCGCGGCCGCCGCACCCTCCGCTGAGAACATCGGGCCGCAGGGTCGGTAGGGTCGGTGAACGTGGCGAACAAGAACATTCCCGACCCCGGCTTCTCCGACGACGACGGCTCCGCGGACCCGCGCCTGAGCGCGGCCCTCGCCGCGTGGGCCGGGGACCGCACGGCGCACGGCCCGGTCCTCGCGGCCCTCAAGGACGCACGGCTCCTCGTCCCCATGGTCGCCGTGCTCGGCGAGGTGGAGGAGGACGAGAACGGGCTGCGCCGCGAGAAGACGAGCGACATGGCCGTGCCCACGCTCACCGCCGGCGACCGCAAGGCCCTGCCCGCGTTCACGTCCACGGAGTCCCTGGCCCGCTGGGACCCGGCGGCCCGCCCCGTCGCCGTCCCCCTGTACCAGGCGCTCCAGGCCGCCGCGCACGAGAAGGCCGACACTCTCGTCATCGACCTCGCGGGCCCCGTCGCCTACGAGCTCACCGGTGCCGCCCTGCGCGCCGCCTCCGAGGGCCGCACCAGCGCCGAACCCCTCGCCGACCCGGCCGTCACGGAGGCGGTCCGTGCCGCCGTAGCCGCCGAGCCCGGCGTGCTGCGCGCCCACCTGGGCCCGGGCAGCGCTGACGGCATCCTGGCGCTCGTCATCGACCCGGCGGCCGACACCGCAGAGACCGCCCGCGCCGTGGCCGAGCGCATCGCCGCCGACGAAACACTGAGGGCCCGCCTGGTACGGGGCCTCGACCTGGCACTCCTGCCGACCGAGACCACCCCACCGGGCGAGCCCTTGTACGTGCGCCCCTGAAAGTGCGCTCCCTGAAATGTGCGCCCCGTAAGGGGCGCGGGGCCGTGACATATGCGGCTCCGCCGCGTGGGCGCGACCAGCCACAACCGGCCGATCGTCACGACGACGACCTAGCCGTAAATGGCGCCCGTGTACTTCTCTCCAGGCCCCTGCCCCGGCTCGTCCGGTACGAAGGACGCCTCGCGGAAGGCAAGCTGCAAGGACTTCAGTCCATCCCGCAGCGGCGCCGCGTGGAACGAGCTGATCTCCGTCGCGCTGGCGTCAAGCAGCCCGGCGAGAGCGTGAACCAGCTTGCGGGCCTCGTCCAGGTCCTTGTGGGCGTCGCCCTCCTCGGTGAGGCCGAGCTTCACCGCGGCGGCGCTCATCAGGTTGACCGCGACCGTCACGATCACCTCGACGGCGGGAACCTCGGCGATGTCCCGGGTCAGGGCGTCGTAGTCAGTGTTTTCGGCGGCGGGGGTGGCGTCATTCATGCGTCACACGATAAGCCGCCCGCGCACCCGGTTGGGCCCACCCCCCGGGAGCTGCTAACCTTGTGTAACGACCGGCCGGACACGCATGCCAGTGGCTTGAGTGACCGGCCCACAAGTGGAGGCTCCGATCTCCCACCTGGCCGCCCCTAGGGGCGGCGGGTCACCGGTCAGACGGTCCCCATCGTTCCGTACGGACGATGGAACCGTCCGATGTGCGCCCCGCGGTCACCGCGGCGGTGCTCCGGTATTCCTTGGAGCCCCGCCTGTGTACCGTCCGGGGCATTTTTTATGTGCCGGCGCGGTTGGTACTTACGAAAACAGACGTTACGCGGCGGTCCGCCAGACCGTCGTGTGGTGCTACCGAGGAGGATCCATCAGCGCCGAGCCCCGCATCAACGACCGGATTCGCGTTCCCGAAGTGCGACTTGTCGGTCCCAGCGGCGAGCAGGTCGGGATTGTTCCGCTTGCCAAGGCCCTTGAGCTTGCTCAGGAGTACGACCTCGACCTCGTCGAGGTGGCGGCGACAGCCCGTCCGCCCGTCTGCAAGCTCATGGACTACGGCAAGTTCAAGTACGAGTCGGCCATGAAGGCCCGTGAGGCGCGCAAGAACCAGGCGCACACGGTCATCAAGGAGATGAAGCTCCGGCCGAAGATCGACCCGCACGACTATGACACCAAGAAGGGTCACGTCGTCCGGTTCCTCAAGCAGGGCGACAAGGTCAAGATCACGATCATGTTCCGTGGTCGCGAGCAGTCCAGGCCGGAGCTCGGCTACCGACTGCTGCAGCGTCTCGCTTCGGACGTCGAGGACCTCGGGTTCATCGAGTCGAACCCGAAGCAGGACGGCCGAAACATGATCATGGTTCTCGGTCCGCACAAGAAGAAGACCGAGGCCATGGCCGAGGCCCGCGAGGCCCAGGAGGCCCGCAAGGCCGAGCAGAAGGCCCAGCCGACGCACGGTCGCACCCAGCGTGCCACCGATGACGCCGCTGAGTCCGAGGCTCAGTCCGAGGCCCCGGCCGAGGCGACCGACGAGGCCCCTGCTGCAGAGGCCCCGGCCGAGGCTTCCGCCGAGGCCTGATCCGGTCACGTACAGCCCGTACGGACCGGATGCCAACCGATACATCTGGACGTTTCCGTATGCCGGTCCGCACCCCGGACCGGCAGGGAAGCGCCACTGACGAGGAGAGAACGGCGCTATGCCGAAGAACAAGACGCACAGCGGTGCCAGCAAGCGCTTCAAGATCACCGGCTCCGGCAAGGTGCTCCGTGAGCGCGCCGGCAAGCGCCACCTGCTCGAGCACAAGTCGTCCCGCGTGACGCGCCGCCTCACCGGCACGGTCGAGCTGGCCCCGGGCGACGCCAAGAAGATCAAGAAGCTTCTCGGCAAGTGAGTTCCGGCGCGCACAGCGCGCCAGAGCTCGCACCGGGACCCAATCGAATTCGGGCCGTGTGAGTCCAACCACGGCCCCGCTACAAGGAGTCAACTAGTGGCACGCGTCAAGCGCGCAGTCAACGCGCACAAGAAGCGTCGGGCGATCCTCGAGGCCGCCAGCGGTTACCGCGGTCAGCGTTCGCGCCTGTACCGCAAGGCCAAGGAGCAGGTCACCCACTCCCTGGTCTACAACTACAACGACCGCAAGAAGCGCAAGGGCGACTTCCGTCAGCTGTGGATCCAGCGCATCAACGCCGCTGCCCGCCAGAACGGCATGACGTACAACCGCCTCATCCAGGGTCTCAAGGCCGCCAACATCGAGGTGGACCGCAAGATCCTCGCCGAGCTGGCCGTCAACGACTCGAACGCCTTCGCGGCGCTGGTCGAGGTTGCGCAGAAGGCGCTTCCGGCGGACGTGAACGCGCCCAAGGCTGCGTGACGCTCCGCTTTTAGCTGGATGCTTACCGGACCCGCAGGCCTTTGGCTTGCGGGTCCGATTGCGTCCGTTGTTGTCTGCCGGTTGTGGGGGTTGATCGCGCAGTTCCCCGCGCCCCTGACAGGGCGCATGTGTACCGCCCCCAACCCGTTCCCGCCCCCCTCGAAGGTGAGTTAATGGCCGTCGGCCCCGAGTTGATCTCTCCCAAGTCCTCCCGTGTCAGTGCCGCTCGGCGGCTCGCTCGGCGGAACTTCCGGGGGAAGGAGCGGCTCTTCCTGGCCGAGGGGCCGCAGGCCGTGCGGGAGGCCGTCGTGCACTCCGACACCCTCGTCGAGCTGTTCGCCACCCCCGACGCCGCCGAGCGTTACGCGGACATCGTCGCGGAGGCGCAGGGCGCCGGGGCCCGGGTGCACCTCGCCGACGAGGACGTCATCGCCGACATCTCGACGACCGTCACCCCGCAGGGCCTCGTCGGGGTCTGCCGCTTCCTGGACACCCCCTTCGACACGATCCTCGCCGCGCGCCCGAAGCTCGTCGCCGTCCTCGCGCACGTGCGTGACCCCGGGAACGCCGGCACCGTCCTGCGCTGCGCCGACGCCGCCGGAGCCGACGCCGTCGTCCTGACCGACGCCTCCGTCGACCTCTACAACCCCAAGTCGGTGCGGGCGTCCGTGGGCTCGCTGTTCCATCTGCCGGTCGCCGTCGGCGTACCCGTGGAGCGGGCCGTGCAGGGGCTCAAGGAGGCGGGCGTGCGGATCCTCGCCGCCGACGGTGCGGGGGAGGACGACCTCGACACCGAGCTCGACCGCGGCACCATGGGCACCCCCACCGCCTGGATCTTCGGCAACGAGGCCTGGGGACTCCCGGAGGAGACCCGCGCACTCGCCGACGCCGTCGTGCGCGTCCCGATCCACGGCAAGGCCGAGAGCCTGAACCTCGCCACGGCCGCCGCCGTCTGCCTGTACGCCTCCGCGCGTGCACAGCGTGCCCCCGGAGGGTGCCGCTCCGTCACCCCCAGCTAGTAGTGTGGCGAGCTCGGAGGCCACAGCGTCCCTCCGAGAGGTGGGATACGGGGATATGAGCGTCGGCACGAGCAGAGCACCGGGGGCACCAGGCACCCTGCGCCGCCCCGCGGCCCGGTGCGGCCCCGGCGACCCTGACGCCCTCGCCGACCTCGGTGTCCACCCGGACGACCTGCCCGACGGACTCGTCGTCGCCGACGAGAGCGGACACGTCATCTGCTTCAACGCGGCGGCCGTCCGGATCACCGCCGTCCCCGCCGCCGAAGCCCTCGGCCGCCCGCTGGAGCGCGTCCTCCCCTTAGAGGACCTCGAAGGCCGCCGCTGGTGGCAGCTGACCGACCCGTACGGCGGCCTCGCCACCCGCCGGGGACAGCCCGAGCGCAATCTGCTGCTGCCCGGCGCCCGCGAAGTCCTCGTCTCCGCGCGCTACGTGCGCAGCGCGCCCACCGGGCCCGTCCGCCGCGTCATCGTCTCCCTGCGCGACACGGAGGCCCGCCGCCGCACCGAGCGCAGCCACGCCGAGCTGATCGCGACCGTCGCCCATGAACTGCGCTCGCCCCTGACCTCCGTGAAGGGCTTCACCGCGACGCTGCTCGCCAAGTGGGAGCGGTTCACCGACGACCAGAAGAAGCTGATGCTGGAGACCGTCGACGCCGACGCGAACCGGGTCACGCGGCTCATCGCCGAGCTCCTCGACATCTCCCGCATCGACTCGGGCCGCCTCGAAGTGCGCCGCCAGCCCGTCGACATCGGCGCCGCCGTGGGCCGCCACATCCAGGCCCACGTCGCCTCCGGACAGGCCGCCGACCGTTTCCTCATCCGGGTGGAACACCCGCTGCCCGACCTCTGGGCGGACCCGGACAAGATCGACCAGGTCCTGAGCAACCTCCTGGAAAACGCAGTGCGCCACGGCGAGGGAACGGTCACCATCGACGTCATGCCCTCGGCATCACCCCGCGAGCGGGAGGACGCCGGCACGTCGGTCACCGTGAGCGACGAGGGCCCCGGCATCCCGGAGGAGTCCATGAACCGCGTCTTCACCCGCTTCTGGCGGGGCAGCAAGCGCGGCGGCACCGGACTCGGCCTGTACATCGTCAAAGGCATCGTCGAGGCCCACGGCGGGACCATCACGGTCGGTCGCGCGCCCCGCGGCGGCGCCCAGTTCCGATTTACGTTGCCCGTGGGGGCCCCGGCGTATCTGACCGCCTGAGCGGACCCCACGGGCGCATCGGTACACCCCACCCCCGTTAGACTCGGTCTTTGGCACTTTGCGTCCCAATCCTGAGACGAATCGTCTCCGAGTCGTGGACGGGGACCATCCGCCAAACCAACCGGAAGCACGGGAAGAGATGTCGGCACCGAATAAGTCGTACGACCCTGTTGAGGTCGAGGCCTTGAAACCGGAAGAGATCGAGCGCATGCGGGACGAGGCGCTCGCCGCCTTCGCGGCCGCGGACTCCCTCGACGCGCTCCAGGAGGCCAAGGTCGCCCACACCGGCGGCACCTCCCCCCTGTCGCTCGCCAACCGCGAGATCGGCGCCCTGCCCCCGCACGCCAAGGCCGAGGCCGGCAAGCGCGTCGGCATGGCCCGCGGCGCCGTCAGCAAGGCGTTCGCCGCCCGTCAGGCGGAGCTCGAGGCCGAGCGCGACGCCCGCGTCCTGGTCGAGGAGGCGGTGGACGTCACGCTGCCCTACGACCGGACCCCGGCCGGCGCCCGCCACCCCCTGACCACGCTCTCGGAGCGCATCGAGGACGTCTTCGTGGCCATGGGCTACGAGGTCGCCGAGGGCCCCGAGGTCGAGGCGGAGTGGTTCAACTTCGACGCGCTGAACATCGGCCCCGACCACCCGGCGCGGGGCATGCAGGACACGTTCTTCGTCCAGGGCCCCAAGGGCCGCGAGACGGAGTCGAACGTCGTCCTGCGCACCCACACGTCTCCCGTGCAGATCCGGTCCATGCTCGACCGCGAGCCGCCGGTCTACGTGATCTGCCCGGGCCGCGTGTACCGCTCCGACGAGCTGGACGCCACGCACACCCCGGTGTTCATGCAGGTCGAGCTGCTCGCCGTCGACGAGGGCCTGACCATGTCTGACCTCAAGGGCACCCTCGACCACATGGTCCAGGCGCTCTTCGGCGAGGGCATGACGACCCGCCTGCGCCCCAACTTCTTCCCGTTCACCGAGCCGTCCGCCGAGATGGACATGGTCTGCTACGTGTGCCGCGGCGAGTCCGTCGGCAACCCGGACCGGCCGTGCCGCACCTGCTCCTCCGAGGGCTGGATCGAGCTCGGCGGCTGCGGAATGGTCAACCCCAAGGTGCTGACCGCGGCGGGCATCGACCCGGAGAAGTACAGCGGATTCGCCTTCGGGTTCGGCATCGAGCGGATGCTGATGTTCCGCCACAACGTCGAAGACATGCGAGACATGGTCGAGGGTGACGTCCGGTTCACCCGGCCGTTCGGGATGGAGATCTGATGCGTATCCCGCTTTCCTGGCTGCGGGAGTACGTCGATCTCCCCGCCACCGAAACCGGCCGTGACCTGCAGGAGAAGCTGGTCTCCAGCGGTCTTGAGGTCGAGACCGTCGAGCAGCTCGGCGCCGGCCTCAAGGGCCCCCTCGTCGTCGGTCAGGTGCTGACCATCGAGGAGCTGGAGGGCTTCAAGAAGCCCATCCGCTTCTGCACCGTCGACGTCGGTCAGGCCAATGGCACCGGCGAACCGCAGGAGATCGTCTGCGGCGCCCGTAACTTCGCCGTCGGCGACAAGGTCGTCGTGGTCCTGCCGGGCGCCGTGCTGCCCGGCGACTTCGCGATCGCCGCGCGCAAGACGTACGGCCGTACCTCGCACGGCATGATCTGCTCCGGCGACGAGCTGGGCATGGGCGACGACGGGTCGGGCGGCATCATCGTGCTGCCGCCCGAACACGAGGTCGGCACCGACGCGATCGAGCTCCTGGAGCTGGTCGACGAGGTCCTCGACATCGCCGTCACGGCGAACCGCGGCGACTGCCTGTCGCTGCGCGGCGTCGCCCGAGAGGCCGCCATCGCGTACGGCATCCCGCTGCGCGACCCGGCGCTCCTCGACGTACCCGGCCCGAACGCGCACGGCTACCCCGTGCAGATCTCCGAGCCGGCCGGCTGCGACCGCTTCACCGCGCGCACCGTCACCGGCCTGAGCCCCGAGGCCCGCTCCCCGATCTGGCTCAAGCGCCGCCTGCAGAAGGCGGGCATGCGCCCGATCTCGCTCGCCGTCGACATCACCAACTACGTGATGCTGGAGCTCGGCCAGCCCCTGCATGCCTACGACCGTTCCCTCGTGCAGGGCACGATCGGCGTGCGCCGGGCCGAGCAGGGCGAGAAGTTCACGACCCTCGACGGCGCCAAGCGTGTCCTCGACGCCGAGGACCTGGTGATCACCGACGAGCGTGGCCCGATCGGCCTCGCCGGTGTCATGGGCGGCGCGAACACGGAGATCGCCGACCACGACGCCGAGGCCGGCACCTCCGACGTCGTCATCGAGGCCGCGCACTTCGACCCCGTGTCGATCGCCCGCACCGCGCGCCGCCACAAGCTGTCCTCCGAGGCGTCCAAGCGCTTCGAGCGCGGCGTCGACCCGATGGCCGCGTCCGCCGCGGCCCAGCGCGTCGTCGACCTCCTCGTGCTGCTCGCGGGCGGCACCGCGGAGGAGGGCGTCACCGAGGTCATCGCGCCCTCCGCGCCGCACACCATCACGCTCCCGGCGGACCACCCCGACAAGGTCGCGGGCGTCACCTACGGCCGCGAGACCGTGGTGCGCCGCCTCCAGCAGGTCGGCTGCGACGTGTACGGGCAGGACAACCTCACGGTCACCGTGCCGTCGTGGCGTCCCGACCTGGCCGACCCGAACGACCTGGCCGAAGAGGTCATCCGGCTCGAGGGCTACGAGAACCTGCCCTCGACGCTGCCGAGGCCCCCGGCGGGCCGCGGTCTGACCGGGCGCCAGCGCCTGCACCGCCGTGTCGGCCGCGCCCTGGCCGGCGCCGGCTACGTCGAGGCGCTGAACTACCCGTTCATCAGCGACGAGACGCTCGCCAAGCTCGGCATCGAGAAGGACGACCCGCGCCGCACCACGGTCAAGCTGGTCAACCCCCTCTCCGACGAGGAGCCCGCGCTCCGTACGACGCTGCTTCCGGGCCTTCTGGAGGCGCTGCGGCGCAACGACGGGCGTGGTTCGCACGACCTGGCGCTCTTCGAGACCGGCCTGGTCTTCCGGCCGACCGGCGACGAGCCCCAGGCGGTGCGCCTGCCCGTCGACCGTCGTCCCACGGACGAGGAGATCGCCGAGCTCGACGCCGCGCTGCCGCGTCAGCCGCGCCGTGCCGCGGTCGTCCTCACGGGCGCCCGTGAGCAGGCCGGCTGGTGGGGCAAGGGCCGTCCGGCCGACTGGGCGGACGCCGTCGAGGCGGCCCGCACCATCGCCCGCGAGGCCGGTGTCGAGCTGACCGTGCGCGGCGACCAGCACGCGCCCTGGCACCCGGGCCGGTGCGCCGCGCTGTCCGTCGTGGTGGACGGTGAGGAGATCCTCGCCGGTCACGCCGGTGAGCTGCACCCGCGCGTCATCAAGGCCCTGCACCTGCCCGAGCGCAGCTGCGCGATGGAGGTCGACCTCGACGTCCTGGAGCGGGCCGGTACGGGCGCGGTCCAGGCGCCGCGGATCTCCACGTTCCCCGTGGCCACGCAGGATGTCGCGCTCGTCGTCGACGCGGCTGTTCCGGCGGCGGAGGTGGAGAGCGCGCTGCGCGAGGGTGCGGGTGAACTCCTCGAGTCGCTCCGTCTGTTCGACGTGTTCACGGGCGAGCAGCTGGGTGAGGGGCGCAAGTCCCTGGCGTATGCGCTGCGCTTCCGTGCGGGCGACCGGACGCTGACCGTCGACGAGGCGTCCGCGGCTCGTGACGCGGCGGTTTCGCTGGCCGCTGAGCGTACGGGGGCGGTGCTGCGCGGGGCGTGACGTTCCGCTCGGCGGTTCCATCGTTTGTGCGGGGAGCTGTGTGACGTTGGCCGCGGGTTGTTCGTGGCCGGGGTTGCGCAGTTCCCCGCGCCCCTTTTCAGGGGCGTGCGTGGCTGGGGTTGCGCCCACGCGGCGGAGCCGCATGTGTCACGGCCCCGCGCCCCTTGTCAGGGGCCTGTGCGTGGCCCTTTCTGGGCGCATAAATGCAGGCTTCCGTAGGGTTCCTCACTCGTTTGGGTGACAAGTGGGGGCGATCTGGCCCTCTTCGGGCAGGTGGTGGACAGAATCGTTCCGGTCCGCCGGGCCTACCGCGCTGAGCTGGGCCTTAGGGAGGCCGCCAGCAATGATCCGTATCCGTCACAGGACGCCCTCCCGCCCCCGTACCCCTCGCTTGTGCCGCGCTCTCGATCTGGCGCTGCCCACGGCGTGGGGCGCCGTGGCGATCACCTTCAAGCTGGCCTGTCCGCTGGCCCAGCAGTCCGGGCTCGGCGCGCGCATCGTGTCCAGCGCCGTCTTCTTCGCCGTGGGGACCGGCCTGATACTCCATGTGCGGCGCGGGTTCCTGCGCGAACTGCACCAGCTGCGCCGGATCGCGGGGGCCGCGCAGAACGTACTGCTGCGCCCGCTGCCGCCCCGCATCGACGGACTCGCGGTCGCCGCGGGACAGCTCTCGGCCGACCGGGGCGCCACCGTCGGCGGTGACCTGTACGAGGTCGTCGCCACCGACCACGGTGTGCGCATCGTCATGGGGGACGTGCGCGGACACGGCCTGGCCGCCCTCGCGACCGTGGCCGCCGTCCTCGGCAGCTTCCGCGAGGCCGCGCACGACGAGGCCGAACTGGCCTGTGTGCTGCGGAGACTGGAGCGGGCCATGGCCCGGCATCTGCGGGAGCGCGCCCGGGACGAGCACCCCGCGGCGGGCGGCGCCGAACCGGTCAGCCCGGTCGCGGAGGAGTTCGTCACCGTACTGCTCCTGGAGATCCGGGGGGACGGTGAGGTGATCGCCCTCAACTGCGGGCACCCGTGGCCGTATCTGCTGCGCAGCCGCGTGGGTTCCGCGCCCGGGGCAGCGCGCGGGTACGCCGAACCGGTCGCGGGCGGCGATCCCCTGCCGCCGCTCGGCCCGTTCCCGCTGCCGGCCGAACTGCCCGTCGTCGCGTGCGGGCGGCTGCTTCCCGGGGAGGGGCTCCTGCTGCACACCGACGGGCTCGAGGACGCGCGGGACGCCCGCGGCCGGTTCTTCCCGCTGCAGGCCGCGCTCGCCGAGGCCGTCCGCGTCCAGCCGGTGGTCCCGCAGGCCGTCATCCGTACCGTGTACGACCGACTCCTGCGCCACACCGGCGGGTTACCGGCCGACGACGCCGCGCTGCTCGTCCTGCGCAACGACCGCAGGAGGGTTCCCGTGCAGCACGGGGAGCCGAGGGTCCACAGCGGCGCCAAATGAACGAGCGGCCCCGGGGCTCCCGGGGCGCGCCGTCCGTCGGCCACGGAGTGTCGGGCAGGCGGCCGGACGGACGGCGCGAAGCGGGCCGCCGCACTGTATGAGGGGGAGCCGGCGGCCCGGCGGGCCTCTTACGAGGCAGTTCAGTCAATCGAGTTGCATCACGCCACAAAAGAGTGCGCAACACCCGGATTCGGGCACTCGGTTCACACCCCGTGTGAAGCCCGCTCCACTACGCTGTCGGCACCGAGCCACCGGAGAGCATCCATGCAGCCCAACACCCTGCTCGACGCGATCCTCGACGAGGCCGGGATCTCCCACGCCGGCCTCGCCGCGCACGTGAACCAGGCGGGCCGGGCCCGGGGTCTCGCCCTGCGCTACGAACACACCGCCGTGGCCCGGTGGTTGAAGGGTCAGCGGCCGCGCGGCCAGGTACCCGACCTGATCTGCGAAGTGCTCGCGTCCCGGCTGCACCGGCCCGTCACCCTCGACGACATCGGCCTCGGCGTGCCCGGCGAACCGGCGGGCACGCACGGCCAGACCCTCTCCGGATTCGTCGAACGCGCCACCGCCCTGTGGCGCTCCGACGAACAGCAGCGCCCCCACATACTCGGCGCGCCGGCCGTCACGGGGACCCCGGCCGTGATGCCCGTATGGGAGTGGGAGAACCCGCCCGAGGACACCGACGTGTCGCGCGGCGGGCGGCACCGGGTCAGCCACACCGACCTGGAGATGATGCGCTCGGCCCGCACGCACTACGAGCAGATGTACCGCAAGGCCGGCGGCATCGCGACGCGCACCCGCATCGTCGGCTTCCTCAACGCCGAGGCGGCGCCCCTGCTGCGCGGCAGCTACACCGACGCGACCGGACGCCAACTGCACCGCGCCACCGGCGGGTTGGTCGCCATCGCCGGGATCTGCGCCTACGACTCCGACGCGCACGGCCTCGCCCAGCGCTACTTCCACCAGGCCCTGCGCCTCGCCAAGGCGAGCGGGGACCGGGGGCTCGGCGCGTACGTCATAGCCCTGCTGGTCAACCAGGCGCTCCACATGCGTGAGTACCGGCAGTCGGTGGCCTTCGCGGAGGCGGCGCTGCGGGCCGCGGGACGCCACATCACGCCCGCCCTCGCATCGGATCTGTACGCGATGCAGGCGAAGGCGTACGCACACCTCGGCGACGGCACCAGCGCCCTGTCCTGCATCCGGCGTGCCGAGTCGGCCGCCGACCGCATCCGGCGCGGACACGAACCGGACGAGACGGGATATGTGCAGCCCGGACTCGTCAACGTACAAGTGGCGGAAGCCCTGTTGAGCCTCGGTGACCTCGCCGCGGCGCGCGAGCACGCGGCCGCGGCCGTGCACAATCCGGCCCATGACCGGGGACGGGTGCACCGCCTGGCCATGCTCAGCCAGATCGAACTGAGGCAGGGCAACGCCGAGAAGGCGGTCGCGATCGCGGTCGAGATGGCCGAGCAGGCACGCGGAATGGAGTCACAGCGGCTGCGCGACAGACTCCGGGCGGTACGCGAACACCTGGTGCGCAACGGCTGTGCCGGCACGGCCGAGGCCGCCGAACTCATCGACGGGGCACTGCGCGTACCGCTCTGAGCCGTCCCCGCACCGCTCTCTCCCGCTCCGCTGCTGCGATATTGCCATCTAACTCGGCGGAAGGTGGCAGAACCGTGCAGTGGACGAAACAAGACGAGCAAACCGTGTATGAAAACCGCTGGTTCAGGGTCAATCTCGCGGACGTCGAACTGCCGGACGGCCGGCATCTGGACCACTTCGTCATACGGCTGCGGCCCGTCGCCGTGGCCACCGTGGTCAACGACGCGAACGAGGTGCTGCTCCTGTGGCGGCACCGCTTCATCACCGACAGCTGGGGCTGGGAGCTCCCGGCCGGGGTGGTCGAGGACGGCGAAGACATCGTTGCCGCGGCCGCCAGGGAACTCGAGGAGGAGACCGGCTGGCGGCCGGGACCCTTACGCCACCTGATGAGCGTGGAGCCGTCCAACGGGCTCGAGGACGCCCGGCACCACGTCTACTGGGCCGAGGAGGGGGTGTACGTCGGCCATCCCGAGGACGACTTCGAGTCGGACCGCCGGGAGTGGGTCCCCCTCAAGCTCGTCCCCGACATGGTCGCCCGCGGTGAGGTCCCGGCCGCCAACATGGCGGCGGCGCTGCTGATGCTGCACCATCTCCGGCTCGGGCAGGACGGACCCTGAGGCCCGCCCTAGTGACCGAGTGCCTGCCAGAGCGTGAGGGCGAGGGCGCCGGCCGCGGTGAGCGCGGTGACGGCCTGCAGCGGCCAGCGGGTGTGTTCGAGTGCGGCGACCCGGGTGTTCAGGTCGTCCTGTTCCTTCACGCTCTGCTCGTCGCGCTGGGTGAGCAGCGCCAGCCTGCCGTCGACGCGGGCCAGGCCCACATCGAGGCTGCGGCGTAACTCAGCGAGTTCTTCCGGGACCACGGGACGCTCGGGGTCGGCGGTCACGGGTCGGCTCCTTTCCGTAGCGGAACACATCTCTTGTCCTACGCACGGAAAGTCAACTCGCCTGGTGGGTGCGGCGGGAGAGTGTGCGATGGGCATATGCGAGCCCGGTGCGCACACCCTGTGCGAATGGTTCGGGCCCAGCACTCCGAAGAGCGCCGGGCCCGAAACCGCCGGTCACACAGAGTCAACGGCAGGTGATCACGTGTACTGCGATCAGGCTTACTGGGATCACGTGTACCGGCATCACGTGTACTGGTAGAAGCCCGAGCCCGTCTTGCGGCCGAGGCGGCCCGCGTCGACCATCCGCTGGAGCAGCGGGGGAGCGGCGTACAGGGGCTCCTTGTACTCGGCGTACATGGAGTCCGCGATGGAGACGATCGTGTCGAGGCCGATCAGGTCGGAGAGCTTGAGCGGACCCATCGGGTGGGCGCAGCCCAGCTCCATGCCGTTGTCGATGTCCTCGCGGCTCGCGATGCCGGACTCGAACATCCGGATGGAGGACAGCAGATACGGCACCAGGAGCGCGTTCACCACGAAGCCCGAGCGGTCCTGGGCGCGGATCGCGTGCTTGCCGAGGATCTTCTCGACGAGGGCCTGGGCACGGCTGATGGTGCCCTCGGAGGTGGTGAGCGCGGGGATCAGCTCGACGAGCTTCTGGACCGGCGCCGGGTTGAAGAAGTGGATGCCGATGACGTGGTCGGGGCGCGAGGTCGCCACGGCCAGCTTGACCAGCGGGATCGAGGAGGTGTTGGAGGCCAGGATGGCGTCCTGACGGGTGACGACCTGGTCGAGGACCTGGAAGATCTCCGTCTTGACCTGCTCGTTCTCTACGACGGCCTCGATGGTGAGGTCCCGGTCGGCGAACTCCCCGAGGTCGGTGGTGAAGCTCAGGCGGTCCAGGGTCTCGGCCAGTTCGGCTTCGCTGATCTTGCCGCGCTCGGCCGCCTTGGAGAGGGAGTTGTGCAGCCGGGTACGGCCGATCTCCAGGGCCTCGCCGGTGGTCTCCGCCACCATGACGTCCAGACCGGCGCGGGCGCAGACCTCTGCGATCCCGGCTCCCATCTGGCCGCAGCCCACCACTCCGACGCGCTGGATGTCCCCCATAGGGTCGGTCACCTCGTGCCTTTCGCTGTTCTCCGGCCGGCAGGACCCCCGGGTTCCGGCGCCTGCCTCGGCCCTGCACGTTACTCGGAACCTCCCCGATGCGGCGGCCCGGGTCGGGCATGCTGTCCCCAGTGCGGCCCGGGACGGCTGGGCCTGTTGGCCAGGGGGTGTACGGATGAGGCATTTGTCACGCAGGGGCTTCACGGTGGCGGCGGCCGCCGCGCTGACCGGGCTCGCCGCGGGTGACGCGGTGGCGGCGCCGTCGGGCGGCGCCCCGGTGGCCCACGACATGCGGGGCATGTGGGTGGCGACCGTGGCCAACCGGGACTGGCCCTCGAAGCCGGGCCTGAGCGCGGCCCAGCAGCGCACGGAGCTCATCGCCATGCTCGACACCGCGGTGAGCCGCCGCCTGAACGCGGTCGTCTTCCAGGTGCGGCCGACGGCCGACGCGCTGTGGCCGTCCCCGTACGAGCCGTGGTCGGCGGTCCTCACCGGGACGCAGGGCAAGGACCCCGGCTGGGACCCGCTCGGCACGGCCGTGACGGAGGCGCACCGGCGCGGGCTCGAACTGCACGCCTGGTTCAACCCCTACCGCGTCGCGAACCACACGGACCCGTCCCGCCTCGCGGCCACGCACCCGGCCCGCCTGCACCCCGACTGGGCCGTCCCCTACGGCGGCAAGCTCTACTACAACCCGGGCCTGCCCGAGGTGCGCCGCTTCGTGCAGGACGCGATGCTCGACGCCGTCCGCCGCTACGACATCGACGCCGTCCACTGGGACGACTACTTCTACCCGTACCCGGTGGCCGGCCAGGTCTTCGACGACGACGCCGCGTACGCCGAGCACGGCGGGAACTTCGCTGACCGGGACGCCTGGCGGCGCGACAACACCGACCGGCTCGTGCGCGAGATGGCCACGAGCGTGAAGGAGATCAGACCGCGCACCCAGTTCGGGATCAGCCCCTTCGGCGTCTGGCGCAACGCCGCGACGGACCCCCTCGGCTCGGACACCCGCGCGGGCGTCCAGACGTACGACGACCTGCACGCCGACACCCGCAGGTGGGTGCGCGAGCGCTGGATCGACTACATCTGCCCGCAGCTCTACTGGAACATCGGCTTCGCCGCCGCGGACTACGCGAAGCTCGTCCCCTGGTGGTCGGACGTCGTACGCGGGACGGGGGTGCGCCTCTACGCGGGTGAGGCGCTCTACAAGGCGGGCGATCCGGCGCAGCCCGCGGCCTGGCAGGACCCGGCCGAGCTCTCCCGCCACCTCACCTTCACCGAGCGCTTCCCGCAGGTGCGGGGCCATGTGTTCTTCTCGGCGACGGAGGTGGGCGCCGACCGGATCGGTGCCATGGCCCAGGTGGTCGACGACCACTACTGAGCCGCGGACCACCCCTGGGAGGTGTTACTGGGAAGCCGGCTCCTCGTGCTGCACGACAGAGTCGGGGCCCGGTGACATCACCGTCTCGTGGCCGTCCTGGAAGCGGACCCGGAACGGCGGCTCGCCGTCCTGGCCCATGACTTCGACGATCTCGGCGACCCGGTCGTGCTCGCCCACGGTCCTGCCGTGAACCCGCAGATGGTCGCCCTTGGTGGCATGCATCGTGAGTGACCTCCTCGTCCCTCGTCGACCCGTATCTGACCCGTATCTCAAGAGTAGGACCGGGGCCCGGGGTTGGGGACCCTGAACGGGCCCCTCAGCGGGCCCCTCAGTGGAGGGACTCGGGCGGGGGACGGCGGTCAGGTGCGGGCGCGCTGGGTGACGGCGATGCACACGAGGACGGCGGCCGCGGTCAGGGGCGCGGCGGGGGAGAGGTGCTCACCGAGCAGGAACACCGACCAGACCAGGGTGAGCAGTGGCTGGGCCAGCTGCAGCTGGCTCGCCTTCGGTACGCCGATCACGGCCATGCCGCGGTACCAGACGACCAGGCCCACGAACTGCGAGCCCGCGGCCACCCAGAGCACCCCCGCCACGGCGTGCCCCGTCAGGTGGAGGGGCTCGTGGGTCAGCGCGACCAGCGCTCCCGGGACGGTGAGCGGCAGACACATCACGAGTGCCCAGCCGACGACCTGCCACCCCGGCATGACGCGGGCCAGCCAGCCGCCCTCCGTGTAACCGGCGGCGCAGATGAGAAGCGCGCCGAAGAGGTACAGGTCGGCCGTCGTGAGCGTGCCGCCGCTCTGCTGCACGGTGAACGCGATCACCGCGGCGGCGCCCGCGCACGCCGCGATCCAGAAGCTCCGCGAGGGCCGCGCCCCCGTGCGCAGCGCCGAGAACAGGGCGGTCGTGAGCGGCAGCAGTCCGACGACGACGGCGGAGTGCGCGGTCGTGGCCGTCTCCAGGGCGAGCGTCGTCAGCAGCGGGAACCCGAGCACGACACCCGTGCCGACGACCGCGAGACCGGCCCAGTGGCGGCGCTCGGGGACGGGGACGCGCAGCGCGAGCAGACAGGATCCGGCGATCACGGCGGCGAGGACGCTGCGCACGGTGACGAGGCTCCACGGCCCGAAGCCTTCGAGACCCCAGGCGGTGGCGGGGAAGGTGAGCGAGAAGGCGGTGACACCGAGCGCGGCGAGGACGGCTCCTCCTCGCTTGGCCTTTTTGGTGAGCGAGCCGTTCCGGGTGAGCGAGCCGTCCCGGGCGTCCCGGGTGGGGGAGGGCCGCTGCTCGGGGCCCGGCGTGGGGCCCGGTGCAGGGCTCGCGCCGGTGGTGACTGCTATCCCGGTGCGGGTGGTAGCGCTATTCTCTGTCCTCATGCATGAGCGTAGCAGTGTGGGAGAACTGGCTGAGCGGTTGCGCGGAGAGCTGGATCGCTACTCTCCTGGTGGAAAGCTGCCGTCGAGCCGGGCGCTCGTGGAGCGGTTCCGGGTGAGTCCGGTGACCGTGTCGCGCGCGCTCGCGCAGCTCGCCGCGGAGGGTCTTGTCGTGACGCGCCCGGGCGCCGGGGCGTTCCGCGCGGAGCCCCGTGCCGCGGCGCGGCCGTCCGGTGACACGTTCTGGCAGGAGCTCGCCCTGAGTGCTGACTCCGCGACGGAGCTGGTGCCGAGGGCCGTGGACGCCTCAGGTGTCCTCGTCACTCTCGCCGCCCCGCCGCCCGGCGTCGTCGAGTTCAACGGTGGCTATCTGCACCCCTCCCTCCAGCCGGAACGCGCCATGGCCGCGGCCCTCGCCCGCGCGGGCCGTCGCCCCGGCGCCTGGGGGCGGCCCCCGATCGACGGCATTCCCGAACTCCGCGAGTGGTTCGCGCGCGGCATCGGCGGCGCGATCACCGCCGCCGAGGTGCTCATCGCGTCCGGTGGCCAGTCCGCCCTGGCCACCGCGCTTCGCGCGCTCGCCCCGCCCGGTGCCCCCGTCCTCGTCGAGTCGCCCACGTATCCCGGCATGCTGGCGATCGCGCGTGCGGCGGGGCTGCGGCCGGTGCCCGTGCCGGTCGACACGGACGGGGTGCGTCCCGAGCTGCTCGCCGAGGCGTTCCGGGCGACGGGGGCGCGGGTGTTCGTGTGCCAGCCGCTGTTCCAGAACCCGACCGGCGCGGTCCTGTCCGCGCGGCGGCGCCCCGAGGTGCTGCGGATCGCGCGCGAGGCCGGGGCGTTCGTCGTCGAGGACGACTTCGTACGCCGCCTCGTCCACGAGGACGCCGGACCGCTGCCGAGGCCGCTCGCCACCGACGACCACGACGGCGTGGTCGTCCATGTGTGCTCCCTGACCAAGGCGACCTCGCCCAGCTTCCGTATCGGCTGCCTCGCCGCGCGCGGCCCGGTCCTCGAACGGCTGCGCGCGATCCAGGTCGTCGACCACTTCTTCGTGCCGCGCCCGCTCCAGGAGGCCGCGCTCGAACTCGTCGGCTCGCCGGCCTGGCCACGCCATCTGCGCACCGTGGCCACGGACTTGAAGGCGCGCCGCGACACGATGACGGCGGCCTTGCGCGCCACGCTGCCCGAACTCGCGGTGGCGCACGTGCCGTTGGGCGGCTATCAGCTGTGGGCGCGGCCGCCCGACGGCACGGACGAGGCGGCGCTCGTCGCGGGGGCGCTGCGGGCGGGGGTCGCGGTCGCGCCGGGGCGCCCGTACTTCTCCGCCGAGCCGCCGGCGCCGCACATCCGGCTGAGTTTCGCGGCGGCCGCGGGGGCGGCGGAGATCACGGAGGGCGTGCGCCGGCTGCGGGCCGCGTGCGACGAGGTGCTGGGGGAGGGCGTGCGAGCGTAGGTCGGTGGGCGGAGGCCGGTTGAGCGGGGGCCCGCGCCCCCGATGGGGCCCTCGCGCCTGAAACCCGCTCGACGGGCACGGGCCCCACCTGCGAATGTCCCGTCATGACCGACGTACCCACCGCCCCCGCGCTCCCCGACGGCTACGAGATCTCGGCCGACGCCGCCCGCGTCGACGCCGCCCGCGTGCACCGCTGGCTCTCCACGGACGCCTACTGGGCGCTGGGCAGGACCCGCGAACACCAGGACCGGGCGATCGCCGGATCGCTGAACTTCGGGGTGTACGACGCCGCTTCGGGCGAGCAGGTCGCGTACGCCCGCGTCGTGACGGACCGCGCCACGTTCGCCTGGCTCTGTGACGTCTACGTGGACCGCGCCGCCCGAGGCAAGAGCCTGGGCACGGCCCTCGTCGCCGCCGTCCGCGACCACCTGGAGCCGTACGGCCTGCGCCGCATCATGCTCGCCACGCAGGACGCGCACGGGGTGTACGAGAAGGTGGGCTTCGCGCCGCTCGCCGAACCGGACAACTGGATGGCGCTCGTCCTTCGGTGAACGGGCCGGCGGGGCGGCACGGCCTCCGGCCCACCCCCTCCGTCCCGCATACGCCCCCGGCAGGTCTTGACCCCGGCCCCGGCGCACCCCCACGATCGCCGCATGTCCGTTCGCGTGACGCTTCTCGCCGCCGCGCGCAGCGCCTCGCTGCTCGCCGAGCGCTTCGACGACGACCGGCCCCTCGACCACACCGGGTGGCACGAGGTGCAGCTGGCCTCGCCCGGGCTCGTGCCGCTCGCCGCGGCGGAGCTGCGGTACTGCGCGCCCACCGCGCGCAGCCGTGGCACCGCGGAGGCGCTGGGTCTCGCGCCGCTGGCCCAAGTCGCCCTGCGGGACTGCGACATGGGCCGCTGGCGTGGCCGTACGCTCGCCGAGGTGACGGCCGTCGAGCCGGGTGCCGTCGACGCCTGGCTGCGCGACCCGCGCTCGGCGCCGCACGGCGGGGAGTCGCTGCTCGCGTTCATCTCCCGGGTCGGCGACTGGCTCGACACCCGCCCGCGGGCCCTCGGCCTCGACCGGCCGGGCCAGGCCCCGTCGCCCGACGGCACCGCGAGAGTCGTGGCGGTCGCCGAGCCGGCGGTCGTGCGGGCGGCGCTCGTCTACGCGCTGAAGGCGCCGCCGTCGACGTACTGGAACCTCGACGTGCGCCCCCTGTCGACCGCCGTCCTCAGCGGGCACGCGGGGCGCTGGAGCGTGCGGCTCGACGCGGCGGTCTGAGTCAGGCGGTGCGCGTGTACGTCGTGGTGAGGACGAGGTCCTTCGCCGGCCCCCGCACCCGCCACTCCATCCGCCACGCGTCGGGCCCGGCCACCTCGAACTCGCCGCGGTAGAGGTCCGCCGCGCAGGGATGGTCGGCCGTGTGGCGGCCGGTACGCAGGTCGAGCCCGTGGAAGAAGCGCCCGTCGGAGAACCGCACGACGGCCGTCCCCGGCACCTCGCCCAGCAGGAAACGCAGCGTGCGCGTGGCGGCCCTCGCGGCCCCCTGCCACACGAAGGTCCCCGCCTCGTGATGCAGCAGCCCGCCCCCGGCCTCCTCGCGGGTGAAGTCCGTGGTCCCGGAGAAAGTGCCGGCCGTGCCGTCACCGAGGTCACGCACCGTCCGCTCGACACCCCACCGCCCGGCCAGATAACCCAGCACATCGGCAACCGGCCAGGGCCCGCCCATCACATCCATCACGGCCCCGAGCGTAGTCCCGAGCGCAGTCCCGCGATCATTCGCGTTGCATAAACGTGCATGCAGACGTATAGTCATGCCATCCAAGAGGAGGGTTCCATGGCGGTACGCGTAGCAGTGGCAGGAGCAAGCGGATACGCGGGCGGAGAGCTGCTGCGTCTGCTGCTCGCTCATCCCAATGTGGAGATCGGCGCCCTGACCGGCAACTCGAACGTGGGGCAGCGCCTCGGCGCGCTCCAGCCGCACCTCGTGCCGCTGGCCGACCGCGTCCTGGAGCCGACGACCGCCGAGGTGCTCTCCGGCCACCACGTCGTCTTCCTCGCGCTGCCGCACGGGCAGTCCGCCGCCGTCGCCGAGCAGCTCGGCCCGGACACGCTCGTCGTGGACATGGGCGCCGACTTCCGGCTGAAGGAGCCGGGCGACTGGGAGAAGTTCTACGGCAGCTCGCACGCCGGTACGTGGCCCTACGGACTCCCCGAGCTGCCCGGCGCCCGCGCCGCGCTCGAGGGGACCAAGCGCATCGCGGTGCCCGGCTGCTACCCGACCGCCGTCTCTCTCGCGCTGTTCCCCGCGTACCAGGCCGGGCTCGCCGAGGCGGAGGCCGTGGTTGTCGCCGCGTCCGGCACGTCCGGCGCGGGCAAGGCGCCCAAGGCGCACCTCCTGGGCTCCGAGGTCATGGGTTCCATGTCCCCGTACGGCGTGGGTGGCGGCCACCGGCACACCCCCGAGATGATCCAGAACCTCAGCGGCGCCGCCGGCGTCCCGGTCTCCGTGTCCTTCACGCCGACCCTCGCGCCGATGCCGCGCGGCATCCTCGCCACGTGCAGCGCCAAGGCGAAGCCGGGCGTCAGCGCCGAGAGCCTGCGCGCCGTCTACGAGAAGGCCTTCGCCGACGAGCCGTTCGTGCACCTGCTCCCCGCGGGGCAGTGGCCGGCGACCGCCTCCGTGTACGGCTCGAACGCCGTGCAGGTGCAGGTCGCGTACGACTCGGCGGCCGGGCGGATCATCGTGATCAGCGCCATCGACAACCTCACCAAGGGCACCGCGGGCGGCGCCCTCCAGAGCATGAACATCGCCCTCGGTCTGGAAGAGACGACCGGGCTTTCTACGATCGGAGTCGCTCCGTGAGCGACGCACGCGTGGCCGCCGGGCCGCAGACGTATACGAAGGCCGCGCCGCTGCGCCACGCGGGCGGAGAAGCGAACAAGGAGTCTCAGTGAGTGTGACGGCAGCCAAGGGATTCACGGCCGCGGGCATCGCCGCCGGGATCAAGGAGAACGGCAACCCGGACCTGGCCCTCGTGGTCAACAACGGGCCGCGTCTGGCCGCCGCGGGCGTCTTCACCTCCAACCGCGTCAAGGCCGCCCCGGTCCTGTGGTCCGAGCAGGTCCTCAAGGGCGGGCTCGTCTCCGCCGTCGTCCTCAACTCCGGTGGCGCCAACGCCTGTACGGGACCGAAGGGCTTCCAGGACACGCACGCCACCGCCGAGAAGGCCGCCGAGGTCCTCGGCCTGAACGCGGGCGAGGTCGCCGTCGCGTCGACCGGCCTCATCGGCGTACTCCTCCCCATGGACAAGCTCCTGCCGGGCGTGGAGCAGGCCGCCGAGGCGCTGTCGGAGCACGGGGGCGAGAAGGCCGCCATCGCCATCAAGACCACCGACTCCGTCCACAAGACCGCCGTGTACGAGGGCGACGGGTGGACGGTCGGCGGCATGGCGAAGGGCGCCGGCATGCTCGCGCCCGGCCTCGCCACCATGCTCGTCGTCCTGACCACGGACGCCGACCTCGAAGCGGACATCCTCGACAAGGCCCTGCGCGACGCCACCCGCGTCACCTTCGACCGGGTCGACTCCGACGGCTGCATGTCGACCAATGACGCCGTGCTGCTCCTGGCGTCCGGCGCCGCCGAAGTCACCCCCGAATACGCCGAGTTCGCCGCCGCCGTGCGCACCGTCTGCGACGACCTCGGACGCCAGCTCATCGGCGACGCGGAGGGTGCCAGCAAGGACATCAGGATCGACGTCGTGAACGCCGCGACCGAGGCCGACGCCGTCGAGGTGGGCCGCTCCATCGCCCGCAACAACCTCCTCAAGTGCGCCCTCCACGGCGAGGACCCCAACTGGGGCCGGGTGCTCTCGGCGATCGGCACGACGTCCGCCGCCTTCGAGCCCGACCGCCTGAACGTCGCCATCAACGGCGTCTGGGTCTGCAAGAACGGCGGCGTCGGCGAGGACCGCGACCTCGTCGACATGCGCTACCGGGAGGTCGTCATCACCGCCGACCTCGCGGCCGGTTCCGAGACCGCGACGATCTGGACGAACGACCTGACCGCGGAGTACGTCCACGAGAACAGCGCGTACAGCTCATGAGTACCCGTAAGCACAACGCGCTGCCCAAGGCGCAGATCCTCATCGAGGCGCTGCCCTGGCTCACCCGGCACCAGGGCAAGACCGTCGTCATCAAGTTCGGCGGCAACGCCATGATCGACGAGGACCTCAAGGCCGCCTTCGCGCAGGACGTCGTCTTCCTGCACCACGCGGGCCTCAAGCCCGTCGTCGTGCACGGCGGCGGCCCGCAGATCAGCAAGGCGCTCGACCGGCACGGCATCGTCAGCGAGTTCAAGGCGGGCCTGCGGGTCACCACCGAGGACGCGATGGACGTCGTACGGATGGTCCTGGCCGGACAGGTCCAGCGCGAGCTCGTCGGCCTGCTCAACCAGCACGGCCCGCTCGCCGTCGGCCTCACCGGCGAGGACGCGCACACCATCACCGCCACCAAGCACCAGCCCCGCATCGAGGGCGAGCTGGTCGACATCGGCCGGGTCGGCGAGATCACCGAGATCGACACGGGCGCCATCGAGGCGCTCCTCGCCGACGGCCGTATCCCGGTCGTCTCCTCGATCGCCCGCTCCCAGGACGATCACCATGTCTACAACGTCAATGCTGATACGGCGGCTGCGGCTCTTGCTGCTGCGCTCGGCGCCGAGACCCTGATGGTCCTGACCGACGTCGAGGGCCTCTACGAGGACTGGCCGAACTCCGACGAGGTCATCAGCAGGCTCACCGCCAGTCAGCTGGAGAAGCTCCTTCCCGAGCTGGCCAGCGGCATGGTGCCGAAGATGGAGGGCTGTCTGCACGCCGTGCGCAACGGGGTGACGACCGCCCGCGTCATCGACGGCCGGGTCCCGCACTCGATCCTGCTGGAGATCTTCACCGACGAGGGCATCGGCACGATGGTCGTGCCGGACGCGCCCGACGCCGTCGACGTACAGGAAACCGACGTACAGGGGGAGTCATGAGCAACCAGGAGCTGACCGCGCGCTGGCAGGGCGCGCTCATGGACAACTACGGCACCCCGCGGCTGCCCCTCGTCCGCGGCGAGGGCGCCAAGGTGTGGGACGCCGACGGCACGGAGTACGTCGACTTCGTCGGTGGCATCGCGGTCAACGCCCTCGGCCACGCGCACCCGGCGGTCGTCCAGGCCGTGTCCGACCAGATCGCGTCGCTCGGTCATGTCTCGAACCTCTTCGTCGCCGAGCCGCCCGTCGTGCTCGCCGAACGGCTCCTCCAGCTCTTCGGCCGCCCCGGCCGTGTCTACTTCTGCAACTCGGGCGCGGAGGCCAACGAGGGCGCGTTCAAGATCGGCCGCCTGACGGGCCGGACGCACATGGTCGCGACCGAGGGCGGCTTCCACGGCCGGACCATGGGAGCCCTCGCGCTGACCGGACAGCCCGGCAAGCAGGAGCCGTTCCTGCCCCTGCCCGGCGACGTGACGCACGTCCCGTACGGGGACGTCGAGGCGCTGCGGGCGGCGGTCACCGAGGAGACGGCGTTCGTCATCATCGAGCCCATCCAGGGGGAGAACGGCGTCGTCGAGCCGCCCGCCGGCTACCTCAGGGCGGCCAGGGAGATCACCCGGGCCACGGGCACCCTCCTCGTCCTCGACGAGGTGCAGACCGGCGTCGGCCGCACCGGGCACTGGTTCGCGTACCAGGCGGAGGAGGGCGTCGACCCCGACATCGTCACGCTCGCCAAGGGCCTCGGCGGCGGGCTGCCCGTCGGCGCGACCGTCGCGTTCGGCGAGACGGCCGAGCTGCTGAAGCCCGGCCACCACGGCACGACGTTCGGCGGGAACCCCGTCGCCTGCGCCGCCGGTCTCGCCGTGCTCGACACCATCGCGGGCGAAGGCCTCCTGGAGAACGTGAAGCGCGCCGAGGCACGCCTGCGGGACGGAATCGCCGCTCTCGGGCACCCGCTCGTCGGCCGCGTAAGGGGCGCCGGACTCCTGCTGGGTATCGTGCTCACCGAGCCGCTCGCGCCCCAGGTGCAGCAAACGGCTCAGGACGCCGGCCTCCTGGTGAACGCGCCCGCCCCCGATGTCGTACGGCTCATGCCGCCGCTCAACCTCCACGACGACGAGGTGGACACCTTCCTCCAGGCGCTTCCCGGCGTCCTGGACAAGGCCCTCGAAGGGGCCGACGGGGAAGGACGATCCTGAGGAATGGGACGACGACGATGAGTCAGGCGCAGGACAACGAGCACGCAGCGGGACCCGCCGTGCCGCAGACCCGCACCGCCCGCCACCGCCGGATCGTGGACATCCTCAACCGGCAACCGGTGCGCTCGCAGAGCCAGTTGGCGAAGCTGCTCGCCGACGACGGGCTCACGGTCACGCAGGCGACGCTGTCCCGTGACCTCGACGAGCTCGGCGCGGTGAAGATCCGCAACACCGGTGGTGAGCTGATCTACGCGGTGCCCAGCGAGGGCGGTTTCCGCACCCCGCAGGCGCCGCTCGGCGGTTCCGCCAAGGAGGAGCGCATGCGGCGCCTCGCGGGCGAGCTGCTGATCTCCGCCGAGGCCTCGGCGAACCTCGTGGTCCTGCGCACCCCGCCCGGCGCCGCCCAGTTCCTCGCGTCGGCGATCGACCAGGCGGAACTCCAGGTGATCCTCGGCACGATCGCCGGTGACGACACGTTGCTGCTGATCAGCCGCGACCCGGCCGGCGGGCAGGCGCTCGCCGACCATCTGCTGCGGCTCGCCCAGAACGAGCACTGAGCGCACCGCTCTTCACGCACACGCGCCCCGAACCACCCCCCATGGCCGGGGGGTTCGGGGCGCGGTCGCGTTCTCAGGCCTGCTCGGCGCGGCGCGCCCGGTACGACATCCAGGCCGCGACCAGGGCGCCCGACACGTTGTGCCACACGGAGAACACCGCGGCCGGGAGTGCCGCGAGCGGGCTGAAGTGGGCCGTGGCGAGGGACGCGGCGAGCCCCGAGTTCTGCATGCCGACCTCGAACGCCATCGCGCGCGACGACGGCGCCCCGAGCCGGGCCAGCTTGCCCGCTCCGTAACCGAGCGCGAGCCCGAGGCCGTTGTGGAGGACGACGGCGAGCAGGACGAGCCCGGCCGCCGACTTGATCGCGGTCGCGCTGCCCGCGACGACCACGGCCACGATGACGGCGATCGTCAGCGCCGACAGCCAGGGCAGGGCGCCGAGCACGCGGTCGACGTAGCGGCCGAGGGCCAGGCGGACGAGGAGGCCCGCGACGACCGGCAGCAGGACGGTCTTGAGGATGTCCGTGACCATCGACCCCGCGTCCACGGGCAGGAACTCGCCCGCGAGCAGCAGGGTCAGCGGGGGCGTGACGAGCGGGGCGAGCACGGTCGAGACGGTGGCGACGGAGACGGACAGGGCGACGTCGCCGCGCGCCAGGTAGGTCACCACGTTCGAGGCCGTGCCGCTGGGGGCGCAGCCGACGAGGATGACGCCGGCCGCCAACTGGGGCGGCAGGTCAAGGGCGTTGGCGATGAGCCAGCCGAGCCCCGGCATGATCACGTAGTGCGCGACGAGCCCGAGACCGACGGCCCAGGGCCGCTTGGCGACGCCCTTGAAGTCGTGCGGGGTCATCGTGAGCCCCATGCAGAACATCACCACACCCAGCAGGTACGGGACGTTCGTCTTCCAGCTCACGAAGGCGTCCGGCAGGGCGAGCCCGATACCGCCCGCCGCGAGCACGAGTACGGGGAACACGGTGACGGCCAGGCGTGCCGCGCGGTCGCCGGTGTCCGTCGTCGGCCTGGGGATCAACTCTTCGGTCTGCACCGGGTGATGCAACGCCGCCGCCCCGGGTGCCCGCAACCCCGTCTCGTTATGTGGTCCCTACATCTTTGGTCGGGCTCCCAGGCTCCCAGGCTTTCGGGTCTCGGGCTCTCAGAGTCTCGGGCTCTTAGGGGCTCAGGCTCTCAGGGGCTCACCGACCACGTCTCCCCGTCCGCCGTCACCGCGAACGCCGTGACACCGGGCTGCGCCTCCAGCCACGCCCGCGCCTCCGGACCCATCGCGTACGCGGCCGTCGCCCAGGTGTCCGCGTCGGTGAGCCCCTCGTGGACGACGGTCAGGGAGGCGAGACCACCGACGGGCGCCCGCCTGGTGTGCGGGTCGACGATGTGGCAGCCGCGCTCCGCCGGCCCCGACGTGGCGACCGCGACCGCCCCCTGCCGGGACTCGACGACCGCCGCCACCCGACCGGGCCGCAGCGGATGCGCGACGCCCACGCGCCATGGGCCGCCGTGCAGCTGGACGTCGCCGCCGCCGTTCACACAGACACCGGTCGCGCCCGCCGCCAGCAGCCCCTCGGCCGCCCGCTCCACCGCCCACCCCTTGACGAGCCCGCTCGGGTCGAAGCCGCCCGCGTACCCCGTCGTGAACCAGCCGCCGGTGTGCGCCTCGGCCCGCTCGCACAGCCGCAGCACCTGGCGGACCTCGGGCGCGCAGTCCTCCGGCGCGAGTTCGCCCCGGGCGATCCGGCTGACCGCGCTGTCCTCCCGGTACGTCGAGAAGACGGCGTCCACGTGACGCAGCCACGCCTCCGCCTCGTCGAGCGCCCCCGGACCCACGTCCCCGCCGCGCACCGTGATCGAGAAAACCGTGCCCATCGTGTGCACGACCCGGTGTATCTCCGCCGCCTCACCCACGGGCCTGGTCCAGCGCGCTCTGCAGCGACGTCATATAGCCCTCGCTCGTGAACGTGGCACCCGAGACCGTGTCGATCCGAGCGCTCTGGGCGTCCAGGGTCTCCTGCACGAGGGTCGGGACCGAGGACGAGGCGATGTCCTGGCTGCGCCGGTCGCCCGACGGGGTCCTGACGGCGCGGGCGGCGGTGATCTTCGAGCCGACGATCGTGATCTCGACCTGGACGGGGCCGTAACGCGTCTGCACGGTCTCGCCGGTGAGCGTCCGCTTTCCGGAAGCGCTGCCGGAAGCGCTGCCAGAAGCGCCACCGGACCCGTTGCCGGACCCGGACCCGGACCCGGTTCCGCCGGACGCGGCCGGGGGCCTGGTCACGGTCGGGGCCGCCGAGACCGGCTGGGAGTGCGGCTTGAGGGCCAGCGCCAGCGTCGTCACGGAGACGGTCGCGACGCAGGTCAGGACGGTACGGCGGATCGGATGGGCTCTCATGGCGCGGCTCACAGCTCGAAGGACTCGTAGTGGACACGGGAAGCGGGCACCCCGGCCTCGCGCAGGGCGTCGTACGAGGCGAGCGCGAGGCCGTGCGGCCCGCACAGGTACACGTCGTGGGACGCGATGTCCGGGAGCATCCGGCGCAGCCCGTCCGCCGTGACGTCCGGCCGGGTGCCGTCGGCGTCGTTCAGCACATACACCAGGCGGGCGCCGCGGCCGGCGGCTATCGACTCCAGCTCGCCGCGCAGCGCCAGCTCCTCGGCGGTGCGCGCCCGGTAGAGCAGCGTCAGATCGCCCGGCGCCGCCGGCAGCGTCTCGAAGAGCGTGCGCAGCGGCGTGATGCCCGTGCCGCCCGCGAGCAGCAGCACCCGGCGCGAACGCCGCAGCCCCGCCGTGAGCGCCCCGTACGGCCCCTCCGCCCACACCCGCGTGCCCCGCGCCAGGCCCGCGACGGACGCGCTGTGGTCGCCGAGCGCCTTCACCGTGATCCGCAGGAACCCGCCGCGTGGCACCGCCGACAGGGAGTACGGGTGCGAGGCCGCCCACATGCCGGGCGCCAGGAAGCGCCAGCGGAAGAACTGGCCCGGCTCCGCGCCCAGGGCTTCGAGGCGCCGCCCGCTCACCCACACCGACGTCACCCCCGGCGCCTCCCGCACGACGGCCTCGACGCGCAGCCGGTGCCGGACGTTGAGCCGCACCGGCACGAGGACCCGGAACCACAGCACGAGCGCGGCCACCCCCAGATAGAGGGCGTACCAGGCCGCGCGGGCCGCCGCCCCACCCGCGAAGTCGGCCCCGAGCGCCAGCTGGTGCCCGAACGCGAGGAAGATCGCCGCGTACGTCAGGACGTGCAGGTAGTACCAGGTCTCGTACCGCATCCGGCGGCGCACCGCCCGCGCCGACACGAAGCCCACCAGCAGGAGCACGGCCGCGCCCACCGTGCCCTTCAGCATCTCCGGGTAGTCGAGGACGATCGTGCCGAGCTCCGACACCGGGTCGCTGCGGCTCTGCGCCGCGTAGCCGAGAGTGATCAAGATGATGTGGCCGGCGAGCAGACCGACCGTCCAGCGGCCGGCCGACGCGTGCCAGCGCGCCGTCCTGTCGCTGCCGAGCCCCTTCTCCAGAAGCGGCACACGCGCCATCAGGGCGACGAGGAGCGCGCACATGTAGCCGCACATCAGGCCCATGATCCGGCCCGCCCCCGTCAGCCACCCGTCGGCGCCGGACACCACGCCCGTGCCCTGCCACCACAGGGCGAGCACCGCCACCCCGCCCGCGCCCGCGACGGCCAGCAGCGGCACCGCGGGGGAGCGGCGGCGCGCCGGACGCGGGGCGCGGTGGCTCAGCGGCGGGGGGCTGTGCGTGGTGGTCACCGGAGCGGCTCCCTCTCGGATCGGGGTCGGGCGGGCCGGACAGAACGCAACTCTGCGGCCCGAACCTCTGAGCGGGCTCTGAACGGGAGCCGAGCGGGCTATGAACGGGAGCCGAGCGGGCTCTGGGCGGGCTCTGAGCGGGCGCCGAACGCCCGGCCCTGCCCGGTCCTCAGAGCGAACTCACAGCAAACCGAGAGACTCTTGAGGCGAGATGAACGAACATCCCGCACTGACGAACGAACGCCCCGCACTCACCCGCCCCGACGGCACCCCCGTGCGCGTCCTCGTCGTCGACGACGAACCCGACATCGCCGAGGTCGTCACCGGCGTCCTGCGCTACGAGGGCTGGGACGTCCGCACGGTCGGGACCGGCCGCGACGCCGTGCGCGAGGGACGCGACTTCCAGCCCGACGCCGTCGTCCTCGACATCATGCTGCCGGACCGCGACGGCCTGTCGGTCCTGCGCGAGCTGCGCGCCGCGCAGCCGCACGTCTGCGTGCTCTTCCTCACGGCCCGGGACACCGTCGAGGACCGGGTCGCCGGCATCACGGCGGGCGGCGACGACTACGTGACCAAGCCGTTCAGCCTGGAGGAACTGGTCGCCCGGCTGCGCGGCCTCCTCCGCCGCGCCGGCATGACCAGGGAACTCGCCGAGAGCGCGCAGCTCACCGTCGGCGACCTGGTCATGGACGAGGACGCCCGCGAGGTCACGCGAGACGGCACGGGCATCGACCTGTCGCCCACCGAGTTCGAGCTCCTGCGCTGCCTGATGCGCAACCCCCGCCGCGTCCTCAGCAAGACCCAGCTCCTCGACCGCGTCTGGTCCTACGACTTCGGCGGCCAGGCCCACGTCGTCGAGCTGTACGTCTCCTACCTCCGCAAGAAGATCGACGCCGGCCGCGAACCCATGATCCACACGGTGCGGGGCACCGGGTACGTACTGAAGCCGGCCGGCCGATGAAACCCCCGCGTACGCCGCGTACGCCGCGTACGCCGCGTACGCCGCGTACGCCGCGTATGCCGCGCGTGCCCCGCGTCCTGCGCACCCTGCGCGCCCGCCTCACCGCCGGGCTCGTCCTGCTGCTCGCGATCAGCTGCGCGGCCGTCGGTGTCGCCGCCGTCGTAGAGCTGCGGGGCTTCCTCACCGGACGGCTCGACCAGCAGCTCCACGAGGCGGGCAGCGCCCTGCCCGCCAGCCTCGAACACGGCGGCCGCACGCCCGACGACCACGACGGGGACGAGCACGCCGACACCCGCCGTCAGGCCACAGGCACCCTCGGCGTCCGGCTCGTCGACGGCTCCGTCACCAGCGCCGCCGTCGTGCGGGCGGGCGCCGACCCGGCCGACCTGGGCGTGCGCCTGTCCGACGCGGACCGCGAAACCCTCGCCCACCTGCCCGTCGACGGGCAGGGGCACACCGTCCGCCTGTCGGCCCTGGACCACTACCGCGTCGCGGCCTTCACGGGGAGGGACGGCGACGTCCTCGTCACGGGCCTGCCGACAGAGCCCGTGGAAGCCGCCGTGCACCGCCTCGAACTCGTCGCGGCGGGCGTCTTCGGGATCGCGCTGGCCGCCACCGGCGTCGCCGGCGCCCTCTGGGTGCGCTGGTCGCTGCGCCCGCTGAGCCGGGTCGCCGCCACCGCAACCCGCGTCAGCGAACTGCCGCTCGCGAGCGGCGAGGTGGCCCTGCCGCCGCGCGCCCCCGAGTCCGACCCGCGCAGCGAGGTGGGCCAGGTGGCCTCCGCCTTCAACCGCATGCTGGGCCACGTCGAGGATGCGCTCACCCGCCGGCACGCCTCCGAGGAACGCCTGCGCAGCTTCTCCGCCGACGCCAGCCACGAACTGCGCACTCCCGTCGCCTCCATCCGCGGCCACGCGGAACTCGCCCTGCTGCACCGGGGCCCCGTACCCGCGGAGGTCCGCCGCGCACTGGAGCGCATCGCCGCGGAGTCCGGACGGATGGGCGGCATGGTCGAGGACCTGCTCCTGCTCGCCCGCCTCGACGCGGGCCGCCCCCTGGAACGCGAACCCGTCGACCTCACGCGCCTCGTCCTCGACGCCGTCACCGACGCGCGGGCGGCGGGCCCGGACCACCGCTGGGCCATGGAACTCCCGGAGGAACCGGTCACCGTCACGGGCGACGCGCACCGCCTGCACCAGGCCGTCGCCAACCTCCTGGCCAACGCCCGCCTGCACACCCCGCCCGGCACCCTGGTCACCACCCGCATCGAGACCGACGCATCCGGGGTCGCGCTGTCGGTACGGGACGACGGCCCCGGCGTCCCGGAGGAGATCCAGGACGGGATCTTCGAACGCTTCACCCACGGGGACCGGCCCCGGACGGCCGGGGCGGGCGGCGGCACGGGCCTCGGCCTCGCCATCGTCACGGCGGTCGCGGAGGCCCATGGCGGGACGGCCACCCTGAGCAGTGAGCCCGGTGCGACGGTGTTCACGGTCCGTCTGCCGGACGCGCCCTCTCCGTCTCAGTAGCGGGTGATCGCCTCAGTAGCGGGATCGCCTCAGTAGCGGGTGATCGCCGTCGCGCCCGAGTCCGTGCCGATCGCGAGGTGCGGCCGGCGCTCCGGCTCCGCCCAGCGCAGGATGCGCCGCATCGCGCCGGCCGGGACGGACACACAACCGGCGGTCGCCCCGCGCCCGTTCACGTGCAGGAAGATCCCCGCCCCGCGCCCGCGCACCGGCCGGTCGTAGTTGTAGCCGACGACGAACGCGTGGGCGTACTGGGCCGCGTACGACACCAGGTGCTCCGACTCGGCGGCGCGGCAGTCGGCCGGACGCGGCTCGGTCCAGCGGTTGTAGGACCGCGAGTCGTTGTCCTGGCACCACCAGGAGTCCTCGTGCACGGGCCGGTACGGGGTGGCCGTGCCGGCAGGTGCGGGCCGGGTCCCGAAGGCGTACGGCAGGCCGTACAGACCCGTGGGCGTGGTGTACGTGCCCTGCTTGCGTGTGGCGCCCTCGGTGAGGCCCTTCGCGCCGAACCGCGCCGCCGCCGAACCCGCCGCGACCCATCGGCCGCCGCGCCGGTCCCACCAGGTGACGGTGCCGGTGGTGGAGCCGGTGCCGGCGGCCTGCGCGGTGACGAGTTGGGTGCCGCCGCCGGTGTCGGCCATCCGCGCGGGCAGCGGGGCGGGACCGCCGGACGGCGCCGCGCCCAGGAGCGGCAGGGCGGTCAACGCGGAGACGCAGGCGACGGTGACGGATCGTGAGCGCATGTGTCAGACGGTAGTGGGCGGCAGCGGGAGCGGCAGCCCGGGAAGCCCGTCGATGCTGTGCGCGATGTGGTCCTTCTTCTCGAAGTACGCGCTCAGGGAGGCGTCGTCCTCGCGCGCGAACCGCTTCGCGTGCAGGTCGCGGTCCTCGTCGTACGACATGAAGGGCACCGCGTATCCGCAGGTGTCGCGGATGAGGTCGGCGGTCACGACGATGATCGCGCGCAGGCCGTGGCGGGTCGGGTCGATGTCGGGGAAGTGTTCGAGCAGTTCCCCGAACCGTGGGTCGTCACGGAAGACGGGTTCTCCGCTGCCGTGCACCCGGACGATGTTCGGAGGGCCCTGGAAGGCGCACCACATGAGGGTGATGCGGCCGTTCTCGCGCAGGTGCGCGATGGTCTCGGCGTTGCTGCCAGCGAAGTCGAGGTAGGCGACGGTCCGCTCGTCGACGACCGCGAAGGAGCCCGTGAGGCCCTTGGGGGAGAGGTTGATCGTGCCGTCCTCGGAGAGGGGCGCGGTCGCGGTGAAGAACATCGGCTGTTCCTCGATGAAGGTACGGAGCCTGCCGTCTATGCGTTCGTAGGTCTTTCCCATGGTTCTGGATTATCGACGCCAAGTCGTTCGCCTGTCTAAGAATTTCGGGGGCAGGGGTGTCGCGTGCGGGTTCGAGGCGGATTGACGAATCATGCAGTCGAATGCATACTCATGCACAACGCGGGGAGGGCCGGTGTCGTCCCCGCGGATCACGGCGAAGCGCGACCTCGCCGGACACCCGTTACGGGACAGGGCGCGACGGGGAAGAGAAACCCCGCCCGCCCCACGCACATCTAGGAGCAAACCGTGAGCAGCAACACCGGCGATGTCCGCCTCTGGGGCGGCCGGTTCGCCGCCGGCCCCGCCGAGGCCCTGGCGAAACTCTCCGCCTCGGTCCACTTCGACTGGCGCCTCGCCCCGTACGACATCGCCGGCTCCCGCGCCCACGCGCGCGTGCTGCACAAGGCGGGCCTGCTCACCGAGGACGAGCTGACCCGCATGCTCGCGGGCCTCGACCAGCTCGAAGCCGACGTGGCGGACGGCTCGTTCGTCGGGACCATCGCCGACGAGGACGTCCACACGGCCCTCGAACGCGGCCTCCTGGAGCGCCTCGGCCCCGACCTCGGCGGCAAGCTGCGCGCCGGCCGGTCCCGTAACGACCAGGTCGCCACGCTCTTCCGGATGTACCTGCGCGACCACGCGCGCGTCATCGGCGGTCTCGTCGCCGACCTCCAGGAGGCGCTCGTCGGCCTCGCGGAGGCACACGCCGATGTCGCCATGCCCGGCCGCACGCACCTCCAGCACGCCCAGCCGGTCCTGTTCGCGCACCACGTCCTGGCTCATGTGCAGTCCCTGTCCCGGGACGCCGAGCGGCTGCGGCAGTGGGACACCCGCACGGCGGTCTCGCCGTACGGCTCCGGCGCCCTGGCCGGTTCGTCGCTCGGCCTCGACCCGGAGGCCGTCGCCAAGGACCTCGGCTTCGAGCACGGCTCCGCCGCCAACTCGATCGACGGCACCGCCTCGCGGGACTTCGTCGCGGAGTTCGCCTTCATCACGGCGATGATCGGCGTGAACCTCTCCCGGATCGCCGAGGAGATCATCATCTGGAACACGAAGGAGTTCTCCTTCGTCACCCTCCACGACGCCTTCTCCACCGGCTCGTCGATCATGCCGCAGAAGAAGAACCCGGACATCGCCGAGCTCGCCCGCGGCAAGTCCGGCCGCCTGATCGGCAACCTGACCGGCCTCATGGCCACGCTCAAGGCCCTCCCGCTCGCGTACAACCGCGACCTCCAGGAGGACAAGGAGCCGGTCTTCGACTCCTGCGACCAGCTCGAGGTCCTGCTGCCCGCGTTCACCGGCATGATGGCCACGCTCACGGTCAACCGGGAGCGGATGGAGGAGCTCGCCCCGGCCGGCTTCTCGCTCGCCACGGACATCGCCGAATGGCTCGTCAAGCAGGGCGTGCCGTTCCGGGTCGCGCACGAGGTCGCCGGCGAGTGCGTCAAGGAGTGCGAGCAGCACGGCATCGAGCTCGACCAGCTGACCGACGACCAGTTCGCGAAGATCTCCGAACACCTCACGCCCGAGGTGCGGACGGTCCTGAACGTCCCCGGCGCGCTCGCCTCGCGCAACGGCCGCGGTGGCACCGCTCCCTCCGCCGTCGCGGTACAGCTCGCCGAGGTGAAGAACGACCTCGCCGTGCAGCGTGCGTGGGCGGACGCCAAGTCGTGATCTGACCTGTCTTTCGTGTGGCCCGGCCCTTCAGGGGGCCGGGCCACACTGCGTTGTCGGCACCGACAACCCCACCCCTCTTTGAGACACTCATGAGACGCCCCATGGGACACCCATGCCCTCAATGAGACAAAGATGTCTCACATGGGCTATCCTCGTCTCATGTCAGTCGACCGAGAACAGGTGCTGCGCAGCGCCGCCGCCCTGCTCACGCGTAAGTCCACCGCCACGATGGACGAGGTGGCCCGGGCCGCCGGGCTCAGCCGTGCCACGCTGCACCGGCACTTCGCGGGCCGGGACGCGCTCGTCAGGGCCCTGGAGGAACTGGGGATCCAGGAGTGCGAGGCGGCGCTCGACGCCGCCCGGCTCGACGAGGGCAGCGCCGACGACGCCGTACGCAGGCTCGTGAAAGAGATCGAGCCGGCGGCCGGACTCCTCTCGTTCCTCGTCACCGAGAACCAGCTGTTCGAGGGGGACACGCAGCACGAGGGCTGGGCCCGGCTCGACGCCCGTATCGCGGGACTTTTCACGCGCGGACAAGAGCGCGGCGAGTTCCGGATCGACCTGACGCCCGCGTGGCTCACGGAGGCGCTCTACTGCCTGATCGGCGGGGGCGCCTGGGCCGTACAGGACGGCCGCGTGGCCGCGAAGGACTTCCAGCACATGATCGTCGAGCTGTTGCTCGGCGGCGCCAGACGGAGAGTGGAACCATGACCAGCACACACCAGCGCACATTCGCGGCGGAGGTGGAGCCGAGGCCCGGACGAGGACGATGGCTCGCGCTCTCCGTCCTCGTGCTCGCGGTGCTCCTGGTCGCGGTCGACGCGACGGTGCTCGGTCTCGCGACGCCGTACATCAGCGAGGACCTGAAGCCGACCGGCACCCAGCTGCTGTGGATCGGTGACGTCTACTCGTTCGTGATCGCGGGTCTGCTCGTCTCGATGGGCAGCCTCGGTGACCGCATCGGCCGCAAGAAGCTGCTGCTCACCGGCGCCGTCGTGTTCGGTGCCGTCTCGGTGCTCAACGCGTACGCGACGACACCCGAAATGATGATCCTGGCCCGGGCGTTGCTCGGTGTCGCGGGCGCCACCCTGATGCCCTCGACCCTCGCCCTGATCCGGAACATCTTCCACGACCCGCGCGAGCGCTCCCTCGCCGTCGGCATCTGGGGCGCGGCCGCCTCGGCCGGCGCGGCGGTGGGCCCCGTCGTCGGCGGTTTCCTGCTCGAACACTTCTGGTGGGGCTCGGTCTTCCTCATCAACCTGCCGGTGATGGCGGTCCTCGTCCTCGTCGGCATCAAGCTCCTGCCCGAGTCGAAGAATCCGGCGCCGGGCCCGTGGGACCTGATCAGCGTCGTCCTGTCCCTCATCGGCGTGATCGGTGTCGTCTACGCCATCAAGGAAGCCGCGTCGCACGGCTTCGGCGTGGAAGTGGCGGCGGCCGGCGTGCTCGGCATCGCGGCCCTCACCTGGTTCGTCCGCCGTCAGCTCACGCTGCCCTCGCCGCTGCTCGACATGCGCCTGTTCCGCCACCGGGGCTTCTCGGCCGCGGTCCTCGCCGACCTGCTCACCATCCTGGGCCTGTCCGGCCTGGTGTTCTTCCTCTCGCAGTTCCTGCAACTGGTGCAGGGGCGCGGCCCGTTCGAGGCGGGACTCGCCGAACTGCCCGCCGCCATCGGTGCGGTGGCGGCCGGACTCGTCGCCGGCACGGTCGCGCGCCGGTACTCCGTGCGGTCCGTCGTGGCGGGCGGTCTCGCGGCGGTGGGTCTCGCGCTCGCCGCGCTCACGGTGCTCAGCCAGTCGACCGGCTACGCGCTGCTCGGCCCGGTGCTCCTGGTCGTCGGCGTCGGCGCCGGATTCTCGTTCACCGTCACGGCCGACGTGATCCTCTCCAGCGTGCCGAAGGAGCAGGCGGGCGCCGCCTCCGCGGTCTCCGAGACGGCGTACGAACTCGGCGCGGCCCTCGGCATCGCCCTGCTCGGCTCCATCGTCACGGGCGTCTACCGGGACTTCACCGCCCCGGCGGGCACCCCGGCCGAGGTGGCGTCGGCCGCCCACGAGTCCCTGGGCGGCGCGGTCGAGTCGGTCTCGGCGCTGCCTGCGCACACCGCGGGTGAACTCCTCGCGTCGGCGCAGGACGCGTTCGTCGACGGACTGCGGGCCGCGTCGGGTGTCGGCGCGGCGGTGCTCCTCGCGACGGCGCTGGCGGCGTGGTTCCTGCTGCGCGGCCAGAAGCTCGAGGACGGCGTCGAACACCCGTAGGCCAGACGTGTCATACGGAAAAACACGAGGATGGGCCGCACCCGATCGGGTGCGGCCCATCCTCTTAAGTCCACCTGAGCGGACGACGTCCACCTGAGCAGATCAAGTCCGCCTGAGCGGATCAAGTCCGCCTGAGCGGAGCGGTCACGCCGCCTTCGCCTTCGTGGCGTACATGTCCACGTACTCCTGGCCGGACAGGCGCATGACCTCCGCCATCACCGAGTCCGTCACGGCGCGCAGCACGTAGCGGTCGCGGCCCATGCCGTCGTAGCGGGAGAACTCCATCGGCTCGCCGAAGCGGACCGTGACGCGGCCGGGCCGCGGGAGGCCGGAGCCGCCCGGCTGCAGCTTGTCCGTGCCGATCATCGCGAACGGGACGACGGGCGCGCCCGTCATCAGGGTGAGCCGGGCGATGCCGGTGCGGCCGCGGTAGAGCCGGCCGTCGGGGGAGCGGGTGCCCTCGGGGTAGATGCCGAAGACCTTGCCCTCCTCCAGGACGCGACGGCCCGTCATGAGCGCCGCGACGCCGCCGTTCGCGCCGTCCCGGTCGACGGGGATCATGCCGACGCCGGTGAAGAACCACGCCATGACACGGCCCTTGAGGCCCTTGCCGGTGACGTACTCGTCCTTGCCGATGAAGAGCACCTGACGGTCGCAGACGATGGGCAGCACGATCGAGTCGATGAACGTCAGGTGGTTGCCCGCGAGGATGACCGGGCCGGTGCCGGGGATGTTCTCGGCGCCCTCCACCCGGGGGCGGAACATCAGGCGCATGATCGGTGAGAGCGCGGCCTTGATGAACGCGAAACGGGACAACGGGCCCTCCGGGTCAAGGGGTGGCGGCCTGAGCCGCGGCGGATGCGCTGAAGTCTGTGCAGGTGAGGACGATACTCGCGGGTCCCCGCCCGTTGCACATCGGGTTCACGCACTGGATACGCAGTGTTGACCCGGGTTTACGCTCCGTTGGCCGTCAGGCGGCCCGCAGGAGTCACCCCGCATCACCCTTCCGTTCCGTCCGAGGTCTCCCACTCGTCACTCCCGTGCACCTACCATCAGTCCCGCTTTGACAGGTGCAAGGCAGTGAAGTGGGAGGAGTGCTCAATGGGGATCAGGAAGTCTCAGGAGTCCCGGGGGTCACAGCTCGGCCGCCGTTCAGTGCTGGGCGCGGCGATGCTCGGCGCGGGCGGAGCCGTCCTGGGAGCCCCCGGCGCGGCGAGCGCGGACGAGCGCGTCAGTGGCGGGAATCACGGCGGCGGTGGCTACAGAAGCCTGCCCGTGCCCACCGTCATCGCCCACCGCGGCACGAGCGGCTACCGGCCGGAGCACACCTTCGGCTCGTACTCGCTCGCCCTGGACATGGGGGCGGACGTCATCGAGGCGGGCGACCTCGTGCCCACGAAGGACGGTCATCTCGTATGCCGTCACGAGCCGGAGATCGGGGGGACCACCGACGTCTCCGCGCACCCCGAGTTCGCCGGCCGCAAGACCACCAAGAGCCTCGACGGGGTCGCCACCACCGGCTGGTTCACCGAGGACTTCACGCTCGCCGAGCTGAAGACCCTGCGCGCCAAGGAGCGCATCCCGGCCACCCGCCAGCGCAACACCCTCTACGACGGCCGCTGGGAGATCCCCACCTTCGAAGAGGTCCTGAAGTGGCGGGAGCGGGAGAGCGAGGAGCGCGGCAAGGAGGTGTGGATCCACGTCGAGACCAAGCACCCCACCTACTTCCGCAAGCTCGGCCTCGGACTTGAGGAGCGCGTCGCCACGCTGCTGCGCAAGTACGGCGTCGACAAGAAGAACTCGCCGGTCTTCCTCCAGTCCTTCGAGCCGACCAGCATCCAGCGCTTCGACAAGCTGGTGGGCAACCCGCTCGTGGTGCTCCTGTCGTCGGCGAACTCCCGCCCCTACGACTTCGTGGACGCCGGCGACCCGCGCACCGTCGCCGACCTCATCACCCCCAAGGGCCTCGCGGAGATCGCCTCCTACGCCCAGGGCATCGGCCCCACCCTCGACCTCGTCATCCCCAAGGACAAGGACGGCAGGCTCCAGGCGCCCACCACGCTGGTCAAGGACGCGCACGCGGCGGGCCTGATCCTGCACCCGTACACGATGCGCAACGAGAACACCTTCCTGCCCGCGGACTTCAAGAAGGGCACCGACCCGAACGCCTACGGCGACGCGTTCGGCGCCTTCAAGACCTACTTCGCGACCGGCATCGACGGTGTCTTCTCCGACAACTGCGACACGGCCCTCCTCGCCCGCGAGGACTTCCGGCAGGCCTGACCTGCGTCAACACCGCGCACTCCGGCCCTGGTTGGGGTGACGCGCGGCCGTCCCGGCAACCGTTCCCGTGGGCGGCCGCGTCCCGTCCGGCATGACGTACGACCTGGTCATCGACACCCTGCGCCCCCTCGTCATCGCCGAGATCGCCGCCGAGGTCTCGGCCGAGACCCACGCCGGCGCGACCGAACCCCGCGACCTCGAACAGGCCGTCTGGCTGCGCCTCCTGGAACGCCTCGACAAGGACGGCCCGCCCGCCGACCCCGCCGCCTGGGCGAGCGCCACAGTCAGGTCCGAGGCCCGCCGCACCCGCCGCACCGCGCTGCGCGAGACCCCGTACGCCGGCGAGCCCGCCGAAGCCGTCGAACACGGCCCGGAACAGCGGGCGCTGACCGGTGACCGCGACCGCGCGCTGCACGCCGCGGTGCGCAGGCTCCCCGGGCGCTGCCCGCGCGTCGTGGCCGCGTTCCTGTCGCCGCGGGACCTCACCTACCGGGAGATCGCGGGCGAGTTGGGTATCTCACAGGGAAGCCTCGGTCCGGAACGTTCCAGATGTCTGGGATGCCTGCGCAGAATGCTGGCGTCAGAGGTTGCGGCTCCTGAACCCTGGGGAAAGGAGCGATAGACAACCGGCTGGGCAGGTGAGCGGGAGGCATGCACACATGGGCATGAGCGTGACCATCTCTGCGGCGACCGAGCAGGACGCCGAGAAGATCCTCAAACTGCAGTACCTCTGCTACCAGAGCGAGGCCGAGCTCTACGGCGACTACTCCATCGAGCCGCTCACGGAACCCCTCGACTCCGTCAAGGCCGAACTCGCGGGCGGCACGGTCCTGGTGGCCCGGCTCGGGGAGGAGGTCGTGGCCGCGGTCCGCGGGAGCGTGGACGCGGACGGCACCGCCCGGATCGGCAAGCTCGTCGTGCACCCCCGCATGCAGCGTCACGGCCTGGGCGGACGACTGCTCGACGCGGTCGAGGCGAAGCTGGGCGCGGGCGGCGCCGCCAAGCGCTTCCAGCTGTTCACCGGCCACCGCAGCGAGCACAACCTGCGCCTCTACCGCAAGCACGGCTATGTGGCCGTGGGCACGAAGCGCGTCGACGAGAAGCTCACCCTGGTCACGCTCTCCAAGGACGCCGAAGCGGGCGCCTTCGTGGCTAGCGCGTAGCCCTGCGCGCCTTGCCGAGCCAGAACATGGCGGTCACCGGAAGCAGTACCGGGATGAACAGATAGCCCATGCCGTAGTCCGACCAGACCGTGGCGTCCGGGAACGCCGACGGGTCCACCAGCGTCCAGGTCCCCACGGTCAGTACGCCCACGAGCTCGGCGGCGCAGCACACCAGCGCCGCCCTGCGGGCCGTCTCCCCGCCGCGCACGAGCGAGTACGTGATGAAGCCGTAGACGAGGCCCGCGAGCGCCGACAACGAGTAGGCGAGCGGTGCGTGGCCGAAGTCCGTCGAGATCTGGACGGCCGAGCGCGAGACCGCGCCGACCACCATCACGCCGTACAGCCACACCAGGAGCGTGCCCGGGCCGCTGGTCAGCTTCTGCGGCTTGGCGCCGCTTCCGCTCTCGCTCTGTGAGGTCACGGACACCTCAGCCTCCCCAGATGTCGTAGAGCCGCACCTGCAGCACGGCCAGCACGATGCCGCCGGCGGCGGCCGTCACCGAACCCCAGCGGGTGCGTTCCGCGAGCGACATGAAGCCGGCCGCGGGGACGCACGCGAACGCGCCGAGGAGATAGGCCACGAAGATCGTCGTGCCCTGCTCCGGCTTCTCGCCGCGCGCCAGCTGCACGATGCCGACGATCAGCTGGACGGTGGCGAGCAGTGACACCACGGCCATGCCGATGAAGTGCCAGTCCTTGGTCGGCTGGTCGCGGTAGGCGGCGAAGCCGCACCAGGCGCCGAGCGCGAGCGCGGCGACGGCGATCGCGACCGTCAGGGCATCAAGCATGCGCAGACCCTATTACGGCCCAAAAAGTCCGGTGCGCGCGGCCCCGGGCCGGCCCGCCCGCCGTGGCGTTGGCCACACGGTGCCCGGCGCGCGGGCGGGTGCCGTACGAGCGTGTGCCCGTGTCGGTGCTGGCCACGCGGGTCCGGGACGCGGAGCCGGCGGCGGAACGACGGCGTCCACGAATGTCCGCTATTCGGACAGCGGTTCGGGGATCCAGCCTCACTTCTGCTTTACTTTTCGCATGACCACGACGAGCAGCCGCACCCTTGCGACCGAGGCGACGATGACGCCCGGTGCTCGTTGTATGTGTCGAATGTGCGCCTTCTGAGGGCCCCTGTATCGCCTGATCTCCTCGCGCCCCGAAGCGAAAAGCCGCGCCTTGTCCGTGCCTCTCGGTGCGTGACCGGGCCCGCCCCGCGCACAGTCTCCCCAGGTTCCACCGCGACAGCGAGAACCGTGCCGCGCCCAGGCCGATCCCGACCATGAATGCCCGCCGCAGGCGCTCACCCGCGCCGCGCAATCGACAGTGACGGAATCCAAGTGATCACCACCCAGGGCCTCACCAAGGTCTACCGCTCGCGCGGTCGAGAGGTCACCGCCCTCGACGGCGTCGATCTGCACGTACGCGAGGGCGAGGTCTTCGGCGTCATCGGCCAGTCCGGCGCCGGCAAGTCCTCGCTCATCCGCTGCGTCAACCTCCTGGAGCGCCCCACCTCCGGCACGGTGACGGTCGCGGGCCAGGACCTCACCGCCCTCGCAGGCCGCGGCGCCCGCGCCGGCCGGGAACTGCGCGAGGCGCGCAGCCGTATCGGCATGGTCTTCCAGCACTTCAACCTGCTGTCCTCGCGCACCGTCCAGGACAACGTCGAGCTGCCGCTCGAAATCCTCGGCCACTCGGGCCAGGCGCGCTCCCGCAAGGCGCTGGAACTCCTCGACCTCGTCGGTCTCGCCGACAAGGCCAAGTCCTACCCGGCGCAGCTGTCCGGCGGCCAGAAGCAGCGCGTCGGCATCGCCCGCGCGCTGGCCGGCGACCCGAAGGTGCTGCTCTCCGACGAGGCCACCAGCGCCCTCGACCCCGAGACCACCCGCTCCATCCTCGAGCTCCTGCGCGACCTCAACCGGCAGCTCGGCCTGACCGTCCTGCTCATCACGCACGAGATGGACGTCGTCAAGACGGTCTGCGACTCGGCCGCGCTCATGGAGGGCGGGCAGATCGTCGAGTCCGGCACCGTCAGCGAACTCCTCGCGACCCCCGGCTCCGAACTCGCCGCCGCGCTGTTCCCCGTCAGCGGCGACGCGTCCGGCGAGGACCGCACCGTCATCGACGTGACCTTCCACGGCGAGTCCGCGACCCAGCCGGTCATCTCGCAGCTGTCGCGTACGTACAACATCGACATCTCGATCCTGGGCGCCGCGATGGACACCGTCGGCGGCAAGCAGGTCGGCCGGATGCGCATCGAACTGCCCGGCCGCTACGAGGACAACGTCGTGCCGATCGGCTTCCTGCGCGAGCAGGGCCTCCAGGTCGAGATCGTCGAGAACGTGGCCCAGGAGCCCGTACTGCTCAAGGAAGGTGTCACCAAGTGACCTGGTCGGAGATGCAGCCGCTGCTGTCCCAGGCGTGTTGGGACACCCTCTACATGGTCGGCTGGTCCACGCTGATCGCTGTCGTCGTCGGCCTGCCGCTCGGCATCCTGCTGGTCCTCACCGACCGCGGCGGGCTGCTCCACAACGCCGTGCTGAACAAGGTCATCGGACAGGTCGTGAACATCGTCCGGTCGATGCCGTTCATCATCCTGATGGTCGCCCTGATGAGCTTCACGCGCTGGATCGTCGGCACGACGATCGGCCGCGACGCCGCCATCGTGCCGCTCGCCGTCGGCGCCATCCCGTTCTTCGCGCGCCTCGTCGAGACGTCCGTGCGCGAGGTCGACGGCGGCCTCGTCGAGGCCGTGCAGTCGATGGGCGGCAACACCTGGACCGTCGTCCGCAAGGTCCTCGTGCCCGAGTCGCTGCCCTCGCTCATCTCGGCCACCACCACGACGGTCGTCGCCATCATCGGCTACACCGCCATGGCCGGCACGGTCGGCGCGGGCGGCCTCGGTGACCTCGCCATCCGCTACGGCTACCAGCGCTTCGAGTCCCAGATGATGTGGATCATCGTGGCGATCCTCGCCATCGCCATCGCCGTCGTCCAGTTCGCGGGCGACAGCGGAGCCCGCGTCCTGCACCGCCGCGCCGGCAAGGGCGGCGAACCGTTCCGCTTCCGTAAGCGCGCCGCGTTCCTGCCCGGCGGCCCCGTCACCGCGGACGCCACCGCCACCCCCGGCAAGACCGGCTGAACCCCGACTCCCCGTCCCAACCGGCGGGTTGCACCACCCATGGAGAAAGGCACTTTTCGTGCGTAACACCACCAAGATCGCTGCTGCTGTCCTCGCCACCGGCGCCCTCACTCTGGGCCTGAGCGCCTGCGGAGCCGACAAGAGCGACACCAAGGCCAAGGCGTCCGACCCGCTCGTCGTCGCCGCGACCCCCGTCCCGCACGCCGAGATCCTGAACTACATCAAGGATCACCTGGCGAAGAAGGCCGGCCTCAACCTCGAGGTCAAGGAGTTCACGGACTACGTCCAGCCGAACAACGCCACCGAGGACGGTTCGGTCGACGCCAACTACTTCCAGACCGTTCCGTACCTGAACGACTTCAACAAGAAGAACGGCACGCACCTCGCGTCCGTCGCGGTCGTTCACCTGGAGCCGCTCGGCCTCTACTCCAAGAAGTTCAAGAAGCTCGACGAGCTGAAGAAGGGCGGCACCATCGCCCTTCCGAACGACGCGGACAACGAGAGCCGTGCGCTGCGCTTCCTCGCCTCGACCGGTGTCATCGGCCTGAAGAAGGGCTCGGAGGCCACCGCCACCCCGCAGGACATCGCCAAGAACCCGAAGGGCCTCCAGTTCAAGGAGGTCGAGGCGGCGCAGACCCCGCGCTCCCTGCAGGACGTCGACGGCGCGGTGATCAACGGCAACTACGCCATCGGTGCCGGCCTCAAGCCCGCCAAGGACGCCCTCGCCCTCGAGCAGACGAAGGGCAACGCGTACAACAACGTTCTCGCCGTCAAGAAGGGCAACGAGAACGACCCGCGCGTCAAGAAGCTCGCCAAGCTGCTGACGTCGCCCGAGGTGAAGAAGTTCATCGAGGACAAGTACAAGGGCTCCGTCCTGCCCTCGTTCTGACCGCCTGAGCGCCGGCCCGTGACGCCGGCGTGACCGCGATCGACCACGATGCACCGCACGGGGTCCTCTTCCGCACCGGGAGAGGACCCCGTGGTGCAGTTACGTGCCTTCATGCTGCATGCTGGGCACTTCACCAGGCCATGAAGGTTACGGAGCGGCGCCATGACGACGGGTACCCGGGGTTTCCCGGACATCTCCATCAGCACGGAGCGGCTGGTCCTGCGCGCCCTCGAGGACGAAGACGCCCCCGCCCTCGCCGAGATGATGAACGACGAGATGGTCGCCGCGTGGACCTCCGTCCCCCAGCCCTTCACCGAGGACCAGGCCCGCACCTGGATCACCGAGTACGCGCCCACCGAGCGCGTCGCGGGCCGCGGACTCGACCTGGCCGTCACCGAGTTCCTCACCCAGCGCCTCGTCGGCATCGTCCAGCTCGGCAAGACGAACTGGCACGTGCGCTCCACCGAGTTGTCGTACATCATCGCGCCCTGGGCCCGCGGTGAGGGCTACGCGTCCGAGGCCGCCCTCGCCACCGCCCGCTGGCTCTTCCGCGAGGAGGGCATGGAGCGCCTGGAACTGCGGACCGCGGCCGACAACACCGCGTCCCAGCAGGTCGCCCAGAAGATCGGCTGCATCAGCGAGGGCGTCCTGCGGAACGCGTGCATAGCGCGTACGCGTACCGAGGACGGCGGCTGGGAGGAGCTGCGGACCGACTTCATCGTGTGGAGCCTGCTCCCCGAGGACCTCGACGGGGTCAGCGACGAGTTCGCCGAAACCGGTGGATACACCGCCTTCTCCGACTGGAACTGACCCCACGTCCCACGCCGGCACCCGCCGGGTACGCTCACCGAGCCCGTTCGACCCGCGAGAACCCGAGAACCCCCAGGAGACTGACGACGATGGCCGACCGGGTCACGGTGATCGGCTGGGACGGCTCGCCGCTGACCGCGGCGGCACGCTCCGCGCTCGGCGCCGCCACCCTCGTGGCGGGCGCGGCCCACCACCTCGCGCTCCCCGAGGTGCCGGGCCGAGCCGAGCGGATCAGGCTCGGCAGCGTGGCCCTCGCCGCCCGCCGCATCGCCGCCCACCGCGGCACCGCCGTGGTCCTCGCCGACGGCGACCCGGGCTTCTTCGGAGTCGTACGCACCCTGCGCGCACCCGAGTTCGGCCTCGAGGTCGAAGTGGTCCCGGCCGTCTCCTCCGTCGCCCAGGCCTTCGCCCGCGCCGGCATGCCCTGGGACGACGCCCAGGTCGTCGTCGCCCACCGCCGCACCCTGCGCCGCGCCGTCAACGTCTGCCGCGCCCACGCCAAGGTCGCCGTCCTCACCTCACCCGGCGCGGGCCCCGCCGAACTCGGCCTGCTCCTCGAAGGCGTCCACCGCACCTTCGTCATCTGCGAGGAACTCGGCACGGACCGCGAGCAGGTGACCGTCCTGACCAGCGACCGGGCCGCTGACCACACCTGGCGCGACCCGAACGTCGTCATCGTCATCGGCGGCCCCGCCATCGCGCCGGACGACGGCGCCTGGCTCGCCGGCGGCCTCCCCTCGGCCGGCCCGCGCGGCTGGGCCCTGCCCGCCGCCGAGTACGGCGGCGGCCTCGGCGAGGGTGAGACCGAACCGCTGCGCGCCGCCCAACTCGCCCGCACCGGGCCCCGCGTGGGCGACCTCGTGTGGGACATCGGCTGCGGCGGCGGCGCGTTCACCACGGAGGCCGCCCGGTTCGGCGCCGCCGTCATCGCCGTCGACCAGGACCCCGACGCCTGCGCCCGCACCCTCGCCACCGCCCGCCGCTTCGGAGTTCAGCCGCAGATCGTGCACGGCACGGCCCCGCACATCCTCGAAGACCTGCCCGAACCCGATGTCGTACGCGTCGGGGGCGGGGGAGTGGCGGTCGTGTCCGCCGTCGCGGACCGGCGGCCCCGGCGCATCGTGACGCACGCCGCGACACGCGACGCCGCCGAACTCATCGGCAGGGACCTGACGGAGCACGGCTACGAGGTCGAGTGCTCGCTCCTCCAGTCCGTCGAGCTGGACACTCGCGCCTGGACCGAGAAGAAGCGGACCGTGGGGTTCCTGCTCTCCGGCCAGCTGCCCGACCGCAACCCGTGACCCTGTCGCTCCAGGGCGCGCGGTAGGCTGGCCGATCGTTGTACTGCACCCGGACGGTCGGCTTTCCGTCGGTCAATGTCCGGAAAACGCGCCACTTTTGGGGTACGTGTGGTACGGCAGGACCGGAGGGCACGCAACGTGGCGTAGTCCACAGCGGGCCGTGCCCGATCCAGGTGCGGTGGCAGCCGGCCGACCGGGACAATACCTGTTGTCCTCAGCCGGTTCGTGCCGCACGGCACTCACGCTCGTTCTTCATGACGGGCGGTCGGTGCGCCGCGCCGGTCACTGGGGTCGCATCCCCGGCCGACGGCCGGGGGCTGCCGAAGAAGCACTAACCGATGGGCGAGGGGTACGCATGACCGACACCGGCCAGGTTCCGGGCGAGGGGCTGCCGGAGAACGCAGGCACGGTGGAACAGCCGGGCGTCCCCGCCCCGGGTGCGTACACCTACCTCGACCCCTCCGAACCCCCCGCCGAAGACGACGATCTGCTGCTCATGCCGGGCTCGCAGGGCGCCTGGGGCGAGCCGCAGGCCGCCCCGATGCCCGCCCCGCACGAGCCGGGCCCGCACGAGACGGCGGGCCGCGACAGCGGGCAGGTCGACCTGAACGGCGTCCGTGTGCCGGGGGCCTCGCCCGCCCCGCACCCCGGCCCCGCGCGTCGTCCGCTGCACATGGGTCCGCCGGTGCCGGACGGCACGGGCAGCCCGGTGCGTTCGCTCGCCGACCGCGGCCCCGCGCACACCCCGCCGCACCCGGTGCCGGTCCGTCAGGCGGGCCCGCCCACCACGGGACCCGAGTACCTGGACATCCCGCGCGACGAGACGGGCGCCCCGGCGCAGCAGCTCGGTGAGATCCCGCCGCAGGGCGGCGCTCCCTGGGGCGCGCAGCCGCCGCAGCAGACGTACGAGGCTCCCGCCGAGGCGCAGGTCCCGGCGCAGGCCGGAGCGGCCGCCGCAGCAGAAACGGTCGTCCCGGACGCCACTCCCGTCACACCCGCCGCGCCGACCCAGCAGACCGTCGGTGACGCCGCCGTGTTCGCCCAGGTGCCGCAGGAGGCGCAGCACGCGCAGGCCGCGCAGCATGCACAGGCCCCGCTGCCGCCGCTCGGCGCCGACGCCCAGGTCGCCGCCCAGGAGTTCGCCGTCCCGGCCGGGGTGCCGGTGTACGCCGGGGAGCTCGACGGGGGGCTGTTCGCCGAGGACCAGGCCGCTGTGGCCGGGTACGCGGGGGACTACTCCTCGGCTCCGAACGGTGTGCAGTTCGCGCCGGTCGCCCAGGTGCAGGACCCGGAGGGCGCCCAGTTCGCGGCGCAGCAGGCGGCGGGCGCGTACGCCGGACCCCAGCAGGCGGCCGTGCACCCGGGCGAGCTGCCCGTCGACCCGCATTCCGGACAGTTCGCCGTCGCGCCCGAGGCGGCGCAGGGTCAGCACTTCCCGCAGGCCCCCGACGGTGCGTTGGACCAGCAGGCGCAGCCGCTCGGCCAGTTCGTGCCCGTGGAGGGGACGATCCCCACCACTCCGCACCTGGCGCCGACGCCGCCGCAGCACATGGTCGTACCGCCGCTGCCCGAGCCCGAGCCCGCGGCCGAGGCACCCGAATCACCCGACGCGGACCAGGTCCCCCGAGCGCAAGAAGCACACGAAGTCCACGTGGTTACCGAGACAGCACAGAACCCCGAAGCGCCCGCCGTCAACGACGCGGCACAGGTGACGAACGCGGCGCAGGTGACGAACCAGGTGCAGGCGCAGGAGCAGGCACAGCCTGCGGCGCCGGTGGCGGACGAAGCGCATGTCGCGGCCGAGCCGCATGTGGCGCCCGAAGCCCCCGAGACGCCGGAGGCCGCTGAGGCGAATGCGGTGAACGAGGCAGCCGAGGCCCCCGTGGCACCGGTCGACGCCGCCGAGCTCGCCCCGGAGCCCGCTCAGGCTGCCGAGACTCCTCAGGCCCCCGAGACCGCTCAGGCACCTCAGACGCCCGAGGCCGCTCAGGCTCCTCAGGCCCCCGAGACCTCCGAGTCCCCTGAGGCCCCCGAGACCTCCGAGTCCCCTGAGGCCGCCGAGGCACCCGTGACCCCCGAGCTTCCTGAAGCCGCCGAGCACGAGCCCGGGCCCGAGCCGACGGCCACCGCCGCCGAGCCCGTGGCCGCCGCCCCCGAGGCGACGGCCCCCGACACCACCGGGACCAAGGACACCACCGGGACCCCCGACAACACCGGGACCCCCGACAACACCGGGACCCCCGGGACCACCGAGACCCCCGCCGCCCCCGACGCACCGCAGGCCCCCGTGGCCGAAGAAGCCGTCGCCGAGGGCGAGCCGGAGATCCTCGTCCCCGCGCCCCGCGACTCCGCCCCGGCCGAGCAGGCCGCCGACGCGGACCCGGCTCAGGACCTCGCCCAGGACCCGGCCCAGAACGTCGCCCAGGACCCGGCCCAGGACCCGGCCCAGGACGACGCCCCGGCCGAGACCGCACCCGACGACGCCCCCGCAGGCCCCGCTGCCCCCGGCTACGACGACGCCGAGCGCGAGGCCGTCCTGCGCGTCATGCGCGAACGCCGCGACATCCGTAACGGCTTCCGCAGCGACCCGATCCCGCACGAGGTGCTGCTGCGCGTCCTGGAGGCCGCCCACACGGCGCCGTCCGTCGGACACTCGCAGCCCTGGGACTTCGTCGTCATCCGCTCCGCCGACACCCGGCGCACGATGCACGAACTGGCGATGCGTCAGAAGGACGCGTACGCCAAGTCCCTGCCCAAGGGCCGCGCGAAGCAGTTCAAGGAACTGAAGATCGAGGCCATCCTCGACACCCCGGTGAACATCGTCGTCACCGCCGACCCGACGCGCGGCGGCCGCCACACCCTCGGCCGCCACACGCAGCCGCAGATGGCCCCGTACTCCTCCGCGCTCGCGGTCGAGAACCTGTGGCTCGCGGCCCGCGCCGAGGGCCTCGGCGTCGGCTGGGTCAGCTTCTTCGACGAGCGCGAGATGGTCCGCGCCCTCGGCCTGCCCGACCACCTCGAGGTCGTCGCCTACCTCTGCGTGGGCTACGTCGACGAGTTCCCGGCCGAGCCCGAGCTGATGCAGGCCGGCTGGTCCAAGCGCCGCCCCCTGTCCTGGGTCGTCCACGAGGAGACGTACGGCCGCCGTGCCCTGCCCGGCGAGGACCCGCACGACCTGCTCGCCGAGACCGTCTCCAACATCCGCCCGCTGGACGCGAAGGCGCTCGGCGAGGCGTGGGAGCGGCAGAAGCGGATGACCAAGCCGGCCGGCGCGCTCGGCATGCTGGAGATCATCTCGGCCCAGCTCTCCGGTCTGTCCCGGATGTGCCCGCCGCCGATCCCGGAGCCCGCGGCCGTCGCGATCTTCGCGGGCGACCACGGCGTGCACGCCCAGGGCGTCACCCCGTGGCCGCAGGAGGTCACGGCCCAGATGGTCGCCAACTTCCTGGGCGGCGGCGCGGTCTGCAACGCGTTCGCGAACCAGGTCGGCGCCGAGGTCTGCGTCATCGACGTGGGCGTCGCCGGCGAACTCCCGGCGACCCCGGGCCTGCTGCCCCGCAAGGTCCGCGCCGGCACATCCGACATGACCACGGGACCCGCCCTCAGCCGCGAGGACGTCAAGGCGGCCGTCGAGGTCGGCATCGAGACGGCCCGCGACCTGGTCGCCGCCGGCAACAAGGCGCTCCTCACCGGTGAGATGGGCATCGCCAACACCACGGCGTCGGCCGCCCTGATCTCCGTCTACACGGGCGTCGACCCGTCCGAGGTGACCGGCCGCGGCACGGGCATCAACGACGAGACCCACGCCCGCAAGGTCGAGGTCGTCCGCCGCGCCCTCGAACTGCACCAGCCGGACCCGGCCGACCCGATCGGCGTCCTCGCTGCGGTCGGCGGCCTGGAGCACGCGGCCCTGGTCGGCCTTCTGCTCGGCGGCGCGTCGCTGCGCACCCCGGTGATCCTGGACGGCGTCAGCGCGGGAGCGGCCGCCCTGGTCGCGCGCGCCATCGCGCCCGAGGTCCTCGCGGCCTGCATCGCCGGTCACCGCAGCGCGGAGCCCGGCCACGTGGCGGCCCTGAACAAGCTGGGCCTGCGCCCGCTGATCGACCTGGACCTGCGCCTCGGCGAGGGGACGGGCGCCCTGCTCGCCCTGCCGATCGTCCAGAGCGCGGCCCGCGCGATGCACGAGGTGGCGACGTTCGACTCCGCGGGCGTCACGGAGAAGTAGCCCCGGACGGAGAAGCAGCCCGCCATTCGGGACGGGGCGGGCACGGCGACGACAGCGCCGTGCCCGCCCCGTAGTCTGACCCTCACACATAACCGCACGTCAAAGGCCCGCTCCAGCGCCGAAGCGAGCCCCCGTACAGGCATCACCCGTCACACGCGCCACCCGCACGAGGAGCCGCACGCCATGGCCGCAGAACACCCCGCGTACCCCGTAGGCCTCCGTCTCACCGGCCGCCGCGTAGTCGTGCTCGGCGGCGGCCAGGTCGCCCAGCGACGCCTGCCGGCCCTCATCGCCGCGGGCGCCGACATCCACCTGATCTCGCCCACCGCCACCCCCTCGGTGGAGGCCATGGCGGACGGCGGCGAACTCACCTGGACGAAGCGCCCGTACGCGGACGGCGACCTGGCCGACGCCTGGTACGCCCTCATCGCCACCGGCGACCACACCGCGAACGAGGCGGCGTCCGCGGAGGCCGAGCGCCACCGCGTCTGGTGCGTGCGCTCCGACGACGCCGACGCGGCCACCGCCTGGACCCCGGCCACCGGCCGCTCCGAAGGCGTCACGGTCGCCGTCCTGACCACCTCCGCGGCCGGCCGCGACCCCCGCCACACGGCGGCCGTGCGGGACGCGATCGTGGAGGGCCTGCGCGACGGCACGCTCGTCGCCCCGCACCACCGCACCCGCGCCACCGGGGTGTCCCTGGTCGGCGGCGGACCCGGCGACCCCGACCTGATCACCGTCCGCGGCCGCCGCCTCCTCGCCGAGGCCGACGTCGTCATCGCGGACCGCCTCGGCCCCCGCGACCTCCTCGATGAACTCCCGCCGCACGTCGAGGTGATCGACGCGGCGAAGATCCCGTACGGCCGCTTCATGGCCCAGGAGGCCATCAACAACGCCCTCATCGAGCACGCCAAGCAGGGCAAGGCCGTCGTACGCCTCAAGGGCGGCGACCCGTACGTCTTCGGGCGCGGCATGGAGGAGGCCATCGCCCTGGAGGCCGAGGGCGTCCCGTACACGGTCGTCCCCGGCATCTCCAGCTCGATCTCCGTGCCCGGCGCGGCCGGTATCCCGGTCACCCACCGCGGCGTCGCCCATGAGTTCACCGTGGTCAGCGGTCATGTCGCGCCTGACGACGAGCGTTCGCTGGTCGACTGGCCGGCGCTCGCCAAGCTGCGCGGCACCCTCGTCGTCCTGATGGGCGTCGACAAGATCGGCAGGATCGCCGAGACCCTGATCGCGCACGGCAGGTCCGCCGGGACGCCGGTCGCGCTGATCCAGGAGGGCACCACGGCCGCCCAGCGCCGCGTGGACGCGACCCTGGAGACGGTCGAGGAAGCCGTCCGTACCCACGAGGTGCGCCCGCCAGCCGTCATCGTCATCGGTGACGTGGTCACGGTGGGCCCCCGGCCCGCCGCGTGACCAGCCGCGAAACCCCCACACGTAACCAGCGGTAACAGAAGTGGCCTCCGAGCCGTTGGCACCGCACCCAGGACAAGGCAGTATCAACCTGTGGCTGAACCTCAAGGTCTCATCACCATCGAAGACCCCGACGACCCGCGCCTGCGCGACTACATCGGCCTGACCGACGTAGAGCTCCGCCGCCGGCGCGAGCCCGCCGAGGGCCTGTTCATCGCCGAGGGCGAGAAGGTGATCAGACGGGCGAAACAGGCCGGGTACGAGATGCGCTCCATGCTGCTCTCCGCCAAGTGGGTCGACGTCATGCGGGACGTCATCGACGAGGTCCCGGCCCCGGTCTACGCCGTGAGCCCCGACCTCGCCGAGCAGGTCACCGGCTACCACGTGCACCGCGGCGCCCTCGCCTCCATGCAGCGCAAGCCGCTCCCCACCGCCGGCGAACTCCTCGCGACCACGCGCCGCGTCGTCGTCATGGAGGCGGTGAACGACCACACGAACATCGGCGCCATCTTCCGCAGCGCGGCCGCCCTCGGCATGGACGCCGTCCTGCTCTCCCCGGACTGCGCCGACCCGCTCTACCGCCGCTCGGTGAAGGTCTCCATGGGCGCGGTCTTCTCCGTGCCGTACGCGCGCCTCGAATCCTGGCCCAAGTCCCTGGAGTCGGTGCGCGAGGCGGGCTTCAACCTGCTGGCCCTCACCCCCGACGAGAAGGCGAAGAGCCTCGACGAGGTGGCCCCGCACACGATGGACCGCGTGGCCCTGATGCTCGGAGCCGAGGGCGACGGCCTCTCCACCCAGGCCCTCGTCGCGGCCGACGAATGGGTCCGCATCCCCATGGCCCACGGCGTCGACTCGCTCAACGTGGGAGCGGCGGCCGCGGTCTCGTTCTACGCGGTGGCCACCGGGCGACCGCGCTCCTGAGGTCCTGACCCCGCAGCCTCAGAGGTAGGGGCGGGGCAGGGTCTCCTGCGAGGCGTGCACACCGTCGCGCGGCGCGCCGAGCCCGCGCGACGGCCCCTGGCAGCCCTGCGCCGCCGCGATCCCGAGCGCCACCAGCAGCGTCACCACGACGAACACGAAGAGCCGCTGGCGCAGCAGCCGCGGATTGGCGGGCCGCCGCTTCCCGGTGCCCGTCGTGCGCGGGCCCTGCCGCCCGCCGTTGCTGCGGGGCGCCGGTCGCGTACCCGAACGCGTCGTGTTCCGGGGCGCCCCCGGCCGTGTGCTGCCGGCGGTCCGCGTGGAACCGTTGCTCGGCCGCGGCGGGGGAGTGCCGTGCGGGGCCCGGCGCTGGGTGCGCTGCTCCGCGTACTGCTCGGCGAGCCGTCCCGTGGGCCGGTCCGGGTCCCCGCGCGGGGCGGGCGGCCGGGCGTCGCCGAGGCCCTGCGCCTCGCGGGCCGCGATCTCCTTGAGCCGCAGCGACAGCTGGAGCGTGCTGGGCCGCTCCTCGGGGTCCTTGGCGAGACAGGCCCGGATCAGCGGGGACAGCGCGTCCGGCACGCCGTGCAGCTGGGCCTCCTCGTGCACGACCCGGTACAGCATCACCTCGGAACTGCCGTGCCCGAACGGCGAGTCGGCCATCGCCGCGTACGCGAGCGTGGCCCCGAGCGCGAAGACGTCCGTCGCCGGTGTGACGGCCGCACCCCGCACCTGCTCGGGCGCGAGGAACCCGGGGGAGCCGACGGCCGTCCCGACGTGGGTGAGCGTGGAGGCGCCGGTCGCCCAGGCGATGCCGAAGTCGATGATGCGCGGGCCCTTGGGCGACAGCAGGATGTTCGACGGCTTGAGGTCCCGGTGCACGACCCCCGCTTCGTGCACCGCGACGAGCCCCTCGGAGAGCGCCGCGCCGACCGCGGCCACGTCGGAGGCGGCCAGCGGCCCCTCCTCGGCGACCTTGTCGTGCAGCGAGGGCCCGGGCACGTACTGGGTGGCGAACCACGGCTTGTCGGTGTCGAGATCGGCCGCGACGAGCCGGGCCGTGCAGCCGCCCCTGATCCTGCGGGCCGCGGCGACCTCGCGCGCGAAGCGCGACCGGAACTCCTGGTCCTCGGCCAGATCGGGCCGGATCACCTTCAGGGCGACCCGCTGGCCACGGCGGTCGGAGCCCAGATAGACGACACCCATCCCGCCCGCGCCGAGCCGCCGGTGAATTCTGAACGAGCCGACGACACGCGGGTCCTCGCGCCTCAGGCGCATCATCGCCATGTCCATCCCCGCTGCCCGGTCCGTTTGACGAGCCACAGCTTACGTTTACGCGGCCGGGTGCGCGCATAGGCCGCGCCCTCGCGCTCCGATCGATTGTCAGTGCCCGGTGGGAGAATTGAAGAGTGGTCAGGGGGACGGGGAGCGGGGCGGCCCCGGCCTCTCGTGATCACCAACCATCCGTCGTAGAAGGGGGATTGGTCCTGTGAAGGGTGACCGAGTGGAGATAGTCGTGGACGCGGGGGACACGACGCGTACGTACGAGGTGGTGGCGAGCCGGGCGGGGCGCCGGGTCGAGACGGCGGTCCGCAGGGGCGTGGTGGAAGTGAGCGAAGTCACCCGCTCCGGATCCGTGGTGCGCACGGCCCGGTTCATGGCGACACGGGTGCTCGCCCTGGTAGAGCAGCCGGTGCCCAGGGAGGAGCCCTCGGAGGCGGCGGCCCGCGCCGCGCGTCCCCTCGGGGATGACCCCGAGTCCTAGGGCCCGGCCTAGGTCCTCGTCTCCACCCAGGGGAGTAGTCCACGGGCCGGCGCTCATCCTCCGGGAGGCCCGCCAATCGGTACGAGGGCATGACGCCCGTGGCTCCTGACGCGCCTAGATTTGAGGTCAAGCGGCGGGTGCAGCACTCGTCCCCCGAGGTCAGGCACTCGCCGCTGCCAAACCGAAGATCGTGACCGGGAGAGGAACCATGGCGTACACGGCACCGCGGACGATGGTCCGCACGCAGGGACGCAAGGCGTTCGCCGCGTTCGGCGGCCGCCGTCCCGAGCGCCGTCACCCGCTGGTGGCGGCGGCCATGGTTCTTCCCCTGGCGGCCCTGCTCGTAGTCGTCTTCGGCGGCTGGGAGGCAGTGGTCACACAAGCGTCGTCCGTGGGCGTGATGCTGGGGCGCTGAGCGGCGCCCCAGGCCCGGGAGAGCGGTCCGGGCGGGGACATCCGGCCATGAAACCCCGTGGGGACGGGGGTGCGGCGGACGGCACACGATGGCCGCGCAGCTGGGGAGCTGCGCGGCCATCACTCTGTCCGCGTGTCCGTGGCTCTGCCCGCGCACGCGCTGCTCAGGGCCCGCATACGGGGGAGGCCCAAGCCGTGACGCGCCCCCGGCGACGTACGCTCGCGCCTGACACCACCCGGGGGGACACCGATGACCGCACCCGCTCTGCTGCCCGCGCTCACCGTCACGGCGCGCGGTGTGGCGCACCGCGCCCAGGGAGCCTGCACCTGCCCGGCCCCGGTCCCGGCCGCCGTCCTCGCCGACCGGGCGGACGGCACGGTCGTCCGGCACGGCGACGTCGTGGCCAAGGCCCACGCCCCCGGCACGGACCCCACCGAGCTGGCCACGCGTCTCGCCGTGGCGTCGGCGCTCCCCGGCATCCTGCTTCCGCCCCTCAGGCCCGACGCGGCCGAACTCCACGAACGGCTCGTCACGTTCTGGCCGCACGGCAGCCCCGTGGATCCCGACGCTCCCGAGCTCGCCCCGTGGGAGGCGGCCGCGACCCTCCTTGCCCGCCTGCACGCCGTGCCGGTGCGGCAGCTCCCCGGCCCGCTCCCGCCGATGCGCGGCCCCGCCAAGGCGGCCCTCGCCGTCGCGCGCCTCCTGGCCGCGGGACCTCACCCGGCGTCCGCGCCGATCCTGCGCGCCTGGGCCGGCCTGCCGCCCTGGGCCCGCGCCGAGACACCCACCCGGCACGCGGCCGCCCTGTGCCACGGCGACCTGCACCTCGGCCAGCTCGTCCGCCGCCCCGCCGGCACCGGCCCCTGGCTCCTGATCGACGTCGACGACCTCGGGACCGGCGACCCGGCCTGGGACCTGGCCCGCCCGGCGGCCTGGTTCGCGTCCGGCCTGCTGCCCGCCGAGGAGTGGACGAGGTTCCTCACCGCCTACCAGGAGGCCGGAGGCGCGCCCGCGCTCCAGAGCGACCCCTGGCCCGCTCTCGACGCACCGGCCCGGGCCCTCACCGTCCAGACCGCGGCGCTCGCCGTCGCCAAGGCCACCGCGGCCGGCCGTGAGCTCGACGAGGCGGAGGAGGCGTTGGTCGACGCGTGTGACCGAATGGCCGCGGTACCGCCCGAGTTGGCACAGGGCGCCGCGAAGTAGGGTGCAACGGACCGATGCCGGGAAGTGTCCCGGCGAAGAAGTGCCGAACGGCGAGGAGTTGAGCCGACCATGCAGTGCCCCAAGTGTCACGCACCGATGCACACGTACAACCGCAATGGCGTCCAGATCGAGCAGTGCAGCGGCTGCCGGGGGATATTCCTCGACTACGGCGAGCTGGAGTCCCTGACCCGGCTCGAGTCTCAGTGGCAGCAGCAGATGCCGCCCGCGCCGCCGGCCCCGCAGGCGTACCCGTCGGCCCCCGCCCCCGCCTGGGGTGCCCCGCACCACGGCGGGCACCACGGTCATCACGGCCACCACAAGGGCGGCTTCGGCCGGATGCTCTTCTCCTCCTGACCCTCCCCGCACACGAAGAAGCCCCCGGCCGAAAGGCCGGGGGCTTCTTGCTGGTGCGCGATACTGGGATTGAACCAGTGACCTCTTCCGTGTCAGGGAAGCGCTCTCCCGCTGAGCTAATCGCGCGGGACGGACCAGACTGTATCAGGACCCGTGAGTGGTACTGCGTGCGCGATACTGGGATTGAACCAGTGACCTCTTCCGTGTCAGGGAAGCGCTCTCCCGCTGAGCTAATCGCGCGGGTTTCGGACCGTCGAGAAGATGACCTTCGTGATGATCCAGTGGACGATACTGGGATTGAACCAGTGACCTCTTCCGTGTCAGGGAAGCGCTCTCCCGCTGAGCTAATCGTCCTTGGAGGTGGAGACGGGATTTGAACCCGTGTAGACGGCTTTGCAGGCCGTTGCCTCGCCTCTCGGCCACTCCACCAGGTGGTGGGGGTTCGGGAAGATCCCCCACTTCCTGAGCGGACGACCAGGTTCGAACTGGCGACCTCAACCTTGGCAAGGTTGCGCTCTACCAACTGAGCTACGTCCGCTTGTCGTTTCCGTTTCGCTTGCGCGTCCCGGCGACGTGTTGAACTCTAGCGGATTCCTGGGCCAGTACAAAAACGCGTTTGCGCAGCGTGCTGCGGTGCGACCGCCCCAGGTCACGCGGGGGACACCCGCCATAGACTCGAAGACGTGCGCGACCTCCCTCATGACCTGCCCCCTCTGGCCCGCTTCGGCGGTCTCGTAGCGACCGAGTTGCGGGACGTGACCAGCGATCCCGAAGCGCTGGACTCCGCCGGCTTCTGGGCCGTCTCCGCCGACTTCGAGGGTCGGCTCGTGTGCGCCCGCTTCGACTCCGTGCGCAAGGAGCCGGTGCCCGCACCGGTCCCCGGCGCCTGGCGCGGGCCCGCGGCCGGCGACTGGACGTCCTCCCTCGACCGCGCCGCGTACACGGAGGGCGTCCGCCGTATCCGGGCCCACATCGCGCGCGGCGACGTCTACCAGGCCAACCTCTGCCGCGTCCTGTCCGCGCCCCTGCCCCCGTACGCCGACGTGGACGCGCTCACCGCACTGCTCGCGCGCGGGAACCCGGCGCCGTACGCGGGGACGATCCGGCTGCCCGCGCACGGGGTGGAGATAGCCACCGCGTCCCCCGAGCTCTTCCTGCGCCAGGACGGGCGCATCGTCGAGTCCGGGCCGATCAAGGGCACCGGGCGCACCGAGGCGGACCTCCTGGAGAAGGACTACGCCGAGAACGTGATGATCGTGGACCTCGTCCGCAACGACCTCGGACGCGTCTGCGCGACCGGCTCCGTGACCGTTCCTGAGCTGTGCGTCGTCGAGAAGCACCCGGGCCTCGTCCACCTCGTCTCCACGGTCCGCGGCGAACTGCGCGACGGCGCCGGCTGGCGCGACCTGATCGACGCGACCTTCCCGCCCGGCTCGGTCACCGGAGCGCCCAAGTCGAGCGCCCTGCGCATCATCGACGCCCTGGAGACGGCGCCCCGCGGCCCCTACTGCGGCGGGATCGGCTGGGTCGACGCCGACCGGGGCACCGGCGAGCTGGCCGTCGGCATCCGCACGTTCTGGGCCGACCGCGCCGAGGGCGTCCTGCGGTTCGGCACCGGCGCCGGCATCACCTGGGGCTCCGACCCCGAGGGCGAGTGGCGCGAGACAGAACTGAAGGCTTCCCGGCTGCTCGCTGTAGCGTCGGGTACGTACGAGGAAAGTGGAGGGATCCCTACGTGAAGATCTGGCTCGACGGCATACTGCAGGACCTCGAGGCCGCCCGTGTCTCGGTGTTCGACCACGGCCTGACCGTGGGCGACGGCATTTTCGAGACCGTGAAGTCGGTCGACGGGAAGCCGTTCGCGCTGACCCGCCACCTCGACCGGCTGGCCCGCTCGGCGCGCGGCCTCGGCCTGCCCGAGCCCGACCTCGACGAGGTGCGCCGGGCCTGCGACGCCGTGCTCGACGCCAACCCGATGCCGCTCGGCCGGCTGCGGATCACGTACACCGGAGGCCTCTCGCCGCTGGGTTCGGACCGCGGTGAGCACGGGCCGACGCTCGTGGTCGCCCTCGGTGAGGTGGCCCGGCGCCCCGACTCCACCGCCACGGTCACGGTCCCGTGGACGCGCAACGAACGCGGCGCGCTCACCGGCCTGAAGACCACCTCGTACGCGGAGAACGTCGTCGCGCTCGCCCGCGCACGCGAACAGGGCGCCTCCGAGGCGCTGTTCGCCAACACGGTGGGTCAGCTCTGCGAGGGCACGGGGTCGAACGTCTTCGTCGTCCTCGACGGCGAGATCCACACCCCGCCGGTCGCCTCCGGCTGCCTCGCGGGCATCACGCGCGCGCTGGCCGTCGAGTGGACCGGTGCCAAGGAGACCGATCTTCCGCTGGACGTCCTGGAGCGCGCCGACGAGATCTTCCTGACCTCGACGCTGCGCGACGTGCAGGGCGTGCACCGGGTCGACGGGCGCGAGCTGCCGGGTGCGCCCGGTCCCGTCACCGCCAAGGCGATGCGTGTCTTCGACGAGCGCGCGGCGGACGACGTCGACCCGTAGACCCCGACCCGTAGGACCCAGCCCGTAAACGGGGTGACCAGGTGGGTCCGGGGCGGGTACAACACCCCTGATGACCACCACCCTGCGGCCGACCGAGCCGCTTCAGCAAGGCGCCGACGGGACGCGCTCACGCCACTACCGCGTGTGTGTGAACAGCCGCCCCGTCGGCGAGCTGCGCCTCGCCACCCATCCGGTCTTCGGCCCCGGGGTGGCCCGGATCAGTGAGCTGCGGATCGACGAGGCGGACCGCGGCCGCGGCCGGGGCACCGTCGCCGCGCTCGCCGCCGAGGAGGTGGCGCGTGGCTGGGGCTGCGGCCGGATCGAGACGACGGTCCCCGCGTCGGCCGAGCGGGCCCTCGCCCTCGCCACCGCGCTCGGCTACGTGGAGCGCAACCGGAACATGGAGAAGGAACTCCCCGCCGAGCCGCCCGCCCTGCCGCCGGGCAGCACGGGACGGCGTATGACCGGCCCCGAGTTCACCGCGTGGGAGGCGTACACCCGGGCCGAGTACGTGCGCAGCCTGGTCGAGCGGGGTGTTCCGGAGGAGCAGGCGGGCGCGAAGGCCGAGGCCGATCACGCGGCGACGCTCGCGGACGGGCTCGCCACGTCCGACGCCGTCCTGAGCGTCCTGGAGGCGGACGGCGCCGTCGTGGGCACGCTGTGGGTCGCGCTGCGCGGCGAGCGCGCGTACGTCTACGACGTCGAGGTGGCGGCCGCGCACCGCGGGCACGGCCACGGACGCTCGCTGATGCTCCTCGCGGAGGCCGAGTCACGCGCCGCGGGCTTCACAGGGCTCGGGCTCAACGTCTTCGCGGGCAACACCCCGGCGGTCCGCCTGTACGAGTCGCTCGGCTACCGGGCGACCCTGTTCCACCTGTACAAACCACTGCTCTGACCGGCCCGCGAGGAGTTCTGGACTAGGCGCCGAGCAGCCGGTCCACGATCTCCTCGACCCGCGCGCGCAGCCCGTCCTGGCTCTTGCCGCCGTCGAGCCGCTCGCCGCCGACGACGTACGTGGGGGTACCCGTCACGCCGATCGCCTTGCCCTCGGCCTGGTCCGCGTCGACGATCAGGATGTGCCGGCCGTCGACGAGCGCGGTGTCGAACTCCTCGGCGTCCAGGCCGAGTTCACCGGCGACCTGGACGAGGAACGGCTCGCCCTTGCGGTCGAACTCGTCGACCCGGCCGAGCACCGCTTCCACGTACGGCCAGCCCTGCCCCTGCTCGAAGGCCTCCTCCGCGGCCTGCGCGCCGGCGAAGGAGTGCTTGTGCTTCTCCAGGGGGAAGTGCCGCAGGCGCAGGTCGATGCGGTCGCCGTAGCGGGCCCGCAGCGCGCGCACGTCGTCGAGGGCGGTGCGGCAGTCGGGGCACTGGAGCTCGCACCAGACGTCGAGGACGGGGCGGCCCTGAGGGGCGGAGGCGGCAGAGGCGTCGTTCATGGGACCAGTCTTCCAGCCGGGCGCCCCGGACCCCAATCGGGACCTGGGGAGGAGGGCGTACCCGGAAATGTCCCTGAGGTCCGGGCGGATCGTGGCCCGCGGACCCCGGTGCGGTGCACGATGGAGGGGACGGAACACGCCCCGTCGCCCGCCGCCCGTTCCAGGAGGACCGGATGATTGCCGAGACCGTCTGTTCCGCCGTGTCCGTGGCAGGGCTGGGCATCGCCGCGGTCACCGCGTACCGGAAGCGTTTCCTGAGGGCCGCGCGGATAGCGGCCTACTCGCTGGTGCCCATCGGCCTGGTGATGACCGGCGTGGTCGGCTGGCTGGCGGACACCGCGTTCAGCCCCACGGCGTGGGCCGGCTTCGTCGTGCTCGGCGGCGCGTGGCTGCTCTTCGCGGGAACGCGGGCGCTGGAGCGCCGCAAGGCCGGCACCCGCAAGGAGGCCGAGGCCGCACCCGAGTCCAAGGCCGTGGCCCCCGCCGCCTCCGCCCCCTCGCTGAGCCCGGCCACCAAGCCGACGGCGGCCCGTCCCACCACGAAACCCACGACCGAGGACTTCAGCGACATCGAGGCGATCCTGAAGAAGCACGGGATCTGAGCCTCCGGCCGCGTGGAGCGCCTCAGCGGGCGGCGCCCGGACAGCGTTGCCGCGGGACGCGAGCCTGCGCCATCCATCGGCGCCTCTCATGATCGGCCGTGGACGGAAAACGGAGGGAGATGGACCTTTCTCGGTCGACTCGGCTCAGCACGGTCACGAGATCCGGCGAACTCCCGTTTCTTCCGGGCGTGTTGATCGCCGGAGGCGGCCCGGCTGCGCCATCATCGCCGCGAGATGCTGGACACAACACAGGGCGCTGCCGCCCCGCAGGCCGACGAGCGGCACGACGGCCTCGCGGCCGACGAACGCCGCGGCTGCCTCTTCGCACTGTCACAGCCGCCTTTGATGATCTTTCTGGCGGTGATCGGCTGCCTGCTGCTACTGGCTTCGCTGCACGATCTGTTCCTGCTGTGACCGGCCTGCTGTGACGACGCGGCACGCCTCAGCGTGCCGCCTCCTTGCGGCGCGCCCGGTACGCCGCCACGTGCAAGCGGTTTCCACAGGTGCGGCTGTCGCAGTACCGCCGCGAGCGGTTGCGTGAGAGGTCGACGAACGCGCGCCGGCAGTCCGGTGCCTCGCAGCGCCGCAGACGCTCCTGCTCCCCGGCGACGACGAAGAAGGCGAGCGCCATCCCGCAGTCGGCCGCGAGGTGGTCGGCGACGGACGCGCCGGGCGCGAAGTAATGGACATGCCAGTCGTAGCCGTCGTGGTCCGTCAGGCGCGGCGTGGTCCCCGCCGCGGCGACCAGCTCGTTGATCAGTGAGGCCGCGGCATGAGCGTCGGGCGCCGCGAAGACGGCGGCGAACCGGGCCCGTACCTGCCGTACACCGTCGAGGTCACGCTCCGCGAGCACCCCGACGTCGCTGATGTCGTTCCTTCGTACGAACTCGCCAAGAGCCGCCACATCGGTCAGCCCGTCGTCGGCCGCCTGCTCGTCGTCCGGTGCGGTGTTCACCAGATCCACCACGGTGTCGAGGGCGCACCGGGTGTCGTGGGTGATCAGCACGATTTGCTCCCTGGCCTGGGGGGTCGGGCCTGTGCCCGCCGATGCTGGCCGATGTTATAGGTCCGGTCGGCGGTGTGGCGCCTGTCCGTCGGCCCGCACGACGCACCGGCGCCGCCGCCGTGGGAGATCCCACGGCGGCGGCGCCGGTGTATGCCGTATGCGGTTGTTGTGGCTCGGTCCGTCTCCCCGAGTGGACGGCGTCGAGCGGCTCTCGCGGTGCGTGACTCCGGCACGGTGCCGGAGCCGGCTCCAGGCCTTAGCTTTCGGCCAGGATGTGTGAGAGCTCCGTGTCGAGATCGAAGTGACGGTGTTCCGTGCCGGGTGGCACGGCCGCGTCGGTCCTCTTCAGGAACGACTCCAGCGCCCTCGCAGGGGCTTCGAGCAGAGCCTCACCCTCCGGAGAGCTGAGAGCGATGCAGACGACGCCCTGGCCGTGACTACGGGATGGCCAGACTCGGACGTCGCCGGTGCCGGTGGGCCGGTGCAGCCCCTCGGCGAGCAGGTCGCGGGCGAACACCCATTCGACCGTTTCTTCGGCTCCGGTGTGGAAGGTGGCGTGCACGGCGTAGGGATCGGCCGTGTCATACCGCAGTCCTGCGGGTACAGGCAGTGAGGACTCGCTCGACACAACGAGGCGCAGGTGCAGCTCGCAGCTGACCGTGGTGTTCATAAGCGCCAGGGCCTTTCGCTCAGTGTGCGCTCGGGGATTCGCACGTCGGCGAAATCGACATGCCACCTACGGTGCCGTTGTAAACCCCTCTGCGTGTTTTGAGTGTCTTTAGGTAGCTCGTACGGCGCAGTGTTTCTCCGTCAGGAACGGCCATTCCGGTGACAGGAATCCGTCGGGTAGGTTTGGTTGTATGAATACGGGGAGTGACGAAGCGGCCGGGTCTGAATCCGTGGTCGCGGTGACGGGGGACGGGGCGAAGGCCGAGCCGGTGCTCGGGTCCCGGGCGCCGGCGTTCATCAAGGCGCGCAAGGCCCTGCATGTGAGCTGGCAGGTCGGCGTCTTCGTGGTGGGGCTCGCGGTGGTGGTGGCGGGCGTGATCATGCTGCCGCTGCCGGGCCCGGGCTGGCTGGTGATCTTCGGTGGCATGGCGATCTGGGCGACCGAGTTCGTCTGGGCGCAGCTCGTGCTCCGCTGGACGAAGCGCAAGGTCACCGAGGCCACGCAGCGTGCGCTCGATCCGGCGGTGCGCCGCCGGAACATCATCCTGACCTCGGTCGGCCTGGTGATCGTCGCCGTGCTCGTGGGGATCTACGTGTGGAAGTTCGGCTTCGAGATGCCGTGGAAGATCAAGGAGTGAGCGGGGTGTCCCGCGAGGGTCGTGGTGGGGGCGTCGGGGCTGGTCGGAGCACCCGCTGACATGCGGTAATGTTCTCTCTGCGCCCGGGCGATTAGCTCAGTGGGAGAGCGCTTCGTTCACACCGAAGAGGTCACTGGTTCGAACCCAGTATCGCCCACCCCGGACCGAGGGCCCCGGAGGCATCAGCCTCCGGGGCCCTCGGCGTTTCCATCTCCGGCCGCCTTGATCGGCAAGCGCTTTCTGCGCGTACGGCGAGCGTAAGGCGGCGGGGCGTGTTCCCCTGCGTCCGGGTGAGTGTCCGATGAGCGGAACGGGAATCCCGTAATCCATACGGACGCTCGCGCATTACCCGTTGGTACCTTCCGCAATTCGGCAGTTGTACGAAAGCTGATCCCGTTTCAGGAGATCTGGAGTTCCGCAGTTCGCCCGGAAAGCCGAACTCCTGACGGTGAATCAATGACAGTCGGCATCCCGCCAATTCACGTTCACGTACCGGGGCCCTGCCACGGGGCACACTCCCTGCATGGACTGGAGCCACTACCGCTTCCGCAGTGTCTGGGACCTGCCCGCGGAACCCGCCGACGTGTACGCGGTCCTCGAACGCGCCGAGGACTACCCCCGGTGGTGGCCCCAGGTGCGCGAGGCCAGACCGTTCGAAGGGGGCGGCGGCACCGCACGCTTCCGCTCGTTCCTCCCGTACGACCTGGTCGTGAAAGCCGTCGAACGGCACCACGATCCCGCGGCCGGGATCCTCGAGATCGCCCTGTGGGGGGACCTGGAGGGCTGGGTGCGCTGGACGGTCTGGGCCCACGCGGGCGGGACGCGCGCTCTCTTCGAGCAGGAGGTGGAGGTGACAAGGCCCCTCATGCGTCGGCTCGCCCTCGTCGGCCGGCCGCTGTTCCGTGCCAACCACGCGCTGATGATGCGCAGTGGGCGGCGCGGGCTCACCGCGCTGCTGAAGGGGTCCTGACCGAACCGGTTTGATGGAAACCCGCCGGGGCCTGTATGGTTCAACCCGTTCCCGGGCGATTAGCTCAGTGGGAGAGCGCTTCGTTCACACCGAAGAGGTCACTGGTTCGAACCCAGTATCGCCCACCCCGGAGAAAGCCGGTCCGTCAGCTGACGGACCGGCTTTTCTGTCTCTCGGGGCGGGCAACTCTCAGGCGGCCTCGCGCAGTTCCGTCCGCATCGGCCACGCCGGATCCACCGTCTCCAGGCTCCCGCTGCGCGCGAACCACGCCTGCAGCCCCCGCGCCTGCGCCGCGTGCCACACCGCCTGCAGTGTGTGCAGCTCGGCGGGGGACAGATGCTCCAGACGGGACGCGAACCGGCGCCCCACGGCCCGTACGACGTCCAGGGACGCCTGTGCGTCCGCGGCCGCGTCGTGGGCGCCGTCGAGCACCACCTCGTAGTGCGCGCACAGGTCCGTCAGGGTGCGGCGGCCCTTGCGGTAGCGGTCCAGGTGCTTGTCGAGGACCCGCGGGTCGAGAACGCACAGCGGTGAACTCTCCATGTAGCGGCCGAGCGAGGACGCCCGGTGGCGCCGCAACTCCCGGTCGAGCAGCGTCAGGTCGAACGGCGCGTTCATCACCACCAGCGGGCGGCCCGCCGCGGCCTGTTCGCCGAGCTCCCTGGCTATCTCCTCCATGACGGGAGCCGGCCAGCGGCCGTTGCGCTGCAGGTGTTCGTCCGTCAGACCGTGCACCTCCGTCGCCCCCGCCGGCACCGGCACCCCCGGATTCACCAGCCAGCGCGTCACGCGCGGCCGGCAGCCGGGAGCGTCCTGCACCACGACGGCGGCCGACACGATGCGGTCGCTCTCCACGTCCACGCCGGTGGTCTCGGTGTCGAAGGCGGCCAGAGGACCCTCGTACCAGCACGTCATGTCAATGCAACTCCTCGTTCACGCCCGGCAGATGACGTCCCGATGACGTGTGCCGACTGCCCGGTTCCGTGATACCCGGGCTGTTTGCGTCGTACGCCGACCGGAGACAACACAGATACGGGTCATGGCAGTTCAGCGGCCCGCCGAGGGGATTCACCTGTTTCGGAAGGCCAGTTCGACATGGCGCTCGCGCAGCCCGAACAGGGTGGGCTGCTGCCCGGGCGGATCGCACCGTCCCGCGGCACACTCGCCACCACCGCCTGCATGGAGACACTCCAGGTGGGCTACTTGCACGCCGTCGCGGCAGCCGCCGGCTGTTCGCTCTCTCAGCCGTTCCCGGACAACGGCATCGACTGGCACGTCAGCCACAGCGCACCGGGGCACACGGTCGACGACGAGGTCACCATCAAGGTGCAGCTCAAGTGCACGTACCAGATCGCGCCCGGTCCGCCGGGGCCGTCCTTCTCCTTCACGCTCGACAATGCGCACTTGGAGAAGCTCGCCCGCACACCGGTGTCGGTGCACAAGATCCTGGTCGTGATGATCGTGCCGCGCTCGCAGGACGACTGGCTGCGGGCCGGACACGACCGGCTCGACCTGCGGCACTGCTGTTACTGGACCAACCTGGCCGGTCACCCCGTGACCGGCAGACGCCGCACCACCGTGCGCATCCCGACCTCGCGGATCTTCGACGACCGCGCGCTGTGCGAAATCATGACGCGGGTCGGGACGGGCGGGAGGCCCTGACGTACAGGGAGGGAGACCCTGATGCAGCACCGCCCGACCGACGAGCGCCTGCGCGCCCTGAACACCGCCCGGTCCCACCCCGCCGACCTCGAAGGCCCCGAACCCGCGCAGGTCGACCCGGTCGTGCTCAACGCGCTGCTCGACCGGCACGGCTGGGAGCGCCGCGGCGGCGCCACCGGACGCTATGTGCGCTGGACGCTGCCCGGCGGCTCCGGGCGCACCAGCCTGCTCGTGCCGGAGACCCGCGCCTTCCCCGACAGCGACGAACTGCTCGGCGAGGCGCTCGAGGCGCTGGAACGCAGCGGCGCGGCCTGCGCCCGGGAGGTTCTTGTGTCGCTCGCCGTACCGAGTGACGAGATCCGCTGGTGGCGCGACGTGCCGGCCGGTCCCGCGGGCAGCGCGCCCTGGCCCGTGGAGGAACAACTGCGCGGCGCCGCCCGGCGGATGCTGCTGGCCGCCGCGCTCGCCGCCCGGGGGAGGGCCGGGTACTACGGCGCCCGCCACCGCCGGCCCGCCGCCGCGTCACTGGAGAACGTCCTCGTCGGCGACGCCCCCGGCGGGCGCCGGCTCACCGCGTTCGCGCCGGTCTCCGCAGGCCGCGCCCTCGCCGTCCGCCTCCATCAGGCGCTGTACGCGGCCCGCGAGGCCATCGACTACCGGCGCGCCACCGGCGGCATGGACGCCTTCGACGGCGCGGTCGAGGCGGGCGTGAGTCACGAACTCGTCGAAGCGCTCGTCGCGCTCGTCCGCGGCACGGAGGGGGCCCGGGTCGGCGTCGAGTGGTCACCCTCGGCCGGGGTGCCCGACGAGTGCACGGCGGGGGACGCCCCCGTCGAGTTCTCGCCCGGCGACCTGGCCGTGCTCCGCGAGGCGAGCTCCCGCTATCTGCGGGCCGAGCCGTCCGTCGCCGTGCGCGTCACCGGCACCGTCGTGCGGATGCGCCGGTCGGGGCCGCGCGGTGAGGGCACGGTGCGGCTGCATGTCATCGGGGGCGCCGACGTTCCGCACATACGGATGACGCTGGACGAGGACGCGTACCGGACGGCCGGGCACGCGCATCTCGTGGGGCTGCCGATCAGGGTGCACGGCCGCCTGGAGAGCCGGGGCGGGTTCCGACGCCTCACCGGGGCGAGCGACGTGGTGCCGGTGCAGGTGGAGGAGGCCGAGCGGGACCGGCTGATGAAGTCGCTCCAGGAGAACCTGGACTTCTTCGAGGAGGCGTGCAGCGGGGACGAGTGAGGGGGTGGGGCCGGTGGTGCGGGGCCTCTCGCGCGGGCGCCGTCGATACCGTTTCGCGAGTCGGGCCCCCGGCTCGGTACGATCCATCTAGCCAGTGCATATCTCATTGCGGTGCCATGGCTTATGGAACACACCCCCTCAGGTAGGAGAAGTCCGGTGTCAGACGTCCGTGTGATCATCCAACGCGATTCCGAGCGGGAAGAGCGCGTGGTGACGACGGGCACTACGGCCGCCGAGCTCTTCGCCGGCGAGCGCACCATCGTCGCCGCCCGTGTGGCCGGTGAGCTGAAGGACCTCGCGTACGAGGTGAAGGACGGCGAGGAGGTCGAGGCCGTCGAGATCTCCTCCGAGGACGGCCTCAACATCCTGCGCCACTCGACCGCGCACGTCATGGCACAGGCCGTGCAGGAGCTGTTCCCCGAGGCCAAGCTGGGCATCGGCCCGCCGGTCAAGGACGGCTTCTACTACGACTTCGACGTGGAGAAGCCCTTCACGCCCGAGGATCTCAAGGCCATCGAGAAGAAGATGCAGGAGATCCAGAAGCGCGGGCAGCGCTTCTCGCGCCGCGTCGTCACCGACGAGGCCGCCCGCGAGGAGCTCGCCGACGAGCCGTACAAGCTGGAGCTCATCGGCATCAAGGGCGCCGCGTCCACGGACGACGGTGCGAACGTCGAGGTGGGCGGCGGCGAGCTGACCATCTACGACAACCTCGACGCCAAGACCGGCGACCTGTGCTGGAAGGACCTCTGCCGCGGTCCCCACCTGCCGACCACGCGCAACATCCCCGCGTTCAAGCTGATGCGGAACGCTGCCGCGTACTGGCGGGGCAGCGAGAAGAACCCGATGCTCCAGCGCATCTACGGCACCGCCTGGCCGTCGAAGGACGAGCTGAAGGCGCACCTGGAGTTCCTCGCCGAGGCCGAGAAGCGCGACCACCGCAAGCTGGGCAACGAGCTGGACCTGTTCTCCATCCCGGACCAGATCGGTTCAGGCCTCGCCGTCTTCCACCCCAAGGGCGGCATCGTCCGCCGGGTCATGGAGGACTACTCGCGCCGCCGGCACGAGGAGGAGGGCTACGAGTTCGTCTACACCCCGCACGCGACGAAGGGGAAGCTCTTCGAGACCTCGGGCCACCTGGACTGGTACGCCGACGGCATGTACCCGCCCATGCAGCTCGACGAGGGCGTGGACTACTACCTCAAGCCCATGAACTGCCCGATGCACAACCTGATCTTCGACGCGCGCGGCCGGTCCTACCGTGAACTGCCGCTGCGCCTCTTCGAGTTCGGCACCGTGTACCGGTACGAGAAGTCGGGCGTCGTGCACGGCCTGACCCGCGCCCGTGGCTTCACGCAGGACGACGCGCACATCTACTGCACCAAGGAGCAGATGGCGGAGGAGCTCGACAAGACGCTCACCTTCGTCCTCGGACTGCTGCGCGACTACGGCCTGACCGACTTCTACCTGGAGCTCTCCACCAAGGACCCGGAGAAGTTCGTCGGCTCCGACGAGATCTGGGAAGAGGCCACCGAGACGCTGCGCCAGGTCGCCGAGAAGCAGGGCCTGCCTCTCGTCCCCGACCCGGGCGGCGCCGCCTTCTACGGCCCGAAGATCTCCGTCCAGGCGAAGGACGCCATCGGCCGCACCTGGCAGATGTCGACCGTGCAGCTCGACTTCAACCTGCCGGAGCGCTTCAACCTGGAGTACACGGGCCCCGACGGCACCAAGCAGCGCCCGGTCATGATCCACCGCGCCCTGTTCGGCTCCATCGAGCGCTTCTTCGCCGTGCTCCTCGAGCACTACGCGGGCGCCTTCCCGGCGTGGCTCGCCCCGGTGCAGGCCGTCGGCATCCCGATCGGCGACGCGCACATCCCGTACCTCCAGGAGTTCGCGGCCGAGGCGAAGAAGAAGGGTCTGCGCGTCGACGTGGACTCGTCGTCGGACCGTATGCAGAAGAAGATCAGGAACGCTCAGAAGCAGAAGGTGCCGTTCATGATCATCGCGGGTGACGAGGACATGGCCGCCGGCGCCGTCTCCTTCCGCTACCGCGACGGCACGCAGGAGAACGGCATCCCCGTCGACGAGGCGATCGAGAAGATCGCCAAGGTCGTCGAGGAGCGCGTGCAGGTCTGACGCTCAGCCGTTGTCTTTCCGAGAGGCCCCCGGGGAATTCCCCGGGGGCTTTTCGTCGCCCTCGCGGGAGAACACCTGGAGCATCCAGGACGAGAACGAGCCCGTGACCGCCCCGAGCAGCGCCAGGCCGCCGCCCATCAGCGCCACCGCGACCAGACGCCCGAGCGGGGTCACCGGGACCGCGTCGCCATAGCCGACGGTCGCCAGCGTCGAGCAGGCCCACCACACCGAGTCCCCGAACGTGCGGATCGTGGCGCCCGGCGCCCCGCGCTCCGCCTGGTACACGGCAAGCGCCGCGGCGAATCCGAGGAGCGAGGCGGACATGCCCGCGTAGGCGACCACGCGCGCGTGCAGACTGAGCCGCGGCTGCTCGTGGCGGCGCCGCACGGCGTCGTACGTCCGCACGATCTGCAGCGGGCGCAGCAGCGGCAGCACCATGATCACCGCGTCCAGCCAGTGGTGCCGCACGAACGAGAGCCCCCGGCCGCTGAGGCGCCACCGGACGGCGAAGTCCAGGGCGAAGACGGCCCACGACGCGAACGTCATCGCCAGACACAGATCGAGCACGGGTCCGGGGAGGTCGTGGCCCAGGACCCTGATCGCGTACGACGCGAGGAACAGCAGGGCCGCCACCGACAGCGGGGCCTCCATCCGGTGCTCCCACTGCGTCCGCCTGCTGTCGTCCATCGGTCAAGGATCGCGGGCGGGAACGGGTACCCGCCCCGCCGACACGGTCCGAACGGGCGAAGCCATATGCTGCACCACATGACGAGTGAGCCGGAGCAGCACACGGGGCCGGTGGGTGAGCCGGACGGTTTCGGGCGCCTTTGGACGCCGCACCGGATGGCCTACATCCAGGGGGAGAACAAGCCGACCGGACCGGGGGCCGACGGCTGTCCCTTCTGCAACGCTCCCGCCATGACCGACGAGGAAGCACTGATCGTGGCGCGCGGCACCAGCGTGTACGCGATCCTCAACCTCTACCCGTACAACGGCGGCCACTTGATGGTGCTGCCCTACCGGCACGTCGCCGACTACACGGAGCTGGACGACGCCGAGACGGCCGAGCTCGCGCTCTTCACCAAGCGGGCGATGGCCGCCCTGCGCACCGCGTCCGGCGCGCACGGCTTCAACATCGGGATCAACCAGGGCGCGGCGGCCGGGGCCGGCATCGCCGCGCACCTGCACCAGCACATCGTTCCGCGCTGGGGCGGCGACACCAACTTCATGCCCGTCGTGGGGCACACCAAGGTGCTGCCGCAGCTGCTCGGGGACACCAGGACCGCGCTGGCCAAGGCCTGGCCGGACGAGGACTGAGGCCGATCTTCAGCCTGAGGCCGATCTGATCTTGAGATGCACGCGCCGGCCCGGACATTCCTCCGGGCCGGCCGTGTCGTGTCCGTACGGGCGGCCTGCGCCTACGCGTCGTACACGTCCGCCTTCGTGGGCGTCGGGGCCTGGACCAGGCCGCTGAGCACCCCCGAGCGCGTACCGAACTGCTCGGTGTTCACGCCGTTCTCCTCCAGGACCTTGATCGCCGCCGCGTGCACCACGCGCAGGACCGGGGTGGCCGTGCGCAGCGCGTCGTCCGCCATGAAGCGGTGCCGCCACGGCTTGTCCGCCCAGGCGTGCCGCAGGCCGAAGGGCTCGGGGAGGACGAGCTTGCCGCCTATGTGGTCCAGGAGCGGCGGGTACCAGGTGAAGGGGGCGCGCACCGCGAGCCGGACCACCTCGTCGGGCTCTATGAGCGGGAGCTTCCGCTCGACGGTCTCCCAGAACTTGATCGGCTTGGCGACTTCCTTCGTCTTCGGCTCGGGCTTCGTCGTGAACAGGGAGTGCACCGGACCGAGCGCGTGCCCCGTGATCTCGATGCGCAGCGTCTCGTGCAGCACCGTCACCGTGATCAGCATCGTGATGACCAACTGGCCGTCCCAGAGCGTGAACTGCACGCCCAGATAGTGACGGTCGCCGCTGCCGAACTGCTGCTCGTTGCAGATGCGCTGTATCTCGTGGTTCTTGACCTGGAAGGCCTCGACGTCCGTGCCCGTGGGGCGGGCCACCTTGTTCGCGTTCTCCCCGATCGGCGAGACGATCCAGTGCTTGATCGACGGCGTCGGGAAGCCGCCCGTGTGCAGCGGGCCCCGCTCCAGGAGCCGCAGCTGGTCGTGGATCGCCCGTATGACGTCCCAGCTGCGGAACGGGTGGATCTCCGCGCCCGCCTCGCGGGGCACCAGCTCCTCGGCGAGCTGCCAGCTGCCCCAGCGCGTGCCCATGCCGAGGATGCCCTTCGGGCCCGCGTAGAAGACCGCGTTCGACTGCTGCTCCGCGGTCAGCTTGGCCAGGCTCTGGCGGAGCTGCTCCGCGGCCGTCTCGCCCGGGCTGCCGGGCACCGCCTCCGGGATCTTGGCGCCGACGCCGCCGCCGGAGAGGAGGCTGTCCCAGCGGTCCCGCATGTCCTGCGCCGTGCGCTCGCAGATCTGCCGGGCCCACAGCCAGCCGACCACGGGCGCGACGACAGCGGCCCGCAGATACCAGGCCCAGAAGCCGGAGAGCGGCAGCTTGACCAGGAGGATCACGGCGACGGCGGCGACCGCCACCATGAGCGTCGTGAACAGGGCCGCCGTGCGCTTGTTCGCGTGCTTGCTGATCGCGCGGCGGACCTGGAAGACGAGCAGCCACGCGATCAGGCCGGGCAGGAAGGCGAGGCCGCACAGCGCCATCACGGCCGTCAGCCAGCTGTCCCGCTGTCTGCGGATCCGGTTCGCCGCGAGGCAGTGCTCGACGACGACTTGCGGCTCGGTGCCGAAGGACTGGATGAGCGGCTTACGGGCCCCGCCGAGCAGCCGGCCCTGGACGGCCCGCGAGAACGCCTCGCCCAGATTCGGCGCGGCTAGCGACCAGATGCCCTTCTTCACCTCGGACTTGTGCCACTCGCTGTTGGCTCCGAGGAGGTCGTCCACCTTCGCGTCCCGGTACGCCGCCGAAGCGAGGGCGTACGTGGCCGCGGTCTGGCCCGCGGAGCCGTGCAACGGCACCTGAGCCCCGGGCCTGAAGTCGAATACGTCGTCCGCCACTGCCGCCCCCATCACCGCGCGCCTTCGCCCCTGCGGTTTTCCCGACTTCCTTGCTCCGCACACCTGTTGATCAGGTCATCGGCTTGATCAGGTCATCAGCGTATCCGGGCGCACCGACATCCGTCAGGGGACGGCCGAAGCCGCCCGCCCGGGAGGGGACCGGGCGGGCGGCTTCGGCCGGCCGCCAACTAGGAGACGTCCTGCGCCTGTTCGCGGATCCTTTCGCTCAGCTGCGGAGGCATCGGCTCGTGCCGTGCGTACGCGCGGCTGAACCGACCCGTGCCGTGCGACAGCGACCGCAGGTCCACCGCGTACCGGCCGATCTCGATCTCCGGAACCTCCGCCCGTACGAGCGTGCGGGCCCCCGGTGCCTGTTCCGTGCCGAGCACGCGGCCCCGCCGCCCCGACAGATCGCTCATGACCGCGCCGACGTAGTCGTCCGAGACGAGGACCGACACCTCGGCGACCGGCTCCAGGAGATGGATCCGCGCGTCCCCCGCCGCCTCCCGCAGCGCCAGCGCGCCCGCTGTCTGGAACGCCGCGTCGGAGGAGTCCACCGAGTGCGCCTTGCCGTCGAGCAGGGTGATCCGGACGTCGATGAGGGGGTAGCCGGCCGCCACGCCCTTCGCGGCCTGCGCCCGTACGCCCTTCTCCACGGACGGGATGAACTGCCGCGGCACCGCGCCGCCGACGACCTTGTCCACGAACTCGATGCCGGAGCCGCCGGGCAGCGGTTCCACCTCGATCTCGCAGATCGCGAACTGTCCGTGCCCGCCGGACTGCTTCACATGGCGCCCGCGGCCCGCCGACCGGTCGGCGAACGTCTCCCGGAGCGAGACCTTGTGCGGCACGACGTCGACCTGGACGCCGTACCGGCCCCGCAGCCGCTCCAGGGCGACGTCGGCGTGTGCCTCGCCGAGGCACCACAGGACCACCTGGTGGGTGTCCTGGTTCTGTTCGAGCCGCATCGTCGGGTCCTCGGCGACCAGACGTGACAGGCCCTGCGAGAGCCTGTCCTCGTCGGGTTTGCTGTGCGCCCGGATCGCCATCGGGAGCAGGGGGTCCGGCATGTCCCACGGCTCCATGAGGAGCGGGTCGTCCTTGGCGGAGAGGGTGTCGCCGGTCTCCGCCCTGCCCAGCTTGGCGACGCACGCCAGATCGCCGGCGATGCAGTGGCTGAGCGGCCGCTGCTGCTTCCCGAAGGGCATCGACAGGGCGCCGATGCGCTCGTCGACGTCGTGGTCCTCGTGCCCGCGGTCGGCGAGGCCGTGTCCGGAGACGTGCACCGTGTCGTCGGCGCGAAGGGTTCCGGAGAACACCCGTACCAGCGAGACGCGCCCCACGTACGGGTCGGACGCCGTCTTGACGACCTCGGCGACCAGGGGGCCGTCCGGATCGCAGGCGTTCACCGTCCGCGGGTCGCCCGACGGCGTCGTGACCACGGGGGCCGCGCGTTCCAGCGGAGTGGGGAACCCGCCGGTGATGAGTTCCAGCAGTTCCACCGTGCCGATGCCCTGCCGGGCGCCCGGCGCCGCGGGGGCCGCGGCGAGCACCGGATGGAACACGCCGCGCGCGACGGCCCGTTCCAGGTCCTGCACCAGCGACTTGTGGTCGAGCTCCTCACCCGCGACATAGCGGTCCATGAGGGTCTCGTCCTCGCTCTCGGCGATGATCCCCTCGATCAGACGGTTGCGCGCCTCCTCGATGAGCGGCAGCTGGCCGCCGGGATCCGGTTCGGACTCCTTGCGCTCGCCCGACGCGTAGTCGAACACGCGCTGCGACAGGAGACCGAGGAGCCCGGTCACGGGCGCGTGCCCGTCGGGCCCCGGTTCGCCGTGCAGCGGCAGATAGAGCGGGATGACGGCGTCCGGATCGTCGCCGCCGAAGAACTTCTCGCACGTACGTGTCATCTGCTCGAAGTCGGAGCGGGCCGCCTCCAGATGCGTGACCACGATGGCCCGCGGCATGCCGACCGCCGCGCACTCCTCCCACACCATGCGGGTCGCGCCGGCCATGGTCTCGGGGCCGTCCGACGCCGAGACGACGAAGAGGGCCGCGTCCGCCGCCCGCAGACCGGCCCTCAGTTCCCCGACGAAGTCCGCGTATCCCGGGGTGTCCAGCAGATTGATCTTGCACCCGCCCCACTCGACGGGGACGAGGGAGAGCTGCACCGAACGCTGCTGCCGGTGCTCGATCTCGTCGAAGTCGGAAACGGCGGTGCCGTCCTCCACCCGGCCCGCCCTGTTCACCGCCCCCGCGGTCAGCGCGAGAGCCTCCACCAGTGTCGTCTTGCCCGATCCGCTGTGGCCGACCAGCACCACATTCCTCACGGACGCGGGGTGGTCGGCCGCCGTAGCCCTGCCGGCGGCTCCGGGGTGTGTGTTCGCCTTGTCGCCCATGCCTTGCCTCCCGGGTTGCTTGCACGGTGAGGTGGCACCCCTGCTGAAGAGGGGGGTCCCTTCGGGCGCGGACACGCGGGACCCGCGGTGGCGGCTCCGACGACGCCCGCGGTGTCTTCGAGCTTTCCACTCCGGTCACGGTGCGTCCATACGTCGTACGCGATCCCCCGGGGCGCGCGGGTGCCCCGCCGTCGTCCACGCGTGCGCGTGACTACGATGGGCCAGCCGGTGGCCAGAAGGGCCGCGCGGCCATCCGACCCTCGGGAAGGCCATGCTGAACAAGTACGCGCGTGCATTCTTCACGCGTGTCCTCACGCCGTTCGCCGCGTTTCTCATCCGCCGCGGGGTCAGCCCCGACGCGGTCACGCTCCTCGGCACGGCCGGGGTCGTGGCGGGCGCGCTGGTCTTCTTCCCCCGCGGGGAGTTCTTCTGGGGCACGATCGTCATCACGCTGTTCGTCTTCTCGGACCTCGTGGACGGCAACATGGCACGCCAGCTCGGCCGCACGAGCCGCTGGGGCGCCTTCCTCGACTCCACCCTCGACCGCGTCGCCGACGGCGCGATCTTCGGTGGCCTCGCCCTCTGGTACGCGGGCTCCGGCGACGACAACATGCTGTGCGCCGTCTCCATCTTCTGTCTCGGGAGCGGCCAGGTCGTGTCGTACACCAAGGCCCGCGGCGAGGCCATCGGCCTGCCCGTGGCGGTCAACGGCCTGGTGGAGCGCGCCGAGCGGCTCGTGATCACCCTGGTCGCCGCCGGCCTCGCGGGGCTGCACGCGTTCGGCGTGCCCGGCATCCAGGTCCTGCTGCCGATCGCCCTGTGGGCTGTCGCGGTGGGCAGCCTCGTGACGCTGATCCAGCGGATGGTGACCGTCCGCAGGGAGTCGGCCGAGGCCGACGCGGCGGCTCCCACGTCGCCGTCCCAGGAGAGCGGGACCGCCTCGTGAGCGACGCCCGTGAGCGACTGACCGACGCGCTCTACGGAGCGGGCTGGAGCACGGTCAAGAAGCTCCCCGAACCCGTCGCGACCCGCCTGGGCCGCACCATCGCGGACATCGCGTGGAAGAAGCGCGGCAAGAGCGTCCTGCGCCTGGAGTCCAACCTCGCGCGCGTGGTGCCCGACGCGTCCCCGGAGCGACTGAAGCAGCTCTCCAGGGCGGGCATGCGCTCCTACCTGCGGTACTGGATGGAGTCGTTCCGGCTGCCGTCCTGGAGCCCGGAGCGCGTCAGGAACGGCTTCGACGTCGACGACGTGCACCACCTCACCGACGGTCTCGCCGCCGGCAAGGGCGTCATCCTCGCCCTGCCCCACCTCGCCAACTGGGACCTCGCGGGCGCCTGGGTCACCACCAAACTGGAGACCCCCTTCACGACGGTCGCCGAGCGGCTCAAGCCCGAGACTCTGTACGACCGTTTCGTGGCCTACCGCGAGAGCCTCGGCATGGAGGTCCTGCCGCACGAGGGCGGATCCGCCTTCGGCACGCTCGCACGCCGGCTGCGCGCCGGCGGCCTGGTCTGCCTCGTCGCCGACCGCGATCTGTCCGAGTCCGGCGTCGAGGTGAAGTTCTTCGGCGACACCGCCCGCATGCCCGCGGGCCCGGCGATCCTCGCCCAGCAGACCGGCGCCCTGCTCCTCCCCGTCACCCTCTGGTACGACGACTCGCCCGTCATGCGCGGACGCATTCACCCGCCCGTCGAGGTGCCCGGGACAGGTACCCGCGCCGAGAAGACGTCTGTCATGGCACAGGCGCTGGCCGACGCCTTCGCCGCAGGGATCGCCGACCACCCGGAGGACTGGCACATGCTGCAGCGCTTGTGGCTCGCGGACCTGGAGGAGCGACGACCGTGAAGATCGGCATCGTCTGCCCCTACTCCTGGGACGTGCCGGGCGGCGTCCAGTTCCACATCCGCGACCTCGCGGAGCACCTCATCGCCCTCGGACACGAGGTGTCCGTCCTCGCGCCCGCCGACGACGAGACCCCCCTTCCGCCGTACGTCGTCTCGGCGGGCCGCGCGGTCCCCGTGCCGTACAACGGCTCGGTCGCCCGGCTCAACTTCGGCTTCCTGAGCGCCGCGCGCGTGCGGCGCTGGCTGCACGACGGCACGTTCGACGTGATCCACATCCACGAGCCGGCCTCGCCGTCGCTCGGGCTGCTCGCCTGCTGGGCCGCGCAGGGGCCGATCGTCGCCACCTTCCACACGTCCAACCCGCGCTCCCGCGCCATGATCGCCGCGTACCCGATCCTCCAGCCCGCCCTGGAGAAGATCAGCGCGCGGATCGCGGTCAGCGAGTACGCGCGGCGCACGCTCGTGGAGCACCTGGGCGGTGACGCCGTCGTCATCCCGAACGGCGTCGACGTGGACTTCTTCGCCCGCGCCGAGCCCAAGGCCGCGTGGCAGGGAGACACCGTCGGTTTCATCGGGCGGATCGACGAGCCCCGCAAGGGTCTGCCCGTCCTGATGAAGGCCCTGCCGAGGATCCTCGCCGAGCGGCCCGGGACCCGGCTCCTCGTGGCCGGGCGCGGCGACGAGGAGGAGGCCGTGGAGAGCCTGCCCGCCGAGATGCGCGACCGGGTCGAGTTCCTCGGCATGGTCAGCGACGAGAACAAGGCCCGCTTCCTGCGCAGCGTCGACCTGTACGTGGCGCCGAACACCGGCGGCGAGAGCTTCGGCATCATCCTCGTCGAGGCCATGTCGGCGGGCGCGCCCGTCCTGGCCTCCGACCTCGACGCCTTCGCCCAGGTCCTCGACCAGGGCGGCGCGGGCGAGCTGTTCGCCAACGAGGACGCGGACGCCCTGGCCGAGTCGGCGATCCGGCTCCTCGGCGACGCGGACCGGCGCGCGGAGCTGCGCGAGCGCGGGAGCAAGCACGTGCGGCGCTTCGACTGGTCGACGGTGGGCGCGGACATCCTGTCGGTGTACGAGACGGTGACCACGGGCGCCGCCGCCGTCGCGACCGACGAACGCAGCGGCCTGCGGGCCCGGTTCGGACTCGCCCGCGACTGACCCGACGCACGGGCGGGGCGGCGCGAGCACGCGAGACGGCTCGCCGCTCGTCCTGTACGCAGGTGAGCGCCACCGTGCCGTACGCAGGGACGGCCAGCGTGCGGTCTGCGACTGACCGTCACCGTGCTGTACGCGGCTGACGGCTACCGTGCCGTACGCGACTGACCGTCACCGTGCTGTACGCGGCTGACGGCCAGCGTGCCGTACAACAGGTGACGGCTACCGTGCCGCACTCGGCTGGCCACCACCCGTACGCGGCTGACCGCCACTGTCCCGTGCGTGGGTGACGGCCACCGTCTCGTACGCGGCTGACGGTCACCGTGCCGTGCGCGGGTGACGGCCACCGTCTCGTACGCGTCTGACGGTCACTGTCCCGTGCGTGGGTGACGGCCACCGTCTCGTACGCGGCTGACGGTCACCGTGCCGTGCGCGGGTGACGGCCACCGTCCCGTGCGCGGCTGACCGTCAGCGTGCCGTACGCGGCTGACCGCCACCGTCCCGTACGCAGGTGACCGCCAGCGTGCAATGCGCGGCTGACGGTCACCGTGCCGTGCGTGGCTGGCCGCCACCCTCCCGTACGCGGCTGACCGCCACCGAAACGCGCGGCTGTAGCCTTTGGGCCCGTGACCTCCACTTTGATCTGGATCGCGGTCTTCCTCTTCGCGGTCGGCCTCTACCTGAGCTGGACCGCCGGCCGCCTCGACCGGCTGCACGCCCGGATCGACGCGGCCCGCGCCGCCCTGGACGCCCAACTGCTGCGCCGCGCCTCGGTGGCACAGGAGTTGGCCACCTCCGGAGTGCTCGATCCCGCCGCCTCGATCGTCCTGTACGAGGCCGCGCACGCGGCACGGCAGGCCGAGGAGGACCACCGTGAGGTCGCCGAGAGCGAGCTGAGCCAGGCGCTGCGGGCCGTCCTGGGAGAGGCCGGGCAGATGGAGGCGGTGCGCGCCGCCCCGGGCGGCCCCGACGCGGTCGAGGAGCTCGCCCAGGCCGTCCGCAGGGTGCCGATGGCCCGGCGCTTCCACAACGACGCCGTACGGGCCGCACGGGCCCTCAGGCGGCACCGCAAGGTGCGCTGGTTCCGCCTCGCGGGCCACGCGCCGTTCCCGCTGGCCTTCGAGATGGACGACGAGCCGCCCGTGGCGCTCGCCGACCGGCCGACCACGTAGCAGGGTGACGGCGGGGCCGGGGGCGTTCGCGAAGAATGAGCCACCGGTCGCACATTGGCCCTTGATGTGGACTGGTCCCCGGAAGTTTCATCTGGGGAGTAGCAACCCCCCTTTCCATCGAGTGAGGTCATCCGTGTCCAGCACCCCCCAGTTCGTCGAAACCACCGGCACCGCGCGCGTGAAGCGAGGCATGGCCGAGCAGCTCAAGGGCGGCGTGATCATGGACGTGGTCAACGCCGAGCAGGCGAAGATCGCGGAGGACGCCGGCGCGGTGGCCGTCATGGCGCTGGAGCGGGTGCCCGCCGACATCCGTAAGGACGGCGGCGTGGCCCGGATGTCGGACCCGAACATGATCGAGGAGATCATCGAGGCCGTCTCCATCCCGGTCATGGCCAAGTCCCGGATCGGCCACTTCGTGGAGGCCCAGGTCCTGCAGTCGCTCGGCGTCGACTACATCGACGAGTCCGAGGTGCTGACCCCGGCCGACGAGGTCAACCACAGCGACAAGTTCGCCTTCACGACCCCGTTCGTGTGTGGCGCCACCAACCTGGGCGAGGCCCTGCGCCGCATCGCCGAGGGTGCGGCCATGATCCGCTCGAAGGGCGAGGCCGGCACGGGCAACGTCGTCGAGGCCGTCCGCCACCTGCGCCAGATCAAGAACGAGATCGCCAAGCTGCGCGGCTTCGACAACAACGAGCTGTACGCCGCCGCCAAGGAGCTCCGCGCCCCCTACGAGCTCGTCAAGGAGGTCTCCGAGCTCGGCAAGCTGCCGGTCGTGCTGTTCTCCGCCGGTGGCGTCGCCACGCCCGCCGACGCCGCCCTGATGCGCCAGCTCGGCGCCGAGGGTGTCTTCGTCGGCTCCGGCATCTTCAAGTCCGGCGACCCGGCCAAGCGCGCCGCCGCCATCGTGAAGGCCACCACCTTCTACGACGACCCGAAGATCATCGCGGACGCGTCCCGCAACCTGGGCGAGGCCATGGTCGGCATCAACTGCGACACCCTCCCCGAGACCGAGCGCTACGCGAACCGGGGCTGGTAATGACCTCTCCCGTAGTGGGCGTCCTCGCGCTCCAGGGCGACGTACGGGAGCACCTCGTCGCCCTGGCCACGGCGGACGCCGTGGCCAGGGCCGTGCGGCGGCCCGAGGAACTCGCCGAGGTGGACGGCATCGTCCTGCCCGGCGGGGAGTCGACCACCATCTCCAAACTGGCCGTCCTGTTCGGGCTCATGGAGCCCCTGCGCGCACGCGTGCGTGACGGACTGCCGGTGTACGGCACCTGCGCGGGCATGATCCTGCTCGCCGACAAGATCCTCGACCCGCGCTCGGGCCAGGAGACGGTCGGCGGGATCGACATGATCGTGCGCCGTAACGCCTTCGGACGTCAGAACGAGTCCTTCGAGGCGGCGGTCGACGTGCGCGGCGTGGAGGGCGACCCCGTGGAGGGTGTCTTCATCCGCGCGCCGTGGGTCGAGTCGGTGGGCGCCCGCGCCGAGGTGCTCGCGGAGTACGACGGCCACATCGTCGCCGTACGGCAGGACAACGCGCTGGCCACCTCCTTCCACCCCGAACTGACCGGCGACCACCGGATGCACGCGCTGTTCGTCGAGATGGTGCGGGCGCGGCAGGCGGCCGGGTCCTTGTAGGATCTCGTGGGGTCCCCCGGCCGTGACGCCAGGGGGAGTTTGTACTGGGTTGGTTACGCGAAGGAGACAGGCAGATGTCCGGCCACTCTAAATGGGCTACGACGAAGCACAAGAAGGCCGTGATCGACGCCAAGCGCGGCAAGCTCTTCGCGAAGATGATCAAGAACATCGAGGTCGCGGCCCGCACCGGCGGTGCCGACATCTCGGGTAACCCGACCCTCTTCGACGCCATCCAGAAGGCGAAGAAGAGCTCGGTCCCCAACAAGAACATCGACTCGGCGGTCAAGCGCGGCGCCGGCCTCGAGGCCGGTGGCGCCGACTACGAGACGATCATGTACGAGGGCTACGGTCCGAACGGCGTCGCGGTGCTCATCGAGTGCCTCACCGACAACCGCAACCGTGCCGCGTCCGACGTGCGTGTCGCCATGACCCGCAACGGCGGCAACATGGCCGACCCCGGTTCCGTCTCGTACCTGTTCAACCGCAAGGGCGTCGTGATCGTCCCCAAGGGTGAGCTGTCCGAGGACGACGTCCTCGGTGCCGTGCTCGACGCCGGTGCCGAAGAGGTCAACGACCTCGGTGAGTCCTTCGAGGTGCTCAGCGAGGCCACCGACCTGGTCGCGGTGCGCACCGCGCTCCAGGAGGCCGGCATCGACTACGACTCGGCCGACGCCAACTTCGTCCCGACCATGCAGGTCGAGCTCGACGAGGAGGGCGCCCGGAAGATCTTCAAGCTCATCGACGCGCTCGAGGACAGCGACGACGTGCAGAACGTCTTCGCCAACTTCGACGTGAGCGACGAGGTCATGGAGAAGGTCGACGCCTGACACGCAGGCAGCGGACGGGCCGACGGGACACACCCCGTCGGCCCGTCGCTTTGTCAGTGGCACCCGATAGCCTGCGCGAACAGGCTTGCGGAGAAGGGGGCGGGGTGCGCGTACTCGGTGTGGACCCGGGGTTGACCCGGTGCGGCGTCGGCGTGGTCGAAGGAGTCGCGGGGCGGCCCCTGACGATGCGCGGCGTCGGCGTCGTACGGACCCCGGCCGACGCCGAGCTCGGGCATCGGCTCGTCGCCATCGAGCAGGGCATCGAGCAGTGGCTCGACGAGTACCGGCCCGAATTCGTCGCCGTGGAGCGGGTGTTCAGCCAGCACAACGTGCGGACGGTGATGGGCACGGCCCAGGCCAGCGCGGTCGCCATGCTCTGCGCCAGCCGCCGCGGCATCCCCGTCGCCCTGCACACACCCAGCGAGGTCAAGGCCGCCGTCACCGGCAGCGGACGCGCCGACAAGGCGCAGGTCGGCGCCATGGTGACCCGCCTCCTGCGACTGGACGCACCCCCCAAGCCCGCCGACGCGGCCGACGCCCTCGCCCTCGCCATCTGCCACATCTGGCGCGCCCCCGCGCAGAACAGACTCCAGCAGGCCGTCGCGCAGAACCGCCTCCAGCAGGCCGCGGCCCTGCACGCGTCGAAACCAGCCACAGCACCGAAAGGCCGTACCGCATGATCGCCTTCGTCAGCGGCCCCGTGGCCGCCCTCGCTCCCGACACCGCGGTGGTCGAGGTCGGCGGCATCGGCATGGCCGTCCAGTGCACGCCGAACACCCTCTCCGGACTCCGCCTCGGCCAGCAGACCAAGCTGGCCACCTCCCTCGTCGTCCGCGAGGACTCCCTCACGCTCTACGGCTTCGCGGACGACGACGAGCGCCAGACCTTCGAGCTGCTCCAGACCGCCAGCGGCGTCGGACCCCGGCTCGCCCAGGCCATGCTCGCCGTGCACAGCCCCGACGCGCTGCGCCGCGCGGTCGCCTCCGGTGACGAGAAGTCGCTCACCGCCGTGCCCGGCATCGGCAAGAAGGGCGCCCAGAAGCTGCTCCTCGAACTCAAGGACCGGCTCGGCGCGCCCCTCGGCACCGGCACGGGCGTCGGCGCCCCTGTCACCAGCGGCTGGCGCGACCAGCTGCACGCCGCGCTCATCGGGCTCGGGTACGCCACCCGCGAGGCCGACGAGGCCATCGAGGCGGTCGCCCCGCAGGCCGCGGCGGAGGACGGCACGCCCCAGGTCGGCAAGCTCCTCAAGGCCGCGCTCCAGACGCTGAACCGCACCCGTTGATCCACGTAGACACCGCGAGGCACACCTCATGAACTGGGACGACACGACCGACGCGACACCCGACGCGGAACGGCTCGTCGGACCCCCCGGAGAACGCCTTGTGGGCTCCGCCGCCGACCGCGACGACCAGGCCGTCGAGGCCGCGCTGCGCCCCAAGGACCTGGGCGAGTTCATCGGCCAGGAGAAGGTGCGCGAACAGCTCGACCTGGTCCTGCGGGCGGCACGCGCGCGAGGCGCCACCGCCGACCACGTCCTGCTCTCCGGAGCGCCCGGTCTCGGCAAGACCACCCTCTCGATGATCATCGCGGCCGAGATGGGCGCCCCCATCCGCATCACCAGCGGCCCGGCCATCCAGCACGCGGGCGACCTGGCCGCGATCCTCTCCTCCCTCCAGGAGGGAGAGGTGCTGTTCCTCGACGAGATCCACCGCATGTCCCGCCCCGCCGAGGAGATGCTCTACATGGCGATGGAGGACTACCGGGTCGACGTGATCGTCGGCAAGGGCCCGGGCGCCACCGCCATCCCCCTGGAGCTGCCTCCCTTCACCCTCGTCGGCGCCACCACGCGCGCGGGCCTGCTGCCGCCGCCCCTGCGCGACCGCTTCGGCTTCACCGCGCACATGGAGTTCTATGAGCCGGCCGAGCTGGAGCGTGTCATCCACCGCTCCGCGAACCTCCTCGACGTGGAGATCGACCCGCACGGCGCCGCCGAGATCGCCGGCCGCTCCCGCGGCACGCCCCGTATCGCCAACCGGCTCCTGCGCCGCGTCCGTGACTACGCGCAGGTCAAGGCGGACGGGCACATCAACCGAGACATCGCCGGCGCCGCCCTCGCCGTCTACGAGGTCGACGGGCGCGGGCTCGACCGGCTCGACCGCGCCGTCCTCGAAGCGCTGCTCAAGCTCTTCGGCGGCGGACCGGTGGGCCTGTCGACCCTCGCGGTCGCCGTGGGGGAGGAGCGCGAGACGGTCGAAGAAGTGGCCGAACCCTTCCTCGTAAGGGAGGGGCTACTGGCCCGTACGCCGCGCGGCCGGGTCGCCACGCCCGCGGCCTGGGCGCACCTCGGCCTCACCCCGCCCCAGCAGACAAGGGGAACAAGCGGACAACAGGACCTCTTCGGGGCGTGATCGCGCAGGGTAGTCGCGAGGTCAGGAACCCCGGTGCCATGCTGAGCGTTGTTCCTTGCGTGCGGACTCGCCTAGACTCCGCCGATGCCGCCCTTGTGGACGGCGTGCCCACCCCCATCCAACAGGCCGCTTACGTGCGCGGTCGTGCGAAGGAAATTTCCGTCCCGTGAATATCGTGACCCTCCTCCCGTTCATCGTGCTCATCGGGGCCATGTTCCTGATGACCCGCTCCGCCAAGAAGAAGCAGCAGGCGGCAGGCCAGATGCGGGACCAGATGCAGCCCGGTTCCGGCGTCCGCACGATCGGGGGCATGTACGCCACCGTCAAGGAGGTCCACGACGAGATGGTCCTCCTGGAGGTGGCCCCCGGCGTCCACGCCGTCTACGCGAAGAACGCGATCGGCGCCGTCCTCGCCGACGACGAGTACAACCGCATCGTCCACGGCACCGAGAGTGACGACGACGCTGTCGACGGCGCCATCGTGCCGGACGACGCTTCCTCCCTCACCGAGACCGAAGAGACCGCCGACGAGTCCGACGACTCGCGCATCGACCTCGGCAAGAAGGACGAGGCTGCCACCACTGACGCAGCCCCCGAGGCCGACGGCGCCGAGCCGAAGAAGACCGACGGCGAGTCCGACGCGAAGTAGTCACGCCCCCAGGACCGGGCGCGCCCGCTCGCGCGCCGCGGCCCTGGACGTGTGATTTCCGCACGGATTCTCGACACCATTTCATGGCCGTCCGGGCACGTACCCCGCTGCGGACGGATGGAGAGGGAGAACGAGAAGGTGGCAGCACCCAAGAAGGGCCGAAGTCACGGCGCCCAGTCGAGGCCGGGACGTGTCCTGGCCTTCATCCTGATCGCGATGGTGGCACTGACCGGCGGGATGTTCCTGTCCGGCCACAAGACGCCGCGCCTGGGCATCGACCTCGCCGGTGGTACGAGCATCACGCTCAAGGCGAAGAGCGAGCCGGGTCAGAAGAACGCGGTCAACCAGACCAACATGAACACGGCCGTGAGCATCATCGAGCGCCGCGTCAACGGACTGGGTGTCACCGAGTCCGAGGTCCAGACCCAGGGCTCCGACAACATCATCGTCAACATCCCCAAGGGGACGAACGAGGCGCAGGCGCGCCAGCAGGTCGGCACGACCGCCCAGCTCTACTTCCGCCCCGTGATCACCGTGGCCGCCGGCCAGCCCACGCCCAAGCCCTCCGCCAGCTCGTCGAGCGGCACCGGCAAGGACAAGGCGACCGGCAACGCCACGGACAAGGCCACCGACGGCGGCAAGGGCAAGGCGTCCGCCACCCCGACGCCCACGCCCACCTCGTCCGCCACCTCCCAGGGCCGTGCGGTCACCGACGCCCTGAAGGCCGGCCCCAGCCCGACGCCGAGCGCCACTGCCTCCGCGAGCGGCAAGCCCACCCCCGCCGCCAGCCCCACCCCGGACGCGGCCACCGCCGCACTGCAGAAGAAGTTCACGGAGCTCGACTGCACCGACAAGGCGGCCCGCACCACGGTCACCGCGGGCGTCCGGCCCCAGGACAACGCCGTGGCGTGCGGCAAGAACTCCGCCGGTCAGTGGGAGAAGTACGTCCTCGGCCCGGCCGAGGTGAACGGCAAGGACGTCGACAAGGCGCAGGCCACGATCAACCAGCAGACCGGTGCCTGGGTCGTCAACATGGACTTCACGGGCAGCGGCTCGAAGAAGTTCTCGAAGATCACCAGCAAGCTCTCGCAGCAGCAGCCCCCGATGAACCAGTTCGCCATCGTCCTCGACGGTGACGTGGTCTCGGCCCCGAGCGTCAGCTCGACCCTGAGCGGCAGCGCGGAGATCTCCGGCAGCTTCAATCAGCAGTCCGCCCAGGACCTGGCCAACGTGCTGTCGTACGGCGCTCTCCCGCTCTCCTTCCAGGAGCAGAGCGTCACGACCGTCACCGCGGCCCTCGGTGGCGAGCAGCTGCACGCCGGTCTGATCGCCGGTGCCATCGGCCTCCTGCTGGTCGTCATCTACCTGGTGGTCTACTACCGCGGCCTGTCGCTGATCGCGCTCGCCTCGCTGCTCGTCTCCGCGATCCTGACCTACGTGATCATGACGCTCCTCGGCCCGGCCATCGGCTTCGCGCTGAACCTGCCGGCGGTCTGCGGTGCGATCGTGGCGATCGGTATCACGGCGGACTCGTTCATCGTGTTCTTCGAACGGATCAGGGACGAGATCCGCGAGGGCCGCTCCCTGCGGCCCTCCGTCGAGCGCGCCTGGCCGCGCGCCCGGCGCACGATCCTGGTCTCCGACTTCGTGTCGTTCCTCGCCGCGGCCGTGCTGTTCATCGTCACCGTCGGCAAGGTCCAGGGCTTCGCGTTCACGCTCGGCCTCACCACCGTGCTCGACGTGGTCGTCGTCTTCCTGTTCACCAAGCCCCTGATGACGATCCTGGCCCGCAAGAAGTTCTTCGCGAACGGACACCCGTGGTCCGGGCTCGACCCGAAGCGCCTCGGCGCCAAGCCGCCACTGCGCCGCACCCGCCGTGCCACCGGCCCCGCCGTTGGCCCTGTCGACCCGAAGGAGGCGTGAGATGTCGAAGCTCGGCCATCTCGGCGCCCGGCTCATCCGCGGTGAAGTCGGCTACGACTTCATCGGCAAGCGCAAGATCTGGTACGGCATCTCGATCCTGATCACCATCACGGCCATCGTCGGCCTGGCGGTGCGTGGTCTGAACATGGGCATCGAGTTCGAGGGCGGCGCGGTCTTCACCACCCCGAAGACCAGCGTCTCCGCGGGTACGGCGGAGCGGTCCGCGCAAGCGGCCTCCGGGCACGCCGTGATCGTCCAGAAGCTCGGCACGGGCGGCCTGCGCATCCAGATCTCCGGCGTGGACACCGCCAAGTCCGACCAGATCAAGGCCGACCTCGCCAAGGACCTGAGCGTCCCCGAGGCGAAGATCAACGCCGATCTCGTCGGACCCAGCTGGGGTCAGACGATCGCCAAGAAGGCATGGACCGGCCTGATCGTGTTCATGATCCTCGTGGTGATCTATCTGGCCATCGCCTTCGAGTGGCGGATGGCGATCGCGGCCCTGGTCGCGCTGATCCACGACATCACGATCACGGTCGGGATCTACGCCCTGGTCGGCTTCGAGGTCACCGTGGGCACGGTGATCGGTCTGCTGACCATCCTCGGATACTCGCTCTACGACACGGTCGTCGTGTTCGACTCCCTCAAGGAGCAGACCAAGGACATCACCAAGCAGACCCGCTTCACGTACAGCGAGGTCGCCAACCGGTCGATCAACGGCACTCTGGTGCGTTCGATCAACACCACGGTCGTCGCGCTGCTGCCGGTGGCGGGCCTGCTGTTCATCGGCGGCGGCTTCCTCGGCGCGGGCATGCTCAACGACATCTCGCTGTCGCTGTTCGTCGGCCTCGCGGCCGGCGCGTACTCGTCGATCTTCATCGCCACCCCGCTGGTCGCCGACCTCAAGGAGCGCGACCCGCAGATCAAGGCGCTGCGCAAGCGTGTACTCGCCAAGCGCGCGTCGGCGGCCGCCGACGGCCCGTCCGACGCCGCCCCGGCGGCCGGGGACGACTACGAGGACGGCGACCCGTCGGACGACGCCGCGGCGGTCGTCGGTCCGCGCCACCAGCCCGCGTCACGCAACCGCGGCCGTGGCCGCCCCTCGGGGAAGCGCCGATGACCGAGCTCACCGACGTCAGCACGCTGCTGCTCAGCCGCATCCGCGATGTGCCGGACTACCCGGAGCCGGGCGTGATGTTCAAGGACATCACCCCGCTCCTGGCGGACCCGGCGGCCTTCACGGCCCTCACGGACGCGCTCGCGCAGCTCTGCGTCGCGCAGGGTGCCACCAAGGTCGTCGGCCTGGAGGCGCGCGGGTTCATCCTGGGCGCCCCCGTCGCCGTCCGCGCGGGCCTCGGCTTCATCCCCGTACGCAAGGCCGGCAAGCTCCCCGGGGCGACGCTGAGCCAGTCGTACGACCTGGAGTACGGGTCGGCGGAGATCGAGGTGCACGCCGAGGACCTGGTCGCGGGTGACCGCGTCATGGTGATCGACGACGTCCTCGCCACCGGTGGCACGGCCGAGGCGTCGTTGCGGCTCATCCGGCGCGCGGGCGCCGAGGTCGCCGGTGTCGCCGTCCTGATGGAGCTGGGTTTCCTGGGCGGCCGTGAACGGCTGCTTCCCGCTCTTGACGGCGTACCGCTGGACGCGCTGCTCACGGTCTAACACCTGGTCACAGGCATGAAGGCGGGCCCGGAGGAATCCGGCGCCCGCCTTTCGTGTTTGCCCTGTTGAAGGCCGTCCCACGGACCGGAGGCGAGGGACGGGCCCAGTGTCGATACCATGGGCTCCCGGGACCTGAACGGGGGACCCGTCGCGCACGAGGAGCGCCGTTGCCAGACGAGGCCAAGCCACTCTCCCCCAGCGCCGAACGCCTGGGGGTAACCCCAGCCGCCAAGCCCGACCTCACGGCGGAGCAGGCAGCGGCGGGTGCTGCCGTCGTGCCCGCGAAGCCTGAGAAGAGCGGGCAGAGCGCCACCGGCACCCCGGCAGGCAAGGCGGCCGAACAGCCGCGCCCCAAGCCCCTCGCCGACAAGCCCCCCGCCGACAAGCCCCCGACACCGGGACCGCCGGCGGCCACCCCGGCTCCGACGCCGCCCGTGGTGCGGCCCGCCGCGGGGCAGCCCGCGCGCTCCGGTTCCTCGAACCGCGTCCGCGCCCGTCTCGCCCGTCTCGGCGTGCAGCGCTCGAACCCGTACAACCCCGTCCTCGAACCGCTGCTGCGGATAGTGCGCAGCAACGACCCGAAGATCGAGACGTCCACGCTCCGCCAGGTCGAGCGCGCCTACCAGGTCGCCGAGCGCTGGCACCGCGGTCAGAAGCGCAAGAGCGGCGACCCGTACATCACGCACCCGCTCGCCGTGACGACGATCCTCGCCGAGCTCGGCATGGACCCGGCGACGCTCATGGCGGGGCTCCTCCACGACACCGTCGAGGACACCGAGTACGGCCTCGACACCCTCAGGCGCGACTTCGGTGACCAGGTCGCCCTCCTCGTCGACGGCGTCACCAAGCTCGACAAGGTCAAGTTCGGTGAGGCCGCGCAGGCCGAGACCGTGCGCAAGATGGTCGTCGCCATGGCCAAGGACCCCCGCGTCCTGGTCATCAAGCTCGCCGACCGCCTGCACAACATGCGCACGATGCGCTACCTCAAGCGCGAGAAGCAGGAGAAGAAGGCCCGCGAGACGCTGGAGATCTACGCTCCGCTGGCGCACCGCCTGGGCATGAACACCATCAAGTGGGAGCTGGAGGACCTCGCCTTCGCGATCCTCTACCCCAAGATGTACGACGAGATCGTGCGTCTGGTGGCCGAGCGCGCGCCCAAGCGCGACGAGTACCTCGCCATAGTGACCGACGAGGTGCAGAGCGACCTGCGCGCCGCCCGCATCAAGGCGACCGTCACCGGCCGCCCGAAGCACTACTACAGCGTCTACCAGAAGATGATCGTCCGCGGCCGTGACTTCGCGGAGATCTACGACCTGGTGGGCATCCGTGTCCTTGTGGACACGGTCAGGGACTGTTACGCCGCTCTCGGCACCGTGCACGCGCGATGGAATCCGGTCCCCGGCCGGTTCAAGGACTACATCGCGATGCCCAAGTTCAACATGTACCAGTCGCTGCACACGACGGTCATCGGCCCCAACGGCAAGCCCGTCGAGCTGCAGATCCGCACGTTCGACATGCACCGCCGCGCCGAGTACGGCATCGCCGCGCACTGGAAGTACAAGCAGGAGGCCGTCGCCGGCACCTCCAAGGTGCGCTCGGACGCGCCGCGGACCACCGGCAAGGACGACCACCTCAACGACATGGCGTGGCTGCGCCAGCTGCTCGACTGGCAGAAGGAGACGGAGGACCCGGGCGAGTTCCTGGAGTCCCTGCGCTTCGACCTCTCGCGCAACGAGGTCTTCGTCTTCACGCCGAAGGGCGACGTCATAGCGCTCCCGGCGGGCGCGACCCCGGTCGACTTCTCGTACGCGGTCCATACCGAGGTCGGCCATCGCACCATAGGAGCGCGGGTCAACGGGCGGCTCGTCCCGCTCGAATCGACCCTGGACAACGGTGACCTGGTGGAGGTCTTCACCTCCAAGGCCGCAGGCGCGGGCCCGTCCCGTGACTGGCTGGGCTTCGTCAAGTCGCCGCGTGCGCGCAACAAGATCCGCGCCTGGTTCTCCAAGGAGCGCCGCGAAGAGGCGATCGAGCAGGGCAAGGACGCCATCGCGCGCGCCATGCGCAAGCAGAACCTGCCGATCCAGCGCATCCTGACGGGCGACTCCCTCGTCACACTCGCGCACGAGATGCGCTACCCCGACATCTCGTCCCTGTACGCGGCGATCGGCGAAGGCCACGTCACCGCGCAGAGCGTCGTCCAGAAGCTCGTGCAGGCCCTCGGGGGCGAGGAAGCGGCCAACGAGGACATCGCCGAGAGCGCGCCCCCCTCGCGCGGCCGCTCCAAGCGCCGGGCGAACGCCGACCCCGGCGTCGTCGTCAAGGGCGTCGAGGACGTCTGGGTCAAGCTGGCCCGCTGCTGCACGCCCGTGCCCGGCGACCCCATCATCGGGTTCGTCACGCGCGGCAGCGGCGTCTCCGTGCACCGCAGCGACTGTGTGAACGTGGAGTCGCTGTCCCGCGAGCCCGAGCGGATCCTCGAGGTCGAGTGGGCGCCCACGCAGTCCTCGGTCTTCCTCGTCGCCATACAGGTGGAGGCCCTGGACCGCTCGCGGCTCCTCTCGGACGTCACGAGGGTCCTGTCGGACCAGCACGTCAACATCCTGTCCGCGGCCGTCCAGACGTCCCGCGACCGGGTGGCCACCTCCCGCTTCACCTTCGAGATGGGCGACCCCAAACACCTGGGCCACGTCTTGAAGGCGGTCAGGGGAGTGGAGGGCGTCTACGACGTGTACCGGGTGACGTCGGCGCGGCGCCCCTGAACCCCGCGCTCCTGAGGGCTGCGCCCCGTAAGGGGCGCGGGGAACTGCGCGAGGACGCACCACAACCGGCACACGCGCGACAACGGAACTGAGCAGACGCCAAGGCGTAAAAAAAGTGGGGCCCGGACTTACCAAGTCCGGGCCCCACTCACATCCAGCTCAGCGCAGCGCGAAGCGTCTAGCCGCCGAACTCGTGCAGGCCCTTCAGCGCCTGGTCGAGCAGTGCCTGGCGGCCTTCGAGCTCACGCTCCAGCTTGTCGGCCCTCGCGTTGTTGCCCTGCGCGCGGGCCGTGTCGATCTGGCCCCGCAGCTTGTCGACCGCGGCCTGCAGCTGACCGGTGAGCCCCTCGGCACGCGCGCGTGCCTCCGGGTTCGTCCGGCGCCACTCGGCTTCCTCGGACTCCTGCACGGCCCGCTCCACGGCGTGCATACGGCCCTCGACCTTGGGACGCGCGTCGCGCGGCACATGGCCGATGGCCTCCCAGCGCTCGTTGATCGAGCGGAAGGCGGCACGGGCCGTCTTCAGGTCCCCGATCGGCAGGAGCTTCTCGGCCTCGTCGGCCAGCTCCTCCTTGAGCTTGAGGTTCTCGCCCTGCTCGGCGTCCCGCTCGGCGAAGACGGAGCTGCGCGCCGCGAAGAACACGTCCTGGGCGCCGCGGAAGCGGTTCCACAGGTCGTCCTCGTGCTCGCGCTGGGCGCGGCCCGCGGCCTTCCACTCCGTCATCAGCTCGCGGTACCGGGCGGCCGTGGCCCCCCAGTCCGTCGAGCCCGACAGGGCCTCCGCCTCGGCGACCAGCTTCTCCTTGGCCTGGCGGGCGTCCTCGCGCTGCGCGTCCAGCGACGCGAAGTGCGCCTTGCGGCGCTTCGAGAACGCCGAGCGCGCGTGCGAGAAGCGGTGCCACAGCTCGTCGTCCGACTTGCGGTCGAGCCGCGGCAGGCCCTTCCACGTGTCCACGAGCGCCCGCAGCCGCTCACCGGCCGCGCGCCACTGCTCGCTCTGGGCGAGCTCCTCCGCCTCGGTGACCAGGGCCTCCTTGGCGTGCCGCGCCTCGTCGGACTGCTTCGCCTTCTGGACCTTGCGCTCCTCGCGGCGCGACTCGACGGTCTCGACGAGCTTGTCCAGGCGCTTGCCCAGAGCCTCCAGATCACCCACGGCATGCGCATCTGTCACCTGCTCGCGCAGGTGCTCGATGGCGGTCGTGGCGTCCTTGGCCGACAGGTCGGTCGTCTGCACCCGGCGCTCGAGGAGCCCGATCTCGACGACGAGACCGTCGTACTTGCGCTTGAAGTAGGCAAGGGCCTCATCAGGAGAACCTGCCTGCCAAGAACCGACTTCACGCTCGCTGCCGTCGGCCGAACGCACGTACACGGTCCCCGTCTCGTCGACGCGGCCCCACGGGTCGCTGCTCACAGCGCCTCCTCCACATGATGCCCGCGAGGCGCCTTGGGGCCCCGGGCATCGTCCACAGTTTCGTCACGGCCAACATAGGCGACCGGCGGGGCGGCTGTCCGCATCCCGCGCGACCGAAATTTCACCGCGGGCGGTCAGGATTTCGTCACGGTCGCCTTGTTGATGACGACGGTGGCGTTCGGGGCGCCGTCGCCCTGGCCGGTGCTCTCACCAGCGGCGGCGATCTTCTTGAGCACCTTCATGCCGGAATCGGAAATGGTCCCGAACGGTGTGTAGCTCGGCGGCAACTGACTGTCCTGGTAGACGAGGAAGAACTGGCTGCCGCCGGTGTGCTTCTGGCCCGTGTTCGCCATCGCGACGGTGCCCGCCGGATACACGTTCCCCTTCAGGCTTTTGTCCTTCAGGTTCTCGTCCGGGATCGTGTAGCCCGGGCCGCCCGCGCCGGTGCCCTTCGGGTCGCCGCACTGCAGCACGTAGATGCCGTTGGTGGTGAGCCGGTGGCACTTGGTGTGGTCGAAGAAGCCCTTGCCGGCGAGGAAGGCGAAGGAGTTCACCGTGTGCGGGGCCTGCTTCGTCTTCAGGTCGACACCGATGTCGCCGCACGTCGTCGCCAGGTTCATCGTGTAGCCCGCCGACCTGTCGATGGTGAGCGCCGGCTCCTTCTTCCAGCTGAGCGACTTCGCCGTGCCCGCCGCGGGCTTCTCGCACGGGTCGGCGGCCTTGGACGCGGACGGGCTCGCGCTCGGCTTCGCGCCCGCGGAGTCCTTGGTGTCCTTGCCGTCGAAGGCCCCGGCCGCGAACGCGCCGGCGCCGCCCACCACGACCACGGCCAGCACCGACGCGATGACCGTGTTACGCATACGCGCCTTGCGCCGCGCCGACTCCCGCCGCTGCTGCTGCCGCAAGAACTTCTCCCGGGCGAGCTGCCGCCGCCGCTGATCGTTGCTGACCACCGGGTCTACTCCTCGTACGTCTCGTGACCTTGCCTGCGGGCCGTTGGTTGGTGCCCCGTACCGTATATGGGTTAGCTGTGGAATCGGCAGCGCCGGTAGGCTCTGATCTGCCGCATTCTTCTGCGGACACACTTCCGCCGGACGACATACGAAGGACGATCGTGCTGATTGCCGGGTTCCCCGCCGGGGCCTGGGGCACCAACTGTTACCTGGTTGCCCCCGCCGCGGGTGAGGAGTGCGTGATCATCGACCCCGGCCACCAGGCCACCCAGGGAGTCGAGGACGCGCTCAAGAAGCATCGGCTCAAGCCGGTCGCGGTCATCCTCACGCACGGCCACATCGACCACGTCGCCTCCGTCGTCCCCGTGTGCGGGGCCCATGACGTCCCGGCGTGGATCCACCCCTCCGACCGCTACATGATGACCGACCCGGAGAAGGCGCTCGGCCGCTCCATCGGCATGCCGCTGATGGGCGAGCTGACCGTGGGGGAGCCCGACGACGTGCGGGAGCTGACCGACGGCGCCGACCTGAAGCTGGCGGGCCTCGACCTGACCGTGTCGCACGCGCCCGGTCATACCAAGGGGTCGGTGGCGTTCCGGATGCCCGAGAGCGCGGACGTACCGTCCGTGTTCTTCTCCGGGGATCTGCTCTTCGCCGGCTCCATCGGACGCACCGATCTGCCCGGTGGCTCCATGGACGACATGCTCGAATCGCTGGCACGCGTGTGCCTGCCGCTCGACGACTCGACCGTGGTGCTCTCCGGGCACGGCTCCCAGACGACCATCGGCCAGGAGCGCGCCACCAACCCGTATCTGCGGCAGGTGGCCGCCGGCCAGGGATCCTCCTTCGAGGCTCCCCGACGAGGAATGTGACGAGAGACTTCCGTGAGCACCTTTCAGGCCCCCAAGGGCACGTACGACCTGCTTCCCCCCGACTCCGCGAAGTACCTCGCGGTGCGCGACGCCATCTCCACGCCCCTGAAGAACTCCGGCTACGGCTACGTCGAGACCCCCGGCTTCGAGAACGTCGAGCTGTTCGCGCGCGGTGTCGGTGAGTCGACGGACATCGTCACCAAGGAGATGTACGCCTTCGAGACCAAGGGCGGCGACAGGCTCGCCCTGCGCCCCGAGGGCACCGCGTCCGTGCTGCGCGCCGCCCTGGAGGCCAACCTCCACAAGGCCGGCAACCTGCCCGTCAAGCTCTGGTACTCGGGCTCGTACTACCGCTACGAGCGCCCCCAGAAGGGCCGCTACCGCCACTTCTCGCAGGTCGGCGCCGAGGCGATCGGCGCCGAGGACCCGGCCCTCGACGCCGAGCTGATCATCCTGGCCGACCAGGCGTACCGCTCCCTGGGCCTGCGCGACTTCCGCATCCTGCTGAACTCGCTGGGCGACAAGGAGTGCCGCCCCGTCTACCGCGCCGCGCTCCAGGACTTCCTGCGCGGCCTCGACCTCGACGAGGACACCCTGCGCCGCGCCGAGATCAACCCGCTGCGGGTCCTCGACGACAAGCGCCCCGAGGTCCAGAAGCAGCTCGTCGGCGCCCCCTCGCTGCGTGACTACCTGTGTGACGGCTGCAAGGCGTACCACGAGCAGGTCCGCGAGCTCCTGACCGCCGAGGGCGTCGCCTACGAGGACGACGAGAAGCTGGTCCGCGGCCTCGACTACTACACGCGCACAACCTTCGAGTTCGTGCACGACGGCCTCGGCTCGCAGTCCGCGGTGGGTGGCGGCGGCCGCTACGACGGCCTCTCCGAGATGATCGGCGGCCCCTCGCTGCCGTCCGTCGGCTGGGCGCTCGGCGTCGACCGCACGGTGCTCGCGCTCGAGGCCGAGGGCATCGAGCTCGACATCCCGGCCGGCACCAGCGTGTTCGCGGTGCCGCTCGGCGAGGAGGCGCGCCGCGTCCTCTTCGCCAAGGTCACCGAGCTGCGCAAGGCCGGCGTCGCCGCCGACTTCAGCTACGGCGGCAAGGGCCTCAAGGGCGCGATGAAGAACGCGAACCGCAGCGGCGCCCGCTTCACGATCGTCGCCGGCGAGCGGGACCTCGCCGAGGGCGTCGTGCAGCTGAAGGACATGGAGACGGGCGAGCAGGACGCGGTCGCGGTGGACGAGATCGTCGTCGTACTGAAGACGAAGCTGGCCTAGTCGACGTCCGACACTATTTGGGTAGGGTGCCTCAACTGCCGTGCGATGTACGGCAGTTGGGGCCTCTCCCGGAAGTCGGCGCACCATCTGCGGCACAATGAACCAGCCAGCGGGCCACCCCTACAAGTGACGGAACGGCGTGATGAGCGAGACGACCACGACTAGCGGCAGCGCCTCCACCGGCGACGGAGCGGGCACGTTCCGCAGCGAGGGCGGATCCCTCGGTCTCGCGCTGCTTCTGGTGATCACCGGTGCGGCGGGTCTGCTCGCGGCATGGGTCATCACGATCGACAAGTTCAAGCTCCTGGAGAACCCGAACTTCACGCCGGGCTGCAGCCTGAACCCGGTGGTGTCCTGCGGGAACATCATGAAGAGCGCGCAGGCCTCGGCCTTCGGGTTCCCCAATCCGATGCTGGGGCTCGCGGCCTACGCGGTCGTGATCTGCGTGGGGATGAGCCTGCTGGGCCGGGCCCGCTTCCCGCGCTGGCACTGGCTGACGTTCAACGCGGGCACGCTGTTCGGCGTCGGATTCTGCACGTGGCTCCAGTTCCAGTCGCTGTACCGGATCAACTCGCTGTGCCTGTGGTGCTGCCTCGCGTGGGTCGCCACGATCGTCATGTTCTGGTACGTGACGTCGTTCAACGTGCGCAAGGGATTCCTGCCCGCGCCGTCCTGGCTCCGTTCCTTCTTCGGCGAGTTCACATGGGTGCTGCCGGTCGTGCACGTCGGGATCATCGGGATGCTGATCCTGACGCGCTGGTGGGACTTCTGGACCAGCTGAGCCCGCTCGTCCGGCCGCCCGGGACGGATTGTCAGTGGGGTGACATAGGGTTTTCGACGTGGAGCCCGACCTGTTCACCGCCGCAGCCGAAGACCGCCAGGAAAAGGACCCGTCCAGCAGTCCCCTGGCCGTCCGGATGCGCCCGCGCACCCTCGACGAAGTCGTCGGCCAGCAGCACCTGCTGAAGCCGGGCTCACCCCTGCGCCGCCTCGTGGGGGAGGCCGGCGGCGGCCCCGCCGGCCCATCGTCGGTGATCCTCTGGGGCCCGCCCGGCATCGGCAAGACGACCCTCGCGTACGTCGTCTCCAAGGCGACGAACAAGCGCTTCGTGGAGCTCTCCGCGATCACCGCGGGCGTCAAGGAAGTACGGGCCGTCATCGACGGAGCGCGCCGCGCCCTCGGTGGCCACGGCAAGGAGACCGTCCTCTTCCTGGACGAGATCCACCGCTTCAGCAAGGCCCAGCAGGACTCCCTCCTGCCCGCCGTGGAGAACCGCTGGGTCACCCTGATCGCGGCGACCACGGAGAACCCGTACTTCTCGATCATCTCCCCGCTCCTGTCCCGCTCCCTGCTCCTCACCCTCGAATCCCTCACGGACGACGACCTGCGCGCCCTGCTCCGGCGGGCCCTCAGCGAGGAGCGCGGCCTCGGGGGCGCGGTCACGCTCCTGGGCGAGGCCGAGGACCACCTGCTGCGCATCGCGGGCGGCGACGCGCGCCGGGCGCTGACCGCACTGGAGGCGGGCGCGGGCTCGGCCCTCGCCAAGCAGGAGAAGGAGATCACCCTCCAGACCCTGGAGGAGTCCGTCGACCGTGCCGCGGTCAAGTACGACCGGGACGGCGACCAGCACTACGACGTCGCGAGCGCCCTCATCAAGTCCATCCGCGGCTCCGACGTGGACGCGGCGCTGCACTATCTGGCCCGCATGATCGAGGCAGGCGAGGACCCCCGCTTCATCGCCCGCCGCCTGATGATCTCCGCGAGCGAGGACATCGGCCTCGCCGACCCGACCGCGCTGCCCACGGCCGTCGCGGCGGCCCAGGCCGTGGCCATGATCGGCTTCCCGGAGGCCGCGCTCACCCTCAGCCACGCCACCATCGCCCTCGCGCTGGCCCCCAAGTCGAACTCGGCTACGACGGCGATCGGCGCCGCCATGGAAGACGTACGCAAGGGTCTTGCCGGCCCGGTCCCGGCCCACTTGCGTGATGGCCACTACAAGGGCGCGGCCAAGCTGGGCCACGCGCAGGGGTACGTGTATCCGCACGACGTTCCCGGCGGCATCGCGGCCCAGCAGTACGCGCCGGACGCGATTGCCGGGCGGCGGTACTACGAGCCGACTCGGTATGGGGGCGAGGCGCGGTACGCGGATGTGGTGGAGCGGGTACGGGAGCGGTTGCGGGGCGACAACGGGGGCTGAGTGCGCTAACCTCGGCCCGCGCTTCTTCAGGGCGCGTACCCCGGTCCGCGGCACCGTTCCGCAGCCTGTAAACTTTCCGGAGCGCTGCGTCTCGCGTCCGGCCTCGGCCGGCACCACCAGAGCGGGACATGCAGCCGGAGCCCCGGCGCCGTAAGGCATGGGGGATCCAGGAGCGTCGCGCACCGTCGATAGGTGTCGCGGGCAGCCCACCACCGTCCCGGACTCCGGGAAGCGGCCGGTGGGCCACTCGCGTGCTGCACGTATGTGCCCAGACCAGGGAGCGGCTGCCTGCCCGTCCGCGAGGACAAGGCGGGTTTCCCCGGCTGCGGATGCGACCTCCCTTAACCCTGGTGAAGCCGTATCCACACAGAACAATGAGGTGTTTGGTTCATGACGAACCAGTCCCGCCCCAAGGTCAAGAAGTCGCGTGCCCTCGGTATCGCGCTGACCCCGAAGGCCGTCAAGTACTTCGAGGCCCGCCCCTACCCGCCGGGCGAGCACGGCCGCGGCCGCAAGCAGAACTCGGACTACAAGGTCCGTCTGCTCGAGAAGCAGCGTCTGCGCGCGCAGTACGACGTGTCCGAGCGCCAGCTCGTCCGCGCCTACGAGCGTGCCGCCAAGACGCAGCTCAAGACCGGTGAGGCCCTGGTCATCGAGCTGGAGCGTCGTCTCGACGCCCTGGTTCTGCGTTCGGGCATCGCCCGCACGATCTACCAGGCCCGCCAGATGGTCGTTCACGGCCACATCGAGGTCAACGGTGGCAAGGTCGACAAGCCGTCGTACCGTGTCCGTCCCGACGACGTCGTGATGGTCCGCGAGCGCAGCCGCGAGAAGCCGCTGTTCCAGGTCGCGCGTGAGGGTGGCTTCGCCCCCGACGGCGAGATCCCGCGTTACCTCCAGGTCAACCTGAAGGCCCTGGCCTTCCGTCTGGACCGTGACCCGAACCGCAAGGAGATCCCCGTGATCTGCGACGAGCAGCTCGTCGTCGAGTACTACGCTCGCTGATCATTCAGCGGACGTAGCACCACCTGCGTTTCAGCCCGCCGCTTCCCCGCCCTGCACGGTCGGGGAAGCGGCGGGTTCGCGCGTTTGTGGGGTCTGATGCGCCGGACGTGGCGACGGCACGGCCGCCGGCCGGGACGCGGCGCCCCGGCCGAGAGCCCGCTCGACGGCCTCCCCGGGCTCCAGGCGCGCACCGGCCTCCACGAACATCTCGAACCGGGCGTCCCCGAGCATCGCGCGCGCGTCCGCCGCACACCGCTCGTGCGGGGCGTTGTAGTACGCCGAACCGAACAGCGGCAGCCCCACCGACGGCCAGATCCGGCCCGCCGCCCCCTGGAGCAGCGCGGCCTCGCCCGCGTCCCCCTCCGTCACGGTGACAAGGGCCAGCAGCTCGATCGACAGCACCGTGCCCAACAGGTCGTCGAACGTGTCCCCGATGACGAGGCACTCGCGCAGCAGCTGCCGCGCCCGCGCCAGATCTCCCCTGGTCCACTCCGCGTACGCCAGGACATACAGCGCGTACGCCAGCGTCCAGCGTTCGCCGTGGTCCTCGCAGACAAGGCGCACGTCCTCGCACAGCTCGACCGCCCCGGCCAGATCCCCCTGGAACGCCACGGCCATCGCCAGCTCGACCTGACCCATCAGCACGCCGCTGTTCAGCTCACCGACCTCCCGGTACGAGGCGAGCGCCGTGCGCAGCAGCTCCTCGGCGCGCGGCATGTCGTCCGTGACGAGGGCCAGACAGCCCGTGCGGTGCACCGCGTAGGCGGCCGCCGTGGCGTCGCCGATACGTTCCGCCTCGTCGCGGCACTCCTGGAGCGCGCCGAGTGCGGGAATCGTGTCGCCCTGGAGGATCGCCACATAGCCGAGCACCCACAGGGCCTTCAGCCGGGACCGGGCGTAGTCGCCCTCGACGCTCTCCGCGTCGAGCTCCACACTGCGCTCCAGCCAGTGCCGCCCCTCGGACAGCCGGCCGCAGCCCGCCCAGAAGAACCACAGCGTGCCCGCGAGGTACTGCCCCAGATGCGTCTCGCCCGGCTCCGTCAGGCAGAACTCCAGGACGGCCCGCAGATTCGGCAGCTCCAGCGCGATCCGCGCCGCCACCTCGGCCTGCCGCGGCGAGAACCAGTCCAGCTCGCACCACGTGGCGAGGCCCATGTACCAGTCGCGGTGCCTGCGCCCCATCCGCCCGCTGTCGCCCGACGCCTCCAGCCAGTCCGCCCCGTACGCCCGGACCGTGTCGAGCATCCGGTAGCGCACCACCGAGTCCGCCTCCTCGCGGACCACCACGGACTGCGCGATCAGCTCGGAGAGCACATCGAGAACCGCGTCGGCGTGCAGCCCGTCCCCACCGCAGATGTATTCCGCCGCGTCCAGGTCGAACCGGCCGGAGAACACCGAGAGCCGCGCCCACAGCAGCCGTTCCTCCGCCGTGCACAGCTCATGGCTCCAGCCGATCGCCGTGCGCAGCGTCTGATGGCGCGGCAGCGCCCCGCGAGTGCCGCCCGTGAGCAGCCGGAACCGGTCGTCGAGCCGCCCGAGCAGATCCGCGGGCGACAGCGCCCGCAACCGCCCCGCCGCCAGTTCCACCGCCAGCGGCAGACAGTCGAGCCGCCGGCACACCTCGACGACGTCCTCGCGGTTGCCGTCGTCGAGTGCGAAGCCGGGCAGCAGCGCGGCGGCCCGGTCCGCGAAGAGCTCCACCGCGTCCGCGGTCGCGAGCGGCGCCAGCGGGAAGACGCGCTCACCCTCGACACCGAGAGGCCGGCGACCCACCGCGAGGATCCGCAGGCCCGGGGCGGCGCCGAGGAGTTCCCGCACGAGGGCCGCGCACGTGTCGACGAGGTGCTCGAACCCGTCGACGACGAGCAGGAGTTGGCGCCGCGCGAGATGGCCGAGCAGGACGTCGCGCGGCGGGCGGCTCGTGTGATCGGTCAGGTCGAGGGCCGCGGCGAGTGCGTACTCGACCAGGTCCGCCTCACGCACGGTGGCGAGATCAAGGCGTCGCACGCCGTCGCACTCCAGGGTGTCCGCCGCCACCGCCGCCGCCCGCGCCGCGAACCGGGACTTGCCGACACCGCCCGCCCCCGTCACCGTGACCAGGCGCGCCCCGCCGAGGGTCCGCGTCAGGTCCGCGAGTTCGGCGGTACGGCCGACGAAACGGTTGAGCTCGAGGGGGAGGCTGCCGGGCGGGGGAAACCCCTCGGACCTGTCGGCCGGGCGCTGTTCGCGTCGCATGAGGTACGGAGCGTACTCACGCGTAAGCAGTCCGTACAATCGGTTCGGGCAAGTCCGGCCGGGGTGAGGGGTAATCCGGTACGGAGCGCGGACCCCGGCGCGATAGGCTCGGGGAACGATTTTCTGCAGTGTGTTTGACGTGTTCGATGTGCTCGATGTGTCCGATGTTCAGGAAGCGGTGCTACGTGTCCGGTGGAGAGGTTGCCGGGATCCTGGTGGCCGTCTTCTGGGCGATCCTGGTCTCCTTCCTCGCGGTGGCTCTGGCGAGGCTGGCCCAGACGCTCAGGGCGACCACCCGCCTTGTCGCGGACGTGACCGAGCAGGCGGTGCCGCTGCTCGCCGACGCCTCCGCGGCCGTGCGGTCCGCGCAGACGCAGATCGACCGGGTCGACGCCATCGCGTCCGACGTCCAGGAAGTCACGTCGAACGCGTCGGCGCTGTCCTCCACCGTCGCCTCCACCTTCGGGGGCCCGCTCGTCAAGGTGGCCGCGTTCGGCTACGGCGTGCGCCGGGCGATCGGACGCAAGTCCACGGGGACCCCCGCGGCCGACGAGCCTGCGAAGCCGTCCCGCCGTACCGTGATCGTGGGCCGCACCGTCCCGTCGGCGCGGCGCGGCAAGCAGGCCCAGCGGAATAACCGGAATAAGAGGGACTGACGCAGCGATGTTCCGCCGTACGTTCTGGTTCACCGCGGGCGCAGCCGCCGGCGTGTGGGCCACCACCAAGGTCAACCGCAAGCTGAAGAAGCTGACGCCGGAGAGCCTCGCCGCGCAGGCCGCCAACAAGGCGATCGAAGCGGGCCACCGCCTCAAGGACTTCGCGCTCGACGTCCGTAACGGCATGGCCGAACGCGAGGCCGAACTCGGCGACGCACTGGGACTCAGCGCCCCGGTCGACGCCGAACTGCCCGCGCAGCGCCGCTTCTCGGCCATCGAGAACACCAACACGCCACACACCAAGCACGCCAAGTACCTCGACAACACGACGTACTCGTACAACCGGAATGAGGACCACTGATGGAGTCGGCTGAAATCCGCCGCCGCTGGCTGAGCTTCTTCGAGGAGCGTGGCCACAAGGTCGTGCCCTCGGCGTCGCTCATCGCGGACGACCCGACTCTGCTGCTCGTCCCCGCGGGCATGGTCCCGTTCAAGCCGTACTTCCTCGGCGAGGTCAAGCCGCCCGCCCCGCGCGCCACCAGCGTGCAGAAGTGCGTGCGTACGCCGGACATCGAAGAGGTCGGCAAGACCACCCGCCACGGCACGTTCTTCCAGATGTGCGGCAACTTCTCGTTCGGCGACTACTTCAAGGAAGGCGCCATCAAGTACGCCTGGGAGCTGCTCACCAGCTCCGTGGCGGACGGTGGCTACGGCCTCGAGCCCGAGAAGCTCTGGATCACCGTCTACCTCGACGACGACGAGGCCGAGCGCATCTGGCACGAGGTCGTCGGCGTCCCCAAGGAGCGCATCCAGCGCCTGGGCAAGAAGGACAACTTCTGGTCCATGGGCGTCCCCGGCCCCTGCGGCCCGTGTTCCGAGATCAACTACGACCGCGGCCCCGAGTTCGGCGTCGAGGGCGGCCCGGCCGTCAACGACGAGCGGTACGTGGAGATCTGGAACCTGGTCTTCATGCAGTACGAGCGCGGCGCCGGCATCGGCAAGGAGGACTTCGAGATCCTCGGCGACCTGCCGTCGAAGAACATCGACACGGGTCTCGGCCTCGAGCGCCTCGCCATGATCCTGCAGGGCGTACAGAACATGTACGAGACGGACACCCTGCGCGTCGTCATGGACAAGGCCACCGAGCTCACCGGCGTCCAGTACGGCGACAAGCACACCACCGACGTCGCGATGCGCGTGGTCGCCGACCACATGCGCACCTCCGTGATGCTCATCGGCGACGGCGTCACCCCCGGCAACGAGGGCCGTGGCTACGTCCTGCGCCGCATCATGCGCCGCGCCATCCGCAACATGCGCCTCATGGGCGCCACCGGTCCGGTCGTCAAGGACCTCGTCGACGTCGTGATCGACACGATGGGCCAGCAGTACCCGGAGCTCATCACCGACCGCAAGCGCATCGAGACCGTCGCCCTCGCCGAAGAGGCCGCCTTCCTCAAGGCCCTCAAGGGCGGCACGAACATCCTCGACACCGCCGTCACCGAGACCAAGGCCAAGGGCGGCACCGTCCTCGCCGGCGACAAGGCGTTCCTGCTCCACGACACCTGGGGCTTCCCGATCGACCTCACTCTCGAAATGGCCGCCGAACAGGGCCTTTCCGTGGACGAGGACGGCTTCCGGCGCCTGATGAAGGAGCAGCGGGAGCGCGCCAAGGCCGACGCCCAGGCCAAGAAGACCGGCCACGCCAACGTCGGGGCCTACCGCGAGATCGCGGACGCCGCCGGTGCCACCGACTTCATCGGCTACACGTCGACCGACGGCGAGTCCACGATCGTCGGCCTCCTGGTCGACGGCGTCTCGTCCCCCGCCGCCTCCGAGGGCGACGAGGTCGAGGTCGTCCTCGACCGCACGCCGTTCTACGCCGAGGGCGGCGGCCAGATCGGCGACACCGGCCGCATCAAGCTGGACAACGGCGCGGTCATCGAGGTCCGCGACTGCCAGAAGCCGGTGCCGGGCGTCTACGTCCACAAGGGCGTCGTCCAGGTCGGCGAGGTGACCGTCGGCGCCACGGCCCAGGCCGTCATCGACGTGGCCCGCCGCCGCGCCATCGCCCGCGCCCACTCCGCCACGCACCTCACCCACCAGGCGCTGCGTGACGCCCTCGGCCCGACGGCCGCCCAGGCCGGCTCGGAGAACCAGCCGGGCCGCTTCCGCTTCGACTTCGGTTCGCCGTCCGCCGTGCCCACGGCCGTGATGACGGACGTCGAGCAGAAGATCAACGAGGTGCTGACCCGCGAACTGGACGTCCAGGCCGAGGTCATGAGCATCGACGACGCCAAGAAGCAGGGCGCCATCGCCGAGTTCGGCGAGAAGTACGGCGAGCGCGTCCGCGTCGTCACCATCGGCGACTTCTCCAAGGAGCTGTGCGGCGGTACGCACGTCCACAACACCGCCCAGCTCGGCCTGGTGAAGCTGCTCGGCGAGTCGTCCATCGGCTCGGGCGTGCGCCGCATCGAGGCCCTGGTCGGCGTCGACGCGTACAACTTCCTCGCCCGTGAGCACACGGTCGTCGCCCAGCTCCAGGAGCTGGTCAAGGGCCGTTCCGAGGAGCTGCCGGAGAAGATCGCCGCCATGCTCGGCAAGCTGAAGGACGCCGAGAAGGAGATCGAGAAGTTCCGCGCGGAGAAGGTCCTCCAGGCCGCCGCCGGTCTCGCCACCGGCGCCATCGACGTGCGCGGGGTCGCGCTCGTCACCGGCCAGGTCCCGGACGGCACGGGCGCCGACGACCTGCGCAAGCTCGTCCTCGACGTGCGCGGCCGCATCCAGGGCGGACGCCCCGCCGTGGTCGCCCTGTTCACCACGGTCAACGGCAAGCCGCTCACGGTCATCGCCACGAACGAGGCGGCTCGCGAGCGCGGTCTCAAGGCCGGTGACCTCGTCCGCACGGCCGCCAAGACCCTCGGCGGCGGCGGTGGCGGCAAGCCGGACGTCGCCCAGGGCGGCGGCCAGAACCCGGCCGCCATCGGTGACGCCATCGTCGCGATCGAGCGGCTCGTCGGGGAAACCGCCTGATGCGACGCGGCCGCCGCCTTGCGATCGACGTCGGGGACGCCCGGATCGGGGTCGCCTCGTGCGACCCCGACGGGATCCTCGCCACTCCGGTGGAGACCGTGCCGGGACGCGACGTCCCGGCCGCCCACCGGCGGCTGAGACAACTCGTCGAGGAGTACGAGCCGATCGAGGTCGTCGTCGGCCTCCCTCGCTCCCTCAAGGGGGGCGAGGGCCCGGCCGCGGCCAAGGTCCGTGCCTTCGCACAGGAGTTGGCTGCCGGAATCGCCCCGGTATCGGTGAGACTCCTCGACGAGAGGATGACCACAGTGACGGCCAGCCAGGGGCTGCGCGCCTCGGGCGTGAAGTCCAAAAAGGGCCGGTCTGTCATCGACCAGGCGGCCGCCGTCATCATCCTCCAGCAGGCCCTGGAGTCCGAACGGACGTCAGGTAAAGCTCCGGGCGAGGGCGTCGAAGTGGTCATCTGATCGCGATACGGTAACGTTCCGCGCGATCGGCGGCGTTCGAACAGCTGCCGCACAGCATCAAGAGGCGGACCGGTTGCCCTCCACTCAGACGCGGCCGCCGCCTCGCGGCTTGTAGGGGATCGATGACTGAGTATGGCCGGGGCCCTGGCTCCGAACCGTGGCATCCCGAGGACCCGTTGTACGGGGACCAGGGGTGGGGGCAGCAGGCCGCCGACGGCCAGTCTGCTTACGGCGGCCAGGGGCAGTACCACCCTCAGCAGCCGCAGCACCCTCAGCAGGGACAGCAGCAGCACCCGCAGCAGCAGGGACAGCAGCCGCAGCAGTACGGCGGCAACTGGGGCACCGGTCAGCACGACCCCTACGGGCAGCAGCAGTACGGGGGCGGCCAGCAGTACGGCGCCCAGCCGCAGGGGGGCGGCTGGGACAACGGGGGTCACGGCCATGTCCCGTACGGCGCCGACCCGGTGGACCCCTACGGCGGTCAGCAGCAGGCCGCGTACGGCGGTGAGCAGCCGGATCTGTACGGCGCCCCCGACGCGTACCCGCCGCCGGAGCCGCCGGGCCGGCGCCGGCCCGCGGCCGAGCCCGAGCCCGAGACGGGCTGGGACCCGGGACCCGACCAGGGGGAACACGCGTTCTTCGCCGGTGGCGGCGATGACGACGGGGACGACGACCACGACGACCCGCGCGACCGGGATGGCCGGCGCGGCCGGGGCGGCAAGAAGCCCAAGAAGCGGCGCAGCGGATGCGCCTGCCTGGTGCTCACCGTGATCTTCGCGGGTGGCGTCGGCGGGGTCGGCTATTTCGGCTACCAGTTCTACCAAAACCGTTTCGGTGCGGCGCCGGACTTCGCGGGCTCCGGGAACGGCGAGAAGGTGACTGTCGACATTCCCCCGGGCGCGGGCGGTTATGTCATCGGGCAGCGCCTGAAGGACGCCGGCGTCATCAAGAGCGTGGACGCCTTCGTTTCGGCGCAGGAACAGAATCCGCGCGGCAAGTCCATTCAGGACGGCGGATACACGCTCGAAAAGGAAATGTCGGCCCGGAGTGCGGTCGAGCTGATGCTCAGCCCGAAGAGCCGGAACAACCTGATCATCGCCGAAGGCCGCCGGAACGCGTGGGTCTACGCGCAGATCGACAAGCGCCTCGGGGTCTCCCAAGGCACCACGCAAAAGGTCGCGAAAGAGGACTACAAAAACCTCGGACTGCCTTCGTGGGCCGAGAACCACCCGAATGTGAAGGACCCGCTCGAAGGGTTCCTCTACCCGTCGAGTTACGGCGTCGCCAAGGGCGGAAAGCCCGAAACGATCCTCAAGCAGATGGTGTCGCGGGCGACCCAGACGTACGACCAGGCCGGCGTCGAGAAGAAGGCCAAGAGCCTCGGTCTCGACAGCCCGTGGCAGCTCATCACGGTGGCCAGCCTCGCCCAGGCGGAAGGCACCAGCCATGACGACTTCCGCAAGATGGCCGAAGTGGTCTACAACCGTCTCAAGCCCGGCAACGCGCAGACGAACGGAATGCTGGAGTTCGACTCCACGTACAACTACATCAAGGGCCAGAGCAAGATCGACCTGGGCCTCACCGAACTGCGCAAGTACGACAACCGCTACAACACGTACTACTACAAGGGCCTGCCGCCGGGACCGATCGGAAACCCGGGTGCGGAAGCTCTGAAGGGCGCCATCGACCCGACCAGCGACGGCTGGTACTACTTCATCTCGATGGACGGCAAGACCAGCAAGTTCACCAGGACGAACGCGGAACACCAGAAGCTGGTCGACGAGTGGAACGCGTCGAGGAAGAACTGAAGAACTGATGTCAGCAATCCGCAGGGCGGCCGTACTCGGGTCGCCCATCGCCCACTCCCTTTCCCCGGTGCTCCACCGCGCCGCCTACGAGGAGCTGGGACTCACGGAGTGGTCCTACGACCGCTTCGAGGTCGACGAGGCCGCGCTGCCCGCGTTCATCGCGTCGCTCGGCCCCGAGTGGGCGGGGCTCTCGCTCACCATGCCGCTCAAGCGCGCCGTGATCCCGCTGCTCGACGAGATCAGTGACACGGCCGCCTCCGTCGAGGCCGTGAACACGGTCGTCCTCACGGACGACGGGCGAAAGCTCGGCGACAACACCGACATCCCCGGCATGGTCGCCGCCCTCGCCGAGCGCGGCATCGACAAGGTCGAGTCCGCCGCCGTCCTGGGCGCGGGCGCCACCGCGTCCTCCGCCCTCGCCGCCCTGTCGCGGATCTGCGCGGGCGAGATCGTCGCGTACGTCCGCAGCGAGGCCCGCGCCGCCGAGATGCGGGAGTGGGGCGAGCGGCTCGACGTGGACGTGAAGATCGCGCAGTGGTCCGACGCGGCCCGTGCCTTCGGCGCGCCGCTCGTCGTCGCCACGACCCCGGCTGGCACCACCGACGCCCTCGCCGCCCAGGTGCCCGAGCGCCCCGGCACCCTCTTCGACGTCCTGTACGACCCGTGGCCGACGCAGCTCGCGGCCCGCTGGTCCGCGTACGGCGGGGCCGTCGTCAGCGGGCTCGACCTGCTGGTGCACCAGGCCGTGCTCCAGGTCGAGCAGATGACCGGACGTGCCCCGGCGCCGCTCGGCGCGATGCGGCAGGCGGGGGAGCGGGCGCTCGCCGGCTGACGAGGCCGTGTCCGCCGGGACGTCCGACTGATGGACCGGCGGCCGGGTCGGGCGCCCGGACGTGGGAGGATCGGAGGTGGCGGGCCAGGGCCGCGCACCCGGCCGCGCCATCGCAGTTCGAGGCGCGAGCAAGAGGAGCACCGTTGAGCAGGTTGCGCTGGCTGACCGCGGGGGAGTCCCACGGACCCGCACTCGTCGCGACGCTGGAGGGTCTTCCCGCCGGCGTGCCGATCACCACGGAGATGGTGGCGGACCACCTGGCCCGGCGGCGGCTCGGCTATGGACGCGGCGCGCGCATGAAGTTCGAGCGCGACGAGGTGACCTTCCTCGGCGGTGTACGGCACGGACTGACCATGGGCTCGCCGGTCGCGGTCATGGTGGGCAACACCGAGTGGCCCAAGTGGGAGCAGGTCATGTCGGCCGACCCGGTCGACCCCGAGGTCCTCGCCGACCTGGCGCGCAACGCGCCGCTGACCCGCCCCCGGCCCGGCCACGCCGACCTCGCCGGCATGCAGAAGTACGGCTTCGACGAGGCCCGGCCGATCCTGGAGCGCGCCTCCGCCCGTGAGACCGCGGCCCGCGTCGCGCTCGGCGCGATCGCCCGCTCCTACCTCAAGGAGACCGCGGGCATCGAGATCGTCAGCCACGTCACCGAGCTGGCGAGCGCCAAGGCCCCCTACGGCGTCTACCCGACCCCGGCCGACGTCGACAAGCTCGACGCCGACCCGGTGCGCTGCCTGGACGCGGACGCGTCGAAGGCGATGGTCGCGGAGATCGACCAGGCCCACAAGGACGGCGACACCCTCGGCGGCGTCGTCGAGGTCCTCGCCTACGGCGTGCCGGTGGGCCTCGGCTCGCACGTGCACTGGGACCGGCGTCTGGACGCCCGGCTCGCGGCCGCGCTCATGGGCATCCAGGCCATCAAGGGCGTCGAGGTCGGCGACGGCTTCGAGCTGGCCCGCGTGCCCGGTTCGAAGGCGCACGACGAGATCGTGACCACGCCCGAGGGCATCAAGCGCACCTCCGGCCGCTCCGGCGGCACCGAGGGCGGCCTCACCACCGGCGAGCTGCTGCGCGTACGCGCCGCGATGAAGCCGATCGCGACCGTGCCGCGCGCCCTCGCCACCATCGACGTGGCGACGGGCGAGGCCGCGAAGGCCCACCACCAGCGCTCCGACGTGTGCGCGGTCCCGGCCGCCGGCATCGTCGCCGAGGCCATGGTCGCGCTCGTCCTCGCCGACGCCGTCGCCGAGAAGTTCGGCGGCGACAACGTCGCAGAGACCGCGCGCAACGTGCAGTCGTACCTCGACCACCTGCAGATCCGGTGACCGGCCCGCAGGTCGTGCTCGTCGGCCCGATGGGCGTCGGCAAGTCCACGGTGGGCGAACTGCTCGCCGAGTGGCTCGGCTGCGCCTTCCGGGACACCGACGCGGACATCGTGGCCGCCCAGGGCCGCAGCATCGCGGACATCTTTGTGGACGACGGCGAGCCCGCCTTCCGCGAACTGGAGCGGCAGGCCGTGCGTGCGGCCGTCGCGGAGCACACCGGGGTGCTCGCACTCGGCGGGGGCGCGATCCTCGACGAGTCGACGCGCGCGCTGGTCGCCCCGCACCCCGTCGTCTATCTGTCGATGGACGTCGAGGAGGCCGTCAAGCGCACCGGTCTGAACACCGCCCGGCCGCTCCTCGCCGTCAACCCGCGCCGTCAGTGGCGCGAGCTGATGGAGGCACGCCGGCACCTGTACACCGAAGTCGCCCGTGTCGTCGTACCCACCGACGACCGCACCCCCGAAGAGGTCGCCCGCGCGGTCCTCGACGCCCTGGAGTTGAAGGAAGCATGACCGAGCAGCAGGTGACCCGGATCCAGGTCGGCGGTACGGCCGGTACCGACCCGTACGAGGTCCTCGTCGGGCGGCAGCTCCTCGGTGAACTCGGCGGCCTGATCGGCAAGTCCGTCCAGCGCGTCGCGATCATCCACCCCGAGGCGCTCGCCGAGACCGGTGACGCGCTGCGCGCCGACCTCGCCGAGCAGGGCTTCGAGGCCGTCGCCATCCAGGTGCCCAACGCGGAGGAGGCCAAGACCGCCGAGGTCGCCGCCTACTGCTGGAAGGCGCTCGGCCAGTCCGGCTTCACCCGCAGCGACGTCATCGTCGGGGTGGGCGGCGGGGCGACCACGGACCTCGCCGGGTTCGTGGCCGCGACGTGGCTGCGCGGTGTGCGCTGGATCGCCGTACCGACCACCGTGCTCGCCATGGTGGACGCGGCGGTCGGCGGCAAGACGGGGATCAACACCGCCGAGGGCAAGAACCTCGTCGGCTCGTTCCACCCGCCGGCCGGTGTCCTGTGCGACCTCGCGGCCCTCGACTCGCTTCCGGTCAACGACTTCGTGTCCGGGCTCGCCGAGATCATCAAGGCCGGCTTCATCGCCGACCCGGTGATCCTCGACCTGATCGAGTCCGACCCCGAGGCGGCGCGCTCCCCGCAGGGCCGGCACACCGCCGAGCTCATCGAGCGCTCCATCCGGGTCAAGGCCGAGGTCGTCTCCGGCGACCTCAAGGAGGCGGGCCGGCGCGAGATCCTCAACTACGGGCACACGCTGGCGCACGCCATCGAGAAGAACGAGCGGTACAAGTGGCGGCACGGCGCCGCCGTCTCCGTCGGCATGCACTTCGCCGCCGAACTCGGCCGTCTCGCCGGGCGGTTGGACGACGCGACGGCCGACCGGCACCGCACCGTCCTGGAGTCCGTGGGCCTTCCCCTGAGCTACCGCTACGACCAGTGGCCCAAGCTCGTGGAGAACATGAAGGTCGACAAGAAGTCCCGCGGCAACCTGCTGCGGTTCATCGTCCTCGACGGCCTCGGCAAGCCCACGGTCCTCGAAGGACCCGACCCAGCCGTGCTCCTCGCGGCGTACGGCGAAGTCGCCGAATAGGTCCCGTCCTCGGGCACTTCGTGACCTCCCCGGCCGTTCACACAACGGCGGCCGGGGCAGGTACCGTTCGGTAGCGCCTTGTTCGCCGGCGCCAGTTGCCTGTACGAGACGGAGTCGCACCGGATGCAGCACGCAGTGGGGTCGCCGCTGCCGCAGCCCCCTCAGCCGGGGCACGGACCGGCCGCCGGCTGGTCCCAGGCCGCGCATCACCCGGGCCCCGGACCGGTGGGCCCGCCACCACCGCCGCCCGCCCCGGGCTTCGCCGTCCCGCCCGGCCCCGCGCCGCACGCCCCGCCACCGCCCGCGCCCGCCCCCCACGCGCAGCCGTCGCAGCCCCCGCACGCGCAGCCCCAGCACCATCAGCCCCCGCACCCGGGCGTCCCCCAGCACGCGCCCCCGCCGCCCTCGCGGGACACCACGGGCCATGTGCAGCTGCCGCCCGGCGGCCCCGTCGCCATGCCGAGCCCGCCACCCACCGCGGGCACCGCCGACGCCACCGCCACGACACTCGCCGTGCTCCTCATCGGCCCCGCCGGCGCGGGCAAGACGAGCGTCGCCAAGTACTGGGCCGAGCAGCGCCGCGTCCCCACGGCCCACATCAGCCTCGACGACGTACGCGAATGGGTCCGCTCCGGCTTCGCCGACCCGCAGTCCGGGTGGAACGACCACTCCGAGGCGCAGTACCGCCTCGCCCGCCGCACCTGCGGCTTCGCCGCGCGGAACTTCCTGGCCAACGGGATCTCGTGCGTCCTCGACGACGCCGTCTTCCCCGACCGCCCCGTCGTCGGCCTCGGGGGCTGGAAGCGGCACGTGGGCCCGGGACTGCTGCCCGTGGTGCTGCTCCCCGGTCTGGAGATCGTCCTCGAGCGGAACGCGGAGCGCAGCGGGAACCGCCGCCTCACGGACGAGGAGGTCGCCCGCATCCACGGCCGCATGGCCGGCTGGTACGGCTCCGGCCTGCCCATCATCGACAACTCCCAGATGGACGTGCCCACCACGGCCCGCGTCCTCGACGACGTCCTCGCCCGCTCGATCGCGAGCCCGCCCCAGTGGTAGCGGGCCGCCGTCACCGGCGCCCCGCCCCGACGTCCTCGCCGCCCGTCCGGACGCGCTGAACCGGCCGGGTCGCGCCGCCGCTCGTAGGCTCGGTTCATGGCAGAGGTGTACGCGGCCCGTAGGGACCGGCTGAGGGAGCGCGCTGCGGCGGGCGGCAGTGCGGCCGTCCTCGTCTCGCGCCCCGCCAACGTTCGCTATCTCGCGGGTGCGGCCCCTCACGGCGCCGTACTCCTGCTCGGCAAGGGCCCCGGCGCCGAAGGTGACGTCCTGCTGTGCGGGCGGCCGCCCGGTGACCAGCCCGCCGACGGACGGCCCGACGAGGCGCTGCGGATCCAGGTGCTGGACGCGCCCGGCGGGGACCCCGCCGTCGCCGCCGCCGACGTCGCGCTCTCCTTCGGCGCGGATTCGCTCGCCGTCGAGGAGCACCACCTGACCGTCGCCCGGCACCGGGCACTGGGTTCCGTGGCGCCCCGGCTGCGCCTGACCGACCTCGGGGCCGGTGTCGAACAGCTGCGGCTCGTCAAGGACGAGGAGGAGATCTCCTGTCTGCGCATCGCCGCGGAGATCGCCGACCAGGCCCTCGGCGAACTCCTCGAATCGATTCTCGTGGGACGCACCGAACGCCATCTCGCCCTGGAGCTGGAGCGCCGCCTCGTCGACCACGGAGCCGACGGCCCCGCCTTCCCGACCTCCGTCGGCACCGGCCCGAACTCGGGCCGCGGCTCCCATCGCCCCACCGATCGCCGCGTCGAAGAGGGTGACTTCCTCTCGGTCTGCCTCGGCGCCGCCTACCGCGGCTACCGCTGCGAGATCGGCCGTACGTTCGTCATCGGGACGTCGCCCGCGGACTGGCAGATCGACCTGTACGACCTGGTCTTCGCAGCCCAGAGGGCGGGCCGGGAGAGCCTCGCACCCGGCGCCGAGTGCCGCGAGGTGGACCGCGCGGCACGCCACGTACTGGACTCCGCCGGGTACGCGGAAGGCCTCGCGCAGGTCACCGGACACGGTGTGGGACTGGAAATCGACGAGGAGCCGCAGCTGGCCCCCGCGGCCATGGGTAAACTGGACGCTTGCGTGCCGGTCACCGTCGAACCGGGGGTCCACCTTCCGGGCCGGGGCGGTGTCAGGATCGATGACACGCTCGTCGTGCGCCCCGAGGCGGACGGCGGACCCGAGCTACTCACCATCACGACCAAGGAACTGCTCGCGCTGTAACGGCGCGCGCGACCGGGGTCGTCCATCGTCAGTCCAGGAGATTCCGCAACCGTGGCTTCCACGAACGACCTCAAGAACGGCCTGGTGCTCAAGCTCGACGGGGGCCAGCTCTGGTCCGTCGTCGAGTTCCAGCACGTCAAGCCCGGCAAGGGCCCTGCCTTTGTGCGCACCAAGCTCAAGAACGTGCTGTCCGGGAAGGTCGTCGACAAGACCTTCAACGCCGGCGTCAAGGTCGAGACGGCCACGATCGACAAGCGCGACATGCAGTTCTCCTACATGGACGGCGAGTACTTCGTCTTCATGGACATGGAGACCTACGACCAGCTCATGGTCGACCGCAAGGCCGTCGGTGACGCCGCCAACTTCCTGATCGAGGGCTTCACCGCCTCCGTCGCGCAGCACGAGGGCGAGGTGCTCTTCGTCGAGCTGCCGGCCGCCGTCGAGCTCGTCGTCCAGGAGACCGAGCCGGGCGTCCAGGGCGACCGCTCCACCGGTGGCACCAAGCCCGCAACGCTGGAGACCGGCCACCAGATCCAGGTGCCGCTCTTCATCACCACCGGCGAGAAGATCAAGGTCGACACCCGCACGAGCGACTACCTCGGCCGGGTGAACAGCTAACCGTGGCTGCTCGCAACACGGCCCGCAAGCGCGCCTTCCAGATCCTCTTCGAGGCAGACCAGCGCGGAGCCGACGTCCTGACGGTCCTCGCGGACTGGGTCCGGCACTCCCGGAGCGACACCCGGCAGCCGCCGGTCAGCGAGTACACGATGGAGCTGGTCGAGGGATACGCGAAGAAGACCGCGCGTATCGACGAGCTCATCTCGCAGTACGCCGTCGGGTGGACCCTGGACAGGATGCCGGTCGTGGACCGCAACATCCTGCGCCTGGGTGCCTACGAGCTCGTCTGGGTCGACGACACCCCGGACGCCGTGGTGCTCGACGAGGCTGTGCAGCTCGCCAAGGAGTTCTCCACGGACGACTCCCCGGCCTTCGTCAACGGGCTCCTCGGCCGTTTCAAGGACCTGAAGCCCACGCTGCGCCGAGACGAGGCGTAGCCGGCAGGCAGCGACAGCACACCGGGCCCGCAGCGGAACACGCACCATGTTCCGCTTCGGGCCCGGTGTCTTTCTGCAGAGAGGCGCAGAGACAGCTCTGTGGCCTGCCCGGACGCGGGAACGCCCAAGGGGCGGGCCGCGAAAACGCGGGCCCGCCCCTTGGGCGTGACGTTTCTGCCGAGTGCTGCCGGACGCCGTCCGTCAGAGGTCTTCGTGCGCGACGGCACGACGTGCGTCGGCGTCCAGAACACCCCAGCTGATGAGCTGCTCGGTGAGGACCGAGGGCGACTGGTCGTAGATGACGGCGAGGGTGCGCAGGTCGTCCTGGCGGATCGACAGCACCTTGCCGTTGTAGTCGCCGCGCTGCGACTGGATCGTCGCCGCGTAGCGCTGCAGGGGGCCCGCCTTCTCCGGCGGGACGTGGGCCAGGCGCTCCAGGTCGAGGACGAGCTTCGGCGGGGGCTCGGCGGCGCCGCCCGGCGTGGTGCCCGGCAGGAGCTCCTGCACCGGCACCCCGTAGAAGTCCGCCAGCTCTGCGAGGCGCTGCACGGTCACGGCACGGTCGCCGCGCTCGTACGAACCGACCACGACCGCCTTCCAGCGTCCCTGGGACTTCTCCTCGACACCATGGAGGGAAAGGCCCTGCTGGGTGCGGATGGCCCGGAGCTTGGCCCCGAGCTGTTTGGCGTATTCGCTGGACATATAGCTCCCGGACGCTGTATCAACGTGCGGCTCCGCCGCGTGGCTGGTAACTCACTGTGAGGTTACGCAGCGTTACTTGGCTGCGTCAAGCCGAATGGTCCGTACCGACCTTCCCTCGGAACGCTGTCCGGCGCACCTCCAGGGGGGTGATCGGCGGCGTTGCGGGCCTGGTAGCGTGGAGGGCGCAAATCCGACGTCCTTTAAGGTCCGTCCCGTGAGGCGGAGAAGGGGGTCCGTTTTTTATGGACATCAGCAACTCCGATGAGGCACGCCCCGTACTCGAGGGCCCCGACATCGCGCGGGTACTGACCCGCATCGCTCACGAGATCGTCGAGCGCGCCAAGGGCGCCGAAGACGTCGTGCTCCTGGGCATTCCCACCCGCGGCGTCTTCCTGGCCCGCCGGCTCGCGGACAAGCTCGAAGAGATCACCGGACGGAAGATCCCCGTCGGCTCCCTCGACATCACCATGTACCGCGACGACCTGCGCATGCACCCGCCGCGCGCGCTGGCCCGCACCGACATCCCCGCCGACGGCATCGACGGCCGCCTCGTCGTCCTCGTCGACGACGTGCTCTTCTCCGGCCGCACCATCCGCGCCGCCCTCGACGCCCTGAACGACACCGGGCGCCCCCGCGCCGTGCAGCTCGCGGTCCTCGTCGACCGCGGCCACCGCGAACTCCCCATTCGCGCCGACTACGTCGGCAAGAACCTCCCCACGTCGCTGCGGGAGACGGTCAAGGTCCAGCTCGTGGAAGAGGACGGCCGCGACGCCGTGCTGCTCGGCGTCAAGCGGACCGCTCCGGCCGGCGAGCAGTAGCACTCTCAGCACCGCCCTGAGGGTGCCGCCGCGCGCCCGTATGCCCGAATACTCCTGAACTTTCCTACGGAGCCCTCCCGATGATGCGACACCTCATCTCGGCCGCCGACCTCACCCGCGACGACGCCGTCCTCATCCTCGACACCGCCGAGGAGATGGCCCGGGTCGCCGACCGGCCGATCAAGAAACTGCCCGCGCTGCGCGGCCGTACGATCTGCAACCTCTTCTTCGAGGACTCGACCCGCACCCGGATCTCCTTCGAAGCCGCCGAGAAGCGCCTGTCCGCCGACGTCATCAACTTCACCGCCAAGGGATCCAGCGTCTCCAAGGGCGAGTCCCTCAAGGACACCGCCCAGACCCTGGAGGCGATGGGCGTCGACGCCGTCGTCATCCGGCACAGCGCCTCCGGCGCGCCCTACCGGCTCGCCAACTCCGGCTGGATCGACGCCCCCGTCATCAACGCGGGCGACGGCACCCACCAGCACCCCACGCAGGCGCTCCTCGACGCGTTCACGATGCGCCGCCGCCTGGTCGGCCGTGACGCCGGACTCGGCAGGGACCTCGAAGGCAAGCGCATCACGCTCGTCGGCGACGTCCTGCACAGCCGCGTCGCCCGTTCGAACGTCGACCTGCTGCACACCCTCGGCGCCGAGGTGACCGTCGTCGCCCCGCCCACCCTGGTCCCCGTCGGCGTCGAGACCTGGCCCTGCGAGGTCTCGTACGACCTCGACAGCACCCTGCCGAAGTCCGACGCCGTGATGCTGCTGCGCGTCCAGCGCGAGCGGATGAACGCCGCGTTCTTCCCGACCGAGCGCGAGTACAGCCGCCGCTACGGCCTGGACGCCGAGCGCATGGCGAAGATGCCCGAGCACGCCATCGTGATGCACCCGGGCCCGATGGTCCGCGGCATGGAGATCACCGCCGAGGTCGCCGACTCCGACCGCTGCACGGTCGTCGAGCAGGTCGCCAACGGTGTGCACACGCGGATGGCCGTCCTCTACCTGCTTCTGGGCGGCAACGAGCCCGCCGTCAGTCACGCCCGCCCCGTCGAATCGGAGAACAAGTAACCATGAGCAAGATCCTGATCCGCGGTGCGAAGGTGCTCGGCGGCGAGCCGCAGGACGTGCTGATCGACGGCGAGACCATCGCCCAGGTCGGCACCGGTATCGAGGCCGGCGACGCGACCGTCGTCGAGGCCGGCGGCAAGATCCTCCTGCCGGGCCTCGTCGACCTGCACACCCACCTGCGCGAGCCCGGCCGCGAGGACTCCGAGACCGTCCTCACCGGCACCCGGGCCGCCGCCTCCGGTGGCTACACCTCGGTCTTCGCGATGGCCAACACCTTCCCCGTCGCCGACACCGCCGGCGTCGTCGAGCAGGTCTTCCGGCTCGGCCGGGAGCACGGCTACTGCGACGTCCAGCCCATCGGCGCCGTCACCGTCGGCCTCGAAGGCAAGAAGCTCGCCGAGCTCGGCGCCATGCACGAGTCCGCCGCCGGCGTCACCGTCTTCTCCGACGACGGCAAGTGCGTCGACGACGCCGTGATCATGCGCCGCGCCCTGGAGTACGTGAAGGCCTTCGGCGGCGTCGTCGCCCAGCACGCGCAGGAGCCCCGCCTCACCGAGGGCGCCCAGATGAACGAGGGCATCGTCTCCGCCGAGCTGGGCCTCGGCGGCTGGCCCGCCGTCGCCGAGGAGTCGATCATCGCCCGCGACGTGCTGCTCGCCGAGCACGTCGGCTCCCGCGTCCACATCTGCCACCTGTCGACCGCCGGCTCCGTCGAGATCGTGCGCTGGGCCAAGTCCCGCGGCATCGACGTCACCGCCGAGGTCACCCCGCACCACCTGCTCCTCACCGACGAGCTGGTCCGCTCGTACAACCCCGTCTACAAGGTCAACCCGCCGCTCCGTACGGAGAAGGACGTCATGGCCCTGCGCGAGGCGCTCGCCGACGGCACGATCGACATCGTCGCCACCGACCACGCCCCGCACCCGCACGAGGACAAGGACTGCGAGTGGGCCGCGGCGGCCATGGGCATGGTCGGCCTGGAGACGGCCCTGTCCGTCGTCCAGCAGACGATGGTCGAGACCGGCCTGCTCGACTGGGCCGGCGTCGCCGACCGTATGTCCGTCAAGCCGGCGCAGATCGGCCGGGCCACCGGCCACGGACGGCCCGTCTCGGCGGGCGAGCCCGCGAACCTCGTCCTGGTCGACGCGGACTACCGTGGAGCGGTGGACCCCGCGGGCTTCGCCTCGCGCAGCCGCAACACCCCCTACGAGGGCCGTGAGCTGCCTGGACGCGTCACCCACACCTGGCTGCGGGGCAAGGCCACCCTCGCCGACGGGAAGCTCGCGTGACACGACTGACGCAATCTCTGGCAGTGCTCGCCGCCGAACGGAAGTCGGCGGACGTGACGGACTGGCCCGACCGGATCGGCTGGATCGTCGGACTGCTGCTCTTCATCACGCTCGTCTACTGGCTGATGCGCCAGGGCTGGAAGTGGCGCGGCACCCTCCAGGGCGACCTGCCGCCGCTCCCCGCCCGCCCGTCTCCCACCACCACCACGCTCAACGGAGGCGGCGAGCCGCCACTGCCCGGATCGCCGTCCGAGCCCGGTCCGGCCAGACTTGAGCTGAGCGGCCGCTACCACGGCTCCACGACCGCGGGGCAGTGGCTCGACCGCATCGTGGCGCACGGCCTCGGCACCCGTAGCCGCGTCGAGCTCACCCTCACGGACGCGGGTCTGGACGTCGTACGCCCCGGGGCCACGGACTTCTTCATCCCGGTGGGCGCGCTGCGCGAGGCCCGCCTCGACAAGGGCATCGCCGGCAAGGTCCTCACGGAGGGCGGTCTCCTGATCGTCACCTGGGCGCACGGCGACAAGCTGATCGACTCCGGATTCCGCTCCGACCACGCGGCCGAGCAGGCCGAATGGGTCACCACCCTGACCAACATGATCAACACGACGGAAGGCACCGCACGATGACGACCTCCACCCGGGGAGCCGCCCACGCTCCCGCCGTACTCGTCCTGGAGGACGGCCGCATCTTCCGCGGCCGCGCCTACGGGGCCACGGGGGAGACCTTCGGCGAGGCGGTCTTCTCCACCGGCATGACCGGCTACCAGGAGACCCTGACCGACCCGTCGTACCACCGCCAGGTCGTCGTGATGACCGCCCCGCACGTCGGCAACACCGGCGTCAACGACGAGGACCCCGAGTCCGGGCGGATCTGGGTCGCCGGTTACGTCGTGCGCGACCCCGCGCGCGTGCCCTCCAACTGGCGCGCCAAGCGCTCCCTCGACGAGGAGCTGCGCAAGCAGGGCGTCGTCGGCATCAGCGGCATCGACACCCGCGCCCTGACCCGCCACCTGCGCGAGCGCGGCGCCATGCGCGTCGGCATCTTCTCCGGCAACGCGCTGCCCGACGCGGGCACGATGCTCGCCGAGGTCCGCCAGGCCCCCGAGATGCAGGGCGCGAACCTCTCCGCCGAGGTCGCCACCAAGGAGGCGTACGTCGTCCCCGCCATCGGTGAGAAGAAGTTCACCGTCGCCGCGGTCGACCTGGGCATCAAGGGCATGACCCCGCACCGCATGGCCGAGCGCGGCATCGAGGTCCACGTGCTGCCCGCCACGGCCACCGCCGAGGACGTCTACGCCGTGAACCCCGACGGCGTGTTCTTCTCCAACGGTCCGGGCGACCCGGCCACCGCCGACGGCCCCGTCGCCGTCATGAAGGACGTACTCGCCCGCAAGACGCCGCTCTTCGGTATCTGCTTCGGCAACCAGATCCTCGGCCGCGCGCTCGGCTTCGGCACCTACAAGCTGAAGTACGGCCACCGCGGCATCAACCAGCCCGTGCAGGACCGCACGACCGGCAAGGTCGAGGTCACCGCGCACAACCACGGATTCGCCGTCGACGCCCCGCTCGACCAGGTCTCCGCCACCCCGTACGGCCGCGCCGAGGTCTCCCACGTCTGCCTGAACGACCAGGTCGTCGAGGGCCTCCAGCTGCTCGACCAGCCGGCCTTCTCCGTCCAGTACCACCCCGAAGCGGCCGCCGGCCCGCACGACGCCGCGTACCTGTTCGACCGCTTCGTAGAGCTCATGGAGGGCCAGCGTGCCTAAGCGCACCGATATCCAGTCCGTCCTGGTCATCGGCTCCGGTCCGATCGTCATCGGCCAGGCCGCCGAGTTCGACTACTCCGGTACCCAGGCCTGCCGCATCCTGCGCGCCGAGGGCCTGCGGGTCATCCTCGTGAACTCCAACCCGGCCACGATCATGACCGACCCGGAGATCGCCGACGCCACGTACGTCGAGCCGATCACCCCCGGGTTCGTCGAGAAGATCATCGCCAAGGAGCGCCCCGACGCGCTCCTGCCCACCCTCGGCGGCCAGACCGCGCTCAACACCGCGATCTCCATGCACGAGAACGGCGTCCTGGAGAAGTACGGCGTCGAGCTCATCGGCGCCAACGTCGAGGCCATCAACAAGGGCGAGGACCGCGACCTGTTCAAGGGCGTCGTCGAAGCCGTCAAGGAGAAGATCGGGTACGGCGAGTCCGCCCGCTCGGTCATCTGCCACACCATGGACGAGGTCGTCGCGGGCGTGGACACGCTCGGCGGCTACCCCGTCGTCGTCCGCCCGTCCTTCACCATGGGCGGCGCCGGCTCCGGCTTCGCGCACGACGAGGACGAGCTGCGCCGCATCGCAGGCCAGGGCCTCACGCTCTCCCCGACCACCGAGGTGCTCCTGGAGGAGTCCATCCTCGGCTGGAAGGAGTACGAGCTGGAGCTGATGCGCGACAAGCACGACAACGTCGTGGTCGTCTGCTCCATCGAGAACTTCGACCCCATGGGCGTCCACACCGGTGACTCGATCACCGTCGCCCCGGCGATGACGCTCACCGACCGCGAGTACCAGCGGCTGCGCGACATCGGCATCGCGATCATCCGCGAGGTCGGCGTCGACACCGGCGGCTGCAACATCCAGTTCGCGATCAACCCGGACGACGGCCGCGTCATCGTCATCGAGATGAACCCGCGCGTCTCCCGGTCCTCGGCGCTCGCCTCCAAGGCCACCGGCTTCCCGATCGCCAAGATCGCCGCCAAGCTGGCCGTCGGCTACACGCTCGACGAGATCCCGAACGACATCACCGAGAAGACGCCGGCCTCCTTCGAGCCGACCCTCGACTACGTCGTCGTGAAGGCCCCGCGCTTCGCCTTCGAGAAGTTCCCGTCCGCCGACTCCACCCTCACCACCACCATGAAGTCGGTGGGCGAGGCCATGGCGATCGGCCGCAACTTCACCGAGGCACTGCAGAAGGCGCTGCGCTCCCTGGAGAAGAAGGGCAGCCAGTTCACCTTCGTCGGCGAGACCGGCGACAAGGCTCTTCTTTTGGAAGAGGCCGTCCGCCCGACCGACGGCCGCATCAACACCGTCATGCAGGCCATCCGCGCCGGCGCCACCCAGGAAGAGGTCTTCGAGTCCACGAAGATCGACCCCTGGTTCGTCGACCAGCTCTTCCTCATCAAGGAGATCGCGGACGAGCTGGCCGCCGCCGAGCGCCTCGACGTCGACCTGATCGCCGAGGCCAAGCGCCACGGCTTCTCCGACGCCCAGATCGCCGAGATCCGCGGCCTGCGCGAGGACGTCGTCCGCGAGGTCCGCCACGCCCTCGGCGTCCGCCCGGTCTACAAGACGGTGGACACCTGCGCCGCCGAGTTCGCCGCCAAGACCCCGTACTTCTACTCCTCGTACGACGAGGAGACCGAGGTCGCCCCGCGCGAGAAGCCGGCCGTGATCATCCTGGGCTCCGGCCCGAACCGCATCGGCCAGGGCATCGAGTTCGACTACTCCTGCGTCCACGCCTCCTTCGCGCTCAGCGACGCGGGCTACGAGACCGTGATGGTCAACTGCAACCCGGAGACCGTGTCCACGGACTACGACACCTCCGACCGCCTGTACTTCGAGCCGCTGACGCTCGAAGACGTGCTTGAGATCGTCCACGCCGAGTCCCTGGCGGGCCCGGTCGCGGGCGTCGTCGTCCAGCTCGGCGGCCAGACCCCGCTGGGTCTGTCGCAGGCGCTCAAGGACAACGGCGTACCGGTCGTGGGCACCTCGCCCGAGGCCATCCACGCCGCCGAGGACCGCGGCGCCTTCGGCCGCGTCCTCGCCGAGGCGGGCCTCCCCGCCCCCAAGCACGGCACCGCCACCACCTTCTCCGAGGCCAAGGCCATCGCCGACGAGATCGGCTACCCGGTCCTCGTCCGCCCGTCGTACGTCCTCGGCGGCCGCGGCATGGAGATCGTGTACGACGAGACCCGCCTCGCCTCGTACATCGAGGAGTCCACGGAGATCTCGCCGTCCCGCCCGGTCCTCGTCGACCGCTTCCTCGACGACGCGATCGAGATCGACGTGGACGCGCTCTACGACGGCCACGAGCTCTACCTCGGCGGCGTCATGGAGCACATCGAGGAGGCCGGCATCCACTCCGGCGACTCGGCGTGCGCCCTGCCCCCGATCACGCTCGGCGGCTTCGACATCAAGCGCCTGCGCGCCTCCACCGAGGCCATCGCCAAGGGCGTCGGCGTCCGCGGACTCATCAACATCCAGTTCGCGATGGCGGGTGACATCCTCTACGTCCTCGAGGCCAACCCGCGCGCCTCGCGCACCGTCCCCTTCACCTCGAAGGCGACCGCGGTGCCGCTCGCGAAGGCCGCCGCCCGCATCTCGCTCGGCGCGACCGTCGCCGAGCTGCGCGCCGAGGGCATGCTGCCCAAGGAGGGCGACGGCGGCACGCTGCCGCTGGACGCGCCGATCTCCGTCAAGGAGGCCGTGATGCCGTGGAGCCGCTTCCGCGACGTCCACGGACGCGGTGTCGACACGGTCCTCGGCCCGGAGATGCGCTCCACCGGCGAGGTCATGGGCATCGACTCGGTGTTCGGCACGGCCTACGCCAAGTCGCAGGCGGGCGCCTACGGTCCGCTGCCGACGAAGGGCCGCGCGTTCATCTCGGTCGCCAACCGGGACAAGCGCACGATGATCTTCCCGGCCCGCGAACTCGTCGCCCACGGCTTCGAGCTGATGGCCACCTCCGGCACCGCCGAGGTCCTGCGCCGCAACGGCATCAACGCCACGGTCGTGCGCAAGCTCAGCGAGGGCGAGGGCCCGAACGGCGAGAAGACCATCGTCCAGCTCATCCACGACGGCCAGGTCGACCTCATCGTCAACACCCCGTACGGCACCGGCGGCCGCCTCGACGGCTACGAGATCCGTACCGCCGCGGTGGCGCGCAGCGTGCCGTGCCTGACCACGGTCCAGGCCCTCGCGGCCGCCGTCCAGGGCATCGACGCGCTCAACCACGGTGACGTGGGCGTCCGTTCGCTCCAGGAACACGCGGAACACCTGACCGCGGCCCGCGACTAGCAGCCCATGAGGGGGACACCGGAAACGGTGTCCCCCTCAGTGTGAGGACACCCACGATGTACAAATTCTTCTTCAACCTCGTCTTCAAGCGCATGGACCCCGAGCAGGCCCACCACCTGGCCTTCCGCTGGATCCGCCTCGCGGCCCGTGTCCCCGTCCTGCGCACCTTCGTGGCCGCCGCCCTCGCGCCCCGCCACAAGGAGCTGCGCACGGAGGCCTTCGGCCTGCGCATGCACGGCCCCTTCGGGCTCGCGGCCGGCTTCGACAAGAACGCCGTCGCGATCGACGGCATGACGATGCTCGGCTTCGACCACATCGAGATCGGCACCGTCACGGGCGAGCCGCAGCCCGGCAACCCCAAGAAGCGCCTGTTCCGCCTCGTGCAGGACCGCGCGCTCATCAACCGCATGGGCTTCAACAACGAGGGCTCCGCAGCCGTGGCGGACCGCCTGGCGGCCCGCAAGGCCGTCTTCAAGGCGACCGTCGGCGTCAACATCGGCAAGACCAAGGTCGTGCCCGAGGAGGAGGCCGCCGGCGACTACGTGAAGTCGACCGAGCGGCTCGCCGCCCACGCCGACTACCTCGTCGTGAACGTCTCGTCGCCGAACACGCCCGGGCTGCGCAACCTCCAGGCCACCGAGGCGCTGCGCCCGCTCCTGACCGCCGTGCGCGAGGCCGCCGACCGCACGGTCACCTCGCGCCGCGTCCCGCTCCTCGTCAAGATCGCCCCCGACCTGGCCGACGAGGACGTCGACGCCGTCGCCGACCTGGCGGTCGAGCTCGGCCTCGACGGGATCATCGCCACGAACACCACCATCGCGCGCGACGGCCTCGGCCTGACCTCCGACCCGTCCCTCGTGAAGGAGACCGGCGGCCTGTCCGGCGCCCCCCTGAAGACCCGCTCCCTGGAGGTCCTGCGGCGCCTCTACGCGCGCGTGGGCGACCGCATCACCCTCGTGGGCGTCGGCGGCATCGAGAACGCCGAGGACGCCTGGCAGCGCATCCTCGCCGGCGCCACCCTGGTCCAGGGCTACAGCGCCTTCATCTACGAAGGCCCGTTCTACGCCCGCGCGATCCACAAGGGCCTCGCCGCCCGCCTGAACAACTCTCCGTACGCCACCCTCGCCGACGCCGTCGGCGCCGACGTGAAGAAGGCCCGCGCATGACCGTTCTCGAGCCCTTCGGCGCCCGCCTGCGCCGCGCCATGGACGAGCGCGGCCCCCTGTGCGTCGGCATCGACCCGCACGCCGCGCTCCTGTCGGCCTGGGGCCTGAACGACGACATCGACGGCCTGGAGCGCTTCACGCGGATCTCCGTCGAGGCCCTCGCCGACACCGTCGCCGTCGTCAAGCCGCAGTCGGCCTTCTTCGAGCGCTTCGGCTCGCGCGGCGTCGCCGTCCTGGAGCGCGCCGTCGCCGACCTGCGCGCCGCCGGCACGCTCGTCGTCATGGACGCCAAGCGCGGCGACATCGGCTCCACCATGGCCGCGTACGCGGAGACCTTCCTGCACAAGGACTCCCCGCTGTTCTCGGACGCCCTGACCGTCTCGCCGTACCTCGGCTACGGGTCCCTCAAGCCCGCCGTCGACCTGGCGCGCGAGTCCGGCGCCGGGCTCTTCGTCCTCGCCCTCACCTCCAATCCGGAGGGCGGCGAGGTCCAGCACGCGGTGCGCGCCGACGGACGGAACGTGGGCGCGACGATGCTCGCCCATCTCGCCGAGGAGAACGCGGGCGAGACGCCCATGGGCTCCTTCGGCGCCGTCGTCGGGGCGACCCTCGGTGACCTGTCCTCGTACGACCTGGACATCAACGGTCCGCTCCTGGCGCCCGGCATCGGCGCCCAGGGCGCGACCCCGGCGGATCTGCCGGCCGTCTTCGGCGCGGCCGCGCGCAACGTCGTCCCGAACGTCAGCCGCGCCGTCCTGAAGGCCGGGCCGTCGGTCGGCGCCCTGCGCGAGGCGTCGGTCCGCTTCGCCGACGAGGTCCGCGCGGCGGTCGCCTCCGCCTGACCTCCGATGCGCCCCCGAAGGCCCCCGCACGCCCCGTGCGGGGGCCTTCGACGTGCTGATTCGAGGTGATGAGAGGGCCTGTCGGGGTGCTGTGAGGGTCCCCGGGAGGGCCCCGAAGAGCTTCTTTGACCATTCCGTGATGTTTCAGTGAGGCCTCGGGGAGGGCTTCACATCCGGATCCGGACCGAAATCCGGGGCGATTTGTCTGTAATGTCGGGCTCGATGGAGGCTGACCAGGACTTTTCGTCTGTTCTCGCTGACTCAGGCGGCCCGGGCCGCTAGTCTCCGTCGAGAGCCAACGGGTAAGCACATTGCTCGTTGCTCACCAGGTGTGGGGCGACTAGGTTCCTCACCGGTCCGTATCCGACAGTTCGACATCCGAGGTGACGTAGGCGTGGCTCTTCCGCCCCTTACCCCTGAACAGCGCGCAGCCGCGCTCGAAAAGGCCGCCGCGGCTCGCCGGGAGCGGGCCGAGGTCAAGAATCGACTCAAGCACTCCGGCGCCTCCTTGCACGAGGTCATCAAGCAGGGGCAGGAGAACGACGTCATCGGCAAGATGAAGGTCTCCGCCCTCCTGGAGTCCCTCCCCGGCGTGGGCAAGGTCCGCGCCAAGCAGATCATGGAGCGGCTCGGAATCTCCGAGAGCCGCCGCGTGCGCGGACTGGGTTCCAACCAGATCGCGTCCCTGGAGCGCGAGTTCGGCAGCACCGGCGCCTGATTCCGGGTGCCCGGACCGGCTGGTCCGGGCACCACGGGATTGCTGGAATAATCGGTGCATGGCTGCAACATCCCGGGGGACGACCCCCGTACCCCCGGACGCACGTCCGCGGCTGACCGTGCTCTCCGGCCCCTCAGGGGTCGGCAAGAGCACGGTCGTCGCTCATATGCGCAAGGTTCACCCCGAGGTCTGGCTCTCGGTGTCGGCGACGACCCGCAAGCCGCGCCCCGGCGAGAAGCACGGTGTCCACTACTTCTTCGTCACCGACGAGGAGATGGACAAGCTGATCGCCAACGGCGAACTCCTCGAGTGGGCCGAGTTCGCGGGCAACCGGTACGGGACCCCGCGCAGGGCCGTCCTGGACCGGCTCGAGTCGGGCGAACCCGTCCTCCTCGAGATCGACCTCCAGGGCGCCAGGCTCGTGCGCGAGTCCATGCCCGAGGCGCAGCTCGTCTTCCTCGCCCCGCCGAGCTGGGACGAGCTGGTCCGCCGGCTCACCGGCCGGGGGACCGAGGCCCCCGAGGTCATCGAGCGCCGGCTCGCGGCCGCCAAGGTGGAGCTCGCGGCCGAGGCGGAATTCGATACGACCCTTGTCAATACCTCCGTCGAGGATGTAGCGCGTGAGCTGCTAGCCTTGGTGAAGGTTCTTTGATCTTTACCTCATTCTTCACCCCATCGGAAGGCAGAGAGTGTCCTCTTCCATTACCGCGCCCGAGGGCATCATCAACCCGCCGATTGATGAGCTGCTCGAAGCCACCGACTCGAAGTACAGCCTGGTCATCTACGCCGCCAAGCGCGCGCGTCAGATCAACGCGTACTACTCGCAGCTCGGTGAGGGCCTGCTCGAGTACGTCGGCCCGCTCGTCGACACGCACGTCCACGAGAAGCCCCTGTCGATCGCGCTCCGCGAGATCAACGCGGGTCTGCTGACCTCCGAGGCCATCGAGGGCCCCGCGCAGTAGGCACAGTTTTTCTTCCTTCACCACAGGCCCGGCAGCGACACTGCCGGGCCTGTGGTGTGTCATGGAGGCGTACGAAACGTTTTCTTGAACAGGTGCGGGTTCTTGAACAGGTGCGGGGAGGCACAGACGGTGGACAAGCCGAAGGTCGTTCTGGGGGTCAGTGGTGGAATCGCCGCCTACAAGGCGTGCGAACTCCTGCGCCGGCTGACCGAGTCGGGACACGACGTACGCGTCGTGCCGACGGACTCCGCCCTGCAGTTCGTGGGGGCGGCGACCTGGTCGGCGCTGTCCGGCAACCCGGTCTCGACCGAGGTGTGGGACTCCGTCCACGAGGTGCCGCACGTACGGATCGGCCAGCACGCCGACCTCGTGATCGTCGCGCCCGCCACCGCCGACATGCTCGCCAAGGCCGCGCACGGCCTCGCCGACGACCTCCTCACGAACACGCTCCTGACCGCCCGCTGTCCGGTCGTCTTCGCCCCCGCCATGCACACGGAGATGTGGGAGCACCCGGCCACCCAGGAGAACGTCGCCACGCTCCGGCGCCGCGGCGCCCTCGTCATCGACCCCGCCGTCGGCCGCCTCACCGGCGTCGACACGGGCAAGGGCCGCTTCCCCGACCCGGTCGAGATCTTCGAGTTCGCGCGCCGGGTCCTCGCGCGCGGGGAGCGTGCGGCCGTCCAGGACCTCGCCGGACGCCACGTCGTCATCAGCGCGGGCGGCACCCGCGAACCCCTCGACCCGGTCCGCTTCCTCGGAAACCGCTCCTCCGGCAAGCAGGGCTACGCCCTCGCGCGTACGGCGGTGGCCCGCGGCGCCCGCGTCACCCTCCTCTCGGCGAACGCGGCGCTGCCCGACCCGGCCGGCGTCGACGTCGTCCACGTCGGCACGGCCGTGGAGCTGCGCGAGGCCGTCATCAGGGCGGCCACCGGCGCCGACGTGGTGGTCATGGCGGCCGCGGTGGCGGACTTCCGCCCCGAGACGTACGCCACAGGGAAGATCAAGAAGAAGGACGGGCACGAGCCCGAGCCGATCTTCCTCGTCCGCAACCCCGACATCCTCGCCGAGATCTCGGCGGACCGCTCGCGCCCGGGACAGGTCGTCGTCGGCTTCGCCGCCGAGACGGACGACGTCCTCGCCAACGGCCGCAAGAAACTGGCCCGCAAGGGCTGTGACCTGCTCGTCGTCAACGAGGTGGGGGAGCGCAAGACCTTCGGCTCCGAGGAGAACGAGGCGGTCCTGCTCGGCGCGGACGGCAGCGAGACGCCGGTTCCGTACGGGCCGAAGGAAGTGCTTTCCGACACGATCTGGGACGTTGTCGCCCGCCTGGTGTCCGCCGGTGACACTCTGGAGCAGGAACGGATCTACAACGGCCAGTGATGACCGCTTTCGCTCCAGCGGAGGTGTCGTACCGTGAGAAATACGGCAATTTCGGGCGCTCGGGCCCCTTCCTGAGGCCGATCGTCGTACCGCAGAATGCAGTGCCGCTGGTCACAGCACTCCCAAGTGGCGAGACACGTGGTCCAGCGGCCGAGAGTGACCGATAAACTGGTCCAGGACGACGCCGGGCGCAGCCCCCGGCCGTCCGCAAATGATCAGCCAGCAGCCGCTGCAACCACAGGGAGCGTTGTGTCCCGTCGCCTGTTCACCTCGGAGTCCGTGACCGAGGGTCACCCCGACAAGATCGCTGACCAGATCAGCGACACCATTCTCGACGCGCTGCTTCGCGAGGACCCCACGTCCCGCGTCGCCGTCGAGACGCTGATCACCACGGGCCTCGTGCACGTGGCCGGCGAGGTCACCACCAAGGCGTACGCGCCGATCGCGCAGCTCGTACGCGACAAGATCCTCGAGATCGGCTACGACTCCTCGAAGAAGGGCTTCGACGGCGCCTCCTGCGGCGTGTCGGTGTCCATCGGCTCGCAGTCCCCCGACATCGCCCAGGGCGTCGACACCGCGTACGAGAAGCGGGTCGAGGGTGACGACGACGAGCTCGACAAGCAGGGCGCGGGCGACCAGGGCCTGATGTTCGGCTACGCGTGCGACGAGACGCCCGAGCTCATGCCGCTCCCGATCCACCTCGCGCACCGTCTCTCGCGGCGCCTCTCCGAGGTCCGCAAGAACGGCACGATCCCTTACCTCCGCCCGGACGGTAAGACCCAGGTCACCATCGAGTACGACGGCGACAAGGCCGTCCGCCTCGACACGGTCGTCGTCTCCTCGCAGCACGCGTCGGACATCGACCTGGAGTCGCTGCTCGCCCCCGACATCCGCGAGTTCGTCGTGGAGCCGGAGCTGAAGGCGCTCCTCGACGACGGCATCAAGCTGGACACCGAGGGCTACCGCCTCCTGGTGAACCCGACCGGCCGCTTCGAGATCGGCGGCCCGATGGGCGACGCGGGCCTCACCGGCCGCAAGATCATCATCGACACGTACGGCGGCTACGCCCGCCACGGGGGTGGCGCCTTCTCGGGCAAGGACCCGTCGAAGGTCGACCGCTCCGCCGCGTACGCGATGCGCTGGGTAGCGAAGAACGTCGTCGCCGCCGGCCTCGCGTCCCGCTGCGAGGTCCAGGTCGCGTACGCGATCGGCAAGGCCGAGCCGGTCGGTCTCTTCGTCGAGACCTTCGGTACGGCGACGGTGGACACGGACAAGATCGAGCAGGCGATCACCGAGGTCTTCGACCTCCGCCCCGCCGCGATCATCCGCGACCTCGACCTGCTCCGCCCGATCTACTCGCAGACGGCGGCCTACGGCCACTTCGGGCGGGCGCTTCCCGACTTCACGTGGGAGCGGACGGATCGCGTGGACGCGCTGCGTAAGGCTGCCGGCCTGTAGGCGGTTTCTGGCTCGGACCGGGGCCCGGCTTCTCCCTTGCGGGAGGGGCGGGCCCCGGTTTTGTTTTTGGGTGCGGGTTCGTGGGGGCTGGTCGCGCAGTTCCCCGCGCCCCTAGAAGGCTTGCGACTTCGCCGCGCCTTCATCGGGGAAATGCTGCGCGCAGCGCATGCATTTAAGGGGCGCGGGGAACGGCGCGATCAGCCCCCACCGGCCCGCACGGCGATGTCCGACCCCTCTGGTAGGAATGGCAATGTGAGCAGCCAGAACGACCGCCCCGAGCCGGAGCAGCTCGCGTTCATTCGCGAGACCGTGCGGCGCACCAACGTGCCGAAGGCGAAGCCTCGGACCTGGCGAGGCGCGCCGCTGGCGAAAGAGCTTCCCGTGGCCCGCGTCCTCGTGGACAAGGGCGTGCTGCATCTCGACCGTTACTTCGATTACGCGGTGCCCGAGGAGCTCGACGCGGACGCGCAGCCGGGGGTGCGGGTGCGCGTGCGGTTCGGAGCCGGGAAGCACTCCGTGCGGGACGGGCGCCGCGAGGGCGGCGGCCTGATCGACGGGTTCGTCGTCGCGCGCGTCGCCGGGTCCGACTACTCGGGCCCCCTCGCCGCGCTCGCCCAGGTCGTGTCGCCCGAGCCCGTCCTCGGGGAGGAACTCCTCGGCCTCGCCCGCGCCGTCGCCGACCGGTACGCGGGAAGCCTCGCCGACGTACTGCAGCTGGCCGTTCCGCCGCGCAGCGCCCGTGCCGAGAAGAAGCCGTCGCCCGAGCCGCTGCCGCCCCCGCCCGCGCCGGACGCGGGGAGCTGGCGCCGGTACGAGCGCGGGCCGGGGTTCCTGGAGGCCCTCGCGTCGGGCGGCTCACCCCGGGCGGTGTGGAACGCGCTGCCGGGACCCGAGTGGGCCGACGAGGTGGCGCGCGCCGTCGCCGCCACCCTCTCCTCGGGGCGAGGCGCCCTGGTCGTGGTCCCCGACGGGCGGGTGGTCGCGCGGGTCGACGCCGCGCTGAGCGCCGTCCTCGGCGAGGGGAGGCACGCCGTGCTGACCGCCGACGCGGGACCCGAGAAGCGGTACCGGGAATGGCTCGGGGTGCGGCGCGGGTCGGTGCGGGCGGTGGTGGGCACCCGGGCCGCGATGTTCGCCCCCGTGCGGGATCTGGGGCTCGTGGTCATATGGGACGACGGTGACTCCAGCCATGCCGAGCCGCACGCGCCGCAGCCGCATGCGCGTGACGTCCTGCTGCTGCGGGCCGCGCACGACAAGTGCGCGTTCCTGCTGGGGAGTTGGAGCTGCACGGTGGAGGCCGCGCAGCTCGTCGAGAGTGGTTGGGCGGCGCCCATCGTCGCCGGGCGTGAGCAGGTGCGGGGCGCCGCGCCCCTCGTACGGACCGTGGGGGACGGCGATCTCGCGCGCGACGAGGCCGCGCGCGCGGCACGACTGCCGACGCTCGCGTGGCAGGTGGTGCGGGAAGGGCTGAAGAAGGGGCCTGTGCTGGTGCAGGTGCCGAGGCGTGGCTATGTGCCCCGGCTCGCTTGCGAGCAGTGCCGGGAGCCCGCCCGCTGCCGGCACTGCGCGGGGCCGCTGGAGGCGAGCGAGGGTACCGCCGCCCTGAAGTGCGGCTGGTGCGGTCAGGAGGAGAGCGCCTGGCACTGCCAGGAGTGCGGGGGGTTCCGGCTGCGGGCGCAGGTCGTGGGGGCACGCAGGACGGCGGAGGAACTGGGCCGGGCGTTTCCCGCGGTGCCGGTACGCACGTCAGGGCGTGAGCAGGTGCTCGACACGGTGCCGGGGGCGCCGTCCCTGGTCGTGAGTACGCCGGGTGCGGAGCCGGTGGCCGAGGGCGGGTACGCGGCGGCGCTCCTGCTCGACGGCTGGGCGATGCTGGGCCGCCCCGATCTGCGGGCGGGCGAGGACGCGCTGCGGCGCTGGATCGCGGCGGCTTCGCTGGTCAGACCGCAGGGGACGGGCGGCACGGTGGTGATCGTGGCCGAGCCGACGCTGCGGCCGGTCCAGGCGCTGGTGCGGTGGGACCCGGTGGGGCACGCGGTGCGGGAGCTCTCCGAGCGCGCCGAGCTCGGGTTCCCGCCCGTGTCACGCATGGCGGCGGTGTCCGGCACGCCCGACGCCCTTGCCGAGTTCCTGTCGGCGGTGGAACTGCCAGGAGACGCCGAGGTGTTGGGCCCGGTCCCGGTGCCGGATGCGCCCGCGGGCCCGTCGCGCCGGCCCGGGGCGCCGCCGCCGGGGGAGCACTGGGAAAGGGTCCTGGTCAGGGTGCCCCCCGGCAGCGGTTCCGCTCTCGCGGCGGCGCTGAAGCGGGCGCAGGCGGCGCGGATGGCGAGGGGTGGGGTGGAGCCGGTGCGGGTGCGGGTGGATCCACCGGACATCGGCTGACGGGGCGCTTTACGGTGCGGGGGTTTGTCTGCGGGTTCGTGGGGGCTGGTCGCGCAGTTCCCCGCGCCCCTTAAATGCGTGCGCTGCGCGCAGCATTTCCCCGATGAGCTGAGCGGCAGCCTTCATCGGGGAAGGCGCGGCGAAGCCGCAAGCCTTCAGGGGCGCGGGGCCGTGTCATCAGCGGCTTCGCCGCGGGGCGCGACCAGCCCCCACCGACCCGCAGCATGGCTCACGGCACGCGACGGGGCCGCCGCCCCCCGTTCCGGTCGGGGCAATCGACCGGAGCCGGGGGCGACGGCCCCGTGCGGGGAGCCGGTGGGCTTACCCGTTGCGTGGGCCGGGGAAGGCGGTCGGGCGGGCCTCCTCACGGAGGACGGCGCTGCCGGCGGTCGGCTGCGTGGGCATGGAGCGGGCGGCCGGCACGGTCGGGATCGTCGCCGTACCGATGGGGACGGGGGGCCGTGCCCCCACCGTCTCCGTGGCGCGCTCGGCGTCGGCGGCCGCCTGGGCCGCCGCCCTGCGGGCCCCGTACCGGCGGTGCACCGCCTGCTTCGTCACGCCGAGCGCCGAGCCCACGGCGTCCCACGAGAAGCCCAGCGAGCGGTCGAAGTCCACCGCGGCGGTCACCAGGGTCTCGACGCTGTCGCGCAGCTCCTGGGCGAGGCGGACGGTCGGGGCGGGCGCGCGCCCGTAGACGACGAAGCCCGCGGAGGGGCCGGAGCGGCGCGGGCGGTAGACGTTGCCCAGCTGGGCGGTGAGGGTGCGCAGTGCGTCCACCTGCCGGCGGACCCGCTCGATGTCCCGTACCAGGAGGTGCAGGCTGGCCCGTGCCTGGGCGTCGTGGGTTGCGTGGTCGGCCATGAACAAGCCTCTCGAACCGGCGTTGAAACGGATCGGGCCGCATCTGTGGCCCTTGGTTGGTCAACTCTTCCTTGACCAACGCGCCAGCTCGTGAGGGGTCACGCTGGAGGGGCGTATGCGCATATGCGCAGGGCGCGCGTCGAGGCGTACGCCCCCGGGGGGCCGCCGCCCGGAAAAACCGGAGGGAACGGGCTGGTGGAACGGCAATAGACTGGTGCGCTGCCCGTCAAGTCCCTGCCCCGAGAGGCCGAAAGACACCTATGAAGCTCGTCTTCGCAGGCACCCCCGAGGTCGCCGTTCCCGCTCTCGACGCCCTGATCGCCTCCGACCGCCACGAGGTCGCCGCGGTCGTCACCCGGCCGGACGCTCCCGCGGGCCGTGGCCGCAGGCTCGTCGCCAGTCCGGTCGCCGAGCGCGCGGCGGAGGCGGGGATCGAGGTCCTCAAGCCCGCGAAGCCGCGCGACGAGGAGTTCCTGGCCCGGCTGCGGGAGATCGCCCCCGACTGCTGCCCGGTCGTCGCCTACGGCGCGCTCCTGCCGAAGGTCGCCCTCGACATCCCCGCCCGCGGCTGGGTCAACCTGCACTTCTCGCTGCTGCCGGCCTGGCGCGGGGCGGCCCCCGTGCAGCACGCGATCATGTCCGGCGACGAGATCACCGGGGCGTCCACGTTCCTGATCGAGGAGGGCCTCGACTCCGGTCCCGTATACGGGACGGTGACCGAGACGGTGCGGCACACCGACACCAGCGGCGACCTGCTGACCCGGCTCGCCTTCGCGGGCGCCGGCCTGCTCTCCGCGACGATGGACGGCATCGAGGACGGTTCCCTGAAGGCCGTGCCGCAGCCCGCCGAAGGCATCACGGTCGCCCCGAAGATCACGGTCGAGGACGCGCACGTCGACTGGACGGCGCCCGCCCTGCGCGTGGACCGGGTCGTGCGCGGCTGCACACCCGCGCCCGGCGCGTGGACCGTCTTCCGGGGCGAGCGTCTCAAGCTCATCCAGGCCGTACTCGCGCCGGCTCGCACGGACCTCGTGCCCGGCGAGCTGGCGGTCGGCAAGCGGGACCTGCACGTCGGCACCGGTTCGTACGCGGTGCAGCTGCTGTGGGTGCAGGCGCAGGGCAAGAAGCCGATGGCCGCCGCCGACTGGGCGCGCGGGGTGCGGATCGCCCCGGGTGAGCGCCTCGGCGCGGCCGACGTAGGCTGAATGGGTTCGAGCCGGAACCAGTGCTGAGACCAGTGCTGAAAGCCGGTGCCGAACCCAGTGCCGAATTCAGTGCTGAAACCAGTAGCGGAGCACCTTTGAACGACCAGCCCGGCCGGCGTCCCCAGAAGTCAGGCAAGCCCGGCACCTCCGGGAAGCAGGGCAAGCCCGGTAAGCCGTACCGCCGCCCTCAGAAGGACCCGGTCCGCCTCCTCGCCTTCGAGGCGCTGCGGGCCGTGGACGAGCGCGATGCGTATGCGAATCTCGTGCTGCCTCCGCTGCTGCGCAAGGCCCGGGAGAAGGAGGGACCCGAAAAGTTCGACGCGCGTGACGCGGCGCTCGCCACCGAGCTGGTGTACGGGACGCTCCGGAGGCAGGGCACGTACGACGCGATCGTCGCGGCCTGTATCGACCGGCCGCTGCGGGAGGTCGACCCGCCCGTGCTCGACGTGCTGAACATGGGCGTTCACCAGCTGCTCGGCACCCGCATCCCCACGCACGCGGCCGTGTCGGCGTCCGTGGAGCTGGCACGCGTGGTGCTCGGCGACGGGCGCGCCAAGTTCGTCAACGCCGTGCTCCGCAAGATCGCCCAGGACGACCTCGACGGATGGGTCGAGAAGGTCGCGCCGCCGTACGACGAGGACGCCGAGGACCATCTCGCCGTGGTGCATTCGCATCCGCGATGGATCGTGTCGGCGCTCTGGGACTCGCTGGGCGGTGGCCGAGCGGGGATCGAGGACCTGCTGGAGGCCGACAACGAGCGGCCCGAGGTCACGCTCGTGGCCCGGCCGGGCCGGACGACGGCGGACGTCGTCCTGGAGGAGGTCGGCGAGGAGTCCGCGCTGCCGGGCCGCTGGTCCCCGTACGCCGTGCGGCTCACGGAGGGGGGCGAGCCCGGCTCGCTCGACCCCGTGCGGACCGGACGCGCCGGAGTCCAGGACGAGGGCAGCCAGCTCGTGGCGATCGCCCTCGCGAACGCGCCCCTGGAAGGCCGCGACGAGAAGTGGCTCGACGGCTGCGCCGGTCCCGGTGGTAAGGCGGCCATGCTCGCCGGCCTCGCCTCCCAGCGCGGTGCCGCCCTGCTCGCCGCCGAGAAGCAGCCCCACCGCGCCCGTCTCGTGGCGAACGCGCTCGCGGGCAACCCGGGCCCGTACCAGGTCATCGCAGCCGACGGCACCCGCCCGCCGTGGGGTCCCGGGACCTTCGACCGCGTCCTCATGGACGTGCCCTGCACGGGTCTGGGCGCACTGCGCCGCCGGCCCGAGGCGCGCTGGCGGCGGCGCCCCGAGGACCTGGAGGGGTTCGCGCCGCTCCAGCGCGCGCTCCTGAACACCGCGCTCGAATCCGTCCGGGTGGGCGGTGTCGTCGGCTACGCGACCTGCTCGCCGCACCTCGCGGAGACCCGCGCGGTCGTGGACGACGTCATGAAGCACCACCCCGGCGTCGAGCTCCTCGACGCGCGCCCGCTGCTGCCCGGCGTACCGGCGCTCGGCGACGGGCCCGACATCCAGCTCTGGCCGCATCTGCACGGCACGGACGCGATGTATCTGGCCCTGATCCGCCGCACGGCCTGAGGCGTGTACACCGGCTCTCCGCCCAGCGGGGAGCCGGTGCCGTATCCGGGAAGTGGGACAGGTCTGGACCGGGGGGAGCAACCGGCGCCGGGCATGGCAGTCTTGGGTCATGGCCGTGCAGATCAACCCCAGCATCCTGTCCGCCGACTTCGCCCGCCTCGCCGAGGAGGCAAAGGCCGTCGAGGGCGCCGACTGGCTCCATGTCGACGTCATGGACAACCACTTCGTCCCGAACCTCACCCTCGGGGTGCCGGTCGTGGAGTCACTGGCGCGGGCGACGGACACCCCGCTGGACTGCCATCTGATGATCGAGGACGCCGACCGCTGGGCGCCGCAGTACGTCGAGGCCGGCGCCGGGTCCGTCACCTTCCACGCGGAGGCCGCCGCCGCCCCCGTCCGCCTGGCCCGCGAGATCCGCGCCAAGGGCGCCCGCGCCTCCATGGCGCTCAAGCCCGCGACGCCCATCGAGCCGTACGAGGACCTGCTCCCCGAGCTCGACATGCTGCTGATCATGACGGTCGAGCCGGGCTTCGGCGGGCAGTCCTTCCTGGACATCATGCTGCCGAAGATCCGCCGCACCCGTGAGCTGATCAACAAGCACGGCCTCGAACTCTGGCTCCAGGTGGACGGCGGCGTCTCGGCCTCCACCATCGAGCGCTGCGCGGAGGCGGGCGCCGACGTCTTCGTCGCCGGATCTGCCGTGTACGGCGCCGCCGACCCCGCCCAGGCGGTACGTGCACTGCGCACGCAGGCGGAGACGGTGTCGGCCGCTGCAGCCTGGGCATGCGGCCACTGAGCCACAGGAACGTGAACGCCGCCCATCAGGGCTGATCAAGTCCGCCACATCTGCAAGGATGAACGGCGAATCCAGGTTGTGAACAGCAGTGAGGAGATCGCCGTGTCGGCACTGTCGCCGGGTCGATCAGCGATGCGGATGGGACCCGCTGAGCTGGTGCAGGCGGCGGCCATGGCCCGCCGCTTCTATCTCGAGGGCAAATCCAAGATCCAGATCGCCGAGGAGTTCGGCGTGAGCCGCTTCAAGGTGGCCCGGGTCCTGGAGACCGCGCTCGAACGGGATCTCGTACGCATCGAGATCCGGGTACCGGCCGAGCTCGACGCGGAGCGCTCCGACGCGCTGCGCGCCCGCTACGGCCTGCGGCACGCCGTGGTGGTCGAGTCCCCGGCCGAGGCCGAGGAGTCTCCCGACCCCGAGAATCTCGGCGAGGTCGCCGCCGACCTCCTGGGCGAGCTGGTCTCCGAGGGCGACGTGCTGGGCCTCGCGTGGGGCCGCTCGACCATCCACATGGCCGCCGCGCTCGACCGGCTGCCGCCCTGCACGGTCGTGCAGCTCACGGGCGTGTACGACGCCGGGACCGCCGAGCGCGGCTCCGTGGAGGCCGTGCGGCGCGCCGCCCAGGTCTCCGGCGGCGAGGCGCACCCGATCTACGCGCCGATGCTGCTGCCGGACCCCGCCACCGCGGCCGCGCTGCGCAACCAGACGGGCATCGCCCGCGCCTTCGAGTACTTCGACAAGGTCACGGTCGCCTGCGTCTCCATCGGCTCCTGGGAGCCGGGCATCTCCACCGTGCACGACATGCTCAGCGACGAGGAGCGGGCCCACTACGCCTCGCTCGGCGTCGCCGCGGAGATGTCCGCGCACCTCTTCGACGCGGAGGGCCGCCGGGTCGGCCGCGACCTGGGGGAGCGCTGCATCACCGTCGAGGCGGACCGCCTGCGGCGGATCCCGGAAGTCGTGGCCATCGCCGGTGGCCAGCGCAAGGCCGCCGCCATCGACGCGGTGCTCCGGTCGGGCCTGGTCACCAGCCTCGTCACGGACACGGCCGCCGCGGACTTCCTCCTCACGGCGGGCCCCACGCCGAAGCCGGCACTGAACCGCGCGGACCCCGACGGCTCCTGAGCCGAGCGGGCAACCGCGTCGCGCACCGCGCTCATCGGAAGAGGCTGTGGCAGCATCGGCGGCATGCTGCCGCGGCTTCTTCCCCGTCTCCCCACCACCCGGCTCCTGGGGATCCTGCTCGTAGCCCTGGCCCTGCTGGTCACCGGGTGCTCCGCACAGGCCACCTCCACCCAGGGCACCTCGGCGGGGCCGACCCGCTCCGCACCCGCCTGGGCGCACGGCATGGCCACGGTCACCGAGTCGGCGCTCCCCGCCGAGGCCCGTACGACCCTGCGCCTCATCGACAAGGGCGGGCCCTTCCCGTACGCCAAGGACGGCAGCGTATTCGGGAACTTCGAGCGGGAGCTGCCCCGGCAGAGCCGTGGGTACTACCACGAGTACACCGTGCCCACCCCGGGCGAGCGGGACCGTGGCGCCCGGCGCCTCGTCACCGGGCAGGGCCACGAGACGTACTACACCGATGACCACTACCAGTCGTTCAAGGCGGTGCTGCGATGACCGGGTTTGCCCCCGACCGGATCCGCGTCCTCGACCTCGAAGGGGTCAAGGACAAGGCCGAGTTCATGGACCGGTGTGTGCGCGACCTGGAGTTGCCGGACTGGTTCGGCCGTAACTGGGACGCGCTGTTCGACGTCCTCACCGACGTCTCGTTCTGGCCCGACGGCAGCGACCAGGCACTGCTCCTGTCCGTCGTGGGCTGGCGCGCGTACGCCGCCGCGCGCCCCGAGGAGTGGGAGACCGCCCTCGACGTGTTCTCCGACGCCGTCGACCGCAGGCGCGACCGGAATCCGAGGCTCCTGGTCGCGCTGACCCTTGGAGGATCGGACCACCCACCCTCCGAAACCACTGGATAATCGTCCGTGAGCATGGGGTATCCACCGCATGTGACACTGAAGTACGTGCTTTTCCCCGAGGCTGACCTGCCCGGGGTCCACCTCTGATCGACTGGGATGAGCAGCACGTGCGTTTCCTCAATGACATCAAGCCTGCGTACGACCTGACCTACGACGACGTCTTCATGGTGCCGAGCCGTAGCGCCGTCGGTTCGCGGCAGGCGGTCGACCTGGCGTCGCCCGACGGCTCCGGAACCACGATTCCGCTGGTCGTCGCGAACATGACCGCGATCGCCGGGCGGCGCATGGCCGAGACCGTCGCCCGCCGCGGTGGCCTCGTCGTCATCCCGCAGGACATCCCGATCGAGGTGGTCACCGAGGTCATCTCCTGGGTGAAGACCCGCCACCTGGTCCTCGACACCCCCATCGTGCTCGCCCCGCACCAGACCGTCGCCGACGCCCTCGCGCTGCTGAACAAGCGCGCGCACAACGCCGGCGTCGTCGTGGACGAGGAGCAGCGGCCGATCGGCGTCGTCACCGACACCGACCTGACCGGCGTCGACCGCTTCACGCAGCTGTCCGAGGTCATGTCCAAGGACCTGCTGCTCCTCGAAGCGGACATCGACCCCCGCGACGCGTTCAACAAGCTGGACCACGCCAACCGCCGCTACGCCCCCGCCGTGGGCCAGGACGGCCGCCTGGCGGGCATCCTGACCCGCACGGGCGCCCTGCGCGCGACGCTCTACACCCCGGCCACCGACGCGAACGGCAAGCTGCGCATCGCGGCAGCCGTGGGCATCAACGGTGACGTGGCGGGCAAGGCCAAGCAGCTGCTCGACGCGGGCGCCGACACCATCGTCGTCGACACCGCGCACGGCCACCAGGAGTCGATGATCTCCGCGATCAAGGCCGTCCGCGGCCTCGACCCGCAGGTGCCGATCGTGGCGGGCAACATCGTCGCCGCCGAGGGCGTCAAGGACCTCATCGAGGCCGGCGCCGACATCATCAAGGTGGGTGTGGGCCCCGGTGCCATGTGCACCACGCGCATGATGACCGGCGTCGGCCGGCCGCAGTTCTCCGCAGTCCTGGAGTGCGCCGCCGAGGCGAAGAAGTACGGCAAGCACGTGTGGGCCGACGGCGGCGTCCGGCACCCGCGCGACGTCGCCATGGCGCTCGCCGCCGGCGCGTCGAACGTCATGATCGGCTCCTGGTTCGCGGGCACGTACGAGTCCCCGGGCGACCTCCAGCACGACGCCCAGGGGCGCGCGTACAAGGAGTCCTTCGGTATGGCGTCGGCGCGTGCCGTCAAGAACCGGACCTCCGACGAGTCCGCCTACGACCGTGCCCGCAAGGCGCTGTTCGAGGAGGGCATCTCCACGTCGCGCATGTTCCTCGACCCGCAGCGTCCGGGCGTCGAGGACCTGATCGACTCGATCATCGCGGGCGTCCGCTCCTCCTGCACGTACGCCGGGGCGTCTTCGCTCCGCGAGTTCGAGGAGAAGGCTGTCGTCGGAATCCAGAGTGCGGCCGGGTATGCGGAGGGCAAGCCGTTGCACGCCAGCTGGAGCTAGTCGCTCCGCGGTTCGGTTGTTCTCCGGCCGCGGGTTGAGTGTGGCTGGTCGCGCCCGCGCGGCGGAGCCGCATATGGACGCTGCCCCGCGCCCCTTTCAGGGGCGCGGGGTTTCGCGTTTTTCGGAAGCTTTCCGGGCGCCGCCCGCGCAATGGACTAAACGGACCGCGCAACGTTTGTCCGACTCTGCGTGCACCACGCAACGTTCGTGCGCGCATACGCAAGGTTGCTGCATTACAGCTGGGAACAGAAACCATCTAGAGTCAGGCGCTGTACGTGGCGTGGCGGGACGGCCTGCACGGCGGTTCCCCCGGTCTGGTGCGGGCTGCCGAGGCTTGTCGGCCCCCGTCACACCTGACCGGCAGCGATGAAGGAGCCAGCCCGTGCTCGACCACGGCGCACCCCCGCGCACCCCCCCGCTCGAGACCTCCGTCCCGGGGCTCGGCGCCCGGCTGATGCGGCGCAAGCCGGTAGAAGCGCTGGTCGCCGAGGGGGGCCAGGGTGAGGGCGGCGCTCTGCGCCGCTCGCTCGGCATGTGGCAGCTGACCATGATCAGCATCGGCGCCACGCTCGGCACCGGCATCTTCGTCGTCCTCGGCGGCGCCGTCCCGAAGGCCGGCCCCGCCGTCACGCTCGCCTTCGTCATCGCCGGCCTCACGGCCCTGTTCTCGGCCCTCTCGTACGCCGAGCTGGCCGGCACCATACCGGTCGCCGGGTCCTCGTACTCGTACGCGTACGCAACGATGGGCGAACTCGTCGCCTGGGTCTGCGGCTGGTGTCTGGTCCTGGAGTACGGCGTCTCCGTCGCCGCCGTGGCCGTCGGCTGGGGCGAGTACCTCAACGAGCTGCTCGACGGCACGATCGGTGTCACCATCCCCGACGTGCTCTCCTCGGCGCCCGGCGAGGGCGGTGTGATCAACCTTCCCGGCCTGATCGTCGTGATGCTCGCCATGGTGTTCCTGCTCGGCGGCGCCCGCGAGTCCGCCGTCGTCAACACGATCATGGTCGGGGTGAAGATCGTCACCCTCGTGATCTTCTGCGCGATCGGCTTCATGGGCTTCAAGTCCGGCAACTACAAGGACTTCATGCCGCTCGGCATGACCGGCGTCGGCGCCGCGAGCGCCAGCCTGTTCTTCTCGTACATCGGTTTCGACGCCGCCTCCACGGCCGGCGAGGAGGCCAAGAACCCGAAGCGTGACCTGCCCCGCGCGATCATGCTCTCGCTGCTCATCGTCACCGTCCTCTACGTCCTGGTCGCCGCGGTCGCGGTCGGTGCGTGGAACTGGAAGGAGTTCGCGGGTTCCGAGGCCACGCTCGCGGCGATCATGAACGACGTCACCGGGCAGACCTTCTGGGGCACCATGCTCGCCGCCGGCGCGGTCATCTCCATCGCCAGCGTCGTCCTCACCGTCCTCTACGGCCAGACCCGGATCCTCTTCGCGATGTCCCGCGACGGCCTGGTCCCGAAGGCCTTCGGCAAGGTCAGCGGCAAGACCGGCACCCCGCGCGTGAACACGGTCATCGTGTCGCTCTTCTGCGGTCTGCTCGCCTCGCTCATCCCGCTGGGCAAGCTCGTCGACGCCACCAGCATCGGCACCCTGTTCGCCTTCGGCCTGGTCAACATCGCGGTCATCGTGCTCCGCTACACACGCCCGGACATGCCGCGCACCTTCAAGGTGGCGCTCGGTCCGGTCTTCCCGGTCCTCGGCTTCGTCTTCTGCGCGTACAACATGTTCAGCCTCGACGCCGTCACCTGGGTGGTCTTCGGCGTGTGGATGGCCGTCGGCCTCGTGTTCTACTTCCTCTACGGGGCCCGTCGCTCCCGACTCGCCTCAGAGCCTGCCCAAGAGAAGTGAACCACCTGCCTTGCTGAACGATCTCGACGAACGCATCGTGCACGCCCTCGCCGAGGACGCCCGCCGCTCCTACGCCGACATCGGCCAGATCGTCGGCCTGTCCGCGCCCGCCGTGAAGCGGCGCGTGGACCGGCTGCGGGCGACCGGAGCCATCACAGGGTTCACGGTCCGGGTCGACCCCGCCGCACTCGGCTGGGAGACCGAGGGGTTCATCGAGATGTACTGCCGCCGCAACACCTCGCCCGAGGCCATCAAACGCGGCCTCGAGCGGTACCCGGAGGTCGCGTCCGCCTCCACCGTCACCGGTGACGCCGACGCGATCGTCCAGGTCTTCGCCTCCGACATGCGGCACTTCGAGCGGGTCCTGGAGCGCATCGCGGGGGAGCCCTTCGTGGAGCGAACCAAGTCGGTGCTCGTCCTGTCGCCGCTGATGCGGCGCTACACGTCGGGCTCGCCCGCCTGACACCCACTCCGCGCGCCTCCGCCCCACGGCGGAGGCGCGCGTTGTCGTATGCACTACTGCCGAAGGCTCCCGCATACGCGCAACGAATCGCCGCGAACGCCACTTCAGGCGCAACAGATCGTGCGACAAGACGCAACAGTCCCGTCTTGTCCGGTAGGTGCCGGGAAACGTACCGTCTATTCGATCCCTCCTCCCCTTCCGTACGCCTCCTAGGACTGCCATGCCGCCGCTGCGCACCGCCCTGCTCCAGAGCTCCGGCCGCCCCGGATCCGTCGACGAGAACCTCAAGGTGCTCGACGACGCCGCGGGCCGCGCCGCCGCCACCGGAGCCCGGCTGTTCGCGGCCCCCGAGATGTTCCTGACCGGGTACGCGATCGGCGACGACGTCGCCCGCCTCGCCGAGCCCGCCGACGGCCCCTCGGCGCAGGCGATCGCCGCGATCGCCGCCCGGCACGGCGTCGCCGTGGCCTACGGCTACCCGGAGCGCGACGGAGAGACCGTCTACAACTCGGCCCAGCTGATCGCCGCCGACGGCACGCGCTTCGCGAACTACCGCAAGACGCACCTCTTCGGCTGCTTCGAGCGCGACGTGTTCACGCCCGGCGACCAGGCCGTCGTCCAGGCCGACCTCGACGGGGTCCGCGTCGGCCTCATGATCTGCTACGACGTCGAGTTCCCGGAGAACGTACGGGCGCACGCCCTCGCCGGCACCGACCTGCTGCTCGTGCCGACGGCCCAGATGCACCCCTACCAGTTCGTCCCCGAGTCCCTCGTGCCGGTCCGCGCCTTCGAGAACCAGATGTACGTCGCGTACGTCAACCGGGTCGGCCAGGAAGGGGAGTTCGAGTTCGTCGGGCTCTCCACACTCGTCGGCCCCGACGGGGTCGCCAGGGCGCGCGCCGGCCGCGGCGACGAGCTGGTCACCGCCGAGGTGGACCCCGCCTTCCTGGCCGCGTCCCGCGAAGCCAACCCGTACCTGAACGACCGCCGCCCGGGCCTGTACACGCCGCTGGTCAGCCGCTGACCAGCCGCTGACCGTCGCTCGTCCGAGCGAGCCCGGCCGCCCCCCCCGAACCTTCAGTACCTCAGTTCCCGCAAGGAGTCCGTACCCCATGACGTCCACGGTGCCCAACGCCGTCCAGCACACCGACGCGCAGCCCCCCATCACGATGTTCGGGCCGGACTTCCCGTACGCGTACGACGACTTCCTCGCGCACCCCGCGGGGCTCGGCCAGATACCCGCGACCGAGCACGGCACCGAGGTCGCCGTCATCGGCGGTGGCCTGTCCGGCATCGTCGCCGCGTACGAGCTGATGAAGATGGGCCTCAAGCCCGTCGTGTACGAGGCGGACCAGATCGGTGGCCGGCTGCGTACCGTCGGCTTCGACGGCACCCCGGCCGAGGCCGCCGGCCTCACCGCCGAGATGGGCGCGATGCGCTTCCCGCCGTCGTCGACCGCGCTGCAGCACTACATCGACCTGGTCGGTCTGGAGACGCGGCCGTTCCCCAACCCGCTCGCCCCCGAGACCCCCTCGACCGTCGTCGACCTCAAGGGCGAGTCGCACTACGCCGTCACCGTCGACGACCTGCCGCAGGTCTACCGCGACGTCATGAACGCGTGGAACGCCTGCCTCGAAGAGGGCGCCGACTTCTCCGACATGAACCGCGCCATGCGTGAGCGCGACGTGCCGCGCATCCGCGAGATCTGGTCGAAGCTCGTCGACAAGCTCGACAACCAGACGTTCTACGGGTTCCTCTGCGACTCCGAGGCCTTCAAGTCCTTCCGCCACCGCGAGATCTTCGGCCAGGTCGGCTTCGGCACCGGCGGCTGGGACACCGACTTCCCGAACTCCATCCTGGAGATCCTGCGCGTCGTCTACACCGAGGCCGACGACCACCACCGCGGCATCGTCGGCGGCAGCCAGCAGCTCCCGCTGCGCCTGTGGGAGCGCGAGCCGGAGAAGATCGTCCACTGGGCGTACGGCACCTCGCTGGCCTCCCTGCACGACAGCGGCAAGCCGCGTCCGGCCGTGACCCGGCTGCACCGCACCGCGGGCAACCACATCACGGTGACCGACGCCTCCGGTGACATCCGCACCTACCAGGCGGCGATCTTCACCGCGCAGTCCTGGATGCTGCTCTCCAAGGTCGCGTGCGACGACTCGCTCTTCCCGATCGACCACTGGACGGCGATCGAGCGCACCCACTACATGGAGAGCTCCAAGCTCTTCATCCCCGTCGACCGGCCGTTCTGGCTGGACAAGGACGAGGTCACGGGCCGCGACACCATGTCGATGACCCTCACCGACCGGATGACGCGCGGCACCTACCTGCTCGACGACGGCCCGGACAAGCCGGCCACCATCTGCCTGTCGTACACCTGGTGCGACGACAGCCTCAAGTGGCTGCCCCTGTCGGCGAACGAGCGCATGGAGGTCATGCTCAAGTCGCTCGGCGAGATCTACCCGAAGGTCGACATCCGGAAGCACATCATCGGCAACCCGGTGACCGTGTCCTGGGAGAACGAGCCCTACTTCATGGGCGCGTTCAAGGCCAACCTGCCGGGCCACTACCGCTACCAGCGCCGCCTGTTCACGCACTTCATGCAGGACCGCCTCCCCGAGGACAAGCGGGGCATCTTCCTCGCGGGCGACGACATCTCCTGGACGGCCGGCTGGGCGGAGGGCGCCGTGCAGACCGCGCTCAACGCCGTGTGGGGCGTCATGCACCAGTTCGGCGGCGCCACGGACGGGACGAACCCCGGCCCCGGCGACGTCTACGACGAGATCGCCCCGGTGGAGCTGCCGGAGGACTGAGCGGAGGACTGAGTGGTGAGGGCCCCGGCGCGAAGCCGGGGCCCTCATCGCTCAGATGCCGGCCGCCCTCGCCTGCTCGTAGACCTCGGCCGCCAGGTCCGTCAGCTCCTGGGCGTCACGGACGCGGCCCTGGAGATCGATGAGGATCTCCTCCAGGCCCACCTCGTCGTGCGCCACCAGGTCCTCGACGATCTGCGGGACGCTGCCCTGGAACGGGCGGCGGTCGTCGCCCGTGTACTCGTCGCGCGTGTAGACCGTGTTCACCCGCAGCACGCTCTGCAGCGGCTCCTTGCGGCCGCGTTCCTCGGCCATCTCCTGAAGGTCCCGCCACTGCCGCGCGAGCTCCTCCGCGCCCGCGGCTCCCGGCATCCAGCCGTCCGCGCGGTCGACGAGGCGGCGCGCGGCCTTCGGGCTGTTCGCCGGCAGCAGTACGGGGATCGGCCGGGCCGGCTTCGGGCCGACAACGGAGGGCGCGATCACCGTCAGCTCACCCTCGTAGTGCACGGGGTCGGGGCCCCACACGGCGGCGCACACGTCGAGCAGCTCGTCCAGGACCTTGCCGCGCTGCTCGAACGGGGCGACGGACGCGGCCGCGTACTCGTCGTGGGACCACCCCGTGCCGAGGCCCGCCACGACGCGGCCACCGCTCGCCGCGTCCAACGAGGCCAGGGCGCGCGCCAGTTGGAAGGGCACGTGCAGCGGGGCGACCAGCACGCTCGTGCCGAGCCGCGCGCGCTCCGTGGCGGCGGCGGCCAGCGTGAGCGAGACCAGCGGGTCGGCGACGGAGCGGTACTGGTCCGGCCAGGCGAGGCCCGGGATCCCGTAGAGCCCCTGGCGGGCGGGCTCCGGGAAGAGGATCCGCTCGAAGACCCACAGGCTCTCGTAACCGATCTCCTCGGCGGCGCGCGCCACCGCCGGAATGTCGCGCCCGATGTCGTACTGCTTCATCTGGGGGAGGCTGAGGCCCAGTCGGGTCGCCATGCCGGAGCTCCTTCGCGTTCGCATCCTGGATCTCTCGTGTAACGCCTTGTCCTCGTGTAACGCCTTGTCAACGTACAGGGGGAGAGAGGGAGTTCCGCGGCGATGGCGGACGTATGGCCGGATCAGTCCGGCAGCGGGGTGAGCAGCATGCGGCCGACCAGGCCCACCGAGGTGTCGAGGCGCCGGGTGAAGTCCTCCGTGACATCGGGGAACCCGCGCAGCGCCCACAGGGCACGGGCCGCGGCCCAGGCCCCGTCCCTGGCGCGCTCCAGGGTCCAGGAACCGAGCAGATGGGTCAGGGGATCGGCGATCTGGAGCAGGTCGGGGCCCGGCATCAGATCTTCGCGGATGCGCTCCTCCAGCGAGACGAGGAGGTCGCCCACACGGTCGAACTCGTCCTCCACGTCGGCCGGTTCGCAGCCGAGCGCGCGGCAGGTGTCCACGACGGCGAGCGCCAGATCGTGGCCGATGTGCGCGTTGATGCCCGCGAGCGCGAACTGCAGCGGGCGTACGCCGGGATGGCGCCGGTACTGGAGCAGCGGGCGCCAGCAGGCGGGCGGGGGGTGCTCGGGGGAGGAGGTGCCGACGGCCGTCAGATAGCGCTCGGCGAACCGTACGTCCAGCGTGACCGCGGTCCCGGCGTCGGGGAACCCGCCGTCGTCGACGTGCCGGCCGACCTCTTCCGTGACGGACAGATAGACCCGGTTGAAGACGGCCACCCCGTCCCGGGCCGGCCACGAGCCTGCCAGGTCACGCATCCGGGCCAGGACGGCGGCGACCCCGCCCGCGGCCGGCGTGCACTCTGCGAACCGTTCCCTGTGCGCCATGGGGGCAGGTTCTCAAGTGCGGACCGGCGCGCGCGGCGCCTGGCCCGGGGCTTCCCCAGAACGAGGGAACAGACCGGGCACCGCGGGTGGGGAGAGGGCTGCGCCTACGCCTTGGCGGACGGGTCGTCGTACGTCGAGGTTCCCGCGTCGAGGAGCGGCTCCTGCGTCTTGAGGTGCGCGGGGGCCATGGCGCGCAGCGCGTGGTAGCCGGTGATGACGACGATCGTGCCGAGCGCGATGCCGCTCAGCGAGAAGTTGTCGGTGAACTTCAGCGAGACGTTGCCGACGCCGATGATGATGCCCGCGGCGGCCGGGACGAGGTTCAGCGGGTTGCGCAGGTCGACCTTGGCGTTGATCCAGATCTGCGCGCCGAGCAGGCCGATCATGCCGTAGAGGATGACCGTGATGCCGCCGAGGACGCCGCCCGGGATGGCGGCCACGATCGCGCCGAACTTCGGGCACAGGCCGAAGAGCAGGGCGAATCCCGCGGCCGCCCAGTACGCGGCGGTCGAGTAGACGCGCGTCGCGGCCATGACGCCGATGTTCTCGGAGTACGTGGTGTTGGGCGGGCCGCCGACCGCGGTGGAGAGCATCGACGCGGCGCCGTCGGCGGAGATCGCGGTGCCGAGCTTGTCGTCGAGGTCGTCGCCGGTCATCTCGCCGACGGCCTTGACGTGTCCGGCGTTCTCGGCGATCAGCGCGATCACGACGGGGAGGGCGACGAGGATCGCCGACCACTGGAACGAGGGGGCGTGGAAGGAGGGCAGGCCGATCCAGTCCGCCTTGCCGACGCCGGACAGGTCGAGGCGCCAGTGGTCGACGGCCTGGCCGCCGCCGCTCACCGAGTGGATCTTGCCGAAGATCCGGTCGAGGAGCCACGAGATGCCGTAGCCGAAGAGCAGCCCGAGGAAGATCGCGATGCGGGACCAGAAACCGCGCAGGCAGACCACGGCCAAACCGGTGAACAGCATCACCAGAAGCGCGGTCCACTGGTCCTGCGGCCAGTACGTCGATGCCGTCACCGGCGCGAGGTTGAAGCCGATCAGCATGACGACCGCGCCGGTCACGATGGGCGGCATGGCCGCGTGGATGATCCGCGCGCCGAACTTCTGCACCGCGAGCCCCACCAGGAACAGCGCGACGCCGACCACGAAGACCGCTCCGGTCACCGTGGCGCTCGTCCCGCCCTGCGCCCGGATCACCGCGGCGACCCCCACGAAGGACAGCGAGCAGCCGAGGTAGCTGGGCACGCGGCCACGGGTTGCGAGCAGGAAGATCACCGTCGCGACGCCGGACATCATGATCGCGAGGTTCGGGTCGAGACCCATCAGGACCGGCGAGACGAAGGACGCGCCGAACATCGCCACGACGTGCTGGGCGCCGAGCCCGAACGTGCGCGGCCAGGTGAGCCGCTCGTCCGGGCGCACGACGGCGCCGGGAGCCGGGGTGCGCCCGTCGCCGTGAAGTTTCCAGCGCACGCCGAGATCCATGTGAGTTCTGCTTTCTGTGGTGCTTCTGTGACTTGCTTCTATGGCCTGAAATGGCCGCCCGCCATGTTAATGCGACGTAAGTGCACCGGAGTCGCATGCGGGCCCGCACCGGCCTGCTGAGCGTTTGCTTAGGGAGGCGTCGTACGGTGGGGCGGTCAATGGTCGGGCGGGCTTGGACCGCGCTGTGGGCGGAGCGCGGGCTCGGCTTCGAGGGTGACTGGGAGGCGGCCGGCGACTTCTGCAACGCCGTCAAGGACCTGCGCATCACCTACGACGCGCCGGTCAGCCGCCCCGGCGCGTACGCCGTGCACCTGTGGCTCGACCGGGTCGGCACCACCGGCCTGACGTACGGCTTCCGCTTCTGCTCGGCGGACGGCACGACGACCTACGCCCGCGGCACCCGCGTGCTTGTGCGACTGGATCCGGCCACCCTGCGTCCCGCCCCCTGGAGCGAGCCGTTCAGGACCCTTGGCCGCGAGCTCCTGCGCCCGCGGGACTGACGCCGGCCGGCTTCGTCCGCGTACGGTCCCCGGTGCGCAGCACCCCCGCGAGCACCACGAGCCCGCAGGTCAGGAACGTCACCAGGCCGAACGACACCACCAGACTCGTCGCGTCGGCGACCGTCCCGATCGCCGACGGCGCGATGAGCCCCGAGGTGTACGTGATGGTGGCGACGCCCGCGATGGCCTGGCTCGGGTTCGGCCCGCTCCTCCCTGCCGCCGCGAACGCGAGCGGCACGACCACCGCGATCCCGAGTCCCATCAGACCGAACCCGCCCATCGCGACGGCCGGGTCCGGCGCCACGACCACGAGCAGCCCGCCGAGCGCGGCGCCCACCCCGCCGACCCGCACGGTACGCACCGCGCCGAACCGGTCCACGACCCTGTCGCCGGCGAGCCGCGCCACCGCCATCGTGAGCGTGAACGCGGTGGTGCACGCGGCGGCGAGTCCCGCCGAGGTGTCCAGGACGTCCCGCAGATAGACCGCCGACCAGTCCAGGCTCGCGCCCTCCGCGAAGACCGCGCAGAAGCCGACCGCGCCGATCAGGAGCGCGGACCTCGGCGGCAGCGCGAAACGCGGCGGCGCCTCCTCGTCCTCCGCGGGGCGCAGGTCGAGCACACCGCCGCAGGCCACGAGCCCCACCACCGTGAGGGTCGCCGCGGCGAGTACGTGATGCAGACGCGCGTCGGAGCCCAGGTGCGCGGCGAGCGTGCCGGCCGCGGAGCCGATGAGGGCGCCCACGCTCCACATGCCGTGCAGACCGGACATGATCGACCGGCCGAGACGGTTCTCCACCTCGACCCCGAGCGCGTTCATCGCCACGTCCGACATGCCCGCGGCCGCGCCGTACGCGAAAAGCGCCGCGCACAGGACGACCAGGTTCGGCGCGAGCGAGGGCAGGACCAGGGCCAGCGTCCACAGGGCGAGCAGCCCGCGCAGCGCGGTGCGCGCCCCGAACCGGTGGCTGACCCAGCCCGCGAGAGGCATCGCCACCGAGGCGCCGAGGGCGGGGAAGGCGAGCGCGAGCCCCAGCCGGCCCGCGCTGACGCCCGCGTGGTCCTGGATCCAGGGCACCCGCGTCGCGAAGGACCCGGTGACCGCTCCATGGACGCAGAAGACGACCGCGACCGCGTACCGTGCGCGCCTCAACTCCCTTGCACCGTAACCGACTTCAGTCACCCGACGCGCCCCTCCCGATACCGTCCCGGGCTGCTGCCCTCCGCCCTCCGCCGCGTAAACTATCAGGAACCCTGCCTGATAAGTAGCTGATACCAGCTGACAGCAGCCGGTATCGGCTGATATCGGCCGGTGCCGGCCGACGGCACGCGAGCCCGGTCCCGTGATCTGGAAGGATCCGCGCCATGCCCGCATCCCCCCGTACCGCCCGGGCCATCAACGACCGGCTCGCGCTGCGCCTCCTGCAGAGCGAAGGACCGCTGACCGCCGGGCAGTTGAAGGAACTCACCGGTCTGTCCCGGCCTACTGTCGCCGACCTCGTCGACCGGCTCACGGCCCAGGGCCTGATCGAGGTCGTCGGGGAGGCCGGGTCCCGGCGCCGCGGCCCCAACGCCAAGCTCCACGGGATCGTCACCGGCCTCGCCCACCTCGCCGCCCTCGACGTCCGCACCGAGGGCGTCACCCTCGCCGTCGCCGACCTCGTCGGCACGGTCCTCGCCGAGGCGTCCGTGCCCGTCGACGCCGAGGACAGCACGGGCGCGGCCGTCGAGCGGGCCGTCGCCCTGGTGGAGCGCACCGCCGAGGAGGCCGGCGCCGCGCCCCTGCACACCGTGGCAATCGGCGCACCCGGCCTGATCGACCCCGTGACCGGCGAACTCCGCGACTCGTCCGGCCTGCCCGAGTGGCACCGCCGCCTCGTCGCCGCCCTCCACGAACGCCTCCCGGCCCGCGTCCTGGTGGAGAACGAGACCAACCTCGCCGCCCTCGCCGAACAGCGCGACGGCGCCGCCCGCGACCGGGACACGTTCGCCCTGCTCTGGCTCGGCCACGGCATCGGCGCCGCCGTCGTCCTCGACGGCGTCCTGCGCCGCGGGGCCTCCGGCGGCACCGGCGAGATCGGCTTCCTGCCCGTGCCCGGGACGGCCGGACTGCCGTCCGCCACCGACTGCGACGGCGGCTTCCACTCCCTTGCCGGATCCGCCGCCGTCACCGAACTCGCCCGCGCGCACGGCCTGGTGGCGCCCCCGGTAGCCCCCGGCGAGCCGGCCGCCGCGGCCCTCGTGCGCGACGCCGTGACCGCGGACGCGGGCACGCCCGCCGCCCGCTTCCTCGACGCGCTCGCCGGCCGGCTCGTCCTCGGGGCCGCCTCCGTCGTCGCCGTACTCGACCCCGGCTGCCTCGTCCTGGCCGGCGAGGTCGGCCGGGCGGGCGGCGACCGGCTCGCGGGCCTGGTCGCCGCCCGCCTGTCCGCCATGTCCCCCCTGCCCACCGAGGTGCGGCCGACCGCCCTCGGAGGCGGCGCGGTGCTGCGCGGGGCACTGCTCATGGCGCGCGACGGCGCGCAGGAAGACCTCTTCGCACCCACCGACACCCTGTAGCGCGAGCCGGAGGATCAGCACCCCGTAGCGCGAGACGGATCACCGCACCCCGGAACGCTGCGCGAGTCCACGCCTACGGCCTGTGAGGCAGCCCACAGCGGATCACTCGTTTGGCCGATGTGAGGACGTGGCACACTGGCCCTGTACCAGAAGCAGCGCACTCCGGGGTCGGTGAAAGTCCGAACCGGCGGTTATAGTCCGCGACCCGGTCGCCTCGGCGGCCGGTTGACCAGGTGGAATTCCTGGACCGACGGTTAAAGTCCGGATGGGAGGCAGTGCGCGGCGGGCGGGCATTCGTGCGCGCCGCCGTCTGTTTCGACCTGTCCCAGGGACAGGTCTCTCATGCGGCGTCGGCCTCGGTGTCCTCGCCCGTACGTTCTGTCGTCGTATCGCGACAGTGCCCCGGAGTCCGTGCCCGAAGAGGCAGGAGGACCCGGTGGCCCCCACTTTCGCAGTGCACTTCCCGGGTGCCGGGAACACGCACGTGTCCTTCGCCGCTTCACGATCTAGCGTCGTGGCCCCCGCGGGCCCTGCAGCGAAGGAGCACTGACGTGTTCACCGGAATCGTCGAAGAGCTGGGCGAGATCACCGACGTCGAGGAACTCGGCGACGCCTCCCGCTTCAGGCTGCGCGGCCCCGTCGTCACCGAAGGGGCCCGGCACGGCGACTCCATCGCCGTCAACGGCGTCTGTCTCACGGTCGTGGAGCACGAGGGCGACGAGTTCACCGCCGACGTGATGGCGGAGACCCTCAAGCGGTCCAGCCTCGGCGCTCTCGCCGTCGGCTCCCGGGTCAACCTGGAGCGCCCCACCGCGGTGGGCGACCGCCTCGGCGGACACATCGTCCAGGGACACGTCGACGGCACCGGCTCGATCGTCGCGCGCACCCCGTCGGAGAACTGGGAGATCGTCAAGGTCTCGCTCCCCGCGGACCTCGCGCGCTACGTCGTCGAGAAGGGCTCCATCACGGTCGACGGAGTGAGCCTCACCGTCGTCGAGGCGGGCCCCGACTACTTCACCATCAGCCTCATCCCCACCACCCTCGCCCTGACCACGCTCGGCCACAAGCAGCCCGGCGACCCGGTCAACCTCGAGGTCGACGTCATCGCCAAGTACGTCGAGCGGCTGCTCGGCGCCCAGGGGGGAACCCGGTGAACGGTCTGCACTGGCTCAACTCCGAGGCCTTCACGCTCCTCGGCCAGCACATCATGTGGTCCGACATGATCGGCAACACCGTCGGTCTGGTCGCCCTCGCACTCGGCTGGCGCCGCTCGATCTGGACCTGGCCCGCGCAGCTCGTCTCCGGCCTCATCCTCCTCGCCGCCTTCGCGACCGCCCACCTCTCGGGCAGCGCGGGCAAGCAGCTCGTGGTCATCGGCGTCGCCGCGTGGGGCTGGTGGCAGTGGAACCGCGGCAAGGGCACGGCCCAGGACGGCTCGCTCGCCGTCCGGTTCGCCACCTGGCGCGAGCGCGGCTACCTGGCGGGCGGGGCCGCACTCGGCACGCTCGCCGTCGGCGGCCTGTTCACCGTGTTCCCGACCCTGTCGTGGGACCCCTGGCCGGACGCGTACATCTTCGTCGGCACGATCGTCGCCATGTACGCCCAGGCGCGCGGCATGGTCGAGTTCTGGTTCGCCTGGCTGCTCGTCGACCTGGTCGGCGTACCGCTGAACTTCGCCAACGGCTTCGCCTTCTCCGGTTTCGTCTACGTGATCTATGGCGCGCTCGTCCTGTGGGGCATGCGCGACTGGTGGCTGCGGTCCCGCACGGCCGCCCAGCCCGCCCTGGAAGGAGCCCCGGCATGACCACGACGCCCATCGCCTACAGCACCCACGACGAGGACGACTTCGTGCTCGATCCCGTCGAGCAGGCCATCCGCGACATCGCGAACGGCCGGCCCGTGGTCGTCGTCGACGACGAGGACCGCGAGAACGAGGGCGACCTCGTCATCGCCGCCGAGAAGGCGACGCCCGAGATCATCGCCTTCATGATGAGCGAGTGCCGCGGCCTCATCTGCGCCCCCATGGAGAACGACGAGCTGGAGCGGCTCGAACTCCCGCAGATGGTCGAGCGCAACACCGAGTCGATGCGCACGGCCTTCACGGTCTCCGTCGACGCGGGCCCCGCGCACGGCGTGACCACCGGCATCTCCGCCGCCGACCGCGCCACCACGCTCCAGCTCCTCGCGAACGGCACCGCCCAGGCCGGCGACTTCGTGCGGCCCGGCCACATCTTCCCGCTGCGGGCCAAGCCGGGCGGCGTCCTGGTGCGGAACGGACACACCGAGGCCGCCGTCGACCTCGCCCGGCTCGCCGGCCTGCGCCCCGCGGGAGCGATCGTCGAGATCGCGGGCGAGGACGGCACGATGCTCCGCCTGCCCGAACTGATCCCGTTCGCCCGCAAGCACGGCCTGACGATCATCTCCATCGAGGACCTGATCGCCTACCGCCGCTCCTCCGAGCCGACCGTCCGCCGCGAGGCCGAGGTCAACCTGCCCACCGCCTTCGGCGACTTCACGGCGTACGGGTACCGCTCCACGGTCGACGGCGTCGAACACGTCGCCCTCGTCCACGGCGAGATCGGCGCCGGCGACGACGTCCTCGTCCGGGTCCACTCCGAATGCCTCACCGGCGACGTCTTCCACTCGCTGCGCTGCGACTGCGGCCCCCAGCTGGAGGAGGCGATGAAGCGCATCACCGAGGAGGGGCGCGGAGTCGTCGTCTATCTGCGCGGCCACGAGGGGCGCGGCATCGGCCTGCTCTCCAAGCTGCGCGCCTACGAGCTCCAGGAGCGCGGCCGGGACACCCTCGACGCCAACCTGGAACTCGGCCTGCCGGCCGACTCGCGGGACTACGCGGCGGGCGCCCAGATCCTCGACGACCTGGGCGTGCGCGGCCTGCGCCTGCTGACCAACAACCCCGACAAGACCGACGCGCTCGTCCGGTACGGCCTCAAGGTCGTCGCCCGCGAGCCGATGCCGGTCGAGGCGGGCGAGCACAACCTCCGTTACCTGCGCACCAAGCGGGACCGGATGGGCCACGACCTGCCCTGGCTGGACGCCCCGGCGCCGACGGCCTGCGGCAACCAGTAACCAGTAACCCCCAGAAGCACCAGCACCATCGAACACGCGAAACACCTAGGAGCAACGTGAGTGGCAAGGGCGCACCCGAACTGTCCGTACGCAACTGCGGTGACCTGCGCGTCGCCGTCGTCGCGGCGCAGTGGCACGAGAAGGTGATGGACGGCCTCGTGGACGGCGCCCTGCGCGCCCTGCACGAGCTCGGCATCGACGAGCCGACCCTCCTGCGGGTCCCGGGCAGCTTCGAGCTCCCCGTCGTCGCCAAGGTCCTCGCGGGCCGCGGCTACGACGCGATCGTCGCCCTCGGCGTCATCATCCGCGGCGGCACCCCGCACTTCGAGTACGTGAGCCAGGGCGTCACCCTGGGGCTGACCCAGGTCACCGTCGACACCGGTGTTCCCGTCGGCTTCGGCGTCCTCACCTGTGACACCGAGGAACAGGCCCTCGACCGTGTAGGAATCGAGGGCTCGAACGAGGACAAGGGCCACGAGGCCGTCACGGCGGCCGTCGCGACCGCGGCCACACTGCGCTCGGTCAGCGAACCCTGGCGCTGAGTGGCCGGGCACAACCCCGTAGTCTTAGGACCATCATGGCGAACAAAACCTTCGAAGAGCTCTTCGCCGAGCTGCAGCTCAAGGCCAAGAACGGCGACCCCGCGACGTCCCGCACCGCCGAACTGGTGGACAAGGGCGTCCATGCCATCGGCAAGAAGGTCGTCGAGGAGGCCGCCGAAGTCTGGATGGCCGCCGAGCACGAGGGCAAGGAGGCCGCTGCCGAGGAGATCTCGCAGCTGCTCTACCACGTCCAGGTGATGATGGTCGCCCGGGGAATCTCCCTCGACGACGTCTACGCCCACCTCTAGGTCTGCAGACCTCTCTCCAGGCCTGCAGACCTCCAGAGCCGACGCCGTACCGCCCCGCACACACCCGCCTGTCCCGCACTCCTCACGCAAAGGAATCCGACCTCATGCTGCGCATCGCCGTCCCCAACAAGGGTTCACTGTCCGGACCTGCGTCGGCGATGCTCCATGAGGCCGGATACCAGCAGCGCAAGGAGTCCAAGGAACTCGTCCTCGTCGACCCGGCCAACGAGGTGGAGTTCTTCTACCTCCGCCCCAAGGACATCGCGATCTACGTGTCCGCCGGCAAGCTCGACATCGGCATCACCGGCGAGGACCTGCTGATCGACTCCGGCGCGAACGCCGAGGTCATCCTGCCCCTCGGGTTCGCCCGCTCCACCTTCCGCTTCGCCGCCAAGCCGGGCACCGTCACCGGCCTGGACGGCCTCGCGGGCAAGACGATCGCCACCTCCTACGAGGGCATCGTCGGCAAGCACCTCGCCGAGGCGGGCGTCGACGCCTCCGTCGTCCACCTGGACGGCGCCGTCGAGACCGCCATCGAGCTGGGCGTCGCCCAGGTCATCGCGGACGTCGTCGAGACCGGCACCTCGCTGCGCAACGCGGGCCTCGAGGTGTTCGGCGAGCCGATCATGAAGTCCGAGGCGGTCGTCATCCGCCGCACCGGCGCCGACGCCGACGACGCGAAGGTGCAGCAGTTCCTGCGCCGTCTCCAGGGCGTCCTCGTCGCCCGGACCTACGTGATGATGGACTACGACTGCCGCGCCGAGCACCTGGAGAAGGCCGTCGCCCTCACCCCGGGCCTCGAGTCGCCGACGGTCTCGCCCCTGCACAACGAGGGCTGGGTCGCCGTCCGTGCGATGGTCCCCGCCAAGGACGCCCAGCGCATCATGGACGACCTGTACGACCTGGGCGCGCGGGCCATCCTGACCACGGCCATCCACGCCTGCCGACTCTGAGGCACCAATCATGTCCGACATGTCCGAACTCCCCGCTCTGCCCGTCACTTTCCGGCCGTCCCGCACCCGGGCGATTCTGTTCGCGCTCGGTGCGGTCATGTTCGTGACGGTCTCCGTCGTCCCGTTCGTGCTCGGTCTGCGGACGAGCGAATGCCTCAGCTTCGTGTTCACCGGGGCGGTCCTGTTCGGCGGGCTCGCCCTGCTCGCCCGGCCCAGGATCGTCGCGGACGAGACCGGTGTCACCGTGGTCAACATCGCCCGCAGCCGCCGCCTGGCCTGGGCGGAGATCGTCCAGGTCACCCTGCGGCCCGGCGACCCCTGGGTGTTCCTCAACCTCAGCGACGGCACGAGCCTGGCCGCCATGGGCATCCAGCCCGGCATGGCCAAGGAGAGCGCCCTCACCGACGCGCGTGCCCTGCGCGCCCTCGCCGAGGCCCGTTCCACGGCCTCCGGGCAACTTCAGGGCTGACTCAGGGGCGCACGCCCTGACGCTTCGACCCCTGTCTTGATTAATCTGGTGGCGGAGCGCGCGCACCTCGCCGCCCCGCCCCCGACCAAGGGCCCGCCCGGGCCCGGGGGTTTCCTGCTACCCGAGGAGTGACTCCCTCCGGCGATGGACGGTTCGTCCTGCAGTACCTGCGCCGCCCCCTCCCGACATAGCGCGACCGGATCGCGCGATGTGTGCGCGGAGGCGGCGGCATGACCATCCCCTTGTTGCTCCTCGGAGCGGCATTCCTGCTGATTCTGGCCAACGGATTCTTCGTGGCCGCCGAGTTCGGCCTCGTCACCGTCGAGCGCGCCGACGCCGAGAAGGCCGCGGCCGACGGCGACCGGCGGGCCCGTACGGTCGTGAGCGCCCTCAAGGAGCTGTCCTTCCAGCTCTCCGGCACCCAGCTGGGCATCACCATCACCTCGCTGGTCGTCGGCATGCTCGCCGAGCCGGCGCTCGCGACCCTGCTCGCGGGGCCCCTCACCGCCGTCGGCATGCCGGAAGGCGCCGTCGGAGGTGTCTCGGTCGTCATCGGCATGCTCCTGGCCTCGGCCGTGCAGATGGTGATCGGCGAGCTCGTGCCGAAGAACTGGGCGGTGTCCAAGCCGCTCCAGGTCGCACGGTTCGTCGCCGGCCCGCAGCACGTGTTCTCGCGCCTCTTCCGGCCCGTGATCGCCCTGCTCAACACCGTGGCCAACCGCGCCGTACGGGCCCTCGGCGTCGAGCCCGCCGACGAGCTGGCCTCGGCCCGCACCCCCGGCGAACTCGTCTCCCTGGCGCGGCACTCCGCGCAGGCGGGCACCCTGGAGCAGGACACGGCGGACCTCTTCGTCCGCACCCTGTCACTCGGCGAGCTCACCGCCCAGCACGTCATGACCCCGCGCGTGAAGGTCAGCGCGCTCCAGTCATCGGCGACCGCCGAGGACGTCGTCAACCTCACGCGCGCCACCGGCCTCTCGCGCTTCCCGGTCTACCGGGAGCGGATCGACGAGATAGTCGGCATGGTGCACCTCAAGGACGCCCTCGCGGTGCCCGCGCACGAGCGGCTGCGCACCCCCGTGAGCCGCATCGCCCAGGCCCCGCTGCTCGTCCCGGAGACGCTGCCCGTGCAGCCCCTCCTGGAGCGCCTGCGCAGCGAGCAGCCCATAGCCGTCGTCGTCGACGAGTACGGCGGCACGGCCGGGGTCGTCACCCTGGAGGACATCGTCGAGGAACTCGTCGGCGAGGTCCGCGACGAGCACGACCGACTCGACCTGCCCGAGCTGGCGGCCGCCCCGTCCGAGGACGGCCGGCCCGCGTGGGACGCCGACGGCAGCTGCCGCGTCGACATCCTGCGGCGCATAGGCCTCGACGTACCGGAAGGCCCGTACGAGACCGTCGCCGGGCTCGTCGCCGACCTGCTCGGCCGGATCCCGGCCCCCGGTGACCGGGCCGAACTCCCGGGCTGGCGCCTCGCGGTGCGCCAGGTCGACCACTACCGCGCCGAGCGGGTCCGGATCGTACGGACCGCGGACGTCGCCCCGCTCGCGGAGGCCGCCCGGTGAGCGCCCTCCAACTTCTCTTCGCCCTCCTGCTCGTACTGGCCAACGGCTTCTTCGTGGGCGCCGAGTTCGCCCTCGTCTCCGTGCGCCGCAGCCAGATCGAGCCCCTGGAGACCAAGCGGGCCCGCCAGGTCCTGTACGGCCTGGAGCACCTGCCGCAGATGATGGCGGCGGCCCAGTTCGGCATCACCGTGTGCTCCCTGACGCTCGGCGCGGTCGCCGAGCCGACGGTCGCCCACCTGCTCGAGCCGGTCTTCGAGGCGATGCGCCTGCCCGAGGGAATGATCCACCCCCTCGGTTACGTGATCGCGCTCGCCTTCGTCGTGTCCCTGCACCTCGTCATCGGCGAGATGGTCCCCAAGAACCTCGCGATGGCCGCCCCGGAGAAGACCGCGCTCTGGTTCAGCCCGGGCCTCGTCGCCTTCGCCCGGCTGTGCCGGCCGGTCACCGTCGCCCTCGGCGCCTGTGCCCGGCTCGTCCTCAAGCTGTTCGGGGTCGAGCCGAAGGACGAGGTCGAGGCGGTCTTCACGAGCGTGCAGCTCGGCCGGCTCGTCGAGGACTCGGGCCAGGCGGGCCTGCTCGAACCCGAGGCGCAGGAACGCCTGGAGGACGCGCTGGAACTGGGCTCGCGCCCGGTCACCGACGTCCTGCTCGACCGGGCGTCCCTGGTCACGGTCGGCCCCTCGGTCACCCCGGGCCAGGTCATCGAGCTCACCGGCCGCACGGGCTTCTCCCGCTTTCCGGTCTGCGCCGATGGCGGCGCCTTCATGGGCTACCTGCACGTGAAGGACGTCCTCGACCTGATCGACTCCGCGGACCACGACCGTGCGGTGCCGCAGCAGGTCTGGCGGCCCATGACGACGCTGCGCGCCGAACTCCCGCTCGACGACGCCCTGACGGTGATGCGCCGCGCCGCGACGCACCTCGCGCAGGTCGCCGACGCCACGGGCCGTGTCCTCGGCCTCGTCGCCCTGGAGGACGTACTGGAGATGCTGGTGGGCGAGGTCCGGGACCCCGCGCACCGGGAGGCTCCGGCGACCGCGACGCGGCTCGCGGAGCCGCGGGCCGAGGCACCGGAAGGGGCACTGGCGAGCTGATCCGGACATGAGGCCGAAGGGGCGGGTCCCGCACGGGGCCCGCCCCCTAGGGGGTGTCTGACAATTCCCCGCGGCGTCCGGCACGCACGCTCGTGGCGTTGCCGAAACGTCCGAGTAGCTCCTCCCCCACTCTCGGCTTCGCTCGAGCGGGGGCCCCATCTAGGACGCTCCGGCGCCTTGCGATCGCACGCACCGGACGCCGCTCCTTGCTCCACGGGGAATTGTCAGACACCCCCTAGCCATGTCACAGCGCCGACGGGTCCTGAGGTCCGCGTCCGGAAAGGACCTCGCCGTACGCCTGCATCAGGTCGGGCAGCCGCAGCGTCGCCAGGTCGTCCCGCGTCGGCGTGCTCGCGTATCCCGTGAGCCGCAGATCGCGGTACGCGCACGACTTCTCGTACAGCGTGCGAAGGAAGCGGCCGTTGCCGAGTTCGTCGATCCAGCCCTGGTCGACGACGTGCCCGCTGATGGAGCGCAGCTCGTCGAGCGCCTCCTCGTCCCACACGTCACCGTTCTCGGCGGCCAGGACCTCGCCGATCGCGGTGAGTTCGAGCGGCCGGTACGAGGGGAAGTCGACCCGGGTCGTGAAGCGCGAGGACAGGCCGGGGTTCGCGGCGAGGAGGCGGTCCATGCCCTCCGGGTAGCCCGCGAGGATCACCACGAGATGGTCGCGGTTGTCCTCGGCGCGCTTGAGGAGGACCTGCAGCGCCTCGTCGCCGTACGCGTCACCCTTGCCGTAACCCGAGTTCGACAGGGCGTACGCCTCGTCGACGAACAGGACGCCGCCGATCGCCGAGTCGATCAGCTCGTTCGCCTTCACGGCCGTCTGGCCCAGGTACTCGCCGACCAGGTCGGCCCGCTGCGCCTCCACGAGGTGGTCGCCGCCGAGCAGCCCGAGCGCGTAGAAGACGCGCCCCAGGATGCGGGCCACCGTGGTCTTCCCGGTGCCGGACGGGCCCGAGAAGACGAAGTGCCGCTTGGGCGGCTGCACGGGCAGGCCCTCCCCGGTGCGCAGGCGCGCCATGTTCAGCTGCGCCGACAGCGCCTTCACCTGGCGCTTGACGGGTTCGAGCCCGACCATCCGCTCCAGCTCGGCAAGGGCCTCCTCCAGCAGTCCGGGGTCGGCGGGTCCGGCCGGCATCTGCGCCGCCCTCGGCACCGCCGCCTTCTCGCGGACCGCGTCCGTGTCGGCGGAGACCGAGCCGGGCGGCGGCAGATCGGGCTCGCTCACCTTCAGGTCCCGGCCGTCGCCCTCGTACAGCGGGTCCACCGACTCGGAGCCGTCGAGGACGTCCTGGCCGAGCCCGGTCAGGCTGAGGGGCGTCAGGTCCGTGACGTCGCCGAAGTCGCCGTAGCCGTCGCCCTCGGCGATCGCCGCGAGGCGGGCCGAGGTGTCCATGAAGGCGGGGTCCACCCGGTGCACCGCCCGGTACAGGGGGAGCGCGGCGGCGGACCGGCCGGTGCCCTCGTGCGCGCGGGCCAGCCAGTACCGCAGCTCCTTGCGCTGGGGCTGCTCACTGCGGCAGCGCATCAGCGCGGCGGACAGCAGCGGCTCGGCCTGCCCGTACATCTCCAGGCGGACCCGGGCCATGCCGCCGAAGAGCCCGGCCTCGATGCCGAGGAGCCCGTCGTCGATCAGCGGGTCCGTGTGCCGGACCAGCTGATCCCAGTCCTTGACCAGGTAGGACCGGCAGGCGTGCAGGAACCGCACCTGCGGGTCGGCGTCCACGGGCGGCAGCGTCGCCAACGCCCGGTCCAGGTCCGGGACATGACGCCCGTCGAGCCAGTGCGACGCGTGCGCGAGCAGCAGGTCGCGCGGCCGTTCCAGGACGGGCTGCACCCACCAGCCGAGCCAGTACCAGGAGTTCAGGGTGCGCCGGTGGCGGGTGCGCTGCTCGCCGAACCGGTCGCGGTGCCGGAACATGCGCAGCAGCGCGGTCGTCGTGTCGATGCGTAATGCGTGCAGCCCGAGCCAGCCGTCGGCCATGCCGGGATCCATCCGGACCGCGGCCCGGAACTCCTCCTCGGCCTGCGGATAGGCGCCCATGGTGTACGCGTCCACCCCACGTACCCAGGCGAGGTCGGCCGGGCCGGGCGAGCCCTGTGTGCCGAAGTCCATCACGTCCCCCACAAACCGTGCCCCCGTGGTGCGCCGCCGGGCCGGTGCCCGTCGGCTCCGTCGCCGAACCGATGTGCTGTGGACGGGAGTTGTCACGATGCGGACAGCCAGCCGTCCGTAGGCCGCACCGAAAGGCATCGTACCTGCGGAGGTGTCGTCGGCCGAGGGCGCCGCAGGCCCGGATCCGGGGCGGAGGGCGCGGGGGAGGAGGGGCCGGATCGTGACCGAGGGTGAACGAATCGCGGCTCACCGCACCCCCGGAAACGCCAGGAGGGCAGAACGAAGCCCCCGATCACGGGGGAACAACCGGGGGCTTCGCGTCTGCCGGCGGCGCTGTATGGCCGCACATTCAGAACGTAAGTCCTGTACGGCCCCTCGGTCAAGCCGAGTTGAGGCACTCCCGGGATCTGGCGGAGGGTGCTCCGGAAGGGGTCAGCGCGCTGCCGACGGGCCCTCACGGTGCGTGACGGAACGGGCCCGGCGGGCGGTCCCGGGAGGCATCTGACGTACCTCGTATCCCTCCTGACACACGCGCACCAATGTGTCGGCGAAGGGCCTCGAAGGGTCGTGGGCGAAGTGTTCGTGCTCCGCGCGGACCCAGCCGTCCCAGAAGTCGCTCTGTGCCGGTCCGTCCCGCCGGCGTCCCCGTTCCCAGGACACCTCCCGGGGTGTGTCCATCCACAACAGTCGCGCCAGGAACGGCCGCAGGGCGCGCCGGCCCGCGCCCACGCCCTCCATCAGGACGACGGGTGCGGGCTCCAGGGCACGCGGGGCGCCGAACCGGCGGACGTTCCAGTCGTACGGCGCGTAGCGGGCGCTCTCGCCCCGGGTGAACGGATCGATGACCTGCTCGCGCAGCCGCGCCGTCCAGTCGAAGAGGGCGTCGTGGCTGGCGAGATCGTCGAGGTGCAGCACGGGCGCGTGGCCCAGCGCCTCGGCGAGCCGGGCGGCGAAGGTCGACTTGCCGGAGCCCGCGTGCCCGTCGACGCCGACGAGCCGGACCGGGCCGCACGAGGGCGGCAGCGCGCGCAGGGTCTCGGCGAGCTGGGGGAGCGGCAGGTGCTGGAAGGTCATCGCCCGCAAGGGTACGGGAGGCCCCCGACCGGTTTCGCGCGCGCCGCCGCAGGTCATGCCAGTGGTACAGGCCAATATTGGTAGCCACGACAGGCCCGGAAACGCTGGTGGAAGTCAGCGGGTACCGGCCATAGTTGGCCCACTGTCGTGCACCGCACCCGCCCCATTACGGATATCTCGTCGACTGGGGGAGCCCCGTCCATGACCCGACCCGAACCTCTGTCCCGTAGAACCCTGCTCGGCGCCGCCGCGGCTTCCGCGGGCGTCGCGGCGCTCGCCACGACGGCGGGCCCCGCCGCCGCGGCCACCGGGAACGTCCCCGCAGCAGCCACCGCCGCACCACCCGCCACCGGCACCCCGGCCTCCGCCGAGGCGGCCCCCCGCCTCGTGGACAACCACGCCTGGACCACGTACACCGACTGGCGCTCCGGGACCGCGGCCGGCACCCGCGCCGTCGCCGGGGCCCGCCCCGGACTCACGCTCGCGACCCCCGAGGGCCGGACCGACTACAAGGATCCGCACACGGGGAAGACCGCCACCTGGGAGTACGGCCGCTGGACGTCGCCGGCCCACCCCCTGTCGGTGCCCGCCACCGAGGTCATCGCCTCTTGGAACGCCCGCACCCCGGCCGGCACCTGGATCCAGATTGAGCTCCAGGGCACCTACTCCGACGGCGCGGCGACGCCCTGGTACGTGATGGGCCGCTGGGCCGCCGGCGACCAGGACATCCGGCGGACCTCCGTCGACGGCCAGTCGGACGGCAGGTCGAGCATCTGGACGGACACGTTCTCCATCGACGACGCGGCCTCCGGCCTGCGCCTCGTCTCCTACCGGCTGCGGCTGACCCTGTACCGCGCCCCGGGCTCCGAGGCGTCGCCCCTCGTGTGGCGGCTCGGCGCGATGGGCTCCGACATCCCGGACCGCTTCTCCGTACCGGCCTCCACTCCCGGGCTCGCCCGGGAACTGACCGTCCCGCGCTACTCGCAGAACATCCACGCGGGCCAGTACCCGGAGTACGACAACGGCGGCGAGGCCTGGTGCAGTCCCACCTCCTCGCAGATGATCATCGAGTACTGGGGCCGCGAACCCTCCGCGGACGACCTGTCCTGGGTGAACCCGGCCTACGCCGACCCACAGGTCTGCCACGCGGCCCGCTTCACGTACGACTACCAGTACGAGGGCTGCGGCAACTGGCCCTTCAACGCCGCGTACGCGGCGACGTACAAGGATCTCCAGGGAGTCGTGACGCGGCTCGGCTCGCTCACCGACCTGGAGACGCTGATCGCTGCCGGAATCCCGGCCATAACGTCGCAGTCGTTCCTGAAGCAGGAGCTGACGGGCGCCGGATACGGAACCTCCGGACACCTCATGACGGTGATCGGCTTCACCGCGGACGGCGACGTGATCGCCAATGACCCGGCGTCGCCGAGCGACCCGGCCGTGCGCCGCGTCTACAAGCGGTCCGAGTGGGAGACCATCTGGCTCCGCACCAAGCGGTACAACGCCACCGGCAAGGTCGTCTCCGGTACCGGCGGTGTCTGCTACCTGTACTTCCCGGCCCACCCGACCCCGAAGCAGCGCCGCGCGCTGGAGGCGGTCGGCGTCCGCTGAGAAACCTGCCGGACCCGTGGCCCCTCCCGGTACGTCCGGGAGGGGCCACAGGTCTGAGTCGGGACGCTGGAAGGACTAGACCAGTGGGGGCAATGGTGCGGACCGATGCGCTTCGCGTCGAGGGGCGTCCGACGGCTCCCGGCCGCCCGGTGGGCGTCTTTTCGGTATCTTTGAAGTGAGCGGTCGTTAACTGGTGACTGGTCGCCGTCGAACGGGCATACTCAACGGGCCGCAGCCGCTGGTCAGCGCCCTCCGAGACCCGGAGTGCGTCCTCGGTGGCGGCTCGATATCCGGCGACGCCGCACCACCCCGCGCGCGACCCGCCCCAGCGCCCGACAGGGAGGAGAGCGTCGATATGCCCGACCGCGCCCCGCAGCCGGTGGACCGTCAACTGCCCACGGACGAGGCCCGGGACCTGTTCTCGCTCGTACGTGAGCTCGTGCAGCGCGAGATCGCTCCGAGCGCGGCCGAGGAGGAGGACGCCGGACGCTTCCCGCGCGAGACGTTCTCGCTGCTCTCCGAGTCGGGCCTGCTCGGTCTGCCCTACGACTCCGACTTCGGCGGCGGCGACCAGCCGTACGAGGTCTACCTCCAGGTCCTGGAGGAGCTCGCCGCCGCGCGGCTCACCGTCGGCCTCGGCGTCAGCGTCCACTCGCTGGCCTGCCACGCGCTGGCCAACTTCGGCACCAAGGAGCAGCGGGCCGAGCATCTGCCCGCCATGCTCGGCGGCGGCCTGCTCGGCGCGTACTGCCTGTCGGAGCCCTCCTCCGGGTCGGACGCCGCGTCCCTGCGGACCAAGGCCGTCCGGGACGCCGGCGGGGACTGGGCGATCACCGGCACGAAGGCCTGGATCACGCACGGCGGCGTCGCCGACTTCTACACCGTCCTGGCGCGCAGCGGCGGCGAGGGAGCGCGTGGCATCACCGCGTTCCTGGTCCCGGGCGACGCCGAGGGGCTGAGCGCGGCGACGCCCGAGAAGAAGATGGGCATGAAGGGTTCACCCACCGCCCAGGTCCACTTCGACGGCGTGCGCGTGAGCGACGCGCACCGCATCGGCGACGAGGGGCAGGGCTTCGCGATCGCCCTGTCCGCCCTCGACTCGGGGCGCCTCGGCATCGCCGCCTGCGCGATCGGCGTGGCCCAGGCCGCCCTCGACGAGGCCGTCGCGTACGCGCGCGGGCGCGAGCAGTTCGGGCGGCCCATCGCCGACTTCCAGGGGCTGCGCTTCATGCTCGCCGACATGGCCACACAGGTCGAGGCCGGCCGCGCGCTCTATCTGACGGCGGCGCGCCTGCGCGACGCGGGCCGGCCCTTCTCCAAGCAGGCCGCCATGGCCAAGCTGATGTGCACGGACGCCGCGATGAAGGTCACCACGGACGCCGTCCAGGTGCTCGGCGGGTACGGGTACACGGCCGACTTCCCGGTCGAGCGCTTCATGCGGGAGGCCAAGGTGCTCCAGATCGTGGAGGGCACCAATCAGATCCAGCGCATGGTCATCGCCCGGCACCTCGCCGGTCCGGAAAGCCGCTGAACCGGCCGCCCGAGCCCGGGGGCGCCACGAGCCGGGCCCACTCCGGGTCGGGGCGCCCCGGCACCGCCTTGCCTCTGTCGGCCCAGTGGCCGATCAGGGCGCGGTAGATCGGCGGGTCCTGGAGATGTGCGGGGCGCTCCGGGGGCGGCGGCGGGGGAACCGATTCTGCGGCGACGGGTACCAGGATGCGGCGGCGACGGCCGGTGCCGGCCTGCGTGAGGGTCATGCCCGGGCCAACGCGTCCGCGCCGAGCCGGTCACCCTTCCTGGCATCCGGGCGTGAGTTCTAGCCATCGCCGCATCCGGTTCCGCGCACGCATCTGGCCCCCGGCATTGGATCTGACGTACCGTCAATTCCTTCGCCGCCGGGGGCCGCACCCCTCCGGGCGACGTCAACCGCCGTACGCCCAGGGAGGAAACGCGTGGCCGACGAACGCCCCGTCGCACTCGACGAATACCCGGTCCACCAGGTCCCTCTGTCCATGAAGCACGTCGCGACCAGCGACCGTAACGCCTACGACCGGTGCATCTTCCACCTCGTCGACCCCACCGGCGAGTTCCTGCTCATCCTCGGCCTCGGTGTGTACCCGAACCTGGGCGTCATCGACGCGTACGCGACCCTGCGCGTCGGCGACACCCTCCACGCGGTCCGCGCCTCCGACGCCCTGAGCGACGACACCCGCATGGAACTCGCCGTCGGACCGCTCAGGATCCATGTCGAACGCCCCCTCAAGGACTTCATCCTCACCTGTCGGGCCGACCCGGACGACGCCGACGGACTCTCGTACGAGATCAACTGGTCGGCCGACTTCCCCGCGCTCTGGGAGCCCCACCACACCCAGCGCCGCGGTGGCCGGCTCACGCTGGAGGGCCGGCGTTTCGTGCAGGCCGGGCGCTGCGACGGCCGGCTCTGGATCGGCGGACGCGAGATCTCCGTCGACGGCTGGACCGGCACCCGCGACCGCAGCTGGGGCGTGCGGCCGGTCCCCGGCGAGGAGGGCGGCCGGCTCGCCGAGGAGCACCGGACCGAGGGCTTCCACTGGATCTGGTCACCGGTCCGCTTCGACGACCGCTTCCTCATGGTGATCCTCCAGGAGGACGCCGACGGCTACCGCACCCTCAACGACGCCACCCTCGTCCGGGACGGCCGCCCCGACCTCCAACTCGGCTGGCCCCAGGCCGACATCGCCTACCGGCCCGGCACCCGCCACCCCGAGAGCGCCGTCATCCACCTCACCGACCCGCTCTCCCGCAAGCCCCTCGAACTCGGCGTCGAGATCCTCGCCTCCTCACCCCTCGCCGTCGGCGCCGGCTATCCGCCCGCGGACGACTGGCAGCACGGCACCTGGCGCGGCCGCGACTGGAGCGACCGCCGCAGCTACGACCTCTCCGACCCCGCCGCCCACCCCCTGGCCGCCTACGGAGTCATCGACCACGCGGCCCGCTTCACCCTCGACGGCCAGGTCGGCCACGGCATCTTCGAGCACGGCAGCTTCGGCCGGCACGACCCGAGCGGCTTCACGGGTTACGACTCCGTGGCGCCCTGAATTCCCCCGGAGCCCTGAAAGGAGCCTGCGATGGCGACAGCACCCCGACCGCGCACCAGCACCCGCGATCCCGAGGAGGTGGCCCGCAGGCTCACCGCGTGGCTGGCCGTCCGCCTGCCGGGCGCCAAGGCGGTGAACGTGACCGTCCCCGCCTCCAACGGCATGTCCAGCGAGACCCTGCTCTTCGACATCGAACACCCCGAACCCCCGGTCAGGGCCTGCGCGTTGAGGCTCGCTGCCGACCCGTCCGCCTACACGATCTTCCCCGTCTACGACATGACGCGGCAGTACCGCACGATGCGGCTCGCCGCCGAGCGGACCGGGCTTCCGGTGCCCCGGGTGCTGTGGCTGGAGGAGGATCCGGGGCCGCTGGGCGCGCCGTTCTTCGTGATGGAGCGCGTCGAGGGCCGCGTACCGCCGGACGTCATGCCTTACACGTACGAGGGCAACTGGCTGCACGCCGCGACCGATGCGGAACGCGCACGCCTGGAGGACGCCACCGTGCGCCTCATCGCGCGGCTGCACGACGGGGTGCCGGCCGCCGAGGCCCCGTTCCTGGCCACGCCGGGCCAGGGCAGCGCCCTGCGCCGCCACGTGGAGGCCCAACGCGCCTACTACGCCTGGGTGGTGGACGGTCTGCCGCCCTCACCGCTCATCGAGAGCGCCTTCGACCGGCTCGCCGAACTCTGGCCCGCGGACGAGGGCGAACCCGTCCTCAACTGGGGCGACGCCCGTATCGGGAACATCATCTACGACGGCTTCGAACCGGCCGCCGTCCTCGACTGGGAGATGGCGGCCCTCGCCCCGCGCGAGGTCGACCTCGGCTGGACCGTGTACCTGCACCGCTTCTTCCAGGACCTGACCGAGAGCTTCGGCCAGCCCGGCCTGCCGGACTTCCTGCGCCGCGAGCACATCGAGCGCCGCTACGCCGAACTCACCGGCCACACACCGCGCGACATGGAGTTCCACACCCTGTACGCCGCCCTGCGCCACGCCGTCGTGATGCTGCGCGTCGCCTACCGGCAGGCGTACTTCGGGGAGGTGGCCGTGCCCGAGGACCCGGACACACTGATCCTGCACCACGCCAGTCTGCGGGCCATGGTGCAGGGCAGTTACTGGAATTGACGCGGCGTCAGGCGGCCGTGCGGCGCACCTGCTCGGGCACGCGCAGCGGACGGGAGCCGGGGCCGCCCACGTGCGAGAAGGGCTGCATCCGCCAGTCGAGCCCCTGAGGGAGCGTCAACAGGAGGGCGGTGTCCTGCTCCTGAGCGTCCGTCGAATCGTCCACGGACCGGGCGTCGGCCGCCGCGCGTCCCGTGCCGGAGCAGACCGTGAGACCGAACGGGTTCCACGGCGAGGCGCACAGTGCGTGCTCCGGCAGTACGTCCTCGTCCGCGAGCAGCGCGATCGGCTGCGCGCAGTCCGGGCAGAACACCCGGTACATCTCGAAGGTGTCGTACGCGTCGAAGGCGTCGGCGCCCTCGTCATCGGAGTGTGCCGGTTCGACGCCCTCCGGCTCGGGCTCGACCACCGGCTGCTGCCGGCTGCGGGCAGGACGACCGGGACGCTTCACATTCTGCATGGGATTCTCCCCCTCGGGTGGGCCGACAAGGCGCTGCGGCCTCGACCACAGCAAGCACTTCCCGTCCCGTCGTGGGGGTAATCGTGGCACGCGCGAGGACACGGTTCGACAGGTGTGGTCTTCGTCACATATCGATTGCCGATGTTCGCCGGGCGGTAGGCGTCATCGCTCTTCACGGCCCTTCCGGGTATCCGTAGGGATCAAGCGCACTGTAGGTTCTGCGCCATGGAGGAGCTCGACCGACAGATCGTGCAGCTGCTCGTCAAGGACGGGCGGATGAGCTACACCGACCTGGGCAAGGCCACGGGCCTGTCCACGTCAGCGGTGCACCAGCGCGTGCGCCGCCTCGAACAGCGCGGCGTCATCCGCGGCTACGCCGCGGTCGTCGACCCCGAGGCGGTCGGCCTGTCGCTCACCGCCTTCATCTCGGTGAAACCGTTCGACCCGAGCGCCCCCGACGACATCGCGGAACGCCTCGCGGGCGTCCCCGAGATCGAGGCCTGCCACAGCGTCGCCGGCGACGAGAACTACATCCTCAAGGTCCGCGTGGAGACCCCGCACGAGCTGGAGAACCTGCTCGCCCGGGTGCGCTCCCTCGCCGGCGTCTCCACCCGCACGACCGTGGTCCTCTCCACCCCGTACGAGGCACGGCCGCCCCGCGTCTGACCGGGCCGGGCCCCCGGGTGCGTCCCGGGGGCACGAAGGCGGGAAACTGTCCCCATGAGTACGACCCCCACCTCGCCCGCCCCGTCCGCGGCCCGCACCACCCTGCTCCGCGGCGGCGACGTCCACAGCCCCGCCGACCCCTTCGCCACGGCCATGGTCGTCGAGCGGGGGCACGTCGCCTGGGTCGGCTCCGAAGGCGCGGCCGACGCGTTCGCCGACGGGGTCGACGAGGTCGTCGACCTCGAGGGCGCCCTCGTCACTCCCGCGTTCACCGACGCCCACGTCCACACCACGTCGACCGGGCTCGCCCTCACCGGCCTCGATCTCTCGGCGGCCCGCACCCGGGGCGAGGCGCTCGCCCTCGTCCGCGCCCACGCCGCCGCCCGCCCCACGGACCGGATCCTCCTCGGCCACGGCTGGGACGCCGCCCGATGGCCGGACGGACTGCCCCTCACCCGCGCCGAACTCGACGAGGCCGCGGCCGGACGCCCCCTCTACCTCTCCCGTATCGACGTCCACTCGGCCGCCGTCACCACGGCGCTCCTCGACCTCGTACCCGGCATCGCCGACCGCCCCGGATTCGCCCCCGACGGACCGCTGACCCGCGACGCCCACCACGCCGTCCGCGCCGCCGCCCACGCCGCCGTCACCCCGCACCAGCGCGCCGAGGCCCAGCGCGCGGCCCTGCGGCACGCGGCCTCCCTCGGGATCGGCTCCGTGCACGAGTGCGGCGGCCCCGACATCTCCTCCGAGGACGACTTCACCGGCCTGCTGCGCCTCGCCGCCGACGAGGCCGGGCCCCGGGTCGTCGGCTACTGGGCCGACCGGGACGTCGAACGCGCCCGCGCGCTCGGCGCCGCCGGAGCCGGAGGCGACCTCTTCGTGGACGGCGCCCTCGGCTCCCACACGGCCTGCCTGCTCGAGCCGTACGCCGACGCCGGGCACACCGGCACCTCCTACCTGGACGCCCACGCCGTCGCCGCCCACGTCGTCGCCTGCACCGAGGCGGGGCTCCAGGCGGGCTTCCACGCCATCGGGGACGCCGCCGTGACCGCCGTGGTGGACGGTGTCCGCGCCGCCGTCGACAAGGTCGGCCTCGCCCGCGTCCGGGCCGCCCGGCACCGCGTCGAGCACGCCGAGATGCTGTCGCCCGAAACCATCGCCTCCTTCGCCGAGTTCGGCCTCACCGCTTCCGTGCAGCCCGCGTTCGACGCGCTGTGGGGAGGCGAGGACGGCATGTACGCGGACCGCCTCGGCGCCGAACGGGCCCGCGCCCTCAACCCGTTCGCCGCCCTCCTGCGCGCGGGCGTCCCGCTGGCCTTCGGCTCCGACGCCCCCGTCACCCCGCTCGACCCGTGGGGCACGGTCCGCGCCGCCGCCTTCCACCGCACGCCCGAGCACCGGGTGTCGGTGCGGGCCGCGTTCACCGCGCACACCCGCGGGGGCTGGCGCGCCGTCGGCCGGGACGACGCGGGCATCCTGGTCCCGGGCGCTCCGGCTGACTATGCCGTGTGGCGCACCGAGGAACTCGTCGTCCAGGCCCCGGACGACCGGGTGGCGCGCTGGTCGACCGACCCGCGCTCCGGGACGCCCGGCCTGCCCGACCTCACGCCCGGCGCCCAACTCCCGCTCTGCCTGCGCACGGTGGTCGCCGGGCGGACGGTGTACGTAGGGCCGGACGAGTGATGTAGCCGGCCCGCTACCGCCGGTCGCGGCCGCGCGCGGGCTCGTGCGACCTGCGGATCCTCCTCGCTGACCAGGCAGTTTCCCCAATCTCCGCAGGTGGAGAGGGTGTTGACAGCTGGGCGCGGTCGGCGGGTAGGTTCGGCGGGTCCACCACAGGACGTCCGACCGGGGAACCTCCGCGCAGACGATGAACGCCGCTGGGTCATGGGGTGGTGTGCCGCACCGGCGCACCACCACTGGGAGCCAGGCCCAGCACCCGCGCCATGGGGCGCTGGAACGTTCCGGCCGGACGGGGGTCCCTCCCTGCTCCTCGGGAGCACGGGGGAAGGTGCGACCCGGGTGGGGCCCGGACGCTCAGTAGACAACGGCTTTCGGTAGACCCGCAGCCAGCGGGTCCCAGGTCGGCCCGAAGGGCGCCGGGCCCCGATCCCGCACTCCCGCGCAGGGCGCCTCACCCTCGCCGAGAAGCGGCATGGCTATGGTGGTCCCCTCGTACTGGAGTCTTAAGGGGAAGCTGTGAAAGACGGCGGTGGGCGGCAGTTCGGCCCTCTCGGCACGGCGCTGGTGATCATCCCGACCTACAACGAGGCGGAGAACATCAAGTCGATCGTCGCCCGGGTGCGCGCGTCCGTGCCCGAGGCGCACGTCCTCGTCGCCGACGACAACAGCCCCGACGGCACCGGAAAGCTCGCCGACGAGCTCGCCGCCGCCGACGACCAGGTACGGGTCCTGCACCGGCAGGGCAAGGAGGGTCTCGGCGCGGCCTATCTCGCCGGGTTCCGCTGGGGCCTCGAACATGGCTACGGCGTCCTCGTGGAGATGGACGCCGACGGTTCCCACCAGCCCGAGGAACTGCCCCGGCTGCTGACCGCGCTGAAGGGCGCCGACCTGGTGCTCGGCTCGCGCTGGGTGCCGGGCGGACGGGTCGTCAACTGGCCCAGGTCGCGCGAGTTCCTCTCCCGCGGCGGCAGCACGTACTCACGCCTCCTGCTCGACGTGCCGATCCGGGACGTCACCGGCGGCTTCCGCGCCTTCCGCCGCGAGACCCTCGAAGGCCTCGGGCTCGCCGACGTGTCGTCGCAGGGCTACTGCTTCCAGGTCGACCTCGCGCGCCGCGCGGTCAAGGCCGGCTGTCACGTCGTCGAGGTGCCCATCACCTTCGTCGAGCGCGAACTCGGTGACTCCAAGATGAGCCGTGACATCGTCGTCGAGGCGCTGTGGCGGGTCACCGCGTGGGGCGTCGGGGAGCGCGTGGGGCGTGTGATCGGCCGCAAGCGGCGCTGAACCCGCCCCCGCGTCGATCTTGATCCCCCTCTTACGCCACTCGCGCGGGCGCCCAGGCACACTGGGGGCATGACCACAGGCACACCGCCCCCTTCGCGTCCCGTCACGGCCCCGCGTTCCCGGGTGCGCCGGTTCCTGCCGCTCGGCGTCGCCGCGTGGCTGGTCCTGGAGATCTGGCTGCTGACCATGGTGGCGGGCGCGGCCGGCGGCCTCACCGTCTTCCTGCTCCTGGTCGCCGGGCTCGTGTGCGGCGCCGTCGTGATCAAGCGCGCCGGGCGCCGGGCCTTCAAGAACCTGAGCGAGACGCTGCAACGGCAACAGCAACAGCAGCAGAACGGCGCGGTCCCGGCCGACGGGCAGCGCCCCGGCGGCAACGGTCTGCTGATGCTGGCGGGCCTGCTCCTGATGATCCCCGGCCTGGTCTCCGACGTCCTGGGTCTCGTTCTGCTCGTGCCGCCCGTCCGCAAGGCGGTCGGCCGCTACACGGAGCGCACCATCGAGCGGAAGATGCAGTCGGCCGCCCCCGGCACCTTCGGTGACGCCTTCCAGCAGGCGCGCATGCACCGGCCCGACGGCACGGTCATCCAGGGCGAGGTGATCAAGAACGGTGAGCGGTCGTCACAGCGCCCGGACGCGGGCCCGCGCCCGCCGATCACTCCCTGAGTCCGCGCGGCCCTCAGAAGCCCACTGAGCGTTTCCGGGAGCCGAGCGTTTCCGGGGGCCGAGGGTTTCCGGGCGTGCTGGACGTACATGCGAAAAGCCGTGGGCCGGACACACGTGACGTGTGTCCGGCCCACGGCTTCTGTCAGTCGCGGTCCCGCTGCTCCCGGGGGATCAGGCGGACTTGCGGCTGTCGCGCGGATGCACCGCGATGTTCATGGCGCCCGAACGGAGAACGGCCAGCCGCTCCTCGAGGACCTCTTCGAGCTCCTCGCGGGTACGCCGCTCCATCAGCATGTCCCAATGTGTGCGCGCCGGCTTGGCCTTCTTCTCCTCAGGGCCGTCGCCGTCCACGAGAAGCGCCTGGGCCCCGCAGACCTTGCACTCCCACTCCGGCGGAATCTCCGCCTCCACCGAGAAGGGCATCTCAAAGCGATGTCCCTTCTCGCATGCGTACTCCACGGCCTGGCGCGGGGCCAGGTCGATGCCGCGGTCCGTCTCGTAGCTTGTCACCACGAGGCGCGTGCCGCGAAGAGCTCGCTCACTCATGAATCGTGCCTCCCGGGCTTGTCGCCCACAGGACAGGTGTCGCTGTCGTCGTCATCCGGTCAACGTCCGGTCGGCGGTAAAGATTCCCGTGTCGGGTCATGCGTCGCCGTCGTAGCCGCCCCTTGTTGTACCCACCGGCGCCCGGTTTGTCACATCTGCCAGCAGATGTCACCCAGGGTTTCGCGTTATTGACGTGCAGTAACGGTACGCCTGGCAGGCCAAACGCGTACACTACCGGCCTTTGGCCCCAGGTGCTAAATCCGGGCCGGTACGGGATTGCCCGCGTCGCGCACCGCCTGCCTCACCGGAACCCGGGCGAGCAGGACGAAGCCGACCGCGAAGAACACCACCAGGGACACGATGGCCGCCCGATAACTGCCGGTCAGCTGGTACGCCAGGCCGAAAACGAGCGGGCCGAGCCAGCTCATCCCCCGGTCGCTCATCTCGTACGCGGAGTAGTACTCGGCCTCCTTGCCGGCCGGTACGAGATGGGAGAAGAGGGAGCGCGAGAGCGCCTGCGTGCCGCCGAGGACGAGCCCGATCCCTGCCGCCAGCACGAAGAACCACACCGGCGCCCCCGACGGCAGGAAGTAACCGGCCCCGATCGTCACGGTCCACGCGATCAGCGAGCCCAGAATCGTGTTCCTGGCGCCGTACGTACGGGCGAGGCGGCCCATCGCGAGCGCCCCCGCCACGGCCAGGACCTGGACGAGGAGCACCGCGACGATCAGCGTCGACTGGCCGAGGCCCAGCTCCTCGGAGCCGTACACAGAGGCCTGGGAGATCACCGTCTGGATGCCGTCGTTGTAGACCAGATAGGCGAGCAGGAAGGAGAGCGTCAGCGGGCGGCGGCGCATGTCGCGCAGCGTCACGGCCAGCTGGCGCCAGCCGGGCACGGCCGCCACCTCGCCGGGGGCGGGCGCCGTACGCCGGTCCCGCAGCCGCCGCAGCGGTACGAGGGTGAACGCGCCCCACCACACGCCCGCGGACGCCAGACAGATCCGCACCGCCGTCGACTCGGACACCCCGAACGAGTCGTGGCCGGAGTACAGGACGAGGTTCGCCACGAGGACGAGCGCCCCGGACGCGTAGCCGAAGGCCCAGCCGCGCGAGGAGACGGCGTCGCGCTCCTCCGGGGTGGCGATCTGCGGCAGGTAGGAGTTGTAGAGCACCATCGACACGGCGAGCGAGGCGTTGGCGACGACGAGCAGGGCGCCGCCGAGGAGATAGCGGTCGCCGTCGAGGAAGAACATCCCGGCGGTCGCCGCCGCCCCCAGATACGCGGCGACGGCGAGCAGCGGCTTCTTGCGCCCCGACCGGTCCGCCGCCGCCCCGGCGAGCGGCATCACCAGGATCGAGACGATCACCGACAGGGAGACGGTGTACGCGAAGAACGCGCCCGCCCTGACCGGTATCCCCAGCGGATGCACGAAGCCGTCCGCGTCGGCCGCCGACTTGGCGACCGCCGTCAGATAGGGCCCCAGGAACACGGTGAGGACGCTCGTCGAGTAGACGGAGCACGCCCAGTCGTAGAAGTACCAGCCGCGCTGCTCCCGCCGCCGCGCCGCCTCGTCGGCCGCCGTGTCCGCCCGCACGGTGTCGATGCCCACCCGCGCCCCCTCGATGTCCCCGTGATCCCCGTGGCCGGACGCGGCGCCCCCGCACCCTCAGGTCCAGGATCCCCGGTCCTTGAGCACGTCACGCAGCGTCTCGATGTGATCGGTCATGATGCCATCGACCCCTAGGTCGAGGAGTTCGCCCATCTGTTCACGGTCGTTGACCGTCCAGACGTGGACCTGGAGCCCGCGCGCGTGGGCGGCGCGGACGAAGCGGCGGTCGACGACAGGGATGCCGGACTGCGCGACGGGTACCTGGGCGCACACCGCGGAGGGACGCAGCGCCGCCGGAAGGCCCAGGGAGCGCAGCCGCAGACCGAGCACGCCACGCGTGCCGTACGACGTGGCGAGGCGGGGGCCGGCGAGGGACTGGGCCCTGGCCACCCTGGCCTCCGAGAACGAGCCGACGCAGATCCGGTCCCACGCGTCCGTGCGGCCGATGAGGTCGAGCAGCGGGAGCAGCGCGGACTCGGCCTTGACGTCCACGTTCCAGCGCACGTCGGGGAAGGTCTCCAGGAGCTCCTCGAAGAGCGGGAGCGGTTCGCGGCCCGCCACGCGCGCGTGGCGCACGTCGCTCCACAGGAGGTCCGCTATCCGGCCCGCCGCGTCGGTGACCCGGTCGAGCGTCGTGTCGTGGAACGCCACGAGGGTGCCGTCGGCCGTGGCGTGCACGTCGGTCTCGATATAGCGGTAGCCGAGGTCCACGGAGCGCCGGAACGCGGCCATCGTGTTCTCCAGGCCGTCCGCGGTCCCGCCGCGATGGGCGAAGGCGAGCGGGGTGGGATGGTCGAGATACGGATGGCGTACGCGCGTGGTCACTGCGGCAGTATCGTCCCTTCGGGTGACGCGGTGGTAAACCCGTCGGGAACCGGGGCGGGTGCGGCGGGCTTCGCCGGGACGGCGAACACCTTCAGGAACAGCTGGGCCAGCGGGCCGATCGCCACGGCGTACAGAACGGTGCCGACGCCGATGGTGCCGCCGAGCGCGAAGCCGGTCGCGACCACGGCGATCTCGAGCGTCGTCCGCACCAGCCGGATCGAGCGGCCGGTCAGCCGGTGCAGCCCCGTCATCAGACCGTCGCGCGGGCCGGGCCCGAAGGACGCGGAGATGTAGAGGCCCGTCGCGACGCCGTTCAGGACGATCGCCACCACCATCAGCGGGATCCGGACCGCGAGGGCGTGCACGTCGGGCACCAGGGCCAGCGTGCCGTCCATCGCGAGGCCGACCACGAAGACGTTCGAGACGGTGCCGAGGCCGGGGCGCTGCCGGATCGGGATCCACAGGAGCAGCACCACGGCGCCGACGATGATCGACACGACGCCGATGGAGATCCCCGTCCGTTCGGCGAGCCCCTGATGCAGCACGCCCCACGGCTCCAGACCGAGCCCCGCCTCGACGAGGAGGCCGGAACTCACGCCGTACAGCGCAAGACCGACGTAGAGCTGGAGAAGCCGGCGGGTGAGACCGGCGCCGGGTGGCGTGGACGACGCGGACAAGTGGTGCCCCCTGTGGTGGTGGTGGACTGACCCGTGACACTCTGTGGCAGGGGAACGCAGGCCAACCATGGCCAATTCGGGGAAGGTGGACTGGACTGACATGGCTCAGTGGACTTCGGCGGTCGGCGCGGCTCAGCTCGCGCGGCTGCTCACCTCCCAGCAGGAGACGCGGCCCGGGGGCCCCGGCAGCCGCCGCCCGCCCGCCTACCGCGCCCTCGCCGACGGCATCCGCCTCCTCGTCCTCGAAGGGCGCGTGCCCGTCGCGGCGCGCCTGCCCGCCGAACGCGAGCTCGCCGTCTCCCTGAAGGTCAGCCGGACGACCGTCGCCGCCGCCTACGAGGCGCTGCGCGGCGAGGGGTTCCTCGAATCACGCAGAGGGGCGGGCAGCTGGACCGCCGTCCCGGCCGGCAACCCGCTGCCCGCGCGCGGTCTCGAGCCCCTGCCGCCCGAGGCCCTCGGCTCGATGATCGACCTCGGCACCGCGGCCCTGCCCGCCCCCGAACCCTGGCTGACCCGCGCCGTCCAGGGCGCCCTCGGCGAACTCCCGCCCTACGCGCACACCCACGGCGACTACCCGGCCGGCCTGCCCGCCCTGCGCGAGATGCTCGCCGAGCGGTACACCGCCCAGGGCATCCCGACCATGCCCGAGCAGATCATGGTGACCACCGGCGCCATGGGCGCGATCGACGCGATCTGCCATCTGTTCGCGGGCCGCGGCGAGCGCATCGCCGTCGAGTCGCCCAGTTACGCCAACATCCTCCAGCTGATGCGCGAGGCGGGTGCCCGGCTCGTTCCGGTCGCCATGGCCGAGGGGCTCACGGGATGGGACCTCGACCGCTGGCGGCAGGTCCTGAGGGACGCCGCGCCCCGGCTCGCCTACGTCGTCGCCGACTTCCACAACCCCACCGGCGCGCTCGCCGACGAGGACCAGCGCCGGCAGCTCGTCGAGGCGGCGCGCTCCGCCGGCACCGTCCTCGTCGTCGACGAGACCATGACCGAACTCCACTTCGACCGCGACCTGGAGATGCCCCGCCGCGTCTGCGCCTTCGACCCCGCGGGCTCCACCGTCATCACGGTCGGCTCGGCGAGCAAGGCCTTCTGGGCGGGCATGCGCATCGGCTGGGTACGGGCCGCGCCCGACGTGATCCGCAGCCTGGTCGCCGCGCGCGCCTACGCCGACCTCGGCACCCCCGTCCTGGAGCAGCTGGCCGTGAACTGGCTGCTCAGCACGGGTGGTTGGGAGGAGGCGGTGGAGCTGCGGCGCAGCCAGGCCCGGGAGAACAGCGCCGCTCTGATCGCCGCGCTGCGCCGGGAGCTGCCCGACTGGGAGTTCGACGTGCCGGTCGGCGGACTGACGCTGTGGGTGCGCGCCGGAGGGCTCTCCGGGTCCCGTCTCGCGGAGGTCGGCGAACGCGTCGGCGTACGGGTCCCTTCGGGTCCCCGCTTCGGGGTGGACGGCGCCTTCGAGGGGTACGTGCGGCTGCCGTTCACGGTGGCCGGGGCGGTCGCCGACGAGGCGGCGGTACGGCTCGCCGCGGCGGCCCGCCTCGTCCGGGAAGGCGGAGCGTCCGGGGCGGAACCGCCACGGACGCTCATCGCCTAGGACCTCTCGTTCGGCACGGGGCCACAGTTCGCCCGGGGCACGCGGCCCCGGTCGTCACCCTTCGGCGGCCACCGCGCGTACCGTCCCCACCGCTTCGACCTCGACCGGCTCGGCGGGCTCGGCCGCTTCGACCGGCTCGGGCCCGTCGCTCGCCCGGACCTCCGGGCTGTCGTCGGCCGGAGTCGTCCGCAGCGGCAGCAGCGCGAGCACGGCCTGCCGGTCCGCGTCGCTCGTCGCGTCGTCGTACGGGTCGGGGGTGGCCGGGACCTGGAGGCGGTGGACGGCGCTCGCGCCGAGGCGCGCGTAGCCACGCCCCGCGGGGACGTCGGGTGTGGGCGTCGTGTGGGGCGCGACGCCGAGGACGTCCTCGATCTGGTCGTACGTGGCCGGACCGAGCACCACGCGCGCGCGTGTGTGCTGACAGACGGAGTCCGTCAGGGCGTCGAGGCTGTCGAACTGGTCGGCCACGACCACCGTCACGTTGGCCGCGCGGCCGTGCCGCAGGGGGACTTGGAGCAGGGCCTGCGGGTCCTTGCGCCCGTCGGCCGCGGCCAGATGACCGAGGACGCTGGGCCGGTCGAACAGGATCCACAGCGGACGCCGGGTGTCGTCCGGCGCGGGGCGGCCGGCCTGACGTGCGCGGTTGGCGGCGATCAGTCGCCGTTCCGTCTCGTGGGCCGCCCATTCCAGGCTCGCCAGCGCGCCCGCGAGCCCGCACTCGACGGCGAGGACTCCGCTGCGCCCGGCGAGGCACGCGTAGTCGCCGGTGCCGCTGCCCTCCACGATGAGGACGTCACCGTGCTGGAGGGCCTGCAGGGCGATCGAGCGCAGGAGCGTGGTGGTCCCGCTGCCGGGGTGACCGACGGCGAGGAGGTGGGGTTCGGTGGAGCGGACGCCCGTACGCCAGACGACGGGCGGCATGTCGCGCCGCTCGCCGCCGTCGGTGACGGGCAGGGTCCGCTGGGTGCCGCTCTCGTCGGTGAAGCCGAGGACCGTCTCGCCGGGCGCGGTGACGAACCGCTGGGCGGCGATGTCGGTGGGCAGCGGCGGCAGGACGGTGACCGAGAGGCGGTTGCCCTCCTCGTCCCACTCGAAGCGGTACTCACGGCCCCGGCCCGACTTGGCGTGCAGGAGCTGTTCGATCCGGGCGCGGGAGTCGGCCTCGCCGTCCGTGAAGTACGCCGGGTAGCGCAGCACGATCCGTGAGACGCGCCCGGTGTCGTCGAAGTCGTACGACTCGAAGGCCTTCTCCCACTCGCCGCCGTGGGCGAAGAGCGGGCTGGGGTCCTCTGGGACGGAGAAGTACGGGACGAGCGCTTCGTAGAGCGCGGTGAGCCGCTGGACCTGTGACTCGTCGGGGCCGGTGGGCGCCGGCGGGGTACGGTCCCGGCCCGTCCATGCGGCCGCTGCCATCAGGGTGATGAGCGCCAGCAGCGGCCCGTACGGAATCAGCACCACGACCAGGATCACCGCCGCCACCAGGAACAGCAGCGGTCCGCGCCGGTCCTTGGGGGTGTCGGCCCACTTGCGCCGTCCGGCGGATGCCAGGCGGCGCAGGCCACGGGTGATCGTGATCAGGGGATGGAGTACGTCGGTGGCCCCGTCGGCTGCCGTCCGTGCCAGTTCCCGGCTCCGGGCGATGGGGGCGCTGCCGTTGCTCAGAATGCGGGGGAGGGGGCGCCGGGCCACGTCTGTCTCCTGAAGGTGCGTGCGAGGGGGGTGAGGGTCAGAACTTGATCCCGCCGAGCAGGCTGGCCAGGCTCGCGCCGCCCGCCTTGATGCTCGGGGCGATGGCGGTTCCCGCCAGGTAGAACCCGAAGAGGGCGCAGACCAGGCCGTGCGAGGCCTTGAGTCCGTCCTTGCGGAAGAAGAGGAAGACGATGATTCCGAGCAGCACCACGCCTGAGATGGACAGGATCATTTGAGTTCTCCTGGTTGATGGGGACAGTCACCATGAGTTCTTCCAGGCTCACAGCATGTATCCATACGATAAAAGGTGCAAATGGGTGGATTATTCTCGATTTCACCCGTTTGACAGGCGTCTGCTGAGCCTCCTGGGCGAGTGCCGTGCGGCCTCCGGGGCTCTTCGTGATCTTCGCCTCGGCCGGGCCTGCTCATGTACCGAACCGGGCAGTACTCTGTCGATTCACTCGTACGGCCGCACGGTCGTCACAGCCCGTACACGGAAAGGCGGTCCGTCCCGATGAGCGAAGCCCCCGACCCGGAGGTCGTGGAACTGGCGTCCAAGGTCTTCGACCTGGCGCGCCGCGGCGAGAGCGACCAGCTCGCCGCCTACGTCGACGCGGGCGTCCCGGCGAACCTCACGAACGACCGCGGTGACTCCCTGGTGATGCTCGCGGCGTATCACGGGCACGCCGGCGCGGTCCGCGAGCTCCTGTCCCGTGGCGCCGACGCCGACCGCGCCAACGACCGCGGCCAGACCCCGCTCGCCGGCGCCGTCTTCAAGGGCGAGGACGAGGTGATCAGGGCACTCCTGGACGGCGGGGCCGACCCGGCAGCGGGGACCCCGTCGGCCGTCGACACCGCCCGGATGTTCGGCAAGGGCGAGCTGCTCGAACTCTTCGGGGCGTCCTGACACACCGCCTCTGACCAGGCAGAACGGGGGAGCAGGAAATGTGGTCGCGGGGGGAAGAACCGCTGGGTCATCATGACGACGTGATTCACGGACGCGACGGCGGGGCAGATGGTGCCACACCGCGTGGACCCTGAACGGTCCGATTCGGGCCACAGAACGAGAGGCAGAGGAAGATGGTCTTCAGCAAGCAAGAGACGGCGGGCGCCCCGCAGTGTTGTCGCGCGGCCAGGTAATGCGGTTCCCCCGGTTGCGTCGACGCTTGATGTGAGGCTGTTTCCCATGTTCGATCCGGTCATAGCGCCCAGCGGTACGCTGCTCGGCCTGCTGCAGCGGGGCCGCGGCGACGGCACCCTGCACGCGCTGACGGCGCCGCGCGACGAAGCGCTCGCGGCTCTCAATCACTGTGTGCTGAGCGATCCCCGCCACGACTGGCAGGTGGAGAACCGCTCGCTCTACTACGCGCGCCTCTACCTCGACCTCCACGGAGAGCTCGGGGAGATCGAGCGCCACCTCTTCGACCCCGACGACGTCCTGAACACGGACGAGTCACGCACGGGCCTCGCGCTCGCGGTCCTCGGCCACCTCGCCTCCTACGGCAGGCGCGACGCCCTGGAACTGCTGCGCCGCTACGCCGCCTTCGGCACCAGCTGGGCCTGGGCGCTCGACGAGCTCGCCCTGCGCGACGACGACGCGGGCCTGCGCCTGCTCGCCGCCCCGATCCTCGACAGATTCCCCGAAGGCCCCGAAGGCGACGCGGAACTCGCCGCCGCCGTGCGGGACGCGTACGAACCGCGGCCCTGGCGGCTGTGGGCCGACGACCCCCGCGAAGCCATCGGCGCCCGGATCCGCGCGGCCCAGGAGCGCGGCTCCTTCGACCAGTGGCAGCGTCAGCTGCGCCCCGCCGGGCCACGCCCCGGATGGAGCGTGCGGGCCGTCCTCGACTGGGCGCAGGAAGGCCTCGAACGGGGAGCCGTCCTGTACGTGCCCGCCGCGCGCTGCCTGGGCGCCGTCGCCGGTCCCGAGGACCGGGCCGAGATCGTCCGGGCCGCCCTCACCGGCCACGACGGCGGCCGCAGCACCGCGCTGCGCTACCTCGCCGACGCCCACGACCCCGCCGTCCTCGACCTGATCGAGGCCGCCGTGGAAAGTCCCGCGCACGCCGTGGTGGACGCTGCCCTCGACGCCTTCGAACGCATGAGGACGGCCGAGGCGCTGGAGCGGGCCCGCCGCTGGGCCCCCCGGCCCGACGCCCTCGGCGCCGCGGCGGGACGCATGCTCGCCTGCCGCGGCGGAGCCCAGGACGCCGAACTGGTCCTCGCCGCCCTGCGCGAGGCCGTGCGCGGCGAAGGCGCCGACGCACCCTCACTGTGGCCCCTGGTCGACGGGGCCGGACGGCTCGGCATCGGCTGCGCCGCCCCCGTCCTGCGGCACGTCTACCGCGAGACCGCCTCGTCCCATCTGCGCGGCCACGCCGCCAGGGCGCTGGCCGCCACCGACCCCTCCTTCGCCGCCGGGTTCGCCGTCGAATGCCTGTGGGACTGCGAGGAGTCCACCCGCGAGGTCGCCGCCCGCCACGCGGAGACCGGCGACGCGCGCGTCGTGGACCAGCTCCGGAGACTCGCCGCCGATCCGGCCGAGGAGGCCGAGGTGCAGACCGCCGTGCGCAGCAGGATCGGACCGGACGCGACGGCTATGTGACCGACGGCTTTCCGGGAGAGGGAACGGCAGCTTTCCGGGAGGGGGACCGGCAGCTTTCCGGGAGGGGGACCGGCAGCTTTCCGGGAGGTGGAGCGCGCGTGCGCGCCCCCTCCCGGCCGCCGCGGCCGAGGGCGAACGCTCATGGGACGTTCCTCGCCAGGAAAGATCCACGTTGACGTGCCCACGCTCCGCGCGACGACAACACGGGTATGCGTGTCGTCATCGTCACCGAGTCCTTTCCCCCCGACATCAACGGTGTGGCGCACTGCGCCCTGCAGACCGCCCGGCACCTCGCCGCGCGCGGCCACGACCCCCTCGTCATCGCCCCCGCCACCGCGCCGGGCCCTGACGTCGACACCGACGCCCCCTGCCCCGTCGTACGGGTGCCCTCCCTGCCGCTGCCCGGCTACCCGCAGGTCAGGGTGGCGCTGCCGAGCCGCCGGGTGGCCGCGGCCGTCGCCGCGCACGGCGCCGAACTCGTCCATCTCGCCAGCCCGTTCGTCCTCGGCGCACGCGGCATGGCCGCCGCCGCACGGCTGAGGATCCCCGCCGTCGCCGTCTACCAGACCGACCTCGCCGGCTACGCCCGTACGTACATGGGCGCCGGTGAGGCCACCGCGTGGCGGCGGATCCGCGGCGTCCACGCGGCCGCCGACCGCACGCTCGCCCCGTCCACCGCCGCCGTGCACGACCTGGAGGCGCACGGGGTGCCCCGCGTGCGCCTGTGGCCGCGCGGGGTGGACACCGCCCGCTTCCGGCCCGCCCTGCGCGACGAGGCCCTGCGGCGCGAACTCGCCCCCGGCGGCGAGCTGATCGTCGGCTACGTGGGCCGCCTCGCCCCCGAGAAACAGGTCGACCTGCTGGCCGGGGTGTGCGCCCTCGACGGAGTGCGCCTCGTCGTCGTGGGCGACGGCCCCAGCGCCCCCGGCCTGCACGAGGCCCTGCCCGGCGCCGTCTTCCTCGGCCGCCGCACCGGCGCCGAACTCGCCCGGATCTTCGCCTCGTTGGACGTCTTCGCGCACACGGGGCCCTACGAGACGTTCTGCCAGACCGTGCAGGAGGCCATGGCCAGCGGCGTGCCCGTCGTCGCGCCCGCCGCCGGCGGCCCCCTCGACCTCGTCGCCCACGGCCGGACCGGCGTCCTGGTCGCCCCCGGCGACGCGTCCGCCGTGTGCGACGCCGTGTGGTCCCTCGCCGAGGACCCGCTGCGCCGCCTCGCCTACGGGGCCGCCGGCCGCCGGGCCGTCGAAGGGCGGACCTGGGAAGCCGTCGGGGACCAGCTCCTCGGCCACTACGAAGAGATCCTCGACGCACGGACGGCGGTGGCGGCATGAGCGGCGGCATGAGTGGCGGTATGAGCGGGGCGCTGCGGATCGTGCGGCTCGCGAACTTCGTCGCGCCCGCGTCGGGCGGACTGCGCACCGCCCTGCGGGAGTTGGGCGCCGGCTACCGCGCCGCAGGCCACGAGCCCGTCCTGATCGTGCCCGGTGAGCGGGCCGACGACCGGGACACCCCACAGGGGCGCGTCATCACCCTGCCCGGGGCGCCGCTGCCCGGCACCGGCGGCTACCGCGTCCTCACGGACCGGCGGCGCGTGGCCGCCCTCCTCGAAGACCTCGCCCCCGACCGGATCGAGGTCTCCGACCGCACCACCCTGCGGTGGACGGGGGAGTGGGCACGCCGCGCCCGCGTGCCCGCCGTGATGGTGTCCCACGAGACGGCCGACGGGGTCCTGCGGACCTGGGGCCTGCCCGAGCGGCTCGCCCTGCGCGCCGCCGACGCCCTCAACTCCCGTACCGCGCACGCCTACGCGCGCGTGGTGTGCACGACCGAGTGGGCCGAGCGCGAGTTCGTCCGCATCGGGGCGCGCAACGTCGTACGGGCACCGCTCGGCGTCGACCTGGAGCGCTGCCACCCGCGCCTGCGGGACGCCGCCGTGCGCGAGAGGTACGCGCGCGTGGACGAGGTGCTGCTCGTCCTGTGCTCGCGCCTGTCGGTGGAGAAGCGGCCCGGGACCGCGCTCGACGCCCTGGCCGCCCTGCGCCGCGGGGGGACGCCGGCGGTGCTCGTCGTCGCCGGGGACGGGCCGTTGCGGGCGAGGCTGGAACAGCGGGCACGCGCGCGGAGCCTGCCGGTGACGTTCCTCGGGCATGTCGCCGACCGGGGGCGGCTCGCCGCGCTGCAGGCCGCCGCCGACGTGTGTCTCGCGCCGGGTCCCGCGGAAACGTTCGGGCTGGCCGCGCTCGAGGCGATGGCCTGCGGCACCCCTGTCGTCGCCAGCGCCTCCTCCGCCCTGCCCGAGATCGTGGGGCCCGCCGGGGGAGTCGCGGCCGACACCGGGGAGGCGTTCGCCGCAGCGGTGGAGGACCTTGTCGCACGGAACGGGGACGAACGCAGGGAGGCGGCACGCGCGCGTGCGGAGTGCTTCAGCTGGGGCGCCGCGGTGGACGCCTTCCTGAAGGCGCACGACGCGGGGCGTGTTACGGCGCACGACGCGGGGCGCGTGGCGCCGGGCGATGCGGGACGCGTGCCGGCGGGCGATGCAGGGCTCGTGACGGCGCGCGATGATGCAGGGCTCGTGGTGGCGCATGACGCGGGGCGTGTGGCGGCGGGCGATGCGGGACGGGTGCCGCCGACGGGCGATGCAGGGCTCGTGACGGCGCGCGATGCGGGGCGTGTGGCGGCGCACGGCGCGGGGCGTGTGGCGCCGGGCGATGCGGGACGGGTGCCGCCGACGGGCGATGCAGGGCTCGTGACGGCGCGCGATGCGGGGCGTGTGGCGGCGCACGGCGCGGGGCGTGTGGCGCCGGGCGATGCGGGACGGGTGCCGCCGACGGGCGATGCAGGGCTCGTGACGGCGCGCGA
>NZ_RZYA01000054.1 GCF_004005495.1 Streptomyces antnestii
GGGTCTGCTGCACGATCGGGTGACATCTGAACTGGCTTGCCCTGTGGGGCGGGTGGGAAGGATGTCGCTGTGCCCAAGCCTTATCCGGAAGAGTTCCGCCAGGACGTCGTGCGGGTCGCGAGGAACCGCGGCCCGGGCGTGACGGTGGAGCAGGTGGCCGCCGACTTCGGAGTCCACGCGATGACGCTGTGGAAATGGATGCGCCGCGCGGACATCGACGACGGGACAACGCCTGGGACGACCAGCCAGGAGAGCGCGGAACTACGGGAAGCACGTCGGCGGATCAAGCTGCTGGAGCAGGAGAACGAGGTATTGCGCCGGGCCGCGGCCTACCTGTCGCAGGCGCATCTGCCGGGAAAAGGATCTACCCGCTCGTGAAAGAGCTGGCCGGAGACGGTGTGCCCGTCACGGTGACGTGCCGGGTCCTGAAGCTCGCCAGACAGCCCTACTACCGCTGGCTGGAGCGGCCGGTGACCGATGCCGAGTTCGAGCAGGCCGCTCGCGCGAACGCGTTGTTCGACGCTCACCTTGAGGATCCGGAGTTCGGCTACCGCTTCCTGGCCGACGAAGCCCGCAGTGCGGGATCCGGCATGGCGGACCGGACCGCCTGGCGGATCTGCCGGGACAACCGCTGGTGGAGTGTCTTCAGCAAGAAGCGCGGCCGGACCAAGAAGGCCGGCCCGCCGGTCCACGACGACCTCGTCCGCCGTCATTTCACGGCGGACGGCCCGAACCGGTTGTGGCTCACCGACATCACCGAACACGCCACGGATGAGGGCAAGTTGTATCTCTGCGCGGTCAAGGACGTCTTCAGCAAGAGGATCGTGGGCTACTCCATCGACGCACGGATGAAGTCCCGCCTGGCCGTCTCCGCCCTGAACAACGCCGTGGCCCGCCGAGAGAACGTCGCCGGGTGCGTTCTGCACAGCGATCGCGGATCCCAGTTCCGGTCACGGAAGTTCGTCCAGGCGCTCGACCGGCACCGGATCACCGGTTCGATAGGGAGGGTCGGGGCGCCAGGCGACAACGCGGCCATGGAGTCGTTCTTCAGTCTGCTGCAGAAGAACGTCCTCGACCGTCGGGCGTGGGCCACCCGCGAGGAACTGCGGATCGCGATCGTGACCTGGATCGAGCGGACCTACCACCGACGCCGCAGACAGGCATCCCTCGGCCGACTGACCCCCATCGAATTCGAGACCGTCATGACCACACCGGCCCTCCAGGCCGCGTGACCCAACCTGTCACCCAACCCTGCATCAGACCCG
>NZ_RZYA01000055.1 GCF_004005495.1 Streptomyces antnestii
AGGAGCAGCCGATGCCGGAGACGAAGACGATGTTCTCCTTCGCCAGGCCGAGTTCGGGCATGAAGCCCTGCACGGCGGCGAGGATCGCGTAGTCACCGCAGCCGGGGCACCAGCGCACTTCCTGGTCGGACTTGAAGTCCTTCATGGACTGCTTGGCGTCGGCTTTGGGAACGAGGGAAAGCGCCTCGATCGTGCTGGTGCCTTCCGTGGTCGTCTCAGCCATGGATGGCCTCCTTGAGAGCCGTGGCGAGCTGCTCGGCCTTGAACGGCATGCCGTTGACCTGGTTGTAGGAGCGGGCGTCCACCAGGTACTTCGCCCGGATCAGGGTGGCGAGCTGACCCAGGTTCATCTCCGGGATCACCACCTTGTCGTAACGCCCCAGAACATCGCCCAGATTGGACGGGAACGGGTTCAGGTGCCGCAGATGAGCCTGCGCGATCCGCTCCCCGGCCGTGCGCAGCCGCCGCACCGCAGCAGTGATCGGCCCATACGTCGACCCCCAGCCCAGCACCAGGGTGCTCGCCTCGCCGGACGGGTCGTCGACCTCGATGTCCGGCACGCTGATCCCGTCGATCTTGGCCTGCCGGGTGCGGACCATGAGTTCGTGGTTGGCCGGGTCGTAGGAGATGTTGCCCGTGCCGTCCTGCTTCTCGATCCCACCGATCCGGTGCTCGAGCCCCGGCGTCCCCGGCACCGCCCACGGACGGGCCAGCGTCTGCGGATCCCGCTTGTAGGGCCAGAACACCTCACTGCCGTCCGCCTCGGTGTGATTCGGACCCGACGCGAACTGCGTACGCAGATCCGGGAGTTGATCCACCTCCGGGATCCGCCACGGCTCGCTGCCGTTCGCCAGATACCCGTCCGACAACAAGAACACCGGCGTGCGGTACGTGATCGCGATCCGCGCCGCCTCCAGAGCGGCATCGAAGCAGTCGGCGGGCGTGCGCGGCGCGACCACCGGCACCGGCGCCTCACCATTACGCCCATACATCGCCTGCAGCAGATCCGCCTGCTCCGTCTTCGTCGGCAACCCCGTCGACGGACCACCGCGCTGGATGTCCACCACCAGCAACGGCAGTTCCAACGACACCGCCAGGCCGATCGTCTCCGACTTCAGCGCCACACCCGGACCCGAGGTGGTGGTGACAGCCAGCGAACCCCCGAACGCCGCCCCCAGCGCCGCCCCGATCCCCGCGATCTCGTCCTCCGCCTGGAACGTGCGCACCCCGAAATTCTTGTGCT
>NZ_RZYA01000056.1 GCF_004005495.1 Streptomyces antnestii
CTGCGCGAGCTCGACCCGGACGTGGCGGCGGCGCTCGACGCCGAGCTGCACCGCCAGCAGTCCACCCTCGAGATGATCGCGTCGGAGAACTTCGCCCCGGTCGCCGTCATGGAGGCCCAGGGCTCCGTCCTGACCAACAAGTACGCCGAGGGCTACCCCGGCCGGCGCTACTACGGCGGCTGCGAGCACGTCGACGTCACCGAGCAGATCGCCATCGACCGGGTCAAGACCCTGTTCGGCGCCGAGTACGCCAACGTCCAGCCCCACTCCGGCGCCTCCGCCAACCAGGCCGCCCTGTTCGCCCTGGCCCAGCCCGGCGACACCATCCTGGGCCTGGACCTCGCCCACGGCGGCCACCTCACCCACGGCATGCGCCTGAACTTCTCCGGCAAGCAGTTCGACGTCGTCGCCTACCACGTCGACGAGGCCGGCCTGGTCGACATGGCCGAGGTCGAACGCCTCGCCAAGGAACACCGCCCCAAGGTCATCATCGCCGGCTGGTCCGCCTACCCCCGCCAGCTCGACTTCGCCGCCTTCCGCCGCATCGCCGACGAGGTCGAGGCGTACCTGTGGGTCGACATGGCCCACTTCGCGGGCCTGGTCGCCGCCGGCCTGCACCCCAACCCGGTCGAGTACGCCGACGTGGTCACCTCCACCACCCACAAGACCCTCGGCGGACCCCGCGGCGGCATCATCCTCGCGAAGAAGGACTTCGCGAAGAAGCTGAACTCCTCCGTCTTCCCCGGCTTCCAGGGCGGCCCCCTGGAACACGTCATCGCCGCCAAGGCCGTCTCCTTCAAGGTCGCCGCCTCCGACGACTTCAAGGAGCGCCAGCAGCGCACCATCGAGGGCGCCCAGATCCTCGCCGCCCGTCTGACCTCGGACGACGCGCGCGCCGCCGGCGTGAACGTGCTGTCCGGCGGCACCGACGTCCACCTGGTCCTGGTCGACCTGCGCGCCTCCGACCTGGACGGCCAGCAGGCCGAGGACCGCCTCCACGAGGTCGGCATCACCGTCAACCGCAACGCGATCCCCAACGACCCGCGCCCCCCGATGATCACCTCGGGCCTGCGGATCGGCACCCCGGCCCTGGCCACCCGCGGCTTTGAGGCCGAGGACTTCACCGAGGTCGCCGACATCATCGCCGAGACACTCAAGCCGTCCTACGACGCCGAAGCCCTCAAGACCCGCGTCAAGGCTCTCGCCGACAAGCACCCGCT
>NZ_RZYA01000006.1 GCF_004005495.1 Streptomyces antnestii
ATCGGGACCGGGCATAGGGATCCGCGCTGGCTGCCGTACTTGCAGCCGTTCGGCGCGGACGAGGCCCTGGCCCGGATCGAAGGCATTTCCGCCTGACAACGATCCGGGTCTTTGCGTTCCGGGCCCGGCCCCTGACGGCGTGGGTAACGACTTGGTTGCCTGAGGGCCGTCGGCTATTGACGCCCCCTTCACCCACGGCTTACGTTCTCGCACATCGATAGGAAACCTTCCTAACAGTGTGGCGAGGAGACAGGCCATGGCCGGTGCGGCCCCGGGAACCCCCGGCACCCCGAGCGTCCTGCGCGCCATGAACGACCGCGCGGCCCTCGATCTCCTCGTCGCGCACGGCCCGCTGACCCGCACCCGGATCGGGGAGCTGACGGGCCTGTCCAAGCCCACCACCTCCCAGCTGCTCGGCCGCCTGGAAGCGGTGGGCCTGGTGCGCGCCACGGGCAGCCAGAGCGGCCGGCCCGGGCCGAACGCCGTGCTGTACGAGATCAACCCGGGCGCCGCCCACGTCGTGGCCCTCTGCGCGGACCCCACCGGGATCACCGCCGTGGTCGCCGACATCGCCGGCGCCGAGCGCGGCCGCTGCCGTATCGAGGCGGTCGCCGTCGCCGACGACGTGCGCAACCGCACCGCGCAGCTGGTCGCCGAGGCCTTCGACGGCGCCCTGCGCGTGGCCGGGCTCGGGCACGACGACATCACGGCCACCGTGATCGGCACCCCCGGCGCCATCGACCCGCACACCGGCCAGCTCCGGTACGCCCCGCACCTGCCCGGCTGGCACTCGCGCACCCTGCTCGCCGAGCTCGCCGGGGTCCTCGGCACCCCGGTCTCCATCGAGAACGACGTCAATCTCGCCGCCATCGCCGAGCAGTACGAGGGCGCGGCGCAGGACCACGACGACTTCGTGCTCGCGTACGTGGATGAGGGCGTGGGTGCCGCCATCGTGCTCGGCGGCGTGCTCCTGCGGGGCGCGACCGGCGGCGCGGGCGAGATCGGCTACATGCCGCTGCCCGGCGCCCCGCTGGCGCGCGGCGGCGAGGAGGAGATCGCCGGCGAGGACGCGGGGGGCGGCTTCCAGAGTCTGGTCGCCGCGCCCGCCGTGAGGCTGCTCGCGGGGGGCGTCAAGGATCTCGGGGAGGCGCTCGCCGACCCCGCCGTGCTCGACGAGGTGGCCCGCCGCCTGGCCACCGGCCTGGCCGCCGTCGTCGCGGTCGTCGACCCCGAACTCGTGGTCCTGTCGGGGCTTGTGGCCCGGGCCGGCGGCGAGGCGCTGCGACTGCGCGTCGAGCGCGAGCTCACCGGGCTCGCCCTGCCGCGGCCCCAGCTGCGTATCAGCGATCTCGACGACGATCCGATCCTCACCGGCGCCCTGCGCTCGGCGCTCACCCAGGCCCGCGACACCGTCTTCGACACCAGCACCGCCTGACCCCGCCCCCTCCCTCTCTCGCACCTTCCGCCAACTCCCGTTCAGGTAAAGGACGTTCGCCATGCCGCGATGGCGTATACCCCTGCGTGCGCCCGTGGCGCTCGCCGCGGCCGGACTACTGCTGTCCGGCTGCGCCAACCCGAGCGTCGGCAGCGCCGACGACGACCCGACGAAGCCCGTGACACTGAAGTTCTGGCACGGCTGGTCGGCCCCCGGCGAGGTGAAGGCGATCAACGACTCGATCGCCCGCTTCGAGAAGCTCCACCCGAACATCCGGGTGGAGTCCACCGGGAACGTCACGGACGCCACCATCAACCAGGCGCTGCGGGCCGGCGGCGGGGAGGCGCCCGACGTGGTGACCTCGTTCACCACCAACAACGTCGGCCAGTACTGCGACTCCGGCATGTGGGCGGACCTCGACCCGTTCATGCGCAAGAGCGGCCTCGACAAGACGAAGGTCTTCCCCAAGACCCTGCTGGACTACACGAGTTACGACGGTGACCAGTGCGCCCTGCCGCTGCTCGCCGACGCGTACGGGATGTACTACAACAAGGACGCGTTCGACGAGGCGGGCATCAGCCGGCCGCCGCGGACGATGTCCGAGCTGGAGGCCGACGCCAAGAAGCTCACGAAGCGCGCGGGCGGCGGCTCCTACAAGCGCGTCGGCTTCATGCCGAACTTCCGCCTGTACCAGAACAGCCCCGACCGGCTCTTCGCCCAGTGGGGCCCCACGTACTTCGACGCCAAGGGCGACTCGCGGCTCGCGAAGGACCCGGCGACGTCCAAGTTCTTCGACACCGCCCACAAGCTCGTCGAGGCGCAGGGCGGCTACAACGCCCTGGAGCGCTTCCGCACGTCCTTCGGTGACGAGATGTCCACGCAGAACGCGTTCATGAACGGCAAGCTGGCGATGCACCTCGACGGCGAGTGGCGCGGCCTGATGCTGAACGAGGCGAAGGTCGGCTTCGACTGGGGCGTGGCACCGCTGCCGGTCCCCGACGACCAGGCCGGGACGTACGGGCGCGGCTATCTCACCGGCACCGTCGCGGGCATCGCGCACAGCAGCAGACACCAGAACGCGGCCTGGGAGCTGGTCAAGTACCTGACCGCCGACACCGATCAGGTCGTCAGCTTCGCCAACGCGATCCACAACGTGCCGTCCACGTTCGCCGCCCTCAAGTCGCCGAAGCTGGACGCCGATCCGACGTTCCGCACCTTCCTGGACATCGCGCAGAACAAGTACAGCCAGGTCATGCCGCCCTCCACCAACGGCGGCATGTACATCACGTCTCTGCAGGACTTCTCGTACTCGGTCGAGGCGGGCAAGGTCCACGACCTCGAGAAGGGGCTGCGCGAGCTCGACCGGCAGATCGACGCCGACACCCTTCAGTCGAAGAGCTGAGGAGCGGGAGCCCATCATGGCCTTGACCCTGTCCAGTCCCGCGCGGCGCAGACTGCGTACGCTCGGCTTCCTCTCCCCCTGGCTGATCGGCTTCAGCGTCTTCTTCGCGTACCCGCTGATCGCCACCGTCTACTTCTCGTTCATGCACTACAACCAGATCCAGAAGCCCGACTTCGTGGGGCTGCGGAACTGGAAGTACGTCTTCGAGCAGATGCCGCTGTTCGGTCCCGCCCTGTGGAACACGCTGTGGCTGGTCGTCGTGATGGTGGCCCTGCGGGTGGTGTTCGGGCTCTCGCTCGGGCTGCTCATCACGAAGATCAAGACCGGCGCCGGCTTCTTCCGTACGGCCTTCTACCTGCCGTATCTGGCCCCGCCGGTGGCGGCGACCGTCGCCTTCGTCTTCCTGCTCAACCCGTCGACGGGACCGGTCAACGAGATCCTCGCGCACGTCGGCATCACGGGACCGAACTGGTTCAACGACGCCGCCTGGGCCAAGCCGTCCCTGGTGCTGCTCTCGCTGTGGGGCATCGGCGACCTGATGGTGATCTTCATGGCCGCGCTGCTCGACGTACCCAGGGAGCAGTACGAGGCTGCGGAGCTGGACGGCGCGGGCGCCTGGTCGAAGTTCCGGTACGTGACCTGGCCGTCGATCACTCCGATCGTCATGTTCGCCGTCGTCACCGGCGTCGTGCAGACGATGCAGTACTACACGCAGGCCCTGGTCGCCGGAAAGATCGCCTCCGGCGTCTCGATCGGCCCGGGCTCCGTGATCCAGCCCGGATACCCCGACCACTCGACCCTCACGGTCCCCCAGCTCGTCTACTCGATGGGCTTCCAGAACTTCAACACCGGCGCGGCGTGCGTCCTCTCGCTCGTGCTCTTCGCCATCGCCATGGCCGTGACCATGCTGCTCATGCGCAAGCGCTCGGGCCTGCTCGCGGCGGAGGACTGATCAAGATGACGTCTACGACACTCAGCCCCGTCCCGACCGCGGCTCCCGCCCGCGTGTCCGGCCCCGCCGCCGCACGCGCCCGCCGCAAGCGGGTCCTGCACTGGATCGCCGTGCACTGCGTCGCGATCGCCGTCGCGCTGCTGTTCGTCCTGCCGTTCGTGTTCGTCTTCCTGACGTCCGTGATGAGCGACAGCCAGGCGATGAGCGGCGACCTGTGGCCGCACGCCTGGCACTGGGAGAACTACAAGGCCGTCTTCGCGACCGACGGCTTCCTCGACTGGTGGAAGAACTCCCTGCTCTACGCGGGCCTCGGCACCCTGTTCACCGTGTGCTCGGCGATCCCCGTCGCGTACGCGCTCGCCAAGTTCCGTTTCCGTGGCCGCCGGACGGCGATGATCCTCGTCATCTCGACGATGATGCTGCCGCCGCAGGTCATCGTGATCCCGATGTACCTGGTGTGGGCGCAGCAGTTCCATCTGTCGGGCACGCTGTGGCCGCTGATCATCCCGATGGCGTTCGGCGACGCGTACTCGATCTTCCTGCTCCGTCAGTTCCTCCTGACGATCCCGAAGGAGTACATCGAGTCGGCGAAGGTCGACGGCTGCAGTGAGCTACGGACCCTGCTGAAGATCATCGTGCCGATGGCCAAGCCGGGCATCGCCGCGATCGCGCTGTTCCAGTTCTTCTACTGCTGGAACGACTACTTCGGGCCGCAGATCTACGCGGCCCAGAACCCGGCGTCCTGGACGCTGTCGTACGGCCTCGAATCCTTCAAGTCCGCGCACAGCGTCAACTGGAACCTGACGATGGCCGCGACGCTCCTCGTGATGGCGCCGGTCTGCATCGTCTTCTTCTTCGCACAGAAAGCCTTCGTCGAAGGCGTCACCCTCACCGGGGTCAAGGGCTAAGGACGGTTATTCGGTTATGAAGCTCGCAGTGGTCGGCGGAGGCTCGACCTACACACCCGAACTCATCGACGGCTTCGCCCGGTTGAGGGACACCCTGCCGATCGAGGAGCTCGTCCTCGTCGACCCGGCGGCCGACCGGCTGGAACTGGTCGGCGGGCTCGCACGGCGGATCTTCGCCAAGCAGGGCCACCCGGGCGTCATCCGTACGACGAGCGACGTGGACGCCGGTGTCGCCGATGCCGACGCCGTCCTGCTCCAGCTGCGCATCGGCGGGCAGGCCGCCCGCAACCAGGACGAGACCTGGCCGCTGGAGTGCGGCTGCGTCGGGCAGGAGACGACGGGCGCGGGCGGCCTCGCGAAGGCGCTCCGCACGGTGCCGGTGGTCCTCGACATCGCCGAGCGGGTGCGCCGCGCGAACCCGAACGCCTGGATCATCGACTTCACCAACCCGGTCGGCATCGTGACCAGGGCGCTGCTCAACGCGGGGCACAAGGCCGTCGGTCTGTGCAACGTCGCGATCGGCTTCCAGCGGAAGTTCGCGCGGCTGCTCGACGTGACGCCGTCGCAGGTGCACCTCGACCACGTCGGCCTCAACCACCTCACCTGGGAGCTGGGTGTCCGCCTCGGCGGCCCGGACGGCGAGAACGTGCTGCCGCGCCTGATCGGCGAGCACGGCGACGCCATCGCCGAGGACCTCCACATGCCGCGCGCGATCGTGGACCGCCTCGGGGTCGTTCCCTCCTACTACCTGCGCTACTACTACCAGCACGACGCGGTGGTGCGGGAGCTGCGCACGAAGCCGTCGCGCGCCTCCCAAGTGGCCGCGATGGAGCGGGAGTTGCTGGAGATGTACGGCGACCCGGCGCTCGACGAGAAGCCGGAGCTGCTCGCCGGCCGTGGCGGCGCCTTCTACAGCGAGGCGGCCGTGGACCTGGCGGCGTCGCTCCTCGGCGGCGGGGGCTCCCCGTACCAGGTCGTCAACACGTACAACAACGGCACGCTGCCGTTCCTGCCCGACGACGCCGTGATCGAGGTGCAGGCTGCGGTCGACGGCAAGGGGGCGACGCCGCTGGCCGTGCCCGCGCTCGACCCGCTGTACGCGGGCCTCGTCGCGAACGTCACCGCCTACGAGGACCTGGCACTCGAAGCCGCCCTGCGCGGCGGCCGCGACCGCGTCTTCAAGGCGCTGCTCGCACACCCCCTGATCGGCCAGTACGAGTACGCCGAGACGCTCACGGACCAGCTGATCGCGCACAACCGGGAGCACCTCGCGTGGGCATGACCGTCCTTGCCGTCGACGCGGGGAACAGCAAGACCGACGTCGCGGTGGTCGCGGCCGACGGCACCGTCGTCGGAGCGGCCCGCGGCGGCGGGTTCCAGCCGCCCAGGGTGGGCGTCGAGGCCGCCGTCGACGTCCTCGCCGAGGCCGTCGGCCGTGCGCTCGCCGAGGCGGGCACGACCACGGTGGGACACGTCTCGGCGTGTCTCGCCAACGCCGATCTCCCGGTCGAGGAGCGGGAGCTGGCGGCGGAGCTGCGGGCCCGCGGCTGGGCCGCCTCCGTCGACGTGCGCAACGACACCTTCGCCGTCCTGCGCGCCGGCCTCCTCCAGGACTCCGAGCCGCGCGGCGTCGCCGTCGTGTGCGGCGCCGGCATCAACTGCGTCGGGATGCTGCCCGACGGACGCACCGCCCGGTTCCCCGCGATCGGCAAGATCTCCGGCGACTGGGGCGGTGGCGGCGGACTCGCCGAGGAGGCCCTCTGGTACGCGGCGCGCGCCGAGGACGGCCGTGGCGACGCGACCGCCCTGATGCGCTCTTTGCCCGCGCACTTCGGGCTGCCCTCCATGTACGCGCTGATCGAGGCGCTGCACCTGGGCCGCATCCCGGTGCATCGCCGGCACGAGCTGACGCCGGTCCTGTTCGCGACGGCGGCGGACGGCGACCCGGTGGCCCGGTCACTGGTGGACCGGCTCGCCGACGAGGTCGTGGCCATGTCCGTGGTGGCCCTGGACCGGCTCGACCTGCTCGACGAGGAGACCCCGGTGCTCCTGGGCGGCTCCGTGCTCGCCGCGCGCCATCCCCAACTCGACGACCGGATCCGCGAGATGCTCGCCGCCCGCGCCCCGAAGGCGGTGCCGGCGGTCGTCACCGCCCGGCCCGTGCTGGGCGCGGCGCTGCTCGGCCTCGACGCCGTGGGGGCGGACGACGACGCGCACGCGCGCGTGCGGGCGCATTTCGGGGGCTGAGCGGGCCGCCCGGCCGCGCGCGCCGGCCCGACCGGCGCGCGCCGAGGGAACCGATCGGATGCGGCTCACGTGTTCTAGGGCGTGTTTCGAAAGTAGCGTCGTCCGCCCGGAGGGCGGGCCCCGCGGCGTCTGGTGCGTGCGATCGCAAGGCGCCGGAGCGTCCTAGTGGCGGAGCCACTCGGACGTTTCGGCAACGCCGCATGGGGGTCCCCCCGCTCGAGCGAAGCCGAGAGTGGGGGAGTGCGTGCCAGACGCCGCGGGGCAGGCGGGACTTTCGAAACACGCCCTAGGGCAGCGGCGGCACGACGACGTGCGCGGGGGCGTTTCGGATTGCCGGGTTCGCACGGCAATCCGAACAAGATCCAGTCAATGGCTGTGCGGATGTCGGTCCCTGCGGCAATACTTGCGGCCGTGCACTTTCGCCGCGCTCCCCGCACGCCGGACGGAAGTGACGGACCGATGACCAGGGGGAGGTCGAGTGAACTACCCGCCGAACGGCAGCGCGGCGCCGCCGGGGACGATCGGCGCGCCCACGGTGCCGGCCGTGCCGCCGCAGGTGCGGCCGCCGCACGCGCAGGGCCCTGACCCGGCCGAGGCCGCGCGCGGCACCGCCTGGGCGGAGGGCGTCGACCGGCTGCGCAGCGCCGCGACGACGGAGCCCGGGCGGCTGCGCATCATCGGCGCGGTGCTCGCCCTGCTCGTCGTCGCGTTCGGCGCGGTCACCGCCTGGCAGATGACGGACCGCTCGGCCGCCGCCGACGACGTGCTGCACAGCAGCCAGCCCCTGAGCGCCGACGCGGCGGACATCTACCGCTCCCTCGCCGACGCCAACACAGCGGCGTCCAGCGGCTTCCTCGCGGGCGGCCAGGAGCCGGCCGAGACGCGGGACCGCTACGAGAAGGACATCCGCACCGCCGCGGCCAAGCTGGTGACGGCGGCGGCGAACTCGGCCCCCGACTCCCCCTCCACGGCGGCCATCTCCAAGCTCAACACGCTGCTGCCGCAGTACAAGGGCCTCATCGAGCGCGCGCGGGCGAACAACCGGCAGGGCTTCCCCCTGGGCGGCGCCTACCTGCGGTACGCGAACGAGACGATGCAGAAGCAGATGCTCCCCGCGGCCGAGGACCTGTACAAGAAGGAGAACGAGCGGCTCCGCTCGGACTACGACAGCGCCACGCCCTACCCCTGGGCGGCGATCGGCCTCGGAGTCGTCGCGCTCGGCGCGCTCGCCTGGGCCCAGCGGCGCAACTACCGCAGGACCAACCGCGTTCTGAACCACGGCCTGGTCGCCGCGACGGCCGCGTCCACCGTCGTCCTCCTGTGGCTCGTCGCGGGCCACACCTTCGCCCGCGTGGGGCTCGACGCGTCGTACGACCACGGCGTCCGCTCGCTGAACGTGCTGCACGACGCGCGCATCGCCTCCCTCAAGGCCCGGGGCAACGAGAACCTGACGCTGGTCAGCCGCGGCGCCGAGACCGTCGACGTGAAGGGCGTGCCCAAGGACGCCTTCGACGTGGACTTCCAGAAGCAGATGAAGACGCTCACCACGAAGCTCGGGGACGCGGCGAAGCTCGCCGACGACGGCACGGGCAAGCGGCCCGTGCAGGCCGCGGATGCCAACATGAAGGTGTGGAAGGACCGCCACAGGGACGCCCGCGAGCAGGACGACGCGGGCAACTACCAGGGGGCGCTCGACAAGGTCATCGGCTCCGCGCAGGACAAGCCGACCCGCGAGTGCTTCGACAACGTCGACAAGGCGCTGCAGACCGCCCTGACGCACGAACAGGCGGAGTTCCAGCAGGCGGCGACCGGCGGGCGCGGCGCGATGACGGGGCTCCCGGTGGGCGCCGCCGTCCTCGCCGTGCTCGGCGCGGCGGCCGCCGTGCTCGGCATCGGGCGCAGGCTTTCGGAGTACCGGTGAGAGGAGGCGGGACAGCAGTGAGCGCACGACGTACGCGGATCAGCCTGCGCGGCTGGGGCGGTGTGGCGGCCATGGCGGTCGCCTGCGCCCTGACCGCGGTCTTCGCGCTGCTGCTTCCGCTGACCCGGGGTGCCGGCGTCGACGGCAGCACCGGGGTCGGCGGCCCCGGTCTGGCGACGGGTGTGCAGGCCAGGGTCGAGACCTGCACCGATCCGGAGCGCAGCCTCCCGGCGTCCGGCGACGAGTCGGGTCCCGCGGTCTCGGCCATCAAGAAGCGCGGCTATCTCGTCGTCGGCGTCGACCAGAACAGCTACCACTGGGGTTACCGCGACCCGAACAGCACGAAGAAGTCCAGTGAGCTGGAGGGCTTCGACATCGACCTGGCGCACGAGATCGCCCGGAAGATCCTCGGCAGCGGCGACGCGATCCGGTTCCGCGCGATCCCGACCAACGAGCGCATCCCGGCGGTCCAGCACGGCGACGTCGACATGGTCGTCCGCACGATGACCATCAGCTGCCTGCGGCTCGACCAGGTCGCCTTCTCCACGGCGTACTTCCAGACCGGCCAGCAGGTCCTGGCGCCCAAGAAGTCCTCGATCACGGGGTACGACAAGTCGCTCGCGGGCAAGCGGATCTGCACGGCGGCCGGCTCGACGGCGTTCGAGCGGCTCAACGACGACCGGAAGGCGGGCACGCTCCCGCCCGGCACCGACATCTCCACGACGGTGCCGAACCAGCTGGACTGCCTGGTGCGGCTGCAGCTCGGCGAGGTGGACGCCGTGGTGACGGACAGCGCGCTCGCGGCGGGCCAGGCCGCGCAGGACCCGACGGTCGAACTCAAGGGCGAGCCGTTCACCAAGGAGTTCTACGGTGTGGCGATGAAGCGCGGCACGGACGACCTGGTACGCCGGGTCAACCAGGTCCTGGAGGACTTCCGCAAGGACGGCGGCTGGCAGTCCTCGTACGACAAGTGGCTCAAGGACGGGCTCGGCGCGGCTTCCGGGCCGCCCGCGCCGAAGTACAAGTAGCCGCGACCCGGCGCTACTTACACAGGCCGTCGGCTCCGGCCGGCGGCAATTGGTGAACGGAGAGGTGATCGATGGGCGTCACGGGACCCCCCGGTCCGGTGATGGACCGGGACGAGGTGGACCGTGCGCTGGCGCGGCTCGGCGCGGAGCACGAGGCGATCGAGACGTCGCTGTTCGCCCTCCAGGACCACGCGGGCCGCAGGCTCCTCGAAGGGGCACGCCTCACCGGCGCGACCCAGGAGCGCTGGGCGGCCGCCGAGCAGGCGATCACGCTGCTGTGGACGTACTTCGACGCGTACACGGCGGCCCTGCGCGGCGCCCGTGAGCTGCGTGCGCGCCGCCGCTGGTCGAGCCGTGAGGACCTCGTCGAGCTGACCGAGCTGCTGCGCGGCGAGAGCGTGACCGTCCCCGGCGGCGGCCCCGCCGCGCCCGCGTCGCTCACCGGCCCCGCCCGGCTCAGCGACCGGTTCACGCTGGCCGAGCTGGTCGAGCGGATGAACGACCTGTACGCGAGCTCCCTGGACATGGTGGTCGCCGCCGACGCCGTCTGGTCGGCGCTGCCCGCCCGCATAGACCTCCTCGCCGCCGAGCTGGGCCGCACGCGCCGGCTCGCGCACTCCGTCGGCGTACGCCCTGGGGAGCATCCGGCGGGTGACGACCTGGAGCGGATCACGCGGGCGCTGACGCGGCTGCGGGAGGAGGTCGTGTCCGACCCGCTGACGTACTGGCGTTCCGCACCCGGCAGTTCGGCGCCCGGCGGCGGACGCCCCGACACGACGGAGTACGACCGGCAGGCGCGCGCCCTGGAAGACGTGCGCCGCGAGATCGATGCGGTGCTGACGGTGCGGCAGGACGCGGAGCTCCGGCTCGGCCGGCTGCGGGACGTCCTCTCGCGCGCGGACCGCACCCTCGCCGAGGCGCGGACCGCGCGGGGCGAGGTCCTGGCGAAGATCGCCGCGTTCGAGGTGCCCGCGGTGAGCGGCCCGCCGACCGTGCTCCAGGAGCAGCTGGCGACGGCTGCCGAGTACCGCAGGAGCGCGCAGTGGCACCGGCTCTCACCGCTTCTGGAGACGCTGGAGACGAAGGCGGAGGACGAACTGCTGCGGGCCCGCGAGTCGTTGACGGCGGTCACGCAGCCGCTGGCGGTCCGGGCCGAGCTGCGGGGGCGTCTCGACGCGTACAAGGCGAAGGTGGCGCGGCTCGGCTTCGCCGAGGACCCGCTCCTCGTGGAGCGTTACGACGCGGCGCGCCGCATGCTCTGGAGCGCGCCCTGCGATCTGCGGGCGGCCGAGGACGCGGTCACGCGGTATCAGCGGGCGGCCGCCGACGCATGGGGCCCGCGGGTGCCCGATCAGGGCGGTCCCGCCGACCGGAGGGGGGAATCATGAGCGAGCAGCGGCAGTGCCAGCGTCCCGGGTGTGCGGGGTCCTACGAGGACGTGGGCGGCGGGGAGCTGTACTGCGACACCTGCGGTCTGGCCCCGGTGGTCTCGCCGACGGGCATGGTGGGGTCGTCGCCGACGGGCATCACGGGCGGCGGCCGGGGCTCCAACAGCTCCAGCGCGCACAGCAGTTCGCGTTCCTCGCGGGCCAGCTCGCGCTCCTCGTCGCGTTCGGCGCAGTCGCGCCGGTCGGTCTCGGGCCGGCTCTCGCGCTCCCTGTCCGGGCAGTCGACGGCGCGTTCGGTGTCGGTGCGCAGCTCGGGCGCCTCAGCGTCGTCGTCGGGGCGCGGGCGCCTGGGCGTCGGTCTGGTCGAGGTGCCGGACGTGCCGCGGCCCGACCCGCGGGCGATGGTGCAGGAGAACCCCGAGGTCCCCGAGCGGAAGCGATTCTGCTCGCGTGCGGACTGCGGGGCCCCGGTGGGCCGCGCGCGCGGCGAACGCCCGGGCCGCACGGAGGGGTTCTGCACGAAGTGCGGCCACCCGTACTCGTTTGTGCCGAAGCTGCGCGCGGGCGACATCGTGCACGGCCAGTACGAGGTCGTGGGCTGTCTGGCGCACGGCGGGCTCGGCTGGGTGTATCTGGCCGTGGACCGCGCGGTGTCCGACCGCTGGGTCGTCCTCAAGGGTCTCCTCGACACGGGTGACCAGGACGCCATGGCGGCGGCGATCTCGGAGCGGCGCTTCCTCGCCGAGATCGAGCACGCGAACATCGTCCGCATCTACAACTTCGTCGAGCACCTGGACCAGCGCACCGGCTCCATGGACGGCTACATCGTCATGGAGTACGTCGGCGGCAAGTCCCTGAAGGAGATCGCCAACGGTCGGCGCACACCGGTCGGCAAGCGCGACCCGCTGCCGGTCGAGCAGGCGTGCGCGTACGGGATCGAGGCCCTGGAGGCGCTCGGCCATCTGCACAGCCGCAACCTCCTGTACTGCGACTTCAAGGTCGACAACGCGATCCAGACGGAGGACCAGCTCAAGCTCATCGACATGGGCGCGGTCCGCAGGATGGACGACGACGAGTCGGCGATCTACGGGACCGTGGGCTACCAGGCGCCCGAGGTCGCGGAGGTCGGCCCCTCGGTCGCCTCGGACCTGTACACGGTGGCGCGCACGCTGGCCGTCCTGACCTTCGACTTCCAGGGCTACACGAACGTCTTCGCGGACTCCCTGCCCGACCCCGACAGCATCGAGGTCTTCCGCACGTACGAGTCGTTCTACCGGCTCCTCGTGCGCGCCACCGACCCCGACCCGGCGCGCCGGTTCGCGTCCGCGCAGGAGATGGCGGAGCAGCTGACGGGCGTCCTGCGCGAGGTCGTGGCGCTCCAGACGGGCCGTCCGCGCCCGGCCCTGTCGACGCTGTTCGGACCCGAGACCAAGGTCACGGACACGGAGTTGTTCGCACAGCTGACGGGCGAGGTGTCGCGGCTCGGAGTCCGGGCGGAGCCGGTACGGCGCAGAGGGCGGGGCGCACAACGGGCCGCAGGACAGGCCGCGTCCGCGCTCCCGCCAGCCGGCGTGCCCACCGCGCTCCCGGGCGCCCCGGGCACTCCCGCCGCGCCCGGCACCCTCGTGAAGCCGCTGAACGCCGCCGTCACCGCGCTCGCGCTGCCCGTGCCGAGGGTCGACCCGGCCGACCCGAACGCCGGGTTCCTCGCGGGCCTCATGGCGTCCGCGCCGGGTGAGATCGTCACCGCGCTGCGGGCCTCGCCCGTCGCCTCCCTTGAGCTGCGGCTTCGCGAGCTGCGCGCCCGGCTCGAAATGGGCGAACTGGTGTCCGCCGCCCACGCGTTGACGGAGCTGGAGGCGCAGCACCCGGACGACTGGCGCGTGGTCTGGTACCGCGGCGTCGCGGCGCTCGCGACCGGCGACCACACGAACGCGGCCCTGTCGTTCGACGCGATCTACGACGCGTTCCCCGGCGAGCCCGCCCCCAAGCTCGCGCTCGGCGTGTGCGCGGAGGTCCTCGGCCAGCTGGACAACGCGGCGGAGTACTACCGCCTCGTCTGGGCCACCGACCCCAGTTTCGTGAGCGCCGCGTTCGGCCTGGCCCGGGTGCAGCTCGCCGCGGCCGACCGGCACGGCGCCGTGCACACGCTGGAGTCCGTACCGGAGTCGTCGATCCACTACACGGCGGCCAGAGTCGCCGCCGTGCGGGCGAGACTGCGGCAGCGGATGGCCGAGCAGGCCGCGGCGCACGGGCCGCTCCTCGACGACCTGACGGCCGCCGCGGGCCAGGTCGAGGCGCTGGACGGCTTCGGGCTCGACGCGGTGCGCCGGGAGCAGTTGTCGACCGAGGTCCTTGGCACCGCGCTCGACTGGGTACTCTCCGGTAGTCAAGGTTCCGCTCCGCGCCAGGGACCAGTGCGGACCCTGGTGCTGGGCAGCGACCTGGACGAGCGCGGGCTGCGACTCGGCCTCGAGCGCTCGTACCGGACACTGGCCAGGCTCGCTCAGGTTGGCGAGGAGAGGATCGAACTGGTGGAGCGGGCGAACCGTTACCGTCCACGGACGTGGGTGTGAGTTGATGTCGCAGATGCCTCGGCCGACGGCCATGTCGACGTGCCCCAGCTGCGAGGAACCCGTCGAGTCGGGTGACCGCTTCTGCGGCGCGTGCGGGTACGACCTGTCGGCGGTCCCGGCCCCACCGGGCGACCAGCCGACCGTCACGCTGACCACGGACGCCTTGCCGGCGGACGACGCGGCGGAGCCCGGCGCACCCTCGGTGGACTGGCCGGCCGCGCAGGAGCTCGACAGCTCCGACACCCCCGCCCCCGTGCATCTGCCCACCGACCTCCCGGGCACCGACTCGCGCGGCCATGAACTCCCGTCCGCCGTGCGCTTCGACGGGGTTCCCGAGCAGGCGACGGGTCCTGGGGAACCCACGGGGTCCGGCGGCGACTACACGCTGCCCGCCCCCGATCCTCGGACGGCGCCGCCCGAGGCCCTCGCGACGCCTCCCGCGGGCACCAAGCTGTGCGTGGCGTGCCGGGCCGGGCAGGTCGACCGGGACGGCTACTGCGAGAACTGCGGGCACGCGCAGCCGCGCGAGCGCGATCACATGGAGCAGGAGCTGGGCGCGGTCGCCGCGGTCAGCGACCGGGGGCTGCGCCACCACCGCAACGAGGACGCGTTCGCGATCGCGTCGGCGGCGCTGCCCGACGGGACGGCGTCCGTCGTCTCGATCGTGTGCGACGGGGTCTCCTCCGCGACCCGCCCCGACGAGGCGTCGCTCGCGGCGTCCCACGCGGCGAGCGAGGCGCTTCTGGAGTCCCTGCCGCGGGGCACGCATCCGCAGCAGGCCATGCACGACGCGATCGTCGTGGCGGCCGACGCGGTCAACGCCCTTGCGCAGGACTCCGGTTCGGGCCGCGAGCACGCCCCGAACCAGAACGCGCCGGCGTGCACGCTGGTCGGCGCGATCGTCGCGAAGGACCTCCTGATCGTCGGCTGGGTCGGCGACTCCCGGGCGTACTGGGTGCCCGACGACCGCACGGCCCCGGCCGCCCGGCTCACCGAGGACGACTCGTGGGCGGCGCAGATGGTCGCCGCGGGTCTGATGAACGAGGCGGAGGCGTACGCGGACGAGCGCGCGCACGCCATCACGGGCTGGCTCGGCGCGGACGCGTACGAACTGGAGCCGCACACCGCTTCCTTCAAGCCGGACCGGCCCGGTGTGGTGGTGGTGTGCACGGACGGGCTGTGGAACTACGCGGAAGGCGCCGAGGAGATGGCCGGGGTCATTCCGGCCGACGCGGCGCACCGGCCGCTGCACAGCGCGCAGGTCCTGGTCGGCCACGCGCTCGACGGCGGGGGCCACGACAACGTAACAGTGGCGGTGCTGCCGTTCCCGGTACCGGCGCAAGGGGCAGGATCGGCCTAGGGGGTGTCCGGCGGATCAGGGTCGGACAGGTCGCGGCGTCTGGTGCGGTGCATCGCAAGGCGCCGGAGCGTCCTGATAGCGGAGCTGTCCGGTCGTTTCGGCAACGCGGCGAGGTGCCGTGCCAGGCGTCGCGGCCCCGGCCATGATCCGCCGGACACCCCCTGGCGGGGTGGCGCGGGGAGGGCGTCGGGTCGCCGGGTCGTCGGGGCAGTTCCACACAGGTGCACGAAGGTGTAGGGGGGACCAACAACCATGGCCAACTTCTCGAAGTCGCACGTCCCGCAGTTCTCGGTCGACGTCTATCAGAACGAGTACCTGCCGGAGGGCGGCCGCGAGGTCAACGCGATCGTGACGGTGACGTCGACAGGCGGCGGCACGGTCGGCGGTGCGGTGTCGGCGCCGCAGTTCTACGCGGCCGGCCGGGGGTCCGACGCGGCGGTGGCGCTGATGGTGGACTGTTCGGGCTCGATGGACTATCCGCCGACGAAGATGCGCAACGCCCGGGACGCCACGGCCGCCGCGATCGACACCCTGCGCGACGGGGTGCACTTCGCCGTGATCGGCGGGACTCACGTGGCGAAGGAGGTCTACCCGGGCGGCGGCGGGCTCGCGGTGGCCGACACCCGTACCCGCGGCGAGGCCAAGCAGGCGCTGCGCAAGCTGTCCGCGGGCGGCGGCACCGCGATCGGCACCTGGCTGGGCCTCGCCGACCGGCTCCTGGCGAGCGCCGACGTCTCGATCCGGCACGGCATCCTGCTGACCGACGGGCGCAACGAGCACGAGTCGCCCGAGGACCTCAAGGCCTCCCTCGACGCGTGCGCGGGCCGCTTCACCTGTGACGCGCGCGGTGTGGGGACGGACTGGGAGGTGAAGGAGGTCACCGGGATCGCCTCGGCCCTGCTCGGCACCGCCGACATCGTCGCCGACCCGGCGGGCCTCGCCGCCGACTTCACGCGGATGATGGAGACGGCGATGGGCAAGGAGGTCGCGGACGTCGCGCTGCGGCTGTGGACGCCCCTCGGCTCCGAGATCAAGTTCGTCAAGCAAGTCGCGCCCACCGTCGAGGAGTTGACGGACCGTCGTACCGAGGTGGGGCCGCGCGCCGGCGACTACCCGACGGGTTCCTGGGGCGACGAGTCGCGCGACTACCACGTGTGCGTACGGGTCCCGGACGCCGAGCTCGGGCAGGAGATGCTGGCCGCCCGCGTCTCGCTGGTGGTCCCGGGTGCCGACGGCGCCGTGCAGACCCTGTCGCAGGGTCTCGTACGGGCCGTGTGGACGGACGACATGGCCGCGTCCACGTCGATCAACCCGCAGGTCGCGCACTACACGGGACAGGCGGAACTGGCACAAGTCATCCAACAGGGTCTTGATGCCCGCAAAGCGGGCGATGCCGACGGGGCGACGGCCAAGCTGGGACGCGCGGTACAGCTCGCCGCGGCCTCCGGGAACGCGGATACGGCCAAACTGCTCTCGAAGGTGGTGGACGTGGTGGACGCCGCGGAAGGTACTGTTCGATTGAAGGCCAAGGTCGCCGAGGCTGACGAAATGACCCTCGAGACCCGGTCCACGAAGACTGTCCGTGTCAAGAAGTGATGACGTAGCGAAGTAACGGAGGGGAAGCACCGACATGCCGACCTGCCCGAACGGACACCAGTCGGGATCCGACGACTGGTGCGAGGTCTGCGGTCACCGCATGGCCGGTGCCGTACCCCCGCCCCCTCCCCCGCCGCCGCCGGCCGCCGGTTACGGATATCCCGCGTCCGGCCAGTCGTCCCCGCCCGGCTACGGCTACCCGCCGCCGGCCCCCGAGGGACAGGGCTCCCCGCCCCCGCCCGGCGCCGGGCCCGAGCTGTGCCCGCAGTGCCGCACGCCCCGTGAGGGCGGCGCGCCGTTCTGCGAGGAGTGCCGGTGGAACTTCCTGACGAACACGGCGACGTCCTACACCCCGGCCGCCCCGAACCCGTCGGCGCCCGGCTCCGGCCAGAGCATCGCCCCACCCCCGAACCCGGCGCTCCGCTTCCAGCAGCCGCCCGGCCCCGGTGACTCGTTCGACTACCACGGCTCGCGGCCCTCGCAGATGAACCGGCCCGCCGAGCCGATCCCGCCCTTCGGCGGCGACCCGTCGGGACCGCCGCCCCCGCCGGGCCCGCGCACCGGTGGCGCCCCGCAGGCGTTCCAGCAGCCGGGTCCGCCGGCCCCGCCCGCGTTCCCGCAGGAGACCGGCCACCCGCAGGGTCCGCCGCCTCCGCCGCCGGGGCCGTCGTTCGGCGGTGGCGGTGACGACTGGGTGCTCTCGCCCCCGTCGGCGCCGGCCGCGCCGTCGCAGCCCGGTCCCGCGGGCCAGGCTCCTGGCGCCCCGCAGGGCTTCCCGCCGCCGCAGCAGACCCAGGCTCCGCAGGCGCCCCAGGGGTTCCAGCAGCAGCCGACGGCGCCGGCTTCCTGGAGCGCGACGATCGGCCCCGACCGCGACTACTTCATGGCGATGATGCACCGCAGCGGGCCCGAGGCCTCGGGCCTGAACCTGCCCGCGTACTCGCCCGAGCAGCAGCGGCGGCTCACCGGGAACCAGCTGACGATCGGCCGTCGCCGGCACTCCACGGGCGACACCCCCGACATCGATCTTTCGGTGCCCCCGGAGGACCCGGGCGTCTCGCACCAGCACGCCGTGCTCGTGCAGCAGCCGGACGGGTCGTGGGCGGTCGTCGACCAGAACTCGACGAACGGCACCACGGTCAACGGCGGCGACGAGCCCATCCAGCCGTTCGTGCCCGTACCGCTCCAGGACGGCGACCGGGTGCACGTCGGCGCCTGGACGACGATCACGATCCACCGGGGCTAGTACCTGCCGGTCATGCCAGTCCTGCCGGGCCCGCCGGGCTCGGCAGGGGCCAGGCGTACGGCCCTTCGGGGGCGTCCAGCCAGGCCCACTCGTGCTCGCCGCTGACCGTGACGCCGAACCGTTCCCGCTCGGGCCGTCCCTCCCGTTCCCACAGGGCGAGGGCCTCGTGCGGGTCGAGCCGGCCCGCGGTCAGCGCCAGCAGGAACCGGAAGCAGTCGTCGGCCAGCGCCCGGCGGGGCAGCCCGCCGATGTGCTGCACCGGCTCCTCGCCCCGCGTCGTCCCGCGCAGCGGCACGAAGTAGGCGGGCGTGTGCAGGAAGCGGCCCTCGGCGTGCCCGGCGTCGCGCACCGTGAGCAGGATCAGGCCGGTCGCGAGGGGCGCCAGGACGCGCGCCCCGGGCCGGCACTGCGCGGGCCAGGCGGTGGGCACGGCCCGCAGCGCACAGGTCGCGATGATCCGGTCGTACGGGGCGTGCTCGGGGCAGCCGAGTGCTCCGTCGCCCGTGACGACGGCGGGGCGGCAGCCGGCCTCGGCGAGGTGCCGGCGCGCTGACTCGGTGATCTCCGGGTCCAAGTCCACCGTGGTGACGTTCTGCTCGCCCGCGCGCCGGGCGAGCAGCGCCGCGTTGTAGCCGGTGCCCGCGCCGATCTCCAGGACGCGGTCCCCCTCCCGTACGTCGAGTTCGACGAGCATCCGTGCCATCAGGGAGGGCTGGCTGCTGGACGACACCAGTTCCCCGTCGCGTACGCGCGTGGCGAGCGGTTCGTCGGCGTAGGCGCCCCGCAGCCAGCGCGCCCGCCGCCGGGGGTCGGGGTCCTCGCGCCACAGCCGCTGATAGCCGGTGGCCTTCGGCAGGTAGTAGTAGGGCACGAACACATGGCGCGGGACCTGCTCGAACACGTCGCGCCAGGCCGGGTCGGCGTCCCAGACCCCGCTCTCGGCGATCTCCCGCACGAGGGCGGCCCGCGCCGCCGCGGCAGCTGCCTCCAGGTCGGTGTCCTGTGCGCCCATGCGTCCACTGTGCTGCGCGGGACCCCGAAGAGCGAGCCCCTGTCCGGGTGGGGCGGGTACGACGGGCCCGGAGGACGGGCCGGGGCACGGGAGTTCGACGGCCGGTCCTAAGCCTCAGGTCCTCGTCCGGACCGTCTGAGACCATGTACACGTGCTGCATTTCCCGGGGGACGACCCCCGGACCCCCAGCCGGAAAGGCTCCGGGGGACCCGAGCGAGACTTGTGAGGCCAACTGACGTGACCGAGATTCCGCACGGCACGCTTCAGGAGCAGACCTTCTACGAGCAGGTCGGCGGCGAGGAGACCTTCCGGCGCCTGGTCCACCGCTTCTACGAGGGTGTCGCGGGCGACCCGCTGCTGCGTCCGATGTACCCGGAGGAGGACCTGGGTCCCGCCGAGGAGCGGTTCGCGCTCTTCCTGATGCAGTACTGGGGCGGCCCCCGCACCTACAGCGACCACCGGGGTCACCCGCGCCTGCGGATGCGGCACGCGCCGTTCACGGTGGACCGGGCCGCGCACGACGCGTGGCTGGGGCACATGCGGACCGCGGTCGACGAGCTCGGCCTGTCCGAGGAGCACGAGCACACGCTCTGGAACTACCTGACGTACGCGGCCGCTTCGATGGTGAACACGGAGGGCTGACGCGCCGGTATCCGAAGCCGGATCCCCGCTGTCCGGTACCGATTCGGCGCGAGACCCCTTCCCCAACCCCGTTCCCTCTGAAAGCATCCGGACAGACTTTCGGGGGATGTACGGCGTAGAGCGGTACGGGGGCTGGGGTGTCGGGGTTCGTCTTTCTACGGGTGCGCGCGCACCGTCTGCTGCTGACGGCCGCGCTCCTCGCCGTCCTGCTCACGACATCGGTCCTCGCGATGCTCAGCGCGTTCTCGGGCGCGATCGGTGACGCCTCGCTGCGTCACACGCTGCGGACCCGCGATGTGGCGAGCACCGCCCTGACCGTCGAGGCCGATGTGCCGCCCGAGGGCCGCGCGGCGGCTGACGCGGCGATCCGCTCGGGCGCGCGGCGCACCTTCGACGGGCTGCCGGTGACCGTGCAGCGCCTGACCAGGTCGGGCCCCTACGCGCTGCCGCGGTCGATCGTGCCCGCGGCAGACCGCTCCGGGAACCCGGACCTGACCCGGTTCGCGGCGCTCGACCGGCGCGAGGTCAGGATCACGCAGGGCCGCGGCCCCAGGGCTTCGGGCGGGAAAGCCGTCGAGGCGGCGCTGCCCGAGGCCGCCGCGCAGAAGCTGAAGCTGCGGCCCGGCGACCGGCTGCGGCTCAAGGACCGGTTCGGCGGGCCCGCGGTGACGGCCGTGCTCACCGGCCTGTACCGGCCCGTCAAGCCGAGCGCCCCGTACTGGACCCTCGACGACCTGGGCGGGCGCGGCATCCAGAAGCTCGCGTTCACGACGTACGGTCCGCTGCTTGCCGACGGCGCCGACCTCGCGGGCGGCCGGGTCAGCACCGGCAAGACCTCGTGGCTGGCGACCGCCGACTTCTCCTCGGTGACGACGGCGCGGATCGAAGCGCTGCGCACCAGCGCCCGCGCCGGCACGAAGACGCTGGTGCGCGAGAAGGCCCTGGCGGGCACGACCGGTGTCAGCACGTCGCTGCCCGAGACCCTCGACCGGTCCGAGCGCGCCCTCCTCGTCTCCCGCTCGACCCTCCTGATCGTCGCGCTCCAGCTGGTCCTGCTCGCCGCGTACGCGCTGCTGCTCGTGGCCCGGCTGCTGAGCACGGACCGGGCGGGCGAGACGTGGATGCTGCGGGCGCGCGGCGGTTCGCGGGCCCGGGTCACCTCGCTCGCCGCGGTCGAGGCGCTGCTGCTCGCCGTGCCCGCCGCGGTGGGCGCGCCGCTGCTCGCGGGCCCACTGATCCGGCTGCTGTCCTCCCGGGGCGCCCTGTCCCGGATCGGGCTCCGCCTGGACGTGGGGGCCGGGTCCGGGGTGTGGCTGGTGGCCGGGGCGGTCGCGGTGGGCTGCGCGCTCGCGGTGACGGTGCCCGCGCTGAGCGCCGACGGGCCCGAGCGCGGCCGGGCCAGGGCGCTGCCCGCGCCGCTGCGCGCGGGCGCCGACGTCGGTCTCCTTGTCATCGCGGCCGTCGCGTACTGGCAGCTCGACCGGCAGACGTCCGGTTCGGGCGCGCTCAGCGGCGACACCTCCGGCACCCTCGGCATCGACCCGCTCCTCGTGACGGCACCCGCGCTGGCTCTGCTCGCCGGCACCGTCCTGACGCTGCGGCTGCTGCCGCCCGTCGCGAAGCTCGCCGAGCGGCGCGCGGCCGGCGGGCGCGGGCTGCCCACGGCGCTCGCGGGCTGGCAGTTCAGCCGCCGCCCGCTGCGCAACACCGGGCCCGTCCTGCTCCTCGTCCTCGCGGTCGCCATGGGCATGCTCGCCATCGGGCAGGGCGCGTCGTGGAACCGCTCACAGGAGGACCAGGCGGACTTCCGGGCGGGCGCCTCCATCCGCGTCACGGGAGCCGAGGACGGCCTGACCCAGGCCGGGCTCTACGCGGCGGTGCCCGGGGTGCGGGACGCGGCGCCCGCCCTGCGCACCCAGCTGCCGCTCAGCGGGGACCGGGCGGCGACCGTCCTCGCCCTCGACACGGCCCACGCGCGGGACGGCCTGCTGCTGCGCGACGACCTGGCCGCCAAGTCCCCGACGCGGCTGCTGACTTCACTGCGCACCGGCGGCGACCGCATCCCCGGCGTCCAGCTGCCGTCCGACGCGGCGGGCGCCTCTCTCGTGCTGCGGCTGAGCACGCCCGGCCGGCCGCACGGCGCCTCCCCGTCCGGGGTGGCGGGCGCGGTGACCGCCACCGTCGAGGACCGCTACGGGACCCCGTACGACCTGGACCTGGACGATCTGCCCGCCGACGGGCGCCCGCACCGGCTCGCCCTCGACCTCGCCCCCGGTGACGGCTCCGCGCTCGACCGGCCGGCGGCCCCGCTGACCCTGACGGGCCTGGCCCTCGGCCTCGTCCAGCCCGTCGGCACCGCCACCGAGCACCGGCTCGCCCTGGAAGGCATCCGGGCCGTGGACGGCGCGGGCAAGGAACGCGCGCTGAAGCCGGGCACGGACTGGCAGACGTCACTCGACGCGCCGAACTCCGACGGACCACCGGGCATGCCGGTGCTCGCGCCGCTGACGGGCGGGCCGGTGGCCGTCACGTTCCACACCGGTTACGTCATCGACCCGAGCGGTGCGCCGTCCGTCGTCAGCGTCCGGCTCGGCGCGAACCGGCCCACGGTCGGCAAGGTCGCCGCCGTCGCCTCGGACCGCTTCCTGCGCTCGTCCGGCACGAAGGTCGGCTCCACGATCGCCGTGCCCATCGGCGGCTCGTCTGTCGACGTCACGATCGCGGGGAGCGTACGGGCGCTGCCGACCACGGGCCCCGAGGCCGACGCCGGGGCCGCGGCGCAGCCGGCCACGGAGAGCGGCGCCGAGTCGACCGACGGCGGCGCCCTGCTCCTCGACCTGCGCACCCTGAACCAGGCTCTCTCCGAGCAGCAGGCGTCCACCGTCAAACCCGGCGAGTGGTGGCTGAGCACGGACCCCGGTGACACGGAGAAGGCCGCCGCCGCGCTGCGTGCCCGCCCCGACGCCGACCCCTCGCAGGTCCTCGTGCGGTCCGAGATCGCCGAGTCGCTGCGTGACGACCCGCTCGGCGCGGGCCCGCAGTCCGCGCTCACCGCGGCGGCCGTCGCGGCGGCGCTGCTCGCGGCGGTCGGCTTCACCGTGAACACGGCGGGCTCGCTGCGGGAGCGCGGCGGCGAGTTCGCGGTCCTGCGGGCCCTCGGTGCGCCACGGCGCCAGCTCGCCCGTCTCGTCGCCGTCGAGCAGGGCGTCCTCGTCGTCCTCGCCCTGCTGGTGGGCGCGGCCCTCGGGGCGTTCCTCACCCGGGCCGTCGTGCCGCTCGTCGTGCTGACCGGGCAGGCCACGCAGCCGGTGCCGAAGCTGCTGGTCGAACTGCCCCCGGGACAGGTCCTGTTCCTCCTCGCGGGGGTCGCCGCGACGCCCGTCCTGATCACCGCGGGCCTCGCCCTGCGCCGGCCGCCGGACGCGGCGATCACGCTGCGCCGCCAGGGGAGTGAGTGACATGAGGCAACCGGCCGTCGCCCCCTGGGTGCGCACCCGCCTGCGCACCGCGCCCGGCGCCGCCTGGGCGCTCGCCCTCCTGGTGGCCCTCACCTCCTGCCTGGCCGCCGCGTTCCCGCGCGCCGTCGAGGACTACGAGGACGCGGGCCTGCGCCACGCGGTGTCGGAGGCCGCGCCCGAACGCACCGTCCTCGACCTCACCATGGCCGAACCGGGCCTCACCCTGCTGCCGGGCAAGCGGGACGAGATGGTGCGCGGCGCCTCGACGAAGGCCGCGTACCGGCGCGTCGTGCGCTCCCTGAGCGCCCCGCTCGCCGTCGACGCGGCGCAGTCCTCGTACGGGCTGCGCACCACCAAGGCCCTCACGGCGGCGGACCCGTGGTTGCCGAGGCCCGACGGACTGCCCGCCGCGCTCACGCTCTCCGCGCAGAGCGGGCTCGCCGGGCACGCCACCGTCGTACGGGGGCGGCTGCCGCGCGTGGACGGTCAAGTCACCGCCGACAGCAGGCAGGTGGAGGCCGCGGTGACGGCCGCCACCGCCAGGGCCCTGCACATCGAGCCCGGTGCGTTGATCCATGTGCCGGCCCTCATGAGCGGCCGGGTCAGCCTGCGCGTCACCGGGATCGTGAAGCCGCGCGACCCCGAGGGCGCGTACTGGGCGGCGCGGCCCGTCTTCCGCACACCGGCCCTCGGTCAGACGGTGGACATGCCTCCGTCGACGTTCTGGCGCGCCGGTCTGCTCCTCGCGCCGGACGCGGCACCCGTGCTCCTCAACACCGACAGCGCCCCCGAGCAGTTCTGGCAGCTCGCGCCCGACCTCGGCGCCCTGAACGCGCGCGGCATGCCCCGCCTGAAGTCGGCGCTCACCTATACGACGGACGGGCCGGGCCTCATCAAGGTGCGCGAGACCACGGGGGGCGACACCGACGCCGCCACCGGCCTCGAAGAGCTCATCACCGGCTACCAGAAGCTGCGCGCCGGCATCGGCCCGGTGGTCTCCGTCGCCGCCTACGGCACCGGCACCGTCGCTGTGATCGTGCTCCTGATGGCGGGCGGTCTCGCCGCCGAACGGCGCCGGCCGGAGCTCACCGTGCTGCGCTCGCGCGGCGGTTCGGTGCGCGGCCTCGCCGGGCGGCTGCTCGCCGAGACCGCGGTCGTCGCCGTACCGGCGGGCGCTGCCGGGCTCGCCGTCGCGCTGTTCGCCGTCCCGCACGGCCGGTGGCTGCCCGCCGCGCTGGGCGCCGCCGCGGTCGTCGTGCTCTCCTGCCTCGCGCTGCCCGTGCGTGCCGCGCTCGCGCACCGGGGCGTCCAGGTCCGCGGGGCGCGCGACGACCTCGCCCGGGCGCGCCCGTCGCGCCGCCGCACCGTCGCCGAACTCACCGTGCTCGTCCTGGCGGTGGCGGCCGTCGTGGCGCTGCGCCGCCGGGGCACGGGCGACGGCGGCGACAGCCTGGTCGCGCTCGCGCCCGTCCTGGTCGGGGTCGTCGCGGCGTTCGTCCTCGTCCGCGTCTACCCGCTGCCGCTGCGCTGGCTGGCCCGGCCCGCCGGGCGCCTGCGCGGCGCCGTCGGTTATCTGTCGCTGGCCCGTGCGGGCCGCGCCACGGCGGGCGCGGGCACGGCGGTCCTGCCGCTGCTCGCGCTGCTGACCGCGCTGACGACGGCCGCGTTCGGCGGCTCGGTCCTCGCGGGCATCGACGACGCGCGGGACCGGGCCGCGACCCTGTCGACCGGTGCGGACGCCCGTATCGAGTCCTCGTCGCCCCTGCCCTCCGCGCTCGCCGGCAAGGTCGCGAGGCTGCCCGGCGTGCGGGAGGTGTCGCCGTTGACCGTGCGCTACGACGCCGAGCCCGGCCAGGGAACCCGCAGGATCCCGCTGGCGGTCGTGGACCCGGCGTCGTACGCGCGCCTGTCCGCCCGTACGGGCCTCGGGCCGTTCCCCGCCCACGAGTTGACGACGACCACCGCGCGCGCCGGGACCCCCGGATCGCCGCTGCCCGTGCTCGCCTCGCCGTCCATGCGGGACGTCTTCGGGACCGGCCCGTTCTCGCTCTGGCTGGACGGCGAGACCGTCGTGCTGCGGATCTCCGCCGTGCGTGCGTACACGCCCGCTCTGTCCCAGGACTTCCTCGTCGCCGACGCGAAGGCCCTGGCCCGCCGGGTCGGCGCGCACGACAAGGGCAGCGAGGCCATCGCGGACCGCTACCGGCCCAACTCCCTTCTCGTCACCGGCGCCCGGGTCGACGGGGCCGCGCTGCGCGAGACGGCGGGCTCCGGCGTGAGCGTGCGCCTGCGGGCCACCGAACGCGCCCGCTACGTCGACTCGCCCCTCCAGACCGGCGCCGCCCGCGTCTACTCGGCGGCCGTCGTCATCGGCGCGGGCTACGCGGCCCTGAGCCTGCTCCTCGCCCTGGCCCGCGCCGCCCCCGAACGCGGCGCGCTCCTCGCACGCCTGCGCACCATGGGCCTCACCCGCCGGCAGGCCCGCCGCCTGCTCGTCCTCGAAGCGCTCCCCCAGGCCGTGCTCGCCGCGGCGGGCGGCGCCCTGACCGGCTGGGCCGCGATCCAGCTCCTCGCGCCCGGCCTCGACCTGACGGCGCTCGCCCTGGCGACGGGCCCCGGCGGCGACAGCCCGGCGGGCCGCCTCCGCACGGACTCCCTGTCCCTGCTGCTGCCCGCCCTGTGCGTCGTCGCCCTCGCCACGGCCGTGGCGTCCGGCCAGGCGTGGTGGTCCGGACGGCGGGGATCCGTACGGGAGTTGAGGGCGGGCGAATCACTGTGACGAACCGTGGGAGAGACTCCATGACCACCACCGGCCCCACCCTCGCCGACCTCGAACGGCGCGCCGCGGACCGCCGTGACCGGCCCGCGTACGGGCACGACGCGCTGATCACCTGCGACCGTCTGGTCCGTATCTTCTCCACCGACGGCGTCGAGGTGCAGGCACTCCAGGGCCTTGATCTCCTCGTGCGCGAGGGCGAGTTGATGGCACTGGTCGGCGCGTCCGGCAGCGGCAAGTCGACGCTGATGAACATCCTCGCGGGGCTCGACGAGCCGACCGCCGGAGCGGCGAAGGTGGCGGGCTGCGACCTGCTCACGATGGGCGCGAAGGAACGCCTCCGCTACCGCCGGGACATCGTCGGCTTCGTCTGGCAGCAGACGGCCCGCAATCTGCTCCCCTACCTGACGGCGGCGCAGAACGTGGCGCTCCCCATGCAGCTGCGCGGCGGCACGAAACGCTCCCACAAGACGCGCCGGTCCCTGGAACTCCTCGAACTGCTCGGCGTCGGCGACTGCCGCGACCGCCGGCCGCAGCAGCTGTCGGGCGGCCAGCAGCAGCGCGTCGCCATCGCGGTGGCCCTCGCCAACGAGCCGTCGGTCCTGCTCGCCGACGAGCCGACGGGTGAGCTGGACTCCCACACGGGCGAGCGGATCTTCGAGGCGTTCCGCACGGCGAACGAGGAGCTGGGCACGACGATCGTGATCGTCACGCACGACCAGGCCGTCGCCTCCGAGGTCCGCCGCACGGTGGCCATCCGCGACGGCCGCACCTCGACGGAGGTCCTGCGCCGCACAGAGGTCGACGCGACGACCGGCCAGGAGTCGGTGATCTCGAGGGAGTACGCCATGCTCGACCGAGCGGGCCGCCTCCAACTCCCGTCGGACTACACGGAAACGCTCCACATGCGGGACAGGGTCCTACTGGAACTGGAGGAAGACCACATAGGAATCTGGCCGGACAACACCCACGACTAGCGGCGTGCACCTCACTGCGGGCACCTGGTCCACCAGCCGCGATCCCCCGCTGTGGCCAGCCGGTCCACCCAGCCGCAGGCACCCGCCCCCGCCCCCTCCCCCGCTGTGGGCAGCTGGTCCGCCAGGGGCGGAACGGGTGGGCACAGCCCACGCGCCGGGCGCCGATCACACGGGCGTAAGGGCCAATCCGCCCGGCCCACCCCGACGCAGAGCCACCGACCCATAAGCCGTACGCAGCCGCAGCCAAGACCCGCTCTTCAGCAGGTCGAGCGTGTCCCCACGCAGAAACCCAAGCGACTGCGCCGCGTGAGCGACCCGCACCGGCACCCCGGTCTCACCAATGGTCCGCGACCAGATCTCGCGCCCGATCCGATCCAGCTCGGCGCGAGAGCGCACGTCAGGAGCCAACTCCTCGACACGCGCCTTGAATTCGCCGACGGCAGCCCGGACGAGCCCCCGCACGACATCCATCTCCGGGAACCCGGAAACCCGCTCCCAGCCACCCCGCGGCGGCAGCACACCGGCCCACGGAGGCCCGGTCACCGAGGCCGGCACCCGCACAGTCCCGGCCGCCTCGTCGATCGACTCGAGAAGCTCACCGGCCGACACGGTCACATCGAGCGCGTCGTCGAGCCCGTACTCGTACGGCTTGAGCAGCCGCACCGTACGGATCGCGAGCACCTCGAAGGACGGCGGGCGGCCGAAGACCGCCAGCGCCCGTCCGCCCGCCTGGAGCCGCACGGCCGCCGCACGGTCGTAGTGCACGAGCCGGCCGAGGAAGGCGGCGAGGTCCGCCCCTTCCCCGGCGTCGGCGAAGTGCAGCACGGGTGCCGTCATGCGGCCAGCGCCCCCGAGCCGCTGTCGGCGCCGTCGTCCACGTACTCCTGGAGGAAGCGCTTCTCCTCGGCGGTGATCCGCCGGGGCCGCTGCGCCTCCAGGTCGAACGGCACGACCACGGTCGAGGCCCGCACGTACACCTGGTCCGTGTCCTTGATCTCGTACGCGATCGTGAGGGACGCGGCGCCCACCTTCGTGACCCACGACTCGACGGTGACCGGCTCGTGCCGGTGCACCAGCGGGCGCACGTAGTCGATCTCGTGGCGGGCCACGACGGACCCGCCGGAGAACGACGGCGACCCGTCCCCGGGCGCGAGCCGGAACATGAAGTCGATCCGCGCCTCTTCCAGGTACCGCAGGAAGACGACGTTGTTGACGTGCCCGAAGGCATCCATGTCCGACCAGCGCAGAGGGCAGGCGTAGATGTGACGCACGATCAGCCTCGCGTCAGCTTCTTGTACGTGGCCCGGTGCGGACGCGCGGCGTCCGCGCCCAGGCGCTCGACCTTGTTCTTCTCGTACGACTCGAAGTTGCCCTCGAACCAGTACCACTTGGAGTCACCCTCGTAGGCGAGGATGTGCGTCGCGACCCGGTCCAGGAACCAGCGGTCGTGGGAGATGACCACGGCCGCGCCCGGGAACTCGAGCAGCGCGTTCTCGAGGGAGGACAGGGTCTCGACGTCCAGGTCGTTCGTCGGCTCGTCGAGGAGCAGCAGGTTGCCGCCCTCCTTGAGCGTCAGGGCGAGGTTCAGGCGGTTGCGCTCACCGCCGGACAGGACGCCGGCCGGCTTCTGCTGGTCCGGGCCCTTGAAGCCGAAGGCGCTGACGTACGCGCGCGACGGCATCTCGACCTGGCCGACGTTGATGTAGTCCAGCTCGTCCGAGACGACGGCCCACAGGGTCTTCTTCGGGTCGATGTTGGCGCGGCCCTGGTCGACGTAGCTGACCTTGACCGTGTCACCGATCTTGATCGAGCCGTTGTCCGGCGTCTCCAGGCCCTGGATCATCTTGAACAGCGTGGTCTTGCCCGCGCCGTTCGGACCGATGATGCCGACGATGCCGTTACGCGGCAGCGAGAAGCTGAGGTTGTCGACGAGCACCTTGTCGCCGAAGGCCTTCGAGAGGTTCTCGACCTCGACGACGATGGAACCGAGGCGCGGGCCCGGCGGGATCTGGATCTCCTCGAAGTCCAGCTTCCGCATCTTGTCCGCCTCGGCGGCCATCTCCTCGTAGCGCGCCAGACGCGCCTTGGACTTGGCCTGACGCCCCTTGGCGTTGGACCGCACCCACTCGAGCTCTTCCTTGAGGCGCTTGGCGCGCTTCTCGTCCTTGCGGCCCTCGACCTTGAGGCGGGAGGCCTTCTTGTCGAGGTACGTCGAGTAGTTGCCCTCGTAGGGGAGCGCGCGGCCGCGGTCCAGCTCGAGGATCCACTCGGCGACGTTGTTCAGGAAGTAGCGGTCGTGGGTGACGGCCACGACGGCACCGGGGTACTGGGAGAGGTGCTGCTCCAGCCAGTTCACCGACTCGGCGTCGAGGTGGTTGGTGGGCTCGTCGAGGAGCAGCAGGTCGGGCGCCTCGATGAGGAGCTTGCAGAGCGCGACGCGGCGCTTCTCACCACCGGAGAGGTTGGTGACGGCCCAGTCGCCGGGCGGGCAGCCGAGGGCGTCCATGGCCTGCTCGAGCTGGGCGTCGAGGTCCCACGCGTTGGCGTGGTCCAGGTCCTCCTGGAGCTTGCCCATCTCTTCCATGAGCGCGTCGGAGTAGTCGGTCGCCATGAGCTCGGCGACCTCGTTGAAGCGCTTGAGCTTGCCCATGATCTCGGCGGCGCCGTCCTGGACGTTCTCCAGGACGGTCTTCGACTCGTCCAGCTGCGGCTCCTGCATGAGGATGCCGACGGTGAAGCCGGGCGAGAGGAACGCGTCACCGTTGGACGGCTGCTCGAGGCCGGCCATGATCTTCAGGACCGTGGACTTACCGGCGCCGTTCGGACCCACAACACCGATCTTCGCGCCGGGCAGGAAGCTCAGGGTGACGTCATCGAGAATCACCTTGTCGCCGTGCGCCTTGCGCGTCTTGCGCATGGTGTAGATGTACTCAGCCAAGAGAAACCGTCCGGCAATCGATGTGTGGGCAGATACACCCCATCTTGCCTGACGGCTACCCCATGGGGGAAACCAGTACGGCCAGGGGTCCATGACCTGGCCGCTCCCGGTTCGTCTCGGTAGCCGATCTGTCACTGGTTGTCGATGTGGTCACTGCCGAGCCCCGACCGGTGGAGTGACTGTCCTGTCCGGCCGGGTGACGCGGCGCCGCGCGGACGGGTGATTCAGGTGGTTTTCCCGTTGTCGGACGGAAGAGAAACAGGTGGCATTTATTCGCGAATAAGAAGCATGCCCCTCAGGGAGGAATCATGTCGATACAAGTGGGCGCGCTCGTGCGCGGCAGTGCGGTGCTGGTCACCGCCGCGGCGACCGCCGCCATGCTGAGCGCCCCTGCCCGAAGCTCCGAAGCCGCAGCCCACGACGGGCGCACGAACGGCGGCCGGCCGGCCGAGACCAGGCAGATCGCGTCCTCGGTCCTGGACGCGGACGAGAACGTCAAGTTCACCCTGACCGCGATCCGGTCCACCGCCGACCCACTGAAGGCGTCCGTCCGCCTGAAGGCCTTCGCCCGGAAGCACGGCCGGTTCGTACTGTCCGACGAGGTACGGGTCGGCGCGGTGGACAGCTGGTTCTGGTTCCCGGTCACCGGACGGGGCGCGATCTGCGAGTTCTCGACGGCAAGCACCGACCCCGCACCCGTCGCGGCGAGCTTGCTGATCACCCCGGCGATCGGCTGCTCGCTCCCCGAGCGTTTCGAGCTGCGGGACGGGAAGTTCGAAGCCGACGGCCACCGCGCACAAGCCCCGCACGGCGGAGTAAGCACCGGCGGTGGCGGCATGGCCGGACGGACAGTCGCTCAGGGCGCTTGAGCGGGGCGACGGCCCAGAGACGGCCCAAGCCCCTGACACGGCCCCTCATCGGCGGAAAACCGCTGGTGAGGGGCCTTTGCATGGTCTCAGTCCTCGGTCGGGGACTTCTTCTTGCGGGCCAGGAAGACCGCTCCGCCGCCGATCACCACGAGGGCGATGGCGATGCCCGCGATCACCGGCGTCGCGTTCGAGCTGCCGGTGTCGGCGAGGTCGGTTCCGGCGCTGCCGGTGCCGCCCACGGAGGCCGGGCTCGGCAGCGGCGAGGGCTGCGCGACGCCGCCCATGGTCACCGTCCCGCCCTCGGTCCGGCAGTCGAGCACGCCCTTGAACCGCTGGGCGAAGCCGTTCGGCCCCTTGATCGTGAAGTCGTACGCCTGGTCCTCCTGCAACGGGATCGTCACCGTCTGCGACGCCCCGGCGGCGATGGTGTGCTCCAGGCCCATCAGCTTGAACGTGAAGGGCTCGTCGCCCTTGTTGACCGCCGTGATGTCCACGCCGCTCTTGTCGCAGTTCTTCCGCGCCGACAGGGCGGGGGCCGCGCCCCTCTTCGCCCAGTTCGCCGTCGCGGTCGCGGAGACCGTGGACTCGCTGGACCCGGCGAGGATCTGCGTCTGGCTGCGGGTGTCGGAGACGAAGGCACGGCCGACGGGGACGGTCGTCGACGCCTGCACCGTGAGCGCGGCCGCGCCGTCGGGGGCGTCCTCGGGGACGTCGAAGAACAGCTGTCCGCCGTCGGACGCGGACGTCACGGGCTTGCCGGCCTTGTCGACGATCTTTATCCCGCTGGCGGCCGCGTCGATGGGCGGCGTCACGCTGACGCTGCCGGCGTTGGTGTGGACCGTGACCGGGCCGAGGAGCTTGCCGGCGTGGCCGGAGACGGCGGAGGGCTCCAGGTTCAGGGAGGCCCTGGGCTCGGCGAGGGGGCGCGCGCTCTTCTGGAGGTAGTCGGCGAGCTTCTCGGCGGCGGGGCTGACCGCGTCCACGTCCGCGCCGTCCGAGTAACGCCAGATGGCGACCTGGGTGCCGGCCGCGGCGTCCTTCTCGGTGAGGGTGCCGGCGCCGGACTTGCGAGCCAGCGCGGCGAGGTCGTTGACCTGGGGGTAGGAGTTCTGCAGGATCCAGCGGATCCTGCCCGCGTTCGCGTTCCCGCTCAGCGACGTACCGCTCCAGGGGGTCTCCTGGTACTTCGCGTCCCGCTGCGTCGGGTTGTGGATGTCGATGCAGTACGTCTGCAGCGTGCCGCCGTTCTCGACGGACATCTCGAACAGCCCCGCGGAGACGGGCTCGTCCTGGCCATGGTCGTGGATGACGGCCTGCCCGTAGGTCTTGAGCCCACCGATCGTGGCCGTCGCACCGCCCTGCCCCTGGGGCACGTCGTCGGCCACGGCCGCACCGGCCCCGGATATCGCGGCCGTCACGGCCATCCCGGACACCAGGGCCGCCGCGGCGAGGCGGGCGGCGCCCCGGCCGCGTGGGGCGACCGCCGACAACACAGATACCTCAGAGAACACAGAATTCCCCTTCAGGCGGGACACATGGCACGAGGGGGGTGACGTCCCGCCGACAGAACGAAGTGTGAATCAGACGTTGGGTCAGACGCTGGGTCAGACGTTGGATCAGACGCTGGGTCAGACGCGTGAATCAATTGCCCCGTTAGCTACGCCCGGCATCCTAAGGAAGTCGCGCACCACCGTCCCCAGGTCACAGGGGTGCGGGGACGATCCGAATCGGAATCGTTATGGCCGCTAAGGATTACGGCGCTGGCTTATCGACAAATCCATGACATGGAACCGGCGTTCATTCGCCGATAAGCCACACTTCGGTCAGAGAACGGCTCCGGTCGGCGACAGAACCTTTCCGGCCGACGACTGATCTGTTTCAGCCGACGGCGGCCGGCTCCCGCCGCTCACTCCCATCACGAGGCTCGCCGCCGCCCGGGCCGTTCTCCGCCTGGGACCCGTTCCCCGCCTGGGAGCCGTTCTCCGTCCGGGAGCCGCTCGCCTTCTCATCGTCAGGTGCGATCTCGAACGACGGTGCGTCGCCGTCCTGTTGGCGGACCGCCCTCTCCTGCCGCGAGCGCCGGAACGCGGTCGTCCCGCGCGACAGGTCGTGGCCGACGGCCGACGCCTGGATGTCCGCGGACGTCCAGTGCTGCCCGCCCCGCTCCTCGTCACGCACCCTCAACCTCCCCTGCACGAGCACGGGTTCACCGATGGACAGCGAGCCCTGCACATTCGTGCCGAGCGCGCCCCACGCCCAGACCGTGAAGAAGTTCGTGTGCCCGTCCACCCACTCGTTGCGCACCCGGTCGAAGTGGCGTGAGGTCGCCGCGAGCCGGAACCGCGCCACCGGCCCCTTCGGCAGCTCCCGGTACACCGGCGTCGTCGCGACGTTCCCCACCACCGTCACCGTCGTCTCGCTCATCTCGGTCCGCCCTCCCCTGCGCACGGACGCGTGCGGGCCCGTCCCGCACGGCCTCGTCCGTACCGCGGCCCCGGTGTTCCCGGGTCGCGTTCTCAGAGTGCACGTGCCGGGACGAGCCCGCTGACGGCTGTGTTCTACCAGCCGGTTGTGGAAAACCCGGCCCCCCAGAAGGGGGAATGGGGAGCCGGGTGGTCGACGGAACGAGGGGACTCACGTCACCCCGTCACCTGGGATGGGCGAAGTCACGACCCCGTCACCTGGAAAGGGCGAACTCACGTCACCCCGTGACCTTCACGTACTGCTCCCGGACCTCCCGGTACCGCAGCAGTTCGGCGGCCACCGGATCGAGGACGCGGTCCCGGCCGCACCCGGCGGCCGCCTCCCGCAAGCGGCGTTCGGCCTCGAGCCCGTACCGCCGCGCCGGCCCCTTCGCGGCCATCCGGCACGACCACTCGACACAGGGTCCGCCCACGATCCCCGCCAGCATCAACAGCACCGGAACCCCGAGATTCGGGTCGAGCACGCCGACGATCTGCCCCAACAGCCATAGCCCGCCCACGACCTGAAACAGCGTCATCGAGACCTGGGCGAGCACGGCGACCGGCCACCAGCCGGGCCTCGGCAGCCGTCCGGCGGGCGTCCCCGCCGTGAGCGCGAGTTCGTCGAGTGCCTCCGGCAGCCCCGCCGCTCCCCTGGTCGCCGCCTCCCGCACGGCCTGCCCCCACGGCCCGGGCAGCCCCGCCGACGCCCGCTCGCCCACGACGCGCACGGCGTGCTCCACGCGCTGGCGTGCCGTCGCCTCCTCGTCGGCGGGCGCGGGCTTGAGGGTGGTGAAGGTGATGCTGGGGGCGCGGCGGGCCTCGTACCAGCGCCAGAGCCTGAGCCACGGGGTGCCGCACGCTTTGTTGGCGTTGCGGCGCCAGGCGCGCTCGGCCGCCTGGCCCGCGGCCTCGGCGCCCACGGCGTCGGCCAGCCGGTCGGTGAACTCCTCCCTGGCGTCCTCGCTGAGCCCGCTCCTGCGCCCGGTCGCGTAGACCGGCCGCAGCCGCAGCGCCGCCGCGTCGATGTCGGCCGCGATCCGGCGGGACGCGGCGCCCTGTTCGCGCGTGAACTGGTCGAGGGACTCGCGCAGTTCACCGATCCCCTCGCCGGTGAGCGCCGACAGGGCGAGCACGGTGGCGCCCGGTTCGCCGTGCTCCCCGAGGGCGATCCCGTCCTCGTCGAGCAGGCGCCGCAGATCGTCGAGTACGAGGTCGGCGGCCTCGCCGGGCAGCCGGTCCACCTGGTTGAGCACGACGAAGGTGACCTCCGCGTGGCCGGCCAGGGGCCGCAGGTAGCGCTCGTGCAGCATCGCGTCGGCGTACTTCTCGGGGTCGACCACCCAGATGACGGCGTCGACGAGCGCGAGGATCCGGTCGACCTGCTCACGGTGCTCGACGGCCGCCGAGTCGTGGTCCGGCAGATCGACGAGCACGAGCCCCTTGAGCGGCGCGTCGGCGTGCTGACCGAGCTGACCGGGCTGACCGGGCTGACCGGGCTGAACCTGGAGCGGGCGGCGGCGCAGCCGGCCAGGGATCCCGAGCCGGTCGAGCAGCCCCGCCGCCCCGTCCGTCCAGCTGCACGCGATGGGCGCGGACGTGGTGGGCCTGCGCAGCCCCGTCTCGGACAGGGGTACGCCCGCGAGGGCGTTGAAGAGCGTCGACTTGCCGCTGCCGGTGGCGCCCGCGACGGCGACGACGGTGTGCCGGTCGGAGAGCCTGCGCCGGGCGGCCGCCTCGTCGAGGACGTGGCCCGCCTCCGCGAGCGTCTCGGCGTCGACGCGGGTCCGGGAGAGCCCGACGAGTTCACGCAGCGCGTCGAGGCGCGTCATGAGCGCCGCGTCGTCGTCGTGCGCGGCGCCGACGTCGTTCGGGACGTGGGTGTCGACCGCGGCCTCGACGTCGAACACCCCGGTGTCGGACACGCGTCGCGCGATGAGCCCGTCGTCCCACGCCCCGGCGGCGGATTCGGCGCCCGAACCCTCCGGCTCCCCGGCGTCCACGCGCTTCACGTGGCGAGGCGGCTCGGCACGGTCCGTTCGCCCGGACGGACCGGACGGACCGCAGCACTCGGCGCGATCCGCCCCCTCGGCCTGATCAGCCTGACCGATCTGCTCGGCCTGCTCGGCCAGATCGATGCGATCGGCGTGATCGGCGTGATCGGCGTGATCGATGCGATCGGTGTGATCGGTGTGGTCCGTGACGGCGGTCACCGCGGTCACCTCTCCTTCTGCAGTACGGACAGCGCGGCGATCAGTTCCGCCTGGGACTCGGGGTGTACGTCGAGTGCGTCGAGCGGCGCGAGCCGGCGTTCGCGCTCCGCCGCGAGCACCTTGTCCAGGTAGTCGGTGAGCAGCCGTCCGCCCCGGTCGCGCAGGCGCAGCGCCCCCTGGGCGCCGATCCGTTCCGCGAGGGACTCGCCGGCGCTGCGGGCCCGGTTGCCGCCGAGGAGCGCGGTCGCGAGCAGCGCGGCGACGAGTTCCGTGTCGGGCGGCGGGGTGGCGTCGAGGGCGCGCACCTGTTCCTCCGCGTACTCCTCGAGCATGCGGCGCCAGCGGCGTACCGCCATGCCGATGCGGTGCTCGGCGGTCTCCAGGTCGGGGTCGCGGGCGGCGAGGCCGTCGGCGGCGCCGGCCGGGTCGCGGCGCCAGGCCTCGTCGATGCGTTCATCGGCGGCGGTGACGGAGCACAGCAGGAGCGCGCCGAGGCTCTCGGTGAGCGCGTCGAGCAGTTCGGCGGGGGTGCAGTCGAGGGGGTAGCTGCGCCACCGCTTGAGCGCGTCCCCGGCGAGCACGCCGCCGCTCTGCAGCCGGGTCCGCACGCGCGCGTGCTCCCGCCGGTACGTCTCGTCGACGGCGGCGGTGAGGCGCAGGGCGGCGGCGTACTGGGAGGCGACGGCGCCGGCGAGTTCGGGCGTGCGGACCCGGAGCGAGTCGATGATCCCGCCCGCGGTACGGGCGATGGCCGTGCCGCGGGCGGTGGGGTCCTGGACCCGGTGGGTGAGCCAGGCCCGCAGGGGGGCGACGGCGGTGGCGGGCAGGAGGCCTCCGCCACCGGTGGACTCGGGCAGCTCGGGGACGGTGAAGCGCGGTACGTCGCCGAGTCCGGCCTTGGCGAGCAGGGCCCCGTACTGGCGGGAGACCTCGGCGACCATCTGGTGGGGGACGCGGTCGAGGACGGTGACGAGGGTCGCGTCGTTCTCCTTGGCGCTGCGCAGCAGGTGCCAGGGCACCGCGTCGGCGTAGCGGGAGGCGGTGGTGACCATGATCCAGATGTCGGCGGCGCTGATGAGCTGGGCGGCGAGTACGCGGTTGCGGGCGACGAGGGAGTCGACGTCGGGTGCGTCGAGGAGGGCGAGTCCGCGGGGGAGGCTGCCGGAGGTCTCGACGCGCAGGACGTGTTCGCCGTCCTCGGTGGCGGCGGGGGCGCCGCTGTCCCGGCCGTCGGGGCGCCGGGGCACCCAGACGCGGGTGAGGTCCGGCAGGACGCGGGCCCGGGAGAACCACGTGTGGTCCTCCGGGTGGCAGACGAGTACGGGGGTGCGGGTCGTGGGCCGCAGCACGCCCGCCTCGCTGACCCTCCGCCCGACGAGGGAGTTCACGAGGGTCGACTTCCCGGCGCCGGTCGACCCGCCGATCACGGCGAGCAGGGGGGCTTCTGGGTCACGCAGCCGGGGCACGAGATAGTCGTCGAGCTGCGCGAGGAGTTCCACCCGGTTGGCACGCGCGCGCGGTGCCCCCGGGAGAGGAAGGGGGAAGCGCGCGGCGGCGACACGGTCGCGCAGCGCGGAGAGTGCGTCGAGCAGCTGAGGCCGTACGTCCAAGGTCACCACATGCGAAGAATGCCCAATTTTGGCGGCTTTCTGAAGCATATGGACGTCTCTGCGCGCCGATCCGGCCCATCCGGTCCATGGGACGGAAGGGACGACTGGGGCACAGGCATAACGAGTGCACAACACCCGGGGCGCGAGACGTCAAAAGCGGTGCAGGATTCGTACCTGCCTGCGATTATCAGGACCGCTTCACTGAACCTCCACATCGAGCCACGGAGGCGCAGGAGCAGGGACAGGGATCCGGGAGCCCTATCCTTGTCCCCGGCAAGGTCACGGATCTCCCCCACATCCGTTCCGAGCCACCGGCCACACACCGGCCCCCGTAGCTCAGTGGATAGAGCAGGCGCCTTCTAAGCGCTTGGCCGCAGGTTCGAGTCCTGCCGGGGGCGCCTCTTTCCCTTCCTGGGACCTCCCTGGGGACCTTTCGGCTTCCCCTGTGGGTCTCCTGGGCCCTCTCCCGTGCGCCGTCCGCAGGACGCTAGCGAGCGGGCGGTAGTGGTGACGTAAGTGTTCCCGCCACGTCAGGCCCTCCCGGCACCCCCACCTCGCCGTACGGCCGCTCCGGCGTTTCACGGAAGCCGTACGCCGACCACCAGCGCGCCAGCGGGGCGGGCGCCCACCAGGCCCACTTGCCGAGCAGTGCCATCGTCGCGGGCACGAGCAGGCCTCGTACGATCGTCGCGTCCACGAGGACCGCGATCACCAGGCCCACCCCGATCATCTTCATGAAGAGGATCGACGAGGTCATGAAGCCGCCGACCACCACGACCAGGAGCAGCGCCGCACTGGTGATGATCCTGGCGGTGCGCTGGACGCCGAGGGCGACCGACTCGACCGGGTCACCGCTCGCCTCCCACTCCTCGCGGACGCGGGAGAGCAGGAACACCTCGTAGTCCATGGCGAGGCCGAAGGCGATCGCGACCACCAGGACCGGGAAGTTCGCGTCCACCGCTCCGATCGGCTCGAAGCCCAGGAGGCCCGAGAGGTGGCCGTCCTGGAAGATCCACTTGATCGCTCCGAACGCGGCCAGGAGCGAGAGGAGGCTGAGGATCACCGACTTGAGTGGGAGGAGGAGCGAGCCGAAGGCCATGAAGAGGACGAAGAAGGAGACGACGGCCACGAACAGGGCCATCCACGGCAGCCGTTCGCCGATCATGCCGACGATGTCCGCGCGCGACGCGGGCATGCCGGTGAGGAGCGTCTTCGTGCCGGCCGGGGGCGGTGTCGCGCGCAGGTCGTGGACCATGCTCCGCGCGGCGTCGGACATGGCGTCCGGCGTGTAGCGGAGCGTGATGCGGGCGTCGTTGCCCTCGAAGGCTGTCGGGGTCGCGGAGGTGACGCCATCGACTCTCGCCAACTCCCCGGCGTATGCGGTGACTTCGGCTCGGTCCGGCGGTGCGGACGATCCTCGCACGACGGTCGTCATGATCTGGGCGGGGTTCGTGGTGAAGTCCGCCGCGAGGGTCTTGCCGACCACCTTCGCGTCGGCGTTCGACGGCAGGACCCATTCGCCGGGGCGCGCCCAGTTGACGCCGAGCAGGGGTGCGCCGAGTCCGACCAGTACGGCGACGATGGCGAGCGAGGAGAGGACCGGCTTGCGCATGACCGCGTGGGCCGTGCGGTACCAGCGGCCTTCCCTCTCCGGCCCGGTGGCCCGGTCCCTGCCGCCGAGCGGGATGCGCCACTTGTCGACGCTGTGCCCGGTGTAGCGCAGGAGGGCGGGCAGGAGGGTGAGGGAGCCGACGACCGCGAAGGCGACCACCGCGACCGCCGCGTACCCCATCGAGGAGAGGAAGCGGGAGGGGAAGAAGACGAGTCCGGCGAAGGAGATCGCCACGGCGATGCCGGAGAACGCGACCGTGCGGCCCGCCGTCGCGGTGGCCCGCTCGACGGCCGTGTCGATGTCGGCGCCCGCGTGCAGCTCCTCGCGGAAGCGGTTGACCAGGAACAGCGCGTAGTCGATCGCCAGGCCCAGGCCGAGGATCGTGATGACGTTGATGACCGTGCTGGAGATCTCCGTGAACATCGTCAGGACGCGCAGCACCACGAACGAGCCGAGGGCGACGAACGAGCCGACGGCGAGCGGGAGCAGCGCCGCGATCGCACTGCGGAAGATCAGGACCAGGAGGATCAGGAGGACCGGGACCGAGAGCGTCTCGGCGCGCGCGATGTCCGAGCCGGTGAGGGTGTTGACCTGGTCGGTCATCGCGGCGACTCCGCCGTAGCGGACGGACACGCCGTCGGCCGCGAAGTCACTCTTGATCTTCTCCAGTACCTCGACCTGCTTCTGGTCGTCGTCACTGGTGAACTGGACGGTGGCGTAGGCCTGTTGGCCGTCCCTGGAGACGTACGCGCTCCGGTCCTGGCCGCCCGGGTGCCAGTACGAGTCCAGGCGGGCGATGCCCTCGCGCGGGACGCCGTCCAGTGCGGCCCGGACCGCGTCGCCGAAGGCGGCGACCGTCTCGCCCTCGGTCTTCGACTCGTACAGGACGATCAGGTCGTTGGACTCGCGCCCGAGCGGCCCGTCGAGGACCTTGTCGGCCTGGACGGACTCACTCGCCGGGTCGTCGAAGCCGGCCCCTCCGGTGAACGAGCCGAAGACTCCGGTGCCCCACACGCCGGCGAACACCGTGAAGACGACCGCCGCGACGACCACCCATTTCCTGCGCCGCGCGGTGAACTTCCCTAAAGCTGCAAACATTTGTGACTCCCTGAATCGGTGAATCCGTGAATCCGTGAATCGGTGCGTGGCGGGGAGGGGGGAGCTGTGAGAGATGCGGGAGATATTTCGGCGCGCCGATATGCACACCGAGGGGAGTGCGGTGGCCCGCCCCCGCCGAGTAGCCGAGGTCAACTGTAACTCACACTATCGATAGTTTCACTATCACCAGTGCCTTCACGTGGCTCTCAAGTGGCCCGGTGGGTTACGGCAGTTGGTCTCCGCTAGCCGCGGGCGCGGCCGGAGGCGTCCTCCTGGGCGATGCGGCGCAGCGCGGACATCGCCGCGTCGCCGAGCACCGTGCCGAGGACGACGCCCTCGACCTTGCCGTCCGCGCTGGGTACGTCGGCGAGTGCGCCGAGTTCGGCGAGCGCCAACTCGCCTGCGGCAGACGCGTACTTGTCGAGCAGTGTGAGCAGGTCACCGCGGTCCAGGTCGCGGTACGTCAGCACGATCTGGACGAGCGACTGCCAGCCCGGGTTCTGCGGCTTCGCCGTCCAGCCGTGCCGGGTCACGAGCTCGCGCACCTCGGCCTCGGCCCGCTCCCGGTCCTCGTCGGTGCCCCGCTCGACGGCCGCCCGGGTCACCGCGGACTGGGCGACGCCGAGCATGCCGTGGACCGAGCGCGTCGGGGAGTCGACCTCGGCCAGGACGTCGCGCGCGGCGGCCACGGACAGCCCGCCGACCTCCAGCATGGCCCGGATCAGCTTGAGCCGGCGGACATGGGAATCGTCGTACGCGACCTGGTTCGGGCTGGTGCGCTCGCCCGGGGGCAACAGGCCCTCGCGCGAGTAGTACTTGATGGTGGGAACCGGAACTCCGGTACGCCGCGCCAGCTCTCCGATACGCATTCCCTGAGGATACTGCGCGTCCCTGCGCGTCCCACATTCCGTTTATCGCCGCTGAATTCCCTCCCGGTCCCGTCTCGTTCAGCTTCCGCCTCCGCTTCCGCTTCCTCTTCCGCTTCCTCTTCCGTACAGGTCCTCAATCTCCCGCGCGTACGCGGCCGCGACCGCGTGCCGCTTGATCTTCAGGGAGGGGGTGAGGAGGCCGTTGTCCTCCGTGAACTCGCCTTCCACCAGGGCGAACTTGCGGATGGACTCGGCCCGCGAGACCGCCTCGTTCGCGTAGTCGACGGCCTCCTGCACCGCTGCGAGCATCCGCGGGTCGCGGACGACCTCGGACATCGGGGTGCCGGCGGGCATCTTGCGTACGGACAGCCAGTGCGCCACCGCCTCCGGCTCCAGCGTGATCAGGGCGCCGACGTAGGAGCGGTTGTCGCCCACGACGATGCACTGGCCGACCGGCGGGCGGCTGCGGAGGCGGTCCTCCAGGACGGCCGGCGAGACGTTCTTGCCGCCGGAGGTGACGAGGATGTCCTTCTTGCGGCCGGTGATGGTGAGGTAGCCGTCCTCGTCGAGGGCGCCCAGGTCACCGGTGGCGAACCAGCCGTCGTCGAGCACCTGCGCGGTGGCCTCGGGGTTGTTCCGGTACCCGCCGAACACGATGCCGCCCCTGATGAGCACCTCGCCGTCGTCGGCGATCCGCACGGCCGTGCCGGGCACCGGGAGGCCGACCGTCCCGGGGCGTGGGGCGAGCGGCGGGGTGATGGTGGCGGCGGCGCTGGTCTCCGTCAGGCCGTAGCCCTCGTAGACGAGGATTCCGGCGGCGTAGAAGAACAGGCTGAGGCGGCGGTCGAGGGGGGAGCCGCCGCTGATCGCGTAGCGCAGGCGGCCGCCGAGTTCCTTGCGTACGCGGCGGTACACGAGGACGTCGTACAGGGCGTGGGCGAGGCGCAGGCCGACGGACGGGCCCTCGCCGTGGCCGAGGAAGCGGGCCAGGTGTGCCTCGCCGTAGGACACCGCGATCCGGTCGGCCCGGTCGAAGGACGCGCCGCGGCCGAGCTTTTCCGCGGTGGCCCGGCCCGTGTCGTGGATCTTCTCGAAGAGGTACGGCACTCCGACGACGAACGTCGGTCTGAAGGAGCGGAGTTGGGGCCGCAGTTCCTCCGGCTTGATGCCGGGGCAGTGGCCGAGTTCGATACGGGCGAGCTGGCAGGCGATCTGGAGGGTGCGGCCGAGGATGTGCGCGAGGGGCAGGAACAGCAGCGTCGACGCGATCTGTCCGGACACCTCCTTGAAGATGGGGTGCAGCAGTTCGACGGTGTTCGCGGCCTCGGCGTGCAGGTTTCCGTGGGTGAGGACGCAGCCCTTGGGCTTGCCGGTGGTCCCGGAGGTGTAGCAGACGGTCGCGACCGTGTCGGGGGTGAGGGCCGCGCGCCGCTCGGTGATCTCCTTGTCGGCCACCTCCCGTCCCAGCGTGGCGAGTTCGAGGACGGCGCCCGCGTCCAGCTCCCAGCAGCGCGGCCGGTCCTCCTCGGGCAGCGCGGCGAGCGCGGCCCGCACGGTGGCCGTGTTCTCGGGCGTCTCGGTGATCAGATGGCGCGCGCCCGAGTCCCGCACGATCCATTCGATCTGCTCGGCCGACGACGTGGCGTAGACGGGCACGGTCTGCCCGCCGGCCGCCCAGATGGCGAAGTCGAGGACCGTCCACTCGTAGCGGGTACGGGACATCAGGGCGACGCGCCCGCCGGGTTCGAGGCCGCCCGCGACGAGGCCCTTGGCGGCCTCGGTCACCTCGCGCGCGAAGGCCGCCGCGGTGACGGGACGCCAGTGGTCGCCCTCCTTGCGCCGCAGGACGACCGCGTCGGGGGCCTCGGCGGCGTTCGTGAAGGGGATGTCGGCGGGCGTGCCCCCGGCGGGGTCCGCGGCGAGCGCGGCCGTCCGCACCTCCCGCACGGTCCCGTGCTCGTCCTTGACCGTCTCGACGGCGGCCCGCTCCGCCAGGTCGCTGCGCTGTCGTGCCCGATGAAGATCCTTGCGTACGCCCATGACGGCTCCAGGTCGCGGCTGACGTGATCCCTGCGTCTCGCTCGTCCACTCACACACACAGACTTACAGACTTACTCGGGCGTCAACTTACTCACGCGTAACGGAAATTCAATGGGGCCGACGTGAGGAAACGCGGGGCCTGAGCGGCCGGGTCAGGCGTCGGGCGGGGTCCAGACCTCGCCGTCGAGGACGTGCCGCATCCCCACCCACACCATGTTCATCAGCCGCAGCGCGATCCCGTCGGGCGACTGGCCGGGGTGGCGCTTCATCCAGTCGGCGAGGGTGTCCGCGGCGCCGACGAGCGCGTGGGCCACGAAGTCCGCGTCCTCCGCGCCCAGCAGTGCGCCTCGGCCGGCGTCCGTACCGCCCGGCGGTGCGCCCGGGCCGCCGGTGCCTGCCCCGCCCGGCACGGACCCGTGGCCGCTGTCCGTGATGCCGTCGCCGACCAGGCCCGCGACCTCGGCCATGACGAGCCGGCGCACCTCGGCGACCGCGGCGGCGATCGTGACGCCCAGCTCGGCGGCCTGCCGGTGCAGGAGGACCCAGCTGTCACGGTGGGCGGCGACGAACACGAAGAAGGCGGCGAGGCCCGCGTACAGCCGCTCCTCCGGAGCGCCGCCCGCGCGCGCCGCCCCCTGGAACGCGGCCACGAGCCGGTCCGACTCGCGGCGCAGACAGGCCAGGAACAGGCCCTCCTTGGAGTCGAGATAGAGATAGACCATCGGCTTGGAAATGCCGGCGAGTTCGGCGATCTCGTCCACGGACGCGGCGTGGTAGCCGCGCTTGGCGAAGACCCGTACGCCGACGTCGATGATCTGCTGCTCGCGCTCCCGGCGCGGCACCCGGCGCCGGCGCCCCGCCGGGGCACCCGGCCCGCCGCCGCGCGCCTCGGTACGCCCGGCACGCGCCGCGTTCCCTTCTGGCGGATCCCCCGTTATACCCGTCACCCTTGTCAGCCTATCTACGCGGACGTAACCTTACCGAACAGTAACTTAACTCATCGGTAAGCAGCTTCGGCACACGGAGGTTCCATGAGCGACGGCGCCGGTACGCGCGACGGGATTGCCGGTCTCGACTTCTCGGCGGTCACGCCCGAGGAGTTCGCGAAGATCGTGAAGAGCCTCTCCCCCAAGGAGATCGACGAGATCGCCCGCGACGGCGAACTGCGCGCCCGCATCCTCGCGGAGGTCTTCGCGCGGATGGAGCGGCAGTTCAAGCCGGAGACGGCGGGCTCCCTCCAGGCGCTGATCCGCTGGCAGGTCACGAGCGCGGGCGACCGGGCCGAGGCCGTCTACGAGACGACGATCGCGGACGGCGTCTGCACGGTCGGCGAGGGCCGCTCCGACGCCACGCCCCGCGTCACGCTCGCCATGGGCGACGCGGACTTCCTGAAGCTGGTCTCCGGCAACTCCAGCCCCGTCACGATGTTCATGATGCGCAAGGTCAAGATCACCGGAGATGTCGCCCTCGCCGCGGGACTCAACCGCTACTTCGACATTCCGAAGCCGTGAGGCGTCCGCCTACGCTTCGCGGGTGACCACGACACCGCGCCCGCACGCGCACGCGCATACACATCCGCACTCGCCCGACGACCGGGTCATCTACGGATGCATGGGGCTCGGCGGGACCTGGGACTCCGCGCCCTACCGGCCCGCCGACATCGACGCCGCCGAGGCCGCCGTCCAGGCGGCGCTCGACAGCGGCATCACGGCGTTCGACCACGCCGACATCTACCGCAACGGCAAGGCCGAGGCCGTCTTCGGCGAGGTGCTCGCCCGGACGCCCGGCCTGCGCGAGCGCATCACGCTGCAGACCAAGTGCGGGATCCGGCACGGCGACGGCGAGCGTCCGGGGATGTACGACCTGCGCGGCGACCGTGTCGTGCGGTGCGTGGAGGAGAGCCTGACCCGGCTGCGTACCGATCACCTCGACGTCCTGCTGCTGCACCGGCCGGACCCGCTGGCGGATCCCCGGGACGTCGCCAAGGCGCTCACGTCGCTCCAGGAGCAGGGGCTCGTCCGGAGTTTCGGCGTCTCCAACATGAGCGCCCACCAGATCGCCCATCTGCAGTCCCACCTGGACTTTCCGCTGGTCGCCAACCAGTTGGAGATGAGCCTGAAGAGCCGGGACTGGGTGGAAGCGGGGGTGCTGGTGAACACGTCCGGCGCCGCGGCGAACGGGTTTCCGGCGGGCACGCTCGAGCACTGCGTGGATCATGGGATCCGTCTTCAGGCGTGGGGGCCGCTGGCTCAGGGGAGCTTTAGCGGGCGGGCGGAGACGGAGGCCGAGCGGGCGACTTCTCGGCTCGTCGCGGAGCTCGCGGAACGGAAGGGGACGACTCCGGAGACGGTTCTGCTGTGGTGGCTTCAGCGGCACCCTGCCGGGATCGTGCCGGTCATCGGGACGGCGAATCCTGAGCGGATTCGGGCTTGCGGGGATGCTGTTCGGCGGGCGCCGGAGCTTGGGCATGAGGAGTGGTACGAGCTGTGGGTGACGGCTCGGGGGGCGGCGCTTCCGTAGGGGGCGGGTTTTTGCGCAGTTCCCCGCGCCCCTTTGGGGGTGGTGATTCGGGTGCGGGGGCGTGGGGGCTGGTCGCGCAGTTCCCCGCGCCCCTTGAGGGGGCCTAGTTCGGGTGCGGGTCCGGTGGGGGCTTGTCGCGCAGTTCCCCGCGCCCCTTGAGGGCGTCGCTACGAGACGATGTCCTTGCGGCGGAAGCCTCGGAACGCCAGGGCGAACAGGATGACCGCGTACGTTGCCGAAACCGCCGTCCCCTGGATCATGCCGCCCCACTCCGGGCGGGGCTGGATGGCGTCCGCCCACGCGAACTGCCAGTGCGCGGGCAGGAAGTCGCGCCAGTCGCCGAGCGCGGTCACCGCGTCGAGGACGTTGCCCACGATCGTGAGGCCGACCGCCCCGCCGACCGCGCCGAGCGGGGCGTCCGTCTTCGTCGACAGCCAGAACGCGAGCCCCGCGGTGACCAGTTGGGACACGAAGATGTACGCGATCACGACGAGGAGCCGCTGCGCCGCCGTCCCCGCGGGGAGCGCGCCCCCGGTCGGGATCTCCAGCGGGCCCCAGCCGTACGCCGCCGTGCCGACCGCGAGGGCGACCACGGGGAGCAGGATCATCGCGGCGAGGCTGAGCGTGAGTGCGACGGTGAGCTTGCTCCACAGGAGGCGGGCCCGGGGGACGGGAGCCGCGAGGAGGTAGCGCAGGCTGGACCAGCCGGCCTCGGAGGCGACCGTGTCCCCGCAGAACAGTGCCACCGGGATCACGAGCAGGAAGCCCGCCGACACGAACAGGCAGGTAGCGGCGAAGTTGGCGCCGGACGCGGTGGCCGTGTCCATCAGCGTCACCCGCCCGTTGCGCGACGACGGGTCACCGCCGATCGCGAACGCGACGACGAGGACGAACGGCAGCAGCGCGAGGACGGCCCCCATGACGAGGGTGCGCCGCCGCTTCAACTGGCGTACGGCCTCGACCCGTAGGGGCAGGGTGCGGCGCGCCCGGTATCCGGGGGCTACCTCGGTGGGCTCGACGAGCGCGGTCATCCGGCTTCGCCTCCGATCAGGGTGAGGAACGCGTCTTCGAGGCGCCGGTGCGGGCCGAGCGAGGCGACGGGCACGCCGAGCCGCACGAGCTCGGCGAGCAGCCGCGCGGCCACCTCCGCACGCTCGGCGTCGGGGCCCCTGAGCGGGTCGGCCTCACCGCCGCCGACGGGGGTCACGAGCGGGGCGAACCCTCCGTCTCCGGCCGGGGCCACGAGCGCAGCAGACTCGTCGTCACCGACAGGCGCCATGAGCACGGCAGGCCCGCCATCGCCGGCCGGGACCAAGAGCGGGTCGGACCCGCCCTCGTCGGCCGACGCCATGAGCACGGCGGACTCGCCCCCGTCCCTCACTCCCACCCCACTCCCGGACCCACTGCCGTCGCCCTCGGCGGCAGCCGGCACCGACGCCGGGACCCTCGCCCCGGGTTCCCCGGGTTCCCCGAACTCCCCCGGCTCGCCCGGCCCCCCGGGCGCCGTCAGGTGGATCAAGAGGCCGTCGTTCACGCGGGTTGCCGTTTCCACGTTCGGGAGCGAGCCCACCTTTTCCACCATCGCGTCGGAGACCGGGCCCGCGAGGCCGGCCAGGAGCGTGGCGCCGGAGCCGATGATGTCGGTGACCGGGCCCGTCTGGACGAGGCGGCCGCGGTCCATGACGACCAGGTGCGTGCAGGTCTGTTCGACCTCGGCGAGGAGATGGCTGGAGACGATGACCGTGCGGCCGGCCGCCGCGTACCGGATCATCACCTCGCGCATCTCGCGGATCTGGGGCGGGTCGAGGCCGTTCGTCGGCTCGTCGAGGATGAGGAGGTCGGGCAGGCCCAGCATGGCCTGCGCGATGGCGAGCCGCTGCCGCATGCCCTGCGAGTACGTGCGGACCGCGCGGGCCAGGGCGTCGCCGAGCCCGGCGATCTCCAGGGCCTCGTCCAGGTGCGCGTCGGCGGCGGGGCGGCCGGTGGCCGCCCAGTACAGCTCCAGGTTCTCGCGTCCGGACAGGTGCGGCAGGAAGCCCGCGCCCTCGACGAACGCGCCGACCCGTGACAGGACGGGCGCCCCCGGCCTGATCGCGTGTCCGAAGACGCGGATCTCGCCGCCGTCGGGCCTGATGAGGCCCATGAGCATGCGCAGGGTCGTGGTCTTGCCCGCGCCGTTCGGTCCGAGGAGGCCGAGGACCTGGCCCTTCTCGACACGGAAGGACAGGTCACGGACCGCGTACCGGTCGGCGGACTTCGCGTACTTCTTGCTCAAGCCGGTGATCTGGAGCGGGACTTCGGCGAGGGCCGGGTCCGCGGGGCCCGCACTCGCGCGGCGGCGGCCGGTGAGCAGCAGGGCGAGGGCCGCGAGGACGCCGGCGAGGGGCAGCCACCACACCCAGGCGGGCAGCGGCGCGGCGGCCGTCCGCACGTCGGGCGCGGTGGGCACGGACAGGGGGCCACGAAGGGAGACCGTGTACGTGGCGGGGTGTGCCGGGGACGCGTAGCCGAGGTCCGTGGAGGACAGGACGAGGCGCAGCCGGTGGCCCTTCTGCACCTCGTGGTCGATGGCGGGGAGGGTGAGGGTGACGTCCTTGCCGCCGCCCGCTCCGGAGCCCACCACCCGTACGGGTGAGGTGAGTTGGGAGGGCAGGACCGGCTGGGAGCCGCCGCCCGGGGCGACGTCGTACACCTTGCCGAACAGGACGGCGTCGGCGCTGTCGGACGCGATGTGCACCGTCACCGTCGGGGACCCGGTGATGTGCAGGCCGTCGCGCAGGGGTGCCGAGTCGAAGTGGGCGAACTGGCCGGGGAAGTCGAGGGAGAGGCCGACGCCGAGGGAGGACAGCTGGCCCAGTCCCCCGCCGCCGCCCGCGCCGAGGCCCGGCAGGTTCGAGATGGCGGGCGGGCTGGCGCCCGCGGGGTTGGAGACGTGCTGCTCGCGGCCGGTGAGCGGGACGCGCCGCGGGTCGTGCCTGAGGCCCGGGTACGTGTCGCCGCTCGCGCCGCGCAACTGGGCGGCGCCGTCGGTGGAGTCGATGCCTCCGGTGCGGGTGACGCGGAAGGCGGGGCCGGTGTCGGCGGCCTTGTCGTCCTTGAGGTACCGGTCGAACCAGGAGCCGACGCGCGCCTCGACGCGCCCGGTCTCGCGGTCGCCGCCGTCGTGGCCGCCGGCGATCCAGTCGACGTCGACGGGCGCGCCGTTGGCCCGGATCGCCTTCGCGGCGGCGTCGGCCTGGCCGAGCGGGAACAGGGAGTCGGTCTGGCCCTGCACCAGGAGCGTGGGCACCTTGATGTGCCGGCCGACGGCGACGGGTGAGCGTTCTTCGAGGAGCCTGCGGGCGGCGGCGTCCGGCTTCCCGGCCTCGGCGACCCGCTCGTACATGCGGCACAGCTGCGGCTCGAAGCGGCCGCAGCCGCCGCCGGTGTTGATGAAGAGCCCGGCCCAGAGCTTCTTGTAGACGCCGTTCGGGAAGAGCGCGTCGGCGAGGTTCCAGTACGTGATCTGGGGGGCGATGGCGTCGACCCGGTCGTCGTACCCGGCGGCGAGCAGCGAGATCGCGCCGCCGTAGGACGCGCCGGTGACGCCGACGCGCGGGTCGCCCTTCTTGTCGAGCTGGACCTCGGGGCGCTTCGCCAGCCAGTCGATGAGTTTGGAGGCGTCGGCGACCTCGCCCTCGGGGTCGTTGAGCCCGATCTTCCCGGTCGAGCGGCCGAAGCCGCGCGCCGACCAGGTGAGCACGGCGTATCCGTCGCGGGCGAGATGCTCGGCCTGCGCGCGCAGTTCGTCCTTGCTGCCGCCGAAGCCGTGGGCGAGGAGGACGGCGGGGCGGCGCCCCGCGCCGGGGGTCGTGAAGTACGAGGTGTCGATCCTGGCGCCGCCCGTGTCAAGGACTCTGTCGCTGCGCCGTACGGGGGGCGCGTCGCCCGAGGCGGCCGCGGCCGTCACCGTGCCCGCGCCGCCGAGCACCACGACGGCCGCGGCGGCGGCCGCCCACCGCCGCGTCCTGGCCCGCGGACCGCTCAGTCGTAGATCCATGCGTCAACGGTACGGGCGGCCTCGGACAACGGCGGCAGTCCCGGGTCTGAACCGCCGCACCTCCCTGGGGAGTAGGGCCCCGCCGCCGCGTACCACGCTCGTTGTACGAAGCCGTGCCCGCCACGCACGGCGAAGGGCGCACCGGTCCCGGTTTCCCGGACCGACGCGCCCCGCGCGTGTCTGTGATCGGACCGTCAGGCGGTCTCCCCGTCCTCGGGGATCGAGACCAGCCACCGGGTGTCCTTGCGCGGGCGCAGGTAGATCACCCAGTAGAGGGTGGCGACGGCGGTGATGCCGCCGGTCCACAGCAGGTAGGAGACCTCCTGCTGGCTGAGGATGTACGCGAGTACGGCGATCAGGAGCACCGGCACCGCGGGCCACAGCGGCATGCGCCAGGCCTTCTTGTCGCGGTGGGAGCCGCGCCGGCAGAGCAGGGCGGCGACGGCGACCAGGAGGTACATGCCGGTGACGGAGACGCCGGTCACGCCGTACAGGGTGTCGAGGTTGACGAAGCACAGGGCGGCGCCGGGGACTCCCACGACGAGGGTGGCGACCCAGGGGGAGCCGAAGCGGCCGAGCTTGGAGAGCGCCTTGTTGACCGGCTCGGGCCAGGACTTGTCACGGGCCGAGGCGAACAGGACGCGGGAGTTCTGGATGACCATGACGATGCCCGCGTTGATGATCGCGAGGGCGACGCAGAGGCTGACGAACGTGCCGACGGCGGAGTTGGACCAGGCCTCGACCATGGCGCTGATGTTGCCGCTGGTGAGGGCGGCGAGGTCGGGGGCGCCCATGGTGATGGCGACGACCGGCACCAGGATGATCACGGTGGAGATGGCGAGGGTCGCGAGGACCGTGCGGGCCACGTTGCGGCGGGGGTTCTCCAGTTCCTCGGAGAGGTAGACCGCGGTCGAGAAGCCCTGTGTGATGAAGAGGGCGATGGCGAGCCCGGAGATGACCAGCATCGCCGTGACGGTGTTGGTGTGGCCGCCCGCTCCGGAGACGTGCATCGAGACCAGCGAGCCCGCGCCGCGCTCGGAGTGTGCGAAGCCGAGGACGGCGACGACTCCGGCGGCGATGACCTCGAGGACGAGGAAGATGCCGGTGATCCACGCGTTGGCGCGCAGGTCGAGGAGGCCCGCGAGGGTGGCGAGGAGCATGACGCCGGCGCCGGCGCCCGCGGCCGGCAGGTGCACCAGCGGGGCGAGGTAGTCGGCGGTTCCCATCGCGATGACGGGCGGCACGATCATGACGACGAGCAGCGAGAGCACGAAGACGAGCCAGCCGGCGAGGCGGCCCGCGAGGGTCGACACCATGGCGTACTCGCCGCCCGCGCTGGGGATGAGGGTGCCCAGCTCCGAGTAACAGAACGCCACGGCTATACAGAGCAGCGAGCCGATCGCGATGGTGAGGGCGGTGGCGGTGCCGAGCGAGGAGAACAGGTCGGGGACGACCACGAAGAGCGTGGAGGCGGGCGTCACGCACGAGAGCGTGAGCAGGGTGCCGCCGACGACGCCGATGGAACGCTTGAGCTTCTGGGGACTGGCCGTGTTGCCGAGGGGCGCGAGCGGCTCCTCGATGACGGTCGTGGGGCTTGGGCGAAGCGTGTCGGTCATAGGGGGAGCGGTTCCGATCGACTCGTTACGGCAAGTGTTCGTGGTACTCGGGCCGGGAGCGCTATCGCCTCCGAAGGGCTGGCGCGGTGGGGGTTGTCTTCCACTCCCGGCGCGTTATTGCATCCTGCGAAATCCGGCACGTCAACGGCCGTTCAGCTGCGGATTCCGCACCCCGCCCTTGATCCAACTTTGGTCACTTCCAAGCCGGTTCGCCGCGGCAAGTGCATTCCATCAGGTGCCTCGGATTGATGACCTTGCTTTCTCAGGCGAATCTCTCCTATTGGCTGCGACACCCGATACATCCCCTACGTACGGGAACCGCAGGCGCCACCCCGAAGTCCGCGAGAATTTGTCCGCACTCCGGACACTCTCCGGGCCTCCGGAGGCTCCTGTCCGGACACGCTCCCGCCATACTCCCGACACGCTCCGTGAACACTGAGGTGCCCCGGCCGCGCTGCGTGGCGGCCGGGGCACCTCGGTGGAAGCGGGACCTCAGTGGTTGCGCGGGAAGCCCAGGTCGACGCCCGCGGGGGCGTCGGACGGGTCGGGCCAGCGCGTGGTGACGACCTTGCCGCGGGTGTAGAAGTGCGTGCCGTCGTTGCCGTAGATGTGGTGGTCGCCGAAGAGCGAGTCCTTCCAGCCACCGAAGGAGTGGTAGCCCACCGGCACGGGGATCGGCACGTTCACGCCGACCATGCCCGCCTCGATCTCCAGCTGGAAGCGGCGGGCGGCGCCGCCGTCACGGGTGAAGATCGCGGTGCCGTTGCCGAACGGCGAGGCGTTCATGAGGGCCACGCCCTCCTCGTACGTGTCGACGCGCAGCACGCACAGGACCGGGCCGAAGATCTCGTCCTGGTAGGCCTTGGCGGTCGTCGGGACGCGGTCGAGCAGGGAGAGGCCGATCCAGTGGCCGTCCTCGTGTCCCTCGACCGTGTAGCCGGTTCCGTCGAGGACGACCTCGCAGCCCTCGGCCGCGGCGCCGGTGACGTAGGACGCCACCTTGTCGCGGTGCGCGGCGGTGATCAGCGGGCCCATCTCGGAGGTGGGGTCGTTGCCGGGGCCGATCTTGATCGCCTCGGCGCGCTCCTTGATCTTCGCGACGAGCTCGTCGGCGACGGAGGCGACGGCCACGACGGCCGAGATCGCCATGCAGCGCTCACCGGCGGAGCCGTACGCGGCCGAGACGGCGGCGTCGGCTGCGGCGTCCAGGTCGGCGTCGGGCAGCACCAGCATGTGGTTCTTGGCGCCGCCGAGCGCCTGGACGCGCTTGCCGTTCGCGGAGGCGGTGGTGTGGATGTAGCGGGCGATCGGGGTCGAGCCCACGAAGGAGACGGCCGCCACGTCCGGGTGGGCGAGGAGGGCGTCGACGGCGACCTTGTCACCGTGCACGACGTTGAAGACACCGTCGGGCAGACCGGCCTCGGCGAGCAGCTCGGCGATCTTCATGGACGCCGACGGGTCCTTCTCGGACGGCTTCAGGACGAAGGTGTTGCCGCACGCGATGGCGAGCGGGAACATCCACATCGGGACCATGGCCGGGAAGTTGAACGGCGTGATGCCGGCGACGACGCCGAGCGGCTGGCGGATCGACGCCACGTCGACGCGCGAGGCGACCTCGGTGGACAGCTCACCCTTCAGCTGCACGGTGATGCCGCAGGCCAGGTCGACGATCTCCAGGCCGCGGGCGACCTCGCCGAGCGCGTCCGAGTGGACCTTGCCGTGCTCGGCGGTGATCAGCTCGGCGATCGCGTCGCGGTTGGCGTCGAGCAGCGCGCGGAACTTGAAGAGGATCGTGGTGCGCTTGGCGAGGGACGAGGTGCCCCAGTCGGCGAAGGCGGCCTTGGCCGAGGCGACCGCGGCGTCCACCTCGTCGACGTCGGCGAAGGCGACCCGCGTCGTGACAGCGCCGGTCGCGGGGTCGGTGACCGGGCCGAAATTGCCCGAGACACCCTCGACGGTCTTCCCGCCGATCCAGTGGTTGACGGTCTTGACGTCGGTCGTCATGAGGGCAATCTCCTTAGGGGACCTACGGGTGTTTCAGGTGTTTCAGGTGTTTCAGGTGTTTCAAGTGTTTCGGGTCGTTCACAACCGGGGGCGTCGAGCGGTGACGTGCCGGTCGTACTCCTTACGGGCCGCGACCGCCGACGGTCGGGTCGCTGTCTCGGCCACGGGCACATCCCACCACGCCTGCGCGGGGGGCGCGCCCGACACTGTGTCTGCCGTTTCGGTCTCCACGTAGACACATGTGGGACCGTCCGCCGCGCGCGCCGCCACCAGGGCTTCCCGCAGATCACGGACGGTTTTCGCGCGCAGCACGGTCATGCCGAGGCTGGCCGCGTTCGCGGCGAGGTCGACGGGCAGCGGGGCGCCCGTATACGTGCCGTCGGCGGCCGGGAAGCGGTAGCCGGTGCCGAACCCCTCGCCGCCCACCGAGGCCGAGAGCCCGCCGATCGACGCGTACCCGTGGTTCTGCAGGACGACGACCTTGATCGGGATGTTCTCCTGCACGGCCGTGACGATCTCGGTCGGCATCATCAGATACGTGCCGTCGCCGACGAGCGCCCACACGGGCCGCCCCGGAGCGGCGAGCGCGACGCCGATCGCGGCGGGGATCTCGTAGCCCATGCAGGAGTAGCCGTACTCGACGTGGTACTGGTCCCGGGACCGGGTCCGCCACAGTTTGTGCAGGTCACCGGGGAGGGAGCCGGCCGCGTTGATCAGGATGTCGTCCTCGGTGACGAGTTCGTCGAGCGCGCCGAGGACCTGGGGCTGTGTGGGGCGCACAAGGTCGTCGTCGGCGGTGAGACAGGCGTCGACGCGGCTCTCCCAGCGCTCCTTGTCGTCGGTGTACTCCATGACGTACGCGGGCTCGACGCGATGGCCGCGGACGGCGGAGGCCAGCGCTTCCAGGCCGGCGCGGGCGTCCGCGACCAGCGGCAGGCCGGCCTGTTTGTGGCTGTCGAAGGCCGCGATGTTGAGGTTGACGAAGCGCACGGCGCCGTCGCCGAAGAGGGTGCCGGAGGCGGTCGTGAAGTCGGTGTAGCGGGTGCCGACGCCGATGACGAGGTCGGCGGTGCGGGCGAGTTCATCGGCGGGCGCGGTGCCGGTGTGGCCGATGCCGCCGACGTCGGCCGGGTGGTCCCAGCGCAGGGAGCCCTTGCCGGCCTGGGTGGACGCGACGGGGATCCCGGTCGCGTCGGCGAACTCCCGCAGCGCGTCCTCGGCCCGGCTGTGGTGGACGCCGCCGCCCGCCACGATCAGGGGCCTGCGCGCACCGCGTACCGCCTCCACGGCGGCGGCCAGCTCGTGCGGGTCCGGCGCCGGGCGCCGCACCCCCCACACCCGCTCGTCGAAGAACTCCTCTGGCCAGTCGTACGCCTCGGCCTGCACGTCCTGCGGCAGCGCGAGCGTGACCGCTCCCGTGTCGACCGGGTCGGTGAGGACCCGCATCGCGGCGAGGGCGGCCGGGATCAGGGCCTCGGGCCGCGTGATCCGGTCGAAGTAACGGGAGACGGGGCGCAGGCAGTCGTTGACGGACACGTCGCCCGCGTAAGGGACTTCGAGCTGCTGGAGGACGGGGTCGGCGGGCCGGGTGGCGAAGGTGTCGCCGGGCAGGAGCAGGACGGGCAGGTGGTTGATCGTGGCGAGGGCGGCGCCCGTGACGAGGTTGGTGGCGCCGGGCCCGATGGACGTGGTGACGGCCTGCGCGGCCAGGCGGCCGTTCTGCCGGGCGAAGCCGACGGCCGCGTGCACCATGGCCTGTTCGTTGCGGCCCTGGTGGAAGGGCATGTCGTCCGCGTACTCCAGGAGCGCCTGGCCGATCCCGGCGACGTTCCCGTGGCCGAAGATGCCCCAGGTCGCGTCGATGAGGCGGCGCCGCTCGCCGTCGCGTTCGGTGTACTGGCGGGACAGGAACCGTACGAGGGCCTGCGCCGTGGTCAGCCGCGTCATCGGTATCCCTCCGTCAGATGGCCGGGATGGAACGAGATCCGCCACTCCCGCTCCGCTCCCGGCCCCGCCATGACATTCAGGTAGTACATGGTGTGGCCGGGCTGCGCGATCGACGGGCCGTGCCAGCCGTCGGGAACGAGGACGGCGTCGCCCGTACGGACCTCGGCGAGCACGTCGGTGCCGCCGGGGCGGGACGGCGACACGCGCTGGTACCCGTACCCGCCGGGTCCCTCGATCTCGAAGTAGTAGATCTCTTCCAGCTCGGACTCGACGCCGGGCCGGTGCTCGTCGTGCTTGTGGGGTGGGTACGAGGACCAGTTGCCGCCCGGCGTGATGACCTCGACGGCGATGAGCTGGTCGCACTCGAAGGCGTCGGCGGAGGCGAAGTTGCGCACCTCGCGGGCGCTGGTGCCCGAGCCGCGGTGCTCGACGGGAACCTCCGGCGCGGGGCCGTAGCGGGCGGGGAGCTGACGCTCGCACTTCGCTCCTGCCAGGGCGAAGCGGCCTCCCGCGCCGGAGGCGATCTGCGCATGGGCGTCGCGGGGCACGTAGGCGAAGTCGCCGACCCCGCCGAACACGCTCTCCCGGCCCTGCAGTTCGATGATCCGGCCTTGCGTCCGCACTGTGCAACCACCTGACAGGGGCAGCACAATCCATTCACTCCCACCGGTGTCCAGGTGGTGCGTCTGTCCGGGTTCCAGTTCGAGTACCCGAAGCGCCGAGCGGGACCAGCCGGCCCGCTCCGGGTCGACGGACAGGGCGTAGGGCCCGTCGGCTGCGCTGCCCCTGGGCACGTACGGCGTATGGGTCACCCTCCACCTCCTACAGCAGTCCCACGGCGGTGTCGACCGCGCCCGCCACGTCCCCGTCGGCCGGGTAGAGCAGCGAGCGGCCCACCACCAGACCGCGCACGGTGGGCAGTTGCAGCGCGTGCCGCCACTTCTCGAACGCCGTGTCCCCCTCGTCCGCCGGTCCGACATCCCCGCCGAGCAGCACGGCCGGCAGCGTCGAGGTCTCCATGACGCGCGCCATGTCGTCCGGGTCGTCGGTGACGGGCACCTTGAGCCAGGTGTACGCGGAGCTGCCGCCGAGCCCGGAGGCGATGGCGATGGACCGGGTGACGGCCTCGGCGCCGGTGTCGCTGCGCAGGTTTCCGCTCGCCGGGTCGCGGTGGCACAGGAACGGCTCGACGAACACCGGCAGGCGCAGCCGGGCCATCTCGTCGACGGCGCGGGCGGCGGACTCCAGGGTGCGCGCGGTGCCCGGGTCGTCGTAGTCGATACGGAGCAGCAGCTTGCCGGCGTCGAACCGCATCCTGCGCAGATCTTCCGGCCGGTATCCGGTGAAGCGGTCGTCGAGTTCGAAGGAGGCCCCGGCCAGGCCGCCGCGGTTCATCGAGCCGAGGACGACCTTGCCGTCGAGCGCGCCGAGCAGCAGCAGGTCGTCGAGGATGTCGGCGGTGGCGAGGACCCCGTCGACGCCGGGCCGCGACAGGGCGAGGCGGAGCCGGCCGAGGAGGTCGGCGCGGCCGGCCATGGCGAGCGGGTCGGTGCCGACGCCGAGGGAGCCGCGGGCGGGGTGGTCGGCGGCGACGATCATCAGCCGTCCGGAGTCGCCGAGGAGGGTCCGCCGGGGCCGCAGCGCGGCGGCCTCCGCGACGGCTTCGGGGTGCCGGGCACGGATGCGGCAGAGCGCGCCCGCGTCGACGGGCTCGGGGCCGCGCGCGATGCGGTTCCCCGGCCGCGGGCCCTGAGCGGACCCTCCGGCGCCGTGTCCCACCTGTCCGGCCCTCATGCCACCACCGCCCCCGTCCGCAGCGCGTCCTCGACCTCGGCGGGGTACGGCATCGCCGAGGAGCACTCCAGGCGGGAGGCGACGATGGCGCCCGCCGCGTTCGCGTACCGCATGACCTGGTCGAGGTCCCAGCCCGCGAGCAGCCCGTGACACAGGGCGCCGCCGAACGCGTCGCCCGCGCCGAGCCCGTTGAGGACGTCGACGGGCAGGGGCGGGACCTCCGCGCACGCGCCGTCGCCGGTCATGGCGAGGACGCCCTTGGGGCCCTGTTTGACGACGGCGAGGCGCACCCCGGCGGCGAGCAACGCCCGTGCCGCCGCGGCCGGTTCGCGCTCGCCGGTGGCGATCTCGACCTCGTCTACGTTGCCGACGGCGACGGTCGCGTGGCGCAGGGCCTCGGCGTAGAAGGGACGGGCCACGTCCGGATCGGCCCAGAACATAGGGCGCCAGTCGAGGTCGAAGACGGTGATGCCCGCCTTCGCCCGGTGAGCGAGGGCGGCAAGCGTCGCCGAGCGGCTGGGCTCCTCGCTCAGGCCCGTGCCGGTCATCCAGAACACGCGGGCCGCCCGGATGGCGTCCAGGTCGAGTTCGCCGGTGCGGATCTCCAGGTCGGGCGCCTTGGGCTGCCGGTAGAAGTAGAGGGGGAAGTGGTCCGGCGGGAAGATCTCGCAGAACGTGACGGGGGTCGGCAGGTCCGGCACGGGGGTGACCCAGCGGTCGTCGACGCCGAACTCCCTTAGCTGACCGTGCAGATACTCCCCGAACGGGTCGGCCCCGGTGCGGGTGACCGTCGCCGTGCGGCGTCCGAGCCGGGCCGCGGCCACCGCGACGTTCGACGACGAGCCGCCCAGGAACTTCCCGAACGTGTCCACGTCCGCGAGCGGCACGCCGGTCCGCAACGGGTAGAGGTCCACGCCGATCCGGCCCATCGTGATGACGTCGTACGGTTCGCCGGGCAGCCTCGCCTGCATACGGATTCCCTTCGGCGGTCTCAGGCTCAGGTCTAGCCCCGCCGCGGACCCCTGTCAACATTTTGTCCTGACATTCGGACTACGCGTCGGCGCCCGTATTGACACCCGTCCGCGGTGCCCTCAAGGCTGGTTCCATGACGTCGCTGTCGCCCCGTATCCGCATCGGTTCGGCCCCCGACTCGTGGGGCGTGTGGTTCCCCGACGACCCCCGCCAAGTCCCGTGGCGGCGCTTCCTCGACGAGGTCGCCCAGGCGGGTTACGAGTGGATCGAGCTCGGCCCGTACGGCTATCTGCCCACCGACCCCGACGTGCTCGCGCGGGAGACTGAGCAGCGCGGCCTCAAGGTCTCGGCGGGCACCGTCTTCACGGGCCTGCACCGCGGCCCCGGCGTCTGGGACGCGACCTGGGAGCACGTCTCGGCGATCGCGGAACTCACCCGCGCGACCGGCGCCGGGCATCTCGTCGTGATCCCCGCGTTCTGGCGCGACGACAAGACGGGCGAGGTCATCGAGGACTCCTCGCTGACGGCGGCGCAGTGGCGCGACCTGACCGTCCAGACCGAGCGGCTCGCGCGCGAGGTGCGCGAGCGGTACGGCCTGCGGACCGTCGTCCACCCGCACGCCGACACCCATATCGACACCGAGGAGAACGTCGCCCGCTTCCTCGACTCCACCGACCCGGACCTGGTCTCCCTGTGTCTCGACACGGGGCATTACGCGTACTGCGGCGGCGACAGTGTCAAGCTCATCGAGACGTACGGCGAACGCATCGGCTACCTCCACCTCAAGCAGGTCGACCCGGCCGTGCTCGCCGGGGTCCGCGCGGGCGGGGTCCCGTTCGGCCCGGCCGTGGCGCGCGGGGTGATGTGCGAACCCCCGGCCGGAGAGCCCGCGTTGGAGCCGGTGATCGCCGCGGCGAGCCGGCTCGGCGTCGACCTGTTCGCGATCGTGGAGCAGGACATGTACCCGTGCGAGCCGGACCGCCCGCTGCCCATCGCCCGGCGCACCCGGCAGTACCTCAGGTCGTGCGGGGTCTAGGGCGGGGTCTGGAAGGGCACGCCAAATGCGTCACTCGTGTCACAAAGACCCCGTTCCTGTCACACATGTCCCGTATACGCGGGTCTTGCGTCACACCCCGTCGACAGGGGCTACCCCCGGCTCTTCGGGTGTCGTTGTCCGGGCACAGGCTGACTGATCGCCAGCGTTCGCGCCGCAGCTCCCCCGACGGCCACCCCGAGCCGCCGCTGCGACGCCCGCAGCAAGGAGCCACTGATGACCGACCGAAGGCTCTGGTCGTACAAGGACATCGCCGCGCACATCCGCGTCCAGCCGGACACCGTGCGCTCGTACCGCAAGCACGGTCTCCTGCCCCCGCCCGACCACGTGGAGGCGGGCAAGCCGTACTGGTACCCGGAGACCGTCCGCACCTGGGTCGCCTCCCGCCCCCGCAACCGCGGCCTGCGCGAATGACCACCCGCCGCTGCCCCCACTGCCCCGCCGCCCCCGCGCATGCCACCGCGCGGGGGGCGGCGCACGCCCCCCGGTGCCGCGATATTCGATTGCCCCGCGTCGCCCGCCCTCCCGACAATCCCCGGATGACCCACGAACCCCCGGCCGCCGGCTTCTCCCTCAAACCGGTGCTGACCGGTGAGAAGACCGTCCTGCGGCCCTTCACCGCCGCGGACGCGGACACGATGGCCGAGATCATCGACGATCCGGAGGTCCTCCGCTTCACCGGGGACTCACCGAACGACCTCACCCCGGACTTCCTGCGGTCCTGGTACGGCTCCCGCAACGCACAGCCCGACCGTCTCGACCTCGCGGTGACCGACCGCGCCACCGGTGAACTCCTCGGTGAGGCGGTCCTCCACGACTGGGACCCCGCGCGCCGCAGCTGTACCTTCCGCACCCTCATCGGTCCCACGGGCCGGGACAGGGGCATCGGCACGGAGGCCGTCCGCCTCATCGTCGGCCACGGTTTCGAGCGGCTCGGGCTTCACCGCATCGACCTGGACGTGTACAGCCACAACCACCGGGCCCGCCACGTCTACGAGAAGGTGGGCTTCACCGAGGCGGGCGTGACCGGAGAGTCGGTGCTGCGGGACGGGGAGCGCCATGACGCGACGCTGATGTCGATCCTCGCCCCGGACTGGGCGAAACACCGCGGGCGGCCGGTCAGGCCCTAAAGAGGGTCTGACCGCGCCGTTCGTGACGTAGAGGGCTTCGTCGGGCCGCCGGTCCGGGGCGGCGCCCCGGCGGACATCAGCCTGCTCGAACTCCGGTCGGGCAACGGGTGGTCACGCCCACGGCTCGATGACCGTCACCCCGGCGCCCGGGGTCCGCCCCATCTCGTCCAGGGCGGCGGGCGCGGCGTCCAGCGGGATGGTCCGGGTCACCAGGAGGTCGGGGCGCAGGGCACCGGAGCCGACCATCTCCAGCATCGCCGGATAGGCGTGCGCGGCCATCCCGTGGCTGCCGAGGAGTTCGAGTTCGAGGCCGATCACACGGGCCATCGGCACGATCGGGTCCTTCGGCAGCAGACCGACCTGTACGTGGCGGCCGCGCCTGCGCAGGCTGTTCACCGAGTTGGCGCAGGTGACCGGCGAGCCGAGCGCGTCCAGCGACAGATGCACGCCGCCTCCGGTCAACTCCCGTACCGCTTCCGCCACATCACTCACCCCGGACGCGTCCAGACAGTGGGCCGCGCCGAACTTACGGGCCAGGGCGAGCGCTTCGGGCGAGACGTCGACCGCGACGACCCTGGCCCCGCCCGCCGCCGCGATCATCACGGCGGACAGGCCGACGCCGCCGCACCCGTGCACGACGACCCACTCGCCCGCCGCCGCCCTGCCCTGGGCGACCACGGCCCGGAACGCGGTGGCGAACCGGCAGCCGAGCCCGGCCGCCGTCCCGTAGGACAGCCCGTCGGGGACGGCGACCAGGTTCACGTCGGCATGGTCCAGGGCGACGTACTCGGCGAACGAACCCCAGTGCGTGAACCCGGGCTGCGTCTGGCGCTCGCACACCTGCTGGTCACCGGCAGCGCAGGAGGGGCAGGTGCCGCAGGCGCACACGAAGGGGACGGTGACCCGGTCGCCGGGCCGCCAGCCGGTGACGAGGTCGCCGGCCGCCTCGACGACACCGGCGAGTTCGTGCCCGGGGACGTGCGGAAGGCGGATGTCGGAGTCGTGGCCCATCCACCCGTGCCAGTCACTGCGGCACAGGCCCGTCGCCTCGACCCGCACCACGACGCCGTGCGGCGCGGCCACCGGGTCGGGCACGTCCCGCACCTCGGCCCGCTCCCCGAACCTCTCGAACACCACAGCCCGCATCGCTCTCGCCCCTGCCTCACTGCCGCCGGTCGACATCCACTGCGTCGAACGTAGGCCCGGAGCCGGGTCGCCACGACTCCGGGGCCCCGACGAGCGCACGCCCCAGGCTGCGACATAACGGCTATCTACATAAACTCCGAACAAATCTCCCCCACTCAGAGGGAATTGCCGTGACGCATGCACAGCCGCCCGGCGCGCCCCGAGCCCGCATCCCCGGCCCCCAGCAGCCCCCGCCCTCGCATCCACGGATCCCCGCGGGGCTGTGGAGACGCTGGCTGTGGGGCGGGCTCACCCTGTGGGTCCTCACCGCGGCCGTGACGTACGCGACCAGGAACACGACCCTGCTGCCGACACTGATCCTGCTCGGCAGCTTCCTCGTCCCGGCCGCGTTCGCCCTGTGGGCGTACGAGCGCCACGGGCGCGACCTGGGCGTGAGCCTGATCCTCGGCTGCTTCGTGGTGGGCGGCATCCTGGGGGTGCTCGGCGCCTCGGTCATGGAGTACTACCTGCTGCACCCCTCGCTGTGGGTGTTCGTCGGGGTCGGCCTGATCGAGGAGGCGGTCAAGCTCGCCGCCCTGATGTACGTGCTGCGCAGACAGCCCCGGGTGCGCGGGCTGCGCGCGGGGCTCGTCCTCGGCGCGTCGGTGGGGTTCGGCTTCGCGGCCTTCGAGAGCGCGGGCTACGCCTTCAACGCGGCCGTCGGCATGCAGGGCATCGACCTGCGCTCACTCCTGGAGACCGAGGTGCTGCGCGGACTGCTCGCGCCCTTCGGGCACGGCCTGTGGACGGCTATCTCCGGGGCGGTCCTGCTGCACTTCCGCAGGCCGAACGGGCGCTATCGCCTCGCGGCGCCGGTACTGCTCACCTATCTGGGCGTCTCCCTGCTGCACGCCCTCTGGGACTCCATGCACGGCATCGCGATCTGGATCGTCGCCCGGCTCACCGCCTCGGATCTGCCCCTCGCGCTCTTCGCGCAGGGTTACATCCCGCAGCCGACCGACGCCCAGAAGCACCTCTTCACGCTCTTCTCGGTGGGCGGGCTCGTGATCATCTCGCTCGCGGGGATCGCCTGGGTGCGTTCGCTGGCCCGCATCGACCCCTCTTGGAGAAATACCCCCTAGGGGTATACAGTCGGGAGTGTCAGGAGGTCCCGGGGGTGTCCCGGAGCCTCACTCGCACGGTACGCCGCGCGCCCGCACAGACCGGGACCACCGCGGCCCTCGACAAGGAGAACGACATGAGCGCCCAGACCGAGCTCCCCCAGATTGCCGCCGAGTCGACCGGTTCCTGCTGCTCGCCGAGCGGTTCGTGCCACTCGGACTCCGCCGGGGCCACCGAGGGCGCCGTCACGACCGTCTACCAGGTGACGGGCATGACCTGCGGCCACTGCGAGGGCGCCGTGTCGAGCGAGATCTCCGAGCTGGCCGGCGTCACGTCGGTGAAGGCCGTGGCCTCCACCGGCCAGGTCACCGTGGTCTCCGCCGCGCCCCTCGACGAGGAGGCCGTCCGCGCCGCCGTCGACGAGGCGGGCTACGAGCTGGTCGGCAAGGCCTGACCCCCGGGAGCGCCGGGCCGCCCACCACGGCCCGGCGCCCGTGGCCGTACGCTCGGGTCGGACACCCCCTGGCCCCGTACGGCCCCGTATGCACCTGGAAGAACCGCGATGACGACGCCCACGGACACCACGACCGGGCCGCTCTCCGAGGTGGAGCTCGCCGTCGGCGGAATGACCTGCGCCTCCTGCTCGGCCCGCATCGAGAAGAAGCTCAACCGCCTCGACGGCGTGACGGCGACGGTCAATCTCGCGACCGAGAAGGCGAAGGTCTCGTACGCGCCGGGGGTCGGGGTCGCCGACCTGATCGCGACGGTGACGAAGCTGGGGTACACGGCGGAACGGGTGGCCGCACCCGAACCGACCACTGCCGCACCCGAGCCGGAACCTGTCGGCGCCGAGCCTGACGCGGGTGTGGGCGTGGGCGTGGGTGCGCCGGTCGCTTCCCGGAACGGCCTCACCGACCCCACCGACCCCACCGCCCCCCTGCGTCAGCGGCTCCTCGTCTGTGCGGTGCTGTCCCTGCCCGTCGTGCTGATGGCGATGGTGCCCGCCCTGCAGTTCGACAACTGGCAGTGGCTCTCCCTCACCCTCACCGCCCCCGTCGCCGTCTGGGGCGGCCTCCCCTTCCACCGGGCCGCCTGGACCAACGCGCGGCACGGCGCGGCCACCATGGACACGCTCGTCTCCGTGGGGACGCTCGCCGCGTTCGGCTGGTCGCTGTGGGCCCTGTTCCTCGGCGACGCGGGGAAGACCGGCATGCGGCACGGGTTCACGTTCGCCGTCGACCGCGCCGACGCCTCCTCCACGATCTACCTGGAGGTCGCCGCCGGGGTCGTCACCCTGATCCTGCTCGGCCGGTACCTGGAGGCCCGCTCCAAGCGCCGCGCCGGCACCGCGCTGCGCGCCCTGCTCCAACTCGGCGCCAAGGACGTCGGCCTCCTTGACGCTTCCGGCGCGGAAGTACGCGTACCGGTCGGGCAACTCCGGCCCGGCGACCGCTTCGTCGTGCGGCCCGGCGAGAAGATCGCGACCGACGGCACCGTCGTCGAGGGCGCATCCGCGGTCGACGCCGCCCTGCTGACCGGCGAGTCCGTGCCCGTGGACGTCACCGTCGGCGACACCGTGACGGGCGCGACCGTGAACGCGGGCGGGCGGCTCGTCGTCGAGGCCACCCGCGTCGGCGCCGACACCCAGCTCGCCCGCATGGCGCGCCTCGTCGAGGACGCGCAGACCGGCAAGGCCGACGTGCAGCGCCTCGCCGACCGGATCGCCGGAATCTTCGTGCCGGTGGTGTTCGTCATCGCGCTCGGCACCTTCGCCGGGCATCTGCTCGCGGGAGGCGCGGCGACCACCGCGTTCGCCTCGGCCGTCGCCGTACTGATCATCGCCTGCCCCTGCTCGCTCGGCCTCGCCACGCCCACCGCGCTCATGGTGGGCACCGGACGCGGCGCCCAGCTCGGCATCCTCGTCAAGGGCCCCGAGGTCCTGGAGAGCACGCGCCGCGTCGACACCGTCGTCCTCGACAAGACCGGCACGGTGACGACGGGGCGCATGACGCTCCATGACGTGTACGCCGGTGAGGGCGTCGAGGAGAAGACGCTGCTGCGCCTCGCGGGGGCCGTGGAGCACGCCTCCGAGCACCCCGTGGCCCGCGCCGTCGCCGACGGTGCCGCCGACCGGGCCGGGACGCTGCCGGGCGTGGAGCGCTTCGAGGGCGTCGCGGGGCTCGGCGTGCGGGGCGCCGTCGACGGGCACGACGTACTCGTCGGCCGGGAGCGACTGCTCGCCGAGCACGGGATCGCCCTGCCGCCCGCCCTCACCGAGGCCAAGACCGCCGCCGAGGCCGCGGGCCGTACCGCTGTCGCGGTCGCGTGGGACGGGGTGGCACGGGGTGTCATCGCGGTCGCCGACGCGGTCCGGCCGACGAGCGCGCAGGCCGTCGCGGAGCTGCGCGCCCTGGGCCTCGCCCCGGTGCTCCTGACCGGCGACAACCGGACCGTCGCCGAGGCCGTGGCGCGGGCCGTCGGGATCCCCGCGGACGCGGTGTACGCGGAGGTCCTGCCACAGGACAAGGTCGAGGTCGTCCGGCGCCTGCGGGCCACGGGCCGCACGGTCGCGATGGTCGGCGACGGTGTGAACGACGCGGCCGCCCTCGCCACCGCCGACCTGGGGCTCGCGATGGGCACGGGTACGGACGCCGCGATCGAGGCGAGCGATCTGACGCTCGTACGCGGGGACCTGCGGGTGGCGGCCGACGCGATCCGGCTCTCCCGCCGCACCCTCGCCACCATCAAGGGCAATCTGTTCTGGGCGTTCGGCTACAACGTGGCCGCGCTGCCGCTGGCCGCGGCCGGGTTCCTGAACCCGATGATCGCCGGTGCCGCGATGGCCTTCTCGTCCGTCTTCGTCGTGACGAACAGCCTCCGGTTGCGGAGCTTTTCCTAGCCCTTGCCTTGGAGGACTTCACATCCGGCCCCGGTCTGGCCCATCATCGAGGTGTCTTCACATTCGCCTCACATCAGGACCGCAGTATTCTCACGCTCGAATCTCGATCTACATATGGGGTCCCTTGCGTACGTTCAGGACATATGCAAGAGACGCAGATCACAGTGATGTGAACGTAACCCTTTGAGGTTCTCGTGAGTCTAAGGAGGCGATGCAGAAACGTCTTGGGGGGCGTTTCTGTGTTGACCGGGGCCGTCTTGGGGGACGGACCCGACAGCGTTTGGCCGGGACACGTGCCACGGGGAGCTTGAGCGGCCCTCTCGTATGTGCGCGTCCCGGCAGACCGCAACCGAAGACGCCCGGACGGATCCCGTGGGGGGAATCCGAACCGGGACACAGGAAAGCGCCCCGACTGCCGGCCCGTGGGGGGACTGGCAGCGGGGCGCTTTCCGCTTTTCCGGTACTGCTCCCGCCGGAGGCGGGGGTGCGCTGCGTGGTGTGCGGTCACGCAGCGCGGGCGCACGGCGCGGGACTCAGCGAGCCCCAGCCGAAAGAGTCGGGACTCAGCGACCCTCGACCGGAACGAAGTCGCGGAGAACCTCGCCCGTGTAGATCTGGCGCGGGCGGCCGATGCGCGAGCCCGGCTCCTTGATCATCTCGTGCCACTGGGCGATCCAGCCCGGCAGGCGGCCGAGGGCGAACAGGACCGTGAACATCTCGGTCGGGAAGCCCATGGCCCGGTAGATCAGACCCGTGTAGAAGTCGACGTTCGGGTAGAGGTTGCGCGAGACGAAGTACTCGTCGGAGAGCGCGTGCTCCTCCAGCTTGAGCGCGATGTCGAGCAGCTCGTCGGACTTGCCGAGGGCCGAGAGGACATCGTGCGCCGCGGCCTTGATGATCTTGGCGCGCGGGTCGAAGGACTTGTACACCCGGTGACCGAAGCCCATCAGGCGGACGCCGTCCTCCTTGTTCTTCACCTTGCGGATGAAGGAGTCGACGTCGCCGCCGTTCGCCTGGATGCCCTCGAGCATCTCCAGGACGGACTGGTTGGCGCCGCCGTGCAGCGGGCCCCACAGGGCGGAGATGCCGGCGGAGATCGAGGCGAACATGTTCGCCTGCGAGGAGCCGACCAGACGCACGGTGGACGTCGAACAGTTCTGCTCGTGGTCCGCGTGCAGGATGAGCAGCTTGTCGAGCGCGGAGACGACGACCGGGTCGAGGTCGTACTCCTGCGCCGGCACGGAGAACGTCATGCGCAGGAAGTTCTCGACGTAGCCGAGGTCGTTGCGCGGGTAGACGAACGGGTGGCCGATCGACTTCTTGTACGCGTACGCCGCGATCGTCGGCAGCTTGGCGAGCAGCCGGATCGTCGACAGGTGGCGCTGCTGCTCGTCGAACGGGTTGTGGCTGTCCTGGTAGAACGTCGACAGCGCGCTGACCACGGAGGACAGCATCGCCATCGGGTGGGCGTCACGCGGGAAGCCGTCGAAGAACCGCTTGACGTCCTCGTGCAGCAGCGTGTGCCCGGTGATCTCGCCCTTGAAGCTGGAGAGCTCGTCGACGGTCGGAAGCTCGCCGTTGATCAGCAGGTACGCCACCTCGGTGAAGGTGGAGCGCTCGGCCAGCTGCTCGATCGGGTAGCCGCGGTACCGGAGGATGCCCTGCTCACCGTCGAGATAGGTGATCGCGGATTTATAGGCGGCCGTGTTGCCGTATCCGCTGTCGAGGGTCACCAGACCTGTCTGGGCCCGGAGCTTCCCGATGTCGAAGCCCTTGTCGCCGACGGTGCTGTCGATCACCGGGTAGGTGTACTCGCCATCGCCGTACCGCAGTACTACAGAGTTGTCGCTCACGTCATCCCTCACCGACGTAGTGCCTCTTCTTCGAGGTGCCCTGACTGTTCTCTACCATCCCCCACTTGGCCCAGCAGAGTGCACTCGGGGTCGCCCATTGGGTCTATTCGCGGCACTCAGTGCCGCGAGCCTGCCCATCCTGCCCCCATCGCCCCGGTTCCGGAAAGCCCGTGTGAGCTTTCCGACTCATTTGATCGATCAAAAGTTACCAAACCGAAGGATGTACCACCGGAGAGGCGGAAACCAAGGGCCGTGCAGCGCCTTCCCGCCGACACCGTGCGCACCGCCTGGCCGAGCGCCTTGCGTGAACCCACCAGAACCACCAGCTTCTTGGCGCGCGTGACCGCCGTGTAGAGGAGGTTCCTCTGCAGCATCATCCAGGCGCCGGTCGTGACAGGGATCACGACGCACGGGTACTCGCTGCCCTGGGAGCGATGGATCGTCACCGCGTAGGCGTGTGCCAGCTCGTCCAGTTCGTCGAACTCGTATACGACTTCCTCGTCCTCGTCGGTGAGGACGGTCAGCTTCTGCTCGTCCGTGTCGAGGGCGGTGACCACGCCGACCGTCCCGTTAAAGACCCCATTAGCCCCCTTCTCATAATTGTTACGGATCTGGGTGACTTTGTCCCCTACGCGGAAGACGCGGCCGCCGAAGCGCTTCTCGGGGACGTCGGGGCGGGACGGCGTGATCGCCTGCTGGAGCAGGCCGTTGAGCGTGCCGGCGCCGGCCGGTCCGCGGTGCATCGGGGCGAGGACCTGCACGTCGCGACGCGGGTCGAGACCGAAGCGGGCGGGGATGCGGCGGGCCGCGACGTCCACGGTGAGCCGGCCCGCCTCCTCCGTCTCCTCCTCGACGAAAAGGAAGAAGTCCTTGAGACCCTGGGTGAGCGGGTGCTGACCGGAGTTGATCCGGTGCGCGTTCGTGACGACGCCGGACTCCTGGGCCTGGCGGAAGATGCGCGTCAGCCGCACGGCCGGGACCGGGCTGCCGTCGCCGAGCAGGTCGCGCAGCACCTCGCCCGCGCCGACGCTCGGCAGCTGGTCGACATCGCCCACGAAGAGCAGATGGGCGCCCGGCGGCACGGCCTTGGCCAGCTTGTTGGCGAGGAGCAGGTCCAGCATCGACGCCTCGTCGACCACCACCAGGTCGGCGTCGAGCGGCCGGTCCCGATCGTAGGCCGCGTCGCCGCCGGGCTTGAGTTCGAGGAGGCGGTGGACCGTGGACGCCTCGGCGCCGGTCAGCTCGGCCAGGCGCTTGGCGGCGCGGCCCGTGGGGGCGGCCAGGACGACCTTCGCCCGCTTGGCGCGGGCCAGTTCGACGATCGAGCGGACCGTGAACGACTTGCCGCAGCCCGGTCCGCCGGTGAGCACGGCGACCTTCTTCGTCAGCGCGAGCTTCACCGCCTCCTCCTGCTCGGGCGCCAACTCGGCCCCCGTACGCCCCGCGAGCCAGGTCAGCGCCTTGTCCCAGGCGACGTCGCGGAAGGCGGGCATCCGGTCCTCGTCCGTACGGAGGAGCCTCAACAGCTGGGCGGAGAGGGAGAGTTCGGCACGATGGAAGGGGACGAGGTAGACGGCGGTCACCATCTCCTCCCCGCCGTCCGGACCGGGCACCCGTTCCCGTACGACCCCCTCCTCCTCCCCCGCCAACTCCCCCAGGCACTCGATGACAAGACCCGTGTCGACCTGGAGGAGCTTGACGGCGTCGGAGATCAGCTGCTCCTCCGGCAGGAAGCAGTGGCCCTGGTCCGTGGACTGCGACAGCGCGTACTGGAGGCCCGCCTTGACGCGCTCGGGGCTGTCGTGCGGGATGCCGACGGACTGGGCGATGCGGTCGGCGGTGAGGAAGCCGATGCCCCAGACGTCGGCGGCCAGCCGGTACGGCTGGTTCTTCACGACGCCGATCGACGCGTCCCCGTACTTCTTGTAGATCCGCACGGCGATGGACGTCGACACCTCGACCGACTGCAGGAAGACCATCACCTCCTTGATGGCCTTCTGCTCCTCCCACGCGTCCGCGATCTTCTTCGTGCGCTTGGGGCCGAGGCCCGGCACCTCGATCAGGCGCTTCGGCTCCTGCTCGATGATGTCGAGCGTGTCCAGGCCGAAGTGACGGGTGATCCGGTCGGCGAAGACCGGGCCGATGCCCTTGACCAGGCCGGAGCCGAGATAGCGGCGGATGCCCTGGATGGTGGCGGGCAGCACCGTCGTGTAGTTCTCCACGGTGAACTGCTTGCCGTACTGCGGGTGGGATCCCCAGCGGCCCTCCATGCGCAGCGACTCCCCGGCCTGCGCGCCGAGCAGCGCGCCGACGACGGTGAGCAGGTCTCCGCCGCCGCGCCCTGTGTCGACACGAGCGACCGTGTACCCGCTCTCCTCGTTCGCGTACGTGATCCGCTCAAGGACCCCTTCGAGCACCGCCATCCCCGGGTTCGGCATGAATCGACGGTACCGGGCGGCAGTGACAGCTCCCCGCCGGTCCGGGGGACCCGCGGCTCCGTCACCGATGATTTTCCGATGCGACTCTGGTCGTACCGGTGACCGCACTCGAACCCACGAACTCACGACCCCACGAACTCACGACCCCCCTGACGAGGAACACGATGACCGCCACCAAGGGCCCCGCCAGCTACTTCCCCTCCATCGAGAAGAAGTACGGCCAACCGATCTCCCACTGGCAGGACTTGATCCGCAGCTCCCCGCTCACGAAGCACATGGAACTGGTCGCCTGGCTGAAGTCCGAGCACGGCCTGGGGCACGGGCACGCGAACGCGCTGGTGGCCGCGACACTGACCGAGGCGCGCCAGGGCTAGGGCCTGGCGGCGCGCCGGGGTGTCAGGACAACCCGCCCATCGGTTCCGGGTCCACCCGCAGTGGCGTGCCCCACACCCGCACCACCTCGTAGTCCGTGAACTCGTGGACCAGGCGGTAGGCCATCGCCGCGTCCGGGCGGCGGCGCTGCGCCGCCAGGTAGCGGTCCGCCTCCTGGCGGTCGTGGCGCGGGGTGCCGCACAGCTGCCAGACCTGGCCGGTCCACAGCTCGGGGAGCCAGCGCTGCTGGGGCTGCGGGCGGTCCTCCCTGGTGCCGTAGCGCGACATCGACACGGTGACGTCCGCGTTCTCGCCGGGGCGGGGTCTGGCCGCGTACGTGCCGTTGATCTCGGAGCGGCGGGCGACGCGGCGGCGCGTCTCGCAGAGCAGGCACAGGTCCTGCGCGTTCTCGTCGACCGGCCCGTTCGGATGCTCGGGGCAGCGCGTGGTGGGCGGGGCGCCCGTGACGGACTCCTCGATGAGCTCCAGGGCCCGCTTCACGTCCTGCTTCATCTCGTGCAGCTTGCCGTCCGGGGTGTCGGCGCCGAGGCCCTCGCCGTGCTCGCCCAGGAGGCGCAGGGCGCGGCCGAGCGCGGTGAGCTGTGCGTGGTTCACGGGCGGTACGCCCCTTCCGTGCGGCTGACGTGAAGTACTCGCTGACGTCCGCCAGCGTCTCACGCGGCACTGACACGACCCCTGCGCCTCATACGCAGCCGACACGTATCCGATACGTGGCCGCTGACATCACGATCCGGTTTCGACCAGCGGAGCGGGGGTTGCCAAGAGGCCGTGTAATCGATTCCAATCCTCCGTGTAATCGATTCCATGACGGTTTCGGACCATGCAGCCACAAGGAGGTGGGCCTGCGATGGCGAGCATCAAGGACGTCGCGGCCGCGGCGGGTGTCTCCGTCGCCACGGTCTCGCGGGTGCTCAACGACCACCCGTCCGTGAGCCCGGACGCGCGTGCCCGTGTGCTCGGCGCGGTCGAGTCGCTCGGCTACCGCCCGAACGCCGTGGCCCGCTCCCTGCGCACCCACCAGACCCGCACCCTCGGCCTGGTGATCAGCGACGTGCTCAACCCGTACTTCACCGAGCTGGCCCGCTCCGTCGAGGAGGAGGCCCGCGCGCTCGGCTACAGCGTGATCATCGGCAACGCCGACGAGCAGCCGGAGATCCAGGACCACCACGTCCGTACGCTCATCGACCGGCGCATCGACGGCCTCCTGGTCTCCCCCACGGACGGCGGCTCCCCGCTGATGCTGGAGGCGGCCCGCGCCGGTACGCCGATGGTCTTCGTCGACCGCTGGATCCCGGGCGTGGACGTGCCCGTCGTCCGCTCCGACGGGCGCGCCGCCGTACGCGACCTCGTGGCCCATCTGCACGCGCTCGGCCACCGCCGCCTCGCCATCATCGCGGGGCCCGCCGCCACCACGACCGGCAGCGAACGCGTCGAGGCGTTCCGCGAGGCGCTCGCCGCGTACGGGATCGCGCTGCCGGACGCCTACATCGGGCAGGGCGACTTCCAGGCGGAGAGCGGACGGCGGGCGACAGAGCGCTTCCTCGCGCTGCCCGAGCCGCCCGAGGTCGTGTTCGCCGCCGACAACCTGATGGCACTCGGCGCGCTCGACGCGATCCGGGCCGCCGGGCTTCGCGTCCCGCACGACATCGGGCTCGCGGCCTTCGACGACATCCCCTGGTTCGTGCACACCGACCCGCCGGTCACGGCGATCGCCCAGCCGACCAAGGAACTCGGCCGGGCCGCCGTACGGGCCCTGATCGACCGGATCGAGGGCAGGCCCCCGCAGTCGGTGACGCTGCCGGCGCGCCTGGTCGTACGCCGTTCCTGCGGCGAACCGGAGCCGCCTTCCCCCACCGCCACCCCGACCCCCACCGCCACCCCCACCGCCACGACCTCAACGAGGAGGAACCCGTGAGCAACCCGGACGAGCAGCCGGACAAGCAGCAGGGCCGGTCGCCCGAGCCGCCGGCCGAGCTGCTGCGCATCGAGGGGATACGCAAGACGTTCCCCGGCGTCGTCGCGCTCGACAGCGTCGACTTCGACCTGCGCCGGGGCGAGGTGCACGTCCTCCTCGGCGAGAACGGTGCGGGCAAGAGCACCCTCATCAAGATGCTCTCCGGCGCCTACCGGCCCGACGCGGGACGGATCCTCGTCGACGGCGAGGAGGCCCGCATCCACGGGGCGCAGGACGCCGAGCGCCTCGGGATCGCCACGATCTACCAGGAGTTCAACCTGGTACCCGACCTGACGGTCGCCGAGAACATCTTCCTGGGCCGCCAGCCGCGCCGCTTCGGCATGATCGACCGGAAGCGGATGGAGGCCGACGCCGAGGAGCTGCTGCGGCGCGTCGGTCTGACGGTGTCCCCGCGGGCCCGCGTACGCGAACTGGGCATCGCCCGGCTCCAGATGGTCGAGATCGCCAAGGCGCTGAGCCTGGACGCGCGCGTCCTGATCATGGACGAGCCGACGGCCGTGCTCACCTCGGAAGAGGTGGACAAGCTCTTCGCGATCGTGCGCGCGCTGCGCGAGGACGGCGTGGGCGTCGTCTTCATCACCCACCACCTGGAGGAGATCGCGGCGCTCGGCGACCGCGTGACCGTCATCCGCGACGGCCGCAGCGTCGGCCAGGTCCCCGCGTCCACCCCCGAGGACGAGCTCGTACGCCTCATGGTGGGCCGCAGCATCGAGCAGCAGTACCCGCGCGAACGCCCGGACACCGGAAGCGCGTTGCTGAAGGTCGAGGGGCTCACCCGGGACGGTGTCTTCCACGACGTGAGTTTCGAGGTGCGGGCCGGTGAGGTCGTCGGCATCGCGGGGCTCGTGGGCGCGGGCCGTACCGAGGTCGTCCGTGCCGTGTTCGGCGCCGACCCGTACGACGAGGGGACGGTCGAGGTCGCGGGCGCGCGCCTTCCGCGGCACGACGTGAACGCCGCGATGGCCGCCGGGGTCGGGCTCGTGCCCGAGGACCGCAAGGGGCAGGGCCTGCTCCTGGACGCCTCCGTCGAGGAGAACCTGGGCCTCGTCACGCTGCGTTCGGCGACCCGCGCGGGCCTCGTCGACCGCAAGGCACAGCGCGCCGCGGCCGCCGGCATGGCCGAGCAGCTCGGCGTGCGCATGGCGGGGCTCGGCCAGCATGTGCGCACCCTGTCCGGCGGCAACCAGCAGAAGGTCGTCATCGGCAAGTGGCTGCTCGCCGACATCAGGGTCCTGATCCTGGACGAGCCGACGCGCGGCATCGACGTCGGCGCGAAGGTCGAGATCTACCAGCTCGTCAACGAACTCACCGCGGCCGGGCACGCCGTGCTCATGATCTCCAGCGATCTGCCCGAGGTGCTCGGCATGAGCGACCGCGTGCTGGTGATGGCGCAAGGCCGTATCGCGGGTGAGCTCGCCGCCGAGGACGCCACCCAGGACTCCGTGATGGCGCTCGCCGTGAGCACGGCCGCCTCCCCGGCATCCCCCGAAACCACCCCCGTACACAACGAAGTGGAGGGCTCCCGTGGCCACTGACACGCTCAAGAGCAGCACGGCCGGCGCGGGGGGCCTGCGCCGCGTCCTGCTCGACAACGGCGCGCTGAGCGCCCTGGTCGTCCTCGTCATAGCGATGTCGCTGCTGTCCGGCGACTTCCTGACGACGCAGAACCTGCTGAACGTCGGTGTGCAGGCCGCCGTGACCGCGATCCTCGCGTTCGGCGTCACGTTCGTCATCGTCTCGGCGGGCATCGACCTGTCGGTCGGCTCCGTGGCGGCCCTGTCGGCGACGGTCCTCGCGTGGGCCGCGACCAGTGCGGGCGTCCCGGTGTGGATCGCCGTGATCCTCGCCGTCGTCACCGGCATCGCCTGCGGGTTCGTCAACGGCGCGCTCGTCTCGTACGGGAAGCTGCCGCCGTTCATCGCCACGCTCGCGATGCTGTCGGTGGGGCGTGGTCTGTCGCTCGTCATCTCGCAGGGCAGCCCGATCCCGTTCCCGCAGTCGGTCTCGCGCGTCGGTGACACGCTCGGCGGCTGGCTGCCCGTGCCGGTCATCGTCATGGTCGTCATGGGGCTGATCACGGCGCTGATCCTGGGCCGTACGTTCATCGGCCGGTCCATGTTCGCGATCGGCGGCAACGAGGAGGCGGCGCGGCTCTCCGGGCTGCGCGTCAAGCGGCAGAAGGTCGTCATCTACGCCCTGTCGGGCCTGTTCGCCGCCGTCGCGGGCATCGTCCTCGCCTCGCGTCTGACCTCCGCGCAGCCGCAGGCCGCGCAGGGCTACGAACTGGACGCCATCGCGGCGGTCGTCATCGGCGGCGCGTCGCTCTCGGGCGGCGTCGGCAAGGCGTCGGGCACGTTCATCGGCGCGCTGATCCTCGCGGTGCTCAGGAACGGCCTCAACCTCCTTTCCGTGTCCGCGTTCTGGCAGCAGGTCGTCATCGGTGTCGTGATCGCGCTCGCCGTGCTCCTCGACACCGTGCGCCGCAAGGCGGGCGCGACCCCGGCCGCCGCGGGTGCCTCGTCGGGCCCGGGCGGCTTCAAGGGGAAGCAGGCCGCCCAGTACGTGATCGCGGCCGTCGTCGCCGCGGCGGTCATCGGCGGCATCTCCCTCTGGAACAACGGCTCTTCGAGTCCGACGACGACCAAGCTCGGCCTGTCCGTCTCGACCCTGAACAACCCCTTCTTCGTCCAGATGAAGGCGGGCGCGCAGGCCGAGGCGAAGAAGGAGGGCGTGCGGCTCACCGTCACCGACGCGCAGAACGACGCGTCGCAGCAGGCCAACCAGCTCCAGAACTTCACGAGTGAGGGCATGAGCTCGGTCATCGTGAACCCCGTCGACTCCGACGCGGTGGGCCCGGCCGTGCGCGGCGCCAACAAGGCGGACATCCCCGTCGTCGCCGCGGACCGCGGCGTCAACAAGGCCAGGACCGCGACGCTCGTCGCCTCCGACAACATCGCGGGCGGCCGGCAGGCCGCGAAGACCCTCGCCGACAAGCTCGGCGGCAGCGGCAAGATCGTGATCCTCCAGGGCACGGCCGGTACGTCCGCCAGCCGTGAGCGCGGCCAGGGCTTCGCCGAGGGCATCAAGGCGTACCCCGGCATCAAGGTCGTCGCCGAGCAGCCCGCGGACTTCGACCGCACCAAGGGCCTCGACGTCATGACGAACATGCTCCAGGCCAACGCGGGCGTCGACGGTGTCTTCGCCGAGAACGACGAGATGGCCCTCGGCGCGATCAAGGCGCTCGGCGCCAAGGCCGGCAAGTCCGTCGCGGTCGTCGGCTTCGACGGCACGCCGGACGGGCTCAAGGCCGTCGAGGCGGGCACGCTGTACGCGTCCGTCGCGCAGCAGCCCAAGGAGCTCGGCCGGATCGCCGTGCAGAACGCGGTCCTTGCGGCGAAGGACAAGAAGGTCGCGCAGATGGTCAAGGTGCCGGTGAAGGTCGTCACCTCGAAGAACGTCGCGGCTTTCAAGTAGTACCCCGCGCGTAGTACCCCGCGCGGTTTGTGAACGGAGAGAGTGGCAGCGCATGGACGAGTACGAGTTCGCGTACGACCTGCTGGTGGTGGGGTCGGCCAACGCCGACCTGGTGACCGTCGTCGAGCGGCGCCCGGACGCCGGCGAGACCGTCCTCGGCTCCGACCTGGTCGTCCACCCGGGCGGCAAGGGCGCGAACCAGGCCGTCGCCGCCGCGCGCCTCGGGGCCCGTACGGCGCTGCTCGCCCGCGTCGGCGACGACGGGCACGGGCGGCTGCTGCTCGACTCGCTGGGGTCTGCGGGGGTCGACCCGGCCGGCGTCCTCGTCGGCGGGGCGCCCACCGGGGTCGCCCTGATCACGGTGGACCCGTCCGGGGACAACAGCATCGTGGTGTCACCGGGTGCCAACGCCCGGCTGACTCCGGGCGATGTCCAGGAGGCGGGCGCGCTGTTCGCGACGTCCCGCGTGGTCTCGACGCAGCTGGAGATCCCGCTCGACACGGTCGCGGAGGTCGTGCGGAGTCTCGCCCCCGGGAGCCGGTTCGTCCTCAACCCGTCGCCGCCCGCTCCCTTGCCCGGGGAGGTTCTGGCGGCCTGCGACCCGCTCATCGTCAACGAGCACGAGGCGCGGGTCGTCCTCGGTACGGACGTCACGGGCGAGCCCGAGGACTGGGCGCGGGCGCTGCTCGCGCTCGGCCCGCGCTCGGTGGTGATCACGCTGGGCGGCGAGGGCGCGCTGGTCGCGGACGGTACGGGGACGTGCCGGGTGCCGGCCGTGAAGGTCGACGCCGTGGACACGACGGGCGCGGGTGACGCGTTCACCGCGGCCCTCGCGTGGCGGCTCGGCGCGGGCGAGAGCCTCGCGGACGCGGCGGCTTTCGCGGCCCGCGTCGGCGCGGCGGCGGTCACGAAGGAGGGCGCGCAGGCGTCGTTCCCCACGGCCGACGAGGTCGCTGCGCTGTGCCGTGCCGTCCCGGGGGACAACCCCCGGACCCCCGGCCGGACGAACGAGCCGGGCAGCGCTCCCGGGGCCTCATGGCGAGGTGAACCGAAGTGAAGAAGGCCGGAATACTCAACCGCCATCTGGCGGGCGCGCTCGCCGAGTTGGGCCACGGGGACGGCGTGCTCGTGTGCGACGCGGGCATGCCGATCCCGGCAGGACCGCGCGTCGTGGACCTGGCGTTCCGGGCCGGGGTCCCGTCGTTCGCCGAGGTCGTGGACGGGCTCCTGGACGAGCTGGTCGTGGAGGGAGCGACGGCCGCCCTGGAGATGCAGGCCGCCAACCCGGAAGCGGCCCGCCTGCTCACCGGACGGCTCCCGCACCTGACCCACGTCACCCACGACGACCTGAAGATCCTCTCCCGGGACGCCCGCCTGATAGTCCGCACCGGCGAGGCCCGCCCGTACGCGAACGTCCTGCTGAGGTGCGGGGTGTTCTTCTGAGGTCTCGTGCCAGGAGACCATCTGCCTGACGCGCTCCCGGCCAGCGCCCGGCGCCTGCGGGACTCCATCCGGGAGGCAGCTCATGGACAGGCCGAATACGCCTGCACGCAGGACAGTGAGGGGCTCGGTCGGTCGACCGGGCCCCTCGCGGCTTCCCTCTCTCGTCAGGGCGCCGGCGTCACGTCGCGTGGGTCGTGAAGCGCTCCGCCGTCTCCGCCAGGACTTCTCTGCCGTTCCTGGCCCACAGCTCGTCGTTGAACAGCTCCACCTCGATCGGGCCCGTGTACCCGGCCGCCTCGACCAGGCCGCGCCACGCCCGCAGGTCGATCGCGCCGTCGCCGAGCTGGCCGCGCCCGTTGAGGACGCCCTCCGGCAACGGCGTGGTCCAGTCCGCCAGTTGGAACGCGTGCAGACGGCCGCCCGCCCCCGCGCGCGCGATCTGCGCGGGCGCCCGGTCGTCCCACCACACGTGGTACGTGTCCACGCAGACGCCGACCTGTTCGGCCGGGAAGCGCTCGGCCAGGTCGAGGGCCTGGGCCAGGGTCGAGACGACGCAGCGGTCGGACGCGAACATCGGGTGCAGCGGCTCGATGGCGAGCCGGACGCCGCGCTCGGCCGCGTACGGGCCGAGCTCCGTGAGCGCCTCGGCGATGCGCTCCCGCGCCCCGTGCAGGTCCTTGCTCCCCTCGGGCAGACCACCGGAGACCAGGACGAGGGTGTCCGTGCCGAGGGTCGCGGCCTCCTCGATCGCGGCCCTGTTGTCGTCGATGGCCTTCACGCGCGCGTGCGGGTCGATCGCGGTGAGGAAGCCGCCCCGGCACAGCGTGGTGACGGCGAGCCCCGCGTCCCGTACGAGCTTCGCCGCGGCCTCGACCCCGTACGCCTGCACGGGCTCGCGCCACAACCCGACGCCGGGGACGCCCGACTCGGCGCAGGCGGCGACGAGTTCTTCGAGGCCGAGCTGCTTGACGGTCATCTGGTTGATGGAGAAGCAGTCGAGGCTGCCGCTGTCGCTGTGGCTCACTGGTCGACTCCGTACACGCTGAGCAGGGTTTTCACGCGGGTCGCGGCGAGGGCGGGATCCGGGAACAGGCCGAGGCCGTCGGCGAGTTCGTAGGCTCGCGCGAGGTGGGGGAGCGAGCGGGCCGACTGGAGGCCGCCGACCATCGTGAAGTGGGACTGGTGGCCCGCGAGCCAGGCCAGGAAGACAACGCCTGTCTTGTAGAACCGGGTGGGCCGCTGGAAGAGATGGCGGGACAACTCGACGGTCGGGTCGAGGAGTTCGCGGAATTTCGTGCGGTCGCCGGTGTCGAGGGCGCGCACCGCGTCCGCCGCGAGCGGGCCCAGCGGGTCGAAGATGCCGAGTAGCGCGTGGCTGAAGCCCTGCTCGTCGCCGGCGATCAACTCGGGGTAGTTGAAGTCGTCGCCCGTGTAGCAGCGCACGCCCTGCGGGAGGCGGCGGCGCAGTTCGACCTCGCGCCGGGCGTCCAGGAGCGAGACCTTGATTCCGTCGACCTTGTCCGGGTGCGCGGCGATCACATCGAGGAACGTGCCGGTGGCGGCGTCGAGGTCGGGCGAACCCCAGTAGCCGTCCAGGGCCGGGTCGAACATCGGGCCGAGCCAGTGCAGGATGACGGGCTCGGCGGCCTGGCGCAGCAGGTGCCCGTACACGTCGAGATAGTCCTCGGGTCCCGCCGCCGCGGCCGCGAGGGCCCGCGAGGCCATGAGGATCGCCTGCGCGCCCGTCCCCTCCACGAGCGCGAGCTGTTCCTCGTAGGCCCCGCGGACCTCGGCGAGCGTGGCGGGCCCGGTCAGCTGGTCGGTGCCCACCCCGCACGCGATGGCGCCGCCGGCGGACTTCGCCTCGGCCGCCGAGCGCCGGATCAGTTCGGCCGCGCCCGCCCAGTCCAGGCCCATGCCGCGCTGCGCGGTGTCCATGGCCTCGGCGACGCCGAGTCCGTGCGCCCACAGATGGCGGCGGAACGCGAGCGTCGCGTCCCAGTCGACGGCCGCGGGCGAGTCGGGGCTGATGTCGACAAACGGGTCGGCGACGACGTGCGCGGCGGAGAAGACGGTACGGGAGGCGAGGGAGGCGCCGGTGGTGAAGGACGCGGGCTCGGCGCGCGGGGCGTAGGTGCGCAACGTGCCGTCGGCGCCCGGGAGTCGGATCGCCGTCACAGGGTGATCTCCGGGACATCCAGGCGGCGGCCCTCCGCCGACGACTTCAGGCCCAGCTCGGCGAGCTGGACGCCGCGGGCGCCGGCGAGCAGGTCCCAGCGGTAGGGCGCGTCGGCGTACACGTGCTTGAGGAACAGTTCCCACTGCGCCTTGAAGCCGTTGTCGAACTCCTGGTTGTCGGGGACCTCCTGCCACTGGTCGCGGAAGGAGTACGTGGCGGGGATGTCCGGGTTCCAGACCGGCTTCGGGGTCGAACTGCGGTGCTGGACACGGCAGTTGCGCAGCCCGGCGACGGCGGAGCCCTCCGTGCCGTCCACCTGGAACTCGACGAGCTCGTCCCGGTTGACCCGTACCGACCAGGAGGAGTTGATCTGCGCGACGGCACCCGACTCCAGTTCGAAGATCCCGTACGCCGAGTCGTCGGCGGTAGCGTCGTAGGGCTTGCCGTTCTCGTCCCAGCGCTGCGGGATGTGCGTGGAGGCGAGCGCCTGGACGCTGGTGACCCGGCCGAACAGCTCGTGGAGCACGTACTCCCAGTGCGGGAACATGTCGACGACGATGCCGCCGCCGTCCTCGGAGCGGTAGTTCCAGCTCGGGCGCTGCGCCTCCTGCCAGTCGCCCTCGAAGACCCAGTAGCCGAACTCGCCGCGCACGGACAGGATCCGGCCGAAGAAGCCGCCGTCGATGAGGCGCTTCAGCTTCAGCAGGCCCGGCAGGAACAGCTTGTCCTGGACGACGCCGTGCTTGACGCCCTTCGCCTTCGCCAGGCGGGCCAGTTCGAGCGCGCCCGCCAGGTCCGTCGCGGAGGGCTTCTCCGTGTAGAGGTGCTTCCCGGCGGCGATGGCCTTCTTGAGCGCGTCCTCGCGGGCGGAGGTGACCTGCGCGTCGAAGTAGATGTCGATGCTGTCGTCGGCGAGGACGGCGTCGAGGTCGGTGGAGACGTTCGCGGGGTCGAGGCCGTGCTGGTCGGCGAGGGCGCGCAGGGCGTGCTCGCGGCGGCCGACGAGCACGGGCTCCGGCCACAGCACCGTGCCGTCACCGAGGTCGAGGCCGCCCTGTTCGCGCAGGGCGAGGAGGGAGCGGACGAGGTGCTGGCGGTAGCCCATGCGCCCCGTCACCCCGTTCATGGCGATGCGCACCGTCTTACGTGTCACGTGAGTCCCTTCGTACACCTTCGTACAGCCGCCGATGAAGAACACGCTCGACGTAGCAAGCGCTTTCTACCCGGGAAGAAGCTAGCCTCTGTACGGCCGGTCGGACAAGACCGGGGGCTGATGAAACGGGATGGCAAGGCCGTACGTCCGACGGCCGCCCGCGACGGCCGACCGGAGGATGATGCGATGACCGTGACCCTGGCCGACGTGGCGGCGCGCGCCCAGGTCTCCCCCGCCACGGTGTCCCGCGTGCTGAACGGCAACTACCCCGTGGCCGCGGCGACGCGCGAGCGGGTGCTGCGTGCGGTGGACGACCTCGACTACGTGCTGAACGGGCCCGCGAGCGCGCTCGCCGCCGCCACGTCCGACCTGGTCGGCATCCTCGTGAACGACATCGCCGACCCGTTCTTCGGGATCATGGCCGCGGCCGTGCAGTCCGAGATAGTGGGGCCCGGCGGGCGAGCGGGCGGCGAACGGCTCGCGGTCGTGTGCAACACCGGCGGGTCGCCCGAGCGCGAACTCACGTATCTGACGCTCCTGCAGCGCCAGCGGGCCGCGGCCGTCGTCCTCACCGGCGGCGCCATCGAGGACACCGCGCACGCGGCGGCGATCGCCGCGAAGCTGCGGCGCCTCGCGGAGGCGGGGACCCGGGTCGTCCTGTGCGGCCGGCCGCCCGTGCCCGACGCGGACGCGGTCGCGCTCGCCTTCGACAACCGCGGCGGCGGCCGGGCCCTCACCGACCATCTGCTCGACCTCGGCCACCGCAGGATCGGCTACATCGCGGGCCCCGAGGAGCGCACGACGACGCGGCACCGCCTCGAAGGCCACCGCGCGGCGCTCGCGGCGCGGGGCGTGCCGGACGACGCCGCATGGACGGTGCACGGCCCGTACGACCGGCGCTCCGGGTACGAGGCTACGGTCGAACTCCTGCGCCGTGAACCGACGTTGACGGCTGTCGTCGGCGCGAACGACACGGTGGCACTCGGCGCGTGCGCCGCGCTGCGGGAGGCGGGCCTGAGCATTCCGGGGGACGTGTCGGTGGCCGGCTTCGACGACCTCCCGTTCAGCGTGGACGCGGTCCCGGCCCTGACGACGGTACGGCTGCCGCTCACGGAGGCGGGGGCCCGGGCGGGGCGGATCGCGATGGGGCGTGAGGCGGCTCCCGCCGGGGGGATGGCCGTGGTCCAGGGGGAGTTGATGGTGCGAGGATCCACGGGCGTGCCGCGCCCTGGGGCGGACGGATAGGCGGGACGGCAGGTTCCGGGTGCCACGCGCCGACGCGAAGGCGTCGCCCGGCTCGGCTCACGCGGTGGCCCGTCACCGGGCGGCCCCCTCACGGCCCGGTCGCCGGAGCGCCGCCCCTGCGTGCGGGTGAGGGGGCTGAACCCGGCCGGGGCGACCCCCTCACGGCCTGGTCGCCCCAACTCGGCCGGAGCGCCGCCGCCGCGCGCGGATGAGGGAGCCGAACCCGGCCGGTTCCCGCCCCCGTATCCGGGCCGGCAGAGCCACGCGATCCGGGCCGGCAGAGTCACGCGCCGGCCGACGACGCTCGCACGAACCGCGTCACCCAGGCTGACCCGGCCGACGACGCTCGCACGAACCGCGTCACCCAGGCTGACCCGGCCGACGACGCTCGCACGGACCGCGTCCCCCAGGCTGACCCGGCCGACGACGCTCGCACGGACCGCGTCACCCAGGCTGACCCGGCCGACGTGGCTCGCGCGGACCGCGTCACCCGGCTGCCCCACCCGCGCCCCGCGCGCCCTTGACCGGGGGCGGAGGCCGGATAGGGTCCCCGCCATGAAACTGGCCTTCTCCACGCTCGGCGTTCCCGGGCTTCCCCTTGCCGACGTCGTCCGGCTCGCCGGCGATCACGGGTATCACGGTGTCGAGCTGCGGGCGCACCCCGAGGAACCCGTCCACCCGGGCCTCGGGCCCGCCGAACGGGCAGGCGCCGCCGCCGTGTTCAAGGACGCCGGGGTCGAGGTCCTCGGCCTCGCCGGGTACGCGCGCGTGGCCGCCCCGGGCGAGGACGAGCCCGTCGCCGCGGAGATCAGGTCACTCCTCGAACTCGCCCACGACCTCGGCGCCCCCTACGTACGCGTCTTCCCCGGCGGCGCCGTGGAGCAGAGCCGCGACGAGGCCGACGCCACGGCCGCCCGGCGCCTCGCCACCGCCGCCGAGTACGCCGCCGGCCTGGGCGTCCGCGTACTCCTGGAGACCCACGACTCGCACCGCACGGGAGCCGACGCGGCGCGGGTGCTCGGAGCGGTCGGGCACCGGCAGGCGGGCGCGCTGTGGGACGTCATGCACACCTGGCTCGGCGGCGAACAGCCCGTGCAGTCGTACGCGGCGCTGTCCCCGCACCTGGGCTATGTGCAGGTGAAGGACATCGCCGGCACCGACGACACGACGCCGCTCGCGCTCGGCGCGGGGGTGCTGCCGCTGACCGAGGTCGTGGACGTGCTGTGCCGCGAGGGCTGGGACGGGTGGCTGTGCTGGGAGTACGAGAAGCGCTGGTACCCGCAGGCCGCGCCGCTGCCCGGGATCCTGGGCGCCGGGCGGGAGCATCTCGCCCGGCTGCTCAACGAGTCGGCGTGACCGGGGATCTGGGTATCTGGGGATCTCGTGACCAGGGATCCGGGGATCTGACGTCCTCCCGGCCCTGAAGGGCCGGGACTTCCCGCTGCCCGCCTCCCGCCGGGCAGCTGTCTCCATGGCCGCGCACACCCTTGACTGGCAGAAACTTTCCGGATATTCGTGACCCTCGGAAGTTTCTTTCAGGGCATCCACGCCGTGGGGCGTGTCCGGGAACTCGGCGGGCGCTCCCCAGGTCGCTGCGGGAATCCAAGGAGCCACGAGCCACATGAGCCTTTCCAGACGCACCCTGCTCGCCGCCGCCACCGCGGGCACCGCCGCCGTCACCCTGACCGGCGTCCCGGCCCGGGCCGACGACGCGTCACGCACGGACAAGGACGACCGACTCAAGCGGATCATCGCCGGGATGACCCTCGAGGAGAAGGTCGGCCAGCTCTTCGTGATGCGGGTCTACGGACACTCCGCCACCGATCCCGACCAGGCCGACATCGACGCCAACCTCAAGGAGATCGGCGTCCGCACCGCGGCCGAGCTGATCGGCAAGTACAAGCTCGGCGGAATCATCTACTTCGCCTGGGCGCACAACACCCGCGAGCCGCACCAGATCGCGGACCTCTCGAACGGCATCCAGCGCGCGGGCCTCGCCCAGCCCAGCCACATCCCGCTGCTCATCTCCACCGACCAGGAGCACGGCATCGTCTGCCGCGTCGGCGAGCCCGCGACGCTGTTCCCCGGCGCCATGGCGATCGGCGCGGGCGGTTCCCGCTCCGACGCCCGCACCCTGGGCCGGATCGCCGGCGCCGAACTGCGCGCCCTCGGCATCCGGCAGAACTACGCGCCCGACTCCGACGTGAACATCAACCCGGCCAACCCGGTCATCGGCGTCCGCTCGTTCGGCGCCGACCCCGAGGCCGTCGCGGGCCTGGTCGCCGCCGAGGTCAAGGGCTACCAGAGCTCCGACATCGCCTCCACGGCCAAGCACTTCCCCGGCCACGGCGACACCGCGACCGACAGCCACTTCGGGTTCCCCGTCATCACGCACACGCGCGAGCAGTGGCAGGAGATCGACGCCCCGCCGTTCAAGGCCGCGATCGCCGCCGGTATCGACTCGATCATGACCGCGCACATCATGGTCCCCGACCTCGACGCCTCGGGCGACCCGGCGACACTCTCGCACCCGATCATGACGGGCATCCTGCGCCAGGAACTCGGCTTCGAGGGCGTCATCGTCACCGACTCCCTCGGCATGCAGGGCGTGCGCGACAAGTACGGCGACGACCGCGTCCCTGTGCTCGCACTGAAGGCGGGCGTGGACCAGCTGCTCAACCCGCCCTCCCTGGAGGTGTCCTGGAACGCCGTCCTGAACGCCGTGAAGAGCGGTGAGCTGACGGAGGCACGCCTCGACGAATCGATACTCCGCGTGCTCCGCCTCAAGGCGAAGCTGGGCCTCTTCGACGACCCGTACGTCACCCAGGGCGGTGTCGACAAGACCGTCGGCACCCCGGCCCACCTCGCGGCCGCCGACCGGATCGCCGAGGCCACCACGACGCTGCTGCTCAACAGGGACGGGCTGCTCCCTCTGTCGCGCCTCACCCACCGCAGCATCCTCGTCGCCGGCGCCGACCCGGCCTCGCCGTCCGGCACCACGGGTCCGCCGACGACGACGCTCGGCCAGGCCCTGACCGAACTGGGCTTCTCCGTCACGGTGTTGCCGACCGGCACCGCGCCCACGCAGGCGAAGGTCGACCAGGCGGTCGCCGCCGCCCAGGGCAAGGACGCGGTCCTCGTCGGCACGTACAACGTCGGGGCGGGCAGCGCGCAGCAGAAGCTCGTGAAGGCGCTCGTCGCCACCGGCGTCCCCGTCGTCGCGGTCGCGATCCGCAACCCGTACGACATCGCGCAGGTGCCCGGCGTGGGCGCGTCGCTCGCCGCGTACTCGTGGACGGACGTCGAACTGCGGGCCGCGGTACGGGTGATCGCGGGCCGGGCGAGGCCGGTGGGCAAGCTGCCCGTGCCGGTGCAGCGCGCCGACGACCCGTCGCAGGAGCTGTACCCGATCGGCTACGGGCTCTCGTACTAGACGCGGACTCTCGTACTGGGCACGGGCTTTCGTACCGGAAAACGCGCGCACCCCCGGCGACACACGCCGGGGGTGCGGTCAGGCAGCGGTTACGGGCGGAGCGACAGGTCCCGCTTCACGTCCCGCTTGTCGAGCTTCGCGTCGTACGGCGCGAGCGGCTTGGCGGCCTGGACGGCGGGCGCGGAGACACCGGCCCACTTCAGGATCCGCTCCGTGGCGAACGCCTTGTCGTCGGCCTTGAGTCCGGCGACGTTCGCCCCGTGGTTGGCGCCGGGGGCGGTCAGCACGTAGGAGTCCACCGAACCCTGGCCGGGGCGGAAGCGCTCGGCGCCCCACGGGTCGTTGGAGCCGTAGACGTACAGCATCCGCGTCGCGTGGTGGCGGACCCAGGTGTCCACGTCGCGCATCGCCGACGGCTGGAACGTCATCGGGATGGAGCGCGGCACGAAGTTGCGCGGCGGCTGGTAGCCGTAGCGCGACAGGTCGCCCAGCCAGGGCTGCTTGATGTCCGGCGAGCCGAGCTGCGTACCCGCCTGGTAGTAGTACGGCGTGTACCGCTCCAGGGCCTGGTCGGCGTACGAGGACCAGCCGCCGACCTCGTCGACGTAGTCGAAGAGGGCCTGGTCGGAGACCGTCGCGGCGTCCGGCACCTGGGCGCACGCCGTCTGGGACGGCTGGTACTGCCAGAAGCCCCACACCAGATCGAGGACCGTGGCCTCGTAGGCCTTGTCCAGCGAACCGACCGTGTCCACCGTGTAGTTGTTGGCCTTCAGGTAGTCCGCGTACTTCGCCTCAAGGGCGTCGCGGCGCACCAGCGTCTCGCGCTGCACGTTCTGCAGCGCCTCGCGGCACTCCTTCGGCCCGACGGTCTTGAAGAAGTCGTCGTACGCCGAGTCCTCGTTGTTCACCACGTCGTTGGGCGCGACGTACGCGACGACGCCGTCCATGTCGCGCGGGTAGAAGCGCTCGTAGTACGTGGCGGTCATGCCGCCCTTGGAGCCGCCGGTGGTCAGCCAGTTCTTGCCGTAAATGGGCTTGAGGGCCTGGTAGATGGCGTGCTGGTCACTGGCCGCCTGCCAGATGTCGAGCTTGGACCAGTCGGCCGGGGCGGGTCGGGACGGCGTGAAGTAGCGGTATTCCACGGAGACTTGATTGCCGTCGACGATGCGGGTCGGCTCGCTGCGGCCGGGGTTCGTGGAGACGTTGTACCCGCTGGTGAACATGACCGTGGGGCGGCTGACGTCCTTGTGCAGCACGGTGATGCGCTGCTGGAAGGTGCCCTCGGACGGGTGCCGGTGGTCCACCGGCTGCGTGTAGTTGAGGACAAAGTAGCGGTAGCCGGTGTACGGCTTCTCCTCCACCAGGCTCATGCCGGGTACGGCGAGGAGCCGGTCCTTGATGTCGGTTTCGGTGTCGGCGGCTGCCGGCCGGGCCTGAGCGGCGGTGGCCGCTGTGGCCGTCGTCGCGGTGCCTATCAGCACCACGAGCGCGAGCAGCCATCTGAGCGCATTGCGCATGCGTACTCCCCTTTAGAACACAGATGCGCACGGAACCTAGCCGAGGAACATCTGTTCTGTCAGGGGTTCTTGATGTTCGGTGGGCGCGTAGGGCGAGTGGGACATGTGGTCAGCAGAGGATCCAGCCGGAGCTCACCGACGCCCGGCCGACCGTGCCCCGCACCCACACGCAGCGATGTCCGGCGTGCACGGTCACCGGGCCCGCGTGGTGCGTGTAGTTCCCGGTGTCCCGGACCGGCCGGCTGCCGCGCGCTTGCACGCTGACCGCCATCTTCTGCCGGACGCCGGCGCGCTCGGGGAGGGTGACCGCGCAGAGGTAGCCGCCGCTGCGGTAGACGACCGTCCTGCCCGTGGAGAAGGGCAGGGTACGGACCTTGTGGCCCGGGCAGAGCGCGGCGGCCTGCGCGGTGCCGACGGCCGGACCCGCGAGGGCGAGCAGCGCCGAGGAGGTCAGTACGGCCGCCGTGGCCGTCAGCCGTCTGCGTATGCCGCCCGCGCCCATGCCTCCACCCACCGTCGCCCCTCCCGTCACATCTGGCACAGCGTACTGGTGTACGGACGCGACACGCAGGGCCGGTGGTTGCGCAATAACTGCTCGCGTCAGCGCGAGGAGCTGATCTCCGCCTCGGGCTCGGGCTCGCCCGCGAAGGTCCGCCACAGCTCGGCGTACCGGCCGCCGAGCAGGAGGAGTTCGTCGTGCGTGCCGTCCTCGGCGACCCGCCCGTCGGCCATCACGACGACCCGGTCGGCGCGGGCCGCGGTGGTGAGGCGGTGCGCGACGACGAGGGTGGTGCGCCTGCCCGCGATGCGGTCGGTGGCCTGGTTGACCTGGGCCTCGGTGGCGAGGTCGAGCGCGGCGGTGGCCTCGTCGAGCAGCAGGATGTCGGGGTCGACGAGTTCGGCGCGGGCCAGCGCGATCAACTGCCGCTGCCCGGCGGACAGGTTGCGGCCGCGCTCGGCGACCTCGTGGAGGTAGCCGCCCTCCAGGGTCGCGATCATCTCGTGCGCGCCGACAGCGCGGGCCGCCGCCTCCACCTGCGCGTCGGTGGCGTCGGGACGCCCGTAGGCGATGGCGTCGCGCACGGTGCCCTGGAAGAGGTACGCCTCCTGCGGGACGACGCCGAGGCGGTGGCGGTAGCTCGTCAGGTCGAGGGCGCGCAGGTCGGTGCCGTCGACGGTGACGCGGCCCGCCGTCGGGTCGTAGAAGCGGGCGACGAGCTTGACGAGCGTCGACTTGCCGGCGCCGGTCTCGCCGACGAAGGCGACGGTCTGCCCGGCGGGGATGTGCAGCGCCACGTCGCTGAGCGCGGCCTCGGCGCCGTCCGAGGCGCCGTACGCGAAGTCCACGTCCTCGAAGGCGATCTCGCCGCGCAGCGACAGGACTTCGAGGGGTTCGTCGGCGGCCTTCGTGGACGTCGGCTCCTGGAGGAGTTCCTGGATCCGGCCGAGGGAGACCGTGGCCTGCTGGTAGCCGTCGAAGACCTGCGAGAGCTGCTGCACGGGCGCGAAGAACAGGTCGATGTAGAGGAGGTAGGCGACGAGCGCACCGGTCGTGAGGGTGCCCGCCTCGACCCGGCCCGCGCCCACCATCAGGACGGCGGCCGCGGCGACCGACGACAGGAGCTGCACGAACGGGAAGTACACGGAGATCAGCCACTGGCCGCGGATACGGGCGCTGCGGTAGGCGCCGCTGCGCTCGGCGAACCGCTCGGCGCCCGAGCGCTCGCGCCGGAACGCCTGCACGATCCGCAGCCCGGCCACGGACTCCTGGAGGTCGGCGTTGACCACGGAGACGCGCTCGCGGGCGAGTTCGTACGCCTTCACGCTGGCGCGGCGGAAGAAGAACGTGCCGATGATCAGCGGCGGCAGCGTGGCAAAGACGACCAGGGCGAGCTGGACGTCGAGCGCGAGGAGGACGCCCATGATGCCGAGGAAGGTGACGACGGAGACGAAGGCGGTGACGAGGCCCGTCTGGAGGAACGTCGACAGGGCGTCCACGTCGGTCGTCATCCGGGTCATGATGCGCCCGGTCAACTCCCGCTCGTAGTAGTCGAGTCCGAGCCGCTGGAGCTGGGCGAAGATCTTCAGGCGCAGCGAGTACAGGACGCGCTCGCCGGTGCGTCCCGTCATCCGGGTCTCACCGATCTGCGCGCACCACTGCACGAGGACGGCGGCGAGCGCGAGCCCGGAGGCCGCCCACACGGCGCCGAGCGCGAGCTGCGTGACGCCCTTGTCGATGCCGTGCCGGATCAGCACCGGAAGGAGCAGGCCCATGCCCGCGTCGAGGGCGACGAGGACGAGGCTGATCAGCAGGGGCAGGCCGAAGCCGCGCAGCAGCCGGCGGAGCCCGTACGACTCCTCGGGTGTCACCGCGCGCGCCTCGTCGACGTCCGGGGTGTCGGTCGCGGCGGGCAGCGCGTCGACCTGCGCGAGCAGTTCGGGCGTCGCGGGCATCCCGGCGAGCGCTGGGTCTTCGGCGTTCTTCGCCTCCCGGTCCCCCGTCCACAGGATCGGCGTGATGCCGCGCTCGGCGTCGAACTCGGCGTCCAGCTCGTCCCGTACGGAGGTGTCCTCGTCGGGCAGCGCGGGCGGGACATGGCCGGGCGAGACGCCGCCGAGCTCGTCGGGGTCGGTGAGCAGGCGCCGGTAGAGCGGCGAGCCCGCCTCCAGCTCCTCGTGCGTGCCGATCGCGGCGAGGCGCCCGCCGTCCAGGACGGCGATGCGGTCGGCGAGGCCGAGGGTGGAGCGGCGGTGGGCGATGAGCAGCGTGGTGCGGCCCGCCATCACCTGCTTGAGGGCCCCGTGGATCTCGTGCTCCACGCGCACGTCGACGGCGGACGTGGCGTCGTCGAGGACGAGGAGGCGGGGGTCGGTGAGGATGGCGCGGGCGAGCGCGATGCGCTGGCGCTGGCCGCCGGAGAGCGTGAGGCCGTGCTCGCCGACGGTCGTGTCGTAGCCGTCGGGCAGCTCGGCGATGAAGCGGTCGGCCTGGGCGGCGCGGGCCGCCGTCTCGATCTGCTCGTCGCTCGCGCCGGGGACGCCGTACGCGATGTTCGCGCGGATGGTGTCGGAGAAGAGGAAGGAGTCCTCGGGCACGAGGCCGATGGCGGAGCGCAGCGAGTCGAGGGTCAGCTCGCGCACGTCGTGGCCGCCGACGAGGACGGCGCCGCGCGTCACGTCGTAGAAGCGCGGCAGCAGGAGGGAGACGGTGGACTTGCCGGAGCCGGAGGAGCCGACGACGGCGAGGGTCTCGCCGGCGCGGATCTCGAAGGACAGCCCGTCGAGGACGGCCCGCTCGGAGCCCGCGTACTCGAAGGAGACGTCGTCGAACTCGACGGTCGCGGGGGCGTCGGCGGGGAGTTCCTTCGTGCCGTCCTCGATGGACGGCTCGGTGTCGATGAGTTCCAGGACGCGCTCGACGCCCGCGCGGGCCTGCTGGCCGACGGTGAGGACCATGGCGAGCATGCGGACGGGGCCCACGAGCTGGGCGAGGTAACTGGAGAACGCGACGAACGTGCCGAGCGTGATCTGTCCGCGCACCGCGAGCCAGCCGCCGAGCGCGAGCATCGCGACCTGGCCGAGCGCGGGCACGGCCTGGAGGGCGGGCGTGAACTTGGCGTTGAGCCGGATGGTGCGAAGCCGCCCGGCGAACAGCCTGCGCCCGACGTCCCTGAGCTTCCCGGTCTCCTGGTCCTCCTGCCCGAAGCCCTTCACGACGCGGACGCCGGAGACGGAGCCGTCGACGACCCCGGCGACGGCGGCGGCCTGGGCCTGCGCGTACCAGGTGGCGGGGTGCAGGCGGGAGCGGCTGCGCTTGGCGATGAACCAGAGGGCGGGGGCGACGGCGAGCGCGACGAGGGTGAGCGGCAGGGACAGCCACGCCATGATCACGAGGGAGATCAGGAAGAGCAGCACGTTGCCGATGGTCATCGGCAGCATGAAGAGCAGGCCCTGGATGAGCTGGAGGTCGCTGGTCGCCCGGCCGACGACCTGGCCCGTGGACAGCTCGTCCTGGCGCCGGCCGTCGAGCCGGGTGATCGTCCCGAACATCTCGTTGCGCAGGTCGTGCTGGACGTCGAGGGCGAGACGGCCGCCGTAGTAGCGGCGGATGTAGGTGAAGGCGTAGACGACGAGGGCGGCGCCGATCAGGGCTCCCGCCCAGGGCCACATGGAGCGGGTGTGGTCCCCCACCACGTCATCGATGATCACCTTGGTGATCAGAGGGACGAGCGCCATGACGGCCATGCCGCCGAGGGACGCGCCGAGCGCGAGCACGACGTCCTTCGGGTACCGCCACGCGTACCCGGCGAGTCGCCGGCCCCATCCCCGTTGCTCCGCCACCACATGCCTCCCGTCGACCTGACCTGCCGAGAGGCCCAACGCGGAGAGCGGCGGATTTCATCCCGCCGCAACAATTCGGGGCCGGAACCGGGACGAAGGTCCGAGCCGGCCTGGTCCTCAGGTCCCGGTCCCTGCCGTGTCAGCCCTGGGGCACGGCCACGTAGGCCTCCTTGGGCGTGGTGGTCGGCGTGTAGCGGGAAGCGGCGGGCGCGGCCGGGACGAGATCCCGGTGGATCACCTTGGCCACGGCCTGGATCGTGTTCACGCCGTAGCTCATCGTGCTGTTCCCGTGCGTGAGGACCGAGATCGTGTAGTCGTGGCCGCCGCCCTGGAACGCGCCGATGCTGTGGACGCGCCAGCCGTGCGTGGCGCGCTGCAGCCAGCCGTTCTTGACGTGCACGGACACGGTCGAGGGCGCGCCGGCCGGGGTGCCCCAGCGCTGGGAGGAGATGACGTTGCCCATGAGCTTGAGGATGTAGGCGCGGGAGTTGTCACTGAGGACGGTGTTCTTCGCGGTGATCAGCGAGAGCAGCCGCTGCTCGTCGGTGACGTTGATCTGGGTGAGCCCCCAGTAACCCCCGGACCCCGGCACGGTGCGGGTCATGCCGGCGGCGGCGAGGAAGCCCTTGATCTTCGTGACCCCGAGCTGCTTCCACAGGGTCGTGGTGGCCGCGTTGTCCGACTTGGTGATCATGGCGGTGGCGAGACTCGCCTCGCGCGAGGTCAGATACCGGTTCGTCTTCTTGGCGTCCCACAGCAGGGTGGCGAGAACGGTCACCTTCACGACGCTCGCCGAGTCGTACGAGGACGTGGCGCGCAGGCTGCACGTGGTGTTCGTGGTGCGGTCGCGCAGCCCGACGGCGACGGTGCCCGAGCGGGTGGCGAGGGCGGCGGTGATGTCCTTCTGGAGCTTGGCGGCGAGCCCGGCCTGGTCGGAGGTGCAGGTGACCTGCGGGGTGGTGGCGGCGGAGGCGGGCGCGGCCCCCGCGACGACCGGCACAAGCATCCCGGCGGCGACGAGGGCCGCCGGAAGCACACGGGCGCGCGGGGATATGTGGTGATGAGTCATGTGGGTGGTCCCCCCTGGAACGGAACGAACACGCCTGCGGCGGCGCACTCGCCTCACATGACTCCTGGACGGGGGTGGATGGTTGTACGCGTGCGGGAGACCCGTCGTCAGTTCCGGGGTGCGCGGGGCCGGCCCGCGAACTCATAAGCTGTGCGCGTGCCCAATCGTCAACGACGCGTCACCCTGCGAGATATCGCGAAGGACACCGGCCTCTCCCCCGCCGCGGTGTCCTATGCCCTGCGCGGCCTGCAGGTGCCGGAGGAGACCCAGCAGCGGGTGCGCGAGGCGGCGGACCGGCTCGGCTACCGGGTCGACCCGATAGCCAGAGCGCTGGCCTCCGGCCGCACGGACACCGTCGGGGTGCTGTGCCAGTCGCTGTCCGACGTGTGGCAGCAGGGCCTCGCGGCCGCGCTCGGCCGCCGGCTGCTGGCCACCGGCCGGCACGCCCTGATCGTCGACGCCTCGAACGATCCGCAGCTGGAGGCCCAGGTGGCCGCACATCTGGCGGCCCAGCGGGTGGACGCGCTGATCGTGCTGCCCGTCGACCCCAGCGCCGCGCACTGGCAGGAGATCGGCCGGCAGACGGTGCTGATCTCCATCGGCGACGGCCTCCCCGGAGCGGCCACGGCGGCCGAGGTGGTGTTCGACAACGACCTCGGCGTCACTGATGCGCTGGGCCGGCTCGCCTCGGCGGGCCACCACACCATCGCGGTGGTCACGCCGAACCTGCCGGGCACCCCGGACCGGCCGGCCGAAGGCGTGGTCCACCGGGTGGCGGCCGAGCTGGGCCTCGCGGTGACGCTGCACACCTCGCCGTACGACCTGGACGGCGCAACCGCCGTGGCACGCACGGTACTTACGGGGCAGGACCGCCCGACCGCCTTCCTGTGCCTCGGCGATTCGATGGCCTACGGCGTGTACGCCGCCACGCAGGAACTCGGTCTGACCATCCCCGACGACGTGTCCGTCCTCGGCTACGACGACCAGCCCCTCTCCCGGTTGCTGACCCCGCCGCTGTCCAGCTACCGCTGGCCCGTGGAGGAACTGCTCGACCTCATCGTCGAACGCACCGTGAAGGCCATCGAGGACGGCAGGCACAGCCGGCGCAAAGTGCTGCCGCCGACCGTGCAGTTGCGCGGCTCGATCGCGAGGCCGCGCGACTCGGCCGGGTGACCTGAACCGAGCCTGGCCCGTTCTACCGCTTTACCGTGGCTGGACCGGCACCACGGCCGGAGCGGCCATGGACAGGTCCAGATCCGCCGAGCGGAGCAGTGCCGCCGCCGCGTGGACGTCCGCGGTCAGTTTGTGGTCGGCGAGATCGGGGTCGAGAACGGCCGCGGCCGCGTGGTGGAAGAGGGACAGCTCACCGTCGCCGGACGGGGTGCGCTCCAGCATACGCAGGGCGCGCACGGCCGCGACGAGCTCGCAGGCCAGGACGAGGCCGAAGTGGTCCACCGCTTCGGTCAGACGGCGCGCGGCGGTGGCGGCGAAGCTGGCGTGTTCCTCGACCCCCCGCGATATCACGGAGTGACCGAGCGTCACCGGCTGTGCGCCGCCCCGGAGTTCGGCGAGGGCGCTGTGCGCGGCGAACTCGATGGCCATCAGGCCGCTGCTCCCGTTCTCCGCCTCCGCCAGGAAGGGCGGCAGGCCGGTGAACGCCGGTTCGTTGAGCGCGCCCTGCCGGGCGGTGGTGAGCTGCGCGGTGCCCAGGAGGGCAAGCCGCATCTGGTCCAGGGCGAGGGCCAGGGGGGCCTGGTGGAACCCACCGTGGTGGTAGTACTCGTCGCCGTCGAGGAGCGGGTTCTCGGCGCTCGCGTTGAGCTCCACCGCGAGGACGCGGTCGAGCGCGTTCCAGGCGTCCACCGCGCCGCCGTGGACCTGGGGCAGGCAGCGGAATCCGAACGGGTCCTGGACCAGCGACGGACTCCAGTCGGCGGCGTCCAGGAGCCGGGTCATGCGCGCGGCGACCTGCTGCGCGCCCGGGTGGGGCCGGCGCGCGTGGACGGCTGCGGCATACGGCTCCAGGGAGCCGTGCACGGCGGTGAGCGACAGGGCCGCGACCAGCGGAACGCGGTCAAGGAGGGTACGGAGATCGGTAGCCGCGAGAGCGGCCTGGCCGATGGTCAGCGCACTGCTGGACAGCAGCGGCAACGCGTCCCAGGAGCTCAGGGTGAGCGGGCCGGGCGGGGACCCGAGGCCCGTGCCGGGGTGCCAGGGCTGCTCACCGGCGAGGGTGAGGCCGAGTTCGGCCAGCGCGGTCAGGTCGGCGGTGCCGATCGAGCCGAGTGCGTGGATCTCGGGAACGTGGCCGGTGGTGAGGGCCTGTGCGAGCGCGTCGACCACGGCTCCGTCGATGGCGGATCCCGCACCCAGGAGCTGGTTGAGGCGCACCGCGAGCATGGCCCGGCTCTGCTCGACCGGGACGAGGGGGCCGATGCCGCCGGCGTGACTGCGCAGCAGGCGCAGGCCGAAGTCGCGGGTGGCGTCCTCGTCGAGCGTGGTGGTCCGGTTGGCGCCGACGCCGGTGGAATGGCCGTAGACCGGGCGCCGGGTGGTGGCCTGGATCGCGGCCGATCGGGCCGCGGTCACGCGCGCCCTGGCCTGCGGGTCCAGGTGGACGGGCCGCGACGTGCGGGCCAGGGCGGTCACCTGGCTCGCGGTCAGCGAGGCGCCGTCGAAGCAGACGGCTTCCGGGTGGGGAGCGGTCATCAGTGGTGCCAGCCTTCCGTCGTCACCAGGTCCTTGGTCTCCGGCGCCCACGCGATGCTGGCCAGGGTGCCGAGCAGGAGTACGCCGGCCAGCCAGGCCATCGACCAGCCGACCCCGAGCGCGTCCAGGCTGATCGGCAGGATGAACGTGCCGACCGCGGAGGCGACCCGGCTCGCGCCGTTGAGGAAGCCGACACCGGCACCGCGCAGCTCGGTCGGGAAGAGCTCGGGCGGGTAGACCTGGGTGATGTTGGACGCGGCCGACATCACGAACGTGTAGATGACGAACGGCACCATCAGGACGAGGCCGGAGGTGTCGTGCAGCGCGGCCATCGCGGCGAGGCAGACGGCCAGGATCGCGAAGGTCCAGATGGTGAAGGGCCGGCGGCCCATGCGCTGCACCGGCCACAGTCCCACGACGCCGCCGAGCAGGAGGAACAGGTTGAGGAGGGTGTTCTGCGTGTTCGCGTCCGAGACGTGGAGGGACGCGAGGATCGTCGACATGAAGGTGTAGATCGCGAAGTACGGCAGGACCTGCGCGCTGTAGAAGACCGCGCCGAACCAGGTGTTGCGGCGCTGGCCGGGGGCGAACAGTGCGCTGTAGCTCGGGGTGACACGCGCCGCCGGGGTCTGGCCCTCCTCAACACGGGGTTCCGGCTCCTCCCCGAGGTAGCGGCGCCGGATCTCGTCCGCTTCGGCGCCCCGGCCCCGGCTCTCCAGCCAGCTCGGCGACTCGGGGGTGCCGATCCGCAGGACCAGGACGAGGGCCGCGGGAAGGGCGCCGGCGGCCAGCAGCAGATGGGCGGAGGAGTCGCTGAGGGAGATGTAGGTGCCGAGGATGTTGGCCACCACGTAGCCGACGGTCCACAGGACGGTGAGGGACCCGAGCAGCAGACCGCGCAGGCGCCGGGGCGAGAACTCGGAGAGGAGGGTCGGGCCCACGGCGTAGTCGGCGCCGAGCCCGAAGCCGATCAGCAGGCGCAGGACGAACAGGGTCCAGGGGTCGTGCGCCCACAGCTGGGCGGCGGAGGCGACCGCGATCAGGACGAAGTTGTACAGGTAGAGCTTCTGCCGTCCGATGGCGTCGGCCACGCGGCCGAGGATGACGCTGCCGAAGAAGAGCCCGATCAGGGCGGAGGCGCCGAGCAGCCCCTGCCAGACGCCGTTCAGGTGCATCGAGGTGGACAGGACCGGCAGGACGGCCCCGATGACGCCGAGCGCGAAGCCGTCGGAGAAGTTCGCGCCGAACGTCGTGGCGGTCACTCTCAGGTGGAACCTGGTGAGTGGCTCCTTGGGTTGTTCCTTGGGTATGCCGGCTGCCGTCCCGTTCCGGACTGTCGCTTCGATCGTCATGGGGCGCCTCCCGGCACGGGTGGATGGGCACGCGGATGCCACGGAGAGAGCCATTGGAGGAGTGGCAACGCGCTGCGTGATTCTGTCAGGGAGCGCACGAGCGATGCACGCTGGTGATGCGCATCACTGATGCGGTTCAGTGATGCGGTTCAGTGAAGCGATTAAACGCCGAGTGGTCAACCCCCTGGGGCGACGGGAACGCGCGGGCAGGACAGACAAAAAAAGAGACCCGGCCTCGGGTCCTGGGACCTGAGGCCGGGCGCGGGGTCGGGCGTGATCGGGCAGGAAGCCCCTGACGATCCCCTGCCGATCCCCTGACGATCCCCTGCCGATCCCCTGCCGATCCCCTGACGATCTTCAGAGACCGCGGACCTTGACGGGGAGCTTCTGGATCGTGGCGATCACCGTGTCCGGGTTTCTTCGGTGGCGCCCTAGCGCTCCGCCATCCAGAAGAAGACCGCCGTCATCCGCTTGTCCTCCAGCGTGGTTCCGCAGTAACCGCTGGCGCTGTGGATGGTGTTGGCGGTGTAGAGGAGCAGCCGGTTGTAGCGGTACGGGACGGTGACGTCTTCGGTGAACGAGTCCGGCGGGACGAAACGCGTCCCCAGCGCGTCCACCAGGTTGTTGTGCGGAGCCGCCACCGTGTTGCCGCCCAGCGTTCCGCCGGGCAGGAGCTGGCGGTAGAAACCGGTGCCGCATCGCTTGGGCGCGGTGGGGGTGAGGTAGAGCACCGCCGCGTACCGGCACACGGCCCGCGAGTCGGTGTGGGGCCGCGGCTCGGACTCTCCCTCGCCGACCACCTGGACGCAGTTGTGGTCGGTGGCTCCGCCCGCGGCCGACTCCAGCGCCCAGATCCTGCGGGCCCCGGTCGCCTTCCTGACGAGGCTCTCCACCCGGGCCAGCTCCCCGGGCTCAAGGCCCGGCTTCGTGCGCAGGCCCGGCCAGGTTTCGGGCCGGTGCGGATATCCCTGCGTCCAGTCGTCCGTGGCCAGGCAGCGCTCGCGGACCGCGCCCGGGTCCGGCAGGACGTCGTCCAGCACCCAGTAGTCCCGGCCTCGTGTGGGCTTGCGGTACGGAAGGATCGGAAGCCCCGTGTTTTTGTGGGGTGGGCTCATCGGCATGCCCAGAACCTAGGAGCCGGCATGGCTGGGAAGGATCATGTGCAGGTCAATCTTCCCCCAAGCTCTGCCGTGACCCACTCCTGACCGCGATGCGCGACGCGTGGGGTTCAGGACGCGGGGTTGCCATTCAGGTGGAAGGGGACCTTCTCGACCTCGGACGCCACACCCAAAGCCTTCAGGTCCGCGGCGTCCACGCGGCCGTCCCCGTTCTCGTCCGTCACGGTGTCGGGGGCGTCGTCGTACACGCCGTTGTGGTCGAGGTCGTCGACCACGGCCACGGTCAGGACGGTGTCGACGTCCTTGCCGAGGATGGAGTCGCCGACGATCCAGGTGTCCCAGAGCTCCGTCTCGTCGGCTGTGCGGTCGGTGACGCCCGTCATGTTGAACAGGTTGGCCAGGTTCGTGCCGGGGCCGGCGAACTTGGTGCCCGGCCTGCTGACCGTCGTCGAGCCGAGGACGACCAGGCCGGGGAGGCGGTCGTCCTTGCCCGGCGAGAACGTCCCGGGGAACGGGGGCACGTTGTTGTGCCCGGCCGGACCGGTCAGCTGCAGGCCGCTGAACCCGGCCTTGTGCAGACCGTCCTGGCCGCCGGGATAGTCGACCTCCAGGTCCACGAACCAGCCCTTGCCCTCCGCTCCCGCCACATCGCCGCGGGCCGGGGCGTGCACCTCGACCTCGACAGGGGTGTCGTCCCCTCCGTGCGCACCGGCGCGCTCCGGAGTCGCCACCGCGGTCGCCACCGCCGTGACCGCCGCGACCACTCCGGCGGCACCGGCCATGAACAGCTTGCGCTTGGACAGCTTGAGTCTCATGTCTTTGTTCTCCTCAGGGAGTTGTGAGTTGGGAGGTGTCGTGGTCGGGAGTCAGTCGCTGTGCTTATGTGCCGCATGGGCCGTGCCGTTCGCGTGCGCGGGCGTGCGCTGCACCACCAGCCGGTCGTCGTACACGCCGGTGAAGCGGGCGAAGACGAGTACTTGGGGTGCCCCGCCCTTCGCGTCGGTGGTGAAGTCGACCAGCGGGGTGCGCTCGCCGTCGCGCCGGCCGTAGAGGGTGTACTGGGTGGAAGGGGCCAAGCCACGGGCGGAGAACAGGAGTTGGTCGAGGCCGTCGACGGGGCGGACGGTCGCCTCGACATCACTGCCGGCGTCCCGGGGGACATCCACCGGCACGTCGCGGGTGGCGGCGGCCAGGCCCTGACGGCCGAGTCCGGAGGTCGCGGCGGGCGTGGACCGTGCCACGTAGACAAGAGCCTGCGGGTCTTGCCCCACGTGAAGGGTCTTCACCACGCGGCGGGTCCGGGTGTCGATGACGTCCACGCCGTCGCCGCGCTCCAAGGCCACATAGACCTTGCTGTTGTCCGGGCTCGGCCAGATGCCGTGCGGTGTGGAGCCGGAGTCGTGGATGCGGTCCACCAACTTGGGCTCGGCGCCGTGGCGTTCGTAGACGAGCGTCTGGTCCAGGCCGCCGACGGTGACGTACGCGTACGCGGCCTCCGGCGTGGTGACGAAGTTGATGTGGTTGGTCTCCGGGCCGGTGTCGAGGACGGTGAGGACGCGCCCTTCCCGCACGTCGACGACGGTCGTCCGGCCCGCCTTCTTCTGGCCGACCCACAGTTCCCGGCCGTCCGGGGAGAGCGCGGCGTCCGGGGAGAAGACGTCGCCGATGCCGCCGATGCGCTGCACGACCTCCTGGCTGCCGGTGTCGATGACGTCGACCTCGGCGGCGCCGATGTGGTTGACGTAGGCGCGTTTCCCGTCCGGGCTGAACAGGACCTTGCTCGGGCCCTGTGCCGTACGGATCCGCTTCTTGACGATCCCTCGCTCGACGTCGACGACGGCCACCGTGTCCCGCCCGCGCTCGGCGACCCAGAACTCGCTGCCGTCGGCGTTGAAGAACCCCTCGTGGGCGGCCCGGCCGACGTACGTCTTGGAGACCACCTCGTTGGTCGCCGTATCGATCACGACGACCGAGTTCGTGGTGACGCTGACGACCCCGAGCCGGCGCCCGTCGCGGGAGAACCCCAGTCCGTGGACGCCGACCTCCTTCAGGTACTGGGCTCCCAGGACTCCCCCGAGTCGCTCAGAGCCAAGGGCGAGGGTGCCCAGGACCCGGTCCGTCGACGGGTCGATCACGGAGACGGTGTTCGACGTCTGATCGGCCGTATAGACGCGGTCCGCCGACGAGATGGGCTGCGCGCCCGGCAGCGCGGGCGCCTGGACGGGCCCGTTCTGCCGTGCCACCGCCGGGGTGCTGCCGTGGCTGCCGCCTCCCCGGGACGCCCCGCCGTCACCGCCGTCGCCGCCGTCCGCCAGCGCCATCCCGACGCTTCCCGCCGCCACGACCGCGACCGCCGCCGATGCCGCGACGGCGGCCTTGCGGAACCTGTTCACTCCCACTCCGACCTCCTCCGATGCCCGTAACAAGGACGTGTACGACGGGAGTTGGAGGTCGGTTCATGAGTGGCGAAAGAAAAACGGAACCACCCGTCCTCGAAATTTCAGGGACGCATCTGCAGTAGCGGCCTGCCGTCCGAGGTCGCCACGCGCAGCAGTGCGACCTGGTCGCGCGGGATCGAGGAAGCACCGCGCAGCCGTGCGACGCCATTGGGCGTGGAGGACCACTCGGCGGCCTGCTCGCGGTGCCCGTGCCGGTCGACGACCCACGCCACGAAGTGTTCGCCCCGCGGCATGCCCTGGACATGCAGGGCGATCTCGGTCCCCCATGCCCGCGCTTCGAGCCCCCCGTGACCGCTCGCCGAACTGCCCGCCATGGCGATCAGCGGCTTGCCGTCCGGTCCCGGCCCCGCGGACACCTCCGTCCGGTCACCGTTCAACGCGACGACGCCGACCGCGCCGCCCCCGAGCAGCAGACCGGCCACGGCCGCGGCCACCAGGGCGAGGCGTGGGCGCCGGAACCAGGGCCCGCGGCGAACGGAGTCCTGCCCCTCACTCTCCGCACGCTCGGATCGGGCGGCCGCGATCAGGCCGTCCCACAGGTGGTCCGGCGGCGGGCCGGGCTGCGGCGGCGGCCCCGCCTGGCGGAGGAGCCCGGGCAGCACGGCGTACGCGGACAGCTCCCGCCGGCAGGAGTCGCAGCCCGCCTGATGGGATTCCAGCCTCTGCCGGTCCTCCGTGTTCAGACCGCCGAGCACATAGGCACCGAGCAGCGCCCGCAGCTCGTCATGCCGCTCCTCGGGCCGCCCCTCGTGCCGCTCGTTGCTCTCCCTCACCGCACCACTCCCATTTCCTCCAGCACCGTCCGCAGCGAGCGCACGGCGTAGTACGCACGGGACTTCACCGTCCCCGCCGGTATCCCGAGCTGCGCGGCGGCCTCGGCGACGCTGCGTCCTCCGTAGTACAACTCCACGAGCGTCGCCCGGTGTTCGGGAGAGAGCCGTTCCAGCGCCTCGCTGACGAGCCAGCCGTCCAGCATCCGGTCCAGGTCGTCGCCGACCGCCGCGGACGCCATCGCCTCGTCGTTCTGCACCAGCCGCGGCCGGCGCTGCTCGGCGCGCCACTGGTCGGTCAGGATGTTGCGCGCCACCGAGAACAGATAGGAGCGCGGATTGCCGTGTTGCCGGTCGATGGCGTCCAGGTTCCGCCACGCCCGCAGAAGCGTCTCCTGGACGACGTCCTCCGCGCGCTGCCGGTCGGAAACATAACGCAGCACGAAAGCGTGCAGGACTCCGGCGTGTTCGTCGTACAGCGCGCGCAGCAACTCCTCATCCGCCGTCATAGCCCACTTCCGCTCCGCTGATCATCGGGTCACCGGGCGGGTGTACGTCGCGCGGGCGCCCACGGTTCACATCCGCCGGCCCCGAAAACGCCTGCTGCCCCCGGGAGCGCAGTCGGTAGAGTCCGGTGAGGCAGAATGCCCGCGATCGTGCGGTCATCAACCACGCCGCGTCATCGCTCACAGAACCCCGAGCAGATCGGAGGCGGCGGATGCACAAGCACGTCATGACAGCTGAGTCGGCATTGTCAGTGATCGCAGAGCTTGATGCTCACGAAGTACGAGCCTGTGTCGGAGGCGGATGGGCCGTTGACGCGCTCTTGGGCATCCAAACCCGCGAACATTCCGACCTCGACCTCTGGCTTCCAGCCGCTGACCTTGACCCGTTGATCGCCGCGTTTTCCAGGCTCGGCATCGACCGCGTGCTGCCTTGGGGCGGCGACAGGCCGTGGAACTTCGTGCTGCACGATGGTGAGCACCTGCGAGTCGATCTTCACTTGTACGAGGAGCTCGCCAACGGAGTCGTTCACTACGGGAGCGTCGTGAACGGACATCAGTTCACTACGGCCGACCTCGGTGGCGTAGGCCAGATCCTCGATACGGTCGTGCGCTGCGAGGCCCCGGAGTGGGCACTGCGATGCCACACCGGATATACCCCACGCGCAGTTGACTTCTCTGACGTGACGCAGCTTTGCGCCCGATTCGGGCTTCCCGTGCCCAAGTCGTATCGCACCAGCTAATCCAAGCGGTGAGCGGTCAACAGCTGTCGGGGCGCGACGCGGGAGTGAAGTCGGAGGACTCGTCGTCATTGCCGTCGGGGACGTGAAGGCGGGCGCCACGACTGCGGGCGATGCGGTGCACGTCGCGCAGGGATTCTGCCAATCGTGAGGCCAGGAAGTGGAGTTGGGGCTCGGTGGCCTTGCCGTGGCCGTTGCCGAGCAGGTCGGCGGCGTGAGATAGGAGGTCTTCGGCCATTCCGAGCTGGACGGACTCGACGTTGTCGGCGACGCGGGAGAGATAGCTGTCGCCGGTGTCGTCGCTCACGAGGTAGCAGGGGTTCCCTTCGAGGCTGGACCAGGGCAGAAGCCTGGGCCGGCGGGCAGTCGCGGCCTCGTAGCCATGGAACATCATGCGGTCACCTCGACACCGTGGATGTAGCGCGGGCCGATGTCCACGCCGTGCACAGCGAGCCAGAGGGCGCGCCGGCGGGCCCGTTGCCGCTTCTCCTGCTCACGCCGCGCGCGCTGCTCGTGGGCCAGGACGTAAGGGCGGACGAGCCGGGAGTCCTCGCCTCGGAGGGGGGCCATGTGCGGGGAGGGACGGCGTGACGGAGGCGCATGTGCGAAGTCTGCGGTTACGGGGCCGACAGGCCCGCCCCCGCTCTGCCGGTGGCACCCGGAGGCCGGCCACACCCACCGCAGCAGGGGCTCGACGAGGCGGGAGACAAGGTTCAACACGTCATCAGTTCCTCTGCGTCAGGACATCGCCGTGTAGCGATCTGCTCACAGAGTGAGACGGCCGAAGCTAGGCTCGCCAGGGGGTACGAGGTGACAAGGCATCTGTCACACGGGAGTTGACGATGAGCAACACCTATGGGGAATGGTTGAAGGCGCAACGCGAGGCCGCCGGCTTGACGCAGCAGGACCTGGCAACGTCGGCCGTCATGACGCGTTCGCACATCGCGCACATCGAGGCGGGGCGCCGCGTGCCGTCGAAGGAGGACGCGCGGCGGCTGGACAGGGCGCTGAACACGGGGAATGTGCTGAGTAGTTTCCTGCCGGAGGACGACGTCGCGGCAGCCGACTACTTCGAGGCAGTGCGCGTACTCGAACAACAAGCGGTGATGATCCGCGAGTTCGCCCTGGCCTACTTTCCCGGCATCCTCCAGACGGAAAGGTACGCGCGTGCCCTTCTGGGCACCGCGTTCCCCCCGGTGAGTGAAGAGGAGTGTGACAGGCGCGTTGTCACACGCCTTGAGCGTGCGAGGATCCTCGAAGACCCGGTGACGCCCGTAGTGTGGGCACTGCTCGACGAGACGCTATTGCGACGCCCTGTGACCGGCGAAGATGTCATGGCCGAGCAGGTCATGCATGTCGTTCGCCTTGCCGAGACCGGGCGCATCCGAGTGCATGTGATGCCGTTCGGCGGGGGTCATCATCCGCTGGTGGACAGCATGCTCACGTTGATGTGGTTCGAAGACCAGCCCCCGCTCGCATACAGCGAAGGCGGTGGCACGGGGAAGTTGCACGATTCCCCTTCCATGGTCCGGAAGTTGCAGCATCGCTACGATCTTGCGCTGAGCAACGCAATGCCGCTGAAGGACTCACTAGCCCTGCTCAGGGCCACCGCGAAGGAGTACGGACACCATGACTGAGCGCACCATCCAGGACGCGGCCGCGCTGAGCGGCTGGCGCAAGTCGTCGCACAGCGATAACAACGCCGGAAGCTGCCTCGAAGTCCTCGACGGCCACCCCGCCGGCGTCCCCGTCCGTGACTCCAAGAACCCCGGCGGCCCTGCGCTCGTGTTTCCCTCGGGCGGCTGGGCGTCGTTCGTTGCGGCGGTCAGGGCCGGAGAGCTGTCCGTCTGAGGCAAGAAACGCCGACGGCCTCCGGGAGCACATGTCCCGGAGGCCGTGAACTGCCAAGCCTGTCAGCCCAGATGCGTAGGCGCGAACATCTTCAGGAGCGCCGGGAGTACGACCACCGACGGGCCCGGTTCCGCGAGGGACTTTGCCAGGTCGTCGCGGAGGGTCTCCGGGGAGGTCCGTACCGCCGGGACCCCGAAGGACTCCGCCAGTGCCACGAAGTCCGGGCGGGAGAGCTCCGTCGCCGTCGCCTCGCCGAACGCGTCCGTCATGTACTCGCGCAGGATGCCGTAGCCGCCGTCGTCGACGATCAGCCAGGTCACCGGCAGGTCGTACTGCTTCGCCGTGGCCAGTTCCGCGATGGAGTACATCGCGCCGCCGTCGCCGGACACCGCGAGGACCGGCTTCGACGGGTCGGCCGCGGCAGCGCCGAGCGCGGCCGGGAACCCGTAGCCGAGGCCGCCCGCGCCCTGCGCCGAGTGCAGCGCGCCCGGCCACGCCGACCAGGCCCAGTAGGCCAGGATCGTCATGTCCCAGAAGGAGGGGGAGGCGGCGGGGAGCGCTTCGCGTACGGAGTTCAGGATCTGGCGCTCGAAAGCCAGGTCCTGGCCGTCGAGGCGTTCGCGGACCGCGGTCAGGAGGGCGGCGACCCGCTCGGGGGCCGACGGGTCCACGCGCTCAGTGACCGTCTCGACGAGCGCCGAGAGCGCGAGCCGCGCGTCCGCGTGGATGCCGAGCGCCGGGTGGTTGGACTCCAGCTTTCCGGCGTCCGCCTCGATCTGGATCACCCGGCCGCGCGGCGCGAACGTGTGGTAGTTCGAGGAGAGTTCGCCCAGGCCCGAGCCGACGACGAGCAGGACGTCCGCGTCCTCCAGGAGGTCCGTCGTGTGGCGGTCCTCCATCCAGGACTGGAGCGAGAGCGGGTGCTCCCAGGGGAACGCGCCCTTGCCGCCGAAGGTCGTGACGACGGGGGCGGACAGTTTCTCCGCGAGGGCCAGCAGTTTGCCGCTCGCGTCCGACCGTACGACTCCGCCGCCCGCGATGATCACGGGGCGCTCGGCGCGTGACAGCAAGTCGGCTGCCACCGCGGTGAGTTCGGGGCGCGGGACCAGGTCCCGCGGCGTCGCGTCCATCGCCGTGACGACCGGGAGGGTCGTCTCCGCGAGGAGCACGTCCTGCGGGATCTCCACCCAGACCGGGCCGTGCGGCGCCGTCAGCGCGGACTCCCAGGCCGCCGCGATCGCGGACGGGATCTGGGACTGCGTACGGACGGTGTGGACGGACTTGACCACGTCCCGGAACGACGCCTGCTGGTCGCGGAGTTCGTGCAGGTAGCCGTGGCGTCCGCCGCCGAGCCCTGCGACCGGGATCTGGCTGCCGATGGCGAGTACGGGCGCGGAGGCGGCGGCCGCCTCCTGGAGCGCGGCGAGCGACATCAGCGCGCCGGGGCCGGTGGAGAGGAGGAGCGGGGCCACCTCGCCGGTGACCCGGCCGTAGGCGTCCGCCGCGAAGCCGGCGTTATTCTCGACGCGCAGGCCCACGTAGCGCAGGTCGGAGCGGCGGAGGGCGTCGAACATGCCTAGGGCGTGCTGGCCGGGGAGCCCGAAGACGGTGCTTGCGCCTAGGCCGTGCAGGGTTTCGACGACTAGGTCGCCGCCGTTGCGCCCGGCGGGCGGGGTGAGGGCGGCCTCGGTCTGCGCCGGGGTGGGCAGCAGTTCCAGGTCGTGGTCGTGGGTCATGTTCGGGTCCCCTGGGCGTGGTGGTCGGGTGCGGGCCGGTGGTCGGGTTGTGCCCACCCGTTCCTCCCCCAGTGTCTGAAGGACCTGGGGGGACCCCCAGCGGAACGCCTGCCCACAACCCGACCAGACGGGGGTCCTACTTCGCCGCGCGCTCGGCCGCGATCTGGCGGGACATGATCGTCGTCAGTTCGTACGCCGTGTGGGAGGCCGCGACCGCCGTGATCTCGGCGTGGTCGTAGGCCGGGGCGACCTCGACGACGTCGGCGGAGACGAGGTTGCAGGAGGACAGGCCGCGCAGGATCTCCAGGAGCTCTCGCGAGGTCATGCCGCCGGCCTCGGGGGTGCCGGTGCCGGGGGCGTGCGCCGGGTCGAGGCAGTCGATGTCGATGGAGATGTAGAGGGGACGGTCGCCGATGCGCTGGCGGAGCTGGTCGGCGACCTCGTCGGCGCCGCGGCGGTAGATGTCCGCCGAGGTGACGATGCCGAAGCCCATCTTCTCGTCGTCGGTGAGGTCCTGCTTGCCGTACAGCGGGCCGCGCGTACCGACGTGCGAGAGCGCGGAGGTGTCGAGGATGCCCTCCTCGACGGCACGGCGGAACGGGGTGCCGTGCGTGTACTCGGCGCCGAAGTAGGTGTCCCACGTGTCGAGGTGCGCGTCGAAGTGGAGCAGCGCGACCGGGCCGTGCTTCTTGGCGACGGAGCGGAGGAGGGGGAGAGCGATGGTGTGGTCGCCACCCAGCGTCATCATGCGGGCGCCCGTGCCGAGCAGGTCGTCGGCCGCGGCCTCGATCGTCTCGACGGCCTCGTTGATGTTGAACGGGTTGGCCGCGATGTCACCGGCGTCCGCGACCTGCGCGAGGGCGAACGGGGAGGCGTCCTGCGCCGGGTTGTAGGGGCGCAGGAGGCGGGACGCCTCGCGGATCGCGTTGCCGCCGAAGCGGGCGCCGGGGCGGTACGAGACGCCCGTGTCGAAGGGCACGCCCACGACGGCCACGTCCGCGGTGCCGACCTCGTCGAGGCGGGGCAGGCGGGCGAAGGTGGCGGGACCGGCGTACCGCGGGACGCGGGAGGAGTCGACCGGACCGCGGGGCGTCTCGTTGCTGCTCATGCGAATTGCCTTCTTTCCTACGCTTGTTGCGTCGTGCGCGCGTGGCCCTGGGTGGGGCCACGCGCGCCTTCCGGGATTACTGGGTGGCGCCGACCGGCTCGTCGGCGTCCGCCTCGGCCCCGCGCCCGGCGAGCCGTTCGCGCCAGGTGGCGAGCACCGCGGCGTCGGTCGGCTTGGTGGCGAGCGAGACGATGACGTACGCGGCGAGGGACAGCACGAGGCCGTAGTAGACGGGCTCGTTGGCGAGGATTCCGTAGCCCGCCATCAGGCCGATGACGCCGAGTCCGCCGACGATGACGGCGGCGAGGGCGCCGGCCACGGTGCCGCGCTTCCACAGCAGGCCGCCGAGGATGGGCACGAGGAGCCCGCCGACGAGCAGGTTGTAGGCGACGGTCAGGGCCTCGACGACGTTGTTGAGCGCGATGGCGATGCAGATCGTCGCGACACCCATGATGAGGATGAAGAGGCGGTTGCCCTTCACCTCGTCGTGCGGTTCGTCGCCGCTCGCGCCCGACGGCTTGATGACGCCGCGCAGCCGCGACCAGATGTCGTTGTTGGCGACGGTCGCGCAGGCGATCAGCGCGCCGGACGAGGTCGACATGACGGCGGCGAGCGCGGCGGCGAGCACGAGGCCGCGCACACCGATGGGGAGTTCGTCCTTGACGATGGTCGCGAACGCGGAGTCGGGGCTGGACAGGTGCGGGTACATGACCTTCGCGGCGGTGCCGATGACGGCGCCGGCGATGGCGTACAGGAGGCAGTAGGTGCCGGCGACGGTGCCGCCGATGCGGGCGACCTTGTCGCTGCGGGCGGTGAACACGCGCTGCCAGATGTCCTGGCCGATCAGCATGCCGAACGTGTAGATGAGCACGTAGGTGAAGATCGTCTCGCCGCCGATGCCCAGCGGGTCGAAGTAGGTGGTCGGCAGCTTGGCCTTCATCTCGCTGAAGCCGCCGGCCTTGATCACGGCGATCGGCAGGAGAAGCAGGAGCACGCCGATGGTCTTCACCACGAACTGCACCATGTCGGTGAGGGTGATGGACCACATGCCACCGAGCGTGGAGTAGGCGACGACGATGGCGCCGCCCAGGATGATCGCGAACGTGCGGGGCATGTCGAACAGCACGTCGAAGATCGTGGCGTAGGCGATGGTCGAGGTGACGGCGAGCATCAGCGTGTACGCCCACATCACGACACCGGAGATGACGCCGGCCCGGCCGCCGTACCGCAGGTCGAGCATTTCGGAGACGGTGTAGACCTTCAGGCGGGCGATGCGCGCCGAGAAGAAGACCGAGAGGGCGAGCAGGCCGAGGCCGATGGTGAAGACCATCCAGGCGCCGGACAGGCCGTACTGGTAGCCGAGGCCCACGCCGCCGATGGTGGAGGCACCGCCGAGGACGATCGCGGCCATGGTGCCGGAGTACATCATCGGGCCGAGCCTGCGGCCCGCCACCAGGAACTCGCTCTTGGACTTGGCGCGGCGCATGCCCCACCAGCCCATGGCGAGCATGCCGGCCAAGTAGAGGACGATCACTGTGTAGTCGACGGCCATAGGGCCCTCCTTCGCGCACCTCGGTGGCGTGTCGTGCAGATGGGGGTGTGGAGATGGGGGTGGACCGGCCGTGGGGACATCCGCCCGTACCCGCGGCCTGCGGTCGGCACGACCTTAGGTGGCCTGAAAGCAACGCTGAAGTGTACTTTTTATCCACTCTCTCGCGACTGGATGGAGAAATCGTCCACCATGCCGGACGCAACCCGGTCGACGGCGGGCCCGTCAGCACCCTCCGTACCCGCAGGCCCACCCGCACCGGCCGTCCCGCCGACGCCGCCGGTGCCGCTCGTCGCGCTGCTCGCCCGCGAGGACCTCGGCCTGCGCCAGATCGCGGGCCCGGCCGTCGGCCCCGACACGGTGATCCACTGGGCGCACACGTCCGAGATGGCCGACCCGTACCCGTATCTGCTCGGCGGCGAGCTGCTGCTGACCGCCGGGGTGCACGCGACGGAGGCCGCGGGGACGGGGCCCTACTACGACGACTACGTGGCGCGGGTCGTCGAGGCGGGCGGCGCGGCGCTCGGCTTCGGTGTCGCGCCGGTGCACGACACCGTGCCGCGCGCCCTGGTCGAGGCCTGTGAGCGGCACGGCCTGCCGCTCTTCGAGGTGCCGCCCCGCACCACGTTCAGCGAGGTCGCGCGCGCGGTCTGGCAGCTCATGGCGCAGGCGCGCATGGCCGAGCTGCGCCGGGTCAGCGAGGCGCAGCAGGGCCTCGCCACGGCGGCGGCGCGGCCCGACCCGGTGCCCGCCGTGCTGCGCCAGCTCGCCCAGCGCACCGGCGGCTGGGCCCAGCTCACCGCGCCGGACGGCACGGAGGTCGGCCGCGCGGGCCCCGCGCCCGGGCCCGAGGTGACGGCGGCGATGGCCCAGCTGATGCGGATCGTGCGCCCCGGCGAGACCCGTCTCTTCCCCTCCCCCACGTCGGCGGCGGACACGGTGGGCGGCACGCATCTCGCGGCGTACGCGCTGGGCGGCGGCCAGGGGTACGCCCTCGGGACGGCGGTCGGCCACCGGGACCCGGGCGGCCACACGATCGCGGGCGTCGCCGTCGTGCTGCTGTCGCTGCTGACCGGGGAGCACCAGACGACGGCCGAGTCGGCGCGCTCGGCCGCTCTGGTGCGGCTCCTCCTCGGCGAGGGCCCGGCGGACGTGGCGCCGCTCCTCGGAGAGGGCACATGGCGGGTGGTCCACGCGGCCCCCGACCGGGCGGGTCCGCCGCCCGTCGCGCTCGGCACGCCCTTGCTCGACGCCACCGACTCCCTCATACGCGCCCTGCTGCCCGCCGACCAGGAGGTCGTCGTCCAGGAGGGCTGGTGTCTCGGGGTGAGCGCCGCCGCGCCGACGGACGCGCTGCCGGCGGCCGACGCGCAGGCGGCCCGCGCCCTGGCCCGCGCGAAGGCGACCCGCACCCCGCTCCTGCACCACCGCGCGGACGCGCGGGGCCTCGCCGCGCTCGTCGACCCGGGCGAGGCGGCGGCCCACTCGCGGGCGCTTCTCGCGCCGATCTCCCATACGCCGGCCCTGCCGCAGACCCTGCGCACCTGGCTTTCCCTGCACGGCAGTTGGGACCGTACGGCCACCGCGCTCGCCGTCCACCGCAACACCGTCCGTCAGCGCATCGCGAAGTGCGCGACGCTTCTGGACGTCGACCTGGACGACCCCGACGTACGCATGGAGCTGTGGTTCGCGCTGCGCCACGCAGAGTGACGCACGTCCCACCCTCCGGGACGCCGGGTCCACGACGATCTCCCGGCGGCACAATGGATCCCATGCCGATATCCGGGATCCCCAGCCGCGCCGCGCTCGTCGACCATCTGATCCGCACCCGCATCGCGGGCGACGTGGCCACCCCCCGCGACAACAACCTCGCCCACTACCGCAGGCTCGCGAACGGCGACCGCCACTACTGGCTCGGCCTGGAACTCGGCGATCGCTGGACCGACGAGCAGGACGTCCTCGCGGTGATGGCGGAGCGGTGCGGCGTGAACGACGACCACGAGTTCCGCTTCGGCCAGGACACCATCGACCCGGAGCTCACGGTCGACGCCCTGGAGCGGATGGCGGCGCGCCTGCGCAAGGCGGCGGCCGGCGAGGAGCGTGTCTTGTTCGCTACGGGCCACCCGGGCGGGCTGCTCGACGTGCACCGGGCGACGGCGGCGGCGCTGCGCGCGGCGGGCTGCGAGATCGTCGTGATCCCGGAGGGGCTAGCGACGGACGAGGGCATGGTCTTCCAGTTCGCGGACGTGGCGGTCCTGGAGCGGGGCGCGACGCTGTGGCACACGCACTCCCCGGACCCGATGGCGCGGATCCTGGACGGCCTGGAGCGCGAGGGCCGCCCGCTGCCGGACCTGGTCGTCGCGGACCACGGCTGGGCGGGCTGCGCGGGGCAGCGCGGCATCGACTCCGTCGGCTACGCGGACAGCAACGACCCTGCGCTGTTCATCGGCGAGGCCGAGGGCACGCTGCAGGTGACGGTGCCCCTCGACGACCACGTCACGAGCCCGCGCCACTACGACCCGATGACGGCGTACCTCCTGGACGCGGCGGGCCTCAGCCCCACGGGCTGAGCCCTTCCTCGCGGCGCTGCGCGAACCCCGGCGTCGGGTCCAGGTAGACCCGGCGCACATGCGGGAAGCGCTCCCGAAGCCGCCGCGCGGCCTCCTCGCAGGCCCACTCGATCTGGGCGGCGGTGGACGCGTCGCGGAAGTCGACCTTCGCGGCGACGAGGGCCTCGCGCGGGCCCTGGACGAGGGTGGTCAGTTCGAGGACGGCCTCGACGTGCTCGACCCCGGCGATGATCCCGCGGATCTCCTGCCGGACCGGTTCCGGAAGGGGCCGCCCGATGAGGAGTTCGGCGTTCGACCGGCCCAGGACCCAGGCGACGTACAGGAGCAGTACGCCGATGCACAGGGACGCGACGGCGTCGTACACGCCGGAGCCGGTGAGCTGGCCGCCGAGGAGTCCGCCCGCGGCGAGCACGAGGCCGACGAGGGCCGCGGAGTCCTCCATGACGACGGCCTTGACGGCGGTGTCGGGCGTCCGGCGCAGGTATCTGCCCATGGGCGCGCCGAGCCGGGCGGCCTCGGCGCGGGCCTGCCGCATGCCGGTGCGCAGGGAGAGGCCCTCCAGGAGGAAGGCGACGGCGAGGACGATGTACGAGACGAGCGGGTCGCCGAGCTCCTCCCCTGCCGCCAGCGTGTGGATGCCGTCGTAGAGGGAGAAGACGGCGCCGCCCACGAACGTGGCGACGGCGGCGAGCATGGCCCAGATGTAGCGCTCCGGACCGTAGCCGAGGGGGTGGTCCTCGTCGGCGGGCTTCTCGCTGCGCTTGAGGGCGGTGAGCAGCAGGACCTCGGTGACCGTGTCGGCCACCGAATGGGCGGCCTCCGACAGCATGGCGCTCGACCCGCTGATGACGCCGGCGACGCCCTTCGCGAGGGCGATCCCGAGGTTGGCGACCGCCGCCACGATGACGGTGAAAGTGCTCTCGCCGCCGCCGTTCCCACCCGTGTCGCCGGCCGTCCCGGTCGTCCGCTCAGCGCTCGTGCCCATGCAGGTGACGGTATGTCCGATCGGTATGGGACGCGACCACGCGGGGTCAGCGCGGTACGCGGACCACGCCCTCCTGGATCACGGAGATCGCGAGCTGTCCGTCGCGGGTGTAGATGCGGGCCTGGCCGAGGCCGCGCCCGCCCGACGCCGAGGGCGACTCCTGGTCGTACAGGAGCCACTCGTCCGCGCGGAACGGCCGGTGGAACCACATCGCGTGGTCGAGCGAGGCGCCCACGACGTCGCCCACGGCCCAGCCCCCGCGCCCGTGCGCGAGCAGCACGGAGTCGAGGAGCGTCATGTCGGAGACGTACGTGGCGAGGCAGACGTGCAGCAGCGGCTCGTCGATGACGCCGTCGAGCTTGCCGTTGGTGCGGAACCAGACCTGCGAGCGCGGTTCCTTCGGGGTGCCGACGCTGCCGAACGGCGGGGCGTCCACGTACCGCAGGTCGACGGCCTCGCGCGCTTCGAGGAGGCGCTCGGCGACGCCGGGCTCGACGAACGCGTCGGCGTAGCGCGGCAGGATCTCGGCGGCGGTGGGCAGCGTCTCCGGGTCGGGCGCGGGCGGCATGGCGGCCTGGTGCTCGAGCCCGTCCTCGTACGTCTGGAAGGACGCGGAGAGGTGGAAGATCGGCTGGCCGTGCTGGACGGCGACGACGCGGCGCGTGGTGAAGGAGCGCCCGTCGCGGATCCGGTCGACCGTGTAGACGATGGGCGCGCCGGGGTCGCCGGGGCGCAGGAAGTACGCGTGCAGCGAGTGCGCGTGCCGCTCCGCGGGGACGGTGCGGCCGGCGGCGACGAGCGCCTGGGCCGCGACCTGGCCGCCGAAGACCCGGGGGACGACGGCGGAGCGGGACTGCCCGCGGAAGATGTCCTGCTCGATCTGCTCCAGGTCGAGCAGATCGAGCAGGGACTTCAGTGCCTGATTCATACAGCCAGTTCTACAGAAGGCGGAGGGACGGGCGGGTTACAGGCCCATGTCCTTCGCGATGATCGTCTTCATGATCTCGCTGGTGCCGCCGTAGATGCGGTTGACGCGGTTGTCCGCGTACAGGCGGGCGATCGGGTACTCGTTCATGAAGCCGTAGCCGCCGTGCAGCTGGAGGCAGCGGTCGATGACGCGGTGCGCGACCTCGGTGCAGAACAGCTTGGCGCTGGCGGCCTCGGCGGGGGTCAGCTCGCCCGCGTCGAGGGCCTCGAGAGCGCGGTCGGCGACGGCCTCGGCGGCGTCCACCTCGGCCTGGCAGGCCGCCAGCTCGAACTTGGTGTTCTGGAAGGAGGCGACGGGCTTGCCGAAGACGGTGCGCTCCTGGACGTACTCCTTGGCGAACCGGACGGCGGCCTTGGCCTGCGCGTAGGCGCCGAAGGCGATGCCCCAGCGCTCGGAGGCGAGGTTGTGGCCGAGGTAGTAGAAGCCCTTGTTCTCCTCGCCGAGGAGGTCCTCGACGGGGACCTTCACGTCGACGAACGCCAGCTCGGCGGTGTCTGAGGTCTTCAGGCCGAGCTTGTCGAGCTTTCGGCCTATGGAGTAGCCCTCGGACTTGGTGTCCACCGCGAAGAGGGAGATGCCGTGGCGGCGGTCCTCGGCGGTGGGCGCGTCGGTGCGGGCGCAGACGATCACCTTGTCGGCGTGGACGCCGCCGGTGATGAAGGTCTTGGCGCCGTTGAGGACGTAGTGCGTGCCGTCCTCGGAGAGCTTGGCGGTGGTCTTCATGCCCGCGAGGTCGGAGCCGGTGCCCGGCTCGGTCATCGCGAGGGCCCACATCTCCTCGCCGGAGACGAACTTCGGCAGGAAGCGCTTCTTCTGCTCGTCGGTGGCGAGCATCTTGATGTACGGGAGGCCGAGCAGCACGTGCACGCCGGAGCCGCCGAACTGGACGCCCGCGCGCGAGGTCTCCTCGTACATCACCGCCTCGAACTTGTACGAGTCGATGCCGGCGCCGCCGAACTCCTCGGGCACGCGGATGCCGAAGACGCCGAGCTCGGCGAGCTTGTAGTAGAAGTCGCGCGGGGCCTGTCCGGCCGCGAACCACTCGTCGTAGACGGGCACGACCTCGGCCTCGATGAAGGCGCGGATGGTGTCCCGGAACGCCTCGTGGTCCTCGTTGAAAACGGTACGGCGCACGACCTGCTCCTTCGGGTACGGCTGCAACGGCATCACTGCACGACTAAGCGCTTGCTCAGACTTACGTTACCCGCCAGTTAGCGGGAGCGTCCAGAGACGTGCGTCACGCCGGGGCAGGACCCTCAGGCCGCCTCGAAGGCTCCCCTCGCCATGCGGTGCAGCAGGCCCGCCGTCGCCTCGCGGCCCGGCAGCGCGCCGGGCCTGCCCAGGTGCGGGGTCGAGTTGAGCAGGCCGAAGACGGCGTGCACGGCCGCCCGCGCGGGCTGCTCCGGCAGGCCCGGATACGCCTCGCGGACCGCCGTCACCCACAGCTCGACGTACTGGCGCTGGAGCTGGCGCACCAGCTTGCGGTCGCTGTCGCGCAGGCGGTCCAGCTCACGGTCGTGCAGGGTGATCAGGGGGCGGTCGTCGAGGGCGAAGTCGATGTGCCCCTCGATGAGCGAGTCGAGCAGCGCGCCCGGGTCGCCGCCGTCGGACTCGGCGACGCGGCGCTTGCCGCCGGTCAGGAGCCGGCCGCTGATGCCGACGAGGAGTTCGGCGAGCATCGCGTCCTTGCCGGCGAAGTGCCGGTAGAGCCCGGGTCCACTGATGCCGACCGCGGCACCTATCTCGTCGACGCCGACCCCGTGGAACCCGCGCTCGGCGAAGAGCCGCGCGGCCTCCTTGAGGATCTGCTCGCGGCGGGTGGGGGCGTCGGTTCTGGTGGCCATGGACGTAATTCTAGACAGCGACGTTAGCGGTCGTTAACCTGAAGGAAACGCGTTAACGCTCATTAACCGAGCGGGAGCGCCGAAGCGAACCGATGCGCGAGCCGAACGAGGGGACTGCGCGATGCAGGAGGCACCGGAGCTGACGAGCGCGGCCGATCCCGCGTCGGAGGCCTGGAAGGCCAACGAGGCGGCGCACGAGGCGCTGGCCGACGAGCTGCGCGGCAAGCTGGCCGCGGCCCGGCTCGGCGGCGGTGAGCGGGCCCGCGCCCGGCACACCGCGCGCGGCAAGCTGCTGCCGCGCGACCGCGTGGACACCCTGCTCGACCCGGGCTCCCCGTTCCTGGAGCTGGCGCCGCTCGCGGCCGACGGGATGTACGGGGGCGAGGCCCCGGCCGCCGGGGTGATCGCCGGGATCGGCCGGGTCAGCGGCCGCGAGTGCGTGATCGTGGCGAACGACGCGACGGTCAAGGGCGGCACGTACTACCCGATGACGGTGAAGAAGCACCTGCGCGCGCAGGAGGTGGCCCTGGAGAACCGGCTGCCGTGCGTGTACCTGGTGGACTCCGGGGGCGCCTTCCTGCCGATGCAGGACGAGGTCTTCCCCGACCGCGAGCACTTCGGGCGGATCTTCTACAACCAGGCGCGGATGTCCGGCGCCGGCATCCCGCAGATCGCGGCGGTCCTCGGCTCGTGCACCGCGGGCGGGGCGTACGTCCCGGCGATGAGCGACGAGGCCGTGATCGTGCGCAATCAGGGCACGATCTTCCTGGGCGGCCCGCCCCTGGTGAAGGCGGCGACCGGCGAGGTCGTGACCGCGGAGGAGCTGGGCGGCGGCGAGGTCCACTCCCGCGTCTCGGGCGTCACGGACCATCTCGCGGAGGACGACGCGCACGCGCTGCGCATCGTGCGCACGATCGTCTCGACGCTCCCGGAGCGCGGCCCGCTGCCCTGGTCGGTGACGCAGGCGGTGGAGCCGAAGGTCGACCCGGCCGGGCTCTACGGGGCGGTGCCGGTCGACTCGCGCACCCCGTACGACGTGCGGGAGGTCATCGCGCGCGTGGTGGACGGCTCACGGTTCGCCGAGTTCAAGTCGGAGTTCGGGCAGACGCTCATCACCGGCTTCGCCCGGATCCACGGCCACCCGGTCGGGATCGTCGCGAACAACGGCATCCTGTTCTCCGAGTCCGCCCAGAAGGGCGCGCACTTCATCGAGCTGTGCGACCAGCGCGGCATCCCGCTCGTGTTCCTGCAGAACATCTCCGGCTTCATGGTCGGCCGGGACTACGAGGCGGGCGGGATCGCCAAGCACGGCGCCAAGATGGTCACGGCCGTCGCCAGCACCCGCGTACCGAAGCTGACCGTCGTCGTCGGCGGGTCGTACGGCGCGGGGAACTACTCGATGTGCGGCCGGGCCTACTCGCCGCGCTTCCTGTGGATGTGGCCCAACGCCAAGATCTCCGTGATGGGCGGCGAGCAGGCCGCCTCCGTCCTCGCGACCGTCAAGCGCGACCAGCTGGAGGCGCGCGGCGAGACCTGGCCCCCCGAGGACGAGGACGCGTTCAAGGCGCCGATCCGCGCCCAGTACGAGCACCAGGGGAACGCCTACTACGCGACGGCCCGGCTCTGGGACGACGGCGTGATCGACCCGCTGGAGACCCGGCAGGTCCTCGGCCTCGCCCTGACCGCCTGTGCCCACGCGCCGCTGCCGGAGAAGTCCGGCGGCTTCGGCGTCTTCCGGATGTGAGGGGAGGGACCCCAATGAGCACCTTGAGCACCTTGAGCACCTCGATGAGCACCCCGATGAACACGAGCATGTTCGACACCGTTCTTGTGGCCAACCGCGGCGAGATCGCCGTCCGCGTCATCCGTACGCTGCGGGCCCTCGGTATCCGTTCGGTCGCCGTGTACAGCGACGCGGACGCGGATGCCCGGCACGTGCGGGAGGCCGACACCGCGGTCCGTATCGGGCCGCCGCCCGCCGCCGAGAGCTATCTGTCCGTGGAGCGCCTGCTCGACGCGGCGGCCCGCACGGGCGCGCAGGCCGTCCACCCGGGCTACGGGTTCCTCGCGGAGAACGCGGGATTCGCGCGGGCCTGCGCCGACGCCGGCCTCGCCTTCATCGGGCCCTCCGCCGACGCGATCTCCCTCATGGGCGACAAGATCCGCGCCAAGGAGACCGTGAAGGCGGCCGGCGTCCCGGTCGTGCCCGGCTCCTCCGGCAGCGGGCTCAGCGACGGCCAACTGGCCGACGCGGCACGGGAGATCGGCATGCCCGTGCTGCTCAAGCCGTCCGCGGGCGGCGGCGGCAAGGGCATGCGTCTGGTCCGTGACGAAGCGCTGCTCGGCGACGAGATCGCGGCCGCGCGGCGCGAGGCGCGCGCCTCCTTCGGCGACGACACGCTGCTGGTGGAGCGCTGGGTCGACCGCCCCCGGCACATCGAGATCCAGGTCCTCGCCGACGCCCACGGGCACGTGATCCATCTCGGGGAGCGCGAGTGCTCGCTCCAGCGCCGCCACCAGAAGATCATCGAGGAGGCGCCCAGCGTCCTGCTCGACGAGCCCACGCGCGCGTCGATGGGCGAGGCGGCCGTGCAGGCGGCCCGCTCGTGCGGGTACCGGGGCGCGGGCACGGTGGAGTTCATCGTGCCGGGCAACGACCCGTCGTCGTACTACTTCATGGAGATGAACACCCGCCTCCAGGTCGAGCACCCCGTCACCGAGATGGTCACGGGCATCGACCTGGTGGAGTGGCAGCTGCGGGTCGCGGCCGGTGAGCAACTGCCGTACACGCAGGACGACATCACGCTCACCGGGCATGCGGTCGAGGCCCGGATCTGCGCGGAGGACCCTTCCCGCGGGTTCCTTCCCTCCGGCGGCACGGTCGTCTCGCTGCGCGAGCCGCAGGGCGACGGGGTGCGCACCGACTCGGGCCTGAGCGAGGGCACGGAGGTCGGCAGCCTGTACGACCCGATGCTGTCGAAGGTCATCGCGTACGGGCCCGACCGTGCGACGGCGCTGCGCAGGCTGCGCGCGGCGCTCGCGGACACGGTGACGCTCGGCGTGCCGACGAACGCCGGGTTCCTGCGGCGGCTGCTCGCCCACCCGGCCGTGGTGGCGGGCGAGCTCGACACCGGGCTCGTGGAGCGCGAGGTGGACGGCCTGGTCGTGAGCGAGGTGCCGGCGGAGGTGTACGAGGCCGCCGCCGCGGTTCGCGAGAGCGCCCTCACGCCGTCGGGATCCGGCTGGACCGACCCCTTCTCGCAGCCGAACGGCTGGCGCCTGGGCGGCACTCCCGCGCCGCTCGCCTTCGACCTCAGGGTGCCCGGGCACGAACCCGTCAGACAGGGCACGAGCGGCACCCACACCGTCACCGCGGACCGGGTCACCGTCCACGTGGACGGGCTCACCCACACCTTCCACCGGGCCGGTGACTGGCTCGGCCGGGACGGCGACGCCTGGCACGTGCGGGACTTCGACCCGGTGGCCGACTCGCTGACCGGCGCCGCACACTCGGGCGCGGACTCCCTCACCGCGCCGATGCCCGGCACGGTCACCGTGGTGAAGGTGGCCGTCGGCGACGAAGTGGCGGCCGGGCAGAGCCTGTTGGTGGTCGAGGCGATGAAGATGGAACACGTCATCTCCGCCCCGCACGCCGGCACGGTCGCCGAGCTGGACGTCACACCGGGGACGACCGTCGCGATGGACCAGATCCTCGCGGTCGTCGCCCCGCACGAGGAGATGACGGCATGAGCGCCCCCGTACCCACCGCCCTGCCCATGGTCGTGCCCGCCCAGGACCTGCCCGCCCGCGTGCGGATCCACGAGGTCGGCGCGCGTGACGGACTGCAGAACGAGAAGGCGATCGTCCCCACGGAGGTGAAGGCCGAGTTCGTGCACCGGCTCGCGGACGCGGGGCTCACCACCATCGAGGCGACCAGCTTCGTGCACCCCGAGTGGGTGCCCCAACTGGCCGACGCGGAGGCCCTGTTCCCGCTCATCCAGGACATCGGGTCCCGCCCCCACCTGCCCGTCCTCGTGCCGAACGAGCGGGGCCTCGACCGGGCGCTCGCGCTCGGGGCGCGCCGCGTCGCCGTGTTCGCCAGCGCCACGGAGTCCTTCGCCAAGGCCAATCTGAACCGGACGGTGGACGACGCGCTCGCCATGTTCGAGCCGGTCGTGACGCGTGCCAAGGCCGGGCGGGCGCATGTGCGCGGCTATCTGTCCATGTGCTTCGGGGACCCCTGGGAGGGCGCCGTCCCGGTCCACCAGGTCGTCCGGGTCGCCAAGGCCCTGATGGACATGGGCTGCGACGAGCTGAGCCTCGGCGACACGATCGGCGTCGCGACGCCGGGCCACGTCCAGACGCTCCTGGCCGAGCTGAACGAGGAGGGTGTGCCGACGAACGCGATCGGCGTGCATTTCCACGACACGTACGGCCAGGCCCTGTCCAACACGCTCGCGGCGCTCCAGCACGGAGTGACCACCGTGGACGCCTCCGCGGGCGGCCTCGGCGGCTGCCCGTACGCGAAGAGCGCCACCGGAAATCTCGCCACCGAAGACCTCGTGTGGATGCTTCAGGGCCTCGGCATCGAGACCGGGGTCGACCTCGGCCGTCTCACCGCCACCAGCGCGTGGATGGCCCAGCAGTTGGGCCGGCCGAGCCCGTCCCGCACCGTCCGTGCCCTCTCCCACCAGGAGCAGTAGAACGATGGACCACCGTCTGAGCAGCGAGCACGAAGAACTCCGGCGCACCGTCGAGGAGTTCGCGCACGACGTCGTCGCCCCCAAGATCGGCGACTTCTACGAGCGCCACGAGTTCCCGTACGAGATCGTGCGGGAGATGGGCCGGATGGGCCTGTTCGGGCTGCCGTTCCCGGAGGAGTACGGCGGGATGGGCGGCGACTATCTGGCTCTCGGGATCGCCCTGGAGGAGCTGGCGCGGGTCGACTCGTCGGTGGCGATCACACTGGAGGCCGGGGTCTCCCTCGGCGCGATGCCGGTCCATCTGTTCGGGACCGAGGAGCAGAAGCGGGAGTGGCTGCCACGGCTGTGCTCTGGTGAAATCCTGGGCGCGTTCGGCCTGACCGAGCCGGACGGCGGCTCGGACGCGGGGGCGACGCGGACGACGGCCCGGATCGACGAGTCGACCGGCGAGTGGGTGATCAACGGCACGAAGTGCTTCATCACCAACTCCGGTACGGACATCACGGGTCTGGTCACGGTCACGGCGGTCACCGGCCGCACGCCCGAGGGCAAGCCGCACATCTCCTCGATCATCGTGCCGTCGGGAACGCCGGGCTTCACGGTCGCGGCGCCGTACTCGAAGGTCGGCTGGAACGCGTCGGACACGCGGGAGCTGTCCTTCGCCGACGTCCGGGTCCCGGCGGCGAACCTCCTCGGCGAACAGGGCCGCGGATTCGCGCAGTTCCTCCGGATCCTGGACGAGGGCCGGATCGCGATCTCGGCGCTCGCGACGGGGCTCGCGCAGGGCTGCGTCGACGAGTCGGTGAAGTACGCCAAGGAGCGGAAGGCGTTCGGCCGGAACATCGGCTCGTACCAGGCCATCCAGTTCAAGATCGCCGACATGGAGATGAAGGCGCACACGGCCCGGCTCGCCTGGCGGGACGCGGCGTCGCGCCTGGTGAGCGGGGAGCCGTTCAAGAAGGAGGCGGCGCTCGCCAAGCTCTACTCGTCGACGGTCGCGGTGGACAACGCGCGCGAGGCCACGCAGATCCACGGCGGCTACGGGTTCATGAACGAGTATCCGGTGGCCCGTATGTGGCGTGACTCCAAGATCCTGGAGATCGGCGAGGGAACGAGCGAGGTGCAGCGGATGCTGATCGCACGGGAGTTGGGGCTTACGGGCTGACGCGCTGAAGGGCTTACGGGCTGACGCGCCGAAGGGCTCACGGCGAGCACAGTGAAGGGCTCGGGCTGAGGCGGGCCGCTGGACAACCCGGGATCAACTTAGGTTAGGTTAACCTAAGTCATCCCGGCCAGCGGCCTGGCCTCCGTTCGTCACGAAAGCAGCCACCGTCATGCACCGAGCCCGTCTCACCAGCCCCTCACGACGCGGCATCCTCGCCGCGGGCGGCGCACTCGGCCTCGGCGCCGCACTCGCCGCGTGCGGCGCCGACTCCAAAGACAGCGGCTCCAAGGACGGCGGCGCAGGCACCGGAGCCGGCAAGGGCGCCAGGTCCGGCCCCTGGTCCTTCAAGGACGACCGCGGAAAGACCGCGAAGGCCGACAAGGTCCCGGCGAACATCGCCGCGTTCACCAGCGTCGCCGCCGCCCTGTGGGACTACGGCATCGAGTGCAAGGGCGTCTTCGGCCCGACGAGGACCAAGGACGGCAAGGCCGACGTCCAGGCCGGCGACATCGACGTCGACAAGGTGACGATCCTCGGCAACGCCTGGGGCCAGTTCAACATCGAGAAGTACGCGGGCCTCGCCCCCGACCTCCTCGTCACCACCGTGTACGACACCGCCGGCACCCTGTGGTCCGTCCCCGAGGACTCCAAGGACAAGATCCTCGGGCTTGCCCCGAGCGTCGGTATCTCCGTCTACGACCGCCAGATGACGCGGCCCCTGGAGCGCCTGCTCGCGCTCGCCGAGTCGCTCGGCGCCGACGTCAAGGCCGCCAAGGTCGTCAAGGCCAAACAGCGCTTCGAGGCGGCGGCCGCCCGCCTGCGCAAGGCCGCCAAGGCGAACCCCGGCATCAGGGTCCTCGTCGGCTCCGCGAGCCAGGACATCTTCTACGTCTCGGGCACGAACCTCTCCGCCGACCTGGAGTACTTCAAGTCGCTCGGCGTGAACTTCGTCGAGCCGTCGGAGGCGGCGAAGAAGGCGTCCGGCGGCTGGTTCGAGAACCTGAGCTGGGAGAACATCGACAAGTACCCGGCCGACGTCATCATGATGGACAACCGCACGGCCACCATCCAGCCCGCCGACCTCGACAAGGACAAGGCCACCTGGAGGAAGCTGCCCGCGGTCAGGGCCGGCCAGGTCGTCCCGCGCGTCACCGAGCCCATCTACTCCTACGCCAAGTGCGCCCCGGTCCTCGAAGACCTCGCCGAGGCCATCGAGAAGGCCAGGAAGGTCGGCTGACGTCATGACGGCCACCGAGCCCGCCCCGTTCCGGTTCTTCGACCTCCAGGTACAGCGGACGCGGCGGCTCGGCCCGTCGCTCCAGCGCGTCACCTTCACCGGTCCCGGCCTGCCGGAATTCCACGCCGGGGGCCGCGACCAGAGCCTGTCGCTGTTCCTGCCCCGGCCGGGCCAGAGCGCCCCCGTGCTGCCACCGGTCGAACCCGGCGACGACGGCCGCGCCTGGCACAGCGCGTACCGGGCACTGCCGGACCACGTGCGCGCGGTGATGCGCTCGTACACGGTCAGCGCGCAGCGCCGCGACCCGGAAGAACTCGACATCGACTTCGTCCTGCACCACGACGGGCCCGGCGGCGCCGGGCCCGCCTGCGTATGGGCCGGGGCCGCGCGGGCCGGCGACCGCGTGACGGTGCTCGGCCCGGCGGTCGCCGACAACACCGCCGTGCGCTGCCGGCCCCCCGAGGGCGCCGACCACCTCCTCATGTGGGGTGACGAGACCGCCATGCCCGCCGCCCTCGGCATCCTCGCCTGGCTCCCGGCGCACCTGCCCGCGCACGCCTGGCTGGAGGTCCCGCACCGCGCGGACATCCCGGACGTGAAGATCCCGGACCACGCCCGCGTCACCTGGCTCGTACGGGACGAGCATCCGCCCTCGGCCCTGGAGGCGATCAGCGCCGCCGAACTCCCGCATGCCGCAAGCCCGTACGCCTGGCTCGCGGGCGAGTCCGGGGCGATGAAGGAGCTGCGCCGCCATCTCGTGCGTGAACGCGCCTACGACAAGCGGTCGGTGACGTTCGTCGGCTACTGGCGCAAGGGGCTCAGTGAGGACGGGCTGCGCGTCGCCGGGGCACGGGAGGCGGCCACGGAGGGCTGAGCGGACGGCAGGTTCCGGCCAGGGGTGAGGGGCGGGGTCGCACGCGTAACTTAGGTTAGGCTAACCTAAATACAGCGTTCCGGCCTCGCCCCTTTCCCGCGCCGCCCCGTCCGCACGCTGCCCCTCCCACCCGCATTCCCGCCCCCACCCGGAGGACCGTCCATGCGCTCGCACCTGCTCAACGACACGACCGCGGAGCACTACCGCTGTTCCGTGACCGAGGGAATCGAGCGGGTGGCGGCCAAACTCGCCACCACCGACCGGCCGTTCACCGGAATCACCGTCCACGACCTCGCGCACCGGATCGACGCCGTCGACCTGGACACTCCCCTCCTGGACACCACGGCCGCCCTGGACGAGCTCGAAGAGGTCTACCTCCGCGACGCCGTCTACTTCCACCACCCGCGCTACCTCGCCCACCTCAACTGCCCCGTCGTCATCCCGGCCGTACTCGGCGAGGCCGTCCTCTCCGCGGTCAACTCCTCCCTCGACACCTGGGACCAGTCCGCCGGCGGCACCCTCATCGAGCGCAAGCTCATCGACTGGACCACCGGACGCATCGGCCTCGGCCCCGCCGCCGACGGCGTCTTCACCTCCGGCGGCTCCCAGTCCAACCTCCAGGCGCTGCTCCTCGCCCGCGAGGAGACCAAATCCGGACGCGGCGACCACGCCGAACGCCCTACGAACATGCGGGTGTTCGCCTCCGAGGTCAGCCACTTCAGCGTCAAGAAGTCCGCGACCCTGCTCGGGCTCGGCCCCGACGCCGTGGTCACGATCCCCGTCGACCGCGACAAGCGCATGCAGACCGTCGCCCTCGCGCGCGAACTGGAGCGCTGCCGCGAGAACGGCCTCACCCCCATGGCGGTCGTCGCCACCGCCGGCACCACCGACTTCGGCTCCATCGACCCGCTCCCCGAGATCGCCGAGCTGTGCGACCGGTACGGCACCTGGATGCACGTCGACGCCGCCTACGGCTGCGGGCTGCTCGCCTCCGTCCGGAACCGGCACCTCCTCGACGGCATCGAGCGCGCCGACTCCGTCACCGTCGACTACCACAAGTCCTTCTTCCAGCCCGTGAGTTCGAGCGCGGTCCTGGTCCGCGACGCGGCCACCCTGCGGCACGCGACGTACCACGCCGACTACCTCAACCCGCGCCGCATGGTCACCGAGCGCATCCCCAACCAGGTCGACAAGTCCCTCCAGACGACCCGCCGCTTCGACGCGCTCAAGCTGTGGATGACGCTGCGCGTGATGGGCGCCGACGGCGTCGGGCAGCTCTTCGACGAGGTGTGCGACCTGGCCGGGCGGGCCTGGGAACTGCTCGCCGCCGACCCCCGCTTCGACGTCGTCGTCGAACCGAGGCTCTCCACCCTCGTCTTCCGCCACATCCCGGCCGGCGTCACCGACCCCGCCGAGATCGACCGCGCCAACCTGTACGCCCGCAAGGCCCTGTTCGCCTCCGGCGAGGCCATCGTGGCGGGCACCAGGGTGGGCGGCCGCCACTACCTGAAGTTCACCCTGCTCAACCCCGAGACCACCGTGGACGACATCTCCGCGGTCCTCGACCTGATCGCCGACCACGCCGAGCAGTACCTGGGAGACATCCTTGACCGCGCCAGTTGATTTCATCGGTATCGGGCTCGGCCCCTTCAACCTCGGCCTCGCCTGCCTGACCGAACCGATAGCCGAACTGAACGGCGTCTTCCTCGAGTCGAAGCCCGACTTCGAGTGGCACTCGGGGATGTTCCTCGAAGGCGCCCACCTCCAGACCCCGTTCCTGTCGGACCTCGTCACGCTCGCCGACCCGACGTCCCCGTACTCCTTCCTCAACTACCTGAAAGAATCAGGGAGGTTGTACTCGTTCTACATCCGCGAGAACTTCTATCCGCTGCGGACCGAGTACAACGACTACTGCCGCTGGGCCGCGGCCAAGCTCACCGGCGTCCGCTTCGGCACGACCGTGACCCAGGTGACCTACGACGACGCCGACGGCCTCTACGTCGTCCGCACCGAAGGCGGCGCGACCTACCGGGCACCCCGCCTCGTCCTCGGCACCGGGACCCCGCCGCACATTCCCGAGGCATGCCGGGACCTCGGCGGCGACGCGATCCACAACTCCCGCTATCTGCACCACAAGGCGGAGCTCCAGCGCAAGGACTCGATCACGCTCGTCGGCAGCGGCCAGTCCGCCGCCGAGATCTACCACGACCTCCTCGGCGAGATCGACGTCCACGGTTACCGCCTGAACTGGGTGACCCGCTCCCCGCGCTTCTTCCCCCTCGAATACACGAAGCTGACCCTGGAGATGACCTCCCCCGAGTACGTGGACTACTTCCACGCGCTGCCGGAGGAGACCCGCTACCGCCTGGAGACCCAGCAGAAGGGCCTCTTCAAGGGCATCGACGGCGACCTCATCAACGAGATCTTCGACCTGCTCTACCAGAAGAACCTGGCAGGCCCCGTCCCCACCCGCCTGCTCACCAACTCCGCGCTCACCAGCGCGCGTCACGAGAACGGCACGTACACGCTCGGGCTGCGCCAGGAGGAGCAGGGCAAGGACTTCGAGCTCCGCACCGACGGCCTCATCCTCGCCACCGGCTACCGGTACGAGACGCCCGCCTTCCTCGAACCGGTCCGCGACCGGCTGCGCTGGGACAGCCGCGGCCGGTTCGACATGGCCCGCAACTACTCCGTCGACACCACGGGCCGCGGCGTCTTCGTGCAGAACGCCGGCGTGCACACCCACTCGATCACCTCGCCGGACCTCGGCATGGGCGCGTACCGCAACGCGTACATCATCGGCGAGCTGCTCGGCACCGAGTACTACCCCGTAGAGAAGACCATCGCGTTCCAGGAGTTCGCCGCATGAGCCGCACGAGCCGCACGAGCCCTTCGGGTTTCGCCGTCCGCACCCTCGACCCCCTCAAGGACGCCGAGCTCGTCCACGGCTGGGTCACCCACCCCAGAGCCGCGTTCTGGCTGATGCAGGACGCGAGACTGCAGGACGTGGAACGCGAGTACATGGCGATATCCGCGGCCGCCCACCATGACGCGTACATCGGTGAACTCGACGGCGTGCCCGTTTTCCTGATGGAGCGTTACGACCCGGCGCACGTCGAACTGGTGGGCCTGTACGAGCCCGAGCCGGGCGACATCGGCATGCACTTCCTGGTCGCCCCCACCGACACACCCGTCCACGGCTTCACGCGCGCCGTCATCACGGCCGTCATGGCCCACCTGTTCGCGGACCCGTCCGTGCGGCGCGTCGTGGTCGAGCCCGACGTGCGCAACGAAGCCGTGCACGCCCTGAACGAGGCCGTCGGCTTCGTGCCCGAACGCGAGATCCAGAAGCCCGAGAAGAATGCGCTGCTGAGCTTCTGCACGCGCGAGCAGTTCGAGGCCGCCACCGCAGCGAGCGCCACCGCAAGGAGCGCCGCATGACCTTCGCCGACACCGTCGCCCACCTCTCCCCCGAGCGCTGGGCGCGGGCCAACCGCCTGCTGATACGCAAAGCACTCGCCGAGTTCACCCACGAGCGGCTCCTGACGCCCGAGCCGCTCGGCGACGGCCGGTACGCCGTGCGCTCCGACGACGGCGCCACCGAGTACCGCTTCGCCGCGCGCCGCCTGCGCCTCGACCACTGGCAGGTCGCCGCCGACTCCGTCACCCGCCACCGCGACGGCACCGAACTCCCCCTGGACGCCCTGGAGTTCCTCACCGAGTTCCGGACCTCCCTGGGCCTGAGCGACGCGATCCTGCCGGTCTATCTGGAAGAGATCTCCTCCACGCTCTCCGGCACCTGCTACAAGCTCGCCAAGCCGCCCGTCACGTCCGCGTCGCTCGCCCGCGACGGCTCCTTCCAGGACATCGAGACGGGCATGACCGAGGGCCACCCCTGCTTCGTCGCCAACAACGGCCGGCTCGGCTTCGGCGTCCACGAGTACCTGTCGTACGCCCCCGAGACCGCGAGCCCCGTCCGGCTGATCTGGCTGGCGGCGACCCGCGAGCGGGCCGCGTTCACGGCGGGCGCCGGCCTCACCTACGAGTCCCTGCTGCGCGCGGAGCTCGCCGAGGAGACCCTGGCGCGCTTCGCCGCCACCCTCACCGGCCAGGGCCTGGACCCCGACGACTACCTCCTCATCCCCGTCCACCCCTGGCAGTGGTGGAACAAGCTGTCGGTCACCTTCGCTGCCGAGATCGCGGAGCGCCGCCTCGTCCTGCTCGGCGAGGGCGACGACGAGTACCTGGCCCAGCAGTCGATCCGCACGTTCTTCAACGCCAGCGACCCGGCCAAGCACTACGTGAAGACCGCCCTGTCCGTCCTCAACATGGGCTTCATGCGTGGCCTGTCCGCCTCGTACATGAAGGACACCCCCGCGATCAACGACTGGCTGGCGCAGCTCGTCGAGAACGACCCCGTCCTGAAGGCGACCGGCCTCACCGTCATCCGCGAACGCGCCGCCGTCGGCTACCGGCACCTGGAGTACGAGGCCGCCACCGACCGCTACTCGCCCTACCGGAAGATGCTCGCCGCCCTGTGGCGCGAGTCCCCGGTCCCGTCCCTGGCCGAGGGCGAACGGCTCGCCACGATGGCGTCACTGCTGCACGTGGACGAGGACGGCCACTCGCTCGCGGCGGCCCTGATCGAACGCTCGGGCCTCACACCCGCCGAGTGGCTGCGCCCCTACCTGCGGTCGTACCTCACGCCGCTGCTGCACAGCTTCTACGCGTACGACCTCGTGTACATGCCGCACGGCGAGAACGTCATCCTCGTACTCGGCGAGGACGGCACGGCGCGGCGGGCGATCTTCAAGGACATCGCCGAGGAGATCGCGGTGATGGACCCGGACGCGGTGCTTCCGCCGGGAGTGGACCGCATCCGCGTCGAGGTCCCGGACGACCGGAAACTGCTCTCCATATTCACGGACGTCTTCGACTGCTTCTTCCGTTTCCTGGCGGCGAACCTGGTGACGGAGGGCGTCCTCGACGAGGACACGTTCTGGGACGCGGTCGCCGAGTGCGTTCGCGACTACCAGGACTCGGCACCCCAACTGGCCGACAGATTCCGGCAGTACGACCTGTTCGCACCGGAGTTCACCCTGTCCTGCCTCAACCGGCTCCAGCTGCGCAACAACGAGCAGATGGTCGACCTCGCGGACCCGTCGGGGGCGCTCCAGCTGGCCGGGACACTGCGGAACCCGATCGCGTAGCCCTCTCATGGACGGAGTGGGGCTCCCCAGGGCGGTCCCTGGGGAGCCCCACTCGCCTGCCGGTGTCCTAGCTCGCCGGCCAGGGCACCTGCGTCGACTTGTAGTAGCCGATGCCGAGCGCGTCCCAGCGCGGACCCTGCGCCGCGAGCCGCACCTTGTACGTGTTCCAGTCGTGCGTGGCCGCGGGCGACCAGCCGAGTTCGGCGACACCGGGCAGCCTCGGGAAGGCCATGTAGTCGATGTCCGCGGACGTGGAGATCGTCTCGGCCCACAACGGCGCCTCGACGCCTGCCACGGCCGACGCGGGCGCGCCCGGGAGGTAGTTGCCCGGGTTCCAGTCGTAGGAACGCTGGACCTCGACGTACCCGGCCCAGGCGAGACCGAGCTTGGTGTCCTTGTTGTACTTCATGTCGAGGTAGGTCCGGTCGGCGGGCGAGATGACGATTCCCGTGCCCGCCCGCGCGGCCGCCGCGACCTGCGCCTTCTCGGCGGCGCTGGTGCCGTCGAGACCCCAGTACTGGGCGAGGGCGCCCTTGATCGGGGTGGCGGCGGTCAGCTGGTGCCAGCCGACCACGGTCTTGCCGTACTTGGCGACGATCGGCTGCACCTTGTTCATGAAGGTGACGTAGTCGTCGTGGCTGGTGGAGTGGGCCTCGTCGCCGCCGATGTGGATGTACTTGCCCGGGGTGAGGGCGGCCAGTTCACGGATGACGTCGTCCACGAAGGTGTACGTGATCGGCTTGTTGACGCACAGGGAGCTGAAGCCGACGTTCGTACCGGTGTAGAGGGGCGGCGCCACGCCGTTGCAGTTCAGGTCGGCGTACGAGGCGAGCGCCGCGTTCGTGTGGCTCGGCATGTCGATCTCGGGCACGACCTCCAGGTACCGCGAGGCGGCGTACCGGACGATCTCCTTGTACTGGTCCTTCGTGTAGTAGCCGCCCCGGCCGCCGCCGACCTGCGTGGACCCGCCGTACGTGGCGAGCCTCGGCCAGGAGTCGATGGCGATGCGCCAGCCCTGGTCGTCGCTCAGGTGCAGGTGCAGCTTGTTGACCTTGTACAGGGCCAGTTCGTCGATGTAGCGCTTGACCTGGTCCACGCCGAAGAAGTGCCGGGAGACGTCGAGCATGGCGCTGCGGTAGCCGTACCGGGGGCTGTCTTCGATGGTGCCGCCGGCCACCGGCCAGGGGCCGGCCTGCGCGGTCTTCTTCTCCACCGCGGCCGGCAGCTGCTGGCGCAGGGTCTGCACGCCGTGGAAGAGGCCGGCGGCCTCGTGCGCGGTGATGGTGACGGCGCCGGGGCCCGATTCGAGCCGGTAGCCCTCGGCCCCCAAGTCCTTGTCCGTACGGCTGAGTTCGAGCCGTATGCCGTCGGGGCCGCCCTGGCCGATGACGGGCAGCTCGTAGCCGGTGGAGGGCCGGAGCACCCCGGCGAGATAGCCGGCGACCCGCCGCGCCTCCTTCGAGTCCTGCTCGACCCGTATGCGCGTGTCCGGGGTGATCGCGTACCCGGGTCCGCCCGCCTCGACCTTGGCCGGAGCGGGGACGACCTGGCCGAGCGGGGTGGCGGCCTGCGCCGGGGACGCGTCCTGGGCGGGTGCGGCGCCGACGGCGGACACCCCCGCGGCCGCGACGAGCAGCAGCGACCCGAACAGATGGGTGGTTCTGCGGCGCTGCTTCTGTTGCTGTCTCACAGGCAGTCCCTTCGACGAGCGACGAGGTACATCTGTGCAACGGAGCAGTCACCATGAGTACCGTCCGCCCCACGAGGGGTCAAGGGTGTAGACCAATCCTCGCGGGGCGGACGGGGAAAATCCGGCGTCGGGCGTCAGCCCTGGCGCACCTTGCGGGCGATCACGAAGCGGTCGATCTCCTCGCCGGTCTCGGCCAGGCCGCGCACCGTCAGCTTCGCGGTGCGGCCGGCCGGCGCCGGCTCCACGTCGACCCGCAGGAACGAGTAGTTCGTGTACCGCACGCGCGACCAGTCGACGGTGACGTTCTTCTTGCTGCCGTCGCGCTGGCCCACGTACGACGTGAACGGGTCGATCTTCTTCTCGTGGCCCTCGTACGTGTCCTCGACGGGGAACGCGTAGAGGCTCCGGCCCGCCGCGCCCGCGGTCACGTAGACGACACCGTCGGTCTCGGGGTACGCCGTCCCGCCGATCGGCAGCTCCTTGGTGACCCGGTCACCCTTGAGGACGTCGGTCCGCTCGTAGACGTGGTTGTGCCCGTTGATGACCAGGTCGACGGTGTACTTCTCGAACAGCGGCACCCACTCCTTGCGCACCCCGCCCTCGGAGGCGTGCGCGGAGGCGGTGCAGTACGCGCAGTGGTGGAAGAAGACGACGATGAAGTCGATGTCGCCGTCGGCGCGGAACTTCTTCAGCTGACCCTCGAACCACGTGGTCTGCGTGCCGCCCGAGAGGCCGAGGTTGGCCGGGATCTCCCAGGACACGTCGTTCGCGTCGAGCGAGATGACGGCCGTGTTGCCGTGCACGAAGGAGTAGGCGCCGGGCAGGTTCTTCGCGTCGGGGCCGTTGTCCGGCAGGGTGAAGCGGGCCTGCTGGCTGCCGTAGCCGTGCGGCGCGTACCAGGCCTCCATGTCGTGGTTGCCGTACGAGACCATCCACGGGACCTGCTTGGCGACGGTCTCCGTCTGGGCGAGGAACTGGTCCCAGGTCCGGGCGTCGAACGTGTCACTGGTCTGGCCGGAACCCGACGGGTCGGCGTAGGCGATGTCGCCCGCGTGGAGGTGGAACGCCGGGTTCTGGGCCAGGATCAGGGCGTCGTTGGCCAGCGCGTGGTAGCTGACGCCCTGGTCGCCGAAGGCGGTGAACGTGAAGGGCTCGCTGCGCGAGGGCGCCGTCGTGAACGTGCCGAGCGTGCCGGCCAGGTGCGCGGCCGCCGGGTCGAAGCCGTCGTGGCCGACGCCGTAGTAGTAGGTGGTCCCGGGACGCAGCCGGGTCAGCTGGGCGTGCAGGTAGTACTGGGTGTGGTCGCTGCCCGTGCCGACGCCGGCCGGCGTGTAGAGCGGCCTGACCTCGGCCGCGATCTTCCGCGACAGGTCCCAGGGGTGGGCGCCGACGCGGATGTAGGGGTTCTTGACGGCGACCGGGACCTGCCAGGAGACCGTCATCTCCGTACTGGCGTCGGTGCCGTAGGCGAGGTGCCGGGCGAAGGGTGCGACGAGCGCGCCGTCGACCTTCTGGGCGGCCGGTACGTAGCCGGGGGTCCGCCCGGTCTGTGCGGGGACGGCGGCGCGGGCCGCGCCCGGCACGAAGGCGCCGCCCGTGATCGCGCCGAGGGTGACGGCGCCGCCGCGCATCATCGTGCGGCGGGAGAACTTGCTGCGCAGGTACTCGTGCTGCTCGGCCATGCTCATCTTGTCGGCGAGCTGCTCGGGTACGCCCATGCGGGGAATGTCCATGGCCCCAAAAATTGCCCGGGTCACCCTTCCCTGCCGGATACGCCATGTGAACGCCCGCGGAACAAGCGGCATGGCGGCGCTCAAACCTTGCTCACAGGCGCCCCGAAATGCTCAGCGCCCCCACTCGATGACGCACCCTTGCCCGATATCGGGCAGAATTCTTGCGAACGGTCCCCTCTTCCTCCAGGATCATCCGGGTGCACGACGAACTTGTTGATCATCTGACGCGCAGCTCACCCCTGAACCGGGGCGAGGCACTGCGGGTGATCCAGGACGTGCTCGCCTACTTCGACGAGACGACCGAGGTGTTCGTCCGTCGCCGCCACCGCGAGCTCCAGGGCCAGGGCCTGGTGAACGCGGAGATCTTCGAACGGATCTCGGCGGACCTGAAGTACCGCGCGGTCGCGCCGCCCGAGCTGTCCCTGCGGCAGCTCCGGCGCATCGTCTACGGCTAGAGGGGATCAGTCACATATGTGCGGAATTGTCGGTTACATCGGTAAGCGTGACGTGGCTCCGCTGCTCCTTGAGGGGCTGCAGCGTCTGGAGTACCGCGGCTACGACTCCGCGGGCGTCGTCATCACCGGCCCGAAGGCCACCGGCCTGAAAATGGTGAAGGCCAAGGGCCGTGTGCGCGACCTGGAGGCCAAGGTCCCCAAGCGCTTCACCGGCACCACCGGCATCGCCCACACCCGCTGGGCCACCCACGGCGCCCCGAGCGACGTCAACTCGCACCCGCACCTCGACCCCGAGAACAAGGTCGCGGTCGTCCACAACGGCATCGTGGACAACGCCCAGGAGCTCCGCGCCAAGCTGGAGGCCGACGGTGTCGTCTTCGCCTCCGAGACGGACACCGAGGTCATCACCCACCTCATCGCCCGCTCCGAGGCCGACACCCTCGAGCAGAAGGTCCGCGACGCGCTCAAGGTCATCGAGGGCACCTACGGCATCGCCGTGATGCACGCCGACTTCAACGACCGCATCGTGGTCGCCCGCAACGGCTCCCCGGTCATCCTCGGTATCGGCGAGAAGGAGATGCTCGTCGCCTCCGACGTCGCCGCGCTGATCGCCCACACCCGCCAGGTCGTCACCCTCGACGACGGCGAGATGGCCACCCTCAAGGCCGACGACTTCCGCACCTACACGACCTCGGGCGCCTCCACCACGGCCACCCCCGAGACCGTCGAGTGGGAGGCCGCCTCGTACGACATGGGCGGCCACGACACGTTCATGCACAAGGAGATCTCCGAGCAGCCCGACGCGGTCGACCGCGTGCTGCGCGGCCGGATCGACGACCGCTTCTCCACCGTGCACCTGGGCGGCCTGAACCTGGACCCGCGCGAGGCCCGCACCATCCGCCGTATCAAGATCCTCGGCTGCGGCACCTCGTACCACGCCGGCCTCATCGGCGCCGGGCTCATCGAGTCCATGGCCCGCATCCCCGCCGACGCCGAGCCGGCCTCGGAGTTCCGCTACCGCAACCCGGTCGTGGACCCCGACACCCTCTACATCGCCGTCTCCCAGTCCGGTGAGACCTACGACGTGCTCGCCGCCGTCCAGGAGCTCAAGCGGAAGGGCGCCCGCGTCCTCGGCGTCGTCAACGTCGTCGGCTCCGCCATCGCCCGCGAGGCCGACGGCGGCATGTACGTCCACGCGGGACCCGAGGTCTGCGTCGTCTCCACCAAGTGCTTCACCAACACGGTCACCGCCTTCGCGCTGCTCGCCCTGCACCTGGGCCGCGTCCGCGACCTGTCCGTCACCGACGGCAAGCGGATCATCGAGGGCCTGCGCAAGCTGCCCGCGCAGATCGAGGAGATCCTCAAGACCGAGGAGCAGATCAAGGAGATCGCCGCGGAGTACGCCGGCGCCCAGTCGATGATGTTCATCGGCCGTGTGCGCGGCTACCCCGTCGCCCTGGAGGCCTCCCTCAAGCTGAAGGAGATCTCCTACATCCACGCCGAGGCGTACCCGGCCTCCGAGCTGAAGCACGGCCCGCTCGCCCTGATCGAGCCCGCGCTCCCCACGGTCGCGATCGTCCCCGACGACGACCTCCTGGAGAAGAACCGCGCCGCCCTGGAGGAGATCAAGGCCCGCTCGGGCCGCATCCTCGCGGTCGCACACCAGGAGCAGGCGAAGGCCGACCACACGATCGTCGTCCCGAAGAACGAGGACGAACTCGACCCGATCCTCATGGGCATCCCGCTCCAACTCCTCGCGTACCACACGGCATTGGCCATGGGCCGAGACATCGACAAGCCCCGCAACCTGGCGAAGTCGGTCACGGTGGAGTAGTAGAGGCGTGATCGGGGCGCTCCGTCGACAAGGCGCCCCGATAAGGGGCGCGGGGAACTGCGCGACCAGCCCCCACGCCGCCGCACCCGACACCGAACCAAGAACGGGTCCCCGCACGCTCCACCAAGCGTGCGGGGACCCGTTCTTACATGGGCGGGCCGGGACGCCCAGACCCGGCCCCAGCTGTCAGCCGGCGGCCGTCACCCCCCGGCCGGCAGCGCGCCCAGGCATGGCCGTAGGCAGATGCCCCATCGCGGCGGTAGCCGAGTACCACGCGAGCAGCCCGCCCACCGCGGCGAACCAGCCGCCGACCTTGGCGAGCCCCGCCGTGCCACCGAAATCGGCCACGGCCATCAGCAGCAGCGCCACACACAGCGCCCCGTACGAGGCCCGCACCATGGACCCGGAACCGGCGGCGCCGAGCGTCAGGCTCAGCGCGAGCATCGCGAAGAGAAGCGTGAACAGCCCTTGCGCGTTGGCCGACATGGCGTTGCCGGCCGTGACTCCCCAGGTGAACCAGAACGCGCCGAGCGCGGCGAAGGCCGTGCCCGTCGACACGTCGTCGGCGCGGTAGGCGAGCAGACCGGCGACGAACAGGGCGACGCCACCGACGTACGTCGCGAGGGATACGGCATTCGCGGCCGTCACACCGCTGATGACTTCGGTGTGACCGAGGCCGAAGGCCAACAGGGTGAGTCCGAGGGCGAGATGGCCGAGAGTGGAGGTGTTGCTTCCCGCGGAGACGTCTTTGTCCACGGCGGGCTCCCTTCGTGCGGGTGCAGTTGTGCTGCGCGCGTGTAACTGGGCCCTGCGTTTGGTCCAGCGACCTTTATGTACCCTTCACAAGGGCACAAAGCACCTCTACGCGCGAGTAGGATTTTCCATCTCGCCTGATAGCGCGGGGAGTTACGGGATGACGATGACGGGGCGTCGGGCGCGCCGCGCCAGCCGGCCCGCGACCGAGCCGAAGATCCGGCCGACGATCCCGTGCGTGGAGCCGACGACGATCGCGTCGGCCTCGTACTCCCGGCCGACCTCTTCGAGTTCGTGGCAGATGTCGCCGCCGCGCTCCACCAGAATCCAGGGCACTTCGGACAGATAGTCCGCGCAGGCCAGTTCGAGTCCGAGCACCTCGGTGCGGTGGTCCGGTACGTCGACGAAGACCGGCGGCTCGCAGCCGGCCCACACCGTGGTGGGCAGCCGGTTCGCGACATGCACGATGATCAGGCCGGAGCCCGAGCGGTGCGCCATCCCGATGGCGTAGGCGAGGGCCCGCTCACTGGAGGTCGAGCCGTCGAAGCCGACGACCACCCCGTGCTTGAAGGCGGGATCGCAGGACTGACGTGTTTCTTCCGCCGCCTGGGGGGTCGCCGTGGGATCGGCGACCTGCCGCTTGCGGTCCGCGGGTTCAGGGAATTCGTGACCGGCCATGAGTGTCTCGGCGATTAGTTCCTCTGGATCCTCGGCGGATCCTCTGTGGAGGGACGACAGGGAGCGGCGGAGCTGTGTCCGGGAATCATCTTCCCAACCGCATACCCCCAAGGGTACGGCGACACTCCTCCTCTGCCCAGAGTCGTCTGCATGGTTCAGCGCACGCTCCGCGGCGTTCAGGGGAGCATGCCCGAGGCCGCGCCCGTATGGCAATGGTTGCTGCCTCGTACAGACGGTTTGGGTACGGTTCGGGCGGCCCCGGACCGGGCGAGTGACCGGCCGGACTACCACGCGTTGAACGTGCGTACCCACAGCAACAGGGAGCGCACTGTGCCCGGACCGCCCATCGTGTACCCGTCCGCCCCCGCCCGGAGCGACCGGCGGCCGCCCGAGGGAGCGCGCGAGGGCGGGCGGGCCTGCGGCACGGAGCCCCGGCCGCGGGAGGCACGGGAGACGCCAGGCCTCGCCGGCCCCGCCGGGCCCGACAGTGTGAGCGATGTGGTCCGCTGGGCCGCGTTCAGCTGCGTCCTGGTGCCGGTCGTCCTGGTGGGGTACGGGACCTCGCTGGCCGGGGCGGCGGGGGCGGCCCTGGGCCTGGCCGCGGTGACGGGGGTCTGCCGGGTGCTGCTGCGGCGGTCGGAGCGGGGCGCCGCCCGGCCGCGTCCGGAGCCGACGCGCGGCCACGGGGGCGAGCGGGGAAGGACGGTGCCGGGGGCGCGCGGGGGCGGTCGCCGTGGCGGGGGATGTGCGCCGGGGGACTGACTGAATTCCGCGCACTACTGCGTACATTTTCAGCCAACTTCACCCGGCCGTGCATTTCTTGCCGCCATCGCCCCCCAACGCCCGTGCCACCAGGCCCGAAAGGACCGTAGAAGGCGCTTGCACCCTACGGGGACCGGCCACCGAGTTGAGGCGCACTTCCCTGCAAGGCCCGTCAGTGCCACGCTTCGTGATCGAAAGCTTCACGCCAAGTTGCCATGTCGACAATGTGCCGGATCCTCAACTGGTCACGACGGGACCACCGGACACAGTAGATTCGATCATGACTGTCCATCGGCGGGGGACTCTGCAGGACCGAGGGGAAACGTGCTGGAGCGACAAGCCCGTCACACGAGTAAGGGCGACGCGACCACCGAGGGGGGCTTAGCGGGATGAGCCACGACTCCACTGCTGCGCCGGAGGCCGCAGCTCGGAAGCTTTCCGGGCGACGCCGCCGGGAAATAGTCGCGGTGCTGCTGTTCAGCGGCGGACCCATCTTCGAAAGTTCCATTCCGCTCTCCGTGTTCGGCATCGACCGCCAGGACGCGGGGGTCCCCCGTTACCGGCTGCTCGTGAGCGCGGGTGAGGAGGGGCCGCTGCGCACGACGGGCGGTCTCGAGCTGACCGCGCCGCACGGGCTCGACGCGATCTCGCGGGCGGGCACGGTCGTCGTGCCCGCGTGGCGGTCGATCACGTCGCCGCCCCCGGAGGAAGCCCTCGACGCGCTGCGCCGCGCGCACGAGGAAGGCGCGCGCATCGTCGGCCTGTGCACCGGCGCCTTCGTACTCGCCGCCGCCGGCCTGCTGGACGGCCGCCCGGCGACCACCCACTGGATGTACGCGCCGACCCTCGCCAAGCGCTACCCGTCGGTCCACGTGGACCCGCGCGAGCTCTTCGTGGACGACGGCGACGTCCTGACGAGCGCCGGGACCGCGGCCGGCATCGACCTGTGTCTGCACATCGTGCGCTCGGACCACGGCAACGAGGCGGCCGGCGCGCTGGCCCGCAGGCTCGTGGTCCCGCCGCGCCGGAGCGGCGGCCAGGAGCGCTATCTCGACCGGTCTTTACCGGAGGAGATCGGCGCGGACCCGCTCGCCGAGGTCGTCTCATGGGCCCTGGAGCACCTCCACGAGCAGTTCGACGTGGAGACCCTGGCCGCGCGCGCCTATATGAGCCGCCGCACCTTCGACCGCCGCTTCCGCTCACTCACCGGGAGCGCTCCCCTGCAGTGGCTGATCACCCAGCGGGTGCTGCAGGCCCAGCGGCTCCTGGAGACCTCCGACTACTCGGTCGACGAGGTCGCCGGGCGCTGCGGCTTCCGTTCGCCGGTCGCCCTGCGCGGGCACTTCCGGCGTCAGCTCGGCTCGTCCCCGGCCGCGTACCGCGCGGCGTACCGGGCGCGCAGACCGCAGCAGGAGAAGCCGGTGGAGGTCGCGGCGGTTCCGGGGCCGGAAACCCCGGTCCCGGCGCAGACACGGCGGACCGCGGCGGCCGGCAGCTACCCGGGCCCCACCGCCTCACTGCCGACAGAACCAGGCAAACCGGGCTCGGACGCGTATGCGGCGGGGCGCGCGAGTCTGCCCGGTCCGAGGAGCGCGCCGTAGGGTTGGGCGCATGAACGATCGCATGGTGTGGATCGACTGCGAGATGACCGGGCTCTCGCTGGCGAATGACGCGCTCATCGAGGTGGCCGCACTGGTCACCGACTCTGAGCTGAACGTACTCGGCGACGGCGTGGACATCGTGATCCGCCCGCCGGCCGAGGCCCTGGAGACCATGCCCGAGGTGGTGCGGCGGATGCACACCGCCTCGGGCCTCCTCGACGAGCTCGCGGGCGGCACGACTCTGGCCGACGCGGAGGAGCAGGTTCTCGCGTACGTGCGTGAGCACGTCAAGGAGCCGGGCAAGGCGCCGCTGTGCGGGAACTCGGTCGGCACCGACCGCGGATTCCTGCTGCGGGACATGCCGACTCTTGAGGACTACCTCCACTACCGGATCGTCGATGTGTCCTCGGTCAAGGAGCTGGCCCGGCGCTGGTACCCGAGGGCGTACTTCAACAGTCCGGACAAGAACGGCAACCACCGCGCCCTCGCCGACATCCGGGACTCCATCGTCGAGCTGCGCTACTACCGCGAGGCGGTCTTCGTCCCGCAGCCCGGCCCCGACTCCGAGACGGCGAAGGCCATCGCGGCCAAGTACGCGCCGCCCTCGGAATAACCCCCGTAAGCCCCTGTGTACGGGGTCCGAACCGCCTCAGGAAAAGGCGTGCGCGAGCACCCCTTCGGACCCTGTACACTTTTTCTCGGCCGGTCGGAAGAACGACAAACGACCGGACATGGTGGGTGTAGCTCAGTTGGTAGAGCACCTGGTTGTGGTCCAGGTGGCCGCGGGTTCAAGTCCCGTCACTCACCCTGAACGACTGAGGGCCCCGGTTCGGAAGAACCGGGGCCCTCAGTCGTTTCCGGGGACAGCCGCTCAGGACGACGCGCGTTCCACCAGTTCGTTCGGCAGCACCAGCTGTCGGCCGTCGAGCGTGCGCGACGCCGCCGGGCGGCGGTCCGCGATCTCGGCGAGCAGCAGGTCGATCATGGCCCGGCCCATCTCCTCTATCGGCTGGCGCACGCTCGTCAGGGGCGGATCCATGTGGCGGGCGATCGCCGAGTCGTCGTAGCCGACCAGGGCCACGTCCTCGGGTATCCGGCGGCCCCTCTCGCGCAGCACCTGCCGGGCCCCGGCCGCCATCACGTCGGAGCCCGCGAACACCGCGTCCAGCTCCGGTGAGCGCTCCAGGAGCTCGGTCATCGCCCGCCGGCCGCCCTCCTCCGTGAAGTCCCCCGGCACGACGAGCCGCTCGTCCACCTCACGGCCCGCCGCCTCCAGGGCCGCGCGATACCCGTCGACGCGGCGCTGGGCCCCGTACACGTCCAGGCGGCCCGCGATCGTGGCGATGACACGGCGGCCGCGCCCCAGGAGATGCTCGACGGCCGCGTAGGCGCCCGCGAAGTTGTCGGAGTCCACCGACGGCAGCGTCTCCCGTGCGGAGCGGCGGCCGCTGATCACGGCGGGGATCTCCAGCTGGCTGAGCAGGTCGGGGAGCGGGTCGTCGGCGTGCACGGAGACCAGGAGGACGCCGTCGACGCGGTGGGCCGCCAGATACTGGGCCAGGCGCTGCCGCTCCCGGTCGTTGCCCGCGAAGATCAGCAGGAGCTGCATCTCGGTCTCGGCGAGCTGGGCGCCGACGCCGCGCAGCATGTCGGAGAAGTACGGCTCGGCGAAGAAGCGGGTCTCCGGCTCGGGCACGACCAGGGCGATCGCGTCCGTGCGGTTGGCCGCGAGGGCGCGGGCCGCCGTGTTCGGTACGTAGCCGAGCTCGGCCACGGCCGCCTCGACCGCGGCGCGGGTCGCGTCGCTGACGCGCGGCGAGCCGTTGATCACCCGGGAGACCGTTCCCCGGCCCACTCCCGCGCGGGCGGCGACCTCTTCCAGGGTCGGCCGGCCCCCACCGCGGTTCCGTGCTCCGTGAGCTGCCATCGTCCGCCTCCCTCGCACTGCCCCCGGCGAGAATCTAACAGCCTGGCCTGCCGCGTCCCCCAGGCCGACGGGCAGGCGACCCCGTAACGGGCCGATAACCGAAGACGCCGATGCCTGCCCGGTCCCTTGACACCCCCGGGGCTAGGCGCGACCCTTCAAGCCATCACTTGTGGGAGCGCTCCCACAGCACCTGTCACCTACACATCCCGCACGTTCCCCGCCCGCGCCGCAGCGTGAACCAACGGGCCCAGCAGAGCAGTTGGCCGGGGGGTCGGCACGTCAGGCAACAGGAGGACGCAATGCGTACGAGTACCCGCCGGCCCGGCCGGCTGGTCGCCCTCACGGCCGTGGCCGCACTGACCGCAGGGCTGCTGGCCGCATGTTCCAGTGACCCGGGCAGCGACGGCGCCGGGGGCGGCAACGGCAAGGTCACCCTCAATGTGGGCACCTTCGGGGTCTTCGGCTTCAAGCAGGCAGGGCTCTACGCCGCGTACGAGAAGTCGCACCCGAACATCCGGATAAAAGAGAACGTCATCGAGCGCAACGACGTCTACTACCCGAAGCTGCTCACCCAGCTCCAGTCCGGCGCCGGCGTCAACGACGTCACCGCGATAGAGGTCAGCAACATCACGGAGGTCGTGCAGACGCAGGCCGCCAAGTTCGAGGACCTCGGCAAGGCCGCGGGCGTCGACAAGTCCCAGTACCTCGACTGGAAGTGGAACCAGGCGACGACCGCGGACGGCAAGACCGTCGCGCTCGGCACCGACATCGGCCCCACCGCGCTCTGCTACCGCAAGGACCTCTTCAAGAAGGCCGGTCTGCCCACCGACCGCGACGAGCTCGCCAAGGCGTGGGCCGGTGACTGGAACAAGTACGTGGCGATGGGCGACCGGTACATGAAGAGGGCGCCCAAGGGCTCGAAGTTCGTGGACTCGGCCTCCAGCGTCTACAACGCGGTGTTCGCGGGCGCGCGCGAGCGTTACTACGACAAGGCCGGCAAGGGCGGCAAGGAGATCTACGAGACGAGCGCGGGCCGCAAGGCCGCGTGGGACACGGCGATGAAGGTCGCGCAGAGCACCATGTCCGCCAAGCTCAAGCAGTTCGACCCGACCTGGGACCAGGGCTTCGCGAACGCCCGGTTCGCCACGGTGGCCTGCCCGGCGTGGATGGCCGGCTACATCCAGGAGAAGGCGGGCGCCTCGGGCAAGGGCGAGTGGGACGTCACGCGCGCGCCCACCGACGGCAACTGGGGCGGCTCCTTCGTCGGCGTGCCGAGCGCCGGCAGGCACAAGAAGGAGGCGACCGACCTCGCCGTCTGGCTGACGCGCCCGGAGCAGCTCGCGAAGGTCTTCGCCAAGCAGGCCAGCTTCCCCTCCACGCCGTCGGTGTACGGCAGCCTGAAGCCGTCGCCCACGACCACGGCCTACTTCAGCGACGCCCCCCTCACCAAGATCTTCGGCGACACGGCGCGGAACATCCCGTCGGCGGTCTACGGCGTCAAGGACGCGCAGATCGGCCAGTCGATCACGGACATCGGCGTGCTCCAGGTGGAGCAGCAGGGCAAGTCTCCGGCCGAGGGCTGGAAGGCCGCGGAGAAGGAGATCAAGGATGTCCTGGGCCAGTGACCCCGATGTCCGAGAGCACTGAGTACGCCGGCACCGCGTCCCCCGCCCCGGGGGACGCGGCCCCGGCCGCGTCCGGCGGGCGGAGCGCGTGGCGCAGCCGCCTGTACCGCTGGGACGTCAAGGCGAGCCCGTACGTCTTCGTGGCGCCGTTCTTCCTCTTCTTCGGCGCCTTCGGGCTCTTCCCGCTGCTCTACACGGGCTGGGCGTCGCTGCACCGTCTTGAGCTGACCGATCTGCACGACAGCGGCTGGCTGGGCCTGGGCAACTACACGAGCCTCCTGAAGAGCGACTACTTCTGGAACGCGCTCGGCAACACCTTCACCATCGGCGTCCTCTCCACTGTCCCCCAGCTCCTTGTCGCCCTGGGCGTCGCGCACCTGCTCAACTACAAGCTGCGCGGCTCGACGATGTGGCGGGTCGCGATGCTGGCCCCGTATGCCACGTCGGTGGCCAGCGCGTCGCTCGTCTTCACGCTGCTCTTCGCGTGGGACGGCGGGATGGTGAACTGGCTGCTGGGCTTCGCCGGCGTAGGGCCCGTCAACTGGCGGGAGTCCGGCTGGGGTTCGCAGTTCGCGGTGTCCTCCATCGTGATCTGGCGGTGGACCGGCTACAACGCGCTGATCTATCTGGCGGCGATGCAGGCCGTGCCGCACGACCTGTACGAGTCGGCGGCGCTCGACGGGGCGAGCCGGTGGCAGCAGTTCCGTCATGTCACCGTGCCCATGCTGCGCCCGACGATCCTGTTCACGGTGGTCGTGTCCACGATCGGCGCGACCCAGCTCTTCGGTGAGCCGCTCCTGTTCGGCGGGACCGCCGGTTCCAAGGGCGGCGCGAGCCACCAGTTCCAGACGCTGGGGCTCTACCTCTACGACCAGGGGTGGATCAACGGACATCTGGGCCGGGCGTCCGCCGTCGCCTGGCTGATGCTGGCGATCCTGCTGGTCGTCGCCGCGCTCAACCTGCTGATCGCCCGACGCCTGAGGAGGTCCGGATGAGGCCCCGCCACCAGTCCCTCACCCTGCGCCCGAAGGCGGGCCGGCACCTGCACGCGGGCCCCGTCACCTACGCGGTGCTCTCACTCTTCACACTGGTCTCGCTGGCGCCGCTGGTCTGGACGGCGATTGCGGCGTCCCGTACGAGCACGCGGCTCGCGCAGACCCCGCCGCCGCTCTGGTTCGGCGGGAACCTGTTCAAGAACCTGGAGCGGGCCTGGACGGAGGCGAGTCTCGGCGACGCGATGTTCAACACGACGATCGTGGCGGGCTCCATCACCGTCGGCACGGTCCTGTTCTCCACGATCGCCGGATTCGCCTTCGCCAAGCTGAGGTTCAGGCTGAGCGGTCTGCTGCTCCTGCTGACGATCGGCACGATGATGGTGCCGCCGCAGCTGAGCGTCGTACCGCTGTACCTGTGGATCGCCGACCTCCAGTGGACGAACCAGCTGCAGTCCGTCGTCCTGCCGACCTTCGTGAGCGCCTTCGGCGTGTTCTTCATGCGGCAGTACCTGGTGCAGGCGCTGCCCACGGAGCTGATCGAGGCGGCACGCGTGGACGGGGCGAGCAGTCTGCGCGTCGTGTGGCATGTGGTGTTCCCCGCGGCCCGGCCGGCGATGGCCGTCCTCGGCCTGCTGACCTTCGTGTTCTCCTGGAACGACTTCCTCTGGCCGATCATCGCCCTGAACCAGTCGAACCCGACCGTGCAGGTGGCGCTCAACTCCCTGGGCACGGGCTACATCCCGGACAAGGCCGTGATCATGGCGGGCGCGCTCCTGGGCACGCTGCCCCTGCTCCTGGCGTTCGTCCTGTTCGGCAGGCAGATCGTGAGCGGCATCATGCAGGGCGCGGTCAAGGGCTGACGTCCCCGGGGCCGGCGACGTCCCGGCCCTGCCTTCACCTGGTCAGTTACCCACCACCACTTGCTCAGTTACCCACCACCACTTCATGGGAGCGCTTCCATGCCTGGGCCCACCACTTTTCCGCACGGCTTCCTCTGGGGCGCGGCGACGTCCGCGTACCAGATCGAGGGGGCGGTACGTGAGGACGGCCGCACGCCGTCCGTCTGGGACACGTTCAGCCATACGCCGGGCCGGACGGCCGGCGGTGACACCGGTGACATCGCCGTGGACCACTACCACCGCTACCGCGAGGACGTGGCCCTGATGAGGGACCTCGGCCTCGGCTCGTACCGCTTCTCTGTGTCGTGGCCGAGGGTGCAGCCCACCGGCCGGGGCCCGGCGGTCCAGCGGGGCCTCGACTTCTACCGGCGTCTGACGGACGAGCTCCTGAGCCGGGGCATCCAGCCCGCCCTGACCCTCTACCACTGGGACCTGCCGCAGGAGCTGGAGGACGCGGGCGGCTGGCCGGAGCGCGACACCGCCCACCGCTTCGCCGAGTACGCGGGCATCGTCGGCGAGGCGCTCGGCGACCGCGTCGACCTGTGGATCACGCTCAACGAGCCCTGGTGCAGCGCGTTTCTCGGCTACGGCTCCGGGGTGCACGCCCCGGGCCGGACCGACCCGGTCGCCGCCCTGCGTGCGGCCCACCACCTCAACCTCGCGCACGGCCTGGCCACGCAGCGGCTGCGCACCGCCCTGCCGGCCCGCGCGCGCGTGGCGGTGAGCCTCAACTCCTCGGTGGTCAGGGCGCTTTCCGCCGACCCGGCCGACGAGGACGCCCGCCGCCGCATCGACCGTCTGGCCAACGGGGTGTTCCACGGTCCGATGCTGCACGGGGCATACCCGGCGGACCTGTTCACGGACACCGCCCGGGTCACCGACTGGTCGTTCGTGCGCGACGGGGACCTGGTCACCGCCCATCAGCCCCTGGACGCCCTGGGCCTGAACTACTACACCCCGTCCCTGGTGTCCTCGGCCCCGGACTCACCGACGACCCGGGCCGACGGTCACGGCGCCGGCGCTCACTCGCCCTGGCCGGGCGCGGACGACGTCGCCTTCGTCCAGTCACCGGGCGAGCGCACCGAGATGGGCTGGAGCGTCGACCCGACAGGCCTGCACGACCTGCTCATGCGCTACACCCGGGAGGCGCCGGGCCTGCCCCTGTACGTCACGGAGAACGGCGCGGCGTACGACGACAAGCCGGACGCGGACGGCCGGGTCCACGACCCGCAGCGCATCGCCTATCTCCACGGCCATCTGTCCGCCGTGCGCCGCGCGATCACGGACGGGGCGGACGTACGCGGCTACTACCTCTGGTCGCTCCTGGACAACTTCGAGTGGGCGTACGGCTACGCGAAGCGGTTCGGGGCGGTGTACGTGGACTACGCGACCCAGGAGCGCACCCCGAAGTCGAGCGCGCGCTGGTACGCGCGGGCGGCCCGCACGAACGCGCTGCCCGCCCGCACGGAGCGCTGATGGCTTACCTGTACGTCTTACTTGAAGGCGGCGAAGGCCTTCTGGAAGGCGTTGGGCGACTGGTCGATCGAGGAGCACGTCGGCTGGGCCGAGTTGGACGCCCCGCCCTCGCACGCCTTGTCGCGGGTGGCGGACCACATCGACAGGCCGCCCAGGCCCTTCTCCTCGGCGAAGGCGACCAGTTGTGCGGCGTCGTCGACCTTGAAGATCTCGGACGAGACGTCGTTGACGCCGATCATCGGGGTGACGGCCACGGCCTGCCAGGCGGCCGCGTCGGAGAGCCCGAGCGCGCTCTTGATCTGCGCCTGTGTGGCGGTCGCGGCCTGCTCGGCGTAGGTGCCCATGTCGCCGCTGTACGAGGCCCCGTAGTCCATCGCCATGATGTTGACGAGGCCGGTCGAGACACCGTTGGACTTGGCGTTCTTCAGGAAGTTCACGCCGTCCCCGGTGAGCCCTTCTGGCATGACCGGGAGCGTGAAGGAGACGTTCAGCTTCGGGTTGTTCTTCTGGAGCGTGGCGATGGCCTGGGCGCGCTTGGTGTTGGCGGCCGTGTCGGGCAGGGCGCCGCCCTCGACGTCGAAGTCGACCTTGGTGAGCCCGAACTGGTCGATGACCTTCTGGTACGCCGCCGCCAGGTCGCCCGCGGACGAACACGCCTGCGCCAGTTCGGTGCCGGAGGCGCCGCCGAAGGAGACCCGGACGTCGCCGCCCGCTGCCCTCAAGTCACCGATCTGCGCGGCGACCTGATCACTGCCGAGGTCGGTGACGCCGCCCCACTTCGGGGTGCAGTCGCCGCCGGAGGTGATGAAGGCGAGGTTGTACTCCTTGACGCCGGTGGCCTTGGAGGAGGCAACCAGGTCGAACTTCGGGTAGAGCGACGTGTCGACGTACGGGGCGAAGCCGGCCGCGGCGGCGGAGCCGGAACCGGTGCCGGACGTCCCGGTGGGCGTGGGGGTGGGCGCGGGCGAGGTGGTGGCGGTGCCGGTCGGCTTCGGTGTCGCGCTGGACGTGGGCGTGGGCGTGGGCTTCGCCGTCTCCGTCGGGCGCCCGCTCGGCTGAGGCGTGGCGCCGTCGTCCACCGAGCACTTGGCGCCGTTGATGAGGCAGTCCGTCGGGTCGGCGTCGCCGTTCACGACGAAGCCGACGGTCACGGACTTCCCGGCGGCGAGGCCCGCGCTGTCCCAGGAGGCGGGCTTCACGGTGACGTGCTGCCCGGACACGGTCGACTCCGCGTTCCACAGCGATCCGAGCCGAGTGCCGGCCGGCAGGTCGAACTCGAGCTTCCAGCCGCTCTGGGGCGTGCCGGTGTCGTTCTTGACGACGTACTGGGCGGTGTACCCGCCCGACCACGCGCTGGTCTTCGTGTACGCGGCGCCGACGCCCGCGGCCTGTGCGGTGCCGGAGAACAGGAGGGCGCCGCCGCCCACGACCGCCGCGGCGACGAGCCCGCCTATCGCCTTGTTCCTGCCGCTGACCCTGCGCCGGTGCGTGCTGCTCATCGCGTGCCTGCCTTAGCTGTACGGGGGTGGGGGTGCGGCAGCACGCTAGCGACCTGGAACCCGGCAAATGGGGTACCAGGGTGGGGCGTTGAGGTTCTTAGGGTGGGCTTAAGGGAGAGATCGGGACCGATTAAAGGTCGAGACCAATCCCGGAACGGAGCCGGTCCGACCGGTTACGCAGAGGCACGCGCCGCCGGGTCCCTCCCCGGTGCCCCCGCCGCCCCTCCACGGGCCCGCGCCCGTCCAGCTGCACCCAGATCCGCACCTCGGTCCCCCCGAGCACCGAGGACCCGATCCGCACGTCGCCGCCCGTCGACTCCGCGAGGCGCCGCACGATGTCGAGCCCGAGCCCGGTGGAGCCGTCGCTGCCCGACCCGCGCCCGCGCGCCATCGCCGCGTCCGGGTCGAGGATGCCCGGGCCCGCGTCGGAGACGAGCACGATCACGGCGTCCTCGCCGCTGTGCACGTCGACGGCGAAGGCCGTGCCCTCCGGGGTGTGCCGGAAGACGTTGCCGAGGAGTGCGTCGAGGGCGGCGGCCAGCTCGCCGCGCGCCACCGGGATGCGTACGGGCCGTTCGACCCCGGCGACGCGCACCTTGCGCCCCTCGTCCTCGGCGAGCGCCGACCAGAAGTCCATGCGCTCGCGGATCACCTCGGCGGCGTCGCACCCGGCGCCGGGCCCGGCGGCGGCGGTCTGCGGCTTGGCGTCGCGGGCGGTGCGGATGATGGTGTCGACCTCGCGCTCCAGCTGCTCGACGGCCGCCCGCGTCTGCTCGGCGGCGGGCCCGTTCCCGAGCGAGGCGGCGTTGAGCCGGAGCACGGTGAGCGGAGTGCGCAGGCGATGCGAGAGATCGGCCGCCAACTCCCTCTCGTTGGCGAGGAGTTGGACGACCTGGTCGGCCATGGAGTTGAACGCGACGGCGGCCAGGCGCAGTTCGGTCGGCCCGTCCTCGGGGACGCGCGCGCCGAGCTTGCCCTCGCCCAGGTCGTGCGCGGCGCCCACCAGGCGCCGGGCGGGCTGCACCATGCGTACGCCGAGCCGGTCGGCGACCGCGACCGAGCCGATGACGAGCGCGATGCCGACGCCCGCGAGGACGAGCCACGCGGTCGTGACGCCGTTGGTGACCTCGGACTCGGGGACGTACACCTCGACGACGGCGATCTTCGCGGTGCTCACGGCGATCGGCTGGAGCCACACCGAGCCGCCCGGTACGTCGAGGGACCGCGCCCGCTGGATGTCCAGCTCGCTCGCGTCGACGCGCTGCTCGCCGAGCCGGATCGCGGGGTGGGCACTGTCGGGCGGGACGTACACGGACATCCGGCCCTCGCCGCCGGTCTGCACGGTGGCGAGGGCGCGGGCGAGCTCGTCCCGGTCGGTGGTGATGGAGAGGGTGGGCCCGAGCGCGGCGGCCGTCCGCTCGGCGTTGGAGAAAGCGCGGTCCCTGGCCATCTCCTTGACGACGAGCCCGAGCGGAACCGCGAAGGCGACGACGACCATGGCGGTGACCGCGAGGCACACCTTGACCAGGGCCCACCTCACGCCGTCCCGCCCTCCGGCTGCGGCGGCTCCAGCTTCACGCCGACTCCGCGCAGGGTGTGCAGATAGCGCGGCCGGGCGGCGGTCTCGCCCAGTTTCCGTCTGAGCCACGACAGATGGACGTCGATGGTCTGATCGTCCCCGTACGACTGCTGCCACACCTCGGCGAGGAGTTCCTTGCGCGGGACGACGACGCCCGGCCGGCCCGCGAGGAAGGCGAGCAGGTCGAACTCGCGCCGGGTCAGGTCGAGCCGCGCGCCGTCCAGCGCGGCCTGGCGGCGCAGCGGGTCGATGGCGAGGCCGCCGACCTGGAGGAGGCGGGAGGGCGGTTCGGCGGCGCCGCTGGCGCGGGACCGGCGCAGCACGGCGGCCATCCGCGCCGCCAGGTGCTCGGGCGAGAACGGCTTGGTGAGGTAGTCGTCGGCCCCGTCGTTGAGCAGCCGTACGATCTCGGTCTCGTCGTCGCGCGCGGTGGCGATGATCACGGGTACGTCGGTGATCCCCCGCAGCATCTTGAGCGCCTCGGAGCCGTCCAGATCGGGCAGGCCGAGGTCGAGGATCACGACGTCGAACCGGAAATGGGCGACCTCGCGCAGCGCCTCCAGGGCCGTGCCGACGCTCCGTACGGTGTGGGAGGCCTCGGTCAGGTGCCGGATGAGGGCCGAGCGCACGAACTGGTCGTCCTCGACCACGAGCACACTTGCCATGGGCGGCACCGTACGCCATACGGGCGACGCCGGTCCTGATTCCGCCCAGGTCCGGTACCGCTTCCGCCCAGGTCCGAGGCTGGTCCGGTCCCTGTGGGACACGGGTGGGGCGGGTGCGGCAGTATGGCCGCGATGCACCGCCTGCGCAGAGGACTCGTTCACACGGCGGCCTGGCTGCTGGCCACCGGCGCGGCCGTCACGCTGTCGTGGTGGGGCGTGCACACGGTGATGGCGGGCACGGCCTACGACCCGCCGCGCGCGGTGCCGGTCGCGGCGGGCGCCGCCGACGCGCGGCCCTCCGCCACGCACCGCCCGTCGCCTTCGCCGTCCCGCACCCGCGAGCCGTCCCACGCGCCGGGCACGGCCACCCCGCCGCCCCCGAGCCGCACGCCGAAGCCGCCCGCGTCACCGTCGCCGTCCGGACCGTCGCCGTCCGGACCGTCGCCGTCCGGCACCGTGAAGGGCTATACGACGGACGGCGGCCGGGCCGTGTTCGACCTGGGCAAGGACTCGGCGACGCTGGTCTCGGCGACGCCGGCCGCGGGCTGGTCGGTGCAGGTGTGGAAGGACTCGACGTGGATCCGCGTCGAGTTCACGGCGGGCACGGACAAGGTGTCGGTGTTCTGCACGTGGCACGACCACGCACCGAGCGTGGAAGTCGCCAGGTACTGACGCCCCGCGGGCTCCTCCGGTGCTACCGGAAGACGGACGGTGGGGGCGCGGGTGAGGCGACCGCGCCCGCGTCGGTGACGGCGGTCGCTCCGCCGGTGAAGTCCGCGAGGGACCTGCCGTGTTCGACGCGGGCGGGGTGCGGGTCGCTCGCCGCGCGCCGGGTCAGTTCGGCGACGGGCAGGGGACGGTCGGAGGCGACGAGCACCGCGTTGCCGAACCGCTTGCCGCGCAGGACGGCCGGGTCGGCGACGAGGGCGAGTTCGGGGAACACGGCGGCGGCGGTGGCGATCTGGCCCCGCAGGTGGGCGAGGGGCGGCCCGTCGGCGAGGTTGGCCACGTACGCCCCGCCGGGCTTGACCACGCGGCGGACCTCGCCCAGGAACTCGGTGCTGGTGAGGTGCGCGGGCGTACGGGCTCCGCTGAACACGTCGGCTATCAGGAGGTCCGCCCACCCGTCGGGAAGTTTCGCCAAGCCGTCGCGGGCGTCGAGGGCGCGGACACGTATGCGGGCACCCGGGTCCAACGGCAGCTCGCGGCGCACCAGTTGGACGAGCGCCTCGTCGCGTTCGATGACCTGCTGGGTGGAGCGGGGGCGGGTCGCGGCGACGTAGCGGGCGAGGGTGAGGGCGCCGCCTCCCAGGTGCACGGCGTGCACGGGGCGGCCCTTGTCCACGGCGAGATCGATGACGTGACCGATCCTGCGCTGGTACTCGAAGTCGAGGTGCCCGGGGTCGTCGAGGTCGACGTGGGACTGCGGGGCGCCGTCCACGAGCAGCGTCCAGCCGCGCGGCCTGTCCCGGTCGGGGATCAGCTCGGCGAGCCCGCCGTCGACGGCCTCGACGACCGCCTCCCGGCCGCCACGTGCCGCCCTGTCCCGCCCGCTCTTCGCCCTTGCCATCCGTCCATTATCGGCGCGGTGGCGCGGCTCGGCGCAGCGGCCGTACGACGAGGGGTCCGGGGGCCCGCCTCAGCGCCGCAGAGTCCCGGCGGACGGCCTCGGCGACGGTACGGCGAAGGGCCCGGTCGGAGGTCTCGGCGGCCGTATGGCGACGGGCCCGGCCGGAGGATTCGGCAGCGCAGGGCCCTTCCGGACGGCTTCGGCGACGTACGGCGAAAGGCCCAGCGGGGAGGCCTCGGCAACGTACAGGGAAAGGCCCGGCGGAGGCTTCAGCGACCGTACGGCGAAAGGCCCGGCGGAGGCTTCAGCGGCAGTTGTCCGCGGCCTCGATCGTGCGGGCCGCCTCGTCGAGCGCCGCCCGCAGGACGGCCGGGTCGGTGACCAGCTCGGCCTCGCCGGGCGGGAGGAGCCAGCCGCCGCCCTCGACCGGGGCGGGCGGCACGGGTCCCGCGCCGGGGCGGCCCGGTGCGGGCGGGGTGTGGGTGCAGGCGCTGCCGGGGACGTCCCAGGCGTCGGCGGTGCCGGGCGGCACGAGGAACCCGAGGGTGTCGCAGTCCCCGTCGTGCAGGACCGGGCCGACGGCCTCGGTGGCGCCCCGGCGCAGGATGTCGACCGCTTCGAGGCCCTGCCGGGCCGGGACGGTCACCACGTCGCAGGAAGCGCCGTCACGGGGCGGCGCGCTGTGATCCTGAGTCGGCCGGTGCCGCGCCGTGGAAAGTGATGCCTCCAACACGTCAGCCCCTCCTCGCTCTCGCGTACGGGTTGCACGAATGGCACGACCGGAACGCGACCGCTCCGGCCCCGCAAGGTTCAACGGCCGTAAGCGTCAACGGCTACGGCGGAACACCGCCGCAAAGGATGGCACTTCATGGCAGATGCTGGGTGAGATATCCGGTTTGTAGCCAAACACTGCGTGTCGGACTCGTTACAGCAGGTACCTTCGTGCCCCGTCGGAACAGGGGTTGCCCTTGGGTCGCATGGCACCCAACTCCCCGGTGATCCGGCACGGTTCGCACGAGAGGGCCCGGTCATGACGCCGTCACCGGTGGCATCGTCAACGCAGTCCCCGCGGCCGAATCTCGCCTTCAGGCGGCTGCGGGGGCAGCGCTCACCGGGCGAGTTCGCGGCCTCGGTACGACGGGCCGCCCGGGAGATCGGCGAGCGGGTCAGCTGCGACGCGCGGTACATCGGGCGGGTGGAGGCAGGCGAGATCCGCTGCCCCAACTACGCGTACGAGCGGGTGTTCCTGCACATGTTCCCGGGCCGCTCGCTCACGGATCTGGGGTTCGCGCCCCGCTCGGCCGTCCGCGGCCGAGCGGCATGTCCCGCGGAGCCCGTACCCCTCGCGCGCACCGAGTTCGAGTTCCCGCACCACGACGAGGAGAGCGACGTGCGGCGTCGCGCATTCATGACGGGAGGGACGGCCACCGTGGCCCTCGCGTCCCTCACACCCTTCGGCCTGGCGTCCGACGGTCCGGCCGGTCACACGTCGGCACATCCGGCGGCGGCCCGCGGCGGGCGCACGGCGCCCGAGGCCGGTGTCGGCGCGGTCGAGGAGGCCATCCGCCGGATCCGGCTGCTCGACGACCGGCACGGCGCCGACGGGCTCTACAAGCGGGCCGCCGCCCCGCTGCGGACCGCGTTCGCCCTGCTCGACGCGGGGACCGCGGCGCCCGGCACGGCCGAGCGGCTCCAGGCCGGGGCCGGTGAACTCGCCATCTCCGTGGGCTGGTTGGCGCACGACTCGGGGCGCTTCGACGACGCGCGCTCGCACTACGCGGAGGCCCTGGCCACCGCGCGCGTGGCGGGCGACCCGGCCCTGGAGGCGCACGCGTTCTGCAACACGGCGTTCCTCGCGCGCGACGCGGGGCGGCCGAGGGAGGCGGTGCGGGCGGCGCAGGCGGCCACGCGGATCGCGGCCCAGCTGGCGTCACCGCGGCTGCTGTCCCTGCTTGCGCTGCGCGAGGCCGGCGGCTGGGCGGGGCTCGGGGACCGTACGGGCTGCGAGCGGGCGCTTGCCCGTGCGCAGGCGCTCTTCGCGCGCGGGGCGTCGGACGGCGACCCGGAGTGGATGAGTTTCTACGGCGAGGCGGAGCTCGAGGGCCTGGAGGCGCAGTGCTACTCGGCGCTCGGCGACTGGGCCCGCGCCGCCCGGCACGCGCGCCGCGCCGCCGCCCTCCAGGACCCGCACTTCACGCGGAACATCGCCCTGTACACGGCGGAACTCGCCGACGACCTGGCACGCGCGGGCCACCCGGACGAGGCCGCGTCGGCGGGGATGCGGGTCCTGCACCTGCTGACGGAGGTGCAGTCGTCCCGCATCCAGTCGATGCTGGCGACCACCGCGCGCGTGCTCCTTCCGCACCGCAGGGCGTCGGGCGTCTCGGCGTTCCTGGAGCAGCACGCCTCCGCCCCACGCGCGTACTGAGATCTCCTGGTCCTCAGTCCTCCTGGCCCGCACTCAGTCCTCCTGGCCCGCCCTCAGTCCTCCTGGTCCTCAGCCCTCCTGGCCCGCCCTCAGTCCTCCTGGCCCGCGAGGTGGCCGAGGTCGTTCCAGGACTCGATCGCGGGTTCCCCGTAGGCCCAGCCGAGGACCGAAAGGGAGGTCGGGTTGAGGCGGATGCGGGCCGCGAAGTCGAGCGGGAGGCCGAGCCAGCGCGCGCCGATGGAGCGCAGGATGTGGCCGTGCGCGAACACGAGGGCGTCCCGGTCCGCCGACCTGGCCCAGGCGACGACCTCGTCGGCCCGCGCGGTCAGCTGCTCCAGGGTCTCCCCCTCGGGCACGCCGTCGCGCCAGATGAACCAGCCGGGGCGCCGCTCCTGGATCTGCGCGGGGGTCAGGCCCTCGTACGCGCCGTAGTCCCACTCCATGAGCGCGTCCCACTCCGTGGCCCGGTCCCCGAAGCCGGTCAGGTCGCAGGTCTCGCGCGCGCGGGAGAGCGGGCTGGTGCGCACCTCCGCGTCGGGGAGCCCGTCGAGCGGGGACCGGTGCAGCCGTTCGCCGAGGAGCTTCGCGCCGCGCCGCCCCTCTTCGAGGAGGGGGATGTCGGTCCTGCCGGTGTGCCGCCCGGACAGTGACCATTCCGTCTGTCCATGCCGGGCCAACAGGATGCGCGGTGCCATGGGGGGGCCTTTCCGAGGGCGGGTGAACGAAGGAGGGCGAACGAGGGCGGGTGAACGAGTACGGGCGAACGACGGCGGGCGAAATGGGACGCCATGTGCCGACAAGTCAGGCCAGGCGTGCCCGCTCGTTCCATCATCGCTCACCCCGCGTTCAGGCAACCCACCGGGCGATCACGGCGTCTTGGTGGATCGGAGAAGCCCCCTTCCCGGCGATCACATACACCGTGAAGTGGGCCACGTGGCCACGGACAGCCGTACGAGGGGTTAAGGGGGAGCGGCGGGATGTCGCAGACCGAGGCACCGCCCACCGCGGCGACAGCGGCGACAGCGGGCGACCGGCTGCGCTGGTGGACCGAGCTCCCACTGATCCTGGTGGTCTACGCCGCCTACTCCATGGGCCGGCTCCTCGTCCGCGGGGACACGGCGAGCGCGGTCGGCCACGGCCTCGCGATACTCCGGGCCGAGAAGGCACTCCATCTCAACCTCGAACACCCGCTGAACCGTCTCTTCACCTCCGAGGCCTGGATCGGCGTCCCCGCCGACTTCTGGTACGCCTCCCTGCACTACCTCGTCACTCCGGGCATCCTGATCTGGCTCTTCCGCAGCCGCGCCGGCCACTTCCGCGCCGCCAGGACCTGGCTGATGACCTCCACCCTGATCGGTCTGATCGGCTTCACGCTGCTGCCGACCTGCCCGCCGCGCCTCCTCGCCCCCGGCCACGGCTTCGTCGACACCATGGCGCAGTACAGCTCGTGGGGCTGGTGGGGTTCGGAGGCCAGCGCGCCGCGCGGCCTCGGCGGCATGACGAACCAGTACGCGGCGATGCCGAGCCTGCACGTCGGCTGGGCGGTGTGGTGCGGGGTCGTGCTGTGGCGCCACGGCCGTACGCCGCTGACCCGGGCGGCCGGGATCGCGTACCCGCTGATCACGACGTTCGTGGTGATGGGGACGGCGAACCACTACCTCTTCGACGCGCTCGCCGGGGCGGCCGTGATCGGCCTCGGATTCGCGGTCAGCCGGCCGGTGCTGCGGGTCGCGGGGATGCTGCGGAACCGGATGCGGGGCGCGTTCGCGCCGGGGTCGCCGGGGTCACATGGGTACGGGCACGCCCCTTCCACCTCCCCTTTCCCGGTGGCGTCTTTCCCGGTGGCGTCCTCGATTGTCAGTGGAGAGTGCCAGACTTCGACGGGTGAGCGAATTCCCCGACAGCGCAAGGCCAGTGCGGCACCGGGCGGCGGCCCCGGAGCCCGTCCCGCGGACGCGGGGGACGGCGCTCCGGCACCAGTTGGCTGAGCTGCGCGGCCCCGACACCCCGCCGCGTCCGCTCGACGCGCGGGCGCTGGCCGCGCTCGCGGCGAACCCGGGGTGCCGGCGGCGCGCGCTGCTCGACGGGGCGGGCGTCGACAAGGCGAAGCTCGCGGACGCGCTCGGCTCCCCGTCCGGGTTCGGCCAGTCGCAGTTCGCGCTGACGCGGGGGAACGCGTTCGAGGCGAAGGTCAAGGCCGACGGGGGCGCGGAGCTGCTGCGGCTCGTGCGCGAGCGCCTCGGCGGCGGCCCGGAGCCGGTGCCGGGCGAGGCGCGAACGCCGGATCTGACGGCGGCCGGGCCCGAGGGCCGCACGGCCCGTACGGCACTGGCGCTGCGCGAGGCGACGGCGGAGGCGGCCGGCGCGGGCGCGTGGACGTTCCTTGAGCACCCGATGCTCGCCCTGGACGTCGCGGGCACCCCGGCGTTCCTCGAACCGGACGCGGTGGTGGTGCACCCCGACGGGACGTGGACGGTCGTCGAGATCAAGTCCTTCCCGATGATCGACGGCAGCGCGGACGCGGCGAAGGTCGGCGCGGCGGCCCGCCAGGCGGCGGTGTATGTGCTCGCGCTCGAACGGGTGGCCGGGCACCTCGACCCGCCGCCGCGCATCGGGCACCGCATCCTGCTCGTCTGCCCCAAGGACTTCAGCAACCTTCCGGCGGCGTCCGCCGTCGACGTACGCAAGCAGGTGTCGGTGACGCGGCGGCAGCTGGACCGGCTCACCCGCATCGAGGACATCGCGGACGCGCTCCCCGAGGGCACGTGCTTCGACGTCACGCACTCCGCGGACGCGCTGACGGAGGCGGTCGAGTCGGTCCCGGCGACGTACGCGCCAGAGTGCCTGGCCGCGTGCGAGCTGGCGTTCCACTGCCGCGACCGGGCCCGCGCGGCCGGGGCGGTGACGTCTCTGGGCCGGGGCCTGCGGGCCGAGTTGGGCGGCCTGACCACGGTCGACGAGGTCCTGGCGGCGGCCCACGGCCACGCCGGGGACCCGCACGACCCGGCGGTCATCGCCCTGCGCAGAGCGGCTCAACTACGGGCGGAGGCACTGGGGTTGCCGGGTCCGGGCCTCGGGCACGTGGCGTCGGCAGAGGAGGCGCCGGCATGTCGCTGATCACCGATCTGGCCCGCCTCGAAGCCGTACAGAGCGGGCGGGCGCAAGCCGTCGCGACGGTCCGGCACCGTCATCTGTCGCAGCGCCCCCTCGTCCTCGTCCCGCTCATCACCGCGGGTGAGGCGGGTGCCCCGCTCGGCGCGCTCGTCGGCACGGAGCGGACCTCGCCCCGGCTCCTGGTCGTGCCCCAGCCCCGCGACCGCGACCTCCGCTTCGCGTTCCTCGCCGAGCTCGCCGGGGTCGTCCTGCCGTACGTGGACGGGTTCGCGTCCGAGGTGGAGACCGCCGAGCGCGCCGAGACGGATCCCGGGACCGGCAAGCGGGTCAAGGTCGAGGTCGAGCTGTGCGCGGACGCGCCGCAGCTGATCGTGCCGAGCCGTTCCGGCATCGAGTTCGTCCGGCTCCTCGGGCGCTCGATGCGCTTCCGCCGTACCGCCGAGCAGGACCCGGAGGCGCCCTATCCCGCGCCGCCGCACGTCCCGCTCCTCGGCCGCTGGCTGACGCACTTCGGGGAGCGGGCCAGGGTGCCCGGCTCGGCGCTCCTGCTCGCCATGACGGACCTGCTGTCCCGGCACTGGGCGACGGGCCAGTCCACCCTGGAGGACCAGCACCTGGGCGCGCTGCTCGCCTGGATCGAGGCCCCGGACGGCACGTCGGGCGCCGAGGCCGCGCTCCGTGCCGAGCTGTCGCGGGACGCGGCCGGCCAGCTCGTCTGCCCGCCCGCAGGACCGGCCACCGACCCCGCCTTCGACAACCAGCTGCTCGCGCCCGCGATCGAGCGCTACGACAAGGCGCGCGCCGCGGTCTCCGCCGCCGAGGACGCCGTCGAGGCGGACATCAGGATGGGTGAGCTCGCGGCGGCCGAGCGCGCGGTCCACGCGCTCGTCGAGAGCCGGACCCGGCCCACCTGGGACGCGGTGTGGCGCGGCCTCGACGCCCTGTGCACGCTCCCCGAGGGGCCGCGCGCCACGGAGCGCTGGACGCGCGACCGCTGGTCGTTCACCGGTCACCGGGACCGCGTCGCCGCGGGCGAGCCCCCGCAGCCGCGCCGCGACGACGCGGTGACGGCGGCCAACAAGCTGGCGACGCGCGAGCGCGAACAGGCCAGGCTGGACGCGCAGGAGGCGCTGGACGACCCACTGGTCATGGCCGGGCGCCGGCTGACCGGTGAGGCGTTCGCGGGCGAGGTGACCGAGTCGGTGCCGGCGTACAACGAGAAGAACCGGCCGCGCCCCCTGATCACCGTCCGCACCGACGACGCCCCGCATCTCGGCGAGCGCACGATGGTGTACCGCTCGCTCGACGGCAAGCCGCAGGCCGCGGAGTTCGTGTCCTACGACGAAGAGGGCGGGGTCGTCCTGCGCGTCCTGGACAAGATGGGCCGGGGCAAGGAACCGGAGCCGGGTTCCGTCCCGGAGAAGGGCGACACGGTCTGTTTCACGCTCTTCGAGCACGAGCAGCGGGGCGGCCCGAAACTCCCGGACCCGGAGGAGACGCCGTGGACGCACGGGGGGCCACCACGGACGGACGAGGCGGGGGCTCCGGTACCGGAGGCGCCGGATGCCATGACCTCGGAGGATCTACTGTGACGGACGTTCAGAACGCGCCCCTCCAGGAGCGCGGGGCTGTGACATCTGCGGCTCCGCCGCGTGGGCGCGACCAGCCGGCGACGGCCCGCAGACTCAGCGCGACGGACGGCGAACCCCCCTCCGTGGCGGCAGCCACCGCCACCGACGCCATCCTCCGCGACACCCTGCGCGGCAGCGCGCGCGGCACCGTGGTCGACTCGCCGCCCGGCGCCGGGAAGTCGACGCTCGTCGTGCGCGCCGCGCTCGAACTGGCGGACGCGGGCCGCCCGTTGATGGTCATCGCGCAGACGAACGCGCAGGTCGACGACCTCGTCCTGCGGCTCGCCGAGAAGAACCCCGAACTGCCGGTCGGTCGTCTGCACAGCAGCGACGCCGACCCGTACGACAAGGCGCTCGACGACCTGGCAAACGTGCGCAAGTCGACCAAGGCCGGCGACCTCGCCCCGCTCCCGGTCGTCATCTCGACCGCCGCGAAGTGGGCGCACGTCAAGGACGTCGACCCCTGGCAGCACGCCATCGTCGACGAGGCGTACCAGATGCGCTCGGACGCGCTGCTCGCCGTGGCGGGCCTGTTCGAGCGAGCCCTGTTCGTGGGCGACCCGGGCCAGCTGGACCCGTTCGCGATCGTCGGGGCCGAGCAGTGGGCGGGCCTGTCGTACGACCCGTCGGCGTCCGCGGTGACGACGCTGCTCGCGCACAACCCCGAGCTGCCGCAGCACCGGCTCCCGGTGTCCTGGCGCCTCCCGGCCTCCGCCGCGCCCCTGGTGTCCGGCGCGTTCTATCCGTACACGCCGTTCCGCAGCGGCACGGACCACGGCGACCGGCGGCTCTCCTTCAAGGCCGCGTCCGACGGCTCGGGCCCGGACCGGGTGATCGACGAGGCGGCGGACGCGGGCTGGGGCCTGCTGGAACTCCCGGCCGGACACACGCCCCGCACGGACCCGGAGGCCGTACGGGCGCTGGCCCTGGTGGTGCGGCGGCTGCTCGACCGCGACGGTGTCACGGTCTCGGAGCGCGGCCCGGAGCCCACGCCCCTCACACCGGACCGGATCGCGGTCGGCACGGCGCATCGCGACCAGGCCGCGGCGGTGCGCGCGGCGCTCGCGGACCTCGGGGTCACGGACGTCACCGTGGACACGGCGAACCGGCTGCAGGGCCGCGAGTTCGACGTCACGGTCGTCCTGCACCCGCTGTCGGGCCGCCCCGACGCGACGGCGTTCCACCTGGAGACGGGCCGCCTGTGCGTCCTGGCGTCCCGCCACCGGCACGCATGCATCGTGGTCTGCCGCGCGGGCGTGAGCGACCTCCTGGACGACCACCCCTCCACGGAACCGGTCCAGCTCGGCGTGACGGTGAAGTTCCCGGACGGCTGGGAGGCGAATCACGCGGTCCTGGCCCGCCTCGCGGAACACCGGGTGACCTGGACGCCTTGAATATCGGGGACACCCTTGCGGGTCCGGCGGACGATCAGCAGCGCCGCCCGATCCGCCGGACGGAGTCCGGCACGCCGCCGGAGGCGGCCAAGGGCTACAGCCCCGGACGGCTGGGAGGCGAATCACGCGGTCCTGGCCCGCCTCGCGGAACACCGGGTGACCTGGACGCCTTGAATATCGGGGGCACCCTTGCGGGTCCGGCGACCTCAGGGGGGAGGGCGGTCTTGCGGGCCCGGGGAGAATGGAAGGTGGTCCCGGCGGCGACGCCGGGCTGCACACCGTACGAGGAGGACACATCATGGCGGAGCCCGAGCGGGCCCCCACCGAGAGGCGGATGCGCCCGGCCCCGCTGCTCTTCGAGCCGGCGGAGGCCGCCGCCGACCCCGAGCACTTCTTCGATCTGGAGTCGATCGAGGACCCGCGCGAGCTGCTCAGCCGCGCCACGGAGCTGACCCACGCGTTCCGTGCCGCGACCGACCGGTCCATGGAGTTCCAGGCCATCGCGGCGGCCCAGCTCGCCGACCCGCGCCGCTTCGACCGCCTGACGGCCGCGGCGATCGCCGAGCAGGCGCAGTGGACCGAGGACTACGCGAAGAAGATGGTCGAGTTCGGCCGCGACCTGATGCGCGGTCCGGCGGAGAACCGCCCGTAAAGATCGAATGGGCAAACGGCATATGCCAGCCGGGCAAGATACTCCACCCCGCCCCTCCCTGTCCCGATTTCTGGCAACCCTGAGAAGCCGGACGCTCACCCCGGGTAGATGTAGGTGCCATGAGCGGCACACACCCCCACAGCGGCACCGGACAGCTGAGCCGGTACGACCGATTCGACATCGCGGGCGCCACCCGGGAGGGCGCCGCGTGGCTGGCGTCGGCGGGCCCGTACCCGCGCAGCACCCTCGCGCTCTGGGAGTCACGGCCCGGCGCCCCGGTGGTGCTGCCGTGCGGCACCACCTTCGACGTGGTGAACGTCCCGTCGATGTTCGGACGCCGGATGTTAGACAGCCTCTGGGAGGACGGGCCCGGCTCGGGCCCGGTCGCCGCGCACCGCGGCCGCATGCTCCTGTTCACGGCCCCCGGCACCGCCCACCGGCTGCCGTCGCTCCTGGAGTGGGAGGAGTGGGGCCCCGCCGTGCCGCCCCTGCTGTGTCACGGCACCGGTGACGCGGTGACCGTCCCGCCCCCGGCCGGCGGCACCGACGAGCCCGCCGGACCGCGCACCGACTCACGCTGGGTGGTCGCCCCCGACACCCGCCACCCGTGGCTGCCGGGGCCCGAGGTCATGCTCTGGGCCTGCGTCCGCGCGGCCCGCGCGAGCGCCAAACCCTCGGTGCGGATATCGATTTTTCCTGGCGCCGATCAGGATGCTAAGGTCTACGACGTCAGCAGGCGCCGCTAGCTCAGTTGGTTAGAGCAGCTGACTCTTAATCAGCGGGTCCGGGGTTCGAGTCCCTGGCGGCGCACAGACAGTGAAAGGCCCTCCGTGGAAGCGGGGGGCCTTTCGCATGCGGCAAGCACACTCGCCGGCACCCCGATGGCGGCCGGGGGTCCGGGGGTCGTCCCCCGGGAGACGCAGCATCAGCGGGTCCGGGGTTCGAGTCCCTGGCGGCGCACAGACAGTGGAAGGCCCTCCGTGGAAGCGGGGGGCCTTTCGCATGCGGCAGACGCACTCCCCCGGCGCCCCGCTCAAGGCCCTGCGCGCGAGCGGGCGGCTTCTTGCGTTCCCGTCGGGGTCAGCCCGTGACGACTTTGATCGTCCAGGAGCCCGATTTCGTGCGGCCCTCGACCTCGACGCGGACGTTCTCGCCGGGCACCGTGAACGTCTCGCCCACCCGTACCGGCGCGTCCGCGAGCGGTGCGTAGACCGAGTCGCCCGCGCACGCCTCCGTATGGGGGTGCGCGTCGAGCACCTGGACCGGGCCGTCGCCGGAGGCGGAATCGCTGCGGACCCGGTAGACGAGCACCCCCTCGGAGCACGTCGCCGCGTCGTTGCCGTCGGCGCCGCGGGCCTCCAGGGCGATCGCGCTGTCACGCCCGGTGCGGACGACGGCGAGCTTCGCGCCGTCCCCCGTACCGAAGGCCGCCCGGGGCGCACCCGGCGTCGCGCCGGCTCGCGCGGGCGCGGTGCTCAGGGGTTCCAGCGTCAGCCGCCGGCTGCCGATACCCGTCACGCATCTGACCTGCCGCCGGCCCAGCCACCCCAGCTTCCACTTGTGCCAGCCGAAGAAGTCCGGCGCGAGCCCGAACTGGCTGCCCATGACGTCCCAGTCGCCGACGTAGGTGTCCCAGTCACCCTTGCCGTCGGCGGGCCGGTGGTACAGGTCCGGCAGGTCGAAGACGTGGCCCGTCTCGTGGGCCAGGACGTTGCGGTCGGGCGGGTGCCGCTCGAAGACGGTGACGACGCGCCGGATGTCCGTGCCGTCGGCCTGCATCGGCTGGTCGAAGTTGACCACCTTCGTCGCGTCCGAGTCGACGCCGGGGGCGTCGGGGTCGGCGACGAAGTACACGATGTCGTACTTGCGGAAGTCGATGTGCGGGTCGGCCGTGGCGAGGGCGTCGCGCAGATAGGCGCTGCGGTGCTCGGTGTCCCAGTCACGCTGTATGGCGTACGAGGTCGAGGCGTGCGGCATGCGGAGCCAGCGGCGCTGCGGGTGCGGGACCAGGTGGAACTTCCCGTAGGAGGCCCGGTCGTAGAACTGGGTGGTGGCGGGGAAGTAGTCCGCGGTGAGTTCGTCGGGGGTGGTGATCGGCCGGGAGTCCGGGAAGGAGAGGAAGACCATCACCGCGTTGAGGGTCCTGAGCGGACGCGAATACGCGCCGTTCCAGGTGTCGAGACCCTCCGAGTGGTGGGCGGACGTGCGCTCCAGCGCGCAGGGGCCCGCATAGGGGGCGGCGACCGCGGGGCCCGCGACCAGGGATGTGGCGGCCAGAGCGGCGAGTGCGGTGAGGGCCGCGCCGGCGGAACGCAGGCGGTCTCTCTCCACTCCCCCGAGTGGCAGCGGACGCGGCAAGTCGACCTCCGGGATGGGTAACGCGGGACACCCAACCCAGAGTGTGGGGATTTGCGGTACTACGCCCTGTTTATCTGACCCGGGCGAGTGAGGCGGCGACACCCCGGTCGGTCACAGAACGTCACTTGCGATCGCGGCGCACCACAAGCGGTGCAAGGCATGAGCAGAAACGATCTGCCGGATGGCCCTGGGTGCCGCCGAACCGGCGGATCGGGCGGCCAAGGCTGGATCGCGCCTCGGGGCTGGCTCTATGATCGGCACACTTTCCTGCGCGGGCCCGGCTGCGAAAGCCGTTCGCCACCCAGACTGTGATGACCCGGGAGCAACCCTCCCGGACCCCCGGAACGACTGCACCTGCGGGAGCGAGCGGTGAGCGGAATGTCCGAAGGGCCGACGACAGCGGCCGGCGCGGCACCCGAATCCACCTGCCGTGCGGTCACGGAGAGTTCCGGAGCGGTGAGTTCCGCAGCGGTGAGTTCCGCAGCGGTGGCGGCGCCCCCGCACGCACCCACCCCCGACAGCGCGCGCACCGGCCAAGATGCCCGACCCCACGAAGCCCTGCCCCAGGACGCCCGCCCCCACGAGGCTCGCCCTCAGGACGCCCGCCCCCAGGACGCCCACCCCCACGATCCTCACCCCCACGACACCCGCCCCCACGACGTGCTCGGTGTCGAGCCCCCTCCCCCGCCGGCCGCCCCACCCGCTCCCTACCTCTCGGCCTTCCTCGCCGCGCCCCTCGCCCTCGCCGTCGTGGACCGCCGGGGCCAGGTCGTCACCGCCAACGCGGCGCTCAGCGCGATGCTCGGCGCCGACGAACCCGCCGCGCTCGAAGGGCGCACCGCGGCCGAGCTGGTGGACCTGGCCTCCGACTCCCGCACCTGGCACAGCTACCGCGAGGTGCTGCGCGGCCGGCAGGCCCGGCTGACGTGCACCCGCCGGATCAAGCACCCCGACGGGCACTCGCTGTGGATCCAGGTCACCGTCTCGCCCGTGCCCGGCGGCCGTACGGTGCTGCTCTCCCTCACCGACATCAGCGCCCGCCGTGAACTCCAGGCGCGGCTGCGCCACTTGCAGATGCACGACCCGGTGACCCGGCTGCCGAACCGCACGCTGTTCTTCGAGCGGCTCTCCGCCGCCCTTGAAGCGGGCGCGTACGACGGGGCGGGCACCGGCCGGATCGGCCTCTGCTATCTCGACCTGGACGGGTTCAAGGCGGTCAACGACACGCTCGGGCACGGCGTCGGGGACCGGCTGCTCGCCGCCGTCGCCGAGCGCCTCACGCGCTGCGCGGACCGGATCGGCTACGACAGGGGCGCGGTGGCCCCGCTGGTCGCCCGGCTCGGCGGCGACGAGTTCGCGCTGCTCGTGGAGGACTCGGCGGGTACGGAACAGCTCGCGGGCCTCGCCGACTCGGTGCTGCGCACGCTCCAGGAACCGTTCGACCTGTCGGGGCAGCGGCTCGCCGTGTCGGCGTCCATCGGGGTCGTGGAGCGGCACATGGAGGGCACGACGGCGACGGGTCTGATGCAGGCCGCGGACACCACGCTGTACTGGGCGAAGGCCGACGGCAAGGCGCGCTGGACGCTCTTCGACCCGGAGCGCAACGCGCACCGGATGACCCGGCAGGCCCTGTCGTCCGGCCTGCGTCCGGCGGTGGAGCGGGGCGAGTTCGTCCTGGAGTACCAGCCGCTGGTGAATCTGGGCGACGGGGTGCTGCGCGGCGTCGAGGCGCTGGTGCGCTGGGACCACCCGCAGTTCGGCATGCTGTCGCCGAATCGGTTCATCGGACTGGCGGAGGAGGACGGCTCGATCGTGCAGCTGGGCCGGTGGATCCTGCGCACGGCGTGCCGGCAGGCGAGGGCCTGGCAGCTGCAGCACCCGGAGGCGCCGCCGGTCTACGTGAGCGTGAACGTGGCGGTGCGCCAGGTGTGGGACTCGGACCTGGTGGCGGATGTCGCCGAGGTCCTCGCGGAGACCGGACTCCCGCCGGAACTCCTCCAGTTGGAGCTGACCGAGTCGGCGGTGATGGGCTCGGCGGGCCGCCCTCTCCAGGCCCTGCAGTCGCTGAGCGACATGGGCGTGCACATCGCCATCGACGACTTCGGCACCGGCTACTCGAACCTCGCCTACCTGAGCCGGCTCCCGGTGTCGGTCCTGAAGCTGGACGGCTCGTTCGTGCGCGGCTTCCAGTACGACGACGGGGGCGAGCACGCGACGCCCGCGGACGCCGTGATCGTCGAGGCGATGGTGCAGCTCGCACACCGGCTCGGGCTCACAGTGACCGCCGAGTGCGTGGAGACGGCGGCGCAGGCGGCGCGGCTGCGCCAGATCGGCTGCGACACGGGCCAGGGCTGGCTGTACTCGCGGCCGGTGGCGCCGGATCGTATCTCCGCGCTGCTGACGACTTCCTGACGGCTTGCCGATGGCTGCCTGACGGCTGCTTCCCGACGGCTCAGGAAGGAAGCCCGTACGCGTCGGCGACGAGTTCGTAACTGCGCAGGCGGATCTCGGCCGTGTGGGCGTTGGCGGTGAGCATCAGCTCGTCGGCGCCGGTGCGCTTCTGGAGGTCGTCGAGTCCGGAGCGGACCTCGTCCGGGGTGCCGTGGATGACGTTGGAGTTCCAGTTGTCGACGAACTCCCGCTCCATCGGGCTGAACGCGTACGCCTCCGCCTCCTCGGGGGTCGGGACCAGGCCGGGGCGGCCGGAGCGCAGGCGGACCATGTTGAGGGCGGCGGCGAGCACCTGGCGGCGGGCCTCCTTCTCTTCGTCGGCGGCGAGCGCGGAGACGCCGATGAGGGCATAGGGCGCGTCGAGGACCGCGGACGGCTTGAAGGACTCGCGGTAGAGGTCGAGGGCCGGGACGGTGTTCTGCGCGGAGAAGTGGTGCGCGAACGCGAAGGGGAGCCCGAGGACGCCGGCGAGGCGGGCGCTGAAGCCGGAGGAGCCGAGGAGCCAGACCGGCGGGCGGTGCGGGGACTGCACGCCGCCGGGGGACGTCGACTGGATCGGGCCCGGGACCGCGTGGATACGGGCGTAGGGGTGGCCGTCGGGGAAGTCGTCGTCGAGGAAGCGGGTCAGCTCGGCGAGCTGCTGGGGGAAGTCGTCGGCGCCTTCGTTGAGCCGGTCCGTCCGGCGCAGGGCGGCGGCGGTGGCGCCGTCGGTGCCGGGGGCGCGGCCGAGGCCGAGGTCGATACGGCCCGGGGCCATGGCCTCCAGGGTGCCGAACTGTTCGGCGATGACGAGGGGCGCGTGGTTGGGCAGCATGACGCCGCCCGAGCCGAGGCGGATGCGCTCGGTGTGGGCGGCGAGATGGGCGAGGATCACGGCCGGGGACGAGGAGGCCACGCCGGGCATGGAGTGGTGTTCGGCGACCCAGTAGCGGTGGAAGCCGCGATTCTCGGCGAGCTTGGCGATCTCCACGCTGGTGCGGAGGGCGTCGGTGGCGGTCCGGCCGGCGCCCACGGTCACCAGGTCGAGGACCGAGAGGGGCACGGGGGCGGTGCCCTGGGCGGCTGCCCGGATCTCGTCGTTACCGGCCACGGAGTCCTCCTGTAAGTACGGTGCTGTGTGCGTCGAGACTTAACGGAGGATGGCTCCGCTTTATTCCCCCGCTTTACTCCCCCGCCGGAGGGACCCGTCGCACCGTCACTCATCGCACCTGCACTCATCGCACCTGCACGATCGGCTCCTTCGTGAAGAGCGCGCCGAGGGCCGGCGCGTTCACCCGCCGCCCCGCGAGCCGCAGCGCCTCCCACACGGTGACCTGGTTGGCCGTCAGGACCGGCTTGCCGAGTTCCTCCTCCAGGTCACGGACGTAGGCCGCCGTGTGCAGGGCCGTGTCCGGGAGGAGTACCGCCTGCGCGTCCGGGTGGTCACCCGCCTCGGCCAGCGCCCGCACCTCGGGCCACCCCCACGTACCGACCTCGGCCGCCGTGATGATGCCGCTGCCGCGCACCGAGACGACCTCGACGCCCGCGGCCTTCAGGAACGCGCAGAAGTGGGCCGCGACGTCCTCCGGGTACGTCGCCGCGATCGCGACCCCACTCGCTCCGACCTCCCGTACGGCGTGGGCGAAGGCGAACGACGTGCTGGAGGCCGGCAGGCCCGCGGCCCTGGCCAGCTCCCGCACCTGTTCGTGCGCGCCCTCCCAGCCCCGGACGAAGCTGCCGCTGGTGCACGCCCAGACGACCGCCTCGGCGCCGGAGAGCCGCAGCTCCTCGACCCCGGCGGCGAGCCGCTCCGGGGAGCCCATCTCGATCAGCGCGTCCACGCGGTGCGCGTCCTCACCGATGTCGGTGTGGACGAGCGGCAGCCTGACGTCGCTGTCGATCAGCATTTCGATACGTGGATAGTCGTCCTCGGCCGAGTGTCCCGGGTAGAGAAATCCGACTGCGGTCATGCCCACCCTTCCTGTTCTTCCGGCAGTTCACCGACCGGTTCCTGCGGCGGCCCCGGCAGCTCACGGGCCGGCCAGTGCCGGGCCGATTCGTCGAGCAGCGCCTGATAGGGCCCCACGGCACGGGTACCCACCCTGCGCAGCGCCGCCCACACGGTGACCTGATTGGCCGAGATCACCGGCATCCGCAGCTCGGCCTCCAGCTGCGGGATGACGTCGTACGTCGGCAGGTTGGTGCAGCTGATGAACAGCGCGTCGGCGTGCCGGCGCGCTGCGTCCCTGGCCATGTCTGCCACGTCCCGGTACGGGACCTTCCAGATGTGCCGGGTCAGTCCGAGGAAGGCCCGGCCCGTGACGGTGATGCCCGCCTCGGCCAGATACTCCTCGAGGGACTCGGTCACCGACCGCGTGTACGGGGTGACCAGGGCGATCCGGCGGGCGCCCAGCTCTTCGAGGGCTTCCAGGAGCGCGCCCGACGTGGTGACGGAGGGGCGCTCGCCGGAACGGAACATGGCCTCGCACATGGCGCGTTCACCGGCGATGCCGCCGACGAAGCTGCCCGAGGTGCAGGCGTACGCGATGACCTCGGGTTCGGCGGCGCCGAGCGCGCGTACCGCCTCCCCCAGGGTCTCGTGCTCACTCACCAGACGGGCCAGGTCGAGGCTGACCTCGACGGGCACGTACGGAGTACGGGTGAGGTGCAGCGACACCTCGTCGGGGACCCAGCGCCACAGCTCGCGGTCGAGGGCGAAGTCGAAGGGTGCGACGACACCGACACCGCGTTGAGGGTGCGGTCCGCCAAGGAAGGAGACGTCCATGGGCAGGCCCCAAGTCTCTGAGGACGTACGAGACGATGCAGCGGAGAGCCGGCCGGCGGCCGGGACGTCGGGACAGGGGCGGGCGACGGAAACGTGCCTCTGCGGGCGACGAAAACGTGCCTCTGTTGACGAAGGTAGGTTCGGGTGCCAGCGTGGTCAATCCGCACTTTTTCCGACTACTGAAGCGGACACTTGTTGCGAACCGGTTTCTGCCGATGACCGGCCCCGTGACCAGCCGAAGTCCCGCCCTCCCGGCCCTGCACCCGGCCCGACGACCGGAGCGAACGTGCCCGAAGTGACCCTGCTGGTACTCGACGACGACCCCCCGCCGCGCCTCGGCAGACTCACCGGACGGGCGCGCGTCGTGCACGCCGACGAGTCGACGCTCGCCGGACTGCTCCCCTCCGCCGACGTGCTCCTCGTCTGGGACTTCCTGTCCGACGCGGTGCGCCTCGCGTGGCCGGGCGAGGGACCCCGGCCGCGCTGGGTGCACACCGCGAGCGCGGGCGTCGACCGGCTGATGTGCCCGGAACTCGCCGCGTCGGACACGGTCGTGACGAACGCGCGGGGCGTCTTCGACCAGCCGATCGCCGAATACGTCGGCGCGCTCGTCCTGGCCATGGCCAAGGACCTGCCGCGCACGCTCGCACTGCAGAGCGAGCGGGTGTGGCGCCACCGGGAGACGCAGCGTGTGGCGGGCACCCGGGCCTGTGTGGTGGGTTCGGGGCCGATCGGGCGGGCGATCGCGGCGACGCTGAAGGCGCTCGGGATCACGACGGCCCTTGTCGGCCGCACCGCGCGGGCCGGTGTCCACGGACCCGCGGACCTCGGCCGGCTGATGGCCCGCGCGGACTGGGTGGTGTGCGCGGCGCCGCTGACCGACGACACGCGGGGCATGTTCGACGCGCGGCTCTTCGGGATGATGCAGCCGTCCGCCCGCTTCATCAACGTGGGCCGGGGACAGCTCGTCGTCGAGGACGATCTCGCCGAGGCGCTGGCCAAGCGGTGGATCGCGGGGGCGGCACTGGACGTCTTCGAGCACGAGCCGCTGCCCGCCGAGAGTGCCCTGTGGGACGCGCCTGGGCTGATCGTGTCCCCCCACATGAGTGGCGACATCGTCGGCTGGCGGGACGAACTGTCGCGCCAGTTCGTGGAGTTCTTCGAGAAATGGGAGTCCGGTGAGCCGCTTCCGAACGTGGTCGACAAGAAACGTGGGTATGTCCCCGGACACTGACCCATCTGCACGATCACGTCCCGGATCGACCTGAGGAGAGCGGATGACCGACCTCACCGAGCTGACCGCGGAAGCGCTCGTCGACGGCTATCGCAAGGGCGAGTTCAGCCCGGTCGACGCCACGCGGGCCGTCCTGCGCCGCATCGAGGAGGTGGACCCCGCGGTCAACGCGTTCGTGCGGCTGGCCACCGACGCCGCGTCCGCCCTCGGGCAGGCGGAGGCGAGCGCGGGGCGCTGGCGCAGAGGTGAGCCGCAGGGCCTGGTGGACGGGGTCCCGGTGTCGGTGAAGGACATCCTGCTGCTGCGCGGGGGGCCGACGCTGCGCGGCTCGCGCACGGTGCGGGCCGAGGGCGCGTGGGACGAGGACGCGCCGTCCGTGGCGCGCCTGCGCGAGCACGGCGCGGTGTTCGTGGGCCGTACGACGACACCGGAGTTCGGCTGGAAGGGCGTCACGGACTCGCCGCTGTCGGGCGTGACCCGCAATCCGTACGACGTCTCGCGCACCTCGGGCGGGTCGAGCGGCGGCAGCGCGGCGGCGGTGGCGCTCGGTGCGGGGCCTCTATCGCTCGGCACGGACGGCGGCGGCTCGGTGCGGATCCCGGCGTCCTTCTGCGGGATCTTCGGGCTCAAGCCGACGTACGGGCGGGTGCCGCTCTTTCCGGCGTCGGCGTTCGGGACGCTCTCGCACGTGGGGCCGATGACGCGGAACGCGGCCGACGCGGCGCTGATGATGGACGTGATCACCGGGGCGGACTGGCGTGACTGGTCGCAGCTCGGGCCGGTCGAGGGCAGTTTCCGGGACGGCCTTCGGGGCGGCGTGCGGGGCCTTCGGGTCGCCTTCTCGCCGTCGTTCGGCGGGCAGGTCGCGGTGCGGCCGGCGGTCGCGGCGGCGGTCCGCAGGGCGGTGGAGGGCCTTGCGGGGCTCGGGGCGTACGTCGAGGAGGCCGATCCGGACGTCACGGATCCGGTGGAGGCGTTCCACACGCTGTGGTTCAGCGGGGCGGCGCGGGTGACGCAGCATCTCTCGCCCGCGCAGCGCGCCCTGCTCGATCCGGGGCTGCGCGAGATCTGCGCGCAGGGGTCCGGGTACAGCGCGCTCGCCTATCTCGCGGCGGTCGACGTGCGGGCGGAGCTCGGGCGGCGGATGGGCCGGTTCCACACGGCGTACGACCTGCTGGTGACGCCGACGCTGCCGCTGACCGCGTTCGAGGCGGGGGCCGAGGTGCCGGCGGGGTCGGGGCTCCGGCGCTGGACGGGCTGGACCCCGTTCACGTACCCGTTCAACATGACGCAGCAGCCGGCGGCCACCGTGCCCGTGGGCACGGACGCGGACGGGCTGCCGATCGGCCTGCAGATCGTGGGTGCGCGGCACGCGGACGCGCTGGTCCTGCGCGCCGCGCACACCCTGTACGAGGCGGGGATCGCGGGAATTCCCGGGCCTACGCTCGGCTGAACCCGGGCATCCCCGGGGCCTGCGCTCGCCTGAACCCGGGCATTGCCGTCGCGCCTAAGCTCGCCTGAAATTGAGCGTTTCCCCCAGCGCGCCCGCGCGCCACAGGTCCTGGCAGGCCTCGGCCATCCGGTCGAGGCCTTCCACGACCTGGCCCCAGACGATGCCGGGGACCCAGCCCACGTCGCCGTTGAGCAGCAGGTTGTTGCGCTCGTAGAAGAGCGCCAGGTCGACCACGGTGGCCCCGGCCCGCAGGTCGGCCCCTTCCTCGTAGCCGTAGGACGGCGTGCCGAGCTGTGTCCCGTTGAAGGAGAAGTAGCAGAGGTCGCCGGGGATGGGGGTGATCGTCGGGTTCTCCAGGGGCGGTTCACGGTCCGCGAACGCCTGGAAGAGGGCGTAGATCTCGTTGCGCGCGTACTTCGCGTGGTAGACGTCCGAGCCCAGCGGAAGCGCCTCCCACACCGCCGCACAGGTCAGCGGAGCGCGGTCGTCGAGCAGCTTTGCCGTGCACTGAACTCCCCGCTTGGCGAGGGAGACTTCGATGTATCGGTCGGCCATGCCCTCCATGTTCGACCCCTTGCTCCCCCTCGGGTCAAGGGCGCCCCGCCCGCAACAGGGGCTTGAACTGACGGGCATAGGTTGTGTCGAGCCGGGTAGCCGCGCGCCCATGGCTCCACCTAAAGGGAATGTCACAGAAGGAACACGAAGCCAGGCAAGCGACAGAAGGGGCATACGCCGACGCTCTCTGCTCTTCGGCGCCACCGCTCTCGGCGCGGCGGGCGCTCTCGGCGCCGCCGGGTGCAGCCGCGTACCGAACGGCGACACCCTCGCCCGGCTCCAGGGCGCGGGCACGGTGCGCCTCGGCATCGCGGGCGAGGTGCCGTACGGCTACATCGACGACAACGGCGCGTTCACCGGTGAGGCCGTGGAACTCGCCAAGGTCATCTTCAAACGGCTCGGTGTCGGCCATGTCCAGCCCGTCGCCACCGACTTCAGCTCCCTGATCCCCGGCCTGCAGACCCAGCAGTTCGACGTGGTGTCGGCCGGGATGTACATCAACAAGGAGCGCTGTCAGCAGGTCATCTTCGCCGACCCCGAGTACCAGATGCTCGACTCCTTCATCGTCCGCAAGGGCAATCCGAAGAACCTGCACGACTACGCGGACTGCGTGAAGGCGAAGGCCCGGATCGGCACGGGCACCGGCTACGCGGAGATCGGGTACGCGGTCGAGGCGGGCTACAAGGAGTCCGAGATCGTCATCCTCCAGGACCAGGTCGCGGGCCTGAACGCCGTGGAGGCGGGCCGCATCGACGTGTTCGCCGGCACCGCCCTCACCACCCGTGAGGTGACGAAGAAGAGCCGCAAGGCCGAGCACACCGAGCCGTTCGCCCCTCTGGTCGGAGGCAAGAAGCACGTCGACGGCGGCGGATTCACGTTCCGCTCGAACGACACCGCGCTGCGCGACTCCTTCAACAAGGAGATCCACAAGATGAAGGCGAACGGTGAACTCTTCCGCATCCTGCGGCCGTTCGGCTTCACGCAGGCCGAGATGACGAAACTGACCGCAGAGGAGCTGTGCAAATGACAGCGGGACTGTGGCAACACTGGGTCCTTCCCGGCATCTGGATCACCCTCCAGCTGACCGTGTACAGCGCGGCCCTCGCGACCGTCGTCGCCTTCGTCGCGGGCGTCGCCCGCACCCACCGGCTGAAGAGCGTGCGCTTCGTCGCCGGCTTCTACGTCGAGGTGTTCCGCGGGACCTCGGCGCTCGTCCTGATGTTCTGGATCTTCTTCGTCCTGCCGCAGATCGCCGGCTGGTCCCTGGTCCCGATGTGGGCCGCGGTCCTGGCGCTCGGCCTGTCCTACGGCGCGTACGGCGCCGAGGTGGTGCGGGGCGCGCTGAACGCCGTGGCACCCGCTCAGCGCGAGGCGGGGGTCGCGCTGAGCTTCACCCCCTGGCAGCGGATGCGGCTGATCCTGCTGCCGCAGGCCGTGCCGGAGATGATCCCGCCGTTCTCGAACCTGCTGATCGAGCTGCTCAAGGGCACCGCCCTGGTGTCGCTGCTCGGCATCGGTGACGTGTCGTTCGCCGCGTACCTGGTGCGTCTCGCCACCCAGTCGAGCGCCGAGATCTACGCGATCACCCTCGTCATCTACTTCGTGATCGCCTTCCTGCTCACCCGCGGGATGCGCGCGCTCGAACGCAAGACCAAGGCCGGCATCGGCCGGCGACCCGACCCGGGAATCGGCATCATGCGCAAGCTCGACATCCGCCGGACGACGGAGACAGCCGTTCCCACCAGCGCGGGAGGTGGCGGCGCGTGATCACCACCGCATCGAGCTCCTGGGACTGGTCGGCCGTCGCCGACTTCATGCCGCACTTCTGGGACGGGGTCGTGGAGACCCTGAAGATCCTGGTCCTCGGCTCGCTGATCTCCTTCAGCGTCGGCCTCGTCTGGGCCCTCGCCTTCCGCGCCCCGACGCGCTTCGTGCGCTGGCCGGTGGGTGTCGTCACCGAGTTCATCCGCAACACCCCGCTGCTCGTGCAGCTCTTCTTCCTGTACTTCGTGCTGCCGGAGTGGGGCATCCAGTTCTCCGCCCTGACCACCGGCATCGTCGCCATCGGCCTGCACTACTCGACGTACACCGCGCAGGTCTACCGCGCCGGCATCGAGGCCGTGCCCACCGGCCAGTGGGAGGCGGCGCGCGCGCTGAGCCTGCCGTACCGCAGGACGTGGACGGCGGTGATCCTGCCGCAGGCGATCCGCCGCGTGATCCCCGCGCTCGGCAACTACGTGATCGCGATGCTGAAGGACACCCCGCTGCTCGCCGGGATCGGCGTGCTCGAACTGCTGCAGCGGTCCCGTCTGGAGGCGGCCCAGACCTTCCAGTACACGGAGGCCCTGACGGTCGTCGGCATCGCCTTCATCGTCATCGCCTACCCCTCCTCCCTCCTCCTCCGAGCCCTGGAGCGACGTCTTGTCCGCTGACCCGAACCTCACCAAAGACCAGCCCAACCCCAAGGTGGACGGCAGCGAGCTGATCCGCTTCGACAAGGTCGTCAAGCGCTTCGGCGGGAACACCGTCCTCGACGAGCTCGACTTCTCCGTCGCCTCCGGCAAGCACGTCACGCTGATCGGCCCGTCGGGCTCCGGCAAGACGACGATCCTGCGGCTCCTGATGACCCTGATCAAGCCGGACGAGGGCACGATCAAGGTCAACGGGGACTACCTCACGCACGAGCAGAAGAACGGCAGCCTGGTCCCGGCCGGCGAGAAGCACATCCGTGAGGTCCGCAAGAACATCGGGATGGTGTTCCAGCAGTTCAACCTCTTCCCGAACATGAAGGTGCTCAGAAACATCACGGAGGCGCCGGTCACCGTCCTCGGTCTGTCCAAGGACGAGGCGGAGGAGCGGGCCCGCGAGCTGCTCGAGATGGTCGGGCTCGGCGACCGCTGCGACGCGTACCCGACGCAGCTCTCGGGCGGCCAGCAGCAGCGGGTCGCCATCGCGCGGGCGCTCGCCATGCGCCCGCAGGTGCTGCTCCTCGACGAGGTGACCTCGGCGCTCGACCCGGAGCTGGTGGCCGGTGTCCTGGACGTGCTGCGCGACATCGCGCACACCACCGACATCACCATGCTCTGCGTGACCCACGAGATGAACTTCGCCCGGGACATCTCGGACCAGGTCCTGATGTTCGACGCGGGCCGGGTCATCGAGTCGGGTCCGCCGGAGAAGATCTTCAGCGACCCGGCGCACGAGCGGACGCGGGAATTTCTGAGCGCCGTCCTGTGACGGCGATCAGTGACCGGCGGTAAGTCCCGAGGTCCCACCCCTGTGGCATGACTTTGGCATATGCCAGGGTGGCGCGCTCCTGCTGACAGGCCCGGAGCGCGCCATCAAAGTCCCCAACAGGGGCCCCGCAAAAGCCTCTTGGCGGTTATCGTGGACGACGGCCAGCTGTCCGGAACCGGTCCTTGCAGGGGGATGCCGTGGCGCTGAAGCACGAGCCGGTCGCGCAGCGCGACTCGGTACAGCACGCCCTTCGTGTGCTCGAAACCGTCGCCCGCCGCGGCGTCGGGGTCACCGACACCGAGCTCGGCCGCGAGACGGGGCTGAGCCCGGCCCTGCTCGCCCCGCTGCTGCGCATGCTCCGGCGCGAGGGGTACGTGGAGCAGCTCGCCGACGGCGCGTACGTCGCGGGCGAGACGCTGGCCGGCCTCGGCTCGACCCAGGGCCACCAGGACGCGCTCGCGGCGGGCCTCCAGCGCACGCTCGACCGGCTGTGCGAGACGGTCGGCGCGGCGGTCTATCTGAGCCGGTACGTGGACGGTGAGATCCGCATCACGCAGGTCGCCCAGAGCGTCACTACGCCCGCGGTCAACGAGTGGGTGGACTTCCGCTCCTCCGCGCACGCCAGCGCGATCGGCAAGAGCCTCCTCGGCCAGCTCGATCTCAACGGTCGGCGCGATCACCTGTCCCGCCACAAGATGGCCCGCCTCACCTCGCGCACCATCACGAACGAGCGCGTCCTGCTGTCCAGGCTGGACTCGCACCCCGCGACGGTTCCGGTCCTCGACCTCCAGGAGTACGCGGTGGGCACGGTGTGCGCGGCCGTCCCCATCACGGCGGGCTCCTCGGTGGGCTGCCTGGCCCTGTCCCTCCCCGTCGAGCACGCCCACCGCCTGCACCACGCGGCGGACACGCTCAACCGCGGGGCGGCCCCGGTACTGCTCTCCCTGACGATCTAGCCCCCGCCCCCGGGGTGTGCAGAGCACCCCTCTGGACCAGGTATTATTTTCCTGTCAGCAGGCGCCGCTAGCTCAGTTGGTTAGAGCAGCTGACTCTTAATCAGCGGGTCCGGGGTTCGAGTCCCTGGCGGCGCACAGACAGTGAAAGGCCCTCCGTGGAAGCGGGGGGCCTTTCGCATGCGGCAAGCACACTCGCCGGTGCCCTGATGGCGGCTGGGGGTCCGGGGGTCGTCCCCCGGGAGACGCAGCATCAGCGGGTCCGGGGTTCGAGTCCCTGGCGGCGCACAGACAGCGAAAGGCCCTCCGTGGAAGCGGGGGGCCTTTTGCATGTGATCCAGCGCCTCGCGGAGCTAAGCGCATGTGACCCAGCGCCCAGGTGCACCGGCACCGGCGCCGTCACCGGTCGAGCAGTTCCGTTCGGCCGTGCTTCTCGTACTGGGTGGCCAGTTCCTCAATGTCGGACCTGGTCAGGCGGCGGTACGACGGCTCGCCCTGGGGGCGCCACCACACCGGGTCCTCGCAGCGGTATCCCTCGCGGCGCAGGCCCACCCGGTGCACCTTGTTGGTCGCTGTGACGGGCATCCTCGGGGTCACCCGGACGAAGCGGGGCGCCATCTTCGTCCCCAGGTCGGCCTGCGCCAGCAGGAACGCATCGAACGCGAGCGGGTCGAAGGGCGCGCCGTCCGGCCCGTCCCGCAGGGCGAGTGTCGCCATCACCTGGTCGCCGGCCACCGGGTCGGGCACCCCGTAGACGGCGACGGCGGCCACCGGCTCGTGGCGGGCCAGGATGTTCTCGATCATCGCGGGCGCGAGGTTCTCGCTGTCGACCCGCAGCCGGTCGTCCGTGCGCCCGGCGAAGTAGAGGAAGCCCTCGGCGTCCCGGTAGAAGAGGTCGCCCGTCCAGTACCAGCCGTCCCGCACGCGCTGCCCGTACGCCTCCTCGTTGCGCCAGTAGCCCTCGAAAGGGGTGCGCCCGCGGTTGACCAACTCCCCTATCGCCTCGGCCCCGTTGACGAGCCGGCCGTCCGCGTCGAACTCGGCGGCGGGGCACTCGTCGCGGGTCGCCGGGTCGACGACGGCGAGGTCGTCGCCGGGCGACGCGCGGCCGATCGCCCCGGGCGGCGTGCCCGGTACGCGCTGGACGGAGGCGCCGCCCTCGGACGACCCGTACCCCTCCACGAGCCGCACCCCGAACCGCTCGGCGAAGCGTGCCGCGTCGACGGCCCCGGCCTCCGTACCGAAGCCCGTCCGCAGCGGGTTGTCCCGGTCGTCCGGGTGCTCGTCGGTGGCCAGGATGTACTGCACGGCCCGCCCGACATAGGTGAAGTACGTGGCCCCGTACGCCCGTACGTCGCTCAGGAAGCGGGAGGCCGAGAACCGGCGCCGCAGTGCCACGCCCGCGCCCGCCGCGACGGCCGGCGCCCAGTCGGCGATCACGGCGTTGCCGTGGAAGAGCGGCATGCAGACGTAGTGGACGTCGTCGCGGCGCACGCCGAAGTGGTCGACGAGGGACTGTCCGGCGGCCGCGAGCCGACCCTGTGTGCAGATCGCCGCCTTGGGCGCGCCCGTGGAACCGGAGGTGAAGTAGAGCAGCATGCGGGTGTCGGGCCGCACGCGCGCCGGGTCGGGCCTGGCCCCCTCGTACGGCGCGAGGAGCGCGCCGTAGGCCTCGGTGTCCGTGACCAGAACGCGTACGCCGGGGAGTTGGAGACCGTCGAGCAGCGGCAGGTGGGCGCGCTCGGTGACGAGGACCCCGCATTCGGTGTGCAGGATGTCCCGGGCGAGTTCGGGGCCGCGCCGGGTCGGGTTGATACCGGCGACGGCCGCCCCGGCAAGCGCGGCGGCGCTCAGCCACAGGGGGAATTCGGGGGTGTTGTCGAGGAGTACGCCGACGTGCGGCTCCGCCCCCCGGGGCAGCAGGTCTGCGAGGAGGGCGGCCCGGGCGGCGGCGCCCGCGGCCACCTCGTGATGGGTGAGGACCTGGTCCTCACACCACAGCCCGGGGCGGTGATCGCCCCATCTCTCGTGTACGAGTTCCGCGACGGTACGGCTCATGGGACCCATGACCGCGCACCATAATTGACGCTTCGTCAGAAGTGGAGAGGTCGGTGGGGGTATTCCCGCACCCCGGGTTCAGAAGGGCATGCGGGCGGCGACAGCCACGAAGAAGACGCAGAAGGCGACGACGAACCCGAGGAGACCCAGCAGGAGCAGCAGGGTCAGGGTGGCGCGCACCGGGGTCGGGGCGTGTGCGGTGGCCCGGTCGGGGCGGTCCGCGGTGTAGTGCACGGTGACGACGTCGCCCTGCACGGTGGTCGCAGGCCCGTACGCCTCTTCGAACCTGACGGGCTGTCCGCCGTCGGGCGTGAACTCGTAGACGTGGTGCTGCGTGGTACTCCGGTGGCCGTCGCTGTCGCGGCTGGTCGTGGTGTACGCGCGCAGGCAGCGGGCCTCCGCGGTGAGGCCGCTCGCCCAGGCCCTTCTGACCTGCATCGAACGGCGCGTCAGCGTCACCGCCATGAAGAGCGCCACCGCCGCGATGAACACCGGCACGATCACGAAAAACACCTGCATGGCCATCCCCCGACACCACGGTCCGTGCACGCCGCCCTGGTCGGAACGGCGTGCACGGAACCTACCCGGGCGGAGGCCTCCGGAGCCTCAAGTCAGGCTCAGAACTGAACGTCCGAGCAGGCGTAGAACGCGTTCCCCGTGTCGGCGATCGTCCACACCGCGAGGATCACGTGGTGGCCGGTCTTGCCGGCGGGCAGGGTGCCGGTGTGCGAGAGGGTGGCCGGGGGCTGACCGCTGAAGGGCACGGTCAGGAACGGCGCGGTGTCCAGGTCGGCCCTGGTCAGCGGCTTGCTGTCGTCCCAGCCGTTCTTAGTGATGTAGTAGCGGAAGTCCGTGGTGGAGTGCCGCGCGGTGAACTGCCAGCGGAAGGTCTGGCTCGCGCCCGCGGTGACCTTGGTCGTGGGCCAGGCGGTGCCGTCGGGCGCCTTCGCGCCGTTGAGCGCGCCGAACTCGGCGTGATTGGCGGAACAGATGGTGCCGTCCGCGGGTCCCGCCGCCGGGAAGCCCTTGGGGCCCTCGACGCTCTGCGGCTCCCACTGGATGCCGCCGCATCCGGTGACGGTGCCGTTGGCGCAGAGTTTCTGCCGGCTGATGGGGAGGTCGGTGTAGCCATGGCTGCTCGCGCCGCCCGCGGAGAGCACGAAGGCCCCGGCGGTGGTGAGGCCGAGCAGGGCCGCGTACATCCTTTTTCGCATGCTGCCGCTCCTGGAGAACGTGGGGGAGTTCCGGTGAGCCGTACGCACAGCGCCACTTCAGGTCTAGACCAAGGCCAGATTATTGCGAGCCATTAGACATGTCCATACCAATGGTCGAGAGGATCCGGTCGCAGCTCCCCCGGGACGTCTCGACCAGGTCCCCGTTCGGCTCGTCGTTGCCGGCCACCCACGCGCGGGCCCCTTCCGCGTCCCTGCCGCCCGCCAACTGCCTTGCCACAAGCCGCACTTGACGCACCTCCGGTGGAGCCTCCACGTACCAGCACGCCCCCATCAGCGCCCGCGCCTCCCGCCAGCCCGGCAGGTCGCAGGCCAGATAGTTCCCCTCGGTGACGACGAGCCGCGCCGCCGGGGGCACCACATGCCGGGCCGCGACGGGCTCGTGCAGCTCACGGTCGTAGTCGGGTACGTAGATGTCGGCGGCGGTGTCGTCGAGTACGCGCCGCAGCAGCGCCACGTACCCCCAGACGTCGAAGCTGGGCTCCGAGCCCTTGCGGGCGGTCAGCCCGAGGCGCTCCAACTGGGCGTTGGCCAGATGGAATCCGTCGAGCGGGAGATACGCGGCCCCCGCACCGATGCGCGCGACGAGGCCGCGCGCGAGTGTCGACTTGCCCGCGCCGGGCGGGCCCGCGATCCCCAGCAGGACACGCGGGCCCGGCGCGGTGAGCTTCCAGGCGTCGGCCGCCAGTCTCGAGATCCCCATGGGCGGGGACTCTACGACGCGTCGCCCTTCCTGCCGGTGTAGAACGCCACCGTCAGATCCTTGACCAGCGCCTTGCGTTCGTAGTCGTCCAGCTCGACCAGGCCCCGTGTCGTCAGCCGGGTCACCGTGTCCTCGACCGAGTCGACCACCGTCGTCAGGACGGTGTCGCGGTGCTGCGCGTCGAGCGCCGCGATCCTGCGGCGCTGCATCGCGGCGGCCACCTCGGGCGCGTACTCGATCCTGGTCGGCTGCGCCGAGAACACCTCGATCCCCACGGGCGCCACGTCGGCGGCGAGCCGTCTGGTGAGCGCGTCGCCGACCGCCTCGGCGTTGCGCAGGGTGGGGGCGTCCTCGTAGATGGGGGTCCCCCCAGCGGTGACCGGCGGAGCGTCGGCGGGGAACTGGGAGAGGACCCGGGCCATCGCCGCCTCCACGTTCTCGCGCAGGTACTCCTGGTGGTCCTCCACGGCGAGGGCGGCGCGCGCGGCGTCCCGCACGCGCCACACGACGAGGACGACGACGCGCAGGGCGACCCCGTTCGCGTCGACGGCCGGCAGGGGCTCGCTGCGCCAGTGCCGCAGGCGCACGTCGACGCGGCGGCGCAGGAACAGGGGGTTCACCCACATCAGGCCGGTGCGGCGGACCGTGCCGCGGTAGCGGCCGAACAGGGTGAGCACCCAGGCGCGTCCGGCCCGGCCGCGCGCGAGCCCGCCGAACCCGAACAGGGCGAGCGTCCCGGACCCCGCGACCGCGGCCCACTGCACCGGCCCGAGCCCGGCCGCGGGCAGGGGCAGCACCGTGATCCGCGGCAGCAGCCCTCCCCACCACAGCGACGCGGCACCGCCGGCCGCGCCCGCGAGCCCGCCGAGCACACCGACCGCGCCGGGCAGGATCCACCCGGAGCGCTCAACGAGGTCCGGATCGACGACCGGCACCGGACGCGCGTCCGCGCGCGGCACCACCCGTCGCGGGACCCGCGGCAGCTCCCCGCTGCCCTGCCGACGCCCGACGACGGCGGGCCGCAACGGCACCGACACGGGATCGGGCCCGTCCCGGAAGAGCAGATGAACCGGGATCTCGGTGGTGGCCTCCCCATGGATCAGCCGGGCACCCCTGCCGCCGGGGGCCTCCAGCCCCGCCCCCACGAGATCCGCGCCCTGTCCACGGGACACCTCCGACCCAGCGAGCACGCCAGCCCCACCGAACGACTCCGCCCCCACCCCGGCAAGACCGGCGACCCCACCACCCGGCGCCTCCAGCCCCGCCCCGACAAGGTCCGCGCCCCGCCCACCGGACACCTCCGACCCAGCGAGCACGCCAGCCCCACCGAACGACTCCGCCCCCACTCCCCCGCCGAGACCGGCGACCCCACCACCCGGCGCCTCCAGCCCCGCCCCGACAAGGTCCGCGCCCCGCCCACCGGACACCTCCGACCCAGCGAGCACGCCAGCCCCACCGAACGACTCCGCCCCCACTCCGCCGCCCGGCGTCTTCGAGCCCGGCGCGGCAACCACTGTGTCCCTGGCATCGGCGCCCCGCGCCGTGTCGTCGTCGGGGTTCGTCGGCAGGTCAGGGCCCTCCGGGCGCTCCGTGGTCGTACTCATCCTTGCCTCCGTGCTGGATCCGTACATGCGCCATGAACTCGGGGTGTGCCACGAGACGAGTCGCGGGGTCACGAGAAGAGCCGTCGCCAGGTCTCGGGCCCCGGGTAGCCGTCGGCCGCGCCGCCGCGCCACCCCTGGGAGCGCTGGAACGCCTCCACGTTGCGCCGGTCGGCCTCGCCCCAGCGGGGGCCCGGGCCCTTCGTGTAGTTCTTGCCGAACCCCTTCTTCACCAGCTGCCTGCCCAGCCGGGTGACGTGGTCGCTGCTCACGCCGGGCCGGAACACGCCCCGCCCCGGATATTGCGGCACCTTGGACTGCGGCACCTTGGGCGGGGTGCCGGCGGGGCCGGGCGCGCCGCCGGCCGGGATGTCCTTGCCCTTGCCGCCGACGAGGTAGGCCCAGGTCGTGGGCCCGGGCAGGCCGTCGGCGTCGGCGCCCGTCCAGCCCTGGGCGCGCTGGAACGCCTGCGTGGCGAGCCGGTCGGCCTCACCCCAGCGCGGCCCCGGCCCGGTCGTGTAGAACCGCGCGCCGCCCCGGTCGACGAGCATCGTCCCGAGCCGGGTGACGTACGGGTTGTCCGTCCCGGAACCGAACGACTTGGCGCCCGGGAACTTCGTCGACGTCGGCCCGCCGGCCGCCGTGCTGTCCTCCTTGAGCCCCTTGTAGCGGTAGGGCACGTAGCGGGCGGAGTTGCTCCAGTAGGCATAGGGCGTGGACTGTCTGCGGGTGGCGGGCGGCGTCTGCTCGTACGCGACGTAGTACGAGTGCGTGTAGTCGGTCCAGCCGCCGAAGATGACGACGTGCGAGCCCTTCTGAGGGTTCGCCAGATTGTGGAAGAGCAGCATGTCGCCGGGCTGGAGCTGCTCGCGTGTGATGCGGGTGCCGAACTTGTCGAGGCTGCCGGTCCACTCGTTGCCGCCGAGGTTCCACGCCATCGAGACGAAGCCGGAGCAGTCCTGCCGGTAGCCGTCGGCCCAGTAGCTGCTCATGCTGTACGGCACCTTGGCGGCGAGCCAGAGCTTGGCCCGGTTGATGATCGCCGCGCGGGTCGTCGCGGGCAGGCCGTTCACCCGCGCCGGGGGCGAGCCGGGGCTGCCGGTCGGACCGTGCAGGGGGCTGGTCCCGCCCTGCGGGGTCGGCGGCCCGTCGGCCGCCGGGAGCCCCGGTCTCGCCTGGCCGTGGGTGGACGCGACGGCGGGGACCGCGTGCGCGCCGCCGAGGACGGTGCCGGCCGCGGCGGCGAGGGCGAGGGCGCGCCGGGCGCCGTGGGCGGCGGGGTGGCCGCCGAGTCCGATCGACAGCGACGACGGGGAACTCCGGGCGACACGCCGCCAGTGAACGCACCCCGGGCAGTCGCAGTCGCTCGCAGGATCGAATTCCTCGAACACCGGAGCGTCCATGCGATTCCCCTCACATTCCATACCGAAATGTCCAACTATCTGCACATACATGAGCCTCTCAACTCTTTGGCGATATCGCATGTTGACGGTCCGAATGATGGATTTAACGGATAAAAAGGGCAATACGGGTGGGTGGGGTGGTGCGGAGCACCCCTCGGATTCGGGTAGAGTTCTCCAGGTCAGCAGGCGCCGCTAGCTCAGTTGGTTAGAGCAGCTGACTCTTAATCAGCGGGTCCGGGGTTCGAGTCCCTGGCGGCGCACAGACAGTGAAAGGCCCCTCGCGGAAGCGGGGGGCCTTTCTGCTGCCCGGAGCCCCCTCTCGCTGCCCGGAGACCTTTCCGCTACTCGGGGGCGTACGCCGGGTGCCGGGGCCGTTACCGTGACCCCATGGCGCGCGACCTCCAGGAGCAGATCAAGAAACTCATCATCGACCGACGGCTGCCGTCCGGCGCCTCCCTGCCCACCGAGCCCGAGTTGATGGAGCTCCTCGGCGTCAGCCGGAACTCCGTACGCGAGGCGCTCAAGGCCCTCCAGGCCATGGGCATCGTGGAGATCCGGCACGGCTTCGGCACCTACGTCGGACCGATGTCCATGGCCCCGATGATCGAGGGCCTCACCTTCCGCACCGTCGCCGGCCACTACCGCGGCGAGGACAGCCTGCTCCAGCTCCTCGAACTGCGCGAGGCTGTCGAGACCGGCCTCGTCGGGCGCCTGATCGGCCGCGTCACCGAGGCCGACCTCGCCGAACTGGACGCCCTGGTCGACCGGATGGACACCGAGGCGGCCACCGAAGGTGCCGTCAGCCCGGCCACCGACCGCGCCTTCCATGCGACGCTCTACCGCGGCCTCGGGAACCCGCTGCTCGGCGAGGTCATGGAGGCGTTCTGGGACGCCTTCCACCGGGTGCGCACCGACCTCGTCCCCCGCGCGCACGACCCGAAGGTCACCGGCATCCAGCACCGGGAGATCGTCGACGCGGTGCGCTCCGGCGACACCCTGCGGGCGGAGCGGGCCGTGCGGGAGCACTTCGGTGACATCCGCGAGCGGCTCAGCGCCCCGTCCGCCCCAACTGCCGCACCACATCTCCCATATGACCGGTAAACAGCTTGAGTTTCGCGCCCTTCCGCCCTTGCGATCATGCCGAGGTGCGTAGAACCCCGTCCTGGAGCAATCGGCTCCGACCAGGAGGCCGTGCGGGGGGAGTTGGGGGACCGATCCGGGCCCCCGAGGAACAGCCGGACATCAGCAGCCAACTCCCCCTTGGGTGCCCTGTACGACACTCGATCCTGACATACGGGCCACCGCAGCCGGGGGCCCGTAAATGTCAAAGGGAGAAAGGGAGTTGGAGGTGCCGGGCCGGGGTTGTCAGTGGACGGGAGCGGTCGCCGCGGTCACCGCGGTGAGGTACGCGGACACCACGACGTTGGCCGTGTAGCTGCGCGAGGCGCGGTCGAAGGTGCCGCCGCAGGTGATCAGCCGGAGCTCGGCCCGGTCGGACTGCCGCTGCCCGTACGCCTTCTTCGCGTCGAACCGCGTGCGGCTGAAGACCTGCACGTCGTCGATGGTGAACTCGGCGACGGAGCCGTCGTCCCGCTCGACGCGCACCTTGTCGCCCGGCTTGGCCGAGCTGAGGTGGTAGAAGACGGCAGGCCGGGTGTCCGTGTCGACGTGCCCGACGAGCAGGGCCGTGCCCCGCTCGCCCGGTTTGGCGCCGCCGCCGTACCAGCCGACGACGCCCGCCTGGGAGAAGGGCGGCGGGTCGATCGCGCCGTTCGCGTCGAGCCCGCGGGACTCCACCGGCGCCTCGATCTTCAGGGAGGCGATGTCGACGCGCTGCGGCGCCGCGGCGGCCATCGGCTTGTGCGCGGGCGGCAGTTCGACGCCGAGGGGCCGGCCCACGGCCGCCGCGTCGCCGGTCGTGGGCGCGGACAGGCCGTGGATGTCGGTGATGTCGCGGCCCCACAGCCACAGGCCGAGCAGCAGCACCGCCCAAGCCACTCCGGTCACGAGCCGCCCGTTGCCGTGCGACCGTTCTCCGTCCGACGTGGTGCCAGACGCGGTGCCGTGCGGCTGCTCTCCGTCCGACGCGGTGCCGTGCGGCCGTTCTCCGTCCGGCGTGGTGCCTTGCGGTCGTTCTCCGTCCAACGCGGTGCCTTGCGGTCGTTCTCCGTCCGACATGTCGGCACCCCGCTCATCCGGAGCGGCGCCGGCGGACGCTGCGCAGGGCGACGGCGACCGCGGCGACGGCGGCGAGGACCAGGCCGATCACAGCGTGCCGGGTGCCGGGGCCGTCCTCGCGCAGTGCGATGACCGCGCCGGTGTGGACCGCGGTGAGCCGGGCGGTGCCGCCACCGCCCGCGTGCACGGGTGCGGTGGGGGTCGCCGGGGGCGATGGCCGGTTCGGTTCGAGGATCCGGACGCTGCCCCTGACCTTGCCGTCGACTCCGTCGCAGGTCACCTTGATCTCGAAAGTGCCGGGCGTCAGGGACGAGCGGATACGGGCCTGGTTGGTGAGGGTCGGCTGGTCGGCGGACGGGACGAGGTCGACCGGCGCCTCGAAGGCGTCCGAGAAGGCCTTGCCCCTGGCCTCCTTGCAGCCGGAGACCCGCAGGTCGACCTGGGATCCGGGGACGGTCGCGTCGGGGGTGACGGTCACGGAACCGGTCGGCCGGCCGGATCCGCCGCCCTCCGCGTGGGCGGCGGCGACGGGCAGTGTCACCAGTAGAGCCGCCACCCCTGCGGCACGGAGAGCGATCAGATCAGTACGCATGGTGAACCTCCTGTACTGGAAGGGTCACGCGCGCGGGCCCGATCCGCATCCCGGGGCCGCCGGAGAAGGGCGCCCCCGGGGGCCGGATCAGACGAGTTCGACCAGGTCAGCGATGGAATTGACGACCTGCGAAGGCCGGAAGGGATAGCGGTCGATGTCGGCCCGGCCGGTGAGCCCGGTCAGCACGAGGAAGGTCTTCATGCCGGCCTCAAGACCCGCGAGGACATCGGTGTCCATCCGGTCGCCGATCATGGCGCTGCTCTCCGAGTGCGCCCCGATGGCGTTCAGGCCGGTCCGCATCATCAGAGGGTTCGGCTTGCCCGCGAAGTAGGGCTGCTTGCCGGTCGCCTTGGTGATGAGCGCGGCGACGGCGCCGGTGGCGGGCAGCGGGCCCTCGGTGGAGGGGCCGGTCTCGTCAGGGTTGGTGCAGATGAACCGGGCGCCGTTGTTGATGAGCCGCACGGCCTTCGTCATGGCTTCGAAGGAGTAGGTGCGCGTCTCGCCCAGGACCACGTAATCCGGGTCGTGGTCGGTGAGGACGTACCCGATGTCGTGCAGCGCCGTCGTCAGGCCGGCCTCGCCGATGACGTACGCGGTGCCGCCGGGGCGCTGGTCGTCGAGGAACTTTGCGGTGGCCAGGGCCGACGTCCAGATGTTCTCGACCGGCACCTCGAGGCCCATGCGGTTGAGGCGGGCCTGGAGGTCGCGGGCCGTGTAGATCGAGTTGTTCGTCAGCACCAGGAAGGGCTTGCCCGACTCGCGGAGCCTCTTGACGAAGGCATCGGCGCCGGGAATCGGCACGCCCTCGTGGATGAGTACACCGTCCATGTCGGTGAGCCACGATTCGATGGGCTTGCGCTCTGCCATGTGCCGGTCTCCTGCCGTAACGCGAAGAAAAAGCTGGGGGCGCCGGGACCACGATGTGCCGGACACCCTCACCCTAATCAGGACCGGCTGATCCTGACCCCGCCGATCCGCGGAGCGAAACCGGCGGGGTCAGGACGGTTCGACCGGCGGGGTCACCTGGTTCAACCGGCAGCGTCACCCCGGTTCAACCGGCAGCGTCACCCGGTTCAGCTGCCGGTTCAGCTGCCGGTCGCCGACTTCCAGTCCGCCACGTACGCCTGGAGGTTCTTGTCGACGTCGTTCCAGTCCGGCTCGAAGATCTCGACGCCGTCCATCAGCTTGGTGAGCGCGATGGCGTTCTCGTCGGTCGCCTTGACGTCCTTGCGGGCCGCGAAACCGCCGCCGATCGAGCTGACCTGCTGCTGCGCCTTCTCGGACAGCATGAAGTCGAGGAGCTTCTTGCCGTTCTCGCTGTGCGGGGCGTTCTTCACCAGGCCGCCCGCGTACGGGAGCGCGAACGAGGTCGGCTTGCCGCCGGCCGTCTTCGGGAACCAGATGCCGAGGTTCGGCATGGTCTTGGCCTGCGCGAAGCTCATCTGCACGTCACCATTGGCGACGAGGAGCTCACCCTTGTCGACCTTGGGGGCGAGCTTGCCGGTGGAGGCGGACGGGCCGACGTTGTTGGCCTGGAGCTTCTTCAGGTAGTCCATGGCGGGCTGCTTGCCGCCGAAGTCGTGCATGGCCTTGACGACGACGGCCGTACCGTCGCCGGCGACGCCGGGGGTCGAGTACTGGAGCTTGTTCTTGTACTTGCCGTCGAGCAGCTCGTCCCACGTGGCGGGCGGCGTCTTCAGCTCCTTCTTGTTGTAGACGAAGGAGAAGTAGTTGTTCACGACGGACGTCCACGTGCCGTCGGACGCCTTGTCGGCACCATCGACCTGGTCGGCGCCCTGGGGCGTGTACTTCTCCAGGAGGCCCTTGCCGTCGGCCTGCTGGATGAAGGGCGGGAGCGTCACCAGGACGTCTGCCTGGGTGTTCGACTTCTCGCGGGTGGCGCGCTGCACCATCTCGCCGGAGCCGCCCTCGACGTACTCGACCTTGATGCCGGTCTTCTTCGTGAAGTCCTTGAAGACCTGGTCGTACCAGCCGTCGCCGTTCTCGCCCTTGAGGCCGTCCGCGCTGTACACGGTGACGGTCTTGGCGTCGGAGGCGGCGGAGCTGCCGCCGCAGGCGGACAGGGTGGCGGCGAGGGCGATGCTTCCGGTGACGGCGGCGATCGGCTTGAGCATGTTTCCGCGCATGGCGAGGTGAACTCCTAGCAGTGATGAAGTGGTTGAGGGAGGGCTAGCGGTAGGAGGCTTTGGTGCGGATCCGTGAGACGAGCAGCAGGACGAGCAGCGTCGTCGCCATCAGCACCACGGAGATCGCCGACCCGGTGAACAGGGAGCCGCGGTCGGTGGTCGAGTAGATCTGTACGGGCAGCGGCAGCCAGTCGGGCGGGTACAGCATCATCGTGGCGCTCAGCTCGCCCATGGACAGGGCGAAGCAGAGTCCGGCGGCCGCGTTCAGGGACGGCAGCAGGAGGGGCAGCTTCACCTTCCACAGGACGTACGAGGGCCTGGCGCCCAGGGACGCGGCGGCTTGTTCGTACGCCGGGTCGAGTCGCACGATCGCGGCCGAAACCGACTGATAGGCGAACGCCGTGACAAGGATCGTGTGCGCCAGGATGACGATCCAGCGGGTGCCGTTGAGGAGCACCGGCGGCTTGGAGAAGGCGACGAGGACGGCGAGGCCGACCACGACGGACGGCACGGCGACCGGCAGCATGAACAGGGCGTCGAGCACCCTGCGGCCGCCCTTCTTGAGCGCGGCGGCCGCGAGGGCGGCCCAGGTGCCGATCAGCAGGGCGAGGACGCTGGCGCTGACGGCGGTGACGAGGCTGGTGGTCAGCGCCTGGAGGGACGCGCCGCTGGTGGCGGCCCGGTAGTGACCACCGGTGAACCCGGTCGGAAAGGCACTGGACCAGCTCGTGGCGAACGAGGCGGCGACGATGACGAGCAGCGGCAACGCGAAGAGGGGCAGAAAGAGGACGAGGAAAGCGACCCAGGCGGCCCACTTGCCTTTACGGCTATGCACGAGCACGCCGGCTCACCACCTTGTAGACACCGTAGAGCCCCACGGAGATCAGCACGTTGACGACGGCGACCACACACGCCCCCGGGTAGTCCGATTCCAAGATGGCCTTGCCATACACAAGCATCGGCAGCGTGGTCACCCCCTTCGCCCCCGTGAAGAGCACGATGCCGAACTCGTTGAGGCACATGACGAGGACGAGGCTGCCGCCGGCGGCCAGCGCCGGCAGCGCCTCGGGCAGGATGACCTGCCGCACGATCCGCGCGGGCCGGGCGCCCAGCGAGGACGCCACCTCCAGCTGCGCGGTCTCGATCTGCGAGAACGCGGCGAGCAGCGGCCGCATCACGAACGGCGTGAAGTACGTGATCTCGGCGAGGAGCACACCCCACGGGGTGGCGAGGAACTGGAAGGGCCCGGTGGCCGCCCCCGTGACGTCCGTCCACAGCCCGTTGGCCATGCCCACGGAGCCGTAGACGAAGAGCAGCGCGAGGGTGATCAGGAAGGACGGGAAGGAGAGGAACACGTCGATGAACTTGGCGACGGCCTTCCCGCCGGGGAACGGGACGAACGCGATGACCAGCGCGAGCGCGAACCCGAGGACGAGGCATCCCACGGTCGCCCCGACCGCCAGCCACACCGTCGTCCCGAGCGCTTCGCGGAACGCGGACGACGCGAAGACGTCGGCGTACGGCTGGAGCGAGGTGCCGCCGGTGTCGGGCGTCACGGACTGCTGCACCACGAGGGCGAGCGGGTAGAGAAAGACGAGCCCGAGCACGGCGACGGGCGGCAGCGCCCACACCCATCTCGGTATCTCTGTACGGGACTTGACCCTCACCCCGGCCCGTGCGCCGAGCGTCGCGCTAGCCATCCGCGCTCACCCCGGCGGACAGCAGCACCGCGTCCTCGGGCGCGAAGTGCACGGTGACCTCGTCGCCGAGCGCCGGAGGCGTCCGCAGCTCACGCAGGTCCGCCTTGAGGCGGTGCCCGTCCACGTCGACGTAGAGGCGGTGCGTCGAGCCGCGCCACTGGACCTCGGCGACGGAGCCGGTGAGCGCGTTGGGCCCGTCGCCGAGTCCGACGAGGTGCGGGCGCACGCACAGGGTCGCGGACACTCCGGAGGAGACGTCGCCGGTGGGCACCTTCAGCTCGGCGCCGGCGAAGGACACCGACCCCGAACCCACCTGTACGGGAAGGAGGTTGGCGTTGCCCACGAACGACGCGGTGAACTCGGTGCGGGGCCTGCGGTACAGCTCCTGCGGCGTGCCGACGTCCTGGAGCCGCGCCTTGTCCATGACGGCGATCCGGTCGGCCAGGGTCAGCGCCTCGACCTGGTCGTGGGTGACGTAGAGGATCGACACGTCGGGCAACTCACGGTGCAGGCGGGCCAGTTCGGCCAGCATGCCGGAGCGCAGCTGCGCGTCGAGGGCGGACAGCGGCTCGTCGAGGAGCAGGACGCCCGGCCGGATGGCGAGGGCGCGCGCGATGGCGACGCGCTGCTGCTGGCCGCCGGACAGCTCGCGCGGGTAGCGCTTCGCGTAGGACGCCATCCCGGTCATCTCCAGGGCCTCGGTGACCCGCCCGGGAATCTCGTTCTTGGCGACCTTCTGCGCCTTCAGGCCGAACGCGACGTTGTCCTCGACCCGCAGGTGCGGGAAGAGGGCGTACTGCTGGACGACCATGCCGATGCCGCGCCGGTGGGGCGGCAGATCCGTGACGTCGCGGTCGCCGATCAGGACGCGGCCCGAGGCGGGCCGCACGAATCCGGCGACGGCGCGCAGGGCCGTGGTCTTCCCGGACCCGGAGGGGCCGAGCAGCGCCATGACCTCGCCGGACTCGACGGTCAGGTCGAGGGAGTCGAGGACGGTGTTGCCGCCGTAGGCGACGGACACCTTCTCGAAGCGGATGCCGTCGGCCATCAGCCCTCCACCCCCATGGGGTCGGTCTTCTCTCTCACGGCGGCAACGCTCCTCGGGCCGGGTGACCCGTGCCGGTCCGCACGGCAACGGGACGGTGAACGACGACCCAAGGTTGGCCTAGACCCGTTACGTTCTCGTTATCGTCGTGCGTCGAGTCGGGTCAATTGGCGCCCCCCGGCGCTCAGTTGCCCAAACGCGTGGTGAACGAGAAGCGGTCCCCGCGGTAAAGCGTCCGCACGCGTTCCGTGGGGCGCCCGCCGGTGTCGTACGAGACCCGGTGGATGAGGAGCATCGGCAGGGCGGGCGGGGTCCCGATGAGCAGGGCCTCGCGCGGGGTGGCGAGGACGGTCTCGATCCGTTCGTCGGCGGACCCGAAGTCGATCCCGAGCCGCTCGTGCACATACGAGTAGAAGGACGAGTCCGGGTCGAAGTCGACGTCGAGGCGTGGCATCCGCGCGACGGCCACGTACGTGCTCTCCAGGCCGACGCGCTCGTCGTCGGCGAGCAGCACGCGCTCCATGTGCCACACCGGCTCGCCCCGCTCGACCGCGATCTCGTCGGCGAGGGCGGGCGGGCACGGGAAGCGGTCGAGGCCGATGAGCGTACGGCCCGGGCGGCGGCCCTGGCGGCGCACGCCCTCGGTGTAGCTGGCGAGCGACAGCGGCTGCTCCAGCTTGGGCCCCGCCACGACCGTCGCCCGCCCCTGCCGGCGCAGCCGCCCTTCGAGGAGCAGTTCGCGCAGCGCCTGCCGCACGGTCTCGCGCGCCACCTCGAAGCGGACGGCCAGCTCCCGCTCGGTGGGCAGCGGCTCCCCCTCCCCCAACTCGTCGAGGAGCGCGGAGACATGGGCCTTGACCGCGTAGTACTTCGGAATGCGGCCGTGCTCGGGGATGCCGGAGCGTACGGGTGCGCCAGGTGCCTGGTCGTTCGGGTAATCCACCCAGGGATGTTCGCAGACGATGATGAACGTGGCCGAATACGCGCCCTCAGCGCGGGCCGGTGCGCAGCCGCCGCGAAGCGGCCATGAGGGCCGCGCCGACGGCGAGCAGGGCGGCGGAGGCGGCGGCGAGCCCGCGCAGGGGGTACGGGGGACGCGACCCGGTGCGGGCGAGTTCACGGGGTGAGGACGGGCGGCTGGGGTGGTGGGGGAGGGTTTCGGGGGTGGGGGTGGCGTTCGGGGTGGTGCCGGTATCGGTGCTTGGTCTTGCGCTTGGGCTGGTGGGCGTGGGCGCGTCCTCGGGGGTACGGCCCCCGTCCGTCAGCCTGAACCGGTAGTCGCCGGACTGCCCCACCCACTCGCCGTCGTCGTCGCGGCGCTGCACCACGGCGGCGTTGGCGACGACGGCGTTCGGCCGGGCGTCGGAGGTGAACGTGAGGCGGGCCTCGACGGTGACGGTCTCGCCCGGGCCCACCCGGAAACCGGGGAAGCCGTCGTCGAAGACGCCGATGTTCTCGTCCCGGTCGGTCCTCTCGAAACGCACCGGGTGACTGCGCGTGCCGTCGGAGAATTCCAGCCGGATCTGCTGCGGTGCCAGTGTCCGCTTCTCGTCGACGAGTACGAGCACCGGGTGGATGCCGGCGCACTCCGCGTCGGTCGTGTTGGTGAGGTCCAGGGACCAGGAGCGGAAGCCGCCGCCGGGGCGATAGGTGGCGGGACCCGGGTGGATCCGGGTGCGGATCGGGAAGTCGGCGCGGCGCGGGGACGCGCAGGTGGGCTCCCGCGGGGCGGCCTCCGCCCGGCCCGGTTCCGCCGCGATGACGTAGCCCCCGATCGCCAGGGAGGTCAGAGCCACGGCGGTGGCGGCGAGCGGGATACGCGGTCGCATGGGGAGCCTTTGCTGGTCGCGGGGACGGGTGCCCTGCCTGTGCCTGTGCCTGTGCCTGTAGATGCATTGGCACAGGTACGGCCGCCGCGACCGTGTCACGCGCGCCCCGCCGCACCCGGGACCAGCACGGCCCGTACGGCCCGATGCCCGAGCGAATCCCCTCGATCAGCTCAGATTCCCGTCTTTCCGGTTCTGTTTCTGTCTTCCCGTTCCGTTTTCCCGGTTCGCCGGGAAGTGGCCGTTCGCCCGGCCGAACAGGGGCGCGAGCACCAGCTGGGCGGCCCCCTCGACGACCGCCGTCGCCGCGCCGGGCGCCCGCAGCACGGGGACCTCCACCGTGCCGGCGCGCCGCGCCCGCTCGCGCAGCACCGCCCGTACCCCGTCGACGAAGCCCTCCTCGGCGGACGCGACCGTGCGCCCGCCGAGCAGGACGAGATCGATGTCGAGAAGGCCGACCATGTTCGCCGCGCCCTCGCCGAGCACCCGCGCGGCCTCGTCCACCGAACCGGCCGCGACGGCGGCGAGGCACAGCGCCTCGATGCAGCCGTGGTTGCCGCAGCCGCAGAGCGGGCCGTCCAACTGGATCACCTGGTGGCCGAATTCCCCCGCTCCGGTGTGCGGCCCGCGGTAGGGCCTGCCGCCCAGGACGAGCCCGGCGCCGAGCCCCGTGCCGAGGTGGAGATACGCGAACGAGTCGCCGCTCCCGGCGAGCGCGAGGCCGAGCGCGGCGGCGTTGGTGTCCTTGTCCACGACGACGGGCAGGCCGAGCCGCCCCGCGAGCGCGTCCCGCAGCGGGAACCCGTCCCACTCGGGGAACCCGGTGACCCGGTGCAGGACTCCGGAGGCGTGATCGAGGGGACCGGGCAGGGCGACACCGACGCCGAGGACGCGGGGGGAGGGGTACGGGGGCTGCGCGCCGGCGGCCGCCTCGGCCTCCGCTCCCGTCGCCGTATCCACCTCCGGGGCCGCACCCTCTTCCGCCAGCAGCCCCTCCACCTCGGTCGCCGCCGCCTCCACGACCGCGTCGCCGCCCGCGCCGAAGGCCAGCGGGGAGCGGCGTTCGGCGACGACGGTGCCCGCGAGGTCGACCAGGACCGCCGTCAGTTCGTCGCGGTCGAGGTGCAGCCCGACCGCGTACCCGGCGTCCGGCACGAGGCGCAGGACGGTGCGCGGCTTGCCGCCCGTCGAGGCGCGGCGGCCCGCCTCCGTCACGAGCCCCTGCTCCCGGAGCCGCGCGGTGATCTTGCTGACGCCCTGAGGGGTGAGCCCCGTGCGCTCGGCGAGTTCGAGTCTGCTGATGCCTTCGTCGCCCGCCGTGCGCAGCAGATCGAGCACGAGCGCGGCGTTGTGGCCGCGCAGTGCCGCGAGATTGATCCCGGAGTTAGCCCTGTTCACTCCCCCATTGTCCGCCCCGCTTGCACTTTGGCAACACCGTTGCTTAAGTGGAGAGCATGACTGAAGGCATGACTGAAGGCACGACTGAAGGCACGACATCAGGAACGGCTGAGGCAACCGGCTCCCCCCTCCGTCCCCTCCGTCCCCTCCGTGTCGGTCTCGTCGGCTACGGCCTGGCGGGCTCCGTCTTCCACGCCCCGCTGATCGCCGCCACCGAGGGCCTCGTCCTCGACACGGTCGTCACCTCGAACCCGGAGCGTCAGGCGCAGGCCCGGGCGGAGTTCGGGGACGGCGTGCGTTTCGCGGCGACGCCCGACGAGCTGTGGCCGCGCGCGGGCGAGCTCGACCTGATCGTCATCGCCTCCCCGAACAAGACGCATGTATCGATCGCGACGGCCGCACTCGAGGCGGGCCTCCCGGTCGTCGTCGACAAGCCGCTCGCCGGCACCGCCGCCGAGGCGCGCGGGCTCGCGGAGCTGGCCGAGAAGCGCGGGCTGCTGCTCTCGGTCTTCCAGAACCGCCGCTGGGACAACGACTTCCTGACCCTCCAGCACCTGCTCGCGGATGGCGAACTCGGCGGCCCGCTCGGCGACGTATGGCGTTTCGAGTCACGTTTCGAGCGCTGGCGGCCGCAGCCCAAGGGCGGCTGGCGCGAGTCCGGCGACCCGGAAGAGATCGGAGGTCTCCTCTACGATCTCGGCAGTCACGTCGTCGACCAGGCCCTGGTCCTCTTCGGCCCCGCCGTCTCCGTGTACGCGGAGTCGGACGTGCGGCGGGCGGGCGCGGCGGCCGACGACGACACGTTCATCGCGATCACGCACGCGAACGGCGTCCGCTCCCACCTGTACGTCTCCGCGACCGCGGCCCAGCTCGGCCCGCGCTTCCGCGTCCTCGGCTCGCAGGCCGGCTATGTGAAGTACGGCCTCGACCCGCAGGAGGCGGCGCTGCGCGAGGGCAGGCGTCCGGCACCCGGCGAGTCCTGGGGCGTGGAGCCCGAGGCGATGTGGGGCCGGATCGGCTCCGGGGAGTCCCCGCTGACGGGCGGCGGCCGGCCGGTGGAGACACTCCCCGGCGCGTACCCCGCGTACTACGCGGCCATCGCGGCGGCCTTGCGCGGAACCGGCGAGAACCCGGTGACCGCCGGGCAGGCCGCGGCCGCGCTCGACGTCCTGGAGGCGGCCCGCCGCTCGGCCCGCGACGGTGTGACGGTGACCCTGTGAGCGCCGCCGACCCGTCGGCCACTCCGTCGGCCACCCCGACGGTCGACGAACTCATGGAGCAGGAGCGCCGCCTGATCCTGCCCAAGTTCGACCACGAGGACGCCTGGGAACTGGGCTCGCTGCTCGTCGAGCTGGCCAGGGAGCGCAAGGCTCCGGTGGCGGTCGACATCACGCGCGGCGGCCAGCAGCTCTTCCACGCGGCGCTCCCGGGATCGACCCCGGACAACGACGCCTGGATCGCCCGCAAGCGCCGCGTCGTGGAGCGCTACGCCTGCTCGTCCCTGCTGGTCGGAACCCGTTTCCGGGCGAAGGGCACGACGTTCGAGGAGTCGTCCAGACTCGACCCGGACACCTACGCGGCCCACGGCGGCGCGTTCCCGATCGCGGTAGAGGGCGCGGGAGTCATCGGAGCTGTGGTGGTCTCAGGCCTCCCCCAACTGGACGACCACGCCTTGGTGATCAAGGCCCTGGACCTCTTCATCACGGACTGACCACGCGCTCCGTAAGCACGCGCCCCTTAAGGGGCGCGGGGAACTGCGCGCCAAGCCCCCACGGCCCGCAGCCAACGCACAACAACGTGCAGGCCCCCCCCCGCAGTCCCCCACAAAACCCAGCAGAGCGCCTACGCGTCCTTGAGGGCCTGCCGCTGCCGCCCCAGCCCCTCGATCTCCAGCTCCACGACATCCCCGGCCCGCAGATACGGCTTCGGCTCGGGCTGCCCCATCGCCACACCGGCCGGCGTCCCCGTGTTGATGACGTCGCCCGGGTACAGGGTCATGAACTGGCTGACGTACCGGACGACCTCCGCGACCGGGAAGATCTGGTCGGCGGTCGAGCCGTCCTGCTTCAGCTCCCCGTTCACCCACAGTTTCAGGCCGAGCGCCTGCGGGTCCGCGACCTCGTCCCGCGTCACGAGCCAGGGGCCCAGCGGGTTGAACGTCTCGCAGTTCTTGCCCTTGTCCCACGTGCCGCCGCGCTCGATCTGGAACTCGCGCTCGGAGACGTCGTGCGCGACCGCGTATCCGGCGACGTGCGCGAGGGCCTCCTCGTGCGACTCCAGGTAGCGCGCCGTACGCCCGATGACGACGGCCAGCTCGACCTCCCAGTCCGTCTTCACGGACTTGCGCGGTACGAGCACGGTGTCGTCGGGGCCGATGACGGTGTCCGCCGCCTTGAAGAAGACGACGGGCTCCGACGGCGGCTCGGCACCGGTCTCGGCGGCGTGGTCGTGGTAGTTCAGGCCGATGCACACGACCTTGCCGATCCGCGCGACCGGCGGGCCGATCCGCAGGCCCGCGGCGTCGAGTTCCGGCAGCTCGCCGGACTCGGCGGCGGCCCGTACGCGCGCGAGCGCGGCGTCGTCGGCGAGCAGCGCCCCGTCGATGTCGGGGACGACTCCGGCCAGGTCACGCAGGACACCGTCCGCGTCCAGCAGGGCCGGGCGCTCCGCTCCAGCGGTACCGACTCGCAGCAGCTTCATTGGTGAGACTCCTTGATCGACGAGGGGCCTCCCGACGGGTGCAGCCATCGGAGGACTGGTCGATCGTCCAAGGTCCCCGTCCAGTCCGCAATACCGCGTTCACGGACTGGACCCTTACCGGGCGGTAGCGAGTGGCTTTACACAGCAGTAGCCAGTGCCGCCGCGGACGGCATGTCGCGATACAGGACGGCCCGCTCGACCGCGCTCCAGGTCGTGCTCGTCACCACGTAGAGGGCGGCGGCGAGCGGCACGAAGCCCACCGTGAACAGCGTCATGAACGACATCAGCGGCATGATCTTCGTCATCGAGGCCATGGCACCGGCCATCGGAGCCTGCTGTCCGTCCGCGGCGGCGGTGGCGGTCGGCGGCACCGGCTGGGCCGCCATCTGACGCTTCGTACGGACGTAGTTGAAGCTCGCCACCGCCGCGACGATCGCGAACAGGCCCAGATAGACGACGCCCTGCGCGCCGAAGAGCCCGCCGTCCGCGAGCGCGTCCTTGAAGCGGCCGCCGAGGGGCGCGGCGCCGAGGGTGTGGCCGAGCAGGGCGTTGGGCTCGCCGCCCAGGCTCGTGTTCGAGAACAGGTGGTAGAGCAGGAAGAAGGCCGGGAGCTGGAAGAGGCTGGGCAGGCAGCCGGACAGCGGCGAGACCTTCTCCTCCTTGTGCAGCTCCATGATCGCCTTCTGGAGCTTCTCGGGGTTCTTCTTGTGCTTCGTGCGCAGCTCGGCGATACGCGGCTGGAGCTTGGCGCGCTGGCGCTGCCCGCGGGCCGAGGCCCGGGACAGGGGGTGCACGAGGAGGCGGACGAACGCGGTGAAGAGGATGATCGCCGCCGCGGTCGCCGAGGCGTGGAAGAGCGGGTCGAGCAGGTCGGCGATGTGCTCGACCAGGCTGGCGAAGACAGACATGAACGTCGACATGGGTGAGCCCTCCGGGGGTCCCGTCGTGCCGGAATCGGAAGACCGCCGGGAAGGGCGGCCGATCGGCGTGACGGCCCGTAAGGGGTGGAGCTCGTGTGGAGCAGATCCCCTACGCGGCCGTCAGGAGGGGACGGCCGGGCGCTCGGGGGCGCCTGCGACCCGGGGCGTCGGGGTCGCGCTGGGGCAGGAACGCGGTGCGTTGCTCACGGTCGCGGATCGCCGTACGGACCCGGGTGCGGGGCACGGCGGGCGCGCAGCGCGCGGCGATCAGGGAGCAGACGGCGAGCGCGGAACCCACGGCGGCGGTCGCGGCGAGCGCGACGGCGGCAGTGAGGCTGCCGGTGTCGACGAGCACGGTCTCGACGAGGAGGAACAGAAGCAGGGCGGCGGGCCGCAGCGCGGCGGTCCAAGTGCGCGTCATGTCCGTTACCCCTCCCTCTCTCGTCCCGTACGTGTGTGTGGTTCTGCCCGTTATACAGGATCACCGCGGCGGGCTGTAGGGCGGACGTCACGGTGCCGGTGCGTGACAGCGCCCCGCACCTCACCGGGGCCGCATCGACCGCAGCTTCCCCCAGACCGCGAGCCGGTAGCGGGACGTGTACTCGGGGGTGCAGGTGGTGAGCGTGATGTAGTACCCCGGCTCGCTGTACCCGGCGCCCCGCGCGACCCGGCTGCGCGGCACGCGCTCGATGACGCCGCCGTCCCGCGCGGACGTCTGCGCGAGGCTCTTGTCGACGACGTACGTGTACACGGCGCCGCGCGTGCTGACCTGGACCTCGTCGCCCTTTCGCAGGCGCGTGATGTACCGGAAGGGCTCCCCGTGGGTGTTGCGGTGCCCGGCGAGCGCGAAGTTCCCGGCCTGGCCGGGCTGTGCGGTGCCGGGGTAGTGGCCGACGTACCCCTTGTTGAGGACGTTCTCCTTCCCGACGCCCTCGGCCACGGGGACGCGGAGGCCGAGGCGGGGGATGGTGAGGACGGCGTAGGCCTGGTCCCAGCTGGGGGTTGCCGCGGCGGAGGAGCGGGCGGGTGCGCGGCGGCCGGAGCGGGCGCCGGACGCGGCGGGGGCGTTGCCGTTCGCCGGTTCCGCTTCCGCGGGTGCGCCCCGATCTCCGCCGCCCTGCCCCTGGGCGGGCGGGGCGGCCCACTCGCGCTCCAGGGCCTGCACCTTGCGCTCGGCGCCGGCCCGGGCCTCGCGGTTGGTCCACCACAGCTGGTGGACGACGAGGAGCAGCAGGACGGCCCCGAGCGTCACGGCGACCTCGGCGCCGGTCCACAGGGTGCGACGCAGTGTGGTGGGGCGAGCCGAGGGGTGCCTGGACGCGCGGCGCCGCGCGTGCGGCCCCTGCCGCACGACAACAGGCCCACGCTCCCGCACCTGCACCTTCACCCGCTCCCGCTCCCGCTCCCGCTCCCGCACGGCCGCAAGATAGGGCCTCGCCCCTCAACTCACCAGACAACGGACCATCCCAAGAAGCGCCCCTAGGCTCACTCCCCATGAGTCCCCTCTGGTTACTGGCGCTGATCCCTTTCGTCGCGGGCCTGGTCCTGGCGACGACGCAAGGCCTGCAACTCGTCACCGAGACGCTCCGGCGCAGCACGGGCACGATGGTCGACGCGACCGTGACCGGTCATGTCGCGTCGAACGAGGCGACGTACCCGGTGCTGCACCCGGTAGTCGGCTGGACGCCGGCCGACGGCACGACGCGCGAGCAGGCACTGCCGGACGAGGCGGGCCCCCACGTGCTCCCGGAGGGCCGCCGCATACGCGTCCGCTTCGACCCGGCGCACCCCGAGCTCGCCGCCCTGGACGGCGACGGCCGCTACCGCTCCTGCGTCGCCTGGCTGTGGACAGGCATGGCGTTGTGGGCCGGCACGCTGGCGGTGGTGATCTGGCGGATGGGGTACGTGATGAACGTGAGTAACGGATACGCGAGCCCGTGGTGACCTGGCCCCGCTGACGGTGGTCGGCGCTACGGTGTCACTCATGCGCCCCGACACGCCTGCTACGCCCGCCGAGCCCGTAGACCCTGTCAACCACATCGCCGAAGCCGAGCGCCTGGAGCGCATCGCCGGCCTGTACCCGGAGGACGCCGAGCAGCTGCTCCTCCAGGCCGCGGCGCACTACGAACTCGCCGACGCCCGACAGCGCGCCGCCGCGCTGTACGACGGCCTGCTCGCCGGCCCGCCGCCGGCCTTGGAGCAGCCGCACCTGGTGAAGGCCCTGATGGCCGCGAACCTGTGGGAGTACGGCCACGAGGCCGAGGCCCGCGCGATCATCACGGGCATCCGCACGGCGGCTCCGAGGGACCCGGCCGCGTATGTGATCGTGGCGGAGGCCCTGGAGTCGCACGACGAACTGGAAGCGGCGCACGAAACCTTCACCGAGGCCCTGACGCTCCTCCTGCCGGAGGCTGACCGCGCGAACCCGCCGTACGAGACGCACCCGCTGATCGTGGGCCGCCACCGGGTACGCCGAATGCTGGGCGCGGCCCACGACGAGTGGGACGCGCTCGCGGACCAGGTCAACAGGTCAACAGTGTCCCTGGACGAACTCCACGACCCGAAGCGGACGTGGGCGCTCGGCTCGGACAACCCGGCGGAACTGATGGCCGAAATCCTGCTCCTGCGCGCGGAGTTGGGCTCGTACCGCCAGGCACTCTCGCGCCCGTTCCCGGTAGCCGTACTCCACTGGACGGAAGCCGAACTCGCAGAACTGGTCTCGGCCTACCCGACCCTCACCGCCGAATACCCGTCCCACGCCGAACACTTGGCGACCATAGAGTCCTCCCTCCGCGAACTCGCGGCCTCCGGCACCCCGAACCTGGGCATCGTCACAGGAACGGTCCCCTCCTACGAGGCATTCGCAGCCTCAGAATCCTCCTCCCCCACAGACGCCTCCCTGCTCCCCCAGTACGCCACAACACTGGCGGCCCGAGGCCGAGCGGTCCCGTGGCCCCCGGAGCGAAGCGCGGAGTGCTGGTGCGGGTCGGGGCGGACTTATGGGGAGTGTCATGGGGTGGGGGCTGCGGACTGACGTCTGAGGGGACGGACTGACGTCCGGGGGAAGGGGGTTGGGCGGCAAGGGCGGGCTAGAGGGCACGTAGACCTTTGCAGTACCTTCACATTTACGATTGAGCTGTCGGGCCGCCCATCCCCCACGCAAGCCCCGACCTGTGTGCACGAGGAATGACATGCCTTACGAATCCGGCACCGCGTGGCAGTACGACGTACCCACGACGGGCAGCACGCACCTGCACCCGGACGCCGGATACGGCAAGGCCCTCTCCAACCAGGGTTATGGCTTCGAGGTCGCCGTCGCCGACCTCATCGACAACTCGATCGACGCCGGAGCGGACAAGGTCGTCGTGCATTTCCTGCGCGACGCGGACCGCATCCTGACCCTGCTGATCATCGACAACGGCACGGGCATGGACGACGCCGGACTCGACGCCGCGATGACCGTCGGCCGCCGCCGGGATTACGGCGAAGGCGCACTCGGCATGTACGGCACAGGCCTGAAGGCCGCCTCTCTGTCCAATGCGTCGGCGCTGACGGTGATCAGCCGCACCAAGCGCAGCCGGGCCGCCGGGCGCCGGTTGACCGCCGAAGGCATCGAGGACTCGTTCCGCTGCGACACCGTCGACCAGCGGTACGCGCAAGACATGGTCGACCGCTACGACGGCGTCATCGAGTGGCAGGGCACGGTCGTGCGCTGGGACGGAGTACGCGCGTTCGAGACGGTCGCGCGCGGGCACAGCGAGGCGTTCCTGTCCAAGGCGATAGCGCGTCTGGAGACCCACCTCGGCCTGTATCTCCATCGCTTCCTGCAGCGTGGTCTGCAGTTGGACATCGCCGTCTGGGACGTCACCGGCGCCGGCGCGGGGTTCGGCGAGGAGGTCGACCACATCGCCGTCGAGCCGCTGGACCCGTTCGGCTACAAGGTTCCGGGCAGCAAGGGCTATCCGCGTACATTCTCGGCTCCCGTCGAAGGCGTCGGAGACCTCACGCTCACCACTCACGTGTGGCCGGCCAGGTCCAAGCAGGCCGGATTCCGCCAGATCGGCTCGCTCTCCGACCGGCAGGGCTTCTACTTCTACCGCAACGACCGGCTCGTCCAGGCCGGCGGCTGGAACAACCTGCGCAACGCCGAGAGTCATCTCGTCCTGGCCCGCGTCGCGGTGGACCTGCCGCTGGTGGCGAACAGCGTCTTCAGCCTCGACGTGAAGAAGGAGACGGTCACCGTCACGCCCGCCTTCACCTCAGCCGTGGACAAGGCGGTGGATGCGCAGGACGCCACGTTCCAGCAGTTCCTCGGGCATGCCGAGACCGCGTACCGCGAAGGTTCGAAGCGTTCCGACATCAGCCGCAAGGCGGTGACTCCGCCCGGCAAGGGGCTCGACCCGGCGATCAAGCGGGTCATCAAGGAGGAGCTCCCGGAGAAGCCGGGCGAGGACCCCATCGCGTTCACGTGGACGACGCTGGCCGATGACGTCTTCTTCGCCCTGGACCGGGAATCCAACGCCGTTCTCCTCAACAAGACGTACCGCGAGGACTTCAACGACGGCCGCCGAGGCGGCACGAACGACGCCCCGGTCACCAAGACCCTCCTGTACCTGCTCCTGGAGGACTGCTTCGGCCTCGGCCGCTGGGAGAAGACACGGCAGGACCGGGTCGACTACTGGAACACGATCCTGCTGGCGTCGGCCCGCTCCCAGCGTGAACGGCGTATGCGGTCCGACAGCTGACCTGCCGTCGCCACCGCCAGACGCACCCACGTCTCCTCACTTCGCCAAGGAAGCCGAGCCACCATGACGACGGACGACACTCTGCTTGAGATCCACACGAACGCCCTCGCTGGGATGGGCAGCACACCCCGGCACTTCGGCAGGATGGCGGCCTTCATCGCCGATGACGGGCATCCGGACGAGGACCTCTCCGAGGAAACGTTCCGTGCCCTGATACTCAAGGGCGACAACGAACTTGTCGCCCTCTGGACCCGCCATCTGAACAACTGGGACTTCGCCCTGGAGGCCGCATGGGCCGACGGCGCCAGCCCGCGCACCCGGGCACGGCGCGACGCCGCATACGTCAAGCTCGCCCTCGGAACTGATCTGAGGAAGGTTCTCGACACGGTGGTGCCGATCTCCGAGATACCGGCGCCGACGATCGTCACCAAGGACTTCCACGACTGGTACACCCCGGAACGTGCCGCCGCCCGCTCCTTCTACTGGCGTGCCTACGAGGAGAAGCTCCAGTCAAAGGGGTGGTCCGCCGCCTCGATCGCCAGCCTGGACGAAGCAAGCCGTGCCGTCGTTGAGCGGCTGACCGACCCCGAACAGATCGCGGCGCGCCAGGCGAAGGGGCTGGTCGTCGGGTACGTACAGTCCGGCAAGACCGCCAACTTCACGGGCGTGACGGCGAAGGCGATCGACGCCGGCTACCGCCTGGTCATCGTCCTCGGCGGCACCCTCAACATGCTGCGGGCCCAGACCCAGCGCCGCATCGACATGGAGCTGATCGGCCAGGAGAACATCCTGCGCGGGGCCGACCCGGACGACCTAGACTCGCTCGTCGGCGTCGACTACGTAGGCGACGACGACCCGGACTGGCCGAAGTTCGTCTCGCACGGCGGCCGTCCGTCCCTGCGCGGCGCGTTCGACATCGAGCGCCTCACCACCCGCGACAACGACTACAAGACCCTCGCCACGGGCATCCGCGCCCTTGAGTACGAGAAGCGCGACCAGACCCGTCCACTGCACGACCCCGCCAACCTGCACCACGCGGCGGCCCGCGTCATGGTCGTGAAGAAGAACAAAGCCGTACTCAGCAAGCTGGTGAAGGATCTCAAGCAGATCAGGTCGCTGCTCGGCGAGCTGCCGACTCTGATCATCGACGACGAGTCCGACCAGGCGTCCCTCAACACATCGAACCCGAAGAAGTGGGCGGCTGGCAGCAAGGAGCGCACGGCGATCAACGACCAGATCTCCCAGCTGCTCGGGCTGCTGCCGCGTGCGCAGTACGTCGGCTATACGGCGACCCCGTTCGCGAACGTCTTCGTGGACCCGTCTGACGCCCACGACATTTTCCCGACCGACTTCCTGATCTCGCTTCCCCGGCCTGCCGACTACATGGGCGTCCAGGACTTCCATGACCTTGACAGCCCGGTCCCCGAGGCCGAACGCGACATCACCAACTCTCAGGAGAAGGCGCACGTACGCGGCATCTACGCGGACACCTACGACGACGACCGCCTGCAGGAAGCGCTGGACGCGTTCCTCCTGACTGGTGCTCTCAAGCTGTACCGCACGGAACACGGGGTCACGGACGCTGACTTCCGCCACCACACGATGCTCGTCCACGAGTCGCTGAAGACGGACGACCACGCGGAGCTGGCGCTGCGCATCAACACCATGTGGCACGAGTCCGGTTACTCCTCCTCCGCGGGCCACGAGCGCCTGGCTGCCCTGTACGAGAAGGACTTCGCCCCGGTGTCAGCGGCGCAGGCCCCTGCCCTGCCGACGCCGGCCACTTACGGCGAGCTGCGCGGATACGTCAGCGACGCCCGGCAGCGGATCACCTCTGGCGGGCGTCCGGTGATCGTCGTCAACGGTGACTCCGACGCCTACTTCGCCGCGCTCGACCTCGACTTCCACGGTCCGGTGCCGGTCTGGAAGATCCTGGTCGGGGGCACCAAGCTCTCCCGGGGCTTCACGGTCGAGGGCCTGACCGTGACGTACTACCGCCGTACGACACATCAGGCCGACACGCTGATGCAGATGGGCCGCTGGTTCGGCTTCCGGCACGGCTACCGGGATCTGGTCCGGCTGTACATCGGCCGTGAGGAGGCCTACGGCCGGAAGCAGACCGCCGACCTCTACGAGCGGTTCGAGGCGATCTGCCGGGACGAGGAGCTGTTCCGCAAGCAGCTCGCCAAGTACTCCGGCCTGGTCGACGGTCAGCCGCGCCTTACCCCGGCGAAGGTGCCGCCCTTGGTGGCGCAGCATCTACGGACTCTCCCGCCGTCGGCGAAGAACAAGATGTTCAACGCGGAGCTGGTCGCGGTGCGGTCCCCGGGTGACTGGATCGAGCCGCTCGCCTACCCGACAGACCGGGAAAAGCTCCGGCACAGCAACGAGGCCTGGCGCCCTGTGCTCGGCGCGCTGGACAACGACCCCTCCGTGTTCGTGCACCTCGGCGGTGACCGGGGCAGCTTCACCCGCTATGCCGCTAAGACCGCTGTCATCAGTCACAGCCAGCTACTCAATACGCTGGACAGCGTGACCTGGGGGCGCCCTGACCTGGTGGCCCCGCACCTTGAGTACCTGCGGGACCCGGGGGAGCTGGGCTGTGCCACGGATGACTGGGTCGTGATCGCGCCGCAGACGTCCGACGGAGACAGCGCCGCGGGAAGCATTCTCGGCTCCGTGCCCCTCACGCTCGTCAAGCGTGGGCGCGACGAGCACGGCGTCTTCAACCGTCTCTCCGGTGTGGCCCACCGCCAGTCCGCGGAGCGCATCGCTGGCGCCCGCGCCCTCAGCGACGATGACCCCTTCGCTACCCAGCTACACCAGCCCCGGCGCGGCGCCGTGCTGCTCTACGCGGTCGGGAACCAAGCCGACGGCTCACTGGACGGCCTGGTGGCCGGCGGGGCCGTCGCTCCGGACAAGGTGATCATCGTGGCGGCCATCATCCCCGCCACCGATCCCGCGGCCAAGCCGGTCCCGTACCTCACATTCCGTACGATCGACTCAAAGAAGGACTCTCCGGTCATCGACGTCAGCTGAGCAGCTCCGCTAGAGGGAGGCGCAGAGCCAGTGCAGCCAGACAAGCCTGGTTGGGAGGCCCCGGAAGGATCCTGGGCCTCCTCGGCCGCGCGCCGCAGGAACATGCAGGCGATCCGCAGCCGCGACACGAAGCCAGAACGCCTGCTCCGGCGTCTCCTGCACGCTCAGGGGCTGCGGTACCGGGTGGCCGCACGCCCGCTGCCCGGGCTGCGCCGGACGGCCGACATCGTCTTCCGACCGGTCCGGGTGGCCGTGTTCGTGGACGGCTGTTACTGGCATGGCTGCCCGGAGCACTACGTAGCGCCGAAAACTAACCCCGGCTACTGGTCCGGCAAAGTCGCCACCAATGTGGCGCGAGACCGCGACACCACTCAGCGCCTGGAGGAAGCGGGCTGGCTGGTGCTGCGGTTCTGGGAGCACCAGCCAGCGGACGAGTGCGCGGCCGTTGTCTCGCAAGCCGTCCTAGCTCGGCGGAAAGCTCTCCTGGACCGCCGTAAGTGAGGGGTCTTCCTCCGGCTCGAATTCGGGGTCCGGGTCTTCTCGCAGCTCTCCCGTGCGCTGGAGAGCTTCCGCGATAGCGCGCCCGACGGCCTCGGCAACCAGAGGCGGGAATGCGTTCCCCACCTGCCTGTACTGGGCCGTTTTCTTGCCCTCGAAGCGCCAGTCCTTGGGGAATCCCTGGATGATCGCCGCCTGCTCGACCGTCAGCATGGGGCCGCGCTCCTGCGCCAGGCTCCCCAGGTCGCGGTCCCGGTCAATGGTCTTGTCCTCATCATTGGCCACACCCATGCCGTTCACCCCGAGGGCGTTCCACGCTTTCTTCGCCCGGGTCGGTCCGAGATCGGCACCGCCGTGCTTCTTCGAGCCGCCCACGAGAGTCGGCGCGACGGTGCCAAGGCTCGCTTTGTCCCACCACTGCTTGAACAGCGGTGAGTCCTTCCCGCCAAGACGCCGGGCCATGGATTCCTCGAGCGCCTGCGCCACTGTCGTGATCTTCTTCCGGGGAACCGGCCAGTCGAAGCCCCTGTACTGGTCCTTCCGGATAGCCACCAGGATCGCCCTCGGACGGAGCTGCGGAACACCGAAGTCCTGGGCTTCCAGGACATTCCAGCCGCAGATCACGTAGCCGGATTTACGCAGCCGGTTCTTGATGTGGTTGCGGTAGTAGCGGAATTTCGGCTCCGGCTCGACCAGGCCACGTACGTTCTCAATCATCACCGCGCGCGGCCGGAGCTGATCAACGAGATCCAGCATCTTCGGGAAGAGGTCACGCTCATCATCACGCCCGAGCTGCTTTCCGGCGGCCGAGAATGGGGGGCAGGGCACTCCGCCCGCAAGGAGGTCGAGTTCTCCCGGCTTAAGGAAATCGCCTTCCTCGCCATGCTTCCCAGAGTTGCCTTTCTTCCCCTTCCTGGAGGGGTTCGGAACCTCTTCGAGTGGCTTGAAGGTATTCACATCGCGGTTGATGATGACGCAGTGTTCCCGCTCCCACTTCCACGCGGGGTTCTCCCGGACGTTCAGAGCGAGCGTCGCGGCAGCATGCCGATCAATCTCCACGAGCGCCAAGTGCCGGAACTTCGCCGCGTGGAGCCCGACCGCCTGGCCGCCGGCACCGGCGCAGATCTCAATTGAGGTCAGCCTGTCGGCGGTGCTCATTCTCGGCTTCTCCTGGTGTGCGGCGTTGGCAGACATGCAAGTGTCGCATCCCGGCCAGGCAGGAGTCGCGGGACCGGACAACTTCCCCTCCCAGCAGGCCCGTCACACCCACGAGAGCGCTAAGCCGCCCGTTCCGACGGCTCATGCTGGCCGCATCAGCTCAGCAGAGCAAGATCCCCCGATCTTCCCCAGACACGAAGGCCAGCCGCTTCCTGCCCGTGGTGGGCGAGCACCCTCTCGGATCCAGCCGTGATCCCCGGAGCCATCATCTGCGACGGCACGCGGAAGCGCGCCGACTCCCACCGGACGTCTCCGGTGGTATCGGCCGGTGCCGCGGCCCTGAGCCACGCCCTGTCGACGGTCACAACCTGCCGCGCCTGTCCGTCCTCCCCCACGAGCACCGCGACGAGGATCCACAGAGGGTCCATCCGCATGGTCTCGAACTCATTGCGCGAGAGGTGCACGGTCAGTTGTCGTGCGTCGGTCGTCGCCTTGCACTCGATATGCAGCCGGCGGCCCGCCACGGTCGCGGCGACGTCGTACCCGTAGGAGTCGGATTCGGCCGCGGCGTGGAAGACATCCTGCGCGCCAGATTCCCTGAGCAATTCCAGCAGTGCCCGTTCACCGGCATCGCCCGTGGCCTTTCTGGCCTCAAGGTCCCTCTTGGCCAGCACCCGGGTTACGGCCGCCTCCGCGTCGCTCAGGTCCTTCACCCGCAGGGCGCCCGCGGCCGTCCCCTGAGGTGTCACCAGTCCCAGACTGCGGAGCCAGACAAGCCCCTGGTCGTACTGGCCCGGGGTGAGGTCCGCGTAGGACGGGCCGTTACTGAATACCACCCGCAATCGGCGGACCTCGGACTCCTGCAGCTTCGCCAGCCAGCGGTACGCCGCCCTGCGGGTGCTCTCAGTTACGTACTGCATCGTCGAGGTAAGTCATCAGCGCCCGTACGTCTCCCATATCCATGCCCGCGGCGATCGAGGGCTCCTCCTGCAGATCCGCGAGCTGCTGTACCGAGGGGTCGTCGAGGATCTTCCCCATGAACTCCAGCTTCTGTTCGAGCCGCAGCGCCACTACCTCGTCGATGGTCTTTTCGGCTGCCAGAACGGTCACCCTGGTCTCTGTGTCCGGAGCGAGCCCGAGACGGTGGATCCGGTCCAGGCTCTGCAGGAAACGCCCCGCCATGAAGTCGCGGTCGACATACACCGCGTCGTGACATTCGTGATGCAGGCTGATCCCCTCGCCGAGGGTGGCCGGGTTAGAGAGCAGCACCATGCAGTCGGGATCGGTGCGGAATCGCCGGATCTGGTCCTCGCGGTCCGGAGTGCCCCCGTGGACCACTGCCGGCTCATAGGCCGCGAACAGGCGCTCCATGGTTGTCAGACTCCGCACGAACGTCGTCCAGACCAGGGTCTTGCGGCCGGCCGCGGCGTTCTCGGAGACGATCTTCAGCGCTTCTTTGTACTTCGGTGAGAGCTCGTACGCGGGCAGATCGCGCATCAGTGTGAACAGCGAATCGCCGGCCGGCACCTCCAAGGGAGGTACCCGGTAGGCCAGCGGCTCGTAGCGGCTCTCCCCTTCCCCGAGCAGAGCCGGACTCGTCGCGGCCATGAGCAGGCGCAGCATCGCCTTGCCGAGAGCGTCGAAATCGTCCCGCTCCGCTGACGCCCGGGCGGAGTACCGGCCGACCAGGGCGTCATAGATCTCGCGGTGGAGCGACCCGTCCGGAAGCGGCACGTACCGGATCCGTGTCTGGAACGGGGGCAGCCCCAGCTCGTGCTTGGTGGTCCTGGTGAACATCGGCCGGAGCACCTGGCTCGCGTAGGCGAGGTCTCCTCCGTCGACCGCACTGGTCACGATCCTGCGGCCCTGGCCGGGCCAGACGAAGGAGAGGAGGTTCTCGAGGTCCCTCGCCCCGTTCGGCGCCGGCGTTCCGGTGAGAATCAGGCGACGCCGGCTCAGCGGCCCCAGCGCCATGCAGGCACTCCCGTAAATCCCCCGCGCGCCGAGCTTCATCCGGTGCGCCTCATCGAGGATGACCATGGAGGGGGCGGCGCGCAGCCACGACGCGAGCGCGTTGAGGGACTTGTCGAGACGCTCGTAGTTCACGATGAGGATTTCCGCGGACGGGTCTGGCGTACTTCCCATCACCCGGGTGACGGGCGCTTCTTTGAAGCACTCGTCTGCCTCGAACAGCCATGACTCGTAAGCCGACTTGGGACTCACAACGAGCAGGCGTCGGACATCTCCCCGCTCCTTCATCGCGGCGTACACCGCGAGGCCGACGCGTGTCTTGCCCGCTCCAGGGACACTGAAATTCGCCCCGTGCTGCATGGACAGCAAGTGCGCGATGTCCCGCTGCTGAAAGCTGGTGAGATCGGCCTTCCAGCCGACACCCAGCAGGCTCTCAACATCGTCGGCGTCAACGTGCCGCACAGACTCGCCCTGGAGCTGGCGCTCCGCGAAGTCCGAGTCGTCCATGACGCTCTCGACGAGTGCCAGGAGTTCCTGATCCCAATCGACCCCGTCATCGGGCCAGTCAGCCAGCGCCTCAATGCCGGCGAGGAAGTCGTCCAGCCCAACCTCGGCCGTAAGCAGGCTGCGCTGGCCCCCCACCGAGAACCGGGTGGCCAGCGAGGCGAGATCGCGCTGGAACTGCTGTGCGGCGCGGAGCACCACCTTGGTTCGGGTGGTGTCGAAGCCGATGGTGAGCGAACGTTCCTCCGCCACGGTCACGCCTGCTCCTTTGCGACCGCGTCGAGCAGCCATGCCACACCGTCGCCGGGCTCCCCGACGCTGCGCTTGGTCTCACGCGCAAGCTTCTCCAAGGTCGCCTTGAGCTTCAGCACGGAGTCGTCGAGGGCCTCCTCGTCCAGGCTGTTCGACGCACGGGCGAGGCCGATGTCGAGGATGCACTGCTCGATGTCCTGGCAGGCATCGTTCAGACGGTCGGACGCGGCCTGCTTGCGCTTGCGCACGCGGGCGTCCTTGCCAGCCGGCTCCAGAGCGTCCTCGATCGCGGTACGAGCCTGTTCGACGATCCCGGAAGCGACCTCGGATGCTTCTCCGGCACCAGCGCGCTCAAGAGCCTTCGCCTGCAGGACCTGATTGGTAAAGGCCTGCGCCTCGGCATAGGGCTGGGCCGCGGGCCTGACCACACGCGTCATGCCCGGGATACGGCGCTCCTGCGGGGCGGAGACATCCGGCTGGAGCGCCGGCGTAAGGCGAGTTTCCAAGTACCGCTTCCGGAAGTCCGACTCGATGAGACGGATGTCGGTCTTGGAGAACTTCAGCGAGATCGCAGCGAGGCGGTTCTCCTTCATCAGCTCCGCGAGATCGCGGTTCTTCTTCGACTCCTTCACCCACGCCCGGTAGAGCTCATGAAGCTTTTCCTTGGCATCCTCGAAATCGAGCAGCTGGAGCTGCGCCGAGCCGGCGCGGGACCGCCGCCGCAGGTCCTCAAGCGTGGCCAGAATCCACAAGTCGGCCTCGACCGTGGCGGCACGCTTGTGGAAAGCCTTCGCGATGTCAGCGACCTGGCGCCCCGAATCGATCTGCTCCTGCATGGCGATGAGCTCGTTGATATACGAGTAGTCGCGCCGCTTGTCCTGCCGGAGCTGCAGCGAGAGTTCGACCGAGTTGATGTCCCCCCACGTGCACGAAGCAGGCAGCACACCGACGCGGATGTTCGGTACGCCCAGCTCCCTGAGCGCGGCCGCACGGGTGTTGCCGTTGACCAGAATGCCTGCCCTGGTGATGAGGCCGGGCTCGTTCTGCCGGTACTCCTGGAGACTTTCCTTCAGGTCAGCGAAGGCGGGGTCCCGCCTGGACGGGTCGTCCGGCTTGGCCTGCAGGAGGTACTGCAGGTAGTCCTGGCTCTCGGAGCTCCAGGGATTCTCATCCAGCAGACGGTCCCGCTCGGGACTGAAGCTCCGCTGCGCCCGGATCCGGTGCGTCGCCGGGTTGAAGTAGAGGGCCTCCACGGGCATGTCGATGACCTCGACCACCTGCGGCTGGGTTCGCCATTCAATGGTCAGCGTCTCGCGCAGGCCCTGGCCGGCGGCGGCCTCCTTTAGGCGCTGGTCCACGATTTCGCGGTTGTCTGCGGCCAGCGGCGGGGTGCCGAAGTCCTTGCTCATGATCTCCTCCTGAGAGTTGAGCTACGTACCAGGGGGTGGGGCCGGCCGGCCCCACCCCAAGCGACGGGAACTAAATGCCAGACGTCGCGAGAGCCTCACGGAACCGCTCGCGAGACTCCGCGGGAAGCGTGCGGTACACCGCCCAAAGCCGCTCCACCTTGCTGAACTCCCTCTGGTCCTTCTCGATCCACCCTGCGAGCACGTCGCGCTCGAAGCTACCAAGCCCCGAGATGCCCACCTCGATCTGCCCGAAGTCCACCTTCTTCGAGCGCCCGCCGATGCGACAGCGGTTGCACTCGGCCACGAGCTCGACCTGCTCGGAGCCGTCCGCCCGCACAACCGGCCGGCGCGCGATGTCGATCTGCGCGGTGTCGAATCCGTCCCCGTACTCACCACCCGCCGCGATACCGCAGGAGCGGCACATGTTGCCGTCCGCGAGCAGGATCTCGCGGCGGCGCGTCTCCGAGATCGTGGAGCTCGCACGGCCGCTGCCCTTACCGGGCTCCCACACCGGCTCGCCGGCCGCCACGAAGCGCTGCTCGTGCTGGCCGAGGCTCGGATCCTGGCGGTGCGTGTCGATCTGCCAGCCGTGCGAACGCAGGTCACGTACGCGGCGGTCAGCCTGGGTCACACCAGGAAACGCCTCAGCCACGTCCGCCTTCGTGAAGGTGTTGCCCTCGCCGATTACCGTGATCAGCCAGAGCGCCGCGCGCTTCATCGTGCCGAGCTCCGGATCGTCCCACGCCGGAATAGCCATACCGTGCCCCCTTGGATCGGTTGGTCAGAAGACGCGCCGGAGGAAGGCGGGTTGAGGCCAGCTCCGGCGTTCTCCACAACCATGGCTTGGCCACCCAAGGCAATCCAGTCCCACAAGACTTTTACTGGCGCTCGTAAGTCACATCTGCCCTATGGCACTTTCCTGAAGGCCCAAACGTCTCTCACAATCGGAGACTTACGCTGCTCAAGCGCGCCTTCCGAGGAGAGGATGTCATGGCCAAGAGAACGCAGGCCTGGAAGGAGTTCCGGCCCGAGTACTCCGATGAAAAGTGCGCGTTCACCCACGCCCTGCGGCGGGTCAAGGACTGCACCGACCTCACCCAGGAGCAGCTGGCCGAAGAGTGCGGAGTAGCCACAAGCACGCTGAACGGCTACCTGAACGGCAGGAACCAGCCAAGGCCCGAGCTGCTCCGGAAGATCTACGCAGCCGTACGGCAGGACACTGCCCTCGCTGGGGTCAGGATCCCGTACTCCTTGGATGAGCTCCTTGCGATGCTTTCCGGCCAACTAGACAGGCCAAGGGGTACCGCGGCCAAGCCGGCCGTCCGGATCTCGCGCCAGCGCCACACCGCCGCATTCGCCCGGCAACGCCAACTACGGGCGCGCAAGCGCGTGGTGGTGCCGGTCTCCCTGCCGGAGGGGGACCGGCACCACCACGCGAACGAAGACGCGGGCTGGACGGAGCTGGAAACCCTAATGAGCCGCCTGCTGCAGCGTCAGACGCAGGACGCCTTCTTCATGATCTGGCAGTCCGCGATGACCCTTCCCGCCGGTGAGATCCCCCGCGTGGTCGCATCGTGCCGCTCGGCCGGGCTGTCCGACGCTGCCGATGCCGTGATCACTAATGCCGCGCGCCGGGACGTTGACGCCGTGCTCCGGATAGTCGCGAGCTTCCATGAGGCTCGTCAGTACGAGGAAGCGACGCTGCTGCTCAACTCCGCGATCTCATCTACGCCGTGAGGCCTGCGGCCCTCCCTCGGTGCAGAGCAGCCCCTTAGAAGCTCATGCCGGCAAGCGAATTCGCCCTGCGCAGAGCATGCCCTGTCCGCAGGCCTAGCTCCCGAGCACTGGGACGGCCACGGCCCTCATGTCCGGCCCTGGTCGAGCGCGTCGATGGCATGCGCGATGAGGGCGCGCGCCGGCCCCGCACACGGCCATGCTCCGCAGTTGTTCAAACGCCCGCAGGTACACGGCGATCCCTGCCGGCTCCGTGATTGTTGACCTCTGCTGAGGTGAGCTCAACCGAGACGAGCCGGTCGTCGTGCACGTGGAAAGTCTCGATGGGCCAGCGGCACCGGTTCGATGTAGCCGCCGATATGACGCCGAGCGACACCTGTGGCAGTGCGCCCGCCGTGAGCAGGTAGCCGAGCTGGGCGGCCATTGCCCGCTCGTCGCCGATCTGGGCTCGCAGGACGGCCTGCCTCCGCGACGAGCAGGAGCAACCGGTCCCCGGCTCCAGGATGATGCGCGCCCGCTCGACGCGGCGGCGGCCGGCCCGTCGTTCACCGGCACTTGCCGGAAATCGGCGATGGACGCGGTAGAAGTCGTGGGCATAGAGACAGCCGGCCACCATTCGCGACCAGTCCAGCCATCAGACCTGAGCCGGCGCGAGAGGTCAGGAGTGGAGGTTTCCGTCCTTGACTGCTGTGACGAACGAAGACCAGCCAGCCGAAGGGAAGACCAGTGCGGGCCCGTTCGGGGTCTTGGAGTCGCGGACGGGGATGCCTGCGGGGTGGTTGTCCAGGACCTCCAGGCAGCTGCCGCCCTCGCTGCCGCTGTAGGACGACTTCCGCCAGCCGTTGAGTCCGGCAGGGTTCCAGATGATCGCTTCAGTCATGATGCCCATAGTCCTTTGCCGTCGCCCGTAGCAGGGCCAGTGACTCCTTGAGCGGCAGTGCGTCGCTCAGCGCAAGATCGTAACGACCTTGCAGCTCCTGAACCATGGCCGGGGAGTCATGCACCTTCCCCATCCGTACCCCCTCGCTGTACGCCACCGGCGGCTGATCGTCGAACCACATCAGCGTCAGCATGCTCTCCAGCAACGGGTGGAACCCCAAGGATCGCGGCAGTACATGCACGCGGATGCGTCCCGACTCGGCCAGCCTGACGATGTGCATGATCTGCTCGGCCATAACGTCGGGGCCACCAATGGGCCGACCCAACACGGCCTCATCCAGGAGAGCCCACACTACGGGCGATACGGGATCCTCAAGGATCTTCGCTCGCTCAAGCCGTGTGACAACGAGCCTGTCACATTCCTTTCCCCTCACGGGAGGGTAGGAAGGGCTCAAAACCGCACGGGCGTACCTTTCCGTCTGAAGGATGCCGGGGACGAAGGAGAGCGCGAACTCCCTTAGCTCAACCGCCTGCTGTTCGAGCGCATGGGCTGACTCGAAGTGCTCAGCCACCGCCCCGTCGCTGTCAGGGAGGAAGCTGCTCAGCACGTTCCCGGTGTTCAGAGCCTTGTCGAGCCGCTGCGCGTCCACCTTCGACGGAAGCCTTCGCCCCGCCTCGATGTGTGAGATGTGCGAACGCGTCATGACTGCCGCCGTGGCCAGCTCCTGCTGCGTTACGCCCGCCGCCTCACGCTGCGCCTTCAACCATTCCCCATAGGTGTTGCTCATCGTCAACTCCCGTGCGACAGATGCTTTGTCACCTCTGACCCCCTAGCGAGGCTAACCCGAGTCATCTCACTCTGTAAGTGGATCGCTACACAGCGATGTCCATGCAGTTCTACCTGCCCTCAGGCACGGAAGACCCCCGCGACCGTCCTCGAAACGGCCCGGGGGCATGGCCACCAACTTCACAGGAGTCGATGACGTGTTGAACCCTATCGCCCGCCTCATCGAGCCGCTGTTGCGGCTTGCGTGGCCCGCTTCCGGGCGGCACCGGCAGCACACGGGGGCGCCACTGAGCCCCGAGCCCGCAACACCCATCCCGCCTCGCCGCCCCTCCCCGCACACAGCCCTTCTCCGCGGCGAGGACTCGCGACTCGTACGCCCCTACCTCCTCGCCCACGAGCAACGCGAGCAGGCGAAACGGCAACGTGGCCGCCGTCGCGCTCTCTGGCTCGCGGTGCACGGCGTAGACATCGGCACGCGCCGCATCCACGGCATCGAGGTCGTCGCGTGATCTACCAGAGCCATGACGCCACAACCGTCAGCTGGGCCCGCCTCCTGCCCTGGTCCAACCTGGACGGGAAGCCCTGCTACCTCCTCGGCGACGGCACCGCCAACAGCTACCTCTCCCGCGTGGCCGACAACGTCGAGTGCGTTCAGCTAGAAATGGCCGACGAGCTCCTCGGCCACGCTGCTGACCTCCTCGGCGACGGCGCTGACCTCCTCGGCGACGGCGATGGCAAAGCCACCGAACCCCAATTGCGCTTCCTCGTCAGCAGATTGGTTGAGTCGCTGCGCGACGTGCACCGCATCGCCCGCAGCAGGGGCAACCGACTCGCCGCTCCCGACGGAGACGACGAGCCCTCCGGCGCCATCTCCGAGGGCTGACCCGCCCCAACAGGCGTCGGCGATCCCGGCGCCCTCCCCGCGCGTTAACCTCGGACCGGACAAGTACGACTTACGGCGACGTCTTACGACGACTGCATACGACGACGAAGCGAGGCGGCAATGGTGAAGGTTCCTGCGGCGGCGGTGGCGGCGAGTGGGCTTGTCGGCGGGTATGCCGTCGCGCGGTTCACCAAGAAGCGGCAGCTCGGCGGGGTCGTGCTCGCCGTGGCCGGGGCCGCTGCCGCCGCGCAGTGGAAGCAGGTGGCCGGCGGGAAGGTCGCGGGGGCGCTCACCGGGGCCTACATCGCCGCGTTCGCCGGGTCGCACCCGCTCGCGAAGAAGGTCGGCCCGTGGCCGGCCGTGTTCGGGGTGGCCGGTGGCGTCGCCGCCGCGTCGTACGTCCTCGTCGACCGGCGCGCCTGACGGCCTGACCCGCTACCGCCGGTGGCTCAGAACGTTCACCACGCGTCCGTCGGGGTCGCGTACGAAGAAGCGGCGTACGCCCCATTCCTCGTCGCGGAGGCCGTGGACGATCTCGGCGCCTGACGCCAGCACCCGCGCGTAGACCGCGTCGACGTCCTCGACCTCCACGCTGAGGTCCGGGATCACCGGCGCGGTCTCGTCGTGGGTGAGGAAGCTGACCTGGGCAGTCGGGTTGGAGGGGGACGCGAGGGTCGTGACCCAGCCCATGTCCATGACCTCCTCGAAGCCGAGCCGGCCGTAGAAGTCGCGGTTCTCGGCCATCGCCTCCGGCGACTTCGTCGTGAGGTTCGGGACGATCCTACGGATGGTCATCGGGGCTCCCGGGAGATCGCGGGGCGGTGTTCGGGGTCTCGCTCTCACTCTCATACTGAGTTCTCCCCTGCATCCTTGCGGAACGCTCGCCCGACCGCCGCCGCGGCCAGTACCGCACCCGCCATCAGCATCGAGAAGAACGCCCACGCCAGCTGCCACGGGAAGATCCCGCCCGGGTCGTCGTGCGACGCGAAAGACGCGTAGAGCAGGACGGCCGGCGGGGCCGCGACCAGCAGGGCCGCCAAGGGAAGCCGGTCATGGCGGCCCGCGTACGCGCCCAGGGCGAGGAGGGCCACGGCGAGGATCGTGACGCCCAGGGTCGTGACCGGCGTCGTCGCGTTGATCGCGTCGGGGGTGGCCGGGCGGTTGCCCACGTCCCACGGCATGCACAGGGCGTACGCCGCCGCGGACAGGCCCGACAGGAGCAGACGGGGCAGCCAGCGCCTTGGCCAGGGGCTGCGGGGCAGTGGAGTGAGAAGGCGTGCGCTTGCGTTTCCGGCTGTCATAGGGGCAGTCATAGGGACGAGGATCCGGGAAGTGGCGCGGGCCGCGGCAGAGTACGCGTACTCATCCGCGTACCCGTTCCTCTACCTGCGCCCCCCTGACCTGCGCTCCCCTACTCGTCCGCCTGGCCGGACCCGGACGCCCGTCCCGCACCCCTGAACGTCGACCGGTACGCCCCCGGCGACACCCCCAGGCCCGCCTGGAAGTGCTGTCGCAGTGACGCGCCCGTGCCGAAGCCCGCCTCTGTCGCGACGCGGTCGACGGTGTGGTCGGTCTGTTCGAGGAGTTCGCGGGCGCGGTCCACCCTGCGCTGCGTCAGCCACTGCATCGGGGTGAGGCCCGTCTCCTCGCGGAAGCGGCGGCTGTACGTGCGGACGGACATCGCGTCGTGCGCGGCGAGTTCGGCGAGGGTGAGGGGCTCGGCGAGGCGCGTGAGGGCCCAGGCGCGCGACGCGGACGTGGACGTCAACCCCTCTGATTCCACGGGCCGTTGGATGTACTGCGCCTGTCCGCCCTCGCGGTGCGGCGGCACCACCGTACGGCGCGCGACCTCCGCCGCGACCGCGGCACCGTGGTCGCGGCGGATCATGTGGAGACACAGGTCGATGCCCGCCGCCTCGCCCGCGGAGGTGAGGATCCGGCCCTCGTCGACGAACAGGACACCGGGGTCCACCGTCACGGACGGGAACGTACGCGCAAAGAGGCCGGCCGACATCCAGTGCGTCGTCGCGCGCCGGCCGTCCAGAAGTCCGGCGGCGGCGAGCACGAACGAGCCCGTGCAGATGGAGGCGATGCGGCGGGGGCGAGGGCGAGGCCCGTACTCCGTTGTCGTGCGCAGGGCCTCCCTCAGCTCCTCGGGCAGGACGCCCCGCCGCAGCCCCTCGTCCGTCTCGTGCGACGCCGGGACGAGGACGGTGTCCGCCGCCGCCACGGTCGCCAGGCCGTGTTCCGCGTAGATCGGGAAGTCCGCGTCCGTACGGATCCTGCCGGGGCGCGGAGCGCACGTGCGGACGTCGTAGAGCGGCTCGCCCCGCGCGGAACGTGCGCTGCCGAACAGCTGGTGCACCAGGCCGAGTTCCATCGGCAGGACGCCGTCACGGACGAGGACAGCGACGGTGCGAGGACGGCGGCCGCGCTCCGGTGTCGTACTCCCGTCAGTAGTCATAGCCGTCATGGCCAGATTCTTTCAGGTCGTGGCCATCTGGCCAGTCGTCGTCCGGTGCGGACCCGGCGCAGGGTGATCCCATGAAGCGTTCCCGACCCCGTTCCCGCCCCCGTAACCGCGCCCCGGTCAGCCCCTGGACCGTCGCCGCCGGTGCCGCGCTCGCCATCGTCACGGCGGGAGCGTTCAGCACGCTCGCCGGGCTGCTCGTCGGACCGTTGAACGAGGATCTCGGCTGGTCACGGGCGTCCGTCGGGCTCGGCTCGCTCGTGAACATGGTCGTGTACGGGGCGACCGCGCCCTTCGCGGCGGCGCTGATGGACCGGTTCGGGATGCGCCGGGTGGCCGTCGGCGCCCTGGGGCTCGTCGGGGCCGGGGCCGCGCTCGCGACGACCATGACCGCGCCCTGGCAGTTCGTCCTGTACTGGGGCGTCCTGGTGGGCCTGGGGACGGGCGCGACCGCGACGACCTTCGCGGCGACGGTCACCGAGCGGTGGTTCGTCGCGCGGCGCGGGCTCGTCACCGGGCTGCTCACGGCGGCGAGTGTGGTGGGGCAGTTCGTGTTCCTGCCCGTGCTGTCGTGGGTGATCGACGTATACGGGTGGCGGGCCGCCGCCGGGGCTCTCGCGCTCGCCGCGGCCGGCGCGCTGCCCGTGGTGTGGGCGGCGGTACGCGACCCACGACAAGGGCCGACCCCCACCAACGGCGCCGACCCACGAAAAGAGCCGGCCCCCGTCAACGGCGCCGACCCACGAAAAGAGCCGACCCCCACCAACGGCGCCGACCCACGAAAAGAGCCGGCCCCCACCCACGGCGCCGCCCGCCACGCCCTCCGTACCCTCGCCCGCGCCGCCCGCACCGGGCCCTTCTGGCTGCTCGCCGGGACCTTTGCCGTCTGCGGTGCCTCGACGAACGGGGTGATGTGGACGCACTTCGCGCCCGCCGCGCACGACCACGGGATGCCGGTGACCGTCGCCGCCTCGCTGCTCTCCCTCATCGGGATCTTCAACGTCGCGGGAACGGTCGCGTCCGGATGGCTGACGGACCGGGCCGATCCGCGCCGCCTGCTCGCCGCGTACTACGCCCTGCGCGGCCTCACCCTGGTCGCTCTGCCGCTGCTCCTGACCTCGGCCGTGGACGCGCCGCTCGTCGCGTTCACCGTCGTCTTCGGGCTGCTCGACGTGGCGACCGTGCCGCCGACGATCGCGCTGTGCCGCGCGCTCTACGGGGCGGACGCGCCGGTCGTGTTCGGCTGGGTGAGTGCCGCGCACCAGGTCGGGGCGGGGGCGGTGGCGTTCGCGGGCGGGGTGGCGCGGGACGCGTTCGGCTCGTACGACCCGGTGTGGGTGGGCGCGGGCGCGCTGTGCGCGGGGGCGGCGCTGCTCGCACTGACGGTGCGCCGCGCGGGACACGGAAACCCCCTCACGCCCCCAGCGCCCGCGACACCGCGTAGATCACGAGCCCTGCCAGCGAGCCCACCACCGTGCCGTTGATACGGATGAACTGCAGGTCACGGCCGATGTGTGCCTCGATCTTCTTCGAGGTGTGCTCGGCGTCCCAGCCGGCCACGGTGTCCGTGATCAGGGAGGTGATCTCCTTGCGGTACGTCGTCACGACGTACGTCGCCGCGCCCTCGATCCAGCCGTCGACCTTGTCCTGGAGGCGGGCGTCGGTCGCCATGCGGGCGCCGAGGGAGAGCAGCGAGGCCCGGACGCGCAGGCGCAGCTCGCTGCGCTCGTCCTCCGCCGCCGCGACGATCATGGAGCGGACGGCGGCCCAGGTGGAGGCGATCAGGTCCTGGACCTCGGGGCGGGCGATGACCTCGGACTTCAGGCGCTCGACGCGGGCCCGGGTGTCCGTGTCGGACTGGAGGTCGGAGGCGAAGTCGGCGAGGAAGCGGTCGAGGGCGCCGCGGGCCGGGTGCTCCGGCATGTCGCGCATCTCGGTGACGAAGCGGAGGAGCTCCTTGTAGACGCGGTCGCCGACCTTCCGGTCGACGAACCGCGGGGTCCAGCCGGGGGCGCCGCCCTGCACCGCGTCCATCACGGAGTCGGCGTGCCGCACCAGCCAGTCGTGGGCGCGTACGCAGATCAGGTCCACGACGCGTTTGTGGCCGCCGTCGGCGACGACCTTCTCCAGCATCTTGCCGAGGCCGGGCGCGACCTCCTGGGCGTCGGCCCGGCGGGTGATGGCCTCGCCGACGACAGCCTGGACGTCCGAGTCGCGCAGGACGGTGAGGGCGCCGCGCAGGGCGGTGGCGAGTTCGGCGGTCACCCGGTCGGCGTGGTCCGGTTCGGCCAGCCAGGTGCCGAGCCGGCTGCCGATGCCGACGGCGCGCAGCCGTTGCCGTACGACGTCGGAGGAGAGGAAGTTGTCCCCGACGAACTCGCCGAGCGAGACGCCCAGCTGGTCCTTCTTGGTGGGGATGATCGCCGTGTGCGGGATGGGCAGGCCGAGGGGGCGGCGGAAGAGCGCGGTGACGGCGAACCAGTCGGCCAGGGCGCCGACCATGCCCGCCTCCGCGGCCGCGGCGACGTAACCGGTCCAGGCTCCGGCGCCCGCGTGCTCGCCCCATTTCGCGAGGACGTAGATGACGGCGACGAGCAGCAGCAGGCCCGTGGCCGTGGACTTCATCCGGCGTACGCCGCGCTGTTTCTCGATGTCGGCGGGGCTGAAGGAGCCGGGGCCCGCCCCGAACGGGGCCGGGCGTGTTCCGAATGAGGAGCCCCCCGCGCGGGCATGCTCGTCAATGGCCACTACGCCCCTTTCCTCCCCTTCCTCCACTTCGCTCACTCAGCTCACTCCACCCGTCACATGCCAGTTCATGCCAGACCATGCCAGTTCACCGGTCGCCCCCGCTGCCACTGTCATCCCTCTCACACATTGTCCCTACCTGACGGACTCCCGGAACGGACGACAAGTTCCCGGCGTCTCAAAAGGCGGAGGGGGGCACTGTCGGCTTCCTCCCGGCCCATGACGCATCATGGGATGATCACACCGGAGCCTGGGGCTCCCGCTGCCCGAGGAGACACCCCCGCATGACCAAGCGACACGGTTATGCCCTGCTCGCCGCACTCACCGCTGTGGTCCTCATGATCTCGGCCGCCATCTACCTGGGCGTCTCCGGCGCCTACGACGGATCGAGCAGCACGGTCAGCGCGGGTCCCCGGCACCCGCAGAACTCCGCGGCGCCCGCCTCCACCGGCACCTGGTCGGGCAGCTGGTCGGCCTCCCCCGCGGGCGGCGAGCCCGGCACGGAGACCTTCGGCCTCGCGGGCCGCTCCGTGCGCAACATCGTGCACACCAGCATCGGCGGCACCAGCGCCCGCGTCACGTTCTCCAACCTCTACGGGCAGCAGCCCCTCAGCATCACGCACGCCTCGGTCGCCGTCGCCGCCGCGCCCGACAGCCCGACCGCCTCACCCGGCACGCTGCGCCGCCTCACCTTCGGCGGCAACACCTCGGTCGTCATCCCGCCCGGCGCCCAGACCGTCACCGACGCCGTACGGATGAGCGTCCCGCACGACGCGGACATGCTGGTCACCAGCTACTCGCCGACCCCGTCGGGCCCGGTCACCTACCACCCGCAGGCCCGCCAGACGTCGTACGTCGCCCAGGGCGACCGCACGGAGGACGCGGGCGGGCTCGCGTACACCGAGCAGACCCCGTACTGGCGCTACGTCACCGCTCTCGACGTCCTCAGCAACGAGTCGTACGGCACGGTCGTCGTCATCGGCGACTCGCTGACCGACGGCGTCACCTCGACCCTCGACGCCAACCACCGCTGGACGGACGTCCTCGCCGGCCGGCTGCGCGACGAGACCGGCGCGGCCCGCTACGGCGTGGTCAACCAGGGCATCAGCGGCAACCGCATCCTGTCCGACGGCCTCGGCCGCCCCGCGAACAACCCGAGCGGCCTGTCCCGCTTCGACCGGGACGTCCTCGGCCGGTCCGGCGTGAAGGCCGTCGTGATCGCGCTCGGCATCAACGACATCCTCCGCAACCCGCACCAGACCGACCCCGACAAGATCGTCGAGGGCCTGCGGGAACTGACCCGGCAGGCGCACACGCGCGGCCTGCACGTGGTCGGCGCGACGCTCATGCCGTTCCAGGGCCACCGCGGCTACGAGCCGCGCCTCGACGGCGTGCGCCAGGCCGTGAACGCGCAGATCCGCTCGGGCAAGGTCTTCGACGAGTTCGTCGACTTCGACAAGGCGCTGCGCGACCCGTACAACCCGCGCAGGCTCCTGCCCTCGTACGACTCGGGCGACCACCTGCACCCGAACGACGCGGGCTTCCACCGGATGGCGGACACGTTCAACCTGGCGGCGCTGCGGGGATCGACTCCGGCCGAGCTGTAGGGCGGGTCGGCAGGCGCGGGCGCCGTTATCGCTCGCCCCCTTCGCGCCGGGCGCGGGCGCCGTTACCGCTCGCCCCGCCACCGGTCACCCTGTGAGCGATCACCCTGTCACCGGTCGCCCTGTCAACGATCGCCACCGGTCACCGCGTCAGCGATCGCCCCGTTCGCGGCGCTCGCGGCGCTCCTCCGCCCGGTCCCAGGCCCGCTCGCGCCGCTCCTCGTGCCGTTCATGGCGGCGCTCGTGGCGGTCGGCGCGCAGGTCGTGGCGCCCCTCGATCCCGCGCGGGCGCCCGGCCTTACGCTCCAGCTTCTCCTGCCGGCGCTCCTCCTTGAGGCGCAGCTTCTCCTCACGCGTCACCTTGCGCTCGACGCCGACGCCGCCCCAGAACGCGAACCCGTTCACGACGACGCGGGGCGCGCCCGGGTCGCCCCGCACGCCTTCCTCGCGGTGGTCGAAGCCCCCCATGATGCCGATGCCGCGCACGACGACCTCGACGCCGGGCGGTACGACGATGTTCATCCCGCCCATGATCGCGACGCAGCTGATGACGACCTCACCGTCCGCGAAGTCCGCCTCGCGCAGATCGAGCTCGCCGCCGCCCCAGAACGTGAACGCGGTGAAGCGGCGCGGCACCGTCCACCGCCCCCGGCGCTGGAACCCCGACATCACCGCGGCGGCCCACGTCGACGTCGGCTCCCCGCCGATACGCGAGGACCAGTCCACGGCGCCCTCGGGCAGCGGCGACTTCACCATGTTCACGGGCGCCGGGGCGCCGCCCGCGACCGGCAGGTCGCGCGTGATCGGCTCCAACTCGCCGTACGTGCGCGCCTTGTACGTCGCTTCGAGCCGCTCCTCGAACTCCTCCATGTCGAGCCGGCCCTCCGCGACGGCGTCCCGGAGGGCCTCGGCGACCCGCTCGCGGTCGGCGTCGGAGGCGCGCAGCATGGGCAGGTCGGGGCGTTCGTCCGGGCGTTCGTCCGTCATACGTCCCAGCCTACGAGGGAACGCCCGTTCGCCACAGGTTCACCGGCCGACCGGGCACCCGCTTCACCGGCCGACCGGGGCACCCGCTTCGCCGGGCCTCTCCGGCGACGGCGCCCGCGCGTACATCCGGGCGATGACGGCCTCGATGTCGGGCTCCCGCACCGAGAGGTCCACCAGCGGATAGGCGGCGGCGATCCGGGCCACGAGCGGCGCCGCCGACTGCGCGGCCGGGAACGCGAGCCACTGCCGCGGCCCCTCCACCTTCACCACACGCGCCGACTCGACCTGAACGGGCGGCAGTTCGCGCTCCAGGTCGACCACGAGGGTGCGCTCCCCGTCCCCGAACGCGTGCAGCCCGCTCAGCTCGCCGTCGTACATGGGGCGGCCGTGGTCGATGACCATCACGCGTCGGCACAGCTGCTCGATGTCGGTCAGGTCGTGCGTGGTGAGCAGGACCGTCGTGCCGCGCTCGGCGTTCAGGTCGCGCAGGAAGCCGCGCACCTTCGCCTTGGAGACGATGTCGAGGCCGATGGTCGGCTCGTCGAGGTACAGCACCTCGGGGTCGTGCAGCAGGGCCGCCGCGATGTCGCCGCGCATGCGCTGCCCGAGGGAGAGCTGCCGGACCGGGGTCTCCAACAGGCCGCCCAGTTCCAGGAGTTCGACACACCGGTCGAGGTTCTCGCGGTAACGGGCGTCCGGGATCCGGTACATGCGGTGCATCAGCCGGTACGAGTCGATGAGCGGCAGGTCCCACCACAGGGTCGTCCGCTGCCCGAACACCACACCGATCCGCCGCGCGAGACGCGTCCGCTCCCGGGAGGGCTCGATGCCGGCGACGCGCAGCCGGCCGGCGCTCGGCGTCAGGATGCCGGTGAGCATCTTGATCGTCGTCGACTTGCCCGCGCCATTCGGCCCGATGTAGCCGACCATCTCGCCGCGCGGCACGCTGAAGGTGAGCGAGTCGACCGCCCGTACCTGGTGCCGCTCGCGCCGCAGAAGGCCCGCCCTGCGGCGTACGTCGAAGACCTTCTCCACCCCTTCGACGTCGATGAAGTTCTCTGTGAAGTCCTGTGTCACACGCGTCAGCTCCCGGTACTGCGGTACGAACGGACACCCGCGCGCCAGGCCAGGCCCGCGAGCGCGCAGCTCCCGGCGGCCACCAGCGGCGGGGCGAAGGCGAGCCACCACGGCAGGCCGAGCGGATAGGGGCGGCCGAGCACGTACAGCGCGGGCAGCCAGTTCACGAAGGCCAGCGGCACGACGAACGTCACGCCGATCACGAAGTCCCTCGCGAACACCGTCGGCGGGTACTGGAGCAGCGTCACACCGCCGAACGTGAACGCGCTCTGCGCCTCCGCCGCGTCCTGCGCCCAGAACTGGAACGCCGCCCCGGCCACGTACACCGCGCCGAAGATCGCCGCGCCGCTGAGCAGCATCACCGGCATCAGGAGCAGCTTCGCGGGGGTCCAGTCGACGTCGAGGCGGGCGAGGGACCAGCCGAGGACGAGGACGCCCTGGAGGAGGCGGCCGATGCGGCGCAGGCCGAAGCGGTCCGCGGCGACCTGCACGAGTACCGGGGCGGGGCGTACGAGGAACGCGTCGAGGGTGCCGTCGCGCACCCGCATACCCAGATCGTCGACGGAGCCGAGGACGAAGGTCGTGATCCCGAAGGAGACCGAGGCGGTCCCGTACAGGAAGGCGGTCTGCGCGAAGCTGTATCCGCCGAGCGACGTGGCCTGCGAGAACATCATCCAGATCACGACGAAGTCGAGTGCTGTGACAAGGAAGTTGACGAGGAGCGCGAGCGCGAACGACGTGCGGTAGACCAGGGTGGAGCGGATCCACATCCCGGCGATCAGGCCGTAGACCCGCACGCTGCCGCTGACGTCAGCCACCTTGGAGGACCACCTTCCGGGTCGCGGACGACTGCAGGAGCCGCCCGGCCGCGAGCAGGACGACGGCCCATCCGGCCTGGAAGGCGTACGCCCGAAGGAGGCCGTCCGCGCCGGAGCGGGCGCCGAGAAGGATGTCGGCGGGCATCTGCAGGAGCGCCGCCCACGGCAGCACCCGCGCGAGGTCGCCGAGCGCGCCGGGCATCGCGTTCAGCGGCAGCAGAAGGCCCGTGAAGAACATCCCCACCACACCCCCGAACTGCAGGACCCCCGTCCCGTCGATCAGCCAGAACGCGGCCAGCGCCAGCACGTACCGGATCGCGAAACTCACCACCACGGCGAGCGCCACCGCCACCAGGAACTCCAGCCACACCACCGGATCGCCCGGCAGCGCGAGCGGGAAACACAGCGCGCCCACCGTCAGCGGCACCACGCCCCGGCTGAACAACTGGAAACCGGCCCGGCCCAAGTCGCTGGCCAGCCACCACAGTTGGAGGTCGACCGGCCGGTACAGGTCCACCGCGATGTCCCCGTTGCGGATCCGCGCCACCATGTCGACGGCGAACCCCGCGTTGAACATCGACAGGGCCTGCGCGAGCGCCTGCCCGATCCACACGTACGTGAGCGCCTGCGCCTCGTCGTACCCGCCGAGCCCCGGCCGCTCGTCCCACAGCGCCATGTACGTGTACGCGACGATGAACCCGAAGACGGTGTTCGTGAACACGCCCGCCGCGGTGGCCGAGCGGTACGTCGCGTACCGGCGGAACCCTCCGGCGACGACGGCCGCGTACAGCCGCAGCGTTCCCGACGCCCCCGACGTCCCCACAGACACACCTCCGCTCCCGGCCAAAACGCAGGAGCCTAGCGAGGAAGGGGGCACCCTGCCACGCATTTTCGGCCGCGACATACGTGACGTACGGGGCGGAACGGGAGTTCCACAGGGCATGAGCGACGAGCCGCAACAGCCTGCCACCCCGGGCGAGCCCGCCAAGAAGGGCAGGAAACCCAGACGCCCCCGGCGCAAGGGCCTGCGCCGACTGATCCCCACCTGGCGCCTGCTCCTCGGCACCGTCCTGGGCGTCCTGCTCGTGTGCGCCGGCCTGTTCGCCCTCGGCTACTTCCTCGTCCACATCCCGCCCGCCAACGCCGCCGCCACCGCGCAGAGCAACGTGTACCTGTACGCCGACGGCAGCCAGCTCGCCCGCGACGGCGAGGTCGACCGCGAGAACGTCTCCCTCACCCAGATCCCCAGAGCCGTCCAGCGCGACGTACTCGCCGCCGAGGACCGCGAGTTCTACGGCGAGTCCGCCATCGACCCCATGGCGATGGTCCGCGCCGCCTGGAACACCCTCACCGGCAAGGGCAGACAGTCCGGCTCGACGATCACCCAGCAGTACGTGAAGAACTACTACCTCGGCCAGGAACAGACCGTCACCCGCAAGGTGAAGGAGTTCTTCATCTCGATCAAGCTCGACCGCGAGGAGAGCAAGGACGACATCCTCGAGGGCTACCTCAACACCAGCTACTTCGGCCGCAACGCCTACGGCATCCAGGCCGCCGCCCAGGCCTACTACGGCGTCGACGTCGAGCACCTGACCACCGCCCAGGGCGCCTACCTCGCGGCCCTCCTCAACGCCCCCAGCGCATACGACGTCGTCGCCCACCCCGAGAGCAGGCCGCAGGTCGTCGCCCGCTGGAACTACGTTCTCGACGGCATGGCGAAGGAGCGCTGGATCAGCGCCTCCGACCGGCGCGGCATGACGTTCCCGATGCCCGCCGACGCCAGGGGCCCCGCCGGGATGTCCGGCCAGCGCGGCTACCTCGTCCAGGCCGTCAAGGACTACCTCACGGCCCACAAGGTCATCGACGAGGACACCCTGGCCACCGGCGGCTACCGCATCACCACCACCCTCCAGAAGACGAAGCAGGACGCCTTCGTCAAAGCCGTCGACGACCGCCTCATGTCCGGACTCGACAAGAAGAACCGCCCCGCCGACCGCAACGTCCGCGCCGGCGGCGCCGCCATCGACCCGGCCACCGGCAGGGTCCTCGCGATGTACGGCGGCATCGACTACACGAAGCAGTACGTCAACAACGCCACACGCCGCGACTATCAAGTCGGCTCCACCTTCAAGCCGTTCGTCTTCACCGCGGCCGTGGAGAACGCCTCCACCACCCAGGACGGCCGCACCATCACCCCCAACACCGTCTACGACGGCACCGACCAGCGCCCCGTACAAGGCTGGAACGGCGGCCACTACGCCCCCGAGAACGAGGACAACGTCGACTACGGCCCCCTCACCGTCCGCACCGCCACCGACAAGTCCGTCAACGCGGTCTACGCACAGATGGCCGTCGACGTCGGCTCCGACAAGGTCGAACAGACCGCCGTCGGCCTCGGCCTCCCGCCGGACACCCCGGACCTCAACGCCTCCCCCTCCATCGCGCTCGGCCCCTCCACCGCCTCCGTCCTCGACATGACCGAGGCCTACGCCACCCTCGCCAACCACGGCAGACGCGCCACGTACACCCTCGTCGCCGAGGTCGCCAAGGACGGCGAGAAGCTCGGCCTGCCGAAGCGGTCCACGCAACGGGCCGTGAGCCGCGAGTCCGCCGACACGACCACGTCCGTCCTGCAGAGCGTCGTCGAGGGCGGCACCGGCACCGCGGCCCAGGCCGCGAACCGCCCCGCCGCCGGCAAGACCGGCACCGCCGAGGAGGACACGGCGGCCTGGTTCGCGGGCTACACCCCCGACCTCGCCGCCGTCGTCGCCGTCATGGGCCAGGACCCCGCCACCGGCGCCCACACCCCGCTCTACGGGGCGCTCGGCCTGGCGCGTATCAATGGCGGCGGCTTCCCCGCGCAGATCTGGGCCCAGTTCACGAGGGCGGCGCTCAAGGGCACCCCGGCCAGGGACTTCGACCTGCAACTGGAGTCGGGTGCCGACCAGCCCCCGGACCCGTCGGCCGCGCCGGACTCACCCGGGACGGGGCCGACGCCCGGCGGGCCCTCCTCCCAACCGCCCTCGCAGCCCGCCTCGTCCGGCCCCCCGGCCACGGCACCCACCCCGGCGGCACCCACCCCCGAACTCCCGACCCAGGTACCGGAACCCGCGACCGGGACGGTGGACGACCTCTTCGGCGACTCAGAACAGTGACTGACCCGGCGCATCTGGTGGCTTCTCTAGCAGCGCTTCTAGTGGCCGGACGTCGCCTTCAGGCCCACGATCGCCACGATCAGCAGCACGATGAAGAAGATCCGCGCGGCCGTCGCCGGCTCACCCAGCACCAGCATGCCGACGACGGCCGCACCGGCCGCGCCGATCCCCACCCACACGCCGTACGCCGTACCGATCGGCAGGGTCTTCGCGGCATAGGAGAGCAGCACCATGCTCGCGACGATGCCCGCGCCGGTGAACACACTCGGCCAAAAGCGGGAGAACCCCTCCGTGAACTTCATGCCGATCGACCAGCCGACCTCGAGAAGTCCGGCGATCACGATGAGAACCCAGGCCATGACAGGCACCTCCGTCAGTTGGATCAACAGGGGGTGCGTCGTCTTTGCGGAACCCGGTACGGCGCGTCTCGTCGGGGTCCCTCAAAAGTAGCAACGGAACGGCAAGGGACAAGCAAAAAGGGCTGGTGACAACGGTCACCAGCCCCTCTGACCACCAGCGCTGTCTACAGATAAAGGCCGGTCGAGTCCTCCGACCCCTCGAACCGGTCCGCGGCCACCGCGTGCAGGTCGCGCTCGCGCATCAGCACGTACGCGACACCCCGCACCTCGACCTCGGCCCGGTCCTCCGGGTCGTACAGCACCCGGTCACCCGGCTCCACCGTGCGCACGTTCTGCCCGACGGCGACGACCTCCGCCCAGGCCAGGCGCCGCCCGACCGCCGCGGTCGCCGGAATCAGGATGCCGCCACCGCTGCGCCGCTCGCCCTCGGCGGTGTCCTGCCGTACGAGCACACGGTCGTGCAGCATGCGGATCGGCAGCTTGTCGTGCTGGTTCTTCTCGCTCACGCCCCGAAACCTACCTGTCGCAGCCGTACCCGTACGCGGAAGGGTCAGCCCTTTCGGCGACGGGAGTTCACGGCGAGCAGGCCGACGACACCGACCAGCACGACCGCCACCGGCACGATGCGCTCCAGACGCGGCGCGCCCTCCTCGGAGACGAACTGCCCCTTCACGTCCGACACCAGCCGGTTGGCGCCGACGTACGCCCGTCCGAGCGTGTGGTCGATGCCGGCGACGAACCTGGCCTTGGCGTCCCCGACGATCGTCTTCGGGTGCACCCGCACCCCGATCTCGTCGAGCGTCTCGGCCAGCGTCTCGCGACGGCGCTTTATGTCCGCCTCGATCTGCGCCGGGGTCCGGGTATCCGACGTTCTCGACGTGTCCGACACCGCGCTGCCTCCATGGTCGCTGTTGTGGCACTGGTCGTGGACAGTCTGTCAGCTCGGCGCCCGACGCACCCCACGGCACCCCCATTACGCTCAGGTCCCGTACCCGTATCCCGTACGAGGAGTCCCACCATGAGCGAGCGACTGACGACCGGCGACACCGCCCCCGCCTTCACGCTGCCCGACGCCGACGGCAACGAGGTCTCCCTCGCCGACCACAAGGGCCGCAAGACGATCGTCTACTTCTACCCCGCCGCCCTCACGCCCGGCTGCACCAAGCAGGCCTGCGACTTCACCGACAACCTGGAGCTCCTGGCGGGCGCGGGCTACGACGTCATCGGCATCTCCCCCGACCAGCCGGAGAAGCTCGCGAAGTTCCGCGAGAAGGAGCACCTCAAGGTCACGCTCCTCGCCGACCCCGACAAGAAGGTCCTCGACGCGTACGGCGCCTTCGGCGAGAAGAAGAACTACGGCAAGACGTACATGGGCGTGATCCGCTCGACGATCGTCGTCGACGAGGAGGGCAAGGTCGAACGAGCCCTCTACAACGTCCGCGCCACGGGCCACGTCGCAAAGATCATCAAGGACCTGGGTATCTGACCCCACCCCCGCCCTCCCGCACACGGCCCGCCCCGGACTCCGGAGCGGGCCGTTCCGCATTCCGTGCGTGACGGTCCGATTTTCGGATCGTTAGTCCGTACGAGGTCACGAACTGGTGACCAGGGAGGGAGGACCGGATGGCGGGATTGCGATACACGCGGGAGCTGCTGGAGGAGGCAGCTCGGGAGACGCGCACGTGGGACGAGGCGGTGCGGTGGTGCGGGGGTGAATCGACTCGGTACAGCAGGCGGTATGTGCGGCAGAAGATGGTGGAGGCGGGGATCGACATCTCGCGCTTCCCGACGCGATCAGTACGGCACACCGAGTCAGCGCTACGTGCGGCCGTCGAGGCATCGACCAGCATCAAGGAAGTCGTTCACCGGCTGGGCATCAGCAATGTCGGCGGCAATCAAGCCCACATCAGCCGCCGCATCCGTCAGCTGGGCATCAACACCTCGCACTTCTCTCGCGCTGCACGCCGCCCAAGAACTGCGCGCGGCGACATCCTCACACTTCGATCCCCCGACGAGGGAAGAGTGCACGGGGTGCGGCTGCGCCGGGAACTAGTCCGGCGCGGAGTGCCAGACCGGTGCGCCCTCTGCGGCGGCATCGATTGGAACGGAGAACCCATACCGCTGGAAGTCGACCACATCGACGGAAACTGGTGGGACAACCGCCTCGAGAACCTGCGGCTTCTGTGCCCTAACTGCCATGCGGTGACGGACACTTACCGGGGTCGGAAGCGAGGCCGGGCATGAGCAAGTATCCGCGGGAACAGCTCCAGGCCACCGCGGCCGCCTCCACTAGCCTGGTGGATCTGATGCGGCGCCTCGGCACGCCCATGGGCAGCAGGCCCAGCGCCTACCTCCGGCAGCGGCTGACCCACTACGGCATCGACACCACACACTTCGAGGACGAGCCCTTGCCCGAGCGCCCTCGTTATTCGTATTCCCGGGAAGTGCTCGCGGAGGCAGCCACCAGCTCCACAAGCATCCGCGCGATGTTCATCCACATGGGTATCCCACCGGAGGACGGGCCGTACGGGCTCATCAGACGGAAGCTGGAGAGGTTCGACATCGACACCAGTCACTTCGCTCCGCCCCGCGGCACACGCCTCTTCCCCGAGCCGGAGATCACTCGGGCAGTCGCCGCCTCCCGCAGCCTGGCCGGACTCATGCAGCGACTGGGGCTATCACCCGACAGCGGCGCAGCCCGGACCAAGGCCAAGCGGAGTATCGACGAATACGGCCTCTCGACCGAGCACTTCGTCGGCCAGAGCCACAACGCCGGCCACACCCCAGCCACTCGACGGAGCGCCTCCGAGATCCTTGTGCGACTCGAATCCGGAGCGCCACGAGTACGGACCCGACTCCTGCGCAGAGCCCTCGACGACATCGGGCGCACCCGTGCCTGCTCTGTGTGCGGACTGGGCGAGACTTGGCTCGGCAAGCGGCTCGTGCTGGAGATCGACCACATCAACGGAATCCCCGAAGACAATCGCAGCGAGAATCTGCGGTACCTGTGCCCCAACTGCCACGCAATGAGCGGGACTCGGCGCAGCACCGGCAGGCACGCCCCCGTCGCGGCCAACGTCGCCGTACACTGACGAGGCGGAATACAGCGAGCGAGCTAGATGTCCGTTTTGACGCGGTCGTGGCGAAATAGGCGATACGCGCGGGTTTTAGGTGCCCGTGGGAGAAATCCCGTGAGGGTTCGAATCCCTCCGACCGCACACACAAGGGCGCTCCCCGGCAGGGAGCGCCCTTCCTCGTGCGCGGCCGGGACTCAGCCCAACAGCTCCCGCACCACCGGCACAAGCGCCCGGAACGCCTTGCCGCGATGCGAGATCGCGTTCTTCTCCGCCGGGGTCAGTTCCGCGCATGTGCGGGTTTCGCCGTTCGGCTGGAGGATCGGGTCGTAGCCGAAGCCGTTCGTGCCGGACGGGGCGTGGCGGAGGATGCCGCTCAGGTGGCCCTCGACCACGCGTTCCCGGCCGTCCGGGAGGGCGAGCGCTGCCGCGCAGGCGAAGTGGGCCTTGCGGTGGTGGTCGTCGTCGATGTCGCCGAGCTGGGCGAGGAGCAGGTCGAGGTTGGCCTTGTCGTCGCCGTGACGCCCTGCCCAGCGGGCGGAGAAGATGCCGGGGGCGCCGTTCAGGACGTCCACGCACAGGCCCGAGTCGTCGGCCACGGCCGGGAGGCCGGTCGCCTGAGCCAGGGCGTGGGCCTTGAGCAGGGCGTTCTCGGCGAAGGTGACGCCCGTTTCCCTGACGTCGGGGATGTCGGGGTAGGCGTCCGCGCCGACGAGGTCGTGGGGCAGGCCTGCGTCGGCGAGGATCGACTTGAGCTCGGTGATCTTGCCGGCGTTGCGGGTGGCGAGGATGAGGCGGGTCATGCCCCCAGTATCGCGGGCGGGGTCAGGGGGCTCATGGGGATCAAGGGGATCAAGGGGTGCAGACCTTGGTGAGTTCGCCGGCGGCGTCCGTGACCGGGGTGATGTCGGGGGTCTCGTCGCCGTTCTTGATGGCCGTACGGACGTTCCCCACGGCCTTGTTGAGGTCGTCGACGGCCTTGGAGACGTCGGCGTTGTCCGTCTTGTCGCTGATCTTGCCGAGGTTCCTGTCGATGGAGTCGAGTGCCTCGTCGGCCTGTGTCGGGTCGTTCGCCGCGTTCTCGACGGCCTGCTGCAGGTCCGTGACGCTGTCGGCGATGGAGTCGGCGGTCTGGACGCAGTCGAGTGCCTTGTCGACGGCGCCGCATCCGGTGGCGGCCGTCGCGGCGATCAGGGCCGCGGTGACGGCGAGTGCGGCGGTGCGGCGGCGGTGTCGTGGGCGCGCGGCCATGGAACGGTCCCTCCCCTTGTGTGCGGACGGGCGCACGGCGAGGTGCCGTACGCCCGTCCGTAGTGACGCTGTCCGCGTCTTCGGGGTTGCTACCCCGCTTGGCGCGCTCTTTACCGTTCGAGGGTGGCCTCGAGTGCCGCGCGCTGGGCGGCGGTGAGGTCGGCGCAGCCGGTGACGGCCAGGTCGAGAAGGGAGTTGAGCTCGTCGCGGTGGAACGGCTCGGCCTCGGCGGTGCCCTGGACCTCGACGAAGCGGCCGTCGCCGGTGCAGACGACGTTCATGTCGGTGTCGGCGCGGACGTCTTCCTCGTAGCAGAGGTCGAGGAGGGGGATGCCGCCGACGATGCCGACGGAGACGGCGGAGACGGTGCCGGTGAGGGGCTGGCGGCCGTGCTTGATGAGCTTCTTGTTCTGGGCCCAGGTGACGGCGTCGGCAAGGGCCACGTAGGCGCCGGTGATGGCCGCGGTGCGGGTGCCGCCGTCGGCCTGGAGGACGTCGCAGTCGAGGACGATGGTGTTCTCGCCGAGGGCCTTGTAGTCGATGACGGCGCGCAGGGAGCGGCCGATGAGGCGGGAGATCTCGTGGGTGCGGCCGCCGATCTTGCCGCGGACGGACTCGCGGTCGCCGCGGGTGTTGGTGGCGCGCGGGAGCATCGAGTACTCGGCGGTGACCCAGCCTTCTCCGCTGCCCTTGCGCCAGCGCGGGACGCCTTCGGTGACGGAGGCGGTGCAGAAGACCTTGGTGTCGCCGAAGGAGACGAGGACGGAGCCTTCTGCGTGCTTGCTCCACCCGCGTTCGATGGTGATGGGGCGGAGTTGTCCGGGGGTGCGGCCGTCGATGCGAGACATGGAACGAGCCTAGCGGGAACGGCGAAGGCCCCGTTCCGGGTGTCCGGTGCGGGGCCTCGACAACGTCTGGGGTGAGCGGGTCAGGCGCTCACATCATGTCTTCGATGTCGGAAGCGATGGGGTCCGCGTCGGTGCCGATGACGACCTGGACGGCGCTGCCCATCTTGACGACGCCGTGGGCGCCGGCGGCCTTCAGGGCGGCGTCGTCGACCAGGCTGGGGTCCTCGACTTCGGTGCGCAGGCGGGTGATGCAGCCCTCGACCTCCACAATGTTCTCGATACCGCCGAGGCCGGCGACGATCTTCTCAGCCTTGCTGGCCATGTGTTCTCCCTGACTTTTCTCACGGCCCGCCGTGGGCCCGCTTTGTCACGGTAACCCACGGTTGGACCATCTTCACGGGCGGTTGCGCGACCCGTACCGAATGATGACGATCACGGCGCCATGCCCGCATGGACCGGTGCCCACCGACCGGTCCCGCAACTGGTCTACACCAGTTTTCAACGACCGCCAAACGTGGCCTGTTCCGGGAGGACGCCCATGAGCGCTGACAGTGCGGCCGTCTACAAACCCAGCCCGTGGAGCCACGCGTTCCAGGGGCTGCAGAAGATGGGGCGCAGCCTGCAACTCCCCATCGCCGTACTGCCCGCCGCCGGCATCCTCAACCGGCTGGGCCAGCCGGACGTCTTCGGCGTCGACGGCCTGGGCTGGACCGACGTCTCCAAGGTGATGGTCGGCGCCGGCTCCGCCCTGCTCGACGGCGCGCTCGGCCTCCCCCTCCTGTTCTGCATCGGTGTGGCCATCGGCATGGCCAAGAAGGCGGACGGCTCCACGGCGCTCGCGGCGGTCGTCGGCTTCCTCGTCTACTTCAACGTGCTGCGCCAGTTCCCGGAGGACTGCGCGAAGGGCTCCAAGCCGGTCGCCACGGGCTGCCAGTTGGTGACGGACCACTCGGTCACGGCGTTCACGTATCAGAATCCCGGTGTCTTCGGCGGCATCGTCATGGGGCTTCTCGCCGCGTTCCTCTGGGCGCGGTTCCACCGCACGAAGCTGGTCGACTGGCTGGGCTTCTTCAACGGCCGCCGCCTCGTCCCGATCATCATGGCGTTCGTCGGCATCGGGTTCGCGGCGCTCTGCCTGTGGGTGTGGCCGCCCATCGGTTCGGCGCTCCAGAGCTTCAGTGACTGGCTCGTCGGTCTCGACTGGCTGGGCTCGGGCATCTTCGGTGTGGCGAACCGCGCGCTGCTCGTGGTCGGCCTGCACCAGTTCCTGAACGTGCCCATCTGGTTCCAGTTCGGGTCGTTCACGAAGCCGGACGGCACGGTGGTCCACGGTGACATCAACATGTTCCTGGCGGGCGACCCGCACGCGGGCCTTTTCACCACGGGCTTCTTCCCCATCATGATGTTCGCGCTGCCGGCCGCGTGCCTGGCGATCACGCACGCCGCCCGCCCGGAGCGCCGCAAGGTGGTCGGCGGTCTGATGCTGTCGGTCGCCCTGACGTCGTTCGTCACCGGCATCACCGAGCCGATCGAGTACTCGTTCCTGTTCGTGGCGCCGGTGCTGTACGTGATCCACGCGATCCTCACCGGCGTGTCGATGGCGGTGACATGGGGCCTCGGCGTGCACGACGGCTTCAGTTTCTCGGCGGGTCTGATCGACTACGTCATCAACTGGAGCCTGGCGACGAAACCGTGGCTGATCATCCCGATCGGTCTCTGTTTCGCGGTGGTGTACTACGTGGTCTTCCGGTTCGCGATCACGAAGTTCGATCTGAAGACTCCGGGCCGCGAACCTCCGGAGGAGGTCGAGGACGTCACGAAGGCCTGACGCCCGCCGTCCCCCACATAGACCTCCGGACCACCTGGTCCGGGGGTTTTGTTTCGCGCTGTCGCATATGACCGACCGCACAGGGATCCCTCAAATTCGCAGGTTCCTTATCTGACCTTCACCGTGCTACAACAGGTCTACACCACTGAGTGGTGTAGACCATAAGGCTGCTGCCCACCCCCCTCTTTCCACTCCGTGACCCGGCAGCACCCCCGCACATGGAGGAAGTTGATGAGCACCGCCAGCGCTACGGCGGCTCCCGCGAAGAAGCGGGGATCCGGCCTGTTCCAGGGACTCCAGAAGGTGGGCCGCAGCCTGCAGCTGCCGATCGCGGTGCTGCCGGCCGCCGGCATCCTGCTCCGTCTCGGGCAGCCCGACGTGTTCGGCGACAAGGGCCTCGGCTGGGACAAGGTCGCCGCCGTCTTCGCGACCGCGGGCAGCGCCGTCTTCGACAACCTGCCGATGCTCTTCTGCATAGGCGTGGCCATCGGCTTCGCCAAGAAGGCCGACGGCTCCACCGCGCTCGCGGGCCTGGTCGGCTTCCTGGTCTACAGCAACGTGCTGAAGGCGTTCCCGGTCACCGAGGCCGTCATCAACACGACGAAGAACAAGGGCGTCGACGTCGCCGCGACGTACAACAACCCGGGTGTCCTCGGCGGCATCATCATGGGGCTGCTGGCCGCGGTGCTGTGGCAGAAGTTCCACCGCAAGAAGCTCGTGGACTGGCTCGGCTTCTTCAACGGCCGCCGCCTCGTCCCGATCATCATGGCCTTCGTCGGCGTCATCATGGGCGTCTTCTTCGGCCTCGTCTGGGAGCCCATCGGTGAGGGCATCTCCAGCTTCGGCGAGTGGATGACGGGTCTGGGCGCCGGCGGCGCGGGCCTGTTCGGTCTGATCAACCGCGCGCTGATCCCGGTCGGCATGCACCAGTTCGTGAACACCGTCTCGTGGTTCCAGCTGGGCGACTTCACGGACGCCACCGGCGCGGTCGTGCACGGTGACCTGAACCGCTTCTTCGCGGGCGACCCGACCGCCGGTCAGTTCATGTCGGGCTTCTTCCCGATCATGATGTTCGGCCTGCCGGCCGCGGCCATCGCCATCGCGCACTCCGCGCGGCCCGAGCGCCGCAAGGCCGTGATGGGCATGATGGTCTCGCTCGCCCTGACGTCCTTCGTGACGGGCGTGACCGAGCCGATCGAGTTCTCGTTCATGTTCATCGCCCCGGTGCTCTACGCGATCCACGCGGTGCTCACGGCGGTCTCGATGGCCGTGACCTGGGCGCTCGGCGTGCACGCCGGCTTCACGTTCTCGGCGGGCTTCATCGACTACGCCCTGAACTGGAACCTCGCGACCAAGCCCTGGCTGATCATCCCGATCGGTCTGGTCTTCGCGGTGATCTACTACGTGCTCTTCCGCTTCGCCATCACCAAGTTCAACCTCACCACCCCGGGCCGCGAGCCCGAGGAGGAGATCGAGGACCTCACCAAGGCGTGAGCCTCACGGCCGCACAGGTATACGGCCGCCCGGACATGACGAAGGCCCCCGGAACCGAGTCGGTTCCGGGGGCCTTCGTCATGTCTGGGCCCGTGTTCGTACCGGGCGGCTCAGATCTCGTACACCCGCCCCGCCGCAGCCAGTTCGGCCGGGCCGTCGTACGCGGCGCGGGCGTCCGCGAGGTTGATCTGCGGGTCCGTCCACGGCGGGATGTGGGTGAGGACCAGGCGGCGGGCCCCGGCGCGGGCCGCGGTCTCGCCGGCCTCCCGGCCGTTGAGGTGCAGGTCCGGGATGTTCTCCTTGCCGTACGTGAACGCCGCCTCGCACAGGAACAGGTCGCTGTCCGCGGCGAGTTCGTCGAGCGCGGAGCACGCGCCGGTGTCCCCGGAGTACGTGAGCGACCTGCCGCCGTGCTCGACGCGGATGCCGTACGCCTCGACCGGGTGGCACACCCGCTCCGTGCGCACCGTGAACGGGCCGATCTCGTGCCGGCCGGGCTTGACGGTGTGGAAGTCGAAGACCTCGCTCATCGAGGACGCGGAGGGCGTGTCCGCGTACGCCGTGGTGAGGCGCTGTTCCGTGCCTTCCGGGCCGTAGACCGGGATCGGGGCGCAGCGGCCGCCGTCGTGGCGGTAGTAGCGCGCCACGAAGTAGCCGCACATGTCGATGCAGTGGTCGGCGTGCAGATGGCTGAGGAAGATCGCGTCGAGGTCGTAGAGACCGCAGTGGCGCTGCAGCTCGCCCAGGGCACCGTTGCCCATGTCGAGTAGCAGCCGGAAGCCGTCGGCCTCGACGAGGTAGCTCGAGCAGGCCGAATCCGCGGACGGGAACGACCCCGAGCAGCCGACGACGGTGAGCTTCATAAGAGCCGGAACCTCCGCGCTGGCGGTCAGAGAGCGGTCAGGGAGCGGGTGGGGAAACTGGTGCGGGAACTGATGTGGTGAGGGGTCGAGCGGTCCGTCGAGCGTAAGGCGCAAAAGGGCGGGTCGCTCCTCCGTCGTGGGCCGTTGTGGGAGAACTCACCTGTGCTGTCACCGGTTCGGGGGGCGTACGCCCGGTGCGGCGCGGCGCGGGTGCCACCGGTACCGTCGTCCTCATGGACACGTCCTGGTGGCTGGCGCTCGCCGCCGTCCTGCTGCTCGCGCTCGTGGCGACGCTCGTCGACGGCTGGGGGCGCGGGCATCGTCGGCCCGGCGGCCGGACCCGCCCGCCCCGGGGTCCGCGCGCGGGCGGGACGCGGCCTCGGCCGGGTGAGATCTGGTGGGCGCTCGTGCCGTACGAGGACGGGCCGGGCGGGAAAGACAGGCCGTGCCTCGTCCTGGCGGTGCGCCGGCGGCGGGTGCGGGTCGCGAAGATCACCAGCAAGTACCACGACGAGCGGGCCGGGGTGATCGCGCTGCCGCCGGGGTCGGTGGGCGACGCGCACGGCCGGCCGAGCTTCCTGGAACCGGACGAGCTGCGTGAGGTTCCCGTGGGGGATTTCCGGCGCAGGGCGGGCCTGGTGGATCCGGCGGTGTGGGACCAGGTGCGCCATCTGGCGCGCTGAGGTCCGGGGGCGCCGCCCCCGGACCCTCGCGGCTCTTCAGTGATTCCTCAAGGCCCAGAAGTGATTCCTCAGGCCCAGAGCTGGCCGTGCAGCGTCTCGATCGCCTCTTCCGTCGTCGCCGCCGTGTAGACGCCGGTCGACAGGTACTTCCAGCCGCCGTCGGCGACCACGAAGACGATGTCGGCGGACTCCCCCGCCGCGACCGCCTTCTTGCCCACACCGATCGCCGCGTGCAGCGCCGCTCCAGTGGAGACGCCCGCGAAGATGCCCTCCAGCTGGAGGAGTTCACGGGTGCGGGTCACCGCGTCGGCCGAGCCGACCGAGAAGCGGGTGGTGAGGACGGAGGCGTCGTAGAGCTCGGGGACGAAGCCCTCGTCGAGGTTGCGCAGGCCGTAGACCAGGTCGTCGTAGCGCGGCTCCGCGGCGACGATCTTGACATCGGGCTTCTGCTCGCGCAGATAGCGGCCGACGCCCATGAGGGTGCCGGTGGTGCCGAGGCCGGCCACGAAGTGGGTGACGGACGGCAGGTCGGCGAGGATCTCGGGGCCGGTCGTCGCGTAGTGGGCGCCCGCGTTGTCCGGGTTGCCGTACTGGTAGAGCATCACCCAGTCGGGGTGCTGCGCGCTCAGTTCCTTCGCGATGCGGACGGCCGTGTTGGAGCCGCCGGCCGCGGGCGAGGGGATGATCTCGGCGCCCCACATGGCGAGCAGGTCCCTGCGCTCCTGCGAGGTGTTCTCCGGCATGACGCACACCATGCGGTAGCCCTTGAGGCGGGCCGCCATGGCGAGCGAGATGCCGGTGTTGCCCGAGGTCGGCTCGAGGATGGTGCAGCCGGGGGTGAGCCGGCCGTCCTTCTCCGCCTGCTCGATCATGTGGAGCGCGGGGCGGTCCTTGATCGAGCCGGTCGGGTTGCGGTCCTCGAGCTTCGCCCAGATCCGTACGTCCTCGGAGGGCGAGAGCCGCGGCAGCCGCACCAGGGGCGTGTTGCCGACCGCGGCGAGCGGGGAGTCGTAACGCATCCCGATCAGGCCATGCCGCCGGCCACGGCCGGCAGGATCGTGACGTTGTCGCCGTCGGCGAGCTTGGTGTCGATGCCGTCGAGGAAGCGGACGTCCTCGTCGTTGAGGTAGACGTTCACGAAGCGGCGCAGCTTGTCGCCGTCCACGATGCGGGCCTGGATGCCCGTGTGGCGGGACTCGAGGTCGGCGAAGAGCTCGGCGAGCGTGTCCCCGCTGCCCTCGACGGCCTTGGCGCCGTCGGTGTAGGTGCGGAGGATGGTGGGGATGCGGACCTCGATGGCCATGGCTGGGCTCCTGTTCGGAAGAAGTCAGGTGGTAGGCGCGCGGCGGCGCGGGGCGTTGCCTGGGGTACGTGGTCGTGCATGGGTGCGGCGCCGCGGCTCACTGCCGTCCGGCGAAACCCTTCAGCGGATACAGATGGCGCTGGCGAGGCGGCACAGGTCGACGTGAAGGCGCGCCACGAGCAGCATGCCCGGCGTCTTGTCACTCACGTCATGAAGAACCATGGGCTCATCGTATCGATTCCCGGCCCGGATCCCAGAGTGTGATCTCACGATGTGGTCGATTTCCGTCCGATGAGCGAGACGGCTACGGGGTGACCTCGACCTCTTCCTCCGTGACGACGCCGTCGACGATGCTGAACGAGCGGAACTGGAAGGGGCCCGCGTCGTCGGTGTCGGCGGTGGAGACGAGGACGTAGTGGGCGCCCGGCTCGTTCGCGTACGTGATGTCGGTGCGGGAGGGGTGGGCCTCGGTCGCGGTGTGCGAGTGGTAGATGATCACGGGCTCCTCGTCCCGGTCGTCCATCTCGCGGTACAGCTTCAGCAGGTCGCCCGAGTCGAACTCGTAGAACGTGGGCGAGCGGGCGGCGTTGAGCATCGGGATGAAGCGCTCGGGCCTGCCGGTGCCCGCCGGTCCCGCGACGACGCCGCACGCCTCGTCGGGGTGGTCGGCGCGCGCGTGGGCGACGATCTGGTCGTAGAGGGCCTGGGTCAGGGTCAGCATGGGGCTCAGGATAGACAGACGGGCCCTCCCGTACCGGAGTGCGGTACGGGAGGGCCCGGATGCTGAGACGAGAGCGGCCGCCCCAGGGGTGTCGGGGTGGCCGCCTCCGAACTACTTGCGCTTCGCGAACGCCGCGCCCTGCGGGTCACGGCTGCGCAGCACGAAGTACGAGACGCCGAGCAGCACGGCCCACAGCGGGGCGCAGTACAGCGAGATCCGCGCGTCCTTGTCGATGCCCATCATCACGACGACCATCACGAGGAAGGCGAGCGAGAAGATGCTGGGCCAGATGCCGCCGGGGGCCTTGAAGGTGGACTGGGGCAGTTCGCCGCGGTCGGCCTTGAGTCGGTAGCGGATCTGGCAGATCAGGATGACGAACCAGGCCCACATGCCGGAGATGGTGGCGAAGGAGACGACGTAGTTGAACGCGTCGCCGGGCCACTGGTAGTTGATCCAGACGCCGACCAGCATCATCGCGGCGGAGACCGTCGTGCCGATGAGGGGCGTGCCGGACTTGGTGAGCTTGGTGAAGAACTTCGGGCCCTGGCCGTTGAGCGCCAGGTCGCGCAGCATGCGGCCCGTCGAGTACATGCCCGAGTTGCAGGAGGACAGGGCGGCGGTCAGCACGACGAAGTTGACGATCGCGGCGCCGACGCCGAGGCCCATCTTCTCGAAGGCGTGCACGAAGGGGCTGACGCCCGGCTGGAACTCGGTCCACGGCACGACCGACAGGATCATGATCAGCGCGCCGACGTAGAAGACGGCGATGCGCCACGGCACGGTGTTGATGGCCTTGGGCAGGACGGTCTTCGGGTCCTTGGACTCGCCCGCGGTGACGCCGACGAGCTCGACGGCGAGGAAGGCGAACATGACCATCTGGAGGGTCATGAGAGTGGAGCCGATGCCGTGCGGGAAGAAGCCGCCCTGGTCCCACAGGTGGGTCACGGAGGCGGTGTCGCCGGCGTCGGAGAAGCCGAGGGTGAGGATGCCGGCGCAGATGAGGATCATGCCGACGATCGCGGTGACCTTCACCATCGAGAACCAGAACTCCAGCTCACCGAAGAGCTTCACGGAGATCAGGTTCACGGCGTAGAGGATGAGGGTGAAGACGAGGGCGGTGACCCACTGCGGAACGCTGTCGTGGGTCCAGTACTTCATGTACTGGGCGGCCGCGGTGACCTCGGTCATGCCGGTGATGACCCAGAAGAGCCAGTACGTCCAGCCGGTCACGAAGCCCGCGAAGGGGCCGATGAACTCGCGCGCGTACTCCGAGAAGGAGCCCGAGACGGGGCGGTACATGAGGAGCTCACCGAGCGCCCGCATGATGAAGAAGATGACGAGGCCCGCGATGGCGTACGCGAGGATGAGGCTGGGGCCCGCCTTGGAGATGCCCTTGCCCGCGCCGAGGAAGAGGCCGGTCCCGATGGCGCCGCCGATGGCGATCATCTGGATCTGCCGGGCCCCGAGACCGCGCTGGTAACCCTCGCCCTCACCGGACTCACCGGGGGCCTGCACGGCCTCATTGCCGTCGTGTTGCTTGTCGACCTGCACTGAGGTCATGGTGTTGCGCCTTTCTCCATGCCGATCCGTGCCGCTGCGGCTCGGATCGACTGTGACGATCCTCGGGGTCTGGGCCCCTGGATGGATGGAGCTGTGCCTACCGGCGGTCTGCCGGTCGGGGCGCACCCGGCGGGACAGGGGTGGCGTCCGCCGGGCGATCGTGAAGATTTATCACGGCGGCAACATTGATCGCGTGGGAGCGTGTGGCGCACACCACAAGGAAAACCGGACAAAAAACACCTCGCGCGGCATACAAGGCCGCCCGAGTGACGGGATCGTTATCCGGAATTGAGCGTTCGTTGAGCGAACGCGCTTACATCCGGAGGCTCAGCCTCCGGCCGACATGTCCCGACAGGTCAGGGCATAAGGGTTTCGACCAGAGTCTCCTGGAGGCCGCCCAGCCACAGGTAGGCCATCACCATCGGCTTGCGCGGGTCCTCGTCCGGGAGGCGGTAGAGGACGTCCGTGTCCTCCTCGTCGGTGATGTCGAGCCGGGTGCCGATCGCGAGGCGCAGGTCGTTGAGCGCGCGCATCCAGCGCACGGACTCCTCTGGCGTGAGCTTGAGGACCGCGCCGCCTTCGCCGGCGGCGGCGAGGGCGTCGAGCGAGCGGATCACCGCGAGCGCGTCCTCCCGCTTGCCGGCCCGCAGGTCGTTCTCGGTGAAACGCCTGAACTCGGCCGAGTGCGCGCGCTGTTCGTCCACCTGGTCCACGGGCGCGTCCTCGTCCACCGGCCCGCCGTAGGCATCGGGGAAGAGCCGCTGGAGGACCGGGTCGGACGGCGGCTCGCTCGGGCCCTCCGCGAAGAGCTCGGCGAGCGGGTCGTCGGACGCCTCCCCGCCGGGCCCGGGGCCGATCAGCTCCAGGAGCTGGACGGCGAGGGAGCGGATGATCGAGATCTCGACCTCGTCGAGCGCGACGGCGGCGCCGCCGCCGGGAATCGGTTCGAAGTGTCCTGGCATCAGGTGCGTCGCTACTCCGTCGCTACTTACGCGTGCTGCTTACGGGCGCTGCTTGCCGGCGCCGCTTGCCGGCGCTGCTCACGGGCGCTACTTGCGGTCCTGCTGAAGGGTGGCCCACAGACCGTAGCCGTGCATGGCCTGCACGTCGCGCTCCATTTCCTCACGAGTACCGCTGGAGACGACCGCGCGGCCCTTGTGATGCACGTCGAGCATCAGCTTCGTGGCCTTGTCCTTGGAGTAGCCGAAGTACGTCTGGAAGACATACGTCACATAACTCATGAGGTTGACCGGGTCGTTGTGCACGAGCGTGATCCAGGGGACGTCCGGCTCGGGCACGGCGAAGGCCTCCTCCGCCGGCTCGGTTCGTTCGATCTCAAGGGGTGCGGGAGCCGTCACACAGCCCATGCTGCCACTAGGGGGCGGCCGCCGCACAAATGGGCCACCACCGAAATGGGCCACCGACAAATCAGCCACTGAAATCGTCACACTGACGCTAATCGGGGGTAGCATCCCGCATATGAACACAGCGGACCTTGGCCTGCCGGTGGATGTTCCGTCGACAGCGCTCTTCACCGATCACTACGAGCTCACCATGCTCCAGGCCGCGCTCAGGGCGGGCACGGCCGACCGGCGCTCGGTCTTCGAGGTCTTCACGCGCAGGCTTCCCGAGGGGCGCCGGTACGGCGTCGTGGCCGGCACCGGCCGGGTGCTCGACGCCGTCGAGAACTTCCGGTTCGGCGCCGGGGAGCTGGGCTTCCTGCGCGAGCGCGGCATCGTCGACGAGCCGACCCTCGAATGGCTCGCCTCCTACCGCTTCAGCGGCGACATCTGGGGCTACCCCGAGGGCGAGGTGTACTTCCCCGGCTCCCCGATCCTGCGGGTCGAGGGCTCGTTCGCGGAGTGCGTCCTGCTGGAGACGGTGATCCTCTCCATCCTCAACCACGACTCGGCGATCGCGGCCGCCGCCTCCCGCATGGCCTCCGCCGCGGGCGAGCGGCCGCTGATCGAGATGGGCGCGCGCCGCACGCACGAGCTGGCCGCCGTCGCCGCGTCCCGCGCCGCGTACGTGGGCGGCTTCGCCACCACGTCGGACCTCGCGGCCGGCTTCCGCTACGGGATCCCCACCGTCGGCACGTCCGCGCACGCCTTCACGCTGCTGCACGACACCGAGCGCGACGCGTTCCGCGCCCAGGTCGACACCCTCGGCGAGGGCACGACCCTGCTCGTGGACACGTACGACGTGACGGAGGCCGTGGGGCTCGCCGTCGAGATCGCCGGGCCCGGGCTCGGCGCCGTGCGCATCGACTCCGGCGACCTGCTCCTGGTCGCGCACCGCGTGCGCGACCAGCTCGACGAGCTCGGCGCCACCCAGACGAAGATCGTCGTGACCTCCGACCTCGACGAGTACGCGATCGCCTCGCTCGCCGCCGCGCCCGTGGACGCGTACGGGGTGGGAACGCAGCTGGTCACCGGCTCGGGGCACCCGACGTGCTCGATGGTCTACAAGCTCGTCGCCCGCGCCGAGTCCGGCGACCCGAAGGCGCCGCTGCGGGCCGTGGCGAAGAAGTCCATGGGGGCCAAATCGTCCGTGGGCGGCCGCAAGTGGGCCGCCCGGCGGCCCGACGAGCGGGGCGTCGCCGAGGCCGAGGTGATCGGCACGGGGGCCGTCCCGGCTCCCCTCGTCGACCACCAGCTCCTGGTGGAGCTGATCAAGGGCGGCACCGTCGTGGCCCGCGAACCGCTGGACGCGGTGCGGCGGCGGCACACGGAGGCGCTCGCGGGGCTGCCCCTCTCGGCGACGCAGCTGTCGCGCGGGGAGGCCGTGATTCCTACGGAGTATCTGGTGAACACGCACGGCTAGCCGCGACGGGCGGGGGAGGTCGAAACGCCCTCTCCCGCAACGCACGCCGAGTTACTAGGCTCGAAGTCTCCCAGCAGAAGGACACCTCCTATGCGCCGCGCCTTGATCGTCGTAGATGTGCAGAACGACTTCTGTGAGGGCGGCAGCCTCGCGGTGGCCGGCGGGGCCGACGTGGCCGCGGCCGTCACGGAGCTGATCGGGCAGGCGCCCGCCGGGTACCGGCACGTCGTCGCCACCCGCGACCACCACATCTCGCCCGGCGACCACTTCGCCGAGTCCCCGGACTACGTCCACTCCTGGCCCGCGCACTGCGTCGCGGGCACGGAGGGGGTCGGGTTCCACCCGAACTTCGCGCCCGCCGTCGCGTCCGGGGCCATCGACGCGGTGTTCGACAAGGGGGCGTACGCGGCCGCCTACAGCGGGTTCGAGGGGGTCGACGAGAACGGGGTGCCGCTGGCGGAGTGGCTGCGGGCCCGCGGGATCAGTGAGGTGGACGTGGTCGGGATCGCGACCGATCACTGCGTGCGGGCCACCGCGCTGGATGCGGTGCGGGAGGGGTTCCGGACTCAGGTGCTGCTTGATCTGACGGCGGGGGTGTCTGCCGGGACGACTGCGGCGGCGCTTTCGGAGATGCGGGCGGCGGGGGTTGAGCTCACGGGTAAGCCGGTCGTCTGAGCAGGGGTTTTCTCCCCCAACCCGCCCCTTCCCGAAAGCCCTGGGGCTCTGCCCCGGACCCCGCTCCTCAAGCGCCGGAGGGGCTGGAATGGGCCGGGCTGGAATGGACCGGTCTTTGCCTCATCAGCGCTCTGATCGGGTGCCAGAGTTCGCCCGTTATGCAGTGGGGTGCCGCTCTCCACACCAAGCCGTCCGGATGGTGCAGGACCGCCGTGATCTCGTCCGGGGTCGGAGGTTCCGCGTTGCCTCTGAGGTAGATCGCTCTCAGGCCCAGGTTTCGTAGGCGGGTCAGGGCGCGGGCCCGGTTCGCCGCGTGGACCAGTAGCCGGACCGCGCCGTCGTCGGGCGCCGGGCTCGGCACGGTCAGTGCCACCACCACGGTGCCGTTCGGCAGCTTGCAGAACCCTCCTGCGGACATGACTGTCACACCCCCGTGAGACGTAGTGTCAATAAGGAACTCACAGGACGCACCTAAACACGATCGGCCGCCGCCCGCTAGAGGGCGACGGCCGATCATGCTCTGACCTGCGACGATGTGGATTACTTCGCCGAGGGGCCGACCTTCACCGTGATCGAGGAGCCGTCGAGCGGCTGCCGGACGATCGAGATCCGGGTGTTGGTGTCAGTTGTCTGGACACTGCCGGTCGGGTTCTCCTTGTACCAGTACGTGCCCGTGTGGTCGTCGAAGACCGGGACGCCGGCCTGCGCCGGGATCCTGGTCTCGACGCCGAGCCGGTGCAGCGTCATGCCGGGCACCGGGTACCGGCCGAAGGCGGCGTCGTACGGCGTGATCTTGTTCGTGATCCTGGTCTTGCCGTCCGCCCAGTACAGCGGCTTGGCGTGGGCGTCGACTGGCAGGATCAGGCCCTTGCCGGGGTGCTCGCCGACGTTGTTGTTGCGCTGCGAGGTGTCCCACTGCCAGACGACGAGGCCCGGCCGGTACGAGTAGTGCTCGACCCAGTTGTTCTTCGAACCGCCGTCGCGCCAGCCGAAGTTGTACGGGCCGACCTTCAACGTCTTGTCGTAGCTGACGTACTGGCGGTTCTCCGCGAGGTAGAACTGCGGATAGTCGCCCGTGACGGAGGCGCCGACGCGCGAGAAGCCGCGTGCGGTCCAGCCGTTGTCGTCGCCCTCGGCGTTGTCGGTGAACAGCGCCTGGCCGTCCGCCTTCACGGTGAGGTTGTCGGCGGTGAAGCCCAGGCCGCCCGCGCCGCCGTCCGTCTTGTAGCGGAAGCGGATGCCGATCTTCTGGCCCGCGTAGGCGTCGAGCGGGAACACGAGGTGCTGGAACTTGCCGGAGACGCCGGTCAGGGCCGGCTTGTCGCCGCCGTCACGCGGGATGGTGACGCCGTCGGCGGTGCCGTCGATCGTCTTCCAGCCGGCGCCGCCGTCCGTCGACACCTGCGTGTACAGGTAGTCGTAGTCCTTCTCGATGTCGTACCAGCCGTCGAGTTCGAGCGACGCCTTCGCCTTGCTGGTCAGATCGACCGTGCGGGTAAGGGTGTTGGAGAGGTCGTCGCCGTAGTCCGACCACCACTGCTTCGCGCCCTGGGCGGGCTGCACGATGCCGGTGGTGACGTTCTTCTTCTCGGGCAGCTCGACGACGAGGGCCTGCTTGCGCTTCGTGTTGTACTCCGAAACGCCCAGCGTGTGCGTCGACCTGGTCGCCGCCTTGGCCTTGTCGTAGTCGAGCCAGCCGAGTTGCAGCTTGTCCCAGGCGGTCATGTCGCCCGGCATGTCGCCGATCGCGTCCTTGCCGGTGCCGAGCCAGGAGCCCGCCGACATCAGGGACCAGAAGCCGACCGAGTTCTCGCCCTTGTACGAGGTGTCGTACAGGTCGGGCAGGCCCAGGTCGTGGCCGTACTCGTGGGCGAAGACTCCGAGGCCGCCGTTCTCCGGCTGCATCGTGTAGTCGCCGACCCAGATGCCGGTGTCGCCGACCGGGGTGCCGCCCGCCTTGAAGCCGGCCGGGCCCGTGTCGCCGTCGTCACGGCCGTAGGCGTAACCGCGGTGCGCCCAAAGGGAGTCGCCGCCCTGCGCGCCGCCGCCGGCCGACCCGTCCTCGCCCGCGTGGACGATCTGGAAGTGGTCGATGTAGCCGTCGGGCTCGTTGAAGTTGCCGTCGTTGTCGTGGTCCGTGCGGTCCCACTGGTCGTACTGGGCGAGGTCCGTCTTGATGTCGGCGTCGGACTTGCCGGCCGCCTTCTGCTGCTCGACCCACGCGTTGACGCCGTCGCGGACCAGGTCCTCGACGTTCGGGCAGTTGTCGGCGCCGCAGTAGTTGGAGCCGTAACGGGCCTCGTTGTAGGGGACCTTGACCCAGTCGGAGACCTCGCCGTCGACCGAGTAGCGGCCCGACGACGTCTTCTCGTAGTACGTCTTCAGCGAGTCGACGCCCTTGCCCGTACCGAAGTACAGGTCCTGGAAGTGCTTGCTGCTGTAGTCCTTCTGCCAGGCCGTGCTGTTGTTCGTGGCACGGTCCGGCTCGGCTATCCGGTTGTGCAGCGGGCCCGGAGTACCCCCGTACTTGGGCTTCAGGTCAGGTGTGTCGTCGTCGGCGCGGTCGACGAGGGTCGTGTTGTCGACCTTGTCGCCGAACTCCGTCAGGATCGTGAAGATCTTGTCGGTGCGCTCGCGGCCCAGCTCGACGTACTTGTCCTTGCCGAGCTTCACGACCTGCGAGCCGTTACGCGTCTCGACCTCGGACGTGCCGGCGAGCACCTGCTCCAGCGCGGTCTTGCGCTGCTGCTCCTGCTGCTCGCTGAACGGGCCGCCGATGACGTGGCCCTTGCCCCCGTAGGTCTTGCCGTGCGACGTGGAGCCGCCCGCGGCCGGGGTGTCGGCCTGGGCGCCTGTCGCGAGGACCGGTCCGGCGGCCGCGGTCGCGGCCAGCGTCACGAGCACGGCGGCGGACCTCAACGCCCGTCTCTTGGTGGTCACTTGATGGTTCCCCTCCTCCGTGGCGTTTCAGCCACGCATCACAAGTGACGCCATTTGACCGGAGGTGAAGGAGATTTACCAGACCTTGACTGTGACAAGTGGATTGCACTATGCAGGGGCCGGGCACCGCTATTCGGACGCGGACCCGCCCGTCAACAGGCGCGCCGAACCGTCCACTTCATGGACTCGGTGACTCCGTGCGCCCCCCGTGCACCGACCCCGTGGGTTAGGTCACGCTTACCGCCGGTTCCTCTCGGGCATCCGTCGGATTAGAGTCATTTGACGGCGCGCCACGGCCAAGTCGACCCGGCTCCGCACCCCTTACATATGCAGCTGCCAAAAGCACCTGCTATACGCCATGCAGTAAGCATCCGCTGTCCCGAGGACGGATATCGCCATGCCTCGTCCGACTGCCGCACAGCTCGCCTACGGTTCCGCGACCGTGATCTGTTCCACCCTCGCCATGCTGCTGTTGTCCCGGACGAGTTCGGGCCTCGGAGTCGCGGTCATCGCCGTGGCCGCACTCGGCCTCGGTCTCCTCGTGGCCATGACCGTCCCCCTGCCGGGGCAGCGGCCCGCCGCCGCACCGGCCCCCGGGACGGCGTCCGCCACGTCCGCCGTCATCGAGGAGCGGGTGCCGGGCCGGCAGACGATCGTGCGTGCCGCGGGACCCAAGGCCGTGCCCGAGTCCGTGTACGAGGTCACGCCGTCCGGCACACGCGGACCGGCGGGCCCGTGATCCACTGACCCGCCGCCGGCACCACCGCTCCGCTCGCGCTCAGCCGGTGCTGACCACTCGACCTGTGCCGACCACTCAGCCGGTGCTGACCACGACCGTCTTGGCCGCCTTGTCGTGCAGGCCCTGCTTGTAGGGCTTGTCGAAGAAGCTCCAGCCGCCGCAGACCGCGGTCCAGACGCAGGCGCAGCAGAACACCGCGGGCAGCCACAGGACCGCGGACCGCACCAGGTTGGTCTGGACGCTGGGCGTCGCGCCGTTGTCGAGGTTCGCCACGCGCAGTTTGAGGAGCCGCTTGCCGAGGGTCTGGCCGGTCTTCGCGGTCAGGAAGGTGTCGTAGCCCATGTAGAGGACCGCGGCGAGCACGGACTCGGCGAACTGCTTGCCGTACTCGATCTTGTCGGGGTTGGCCCTGAACTCGGCGACGCCGAACGCCCAGGACAGCAGCCCCACGACGATGCTGACCAGGATGATGTCGAGGATCCGCGCGAGCACGCGCTTGCCGCTGTCCGCCAGGGGCGGCATCCCGGCCAGCGGATCGGCGCCGTAGGGCCCACCCCCGTAGGGGTCTCCGCCGTAGGGGCCGCCCCCGCTGTACGGGTCCTGCGGGCCCTGCGCACCGCCGTGCGGTTCCTGCGGGCCGCCGTACGGCGAGCCGCCGGCGCCCTCGGACGGGGGCCGCTTTCTGAACGGGTCGTCTTCCGGGGGCTGACCAGAGCCGGGGGGCGGCGGTTCGGTGCTCATGGCCCGAGTCGAACCCGAACCCCCCGCCGCCGCATCCGGCGAGCCGCCGTCCGGAGTACGGCGGCCGTGCGCGTCAGCCCGCGACGAACGTGCGGGCCGCCTTGTCGTGCCAGCACTGGCGCCACGGACGGTCGAACAGGCACCACAGGACGCCGATCACGCCGATGGCCAGGAGACCCGGCACGCTGTAGACCAGCCAGCGCCGCAGGGCCGCGCCGAACGCGGGCGGCGCGTGCTCCTCGATGTCCCGCACCTCGATCCCGCACAGCTTCTTGCCCAGGGTGCGCCCCCACTTGGCGGTCGGCAACGCCTCGTAGAGGACACCGCCGATCAGGAGGACGGCGAGGACGATGCCGAGGTAGACGCTGGTCGTGCCGTCCAGGAGCCAGACGGTGACCTGGTGGCCCGACGCCTTCGCCGCGTCGACCTTCGCGCCGATGTGGTCGACGGCCTTGGTGCCGAGCGGGACGGCCGCCACGGCGGTGACCGCGCCGAGTACGACCGTGTCGACGATCCGGGCCGCGAGCCGCTTGCCGATCCCCGCGGGCCGCGCCGACGCCTGCGCCTGGGCCGCCGCGAGGAACGGGTCGCTGGCGACGGGCTTCCACGGCGTCACGGGCCCCTCGGGCCCGGCCGGTTCGCCCGCGGCGGGCCCCGCGGGCCCGGCGGCCGGAGCGGGCTGCGCGAGCTGGTGCACCTGCTGCGCCCAGGACGGGGAACCGCCGCCGGGCCCCGACGTCATCGGGGTGGCGGGGGCCTGGGGCGCGGACGCCTGCGGCGGGACCACGGCCGGGCGGCCCGCCGGGGACTGCTGCCCCGGGGCGGCGGCCGGCGGAACGGTGCCCTGCGCCGCGTGCGGGTGAAGGGGGGCGGCCTGCTGGGACTGCTGGGCTCGCTGGGCCTGTTGAGCTTGCTGGGCCTGTTGAGCTTGCTGCTGACGGGCCGGGGCGGCGGCGGCCTGCTGGGCGGGGCCCTGCGGCGCCGGAGCGTGCGCGGGTCCCTGCTGGGCGAACCCCGCCTGGGGCTGCGGCTGCTGAGGCTGCTGGGCCTGCGGCTGCTGGGGTTGCTGGGCCTGCGGCTGCTGAGTGCCCGGTGCCTGGGGAGTGGGCAGCGCGCGCATCATCATCGTGCCCTCGGGCTGCTCCGCCTGCGGGGCGGGGCGGCGGAACGTGACCGTCCCGTCCGTGGGCGGCTGCTTCGCCGGCCCCGGCGGCACCGCGCGGATCGTGACCGTGCCGTCCGTGCGCTCCTCCTGCGGGGCGGGCACGCGCGGATCGGCGCCCCACGACACCCGGCGGTCCTGCTCGCCGCCGAAGCCGCCCTGCTGGGAGGCGTCCGCCTGCCAGGCCGTGGCCGGTTCGGGTGCGGACGGCTCGTCCGCGTACCGCTCGGGTTCCTCGTCGAGGAAGACAGGACCCGTCTCCTCGACCGGCGCCGGCGAGGGCTCGGGGGCCGGAGCGGGCTCGGGGGCCGGGGTGGGCTCGGGGGCCGGGGTGGGTGCGGGGGCCGTCCCGGCGGGAGCCGCGAGCGGTTCGCCGTCGGACGGGGCGGGGCGGCTCGTACCCGGCACCCACGCGGCACCGTTCCAGTACCGGACATATCCGGGAATGGACGGGTCGGGGTAGTACCCCTCGCGGGGCCTGTCGTCGCCGGGGGCCGGAGTTGGGGCGCTCATGTCCGTCGTCCCGTATCTGCTCGGGGTTTTGTTGGGGGTCCACATCTATCAGACCACCGCCCGGCACCGGGCGGGTCCACCCGTACGGACCACTTTCCGGGGACCCTGAAAAACCCCAGAAAAAACTTTTCAGAAGTCGCGTAATGCTCCGCGCCCCGCCCCCTCTCTCCTTGCACGGGCCCGCTCTCGCAGGCCCGGTACGACGCGCACGACTCCGTACGAGGAGAGGAACCGCACTCATGCACACCGTGGTGGAACGCGAACTCGAGCTGAGGCTCGTCCTGTCGCCCGAGCGCAGCATCCCTGTCCCCGCCAGGCTCACCTACCGGACGAACGACCCGTACGCCGTCCACATCGCCTTCCACATCGGCAGCGAGCACCCGGTCAACTGGACGTTCGCCCGTGAACTGCTCGTCGAGGGGGTGTTCCGGCCGTGCGGGCACGGGGACGTGCGGGTGTGGCCGACGAAGGTCGACCGCCGCAGCGTCGTGCTCATGGCGCTGAGTTCACCGGACGGCGACGCGCTCCTGGAGGCGCCCGCCGCCGCCGTGTCCGCCTGGCTGGAGCGGACGCTTCGGGTGGTTCCTCCGGGCTCTGAGTCCGAGCGGCTCGGCATCGACGACGGCCTCGCCGAGCTGCTCGCACCCACCACCGGCCGCGTCGACGAACTGTGGCTGAGCGACCCGTGGCCCTCGGACGAGTCCAAGGACGGTGAGTGAGCGCGCGGCGCACGGGGGCGGTCACGCGCATATCAGGGAGTGGCGGGCGTCAGAAGAGCTTGCCCGGGTTGAGCAGGCCGAGCGGGTCGAAGGCCGCCTTGACGGCGCGCTGCATCTCGACGCCGACCGGGCCGAGCTCGCGCGCCAGCCACTCCTTCTTGAGGACGCCGACGCCGTGTTCGCCGGTGATGGTCCCGCCGAGTTCGAGGCCGAGCGCCATGATCTCGTCGAAGGACTCGCGGGCCCGGCGGCCCTCGTCGGCGTCCTGGGCGTCGAAGCAGACGGTGGGGTGGGTGTTGCCGTCGCCCGCATGGCAGCAGACGCCGATGGTGAGGCCGTACTTATCGGCGATACGTTCGACGCCAGTGAGCATCTCGGCGAGCCGGGAGCGCGGCACGCACACGTCATCGATCATCGTCGTGCCCTTGACCGCTTCGAGCGCGGTGAGCGAGAGACGCCGCGCCTGGAGCAGGAGTTCGGACTCGGCGGCGTCCTCGGCGGGGACGACCTGGGTGGCGCCCGCGGCCTCGCACAGGGCGCCGACGGCGGCGAGGTCGGCGGCGGGGTCCGGGGTGTCGAAGGCGGCGAGGAGCAGCGCCTCCGTGGTCTCGGGCAGCCCCATGTTCGCCATCGCGTTGACGGCCTTCACCGTCGTACGGTCCATGAGTTCGAGCAGGGAGGGGACATGGCCGCCCTCCATGATCTTGCAGACGGCGTCGCAGGCGGCGTCCGTGGAGGCGAACTCGGCGGCCAGGACGAGCTGCTGCGGCGGTTCGGGCTTGAGCGCGAGCGTGGCCCGTACGACGATGCCGAGGCTGCCCTCGGAGCCGACGAACAGGCGGGTCAGGTCGTAGCCCGCGACGCCCTTGGCCGTGCGGCGCCCGGTGGTCAGGAGCCGGCCGTCGGCGAGGACGACGTCGAGGCCGAGGACGTACTCCGCCGTCACCCCGTACTTCACGCAGCACAGGCCGCCGGAGGCCGTGCCGATGTTCCCGCCGATGGTGCACATCTCCCAACTGGACGGGTCCGGCGGGTAGTAGAGGCCCTTCTCGTTCACCGCGCGTGAGAGCGTGGCGTTGATGACGCCCGGCTCGACGACCGCGATCCTGTCGACGGTGTTGATCTCCAGGATCCGGTCCATCTTGACGAGGGACAGCACGATGCAGTCGTCGGACGCGTTCGCCGCGCCCGACAGGCCCGTGCGGGCGCCCTGCGGGACGACCGGGACGCGCAGCTCGGTGGCCGTGCGCATGACGTGCTGGACCTGTTCGACGGTGCGGGGCAGGACCACGACGGCGGGTGCTCCGGCGTCGCAGAAGCTCGCCATGTCGTGGGCGTACGAGGCCGTGATGTCGGGGTCGGTGAGGACCGCGCCGGCCGGCAGGCCCTGCTGAAGTCGTTCGACGAGTGTGCGGCTCATGATCACAGCGTCGCACTCGGGGCCATCGGTGTGAACCCGTCGGCGACGCCCTCCCACTGGCCGGGATGTTGCCGTGATGTGCTCTTCGTATTGACGCACAGTGTGCGCCATGAAGATCGCGGAGATCGAAGAGGAGCAGCAGGCTCCGGCCGACGTCGTTCCCGAGCCGGGCCGGCGTCCGTCCCCCCTGGCGAAGCGCGTGCTCATCGCCTCCGTCGCGGGGTCCGTGGTGCTCGGCGGCGTCCTGCTGGTGCTGCCCTCGTCGCAGCGCACCGGGCCGCCCGCGCCGGGGCCCGCCGACCGGGCGTTGCTCGCGGCGGCCGCGGGGGCGGCCCCGGCACTGTCCGATCTGTCGGCGCTCATCACGGAGCGGGAGTCGCGTGTGCGGTCCCATCCGCGTGACGGCCGCTCGTGGGCGGTGCTCGGGGCCGCCTACGTGGAGCGCGGGACGCGGACGGCCGACCCTGCGAACTACCCGAAGGCGGAGCGCGCCCTGCGGACCTCGCTGAAGACGCGGCCCGGCGGGAACGTGGAGGCCCTGAACGGGCTCGCCGCGCTCGCGAACGCGCGGCACGACTACGGCGCCGCGAAGGAGTGGGGCGAGGCGGCGGTGAAGCTGGCGCCGAAGCGATGGCTGACGTATCCGGGCCTGCTCGACGCGTACGGCGGGCTCGGTGACTACAAGGCCGTGGGCAAGGCCCTGGACAGGCTCACCGAGCTGCACTCGGGTGCGGCGGTGATGGCGGAGTCCGGGCAGGTCTACCGGGACCGCGGCTGGCGCGAGGACGCGACCGCGTCCCTGTCCGACGCGGCGGCGCTCGCCTCGACGCCCGCCGAGCAGGCCGCGTGTCTGTACCGGCTCGGTGAGCTGGCGTGGGAGCGGGGCGAGCCCGCCCAGGCGCTGAACTACTTCGACGCGGCGCTCGCGGCGGACCCCGGCGACCACGCGTCGCTCGCCGGGAAGGGCCGCGCACTGACGTCCCTCGGCCGTACGTCGGATGCGCTGCGGGCGTACCGGAGTGCCCTCGACAAGTATCCACGGCCCGAATACGCCCTGGAACTGGGTGAGTTGTACGAGTCGATCGGGCTCGCCGGGGCGGCGCGCGCGCAGTACGACGTGCTGCGGGCGCGGGTGCGGGCGGACGGGGCGGACGGGGTCGACGACGCGCTCGCCCTCGGCCGGTTCGAGGCGGACCACGGGGATCCCCGGGCGGCCGTGACCCGGTTGCGGGCCGAGTGGCAGCGGGCGCCGAGCGCGCGGACCGCGGACGCGCTCGGCTGGGCGCTGCACCGTGCCGGCGACGACAAGGAGGCGCTGGGGTTCGTGCGGCGCTCGACGGACCCGGAGCACGGGGGCGGTGTGCGGAGCGCGCTGTTCGCGTACCACCGGGGCGAGGTGGAGCGGGCGCTCGGGCTCGCCGGCCCGGCCCGCCGGCACCTCGGCGAGGCCCTGCGGCTCAATCCGAAGTTCTCACCGCTGTTGTCCGGGCCGGCCGGGCAGGCTCTCGCCGCGCTGGGCGAGCCGCCGCCGGGCGGCCCCGAGGACGCGCGGGAGGCGGGCGGGGAGGAACCGGCGCCGGGCTCAGCCCAGGAGGCCGCGAACCCGGCATCGGGCTCGGCCCCGGACGCCGCGAACCCGGCATCAGGCTCCTCCCCGGACGCCGCGAACCCCACGTCCGAACGCCCCGCGCCCCAGAAGCCGGCCCCGGCGAAGCCCACGGCCCCGGCCCCCGCGACCCGCCCCTCCGCCCCGCCCAGGCCGACGCCCCCGGCAGGCGACAGCGGCGGCGCCCCTACAGGACAGCAGTCCCGATCAGACCGTTCCGGGTGACAAGGCCGGCCAGTTCTTCCTCGCTCAGATCGTCCGTGCCCGCGGGGCGCCTCGGCAGGACCATGTAGCGGGTCTCCGCGCTGGAGTCCCAGACGGTGATGTCCACGGACTCCGGGAGCGTCACGCCGAAGTCGGCGAGGACGCCGCGCGGGTCGCGGACGACGCGCGAGCGGTACGCCTCCGACTTGTACCAGCCGGGCGAGGGGCCCAGCAGGCGCAGCGGATAGCAGGAGCACAGCGTGCAGACGATGATGTTGTGGGTGCCGGCGGTGTTCTCGACGACCCGTAGCCGCTGCTTCTGAACTCCCCCGGAGGAGAAGCCCAGTTCACCCACGGCGGCCGTGCCGTCGGCGAGCAGCCGCTCCCGGTAGGCCGGGTCGGTCCACGCGCGGGCCGTCACCTTGGCGCCGTTCACCGGCGAGGCGCCCGCCAGGAACCCGTCGATGACCTCGTCGACGGTGTCCCCGCCGACGATGCCCTTCTCCTCCAACAGGCTTTCCAGGCGCCGTACCTGACGGGAGATCACCGCGTCGTCGTGCGTGTCGGTACCGGACATCACTCGGCCTCTTTCAGGTAGCTCTCCGACAGGTCGAGCACGACGTGGTGGTCGCCCTCGCCCCACAGGTCACGCGCCGTGAACCGGACCGCGTAGATCATCTCCACGGGGGCGTCGTCCCGCCCCTGCGCGCGCACGTCGGCGAGCGGTGCCGGCCCCTCCGGCTCGACGACGACGCCGCGCTTGCCGCGGGCGTAGCGCGGGAGGCGGGTGTGGTGCGGCGGGTCGTGGAGGTAGGTGCGGACGTGGGCGCCCGGCGCGAAGCGGCCGGTCCGCGCGGACTCGTCAGTCATCGTCCAGCGCCCCTTCCCCGATGACGCCCTTGCGTTCGAGGAGCGTGCGGATGGCGTGGAACCACCGCTCGTAGTACGAGGCCGCGAGGTACTCCTGCGGCGGCATCGTCTCGACGGCGTCCCGGAACTCGTCGAGGTTGAAGATCTTCTTGACCAGGAGCGCGCGCTGCAGTGCGAAGACGCGCGCCTCCCAGTCCGCGTGGAAGGGTTCGGCGTCGTCGGTGGTGTCGATGACGCCGAACCCTGTCATGCCGCCTACGTCGTTGATCCTGGCCATGCGGCCAGACTAGGAGGGCAGGTCAGAGATTGCCGCGCTTTTCCTGCTCCCGCTCGATCGCTTCGAAGAGCGCCTTGAAGTTGCCCTTCCCGAAGCCCATCGAGCCGTGCCGCTCGATCATCTCGAAGAACACGGTCGGCCTGTCCTGGACCGGCTTGGTGAAGATCTGCAGCAGGTAGCCGTCCTCGTCACGGTCGACGAGGATCTTCAGCTCGCGCAGGGTCTCGACGGGGACACGCGTCTCGCCGGCCCACTCGCCGAGGGTGTCGTAGTACGAGTCGGGGGTGTCCAGGAACTGGACGCCGGCCGCGCGCATGGTCCGTACGGTGGCGACGATGTCGTTCGTGGCGAGCGCGATGTGCTGGACGCCTGCCCCGTTGTAGAACTCCAGGTACTCGTCGATCTGGGACTTCTTCTTGGCGATGGCGGGCTCGTTGATCGGGAACTTCACCTTCAGGGTCCCGTCGGCCACCACCTTCGACATCAGCGCGCTGTACTCGGTCGCGATGTCGTCGCCCACGAACTCCTTCATGTTCGTGAAGCCCATGACCTTGTTGTAGAAGGCCACCCACTCGTTCATCTTGCCGAGCTCGACGTTGCCGACGCAGTGGTCGATGGCCTGGAAGGTGCGCTTGGCGGGCGGCTCGACGATCGGGGCGGCGGCCTCGAAGCCTGGCAGGTACGGGCCGTCGTACCCGGTGCGCTCGACGAGGGTGTGGCGGGTCTGGCCGTACGTGGCGATCTGGGCGCGCACGACGGTGCCGTGCTCGTCCTTGGAGTCGTACGGCTCGGTGATGCCCCGGGCTCCGTGCTCGACGGCGTACGCGTACGCGGCGCGGGCGTCGGGGACCTCGATGGCGAGGTCGACGACGCCGTCGCCGTGCTCGGCCACGTGGTCGGCGAGGAACTGGCCCCAGTCGGTGGAGACCTTGATGACGGAGGTGAACACGAAGCGGGCGGAGCCGTTCGTGAGCACGTAGGAGGCGGTCTCGCGGCTGCCGTTCTCCGGTCCGGAGTAGGCGACGAGCTTCATGCCGAAGGCGGTCGAGTAGTAGTGGGCGGCCTGCTTGGCGTTGCCCACGGCGAAGACGACCGCGTCCATGCCCTTGACCGGGAAGGGATCGGCCTCGCGCGCGGTGTGGGGGGTGGGGTGGATGTTCGCAGAAGTAGCTGCCATGGCCTGAGGCTCTCTCCGAACCACAAGGTGCGCAATAGTTCGCGCTTCGGGTGGTCAATGTGCTCAGTGGATCGCCAATATGGGCGGGCGATGTGTACATGATGACCACCCCGGAGGCCGGTATGGCGATCGATCATCTGGACGGGCAGCTGATCCTGCTGCTGGCGCGCGAGCCGCGGATCGGGGTCCTTGAAGCGTCCCGGCGCCTCGGGGTCGCCCGCGGCACCGTGCAGGCGCGACTCGACCGGCTTCAGTCGAACGGAGTCATCCGCGGCTTCGGTCCCCAGGTCGACCCGGCGGCGCTCGGCTATCCGGTCACGGCGTTCGCCACGCTCCAGATCCGGCAGGGCCAAGGGGCCGATGTCCGGGCGCACTTGACGACCGTGCCCGAGGTCCTGGAGCTCCACACGACCACGGGCAGCGGCGACATGCTGTGCCGTCTCGTGGCCCGCTCGAACGCCGATCTCCAACGTGTGATCGACCGGGTCGTGGGTTTTGATGGCATCGTCCGGGCTTCCACGGCGATCGTCATGGAAAATCCCGTTCCGCTGCGGATCATCCCGCTGGTGGAACAGGCGTCGGGAGATACCTGACGCGCACCGAAGTCCCCCCGGCGAGGTGACGCCCGTGAACTTCTGGGACTACATCAGCAACCGCCACCAGCAGCTCCTGGCGGACGCCTACCAGCACGCCAGCGCCGTCTTCCAGTGCATGGTCGTCGCGACCCTCATCGGCGTGCTGATCGGCGTCCTCACCTACCGCAGCGAGTGGGCGGGCAACCTCGCCACCCTCACGACGTCGAGCATCCTGACGATCCCCTCGCTCGCCATGATCGGTCTGCTGATCCCGATCGTCGGCCTCGGCGTCCCGCCGACGGTCATCTCGCTGACCCTGTACGGGCTGCTGCCCATCGTGCGGAACGCGATCGTGGGCCTGCGGGGCGTGGACCCCTCGCTGATCGACGCGGCGCGGGGCATCGGCATGTCCCGCGCCGCCCGGCTCACGAAGGTGGAGCTGCCGCTCGCCTGGCCGCCGATCCTCACCGGGATCCGGGTCTCCACCCAGATGCTGATGGGCATCGCCGCCATCGCCGCCTACGCGTCGGGCCCCGGCCTCGGTAACGAGATCTTCCGCGGCATCGCGTCCCTGGGCAGCAAGAACGCGCTCAACCAGGTGCTCGCCGGCACGCTCGGCATCATCATCCTCGCTCTGCTCTTCGACGCCGCGTACGTCCTCATCGGCCGCCTGACCATCCCGAGGGGGATCCGTGCCTGAATCCGCGCCCGAGTCCGTGTCCGCATCCGTGCCCGCGTCCGCGACTTCCACGGCCACCGCCACGGTGACCAGTGATCCCGCCGGCCCGACCCCGTCGAGCACCACCGGCGCGACCATCGAGCTGGAGAACCTCACCAAGCGCTACCCCGGATCGCCCCTCCCCGCCGTCGACAACGTCAGCCTGGAGATCAAGGCGGGCGAGACCGTCATCTTCGTGGGCCCCTCCGGCGGCGGGAAGACCACCCTGCTCAAGATGATCAACCGGCTCATCGAGCCGACCAGCGGCCGCATCAGGATCGCCGGTGAGGACGTCACCGACATGGACCCGGTGAAGCTGCGCCGCAAGGTCGGCTACGCGATCCAGTCCTCCGGCCTCTTCCCGCACATGACCGTCGCCCAGAACATCGCCCTCGTGCCGAAGATGGTCGGCTGGCCCAAGGGGAAGATCAAGGCGCGCGTCGAGGAGATGCTGGACCTGGTCGGTCTCGACCCGGCCGAGTTCCGCGGCCGCTACCCGCGCCAGCTCTCCGGCGGCCAGCAGCAACGCGTGGGCGTGGCACGGGCGTTGGCGGCCGACCCGCCCGTACTGCTGATGGACGAACCGTTCGGCGCGGTCGACCCGATCACCCGCGACCACCTCCAGGACGAGCTGATCCGCCTCCAGCACGAGCTGCACAAGACGATCGTCTTCGTCACCCACGACTTCGACGAGGCGATCAAGCTCGGTGACCGCATCGTCGTCCTGCGCGAGCGCTCGCACATCGCCCAGTTCGACACCCCCGAGGCCATCCTCACCAACCCGGTCGACGACTTCGTGTCCGGCTTCGTCGGCGCGGGCGCCGCCCTGAAGCGCCTCAACCTGACCCGCGTACGGGACGTGGAGGTCACCGACTATCCGACGGTGCAGGTCGACGACCCCCTCCAGACCATCTTCGACAAGCTGCGCGACGCGGGCACCAACGAGCTGCTGCTGCTCGACAGGCGGCGCCGCCCCTACAAGTGGCTGCGGCGCGGCGACCTGATGCGCGCGAAGGGCTCGCTGGCCCGCGCGGGCACCCTCGTGCACGACACGGTGACGCGTGACGCGACCCTGCGCGACGCCCTCGAAGCGGTCCTGACCGACAACGCGGGCCGGGTCGCGGTCACCGGGCGGCGCGGCGAGTACGAGGGCGTCGTCGACATGGAGACGCTGATGAATTCCGTGCACGAACTCCTGGACGCCGACCGCCTGGAGGCCGTGGAGCACCAGCACGAGCTGGAGGAGCTGCGCGCCCAGCAGACCCACCAGGAGCAGGAAGGCGACGGGGGGCCGGCCGCGTGAACACCCCCAAGTCGCCCACGGACAAGCGTCCCGAGGGCGAGCACGAGGTCAAGGGCGTCGCCTTCCGCGACGACGGCGAGGCCGAGCAGGAGGCGCCCCCGCCACCGGTCCGTGAGAAGCGCCGGATCTCCTGGCAGAAGCTCACGTTCCTGCCGGCCCTGATCGTGGCCGTGCTGCTCGCCACCTGGCTCTGGTTCCAGCAGGCGAACCTGGACACGATCTCCGAGAACGCCATCGCGGGCGGCCAGGTGTGGAAGCTGCTGCGCCAGCACATCTACCTGACGGTGGTCTCCACGTTCTTCGTGCTGATCATCGCGATCCCGCTGGGCATCCTGCTGACCCGCAAGGCCTTCCGCAGGGCGACCCCGTTCGCGCTCGCCTTCGCCAACATGGGCCAGGCCACCCCCGCGATCGGCCTCCTCGCCCTGCTCGTCATCTGGCTGGGCATCGGCCGCCGTTCGGCCCTCATCGGCATCATCATCTACGCGATCCTGCCCGTGCTCTCCAACACGATCGCGGGCCTGAAGGCCAACGACCCCACGCTCCTCGAAGCGGCGCGCGGCATCGGCATGTCGCCGTTCGGCGTCCTCAGCAAGGTCGAACTCCCGCTGGCCGTACCGCTGATCCTCGCGGGCGTGCGCACGGCGCTCGTCCTGAACGTGGGCACGGCGACCCTCGCCACGTTCGGCGGCGGTGGCGGGCTCGGCGTCCTGATCACCACGGGCATCACCAACCAGCGCATGCCGGTCCTGGTGCTCGGCTCGATCCTGACGGTCGCGCTCGCCCTGCTCGTGGACTGGCTGGCCTCGCTCGCCGAACTCCTGTTGCGGCCGCGCGGCCTGGAGGTGCGTTCATGAGGCGTACGTACCGTGCGGCGGCGGCAGCGGGCCTCGTCGGTGCCCTGCTCGCCGGCTGCGGGCTCACCAGCGGCAGCCCGCTCGTCGACGACGTGAAGCCCGGCTCCGTCGGCCGGGGCGAGCCCCTCAAGGGCGCCGATCTCACCGTCACGTCAAAGGAGTTCACCGAACAGCTGATCCTCGGCGCCATGATGGGCATCGTCTTCAAGGCGGCCGGCGCGACTGTGCTCGACCGCACCGGCATCCAGGGTTCGATCGGCGCCCGTGAGGCGGTCAAGAACGGTGACGCGGACGCCATGTACGAGTACACGGGCACGGCCTGGATCACGTATCTCGGGAACTCGCATCCCATCCCGAACCCGCAGGCCCAGTGGCAGGCCGTGCACGAAGCCGACCTGAAGAACGGCATCACCTGGCTGCCGCCGTCCGCGCTCAACAACACGTACGCGCTGGCCACGAACGAGGCCAACTTCAAAAAGTACGGCACGAAGACGCTCTCCGACGTGGCCGCGCTCGCGAAGAAGGACCCCAAGGCCGTCACGCTGTGCGTGGAGAGCGAGTTCGCCAACCGCGCGGACGGCCTGCCGGGCATGGAGAAGGCGTACGGGATGAAGATCCCCACCGCCAATGTGACCCAGATGGACACCGGCATCATCTACACCCAGGCCGCGAAGGGCACGTGCACGTTCGGCGAGGTCTTCACGACCGACGGCCGCATCAGGGCGATGCACCTCAGGGTGATGGCCGACGACAAGCACTTCTTCCCGAACTACAACGCGGCGCCGGAGATCAACACGAAGGCGCTGGAGAAGTACCCGGCGATGGCGAAGGTCATCGAACCGATCACGAAGAAGCTCAACAACACGGTGGCGCAGGAACTGAACGCCAAGGTCGACGTCGAGGGCCAGGACCCGCACGACGTGGCGTTGGCGTGGCTGGTGCAGGAGGGCTTCGTGACGCAGTGACCCCAGGGCTCCCAGGGGCGCCGGGTCAGCAGTGCGGAACCGAACCCTTGCCGCTCTCCAGACTGGTCAGCGCGGAGACCGCGCCCTTCAGGTTCGTCACCGGGATAAGGCGCAGGCCCTTCGGCGCCTCGGACGTGGCGTCGCCGCACTCCGCCTTCGGCACCAGGAACACCTTCGCGCCGTCGCGCCAGGCCGCCTGAGTCTTCAGCGAGACACCGCCGACCGCGCCGACCTTCCCGCCGGCGGTGATGGTGCCGGTACCGGCGATGGAACGGCCGCCCGTGAGGTCACCGCCGCTGCCGTTGCCGTCCAGCTTGTCGATGATGCCGAGCGAGAAGAACAGCCCGGCGCTGGGCCCGCCGACGTCCCCGAGCTGGAGTTTCACCTTCACGTCGGCGGGGCTCTTGCCGAGGTAGCCGAGGGCCGCCGCGGTCGCGGAGTCCTGCGACTTCTTCATCTCGCCGAGATTGTGCTGCTCGATCTCCTTGGTGGAGCCGCCCGACGGGTACACGGAGTCGTGGGGCATGACGGCACGGTCCGTACGGAACCAGCCGTCGACGACGTCACCCAGACTCACCTGCGCATCGGGCCCGGTGGCCACGATCGTCACCATCCGCAACTTGCCCGAGGTGTCCCGGGTCGGCGCCCCGGAGATCTCGATGACGGGCTTCCCCTTCGAGTCCCCGAGCACATCGGTGGTCGGCCCCGGCTGCGCCACGGCGAACGGCAACGGAGCAAACCCCGCGACAGCAAGCAGAGCCACCACCGGCACAGCACAAACGCCAAGAGCCACAGGCCGAGAAAACCGAGAAAGAAGCACGGCCCCAATCTAACGCCCCCACCAACGCGCCCCTTAAGGGGCGCGGGGAGCGGCGCGACAAGCCACGACGAGGTCCGCAGACGAAAACGCCCCTATAAGGGGCGCGGGGAACTGCGCGACAAGCCACAACCAACCCGCACCCGAAAACAAGCCCCTATAAGGGGCGCGGGGAACTGCGCAAAAAACCCACGCTCCCCGCACAAACACCCACCAAGCCAAGCGCTAGCGCAACGCGTCGGCAACTTCCCGCGCCGCATCAAGAACCCGCGGCCCCACCCGCTCGGGGACGGAGTCCGAAAGCATCACGACCCCCACACTCCCCTCGACCCCGGTCACCCCGACCAACGGCGCCGCAGCCCCACACGCGCCGGCCTCAAGCTCGCCATGCGTCAACGTGTACCCCGGCTCAGGCACAAGCCCCTGCCGCGCAGCGAGTATCGCGCGGCCCGCGGCCCCCCGGTCGAGCGGATGCCGGAACCCGGCCCGGTAGGCGACGTGATAGTCCGTCCAGGTCGGCTCGACGACAGCCACGGCGAGCGCCTCGCTGCCGTCGACCAGCGTCAGATGCGCCGTCGCCCCGATGTCCTCGGCGAGAGAGCGCAACGCCGGCAGCGCAGCTTCCCGTACCAGCGGATGCACCTGGCGGCCGAGGCGCAGCACGCCAAGCCCGACCCGGGCCCGCCCACCGAGATCACGGCGGATCAGGGTGTGCTGTTCGAGCGTGGCGAGCAGCCGGTACACGACGGTGCGGTTGACGCCGAGCTTGTTGGACAGCTCGGTGACCGTCAGTCCGTGGTCGGTGTCGGCGAGCAGTTTGAGGACTCGCAGTCCCCGGTCCAGCGTCTGGGAGGTCTCCGCGGTCACGACGCCCACTCCTTAGTGGTGAGGTCGGCGGCCCCCTCGACGGCGGTTGCGACGCCGGTCCCGTGGGCGACGCGCGTCAGAGGCCGCCGGTCGGCAATCGACCCGGGGTTCGGAGGTCCCGGGCGGAGGCGCATGGCGCACCGGCTGCGCTCCGCGGCGGCTCTGCCACGGGGCGTGTGCGTTGCCGGGAATGTAGCGAGGTCGTCCCGCTCAGCGGAAGACTACGTCCAGAATCCGGGCAGTAACTATCCCGACCTGTACCGATTCACCCCGTTATCAGAGGTGATATCGACGGAGCGTGCACCACGTCTACACGCAGCGCACACGACTCACTTCATGCGGGTGGCCCACTCCTGGACCTTCGCGATGCGCTGCCGCAGCTGCCCCGCCGTGGCCTCGGCGCTCGGCGGCCCCCCGCACACGCGCCGCAGTTCGGTGTGGATGACCCCGTGCGGCTTCCCGCTCTGATGGACGTACGCGCCGACCATCGTGTTGAGCGACTTACGGAGTTCGAGGAGCTCCTTGTGCGAGACGACGGGCCGCCGTTCGGCCGGCATCTCCAGCAGATCCGCCTCGCTGTCCGGCTTCTTCTTGCTGTGCGCGATCTGCCGGGCCTGCCGCTTCTGGAGCAGCATCTGCACCTGGTCGGGTTCGAGGAGCCCGGGAATGCCGAGGTAGTCCTGCTCCTCCTCGCTGCCCGGGTGGGCCTGCATGCCGAACTCGGCGCCGTCGTAGAGGACCCGGTCGAAGACGGCCTCGGACTCCAGGGCCTCGAAGGAGAACTGCTCCTGCTCCCCCGTGTCCTCGTCCTCCTGCTTGTTCGCCTCGTCCATCTCCTTCTCGGACTCGGCGTAGGGGTCCTCCTCCCCTTCCTTCTTCGGCTTGTCGAGCACGTGGTCGCGCTCGACCTCCATCTCGTTGGCGAAGCCGAGGAGGTCGGGGACGGTGGGCAGGAAGACGGACGCGGTCTCGCCGCGCCGCCTGGACCGTACGAAACGGCCGACGGCCTGCGCGAAGAAGAGAGGGGTGGAGATGGTCGTCGCGTAGACACCCACGGCGAGGCGGGGCACGTCGACGCCCTCGGACACCATGCGGACGGCGACCATCCAGCGGTCGTCGCTCGCGGAGAAGTCGTCGATCCGCTTCGACGCGCCGGTGTCGTCGGACAGGACGGTGGTGGGCTTCGTGCCGGTGATCTCCCGGATCAGCTTGGCGTAGGCCCTGGCGGAGTCCTGGTCGGCGGCGATGACGAGACCGCCGGCGTCCGGGATGCCCTTCCTGACCTCGCTGAGCCGCTGGTCGGCGGCGCGCAGCACGCTCGGCATCCACTCGCCGCGCGGGTCGAGGGCGGTGCGCCAGGCCTGGCTGATCGCGTCCTTGGTCATGGGCTCGCCGAGGCGGGCGGCGATCTCGTCACCGGCCTTCGTCCGCCAGCGCATGTTGCCGCTGTAGGAGAGGAAGATGACGGGCCGCACGACGCCGTCGCCGAGCGCGCTGCCGTAGCCGTACGTGTAGTCGGCGGACGACCGCCGGATGCCGTCGTTCCCCTCCTCGTACTGGACGAAGGGGATCGGGTTGGTGTCGGAGCGGAACGGCGTACCGGTGAGGGCGAGGCGGCGGGTGGCCGGCTCGAACGCCTCCAGGCACGCCTCGCCCCACGACTTCGAGTCACCGGCGTGGTGGATCTCGTCGAGGATGACGAGGGTCTTGCGCTGCTCGGAGCGGTTGCGGTGCAGCATCGGCCGTACGCCCACACCGGCGTACGTGACGGCGACGCCCTGGTACTCCTTGTTGAGCGGCCCCGCGCTGTACTCGGGATCGAGCTTGATCCCTATCCTCGCGGCCGCCTCCGCCCACTGCTTCTTCAGGTGCTCGGTCGGCGCGACCACGGTCACCTGCTGCACGACGTGATGGTGCAGCAGCCAGGACGCGAGGGTGAGCGCGAACGTCGTCTTGCCGGCGCCCGGCGTGGCGACGGCGAGGAAGTCTCGCGGCTGCTCCTGCAGGTACCTCTCCATGGCCCCTTGCTGCCAGGCACGCAGCTTGCCCGCGGTGCCCCAGGGGGCGCGGCCGGGGAAGGCGGGTGAGAGGTGGTGGGAGGAGGCGGAAGAGGCGGTGGCGGCGGCGGTGGTAGTCACGGTCTCCGGGTTCGACGGGCGCGGGAACGGGGCGACGAGGCGTGTCACGTGCGCGGGACGGGCGGTGATCGGAGCGTTGGAGTACGGACGATCGGAGCGATCGGGTACGGATGATCGAAGCGATCGGGTACGTACGACAACCGGGCCACCCTACCGGTGAGCCCCTCGCTTCCCGGGGCTGACTCGGGGACGTACGGCATGGATGCGACAGGCCTCACACGGCCTCACACGGCCTCACACCGGTCGGTCAGCGCGCCGCGGCCCGCACCCGCGTGGCCACCCACACCCCCACCAGCGCGACCGCCGCCATCGGCAGGAACACGGCCGCGAACGCCGCCGGATGCGACCCTCCGGCCGCCGCGGCACCGTGCGCGGCGCCCACCGATCCGCCCCCGAGCGCCGCGAAAGCCGCTCCTCCCACGGCGAGCAGTACGACGTTGGAAAGGCCGTCCGAGATCTGGAGGGCGGCGGAGTTCGCCCCCGCCTCCTCGGGCGCCGACAGCTGGAGCAGCAGGACGCTCGTCGACGCGATGACCAGGCCCATGCCCAGGCATCCGAAGGCCCACGCCACGGCGACGATCCACACCGGCACGGCGTGGATCAGCACGCTCGGCGCGGTGGCGACGGCCGCCGCCACCAGCAGCATTCCGCCCGCCATCAGCCGCTCGCGGTACGGCTCGAAGCGGGGCCGGGCCTGGAGGTACGACCCGAGCGCCCACGTGGCCCCGCCCACCGCGAGCGAGAGCCCGGCCAGCATCGGCGTGAGCCCGCGCTGCGTGACGAGCATCAGCGGCACGAACGACTCGGCCGCGATGAACGACCCCGCGGCGATCCCCCGCAGCAGCACCACCGACGGCAGCCCGCGCGCCGCCCGGTACGTCCCGCGGGGCAGCAGCCCGAGCACGGCCGGCACGAGCAGGGCGACACCGGCGGCACCCGGCAGGAGCGAGAGCCACCGCAGGTCCTGGGCGGCGTACTGAAGCAGTCCCGCTCCGAGCGAGATCCCGAGGGCAAGCCGGATCCGACGACCGTCGACGCCCCCTGCTCCCGCCCCCTCCGCGGGCCCAGACGCCCGCCGCCGTATCTGCGGCAGCGCGAGCGCCAGCGGAAACACGACAAGCACGGGAATGCCGATGAACACCCACCGCCACCCGAGGTGCTCGGTCACGGCCCCCGACGCGAGCGGCCCGACGACGGAGGGAACCACCCAGCTCGCGGCGAAGGCGGCCATGATCGCGGGCCGCAACCGCTCCGGATAAGCCCGGCTGACGACGACGTACAACGCAACGATGACCAGCCCGCCACCAAGCCCCTGCACGGCCCGCCCGGCGATGAACATCCACATGGACCCGGCGGTCCCGGCGAGCAGCAACCCCACCGCGAACGCCGCGATCCCCGCCCCCAACGGCCCCAGCGGCCCGCGCCGGTCGGCCCACTGCCCCGAGAACACCATCCCGAAGAGACTGGTGGTGAAGTACCCGGAGAACGCGAACGCGTACAGCGACACCCCGCCCAACTCCCGCGCGGCGACAGGCATGGCGGTCCCGACGGCGGTCGCCTCGAAGGCGATCAGCAGCACGACGGAGACGATGCCGATGCTGAGGGAACGGTAGGGACGACTGAGGACGCCGGGGGTGGGGTCGGTACTGGTACCGGTACCGGTACCGGTACCGATATCGGTGGAGGTGGGGGTGGGGTTGGGGTTGGGGTTGGGGTTGGCGACAACATCGGTGTCGTCACGCGGTTCCAGGGCGGTCATACGGTCAGAGTAAGGGCCAAAACCACGGCTGGCCCCTGTCAAGAGTCACCCTGCTCCTGGTCCCTTGGTCCTACGCCCAATGAACCCCGATGAACCCCGATGAACCCCGATGAACGGCGTATGGCAGTCACATTGCAGCCCTCACAGCCCTCTTGAGCCCCAGCGCCGGGCCCCCGTACGGTCAAGTCATCCAGTTCAACCTGGCCGTGTGCCCGAGTGGTTGAGGGATTCGCCTGCAAAGCGAAGCACGCCGGTTCGATTCCGGTCACGGCCTCCCTACAAAGGGGCGCTCCGATTCACGGGGCGCCCCTTTCGTCGTTCTCCCTCATCCGGGTGACGCCGGTGACCAGCGCCTCCGCTCCCTCGTTGCCCAGAATCCCGCTTGGCCGCACGGCAGTTGGCCTGACGGCGAGGCGGAGTACACGACTGGGGAACGACTACGGCGAGGACACCAACACCATGGCCATCGGACCTGCCCAGGGGCAGCAGAACCTCACTTCGTCACCGGCACGGAAACACGCCGCGGTCCGGGCGATCGAAAACCACATCGAACCCGACACGCGCCGCTCGGGCGAGTGGGCGGACGAGGACACGGGGGCCGCCGTCAGGGCGTTCGACGCGAAGGACGGCCACGGCTGGGTCACGTCGTCGTCACTGAAGAAGGCGCACAAGGCCTGGGGCGATCAGGTGAAGTCCCTGATGAACAGGCTGAGTTCGGAGAAGGTGTCGCTGCGCGCCACGACCGCAGTACTCCAAGGCACGGACTTCGGAGTAGGAGCACACATCAGGACGACGTCACCACTGGACAACTACTGACCACCGAGGACGCGAGGACCCGACCAGTCCATGCCCACGTACCACGAGATCATGACCACCGACCTCGCCACGCTCACCGCGGCAGCAGACCGCTGGGACGGAATGGCGAAGGAGTTCGGAAAGCGGGAGACGGACTACGAGCGGGATGTGCACGGGATCACCCCGGGCCCGCCGTCCCCGACGGCCTGGACCGGCGTGAGCGCCGACGCGGCCGGCAAACGCTTCGACGTGACCCTCCACGAATTCCGGAACGCCCAGACAGAAGCCAGGGCGATCGCCTCACTCCTCCGGGACGCGCACGCGCAGTTCACGACCTTGCGAGGCCACCTCAAATCCGAGCACCGGGAGGCGGTCAAGGCCGGCATAAAGGTGTCGGACAGGGGCGTGGTGGCGTACGACGAGGAACGCGCGGCGGCGAGCGAGTCGGGCTCGGCGATGCACGACCCGGCGAGCAGGGCACAGGTTCAACGGGCGGTCGATTCCTGGCAAGGTCGTATCGACAAGGCGGTGCGTGCGGTGGGGGACGCCGACGCGGGCGTCGAGATCGCGTTGAGCGCGGCCGTCTTCGACTCGGATCTGACCGACGGAACGGGAAACGGCTTCAACGCGCACGCCCAAGGCGACATCGAACGATATGAGGCCGAAGCGGCAAAGGAATCGGCGCTCAAACTGGCCAACGGCGATCGCCTCACCCCTCACCAACTCTCGGAACTGCAACGATCGTTCCGAGACAACAGCCATGATCCGACATTCAGCCGCACGCTCCTGGACAGCCTCGGCCCGAGCGGCACGATCCGCCTGACGAACAGCCTGGGCGACCTGGCTCACGTAACGGACCCGCGCCACGCGGCGAACTACGCGTCCCTCGAAACCGGCCTGGCCAACTCCCTGGCGACGGCCACGAACAACCCCCATTCCCAGTGGTACAAGAACTGGCGCACGGAAATGCGGAAGGCGGGAGTAGCCCGCTACGAAACCGACGTCCAGGCAGCCAAGCTGGACAAGATCCGCGGATACCAGTCTTTGGTCACGCTCATGCAGCACGGGGATGGGGGAGGAAACGGATACGGGCGCGAATTCCTGGAGAACCTCGGCGACGACATGATCAAGGCCGAGCGAAAGAACCCCGACATCTGGGACCTGAAGGGCGAGTACAGCGGGAAGCGGGACGGCTGGTTCGCCAACGACCCAGTGGACGGCGTCCTCGGCATCATGAGCCACGAGCCGGCCACGGCGGCGCATTACCTCAGTGACGACGACCGCATGAAGTACCTGACGCACGACCGCGACTGGAAGGTCACGCTGCACACGGAAGAGGCGGCGAAGGCGACGGTCTACACCCCGTCCCAGGACAAGGACACCCGAGCGGGCCTGGCGGCGGCACTCCAGGCAGGCGCAACGGGCCTGGACCCGTCGAACCCCGACGCCAAATACGTCGAACACACGGCGGACAACAACAAGGTTTTCAAGTCCTCACTGAAGTACCTGTCAGAAGAGGGCGACAAATTCCCCCCATCACTCCGCGAACCCATGGCGAAGATCCTGGTCAACCACGGGGATACGGTGCATGCGGCGGCTAGCGCGGTCGACATGCACAGAGCACCGCTGAAGCAGGACCAGCTCTACGAGGTCGTGAAACAGCTCTCCAAGGACCAGGGCTCTTATACGGCGCTCAATAGCGGCGTGAACCACGCCGTCGTGGCCGATATCCATGCGCCACACCAAAAGCACCCCGATGACTCACTGATCCGAGCAGGCCGAACCGTGGGGTTTCTTGAGCAAGCTCGGGTCGACGCCGCCGGCGACCCGAAGACAGCAGAGTTCAAACACAAATGGATGGTTGACCAGGCCATCGGCTACATCCCCGTAGGCGGCGACGAAATCCAATCAGGCGTCGACTATGTGACGGAGAGGTGGCTGGCTGACGAGCAGAAGAAGCTCGACGACAAGGCAGCCGACGAAAATGTCGCCCACTATAGGGATCGAAATGAGCAACTGATGGCGATTGCGGAGCAGTGGCGCAAGGTTCATGAAACCGACGACTCTAGCTACGGCACCAAGAACGTGATCGACCGGGCCGCGACCTCCGGGGTCGACTGTGCCCGCGGCGTTTCTGGGGAGATGAGCAAATGACTCAATCGCGAACACGGATCAGGTTAGCGGCACCGGCCGCCTGTATCGCGCTCACGTCCCTTGCCGCTTGCAGCGGCCCAACTCCCGAGATCCCCAAGAAGGTTTGCGGCACTCTAGTCGAGCCAGAGTTCACCAAACCACTCCTGAGATCCACGGGAAAAGTCAGCGAGTGGCACACCGCGGGTTGGGGTGGAAAGGGGCGCGATGTGTGCACCGTTTCCGTCGATCGAACCGAAGCCCTCGACATCACCTTCACGTGGCACGCAGACGCTATCGATCCCTTGAAGTACGCGTCACCAAATAACTCGGTCACTGGCCTATGGGAGCCTCAACGCATAAATCTGGCAGACCGCGCCGCGCTTGGCGATGACGGAGCAATCGCCACAACGCGATGCCAGGGCGAACCAAAGGAGTACTTCACCTTGACCCTCAAGCTCACGCACGACCGAAAGATCCCCCACCTCAGACGGAACATCGAACAGTTCATGCGCGCCTACATGCCCGCCACCATGAAAACCGTCGGCTGCACAGCGCCGCGCCCCCTTACCCCCCAGTCGTAAGAATCACGCCCCCACCCACGACAATCACCGCAAACGCAACGAACACCGCCACAAACAGCAGCAGTTTCCCGGCGGAAGGCCCCGGCTCGTAGGAGCGCGGCTCGGGCTCGCCCGCCGCATCCTGGCGACCCGAAGGCCCGTCTGTCGTCGTCACCACTGCCGTCCTCTCGACGCGAAGTTCGCCCTACCAAAGTACGACTTCGCGAACCACGGACAACAACGAGGGCCGCCCAACCACGGGGGGAGAGGCCGGGCGGCCCTCGTACTCAACAGTAGGCATGCATCACCGCCCACGACCCCGCAGATGCCCGACGTTTGCTCGATCTGCACGCCCGCCGCGCGACCGCCACACCCCCGTCTGTGCTGGTCACCGCCATGAACGAGTCATGAGGAGCAAATGGGCGGCGCCACGCGGCAATCACTCGCCCCCACCAAAAACACCCCCGCACGCCGCCCGGTACGCCGCCTCGGCGCTCGTACGGACGAGTCGCTCGTCGATATCGCGCCGCAGGATGAGGAGCCGGTAATAGAAGGGGGCACTCAGGGCGGCGATGACTTCGTAGGCGTCGGTGTCCGGCGGGACCTCGCTACGCTCCACGGCCCGGTGGACGATCTGCGTCACAACATCGGTGCGCGCCATGAAGGCACCGCGCACGAGCTCCGCGATGTGCGGGTCGTACGCGGCGGCCGCCACCATCGCCTCGACGAGATTGCGACTGCGCGGCAAGGCGTGAAACCCGGCGATGGCCTCGGCCAGTTCGTACAGGTCCTGACGGAACTCACCGGAGTCCGGGGTCGGGATCGTCGCACTGTGCTGGGCCATGAGATCGACTACGACGCCCTCGACGCTGCGCCAGCGCCGCCTGATCGTCGATACGTGAACACCTGAGCGGGCGGCGAGCCGGTCCAGGGTGAGCGCCGCGAATCCGACCTCGTCGAGCTCGTCGAGCGCGGCCGCAAGGACGGCCGCTCGGGTGCGGGCCGTGCGTCCGCCGGGACGCGCCGAGCCGGGCCGTGGTCGCTCAGTCATCGACGCCAATGTAGACGCCGGAGCAATGGGCACCAGATCTTCACGTGCGGTTCTATCCGTTCCTACCGTTTTCGCACGGTACGGCCACCGGGCCTCCGGATAACGTGAGATCACCTTAATGCGCGGCGAGAAGCGTTAACGCCTAGCGTCGCGCTGGGTGTACGGGGGTACGTGAGCCACGGGTCTCACCCGGACCCCGGGTCACACAACGGGGGATATCGCCACCGCTGCCGCGCCGGCCAACGCCGCGCGACAGCGGTGGCGCCACGAACGAAGCGCGCAGCCTCCCCCACACCGACCTCTCCCCCGGGCCCGTTCCCGCATCCCAGAGAGAGGCCACAAGACGATGCGATCGATGCGAACCGCCCGAACCGTCGGCCGGAAGTTCACCATGGCAGCGGCCGGCCTCTTAGGCGCCGCGGCACTACTGGTCACCAACACCGTCGCCGCCCAGGCCGCCGACTACACCAACATCACGTTCAAGATGTACCCGGGCAAACAGAGCACGATCATCATCTACGCCGACGGCCACCAGGCCGGCCGCGTCAACTGGGTCGCCGACCCGTTCGGGGGCGCCCCGGGCGAGTACCTGTGTGCCGTCGACGACAGGTCCGACGGCTACTACGTCAAGGGCATCCTCACCACCGGCCGCACGGTCAGCACGAACGGCAAGCCGTCACCGGGCGCCGACTGCCAGGGCGGAAACCTCCCCGAAGACCGGGGCTACGGCCTCAAGGCCTGCCTGGAAAACCACTACGTGCGCGCCTGCTCGATCAACTACTACGTCCACTCCTGACCCCACCGCCGCCCGGCCCGGCGGCGAGCATGAGGGCCACCGACGCACTGTTGCCCACGGAGTCGGCGGCCCTCATGGTGTCGACCAATTCGACGGCGAAAACGTGAACGTCAGGCTCGGGCAGGAAACGCACCCAAGGGAACGCGTCCGGGGGCATCCGCGCCGAAGACACCTTCATGCGCGACCACGTGGGCGCCCGAATCTGCCAATGTTCCAGGTCGGCAATGGCGCAGCCCCGCACGCACCCGCTCCCACCTGGGACTCCGCCGACGGACCCCCGCTGCCGGCAGGGCCAGAGCAAAACTGTGGCTGATTTGGGCGGGCCACGACAGCACTGAGCCCGCGACGCAGCCGACATGAGTACGCGGACGGTGTCGAACGCTCTCACCGGCGGCTTCGATCGTCCACATGCAGACGACGCCCGCCCCGACCCCCACATCCCCGGCGAAGCCCCGCCTCTTCACACGCGGCCAGCTCACGGCCACCGTGATGGCGGTCCTCCTGGTCGCGCTGCTGGGCTTCACGGCGAAGGCGTGCGAGTCGGTGGAGGGCGGGCAAGTCCGGTCGACGGCCGAGTTCAAGGAACGCGTAAAAGCAACGCAACAGGCAGGCGAGGACACATACACGGCCCTCGCCCCCGCACCACTCCAGGAGCCGTACGCGCACAAGGAAGGCAGCACGTCCTGCGTGGACGACTTCGGCTTCGACGACGCGGGCGTCACCCGGGACCAGCCGATCTACACGTGGGGCGTCGAGTTCGACGACCGCGACGGCTACCTCACAGCACTCGCGAACCTCAAGGCGGACTGGAAGGAGCAGGGCCGCACGGTAAGGGACATCGCACCCCAAGCCGGCCTCCCCGGCATCAGCACGACCGATGCCCACGGCACACAACTCACGCTCGCCCCGGACTACTACACGAACAAGCCCGTCATCCGCGCCGAAGGTACGTGCATGCGGTACCACTACGCGTAAGGGTCACCGAGCAGCGACAAAGACGGACCAGGCCGCCGAGGACACGGCGAGGTACGGCCTTTGAGGTGCCTTGGAGTCGCGAATGTGGACGGCTACCGACGTCGTGGCAACTTCGACACAGTCGCTGGGTTCACTACTGCTGCTGTAGCTGCTCTTGAACCAGACCAGCTCCCCGGCATCCCTGGCCAAGACCTTGGTTCGGATCATGTCTCCCCCAGCACTTGCTCGATGAATGCGAGTGACTCCTGTGGCGTGAGAGCCTCGGCCCGGATGATGCCATAGCGCAGATCGAGAATCCGGAGTTGCCTCGGTTCGGAAACAGGACGCCCGTTGAATGCCCCGTCGGAACGCCCCACTCCCGATCCGTCCTCGAACTTCAACACCTCGATCATCCCGCCCGTTCCGGGGTGACTCGCATGGCTGGTCGGCATCACCTGGACCGCGACGTTCGCCAACTGACCGACACTCAGCAGTCGTTCGAGCTGCCGACGCATGACAGCGGCACCACCAATCGGGCGGCGCAGCGTGACCTCCTCCTGGACAAAGCTCATCTCAGGGCCTGGTGAACGCTCGTAGATCGACTGGCGCGCGACGCGTGCAGCCACGGCCCGCTCCAGCTCATCCACCGACAACGTCGGCCTCCTGGTCTGCAACAACGCCCGAGCGAACTCCTCCGTCTGCAACAGCCCATGGATGTTGTGGTTGCTGTACAGAGACAGCTCGACGGACTTCGCCTCCAACCTCGCCAACTCCCGAACCTTCTTCGGGTACCTCACCTCGGCAACGTCGGCCTTCATCGCCGCGATCTTGCCGCCCGCACCGAGGACTTGGTCCGCCCGTTCCAGAAATTCGGGCCGCGGAATGCGGGCGCCACGCTCGATCTCGTAGACGAGATTCTCGCCGTACCCGACCGCCGCCCCGAACTCGGCCGGCCGCATCCCCGCAGCCTCACGCCACAACTTGAGCTGCCGCCCCACCGCCTCTACGACGGCCCCCGCATCGTCGTCGGGATCGACGTCCCACCCCGACTCGCCCCCGTTTTCCGCAGATTCCGCAGATTCCGCAGATTCCGCGTGATCCGCCCACTCCGCGTTCATACGCGCCCCATCCCCACCGGTCACGGGTACACCCGGTACAGCCCTGTACAGAGACTGGACAGCCACGGAGAGTACCGGCCTCGTCACTAGTCAGCGTACGTACACACGACCACGCTAAGTGACATGACTGACGAACTCACCTTCACGATCCGCCTGTCCGCAACACCCAGAGGCGCCCGCCTGGCGCGCCGCCTGACAGTGCAGCAACTCATGGACTGGCAACGCCCGTTCGAGACAGCAGAACACCTTGCAGCGGAACTGGCGAACAACGCGATCACGCACGGACGCGTACAGGGCCGGGACTTCCGCCTGACGCTCAGGCTGACGGAAGCGAACACCCTCCGTATCGAGGTGACGGACACGAGGGGTGACGTCCAGCCACCAGGCACCCCGCAATCCCCACCCGCGGAGGCAGCCACATCGGGCCGGGGCCTACTCCTCATCGACGCACTGGCGGACGGCTGGGGCACGACTTTGGGCCCGCCCCCGACCAAAACAGTCTGGGCGGAATTGGACGTATCGAAATGAGTCTGTCCGCATCGAGGAATCCACGACGCGGTGCACGAATACCCGGCCGCCCCCGCGATCAAAGACCAAGAGCCCTGGTAGAGAACCCACCCCAACCTCCCCCAACCCCCGTCGCCGCCCGACGGCAGCCCGACTAGGGCCTGTCCGGCCGATCATGCGGCTGATCCTGAACCGGTCTGAACCGGTCTGAACCAGCCTGATCCGGGAGGTCGGGAAACGAGGAAGCGCCGGACCGGGGGATTCTTGGCGCGCTAGCCCTGGTAGAACACTGACCGGTGGGTATCCAGGAGCGCGAGCGCAAGGTGTACCGGCCGCTGCGGCGGGCCGGCCTCGAGGTGATCCCGGACGCCGTGCCGGACGGCACGATGCCGTTCGTCTTCGGATACGGACGCGAGGACATTGTCGGCGGCTTCTCCCACCGGTACAAAACCCCACGGCTCGTCGAGCGTCTCAACGAGGACTGGTACGACCTGGCGGTCTCCTCGGGCCTTCTCGACCACCGGCGCGAGTTCCTCGTCCTGCTTCCTCACGGCGCCCACACGCACCAAGCCGTCCTGCATAAGCAGAACCAGGGCTATGGCCCCCGTGCCGCACCGGCGGTCTGGACCCGGGTCCGGCTCCTGGACCGCTGGGACATCATGGGCCGGGGCGCGGCATCGGCGTTCCTCGGCATACGTGCAGGCCACCCGGGCTTCGGGATGATGGCGCTCGACAGCAGCGTGTACATCAGCTGCTCAACGGGCGAGATCGGTGTCGACGTGATTACGGTGGCCCACCCGGCCCGCTCTGAGAACATCCTGAAGTACCTGGAGTGGTACGCACATTGGGACTATCCCCGCGCCGACAAGGAGCTGCAGAAGCGGATCGCCGTCTGGCTCACAGGCCGCGCGCCGAGTGCCGTCAGCCGTCATGGGGCGGGTTGACCTGACGGTCTCGGTCGACTCCACCGTCGTGCGTGCACATCAGCACGCCGCCGGCGCCCGCACCAATCCGCGGAATCGGAACACCGTCGAAAACCGGTCCCTCACTCACACGAGTGATCACACCCAACTCAGCTTGCATTACACGGGGTTCACACCCCACGCTCACCCACAACAACCTAATAAACAGAACGGCCCCCGCAGGGACTGGCATCCCAAGGCGAGGGCCTGACCACCAAGGAAGCGAAACCCTTCCCGATGGCTGATCAGCAGCTTAACGCGCCCCCGTGCGCCAAGCCGGGCGTTCCCCCGGACAAGACCCCCGCCGGCGGCATCCGCCACGTCAACCGCCGCCACGCCAACCGCTACACGGTCGTCGGCAACCACCTGACGCAGCACCGCAATCTGTCGCTCACGGCGATCGGGCTCGCGGCGCACATCCAGTCGCGCCCAGCCGGCGCCAGCGTGACGATCAAGTCCCTGGCGTCCCGCTTCCCGGAGGGCGAGGTCCGCATCGCGGCGGCGTTACGCGAACTTGAAGCACACGGCTACCTGGCCCGAACCCGCGAACGCCTCCCGTCAGGCCGAGTAGTCACGCACACGACGTCATACAACAACCCACCAGCGATGACGGCTGCCTGCGCACAGCCGGAGCCACCAGCACCCCGAAGGCCTCAGGCAACCCCTCAGCCTCCCCCACCACCACGGCCTACCCCCGCCCCCGCCCCCACGGGCCCGGCCGCAACGCTCCTCACAGACCTACGCCGCCACGACCCCCGCCTCCTACTCTCAACACGCGACGTACACCGCCTGGCCCCCGCGCTGACGACATGGCTGGACCGAGGCATCCCCTTGGAAGCAATCCGCCGAACCCTGACGGCGGGCCTCCCAACGGACCCCCTCCGCAACCCAGCGGCCCTCCTGTCCCACCGCCTGACAGAACTACTCCCCCCACCCCTCCCCCCAAGCACTCCTACACCCCCGCCCCCACCCCGCCCGGCCCCCCTCCAAAACTGCAACGGCTGCGACCGAGCCTTCCGCTCCGCCACCGCGGGGAAGTGCCGCTCGTGCCAGGACGCCACACAGGAAGCGGCCTAGCATGAAACTCATGACTCCTGCCCCCGGCAACGCGCGCGCGGCAAACCACCCCTACCGGACGATGCGGGAGTTCGTTCAGGCGATGGACGACACCCTCCCCGGCAAGTTCGAGATCACCAAAGAGGGGATCGTCCACGACATGATGTCGCCGGCGAAGTCACACGAGTTGACCGCGCTGCGCATCCGGAAGCGCCTGGACAAGGTGCTGCCTGACGACCTGGTCGCCCACACCGGCACGCCGGATGTGGAGGACGCGCCGCAAGGCATCATGCGCCACCCGGACGTCATGGTGATCGCGGAAGCGGACATGGAGGGCGAGGGCGCATTCGACCCGCGCACGCTTCTGGCCGCCGTCGAAATTGTCTCCCGCTCGAACCCCGACAACGACTGGGTAGGCAAGATGCGGGACTACCCGACGATGGGTATCCCGGTCTACGTCATCTTCGACCCACGGACGGGCACCGGCTCCGCCCTGACAGACATCCACCCGACCCCGCAGGGCCCGCGCTACGCAACGCGTAAGGACTTCGTCTACGGCGAAGACGTCACGATCGCCGACTGGACCATCTCGTCCGAGGGTCTACCCCGGTATGAATGACACGAGACCGACCTCTGACTCCGTGCCGCACTGAGCCTTCCAGAATCCTTATTTGCAGTCGGATGAAAACAAACTCAGAGCTCGCCTTACCTTCAGATTTCACGACCCGAGAAACGCTACCCCTTTGCACCCGATGGGTAGCTAGGAATTTCTTTGGGGAATGTCAAGGCATCTTGACACTCGCCAACCTTGTAAGCATGCTGCGTGAGCTGGTAAGCGAAGTTTGTTAGATCCTGACGCAGGGCCGCACCCTTGACTCGACTCTCCCCTAGCACCCTCACCTCCGCAATCAGGGCATAGGGCTGCCTGGCAGTGGACGCCTTCACACCACGCGGTGCGCAGGGAGCATAGATGGAGGCTATGCGGGTTTTCGAGAGCGCCCGCACTTCACCGACGCCGACTTGTAGCGCCTTACCCTCTTCTGCCCCACCGTAACCCTCATAGAAGTTGCTCCAGCTCTTTGCGGACACAGCTTGAACCTTCACTTCTCCTGAGACGAGCGAGTGGCCAGTTGTGTCCACACGGCAACCGAAGAACAAGTTCTCCCCCGTTCCCGTCACGCTGCCGTCTTCGCTTGCCGAACGGGCATCCGGTAGCACTTGGGCCGCAACCTCTCGATCGACCGCCCCATCGCACACCTCATCCGGAAGCCTGTCGAGACCCTTGGTGAATATTTGCTGATAACCGACCAGGCCACCAATTGCCAACCCGCAGACAATCACCACGCCAATCACGAAATCCCTCGAACTCTTCTTCACGACGAATTTATTCCTGACCTCATTCATGCGGTAGGGCGCTTCTCCGCGTCTTCCATGATCCTGTCACTTTCACTCCAGCCATGATTGACCGCGTTTCGAACGAAATCCATAGTGCCGTCTTTCGGCAACTGCACATGGTGTCGCTTCATCGCATCTTCAACCGACCACTGAGTCTGCTGGTTGACGGAGTCCTGCGTCTTGTTGAGTTCCTGGCCTGTTCGATAAAGGGCTTGATCAGTAGCTGAATCTAGTTCTCGACCATCAAAGATTCGGTCGACAGCCATACTGGAAACTCCCCCGAAGAATCCGCCCCCAATAGCTCCCGCCAATGCACCTGCAGGCGTTGCAGGAACCAACGCGACAGACCCGACTCCAACGCCCGCGGACAGGACGGCCTTAAAGAACTCCCCCTGCTGTTTAGTAGCGTCGTTCTCAGCCTTCTCTGCATCTTGAGCGCTGCCGATATCCGCATCTGCCACGGAATGACCGACGATTCCCTCAATGATCCCTGCATTCTGACTGATATCACTAAGGACTTGCTGCCGAGTCCCGTCGAACAGTGAAGGATTGGCCAGATGGGCGTCAAGAAGGCTTCCCGTATAAATGGTCTCGCCGTATCGGATAGCGGCCCTGCCATTTGCGTCGTGAGCCACCTCCGTCAAGAAACGAGTCACATCCGTCCGCTCCAGGCCTGTGGGATCCGTGCTCGTCGAGAGGAAGACATTCTCAGCACTGGGGCCACCCAACGCCCGGCTGATTTCTGGCATGTATGAGGCTGCCATGTGCCCGAAGCTCTCTCCGATTGCCTCGCCAACCAGGCTCCCACCTCCTGAATCGAGGACCCCACGCCCTGGATCGGCAACGGCGTGCATGACGTTCCGCATGATCTCAACCTGCGCCTTGCTGTGCGGAAGGGCAGCATGAGTCTCATCGCCAGCAGCAACTCCCGTCACTGCAGCCTCCAAAGCGTGCCCCAGCGACGTTCCCCGGTCTGTGTACTTGCTGGTGCCCAGCATGTGGTTGAGGTCCGACTTGGACTGGAACGCATTGACTGCTGCCTCAGGGTTATGAGAGAGCGCATCGAACAGGCCATTCAGGGGGTCCCGGCCGTCACCTTTACCGAAGACGAGATCCACACTTTGGTTCCCGGTTTCCCAGAGCTCCTTTGTGCTCGACGAGCCAGCCCCCAAGTCCGCCTTGAACAGCTTGGCACGGTATTCATCGAGGAATTCAGTGTCGAATTGCCCTTGACGCATCAAGCTACTCATAACTTGAGCACCGAGAGCCCCACGCGGACTCCTATTTGGATCTGTGGGGTCGACCAAAAAATTAGTATTAGTCTCCTTGAGAATATTCTTCTTCCAGTCCTGCATATCCCCCGAGTCCGAGAAGGATGCGGTGGCCAGAGTCATGCTCATATTCTTTTGAAGGCTCTTCAACTGGTCGAGATCGGCACCCCTAGCCCCTGCAAATTTATCCGTTACATCGGTCCAGAACTGAAGCGTCTTCTTGGCGCCGAGCTGAGTTGCGAGGCGCTCTGAGAACAGGGGGTCGTCGTGGTACTTCTTCAAGTATCCGTTGAACTTGGCGATGTCATCGAGTGACATGTCCTTCGGATGCTTGGCCATGTTGGCCATCGCCTCGGCATCCTTGAGAGCCTGAGCAGCGTGATCCCTATCAGGATAATTGGCGTCGGAGAAGCCGTATTTGACCGCATCAACGATTGCCTTCAGGACTTCTTTGGCCGACTTGTCGGACTGGGTGGCATTACTCAGGATTCCGGCGATCTCATCCCTGAAGTCGGTCACATCTTGCTGGCTGTGGTGAGGAACTTCTGTTCCCTTGCCGGCACGGTCGGGATGGATGTTCATCTCCACGCGAAATGTGCCGCCACCTGTGTCTGTCACCGTCAGGTTCTTTTTCGCTCCACGATGAACGGCATCATTGAGCTGCTCAGAGAAACGCTTCAGTTCACCGTGCGTGTCCTTGAGGATCTTCGCGATGGTGTCTGCCTGGGTGTGGGCATCGGCGAACTCTGCCGCTGTCTTAGCGATGAACTCGCGGGTCACTCCAGCATTTACGCCGGCCCAACGAGCTTTGACTGCCTTCTTCTTGAGGTCCTGCTCAGCGTCCTCCTGGAGGTCCTTGAGCTTCTTAACCATCTCCTCCCAATCGGTAACAGCCTCACCGAACTTGGAGAAGTTAGCGAATCGCAGGGCGTCGAGATCCATCAGTGCCCCGCCCTGTCGTCGAATCCCTTGTTCAACACGGAGATGCTGCTGATCGTGCCCCCGATGTACACCTCGTCCTTTGCGTGCGCACCCTTCGTGTAATCCAGATGGTTGGAGATGTGCGCACACGCATCGAGAAGGGACTGCACCTGGTCCACCCAGCGCTCGGCCACGTGATCGAGACCCTCACCGACCTCAAAGCCTTCCGACTTCAGGCCTCCTGCGGCAGCCATGGATGCGATGCGGGCGTGATCGCCATAGTGATCGAGTCCTCCGTACAGGCGATACGCCGCGTCCCCGACTGCGGCAAGATCTGTCTGATTCACGCGAAGGTCGCCCTGCTCGTTCCCGGCCCCACCACCACCCGGGTCTGCCAACTGGTTCAACTGCATCCCGGTCGAGCGCTTCTCGACCGCTTGGGCCTTCAGCTGCTCCCACTCTTCCCACGCCATGCGAGACCTTCCCCCGTGCATACGTTGTTAGTTCGGGCGCACCATCGACGAACCTAGCAATGCGCTCAGGAACCGATGCCTTGCCAACCAACAACAGGCCGAAACCAGCCGGTGCCAGCGCACCCTGGTGACGGTCGGCACGTACTCGGTGCCGTACCTTCACGTTGCCATCACGATTGGACACGATCCCTGCTAACCGCCGTCACCGGCCGGGCTGGGGTCGCTCGGGTCCTTGAAGGGTGCGGGGTGAAAGGCGCTTCGCACTGCCGAGGGAACTCATGCCCGCGCGTCACACTTCCCTGACGGGCATGCAGTGCCACACAGCCCACCCACCCCCTCCCAACCTCTCTAGTAGTCTCGCCGGGCAGCTAAGACGGACGGGGGGCAGTTGCAGATGCGCACGCCAGAGGTAGGGGTGACGAGCGAGAGTCGGGCCCCTCGGGGTACGGGTCCGTATGCCGTGATCACCCGCCTCGATGTCCCCGCCTCCCGCCTCCCCGTTCCCGCCCCCGTCCCCGTCCCCGAAACCCGCTACATCGCCCGCGGCCCCGATGGTGACCGGACGGTGCTCGTCAGCGTTCCGCTCGCCGGAGCCGATCCCCAACGCTTCATGGTGGAAGCCGACGCCTCCCGGTACCTCCTGGGTCCGTGGGCCTACCCCGCCACGGACCTGGCACGGCCCGGCGAAGCCCCATGGCACGCCCGCCCCTACCTCCCCGCGCTGCCGCTGCCCACCGCGCTGGCCGTGCACGGCGGCCCGCTCCCCGAGCGCACTGTTCGCGCCCTCGGTGCCGCTCTCGCCGAGACGCTCGCCATCTCGCACGGTCAGAACCTGACGCACGCGGGCGTCTCCCCCGCCGCCGTTCTCCTGGCCGTCGACGGCCCCCGCCTCACCTGCTTCGGAGCCGTGCGGGCTGCCGCTCCCGACGGCACCGCGCGTACTGGTCTTCCCGGGCTCGACCCGGGCAGCCTCCCGCCGGAGCAGGCCTCGGGCGGGCGGCCACGCCCGATGGGCGACGTATACGCGTTGGGCGCGACCCTCGCGTACGCCGCCACCGGCACCACCGCACCGGAACGGGAGGAGCTGCCGCCCGCGCTGCGGTCCGTCATCGGGAGGTGTCTCGCCCGCGATCCGGGCGATCGCCCTCAACTAGCGGAATTGCAGGAGTCGTTCAGCCCCGCGTCCACCTCGCCCGTCGCCACCCAGACCGCGTCACGCGCCGCCGCCCTCCTGGGGCCCGGCTGGCTGCCGGCGCGCGTCATCGCCGCCATCGCCCATCAGTCGGCGGCGCTGCTCTCCGCGGAGCCCGACTCTCTCGCCCCGGCCGCCCGCACCGCCGAACCCGGCCCGATCGCCCCGGCCGCCCGCACCCAGGACTGACAGCGACCACATGCCCTCCCCTCTCACGCACGACGATCCCGTCGCCCTCGGCCCGTACCGGCTCCTGGCTCGCCTCGGCAGCGGCGGCATGGGCACCGTCTATCTCGGGCGCACGGCCCGCGGCCGTACCGTCGCGCTCAAGACCATGCACGCACGCATCGCCGCCGATCCCGACTCGCGAACCCGCTTCCGTCTCGAGGTCGATGCCGCACGGGTCATCGGCGGCCGGTACGGAGCCCAGGTCGTGGATGCCGATCCGCATGCCGAGACGCCGTGGCTCGCCACCGAGTACGTTTTCGGGCCGCCGCTCGACGACGCCGTCCAGTGGAACGGTCCCCTGCCGGAGGCGTCGGTCCGGGCTCTTGGGGCCGCGCTCGCCAACGCCCTCGGTCAGCTGCACCACTCCGATGTCGTCCACCGCGACCTCAAGCCGTCCAACATCATGGTCACCGCGTACGGGCCGAAGGTCATCGACTTCGGTATCGCGCGGGCGATCGGGGACGCCCGGCTCACCCGGACCGGCGCCGCCGTCGGCACGCCCGCCTTCATGTCCCCCGAGCAGGCGACCGGGCAGGAGCACGACGCGGCCGGCGACGTCTTCGCACTCGCGGGCGTCCTGGTCTTCGCGGCGACGGGCCACGGCCCGTTCGGCCAGGGCCAGCCGGCGGACCTGCTGTACCGGGTGCGGTACGGCGAGCCGGACCTCGGCGACGTACCTCCGGCGCTCACCCCCCTGCTGGCCCGCTGCCTGGCCAAGGACCCCGGACTACGCCCCACGACATCCGAGATCGCGTCCCAACTGCACGACGGGAGCGGCGAGTTCGCCGACCACCTGCCGGACGCCGTCCTCTCGGAGATCGGGCGGCGGGCGAGTGAGGTGTGGGCGGTGACGGCACAGCGGATGGCGGCGCCGACCGAGGGCTCACCTCCACCGGCACCGGCCGAGGGCTCACGTCCACCGGCACCGGCGAAGCCGACCCCCGTCTCGCGACGCCGACTCTTCGCCCTCGGGGGTGGTGTGGCAGCAGGCGTCGCCGCGGCAGCAGGAGGGTTCTGGTACTGGCGTGACCAGTCCGGGGCGGGAGCCGGCCCCGGAGGTCAGGGCGAGTATGCCGACAACGGTGCGAGCGCCAAACGAACGACGGGGCTCGCGCCCCTGTGGAAGGTTTCGGACCGCAACCGCCAGCATGAGCTAGGCCCGCTCGTCCCCCACCCTGTTCCGGGCACCGTCCTGATGGACCAAGGAGGCCTCGCGGGGCTGGCACCGCGCACCGGAGCCGCGAAGTGGGGTGTCATCAGCGGAGCGGGCAGTTGGCAGTACGCCGTGGCCAACGGCAAGGTCTACCGAATCGAGGAACCCAATCCGGACGTGGACCAGAAGCATCCACCACTCGCAATTCACAGCGTCAACAGTGACAGCGGCGGAACCCTCGCCACCGTCGCCCGCCTCTCCGACAGCAACGGCAGCCTCAGGGGCAACCAGCTCCTCTGCGTCGCCGACGAGGTCCTCTACCTGGCCGTCGGGGACGGCGCGGACCCGCCCAGCGGCGCGGGAGAGTTCCGGGCGAGCCAGAAGTGGACCCTGCGGGCCGTTGACGGCCGCACCGGGAAGACCTTGTGGACGCGGCCTCTGCCGTCGCGACGCAACGACAGCAATCGACTGCACTTCCTCGCGGCGAGGGTCGTCGGCAACCGCCTGATCACGCTCCAGGAGCGCGAGGAGGGTGCGGTACGCGTCGTACTACACAACACCCGTACGGGTGCCGTGAGTTGGGAAGCACCCTATTCCGTCGACGACCCCGAGACCGTACGTGAAGGCATCTCGGCGGACACGTCGCACGTCTATCTGGGCGCCGGGCAGCTGCGGGCCCTGCGCCTGAGTGACGGCCGGCAGGTCTGGTCCTCCAGGCCGACCCATGGGTACGGAGAGACCTACAGCCCTCCGACCCTCAAATCCGGGGTCCTGTACGCGGTCGTGGACGGGGCCGGCCTGGTCGCCGTCGACCCGCGCAGCGGAAAGCAGCGATGGGCGGAGAAGAGCGACACCCCGGGCAACGCCTTCGTGACTTGCCGTCCCGTCATCGGCGCCCGGTTCGCGTACTACAAGAACGGGGTGACGCTCCGAGCCGTCAGCCTCGCCTCACACACCGCCGCACGGACGTATGTCACGTCCGGCGAACAGTTCTTCGGTGACGAGCAGAACGGCATCGTCATCGCGGTCGCCAACAATTACGTGGCCGCGTACCCACTCGCATGACCAGCACATAAATCTCTTGAAGCCCATAACACCCCCGCCCAGAAAGCCAGCTCTCATGAAACCCCTCGGCACCGGCGACCCCGTCCGCCTCGGCCCGTACCGTCTGCTCGGCGTCCTGGGCGAGGGCGGTATGGGCAAGGTCTACGTCGGCCAGGACGACGCCGGGACGCTCGCGGCCGTGAAGGTGCTGCGCCCGGAACTCGCCCATGACACCCACCTGGCTCAGCGTTTCATCCGTGAGGCACAGGCCGCGCAAGCCGTCCGGAGTCCGGGTATCGCCGCGGTACTGGGGGCGCAGACCGAGGGCGGGCGCCCGTGGATCGCCACCGAGTTCCTCGCCGGGCCGACCCTCGACCAGGCCGTGGACGCCCACGGCCCCCTCGGCGAAGCGGCCGTACGGGCCCTCGCGGCCTCACTGGCCCGCACCCTTGCCGACATCCACGCGGCCGGGTTCATCCACCGCGACCTCAAGCCGCCGAACATCGTGCTGACGTCGAGCGGACCGCGCATCATCGACTTCGGCATCGCCCGGCCCGAACACGGCCTCACCCTCACCATCACCGGCCAGGTCCCGGTCACCCCCGGCTACGGCGCGCCCGAGCAGGTCCTCGGACAGCGTGTCTCGCCCCCGGCGGACGTGTTCTCGCTGGGCGCGGTCCTGGTCTACGCGGCCGGCGGCAGGCCCGCGTACAGCGGCGGGCATGTCGCGGCCGTTCAGTACGAGGTCGTGCACGGTGATCCCCAACTGGACGGCATTTCCCCGCAGTTGAGGACTCTGATCGCTCCGTGCCTGGCGAAGGATTCGGCGGCCCGTCCCACGCCCGGTCAGATCACCGCCGCGTTCGAAGAGCCTGGGAGCGCCGCCCGCCAGGTCTGGCGGCGGGGGCCTGTCGCTGAGGCGATCAAGGAACGTGAGGCCGGCGCACGGCAGTTGACCACTCAGGTCCCGCCGGCGGCCGCCCCGGACCTGACCCGGCGACGGCTGATCACCGGGTTCGCCGCGGGCGGCGCGGTACTGGCGGCGGGAGGCGGCGGTACCGCCTGGTGGCTGGGCGCGCAGAAGAAGAGGGAAGTAGAGCAGAGCAAGGATCCCTTCTACGCTCCGCCGCCGGTGCGCACGCCCAAGGCCACGCTCGACACCGGAGCCGGCGGCAAGCCCACAAGTCTGTGGAAAGCGGCCGGCGTGATGGACGGCGCACACGGGGGACTGCTTCCCGTGCGGGACGTCCTCGTCTTCGCGTCCCTGAAAGGCGGGTTCGCCGCGCACGACGTCCGGAGCGGGAAGCGGCGGTGGGCCGTGCCCGAGGCGCAGGTCAAGGCCGGCTGCCTCTCCCTGTCGGACCAGTTGATCGCGATGTCCGACGGCCAGGGAGCACTCCGCACGTTCGTCGCCTCGACCGGCCGGCCCAAGTGGACGTGCCCGGCGGCAGGGGCAAAGGCGCTCGTCGCCGCGGACGACCAATCCGTGTACATACTCACCGGCGACGACCGGCTGCGCAGCATCAGCCGTACTGACGCGAAGATCCGCTGGACGTCGGAGTTCCCGGCGGAATACCGCGAAAAGGTCCAGCACCGAGCGGTCATCGATGACGGACTGCTGGTGTTCGTGGGAGACGGCGGCGGCATCCTCACCATGGCCACGGCCGACGGCCATCCGGTGTGGTCGTTCCCGCAGAAGACGGATCTGGACATCTATCCGGCCGTCCACAAGGGAATCGTCTATCTCAACGGCGAGCCCCTGACGGCTCGTCGCCTGCGTGACGGAAAGAAGCTGTGGGAGTCCGAGCCCTCATATCGGCTCGGCGCGAAGGCCTGGGGACCGCCCCTGGTGTACGGCGACTCGATCTACGCGAACGACGGGGACCACACCCGGCGCATCCTGATGAAGGACGGCTCCGAGGTCTGGTCGACGCTGGGTGAGGCGAGCTACTTCAGCCCTGTGCTGCGTCAGGGAGGCGGACTCTGGGCCTACCTGTACAGGGAGGACTCGGCGCAGGTCAGCACCATGAACATCGAGGACGGCAAGGCCACGTGGGCTTACGGCCTGCCCAAGACGGACTACCTCGACGTGGCGGCGGACGGCAATCGCGTGTTCGTGCAGCACGACAGCTCGATCACGGCTCTGTCGGTCTTCTGACCTCGGCCCCTATTGTCCGCCGGGCGGGGCCCCGGGGCCGGACGGGTTCGGGTCCGAGGCGGGCCACGGGGCGTACGTGGGATGCGGTGGCGGGCTCGGAGCATAGGCTGGCGACGGAGGTTGCTGCGCGCCTCGGCTCTTACGGCGTCGGGCCAGCGGAACGGCGATGCCCGCGCCGATCAGCACGGCGGCGCCGATGCCGATCCACAGCGGGACGTCGCTGCCGCTCTGCTCGGCGGCGGCGGTCTGCGCGTCAGCACCCGATGCCTTCGGTGACGGGTACGTGATCACCTCGGGGACCGGGAAGTCCGGCAGCGGATACTTGCCGGCCGGGCCAGGGTTGCCGGGCTTCTGCAGGGCGATGCGGGGACGGACGACTCCGTAGCCGATGGCGTCGTTGCGCTTCGCGCCGTCCGTCGGACCGCCGATGGTGTTGAGCAGCACTCGAAGCACCTGGTTGTTGGTCCAGCTCGGGTGCTGGGACCAGATCAGGGCCGCGCTGGCGGAAGCGAGGGCAGTGGCATCACCCGTCCCGGCCGTTTTGCAGAGGCCGGTCTTACTCGCCTTGGTCCCGCACGCGTGCACCATGTCGACACCGGGGGCGGACAGGTCGACCTGTGCGCCCTTCTGGGACGTAGCCGTCGCGAAAATATCCCTGTTCACCGCACCGACGCCCACCACGCCAGGCGTTGCGGCTGGGTAGTTCAGTTCCCTGCCGCTGTCACCGCCCTCTCCCACCGACGCGAAGATCAAGGCCCCCTTGCCCAGGGCGTACTTCACCGCCGCGGTCAGCTCTGGCGAGCCGCGCATCAGCTCCTGGGAGACGTTGATGACCTGCGCTTGGTGATCGGCCGCGTAGCGAATGGCTCTCGCGAAGACGGGATTGTCCTTGGTCGCCAGCTCACCCATGCTGTTCGCATTCGCGATGTCAGGGATACGAATGGGCAGGATCTCGGCGCCCGGCGCCAGGCCGAAGGCCCCTCTCCCGCCGCCGTATGCGCCCGTCCCCGCGATCAGACCGGCCATTCCGGTGCCGTGCCCGTCGTAGTCGGTCCGCTCGTCGCCGGGCGAACGGGGCGCGAGGTCCTTACCCGGCACGACTCTGCCGACGAGGTCCGGGTTCGTGGCGTCCACCCCGGTGTCGACCACCGCGACGGTGATGCCCTTGCCGGTGCTGACCTTCCACATCTCTTCGGCGTGCATGCGGTCCAGGTACCACTGCTGGGAGCGGGTCGATTCGGCGTGAGCGGGGGCGGATCCCGCGCCTACCAGCACCAGGCCGACAAGGGCTGAGATGACCGCACCGTGGCGTCGGGTGCCGGTGCCCCCGTTGCTCCGGGTATGCGTCACGCAGACGGACCCGGCCCCTGCGGCCCGCCACCGTACGGCGAGTTCGGATCGTGGCTCGCGGGGTGGTGCTGCGGGGCGCCATAAGGCTGGTACTGCGGCGCTCCCTGAACTGGGGCATACGGGTTTGCGGGCTGCTGCTGGGCACTGCGGCGCTTGCGGTTACGGAGGACCGGAACGGCAATTCCCGCGGCGATCAAGGCTGCGACGCCTCCGCCGATGCCGATCCAGAGGGGGGTGCTGCTGTCGTCACCCTTGGACGCGGCGGCCGGCGCGGCGCTGACGTCATCCGGGGCGCCCTTGGAGGGCTTGCCGGCGGGCTTGGAGGCCGCGACAGGGTAGTCCGGCAGCGGGTACTTGTCGGCCGGGCCAGGGTCGCCGGGGTTCGTCAGGGCGATACGGGGCCGGACCGCTCCATAGCCGGTGAAATCATTGTGCTTTTCCCCGTCAGCTGCGCGGCCAATGGTGTTGAGCATGACCCGGAGGATTTGGTTGTTGGTCCAGTTCGGATGCTTGGACCAGATCAGGGCAGCACTCGCGGACGCCAGGGCCGTGGCATCACTGGTGCCACTGGTCCTGCAGAGGCCGGTGTCACTGGACTTGCTCCCACACGCATGGACCATGTCGGCGCCCGGAGCGGCCATATCCACTTGCTTACCGTGAGTGGACTCAGGGGTCATATGGAGATCCTTGCCGATCGCGCTGACGGCAACGACCCCCGGAGTGGCCGCCGGATATTCCGGCTTGTTCAGGCCGTCTCCACTGTTTCCACTGGAAGCGAAGATCAACGCACCCTTCTTCAGCGCGTAGTCCACCGAGTCCGTGAGTTGAGGCGAGCCTTCCATGGCTCCCAGGGAGATGTTGATGACCTTGGCACCTTGGTCCACCGCAAACCGGATCGCTTTGGGTGCAACTTGGTTGAATTGTTCAGTCCCGTAGTACTGATTACCAACCTTGTTCGCGTCCGGCATGCGAATCGGAAGGATCTTGGCGCCCGGAGCCAGTCCGAAGGCTCCCTGGCCACCCCGCCGTGCCCCTGTACCTGCGATCAGCCCGGCCATTCCAGTGCCATGGCCTTCGTAGTCGGTGTGCTCATCGCCGGTCTCCTTCGGCGCCAGGTCCAGGCCGTCCAGCACCCGGCCCTGTAGGTCAGGGTTGTTCGGTTCGACTCCGGAGTCGATCACCGCAACTGTGACGCCTTCCCCCTTGCTGATGCGCCACATGCTCTCGGCCTTCATCGCCGTGAGGTACCACTGCTTCTCGCGGTTGGATTCCGCCAGTGCGGGCGTAGCCGCGGCACCCACCAGCAGCAAACCGAGAGCTGCCGAGGAAACGGCTCGGCGGCCGTACCAATTGCTGCTGGCGGGCATGTGATTACCTCTCGCTGTTCTTGGGAGCGTCATCAATGACGGGCGGCATGTTCCCCTGGTCATCTGACTGCCAGGTCGCCTCGTTCTCTACGAGATAGTCCGGGCGGCCACCCCGCTCTTCGTCCTGGCGGCCCTGCGGTTGAGCGCCATGTGGCACAGCGCCTCCGCGCCCCGCCCGGCGCGCGCCGTCAGCACCTTCTTGGGGTGCTGACACCGCGCTCTGACCACGGACCAAGCCTGAGCCCCCGGAACTGAAGGAGCGGGTGTTCGCACGGCCTTGCTGCTGCGGCCGGCCCCCCACGATGCCACCGTTCTCGCCCGTTGCCCCGGTCACACGACGCCCCGAGGCCCCGCCGCGCGAACCAGTGGTCCCGGGCGTCGGCGCCGGCCTGGCTCCCGTCGTGCCCTGAGCCGACGAGCCTCGGGCACCTGCGGCACCCTCTCCGCCCATCACCGTGCCGCGAGGAATGCCCGTTGCAGGCTTGCCTGTTACCGGTTGAGGACGGCCACCCGACACTCCACCATTGGTCGGAAGTCGACCGGGCTGGCCCGACCCCGCTCGGCCCGTGGCGCTTTGGCCCGGCATCAGAGGGCCCCGTGTACCCGGCGTGGTCGGCCGCCCCGTAGCGCCCTCGGCCGACGGAATCCCCGTCCGGGGCGCACCTACGGCTCGGCCCGTCGGCGAAGTTCCTCGCGCTGTGATCGACGGTCCGGCGCCACGGGCAGTGACAGAATTTCGCCCTGCGCCGCCAAATACGGGCGGAACCATACCGATTGAGGGAGGCGTGACACCAGGACCGGTTGGGCCTGGCCCGACTGGGCCTGATCCGGTGGTGGGCACTGGAGGCTGCTTGACGTCAGGCAGCGTCCCTACCGAGTCGATACCCAAGTGCGTAGGACGCTCGTCAATACTCGGTACGGCTCGTCCCTGCGCGACGTCCGCGCGATGCCTTGTTGACACATCCGAGGTGACGGTGCGACCCGTCGCCTCAGCCACGCCGGTTCCGGGCATGGCCTTTCCAGCAACTCCGCCGTCGCTCTCCCCCTGGGAGGAGTGGTCTCGACCACGACTGTCGGGCACGACGGCATCGGGCGCCGGCGGGAACTTGGGCCGAGTCAGCCCGTTCATCTGCGTCGAGGACAGCGAATACGCATGCCCCAACTTCCGCATTTCGGTAGCGGCTTCCTGCCGCACCTTCTCCTTGTTGGCCGCGATCGCCTGGAGTTCACTCGCCGACTTGCTCGCAATGGCGCCGGCGTCAGGATCGTTGTGCGCAGACCTTGCCGCATCCAGATTCGCCTGGGCACTGGCCTTGTCTCGCGGGATGGACGCCTGAGCGGTACCGATCGCCTTCGATGCCTCGCCCAGCCACTTCGACGAGTCCTGGCTGAAGTCACCGAGCGTCAAGGTCGCATTGGCCAGGTCTCCGGCCCAGGTGCGAAACGCCTCCGCACCCTTCCCCTTCCACTCCACCCACTGAGGCCGCACCTTCAGGTCCTCAGCGATCGAGTGGATCTCCTTGGCCGCCGCGGCGAGCCGGTCGGCCGCTGCTTGCACCGAGCCGGAGTTCGCCTGGTCGAGCCACTCCAGCATCGCTTCGTGGCTCATGCCGTCAAACGGGTCCTTGGACATCAGAGACCAACCTCCGCTCCACCATGCTTGGCGCCCGCGCTGTGCTGGCCACCCTTGGCCGCGTCCTTGGCCCCGTCCTTGGTCCCGATTTCGTCAATCGCCGGACCCGCCCCCTGGTGCCACAGCTTGGACTTCTCGGGGTCGTAATCGCCGCCGTAGTGGTCCTTCGTCTCCGCCTTGATCGCCGCAACGCGATCCCGGAGGTCTGCGTCGATGGCCGCATAGCCCTTGTGAGACGCGAGAACAGCGATCCCCATCCCCTCTATGGAGTCGGAGAGGATCTTCGACAGGTTCTCCAGCTCTGTGAGCACCGTCTCGTACGACGTGAACAGACCGGCGGCGTCGCCCCAATCGCCCGCGCCGCCTCCGAACTGATGGCGGCCGAGTGGTTCCTGGCCGATCTTCTTGGAGCCCGCGTCCGACCCGCTGAGGTCCTTGATGAGTTGATCAACCCGCTGCTGGAACTTCGTGAACGACTCCAGCTCCGTGACGATGTCGGCCATTGCCCCCGACGCCATGGCCACTCCGCCGAGTGCCCCTCCGAGCGCCCCGCCGAAGAGCGGCAGCGATGCCGCTCCGCCCCCGTCGCCCTTGTCCTCTGCCATCGCGTCCTCCCCGTTCCCCCGTGTCGTTTCTCTGCAGTGGCGTCTGCCGATGGTCGTCGGCCGGCGTCGGCTGCGAAGTCTCGGTGACAACTCTAGCGACGCGCACTGTCAGTTCACACGTCACCCGTTGTCGAGACCATGCACATCGCGTCACACATCGACACGACACGTAACAAGTTGCAACGGGCAGGGGGTGTCAGTCCGTTGACGCCATCGCCGGGGCGGACGCAGGAGTGGTCACCGCTGCTTGGGGGCGGATCGGGAGGCGGTTTACCGGGCGGCCCGTGGCCGCGCGGACCGCTGAGGCTACCGCTGCCGGGGACGCGACCACCGGGACCGCGCTCACCGCCTTCGCTCCGAAGGGGGCCACCACGTCCCGTTCCTCCACGAGTTTGACGATGCGGATGTCGGGGGCGTCCAGGGATGTGGGGAGGGCGTAGCCGGTGAAGTCGGGGTGGCGGACCAGGCCGCGTGGGGTGCGGAGGTTTTCCGTGAGGGCTGCGCCGACTCCTTGAGTGACGCCCGCTTCGATTCGGGCGGCCAGTTGGGCGGGGTTCAGGATGCGGCCTACGTCCTGGGCAATTGCTAGTTCCACTACCCGTACCGAGCCCAGTTCGATGTCCACGTCCACGACCGCGCGGATCGCGCAGAAGGCGAGGCCTACGAACGCGTCGCCCTGGCCGTCCGCGTCGAGGGGCTCGGTCGGGTGGGGGCGGCACTGGGCCGTTGCCCACAGTTCCTTGCCGTCCATCGCCTCGGTGACCGTGGTCGAAAGGACTCCGTCGTACGACGTGATCTTGCCGTCCGCGATCTGGAGCAGCTCCGTGGACATGCCGAACTTGTGGGCGAGGGGCTGGAGGAGCTGGGTGCGGACCATTTTCGCGGCCCGTTCCACCGCTCCGCCGGAGACCCACGTGTGGCGGCCGCGGCAGCCTGGGCCCGCCGGGGGCTGGTCCGTGTCGACGGGCGCCACCTGCACCTCGTCGATGCCGAGCGTCTCCTGCACGATCTGGCGGGCGAGGGTGGTGAAGCCCTGGCCGGTTTCGACCGCCGCGCAGATGACCGTCGCGACTCCGTCCTGGACCTTGACCGTCGCCGTCGACACCTCGTCGGTGCCTTCCGCGCCGAGCATGTGGACCATGCCGATGCCGTAGCCGACGCCGCGGCGCACGGCTTCCGGTTCGCCCGCGCCCTCGGGGCCGCCGGGCAGCAGCCACTCGTCCTCGGGGGTGTCCCGGGGAAGTTCCGGGAGGGGGAAGTCCCGTACAGAGGTGAGGAGTTCGGCTACCGGGGCGGGGCACGTCACCGTCTGGCCCGTGGGCAGGACGTCGCCCGTCGCCATGACGTTGCGCAGGCGCAGCTCCGCCGGGTCGATGCCGAGCTTCTTCGCCAGTTTGTCCATCTGCGCCTCGTACGCGGCGCAGACCTGGAGGGCGCCCTCTCCACGTACGTGGCCGGAGGGCGGGTTGTTCGTGCGGACGGCCCAGCCCTCGATGAACGCGTGCGGCACGACGTACGGGCCGCAGGCGAAGGAGACGGCGGCGGCGAGCGCCTCGGACGACGTGTCGGCGTACGCGCCCGCGTCGAGCAGGATCTGCGCCTCGACCTTGACCAGCTTGCCCTCGGCGTCCGCGTGGTGGCGGTAGCGCAGGAGGGTGGGGTGGCGGTGGGTGTGGCCGAGGAAGGACTCCTCGCGCGTCGCGGTGAGCTTGACCGGGCAGCCGGTCTTCAACGCCAGGAGGCCGAGGGGGAGTTGGAAGCTCTGGTCCTCGCGGTCGGCGGTCGCGCCCGGGACACCGGTGACGACGACCTTCACGCGCTCGGGTTCGAGGCCGTAGCGCGCGGCGGCGAGGTCACGGTCGCCGTGCGGGTCGGTGGAGGCGATGTAGAGCTCCACTCCCCCGTCAGGACGCGGGACGGCGAGGCCGGCCTCGGCGCCGATGGGGGCCGGGTCCTGGCGGCCGATGCGGTACTGGCCCTCGACGACGATCTCGCCCGTCACGTCCTGGTCGCCGTGGCGCAGGGGGATGTGGCGGATCAGGTTGCCGTCGGGGTGCAGGGGCTCGGCGGCGAAGGACTGCTCGGGGTCGGTGACGGGTTCGAGGACCTCGTACTCGACGATCACGGCCGCCGCCGCCATGCGGGCGGTGTCCGGGTGGTCGGCCGCGACGGCGGCGATGGCCTCGCCGTGGTGGCGTACGACGTCGGAGGCGAAGACCGGGCGGTCCGCGGCGCGATGGCCGGGCAGGGGCGCTCCGGGTACGTCCTCGTGCGTGATGACGGCGTGTACGCCGGGCATCTCGCGCGCGTGGGTCGTGTCGACGGACAGGATGCGCGCGTGGGGGTGCGGGGAGCGCAGAACGGCCGCCCACAGCAGGCCCTCGGCCCACAGGTCGGCGGCGTACGGGAACGTGCCCTCCGTCTTGGCGCGCGCCTCGGCCGGCGTCAGGGGCGCCCCGATGCCGTGCGGCAGCGGTTCGGCCTCAGGGGTCACGGGGGTCGCGGGAGCCACGGGCGTAATGGCTGCTGCTTCGTCACTCACGCCTGGCCTCCGTCCTGGAAGTCCTGAAAGTCCTGAAAGTCCTGGAAGTCCTGAATGCCTTCGGTTGCGCTGGGTCCCGCCTGGCGCGGGATGCGGGCCTCGCCGGGTGCGTCACCTTCGTCGGCCGTGGTGTCAGGCATGGCGTCGGCCGTGGCGGCCTCCGCAGCCGCCCCGCGTTCACCGACGACCTGCTGTACGGCGTCCAGGATCCCGCGGTACCCGGAACAGCGGCACAGGTTCCCGCACAGGGCCTGGCGGGTCTCCAGTTCGGTGGGCGCCGGGTTGCCCTCCAGGAGGTCGTGCACGGTCATCGCCATGCCCGGCACGCAGAATCCGCACTGCACGGCGCAGCGGGCCGCGAGGGCTCGCTGCACGTCGGAGGGCTGCCCGTCGGCGGCCAGGCCCTCCACGGTGCGTACTTCGCTGCCGGCGGCGGTCGCGCCGGGTACCAGGCAGGACGCTACGAGGCGGCCGTCGACCTGCACGTTGCAGGCGCCGCACTCGCCCTGCGAGCAGCCGTCCTTGGCCCCGGCGAGGCCGAGGCGCTCGCGCAGGACGTAGAGCAGGGACTCGCCGATCCAGGCGCCGGTGACGGGGCGGTCGGTGCCGTTGACCCGCAGGACGTAGGAGGCGAGGGGGTGGTCGTCGTGGAGCGGGGGGGCGTCGGTGCCGGTGCCGATGTCGGTGCCGGCGGGGCTGTCGGGGTCGGGGGCGCTGTCGGGGGCGGGCTCGGCAGCGGTGTCGGCGGCTGCGGTATCCGGGTCGGCGACGGCGTGCTCTGCCGGGGCGGAGGGCTCGGAAACCTCGGGAGTCTCCGGAGCCCCGGGAACCTCAGCGGCTTCGGGAGCCTCGGAAGCGACAGGGGCTTCGGTCGCCTCAGGCGCCTCGGGTACCTCGGAGGTGAGCTCCGGCTCGGCGTCCGGCGCTGCCGGTACATCGGCCACTATCGCGACCGCCTCGGGCTCATGCCCGTGCCCGTGCTCGGACCCGCCCTCGACCGGCTCGAAACCAGGCTCGAACTCGGGCTCAAACCCGTGCTCGAACGCAGGCTCAGGCTCCGGCGCCGGCGCAGCCTCCGGCTCCGACTGCTCCTGCGCCCACCCCTCCGCCGCCCAGGGCGCCACCGCGCCCCCCGGCAGCGTCGCCGGAGGCGTCCGGCCCCACTGTGCGGCGAGGGACGACGTCGTGAACTCACCCGACTCGTCCGGAAGATCCCCTTCGGCGATGACCGGGATCGACCACTGCCCCGTCACGGCCGTCGGCTCATGGGCGGCCGTCGGCTCATGAGCGGGCCCGGGCTCGTGCGCGGCAGCCGGCTCATGCGCGGACGGCTCCCGGTGCGGCTCGGCCTCCGAGAAGTTCCACTGCCCGGTCATACCGTGGTCGCCGGAAAACCCATGATGGTCGTACGAAATCGCAGAGGGCGCGGAGGGCACGGAAGGCATCGCGGGCGCCGACGGCAGCATCTCCGGCGCCGCGGCCGGTTCGGGCCACTGCACGCCCCCGGTCGCGGCCCCCGTGACGCCACCCGTCGCGTCCGGCGGCAGGACCCACACCCCGGTCGCCGCCGGGTCCGTGGCCGAGGGGCCGCCGGGGGCGACGGTGATCTGGGGCGGTACGTAGCCGTGGCCCGGCGCGGCCAGGGGCGCGTCGGGGAGGCCGCCTTCGGGGAGCTGCACGAAGGCGGTGGCGTCCGCGTCGTAGTCACCCTGGGGCAACGGCTCCCAGCCGCCGCCCGGATGGCCTGCCTGGTGGCCTGCTTGATGGCCTGCCTGGTGGCCTGCTTGATGGCCTGCCCGATAAGGGTCCTGGTGACCTCCGTGGCCACCCTGGTTGTGCTCGTCCGTCACGACAGCGCCCTCCCAAGTGCACGTCGGGCCAGCGCGGCGACCGTGCGCCGCAGGTGCAGTACGGCGGGCGGCAGTTGTTCCTGCGTGCCGTCCGGGGCCGGGGCGGGCTCCGGGATGCAGGCCGCGGCGACGTACTCGCCGAACGCGGTCAGCGCCTCGGGTACGAGCGTCCGCTCGCCGTCCCAGTCGATGAGCGAGGCCACCCACTGCTCGGCCTCCAGGGGCCGCAGCGGCATGGGCGCGATCGCGCCGACCGCGCACCGCACGCCGCGTCGGGCCGGGTCGACGACCAGCGCGACGGACGCGAGTGCGCGCCCGGGGCCGGTACGCCCGGTGGCTTTGAGGAAGGTCTGCGGAGCGTGCAGCAGCGGCACCCGTACGAAGCCGATGAGCTCGCCGGGGCTGAGCATCTCCATGCCCGCGAGCAGGTGCGACACGGGGACCTCGCGGCGCGCCCCGCCCTGCCCCGCGATGATGAGCGTGGCTTCGAGGGCGGCGAGCACGGGCAGGGTGTCGCCGGTCGCGGCGGCGGAGGCGATGTTCCCGCCGAGGGTGCCCGCGTTACGGATCTGGGGTGGTCCCGCGGCGCGCGCGGCGGCGGCCAGGGCCGGGATGAGCGCGGCGAAGTCGGGGCGTCCGATGCGGGCGTGGGTGAGGCCGGCGCCGAGCAGCGCGTGGCCGTCCTGGTACTGCCAGCCGCGGATCTCGCTGATGCGGCCGAGTCCGACGAGGGCGGCGGGGCGCAGGAGCCCGGCGTTGACCGAGGCCATGAGGTCGGTGCCGCCCGCGACCGGTACCGCGGCGGGCATGGCGGCGAGTGCTGCCACGGCCTCGTCCAGCGAGCCCGGGAGCGTCACGGCCTGCGTTGCGTGCGTGGTCAAACCGGCTGCCCCTTCCCGATGTCCGGCACTTCCGCCCGGCGGCTTCGGTCGGTGAGCCGCCGTTCGCGCCGTTACGCCTGCTCCGCCGTACGGTACGTGCTGACAGGCCGGACGTGGCAACTCTGGCACATCTTCCCGGGGGCCCGGCGAGGGGGTCCGCTAGGAGGCTTTCGCCCCGGGGATCAGGGAGATGAACCGTTTTGGCCCCTGGTCACCCGTCGGCGCGCATTGCCACTCTTCGGTGGTTTTCCTCATGGTTTTCCTCGTGCTTTTTCTTGCGCATCCACGGTCCCAGGGCCGGGGCCCCGGGGCACGCGTACGGCGGGCGGCTCACACGTTCGGGGGCGCCCCCTCGATCGGGCGTCCGAGCACCCCGGGTCGCCGCTGCCACGGGCGGGGGCCCGTGGACGGACGGTAGTCGACGCCGAGTGCGTCAAGTCGGCCGTAGTGGGCGGTCATTCGCCGCTGGAAGGCGGGGAAGTCGCGCTCGGCGGGGGCGGGCAGGGTGCTCCAGGCGACCTCGGCGAAGGCGGCCAGGCGCGGGAACACCTGGTAGTCGACGCGGGCCTGGCTGTCCATCACCTCGGTCCACACGTTGGCCTGGGTGCCGAGGACGTGCCGCGCCTCCTCCGCGGTGAGCTGCGGCGGAACGGGCTCGAAGCGGTAGACGTCCTCGAGGGTGCGGACCCATCCGATGGGCATCGGCTCGTCGTCGCCCGGCGCCTGACGGTGGTCCAGGTACACGTGCTGCTCGGGGCACATGACGACGTCGTGTCCCGCGCGGGCGGCGGTGATGCCGCCCTCGTAGCCGCGCCAGGACGAGACAGCGGCGCCCGGCGCGAGGCCCAATTCCGTCGTCTCGCCTCCGGGCGCTCGGGTCCCCTGTCGAAACTCCTCGTCGAGCGGTCGCTGCGCTCCCTCCTCCTCGTCGCTTTCGACAGGGGCGCGCCCTTCGGCTCGACTCCCGCCTTCGAGGATCTCGTCCCAGCCGATGAGGCGGCGGCCGCGCTCGGCGAGCCAGGTGTCGAAGTGCCGGATGAACCAGGACTGGAGCTCGTCCTCGTCCTTCAGGCCGAGTTCGGCGATGCGGGCCTGTGCGGCGGGCGACTGCCTCCACTGGTCCTTGGGGCACTCGTCGCCGCCGATGTGGACGAACGGCGAGACGTCGGCCGGGAAGAGGTCGAGGATCTCCTCGAACACGCCCTCGTAGAACCGGAGGGTGTGGTCGGTGGGCGCGAGCACGTTCGGGGTGACGCCCCAGTTGTCCCAGACGGTGAGTGAAGTGGTGTCCACGACGTCGGTGTTGCCGAGTTCCGGGTAGGCCGCGATGGCCGACTGCGAGTGGCCGGGGACGTCGATCTCGGGGACGACGCGGATGTGGCGCTCGGCGGCGTACGCGACGATCTCGCGGATGTCGTCCTGCGTGTAGTAGCCGCCGTGCGGCCGCTCGTCCCACAACGGGGAGGCGCGGTGGCCGAATTTCGTGCGTGCGCGCCACGCGCCCTGCTCCGTGAGCTTCGGGTGGCGTTTGATCTCGATGCGCCAGCCCTGGTCGTCGGTGAGGTGGAAGTGGAAGACGTTGAGCTTGTGCGCGGCGAGCAGGTCGAGGTAGCGCAGGACCCCGTCCTTGGGCATGAAGTGGCGGGAGACGTCGAGCATGAGGCCGCGCCAGGAGAAGCGCGGCGCGTCCTCGATCACGACCTCGGGGACCGTCCACTTCCGGCCGCGGTCGACGGGCGCGCGCCGGAACGCGTCGGGGCCGAGGAGCTGACGCAGCGTCTGGGCTCCCCAGAAGACGCCGGCCGCGCTGCCGCCCTCGATACGGACGGTGTGCGGGTCGACGGTGAGGCGGTACGCCTCCGGGGCGAGCGCGGGGTCGACGCTCAGCACGATGCCGGGGCTGTCGCCCGGGCGCTCCGGAAGGGCGAGGCCGGTGGCCGCGCCGACCGTCGAGCGCAGCCAGCGGGCGACGCCCTCGGTGCCGGGTCCGGCGGTGAGGGCGGTGGTGTCGCCGAGTTCGTGGTGGCCGTCGCCGGCCGTCGTGCGGCGGGGTGCGGGAACGAGTTCTGCCGAAGTCACTGACACACGGACGAGGCTAAGAGGTCCAGACCACTAGGGCAACGGTCCCGGCACAGTACAAAAAACGGTCCCGGCACAGTACAGAAAGCCGAGCACAAAGGCCCCCGGCGCGCGCCGGCGCACGCACCCAGGGGCCTCACACAGCAGACTCAGAAACTCATGAGCCGCCGCCGCTACTTCTTGTCCTTGCCACCCTTGTCCTTGTCGCCGCCGGCGCCCATGGACTCGTAGATCTCCTTGCACATGGGACACACCGGGTACTTCTTCGGGTCCCGGCCCGGCACCCACACCTTGCCGCAGAGCGCGACGACGGGCGTCCCCTCGAGGGCGCTCGCCATGATCTTGTCCTTCTGGACGTAGTGGGCGTAGCGCTCGTGGTCGCCGTCACCGTGCGACGTCTGAGGCGTCGGCTCTACGAGGGTCCCCGTACCTGTCCCGCGCTCGGGCTCAAGAGTGCTCATAGGTGCCAAGGGTACTGAAGCGCGCGGGGAAGAGTCAGCGGCCTCGGACGGGGTCAGTTGAGCGAGGGATCGTCCGGATACGTCGCCACCATCGCCAGCTCACTGCGCTGGCGCCGCAGCACCGCCCGCCACAGCCCCTCGGGCTCCGTCGACGAGACGTCGCCCGGCTCCGACTCGACGACGTACCAGGCACCGTCGGTCAGCTCGGACTCCAGCTGCCCCGGACCCCAGCCCGCGTACCCGGCGAAGATGCGCAGCGAGCCGAGGGCGGCGGCGAGCAGTTCCGGAGGGGCCTCCAGGTCGACGAGGCCGATCGCGCCGTGCACCCGGCGGAAGCCGATGGGGTCCGCGCCGCCGGAACGCAGCCGGGCGCCCTGGGAGGTGCCCTCGTCGCCGGGGATCACCGCGACGCCGAGCGCCGAGTCGAGCGAGACCGGTCCGCCCTGGAAGACGACGCCCGGAGCGCCGGCGAGCTCGCCCCAGCCCTCCAGGATGTCGCCGACGCCCACCGGCGTGGGCCGGTTGAGGACGACGCCCAGCGAGCCCTCCTCGTCGTGGTCGAGGAGGAGCACGACCGCCCGGTCGAAATTCGGGTCCGTCAGGGCGGGTGTGGCCACGAGCAGCCGCCCTGTGAGCGAGGACACCTCGGTCATGCCAGACATGATCCCGCATCTTGCCGCCGAGCGGGGAGTCAATGGCGCTAACCGGGTGCCCGCAGCTCAGACAGGCCGTGCGCGCCCGGGGCGTGCGCCGCGCGAGGCCCCCGGAGCGTGACCCTCCGCGCCCGTTTAGCCACATTTCGTGTTGTAGCGAAGTCATGACGTCCTCCCTCCGCACTTGGGCTTACGGAAGGGGGGTAGGCGGCCCTTACGCTTATGCCTTGGTCCGCCCAGGGCCCGGCCCGAAAGCCTCGCCGAAAGGCCTCGCCCGAAGGCTCCGCCCTGCGGTCCTGCCCATCTGTCCTGTCCATCTCATCGGAACGCGAGATTCATGACCGTCACCGACGATGTACTGCTTGTCCACGGCGGAACCCCGCTGGAGGGCGAGATCCGTGTCCGCGGCGCGAAGAACCTCGTGCCCAAGGCCATGGTCGCCGCGCTGCTCGGCAGCGCCCCGAGCCGGCTGCGCAACGTCCCGGACATCCGTGACGTCCGCGTCGTGCGCGGCCTCCTGCAGCTGCACGGTGTGACGGTCCGTCCCGGCGAGGAGCCGGGCGAGCTGATCATGGACCCGTCGCACGTCGAGAGCGCGAACGTCGCGGACATCGACGCGCACGCGGGCTCCTCGCGCATTCCGATCCTGCTGTGCGGCCCGCTGCTTCACCGGCTCGGTCACGCGTTCATCCCGGGCCTGGGCGGCTGCGACATCGGCGGCCGGCCGATCGACTTCCACTTCGAGGTGCTGCGCCAGTTCGGCGCGACGATCGAGAAGCGGGCGGACGGCCAGTACCTGGAGGCCCCGCAGCGGCTGCGCGGCACCAAGATCCGCCTCCCCTACCCCTCCGTGGGCGCCACCGAGCAGGTCCTGCTCACGGCCGTCCTCGCCGAGGGCGTCACGGAGCTGTCGAACGCGGCCGTGGAGCCGGAGATCGAGGACCTGATCTGCGTTCTGCAGAAAATGGGCGCGATCATCGCGATGGACACCGACCGCACCATCCGCGTCACCGGTGTCGACAAGCTCGGCGGCTACACGCACCGCGCCCTCTCGGACCGCCTGGAGGCCGCGTCGTGGGCGTCGGCCGCGCTGGCGACCGAGGGCAACATCTACGTCCGCGGCGCCCAGCAGCGCTCGATGATGACGTTCCTGAACACGTACCGGAAGGTCGGCGGCGCCTTCGAGATCGACGACGAGGGCATCCGCTTCTGGCACCCCGGCGGCTCGCTCAAGTCGATCGCCCTGGAGACGGACGTCCACCCCGGCTTCCAGACCGACTGGCAGCAGCCGCTCGTCGTCGCCCTGACGCAGGCCTCGGGCCTCTCCATCGTCCACGAGACGGTCTACGAGTCCCGGCTCGGCTTCACGTCCGCGCTGAACCAGATGGGCGCGCACATCCAGCTCTACCGCGAGTGCCTGGGCGGCTCCGACTGCCGCTTCGGCCAGCGCAACTTCCTGCACTCCGCGGTCGTGTCGGGCCCGACGAAGCTGCAGGGGGCCGACCTGGTCATTCCTGACCTCCGTGGTGGGTTCTCGTACCTGATCGCTGCGCTGGCTGCGCAGGGGACCAGCCGGGTGCACGGGATCGATCTGATCAACCGGGGTTACGAGAACTTCATGGACAAGCTGGTCGAGCTCGGCGCGAAGGTCGAGCTGCCTGGCAAGGCGCTGGGCTAGGGCCTGTTTGCGTCTGCGGGCCCGGTGGGGGCTGGTCGCGCAGTTCGCCGCGCCCCTTGAAGGCATGCGCTGCGCGCAGCCTTCAAGGGGCGCGGGGCTGTGTCATTAGCGGCTCCGCCGCGGGGCGCGACCAGCCACAGCGCACCCGCAGACGCACACGCTCACCCAGAACGCCACGAGGGGCGGTACCCAGAAACGGGTACCGCCCCTCGCGCTTGCCGTAAGGGTTACTTGCCCTTGGCGGCTTCCTTGAGCTTGGAGCCCGCGGACACCTTCACGCTGAAACCGGCCGGGATGTTGATCGGCTCGCCGGTCTGCGGGTTGCGGGCGGTGCGAGCGGCACGGTGCGTGCGCTCGAAGGTCAGGAAGCCGGGGATGGTGACCTTCTCGTCGCCCTTGGCGACGATCTCGCCGACGGTCTCGGCGAACGCGGCCAGCACGGCGTCGGCGTCCTTGCGAGTCACCTCGGCGCGGTCGGCCAGCGCGGCCACCAGCTCACTGCGGTTCATGTTTGTACTCCCGTGTTCTTCTTGCCATTGAGGCGTGCCACGCGGCGGAGCCGCATGTTGGGCACAGCGAAGCCGATGCTGCCAGGGTCTTTGGTCAGGCCCCGGACCCGGGTCCGTCTTCAGACCCTCGCGCCCGAAGACGCATCCTGCCCCCACCAGCGGCGGGAAAGCCAATCCGGCGCCCTTGGGGGTCACACGAAATGCGGCGCCGTCCCGGAATGGGGCGGGGTCAGGGCCGTGCTTCCCGGCCACCCTAGAGGGCGGCCGGGGGCCCCGCATTCCGCGACGCGCCGGGCCTCAGGAGGCCGTGGCGCCTGTCACAGTGGCGCCGGCGGCCTTCGCGGCGTTGCGCACCGCTCCGGCGACGGCGCCCGCGACCTTGTCGTTGAAGACGCTCGGAATGATGTAGTTCGGGTTGAGCTCGTCCTCGCTCACCACGTCCGCCAGAGCGGTCGCGGCGGCCAGCATCATCTCCGTGTTGACGGTACGCGACTGGGCGTCGAGGAGGCCCCGGAAGACGCCCGGGAACACCAGCACGTTGTTGATCTGGTTCGGGAAGTCCGAGCGGCCCGTGGCCACAACTGCCGCCGTCTGACGGGCGATTGCGGGGTCGACCTCGGGGTCGGGGTTCGCGAGCGCGAACACGATGGCACCCTCGGCCATGGCCGCCACGTCGTCGCCGTCGAGCACGTTCGGGGCGGAGACGCCGATGAACACGTCGGCGCCGCGCACGGCCTCCTTCAACGTGCCCGTGAGGCCTTCGGGGTTCGTGTTGTCGGCGATCCAGCGCAGCGGCGTGCCGGCGGCGGCGTCTACCAGGTCCTCGCGGTCCGCGTGCACGACACCGTGGATGTCGGCGACGACGGCGTTCTTGACGCCGGCCGCGATCAGGAGCTTGAGAATGGCCGTACCGGCCGCGCCCGCGCCGGACATGACGACGCGGATGTCGCCGATCGCCTTGCCCGCGACGCGCAGGGCGTTCGTCAGGGCGGCGAGGACGACGATGGCCGTGCCGTGCTGGTCGTCGTGGAAGACGGGGATGTCGAGGGCCTCGCGCAGGCGGGCCTCGATCTCGAAGCAGCGGGGGGCGGAGATGTCTTCCAGGTTGATGCCCGCGAAGCCGGGGGCGATCGCCTTGACGATCTCGACGATGGCGTCGGTGTCCTGGGTGTCCAGGCAGATCGGCCAGGCGTCGATGTCGGCGAAGCGCTTGAAGAGGGCCGCCTTGCCCTCCATGACCGGCATGGCGGCCATCGGGCCGATGTTGCCGAGGCCGAGCACGGCGGAGCCGTCCGTCACGACCGCAACGGTGTTGCGCTTGATCGTCAGACGGCGGGCGTCCTCAGGGTTCTCGGCGATCGCCATGCAGACGCGGGCCACACCCGGCGTGTAGACCATGGAGAGGTCGTCACGGTTGCGGATGGGGTGCTTGGACTGCATCTCGATCTTGCCGCCGAGGTGCATCAGGAACGTACGGTCGGAGACCTTGCCGAGGGTGACGCCCTCGATGTCCCCGAGCTGCTCGACGATCTCGTCGGCGTGGGCGGTGGAGGTCGCCGCGATCGTGACGTCGATGCGGAGTTTCTCGTGGCCGGACGCCGTCACGTCGAGGCCGGTGACCGAGCCTCCGTGGGACTCGACGGCCGTGGTGATCTGGGATACCGCTGTTCCGCTGGCGGGCACCTCAAGGCGAACCGTCATCGAGTAGGAGACGCTGGGCGCCGTTGCCATGGCCGGATTCCTCTGCTTTCACCGTCGCTACTGCTGCTGTTTTTCCGTCCGATCGTCGCACCTACCGCCGAGTACGTGGTAGCCGCCCCGGATTGCGAACGTTTTGTTCACCGCCCGGCCAGCACCCGGCCGACGCCTGCGCGGCACCCGGGATACTCACTTTCGGAAACTTGTTTCCACCATACGAGAAGTTCGGGGAAACAGAAAGAGGTCCACGTCACCGGGGTGACGTGGACCTCTTCTCACGTAGATGGCACCGGCCCGCCATGCTCGCCTCGCGGCAAGTGGTCGCTCGTAGCGACGAAGGTTGGGCCCGGGGGCTTGGATCGAGCCGGTGTCACGTCAACGGTAACAAAGGATCCCCGTAAGGCAATTCCCCCGTCGCCAACTCGGTCGCCGACTCAGTTGCCGGCTCAGTCGCGGAGCAGATCCGGCACCCCGTCCGCGTCCGGCTCGTCCCGGGCGCCCGAGACGACCGTGAGCTGCTGGGTGGCGCGGGTCAGCGCCACGTACAGGACCCGCAGTCCCGCCGGGGACTCGTCGGCGATCTCCGCGGGCGAGACGACGACCGTCGCGTCGTACTCCAGGCCCTTGGCCTCCAGGCTGCCGAGCGCCACGACGCGGTCGCCGAGCCCGGCCAGCCAGCGCGCCGCCTCGTCCCGCCGGTTCATCGCCACGACGACGCCCACCGTGCCGTCGACCTGGGCCAGCAGGTGCTCCGCCGCCTCGCGGACGCTCGGCCCGAGTCCGTCCCGCACGACCTCGAACCGGGGGCGCACGCCGGTGGAACGAACGGCCGACGGGGACTCGGAGCCCGGCATGGCGAGCGCCAGCACCTTCGCCGCGAGCTCGGCGATCTCCGCCGGGTTGCGGTAGTTGACCGTCAGGGTGAAGCGGCGGCGCGGGCGGGAGCCGAGCGCCTCGTCGCGCGCCTCGGCCGCCTCGTCGGGGTCCGACCACGACGACTGGGCCGGGTCGCCGACGACGGTCCACGTCGCGTGCCGGCCTCGGCGGCCGACCATGCGCCACTGCATGGGCGTGAGGTCCTGCGCCTCGTCGACGATGACGTGCGCGTACTCGGTGCGCTCCTGGGCCAGGCGCTCCGCGCGCTCGAACTGCGTCTCCTCGCGCGTGGGCATCAGCTCGTCGAGTCCGGTGAGCTGGTCGAGCGGGTCGTACTCGCGCTTCCTCCGCGGGCGTACGGGCGTGCCGAGGACCGCGTTCAGCTCGTCGAGGAGCGCCACGTCGTGCACCGAGAGGGCGTCGCGGCGCAGGGAGCGGGCGACCTTGCGGACCTCGCCGGGGTTGAGGATGCGCCGGGCCCAGCGGCCGAGGCGGCGCTCGTCGCCCATCGCGGAGAGGACCCCGCGCGGGGTCAGCTCGGGCCACCACGCGTCGAGGAAGCGGATGAAGTCGTCCTCGGAGGTGATGTCGTCGTCGAAGGACGAACGCAGCTCCGCGGCGAGTTCCGGGTCGCTGTGGCGGGTGCCCGCGCCGGACTGCGACCACAGGGCGTCCAGAAGGAGCTTGCGGGCGCGCGGGCGCAGGAGGTTGACGGGGGCGGTGCCGCTCAGCGCGTTCTGGCGGATCCGGTTCAGGTCGGCGGCCTCCAGTTCGAGGCGGCGGCCGAAGGCGACGACGCGCAGGCGCGTGGGCTGCTCGGCGGGGGCCTGCTTGTCGTCCTCGGGCTCCTCGCCGAAGGCCAGCTGGCCCGTCTTCGCCTCCTTGTTCGCCTCCTTCGCGGGCGTGCCCAGTTCAAGGGCGCCGCGGGCGGCCTTGCGCAGGACCTTCAGCATCCGCGAGGAGCCCTTGACGCGGGCCACCGCCGGGGAGTCGTAGACCGTGGCCTCGGCCCCGTCGACCAGCGAGCCCACCGCGCGGATCGCGACCTGGCCCTCCTCGCCGAGCGACGGCAGGACGCCCTCGGTGTAGGCGACGAGGAGCGGGGTCGGCGAGACGATCAGGATGCCGCCCGCGTACCGGCGGCGGTCCTGGTAGAGGAGATACGCGGCGCGGTGCAGGGCGACGGCCGTCTTGCCGGTGCCGGGACCGCCCTCCACGTACGTCACCGAGGCGGCGGGGGCCCGGATCACGAGGTCCTGCTCGGCCTGGATGGACGCCACGATGTCGCGCATGGTGTGGCTGCGGGCCTGGCCGAGGGCGGCCATCAGGGCGCCGTCGCCGATGACGGGCAGCCGCTCGCCGTCGAGGTACGCGGTCAGCTCGGGGCGCATGAGGTCGTCCTCGACACCGAGCACCTTGCGGCCCTTGGAGCGGATGACGCGGCGGCGTACGACCCGGCCCGGGTCGACCGGGGTCGAGCGGTAGAAGGGCGCGGCGGCCGGCGCGCGCCAGTCGATGACCAGCGGCGAGTAGTCGGCGTCCAGGACGCCGATCCGGCCGATGTGGAGGGTCTCGGCGATGTCGGCGGTCCTCTTCCCGTCCGCGTCCTCGCGGACGGCTCCCTCGGCGGGCTCCACGGCCGTGTAGGCGCCGTCGGGGCCCTTCTTGCCGTCCTTGCCGGGCAGCAGGTCGATACGGCCGAAGAGGAAGTCCTCGAACTCGTTATTGAGACGGTTGAGGTGGATCCCCGCGCGGAACACCTGGGCGTCGCGCTCCGCGAGGGCGCCGGGGGTGCCGACCTGCCCTCGCTTGGCCGCGTCGTTCATCAGGAACTCCGCCTCGTGGATCTTCTCCTCAAGACGGCGGTACACCTGGTCGAGGTGTTCCTGTTCGATACCGGTCTCGCGGTCCCGTACGGAATCGCGGTCCTGGTCGAGCGCGGTTTGCTGATGAGCCTGAGCGGCCACCGGGCCCCCTTCTGACGTGCTGGGCAGCCGTCAAAGGTACGCGAAGGGAGGCCCGGGAGGCTACGCGTCCGGCCGCCGGGGCTACGCGTCGACCTCGACGAGTTGTTTGCCGTCGAGAGTACGGACCTCGAAGTGGTCGATGGCGTTGGGCGCGAGCGCGGCGCCGCCCTGCACGTACAGGGGGTATTTCGCCGCTTCGTGCTTGCTGTTCGCGATGCCGTATCCCCAGGTCGGGACGGCCCACGTGGTGACCGTCTCGCGCGTTCCGTTCTTCCCGACCGCAATCAGGGAGCACTTCAGCGGGCCCTTGACGTTCTTCAGTTCCAGGACGGCCTGGGTGCCCCAGGCCTTCGGTTCCATGCCGATGGTGGCGGTCACCTTCGTGCCCGCGTCGGTCGCCCTGACCTTGTCGGGCATCTGGCTGAAGTAGGCCGCGGCCGAGCTGGTGGGGTGCGGCGCCTCGGCGACGTTGCCCGAGCCGCCGCTGTTCACCGCCAGCACCGTCAGCGGTCCGCCGACGATCAGCGCGGCGGCCGCCGCCACCAGGTACATCCCGCGCCGCCGCTTGCTCGCCCGCTGCTGCGCCACCTCGGTGAAGAGCCGGTCGGCGAGCTGGTCGCTGGGCCGGGCGCCGAGCTGCGCGCCGACGCGTTCCCTGGCGGGGGTGCCCTGCGGCTCGGGGATGTCGGCGAGCGCGGCGAGCATCGGCTCCATGCCGGAGAACTCGTCCAGCTGGCGCGCGCACAGCTCGCAGCCCGCCAGATGGGCCTCGAAGGCGCTCGCCTCGACGTCGTCGAGGATGCCGAGCACATAGGCTCCGACGGTCTCGTGCACGTCACCCGACCCGTGCGGTCCGTAGTCGTCGTACGAGGCACTCATGTCGTCACCCCCCGTTCCTCCAGCGCCAGCTTCATGGAACGCAGCGCGTAGAACACCCGTGAGCGCACCGTTCCGCTGGGGATACCGAGTGTCGCGGCCGCCTCGTTGACCGTACGCCCCTTGAAGTACGTCTCGACCAGCACTTCACGGTGGGCGGGCGTCAGGTCTTCGAGCGCGTCCGACAGCGTCATCAGCCACAGCGCCTTGTCGATCTCGTCCTCCGCGGGGATGACCTCCAGCGGCGACGGGTCGACCTCCTGCGGCCGGGCCTGCCGGCTGCGGTGGGCGTCGATGACGATGCGACGGGCGACCGTCACCAGCCAGGGGCGTACCGAACCGGTCGCCCGGTTGAGCTGACCGGCGTTCTTCCAGGCACGGATGAGCGTTTCCTGTACGACATCCTCCGCGCGCTGCCGGTCTCCCGCCACCAGTCTGAGCACATACGCCAGAAGGGGACCCGCGTGCTCACGGTAGAGCGCGCGCATCAGCTCCTCGTCGGGTCCGGGACGCTGCGGCGCGCGATGTCGTGCCCTGGGCGGGCGTTCATCGGCCACGGCGGAATCCTTGCGCAAGTCGGCCTCCGCTGTCCCGTTCTCGGATGTTCGGGAGATCCGGCGGTGTCACCTCCCGGCCGGACGCCCTCCCGTACGTACGCGGCCCGCGATCTGTTCAACGGGACCGTGAGGACATGCAGAAAAAGTGGGCGCGGGAGCTCTCAGGTGCGGGGCCCCAGGTGCGGGAGCCCTCAGGTGCGGGCGAGCGCCGCCCTGCGGCGGTGCCGCGCGACCCGTTCGCGGTTGCCGCAGACCTCGCTGGAGCACCAGCGGCGGCGGCGCCCCCGGGACGTGTCGAGATAGATGATCGGGCAGCTGTCGCCCTCGCAGCGGCGCAGGCAGGAGCGGGCGGCCGGGTCGGTGAGGAGTTCCACGGCGTCCCGGGCGACGGCTGCCAGGAGCTCGCGGCAGCCGGGATCGGCGTGCAGGGCCCGGTCGAGGGTGCCGTCGGCGCGGCGGATCGCGCACGGGGCGGGCGGGGCGCAGCGGGCGAGGGCGTTGACCCGCTCCAGGGCGGCGGGCGCCGGCCTGCCGTCGAGTTCGCCGCACACCAACTGCTCGATGTGGTCCCGTAGTTCCCGCACGGCGGCGAGCCAGGCCGGGCCGGCGCCGCGCAGCGGGGTGTCGGCGGGCACGAGCCCTGAGCCGACCAGCCAGGCCCGCAGCCGCACCACCGAGTCGAGCCGTTCCTCGGGGTGCGCCGTGGTCAGGAGGTCGAGCGAGCTGCGTCCGGAGTCGAAGCGCAGCTCGCCCGAGGCCGATACCGGTGCCGCTGTCGATACCGGTGCAGATGCCGATGGCGATGCCATGTCCCTACAGTGCCCGGCCGCGCGCGCGGCCGGAACCCCTGGTACCGGGCCGCACACGAAGGGTTCACAGGCCGGACCGGGTCACGCCGGCACGATGTATGTGACCCGCACCGCCTGCACCGGCCACACCGCCCCTCACCCGTCCGCGTACTTCGCGTCCGCCGCCGGGTCGAGCGCGAGGCGGTAGCCCCGCTTGACCACCGTCTGGATCAGCTTCGGCGCGCCGAGTGCCGTACGCAGCCTGGCCATCGCCGTCTCCACGGCGTGCTCGTCGCGGCCCGCGCCGGGCAGCGCGGCAAGGAGTTCGGAGCGGGCCACCACCCAGCCCGGGCGGCGCGCGAGGCAGCGCAGGAGCGACATCCCGGCGGGAGGCACCGGCCGCAGGTCACCGTCGACGAGGACGGCCTGCCCACGGATCTCCACGCGGTGTCCGGCGACGGGCAACGTACGGGCCCTGCCCGGGAGTTCGGCGCACAGCAGCTGGACGAGCGGGCCGAGGCGGAAGCGCTCGGGCTGGACGGTGTCGATACCGTGCGCCTGGAGCGGCAGCGCGGTGACGGGACCGACACAGGCGGGCACGACGTCGTGATGCAGCGCGGCCAGCAACTCCGGGAGCTGTCCCCGCAGTTCGGCCCGGGAGAGCAGGGAGGCGGCCGCGGGCGCGCTGGTGAACGTGAGCGCGTCGAGGCCCCGCCCGATCGTCGCGTCGATGAGCCGGTCGACGGGCCCGATGTCCTCCGGCGGCATCCACCGGTACACCGGCACCCCCACGACGTCGGCGCCCGCCTCGCGCAGCGCCTCCACGAAGCCGGGCAGCGGCTCCCCGTGCAGCTGGACGGCGACCCGGCGGCCCTGGACGCCCTCGTCGAGGAGCCGCTCCAGGACCTCGGCCATCGACTCGGACGACGGGGACCACTCCTCGGTGAGCCCGGCGGCCCGGATCGCGCCCTTGACCTTGGGCCCGCGCGCGAGCAGTTCCACCTCGCGCAGCCGGTCGACCAGACGCTCGCCGAGGCCCCAGCCGTCGGCGGCCTCGATCCAGCCGCGGAACCCGATGGCGGTGGTCGCGACCACGACGTCCGGCACGTGGCCGACGATCTCCTTGGTCGCCGCGAGGAGTTCGCCGTCGTCCGCGAGCGGGACGATGCGCAGAGCGGGCGCGTGCAGGACGGCGGCGCCGCGCCGCTGGAGGAGCGCGCCGAGTTCGTCGGCGCGGCGGGCGGCGGTCACGCCCACGGTGAAGCCCGCCAAGGGGCCGTGCTGTCCCGTGGTTCCCGCAGTTCCCGTCGTTCCCGCAGTTCCCGACGTTCCCGTCGTTCCCGTCGTTCCCGTCGTTCCCGCAGGGTGGCTGTGCTGTGCGTCGTGCATGGCTTGATCTCGTCCCGCTCGATGGGTCGTGCCGGGGTCGACCGAGCCTGTCAAGATCCCGTGACAGGCTCGGTTCACCCCGATGTCGACGGTGTTACGTCACACCCCGGCGGCACGCCCGGGCGTCACACTTCGGCGTAGCTGAGCTGGGGCTTCGCCTCCGTGGCCGGCTCGGGTGCCGCACTGCGGGCCGGACGTCGAAGGTATACGGCCCATGTGACGGCGAAGCACACCGCGTAGAAGACGAGGAAGCCGACGAAGGCCGACGTGCCGGTGCCGGCGGTCTGGAAGGACTGGCGGAACGCGAGGTTGATGCCGAGCCCGCCGAGCGCGCCCACCGCCCCGATCAGGCCCATCGACGCCCCGGAGAGCCGCCGCCCGTACGCCGCCGCCTCCTCCCCCGTGAGCCCCTTGACGAGGGCCTTGGCCTGGAAGATGCCGGGGATCATCTTGTACGTCGACCCGTTGCCGAGCCCGGTGAGCACGAACAGCGCGATGAACGCCGTCGTGAACAGCGGCAGCGACTTCTGGGTCGACGCGAGGACGACCACGGCGGTCGCGGCGGCCATCGCGACGAAGTTCCCCAGCGTGATGCGCGCCCCGCCGAACCGGTCCGCGAGCCGGCCGCCGACCGGCCGGATCAGGGACCCGAGCAGCGGCCCGATGAATGTGATCGACGCGGCCTGCAGCGGTGTCCTGCCGAACTGCGTCTGCAGGACGAGCCCGAACGCGAAGCTGTAGCCGATGAACGACCCGAACGTCCCCACGTACAGGAACGACATGATCCACGTGTGCGGGTCGCGCGCGGCCACCTTCGCCGCGCCGGTGTCGTTCTTCACGGTGGCGAGGTTGTCCATGAACAGGAACGCGCAGACCGCCGACACCACGATGAGCGGGATGTAGATCCCGAGCAGCACGCGCGGGCCGCCGCTCGCACCGATCACCGCGAGCCCGGCGAGCTGGACGACGGGTACGCCGATGTTGCCGCCGCCCGCGTTCAGGCCGAGCGCCCAGCCCTTCTTGCGCAGCGGGAAGAACGAGTTGATGTTCGTCATCGACGAGGCGAAGTTGCCGCCGCCGACACCGGTGAGCATCGCGCACACCATGAAGGTCGTGTACGAGGTCCCCGGCTTCATCACGGCGAACGCCGCGACGGCCGGGACGAGCAGCATGGCCGACGCGATCACCGTCCAGTTCCGCCCGCCGAACAGGGCGACGGCGAACGTGTAGGGCACGCGCGCGACCGCGCCCACCAGGGTGGCCATCGAGACCAGGAAGAACTTCCCGGCCGGGTCGATGCCGTACTCGGGCCCCATGAACAGGACCATCACCGACCACAGGCTCCAGACCGAGAACCCGATGTGCTCGGACAGGACGGAGAAGGCGAGGTTGCGCCGCGCGACCGACTCGCCGCCCTCCTCCGACCAGAACCTCTCGTCCTCCGGGTCCCACCTCTGGATCCAACTCCGGGCTGCCATCACACGCCTCCAGGGTCACGGTTCGCGGCTGATGACCCGAAGGTAGGGAGGCGGGATTTCGGGCCTGTGGCTCACCGTGACCGGCGGGGAACGTTGCTCTCACGGGGCACCGGGCACGGGCGTGAGTTCCGGCCGGCCGGGCGCCTCAGCCGGCCGGCTTCTTGGCCTTCTTGGCGCCGTCCGGCCACAGTCTCGGGCTGCGCCTGGCGGCCAGGTCCTCGATCCAGCCGGCCCCGAGCACCGCCAGCCCGATCAGCGGCCAGGTGAGCACGAACATCCAGAGCATGTACGTCGTGTCGAGGGCGCCGCTCCACCGCGCGTCCTCCATGAACGGCAGGTCGTACGCGAGGTCGATGACCGGCACCGTCGCCATGATCAGCATGTTGTGCCAGAGATAGATCGTGACGGCGCGATTGTTGGACAGCGTGATGAGCTTGTCCCACTTGGCGAGCCGGCCGGGCAACTCCCGCCAGGACGGCGCGTACTGGAGCAGGATGACGACGAACCCGAAGGACCAGGCCGCCTGCGCAAGCGGGATGTCGTTCAGGTCCCAGCCGTCAGGCCCGAGATGGCCCGAGGCCCACCACAGTCCGAACGCCATCACGATCGACGAGCAGGACACCGCGAGATAGCGCGGCACCTTGGCGAGCACGCCCTCGTGGTGGGCGAAGCCGAGGACCCAGCAGCCGCCGTAGACCGCGAAGTCGGTGACCGCGTTCCCCGTCTCGCCGGGGATGGTGACGACGCCCGTGCCCACGACCGCCGTGAGCGCGAGCGGCGCGAGCAGCGTCGCCCACGGCACCCGGCGGAACGCCCACAGGAGCAGCGGCGAGGCGATGACGAACCACAGATAGGCCCGCAGGTACCAGAGCGGGCCCGCGGCCTGCGCGGGCCAGGTGTCCTCCAGGAGCCCGGCCTTGTCGCCGAGGTGCCAGGGGAACGAGGGCGCGCCGACCGGGAAGAAGTAGTCGACCAGGCCGATCCAGCCCCAGGTCCCACCGCTGTCGGGGTCCTTGCCGGGGTTCCAGCCGCCGAGGAGGAGCAGCGCGAGGACGACGACGCTGAACGCCCACATCGGCGGCAGGAGACGACGGATACGTCCTCTGATCACGCCGAGTGCAGGCCGGTTCAGGGAGCGGGCCATCAGCGATCCGGCGAGCGCGAACATCACGCCCATGGACGGGAAGAGGACCGTCAGCCAGGCCCAGCCGAAGAGGTGGTAGCAGACGACGCGCACGAGCGCGAGGGAACGCAGCAGGTCGAGATAGCGGTCACGGCCCGGCTTCCCGGGCGCGGCCGCCTGCGCCCGCACCTGCGCCGGCTGCGGGAACGGCACATGGGGCAGCGGCCGTGTGCGCCGTGTGTGCGGGACGCTCTGCCCGTCGGTGGCGTGGGTGGGATACGTCATGCGACGGGCCTCCGGTCGTTGCCACGTGATGCCCACTGGCTCGGAGCCGGCCCGGGCGCCGCCCCCACCGCTCCGGTGCGCCGCAGCTTCTGCCAGCGCAGCCGTCCGCCGGTGAGCGCGGTGATCCAGGACTGGAGCAGTACGACGTACATCAGCTGCCGGTACAGGATCTGCTGGAGCGGGAGGGAGATGAGATGGGTCATGCGTTCGCGGTCGAGCCGGAAGGCGTATGCCGCGCAGACAGCCTGGATGGCGAGGACGCCGAGCCAGGCGACGATCGTCTTCTCCGTGGGGCCGAACACCAGGCCGTACAGCAGGAAGACGTCGATGAGGGGCGCCAGGAGCGGCGCGAGGACCATGAAGAGGGCGACGAGGGGCAGTCCTACGCGGCCGAAGCGGCCGGCCGCGCCGCCCTCGATCAGGGCTCGCCGGTGCTTCCAGATGGCCTGCATCGTGCCGTACGACCACCGGTAGCGCTGGGACCAGAGCTGCTGGACGGACTCGGGGGCCTCGGTCCAGGCACGGGCCTTCTCGGCGTAGACCACTCGCCAGCCGTCCCGGTGCAGGGCCATGGTGACGTCGGTGTCCTCGGCGAGGGTGTCGTCGCTCATGCCGCCGATGCGTTCGAGCGCTCTGCGGCGGAAGGCGCCCACGGCCCCGGGGATCGTGGGCATGCAGCGCAGCAGGTCGTACATGCGGCGGTCGAGGTTGAAGCCCATCACGTACTCGATGTGCTGCCAGGCCCCGATCAGGGAGTCCTTGTTGCCGACCTTCGCGTTGCCCGCGACCGCGCCGACGCGGTGGTCGCCGAAGGGCTGGACGAGCTCGCGGACAGTGGACGGCTCGAAGACCGTGTCGCCGTCCATCATCACGATCAGGTCGTAACGGGCGTTGGCCAGGCCTCTGTTGAGCGCGGCCGGCTTGCCCGCGTTGTGCTGGCGGACGACTCGCACGTTCGGCAGGCGCAGGTTCTCGACGATGCGGGCCGTGCCGTCGGTCGAGCCGTCGTCGATGACGATGATCTCGACGGGATGCTCGCCCGACATGAGCGAACGCACGGTGTTCTCGATGCACTTGGCCTCGTTGTACGCGGGGACCAGGACCGACACGGGTTCGGTGACCGGCGGTCCCCAGGCGAAGTCCCGGCGCCGCACCCGCCGCGCGTGCACCATGGACAGCAGGAGCATGAGGCCGAAGCGGGTGAAGACGAGGACGCCGATGACGGCGAGGCACACGACGAGGACGTCCGTCACGTTGTCCGAGGCGTCGACGGCGTAGATCCAGGCCTTGCCCTTGGCCAGTTCGAGACCGTGCACGGGCGTGTGGGCGCTGGGCGCCCCGAGCGCTTCGGTGAGGTTCACGAAGTCGTAGCCCTCGGCCTGGAGACGGGGCAGGAAGCGGTCGAGGGCGGCGACGGTCTGCGAGCGGTCGCCACCGGAGTCGTGCATGAGGACGATCGCGCCCCTGCCGCCCTTGGGCGTGGCGCGGCGGACGATCTCGTCGACGCCGGGGCGCTTCCAGTCCTCACTGTCGGTGTTGTTGACGACGGTGATGTAACCGCGGCTGCCGATGTACTTGGTGACCGGCCAGGACTTGTCGTCCATGGCGTCGGCGAACGAGGAGTACGGCGGCCGGAACAGCGACGTGCGGATGCCGGCCGCGCCCGCGAGCGCCGTCTGGTTCTGAGTGAGCTCCCAGTCGATGCGGCTCTTGGACTGGTACGAGAGGTCAGGGTGGTTGAACGTGTGCAGGCCGACCTCGTGCCCCTCGTCGACCATGCGCTTGACGAGGCCCGGGTAGCGGGACGCCATGGTGCCGGTGACGAAGAAGACGGCGTGCGCGTGGTGTTCCCTCAGGACGTCGAGGACCTTCGGGGTCCACTCCGGGTCCGGGCCGTCGTCGAAGGTGAGGACGAGCCGGTGCCCTGGGACGGACATGCTGGTCTCGCGCCCGTTCCGCGTGTCGATGACCGGGCCGCCGTCGAGGATCTTCTCGGGCACCCGGTCGGTGGCGGCGGGCGGCTGGACGCGGTGGTCGGCGAGGATCTCGCTGTGCACGTACCCGCGGAGCATGAGCATCGCGAGCATGGCGGCCAGGAGCAGGGACGGCAGCAGGTGGCGCATGGGCATGCGGCGGCGCCGCGCCGTACGGCCCCGGTGTGGTCGGGAGGGCATTTACAGGGTGCTGCTTTCCGGGGACGAGGGCGTCGGCGATCCCGCCGGGCTTGCGCTGTGGTCGACGGGTGCGGTGGCCGACGCCGAGACGGGCGGCTGCGCGCCGGCCGAGGTGCCGCCCTGGACCGGGGACTCCGACGGTTCGGCGGGCGGTGCGCTGTCCGACGGGGACGGCTCGCCGGGGCCGGGCGAAGCGGGCGGCTGCGAGGGGCCGGGGCCAGGGGCGGGTGACGTGCCGGGGGCGGGCTTGCCGGGTTTGCCAGGTTTGCCGGACGGCTTCGCGTCGGGCGAGGCGGCGGGCTTACCGCCGGGGTTTCCGCCGGACTTTCCGCCGGACTTTCCGCCGGGGTTTCCGCCGGGTTTGCCGCTCGCGCCGGCGGACGGGCCGGCCGGCGCACCGGTGGCGCCGGTCTCGTCGGCCGCCGCTCCGGCGCCGGGTGCGTCGGCCTGCGCGGTGGTGCCCGGGGCTGCGGGCGGCTTGGCCCGGTACGCGGGGGGCGGGGACGTGTCCACCTTGCCCGCGGGTCTGTCCTTGTTCCGGCCGTTGATCGGCAGCCAGGGCGCATGCGAATTACCGGAGAGCAGTGTCGCCACGATGACCACGGCGTACACCGCGCAGATCATTCCGACGAGCGCGCCGAAACGGCGGTATCTGCGATTGCGGCGGCCCGAGTCGTCGACGAAGACCGGAACTTCTTTGTCTCCCGCTCCCTCACGCCGCGCCGTGATGAGTTCGTCCATCTGACGCCCCGCGCCGTCGATCTGGACGGTCACTTCATTGGGATCGTGAGTGAGCCCGGAGCGGGCACTTTCTCGCCAACGTTCCACCGTACGCACATCCCCCCAAGGACATGATCAAGGGGCGCGCGCACGACGTACCGAGCACTGGCCGTCGGACCGGGCCCCCACCCGATCCGAGCGCCCCCCTTCTCACAATGCGCTCGGAGCAGAAAACGTAGCGAGCCGGAGCGACACTCGCCCGCTCAGCCGATTTGATTCATCATGATGAGTGCATCTGCGGCCGGAATCCATGCACGTTCGGGCTTGGTGAGCCATCCGTTCCGCTCGGCGAGCGTGACCGCCGCCGCGCGGAGCGCGTCGATCCCCGGATGCGTCAGACCCGTCGGCCACACCAGCGACACCGGTGACAGGGGAACGGGGTCGGTCAGCGGCCTCACGACAGTCCCGGGCAGGGCCGGGAAGTCCCCCGCGGCGAGCACCGGATTCCCCGTCTTCGCCATGATCCGCCGGAACTCCTCGGTCCCCACGGCGAGCGGCGCCGGCGGCGCGACCGCGATGCCGCGCCCCTCGAAGAGCCGCGCGGCCAGGTCGGTCCACTCCGGCGTACGGGGGTTTCCCGCGCCGGCGTACACCGTCTCGCCCGCGAGCCGGGCGAGCGGCACGGAGTCCAGGGCGGCGAGCGGGTGGTCGTCGGGCAGCACGAGGGTCATCGGCTCGTACCGCACGGGCTGGTGCGAGAGGCGTGCCCGCACCGCCGCGTCGAGTCCCGCGTAGCGCCCGAAGGAGGCGTCCAGGCGCCCCGCGGTCATCTCGGCGGCGGCGCCGGTCAGGCCGCTCTCGTAGCGGGCCATCAGCTCGCAGTCCGGGGCGAGTTCGCGGGCGCGCCGCAGGATGCGCTCGAAGACGAGGCCGGGGCTGTTCACGTCGACGAGCAGCGGCCGGGCCGCGCCCGGCGCCGGGCGGCGCGCGAACGCGGCGAGCAGGTCGTCCTGCGCCACAAGGACCCGCCGCGCGTACGGCAGGAGCCGCGCTCCGTCGGCGGTCAGGGCGACCTGGCGGGTGCTGCGCGCGAACAGCTCGGTCCCCAGCTCGCGTTCGAGCCGCCGTATGTCCCGGCTGAGCGCCTGCTGGGCGACGTAGAGCCGGGCGGCGGCCCGGGTGAAGTGCAACTCCTCGGCCACGGCCAGGAACGCCCGCAGCAGCCGGGATTCCAGGTGGGCGGGGGTGGGGGTGCCGGGGGCTTGGATGCCGGGGGCGGCTGGCTGGTCGGGCGAGGCCGGCTGGTCGGGCATCACGTGAACTTACAACGCGGGCGCGTGAATCGGTACGGAGAAGGTGTTGGACCGGGCGAGCGGCCCCCGGCGACGCTGCTTCCCATGCCCGACGCGATACGTGAGCCCGCTACCATCCCGTCTCCCCCGCCCGCTACCGTCCCTTCTCCTCCGGCAACCGCTCCCCCGGCCCGCACGAGGCCCCGCTCCCCCTACGTCCGCCTCTTCGCGACCCCCGGCGCGCTCGCGTTCACCCTCGGGAATCTCATCGCCCGGCTCCCCATGGGGATGTTCAGCGTCAGCGCCGTCATCATGATCGCCGGGGCGCGCGGCTCGTACGCGCTCGCCGGGGCCGTCACCGCGACCGGCCTTGCCGCGACCGCCGTCGTCGCCCCGTGGACGGCGCGCCTGGTCGACCGGTACGGGCAGGCCCGTATCGCCGTGCCCGCCACGACGGTCGCCGTCTGCGGCTCGCTCGCGCTGCTCCTGTGCGTGCACTACGGAGCGCCCGACTGGACCCTCTTCGCCGCGTACGCCGCGACGGCCACCACGCCGAACACGGGCGGCATGTCGCGGGCCCGCTGGGCCCATCTCCTCAAGGGCGACCCGGCCGCTCTGCACACCGCGAACTCCTTCGAGCAGGCCGCGGACGAGCTCTGCTACATGCTCGGCCCGGTGCTCGCCGCCTTCCTGTGCGGGGCGCTCTTCCCGGAGGCGGGCACCCTGACCGGCGCGGTCCTGCTGCTCACGGGCGTGCTCGTCTTCGCCGCGCAGCGCTCCACGCAGCCGCCGGCCCAGGGACGTACGACCGGGAAATCGCCCCTCCACGCGCGCGGGATGCCCGTTCTCCTCGCCTCGTTCCTCGCGACCGGCGCCGTGTTCGGCTCGATGGAGGTGGTCACGATCGCGTTCGCGGACGAGGGCGGTCACCAGGCCGCGGCGGGCGGGGTCCTCGCGCTCCAGGCGGCCGGTTCATGCGTTGCGGGCCTTGTGTTCGGGGCGGTGCGGCCGGGCGGTCCGGCTGCCCGGCGCCACCCCGTGTGCGTCGCCGCGATGACCGTTCTGATGGGCCTCCCTCTGCTCGCGGCCGCACTCACCGGCTCTCTCCTTGTGCTCGCCTGTGCGCTCCTTGTCGCCGGTATGGCCACGGCGCCGACGATGGTCACGGGCATGACACTGGTCCAGTCCCGCACCCCCGAGGGCCAGTTGAACGAGGGCATGACCCTCGCGGTGACCGGTCTGCTCGGGGGCATCGCCTGCGGCTCGGCGGCGGGCGGCTCCGCGGTGGAGCGCCTGGGCCCCACTGCGGGCTACGCCGTCCCGGTCATCGCCTCGGCCTGCGCACTCGCGCTCGCACTGGCCGGCTACGTACGCGGACGCCGCCCGTAGTCCCGTCAGCAGACGGCCGGCTCGCGCCACGAGCACTCCAGGTCGTACGCCTGTGGAACGACGAAGGCCCGGCTGCATTGCAGCCGGGCCTAAGCCTCACATGGGATGACGGGGTCTGGGGGCCATGCCCCCAGAGATTCAACGAGATGGACTCGGCTCGCGCAATTTTGCGAGCAGAGTCCGTCCATCCGTCTCGTGGAGATGGCGGGAATCGAACCCGCGTCCAACGGTGCAGAATCAGGGCTTCTCCGTGTGCAGTTCGCTTCGATTTTCTCAGCCCCGGAGATCACGCGAACAAGTCTCCGACGGGCTCAGTCACTGTTTGATTTCCTTCTAGGCCCCGTGACCGGGCTTAGAAGTTTAGATCCCTTGATGATGCCAGGATCCGGGTCGGGATCACCCCCGGGCTGACACTTCGCAAGTCGCTACTTAGGCAGCGAGGGCGAAGGAATCGCGCTTGGTGTTGGCGATTATTGGTTGCGACATATGGTTAACGAGATCATTGCCGCTTCCTCGACACGCTTCCCCTGCTTCGACATCCGCTGTCGAAACCGATCATCCCCATGTTGATTTTTCAAAACGGATCTTTCGATCCGGGTGTCCCGTCACCAGCGGGACATGACCATCGTACGTGACCAACGGGCGACGGTGCCAGCCTATTCCTGACGGGCGGCCGAACCCACGGAGCCGGCGGCCGAACCGGCGGAGCCGGGCGTCAGCGCTCGCGCGCCCGCTGCCGGCGCTTGGCCGACGCGATGGCACGGTCCGAGTCACGGCGGTCCTGCTGCTCGCGCAGCGTCTGCCGCTTGTCGTACTCCTTCTTGCCCTTGGCGAGCGCGATCTCCGCCTTCGCGCGGCCGTCCTTGAAGTAGATCGCCAGAGTCACGATCGTGTGACCCGTCTCCTGCGACTTCGACTCCAGCTTGTCGATCTCGTCGCGGTGCAGGAGCAGCTTGCGCTTGCGGCGCACGGCATGGTTGGTCCAGGTGCCCTGGCTGTACTCGGGGATGTGGGCGTTGTGCAGCCACGCCTCGTTCTGGTCGATCTGGACGAAGGCGTCGGTCAGGGAGGTGCGCCCCTGACGCAGCGACTTGACCTCCGTGCCGGTCAGCACGATGCCGGCCTCGAAGGTGTCCATGATCAAGTAGTCGTGCCGCGCCTTCTTGTTCTGCGCGACGATCTTGCGCTTGCCGTCCCCGTCCTTTCCGGACTTTTTGGACGCACCCTGCTTCGGCTGGGATTCCTTCGGTACGAACATTCCCTTACTCATAGTGCGGCCATTTTCGCACTAAGAGGGGTCCCCGAGGCCACTCAATACTGTCTCGGCCCGCTGCCGGGCCCCTTCCTCGGCCTCCAGGTCGGGGGTGATGCCCCGGCCGTCGACCGCGCGGCCCGCGGGGGTGCGGTAATGCCCGACGGTCAGCTCGGCGACGGAGCCGTCGGGCAGCCGGCTCGGCATCTGGACGGAGCCCTTGCCGAAGGTCTTCGAGCCCACGACGACCGCGCGTCCGCGGTCCTGGAGGGCCCCGGTCAGCAGCTCGGCCGCGCTCATCGTGCCGCTGTCGACGAGCGCGACCACCGGTCTGGAGGTGTCGCCGCCGCGCTGGGCGTGCAGGGCGCGCTGCCGTCCGCGTACGTCGTACGTGGCGACGAGGCCGCCGTCGAGGAACGCCGACGCGGCCGTGACCGCCTCCGTGACCAGGCCGCCCGAGTTGCCGCGCAGGTCGAGGATGACGCCGTCGCGGCGGGGGGCACCCCGGACTGCGGACCGTACGCGCTGGCCGGAGCCCTTCGTGAAGGCGGCGACCTTGATCAGGACGGTGCCGCCGGGGAGGTGGGAGACGGTGACGGACTCGGTGGCGAGGTTGGCCCGGTGCAGGGTCTCGGTCCACGCGCGCGTGCCGCGCGCCAGGCCGAGGCGGACCGCCGTCCCGGCGTGTTCGCCGCGCAGCAGGGAGACGACCTCGGTGACGGGGCGGCCGGTGACGGGCCGGCCGTCGACGGTGTCGAGCCGGTCACCGCGGCGCACGCCCGCGTGTGCGGCGGGAGACCCGGAGCCCACCTTGGCTACCTCGATCCGGCCGTCGGCGGTGCGCCGGGCCCAGAGGCCGACGCCCGTGTACTGGCCGTCGAGCTCATGCTCGAACTCCTTGTACTCGCCCTGCGAGTAGACGGCGCCCCAGCGGTCTCCGCTGCGGCTGACGGCCTCCTCGGCGGCCTGCGTGGGTGACTTGCCGTCAGCCATCGCCTCGGCGGCCGCGTCGGCCACCTCGTCCCGTCCGGTGCGTGCGCCGCTGCCGACGCCGGTGGCGGAACCGGCGGGCTGCTGCTCGGATTTCCGGCCGTCCGCGCTCCACGAGCCCGTGGCGACGCCGGCCGCGAGGACGCTCGCGAAGACCAATGTCAGGGCCGCCCCGCGGCCGAAGCGGCGGGGCCGGGAGAACAGCTCGGGGCCCGACATGACGGTGAGTCTAGGACAACGCGAAGCGCCGTACGGTTCGTTGAACCGCACGGCGCTTCGGATCGCTGGGGAGGCTTGTCACACCTTCAGGTACTTGCGCAATGCGAAGAAGGCGGCGACCGCGGGCATCAGCAGCCCGATCGCGAGGACGAGCGGCAGCTTGGCGAGGACGGCGTCCCAGCCGATGAAGTTGATCAGGTTCAGCTTCTGGGAGAGCGCCAGACCGTGGTCGATCATGAAGTAGCGGCCCACGAGGAGCATGCCGCAGGCGACCGCACCGCCGATGACGCCGGCGACGGCGGCCTCCATGATGAACGGCATCTGGATGTAGAAGCTGGACGCGCCGACCAGGCGCATGATGCCGGTCTCTCTGCGGCGGCTGAACGCCGAGACGCGCACCGTGTTGACGATCAGCATCAGCGCGACGACGAGCATCAGGGCCATCACGGCGAGCGCCGCCCAGTTCATGCCGTTGAGGAGCCCGAAGAGGTTGTCCAGGATGCCCTTCTGGTCCTGCACGGACTGGACCCCGTCACGCCCGTCGAAGGCGGTCGCGACGACCTGGTACTTCTCCGGGTCCTTGAGCTTGATCCGGTACGACTCCTGGAGCTGGTCGGACGTGAGGGAGCTGGCCAGCGGGGAGTCGCCGAACTGCTGCTTGTAGTGCTTGAACGCCTCCTGCGCCGACTCGTGCGTGACCTTCTCGACGACCGGCATCTTGTGCAGGTCCGATTCGATCTGGGCCTTCTGCTCCTTGGTCACCTCTCCCTTGGCGCACTTCGGGTCCGACTCGGCGTCGCCCTTGTTGCACAGGAAGATCGATACGTTGACCTTGTCGTACCAGTAGCCCTTCATCGTGCTCACCTGGTCACGCATGAGCAGCGAGCCGCCGAACAGGGCGAGCGAGAGGGCGACCGAGACGATGACCGCGAAGGTCATCGTGAGATTGCGGCGGAGACCGACGCCGATCTCCGACAGGACGAATTGGGCACGCATGGCGTCTGGTCAGGCCTTTCTCAATGCTCTGGTGCTCTTGGGCACGGGATCAGTGCTGGTAGCCGTAGACGCCGCGCGACTGGTCGCGGACGAGACGGCCCTTCTCCAGCTCGATGACGCGCTTGCGCATCTGGTCCACGATCTGCTGGTCGTGGGTGGCCATCACGACGGTCGTCCCGGTGCGGTTGATCCGGTCGAGCAGCTTCATGATGCCGACCGAGGTCTGCGGGTCGAGGTTGCCGGTCGGCTCGTCGGCGATCAGGAGCTTGGGGCGGTTCACGAAGGCGCGGGCGATGGCCACGCGCTGCTGCTCACCGCCGGAGAGCTCGCCGGGCATCCGGTCCTCCTTGCCGCCCAGGCCGACGAGGTCGAGCACCTGGGGCACGGACTTGCGGATCTCGCCCCGGGACTTGCCGATGACCTCCTGCGCGAAGGCGACGTTCTCGCCGACGGTCTTGTTGGGCAGGAGCCGGAAGTCCTGGAAGACCGTGCCGAGCTGGCGGCGCATCTGTGGCACCTTCCAGTTGGACAGTCGTGCCAGGTCCTTGCCCAGGACGTGCACCTGGCCGTGGCTGGTGCGCTCCTCGCGCAGGATCAGCCGCAGGAAGGTGGACTTTCCGGAGCCGGAGGATCCCACAAGGAAGACGAATTCACCGCGCTCGACCTCGAGGGACACATCCCTGAGGGCGGGCCGGGTCTGCTTGGGGTAGGCCTTGGAGACGTTGTCGAATCGGATCACGGGTGCGCCTCGGAGCATCGGGGGCGTCGGGGTCAGGTGAGCGTGACCATACGCGAACCGGGCTCCGCGGCGCAGTCGGCGTCCTGAGTTGAGCGTTTTGTCCTGTTGATTGCCTGGTCGGAGGGGGGTCTCGGTGGGAACGGAACGGGTCCAAAGGGGCAGGATCCGGCGAGGCGCGCCGAAATCCGCGGAAGCTGGCACAGTGGAGGGGGAACGGTTGCGTTCCCCGGAGCGTTGTGCGGAGTGAACACGCAGTGGCGTCTCCGCCGCGCGGGAGGAGGAGAGCGCATGACCTATGACCGGCTGGTGTGCGCGAACTGTGCGGCGCCCGTGAGCGAGGGCCGCTGCCCCGTGTGCCGGGCGAACCGTGCGCGAATGCAGCAGGAGAGCCCGTTCGCGGGCCTGCACCCGATGGCCCTGATAGCTCTGGTGGCCATACTCGTCGCGGCGGTGGCGCTGCTCGCCCACCAGACCGTCTAGACCCCGCCAGGACAGACCGTCCGGACAGGCCGTCCAGACCCCCGGAACAGCCGGGAAGGGCCCGGAGCGCATCGCTCCGGGCCCTTCTCGTGTCGTACCTACGGCCGCATGTCGTACTTGCGGCCGCGCGTCGTGCTTACGGCTGCGCGTAGTACCTGCGGCCGCGCATCGCGCTTACGGCTGCCTAGGCGACCGTGCGGCCGCCGCCGACGAGGCGGGGCAGCATGCGGAAGCCGATGCCGCCGGCGATCATCGTCGCGGCGCCGATCAGCAGGAACGTGGTCTCGGCGGCGCCGGTCTCGGCCAGCTGGCCGCCCGACTTGCCCTGGTTCTGGGCCGGCTGCTGGGCCACCGGCACGGAGCCGGTGTCCTGCAGGCTGTCCTTGCCCTGACCCTGCTCGACCGGGTTGTTGCCGCCGTCGGGGTCGGTGTTGCCGTTCCCGCCGCCGTGGTTGCCACCGCCGTTGCCGCCGCCGTGGTGACCGCCGCCGTTACCGCCGTGGCCCGGAGCGGTCGGGTCCTCGGTGGGCTCCGTGGGCTCCTGGGTGGGCTCGGTCGGGTCCGTCGGGGCCGTGGTCGTCGGCGGCGTGTCCGTCGGGAGGCCGGTGGGCGGGCCCGTCGGGGTGGTCGGGCCGGGCTCCGGCTCCTTGTCCCCGATGGCCACACCCGCGTCGACACCGTCGCCGCCGGCGTGCACCTTCGCACCGACGCCGGGGAGGTCGACGTTGATGTCGAGGGCCGAAGCGGCGCCCGCGGCGGTCAGCGACGCGCCGGCGGCGATCACCGCACCGGCTGCTATCCGCGCGACACGGATCCGCGTCTTCTTGGTCATCTGCTTGCTACCCCCAGTAGCTAATCGTTGATGGAGCAGCGCGCGGGACGGGGGCCGCCCGGGGGTCATCGGCGACTGCCCGCCCGCCCCCCGGTGCACACGCGTCCCACTGATACGCATGCCGCGCGCCAGCCTTCCCAGTTTTCATGTCAGCGTCAAGGTCGTTGCGTACGCGATGCCCGAAATCTGGGGAGTTGGCCGCCACATGGACATGTGACTGTGACGTAAAAGGCAACTGCCGCCCATTGGGCGGCAGTTGCCTTGTCGATAAAGCCGGAAAAGCCCGGAGGTTACTTCTCCTGCTGCTTGCGCCAGCGAATTCCCGCTTCGAGGAATCCGTCGATCTCGCCGTCGAGCACCGACTGCGGGTTACCGACCTCGAACTCCGTCCGGAGGTCCTTGACCATCTGGTACGGGTGCAGGACGTACGAACGCATCTGGTTGCCCCAGGAGCTGCCGCCGTCCTTGAGGGCGTCCATCTTGGCCCGCTCCTCCTGGCGCTGACGCTCGAGCAGCTTGGCCTGCAGCACGTTCATCGCCGTGGCCTTGTTCTGGATCTGCGAGCGCTCGTTCTGGCAGGAGACGACGATGCCGGTGGGCAGGTGGGTCAGGCGGACCGCGGAGTCCGTCGTGTTCACGCCCTGGCCGCCGGGGCCCGAGGAGCGGTAGACGTCCACGCGCAGCTCGGACTCGTCGATCTCGACGTGGTCGGTCGTCTCGACGACGGGGAGCACCTCGACGCCCGCGAAGGACGTCTGGCGGCGGCCCTGGTTGTCGAAGGGCGAGATGCGCACGAGGCGGTGCGTGCCCTGCTCGACCGAGAGGGTGCCGTAGGCGTACGGGACCTGGACGGCGAAGGTGGTCGACTTGATGCCGGCCTCTTCCGCGTACGACGTCTCGTAGACCTCGGTCTTGTAGCCGTGGCGCTCGGCCCAGCGCAGGTACATGCGCTGCAGCTGCTCGGCGAAGTCCGCGGCGTCGACGCCGCCCGCCTCGGCGCGGATGTTGACCAGCGCCTCACGGGCGTCGTACTCGCCGGACAGGAGGGTACGGACCTCCATCTCGTCCAGCGCCTTCTTGACGGAGGTCAACTCGGACTCGGCCTCGGCACGAGTGTCCGGGTCGTTCTCCTCCTCCGCCATCTCGAAGAGGACGGAGAGGTCGTCGATGCGACCGCGCAGCGCCTCCGCCTTGCGCACCTCGGCCTGGAGGTGGCTCAGCTTGCTGGTGATCTTCTGTGCCGCGTCGGGGTCGTCCCACAGGGACGGTGCGGCCGCCTGCTCCTCGAGCACGGCGATATCTGCCCTCAGCTTGTCGAGGTCCAGGACGGCCTCGATCGACTCCATGGTCGAGGAGAGGGACTTGAGCTCTTCGGAAACGTCGACGACTGCCACGACACCAGCGTAACGGCTGAGGCAAGTGATCCAGTCCGAGCACCGGCCCTACCGGGCGGGCGGGGGCGGGGCGGGGTGGGCCGGGGGCCGGTGCGGGGCCCGGCGCGGGGTGAGTGGGGGGCGGGGTCCTGGCGCGGGACGCGGGCCGGCGCGGGGGGCGGGCCGGGCGCGGGATGGGCCGGGGCCCCACGCGGGTGGGCCGGAGTCGGGCGCCTGGTCGCCACGGCCGGGCACGGGGTGGCCGAGGCCCTGCGCGGGCGGGCCGGGGCCCGGCGCAGGGTGGCCGGCCGGGCGCAGGGTGGGCCGAGGCCCTGCGCGGCGGTGGGCCGGAGTCGGGCGCCGGGTCGCCACGGCCGAGTACGGGGGTGGCCAGGGTCCGGCGCAGGGTGGGCCAGGGTGGCTTGGTTTGCCGGGGCGGGGAGGACCGGTGGGCGCGCTGCCAGGTCGTGGGGGCGAGTGGTGGTGGAGGGAGGGGGACCCGGGTGGCCCGAGCGGTGTACCAGGCAGGAATTAAGCGGTGCGGAGGGGTCGTGCCGGGCCAGGGGGATACGAGGGGCGTGCGATGTGGGAGAGCGGGACGGCCGTGATGTGTCAGGGGGACTCTGGGGCCGAGTGTTCCGGGTTCTTGTTCGGGGTCGCGTCCGCGTTGTCGCCGGACACCGCGGCCCACGTGCCGATGCCGGCCGCTGCCGCCAGGACCGCTCCGGCGACGCCGAGGGTGATACGGCGGCGGCGGGCGGAGGCGCGGTGGCGGGCCGAGCCGGGGCGGGGCGCGCCGGCCGCGCGCGGGGCACGGGCGGTGCCGCGGGCCCCGCCGGCCAGCTCGTCGGGGGCCGGGACCCGCATCGACGTATGGGTGTCGCGGTTCGAGTCGGTCGGGGTCGTGCCGGGCACGAGGGGGACGGCGCCGCGGCGCGCGACGGGTTCCTTGGGGGCGGCCGGGGCCGCCTCCGGCTCCGGGTCGGGCTCGGTGTCCGGCTCGTCGACGTCGAGCGGCGCCATCCCGGCGAGCGTCGGCAGCTGCTCGCGCAGCCGGGCCGCCAGCTCCGAGGCGCGCAGCCGGGACGCGGGCGCCTTGGCCAGGCACTGGACGAGGAGCTGCCACAGCTCGTCGGGGATGCCGGGAAGCGGGACGACCGTCTCCGTGACGTGCCGGCGCAGGATCGCGCCGGGGTGCCCGCCGCCGAAGGGCGTGAACCCGGCGAGCAGCTCGTAAAGGACCGTCGCGAGGGCGTAGATGTCGACGGCGGCGCGGGGCGGGAGGCCCTCGATGAGTTCGGGGGCGAGGTAGTCCGGGGTGCCGATGATCTTCGTGGCGCGGGTGCGGCGCGGGGAGTCGATGAGCTTGGCGACGCCGAAGTCGGTGAGGAGCGCCGGGTGGGAGCCGCCGGGGCCGAGGGGGCCCTGCATGTCCAGGAGGACGTTCTCCGGCTTCACGTCGCGGTGCACGATCCCGGCGGCGTGCGCCGCGGCGAGCCCGTCCGCGATGTCCGCGACGATGGCGACGGCGGCCTCGGGGGCGAGGCGCCGCTCGCGGTCGAGGCGGGTGCGCAGGTCGGTGCCGCGTACGAGGTCCATGACGAGGGCCAGGTCGTTCCCGTCGACCACGAGGTCGCGGACGCCGACCACGCGCGGGTGGTCCAGGCTGAGCAGGGCCGTGCGCTCCTGGACGAAGCGGCCGACGAGTTCCTGGTCGGACGCCAAATCCTCACGCAACAGCTTGATGGCGACGGGGCCCTCGGGTCCCTCGCCCAGCCACACCGTGCCGGCGCTGCCGCGGCCCAGGATCTGGTTCGCGGTGTACCGGCTGCCGATCTTCCGTGCCAAGACTGCTCCTACAGACGCGTGTTGGCGCCCAAGCTACGCGGCTCGGACGCCAACCATCACATCCGCGGGGGAAATCACCCTCCGGAAGTCGACAAATCTCCAACGTCACGCCCGGCTTCGGGCGCGCGGCGAACTTCAGTTACCGGTACCCGTTCCGGAACCGCCGCCGCTCGAACCCCCGTTGCCCAGGTCGCCGATCCAGCCGCTGACCGTCTTGAACCAGTCCGACAGCGTGGCCCAGTAGCCCTTGCCCGTGCCGATCCAGTCCTGGAGCGGGGTGAACTCCCAGACCAGCCAGCTCACCACGAACAGCATGACGATCATGAAGAGGCAGCCCTTGAGGCAGCCGAGCCCCGGGATCTTCATCGGGTTCGCGCTGCGCTGCCTCGGCTGGCGCGGCTCGCGCTGCGGCGGCTCGGGCCTGCGGGGCTGCTGCGGCGGCGCGTACTGCTGCTGCTGGGGCTGCGGCGCGTACCGCTGGGGCGGCTGCTGCCGCGGCTGCTGCTGACCCGCGTACTGCTGCGGCTGGGCCGGCCGGCGGTGAGGGCGATGGCGCAGCGGGTCGTCGTTCGGGTCGAGGTACTGGACCTGCGTCTGCTCGTTGCGGTCGCGGGCCGCCCGCAGCTGGTTCTGCCAGGGGTGCGGGTCGTCCGGGTTCGCGCCCGGCTGGTGCTGCGGCACGGGCGGCATGACGGCCGTCGGGTCGGCCGCGCCCGCGCCCCCGCCCCCGCCGGCACCGGTGGACTGCATGACGCTCGTCGCCGCGTTCGGGTCGTACGAGGCCGAGTCCCCGGCGGTGCTCGGCAGGACCTGGGTGGGGTCGGCCGCGCCGGGGTTGCCCGGCACCTGGGCGGGCGCAAGGTCCGGCATGAGGAGCGCGCCGACGGCCTCGGCCGCGGCGATCTGCGCGGAGTTCGCGTGCACGCCGACGCCCTCGGCGACGGTGCGCAGCGCACGGGCGAGGTTCTCGGCACTGGGCCGCTCGTCGGGGTTCTTGCGCAGGCAGCGCTCGATGACCGTCCACAGGGGGTCGGGCACGGTGGACGGGCGGCGCGGTTCGGCGCTCAGGTGCTGGTGCAGGACCTCCAGGGCGGAGCCGCCGGAGAACGGGGGCCGGCCGGTGACCAGCTCGTACAGCAGGATTCCGGCGCCGTAGATGTCGACCGCGCTCGTCTGCGGGCGGCCCTCGGCGGACTCGGGCGCGACGTACGCGGGCGTGCCGACGAATTCCTGCGTGCGGGTCAGGCCCGGGGAGTCGGCCAGGCGGGCGATGCCGAAGTCGGTGAGCATCGGGTGCATCTCGCCGCCGTCCTGCTTGAGCAGGACGTTGGCCGGCTTGAGGTCGCGGTGCACGACGCCGTCGGCGTGGCTCGCGGCGAGCGCGTCCGCGACCTGCGCGGTCAGCAGCGCCGCGGCCATCGGGGAGAAGGGGCCGTTCTCCCGGAGGTAGCGGTGCAGGTCGGGGCCGTCGACCAGGTCCATGACGAGGGCGAGGAGCTCGCCCTCCACGACCAGGTCGCGGGTGCGCACGATGTTCGGATGCGTCAGGCGGAGCAGCACGGAGCGCTCGCGCAGGAAGCGCATCACCACATCCGCGTCGTTGGCGAGCTCCTCCTTGAGGACCTTGATCGCCACGGTCTCGCCGGGCTGGCCGGCGACGGCCGCCTCGGCGCCCGCGGTCTCTCGCTGGCGAGCACGCCAGACGGTGCCCGTGGCGCCGCGTCCGAGCGGCTCCTCGAGCAGGTACTTGCTCCCTACCGGCCGCACGTCATGCGCTCCCTGCTTGCTGCGAACTGGCGTACTGCTTGGCTCTGCCCGGGACCGGTCCGGTCCCGCCCTGCCACTGGTCCCGGGCCTGTCGGGCCGCGGGTGTTCCGACCCACTGTAGTGCCGTCGAACTGCCCACAGTCTGTTGATCTTCTGAGACGTCGGCCGACGGAGGGGCGTTCGACGGAAAGACGCCCGAGCCGGGCTGTTGGTTGCCGACGGCGCGGGTCCGAGCGGTCCCAACCGGCACCATGCAGGCACTTTTGCGGGCAGAGCCGACCAATCAAGATCACTTACGGGTGGCCGCCGGGCGTGTTGTCCGTGGCAAGTGCGAGGATGCCTCTCGTACTGGCCTACGTGCCCGTTGTGCGGTGGGGGATCTGCGGTGGGGGAACCGCGGGGCAGCCCCTTCCCGGGCGCCCGCGCAGAAGGGACCGCTGACGCGATGCAGATCCGGCTGACCGTCGTAGACCCCCTGGGGACGCGCCCCGACCCGCAGGGCCGCGCGGCGTCGCGCGACGTGCTGGTCACCGCCCCGGCGGGCACCGCGCTCGCCGCGGTGGCCCCCGGCCTGGTGGCGGCCGTCGCGGGCGGTGAGGGGACCGCGATCCTGTACGCGGGACCCGAGAGGCTCGACGGACAGCGCTGCACGCTGGGCGAGCCTCCCCTGATCGACGGGACCGTGCTGTCCCTGGGTGTCCCGGCCGAGCCCGGCCCCGAGCTGGAGAGCGCCGAGGCGCAGCTCCATGTGGTGGCGGGGCCCGACGCGGGCGGTGTGCATCTGCTGCACGGCGGCGAGATCCGGGTGGGCCGTTCGGCCGACGCGGACATCGCGCTCGACGACCCCGACGTGTCGCGGATGCACTGCGCCGTGACGCTCGACACGGACGGCCGGGTGACGGTCACGGACCTGGGCTCCACGAACGGGACGACGGTGGACGGCGGCCCCGTCGGCGACCGCCCCGCCCGGCTCGCCCCCGGCGCCCTGCTGCGGCTCGGCGAGTCCACGCTGCGGCTTGCCCCCGCGGGGGCGACCGGCTCCCCCGGCACGGCGCTGCGGACGGCGCCGGACGGCGAGGGCCACGTGCGCGTGACGGCCCCCGACGTGGACGCCTCCGAAGGCCACGCCGCGCGGCCCCCGCTCGCGGGCGAGACCCGGCACGCGTACGGCCCGGGCGCGATGGCCGCCGGACCCGGCCCCGTGGTCCCCCTGCAGGGCGGCGCGCCCGCCGTCGAGAGCTCCCCCGGCACGACCCCCGTCACCCCCGCGCGCGGCACGCCCGTGCCGCGTGAGCAGCGCAGACGCGGCGGGCTCGGCGCCTGGGCCCGGCGCCTGGCGGGCGGACGCGCGGGCGACGACGACGTGTCCCCGTACGACTCCCCGTACGACACGGACGGGGCGGACCGGGCGGACGGGTACCACGGCGAGCCGGATCCGCACGGGCGCGAGGCCTTCGCCGCCGCCCCCGCGGGCTCCCGTGACGCGTGGCCCGACCCGGCCGCGCTGCTGCTCACCGCGCTCGGCCCTGGTTTCCGGCTCTGGGAGCGCGGGCCCGGGCACTCGGAAGCCCTTGCGGTGCGGCTCGGCACGGACGACCGGACGTCGCCGGACCGTACGGGGCTGCTGCCCGGCGTCCCCGTGACGGTGGGGCTGCGGGAGGCCGGCGCGCTGGGGCTCGCGGGGCCGCGGGCGCGGCTCTCGGGCGTGGCCCGTTCCGTCGTCGCGCAGCTCGCGGCGCTGCACTCGCCGGACGTGCTGGAGATCGTGCTGGTCAGCACGGACCGGTCGCGCACGGTCCAGGACCGCGCGGCGGACTGGTCCTGGCTCGGCTGGCTCCCCCATCTGCGTCCCACGCACGGCCAGGACTGCCGCCTCCTGCTGGCGTACGACCGCGAGCAGGCCCTCGCCCGTACGGGTGAGCTTCTGCGCCGTCTGGACGACCACATCGCGGACGAGGCGCGCCGCCCGGGCGGCCCGGGGACGGCGGCCGGCCGCGCGGCGGGTCAGCCGGGGGCCGGGGCCGGGGCCGGTTTGGGCGCACAGCGCTCGGGGCCGACGGTGCCGAGGTCCCGTTCGGGTGAGGCCGCCGACGCCGGGGAGCGTGGCGGCGGCATGCCCGCGGCGGGGCCGTACGGGCACGAGGGCGCCTCGCGGGGCGGCCTCGGCGGAGGAGTGGAGGGCGCGACGGGCGGACGGGGGCCGGACGGCCACGGTGACCCGCGGTTCGCGGCCGGCGGGCCGGGGCTGGACGGCCACCGTGACCCGCGGGTGGCCGGCGGACCGGGGACGGACAGCCACCGTGACCCCCGAGTGGCCGGTGGACCGGGGCCGGAAGGCTACAGCGCACCGCGGTTCGCGGCCGACGGGACCGGGCCGGACAGCCACCGTGACCCCCGGATGGCCGGCGGGCCGGGGCCGGACAGCCACCGTGACCCGCGGTTCGCGGCGGACCGGGACGAGTACGACGAGTACGCGGCGGACCGGAACGGGCGTGCGGCGGAGCATTCCGCCGGGCACCCCGCCTCGGCGACCGGCCGCTCGGCCTCCACTCCCGGGACCGGCCACTCAGCCTCCGCCCCCTGGACCGATGGCTCGGCGCCCGCCCCCCGTGACGCCTGGGCGCCCGGGGTCTCGGGAACCCCGGAAACCCCGCACCGCTGGAGCGGCCCGCTGACCGTTCTCGTCGTCGACGGGGACCCGGGGGCCGCCGGGCTGCGTGAGGCCACCGTGCGGCTCGCCACGGAAGGGGGCCGGGCCGGGATCCATGTCATCTGTCTCGCCGAGGCCCCCGCGTCCTCGCCCGCGTCACCGGTCACGCAGACGTACGAGATGGCGTGTGCCGTGTCGCCCGCGTTCAAGGCGTGCGGCGCCGTCGCGCTGCTCAGCGGCGACGTGGCGACGGCGCTGCGGCTGATGCGGACGTCCCACGGACAGGTCGTCGGACATGGCACGGTCGCCGCGATCGACGCGGTGTCGGCGGCCTGGGCGGAGCGCTTCGCGCGGGCGCTCGCCCCGCTGCGCACGGACACCGGCCCCGCCGAACCGCATCCCCGCGTGTCCGCCCCCCTCCCCCAAACGGCAAGACTTCTCGACGAGTTGGGGCTGGCGAGGGCCACGCCCGCGTCCCTGATGGCCCGCTGGGCCGCCGCCGGGGACGACACCGAGGCGCTGGGCGGGCGCGCCTGGGCCGTGCTGGGCGCCGGGCCGCGCGGCCCGGTCGTCGTGGACCTGGCCGCCGAGGGCCCCCATCTCGTGATCGAGGGCCCGGCGGGCAGTGGCCGTACGGAGTTGCTGCGTTCGACCGCCGCGTCGCTCGCGGCGGCCGAGCGGCCCGACCGGCTCGGGCTCGTCCTGATCGACGGCAGGGACGGCACCGGCGGATCCGACCGGGGTGACGGGCTGCGCGTCTGCACGGACCTGCCGCATGTCACCACCCATCTGACCGCCAACGACCCGGTGCGCATGCGGGAGTTCGCGCAGTCGCTGGCCGCCGAGCTGAAGCGCCGCGCCGAGCTGCTCGGGCGGCAGCACTTCGCCGAGTGGCACACCCAGCGCGAGGTGTCGGGCCGGCTCGTCGCCCAGCGCCCGGCGCCGGTCCGCCCCTCCGACCAGGGTGCCGGGGACCTGGACACCCCGCCCAGCTCCACGATGCGGCTGCGGCCCGGGGCCGCCCGCAAGGAGACGGACGCCGCGCCGCCCCTGCCCCGGCTCGTGGTCCTGGTGGACGACCTGGACGCGCTGCTCTCGCCGCCTCTCGGTTCGCCGGGGCGGCCCGCCGCGGGCTCGGTCGTGCGGGCCCTCGAAGCCGTCGTCCGGGAGGGCGAGCGGCTCGGGGTGCACCTGGTCGCGGCCCGCGCGTCCGGCTCGGAGCCCGCGTGGGGCGTGGCGCTGCGGGTCGTGCTCGACGCCCCGTCGGCCGGCCCCGAGGAACCGGCACCCGGGCGCGGCCGGCTCTCCGGCGCGGACGGCCGCGAGCTGGCCTTCCAGACGGGCCGGGTCACGGGCCGCATCCCCCGTACGGCCACGCAGCGGCCCACGGTGGTGCCGCTCGACTGGACGCGGATGGGCGACCCGCCGACCCGCCGCCCCGTAAGGGAGTTGGGGAACGGGCCGACCGATCTCGCCCTGCTGGCCAGCGCGTTGGAGCGGGCCGCCCGGTCCGTGTCGGCGCGCGAGGTGCCGTCCCTGCTGTGACCCCGCGTCCCCGCGTGCGACAGAGCGCGGGACGCGTGATCCCCCAGCCCCTGGCCCCGAATTCCCCAACTCCCCAACTCCCCATGTTCCAGGCCGAGATCACGACCCCGTCACGATCAAGGGTCTGATGCCGCAGGCGCCCTTGCCTGCCCTGCGGGGCGGGCGTAGACCAGACGCCAACGGACAGCGCGGTGACGGAAGTTACGTACGTTCGGCGTTCGGGACGAGAACGGGGCAGCTATGCGCAGCATTCGTACAGGCAGACGAGCAGGGGTGGCGGCGGCGCTGACCGCGGGTGCCCTCGCGCTGACACTGACCGCGTGTGGCGGCGGGAGCGGCGGCAGCGGGAACAAGGACAAGGGCGGCACCGGCGGAAGCGGCAGCGCCTCCGTCAAGCTCCCCAAGCTCACCGGCCAGACCCTTGAGGTCGCGGCCGTCTGGACGGGCCCGGAGCAGGACAACTTCACCAAGGTCCTCGCCGAGTTCGAGAAGCGCACCGGCGCCAAGGTCAACTTCGTGCCGACGGGCAACAACACCGCCACGTTCCTCAGTACGAAGATCGAGGGCGGCAAGCCGCCGGACGTGGCGTTCCTGCCGCAGGTCGGTGTGCTGCACCAGTTCGCGGACAAGGGCTGGATCAAGCCGCTCGGCAGCGAGGCGCAGGCCCAGGTCGACAAGAACTTCTCGGCCGGCTGGAAGGGCCTCGGGGCGTACAAGGGCAAGCAGTACGGCGCCTATGTGAAGGCCGCCAACAAGTCCCTGGTCTGGTACAACACGGCGGCGTTCGACGCGGCCGGGATCACCAAGACCCCCAAGACGTGGGACGAGTTCCTGTCCACGGCGCAGACCCTGTCGGACGCGGGCTCGCCGCCCGTCTCGATCGGCGGCGCGGACGGCTGGACGCTCACCGACTGGTTCGAGAACGTCTATCTCTCCCAGGCGGGCCCGGAGAAGTACGACCAGCTGGCCGCCCACAAGATCAAGTGGACGGACCCCTCCGTCAAGGAGGCGCTGACCACGCTCGGCAAGCTGTGGGGCAAGGACGGTCTGATCGACGGCGGCCGCAAGGGCGCCCTCCAGACGGAGTTCCCGAAGTCCGTCACCCAGACGTTCAACGGTGGCAGCCCCGCGGCCATGGTCTACGAGGGCGACTTCGTGACCGCCAACATCAACGCGGACACGAAGGCCAAGGTCGGCACGGACGCCAAGGTGTTCCCGTTCCCGGCGGTCGGCGCCAAGGCCCCCGTGGTCAGCGGCGGCGACGTGGCCGTGGCGCTCAAGGGCGGCAAGGGCGCCCAGGCGCTCCTCACGTTCCTCGCCTCGACCGACGCGGCCGAGATCTGGGCGGCGCAGGGCGGCTTCATCTCCCCGAACAAGGAGATGGACACCGCGAAGTACAAGGACGGCGTGACCCGGGACATCGCGAAGGCGCTGCTCGCGGCGGGCGACGACTTCCGCTTCGACATGTCCGACCAGGCGCCGGCGGCGTTCGGCGGCACGCAGGGCGTCGGCGAGTGGAAGGGGCTCCAGGACTTCCTGCGGAACCCGAAGGACGTCGCGGGCACCCAGAGCCGCCTGGAGGCCGACGCCGCCAAGGCGTACGGGAAGGGCTGACGGCGCGCCATGCCGTCCTCCGTGGCGAAGGCGGCGGCGGGGGGCGCCGGCGCAGTGCCGTCGGCGCCGTCCGTGACACCGCGCAAGAGCGTGATCGGGACCCGGCCGTGGGTGGCGGCGCTGTTTCTGCTGCCCGCGATCGTCCTGCTCGGCGCGCTCGTGGTCTACCCGATCGGGTACTCGGTCTGGCGCAGCCTCTACGACGCCGGCGGCTCGGACTTCGTCGGCCTCGGCAACTACGCCGACATCTTCCGCGACCACCAGACGCTGATCGCGGTCAGGAACACGGCGATCTGGGTGGCCGTGGCGCCGGCCCTGTGCACGGGCCTCGGTCTGATCTTCGCCGTGCTGACCGAACGGGTGCGCTGGGGCACGGCGTTCAAGCTGATCGTCTTCATGCCGATGGCGATCTCGATGCTGGCGGCGGGCATCATCTTCCGCCTGGTGTACGAGCAGGACCCGAACCAGGGTGCGGCGAACGCGATCGTCACGTCGGTGCACGACACCTTCACCGACGCCTCCGTCTATCCGAAGGCGCGCCCCGCGCTCGGCGGTGACCTCAAACCGTCGGGCGGCGGCGCGTTCACGACCGGACAAAGCGCACAGGCAGGCACCCCGGTACTCCTGCCGCTGGTCGGCATCGCGCCGAACAAGCTGCCGAGCAGCCCGGAGAGCGCCAGGCCGGCCGCCATCAAGGGGAACGAGATCACCGGCACCGTCTGGCTGGACTTCAAGCTCGGCGGGGGCGGCCGGAAGGGCGCCGTCGACGCGGGCGAGAAGGCGCTGAAGGGCGTCAAGGTGGAGGCGGTGCGGGGCGGCAAGGTCGTCGCGTCCGCCACCAGCGGCGCCGACGGCACCTTCACCCTGCCCAAGGCGGCAGAGGGGGCCCGACTCCGCCTGCCCGGCTCGAACTTCGCGACGGCCTACAACGGCGTCGACTGGCTCGGCCCGGCCCTGGTGACACCGTCGGTCATCGGCGCGTACGCGTGGATGTGGGCGGGGTTCGCGATGGTGCTCATCGCCGCCGGGCTCGCGGGCATCGACCGTAACCTCCTGGAGGCGGCCCGGGTCGACGGAGCGAACGAGTGGCAGGTGTTCCGCAAGGTCACGGTGCCGCTGCTCGCCCCGGTCCTCACGGTCGTCCTGGTCACGCTGATGATCAACGTGATGAAGATCTTCGACCTGATCTACATCATCGCCCCGCAGCCGTCCCAGGACGACGCCAACGTCCTGGCGCTCCAGCTGTTCCTGTCCGCGTTCGGCGGCCAGGGGAACTTCGGCGCGGGCAGCGCGATCGGCGTGCTGCTCCTGCTGCTCGTCCTCCCGGTGATGTGGGTCAACATCCGCCGGCTGCGGAAGGAGCGTCAGCGGTGACCGCACTCGACACGTCCGTGCGCGCCAAGCGTTCGCTCGCCGCCCGGTTCGCGAGCGGCGCGGCGGGCGGGGCGCTGCGCGTCTTCCTGCTGGTGGTGGGCCTGTTCTGGCTGGTGCCGACGCTGGGCCTGCTGGTCTCCTCGTTCCGCGATCCCACCGACATCGCCGCGTCGGGCTGGTGGAAGGTGTTCACCGCCCCGGCCCAGCTGACGACGAAGAGCTACCAGGCGCTCCTGGAGAAGGACGAGATCACCCACGCCCTGTTCAACACGATCTGGATCACGGTCCCGGCGACCCTGCTCGTCGTGATCATCGGGTCGATGGCCGGATACGCCTTCGCCTGTATGGACTTCAAGGGGCGCGACGGCTGGTTCATGGCGGTCGTCGGGCTGCTCGTGGTGCCGGTGCAGGTGGCGCTGATCCCGCTGTCCGAACTCTTCGGGAAGATCGGCATCTTCGGCAGCATCATCGGCGTCGTCCTGTTCCACGTCGGCTTCGGGCTGCCCTTCGCGATCTTCCTGCTGCGTAACTTCTTCGCGGAGATCCCCCGTGAACTCCTGGAGGCGGCACGGCTCGACGGCGCGGGAGAGGCGCGGCTCTTCGCCACGGTGGTGCTGCCGCTCGGCGGGCCGGCCATCGCGTCGCTCGGCATCTTCCAGTTCCTGTGGGTGTGGAACGACATGCTGGTCGCGCTGATCTTCTCGGACTCGGGCTCGCAGCCGCTCACGGTCGCGTTGCAGCAGCAGGTACGGCAGTTCAGCGGCAACATCGAGATCCTGGCGCCGGGCGCGTTCATCTCGATGGTGATCCCGCTGGCCGTGTTCTTCGCGTTCCAGCGGCAGTTCGTGTCCGGAGTGATGGCAGGAGCGGTGAAGTAGCCGCTGTCTCAGGCGAATTGAGGGGCGGACCGGTCACGGTTCGCCCCTCTTCGGTGGGCAGGGTCCCCCGTATGCCACATTCGGCGTAACCGGATCACTCCATCGGCCGTTGCCGGGCAGTATGCCCGTGCCGACCCATGGATGCGTCTTGCCCCGCTTCAGTGTCATCGTCCCCGTGTACAAGGTGCAGGCCTATCTGCACGCGTGCCTCGAATCCGTCCTGGAGCAGTCGTGCTCCGACCTCGAGGTGATCGCGGTCGACGACTGCTCGCCGGACGCGAGCGGTGCGATCGTCGAGGAGTTCGCGGCACGCGACAAACGGGTGCGGCCGGTGCGCCTCGCGGAGAACGTGGGACTCGGCCGCGCCCGCAACGCCGGCCTCGAACACGCCACCGGCGACTACGTCCTCTTCCTCGACAGCGACGACACCCTGACCCCGGGCGCCCTCCAGGCGATCGCCCGGCGCATCGACGAGACGGGCGGCCCCGACGTCCTGGTCTACGACTACGCCCGCACGTACTGGACGGGCGAGGCCGTGCGCAACCAGTACGCGGACCGCCTCACGCAGGACGGCCCGGCGCCGTTCACGCTCACCGAGCGGCCGGAGCTCCTCCAACTCCTCATGATCGTGTCGAACAAGGCGTACCGGCGCGCCTTCGTCGAGGAGCAGGGCTTCGCCTTCCCGCCCGGCTACTACGAGGACACCCCCTGGACGTACCCGGTCCTGATGTCGGCGCGCACGATCGCCACCCTCGACCGGGTCTGCCTGCACTACCGCCAGCGCCGCCGGGGCAACATCCTGGGCACCACGTCCCGCGACCACTTCGACATCTTCGACCAGTACGACCGGGTCTTCGCGTTCCTGGACGAGCACCCCGAACTCTCCGAGGCCTGGCGGCCGTTGGTGTTCCGGAAGATGGTCGAGCACCTCGTCACCGTGTTCACCCGGCCCGACCGGCTGCCGCGCGACAGCAGGGCCGCGTTCCTGCGCAGGGCCCGCGCGCACTACCGGCGCCACCGCGTGCCCGGCGCGCCGGTCGCGGCCCGGGACCGGCTCCGGCACGGCCTGGTGCGGCTCGGCGCGCACCGCACGTACCGCACGCTGGCCGCCGCGATGCGGGTGACGCGGCGGGTGCGGGGGTTCGCGCGACGGCTGCGGCGGGCGCTCGGGGATGCCGCCCTCCAGGCGCACTACCGCGTGCAGCTGCGGCTCCCGCTGCGCGCGGACCGGGCCGTGTTCTCCAGCCACGGCGGGCGCGGCCACGGCTGTGACCCGGGAGCCCTGGAAGCCGCGTTCCGCACGCACGCGCCGCATATCGGCACCGCGTGGATCGCGCGCCCCGAGCACCACCCCATCCTGCCGCCCGGCACCGAGGCGCTGTGCCCCGGCACCGCCGCCTACTGGACGGCGCTTGCCCGCTCCAAGTACCTCGTCAGCAACACCGCTCTCGACCACCGCCTCGTCAAGCGCCCCGGCCAGGTCGTGATCCAGACCCGGCACGGCACGCCCCTGAAGAAGACGGGCCTCGACCTCCAGGAGCACCCGGCGGCGGCCCGCGGCCAGGACTTCGGCCGGCTGCTGCGCGACGTCGACACCTGGGACTACGTCCTGTCCGCCAACCGGCACTCCACCCTCGTCTGGGAGCGGGCCTTCCCGTCCTCGTACACGACCCTGGAGTACGGGTGTCCGCGCAACGACGCCTTCCACCGGGCGACTTCGCGGGACGTGGCCCGGATCCGCGACTCCCTCGGCATCCCGAAGGGCGCTCGGGCGATCCTGTACGCGCCCACCCACCGTGACTACCGCCGCACCCAGCGGTCCTGTCTCGACCTGGAGCGGGTGCTGCGCCAGCTGCGCCCGGACTTCGTCGTCCTGACGCGCGCCCGCCTGCCGCTCGCGAGCGGCGGCGCCCGTCTCATCGACGTGTCGGACCACCCGAGCGTCGAGACGCTGTGCCTGGCGGCGGACGCGCTCGTCACCGACTACTCGTCCCTGATGTTCGACTACGCCAACCTGGACCGGCCCATCGTGATCCACGCCGGCGACTGGGAGGCGTACGAGGCGGCGCGCGGCACGTACTTCGACGTGCGGGCCTCCCCGCCCGGCGCGGTCGCGCGCAGCGAGGACGAGCTGATCGACATCTTCGCCACGGGCCACTGGTGCGGCTCACGCTCGGCGCAGCTGCGGGCCGCGTTCCGCGAGCGGTTCTGCCCGTACGACGACGGGCGGGCGGCCGAGCGGGTCGTGCGGCACATCGTGCTGGGCGAGGAGCCGCGGTCCGTGCCGGTGGTGCCGCTGCGGGAGCGGCAGCCGGTCCTGGCGGTGGAGCAGGTGGGCCCGCGCGCCTGAGGCGGGCAGAGCCCAAGCCCCCCTCACCTCTCCAGCAGGGCGAACAGCTCCTCCCAGCGCTCCAGGACCCGCTCCTCCGAGAAGCGCTGCACATTGACCCTGGCCCGCTCTCCTATGGCGTCCCGCATGCGCGGGTTGCCGGTGAGGCGCAGCAGGCGGTCGGCGAGCGCCGAGATGTCGCCGGGGGGCGCGAGGAGCCCGTCCTCGCCGTCGCGCACGATCTCCCGTACGCCGGGCGCGCAGTCGAAGGCCGCGCACGGCACGGCGCTCGCCATGGCCTCCATCAGGGCGAGCGGGAAGCCCTCGCCGCGCGACGACTGGACGAAGACGGCGCTGCCGGCGAGCGCGCCCGGCACGTCGTCCGTGGGGCCCATCCACCGTACGGAGGCGTTGAGCCCGAGCCGCGTGCACTGGGCGCGCAGGTCCGGTTCGTCGGCTCCGGCGCCGTAGATCCGCAGGGTCCAGCCGGGCCGGTGCGGGGCGACCCGGGCCCAGGTGTCGACGAGCATGTCGATGCCCTTCTGGTCGGCCAGGCGGCCGATGCTGCACACGACCTTCGCGGTGCGCGGCGAGGGCACTTCGGGGAGGTGGGCGAGGGCGTTGGGCATCGCCCCGACGTTGTGCATGCCGTCGGCGATCCAGTCGTCGGCGTCCTCCTGGGTGAGGGCGAGCCAGCGGTCGACGGAGGGGTAGTTGCGCCGGACGGAGCGGTAGCGGTGGCAGGCCTTCGTGTAGGCGTACGACTCGTGGCTCATGCCGATGATCCGCAGGCCCGAGGTGTCGGCCTCGCGCACCCACTCCATGGGCCACACCTGGGTGACGACGGCGACGGCGCCGGGGCGGGCCGTGCGGAAGATCTCCGTGAGGCGGGCGACGGCGCGGGCCCGGCCGGCGAGGCGCAGGGTCTCGCGGTGGTGGGCGACGGGGTTGAGGCGGGCGAGGCCGCGGATTGGGCGGGGGGTCGGGGGGTGGGCGGGGTAGAGGCTGGTGACGTCGTAGCCGAGGTCGGCGGGCAGGGTGAGTTTGAGCTCGGCCTCGTGGACGCCGATGACGTGGACGCGGTGGCCCGCGGCCTGGAAGAGGCGCGCCATCTGGTGCGTCCAGGCGGTGACGCCGCCCAGCTCGTCGACGGTGTTGGCGAGGAGGAAGAGGTCGCGGCCGGTGCGTACTGAGGTGACGGTCATGCCCGGGGCTCCTTCACGCCGAGGATCAGGTCGGCGGCCGCGCGGGCGGCTCCGCCGTCGTCGTAGGTGCCGAACTCGGCGGCGAAGGCGCGGCGCGCGGCCTGCCATTCGCCGTCGGCCTCCTTCAGCCCGTCGAGGGTGCGCAGCAGTTCCTCCTGCGTCTCGGCGACGGGTCCGGCGGCGCGGGCGCGCAGGTCGAAGTAGGCGCCCCGCTCGGCGGCGTACGCGTCGAGGTCGGGCGCGAAGTGGACGAGGGGCCGGTCGAGGAGCGCGTAGTCGAACATGATCGACGAGTAGTCGGTGATCAACACGTCGGCGAGGACGAGGAGTTCCTGCACGTCGTGATGTCCGGAGACGTCGATGACGGTGCCGGGCGGGGTGGCGGGCAGGCTCGCCGCCTCCATGTAGTGGGCGCGTACGAGGAGGACGTGCGTGTCACCGAAGCGCTCGGCGAACTCCCGTACGTCCAGCGGCAGTTCGACGGTCCGGCCGTCCTTGGGGAGGCCGCGGAACGTGGGGGCGTACAGGACGACCGTGCGGTGGTCCGGGATGCCTAGTTCCGTGGCGGGCGCCGGGCGCGGGAAGCGGCCCTCGCGCTCGTCGCGCGCGCGGGCCGCCACGAGACGGTCGTTGCGCGGGTAGCCGGCCCGCAGCAGCTTCTCCTCGGGGATGCGGTAGGCGCGGGCGAGGGTCCGCACATCGTGTTCGGAGCGGACCATGAAGTGGTCGAACCGGCCGACCGCACGCGCGAGCGCGTCCCGCTGCGGCGCGTTCTGCGTCGCGTGCCGCGGCTCGTCGAACCCCATGCGCTTGTACGCGGATCCGTGCCAGGTCTGCAGGTACCTGGTGTGCCGCGGCTTGTCGAGGGCGTGCGGGAAGCCCTGGTTGTCGACCCACCACTCGGCGCGGGCGAGGGCCCACAGATAGCGCCAGGACCAGCGGCGCACGAGCCGCGCGCCGGCCGGGAACCCGGCGGGCGAGGTGGCGTACGACCAGACGCAGCGCGGCCGGGCGCCGCGGGCCAGGAGTTCCTCGTGGACCGCGCGCGGGCTGTCGCCGTAGGACTTGCCCATGTGGCTCTCGAAGACGACGAGGCCCCGGCTGACGGGCAGCCGGGTCAGGATGCGCCGGTACACGCGGGTCTTGACGCGCTTGCTGTGCAGCGCCTCGCGCTTCTTGCCGAGGGCGCGCAGTACGGGCTTCAGCTCGCGGGCGGGGCGGAAGTGGGTGACGTAGTGCAGGAGGGCGTGCGCGGCGCGGGCCGGGCGGCGGCGGGGCAGCAGGCAGACCGCGAGGTGGTGCCCGGCGGTGACGTAGGGCTGCCAGGTGTCGGCGGTGAGGCGGGTCAGGCGGGGGCGGGCCGGGAGCGCGGTGGCGCCGGCGGGGACGGTGGCCTTGTCGGCGAGCAGCTCGGTGGTGACGGGGACGCCGTCCACCGTCAGGACGAGACGCGGGTCCCACACGCGGTCACCGATGCCGCGCGGTCGCAGGGCGCCGGTGAGCGGCACCTCGGCCCGCCACACGATCCCCCCGTCCTCCTTGCGCAGGTCGCCGACCGGCACGGAGTACAGGCGCGCCCCGCCGCCACGGACCGTGAGGTCGAGGCGGGCGGCGAGGACGGGCCCGTGGTCGAGGAGGCCGAGCGGTACGACGACCCGGCCCCCGACGGCGAGCACCGCGCCCTCGCGGAGGCAGTGGGTGACCTGGTTCAGGAGCTTCAGGTCGGTGAACTGCCCGTACTGGTGGCCGAGTTCGGTGACGTCGAAGGTGTCGTCGCCTGCGTGCTCCGCGCTCCAGCGCACCCGTCCGTCGCCCGTCCTGACGAGCGGGGAGACGACGGTGCCGGGCCTGGCGAGGGCGTAGGCCGCGGCCCGTACGCCGTCCGCGTCGCCGTCCGCGAGGAGCCGCACGCCGACCCGCTCGACGGGCGGCAGCGTGCGCAGCGCCTCGGGGGTGACGAGGCCGCGCAGGCTCTCGGCGAGGGTGGCCGCCGCCTCGCGCCGGCCGTCGGGGCCGAGCGGCAGGAACGCGCGGACGCAGGGCACGACGTGGTCGGTGAGGAAGGTCTTCTCGCGGGCCGCGCGCAGGGTGTCGTCGTGGCGCAGGAGTTCCACGGTGGCGCGCTGGACGCGTGCCGCGCGCGGCAGATCCCTGACCGGCGCGGCCGGGGCACGCCCGGTGACGATCAGGTTCGGGACGAGCGCGATACGCCGGGCGGCGAGCGCGGCCCGTACGCCGAACAGGGCCTCCCCCGTGTCGGACAGCGTCCCGAGCGCGGCGCGCCGCACGCAGAACCCGGCGGCCAGGGCGTCGCTGGCGACGAGTTCCGGCGCGTCGGCCAGGTCCTCGGTCACCCGGGACCTCGCGTACAGGTCCTTGTACCGGCCGGGGCCCTTCTCCCAGCGCCCCGCGACCAGGTCGGCGTCCGTACGGAGGGCCGCCTCCAAGAGGTTGCGGCAGGCGTGCCGTTCGAGGCGTTCCCCCGGCGCGGCGACCATGACGTACCGGCCGCGGGCGGCGGCGAGGCCCAGGTCGCGCAGAAGGTCCCCATGGCTGCCGGTCCCGGCGTGGACCAGGCGGATCCGCTGCGGGTCACCGGCCGCGAGCGAGGCAGCCGTCTCGTTCGCGCCCGTGGCGACGAGGACGGCCTCGGTGCCGGCCAGGGTCTGGCCGAGGACGGAGCCGACGGTGGCACGCAGGGCCTCGGCGTCGTCCCCGCAGACGATGACGCAGCTCATGTCGCGCACTTCGGGGGTGCTCATCGGCGGCCTCCCGGGAGCATGGCGTCGGCGACGTGGGCGGCGGCACGCCCGTCGTCCAGGTCGCAGAACACCTCGCGGAACCGGCGGTAGGCGTCCTCGTGCCCGGCGGTGGCGGCGGCCGGGTCGCGCAGCGCGGCCACGACCTCCTCGCCGGTGGTGAGCAGGGGCCCGGGCGCCTGGGCGGCGAAGTCGAAGTAGAAGCCTCTGAGGGTGTCCCGGTAGTGGTCGAGGTCGTAGGTGTGGAAGAGCATCGGCCGCCCGGTGTGGGCGAAGTCGAACATCAGCGACGAGTAGTCGGTGACCAGCACGTCGCTGATCAGGAGGAGTTCGCCGACGTCCGGGTGGCGGGTGACGTCGCGCACGAAGCCGGACGTGGTGCCGGGGACGGTGCCGCCGACCAGGTAGTGGCGGCGCACGAGGAGGACGTGGTCGTCGCCGAGGGCGCGTTCGGCGGCCGCCAGGTCGAGGCGCAGGTCGAGTCCGTAACGGCCGCCCTTGCGGGGCTGGTTCTCGCGCCATGTGGGGGCGTAGAGGACGACTTTGCGGTCCTCGGGGATGCCGAGGCGTTCGCGGACCGCGGCGGCGACCTTGGCGCGGTCGGCCGCGTGGAGCAGGTCGTTGCGCGGGTAGCCGGACTCCAGTACCTCGCCCTGGTAGCCGAAGGCGCCGCGCAGGACGGGGGTGGAGAAGCGGTTGGGGGAGACGAGCAGGTTCCACTGGGCGGCCCGGTCGGGCAGCGAGGCGATGTAGCGCGGGTCGCCGGACGGGCTGTCCGCGAGGTCCCGGCCGATGCGCTTGAGCGGGGTGCCGTGCCAGGTCTGTACGACGTACTGGTCCTCGGCGCGCTCGAACCAGTCGGGCAGCTGGGTGTTGGTGACGACGTAGCGGCTGCGGGCCAGGGCCTCGTACCACTCGGTGCTCCACAGGGCCACGAGCCGGCAGGTGGCGGGCACCGTGACCTGCTGGTCGCGGACGACCCACAGGTGTTCGAGGGGGGCGCCGCGGGCGACGAGTTCCTCGTGCACGGCGCGCGGCGAGTCCGAGTACTGCCGGCCGTCGAAGCTGGAGTAGAGGACGGTGTCGGTGCGGGGCTCGACGCGCAGGGACGCGTAGCGGGTGCGCAGGGCGCCCTGCTGGGCGCCGCCCCGCTCCGTGACGGCGAGGGCGGATCCCGACTCGATGACGAGGCGGTCGTAGTGGCGGCGCCCGACGGTGAAGTCACGGCCGCCCAGGGCCCGTACGAGGGGCAGGCTCTCGTGCCGGGCGGGCGCGACATGGACCTGGCGGTACAGGTCGGGGTCGCTCTCGCCGGGCTCGCGCAGGGCGAGGTACCAGCGGCCCTCGGCGAGCGGCAGGACCCCGGCGGGGCCGTCGACCGCGTCCGGGCACAGGGCCGCGCTGAAGCGGCTGCCGTCCGTCTCGACCGGAAGGACGGCCTCCTCGTCGTGGCCGCTGTGCTGGAGCACCAGTTCCCACCGCGCGGCGGACTCGTCGGGGAAGCTGCCGCGGACGGTGAGCCGCCCGTCGTCCTGCCAGGTCAGTTCGTCGACGAGCGGGCGCACGGTCTGGTTGCGCAGCTCGACGTTGCCGGACGCGTTGGCGAGGACGAGCAGTTCGCGCCCGGCGCCGAGCGGGTGGCGGCCGGCCGGGATGTCGGGGCGCACGGCGAGGGCCGACCACTCGTCGCCCTCGTCGCCCTCGCGCACGAGGCCGACGCCCCACGGGTCGGCCTTGCGGGGGGCGCCGGAGCCGTCGGTCCCGGTGCCCGCGAGGTGTTCCAGGCGCAGCTCGGCCGTGAAAGTGCGCCCCGAGCAGACGACCGGAAGGTCGTACGCCTCCTTGGTGTGCCAGTTCTCGACGCGCAGCGCCTTGATGCCGGCCGGCGCTCCGGGGGCGAGCTCGCCCTCCAGCATCAGGGTGCCGCCGGACTCCTCGTGCCGCGCGAGGCGGGCCTGTACGCGCTCGGTGCGCAGCCGCAGGCGGCCCGCGCTGAGCTTGGGCGTGATCCGCAGGAAGTCGTCGAGGTAGCGCACGGGCAGCTCGGAGAGCCCGCCCATGCGCACCGGGCCCGTGCGCAGCAGGCCGCCTCCGTAGACGGCCATCTCGACGTTCCAGGTGGTGGTCGTCCGCTTGGTGACGAGCCGGGCCGGGTCGACGACGGTCTCGAACCCGGACCGGTCGTAGCTGTGCAGCCCCTGCTTGGAGCGGTAGGTCGCCTCGCGGGAGCGGACGGTGCGAACCTTCAGGGGGACGGCGCGGCGCCGGCCCGCCCGCAGCCAGGCGAACTTGGCGCGCGCCCCGACCCGGCCCGCCGGCAGGTTGCGCACGTAGGCGAACCCCTTGAGCCGCAGCCGCCCGTCCTCGTCCCAGGACGCCTCGGTGACCTGCGACTTCAGGGGCAGGTCGGCGCGCCCGAGGGCGGTCACGGCGCGCGGCAGAGCCCCGGTGACGGCCGAGAACTGGGCGCGGCGCCGGACCGTCCCGCGCGCGAGGAACGTCGAACCATTGCTCTTCTCGTACGCCATGAACGCGAGCAGTTCGGTCAGGCGGCGCTCGCGGATGAGCTGCCATTTGACGCGCAGGGCGAGCGGCAGGCCGGTCAGGACGGCCGGTTCGACGGTGTCCGCGAAGGAGTTCGCGTGGTCGAGGAACGCCTCGTGGTACGCGGCGTCGCCGAGCGGCAGCGCGTCCATGAAGAGCCAGAGGTCGCCGGCGAGGACCGTGGCGTCGTAGCGCCGCTTGCCCTCCCGCCAGCCCTCGGCGTCCGGGGTGCCGGCCGTCTCGCGCGCCTTGTCCCCGAGGAACCCGCTGGCCGACAGGACGGCGGCCGTGCGGTCGGCGACGGCGCGCGGCCGGGTCCGCCGGTTGGTGATGGAGCCGTCGCGGTCGCGCCACAGATAGACGGGCCCGGACAGGACGTCGACGCTGCCCGCGAGGAAGTGCGCGGGCACCATGACCGGAGTGTCCTCGAACAGCACGCCCACGGGGAACGCGAAGGCGTGGCGGTCCCAGAAGTCCCTGCGGAACACCTTGTTGCAGGCGATGCGGTCCCCGAGCAGGTCCCAGTGCCGGGTGACGTGGGTGGCGGACCGGTCCGTGCCCATCACCTTGCGGAACATCGCGGACTGCTCGGTGGTCCCGTCGACGCGCAGCCGGTGCACGTTGCCGGTGGCGAAGTCGGAGCCTGACTCGGCCAGCGCGCCGAGCATGCGCTCGTACGCGTCGTGCGGCACCACGTCGTCGCTGTCCACGAAGGCGAGGTGCGTGCCCGTGGCCCGTGCCGCGCCCTCGTTGCGGGCCGCTCCCAGGCCCGCGTTGTCCTGCCGGGTGTACCGGAAGCGCCCGTCGCGGTCCGCCATGGCACGGGCGATGGCGGGACTCCCGTCGGTGGAGCCGTCGTCGACCATCACGACTTCGAGGTCGGTCATGGTCTGCGCGGCCAGCGACTCCAGGCAGGCGTCGAGGTAGGCCTCGACGTTGTGGATGGGGACGACGACGGTGAGTCGTGGTGTCATGCGCTGCGCACATTCCTTCCGTAGTACTGACGGGCACGGCTGCGCCGGGGGACCCGCGAGGGACCTACTGGGTAACAACCCGCGCTGTGGATCCGGGTCACCACGCCTGAGCCATTCGGGTGATCACACAGCGATCCCGCACAGCGGGCCGGCGGGGTGCCGGGCTGCGCGGGATCGGGGGGATCGGGGGGCCGGGAGACGGGGGAGGCGGGCAGGCTCGGGGTCAGGGCTTGACGGCGATGCGGCCCTCGTCCATGCGCAGGAGGAGCAGGCGCTCCCCGGTCTTCTCCAGGAACTCGTCGACGGCCTGCCGGGAGCCCTGCCAGTAGCCGTAGTCGTCGATGAGGAGGACGCCGCCGGGCACCAACCGGTCGTAGAGGTGGTCGAGTTCGTGCTTGGTGGAGGCGTACCAGTCGGTGTCGAGGCGCAGGATCGAGATGCGCTCGGGTGCCTCGGCGGGGACCGTGTCCTCGACCTTGCCCTGGACGAAGTGGACGCGGTCGGCGGGGTAAGGCACCTTCCGGAAGCCGGACTTGACGTCGTCCAGGGTGGCGACGGCCCAGATCGGGCGGTCCCTTCCCTGCGCGGCGAGCAGCTCCTCGGCGGACTTGCCGTCGCGCCGCAGGTCCTCCTCGGTGGGCGGCGTCATGCCCTCGTAGGTGTCGAAGAGGTAGAGGTCGCGCCCGGTGTCGCCCTGGGAGATCAGGGTCCTGGCACAGGCCTGCATCGAACCGCCGCGCCACACACCGCACTCGACGATGTCGCCGGGGATGTCGTGCCGGACGATGTGGCGGGTGGCGAGGATGAAGGCGTTGAGCCGCTCCGGGGAGGTCATCGTGTACGGCTTGACCGCGCGGATGACGTCCTTCGCCTCGTCGTCGTAGTCCTCGGGGAAGACCAGGCCCTTGGGTTTCGGCGTCGGCTTGGGCTTGGCCCCCGGAGCCGGTGGCGTGGAGCCGGGCGCCGCGGCCGCCTGCCGGGGGGCGGGCACCGGTACGCGGGTCAGCTGGTATCCGGTGAGCTGCTTGATGACGCCGTTCACTGCGCTTCGCCATGCCATGCGCGGCACCATACGTCCGCGATATTCCTCATGTCACTTTTCGTCAACCAGCAGGTGTTTCTAACCCTTTGATACGTCTGCCGATACGTCCGCGGGCTGCGGCACGGGCACCGGCCGGCCGCACAGGTCCCGCCCCGCGAGCGGTGCGGGCAGCGGGACGCCGTCGACGCCGCCGACCCGGTTGGCCCACCAGCGGGTGGTGGACCGCACGAACGCCATGGTCAGACGCGGGTACTTGGCCGGCTTGCGGAAGACGCCGACGGTGTCGCCCCAGTAGGCGTGCTTGGCGTCGATGCTGCCGTAGGCGTGCCGGATGCCCTTCATCGGCGGGAAGTCGGTGTACGCCTCGCGCAGTTCGAGCCGCGTGTAGGCGGCCAGGGCGCGCATGCCGTCGGGGTAGTAGCGCCAGCAGTCCTGCGCGTCGTGCACATGGCCGCGCGACGGTGCCGTGATGAACGCGGTGCCCTCCGGCTTCAGTACCCGCGCGATCTCCAGCATGGACGCCCAGAAGAACGGGATGTGCTCGAAGGCCTGCCCGGAGATGAGGAAGTCGGCGCTGTTCGAGCGGACCGGGATGCGGTACGGCTTCGTCATGACCGCGTCCACGTTGCGCCCGTCGAGGACGTCGACGCCGACGTACTCGATGTCGTACCCCTCGAGGAGCGACTTGTGGGTGCGTACCTGTCCGTCGGAGACGCGTGCGCCGAGGTCGACCACCCGCAACCGGCGCCCGCGCGGCAGGTAACTCCGCACGCAGAGTTCCATCTGTTCGTACGCGGACGTGTGCATGCCGGCCTCCATCAAGGGGGTTCGCGCTGACTTGACGGCTTTTCAACGCGCATGACCCCGTCCGGTCACCGTGCGAGGCGGCGCGGGGTGTGCCGGGTCCACCACTTTCTGGCCGGCTCCTCGACGTACGTGAACAGCGCCCAGGACAGCGCCGTCACCGCGACGGCGAGCCCGGTCAGCACGAACAGGGCGGAGTCGTCGGGCCGGAACCGCCCCCAGGTGTCCCCCACGAACCGGTTCAGCGTCTGGTGCAGCAGATAGAACGCGTACGACCAGGCGCCGAGCAGCACCATGGGGCGCGAACACAGCGCACCGCGGCGCCCGGCCAGCTCGCGCCGGGCGTACGCGAGGATCAGGAGCGCCGAGAAGACGGCGACGAACGGCCGTACGGTCCACTCCAGTTGACGCACGAGGACCGGGGCGAGCCAGGCCGCGCGGTGGACGTACACGGCCGTGTAGGCGGCGAAGCAGGCGAGCAGCGCGGCGGGGCGCAGGGTGATCCGGTGGCCGCGGCGCAGGGCGATCGCGCACACGAGGCCCACCGCGAACTCGGGCAGCCGCGTCACCGGGTGGCGCATGACCCACTCACGGGCGAAGGGCGAGAGGTGCTCGGCGGCCCACCAGTTGACGGCCCACATGGCGGCGAGTCCGGCCGCCGCGAGGAGGGCGAGGGTGCGGGTGCGCAGGCGCAGGGCGGGCCCGATGACCCAGGGGAACAGGAAGTAGAAGAAAACCTCGACACTGAGCGTCCAGGCGACGCCGTTCCCGGGGAGCATCGGTACGACGCCGGGGAACCAGGTCTGCACGAGCAGCAGCGACGTGACGAAGCTGAACGTGTCCGTGGGCACCCCGCCCCACACGTAGAACACCCACACGCACGGGATCGTGGCGACGAGGTGCGCGGGCCAGATGCGGCCCGCGCGCCGCCAGTAGAAGAGCCCGCGGGGCGTGCCGGGCCGGTGCCCCCAGGCCAGCAGGAACCCGGAGAGCACAAAGAAGAACCCGACGCCGTTCACGCCCATCGTCGAGTACGGGAAGAGCACGGGGGCGTGGGCGAAGCCGGTGCTCCGCGCGAGACCGGTGGTGTGGTGGACGAACACGGCGAGCGCCGCGACGAACCGCATCCCGGTAAGCGAGTCGAGCCGCGGCGGGCTGCCTTCGGCGGCGGGGCGGGCGGGGCGGCCGGATACATGTACAGGGAGGCGGGTGGCCGTCGTCACCGGGACACCTCCTGCCCCGGCGTGAGGGTGGCGCCGCAGCCGCCCTTGCGGTGGGCCGGGGTGTTCTGGCCTGCGATCAGCCGATCCAGGCGCGGCTTCACCCAGGCGCGGACGGAGGCGAGGCGGGACGGGGCCGATACGTGTACAGGGAGGCGGGTGGCCGTCGTCACCGGGACACCTCCTGCCCCGGCGTCAGCGTGGCACCGCAGCCGCCCTTGCGGTGGATCGGAGTGTTCTGGCCCGCGATCAGCCGATCCAGGCGCGGCTTCGCCCAGGCGTACAGAGGCGAGGCGGGACGGGGCCGATACGCGTACGGGGAGGCGGGTGGCCGTCGTCACCGGGACACCTCCTGCCCCGGCGTCAGCGTGGCACCGCAGCCGCCCTTGCGGTGGGTCGGAGTGTTCTGGCCCGCGATCAGCCGATCCAGGCGCGGTTTCGCCCAGGCGCGTACGGAGGCGAGGCGGGACGGGTCGTGGACGGCGTCGGCTCGGACGAAGTCACCGCCGTTCTGCTGCCGGTACAGCGGGACGTAGCCCGCGTCCGCCAGGCGGGCGGCGGTCAGGCCCGGCTTGGTCACCCAGGCCGCGTGGACGTGCAGGAGTTCGGGGCGCTCGGCGCGCAGGACGTGGTCGCGCAGGGCCCGCATGTCGCCGGCGGCGTACGCGTCCGCGACGGGCCGGTCCGTCAGGCCCGCGAGGTCCAGGACGCGCAGGCGCGTGGTGAGCAGGGTGCCGCCGAGGTCGGGCAGGGCGACGGTGGCGTGGCGCAGGCCGAGGCGCTCGGCGTACGTGTTGAAGAACCGGCCGTAGCGTTCGGCGACGAAGCACATGGAGAGCGTCGGGTGGGACGCGAACGACGCCTCCTGGTCGGCCTGTCCGGCCTGCGAGAGCACGAGCGCGCCGGCCAGCGCCGCGACGAGGACCGCACGGGCCCGGGCGCGCTCCGCCTCCCACAGCGCCACGGCCGACAGCGCGACGGCGGCGGTCGCGAGGACCCAGACCGGGGTCGCGAACCGGTACAGAGCCATCCAGTCCCGGCCGAGCACCCCGTACGCGAGCAGCGAGAGAAGCAGCGGCACGAGCAGCGCCGCCAGGGCCCGGCGCGCCCTGCCGGGCCGGGCGAGCACGGCGCCCGCGCACAGCGCGCCGATCAGCGCGAGGGCCCAGCCGGCGTACGTCAACAGGTCGCTGCTCTGGGCGAGTTGGGCGAGTTCGGGGGCCTGTTGCGCCTTGGCGACGGCCGTGTTCGGCACCCAGAGGCCGAACACGGCGTGCCGCCACAGCAGGAACGCACCGTAGGGCACGGCGACAACACCCACGTGCAGGGCCACCGCGCGGACCGCGCGGACCAGGTCACGGCGCCGCACGAAGAGGACGACGACGAGCGGGTACGCGGCGGCGAGCACGGCTCCGTCGGGGCGGGTCAGCGCGGCGAGCAGCGCGATCGCGCCGGCGGCCACGGCGGTACGCGGACCCGCGAGTCCGCCTCCCGTCACCCCCCGCACCAGCACCGCCGCCGTCGCGGCGGCCGTCAGGGCGTAGAGCGGGTTCTCCAGGCCGGAGAAGGACCAGGCGACGAAGGACAGGTTCGCGGCGAGGGCGCCGCCCGCGAGGAGGGTCACCGCCCAGGCGCGTCCCGGGACCACGGCGCGGGCGGCCCACGCGACGCAGGCGAGGGTGCCGGCCGTGCACAGCAGGGCGAGTGCCTTCGGGTAGAGCACGAGGTCGCTGACGCCGAGGAACGCGCCGTGGTCGAAGAGGCCGAGCCTGCGCCCGAGGACCAGCAGGGCGAGCCAGGACGGGTTGGAGTAGCCCTCGACGGGTGGCGCGCCGGGGAGCTGGACCGGGCCGAGGCCCTGGTCGACGCTGCGGGCGTAGGCGAAGGTGACGGCGGCGTCGTCGACGATCCACCGCCCGAGCCACGAGGCCCTGACGGCGATCAGCGCGGTGGCCGCGAGAACGGCGGCGGGATCGGCCCACCGCCGCACCCGGTACGAGGGCGAGGCCCGCGCCGACGCGACCGGCCGCGCCCCACCGGACCGCCGGTTGTCGAGGAGGGCGAGGAGCGTGACGTTCATCAGTTCTCCAGCTGGGGGGTGGCGGTGAGATCACGGGGCGTCGGAGCGCAGGCGGGCGTGGGGGCGGGGCCGCCGTCGCGGGCGTACAGGCCCGCCCCGCACGGGCGTTGGCCGTGGAAAGGGGTGAGGACGGTGGCGCTCATCGGGTCTCCGACCGAGGGGTGGCCGTGCGTTCGCGGGACGTCGGAGCGCAAGCGGGGGCGGGACCGCCGTCGCGGGCGTACAGGCGGAGGAGGCCGCTATGGCGGCTCGTCTCGGTGAGGGGGGTGAAGTCCGTTGCCAGGACGGCGAGTTTGGTGAGTTCGGTGGGGCTGGCGGTGTGCCAGCCCGGGTGGCCCGCCTCCGCGTCGAAGAGAACCCAGACGCGGCTCAGGCACGCCATGCGCGCGCGCAGTTCGGCAGGGCTCGCGTCCACGCCGTACAGGGTTCCCGAACGCGCGCCCGTCTCCTTCAGTGCCACGTCCCGCACGCCCGCGACGGATCGCGGGTACGTCTCGGTGAGGCGTCGGCCGGTCTTCGGCAGGTAGAGAAGTGCGTCGCCGGGCCGCAGCACCTGCCCCACCATCCGGGCCACCGCCCCGAAGTCGTCCCTGCGACCCTCGGGCGAGCGCTCGCTCAGCTGCGCCGGGAACTGCGCCCAGAACGCCAGCGCGACCAGCGCGACCCCGGCGGCGGCCTGGAAGCAGGACGCGGGCCGCGTCCGCGCGGGCAGCCACCGCAGGACCGTGTCCGCCCCGGCCGCCGCGAGCAGGGGCAGTCCGGCGAATGCGAAGAACGCGTAGCGCGGGGCGTACAGCGGCTGCCACTGCGAGACGGTGAACAGCACGACGGGCGGCACCAGGGCCAGCGGCAGCGCGACCGCCGGAAGGGCGGGAGCCCCTCGGCGGACGACCGGGGCGAGCCCGGCCGTCCGGACCGCCCCCGACCCTCGGCGGACGACCGGCGCGGGCGCACCCCCGCGAATGCCGCGTACTCCCCCGCGAACGCCGCGCACCCCCCGGCGGATCACCGGAACGAGCGCCGCCGCCGCGACCAGCGTGAGCGTCGTGTCGAAGACGGCACCCTCGTTCCCCGCGGCGAGCCGCAGCAGCCCCTCCGCCTCCGGCCAGCCGGGCCTGCGGATCCACGCCACCTGGAAGCTCTGCGCCCGCGTCACCCGGACGAGTGGCAGGAGCAGCAGGACGGTGGCGCCCGCGGCGGCCGCCCAGCCGCGCCACAGGGCAGGGGCCGCGCGCGAGACGAGCAGGGTGACGGCGTGCGCGGCGAGGACGAGGACGGCGAACTCGTGGAGCCACGCGGTCACCGTGACGAGCGCGGCGTACCCGGCCCACGCCCGCACCGAGGGCCGCCGCAGGCAGCGCACGAACATCAGCGTCGCCGCCGCGGCCCCGGCGGCGACGAGCGCGTAGGAGCGGCCCTCCTGGGCGTAGTACGCGGTCAACGGCGAGGCTGCGTAGAGGAGTCCGGCCCACAGGCCGACGCGGGGCCGGGCGAGCCGGGTGCCGAGCGCGGCGACGAGGCAGGCCGCCGCGCTCGCGCCGAGGACGGACGGCAGCCGCATGAGGAAGGCGTCGGGCTGTCCGCCGAGCACGAAGTGGATCAGTACGTAGTAGAGGCCGTGGACGGCGTCGATGTTGCCGAGAACGTGGCGGATCTCGGGCAGGGAGCGGGTGGCGACCAGCATCGTGGCGGCCTCGTCCCGCCATATCGTGCCGCGGTCGAGCCCCCACAGGCCGATTGCCAGCATCACGACGCCGGGCACGACGACCGAGGTCACGGCGGGTGCCGGGGTCGGCAGAGTGACGGGTGTCCGGCGGCGCGGCCGGAGGGCGGGGATCGCTTCCCGCCGGTCCGGTCCGGATCGGCCGCTTCTGTCGCGCAGACCTACCGGCATGTCAGGCGAGGGACGCGGAGTGGGCGGGCGCGACGGGCAGCCGGACGACGCGCACCCGGTCCCGCAGGTGGCCCTGGGCGCGACAGGCGGGGACGACAACGGAGGAACGGGGCATAACGCCTGACCGTAGCCAGGCGGCGCCTCCCTGTCGAAGACCTCGCGTCACCCGATCGGGTGGCCAGAGGAGAAGATATCGGCACAATCGGGCAAATGGGATGAATGCATCGACGAGCTCACCTCGGCGCCCTCGCACCGATCTACGACGCCGAGGACCCACCCGGGTGGGCGCCTGGAGTCGATCGCCTCGAACCCTGCCCAGGTGCGGCCCCCGTCCATCCCCGGCGTCGACCCGCTCGCGCGGGTCAACGGGGGCCCACCCAGGGCCGGTTGACGCCCCCACGCAAGGAGGTGGCCGTTACTCGACGACGAGGTCGACCTCGATGTTGCCGCGCGTCGCGTTCGAGTAGGGGCAGACCTGGTGGGCCTGCTCGACGAGCTTGCGGCCGGTCTCGGCGTCGACCGACTCGGGCAGCTCCACGCGCAGCGTCACCGCGAGCCCGAAGCTCTCGCCCTGCTTGCCGATGCCGACCTCGGCGGTCACGGCGGCGTCACTGACGTCGACCTTCGCGGCGCGGCCGACGAGGCCGAGGGCGCTGGCGAAACACGCGGAGTACCCGGCGGCGAACAGCTGCTCGGGGTTGGTGCCCTGGCCGTTGCCGCCCATCTCCGCGGGGATGGCCAGCTGAAGGTCGAGGCGGCCGTCGGAGCTGACGGCGCGGCCGTCGCGGCCGTGGGTCGCGGTGGCGACGGCGGTGTAGATCGCGTCCATGAAAACCATCCCTCGGAGAGAAGTAGCTGCTGACAGAGAGAAGTAGAGCACGCAATTCAGTTGTGCGCAATTGAATGACGCGCCATCCGGGCCCCCGTTACCCTGGAGCCATGACCACGACGCCCACGACGACGCCCCCCGACGAGGAATTCCTGCGGCTCGACCGGCAGATCTGCTTCTCCCTGAACGCCGCGTCGCGCGCGTTCGGCGGCGTCTACCGCACGCTCCTCAAGGACCTGGGCCTGACGTACCCCCAGTACCTGGTCATGCTGGTGCTCTGGGAGGACGGCGAGCTGCCCGTGAAGCGGCTCGGCGAGCGGCTGCGGCTCGACTCGGGCACGCTCTCGCCGCTGCTCAAGCGGCTCGAGGCGGCCGGTCTCGTGCAGCGGGAGCGCAGCGCGCGCGACGAGCGCTCCGTGAACGTCCGGCCGACGGACGCGGGCACGGAGCTGCGGACGCGGGCGGCGCTCGTACCGCGCCGGATCGCGGCCGCGACCGGGTTCGACCTGGCGGAGATCGAGGACCTGCGCGCCCGCCTCGACCGCCTGACGTCGGCGCTGGACGGGGCGGCGCTCGACGCGTAGCGGTAGCGGTAGCGGTAGCCGGCGACGAGCGGGCGCCCGCGCGGTCACCCATTGGACGCGGCGCCGACCGAATGACGGACATGTCGCGTCCGGCACGTGACCGGGGCCTCTCAGTACGTGGACAGGCACCTCCCGCGGCCACCGGCGAGGCACCTCCCCCGCACCTCCCCCTCGACACGAAAAGCCGCATTCGGCTGATTATCACCGCATACGCGGCACGCGCTCGTACGCTCGCCCAGGTGACGCTCGAGACTCAGCCGCCGCCCACCGCCTCATCCCCCGTCCACGCGACCTGGGTCCACCCCGGACCCCTCGCCCGCGCGGCCCTCCCTCTGACCTGGCTGGTCACGCGCGCCGGGATGCTCGTCCTGCTCGCCCTCGACGGCCGCGCCCCGCTCGGCGCCGGCGGCATCGCGCACGAGGTGTTCGCCCTGTACGCCCGCTGGTCCACCACCCTCGCCCACGGAACCTTCCCCGCGGGCGACCCCATGTGGCAGTACCCGCCCGGCGCGGGGCCCGTCCTCCTGGCGCCCGGCCTCGTCCCGGGCCTCACCTACTTCCAGGCCTTCGTCGCCCTCACCCTCGTCACGGACGCCCTGGTCACGCTGGCCCTAGCCCGGGCCGGCACACGCACGGGGCGCAGCGCGGCCGGCGCCTGGCTGTGGACCGCCGCGCTGCCGCTCCTGCTGCACATCCCGCTGGCCCGCTACGACATCGAGGTCACCGCCTTCGCCGTGTGCGCGCTGCTCGTCATGGCGCGGTTCCCCCGTACGGGCGGTGTGCTCGCGGCGTGCGGCGCCCTGGTCAAGGTGTGGCCCGCGCTCACGCTGCTCGGCACCCCGCGGGGGCGGTCGAGCCGGGAGGCGTGGACGGCGGCGCTCGCGTCGGGCGCCGCGATCCTGCTGGTCCTCGCGGTGGCGTTCCGCTCCCCGTTCGCGTTCCTGCGCGAGCAGGGCGGGCGGGGTGTGCAGATCGAGTCGCTCGGCGGCACGGCCCTGACCCTGGCGCGGCGGGCGGGCTGGCCGGGGCAGGTGCGCTACCGGTTCGGGGCGATGGAGTACGTCGGGCCCCACGTGGGCATGGTGGCCGCGGCCTCCCTGGTGCTCACGGCGGGCGCGGCCGCGCTGCTCCTGCTGTGGCGGGTGGAGGCGCGGTACTGGACGCCCGCGACACCGTTCGACGCGGCGCTCTGCGCCGTCCTGCTGTTCACCGTCACGAGCCGCGTGATCAGCCCCCAGTACCTGATCTGGCTGGTCGGGCTCGCCGCGGTCTGCCTCACGTCCCGGCACACCACGCAGCGCCCGGTCGCGGTGCTCGTCGTGGCGGCGGCCGGCCTGAGCGCGCTCGCGTACCCGGTCCTCTACGCCGATGTCGAGGCGGGGACCTGGACGGGCTGTCTGCTGATGCTCGCGCGCAACGGCCTGCTCCTCGGAGGGGCCGTCGTGTCGTTCGGTTCCCTCTGGAAGGGAACAAAGGAGTAAGAGCTTTACTTACCGGACAATTACCGTAAAGGCCTAGGATTTCCTTCTGTGGAAGCCATGCAGCCCAACCCCCGGCCGTCGCCGCCGCACCAGCCGGCGCGGCGGCGGGCGGAGACCCCGGCGGTCACGGTCGTCGTCATCGGCTACAACGACGCCGAGCGCGTCACCGACGCCGTGCGCTCCGCCCTCGCCCAAGGAGCCGCGGTCCATGAGGTGATCGCCGTCGACGACTGCTCGACGGACGGCAGCGGCGAACTGCTCCAGCGTATGGCCGACAGCGAGCCACGCCTCAAGGTGGTGCGCCGCGCCACGAACAGCGGCGGCTGCGGCACCCCGCGCAACGACGGGATCGACGCGGCCTCGGCGCCGTACGTCATGTTCCTGGACAGCGACGACGTGCTGCCGCCGGGCGCCGTCGACGCGCTGCTCGGCGCGGCCCTTGCCCACGGCACGGAGGTCGCGGCCGGCCTGTGCGTGCGCCGCGAGCTGCCCTCGGGCCGCGACATCCCATGGCAGCCGGAGCTGTACGCCAGGGCCACCGTGGTCCCCGACCCCGAGCGCCGCCCCCGCCTCGTCCACGACACGCTCTGCGTCAACAAGCTCTACCGCGCGGACTTCCTGCGCGAGCACGGGATCCGCTTCCCCGACGGACGCTTCGTCTACGAGGACTTCGTGTTCACCGCGCGCGTGCTCGCCGCGCAACCGCGCATGGCGCTCGTCCCCGACACGGTCTACGTCTGGCACGTCCGCCGCGACGCCGAGCGCCTCTCGCTCTCCCTCGACCGCGCGGGCCTCGACAACTGGACGGCCAGGATCGAGGCACACCGCCAGTCCGTCGACATCCTGCTGACCGGCGCGCACAAGCGCCTGGCGCGCGCGGCCCGCACCCGCTTCCTCGACCACAGCCTGCGCATGTACGCCCGCGAGCTCGACCTGCGCAGCCCCGAGTACCGCGCCGAGTGGTGGGCCGTCACCCGCGCCTACCTCGCCACGTTCGACACGGCCGACATCGACGCGGCGCCCGCGCCCGGCCGCGTCGTCGCCCGTGTCGTCCTCGCCTCCGAAGGGCCGCGCGACCTGCCCCGCCTCAAGGAGGTCGCGGCGCGCCCGGCCCGCCTTTGCCCGCCCTACGCGCGGGCCGCGGACGGCACACCGATCTGGTCCGACACCCTCCCCCAGGTGACCCTGGAGCACCTGCTCGTGCGCCCCATGAGCCTGCTCCCCGTCGCGGTCGACGCGGAACTGCGGCCACGCGCGCGTGGTGCCCGTCTCCGGCTGCGCCTGTACGACCTGTACGGGCGCGTCGCCGCGGCGGGCCCCGACACCGTCGACATCGAGGTCGCCGAACGCCTGCGCGACCGCCCGGCCAGGCGCCGCACGGTCGCCTTCACGCCCGGGACCGACCCCGGCACCTGGGTGGCCGACACGGCCCTCGACCTCTCGGCGCTCACCGCCGGCACCTGGGACATCCGCCTCCGCCTCAACTTCGCGGACGGCACGCACCGCGACGCGAGCGCCCACGCCGTCGAGGGCCCCGGCCTGCTGCGCCGTACCGCCCTGCCGAGCCTGCGCCAGGGCGTGCTCCTCGCGCACCCGTACGCGACCCAGTCCGGCGCTCTCGCCGTGCGTCTCGCACCCGGGGTGCGCGGAGCTCTCGCGGTGTTGCGAGGGCGCCTGAACCGCCTGGTTCACTGAGAGACGACCGGCCACCCGTACGACACCGAACCCATACGACACGAGGGGATCCCCTACCGACATGACCTGGCTGATCACCGGCGGTGCCGGATACATCGGAGCGCACGTCGTCCGCGCCATGCGCGAGGCGGGCGAGGCGACCGTGGTCTACGACGACCTGTCCACGGGCGTCGCCGCGCGCGTCCCCGAGGGCGTACCCCTCGTGGTCGCCTCGACGCTCGACGCGGAGGCCGTCGCGCGCACCGTCGCCGAGCACGGCATCACCGGAGTGGTCCACCTCGCCGCGAAGAAGCAGGTCGGCGAGTCCGTGGAGCAGCCCCTGCGCTACTACCGCGAGAACGTCGAGGGCCTGCGCGTCCTCCTGGAGGCGGTGACGGCGGCCGGGGTCCCGTCCTTCGTCTTCTCGTCCTCGGCGGCGGTGTACGGCATGCCGGACGTCGACCTGGTCACGGAGGACACCCCGTGCGTGCCGATGAGCCCGTACGGCGAGACGAAGCTCGCCGGCGAGTGGCTGGTCCGCGCGACGGGACAGGCGTACGGCCTGGCGACGGCGTCGCTGCGGTACTTCAACGTGGCGGGCGCGGCCTCCCCCGAGCTCGCCGACACGGGCGTGTTCAACCTCGTCCCGATGGTCTTCGAGAAGCTCACGGACGGCGAGGCGCCGCGGATCTTCGGCGCGGACTACCCGACGCCGGACGGGACGTGCGTACGCGACTACATCCACGTCGCCGACCTCGCCGAGGCCCATGTGGCCGCCGCCCGCCGCCTCGCGGGCGCGGCCCCCGGCACGGACCTCACCCTCAACATCGGCCGCGGCGAAGGGGTTTCGGTCCTGGAGATGGTCGAGCTGATCAACGAGACGACGGGCCATGGCACCGCCCCGGTCGTCACCCCGCGCCGCCCCGGCGACCCGGCCCGCGTCGTCGCCTCCGCGGACCGCGTGGCGACGGAACTCGGCTGGACGGCGAAGCGCGACGTACGCGACATGGTCGAGTCGGCATGGGAGGGGTGGGCCCGGGTCCACCCGAGGGCGGTCGCACGGTAGGGCGTGTCCGGCGGATCAGGGTCGGACAGGTCACGGCGTCCGGCGCGGTGTATCGCAAGGCGCCGGAGCGTCCTGACAGCGGCGCTGTCCGAGCGTTTCGGCAACGCGGCGAGGTGCCGTGCGCATGGGGGCACCTCCCAGCGGTAGCTGGGGGAGTCGCGAGCCCGGCCATGATCCGCCGGACATGCCCTGGTCCCCGTTCGGCTCGGGCCGACGCGCGGTGGGCACGGCCCGGTGGTCGACTGGAAGGGACTCTGTACCTCCCTGAAAGGAAGCGCAGCATGCCCATCGTCGCGGTCTTCGACATACCGGGGATGACCCAGGAGCAGTACGAGGCGAGTGCCGAGAAGGTGGCCGGGCGGCCCGGTCCGGTCAAGAACCCCTCCGACTGGCCGGTCCCCGGACTCATCTCGCACACCTCGGCCGCCACCCCCGAGGGCTGGCTCGTGGTCGACGTCTGGGAGTCCGAAGAGGCGTTCCGGAAGTTCGGCGAGACGATCATGCCGATCCTGAAGGAGCTCGGCGTCAAGGAAGCCAAGCCGAGGATCTACGAGACACACACCGTGGTGATGCGGTGAAGCACCGCGAGCCGGGACACCCGGGCCGGTCCGGCCGGGTGTCCGCCCCCCGTACGCTCAGAGCGCCTTGAGCCCCGCCGCCGTGGCCGACGCGAGCCGGCCCAGGTAGCCCTTGGGCAGCGGCGTCCGGACGACCACCGCGCGCCAGTACAGCGGGCCCGAGATCAGGTCGAGGGCGAGGTCCTCGTCGAGGCCGTCCCTGACCTCCCCCCGCTCGGCGGCGCTCCGCACGATCCCGCTCGCCACCCCGTGCTGTCCCTCGCGCAGCGCCTTCTGCATGGCCTCGGCGATCTCCGGGTTGCGGGCCGCCTCGGCCTGCAGGTCGGGGATGATCTGGCCGGCCACCGGATGCCTCAGGGCCCGGGACGTCACCTCGTACAGCAGCCGCAGGTCCCCTTCGAGCGAGCCGGTGTCGGGGGCCGGGAGTCCCTGGACCGCTATCGCGGAGACCAGGTCGAGGACCAGGTGCAGCTTGGAGCGCCAGCGCCGGTAGACGGCCGTCTTGCCGACGCCCGCGCGGCGTGCGATCCCCTCGATCGACATCCGGGCGTAGCCCACGGCGGCGAGCTCTTCGAAGACGGCTGCCCGGATGGCGTCGGTCACGTCCTCACGCAGCACGGCGGCGCCTGCGGGGGCTCTGCGACGCGGCGTGGGCGTGTCCGCGTTGGTCGTCGTCATGGTGAACAGCATAAGGCGTTACGACGATACGGTTGCGTTCCGACGTCAAGACGCCCTACGCTCGCGTCACGACGATACGGACCCGTTCCGACGTCCACCCGTCTTCAGAGCCCCCGAGCGAAAGCAGCGGACGCGTGAGTCAGGCACTCGACACACCTTCCCCGCCCGCGGCCCCCTCCGCGCCGGCGGAAGACCCGGCGGTCCTCGCCGCCCGGTACGGCCTCACGGTCAGCGGCGCCCGGCCGACGCTCCCCGCCTACGTGGGTCAGCTCTGGCAGCGGCGCCACTTCATCACCGCGTTCGCGACCGCCAAGCTCACCTCGCAGTACAGCCAGGCGAAGCTCGGCCAGGTCTGGCAGGTGGCGACGCCCCTGCTGAACGCGGCGGTCTACTACTTCATCTTCGGCGTCCTGATGGGCACCAAGCGGAACGTGCCCGACTACGTCCCGTTCCTGGTCACCGGCGTCTTCGTGTGGACGTTCACGCAGAGCTCGGTGATGGCGGGCACCCGCGCGATCTCCGGCAGCCTGGGCCTCGTGCGGGCCCTGCACTTCCCACGCGCCTCGCTGCCGATCTCGTACTGCCTCCAGCAGCTCCAGCAGCTGCTGTTCTCGATGTGCGCGCTGTTCGTGATCCTGCTCTGCTTCGGGGTGCCGCCGGCCCTGTCCTGGGTCCTGGTGATCCCGGCCCTGACGCTGCAGTTCACGTTCAACACGGGACTCGCCCTCGTCATGGCGCGCATGGGCGCCAAGACCCCCGACATCGCGCAGCTCATGCCGTTCCTGCTGCGCACCTGGATGTACGTGTCCGGCGTGATGTGGAGCATCGACAAGATGCTCAGCGGCAAGGACCTGCCGCACATCGTGCTCGTGCTGCTCCAGGCCAACCCCGCGGCCATCTACATCGACCTGATGCGCTTCGCCCTGATCGACAGCTTCCACGCGAGCCAGCTCCCGCCCCACGTGTGGCTGTGGGCGACGGGCTGGGCGCTGCTGTCGGGCGTCGGCGGGTTCATCTACTTCTGGAAGGCAGAGGAGACGTACGGACGTGGCTGAGAACGCTGAGACCGCCGAGATCACCGCAGAGCGCATCCCCACCGTCATCGTCGACGACGTCGACATCGTCTACCGCGTGAACGGCACCGGAGCCGGCCGCGGCACCGCGACCGCGGCGCTGAACCGCATCCTCGGCGGCCGCCGCAAGGCCGAGGCGCGGGCGGGCGTCCGCACGGTGCACGCCGTCAGGAAGGTCTCGTTCACCGCCTACAAGGGCGAGGCCATCGGCCTCATCGGCACGAACGGGTCGGGCAAGTCGACGCTGCTCAAGGCGGTCGCCGGACTGCTGCCCACCGAGAACGGCCGGATCTTCACCCACGGCCAGCCCTCCCTGCTCGGCGTGAACGCGGCCCTGATGAACGACCTCACCGGCGAGCGCAACGTCCACCTCGGCGGCCTCGCCATGGGCATGAGCCGCGAAGAGGTCCGCGAGCGCTACGACGACATCGTCGGCTTCTCCGGCATCAACGAGAAGGGCGACTTCATCACGCTGCCCATGCGGACGTACTCCTCCGGCATGGCGGCCCGGCTGCGGTTCTCCATCGCCGCCGCCAAGGACCACGACGTCCTGCTCATCGACGAGGCGCTCGCCACCGGCGACCGGTCCTTCCAGAAGCGCTCCGAGGACCGCATCCGCGAACTGCGCAAGGAGGCCGGCACGGTCTTCCTGGTCAGCCACAACAACAAGTCGATCCGCGACACCTGCGACCGGGTCCTGTGGCTGGAGCGCGGCGAGCTGCGCATGGACGGCCCGACCGACGAGGTCCTGGAGGCGTACGAGGCCTTCACCAACCCGAAGGCGGGCAAGGCCGAACCGAAGAAGCAGACCAAGGTCTCCGTGCCCGCCTGAGGCCGGCCCGGGGGCCCACCCGGGGGGACGCACTCCCCTTATCCCTTTCATCCGAATAGTGACACTATGGTGCGCCAGGAGACGAAGGGACGGGGACGGTGCGGGAACTCAGCGTCATCGTGTACGGCCGGGACGTCCAGGGGCACCTGGCCGACTGCCTGGACAGCGTGACCGGGCAGATACCCGACGGGGCCGAGGTGATCGTCGCCGCCGTGGGCGACCCGGCGCCGACCGCCGACGTGCCGGGCCGCGTCACCGTACTGGCCCTGCCCGACGCCACCTCCGACGAGGACGCCCGCGCGGCCGGCGGCGAGCGGGCCTGCGGCGCTTGGCTGTTCTTCGTGCACGCCAAGGACCGGGTGCCCGCCGGCGCCCTGCGCACGCTGCGCGACCGGGTCGCGGAACTCCCCGACGACGCCGGCCGCGCGGGCCGCGTGGATGTCGTCCTCGCCGACCACGTCCGGTCGACCTGGCACACCTCCGGCGTCCCGGGTCCCGACGCCCGCCAGCTGGCCGAGGCGGGCCCCCGCGACCTGACCCTCGCGGAGTGCCCGGACCTCCTGCGCGTCACCCCGCTGCTCGGCAACCGGGCCCTGCGCGCCACGTTCTGGCGCGCGCACCGCGACCGGCTGGCCGCCACCGACGAGAGGTTCGCGGCCCGCGCCGCCCTCGTACTCGCCGACCGCGTCACGGCGCTGCAGGAGGTGGTGCTCGACGAGCGCAGGCTGCGCGCCGCGAGCCTGCCGCCGCTCACCCCTGAGCAGCACTACGCGGCCGTCGGCCAGTACGACGACCTCCAGCGCCTGATGGCCGACCGGGGCACGCCCGCCGGCCCCCGCACGGTGCTCTACGACGTGATGGCCACCGACTGCATGCGGATCGTGGCCCGCGCCGAGATGCCGGAGCCGGTGGCCCGCGAGTTCTTCCACCGGGCCTCCCGCGCAGCCGTCGCCTGGCGCCCCGAGGGCTACCGCAGGCCCGCCGGACCTGAAGGCGTCCGGCGCCGGCTCCTCGAAGAGGACGCGTACTCCCGGTACCGCGCCTTCCAGAGCGTCAACCACAGGCGGCGCGACCTGCAGTCCGCGGTCAGGGGGCGCAAGCGGCAGGTCGGCGCGAAGGTCCGCGACCTGCGCTACCGGCGGGACCTGCGGCGGCCCGTGGACCCCTCGCTCGCCGTGTTCTCCGCGTACTGGGACCGCGGCATCGCCTGCAACCCGGGCGCGATCGCCGCGAAGCTCGCCGAACTCGCCCCGGGGATCCGCCCGGTGTGGGTGGTCACGCCGGCGGGCGTGCCCCTGCTGCCGCCCGGCACGGACCACGTCGTGCCCGGCAGCCGCCGCTACTGGGAGGTCATGGCCCGCGCCAAGTACCTCGTCAACAACGTCAACTTCCCGAACTCCGTGGTCAAACGGCCCGACGCGATCCACGTCCAGACCCACCACGGCACCCCCCTCAAGCGCATGGGCCTCGACCAGATCGAGTACCCGACCGCGTCCAAGGGCCTCGACTTCCGCCAGCTCCTGTCCCGCGTCGACAAGTGGGACTACAGCGTCACGTCGAACAGCCACTCCACCCGCATGTGGGAGCACGCCTACCCCTCCCACTACGTCCCGCTGGAGTACGGCTATCCCCGCAACGACGTCTACTACCGCGCCACCGCCGCCGACATCCGGGCCGTCCGCGACCGCCTCGGTATCGCCCCGGGCCGGCGGGCCGTCCTGTACGCGCCGACGCACCGCGACTACGAGGCCTCGTGGACACCCCGCCTCGACCTCGCCGCGCTCGCCGAACGGCTCGGCGACGACACCGTGCTCCTCGTGCGCGGCCACTACTTCTACGGCGGCGCCGCCTCGCCGCTCGCAGGTCTGCGCAGGACCGGCCGGGTCATCGACGTGTCCACGTACGACCCGGTCGAGGAACTGGCCCTGGCCGCCGACGCACTCGTCACGGACTACTCGTCGATCATGTTCGACTACGCCAACCTGGACCGCCCCATCGTGATCTACGCGGACGACTGGGAGATGTACGCGAAGACGCGCGGGGTCTACTTCGACCTGATGGCGCAGGCGCCGGGTCATGTCGCCCGCTCCCAGGCCGAGTTGACCGGCATCCTCACCTCCGGCGCCTGGCGTGACGAGGCGTCGGGGAAGGCGCGGGCGGCGTTCCGGCGCCGGTTCTGCGAGTTCGACGACGGCCGGGCCGCCGAGCGGGTCGTACGCCGCGTCTTCCTCGGCGAGAGCGATTCCTCGCTGCCGCCCGTCGTCCCCGTCGACGAGCGCGTCCCCGCGCCCACCCCCGAGGAGGCCGCAGGCCGATGACCACCACCAGCACCCCTGATGTCACGGTCACCGTCATCGTCTACAACGACGCCGAGCGGCTGCCGCGCGCCGTCGCCTCCGTCCTGGCCCAGACCCACGCGAACATCGAGGTCGTCATCAGCGACGACCACTCGACGGACGCCACCCCCTGGGTCGCGCGCCGCCTCGCCGCCGCGGACCCGCGCGTGCGCTATCTGCGCCTCCCGGAGAACAGCGGCGGCTGCAGCGCGCCCCGCAACCGCGCCCTGGAGATCGCCCGCGCCCCCTACCTGATGTTCCTCGACAGCGACGACGAACTCCCGCCCGATTCCGTGGAGTTGCTGCTCGCGGCGCACCGGGAGCGGGACATCGACTTCGCGATGGGCGCGGTCGAGCGGATCCGCGTCGACACCGGCCGCATCTCGACGTGGATGCCGCAGCTGGTCGCCGAGCGCCGCACGGTCGAGGGCATCGACGCCGAACCCGGCCTGTTCTTCGAGCACCTGTCGACGAGCAAGATGTACCGGCGGGACTTCCTCGACCGGGTCGGCCTCCGCTTCCCCGAGGGCATCCACTACGAGGACCAGCTGTTCTCGGCGCAGGCGTACTGCCTCGCGAAGTCCTTCACCGTCATCCCCGAGGCGGTCTACCGCTGGTACATCGCGCCGTTCGCCGCCGAGGATTCCGCGTCGATCTCCAACCAGCGGCACAAGCTGAGCAATGTCCGCGACCGCGTGCACGTCCAGGTGCTCATCGACGAGTTCCTGGCGTCGGGCGGCCACACCGGGATGCGCGAGGACAAGGACTACAAGTTCCTCAAGCACGACTTCCGGATGTACGCGGGCGACCTGCCGTACCGGGACGACGCGTGGCTGGCCGGGTTCGCGGAGATCGTGAACCCGTATCTGGCGACGTTGTCCCCCCGCGCGTACGCCAGGCTGCCGCGCTCCGAGCGGGTCGTGCTCCAGCTGGTGCGCGACGGCCGCTTCGCGGACGCCCGGCTCGCCGCGCGCGGGCTCGGTCACGCGGTGACCCCGCGCGAGACGGTGACGGACGACACGGGAGCCGTCCTCTGGGGCTCCGTCGTCCCGGAGTCGGGGGCGGCGCGCCGTGAACTCGACCTGACCGACCAGGAGTTGTACTCCCGTCCCTTCCCCGGCGCGCAGTTCCGGCACGAGATCACCCGGATCGAACCGGGACCCGGCGCGTGCGTCGACCTGTCGGTCCGCACCTACGACCCGGGTCTGCGCCTCGCGGTCGGCCCGCACGTCGCCACCCTCGTCGTGGCGCCGGGGCGGCGCCGCATGACGACCCGGATGCGGCTCGACCCGGTGCGGCCCGGCGTCTTCGAGGGCCGGGTGCGGCTCGATCTGGCGACGGCCCCGCTCCCGTTGCACGGCTTCGACGGGATGCGCCACCCGATGCTCCAGCTCCAGGAACAGGGCCTGCGCAACACCGGGGTCCTGCTCGCGCCGCTGCGCTTCCCCCGGCTCACCGCCCGCGTCAGCCACCACTCGGGCGCCGCCCCGCACCGGGTGACGCTGGAGCCCGAGGGCCGCGGCGCCGGGCGCCTGCAGATCCGCTGGGAGCCCGTCGGGCTCACGGCACGCGTGACGCACCCGGTGGCGCGCAGGCTGGCCACGGCGTCGGACGGGCGCGTACGGAACGCGGTACGGCTGGTGAAGAGCGCGCTGCGCTAGGACACGCCCTAACCCCTCCCGCTCACGACCTTGTACAGGATCTGGCCGCGCGGTCCCGTCGTCACCTTGTGCAGGGCCGGGTCCCCGGCGGCGAGGCCGCCGTCGCTGCGGTACCCGACGATCCACTTGACGTCGTAGCGGCGCAGCACCGCGAGGCGCGCGGCCCGCCCGGTGCCCGGCGCGAAGTAGGCGGCGACGGCGCCGTTCCGGGCCGCCTCGTCGGGCAGGAAGAAGTCCGGGTAGCCGGGGGCGACGGTGTAGGGCCCGTACGCGGGGATCTGGCGGGCCGGGTTCGTCTTGGCGAGGACCACGTCCCCGTACGTCACCCAGGGCGTCAGCCAGTCGTAGCCGCGCCACGGCGCCTTGTAGCGGTCGGCGAGCGGGCGGGGCAGGTCGCCGTGCGGGACGACGTAGCCGAGCGTCCCCGCCTGGGTCCACGCGCCCACGAGGAGCGCCGCGCCGAGGACACCGGCGAACGCGGTCCGCAGCGCCCTGCGCCCCGCCCCGAACACCTCGAGACCCGCGGCGACCTGCGCCGGGATCAGCGCGGCCGGCAGGACCCGGCCCCACGAGTAGTGGCCACTCACCCCGCCCGCCGCGAACATCACCGCCCCGAGCGCGAAGAACACCACGAGCGGGTCCCGCCGGTCCCTGCGCCACCGCAGGGCGAGGGCGAACACGCCGAGCAGCAGCAGCCAGTACCGGCCGGGCAGGTTCCAGTACAGCGGGCGGTGGATCTCCTCCAGGCCGGTCGCGTCGAACAGCGAGAAGAACGAGTAGTACGGCCACACGGTGAGCACCACTATGCCGACGGCGAGCGCCGCCACGAGCCGTCCCCACACCGCGCGCGCCGGCCAGGGCCGCGCCCCGGCCACCATCGCGGCGACGCCGAACGACGCGACGACGCCGGTGAACTGATGGCTCAGCAGGATCACGGACCACAGCAGGCCGAGGCTGAGGAAGGCGGGCAGCCCGGCGCCGCGCGCGAGCGCCCGGCGCAGCAGCGCCCAGAGGTGGAAGGACGCGCCGAGCGCGAAGGTGCTGGGGTAGGCGACGGTCAGCGCGAGGGAGTTGAGGCCGAGGAACCCGCTCCACTTGAACAGGCTCGTGCCCCACAGGAACAGCAGGCAGAGCAGGACGAGCGCGGTCACCGCGCCGCGCCGGGCGCGCCCCGCGGCCCCCTCGTCGGACGGGTCGGCGAACGTGCCGACGAACCGCCACACGCCCGTCACCAGCAGCGTCAGCGAGATCAGCGCGGCGATCTTCAGGACGACGAACGTGCCCACGCCCGTGGCGTCGGCGAGGACGGCGAGGAACACCGTCCACGGCGAGTAGTACGGGCTCGGCGTGTTCGCGTCGACCAGCGGATTGCCCGGGTCGGTGAGGTGGTGGCGCAGGCGTTCGACCGTCGCCGCGTGGATGCCGAGGTCGCCCTGCCAGGGCAGCCGGAGCGCGACCGCCACGAGCAGGACGAGGACCAGCAGCGCGGCGGCCCGGACGGCCCCGCTACTCGCGGCGCGCATCGTGCTGGAAGACCCAGGTCCGGTAGACGAGGAAGCGGAACGCCGAGGCCAGGACGATGGAGAGCGCCTTGGCGAGGTTCGAGGCGATCGGTCCCGTCATGCCGGCGCCGTGGTACCCGGCGTAGAACAGGACGCTCTCCATCACGACCCCCAGTGCGCTGAAGCCGAAGAACAGCGCGATCTGGCGGCGGGTGCGCGAGGCGCGGTCCCGGTAGGCGAAGAAGCGGAAGCCGAGGTAGTTGGTGGCCATGGCGACGCAGCTGGCCATGACCGTCGCTGCCATCGGGGCCCAGTTCAGGCCGCTCAGCAGCAGGTTGAACACGAGGAAGTTGACGGCCACGCCGCTGCCGCCGACGACGCCGAACTTGGCGACCTCCATGGACAGCCGGCGCACCCGGACCAGGACGGGAGGGGCGGGCGGCGCGGGCGGCGCGGGGCGGACCTCGGTCTGGACGGTCATCGGCGCGCCCTCGCGCGCAGCTTCCACGGCATCGCGACCGATTCGAGCTGCACCATCAGGTTCATCTTGGACTCGCCGACGGTGCGGTCCTCGAAGTGGATGGGCACCTCCATGACGCCGCAGCCGCGGCGCACCGCCCGGTACTTCATCTCGACCTGGAAGCTGTAGCCCGCGCTGTCCACGGAGGCCAGGTCGATGGCGCGCAGGGTGTCCTCGCGCCACAGGTTGAAGCCGCCGGTGATGTCGCGGACGCGGGTGCCGAGGATGGTGCCCGCGTAGGTGTTGGCCCAGCGGGACAGGAGCTTGCGGTGGACGCCCCAGGACTCGGAGAGGGTGCCGCCCTGGACGTAGCGGCTGCCGATGGTGACGCCCGCGCCGGTGGCGAGGGCGGTACCGAGCAGCGCGGGGACCTTGGCGACGGGGTGGCTGCCGTCGGCGTCCATCTGGAGCACGTACCGCGCACCGTCGGCGACGGCGCGTGCCATGCCGGCCGCGTAGGCCCGGCCGAGGCCCTCCTTCCCGGCGCGGTGCAGGACGCTCATCCGGTCCCGGCCGTGCCGCTCGGCGTACTGCTCGGCGATGTCGCCGGTGCCGTCGGGGCTGGAGTCGTCGACGACGAGGAGGCGCAGGCCCGGCAGCGGCAGCGCCATGAGGGCGTCGGCCATGCCGGGCAGGTTGCCCGCCTCGTTGTACGTCGGCATGACGACGGTGAGCGGGGTGCGCGCCCAGTCGTCGGGCAGCGGCGTCGCGGCGGACGCGGCGGCGGGGGTGCCCCCGCTGTGGGGGGAGTTCGTGTTCACAGTTCGGTCAGCCCTTCTCCGGCGAGGGAGGAGAAGCGGACGGCCCGGTCGGGCAGTACGGCCTCGCACCACACGCGGGTTCCGTTCCGCAGTTCATTGTGGGCGCCGACGCGGGCGCCGTCACCGATGACGCTGCCGTGCAGGACGGAGCGCCGCCCGATCCGCGCACCGGCGCCGACCAGACTCTTCCTGATGTAGGCCCCGGCGCCCACGACCGCGCCGTCGTGCAGGACGCTGCCGTGCACGACGGCCCCCGGACCCACTCGGGCGCCCGCCCCGACGACGGTCCCGTCGGCGAGCCAGGCGTCGGCGGCGACCTTGGCGCCGGGAAGGACGAGGGCTTCGCCGCGCGTGCCGGGCACGGCGGGCGAGTCGATGATCCCGCGGACGAGGTCGGCGGAGGCCTGGACGAACGCTTCGGGCTTGCCGAGGTCGAGCCAGTAGGCGGTCTCGACCTTTCCGTGCAGGTAGGCGCCCGCGGAGAGCAGCCCGGGGAAGGTCTCACGCTCGACGGACACGGGCCGCCCGGCGGGGATGCCGTCGATGACGGACCTGCGGAACACGTACGAGCCCGCGTTGATCTGGTCCGTGATGATCTCCTCGGGCGTCTGCGGCTTCTCCGTGAAGGCGAGCACGCAGCCCTCGGCGTCGGTGGGCACGAGCCCGAAGGCACGGGGGTCCTCGACGCGGGTGAGGTGCAGGGTGACGTCGGCGTCGCGCTCGGTGTGCCGGTCGACGAGGCCGCGGATGCCGAGGCCGGTGAGGATGTCGCCGTTGCAGACGAGGACGGGGTCGTCGGGGCCGGCGAGCAGGTGCCGGGCGGCGTTGCGGATGGCGCCGCCGGTGCCCAGGGGCTCGTCCTCGACGGCGTACTCGAGGTGGACGCCGAACGCCGATCCGTCGCCGAAGTACGGCTCGAAGACGTCGGCGAGATAGCAGGTGGCGAGGACGACGTGGTCCACGCCCGCGGCGGCGAGCCGGGCGATCTGGTGGGCCAGGAAGGGAACTCCCGCCGCCGGCACCATGGGCTTGGGCGTGTTGACCGTGACCGGCCTCAGTCGCGTGCCCTGCCCGCCGACCAGCAGAATCGCTTCCGTCATGGACCCTCCCTCACCTCTCCGCTCCGTGCCGTCCATCTGACAATCGGGTCCACCTTAGACGGAACACCCGATTTGATGGCATATGTCGAACCTCATGGGCCCGGCCGCGCCCCAGGAGCAACCGGACGGGCGCGCAGCCCATCAGGCCAGACCCGGTCAAGAGACCGGCCGGAGAAAGGGAAGAGAACGGCAAGAGTCCCGTATATGAAACCGGGAGCGGAAACGGGGGGCGAATGCAGGAGCGAAAACTGGGGCGAAAACGGGGGCGCCCCGCACCGGAACTCCGGTGCGGGGCGCCCCCGTTCGCCTTACGCGGACCTTACGAAGCGGCCCGATGAAGCGGGCCCTACGAAGCGGACCTTATGAATGCGTGCGCAGCAGCGTCCTCATCGTGCGCATCGCGACCGACAGGTTCGCCAGGTCGAACGCGTCCGAGCTCTGGATCTCCTCCAGGGTCGTCCGCGCGCGGCCCAGGATCGGCGCGTTCTTCTCCTGCCAGGCGTCGAACCGCTGCTCCGGCGTCGACACGCCGTTCCCGACGGACAGCACGTCGGACGTGAGGGCCGCGTGCGCCGCGTACAGGTCCTCTCGGATCGAGGCGCGGGCCATCGACTGCCAGCGGTCGGCCCGCGGCAGCTCGATGATGCGGTCCATCAGCTGCGTGATGGAGAGCCGGTCCGCGAGGTCGTAGTACACCTCGGCGACGGCCAGCGGGTCCTTGCCGATGCGGTCGGCGATCGCCACGATGTCGAGCGTCGGGAAGGCCGAGGAGAACCCGGCGACCCGCTGGGCCAGCTCCTCCGGCACACCCGCGCCGGTCAGCTCGTCGAGGATCGACTGGTACCACTCGGCGTCCGCGCCGCGCAGCATCTTCGGCATGGCCGACCACACCTCGGCGACGCCCTCGCTGAAGAACTCGATCGTCTCGGCGAGCTGGAGCGGCTGCGGCCGGTTGTTGAGCAGCCAGCGCGTGCCGCGCTCGACCAGACGGCGCGAGTGCAGCCTGATCCGGGTCTGGACGTCCGCGGCGACGACATTGTCGAGCGCCTCGACCGCGTCCCAGACCTCGCCGAGGCCGAAGATCTCGCGCGCGGCGAGCTGCGCCCGCACGATCTCCTCGAGGGACGCCCCGGTCTCCTCACGCAGACGGTGCAGGAACGTCGAGCCGCCCGTGTTCACGGTGTCGTTGACCAGCACCGTGGTGACGATCTCGCGGCGCAGCGCGTGCCCGTCGATCGCGTCGGAGAACCGCTCGCGCAGCGCCTGCGGGAAGTAGGCGTGCAGCAGCCTGCGCAGGTACGGGTCGTCCGGCAGCGACGTCTGGATCAGCTCGTGCGCGGCCGTGATCTTCGTGTAGGCGAGCAGGACGGCCAGCTCGGGCTGGCTGAGCCCGCGCCCGGAGTTCAGCAGCTCCTTGACCTGGCGGTCGGCCGGCAGGAACTCCAGGGCCCGGTCGAGGTTGCCGTCACGCACCAGCTTGCGCATGAAGCGCTGGTGGGCGTGGAGCAGGCCCGGCGCCTGGGCGACCGCGTTGGCCAGCGTGGTGTTCTGCGCGTAGTTGTTGCGCAGCACCAGGGCGCCGACCTCGTCGGTCATCTCGGCGAGCAGCTTGTTGCGCTGCTTGACGGTCATGTCGCCGTCCGCCACCAGGGCGTTCAGCAGGATCTTGATGTTCACCTCGTGGTCGGAGGTGTCCACGCCCGCACTGTTGTCGATGGCGTCGGTGTTGACCTTGCCGCCCTTGCGGGCGAACTCGATGCGGCCGAGCTGGGTCGCGCCCAGGTTGCCGCCCTCGCCGATCACCTTGGCCCGCACGTCCTGGCCGTCCACGCGGATCGCGTCGTTGGCCTTGTCGCCGACGTCCGCGTTCGACTCGGCGGACGACTTCACGTACGTGCCGATGCCGCCGTTCCACAGCAGGTCGACCGGCGCGTGCAGGATCGTCTTCATCAGGTCGGCCGGCGTCATCTTCGCGGCGCCCGACTCGATGCCGAGTGCCTCGCGGATGTGCGCGTTGAGCTGGATCGACTTGGCGGAGCGCGGGAAGATGCCGCCGCCCGCCGAGATCAGCTCCTTGTTGTAGTCGGCCCACGAGGAGCGCGGCAGGTCGAACAGCCGGCGGCGCTCGGCGTACGAGGTGGCCGCGTCGGGCCGCGGGTCGATGAAGATGTGCCGGTGGTCGAAGGCGGCGACCAGGCGGATGTGCTCGGAGAGCAGCATTCCGTTACCGAACACGTCACCACTCATGTCACCCACACCGACGACCGTGAAGTCCTCGGTCTGCGTGTCGGTGCCCAGCTCCCGGAAGTGCCGCTTCACGGACTCCCAGGCGCCGCGGGCGGTGATGCCCATGCCCTTGTGGTCGTAGCCCGCCGAGCCGCCGGAGGCGAAGGCGTCACCGAGCCAGAAGTTGTACGACTCCGCGACCGCGTTGGCGATGTCGGAGAACGTCGCCGTGCCCTTGTCGGCCGCGACCACGAGGTACGTGTCGTCCTCGTCGTGGCGCACGACGTCCGCCGGGGGCACGACCTCGCCGGCCACCAGGTTGTCCGTGATGTCGAGCAGCGCCGAGATGAAGGTCTTGTACGACGCCACGCCCTCGGCCAGCCACGCGTCACGGTCGACGCTCGGGTCCGGCAGGTTCTTGGCGACGAAGCCGCCCTTGGCGCCGACCGGCACGATGACGGTGTTCTTCACCATCTGCGCCTTGACCAGGCCGAGGACCTCGGTACGGAAGTCCTCACGGCGGTCGGACCAGCGCAGACCACCACGCGCGACCTTGCCGAAGCGCAGGTGCACGCCCTCGACCCGCGGCGAGTACACCCAGATCTCGAAGGCGGGGCGCGGCGCGGGCAGGTCGGGGATGGCCTGCGGGTCGAACTTCATCGACACGTACGGGTGCGGCGTGCCGTCGTCCCGCTTCTGGAAGAAGTTCGTCCGCAGGGTCGCCTTGATGACGGTGAGGAAGGACCGCAGGATGCGGTCCTCGTCCAGGCTCGCGACCTGGTCGAGCGCGCCGTCCAGCTCCTCCAGGAGCCCGTCGATCAGCTCGGTGCCGGCGCGCTGGCGCTCCGGCGACATCCGCGCCTCGAAGAGGCTCACCAGCAGACGGGTGGTGTGGACGTTGTTACGGAGGGTGTCCTCCATGTAGTCCTGGCTGAACGTGGAGCCGGCCTGACGCAGGTACTTCGCGTAGGCGCGCAGCACCATCGCCTGCCGCCAGTTCAGACCGGCGCTCAGGACCAGGGCGTTGAAGCCGTCGTTCTCGGCGGCACCGGTCCAGGTCGCCGAGAAGGCGTCCTGAACACGCTCGCGGGCGTCGTCACCGAGGTAGTCGCCGTTGCCGTTGCCCACCTTCGGCATGCGCAGGCCGAAGTCGTAGATCCACGCGGTGGTCCGGTCCGAGCAGCGCAGCTCGTAGGGGCGCTCGTCGATGACCTCGACGCCGAGCCGGTTGAGGACCGGCAGGACGGACGAGAGGGAGACCGGCGCGCCGGTGCGGTAGATCTTGAAGCGGCGCTCGCCGGGGGCCGCGCCCACGGGCTCGTACAGCGACAGCGCGAAGTCCTTCTCGCCGCGCTTGAGCGCTTCGAGGTGGACCAGGTCGGCGACCGCGGCGCGCGGCGAGTGGTCGGCCTTGTAGCCCTCGGGGAAGGAGCCGGAGTAGCGGCGGGCCAGCTCGGCCGCGCGCTCCTCGCCGCACTCCGCGTTCAGCGCCTCGGTGAAGCCGTCGGCCCAGGAGCGGGCGGCGTCCACGAGCCGCGCCTCGATGCGGTCGGTGTCGGCCTCGGTGAGCGCGGGCAGCTCGGTGCCCGGCTGGACGCGGATGACGAAGTGCAGGCGGGACAGGATCGACTCGGTGTTCCAGGCCGTGAAGTCGACGCTGGTGCCGTTCAGCTCTTCCTTGAGGATGTCGATGATCCGCAGCCGGACACCGGTGGTGTAGCGGTCGCGGGGCAGGTAGACGAGGGCCGAGTAGTAGCGGCCGTACTCGTCCTGGCGCAGGTAGAGCCGCAGCCGGCGGCGCTCCTGGAGGTACAGGACGCTGGTGACGATGGCGCGCAGCTCGTCGGCGGGCGTCTGGAACAGCTCGTCACGCGGGTACGTCTCCAGGATCTGGAGCAGGTCGCGGCCGTCGTGGCTGTTGGGCGAGAAGCCCGCGCCCTTCAGGACCTCCTCGACCTTGCGGCGCACGACCGGGACGCGCCGGACGCTCTCCGTGTACGCGGCGCTGGAGAAGAGGCCCAGGAAGCGGCGCTCGCCGACGACGTTGCCCTCGGCGTCGAACTTCTTCACGCCGACGTAGTCCAGGTACGACGGGCGGTGCACGGTGGCGCGGCTGTTGGCCTTGGTCAGCACGAGGAGCTTGTGCTCGCGGGCCTTGGCGCGCGCATCGGCCGGAAGCCGGCTGAAGGACGGGCTGACCGGGTGGTGGTCGTCGCCGCCGTGCTGGGGGTCGGAGCGCAGGATGCCGAGTCCGGTGCCGGGAACGGCGGACAGCGAGTCGTCCTCACGCAGCGCGTACTCGCGGTAGCCGAGGAACGTGAAGTGGTCGTCGGACAGCCAGCGCAGCAGCTCGCGGGCCTCGTCGATCTCCTGGTCGCGCAGGTCGTCGGCGGTGGGCTCGCTGGGCAGCTCGTCGGCGATGCGCAGCGCCGAGTCCCGCATCTTCTCCCAGTCCTCGACGGCCTCGCGGACGTCGGACAGGACCCGGAGGAGGTCGCTGGTGATCTGCTTCAGGTCGGCGCGGTCGGTCTCGCGGTCCATCTCCACGTGGATCCACGACTCGGTGAGCGTGTCGTGGCCGTCGGCGGCCGTGCCCGCGGGCAGGACCTCCTGGAGCTTGCCGGTCAGGTCACGGCGGACGGTGACCTGCGGGTGGATCACGACGTGGATGCCGCGGCCCTGGCGGGACAGCTCGTTCGTGACCGAGTCGACCAGGAACGGCATGTCGTCGGTGACGACCTCGACGACGGAGTGGCTGCAGGTCCAGCCGTTCTCCTCGACGGTCGGCGTGTGGACCCTGACGTTCGCGGTGCCCTGCGGGCGGACCTCGGCGAGGCGGTAGTGGGAGACGGCTGCCCCGAAGACGTCGACCGGGTCACGGTCGGCCAGGTCCTCGGGTGCGGTGTGCAGGTAGTAGCGCTGGAGGAACGCGAGTACCGACTCCTGGTCCGGAGTGCCCTCGCCCTTCGTCCCGGCCGGTAGATGCCCCCCTGCCGGGCTGTTCTCAGCTACCCGGGCGGCCCTTTCGAGCAGCTCGGCCTTGGCTTCGTCCAGCTTGGTCTGCATTGTCCTCTGGCTCCTGTCGCGCGCCGTTGCGTGACGTTGAAGAAATAGATGCGGCACAACGCCACGACGCGGGGTCTCCGGTCGATGTCGACGTTATGCCGGGATGAGAGATGAACGGGCGACTATCCGCCATTTTTGGCGTATTTCCTGCCCGGAACCAGGACGGCATCCATGCTCCGCCCCAAAGGGAATGGTCAGCGGAGCCCCGGGCACGGATGTAGATCTCCGTGTGCTCCCGGCGCGGGCAGGGGGCGACGATGCCCCCGCGAGATATCGCGCTGATCACGGGTCAAGGCTATCTCCCCTCCCCCGGGAGTCGTCATGAGCCGTATGTGTACAAATACAGCGGTCGAACTTTGACACTATGCACAGGGACATCCGCCCGTTTGCCTGCTTCATGCATGCTTCGAGGGGTTGCCAGACGGCCCGGCCGGGTCCACGTTGAGGGGGAGAACCCCGGCCCGAGGCTCCGAGGGGAGCGCACAGTCATGGCACCCAAGATCCTCCTGGTGACCGGCGACGCCGCCGAGTCACTGGAAGTCCTGTACCCCTACCAGCGCCTGCGCGAGGAGGGTTACGAGGTCCACATCGCCGCCCCGGAGCGCAAGAAGCTGCGCTTCGTCGTCCATGACTTCGAACCGGGGTTCGACACGTACACGGAGAAGCCCGGCTACACCTGGCCGGCCGACCTCGCGTTCTCCGAGGTCGATCCCGGGGACTACGTCGCGATCGTGATCCCGGGCGGCCGCGCCCCCGAGTATCTGCGCAACGACCCCGAACTGCGCAAGATCCTGAAGTCCTTTTTCGACGCCGACAAGCCCGTCGCCCAGATCTGCCACGGCCCGCTCCTGACGGCGGCGATCGACGGCCTGCGCGGGCGCCGCGTCACGGCCTACCCGGCTCTGGAGTACGACATGCAGGTGGCGGGCGCGAGCTTCCGCGACACGGAGGTGGTGGTCGACGGGACGCTGGTGTCGTCCCGCGCCTGGCCGGACCACCCGGCGTGGATGCGCGAGTTCCTCACGGTGCTGCGCGCGAAGGCGCCGGTGATCTGAGCGGCTGAGAGTGGGCGGCTGCCCCGCCGACGAGGGCAGCCGCCACGGCGGAGCCCCGTTGCCACGACAGCCGGGAGAGTTGACCATTTCTGCTGCCCGGCGCTCCACTACACGCTCCACCCTGACGGCTGCGGGCCGCCCAGGGCATCGGTATCGCCGGGGACAGGTATACGCATTTAGCCACTGAGACCTTGATCGGTATACCTACGTGGGCTGGGCGCCCCCGTAAGGGGCGCGGGGCTGTGTCGATATGCGGCTCCGCCGCGTGGGCGCGACAAGCCCCCACCGAACCCGCACCGTCACGACGTACCCGCAACCGCGGCAATCTCCGTCCGGGACGCAACCCCCAACTTGGCCAAGATGTGCTCCACATGCGCATCAGCCGTCCGCTTCGAAATAACGAGCCGCTCGGCGATAGCCCGGTTGGACAACCCCTCCGCCACCAGCGCAGCGACCTCCCGCTCGCGCCGCGTCAGCGCATCCGCGCCCCCCGCACCGCGCGGAGCCGGCACCGCGGCCGGGGTCTCCGCCCCGCTGCGCACCGCGGCGAGTATCTGTCGCCCCGAGAGCCGCGCCCCCACCCCGTGCCACCGCTCGTACTGCGTGCCACCCAGCGCGGCCCGCACCGTCTTGACGGCGGACTCCTGCTCGTCGAACAGCGAGGGCAGCATGCCGACGGGGTCGCCGCCGCCCAGGTGCTGCCGCGCGTTCTCCGCGTAGCCGAGCAGCCAGGCGGCCCGCACATGGCGGCCCTCGTGGGCCGCCACCCAGGCCAGGCCCAGGCAGCACAGCGCGGCGACCAGGACCTCGTCGATCTCGCCCGCCGCCTCGAGGGCCCGGGACAGCGGCCCGACACTTTCCTCGCGGCGCCCGGCCAGCCAGAGGATCAGGCCCTGCACCATCAGCGTCGACCCGTACAGCTGCCGCTCGCCCGCGCCCTCGAGGTACGCGAGCCCCTGGTCGCACAGCTCCAGGGCGCCCTCCTGGTCGCCGAGGACGGCCCGCAGCAGGGCTCCCTCGTAGTGGATGACGCCGATCCCGAGTCCGTCGTCGGTCTCCAGGAGGCGCTGTCTGGCCTCCTCCATGGCGACGAGTCCTTCGGGCTCCCCGCACAGCGCGGTGAGCCCGCCGAGGTAGGCGTCACAGAAGAGCGCGACCCGCGTGTTCCCCGCGCGCCGCGCCACGCCCGACGCCACCTGGAACTGTTCGAGCGCCGTCGGCAGGTCGCCCGTCCACACGGAGAAGAGCCCGGTCATGAACTGCCCCCAGGACTGCTCCTCTCCGTCCCCCGGCAGCAGCGCGAGCCCCTTCTCGATCCAGTAGCGGCCCTCCGACAGCGCGCCCGACGCCCGCCAGAACGGCCCCAGCTGGGCGGCGAGCCACAGCCCCTCGGCAGCTCCTCCCTCGGTGGCGTACGCGTACTCCAGGGCGGCCCGCAGGTCGGGCATCTCGGCGCGCAGCATGCGGTGCATACCCGGCTGCTCGGGTCCGAGGAAGGTGTCCCAGAAACGCTGTCCTAGGTCGCGGTAGTACGTGAAGTGCCGCTCCCGCACGGGCGCTTCGGCGTCCGCCTCGGCCAGCCACTCGGCGCCGTACTCGCGGATGGTGTCCAGGAGCCGGTAACGGCTCCCGTTCTCCCCGATGCGCTGGACGACGGACTTGTCGACGAGGCCGATCAGCTGCTCCAGGACCGCGCCGGCCGGCAGCTCACCGCCGGCCTCGGGCCCCGCGCCGACCCGCTCGGCGGCGGTCAGCTCGAAGGACCCGGCGAAGACGGAGAGCCGCGCCCACAGCAGCCGCTCCTCGGGCGTGCACAGCTCGTGCGACCAGCCGATGGCCGTACGCAGCGTCTGATGGCGGGTGAGCGCGGTGCGCCGGCCGCCGGTGAGGACCTCGAAGCGGTGGTTGAGCCGTGCCACGAGCTGCTCCAGGGGGACGGCCCGCAGCCGCACCGCCGCCAGTTCGAGCGCGAGGGGGATCCCGTCGAGCCGCGCGGCGAGCGCCCGCACCTGCTCACGGTTGCCGGCGTCGACCGCGAAGCCGGGGACCACGGCCGCCGCCCGCTGCACGAACAGCTCCACGGCGTCGTCCGGCGGCAGCGGCGCAACCGGGCAGCAGTGCTCACCCGGCACGTCGAGCGGCTGCCGGCTGGTGGCGAGCACGCTGACGCCCGCGGCCTCGCGCAGCAGGATGTCAGCGAGCATGGCGCACGCGTCGACGAGGTGCTCGCAGGTGTCGAGCACGATGAGCAGCCGGCGCCCCTGAAGGTGCGCCACGATCGCGTCGAGCGGCTCCATCCCGGCCTGCTCGGGCAGTTCGAGTACGGCCGCGAGCGTCGCCGGGATCAGCTCGGGGTCACGCAGCGCCGAGAGCTCCACCAGCCATATCCCGTCGGGGAACCGCTCCCCGAGTCCGGCCGCGGCCCGCAGCGCGGTACGGCTCTTGCCGACCCCGCCCGGTCCCACGAGCGTGACAAGTCGCGCCTGCCCGAACGCGTCCCGCACCTGTGCGAGTTCGTCCGCTCTGCCGACGAATGTGGTCACATCGGCCGGGAGTTGCCCCCCGCGCCGCTGCCCGAAGCCGAATCCCATGCTGCCGCGCCCCCGCCCCGCTCTGCCGGATGTCTGCATTCCGGTTCGTCGAACCCACCACAGCGTACGCAGCCTGCCGCGGAGCGTGAGCGGATTCGCCTACTCCGCCAGGCGTTTCGCCACCCCCACCGCCTCGGCGAGGGTGTCCACGACGGGTGCTCCCGCGCCTTCGAGGCTGGCTCTGCTGTGTGATCCGCCGGTGTAGAGCACGGCCCGCGCGCCCGCGTGCTGCGCCGCCACCGCGTCGTCGGCCGCGTCGCCGATGACCACCGTGCGCCGCGGTGCCACGCCCGCGCCGGCCAGGGCACCCAGGTGGCGGACCATGTGCTCGGCCTTGCTCCCGCCGGAGGGGCCGGTGCGTCCGTCGACCCGCAGAAAGTGCGACTCGATGCCGAACTCCCGTACGAGCGGGATCAGTTCGTCATGCCCGTACATGCTGAGGATCGACTGGCTGCGCCCTTCGGAGGACCAGTCGGCGAGCAGCAGCTCCGCCCCGTCGGCGAGCCCGCAGGCGGTGCGGTGGAGTGTGTAGTGCCGCTGGAACGCGGTGTCCATGCGCTCCCACTCGACCTCGGTGGGGACCCGTCCCATCAGCCGCTGGTAGAAGCGGGGTATCGGCACGCAGTACAGCTCGCGGTACCGCTCCAGGGTGATCGGCTCCAGGCCGATCTCCTCGAAGGCGGCGTTGGTCGCGCTGACGACCGCGTCGTTGTCATGGAACAACGTCCCGTTCCAGTCCCAGACGATGTGTGCTCCGGCTGCGTGCTTCCCCATGCCAAGAACGTACCCGCGATGACTGACAATCCCACGTTCTCGCAGGTCAGTCGCCCTGGCCAAGGAGGTTCGGGATCTCCTGCACGGCAAACCAGAGGAGCTCGTGGTCCTCGGCCCCGTCGACCACGAACTGCGCGTCGTCGTCGCCCTGGTCCGCCGCCCCGAGCGCCGCGGCGGCGATCGCCACGTCCTTCTCGGCCTCGCCGGCGTCCACGTGCACCGCGGCGGCCTTGGCGAGCCGGACCGCGTCCGCGATCCGCACCTCGCCGAGCGCGCCCGGGTCGAGCCCTCGGTCGGGGTCGGCGACGGCGGCGCCGTCCGGCACGTCGAGGGCGACCACGACCCGCTTGCGCGGGGCGTCCGGCTCTCCCGCGATCATCCGCAGGGAGGCGAGGGCCGCGCGGTTGAGGGCCGCGTACTCCAGCTCCTCGATGTCGTCGGAGACGTACCACTCGCGCAGCGCGGGCGTGACGGCGTACGCGGTGAGCGGTCCGGGCCCCAGTTCGCCCGCCTTGTGCGCCTCGGCGAGACGGGGCAGGGACAGGGGAACGTACACGCGCATGGCTGGCCACTTTCGTCGGCGAGAGAGGCTTCAGGATACGCGCGGGAGTCCCCTTTCGGGGTGCCGGTCACCGCCCGTGCACACGTCCACGCGGACGCCCTCCGTCACCCTCTCCCGCGCTGCCCGCGCCTGCCTCGTCCGCCCGCGCGCCACCCGGATAGGTGATCCTTCCGGCCGCCCGCGCGGGGGCCCTGCGGCCTTGTGACCCGCACCGCGACCCGCGTACAAGATCCCCAAGCGAAGTTACCGGCCGGTATCGACCGGTCCGCAAGGCGAACGGGGAACCGCACATGCACGAGCCCACCGCTCACGAACCGCCACTGCGCAAGGTCATGGACCAGCCGCGGCGCCGCCCCAGGACCCGCCCTCCCGGCGGCCGCCCGCCCGGCCGGCACGACGCCCGGCGCCCCGGCGGGCGCCCCTCCCGCGTCCCGCCCCAGCTCCCGCCGCACCCCGCCGAACTCTTCACCGAGCGCCTCCTGCTCGTCCTCACCGGCCAGCGCCCCGTCCACTGGGCGTCCCGCCACTTCAGCGGATCCCTCTACGACGTCCTGATCCGGCTCGCCGAGAACCAGCCCCTGAACGACCAGGGGCGGCAGCCCGTCGTCCGCGGCATCGGCCACTACCAGCCCGAACCCGGCGTCTTCGAGGTCTTCGCCCGGATCAGCGCCGGCCCCCGGCTGCACGCCCTCGCCTTCCGGCTTCACCTGGGCGACGACCGCCGCTGGCGCTGCACGGCCGTCGAGATGGGCGGCGGCCGCCCTGCCCTCGCTCCGTGAAGCGACCGCGGGAGAGGGAGAGGGCGGCAGGAGAGCGGTGAGAGGGGTGCAGGAACGACGGGAGGGGCCGGGCACCCACAGGTGCCCGGCCCCTCCCGTCACGTACGCACACGCCCGGTCAGAACGTGCGCACGCACCGATCAGAGTGCGCGCGGCGCGCTACTTCTTGCGGCGACGGCCGCCCTTCTGCTGCTTGCGGCGCTCCGCGCGCGTGAGGCCGTCGGCCTCGGAGCGCGTCGGGCCGTCCTCGGAGATGTAGTCCATCTCGTCCACGCCGCCCTCGGCGTTCGGCGCCTGGAAGTGCAGGCGGTCGGGGCGCTGCGGGGCGTCGAGACCCTTGGCGCGGATCTCGGGACGGCCGACACCCGCGGGCACGGCGTCCTGCTTCTCCAGGGACGGCGCCGCGTCCTCCACCGGGACCTCTTCGACCTGCTGCTCGACCTGGACCTCCAGGTTGAACAGGTAGCCGACGGACTCCTCCTTGATGCCCTCCATCATGGCGGTGAACATGTCGAAGCCCTCGCGCTGGTACTCGACCAGCGGGTCCTTCTGCGCCATGGCGCGCAGGCCGATGCCCTCCTGGAGGTAGTCCATCTCGTAGAGGTGCTCACGCCACTTGCGGTCCAGGACCGACAGGACCACGCGGCGCTCCAGCTCACGCATGATGTCCGAGCCGAGCTGCTCCTCACGCGCGGCGTACTGCGCGTGGATGTCCTCCTTGACGGACTCGCCGATGAACTCGGCCGTCAGACCCGCACGGTCGCCCGCCGCGTCCTCCAGCTCCTCGACGGTGACCTTCACCGGGTAGAGCTGCTTGAAGGCGCCCCACAGACGGTCGAGGTCCCACTCCTCGGCGAAGCCCTCGGCGGTCTCCGCCGCGATGTACGCGTCGATCGTGTCGTCCATGAAGTGCTGCACCTGCTCGTGCAGGTCCTCGCCCTCCAGGACGCGGCGCCGCTCTCCGTAGATGACCTCACGCTGCCGGTTGAGGACCTCGTCGTACTTGAGGACGTTCTTCCGGGTCTCGAAGTTCTGCTGCTCGACCTGCGACTGGGCCGACGCGATCGCGCGCGTGACCATCTTGTTCTCGATCGGCACGTCGTCCGGGACGTTCGCCATGGACATCACGCGCTCGACCATCTGGGCCTTGAACAGGCGCATCAGGTCGTCACCGAGCGACAGGTAGAAGCGGGACTCGCCGGGGTCACCCTGACGGCCGGAGCGACCACGCAGCTGGTTGTCGATACGGCGCGACTCGTGGCGCTCCGTACCGAGGACGTAGAGCCCGCCGAGCGACTTGACCTCTTCGAACTCGGCCTTCACGGCCTTTTCGGCCCGCTCCAGGGCGTCGGGCAGCGCGGCAGCCCACTCCTCGATGTGCTCCTCGGGGTCGAGGCCGCGCTGGCGCAGCTCCGCCTCGGCGAGGTCGTCGGGGTTGCCGCCGAGCTTGATGTCGGTGCCTCGTCCGGCCATGTTCGTGGCGACGGTGACGGCGCCCTTGCGGCCGGCCTGGGCGACGATCACGGCCTCGCGGTCGTGCTGCTTGGCGTTGAGCACCTCGTGCTGGACACCGCGCTTGGAGAGCTGCTGCGAGAGGTACTCGGACTTCTCGACCGACGTCGTACCGACGAGGATCGGCTGGCCCTGCTCGTGCTTCTCGGCGATGTCGTCGACGACCGCGTCGAACTTGGCGACCTCGGTGCGGTAGATCAGGTCCGCCTGGTCCTTGCGCTGCATCGGCTTGTTGGTCGGGATCGGGACCACGCCGAGCTTGTAGATCTGGTGGAACTCGGCGGCCTCGGTCATGGCCGTACCGGTCATGCCGGAGAGCTTGTCGTAGAGACGGAAGAAGTTCTGCAGGGTGATCGTCGCGAGGGTCTGGTTCTCGTCCTTGATGTCCACCCCTTCCTTCGCCTCGATCGCCTGGTGCATGCCCTCGTTGTAACGGCGGCCGGCGAGGATACGGCCGGTGTGCTCGTCGACGATCATGACTTCGCCGTCCATGACGACGTAGTCCTTGTCTTTCTTGAACAGTTCCTTCGCCTTGATGGCGTTGTTCAGATAGCCGACGAGCGGGGTGTTCACCGACTCGTAGAGGTTGTCGATGCCCAGCCAGTCCTCGACCTTGGAGACGCCGGGCTCGTGGATCGCGACGGTGCGCTTCTTCTCGTCGACCTCGTAGTCGCCGGTCTCCTCGATGCCCTTCAGCGGGTTGCCGGGCTCGCCCTTCTTCAGGCGGGTGACCAGCTTCGCGAAGTCGCCGTACCACTTGGTGGCCTGGTCGGCGGGGCCGGAGATGATCAGCGGCGTACGGGCCTCGTCGACGAGGATCGAGTCGACCTCGTCGACCACCGCGAAGTTGTGGCCGCGCTGGACGAGCTCCTCCTGGGACCACGCCATGTTGTCGCGGAGGTAGTCGAAACCGAACTCGTTGTTCGTGCCGTACGTGATGTCGCAGGCGTACTGCTCGCGGCGCTGCGCCGGCGTCATGTTCGCCAGGATGCAGCCCACGCTCAGGCCGAGGAACTTGTGGACGCGGCCCATCATCTCGGAGTCGCGCTCGGCCAGGTAGTCGTTCACCGTGATCAGGTGGACGCCCTCGCCGGACAGCGCGTTCAGATACGTCGGGAGCGTGCCGACCAGGGTCTTGCCCTCGCCGGTCTTCATCTCGGCCACATAGCCGAGGTGCAGCGCGGCGCCGCCCATCAGCTGCACGTCGTAGTGACGCTGGCCGAGGACACGCTTGGCGGCCTCACGGACCGTGGCGAACGCCTCGGGGAGCAGGTCGTCGAGGCTCTCGCCGCCGGCGTACCTCTCCTTGTACTCGTCGGTGAGGGCCCGCAGCTCGGCGTCGGAGAGGCTGACGAAGTCCTCTTCGATGGAGTTGACCTGGTCCGCGATGCGGTGCAGCTTGCGCAGGATCTTGCCTTCGCCTGCACGCATGAGCTTCGAAAGGACGGACACGGGGGTTGGTCTCCTTGCCGGTCGGGCCTGGCACGGTCGGGTGTGACGGTATAGAGCAACGGCCATCGTATGCGAGGACCCCGGCGCGCCGGGAGGTCTGCAATAACCGCAGCCATAGGGACAACGGACGAGGGCCTCTCAAGGTGCCGCAACGGAGCCGCGGACCTCGACTGCGAAAGGTAACAGCGCGCTCACCCTGTGAAATCTGCTGGCGCCCCGCCCGGCCGCCGAGCAGAATCGGCCGATGGAACCCGTCGTACTCACCACCGACCGCCTGCGACTGCGCACGTTCACCCCGGAGGACACCGACGAAGTGTTCCTCGCGGTCCAGGATCCCGACATCCAGCGCTGGACCACCATCCCGTCGCCCTACGCGCGCGTGGACGCCGAACACTTCGTCGGCCGCATGGTCCCGGACGGCTGGCGGGCCGACACGGAGTACACGTTCGCCGTACGGCTGAGCGAGGACGGCCCCGTGATCGCCGCCGCGAGCCTGCACCACCCGCGCACGGGCTCCTGGGAGGTCGGTTTCTGGACGGCCAAGGAGCACCGCGGCCGCGGCTACATGACAGAGGCGGTCCTCGCGCTCGCCCACTGGGCCTTCACCGACCTGGCATGTACGCGCCTGGAGTGGCGGGCCGAAGTGGGCAACGTCGGGTCGCGGACCGTCGCCGAGAAGGCCGGCTTCACCGTGGAGGGCGTCCTGCGGGCGGCGCTGCCGAACAAGGGCGTGCTGCGCGACTGCTGGGTCGGCGCGCTCCTCCCCCCGGACCTCGGCCTCCCGCCGGCCCTGCCGTATCTGCCGTCCCCCGCGTGAGTGCCACCGGCGTGACCGCAGGGGTCATCTCCCGTTCCCCGACTGACTGTCAGTGGCGCGTCCTATCGTTCGTGACATGACGACCTTGCCGCGCCCGGCCGCCGAACTCTCCGCCGACGAGGCCCGCCGCATCGCGCTGCGGGCCCAGGGGTTCCTTGGCGCGCCGGACCGCAGAGCCGGGGTGCGCGGCGCCCTGCGCCACCTCGGCGCGGTCCAGCTCGACACGATCTCGGTCCTCGCCCGCTCGCACGAGCTCGTCCCGTACGCGCGCCTGGGCGCGGTCGGCCGCAGGACGGTCGAGGACGCGTACTGGACGCCGGGCGCGGGCGGGGCACCCCACGCCTTCGAGTACTGGTCGCACGCGGCGTGCATCCTGCCCATCGAGGAGTGGCCGCACTTCGCGTTCCGCCGCCGCGGCTACCGCTCGCGGCCGCACTGGGGACACCCCCTCCCCGACGGCGCGTACGAGCAGGTCGTCAAGCAGCTGCGCGCCGAAGGCCCGCTCACGGCCACGGAGTTGGGCGGCGCGAAGAACAAGGGCGAGTGGTGGGACTGGTCCGACGCGAAGGTCGCCGTGGAGCGCGCCCTGATGTACGGCGAGGTCGTGTGCACCCAGCGGCGCGGCTGGAAGCGCGTGTACGACCTCGCCGAGCGGGCCGTGCCGCAGGAGCTGCTCCATGACGACCTGGACGACCGGGAGTGTGTGCGCCGCCTGGTCCGCCTCGCCGGCCAGTCCCTGGGCGTCGGCACGCGTTCCGACATCGCGGACTACCACCGCCTCAAGAGCGAGCAGTTCGACGCCGTGGTCGAGGACGCGGGCCTGGTCCCGGTGACCGTCGAGGGCTGGGGGAAGCCGGCCTGGGCGGACCCGGCGGCGCTGGAGAGCTCCCCGCGCGGCCGCCACCGCACGACGCTGCTCTCGCCCTTCGACTCCCTGGTCTGGGAGCGGGCACGCACGGAGCGGATCTTCGGCTTCGCGCACCGCCTGGAGGCGTACGTCCCCAAGCCGAAGCGGGTGCACGGGTACTTCGCTATGCCGGTCCTGGCGGGCGGGCACCTGGTGGGCCGGGTCGACCCCGCGCGCGACGGGAGCACGCTGGTCGCCAAGCAGGTGTCCCTGGACGGACCGAAGGCGGTCCCGGCCGTGGCGCAGGCACTTCGGGAGGCAGCGGAGTGGGTGGGCTGCGACGCGGTCCGGGTCGAGCGCGTCGACGCGGCCGAGCTCAGACCCGCCCTGGTCGCCGCGGTCGCCTGAACCTGGATCTGGCCCGGTTCGGTTCGGTTCGGTTCGGTTCGGTTCGTGTGAGGGTGCCGGCCGCCACCCTCACCTGATCTCGAGGATCTTCTCCCGCATCGCGTACACCACGGCCTCCATCCGGGAGTGCAGCTGCAGCTTCTCCAGGATGTTGCGCACATGGTTCTTCACGGTGTTCTCGGAGATGAACAGTTCCTTCGCGATATCGCGGTTGTTCATCCCCGTGGCGACGAGCTTGAGGACTTCCAGCTCCCGGTCGGTCAGCCGGGGCGCGGGCACGAGGCGGCGCTCGTCCGTGCGCTGGATCATGGACTTGAATTCGGTGAGGAGCTTCGAGGCCATCGAGGGGCTGATCTGCGACTGCCCGTCGGCCACGGCGCGAATGGCCGTGGCCACCTCGTCCGTGGAGATCTCCTTGAGCAGATATCCCGTCGCGCCGGCCTTGATCGCGTCGTAGAGATCCGCTTCCTCGTCGCTGATGGTCAGCATGATGATCTTGGCGCTGGGGGCCACCTCCTTGATGGAGGTGCACGCCTCGATCCCGCCGCGCTTGGGCATCCGTACATCCATCAGGATGATGTCGGGCAGCAGGTCGGCCGCCTTGTCCACTGCCTCGGCGCCGTCACCCGCCTCGCCGACGACCTGGATGTCCTCCTCCGCCGCGAGGACGATCTCGAGCCCGCGCCGGAACAGCGCGTGGTCGTCCACCACGAGAACCCTGATCGGTTCCTTGCGCGGCGAGCTCTCGTCCGGGCCCATGCCCGGGACTCCGTCGTCGGCCGCGCCGGCGACGTCGTCCCGCATCGGTCCGAAGCTGTCCGCCATCGTTCCTCCCCCTGAAGGCCATGGCCCCGTCTTCCTGTGCCACGCCAACCCAGGGCTGCGGCACACCGGTTGACCCGGCCCGGCCATGATTTCATGCCTTGACGTCGGTGCGGTGACAGAGCGGTGTGCAGGGGGGTCGCACGAGGGTGCCCCCGGGGGCGCACACGCTCCCCAGGGGCACCCTTCGGCTGTCTCCCGCTGGCTCGGCGGCGCTGTCGCTCAGCCGCCGAGGGCGCCGCCCGCGTCGGACGACTGCGCCTGGGTGACCATCGGGTCGGTGTTGAGGTGGATCACGCCGTAGTCGTAGGCGTGGCGCCGGTAGACGACGCTGGGCTCCTTGGTCTCGGAGTCGACGAAGAGGTAGAAGTCGTGCCCGACCAGCTCCATCTCGTAGAGCGCCTGGTCGAGCGACATGGGCGCAGCGACGTGCGTCTTCTCGCGAACGATGAGCGGCCCTTCGCCCTGGACCTCGAGGGATCCCATCCTCGTGGTCGGTACGCCGCCGGACTCCTCGCTCTCGGCGAGCGAACCGTCTCCGTTCAGTGTCGCCGTGTTGACGACCTCGGGGACCTCGGCGGCAGTCAGCCTGCCGTTCCCTCGGCGGGTGGAGCGCTTGCTGTGCTCCCTGCGCAGCCGCGCCTCGAGCTTGTCCGTTGCCAGGTCGAGCGCCGCGTACGGGTCGTTGGCCGCGGCTTCCGCCCTGATGACCGGGCCGCGCGTGCGGAGCGTGATCTCCACGCGGTCGCAGCGGTCGGCCTGTCGGGGGTTGGGCTCCTTGGACACCTCCACGTCGAGGCTGATCACCTTGCCGTCCAGCTTCTGGATCTTCTCCAGCTTCAGCTTCTCGGCCACGTGCTTGCGGAACCGCTCGGGCACCTCGGTCTTGCGGCCCTTGACGACGATGTCCACGCAGAACTCCGTTCCCGGATCGCTCCGCTCCGTCAGCGGAGCATCTCCCTCTTGCACCAGACTCCGGCCACTTCCGGAGCCTCTGACTCGGTGACTTCCACCTCCTCCTCCCCCAAGGACAAGATCTACACCCCATCATCGCGGGTGATTGCCGAAAAAACCTGCGGCGCCCACGACACAGCATTCGGATATGCGGGGGATGGCGTCCGCCATTCCGTACAACCGAACATATCTCGCCCGGACGGATGTCGTCACCCTCTACTGACGCGTACCTCCATTCAGGTGAATAGACCCTCTCGCTACCTGCAACGACGCAGGTTTACTCTCAGTTCCGGTTTATTTCGAAAGAACCCGGTGAGGCGGCGACGACGGCCGCGATGATCAAGTTGCGCGGGGGCAATTCCCGTGCAGTTTCCATCCATCCCGGTGTGCTCCGACCGCCCTCGTCTTCCCCCGTCCGGGGTCTCGCGGCACGTATTGCGCGGGCCGCCTCCGCCAGTGAGGCGCCCGTCGTCATGAGGTCGTCGACCAGCACGATCCGGCCATTTTGAGCCAGCAGCCGGTGGGCTCCCGCAGGCACCTCGAGGGCGCCGGCGAGATTGGCCAGTCGCCTGCGTGAGTTGAGCCCGGCCTGGTCCTCGACGGGGCGCCGCTGGCGCAGCGCGGCGAGCACCCTGGTGGGGACGCCTGCACGGCGCAGCTCCGCCGCCGCGGCGTACGCGATCCGTCGCGCCGGGTCATGCCCTCGCGCCCGGACGGCCTTCCGCGCGGAGGGCACGGGCACGAGCAACAGAGGCGCACGCCGCCGATGTGTACGGGCTTCTGCTCGGGCGGGGGCCTGGGCGGGACCACCCATACCGGCGAGCCCGGTGGAGCCGGTGGGGCCGATGGGGCCGGCGAGACCCACGACGCCGCCCGGACCGGTGGGGTCGGCGAGACCCGCGACGCTGCCCCGACCGGCGGGGCCGGTGAAGCCCGCGACGCCGCCTGGACCAGTGGGGCCGGTGAAGCCCGCGACGCCGCCCAGCCCCGCGTACACCATCCCCGCGCACACCGCCCCCGCGAGCGCCACGCCCAAGGGCTCCGCGAGCCCCAACGCCCCCCGCTCCTTGTGGGCCAGCAGCACGGCCCGCACCGCGTCCCGGTACGGCGCCGCCGCATGCACCACCGGAAGCCCGGCCGGCTCAGGACTCGGCCGCACCCTCCCCGGCACGCCCCCGCACAAGGCGTCCCCGCATCGCGCGCAGAGCGCCGTACGCGGCCGGCCGCAACCTCCGCACTCGGCCGGCAGCACCAGATCTCCGAGGCCCTGCCACCACCCCCGCATACCCACCACTGTGCCAACGTGCGCGTCCCGCTGCCACCCCTGTGGACAACCGCCTGTGGACAACTCCCGGACGGACACACTCCGTTGCAATCGGACGGCCCAACTCCGCCGCCCGTGACCGGCCGCCACCCGCACCACCTGGAGGAAAACCGCCCACCCCGGACGGACCGGCATCCCACCCGGACAGACGCCGCCCCACTCCGGACGGACCGGCATCCTCTCCGGATCAACCGGCATCCCAGCCCGGAGAGACCAGCATCCTCACCCGGATCAACCGACGTCCCACCCCGGACATACCGGCGCCCTCCCCTGGACAGCCAGCACCCCAGCCCCGAACTGACCGGCATCCTCCCCAGGACAGCCCGACGCCCCCCGTACTGACCGCCGCCCTACCCCGGGCAGACCGCCGCCTACCCCGGACAGACCGACGTCCCCGGTACTGCCCGCCGCCCTACCCCGGGCAGACCGCCGCCTACCCCGGACAGCCCGACGCCCCCGGTTCTGACAGCCGCCCTACCCCGGACAGACCACGGCCCTCCCCCGAACAGGCCACCGCCCTACCCCGGACAGCCCGCCGCCCTACCCCGGATAGACCGGTGCCGTCCCGTCCTTGCGGACCGTCTGCCAGGGCAGGCCCGGTGGCAGTCTCACGATGCCGTCGTCCGAGTGGGCGACGAGCGGGAGGCGGTCGTCCTCGGACGCCGCGATCTCCTTCACGCCCGTCAGGCCGGGCAGCGCCTGCCCCGGCGGCACCGAGCCGTCGCACTGCACGTAACTCAGCTGCTGCACACCGCCGGACTCGCGGCCGACCACGACGAGCCGGCTCGGGCCGGCCCACGACATGGCCGTGACCTCCTCCATCTGCGGTGCCGCGGCGCTCAGTCCGTCGACCGACACCGTCAGCCGCCCGTCCGGCCCCAGGTCACGCTCGACCCGTCCGATCCGCAGCGTGGTGCGGCCCTTCGCCTGCACGAGGAGCGCGATCCGGGCGCCGTCGGCCGACACCTTCACCGCTTCGATGCGCCCGCCCTCCAGACCGGACACGTCGACCTCGTGGACCTCGTCCGCAAGGCCCCGGCCGAACATCAGCAGGCGCGGCTTCCCCGGGTCCCGGTCGGCCACCCACAGGCCGCCGAGCCCGTCCCAACTGGGCGTCGTCAGACGGTCCTTCTCGGACTTCGCGTGACTCCGTACGACCGGGTCGCCGAGCGAGGCGCCGGACACGAACGAGCCGACGAACAGCGCGCTCCCGTTGTTCGACACCGCGGCCGCCTGCGTCTCGTCGCGCGAGACCGCGACCGAACGCATCCGCTGCTCACCGTCGCCGAGCGGCCCCGGCACCCGCTCCGGTTCCTTCGTCGTGCGAGAGGCGCCCGACATCTGTACGAGCCGCCCCTTGGCGTCCAGGAAGTACTGGTCGTCGGAGGGCCCGGAGGTGCGCTGCGCCACGAGCGCCTCGGCGCCACTCTCGTTCAGGACGCACAACTGCGAACCGTTCGACCGCTGGAGCTCGATCTGCGACACGTTGGCCGACGTCACATCCTGCAGGGAGAACAGGAGTTGAGTGGCCATCTCCTTGCAGTGAGCCTGCCCGACATGGTCGGCCTTCGCGTTCAGCGGCACCTTCAGGTTGTTGTCGTCGTCCGGCGCGAGGGTCATCACGTCCTTCCGCAGCCGCGTCCCGGAGGGGAACGTCGTGGTCACCACGGGGTCCAGCCAGCGCGTGGGCCCGGCCAGCAGAGCCCGTACCGTCTGCGTGAGGGGGTCGATCCACTGACGTACGTACACGGGGTCGGCGACCAGCCGCTTCTGACGGTCACTCGAGCCGGAACCCGAACCCGCGCCCGACTCCCCGCTCGTGCCCGCGCCGCCTGACGACTCCTCATCCAGCGCGTAGTAGTACTTGTTGACGGACTGGTAGATGCGCTGGAAGTCGGACTGTCCGAGGACGACGCCCTGCGGCAGCCCGTCGATGCGCCACTGCTTGCCCTTGGGCCCGTCCTCCTCGACGAGGTGCAGCGTCGTGCTGTACGCGCGGCCCTCGGGCCGGTACGCGTGCTCCTGGTCGACCAGGGCGACCTGACGGCCGCTCAGCCGGAACGTGCGTCCCTCGTCACCGGCGCTCGGCCTGCTCGCCGGGCCCGTGTTCGGCCCGTCCGTGAGAACGGTGGTGCTCTCCTCCGGGTGCCAGTCCCTGGCCGCCCTGTCCGTGAGGTACTTGCGCGCCATCGTGTACTGCGGGTCGTCGCTGGTCAGCGCCTCGAGGAAGCCGTCGACGATGCTGACGGGCCCGGCGTGCTCGCGCGGCGGCATTGCGAAGACACGCACCTGCGAGTCGGGCCGCTGCGACGCCTCGACGGCCTGCAGACCGCCGTTGTCCGGCATGGACGCGCAGCCGCTGAGCACCAGCGTGCCGCAGCCGAGCAGCACACCCGCGCGCAGTCCGCGCGTTCGCCCTTGCCCTCGTCCGTGCCCTGGTCCTTGGCCCCGCCCGTGCCGCTGTCCGGCCGACGGAGGCCGCCCCCGCTCATCGCGCACGCCCGCCACCACTTCCCTCGCCCCTCCCGCCGGCCGCGTCGGCCGGTCCGGACCGCTCGTCCGGGGCGTCCATGGCCCCGGCGTCCTCCCCGCGTGCCGCCGAAGCCGCAGCCGACGCCGCCGCCTCGCCCCGCGCCACGACCCGCGCGCCGCTCCCGGGCAGCGCCGCGGGATCGACCGCGTACCGGGACGCGGCCGGCTCCTTCGCCGGTACGGGCGACGGCACGCGCGACGTGCCCGCCGTCTGCGCCGGGACCGTCGCCAGCTTGCCCGCGCCCCCGCCAAGCGGAAGCCCGGCCTCGCTCAGGCCACGGTTGCGCCGCGAGTCCTCCGGCTCCAGCGGTATCGGCGACCCGCGCAGCGGCTCGTCCGCCGTACGTGGCAGCGTGAGCCGGAACTGCGACCCGCCGCCGGGCTCGCCCCACGCCTGCAGCCAGCCGCCGTGCAGCCGCGCGTCCTCCAGGGCGATGGACAGGCCGAGGCCCGTACCACCGGTCGTACGCGCGCGTGCCGGGTCGGCGCGCCAGAAGCGGCTGAACACGCGCGTGGCCTCGCCGGGCTTCAGCCCGACGCCGTAGTCCCGTACGGCGACGGCGACCGCGCCGCCCGCCGCGGCGAGCCGCACGACGACGTCCTTGCCCTCACCGTGCTCCACGGCGTTGACCACGAGATTGCGCAGGACGCGCTCCACGCGCCGCGCGTCCGCCTCGGCGACCACCGGCTGCTGGTCCCCGATGATCCGCACATGCGTGCCCTTGTGCTCGGCCAGCGGCGCGGCGCCGCCCACCACACGCCGTACGACCTCGCGCAGGTCTATCGGCTCCGCCTCCAGGGCGGCCGCGCCCGCGTCGAAGCGGCTGATCTCCAGAAGATCCGAGAGGAGCGACTCGAACCGGTCCAACTGGTCGGCGAGCAGCTCCGCCGACCTCGCCGTCACCGGATCGAAGTCCACGCGCGCGTCATGGATGACATCGGCGGCCATCCGTACCGTCGTCAGCGGCGTCCGCAGCTCGTGCGACACGTCGGACACGAACCGCCGCTGCATCCGCGACAGATCCTCCAGCTGCTGGATCTTCGTATGCAGGTTCTGCGCCATCTTGTTGAAGGCCTCACCGAGCCGGGCGATGTCGTCCTCACCGGTGACCTTCATACGTTCCTGGAGGCGCCCCGCGGACAGCCGCTCGGCGACCCCGGCCGCCATCCGCACGGGCGTGACCACCTGCCGTACGACCAGCCAGGCGATGGCGCCGAGCAGCACCACGACGAACAGCCCCGCCGTGGCCAGCGTGCCCTTCACCAGGCCGAGCGACTTCTCCTCCTGCGTGAGCGGGAAGAGGTAGTACAGCTGGTAGGCGTTGCCCTTGGGGTCGGTCAGCTGCTTGCCGATGACGAGGCCCGGCTGCGAACCCTTGCCGTCCTCGTAGACGATCCGCGTGTACTCCTGGGACGCGCCCGTCATCTGGTCGACGCGCTCACGCAGGTCGTCGGGCACGCTCGGGTCGAGGACACCGCCCGAGGCCCGCGGCCCGCGCACGCTGTCGCTGCTGTCGGCCCCCGGCGGACTGAGCGTCACGACGTCGAAGGCGCTCTGGCCGCCGGACGAGAGCTGGGTGACCAGCTCACTCATCCAGTTGTTCGTGTTCAGCGGGGCCCGGCTGTCCGCCGTCGCCCCGTCGCGCGCCCCGGCCGCCGCCGTGTCGGCCTTGTCCTTGGCGGCCCGGAAGCCGCCCTCGGCCTGGCTCTGCGACGCCTTCACCTTCGCGTCGAGCAGGCCGTTGCGCACGGAACCGATGACGACGATGCCGAGCAGCAGCACGACACCGAGCGACATCAGCAGCGTCGTCACGACGATCTTGAGCTGGATGTTGCGCCGCCACAGACGCATGGCGGGCAGCAGCGGCCGCCGCACCCAGCGCGCGAACAGGCGCAGCACGGGGCTGCCCTTCACCCCGCCCTGGAGCAGCAGACCGCCGTCGAGGAACCGGCGCAGCACGGAGCCGCGCCGGGCCTGCGGTCCCACAGGCCGCCCCGACCGGATTCCCGGCCTCCCGGGGGCCGGAGCGGCACTGTCCCGGGACACGTCAGCTCGGTCCGGCCTTGTAACCGACGCCACGGACGGTCACGACGATCTCCGGACGCTCGGGGTCCTTCTCGACCTTCGAGCGCAGCCGCTGCACATGCACGTTCACCAGGCGGGTGTCGGCCGCGTGCCGATAGCCCCATACCTGCTCGAGCAGGACCTCACGCGTGAACACCTGCCAGGGCTTGCGGGCGAGCGCCACCAGGAGATCGAACTCCAGCGGCGTCAGCGCGATCGACTGGCCCTCCCGCTTCACGGAGTGCCCCGCCACGTCGATGACCAGGTCACCGATGGCCAGCTGCTCCGGCGCAGGCTCCTCCGACCTCCGCAGCCGCGCCCGGATACGGGCCACGAGCTCCTTCGGCTTGAACGGCTTCACGATGTAGTCGTCGGCCCCCGACTCGAGGCCCACCACGACGTCCACCGTGTCGCTCTTCGCCGTCAGCATCACGATCGGCACCCCGGACTCCGCCCTGATCAGGCGGCACACCTCGATACCGTCCCGCCCGGGAAGCATCAGGTCCAGGAGCACCAGATCCGGCTTGGACTCACGGAAAGCGGCCAGCGCCTTGTCGCCGTCAGCTACGAACGACGGCTCAAAACCTTCACCACGCAGCACAATGCCGAGCATCTCGGCCAGTGCGGTGTCGTCGTCGACGACAAGGACTCGTCCCTTCATAGGCCACATCATCCCATTACTTAATCGTTACCTGGCGTGACCTGGCACACAGCTCGCCCAGTCCTTCTGCTGTCACAGGGGAAACCACTCCCCACTCCGTGACGATCGCCGTCACCAACTCGGGCGGCGTCACGTCGAACGCGGGGTTGTACGCCTGCGTTCCCAAGGGGGCCACCGGATACCCGCCCCCCGCCTCGAACCCGGCCACCGTCCCCTGCGGCGCCATGGCCTCCGTCACTTCCTGTCCGGCCCGCTGCTCCACCTCGACGGACGCTCCGTCGGGCGCGTCCGGGTCCACCGTCGTCCCCGGCGCCACCACGATGAACGGCACGTGGTGGTACTTGGCGAGCACCGCGAGCGGATAGGTCCCCACCTTGTTGGCGACCGAACCGTCCGCCACGATCCGGTCGGCCCCGACCAGCACCGCGTCGACCTCACCGGCCGCGAACAGCGACCCTGCCGCATTATCCGTGAGCAGCGTGTACGCCATCCCCGTCCGCGCCGCCTCGTACGCCGTCAGCCGGGCGCCCTGGAGCAGCGGACGCGTCTCGCCCACCCACAGCCGGCGCAGCTGCCCCGCCCGGTGCGCGGCGAGCGCGACCGCGAACGCCGTGCCCTCGCCCCCGGAGACCAACGCCCCCGAGTTGCAGTGCGTGAGGATCCGGTACCGGCCGCCCGGGACCAGCTCGTCGAGCAGCGCGAGGCCGTGCCCAGCCATGGCGGCGCTGGCCTCGGCGTCCTCCCGGTGCAGCGCCCGCGCGGCGGCCAGCGCGTCCCGTGCGGCCCGCTCCAGGTCGCCCTCCTGCCCGAGCCCGGCTCGGTACGCGTCGTGGGCGCGGCGCACACCCCGGGCCAGATTCACCGCGGTGGGCCGCGCGCCGGCCAGCGCGTCGGCGGCCTCGTCCACGTCGAACCCCCGCGCCGCCGCCAGGGCGACGCCGTACGCCCCCGCGATGCCCAGGAGTGGCGCCCCCCGCACCGCGAGGGTCCTGATCGCGTCGACGAGCCCGCGCGCATCCGTACACACGAGCTCGACCTCCTCCCGGGGCAGCCGGGTCTGGTCGAGCAGGACGAGCACGGGCCCCTCGGCCGGCTCCTCCCAGCGGAGAACGGGTAGGTCGGTGGGCCGCTTGTCGTCGCCGGTTTGCGCGTACTGGTCAGCCATCCGCCCAGTCTGCCCCTTACCCAGCAGACAATTGAAGGCGTGCAGCCCATACGGCACCCGGTCACCTCCGGGCCACACCGTGGCACGATGGGCGCCAAGCTGCCGCCGCGACCGCGGACGGGCACCGTGAAGGAGCGACGATGAACGACACTCCGGGCTGGGCCTCGCCCGGATCCGCCCCCTCCGACGGCCAGGACGACCAGCCCGCGCAGGACGGCCACGACGGCCCGGCCGGCGACGGCAAGGGCGGCGCTCCCGACCCGAAGTGGTCCAAGGAGCAGCCACCGCCCGCGCAGTGGTCCGCCCCGTCCGCCTCCGGCCAGGCCCCACCCCCTCCGACACCTCCGGCCCAGGGCTGGGGCGGCGGCCAGGGCGGCGGGGGCTACAGCGACGGTGGTGGCTACGGCGGCCCCGGTGGTGGCTACGGCGGCGGCTGGGGTTCCTGGCAGGGCAGGCCCGCGGCGGCCAAGCCCGGCGTCATCCCTCTGCGCCCGCTCGGCGTCGGCGAGATCCTCGACGGCGCCGTGTCGACCATGCGTACGCACTGGCGCACCGTCCTCGGCATCTCCCTGTCCGTCGCGGTCCTCATCGAGATCGGGGTCGTCCTCCTTCAGGGCCTCGTCCTGACCGACACGGCGAACACCGACGCACTCGGCGACCCGAGCGCCACACCCGGCGAGCTGACCCGCGCGCTCGGCGACACCCTGCTCGGCTCCGGCATCGTCCAGATCGTCTACCTGCTCGGCACCATCGTCGCGACGGCCCTGCTCACGACCGTGACCAGCCGCGCCGTACTCGGCAGGTCCGTGACGACCGCCGAGGCCTGGAAGGACGCCAAGCCCCAGCTCCTGAGGCTGTTCGGCCTGACGATCCTCCTGCCGCTCATCGCCGCCGCCGTCCTGCTCGTCTGCATGCTGCCGGGCATCCTGGTCGGCGTCATAGGCTCCTCGGACTCCAGCGACCCGCTCATCGCCTTCGGCGCCCTCGCCGGCGCCGTACTGGCGATCTGGCTGATGATCCGCTTCTCGCTCGCCTCGCCGGCCCTGATGCTGGAGAAGCAGAGCATCCTGAAGTCGATGAGCCGCTCCACCAAGCTGGTACGCGGCTCCTGGTGGCGGGTCTTCGGCATCCAGCTGCTGGCCGGGATCATCGCTGCACTCGTCTCGGCGATCATCGCCATCCCCTTCACCTTCCTCGCCGCCGCACTGAGCGGCGAGGGCGTCAACAGCTACCTCGACGGCAGCACCGGCGACGTCGGCTGGACATTCCTCATCGTCACCGGCATCGGCGCGGTGATCGGCTCCATGATCACGTTCCCGATCTCGGCGGGCGTCACCGTGCTCCTCTACATCGACCAGCGCATCCGCCGCGAAGCCCTCGACCTGGAACTCGGCCGCGCCGCAGGCATCCAGGAATACGGCGACACCGCCCGCCCCGCGCCGGGGAGCTGATGGAGTGAGCCTGGCGGGGGGAGTGCTCTGGGCCGCCGCGCCGCGCTCGCGCGGCGGCGACACACCACCGGTGACGATCCCGCGCGACCCCGCGCGGGAGGCCGCCCGACGCGAGCTGTCCAAGCCCGCGTACCACCAGGACGACCCGAGCCTCCTCCACCGGGGCCTCGACCGCTTCTGGGAATGGGTCGACAAACTGTTCTCCGCCGCCTCCGGGGCCACCCCCGGCGGCGGATTCGGCCTGCTCGTCATCGCGCTCGCGGTGATCGCCCTGGCCGTCGCCCTGTGGTGGCGCCTCGGCACGCCGCACCGCGCACCCCACTCCACCGCCGCCCTCTTCGACGACCGCCCCCACAGCGCCGCCGAACACCGCGCGGCCGCCGAGGCACACGCCGCCCAGGGCCACTGGACCCAGGCCGTCCAGGAACGGATGCGCGCCATCGTCCGCTCCCTGGAGGAACGCGCGCTCCTCGACCCGCGCCCCGGCCGCACCGCCGACGAGGCGGCCACCGAGGCCGGCCGCACCCTGCCCGCCCACACCGACGGACTGCGCACCGCCGCCCGCGACTTCGACGACGTCACATACGGCGGCCGCACCGCCACCCGACAGACGTACGAACGCCTCACCACGCTCGACACCGACCTGGGCCGCACGACCCCGACCCTCACCGGCAGCACCCGAGGAGCCGCCGAGTGACCGGCCGGCCCCCACACCCGCGGCTCACCGCCCCCGCCGCCACCGAGCCCGAGCCGGCGACCACCGACGCCAACCCGACGACGCACCCCACCGAGCAGCCCCCCACACCGCCCACGCCCACGTCCACGGCCCGCACCCCGCGTCAGCTCTGGACCCGCACGCGGGGACTGCTCATCTCCGCCCTGATCCTCCTGATCGCCGCCGTCGCCATCGCGCTCGTCCGCTCCGACGCCGCCCACGGCCGACTCGACCCGCGCTCCGCCGACCCGAACGGCAGCCGCGCCGTCGCCCAGCTCCTGGCCGCCCGCGGCGTCTCCACTCGCGTGGTCACCACCACCGCCGAGGCCCGCGCCGCAGCCGGCCCCGACACGACCGTCCTCGTCGCGTCCCCCGACCTGCTCACCGACCACCAGGGCACCCAACTGCGCTCCGTCACCGCCGACTCCGGCGGCCGCACCGTCCTGATCGCCCCCGGCGCCCATGCCCTCAGCACGCTCGCCCCCGACGTCACCGCGGACCCGGCCCCCAGCCTCGACGCCCTCGCGCAGCCCGGCTGCTCCCTGCCCGTCGCCCGCCGCGCCGGCGACGCCGAGACCGGCGGCCGCCGCTACGCCACGTACCCCCCGGACGCGGACGCCTGCTACCGCAGCGAAAGCCTCCCCACCCTGCTCCGCCTGCCGGAGGCACACGGCGGCGACACCCTCCTCATCGGCGCCCCCGACATCTTCCTCAACGACCGTCTCGACCAGCAGGGCAACGCCTCGCTGGCCCTGCAACTCCTCGGTTCCCGCCCCCACTTGGTCTGGTACCTCCCCTCGCTCTCCGACGACGCCGCGGCCACCGGCTCCGACCGCCGCGGCCTCTTCGACCTGCTCCCCTCCGGCTGGCTCTGGGGCACCCTGCAGCTCTTCGTCGCGGCCGTCCTCGCCGCGTTCTGGCGCGGCCGCCGCCTCGGCCGCCTCGTACCCGAACGCCTCCCCGTCTCGATCCGCGCCTCCGAAGCCGTCGAAGGCCGCGCCCGCCTCTACCGCAAGGCAAACGCCCGCGACCGCGCCGCCTCAGCTCTGCGCACCGCCACCCGCACCCGCCTCGCCCCCCTCATCGGCGTCCCCCCGTCCCAGGCCCACTCGCCCGAGACCCTGCTCCCCGCCCTGACCGCCGCACTCCGCACCCCCGGCCAGGACCCCCGCCCCCTCCTCTTCGGCCCGCCACCGGCCGACGACGCGGCCCTGATCGCCCTCGCCGACCAACTCGACGCCCTCGAAAGAGAGGTACGCCATTCATGATGGACCCGACCACTGACAACGGCGGGCCCACCGGAGATCCCCGCAGCTCACGGGCGTCTCTGGAGGCTCTGCGCGCGGAGATCGCCAAGGCCGTCGTCGGCCAGGACCCCGCGGTCACGGGCCTCGTCGTGGCGCTCCTCTGCCGCGGCCACGTCCTCCTCGAAGGCGTCCCCGGCGTCGCCAAGACACTCCTCGTACGCGCCCTCGCCGCGTCCCTCGAACTCGACACGAAACGCGTCCAGTTCACCCCGGACCTGATGCCGAGCGACGTCACCGGCTCCCTCGTCTACGACGCCCGCACCGCCGAGTTCTCCTTCCAGCCCGGCCCGGTCTTCACCAACCTCCTCCTCGCGGACGAGATCAACCGCACCCCGCCCAAGACCCAGGCGTCCCTCCTCGAAGCCATGGAAGAACGCCAGGTCACGGTCGACGGCACCCCCCGCCCCCTCCCCGACCCCTTCCTCGTCGCCGCGACGCAGAACCCCGTCGAGTACGAGGGCACGTACCCCCTCCCCGAAGCCCAGCTGGACCGTTTCCTCCTCAAGCTCACGGTCCCCCTCCCGTCCCGCCAGGACGAGATCGACGTCCTCACCCGCCACGCCCAGGGCTTCAACCCCCGCGACCTGCGCTCCGCCGGCGTACGCCCCGTAGCCACCGCCGCCGACCTGGAAGCCGCCCGAGCCGCCGTCGCGAAAACCACGGTCTCCTCCGAGATCACCGCCTACGTCGTCGACCTCTGCCGAGCCACCCGCGAGTCCCCGTCCCTCACCCTCGGCGTCTCCCCCCGAGGCGCCACGGCACTGCTCTCCACAGCCCGCGCCTGGGCATGGCTGACAGGCCGCGACTACGTCATCCCCGACGACGTCAAAGCCCTCGCCCTGCCCACGCTCCGCCACCGGATCCAGCTCCGCCCCGAGGCCGAGATGGAAGGCGTGACACCCGACTCGGTGATCAACGCGATCCTCGCCCACGTCCCCGTCCCCCGCTGACGCAAGGCTCAGGACCCCCATGGCCCTCACCGGACGCACCGCCCTGCTCGCCGCCCTGGGCTCCCTCCCCGTAGGCATCTGGGAGCCCAGCTGGACCGGCATCCTCGCCGTGAACACCCCCCTGGCCCTGGCCTGTGCCTGCGACTTCGCCCTGGCCGCCCCGGTACGCCGCCTGCGCCTCACCCGATCGGGAGACACCGCGGTACGCCTCGGCGACCCGGCCGACGTCACCCTCACCGTCACCAACCCCTCGCGCCGCCCTCTGCGCGCCCAGCTCCGCGACGCCTGGCCGCCCAGCAGCTGGCTCCCCGGCACCGAGGTCGAGGCATCCCGCCACCGCGTGACGATCCCCCCGGGTGAACGCCGCCGCGTCACGACCCGCCTGCTCCCCACCCGCAGAGGCGACCGAAAGGCCGACCGCGTCACGATCCGCTCGTACGGCCCGCTGGGCCTCTTCACCCGCCAGGGCACCCACGACGTCCCGTGGACGGTCCGGGTCCTCCCCCCGTTCCACAGCCGCAAGCACCTCCCCTCGAAGCTGGCCCGCCTGCGCGAACTCGACGGCCGCACCAGCGTCCTGACCCGCGGCGAAGGCACCGAATTCGACAGCCTGCGCGAGTACGTCCCCGGGGACGACACCCGTTCCATCGACTGGCGCGCCACAGCCCGCCAGTCCACGCTCGCGGTACGCACCTGGCGCCCGGAGCGCGACCGCCACATCCTTCTGGTCCTCGACACGGGCCGCACTTCCGCCGGCCGTGTCGGCGACGCACCCCGCCTCGACGCCTCCATGGACGCGGCCCTCCTCCTGGGCGCCCTCGCATCCCGCGCCGGCGACCGAGTGGACCTGCTGGCCTACGACCGCCGCATCCGCGCCCTGGTCCAGGGCCGCGCGGCCGGCGAACTCCTGCCCGCCCTGGTCAACGCCATGGCCCCGCTGGAGCCGGAACTGGTGGAAACGGACGCCCGCGGCCTGGCCTCGGCAGCCCTGCACACCGCTCCCCGCCGCTCACTCGTCGTCCTCCTCACCAGCCTCGACGCGGCGCCGGTGGAAGAGGGCATCCTCCCGGTCCTCCCCCGCCTCACAAAGCGCCACACGGTCTTGGTGGCATCCGTAGCGGACCCGAAAATCACGGAAATGGCGACGTCCCGGGGAAACACAGAAGCGGTGTACGACGCCTCGGCAGCCGCCCAGGCCCAGGCAGAACGCCAACGCACCGCGGAACGTCTCATTCGCCACGGAGTCACGGTCGTAGATGCCACCCCGAACGAACTCGCACCCGCACTCGCGGACGCATATCTCGCTTTGAAAGCAGCAGGCCGGCTCTGAGTCCCCCGGTTTGCCTGTGAACGCAAAAAAGCCTCAACCCCCGAGTTTTCACTCGGGGGTTGAGGCTTTCTATCAAAATTAGTTCGGCGGCGTCCTACTCTCCCACAGGGTCCCCCCTGCAGTACCATCGGCGCTGTGAGGCTTAGCTTCCGGGTTCGGAATGTAACCGGGCGTTTCCCTCACGCTATGACCACCGAAACACTATGAAACTGTCAACCGCACCACACCCGTGACCATGGGTGTGGGGTTGTTCGTGGTTTCAGAACCAACACAGTGGACGCGAGCAACTGAGGACAAGCCCTCGGCCTATTAGTACCAGTCACCTCCACCCGTTACCGGGCTTCCAGATCTGGCCTATCAACCCAGTCGTCTACTGGGAGCCT
>NZ_RZYA01000007.1 GCF_004005495.1 Streptomyces antnestii
CCATCCAGCACCGCGCCGGCATGCAGACCTCCAAGACCATCGTCGCCGTCAACAAGGACGCCGAAGCCCCCATCTTCGACCTCGTCGACTACGGCATCGTCGGCGACCTCTTCGACGTCGTCCCCCAACTCACCCAGGAAATCAACACCCGCAAGGGCTGACCTCTCACCGGCGGCAGCGGCAGAACGGCCGGAGGCCCGGGGACCGATTCGGTCCCCGGGCCTCCGGCCTTCGTGCGAAACGCGTCACCCGGCGCGGCGGACCCGCGCCGCCTTGCGGGCCTCGGCGAGCTGGCGGGCCTCGGCGGACTGGCGCGAGCCGCCACCCGCGCGGCCGGGACGCGAGCCCATGCCACGGAACGGGGCGCCGCCGCGCTTGGGCTTCTCCGTGGCCGGCGCGCCGCCCGTGATCGGAACGCCGGACGGCGCCTGCGCGCCGGTGATCCGGCTCAACTCGGCCTCGCCGGAACGGACTTGGGTGATCTTCGGACGGATACCGGCGTCGCGCATCAAGCGGCTCATGTCGCGGCGCTGGTTCGGCAGGACCAGGGTGACGACGCTGCCGGACTCACCGGCACGGGCGGTCCGGCCACCACGGTGCAGGTAGTCCTTGTGGTCGCTCGGCGGGTCGACGTTGACCACGAGGTCGAGGTTGTCGACGTGGATGCCGCGCGCCGCGACGTTCGTGGCGACGAGCACCGAGACCGTACCGGCCTTGAACTGGGCGAGGGTCCGGGTGCGCTGCGGCTGGGACTTCCCGCCGTGCAGTGCGGCCGCCCGCACACCGCTGCCGAGCAGGTGCTTGGTGAACTGGTCGACGGCGTGCTTGGTGTCCAGGAACATGATGACGCGCCCGTCACGGGCCGCGATCTCGGTGGCGGCGCCGAGCTTGTCCGCGCCGTGCACGTGCAGCTCGTGGTGTTCCATCGTGGTGACGGCGCCGGCCGACGGGTCGACCGAGTGGACGACCGGGTCGTTCAGGTAGCGGCGCACCAGCAGGTCGACGTTGCGGTCGAGGGTGGCGGAGAACAGCATCCGCTGCCCCTCCGGGTGCACGAGGTCGAGGAGCTCGGTGACCTGCGGCATGAAGCCCATGTCCGCCATCTGGTCGGCCTCGTCCAGGACCGTGATCCTGACCCGGTCCAGGCGGCAGTCCTTGCGCTCGATGAGGTCCTTGAGGCGTCCGGGCGTCGCGACGACGACCTCGGCGCCACCGCGCAGCGCGCTGGCCTGGCGGCCGATGGACATGCCGCCGACGACGGTGGCCATCCGCAGCCTCAGCGACCGCGCGTACGGGGTGAGGGCCTCGGTGACCTGCTGGGCGAGCTCCCGGGTGGGGACGAGGATCAGTCCGAGCGGCTGCTTGGCGTCGGCACGCTGACCGGCCATGCGCGCGAGGAGCGCCAGGCCGAAGGCGAGGGTCTTGCCCGATCCGGTGCGCCCGCGTCCGAGGACGTCCCGGCCGGCGAGGGAGTTCGGCAGGGTGGCCGCCTGGATGGGGAACGGCACGGTCACGTCGAGGCCGGTGAGTGTCTTGAGGATCTCGGCCGGCAGGTCGAGCTCGTCGAACGTCTCGACGGCGGGGAGCGCGGGGGTGACGGTGACGGGGAGAGCGAACTCACCCTGCGGCGCGGCGGGCCTGCGTCCCGGGCCACGCGATCCCTGGCCGGGTCGTCCCTGGCCCTGGCCCTGCGGGCGGAACCGGGCGCCCCGGTCGCCGCCGGCGGATCCGCGGCGGGGGTTGGAGTAACGGTCGTTCGTGCGAGCTGAACGGTTCAAGAGAACCTTCCTCGATATGGCACGTATCGAGGAATTCCCGGCGGAGGCGCCGGACGAATTGCAAGAACGAGCCGAATAACAGACTGAAAATCAGCCGGCGCGCCGGTGCGGAGAATGGCGGCGCCTGATGGAGGAATACGGGGATTCCGTGCGGCGGCCGGATCTCGGACGGGCCGGGCCAATGAGGTGCGGGTCGTGCGTACCCCGCGGGGGTGGTGTGTCACCCGGTGGACGTGCCTACCCGGGCGGGAAACCCCTCAAACAGCAACGAGCTGGTACCCGCACCACGAGGGTGCGGGTACCAGCTGTGCTCAACGCTTCAGCGTCAGGCGGGAACGATGTTCTCCGCCTGCGGGCCCTTCTGGCCCTGCGTCACATCGAAGTTCACCTTCTGGCCTTCCTGAAGCTCACGGAAGCCCTGGGTGGCGATGTTCGAGTAGTGGGCGAAGACGTCGGGGCCGCCACCCTCCTGCTCGATGAAGCCGAAGCCCTTTTCCGAGTTGAACCACTTCACGGTGCCAGTAGCCATATGCAAATTCTCCTTCGGGGCAGTGCCCGAAGCCCGCACTGTGCGAGCCTCGGCGTCGCCGCAATGATTGCCCCGCCCGGAAAACTGCATCCGGAAATAGAAAAGTGCCCGGCAACGTGAAGTCACCTAAGGCACTTGAAGTATCTATGGGAACCACAACTGCAACTGACATCAACAGTAGCACGGAACGAGCTTCAGGGCACGGTGCGCCGGAATATTTCGCGCGTCGTCATCGGCCTTCACCCGCACCTTCACTCCACATTGAGCAAAATCCAGGGTCTCCGTAGGCGAATATTCAATGATGGATCGGTGTGCGCGAGCCCGTCAGGGGTAGGCCCGTGCCCCCCTGCCTGGCCGCGACGATCTCCGCCGCGATGGACAGGGCCGTCTCCTCGGGCGTGCGGGCGCCGAGGTCGAGGCCGATCGGCGAGCGCAGGCGCGACAGCTCCTCGTCGGTCAGGCCGGCCTCGCGCAGCCGCGCGTCGCGGTCCTCGTGGGTGCGGCGTGAGCCCATCGCCCCGACGAACGCGACGGGCAGCCGCAGCGCGACCTCCAGGAGCGGGATGTCGAACTTCGCGTCGTGGGTGAGCACGCACAGGACCGTGCGGTCGTCTGTCGTGGTGCGCTTCAGATAGCGGTCGGGCCACTCGACCACGATGTCGTCCGCCGACGGGAACCGGGCCCGCGTGGCGAAGACGGGGCGGGCGTCGCACACCGTGACGTGGTAGCCGAGGAACTTGCCGGCGCGCACCAGTGCCGCCGCGAAGTCGACCGCTCCGAAGACGATCATCCGGGGCGGCGGCACGCTCGACTCGACGAAGAGCGTCAGGTCGGTGTCGCAGTGGGTACCGCTCGCCGAGAGGTGGAAGGTGCCGGTCCGGCCGGCGGCGAGCAGGGCGCGCGCCTCGGCGGCCACGGTGCGGTCGAGGCCGGTGTCCCCGTCGAGCTCTCCCTCGTACGATCCGTCCGCGTGGACGAGCAGTGCTCTGCCCAGCAGGTCGGCCGGGCCGCGGGCCACGCGGGCGAGCGCGGCCGTGCCGCCCCGCGCGGCGGCCGCGAGGGCCGCCGCGAGAACGGGACGGTCGGGCGTGTCCGCGCGCACCGGCGTGACCAGGACGTCGATGACCCCGCCGCAGGTGAGCCCCACGGCGAAGGCGTCCTCGTCGCTGTAGCCGAACCGCTCCAGGACGGTGACGCCGTCCTGGAGCGCCTGGGCGCACAGCTCGTAGACCGCCGCCTCGACGCAGCCGCCGGAGACCGAACCGATGACCGTGCCCTCGCTGTCGACGGCGAGGGCGGCGCCGGGCGGGCGGGGTGCGCTGCCGCCCACCGAGACGACGGTGGCGACGGCGAAGTCCCGGCCCTGCCCGGTCCAGCGGTCCAGCTCGTCGGCGATGTCAAGCATCGCTGTCCCCCGCGGCCGGTGCCCCGGCCGACAGGACGCGGTCGGGCCGGATCGGCAGGTGCCGGTGGCGGGCGCCGGTCGCGTGCCAGACCGCGTTGGCGACGGCCGCCGCGGCGCCCACGATGCCGATCTCGCCGATGCCCTTGATCCCGACGGGGTCGTCCGCGTCCGGGTCGTCGACCCAGTCCGCCTCGATGAGCGGTACGTCGGCGTTCGCCGCGAAGTGGTAGCCGGCGAGGTCGGCGCCGACGTGGCCGCCCGTGGCCCGGTCCCTGATGGCCTCCTCGTGCAGCGCCATGGACAGGCCCCAGGTCATGCCGCCCACGAGCTGGCTGCGCGCGGTCAGCGGGTTGACGATCCGGCCCGCGGCGAAGATGCCCAGCATCCTCCGGACGCGCACCTCGCCGCTGGTGATGTCCACGGCGACCTCGGCGAACTGTGCCCCGTAGGAGTGCCGTTCGCGCTCCGCGAGCGTGCCGACGGCGGCGCTGGTGTCGGACCGGACGGTGATGCCCTGTGGCGGGATGTCGCCGCCGAGGGCCAGTTGCTCACGCAGGTCGCGGGCCGCGGCCGTGACGGCCCAGCCCCAGGAGCGGGTGCCCATGGAGCCGCCCGAGATCGCCGCCGGGCCGAAGTCGCTGTCGCCGATGCGTACGTGGACGCGTTCCCCGGGAACGTCGAGGGTCTCCGCCGCGAGCAGGGTCAGCGCGGTGCGCGCGCCCGTACCGACGTCCGACGCGGTGATCCGGACGGTGAAGGTGCCGTCGGCCTCCGCGGTCACGGCCGCCGTGGACGGCATGACGATCACGGGGAAGGTGGCGGCGGCGACGCCGGTGCCGAGCAGCCAGCGCCCGTCGCGCCGCAGGCCGGGGCGCGGGTCCCGGTCCGCCCAGCCGAACCTGCGGGCCCCTTCCTCGAAGCAGGCCAGGAGATTGCGGGAGCCGAACGGCAGCCCGGAGACGGGGCCCACGTCGGGTTCGTTGCGGGCGCGCAGCGCGATCGGGTCGAGGCCGCACCGCTCGGCGAGTTCGTCGAGCGCGGACTCCATGGCGAAGGATCCCGGAGCCTCACCGGGCGCGCGCATGAAGGTGGGGGTCGGCACGTCGAGGCGGACCACGCGGTTGACGCTGCGATGGGCGTCGGAGGCGTACATCGGACGGGCGAACCCGGCGCTGCCCTCGACGAATTCGTGGACCGTCGACGTGAGGGAGTGCGCCTGGTGGTCGAGGGCGCGCAGCCGTCCGTCGGCGTCGGCGCCGAGCCGGACACGCTGGGCGGTGGGGCTGCGGTAGCCGACGAGCGAGAACATCTGGCGCCGGGTCATCACGACCCTGACCGGGCGGTCGAGCGCGGTCGCCGCCATCACGGCGAGGATCTGGGTCACGCGTACGCCCTTGGACCCGAATGCGCCGCCGACGTGCTCGGACCGTACCCGTACCGAGTCCGGGTCGAGGGAGAACAGCTTCGCCAGTTCCTGCGCGACCCAGGTGCTGCCCTGGTTGGAGTCGACGACCTCCAGGCGTCCGTTGTCCCAGCGGGCCATCGCCGCGTGCGGTTCCATCGAGCTGTGGTGCTCTTCGGGGGTGGTGTACTCCTCGTCCACGAGGTGGGCGGACGCGGCGAGTCCGGCCGCGAGGTCACCCTTCTCCACCAGGCTGCCGTCCGGCGTGTAGATGCCGGGGTGCGCGGAGGAGAACTCGACGTCGTGCGGCTCCTCCTCGTAGTGCACCACCAGTGCCTCGGCGGCCTCCCTGGCCTGCTCGGAGGTCTCGGCGACGACCAGGGCCACCGGCCAGCCGACGAACGGCACGTGGTCGTGCTGGAAGACCTCGACGATCGGGTCGGGCCGCCCGAGCATGCCCATGTAGTCCCCGTCGACGCGCGGCGCGTTGCCGTGGTGCAGGACGGTCAGGACTCCCGGCATCGCGCGGACGGTGTCCGACTCGACGGAGAGGACCCGGCCGCGGGCGATGGTGGACAGCACCAGCCAGCCGTGGGCGAGTTCGGCGAAGGGGACGTCTCCCGCGTACCGGGCCGCCCCGGTGACCTTGTCGCGGCCCTCGACGCGCGTGTACGAGGTGCCGACGGCGCCGGTCACCGGGACGTTCGTGGTCGTCGTGGTCATCGTGCGGCCCCCTCGGTCGGCTCGGACGGCTCAGTCGGCTCGGTGAGCTCGGTCAGCATGGCGACGACGAGGTTGCGCATCAGCGTCACCTTGTAGCCGTTGTGCGGCAGTGTCTTCGCGGCGGCCAGTTCGGCGTCCGCTGCGGCGGCGAACGCCTCGGCGGTCGCCGGGCCGCCCGTCAGCACCCGCTCGGCCTCCCTGGCGCGCCAGGGCCGGGACGCCACCGCGCCGAAGGCGAGGCGCACTTCGTGGACGACGCCGTCCCGGACGTCGAGCGCGGCGGCGATCGAGCCGATCGCGAACGCGTAGGACGCGCGCTCGCGCACCTTGCGGTAGCGGGAGTGGGCGGCGACCGGGGCCGGCGGCAGCGTGACGGCGGTGATGAGCGCGCCGGACGGCAGCGCGGTCTCCAGGTGCGGGGTGCTGCCCACGGCCAGGTAGAAGTCGGCGAGCGGCAACTCGCCGGTGCCTTCCGCCGTTTCATAGGAGACGACGGCGTCGAAGGCGGCGAGCGCGACCCCCATGTCGGAGGGATGGACGGCCACGCAGTGTTCGGTGGCGCCGAGGATCGCGCCGTTGTGGTGTTCGCCCTCGACGGCGGGGCAGCCGCTGCCGGGGGTGCGCTTGTTGCAGGCCTTGGTCACGTCGGTGAAGTAGCCGCAGCGGGTGCGCTGGAGCAGGTTCCCGCCGACGGTGGCCATGTTGCGCAGCTGGCCCGAGGCGCCGGCGAGGACGGCCGCGGCCAACGCCGGGTAGCGGCGCCGTACTTCGGGGTGGGCCGCGAGATCGCTGTTGGTGACGGTCGCGCCGATCCGCAGTCCGCCGTCGTCCGACACCTCGATGCGGTCGAGCGGCAACTCCCGTACGTCGATGAGCAGTCCGGGGCGCTCGACGCCGGTCTTCATCAGGTCGACGAGGTTGGTGCCGCCGCCGAGTACCCGCGCCTCGGGCTCGGACCCGAGCAGCGCGACCGTGCCGGGGACGTCGGACGCCCGCCGGTAGCCGAATTCCCTCATGCCATGGCCTCCGTGCCCTCGGTCGAACCCTTGGTGCCGGCCGCCGCCGCGCGGGCGACGGCCTGGACGATCGACACGTACGCGCCGCAGCGGCACAGGTTGCCGCTCATCCGCTCGCGGATCTCGTCGGCGGTCAGCTCCGGGACGCCCGCTTCGGGCCGTACGTCGGTGGTCGCGGCGCTGGGCCAGCCCGCCGCGTGCTCCTCGATCACGGCGATGGCCGAACAGATCTGTCCCGGCGTGCAGTAGCCGCACTGGTATCCGTCGAGGTCGAGGAAGGCCTGCTGCACCGGGTGCAGCCCGTCGCCGTCCGCCACGCCCTCGATGGTGGTGATCGCCCGCCCCTCGGAGGCGACGGCGAGCTGCAGGCAGGAGACGGCGCGGCGGCCGTCGACGAGCACGGTGCAGGCGCCGCACTGGCCCTGGTCGCAGCCCTTCTTGGTGCCCGGCAGTTCGAGGCGCTCGCGCAGGGCGTCGAGCAGGGTGGTGCGGTGGTCGACGGGCAGCGTGTACTTCTCGCCATTGATGTTCAGCGTGATGACGCTGGACGTCGATGGGGCCATGATCAGCCTTCTTTCGCTCATGGGGTGCGAGGGCTGTGCGTAGCGGGAGGAATGTCGGGATTCCGGGTGCGGCGCGTCCTCGTCGGCCGAAAAACCGCTTGCGCCGGCGACCGGCTGTCCACTCGAGCCGGGTCTGCCGCTATGGTGGACCTAAGCGGACAGGTGTCCGCTCCTCAGAAAACCTAACGGACAGCTGTCCGCTTAGCAAGGCGTATCAGTAAGGCCGTATCAGCAAGGCCGTATCAGCGAGGGCGTACCGGTTCGCGATTCCCGGAAGGGGGACGGGTGCAGCAGAAGAAGGGCGCGCCGCTGCGCTCCGACGCGCAGCGCAATCGCGACCGCATCCTGGAAGTGGCGCTGGCCGAGCTGACGCGGTCGGCGGACGCCCCGCTCAGCGCGATCGCGAAGAAGGCGGGCGTCGGGCAGGGCACGTTCTACCGGAACTTCCCGAACCGCGAGTCCCTCGTACTGGAGATCTACCGCCACGAGGTGCAGCAGGTCGCCGACACCGCGTCCCAGCTCCTGGAGACCCGCCCGCCCGAGGAGGCGCTGCGCGCCTGGATGGACCGCCTCGCCCGGTACGCCATGGCGAAGGCGGGCCTCGCCGACGCGCTGCGCAAGGCCACGGCGTGCGGCAGCAGCCTGGCGGGCCTCAGCCACGGCCCGGTGACGTCGGCCGTGACGCTTCTGCTCGAGGCGAACGAGAACGCGGGCACCATCCGCCCGGGGGTGACCCCGGAGGACTTCCTGCTCGCGATCGCCGGCCTCTGGCAGATCGATCCGCACGGCGACTGGCAGACTCGCGCCGGACGGCTGCTCGACCTCGTCATGGACGGCCTGCGCACCGGCGCCCCGGGGTCCTGAGACACGTTCCGTGCGGTCCCGTCGGCTACCTGCCGTGGACGAGTGCGGCGCGAAGGCGGCTCAGGGTGCGGGACAGGATGCGGGACACGTGCATCTGCGAGATCCCGAGCTCCTCGCCGATCGCGCTCTGGGTCATGTCCGCGCCGTAGCGCAGGGCGAGGATCCTGCGCTCGCGGGCCGGGAGCGCCGCCACCAGCGGCTGGAGGGTCTGCAGGTCCTCGACCTTCTCCAGGCCGGGATCCGCGAATCCGATGTGGCCGGAGAGTGTCTCCTCCGGGTCCCCGGTGTCGTTCGGATGCTCCAGGGAGGACGCGCGGTAGCCGTTGGCGGCGACCAGGCCCTCGATGATCTCTTCCTCGGACAGGCCCAGATGCGCGGCGAGTTCGGGCACGGTCGGCGCGTGTCCGCGGGTCTGTTCGAGGTGGGCCGAGGCCCTGGTCAGGTCGATGCGCAGCTCCTGGAGTCTGCGCGGGACGCGTACGGCCCAGGTGCTGTCGCGGAAGTACCGCTTGATCTCTCCGAGGACGGTGGGCAGGGCGAAGGTGGGGAACTCGACGCCCCGTCCGGGGTCGAACCGGTTGATCGCCTTGATCAGCCCGATCGTGCCCACCTGGACGACGTCCTCGTACGACTGACCGCGCACGCCCGTCCTGCCGACGGCGAAGCGGACCAGGGCGAGGTTGAGTTCGACCAGGGAGTTGCGTACGTAGGAGAACTCCGCGGTGCCCTCCTCCAGGGAGTCGAGCCGCGCGAACAGGGTTTTCGACAGTGCCCTCGCGTGCGTGGTGTCGACGCTCGCCGGGTCGGCGGGCAGCGGCGGGAGGTCTCGCGGGGCGGACGGGGCGGCCTTCGTGGTGCGGGGCGTGGTCGCCATCGTCTCTCCCCGAAACGATCAGGGCACCCCTGACACGGAGCGCGTCGTGAACGGGCTGCTACCCGGCCCGTGCCGTGCTACTCCCGTGACATGACGCACCGTCGGGCCCGCGCTCACCGGTGGGCGGGCGTGCGGTAGGTGGGTGTTCGGCAGGCGGGCCTGCGGGGGGGGCGGGTGTTCGGTCACGGTGAGGGCGGCCGCGGCCGCGGAGGTCTGGGGCCGTCGTCCAAGGCTTCGGGACTCGCCGCGGGCGGCCAGACCGGGCGGTGGGACGCGGGGAGCGACAACAGGGCCTGGCCCACGGACCGTTGGGCGGGCAGCAGCTCGACACTGCCGGTCTGGGTGAGCAGTTCGGTCAGCCGCCGCCCCGCCCCCGCCAGCAGCAGTCGGCCGCCCCTGCGGTCCAGCAGCCACCGCATGGCCAGCAGGCAGTACAGGCCCCGCGAGTCGCAGAAGGTGAGCGCGGTGACGTCGAGGACGAGGTACGGGTGACCCGCGTCGACGCAGGCACCGAGCGTGCCCAGGAAGAGTTCCTCGCCACTCTGGTCGAGTTCGCCCCTGACCCGCAGCACCGCGCAGCCGTCGCAGCTCGCCAGTTCGGTGATGATCAAGCGGTGGCTCTGCGTGGACATCGCACCTCCATCGGGCGGGCGTACGAGGGCCCTTGACGTCGGGCCTCGCCCACACCGGCGGCATCGGAGCGCGGGCCGGACGCGTGTTCCCGGGGAGAAGCGATCAGGCCGGGGCGGGCCCCGGTGCACGGTCGGCACGGCTGCCGGGCGGCCGATGCGGCGAGGTGCCTCCCACCATGCCTCGGATCGCGCGGCGCGTCACCGGTCCGGTGGCGAACACGGCGATCGGACGCCCCGCCGTCCACTTCGAGGCCCGACCGGTGGGGCGCCGCCCGAAAACGGCGGCGGCCGGAGGCCTGGGACGGTTCTCGTCCCGGGCCTCCGGCCGCAGTTACGCCAGGAAGGGTCAGGCCGCGGCGGCGGTGGCCTGCTCGCTCAGGCGGCCGAGGACCTCGGTCAGGGCGGTCGCGACCTCGGCGTCGTCGGCGGGGTGCGTCTCGGCGAAGCGCGTCACCGAGCCGGGGATGGACAGCTTGACGTCCTCGAGGACCTTGGCACCGGCGACGCCGGCGGACTTGCGCACGTCGTCCTGCGCCCACACGCCGCCGTACTGGCCGAACGCGGTGCCGACGACGGCGACCGGCGTGCCGGAGATCGCGCCGGCGCCGTAGGGACGGGACAGCCAGTCGATCGCGTTCTTCAGGACGGCCGGCATCGTGCCGTTGTACTCGGGCGAGAAGAGGAGGAAGGCGTCGGCCTGGGCGGCGGCCTCACGCAGGCGCACGGCGGCGGCCGGGACGCTTCCCTCGACGTCGACGTCCTCGTTGTAGAACGGCACGTCGGCGAGGCCCTCGAAGATGTCGATGTCCACGCCGGCGGGGGCGTGCTTGGCGGCGGCCTCGGCGAGCTGACGGTTGTGGGAACCGGCACGGAGGCTGCCGACGAGGGCGAGGATACGAACAGACATGGCGAACTCCAGATAAGTGCGAACGGATCTCATACGCGGCCCAACCGGACCGAAGTCCGTTTAAAGTTGTACCACCAATCCGGACCGCGGTCCACTTATTGATTTCCGGCGCTACGCTGAACCCATGACCGGCCCGATCCCCCCTCTCGACACGACGCCCGGCGCCCTGGGCGGACCGACCGACCTCACCCTCACCCCCGCCGGCGAGGGGCCTGCGCTCCGCGCCGACGCCGCCCGCAACCGCACACGCCTCCTCGAGGCCGCGTCGTGCCTGATGGCGCAGTGCGGGGCCGCGAACCTGACCATGGAGGCGGTGGCGTCCGCCGCCGGCGTCGGCAAGGGGACCGTCTTCCGGCGCTTCGGCGACCGCACCGGGCTGCTCATCGCCCTCCTGGACCACCGTGAGCAGCTGCTTCAGGCCGCGTTCCTGACGGGCCCGCCGCCGCTCGGCCCGGACGCGCCCGCCCTGGAGCGCCTGCACGCCTTCGGGCCCACGCTCGTCCGCCACGAGCGGGACCACCACGAGCTGATCCTCGCCGCCCGCACCGACCCCCGGCGCAACTACGCGGTCCCCGCGGCCCGCCTGCGCCACACCCACGTCATGCTGCTGCTGCGCCAGGCAGGCGTGACGGGTGACACCGATCTCCTCGCCCACACGCTGCTCGCCACGACGGACGCGGCGCTCGTGCACCATCTGACGGTCGGGCGGGGCATGCCGCTGGAGCGCGTGGAGGCGGCTTGGCACGACTTGGTGGACCGGGTGGCGGGAACGACATCCTGACCCGGGCCTGACCCGGGGCAGGCAGCGCCGAGGCGGGGCAGACCGCCGCCGCTCCTCAGCTCAGGTCAGGTCAGGTCACGGAGCCGAATCCGAGCCGTCTGCAGGGCCGTCTCCGGGGCCGTTCTCCGGCCCGTCCGGCCCCCAGTAGTCCGGTCCCGCGCTGTGCCAGTCGATGAGTTCCGGGTCGTCGATGGTCGTGTCGGTCTTGGGAAGGCCCGCGGTGTGCAGGAATTCCAGGACATCGAGCAGGTTGTAGGCGGTGCCCACGTCGGCACCGCGGATCGTCACCCGTCGACCGCCGTCCGGCGAAGGCGGGTACACGCTCACCGGCGCGCCTTTGGCCATACCTCCAGAATGATCCAACCGGTCCGAATGTGCACGCGGAGCACTACCCGGAGTACCGGCCCGCCTACGCCGCCCCCGCCGCCCTGGCCTGCCGCCGGTAGCCGCCCGGGGCGAGCCCGTACTCCCGTTTGAACGCCTTGGCGAAGGCGAACTCCGAGCCGTACCCGGTGCGGGCCGCGACCGTCGTCAGGGGCGCGTCGGACTCCCGCAGGAGGCGGGCCGCCGTCGTCATGCGCCAGCGGGTCAGATAGGCCATCGGCGGCTCGCCCACCAGTGCGGCGAACCGCCGGGCGAACGCCGCGCGGGACAGCCCCGCCCGGCCGGCAAGCGCCTCGACCGTCCACGTGGCCGACGGATCGTCGTGGATCGCCGACAGCGCGGGCGCCACCGCCGAGTCACCGAGGGCCGCGGCCCAGCCGTGGGCGGCGGACGCGGGCTGGTCGTCCAGCCAGGCCCGCAGGATGTAGAGGAGCAGCGAGTCGATCAGCGTGGGCACGATGCCGTCCGATCCGATGCGGGGGTTCTCCAGCTCGGCGCCGAGGAGTTGCACCGCCGCGCTGAGCTCCGGGTGGCGGCCGTTCCTTGTCGGCAGATGGATCACCTCGGGCAGCTGGCGCACCAGGGGGTGCGGGCGGCCCTGGTCCAGGTGGTAGTTGCCGCACAGCAGGCGCGTCTCGGGCCCGTCCCCGCCGAGGCTGACCGAGCCGATCGGCGATCCCTCCCGGACCTGCTCGGCCGTGGGCACCACGGCCGGGCTCGACGGGTGGTCGGCGAGGATGTGTCCCCGCCCGTCGCGCAGGAAGACGACGTCGCCGGCGCCGAGCGGGATCGCCTTCAGGTGCGGGGCGGAGTCCTCCAGCGGGATCAGCCAGCAGCTGCCGTACAGGACCACGTGGAATCCGGCGCCGACGACCGGTGGGAGGCGCAGGCCCCAGGGAGCGCGGCCGTTCGTGCGGACGGACGCGGGGTGTCCCGTGCGCATCGAGGCCAGCGCCTCGGTGAGGATGTCCATCCGGTCCCGCCTCCCTGCTGCGGCCCGCCCCGGTCAGACCGTCAGGACAATCTTGCCCTGTACATGTCCCCCGGCGACGAGTTCGTGGGCCTTGCCCGCGTCCTCCAGCGCGAATGTCTCCTCGACGTGCGGCCGGATCGCGCCCGCGTCGACGAGAGCGGCGATGGCCTCGAGGGACGCGTAGTCCGGCTCGACCGAGATGCCTGCGAAGCGCCGCCCCGCCGCCTCCACCCGCGCGGCGAGTTCCGGGTTGCCGTGTTCCAGGACGCTGATGAGTACGCCGCCCGGCCGCAGCGCCCGGAGCGAAGCGTCTCCCTGCGCAAGCGAGTCGAGGACGATGTCAGCATCGTCGACTACGTCGGTGAAGTCGGTGGTCCGGTAGTCGATGACCTCGTCGGCGCCGAGACCGCGGACGAAGTCGTGCCGCCCTGCACTGGCGACGGCGATCACGTGGGCGCCTCGCGCCTTCGCGATCTGTACGGCGAAGTGGCCGACCCCGCCCGCCGCCCGCTGGATCACGACCCGGTCCCCCGCCTTGACGCCGGCCGCCTGGACGAGGCCCTGCCAGGCGGTGAGAGCGGCCAGGGGGACGGCGGCGGCGTGCACGTGGTCGACCGAGGCGGGCTTACGGGCCAGTTGGCGGGACGGGGCCGCGACGTACTCGGCGTATCCCTGGGCGGCGCGGGGGAAGAACGGCATGCCGTAGACCTCGTCGCCCACGGCGAACCGGCTGCCCGGGGCGGCCTCCTCGACCACACCGGAGATGTCCCAGCCGACGCCGAACGGCGGCTCGCCGAGCAGCGGGAAGGCACCGGCCCTGACGGCCACGTCCACCGGATTGACCGCGGCGGCACGGACCTTGACGAGGACCTCACCGGAGAGCGGCCTGGGCCGTTCGGCCTCGACGACCTCGAGCACCTCGGGACCACCGAAGGACTTCTGAATCACTGCACGCACGATAACTCTCCCTTGTCCGGGCCGGGTTGAAGGGCCAGCCCCTCTCGATGCCTCCACCCTAGGAAGCCGGAACGAGCGCCTGAATAGCCTTCCGTCTCGCCTACATGTCCCAGCGTCTTGATCACGGTGGGCGAGGTCAGCGCGGGCGCCGCTTCCACCTCCGCGGCCGAACCGCACAGACCGGCTCCTCGTCCGGGGAAGCCGAACCGCACAGACCGGCTCCTCGTCCGGGGAATGCGGCACCCCGCCCCCGGAATTCACGCCGGAGCCGTCCACCGAGTTCGGCGACGAACTGAGGAAACGGCGACTGCAGGCCGGGCCGGGCCTCACTCGTGCAGCAGTCGCGCACGGCCGCCAGGACCCGATGCCGGACGCACCTGCAACACCTCATCGGTACGGGCTCCGTCACCACCGCCGAACTCCGCGCCCTGATCTACGCTCTGCGGGACCGGCCACGGACTCGATGCCCCGCCCCGGCACCGTCCACAACGAGATCGACGGCGGGGTCCACCACGCCCCGATCATCCAGTCGGGCCACATCAGCGGACTCCCTGCACGTCCACCGGCCCTAGGCAGGAACCATGCTCCGAGCGGGCGGCCGCCCTGAGCAGGAAACCCGGCGGGTTTGCCGCCGGGTTCCCCGCCTTGGGCCCAAGTGGAGTCGCGTGACGCCTACTTGGCCGAGCCCGTGAGGTGTGCCGCCCACGGGTAGTAGACGTAGTCGAACGCCGCCGGTGCGCCGGTGATCTTGCTGCCGAGCCACACGTCGTTCGTCAGCTGGATGCCGGAGAACATCGGGTTCATCTCGTCGTGCAGCTTCGTCTCCATCTGGACGACCAGCTTGGAGCGGGCGCTCTCGTCCTTCGTGCCGACCGCCTTGGCGTAGAGCCCGTCGATGCCCTTGTAGCCGGACTGGTTGAAGGTGCCGCCGGTCACCGCGGTGAGGCCGAGCCAGTCGAGCGGGTTCGGGATGTTCGGCCAGAACTGCGTGTACAGCAGGTCGGTGCTGCCGCGCGTCGCCGGGTCGTAGAGGTAGTTCGAGTAGCCGGTCGCGGGGACGACGTCGAGCTTGAACTTCAGGCCGATCTTGTCAGCCGCGTCCTTGATCCCGACGCCCAGCTGCTGCGTCTCCGCCTGCTGCGGGACCACGAGGCTGATCTGCTTCGACTTCACGTCGGCCGGGACGCCGGCGAGCAGCTTCTTGGCGGCGTCTATCTTCGCGGTGCCGTCGGTCTTGACCGAGTCGGCGTACGGGGTCAGGCCGTCCTTCGCGAAGCCGTACACGGCGGGAACGGTCTGCAGCGAGGCAGGGGTGCCCTCACCGCCGTACACCTGCTTGCCGATGCCCTTCCAGTCGATGGCCATCTGGAGCGCCTTGCGCACGTCGGCGTTGCCCATCGCGCCCTTGTGGTTCGCGACCACGAGCGTGACGGCCAGGGGTGCGGGGCCCGAGTAGAGCTTGCCCGCCGAGGACGCCCGCAGCTGGGACAGGCCGGCCATCGGCGGACCGTACGTGCCGTCGATCTGGCCCGAGAGCAGGCCTGAGGTGATCGCGGAGTCGTCGGTCAGGAAGGTGAAGTCGATGTTCTTCACCTTCAGGGGCAGCGACTTGTTCCAGTAGCCGTCATAGCGGCTGGCCGTGATCGACTGACCCCGCGTCCACTTGGCGAACTTGTACGGGCCCGTGCACATGACGCCGACGCCGGGCGTGCCGACCTTCTTGCCGTGCTGCTCGTAGAACTTCTTCTGGACGACCACACCGGCGTAGCTCGCCAGTTCGTCGTTGAAGAGGTAGTCGGGCTTCTTGAGCTTGACGGTCACTTCGGCGGTGCCGCTCTTCGTGACCGAGGCGACGTTCGCGTACAGGTAGCCGTAGAAGCTCGACTTGTCCGTCATGTTGTGGCGCATGCTCCACACGACGTCGTCGACCGTCATGGGCGAGCCGTCCCAGAAGGTGACGCCGCTGCGCAGCTTGTAGACCCAGGTCTTCGGGTCGGGGTTCGTGTACGACGTCGCCAGATTGGGCTTGATCTTGAAGTCGGGCGTCTGGGCGAGCAGGGTCTCGCACATGTTCGAGTTGATCATGTTCGGCGTGTAGTCGGCCGACTGGAAGGGGTCGACGGTCTGCGGCTCGCCCTGGAAGACGTTCCAGGTGATCTTGTCGACCGAGCCCGAGCCCTTCGGCGTGAAGGTCGTCAGCGCGTCGGAGGACTTGGCCGCGTCGGTGCCGGTGGTGCCGCCTCCGCCTCCGGAACAGCCGGCCAGCACGAGAGTGGCGGCGACGACGGCGAACGCCGCTGTCCGTCCGCGCGGGTGGGGTGAGTTCATGGCGCAACTCCTGGTCAGTGTCGAGCGGTGAGGGTTTCGGGGTCCCATCCGCCGCGCGGGACGCTGTCGCGCAGCAGGCGGGTGTAGGGGTCCTGGGGGTTGTCGAGCACGTCGGCGGTGGGCCCTTGCTCGACGACTGCGCCGTGCCGCATGACGATCGTGTCGTCGGTGACCTGGCGGATGACGGCGAGATCGTGGCTGATGAACAGGTAGCTCACGCCACGCTTGCGCCGGATGTCCGAGAGCAGATTGAGGATCTGGGCCTGGATCGAGACGTCCAGGGCCGACACGGCCTCGTCGAGGATGAGGACGGCCGGATCGGCGGCGAGCGCGCGGGCGATGGCGACGCGCTGGCGCTGCCCTCCGGACAGTGACCTCGGCAGTGCCGCGAGCTGCCGGTCGTCGAGTCCGACGAGCTCGGCGAGTTCGCTCACGCGCTTCCTGGTCTCGTCGCGGCCGAGCCGGGAGTGCACGCCGACGACCTCCGCGAGGCAGTCGCCGACGCGCTGGCGGCGGTCGAGCGAGGTGTACGGGTCCTGGAAGACGATCTGGATGTCCCGGCCCCGCTCACGGCGGCTGCGGGCGGAACGCGCCGGATGGGTCCGGTCCTCGCCCCGGTACGTGATGCGGCCGCCTGAGGGACGCTCCAGGCCGATGATCATCCGCGCGGTGGTCGTCTTGCCGGAGCCGGACTCGCCGACGATGCCGAGGGATCCGCCCGGCGCGAGGGCGAAGCTCACGTCGGCGACCGCGGTCGCCTGGGCACGCCCGTGGCCGAACGTCTTGGTCAGGTGCTCGACCACGAGCAGCGGTTCGGTCATCGCTGGACCTCCTCGTTCGAAGCGGAGCCGACGTGCTCCTGCGGCACCAACTGGCCGCGCAGTGCGGGCATTCGGACACACCGGGTCTGCGACGGGCCGATCTGCAGCAGGGGCGGCACCCCCGCCCTGCACTCCTCCTCGGCGAAGCGGCAGCGCGGGGCGAACGCGCAGCCGTCCGGCGCCTCGTACGCGGTGGTGGGGTGACCGGCGATGGCGGGCAGCCGCTCGACGCGCCGGTCGATCTCGGGCCGAGCCTGCACCAGTGCGGCGGTGTAGGGGTGGAGCGGGTCCTCGTGCAGCCGCTTCGAATCCTGACGCTCCATCACCTGGCCCGCGTACAGCACGATCGTCTCGTCGCACACGGCGCCGGCGAGTTCCAGGTCGTGCGTGATGAAGAGCATCGCCATGCCGTACTCGCGCTGCATGCGCCGCAGGATCGCCATCACCTCCGCCTGCGTGGTGACGTCGAGCGCGGTCGTCGGCTCGTCCGCGAGGATGAGCCGGGGCCGCGCGGCGACCGCGGCGGCGATCATCACACGTTGCAGCAGACCGCCGGAGAGCTCGTGCGGGAACTGCCGCAGCCGGCGCTCCGGGTCGGAGATCCCGACCTCGGCGAGCAGCTCCTGCGCGCGCTTGCGGGCGGCGGACTTCGGCATCTTGTCGTTGATGCGCATCGCCTCGGTGAGGAAGTCGCCGATCGTGCGGACGGGGTTCGTGTAGGCCCGCGCGTCCTGGAAGATCATCGCGACGTCCTTGGCCCGGTAGGACCGCAGGGCGTCGGTGCGCAGGTCGAACACCTCGGCGCCGTCGAAGCGGACACCGCCCCGGACGTCGGCGCCGTCGGGGAGCAGGCGCGCGATGGTGCGCACCGTCATCGACTTGCCCGAGCCGGACTCGCCGACCAGGCCGAGCGTGCTGCCGCGGTCGAGCGAGAACGAGACGTCGCGCAGTACGGTGCGCAGCTCGCCCCCGACGGGCAACTGGACTGTCAGATCCTCGACTTCGAGAAGTGCGTTCACGAGCGGGCCTCCCAGCGCTCCGTGAGCCGGTCGCCGAGCATGTTGACGGCGCCGACGGTGATGACGATGAGCGCGCTGGCGTACAGGGCCTCCTGCGGGTGCTGCTGCAGCACACCGGCCATGCCGGTGCCGACCATCGCGCCCCAGTCCGAGGTCGGCGGCTGCACCCCGAGGCCGATGAAGGAGAGACCCGCGAGGTCCATCAGGGCGAACCCGAAGGCGAGGGTGGCGTTGGCGACGATCAGGCCGCCCACGTTGGGCAGGATGTGCCGCAGCGCGATCCGCATCCCGTGCACGCCCTGGACCTGCAGCGCCGCGATGTAGGGCAGGTTGCGCTCGCGCAGCGCGGCGCTCCGCACGATCCGTGCGATGTAGGGGATGTAGGCGATGGACAGCGCCACGACGGCGGCCGGCAGGCCGGAACCGAACAGGGCGGTCGCCAGGATCGCGAGGAGCAGGCCGGGGAAGGCGAACACCGCGTCGACGACGCGCACCACCATCTGGTCGAACCATCCGCCGAACCACACGGCCGCGAGCGCGAGGACCGTCCCGAGGAGCGTCGAGATCACCACGACGAGGAACGGCCCGACGAGGGCGGTCCGGGAGCCGTGGACGAGGCGCGCGAGCAGGTCCCGCCCGCTCGCGTCGGTGCCCAACAGGTGCGTACCGCTCGAACTCTGGTAAGCGCCCGAGAGATCGACGGTGTTCGGGTCGTGCGGCGAGAGGAGCGGCGCGAGGAGGGCGCAGCAGACGACGAGTCCGAGGAGCGTGACCGCCACCCAGCCGGACATGCCGATGCCGCTCGTGCGAAGCGTCGTCCGCCGGCCGGCCTTCCGGGCCCCGGTACGGCGTACCGCTGCTGTTGCGCTCATGAGTCCTTCTTCCCGATCGACACGCGCGGGTCGAGCAGTGTGTAGGCGATGTCGATGAGGGTGTTCAGCACGATGAAGGCGGCGACGTACAGCAGACAGATGGCCTGTACGACGGGGAAGTCCTTCTGCTGGACCGAGCTGACGAGGAACTGGCCGAGCCCGCCGAGCTGGAAGACCTGTTCCACGACGACGCTGCCCGCGATGAGGCCCGCGATCGTGAGGCCGGCGACGGTGAGCACCGGCATCGCGGCGTTGCGCATCACGTGTCTGCGCACGACGGCCCCGCGGGGCAGTCCGCGGCTGATCGCCGTCTGCACGTGATCGGCGGACAGCTCCGCGCGGACCGCGGTCTGGGCGAGTCGCGCGACGAACGCGACGGACGCGAGGGCGAGCGCGACCGACGGAAGGACCAGGTGGTAGACCTCGTCGAGGCCCGCGCGGCCGGCGCCGAACACCGGGAACCACTCCAGGTCGACCGCGAACACGACGATCAGCACGACCGCTCCGACGAAGGTCGGTACCGCCATGACCCCCGTCGCGCCGGCCATGGCCGACCGGGACAGCCAGCCGGGCCTGAGGCCGGCGAGCGTGCCGATGGCCAGACCGACCACCAGGACGATCGCCGCGGCCATGATGACGAGCAGTGTGGTCACCGAGGCGCGGCTGCCGACCAGCGACGACACCGGCTGGTTGTAGATGATCGAGGTGCCGAAGTCGCCGTGCAGCACGCCGCCCAGCCACCTCAGGTACTGCTGCCAGATGGAGTCGTCGAGGTGGTACTCGGCCTTGATCGCGGCGATCGCCTCGGGGGTCATGGTGCGGCCGTGCGTGAGATACGTGAGCGGGTTTCCCGGCGCGGCGTAGAGCGCTCCGAAGACGACCAGGCTCGCGATGAACAAGGTCACCACGAGGCCCGCGACGCGAACGGAGACGAACCGCAGGATCGCCCCGCCGTGCCGCCGCTTCGCCTTCGCCTCGGCCTGTCCTGACGGGACGGGTGAGGACGAGGGTGAGGGTGAGGGTGGGGTCATGGTCGCGTCGCTCATCGGGTCACCTCCGGCTGCGTGTGATGGACCGCGCGGCCGCCCACGACGGTTCGCAGCACGCGCGTGTCGAGCAGTTCCTCGAGCGGCCGGGCGAAGATGTCCCGGTCGAGCACGATGAAGTCGGCGTACAGCCCCTCGGCGAGGCGGCCGTGCAGGTGCTCGGAGCGGCTCGCCCAGGCGGCGTCACGCGTGGCGTGCACGATCGCGTCGGCGAGCGGCAGCGCGTAGTGCGCGAGGTTGGCGGGCAGCGACGGATCCAGTGCCGAACGCCGCGTCGCCGCGATGAACATGTTGGGCAGCGGCGCGTGCGGCGAGGTCGGGGAGTCGGTGCCGAGCACGAGGGTGGCCCCGGCGTCGGTCATCTCGGGCCAGGGGAAGCCGCGTTCGACCCGTTCGTCACCGAGTACACGTCGCCAGTTCTCCTGGATGGCCGGATCGGCGTGGACGGGCTGCATGCTCGCCGTGATGCCGAGTGCCGCGAGCCGGCCGATGTCCGCGGGGTCGACGACTTCTAGGTGTTCGATGCGGTGGCGGCGCTCCTTGGGGCCGTTGAGGGCGACGGCGTGCTCGACGGCGCCGATCGCGACGCGGGTCGCCTCGTCGCCGATGGCGTGCATGGCGACCTGGAGGCCGGCCGCGTCGGCGGCGGCCACCACGGGGGCGAGCTCGGCGAGGCTCCAGATCGGGTCGGCGTTCGTGCCGTTCGCGTAGGGCCTGCCGAGGGATGCGGTGCATCCGTCGACGGTTCCGTCGACCATGACCTTGATGCCGGTCACGCGCAGGAACGGGGTCGTCCGGTGGGTGGCGAGTTCGACCACGCGCTCGACCTGGGCGAGGTTCCGGGCCTCGTCGCCGGTGGGCTGGACGCGCCAGAACGCGCTGATGCGGGTGGTCAGTTGCCCCGCCGCGTCGGCACGGCGCATCGCCGCGTAGTCGTCCTCGTTCAGCGCCATCTCGGTCGAGCCGACGACCCCGGACTCGGCGTACGCGGCGAGGGCGACCGCCAGGGCCTCGTCGCGGTCGGAGTCCGTGGTGAAACCGTCGAGCACCGGCCACACGAGGTGGTGCATCGCGGTCTCGTCGACCAGGCCGGTGGCCGCGCCCGTCTCGTCCCGGTGGACCGTTCCCCCGGGCGGTGACGCGGTGGCGCCGTCGATGCCGACGTCGGTGAGGGCCGCCGAGTTCAGCCAGATCGAGTGGAAGTCGTAGGCCTGCGCGTAGACGGGCCGGTCGGCGACGACGGCGTCGAGCATGCCGCGGTCGGGTACGCCGCCAGGTATGTCACCGTGCTTCCACCCGGTGGCGAGCACGCGCGGTGCGTCGGGGTTCTCCCGCGCCCACGTCCCGATGCGCCGCTGGATCTCCTCCACGGTGTTGGCGCCCCAGAGATCGACCTGGGACGCCGCTTCGCCGGTGCCGACGACGTGCGCGTGGCCGTCGACGAATCCGGGGAGGACGGTCGAACCGTCGAGGTCGTGGACCAGGGCGTCCGGTCCGGCCACCCGTGTCGCGGTGGCCTCGTCGCCGACGTAGGCGAGCCTGTCGCCCACCACCACGAGCGACTCGGCCCAGGTGCGCCGGTCGGAGGTGAAGATGCGGGCGTTGCGGTAGAGATGAGCGGTCGTCGTGGTCACGTCGTTGTCCATCGGGTTCCTCTTCGTTCCTCAGAACTGGTCGAGACCCTCGCGGGCCGCGGTGTCGGGGTTGCCCGCCCGGTACTGGAGGGCGAAGCGGGGAAGGTCGAGAGAGGCCGTGAGCAACGTCCCCCACTGTTCGTGGCCCGGCTGGGACGTGTCGGCGTGGACGCACACCACGGCGCCTGCACCCTCGCCCCCGCAGAAGGCTGCCGCGCGCTCCGGCGCGGAGCGGCCCGACATGCCGCCCCGCACACCGCGCGCGTGCTCGTACCGCTCGGCCGACAGCGATTCCGGGGTGCCGGCGTCGCCGTCGGCGAGGGCGGGATCGAGGAAGTGGTTCGTGTGAACGACCCAGCCGTCGGTGCCGGGCCGCACCACGGCGATGCCGGCGGGTGACATCTCGATGGACGCCGCTTCGGCGTGACCGTCCCGGTAGCTCGCGACGGTCAGCACGGTCGACGCGCTCAGAGTGGCGGAGGCGGCGATGTCGCGGGCCTCCGCCACCGTCGTCGCCTCTTCCAAAACCCGACGCGCGACGGCATGGACGGGTACTCCGCCGGTGGCGCTGTCGGAGCGGTGCCTCAGGATGTTGAAGTGCAGGCCGAGGCCGGCGTCGTTGACCCCGATCTTCGTGGCCGTGCCGAACTCGGTGAAGAGCTTCACCCGGCGCCCTGTTCCGGTCGCGAGCGACAGCAGGAGGCCGTCCGGGGTGAGCGCGTCGTGCCAGTCCCACGTCTGGATCGTCTCGGGTGGCCCGCCGTTGGGCGGCGCGTACACGGCGGTCGTGCACTCGCCCTTCCCGGGGGGCGCCGCGGCGAGCACCTCGGTCCGTGCGCCGACCGCGGCCACGTGCCACGGCTCGACCCCGGCCGCCTCGGCGATTCCGTCGGACTCCTCGGCCAGACCCGGGTACCAGTCGCGCAAGGCGTCGTGACTGCGGGCGGCGGTGTCGCGGACGGTCGTCCCCGAGATGCCCAGAACCTCGAAATGCGCGAGGTACCGGGCGCTGACGTCACGCACCTGGTCCGCGTATCGCGTGCCGATCTCGCGTCCACGGGCGTGGGGGTCGGAAGTGGTCGTGCGAAGTGTGTGCAGCTTCATCGTGTTGCCGTTCGACCTTTGCTGTTGCTCTTCGACCTTTGCTTGTGAGGCCAGTCACAGTGAGAAGTGGGCGACACGCTAAGTTGGTAAAACGTTTAATACAACGGTGTGCGTCATGTCACTTTCCGCGCCCGGGCGGTAGCGGAAAGTGCAGATGGAGGAGGTCGTCGTGGCTCGCTCGAAGGGCGTGACCATTCGCGATGTCGCCCAGCGCGCGGGGGTTTCCGTCGCGGCCGTCTCGATGGCGCTCAACGACACCGGGACACTGAGCGCGGCCACGCGACTGCGCATCCGCGCCACAGCCGAGGAGATGGAGTACCAGGCCGACGCGCTCGCGCGAGGTCTGCGGGGTTCGCCGGTGGGGGCGATCGGACTCGTCATGCGATCACTGGACGCGCTGAGCGAGTACGCGCCGCCGGGCGTCGACTTGTTCACCCGCTACATCGGCGCCGCCTCGGCGCAGGCGATGGACCGCGGACTCAGTCTGATGCTCGTGCGTGACCCGACCAAGCGGCCGACACCACCACTCGCGCTGTCGCTCGACGGCTACATCGTGACGATGCCTCACGTGGACGATCCGGTGATCGATCTCCTCGAACGGCGCGGGATCCCGTACGTGACGCTGGGGCGCGATCCCAGCCGCCCCGACTTCACCGACTGGGCCACCGAGGACGAGATCTCCACCTTCCGGCGCATCTACGAGCACTTCGCCGCAGCCGGTGCCCGGTCGATCGTCCTGTTGCGCGGAACCGACCCCAACGCGTGGAACATCGACAGCGAGGCGACGTACCGCGCATGGTGCGAGAGCGTCGGGATCACGCCGCGCGTCTACCTGTCGGCCGAGCGCGCCGGCGAACGCGGCGGCGAGGAGGTGGCGCAGGCGATCGTGGACGACGAGATCCCCGATGCGATCCTGTGCCACACGGGCCGTCAGGCGGCCGGTGTGCTCACGGGCCTCACGGCTCGTGGCGTCGCCGTACCCGACCGGACGCTGCTCGCCACGGCTTCCGACTCCGAGCACACCCGGCACAGCAGGCCCGCCATCTCGGCGGTCGAACTCCACGCCGAGGAAACGACGTTGGCGCTGCTCGACCTCCTCCAGGCGCGCATCGCGGGCGAGCCGAGCGCGGGCCCGATCCTGACGACGGGCCGGTTCCGGGTACGGGCGTCTTCCCGGCGGGCCCACACGAGCGGCTGACACGCCCCCCGTTCACCGGAAGCCCTCCCGTACGACGCATCCACCTGGGTAGCACCCGGAACACCACCTGCGCCGTTCCGGATGGCAGGCGACTCGCCGCCCCGCCACCGTCCCCGGCCAGGGCACACCTCCGAGCCCGACCGTCACGCCCTGACCCGCCCGCGATCTCGCGTACCGACCGGCCGGGGTCTCCGTCAGCTCGTCCCGGCGGCGAGGACGCGGCGGGCGGCGAGCGTGGCCGAGTGGACGGCGGCCTCGCTGTTGGGGCGGAGCGCCACCCAGTCGCCGGCGTAGTCGACACGGCGCAGGGGGCGTTCGAGGAACGCCCGCCGCAGGCGCAGCGCGTCCGGTGTCGCTTCCGGCAGGCCGTTGGGCCAGCGCACCACGATGGCCGTACGCGTAGCCTCGGTCAGGCCCGGCAGATACCGCTCGGCGTGTGCGCTGACTTCGGACACGATCTCGTCGTCGGTACGTTCAAGCAGGCGCGCCGACGCGTACGGCGAGACGAACAGGCTGAGCAGACCGCGGCCGGACGGTACCCGGTCGGGTGCCCTGATGTGGTCGAGGACGACTCCGGCGCACACCTGGTCATCCGCGGCCCGGACATGAAGGGCGTAGGACGGCCGGCGGGTCGGGCTCGGCAGGGGTCGGTCCAGCAAGCACAGAACCTTCAGCATCGGGCGGTAGGTGCTCGCCGCCAGGTAGGGACGCTCGTCGTCCGGGACATCGGCGTGGAGCGTGAGCGCCACCGGCGCGGGCACGGCCAGCACGGCGCGTCCGGCGGTCACCGTCTTGCCATCGGCCAGGTCGAGGCTTACGGTGCGCGGGCCCGGCTTGACCGCGACGACTGCGTTTCCGGTGACGACGTCAAGGCGGTCGGCCAGCGCACGGGTCAGGGTGTCCATGCCGTTCCGGTAGGTCACCCAGCGCGCTCCGGCGCCGCCGACGGCGAGCAGCAGCGCGGCCATCGGACCGATCGCCGACCGCTCCGGTTGCCAGCCGAAGAAGCCACCGGCCATGGGCTGCAACAGGCAGTCGTACACGTCGCGGTGGTAGCGATGGGCGTATTCCGCGATGGTCGCGTCGCCCAGCGGTGTCGCCTCGGGGCGGTCCTGGTCGAAGCCGTTCCTGTGCCGCATGAGCGCCGCGGTGAACCGCAGCCAGGACAGCCGGCCGCGCCAGGACATTCCGGCGCCGGTCAGCAGACCCGCCGGATGACCGAAGTTGGCATGGGCGCGCCCGTCACGCCACAGCGCGATGCGGCCGCCCACCGGAACGACGGCGTCCTCGGCCAGGCCGACCGCCCGGATCAGCTGCCAGGTGTTGTCGTAGCCCCGGACCGCGATGCTCTCCGCGCCCTCGTCGAGGACAAAGCCCTCGTGGCGGCGGCCCGCCATCCGCCCGCCGACCCGGGTGCACGCCTCGTACACGCGCACCGATCTGCCGGTCTCCGCCAGGTGGAAGGCGGTGGCCAGGCCCGAGATCCCGGCCCCCACCACAGCGACGTCGACGTCTGTGTCAGCCATCGGCAGTTCACCTCTCGTGTAGATATATCGATACGAACGCCCCGGGACTCGCGCGGTCCGCCCTCCGGAGCGGCGGTGCGGGTCAGGTCCAGTGCCCGCAGCCGTGCGGCGGGGCCCCGTCGAGCAGCCGGTCCCGCAGCTCCTGCCGCCGCACCTTGCCCGTCGCGGTGAGCGGAAGCTGGTCGAGGCGCAGGAGCGCCGGCTCGCCGAGGGGCGGCAGATCGGCCACGGCCCGCTGCCACGCCTCGCGGGCGAGCGTGCCGTCCCGGGTCACCAGGACCGGCAGCGGCAAACCGCTCGCCCGGCCGAGCACCACCGCCTCGACGACGTCCGGCAGCCGGTCGTGGAGCACGTCCTCGATCTCGACACAGCTGCCGCCCGGGACCGTGTCCACCTCGCGGTCGAGCAGGAGCATCCGGCCGGACCGGGTGGCGACGCCGAGGTCCCCGGTGGCGAACCAGCCACCGGCGGACTTGGCCAGGAGCCGCTCCTGTTCACCTGCGTATCCCGCGCACAGGGCACGGGTACGCGCCATCACCAGGCCGGGCTCACCGCGCGGAACCCGCCGGTAGGTGACCGGGTCCACCACCCGCAGCCTCGTCCGGCCGGGAACCGGACGGCCCAGGTCGCGAGTTGTGGGGTGCCGCTCCCCGGACACGCGCACCGACCTGCGGGTGAAGCAGCGGAAGGTGAGCGGCCCGGTCTCGGACTGCCCCCAGACCTGTACCCACAGCGGCAGGCGGCGGCGTGTGGCGGCGAGGTAGGTGCGCACCGTGGGCGGGTGGATCGCGTCGAAGGTGTTGATGTACAGGCGCACGTCACGGAACGGGTTGTCCGGTGCTGTGGCGAGCGACTGCCAGCGCACGAAGGCCGAGGGGGTGGCCTCCAGGGTGGTCGGGGGGTGGGCGCGCAGGAGGGGTTCGGCATGCTGCGGATCGAAGCTGTCCAGGAGGAGCACCTTGCGCGGGGCGAGCCAGAACGCGCTGAGCGACCAGGTGAGGCCGCGCCCGTGGGCGTACGACGTGGCCTGGGCGACGGTGTCGTCGCGCCGGCTGGCCACCATCGGCCAGCGCCGTGCCTCGGCCGCGGCGAGCCGGTGGACCAGCGAGGTGGTGGTGTGGACGACCAGCTTGGGCGTCCCGGTGGTGCCCGAGGTGTGCATGATGGCCAACGGGGCGTCGTCGGGGCGGCGTTGAGGGGGCGGCGGCCTGTGTCCGCGTACGTCCGCCAGAGGGACGGCGCCGGGGGCGGCGCCGGGCGCGGGGGCGTCGAGCGTGAGGGTGCGGCGGGTGAAGGCGGTCAGGTCGGTCCCGGCGGCGCGGGCGGCCGCGAGTGTGTCCGAGGTGGTGACCAGGGCGGTGGCGTCGAGGCGCTTCAGCAGCAGTTGGAGTGTCTCGGGAGGGAGGTTGCCGGAGATCAGCGCGGGCACCGCGCCGATGCGGGCGGCCGCGCAGGCGAGCAGGACGTAGTCCCAGTGGTTGGGCTTGATCACGGCAACTCTGTCGCCCCGCGCGATGCCCAGACCGGCGAGCCAGCCCGCGGCTTGCGCCACCAGTTCGGCGATGTTCTCGATGCCGTACGTCGTCCGGCCGTCGTGCGCGATGTCCAGCGGGCGGCTCAGGTGCACCTGCGTCCCGGTGCCGCGGTCGGCCAGGATGTCGAAGAACGGACCGGGTTCGAGCGATTTCATCTCACGTCCTTGTCTCACTGGATCAGGGTTCCGCGGATCCGGGTTCCGCGGATCCGGGTTCCGCGGATCCGGGTTCCGCGGATCCGGGTTCCGTGGGTCAGGGTTCCGTGGGTCAAACCGGGGCGGCCATCAGCAGGTTGGCCGCCACCAGCGCGGCGACCAGGACCCGGTGTGCCCGGATCCCGATGAGCCGGCCGCGCAGGATGTCGCCGCGCACGATGCCGACCGTGAACTGCGTGATGCGGGCCGCCGTCACGGGAAGGAGGGCCAGCGGGAACCACCACGGTGCGATCCCCAGGAGGGCCGCCGCGACGATCACCGCGGTCTCCAGGGCGGAGAGCGCGCCGATGAACACGGCGTTGCCGCGGCGGGAGAGCAGACACGCGACGGTGGGCCGCCCCACCGCACGGTCGCCGGCGATGTCGTTCGTGTTCGAGTACACGCCGAAGAGGAGCGGACCCAGGCCGAACAGGAAGGTCTCCACCGCGGCGAGGCCGGCCGCCTCGCCGGTGAGCAGGCCGTACAGCGGCAGCACGAAGAACCAGCCGACGGCGGCGAGGAACAACTCCTGGAACCCCCGGTGGCCGAGTCGCAGGCCCCACGAGTACTGCGGGACGAGGAAACCGGCGGTCACGACGCTGAGCACGGCCCACATCGGCCGGTGGGGCGCGAGATACAGAGCAGCCGCCCAGAACAGCACGCCGGCGGCGAGCACCGTGCCGGCGAAGCGGACGGCGTCCCTCTCGGTCAGGACGCCGGCCAGCAGCGGTTTACGGGCGATTCTGCGCACCGGCGCGTCCGTACCGTAGTTCGCGAGATCGCTGCCGTCGCGGTACCCGGCGATGTCGTCCAGCGCGACCGACGCGCTGACCAGGCACACCTCGCCCAGCAGGAAGGCCGCCAGGGTCGCCACCGACGGTGCGTCGAGGTGGCGGCCGCTGAGGGGAAGCAGCGACACCACGACGAGCAGGCTCAGGTAGTAGTCGTACATGCCGAGCTTGGCCAGCCGCAGATAGGCGGGCAGACGCGCCGTCATGCGCCGGCCGGGCCGGGCGGCGAGCACACGGGGCGGGTGCGCGGTGGCGGTGCCCGTAGTCGTCTCACCGGCCATGGATACTCCCTGCTCGCAGACCGTCGAAGACAATGGCGCCGTCGAAGACCGTGGCGCCGTCGAAGACCGTGGCGCCGTCGAAGACAATGGCGCCGTCGAAGACCGTGGCGCCGTCGGGTCGGGGACCGCAGCGCCGTCGCAGACCGTCGTGCCGTCCCGGTGTCCTCGATCCGCTGAACACCGCTGCCGCTCGCCGGCGCCGGTCACCACGGCATGGGTGCGGTCGCGCTCGCTCATCGGGAGGCTCCCTCGCAGGTCGAGGCGGTACGCGGCACGTCCGGGCCTTGCGTGGCCGCGCGCCGCGCCAGGGTGCTTCGGCAGACCTTTCCGGTCGGACCGAGAGGCAGTTGATCCAGCGTCAGTAGCTGCTCGGGCAGCTTGCGGCGCTCCAGCCCCCGCTCGCGTTCCAGGAACGCCTGGAGCTCTTTGAGGGTGGGAGGTTCGGTGCCGGGGCGCTTCGCCACGCAGGCACACATGCGCTCGCCGAGCTCGGGGTCGGGCACCGGGACGCAGGCCGCGTCGGCGATCCCCGGGTGCGCGCCGATGTGACGCTCGACCTCGGCCGGGCTGATCGTGTAGCCGCCGCGGATGACGGTGCTGCGGAGCCGGTCGAGCACCCACAACTCCCCGTCGCCGTCGACGAGTCCGCGATCCCCCGTCCGCACCCAGCCGTCCGGGGTGCGGTGGGCGGCGTCGAGCTCGGGCGCACCCAGGTAGCACCGGGGTGTCATCGGGCCGCGGGCCTGGATCTCGCCCGCCTCCCCGGAGGGCAGCGGCCGGCCGTCCGGCCCGACGACGCGGATCTCGGCCACGGCGGGGTCGGCACGGCCTGCCCTGCGGGTGTCCGTGGCCGGACAGGCCCATGTCGTATGGCAGTTGACGCCATCGGTCGATCCGTAGATGTTCACCACGGGGCAGCCGAATCTGCCGAGGGCGGCGCGCAGCGTCTCGGGCGGCAGGGGCGCGGCGCTGGAGACGACGGCGCGGAGCGACGAGAGGTCCTCGCCGGGCGTCCACGGCGCCTCCGCCATGCGGCGCAGCATCGTGGGTACGGCGAAGACGTGGCTCGGCCGATGCTCGGTCACGGCACTCAGCGCCAGGGTCGCCTCGAAGCGGTCCAGCAGCACGAGCGTCCCGCCGTGCCGGACGAGTACGACCAGGCCGAGCGAGCCGTACGAGGACGCGAGCGGCATCAGGACCAGGCATCGCAGGGGATCCGCGCCGCGGCGCAGAGCGCTGACGTAGTTGCCGCGGCCGCCGGCCAGGGCGTTGTGCGAGTAGGCGACCATCTTCGGCCGGTCCTCGGAACCGGAGGAGACCAGGATCCGGGCCGGTGTCTCCGCATCGACGGCGACCGGTTCCCACGGCTCACCCTCCGGGCGGCCGACGAGCCACGGATCCAGCGGAACGCAGCCGTCCGGCGACGCGCCGAAGACGGCGACGGTCCGCAGGTACGGGAGGTCGGCTCGCAGGTCGGCCAGGGTCCGCGCGAGCGGGACGCCGTCCCATTCGGCCGTGGTGATCACGGCGCGGGCGCGCGACCTGCCGAGCAGGGCCAGGGAGTCCTGGCGGCCGCGCCCCACCGGATAGGGCAGCGCCACGGCACCGATCGCGGCCAGGGCGAGGTCCGCGGCAAGCGCCCGCCGGCCGCTGGGCAGTTGGACGCCGACCACGTCGCCCGCGCCGATGCCGAGCGCCACGAACCCGGTGGCGAGGCGCCGGGCATGCCGGTCGAGAGTCGCGTAGTCGAGCGTCCCCTCAGGGTCGACGACAGCCGGGCGCTCGGGGTGGGCCACCACGTGCGCGCGGAACAGCGAGTAGAGGTCGCGGTCGGGCACGAGCCCCTGCTCGACGTACCGGCGGCGCAGTCGCGCCGGTACCCGGTCGGGTACGTCGATGCCTTGGGCCGATGCCCAGGTCGCCGTCATGCGGTGAACTCCCAGGGCCTGCCGGGCAGTACACAGTCGTCCCGGATCAGCGCGGCGCTGAAACGCGGGTCGGCGGCCAGCTCGGTGAGGTCGGTGCAGAGCGGGACCGGGGGCGCGGGCTGGCGCGGGTCGGACGCGGCGCCGCGTCCGTGCGCGGTCAGTACCGTCGCGGCGGAGAGCAGGGAGGTGTGCACCCGTCGGCCGTGCCCGGTGGCGGCGCGCGCCAGCAGCGCGGCGAGCACTCCTTCCGCGCAGACCAGGCCGCCGAGCACATCGAGCAGCGTCATCAGTGAGGGGGTCGGTGGCTCGCCGGGCCGCGCGGTCAGCTCGGCAAGGCCGGCGCCGGCCTGCACCACGTAGTCGGTGCCGATCGGCGGGGTGGGGCCCATGGCGTCGCCCCAGCCGGACGCCCAGGCGTGGACGAGGCCGGGCCGGACACCGGCCAGATCGGCGGCGTCGAGCTGCCATGCGGCCGCCTTGCCGGGGGCCCAGTTGTGCAGGAACACGTCCGCGTCGCGGACGAGTTCGCGCACCGTGCCGCGGCCACCGGGGGTGCGCAGGTCCGCCTCGACGGCCTCCTTGCCGCGGTTGAGCGCGAGGAACCGGGCCGAGCAGTCGCCCGCCATCGGTGCGGTTCCGCGCATCGGGTCGCCGCCCGGCGGTTCGACCCGGATCACCCTGGCCCCGAGCAGGGCGAGTGCGTGGCCGGCGAGCGGCCCCTGCACCCGCCCGGTGGACTCGACGACCACCAGCCCGGCGAGCGGTCGGTGCGGCGCGGGAGGCGGCACGGCGGGTGACAGCCCCGGGGTGGCGTGCCGGTCCGCGGGCAGTGGTGTGACGGTCCAGGGAGCCCGAGGCGGGGCGAGAAGCTCCTCCCGGCCGAGGTCGCGCACGCGCAGTACGCTGACGCCCGCTTGAGCGGCCGCGGTACGGATCACGGAGTAGGGAGTCCGCGCGGTGGCGCGGTGGAGTTCGGCGGGGAGCGGGCAGACGCCGGTGGCGTACCGGTGCTGGAACGGCGGCCAGCCTCTGCGGATCGCGGAAAGGTCGGCACCGAGCACGGCCCAGAACCGCTGCCACACCTCGGCGTCGAGCGTCTCGATCTCGAACCTGACCCCGTCGCCGCTGGTGAACGGTGGCGCGGCGGCATCCGGCGCGGTGGGCGGCGCCGGGATGCGCACGTCGTCGGCCGCGGTCGCCACCGCCAGGTACTGACCGACGGCGAGCAGGGCGCCCTGGGCGACGGAGGTGCGGACCTCGTCGATCCGTACGCCGCGCCTGGCGGCATGGAGAGCGGCGAGCGCACCGGTCACGGCGAGCACGCCGGTCACCGCTTCGGCGTAGTCGAGGCGGAGCGGCGTGGGTCGGCCGTACCTGCGCCCGTGCACGTGGGCGATGCCGCAGGCGGCCTGCACGTCGGCCTCGCTCGCCAGCGGCAGCTCGACCGGTCCCGCCCAGTCGATGGCGCAGGTGAGTACGTGCGGTTCGGCACCGGCACCGGCACCGCATGCGATGCCGAGGGTGCCCGCCCCCTCGGCATCGGGCCCCTGCGCGTCCTGGGCGATCTCGCAGCCGAGGCGCGCCAGGTGGTCCGCGGCGACGGCGAGCGCTGTCGAGCTGCCGACGGCCGTCGCCGAGGTCCCGGCCAGTGGCTGGTTCGGCTCGGACGTCCGTGGCGCGTCGGTGCTTACGACTTTGCCTACGGTCATGCGGGCCGCCGCCCCTGGACGGAGTAGATGACGCACGAGCTGGCCCGGAACTCAGGATGCCGCATGACCTGGCGCACCTCGGCCAGTTCCGCGTCGGTCATCCCGGCGGCGACCAGTTGGTCACGTAGCTGGTGGGTGAGGTGGATCAGGAGGTGGACGCCGGGCGAGCCGGCGTGCCAGGGCACCACGTAGGGCACCGGGTCGACATCGACCAGGCCCGCTTCCCGCATGGCCGCCGCCGCGCGCCGCCCCCAGGCGCCGTCCGCTCCCGCGTCCGCGAACAGGCGCGCCTTGGCCGCCAGGAACCGCTCGTACAGTTCACCGGCGGCGCGACTCGGCGCGAGCAGCACCGGACCGTAGTCGATGTCGAACTCGTCGATCTGCAGCCAGCCGCCCGGTCGCAGCGCGCGCATCATCGCGGCGAGCGCCGCGTGCCGCTCGGCCAGGTGCCGCAGCACCAGACGGGAGAGGACGAGGTCGAAAGCCTCCTGGGGCAGCGGGTCGCGCACCACGTCGTGCCGCTGGACTCGCAGGCCGGGAGCCGCGGGGATGTGCACCGGGTTGACGTCCGTTGCCAGCACCTGCCCGGTGGGCGCCACTCGTTCGGCCAGCCAGGAGGCGATGCTGCCGCCGCCGGCGCCCACTTCGAGGCAGTGCCAGCCGTCGGTCACACCGGTGGCGACGAGGCGGGCGGTCGTGATCGGGTCGAGGGACGCCGCGAGGCAGCGGTGGTGCTCGTCCGCGTGGACGTTGTCGTTGTCAAAGACGTATCCCTCGCCGGACGTTGAGGCCGCGACGGCCGGCGTGGGGAAGGGGGTCTTCACCGGGGCTCCTGACGTGGTGGAACGTATGTGACGGGGTGAACCGGTGAGGCCGGGCGGTGGCCGCCCGGCCTCAGGTGCGGCCGGCTGTCCTCACGAGGAGAAGGAGCCGGCGACCTGCCCGGTGTGCATCCCGTATCCGGGCTGGATCGGGATCCCTGGGGTCAGGCAGAGCGGGTCCGCGTGCAGATAGACGGTCCGCGAGGTCTGGTTGTTCAGGACGTGCGAGACCGTGGGAAGGGCCGTGCAGCCGTGCGGGTCGGGGTAGACCGTCAGCGGGAGCAGTTCGCTGCTGAACACGACCACTTGGTCGGTGTCGGCCCGGGATCCCTGGGCGTTCTGTGCGGCTGCGGAGCCCGTGGAAGCGAGGACGAGGCCGGCGGCCAACGTGGCGAGGAGCGCGCTACGACGCATGGATTCACCTCTCGGGAAGGGGGAGCCGCCGGAACACTCCGGCGGCTCCGTGTGGCCTGCTCAGGTCACTTGAACTGAACGTCGACCTTGTAGACGCCGGGCTTCTGGGCCGTGACGGTCGCCTCTCCGTTGACGCCGTTGTAGGCCCCGGTGCCACCCTCCACCACGGCCTTGAACGTGTACGGGTAGTCGAGCGGGTTGACGTCGATCGGGGCCTGGGCGCTCAGGTTGAGCTCGTCACCGTTGGCGAAGATGACGTACGCGCCGCACTGGGCGTCCAGCTTCGTGGGGCTCTCGATGCCGTCGACGCCGCAGGTGTCGAAGGTCTTGCCGATCTGCTTGCCCGAGGCGTCGAGCACCGGGCCGTTGCCGGCGAAGCTTCCGCCCAGGGTGGGAGTCTGGGGGATGGACGTGGCCTTGGTGTAGTCAATGGTGAAGCTCAGCGGCGCGGGAGCATCCGCCAGGGCCGGTGCCGCGCCGGCGAGGCCGAGGCCACCGGCGAGGGACGCGGTGGCGACGGCGGCGGCGATGCGCTTGCCCATAGCAATTTTCTGCATGAAGTCTCCTTGGACGTCTCGGGCCCGGTTGCCCGACGACATCCACAGTTGATCACAGGGCGTAGCCAATCGATCATGAAGTGCGACACGCTCGAATCTCTGAACTATCCGGCGCCATAGGGGCGCTCACCAGCGCTTTTGTCCCAAGCGGCCACACCTGCCAGGCACACCATATTCACTACGGAGAGTGAGTAAGGTACTCCGATCAGACGTCCGGGCCTGTCGCGCCCGGGTGCCCCGGCCGGGCTGCTGACACGATGCGCCGCAGGTGGGGGGCGGCAGTGGGCCGGCCTCCAGTCCTGGCGATAGGAGCCTGGTGAGGAGAGAGGCGCGGATGGTGCGCGAGCTGGTCGTCGTAGGTCTCGGATACGTGGGGCTTCCGCTCGCCAGAACCGCCGGAGCCGCCGGGCTCACGGTCACCGGGCTGGACGTGTCGGACCAGGTCGTCGCCGGCCTTCGCGCAGGGCGCTCACACGTCAAGGACATCGGCGACGCCGACGTGGAGGGGATGCTGGCCGCGGGGTTCACCGCGACCACGGATCCCGCCGTCCTCGCCGGGGCGGAGACGGTGGCGATCTGTGTCCCCACCTCGCTCGGGGCCGACGGGACGCCCGATCTCGGCCCCCTGACGCGGGCGGCCGGCGCGGTGGCCGAGCATCTGCGGCCGGGCACCCTCCTCGTGGTCGAGTCGACCTCCCACCCGGGCACCACCAGTGACGTGATCCGGCCGATCCTGGAGCGCACGGGGCTCGTCGCGGGAACCGACTTCTACCTGGCGTACTCGCCGGAACGGATCGACCCGGGCAATCACGAGTTCGGGATCACCAACACCCCCAAGGTCGTCGGCGGACACACACCGCTGTGCGCCAAGCGCTGCGCCGCGTTCTACGAACGCTTCGTCGACACCGTGGTGATCGCCGGCGGCACGCGCGAGGCGGAGCTCGCCAAGCTGCTGGAGAACACCTACCGGAACGTCAACATCGCCCTGGTCAACGAGTTCGCGATGTACTGCCACGGGCTCGGCGTCGACGTCTGGGACGTCCTGCGCTGCGCGGCGACGAAGCCCTTCGGGTACCAGCCCTTCCGGCCCGGCGCGGGGGTCGGCGGCCACTGCATTCCGGTGGACCCCGTGTATCTGACGCACCAGGCGCGCCGGGAGGGGTTCAGCTTCCGGACGGTCGCCGCCGCACAGGCGGTGAACCACGCGATGCCCGACCATGTGGCGCAGCGGGTGACCGGGCTGCTCGGCGAGGCCGGGCGCCGGATCGAGGGAGCCGAGGTGCTGCTGCTCGGCGTGAGCTACAAGCCGGACATCGACGACCTGCGCGAGACACCCGCGACCGCGGTGGCACGGTGCCTGACCGGGCTCGGCGCCACGGTCCGCTTCCACGACCCGCACGTGGCGCGGTTCCCCGTGGACGGAACGGTCCTTGACCGGGTGGACCGGCCGTACCACGCCGCCATGCGCGCCGACATCAGCGTCCTGCTGCAGGGGCACCGCTCCTACGACCTGGACCGCCTTGCCCGCTCCGCCGCGCTGCTCTTCGACACGACGGGCCGGGCCTGCGGGGAGCGGGTGGTACGGCTGTGACTCATGCGCCGGGGGCCACCGGCGCATGAGTCACCGGTCCGTGCCGGGGCCGCCGGTGGCGAACGCGCAGACCGCGTCGGCGATGTGCTCCACCTGCGCGTCGGTGAGCAGCGGGTGCACGGGGATCGACAGGGTGCACCGGCTCGCCCGCTCGGCCCCCGGCCACCGGCGGCCCGCCGGCGCGTAGGGCGCGAAGGCCGCCTGGGCGGGCAGCGGCCGCGGATAGTACACATGGGCGGCGATGCCGCGCTGGGCCAGATGGTCGCGCAGCGCGTCCCGCCGCTCGGTCAGCAGCGTGTAGACGTAGTAGCAGCGGCCGTTGCGGCCCGGGGGCGGTGCGAGCAGCCCGTGCTCGGCGAGGGGGCCGAACCGCTCGGCGTAGTAGTCGGCGATCCGCGCCCGGCGCTCGAGGCGGGCCGGGAAGCCGGGCAGCCGGTGGAGCAGGAACTCCGCTTGGATCTCGTCGAACCGGCTGTTGTGGCCGATCACGTGGTGCAGGAAGCGGTGGCGTCCGTCCTGACCATGGTTGCGCAACATGCGGACGGTGCGGGCCAGTTCGGAGTCGTCGGTCACAACGGCCCCGCCCTCGCCGGCCGTGCCGAAGCTCTTGACCTGGACGAACGAGTACAGCCCGGCATCGCCCCACAGTCCGGCCGGTCGGCCGTCGAGCACCGCGCCCTGGGCGACCGCGGAGTCCTCGACCACCCGCACGCCGTGCCGCCGCGCGATCTCCAGCAGGCGGGGCATGTCGGCCATCACCGAGTAGATGTGCGCCGGGAGCAGCACCTTGGTGCGTTCGGTGAGACATGCCTCGGCGTCGGACGGGTCGATCACCAGCATCCGCGGGTCGATGTCGGCGAACACCGGCGTGGCGCCCAGGTTGACCACGGTGCTCGCCAGCGGCGCGCATCCGTACGCGGGGACGATGACCTCGTCGCCCTCCCCCACTCCCATCGCGTGCAGGATCAGGGTGAGTGCCGAGGTGCCGCTGGAGCACGCGACGGCGTCCGCGGCGCCGACGCTCGCGGCGAGCTCCTTCTCGAAGCGGGCGGTGGCGTCACCGAGGATGAACCGCTGTTCCGGCCCGGTGCCGACCGCCCGCACGATGTCGAACAGGGTGTCGTGGTCGGCCTCGAAGATGTCGGGCGGAAAGAACTCGATCACGCTGCTTCCTCCTGTGCGAACGCCCGGATCGTCTCGCAGACGTGGTCCACCTGATCCATCGTCAGGTCCGGGTGGAACGGCAGGGCCAGGGTCCGCCGGCACGCGGCCTCGGCGTGCGGGAAGTCCCCTTCGTCGTAGCCGAGTTGGGCGAAACAGGGCTGACGGTGCAGGGGCACCGGGTAGTACGTCTCCGTTCCGATGCCGCGCTGGGCCAGGAACGCGGCCAGTGCGTCCCGGTGCCGGACCTCGATGAGATAGACGTAATACACGGGATTGGTCGCGGAGGTGCGTGCGACGACGGTCGGCAGCCGCAGGATTCCCGGCACCGTGGCGAGGCGTTCGGTGTAGGCGGCGGCGAGCTCCGCGCGCCGCGCGATGTCGGCGTCCAGACGGTCGAGTTTGGCCAGCAGGACGGCCGCCTGGATGTCGTCCGCCTTGCTGTTCTGGCCGGCTTGCGTGGTCTCCGTCGAGATCCGCCGGAAGTCCCCGAGTGTGGGCCCGAACCTGCCGTGGTGCCGCAGCGCGCCGACGGTCTCGGCGATCCGGTCGTCGTCGGTGAGCACCGCGCCGGCGTCGCCGAGCGCCCCGAGTGTCTTGGTCGGGAAGAACGACAGGACGCCGCCGGCGCCGAGCAGCCCCGCGTGCTTCCCGTTCCAGCGCATGCCGATGGCCTCGGCGCTGTCCTCGACGATCGTGAGCCCGTGGTCGGCGGCGACCCCGGCAAGGGCGTCCATGTCGGCCATCTGACAGAACAGGTGGACCGGCATGACGAACCGGGTACGCGGCGTGATCGCGGCCGCGACCGACTCCGGGTCGAGGGCGTAGCTGACCGGGTCGATGTCGGCGAACACCGGCCGGCCGCCGGCCAGGACGACCGAGGAGGCGGAGGCCACGAAGGTGAAGGCCGGGACGACGACCTCGTCGCCGGGACGCAGCCCGGCCGCGCGCAGCAGCAGGACGAGCGCGTCGGTGCCGCTGTTGACGGCGACGGCGTGCCGCGCACCGGTGTACGCGGCCAGCGCCCGCTCGAACTCGGCGACCTTCTGACCGTGGGAGAACTTCCCGCTCCCGGCCACCTCCGTGAGGTGGCGCCGGACCTCCGGCCAGATTCGCTCGAACGATTCCACCTGAGTGAAGAAGGGCACCGGTGGAGACGGCGCCCGTGGCGGTTCGACGAGGCCGCACTCGGTCAGTGAGGTGGGCTGCAAGGGATCTCCCGCGAGGTCGGGTGAAGGGTGCGACAGCCTGGACCGGCGGTGCGTTTCCCCTCGTGAGCAGCCGACCACGATGCCGTCGGCCCGGCTCGGGCCCGGTCACCGGCGCGCCGGTGGGGGCACGTTCACCCGGTCGGCGGCCGGTGTCGGGAGCGTCGCGTTGACATCCCCATTGAAGATCGAAAACCTACGCAAAGCCGACAGTTGATCAATACAGGTACGGCTGAACAGAGGCATGGAAAGTGGCATGGAAAGGGGGAGGCGGGCCCGATGTACCGCACTCTCGTCGTCGGGCTCGGCCGCGCCGGTACCGGTCTGCATCTGCCCACTCTGGACCGGCTGCGCAAGGGGACCCGCGCGGGCACACTGTTCGCCGGAGCACCGATGGTGGCCGTCGATCCAGTGCCCGCGCCCGCCACCCTCCCGCCGGGCACCGTCCGGTTGCCGACCCTGGAACTGGCGCGCGCCGAACTCGACCCGCAGCGAACCGTCGTCCACGTGTGCACGCCGCCGGACGGCCGCGACGCCGTGATCGAACGCCTTGCCCGGCTCGGGTTCGTCAACCTGCTCGTGGAGAAGCCGCTGACGGCGGACACCGCCCAGCTCACCCGGATCGAAGACCTCCGCCGGCAGTACGGGTTGCGGCTTGTCGTGGTCGCGCAGTGGCTGGTCAGCAGCCTGACCGGGCGGCTCAAGGACCACGTGGCCACCGGCGAGTTCGGTGCGCTCCGCGCGATCCGCGTCGTCCAGCGCAAACCGCGCTTCAGTCGCAGCCTGGCCACTTCGGGCCATCCGACCGCCTTCGACGTCGAGATCCCGCACGCGCTGGGCGTGGCCCTGGACCTGGCCGGGCCCGCCCGGTTGACCGACGCCGCCTGGTCGGACCTGAGGACGGACGTTGCCGTACGTCCCCGCCTGGGCACCGCGACGCTGCGCCTGACCCACGAGGGGGGTGCCTCGACCCGTATCGCCTCGGACCTGACGGCGCCGGTCCGCGAGCGGCGGATCACCTGCGAGTTCACCGAAGCGACCGTCGTGGGCCACTACCCGATCAGCCAGGACGACGGGTTTGCCCAACTCGCCGTCGAAGGGCGCGAGTTCACGAAGCGTGAGGTGTTCCCCGACGACGCGCTGCCCGAGTTCTTCCGCCATGCCTACCAACGCTTCGCCGACGGCGGGGAGTTCGGCATCGACCTGGCGGCGCGGACGGTACGCCTTGTGGACGAGGCCAAGCAGCTCTGCCTCCTGCGCGAGCGGCCGACTCCCCTCCCGGCCGGAGCGGTGCGCGATGCCGGCTGACGCCCCGCATGCCCTCGCCCCCGCCCCCGCCTGCGCCCCCGCCCTCGCCCCCGCCCTCGCCCTCGCCGGAATCGGCGACGAGGCGGGGTACGGGATCCACGCCCAGGTGGCCGCGGTCCGGGCCCTCGGCTGGGACACGATCGAGCTGCGCACCGTCGACGGAATCCCCCTGGCCGACCTCACCGAACCGGCGTTCGCACAGGTGGTCGCCGCGGTCGAGGACGCCGGGCTGCGGGTGGTCGCGGTCTGCTCGCGGATCGGCGGGTGGTCGAGGTCGGCGGACCAGGACGTCACCGCCGACCTTGCCGAACTCCGCGTCCTGAGCCGACGCTGCCGCACCCTTGGGACCCGTCATGTCCGGATCATGTCCTACCCGAGCGGGGGGCTCGCCGAGCCCCTGTGGCGCGCGGCCGTGATCGAGCGGACCAAGGCACTCGCGGACCACGCGGAGCGCACCGGCCTGAGCCTGCTGCACGAGAACTGCGCCGGCTGGGCCGGAACCAGCGCCTTGCGCATGCGCGACCTGCTGGACGCCGTGAACAGCCCCGCGCTCGGCCTGCTGTTCGACACCGGCAACGGCATCGCCTATGACTACTCCGCCTATGACCTGCTCGGCGAGATCATCGAGTGGGTCCGGCACGTCCACATCAAGGACGCCATCACGGACGCCATCACGGACGCAGAATGCCCGGCCGAGGCTCCGCGGTACTGCCTGCCGGGCCACGGCCAGTCACGGGTCGCGGACTGCCTGCGCCTGCTGCTCGACGCCGGCTACACCGGCGCACTGTCGATCGAGCCGCACCTGGCCGTGGTCCCGCACGAAGGCCGACGGGCCCCCGACGCCGAGTGCGCCGCCGCGTTCACCGCCCACGGGCGGGCGCTCACCGACCTGCTGGCAGGGCTCACCGCCGAGCGCCCCCGCAGCGCCGCTGCCACGGGAGGGGCTCGATGACCGCTCCCCTCGTCGGCCGCGCCGACCACGAACTGCTCCTGGATCTGCTGCATCTGCCCACGGCGGGACCGCTCGAGACCGGCGCCGACCTGCCCGCGCCGGAACTGTGGGCGGCGCAGCGCCGGTACGCCGAGCACGCCGCTGCCCTCGGTTTCGCGGTGCGCCACCACGCACCCTCGCGTCCCGAGGACATCGAGGCGGACGATGTGCCGCTCGCGGTGCGCGAGGCCGTGCAGGCCGGCCCCGGATTCCTCGCCTGCCAGCCCAGCCTGGTCCTTGAGCTGGGCGCGGCACATACGCGAGACCGGACCGTCATGTTCAACGTGCACCTGGACACCGTGGCCGGCATGGAACAAGTCGGCTTCGACGGACGGCGGTTCACCGGCCGGGGCGCGGTCGACGCCAAGGGACCCGCCGTCGGCCTGCTCGCCGGGATCAGGGCTGCGCTGGCCGAACGGCCCGGCCTCGCCCGCGACATCCGCATCCTCGTCCAGGCGGTCGCCGGCGAGGAGGGCGGCGCGCTGGGCACGATCGGCACCCGGCCGCTGGTCGAGCGGGGCTGGTACGGCCGCCTCAACGTGTTCTGCGAACCGACCGGCCTGCGCTATCTCCCCCGGGCCAGCGCGGCGATGACCGCCTGTGTGCGCGTCGAAGGTGACGACGCCATCGACGACCGGCCCGAGCACGGACACAACGCCACGGTGCTCCTGGGCTACTTGGCGCAGCACCTGGGCCTGGTCCTGCCACCGCTGGCCGCCGAGGGGCGCGTGTGCGTCGCCGGACTGACGACCGGCCCCCTGCACAACCGCGTGTACGGCCGCGGCGCGCTGCTGCTCAACCTCTCGTACACGAACGCCGAGACGGCGCGCCGCCTCGAAAGCGCCACAACTGACGCCCTGCACGAGGGACTCGCGGCCTTCCGCGCCCGCTTCGGCGCCGTGCGCGAGCTCGCCCGTACCGCTCGGGACGCCGCCGCGATCACCCGCCTGCACTGGCGGAAGAGGGGAATTCCCGCGCTCACGGGCACCTCGCCCTGGGCCGAGCGGCTGCTCGGCGAGGCGGCCGGCATCGGCCGCTGGCCCGACGACGAAGCCGCGTTCACCTGCGACGCGATCTGGCTGGCCGACCGCGAGGACGCGGCGACGGTGGTGTACGGGCCCGGATCGCTGGAGGGCAACCACGCGCACGCGCAGGGGGAGTACGTCGATCTGGCCGACCTGGAGTCGTTCGCCGCCGGCATCGCGAGGATCCTGCTCGCGTTCCACGACGACTGTGCCAACGACAACTGTGTCGAGGACAGCTGCGTCAATGACGGCCGCGTCAACGACAGCTGCGTCGACGACACCGAAAGCACCTGTATCAGCAGCGCCGGAAGCAAGGAGCCGTCACGGTGATCGGAACGAGCGCACCCACCGAAGTGCGCATCCCCTACGAGCAGTTGCTCGACCTCGTCACCGCCGTCTTCGCCGCGCGCGGCCTGCCTCAGGACAGAGCGCGACAGGCGTCCGAAGCGCTCTGCTACGGCGACCTGGCCGGCTTCGGCTCGCACGGCACCGCCAACCTGTCCCGGCTCTATCTGCCGCTGCTCGACGACGGACGCGCCGACCCGGCCGGCTCCCCCGTCGTCCTGGCCGATCATGGCGCGGCCCTCCTCGTCGACGCGCGGCGCGCACTGGGCCTGTGGCAGGCGAGCGAGGCCATGGACCTGGCGATCGAGCGGGCGGCGCGGTTCGGGGTCGGCCTGGTCTCCGTCCGGAACGGGACACACTTCGGCTGCGCCGGCTACCACGCCCGGCGCGCCGCCGAGCAGGGCATGGTGGGCCTGGTGGCGTCCAACTGCGGCGGGCAGCGCATCGCCCGCCCGCCCGGCGGCCGGGTGACGTTGCTGGGCACCAACCCGCTGAGCATCGCCGCGCCCGCCGGCCCGCACCCGCCGTTCGTCCTCGACATGAGCACCACCGCGGTACCGACCGGGCGGGTGCGGGCGGCGGCCCGTGCCGGCCGGACGGTCCCGCCGGGGTGGCTCGCCGACGAGGAGGGCCGGCCGGTGACCGACCCGGCGGCCTTCGACCGTGGTGAGGCGCACCTGCTCTGGCTCGGCGCGTCGAGCGGCGGCGACCACAAGGGGTTCGGACTCGGCCTGATGGTGGAGGTGCTCGCCGCCCTGGTCTCCGGCTCCGGTGCCGGTCCCGCCACCGAGGCACTGTCCGGCGACGGCCGCCCGTCGGGCCGGGACGACGACATCGGCATGCTGATGGTGGCGATCGCGCCCGGCCTGCTGCGCGGGCCGGAGGCCGTGATCCGGGACGCGGAGCAGCTGTTCGGCACCGTACTGGCCTGCCCCCCGGTCGACGAGAGCGCCCCCGTCGGCTACCCCGGCCGGCCGGAGGCGGAGCGGGCCCGGCTCCACCGCGAGCACGGCGTCCCGGTGGAGCCGGTGGTCCACCACGAACTGGCCGGGCTCGCCGCGACGCTCGGCCTGCCGTTCCCGGCAGATACGTCCGACCCGTTCCCGGCAGAAACGTCCGACCCGTTCCCGGCGGATACATCCGACCTGCCGCGCCCATCCGACACCTCCGACCAGCCGTTGCCAACCGACACCTCCGACCTGCCGTTCCCGGCGCGAGCGGGGCAGCGGTGAGGGGGCCGCGGCGGATCGCCGTCGTCGGACTCGGGGCGATCTCCCGGTTCTACCTGGCCGCGATCGAGGCATCGCCCGCCTGGCAACTGGCCGCGGTGTGCGACGTGTCGCCCGAGAGGCTGCGCCCCCACGGAGAGAGCCTGCCGGTCTACACGGACCACCGCGCGATGCTCGCCGGGGCAGAGTTGGACGCGGTGGTGGTCACCGTCCCCAACGACGTGCACGCGTCGATCGCGGCGGATGTGATCGCCGCGGGTGTCCCGGTGTGCGTGGAGAAGCCGCTGGCCACCCGGCTTGAGGACGCCGAGTCGCTGGTGGCGGCGGCCAGGGCGCGTGGGGTGTGCCTGTTCACCGCGTTCCACCGCCGCTACAACCACGAAATCACGGCCCTGCACCGCGAGTTGCGCACCGCGGCGGCACCGGTCGAGGTCACCATCCGCTACCTGGAACGGATCGAGGAACACATCGGCGGTGACGCCTGGTACCTGGACCCCACGCGGTGCGGCGGCGGCTGTGTCGCCGACAACGGGCCGAACGCCTACGACCTCGCCCGGCTGCTGACCGGCGACGTGAGCGTCGAGCACGCGCAGGTGACGTGGGACGCGCAGGGCGTGGACCGGCGCGCCACGGTGCGGCTGCGTTCCGGCAGCGGAGTACCGGTGCGCGTCGAGCTCGACTGGTCCTACCCGGGCGAGGTGAAGGACGCCACGGTCCGGCTGGCGGACGGCTCGGTGCGCACGGCGGACATGCTGCGCGGGTTCCCCGAGTTCAAGGGCTCGCTGTGGCACGAGTACGTCGGTGTGCTCGACGACTTCGAGCAGGCGATCCGGGAGCGCGGCGACCGCGGCGGCGACGGTTTCGCCGCGCTCGCGCTGACCGAGCGGACGTACCAACTCGCGCACCCCGGTGCGGTGTCGGGATCCCCGACGGCTCAGGAGGTGCCTGCGCGGTGACCGTGGAAAGCGGCGGCAAGCGAGCGGTCCACGGGATCCTGGTCAAGGTCCTGATCCATCGCAGGGACGATCGCGGCATGCGCATGGAGGAGTTCGCCGGCCGGTGCGTGCGCCGCGGTGAGGTCCACGAGCTGGTGACCACGGACCAGCAGGACACCGCGCCCGGAGCCCGGGTGGACCGGGTCGGTTTCCTCGGCTTCGCGGAAATCGGCTGCGCCGGTGTCCTCGACCGGGGCGACGAGGTCTGGATCGACGGCCAACTGGTGGGCACCGTCCTCGGCTTCGACTCCTGCCACTTCCCCAACCACTACAACATCCTGATCTCCGTCCCGGAACCGGTGACCGGGCGCGACCTCGCGCTGCGGCCGGAGACCGAGGTGCGGTTCGTGCCCACCGACGTGACCCCGGAGCCGCGCCCGGACCACCACACCGCCGCCATGCCCCTACTCATGCCCGTGCCCATGCCCACGACCCGCTCGGTCGACGACCTCGAGGAGACACCATGACCCCCGACCTCACCAACGCCCCGGTCGTCGACCGGGTGGACGCGGTGGCCGCCGCGCCCGACGTCTACCAGGCCATGGTCGCCTTCCAGCAGGTGGCCGGGAAGGGGCTCGACCCGCTCCTCGCCGAGCTGGTGCGCCTCCGCGTTTCGCAGATCAACGGCTGCACCTTCTGCATGGACCTGCACACACGCGCGGCGCGGGAGGCCGGCGAGAGCGAGCAGCGTCTCGACGCACTCCCGGCCTGGCGCGAGTCGACGCTGTTCGCCCCCGCGGACCGGGCCGCGCTCGCCCTCTGCGAGGCCCTGACCCTGTTGCCCGAGGCCGGGGTCCCCGACGCCGTGTACAAGGAGGCGGCCGCCTGCTTCGACGAGACCAGCCTCACCCACCTGCTGTGGACGGCCGCGGCGACCAACGTCTGGAACCGGATCGGCGTCGCCACGGCCATGGGCAGGCGCACGACGCAGCGCCCGGAAGCACAGGGAACCTGAGGGACGACGCCCTGGCCGCGTCGCTGCCGTGAGTCGCATCGTTTGCCCCGGGTCACGTGCCTGCGCACGGGGACCCGGGGCGAGCGAGGTCAGTCCGCCGTGGTCTCCCACCCGTAGTCCGGCAGCTCGAAGAAGTCGTCCCCGTCGACCCGGTCGGCGCTGCCGGTGGCCAGGCCCGTCAGCAGGGACTCCACTCCGGTCCGTACGGACTGCACGAACATGCCGCGCTGCCGCTGCCCCAAGTCGTCCTGCTGCCCTCGGACTTCGAAGAGGACCGTGCCGGTTCCGTTGAGGGCGAAGGCGGAGCGGCCCTGGCCGGCGTATTCGCGCGCGTCGGGATGGAGGTAGCGGCCGGTCGCGGCGAGCCTCGACTGCTCGCCGTAGGCGGCGGCGATGCCATTGGCCACGGTGAGCGCGTAGCGGCGGGACTTGTCCTGGTCCAGCTTCGGCCACTGCTTCTTGTACTTGGCCCCGTCGTTCACGCCGAGCGGCGGATAGTCCAGCGAGACCGTGATCAGCTTGCCGTCCTGAGGGCCGCCCGTGATGCGCTCGCAGGGACCCATGTGGTGCAGGTCGATGAACGCGTCGACCGACCCCTTCTCGGTGCGCATCTTCACGTACGTGTCACGGATCGCGCGCGACTCTGGGGAGAGGAAGAAGCCGGCGTCGGTCTGCTTGCCGGGGAGGTCGGAGGCCCGCGGGACGTAGTTCAGATCGGGGTTGAAGTCCCGGTTGAGGTCGTAGCCGGGCTGGTCGATGCCGTCGCCGCTGAGGCTGTGGTACCAGGCGCGCGGCGCCCCGGCCAGCTGCGGGAACTGCGCGACGGTCTGGTCCCAGGAGCGTACGTCGATACGGCGGTTGAGCTCGCCGCCGTCCGGGTTCACCATCGGCATGGCAACCAGGGTGACTTTGCTGAGGAGTTCGGCGGTCTTCGGATCAGAGCTCGAACCGAGGTCCTTGAGGATGCCGATGAGGGCCTCCGTGCCGGTGCGCTCGTTGCCGTGAATGGCGCTGGTGACCATCAGGACGCGCGGGCCGGTGCCCACGCGCGCGGCCCAGAGTTCGCGGCCCTGGGTGGTGCGCCCGGCGACGTCGACCCGCACCCGGCCCTTGCTGGTCTGCTCGATCTGCCGCAGTGTGGCGCCGAGTTGATCGTGGTCGGTCCAGCCGGACCAGGACGGATCGCCGGAAGTCTTGCAGTTGCCGGGTTCGCTTCCGGCGGCCGTGACGGTGGCCGCGGCCGGTGAGGTGACCAGCACGGTGCCTAAGGCGGCGGAGGCCGCGACGGTGGCAACGGCTGTGCGTAGCGCTCGCGTACGGGTCGTGCGGGTCGTGCGGGTCGTACGGGTGTTGCGCGTGCTGCGGTCGGTGCGCATCGGGGCGGGCTCCTCACGACGTTACGGGTGGGACTGGCGTGGGGGGCGTTCCGGACGATGCTGACCCGCGGGTCAAGGAATGGTCAATGGGGCGTACATGAATGCCCATGCCGGCGAACAGCCCGCCGTCGAGCCCGCCTGTCCCCGACCGCGGCCGGACTTCCCCTACGACCGCGGCCGGGCTTCTCCTACGACCGCGGCCCGCGGTCCCCTACGCCCGCAACGTCTCCGAAGGAGACTCCCCGAACTGCCGGCGGTACGCGAGAGAGAAGCGGCCCGGGTGCAGGAAGCCCCAGCGGGATGCGACGGCCGTGACGGTCGTGGTGCCCGGGTCGGAGGTCAGGAGTTCCTTGCGTACGCGGTCCAGGCGGACCTCGCGCAGGTACGCGAGCGGTGTCGTGTCGAGGTGGCGGCGGAAGCCCTCCTGGAGGGCCCGTACGCCGACGCCGACGCATTCCGCGATCTCGACGACGGTGAGCGGCTCGGCGGCGTGTCCCTCGATGACCTCCATCGCGCGGCGGACCGCGGGCGGTGCGACGCGTGGCTGCTCGCCCAGCAGCGCCGGCGTGTAGTTGCTGGGCTGGGCCATCAACAGCTGGGTCATGAGGAGGGATTCGAGCTGCTTGGTCACGACGGGCCGGCTTGTCATGCCGTCAGGCCCCTCCGCCTCCCGGCGCATGAGGTCGACGATGTTGAGCCAGGAGCGGGAGTCCGGCGCGGTGAGGTCCATACCGAGCGAGAAGCGGATCGGGCGGCGCACTGTGCGGCCGAGCAGACCGCCCAGGTGCGCTTCCAGGGCTGACCGGTCGAACCACACGATCAGTTGCGGATTGCCGGCACCCCAGCGCATGTCAAGGCGTCCGGCCGGAGAGGGGACGGAAGCAAGTTCGGGGGACGAGATGATCTCCTCCCGGCCGCAGGTGATCTCGGCGTGACCGGCGAGCGGTATCTGGACGAGGAAGAAGCTCTCCAGGTCACCCGGAGTGATCCGGACCTCGGCTCCGTAATCGAGGTAATACAGACCTGTCCGGTCGAAGGGTGCGCCGTGCAGCCGGGCGTCGAGCGTCGCCGAGCGCTGCACGATGCGCAGCTCATGCGGACAGAAGGCGCGGCCGACCTCGGCCCGCGCCTCCCAAATGTCCGCTGTATGAAACCGCTGGTGATTTGCGAGGGGTGGCTCTTCAGCGGGCATGTGGACCTCCACCGCCGAGTTGCGCGATCAGGACAGCGATCCGCGTGATCCGGATAGCAAAGATGATCTTTTCATACCAAGGTTGAACCCCGGCCGGGCGCCCCGCGCCCCCTCCCCCGGTCCTACGGGTGCCCCGGCTTCCCGCGACTGCCCGTCGGCCCCCTCCGGCAGGCAGCCGTGTTCCACGCATACGAACCCCCCACTCGTTGAAGCCGCCAGTCGTCAGTCGCCACGTCACCAAAACGCTGCACCGGTGCACGTCACCGCACTGCACGGCACCGCAGGCACTGCGCGGCACTGCACCGCTCACCACCGCACATACCGACCGACCCCCGGAGGTCCCCCCATGCGCAAGATCACCATCGTCGGAGCAGGCCAGGCCGGCCTCCAGCTCGGTATCGGCCTGCTCGGCCACGGCTACGACGTCACCATCGCGTCCAACCGCACCGGAGACGAGATCCGTGACGGTCGGGTCATGTCCAGCCAGGCCATGTTCGGCACCGCGCTGGCCCACGAGCGCGGCCTCGGGCTCGACTTCTGGGGCGACGCCTGCCCGCCGATCGCCGGGCTCGGCGTGAACATCGCCGACGGCCAGGGCGGCCGGGCGCTCGCCTTCGACGCCCGCCTCGACGCCACCGCCCGCTCGGTCGACCAGCGCGTCAAGATGCCGATCTGGATGGGCGAGTTCGCGCGCCGCGGCGGACGTCTTGTCATCCACGAGGCCGGCGTCGAGGACCTGGAGCGCTACGCCGCCGAGTCCGATCTGGTGATCGTCGCGGCAGGCAAGGGCGAGATCGCCGGACTGTTCGAGCGGGACGCCGAGCGTTCCCCGTACGACGCTCCGCAGCGCGCGCTGGCCCTGGCGTACGTCACCGGCATGGCACCACTCCCCCACCGCACCGGCGTCAGCTTCAACGTCATCCCGGGTGTGGGCGAGTACTTCACCATGCCCAGCCTCACCACCAGCGGCCCCTGCGACATCATGTTCTTCGAGGGCGTCCCGGGCGGCCCGCTCGACTGCTTCGACGGGCTCACCCCCGACGAGCAGCTGGCGAAGTTCCAGGAGCTGCTGCGGGCGTACGTCCCGTGGGAGGCCGAGCGCTGCACCGACATCGCGCTCACCGACCAGAACGGCACCCTCGCGGGCCGCTTCGCGCCGACCGTCCGCAAGCCCGTCGCCACGCTGCCCTCGGGCGCGCAGGTGCTCGGCCTCGCCGACGTCGTCGTCCTCAACGACCCGATCACCGGCCAGGGTTCGAACAACGCCGGCAAGTGCGCCGCCGCCTACCTCGCCGCCATCCTGGACCACGGCGAGCGCCCGTACGACGCCGCGTTCATGGAGCTGGCCTTCGGCCGCTTCTGGGACAACGCGCAGTCCGCCACGGCCTGGACGAACGCGATGCTCGGCGCCCCGCCGCAGCACATCCTGGAGCTCTTCGGCGCGGCGAGCGTCAACCCCCGGATCGCCGCCCGCTTCGTCAACGGCTTCGACGACCCGCGTGACTTCTTCCACTGGTTCATGGACCCGGTCGCCGCGAAGAACTACCTGGCTGACGTCAGCGCCTGAGGGTGCGTCAGGCTCCACCATCAGCAGCCTGATGGAACGTCAGTGATGCGCACCACACGTAACGAGAGCAGGACAGCAGGACCATGAGAAGGATCGCGGTGATCGGCGCCGGGCAGGCGGGTGCCCAACTCGCCCTGGGGCTCCAGGCGCACGGCTACGACGTCACCCTGGTCTCCGACCGCGGCCCCGACGAGATGCGTCGCGGCCCGGTCATGTCCAGCCAGTGCATGTTCGACACCGCGCTGCAGAGCGAGCGCGAACTCGGCCTGCACCGCTGGGAGGGCCAGGTCCCGGACATCACCGGCATCGCGCTCTCTCTCATCGGTCCGCACGGCACTCCTGAAGTCTCCTGGCGCGCACCGCTGGAGGGCCCCGCCCACTCCGTCGACCAGCGCGTCAAGTGTGCCGCCTGGATCGAACAGTTCGCGGAGGGCGGCCGCGGCGAGATCGTGCTGCACGAGGCGGGCGTGGCCGACCTCGAGTGGTACGCCCGTACGCACGATCTCGTCGTGGTCTCCACGGGCAAGGGCGAGCTGAGCAGCCTCTTCCCGCGCAACGCCGAGCTCTCCCCGTACGACAAGCCACGGCGCGCGCTGGCTCTGACCTACGTCACGGGAACGGCACCGCGCGAGGGGGAGGCCTCCGTTCACTACCGCATGGTCCCGGGCGTCGGCGAGTACTTCACCTTCCCCGCCCTCACCACCACCGGCCCCTGCGACATCATGGTCTTCGAGGGCGTCCCCGGCGGCCCGATGGACTGCTGGGACGACATCGTCACCCCCGAGGCCCACCTCGTCCGCTCGCTGGAGATCCTCCACCGGTTCTTCCCCGACGAGTACGAACGCTGCCGGCACGCCCGACTCACGGACAGCGGCGGTGTGTTGCGCGGCCGGGTCACCCCCACCGTCCGGCACCCCGTCGCCCGCCTGGCCTCCGGCCGGCACGTCCTCGGCATGGCCGACGCTGTCGTCCTCAACGACCCGATCACCGGCCAGGGTTCGAACAACGCTGCCCAGGCCGCGAGCCACTACCTCGACAGCACCCTGCGCCACGGCGCCGCCGAGTTCACCCCGCAGTGGATGCAGCGCACCTTCGACAGCTTCTGGCGCGGCTGGGCCCAATGGGCCGTCGGCTGGACCAACTCCCTCCTCACCGACCTGCGTCCGCACCACCACGACCTGCTCACGGCGGCTGCCGAGGTCCCCTCGGTCGCGAGCGCCCTGGCCACCGGATTCGACGACCCGCGCACGCTCTACCGCTGGTGGTTCGAGGAAGGCGAAGCGCAGCGCTTCCTCGCCGACAAGCGCGCCCAGCACGCCGCCCGCTTCGACGGCCGCGAACTGCGCCGCGCGCTGGGCCAGTACGCCACCGGCGTGACCGTGGTGACGGCCCGCACCCCCGACGGCCGCAACGTCGGCATGACCGCGAACTCCTTCACCTCCGTCTCCCTGGACCCGCCCCTCGTCCTGTGGTGCCCTGGCAAGAACGCGCCGAGCCTCCCGGACTTCACCGACGCCTCGCACTTCGCCGTCCACGTACTGGCCGCCGACCAGCACCACCTCTCCCGTCAGTTCGCCACCCCGGCCGAGGACAAGTTCCACGGCACCCCCGCCACCCACGGCATCGCCGGCACCCCCCTCCTGGACGGCGCGGTGGCACGCTTCCAGTGCCGCACCGTCCAGCGCCTCGACGCCGGCGACCACATCATCTTCCTCGGCGAGGTCGAACAGTACGAGTCCGACGGCGGCGCCCCACTGGTGTTCCACTCGGGGTACTACCACGTGGCGACGAAGCATCCGGATCTCTGACAGATCTCTGACGGATCCCTGATGGATCCCTGAGGGACACCGGCGGACAGGCGGGTCACAGTCCCAGGTCAGCCCAGGAAGCGGAGGCGGACCTGCCGGTCCCCCTCCGCAGGGCCAGTCCCAGGCCACGTACCAGGCATACCGCGTCGACCCCCTCTTCGCCCCCGGCACAGAGCCGCCGACGGCACCGGCCTGATCATCACCGAGGCCACCGCCATCAGCCCCGAGGGCCGGATCAGCCCATACGATCTGGGCATCCGGGCGCCTGCCGCACATGGGCGTACCCCTAGGACTCGTCCCGTCGTCCACCGTGTTCGCCCTGCAGTCGTTCCGCCACCATGGCAGGGCCATCGCCCTGCCCGTCGGCCTGCCACGCAGCGCGCTCCTCACCGGCATGCTCATCGCGGCCGCGGCCGAAGCGGCCACCGTCCCCCTCTTCGGCGCCCTGTCCGACCGGCTTGGCCGGCCGCCCGGTGCTCCTGGCCGCAGCCGCGTGCACCGTCCTGCTCGCGTTCCCGTTCTTCCGGGAGACGCGGGGCTGCGACCTGGCGACCGGCCACGACCGAGGGGCCCACTGAGCGGCGTGACCGAACCCGAGGGACCCGAGGGACCCGAGGGACCCGAGGGACCCACCGCACCCCTCAAATAACACCTGTTTGCATTAACCAGCGCATGCAAGTATTGTCTTCGCTTGTAAGGCGCTAACGCACTCAAAGTGCGGGCGCACCCCCCCACCCCGCAAGAGGCACTTTCATGTCGCTCAAGAAGATCCTTCCCGGCCGGCTCGGCTTCGGCACCGCCCCGCTCGGCAACATGTTCCGCGCGATCCCCGACGAGGAGGCCCGCGCCACCGTCGAGGCCGCCTGGGACCAGGGCACCCGCTACTTCGACACCGCCCCCTTCTACGGTGCGGGCCTGTCCGAGGAGCGTCTGGGCGAGGTCCTGTCCGCCAAGCCCCGTGGCGAGTACGTCCTGTCCACAAAGGTCGGTCGGGTCGTCCTCGACGAGCTGGAGGAGGGTGCCCGCGACCTCGGTGAGAAGGGTGGCCTGTTCGAGCACGGCAACCCGAACAAGATGCTCCACGTGTGGACCGCCGAGGCCACCGAGCGGTCCATCGAGGACAGTCTCAAGCGCCTGGGCACCGACCGCCTGGACATCGTCTGGGTCCACGACATCGCCCAGGACTTCCACGGCGACCTGTGGCTGCAGAAGTTCGAGGAGGCCCGTACCGGCGCCTTCCGCGTCCTGTCCCGCCTGCGTGACGAGGGCGTGATCAAGGCCTGGGGCCTGGGCGTGAACAAGACCGAGCCCATCGAGCTGACCCTCGCCCTGGACGAGCCGAAGCCCGACGGATTCCTCCTCGCCGGCCGCTACACCCTCCTGGACCACGAGCACGCCCTGCAGCGGCTGCTCCCCATGGCGCAGGAGCACAACGTCGACATGGTCGTCGGCGGCCCCTACAGCTCCGGCATCCTCGCCGGCGGCGCCCACTTCGAGTACCAGCAGGCCCCGCCGGAGATCATCGAGAAGGTCTCGCGCCTGAAGGCCCTGGCCCACAAGCACGGCGTCTCCATCAAGGCCGCCGCCCTCCAGTTCTCCCTGGCCCACCCCGTCTCCGCCGCCGTCGTCGCCGGCGCCACCCGGCCCAGCCGCATCGCCGAGGACATCGCCGCCCTGAACGAGACCGTCCCGGCCGCGTTCTGGGACGAGCTGCGCGCCGCCGGCCTCGTCAGCCCGGCCGCCCCGCTGCCCAACAACGCCTGACACCCACCACCCCCCACGCACGTCCGCACAGGAGAAAGATCATGGCTTCCACGTCCGTCTCCCGCACCGTCCCCGCCTCCCCCGACAAGGTCTGGAGCCTCATCGGCGGCTTCGACGCCCTGCCCGACTGGCTCCCCTACATCCCCGAGAGCACGCCGCTCGAGGGCGGTCGGGTCCGCCGCCTGGCCAACGCCGAGGGCGAGGTCATCATCGAACGCCTCGTCGACTTCAACGAGGCCGAGCGCCACTACAGCTATGCCATCCTCCAGGCCCCGTTCCCCGTCAACGGCTACGTCTCCACCCTGCGCGTCCACGCGATCCCCGGCCACGACGACATCGCCGAGGTCCAGTGGTCCGGCCGCTTCAACCCCGACCACGCCACCGAGCAGGAAGTCGTCGACCTCTTCACCGGCATCTACGCCGACGGCCTCGACGCACTCCACAAGACCCTCACCGCCTGACACCACAGGCGCAGGCACAGACCGCACCACCGACCCGCCCGGCCCGGACACGCCCCACGCGTGCCCGGGCCGCGGGCGAGGACCTGCCCGGGTGTTCGACGGCGAGGAGGCGATCACTCTGATCCCCGACCCTGAGTCCGGAGCCCAGGGCACCATGTGCAGCGGGCCGGCCCCCCGACCAACTGAGGCAGGTCGTCCGGGACTTCCACGACGGGCCTCGCCGGGCCCGCTGATCGACCCGGCGAAGCGCGACGACCGCTCGCGCTGCGCTGGGCATGACCGTTGCGTCCGGGCGGATCCAGCCGGACCGCCCGGACGAACTGATGGCTGCCGGTGCTCGCCTCTGCGAGGCTCGATTCAGCGCAGAGGGTCGTACGGCGACAGGTCGATCTCAGGGTCGGCCTGCCGGGCCAGGCGGGCCGCGATCGCGCCCGCGTAAGGGCCGACCATCAGACCCGACGCCCCGAGACCGTTCACCACGACAAGTCCGGGCACCTGCGGGACCTCGCCCAGCAAGGGGCGGATGTCAGGTCCGACCGGACGGAAGCCGATGCGGGTCTCCACGTGCGTCGCGTCGGCCAGTCCGGGCGCGACCGACAGCGCTTCGCCGAGCACTTCCGCGATCCCGGCCGCGGTGATCCGGTGATCGAAGCCCACGTCGTCCTCGCGCGTGGCGCCGACGACGACCCGTGAGTCGTCGAAGGACAGGAGGTAGTGCCGCGACCGCGGCAGCACCACAGGCCAGTTCGCCGTGTCGGCGCCCGGCATCCGCAAATGCGCGATCTGCCCGCGCTGAGGCGCGATCCGTATGTGGACGCCCAGCGGTTCGAGCAACTGCGGCGCCCAGGCGCCGGCCGCCACGATCACCGAGTCCGCAGCGACGAAGACATCGTCGATCCGTACCCCTTGCACCGCTCCGTCGGCGACGATCGTGGCCGTTCCCTCGACGATCCGTGCGCCGTGCCGCACTGCCGCGCGACACATGGCATCACGGACCGAGCGGCCGTCCAGCCGTGCTCCCCCTGGAACATGGATCGCCGGGCCGTCGTGGGCAAGTGGCGGGAACAGCTCCCGCGCCCGGCGCGCGCCGATCAGTTCCACCTTGCCGGCCGACGGAGACTCCTCCGCGCGCGCGGACACACGTTTCAGCACCTCGGTGGACTCGGTCTCTTCCACGAGGCGCAGCGAGCCGACCTGCCGGTAGCCGAACTCGGTCTCACCGTCCGTCGCCAGCGCCGCCCGGAGCTCCCGGTAGTACTCCGCGCCGGCCACCGCGATCCGGTACCAGTCCTCGTCGTCCACCTCGGACGACCACGGGCAGATGATGCCCGCGCCGGCCGACGTCGCGCGCCCCGGGACCCGGGAGTCCACCAGCACCACGTCCGCCCCGGTCCGCGCCAGGTCGTAGCCTGCCGCCGCACCGGCGATGCCGCACCCGACCACCACTACGCGCATCTTCCGCCTCTCCTGCCTCGACCTCTCCTGCCTCGACTCTGTTCCGCTCACTACTTCACGCCTCCCATGTGTCGTCGCACCCATGGCGTCAACAGGTGCATGACAATCCCTGCCCCCATGACCGCAGCTCCGACCCCTGCGAAGTAGGCGACCTCGGTCTCGGGCCTGTAGAGCTGCACCAGCTGCGCGTTGATACCTCCCGCCGCCGCGGAGGCCAGGAACCACAAACTCATCATCTGCGCCAGGAAGGCTCGCGGCGCGAGTTTGGTGGTGGCGGAGAGCCCGACCGGCGAGAGGCACATCGAACCGCAGATCACGATGAAGTAGCTCGCGACGAGCCACCACGGACTGGCGGTCTCGTGCACGCCGTTCAACAGTCCTGGGCCCGCCATCAGGATGAACGAGGCTCCGCCGAGCAGCAGTCCGACGGCGAACTTGCGCGGCGTGGCCGGCTGTCTGTCCCCCAGCTTGATCCACAGCCAGGCGAAGGCCGGAGCCAGGAGAAGAGTGGCGACCGGGTTCAGCGACTGGAACCAGGAGGACGGGACCGCCATCCCGAAGATCCGGAGGTCGGTCCGTGTGTCGGCGAACTGTGCGAGCACCGAACCCGACTGTTCGTTGACCACCCAGTAGAACACCGCGCCGATGAAGAGCGGCACATAGGCGATCAGCCGGGACCGCTCCACGGGATCGGTGTGCGAGCTGCGCAGCATCATGATCAGATAGCCCGCCGGCACCAGCACGGCGAGCACCGACACGACGTTGATCAGCGTCTGCACCGTCAGCGAATCCACAACGCCGAGCAACACCACCGCGACAACCACCACGACGGCACCCACGGTCGAGCGCCTCACCACCTGGCGCAGTTCACCGGGCTGAAGCGCCTGCGTCGGCGCGTCTCCGGCCTGTCCCAGGCTCTTCCGGCCCCGGGTGTACACGGCCAGCCCCGCCGCCATGCCGACCGCGGCGAGGCCGAAGCCGAGGTGGTAGTCGACCTGCTGCCCGAGCGTGCCCACCAGATACGGCGCCACGAAGGCACCCAGGTTGATGCCCATGTAGAAGAGGGAGAACCCGGCATCACGGCGATGGTCGGCGGGCGCGTACAACTCACCCACCATGCTGGACACGTTGGGCTTGAGGAGCCCTGTGCCGAGCACGATCAACAGCATCGACACGAGCAGCGCGGGCAGGCCGCCGGGAACCGCCAGCGCCAGGTGACCGCCCATGATCAGAAATCCGCCCAGCAGAACCGCGCGGCGCATGCCCAGCAGTCGGTCGGCCGTCCAGCCTCCGAGGACGCCCGACATGTAGACCAGGGCGCCGTAGACGGACACGAGCGCGGCCGCGGTGGGCTTGTCGAGGCCGAGCCCACCGTCCGAGGTGCGGTCGTACAGGTAGTACAGCAGGATCGCGGACATCCCGTAGTAGGAGAACCGCTCCCACGCCTCGAGGAAGAACAGCGTGGCGAGGCTGCGTGGATGCCCGAAGAAGCCTCGCTCGTCGGATGGAACCTTCGTCAGTTCGAGTTCGCTCATTGCCGCCTCTCAGTGGTGGTGTGCACCGCGGAGGTGAACCGCGGTCAGCAGAGAGTTCCGTCGGGGCGCCGCAGCAGAGGACGGTCGACCGCCCAGAGCACCTCTGCCGCTTCGATGCCGCGGTTGTGAATGGCGTGTGGAATCCGGGACTTGAAGTGGATCGAGTCGCCCCCGGCGAGCACAGCGGTCTCGTCCGGCAGCAGAAACGTCAGCTCGCCGCGCAGCACGTAGCAGAACTCCTCGCCGTCGTGCTGTGTGAACGGTGACGGCTCGTCCGTCGGGCGCACCTTGGTGACCAGTGCTTCGATGCGCTGCTCCACCAGGTCCGCGGTCAGGACGCGGTGCTCGCGCTCCCCCATCACCACCCGCTCGACGAGCGGGTCGTCGTGCCGAGCGATCGCGTAGGCGTGCCTGCCTCGACGGCCGGCGGCGCCCAGCAGGTCGGAGGCGTCCACCTCCAGCGCGTCGGCCAGCGCGAAGAGCGAGGTCAGTGAGATCGAGTTGATGCCTCGCTCGGCCAGCGAGAGGAAGCCGGCCGACAGCCCGCAGCGTTCCGCCAGGTCCCGAAGTGTCAGACCATGCCGCGTGCGGAGCCGTTTGATCTCCGCCCCCACCAGGCGAGCGGGCTCTCGGGCCGCCCGGTCGGCCGGATTCACGCTGTCGACCACAGCTCCTGCCCCTTCCCCCGCCCGCGTGGCACCGTTCGGCCGTTCGGTGATGAAGCGTCACATCCCGCTACTCGCTGTCGAGATCAGCACGCGGCATGACGCTGACGTAGTCGCCTCGTGCGACGACCTCCGGCGGCTCGTGGACGATCCCCTTCGTGGTCTGACCGCGCTCTCCCGGATCTGTGCTGATCAGTTTCACGACCTCGGTACGCATCGTGCGGGACCGGTTGCCCACCCGGATGAGTTCGCAGCGGACCTCGATGTAGTCACCGACGTGACACACCGCGGTGAAGTCGACGCTCTCCCAGCGGGCGAGGTATCCGGCGGACTCGCCACGCATCACACCCAGCATCGCGCCGGCGTCGGACATCAACTGCATGTAATGCGCGGCCGGGATGACTCCACCCGCGTACTTGGTGTCATCGGCCCGCAGTCGCACACGGAGCGTGGTGCTGGTCGGGGTGCCGTCCATCATGTGCCTCCTGGTCGTGGAAGAAGTGGAAGAGGTGGAAGAGGTGGCGCCCGGTCACTCGGGGAAGTGGCATGCGACGGTGCGCTCGCCGGCGCCGGCCGGCTCGAGTGCGGGGTCGAGCGAGGCGCACAGGTCGCTCGCCTTCCAGCAGCGGGTACGGAACGCGCAGCCCGACGGCACCCTGGCGGGCGAGGGGAGGTCGCCCTGAAGCACGATGCGGGCACCGCGCGCGTTCGCGTCGGGGTCGGGTGCGGGCGCCGACGACAGCAATGCCTTGGTGTAGGGGTGCTTCGGGTCGTCGTACACGGTGTCGGTGGGGCCGTACTCCACGATGCGGCCGAGGTACATCACCGCGATGTGATCGGAGATGGTCGCGACGACGCTCAGGTTGTGTGCGATGAAGATGTACGCGACGCCGAGCTCGTCCTGGAGGTCCTTGAGCAGATTGATGACCTGTGCCTGGATCGACACGTCGAGCGCGGAGACGGGTTCGTCGCAGATGACCACGTCCGAGCCGGAGGCCAGAGCCCGTGCCAGACCGACGCGTTGCTGCTGTCCGCCCGAGAGCTGGCTGGGCCGCCGGTCGGCCAGGTAGCCGGGGAGGCCGACGGCGTCCATCAGTTCCGCCGCACGTGCGTCGCGCTCGGCGCGTGGGCCCTTGGAACGCAGCACGTCGAGCGGTTCGCGGATGATCTGCTGGACGGTCATCCGCGGATCGAGGGAGGTGAACGGCGACTGGAAGACCATCTGCACGCGCCGCATCAGCTCGTCCCGCCGGCGTCGCCCCACCGCGTCCACGCGGTGTCCGGCGACCGAGAGGGAACCGCTGGTCGGCTCCTCCAGGCCGACGAGAAGTCGGGCGAGGGTGGACTTGCCGCATCCCGACTCGCCGACGACGCCGACGGTCTTGCCGGCGGGCACCTCCAACGAGACACCCCGGACGGCCTGGATGAGGCCGCCCTTGCCATGGCCCGGGTACGACTTGACGAGTGCGTCCGCCGACAGCACGGGATCCGCCACCCGGGCCTCGTCCCGGACGGCCGGATCAGTCGGCACCATGGAAATTCTCCTTCCAGTATCGGCAGGCCGACGCGTGGCCCGGTGCGACGATCTCGAGGCCGGCGGGAACCGACGCGCAGTCGGCCCGCGCGTAGGCGCACCGGGTGTGGAAGCGGCATCCGCTCGGCCGCGTCGTCGGGCTCGGCGGCGAGCCGGGGATCGACGCGAGACGCTCCGCGCGCCGGTCCGACCGTGGTACGGCGTTCAGGAGGCCTTCCGTGTACGGGTGCCGTGGCGAGGTGAAGATGTCCCGCATGCCGCCGGACTCGACCACGGCGCCCGCGTACATCACGGTGACGCGTTCCGCGATCTCGGCGACGACTCCCATGTCGTGCGTGATGATCACGAGCGCCATCCCGGTCTCCTGGCGCAGGTCCCGCAGCAGCTGCAGGATCTGCGCCTGGATCGTCACGTCGAGTGCCGTGGTCGGTTCGTCGGCGATCAGCAGGTCCGGATCGAGGGCGAGTCCGGTGGCGATCAGAACGCGTTGCCGCATCCCGCCGGAGAACTGGTGGGGATAGTCCTTGAGGCGTTCCGCCGCCGACGGAATCCCCACCAGGTCCAGGAGTTCGACCGCTCGCTTCCGGCAGCGTCCCGCGCTCCAGCCTTTGCGGATACGGAGCGCCTCGGTGAGCTGGTAGCCCACGGTGAGGGACGGGTTCAGCGAGGACAGCGCGTCCTGGGCGATCAGCGCCATCCGGTCGCCCCGGATCTCCCGCATGCGCCGGTTCGACAGGGTGGCCAGTTGCACGCCGTCGAAGGCGACCGCTCCCCGGATCCGTGTGCGTCTGTTCTCCGGATACAGGCGCAATACGGCTCGCATCGCCGCCGACTTGCCCGAGCCCGACTCTCCGACGATGGCCACCGACTCGCCGCGGCCGATGGACAACCCGAAGTCGTTCACGGCGGCGACGGTGCCGAGCGGGGTCATGAATTCGACCGAGAGCTGCTCGACCGTCAGCAGTGGACTGTCGTTCTCGCGCGTGGCTGACGTCATGTCCCCTCCTCGGCCGGTCACTTCAGCCTGATGTCCTGGAGGGTGATTCCCTCACCCATCTCCGGCGTCCAGACCATGCGGTCACTCAGGCCGTACATGGCGTCCGGCTGCCACATGGCCCCCACGGCGTACTGGTCGTGGATGACCTTCTGGGCCTTCTGCCAGAGCTCGGTGTTCTTCTTCTCGTCCGTCGTCCGGCCGGCCTCGGCCGACAGGTCGTCGAATTCCTTGATCCGGGCGATGCTCGACGTGGCGGAGGACTGGATGAAGGAGTTCAGCTTGCTGGCGTCGCCCTCACCGAAGTCCCAGCCGATGATGTAGAAGGGGCCCGCGCTGCCGCTCGTCATCTGGTTGATGAGACGGCCCCACTCGACGGTCTGGGGCTTGATGTCAAAGCCGGCCGCGTCGAGTTGCTGGTTCATCGCTTCGTAGATCTGCTTGTCCGCCGGGTAGCGACCCTCCGAAGTCTTGGTGTGGAGGGTGAGCTTGCCGGTGTACCCGGCCTCCTTGAGGAGTTCACGGGACTTCTTCGGGTCGTAGCTGTACGGCTGGATCGACTTGTCGAACTGCTTGACGTCCGGGTCCATCGGAACATTGAGAACTCGTCCGTGTCCCTTGAGGAGTTCGTCGACGATCCCCTTCACGTCGATGGCGTGCGCGAACGCCTCGCGGACCTTCGGGTTGTCGAAGGGCGGCTTTCGCATATCAAGGAGCACGGTGTTGACGAGGCCCTTGTGGCTCGATGCCACGTGCACGCCGTCCGCGTCGTCGACGTGCTTGACCTCTTCGACCGGAACCCGCTCGATCATGTCCACTTCGTGGGCGCGCAAGGCGTCCACGCGTGTCTTGTCCTCGGGCACGAACACGAAGGTCGCCCCTGTCACCTGCGGCTTCCTGCCCCAGTACGAGGTGTTCGGCGATACGGTCACCGACTGCCCCTTGTTCCAGGAGGCCAGCTTGTACGGGCCCGTGCCGATGGGCTTCTCGGCGACCTTGGCGTAGCCGGCCTCGCTGAAGTACTTGGGTGGCACGATGTAGACGCGGCCGGTTCCGCCGAAGGGCTGCATGCGTCGCGGGAGCACGGGATCGGGGTACTTGGTGACGATGTCGACGGTGTATTCGTCGACCGCCTTGACTTCCTTGACGGACGCGATCTGACTGGCGCTGACCGACGAGGTCGTCTTCGGGTCCAGGATGCGTTCGATCGAGTATTTGACCGCCTCGGCGTCGAAGGGTTCGCCGTTCGTGAACTTGACGCCCTTGCGCAGTTCGAAGCGCCAAGTCGTGGGGGTGACGAGCTTGTAGGACGTGGCGAGCTTCGGGACCAGCTTGTGCGTCTTCTTGTCGAGGTCGAGCAGGGTCTCGTAGATCTGGTTCATGATGGCGAGGTCGGGACCGCTCGCCGAACGCTGGGGGTCGAGCATGTCCACCCCGGCACTCAGCGCGATCTTTATCCTGCCGTTTCCGCCGCCGCCCTTCGCCGAAGGGTCTTCGACGGAGCATGCTGAGCTTCCTGCCAGGAGGGTTCCGGTGGCGATAGCCGCCACCAGCCGGCTGGATCCTCTCATTACGGATCTCCTTACCTGCGCACAGGCACTAGGAACCTAATTCGGGGACAAGCGGTCACGGACCGCTTCACTGATGATGTTGACGCTGAGAACGAGGAGGAATATCGCGATTCCCGGGGTGATGGTGATCCACCAGGCCGATGCCATGTAGTCGCGTCCGTCGCTCAGGATCTCGCCCCATCCCGGGGAGGCGGACGGCGCCGAGAGGCCGATGAATCCCAGGCCGGAGATGATGACGATCGCGTTGCCGAAGGCGAGGGCGCCCAGGACCAGGATGGACGAGGCGACGTTCGGGAGAATGTGCCGGAAGACGATCCGGAGACCCGATCCCCGCATGACGCGGACGGCCAGAATGTATTCCAGTTGGCACACTTCGCGGGTCTCGATATGGACCACGCGGGCGATTTCGACCCATGACGCGAGTGCGACCACGAATACGACGAGCCAGAAGCTTGCCCCCAGAATGCCGACAACGGCAAGAGCGAGGAGGAAGAAAGGAAAGGAGAGCTGAAGATTGGTCAGCAGAATCAGCAGATCTCCGAGCCGGCCACCGCGATATCCGCAGTACAGGCCCAGAAGGGCGCCGACGGCGGTGCCGATCACGACGGCGAGGGCCGCCTGCACCACGATCGTCTGCGCTCCGGCCAGCACGAGGGACCACAGGTCCCGGCCCAGCGCGTCGGTGCCGAACAGATGGCTTCCGGCGGCGGTCCGGCTCCCGGGCGGCAGGAGCCGGCCCCTGAGATGCTGCGCGCCGGCGTCCATCGGCGCGAGCTTGTCCCCGGCGACGGTGATGACGGCGAAGGCCGCGACCATGAGGACCGCGATGACGGTCGGTACGCGATGGCGCAGAACGCCGCGGAACCTCCGGACACCCACCGACGGGCGGGCCTTGGACGCGTTCGCTTCCAGCGTCGTGGTCATCGGTTCCTCCTCACACCGCTGTCCTCAGGCGCGGGTTGGCGGCGCGGGCCAGCACTTCGGTCAGGACCGTGACGACGGCGAAGATCACGGCGACGTAGACGACGATTCCCTGGACGACGGGGAAGTCGCTCCGGCTGATCGAATGGACGGCCAGCGTGCCGACCCCGGGCCAGGCGAAGACCGTCTCGGTCAGCACGGCCCCGCCGAGCAGGCTGCCGAACTGCACTCCGCCGAGCGCGAGGACCGGCAGCAGCGCGTTGCGCAGTACGTGAACTGTCATGACACGGCCTTCACTTGCCCCCTTGGTCCGGGCGGTGTCGACGTAGGGCATCGGCAGCACGTTGAGGACGGAGGCGCGGGTGAGGCGGGCCATGTTCGGAAAGAGGTAGAGCATCAGGTTGACGCTCGGCAGGACGAGGCTCGCGACGCCGGCCGTGCCGAAGGTCGGCAGCCACCCCAGCGTGACGGCGAAGACCTGGAGCAGCAGGAGCCCCGACCAGAACGACGGAACCGAGTTCCCCACCACGGCGACGGCCTGCACGACCCGGTCGAGTACACCTCCCCGCCGCATCGCGGCCAGGGTTCCGAGGGGTACGGCGACCAGGACGGTCAGCGCGAACGACGCCGCTGCGAGAATCGCGGTGTTCGGCAGGTAGCGCAGCACGACGGCCGACACCGACGAGCTGTCGAAGTAGGACTTCCCCAGGTCGCCCCGCGCCGCCCCGCCCAGATACGAGAAGTACTGGGAGAGGAGCGGCTTGTCGATCCCCAGCTGTGCTCGCAGCTGGGCGCGCTGTGCGGCACTGGCGTCCTGGGGAAGGATGAGGCCCGTCGGGTCGCCACTCATGCGGACGAGGACGAAGGTGAGCGTGAGCGCGCCGAAGACGACCAGAAGACCGATCGCAATGTGCTTGACCAGGAGTTTCCTCATGGCTGGGAAGGTTCGACGGGGCGCGGGGTGGGCTGGTAGTACTCGGTGCGCCACGCGGCCGCCTTCTTGGCGCCGTTCTCCTCGACCTGCCGCTTGAACTCTCGGGTCACCTCGTCCTCGAACGTGGCCACGTGGGCCGCGGTGTCCACCCAGCCGTCCATGTGCGCGATCATTCCGGCGGTCTCGTAGGCGCGGTTGATGCCCTGCTTGGTGGCGCGCAGTGCTCCGGAGGGCAGCTTCCGCAGCCGGTCGGTGACGTCGTGCACCCGTTCGTCGAAGCGTTCGTCAGGTACGGCCTCCGACACGAGGCCCATGCGGAGGGCCTCGGCGGCGTCGAACCGGTCGCCGAGCAGCAGCACTTCCTTGGCCTGCTTGTGGTTCACCATCCACGGCACCATGAGGAATGCGATACCGGCCCCGAACTGGACCTCTGGCAGGCCGAGTTGACAGGACTCGGACGCGATGGTGAAGTCCGCCGGAAGTGCGAGTTCGAAGGCTCCGGCCAGGCAGTATCCGTGGACGGCGGCCACGACGGGCTTGGGCGAGTTCCAGATCGTCCAGCGGGTCCGGTTGGAGCCGGAACGCAGGCTGTCGATCCGCGATTCGGCGTCCCCGTCCGCCACCTGCTCGGCCAGATCGAATCCGGCCGAGAACGCACGGCCCCTCCCCCGCAGCACGATCACGCGGCAGGCGTGGTCCTTGGCGGCCCGCTCGACCAGCCGCCCGATCTCGTCGTACATCGGGAAGCTGAGGGCGTTGAGCTTGTCCGGGCGGTTCAGCCAGATGGTGAGGACGCCCTGCGACTGTTCGGCCTGTACCCATTCATCGGTCATCGTCGGCTCCTCGGGTCTCCCGTTTCCGGCTCGCTCTCCAGAACGACCGCGGCGTCGACGGCCTGCAGCCTGCTGCCCACCACCGTGAGCGGATTGATGTCGACGCTCTCGATGTCCGCGTCGGCACGGCACATGGCGTGCAGCGCGCTCACCTGCCGATGGAGGTCTTCGAGGTCGACGGCCGGCTTTCCGCGCCAGGCACGGAGGTACGCGGCCACCGGCGAATTCTCGATCGCGTGGGCGAACTCGGTGCTGTCGAGAGGCGGAATCATCACGGCGACGCGGGCCGCGACCTCGCTCAGGACGCCGCCGATGCCGACGACGACCGTGTGTCCGAAGGTCGCGTCCTTGCGGATGCCGAGCAGCAACTCCCGTTCGGCGGCTATCTGTTGTGACACCGTGCAGGCGATCCCCGGTCCGGCGCCGGGGATCGCGCTCATCTGCCGGAACGCGGCCGCCACCTCGTCGGCCGAGGAGAGCCCGAGCCGGACGCCGTTCACGTCCGACTTGTGGGCCACGTCGGCGAGTTGGGCCTTGAGGACCACGGGGTATCCGATGGCTTCCCCGGCCGCCACCGCCTCCTCGGCGGAGGTCACAAGTTCCTGACGGACCGTGGTGACTCCTGCGTCCGCGACCCGCTGGAGGGACTCGTACTCGGTCAGGGCGTACCCCGGGCCGGCCCCGGACGGCGATGCCTGGTCCTGCCCGGTCCCTTCCTGTCCCTCGGTCCGGGCCAGGAAGGAGCCGCGCGCCTTGAGTGCCGCGAGGGCGGCCGCCGCCTCCGCGAGTGAGCCGTAGCACGGCACACCGCTGAGGCGCATCGCGGTGAACGCCTCCTCGTGTTCCTTCGCGAAGGGCGTGTAGAAGACGATCGGCTTGCCCAGCTCCTCCTGCAGGGTGGCGAGGAGCGGGGCCGCGCTCTCGAAGGTTCGTCCGTTGTCGTCGACGAGGCCCGGGCGCCACCCTTCGCCGTACAGGCCGTAGCTGAGGCCGCCGTGGAACTCCGGGCGGCTCAGGGGGTAGCGCATCAGGGTCTTGAACAGGGTGAGGTCCTCGGTGAACCCACCGGTCATGTCGACAGGGTTGGACATCGGAGCCCAGGGCGGCAGGTACTGGCCAAAGGTGTCCCGCAGTTCCTGGTCGAAGGCCGGGACGGTCATCCCGGCTCGCTCGACACAGTCGGTGCCGACGGTGGAGTGCCCTCCTCCCGATCCGACGATGGCTATGTTGTCGCCCTTCATCGGCGGACAGCGCAGGAGCGCCTCGGCGACGGCCATCACGTGGTCCAGGTCGCGGACCTGCACGACCCCGGCCTGCTCGAAGGCCGCGTCGTAGATGTCCTCGGCGGCCGAAAGACGCGAGGTGTGCGAGGCAGCCGCTCGGCGCCCCGCGTCGGTCACACCACCCTTGATGGCGACGATCGGCTTGCGCTCGGCGACGGCACGGCACCGGGCGATGAAGTCGGCACCGGCGTCCTCCTGGAGACTTTCCAGGTAGAGCAGGATCACGTCGACGGCGTCGTCCTGCCCCATGTACTCGACGTAGTCGATGGCGGGGATGTCGGCCTGGTTGCCGAAGCTGACGAACGACTCGAAGCCGAGGTCGTGCCGCCTGGCGTTGTCGAACAGGGTGAGCGCGATGTTGCCGCTCTGCGAGACGAAGCCGATCCGGCCGGGTGCGAGGTGTTCGACGTCGGTCAGGTTCATCCTGCTGCCGGTGCTGAACACGCCCATGCAGTTCGGGCCGACGACGCGCATGCCGAGTTCGTTGCACCGGGCGACCATGTCCCGCTGGATCCTGGCACCGTCGTCGCTCATCTCGGCGAAGCCCGCCGTGAACACGACGCCGACCTTGACCCCCGCGGCCGCCGCCTCGGTCATGGCCTGCGGCGTCGCCTGCATTCCGACGGCGCCGAAGACGAGGTCCGGCACCTCCGGAAGGTCCTTAACCGAGGGGTAGATCGGTTCGCCGTCGACCGTGCCGCCGTTGCGACCCACGGCGTACACGCGGCCTTCGAAGCCGTATCCGCGTACCTTGCCGAAGAATTCGTTCCCACTGCGCGTCGATGTCGCGGAGACACCGATGATCGCGATGCTTTTCGGGGCGAAGAGTGCCCTGAGGTAGTGGTCCACCTGGATTCCTCCTGTCCTCACTGACTCACGTGGCTGACCAGGTTCTTCAGTCGCGACCCGCATCCGCGGGAAGCTGGAGGGACTGCGGTTCGAGGTACTCGGCCATGCCGTGCACGCCGAGTTCGCGGCCGTAGCCGGAGTGCTTGAACCCTCCGAAGGGGGCGGCGGGGTTGAAGGCACCGCCGTTGACGTCGACCTGTCCGGTGCGGATGCGCCGGGCGACCCGTACGGCGTGGTCGGTGTCGCCGGACCAGACCGAACCGCCGAGCCCGTACCGGGTGCCGTTCGCGATCTCGACGGCCTCGGCCTCGTCCCGGTAGCCGATGACCGACAGGACGGGCCCGAAGATCTCGTCCTGCGCGAGGGTGGACGCCGGGTCGACGTCCGTGAAGATCGTGGGCCGTACGAAGTAGCCGTCGCCGCATCCATCGGGGGACGTTTCCCCGCCCGCGAGGAGTCGGGCTCCGTCGCCGAGGCCCGCGCGGATGAACGCTCGTACGCGTTCCCGCTGTTGGTCGCTGATCACGGGGCCCATCCGGGTCTTGTCGTCGGTCGGATCACCCACGGTGTGCTTCTCGGCGGCCGCCTGTGCCAGGTCGTTGACGTGTTCCAGCCGGTCGGCCGGCACGAGGAGGCGGGTCCACGCGTTGCACGCCTGGCCGGAGTTGAAGAACGCGTTGGCGACGCTGACCTTCACCGCGGTGGAGATGTCGGCGTCGGGCAGGACGAGACTTGCGGACTTGCCGCCGAGCTCCAGCGTCACACGCTTGACGGTGCGTGACGCGGCGGCGGCCACGGCTCGCCCGACGCCGACCGATCCGGTGAACGAGACCAGGTCCACGTCGTCGTGGTCCACCAGCGCCCGGCCGGTCACGGGCCCTCCGGTGACGACGTTGAGCACACCCTCGGGCAGGCCCGCGTCCGTCAGGATTGCGGCGAGCATCAGGGCCGACAGCGGGGCCAGCTCACTGGGCTTGAGGACCACCGTCGCACCGGCCGCCAAGGCCGGGACGACCTTGCTGGTGACCTGATGCAGGGGGAAGTTCCACGGAGTGATGGCGGCGACCACGCCCACGGGCTGATGGACGATCAGCGAGTGCCCGATCCGCTGCTCGAAGTCGTAGGACGCGAGCAGGTCGGCCGTCGTCGCCGTGACGATGATGGGCAGTTGGGCGTGCACGGAGCGGGCGATCCGGATCGGAGCACCCAGCTCGGCCGTCACCACCTGGGCGATCTCCTCCCGGCGGTCCTCGAGCAGCTTCGCGGCCCGGCGCAGCACGGCGACCCGGTCCACCACGGGCGTGGCGGCCCATGTCCCGAGCGCCTTGCGCGCCGACCGGACCGCGTCGTCGACGTCTGCGGGTCCTGCGTCGGCAACGGTCGCGATGACGCGTCGCGTCGCCGGGTTCTCCACCTCGATGAGCGGCGCTTCGCCGGCCGGTGACGGTCGAGTGACACCGTCGATGAACTGGCCATGGTGGGGCGTTGGCACGAATCCCTCCTTCCAGGGCACGGCCGTTCCACCGCGTGATCGATCGCGGGGTGTTGGTGACGTTAAAACTAAACACTCACTTAGACAAGGGCTCCGTACGATGACTAGGGCCGGTATTCACTGGGGTATAGACCTAAACGATCGCTTAGAACTGACGATTGGCGGAGGCAACCCATGATGAGTGACACCAAACCGGTGGACCTGCGGGTGGAGGCCGGCATCGCGACGGTGACGCTGAATCGACCGGACCGGCTCAACTCCATGACCGCGGAACTGCTCCACCTGGCGACGAGCACGTTCGAGACTGTCGCCAGCGATCCCACGATCCGTGTGCTGGTGCTCACGGGAGCAGGCCGCGCCTTCTGCGCCGGCGGCGACCTCTCCCAGGGCGCCGGCGGAGCGGTCACCGCGGGCGTCGGCCCCGCGTCGCGAGCCAAGCTGCTGCGGCAGTTCATGGAGACGTCGAGGCTGCTGCACGAGATGCCGGCCGTGACCATCGCCGCCGTCAACGGGGCGTGCGCCGGCGCCGGGTTGTCGTGGGCGTGCGCCTGCGACCTCCGCTACGCCTCGGCGACGGCGAAGTTCAACGCGGCCTTCCTCAACGCAGGCCTCTCAGGCGACTTCGGCGGAACATGGACGCTGCCCCGCATCATCGGCGCCGGCCGGGCCCGGGAGAAGTACCTGGTGTCCGAACCGTTCGACGCCGCCGAGGCGGAACGGATCGGACTCGTCTCACGCGTGTTCGCCGGCCCGGACCTGCTGCCCGAGGTGGAGGCCATCGCCCGCCGGATCGCCGCCTCCGCTCCCCTCGCCGTCTCACGCATCAAACAGAACCTCGCCGACAGCACACGCGTGGACTTTGGTCACGCACTCGACCTCGAGGCACAGCGCCATACCGAATGCGTGGAGTCCGACGACGGCAAGGAGGCCGCGCAGGCCTTCATGGAGAAGCGGGCACCACGGTTCACGGGGCGATGACAACCACCTCTCCGCGAACTGCTACAACCGCGGTGATGTGAACGTGCCGTTCGGCGGCTTCAAGCAGTCCGGTTTCAAGCAGGCCGGTTTCAAGCAGGCCGGCTTCAAGCAGTCCGGCTTCAAGCAGTCCGGCTTCGGGCGCGACAAGTCACCGCACGCGATCTAGCCGTACACCCAGCTCAAGACCTCTTGGTTCCACCTCGGCGACTGAGCACGAGGTGGAGCGGGCGTCCCGTCGCCGGGACGCCCGCTCCACCTGCCGCGTCACACTCCCCCGTACGTGGGCGCCTCGAACTGCGGTCCCCGGGACGCGCCCACCAGCGACAGGGCCATGTGTCCGTAGCGCCATGCGATTTCATCAGGACTCAGCGGCCCGGAGGGGCGGTACCAGCGGGCCACGAAAGTACACATCACGACCACCGCGCGGCTCGCCTCGCGTGGCCACGGCGCCGCGAACACACCTTGATCGCATCCGTCCTGCACGCACTCGTCGAACATGCGCTGCAGCGTGTCCCGTTGTGCGATGTGCCGCTCGCGGTTGGCGTCGTCAAGGCTCCTGATCTCGCTGTTGACGATGAAACTCGAGGCGACGTCGGACGCGTTCCAGAGCACATGCGACTGCGCGGCGGCGAACAGTCGCGCCACGGGATCCGGGCCGGCCCGCCTCAGCGCCTCTTCCGTCCGCTCGATGGAGTTGGCCATGAACCTAGTGATGATCTCCATCAGAAGGTCCTGCTTGGACGTGTAGTAGTGATAGAGCGCGGCCGCGGTCACACCGGCCTCCTGGGTGATGTCCCGGACCGACGATCCGTCGTAACCGTGCTCGTAGAAGCAGCGAACGGCAGCATCGATGATCACCTGACGGCCGGGGCGGCGCGCGCCCGCCCCCGTGTTGCCACGTGTCACAGCCAGAGACATCCCTTGCAAGTCGCGGCCCTTGTCAACCCTTCGTTCCCCACCCGCGCCACCCTACTCGCCCCTGTCGGGGCGCCATGAGCGCGGTGAGCGAGCCGGGGCGCGCGACGAACGGCGGCTACACAGCCTGCTTGGTCTCGCTCACTCGTCGCGTCTGATGCGCGGCATCACCGATCTCGTCGAGTTCACGGTCCCGCCGGTCGGGGGCGAAGGCGATGGCCGCCATCGCGATCAGCGTGGTCGCGATGGCGAAGGCGATCACCATCCACAGGCTTCCGCCGGCCCACAGGACCATCGCTCCCGCCAGGGCGGGCGTGAAGCTCGCCAGCAGGACGGACGCCATCTGGTAGCCGATGGAGATGCCGGAGTAGCGCACCGCCGTCGGGAACATCTCGCAGTACAGGGCGGGCAGCGGCGCGTACACCATGGCGTGGCCCAGGGCGAGGAAGAGCACCACACCGGCGACGATCGCCCACAGCCGTCCCGTGTGGACGAGTGCGAAGACGGGCCAGGTGGTGACCACGACGAGGGCACCGCCGATGAGGAAGGTGCGGACGCGTCCGATGCGGTCGGAGACGGCGCCGAAGACCGGGATCATCACGATGTTCACCGCGGCACCGATCATCGACGCCGTCAGGCCGTAACTCCTGGGCACGTGCAGGGTGGTGGTGACGTAGGACAGGATGAACGTCGTGAACAGGTAGTAGTTCCCGGCCTCGGCGAACCGGCCGAAGATCGTGATCAGCAGCGACTTGCGGTGATCGCGGAAGAGGATCGCCGCAGGCGCCTTGCGGCGATCGAGGTCGGCCTCCATCTTCGCCTTCTCCGCGAGGAATTCGGGGCTCTCCGTGGCCCGCAGCCGGATCGCGAAGCCGACGCCGGCCAGCACCGTGCTCAGCAGGAACGGCACGCGCCAGCCCCACGTCTCGAACGCGTCGCCGGACATCCACGACGCGAGCGAGACCGCGGCGGTGCCCAGGAGCAGACCCGCCGAGACTCCGATCTGCGGCCACGCACCGAAGTACCCGCGCCGCTCACGCGGGGCGTTCTCCACCGCGATGATGGCCGCCCCTCCCCACTCGCCGCCGACGGCGAATCCCTGCGCGAGACGCAGCACGCACAGCAGCAGCGGTGCCGCGATCCCGATCTGCTCGTACGTCGGGACGAGACCGATCGCCGCGGTCGCGACGGTCATGATCGAGAAGGTGAGGATCAGCGTGGACTTGCGCCCGATACGGTCCCCGAGGTGCCCGGCGACGAACGCGCCGACGGGGCGGGCCAGGAAGCCGACGCCGAAGGTGGCGAGCGAGACGATCTGGCCGATGCCGGGTGCGAGGTTCGGGAAGAACAGCGGCCCGAACACGAGCGCCGCGGCGACGCCGTAGATCGTGTACTCGTACCACTCGACGATCGCGCCGATGGTGCCTGACTGCAGGGATCGGCGTCTGATCTGCTCCGGTGTCAAGGGGGCTGCGGTGGCCATGGGATCTCCGTTGATCGGGGGGCGGAACGGGGACGTGCGGGGAGGGGGCGGGGCGGTCGCCGCCCCCTCGGGCAGGGGTCAGACGCGGGCGGCGCTCGCGTAGTGGTCGGTCCAGGGCAGCTGGGCGCCGGCGTACTTGGCGGCCCGGACGTCGCCGGATCGGGCGTGCCCCTCGAACAGCTCGACGCGGGCGGCGCGGCCGCACAGCTCGCCGAGGGCTGCGGACGCCTTCGGGTCACGGACCTCCTGGTACGTGACCGTGCGCAGGTACATGCCCACCCACAGGCCACCGGTGTAGCGGGCGGCGCCGCGGGTCGGCAGGACGTGGTTGGTGCCGATGACCTTGTCGCCGTACGAGACGCAGGTGCCCTCGCCGAGGAAGAGGGCGCCGTAGACGTGCATCTTGTCCAGGGCCTCACGGGGGTTCTCGGTGAGGATCTGTACGTGCTCGTAGGCGAAGGTGTCGGCGATGCGGTAGGCCTCGTCAAGATCGTCGGCCAGGACGATCTGCCCGTGGTCGCGCCAGGCGGGGCCCGCGATGTCGCCGGTCTGCAGGCCGGGCAGGATTTCGTCGATGTGCTCCTGCACGGCGGTGGCGACGCGCTCGCTGGTCGTGATCAGCGCGGCGGGCGAGTCCGGACCGTGCTCGGCCTGCGAGAGCAGGTCGACAGCGGCGACGAACGGGTCGGCGGTGTCGTCGGCGACGACGAGGATCTCGGTCGGTCCGGCGAACAGGTCGATGCCGACCTCGCCGAACAACTGCCGCTTGGCCTCGGCCACATAGGCGTTGCCAGGTCCGGCCAGCATGTCCACGGGCGTCATGGTCTCGGTGCCGACACTCATCGCGGCGATGGCCTGCACGCCGCCGAGGATGTGGATCTCGTCCGCGCCCGCGAGGTGCATCGCGGCGACGGTCGCGGCGGGGATCTCGCCGCGGATCGGCGGGGTGCAGGCGACCACGCGCGGCACCCCGGCGGCCTTCGCGGTCACGATGGTCATGTGCGCGGAGGCCGTCAGCGGGTAGCGGCCGCCGGGGATGTACGCGCCGACGGACCGGACCGGAACATGGCGGTGGCCGAGGAAGACGCCGGGCTCGGACTCGATCTCGATCTCGGCCATGGAGGCGCGCTGGGCCTCGGCGAACCGGCGGACGTTGGCCTGGACGGTCTTGATGTCCTCGATGACCTGCGGGTCGAGGCTGTTCATGATCTCGGCGAGCCGGGCCTCGTCGAGCCGGAAGGACGCCGGCTCCCAGCGGTCGAAGCGCGCGGAGAGTTCACGGACCGCCTCGTCGCCTCGGGCGCGGACGTCGGCGATCAGCTCGCGGACGGTCTGCGCGACGGCGTCGTTGCCCGACGGGGCGGTGGACTGGCTGACAGCGGCCTTGATGGTGCGGGACACGCCGAGCTCCTCACTCAGGGATGGATACGTATCCATTGGATACGTATCCACATCATGGAAGGCAGATGCTCGACGGTCAAGAGGCGATGTACGCGAGGTGATGTACGAGAGGTGACGTACGAGAGCTGATGTGCGAGAGGCGAGGGGAAGCGGTCAGGCGGGAGGCGCCGTGGTGGAGCGCTCCACGAACTCGACGGGCAGGACCTCGTGCCGGTGCGGCAGGTCGGGATCGTCGAGGCGGTCCAGGAGCAGCTCCACTCCGACCTGGGCGATGCGCTCCAGGGGTTGGCGCACGGTCGTCAGGTCGATGCGCTCCCACGCGGACAGTGACACGTCGTCGCAGCCGACCACGCTCAGTTCGGCCGGCACCGGGACGCCGGCCGCCGCGGCCGCGTTCAGCGCCGCGTACGCCATCACGTCGTTGTGGCAGAACAGCGCCGTGGGCGGCTCGGAGCTCGCCAGCAGGGTGCGCACCGCCTCGTACGCGGTGCTGTAGTCGTAGGCGCCGTCGATCTCCGTGAGCGTGACACCGCCCGCGCCCCCGACCTCGCGGCGGAAGGCGAGCCCGCGCTGCTGCGCGGTGCTCGCCCCTGCGACACCGCGGACCATCGCGATCCTGCGGTGTCCGAGGCCGAGCAGATGCCGGGCCGCGAGCTCACCCGCGGTCACGTTGTCGGCCTCGACCTGGTCGGCCGGGAAGCCCTCGAGCGTGCGGTGGCACAGGACCACCGGGATGCCGTGGTCGGTCGTCCGGTGCGCGAGGGGCTCCCCTTCGAGCGCCGACGTGAACACGACCCCGTCGACGCCTTCACGGCGCAGCAGCGCGAGCCCCTCCTCTGCCGACATCACGTCGGTGACCAGCGAAAGGCGCAGGCCGCGTTCGTGCAGGACGCGCTCCACGGCCTTGACCATCACCGGGTAGAAGGGGTTGGTCAGGTCGCGGATCACGACGCCGATCAGGCCCGAACGCGCACCGACGAGGCTGCGCGCGGCCTGGCTGGGCTGGAAGTCGTACTTGGCCACGACTTCGAGGACGCGCCGCTTGGTCTCGGGCGCCACGCTCCCGCCGTTCAGCACCCGGGAGACCGTCGACTGCGCGACACCCGCCTCCCGCGCGATCTGCACGCTCGTGACCGTGGGCCGCCGCGCCATGATTCCTTACCTCCGGGTCGTGTCGAGGCAAGGATACGGATCTACGTCCGCGCCCGGGGCCGAGAGGTCACTGCTGTCCGGCGAAGCGGGCGGGCTGCAGGGCCGGCAGGCGCGTCCGGCCGACCAGGCGTCCGGGGCGGAAGTCGGTCAGGAGGTCGTCTGGTTCGCCGGTGATCAGCTCCTGCGCGGCGAGTCGGCCGAGAAGGGGGCCGAGGGTGATGCCGCTGTGGGTGGCGAGGGTGTAGACGCGGGTGCAGTCGCCGAGGAAGCCCGCGACCGTGAGGCCGTCGGCAGGCAGGGCACGCTGTCCGACCCGCAGCGATTCCAGGCGGGCGCCTTCGGTTCCGGACAGCAACTCGCCCAGGCGGCGGCACAGTTCGGCAGCGTGCGGGCCGTCCGCGGCGGGCGGGTCCGCCGGGTCGGCGTGCGCGTCGAGGTCGAGACCCTGCACGATGAGGCGGCCCGCACCGTCGGGGCGGACGTTGATCCGGGGGGTGGTGAGGACTCGGTCGAGGCGGGTCGGGAGCGGGTTCGTGTAGCCGAGCAGGCCGACGGTGGCGGTACCTGCGGCGTCGGGGTCGGCCATGGGGACGCGATGACCGGCCGTCGCGGTGAGGTGCTCCGTCCAGCGGCCGGCCGCGATCACGACCGCGTCGGCCTCGTCGGCAGTGCCGTCGGACAGTTCGACGCGTACGCCGTCCGCCGTTTCGCGCAGGCCGGTGACTTCCGCCGGACGGCGCAGCCGGGCGCCCAGGTCGCGGGCCTCTCCCCACAGACGGGAGACGAGCAGGGCGGGGAAGACATGGCCTTCCTCGGGGTAGTACGCGATGTGTCCGGCATCGGGGGCCAGGCGCAGGTCGGGGACCAGACGGCGGGCCTCGCGCGGGGTGATCCAGCGCACGGGGTACTCCCGGTCGAGGAGTTCACCGACCGACGCGGCGAGCCGCTCGGATCCGGCCGAATCCCCGGCCCACTCCAGGTTTCCGTTGCGGACGTACCAGGCCGGGGCCGTGCCGGGCTGTTCGGCAAGTGCTTCGTGCTCGGCCATTCCGCCGACGTTGAGCTCGTGGTACGAACGGGGGTTCTTGTTGTGGGAGTTGGTCCAGGCGAACGAGGTGGCGGAGGTGCCGGCCAGCGCGTGATCCCGTTCGTAGACGGTCACTTCGGCTCCGGCGCGGGCCAGGGAACGGGCGGTCGCGGCGCCCAGGACACCGAGTCCGATCACGGCGGTCTTCATGCGTTGCTCACAATCTCTCGCGGGGTGGTGGGGACGCGCTTCTCGGATGTGCTCGCGGTCAGCAGCAGGAGGACGACGGCAGAGGCGGCGATGCCGTAGACCGCGTACGGCACGGTGGTGCCGAGGTACTGGGCGACGCCGCAGCCGGCGAGACCGGCGAGCATGCCGCCGATCGCGGCGGCGGGGCTGAGCCTGCGGCGGCGGTGCAGGAGGTAGCCGAGGAAGATCGGGGCGGCGAGCGCGGCGGCGGAGTAGGCGTACGAGGCGACGAGCCAGGCGAGTGCGGTGGGGAACGCGATCGCGAGCAGGGCCGCGACGGCCGCGACGGCGACGGTGATGAGCCGGGAGAGCATGACGGTCCCGCGCTCGCCCGACCGCCCTCCCGCGACGGTCTGGTAGACGTCGCGCGTCAGGGTGGCGACCGTGGACTGCAGTGCGGCGCCGCTGGTCGCCACGATCGTCGCCACGAGGAAGGCGGCGAACAGGACGAGCATCCACGTGGGGAGCTGGGTGAGCAGCCACCCCGCCGCATCCTCCTGGTTGGCGAGCCGGGGATTCATCGCGTGGACGGCGAGACCGATACAGCCCGCGTACACCCCGCTGACCAGCATGGTCAGTCCGGAGAACGCCAGGCCGCGGCGGGCGTCGGAGACCTTCTTGGTGGCGAACACCCGCTGGTAGTAGAGCTGGTTGGTGAGGGTGCCGGGGATGATCGCGGCGGCCCAGAGCCAGATCTGCTGCCAGCCGACCGCCGACACTCCGGCGGGGCTCCACAGCCGCTCCGGCACGGTCGCGGTGATACGGCCCCAGCCGCCGGCCAGATGGATTCCGTAGAACGCGACGACGAGTGCCATCGCGATCTTGAAGAGTCCGAAGACGAAGTCGGCCCACGCGACCGAGGTGAGGCCGCCGGGCAGGACGAACGTCAGCGAGGCCAGGGTGATCACGGCCACGAGCGCGGGCGTCGATATCCCGGTCAGCTGGCCGAAGAGCTTGGCGAAGGCGACGAACTGGGTGACGATCCAGCCGAACGGGACCACGAGCGCGGCCAGTGCGGCGACGGCTGTGACGAGCCGGTGCTGCCCGAAGAGCCGGGTGACGACGTCGGGGACGGTGGTGAAACTCTGTTCGCGCAGCCATCTCGCGATCAGTGTCAGCAGGAGGAAGCCGACCAGGACGCAGCCTTCGTAGACGAACACGGACCACCCGGACCGGTAACCGATGCCCACGTGGGCGATGAGGACGCCACCGCCCGCCGCCGCGGCGAACTGGGTGATGACGACGACGAACAGCGGTAGTGACTCGTTGGCGGAAAGCCAGTCGCGGGACGTCCTGGCGCGGCGTCCGAAGTAGAGGGACATCGCCGCGCCCCAGCCGATCACCAGCAGACTGGCGACACTGATGCCGATGATCTGTCCGGTCGAACCTGTGTGCATGGGTGCCTCCGGCGGCCGGGCGGCGCGGCCCGGCTCAGGTGGGTGAGGGCGTGCTCGGGAACCGCCTCACGGGGAGCGGGGCGGGGCGAGCCTGGGTGAGGAGAACAGGAGCCGCGCCCGGATGAAGCCGGGGCGGCGCACAGGGAGGGAAAGGCCCGATTCGGGTGGCCGTGCGCAAGTCGGTCGGGCGATAAGGGAGTTACGCGTCCACGGACAGGGCGTTACGCGTCAGCGGAAGGGGAGTTATGCGTCAGCGGACCGGGAGTTACGCGTCAGCGGACGGGGAGTTACGCGTCAGCGGACGGGGAGTTACGCGTCAGCGGACGGGGAGTTACGCGTCCGCTGACGGCTGGACGGTCTGTTCCAGGAAGAACTCGACGAGGTCAGGACGGCTGATGTCCCAGCGCGCCTCGGCGAGTTTGCCGTCGGCCAGCCAGGTCAGGCGGCGCAGCCGGATCACCGCCTGCCCCTCGGGCACCCGCAGCCGAGCCGCGGTCTGCGCGTCGAGGGCGATCGGGTCGATGTAGATACGGGACTTCGCCGCCGGCACGCCGAGCCGGGCGAAGTAGTCGTGGGTGGTCAGGTGGTCGAGGTCTTCCTCCTGCAGTCGGGGGGCGAGTGCGAACGGGACGGCGGACAGTTCGACCGCGATCACGCTGTCGTCCAGGTCGTACTTCAGGCGGCGCAGCCGGTGCACCGGGGTCTCGTCGTCGACGCCCGGCATGGCCACCCCCGCCTCCCGGGCCGGGACGACGGTCGCGGACTCCACGGCGTGCCGCCCCGGGATCTCCGGGCCGCGCAGCGCCGGGTTCACGAACCTCAGCAGGTTCTCCTGGCGTGCCCCGTCGGTGACGAAGGTGCCTCGCCTGCGGTGTCGCTCCACCAGTCCGGCCTGTGCCAGTTCGGTCAGTACGCGCTGCGCGGTCGCGCGGCCGATCGCGTACTGCTCCTGGAGTTCGGCCTCCGTCGGAAGCCGGCTCCCGGGCGCGAGGGCACCCGAGCGGATCCGCTGTTCGAACTCGTGGCGGATGCGCAGGTACACCGGGACTGTCATGGCCAGAAATGTAGAGCCCGTCAATTGACCGGTCAATACCCGTATTTCCCAGTCAATTGCCCCTTCGCACGCATCTTCTCTTGACGATCCATCGACCCTCGCCCAATTCTTTGGATACGTATCCAGCCTACGGAGGAGAGTGCATGCCCAGCACAGTGACGGCCCGTCGGACGCGTGGCGCGCTGCCCCGGCACCTACGAATTCTGGCGGCCGCGACCCTGGTGGCCGGCGGCCTGGCCGGCGCCACCTCACCCGCGCAGGCCGAGCCCGGCACCGGCTCCCGCGGCGGCGAGGGCCTGCCCGTGATCTCCGGGCCGCTCCCGGACACCCCGACCTCGCACGCGTTCGGCGCCGCCGCCTACGAACAGGTGCCCGAGGACCTCGCCAAGTCCGGTTACACCGAGGGCGAGTACACCGTCAGCGGCACGGCGAACGTGTACGACTGGCCGGAACCCGGACCCGCCGTCGTGCGGACCGCGGACGCCCCGTACACCACCCGCATGCTGGTGCGGCGCCCCTCGGATCCGAAGAAGTTCAGCGGGCGAGTAGTCGTCGAGATGCTCAATCCGTCCAGCCGCTTCGACCTCAATATCGGCTGGGCCCATATGCACCGGCAGATGGTGCGCAATGGCGACGCGTGGGTCGGCATCACGGTGAAGCCCACGGCCCTGGAGGCGCTGAAGAACTTCGACCCGGAGCGCTACAGGAACCTCTCCCTCGCGAACCCGCTGCCTCTGAACGACCCCCGCAACTGCACCCGAGTACCCGCGGATTCGTCCCGCAGCACCGAGAACGGTCTCGCCTGGGACATCGACGCCCAGGTGGGACGGTTGATGCACAGCACCTCCGCGGCGAACCCGCTCTCCTACGACGGACGCGTGACGGTCCGCCGGGTCTACGGATTCGGGTACTCACAGACCGGCGGCTACCTCTACAACTGGATCAACGGCGTGCGGCCGCTCGCCGACCGGGCGAACGGCGGCCGCCCCCTCTACGACGGCTATCTCATCGCGGGCGCCGGAGGATCCTTCGTCGGCATGGTCCCGATGAACCAGTGCGCCCCCGTTCCGCCCGCCGGCGACCCCCGCTACCGGCTCAAGGACGTCGGCGTGCCGGTCATCCACGTCATGACACAGTCGGACTACCTGACCGGCATCGACTCACGCCGCCCCGACAGCGACGCACCCGAAGACCGCTACCGCCACTACGAGATGGCCGGCACCGGCCACTCCAGCCCCGACCACCTGTACTACTCGGCTCGCCCCTCCGACATCGAGAGGACCGGGCGCGAAGCCCCGCGAATGATCTGCAACGAGGGCCCACGCAGCCGCTTCCCCAGCTACGTCTTCCTCGACGCGATGCTGCGCAACCTGGAGGGGTGGACCGAGGACGGCGTCACCCCACCACACGCGGCCCCCATCACCGTGAAGAACGGCACACCCGTGCTGGACGAGCACGGCAACGTCACGGGGGGCCTGCGCTCGCCCTACCTCGACGTGCCCACCAGTACCTGGTACGGCAACTCCACCCCCGGCTCCTGTGATATCGCCGGACACGAAGTGCCCTTCTCCCGCGCGCAGTTGTCCGCCCTGTACCCGTCGCACGGCGCATACGTGAGCGCGGTCTCGGCGAACACCCGTCGCCTGGTGTCCGAGCGTACGATCACTCCCGAGGACGGCCGCGCGCTGATCCGCGAGTCGACGACGTCGGACGTCCCCTAGACCTTTCCGCTCCCGCTGAGCGTCCGGACGTCAGCTCGCGAATCCGCCCTTGGGCTCGATGATCTCCAGGTTGGTGCCGTCGGGGTCGTTGAAGTACGCGACTTTGGTGCCGAGCGCCGCTTCGGGGGTGACCTCGCCGGGATGAAGGTGTAGTCGTCGCCGAGGAAGTCGTAACCGGCCTCCTTCATGCGCCGGTACACGGCGTCGAAGTCGTCGACCTTGAAGCACAGGTGCATGGAGCCCGGGCGGTTCGCCTTGCCGTTCGTGCGCTCGCCCACCGGGTCCTGGAACTGGATCAGATCGATGCCGAGCCCGTCCATGTTGATCGTCGCGTACCGCAGCTTCGCGTTCGGCAGCCCCTGTGTGCGGCCGAAAGGCTCGCTGTTCATCGTCCCCTGCGCGACGGGATCTCGACCGGTCAGGGCTGTGTAGAACGCGATCGAGGCGTCCAGGTCGGAGACGGAGATCCCGACGTGAGCCCCCAGGGTGAGGTTCATCGGAGTCGCGGAGACTGCCATCGGACATCCCTTCTCAGGAGCCATCGGTGCTCTTCGATTCTTGCGAGAAGGCAGCACACCCGCATCTCACGGACGGACGGCCGACCGAGCGGCCCGGCGCGGCGCGGCGCACGGTCCCGCTCAGCGCGCGGGACCCTGCGCCGTCGGCCTACCGTGAACACATGTCCAGCCGTGTCACACCGCCCGCAACGGGTTCTCTGCCGTGAGCAACGCGTCGATCGGGGTCCTGCGCAGGAGCGTGGCCCCGCTGGAACTCTTCTTCGACCTGGTCTTCGTCTTCGCGATCGGCCAGCTGGCCGAACACCTGCTGGCGGAGCTGTCCTGGCGCGGTGTCGCCGAGACCGCCGTGATGCTGATCGCGGTACTCAGCACCTGGGCCCTGACGAGCTTCGACGCCACCTTCCTGGACGTGAAACAGGCGCGGACCCGGCGGCTCGTCCTGGTGGTGATGGGGCTCGGGCTTTTCATGAACGCCCAGATCCCGCACGCTTTCGCGGACCGACCGTGGGCCTTCGTGATCCCACTGGTGGCGATCCTGCTGCTGACCGACCTCGTGGCAGCCGTCTCGGCCCCGACACCGTTCCTGCGCCACCACTACCGCCGGGTGACGGCCTGGGCCGCCGTCTCAGTCCCGTTGTGGCTGATCGGGGCGGCCATGGACCACGGGCCGCGGCTCGCGTGGTGGGTGGTGGCCGCCGCCGTCGACATGACCGGCGTCTGGCTGGCACACCCGCTGCCCCGGGATGTCCTGTCCTCCCGCGAACTGGTCTTCGACGCCGACCACATGGTGGAGCGGATCCGTCTCTTCATCATCCTTCAGCTCGGCGAGACGGTGCTGACGATCGGTACAGCGATCTCCGCCGCTCCGGTACAGGCAGCCACCGTGACCACCGGCCTCGGCGTGTTCGTCGCGCTGGTCTGTCTGTGCGCCAGCTACTTCAGGGGTGGCGAGGACATCCTGGCGCGGCACGTGGCGAGCGCTGCCGACCGGCTGCTGCCGGTGCGTCACGCGGTAAGCGGTCAGTACAGCACCCTGGCCGGCCTGGTCGCTCTCGCCGTCGGCGCCGAACTCTCCATCAGCCATCCCACCGGACACGGCAGCGCGCGGGTCGGTCTGCTCCTGTTCGGCGGCGCGATCCTGTACATCGTCACTCAGGCATGGTGGTACTACACGTCCACCCGCCAGGCCTGGGGCGCACGGATCGTCGCGTGTCTCGCCTGCGCCGTCGCAGGCGTCGCGGCGGTCTGGCTGCCCCCTCTGGTCTCGGTGCTGCTGCTCGACGCCATCCTGCTGACGCTGGTCGCCGTGCTGGGCCGGGTGCACCAGGAAGTACTGCGTGCGATGGACGCCGGGGACAATCCCCGGCCCAGGCCCCTCGCGCCGTGACCTCTACAGCCCTGCCGCAGCGCGCCCCGCCCGTACGGCTGGAGCCCGGACCGGACACCGCTCCGCCAGGGCGGCCCGCCCGCCGGCCCGGGGGTCCGGGAAGGCGGGCGGGCGGGCCCGAGGGTGAATCACACCGGGGTCAGGTCGGATCCGACTCGTAGTCGGGCCGTTTGGCGAGTTTATCGGCGTCCCAGAGTTCGAGAGTGCGCTTCAGGCAGTCGCTCTCGGAGGCCACGTCCTCGGCGAGCTGCTGGCCGATCTCGTTGTTTCGCTCGTCCGCCTTGTTGTCCGCGTCCGAACCCGGCCTGCCGCGCTCGTGCGCATTGCCCATTTCCGTCGCGAAATCCTTGCCCAGCCTCTTGGTGAGCATGCACTGCCAGAAGACGTGACGGACGGAGTTCTGCTTCTCCGGGTCCGTCATGTGCTCCACCACCTTGTACACCTGGAGGTGCACCCCGATCCACGGGTAGAGCTTGTCCCAGTTCTCCTTCCTGCGGATGACATCGACTTCCTCTTCGCTGATGTTCTTTCCGATCAGCGCCACACACTTCAGGACGCCTTGGAACCCGTCCCGTCGGACTTCGTCGCCGATCTTGCTCACGATGGCGGCGACCGTGCCCATCTTCTCGGCACTGTCCTTCTTCTTGACGGCGTTGTAGGCCATCCCGACAATGCCCGCCCCGGTGACGGCAACGGTCAGAGCGGTGATGATGACCGCCTCGGGAATGAGGACCACGGCGATGGCAACGCCGAGGAATGCCGCGAGGATGTCGCCGCCGATGCTGCGGGCGGCGATCCCACCGGCCCCTTCGTCCCTCCGGCGGGCGGTCTCCAGCATGGTGTTGAAGACGTCTTTGCTCGGAACCGTGTTGCACTCGCAGCGGAACTTGGCGTCAGCTGCCACGCTCATGGTCATCGTCCAGTCGCCGGCCCGCGGATCCTTGACGATCACCAGCCGCACCGATTCGCCCGACATCTTGACGAGTTGACCGTCCTCGTCGACGTCCTTGTCGAACGCGTTCCCGTCGGGGTCCTTGAGGCTCATGACGACCCCGTCAGGGAAGTCGACCGAGTCGTCGTCCTTCGTGACCACCGCGTAGAGGAGCGGCGCGTTCTCACCGATGGTCATCGTGTTCGTGAGGTTGAGGCGCTTCACGTTGTCCCAGCCGTCCGGGACAGCGACGCTGCTGACCTGGCAGTACATGCAGTCGTTCTCGCCCTGTGACTGCGTCGTGGGCGCGGGCACCGGGCTCGGACGGTCGCTGACGTCGAAGATGCCCCAGAGGCCGCCGATGCCCTGGTCGTCGATTTCCGTCGGCTCGTCGAAGTACTGACCCGCGATGACCGCGGGGGTCTTCTTCGCGCATTCCTTCCAGTCGTCGTGGAGGGAGAGGCCCATGAGGCGCGAGCTGTAGCGCGTGTATCCGTCGGGTGCGCCGTCCTGCTTTTCGACGTGGCTCCAGAACCAGTCCAGGACATCGTCGTTGTCGAGCACGTCGAACTCTCCCCAGAGTCCGAGTGCCCCCTTGTCCACGATGCGCGTGGGGCGGTTGAAGTACTGCCGTTTGATCACTGCCGGTGCGTTCTGCGCGGCCGCCTTCCAGTCCACGCCGCCGGGGATGTCCCACAGGCGCGCGGAGAACTGCCGCATTCCGTTGTCCTGGGTGCCGTCGTCCTGGAATTGCAGGGCGCTCTTCGCCTCCCCCAGGAATCCGACCGAGTCCCACAGGTATGTGCCGGCCACCGGCGTGGGCCGTTCGTGTCCCGGTGAGGGTTCGAGTACCTGGTTTCCCGAGGCGCGGTAGAGCGCCTCGATGATGCCCTTGCCCTCTTCCCAGACGTCGTTGGTCAGTTCCCAGATGATGACGCCCTGGGCGCCGACGTCCTTGAGGAACTTCAGCTTGGAGACCGCGGTTTCCGGCGTCTCGAAATAGATGTTGTGGGCGTACGGGTAGGTCCCCGCGGGCAGCGGTTCGCTGAGTTTCGGGCGTGGGGTCTCGCCGCGCACCTTGATGTTGGCGTCCTTCGCCTCATGGGCGTTCGGGAACGCGTCCAGGATCTCCTTGTACTGGAGCACCTTGTAGCCCGGCGGAACGTCGCCTGTCTTGTCGTCCCGTTCCTTGGCCGCACTGAAGTCGTAGCCGTACACAGGCACGCCCGCAGCAATCTTCTTGCGGTCGACGGCCTGTCCCTTGCCCTGCCAGTTCATGAACAGGGGGTTCGTCCAGTACCAGAGGCAGTCCTCGACGGAGAGGATCGGGTTGTCCTCCAGGGCCTTGTCACCCGGGGCGCCGGGCTTCGCCCCCGCTCCCGCCGCCGGCCAGCCGCCCTGCTGTTCGTCCAGGTACGACTCCAGGTAGACGTCCGCCTTGCGGATCTCCGCGGTGTCCTTGCTGCGGATCGCGTGCAGCGCGGTGTGCGGGCCGACCGGCGACCGGTTCCAGGAGCCGGTCAGGTCGTAGGTCATCACGCCGAGCCAGTCGACGTGTTCGGCGAGGTCGGGATCGTAGTTGTTGCCGTACCAGGAGGTGCCGAAGACGGCTGCCGAGACGGTCTTCTTCGGCATGGCCTGGCGCAGCTTCTTCGCGAACAGCGTCAGGCCCCTGCCCGCGGGATGCGGCCCGTCGCTCTTCATCCGGCCGCCCTGGTCCTGCTGTCCGGGCCGGCCCCACCAGCACTCGAGGTCGAGGTCGACACCGTCCAGGCCGTTGTGCGTGACGAAGTCCACGACAGTGCGGACCGCCTTGTCGAGCTTCGGGGACGCCGGGTCGTTGCCGACCTCCGTCATCAGGTCGAGAAAGGCGTAGTCGTTGGCACCGCCAAGGGCGACCATGACCTTGGTCCCGTACAGGTTCGCGGCCATCAGCACGTCCGACAGGACCGTGCCGACCTCCCGGAGCGAATCCTCGTCGAAGGCCCCGGAGTTCTTCTCGCTGAACGTCAGGAACGCGACGATGCCGTGCGTGAGGTACCGGTACATCTCACCCTTGGCGTAGTCGAACTCCTCCTTCTTCCGCCAGGAGGGGATGTAGGCGATGACGTTCGCCTTCTCGGTCTGCTTGTGCGGGGTCGTGTCGTAGAGCTCGTCGAAGAAGCGCCAGCCGTTCTTGTTCGGGTCCCCCACCCCCGGCTCGTCGGCCCAGAAAGCGGCGCGGAAAATGTTGCCCTTGTACTTGGTGACGGAACCCGTCTGGTAGCCGCTGGGGTTCTTCACCCACGTTTCGACTTTCGGGTAGTCAGAAGAAAGGCCCACCGAAACTCACTCCCCCTGGCTCCGCGACGGCCGTTGCCGGCCGCCCGCACGAGCTGATCAATCGGTCAAGCCTCACCCAACCAAGAGGTCCCCCTGACTCGGAAGCTCTGGAATAAGCCCTTCCGGATGGATCTACGCGCGGAGAGATACAAATACGGGTCGGTGCAGGTCAGTTGCGGCGACTCTGCTGCCGGCAGGACCGCGCCGGCTCATGCGGGACCACGGTGCCACCTGCCGTTCACGGAATTCCGTGTGTCTTGATCCGCAGCCCTGTCGCGCGGGACGCGCTTCCCTCGGACGTGGCCCGGTTCGCCCTCGTACAGAAGGGGAGGGTCCAGGCGGCGCTGAAGGAACTGGCGGACGAGGTACGTCAGTTGAAGCCTTCGGAGGGCGACGTCGCCGCGCCGCGCCGCCTCCTGCCCATGTGGGACAGCACGCTCCTCGCGTACGCGGATCGAGGCCGCGTCATCCCGCCCGCGTACCGCAAGCACGTGACCCGGGTGAACGGGGACGTGCTGCCGACCGTGCTCGTCGATGGGTACGTGGCGGGAGTCTGGCGCGTCGCGAACGACGGCGCGGGCATCGAGATCGGCGCGTTCCACGAGCTGCCCGGGCCCGCGGGGGAAGCCCTGGAGGCTGAGGCGCGGGGCCTGCACGCGCTGCTCGCGGCCGGCGACCTCACGGCGTACCGCCGCTACGACCACTGGTGGGCCAAGGGCCTGCCGGTGACGCGGACCCGGGTACTGGCGTCGGGCTGAACCAGGCCACCGCGCCCCCTGCCCTCCCTACTGCTTGCCGGTGCCGACCGGGTCGACGGTGACGCCCTGGCCGGACTGGGAGCCGTCGGTCACGGGGAGGTTGAGGCTGATCGATACGGTCTTGGAGTGGGTCTCGTTCGGCGGCGTGACCACCATCTGCGTGATCCGCACGCCGGAACCGCCGCTGTCGTTGCGCGGAGTGTGCAGCGTGAAGCGGGTCGTGGCGCCGTTCTGGAGGACGACCTCCGGCGCGGCGAGGTTGCTGCGCGCGGCGCTGATGCCGCCCTGACCGTTGTCGGCCTTGAGGTCAACGCCGGGGAAGCCCTTGAGGGAGCAGGCGTCGCTGGTGTTCTTGAGGCTGACCAGGACGTCGCCCTCGCCCATGCCGTGGGTGGCGGTGATGGTGAGGTTGGCGGTCCTGCAGGGCCCGGTGTTGATCTGGCCGTGCCCGGTGCCGTCGGTGTTCCCACCGGCGCTCCCGCCGCTGCTGCCACCGGAGTTGCCGCTGGAGCTCGCTCCATTGCTCCCTCCGCTGGACGAGGAACCGCCGCCCGTGGTCGCATCCGAGGAGGAGGAGGGGGCGGCGGAAGCGGCGGGGGACCCGGAGTCGCTCGAACCGGCGGAGGCATCGTTGTCACCGCTGCCGGACTGGCAGGCGGTGAGCGAGAGACCCGCGGCGAGGGCGACGGCGGCTAGGGCCAGCTTCTGCTTCGTGGCGCGCATCGGATCTTCCTTGCTGTGGGAGGTGGCTGAACATCTGTCTGATCATTAAGACAGCCCGACAGGGGCGTTCCGTTCCTCCGAGGTGTGTCCCTGACAAGGCTGTTACATGCGAGGCCCGGACGGCGGCCTCCTGGGACAGTTCCGTGACGCGGCCCGGCACTCAGACCGCCGTACGCAACCGCGGGAGCGCCGCGCGGATCTCGGCGACGCCTGCGCCGGGCGGGCGAAGACGTCGACAGCGGTGAAACGCAGCAGCGACCTGACCACGGGGCCCGCCTGGATGCGGTTGAAACGGTCGATGTCGCGCCGGTGCCGCTCCCGGCTCCCGGCTCCCGGCTCCCGGGGCAGACCTGTACGAGCTGCTGCGTGATCTCGACGGGCTTCTGAGTTATGTGGACCCGGTCCTTGAGGATGAATTCGGAGTCCTGCTTCGGGCCCCCTTTGCGGGGCCGGCTGGTGGGCTTGATCCACGGGATGGTGCCGCTCCAGGTCCACCCTCGGTGGAAGCCCGGTGCTGGCGTTCTACGACTTCCTGGCGGAGCACTGGGTCCATCTGCGGACCATCAACCCAATCGAGTCGACGTTGTCCACGGTCAGGCTGAGGACGAAGGTCACCCGCGGGGCCGGCAGCCCGGCCGCTGCACCAGCCATGGTGTTCAAGCTCGTCGAGTCCGCCCAGGCCCGCCGGCGCGCAGTCACCGGAGCCCAGCTCGTGCCACTCGTACGCGCGGGCGCACGCTTCGAAAAGGGCCGACTGGTCGAACACACCGAGCCGCAAGCGGAGTGAGTAAACTGCACCAGCATGATCGGAATGGATGCTCGTTTCGTTGGTATCGCCGAGCTGGTCGAGGCCCCGTCCGTGGCGGTCGTGGTCGACGTCATGCGTGCTTTCACCGTGGCCGCCTGGGCCTTTGCCCAGGGGGCGGAAAAGATCGTTCTTTCCGAGTCGCTGGACGACGCCCTGGCATTGAAGACCCGCCACCCGGATTGGGTGGCACTCAAAGACGGTCCGCCCGCGGCGGGGTTCGACATGGTCAACTCTCCGTGCTTGCTGCGGGCTGCTGACCTTCGTGGACGGACCGTTGTGCAGAAGACCACCGCTGGGACGGTCGGCGCCCTTGCCGTCAAGGATGCACCGCTCGTGCTGTGCGCCGGCTTCGTCGTGGCGGAGGCGACCGCTCGGCTCTTGCGGACTCGCAAGAGCGACAGTGTCACGTTCGTGGTCACCGGCGAAGACGGACAGGCCGATGAAGATTTGGCGTGCGCTGAATACATCGCCTGCAGGTCGACCGACGCCGAGGCGGATGCTTCAGTGTTCCTCAGCCGAGCTGCCAAGTCGCGCGCCGCTGCCGAGCTTGCGGAGGGGGTGCGTCAGGGAGTTCATCCTGACGACGTTGCACTCTGTCTTGAGCTCGACCGGTTTCCCTTCGCCATGGTGGCAGCCTTGGAAGACTCGCTCATGGTCCTGCGTCCGTGCGCCGTACCAGCACAGGCCGACGCCCCCGGCGGACCGTCGACGCTAAGGTCAAATCCATGATCGTATGGCTCAACGGCACCCACGGCGCAGGCAAGACGACGACCAGTGCGTTCGTGCAGCAGCTGATCCCGTACTCACGGGTGTTCGACGCCGAGAAAGTCGGCGAGACACTCATGGACATCACGCCAGGGCTGCCCGCGACGGACAACTTCCAGCACTGGCCGCCATGGCGGCCGCTCGTAGTCGAGACCGCCCGACGCGTCCTCGACTACACCGGCGGCACCCTGGTGATGCCCATGACGGTCCTGGTCGAGCAGTACTGGCGCGAAATCAGCTCGGGCCTTGCCCAACACGATATTCCGATCCGGCACTTCGTCCTCCATGCCGACCAGGAAACCCTCCGCGCGCGCATCGCGGGCGACACCGTTCTCGGCCCCAACTCCCCGTTCCGTCTCCAATACCTTGAGCCCTACGCCGAGGCGGCCCGCACGTGGCTGCACGCCGAGGCCGAGGTCGTCGACACCACGCACCTCACACCCGCCCAGGCCGCCCTACAGATCGCAGAGGCCGTCAAGTGAGTTGACTCTCGTGGAAGGACGTACTGCGGGCCACCTCCGCAGCACGCCGGATACTCGATCGATCGCTTGTCAGTGAGGGCACGCAGAATGCGTTCATGAGTCACGACTACAGGCCCGGTGACGTGCTGTTGCTGGAGTGCCCCTTTGCTGAGACCGCCGTCACTGGGGCCATCCGTTACTACGTGTCTGTGCGGTGGCCATGGTTGGAGGTGGACCCGCAGGCCGAGAACATCAGATGGAACGGCCAGAGGGCACTTCCGACGTCCGCGGCCCACGAGTGGGAGATCTTCCGAACGGAACCGCCAGAGGCCTCGCTGAAGCCAGGTGATACCTGCCTGGCGGGAATCTCCGCGACCGTCGTGCGCATCCAGGCGGTCCATCGCTTCGATCCGCCCCTGGTCACCGGCATGCTGCCGCGGCCCGCGTCCTACGTCGAGGTCCTGCGGCAGGGCGAGACCCATGATCCTTACCTTGAGGACCAGGGCTGCACCATCGATCCGGCCGGCGGTGAACCGACGCACGGTGGAGTGACGCGCTGTACGTCGCCCCTCTCTGTCCATCCGGCGCGGTCCAAGGCTCCAAGCGGTGCACTTGTACCCAACCGCGGTCAACAAGACCGAGCACGACACACGGGAGATCGAAGGGTCGGCCGTCCTCGTCCGTGCCGTTCGTCGCGTAGGCGAGGATGCCCCATGCCTCAGTTGCACTGATCATCAGGTCATGCTCGACCCGGGTGAGTGCCGTCCATGGAGAATCGATCACGTGGGGAGGATGCCATGCGCACGGGAGAGGTCCAGTTGTGGCCTGCTGCGCATGCGTGTTCGGGAACACCGCTTGAGAAGTCATCTCAATTGGTGAGTCTGCGGTAGCAGATGAGGGTGGCAGGCGATGCTCGTGAAGGCGAGGAAGTGCTCGGCTTTGCGTTCGTAGCGTCGGTGGAGTCGGCGGCAGCCGGCGAGCCAGGCCATGGTGCGTTCAACGGTCCAGCGGTGGCGGCCCAGTCGCTGTGAGGACTCGACTCCTTTCCTCGCGATGCGGTGCTGAATGCCACGCTGGCGTAACCATCGGCGCAGATGGGAGTAGTCGTAGCCCTTGTCAGCGTGGAGCTTGTCCGGCTTGCGTCGCCGGCGTCCGCGGCGAGATCGGATCGGCGGTATCCCCTGCACGAGGGGGATCAGGGCCTGACTGTCGTGCAGGTTCGCCCCCGAGATTGCGACGGAGAGTGGCAGACCGGTCCGCTCGGTGATCAAGTGGATCTTCGACCCGAACTTGCCCCGGTCGACAGGATTCGGACCTGTCAGGTCCCCCTTTTCAGGGCCCGCATGTTCACCGAGTCGATCGCGCACCGGGACCAGTCCAACTCGCCGCGGGCTCCGAGCTCGTCGAGGACCAGGCGGTGGAGCTTGGCCCACACTCTGGCCTTCGACCACTCGGAGAAGCGCCGATGAGCCGTTGCCCCCCGACGGCCCGAACGAAGCAGCGGGCAACTGCTGCCACGTGCAGCCTGACGTAGCCACGAACACGATCGCGGCCAGCACCTCACGATCACCATGCCGGCGCCGCCCACCACCCTGAGGCCGCGACGGCGCCTCCGGCACCACCCGCTGGAACAACTCCCACAACTCGTCCGGCACCAGACGCTCAACGATCCCCACCATGACCGCCAGCCTACCTACCCCGCCAAATGAGATGGCCTCTAACTTGCGACGCGTCTGGGTTTGGTGCCTTATTTGTGTGAGCGGGGCGTCTGTATGCGTCGCCGGTCGCGAGGACGCGGCCCACGTCGTGCCGGGCGCTGGATGGCGGTTCCTGGGACCAAGTGGCCTTCCGGCCGCTCCCCGTTTGCCTCTAGGCCGTGTATCGAAAGTGGATCTTGAGCGATACATGATCACGGTTCATGGGGCGGGGAGATCTCACGGACGAGCAGTGGGCGGTGCTGGAGCCGGTGTTGCCGAAGGGGGCGAAGGCGGGTCGACCGCCCGTCTGGGCGCTCGATCGCCCGGCGAACCGGCTGCTGGCAGGACCAGCCATTGCGCCGCAGGAGCTTTCAGACACCCTGGACCGTGTACGAGATATGGAACCGGCGGCCGATCACCGTCTTGATCCGCGCCAGCGTCCACCGCTGGTCCTCCCAGCCGTGCGCCAACGGCCCCTTCTCCAACTCCCGCTCTAGCTGGTCGAACTGCCGCTCGCCGAGCCTCGGCGGCGACTGAGGCCCCCTTGACTCCAACGCCGCCGTGCCACCTTCCTGCCAGGCCCGGCGCCACCGCTCGACCGACCGCACCGTGACCCTCAGGTCGCGGGCGATCATTCCGCTGCTGTCACCACGCTCGAACCGCTCGGCGGCATCAAGCCGCACCCGCTTCCGGCGCTGCTGTTCCTGGGCAGTGAACCCGCCCCCCTGCGCGTATCGCACGGATGGGGCATACCCACGGATCGACAGCTCTCAGCACCTACGACAAGGCGAGTTCAAACGGAGTAACGAACCCATGGCTGCAGCGCGTGCGTACAGCCGCGGCGCGTAGGGGCTGAGTTGAACCGTCAGGTACCACCGTTTGTGGTCGCCGGGGGCCTGTCGGCTCCAGGTTCCTTCGATAGAGGTGACGACGATGCCGAGCGTTGGCGCCAGCATCTGCTAGGAGATCTACAGCCGATTCTCCGCCGCATCGCGCCAGTTCGCGGCGGACTTCCGCGTTTCGAGGGTGTTGGGGTCGTCGGCGCCCAGTACGCGGGTCTGGTCTTCGGCGAGTTCGGTGAGGGCAGTGGCGGCGCCGGCCGGGCGCGAGGCGGTGCAGACCACCCCCGCCGACCACCCCAGGCCCGCTATGTGCTGGCCGCGCTCACGGACAGTGTTGGAAAAGGGACTGGGTGGTGGAATTCGACATTGCCAAGATCTTCCAGCTTTCCTTGGTGGGGAAGTGCCGCCACAGCGTGCGGGCGGAGATGCCGACGGCCTTGGGCGGGCTATCTGCTCGCCGGTCGCGGCCGTGACGCCCTGCGAGGTGAACATGCGGACCGCCTCATGGGCGATTTCGAAGCGGAGAGCCGCCTTGCGCCGCTGAGCGAGGAGTGGTCTGGCATCCGCCTCCACCGTCCTCCGCCCGCGGTCCGGGAATGGCGTCTCACGCACGCTCGCTCCACCACCTTCTGTCGCTCGCTCCACCACCTTCTGTCGGTTGCGCAGCCTAAGGGTTGTCCCGTAAATGATCTTTGAGTCGCCTCGGGCATGGCGGGCCGCCATGCCTATCCGGCGAGGGCGAGGTTGTGCATCCGGGCGATGCCGAGCATGGCGTGGTGGACGCCGTCGCCTTTGAGACGGCAGTCGCGGAGGATCTTCCAGGTCTTCATGCGGGCGAAGACGTGCTCGACACGGGCGCGGACCTGCTTGTGGGACTTGTTGTGTTCTTCGTTCCAGTCCGGGAGTTCGGTCTGGCCGCGTTCGCGGCGGTGCGGGATGACGAGTCCGGTTCCCGGGTAGCCGCCGTCGGCGATCGTGGTGGTCTTGCCGACGGCGGCTTTGGCGCCGGATTCCTCCCACGCCTTGCAGTCGTTGCGGTTCCCGGCGAGCGGCTGGCCGACCACGACGACCAGGCGGGTGTCGGCGTCGATGACGACCTGGTGGTTGGTGGAGTACCGGTAGTTCTTCGACCGCTCGGCGATGGTGTGGTCGCGGGTGGGGACCAACGTGCCGTCCGCAATGAGCACGGCGCCCTTGGCGAACCGCTTGCGGGGCTGGAGGGCGAGCATCGGTCCGAGGTGGTCGATGATGCGGTCCGCCGCCGACTTCGACACCCTGAACAGCGGCGCGAGCTGGCGCATGGTCAAGTTCGTTCGCCAGTAGGCCGCGACCAGCAGTGCCCGGTCCTCCAGCGAAAGGCTCCACGGCCGGCCCTTGCGGACCGCGTCCGCACCCTCACGACGCAGCACCGTCACCAGCTTGCCGAACTGCCGCGGGCTCAGCCCGGTGAACGGGGCTATCCAGGACGGCTCCGACGCCGTGATCACACTAGCCACGGCGAGATCGTCTCACCCTGATCACGCTCCGGGGCCCGCCAGCCTCTGGCGGGACACATCTCAGTCGCCTGCACGAATTCGGCATGAGAGCCTCACGCCCGTGGCTACTGAAACCGAGGTAGGAGAGCTGTTGCACCAGCGCGGCTGGCGGACGGCATTCACGGTCGCTGAGAGAGTGAACGCGTGGGCCGCGCTGGTGAGCGCCATCGAGCGCGGTTACGGCGACGACATCTACGAGTACACCAACGACCTCTACTGCCGAAACTGGCTGCACGAGGCGTGGCTCCTGCTGGACGAACACATCGTCCAGCTCTGGACCCCGCAGATCAAAGTTCTGGACGATCGGTACAAGGCCGTGACCATCGACGACGACGGCCAAGCACTCGACCAGTTCCATAGGCTGCCCGGTCCCGACCTGTGGTGGTGGCGGCGACACCCCCGCATCCTCACCGGAGACCTCGGACGTTCGCTTCACTCGGCCGGTGCCGTCGGCGCTGACCCGGACACCGCATGACCCTCAGCCTCGCGGGATTACGGGACAACTCTTAGCGAAGACGTCTGGAACTGACGCATGCAGACGTCTTGTCAGTGAATGAAACGTCAACTTACTCTGCCGTAAGTAACCAGCGGGTAACCACAGTTCTCCCCCGCATTTGGCATGAACGCATCAAGTATGTAGCTCCACACCACGTCTCACGTTCGTAGGTCCTCTTACCTCGTCCCCCGACCGGCAGGGTCCGGGACGGTCGGCCGCCGATCGGACGGCGGCATCTCCCCCTCCCTTGAAGGAGTTACGCATGCCCACGCCCAGCAGGCGCGCCCTGCTCGCCGGCGCCGCCGGACTCGCAGCCGCCGGCGCCCTGTCGCCGACGGCCGCATCACCCGCCTCCGCCGCGCCGACCCGTGTCCGGCTGACCGAAGAAGACCACCGAGTCGTCGTGATCGGATCCGGCTTCGGGGGTGGCGTGGCAGCCCTCCGGCTGGCACAGGCCGGTGTGCAGGTGACCGTCCTGGAACGCGGCCGCCGCTGGCCGACGGGACCGAACGCCGAGACGTTCCCGCATGTCTCGAGGCTCGACAAACGGATGCTCTGGTACGGCACCCTCCCGGCGGCCGTCAGGCCGCTCGCGCGGCTGATCGGCACCCCGCTCGACTTCACTCCCTACACAGGGCTCCTGGAACCCGTGCTCGGCGACAACATCCTGAGCGTCTGCGCGGCCGGGGTCGGCGGTGGATCGCTCGTCTATCAGGGCATGACCCTCCAGCCCTCGGAGCCGGTGTTCAACACCTGGCTGCCCGAACAGCTCGACTACCGGCGCATGGACCGGATCCACTATCCGCGGGTCGCCGCCGTGCTCCGGGTGGCGACGGCGCCCGAGGAACTGATCAGCACCTCCACCTACTACGCGGCCCGGGTGTTCGCCGAGCGGGTGCGCAAGGCCGGATACGACGTCTCGAAGATCCCGATGCCGATCGACTGGGACTACGCCCTGGCCGAACTGCGCGGCGAGATGAAGCCCTCGTACACGAACGGCGACTGTGCACTCGGCGTCAACAACGGCGGCAAGCACTCCGTCGACGTGACCTACCTCCGTCAGGCCGAGGCCACCGGCAAGGTCACCGTGGCGACCCACCACAACGTCACGTCCGTGGCGCAGGCCTCCGACGGCCGCTGGGAGGTGCATGTCGATTGCACCGACGACTCGGGACGTGTGCTGGAGCAGAAGGTCCTCTCCACCCGTGCCCTGATCATGGCGGCAGGAAGTATCAACACCAGCAAGCTCCTCGTCCGCGCTGGAGCCACTGGCGCCATCCCCGATCTGCCCGACGGGCTCGGTGAGGGCTGGGGCACCAACGGCGACCGGATCTACGCGTGGTCGAACCTTCAGGAGGACTTCGGGAGCGAACAGGGCGGCCCGGTGGTCTTCGGCAGCAAGGCATGGGAGGACCCGGCCACCGCGAACACCGTCATCCAGGCGTCACTCCCGCCGCTGGGCCTCGACACCAGGACGACGATGCTCGTCGGCTTCGGTGTCAGCCCCGACCGCGGCCGGTTCCTGTACAACCCCGCCACCGACACCGTGTCGCTGCACTGGCCCCGAAACGGCGACACCGGCAGTCACCGCACGATCCAGCAGCGGGTTGCGGACATCTCCAAGGGGATCGGTGTGCTCACCGACACGAACTCCCTCGTCAACAGCACCTGGCACCCCCTGGGCGGTGCGCCGATGGGCACGGTGTGCGACCTGGAGGGCCGCGTGCAGGGCCAACGCGGCCTCTACGTGCTCGACGGTGCGCTGATCCCGGGCACGACGGGAGCGTGCAACCCGTCCATGACCATCGCCGCGGTCGCGGAACGGGCGATGGACGCCATCACCACGCACGACATCGACACATTCATCTGAACTCTCGACGACGAGCGAGGAGCACGCCATGAACCGCAGAGAAGCCCGTTCCCGTTCCGCCCGCACCATCCGCCCCGCCGCCCCGTCGACAACACCTCCCACCTGCCGCGGCGTTCCGGCTCGCGTGAGCCTGCTGGCCGGCGTCGTAGCAGGCGCCGTGTGCGTGGGCCTGTCGACGGCGCCGGCCTCGGCATCCACCGCGGAGCCCGTCGTGTCCCGCGGCGTCACCATCCCCACGTTCTACAACCCGCCGACCGAACTGCCCGCCGCCAACGGCACGTTGATCCGTACCGAGTCGATGCCGCTCGGGCTCAGCATTCCCGGCCTGGACGGCCGCCCCATGCCGGGCACCGCGACCCGCTTGATGTACAAGTCCACCGACTCCGCCGGGCAGCCCGTCGCGGTGACCGGGGCCTACATCGAGCCCTCGACCACCTGGAAGAAGCCCGGGCCGCGCCCCCTGGTGGCCGTGGCCTCGGGCACCATGGGCCAAGGTGACCAGTGCGCGCCCTCGTTCGCGCTGCAACATCCGCTGACCCTCAACGGCAACACCGTGTCCGTGGGCTACGAGGCCCTCGCCATCTACCGGATCCTGGCCACCGGGGCAGCAGTGGTCATCACCGACTACGTCGGCCTAGGCGTCACCGACCGCCTTCACACCTACGTCAACCGGCTCGACCAGGGGCACGCCCTGTTGGACGCGGCCCGCGCAGCCCGTGTCGTCCCCGGGGCGTCAGTCACCACGGACTCCCCGACCGGCCTGTACGGCTACAGCCAGGGCGGCGGCGCCAGCGCGGCCGCCGCCGAACTCCAGCCCTCCTACGCCCCCGACGTGCAACTTGCCGGAACCTACGCCGGCGCTCCACCCGCGAACCTGACGTCAGTCATCAAGGGCATCGACGGCAGCGCGCTGGCCGGGGCGCTGGCCTGGGCGATCAACGGCTTCGCCCAAGCCGACCCCGACCTGCGAACCGTCGTGGAAGCCAACGTCAGCGACGCGGGCAGGGCCGCGCTCGAGGACGCGTCAACCATGTGTGTCGGCGACGCGCTGTTCGGCCTCGGCTTCACCCGCAGCAGCACCTGGACCAGCAACGGCAAGTCCATCGGGGACATCATCGCCACAGACCCCCGAGCGAAGGCCGCCCTGGACAAGCAGCGCATCGGCACACATGAGCCGGCCGGACCGGTGCGGGTGGCCACCGGTGTCCAGGACGACATCGTGCCCCACTCGCAGGTCCGACAACTGGCCGTGGACTGGTGCGCCAAGGGTGCCGACGTGACCTACGAGGCCATCAATCTTCCCAACCTCGGCGACAAGATCCTCACCAACCACCTCGTGCCTCTCATCACCGACCAGGGTGACGCGATCTCCTGGCTGACGGACCGGCTCTCCGGCAAGCCGGCCACCTCCAACTGCCAAACGCTGCCCCTCCAGCCCTGACGCGCCCCCCTTCTGCCGGGACAGCGGCCTCCGGCGGAAGGGGGCCTCCCCACAACGAACCGTATGGGGAGGCCCACGCTGCGGATGTCGGCAGCAGAGGCCACATCGACCTCACCGAGTGGCCGGGCACCATCATCGCGCCCCACTGGCAACGCGCCACCGCCGGCCACCAGAATCACGTCATGGACGCAGGACTTGCAGGACGACGCGCGTCTTCGGGCTCGGCATGGTGACGGCGGCCGACCTGAGTGGCGTCGTACCCCACACCCCCGCAGCCGGCTGGACCGTGGCTGCGGCCACGATTGCGACGCTGCTTCGAGGCTGCATCCGCTGGGGCAGGTAGGCCCCGGTGTCCTATCGCTGACCCACGGTGCAAGGTAGAGGTTCCTTCGCAGGTCGCCGCAGCCCGTGCGGCCGCCCGCACCACGCCCGCCAAAACGTCCCACAAGGCACCGCGTCGCACACGAGACGGCATGGCGCGCGTGGCGGGACCTGGTCCGGGACACGCAGGCCGCGGTCACGCAGTACGCGAAGGAGCAGGGCATCGCCCGGCACGAGGCCGAGGCGGACGTGAAGGCGAAGGCCCGCGCCGGCGAGGCGCCTTCCGAGCCGTAGACGCAAGGCCCGACGCCAAGCTCGACCTGCGCAACTGATGGAGCCCGCCCGGCTGGAAGAGGCGCTGAAGTTCCGGGCGGGGCTCGCTTTGATCCTCGCGCGAGCGCGCTTGCTACCGCCTGCGCGACCCGGCCATTCGAGCGACCCCGGAACTGTGGCGAGGGCGCTGGGTGCGCGCGCAGAGCTCCGGCAACAGACACCCCGCCCCCAGTACAGCCGTGTATCCGGTGAAGTTCCTGGACGACGGGGACAGGCGGCGAGAGGGCTTTCCAACTGCGTAGATAGCAGTGGGTGATTGATCGAGATGCAGAGGGTGACGGGGCCTGTTTCGCTGATGTGGCCCTCTCTTCCTCATCACCCAAGGAGTGATCATGAGCGCTGCAGGCGAATCCGGTCGTGCCCAGCAGATGCGTGCTCGGGCCGCGGACCTGGAACAGGCCGCGGAACGTGCCACTGACCCGCAGGAGCGTCAGCGTCTGAAGGACCAGGCCCGCCAGCTCAAGGAGCAGAGCGAGCACGCAGGAGGCACGGGCAGGCCGGACATCGACCCGACGATGTAGCCCCGGTTCTGCGGCACAGACACCGGCCGGTGGCCGGCCTCCGTGGCATTCCTGCACGCGAGAGGCCCCGGCCGGTCACTGCTTCTCTCCACTCAAGAACAACGCCTCCGCCGCCATCGACCCCGGCAACGGATCCCGCCGGCCACTCAGCCACTCTGGTGCGCGCGTGCGGCTTTCACCGACTCCTCCAGTGCGGCCATCAGCTCCACCGCCGGCCCGGGCCCGGGCGGCGCGGCCAGCTCGCCGCCGGACACCTTCGCCTCGACCAGCTGCTCAAGTGCGTGACGGTACTCGTCTTGCAGCTGATCGACCTCGACACCCGCGAGTTCGCGCATCAGGACCTCAGCGAGCTCCAGCTCCCGGTCGGTGACCGGCGCGGACGGGGCGAGGTCCCCCGGATCGCGCAGTTCGTCCTGCCACAGCAGCGTCTGGAGGATGAGCACGCCGTGGCGTGGCCGCAGCAGCCCGATCCGTTCCCGGGAGCGGACAGCGACCTTGCACACGCCGACCGGCCCGGTGCGGGCGAGCGCCTCGACGAGCAGCGCGTACGGCCGGTCAGCCTGCGGGCCGCCGGGGCCCACGTAGTACGGCCTGCTGAACGAGATCGGGTCGATGTCCTGCCCGGGCACGAAACCAAGCACCTCCACGACATGCCTGGTCGCCAGCGGCAGACGCTCCAGGTCCTGATCGGTCAACAGCACCAGCCGCCCATCCGGCAGCTCCCAGCCCCGCCCGACCTCCTCGTACGGGATCTCACGGTCCTCGGCCTCACAGAACCGCCGGTGCTGCACCCTGCCGCTGTCCGCGGCATGGATCTCCCGAAGCCGGACGTGGTGCTCCTCGGTCGCCGAGAACAGCTTCACGGGCAGCACGACCAGCCCGAACTCGATCACGCCGGACCACAGGGCCCTCATGCCTCCAGCGTCCATCGCCACCGCTCGGGGTGTACCTCGGCCACGTGGCGTGTACCGGTCGCGGCGGAGGTGGACGACGGTACGACCCGGCACCCCACAGTGTCGCTGCGACGGCTGCATCCCGACCTGCTGTAACGCGGCTCCAGCGACCACCCGATGGATACATGTTCCGGTGTGCCCAGACTTCAGTGGCCGAGCATCGTGGATCGTGCTGCCGCCATCGTCACCAGCTACGACCGGGTCGGCGGCTGCACCCTCCGACAGGCGTATTACGGACTCGTCTCGGAGGGCCTGATCCCGCACACCGCGCCGACGTACCGGCGTCTGTCCCGCGGCCGGTCTGTTTCGACGACATCCAGTGCGACTACGCCCGGCTGTTCCTCGCCCCTTGGACGCCGTTTTGCCGGAGCGGCAACAGGAGTGGCGTGACCGGACCACGATGGGTGACGTTGGGCCCATGACCGACAACATCACAGCGGGATCGCCCGCGTCTGACACTTCCTTGCCTGGCGACGGATACGTCGGAGACCCCGCGGTGCGGGCGGAGTGGGACAACCGATACGCCGACCGACGACAGCTGTGGAGCGGCCAGCCCAACGGTGCGCTCGTGGCCGAGGTCGCCGGGCTCACGCCCGGCCGGGTGCTCGACGTCGGCTGCGGCGAGGGCGCGGACGCCGTCTGGCTCGCGCGCGGCGGCTGGGACGTGACCGCGCTTGAGGTCTCGGGAGTGGCGCTGGAGCGGGCGGCCGGGCACGCGCGGGACGCAGGCGTCGCCGTTCGCTGGGTACACGCCGCGCTGACGGAAGCGGCGCTCCCGCCGGCCTCCTTCGACCTGGTCTCCGCGCAGTATCCAGCCCTGCTGCGCACCCCCGACGCCGCAGCCGAGCGAGCGCTGCTCGCGGCCGTCGCGCCCGGCGGCGTGCTGCTGCTCGTACACCACGCGGGGATGGACACCCAGCAGGCGCACGACAGCGGCTTCGACCCGGCTGACTACGTGTGGCCCTCGATGGTTGCCGCCCTGCTCACCGACGACTGGAAGGTGGAAGTGAACGAGCAGCGACCACGCGTGGCACCCGACGGCGGCGCCGGCGCGCACCATACCGACGACCTGGTGCTGCGTGCGCGACGGCTGCGCTGAGCCCCTCCGCTCACAGCAGGCCCGGCATCTGGGCAGACTGGATGACCGAGCCACCGAGAACGGGCTGCGGCCTCTCCACTGTCACGGCGATCGCCGCGAGGTACGCGGCTTCGACCGGCCCATGGTCACTGACCGCCTCCTCGGCACCGGTGTAGTGGCCGTGCTCGTTACGGTCGGCGGGGTCGTACTTGGTGATCCGGTGAACTAAGGACGGCGGCACGTTGCTCCCTGCGCGGTCAGAAGGGGCGCCAGCATTGGAAATGGCCTTTCCAGTGCTGGGTATCAGCTGCTGAGGTCGAACACACCCCAGGTGGTGAACGGCTCGGCCTGGACGTAGATCCTGCTTCCTCGGCCGACAACCCGCCGACGGCCGGGGGCAGAGCCATCGGGCAGGGTGAGCAGGCCGACGTCCTTTGACTCGACGGATGTTTCGATGATCTCTCCGTGGGCGAGTCGGTCCCGCTCCTCGCCGTAGCCGCCGTAGAAGGCAACCCGCTCACCGTGGACGGCCACCGCATGGGAGCCCCGTACACGGTTCGCCCACACCCTCACGGGCCGATCGGGGCGGTCGGGGCGTATCTCGACGAGCGGGAAGTCCGTGTATGGGCACGCCCAGGCGGCGGTGCCCGACACGTTCAGGGCGTAGCAGTCGAAGAGACCGGGGATGCGGGCGTCGTCTGACGTCCAAGCGAGTCGGCCCGTGGCGCTCCAGCAGCGGATTGGCTACAGCACGATGGAACGCTGTCGCGCGTTGGACAAACCTGGTGGGGACCACCACTTCTTCCACAAGAACAACTGACGGACAAGGACCACAGTGAGCAAAGGCGACATCACGGATCGCTTCCGGCAAGCCGGACTGGGCGTCGGGGAGTTCGTGGACGACGGGACGAGTCCGACGGTCACCGAGGCGTTCCTGATGACGGCGAACATCGACACTGTGCCGTCGGCCCGGGTGCCGAAGCGTGACGAGGATGCCCTGCGCCGGGCTCAGGACCTGTGGCTGTCGGTAGCCGGGCAGCGGGGCGTCGTCACACCCGACGGCGCCTTCCTCACGGCCGCCGGTCTGAACGAAGGCTGGCTCCGCGTCACGCTCACGCCCGACACCGACCTCTCCCGACTCACGGATCCCTCCGGCGGCATCGAGTTCCTCACCCGCTCACCGGACGGTTCCCGGCTCTGCGCGATCTCCACCGAGGGCGGCGAGCACTGGGTCATCGACGAGGCGTACCCGCCGGCGGACGACGAGGACGACTGACGCAACCCCTCACCATGACCCGACGCACGACGGCACCAATGACACCAACGGCACGGGACCTGGAAGTACGAGACCGGGCGCTACGACCCGCCGGGCCATGCGCCCAGAGCGCGCGGAGGGAAGGAAGCTGCGCATGGCACTGATGGTCGTCATGAGACTCGCGTAGAAGCCGGAGCGGTCTGCGATGTCGCCGACGAGGCGGTGGACGGAATCGCTCAGTGCGGCGTTGAGGCGTAAGCCTCGGAGCGAAGGAGTGTTCAGGGAAGGGAGGCGATCCGGAGCAGGCGCGGCCCAACTCGCTCTCACACCGGGCGATCCCATCCTTTTCCGCAGGTCAGAACTGGATGAAGCTGTGGACTACCCGCAGACGAAGAACCTCCTGACAGCTTTGGCAGTAGCCACGCTCGGGAGAGCGGTCGGCGCTTACTGGACGTGCCTCTAGCATCCGAAACGAGTCGGCACTATACGAGGAAGCTCAACCGCACCTGACGGTTGGCATTATCCCTGTTCGTGTCCGCGAAACTCCGTTAAGACAACCCAGGCCATCCGGCTCTGGCGATGTACCGAGGCGGCAGCGTCCGGCATGCGCACCCTGGTCCTGCGCCACCTGTCCGCCTTCGGTCCCGCGCTCCCCTCGAACGTGGCCCGGTTCGCCCTCGTACAGAAGGGGAGGGTGCAGGCAGCACTGAAGGAACTGACGGACGAGGTACGTCAGTTGAAGCCCTCGGAGGGCGGAGCCGAACCCCTCTACGACGTACTGGACGGAACGACCCCGGCCGAGGACGTCGCCGCGCCGCCCCGCCTCCTGCCCATGTGGGACAGCACGCTCCTCGCGTACGTGGACCGAGGCCGCGTCATCCCGCCCGCGTACCGCAAGCACGTGACCCGGGTGAACGGGGACGTGCTGCCGACCGTGCTCGTCGACGGGTACGTGGCGGGAGTCTGGCGCGTCGCAAGCGACGGCGCGGGCATCGAGATCGGCGCGTTCCACGAGCTGCCCGGCCCCGCGGGGGAAGCCCTGGAGGCCGCGTGCCACGACCACTTGACGATCACCCAGGTCAGGATCGGCGCCATCACCACGGGGCCGAGGGAGGCCCCCGCTGAGACGATTCCCGCAGGAAGCGCCCGCTTCTCCGCCGGGAACCGGGACTGGACGGCCTGGTTGGCGAGCGCGAAGGCCGGCCCCTCGGCGAACCCGAGGACGAGTCGGCAGAGCATGAGCACGGTGAAGCTGACGGTCCCGACCAGCGGCAGCATGGTGGCGACCCACACGACCATGAGGCCGCCCAGGAGCCAGCGCAGTCCGATCTTCCCGGAGAGCGCGCCCAGGAGAATCGCTCCGGCGAAGAACAACCAGAAGAAAGCACTCTGGATGACACCGAATTGCTGTGCCGAAATACCCAGGTCCTTCAAGATGTCCTGTGCGGAAAAGCCGATCACGGCCTTGTCGGCGTAATTGAGGAGCATGAACAGCGCCAGCAGTACGGTGACGCTCCATGCGCCCGTCCTCGTTGCTGTGGCGGGGGCCGGTTCCGCCTTCTGCATCGTTCGAGTCATGAAAATTCCTCGCAGTGAGGGGCATGAGGGGCGAGGCGCCGGATGCGATGGACCGACGCGGTCGGGGCAGGGTCAGATGTCTGCTCGCCGGACAAACTGCGAAGACCAGGTTGCGATCTCGCGCACTCTTATTCAAGTCACGTCGACTGATCGCGTCCAAGACCGATATTCACCCGGACTGACTGTGGTTGCCTATAGATCGCACAACACGTGTGGTCCGCTAAATCACCAGCCACACAGGTGAGTTCGCGACGCCGACCGACACCTACACCTACACCGCAGGTACTCGTACATCGCTTGCGCGGGGGCGCGGGATGACCGCCGCTGCGGATCGCGAGCGGGCGCGCTTGAAGACGTGTCGAGGTAGTCGACTGCGATCAGGTGCCGGATGGTGGGCAGCCTGTCCACCATCTCAGCGATCTCCGGACGTCGGTCGAACTCCTTGCCTCCGTAGCAGTGACCGTCGGCAGCGACGAGAACCGTAGGCTGCGCAGGTACCCGGCAACGCGGTCACCGGGTCGTCGTACACCCATTTCGCGAAGGGACGACTTCACCCCCCGCACGACGACGGAATCGGCCAGCACCTGCGTCGTGAGCGGCCGGAACGGGGCTTCACGCCGGAGACGCTCGCGGGGAAGACGGGCTTGTCCCGCAGCTACCTCAGTAACGTCGAGCGCGACGTGAACAGCCCGACGATCAACACGCTGCGCACGATCGTCGACGCCCTCGGCACGACGCTCAGTCAGCTGCACAATCCCATGGGACGGCTCGAGATGATGCTGCTGGAGGTGACCCCCGGGGTGTCCTCCGGCGAGAGTCCGCACAGCCATGCGGGAGAAGAAGTCGGTCTCCTCCTGAGTGGAGAGCTGGACCACTGGGTCCCCGCCGGGCTTCTGACGACCAGCCGGGAACAGCTCGCAGGCCCCACGCCGGCGACCTACGTCTCCCCGGAAGGATCATTCAGCCGCGGCGACGTGAAAGTGCCGTCGAGGCTGCGGAGTTGTGCACCGTGAACGAAACCGTGCCCGGCAGGTAGCGGTCGTCCGACCACTCCAGCGGCGTGCCCGCCGGGTCCGTCGCACGCCGTCGCTCCCTCATGAGAGGCGAGCCCGGGTCGCAGCCGAGCAGGCGGGCGTCCTCGTCGTCGGCATAGACGAGGTCGACGGTGTGCTCGGCGTCGGCGAACACCACCCCCTGGTCCGCCAGGGGCTCGGTGTGTGAGATGGCATCGGGGTCGAGGCCGGCGATCACGGCGCCGATGTGCTCGGGGTAGATGGTCCGCTCGATCATGATCGGGACACGCGACAGCGTTCGCAGTCGCAGCACCCGGTGGATCTGCGTGCCGGGCTCCAGGCCGAGCTGCTCGGCCTCCAAGGGGTTGGCGGGACCGCTGCTGATGTCTATCGTGCGCCCGCCCGGTACTTCTCCGAGCGCGCGTGCCCAGCGGGTGAAACTCAGCAGTTCGAAGAAGCTCTGGGTACGTGCGGTGCCGAGCACGACGCGCCGCGTGCCACGACGGGACGTGACCAGGCCGTTGGCGCGCAGCACCGCCAGCGCCTGACGGACGGTGCCACGCGAGACGCCGTGCTGCTGGGCGAGCTCTTCCTCGCTGGGCAGCCGGCCGCCGGCTCCATAGGCCCCGGAAGCGATGGCCTCGCGCAGTTCGGTCGCCAGCCGCCGGTATCGGGCCCCGGCCGCCCTGCCGCCCGCGCCGCCCGCAGCCCCCGCGCCTGCCATGTCGCTCTCCTTCTCCCTGAGCCGCCCGTCGCCGCTCTGACGTGACCCTATCCGCTCGCCACCCCTGGCTGACCGGCCCGGTGGCCGACGTCCGCCGACGCACACCCTCTTCCTGCGAAGGCCGTCGACACGTGCACCGGAGTTCACCTTCCGGTCACCGCTCTCCGAGGTAATGCATCACGTTGCTTCAAGTTGTACAGCCAACTTTGATCCCTCAGGAGAACCCTGTGAGACTGCGCCACGTCCGCTCCGCGGGCCTCGTCTGCTCTGTCGTCCTGGCCGCGATTGGGCTCAGCGCATGCAGTTTGACCAGCACAAATGATGTAAGCGGCAGCGGCGGGAAAGCCGCAACCGCGACCTCGGCGAAGGACCTCGGCGGCATGGACGCCCTCGTCGCGGCCGCAAAGAAGGAGGGCAAGTTGAACGCCATTGCCCTTCCCCGTGACTGGGCGAACTACGGCGAGATCATCGACACCTTCGAGAAGAAGTACGGGATCAAGGTCGACGTCGAGAACCCCGACGGCTCCAGCCAGGACGAGATCACCGCGGTGACCTCCCGCAAGGGCCAGGAGCGGTCTCCGGACGTCATCGACGTGGGCAGCGCCTTCGCCATCAGCGCGGCCCAGCAGAACCTGCTGGCGCCGTACCGGGTCAGCGCGTTCGACCAGATACCGAAGACGCAGAAGGACGCTCAGGCCCGCTGGTACAACGACTTCGGCGGCTACGTCTCCATCGGCTGTGACGCGGCGCGGGTGAAGAAGTGCCCGGAGACCTTCGGTGACCTGCTCGACCCGCAGTACAAGGGCCAGGTCGCCCTGACCGGCAACCCGGCGAAGTCCGCCTCGGCCTTCGGTGCCGTGTACGCCGCGGCACTCGCCAACAAGGGCTCCTTCGACGACGTCAAGCCCGGCCTGGACTTCTTCGGCCGCCTGAAGAAGTCCGGCAACTTCAACCCCGTCGAGTCGAGCGCCGCGACCATTCAGAAGGGCGAGACGCCGATCAGCATCACCTGGGACTTCCTCAACGCCGGGTACGCGGACCAGCTCCGCGCCAAGGGCGTCGACTGGAAGGTCAGCGTCCCGGCCGACGGCCTGTACGCCCAGTACTACTCGCAGGCCGTCGTGAAGTGGGCGCCGCACCCGGCCGCGGCCCGCCTGTGGCAGGAGTTCCTGTACAGCAGCGAGGGCCAGAACCTGTGGCTCAAGGGCTACGCCCGCCCTGCGCTGATGCCCTCGATGCAGAAGGCCGGAACGCTCGACGCGACCTTCGCCGCCAAGCTCCCGAAGGTCCCCGGCAACGCCACGGTCTCCTTCCCGACCGAGGCTCAGATCGGCAAGGCCAAGCAGGCCGTCGCCCAGGGCTGGTCCCAGGCGGTCACCGGATGAGTGTCCTCCAGACAGCGGCCCGCGGTGAGCGCAAAGCGCGCTCCGCGGGCCGCGGGACCGGCCCCCGGGCCGGCCGGCGGGGCCTTTCCCGCATGACGCGGTGGCTCGGTGCCGCGCCGCTTCTCGTCTTCGCCGCCGTGGTGTTCGGCCTTGTGCTCGGCATGATGGTGTACGGCGCGTTCACGACGCCCGAGACCGTGCCGGGCGGAGCCCGCCTCACCGGAGCGAACATGACCGCTTCGCTGCACGGCGCCTACCTGACCGCGCTGACCGGCAGCGTCAGGCTCTCCGCCCTCTCCGCGCTGATCGCCACCGTCGTCGCCCTGCCGCTCGCCCACGTCGTGGTGACCTCACGGTTCCGCGTCCTGCGCGAGGCGGTCCTGGCGGGCTCCGGTGTCCTGGCGAACTTCGGCGGTGTGCCGCTCGCGTTCGCGTTCGTGGCGACGCTCGGCAACGCCGGCGTGCTGACGACCCACTTCCACCTGCTCGGCCACGGCTGGGACCTGTACAGCTTCTGGGGCCTGACCCTGGTCTACCTGTACTTCCTGGTTCCACTCATGGTCCTCTCGCTCACCCCTGCCCTGGAGGGGCTTCGGCGGCAGTGGCGGGAAGCCGCCCACAACAACCGCGCGAACACCTTCCGGTACTGGGCACATGTCGCGCTGCCCATCCTCACGCCCTCGCTGCTCGGCGGCTACGTGCTGCTGTTCGGCACCGCGTTCAGCGCGTACGCGACCGCCGCCGCGATGGTCGGCAGCTCGGTGCCGCTGGTCACCATGCAGATCGCGGACGCGCTGTCCGGCGACGTCCTGATCGGCCAGGGCAACGTGGCGCTCGCGCTCGGTGTCGACATGGTGCTGGTCGCGGGGCTCGTCATGGCCGTTCAACTGCCGCTGCAGCGAAGGAGCGTGCGATGGCTCGCCTGAGTACGTTCCGATTCCCGTTCCGATTCGGCCGCGCCGCCGTGCTGTTGCTCGCCGGTGCCTACTTCCTCGTCCCGCTCGCCTGCGCCGTCGCCTTCAGCATCGGCGCCGGCGTACCGGGCCGGAGCGTCAGCTTCGATGCCTACACCGGCGTCATCGGCGCCGACGGCTTCACCGACAGCCTGACGCTGACCCTGAAACTCGCCGCCGCCACCATCGCGCTCGTTCTCGGCCTGCTGGTGCCCGCGCTGGTCACGGTACGGCTGGCCGCACCGGGCCTGCGCACACTCGTCGAGATCGTGTGCCTGCTGCCGCTCGTCGTACCCGCCGTCGCCCTGGTCGCCGGAATCAGCGCGGTGCTGCGCTGGGGACCGGACCATTTCGCCGGCACGCCGATCTTCCACGTCCTGGTCGCGCTCCAGGACCCGAACTTCCCCGTCGTCCTGGTGCTCGCGTACACGCTGATGGCGCTGCCGCTGGCGTACCGCATGCTCGACACCGGGCTCGCGGCCATCGATCTGCGGGTGCTCGTCGAAGCCGCCCGGGCCTGCCGGGCGTCCTGGCCGCGCACCCTCTGGCAGGTGGTTCTTCCCAACCTGCGCGGGGCTCTGCTCAACACAGCGTTCCTGACTCTGGCGCTGGTGCTCGGCGAGTACACCGTCGCCGCGATCCTCGGCTACCGCCCGTTCGCCGTGTGGATCCTCGCCATCAGCGGCTCGCAGGCCCAGATGTCGGTGGCGGTGTCGGTGATGGGCCTGCTCTTCACCTGGGTGCTGCTGCTGGTCATCGCCACAGCCGGACGCACCCGCCGTCCCAAGGAGACCTCATGACCCTTCAGATCGTCGAACCCGAAACCAGCGACCGGACGCGGACCGGTGCCACCGTCGAGTTCCGCGGGCTTCGCCGCTCCTTCGGCGCCACGACGGCCCTCGACGGCCTGGACCTGACGGTCGAGCCGGGCGAACTCGTGGCCCTGCTCGGACCGTCCGGCTGCGGCAAGACCACCGCACTGCGGACCCTCGCCGGATTCGAGCGGCCCGACGCGGGCACGGTGCTCGTGGACGGCGAGGACATCACGGCAGTCCCCGCGCACCGCCGCGACGCGGGCATGGTGTTCCAGTCCTACAGCCTCTTTCCGCACCTGACTGCCCTCGACAACGTCGCCTTCGGGCTGCGGATGAGCGGCATCGGCAAGGCCGAGCGGCGTGCTCGCGCCGCCGAACTCCTGGATCTTGTCGGGCTGCCGCAGCACGCCGGCCGCTATCCGCATCAGCTGTCCGGAGGCCAGCAGCAGCGGATCGCCCTGGCGCGGGCCCTGGCGCTGCGGCCACGCGTGCTGCTGCTCGACGAGCCGCTGTCCGCGCTCGACGCAAAGGTGCGTCTGACGCTCCGTGAGGAGATCAGGCGCCTCCAGAAGCAACTCGGCATCACCACCTTCTTCGTGACGCACGATCAGGAGGAGGCGCTCTCCATGGCGGACCGGGTCGCAGTGATGCGGGCCGGGAAGCTGGAGCAGTGCGCACCCCCCGCGGAGCTGTACGCGCGCCCGTCGACCGCGTTCGTCGCGGAGTTCGTGGGCGTGATGAGCCGGATACCGGCCCGCCCCGGGCCGGACGACGGGACCGTGCAGGTGCTGGGCCGCACGCTGCCGGTCGACGGGCGGCTGCCGGACGCCGACGGTACTGCGGACGTCGATGCAGTCGATGTACTGGTACGGCCGGAGGCGGTCGAGGTCGCCGCGGACGAGGAAGGTACGTCCCGGATCGTGGGGGCGTCCTTCCTGGGCGCGACGACGCGGCTGGCCGTGCGCCTTGCCGACGGCGCCGAGGTGACGGCCGATGTGCCGACCCACGCCATGGCCACGCTCCCGGTCGGTGCGGCAGTGACGCTGACGCTGCCCGACCGCCCCGTCCTCGTGGACGCCCGATGAGACGACGCCACCGTCTCGGAACGCACCACCACCCCACACCGGAGAACCTCACCTTGACCTCTCACCTCGCCACAACACCCCACCACCTCCCCGCCGCTGTCCTCTTCGACATGGACGGCACACTCGTCGACACCGAACGCCTGTGGTGGGCCGCGGCGGAACAGGTCGCCGACGGGATCGGACGGCCCCTGACCGACGCGGACATGCCTCATGTGCTGGGCCGCGCGTCCGCGCACACCGCCGCCCACCTGCACCGCACCGCCGGCCCCTCTGCCTCCGACCTCGACGTCGACTCGCTGGCCGCCGAGCTGGATGCCGTCTTCACCGCCCGCGTCGCCCGTGAGATCGTCCCGCGACCGGGCGCGGTGCGGCTCCTGGACGAACTGGCCCTGGCCGGTGTGCCGACGGCGATCGTCTCCGCTTCGCCGCGCCACGTCGTCGACCTCGTACGCAAGGCGCTGGGCCACGACCGGTTCGCGCTGACCGTCGCGGTCGAGGACACCGCCCGTACGAAGCCGGCGCCCGACCCTTACCTTGCCGCGGCCGCCGAACTGGGCGTCGAACCGCACGCGTGCGTGGTCGTCGAGGACACGCCGACGGGTGTCGCCTCGGCGGAGGCAGCCGGGTGCGCGGTCCTCGCCGTGCCCTCCACCGTACCGATCGAGCCCGCGCCCAACCGGACGGTCCTCGACTCCCTGGAGAACGCGGACCTGACCCTGCTCAGCTCCCTCGTCGTCTCAGCCGTGCCAGTCGCGTCAACGGAAAGGAACTGACCCCATGGACGACATCCGCCACGTCGTGATCCTGATGCAGGAGAACCGCAGTTTCGACCACTACTTCGGCACGTTGAACGGCGTGCGCGGGTTCGACGACCGCCAGGCGCTGACGTTCCCGAACGGTGACAGCGTCTTCCGTCAGCCCGCCCCGGCCCGGCCCGACGGTGGTGTCCTGCTGCCGTACCGCATGGACTCGACGAAGTTCGACGCGCAGAACGCGGACGGCCTGCCGCACGACTGGGAGAGCGGTCACGAGGCCATCAACAACGGCGCGATGAACCGCTGGACGTCCGCCAAGGGCGAGCAGAGCATGGGCTACTTCACCCGTGAGGACATCCCCTACCAGTACGCGCTGGCGGACAGCTTCACGCTCTGCGACGCGTACTTCTGCTCACTGGCCGGCCCCACCAGCCCCAACCGCCTCTACCTGTGGACCGGAACGGTCGGCCCGGGCCGCGACGGCACGACGGGCCCGTGGATCGACAACACCCCACTGCCCGAAAGCCCGGTCTGCGACTGGACCACCTACGCGGAGCGCCTGTCGGCCGCCGACGTGTCCTGGCGGATCTACCACACGCCCGGCCTGGACGAGCGCGACGGCAACTACGAGGACAACGCCCTCGAATACTTCAAGCAGTTCCACGCCCTCGACCACGACGACCCGCGCTACATCGACGCGATGACGAAGTGGGACCTGTCGGCCTTCGACGCGCACTGCAAGGACGGCACGCTCCCCACGGTGTCCTGGCTGGTCTCGCCGTACCTGTACTGCGAGCATCCGACCGCCAGCCCCGCCTACGGGGCGCACTGGGTCAACACCGCGCTCCAGTCGGTGTTTTCGAACCCCGAGGTGTGGCGGCACACGGCGTTCCTCGTGATGTACGACGAGAACGACGGCTACTTCGACCACGTGGTGCCGCCCTTCCCGCCCGTGGGAACCCCTGACGAGTTCGTCGACGGGCAGCCGATCGGCCTGGGCAACCGCGTCCCGATGTGGGTGATATCGCCGTGGTCGCGAGGCGGCTGGGTCAACTCCCAGGTTTTCGACCACACTTCCGTACTGCGCTTCCTGGAGGTCGTCACCGGGGTACAAGAGCCCAACATCTCGGAGTGGCGCAGGTCCGTGTGCGGTGACCTCACGAGCTGCTTCGACTTCACCCGGCCCGACTTCTCGGTCCCCGAACTGCCGGACACCCGCGCACTGATGGAACAGGCCGACGCGGCGACGGACCTGCCGGCGGTGGAGCTCCCGGCGCCGGGCGCACAGGTCATGCCCACCCAGGAGCCGGGGGGCATGCGACCGCACCGGCCGCTGCCGTACCGCCCCTGGGCCGACGTCACCGTGGACCGCACCACCGGCAAGGTCATCTGCACTCTCGCCAACGAGGGAGCGGCGGCCTTCCACTTCACCGTGTTCCCGAACATCGCCCGGCCGTTCGCCGGCACACCGTTCACCGTCGCGCCGCACAGCACCGCCACCTACGTGTGGGACGCGGTACGCACTGCCGGCCGCTACGACTTCACGGTCCACGGCGCCGACGGCTTCGTCCACCGCTTCGCGGGAACGCTCGCGGGGGGCGACCAGGACGAGACCGCCGTCCCTCGGGTGGCGGCGGTCCTGGGGAGCAGCGAGCCGGGCAACGTGTCGGTCGAGTTGCTGCTTGGCAATGACGGCGGAACCGCCGTGTCGTTCACCCTCACCCCTAACAGCTTCGGCGGCACAGCGCGCACGAGGCTGGTCGGCCCGCGCGAGCAGGTCACCGTGCCGTGGCCCACGGACGACGGGCGGTACGACGTCACCGTCACCGCCGACAGTGACACGGGCTTCGCCCGGCGATACGCGGGCACGGTGCACGTGGCCCGGTAAGCGTCATCCACGGCTACAACGACAGGGGAGGTGCGAGGCAGGCCCGCCGAGCCTCCACGTCACGCTCTGGTGAGCAGTCCTGGTACGGCCGGATCGGCTGGGACAAGCTGGAGACGGTCATCGGCCATCTGCTGCTGCCCGGCCGGTGCACAGCGCTCGCCCGCCGCGTCCCGCCCGGCCTGGCCCGCACCGGCACCTCCATCGTCAACACCCTTGTCGCGAACGGTGGTTTGCGGTACCGGTGAGCAGGCGCCCTGTCAGCTCTTGGAGGGGCAGGCGCGCCCTGCTATACGTTCGGCTCAGCGGCGCTCGGCAGCATCGAACGTGCTTGCAGGGCCAGCCATAGCTCGGCGATGTCCCGCGTGCGGTCGAGGCTGAGCCCGGTGATGTCTTCGACCTTGCGGATGCGGTAGAGCACTGTCTGCCGATGCACATGCAAGGCGTCCGCCGTCTTCTGCCAGGAGCGCTGATTGTCGAAGAAGCTCTCGAGGGTGGGCAGGAGCTCGCCTCGGTGGCTGGACTCGTACTCCAGGAGGCGCCCGAGCAGTCGGTCGACGAGTGCGATCGCGTCTTCGATGCTGGCGACGCCGATGAACGGCGTCGCCTCCCCGTACCGGAAGGTACGTTTCCCGATGCGCTCGGCCGACCGGCTCGCCCAGTGTGCTTCCCGTGCCGCCTCGGGGATGCGCTCCACGGTCTTGATCGCGGCGCTCAGTCCCACCGATGCGGAGGGACCGATGTTCGAGCGGATGACGCGCAGCACTCTCTCCTCGTCCGGCGCCAGCAGGTAGAGAGCACCGGAGCGGTGCACGACCAGATGCGGAACTCCGTTGCGCCACAGGTCGACGTGCAGCTCACGCAGCCGGGCGCTGTCGTCGGAGGAGACGGCGTACAGGATCGCGGAGGTCGGGTCGATCCCGGCCTCGCGGAGCCGGCTGTGTGCGCTCCTGGGTTCGGCGCTGCCGTCCATGAGCCGGGCCAGGAACTCGGCACCCTGGCGGCGGCGGTGCTCCAGGTCCACCAGCGCTTGGGACATCTCCAGGGCGATCACGGTCGCGGCGTGCTGCATGAGGACGGCGTCGAGCACGTTCCGCCCGTCACACACCAGGGCGAGCACGGCACTTGCCTGCGTGGGTATGTCCACGAGTCGCAGTTCCCGGCCGTCGCTCATGCGCGTGACGAACGCGCCGGCGCTGACCTGTCGGGATCCGGGTTCGGCGCGCGACAGGGCCTCGCGCAGTCCCGCGTCGGGTTCAGGGCTGCCGGGGAACCACGGTTCGGCCGACTCCCGGTGGCACACGTGCAGTTCACAGCCCAGCAGCTGCGACAACGCGGTGGCCAGCTGGGTCGGCTGCCGCTTCTCGGTGACCGAGCGCTGCAGGGCGTGGTAGATCCGCTCGGTGCGCATCAGCCGGTCCGACTGCTGCGGCAGGTTGGCCGCCGCCACCTCGCGTGAGATCGCGACGAACGGCATGGGGTACTCCACCGAGAGCACCGGGAGGGCGAGCGCATCGCTGGCCCTGGTGAACCGCGCGGTAAGCGGCGGGCAGTACATCTGCTCGCCGATCGCCAGGGCACTGGCGCCGGCGTCCACGAGGCGGCTCACCAGCTCCTCCTGCTCGCGAGCCGCCTTCGGGAACGACATGCCGTTGGTCAGCAGCAGCTCTCCGCCGGTCAGCCACTGCCACGGCTCGGGCAGGTCGCACGTGTGCGTCCAGCTGACCTCCCGTTCCAGCCCGTCCCGGCCGGACAGGAGGCGAAGCCGCAGGTGCGGCATCTCCAGCAGTTCCGCGACAGTGATCATCGTCGGACGATAGTCGACACAGCGGTCGATATCACCTGCTCGTACAGAAGGAGCAGGCGCGGTCAGTGTTCAGTCACGTTCGCCGACCGGCCTGCCACGTGCCCTCCCCAGACGCTGGGGACACCGGTACAAGGGCCAAGAAGGGTGATTCACAGCGTGTGCCACCGGCACTGCGCCGCGACGTCAGGCCGTGGCGGGAGCCGGGCGGTCAGGAGTGCGCACATCCGTCTTGCTCATCAGGGTGATGAGGTCGAAGGCCACCGTGGCGGCCGCAACACAGGTGATCTCGGCGTGGTCGTACGCCGGTGCGGTCTCGACGACGTCGCCCCCGATGAGGTTGAGACCGTCGAGCCGACGCAGCAGATGCAGCAGCTCGCGGCTGGTGAACCCGCCCATCTCCGGCGTGCCCGTGCCGGGCGCGAACGCGGGGTCGAGCACGTCGATGTCGATCGAGAGGTAGACCGGGGCGTCACCGACCCGGCGGCGCACGACATCGACGGCTCCGTCGATGCCAAGGACGTCGAGATCGCCGGCCCGGATGACCCTGAAGCCGAACGACGCGTCGTCGGTGAGGTCGAGCCGGTCGTAGATGGGACCGCGGATGCCGACGTGGATCGACTTGTCCTCGGCGAGCAGGCCCTCCTCGAACGCGCGGCGGAACACGGTGCCGTGGGTGACCGGAGCCTTGAAGTAGGTGTCCCACGTGTCGAGGTGGGCGTCGAAGTGGATCAGCGCAATCGGGCCGTGCTTGTCGCGTGCCGCGCGCAGCATCGGCAGGGCGACGGTGTGGTCGCCGCCGAGCGTCACGATGCGCCGGTCACGCCGGCCGACGACCTCGCGGGCGAATCCTTCGATCTGGCCCATCGCGTCGTCGATGGAGTACGGGGTGCACGGCACGTCACCGGCGTCGACGACCTGGACCGTCTCCAGCGGCGCCGTGTCGAGCTCGACGTGGAACCGCGGCCGCAGGTGCCGGGACGCCTGCCGGATGCCCATCGGCCCGAACCGTGCGCCCGGCCGGTACGACGTACCGCCGTCGAAGGGCACGCCGAGCACCGCAACGTCGTAGTCGGGCACGGCCTCGATGGACGGGATCCGGGCGAAGGTGCCGAGACCGGCGAAGCGCGGGACCACGGTGGCTTCGAGGGCACCGATCGGCTTGTGGTCGCTCATGGGGTGACTCCGATCAAGATGGGGGGCAAGCTGCGACGGGGAGCCGGGCCAGGTGCCCGGCCCGCCGATGTGCTCAGGCTCCGGTCTCGCCCTGGGCGAGCACGGGGACCTCCTCGACAGCCACGGCCGTCCGCAGCCCGGCAACCGCCCTCGCCGTGAAGTAGTACAGCGGCGAGACGACGACCAGGCCGGCGATGAAGGAGATGTCGGTGTTGCCGAGCGCCTTGGCGATCGGGCCGGTGTAGGCGGTTCCGATGATCATGAACGGGATCTGCACCACGACACCGACCAGGTAGCAGAGCACCGCGGGCCAGTTCACCCGGCCGTAGCGACCGCCGTCACGCTCGAAGAAATCCTCGACGGCGTAGTCACCATGGCGCACCAGGTAGAAGTCGACCAGGTTGACCGCCGTCCACGGGACCAGGGAGCCGAGCAGCAGGGTGAGGAAGTTGTTGTAAGTGGCGACGAAGCCGCTCCCTGAGGTGAGGGCCACGGCGAGCGCGAGCGTGCACAGTCCGGCCGCGACGAGCGCACGCTCGCGGCCGCGAGCCGTGAAGCGCGGCAGGCAGGTCTGCACGATGGTGATCGTGCAGAGGGTGCCGCAGTACAGGTTCATCGCGTTCGTCGCGGCGACCCCGATGCTGAACACAGCCACGACCAGCAGGCTGATCCCCGCGGTCGCCTGGGTCAGGGCGGCGATGGGGTCCGCGCCGGGCAGGAGAAGGCCGATGCCCGCGCCCAGGAACATGGGCAGGATCGAGCCGATGCTGGTGCCCCAGTAGCTCATCCAGAACGCGGGCTTCGAGCCGGTCTTGGCCGGCATGTAGCGGGAGTAGTCCGAGACGTACGGCGCGTAGGCGATCTGCCAGACCGCGGCCACCGACACGGTGCTCATGAATCCGGAGAGGGTGGCTTCACCGGTACTGAAGAAGGTGTGCGGCACCGGGTGGACGACGAACGCCCAGACGAACGCCAGCAGCAGGACGGCGCCCGAGGCGTACGTCATGATCCGGGCGTAGGCGTGGATCAGGCTGTAGCCCCAGATCGTGGCCGCGATGCTGGCCGCCGCGAGCAGCACGATGCCGGCCTTGCTGCTCAGGTGCGGGATCACGGACGCCAGCGACTGTCCTCCGAAGACGAGGATCGAGATGAAGAACCCGAGGTACATGACGACCACGATCAGGACGATCAGCAGCGCACCCCAGGAGCCGAACTGCCCCTTGGTCTGCACCATTTGAGGGACCCCGAGCCGCGGACCCTGCGCGGAGTGCAGCGCCATGAAGACCGCGCCGAAGAGGTTCCCGACGACGATCCCCAGCGCGGCCGACCAAGCGGGCTGGCCGAACAGGGTGGTGGCGAGTCCTCCGGTGACGACGGAAAGGATCATGATGTTCGTGCCGAACCAGATCGTGAACATGTCCCGGTTCGTGCCGTGCCGCTCGTCGGGCGGGATCGGCTGGATCGTGGCCGACTCGACGCCGGCGGCGGACTCGCGCCGCCCGGCGGGTTGTTCACTCATGACTGCCCGCTCCCGTCAGCGTCCGCGGGCCGAACACGGTTGAACATGACGTGCTTGGTGCGCGAGTAGTCGTCCAGCGCGTACGCCGACAGGTCGCGGCCGTAGCCGGAGGACTTGAACCCGCCCCACGGCATTTCCGTGGCGAACGCGAGATGGTCGTTGACCCACACGGTGCCGAAGTCCAGCCGTCCGGGCAGGTCGGCGGCGCGCCGGGCGTCCTCGGTCCATACCGAGGCGGAAAGGCCGTAGGCGGTGCTGTTGGCCGCTTCGACCGCGGCGTCCTCGTCGGTGAAGGTCTCCACCGTGACCACGGGCCCGAAGATCTCCTCACGCGTGGCCTCGGCACCGTCCGGGAGGTCCACGAGGACCGTCGGGAGCACGAAGTAGCCGTCGCCTTCCGGGGCCTTCCCGCCCGTCACCGCCCGCGCTCCTTCCGCGATGGCACGGTCGAGGAAGCTGAGCACACTGTCGCGGTGGGCCTGCGAGACGACCGGCCCCATCTCGATGTGGTCCCCGGCCGCCGGGTCGCCCACGGCCAGCGACTCCACCCGGGACACGAGACGCTTCACCAACTCGTCGTGCACGGACCGCTCCACGAGGATCCGGCAGGCCGCGCCGCAGTCCTGGCCCGAGTTGCCGAAGCCGGCGAACCGGATTCCTTCCGCGACAGCGTCGAGGTCGGCGTCCGCGAACACCAACACCGGTGCCTTGCCGCCGAGTTCAAGGTGTACGCGCTTGAGCGTGGTCGCGGCCGCGCCGGCTACCGCCTGTCCGCTCCGCACGCTGCCCGTCACCGAGACCAGGGCCACGTCCGGGTGCGTCGCGAGCGCCTCGCCGACCACCGGTCCGGTACCGGTGACGACGTTGAGCACCCCTGCGGGCAGCACGTCGGCAAGGAGTTCGGCCATGCGCAGGGCTGTCAGCGGTGTCTGCTCCGAGGGCTTCAGTACGCACGTGTTGCCGGCCGCCAGGATCGGCGCGATCTTCCAGGCCGCCGTGAGCAGAGGGTAGTTCCACGGGGTGATGGCGCCCACCACCCCGACCGGCTCCCGCACGATCATCGACGTGCGGCCGGACACGTACTCCCCGGCGCTCAGACTCAGCTGCGCGCGGACCGCACCCGCCATGAACCGGAGGGTGTCGATCGTCCCGGCGACATCGTCACGGGCCAGCGGCATCGGCTTGCCGGTGTTGACCGACTCCAGGTGCGCCAGGTTCTCGGCGTTGGCTTCCAGCACGGCCGCGGCCCTGAGCAGCACGTCGGCTCGGTCCTTCGGCGTCCGCTGCCGCCAGCCGGGCAACGCCGCCTTCGCGGCAGCCACCGCCGTGTCGACATCGGCCGGCGTGCCGCACCGGGCCTGGGCGATCGGCTGTCCCGTCGCGGGATTGAACACCGGTTGCGTCTCCGTCCCGGTGCCCTCCCCGCCGGCGCCGTCGACGAAGTGCGTCAACACCGCTGTATTCGCGCCGACTTGCGCGAGGTCGCCTTCCAGGTGAGCCACTGGGACATGCGGGACATGCTTTTGCGCATCCATCATCTTGAAGTCCTTCGTTCGGGCCGCGAGCTCAACGGATCGCGAAACCGCGATCGACGACGGTGGACAGCATGTCGATGTAGGAGTCGACATCGTCGAGAGCGGAGCGCGGCGGAGGGTCGTAGGCGAGCGCGGCCTTTGTCCGGGGGCTCAGGAAATAGGCGCCGGCGGTCAGCAGGGTGAGGGCCTGGAACTGCTCGGGCTGCTGCGCGGCGAGCGTGTCCAGAGCGGCTTCCGGGTCCTTGCCCGTGCATCGGGCGACCGCCTCGGCAAACAGTTCGGCCAGGTCCGGCCGGTAGCCGAGCGCTTGGTCGAGCAGCGCATCGGGCACACCTGCGGCGGTGGCCGAGGGCATCGGACCGGACGCGGGAATCAGTACGTCGGCGAGTGCGGCGAAGGTACGCCGCTGATCGGCATCGAGCATCACGGGGTCCTTGGGGTCCTCAGTCGGCGGCGGGCTGGTTGCGGCGGTGGTCGGCAAGGTGGCGCATCGCCCGCAGCGCGACGGCCATGATGGTCGCGGTCGGGTTGACGCCGGTCGAGGTGACGAAGACGCTCCCGTCGATGACGAAGAGGTTCGGCACGTCGTGCGCGCGGCCGTACTCGTCGACGACGGAGGTGGCGGGGTCGGTGCCCATGCGCGCGGTGCCCAGGAGGTGCCAGCCGCTGTCCCGGACGACGGGGACGGTGAGCACCGAGGTCGCGCCCGCGGCCCGGTGGGCCTCGGCCGCCCGCTCGACGTGGAACTTGAGCATGCGGTCGGTGTTCTCGCTGATGGTGTAGCGCATCCTGGGCACCGGGAGACCGTCGGAGTCCGTGACGTCCGGGTCGAGTACGACCTCGTTGTGGTCCTCGGGCAGGTCCTCGGTGGTGATCCCCCACTCGGTGTACCGGCCGAAGGTCGTGCGCAGCCGGGTGTGGAAGGCAGGACCGAAGCCTGCGCGCCAATCGTCGCCCGGCTCCCACAAGGTGTGGGTGAGCGGGCCGCCGGTCGGCATCAGGTTCCATTTCGCGCCGCGCACGAACCCGCGGCTCGTGTCGGTCTCGTAGAACTGCATCGACTGCAGTGCCTGCCCGGAAGGGCCGAGCCAGGTCTCCAGTTCGTCCTCGTACGTCCCGTACACCGAGGCGTAGGGATGCACCATGAGCCGCTTGCCGACCAGGCCCGAGGAGTTCCCCAGACCGTCGGGGAACTGCTCGGAGGCCGAGTTGAGCAACAGCCGTGGTGTGCCTATCCCGTTGGCGGCCAGCACGGTCACGCCGGCGGTCTGGTGGCGCACGACTCCATCGCGGTCGACGTACTCGGCGCCGGTCACCAGGCCCCGGTTGTCGACCGTGAGCTGTCGCACCCGGGCCCCGGTCACCAGCACGGCGCCGGCGGCGATCGCGTCGCGCCAGTGCGTGAAGTCGGTGCTCGCCTTCGCTCCGGTCGGACATCCCGACTCGCAGGCGCCGTACCGCTGGCACGCGGGCCGGTTCTTGAACTTGCGCGACGCGATGGCGTTCGGGGCGGGCCACCAATGCCAGCCGAGCTTGTCCATGCCCTTCGCCGCGGCGAGGCCGTACTTGCCGATCGGCAGCGGCGGCAGCGGGAACGTGTGCGGGTCCGGGTACGCCGGGTCGCCGTCGAGTCCGGACGCGCCGATGTGGTGGGTGACCTCGTCGTAGAACGGCCGCAGGTCCTCGTAGGTGAACGGCCAGTCGTCCGCGACCCCGTCGAGGGTCCGGACCCGGAAGTCGGAGGGCAGTGCCCGGACCCAGTGTCCGGAGAACAGGATGGTGCTGCCGCCCACGCCGTTGAACATCAACGGCTCGATCGGGCTCTCCTCGGTGCCGACCGGGTAGTCGCTCTGCCGCCCGCGCACATTCGGGCTGGGGTGCCACTGCTTGAGGCGGGTCAGCTCCCACGCGGGCTTGCCGCCCGTGAAGTCATCGGGGAGAGCCCAGTCGCCCTGCTCCAGGCAGACCACGCGAAACCCACGGGTGGCCAACTCCAGGGCCGCCACCCCACCCGAGGCGCCGGCACCTACGATGAGCACATCCGCATCCCCGTGATCATGCTGCGTGTTCACCAGAAACTCTCCCGCTCGCTCAGACGACTGTGGGCACGTTCGCGCCCACATCGGGGGACTTTTCCGGTCCGGTCGCCCTCAGACGCCCACCGGACCAGGGGATCGAATGACCCGCACCCAGAATGCTTCGGCCCACCACCGACGGCACCGGGTTCATCCGCCACAAGTGCGATGGTTCGTCTTGAGCAAATGCACAACCTTCCACATCCGGGACCGTGCCCCCCCCTGGCCGGTGAAGAGCGAGTTGCGGGGACGGCGTCCATGACGAGCGCCGTGACACCTCAGGCGGCGAGGCCTTTGACGAGGTCGGGCGTGCGGGCTTTTGGCTCCTGCTGGACGCAGGCGCTGCCGAACCGGCGGGTCCAGGGCGCCCCTTGTGGCCTCGCGTGAATTCTCGCGGACCGCTCGATGACGATCACTCGGTCCTGATCGGTAACGTGTCCGATCAAGCTAGCTTCCGGGCCTATGAGATTCCTTCGCAGAGCAGCAGGTCTCGGGCTTGCGCTGCTCTCCTTGATCCTGTGCTTCTGTGCACAGCCCGCTGCGGCGCATGTGTCACCGCAGCATGCCGAACTCGTCATCGCGACCGAGGACGACGTCACCAGTGGGCGGCTGATCGTCCATCGTGACGTGGTGTCACCTCAGAAGGCAGGTGCCTGGGCGTCGCACCTGCTGAGCGCGGGCTGCCCTGCCACCGGTTCCGGGGTCGCCGGGGACAGCGGCGGCGTTCCCGGTGGTGTGGTGATCGAGCTCGCGTGGGGCTGCCACGTCGACAAGCTCGACCTGAGCGCGATGCTGCAGCAGGGCGGCCTTGTCAAGGTCGTCGTCGAGTTCGACGGCACCACGGTCAACGCCAACGCGCAGACCCCCGTCGTCGACGCGGCAGGTGCCCACGCGCTTCCCGTCTTCCCGTGGGCGACGGTGGCCCTCGGCATCGTGCTGGCCGCCACGCTGCTCCTCGCGGTGTGGCAGATCCGCACCGGGCGGCTCCGACTCGCCCGGCTGGTCGCCGGCCGCGGGCGGATCAGGCTGGCCGTCGCGGGTGCGGTGATGTTGTCCTTCCTGGCTCCCGAGCTGGCCGCGGCGGCACCGTTCGCCGGGGAAGCGACCGCGAACACGGTCACTGTCAGGGGCACGGTCTTCGAGGACTCCGACGGCAACGGCAAGCGCGACGCGGGTGAGGCTCCGATGGCCGGTGTCGATGTCACGGACGGCGCTGTCTGGACGACGACCGGTGCCGACGGCTCGTACACCCTGCAGATGGACCCCACTCTCCGGGAGACCGATCTGGTCAGTGTCACCTCCCCGAACGGCTACACCCCGGCGCTGCGCGACGACTACGTCCCGCAGTTCTTCCACAAGGTCCCGGAGGACGGCGGATCCGGCATCGACTTCGCCCTCGTCAAGGACAAGAACGCCGCCGATCCCACCGAGAAGTGGGTGATGAACTCTGACATCGAGGTGTCCAACACCTCGGACGGCGCGGCGCGTTCGACTCTGCCGCAGTGGACCGGTCAGGTCGAGACCATGTCCCAGGTCGACCGTGCCACGATGGCCATCACCACCGGTGACAACACCGTGACCGACTACGCGGCAGAGCCCCGCCGCCAGGCCGGCTACGACATCCTGCGCAAGGGCCTGGTCGACGGCAAGCTCGGGATGCCCTTCTACCCGGTCGTCGGCAACCACGACGTCGGCGGCACCGCGACTTCGAAGGGCTATGGCGGCAGCCTGGAGTACTACCGCCGCAACCTCGGCCCCGAGTGGTACAGCTTCGACCGCAACGGCCGTCACATCGTCGTCCTCGAGGACAACTACGATGCCGGCGGCCTGAAGCCGCAGCTGGAGTGGCTGCGCCAGGACCTCGAGCGTCACGCGGTCGGCAAGCAGGTGCTCGTCTTCGCGCACCGTTCCCTGTTCACCGTATGGGGGCCCGGCGCCGGCATGCAGCCGACCATCGACGAACTGTCCAAGTACGACGTGCGGTTGTTCGCCGCGGGCCACAACCAGCAGGCCGAGTACCGCCGTGGCGCCTTCGACCGCTCGGTCGAGATCAACAACCAGGGCACCTACGGCATCGACGGTTCCCACCCTGACTTCAAGATCCTCGACTTCAAGGGCATCCACGATGACCCGAACACGAAGCAGAACGAGGACACCGGCTATGTCATGGGCACCCACCGCCAGTTCGACGTCCGCAACGCGGTCGCTCTGGTCAGCCCGGCCCAGGGCAGTGTGCACGGCAACAGTGCCGGAATCCCGATCGAGCTGTACACCGAGGACGCCGGGCGCACCCCGGCCACGGCGTCGCTGACCATTCGTGACTCCCGCGGCCGCATCCGCTGGCACGAGGACCGGATGGAGTTCGGCACCAAGGTCCGCAAGACCGGTGTCGAGAACTGCTACACGCCCCCGGCCGGCACCCCCGAGCCCTGCCCGGCAGCCCGGGCCTCCTGGACCCGGGTCAGCGACAACCTTCCCGGCATGCAGCCGGACACCTACACGGCCGAGATGACCGCGGTCGACACGCGGGGCAAGGCGTGGCCGACCGTCACCAACACCTTCACGGTGGTACCCGAAGCCAAGATCGCCGCGCCGAAGACCGGCCAGGACTGGCTGCGTCAGGGCCGCGACGAGACGGGCCGCTCCGACAGCAGCGACAACCCGGGCACCGAGCTCGACCTGCAATGGGCGGCCAACACCGGCGAGCAGTTCAACCTCAACGGTTCGGTCGTCGTGGACGGAAAGGTGATCGTCTCCTCCAGGGCGTTCGACTCGCCGAACCACATGATGCTGGCCTACGACATCAAGTCCGGCCGCGAGATCTGGCGCACCTACCTGGACGGTGACGCCGAGTCGGTGCCGACCTACCACAACGGCAAGGTCTACCTGACCACCGCCGTCGGCCGGATCTACGCTCTGGATGCCGAGGACGGCCATGTCGTCTGGCAGAAGATCGAGAACGAGGAGCAGCACGGCGACAGCGTGCGCCGGTACGGCCGGGCCGGTGGTCCGGTCAGCGTCTTCGGTCTGAACGCCGAACCGCGCACCGTCGCCGTCTACCAGAACTGGGGCAAGGTCGAGTGCCGTGACGCCAAGACCGGCGAGCTGCTGGGTGGCTTCGGCGGCGCGGCGAGCTGGGGCCAGTTCCACAGCACGGCTGTGCGCCGGCCCGGCACCGACATCGCCTATCTGCACACCGGATCCAGCGACACGGTCGTCGCCATGGACCTCGTCGGCTGCCGCCAGCTGTGGGTGAAGGACACAGGCGGCGACATCGGCAGCCACTCCTCCCCGGCCCTGACCGATCCGGCCACGGGCAACCCGCAGCTGGTGACGATGACGAACAGCGGTGTCCGCGGGCACGACCTCAGCACCGGTGCGGAGCTGTGGAAGTCCGCCTTGGGCGGCGGCTGGGGCGCTTCCGGGGCGTGCGAGGCCGGCCCCGCCCCGCTGACCAGCCCCGCGATCTGGGGCAGCACCGCCTATGTCGCCAGTCGTGACGGCGTCATCCGTGCCTACGACACGAGCGCGGCCGACCCTGCCAAGCCCATCTGGGAGACCAAGGTCGGCTACCAGCCCGGCAGGAGCCCGCTGGACAACAAGTGGAACGTCGCCAAGGGATGCACCGAGGCCCCCGGATCGCCCACAGCGCACGCCCTGGTCACCAAGGACCTGGTGTACGCCGGTACCCGCGACGGCCGCCTCGTCGTCCTGGACCGCGCCACCGGCAAGCTGCTGACCGAGTACAACCTCGGCGCCAGTGTGGCCTCGGCGCTCTCCGTCAGCGGTGACTACGTGTTCGCCCTCACCGACGACGGCACACTCCACGCACTGGCCGCCCGTCACCTGCGCGGTAACGACCACTGATCAACCGCCCGCGAGTCGCCTCCCGCCAGGGAGGCGACTCGCGGCGCTCCACTCCCGACGGGACCACCACGTTGCACACCCTCCGCACGACCTGCCGCCACGCCGCCCGTCTCCTGTTGACCGGCCTGGCCGCCGCACTTGCCCTGCTCAGCGCCTCCGGCTCGGCTGAGGCACACCCTTTCGGCACCCCACCGGTCGCCCGGGTCAAGGCCGAAGGCCGCACCGTCGAGATCATCTGGTCCGCCCAGCGCAACGACCTGGCGGTCCTGCACGGGGCGTCCGGAGGGGACGACGGCGCCTATCTCGGCTCGCATGTCACCGTGCGCCAGAACGGGCGTGCGTGCCGGCTGGGCACCGTGGACATCCTGCACCTGTCGAGCAAGGGTGCCGTGATCCGCTACACCTGCCCCGAAGCCGTGGACACGGTCGACCTGACCATCACCGCGCTGACCGACATCAACCAGGCCTATCGCACGATCTCCGTGACCGATAAGGGCGGCGGCGGCCTGCACACGTCGAGCGACCCCACGCTCGCCGTCGCCGTCGGCGGAGCAGGCAACTCGGGCGCCACCACAGCCACGAGGGCGTCGGGCATATGGACCACCGACCTTGCGGCACTGCTGGACCACGGAGTCGTACTGCCACTGGCCTTGCTTGTCGCCGCAGCGGTGGGTGCTTTCCACGCCTGCGCCCCCGGGCACGGCAAGTCGCTCGCGGCCGGGTACCTGGTGGGCGGTCGAGGGAGGGCACGGGACGCGGTCTGGCTCGGCGCCATCGTGGCCATCATGCACACGGCATCCGTCGCCGTACTCGCCGTGGGCTGGTGGCTCGCCGCCCAGCACGCACCGGACGTCGGAGCGGTCACGAACTGGCTGCAGCTGATCGCAGCCCTGGTCGTGCTGACCGTGGGAATCACCCTGCTCCGGCGCCACCTGATCAACCGAAAGCACGGCCGGGGCCACGGCCACCACCACGGACACGACCACGATCACGCCCACGGACATGGCCACGATCACCACCACGAGCACAGTCACGACATCCCGACGTCCGCATCTCTGCTCACCTGGCGCGGCATCCTGCTGCTGGGCACATCCGGTGGCCTGCTCCCCTCCCCCTCGGCGTTCCTCGTCCTTCTCAGCGGACTGCTGACCGGCCGGGTGGGTGCGGCGATCGCGATGGTCGTGGCTTTCGGCGTAGGCATGGCGCTGACACTGACCGGCGTCGGCCTCGCGGTCCTACGCGGTCGTGACGCATTCCTCTCCCGAGCGACGAACTCGCCCGCGCTGCGCACCTGGAGCACCCTCGTCCCGGTCGTCGCTGCCTGGGCCGTGGTCATCGGCGGCACCGTGGCATCAGCCGTCGCCGCAGGCCGCGTCCTCGCATCGTGATCCTGGACGAGGGAAGGTGGCGAGCGTCAGTAGCCAGTGGTGACACCACGACAGCGGATCAGAGTTTGACCGAGCGAAATCCGCTCGGCACATATGCCGCAGACGCTGGGACTGGGGTCGACCGAGGAGCCGTCCATACCGCAAAACCGGTAGGCGTCATCCAGCTGCAGTGTCGCGGGAGGGCTCGCTGTACCGCTCTCGGTATCACTGAGCGTCGTCCCGTTTCGCCGGAGCGTAAGGAGAATTGACGGCCACACCCAGGACGATCTTGTTCGGCTCGATCAGCCCAGGAAGGTCAACCGCACCTGACGGTTGGCATTATCCCTGTTCGTGTCCACCAGACACACCGACTGCCACGTGCCCAGGGCCAGGGTGCCTCCGATGACCGGGAGGGTGGCGTGGGGTGGGACCAGGGCCGGGAGGACGTGGTCGCGGCCGTGGCCGGGTGAGCCATGGCGGTGTTGCCAGCGGTCGTCCGCGGGGAGCAGCGAGTGGAGGGCGGCCAGGAGGTCGTCGTCGCTGCCCGCGCCCGTCTCGATGACGGCCACGCCGGCCGTCGCGTGGGGCACGAAGATGTTGAGCAGGCCGTCGCGGCCCGCGGCGACCTCGCTCAGGAAGGTCTCGCAGTCGCGGGTCAGGTCGGCGACCCGCTCCATGGAGCCGGTGGAGACGTGCAGCATGCGCGTGGTGAAGGGGGTGGACATGTCTCCATCCTTGCCCATCGGGCATCCACCGCGCCCGATCGACGCCCGCCAGCCGGGACGGAGCGTCCATCCATCGAGACGGCATTGACCATACGTCGACAAGGTGGCTACTTTCTGCGGCATGTTGCGTTCAGTCCTGCTCACCACGCGCGGTCACATCGACCTGCTGCGGGTGGCCTCCGCCGCGTGTCGACGCGGCTGCTGACGCCCTTCTCTCGTATCTCCCGCGTCTTCCGCGCCTCCGGCTACGTCTCGTAGCCCTGTACGCCCCTGCCACGACCCCGCGTGACCGCACGCGGGGGTGCTGACGCGTACCCCCTCACCCTTCACCCGCGCACGTTCACCGTCGCGCCCTCGTGCCTTCCTTCCGCATGGAGCACCCATGAGTATCAGTCATGCCCCGCCGGACCCGGATGTCGTCGCCAAGTCGCCTGTGCCTGACCCTGACCCTGACCCTGCGGCGGACACGGATACAGATACGGAGCTGCCGGAGCCGGCCATTGCCGGCGAGCTCGAACGGATCGTCGCCTCCTCCACCCGCCGTACGCGCGTCCCGCGCTGGCTGCGCCGCACCTCCGGACCCGTCCTGCTGCTCGCCCTGTGGCAACTACTCAGCAGCACAGGGGTGTTGACTGCCGACGTGCTCGCGTCGCCCGGCACCATCGCCCGCGTCGCCGGGGACATCGTCTCCGACGGTTCACTGCCGAACGCCATGGGTGTCTCGTTGCAACGCGTGGCCGTCGGGCTGCTGTTCGGTGTCATCGTCGGCACCGGGCTCGCGCTCGTCGCAGGCCTGTTCCGGGTCGGCGAGGACCTCGTCGACGCGAGCGTGCAGATGCTGCGGACGGTGCCGTTCGTGGGGCTCATCCCGCTGTTCATCATCTGGTTCGGGATCGGCGAGGCGCCGAAGATCGCCATCATCACGCTGGGCGTCTCGTTCCCTCTGTACTTGAACGTGTACGCCGGAATCCGAGGCGTGGACGCCCAGTTGATCGAGGCCGGCGAGTCCCTCGGCCTGTCCCGCTGGGGCCTCGTACGCCATGTGGTCCTGCCCGGCGCGCTGCCCGGCGCCATGACCGGACTGCGGTACTCGCTCGGCATCGCCTGGCTGGCCCTCGTCTTCGCCGAGCAGATCAACGCGGACGCCGGCATCGGCTTCCTGATGGTGCAGGCCCGCGACTTCCTGCGGACCGACGTCATCGTGGTCTGCCTGATCGTCTACGCGTTCCTCGGCCTGCTCGCCGACTTCGTCGTCCGTACCCTCGAAAGGCTGCTGCTGCAATGGCGACCGACGTTCACCGGCCGGTGACCACCACCAAGTCCCCGTCCACACCACCCGGTTCGGCCGTGCGCGTGGCAGGACTCACCCGCTCCTTCGACGGGCGCGCCGTCATCGACCGGCTCGACCTGGACGTGCGGCCTGGCGAGTTCGTGGCGCTGCTCGGCCGCAGCGGCTGCGGCAAGTCGACCCTGCTGCGCATCCTCGCCGGGCTCGACCGCGACATCGAGGGCACCGTGCTCGTGCCGCGCCGCAAAGCCGTCGCGTTCCAGGCTCCGCGTCTCATGCCGTGGAAGCGCGTGTGGCGCAACGTGCTGCTCGGGCTGGCAGGAAGGCCCGAACGAGCTCTCGCTGAACGGGCGTTGGCCGAGGTCGGTCTCGAACACCGCGCCAACGCGTGGCCCAAGACCCTGTCCGGCGGCGAGGCCCAGCGCGCCTCACTGGCCCGCGCCCTGGTGCGCGAGCCCGATCTGCTCCTGCTCGACGAGCCGTTCGGCGCACTCGACGCGCTCACCCGTATCAAGGCGCAGCGTCTCGTCGACGAGCTGTGGCAGCGCCGCGGCTGCGCCGTCCTGCTCGTCACGCACGACGTCGAGGAGGCCGTCCTGCTCGCCGACCGCGTACTCGTGATGGACGAGGGCGTGATCGCGTACGAGACCGCGATCGATCTGGAGCGTCCGCGCGGGATAGCCGACCCGCGGTTCGCCGAGCTGCGCACCGAGTTGCTCCACCGTCTGGGGGTCGAGGCGCCCGACGCTTCCTCCCCCGCCTCCTCCCCCGCCGCTGCCGCTGCCGCTGCCGCTGCCGCTGCCGCTGCCGCCTGAGCATCACCTTTCCCCGATTCCCATCCCGCTCCCCGCTCCCCTCTCCCCTCTCCTCCGAACGGACTTCCCATGCGACGACGCCTCGCCCCCGCCCTGCTGCTCCCTCTGGCCCTGCTGCTCGCCGCCTGCTCCGGCACCTCCTCCGCCGACACGTCCACGGGCGGCGGATCCGGGGGCGGGACCGACGGCAAGGGGAACGTCACGCTCGACGTCGGTGACCAGAAGGGCGGTTCGGAAGCCGTGCTGCGGGCCGCCGGAGAGCTCGACAGCCTCGACTACAAGATCCACTGGTCGACCTTCACGTCCGGTCCCCCGCTCCTGGAGGCCGTCAACGCCAAGGCGGTCGACATCGGCGGCGTCGGCAACACCCCGCCCGTCTTCGCGGCCGGCGCCAACTCGAAGATCACCGTGGTGGCGGCCACCCACGGAACCGCGAAGGGCGACACCATCCTCGTCCCGAACAACTCCAAGCTGAAGAAGGTCGACGAGCTCAAGGGCAGGTCCATCGCCGTCGCCCAGGGGTCGTCCGCGCACTACCAATTGGTCGCGTCGCTGAAGAAGGCCGGCCTGTCCCTGAAGGACGTCCAGGTCAAGTACCTCCAGCCGGCCGACGCGCTCGCCGCGTTCACCGGCGGCAAGGTGGACGCGTGGGCGGTCTGGGACCCGTACACCTCGCAGGTCCTGCGGGGGAAGCAGGGGCGGGTGCTCACCGACGGGGATGGGCTCACCAATGGGCTCGGGTTCCAGGTCGCGGCGCCGTCCGCGCTCAAGGACGCCAAGAAGTCCGCCGCGATCAGCGACTACCTCAAGCGGCTGAGGCGCGCCCAGGAGTGGGTGTTCAAGCACCCGGAGACGTGGGCGAAGGTCTGGTCGAAGGACACCGGGCTGCCCTACGACGTCGCACTGGACGCGGTGAAGCGCACCAACGGCACCCGCGTCACCGTCGCCGTCGACAAGCCCGCCATCGCCTCCGAGCAGCAGATCGCCGACACCTTCACCGCGCTGAAGCTGATCCCCCGGAAGGTCGACTTCGCGTCGTTCGTGGACACCCGGTTCAACGCCGGTCTGCCGCCGTCGACGACCGCGCCCCGCACCTTCGGCAAGGAGTCCTGACCATGACCGAGTCCTGACCATGACCGAGTCCTGACCATGGCTCTGAGCCCGCGCACGGGGGCGCGGGAAGATCCAGGACCCCGGTGCGGTTAGTAGAAACGTGAACGATATCGGGGTGCGGGACACAGCGGACGTACGCGAGGTCGACGTGGTCGTCATAGGCGCCGGGCAGGCAGGACTGTCCAGCGCCTATCACCTGCGCCGGGCCGGCTTCGAGCCGGAGCGGGACTTCGTCGTCCTCGACCACTCCCCGCACCCCGGCGGCGCCTGGCAGTTCCGCTGGCCCTCGCTGACGTACGGAAAGGTGCACGGCATGCACGCGCTGCCGGGCATGGAGCTGACCGGCGCGGACCCCTCCCGCCCGTCGTCGGAGGTGATCGCGGCGTACTTCGCCTCGTATGAGGAGGCCTTCGACCTGCGCGTACGGCGGCCCGTCGACGTGCGGGCCGTGCGTGAGGCGGACGGGGGGCGGCTGCTTGTCGAGACGTCCGAGGGGGCGTGGTCGACGCGGGCGCTGATCAATGCGACGGGTACGTGGGACCGGCCGTTCTGGCCTCGCTACCCCGGGCAGGACACGTTCCGCGGGCGTCAGCTCCACACGGCGGTGTACCCGGGCCCGGAGGCGTTCCGCGGGCAGCGGGTGATCGTGGTGGGCGGCGGCGCCTCCGGGACGCAGCACCTGATGGAGATCGCGCCGTACGCGGCCGCGACGACCTGGGTGACGCGTCGTCCGCCCGTCTACAACGAGGGCCCCTTCGACGAGAACCGCGGGCGTGCCGCCGTCGCCCTGGTCGACGAACGGGTCCGCGCGGGGCTGCCCCCGCAGAGCGTGGTGTCGGTGACGGGGCTGCCGGTGAACGACGCGATCCGGCGGGCCCGCGCCGACGGCGTACTCGACCGGCTGCCGATGTTCGACCGGATCACACCGTCAGGCGTGGAGTGGGACGACGGCCGCCGGGTCGACGCGGACGTCATCCTGTGGGCCACCGGCTTCCGCCCCGCGATCGACCATCTGGCTCCGCTGAAGCTGCGCGGGCCGGGCGGCGGCATCCAGGCCGAGGACACCCGGGTCGTCGCCGATCCGCGGGTCCATCTGGTGGGCTACGGGCCCTCCGCCAGCACGATCGGGGCGAACCGCGCGGGGCGGGCGGCCGTACGGGACATCAGGCGCCTGCTGGCCGGGGCACCGGTCGCCGCATGACGCTCCGGGACACCGGTCGCCGTGTGACGCTCCGTGTGACGCCCCCGGCGAGGCACGCTCAGGCGGCCGGCTTGGCGGTGGCGTGCGCCTTGTTGAACTCCGCGACGTTCTTCTGCTGTTCGGTGAAGTCCGCCGTGAAGCGGGTGTCGCCGGGCTTGACCGTCACGAAGTACAGCCAGTCGCCCTGCGGCGGGCTGATGGCCGCCTTCATCGCCGCGGCCCCGGGGTTGGCGATCGGAGTGGGCGGCAGGCCCATCCGGACATAGGTGTTGTACGGGTTCTCGGACTTGGTGTCCTTGGTGCTGGTGTCGAGCGTGGAGCGGTTCAGCCCGTAGTTGATGGTCGAGTCCATCTGGAGCGGCATGCCGCGGTCGAGCCGGTTGTAGATGACGCGGGCGACCTTGCCCATGTCCTCCTTGGTGGCGGCCTCGGCCTCGACGATGCTCGCGATGGTGACGGTCTGATAGAGGTTCAACGTGTTCAGATCGGCCCCGGCCGTGACCTGCTTGCCATTGAACTTCTTGTTCGCGGTGTTGACCATGTACGACAGCAGAGACGCAGGAGTCGACTTGTCGTTGAGGGGATACGTCGCCGGGAACAAGTAGCCCTCGGGGTTGCCGCCGGCGTCCCCGGGGAGCTTGAGGCCGGCCTTGGGTACGGCCTTCTTGGTGGTGCCGGCCGGGACGCCGAGAGCCTTGTCCACGGCCTCGTAGATCTGGCCTGACCGCCAGCCTTCGGGGACGGTCAGTGCTTCGGGCTGCTGGTCGCCGCCGTCCTTGAGCAGGTGCGGCACCACGACGGCGGCGGCCGCCGCCACCACGAGGGCTCCACTCGCGATCAGGGAAGCGCGGCCCCTGCGTGTCAGTCGCATGGTGCTCCGTCTCGGAGTCTCGTTCAGCATGGCGGAACGGTAACCCGCAAAACGTTACAAACCCGGCATATCGTAATTCCGGGGGCTCCACTCGGGTGTCACCCGTACGCCTGGGCCGCCGGCTCCAGTTGTGCGTCTCTACGGACCAGGGCCGCGTAGCGTCCGTCCTGCTCCAGCAGCTCCTCATGGGTGCCGCGCTCGGCCACCTGCCCGCCGTCGAGGACGACGATCTGGTCGGCGCCGCGGATCGTCGAGAGCCGGTGGGCGATGGTCACCGTGGTGCGGTCGGCGGACAGCGCGTCGATGGCTTCCTGCACGGCGGCTTCGGTGCGGGTGTCGAGAGCGCTCGTCGCCTCGTCGAGGATGAGGATCGGCGGGTCGCGCAGGATCGTGCGGGCGATGGCAAGGCGCTGCTTCTCGCCGCCCGAGAACCGGTGACCGCGCTCGCCGACCACGGTGTCGTAACCGTCGGGCAGGGAGGCGATGTGCTCGTGGATCTGCGCGGCTCCGGCCGCCGCGTGCAGTTCTTCCTCGGTGGCGTCGGGCTTGGCGAAGCGGAGGTTCTCCGCGACCGAGGCATGGAAGAGGTACGTCTCCTGGGAGACCACGCCGACCGCGCGGGCGAGGGTGTCGAAGTCCAGGTCGCGCACGTCCACCCCGTCGAGCGTGACGCGGCCGCCCGTCACGTCGTACAGCCGCGGCACCAGATAGCTGAGCGTGGACTTGCCGGAGCCGGTGGGGCCGACGACGGCGAGGCTGCCGCCGGCGGGGACGGTGATGTCGATGCCGTCGAGTATCGCCGCACCCTTGCCGTCGGCGGCTGGTGGGTGCGTCTGCGGGCGGCCGTCGTCGTACCGGAACTCGACGTTCTCGAAGCGGACTTCGCCCTTGATGGCGTCGAGGCGGACCGGCTTCTCCGGCTCGGTGATGTCGATCGGCAGGTCGAGGTATTCGAAGATGCGCTGGAAGAGCGCGAGCGACGTCTGGATCTGGACACCGGTGGAGAGCAGGCTCACGGTGGGCCGGAACAGGCCCTGCTGGAGCGAGACGAACGCGACCAGGGTGCCGATGGAGATGGAGGGACCGCCGAGCTGGAGGGCGATGCCGGCGACCCAGTAGATGACGGCGGGCATCGCGGCCATGACGATCGTGATGACGGCCATGCGCCACCGGCCCGCCATGTTCGACCGGACCTCGAGGCCGACGAGCTGCTCGGACTCGTCCGCGAAGGACCGGGTCAGCGAATCGGCGCGGCCCATGGTGCGGCCGAGGAGAATGCCGCTCACGGAGAGGGACTCGGTGACCGTGGCCGCCATCGCTGCCATCTGCTTCTGGCGTTCCGTGGCTATCTTCTTGCGCTCGCGGCCGACGCGGCGGCTGATCCACACGAAGATGGGCAGCAGGAGCAGCGAGACGACCGTGAGCCGCCAGTCGAGCGCGACCATGGCGACGATGGTGGCGACCACACTGGTGAGGTTCGAGACCAGGGACGTGGCCGTGGAGGTGACCGTCGCCTGCATGCCGCCGATGTCGTTGGCGATGCGGGACTGGACCTCGCCCGTGCGGGTTCTGGTGAAGAAGGCGAGCGACATGCGCTGGAGCCGGCCGTACACGGCGGTGCGCAGGTCGTGCATGACGCGCTGGCCGACGGTCGTGGAGATCAGGGTCTGCAGGACGCCGAACACACTGGTCACGACGGCGCTGACGATCATGCCCAGGGCGAGCAGGCTCAGCAGGCCGGTGCGCCCCTGCGGGATGGCGGTGTCGAGGATCGCCTTGAGCAGGAAGGGCGTCGCGACGGAGACGAGCGAGGCGGCGCAGACGAGCAGGCCCACGAGGGCGAGCCGGGCGCGGTAGGGACGGAAGAGGGCCAGGATGCGGCGCATCTGCCGCGGCTCCGGCGACGAGGAGTCGGAGGGCGACGGCGTCCAGCCGGGTGCGTCGTGATGCATGAGCCTCCTATGCATGAGCCTCCCACGAGGGACGACTGTATGACTCTGGGAGCATAGATCATTGTTACCTATACTCACAATGCACAAGGTCCTGATATTGTTCCGCCCATGAGTACCCCGGACGCCGACGGCCTTCTCGCGGAACAGCTGCTCCGGCTGACCCGACGCCTTCAGCGCATCCAGAAGCGCTATCTGGAGCCGGTCGGGATCACGCCCGCCCAGTCCCGTCTCCTTCGTACCCTCGCGCACTACGACACGCCTCCGCGCATGGCCGACCTCGCCGAGCACCTGGAGGTCGTGCCCCGCGCCGTCACGACCCTGGTCGACGGCCTGGAGGCGGCCGACCGGGTGCGCCGGGTGCCCGATCCCACGAACCGCCGGGTGATCCGCATCGAGCTCACCGACCTGGGCCGCAAGGCGCTCCGGGAGCTGCGCAGCGCGCGCCGGACCGCCGCAGAGGACATCCTGGCTCCATTGAGCCCCGACCAGCGCGCCCAGCTGGGCGTCCTGCTGAACGCACTGTTCGAGACGCCGTACGAGCACCGCTGTTAGGCCCGGGGCCGGCAGCGGCCGAGGAGAGGGTGGACCGGTCATGCCCCTGCTGGAGCCGAAGCCGGAAGCGCTGCGCCCCGGACCGCACACGGGAGGCCCGGCGCCCGACCGGGTGCCGGACGCGCAGGCCGGCGGGACCCCCGAGCCGCTGCGCTCCGAGCTGACCGCGCTCCTGGGGGCGGACAAGGTCCTGACGGGCATCTCGGACCTCGTGCGGTACGCGTCGGACGCGAGTCCCTACCGCTTCGTGCCGCAGGTCGTGGTCGTCGCCGAGGACATCGACGACGTGTCGGCCGTCCTGTCGTACGCCCACGGCAGGGGCCGTGAGGTGGTGTTCCGCGCGGCGGGCACGTCGTTGAACGGGCAGGCGCAGGGCGAGGACATCCTCGTCGACGTCCGCAGGCACTGGGCGGGCGTCGAGGTCATCGGGGAGGGCGAGCGGGCCAGGATCGGCCCCGGTACGACGGTCGTGCGCGCCAACGCCACGCTCGCGCGGTACGGGCGCGTGCTCGGCCCCGACCCGGCGAGCGCCATCGCCTGCACGATCGGCGGGGTCGTCGCGAACAACGCGTCGGGCATGACGGCGGGCACCACCAGGAACTCGTACCGGACGGTCGCCTCGCTCACCTTCGTGCTGCCGTCCGGCACGGTGGTGGACACGGCCGATCCGCTCGCCGACGATCTGCTGGCGCACGCGGAACCGGCGCTGTGCGCGGGCCTGTTGGAGATCAAAAGCGAGATCGAGGCGGACGCGGCGCTGGTCGCCCGTATCCGCGCCAAGTACGAGATCAAGAACACGAACGGGTACCGCCTGGACGCCTTCCTGGACGGCGCGACTCCCGTGGAGATCCTGCGCGGTCTGATGGTGGGCTCCGAGGGGACGTTCGGCTTCATCTCCGAGGTCGTCTTCGACACCCTGCCGCTCGACCGGAAGGTGTCCACGGCCCTGCTGTTCTTCCCCTCCCTGCCGGCGGCGGCAGCGGCGGTCCCGCTGTTCAACGAGGCCGGCGCGATCGCCGTCGAGGTGATGGACGGCAACACGCTGCGGGCCTCGGTGAGCGTGCAGGGGGTGCCCGCCGACTGGGCAGGTCTTCCCAAGTCGACGACGGCGCTCCTGGTCGAGTTCCGCGCGCCGGACGAGGCGGCGCAGGAGCGTTTTGAGGCGGCGGCCGCCCAGGTCCTTGAAGGGCTCGAACTGGTCGCGCCGGTGGCGTCGGTGACCAATGAGTTCACGCGTGACCCGAAGACGATCGGCGGCTACTGGAAGGCCCGCAAGGCGTTCGTGACGGCGGTCGGCGGTTCGCGCCCGTCCGGTACGACGCTGATCACCGAGGACTTCGCGGTGCCGCCGTCGCGCCTGGCCGAGGCGTGCGAGGCGCTCCTCGAACTCCAGACCAGGCACGGCTTCGACGCGGCCGTGGCCGGTCATGCCGCGCACGGCAATCTGCACTTCCTGCTCGCCTTCGACGCGGGCAAGCCCCAGGACGTCGAGCGGTACGCGGCCTTCATGGACGACTTCTGCCGCCTCACCGTCGAGCGCTTCGACGGATCGCTCAAGGCCGAGCACGCCACCGGACGCAACATCGCGCCGTTCCTGGAGCTCGAATGGGGCGCGCAGGCCACGGAGTTGATGTGGCGTACCAAACAGGTCATCGACCCTGACGGCGTCCTCGCGCCGCGTATCGTCCTGGACCGCGACCCCCAGGCCCATCTGCGCGGCCTGAAGACGATCCCCCAGGTCGAGCCGATCGCCGACCCGTGCATCGAGTGCGGCTTCTGTGAGCCGACGTGCCCCAGCGAGGACCTGACGACCACGCCGCGCCAACGGATCGTGCTGCGCCGCGAGATGATGCGCCAGCCGTCGGGTTCGCCGGTCCAGGACGGGCTCGTCGCGGCGTACGGGTACGACGCGGTGGACACCTGTGCGGGCGACTCGACCTGCAAGCTGGCGTGCCCCGTCGGGATCGACACGGGCGCCTTCATGAAGGACTTCCGGCACGCGCGGCACACCCCTCGCGAGGAGAAGGTGGCCGCGTTCACGGCGAGGAACTTCAAGGCTGTCGAAGCGTCGGCGCGGCTCGCCGTGGCCGCCGCCGACAAGATCGGCGACCGGCTCCTGACGACCGTGACCCAGGCCGCCCGCAAGGCCGTCCGCCCCGACCTCGTACCGGAGTGGCTGCCGGAGATCCCCGGTGCCGCCGCCCGGGAGATGCCGCGCACCGCGAGCGTGGGGGCCGCCGCGGTCTACTACCCGGCCTGTGTGAACCGTATTTTCGGCACCCCTGGGGACGTGTCCCTCGCGACGGCCATGGTCGCCGTCTCCGCGCGCGCGGGACGGCCGGTATGGATTCCGGACGATGTCGCAGGCACCTGCTGCGCCACGATCTGGCACTCCAAGGGCTACGACGAGGGCAACGCCGTGATGGCGAACCGGATCGTGGAGGCGGCCTGGGGCTGGACCGCGGGCGGCAGACTGCCCCTGGTGGTCGACGCCTCGTCGTGCACGCTCGGCATCGCCCACGAGGTCGTCCCCTATCTGACCGACGACAACAGGGAGTTGCACAAGGAGCTGAACATTGTCGACTCCATCGTGTGGGCGGCCGAGGAGCTGCTGCCGCGTCTCACCGTGCGCCGGACGGTCGGCTCGGCGGTCCTTCACCCGACCTGCTCGATGGAACACCTGGGCGACGTGGGGCAGTTGCGGGCGGTCGCCGAGGCGTGCGCCGACGAGGTGGTGGTGCCGGACGACGCCGGGTGCTGCGCCTTCGCGGGCGACCGGGGCATGCTCCACAAGGAGCTCACCGAGTCGGCCACCCGCAAGGAGGCGGCCGAGGTGACCGCCCGTCACTTCGACGCGCATCTGTCGGCGAACCGGATGTGCGAGGTGGGCATGGACCACGCGACGGGCCGCAGCTACCGCTCCGTGATCGTGGAGCTGGAGCGCGCGACCCGTCCCGGGGTCACGCGGAGCAGCTGAGCTTCAGGTCGCCGCCCCAGTCCGCGTGGTCGTTGTCGTTGCCGTTGCCGTTGCCGTCATCGGCGATCCCGTGCCGCGCTGGGCTCCCATGTTCTCCTGCGAGTCGGCGACGGTCACCCGGGGCGGCACCGTTCCGACCCACGTGCGTCCAAAGAGTCCGTAAAGAAAGTCCAACTCCCTGACTACTTCGGCCCCTTGCGCCTCGCTGTACTCCCCTCCAGGGTGGCAAGCGCTTACTCGCAGCGCACGCACCCACCTTCGATGGAGGTCCGATGCACGACGACAGAGCGACACCGGCACCCGACGCGGATCCCGGGCACACAGGGCACCCCGGGCGCCCCGAGCACACGGACGGCGGGCAGTCCCGCAGATCGGTTCTGCGGACGGCGGGCATCGCCGGGGCCGGGCTCGGGCTCGGCGCGTTCAGCGGCGGCCCGGCGCAGGCGGCCGATGGGCAGGCGGCGGGCGCGCAGTCCGGGGCGAGCGCCGCGGAGGCTCCCGCCCGGCAGGGCGAGACCATGATCGGCGTGCCCTTCGAGGGCCGCTCCGCCGTGCGGGTCGGCATCATCGGGCTCGGCAACCGCGGCGGCAGCATGATCGACCTGTTCCTGGCGATCCCGGGCGTCCAGGTCGTCGCGCTCTGCGACCCGGTGAAGGACAAGACCGCGAGGGCCGCGGCCAAGGTCACGGCCGCGGGGCAGCCCGCTCCGGCGACGTACACCAAGGGCGATCACGACTTCGAGAACCTGTGCAAGCGGGGCGACATCGACTTCGTGTACGCGGCGACGCCCTGGGACTGGCACTTCGAAATGGCGAAGACGGCGATGCTGAACGGCAAGCACGTCGGCGTGGAGTGTCCTATCGCCCTCCAGCTCGACCAGCTCTGGGAGCTGGTCGACCTCTCCGAGCGCACGCGCCGGCACTGCATGCAGCTGGAGAACTGCTGCTACGGCCGGAACGAGATGCGGGTCCTGCGGATGGCGCACGCCGGCAAGTTCGGCGACCTGCTGCACGGGGCGGGCGCCTACAACCACGACCTGCGCGGCCTGATGTTCGACCCGGACTACTACGAGGGGCCGTGGCGACGCCTGTGGCACACGCGGCTGCGCGGCGACCTGTACCCCAACCACGGGTTCGGCCCGGTCGCCAACTACATGGACATCAACCGCGGTGACCGTGTCACGCACATCTCCAGCTTCGGTACGCCCTCGCTGGGCCTGGCCCAGTACCGCGAGGCCCACATGCCGAAGGGCGACCCGAGCTGGAAGGAGACGTACATCGAGTCCGACCGCACGATCAGCCTGGTCCAGACGGCGAAGGGTCGCGTCATCCGGCTCGAACACGATGTGTCCACGCCCCACCCCTACTCGCGGATCAACAACCTCGGCGGCACGAAAGGTGTGTTCGAGGACTACCCGGCACGCATCTATATAGAGCCGGACCACACCAATGACGCGTGGGGCGACTTCTCCAAGTACGCGGACTGGGACCACTGGCTGTGGAAGGAGCACTCCAATCCGCCGGGCGGCCACGGCGGCATGGACTACATCATGGTGTTCCGCCTGATGCAGTGTCTGCGGGCGGGCCTGGTACCGGACTTCGACGTGTACGACGCCGCGACGTGGACGTCGCCGGTGCCGCTGAGTCACTTGTCCATCAAGGCGAAGGGGGCGCCGCAGGAGATCCCCGACTTCACGCGCGGGATGTGGAAGAAGGCGCGGCCGGGGGTGGATTCGGCCAAGCCCGAAGGGGCGTGACGGGCCAGGTGTGAGCGGTGTGGGAGCCCGGCGGCGAGCTGCGTGCCGCCGGGCCCCCACCGTACGTCTGCCCCTCAGCAGCGCGTACGGTCCACCGTCAACGCGCCCTGTGCGGTGGCCAGTTCATGGTCGTAACAGCCGTCGGGGCCGCTGAGACGGTAGCGCTCGCGGCTGGTGCCGGTGGCATGCCGCTGGTCACGCGGCACGCCCGCCGTGTACGAGGCGTCACCCGTGTAGGTGTCGTCGAGCACCGTCCACGCCGTGCCGCCCGCGCCGGTGGACCGTCCCGTCTCGGCCCGGTCACCGAGGTCGATCACGGTCCGCAGCCGGTTGGCGGCGTCGAGCGTGGTGGCGCCGTCCATCGTGTAGGTGCGGTTCGTGCGCGTGGTGTGGTGACCGGACACGACGGTCTGGCGGTCGGTCCAGGTCCCCTTCAGCGCGTCGTCGTTCTCGCCCTCGGCCCAGCGGTGCGTGGTCGAGGCGGCGAGGTCGCGGGTCACGGTGGTGGCGACCCGGCCGTGCGAGGTGTTCACGTAACCGGACACGGTCAGCTTGTGCCCACCCTCGGCGTCGAGACGGTACTGGTTCGTACCGGGCGTGTACGTCGTCGAGTTGGCCGGCTCGCTCTCGTGGTGGCCGGTCAGCGCGCCGGTGACGTGGGAACTGCCGCCGTCCTGCCAGACCAGCACGTTGACGGGAACGCTCCAGCCGCTCTGCCCCTTCGGGACGCCCACGACGGAGACGTCGATCTGGTGCGGACGCCCGTCGTCGAGGAGCCCGGCGAACGGGGTCAGGTCGTACTGCAGGGGCCGCACGTCGAAGGCGCCGGGGGCCGGAATCACGTACCAGAGGAAGGGGTTGGACCAGCCGCCGGTCCAGACGTTCGGGAACGGCGAGGCGATGCCCGCGAGTTTGCCGTCGACGGAGATCTGCACCTCGCGGTACGGGCCGCCGTCGCCCTTGCACGAGTACGGCACTCCGTCCGGAACCGCCAGGTACCAGAACTCCTCGCAGCCGCCGCCCGATCCGGTCGCGTACACCTCGGCGACGACGCGCTCGCTGTTGCGCGGGGTGGTGAGCTTGCCGTCGTCCAGGGTGAGCACGCGGTCGGGGATGCCGGCGGACTGCTGCCGCTTCGCGTGCGGCTCGGCGGCGTAGAAGGTGAGGGTGGCCTTGACCGCGATGACACCGGTGTACGTGCTGTCGACAACGTTGCCTATGAGCATGTCGACCGGCTGGTCGGCCCGCAGGGTGTCGCTGTACCGCGTGACGTCCTTCTCGACGTTCCAGGCGATGCCGTCGGGCGAGGGCTCGGGGGTGGAGGTGCGCAGGACCTCGACGCCGCCGATGTGCAGATAGCCGAGACGGTCGAACTGCCGTCCCTTCACCTTGCCTTCGAGCCGCAGGACGACCTTGCTCCACCGGTCGCCGCAGCCCTTGGGCGGGGTGTAACTGCCCTTGTAGGGCGTGAAGTCGCGGAACTCGGTCTCCGCGAGCGTCACCTGGCAGGACTTGGTGGAGGGCTTGGTCACCGGCGGCGTGGCCGTGATCGGATCGTGCCAGTCGGTGCCGAACTCGGCGGGGACGTCGGCGGGTTGGGACGTCGCGGGCCGGGGTGTGCTCTGTTGGGGTGCGGTCTGCTGGGGTGCGGCGGAGGCTGTCGCCGCCTGGCCGACGAGGGCAGTGGCCGCCAGGGTCGCCGCGGCCAGCATGGACATGACGCGTCTTCTCATGTGGGGTGTTGTATGGGGCGGACGGGTTCCACCGCAATAGCCCCGCACCCTCGACAGGCCGTGGCGTCAGCTCTCCAGTGACACCTTGTCGCCCATCACCACGACCGGATGCCGCTTCGGGTCGATGGTGCGCAGCAGGTACTCCATGCCGGACTTGGACAGGCTCACGCATGCCGAGGTGCCGCTGCCGTGGTCCATGTGGAGCCAGATGCTGCCGCCCTTGGTCTGCCCTTCGGGCCGGGTCGGGTCGTTCGGCGCGGTGCCCTTCACGCGGTTGTAGTCGATGGCGATGACGTAGTCGAAGTCGTGCCAGTGCGACTCGGCCCAGTAGTGCGGGGCCTGGAACGAGGCCGCCTGCGTGTACGGGAGTTTCGCGCCCGGGTCGGCGAGCACGCCGCCCGCGTCGGTGAGGGTGAACACTCCTATGGGGCTTCGCTTGTCGCCCTCGTGGTGGTCGGCGGTCCAACCCTTCTTGCCGTTGTGGGCGGGCCAGCTGCGCGTCTTGTCCCAGGTGTCACCGGACTTCGAGTAGAGCACGACGGTCGAGTCACCGGAGTCCTTGCCGTCGCCGTAGACCGCGACGACCTGCCGGGCGCTCTTCGGGATCTGCGACTGGAGCCGGTCCCCGACGTCGGGGATGCGCTTGAGGTCGACGGCCGGCCGGCCCTCGTGCCGGGAACCGCCGGAGCCCGCCTCGTCCTTGTGCCCCGTCCCGTCGCCTCCGCCCGAACCGCCGCAGGCCGACAGGGTCATGAGAAGGACGCCGCAGGCCGCCGCGGCGACCGCCGTTCGAACCGCACCCCTATTACGCATGCGGTCCATGGTCGCACCACGCACCGGCTGCCCCTGACCGGCCCCACTCATCGAGCCACCCGGCGAGCCACCCGACGCGGGACCCAACGGGACGGAAGCGGGCCTGAAGCGGGCCGGACGCCGGCCGGACGCCGGCCGGGAAGTGGGCCGGGAAGTGGGCCGGGACGTGGCTGGATGCGGGCCGAAACCGTGCCCCACGGCGTAAAACCGGTTGCCTCCGGTCGCCGATTCCGGCGAACCTTTCACGGTTTGTTCCCTCCGTACCCCCGACTTTCGCTCTCCTCTTCCGAGCCCTGGGACGTCATGCAGATCCACGATCTTCCGTATCCCGACCCGGGCCTGCCGGATGCCCGCTCCGGTCCCCGCTTCCTGCTCTGGCTCGGCCGGAACCAGCTCGGCGGCCAGCTCAAGTCCCTCTCCTGGGGACTCCTGCACTTCCTGTCCGTCGCCTCCCTGCCCTACGGTGTCGGCTTCGCCGTGCAGGCCGTGGTCGAAGGCTCCGGCGCGCGGCTCGCCCTCGCGGGCGGGCTGATCCTGCTGCTCGGCGCCGCCCTCGCCCTCGGCGACACGATGCTGCACCGCACGGCGGTCACCAACTGGATCACCGCGGCGGCCCGGGTGCAGCAGCTCCTGGCCCGCAGGACGGCGGCCCTGGGCGCGGCGCTCACGCGGCGGGTGGCCGCCGGTGAGGTCGTCGCGGTCTCCACCGGTGACGTCGAGAAGATCGGCTGGTTCGTCGAGGCGCTGTCACGCTTCGCCGCCGCCGCGCTGACCGTCGTCGTGGTGTCCGTCGGCCTCGTCCTCTACCAGCCGGCGCTCGGTGTCGTCGTGGCCGTCGGCATGCCGGTCCTCGCGCTCGCCGTTCTGCCGCTCCTCCCCCGTGCCACCCGCCGCGCCGACCGGCAGCGCGAGAAGGCGGGCCGCGCCACCGAACTAGCGTCGGACACCGTCGCGGGGCTGCGTGTCCTGCGCGGCATCGGCGGCGAGGAACTCTTCCTCGACCGCTACCGCCGCGCCTCGCAGGACGTCCGCGAGGCCGCCGTGCGCAGCGCCCGCATGTGGTCACTGATCTCGGCGGTCCAGGTACTGCTGCCGGGTCTGCTCCTGATCTCGGTCGTCTGGTACGGCATCGAGCTGGCCCGCCAGGGCCGGATCACCGTCGGTGAACTCGTCACGGTGTACAGCGCCGTGATGATCCTCAACTACCCGCTGCGCCACTTCGAGGAGATCGCCATGGCGTACTCCTTCTCGCGCCCCTCGGCCCAGCGCGCGGCACGTGTCCTCTCCCTGGAGCGGGTCACGGAGCCGGGCGGGCTGCGCGCCGCGAAGGCACCTGCCGGTGATCTGTACGACCCGGTGACCGGGCTGCTGGCTCCCGCCGGCCGCCTCACGGCGGTCGTGTGCGGCGACCCGGACCTGGCGGGGCGGCTCGCGGACCGGCTCGGAGGGCATCCGACGGATGCCGGTTCGAGCGAGGCGCACGTGTCGGGCGGGGAGTCCGGCGCAGCGCACACTCCGGTCGTCGGCCCGCCGTCCGTGCTGCTCGGTGGGGTGCCGCTCGACGAGTTGCCCCTGGACACGGCCCGCGCCGCCGTCCTCGTACAGGACAAGGACCCGGTGCTGCTGTCCGGCACGCTCGCCGAACTGCTCGACGTCCCGTCCTCGGGGGCGGTGCGCGCCGAGGAGGCGCTGACCGCGGCGCAGTGCGGTGACGTGCTGGACGCGCTGGCGCAGGCGTCCCTCGACGACGACCCGATGAACGCGCGGATCACCGAGCGCGGCCGCTCCCTCTCCGGAGGCCAGCGGCAGCGGCTCGCCCTGGCGCGGTCCCTGGTCACCGACCCGGAGGCGCTGGTCCTGGACGAGCCGACGTCGGCCGTCGACTCGCACACCGAGGCCAGGATCGCCGACGGCCTCCGGGCGCTGCGCACCGGGCGCACGACCGTGGTGCTCACCTCGTCGCCGCTGCTGCTCGACCGCGCGGACCGGGTCGTCCTGGTCCACGAGGGCACGGTCGCGGCGGTCGGTGTGCATCGCGAACTCGTCGTCGCCGAGCCGCGGTACCGCGCCGTCGTCACCCGCGAGACGGACGAGGAGGCGGCGTCGGCGGCCCTGTCCCAGAACGGCGGCGCCCCTCTGCGCGACGACACCGGCATCGAAGAACTCACCGAGATCGAGGAGACGGCATGATCGGCCTGGCGCCCCCGGCCTACGACCCGGCGGCCCCGACCACGGCGAACACGCTGCCCGTCGGCGCCCCGGCGACCGTCAGGTCCTACGTCCGCGAGCTGTACCGGCGCCACCGCCGCGCGTTCCTGCTGCTCATCACCGTCAACACGATCGCCGTCGTGGCGTCGATGGTCGGTCCGTATCTGCTCGGCGCCCTGGTCCAGGACGTCTCGGACGGCACGGACCGGCTGCGCGTGGAGCATCTGGGTCCCACCATCGCCGTGTTCGTCGTCGCGCTCGTCGTCCAGGCCGTGTTCGTGCGGCAGGTACGGCTGCGGGGCGCGATGCTCGGCGAGCGGATGCTGGCGGACCTGCGCGAGGACTTCCTCGTGCGGTCCGTCGGCCTGCCGCCGGGTGTGCTCGAACGGGCCGGTACGGGCGACCTCCTGTCGCGTATCACGACGGACGTCGACCGGCTCGCCAACGCGATGCGGGAGGCCGTTCCCCAGCTGTCCATCGGCGTCGTGTGGGTGGGGCTGCTCATGGGCGGTCTCGCCGTGACCGCTCCGCCGCTGGCTCCGGCCGTCCTCGTCGCCGCTCCGGTCCTCGTCGTCGGCTGTCGCTGGTACTTCAAGCGGGCCCCGTCGGCCTACCGGTCGGAGGCCGCCGGCTACGCCGCCGTGGCCGCCGCCCTCGCGGAGACCGTGGACGCCGGGCGCACCATCGAGGCCCACCGGCTCGGCGCCCGCCGCGTGTCGCTGTCCGACCAGCGGGTCAAGGAATGGACCGCGTGGGAGCGCTACACGCTGTTCCTGCGGTCGGTCTTCTTCCCGGTCATCAACGCCACGCATGTGACGGTGCTGTGCTCGGTCCTCGTCCTCGGCGGTGTCTTCGTCCTGCAGGGCTGGATCGGCGTCGGACAGCTGACCACGGGTGCGCTGATCGCCCAGATGCTCGTCGACCCGCTGGGCCTGATCCTGCGCTGGTACGACGAGCTGCAGGTCGCGCAGGTGTCGCTGGCCCGGCTCGTCGGGGTGAGGGACATCGAGCCGGACGCGGGCGACGCCTCGGTGGCGCCGGACGGCCGGCACGTCCAGGCCGACGACGTGCACTTCGGGTACCGGGCGGGCGTCGACGTGCTGCGTCAGGTGTCCCTCGACGTGCGGCCGGGGACCCGGATCGCGCTGGTCGGGCCGTCCGGCGCGGGCAAGTCCACGCTCGGCCGTCTGCTCGCCGGGATCTACGCGCCGCGTACCGGGCAGGTCACGCTCGGGGGCGCCGAGCTCTCGCGGATGCCGGCCGAGCGGGTGCGCTCGCACGTGGCGCTGGTCAACCAGGAGCACCACGTGTTCGTCGGCTCCCTGCGCGACAATCTGCGCCTCGCCCGCACGGGGGCCGAGGACGCCGAGCTGTGGGCGGCGCTCGGCGCGGTCGACGCGGACGGCTGGGCGGGGGCGCTCGACGAGGGTCTCGACACCGAGGTCGGCTCGGGCGCGGTGGCGCTCACCCCGGCGCAGGCCCAGCAGATCGCCCTGGCCCGGCTGGTCCTCGCCGATCCGCACACCCTGGTTCTGGACGAGGCGACGTCGCTGCTCGATCCTCGGGCGGCCAGGAACCTGGAGCGTTCGCTCGGCAGGGTCCTGGACGGCCGTACGGTCGTCGCCATCGCGCACCGGCTGCACACCGCGCACGACGCGGATGTGATCGCCGTGGTCGAGGAGGGCCGGATCAGGGAGCTCGGCAGCCATGACCAGCTGGTCGCGGCCGACGGTGCGTACGCGGCGCTGTGGCGGTCCTGGCACGGGTGACCGCGCGAGGAGGGGGTTGAGGGGTGTGCGGTGGCTCAGATGACGTTGAGCGCGGCCGCGCACCCCACTCCGCCGAGCAGCATGAACACCGGCATGAGCACCTTCAGCTCGACCCAGCTGCCGGCGCGGAAGCGCATCGCCTTGGGCGGGCCGATCGGGTACCAGCGCTTGCGGCCGATGGGGATGGGCCACAGGACGGGGCAGCCGGAGACCGTGAGGGCGTCCCCGATGTCGTGCACCAGGGCGCCCAGGACGATGGGCAGGCCCAGCCACAGGTACTCCTGGCCGGGCTGGGTGAACAGCCAGTGCGAACCGTTGCCCGGCTTGTCGAGGATCCCGGCGAGGATCCAGGCGCTGGTCCCGGCGAGCAGCCAGACCAGTATGTCGCTGCTGGAACCGCGTGCCGCCCGCCACAGCAGGCCTTCGATGGCGAGCACCATGTGGACGAAGAGGAGGGCGAGGACCGCCCAGCGCCCGCCGTAGATGGCCGCCGCCGAGGCGCCGGCTCCTATGAGGACCGCCCACAGCCAGGTGTGGGTGAGGGTGCGGTGTCCGCCGTTGCGTCGCGGGTCGCCCTTCATCCGGGTCGCCTTGTAGACGGCGTACGACAGCTTGTCGACGATCTCGCACAGGGTGCGTGACACCGGCCCGAAGGCCCGCGAGATGGTGGCCGCCTTGTGGTCCAGGTCGGGGGCGAGGGCCGCGCCCGCGCAGATCAGCGCTCCGACCAGGATGACGGGCCAGGGCATGGGGTGCCCGGCGGCGGCCGCTGCCGCGCCCACCCCCAGCCAGGCCGCCGCTCCTGACAGCGAGTGTGCCGGTCCCATCATGGCTGCGTTCCGCCCCATTCCACTTGTGTCGGCGCCCAGTTGTCCCCACCGGGGCCACCGCGCCCTGACGCCCCGTCGGCGCCACAGCGTACCTTTCGTGATCTTCGTACGGGCGACCGATTCCCGGATCGGGACGGAAGGCAGGCAAGATGGGGGCGTGACCCTTATCGATCAGCTGCCGCAGACCGCCGACCCCGACGCCCTCTACGAGGCTTTCGAGTCGTGGGCCGAGGAGCGCGGGATCACCCTCTATCCCCACCAGGAGGAGGCGCTGATCGAGGTGGTGTCGGGCGCGAACGTGATCGTCTCGACGCCCACCGGGTCCGGCAAGAGCATGATCGCCGCCGGCGCGCACTTCGCGGCGCTCGCGCGGGACGAGGTCACCTTCTACACGGCACCGATCAAGGCGCTGGTCTCCGAGAAGTTCTTCGAGCTGTGCAAGCTCTTCGGCACGGAGAACGTCGGCATGCTCACGGGCGACGCCTCGGTCAACGCCGACGCCCCCGTGATCTGCTGCACCGCCGAGATCCTCGCCTCGATCGCGCTGCGCGACGGGGCGCGGGCCGACATCGGCCAGGTCGTGATGGACGAGTTCCACTTCTACGCGGAGGGCGACCGCGGCTGGGCCTGGCAGATTCCCCTGCTCGAACTGCCGCAGGCGCAGTTCATCCTGATGTCGGCGACGCTCGGTGACGTCGCGATGTTCGAGAAGGACCTGACCCGGCGCACGAACCGGCCCACGTCGGTGGTCCGCTCCGCGACGCGTCCGGTCCCCCTCTCCTACGAGTACCGGCTCACGCCGCTCACGGAGACGCTGACCGAGCTGCTGGACACCCGGCAGGCTCCCGTCTACATCGTGCACTTCACGCAGGCGCAGGCCGTCGAGCGCGCGCAGGCCCTCATGAGCATCAACATGTGCACGCGCGAGGAGAAGGAGAAGATCGCCGACCTGATCGGCAACTTCCGCTTCACCACCAAGTTCGGCCGCAATCTGTCGCGCTACGTGCGGCACGGGATCGGCGTCCACCACGCCGGCATGCTGCCCAAGTACCGGCGTCTGGTGGAGAAGCTCGCGCAGGCCGGTCTCCTGAAGGTCATCTGCGGCACGGACACGCTGGGCGTCGGCGTCAACGTGCCCATCCGCACGGTCCTGTTCACCGCGCTGACGAAGTACGACGGGACGCGCGTGCGGACGCTGCGCGCGCGGGAGTTCCACCAGATCGCGGGCCGGGCCGGGCGGGCCGGCTTCGACACGGCGGGCCTCGTCGTGGCGCAGGCGCCCGAGCACGTCATCGAGAACGAGAAGGCGCTGTCGAAGGCGGGCGACGACCCGAAGAAGCGCCGCAAGGTGGTCCGCAAGAAGGCCCCCGAGGGCTTCGTCGGCTGGACCGAGAACACCTTCGAGAAGCTGATCGCCTCCGACCCCGAGCCGCTGACGTCCCGCTTCCGGGTCACGCACATGATGCTGCTCGCGGTCATCGCCCGTCCCGGCAACGCCTTCGCGGCCATGCGCCACCTCCTCGAGGACAACCACGAGCCGCGCAAGCAGCAGTTGCGGCACATCCGGCGCGCCATCGCGATCTACCGCTCGCTCCTCGACGGCGGCATCGTCGAGAAGCTCGACGAGCCCGACGCCACGGGCCGGGTCGTGCGCCTGACGGTCGACCTGCAGCAGGACTTCGCGCTCAACCAGCCGCTGTCGACGTTCGCCCTCGCCTCCTTCGATCTGCTCGACGCCGAGTCGCCCTCGTACGCGCTCGACATGGTGTCCGTGGTCGAGTCGACGCTCGACGACCCGCGGCAGATCCTCGCGGCGCAGCAGAACAAGGCGCGTGGTGAGGCCGTCGCGGCGATGAAGTCCGACGGCGTCGAGTACGAGGACCGCATGGAGCGGCTCCAGGACGTCACCTACCCGAAGCCCCTGGAAGAGCTGCTGTCGCACGCGTACGACGTGTACCGCAGGAGCCACCCGTGGGTGGGCGACCACCCGCTGTCGCCGAAGTCCGTGATCCGCGACATGTACGAACGGGCCATGACCTTCACCGAGTTCGTGGCCTTCTACGAGCTCGCCCGCACGGAGGGCATCGTGCTGCGCTACCTCGCTGGCGCGTACAAGACCCTTGAGCACACGGTCCCGGACGACCTCAAGTCCGAGGACCTGGAGGACCTGATCGCCTGGCTGGGCGAGATGGTGCGCCAGGTCGACTCCAGCCTCCTCGACGAGTGGGAGCAGCTCGCCAACCCCGAGGTGATGACGGCGGAGGAGGCCCAGGAGAAGGCCGACCAGGTCAAGCCCGTCACGGCGAACGCGCGCGCCTTCCGCGTGCTCGTCCGCAACGCCATGTTCCGCCGGGTCGAGCTGGCCGCCCTCGACAACGTCGACGAACTGGGCGAGCTGGACGCCGAGTCGGGCTGGGACGCGGACGCCTGGGGCGAGGCCATGGACAACTACTGGGACGAGTACGAAGATCTTGGAACCGGTCCCGACGCCCGTGGGCCGAAGCTGCTGCGGATCGAGGAGGACGCCCCGCACGGCCTGTGGCGGGTGCGCCAGACGTTCGCCGACCCGAACGGTGATCATGACTGGGGCATCAGTGCCGAGGTCGATCTCGAGGCGTCCGACGCGGAGGGCCGCGCCGTCATCCGTGTCACGGACGTCGGCCAGCTGTAGGCCCTGAACCTGCCGCGCACCCAGGACAGCCCGTTCGGAGCGCGGCGCAGACGAGAGGGAACGACGCATGACGAACCCAGCCGAGCGGCTCGTCGACCTGCTCGACCTGGAGCAGATCGAGGTCAACATCTTCCGGGGCCGCAGCCCGCAGGAGTCCTTGCAGCGGGTCTTCGGCGGCCAGGTGGCCGGCCAGGCACTCGTCGCCGCGGGCCGCACCACCGAGGGTGACCGCCCGGTGCACTCGCTGCACGCGTACTTCCTGCGCCCGGGCCGCCCGGGCGTGCCCATCGTGTACCAGGTCGAACGGGTCCGCGACGGCCGGTCGTTCACCACGCGCCGCGTCACCGCCGTGCAGCAGGGCCGCACGATCTTCAATCTCACCGCCTCCTTCCACAAGCCCGAGGACGGGGCCTTCGAGCACCAGCTGCCGCCGGCGCGCGAGGTTCCCGATCCGGAGTCCCTGCCGACGGTCGCCGACGAGGTCCGTGCCCATCTGGGCGCCCTGCCCGACGCGTTGGAACGCATGGCGCGGCGCCAGCCCTTCGACATCCGGTACGTGGACCGGCTGCGCTGGACGCCCGAGGACATCGAGAGCGCCGATCCGCGCAGCGCGGTCTGGATGCGGGCGGTCGGCCCTCTCGGCGACGACCCGCTCGTGCACACCTGCGCTCTCACCTACGCGAGCGACATGACCCTCCTCGACGCCGTACGCCTGGCCGTGGAACCGCTGTGGGGGCCGCGCAGTTTCGACGTGGCCTCGCTCGACCACGCCATGTGGTTCCACCGTCCCTTCCGCGCGGACGAGTGGTTCCTGTACGACCAGGAGTCCCCGATCGCGACGGGCGGCCGTGGTCTGGCCCGCGGCCGGATCTACGACACCGACGGCCGCCTCCTCGTCTCCGTGGTACAGGAGGGCCTCTTCCGGAAGCTGGGTTGACCTGCGGTTTCACCGATCGTCGACCGGCCCGGGTCGCGTCGTGCGACGCTCCTCGGGCCGGTCGTTACGACGTTCTTGCCGAGCACGAAGCAGAGGTCGTGGCCCGAGGCGCACCCCACCGCATCTCGTCGCGTTTCGTTGCACCCCACAGCGATTGTGCCAATAGCGTGCCGGCGAAGACGTTCGGTCCAGTCCACTCCGCCTGCCGCCCCCCCCTTCCCGATCTTCACTGAGGGCATCGATGATGCGCTGCACCATCTGCTCCCGCTGGCCGTGGATGCACTTGTAGTACGTGTCCATCAGGATCGCCACGTGAGCGGGCTGTGCAAGCAGCCGTTGGTGGAGGTTGCGGCTTCTCGATCCTGAGGTGCGTGCTTCTCCGGCCCTCGTTTCGGAGCTTCTGGATCCTGAGTTCACCGAGATCGGAGCGTCCGGTCGCTGGTGGGACGCGCAGTCGATCCTCGCGGTGACAGGTGCGGGAACGGTGTCGTCGGGCATGGCGGAGTTCCTTGTGGCGCCTGACGGAGACAGGCTGGCGCATGTACTTTCACCAGGGCACCTTGGCCGGCTGGAGCAAGCCTGTCCCGTCGCCTGCGGAGCGGCGGAGCACTGATCCCCCCCCCGCCATAACCACGAGTAGGGCCAGGCACTCGCTCCCAGAACCAGTGGGACGGCCCGTCCACCGGGACGGTGGACGGGCCGTGAAGCGGTTGGGCGGTAGGGATCAGGTGACGTCCTAGTCAGCACGTATGCCAGCAGCGGGTACGTAAACGTGTGGACCTCGGGCTGGCATGAGCAGTCGACGTGGGAGGCGTTCCTGCGGGCACGGTCGGACGTACTGAAGCGGTGCGGGCGCGGCTTCGAGCTGCTGACCTGAGATCCACGCAACAAGCCGGTGGGGCCCCGCGGATCGCTGCGGGGCCCCACGGCTGACACGCTGGCGGCCGGCATCCAACGACCTCGAGGGGAACGAACCGTGACCGTGAGTGACGGCATCGCCTGGATAGGCGCAGACCTTCACAGTCCTGTATCCGCCGCCGCGCGGGGGATGCTCGGCGGCATCTCGCTCACCGCGGCCAGGGGGATGGAGGCTGACGAGTTCCTCATTGCGCTGGGCGCCGACCTGGATGAGCTCGCCGCCCGTACCCCTTACAGAGATCTCGCCGTGCCGGTGGGTCAGCCGGGCAGGCCGTCGCCCCACATCAACCCCGTCATGTACGGAATGTGCGGCGACTGGCTGTACGTACTGGAGGACTGGGGCGCGGCGACGTGGTCGACCGGCTACCGCAAGGTGCAGTCGATGTGGCCCTACCCCGGGCAGGAGATCGTCTGCGTGACGATGGACCGGTTCAGCCCGCCGTCGAAGATCCTGCATGTGCCCGGGGACGAGATCGCACGCCGGGCGGAGTTCGGGCAGGACACCGGGGAGGAGTCCGCTCTGGACGCAGCGCTCGATGCCTCGGGTGCGGTGTTCCCGTCGATCGCCGACGTCGGCGAGGCCGCTGTGGTGGCGCACTACGAGCAGCACGGGCCCCGGCTGCCCGCGTTGGTGTTCGCCGCGGTGGGCGCCTACTGCGGCCTGTCCATTGACCAGGAGGCCGTTCGCGCCGGCACCCTTCCCGGTGTCCTTCTCCCCATGCCCTGACCTGCGCACCGAACCAGGACCGTCCCCCATCCTGCTACAGGGTGGGGGCCGGTCCCGTTGTGCGTGGGTTCTACCTGGCGGTCAGCTTGCAGATGACCGGCTGTCCCCCGCCGATCCCGTAGGTGCAGGTGCCGCCGTCGTCCATCCGCGTGTCGAGCCAGTACGCGTCCTTGTCCATGATCCGGTTGTCGCGCATGAACGTCGCGAAGTGGTTGCCCATGGACTCCTGGTTGTGCATGCCCGAGATGGCCGACCGGCCGCACACCTCGGTGAAGGTGGGGTCGGCCCCGTTCAGGCTGTACAGGTGCACCAGGGTGCTGGGCTTCTTGGCGTAGGTGTTGATGCACGCGGCCCCGGTCGGCGTGGTCCCGCCGGGCAGCAGCGCCGGGTTCAGGCCGCCCTCGGCGCTGGACATGTCGCCGCTGTTGTACGTCGACGCGAACGCGAACTCGTCGCAGTTCAGCGTGTCCGACGCGTCGACCAGGGCCGAGGCGTCACCGTTGGTCGCGGCCCATCCGGTGGGGCAGATCCGGTTGCGGCTGCGCGTGTTCTGCGCGCTGTCGCCCATGTAATAGAGGGGCGTGCGGTCCTGCACCGACCCGGGGTGGTTGGGCACGGCCTTCTGGATCAGCCATCCGTGCGCGGCGGCCTGCGGGAACGCCTTGGCGTTGAAGCTGTACGTCGGGGCGTGGTTGACGAACACGCAGCCCGTGCCGGGGCCGGCGGTGGTGGTGTCGCAGCGGATCTGGTCAAGATCCTTGGTGTCGCCGCTGTAGTCCAGCGACCACTGGTAGCCGGTCATGAACGGGCGGATCTTGCCGTCCGACGGAGGATGTTCGCGTCGATCTGGATGTCCGGCTTGAACAGATACTTCTGGTCCGGGGTCGACGCGTCCCAGGTGTAGGGGGTGGTCACCGACGTGGAATGCATGTCGCCGGGGGTCCACCACGTCTTGTCGGTCCAGGCGCTGCCGTCCGGCTCGACCGGGGTACACGATCCCTGGCACAGGTGCTGGTTGATGGACATGTCGATCTCGGCGAAGTCCATCGGGATCTGCGGCGCCGGCTCGATCGTCAGGTGCTCGGTGAAGCTGTTCTGCCCGTCGAGCTGGAGCATGCGCAGGAACATGAAGTAGGCGATGGCGTCCGGGACGCCGTCCGTGCGGATGATGACCGGCACCGTCCGCACGTCGCACTCGGTGAAGCGGGTGGCGAGGATGCTGGAGAAGTCGGTGTTGCACCACTCCACGCCCGCGGTCGCTTCGGCGTTCGCCATCGCGCGGGCCACCTTCTTGGGGGCCTTGTCCTTGGACAGCTGCTTACCGAAGCACACCTGGCGGCCGCGCTTGTCCATCTTGCTGCACTGCTCGCCCGCCTTGAGGGTGCTGGCGGTCAGCGTGCTCGAGGAGCCGAGCGGCTTGGTCTGGTAGAAGTCCGGCGGGGTGTTCAGCGAGCTGGGGTCCGGTGCCGTGTAGTCCGGAGTCGGCAGCGTCAGGTCGACGGGCATCTCCACACGGAACTTCGCCCACGGCGACCATGTCGTCTGCTGATGCTGCGGCGGGCCAGCATCCATCGCTGCCGAGTCGGCTCCTCACCGTCGAACTCCCACACGGCGGGCAGACGGGCGGCAGCCCAGTCGTAGAGACGCTCGCCCTTCGCGCCGGGGCCGGCGGACAGACGCTGCCACGCTTCGGGCGGGGCCTGGGCGATGAGGTAGTCAATGCGGGGGCCGTGGACCTGCTGGGACTTGGGCACAGCAACGACATAGGAGAGCCGAGCGTCTTCGAGGAAGCGTCGGAAGTGGGAGTCCTGTCCGTAGGCGGAATCCGCGGTGACCCAGGCAATGGCGAGTGAGGAGGCCTGGACTCGTCGGATCATGTCGCGGGCGAGGTCGCCCTTGACGGCGAAAGGTGCGTTCGTCGGGAATGCGGGCGGCTCGGCAGCGCTCTCGGTCGCCTGTCCAGGACTTGGGCAGGTAGAGCTCACGGTCGACCAGGGCATGGCCACGGTCGGTGGCGTAGGCGGCGAAGACGCCGATCTGGCAGTTCTCGGTCCGGCCCGCGGTGCCGGAGTACTGGCGCTGCACTCCGGCTGAGGTGGTGCCCTTCTTGACGAAGCCGGTGTCATCGATGATCAACACACTGTCCGGTGTGCCGAGTTGCTCAGCGGCATAGGTCTGCAGGTGGTTGCGGAGGCTGTCGGCGTCCCAGCGGCTGTGGGACAGCAGGTGCTGCAGTCCGTCTGGGGTGGCGTGGCCTGCGTATTCGGCGAGTTGCCAGCCGTTCTTGCGGCCCACTGGGCCCAGCAGTCCTCGTACGTAGTCCCGCATCCGGCGTCGGGGTTCCACCCGGCCGAAGCAGGCCCCGGCCCGCAGGAAGAGCTTCTCGAGTTCATCGCCCCAGGCACTCGTGGGCACATCATTGATCACGCCTATGGACTGCTCAACCACTGTCACTACATGCGGCATGGGCACACGTTCGCGGGACGGTCCGCCAAGACCGTACCGCACCCATCCCCACCCCGCTACACTCCCCACACTCAAGCCGTTGACCAGCGGTAATGGAGAAGTCCGGCTGGAGTACTAGGTAGCCGGCCACAAGAAGGCAGATGATTCTGCCAGCCTGATTCCCGGCCCCTCTGATGAACTCCACGCCGAAGAGCCGCACCATCATGCCCGGCGTCACCTGGCGCGGAGACGACATAGGCTGGCTCACCCGGCAGATCCGAGACTCGGCGCAGCTCAACGAGGAACAGCAGCGGCGGCTGGGCGAGGTGGGCGTGAAACCAGCTGCACAGTCACAGTAGACCGCAGCGCCAACTGCCTCCTGCTGATCGGCCGTGCTACGCGCCGTAGCGCACCACCGCCGTCGGCACCACCGTCCGGCGCGCCGGGCCCGCCAACGCGTCTGGCCCCTGCTCGATCCGGTCCAGCAGCAGCCGGGCCGCCTGGCGTCCGACCTCGTCCGCGTCGTACGAGACGACGGTGACTGGTACCTGCAGCATGTCCGCCATCTCGAAGTCGTCGAAACCTGCGAGCGCGGTGCTGGTGCCGAGGCGTCGCACCGCTCGGTAAGCGCCCAGCGTGATGCGGTTGTTGGTGCAGAACAGTGCCGTCGGCGCGTCCTCGCGGTCCAACAGCTCCATGGCCGCCGCCTCTGCGGTGGAGATGTCGTGCGGGCCCCGGCGCACCCACTCCTCGCGTGGTGTCAGACCGGCTTCCTCATGCGCGGCCCAGTAGCCGCGGAAGCGCTCTGCCGCGGTGAACAGACCGGGTGGATTGCCCAGGAAACCAACGCTGCGGTGTCCTTCGGACAGCACCTGTGCGGTGGCCTCGCGGGCCCCGCCGAAGTCGTCCACGAGGACCGCGTCGGCCTCGATCCCAGAAGGTGGCCGGGAGGCGAAGACCACGGGGGTGCCCCCGAGGGTGGCAGGGCTGAGATGACGGTGTGTGGCCCCGGCCGGAACCACGATCACGCCGTCGACCCGGCGGGATATCAGGTCCTCTACCAGTTCGCGTTCGCGCTGGACCTGTGACGCCGTGTTGCCCAGCACCAGCCGAAGCCCGTACTCCTCGGCGACGCTTTCGGCGCCGAGCGCGAGACGGGAGTAGAAGGGGTTGCCGAGGTTGGTGACGACCAGGCCGATCATGCCACTGGGGCGGCCCAGACGCAGAGTGCGGGCCACTTCGTTGCGTCGGTAGCCCAGTTCGCGTACGGCGGCGAGCACCCGCTCCCTGGTCGTGGGGCTGACGCGCTCGTCCTTCAGCACCCGCGACACGGTCATGGCACTGACGCCTGCACGGGCGGCGACATCCCGCATCGTGGGCGTGGTCGCGGGTCCGGTGGATCCGGGACTGCCGGACGGGGGCACTGCGCTCGCTCTCTCTTCCAGCCGACGGTTGCGGGCGTTTCCACACCACGCCCGCAGCCTTCATCCTATGCCTCGGTCAGCGTGCTCACCCCCCACCACGCGGCCCCGAGCAGCGCTGCATCGTGGCGTTCAGCGGTGCGGAGCACCAGCTTCCCGCTGCCGCCGGCGTACGGTCCGACGCACAGTCCGGCCCTGAGCGGTCCCTCGATGAGATCCCACGACGCGGCGATCGAACCGCCGACGACCAGCGCCGTCGCCTCAAACCGTGCCAGCCACGGCGCCAGGACCACCCCCAGAACCCGGAAAGCCTGCTCCAGAACCGCGCACGCATGCCGGTCGCCGCCGCGGGCCAGCTCGGCGATGGTCTGCACGTCGGGAACGACGTGCGGGTCCAGCGCCGCTCGGGCGTAGGCGGCGCGGATGCCGCGCCGCGACACGATGTCCTCCAGCGGGCGCCCGCCATACGACAACAGATGGACGCTGCCGTCCGGAGGCACCAGCGGGCCGTCGTCGACGGGCCGCCCCTGGTCGAGGAAGGCCGATCCGACACCGCTGCCGAGAGTGATACAGACGGCTCGTGCATGGCCGACAGCCGCGCCGGCGACGGACTCACCGATGCCGAAGGCGTCGGCGTCGTTGAGGAACCGCAGCGTGGTGGGCGTCGGCCGGAGTCGCCCCATCAACTCGGCACGCACATCCACGCCGTACAGTGCGTCGAACTTGCCGACGTCCCGAAAGAGCCCGACGCCCGCCTCGTAGTCGAACGGACCGGGCACCGCCACGCCCCAGCATTCGGCGGCAGGACAGTCGATCCGCGCGGCCGTCGCGGCGATGCCACCGAGGATCTCCTCGGCCGTGCCCTGCGCGGGCAGCGGTTCACGCACCAGCTCCCCCGCCAGTTCGCCGACGGCCAGATCGACGAGCGCCGCGGTCACATGGGTGCCACCGACCTCCAGTACGGGTACAGGCGTGCTCAGCATGCGCTCATACCTTGGCGTGAGACCTCGGCCAGGCCGGTACCGCGGGGCGTGTGCGAACTATGTGGCCTGGAAGGCCTGGTAGGGGTCCGGCCTGCCGTTGTGCCAGGGCGTCCCTTGAGAGGGGCGAGCGTGCCGCGGTGCACCGGGCGGGTGGTGGCGTGCAGTTCCTGGAGGCACTCGCCGTCGGGTGCGGCGTCCACGCGGAGCCACCACAAGCCGCGTCGAGGGCCGGCGGCGCCTGCCTTGAACGGGGTGAGCGGCCTGTCCGAATCGGCGGTCGGCCGGTGGTGCTGGGGCGAGCCGGTCCAGGTGGGGCCGGAGGGTGGGATGGTGTGGTTCATGGTTGCAGTTCCTGTCTGCCTGATCCGTGGCCGTGCCGCTCAGCGCATCGCGCGGAACGTGCCGGCACGCAGGGCGCCCTCGATGTCCTCCAGGCTGCGGCCCCTGGTCTCGGGGACACAGCGGAACACGAACAGGAAGGCGAGCGCGTTGATCGCGGCGTACAGGCAGAAGGTACCGGAGACGCCGAGCCAACTGGTGAGGGAGAGTGTGGTGAGGCTGACGATGAGGTCGAAAAACCAAACGGCGAAGGTGGACACGGCCACCGCGACGGCTCGGGCCTTCAGCGGGTACATCTCGGGTCCTGCCAGCCAGAGGACGACCGAGAGGCTGCCGCCGTTGCAGGCGATGTAGCCGAGGATGCCGACGACTACGATCCAGCGGGCGCCACCCTGGGGTGCCTGGCCGCTTGTGAAGGCGACGGCGAGGACGGCGAGGCAGAGGACGGCGCCGGGCAGCAGCACCAGCAGCAGCCGACGGCGACCTATCCGGTCCACGAGCCACAGGCCAAGGGCGACCATGAGGAAGTTGACGACGCCGACTCCGACGGTGGTGAGCATCGCGGCGGAACGGCCGAAACCGGAGTTGCCGAGGATCGTCGGGGCGTAGTAGATGATCGCGTTGATGCCGGTGATCTGAGAGGCGACGGCGAGGCCGATGCCCGCGATCAGGGCCGGACGTAGCCAGCGGGCGCGCAGGGCGCGCAGGCCCCGCTCGCCTTCCTCCGCCGAGGTTCCGGCGAGCTGGTCCAGTTCGCTTTCCGCGGCAGCGGTGTCCGGGCGTACCCGGACGAGGACGGCGCGGGCAGCCTCCGGGCCGCGGTGGGTGAAGAGCCAGCGCGGGCTTTCCGGCAGGGCGGACATGCCGATCAGCAGGGCGACGGCGGGCACCAGGCCGAGGCCGAACATCCAGCGCCAGTTCTCGTCGAGCAGGTAGCCGGAGAGGTACGCGGCGAGGATGCCGAGGGTGATGGCGAGCTGGAAGGTCACCACAAGGCCACCGCGCCGCGCGGGCGGAGCGATCTCGGCCACGTACAGCGGCACGGCCTGGGAGGCGAGACCGACCGCAAGGCCCAGCACGAGCCGAGCAGTGCCCAGCGTCCAGGCATCGGCAGCGATGGCCGAGAAGGCGGCACCAGCCATGAAGATGGCGGCGGCCCAGGTAACGGCCGGGCGGCGGCCGAGGCGCTCGGCGACGGGACCCGAGAAGCAGGCGCCGATGATGGCACCGACGAGGATCGCGCTGGTGACGATCTGCTGGCCGGCGTCGGCGAGATGGAAGTCGTGCGCGATGGTGGGCAGGGCGCCAGAGATGATGCCGGTGTCGTACCCGAAGAGCAGGCCGCCGAGGGCGCTGACGACGGCAATGGTGACGACGGCGCGGCTTCCGGTCCCGGTGGCGGGCGACGGCGGGGCGGTGGCACTGGTGCGGCTCATGGGAGTCTGTCTCTTCTCTGCGCCTCGTTGAGGCGCTGTGGGCCGTGGAGACTGTGTTGTCGACAATGAGCGGGGAGGGGCTTGGGGACTGTCCCCTCCCCGTCCGGGGGTCCTTGGCCGCCCCAGGTCTCAGCGGACCAGGGACTTGACCACATGCACCGGCCGCTTGCCCAGCGGCCGCAGCCGGTAGGCGCCGACAGCTGCCGGCACGGTCAGCGTCTCGGCGAAGACAAGCTCATGGCTCTGCCCGTCGGAGGTCTCGATCACCACGCCGTCGCCGGAGGAGACGTTGAGGATGTGGAAGCGGCCCTCGGTGTCGTCCTCGGCGGGCTCCGCGTCGGCGGCGGCCGGGTCGATCACCAAGCGCCGGACCTCGTAGAACATCTCCGGCAGCGCGCCGAGGACCTCCTCGCGCCAGCCCGGACCCTCACGCAGCGTGCGCGGATCCTGGATCAGGTCGCGGATCACGTCCTCGCCCTGGCGGCGGCTGTCGAGGTTGGCGAAGCCGTGGTCGTAGGGCAGCGGGCGGGAGTTGCCCTGGGCGTCCTTGCGCAGCCAGTCGTAGAAGCGCAGGGAGTACAGATACGGGGTGGCGCTCACTTCGAGGACGAGATTGCCGGTACCCGAGGCATGCGGGGTGCCTGCCGGGATCATGTAGAGCTGACCCTCCTGCGAGGGGTGGATCTGCACGAACCGCTCGACGCCCATCTCCTCGCCGCGCTCCATCGCCGCCTCGACCTGCTTGCGCATCAGGTCAATGTCGGCGTCCTGCTGCAGCCCAAGGTAAATGCGCGGGTCATCACCGGAGTTGGCGGTCACGTAGTACGTCTCGTGCTGGGTGTACGGCCATCCGAAACAAGTCCGCATGTACTCCGCACGCGGGTGGAGGTGCAGCGAGAGGTGATCGCCCTCGACCGTGTCGAGGTAGTCGTAGCGGATCGGGAAGGACGTGCCGTACTCCTCATGCACCGCGGCGCCCAGGAACTCCACCGGGTGCAGCACGCACAGCAGCTGGAACGGCAGTTCCACCTCGGCCTGCGGACCGTCGCCGATGAGCACGCCCGCTTCGGGCGCGATCAACTCGTAGCCCAGCGCGGTGTTGCCCTTCTGCGGCTCGAAGCCCAGCTCGCGCGCTGCCCACTGGCCACCCCATGGCGTGGAGTTGAAGTACGGACGTGAGCGCACCGGGCCCGCGGCGAGCGCCGCGAGCGTGGCACGCATCGTCTCACCGTCCACGGATGCGGGGGCCTCGGGATCCTGCAGGTCGAGCCAGCGGTCGATGCGGCAGGCGAGGGCGTCGCGGTGCGCGTCGGTCATCGGCCAGTCCGCGTAGAAGAGACGGCGCAGATCGCCCGGCTCGCGGTGGCGGCCGAGGTTCACGCCGAGCGGCAGCTCCCCTGCGGCGACCGCCGCTTCCGCGTAGCGCTTGGGCAGGTCGGCGTACCAGAGCACGTCGTGCTCGACGAGCGCCGCGCCCGGGCCGTAGACGATCAGCAGGCCCTCTCGGGGGCGCTCGGCTTGCGGAAGTTCGCGGTAGACATCCGCGAGGGAGTTCTGCGCGAGCGGCAGGTAGTACGGGTCCGACTCGGGGCCGGAGCTGTCGCCGGTGCGCTTCAGGAGGGTGTCCCAGTCGGCCTCGTACTCGCGCAGATCGACCGACTGAACCGGTATACCACGGTCGGAGAGAGCGGCGGCAAGGCCCGCGGCGGCGTCAGCCCAGTTCAGGGCCGCTGGCCCGTCGAGGGCGAGCACGGCAGGGCCCGGAGGGACCGTCTTCGCGGCGGCGCCCCAGCCGCAGACGACAGTCCCGTCGACGGCTGCGTAGCGGGGGTTTCGTTCGTAGGGACGGGTCACGTCGTGTTCCAAGGGTTGGAGGTGCGATTCGTGTTAACGATAACAATCAGCGGAGTTGCCTCCGCCGTCAAGGGCCAGTGACCCGCGCCCCGTCGACCGTCATCTGTCACGCGGGAGGAAGCCGCTGCCGGGCGCGACGTAGGCGCGACCTGGTGCTCGACGTCGTTTCCGCAGATGGGGGCAGCTGCGACCATCGACGCGAGTGAGGCAGATGACGCCGGCGACTTTCACCAGCATCGCCACGTGACAGCGCCACTCTCGGGGGAAGTCACGTCGAGTCAGGTGGCGGCCAGTCCCAGCGGCGCAGGGTCGCCGCGGTACCAGGTGCCGGACGTTGATGCACTCCTCCGACAGGGTGGAGGACGTGCGCCTCCCCCAGGCCTCCGCTGGCGATGTGCGCCGTCAGCGAAGCAGGCACCGCCCGGTGTGCGAGGTGCCGTTCACCCACGGGTCAGCCTCTTTTCACCGGGCAACCCGTTGCGGCCCCTTGTTGCTTGGTGCCATCGATCCCTAGGATCCCATCCCGTTCGCCCCTTCGCGGTCCCGCTGTGCAGCGGCACCGCTCTTTCCATGCCCAGAAGAGGAAACAGGGATGCGAGGCAGCAAAAAAGTTAACGTTATCGAAATTAGTGGAGCCGCCCCGGTGGTCTCGGGCCAGATCAGGGTGGCCCTGCACCCCAACAAGTCGGTGCTCTCCGCCGACGGCAAGACGCTGCACGTCGCCAACGGCGACGCCGGCACCGTCAGCGAGGTGAACCTCGAAGCCCATACGGTCGACCGCACGCTGTCGGTCGCGCCGCACAAGAACGCCCCCGTGGGCAGTAACGCCACCAACCTGGCCCTGGACAGCGAGGGCAAGCGGCTGTTCGTCACCAACTCCGGCAACAACGACGTCGCGGTGATCGACCTCAAGCAGGGCAAGACCGACGGCCTCATCCCGACCGCCTGGTACCCGACCTCGGTGACCTGGAACAACGGCCGTCTCCACATCACCAACGGCAAGGGGCTGGGCGCGGGCCCGAACAACGGTCCCCGCCACCCGAACCCCGAATCACCCGCGAGGGTTTCCCCCGATCAGTACTCCGGCTCGGTGATCCAGGGCGCTCTGAGCAGCGTGATCACTCCCTGGGGTCCTTGAGGCTTTTGGAGGAAGGAACCCATGGACACACACATCGCCATCCGGGCTCGCGGCGTCACGAAATGTTTCGGCGACGTCGTCGCGCTCGACGGCATGGACCTCGATGTGACGCAGGGGCAGATACACGGCCTGGTCGGACCGAACGGCGCCGGGAAGACGACCTTGCTCGGCCTCCTGCTGGGGCTCGCGGTTGCCGACAGCGGTCGCCTCGAGGTCCTGGGTACGCCGGTCGGGCGGGCCCTCGACGCTCCCGACGGTGTCGCCGGCTTCGTGGACAGTCCCGCTCTGTACCCCTCGCTCACCCCCCGGCAGAACCTCGCCGCGCTGGCCGCACTCCGCGGCCACGACGCGCGCACGGCGGAAGTCGACGACGTACTCGCCGAGGTCGGCCTCACCGGCGTCGCCGACGACCGCACCCGCGGCTTCTCCCTCGGCATGCGCCAGCGGCTCGGACTCGCCGCCGCCCTGCTGACCAAGCCCCGACTGCTCGTGCTCGACGAGCCGTCCAACGGCCTCGACCCGGCAGGCAAGAAGCATGTGCACGGTGTCCTCAACCGGCTCGCGGCCGACGGAACCGCCGTCGTGCTCTCGAGCCACAACATGGACGACCTCGAGGCGCTGTGCTCCGAGGTGACCATCCTCGCCACCGGACGCGTCGTCTTCTCCGGCCCGCTGAGCAAGCTGGCCACCGACGACCGCGAACTCGACTACCGGCTGCTCGCCTCCGACCCGCAGGCCGCCCGCGGACTGGCTGTCGACACGGCCAGGATCCAGGTCGTCGACGACGCCGACGTACGGCACGACGCCCAGACGCTCGTCGTGCGCGCGCAGGTACCCGCCCTCGACGAACTGGTTGCGGAGCTGGTGCACGCGGGCATCGCGGTGCGCGAGCTCGCCCCCGTGGCGTCGCCGCTCGAAGCCGCGTTTCTCGCCCTCACCGAACAGCAGGAGGCCGGCCGATGACCGCGACCCTCACCCCGAGCCGGGAACAGGAACAGGAACAGGTGACCAGGGGCCGTCGCGTCCCCGTCACCCGCGCCTGTCGCTTCGAGCTCGTCAAACTCGTCTCCCAGTGGCGGATTCGCCTCCTGGTCCTCGCCTGCTGGATCGTTCCCGCCCTCTTCGTCGCCGGCGTGAGCGGGCAGGCCACGCTCCCCGTGGACACCCTCTTCGGGCGCTGGATGCACGCCTCCGGGTGGGCCGGGCCGCTGGTGATGCTCGGTTTCGCGGGGACCTGGACGCTCCCGCTGCTGACCTCGATCGTGGCCGGTGACGTGTTCGCCTCCGAGGACCGGCTCGGCACCTGGCGCCAGTTGCTCGTGGCGGTCCGCTCGCCCCGGCGGATCTTCGTGGCGAAGGCAGCCGCCAGCCTCACCGTCCTGCTGCTGCTCGTGGCCGGGCTCGCGGTCTCCAGCACGGTCGGCGGCCTCCTTGCGGTCGGCGACCAGCCGCTGGTCGGCCTCGACGGCCACCTCCTGGCGCCGTCGGACGCCGCCGTTCAGGTCCTGCTCTCCTGGATCTGCGCCCTCGCCCCGACCCTGGCGCTCGCCGCGCTCGGCTTCCTCGGGTCGGTCACGCTGGGACGCTCCCCGATGGGGCTCCTGGTGCCGGTACTCGTCTCGCTCGCGATGGCGGTCGCCCAGATGCTGCCGCTTCCCGCGGCCGTCCGGGTCGCCCTGCCCAGCTACGCCTTCATCTCCTGGAACGGACTGTTCACCGGCCCTCAGCAGCTCGGCCCGCTGCTGATCGGCGTCGTCGTCAGCCTCGTGTGGGCCGTTGTCGCGACGGCGCTGGCCTACGTGCTCTTCGTACGGCGCGAATTCACCAACCCGACCCACGACGGTTCGGGCCGCCGCGCCATCACCGTCGGGGTCCTGCCGCTCATCGGCGTGGCCGCCGTGTCGTTCGCGGTCGTCGCCGCGACGACCTCGGCGACGAGCTCCGGGATCGATCAGGACAAGGTGCAGCGCTCGGTCGCCACGGCGTTCGCGCACCTGTACCGCATGCAGACCGGCCAACTCCACCGACCCGGCGTCACCGAGGCCCAGTTGAAGGCAACGGCGGCGTGCAGCAAGGGAAGCACCAGCGTCGCAGCGCAAGGCCCGGGCAACGACTGGCGCTGCGTCGTGACCTGGCATCTTCCCGGCGTCGAGGCCACAGGACAGGCCATCTACCAACTCGACGTCACTCCGGACGGGCGGTTCATGGCCGATGGCGATGGACCGAAGGAAGTGAACGGCTACTTCCTGGTGCGGACCCCCGAAGGGGACGCACCGAACCCTCTGTGGCAGTTCGACGGCAACGTCGAGCTGCTCGACACCACCCTGAAGGGATAACCACTCCATGCAGGTAACTCGCCGCCGCAAGCTCGCTGAGGAAGCTCGGATCAGCCTCCTCGGCAGACTCATCGGCCGACGGATACCACTGTTCACGGCCGGCGCCACCGCCGTCGCTCTCGTGGCCGCCGGCACGGCGTTCGCGCAGACGCACCAGTTCGGCACGGACCAGGTCGGTCAGGTCACTGCCGACGGCCAGGTCGTCTCCGCCAACCAGTACATCGCCCCGTACGGCGACCGTCTCGTCATCAACGAGGGCAAGATCATGTCGTCCTCGGTCAGCCCGGACGGCACGCACATGGCCGCCTCGGTCACCGACGGTGGAATGGCGCTGGTCGTCATGGACCTCAAGACCCGGCAGGTGAAGCAGCGCGTCGGCAACAACGCGTCGGCGGATCTGCGCATCAGCGGCAACGACGTGGGCCAGGAAGGCCCCACGTACTCGCCCGACGGTTCGCAGCTGTGGCTGGGCCAGGCTGACGGCTACCGCAAGTTCACCGTGAACCCGGACGGCACCGTCGCCAACCCGACGTTCATCCCGATCCCGAAGGACGGGTCCAAGCACGCAGTGGTGGGTGCCGCGGTGTTCTCGGCCGACGGCTCCACCGTGTACTCCGCGGTCAACGGCCAGAACAGGGTGGTCGCCATCAACGCGGCGACCGGCGCCATCAAGCAGAGCTGGACCGTGGGCAACGCCCCCCGTGGCATCGCCATGGTCGGCGACAAGCTCTACGTCAGCAACGAGGGCGGGCGCCCGGCCAGGGCCGGCGACACCACGATGAACTCCTACGGCACCCAGGTGCCGGCCAGCCCTGACACCGGAGCCTCCACCACCGGCACGGTCAGCGTCATCGACCTGGCGGACCCGACCGCCGCCGTCTCGAGCATCGACGTCGGTCTGCACCCGACCGCCCTGTACGCCAAGAACGGGGCGCTGTTCGTCACCAACACCGCCGACGACAACGTCTCGGTCATCAACACCGCCAACGACAAGGTCGTGCAGACCATCGCCACCCAGCCGTGGGCCGAGGCCTCGGTGGGCTACGAGCCCAACGCGGTGACCCTCACCAACGACGGTCACCTGCTGGTGACCCTCGGCCGTGCCAACGCGGTCGCCGTCTACAAGTACACCTCCGCGCAGGAGCCGGTGAGCTACGTCGGCCTGCTCCCAACGGACTACTTCCCGTCGGAGATCACCACCGTCGGCGACCAGGTCTACGTCTCCAACACCCGTGGTATCGACGCCCGCCGCCCCACCAACAAGGCCGGGCACGGCACCCATGACACGACATCGAGCCTGACGCAGTTCACGCTGCCGGACGACGGCGTCATCAAGTCCGAGACCGGCAAGGTCTTCACCCAGAACGGCTGGCACGGCAGCTCGGTCAACCAGGGCGAGGGCGACGCGAAGCCGGTGCCGGTCCCGGTGAAGCTCGGCGACCCCTCGACGATCAAGCACGTCTTCCTGCTCATCAAGGAGAACCGGACCTACGACGGGGTCCTCGGTGACATGCCCGAGGGCAACGGGGACCCGTCGCTGACGCAGTTCGGCGAGAACGTGACGCCGAACCAGCACGTGCTGGCTCGGCAGTTCGGGCTGTACGACAACACCTACGACATCGGCACGAACTCCGCCGAGGGCCACAACTGGCTGATGCAGGCCGACAACCCGGAGTACACCGAGTCCTCGGCCGGTGAGTACCAGCGCAGCTACGCTTCCGAGGACGACGTTCTCGGCCACCAGAAGTCCGGCTTCATCTGGAGCAGTGCGCAGGCGGCTGGGAAGTCCGTCAAGGACTTCGGCGAGTTCCAGTCGTTCCAGAGCAAGCCGTCCGACGCGTCCTGGCAGAACCTGTACTGCGACGCCAAGAACATGGACGCGACCGGGCAGCAGAGCGCCTACCCCATTCAAGGGGGCTCGGCGATCCCGTCGCTCAACAAGGTGGCGGTGCCCGGCTACCCGATGGCGTCCGACATCAGCGCCCCGGACGTCTACAAGTACCAGGTCTGGAAGCAGGACTTCGAGAAGAACGGTCCGGCGAACCTGAATCTGATAGCGCTCCCGAACAACCACACCGGTGGTCCGCCGAACGCGGCCGCCCAGGTCGCGGACAACGACCTCGCGGTCGGCAAGATGGTCGACACGATCTCGCACAGCAAGTACTGGAAGGACTCGGCGATCTTCGTCGTCGAGGACGACTCCCAGTACGGCCTCGACCACGTCGACGGCCACCGCGCCCCGATCCAGATCATCAGCCCCTGGGCCCAGCACGGCAAGGTCGACAGCCACTACTACTCCCAGATCACGATAATCCGGACTATCGAGCAGATCCTCGGGATCCACCCGATGAACCAGAAGGACACCGCGGCCAGCCCGATGCGTGGGGCGTTCACCCAGAACGCGGACTACACGCCGTTCAAGGTGTTGCCCAACCGGGTCCCGCTGACCAATGGCCTGAAGACCCCGCCCGCCTGCGGTCTGGACACCCCGGCGCCGCAGAACCCCAAGGCGGCGCCCGCGCCGTCGGCGAAGGTGCCGGCGGACAAGCAGGAGCTCGCGGCGAAGTGGGAGGACTGGAAGTCGTCGCAGCGGCTGACCGGGCCCAACGCCAAGCTCGACTCCTCGAACCCCGCGCAGATGAACCACTTCACCTGGTACGAGACGCACAACTGGACCAAGCCGTACCCCGGTGAGGACAAGATCTTCGCGCCCAAGGACGTGCCGGGCGCCTACATCCCGTCGCCGGAGTCCGACGGCTGACGTCTGGCGGCAGACTGAGAGGCGGCTGCCGCCAGAACGGCCCGGACCGTGATCGGTCCGGGCCCAGCCGGTTACCCGAGGAGTACCCCGCCTGCGCCGGGCCGCACGTCCCGGCGCCAAAGCCTCAATGACATCAAACCCTTGCGCCAGCAGATACCGGGACAGTGCCGCCCCGTAGGTGCCGGTGCCTTCTACCCCAGCACTGCGGATGACGCCCCACTGCGTCGCCCACTGCACGAGTTGGGGATATCCCCTCACGTTGGCCTGGAAGGTTTCAATGGCCAGCGTCTTCCCCGTCATGGAAAGCACGGCGGCAACGTGGAAATCTCGGTGTGTATCGACCCCGACAATCACCTCGTCGGGGTTCGGAGGAGGTTGCTCTCGTCGGGGAGGACGGGTCAGGTCCATCGTTCGTCCGCTCAGATCAGTGGATACACGCTAACTCGCCGCCGGCACGAAGGAACGGTCACGGGTGACACAGGGCAGGTACCTCGCCCACGGCGCGTTTCAGACACGCTCACCCAAATCAGCCACCAAGCTCACTGTCTCGCTCTACGAGCGACATGGGGTAGTCAGGACACGTTGGTGCAAAGTTGTCAGCAGTCAGCTCGTGGTGCCGTGGCAGTCGCCGTCATCCTTTCCAGTCACGTACGTCCCTAAGCAGAAGGCCCCCGCCGGGCGACCTCCTAAAGGAGCCCTGTAACGCGCACGCGCTGCACGTTGGCTTCCGGGGACTCAACTGCGCGCCCGCGCGAGTTTCGCGCCCCGATCAATTGCGATGGGCGGAAACGGTTCCGGTTTGCCGCACCGACCTGCACGGCAAGCCCTTAGCACACGGCCAGGGCAACCTGTTCCATCCGGAGCCTTTGGAGCGAGGTCGCGCCGGACCACTTGAACAGGCACTCGTCAGCGAGCGGGACCATAGCGCGAACCTCCCGGTTACCGAAACCGGCCTTCCTTCGGATCATTGACCCTGCCCCGACCACACACCGGCGCATCCCTCGGCCTCCCACGGACGGCCTGCCGGATGGGGAGACCTGAACTCATTTCCCTTGTCCGGCAAGGACACACTCGAAAGGCCCGACCGACAGGAATGACCAGCCAGAACAGCGAAATGCAACACGACACGTTCAGCCCCGACTACATCCGCGCCACCTGGAGCGGAACCGCGAGCGTTGAGGCTGCGGCCAAGGCGTTCGGGATGTCTCGGTCAAAGGGATACGACCTCGTACGGCGAGACGAATTCCCCTGCCGCGTGCTGCTGATCGGCCGAGCATCCCGCGTCGTCACTGCGTCCCTCCTGCGCGTCCTCGAGAGCGGTGAGCCCGAGTACAACCACGCGCCCGATGCGCTCACCACGTCCCCCTGCCCCACCGCATGACGAAGCCCCGCCGGCAGCACCGGCGGGGCTTCGTCTCGTCTCAGGAGTCACATGGGAGTCACAGACCCTACGGACACCCAAGCACCAGGGACTCCAGAACCGGACAAACATGCCCGTACGAGAATGGCTGGACGCCTCTGGACGCCTTTTACAACCTGTGCCCTGTGGGACCGCAGCAGCTCCGTCGGCTGGGACCAAGTATCAAGATCCGGACCGGGTGCGGACCAACTCGGCTTCGCAGCAGCCGATTCCACTCGTTGTCGCAGCTCACAGGCAACTGGGGCCATGTCCCACCAGAGGACGAAGTACATTCTTACTTCATACTGCCCGAAGAAACTTGGGTTCTCCTAGAGCCTCAAGTCGGTTGCCTGGAGCCACCGTTGCACTCCAGGCAACCCGACCCGGCCCCTGCCTCAACGTGGGTCACCCAGTCCTCCAGGCCGGTGGAGCGGGGCTCTTCTCAGGCGGGCTCCCCGTAAAGGATCACCTCCGCGATCCCCGCGACGCTCTGCGCGCCCCCGCCGCTGACCTGGATGACGGAGATACGGACCTGGCGCACGTTAGAAGCCTTGAAAAGCTCCGGGAGGGTGTACTGGCCGCTTCTGGTCAGGCCGGAGAGTGCCGTGTCCCAGGTGCTGCCGTCCGTCGAGGTCTGCAGGTCGAAGGTGTACCAGCTACTGTCCTTGCCCCAGTGGATGCGCACTCCGGCGAGGTCGTGGGCCGCGGCCAGTTCTGCGGTGAGGGTCTGCGGGACAGCCGGGGAAGCGGCACTCCATCCGGTACCGAAGGTGATGTCGCCGTCGAAGGCCTTGTCGGCCTCGAACCCGGTGGCAGCACTGGATGCCGTGACCGTCTTGATCTGATCACGGGCGATCTTCGGCCCCGGATCGGCCGGAGGTACGCCGCCGCTGCCGCCGGGCGGGACCGCGCGGAACTCGCGGATGGAGGGCCACCAGTCACCGGCGTCGAGGATGTCGACGCGTACGTACCGCGTCGTGACCTTCACCTGATGGACCGCGGTGGTCACGGCCGCGGTGTTGTCGTGCGCGTCGACGGTCGTCTTCCAGGTGCCGCCGTCGTCGGACGTCAGGATCCGGTACTGGTACGCGGTCTCGTCGGTCTCCCACAGGATCTGGAACTGTTCCAGGGCAACCGATTCCCCGAGGTCCACCTGCCACCAGGCCGGATCGGAACCGTCTCCGACCCACTTGGACTCCGCCGCGTCGTCCACGGCGTCGCCCGGCTCGTGTCCCGACTGGGTGGTGGAGGCGGTCGCTTCCTTGAACAGGGCCAGGTTCTGGGCGCCTTGGCTCTCCAGGGTGGAGATGTTCTTCCAGGTGGGGTGGGTGCCGTCGGTGACGTGCGTACCACGGTAGGGCTCGGTCCGTACCGTGTACTCACCGTCGGCCAGACCGGTCGAGGTCGCGGTGAGTGTGAGAGATCCGCCGGCGGTGCCGGTGGCGATCAGGGCGTAGCCGATGCCGCCCTGTGCCTTCTGCGTCTGGACCGCGATCCGCGGGATGTCCGCACCGACCAGCGTGCCGCTTCCGGTCACCTTGATGTCGAGGGTGGCGGAGGAGTCGGGGACGAGGTTCCCGTCGGCGTCCACCACCTTGACGTACACGGGGATCAGGTCGGAGCCGTCGGCGACGGGCCGGATGCGGTCGAGCATTCCGGAGACCGTGCGCAGGCCGACGGCCTCCTTCGCCGACACGGCGCGGCCGCGCTTCTTGCCGGCCAGGTCGACGAGCTGGTCCACCTGGCCGGGCTGGACCTCCGCCAGGAGCTTACGGGCCGCCTTCTTCCCGTCCTGCGAACTGTCGCCCAGGGCGAGGGCCAGCAGATCGACGAGCGCGTCCCGGCCGCCCGCGTCGTCGGCGGCGACCTCCAAGTGGTGGGCTGCGCCAGGAGTGTTGACGCTGTGGGTGGCTGCGAGCACGTCTCCCAGATAGCCCTCTGCCCTGAGTTCTCCGGCGGCGAACTCCGGCAGACTGAACGTGTAGTACGGGCTGCCGCCCTTGGCCGCCACGTTCGGTGCGCTCGCGGCGTTGCCCGAACGGGTCTGCTCGTCGACGAGGTGGCCCTTCTGGTAGAGGCGTACCCGGTCGGTGTTGCTGAAGACCCGCACCGTCTGGGCGGAGTCGGCGGTGTGGGCGCTCGCGATGAAGACCATCGGGCCACCCTGGTTCAGGTTCGTGGCCGGCTGCATGGACTTGAGCCAGTAGTAGCAGTACTTGGGGTACCGGTCGATGTCGACGGCGCCGGACTTCTGGTAGGTGTCGTTGGTGCCGTAGTCCTCGAAGACCCACAGGAAGTAGCCGCCGATCCGGCCGTTGGCGTCGAGTCCGCCCCAGTCCCAGTAGCCGTCACCGTTCAAGTAGCGTTGACGGGTGACGACTTGGTCCACCATCGCGCTCTCGCCCGCGGAGCGGTCGGTGCGGCTGGGGTCCTCCCAGTCGCCCCACTCCCGGGTGAGGAAGGGCACGTTCGGCGCCGGATCCGAGCCGTCGGTGTTCACCACCTTGTAGTTGACGTCGTACGCGCTGCCCCAGATCCCGTAGTCCGCCGAGGTGAACATCTGGTCGCCCGGCATCTCGGCATGGGCGACGGAGTCGGCTTCCTTCGCCCACCACTGCGGGTACCTGGTCTCGTTGAGGGAGGTCTCCCAGAGGATCACCGAGGGGCGGTTGCGGTCGCGGCGGATCATGGTGGCGATGTCGCGGTAGGTGCGGGAGACGAAGGTCTGGTCGCCGTTCCAGTACTGCCAGCCCGGCTCGCAGGCCACGACGAGGAGACCGAGTTCGTCGCAGGCGTCGAGGAACGCGGGGTCGTGCGGGTAGTGCGCCGTGCGCACGGCGTTGAACCCGCCGAGCTTCAGGCGCAGCGCCTCCCGGTACTTCAGGGAGGCCGGGGCGGCGTCGCCGATGTAGGCGTAGTTCTGGTGGCAGTTGGCGCCGCGCAGGTACAGCTGCTCGCCGTTGAGGTGGAACCCGTCCGCCTTGAAGTCGATGCGCCGGACACCGGTCCGCGTGGTGACCGTGTCGACGAGGCGGTCGCCCATGTAGACCTCGCTGACGAGCCGGTACAGGTACGGAGAGTCGGGATGCCACAGATGCGGCCGGGCCACACTCAGCACCCCGGTGAACGTGTGCCCGTCCTTCCCGGAGACCGTCGCCTGGTCCGTGGCCCGGGCGACGACCGTGCCCTGGGCGTCGTACAAGGTGGTGGCGAGTCTGATTCGGGCGCCGTCGGCCGTCTCGTTCACCACATGTGTCTTGACCTGGGCCGTCGCCCGGAGCGTGGTCGCCTTCGGGTACGAGACGAAGACGCCGCCCCCGGCGACCAGGTCCTCCTGCAGCGGGTCGGAGATGTGCACGGGGTCGGTCACCCGGAGCGTGACACCCCGGTAGATGCCGCCGAAGGTGAGGAAGCCGAGCTGGGTGCGGGGTTTGCCGGGCGGGGTGAGCGGGTCGTCGAGGTTCGACACGCGTACGGCGAGGACGTTGTCGCCGTCGAAGCGGACCTTGCCGGTGATGTCCACGACGAAGCCCTTGTAGCCGCCCTGGTGCTCGGCGAGCTTCTCGCCGTTCAGATAGACGACGCAGTCGGTCTGGACGCCGTCGAACACCACGGTCAGGCGGCGGCTTTCGTCCTGCGGGTCGACCCGGAAGTACCGGCGGTACCAGCCGATCCCGGCGAAGGCGTCGTATACCGAGGGGTGCTTGCGCTCCAGGCGCATCGTGTGCGGCAGCGACACCGCTGCCCACTGCGCGTCGTCGAAGCCGGGATGCTGGGCACCGGCGGCGTCCTCACGCCAGAATGCCCAGCCGGTGTTGAAGTTCAGCACCCGGCGCGCGCCCTTCCCGGCGCCGTCGGACGCGGCCGTCGTCCCGGCGCCCGGCGTGGCGGCGGCCCGCCCGACGGGCACCAGTGCGGCGCCCGCACCGGCCAGGCCGGCGGCGAGCACGCCCCGGCGTCTCACACCGTCCATTGTGTTGCTCATGCGTGTGCTCCTTTCGTTCGTTGTCCACTGCTGGATGCCGCCACCGTTGCCTCCGCACGGAGGCGGCCGTCAGACGATGCTCAGCGCGAAGATGTGGGGGGCTGCTCCGGGCGGGGTGGTCGTGGGAGGGACGACCGCTTGGTACGTCTGCCGGAGGCGGGAGCGGCGAGTTTCGCTGTGCGGGGATACACGGCGAGGGCGCCGTTGGCGTTGTTCCACTTGTCGCGCACGGCGCCGAAGGAGCCGGGGACGAGGGCCTCGGCCATCCGGGGCTCGTCGAAGCCGGGCTGGGAGGCGGGCAGCGCATCGCCGCTCGGGGCGCCCTCGGGGAGCTCGGTCGACATGCCGAACAGCCGGCCACCGTCCAGAACCGTTCGACCGGCGAGTGGGGCGGGGCGCACCGTCGTCACCGGGATGGACTGGGATGCCGGGCCCGAGGGGGTGTCGGCCTCGGCGGTCAGCGTGTGGCGCCCGGGGTCGAACCAGGAGGTCGGGGCAGTCACCTCGATGTCGGTCAGGTCGGTGAGGGTGTGTTGCGCGGCGAGGTGCTGTCCACTGGGCCCGCAGTCTCGGCGTCCGACCGCGCCGGCCAGCAGGCTGCGGCGGGACACCAGCGGCAGGAGGGTCGAGGGCGACCCGTGCGGCTGCTCGGCTGCGCTCATGGTGTGCGGGCTCCTGTTTCCTCGCGAGGACTGACTCTGTGTGCGGGCAGGTGCTCGAGGGTCGGGACACCGTCGGGCATCCGCAGCGGGAACTTCGCGAATAGCGCGAAGGAGGCACCGGGTGCCGGAGCGAGAGCGCTTCAGCAGGCATACGCGAACTCGCACACATACGCATGGTGGTGTTCGTACGGAATCTCCGCCCGCCCGCTCCGCAGTTCGGCGATGAGGGACGTGTGATGGGACGACGGCCAGGGGTACGCGTCGTGGCCGTCGTCGCACCACATCGATCGGGTCAGGCACAGACGTGGGCCTCGCGGCCCGCTACGGAATGGCCCAGCGCTGGTTCGCCGCAGTGGCGTCGCAGTCCTGGATCACCAGTTGCTTCGACGTGTCGGATCCGGGCACCGCGAGGCACCGCCCGGAGGCCTGGCCCTGGAGCGTGCCGTCCGGTTGCGGCACCCACTTCTGGTTGCCGCCGCCGTTGCACGACCACAGTTCGACCGGGGAACCGTTCTCGGTGCCCGCGCCGGTGACGTCGAGGCACTTGCCGGTCGAACTGCCCAGCCGCAGCTGGCCGTTGCCCCACCACCACTGCTGTCCCGCACTGTCGTCGCAGGTGCCCGCCAGGACCCGGGTGCCGTCGCTGTCGGCGCCGCTCTCCGCTGCCAGGCAGGTGTCGGTCAGGGCCGAGGTGACTGCGCCGAGGTGCTGCGGCGAGGGTGCGCCCGGGGTCAGGGCGAAGTTGTCGAACTGCTGGGTCTGATATCCCGTGACCCCGAGCCCGGCTTGGCCGCTGCTGAGCGAGTAGTCGGTCACGCTGCCGAGTTCCTTGCCGTCGACGGAGGCGGTCAGCTTGGTGTCCTGCAGGGTGAAGGCGACCTTGTGCCACTTGTTCAGGCCGAGCGTGTCGGTCCGTCCCCCGGTGAGCTTCGTGAACTTCCACGTGGTGTCGCTCTTGTCGATGGACCAGGCGCCGTTGTTGCTCACACGCAGGTGGTAGGCGTTCAGGCCGTTGTTGTTGCGGCCCTGCTGACCGACCCGGCCTAGGAGTTCGACCGTGCCCTTCTCGCTGAACAGGGCGTCCGCGGTGACGGTGTAGTTGGTCCAGGATCCGTCGCCCATGAACGTGTACGGGGCGTTGTAGGGCTCGTCGGTCCACCGGATCGGGCTGGTTGGCGCCATCTGCCGCAGACAGGTCCCGGAGCGGCCGCCGGCGCACGCCTTGGTCTCGAAGGCGCCGTTCATGTCGGTGAAGTACCGGGGGCTCTTCGAGGCGGCCGGCTTGTCGAAGTCGTCGGAGTACGGAAGGTCCAGCGCGGCCTTCTCCGGGGAGGTCGCGGTGCCCTTGCCCTGCCCGGCGGTCGTCGTGAGGGTGTAGACGTGTCCGGGCTTGAGGGTCAGCGCGTACCTGCCGCCCACGGGCGTGATGTCCGCCCCCCGCACGAAGTCGTCGTCGGTGCCGGACGATGCCACGTCGGTCGACCAGACATGGACCCTTCCGGTCGAAAGCCCGCCCCGGACGGTGAGGTTGACGGTCTGTTCCGCGGTCGCGTCCATCGTCTCGATGACGGTGGAGTAGTCGCCGCCGTCACGTGACCTCAGCGACACATAGCTGCCGTTGGAGCGGTCGCCGCCGAGATAGCCGCTCGCCGCGTCGATGTAGCGCCAGCCGGGCCGGGTGAACTGGGCGGTGTGCGCGGTCACCCAGGTCGTGGCGCCGATGTGGTAGGCGCCGGACCAGGGCTGGTTGGCGATCGACATGCCGTCCGTGGAAAAGGAGAGGTTCGGGTAGAGCGCGGCGATCACCGGCCAGTTGACGTACGCCGTCATCCGGCCGTCGATGTAGTCGCGGTTGATGGCGCGGGCCACGGCCTTGGCTCCGCCGTCCGTGTCGAGGGACCCGTTCTCGCTGGCCCACAGCGGCTTGCCCGAAGCCTGGGCCACGTCGCTGGAGGGGCATGAGGTGAAGGCGCTCTGGTAGCCGCAGGGGTAGTGCGATCCGATGACGTCGATGGCGTCGTTCAGCTCACCGTCCTTGGCCATCGCGTCGGCGATGTCCCAGCCGAAGCTCTCGGACGCGACGACCTTGGTGCGGTAACCCTTCGCCACCAGCGTCGACTTGAGCTTCTTGAACCAGTCGGCGTCCCAGCCCCGCTCGTTCCAGCCGCCCACGTAGTCGATGGTCAGCCCGTGCTTCTTCGCACAGCCGAACCAGGACATCAGATAGTCGATCGTGTCCTGGGACCAGAAGTTCCCGTTGCCGGTCCATCCGGGCGCTCCCCAGGACAGGGCCTGGAACTTGATGTGGGGGTTGCGCGCCTTGGCCTGCTCGGCGAGCCACCACTCGTAGCCCGTATGGCAGTCCACCTTGTCGCGGGTGTGCATATGGCTGGGCTCGGCGCCATCGGTGGAGTTGGTGTCGCCGCCCACCTCCAGTTTCAGGAACTGCAGGGACGCGCCGTAGCCCGGCTTGAAGAGGTAGTCGAGGATCCGGCTGCGCTGCGGCTCGGGATAGTCGATCAGCAGCCGCGAGTTCCCGCCGCCGCCGCTGATGGCTCCGATGCCGTCGAAAGTGCGGCCGGACTGCGTGCCGTCGACGGTGATGGACGTGCTGGTCGCCGCGTGGGCGCGCGGTGCGCCCCAGCCTGTCACGGCACCGATGAGCAGTGCCAGGAGCGCGGCAAACAGCACCGGTCTCCACTTGATTGTCCAGGTCATGTCGACTCCGAGGTGGAAGAGGGAGTGCGTGATCGTTCCGACAGACACCGACTGCGATGTTCGATTGTGGTGGATTACTTGAGGCGCGGACAACGCGTTCCATACCCACGCCGGGCTACGAATCATCGGATCCCGGCCTCCGGTGAGTTCTATCCCCGCGACTCAGGTGACGCCATGGACGAATGTCCGGCGGCCTTGGACTTATGACCACCGAATCGCCAACGCCCCCTAAAACCAAGGCAATTCAAGGAAAGCGCTTTCCACTCAGACACCCAGCCGCTCTACAACCCGAAGGGCGAGACGGAACCGGCCCGCCCGATGTCTCACCTCGCCCGCCCGCCGGGAAAGTTGCGCCAGAACCCTTGACGTCCGACGCACCGAACGGCTCCTATGGGCGCTGCTGTTCGATCGCGTTCTGTTATGAGTGACCATGTGGATCCTCGATACGGACCTCTCGACGGCGCGATCACTGTTCCCTGCCTTCAGGAGCCGTCATGAGATTCCCTCCGGCCGCCACCTCCGCCCAGGGTCCCGGGCGCCGCACCATCCTGCGCGGACTGGGTGGGGCCGCCGCCCTGGGTGCCGGCATCCCGCTGCTCGCCGCGTGCGGCGGCAGCGCCTCGGGGTCGTCCGACCCGCACACGGTCACGCTCGGCTCCGGAGCCTCCGACGCCGTACCGAAGAAGGCGTTCGCCGACGTCTACGCCGAGTTCACGGTGCGCTCCAAGATCAAGGTCGAGGTCAACACCAAGGACCACAACACCTTCCAGGAGCAGATCAACTCGTATCTGCAGGGCACGCCGGACGACGTGTTCGGCTGGTTCGCCGGCTACCGGATGCAGTTCTTCGCGGCCAAGGGGCTCTCGACGCCGATCGACGACGTCTGGAAGAAGATCGGCGGCAACTTCCCCGCCGCCATGCACGACCTGAGCAAGGGCGCGGACGGGAAGTACTACTTCGTCCCCGTGTACACCTACCCCTGGGCGGTCTTCTACCGGAAGAGCGTCTTCAAGAAGTACGGGTACGACGTTCCCACCACGTGGTCCGCGCTCATCGCGCTGTGCAAGCAGATGAAGAAGGACGGGCTGGTGCCCATCGCCTTCGGCGACAAGGACAAGTGGCCCGCGCTCGGCACCTTCGACCAGATCAACGTCCGTACCAACGGCTACGACTTCCACATGTCGCTGATGCGGGGCGAGGCCTCGTGGACCGACGCGAAGACGCGCGCGGTGTTCGACAACTGGGCCGAGATCCTCCCCTACCACCAGGAGGGCGCCGTCGGACGGCTGTGGCAGGACGCGGCACAGAACCTGGTCTCCAAGAAGGCGGGCATGTATCTGCTCGGCATGTTCGTCGGCCAGCAGTTCACGAACAAGGAGGACCTGGCCGACCTCGACTTCTTCCCCTTCCCCGAGATCGACCCCTCCTACGGCCAGGACACCGTCGAGGCCCCCACCGACGGCTTCATGCTCAGCAAGAAGCCCGGGAACCATGCGGGCGCGGTGAAGCTGATGCAGTTCCTCGGTTCCCCCGAGGCCGAGGAGACGTACCTCAAGGCGGACCCGAGTGTCGTCGCCGCCTCCGCCGAGGCCGACACCTCCGCGTACAGCGCCCTGCAGAAGAAGGGCTTCGAGATGATCAGCAACGCGAAGCACCTGACGCAGTTCATGGACCGCGACAGCCGCCCGGACTTCATCTCCACCGTGATGCTCCCGGGCATCCAGAAGTTCATCCGCGACCCCAAGGGCATCGACGGGCTGCTGTCGTCCATCGAACGCCAGAAGAAGACGATCTTCGCCTCGTGATGGCCACGACAGCGAACACCGGCACCGGGTCCGAAACCACCAGCACCCCCGGAACGGCGGCCACCTCATCCCCGGCCTCCCCGGACACACCGACGGCTCCCCACCCTCGGCCCGGCCGCGAACCCCAGGGGCACCGCCGTCTGCTCACCCGCCGCGACAGGGCCACCCTTGGCCTCATGGCCGGCCTGCCGGCACTCCTGCACATCACCCTGGTCTGGGTCACCGCGCTGGCCTCCATCGCGCTCGCCTTCACCACCTGGGACGGCATCGGCTTCGGCACGATCCACTGGGCCGGCCTCGACAACTTCCGTGAACTGTTCACCCAGAACCCGCAGTTCTGGCCCGCCGTGCAGCACAACGTGATCTGGTTCGCCGTGCTGTTCCTCATCCCCACGCCGCTCGGCCTGTTCCTGGCCCTCCAGCTCGACAAGAAGATCCGGTTCAGTCGCGTCTACCAGACGGCCTTCTTCCTGCCCGTCGTCGTGTCCTTCGCCGTCATCGGGTTCGTGTGGCAGCTCATCTACAACCCCGACACAGGCCTGATCAACAGCGTCATCGGCGCCAACAGGCCCGGGCACTACATCGACTGGATCGGCGACCCCGACCTGAACCTCTGGGCCGCGCTGGTCGCCGCGTCCTGGCGGCACACCGGCTACCTCATGATCCTCTACCTGGCCGGCCTCAAGGGCGTGGACCCGACGCTGCGCGAGGCGTCCGCGATCGACGGCGCGAACGAGTGGCAGACCTTCCGCCACGTCGTCTTCCCGACGCTGAAGCCGACGAACACCATCGTCCTCGTCGTCACCATCATCGAGTCGCTGCGCGCCTTCGACCTGGTCTTCGTATTCAACGGAGGGACGGACGGCACCGAGCTGCTCTCCATCCTGGTCACCGACAACATCGTCGGTGAGTCGAGCCGGATCGGATACGGCTCCGCCATCGCGGTCGTCCTGCTGGCCATCTCACTCGCCGTCATCGTCCCGTACCTGGCGAGCACCTTCCGAAAGGAGCGCAGGTCATGACCGCCGTAAGTCCCGCCTTCCCTCGTGCCCGCGTCAGGCCCGCGCGCCTCGTCCTGCACCTGTTCCTCACCGTCACGGCGCTGGCCTGGCTCGCGCCCCTGCTGTGGGCGGTCTACTCCGCGCTGCGGCCCTACGCGGAGACGAGCACCAAGGGGTACGTGTCCTGGCCCGACAAGCTCAGCCTCGACAACTTCACCGACGCGTTCACCCAGTCCGGCATGGCGCACTATTTCGGCAACACGCTGCTGATCGCCGTACCCGCCGTGCTGCTCACGCTGTTCGCGTCGTCCTGCGTCGCGTTCTACGTCAGCCGGTTCGACTTCCGCCTCAACCTCGCGCTGCTGCTCGTCTTCACCGCCGGCAACCTGCTTCCCCAGCAGGTCGTCATCACCCCGCTGTACCGGCTCTACCTGCTGATCGACCTGCCCGGCATCACAGCATCGGGCAAGCTGTACGACTCCGCGCTCGGCCTCGTCCTCATCCACGTCGCCTTCCAGTCGGGCTTCTGCACCTTCGTCCTCAGCAACTACATGCGGATGCTGCCGCACGAACTGACCGAGGCCGCGCTCGTGGACGGTGCCTCGGTGTGGCGTCTGTACTGGCAGATCGTGCTGCCGCTGTGCCGCCCGGCCATGGCCGCTCTGGCCACACTGCTCTCCATCTGGATCTACAACGACTTCTTCTGGGCGATCGTCCTGGTGGCCACCGGCGAGAACATGCCGATCACCTCGGCGCTGCAGAACCTCTCGGGCCAGTACTTCACCGACCCCAATCTCATCGCCGCGGGAGCGCTGCTCACAGCGGTCCCGACGCTGCTGGTCTACTTCGCCCTCCAGCGCCAGTTCGTCAGCGGCCTGACGCTGGGGGCCAACAAGGGGTGAGGGACCACCGCGTCCACATGCTCAACGGTTAAGCGGGAGACCGGATGGTGCGGCACCGACACGACCAAGATCCGGACCAGGAGCGGACCAACCCCGCGTCGCGTCTGGCGATTTCACACATTGCCGCAGGCCAGGGGCAAGCAAGGCCGTGTACCACCAGCAGACGAAGAATCTGCTGGCTCCCCTCCGCGCCGCAAACCTGCGGCATTCACTCAGCACGCGTACAGCAACTCGTCGGATGCGCTGACTACCACCATCGTACGAGCGTGCGCATGGTGTGCCGAGTAAGCATCCAAGCGCTCTCTACGACAGAAACATGCAGGTCACCGAGCACTCGTGGCTTCTATCGCCGCCCATGCCATGTGGTTCCACCGTCCCTTCCGCGCGGACGAGTGGTTCCTGTACGACCAGGAGTCCCCGATCGCGACGGGCGGCCGCGGTCTCGCGCGCGGCCGGATCTACGACACCGACGGCCGCCTCCTCGTATCCGTCGTGCAAGAGGGTCTGTTCCGGAAGCTCGGGCAGTGACCGGACCGGCCGGCCGGGACGCGTCGCTGTTGTGACGGATGCCGCCGGCAGCCCCTGCCGCGGCCCTGGTTCAGGCTTCTCTGTTGCGGCGGAGCCAGTCGAGTAGTTTGCGTGAGGGACGAGGACGACGGGGTGCGTCGTCGGCCGGAGGATTCTCTTCCTCCGGTCCCGGTGAGGTGACCGGCAGCGTTTCCGGGTCCGCCGGGGCGAGCGCCTGCGCGTGCGTCAGCGGTGCGGTCGGCTCCTGATGCCCGACGGCCGGATGGCCCGTACCCGGTCGCGGTGCGGGCCGCAGGCGGCGTGCCTCGGCCATGCTGAGCAGCAGGCTCGCCCTGAGCCAGCTGATCTCGTGCGGGTCGTCCGCCGTCGTGATCCTCTCGGCGATGCGTGCCGCCGGTGAGTCGGGCGCTCCGTGCCCGCTGGGCTCGGGCCGTAGTTTGTGGAGATAGCCACGCTCGTACGGGCACCTGACCAGCTCCGCGATCTGCACCGGGTCCAGGAGGGAGGCAACGGCTGCGGCGCGCTCCCACGCGTCGGTGCACTGCCCCAGGAGGAAGCCCGCGTGCCGTGACCGCCAGTTGCGGGCCCGCAGGTCGACCCCCGCGTCCAGGCGGGCCCGCATACGGTCGGGTGCGCGGCCGGTCAGCAACGGTGCGTTGACCTCGGCCGCGGCGAACTCCCGTAGTTCTTCGGCGAGATAGAGCCAGACCACGGCCCTGTACCGATTCAAGTAGAACTTGACCGGCGTCAGTATCCCCGCACGGGCGAGCCGCGTGAACCTGGCGGTGGTGATGTCCATGAGGCCGGCGCCTTCCGTGGTCCCCACCGCCCGAACGTGCTCGCGCAGCCGGTCCGGGAAGCCCGCGGAGTCACGGACCCGCTCGATCTCCTCGCGGGCCACGCGGCGGCGCCCGCCGTCGTCGGCCGGTACGGTGCGGACGCGTCCGAGCCGCACCGCCAGCTCGAACTCGCCCCGCTTGAGCCCCAGTTCCCGAGCCGCCCTGCCCTGTGCGAGCGGGGCGGCGTGCGCCCTCGTGGCCGGTGTCGTGATGGTGTCGCCACCCATGTCCGTTCTCCCCCGTGAGTCGTGATCGCTCCCGGGAAAAACCGTAGCCCGAACCCCGCCCGCGCCGCTGAGCCTGTGGATAACTCTGACCGGCCCCGACGTTTACCCAGGTCAGGAGTGTTCTGCTCGGCGGGCTCCCACGCCTAGGTGCTCGCCGACCCCATTGACGAGCAGCGTCATCTCGTACGCGACCTGGCCGATGTCGGCCTCGGCCGAGCCCAGGACGCACAGGCAACTGCCGTCGCCTGCCGCCGTGACGAAAAGTACGGCGTCGTCGAACTCGACCATCGTCTGCCGGACGCCGCCGGCGCCGAAGTGCCGCCCCGATCCCTTGGCGAGGCTGTGCAGCCCGGACGACACGGCGGCCAGATGCTCGGCGTCCTCCCGCCTGAGGTCGCTGCTCGCCCCGGTGACCAGGCCGTCGTTGGACAGGACGAGCGCGTGACGCACATGCTCTACGCGCTTCGTCAGGTCGTCCAGCAGCCAGCCGAGCTTCTCGTTCTGCGCCATGAACCCCGTCTCCCCCATCGCTGATCGCTCCCGTACCCGGGAGTATCCGTCCCGCAAGCCTTCCCCACGCCCGGCGTCCCGGCAAGCAGGATGACAAGGTCGTGGTCCGGGACGGGAGCGCCGTCTGCGGGCGACCGGCGGCGACGTGCCGGTCAGCCCACGGAGTCGAGGAGCCGGGCGGTGTGCATCCGCCCGGCGTACTCGACGAGCCGGATCAGCACCTCCTTTCCGGAGTCGCGGTCGCGGGCGTCGCACAGCACGACCGGTGTTCCGCGGTCGAGGTCGAGAGCCCGTGACACCTCGTGAGCACCGTAAGTACGCGCGTTCGCGAAGCAGTTGACCGCCACGACGAACGGGATGCGCCGGTGCTCGAAGTAGTCCACGGCGGGGAAGCTGTCCTCGAGCCGTCGGGTGTCCGCGAGGACGACGGCGCCGAGGGCGCCCTGTGACAGTTCGTCCCAGAGGAACCAGAAACGGTCCTGTCCCGGCGTGCCGAACAGGTAGAGCGAGAGGCCGGACCGGATGGTGATGCGGCCGAAGTCCATGGCGACGGTCGTGGTGGTCTTGCGCTCCACCGCGCCGGTGTCGTCCACGGACTGGCCCAGTTCGCTGAGCAGTTCCTCGGTGCGTAGCGGCCGGATCTCGCTGACGGCGCCGACCAGGGTGGTCTTGCCGACGCCGAAACCACCCGCGACCAGGATCTTCAGCGCCAGCGCGGTGTTGTCGGCGTTCGTCTCTTCAGAGTGCTCGGAGGCCATTGATGACTTCCCTCAAGATCTTTTCGTCGGGTAGCTGTGCGGGCGGTACGGGCCGGCTGACCTTGACGCACCCCATGTCGAGAAGGTCGCCGAGGAGCACCCTGACCACCCCTACGGGGAGGTCGGTGCCCGCGGCGAGTTCGGCGACCGACTGTGTCTCGACGCGGCACAGTTCGATGAGTGCCCGGTGCTCGGGGCCGAGCGCGGTGTCGTCGTCCTTGCCGGGCGCGGCGTCGTCGAGCCGGACGAGCGCGATCAGGTCGAACCGCACGGCTCTCGGCCCGGGCGACGTGCGCCCGCCCGTCATCGCGTAGGGGCGAACCAGGGGCCCGGCCTCGTTGTCGTACCACTGGCTGCCCGACCGGTCCGGGCGGCCTCGCTCCCGGCCGTCCCTGTGCCCGTGATCGTTCCCGTTCCCGTTCCCGTGCCCGTGATCGTGATCGTGATCGTGATCGTTCATCGTCGCGGCCGTCCGGTCATCCGGCGGCGGGCGGGTGCGCGGTGAACCGGGGCGGGGTGTAGAGGTGTTCGCCCACGCGCTTGACCATGCGGGCCATCTCGTACGCGACGAGGCCGATGTCCGCGTCTGCCGTGCTCAGGACGGCGAGGCAGGAGCCGTCGCCCGCGGCCGCGACGAAGAGGCAGCCCTCGTCCATCTCGACCATGGTCTGGCGGACGCCGCCCGCGCCGAAGTGCCGGCCGGCTCCCTTGGCGAGGCTGTGGAAGCCGGAGGCGACGGCGGCCAGGTGTTCGGCGTCCTCGCGGCCGAGCCCGCTGGACGCGCCGACGGCGAGTCCGTCGTTGGAGAGCACGACGGCGTGCCGCAGTTCGGTGACGCGCAGCACCAGGTCGTCGAGGAGCCAGTCGAGTTCTCCGGACCGGGGCGCGGCGCCCGTGGTCGGGTCCTGGATCATGTGAGGTCTCCTTCGGTGCTGTCGCTGCCGGGCACGGTTCCTGAGCCGGCTCCTGGTGGGCGGCCGCCGCCGCGGACCCACCCGTCGCGGAAGGCCGCCATGCGCTGCCGTGCCTCTTCGGGCGTTCGTGCGTCGGATTCCGGGTGGTGTGCGGCGCCGCTCTGTTGCTGCTCGGTCCGCTTGCGGAGCTGGGGTGCGAGGCTCGCCTGCCGTACGCGCCTGGGCAGCCCGTCCGGCGCGTCACCGTCGGTGTCGGCGGGCGGCCTGTGCGGGCGCAGGGCGGTGACTCCCGGGGGCGTCGGGTGCGGCAGGGTGTCACGGGCCGTGCCATGGGTCGAGTCGCGGGTGGTGTCGCGGGTCGTGTCGTGGGTGGTGCCGGTGTCCGGCACGGCCTGTACGGCGGCGGCGAGTGCGGGGCGTGGCCCCTGGGCGGGCACGGAGTTGCCGTTCATGTGAAGTGCTTCCGGGTCGGGCACGCGCGCGTAGTGGTGCTTCGCTGCGTGTGCCGTCGTACTTTCCGCCCTGTCGGCCCTGTCCGCCCTGTCGGCCCTGTCCGCCCTGTCGACCCTGTCCACTCGGTCCGGGTCGGCGGCTTTGTCGGGGGCCCCGGCCTGCAGCAGTGGTGTGGGCACCAGGACGACGGTGGTGGTGCCTCCGTAGGGCGAGGTGCGCAGGTGCACCTTGATGCCGTGGCGGTGGGCGAGCCGGCTGACCACGAAGAGCCCTAGCCGGTCACTGTCGAACAGGTCGAGCGCTTCGGAGTGGGCGATGCGGTTGTTGGCCTCGGCGAGGGTCTCCTTGCCCATGCCCAGGCCACGGTCCTCGATCTCCAGGACGTAGCCGTTGCCGACCGGTTCGCCGCTGATCCGCACCTTGGTGTGCGGGGGCGAGAACTGGGCGGCGTTCTCGACGAGTTCGGCCAGGAGATGGATGAGGTCGGCCACCGCGGCGCCCTGGACGGAGGCCGCGGGCAGTTGCCGTACGTCCACGCGCGCGTAGTCCTCGACTTCGGAGACCGCCGCGCGGACCACGTTCGTCAACGGGACCGGGGTGCGCCAGGCGCGGCCGGGTGCGGCTCCGGAGAGGATGATCAGGCTCTCCGCGTGCCGCCTCATCCGGGTCGTGAGGTGGTCGAGCCGGAACAGGTCGCTGAGTTCGTTCGGGTCCTCGGCCCTGCGCTCCATGGTGTCGAGGAGGCCGAGCTGGCGGTGGACGAGGACCTGGCTGCGGCGGGCGAGGTTGACGAAGACTCCGGAGATCCCGCTGGCGAGTTCGGCGCGTTCGGCGGCGGCACGCAGGGCGGCGCGGTGCACGGTGCCGAGCGCCTCGGCCACCTGCCCGGTCTCGTCCTCGGCGGGCGGGCCCTCCGGGGCTTCCGCGTGGACGTCGATCTCCTCGCCCGCGCGCAATTTCCGCATGGCCTGCGGGAGTTTGTGGCGGGCGATCTCCAGGGCGCTGTTGCGCAGACTGACCAGTTCGATGACGAGGCCGCGGCCGATGCGTACGGAGATCACGAGCGAGGCGGCGACGGCGGCCAGGCCGAACAGGACCGCGGCGCCCGCCGGCGTGAGCAGCCCGCGGGTGACCGGATCCGCCTGGACCGCGGCCGTGCGGGCCGCGTCCGACTCGATGGAGCGGTAACGATTTTGCACGGTCGTGTGCGCGCTGTCCCAGGTGAGTGCGGGAGCCGCGGCGAGTGCCGCCCCGCCGGGCCTCGCCGCGAGCACCTTGTCCTCGACGGCGCGCACGTCGCCGTACGCGCTCCCCTCCACGAGGTGGCTCCATGCCGTCCGTTGCGGCGCCGGGAGATCGGCGACCGCCGACTCCGACAGGGTGCGCCGGGTGTCGACAGCTCCGGTGAACAGCCGCAGCCGCACACCGTCCAGCGAGCCCACGAGCCGCGAGGCGGCCAGCAGGGTGTCCTCACGGGCAAGCATCTCGCCCGAGCGCGAGAACTCGTACCGCACGCGCGCGTCGGAGCCGAGACGGTCGTCCTGGATCCCGGTCAGCGCACCGCTCACCGCGAACGCGGAGCCGATCGTCCGCGTGTACGTGCCGTACGCGCCCTGCCAGCCGGTGCGCTGGTCGAGCACCGCAGCACGCAGGGCCCGCAGCTTGTCCGCGCCCGCGACGAACACCGTCAGGCGTTCCCCGACCCGCGCGGGCAGGTCGGCGCCGTCCGCGACGGTGCTGCCGTCGCCGAGACGCATCCTGGCCACGGCCTTGTCGGTCGCCGTGGCGCGCTTCCTGAGATCGTCGCCCCGGTCGGCCGTCGGCTCGGTGGCGTACGCGACGGCCGCGGTCCGCTCGGCCTGGAGCGCGGCGACGGCGTCGGCGACGGGGGCACGCACCAGGGAGTCGGCCCGCTGCAACTGCCGCATACGCGCCACGTCCTGAGCGGTACTGACCGTCGCGTACGCCCACAGAGCGAGCAGCGAGACGACGGGCACCATCAGGAGGCACACGATCTTGGCGCGAACGGTACGGGGCCTCAGGCGTCGGCCACCCGCGCGCGTGGGCGGCGCGACGGGATCGGACGGAACGTCGGCTCCCAGGTCCTCGTCCGCGGGCGGACCAGCGTGCGCGCGTCGTCCGCGCGCAGGCGGCGCGGGCCGGGGTGGTGCGCCGGTGATGGGGGTCCTACGGGGTGTACGCATGGCCTCCTCGCTCGTGGTGCGCTCGTGGTGCGAAGGGTGACGGGACGGGTGCGGTCTTCAGCGCTCTTCAGCAGGTGCGCGCTTCAGCCGGTGTGCTCTTGAGCCGGTGCGCTCCTCGGAACGCTTCAGCCCGTGCGCTCCGCGCAGACTGCGATCTCAGCGGGCGGCGAACTCGACGGGCCGCTGGGCCGACGCGGAGGCCTCCCGCTCCCCCGTGGTGGGCGACAGCGCGACGAAGGCCGAGGTCAGGAAGAGGTAGGACCCGAGGCCGACGGCGAGGGGGAAGATGAACTGCATCGCCGTGGCCCCGGGCAGGGTGGCCGCGGAGGGCGCGACCCGCACGCTCACCGCCATCATTCCGGTGTAGTGCATGCTGCTCACGGCGCCGCCCATCACGAGGGAGGCGACGGCGACCGCCGCCGGCGACTTGATGTTGAGGCCCGCCCACAGGGCGGCCGTCGCGGCCACCACGGCGATGGCCACGGAGAGTCCCACGAGCAGCGGGTCGTAGCGCACCTGGCCGTGCAGGCGCAGCGCCGCCATGCCCAGGTAGTGCATGCTCGCGACGCCGAGCCCGGTCGTGAGCCCGCCCAGCACGAGGGCACGGGTGCGGTCGCGGCCGTAGCCGACGGCGAAGACGCCGACTCCTACGACGGCCACGGCGACGACGAGGCTGAGGACGGTGAGCGGCACGTTGTAGCGGATCTCCGTGCCGGTGACGCCGAAGCCGAGCATCGCCACGAAGTGCATCGTCCAGATGCCCGTGCCGATCGCGGACGCGGCGGTGACGAGCCAGTTGCGCCGCGAGCGGCCGGTGGCGCCCAGGGCGCGGACGGTACAGCGCAGGCCGAGCGCCGCGCCTATGGAGGCCATCACGTATGACAGCACGGGGGTAAGCCAGCCGAAAGTGGCGTGGTCCAGGTGTCCCATGGCTCCGGGACGCTAGACCTCAAGGGGGCGCACAACAGGGGCGCATTTCGAAAGCTGCTGGAATATGACAGAGAGACGCACGGGAACGATCGCGTCAGGCTCGAACGTGTGCACCGTTCGCGCATACGGAGCTTTCGGTTCGCATCGGTTCTCTTAGGCTCGCATGGGCTCTCATCGGTTGGATGAGGAGTTTTCGATCCTGCACGCCACCTTCACACGCGCGTCCTCGTACGCCTTCGCACCCGCCCGTACGCACGCGCGTGCGGGGGATCATGGGGGCATGAGCGACGACCACACACACGTGCAGGAATTCTTCTCGGCCCGCGCCGCCGACTGGGACACGCGGTTCCCGGACGACGGTCCGGCCTTCGAGGCGGCCGTGGCCGGGCTGGGGCTGCGCGCGGGCGACCGCGTTCTCGACGCCGGGTGCGGCACCGGGCGCGCCCTGCCGGCGCTCAGGGACGCCGTGGGGCCGTCCGGAACGGTACTGGGGGCCGACCTGACGCCCGCGATGCTGGAGGCCGCCGTGCGGGCGGGGCGGGACCGTGCCGGTGCGCTGGTACTCGCCGACGTGACGCGCCTGCCCGTACGGTCCGCGTCGCTCGACGCCGTGTTCGGCTCCGGGCTCGTCGCGCATCTTCCCCATCCCGAGGAGGATCTGCGGGAGTTGGCGCGAGTGGTGCGTCCGGGCGGGCTGCTCGCCCTGTTCCACCCCATCGGCCGGGCGGCCCTCGCCGCCCGGCAGGGCCGGCAAATCACACCGGACGACCTGCGCGCCGAACCCAACCTCCGCTCGCTGCTGACCCGTTCGGGCTGGCACATGACGTCTTACACGGACGAGGACGCCCGCTTCTTGGCACTGGCGGAGCGTCGAGGCTGACGCTGACCTGACGGCTCCGCCGACGCGCTGGACGACTGTCCGCCCGAACAGCACACCCCCGGATTCAACGCTTCTGATACCCGAACTCCAGCTCCGCGTCGATGAGTTGATGAAGTGACGCATCATGCGCACCGCAGAGGGGGAAGTGGCGTATATGTTCGAGATACTCCGCAAGGCCTGGCCCAGCCGGACACGAACCGGCGCGGGCGCCGCGACGGCGACGATGCCGCCACCGCGCAAACGGCCGCACAACCTCTTCGAGGCCGCGGCCGCCTACGTCTCGGCACGCGTCGAGGACGACGAGGACGGACAGGCCGAGGCGGCGACCTGGGTCTCTCCGGAGGCGTTGTCCTTCGGCGTCAACGAACTCGCCTGCCGCGCCGTCGTCGCACTCGCACGGGAGCGCGACGAGTCGCCCCAGGCAGTGGCGCGGGCGCTGCTCGGCCTGCCCGCGTCCTGACCCGCCACGTCCGGCAGCTCTCCACGCTACGCACACGAAGAACGCACGAGATCTTGGCAGGTCCGCCCGCAGGACGCCACGACCTGGGCCTCCGGGAGAATTTCCAGCTCAACGGCCTCGACGATCTCCACCGTGACTGGTTAGGGTGCGCCGACGGACGAAGCACAGGGGAGGCTGGCATGGCCGGGACGGACGACGCGGTCGCCGCCGGGGACGACGCGCTGTACGTACTGACGGCGGTGTTGCTCACCCCTGCGAAGTTCCCCAGCGTTCTCGGGGACGACTATCCGGAGGCATGCGCGGCTCTCGGGCTCGCACCCCTCGCCGACGGGTACGGGCTCGTACTCGGGCAGGACGGGGCCGGGGCGCGCTGGACCGTGATCATCGACGACGTATCTCTCGTCGCCGTGGCCATCGCGTCCTGGGACTGCGGCATGGAGTACGAACTGTCGCCCGACGAGCGCACGGTGGTCGCCGCCCTGCCCGGGTGGCCGCTCGCCCTGTCCGTGTCCGCGCCGGGCGTCCCCGCCCCGCACGACCCGGAACCCGACCCCGAGATCATGGACGGTCCGCCCCTCACCCCCCCGAACACGGAGACCTGGGGCCCCGCCCAACGACGACTCGGCGCCGACGAGATCGCCCTCCAGTGGGCGTCCTGGCGGAACCAGATAGACGACAGCGCGTTCCTGACGAACGACGCGGACGGCGGCGCAGGCAACGCGGGTACGGCCGCCCCGAGCGACGCCGCCGCCGCCGATGACGTGGCCACCTCGGAGGACGACACCACCACCGCCGGCACGGACACCGCTCCCCCCGGAAGCGACACCGCCGAGGACACCAGCCCCCGCGCCCCGCATCCCGGGATCCGGCGCGTCCTCGCGGAGGTACGCGGCTACGTGGACAGCCCGCCGCCGCTCGGCCGCGTCCGGTCGGCATTCGCGTCCGGCGAGGCCCGCACACTGCGAGCCGACGGTCCCGGCTGGTCAATGGTGGCCCGGACGGACGACATCGCGTTCGTACTCCTCGACGACGAGCCCGGCGAGGTGCTTCCGGTGGGCCGCGGCCCCGAACTCCCCGGCCTCCTGGAAGCCCTCGACAAGATGGCCGTACGCCCCTCCTGAGCCTGGGCGGGCCGCCGCTCGCCACCCACACACAGCCCGCCGTCCCCATGCGGTTTCGGCCCATGGTCTGGTGTTTGGCTGCGCCCGCACGTGCTCGGTCTCGGCCGGCGTCGGGGCAGGGGCGGTGTTGTCCGCCCCTGGCGGCGGCGGCCGCTCAGCGGCCTATCTGCCTGCGCGAGGCGCGCCGTAGCTTGCGCCGCTGGGAGGGGTCCAGCGCCATGTAGGCGGCCGCCGGCACCCCGAGCACGATCAGGAGTGCGGCCCACCAGGGCAGCCAGATCCACAGAATGAGTCCGACCGCCACAGCTCCTACGGCGATCTTCGCGTTCCTCGTCATGTCCGTCGCCTCCTTCGGGGGCTGCAAACCGCCCTCGCCATGAGAGGCGGGCCCCCGCCTCTACTCTGTGAAACGGAACCGCGGCCCGGCCGGTTCCTGGTCGCGACCCTGATGCGCCCCTGAGGCGCCACCCTGACGCATCCCTGAGGTGGTGTGCCCCCGGGCGTTCACTCCATGCGCAGCGGCTCCCCGACCTCGTACATGTGGCGCAGGGCCTGTCGGTAGGAGTCGATGAGGCCGGTTTCCGTGAAGGGGATGCCCAGGTCGCGGCAGTGGGCCCTGACGAGGGGCTGGGCCAGGCGCAGGTGGGGGCGGGGCATGCTCGGGAAGAGGTGGTGCTCGATCTGGTAGTTGAGGCCGCCGAGGAACCAGTCGGTCAGCGCGCCGCCCTTGATGTTGCGGGAGGTGAGGACCTGCCGGCGCAGGTGGCCCCAGCGTTCGCCGTCCGGGTCGGGCATCTCCATGCCCTTGTGGTTCGGCGCGAAGGCCATGCCGAGGTGCAGGCCGAAGAGGGCCTGGTGGATCGCGGCGAAGGCGAGGGCGTGGCCGAGGGGCATGGTGCCCAGGAGCAGCGCCACGTAGCCGACGACGTGGGCGACGAGGAACAGGCCCTCCACAACGCGTTCGCGCGGGGGCTGGCGGCGCAGGTCCTGGAAGCCGTACAGCTTGAGGGCGAGGCCTTCCAGGAGGGTCAGCGGGAAGAACAGCCAGGCCTGGTTGCGGGTGAGCCAGCGGCGGAAGCCGGAGCGGGTGGCGGCCTGTCCGCTCGTGAAGACGAGGACGTCGGCGGCGACGTCGGGGTCCTTGTCGATGTGGTTCGGGTTGGCGTGGTGGCGGTTGTGCTTGTCGTTCCACCAGCTGTAGCTCATGCCGAGCAGGAGATTGCCGTGGACGAGGCCGATGATCCGGCTCACGGTCCGATCGCCGGTGATCTGCGCGTGGCCGGCGTCGTGTCCGACGAAGGCGGTGCGCGCGCAGAGCACCGAGAGGACGGGCGCGAGCGCAAGGACCCACCAGGAACCGCCGATGACGGCCATGCCCGTACCGACGGCGGCCAGGGCCAGGGCGTTCACGACGATGGTGCGCACGTACCAGCCGGTGCGCCGTTCCAGGAGGTCCTGGCTCTTGACGGTGCGCAGCAGCGGGGCGAACTCGCTTCCTTGCGGCTGAGTCCCCGTCGTGCCTGGGGAGTGGTCCGCGACGGCTTCGACGGCCAGGGTCATGGCGTGGTCTCCGGTCTCTGGGGCGGGTACGGGGGTGGGGTCGGGTTGGGCTGCCCGACCTCAACAAACGTAGGAATCAGGGGCATTGGGTCGCCATGGCGCCACCACCCGGGTCCGTGCGGGGGTAGCACCGCCTCCACAGGGGGGCTAGCTACACCCCCTGCGCGCGGGCCCGGCCGACGTCACCGCGTACGTCGTCGCCTCGGCCGGGTTCATGCGGTACTCTCGGCGACTCCGTCCGGTAGTCAAATTTGAGGAATACGTCATCGCTGCCCACAGGCACCCCGTGGCAACACTCCCCGAGATCTCCGAACTGGTCCGCTGCTGCGCGGTCTTCGTGCCCGCCGATCCGGCGCGCGAGGGAACCGTCGCCTTCTGGCGCCCCGACGGCGGCCGGCCTCCCCACACCGACGCGGGCACGCCGCGGGAGCTGCGTCTCGCCGTACCCGTCGACGGCGGCGTCGAGCGCGACGCCGTGTCCGCGGTCCTGCTGCCCGTCCGTGCCGCGCTCCCGGTCCTCACGCGCGCGCGTGCCGGTGCCGTGGCCCGTCCGAGCGCGGCGTTCTGGGGCGCCGCCTCCGTGCTCGCCCTCCAGTTCGCGGCGCGCGGCCTGCTGTTGCCCGGCCTCACGCCGGACGACCACGACGCCTGGCGCGCCGGCCCGCTGCGGGCCGAGGACCTGGAGCGGGTCAGGGAACTGGCCGCCGCGATGCCCCCCGAGGCGCACGCCACGCCGCTGGAGGGACAGGAACGGCCCCATCCGCTGGAGGGACCGGAACGGCTCCGTCCGCTGGAGGGACCGGAACCGCTCCGGCTGCCCGCCCCCGAGACGCTGCTGCGCGCCTTCCTCGACGCGGTCGCCGACACCCTGCCCCGCTCCCCCGCCGCGGCCCTCGCCGCGGGCGCACCCGCGTTCGCCGCCGCCGAGCCGCGGCGGATCCCCGGACACCGCGCGTGGGCCGCCGACGTCGCCGCGGGACATGACGCGGGCGTGCGGATCTCGCTGCGCGTCGAGACACCCGGCCTCGACCGCGCCCGGGCCGAAGACGCGGACGGCGCCGGGTACGAGGACGGGGACGCTATCGGGTACGGGAACGGGAACAGGAACGGGAACAGGAACAGCACCGAGCCCGGAGACCTCACCCAGGCCGGCGGCGGCTCCGCATCCGACGTCCGGAGGACCCCCGTCACCTTCCGTGCCGTCCTTCAGATGCACAGCGTCAGCGACCCCGCGCTGGTCGTCGACGCCGCAGACGTGTGGGCGGCGCCAGGTGCCTCGGCACACGCCTTCGGGCCGCGGGCCCGCATGGACGCCCTGCTCGCCCTGCGGCGCGCCGCCCGCGCGTGGGCACCCCTCACACCTCTGCTCTCGGCGGCCGTCCCGGACGCGCTCGACCTGGCGGACGAGGAGATCACCGACCTGCTCGGCGCCGGTGCGCGGGCTCTCGCCACGGCCGGCGTCGACGTGCACTGGCCCCGGCAGATGGCACGCCGCCTGACCGCACGCGCAGTGATCGGCCCGCCGGACGACAGGGCCCCCGACGCCTACGGCTCAGGCTCAGGCTCAGACACGACCGGCGCCGACGAGGCCCCCGGAGGGACCGGCTCGGGCACGTTCGACGCCGGCACCCCGTCGTTCCTCTCCGCGGACGCCCTCCTCTCGTTCAACTGGCGGTTCGCGCTGGGCGACCTGGAGCTGAGCCGGGAAGAGCTCGACCGGCTCGCCGAGGCCAACCGGCCAGTCGTGCGGCTGCGTGATCAGTGGGTCCTCATCGACCCCGAGGAGGCCCGTCGCTTCCGCGAGCACCAGGACCGTAAGGTCACCCCGATCGACGCGCTCGGTGCCGCCCTGACGGGTTCCACGGAGGTGGACGGCCGCCGTGTCGAGGTCCGTCCGACAGGCTGGCTCGCGGAGTTGCGGGAACTGCTCGCCGATCCGGAGGGCATGGCGCCCGTCGGGCAGCCCGCCGCGCTGGCCGCCGGCCTGCGCGACTATCAGGTGCGCGGCCTGAACTGGCTGGCCCGTATGACGTCCCTCGGTCTCGGCGCCTGTCTCGCCGACGACATGGGGCTCGGCAAGACGATCACCCTGATCGCGCTGCACCTGCACCGTCAGACCGTTCCGGAGAGCGCCGCCCCGACCCTCGTCGTCTGCCCGACCTCCCTCATGGGCAACTGGCAGCGCGAGATCGAGAAGTTCGCGCCGGGCACTCCCGTGCGCCGCTTCCACGGAGGGCGTCGCAGCCTGGAGGACATCGCCGCCGGCGAGTTCGTGCTCACCACGTACGGCACGATGCGGCTCGACGCGGCGCAGCTCGCCGGGGTCGAGTGGGGCATGGTCGTCACGGACGAGGCGCAGCACGTCAAGAATCCGCACTCGGCGACCGCGAAGGAGCTGCGGACGATCGGGGCACGCGCGCGCGTGGCGCTCACCGGCACCCCGGTGGAGAACAACCTGTCCGAGCTCTGGGCGATCCTCGACTGGGCGACGCCGGGGCTGCTCGGCAGGCTCGGCACGTTCCGCACGCGGTACGCCCGCGCGGTGGAGGAGGGCAAGGACCCCGCCGCGGCCGAACGCCTGTCGCAGCTGGTGCGTCCGTTCCTGCTCAGGCGCCGTAAGTCGGACCCCGGGATCGCGCCCGAGCTCCCGCCGAAGACCGAGACCGACCGCGCCGTGTCCCTCACCGCCGAGCAGGCGGGGCTCTACGAGGCCGTGGTGCGGGAGACGCTCGCCGAGATCTCCGGGGCGGACGGTTTCGAGCGGCGCGGGCTGATCGTCAAACTCCTCACGGGCCTCAAGCAGATCTGCAACCACCCCGCCCAGTTCCTCAAGGAGGACGAGCCGCGCATTCCCGGCCGTTCGGGGAAGCTGGAACTGCTCGACGAGCTGCTCGACACGATCCTCTCCGAGGACGCGAGCGTGCTGGTGTTCACGCAGTACGTGCAGATGGGGCGCCTGATCGAACGGCATCTGGCGTCGCGCGGCGTGCCCTCGCAGTTCCTGCACGGCGGCACGCCGATCGCCTCCCGCGAGGCCATGGTCGAGCGCTTCCAGGAGGGTGAGGTGCCGGTCTTCCTGCTGTCCCTGAAGGCCGCCGGTACGGGGCTCAACCTCACCCGCGCCGAGCACGTCGTGCACTACGACCGCTGGTGGAACCCGGCGGTCGAGGCGCAGGCGACGGACCGTGCGTACCGCATCGGGCAGAGCAGGCCGGTGCAGGTCCACCGGCTGATCGCGGAGGGCACGATCGAGGACCGGATCGCCGACATGCTGGTGCGCAAGCGGGAGTTGGCCGACGCGGTGCTCGGCTCCGGCGAGGCAGCGCTGACCGAACTGACGGATTCCGAGCTGGCCGATCTGGTCGCGCTGCGAGGGGGCACACGATGACCGACCGTCACGAGTACGACGACGTGTACGACGGCGACGTGCACGACGGCGAGGGAACCGACACCCCCGCCGAGCAGGAACGTGTCTTCGCGGCGCTGGCCCCCGTCCACGGGCGCGGCTTCGCGCAGTCGTGGTGGGGGCAGGCCTGGCTCAAGGCGCTGGAGGACTCGGCTCTCGACCTGCAGCAGTTGAAGGCGGGGCGCAGGCTGGCGCGCGCGGGGGCCGTGGGGGCGGTCTCGGTGCGGCCGGGGCGGGTCACCGCGGTCGTCGAGGACCGGGGCGGCGCGAGGCACCGCGCCGACGTGCTGCTGCAGCGGCTGACCGAGGAGGAGTGGGACCGGTTCCTCGGGATGGCGGTCGAACGGGCCGGGCACATCGCGGCGCTGCTCGACCGCGAGATGCCCCCGCACCTGGTGGAGGACGCGGCGGCGGCCGGCGTGGAACTCCTGCCCGGCATCGGCGACTTGGAGCCGCGTTGCGGCTGTGACGCGTGGGACCACTGCGCGCACACGGCGGCCCTCTGCTACCAGCTGGCCCGGCTCCTCGACCAGGACCCGTTCGTGCTGCTGCTGATGCGTGGGCGTGGCGAGCGCGAGCTGCTGGACGAACTCCAGGTGCGCAGTGTGGCGTCCGCCGCGGCGGGGACCGGGTTCGAGGACGCCGACCCCGGCTCCGCCTCCGGCATCGACCTCGACCCCAGCACCGCTACCGGCACCGGCACCGCCACCGGCACTCAGGCAGGGCCTCCCCCGAACGGTGTGGACGCCGCCGAGGCTTTCGCCGTGGGGAGCATCCTGCCGCCGTTGCCGTCCGTTCCGCCGCTGCCGTCCGAGGCGGGGCGCGTGCCGTCCCTGGACACGGAGACGGAGCCGCCGCCGGGCACGGACGTGGCGGCCCTGGAGTTCCTCGGCGCCCGAGCGGCGGCCGAGGCCCACCGGATGCTGACGGAGGCCTTGACCCCCGGCCATGAACTACGCGCTCCGGAGGCGGGGTTGACGCCGGAACAGGATGCGGTACGGCTGGCGGCCGGCGCCTCCGGACCCGAGCCGTGGATCGCTGCCCGGCTCGCGGACGGGTCGGGGCGGGACCGCGAGGGGCTGGCGGCGGCCGTGCTCGCCTGGGAACACGGGGGCGCCGCCGGTCTGTCCGTCCTGGAGGAGGAGTGGTCGCCCGACGCGGAGACGGCCGCACGCGCGCGTACCGCGGTCGAGGCTGCCTGGGACGCCGGGGAGCGTCCGCCGTTGCGTGCGGCGCGCAACCGGTGGACGGCCACCGGCGCGGGCGCGCAGATACGGCTCGGCCGTGACGGGCGCTGGTGGCCGTACCGCAAGGACCGTGGCCGCTGGCTCCCCGCGGGTCCGCCGGCCCACGACCCGGCCGCGGCGCTGTCGGCGGCGGTCGGGGACGAGTGACGTCGTGAGGGGTGACCGAACACGCGCGTGCGGCACGCGTGTTCGGTCACCCCAGGATCCCCCTGTCCCGGGTCACCCCTGGCTCCCCCTATCCCGGATCACCCCGGATCCCCCGCTCCCTACCCAACCCTCCCCGCCCTCCGTAAGATCCCCGGCGCAAGTGGTCCAGTCCACTCACGCGCTGGGAGTGCCCCATGAACATCGGTCGCCGTACCGTGCTCACCGCCCTCGGGTCGTCCGCCGCGCTCGCCGCGGCCGCATCGGGAGCCGCCGCCGAGGGCGCGACGGGCTCCCGCGACCCGGACCCGGCCGGCGACGCGCTGGCCCGCCTGCTGCCGCACCACCACGACCAGGTCACCTTCCGCACCGTGCCCCGCCCCGACAGCAAGGGAGACGGCAAGGGAGACGACAGGGGAGACGGCAAGGCCGACGTCTTCAGGGTGTCGGGGCCCAGAGGCCGGATCCTCGTCGAAGGCACCACGCCCGCGGTGCAGTTGACCGGCTTCCACCAGTACCTCCGCCGCCACGCCCACGCGCACTTCTCGTGGAGCGGCGAGCAGACCGAGTCCCTGCCGGGGCAGCTGCCGGGCCTGGCCGCACCCCTGGTCCGCGAGGCGAACGTCGCCCACCGGTTCGCGTTCAACGACACCAACGACGGCTACACGGGCCCGTATCACGGCTGGGACTACTGGGAGCGTGAGCTCGACGTCCTCGCGCTGCACGGCTACAACGAGGTCCTGGTCTACCTCGGCGCGGACAGCGTCTACCACCGCACGTTCCAGGAGTTCGGCTACGGGGACGCCGAGATGCGCGCGTGGATCGCGGGTCCGGCCCACCAGCCGTGGTGGCTGCTCCAGAACATGTCCGGGTTCGGCGGGCCCCTGTCGCAGCGACTGCTCGACCGCCGCGCGGCGCTCGCCCGGAAGATCGTCGGACGGATCCGTGAGCTGGGCATGACGCCCGTGCTGCCGGGCTACTTCGGCACGGTCCCGCCCGGCTTCGCCGACCGGAACCCGGGGGCCCATGTCGTCCCGCAGGGCGGCTGGGTGGGCTTCACGCGCCCCGACTGGCTCGACCCGCGCGACCCGCACTTCGCGCGGATCGCGGAGACGTTCTACCGGGTGCAGAGCGAACTGCTCGGCGACTCCACCATGTACAAGCTCGACCTGCTGCACGAGGGCGGCAGGCCGGGTGACGTGCCGGTCGGCGAGGCCGCGAAGGCGGTCGAGAAGGCCCTGCGCACGGCCCACCCCGGCGCGATCTGGAACATCCTCGGCTGGCAGACCAACCCGCGCCGCGACATCCTCGACGCCGTCGACCGTTCGAAGATGTTCATCGTCGACGGCCTGTCCGACCGCTTCCCCTCGGTGACCGACCGCGACAAGGACTGGGCGGGCACGCCCTACGCGTTCGGCTCGATCTGGAACTTCGGCGGCCACACGACGATGGGCGCCAACACCCCCGACTGGGCCTCCCTGTACGAGAGTTGGCGAACCCGGCCGAACAGTTCCCTGGACGGCATCGCGCTCATGCCCGAAGGCGCCGACAACAATCCCGCCGCGTTCGCCCTCTTCAGCGATCTGCCGTGGACGGACGGTCCCGTCGACCTCAAGACGTGGTTCGAACAGTGGCCGGCGCAGCGCTACGGCGGCGACGACGCGCACGCGGTGGCCGCCTGGGACGTCCTGCGCCGCACCGCGTACGGCACCACGCGCGCGGACAGCTGGAGCGAGGGCCACGACGGGCTGTTCGGCGCCCGGCCCTCCCTGGGTGTGAGGAGCGGCGCGTCCTGGTCGCCGGGGGCGCTGCGCTACGACGCCGGGGAGTTCGCGCGGGCGCTGCCCGAACTGCTCGCGGTCGCCCCTCGGCTGCGCCGCAGTTCCGCGTACGCCTACGACCTGACGGACGTCACCCGGCAGACGGTCTCGCACCGCAGCCGGGCGCTGCTGCCGCGGATCAAGGCCGCGTACGACGCCAAGGACCGGGGTGCGTTCGAGGAGCTCACCGCGGAGTGGTTCGCGTGGCTGGGGCTGCTGGAGGAGACCGTCGCCACGCATCCGCGCCATCTGCTGGGGCGCTGGATCGCCGACGCGCGGGCCTGGGGCGCCGACGACGAGGAGCGGGACCGTCTCGAGTACGACGCCGTGTCCCTGGTGACCGTGTGGGGCCCGCGTTCGGGCGCCGACAGCGGCGGGCTGCACGACTACGCGAACCGCGAGTGGGCCGGACTCGTGGGCGGCCTGTACACCCTGCGCTGGCGGACCTACTTCGACACGCTGGCCACCGCACTCGCCGAGGGCACCGCCCCGAAGCCGGTCGACTGGTACGCCCTGGAGGACCACTGGGTCCGCACCCACCCGGCCTACCCGGCGCGGCCCTCCGGAGACATCGTCCGCGTCGCCCGCAAGGTCGCCGCGCGCCTGTGACCTCTACGACCCTCCGGCGGCCGCCACCCATCTGGGGTCCACTGGTTTCGGGACTCACACGCGGTACGCACACGCGGGACGCACACACAGGAAAGTGGTGGTCGGCATGTTGCTGGAGGACAAGGTCGCGCTGGTCCACGGGGCGGGTGGCGCGATCGGTGGCGCGGTGGCGCGCTCCTTCGTGCGTGAGGGCGCGACGGTGTTCCTGGCCGGGCGCACCGGCGCGAAGGTGAGCCGGCTCGCGCGGGAGATCCGTGCGGAGGGCGGTGCCGCCCACGCCTCCGAGGTGGACGCGCTGGACGAGGCGGCCGTCGACGCGTTCGTGGACGGTGTGGCCGCCCAGACGGGTCGGATCGACGTCTCGTTCAATCTGATCGGGGTCGGCGACGTGCAGCAGCCGCTCACCGAGATCGCGGTCGACGACTTCCTGGCGCCGATCGTGACCGCGACCCGCAGCCACTTCCTCACCACGCGGGCCGCCGCCCGGCACATGTCCGCGCGGGGCGGCGGTGTGGTCCTCGCCTTCGGCGGTTCCGGTACGCAGACCCTGCCGGGACTCGGCGGTTTCAAGATCGCCCTGGACGCCCTCGAGGGGCTGCGCCGCCAGTGGGCCTGCGAGCTGGGCGCGTCCGGGATCCGGGTGGTGACGCTGAAGACGGGCGGGATCCCGGAGAGCGTGCCCGCGTCCGAGGGGCGGGACGAGATCGCGGCGGAACTGACGCGGTCGACGCTTCTGGGGCGTACGGCGACGCTGTCCGATGTCGGTGATGTCGCCGCGTTCGTGGCGTCCGACCGGGCCCGCACGATGACATCGGCGACGGTGAACATCTCGTGCGGCGCGCTGGTCGACTACTGAGTCCGGGAGCCGGTGCCCTACGCCGCGCGAAGGGCACCGGCGGACTCGGCGATGGTCCTAGCGGATCGGCATGCCCGACAGGGTGCGGGCGATCACGAGGCGCTGGATCTCGCTGGTGCCTTCGAAGATGGTGTAGATCGCGGCGTCGCGGTGCATGCGCTCGACCGGGTACTCCCGGGTGAAGCCGTTGCCGCCGAGGATCTGGATGGCCTGGCCGGTGACCTTCTTGGCGGTCTCGCTCGCGAAGAGCTTCGACATGGAGCCCTCGGCGTTCTCGAACTTCTTGCCCGTGGTGGCCATCCAGGAGGCACGCCACACCAGGAGGCGGGCCGCGTCGATCTGGGTGCGCATGTCGGCGAGCTGGAAGGCCACGCCCTGGTTGTCGATGATCGGGCGGCCGAACTGCGTACGGGTCTTGGCGTACTCCAGGGCCTCCTCGTACGCGGCGCGGGCGGTGCCGACCGCCATCGCGCCGACGGCCGGGCGGGACGCCTCGAAGGTGGCCATGGCGGCGTTCTTCACGCGCTCGCCGCCGCCGGCCTTGGCCTTCTCGCGGGCGCGGGCCATGCGCTCGTCGAGCTTGTCCTTGCCGCCGAGCAGGCAGGAGCCGGGGATCCGCACGTCCTCGAGGACGACCTCGGCGGTGTGCGAGGCGCGGATGCCGTGCTTCTTGAACTTCTGGCCCTGGAACAGGCCGGGGGTGTTCGGCGGCACGATGAAGGAGGCGTGGCCCTTGGAGCCGAGCTCGGCGTCGACGACGGCGACGACGACGTGGACGTTGGCGATGCCGCCATTGGTCGCCCAGGTCTTGGTGCCGTTGAGGACCCACTCGTCCTTGGCCGCGTCGTAGACGGCGCGGGTGCGCATGGAGGCGACGTCGGAACCGGCGTCGGGCTCGGAGGAGCAGAAGGCGGCGACCTTGACGTCGTTCTGGTCGCCGTACATCTGGGGGATCCAGGTGCCGATCTGCTCCTCGGTGCCGTTGGCGAGGACGCCTACGGCGGCGAGGCCGGTGCCGACGATCGACAGGGCGATGCCCGCGTCGCCCCAGAACAGCTCCTCCATGGCCATCGGGATGCCGAGACCCGTCGGGTCGAAGAACTGCTGCGCGTAGAAGTCCAGGGAGTAGATGCCGACTTTGGCGGCTTCCTGGATGACGGGCCACGGCGTCTCTTCACGCTCGTCCCACTCGGCGGCCGCGGGACGGATCACATCGGCGGCGAACCCGTGGAGCCAGTCCCTGACTTCCTTCTGCTCGTCGTTCAGATCCATCGTGAACTCGGCCATGACCCCTCCAGCACTGCGTACACTTCACACGTTACTTGCGGTAACCGCAGTGTGTTACTCGCCAGTAGCCCCTGTCAACTCCCGAGTGCCCGTTCGATGCGATTCGGGGACTTCCCGGGAACGAGTGTTACGTTTCGCGTGCGTCAGGCCATCGCACGGGCGGGGAGACACCTCATGGAGACCACACAGCGGACCGATCAGCGGACCGATCAGCGGACGTCTGCCGAGCGACGGCGGCGGGAGCTGCTGGAGGCCGCGGACCGCGTGGTGCTGCGCGACGGCCCCGGCGCGTCGATGAACGCCATCGCGGCCGAGGCCGGCATCACCAAGCCGATCCTCTACCGGCACTTCGGCGACAAGGGCGGCCTCTACGCCGCGCTCGCCAAGCGCCACACGGACGCGCTCCTCGCCTCGCTGCGGGCCGCGCTCGACGCCCCGGCCGAGCGCCGCAGACGCGTCGAGGCGACGCTCGACACCTACCTCGCGGCGATCGAGGCAAGCCCGCAGGTGTACCGCTTCCTCATGCACCCCTCCGAGAGCGTCGCCGAGAGCGCGGCGCCGGGCGAGCAGGGCTTCTACGTCGGCAAGCACTCCGCTCCCCTGCTGCGCCGCATGGGCGAGGAGCTCGCCGAGGTCATCGAGGAGCGCGTCGACCTAGGCCCCGGCGGCCAGCAGCTCGCCCGCGTCTGGGGCCACGGGATCGTCGGCATGATGCACGCCGCCGGCGACTGGTGGCTCGGCGAGCGGCCCTGCTCGCGCGAAGACCTGGTGCGCAGCCTCGCCGACCTGCTGTGGGGCAGGCTCGCCGAAGCGGGCGACAAGGTCGGCGGGCCGGGGTTCTAGGCCACGCCACGACCCGGTCCTACGACGCCGTACCCGCCGTCGCCCACGAGGCCCGCGCCGCCTGGCGCAGGACCCTCCGGCGGCGCCACCCCGTGACGCGGTCCGGGTAGACGCGGCCTTCCAGGTGGTCGCACTCGTGCTGGAGGCAGCGCGCGAACCAGCCCGTTCCGTGCACGGTCTTCGGCTCTCCCCGCAGGTTCACGCCCTCGACGAGGACATGGTCGAAGCGGGGCGTGCCCGCCTCCAGGCCCGGCAGCGAGAGACAGCCCTCCGCGCCGCGCACGACGACACCGTCCGCCTCGACGAGGCGCGGGTTCACGATGTGGCCCAGGTGCCGGACGTCCTCGTCGTCGGGGCAGTCGTACACGAACACCCGCGCGGACTCGCCGATCTGGTTCGCCGCCAGGCCCACGCCCCGGGCGGCGTACATCGTCGCGAACATGTCCTGGATGAGGCGGCCGAGCGCGGGCCCGAAGTCGGTCACCTCCTCGCAGGGGGTGTGCAGCACGGGATCACCGAGCAGGGTCATGGGTCGTACGCGCCCGGAGGCGCCCGGGATCGAGCCGTGTCGCATGACCGTAAGGGTACGGTCATGGACAGCCCCGGATCCGGGGTGGTGCCGCGGTTCGGGCTCGTTGGTGGATCTCGATAGGCTGACTCCGGAAAGCGATGCCGGGGGCAGGCGCGGCGCCGTACGCAAGGAGGATCCAGAACGATGTCAGGCAACTCGGAGCCGCTGACTCCGCGGGCCAAGCTGGCCGTCACGGCGGGCAAGGCGGCCGCTGCGGTGTCGCGGGCGGCGGGCCGCGGCAGCGGATCGGTGATCGGCGGCAAGGTCGCGCTCAGGCTCGACCCCGAGCTGCTCGGGCGTCTCGCCCAGCATCTGGACGTGGTGCTCGTCTCGGCGACGAACGGCAAGACCACGACCACCCGGCTGATCGCGGAGGCCCTGCGCGCCAGCGGCCCCGTCGTGTCGAACGCGCTCGGCGCGAACATGCCCGCGGGCATCACGTCGGCGCTCGCCGGCGGCTCGGACGCGAAGTACGGCGTGATCGAGGTCGACGAGAAGTACCTCGCGGGTGTCGCCCGCGACACGGCCCCCAAGGCCATCGCGCTGCTCAACCTGTCGCGCGACCAGCTCGACCGCGCCGCCGAGACCCGCATGCTCGCCGAGAAGTGGCGCGAGGGCCTGTCCGGTTCGAAGGCGATCGTCATCGCGAACGCGGACGACCCGCTGGTCGTGTGGGCCGCGTCCTCCTCGCCGAACGTGGTGTGGGTGGCCGCGGGGCAGGAGTGGAAGGACGACGCCTGGTCGTGCCCGTCGTGCGGTGGCGTGATGCAGCGCCCCGGCGACGACTGGTACTGCGGCGAGTGCGGCTTCCGCCGTCCGACGCCCAGCTGGGCGCTCCAGGGCGACTACGTCCTCGACCCGCACGGCTCGGCCTGGCCGATCCACCTCCAGCTCCCCGGCCGCGCGAACAAGGCGAACGCGACCTCGTCGGCCGCCGTCGCCGCGTGCTTCGGCGTGCCGCCGCAGGTCGCCCTGGAGCGCATGTACCAGGTGCAGGCCGTCGCGGGCCGCTACGACGTCGTGCAGTTCCTCGGCCGTGACCTGCGCCTGCTGCTCGCGAAGAACCCGGCGGGCTGGCTCGAAACGTTTTCCCTGATCGACCCGCCGCCCACCCCGGTGATCCTCGCGGTCAACGCGCGGGGCGCGGACGGCACCGACACGTCCTGGCTGTGGGACGTCGACTACACGCGTCTGGCCGGTCACCCGATCTTCGTGATCGGCGACCGACGGCTCGACCTGGCGGTGCGGCTCGAGGTCGCAGGGCTCGACTTCCGGGTCTGCGACACCGTCGACGAGGCGGTGCAGTCCGCCCCGCCCGGCCGGATCGAGCTGATCGCCAACTACACCGCGTTCCAGGACGTCCGCCGCCGCGTCGGCAACTGAGACCCCGCAGAGGATTCATGAGCATGAGCGACAACGGCCTTCGTCTGGTCTGGGTCTACCCGGACCTCCTGAGCACGTACGGCGACCAGGGCAACGCCCTCGTCGTGGAGCGCCGCGCCCGTCAGCGCCGCCTCGACGTGCACCGCCTCGACGTCCGCAGCGACCAGCCGATCCCGACGTCCGGCGACATCTATCTGATCGGCGGCGGCGAAGACCGGCCGCAGCGGCTCGCCGCCGAGCGGCTGCGCCGGGACGGCGGCCTCGAACGGGCCGTGGCCAACGGCGCGATCGTCTTCTCGGTCTGCGCCGGGTACCAGATCCTCGGCCACGAGTTCATCAACGACCTGGGCGAGCGCGAGCCGGGGCTCGGGCTGCTCGACGTGGTGTCCACGCGCGGCGAGGGCGAGCGGTGCGTCGGTGACGTACTGGCCGACATCGACCCGCAGTTGGGCCTGCCGCAGCTGACCGGCTTCGAGAACCACCAGGGCGTCACGCACCTCGGCCCCTCGGCGCGCCCCTTCGCGCGCGTGCAGATCGGCCGGGGCAACGGCACGGGTGACGGCACGGAGGGCGCGTTCAACGACACCGTGTTCGGCACGTACATGCACGGTCCGGTCCTCGCCCGCAACCCGCTGATCGCGGACCTGCTCCTGAAGCTGGCCCTCGACGTGAACGCGCTGCCGCCGGTCGACGACCGCTGGTACGAGGCGCTCCGCGGTGAGCGGATCTCGGCGGCCACTGCCCAGACGGCTTAGCGTCTGCCACGCTCGGGGCGTCTGCCAGGTGCGGGTCCGCCTGGGCTGGTGGCGCAGTTCCCCGCGCCCCTTTGGGGCGCGGGAGCGCCATGTGAGCGGTCGGGTCCACCTGGCGGACGCCCTGTGCGTGAGGGCCCCCGTACGCCGATAAGGTGGCGGGGATCCAGCCGGACGACGTGGTCCGGTCATCGGCCCACGTTGCAAAGGTTTTCGGGCTATGCGTATTGGTGTCCTCACCTCCGGCGGAGACTGTCCCGGCCTGAACGCGGTGATTCGTTCGGTCGTCCACCGCGCCGTCGTCGACCACGGCGACGAGGTCATCGGCTTCCACGACGGCTGGAAAGGCCTGCTGGAGTGCGACTACCGCAAGCTCGACCTGGACGCGGTGGGCGGCATTCTCGCCCGGGGCGGCACGATCCTCGGCTCGTCGCGGGTCCAGCCCGCGCATCTGCGCGACGGCGTGGAGCGCGCCAAGGGGCATGTCGCGGAGCTCGGGCTCGACGCGATCATCCCGATCGGCGGTGAGGGCACGCTGAAGGCGGCCCGTCTCCTGTCCGACGGCGGGCTCCCGATCGTGGGCGTGCCGAAGACGATCGACAACGACATCGCGGTGACCGATGTCACCTTCGGGTTCGACACGGCCGTCGGCGTCGCGACCGAGGCGCTCGACCGCCTCAAGACGACCGCCGAGTCCCACCAGCGCGTCCTGATCGTCGAGGTCATGGGCCGTCACACCGGCTGGATCGCGCTGCACTCGGGCATGGCCGCCGGAGCGCACGCCATCGTCGTACCCGAGCGCCCCTTCGACATCGAGGAGCTGACCGCGAAGGTCGGCGAGCGGTTCTCCGCGGGCAAGAAGTTCGCCATCGTCGTCGCCGCCGAGGGCGCCAAGCCCGCGCCCGGCTCGATGGAGTTCGACGAGGGCGTCAAGGACATGTACGGCCACGAGCGCTTCGCGGGGATCGCGACGCGGCTCTCCGGTGAGCTGGAGCACCGCCTCGGCAAGGAGGCCCGCCCGGTGATCCTCGGGCACGTCCAGCGCGGCGGCACCCCGACGGCGTACGACCGTGTGCTCGCCACGCGGTTCGGGTGGCACGCCGTCGAGGCCGTGCACCGGGGCGAGTTCGGCATGATGACGGCGCTGCGCGGCACGGACATCGTGATGGTGTCGCTCGCCGAGGCCGTGGAGACGCTGAAGACGGTCCCGCAGGAGCGGTACGCCGAGGCGGAGTGCGTCCTGTAGTCCGGTCTTGTCGTTCGGTCTTGTCGTTCGGTCTTGTCGTTCGGTCTTGTCGTTCGGTCTTGTCGTTCGGTCTTGAAGAGTCTGCCCCCGGTCGTGGTCGCGGCCGGGGGCAGTTCTACTCTGGTGCGGACAGACAGCGCAACAGGTACTAATCAGGAGCCGGCGGATGGATCACAGCGGGCACGGCATGACCATGGATCTGCCGCCGTTCACGCTGGGGCGGGGCCTCGAATGGTCGGCGGACCCCTTTTTCCTGATCGGGTGCCTGGTGGCCCTCGGCCTGTACGGCTGGGGTGTCGTGCGGCTCGCGCGGCGCGGTGACAGCTGGCAGGTCGGCCGCACGCTGTCGTTCGTCATCGGTGTACTGACCGTGATGCTCGTGATGTGCACCAAGCTGAACGACTACGGCATGGTCATGTTCTCCGTGCACATGGTGCAGCACATGGTGATCAGCATGCTGTCGCCGATCCTGCTCCTGATGGGCGCGCCGATCACGCTGGCGCTGCGGGCGATGCCGGTGGCGCAGCGCGGCACCAAGGGGCCGCGCGAGCTGCTCCTGATGCTGCTGCACAGCCGGTACATGCGGATCATCACGCACCCCGCGTTCACGATCCCGCTCTTCATCGCGAGCCTGTACGCGCTCTATTTCTCGCCGCTCTTCGACTTCCTGATGGGCTCGAAGGTCGGGCACATCGGCATGATGGTCCACTTCCTCGCCGTCGGCCTGGTCTTCTTCTGGCCGATCATGGGCGTGGACCCGGGCCCCCACCGGCCCGGCTATGTGATGCGGATGCTGGAACTCTTCGCGGGCATGCCCTTCCACGCGTTCTTCGGCATCGCGCTGATGATGGCGTCGGGGCCGATGGTCGGCACGTACATGCATCCGCCGGCCTCGCTCGGGATCGACGCGCTCGCGGACCAGACGGCGGCGGGCGGCATCGCGTGGGCGTTCAGCGAGGTGCCCTCGGTACTTGTGCTGCTCGCGCTGCTGTTCCAGTGGAAGAAGTCCGAGGACCGGCAGGCCCGGCGCAAGGACCGGGCGGCGGACCGCGACGGCGACCAGGAGCTGGCCGCGTACAACGCGTATCTGGCCTCTCTGAACACCCGCGGCCAGTAGCGCCGGGCACCCCCGCGGGGTGACGATGGTCTCCAGCCGCGGTTCGGGCGCTGCGCCGTCCGGGCTGCCGGGAGGAGGCGGGTCATGCCCGGATCGATGAAGACGATGGGGGTGCTCACCGTCGGCGCCCTGGTCGCGGTGACGGCCTACACGGTGGCGCTGGGGAGCAACGGCTGGCTGTGGTTCGGCTGGGTCGTGCTGGGTCTGCTCACGCTCGGGATGGCCGCGTCGCGCAGCACCTGACGGCGGGCGTCGCGCAACACCTGACGGCAGGCGGGCATGGCGCCGCGCGAGGCGGGGCCCGGGGGTCAGAAGCGGAAGACGTCGCCGGTCGAGGCGGACATCGTGCAGGCGTTGGCGAAGGTCTTGTGCCAGTTGACCGCGCGGCCGCGGTAGGTGCCGGTCGCGCTCACGGTGACAGGTGCGTAGACCTGGGTGCACATCTCCTGGGCCGGGGGGAGCGCGTCCAGATCTCCTTGTGCGGCGTCGAGGGCGGCGCATGCCCCGGCGGCGTGCGCATGGTGCCCCCACGGCGCGGGATCGCAGCGAAGCAGCTCACCCCGCATCCATCCGCCCTGGTCCCCGGAGACGGTGAGGAAGAGTGCGTCGGGCGCGGGCGGGTCGGTGTCGGCGGCTCGGGCGGGACCGGCCGCGGCGAGGGCGGTGAGGGCTGCGGCGGCGAGGACGAGGGAACGCATACGGGACCTCCGGTGTCGCGTGCGGGACGATCGGAGGCAAGGGCACCGCTCCCCCGAGGCGCCCGTCGAGCCGACACGCCGCGCGTTCCCCCGGACGGAGACGCGACCGGCCCCGGACGGGCTCTCGCGCGGGGCCCGGCGATTGGTTACTGTGCGCAACGCACCTGGATCCACGGGGGAAGGCGGCCCAGCATGTTCTACCGACTGCTCAAGTACGTGATTCTGGGGCCGCTGCTGCGGTTGGTGTTCCGGCCCCGGATCGAGGGCCTGGAGCATGTGCCGGATGCGGGCGCCGCGATCGTCGCGGGCAATCACCTGTCGTTCTCCGACCACTTCCTGATGCCGGCCATCCTGAAGCGCCGGATCACCTTCCTGGCGAAGGCGGAATACTTCACCGGGCCGGGCGTCAAGGGACGGCTCACCGCCGCGTTCTTCCGCAGCGCCGGGCAGATCCCCGTGGACCGCTCCGGCAAGGAGGCGGGCCAGGCCGCGATCCGTGAGGGCCTCGGTGTGCTGAGCAAGGGGCAGCTGCTCGGGATCTACCCGGAGGGCACGCGCTCGCACGACGGGCGGCTCTACAAGGGCAAGGTCGGCGTGGCCGCGATGGCGCTCAAGGGGCGGGTCCCGGTGATCCCCTGCGCGATGATCGGCACGTTCGAGGCGCAGCCTCCGGGGCAGGTCATCCCGAACCTCCACCGGGTGACGATCCGTTTCGGGGAGCCCCTGGACTTCTCGCGCTACGCGGGCATGGAGCACGAGAAGGCGGTTCTCCGCGCGGTCACGGACGAGATCATGTACGCGATCCTCGGTCTGTCCGGCCAGGAGTACGTCGACCGGTACGCGGCCGACGTGAAGGCGGCCGAGGCGGAGCAGGCCAAGGAGAAGGCGCGGGAGAAGGCGCGCAGGTTTCCGCGCATGCCGCTGAGCTGAGCGGGACCCCGGCCGGCCGGGGTTTCTGCGCTGCGCGTAACCCCCTGGGAGCGGCGCCCGCGCCCGGCGTACGGTCCCGGTCATGAAGACAGCGGTGGTGATCGGGGCGACAGGGCAGATCGGGCGCGCGGCCGTGCGGGCGCTCGCGGAGGACGGCTGGGCGGTGACGGCGGTCTCGCGCGGCGGCGGGCGGCACGGCGACCTGCCGGGTGGGGTGCGGGAGCTGCGCGCCGACCGGGAGGACGACGCCGCCCTTGGGGCGGTGCTCGGGGACGGCGTCGACGTGGTCGTGGACACGGTGGCCTACGGGCAGGCTCACGCGCGGCAGCTGGCCTCGTTCGCGGACCGGATCGGTTCGGCGGTGGTGATCTCCAGCGGGGCGGTCTACGAGGACGCCGAGGGCCGGGGTTTCGACACCCAGGGCGAGCCGGACGGGGCACCCCGGTACCCGGTGCCGATCGCGGAGTCGCAGCGTACGGTCGCGCCGGGCGACGCGACGTACAGCACGCGGAAGGTGGGGCTCGAGCGGGAGCTGCTCGCGCTCGGTGGCCGGCTGCCGGTGACGCTGCTGCGGGCGGGGGCCGTGCACGGGCCGCATTGCCGCACGCCGCGTGAGCTGTACTTCGTGAAGCGGAATCTGGACGGGCGGCGTACGCGCGTGCTCGCGTACGGCGGGCGCAGCCGGTTCCATCCGGTCGGTGTGCGCAACCTCGCCGAGCTGGTGCGGCTCGCGGCGGCGCGGCCCGGCTCGCGTGCCCTGAACGCCGGGGATCCCGAGGCGCCGACGATCGCGGAGATCGGGGCGGAGATCGACGCGGTGATGGGTGTCGAGACGGAGACGGTCCTGGTGGAGGGTGCTCCCCCGGCGCCGAACGTGGGTGACACCCCGTGGTCCATCGAGCATCCCGTCGTGTACGACATGGCCGCCGCGGAGCGGGAGTTGGGCTACCGGCCCGTCATGACGTACGCCGACTCCCTTCCGGAGACGGTCGGTTGGCTGACGGACCGGCTGCGCGAGGGACGCGGGTGGGAAGAGGCGTTCCCGGCGATGGTGCGGAGCTACACGACCGGCCTGTTCGACTACCCGGCCGAGGACGCGTGGCTGGCGGGGCGGGGATGACGGCGTGACGATGCCCGGCCCCGGATCCGGGGCCGGGCATCGTCATCGGTCAGGTGCCGGTTACGGCTTGGGCGTGGCGTGCGGGGCGCAGGTCACGTCCTGGCTGTCCGTCTTGCCGGTGAGCAGGTAGGTGTCGACCCGGTCGTTGATGCACGGGTTGGTCAGGCCGGTGACACCGTGCGAGCCCGCGTCCTTCTCGGTGATCAGGCGCGAGCCCGCGAAGCGCTGGTGCAGCGTGACGGCGCCCTGGTAGGGGGTGGCCGCGTCGCGGGTGGACTGGACGATGAGGACGGCGGGCAGGCCCTTGCCGGTCTTCACGTTCACGGGGGTCTGCTGCTTGGTGGGCCAGGTGGCGCACGGCAGGTTCATCCACGCGTTCGCCCACGTCATGAACGGATAGTCCTTGTTCAGACGGGTGTTGTCGCGGTCCCACGTGTTCCAGTCGGTGGGCCACTGGGCGTCGGCACACTCGACGGCGGTGTAGACGGCGTTGCCGTTCTCCGCCTTGGCGTTGCCCGCGGTGTCCGACATGTCGGGGCCCGCGGCGTCGACGAGGGCCTGGGTGTCGCCCGCGACGTACTTGCTCCACACCTGCGCGACCGGCACCCACGACGAGTCGTAGTACGGGGCGCTCTGGAAGAAGCCGATGAGCTCGGCGGGGCCGACGACGCCGCCGATGGGGTTCTTCTTGGCGGCGGCGCGCAGGGTCTCCCACTGCTGCTGGACCTTGGCACGGGTGTCGCCGAGGTGGAAGGTCCCGTCGTTCTTGGCGACCCAGTCCTGCCAGTCCTTCCAGCGGCCCTCGAAGGCGATGTCCTGGTTCAGGTTGGCCTGGTACCAGATGTTGTCCTTCGCCGGGTCGACGACGCTGTCGACGACCATGCGGCGGACGTGGCCCGGGAAGAGGGTGCCGTAGACGGCGCCCAGGTAGGTGCCGTAGGAGACGCCCAGGTAGTTGAGCTTCTTCTCGCCGAGGGCGGCGCGGATCACGTCGAGGTCGCGCGCGGTGTTCGGGGTGGTCATCTGCGGCAGCATGTCGCCGCTGCGCTCGGCGCAGCCGTCCGCGTACTCCTTGGCGAGCTTGCGCTGGGCGAGCTTGTCGGCCTCGGAGCCGGGGACCGGGTCGGCCTTCGGGGCCTTGACGTACTCCTGCGGGTCGATGCAGGAGATGGGCGCGGAGTGCCCGACGCCGCGCGGGTCGAAGCCGACGAAGTCGTACGCCTTCGACGTCTTGGCCCACAGCGGGTTCTTGCTGGTGACGCGGGTGGGGAAGCGCATGCCCGAGCCGCCGGGGCCACCGGGGTTGTAGACGAGGGCGCCCTGGCGCTCGTCCGTGGTGCCGGTGGAGCCGATGCGGTCGAGGGCGAGCTTGATCTGCTTGCCGTACGGCTTCGCGTAGTCGAGCGGCACCGTGACCCAACCGCACTGGATGGGCTTGGCTATGCCCCAGTCGGCGGGGCAGTCCTTCCAGTCGATACCCGCCTTGGCGGCGCGGGCCGCGGCGACGGCCGCGCCGCGGGCCTCACGGTCCTGGCCGGTCCGGGAGTCCGCGCTGGCGACCGGCGCCGCCATGGCTCCCGCTATCAGGGTCGCCGCCACCAGGGTTCCGGCGGAGCCGATCACCGCCGTCCGGCTGCTTCGACTGGTAAGTCGAGTCCGTCTCAACTGAGGCCTCCGTACATCGATTCGACCAATACTTCGATCGGGTTCTCGATCAGTACGGGGATCCTTGCGCCTGCGGGGTCCCTGACAACAGAGACGGCTGACGTTCTTTACCAATCCGATAAACGGTATAACTCGTCCCGGTGAGCGGAATGGCCGCCTACGGTCGTTTGGTTCGGGCCGCGGGGGCCCTCGCTCAGGCCAGGCGGCGCAGGGCGTCGTCGAGCGTGGCACGCAGCCGCAGCGCGTCCGGCGCGAGGGCCGTGACCAGAACCGCGGGCCCGGCGAGCGGCGTCAGGGCGGCGTTCTCCCCGAGAAGCGCGGGCTGCGGCTTGTCCGTCTCGAACTCGGGCCGTACGACGATGAGTTGGCCGAGCGCCCGGTGTCCCGCGAGCACGGCGGGGCCGTCCCAGCCGCCGGGCGAGCCGGGGCCGCAGGCGAGTTCCTGGTCGAGCAGGGGCCGGCCCGCGCGGTGGACGGTGAGCCTGCTGGTCAGCCGGCCGGGGTCCTCCCCCGTGCGGCCGAGCACCTGCTCCTCGCGCAGCACGAGACGGGCGTCCGGGGCGAGTTCGGCGCGCGTGGTGACCCGCAGGTCGCTCTCACAGGCGGAGATCAACTGCTTCGGCAGCCACAGCAGTTCGGCCCCGTCGTCGACCGTGAGGCGGACGTCGTAGTACGCCTCGCCCTTGGCCTGTCCGGGCAGGGCGATCGTCGCGGCGACGGACCCGATACGCAGCCGGGCACCGGTCTGCGCCCGGGCCTCGACGGTCACGTGGTCGCCGCCGAGCGGCCCGCCCATGGTCCCGACGAGCAGCACGTGCGCGTCGGGACCGGTGGAGCGGACGCGGCGCAGGGCCAGCGAGCCCTCACCCTCCAGGACGGGCAGGGCGGTGCCGCCCCGGCCGTTGTCGCTCGCCGTGATGCGGACCGTGGAGCGTACGCCTGCGGTCATGCCGTCCACGCGGTGAGCTGTGCGCGCACCCAGTCGGCGACCTGGCGCACCCCGTCCTCGGAGCGCAGGGACTGCAGGACGACGGGGAGTTCGGCGCGCTGCGCCTTGGCGTCGGCGGCCATCCGGGCGAGGTCGGAGCCGACGTGCGGGGCGAGGTCCGTCTTGTTGATGACGAGCAGGTCGGCGGTGGTGACACCGGGGCCGCCCTTGCGCGGGATGTCGTCGCCGCCGGCGACGTCGATGACGAAGACCTGGGCGTCGACGAGGCCGCGCGAGAACGTGGCGGTGAGGTTGTCGCCCCCGGACTCGACGAGGATCAGGTCGAGGGGGCCGACTTCGTCCTCGAGGTCCTCGACGGCCTCCAGGTTGGCGGAGATGTCGTCGCGGATGGCGGTGTGCGGGCAGGCGCCGGTCTCCACGGCAGTGATCCGCTCGGGCGGCAGCACGGCCTCGCGGAGCAGGAACTCGGCGTCCTCCCGCGTGTAGATGTCGTTCGTGACGACGGCGAGGGACAGCTCGTCGCGCAGCGCGCGGCACAGGGCGGCGACGGTCGCGGTCTTGCCGGAGCCGACGGGGCCGCCGAGGCCGATGCGCAGGGCGCGGCGGGTTCCGTCGGGGCGGTGGGCGTCGGCGCTGACGGCGGCGGGGCCGTCGTGCGAGTGATCGAGGTGCATGGTGAAACTCCAGATAGGTGGGGGCGGAGGGCGGGGCGCCTTACGACGCGAACAGGCGCACGGCCCACGCGGCGTGGGCCTCGGCTCCGACCTCCAGAAGCGGTGCGGACGCGGCGGGCAGCGCGTCGACGCCGTCGGTGACGGCGCGTGCCGCCGCCTCGGCGGCCTCGGACGCGACGCGGTCGATGTCGTCCGCGAGCCGCGCGAGCCCCGCCGTCGCGTCGAACGGGTCGAGGCTCAGCAGCCGGACCGTCGCGGTCGCGGGCCCGCTCACGCTCTCGTACGCGGAGCAGTACGCGGCGTCGGCGGCCCCGAGGCCCGCCGCCCGCGCGGCGAGACCGAGGACCACCGGCTGGTGGGCTCCCTTGGGGAACCGCCGTGCGAGCGCGTCGAGTTCGGGGTGCGGCCAGGCGGCGCGCGCGGCGCGCATGAGCTGTCTGCCGAGCCTGCGCGCGGCGACGCGCAGGGCGGGCGACGGGGTACGGGCGTCCGCCGCCTCGTCCAGGGCGACCGGGTCGGCCCCGAGCGCGGCGGCGGCCGCCAGGGACGCCGACACCAGCCCTGTGGTGTACAGACGTCCCCGGCAGAAGTCCTCCAGGCTCGCCGCCCCGGTGATGCGTCCCGCCTTGACGGCGGCCTCCGCCCCGCCGGAGTGGGCATGCCCTCCGGCGGGGAAGCGGCCGTCGGCCAGGACGAGAAGTGCGGCTCGTGTCATGACTCTTCTTCTCGGCTCAACTTCCGGGCTTGGCTTCCCGGATCAACTTCTCGGCTTGACTTCTCGGTCCGTCAGAACAGGAAGTACCGCTGGGCGAGCGGCAGTTCGGCGGCGGGCGCGGGCTCGACGAGTTCGCCGTCGATGGTGACGGCGAAGCTGTCGGGGGCGACCTCGACGCGCGGGAGCGCGTCGTTCTGCCGCATGTCGGCCTTGGTGCGCCCGCGTGTCGACAGGATCGGCACGAACCGGCGGCCGAGGCCGAGCCGCTCGGGGAGCCCGTCGTCGATCGCCGCCTGGGCCACGAAGTTCAGCGAGTTCGAGGCGGGGGCGCGGCCGTGGGCGCCGTACATCCGGCGCGGCAGCACCGGCTGCGGCGTGGGGATGGAGGCGTTGGCGTCGCCCATCTGCGCGTAGGCGATCTGGCCGCCCTTGATCACGGTGAGCGGCTTGACGCCGAAGAACTGCGGGTCCCACACCACGAGGTCGGCGAGCTTGCCGGGCTCGACGGAGCCGACCTCGTGCTCGATGCCCTGCGCCACGGCCGGGTTGATCGTGTACTTGGCGACGTAGCGGCGGGCGCGCAGGTTGTCGGCGCGGGTGTCACCGGGGAGGAAGCCGCGGCGGCGCTTCATGACGTGCGCGGTCTGCCAGGTCCGCATGATCACCTCGCCGATACGTCCCATGGCCTGGGAGTCGGACGACATGATCGAGATCGCGCCGAGGTCGTGGAGGACGTCCTCGGCCGCGATGGTGGTGGGCCGGATCCGCGACTCGGCGAAGGCGAGGTCCTCGGGGACGGCCGGGTTGAGGTGGTGGCAGACCATCAGCATGTCGAGGTGTTCCTCGATGGTGTTGACGGTGTGCGGCCGGGTCGGGTTGGTGGACGCCGGGAGGAAGTTCGGCTGCGACACCGCGGTGATCATGTCGGGGGCGTGGCCGCCGCCCGCGCCCTCGACGTGGAAGGCGTGGATGGTGCGTCCGCCGACGGCGGCGAAGGTGTCGCCGACGAATCCGGCCTCGTTGAGGGTGTCCGTGTGGATGGCGAGCTGGGCGCCGGACTCCTCACAGACGCCGAGGCAGGCGTCGATGACGGCGGGGGTGGCACCCCAGTCCTCGTGGATCTTGAAGCCGAGGACGCCGCCGCGGAGCTGGGCGTGCATCGACTCGGTGGACATGGTGGCGCCCTGCCCTAGGAAGCCGATGTTGACCGCGCTGTCCTCCAGCGCCTCGAACATCCGGGCGAGATGCCACGAACCGGGGGTGACGGTGGTCGCCTTGGAGCCCTCGGCGGGGCCGGTGCCGCCGCCGATGAGCGTGGTGACACCGGAGGCGAGCGCCTCGTCGACGATGGTCGGCGAGATGAAGTGGATGTGGGTGTCGATGCCGCCCGCGGTGACGATCTTGCCGTTGCCCGCGATGATCTCGGTCTCCGGGCCGATGACGAGGTCCGGGTGGACGCCGTCCATCGTGTCCGGGTTGCCGGACTTGCCGATCGCGGTGATACGGCCGTCCCGGATGCCGATGTCGGCCTTGACGATGCCCCAGTGGTCGACGATCACGGCACCGGTGATGACGGTGTCGGGGGCGCCGTCCGCGCGCGTGGCGCACGACTGGCCCATGGACTCGCGGAGGACCTTGCCGCCGCCGAAGACGGACTCGTCACCCGAGCGCCCGGGACCGCCGGAGCGGTCCTCCTCGATCTCGATCAGCAGGTCGGTGTCCGCGAGGCGGATGCGGTCGCCGGTGGTGGGGCCGAACAGGTCGGCGTAGGCGGCGCGGGAGAGTTCAGCCATCGAGGGCACCTCCGGTCTCGCCCCGCAGGCCGGGGACGATGCGCCGGCCGGCCAGGGGCACGAGTTCGATGTCGACAGGGATTCCGGGTTCGAAGCGCACGGCGGTGCCCGCGGCGACGTTGAGCCGCTGCCCGTGCGCGGCGGCACGGTCGAACTCCAGACCGGGGTTGGCCTCGGCGAAGTGGTAGTGGGAGCCGACCTGGACGGGCCGGTCGGCGGCGTTGAGCACGGTCAGGCGGGTGACCTCGCGGCCCTCGTTGAACACGACGGGCTCGTCCGCGAACAGGATCTCTCCGGGAATCATGGAAGCGCTCCCCCCGTCAGACGATCGGGTCGTGGACGGTGACGAGCTTGGTGCCGTCCGGGAAGGTCGCCTCGACCTGCACGTCGTGGATCATCTCGGGGATGCCCTCCATGACGTCGTCACGCGTGAGCACCTTGCGGCCGGAGGACATCAGTTCCGCGACGGTCCGCCCGTCGCGGGCGCCTTCGAGGATGTGCGTCGTGATGAGGGCGATCGCTTCCGGATGGTTGAGCTTCAGACCCCGGGCCCGGCGCTTCTCGGCCACGTCCGCGGCCACATGAATGAGCAGTCTCTCCTGCTCGTGCGGGGTCAGTTGCACGGCTCCCACCTCACAGTCCTTCGCTCCGGACCGTGCGGGGTCCGGCTGCCGCGGCCACCGCGACGGATATAGATGTAACACACAAGAAATGCGCACGATCGTGCGCACCCCGGCTACGAAAACCCCTGGTGGCGTACGTCGCAGGCTAGTTGTGAGGAGTTTCAACGAGGTTAACCACCCCTTGACCGGTCCATGACTTGCAGCTGGTCTGCCCCATACCTGGAAGGGACAAATGATCACTGTGCAAAGTCTCGACCGGGACGCGCGGGACACGGGGCGGCGACGCCTGTCCGGAAGCGGTGGATCACGCTGCGCTACGTGGCGCGGGGCGAATGGGGCGCGGATGCACGGAGAGGGGGCGACCGCACCAACTCCCCGCGCTTCGGGCGCGCTTCGGGCGCTACCTGACCTCGGGGCCCCTGTGCTCCGCCGCGAGGCCGAAGCGGTGGTGGCCGCCCGCGGTGGACGGCGCCGAGCCGATGCCGGAGACGGAGCTGACCACCTGCTCGTCCGCCGGCTCGTCCATGCCTTCGAGGCGCTCGAGATCGGCGGCGGACACCAGTGCGACGAGTGGCTTTCCGTGCCGCGTCACGACGACGCGCTCGCCGCCGTAGACGACGCGGTTGATCAGATCGGCGAGCTCAGCGCGGGCTTGCGTCACCGGAATCTCGTAGGCCATGTGCTCCAGCTTAGACCGGGGCCCCGAATCGGACACGATCTGTGACGGGGGGCGACCACGGGTGACGGGGCGACGCGCGGATGACGGGCGGCGCCGCGGAATCCGTCGCGGTCAGTGGCCACCGGATCCGCGGCCACTCGTGACCGCGGAAGCCGCCGTTGTCAGTGCCCGCGCGTAACGTCGAGACGTCAACTGTTCGTGCTGCACGGCTGCTTGCGCGGATCCGACACCGCCCCGCCCGGAACAGCGCCCGCGGCGGGGCACGTCGCGCCTAGGCTCCCCGCATGGAACAGAGCGAGATCATCTTGCGCGCGATCGGCGTCCTGACCGAGACCCAGGAAATGGTGCGCAGGCTCAGCAAGGACGCCGAGCCCGACATCGACAGCGGCGAGTCCCAGCTCGGGCGGCTCGTGACGGAGGTGTTCCCCTCCATCGAGATTCCGGCGGAGTCGAGCGTTCAGGAGGCGGCGGAGGCGACCATCGCGGCGCTGATGCCGGTGACGATCTCCCTCGTGGGCGCGTTCGCCTTCCTCTTCTCGGAGCTCGCCGAGGTGCACGACTCGGGGCGCACCGACATCAAGACCGCCGACCTTCTGCAGCACCTTGCGCTGCGCCTGTCGAGGGCGGAGGGCGAGGACCGCTAGGGCGTGTCCGGCCGTGATCCGCCGGACACGCCCCAGGAGCCGGGGAGGGGGCCGGCCACGCGTTCGCGGACGCGTGGCCGGCCCCCTTTCTCGTGCCCGCGCCACCCCACACCTCGTACGTCCTGTACATTTTGTACAGAACAGCGTCAGCGACAGAGTTCCGCGCTCACGGAGGCATGTGCCATGAACCGACCTTCCGCCCGCTACGTCCTGCCCGAGTTCACCGAGCGCACCGCGGCCGGGCACCGCACCCTCGACCCGTACTCCAAGCTCCTCGAGGAACGGATCGTCTTCCTGGGGACCCCGATCGACGACACCTCGGCGAACGACGTGATGGCACAGTTCATGCATCTCGAATACGCCGCGCCGGACCGGGACATCGCGCTCTACATCAACTCCCCCGGCGGCTCGTTCAGCGCGATGACGGCGATCTACGACACGATCCAGTACGTCTCCTGCGAGGTCGAGACCGTCTGCCTCGGGCAGGCCGCCTCCGCAGCCGCCGTCCTCCTCGCCGCGGGGACGCCGGGGAAGCGGGCCGTGCTGCCCGGGGCACGCGTGCTGCTCGATCAGCCCGCGCTGCCAGAGCCCGCGCAGGGCCAGCCGACCGATCTGGAGATCCAGGCCCGTGAACTGGCGCGCATGCGGGCCCAGCTGGAGGAACTGCTCGCCCGGCACACCGGCCGCAGCCGCGAGCGCATCAGCGCCGACATCGAGCGGGACAAGATCCTGCGGGCCCAGGACGCGGTGGAGTACGGGCTCGTGGACCGCGTCATCGAGAACCGCAAGACGTCCGGCACGACTCCCGGCGCCCGGTGAGCCGGCGATGCTGCCGCCCGAACCGCCCCCGCTGCCCGCGCTGACCCGAGCCGAGTGCGAACTCCTCGACAGCTACCTGGAGGTGGTCGACCTGCTCGGCCGGATCAACCCGGCCAGGGGCGGCCACACGTACGGCGGCCTGCGCGCCGCGCAGGCCCTGGTGAGCAGGGCGACGGCCCTCAGGGACGCCCTGACGCTGATGCACCAGCGGGGCGAGAGCGAGGTCCACGCGACCACGCTGGCGCAGGCCCTGCGGGTCCTCGACGGAGAAAGAAGGACACAACGCGTCACGCTGCCGCCCGAGCCGGTCATGTGACGGCGCGCTCAGGACGGGTTCGATCGTTCACGGTGTCCGGCCGCGGCTCAAACGGACCAGAAGAGGTACCCACGTACGGCGTATCCCGGGCTCGCACTTGGAGGCGGGAAGAGTTGCGCGGCACGCGTACGAGGAGCCCGGATTTTTGCCTTCCACCGCTGGTACGGGCGTTGTTGGGACCCCCTCGGCGGGGTGGAAAGGTGTGCTGTCCACCCGAACAGGTCAGTGATGAAGAACCTCACATGACGCCGATTCCGCTCGGCGTTCGCGCTCTTCGTGCGTGAAGATCCCTGCGACGACAAGCCCCCGCCGCCGCGGCGGGGCGGTCCGTGCGGACGCCGAGTCCTGCCGCCGCGCGGATGCCAGGTCGACAGAAGTGGATCGGCAGGAGTGGAGGACCCGAGCACGACGGGCCGCCGGAGCAGTTTTCCGGGCCGGCCCTTGGGGTGAAGCCGCGTACGCGGCCGGGCAACTTCGCCAGCCCGAATCCGACAGGTCATCCTTCACAGGCGGCTGACGAAGGGTTGCGCATGACTGCGCTCAATCGTGTCCCGTCGCTGCTGACCCGGGCCGGGACCGCCTCGGCCCTCACGCTCGCCGTAGCGGGCGGCAGCCTGATGGCCCCGGGAGCCGCGACCGAAGCGGCGGCCTCTCCACCGGGGATGGAGGCACTCCAGATCGCGGCCTCCAAACAGGGAAGCCCCTACCAATGGGGCGCTTCAGGGCCGCACCGGTTCGACTGCTCGGGCCTGACGCTCTACTCGTTCAAGCGTGCGGGCAAGAAGCTGCCCCGCACCGCCGCACAGCAGTACAACCACACCCGCCATGTCTCCGCCTCCCATCGCCAACGCGGTGACCTGGTGTTCTTCCATGCGGGCCGCAGCGTCTACCACGTCGGCATCTACGCCGGGAAGGGAAGGATCTGGCACTCGCCGAAGACCGGTGCCGTGGTGCGGCTGGAGCGGATCTGGACGAACAGCGTCTGGTACGGGCGCGTGCGTTAGCGCCTGCCCTTGGTGGTGGGCCGGGACAGGCGCCCCGGCCCACCATGGGCCGCCTGAAACCGCACGATGGGGTACTCGTGGTCGTATGGACCAGGACCGACCCCCGGGCGACGAGGACGCGCCGCGCGAGCCGGGCCCCGGGAGCGGAGGCCAGGACCGCCACGAGACGCCGCTGGAGCGCGCGGACCGGAACTTCATCGAGCTGCTGCAGGAGTTGAGGGTCACCCAGACGGGCGTGCAGATCCTGTTCGCCTTTCTGCTGACGCTGGCGTTCACGCCGCGGTTCCCGTCGCTCGACGGGGTGCAGCGCGCCACGTACATCGCGACGCTGCTGCTCGCGGTGCTGGCCGCCGCGCTGTTCACGGCGCCCGCGGCCCTGCACCGGGTGCTGTTCCGGCGGCACGCGAAGCCGCTGATCGTCGAGATGTCGTCGCGGCTCGCCGGCGTCGGCCTGGCCGTGCTGATGTTCGCCCTGGCGGGCTCGGTGCTGCTCGTCGTGGACGTCACCGCAGGGCGGGCGGCGGGCATCGCGGCCGGGGTGGGCACCTTCATGGTCTGTGCGGGCCTGTGGGGGGTGCTGCCGCGCCTCGTGCGCCGCTCGCTGACGCGTGCCCAGGACGACCTGGTGCAGGGGCGGCGTGACGCGGAGTCCCGCTCCCCGTAGCGGGCTCACACCTGCTGTAGCTCACACCTGCTGTACGGGGGCCGTCCAGGGCAGGGCGATCCACACGGTCTTGCCGCCTTCGGAGGTGGGCCTGACCGACAGGCTTCCGCCGCACTCGGCGGCCAGACAGCGGATGATCACCATGCCGCGCCCGTTGTCCTGCTGGACGGCGGCCGGCAGCCGCTTGGGGTAGCGCGGGTGGCTGTCGGTGACACCGATGCGCAGCTGCTCGTCGCGCTCCAGGCTCATGTCGACGGTGAAGGTGGGCGACTGGCCGCGGGTGTGCATCACCGCGTTGGTGGCGAGTTCGGAGACGATGAGACGGACGGTGTCGGTCGTTTCCGCGTCGCGCGGCATGCCCCATTCGGCGAGTACGTCACTGACGTAGCGGCGGGCGGAGGAGACCGAGGCGGGATCGCTCGGCAGAGTGACGGATGCTTCCTGGTGATCTGCCATGGCGACGTCGTCCCTTTTTTCTGCCGGGGCCTGAATCCGACACATCGCGGATGACCTGAGGCGCCCCCGGACCGGTGCTTCGCGCCAGAGTGCCACTCCCGGGGGTCCGCTGGTGCCGATCCCCCGAGATATGCATATATCTGTCGCTCGAAGCGGTGAACTCTGCACCGGTGGACCGCATTTGGGCGTACGCGGCCGGCTTCCTCTACCGTCGCTTCAGAACACCGATCCGCCGGGCCGGAGGGAGCCGGGCCCCAGGGCCGAGGAGACGCGATGAAACACGGTCCGGCGGTGCGCCGCCGCAGGCTCGGCGCCGAACTGCGCGCGCTGCGCGCCCGCGCGGGGCTCACCAGTGGCGAGACCGCCCGGCTCGTCGGCTGGCACCAGTCGAAGGTGAGCCGTATCGAGACGGGGCGCAGCGGTGTGAAACCGGCGGACGTCCGTCTTCTGCTCGACGCGTTCGAGGTCTCGGACGACGCTCTGCGCGATCTGCTGGTCTCACTGGCCGGGTCGGAGGACGGCGGCGGCCGGCACTGGTGGCATGCCTACCGGAGTCTTCTGCCGCCCGCCTACCGGGACTTCATCAGCCTGGAGGCGCAGGCGTGCCGGGTCAGGACGGTCGAGACGTCGGTCGTGCCAGGTCTCCTCCAGACCCCGGACTACGCCCGCGCGGTGACCCGGGCCGCGGTCGGCGGGCTGCCGGACGGCCAGGTGGACGCCCTGGTCGAGGTGCGGATCGCCCGTCAGGACGTGCTGCGTTCGCCGTCGCCGGTCCGGCTCAGCGCGGTGCTCGACGAGGCGGTGCTGCGGCGCCGGGTGGGGGGTCCACGGGTGATGGCGGAGCAGCTGCGTCATCTCGCCGCGGTGGCGCGGCTGCCTCATGTGCGGCTCCAGGTCCTGCCGTTCGCGTCGGGCGAGCATGTCGGACTGACCGGCCCTTTCGTTGTGTTCTCATTTCCGAACACATCCGATCTGGACGTGGTAGTTCTCGACCATTTGACGAGTAGCCTCTACCTCGAGCGGAAAGAAGACCTCAAGGCGTACACGGACGCCTTCACGTCACTTCAACGTCACGCTCTTTCACCCGAGGACTCGTTGGACTTCATCGCCGGGATCGCCGGAGTGCACCGCCCTCCGGACAGTGAACGCACGTAAGGAGGCACCATGTCAGCACTGCCTCGGTACGTACCATCCGCCACGGTTCCCAGCACTGCCCTGCACGACGCGCCATGGCGGCGAAGCAGTCGAAGTACCGGAATGAACAACTGTGTCGAGACGGCCCCGCTGCGGTCGGGCCCTTCGGCCGGGCTGCTCGCCGTCCGCGACTCCAAGCGCACGGCGGGGCCCGCCCTGCTCTTCTCGCCCTCCGCCTGGGAGGGGTTCCTCAACTCCCTGTGATGAACGCCGAGTCGGGGGCGTTGCGGCTGATCACCCGTACGGCCTGGGCGATCTGATCGTCGCTCAGGTCGGCACGGGCGGTCAGCCGCAACCGCGAGATGCCGTCCGGCACCGACGGGGGCCGGAAGCAGCCGACCGCGAGGCCCGCCTCGCGGCAGTCCGCCGCCCACCGCACGGCCTCGTCCGGGGACGGCGCGCGCACGGAGACGACCGCCGCGTCGGGCCGTACGGCCTGGAGGCCCTCGGCCGTGAGGAGATCGTGCAGGGCGGCCGCCACCGCGCGGGCCCGCGCGGCGCGCTCCGGCTCGCGGCGCAGCAGGCGCAGGGCCGCGAGCGCGGCTCCGGCCGCGGCGGGCGCGAGACCGGTGTCGAAGATGAACGTCCGCGCGGTGTTGACGAGGTGGTCGATCACCCGGGCCGGGCCGAGCACGGCGCCGCCCTGGCTGCCGAACGACTTCGAGAGGGTGACCGTGACGACGGTGTCGTCGGCGCCGGAGAGACCCGCCGCCTGCGGCGCGCCCCGGCCGCCGTCACCGAGCACCCCGAGCCCGTGTGCGTCGTCGATGATCAGGCCGGCGCCGAACTCCCTTGCCGCTCCCGCGAGTTCGGCCAGTGGAGCCGCGTCGCCGTCCACCGAGAAGACGGAGTCCGACACAACGACCGCCTGCCCCTGCTGCGCGTCGAGCGCCTTGCGTACGGCCTCGGGGTCGGCGTGCGGGACGACCTGTGTCGCGCCTCGGGCGAGCCGGCAGCCGTCGATGAGGGAGGCGTGGTTGCTCGCGTCCGAGACGATCAGGGAGCCGTGCGGGGCGAGCGCCGTCACGGCGGCGAGGTTGGCCGCGTACCCGGACGACAGGACGAGGGCCGCCTCGAAGCCGCAGAACGCGGCGAGTTCGCGTTCCAGTTCGGCGTGCAGTTGCGTGGTGCCCGTGACGAGCCGGGAGCCGGTGGCGCCGCCGCCCCAGCGCAGCGCCGCGTCGGCCGCTCCCGCGGTGATCTCGGGGTGGCGGGTGAGGCCGAGGTAGTCGTTGCTCGCGAGGTCGAGGAGAGGGCTCGAGGCGGGGCGGGGGCGCAAGGTGCGGACGAGTCCGGCGCTGCGGCGCACGCGCTCCTGCTCGTCGATCCAGCCGAACGGCGATCCCGCCATGTGAGTCCCTCCGACGGCCGAGTCGCGACCGGTTCTCGAGTGGGGTGTGCTGTCCCGTGCCCGCTGCGTCTTTGTAGGCAGTGCACAGACATTAGCCGGACATCCAGCCGCCCAGGGTGTGGCAATACCCACACCTCGAACGGGCAGAGTTGTCCGAAGCCTCCTTGGCCTGAGCAGGGCACGTAGGCCAGGATCAGGCCATGGACCTGCTGAACACGCTGGTGGACAAGGGGCTGCGGCGCGAGCTGCCGAGCCGCGAAGAAGCGCTCGCCGTTCTGGCGACTTCCGACGACGAACTCCTCGATGTGGTGGCCGCGGCCGGCAAGGTGCGGCGGCAGTGGTTCGGGCGCCGGGTGAAACTCAACTACCTGGTGAACCTGAAGTCGGGCCTGTGCCCCGAGGACTGCTCGTACTGCTCGCAGCGGCTCGGGTCCAAGGCGGAGATCCTCAAGTACACGTGGCTGAAGCCCGACGAGGCGTCGAAGGCCGCGGCGGCGGGTGTCGCGGGCGGCGCGAAGCGCGTCTGCCTGGTGGCGTCCGGGCGCGGCCCGACCGACCGGGACGTCGACCGTGTCTCGGAGACGATCGGCGCGATCAAGGAACAGAACGAGGGCGTCGAGGTGTGCGCCTGCCTCGGACTGCTCTCCGACGGCCAGGCCGAGAGGCTGCGCGGAGCGGGCGCCGACGCGTACAACCACAACCTCAACACCTCCGAGGCGACGTACGCCGGCATCACCAAGACGCACACGTACGCGGACCGTGTCGACACCGTGCAGAAGGCCCACGCGGCCGGCCTGTCCGCCTGTTCCGGGCTGATCGCGGGCATGGGCGAGAGCGACGAGGACCTGGTCGACGTCGTCTACGCGCTGCGCGAACTGGACCCGGACTCGGTGCCGGTCAACTTCCTGATCCCCTTCGAGGGGACGCCGCTCGCCAAGGAGTGGAACCTCACCCCGCAGCGCTGCCTGCGGATCCTCGCGATGGTCCGGTTCGTCTGCCCGGACGTCGAGGTGCGGATCGCCGGCGGCCGCGAGGTGCACCTGCGCTCGATGCAGCCGCTGGCGCTGCATCTGGCCAACTCCATCTTCCTCGGCGACTACCTCACGAGTGAGGGCCAGGCCGGCAAGGCGGACCTGGACATGATCGCGGACGCCGGCTTCGAGGTCGAGGGCGCCGGCCAGGTCACGCTGCCCGAGCACCGGGCGGGTGGTGTCTGCGGTTCCGAGGCGGCGGCCTGCGGGTCTGCTGCGGATGCCTGTGGGTCGGCGGCGGAGGCCTGTGGGTCCGGTGGGGCGTGCGGGTCGCACGCGGCCCCGGAGCCGGCCGAGGCTTCCGAGGCGCGCACCGACCTGGTGGCCGTGCGCCGCCGCGGCGCCGGGACGGACCTCGCCCCCAATGCCTGACGTCTCCGAGGCGGGTCTGCCCGTGGCGGACCTGCTCGACCTGGACCGGCGGCACGTCTGGCATCCGTACGGTCCGATGCCGGGGCGGCAGGAGCCGCTGGTCGTGGAGTCGGCGGCCGGGGTGCGGCTGCGCATCGCCGGCGAGAGCGGTGCGGGCGGCGAGCTGGTCGACGGCATGTCGTCGTGGTGGTCGGCGATCCACGGCTACAACCACCCCGTGCTCAACGAGGCGGTGCGTGACCAGCTGGGCCGGATGAGCCATGTCATGTTCGGCGGGCTCACGCACGAGCCCGCCGTCGGACTCGCGAAGCGCCTTGTCGACATGTCACCGGAGGGTCTCGAGCATGTCTTCCTCGCCGACTCGGGCTCCGTCTCCGTCGAGGTCGCCGTCAAGATGTGTCTCCAGCACTGGCGCTCCCTCGGCCGGCCCGAGAAGCGCCGCCTGCTGACGTGGCGCGGCGGCTATCACGGCGACACCTGGCAGCCGATGTCGGTGTGCGACCCCGAGGGCGGCATGCACGAGCTGTGGTCGGGCTCGCTGCCGGTACAGGTGTTCGCGGACGCGCCCCCGACCGAGTACGACCAGGCTTACGCGGATCATCTGCACGACCTGATCGGGCAGCACGCCCATGAGCTCGCCGCCGTGATCGTGGAGCCCGTGGTGCAGGGCGCGGGCGGGATGCGGTTCCACTCCCCCGCGTATCTGCGGGTCCTGCGCGAGGCCTGCGACGCGCACGGCGTCCTCCTCGTGTTCGACGAGATCGCGACGGGCTTCGGGCGGACCGGGGCGCTGTTCGCGGCGGAGCACGCCGGGGTGACGCCGGACGTGATGTGTGTCGGCAAGGCGCTGACCGGCGGCTATATGACGATGGCGGCGACGCTGTGCACGGCGCGCGTGGCGGACGGGATCTCGCGGGGCGAGGTGCCGGTGCTCGCGCACGGGCCCACGTTCATGGGGAACCCGCTCGCCGCCGCGGTGGCCTGCGCCTCGATCGATCTCCTTCTGGGGCAGGACTGGGTCACGGAGGTCAAGCGGATCGAGGCGGGCCTGCGGGAGTCGCTCGCTGCGGCCTCGGAACTGCCCGGGGTGCGTGACGTACGGGTGCTCGGCGCAATCGGCGTCGTCCAGCTGGACCACGAGATCGACATGGCGGCGGCCACGCGGGCCGCGGTGCGCGAGGGCGTGTGGCTGCGGCCGTTCCGCGACCTCGTGTACACGATGCCCCCGTACATCACGGGGGACGAGGATCTGGCACGGATCGGCCGCGCGGTGTGCGCGGCCGCGCGGGAGGGCTGAACGGGCATGACGGTACTGGTGGTCACGGGGACCGGAACCGAGATCGGCAAGACGGTCACGACGGCGGCCGTGGCCGCCGCCGCGCTCGCTGCGGGGCGCTCGGTGGCTGTTCTCAAGCCGGCGCAGACGGGTCTCGCGCCCGGTGAGCTCAGCGATGTGGAAGAGGTGACGCGCCTGGTCGGCGGCGGGGTGACCGCCGTCGAACTGGCGCGGTACCCCGAGCCGTTGGCCCCGGCGACGGCCGCGCTGCGCGCCGGACTCCCCCCGGTGCGCCCGCACGAGGTGGCGGACGCCGCCGCGAAGCTGGCCGCCGAGCACGATCTCGTCCTCGTCGAGGGCGCGGGCGGTCTGCTCGTGCGCTTCGACGCGGACGGCGGCACCCTCGCGGACGCGGCCCGGCTGCTCGGAGCGCCGGTCCTCGTCGTCGCGGCGGCGGGGCTCGGCACGCTGAACACGACGGCCCTGACGACGGAGGCCCTGCGCGCGCGGGATCTGACGCCGTTCGGTGTGGTCGTCGGCAGTTGGCCGGAGCGTCCCGGCCTCGCGGCCCGCTGCAACCTCGCGGATCTTCCGGAGGTCTCGGGGGCGCCGTTGCTGGGCACGGTCCCCGAGGGAGCGGGCGCCCTCGCGCATCCCGCCTTCCGCACGTCCGCGCCGGGGTGGCTGGACCCGGAGCTGGGCGGGACGTGGGACGGGGCGGCGTTCGTGGCGGGGGCGTCGGCCTCGTAGGCCGCTGTTTCCCGGAGGGACGGGGCCGCTGTTTCCCGGAGGGACGGGGCCTCCCGGCGCGGCGAAGTGGTGTGTGCGCGGGTCCGGGCGGTGGTGCGGGGGAACAATCCCCGTACCACTCGTCCTCCGGAGGAGGTTCCATGGAGCGTCGCCCCGTTCGCGGCAAGGTGGCCCGCGATGCCGTGCAGCACCCCCTGTTCGCCCGCTTCTACGCCCGCGCCAGCGTGTCGGCCGAGACCACGATGGCGCCGGTGCGCACGGAACTGCTCGCCGGGCTCTCGGGCCGGGTCATCGAGGTCGGCGCCGGCAACGGTCTGAACTTCTCGTACTACCCGGGGACGGTCGCCGAGGTCGTCGCGATCGAACCGGAGCGCTCCCTGCGCCAGTTGGCGCTGACCGCCGCCCAGCGCGCCGACGTGCCCGTGGACGTCGTGCCGGGCGCGGCGGAGGCGCTGCCGGTGAAGAGCGAGGCGTACGACGCGGCGGTCCTGTCGATCGTGCTGTGCAGCGTGCGGGACGTGTCGCGGGCCCTGGCCGAGGTGCGGCGTGTGCTGCGTCCGGGCGGTGAGATCCGGTTCTTCGAGCATGTGCGGGCGCCCGGCCGGGCCATGCGGACGGTGCAGACGGGTCTGGACCGCACGGTGTGGCCGCGCCTTTTCGGCGGCTGCCATGTGGGGCGCGACGCGCTGGGCGCGCTGCGGGAGGCCGGGTTCGAACTCGGGGTGCACCGTGGCGTGATGATGCCGGACCACGGCCCTCGCCTGCCCACGTCGTACTGCGTTCTGGGGAGCGCCCGACGGCCCCCTGTCGAGGGACCCGAGCTCAGCGGGCTGGCGTAGGCCGGCGAGTGGTCACAGGCTCCATCGGCGCAGTTCGTCCGCGATGTCCTCCACGGTCGCGTCACCGTCCTTGACCAGGCGGGCGAGCTCGCGGACCTGGTCGGGCGAGGTGACGACCTTCAGACCGCTGGCGACGAGATAGGCGTAGGCGACGGCCGACGCGAACATCGCGTTCGACCGTTCCAGGGCCGGGACGTGGAGGAGCAGCTGGAGCAGCGCGGCGGCCCGCGCGTGCGGGCTGTCGTAGACGGCGGTCCCGAATATCTCCGCCTCGTGCCGGCTGACGGCGGCGACGAGCGCCCCCCAGTCGGTCACCTGAGGGTCTCCGGGTGTCTTCTGTTCGGCGATCATGAGCAGCCAGGCAAGGTCGATACGCACGTTCTTCGATTCGCTCAAGGGTTCAGCGTCGGCCTTCGCGGCCCGTGCCGAACTCCTCGGCGAACACGGACTCGTACTGCTTCATGAAGTCGGCGGCGGCCTCGACGAAGGTTCCGCCCAGCTCGCCCGCGTCCTGTCTGACCAGCTCCTCGATGTACCTGTTCACACTCACCCCACGTGCGAGCGCGCGCTCACGCGCGGCCCGGGCGGTGTCCTCGTCCACCCGTACATTCAGCTGAGTCTTCGCCATGACTTCAAGCTAGCGCCGATGCGCTAGTACCGGCAAGCGCACCGGTTCCAAGACCTCGGGTACGGTCAACTCTCCCGAGATCAAGGAGAGTTCATGAACCGCCCCTTCCGGTTCGGCGTCAACATGCTCACCCCCGCGTCGGGCGACGAGTGGCGCAAGCGGTGCCGCCGGGCCGAGGAGCTCGGCTACGACGTGATCCTCGTGGCCGACCATCTGGGCATGCCCTCGCCGTTCCCCTCTCTGGTCGCCGCGGCCGAGGCGACGGAGCGCCCGCGCGTGGGGACGTTCGTCCTCAACGCCGGTTTCTGGAACCCGACGCTGCTCGCCCGCGAGGTGGCCACGACGGACGCGCTGACCGGCGGCAGGCTCGAACTCGGCCTCGGCGCCGGGTACGTGCAGGCGGAGCACGACGCGGCCGGGCTGCCGTGGGGGTCACCCGGTGAGCGCGTGGACCATCTGCGGCGCGTCGTCGAGGAGTTGGACCGGCTGCTCGGATCGGACGAGCACCTGCCGCGGCCCGCGCAGCACCCCCGCCCGCCGCTGCTGATCGGCGGCAACGGCGACCGGATGCTGAAGCTGACGGCCGAACACGCGGAGATCGCGGCGTTCACCGGCGCGCGGTCCGTCGCCGGCGGGGCGCTCCGGCACCTCACCCCCGAGGAGCTGGACGAGCGCGTCGCCGCGTACCACCGCTTCGCCGCGGGCCGCGCGGAGCCGGCCGAGCTCAATCTGCTGATCCAGCTGGTCGAGGTGACGGCCGACCGGCGGGCCGCGGTCCGGCCCGCCCTCCAGCACATCCCGCACCTCACCGAGGACCAGGCGCTCGACCTGCCGCTGCTGCTCCTCGGCACGGTCGGCGAGATCGCCGACCAGCTCCGCGCCCAGCGCGAGCGCTACGGGTTCAGCTACATCACGGTCCTCGAGCAGTACGCGGAGGCGTTCGGGCCGGTCATCGAGGAGCTGCGCGGGGAGTGAGGCGGGCGGGCCGACTCCTAGGGGGCAGCCCCTATTTTCCGAGGGGCCGGCGTCCGCATCATGAAATTGCGCGCGGGTGCGGTCGCCGGGTGATGGGATCCGCTCATGAGTGATCTGCGCATACGGGCCGCGGCGCCCGACGATCTCGATGCCGTCCTCGCCTTCTGGAAGGTGGCGGCCGAGGGGACGAGCATCAGTGACGACCGCGCGGGCGTGGAGCGGCTCGTCGCCCGCGACCCCGGGTCGCTGCTGCTCGCCGAGCGCGAGGGTGAGCTGGTGGGGACGGTGATCGCCGGGTTCGACGGGTGGCGGTGTCATCTGTACCGGCTCGCGGTGCGGCCGGACGCGCGCCGGCAGGGCGTGGGGTCGGCGCTGCTCGCCGCGGCGGAGGAGCGGTTCGTCCGGCTCGGCGGGCGCAGGGGGGACGCGATGGTCCTCGACCGCAACGAACGGGCGCAGCACGCGTGGCGCGCCGGGGGCTATGCGCCGGAGCCGCAGTGGACCCGCTGGGTCAAGCACCTCACGGACTGACCGCTCCTCGGCCGCCCGGCCGCCGGACCGCCACCGCTTTGCCGGTCCTTTACCATGGTTGCTCCACCAGTCCCTCTGTCCGAAAGGTGTGAGCGTCCGCCCATGGGCGAGCCTCCCAGTACCCGGCACCCGCGACATCGCGCGATACCCACCGCCCTGCCCGATCATGGGACGGAGGTGACCCGATGACCGAAGTGCTCCTGCTCGCCGTGGCGGTACTGCTCGCGCTGGCCTGCGGTGCCTTCGTCGCGGCCGAGTTCTCCCTCACCACCGTGGAGCGGTCCAGCCTCGAGCGCGCCGTCGAGCGCGGTGACCGGGGTGCCGCCGGCGCCCTCAAGGCCGTACGGAACCTGACCTTCCAGCTGTCCGGCGCCCAGCTCGGCATCACCGTGACCAACCTGGTCGTCGGCATGCTCGCCGAGCCGTCCATCGGCAAGCTGATCGCGGGTCCCCTGGAGAGCCTCGGGCTCTCCCGCTCCACCGCCTCCTCGGTCGCGCTGGTCATCGGCACGGCCCTGTCGACCGTCTTCCTGATGGTCGTCGGCGAACTCGTCCCGAAGAACTGGGCGATCTCGTCCCCGCTGGCCGTCGCCCGGCACGTCGCGACGCCGCAGCGCTGGTTCAGCGCCGCGTTCCGCCCCTTCATCACCCACCTCAACAACACGGCGAACCGGTCGGTGCGCCGCCTCGGCATCGAGCCCGCCGAGGAACTGGCCTCCGCGCGCGGCCCGCAGGAGCTGGTGGCGCTCGCCCGTCACTCCGCCAAGGAGGGCGCGCTCGAGGCGGACACCGCGGAACTGTTCATGCGGACCCTGAACCTCGCGGACCTCACCGCGGAGAACGTGATGACGCCGCGGGTGCAGGTCGTCGCGCTCGACGCGCAGGCGACCTGCGAGGACGTGGCGAACGCGACGCGGGCCACGGGCCTGTCCCGCTTCCCCGTCTACCGCGGCAACCTCGACTCGGTGGTCGGTGTCGCGCACATCAAGGACATCCTGGCGGTGCCCGCCGAGCTCCGGGGCCGCCGTCCCGTGTCCGATCTGATGCGCGAGCCGCTGCTAGTCCCCGAGACCCTGACCGTCGACCGGCTCCTCGACCGGCTCTCCGGGAAGCGCACGATGGCCGTCGTCATCGACGAGTACGGCGGCACCGCGGGCGTCGCCACCCTGGAGGACATCGTCGAGGAGGTCGTCGGCGAGGTGCGGGACGAGCACGATCCGCACGAGACGCCGGACCTGGCCCCGGCCGGTACGGACGACGAGGGCCGCGCCCTGTACTCGGCCGACGGCGCCGCCCGCACCGACCAGCTCCAGCGCGTCGGCCTGCGCGTCCCGCACGGCCCCTACGAGACGCTCGCCGGCCTGGTCGCCACCGAGCTCGGCCGGATCCCGGTCGTCGGCGACAGCGTCGAGGTGGCCGGATGGCGCCTCGACGTCGTGGACGCCGCCGGTCACCGCGCGGCCCGCGTGCTGATGCACGCGCCGCACGCCGATCCGTCCGACGACACCCGGGAGGGGAACCGATGACCGCGGTCCAGCTGCTGATCGGCCTGTTGACCCTGGTCGTCAACGCCTTCTTCGTGGGTGGCGAGTTCGCCATGATCTCCGTACGCCGCAGCCAGATCGAGCCGCACGCGGACGACGGCGACCGGCGCGCGAAGAGCGTCCTGTGGGGTCTCAAGCACGTGTCGGACCTGCTGGCCGCCGCCCAGCTCGGCATCACGCTGTGCACCCTGGTCCTCGGCATCGTCGCCGAACCCGCCATCGCCCACATCCTGGAGCCGCTGTTCAACGTGGTCGGGTTGCCGCACGGCCTGATCCACCCGATCTCGTTCGTGATCGCGCTGACGGTGGCGACGTATCTGCACATGCTGCTCGGCGAGATGGTCCCGAAGAACGTGGCGCTCGCCGAGCCGGTGCGCACCGCGCTCCTGCTCGGGCCGCCCCTCGTGACGCTCGCGCGGGCTCTGCGTCCGGTGATCTTCACGGTCAACGCCTTCGCGAACGCGCTGCTCAGGCTGTTGCGGGTGGAGGTCAAGGGCGAGGTGTCCGCGACGTTCTCCGACGACGAGCTGGCCCGTCTCGTGAAGGACTCCGGCGACGCGGGGCTCATCGACGACCGCGCCCGGGAGCGCCTGCACGACGCGCTCGAACTGGGCCGCCGCCCGGTCAGGGACGTCGTCCTGCCCCTTGAGCGCGTGGTGTACGCGCATGTGGGCATCACGCCCGAGCAGCTGGAGCAGCTGTCGGCGCGCTCCGGGTTCTCGCGCTTCCCTGTGGTCGACGACAACCGTCGCATCGTCGGCTATCTGCATGTGAAGGACGCCCTGGACGCGTCGCCGCGCGATCTGCCGTTCCGGATTCCGGACATGCGGCCGATCGCCCGTGTCCGCGAGACGACGCCGCTCGACGACGTCCTCTCGGCGATGCGGGGCAGCCGTACGCATGTGGCGGCGGTCCTCGGCGCGGACGGGCGGCTGGCCGGCCTGGTGACGATGGAGGACGTCCTGCGGGAGCTGTTCGGCCAGCCCGTGTGACGACCTCATGGGCCCGGCCTCCCCTGCGCCGTCAGGCGTCCGGGAGGCCGGGTTACGATCGCTTCCGCCATGCAGAAGAACGCCAATCACACCAGTTGCAGCAGCCTCGTCACGGTCGGTGACTCGTTCACCGAGGGCATGTCCGACCTGCTGCCCGACGGCTCCTACCGGGGCTGGGCCGATGTCCTGGCCGGCCGGTTGGCGGCGCGCACGCCGGGCTTCCGCTACGCGAACCTCGCCGTGCGCGGCAAGCTCATCGGCCAGATCGTCGAGGAACAGGTCGACGTCGCCGCCGCGATGGGCGCCGACGTGATCACGCTGGTGGGCGGGCTCAACGACACCCTGCGCCCCAAGGTCGACATGGGCCGGGTGCGCGGGCTCCTCGAAGAGGCCGTCGAGAAGCTGGCCCCCGCCTGCGAACGGCTCGTCCTGATGCGCAGCCCCGGCCGCAACGGACCGGTGATGGAGCGCTTCCGGCCGCGCATGGAGGAGCTGTTCGCCTGCATCGACGACCTCGCGGCCCGGCACGGCGCGGTGGTCGTGGACCTGTACGGGGCGCCCGTTCTCGGTGACCCCCGGCTGTGGGACGTGGACCGGCTGCACCTCACGGCCGACGGGCACCGCCGGGTCGCCGAGGCCGTGTGGCAGGCGCTCGGCCATGAGCCCGAGGACGACTGGCAGGCCGTGCTCCCGCCCGCGGCAGCGCCGGGCTGGGGCGCCCGCCGCCTCGCCGACGCCCGCTTCGCCAAGCAGCACCTGGTCCCGTGGATCGGCCGCCGCCTGACCGGCCGTTCCTCCGGCGACGGCCGCCCCGCGAAGCGCCCGGAACTGCTGCCGTACCCGGATCCGCGCGACTGATCCGGCACCCCAGCGTTCGGACGGTTGTGCGGTACCCGGATGAAAGACCTGATGGGCGACATGAACCGGGTGCCGGTCCTCGCCTCCGAGATCTTCGACCCGGTCACCGAGACCTTCAGGCCCGCCGCCGACGCGCTCACCGACCGACGCTGCCACTCGGTCGCCCTGCTCCAGCCCGACGGGACCGTGCTCAAGGCGGGCAGCACGGGCGGGTTCGCCGACGACCCCGAGACCGGGAAGTCCCTGGTCGACGAGCACACCACCGCCGAGCGCTACTACCCGCCGTACCTGTGGCGCGGCCCCCGCCCCGCCATCACCGCCGTGGCCGGCGCCAACGACGCCTGGACCACGCTCGGTTACGACACGCAGGTCGGCCTCCAGGCCCGCGGCGCCGGCCTCGACGCCCAGTCCAAGGTCGCGCTCATCCGGTTCGGCTCGACCACGCACGGCAACAACATGGACCAGCGCTACGTGTGGCTGCGCACCGTGGCCCAGGACTCCGAGTCGTACGAGCGCTGGACCATCCAGTTCCGTACGCCGGAGACCTCCGCGGTGGCGCCGCCCGGTGATTACATGCTGGTCGTGGTCGACAGCTCGGGTGTCCCGTCCCCGTCCCGGTTCGTCCATCTGTCGTAGGGCGCTGACGGTAGGGCGCTGTCGTAGGGCGGCAAGGACCGGGCGGAGCCGGGCGACGGCTCCGCCCGACGGCACGGGTACGCGTCGCACGAACCGGACGCGACGAGAACGACCGCTGAACCCCTGACCTGGAGGTTCCTACATCCGGTGGATGGTTCGGAGCCTGTAGGGACGCCCGGTAAACTCCGTACACGTGACTGCCGCGCCTGCAAAGCCCCGTATCCCGAACGTTCTCGCCGGACGCTACGCCTCCGCCGAGCTCGCCACTCTCTGGTCCCCCGAGCAGAAGGTGAAGCTGGAGCGTCAGCTCTGGCTCGCCGTGCTGCGTGCTCAGAAGGACCTCGGGATCGAGGTGCCGGACGCCGCGCTCGCCGACTACGAGCGCGTCCTCGACCAGGTCGACCTGGCCTCCATCGCCGAGCGCGAGAAGGTCACGCGCCACGACGTGAAGGCCCGTATCGAGGAGTTCAACGCCCTCGCCGGGCACGAGCAGGTCCACAAGGGCATGACGTCCCGCGACCTGACGGAGAACGTCGAGCAGCTCCAGATCCGCCTCTCCCTCGAGCTCGTGCGCGACCGCACCGTGGCCGTCCTCGCGCGGCTCGGCAAGCTGTCCGGCGAGTACGCCGAGCTGGTCATGGCGGGCCGCTCGCACAACGTCGCGGCGCAGGCCACGACCCTCGGCAAGCGCTTCGCGACGGCCACCGACGAGCTGCTCGTCGCGTACGCCCGCGTCGAGGAGCTGCTGAACCGCTACCCGCTGCGCGGCATCAAGGGCCCCGTCGGCACCGCCCAGGACATGCTGGACCTGCTCGGCGGAGACGCCGCGAAGCTCGACGAGCTCGAGCAGCGCATCGCCGGCCACCTCGGCTTCTCGCAGGCCTTCACCTCGGTCGGCCAGGTCTACCCGCGCTCCCTCGACTACGAGGTCGTCACCGCCCTCGTCCAGCTCGCGGCCGCGCCGTCCTCGACCGCCAAGACGATCCGTCTGATGGCCGGGCACGAGCTCGTCACCGAGGGCTTCAAGCCGGGCCAGGTCGGCTCGTCCGCGATGCCGCACAAGATGAACACCCGCTCCTGCGAGCGCGTCAACGGCCTCATGGTGATCCTGCGCGGCTACGCGTCGATGACCGGCGAGCTGGCCGGCGACCAGTGGAACGAGGGCGACGTGTCCTGCTCCGTGGTGCGCCGCGTGGCCCTGCCGGACGCGTTCTTCGCGCTCGACGGTCTCCTGGAGACGTTCCTGACCGTGCTCGACGAGTTCGGCGCGTTCCCGGCCGTCGTCGCCCGCGAGCTGGACCGCTACCTGCCGTTCCTCGCCACGACGAAGGTCCTGATGGCGTCGGTGCGCGCGGGCGTCGGCCGCGAGGAGGCCCACGAGGCCATCAAGGAGAACGCCGTCGCCTCCGCCCTGGCCATGCGCGAGCAGGGCGCCGAGCGCAACGAACTGCTCGACAAGCTCGCCGCCGACTCCCGCATCCCGCTGGACCGCGCCGGGCTCGACGAGCTGATGGCCGACAAGCTGTCCTTCACGGGCGCCGCCAGCGACCAGGTCGCCACCGTCGTCGCGCGCGTCGAGGAGATCGTCAAGCAGCACCCGGAGGCCGCCGGCTACACGCCCGGCGCGATCCTCTGACCCGGATCACCGGATGACCCGGCCGCCCCGGCTGACCCCCGCGGATCTGGAGGCCGCCCGTGACCGCATCGTTCCCGATGTGGCCGCGAGCGGCCTCTCCGTGCTTTTCTGCGGCATCAACCCGGGCCTGATGACGGCCGCGACGGGCCACCACTTCGCCCGCCCCGGCAACCGCTTCTGGCCGGTCCTCCACCTCTCGGGCTTCACGCCCCGCCAGCTGGCCCCCGCCGAGCAGGACGAACTCCTCTCGTACGGGCTCGGGATCACGAACGTCGTCGCGCGGGCCACGGCGCGGGCGGACGAGCTGAGCACGCGGGAGTTCCGCGAGGGCGGGCGTCTGCTGACCGCCAAGGTGGAGCGGCTGCGGCCGCGCTGGCTCGCGGTCGTGGGCGTGACTGCGTACCGGTCGGCCTTCCGTGAGCCGAAGGCGAAAATCGGCCCGCAGGAACGGATGATCGGCGGCACGCGCGTGTGGGCGCTGCCCAACCCCAGTGGGCTGAACGCGCATTGGACGGCGGCGACGATGGCCGAGGAGTACGGGCGGCTGCGCGCCGCCGCCATGGACGGGTGCGAGCAGTTGCCGTACCGCTGACGCCCGGCAGTCGGCAACTGCCTCAGAAGCCGAAGGAGTTGTGCGGCTCGGGGTCGATGCGGAACAGCTACCAGCCTTCAGTGACACGCCCGGTTTCCGTGTAGTGCGGGGAGCGGCCTGTCGGGGCGGGCACCGTTCGGGTGACCTCTCGGCCGGTCATGCCCTGTGGCCCTCGTTCTGCGTCGAAGATCACGATCAGGGCCCGTGGCGTGCGGGCCTCTGATCGAAAGAAGTGCGTGATCGTGAAGGTTCTGCCGCGTCTGGCCGCCGTCGTCCTTGCCGCCTCTTCGAGCTGGAGCCTGGTCCTGGGTGCGCAGCCCGCCGGCGCCTCCTCATCGCCGGTCACGGCCAAGGCGCAGGACCGGCCCCCTTTCTACGAACCGCCGGCCGCGCTGCCCGCGCACAACGGTGACGTGATCCGTTCGGAGCGCACCGCCTTCTACCTGGATCCGCTCAAGGTCGTGAAGGCCGGCGCGAGCGCCGAGCGGATCATGTACCGCACGACCGACCGCACCGGAGAGCCCATCGCGGTCACCGGCACGGTGCTCACCCCCGACAAGGCCCATGCCGCACCACGGCCGATCGTCGCCTTCGCCCCCGGCACCCAGGGACTCGCGGACAAGTGCGCGCCGTCCCGGCAGCTGGCCGAAGGCACCGAGTACGAAAGCCTGCCGATCAAGAAGCTCCTCGACCAGGGCTGGGCCGTCGTGGTCACCGACTACCAGGGCCTCGGCACCCCGGGGGTCCATACCTACATGGACCGCGAGGCCGAGGGACGCGCGGTCCTCGACTCCCTGCGCGCGGCCCAGCGGCTGCCATCGGCCCAGCTGCCCGACACCGGCCCGGTAGCCCTCTACGGGTACTCCCAGGGTGGTGGCGCCGGCGCCGCCGCGGCCGAACTCGCCCCCTCCTACGCGCCGGAGCTGAACATCAAGGGCGCCGTGGTGGGCGCCCCGCCCGCGGACCTCGACGCGGTGGCGGCGAACCTCGACGGATCCGCCTACGGCGCGTTCTTCAACTACTCCCTGTCCGGGCTCGGCGCCGCCTACGGAATCGACATCGACCCCTACCTCAGCGCCCATGGAAAGCGGGTGACGGGCGACCTGCGCGACAACCAGTGCACGACGCAGGCCATCGCCAAGTACCCGTTCCTCAGGTCAGGTTCCCTGACCGTGGACGGCCGTCCGCTGACCGAGCGCCTCAAGTCCGCGCCCTGGAAGGAGGTCGTGGCCGATCAGCGGCTGGGCAACCGCAGGCCCCAGGTACCGGTCCTGCTGTCCCACAGCCGTCTCGACGACGTCGTCCCGCACAAGGTCGGGGCGAAGCTGGCCGCCGACTGGTGCCGCCTGGGCACCACGGTGAAGTTCACGACCAACTACGTCCCCGGCCACATCGCCGCCTCCGCGGCGACGAGCAGCGAAGGCGCCCCCTGGCTCACGGACCGCTTCGCCGGCAGGACCGCCCCCAGCACCTGCTGACGCTCCTCCCCGGCCTCACGCACAGACCTGCGGGGCCGGTGAAAAAGGCTGGCGACGACCGATGAGTTGTTCCATGATCCGGAGTCAGAGTTCATGATTGGCGCGATGCGGCCGCGAGCGGTCTCATCGCGCCGACCGGACCTGATGAGAACCAGCCACGAAGCACGGAGAAACTCAGATGCGTACCCTGATCAGCACCGCCTTCATATCGCTCGACGGTGTCGTGGAGGCCCCGGGCGGCGAGCCCGGTTACCGGAACTCGGGGTGGACTTTCAAGGACGTCGAGTTCCTCCCGGAGGCGTTCGACATCAAGGGCCGGGAGCAGAAGGAAGCCACCGCGATGCTGATGGGCCGGACCAGCTACGAGGCGTTCAGCCCCGTTTGGCCGGACATGGCGGATTTCGCCGATTACAAGGTGATGCCGAAGTACGTCGTCTCCACCACCCTCACTGAGGACGACCTGGTGTCGAACTGGGGCGGGACGACGATCCTGCGATCACTCGACGAGGTCGCCGCTCTGAAGGAGACCGAGGGCGGCCCGATCATTGTCCACGGCAGCGCCGCCCTGAACCAGGCCCTCTCGGACGCCGGCCTGATCGACCGTTACCACCTGCTCGTCTTCCCGCTGCTGCTCGGTGCGGGCAAGCGCCTGTTCAGCGCCACGGACAAGGACGCCCAGAAGCTGAAGCTGATCGAGCACGAGGTCTACGCGAACGGCCTGCAGAAGAACGTCTTCGACGTGGTCCGCTGACAGCGGTTTCCCGATGATGGACGACGGCGCGCCGCGCCAGGGCTGACCGGCGGAGCCTACGGCTTGCGGGCCACGACGCCGAACTGGGCGACGAGCGGCCCCTCGTCGCCCAGTTCGGCGTCGGCGTCCGTGCGCCAGCGCGCGCAGGACACGAGGCCGGGCTCCAGGACCTCCAGACCTGCGAGGAAACCCTCGACCTCGGCCCGGCTGCGGGCGGTGATCGGCGGTGTCGCGTTCTCGTTCCAGAAGCGCATCGCCTCCTCGTTCCCCTCGCCGCCCAGTTCCAGCGTGGGGTGGGTGAGCACGAGGTGGCTGCCGGAGGGCACCGCGTCCATGAGGTGCCGTACGAGGGACGTGGCCTCGGCGGTGTCGAGCACGAAGTTCAGGATGCCGAGCATCATGACCGCCACGGGGCGGCCGAGGTCGAGGGTGCCGGACGCGGCGCGCAGGATGGCTTCGGGGTCACGCGCGTCCGCGTCGACGTAGCTGGTGGCGCCCTCGTCCGTGCTGGTGAGGAGCGCGCGGGCGTGGGTGAGCACGATCGGGTCGTTGTCGACGTAGACCACGCGGGCGTCGGGGGCGATGCGCTGGGCGACCTCGTGCGTGTTCTGCGCGGTGGGCAGGCCCGTGCCGATGTCGAGGTACTGGCGGATGCCGGCCCGGCCGGCGAGATACGTCACGGCGCGGCCGAGGAAGGCCCGGTCGGCGCGGGCCACGTCGCCGATGCTGGGGTACATGGAGGTGACCTGGTCACCCACCTGTTCGTCCACCTCGTAGTGGTCCTTGCCGCCGAGCCAGTAGTTCCACACCCGGGCGTTGTGCGCGATGTGCCGCGCGGCGCTGTCTCCCGGCTGCTGCCCGCTGTGCTCGCTCACGTGCTCTCCTCCGCGCTGCTCGCGCCCAGATGATGCCTTGATGCACTGACGTACTGATGTCCTGACGCCCTGTCAAGATTCCATGGTGGCACGGGAGTTCCTGAGCGCGGCTCATGGGGTGCGGTCTCAGGGCGGGTCCACGTCCGTGATCGCGGCGACGAGCCGGAACGGCAGGTCCTCGGCGCCCAGCGGGATGCCGAGGACGATCCACCGGCCGTCGGCCTGCCACACCTGGACGTCCGGAACGTACGCGCTGAGCCCGGCCCAGGGCTCCGGTATGTCCTCGCCGCCCTCGACCGCCCGCAGGCTGACGCTCCACAGGCTGAACCACTGCGGCTCCCCCCAGCGCTCCGTCAGGACCGCGGAGAGGCCGTCCCGGTCGGCGACCGTCTGCTCCTGCGCGCCCGCGGCGTCCCCGTACCCCTCGTCATCCCCGTCATCCCCCGGCCGGTCGCGGGTCGCCAACTCCGCTATGTGGTAACCCGGTCCGCCGGCGCCCGCGTCCGATCTGCCGTGCTCCGCGGGAAACTCCCGGGAGCGCAGCAGATCGATCGTCGCGAGATGCTGTGCGGTGCTCATGACGTCCAGTAAAGCGGCCGCCACTGACAATCGGCGGGGCGTCCGGCTGATACGCGACTGCCGTCACACGCCCCTCACGCGTCCCTGCGGCGCAGCGCCCACCAGCCGGCGAGGAGCAAGGCCGCCGCCCACGCCGCGGTGACCGCGAGCCCCGTCCACGCCCCGAGGGTGCCCGCGGGGTGCTGGCGCAGCACCTGCTGTCCGGCCCGGTCCGGCAGGAAGTCGGCGACCGAACCGGCCACGTCACCGACGACGAACGACACGATGAGGAGGAACGGGATGAGCAGGCTCAGGGTGGCGGCCGCGCTGCGCAGCACGACGGTGAGACCGGCCGCGAACAGGGCCATCAGGGCGAGGTAGAGGCCACCTCCGACGCAGGCACGCAGCACGCCCGGGTCACCGAGTCCGAGGGCGTAGCGCCCCATGAACGCCTGTCCCGACAGGAACGTGACGAACGAGGTGAGCAGTCCCGCGGTGACGGCGAGGCCGCCGACGACCGTCATCTTCGCGGCGTAGAGGAGGTTGCGGTCGGGCACGGCGGCCAGGGAGACGCGCAGGGCGCCGCCCAGGTACTCGGAGGAGACAGCGGTCGCGCCGAAGGCGATGGCCGCGATCTGGCCGAAGTTGAACGCGTAGAAGGCTCCGAAGAGGAGGTCCGCTCCTTCGTTGTCGGCCTCCGCCTGGCCGACCGCGGCGGAGGCCAGGACGTTGATGGCGACGGTCGTGAAGAAGACCGCGAGGAGCGAGCCGGCGCTGGCGCGCACCGACCTCACCTTGATCCATTCGGAGCGCAGCACGGCGGTGGTGGACATCGTCAGGCCTCCTGGCGGGCGTTGTCGGCGGTGGCCGCGAACTCGGTGTCGTCCGCGGTGAGGGCGAGGTAGGCCTGCTCCAAGGAGGCTTGTTCGTCGGCGAGTTCGAGGAGGGGGACGCCGTGGGCGGCAGCGAGTGCGCCGATGTCCTCGGCACGCGCCCCGCCGACCCTCCAGCGGCCGTCGCCCGCCGCGACCGCCTCATGTCCCCTGGCGGCGAGCAGGGCACGCAGGCGTGCCGGGTCGGTGGTGCGGATCCGCACGCGCCGCTCGCTGTGGGCCTCGATGAAGTCGCGCATCGGGGTGTCGGCGAGGAGCCGGCCGCGGCCGAGCACGACGAGGTGGTCGGCGAAGGTGGCGGTCTCGTTCATGAGGTGGCTGGAGACGAGGACCGTGCGGCCCTCGCGGGCGAGGCCGCGCATGAGTTCGCGGATCCAGATGATGCCTTCCGGGTCGAGGCCGTTCGACGGCTCGTCGAGCATCACGACGGCGGGGTCGCCCAGGAGCGCGGCGGCGATGCCGAGGCGCTGGCGCATGCCCAGCGAGAACGTCCTGACGCGGCGCCGGGCGACGGCCGCGATACCGGCCTGTTCCAGGACCTCGTCGACCCGTCGTACGGGGATGCGGCCTGCGGCGGCCAGCACGAGGAGGTGGTCACGCGCGGTGCGGGAGCCGTGTGCGGCCTGCGCGTCGAGGAGGGCGCCGACCTCGCGCAGCGGTTCGTCGAGCGTCGCGTAGGGGCGGCCGCCAAGGGTGGCGGTGCCCGAAGTGGGCCGGTCGAGGCCGAGGACGAGGCGCATGGTGGTGGACTTGCCGGCGCCGTTCGGGCCGAGGAATCCGGTGACCCGGCCGGGGCGGACGCTGAACGTCAGGCGGTCCACCGCGCGGGTCGTGCCGTACTCCTTGGTGAGTTCTTGGACGTCGATGCTGGTCATGGGTTCAGCGTTCCGTCCGTGCCGCTGCCCGGTCCTCCCCCGCGCGGGGACGGCGTCTCCCCCGTGCGGGGGAGCCGTCCGTGCCTCCGCCGCTGGCACGATGGCGGCATGTCCCGCCTCCTCGCGCCGCTCACCCGTGCGGTCACGTACACCCGTTGGCTGCATCTCCTCGTCGGCGCGGTCGTCGCTCTGGTGTGCGGGGCGGTGTACCCGGGGCTCACCAGGCCCGGGTTCGGGGACTGGCTGGTGATCCTGCTGATCCCGGTCCCGCTCCTCCTCGTGGCCGCCGTGATTCCCGTGGTCCGCAGGGCGGAGGGACTCCAGGCCCGGCTGATGCTGTTTCCGGGTGCGCACGCGCGCGTGGAGGACGGTTCGCGGGAGCCAGGAGTCTCCGTGGCACCGTCGGCCTCGTGGCGTGACCGGGGCAGGACGGCGGCCTGGCTGACGCTGCGTCTGTGGGCGGGCTGCGCGGTCGCGTTCGTGACCGAGCAGCTGATGGCGTTCTCGTTGGAACTGGTGGACGCCGCTGCGGGAGGCCCGGCCGACGGCGAGTCCCTGATCCCGGTGCCGGGGCACGGGTGGCCCTGCGCCCTGCTCGTGCCGGTGCCCTTGCTGGTGCTCCTGTACGGGGTCGCGCTCGCGGGGCGTCTGATGGCGGCAGCCGCCCTGGGCCTGCTCGGGCCGTCCGCCACGGAACGTCTGGCCGCCCTGGAGGAGCGCACCGAGCAGCTCCTCGAACGCAATCGCATCGCCCGCGAGCTGCACGACTCCATCGGGCACGCACTGACGGTCGCCGTCGTGCAGGCGGGCGCCGCGCGGGCGGCCGCCGACCCCGCGTTCACCGACCGCGCCCTGCACGCCATCGAGGAGACCGGCCGGGCGGCGCTCGAAGATCTGGAGCGTGTCCTGCTGGTGCTGCGCGAGTCGGAACAGCCCGCGAGCCGCCGCCCCACCCTCTCGGAGGCGGACCGGCTCCTCGACTCGGCGCGTGCCTCGGGCGCCGAGGTGGACGCCGAACTGGCCGGCGCTCTCGACACGGTGCCCGGCCCCGTCTCCCGGGAGGGCTACCGCATCCTCCAGGAAGCGCTCACGAACGTGCTGCGCCACTCGGGGACCGTCCCGATCCGCGTCGCCGTCACGGTCGACGGCGCCCGCCTGCGGCTCGACGTACGCAACCCGCTCCCACCGGGCACACCGGCGCAGGCCCGCACCGGCGGCAGCGGCCTGCGGGGCATCCGGGAGCGGGCGGCACTCCTGGGCGGGCAGTCACGGACGGGGCCGCACGAGGGCCAGTGGCGTGTGCAGGTCGAGCTGCCGCTCGGCTGAATCCCTTTACGCGCGGGCCCGGATGATGCTCGTGCGGCCCGGCCCGCACAGGCATCATCCCCGTACCCCCTCCTCTACGCTGTCCGGATGTCGATCACCGTGCTCCTTGTCGATGACGAACCGCTGGTGCGTGCGGGGTTGCGGGCCGTGCTTTCGGCACAGGGGGACATCGAGGTCGTGGGTGAGGCCGCCGACGGAGCCGCGGTGATCCCACTCGTGCGGCGGCTGCGGCCGGACGTCGTCGCCATGGATGTGCGGATGCCTCTCCTGGACGGGATCGAGGCCACGCGCGCGGTGCTGCGCGGCGTGCCCGAGCCGCCCAAGATCCTCGTGATCACGACCTTCGAGAACGACGAGTACGTGTACGGGGCGCTGCGGGCGGGCGCGGACGGGTTCCTGCTGAAACGGTCGCGGCCGGCCGAGATCGTGCACGCGGTGCGGCTCGTGGCCGCGGGCGAGTCGCTGCTGTTCCCCGCAGCCGTACGACGCCTCGCGGCCGAGTACGGGAACGCGTCGGCGCGCGAGGCGATGGACCGCGCCTCCCTCACGGAGCGGGAGGCGGACGTGCTGCGCCTGATGACGCGGGGCCTGTCGAACGCGGAGATCGCGCAGCGTCTCGTCGTGGGCACGGAGACCGTCAAGTCGCACGTGAGCGCCGTCCTCGCCAAGCTCGGGGCGCGGGACCGCACCCAGGCCGTCATCGCCGCGTACGAATCCGGGTTCGTCTCGCCCGGCTGAGCGTCCCGTGGCGCAGAAGTGCACCCGCGCTCGCCGGGGCCGGCGGCGGCGAGTACGATCCGGCCATCACGCGCACGAGCTGGGAGGACGGACGTTGGGGCGGCTGACCGGCGGGGACCCCTCTCTGCTACGGCGGATCAACTCCGCGGTGGTGCTGCACGCCCTGCGCGCCACGGATCTCGCGACGCTCACCGAGATCACGACGGTGACCGGCCTGTCCCGGCCCACGGTCGAGGGCGTCGTCGAAGGGCTCATCACGGCGGGGCTCGTCGTGGAGACGGCCGTCGACGACGGCGGGACGCGGCGCCAGGGGCGGCCGGCGCGACGGTTCCGGTTCCGGGCGGAGGCGGGGCATCTGCTGGGCCTGGAGATCGGCCCGCACCGCGTGGCCGCCGTCCTGTCGGACCTGGACGGCAAGGTGCTAGGCACGGCCGCCAAGGACGTCGACGAGGCCGCTCCGGCCGACGAGCGGATCGAGCGGCTGCGGACCGCGGTCGCGGATCTGCTGCGCCGCGCGGGCGTCGCGCGCAGCTCCCTTCGGGCGGTCGGCGTGGGCACCCCCGGCATCGTGGAGGCCGACGGCACCGTGCGTCTCGGCACCGCGCTCCCGGAGTGGACGGGGCTCCAGCTCGGCGAGCGGCTGCGGCGCTCCTTCAAGTGCCCGGTCCTGGTGGAGAACGACGCGAACGCCGCCGCGGTGGCCGAGCACTGGAAGGGCGCGGCGAGCGAGTCCGACGACGTCGTGTTCGTCCTGGCGGGCCTCAGCCCCGGGGCCGGCGCGCTGATCGGCGGGCGGCTGCACCGCGGGTACGGGGGCGCGGCCGGGGAGATCGGGGCGCTGCATCTGCTGGGGCGCGAGGTGCGCCCCGAGACGCTGCTTTCGACGACGGACGAGCCGTTGCACCCGCTCGACGAGCAGGCGGTGGCGGAGGTGTTCGCGCTGGCCCGTGAGGGCGACGAGCGAGCGGGCGCGGCGGTCGACCGGTTCCTCCAGCGTCTGGTGCACGACGTGGCGGCGCTGGTGCTGGCCCTCGATCCGGAGCTGGTCGTCGTGGGCGGCTGGGCGGCCGGTCTGGACGGCGTACTGGAGCCGCTGCGCCGGGAGTTGGCGCGTTACTGTCTGCGGCCGCCGCGCGTGGCCCTGTCGGTGCTCGGCGAGGCGGCGGTCGCGACCGGGGCTCTGCGGCTCGCGCTCGATCATGTCGAGGAGCAGTTGTTCGCAGTCGAGGGGACGGTCACCGCGCGGCGCTAGCGCGGTGGCGCACGGACGCCGAAGGCCCGCCGTGACGGATCACGGTGGGCCTTCTCCGCATGACGGCGGCGGGTGCGCGGTCAGGAGGCGCGCCGGTCCGGGCCGTGGTGGATCTCGACGCCGCCCGAGTCGCCGAAGGTGAGGCGGCAGGTGTCGGCGCGGTAGGTGGCCACGGACATCGCGGCGGTCTCGCCCTCGCTGTAGAACCGGGTGGTGACGACGAGCATGGGCGCGCCCGGCAGCCGGTCGAGTTCCTTGGCGTCGTCGGCGCGGGCGGAGCCCAGCTCGACGGCGCGGTCCTGGCCCTCGAGCCCGAGCCGTCGCAGCTCCCGCAGCACGGCGCGCGCCCGCGCGGGCCCGGACGGGGCGTCTATGGCGGAGAGTTCGGGCACGGACGACGCCGGTACGTAGAGCAGCTCGGCGGCGACGGGCCGGCCCTGCGACACGCGCGTACGGCGCACCCGGTGGACGCGCTCGCCGGGCGCGGTGCCGAGGACCTGGGCCACGGCCGTGGGCGGCACCGCGGGCTCGCTGTCGACGGTCTGCCAGGCGTCGCCGTCGGCCTCGCCGGGCCACTCCTGGTCGGCGGAGGAGGCGACGGCCACGCCGACGCGGGGCGGGGCGACGGTGGTGCCGACGCCCCGGCGGCGCTGGAGCCTGCCTTCGAGTTCGAGCTGTTCGAGCGCCTGGCGGAGTGTGGCACGGGCGACTCCGAAGCGGGCCGCGAGGTCCCGCTCGTTCGGCAGGATCTCTCCCACGGAGAACTCGGAGTCGAGTGCCTCGCTCAGCACGGTCTTGAGGTGCCAGTACTTCGGCTCCGGCGCCGCTTCCACCTGCGTGGTCCCCACCCTGTCCTCCGCAATCACCGTGTCCCGGCTGCGTTTAGCGCCCTTGTTTATTAAAGGTTCCTGCACTATCCCTGCGAGAGTAGGCCCGCCCCCTGACTTGGTCAAGACCAATCCTCGGGCCGCTCGGACGCAAGCCGGGGCCCCGGCCGCGCAGCGTTCATGACGGGCCGCGGAGCGTTCACACCGCGTTCGTGAAACGACGCGAAGCCCCCGCCCGGGCAGGGCGGGGGCTTCGGCCGGGAACAGGGAAGCGGGCGTCAGGCCAGTGACGCGAGCTTGTCCGGGTTGCGTACGAGGTACACGCACCGGATGCGGCCCTCGGCGATCCCGAGCTGGAGGACGGTGTCGGGTTTGCCCTCGTCGAGGAGGAGGACGGCGGGCCCGCCGTTGACCTCCACGAAGCGGACGGTGAGTCCGGCGCCCTTCCCGGCGACACCGTGCACGAAGCGGCCCACCTTGTCGGCGGACTCGATGACGTGCAGCGGCGCCTTCGACTTGCCGCCGCTGTCGCCGACGAGCCGCACGTCGGGCGCGAGGAGTGTCATCAGGCCCGCCAGGTCGCCGCCCGTCGCCGCGGCCAGGAAGCGCTCGGTGAGGTCGCGCCGCTCGGCGGGGTCCACCTCGTAGCGCGGCCGGCGCTCGTCGACGTGCCTGCGGGCCCGGCCCGCGAGCTGGCGCACGGCGGACTCGCTGCGTTCGAGCGTGGTGGCGATCTCGGCGAACGGGAACCCGAACGCCTCGCGCAGCACGAACACGGCGCGCTCCAGCGGGGAGAGCGATTCCAGGACGACGAGCACGGCGAGCGACACCGAGTCGGCGAGGACGGCGCTCTCCGCGGTGTCGGGCGCGGTCGCCCCGAAGTCGGTGACCAGCGGCTCCGGCAGCCAGGGGCCCACGTACGCCTCGCGCCGCGCCTGTGCCTGGCGCAGCCGGTCGATGGCGAGGCGCGTGGCGACCCGGACGAGATAGGCGCGTGGTTCGCGCACCTCGTCGCGGTCGGCCTGCGACCAGCGCAGCCAGGCGTCCTGGACGACGTCCTCGGCGTCGGCCACGCGGCCGAGCATGCGGTAGGCGACCCCCATCAGGACCGGCCGGTGTTCTTCGAAGACGTCAGTCACGGTGTCGATTGCCACTCCCCCATCCCAACCGACCCGGCGGCGTGTGTCCAGGAGGAATCGGTGCGGCGCGGCCCACAATGGGCGGGCTGCCGCCGAGGGCCGCCGACGGCCCCTTCGGGAGGCGATATTCGGGAGGCGATATGAGGTACGCGGTTCTGGGTACGGGCGTCGTGGGCCGTACGCTCGCCGGCGCGTTGGTGGAGCGCGGGCACGAGGTCATGCTGGGCTCGCGCACGAAGGACAATCCGGTCGCCCTGGAGTGGGCGAACGGCGCGGGTCCCCGCGCGAGTCACGGCACGTTCGCGGAGGCCGCGCAGTTCGGGGAGGCCGTGATCGAGGCCGTGGGCGGACAGGTCGCCCTCGATGTGCTGCGGGCGGCCGGGGCGGAGCGCCTGGAGGGCAAGCTGCTCGTGGACGTGTCGAACGCACTGGTCGTGGAGGGCGGGGACGTGCGGCTCGCGCCGCTGGGCGAGGACAGCGTCGGCGAGCGGATCCAGCGCGAGTTCCCCGGGGCGCGTGTCGTGAAGACGCTCAACACGCTCAACTCCGCCGTGATGACGGACCCGTCGCGCGTGCCCGGCGAGCACCAGCTGTTCCTCAGCGGCGACGACGCGGCCGCCAAGCGGGAGACGCTGGACCTGCTCGCGGAGTTCGGCTGGCCCGAGGAGCGGGTGATCGACCTGGGCGGGATCGGGACGGCCCGTGCGGTGGAGCTGATGATGCCGTTCTGGCTGACCCTGTACCGCAAGTTCGGGCACGGGGACTTCAACTACCAGATCCGTGGGGCGCGTTGAGATCCTTGGCGCGCATCACGGAGAGGTCGCACCGATCCCCCTCTCGCCCCCTCTTGAACTGGAGGCTACTCAGCGGTAATTGTTGCTGACAAGCCGTCTAAGAATCCGTCGCGCGGGCGTCGGGGACAGGGAGCGACATGGCCACAGAGGTGTCCTTCAGCATCGAGACCCCCAAAGGCCCCCGCCAGGTGACCACGGTCTACGAACGCCGGGGCGCAGGGGAGCCGTTGCTCCTCCTGCACGGGATAGGCCACCACTGGCAGGCCTGGGAGCCGGTGTTCCAGATCCTCGCCGCCGAGCGCGACGTCATCGCCGTCGACCTGCCGGGCTTCGGCGAGTCCCCGGCGCTGCCCGAGGGTCTCGCGTACGACCTCCCGACCGTGGTGCCCACACTCCGCTCGTTCTGCGAGGCCCTGGGCGTCGAGCGGCCGCACGTGGCGGGCAACTCCCTGGGCGGCCTGCTGGCTCTCGAGCTCGGCCGCGAGAAGCTCGCGCGGTCGGTCACCGCGCTCTCACCGGCCGGCTTCTGGACGGAGGCCGAGCGGCGGTACGCGTTCGGCACGCTCCTCGCGATGCGGCAGGGAGCCCGCGCGCTGCCGGTCGCGGCGATCGATCGGCTCTCCCGGTCCGCCGCGGGCCGCACCGCCCTCACGAGCACCATCTACGCCCGCCCCGGCCGCCGTTCACCGGAGGCGGTGGTCGCGGAGACCCTGGCCCTGCGCGACGCGCCCGGCTTCACGCAGACTCTCGCGGCGGGCCGGGACGTGCAGTTCACCGACGACGTCCCGGACCTCCCGGTCACCGTCGCCTGGGGCACCCGCGACCGGCTGCTCCTGCGCCGCCAGGGCATCCGCGCCAAGCACACGCTCCCCGGCGCCCGCCTCGTCCGGCTGCCCGGCTGCGGCCACGTCCCCATGAACGACGACCCGGCCCTGGTCGCCCGCGTCATCCTGGACACCAGCCGCTGACCGCGTAGGCGGATCCGCCTACGCGGCATGGCCGGATCCGGTCCGCGTGCCGGGTTCCCCGACCTCCAGGGGCGGTTGTTCACTTGGGGTTCGTGTGTGCGCCGCGGTGAGCACGTAGGTGTGGCATCGCGGCGCCCACGTGGTGGGCGCACCGCGCTGTCGTCGGGACCCGTCTCTGGAGGCGTATTCATGTCACATCGTCCGCCGAGTTCTCTGCCCGGCCGCCGTGGGGTGCTGCGCGGTTCGCTCGCGGCTTCGGCCGCGTTCGCGCTGCCCGCCGTGGGCGCGGCGCCGGCCTTCGCACTGTCGGGGCGGCCCGGGGCCGCGTGGGGTGTCCAGGCCGGTGACGTGTCGGCCCACTCGGGGCTGATCTGGACGCGGTCGGACCGGCCCGCGCGCATGATCGTGGAGACCTCCGCGACCGAGTCGTTCCGGAACGCCACCCGATGGCAGGGGCCGCTGATCGGCGCGGGTACGGACTTCACCGGCACGACCCGCCTGCGCGGCCTCCCGCCGGGCGAGCAGATCCACTACCGCGTCGTGCTCGCCGACCCCGACGACCCGCGCCGCACCGGCGAACCCGTCACCGGCACGTTCCGCACCGCCCCCGTGAACCGCCGGGACGGCGTCCGTTTCCTGTGGTCGGGCGACATCGCCGGCCAGGGCTGGGGCATCAACCCGGACCGCGGGGGCTACCGCGTGTACGAGGACATGCGCGCCCTGAACCCCGACTTCTTCCTGTGCAGCGGCGACAACATCTACGCCGACGGCCCGATCCTGCCCAGCGTCACGCTGCCCGACGGCCGGGTGTGGCGGAACGTCACGACCGAGGAGAAGTCCAAGGTCGCCGAGACGCTCGCCGAGTTCCGCGGCGCGTTCCGGTACAACCTGCTCGACGAGAACCTGCGCCGCTTCAACGCGCAGGTGCCGTCGGTCATCCAGTGGGACGACCACGAGGTGCACAACAACTGGTACCCGGGCCAGATCCTGGACGACGCCCGTTACACGGAGAAGAACACGGACATCCTGTCCGCGCGGTCGCTGCGGGCGTTCAGTGAGTACTTCCCCGTCTCGACGCTGCCGCCGGGCGACGACGAGGGGCGCGTGTACCGGGTCCTGCGGCAGGGTCCCCTGCTCGACGTGTTCGTGCTCGACATGCGTTCGTACCGCAATGCCAACTCCCCTGGCCGGCAGCCCGACGACACCACCGGCATTCTCGGCGCCCGTCAACTCGCCTGGCTCAAGCGTGAGTTGTCGCAGTCGCGGGCCGTCTGGAAGGTGATCGCCTCCGACATGCCGCTCGGCCTGGTCGTGCCCGACGGCAAGGTGAACTTCGAGGCGGTCGCGCAGGGCGATCCGGGGGCGCCGCTCGGGCGTGAGCTGCAGATCGCCGACCTCCTGCGCCACATCAAGCACGACGGGATCACGGGCACGCTCTGGCTCACCGCCGACGTGCACTACACGTCGGCCCAGCACTACGACCCGTCGCGCGCCGCGTTCCAGGACTTCGAGCCGTTCTGGGAGTTCGTCTCGGGCCCGCTGGCGGCGGGCGGGTTCCAGGCGGTGAAGCTGGACGGCACGTTCGGCCCCGAGCAGAGCTTCATCAAGGCGCCGAACCGGGCCAACACCTCGCCGATGGAGACCCCGCAGTACTTCGGTGAGGTCGACATCGACGGCGACAGCGGCGAGTTGACCGTCCGGCTGCGGCAGGAGGGCGGCGACGTACTGTTCTCGAAGGTGTTGCAGCCGGGGCGCGTCGGCCAGTGACGAGCGGATCGAGGGACGGATAAGTGGAAGATTTAGGACATAAGCAGTCTTTACCCATCGGTCACAAAGCGTTCGTGATCACGCAACACCATTCCTTCACAGTGGCTGCATGAGTCCAGACATGTCTGATGTGACGCGCACGAAGAACGGCCGCCCCGTCCACCACTGGCGGCGTGACCTCGTCGAGCTCGCAGCCCTGTTCACGGCCGTGGCCGTCGCGGACGCCGTGGCGAACCTCGTCGGTCACGGCCCCGGCGGCCCCGTGCTGCTCGCCGTGTCGGCGGTGGTACTGGCCGCCACGGCGGGATTCCACACCTGGTGGGCGCGACGCCACAACCACGCACCTCCGACAGGCGATACCGAGGCCCGGCCGCTCCCCTCCACGGAGCGCGCCGGGCAGTCGGACCGGACCGACACCACCACCCCCGCGACCACTCCCCCCGCGGCCACCACCCTGTGGCGAATGAGGACCACGGTCCGTGACGAGCCGGGGTCGCTCGCGGCCCTGTGCACGGCGCTCGCCCCGCTACGGGTCGACATCCTGAGCCTCCAGACGCACCCCCTGGGCGAGGGCACCGTGGACGAGTTCCTGCTGCGCGCGCCGCAGGACCTGCCGGCCGCCGAACTCACCCGGGTCGTCTCCCTGGCCGGCGGCGCGGGCACCTGGATCGAGCGGGCCGACACCCACGACCTCGTGGACGCCCCCACCCGCATCCTCGGCCTCGCCACGCGCACGGCCCTCGACGCGGCCGAACTCCCGCTGGCCCTGCGGCAGTTGCTCGGCCGGTGCACCATCAGGTCGCACCCGGCCACGACGGCGAGCGGCCGCGGCGGCGAGGCCGCCGAGGGCGCGCCGGTGGAGGGAGCGCTCGAAGGGACCGTGATCCGGCTCCGGGCCCCGGAAGGCGGCGTGATCACCGTGGAACGGCCGTATCTGCCGTTCACACCCACGGAGTTCGCGCGGGCCCGCGCCCTGGTCGAGCTCGACACACGGCTCGGCCCGCGCATCCCGCGCAGCCAGGACGTCCTCACGCTGCCCGAGGGCAACGCGATCACCGTGCGCCGCGCCGACACGAACGACGTGGACGCGGCCAAGGCGATGCAGGAGCGGTGCTCGCGGCAGACGCTGCGCATGCGGTACCACGGCCCCGTCGGTGACGCGGACCGCTATCTCAACCACCTGCTCAGCCCCCGCTTCGGCCGGACGCTCGCCGCGCAGACCGCGTCGGGCCGCGTCGTCGCCCTCGGCCATCTGCTGTGGGACGGCGACGAGACGGAGATCGCGCTGCTCGTCGAGGACGACTGGCAGCGCCGCGGCATCGGCACCGAACTCCTTGACCGGCTGGTCGCGATGGCCGTCGAGGCCGGCTGCGAGAGCGTGTACGCGGTCACCCAGGCGTCCAACACCGGGATGGTCGCCGCGATGCGCGGCCTCGGGCTTCCCCTCGACTACCAGATCGAGGAGGGCACGCTGGTGATCACGGCACGCCTGCAGCCGACGCCGGTCAGGTCGCGGCTGCCGTACGACGGGCCCCGCGCGGCGTACGAGCAGGCCGACCGGCACTGAGGCCGGACCGGCCGGGACCGACTCCTCGCGAGTCGGCCCGGACCGGTCCCTCGCCTCTTTCTGTCCGGTCCGGGAGACGCCCCTCCTCACTCCGGTACGCGCAGGCCCGCCCCGGCCGTGTGTCCCGTGACGCCGACCGGCTCGCCGAGTGCCGCGTCCAGGTCCGCCCACAGGTCCTCGACGTCCTCCAGGCCCACCGAGAGGCGCAGCAGGCGGTCGCTCACGCCGGCGGACCTGCGGTCGGTGGCGTCGACGATGCGGTGGCTGATCGACGCCGGGTGCTGGATGAGCGAGTCGACGCTGCCGAGGCTGACGGCCGGCGTGATCAGCCGTACCGCGCGGATCACCTCGTGCGGGTCGCCCGCCGACTCGAAGGCGACCATCGCGCCGCCGATCCGCGGATAGTGCACGCGCGCGACGCGCGGGTCGACGGACAGGCGCCGCGCCAGTTCCGCCGCCGTCGCAGAGGCCGCCTTGACCCGCACCGGCAGCGTCGCGAGACCGCGCAGCAGCAGATAGCCGGCGAGCGGATGCAGGACGCCGCCCGTTGCGAACCGCACCTGGCGCAACTGCCGGGCGAACTCCTCGTCACAGGCCACCACCCCGCCCATCACATCCCCGTGTCCGCCGAGGAATTTGGTCGCGCTGTGCAGCACAAGTCGCGCGCCGTGCTCGACGGGCCGCTGGAGCACCGGTGTCGCGAACGTGTTGTCGGCCAGAAGCGGCACCGTGCCGCACGCGTGGGCCACGGCCCGCAGATCGAGTTCGGCGAGCGTCGGGTTGGCGGGCGACTCCACCATGACGAGGCCGGTGTCGGGCCGGATCGCGTCCGCGATGCCCGCCGGGTCGACCCAGGTCACCTCGGTGCCGAGCGCTCCGGCGGTGAGCAGATGGTCGCTGCAGCCGTACAGGGGCCGGACGGCCACCACGTGGCGCAGGCCCGCGCCGCTCCGTACGAGCAGCACCGCGGTGAGCGCGGCCATGCCGCTCGCGAAGGCGACGGCGCTCTCCGTCCCCTCCAGGCGGGCGAGCGCGGTCTCGAAGCGGCCGACGGTCGGGTTGCCGAGCCGTGCGTACACCGGTGGGCCGTCGTCGACCGTGCCGTCCGCCGCGAACGCGTCGATGCGGGCGGCCTCGGCGCGGCTGTCGTAGGACGGATAGGTGGTGGACAGGTCGATGGGCGGGGCGTGCAGGCCGAGTCCGGCGAGGTCGTCGCGGCCCGCGTGCACGGCTTCGGTGGCGAGGGCCCGCCGGTGGGCGGAGCCCTGGCGCGTCCCTGCGTACAGGTCGTTGTCCATGCGGCTCAGCCTGAACATCTGCCGGGGTCTGTCGGCCAAATCCCGTGCTACGTTCGGCCGATGGCCGATTCCGTCGTACTCGATCCGGTTGATCTCCACATACTGCGCCTCCTGCAGAACGATGCCCGCGTCACCTACCGGGACCTGGCCGCGCAGGTCGGGGTGGCGCCCTCCACCTGCCTCGACCGGGTGACCCGGCTGCGCCGCTCCGGCGTGATCCTCGGGCATCAGCTGCGCCTCGACCCGGCGAGGCTGGGCCGTGGGCTGCAGGCGCTGCTCTCGGTGCAGGTACGGCCGCACCGGCGTGAGCTGGTCGGCCCGTTCGTGGAGCGGATCCGGGCGCTGCCCGAGTCGCGGTCCGTGTTCCATCTGACGGGACCTGACGACTACTTGGTGCATGTCGCCGTGCGCGACACCGCCGATCTCCAGCGGCTCGTGCTCGACGAGTTCACCGCGCGCCGCGAGGTGGCGCGCGTCGAGACCCGGCTGATCTTCCAGCAGTGGGAGTGCGGTCCCCTGTTGCCCCCGACCGCCGGAGCCGACACCGTCGGCGAATCCTGATGACGCGGCGCACCGCCGCGTACGACGATGGCGGCATGTCAGATTCGTCAGCCACAGCAGCGGCCGCCACCGGACCGCTCCCGCGCGAGGTCGCCGACCGTTACGTCGACGAGCTCGTCGCCATCGATCCCGTCACCGGCACCTACCTCGGCGTGCCCGAGAGCCACAGCAAGCTGCCCGACCTGTCACCTGCCGGCCAGGAGGCCGTCGCCGAACTCGCGCGCACGACCCTCGCCCGCCTCGACGAGGCCGAGCGCCGGCCCGGCGCCGACAGCGCCGTCGAGCGCCGCTGCGGCCGGCTCCTGCGGGAGCGGCTCACGGCCGAACTCGCCGTGCACGACGCCGAGGAGAACCTGCGGGCCGTCACCAACCTGGGCGGGCCCGTCCACAACGTGCGGGAGGTGTTCACCCTCACGCCGACCGCCACGGACGCCGACTGGGCGGCGGTCGCCGAGCGGCTGCGCGCCGTGCCGCGGGCGCTCGCCGGGTACCGGGAGACGCTGTCGCTCGGCCTGGAGAAGAAGCTCCACGGCGGGCCGCGTCCGACGGCCACGTTCATCGGGCAGCTCACGGAGTGGGCGGGCGACGGGCGCGGCTGGTTCGAGGAGTTCGCCGCGGACGGCCCCGACGCGCTGCGCGCCGAGCTCGACGCGGCGGGCGCCGCCGCGACCGCCGCGGTCGTCGAGCTGCGCGACTGGATGCGCGACGTGTACGCGCCCGCGATCGAGGGATCCCCCGACACGGTGGGCCGTGAGCGGTACGCCCGCTGGTCGCGCTACTACAACGGCACGGACCTCGACCTGGACGAGGCGTACGCGTACGGCTGGGCCGAGTACCACCGTCTGCTGGGCGAGATGAAGGCCGAGGCGGAGAAGATCCTGCCCGGCGCCGCGACGCCGTGGGTGGCGCTCGCGCACCTCGACGAGCACGGCACGCACATCGAGGGTGTGGACGAGGTCAGGCGCTGGCTCCAGGGTCTGATGGACGAGGCGATCGGCGCCCTCGACGGCACGCACTTCGAACTCGCCGAGCGGGTGCGGAAGGTGGAGTCCCGGATCGCGCCGGCCGGCAGCGCCGCCGCGCCCTACTACACCGCGCCGTCCGAGGACTTCTCGCGCCCCGGGCGCACCTGGCTGCCGACGATGGGCGAGACCCGGTTCCCGGTCTACGACCTGGTCTCCACCTGGTACCACGAGGGCGTTCCGGGCCACCACCTCCAGCTCGCCCAGTGGACGCACGTCGCGGACAGCCTCTCCCGCTACCAGGCGAGCGTCGGCATGGTGAGCGCCAACGCCGAGGGGTGGGCGCTGTACGCGGAGCGCCTGATGGACGAGCTGGGCTTCCTCACCGACGCCGAGCGGCGGCTCGGCTATCTGGATGCCCAGATGATGCGCGCGGCCCGCGTCATCGTCGACATCGGCATGCACCTGGAGCTGGCGATCCCGGCGGACTCGCCGTTCCACCCGGGCGAGCGGTGGACGCCCGGCCTCGCGCAGGAGTTCTTCGGCGCGCACAGCAGCCGTCCCGCAGACTTCGTGGAGAGCGAGCTGACCCGCTATCTGTCCATCCCCGGGCAGGCGATCGGCTACAAGCTGGGCGAGCGCGCGTGGCTGCTCGGCCGCGCGGCCGCGCAGGCCAGGCACGGGGACGCGTTCGACGCGAAGGCGTGGCACATGGCGGCGCTGTCGCAGGGATCGCTGGGGCTCGACGATCTGGTGGACGAGCTGTCGCGGCTGTAACCGCGATGGGGGCGGCGGCCGTTACTGGCTCCGCCCCCTGGGCTGTCAGCAGCCGCAGTCGTCCGTGTCGGCGGCCGGCGCCGTCAGCGGGTCGGCCTCGCGCCGCACCGGCCCCTCCCACGTCTCGTACGCGAAGCCCTCCCGTGCCCAGTACTCGAACCCGCCGAGCATCTCCTTGACCTGGAAGCCGAGTTGGGCCAGCGCAAGGGCCGCGCGCGTCGCGCCGTTGCAGCCCGGGCCCCAGCAGTACGTGACGACGGGCACGGCCTTGTCGAGGAGCTGCTCGGCCTGTTCCGGGACGAGGGCGGTGGGCAGGTGGACGGCGCCGGGGAGGTGTCCCTGGTCCCACGAGGCGGCGGAGCGGGTGTCGACGACGACGAATCCCGGGTCGCCGCCGGCGGCGAGGGCGGAGGCGACGTCGGACACGTCGGCGTGGAAGGCCAGGCTCGCGCCGAAGTGGGCGACGGCCGCGGCGGGGGACGCCGGGGGCACCCGGAGCACGGCGTTGGGGGTGAAGGCATCGGTGGTGGTGGTCGCGGTCATGACCAGAAATCTACGGGCCGCGCCCCGCCCACTGAAGTGACGATCCCCGGCATCACTCTTGATCGGCCGGGGATCTCCCTGCTATTCCTGCCTCATGACCGGTGAATCCCCGTACACGCCCGACGCCACCGACTGGCGCATCCTGGACGTCCTCCAGCGCGAGGGCCGGGCGAGCTACGCCGAGCTCGCGCGGGCCGTCGCGATGTCCGCGAGCGCCGTCACCGAACGGGTGCGGCGCCTGGAGGAGGCCGGGGTGATCGCCGGGTACGCGGCGGTGGTCGCCCCCGAGCGGATCGGACTCCCCATCCTGGCGTTCGTACGGCTGCGCTACCCGAACGGGCACTACAAGCCGTTCCACGATCTGGTCGAGGTGACACCCGAGATCCTGGAGGCCCACCACGTCACCGGCGACGACTGCTTCGTCATCAAGGTCGCGGCGCGCTCGATGAGACACCTGGAAGAGATCTCGGGCAAGATCGGCGCCCTCGGCTCGGTGACGACGAGCGTGGTCTATTCGTCACCACTCCCCCGCCGCCCGCTCGGGCACTGAGCAATGCGCCCCGTGAGGGGCGCGGGGAACTGCGCGCTCAGCCCCCACTCACCCGCACCCGAGAACCGCCCCGTTCAGTCCGACGCTCCCCGCTGCCGCACGACGGACCCCGACCGCCCCTTCACGACCTCCAACTGCGCATGCACGCGCCGACGCAAGTCGGCGACGTGGCTGACGATCCCGACGCTGCGGTCCCGTTCGCGCAGGGAGTCCAGGACGTCGAGGACCTCGTCCAGTGTCTGGTCGTCGAGGCTGCCGAAGCCCTCGTCGATGAAGAGCGTGTCGAGGCGGACGCCGCCCGCCTCGTCCGTGACGACGTCCGCGAGGCCGAGGGCGAGCGCGAGGGACGCGAAGAACGTCTCGCCGCCGGACAGCGTCGCGGTGTCCCGCTCGCGCCCGGTCCACGCGTCGACCACATGCAGGCCGAGGCCCGAACGGCCGCGCCCCGTACGGTCGTCGGAGTGCACCAGCGTGTACCGGCCCGACGACATACGGGCCAGGCGCGCGGTCGCCGCCGCCGCGACCTGTTCGAGACGGGCCGCGAGGACGTAGGACTCCAGGCGCATCTTGCGCTCGTTGTCCGCCGACGTGCCGGCGGCCAGGCCCGCCATGCGTGCCACGCGGTCGTACGTGGCACGCAGGGGTGCGAGCCGTCGGACGGCGACAGAGCAGCGCTCCGAGAGGCGGTCGATCTCGGTGCAGCGGCGCGCCGCGTCGTCGCGCGCGGAGGCCGCCTCGCGCACGCGCCGGTCGGCCGTCTCGGCGGCGTGCAGCGCCGCGGGCACATCGGCGTGCGGTCGCGCCGCCGCTGCCGCCGTGTCGTCCTCCGCGAGTACGGAACGCACCGCAGCCTCCTCGGACTGGCGGGCGTCGAGCCGGTGCTGGAGGTCCCGGTGCTCGGCGTCGTCCAGGAGGGCGGCGCCGGCGGCCTCCGGCGTGTCGAACCCGGCGCGGAACGCCGCGTCGGCGAGTCGCGCGTCGGCGTCCTTGAGCCGCTGGGCGGTGTCGTCGGCGGTGCGGGCGGCGTCCGCGGCGGCCGTGAGCCGAGCCGCGCGGCGCTCCAGCTGCGCGGCGCGTGCGCCGACGCTGGTCTCGGCGCCGCGCGCCTGGGCCAACTCGCGTTCCAGGACGCCCTGTTCGCGGTCGACGGTCTCGCGCAGGGTGGCCCGGGCGACGGCACGACGCGTGGCTTCCTGCTGTGCGGCGAGCCGGCGGTCGTGCTCGCGTTCGGCCTGGAGGAGGGCCTCGCGGGCGGCGTGCAGGCCGGAGGCGAGGCCCCGCGCCTCGGCGTGTCGTGCGCGCAACTCCTCGGCGGCCTCGGCGAGTTCCTGCGCCGGAGTCTCGCCCGCGGCGGCCGTCGCGGCGGCCAGGGACTCGCGGAGGGCGGCGAGACGACTCTCCTGCGCCGTGCGCGCGTCCTCGGCGCGGCGGTGGGCGGCGAGGGCCGACTCCTCGGCGTCGCGCCCGACGTGTTCCGCGGTCTTGCGCATGGGCTCGGGGTGGTCGGTCGACCCGCAGACCGCGCACCGCTCGCCGGGGACGAGCTGGGCGGCCAGTTCGGCCGCGATCCCGTTCAGCCGCCGCTCCTTGAGGGCGAGCCAGTGCTCGTGCGCTGCCGCGGCCTCTTCGCGGGCCCGCAGGGCGAGGGCACCGGCCTCGGCGACCTCCCCGGCGAGCCGGTCGCGGCGCCGGGCGGCCTCCGACCTCTGCTGTGCGCCGTCCAGTTGACCCGCCAGGTGTTCGGCCCGCGTCGCGGCGTCCTGGGCGGACTCGACGGCTTCCTGGAGCGCGGCCCTGCCACGGTCCCAGCCGTCGAGCCAGCTCGCCGCGTCCTGGAGCAGTTCGTCGTCGGCGCGCTCCTCGCGGTCGAGTTCCCGCCGCTGCTCGGCGAGTTCCGTGAGGCGCTGCTCGGCGCGCCGGGCGGACTCCAGGCCGCCCAGTTCCTCGGTGGCCTTCCGCGCGGCGGCGGCGAGGCCCGCCGCGCCGGCGCCGTCGAACCCGTCGGGCAGCACGGCACGCGTGCGTGCCTCCTCGCTCGCGGCCCTGCGGTGCTCGCTCTCGGCGGCCTCGCGCAGCGCGAGGGCGGGCGCGACGGCCTCGGCCTTGCGGGCCCGCTCCATGCGTTCCTGGTTGCGCCGGTGCTCGTCGGCCCGCTCGTCGAGCCGCGCGGCCCGCTCCCGTGCCTCCGCGAACCGCCGCTGAAGCCGGTGCGTCTCCTGTACGGCGGCCAGGTCGGCCTGCGTGCGCGTGCGGTCGGCGTCCGCGGCGGTCAGGGCGAGATGCGCGACGGTGAGCCGCTCGCGGGCGGTGGAGCGGGCGACGGCGGACCAGGTGAGGACGGCGTCGGCGAGTCCGGGGTCGCCGGGCTCGGCGTCGGGGGCGGGGAGTTCCACGATGTCCCCGGCGGCCTGCTGCATGCGGTGCGCGTCGGCGAGCAACTCGGCGTCCGCCGCGCGTACTTCGCTCTCGGCGGCGCGGCGCTGCTCGGCGAGCCGCTGCTCGGCCGCGGCGAAGCGCCGGGTGTCGAAGAGCCTGCCGAGAAGCTTGCCGCGGGCCTCGGCGTCGGCCCTCAAAAAGCGGGCGAAGTCACCCTGCGGCAGCAGGACGACCTGGCAGAACTGCTCCTTGCTCATGCCGAGGAGCTGGCTGATCTCCTCGCCGATCTCCTGGTGGGAGCGGCTGAGGTCCTTCCAGGTGCCGGCGGCGGCGTCGTACTCGCGCAGCCAGCTCTGGGCCTTGTCGAGGGTGGTGCCGGTGCCGCGCTTCTTGGGGCGCTCCCAGGGTGGCTGCCGGGTCAGCTCCAGGCGGCGTCCCGCGACGGTGAGGTCGAGGGTGACCTCGGTGCGGGTGGCGGGCGCGGCGTGGTCGCTGCGCAGGGAAGCGCCCTGGCCGCTGCCCTGCCGGGCGCCGGGGACGGAGCCGTACAGGGCGTAGCAGACGGCGTCGAGGACGGAGGTCTTGCCTGCGCCGGTCGGGCCGTGGAGCAGGAACAGGCCGGCCGCCGACAAGTCGTCGAAGTCGATGTCCTGGCTCGCCCCGAAGGGCCCGAAGGCGGTGATCCGCAGCCGGTGGAGCCTCATCGGGCGACCTCGCGCCGGGTGTCGTCGACGCGTACGGCGTCGAGCGCGTCGCGCAGGACGGCGCGCTCGCGTTCGTCGGGTCCGGCGCCGCGCACATGGGCCACGAAGTCCTCCGCGATCTGCTGGTCGTCGCGCCCCTTGAGGCGCTGTGCGTAGGAGACGTCGGGGTCCTCGGGGCCGCGCTGCGGGTCGAAGGCGAGGCTGAGGGTGTGGGGGAACCGCTCGGTGAGGCGGGCCATGGGGTCGTCGGGGCGCACGGGGTCGGTGAGGGTGGCCTCGACCCACGCCTCTTCGTGCACGGCGAGGTCGGGGCGCAGAAGAAGGTCGGCGAGCTCTCCGCGGATTCGCGCGAGCGGCCGGGGCACCGGGCAGTCGACGCGCTCGGCGGCGGCGAAGCCGTCCGCGTCCAGGTCGACGAGCCACATGCTCTTGCGGTGGTCCGCCTCGGAGAAGGAGTACGGGAGCGGGGAGCCGGAGTAGCGCACGCGCTCGGTGATGATCTGGCTGCCGTGCAGATGGCCGAGCGCCACGTAGTCGACGCCGTCGAAGACGCCGGAGGGGACGGCGGCGACTCCGCCGACGGTGATGTCGCGCTCGCTGTCGCTGGCCTCACCGCCGGTGACGAAGGCGTGCGCGAGGATCACGGATCTCGTACCGGCGGGGCGCTCGGCGAGATCTGCGCGGACCCGGTCCATCGCGGCGGCCAGGACCGCCTCGTGTCCTGCCTTCGTGACCCCGAACTCGTCCTTCACGAGCGCCGGTTCGAGATACGGCAGCCCGTAGAAGGCGACGTCGCCGGTGGTGTCGGGGACGATCACAGGGATCGCGCAGGCGCCGGGGTCGGTGCGCAGGTGGATGCCGGCGCGGCCGATGAGCCCGGCACCGACGCCGAGCCGGCGCGCGGAGTCGTGGTTCCCGGAGATCATCACGGTGGGGATGCCGAGGTCGGCGAGGCGGTGCAGGGCGTCGTCGAACAGCTCGACCGCGGCGAGAGGCGGCACCGCGCGGTCGTACACGTCACCGGCCACGACCACCGCGTCGACGTCCCGCTCACGGACCGTGGCGACGAGGTGACCGATGAACTCGGCCTGGGCCCCGAGCATGTTCACCCGGTGGAACGCCCGGCCGAGATGCCAGTCGGACGTGTGCAGAATTCTCATGAAATCGCCCTGACCTGCACGTTTACCCCTACTGCGCCTCTAAGACCAGCACGAACCAGCACAGGGCTCGGCGTCAACGCTCGCCACGCTAACGCATCTCACCCCCTGATCCACCACACACCTCAGAGCGGACGGCCACAGGGCGCCGCCGGCCGGCGCGGGCCGACGACCTATTTGAACGGGTCAATTCGGTTCAATGAACTTAAAGGGAGGAAGTTATTCCGGCCGCCTTTGGGCCCCGCCTGGCGCAAAATCGCCTGGACCCGCCTCACCCTCGGAAACCTCAAACAGCAAGCTTGAGAACAGGGTTCGACACCATTCAACCGTTTAAGGTCTTTGGCTCGGGCGCTCCAAACGCCAGTCGCAGAACTGGCGTGAATTCGACACTCCCACCCACAGCGCATCCCACCAGGAATTTGGGATTCAGAAATCACCGAATCCAAATACTTTACAAAGGAACTCGGGGGTCGCACGGACCAATGGAACGTCGGCCCGTTCGGCCGCACCCCTACTGACCTGCCATTCCGCAAGCTTGCTTCAAACTTGCACAATTCCTGCCCCTACGGAGGGGACCTATCCGGTGCGGCAAATCATCGCGCTGCAGCGGCTGCGCTGACCTACAGTGGTCCACCGTTCCACCCCGGCTGATCAACCTGTGCCAATCCAGAGCACCAACACGACCCTATTTGAGGGAGTTTGATCGGTGTCACCACGCGTCACGGCGGAGTACGTCGAGGAATGCCGGGCCGCGGACTCGCGTCTGCGCCATGCGGCCCGCGAACTGAACCTTCCGGAAACCTACGGAGAGTCGTACGGCCGGCTGCTGCTCGACCGGCCGCTCTTCGTCCCCCGCACCGAGATCACCGGGTTCGCGGACGATCTGGCCGCCCTCTTCGACATCCTCGTCTCCCTGCCCGGCCGCCTCTTCGACGGTGACCTCCGTCGCTACTGCAGCGCCCTGGGCATGGACGAGCGCCTCGCCGAGCTCATGTGCCGTGGCGCGAGCGGGCGGCCCCCACTCCACCTGCGCGCCGACGCCTACCACGACGGCTCCGCGTTCAAGCTGCTCGAACTCAACATCGGCAGCCAGCTGGGCGGCACGGACTTCGCCCAGCTCAACCGCGCCTTTCTGCAGGGCACGGCCTTCAAGGACTTCGCGGAGCAGCATCGACTCGAGCACATCGACACCGCCGCCAGGGTCGCCCGTACGCTACGGCGCGTCGGCGGGACAGTCACCTCGGACGAACCCGTGGTGGCACTCATCGAGGCCAACGGCGGCATCGCGGCCTACCGGCACGTCTTCACCGCCCTGCAGGAGGCCATGCTCGACCACGGCGTGCGGCTCCTGCTCGGAGAGGTGCAGGAACTCGGGGAGCTCGACGGCAAGGTCACCTTGCGCGGCACGCCCCTCGACGTGGTGCTCCGCTACTTCGTGGCGAGCGAAGTGGTGGACGACGAGGTCGCCCTCGACCGCCTCGACACGCTGGTCCGGGCGCACGAGTCAGGGCAGACCGTGCTCTACACGCCGCTGGAAGGCGCGATGTTCGCCAGCAAGGGCAGCCTGGCCCTGCTGCACGACCCCCGCACACGAGCGACGCTCTCCGACCGGGAGCGCGCCGTGGTCGATCGCGCCATGCCGTGGACCCGGCTGCTGAGCAGGAGCAGGCACAGCGCCGAAGCGCACGCGGAACTCATCGACCGGTGCCACACCGAGCGGGAGAACCTCGTCCTGAAGCCCGGAGTCGGGCACGGAGGCGCAGGCACCGTGATCGGTCACGAGGTCACCGACGAGGAGTGGCGCAAAGCGCTGCGCGAGCGCTTCACCGGGGACCACGTCGTCCAGGAGCGGGTCCGGCCCGCCGGCGAACCGGTCGTCGACGCGGACACCGGAGTCGTGGCCGACTGGGTGGCGAACTACGGCATCTTCGTGGACACGGAAGGGTACGCGGGCAGCTTTGTGCGTGCCCTCAAGCCGACCGACGGGGCTGTCGTGGCGTACGCCAACCCCGGAACCCGCGGAGCCTGCGTATTCACCACCCCCTGACGGTCCTGACTCCTTGACCGCTGCGGGCGGTCTCCTTCCCACGCCCGCAGCCGGCAACCGATCCCGGCCGGCCGCCTCCTGAGGACCGGCGGCCCCAAAACCCGTGTATTCAGGCCCGGAGAGAACCCCGACCCGGGCATCGCCATGGCGCGAACACCCTCACGCGCCCGCGAAAGGAGATCGAGGCGTGCCCGGACACCTTCCGGATGCCGGTGGACGGCCACACATCGTGGTCGTCAATCAATGGAGAGAGCACTACGCCGAATACGGCCGCTACCTCGACCACACCACCCATCGCGTGACCTACATCAGCACCGAGGTGGGGCGCGGAGCGATCCCCGACGAGGCGGCCGAGGTCGCGCTCGTCCGGGACACCGGGGACCTCGCCGAGGCGCGTGCCGCGCTCGCCGGGCTCGTCAGCCGCCACGGTGCCCCGCACCGCATCGTCGCGCTCAAGGAGGGGGACCTCCTCGTCGGCGCCCAACTGCGCGCGGACTGGGAGCTGCCCGGGCCGCGGCCCGCTGACCTCCTGGCGTTCCGTGACAAGTTCCTGATGTGCCGGGCCGTCGCGGAGGCCGGGCTGCCCGTGCCCGAGTTCGCCGCGGTGAGCGATCACCGGGCGGTACGCGACTTCGGCGCCCTGGCCGGATGGCCGCTGGTGCTCAAGCCCCGTGTCGGAGGGTCGAGCGACGGGGTCGTGGTGCTGAGCGGTCCCGGTGACCTGGCCGCACTGCCCGACTTCGCCACTCCCATGCTCGTCCAGGTGTTCAATCCGCACCCGATCTACCACGTCGACGGCGTCTTCGACGGCCGCGTTCCGACCTGCCTGCGCGCCTCGCGCTACATCAACAGCTGCCTCGGATTCCGCGACGGCACCTTCCTCGGATCCGTGGAGGAGGACGACCCGCTGGTCGTGCGGGCGATCGAGGCCGCGGCCACGGAGTTCCTCGGCGCACTCACCAGCACCCCGGTGCCCTTCCATCTGGAGGTCTTCGTCGAACGGCGCCCCGACGGGGCGTCCTGCACCTTCCTGGAGGTCGGAGCGCGCGTCGGCGGCGCGGAAATCCCCTTCCTTTGGCGGGAGTTGCACGGCTACGACCTCATGCGGGCCGCGTTCGACCTGCAGGTGAAGGGGACGGCAGAGGTGCCCGAACCCCGCGCTGCCACCGGTGCGATCGGCGCCTGGCTGCTGATTCCGGCACCCACCGCACGGCCCTGCCTGATCACGGAGGCCACGTCGATGGTCGGCCGGCATCCGGGCCCCTACGCGGAGGCTCTTCTGCCCGCCGGTGAGGTGCTTCCCGCCTCAAACGCCTACTACGAGCACGTCGGCGGCCGCTTCCGCTTCCGCGGGGCATCGAGCACCGAGGTCGAGGCGGCGCTCGCGGCCACGGCGACCCAGTTCACGGTGCGCGCCGCCCCCGTCCCACCCGACGGGCAACTGACCGTCCGAATACCCGAGGTGACAAGGTGAGGGACTATTCCGAGCAGATCCTGACCGGGGAAGGCAAGGACGACTACGCCCGGTACATGCGCACCGACGACCTGCTCTCCCTGCAGCGCCGCCCCGAGGATGTGGTGCACCGCGACGAGCTGCTTTTCCAGGTGGTGCACCAGTCCACCGAGCTCTGGCTCAAACTGGCCTGCTCGGAACTGCAGGAGGCCACGGGCCTCATCGGCGCCGGCGAGCTGGACGCCGCGATCGAGTTGCTGCGCCGGGCCTCGTTCGGCGTGGAACTGGTCACCGAGCAGCTGAACATGATGCGGTTCCTCTCGCCCTGGGACTTCCAGACCATGCGGACGATCCTGGGGCACGGCTCCGGCGCGGACTCCCCCGGCTGGCGTTCGGTACAGCGCCACGGCCGCCAACTGGACTCTGCTCTGGCGGTGTTGATCGAAGAGCGGAAGCTCGACCTCGCCGAGCTGTACCGCAGCGGCACCAACAGTGCCGAGCACCGGCTCGTCGAGGCCATGATCGCCTGGGACGAGCAGGTATCGCTGTGGCGGGTGCGCCATTTCAAGATGATGACGCGGATCATCGGCCATGACGTCATCGGGACCCAGGGCACGCCGGTGGACGTCCTGGCCAAGCTCATCGAATACAAGTTCTTCCCCACGCTCTGGCGAGTGCGCACCGAGCTGACCGACACCGGCCCGATGGGCAAGTACCACTTGGCGGAGTCGGTGTGAGCGCCGCGACAAGCATCGACGCAGCCACCTTTCGCACGCACTTCCCGACCCTGGAACGCCGGGTGCACCTTGCCGGCTGCAGCCTCGGCGCCCGCTCCACCGGCCTCGACGAGGCGCTCGACCGGATGCTCGACGACATGGCCGTCGGTGCTGCGCCCTGGGCGCTCTTCGAGGACCAGGTGGCCCGGGCCCGGGCGGAGTTCGCCGCCCTGATCGGCGCCCGCGTCGACCAGGTGGCCGTGGTGCCCAACGCGTCTGTCGGCGCCTACCAGGTGGCGTCCACCCTGGACTGGAGCACCCGGCCGAAGGTGGTCACCACCGCACTCGAGTTCCCCTCCGTCGCCCATGTCTGGCTGGCACAGCGCCCGCGCGGCGCCGAGGTCGTGCACGCCGAACGGGCCGAGGACTGTGCGGAGCTCATCGACGACCGCACCCGCCTCGTGTCCGTGCCGCTCACCGGCTACCAGGACGCCGCCCGGCTGCCGGTCGCCGAGCTGACGCGCCTCGCGCAGGGCGCGGGCGCCCGTGTGTTCGTCGACGCCTACCAGGCAGTGGGAGTCGAACCGGTCGACGTCGGACAGCTGGGCTGCGACTACCTGGTGGCCGGCACCATGAAGTACCTGCTCGGCCTGCCGGGGCTCGCCTTCCTCTACGTGCGCGAGCCCGAACAGACCGCCCTCGAACCCCAGTTGACCGGGTGGTTCGGCCGCATCAACCCCTTCGCGTTCGACGCGAAGAAGCTCGATTTCTCACCCACCGCATCGCGATTCGAGACCGGCACCCCCTCCGTTCCCGCCTGCTATGCCGCCGTCGCCGGACTGCGCCTGATCCGGTCGCTCGACCTGTCCGCCGTACGCGAGCACGTACTCGCCCTGACGGACCTGGCCATCGCGCGCCTGACGGAAGGTGGATTCCAGGTGCGGGCCCTGCCGCGCCCCCGGCGGGGCGCTCATATCGGCCTGCTCGACGCCGATCCCGGCGCCGTGGCCCGATCCCTGGCGGAGCAGGACATCACCGTCAGCCCACGGGGCGACGTCGTGCGCCTCTCCTTCCACTACTACAGCAACACCGACGATATCGCCGCGCTGTGTACGGCACTCGACAACCATCGGCGTGCCCGCAGCAGCCGGTTACCCCACCGATCCGATCACCGGTCGAACGGCAGGTCTCATGCCAAAAGCTGAGCTACGGTCCTGGCTCCACGATCCCGATCCGAAGAAGTTCCCCTACCAAGAGGTGGTCCGTCACTTTCACGGTGTCGGCAAGCACTTCGTCCGCAAAGAGCTGCTCCAACTCCTCGCCGAGGTACGCGATCTGCTGCCCACGATGCGAGGGCCCTGGCCCCATGTGCAGACCCTCGCGGCATTCTTGAACACGGCGCTCGACAAGCCCGACGGACGCTACGACTACCCGACCTATCTCGCGCTGCCCCTGCTCCAGCTGCCCGCGGTGGACGACCCGGTGGAACAGGCCCCCTTCGCCCGCTCCCGGTGCGACCGGCTCGTGACGCATCTGGTCTGCGACGCCCTGTCGTTCGAGCTCGCCGCCCTGGACGGCCGCACGACATTGCTGCCGAAGATGCGGCCGGCACCCGATCTGGTCGCCAAGCGCTGCAAGCACGGCCTGCGGGTGATCCGGCCCGCGCTGGGCCGGATGTCGCTCGACGGCGGCCTCACCTCCAGCGACGCCGGCGAACTCGTGCGGCAGGCCTGCTCGGTGGTGCACGCCGACATGTCGTTCGCCGAACAGCGTGCCATCGGCCTCGGCGTGCTGCCAGTGGACACGGTGCACGACGAGTACATGTTCCTGCGGGTTCTCCAGGCGTTCGAGACCACGTTCGCACTGCTCGCCGTGCAACTGAACGGCGCGACAGCAGCCCTGGCCGAGCGAAGAGTGGACAAGGCGGTGCACTTCCTGAACGGGTCGGAGACGGCGCTGCGCGAGTCGGCTCCCCTGTTCTCGATGCTGGCGACGATGCAGGTCGAGTCATTCAGAACGTTCCGCGAGTTCACCGAAGGTGCCAGCGCGATCCAGTCACGCAACTACAAGATCGTCGAGTCGCTGTGCCGCACACCCGACAAGGAGCGCGTCGATTCGGCCGCGTACCGCTCCGTGCCCGACGTGCGCGAGCGCGTCCTCGGCCGGCAGCCCACGCTCGACGACGCCTACGTCGAGGTGTGTGCCTCCGGTGACCTCGACGCGGCGGAACGCGAACGGCTGCGGGCCTCGATGGAGACCTTTGCGGGCGCACTGCTGCGCTGGCGGAACACCCACTACCGCCTTGCCGTGCGGATGCTCGGCGAGGCCTCCGGAACCGGATACACGGAAGGCACCCCGTACCTGAACTCGGTGCGCGACGTTCCGGTGTTCCGCACCGTCGACGTCACCGGCGAGACGAGCGGCACCAGGACGGGGGTGACCCGATGACGGAATTCGACGCGCCGGTGGGCATCGTGGGCGCGGGCCCGATCGGTCTGGTCGCCGCGTTGCGCCTGGCGGACCTCGGAGTGCCCAGCATTCTTCTCGAGGCAGCCGGAACCCTGACCAAGCAGGGCTCCAAGGCATGCCTGATCCAGGGCGACGTACTGGAGATCCTCGACAAGTTCGGCTGCGCCACGCCCATCAAGGACGAGGGCGTCACCTGGACCATTGCGCGAACCTACGTGCGCAACAAGGTGATCAGGTCCGCCGAGTACCCGCTCGGTCCCGGCTTCGGCCCGTTCATCAACATCTCCCAGCACCGCATCGAACAGGTCCTCGTGGAGGCCGCCGAAGCCCATCCGCTCTGCGAGCTGCGATGGGGCCAGGAGGTCGTCGCGGTCACCCAGGACACCGACTCCGTCACGGTGCGGGCGACCGGCCCCGAGGGGGAGCACTCCTACCGCTTCGGGCACCTGGTCGCCAGCGACGGCGTACGCAGCAGGCTGCGCGAACTCCTCGGCGTCGAGTGGACCGGATACACCCACCAGGACCGCTTCCTGATCACCGACATCAAGGCGAAGCTGCCGCTGGCCAAGGAGCGGCACTTCCATTACGACCCGCCGTTCAACCCGGGCCGCCAACTGGTCATGCACCCGCAGCCCGACGACATCTGGCGCATCGACTGGCAGCTGCCGCCGGACGCCGACATCGAGGCCGAGCGCGCGGACGGCCGCTTCGACCAGCGGGTCAGGGACGTCATCGGAGACATCCCGTACGAGATCGACTGGGTCAGCACCTACCGCTTCCACCAACGCGTCGTGGAGCGACTGCGCGTGGGCCGGGTCCTGTTCGCCGGGGACGCCGCGCACGCCCTGCCGCCCTACGGGTCGCGCGGCATGAACAGCGGTATCCAGGACGCGGACAACCTCGCCTGGAAACTCGCCTGCGTGCACGCCGGGCACGCGGAGGAGGAGCTCCTGGAGACCTACCACACGGAGCGTTACGCGGCCGCGAAGGAGAACCTCCGCGTCACCGAGGCGACGATCCGGTTCATGGTGCCGCCCAATCTCGCGCGCCGCTGGACCCGCTCGGTGCTGCTCAGCCTCTCGCACGTGCTCGGGCGGGCCGAGAAGCACGTCAACAGCGGCAAGATGGCCGAGCCGTACGTCTACAAGGAGTCGCCCATCGTCCAGGCCGGTGACGACGCCCTCCTCGGCTCGTTCGCGCCGGACGGGCACGTGGACGTCGACGGGGAGCGAACCCGGCTGCGCCGCCTGCTCGGGGACGGCTTCGTGGGGCTCTGCTTCGCCACCGAAGCGGCCTCTGCCACAGAGTTCGTCGTGGATGCCCGCGCGAAGCCCTGGCATCTCCCCGCCCGTCTGGTGGTCGTCCTCCCCGCGGGGGCATCGGCCCAGGGGCTGCCCGCCGACGTCGTCGTCGCCCACACCGACGACCCGTCACTTCTTGGGCCCTACGGCGCCGACGCCGGCACGTGGTGGCTCGCCCGGCCCGACGGGCACCTCGCCGCCTGCGGCAAGGAGGGCGGCGGCTTCGCGGACGCTCTGAGCATGGCAGTGAGAAGCCCCGCACCGTACCGGCATCCTGTGAAAGGAACCAGCTGATGACCGCGAACGCACCCGAATACGCCTGGCTCGACGGCCGGCTCGTCCCGTGGGACCAGTGCGTCGTACACGCCCGCAGCCAGGGCGCCTTCTGGGGCGCCAACGTCTTCGAAGGCATCCGTGCCTACGTCAGCCCTGACGACGGCGAGCCGTACGCCTTCCGCGTCACCGAGCATCTGGAGCGACTGCGGCGCTCCATGAAGAGCCTCCACATGGAGATCGACTTCACCGACGCCGACCTCGCCGCGGCCTGTACGGATCTCATCCTCGCGAACGACTTCGGCACCGACGTGCACGTCTGCGTCGTCGCGTACTTCGGGATGGGCCCGAACTTCGATCCACTGGCCCACACCACGGAGACCGGCGTTCACATCACCTCGACGCCGGTGCCACGATCCGCGGCCTACGACCGGGGCGTGGCCGCCTCCATCTCCTCCTGGCGTCGCATCGGCAACGACGCGATGCCCACGCGCATCAAGGCCGGCGCGAACTACCACAACAGCCGTCTCGCCCAGCACGAGGCCGTGCGCAACGGCTTCGACACCACCCTGCTGCTCAACTCGCGCGGCACGGTGTCCGAGGCGCCGGGCTCCTGCGTGGTGATGGTCCGCGACGGTGTGCTGATCACGCCGCCCGGCACCAGCGGTGTCCTCGAGGGAATCACCGTGGACACCGTGGCCACCCTGGCCGGTGAGCGGCTCGGGCTGCCGTTGGAGCGCAGGGAGATCGACCGCGCCGAACTGTACGTCTGCGACGAGCTGTTCCTGTGCGGCACCATGTCCGAGCTTCTGCCGATCACGAGCGTCGACCGGCTGCCCGTCGCCGACGGCGGGCCAGGCGAGATCACCCGCGCGCTGCAGGGCCACTACGACGACGCGGTACGCAACCGCAGCAGCCACCCCGACTGGTGCACGCCAGTCGTTCCCACCCCCGAGGGGGTGGTGGCGTGAGCGTCCTCGAAACGCTGGTGACGGCCCTTCGCAGCGGCACGGTCGAGGTGATCGACCTGACCGCACCGCTGTCCGAAGAGACGCCGATCATCTGCCTGCCGCCCGAGCGCGGCCAGCCCTGGCCCTTCGCCCGCGAGGTGATCAGCAACTTCGACGAGGCGGGCCCCACTGTCTACTGGAACAACATCCGCCTCTCCGAACACACCGGCACCCACTTCGACGCCCCGGCCCACTGGCTGTCCGGCAAGGGCCTCCAGGACGTCTCCCAGGTCCCGCCCTCCCGCCTGGTCGGACCGGCCGTGGTCCTCGACATGACGCAGGCCGCGGACCGTGACCCGGACTTCCTCCTGCGCCGGGAGCACATCGAGGCGTGGACGGCCGAGCACGGGCCGCTGCCCGAGGACGGCTGGCTGCTCTACCGCACCGGCTGGGAGACCCGCAGGGACGACCCGGAGCGCTTCCTCAACGACCGGCACACCCCCGGAGTGGACCCGGCGTGCGCGCGCTGGCTCGCCGAGGAGACCCCACTCGCGGGCATCGGCGTGGAGACGGTCGGCACCGACGCGGGCCTGGCGGGCGACTTCACCGACCAGCCCTTCCCCTGCCACTGGTACCTGCACGGCGCGGGCAAGTACGGCCTGACCCAACTGCGCAACCTCGCGCAGCTGCCGCCCACCGGGGCGCTGCTCATGACAGGACCGCTGCCGATCGTCGGCGGCTCCGGCAGCCCCACCCGGGTGCTCGCCCTGGTCGAACACCACAGCCAAGTCAGCGAGGGGGCATGAGCGCCATGGACGCAACCGGATTCAAGCGGGGCAGCGACCTGCTGCGCAGGCACCAGCAGGACGAGGGCCGCGCGGGAGAGTTCACGCTGCTCGACCGGACCTGGGACCTGCTCGACGGGGTGTTCAGCCCGACGTACACCCCGGTCACCGAGCTGTTCTCGACCTGGCTGCCCTACCCGGAGGGCGGCGCGTTCCTGGAGATGGGCTCAGGCGCCGGTGTCACCTCGGTGATCGCCGCCCAGTCCGGCTGCCGTACGGTCACGGCCCTGGACATCAGCGCCGCGGCCGTCGAGAACACCCGCCGCAATATCGAACGGCACCAGGTGGGTGACCGGGCACGGGCACTGCACAGCGACCTGTTCTCCGCCCTGTCGCCCGACGAGCGCTTCGACGTCATCTACTGGAACTCCAACTTCGCCGAGGCACCGGACGACTTCGTCAACGAGACGGACCTGCACCACGCCTTCTTCGACCCGCGCTACGACGCGCACCGCCGGTTCGCCCACGAGGCCCCCGCGCATCTGACCGACCAGGGGCGGCTGCTGCTCGGCTTCAGCAGCATCGGCAACAGCGCGCTCCTGGCCGAGATCTGTGGCGAGGCGGGCCTGGCGGTGGACGTGCTGCGCACCGAACGGCGCAGCCCGGACCCGGACACCACCTTGGAGTTCCAACTCCTGGAGCTGCGCCCCGTGTGAGACGGGCAGGAAGCCCAGGCCACCGAAGCGCCCACGAAAGGACCCTGCCATGACCGACGCCACCGGCCCGGACCCCTTCCTGCCCCTGCTCGCCGAACACCGGCGTGGTGTGCTCTGCGCCCTCAAGGGCGACGGCCGCCCGCAGCTCTCCAACGTCGACTTCTGGTACGACGACGCGACGCGCACCGTACGCCTCTCCACCACCGCGGACCGGGCCAAGACGCACAACCTTCGCCGCGATCCACGGGTGAGCCTGCACGTCACCACCCCCGGTGGTGGCGCGTACGCCGTCTACGAAGGGATCGCCGAACTGTCCCCGGTCGCCGCCGACCCGCGCGACCGGGCCGTCGAGGAACTCATCGACGTCTTCCGCGGGGTGCAGGGCGAACACCCCGACTGGGACGAGTACCGCGCGGCCATGGTGGCCGACCGCAGGCTGGTCATTCGGTTCCGCATCGAACACGCCTACGGCTGGATCCCGTCCTGAACCGCGCCCGCTCCGCCGCCGCTGCGGACTGACCCGGGTCCCGCGCATTTCCCGACCGACCACCAAGAACGCAGGAGACGTGGAGGACAGCCATGCCCGAAGGCAAGGCGCATCTGACGGTTGTGGGTAGTGGCAGCCGGCCCTACCGCGAGTACGCCCTGGAGGCATTGTCCGAGCGGTACCGGCTGTCCGCCCTGCTGCCGGCCGAGCCCACCTGGCAGCGCCGCCACCTTGCCGAGTGGCGGGTGGTGGACCTTGACGACGAGCGCGCTGTGACGTCGGCGCTCGCCGAGTTGACGGGGCCGGGAGCGGGGGTGCTCACCTGGGGCGAGGCAGTCCTGGAGACCACCGCCCGCGCGGCGGAGAAGCTGGGTCTGCCGCACATGTCCCCCCGCTCGGCGGCCCGTTGCCGCGACAAGTACGTGACACGGACCCTGCTCGACGAGGCCGGACTGCCCACCGTGCGGCACGGCCTGGCGCACTCCGCGGACGAGGCCGAGGCCATCGCCGCTTCGATCGGCCACCCCGTGGTGATCAAGCCTCGCGCGCAGGCCGGGAGCATCGGCGTCGTGCTGGCCGCCGACGCCACCGAGGTCCGCGCCGGCTTCACCCTGGCCGACGGGGCCCGGTACGGCTCGCTGCCCACCGGTCACGGCGTCATGATCGAGGAGTACCTCCTGGGGCCGGAGATCAGTGTGGACAGCGTCGTCCGCGACGGCGAGGCGACCTGCGTGCACATCGCGCGCAAACGCCTCGGCTTCGAGCCGTACTTCGAGGAGATCGGCCATCTGCTCGCCGGCTGGCGGGACGAACCGTGGTCGGACGCGGTACGCGACCTCGTCACCACCGCGCACCGGGCACTCGGCATCGAACTGGGCGCCACCCACGCCGAGGTGCGCCTGACCCCGTCCGGGCCCCGCCTCATCGAGCTCAACGGCAGACTCGGCGGCGACCTCATCCCGTACGCCGCCCGCATGGCCACCGGTGTCGACCTCGTCGTCGCCGCCGCCGAACTCGCCCTGGGCCGCGTCCCCGACCTCACTCCCAGCGAGGACCGGTGCGTGGAGATCCGCTTCCACTACCCGAAGTTCGACGGTACGGTGCGCCGCCTCGAGATCGCCGAAGCGGCCCGGGCGCCGGGCATCACCCACGCCGCCGCCCTCGTCGAACCCGGCGCCGGCCTCCTGCTGCCACCCCGGCAGGTCATCCCGCGCCTGGCCGTGCTCATGGCCGCGGGCCCCGACGAAGACGCCTGCGCGCACGCCCTGAACAGCGCCGTACCGCTGATCGTCGACGACATCGTCCCGCTCACCGAGGCAGCCGCCCATGTTCTTGACTAGGCGCCTGCGCCCCGTCGACAGCCTGATCGGCGCACACGGCCTCTCCTCCTTCTGCCTCGGCCTCGCCCTGCCCTACACCGCCATCTACCTCGCCGACCAGCCCGGCGTGGGGACCGGCGGCGTCGCCCTGTTCTACGCGTCCAGCGGCATCGCGAACCTCGTGGTGGCGCTGCTGCTCAGCACCGGCATCCTCAAGCTGGGCCGCGTCCCGCTCGGCGTTCTCGGCACCCAGCTCTGGCTCGCCGGCTATCTCGGCGTCTCGGTCATCGGCTCCCACCTGTCGGCAGTGGCCGCGGCCATCGGTGTCGGGGCGGGCCAGGGGTGCATCATGGCCGCGATCATCCCGCTCATCAACGTACTGATCACGCCCGAGGAACGCCGCCAGGTCTTCGCACGCCGCTACGCCGTACTCAACGCGACGCTCGCCCTCGGCTCGCTGGTGTCCGGCCTGCTGACCGTGGTGCTGCCCCGCTCGGTCATCCCGTACTTCTTCGTGGTCAACGCGGTGGGCGTCCTGCCGCTCACGGTGGCGATCATCGCCGTACGCCGGCACCTGCCGGCGCCCACCAAGGAAGAACAGGAGAGTGAGGCGGCGCCGCTGCCCCTGCTCGGGCTGTGGAAGGTGATGCTGCCCGTCGCGCTGTTCCAACTCGCCGCGTCCCTCTTCGCCTTCAGCCAGTTCGACGCCACGGCGCCCCTGATCACGACGGGGCTGATGGACATGCCGCTCTTCATGGTCTCGCTGATGCTCTTCCTGGTGGTGACGGTGATCGTCTTCTGCCAGCGCCCGATGACCCGCCGCCTGGAGGAGAAGCCCGAGATGACCGGGCTGCACATCGCGGTCGCCCTGTGGGTCGCCGGTTACGTCGTGGCCGGACTGTTCGCCTTCGCGCCCTTCGGCCTGCGCATGGCCGGACTCCTCGTCTACGTCGTGCTGTTCGGACTGGGAGAGTGCGCGTACTCCTGCTCGTTCCACCCATGGCTGATCTCCGTGGTGCCCGACAGCGAGCTGACCCGGGCCAACGCACTCGTCAACTCGATGATGGGAGTGGGGAAGTTCGCGGGCCCCTCCGTCGGTATCGGCCTCGCCCTCTCCGGCAACGCCACCGTGGTGTGGCTCGGGCTCGCGGCGAGCTGCACGGTCGTCACCGTGCTGACCCGCCTGCTCATGAACAGACGCGGCACGGCCGCGCCGGCCGTCTCCGAGCAGCTGCAGTAACCGCTGCCGCGCATCGCGCGGTCGCGCCACCAGACCATCGGAGGCTCGTCCGAGCCTGCCGAGAACCCGGAGGAAAAAAATCATGACAGCTGCGTACAGCAGCGCCGGTGCACGCGCATCCGGCGATCGTTACGAGAAGTTTCCCCTGACGGAGATCCAGTACGCGTACTGGGTGGGCCGCGGGTCGAACTTCGTCCTGGGAAACGTGGCACCGCACGCGTACTTCGAACTCGAAGGGCGCCGCCTGGACCCCGATGTACTCACCGGCGCCTGGCGCAAGCTCATCGAACGGCACGACATGCTCCGTGCGATCGTGGGCGAGGACGGACAGCAGCGGGTCCTCGCGACCGTCCCGCCGTTCGAGATCCGATGTACCGACGTGCGCTCCGCCTCCGAGGAAGAGGCTGAGCGCACGCTCCAGGACATCCGCGACGAGATGTCGCACCACGTCTACACCGCCGCCGACTGGCCGCTGTTCGACATCAGGCACACCCGGCTCGCCGGGCACGACCGCCTCCACATCAGCCTCGACCTCCTCATGGTCGATCTGGCCAGCCTCACGCTCCTGTTCAGCGAGTGGAGCGCCCTGTGCCAGGACCCCGACCTCGAACTCCCGCCGATCGACGTGACCTTCCGCTCCTACGCGCTGGCTCTCGAAGGGGGATCGCAGGCACTCCGCCACCGCAAGGCGCTGGACTACTGGACCTCCCGCGCCGAGACGCTCGCCCCGCCCCCGGACCTGCCGCTCGCGAAGTCCCCGGTGAGCGTGCACAAGCCACGCTTCACCCACCGCGAGTTCCATCTCCCCGAGGACCGGTGGAAGCAGTTGCAGGAACGCTGCGAGGAACGCGGCCTGACCCCCACCGCGGTCCTCGCGACGATCTTCTCCGAGGTGCTCGCGACCTGGAGCGGCACGCGGCGCTTCACCCTCAACCTCACCCTCTTCAACCGGCTGCCTCTGCTTCTGTCGCAGACGGAGAGCGGCAAGCGGACCGTCCACCCCCATCTGCGCCGCGTGGTCGGGGACTTCACCTCCATCTGCCTCCTGGAGATGGACGCCACCTCGGGCCGGCCGCTCGGCGAACGGGTCGACGCCACGCAGACCCAGCTCCAGAAGGACCTCCGGCACCGCCAGGTCAGCGCACTGCAGACGCTGCGCGAACGCCGCAGGCTCGGGCTGCAGAGCGGATTCGAAACCATGCCGGTGGTGTTCACCAGCGGCCTGGGCACTGCCGCCGATGTGTCCGATTCCATGGACTACTTCGGCGACATCTCCTATCGCGTCAGCCAGACCCCGCAGGTGTGGCTCGACCACCAGGTGGTCGACATCACCGGGTCGCTCGACCTGACCTGGGACTGCGTGGAGGAACTCTTCCCCGAGGGTCTGCTGGACGACATGTTCGCCACGTACTGCGACATGGTGTCCCGCCTCGCCGAGGACGACACCCTGTGGGACAAGGAACTGCGCGTCACTCTGCCCGCCCACCAGCTCACCGTCCGCGCCGAGCGCAATGCGACCGAGGGCACTCGCCCCGCGGGCCTGCTCCACGAGCCGTTCCTCGACCGGGCCGCCGAGCACCCCGGGCGAACCGCCGTCCTGACCACGACGCAGTCCGTGACGTACGGCGAACTCGCCGCGCGAGCACAGGCCGTCGGTGCCTGTGTCGCCGCGCACGGCGAGAACGCGCGGGCGCTTCGGGACCGTCTCGTCGGCATCAGCCTCGACAAGGGCCCCGACCAGGTCGCCGCGGCGTACGGCGTGATGATGGCGGGCGCCGCCTATCTGCCCGTCAACGTGAGCCTGCCCGCGCAGCGCCGGGCCTGCATACTCCAGGACGGCAAGGCGCTCGCCACCGTCACCGACAGTGTGCTCGACGCCGAGCTGGAGTGGCCGGAGAACATCTCCCGCATCCTCGTCGACGAGATGGGCACGACCCCGGCCGGGGGGCGCCACCCCTCGGGACCCGCCGGCGAGCGGGACCTGGCGTACGTCATCTACACCTCGGGCTCGACCGGCACACCCAAGGGCGTGATGATCGAGCACCACGCCGCGCTCAACACGGTCGTCGACATCAACGAACGCTTCGGCGTCGGCCCCCAGGACCGGGTCTTCGGCCTCGCCGACCTGGGCTTCGACCTGTCCGTGTACGACCTGTTCGGTACCTTCGCCGCGGGCGCCACGCTCGTACTGCCCGATCCTGAGATGCGGTCGGAGCCCGCCCACTGGGCCAAGATCATGGGCCAGCACGGGGTGACCGTATGGAACTCCGTCCCCGCCCAGATGCAGATGCTGGTGGAGCACCTGGAGGCCGGCGGTGAGATCCCCGAGCAGCTGCGTCTGGTGATGCTCAGCGGCGACTGGATCCCGGTCGACCTGCCCGAGCGCATCCACGCTCTGTGGCCGGACGCCGAGATCATCAGCATGGGCGGCGCCACCGAGGCGTCGATCTGGTCGATCTATCACCGGGTCGACGAGGTCAGGCCGGGCGCCAAGAGCGTGCCGTACGGCATCCCGCTGCGCAACCAGACCTTCCACGTCCTGGACTCCGGCTTCGAGCCGTGCCCGGTGTGGACCGCCGGTGAGCTGTACATCGGCGGCGTGGGGCTGGCCCGTGGCTACTGGGCCGACGACGAGCGGACCGCGGCGAGCTTCGTCCACCACCCCCGCACCGGTGAACGCCTGTACCGCACAGGGGACTTCGGCCGCTACACGGCGGACGGGACGATCGAGTTCCTCGGCCGCCGCGACGGCCAGGTCAAGATCAATGGCCACCGGGTGGAGCTCGGCGAGATCGAGTCGGTCCTGACCGGGCACCCCGGCGTGGATGCGGCCGTGGTCGTGAAGTCCGCCGACGGCGGCAGCGCGGCGCGGCTGTTCGGATACGTGGTGCCGGCCAAGGGGGACGACACCCTGTTCGTGACCGATCGCGCCGACCCCGATGTGAGTCGCGGACAGTGGCAGGCCCTGTGCGCCACTGCGGGGCGGCCCGCGCTCGGCCCCGGCCCCGAGCGCCTGCGTACTGCCTGGGACGCGCTCAACGAGGTGTACATCTGTGCCACGGCGGTGGCCTTCCGCGCGTTCGGCCTGCCGCACTCCCCCGGCGCGGAATTCGATGCGGCGGCTCTGCGCGGGGCCGGCGTCGCGCCCCGCTACGAGCGCTGGCTGGCCCGAGCCGTCGCAGCCCTGGAGAGCGCCGGATACCTGCGGTCCGTGGACGGCGGCCTGCAAGTGGTACGGGAACTGCCCGACGCACTGCCGCCGGAGCTCGGCGCACGCGTGCGGACCGTACTCAAGGATGTCCTGGAGATCCCCGAGGACGTGAGCGACTGGATGCTCTCACTCGCCGGCGATCTCGCCGGGGTTCTCACCCAGAGCATCCACTCCGCCGAGTTGTACGCCTCCGACCGCACCCCTGGCGTCTACGCCCGGCTGTTCGGCCCTGTCTATGCTGCCGCGACCGACGCCGTGCGCGAGATGACCGAACAGTGGCCCGACGACCGGCCGCTGAGGGTCATGGAGGTGGGCTCCGGATACGGCTCGCTCACCCGGCACCTGCTGCCGCTGCTGCCGGCCGACCGCACCTCGTACGTGTTCACCGACATCTCGCGCTACTTCATGGACAAGGCGCAGACCGCGTTCGCCGACTACCCCTTCATCCGGTACGACCTCTTCGACCTCGATCTGCCACCCGCCACTCAGGGCTTCGAGAACCAGGCGGCCGATCTCGTCATCGCGGCGAGCGTGCTGCACGACATGCGGCAGATCCGGCGGACACTGCACCATCTGCGCTCCGTGCTCGCGCCCGGCGGCGTCCTCCTGATGGTCGAACAGACCACGTTCCACCCGTGGTTCGACCTCGTCATGGGCCTCCAGCAGGGCTTCGACAACTTCGAGGACACCGACCTGCGGTCCGGACACTGTCTGTTGGACCGTGAACAGTGGCAGCAGGAACTCACCGCCGCCGGCTTCACCGACGCGGCCGTCCTCACCACCGCCGGCGGCCCGGCCTCCGTCGGGTTCGACGTGATCGTGGCCCAGGGCCCGGATGTACGGCGTCGCTTCACCCCCGACGAACTGCGGGCCTTCGCCGCCGAGCGCCTGGCCAAGCACATGGTGCCCGCCCAGCTCTTCGCCCTGGAGGAGCTTCCGCTCAGCGCCACGGGCAAGGTGGACCGGGCGTCCCTCGCCAAGGCGGGGACACGCGGCTCGCTGCGGAACAGGCCGGCCAAGCCGCCGCGCACCGACCGGCAGCGCAAACTCGTGGGCATCTGGCGGGAGGTGCTGGGCCTGGACCGGGTGGACCTCGCCGACGACTTCCTCGAGGCGGGCGGAGACTCGCTGTTGGCGGCGCGTCTGGTCGCCAACCTTCAGACCGCCTTCGACGTCGCCGTGCCCGTCGGCACGGTCCTGCAATACACCACGGTGGAAGCACTCGACGGCTACCTCGAGACGCTTCTGGGCCCGTCCGAACTCATGCCCGAGGAGCAGTGATGCACCAGACACCCCAGCTGACGAACACGGGCATCGAGGCCTGGCTCGTCGAGTTCCTCGCGGAGGTCCTCGACGTCGGCAAGGACGAGATCGACCCCGCCACCGGACTCGACGCGTTGGGCGTCGACTCCGCGACCACCCTGGTGATCTGCGCCGCGGTCCGTGACGAGCTCGGCATCCCCGTGCGCCCCCGGGACGTCTTCGACCACTTCACCCCCCAAGCCCTGTCTCGTCATCTCACCGCACAGCTCCCGGCACGAGTGTGAGGAACCCATGAACGTCACCACGTCGCCCCGCTGGATCATCAGCGGGGCTCCGCGGCCGGCCGCCCCCAAGCTCTACTGCTTCGCGCACGGGGGTGGTTCCGCCGCGGAGTACCTTCGCTGGGCCCGTGACCTGCGCGGCGCCGAACCACACGCCGTCCAGCTGCCGGGCCGTGGTTCGCGTGCCACCGAGCCCGTCATCACCGCCATGGACACGCTCGTCGAGGCGTTCCTCGCCGAAGTCTCCCTCGGCAAGGAGCCGTACGCCTTCTTCGGGCACAGCCTCGGCGCACTCGTGTCGTACGAGATCACCCGGGCGTTGCGCGCGGCGGGCCGCCCCCTGCCCGCCCGCCTGGTCGTCTCGGGCTTTCCCGCGCCCCATCTGCCGCGCACGGCCGATGGCGTGCACCGGCTGCCCGATGCGGAGCTGCTCGACACCGTCTCCCGAATGCACGGCGGGATTCCCCAAGAGGTCCTCGCCTCACCAGAGTTGTGTGCACTTACGGCAACTGCCCTGCGGGCCGACTACGAGATCCTGGAGACCTACTCCTGGCGCTCCGAGGAACCGCTCTCCCTGCCCGTCACGGTCTTCGGCGGCAGCGACGACCATGTCACCGGCGAGCAGCTCGAGGCCTGGCGCGCCCTCACGACGGGTGAGGTGACCGTACGCCAGTTCCCCGGCGGCCACTTCTACCTGCGCGAGCGGCCCGCCGTGGTGCTGCGGGCCCTGGCGGGGGCGGTCGGCTCGATCCGCGCCCGAGCGGGAGACACGCCGTGCTGACCTTCGCCGCCGCGTCCCTGGTGCTCATCATGATCCCGGGACCCGACCAGGCCCTGATCACGCGCAACGCGCTCGCCGGAGGCCGCAGAGCCGGTCTGCTCACGATGGTGGGCGGAATGCTGGGGCTGAGCGTCCACGTCGGGGCTGCGGTACTGGGCATCTCCGCGCTGCTGCTCGCCTCGGCGACGGCATTCGCCGTCCTCAAGGTCGTGGGGGCCGCGTACTTGGTGTGGATGGGCATCGCGACCCTGCGCGGCGCCCGGCACACCATGAAGGAGGATGCGCAGGGCGACGGTGCCGGTGACCAGGAGGCGCACGGCGGCAGGCACCTGCGCCACGGCTTCCTGTCCAACGCTCTCAACCCGAAGGTCGCACTGTTCTTCGTGACCTTCCTGCCGCAGTTCCTGCCGACCCACGGCGTGCTGCCCAAGGCGCTGCTGCTGTCACTGGTGTTCGCCGTGATCTATGTGCTCTGGTTCAGCACGTACGTCTTCACGGTCGACCGGTTGGGCACCTGGCTGCGCAGGCCGCGCGTGCGGGCCCGCATCGAACAGGTGACGGGGCTGCTCCTCATCGGATTCGCGGCCCGGCTGGCGTTCCAGTCACCCTGACCGATCGCAGGATCAGCCTGTGGGCCGACGGCCCTCGGTGTCGGTGAGGCGCTCCACCACCGTCTCACCGACATCGGCGAACACGTCGATCTCCTCGGCGGTCAGCAGATCGATGAAGTACTTGCGCACGGACTCCACGTGCAGGGGGGCTGCCGCCTCGATGGTCCGCTGCCCCGGGGCGGTGAGGACGACGACCGCTCCCCTGCCGTCCGTCGCGCACTCCTCGCGCACCACGAGACCGCGCTGTTCCATGCGGGCCAGGTGATGGGAGAGGCGACTGCGGGACCAGAGCATGCGCTCCGCGAGCTCGCTGACCCGGCAGCGGTGGTCCGGCCTGCTGCCCAGGCTGGACAGCACGTCGTAGTCGGGTTCGGAAAGCCCGCTCTGCCGGGCGAGATCACGTGACAGCTGGGCGTTGAGCAGCAGGAACATACGGCGGTAGGCCTGCCATGCGCGCTGCTCGCGGTCGGAAAGCCAACGGGGTTCCTGGGTCATGCGGCCACCGTACTGCAGTGTAGTTGACATGTCATCTACCTCATCCTACGATGCAGGTGACACGTCAATCATCTGGAGATGTCGTGGCACGGTCGCTGAGTCTTCTCGGGGGGCTCGTCCTGTTCGGCGTGAGCGTCGCGCTCATGATCGCCGCGGGGCTCGGTCTCCCCTCCTGGGACGCCCTGCACCAAGGGATATCGCGCAGTACCGGACTGTCCTTCGGGTGGGTCGTGAACCTTGTCGGCGCCCTGGTGCTCATCGCCTGGATACCACTGCGGGTCCGCCCCGGAATCGGCACCCTCTGCAACATCCTCGTCGTCGGCGTCGCCGCCGACACCACTCTCGGCCTCCTCCCGGAATCCGGCCGCCTCGCCGTGCGGATCCCGTTCCTGCTCGTGGGGATCGGGCTCAACGCCGTAGCCACCGGGCTCTACATCGGAGCCGGCCTCGGCCCTGGACCACGCGACGGCCTGATGACCGGCCTGGCACGGCACGGGATCTCGATCCGCGCCGCGCGCACCATGATCGAGATCTGCGTACTGCTCACCGGCTGGCTGCTCGGCGGCACGGTCGGCATCGGAACGCTCCTGTACGCCGCGACGATCGGTCCGCTCGCCCAGCAGGCCATCCGCCGCTTCACCATCCGGCCCGCCACCTCCACCACCGCCTCGACCACATGAAGGATCGGCACGAATGCCTCGCCTGTATGTCATCTCCGCCAGCACGCGTCCCACCTCGACGGGGCGCCCACTAGCCGCCTGGGTCGCCGAACTCGCCGCCTCCCGCACGGAGTTCGACACCACATTGATCGATCTCGGAGAGCTCGGCCTGCCGTTCCTCGACGAGCCCGAGCACCCCTCCGGCGGCCGCTACGTCCACCAGCACACCAAGCAGTGGAGCGCGAAGGTCGACTCCGCCGACTGCTTCGTCTTCGTCATGCCGATGTACAACGGCGGTTTCAGCGCGCCCCTCAAGAACGCCATCGACTTCCTCTACCAGGAATGGAAGGACAAGCCTGTAGGCCTGATCAGCTACAGCGCGGGCACATCGGGCGGCGCCCCCGCCATCGAGATGATCCGTCCGGTCCTCGGCCGGGTCGGTCTGCGCCCCGCCGAGAAGAGCCTGTCGATCCCCGGCATCGAGGAACGCATCGGCGAGGACCAGCGGTTCCTGGCCACACCCGAACTCACGGCACAGGCCGGCGCCGTCCTCGACGAGGTGACCGAGGCACTCGCCGCGACAGAGTCCGCCGTAGCCTGATCTGCCGTCCAGGTCGGCATGGCCCCGCCCTGCGGAGACGCTCACGCGTCGCCGTACGCCTCTCCGCCGAGCTCGAACTCCGCGGTGCCGGCGGTCACATCGGCCAGCCAGGCCCGGAACGCGTCGACGTCGGCGTCCGGCAGGCCGATCTCGATGGTGACCGCCTCTCCGTAATGGACGTCACGCACCTCACGTCCCGTGGACCGCAGGTCGTTCTGCACCTTGCCGGCCCGCTGGTGGTCGACGGTGACGGTGGCGAGCCGGAAGCGGCGCCGGGTGATGGTGCCGAGGGCGTCGAGGGCCTCGCCGACGGCGCCTCCGTAGGCGCGGATGAGGCCGCCCGCGCCGAGCTTCACGCCTCCGTAGTAGCGGGTCACGACGGCGACGACGTACCGCATGTCGCGGCGGGTGAGCATCTGGAGCATGGGGACGCCCGCCGTGCCGCCCGGTTCGCCGTCGTCGCTCGCCTTCTGTACGGAGGCGTCGGCGCCGATGACGTACGCGTAGCAGTTGTGGGTCGCCGTCGGGTGCTCCTTGCGGATGCGCGCGACGAAGTCCTGGGCCTCGCGTTCGGTGGCGGCGGGCGCGAGCGCGCACAGGAACCGGGAGCGGTTGATCTCGGTCTCGTGCACGCCCTCGCGGGCCACGGTGCGGTACTCGTCCTGCATCGGCCCAGCGTATGCGCCCCGGGCGGTCGGCCCGCCCCCGCCCACCGCCCGGATCACGGTGTGGTGGATACTCGCTCGTCGTCCCAGTAGCCGGGACGCACGTCTCAACAGGAAGCGGCACCACCCATGACCGGCACGCAGGCCGAGCCCGCCGAAGGCACGGCCGTCCGGCCGCCATCCCCGCGATGGCGGTCCTGGCTCCTCGAAGGTCTGAGCGAGACGACGGCCCGGCATCCGGGTCCGCACGGCACCCCGCCGGCCGAGCACAAGGGCAACACGTGGTGGCGGGTGATGTGCCTGACCGGCGTGGACTACTTCTCCACCCTCGGCTACCAGCCGGGCATCGCCGCGCTCGCCGCGGGACTGCTTTCCCCGCTGGCCACCCTCGTCCTGATCGCGCTCACGCTCGGCGGGGCGCTGCCGGTCTACCGCCGCGTCGCCAAGGAGTCCCCGCACGGCGAGGGCTCGATCGCGATGCTGGAGCGGCTCCTCCCCTGGTGGGCGGGGAAGCTGTTCGTCCTCGTACTGCTCGGGTTCGCGGCCACCGACTTCATGATCACGATCACGCTCTCGGCGGCGGACGCCGCCGCGCACGTCGTCGAGAACCCCTTCGCGCCCGCCTCCCTCGACGGCGCGAACATCTGGATCACCCTGGTCCTCGTGGCGGCGCTCGGCGCGGTGTTCCTCAAGGGGTTCCGCGAGGCGATCCGCGTCGCGGTCGTCCTGGTCGCCGTCTACCTCGCCCTGAACGTGGTCGTCCTCGTCACCGCCGCCTGGCACGTCCTGAGCGAGCCGGTGCGGATCGGCAACTGGTGGGACGCCATGACCGCCGCGCACTCCTCACCGCTCGCGATGGTCGGGGTGGCGCTCCTCGTCTTCCCGAAGCTGGCGCTCGGCATGTCCGGCTTCGAGACCGGCGTCGCCGTGATGCCGCAGGTGCGGGGCGACGCCACGGACACGCACGCACGTCCCGCGGGGCGGGTCAGGGAGACCCGGAAGCTGCTCACCACGGCCGCGCTGATCATGAGCGGTTTCCTGCTCCTGTCCAGCCTCGCGACGACGATCCTCATCCCGCAGTCCGCGTTCGAGAGCGGCGGCCGGGCCAACGGGCGCGCCCTCGCCTTCCTCGCGCACCAGTACCTGGGCGAGGCCTTCGGCACGGTCTACGACGTCTCGACCATCGCCATCCTGTGGTTCGCCGGGGCGTCCGCGCTCGCCGGGCTCCTCAACCTCGTACCGCGCTATCTGCCGCGCTACGGCATGGCCCCGGAGTGGACGCGTGCCGTCCGCCCGCTGGTGCTCCTGTTCATGGCGATCGCGGTCTTCATCACGCTGTGGTTCAACGCGAACGTCGACGACCAGAGCGGCGCGTACGCGACCGGTGTCCTGGTCCTGATGCTGTCGGCGTCGTTCGCCTCGACGGTCGCCGTGCGGTCGCGGGGCCGCAAGGCCGCGACCGTCGGCTTCGGCGCGATCACCGCCGTGTTCGCGTACACCCTCGTCACGAACGTCATCGAGCGGCCCGACGGCATCAAGATCGCCCTTCTGTTCATCGTCGGGATCCTCCTCACCTCCTTCGCGTCCCGCGTGCACCGCGCGTTCGAACTGCGGGCGGGTGACGTCACGTTCGACGAGACGGCGGCCCGGATCATCGACGAGGCCGCGGGCCACGGTCCGCTGCGGATCATCGCGAACGAGCCGCACGAGCACACCACGGCCGAGTACCGCGCCAAGGAGTACAGCCAGCGCGAGCAGACCCACATCCCGGACGGGCGGCCCGTCCTGTTCCTGGAGGTCTTCGTCCACGACTCGTCGGACTTCACCGCGCCGGTCGAGGTCCACGGCGACGAGAAGCACGGCGTACGCCGGCTGCGCGTCCAGGGCGCGGGCGTGCCGAACACCATCGCGGCCGTCCTCATGAGCCTGCGGGCCCGCACGGGCGACGTGCCGCACGCGTACTTCAACTGGACCGAGGGCCATCCCGTCAGCCATCTGCTGCGCTTCCTCGTCTTCGGTGACGGCGAGGTCGCCCCGGTCACCCGCGAGGTGCTGCGCCGCGCCGAGCCCGACCCCGGTCTGCGCCCCCGTGTCCACGTGGGCTGACCCGCGGGCGCGCCGCCCCGCCATAGGATGTGGCGCCGGCGGGCGGGGCGCGGCCGAAGCGGAGGGCGGCGGGACATGACACGGGACGGACACGACCGGCGGGCACGGCGCCGGGGGCAGGGCGAACTGGAGGCCCAGGTCCTCGCAGTGCTGTGCGAGGCGCCGGGGCCGGTGACGGCCGCGTGGGTGCAGGAGCGGATCGGCGACAGCCTCGCGTACACGACCGTGGTGACGATCCTGACGCGGCTCCTCGCGAAGGGCGCGGTGACCCGCGCCCGCGACGGCCGTTCCTTCCTGTGGACCCCGGCGGCCGACGGCGCGGGGCTCGCGGCGCTGCGGATGCGCAAGGTCCTCGACGGCGAGACGGACCGCGAGGCGGTCCTCTCCCGGTTCGTCACGGCGCTGCCGCCCGGCGACGAACAGCTCCTGCGGGACCTGCTCGAACAGGCCGGACAGCCGGACGACGCCGCAGGACCGGACGAGGGCTGACCGGGCGATGGGGGTCTTCGTCTTCTTACCGCTGGTGCTGCCGCTGACGGCGTGGCCGGTGGCGCGCCTCGCCGAGCAGCACCTCCACCCGCGCACCGCGACGCGTCTGCTGACGGCGGTCGGCGGGGTGATGGCCGTGTGCAGCACGCTGTGCCTGGCCCTCCTCATGGTCGTCGGCACGGCCCAGCTGCCGGGGAACCCGCTGCCCGACGGCTGGTCCGACCCCGAGGTGCGGGCGGCCGTGCCGCACGACGAGGTGGCGGGCAAGGCCGCGATCCCCGCGCTCGCCGCCGTCCTCGTGGCCTGTGCGCGGGTCGTCCTGCGCCACCACCGCGTCCCGCGCCGCGCCAGGCGGGCCCTCGCCGGGCTGCGCGCCCCGGGAGTCGCGGTCGTGCCGGACACGGTGCCGTACGCGTACGCCCTGCCCGGGGGCGACCGCGACCGGGTGGTGGTCACGACCGGGCTCCTGTCCCTCCTCACCCCGCCGGAGCGCCGGGCGCTGTTCGCACACGAGCGGGCCCATCTGGCGGGGCGGCACCATCGTCATCTGCTCGTGGCACGCCTTGCGGCGCGGGCCAACCCGTTCCTGCTGCCGCTGAGCCGGGCGGTGGCGTACTCGACGGAGCGGTGGGCCGACGAGGACGCGGCACGCACCGTGCGGGACCGCCGTGTGGTGGCGCGCGCGATCGGCAAGGCGGCCCTCGTGTCGCGTCCCGCGCCGTCCCCGACCCTGGCGGGCCTCGCGGCTCCCGGCCCGGTGCCCCGCCGGGTCGCGGCTCTGCTGCGCCCGGCCCCCTCGGCGCGGACCTGGCCACCGGTCGGCACCGGCGCCGGACTCGCGGCCTGGGCGGCGGCGGTGGGCACGGCGGTGTCGGCGATGTCCTCGGCGAACTCCGCTGTCACCATGATCCGCATCCTGCACGCGGCCACGTTCCTCTGAACGCGCACACGTGACCTCTGAGCGCGCACACGGGAATCCCTCGCGGCGTCCGCCCGTTGACCCCGGTGAACGTCCGGTCCACCCCAGGAGGCAGCGCATGTACGGCGATCAGGAGACGGTCCGCAGGATCCTCACGGAGCTCGGTGACACCTGGGCAGTCGTGGGCCTCTCCTCGAACAGGGCGCGCGCCGCGTACGGCGTCGCCGAGGTGCTCCAGCGCTTCGGCAAGCGCGTCGTCCCGGTCCACCCCAAGGCCGAGACGGTGCACGGCGAGCAGGGCTACGCCTCCCTCGACGAGATCCCCTTCAAGGTCGACGTGGTGGACACCTTCGTGAACTCCCATCTGGCGGGCCAGGTCGCCGACGAGGCCCGCGCGATCGGCGCCGAAGCGGTGTGGTTCCAGCTGGGCGTGATCGACGAGGCGGCCTACGCCCGGACGCGCGAGGCGGGCCTGGCCATGGTCATGGACAAGTGCCCGGCGATCGAGATCCCCCGCCTGAGCCGCTAACTACCCTCCTAGCTACGGACGTTATCCATTGCGCCGCGCGATCGTGACCCCGGGCAGCTCGTACTCGTCACGGCGCCCGCACATGCCGTAGCCCCCGCGCCGGGTCGGTCCGGTGGCGTACGTGCCCGCTTCCGCGAGGTGGGCGGGGTCGCCGGATTCGAGGGACGCGAGCTGGGCGCCGGTGCGCTCGGCGGCGGCCAGCGCGCCCGCCCGCCACAGCTCGCGCCACCCGGGCACCTTGTCGCGGACGAGGCTCGCGGCCGCCCGCTGGAAGGCCAGGTAGGGCGCGTCGTCCCCGGCCAGGAGCGCCGCGCGCAGCGGCAGATAGCCCTCGACGGCGAGATCGCGCCGCTTCCGCGCGGCCGCCTCCGCCCGGGGGCCCGTCCTTGCGGGCAGCGTCGCGGCGGCGGCGTACCGGTCGGGGTCGGCGAGCACCTCGGGCGGGAACGTGAACACCGCGTCCCCGGCCTCCGGCAGTCCGCTGTTCTGCATCAGGACGGTGATGCGCAGGTCGCCGCCGCCCCGCACCATCCGGTGCACCGTGCCCGGCGTGAACCACGCCAACGACCCCGCCTCCAGGGGGATTTCACGGTAGCCGCCGGGCCCGAGCGTCTGGACGGCGCCGTGGCCGCCGGTGACGACGTAGGCCTCCGTGCACACGAGGTGCAGGTGCGGGCTGCCGCCGCACACGCCGTCGGCGGCCTCCCACTCATAGGCGTTCAGGTGGGAGAGGCCGACGGCTCCGGGCAGGGGGTGCGGGAGGACGGGCGCCGGGCGGGTGCTGGGTTCGGAGGACATGCGGGGCTCCTCGGACAGGCGACGAAAGCGCTTGCTCCGAAAGGAGCGTAGGCGGCCCGGCCGTCACTGGGTAGGCGGCCCGGCCCTCACTTGCACGCGATCGGCTCGATCGACCCCGGCCACCGCTCCACACGGCTCCCGGTCCGCACATACGCGTTCGACTTGTCGACGGAGAGCCAGAGTTGGCGGTGGCCGTCGCGGTATCCGGTGTCCGTGGCGCCCGCGGGCAGCCGGCTCTTCGGCGCGTACGACGTGTGCAGCGAGTCCCGGGACAGCACGTGTCCGGGGTCGCGCAGATACTGGCGGTCGCCGAGGTGGAGGAACGTCACCGACTGCCAGTCGCAGTGCTCGGGGCCCGCCGTGCTGAAGACCTCGGACACGGGGACCGGCCGGCCCGCGCGGTCCGTCCACACCCGGAGGTCGAGCCGCGCCCGGTCCCGGCGGGCGAACTCGGACGGATCGCACCGCGCGAACGTCTCCATGCCCCAACCCGGCCTGTGCGGCCGGTCCTTGGCGACGATCACGGCGACGCGCGTGCGGCCGCCGACGTCGTACGAGTACAGGACGCGGCGGCCCGTCTCGTGCTCGACGCGGTAGCCGCGGTGCGGCAGCGACCCGGGATCGTCCGTCACGAGCGCGTTCAGGGCCTCCTCGGGCGAGTAGGCGCCGTCGGACCGGCCCCAGCCGTCGTCCCCCCGGCCGCCCTCATAGGGCTTCCCGGCGCATTCGAGGGCGAGGACGGCGGCGCCTCCGGCCCGGACGTCGCCGTCGTCACCGTCACCGTCGGGCGCCTTGGCCTTGAGAGGACCACGGTAGGGCGCGGCGGGAGCCGTTCCCGGCACCACCAGGTCCTCCGGAATCCCCGCGCCGCACGCCGACAACGCCACCAGCACGACCAGCGCAGCCGCCGGTACCCCCACGTTCCGTATCCCCATGCCCCGCCCCGCCCGTGTCGCTTCCCGCGCCCCGCGCCGTCGCAGGGGCGCTCCTCAGACGCACGGGCTCCCGGGTTCGTTCACCCCGGGGCGGGCTCAGTTCACTCCGAGTCCTTCGATGACCACGGCGCCGGGCAGGTCCAGGAACGCCTTGCCAGGCACGATGAGCTTGCCGCGGCGCGTGCCGCTGCCGATCAGGACGTGCGGCAGGTCCACGACGGCCGCGTCCACGAGGAGCGGCCAGTCGGCGGGCAGGCCGATCGGCGTGATCCCGCCGTACTCCATGCCGGTGGCTCCGGTGGCCGTGTCCATCGGGGCGAACGAGGCCTTGCGGGCGCCGAGTTGGCGGCGAACGACGCCGTTGACGTCCACGCGGGTGCCGGAGAGGACCAGGCAGGCGGCGAGGGTCGTCTCGCCGCCCCGCTTGCCCGCGACGACGACGCAGTTCGCGGACCGGTCGAGGAGTTCGGGGCCGTAGTGCTCGACGAACGTGGACGTGTCCGCCCAGTCGGGCTCGGTGTCGACGTGGATCAGCTGCTCCGCGGGCACCGCGCCGCTCCACCGGCGCACGGCGTCGGCCACCGGCTCCGTCAGCAGGTCCAGCGCCTGAGGGGCCGGGCGGACAAGGTCGAAGTCTCCGATGGGTGCACGCATGACGGCACGCTAACAGCCGTGCGCGGCGGGCGATCCGGGCGTCTCGGCGTACGGGCGGGACCGGTCAGCGTACGGGCGGGACCGACACGGCCATGGTCATCTCCATGGCCTCGGTGCCGTCGTTGCGGTACGCGTGCGGGGCGTTCGCCTCGAACGAGACGCTGGAGCCGGCCGGGACGCGGTACTCGGCGCCGTCCACGACCAGGGTCAGCTCCCCGGCCGTCACATGGAGGAGTTCGACGGTGCCCGAGGGGTGCGGGTCGGAACCGCTGCCGTCGCCCGGTTCGAGCCGCCAGTCCCACATTTCCAGGGGGCCCGGGGCCTCCGTTCCGGCGAGCAGGCGGTTGTAGCTCCCGGCCTCCGTGCTCCACAGGCGGACGGCCTGTTCGGGCGGCACGATGCGGACCTTCGGGCCCTGCTCGTAGTCGAGCAGGGTGGTGATGCTGATGCCGAGCGCGTCACCGATCTTGACGACAGTGCCGATGCTCGGGTTGGTGCGGGCCTGCTCGATCTGGATGAGCATGCCGCGGCTGACGCCGGCGCGGGAGGCGAGGCCGTCCAGGGTGAAGCCGCGCTCGGTGCGCCAGCGTTTGACGTTCCGTCCGAGGGACTGGGTCAGCAGGTCGAGTTCCGACACATTCCGTCCAATATTCTGGATGACAGCGTTCAGTTCATTGAACTAACGTGTAGTGCAACAAAGCGTTCGCCCACGTTCATCACACTGTACTGCGAGGCAGACCATGACAGCACTCTTCGCCCTGGCCACCAGCCTCCTGTGGGGCCTGGCCGACTTCGGCGGCGGGCTGCTGACCAGACGGACGCCCGCGCTCACCGTGGTCGTCGTCTCGCAGGGCATCGCCGTCGCCGTGCTCGGCACGGTCGTCGCCGTGACTGGCGCCTGGAGCGAGGCGGGACCCCAGCTGTGGTTCGCCGCGGCGGCCGGCCTCGTCGGCCCGGTCGCGATGCTCGCCTTCTACAAGGCGCTCGCCCTCGGGCCGATGGGTGTCGTCTCCCCGCTGGGCTCCCTCGGCGTCGTCGTCCCCCTGGGCGTCGGCCTGGTTCTCGGGGAGCGCCCCGGGCTGCTCCAGTTCGCGGGCATCGGCGTGGCCGTCGTGGGTGTCGTCCTCGCGGGCGGACCGCAGTTCAGGGGCGCGCCCGTGCAGCGGCAGGCGGTCCTGCTCACGCTGCTCGCCGCGTTCGGCTTCGGCGCCGTGATGGCCCTGATCGGGGAGGCCTCGACCACCGTGACCGGGCTGTTCCTGGCGCTCTTCGTGCAGCGGGTGACCAATGTGGTGGCGGGAGGCGCGGCCCTCTTCGTCTCCGTGATGCGCGGCGCCCCGGCGCTTCCCGAGGACGGCGGGCTGCGCGCCGTCCGGTCGGCGCTCCCGGCGCTCGCGTTCGTGGGCCTCGCCGACGTGGCGGCCAACGGCACGTACTCCATGGCGGCGCAGCACGGCCCGGTGACGGTCGCCGCCGTACTCGCCTCTCTCTACCCGGTGGTCACCGCCCTGGCCGCCCGCGGCTTCCTCAGCGAGCGGCTGCGCGGGGTCCAGGCCGCGGGGGCGGGCCTCGCCCTGCTCGGAACGGTGCTGCTGGCGACGGGCTGAGCGGTCAGGACGTCAGACCCTGGACGCCGGGCTGTGACCCGGCCTCCAGGTCGGCGAGCGCCAGCAGTTGCTCGGAGGTGACGCCTTCGGGGATCGGGGCGGGGGCCGGGGTGCGCAGGGGCGGCTGCCAGCCGTTCTCCTCGTCCCAGGTCCGTACGACCCGCGCCGGCGCGCCCGCCACGACGGCGTGGTCCGGCACCTCTCCCCGCACCACGGCACCCGCGGCCACCACGACGTTCCGGCCGATCCGCGCGCCCGGCAGGATCACGGCACCCGTACCGATCCAGCAGCCGGGCCCGATCTCGACGGGCTCCATGCGCGGCCACTGCTTGCCGATGGGCTGGTGCGGGTCGTCGTACGAGTGGTTGGTCGACGTCACGTAGACGTACGGGCCGAAGTAGCAGTCGCTGCCGATCGTGACCGTCGTGTCGGCGATGACATGGCTGCCGCGGCCGAGGACGACGCCGTCGCCCATGCGCAGGATCGGCTCGGGCCCGAGGTCGAGGCCGGGCATCATGCCGGCGGTCAGGGTGACCTGCTCGGCGATGATGCAGTGGGCGCCGAGGCGGATCCAGGGCTCACCGAAGACGGTGCCCTGCGGGAAGGCCAGCTTGGTGCCGGGGCCGATGGCGCCGAAGCGGTAGCGGCCGGGGTGCTCGGCGGTCACCGCACCCGCCCGCTGCGCCCAGCGCAGCCCCGCCTGCACCGCGCGATGGGCGAGGCGCCCGGTGAAGGCGCGGGATGAGAACGCGTTCCAGTTCTTCGGCACAGCCACACGTTACTCAGCCGTACGGGTCCCCGCAGAGCTCCGGCCTGTGATCTTCGCCCCACGCGGCACCCCGGAAAAGCCGTCCCGTACGGTTCGGTCAGGCGCGGCACCACGGAAGAGGAGAGAGAGCGATGGGCCAGCAGGCACTCATCACCGGGATCGGTGGCAAGGACCCGGACCTGGACCAGGAGGCGTTCGCCGCTCCGACCTCCGTCGTGATCGGCGAGGTCACCCTGCACGCCGGGACGAGTGTCTGGTACGGCGCGGTGCTCCGCGCGGACTGCGGCCCGATCGTGCTCGGCGCCGACAGCAACATCCAGGACAACTGCACCGTGCACGTCGACCCCGGCTTCCCGGTGACGGTCGGCGAGCGGGTCTCCGTCGGCCACAACGCCGTCCTGCACGGCTGCACCGTCGAGGACGACTGCCTGGTCGGCATGGGCGCCACGGTCCTCAACGGCGCGGTGATCGGCGCCGGTTCCCTGGTCGCCGCCCAGGCCCTCGTCCCGCAGGGCATGCAGGTCCCGCCGGGCTCACTGGTCGCCGGCGTACCCGCGAAGGTCAAGCGCCCGCTGACCGAGGAGGAGCGCGCGGGCATCACTCTGAACGGCACGCTGTACGTGGATCTGGCCAAGGCGCACCGCGCGGCGCACGCGGACGGCGGACAGTAAGGGTCACTCGGCGGCGGCCACCGGCTCCGCCTCGGCCTTCGCCGTCGCCTGCTTCGCCTTGCGCTTGACGATCAGCATGGACGCCACACCGATCAGGACGGCCACTCCGAGGCCGTAGTACGAGAACCGCTTGAGCCAGTCCTCCGCGACCACGCCGATGTAGTAGATGACGGCGGTCGTGCCACCGGCCCAGATGACCCCGCCGAGGAAGTTCGCGATGAGGAACTTCCAGTACGGCATGTGCAGCACGCCCGCGAGGGGGCCAGCGAAGATGCGGAGCAGGGCGACGAAGCGGCCGAAGAAGACCGCCCACATGCCCCACTTCTCGAAGGAGCGCTCGGCGGTGGCGACATGGGCCTCGCCGAAGTGACGGGGGAACTTGCGGCCGAGCCGGGCGAGCAGGGGCCGGCCGCCCTTGCGGCCGATGGCGTATCCGATGGAGTCGCCGACGACGGCTCCCGCGCTGGCGCAGGCGCCCAGGACGACGGGGTTGACCTCGCCGTGCTGGGAGGACAGCAGCGCCGCCGAGACCAGGACGATCTCACCGGGCAGCGGGATGCCCAGGCTCTCGAGGCCGATGACCCCGGCCACCAGGGCATAGATGGCGACCGCCGGTACCGTGTCGAGCCATTCCTGGACGTGCAACGCCGTTCCTCCCGTGTCGGTGGGCGTGTGCCCGGCGCGCGTTCCCCCGGGTACGCACGCCGGACCAGCCTACCGGGTGGCAGGAAAGGGAAAAGTAAGGCTCAGTTGTTGGGGCGCAGGGTCCACACGACCGTCATCTCGCCGGTCACGGCCCCGTCGGCGCGCTGGATGGCGATGGCCACGGGGAACTCGGGGCGCTGCCCCGCGTCGAGTTCCGCGATCACGTCGGCGGCCGGACGGCCGAGCGTGGCGGTGGCCGTGACGGGCCCCATGGCGAGCTTCTTGTACGCGATGTCGGCGCGCACGGCGAGCGGCACGGCCCGCGACAGCTGGTCCCCGAAGGCGGCGAGGACGATGGCGCCGCTCGCGGACTCGCCGAGCGTGAACATCGCTCCGGCGTGCGGGCCGCCGACGTGGTTGTGGTAGTCGCTCTGGTCCGGCAGGGCCACGACGGCCTTCTCGGCCGTGGTCTCGACGAATTCGAGGTTCAGGGTCCGGGCCATCGGGACGGTGGCGGCGAGCATCTCGCCGATCGACATCTGGTCTGCGCTCATGGCCCGTGATGTTACCCACGAGTAGCGACCTTGGCCATCCTCGTTCCGACGCGGGCCCTATCGTTGCTCCGCATGTGGCCAGGAGAGCAGGGTCCCAGGGGCGAACAGAACCCGCAGGGCCGCGTACCGAATCCGTACCGTCAGCCGAACCCACAGCCGAACCCACCGCAGCAGCCGAATCCGTACCAGCAGCCTTCCGGGCAGCAGATCTGGAACGCGCCGACGATGCCCGCGAGTTCGGCCGCGGCGCCGCCCGAGCCCCCGAAGCGCCGCCGCACGGCACTGATCGCGGTCGTGGCCGCGGCCGCCGTCGTCGTCGCGTCCGCTGTCACCGGGTTCCTCGTCCTGGACGGCAAGGACAAGAAGGACGACAACGCCGGCCCCGGTCCCACGAAGTCCTCGGCTGCGCCGTCGGGCCCGACCGGGAACCCGCGCGCGGGGGGCGCCGTCGAGCCCACCGTCGCGGGCTGGCGGACCGTGGTGAACGCCGACCACGGCCTGGCCTTCGACGTGCCGCCGGCCTGGCAGGTGAAGTCGAACGGCTGGGTCAACTGGGTATCCAAGGACGGGGATCCAGAGGAGAAGCCGCTCATCGCCATGAGCAATCCGGCGTTCCTCGAAGAGAAGTGGTGCGTCGCCGACGACGACAAGGACGGCAACGAGGAGGAGTTCTCGCTCGGCGCGACCGGTTCGCGGGGCAACAACGGGGCCACCAGCACCGAGGACGCCGCCACGAAGGACGCCACGACGTGGGTCTACGGCGGCTTCACACAGCCCGACCGCAAGAACATCACCACGAAGCCGGCCGAGTCCTTCACCACCGCGTCCGGCCTCACCGGCAGCCTGGTGACCGCGTCCTCCACGGGCGTGAAGGAGAAGAAGCACGGCAAGTGCTCCTCCGACGGCAAGTCAGCCGTGTTCGCGTTCAAGGACGCCGAGGGCGACTTCGCGTCCTGGTCGTTCTTCGGGGTGAAGGGCGTCAAGGACGAGGTGCCCGACGCGACCGTCCGAAAGATCGTCAGCACCGTGCGACTCGTGGACGTCAGCGACTCCTGAGACGCGGTCCGGGCCACGGGGCACCGGCGAACCGTTGCACGTCCGGTACGGGGCGACGGTGCCGGCGCCCGCGTGGACCTCTATTGTTGTGCGCCATGTGGCCAGGACAGCAGCCGCCCGGGGGCGAGCAGAACCCGCAGGACCAGAACCCGTACCAGCAGCCGGGGTACCAGCAGCCCAACCCCTATCAGCAGCCGGGCTACCAGCAGCCCAATCCGTACCAGCAACAGCCCGGGCAGCAGCCGCCCGGACAGTGGGGCGCTCCCACCGTCCCGCTCGGCGCGCCCCAGCCGCCGAGCGGCAACGGCGGCGGCAACAAGACGAAGATCACCGCGATCGTCGCCGCCGCGGCTGTCGTGGTCGCCGCCGGCGTGACCGGCTTCCTGGTCCTCGGGGGCGACAAGGAGGACAAGGCGGACTCCAAGCCGTCCCATTCCCCCACGAAGGCAGCGCCCAAGGACCCCAGCCCCACCGCGAGCGGGAACGACAACCCCCGCGACCCGGCGAACGCACCGAAGGCGACCATCCCCGGCTGGCAGGTCGTGGTGAACCCCAAGTACGGGACCGCGTTCGACGTTCCGGCGGACTGGGTACTCAAGTCGGACGGCGTGATCACCGGCTTCGACGACAAGAACGACGACGGTATGAAGCCCCTCATCACGATGTCGGCGCCCGCCTTCCTCAAGGAAAAGTGGTGCACGTCCGACGACGACAAGGACGGGACGACCGACGACACCGCCCTCGCCGCCGCCGGCACGAAGGGGCAGAACGGCGCCAAGGACACCCAGGGCATCGCGCGCAACGACTCGGCGTGGTGGGTGTTCGGCGGCTACACGGACCAGAAGAACTCGTCGAAGAAGCTCCTCAAGATCGGTAAGCCGAAGGACTTCACGACGGACTCGGGCGTCAAGGGCAGCGTTGCGACGACGTACTCGTCCGGTGTGCCGAAGACCGGCAAGTGCGACTCGGAGGGCAAGGCCACCGTGTTCGCCTTCAAGAACTCCCAGGGCGACTTCGTCTCCTGGACGTTCTACGGCGCCAAGGGCGTGAAGGACGAGGTCCCCGACGCCACGGTGCAGAAGATCCTGAAGACCGTACGCCTCCAGGGAGACCCGAGCACGGGCTGAGCCGTGATCGCCGCAGCGGCCGGCGCGGGCGGTCTCCGCTCCGCCGGAAACAATCCGACCGGAAACAATCCGATTGGCAAGTCGTGCCCGCTGCGGCGACAGCCCTCAGTGACCTCCCCCGCCCCCTCCCGATCCCCGCTCCGCCCCCGCAGACCCGCCTGGGCCGGGCGCAACTACGGCCTGCTCGCCGGGGCCGCGTTCGTGACGACGCTCGGCAGTCACGGGGCGTTGATCGCGTCCGCGTTCGCGGTCCTGGACGCGGGCGGTGACGGTGGGGACGTCGGGCTCGTGGCCGCCTCGCGCACCCTGACCCTCGTCCTGTTCCTGCTTGTCGGCGGAGCCGTCGCCGACCGGCTGCCGCGCCACCATGTGATGGTCGCGGCGAACGCCCTCAACTTCCTCTCGCAGGGCGCCTTCGCGCTGCTCGTCCTGACCGGGGAACCGAGCCTGTGGCAGATGATGCTGCTCAGCGCGCTGGGCGGCACCGGGCAGGCCTTCTTCAACCCGGCGGCCGAGGGCATGCTGATGTCGTCGGTCACCGGGGAGCAGGCGAGCCGTGCGTTCGCCCTGTTCCGGATGGCGATGTCCGGCGCGGCCGTGGGCGGTGCGGCGCTCGGCGGGGCGATGGTCGCGGCGATCGGACCCGGCTGGGTGCTCGCCGTGGACGCGGTGGCGTTCGCCGTGGCGGGGGCGTTGCGCTCGTTCCTCGAGCCTCGCTGCGACGTTCAGATGACGGTCTGCAGATACATGCCGACGTCGGACCATTGCGGCCGTCCCAGGCCGCGGTCGATAAGGCAGAACAGGGCGGCGGGCGCCCGAAACAGTCCCAGTTCGCCGAAGCGGACCGCTGGCGCGCCTCCCAGTCCTCACGCCCGACGCCGAGTGCGCTGTAGCGCTCATGGCCGAAGGCGGATCGGCGCTCGTGGTACGGGGACTTCGGCGCGGCCGGGTACATCTCGTACTCCCGCTCGTCCCAGGGGTCGCCTGCGGCCACGCGCTCGCCGGCGCGCCTCTTGAGCTCGGCCAGCGGCCGGCCGATCAGCACGTAGGTACGCCACGGCTGGAGGTTCGATCCGGACGGCGCCCGGGCCGCGGCGGAGAGCACGCGCTCCAGCACTGCCCTCGGTACTTGCCGGCTGGTGAATCCGCGAACCGCTCGTCGGCTCGTGACCGCCTCATAGACGTCCAGGATCATCTACCTCCCTCATCTGTTCCGTTTGACCACTCGTGGTCAGAAAAACGGAAAGCCCAGTCCGCCCACTGGTACCGGCGCGCCAAACGCTGTGCACCTGCGGTCGAAAGATGCGACGTCGAACGGCAAGTCCCACCCGAGAGCCGCGCCGCACCGCCGATACGGAAGGCGTCGAGCCCGGCGGCGCGCGAGGCGGGCGGTTGGCGAGGTGGGCGACGGGGTGGCTCTTTGCGGTCTGCGTACCTCAGAGGGTGCGAGCGGGTCAGGAGAGCCAGTCGGTGTAGCGGGTGGGGGCGAGGTGGGCGTGCTCGTCGGTGAGGACGTCGCCCTTGACGGCGGCGAACATGCCGGCGGTGGGGTCGGTGACGACCGTGCGGTTGTCGCCCTTGTGCGACAGGGTGATGCGGCCCAGCTCGTCCAGGGAGAAGATCTCGGGGCCGGCGATGTTGTGAATGCTGTTCAACGGGGCGCCTGCGGCGACCTGTGCCACCGCGTTGGCCACGTCCTTGGCGGCGATCGGCTGGATCGGCGTGGCGGGCAACCGGACAGTGTCGCCGTCGGCGGTCCAGGACATGACGGCGTCCATGAACTCCATGAACTGCGTCGCCCGGACGATCGAGTAGGGGACCGGCCCGGCCGCGAGGATCTGCTCCTGGAGCACCTTGGCCTTGTAGTAGTCCAGCTCCGGCACCTGGTCCGCCCCGACGATCGAGAGAATGACGAAGTGACCGACGCCGCCCTTGTGGGCCGCGGCCAGGAGGTTGTCCATCGAGGTCTGGAAGAAGACCGGGGAGGCTTCGTCGAAGGTCGGGGAGTTCGTCAGGTTGACGACGACGTCGGCTCCCGCTACCGCCTCGTCCAGTCCCTGGCCGCTGATGACATCGACCCCGGTGGACTTCGAGTGGGGTACCGCCTCGTGCCCGGCGGCATTCAGGTCTGTGACGACCTGCGATCCGATCAGCCCGGTACCGCCGATGACTGCGATCTTCATAAGGTGCCTTTCGCTGAGATTATGCGGGCAAATATGGCATATCGGGCACCATGCGGGTGCGGCAACATGCGCCTCATTCGACCGAGGAGGGGCGGCGTCAGAGACCGTCGACGAAGGTGACCGTCTCATTGGACGGCCTTGCGTCACCGGTCGTGTCCGCAGGCCGCTGGCAACAGGCCAACGGGCTGTTGCGGGTGGGCACCAATGGCTCCCTCGCCTGGGGTGGTCGCACGGCCGCGCAAGAGAGCGTCGGGCTGGGCCGACCTGCGCGAGGGTTGGCGCAGGTTCGCTTCCCGGCAGTGGTCATGGGCCGTCGTCGCTCAATACGCGGTGGTCGTTGCTCAATGCCAACGTCGGTGTCCTGGCCCCGCTGACGGCCGCGCAGCATCTTGGCCGGGCACGGGCATGGTCAGTCATCGTGGCAGCTCAGGCCCTGGGCGCCATCGTTGGCGCGGGACTCGCCGCCCGTGTGCGGGTGAACCGTCCCAATCCGGCCGCCGTACCGATCGCTCTGCTCAGCTCTGAAGCTCCCGTATGGCTGATCGTCACAGCCATGTTCGCTGCGCGGTTCCCTGGCTTTCGCCCCGCTCGGACTGCTGATCGCCGGACCCATCGCCGCTGCCGTGGGCACCGGCCGAGCCTTGGCCGGCTGTGCATCCCTGGTCGTCCTGGCGACCATGACCGCCCTCCTCGCGCCACAGGTGCGCAACCTGCGTGCCGAGGCTGACAAACGCTCTGGCGCAGCACCTACGGCTGAGGCAGCGGAGCATCAGGTTGCCAGGGAAGGGGCGGGCTGAATCACGCGATGAGCACCCCAGCTGAGCGAAGACCAAAACAGCGTGGGAGGCGGCTACATTCACTCAGGTGTTGCGCGCTGCACCAGGAGATCCCGGAGGAGAAACTGTCGCGGGTCTCCGCCTACGACTGGTTCGGCTCCGTGGCGATGGTGCCTGTCGCCACCGCGCTCGCGGGACCCGCGGAGGCGGCCTTCGGCCGGGCGCCCTCGCTGTGGGGGTGCGCCGCGCTGGTCGCCGTGTCGACCGCGGCGGTCCTCCTCGTACCGGACGTACGACGCCTGACGCGCCGGCCGGCCGACGCCGGGAAGGCGTCCGTGCCGGAGCCCGTCTCAGCCGATGCCGAACGATCCGCCGGGCGGCTCGGGTGACGGCACGGCGTCCTCGTCCCCCACGGGCTTCGCGTCGCCGATGAAGCGGCGCAGCGCGGCGCCGTGCTCGACGCGGGCGGGAAACACGTCGGCCGCGGCGCGCCGGGCCAGTGCCTCGGTGTCGAACTCCTCGTGCGAGGCGACGAGCACCGTGTTCCCGAAGCGCCTGCCCCGCAGCACGGCGGGCTCCGCGATCAGGGCCAGGTGCTCGAACACCGCGGAGAACGTGGCGAGTTGGGAGCGCAGGAACGCGAACGGGGCGCCGTCGGCGAGGTTCGCCGCGTAGACACCGGTGGGGCGCAGGACCCGGTCCGCCGCGCGGGCGTAGGCCTCCGTGGTCAGGTGGGCCGGGACCCTGGATCCGCCGAAGACGTCCGCCACGAGCACGTCGGCGCTGTCCGCGTCGGCCGACTCCAGCCAGGCGCGGGCGTCGGCGCCGTGTACGGAGATACCCGCGCCGTCCGGGACCGGAAGGTGTTCGGCGACCAGGGCGAGCAGCGCGCGGTCCGCCTCGACGACGTCCTGGCGTGAACCGGGCCGGGTCGCCGCCACATAGCGGGGCAGGGTGAGCGCGCCGCCGCCGAGATGCAGCGCGCCGAGGGGCCGCCCGGGCTCGGCCACGCAGTCGAGGACATGGCCGAGCCTGCGCGCGTACTCGAACTCGAGATGGTCCGGCGCGTCCAGATCGACGTACGACTGCGGGGCGCCGTCGACCGTGAGCAGCCAGGCCCTGCGCCGGTCCACGTCGGGCATCAGCTTGGCGGTTCCGTGATCGACGGTCCTCGTCACGGGTATCGGCTCGTCCACGCGTCCATTGTGCCGGGCGCCCGGGTGTGCGGGCGCCGCTCAGCGCTCTCCCTCTGCCCACACGCGGTTGCCCCCGCGATCCGGGCGTCCGTGCTCGGGGGACGCCACCCCAGTCACCGGCGGCGCCCTTTACTCAGCCGGCCCCACACCCTCGCCACCTCCGCCGCGTGGGCCGCCGCCTGTTCCCGTCCCGCGCGGGCGGCCGGCGCGCGGTAGGACGGGTCCAGGCTGTTGTGGCCCATCGCCTTTCTGGTGGTGCGGTCGGGGGTGACGAGGGCGACCCTCGCCCCGCTCGCGCTGAGGCGTTCGGCCTGGGAGCGGGCCGATGCGAGTGCGCCGCCGCCCGTGGCGACCGGGGCGACGACGACCACACGGTCGTATCCCTCGGCGAGCTGCGCGTTGGCCGGGGAGCGGACGCCTCCGTCGATCCAGCGGCCGTCCCCGATCGTGACCGGCGGCCAGACGCCCGGCACGGCGCAGCTGGCGGCGACGGCGTCGACCAGGCCGACGCCGCTGTCCCGGTCGAAGACGCGGAACTCCCCCGTCGTCGCGCGCACGGCGGTCACCAGGAGCGGCCGCCCGGGCCAGTCGTGCGACACGAGGCGCCCCTCGATAACCGCGCGCCGCGTCGCCTCGTCCGGGGTGTCCGCGGCGAGCGCGATGTGCCCCATCGTGCGGCCGAAGTCCTCCGGAGTACGGGCGGAGAGCGCGGCGCGGGCGTGGCGGAAGGTGCCGGCGGGGCTGAGGTGACCGGGGATCTCCCCGTGGGGCGCGGCGAGTTGACGCTCGTACAGCCCTTCGGGAGTGAGTAGGCCCGACGTGAGTTGTGCCCCGACGACGGCGCCCGCGGAGGTGCCGATCACGGTGTCGGCGTCCCACAGGCCGACGCCGGCCTCGGCGAGCCCGTACAGGATGCCCGCCGTCCAGCCGATGCCCGAGAGGCCGCCGCCCCCGAGCACGAGTGCCCTGCCCGTCACGTGAGACCTCCGCTCTCCGCTGCCCGGCGCCAGTGTGGCGGACGTGCGGCTGCCCGCCTCCCGCGGGGTGCGGGAGGCGGGCAGCTCTGGTCATCCGCTCAGCCGACGGAGCTGACGGTGCCCGCGCCGACGGTGCGCCCGCCCTCGCGGATCGCGAAGCCGAGGCCCGCCTCCAGGGGCATGTCGCGGCCGAGCTCGACCGTCATGGTGACGGTGTCACCGGGCCGGGCGACGGCGGCCTCGCCGAGGTCGACGTCCCCGACGACGTCCGCCGTCCGCAGGTAGAACTGCGGCCGGTAGCCGGTCGCGACCGGTGTCGTGCGGCCGCCCTCGGCCGCCGACAGGACGTACACCTGGGCCGTGAAGCGGCGGCTCGGGCTGACGCTGCCCGGCGCCGCGACGACGTCGCCGCGGCGGACCGCGTCGCGGGGGACGCCGCGCAGCAGCAGCGCCACGTTGTCCCCGGCCTGCGCCTCGTCCATGGGCTTGCCGAAGGTCTCCAGGCCCGTGACGACCGTGTCGACGTCGGCTCCGAACACCTCGACCTTGTCGCCGACCCGCACCCGGCCGCGCTCGACGGCTCCGGTGACGACCGTGCCGCGGCCGGTGATGGTCAGCACGTTCTCCACGGGCAGCAGGAACGGCGCGTCCACGTACCGCTCGGGCATGGGCACATACGTGTCCACGGCGTCGAGCAGCGCGTCGATCGCCCCCGTCCAACGGGGGTCGCCCTCCAGGGCCTTGAGCCCGGAGACCCGCACCACGGGGACGGAGTCGCCGCCGTACCCGTGCGCGGACAGCAGCTCGCGGACCTCCAGCTCGACGAGGTCGGTGAGCTCCTCGTCCCCGGCGTCCGCCTTGTTGAGGGCTACGACGATGTGGTCGACGCCGACCTGCCGGGCGAGCAGGACGTGCTCGGCGGTCTGCGGCATGATCCCGTCGAGCGCGGAGACGACGAGGATCGCCCCGTCGAGCTGCGCGGCCCCGGTGACCATGTTCTTGACGTAGTCGGCGTGGCCGGGCATGTCGACGTGCGCGTAGTGGCGGGTGTCGGTCTCGTACTCGACGTGCGCGATGTTGATGGTGATGCCGCGGGCGGCCTCCTCCGGGGCGCGGTCGATGCGGTCGAAGGGCACGAACGTGCCGGCGCCGCGCCCGGCGAGGACCTTGGTGATGGCGGCGGTGAGGGTGGTCTTGCCGTGGTCGACGTGTCCCATGGTGCCGATGTTGAGGTGCGGCTTGGTCCGCACGTATGCCGTCTTGGGCATGGCTCGTTCCTTGAGCTCGAAGCTGAGTGGGACCCCCGGGAGCCTGCCGACCCTCCCCCTGCGGGGTCCGCCGGAATGTCCGGAGAGGGTCAGCTTCGGGCGCCGTCGACTGCGGCGGCCAGGAAGGCGGCAGCCTTCGCAGCGTCCGCGACTGCGGACGTGGCTGCGGGGAAGGCGTACCGGAACATGACGCCGATCATTGCCTACGGAGCGTGGGGCGTCGAATGGTTTTCCGCAGGTCCCGGGGTGGCCCGTACTCGCTCGGGGCGTACGGGAGTTCAGGGCCCGATGTTCTTCAGGGCCTCGCGTACGGACAGGGCCTCGCGAACGGACAGGGGCGCGAGGCGGTCGCGCCGCACGGCACCGTGACGCTCGTGCGACGCACCCTACGGCGAACTTACGCGATGGTCGGTTAGTCTCCCCGGATGCCCGACACCGTCGCGACCCGTCCTGCCGGACTCGCCGCCGCCCGGCCGACGGCCCTCTCCGTGCGCTGCACCAGGGCTCTCCTCTCCCCGTGGGCACGGCTTTCCCTGCTGGTGGCGCTGCTCGCCGCGGGCGGGGTGACCGTGCTGCTGCTCCAGCCCCAGCGCCTCCTCGCGGACGGCTGGCCGCCCCAGCTGAGCGGCGTCGCGGCGGTCGTCCTGTTCGGCGTCGCGTACGCACTGTGCACGGTGGCCTTCGTCCCGCGGCCGCTGCTGAATCTCGCGGCGGGCGCGCTGTTCGGTTCCCCGCTCGGCACGGTGAGCTCTCTGGGCGGGACGGTCCTGGGCGCGGGCATCGCGTTCGGGCTCGGGCGGCTGCTCGGGCAGGACGCGCTGCGGCCGCTGCTCAGGGGGCGCTGGCTGAAGGCGGCCGACGGGCAGCTCAGCCGGCACGGGTTCCGGTCGATGCTGGCGGCGCGGCTGTTTCCCGGGGTGCCGTTCTGGGCGGCGAACTACTGCGCCGCTGTCTCCCGGATGGGCTGGGTGCCGTTCCTGCTGGCCACGGCGGTCGGTTCCGTCCCCAACACGGCGGCGTACGTCGTCGCCGGGGCCAGGGCCTCGACGCCGACGTCTCCCGCGTTCCTGGTCGCGATGGGGTTCATCGCGGTGACGGGGGTCGGGGCCGCGGTGGTCGCGTGGTGCAAGCGTCACCACCTGCGCGGCTGACGTACCCCCGGTCGCTCAGAGCGCTTCGAGGATCGTCGCGTTGGCGAGTCCGCCCGCCTCGCACATCGTCTGGAGTGCGTAGCGCGCGCCCCGGGCCCGCATCGCGTGGACGAGGGTGGTCATCAGGCGGGTGCCGCTCGCGCCGAGCGGGTGGCCGAGCGCGATGGCGCCGCCGTGCACGTTCAGCTTCGCCGGGTCCGCGCCGGTCTCCTGGAGCCAGGCGAGGACGACGGCCGCGAACGCCTCGTTGACCTCGAACAGGTCGATGTCGCCGAGGTCGAGACCGGCCCTGCGCAGCACTTTCTCGGTGGCGGGGACGACACCGGTGAGCATGAGGAGCGGGTCGGAGCCGGTGACGGCGAAGCTGTGCAGGCGGGCGAGGGGGCGCAGGCCGAGGCGGGCCGCGTTCTCGCTCGTGGTGATGAGGACGGCGGAGGCGCCGTCGTTGACGGGGCTGGCGTTGCCCGCGGTCACCGACCAGTCGATCTGCGGGAAGCGTTCGCCGAAGGCCGGGTCGTAGTAGGCGGGCTTGAGGCCGGCGAGGATCTCGGCGGTGGTGCCGGGACGCACGGACTCGTCGCGGGTGGCGCCTTCGAGGGGTGCGACCTCGGCGTCGAAGAGCCCGCCCGCCCAGGCTTCGGCGGCCTTGCGGTGCGAGTCGACGGCGTACGCGTCCATGCGCTCGCGCGTGAGGGACCACTTCGCGGCGATCAGCTCGGCGCTGATGCCCTGCGGGACGAGCCCGTCGGGGTAGCGCGCGGCGACGCCGGGCCCGAACGGGTCGGCGCCCGCGGGCACGTTCGACCACATCGGTACGCGGCTCATGGACTCCACGCCGCCGGCGATCGCCATGTCGTAGGCGCCGGAGATGACGCCCTGCGCGGCGAAGTGCACGGCCTGCTGGGAGGAGCCGCACTGGCGGTCGACGGTCGTGGCGGGCACGGATTCGGGGAAGCCCGCCGACAGGACGGCGTAGCGGGTGGTGTTCATGGCCTGTTCGGCGACCTGGTCGACGGTTCCGCCGATGACGTCGTCGACCTCGGCGGGGTCGATGCCGGCGCGCTCGACGAGGCTGCGCAGGGTGTGGGCGAGGAGCTCGACGGGGTGGACGTGCGCGAGTGTCCCGTTCGGCTTTCCCTTGCCTACGGGGGTGCGTACGGCTTCGACGATGACTGCGTCACGCATGGTGCGGGCCTCCTTGGCCGTCGGGTCGGTACCCGGCGCCGATGACGAGTGAGCGATTACCGGTGAGTAGGAAAACTGGACTCACCATAGCTCCGTCGGTTGGAAAAGCAAACCCTCCCCTACACTGGTGCGCATGCCCGCTGCCAAGGACCCGCGCCCCTGCTCGATCGCCGACACCCTGGCCGTGGTGGGCGAGAAGTACTCCCTCCTGGTCCTGCGTGAGGTGTGTCTCGGCAACGGACGCTTCGACCAGCTGGTGCGCAACATCGGCGCCCCGCGCGACATCCTGGCGACGCGCCTGCGCCGCCTCGTCGACGCCGGGATCCTGCGGAAGGTCGCCTACCAGGAGCGCCCGCAGCGCTTCGAGTACCGGCCCACCACGGCCGGCCTCGAACTGGAGCCGGTCCTCATGACCCTCATGGCGTGGGGCGACCGCCATCTGCGCGCCGACGACGACCGCCCGATGGTGATCGAGCACACCTGCGGCAACGAACTGGTCCCGGTCGTGACCTGCTCCGCGTGCGGCGACCCCGTCCACCACGAGGACCTGAGCGCCCACCCGCAGGCCCCGGGCTGGACGACGGCGGGGCCGGCGGCGGCCTAGAGCGCGTTCCGGATGATGTGCACCTGACGAGGAGACCCTGTCGTCTTCTCTTCACCCAAGGGCGCTACGCTGCCCCACTGCGGCACCCCTTCACCCCCGTGCCGCTTCTCCGGTCAGCTCACGTCAGCACTTGGATCGCGTAACTTCATGTCTTGGTTCGAATCATTCATCCTCGGACTCGTCCAGGGGCTGACCGAGTTCCTTCCCATCTCGTCGAGCGCGCATCTGCGGCTGACCGCCGTCTTCGCCGGCTGGCACGACCCGGGAGCCGCCTTCACGGCGATCACCCAGCTCGGCACGGAGACGGCGGTGGTGATCTACTTCCGCAAGGACATCGCGCGGATCATCTCCGCCTGGTTCCGGTCTCTCACGAACAAGGCCCTGCGCGGCGACCACGACGCGCAGATGGGCTGGCTCGTGATCGTGGGCTCCATACCCATCGGCGTGCTCGGCGTCGCGTTCAAGGACCAGATCGAGGGCCCGTTCCGCGATCTGCGGCTGACCGCGACGACCCTCATCGTGATGGGCGTCGTCCTCGGCGTCGCCGACCGTCTGGCCGCCCGCGACGAGACCGGGGGCCGGCACCGCGCGGTCCGGGAGCGCAAGAGCCTCCAGGAACTGAGCGTGAAGGACGGCCTGATCTACGGAATCTGCCAGGCCATGGCCCTGATCCCCGGAGTCTCCCGCTCCGGCGCCACCATCAGCGGCGGCCTGCTCATGGGGTACACGCGTGAGGCCGCGGCCCGCTACTCGTTCCTCCTCGCGATCCCCGCGGTCCTCGCCTCCGGGGTCTTCGAGCTCAAGGACGCCGGGCAGGACGGCCACGTCACGTGGGGTCCCGTCATCCTCGCGACGATCATCGCCTTCGGCGTCGGCTACGCCGTCATCGCTTGGTTCATGAAGTTCATCTCCAGCAAGAGCTTCATGCCGTTCGTCTACTACCGGATCCTGCTCGGCATCGTGCTGATCGCACTGGTGACGGCGGGCGTGCTGAGCCCGCACGCCGGACAGTCCACGGGCTGACCCAACTCACCGGTGTTCTCGATCACTTGGCGAATATGTTCGGTCGCTGAGGGTTCCCAGCGGGCGTGACTCGCCCTAGCCTTGCCGCATGCCGCCGCTTGAGTGTTCGGGTTCCGTGCGGTCTGCCGACGAAGTCAACGAGCAGATCCGCGGGTTGTGGCTGCGCGCGGGCGGCCGACTCTCCGCCGATCAGCGCGCACAGTACGCGCGGCTGGTCACCGAGTGGGCGGACGCGGTCCGTACCGAGGTCGTCGTCGAAGCGGCCTGACGTCCCCGCGGTCCCGCGCCGGTTCAGCCGGCTTCGGCGTTCCAGCGCCACGACGTGAGCCGTTCCCTGCCGGGCAGCTCGCCGCGCCCCGTCGCCCACAGCAACGTACGCCAGGGGGCGCCGTCCCGCGGTGCGTCGGGGAACAGGCGGGCGAGGGCCCGGGCGCAGAGGGCGTCCGGCGGGGTCCAGCGCAGGCCGAGGCCCTCGGCGATGTCCTGTGTGTGGACGAGGGTCTCCACGACGCCCATCGCGGCGAAGCCCGCGGGGTCCGAGAGGCCGAACACGTGGTGGGCGCGAGTGTCCTGCGGCGTCGTACGCACCATCGCGACGAGCAGGGCCCCGCTCGCGTCGAGCACCTGGAGCAGACCCGCGGGACCGGCCTCGCGGCGCGCGAAGACGACGTTCGCGGGGCCGCCCGGCCTGCGGCGCGTCCAGTCGAACGGCACCTCGGTGTCCAACGGCGGCCTGGCCGGGCCGAGTTGGGCCGCGTACGCGAACAGGTCGTCGGCCAGGTGCTCGGCGGTCTCCCAGCAGTCCCAGTCCAGCGAACCGGCCCTGACGCCCCAGTCGGCGTCCGGCGCCCCGCCCAGGACGGCGACCGAGAGCCGGACGGCGTGCGCGACGTCGTCGGCGGTGACAGGACCGGGGTGCGGGGTGCTCGCTCGGGACATGCCCAGAAGGTATCAACGGCGGACGCCGCGCCCCTCTCCCCTGTCGCGCCTCTTGGATCCGCGGTCCCCGTGCCCAACACTGACCGGCATGACCCAGCGCGTAGAACTCGCCACCGTGATGGACCGGCTAGCCATCGAGGAGCTGATCACCGACTACGCGGTGTCCGTGGACGACGGGGACTGGACGGCGTACCGCGGGCTCTTCAGCCCGGACGGGCGCGCCGACTACCGGGCGGCCGGGGGCATCGAGGGGGGCGCGGCCGAGATCGCCGAGTGGCTGGCCCGCACGATGGAGCTGTTCCCCATGCGCCAGCACCTGATCGTCAACCGGCGCCTCCGCTTCGGCCGCCACGACAACGACACCGGTGACACGGCCGGAGTACAGGCCGACTACATCAACCCGATGCGGTTCGCGGGCGGGGGCGAGGGGGACGCCTCCGGTGCGCCCGACTTCGTCTGCGGCGGCCGGTACGCCTTCGCCCTGGTGCGGACGTACTCGGGCTGGCGGCTGCGCGGGGTGACGGTGCACGAGAAGTGGCGCCGCACCGGGGGCGCCGCGCGGGCCGGCGCGGCCTGACCAGGGGTCGCCCCGACGCCCACTGTCAGAGATCGTCCGCGAAGCGCACACTGAAGACACGTACCGGGCGTCGGACGACGAGGGAGGCGGCGCATGGACGGGTCGGGCGGGAACGGACGGTCGCGCTCCGCGCACCCTGCGCCGGCCCGCCCGGTGTCCGCGACCCCGTCCTCGTGGAGTACGTGGGGTACGAGGGGTCCGCACCCAGGGGCGCCGCCCGCCACCGTCGCCCGTCTCGCGGCGTCCCCGTGGTGGCGTGGCGCGGCCGCCGTGTGCGCGGGCGCCCTGCCCGCCCTCGCGTTCCCCGCGCCCTCGCTGTGGTGGCTGGCGTATGTCGCGCTGGTCCCGTGGATGCTGCTCGCCCGCTCGGCCCCCACACTGCGCCGCGCGACGCTCGACGGCTGGCTCGGCGGGCTCGGGTTCATGCTGGCCGTGCACCACTGGCTGCTGCCGAGCCTGCATGTGTTCACGATCGTGATCGCGGCACTGCTCGGGCTGCTGTGGGCGCCGTGGGGCCGGCTCCTGCGGTGGCTGCTCGGCGACACACCCTCGCGCGGGAAGGCGGCGGCCGCCCTCGTGGTGATTCCGTCCGCCTGGCTGATGGTCGAACTCGTCAGGTCCTGGCAGGGGCTCGGCGGCCCGTGGGGGCTTCTCGGGTCGAGCCAGTGGCAGGTGGAGCCCGCCCTGCGCGTGGCGTCGGTGGGAGGGGTGTGGCTGGTCAGCGCGCTCGTCGTGGCGGTGAACACCGCCGTCACGATCCTCGTCGTGGCACGTGACGCCCGTACGCCCGCCGTGGCGGGACTCCTGGTGACCGCGACGGTGACGACGGCGTCGTGGGCCTGGGCACCGCGCCCCGACCCGACCGGCCGGGTACGGGTCGCCGTCGTCCAGCCGGGGCCCATAGGCGGCACCGCGAGCGTCTACAAGCGCCTCGCCCGCGAGGAGGCCCTGACGCGTGACCTGGCCGGGCAGCACGTCGACCTGGTGGTCTGGGGCGAGAGCAGTGTCGGCTTCGACCTGGGCGCGCGGCCGGACCTGACGCGCCGGATCGCGGCGCTCTCGCGCGCGGTGGGCGCGGACATCCTGGTGAACGTGGACGCGCGCCGCGCCTCCCCCACCGGCCCCCAGGGCATCTACAAGAGTTCGGTCCTCGTGGGCCCGAACGGTCTCACGGGTCAGCGCTACGACAAGATGCGGCTCGTCCCGTTCGGCGAGTACATCCCGGCGCGCCCCCTGTTCGGCTGGGCCACCGCGGTCGGCAAGGCGGCCGGCGAGGACCGGATCAGGGGCACGCGCCAGGTCGTGATGAACCTGCCGTCCGCACGGGAGCACGGCCTGCGGATCGGCCCGCTCGTCTGCTTCGAGACGGCGTTCCCCGACATGACGCGGAACCTGACGCGCGACGGGGCGCAGGTGCTGCTCGCGCAGTCCTCGACGTCGACGTTCCAGCACAGCTGGGCGCCGCAGCAGCACGCGTCGCTCGCGGCTCTGCGGGCCGCGGAGACCGGGCGCCCGGTGGTGCACGCGACGCTGACCGGGGTCTCGGCGGTGTACGGCCCGGACGGGTCCCGGGTCGGTCCGTGGCTCGGCACCTCGGCGAGCACGGCCCACGTCTACGAGGTGCCGACGGCGCGGGGGACGACGCTGTACGTGCGGTTCGGGGCCTGGCCGGTGCACGCGGCCGTCCTGACGCTCTTCGTCCTCGCCACGGCCGAGGCCGTCCGCATGTTCAGGCGGCGAACCGCTGCACCTCTCGTACGACCTGTTCGCACAGCACATGAGTCTCCAGAGCGTCCCTGGCGCTGAGGACCTTTCCGGCGCGGACGGCGTCGAGGAAGGCGGTGACCAGCTGCTCGATGCCGCGCTGGCGTGCCACCGGCACCCAGTCGCCGCGGCGGCGCACCGTCGGCTGACCCTTGTGGTCGATGACCTCGGCGAGATTGACGACCTGGCGCTTGGTGTCCTGTCCTGACACCTCGAGGATCTCCTCGGTCGAGCCGCTGAGCCGGTTCATGACGCCGATCGCGGTGAACCCGGCCCCACCGAGCTGCAGCACCACGTGGTGCAGCAGGCCGTCCTCGACGCGGGCGCGGACCGTCACGTCGTCGATCGGCCCCGGCGCGAGATAGCGCAGAGTGTCCACGACGTGGATGAAGTCGTCGAGAACGAGTGTGCGCGGGTCCTCGGGCAGCCCGATCCGGTTCTTCTGCATCAGGATCAGCTCGCGGGGGTGGTCGGCGCACTGGGTGTAGCCGGGGGCGTAACGCCGGTTGAAGCCGACGGTGAGGCTGACGCCCCGCTCCTCGGCGAGCCGTACGAGGCGCTGCGAGTCGGCGAGTTCGTAGGCGAGCGGCTTGTCGACGTAGGTGGCGACGCCCGCTTCGAGCAGCCGCGCCACGATCTCGGGGTGGGCCACGGTCGCCGCGTGCACGAAGGCCGCGTCGAGTCCCTGCGCGAGCAGCGCGTCGAGGTCCGCGTGCCGGTGCGCGGCGGGGATGTGGTGCGCGTCGCCGACCCGCTGGAGCGTCGCGGGCGTGCGGGTCTGCAGGTGCAGCTCGACCCCGGGCTGGGTGGTGAGCACCGGCAGATACGCCTTCTGCGCAATGTCTCCGAGTCCGATGCAGCCGACCTTCACGTCCGTCTTCTCCCTGTCGCCTCGAGCCGGCCGTGTCCGGTCAAACTCGCTGTGTCCCGGCAGCATACGGCGGCTGCGCGCGCTGTTCGGCCCGTCTGCCTTCTGACCTGCACGTCACCCGTGCGGGGCATCATCGGCCGACGGGCCCGCGACGGCGCTCCGCACACAGCAGAGTGGCGCGGGTGCATCGATCGACGACCTCTGCAGCGCTCCTGCTCACGATGGCGGCCACGGCCGCCGCGGTGGCCGGATGCGTGAGCGTGCGGCAGCCCGAGCCGCCGGCCCTGTCCCCCGCCGCCCCCGCCCTGCCCGCGGCGCCCCGCCCCGACGGGCGGGCGGAACCCGAGGTCGTACAGGCGCCCGTGCGGGAGGCGCTGGACAGGATGGGCCGGACTCCGCCGCCTCGCTCGTCGGCCCCGCCCGCACCGGAGCCGTCCCGTCCGCCACACCACCCGCCACCGCCACCGCGCCACGAGGCACCCGCCAGGTCGGGCGCCGGCCACGCGGCACGCCCCGCGGCGCCCGAACCGCGCCGCCCGCGCACCGCTCCCCCCGCGGCACCGGGCGCCCCGGGCGATGTGTGCGCGCTGGGCCACCAGTACGGCAAGTGGAACCCGGACAGCCCCGAGGCCCGCATCTGCCGGGAGACCTATGGACGATGACGAGGGACAAGGGAGGAGGGATGCAGTACGTGGGACAGCGACGGGACGGTGACCGGGCGGCGGCGGGTGAGCGCTAGGAGCTCCGCCGGGGCGGTCCCAGCGCATCGCCCCCGGTCGCGCCGCGGTCGGGTCTCTCGTCCCCTCCGGGCGGCATGCCCGCGACCTTCTGTTCCAGACGGGCGATGGCGGCCCGGACGCCGTCCCCGTACCCGTCGTCGGAGAGCGCGCCCACCACGGCGCGCGCCCGCGTGAGATGGCTGCGGGCCGCCTCGGGGCGGCCCAGCTTCACGTAGTCCGCCGCCAGGTTGAGATGCAGTGAGGGATAGAGCGCGCGGACCGCGAGCGACTGCTCGTGGCGTGCAAGGCGACTCTCCGTCAGGCCCTCGGCGGCGGACAGGGCCCGCAGGTCCCACGCCAGTTCGTCGTTCGGATCGTCCTGGGCGTCCGCCATGTAGTGCGCCAGCGTGCACCGGTGGAGCGGGTCGCCGTCCTCGCCGATCTCGGCCCACAGGCCGAGATACCGGCCCCTGGCCTCCTCGCGGTCACCGGCGTGATGCAGCATGACCACTTGTCCGATCCGGGTCATCATGGCGTCGTCCGCCGCCTGTTCCCGCTGTTCAGCCACAGGGCCTCCACGTTCGTACGCCGATCGTCCAAACCGATAACGATTCCGACGCTATAGGCAGCCGCTGACAATCCCCGTCAGGCGCGGGCGTCGGGGGTGGTCAGCCGAGGTCCGGGATGCGCCAGTCGATCGGCGTGTGCCCCTGGGCCGCCACCGCCTCGTCGATCTGCGTGAAGGGCTTCGAGCCGAAGAACTTCTTCGCGGAGAGCGGCGAGGGGTGCGCGCCCTTCACGACGATGTGCCGCTCCTCGTCGATCAGGGGGAGCTTCTTCTGCGCGTAGTTCCCCCACAGGACGAACACGGCCGGGTCGGGCCGGTCGGCCACCGCGCGGATGACCGCGTCCGTGAACTTCTCCCAGCCCTTGCCCTTGTGCGAGTTGGCCTCGCCGGCCCGGACCGTGAGCACCGCGTTCAGCAGGAGGACGCCCTGCTCGGCCCACGGCATCAGGTAGCCGTTGTCCGGGACCGGGTGGCCGAGCTCCTCCTTCATCTCCTTGTAGATGTTCCGCAGGGAGGGCGGCGTCTTCACGCCGGGCCGCACGGAGAAGCACAGACCGTGCCCCTGCCCCTCCCCGTGGTACGGGTCCTGGCCGAGGACGAGGACCTTGACGCGGTCGTACGGGGTCGCGTCGAGCGCCGCGAAGACCTCCTCGCGCGGCGGGTAGACGGGACCCTTCGCGCGCTCCTCCTCGACGAACTCGGTGAGCTCCTTGAAGTAGGGCTTCTGCAGCTCCTCGCCGAGGACGCCGCGCCAGGACTCGGGCAGCATCGCGGTGTCGGTCACGTCAACAACCTCCGGGGTACGGTCACTTCACGGCCGTGCGGGGCACGGCCGTCTCACACCTCAAGAACCTACCCGCGGCCACTGACAACGGGCCCCGGCGCCCCGCCTACCAGCTGGTCTTGCGGTGCAGCTCCCACATCATCATGATCGTCGACGGGTCGAGGGCCCGCTCGCCGCCGGCGATCTCGTCGCTGGCCGCGATGTACTGCTTGCCCTGCCACAGCGGCAGCAGCCGGACGTCGTCGACGAGGATCTGCTGGGCTCGCCTGAACTGGCCCACGACGGCGGCGCGATCGCTCTCGCGGCGCGACTGCGGCAGCAGCTGGTCGGTGATCTCGGGGGACGTGTACGGCGTACCGAGCGCGTTCTGCTTGCCGACGAAGGGCGCGATGAAGTTCTCCGCGTCCGGGAAGTCGGGGAACCAGCCGCGCCCGAAGACGGGGTACTCACCCTTGCGGTACCCGGCCTCGAACGTCTTCCAGGGGCGCCCCTTGACCGTGACCCGGAACAGGCCGGACGCGTCCAGCTGGCGCTTCAGCTCGGTGAACTCGGCGCCGGTCGCGGACCCGTAGCGGTCGGTGGTGTACCAGAGGGTGAGCGGTACGGGTGTGGTGATGCCGGCCCGGGCGAGGATGGTCCTCGCCTTGGCCGTGCTCGGGTCGCCGTAGTCGTCGAAGAAGCCGGTGGTGTGCCCGGTCAGTCCCCTCGGGACCATCGAGTAGAGCGGCTCGACGGTGTCCTGGTAGACCTTGTGCGCGATCGCCCCGCGGTCGACGACCTGGGCGACGGCCTTGCGGACGGCGGACTTGCGGGCCCAGGGGTCCTTCGGGTTGAAGACCAGGTAGCTGATCTCCATGCCGGCGCCCTCGACGAGCTGGATGCCGTCCTTGGCCTGCTTGCCCTGGAGTCCGACGACGTCCGACGCGGCGAGACCGCGGAACGTGGCGTCGATCTTCTTCGCGCGCAGGGCGCCGACCATCGAGGCCGAGTCCTTGAAGTACCGGATAGTGACGGCGTTGTTCTTGCGGTCGGCGAACCCCTTGTAGTGGGTGTTCTCTACGAGTTCGGCCTTGTCGCCTTCGGTGTACGCGCCGAGCGCGTAGGGCCCGGAGCCGCTGACCTTCCCGTCCTCGCGGACGGCGTCGGCCGGGTATTCGGCCGGGTCCACGATCGACATCGCCGGTGTCGCGAGAACGAAGGGGAACGTCGCGTCGGGCTTGTTCAGGTGGAAGGTGATGTCCCGGTCGCCCTTGACCTCGACCGACTTCAGGCTGCCGAGGAGCCCCTTCGGGCCGCCCTTGACGTCGATCCTGCTGATGCGGTCGATGGAGAACTTGACCGCCGTCGCGTCGAGCTTGTCACCGTCCGAGAACGCCATGCCGTCGCGCAGCTTGCAGTGGTAGACGCGGTTGGAGGTGTCGGTGAACCCGCAGCTCTCGGCGGCGTCCGGCGTGGGCGTGGAGGCGCCGGAGGGGAAGCTGACGAGGGTCTGGTAGACGTTCCTGAACAGCTCCCAGGAGCCGTCCCAGGACGCGGCCGGGTCGAGGGTGCTCGGCGCGCTGGTGGTCCCGACGACGATCGGCGCCGTGTCGCCGGAGCTTCCGGAGGACATCAGTCCGCATCCGGAGAGGAGCGATATGCACGTTATCGCCGCCAGCTGACGGGGGCCCTTGATCCGGTTGAACACGCGCGCGCTCCTCGATCGGCCATGCCATGGATCGGCAGACCATACCGCAGTGCCCCGCCGGGCCAACCAGGCACTCCGGCGGGGCACTTGATGCGTATGTACGTCACGTACGCGGGGAACTTCACTTAGGCGAAGTTGGTCCGGTACGGCCTCGGCGGGGCTTTGTCAGGCGACGCCCGCATTGAGGAAGATTCCGCCGTCCACCACGAGGGTCTGACCGGTGATCCAGTCGGACTGCTGCGAGGTCAGGAAGGCGGCGGCCCCGCCGATGTCCGCGGGCACGCCGAGCCGGGCCAGCGGGTAGGCGGCCGCGGCCTCCTCCTCGCGCCCCTCGTAGAGGGCCTGGGCGAACTTGGTCTTGACGACCGCCGGGGCGATCGCGTTGACCCGCACCTTTGGCGCGAACTCGTGCGCCAACTGGACGGTCATGTTGATCATCGCCGCCTTGCTGATGCCGTACGCGCCGATGAACGGGGACGGGGCGAGGCCCGCGACGGAGGCGATGTTGACGATCGCCCCGCCGTTCTCGCTCTGCCACGCCTTCCACGTCTGCTGGGCGAAGCCGAGCGCGGAGACGACGTTGGTCTCGAAGACCTTGCGGGCCACGTTCAGGTCGAGCTCGGCGATGGGGCCGAAGACCGGGTTGGTACCGGCGTTGTTGACCAGGAAGTCGACGCGGCCGAACGCCTCCATGGTGCGCTCGACGGCGGCGGCCTGGTGGGCCTCGTCGTGGGCCTTGCCGGCCACATAGATGGCGCGGTCGGACCCGAGGGTCTCGACGGCCTCCTTGAGGGCGTCCTCACCGCGTCCGGTGATGACGACGCGGTCGCCGCGGGCGACGAGCGCCTCGGCGATGCCGTAGCCGATGCCGCGGCTCGCACCGGTGACGAGGGCGACCTTGCCGGAGAGCTCCGGGAGCTGAGATGCAGTCATGTCCGTTTTCCCCGGCTTCAGTTGAGCGGTCCGCCGGCGACGTACAGGACCTGGCCGGAGACAAAGCCGGCCGCCTCGCCCGTGAAGAAGGCGATGGCGTTGGCGATGTCGTCGGGCTTGCCCACGCGCTGGACGGGGATCTGGGTGGCGGCGGCGGCCTGGAACTCCTCGAAGCCCATGCCGACGCGGGCGGCGGTGGCGGCCGTCATCTCGGTGACGATGAAGCCGGGGGCGACGGCGTTCGCGGTGACGCCGAACTTGCCGAGCTCCTTGGCGAGGGTCTTGGTGAAGCCCTGGAGGCCGGCCTTGGCGGCCGAGTAGTTGACCTGGCCGCGGTTACCGAGCGCCGAGGACGACGACAGGTTGACGATGCGGCCGAACTTGGCGTCCACCATGTGCTTCTGGACGGCCTTCGACATCAGGAACGCGCCGCGCAGGTGCACGTTCATGACGGTGTCCCAGTCCAGGGCGCTCATCTTGAACAGCAGGTTGTCGCGGAGCACGCCCGCGTTGTTGACGAGGATCGTCGGCGCGCCGAGCTCCTCGGCGATGCGCGCGACCGCGGCCTCGACCTGTGCCTCGTCGGCTACGTCGCAGCCGACCGCGATGGCCTTGCCGCCGGCGTCGGTGATCTTCTCGACGGTGTCCTTGCAGGCCGCCTCGTCGAGGTCGATCACGGCGACGGCGCGGCCCTCCGCGGCCAGACGTACGGCGGTGGCGGCGCCGATGCCCCGTGCGGCACCGGTGACGATCGCGACGCGCTGCTCAGTGGTGGACATGCTCTTCGGTCTCCTCGCCCTAGAGTGCGGCCCTCACACCCATCTCGGTGAGCGACCGCTTAGTACCCTGTGGACGTGACGCTAGAAGCCCTGGCACCCGGTGTCAACGTACCCACCGGGTGCCCCTGATCACTCACCGCGATGCTCCACCGTGTTCTCTCCAGGGCACAGCGCGCAGACTACGACCTGGCTATCTCTTGCCGGAGCTGGTGGGTGAAACGACGCAGGAGGTCCAACGTCTCCCGGAACTCGGCCCTGCGATCGTCCCTGCCCTCGGTGGGCCGGGTGCTCCAGACCCGGCTCGCGAGAGCAGCGGCAAGGTCGACCGTGTCGTCGGCGCAGAGCAGGTAGAGGGCTGAGCGTGCCTCCTGCATCCGGATCGCCAACTCGTTGGCTCCGGGACCGTCGTCACCCAGCTGTGTTTCCTTCAGGTAGTCCAGTAGCTGAGTCACGGCCGTGTTGAAGCCGACCCCGGCTTTGAGCTTCTGCTCGCGCAGCCACATACGGTCATGCCGGCGCGCGGTGAACCACGAACCGAACAAGACCCCTATGAGACCGATAGCGGCACCGATGGCCACGGGCAGGATGTTCTCCACGGTCAACTCCCCCGACATGTACAGCCATTGTCGGCAGGCTACAGATGCCGTCGGGGGCGCCGCACTCGATGAGCGCGCTGCGGAGCGCTAGCCACCCCAGCCGGTAGCGGCCACCACCTCACGGGCTATGTCCACGACCGACCGCCCGTCCGTCACCACCCGCACGGTGTCCGCAGTTGCCCGCTCGTCCAAGAGCCGTGCCTTGCGGGCGCTCGCCTTCAGCTCCCGCTCCAGCTCCGAGCCGAGCTCCCGGCCCGCCAACCGCTCGCCGGCAGTGGCGTCAGAGGCAGTGAGCAGAACCCTTACGATCCGCACGCCTGCCCCCATGGCGCGCTCGAACATGCCCGTCGTCTCGGGCATCACACTCAGGGTGTTCGTATAGATCAGGCGGCGGTAACCGCGCTGAGCGAAGTTCGCCCATACGGCAGTCAGATTGCTCTCGGTGATCTCCGAGCGGTGCGGATCCCCCTCCGGGGCCGGATGCACCTGGCCCATGAAGTCTCCCTCGATGACTGCGTGAGGGACCGCCCCGGCCCGCAGCCGTGCCGAAACCTCCCAGGCCACCGTCGTCTTGCCGACGCCGGCACGCCCTCCGATGAGCAGTACCTCCGCGTGATCCATGACGGCAGCCTGACAGCTCGCGGCCGCCCCACGCGATCCGATATCGCGCTCGCACTCGCGCTCCTACTGGTTCTACAGATCGGCCACGAGAAGCTGGTAGCCGACATCGAGGACTTCGCGGTCGAGCAGGTCGGCATGGCGTCGGTGCCACCGGCCGCAGGAGAGATCCTCGGACAGCCGGGCCAATCCCGGCTGGAGGACTTCATCCCGGGTCTGGGCCAACATCGAGATACCGGCCCGGACCTGCGGATCGAGATATGCCTCGGGTCGGCGCCAGAAAGCGGCGAGGAAGCCGTCGGTGCAGTCGTGCGGGATCGGGACCGTCTCGACGCGGGCGCCGCCCAACAGCGTGACCAGGCGGTCGACCGCCACCGCTCGTGTGTCGTCGACCGCGACCGCCTCGGGCAGGTACTCCTTCAGCAGCCAGAAACCGCGGCTGACATCGTGGTCGAAGGTGAAGACGACGATCCGCTGCCGAGCGATGCGGCGGAGTTCCCCGATGCCGGTTTCCAGGTCGCTCCAGTGATGCACGGTCAGGAGGGCCATCACCGCATCCGCCGAGTCGTCAGCGAGAGGGATCGATGCGACCTAAACGAGGGGGCCGGTCAACCGGCCCCCTCGTTCACGCGAGGCCCGACCGCGGGTTTTGCGGAGGGTCGGCCGGTCCGGTGACCGAGACCTCGGCGGGGCGCAGAAGATGCTCTCCGACCTGGTAACCGCGCCGCAGCACCGTGGTGCAGGTCGGCTGCTCGACGGCGTCGGACCGCTCGTGGATGACGGCCTCGTGCCGGGCGGGGTCGAAAGGCTCTCCCGGTTCCCCGACCGTCTCCAGCCCGAGGCCGGCGAGACGCTCCCCCAGGACGTCGGCGACCGCCTTGAAGCCGCCGGTCACCTCGCCGTGCTCCCGGGCCCGGTCGATGGCGTCCAGCACAGGCAGGAGCCCGGCCAGGACGTTGGCCACCGCGATCTCCCGGATCGCCAGGCGGTCACGCCGCACCCGCTTGCGGTAGTTGTCGTACTCGGCCTTCAGCCGCTGGAGGTCAGCGATGCGCTCGCCGAGCTGCGTCTCCAGGTCTGCCGCCCGGCCGCCTTCCTCCGGAGCGTGCTCGGTTCCCGGAAGAACGCGGTCCTGCGCCTGCTCCGTCTTCCGCTCGGCCGCCGTCCGGTCGGGTTTCCTCAGCTGGAGGGTGACCGGATCGATGCGCCGGTTGTCCCGCATCACGACGGGTGGCCTCTGCCGGTGTGGCAGCCGGGAGTCGTTCGGCCGACTCATCCCGCACCTCCTTCGGCGCTCTCGTCGTCGACGACCTCCGCGTCGACGACGTCCTCCTCCTCGCCGCTCGCGGGCCCGCCCTGGGAACCGGAACCGGCGCTGCTCGCGGTCCCCTGCGCCTGGGCGTAGAGGGCGCTGCCGATCTTCTGCGAGGCTGCCACCGCCTTCTCCAGGGCGGAACGGATGGCCGCGGTGTCCTCGCCCTTCAGCTTCTCCTTGACGTCCGCGACGGCGGCCTCGGTCTCCGTCTTCACGTCTGAGGGGATCTTGTCCGCGTTGTCGGCGAGGAGCTTTTCCGTCTGGTAGACGAACTGTTCAGCCTGGTTGCGGGTGTCGGCCGACTCGCGGCGCCGCCTGTCCTCCTCGGCATGTGCCTCGGCGTCGCGCATCATCCGGTCGATCTCGTCCTTCGGCAGCGAGGAGCCGCCGGTGACGGTCATCTTCTGCTCCTTGCCCGTGCCCAGGTCCTTCGCGGTCACGTGCATGATGCCGTTGGCGTCGATGTCGAAGGCGACCTCGATCTGCGGGACACCACGCGGGGCCGGCGGCAGACCGGTCAGTTCGAACATCCCGAGTCTCTTGTTGTACGCCGCGATCTCGCGCTCGCCCTGGTAGACCTGGATCTGCACGGACGGCTGGTTGTCGTCGGCCGTCGTGAAGATCTCGGAACGCTTGGTCGGGATCGTGGTGTTGCGCTCGATGAGCTTCGTCATGACCCCGCCCTTGGTCTCGATACCGAGGGACAGCGGCGTCACGTCGAGGAGCAGGACGTCCTTGACCTCGCCCTTGAGGACACCGGCCTGCAGCGAGGCCCCGACGGCCACGACCTCGTCCGGGTTCACCCCTTTGTGCGGCTCCTTGCCCGTCAGCTCCCGCACGAGCTCGGTCACCGCCGGCATCCGGGTCGAACCGCCCACCAGAATCACGTGGTTGATGTCGGACACCTTGATGCCCGCGTCCTTGATCGCGTTGTGGAACGGCGTCTTGCAGCGGTCCAGGAGGTCGTGCGTGAGCTGCTCGAACTGGGCGCGCGTGAGCTTCTCGTCCAGGTGCAGCGGGCCCTCGGCGGACGCCGTGATGTAGGGCAGGTTGATCGTCGTCTCGGTCGTCGCGGACAGCTCGATCTTCGCCTTCTCCGCGGCTTCGCGCAGCCGCTGCTCAGCGATCTTGTCCTTGGACAGGTCCACGCCGTACGCGTTCTTGAACTGCTTGACCAGGTGGTCGACGATCCGCTGGTCCCAGTCGTCACCACCGAGATGCGTGTCACCGTTGGTGGCCTTCACCTCCACCAGTCCCTCGCCGATCTCGAGCAGCGAGACGTCGAAGGTGCCGCCACCGAGGTCGAACACCAGGATCGTCTGGTCGTTCTCCTTGTCCAGGCCGTACGCGAGTGCCGCGGACGTCGGCTCGTTGATGATCCGCAGAACCTTCAGCCCGGCGATCTCACCGGCCTCCTTCGTCGCCGTGCGCTGGCTGTCGTTGAAGTACGCGGGGACGGTGATGACGGCGTCCGTCACGTCCTCGCCGAGGTACGCCTGCGCATCCCGCTTCAGCTTCTGCAGCACCCGCGCCGAGATCTCCTGCGCCGCGTACCGCTTGCCGTCGATGTCACCGGATTCGGGGAAATGCCAGTCAGGCTCGCCCATGTGCCGCTTCACCGACCGTGCGGTGCGCTCGATGTTGGTCACCGCTTGGCGCTTGGCGACCTCACCGACCAGCACTTCGCCCTTCTGCTTCGAGAAACCGACCACCGACGGCGTGGTCCGGGCACCTTCTGTGTTGGTGATGACGGTCGGCTCGCCACCCTCGAGGACGGCGACCACGGAGTTGGTCGTACCCAGGTCAATACCTACCGCCCGTGCCATCATTCGCTCCTCTCAAACGCGTGCTCCTCGACCGCGCTGCGCTGCACTCAGGCGTCGATCTCCTTGGCAGAGCCGTTTCCGGCCCTGATCTCGGCCTTCCGGGAAGGAATCGATTCGCATGAGCATCCGGTGCGCTCCTTTCCCATCGGTTCGGGGCCCTGCGAGCGTTCGCCCCGGGCTTCGCGTGCGGCGCCCGCTGATCCGCTGATCCGCTGATCCGCGCCAGGGGTCAGTCCGCTGTGCGGTTGCCCAGGTGGTCGGACTGGTCGAGCGTGAACAGCCCGCCGTCGGTGTCTCGGAGAGTCATCTGTCCGGTGCTTCCCCACTCCGCGTCCGTCACCTTGCTGCCGCCGTTCTCCAGCGCGAGAGCAACCGCTCGGTTCAGATCCGGGACCTTGAAGTGGACCAGCCACCGGGGCCGCAGCTGCGGCTTCGGCGCGGCCTCTTCGACGGGGCCGCTGTTCAACCTTGCGACGGGCTGTCCGTCCCGCCGGAGGACGACCTGATCTTCCTCGTACGAGATGTCGCAGCAGCCGTCACCCTCTCCCCATCCCAGCACCTCGCCGTAGAACAGGGCCGCGTCGAAGGCATTGCCCGCATGGAGCTCCAGCCAGGCCGGCGACCGGTCCGCGCCGACACTCCATTGCGCGAGGACACCCCCGTCCCAGATGCCGAAGGCCGCACCTTCACGGTCGGAGACCAGCGCCGCCCGGCCGCCGGGCGGATAGGAGACCGGGCCCACCCCGACCGTGCCTCCCCGCTCCCCGACCCGTGCGGCGGCCGCGTCGGCATCTTCGACGGCGAAGTACGGCGTCCACGCCACCGGTACGGCGAACTCACCCGCCACCGCCCCGATGCCGGCAACGGGCACTCCATCCGCCTCCGCCACCGAAAAGGCGCGGCCGAAACGGCCTTGCTGGAACGACCACCCCAGCACTGCCCCGTAGAAACGCTCCGCGGCCTTCCGATCACGCGCCGCCAGACTCAGCCAGCAGGGCGCGCCGATCACATCCGCTGCCACCAGCACCACGGCAATCTCCCTCCATGCATTGCGTCAGGGCCTCCGAACCCCCGCCCGCGGCTACGCTTCGAGCATCCCCCCGCGACGCGCACTCCGCGACGGGCCGCGGTCACTCATGCCGTACCGCGCTGATCCGTACTGTCGCGGCGAAGCTGCTCCGCGCGAAGGACGAGGCGGTCGACGCTGTCGGCGAGGTCGGGGTAGACGGCCCGCAGGTGGTCACGGGCTCCGGCCAGCGGAGCGACGAGCGCGGCGGCGTCGTTCTCGGCGAGGGCGCGGTCCAGCTCGGCGAAGACCGCTCGCGCCTCCTCGGGCGGGTCGGCAAGGGCGGTGATCTGCCCCGCGAGCCGACGCAGGTCGGCCGCCTGGCCGCGGGCCCAGGTCACGACCGCCCGGTCGGCGGCGCGCCGGTCTCGCGTGGCCTTGACCCGCTGCTCGGCGGTGCTTCCTTCGTCTCCCGGCCGGAGCCTGAGATAGCGACGCTCGGCGGCCTGCCTACTGGCCACACCGAGTGGCTGGGCGAGATCCGCCCAGCTGGCCCCGGCGCGGCGGGCCTCTTCGATGAGCCTCGATTCCCAGCTTCCGAGCTCGTCGCGCACCTCGCGCAGCAGGAGCAGCGAGGCCAGAGCCCGCTCCAGCCCGTCCTCTGCCTGACTGTTCGCGCCCGGCGCGGTACCGATGGCGATGGCGATGGCGTCCGGGTCGGCGGTGCGTGCCGCGCACAGGGCCGCGCTGATGGCGTCGAGCGCCGCCGTGGCGGCGAGGGGGGATACCGGTCCCGGACGCACGTCACCATGTCCGTCGTCCGTCGCGTTTCGCGCGTTCCAACGACTGTGCTCACCACGTTGGTCGCTCACGGTCACAGTCACGAGAGCCTTTCAATCCGTCACCTTTTCGACGACTTGTACTCTTGTCATCAGATAGATGACATGTTACACCGGAATCAGGTGAAATAGTCCTAAATGCCCGAGTGGAGGTGTTCGTGATGCTGATGCGCACCGACCCCTTCCGCGAGCTCGACCGGCTCACCCAGCAACTGCTGACACCCGGCACGTGGTCGAGGCCGTCCGCCATGCCGATGGACGCCTACCGGAAGGGTGACGAGTACGTCGTCGCCTTCGACCTCCCGGGAGTCTCCACGGACGCGATCGACATCGACGTCGAGCGGAACATGCTGACCGTGAAGGCCGAGCGGCGCCCGGCGGTGGACGCGGACGACGTCCAGGTGGAGCTCTCCGAGCGGCCACTGGGTGTCTTCTCCCGCCAGATCACGCTGGCCGACACGCTCGACACCGAGCACATCGCCGCCGATTACGACGCGGGTGTCCTCACCCTGCGCATCCCGATCGCCGAACGCGCCAAGCCCCGCAAGGTCACCATCGAGAACCGGGGCGACCGCAAGGAAATCAGCAGCTGAGGCGAGCCGCAGTCGGCTCCGCGACGCGGAGGGCGAGGCACGGACTCTCCCCTTTCCGCCCCCGCCCTCCGCACCCGCCCGCTTCCGCCCGCTTCCATCCGCTTCCGCCATCCGACGAAGGGGACGGCACCGATGCTCATGGACGTGTTCCTCCAGGAAGTCCAGGAACGCGGAAAGTACGACACCATCCACGAGGCCGACCGAGCGGCCCGGGTGGTCCTCGCGCTCCTCGGCGCCCATCTGGTCGGGGGCGAACGCACTACTCGCCGCGCGGCTCCCCGAGACGTACGCGTTGCTCCTGCTCAACCCGCTCCCGGCTGCCGAGCCGCTGTCCCCCGAACGATTCGTGCGCGCCACCGCCGCGTGGATCGACGGAGCCACGAACGAAACCGCCAAGTGGGACATCGGCGCCGTACTCAGTGCGGTCGCCGACGCCGCCGGCCCAGACCTCGTACGCCGCATCCTCATGCAGCTTCCCCTCGGATACGACATGCTCTTCGGACGGCCGACATCGCTCTGATCACCTACCGCCCGACCGGAAGTCGATGTACCGGCTCGGCTACTGATCGGCACCGGACGCCGCACACCGACCGACGCCGACAAGACCGCTCTGGGCGATCTCGCCGCGAACCTCCCGCTGGCGGGAACCCGCGTTGCGTGAGCGGCGCCAAGGTGGCCGCCGACGGCCGAAGTGCGGACTGGCCCTCGCCGACCGGCTACTGGCCACCCTGATCCACCTGGGCACCGGCCTGCCTGCGCGCCTGCCGCGGCCAGTCGGGGGCAGGGTCCTCGGCGAGCAGCGGCCGGAGGGCGCCGAGGACCGCGCCGATGCAGACGTCGCGCAGCTGGGTGCGGGTGCACGTCTCGTGGGTGAGCCAGTCGATGCAGAGGACCCGGACGAAGACCAGCCAGCTCTTGAGGACGCCGGACACGGCCTCGCGGTCGCTCTCGTCCGCGAGTGGGAGGACGGCCAGCAGCCGCGCACGGAGCGCGTCCAGCTCGTTCGCCATGATGGTCTGGATCACCGGGTCGCCCGCGAGGACCCGGTTCGCGGCGAGGACGGCGTTGCGGTTCGCCACGAAGTAGTCGAGGTGAACGTCCATGCCCTGGATGAGCTGTGCGACCAGGGAATCGGCGGGGTCGAGCCGCGTCTCGGCAAGCAGTTGCTCCGTCGCCTGCTGGTAGACGGCTGCGAAGAGAGCGTGCTTGCTGGGGAAGTGACGGTAGAGCAGGGCCCGGGAGACACCGGCCTCTTCGGCGACCTCTTCCATCAGCACCTCGGCGTATGCGTGGGCGGCGAAGAGTCGTGCACCGACGGCGAGGAGTTGGGCGCGGCGGTCGGCCGGGGTGAGTCGCTGGCGGGGAGACACGAACGAAGACTAGTTGACACGCATCTACTAGCGCACCCACTGTAGTAGACGCATGTCAACTTAGATCCGCCAGTACAGCTTGGAGGGGCTATGGCCGGGGCTTTGCGCGTACTCACACAACTGATGGGCTGGGCCTGCGTGGCCATCGGCCTGTTTCATGTGGCGCTCGGTAACGCGGCGATCCCCGGCGCCAGTTCCGCCGGCGCGACGGTCGACAGCTGGGGCCGGTTCATGGGGGCCAGTTTCGTCGGCTACGGGCTGGCCTGGCTCTGGGCCGCGCGCCAGCATCCGATCCCGGCTCGGGCGGTGCGGTGGCTGGCCGGCATCTTCCTGCTGGGCGGCATCGGCCGGCTGCTCTCACTCGCTGTGCACGGCTGGCCGCAGTGGTTCCAGATCGCGCTGGCGGTGATCGAGCTCGGCCTGCCACCGATCTTCTTCTGGCTGGCCGACGCAGAGGAGGAGTCCTCCGCAGCGACCGGCAAGTCGTGTCCACCGGGCTCGTACGCGCCCTGATTCGCGTATATCGAAGCGGGCCTCCGACCTGGGACTCAGCATCGGGGACTACCTCGCCAGACTGGTTCAGGACGATGCCAGCGGCCTGCGCGCCCGTGCGGTGGACGCGGCCGCCCGCTTCCTGACCGAGCACCAAGCGGTCTTCGACGAGGCCGAACAGGCCCAGGAGACGGTTCGGGGAGCGCGCGGCCTGATGGACCCGCACATCGACGTTCCGTGGAGACTGCAGGTCGCCGAGGCCGCCGGAGTGAACGATCCGGCCCCCGACGACTATGGCGTTCCCGTATCGGCGATCGCCCGTCACCGGGCCGAGCTGTTCGAGCAGCCCGTCTACGACGGCCCCTACGCCAAAGCCGCCTCCCTGGTCCACAGCCTGGGCCGGTGCCGCTGGCCGGAACGCTCCGACCTGGCCGTCGCCGCAGCCACCGGCGTCATGTACCTCGAAGCCGCCGGAATTCCCGTCAAGCCCGCGCGCGAGGACGCCGTCGCCCTCAAAGACCTGCTCCTCGACCCCGCCTGCACCGCCGGGAAGATCGCCACGTTGCTGCGGACCTGGCCCACCGCCACCTGACGCCCGCGTACCCGGCGAAAGATCCGAGGCCCCACCTGCCCGCACTCGTCACCGTCGCGGCCATCCACCTCAGCGCATCTGGCGCGCAGCTTTGGCCGTCCGCGCGAGGTGACACACTGGCGGCGCAGGCGTCGGTGAACGGGGGCGATCCGGTTGGGTCTGGAGATCGAGAGCCGGCCGTCGGAGTTGCCGTACATCGAGAGGGTGTGGCGCAGCCGCAGTGTCGAGGTGGGCCGGATGACGTCGATCGCGGCGTCGCATGGGGAGCTTGTCTTCTGGGAGCACGACGGCCGGGTGCAGGCGGCCGTGCTGGGCCCGGAGCCCAGGGCCTGTCCGGCTCTCGTGCCCAGGGACGCCACGTTCTTCGGTATCAGTTTCGCTCTCGGCACCTCGATGCCTCACGTGCCGATCAGTCGGCTTGTGGGTGGTGGCGCGGAGATACCCGACGTGACCCGGCGCTCCGTGTGGCTGAAGGGTTCCGCCTGGCACGTGCCCGATTACGACAACGCGGAGGCGTTCGTACGGCGCATGGTGCGTGAGGGCCTCGTGGACTGCGACCCGATCGTGCCCGCGGTGCTCGGCGGCGCGGTCCCCGATGTCTCCGAGCGGACCCTCCAGCGGCGTTTCGTCGCGGCAACGGGCCTCACCCAGGGGGCCATCCGGCAGATCCACCGTGCCCGTGAGGCGGCGGTACTGATCCAGGAGGGGGTGCCGGCACACGACGTCGTGCACCGGCTGGGCTATTTCGACCAGCCGCACCTGGCGCGGTCCTTGACACGGTTCATCGGCCGGACCGCCACTCAGCTGAGTGCTCCGGACAGGCCGGAGCCGCTGTCGCTTCTGTACAAGCCCTCCTCCCCGGTGCCCGCATAGCCTTCCTGACATAGCCGACGGGGTCGGCCCGCCCGGCCGGAGCACTACTCGGGCGAGACCGGGCGGACGACCCCGAACTCATCACGGAGGAATCATGCGCAAGGTTGTTTCGGGCCTGTTCGTCTCGCTCGACGGTGTCGCCCAGTCGCCGAACGAGTGGCAGTTCGCGTTCGACGAGGAGATGGGCGCGGCGCTGGGAAAGACGCTGGAGTCGGCTGACACGATTCTGCTGGGCCGGGTGACCTTCACCGAGTGGGCCGGGTACTGGCCGACGGTGACCGACGGCGAGGACGCCGGCTTCGCCAAGTGGATCAACGACTCGCCCAAGTACGTCGTCTCCTCCACGTTGGAGAGCGTGGACGACTGGGCGAACAGCACGCTCATCAACGGCGATCCGGCGGCCGCGATCGAAGAGCTCAGGGCGGGCGAGGGGAAGGACATCACCGTCGCGGGCAGCCCCACGCTGGTGCGTTCGCTTCTGGAACAGGACCTGCTGGACGAACTGGTACTGCTGATCCACCCGGTGGTGGCTGGCGAGGGCCGCAAGAAGCTGTTCGCCGACGACGCCGCCCTGAAGAAGCTGGAGCTGGTCAGCGCTCAGCCGACCAGCAGCGGAGTGATCATCGCGACCTACCGTCCGACGCGCTGATCACTGCTCGACGAGGGCCGGGTACACGGACGGGCAGGAGATCGAGCCGCTTGTCCATGTCGAGGCGGAACGTGCCGTACGGGTCGATGTCGGACCAGAACAGCGCGGTCCCGCAACGGTGCCGGCCTATGCCCACCCGGACCTCCGGGGACGGACCGGTTGAACGGAGCGCTTCAGTTTCTGTGCCCGAGCGGGGCGACGGAGACTGCCGCGCCGACAACGGGATGAGTCAGCGCCGGGCCGTGGTGGCCTAGGCGGTACCTGCCGGGCATGTGTCGACCCGGCCGCGGATGGCGGACAGGAGCGCGGCGAGGGCCATGATGCCCGTCATGGCGTAGAAGGCCGCGCTCAGTCCGTTGGTGAAGGCGGTGGCGTCCGGCCCGTGCAGGCTGGTGGTGCCGACGAAGATGGCGAAGGCCGTGCTGCGAGGGATGGAGTGTGCTGCGACCAGGATGGCGGTGGTGAAGGAGAACACCATGCCGATACTGGCGGACGTCCTGAGCACGCCGGAGGCGATGCCCAGGCGCTCGGGCGGGGCCGCCTTCATGACCGCGGAGCTGTTGGCCGCGTAGAAGAAGCCGCCACCGATCATGATCACCGCGTTGCCGATCGCGGGCAGCCAGAGTGAGCTGGTCGTGGTCATCTGGGCGAAGACGACGAGCGCGACGACCGAGATGCCCAGCCCGGCGGTTGCCGGGATCACCGGGCCCAGCCGGTCGGCGACGCGCCCCGCGTACGGGCCCACTGCCGCGCCGAGCACGTAGCCCGGGACCATCAGCATGGACGCGGTGATCGGACTCAGCCCCCGTGGACCCTGCAGATACATGATCACCAGGAAGAGCACCGCGAAGCTTCCCAGGCCCTGCAAGAGCGAGGCCAGCAGTGAGGGAGACACCCTCGGAATGCGGAACAACGACAGGTCCAGGGTCGGTTCCTCGTGCCGCAGCTCGATGAATACGAACGCCACCAGCAGCACCAGGCCCCCGGCCAGGTAGGCCAGGTGAGTCGCGTTCAGCGGCTCGGCGGCCAGACCGGTCATCGCCCACAGCACGCCGAACAGGCCAAGGCCCAGGGTGAGCATGCCCAGCGGGTCGAACCGCCTGCGGATCCGCTCGCTGCGGTCCTGCAGTACCCGCGCGGCCAGGACCAGCGCGGTCAGGCCGATCGGCAGGTTGATCCAGAAGATCCAGCGCCAGGAGACGTAGGTGACGATGACGCCGCCGAGCAGCACGCCGAGCACGGAGCCCAGCGAGAAGCCGAGGGCGTTGAAGCCGTAGGCGCGGCCGCGTTCCTCGGGCGGGTAGAGCTCGGAGATGATCGCGCCGCTGTTGGCGGCGATCAGCGCGGCGCCGAGCCCCTGGACGACGCGGAATCCGATGACGGCCGGCGCGTTCCAGGCCAGCGCGCACAGCACCGAACCGAGCACGAAGACGACGAATCCCGCCTCGTACATGCGCACCCGGCCGAACATGTCGCCGAGCCGGCCCAGTTGAGTGGCCAGCACCGTGACGACCAGGAGGTAGCTCACGACCACCCAGGTGACCGCGGCCAGCGAGACGTTCAGGTCCTTTTGGATCGCGGGCAGTGCGAGGACCACGATCGTGCTGTCGACCGCCGAGATGAGTACGCCGATCATCACTACGAGCATGCCGAGCCCGCGCCGTGGAGTGCCGGGCGCCGCTAAGACGCGGCCCGGAGCCGTCGCGGCATTCGCCATCGCCGCCTCCGGGCTCTTCGGTGAGGCGGGCACGTCACTCATGCGCTTCCTCCTTCCCGGTCCGGCCCTTGGGGGCCTGAAGGCTCCACAGCCGCCCGTCCGGGTCGCGCACGGTCATCAGCCGGGTCCCGAAGTGCGTGTCCTCGAACGGGGTGACCACCTCGACGGCAGGGTCGGGGCGAAACGCGTCCGCGTCGGCCACCTTCAGCACCAGCTGCATCTGCGGCTGCCGGTCTGCGGGCACCTCGGCGATGAACAGCGAGGGGCCGTCACCGTTGCGCAGCCGGCCGGAGCTGTGGTCCGTCTCGAACTCCAGCTCAAAGCCGAGCCCTTGGAAGAACCGCGCCGCCTTGCCCCAGTTATGGGTCTCCATGAACACGGCCTCGATACCTTCGGTCGTCATCTCAGACCTCTTCCTCATCCGTTCGCTGACGTTCTTCCTGGCTGTCGTCGAGGTAGGCACGCAGCGCCTCGGCAACCAGCGCCGACAGCGACAGCTCCTTCTCGATGGCACGGTGCTTGACCTGCTTGATCAGTCCGATCGGCAGGTACACGTTGAACTGCTTCACATCCTCGTCGCCCACGGCAAGCACGCTAGCAAGCTAAATCGCTAGATGTCGATCGCAACAGCTCGCCCGCGACATCTGCCCCGGCAGGCGCGGGCAGATCATGCAGGCGTACCGGACGGGCGAGGAGGACCAGCTCGGCGCGCTCGGACCAGTGCTGAACGCCGCCGCGCTGTGGACCACCCGCTACCTGGACGCCGTCGTGACCACCCTGCGGGCCCTGCCCGCCGACCAGCGCGAGCACGACGTCCTGGCCGAGGACGTGTCCCGGCTCTCCCACGCCGACCTGATCGTCGTGGGCCGCTACGGCTTCCGCGGCTCCACCCCGGCCGGCGGAGCGCCGGGCGCGTCCAGGAATGGGCAGGCCTCGTTGGGCGTACGGATAGGGCGCTGTGTCGCCCAGCCACCAGGCGGCGGCCAACGCGGCGCCCCCGCCGGCGGCGACCGCCCCAGCGGGTCCGGGCCGGGATCCGGGCGACGGGGGTGGTGATGCGGTGCATGGTGTTCTCCGGTGGATCGATTCGGTCCGTGGCATGTGGCTGGCTGGTCGGCGTCACGCGTGCCGGCTCAGCGCCCGCAGCGCCAGCCGGCCGCACAGCGCGGCGAGCGGCAGCTCGGCGCCGAGCGCCATGGCGACCGCGGTGGCGAAGTCGCCGCCCGGGGCCGCGGTCGTGGTGTCGAACCAGGCGTCCACCACAAGCAGCGCCGCGGTCGCGGCGGCTGCCAGGGCGTGCCGCCGGTCGCCGCGGGCGGCGAGGAGGCCGGTGGCGATCAGGCCGAGCGCCTCCAGCGCGTCGAGCCCGACCCAGGCGACCGGCCAGTGCGCCGCGGTCGCGGTGGCCGGCAGGCCGGTGGCCAGCACGTACAGCCACGGCAGCAGGGCGAGCCCGCAGGCGACCAGCAGCCACCCGGCCCGCCGCATGCCCCGCGCCGGGCGCGGCTCCTCCGCCTCTTCGTGGAGCGGGATGACCTCGGCGCGGTCGAAGCCCTCGGCACTGGCCAATTCGTCATCGCACAACACCAGTTGACGCATCGTCTTCCCCCGCTCTCCGTCGGCTCTCCCCTTCACGTGCTCCACCCTCCGCCGCACACGGGGGCGCCGTCAGTCACGCAGGGTTCCGACCCGGGGTGGAGAAAAGTGCACCCCCGAACCGGGCGGGAGCGTCATGGCACGGGGATGGCCTGCGGCTTTACCGTTTGACGCATGCGACTCACGACGTGGCTGCAGCTGGTGCTGGGCCGGCCGTTCCGCAGGGCGGGACACCGGACCGCGCTCGTCGCCGCCGGCCTGCCGCTCCACCTCGCCGTGGTGCCACTGTGGCTCTGGCTGCTCGGCACGATGGCGGCGTTGGTGCGCGCGCCCGGCGTGGTGGCCGTGACTCCGCTGCCCGTGCTGCTCACGCTCGTGGTGACACCCCTGCTGACCGTCGGGCAGCGGCGGCGCTACCGGGCGCTCGTCGGCAAGGACCTCCCGCGCCCCGCCGTACCCGGGCCGGGACGCAACTGGAAGTCGGCGGTACGTCAGCTGACCACGCGGGCCCTGTGGCGGCAGGTCTGCTACCACGCCGTGGCGGGTCCGCTGCTCGCCGTCCTGGACCTCGCCGTCCTCGCCGTCTGGGCCGTCGCTCTCGTGGCCGCCTCCATCTACGTGTGGATCTGGGCGCTGCCCCCGCAGTGGCGGGTCACCGACCTCGGGTACACCACGCAGGCCGCGTACATCACCGCCGGCGGCCTCGCCCTGCTGTTCCTCGGGCCCCGGCTGACCGGCGCTCTGGTGCGGCTGGACACCCGGGCGGCCGAGGTCCTGCTCGGCCCCAGCCGCACGGAGAAGCTGGCCCGCCGGGTCGCCGACCTCGCCGAGAGCCGGGCCGGCGTGCTCGACGCCGCCGACGCCGAGCGGCGGCGGATCGAGCGCGACCTGCACGACGGCGTACAGCAGCGCCTCGTCTCACTCGCCGTCAACCTGGGCCTGGCCAGGTCCACCCTCGGCGACCTGCCGGAGGACGCCCGCAAGGTGATCGACGAGGCGCACCGCGAGGCGAAGGAGGCGATCACCGAGCTGAACAACCTGGTGCGCGGCCTGCATCCGGCCGTCCTTGAGGACCGCGGCCTCGACGCCGCGCTGTCCGGGGTCGCCGCCCGCCTCCCGATCCCGGTGCGCGTGGCGGTGGACCTGCCGCAGCGCCCCTCACCCACGGTCGAGGCCGTCGCGTACTTCGTGGTCTCCGAAGCCCTGACGAACGTGGTCAAACACGCCCGGGCGACCCGGGCGGACGTGACCGTGGAGCGGATCGGGGAGACACTGCTGGTGGTCGTCGCGGACGACGGCGCGGGCGGCGCGGATCTCGCGGCGGCCGACGGTGGCACCGGGCTCGCCGGGCTCGCCAAGCGCGTCGCGTCCGTCGACGGCACGTTCTCCTGCCGCAGCCCCGCCGGGGGCCCGACCGTCATCACCGTGGAGCTGCCGTGCGCGCCGTGATCGCCGAGGATTCCCTCTTGCTGCGCATCGGCGTGGTCAAGGTGCTGGAGGCGGCCGGCTTCGAGATGTGCGCGCAAGTCGCCGACGCGGAAGGGCTGTTGGCGGCCGTCGAGGAGCACCGGCCCGACATCGCCGTGGTCGACGTGCGCATGCCGCCCGGCTTCACGGACGAGGGAGTACGCGCCGCGCTGGTGATCCGCCGCCAGTACCCGCGTACCGCCGTGCTCCTGCTGTCGCAGTACGTGGAGGAGCGGTACGCCGCCGATCTGCTCGCCGCCAACACCTCGGGCGTCGGCTATCTGCTCAAGCAACGCGTCGCCGACGTCGAGGAGTTCGCCGAGGCGGTACGCCGGGTGGCGGCCGGCGGCACCGCGCTCGACCCGCAGGTCGTCGCGCAGCTGCTGGTGCGCCGCCACAGCGATCCGCTCGACCGGCTCACACCGCGCGAGCGGGAGGTGCTGGAGCTGATGGCGGGCGGCCGGTCCAACTCCGGCGTCGCCGCCGAGCTGGTCGTGAGCGAGAGCGCTGTCGCCAAGCACATCAACAGCATCTTCACCAAGCTCGACCTGCCCAAGGCCGACGCCGACCACCGCCGCGTCCTGGCGGTGTTGCGCTTCCTGGGCGTCGCGACCGCATAGTGCGCGATCACGCCCGCATGCCCAGTCGACAACGGTGCTGATCGCCATTTGGTCGGGAATGCGGCACCTTCGGACAGGTGCTCTTCAGCAGGCTTTGCCGCGCTGGGAGTCGAAGGTGGTGGCCGTCGTACGCAGGGCCATGGCATGGGTGGGGCCGGTCAGCGCTGGCGTATTCGCAGTCTTCGGGGTTGGGCGGGGTGGCTCGGGCTGGTCGGTCGGCTGTTGTCCGGAGCAGATGTGATGTCAGGGCGGTCGTTCCGTCAGCGCCTTCGTCCCGGGTTCGGCGGTGCGGGGGTGGTGGAGTCGGCCGGAGCCGGGGAGGACTGGCCGGGAGCGGTCGAGGTCGCCTGTGGGCTGCGTTGTCGGGCGGCGAGAACGCGCTGCTCGTCGCGTTCCGCACGTGTGGCGCCGCTGCTCAGCATGCTGTGGCTTCGGCCAACGCGGTGCGGGCGGCGGTGAGGTGGGCCGCGATCCGGGTTCGGGCGAAGTCGGCGTTGGCGCGCGGGTTGGCATAGGCCGAGGTGAAGTGGTCGATGAGGAGCTGATCGGCCTGGGCGCCGCCGAGGGCGTTGATCGCGCGGCCGACGGTGGCGAGAGCGTGGGCGAGATCCGTTGCGGTTTGGGCGTGGGCTTGCTGGGGACCGGAGCGCCCGTGGCCATAGCCGTGTGGATGTCCTGGCCCTGGGCGGTCACGAGGGGGGAGCAGTGTGCTGAGTTCGGTGAGGGAGTCGGACAGGTGCTGCTCGGAAGCCGTCGCACCAGCAGCAGCGACCACCGAGAGGGCATCAGTGACCCGGAGGGTCAGAGCTTGAGGCCCAGCAGCGTGTTGCCGCTGGACGCCCACGTGCGGTTGCCCGAGCTGGTCGCCGTCCAGGGCACGGACAGGGTGTCGCCCTCGTAGGGGAGGGACCAGATCCGGCTGCCGTCGGAGAGGGCGTATCCGTGCAGGCCGGGGTGGCTGCCGCCGTTAGTGCCGAGCAGGGCGAGGCCGGCTCTGGCGGCGAGGACCAGGGACAGGCCCTTGCCGAGGTCGGCGGTGCGCCACAGGCGGTGTCCGCTGCGCAGGGCGTACGCCGTGAGCGGGCCGTGCCCCGCGGTGAGGTCCGTGCCGACCGGGGGCGTGGCGGTGGTGAACAGGGACGTGCCGAAGGGGCTCAGCTGCTGCACGGATGCCGGCCGGTCCCGCCACAGGGTCTTGCCGGTGCCCGCGTCCAGGGCCGCGAACGAGCCGTTGGCCAGGCTCTGTTGGAGGATCACCGTCCGGCCGTCGTCGGACAGGAGTGCCATGCCCGCGAGTGTCTCGTCGATGATCTCGTCGCCGGGGTCGAGGCCGGTGGGGACCGTCCACAGCGGGTGGCCGTCGGACAGGCGCAGGCCGGTCAGTTCGGCGGTGTCGTGGCGCAGGGCGACGGCCATGCGGGTGCCCGGGTTCGTGCCGATGCCGAAGAGTTCCGCGGGGTGGCTCCACAGCTTCTCGCCGGAGCGGGCGTCCAGGGCGTGGGCGGTGCGCCGGTACTCCAGGGCGCCCTCCGGACGCGTCACGCACAGCAGGACCTTTCCGCGCGGATAGACGGTGGTGAGGGGGGCGTCGCGGTGCCAGCGGACCGTGCCCGAGCCGTCGAGGGCGTACAGGGCGCGCGTGTTCGCCGAGGTGACGTACGTCCATCCGCCGGCGCCCGCCTGGACGATCAGGTCGGTGGCCTCGGGGCTGCTGTCGCCGGGTGGGGCGAAGCGCCAGGTGCGGGCCCCGGTCGCCAGGTCGCGGGCGTGGACCGCGCCGTCCAGCTCGATGGCGTACACGGTGTGTCCGTCGGTCGCGGAAGAGACGGTGCCGTACGGGTCGCTGCGCCACAGGGTGTGGCCCGTGTCCGGGTCTACGGCGGCGACGCCTGCCCCGTTGCTGTCCGAGAGGAGGACGCGTCCCCGGGCGGCCGTCCACACTTTGGTGAAGCCGTCGGGGAGTTGCTTGCGCCACAGGACCTGGGGCGGGTCCGGTTGCTGTCCGGACGTGCTGCCCCGGGTGAGGTACCAGCCGCCGAAGGCCGCCGCCGCGACCGCGCCGCCCGCGGCCGCGATCACCTGCCGCCGGCTCCAGCGGCCGGACGGGGCGTTCGCCAGCTCCTCCTGGACCGTCTCCTCACGCCGCCGGACGTCGCGTTCCACGGACTGGGGCAGCCAGCCCGTGCCCGGGAGCGGCGGCGCGCCGAACAGCTCGGCCAGCTGCGGCACTTGCGGCCGTCGCCACGGCTCCTTCGCCAGGCATGCCGAGAGCGGCTCGCGCAGGGCCTCAGGCGTTCCGTCCAGGTCCGGTTCCTCGTGGACGGTGCGGTACAGCAGGATGTGCAGCCCGCTCGCCCCGAACGGGCCGCGTCCCGCGGCGGCGAAGGCCAGGGTGGCGCCCAGCGAGAACACGTCCCCGGCCGCTGTGCACGTGCGGCCGGAGATCTGCTCGGGCGGCATGTAGCCGGCCGTGCCGAGGATCTGGCCGGTGCCGGTGAGTCCGGAGGCGTCCACAGCGCGGGCGATGCCGAAGTCGATGACCCGGGGCCCGTCCTCGGTGAGCAGGATGTTGGACGGCTTCAGGTCTCGGTGGACCAGGCCGGCCGCGTGGATGGCGGCCAGCGCCTCGGCGAGCCCGGCGGCCAGCGCGCGGACCATCTGCTCCGGCATCGCGCCGTGCGCCGTGACCGCGTCGCTGAGCGAGGGTGCGGGCAGGTAGGCCGTGGCCAGCCAGGGCAGCGCCGCGTCGGGGTCGGCGGCCAGGACGGGCGCGGTGAAGGCGCCGCTGACCTTGAAGGCGGCCTCCGTCTCGGCGCGGAACCGCTCCCGGAAGCGCGGGTCCTGGGCGTAGCTCTCCCGTACGACCTTCACCGCCACGGGGCGTCCGGCCCGGGTCGCGGCCAGATAGACCCGGCCCATGCCTCCGGAGCCGAGCAACCTGAGCACCCGGTACGGGCCGACGGTCGCCGGCAGCGACGCCGAGGACGGCGGCGGCACCAGGGACGAGGACGGAGCGGAGGGAGAGGACGGAGAGGAGGGGGGTGGGGACGGGGACGACGGCGGTACGGTCATCCGGCGTCCGCCCGGTACGCCCGGAGCCGGCCGCCGCCGCTGACGAACACCGTGCTGTCGTGCACCGCCACGCTCCAGGTGTCGAGGGCTTTGATCGCGGCTCCGATCGCCGACGCCGGCGGTGAGGCGGCGCCCCGGCCGGGCTTCTCCTGCAGCGCCCACAGCTCCTTGCCGTCCGAGGTGCGCAGCACCACGCAGCCGCCCTTGCCGCCGTTCTGGGACACGCCGGTCGCGGTCACCGCCAGGGTGCTGAAGAGGACCGCGGTGACCTGCTCCGACGCGGCGATGGTGCCGCCGTTGAAACTGTAGGGGGACAACTGCACGGGGCTCGTGCGGCGCCATCTGAGCTTGCCGGTGCGGAGCTCGACGGCGTAGACGTGGTTGGTGTCGTTCGCGAGGATCAGGTCGCCGGCCACGACCGGGGGCGTCACGGCCGTCATGGGCAGCGCCCAGCGGCGGCGCCCGCTCGCCGTGTCGTACGCGGTCATGCCTCCCTTGAGGTTGATGGTGATCAGCAGGTCGCCGGCCACCGTCAGCGAGGAGCTGAGTTCGGTGCCCTGCACGTAGGCGGGCAGGTGGCTGTCGCGGTTCGCGGGGACCTTGACGGACCAGCGGTTCGCTCCCCGTGCCGCGTCGACGGCGTGCAGCGTCAGGCCGGCGTCGGTGTCCTCGGTGTAGTACAGGCCATGGCGGTCGGCGGCGTAGCGCATGATGGCGGCGGAGTACGGCCTTTTCCAGAGGACGCGGCCCTTGTCCAGGTCGATCGCGGCGGCGGTCTGGGTGAACTGGTAGTCGGGGCTCGCGCCGGGACTGGGGACGGTGGTGTCGCTCCCGGTGCTGTTGACCAGGCAGTAGACGGTGCTGCCGTGGCCGGCGAGGAGCTGGGAGGGGCTCATGGTCCCGGGCGTGAGGGATGCCTTGCGCCGCGGGCGGGCGGTGGCGGGGTCCACGTCCTCCACGTCGTAGTGCACGGAGAAGGACCCGCCTACCTGCATGCGGTAGAACAGCACCTCGTCGTCGGTCATGCCGAGGATGAACCCCTTGGTGGTGAGCGGGTCCGTGCCGCCCACCGGCTGCCCGTCGGCGCCGGTGCCGTGTCCCCAGCGGACCGCGCCGGAGGAGGCGTCGAACGCCGCCACGTACGCGGAGTCCGTGAGCACGACGACGGAGCCGAAGGCCCGCAGGCCGGGGATCGCGGACGAGGCGGCGCCCGGCGCCGTCCACAGAGGCTTCGGCGGATCGGTGAGCTTGAGGGTCTCGCCCTTCGAGCCGAGCGGCTTGCCGCTGTCCGGGTTCCTGCCCCCGCCGTCCTTGCCACCGGTGTTCGTGAGGACCACGGCAGCGCCGCCCGCCGCGAGGACGCCCAGCACGGACAGTCCGCCGATCAGTGCCTGCCTGCGGCCGAGGCGCGGCTCCTTGCGCCCGGCGCCCGGCACCATCCCTGGCGGGGGCGGCGCCACGGCCATCAGCTCGGCGTCGCGGGCCCGCAGCGCCAGATCCTCCCGCAGCGACGGAACGAGCAGGGCCTCCGGGTCGGCCGGGGCGAGTTGGGACAGGACCTCGTCGAGAGCGGGCCGCCGGGACGGTGTCTTGTCCAGGCAGCGCTGCAGCAGCGGATGCAGGGCATCGGGTACGCCGGACAGGTCGGGCTCCGCCGTCAGCACACGGTGCAGCGCCCCTTCGTCGCCCGTACCGAAGGGGCCCTCCCCGCAGGCCGCGTACACGAGCAGCCCGGCCAGGGAGAAGACGTCTCCCTCCGGGCCGACGTCGTGGGAGGAGGCGATCTGTTCGGGGGCCATGAAGGCGGGTGAGCCGATCATGGCGCCGGTGCCCGTCAGCCGGGTCTCGTCGAGGGCCTTGCTGATCCCGAAGTCGATGACGCGCGGCCCGTCGGCGGCGAGCAGTACGTTGCCGGGCTTGAGGTCGCGGTGCACCAGGCCGACGCCGTGGATGGCCTGCAGCGCCTCGGCCAGGCCGGTCCCGAGCGCACGCAGCGCCGGCTCCTGGAACGAACCGCCGACCCGCACCGCCTGATCGAGCGTCGGCCCCGGGATGTACGCGGAGGCCACCCACGGCCGCTGTCCCTCGGTGTCCGCGTCCAGCACGGGCACGGTGAACACGCCGCTGACCCGGCGCGCGGCCGCCACCTCCCGGCGGAAGCGGCTGCGGAACGCGGGATCGTCGGCGTACTCCTCCCGCACCTGCTTGACCGCGACGAGCCGCCCGGAGGTGGTCCGGCACAGGGACACGACGCCCATCCCGCCGCCGCCGAGCGGACGCATCACCACGTACGGCCCGATGGTGGCGGGCAGCACGACGGTCATGTCCTCGGACCCCGCCGCCGCCTCCGCGCCCGGCATCGGTGCTCCCATGCTTCCCATCCCCGGTCTGCCTCCCCCACGTCCCGGCCCGCGCCCCGCCCCTTCGGCGAGGGAAGGGACGTCCTGCCCCCGTACACCGGTTCCGCCTGCGGAGGACACGGTGACACGGTGATCGTCAGAAGGGAACGGCACCGGGTGTGCGGTTCAACTGTGGGGGTTCTCCGGGGACTTGGCGAGTGAAACGCTCTCCAGGTGCTGCGGCACGGGGCGGGCGACCAGCTCGGCTACGCCGCGTTCCTCGGCCGGCCCGGCCATCGCCGCCGTCGGCATGACCGACGCCCAGGCCGTCGAGGCCGGACTGCGCTGCGACTGCCGCACCCTGGACCTGGGCGTACGTACCGCGCGCGCCGGCCGACCGCGACACGCGTGGCCTGGTCAAGCTCGCGGCGGAGGCGGGCACGGGCCGCCTGCTCGGCGTCCACGCGGTCACCGACGGCGCGGGCGACCTGATCACCGCCGCCACCTACGCGATCACCGCCGGGTTCACGGTCGAGCAGCTCGCCCACACCTGGGCCCCGTACCTGACCATGGCCGAGGCACTGAAGCTCGCCGCCAGACCTACCACGCCGACATCACCAAGCTGTCCTGCTGCGCGAGCTGAACCCGATGACCGCGGGGGATCTGCCCCGCCGTACGGTCGTCACCGTCGTGCAGGACATCGAACAGGCCGCACGGGCCCCGGGTGAGCGTCACAACTCACCCGACCCGTGCGGCCCTTCGCGCGTCATGCGCCGACCGCGATCGGCGCCGGCTCCCTGGACGCGTCACATCGGGACGGTCTTGATCACCGCGAAGACTGCACCCTGCGGATCCTGGACGACGGCCATCCGGCCCGCGACGAAGTCGAACGGCGGGACGAGCACGTTGCCCTTGGCCTTCACCAGCGCGTCCACCACGCTGTCGGTGTCGTCCACCGCGAAGTAGGTGAGCCAGTGCGGGGGTACCCCGGGCGGCGCGCCCTCCATGGTGGTCATGCCGCCGACGGGGCGGTCGCCCACGTTCATCGAGTGGTAGTCCGTCATGCCGGCGCCCTCCATCGGGGCGGAGACGAGGCCGAGCGCCCTCTGGTAGAAGGCCGAGGCGGCGGGAATGTCCGAGGTGTGCAGCTCGTTCCAGGTCAGCGCGCCGGGCTCGTTGACCACTTGGGCACCGTAGAAGTCGACGGGCTGCCAGACGCCGAAGACGGCGCCTGTCGGGTCGGCCGCGACGAACATCCGGCCGACGGTTCCCACGTCCATCACCGGGAACATCGGCGTGCCACCGGCGTCGGAGATCGCGGCGTGGGTGGCGTCCGCGTCGGCGCTGGCCAGGTACGTGGTCCACACCGTGGGCGGGGTGGGGTCCCCTTCCTTCATCGGCACGGCCTTCATGATCCCGGCCACCGGCTTGCCGTTCAGCGTGCACATCGCGTACCCGCCGAACTCGGGCGGGCCGATCTCTCCCTGCCAGCCGAGCAGGTCCCGGTAGAAGTCGAGCGCCGCCTGCTGATCAGGGGCCATCAGATCGACCCAGCAGGGCGTGCCGGGCGGGTAGTGCGAAGCGGTCACTTCAGCCATCTGCGGTCTCTCCCGTGCGGTGCCGCCCCGTCGTTCCGGGGCGTGCGGTGGCCCCCCAAGAACTCACCCTCACCGCCCCCGGCGCGACCCGCCACCTGTGGGGTCCGGGTAGCTCAAGGGCGCCAGTATCGGGCAGCATCACGGGGTCGTTCTCGACACTGTCAGGCCGCCGGGCCGGCTCCGCCCTGAGCGCGGGCCTGGTCCCCCCGTATCACGTCGTCGTCGAGGAGGCCGGCCGGTTTCCCACAGCGCCGGCAGGGCTGTGGTTCGGGCAGGAACCCGGTGATAGCTCAGAGCCTCCGTGACGACTGGGGCGGGCATCTCCAGCACGTGCTGCGGTGTTCATGTTGTCGCGGTTGTCGATCCATCGGAACAGGAATTCGGACTTAGTTCCCCTGTACGGCCTCGGCGGCGGCCTGTCGTGTCGCCGCGTCCACTATCTGCTGGAGGTGGCGGTGGTGGGTGGCGAGGCGGCCTGGGCGGCCGGCGGTCAGGGCGCCGACCAGTCGGCCACGCCGGTGGTAGACGACCTCCAACTTGCGGGCGATGACGTCGAGTTCGATGACCTCGGCCGCGTCCGCGCGGGAGGGCAGACCCACCGAGCGGATGGCCGCGCCGTGCAGGTCGGACCAGAAGGAGGGCACGGTGGGGGACGGTCGGGGCGGGTCCGGGTGGAGCAGGGTGCGGGCGGCGGTGGCGGCCTGTTCCACCGCGTTGGTCCAGTGGCCGAGGACGATGGGTTCGTGGTCGGCCAGCGGGTGCGGCGCGCGGGCCGCGTCGCCCGCGACGGTGACGTCGGTGAACGGTGTGCCGTCCGGGCGCAGGGCGCGCAGATACGGGTCGCAGCGCACGCCGCCCTCGGCGTCCAGGCCCGAGCCGGTGAGCCAGTCGGTGGCGGGCAGCGAGCCGAGGGCGAGTACCGCAGCGTCGGCGGGGTGGTAGGAGCCGTCGGAGAGCAGCGCACCGGCGAGTTGTCCGTCGTCGTGCGTGCGGAACTCCTCGACGGTGGTGCTGGTGCGCAGGTCGATGCCGGACTCCCGGTGCAGCGCGGCGACATAGGCCCCGGCGTCCGTGCCGAGGGCGCGCTGCAGGGGCTGGGCGGACGCCTCCACCAGTGTGACGTCCAGGCCTCGGGTGCGGGCGGCGGCGGCGACCTCGCCGCCGAGGAAGCCCGCGCCGACGACGAGCAGCCGGCGGGCGGTGGCGAGTGCGTCGCGGAGTACGAGTGTGTCGTCCCAGCCTCTGAGGGTGAGCACATGGGGCGGGAGCGGCGCGGGCCAGCGGCGGGCGGTCGAGCCGGTGGCGATGAGCAGTCCGTCGTAGGTGAGCGTGGTGCCGTCGGCGAGGGTGAGCGTGCGGGTGTCGGGGGCGAGCGCGACGGCCGCGCAGCCGAGCTGCCAGCGCACGTCCAGGCCGTCGGGGACGGGGAGTTCGGGCACGGTGGGGCGGGCGTCGGCGGTCAGGAGCTGTTTGGACAGGGGCGGGCGGTCGTAGGGCGGCCGGGGCTCGTCCCCGACGACGGTGATCGTCCCGGTGAAGCGTTCGGCGCGCAGTGCCTGTGCGGCCCGCAGGCCGGCCAGGGACGCGCCGACGATCACCAGTTCGCGTCGGTCGGTGCGGTTCGGGTCGGTCATCAGGAGCCCGCGAGGACAGTGATGGCGCGCACCGGGCAGACGGCGGCGGCCTTGTCCGCCGCTTCCCGCAGTGCGTCGGAGGGCGCGGCGTCGTAGGTGAGGCGGTCGTCGTCGTCGAAGGCGAAGATCTCGGGCGCCGCGAAGACACACTGGCCGTGGCTCTCGCAGAGGTTCAGGTCCACGGTGATCTGCATGGCTGGCTCCTGGGGATGGTGGTGGGGCGCCGGGCGGTCAGGCGACCGGCGGGTTGAAGCGGGAGTAGCGGGGCTCCGACCAGCGCAGCTGGGAAGCCGCGTCGATCTCGCGTACCGCGGTGACGGAGAACTCGACGAGGCGTTGCGCGCCGGGTGTGCCGGCAATCTCCTCGGGGTCCCACACGGTGCGGGCGGTGCCGGACAGCTGGAGCGTGGCGCCGGTGTCCCAGCCGGGGAAGAGCAGGCCGGCGGCCGGGTTGAGGGCCAGGTTGCCGAGCGTCAGGAACATCGCGTTGCCGGTGTAGTCCGGCCAGCGCAGCAGGGTCGGGGAGAGCACCTGGACGAAGCCGGGGTTGCCGCCGCGGTGCGAGGCGTCGGCGTCCGCGCGGTCGGAGGCGGTGGCGATGAAGAAGGTGTCCGCCGCGCGCACGGTGCGCTGCTGGGCGGGGGTGAGGGCGGTGCCGTGTCTGACACGGTGATCCTTCGGCCCGTCGGACGCCTCGTCCGCCGTCCCGTCCGGGCCGAGCAGGCGGTACTCCCGTTTTTGGAGGTACTTGGGGCAGTTGGAGATCACCTGGTCGAGTTCGATGTGCAGCCCGGTACCCCGGCGCACGGAGCGTCCGTTCATCCGCATCCGGCGCCGGGTCGCCGGTTCGATGGCGATCATGCCGATCCGGGTGACGGAGGCCGGGTCGGCCAGTGTCTCGGCCAGCGGGTCCTGCGGCAGGGGCAGGGCGTCGACGGCGAGAGTGTCGGGCCCCGGCACCCTCAGAAACCCGGGCTCCCCGGTCAACTGGCCCGCCCACAGCCTCCCTTCCCGGTCCGCGGCCCCGACGACGAGCATCGGCTGCCCGGCGAGGAAGTCGACGGCGACCTGCGGCACGGTCGTACCGATGGCGGCACCTGAGAACTCCGCTTCCTGGGCCATCCCGGCACGCTCTTGTACGGCGATCTCACCGCTGTGATAGGTGGCCATGGCGTTCCTTTCGGGGTCGGTCGGACCGAGGGAGGGGGCGGGCGGCCAGGTGTTTGACCCCCCGGCCGCCCGGCGGTCCGGCGGTCCGGCGGCTCAAGCGCTCGGCGGTTTAGAAGAAGCCGCAGGTGGGCGCGCCCGCCGTCGGAGCGGCGGCCGGGTCGGCGCCGGTGGGGGCGTAGATCTCCAGGCGGATGCCGTCCGGGTCGGTGAAGAAGATGCCGCCGGATGCGGCGCTCTCGCCGTGCGGGACGACGCCCTGGTAGGTGAACTCGGCGCCGAGACCGCGCAGCACCTGCTCGGTGGCCTTGACCTCGTCGATGCTCTCCACCTGGAACGACAGGTGGTGCAGACCGGGGCGGGCGGTGTCGAAGGTGCCCTCGCTCTGCTGCCACAGCGTGACCAGCAGCTGCGCGTCACGGCCGAGGAAGGCCCAGCGGCGCCCGTCGTCCTTGCCCTCCGCGAGGACCTCGAAGTCGAAGACTTCGCGGTAGAAGGCGAGCGAGCGGTCCAGGTCCGTGACGTTCAGGCCGACGTGCCCGGTCTGCAGGGTCTTCGCCTTGCTCATGGCTGATCACATGCCTTCGTCAGGGGTTGCGGGGCGAACCCCCGTAACCGTTAAAAGAGAGATTAAGGGTTAGAGAAGAGCGGGGTCAACCTCTGATCTTGTTTTGACCGGTTAACGTGGGTGGTCAGTGCACGCCGTCCCAGCAGAAAGGCCCGCCCGTGTCACGCGCTCCGGACGCCGACCCCCGGCCCCTGACGGCCGAACCCCTCGCCATCGACCTGCTCAACACCCGCTGGATCGACGGCACGACCCGCTACGACCTGCTGGACTCGCTCGACGGCCTCACCGTGTGGCTCAGCAGCGCCCCCGTCGTCGACGCGCTCGGCAGCGCCCTCGACGCCGACCAGGAGACGCTGGACCACCTGCTCCAGGCCCGGACCGCGCTCGACGCGGTCATCGGCAATCCGGCCCCTACGACACCGGCGGCCGACGCGCTCAACGCCGTCCTGGAACACGGCCGGCTGCGCCGCACCCTCGGCCCCGACGGACCCCACAGCGCCATCGAGGTCGACGCCCCGTCCTGGCTCCCTGCCTGGTGCGCGGCCGAAAACTATCTGCGGCTGCTCGCCGACCGCCCCGAACGGATCCGCCCCTGCGCCAACGACGCCTGCGTGCTGCACTTCTACGACGTGTCCAAGAACGGCACCCGCCGCTGGTGCTCCATGGCCGGCTGTGGCAACCGCGCCAAGGCCCAGCGGCACTACGCCCGGCACGGCGGCGCCTGACCGCACCACGACCGCAGCGGAGCCGGGGCTCGTCCAACAACGGGCCCCGGCCTACGGCACGGACTACCCCCTGATACTCGACCCCCGCCGCCCGCTCCAGGACAGCCCGCGCCGTGGCCGCGTCCTCGCCGTAGCCGACCGCGCTCACCACGTAGGCCTTCGCCGCCCACAGCCCGACCGGGTCCGGCACCGGGACGACGGCCGCGTCCGCCACTGCCGCGTCGCGCAGCAGTACGTCCTCCAGCTCTCGCGGCGAGATCCGGCGGTCGACGGACTTGAACATGTCGTCGGCCCGCGCCAGATAGGTGAGGCGGCCGTCCGCACCGCGCACCGCGAGGTCACCGGTGCGGTAGCGGCCGTCGGCGAAGACCCGCGCCGTGCGCCGCTCGTCGCCGACGTATCGGCGCATCAGGCCGAGCGGCCACTGCGACGACTCCAGCTCCAGGCAGATCTCGCGCGCTTCACCGTCCACGACGGCACGTCCGGTCCCGGGGTCGACCAGGGCCACCGCGTAGCCGGGCAGCGGGAACCCCATGCTGCCGGGGACCGGGGTGCGGCCCGGCGGGTTGCCGATCTGGCCGGTCGTCTCGGTCTGCCCATAACCGTCGCGCAGGTCGATGCTCCAGGCGCGGGCGACCTGTTCGATCAGCGCCGGTTCCAGTGGCTCGTCGGCGGCGGTGGCCTCCCGCAGCGCGGGCGGAGCCCAGCGCAGGCGCAGCGCCCTGACAACACCACCCGCTCGTACGCCTCGGAGTGGAAGACGTGGACGGCGTTCTGCGAACAGATGGGCGTCCCCTCCACCGCGGCCACCCGTGGCACGCTGCGGGCCTTCGTCGACTTCCTGTGGCATCGCGAGAAGCGCGCATACGCGCCACCATCGACCGCAAGCTCGCCGGCGTCTCGGTCACCCTGCGCACGCAATACGGCGTCGCCATCGATCCTGAAGCCACCAAGTCCGCACGGGAGTTGCTCAAGGATTACCGGCGTACAGCCAGGGAGAACAAGGAGCCCGAGCGCGGCCGCGGCAAAGCACCGGCCATGCGGCTCAAGGCCCTTCGCCTGATCGTGTCCAAGTGCGACGACGACATCTTCGGCATCCGTGACCAGGCCATGGTCCTGATCGGCTTCGCCATCGCCGCCCGCCGTGCGGAACTGGCTGGTCTGCTGCTGCGCAACATCCGTGAGGACCCCAAGGGGCTCCTGGTCGACGTCATGGTCTCCAAGGTGGACCCGCGCACCGTGCCCATCCCCTACGGCGCCCACCCGGCGACCTGCCCGGTGCGGGCCTGGAAGCGGTGGCAGGAAGCAGCACAAGGCACCGACCCGGACCTGCACGCCTTCCGCCGTATCCACCACACCGGCGCCGTCCAGCCGCAGGGTCTGACCCGCAGCGTGCCGGGGACGTCATCACCCCGGCATGCCTGCGAGCCGGTATCGAGGACCTGTTCACCGGCCACTCGGTGCGTTCGGGCATGGCCACCGAGGCCCGCCGGGCCGGCAAGGACCCAAAGGCCATCGCCCAGATCACCGGCCACAAGCCGAACTCCAGCGTGCTCCACGCCTACATGCAGATCGTCGACCAGTGGGACGAGAAGGACAACGCCCTGATCGGAATCGGCCTATGACTCCTTCCGCGTGGAGGTGAGAGATGGCCACGGCCATGCCTCGCATCCGCGGCACGACACCTGCCGTGCGGGTGGCAACTGCCGACGTAACCCTTGCTCAGGGAACTGATCGGTTGGCTGGAAGGCACCCACTGTCAAGGCCCTTTGGGGCGTGTGCGAGCGGTGCATCAAGTCCCTGGAACCAGAGCCGCCTGGGCCACGTCCTCCAGACAACGTCACGAGCCCCGATGGGCGAAACCCTCCGGGCGCCGCAGATCCGGCACGGGGCACGCGATCTGAGCAGCATGCTGATCCTCAGGAAATGAGAGTTGTTCCGTAATCGAGCAACTGAACAGAAACGGGGGCACGCTCATGAATACCAGGTGCGGCACGCCAAGGATGAAGATCATCCTTGGGGCCGCGACGGCTCTGGCAGCGGCAAGCGGGCTGAGCGTCATCGGAGCCGGAACGGCTGCCGCGCAACCGCTGACGCGTACATTCGGCTACACGTGCTCGTCCTCCATGATCGGCGATCAGCCCATCACAGTGAAGATCGACTCGGACGTCCCGAAATCGGTTGCGGTCGGCGAATCCAGCAAGACCATCGCCGTCGACGCGGTAGCGACGGTGGGCGCGAGTTTCACCCAGTGGCTCTCCAGGGCCGGCATGACAACCCTTGAGGGCACGGTGGAGGCGCAGGCCCATGTGGCCGCGCCACAGCATGACTTCGGCATGACGGTCCCCTTCCACATGGCCAAGACCAGCGTCCCGGCGTCCGGTCCCTTCAAAGTCCCGGCAACCGCCAGCGTGGCCACGCCCACCTTCAAGCATCCGGGCAGAGGGACGGTCACCGCCGGCAACCTCACCCTCCACCTCCTCGCGAAGAACGCGAACGGCAGCCAGTGGCTTTCGGCCGACGCGCCGTGCACCCTGAACGCCGGCCAGAGCAATGTGGTGACGTCCTTCGACATCACGACGCCGGTTGCGTCGGCCTCCCCCACTCCGAGGCCGACGACAGCCGCTCCGAGCCCGGCGACCGGATCGGCGGCCTCTCCCCCTCCGAGGCCGACGACCCGATCGACGGTCGCTGGCGTGCCGAAACCGGCGACGTCGCAGGGCACCGGGCCCACAACGGGCAGCGCGACCGCGACCGGCCATCCGAGTGCTCACGCTCCCAGCACCGCACCTCGTACGGACTCCACCCGTCCGACACCGCGGTCGACCACACCCGCGATCGTCGTCAAGTCCTCGGCCGGTGGCCAGGACACCAAGGACCTCATCCTGCTGGCCGTGGGCGTGCTCGTCGCATGCGCCGCCGCCTTCGTTCTGGGCAGGCGAGTGAAAAACCAGCGCCTCAGCGGTGACGACGGAGCGGATCAGCAGCACATCGACCCGAAGCAGGGCTTGCTCATCGAAGGTGTCAAGGACCCCATGCTTGACGTCGTTCGCCACAGCGAGGACGTGAATGCTGCTGACCCCCGGCATCGAGGCCACGGCACAGGGGTGACATCGCGCAGTAGCACGGGCAGGAGGCTCACGGACGGCCAGAACCTTCTGCTGCGGCAGCGTCACGTACTGCACCGGGTACGACATCAGAAGAGCGTCGGTGCGCGGACTTGCGGTGGCGCCGCCGATCCGAACAGCCAACCTCTGAGCTTGCCGCAAGGTGAAGACGTCCATGTCGTGATCGAGGAGCAGCCCAGCACCGGCTACGTTCGCCAGGGGTAGTGACAACCGGAAGCGTGCGCTCAGCCTGGACGGCTCGAGCGCTCCTGGAGCCGAGCGTGGCGGAAGCTGAGCACCCCGCAGACTGCCCCGTCAGTCCGTGCATGATGCCGAACGCGAGCCTGGGAAAGGCCTGTTCGCCGAGATCGAACTCGTGATGTCCTTCACCTTGCACTCGCAGCAAGTTGACATCGCCCACCGGCGCCGGCGCCATTCATTTCCGAATCTCACAGTCGACAGGGAGCAGCCATTGGCGACGATCGGGTTGGCCGCGGCCATCGAGGAACTGCGGCAAGAGCTCTACCAGGCCCAGGCCCAGGGCGCCCAGCAGCAGTTCGCCTTTCAGATCGAGGAAGCCGAGCTGGAGTTGCTGCTGGAACTACGCAATGACGGCAAGGGCGAAGGGAAGCTGCAGTTCGGGGTGGCGACCGTAGGCGGTGGCGGATCGCACTCCTCGGTCCGCGGGCACAAGTTGACACTGAAGCTACAGGTCAAGGACCGGGCCGCGGGCGGAGCCAGCCCTGAGATCAGTCGCCGGCAGCCCGGCTCCTGGGATGACGAGGGCTGAGTTGGACCGTCGAAGACTGGCCCTTGTCCGTTGTGGTGACGTCGATGGCTTCCGCCGCCTCGGGACCGGCTATCTGATTGGGCATCGCCTGGTACTGACGGCCCGGCACGTCGTCGAGGAGAGCAAAGGCACTTCGTGGGCCCGGATCAAGGTGCGTGTGGGGCACCCCCGGGACGCCGCCGTGCACCGCCGCACGGCATCGGTGTGCTGGACCGGCCCGGGAGAGCTCGATGTCGCTCTACTGCTGTTGGACCACGAGATCGAAGTGCCCGGGACGGTGCACTGGGGCCGTCCTGTCGGCAACACCCCGCTGCCCTATCAAGGTCTCGGGTACCCCTCGGCGTCCTTCAAGGACAAGCAGAACAAGGTGGAGCACCTGAGAGGGAAGTTGCCTCCTCAGGCCGGCGGTGTCGGCACCCAGGATCTGTACGTCCTGGACCAGGAGTCCGCACCGGACATGCGTACAGACGGCGAGCGGGCGTGGTCCGGGGCTTCCGGCACCGCGGTCTTCTGCCAAGACCACCTCGTTGGCGTCGTCATCAACGATGACGAGGTGTTCGCGAACCGCCGCCTGCATGCCTGCCCGGCCCGCACCTTCACCTACGACCGCGCGTTCGCCGAACTTCTGCAACGTTACGGCGATGGCCGCCCTGAGCTGGTCGACGTCGACGTCCCCACCCCGCCCAGCACCCCAGGAAGCAGCCACACCTTAAGCCGCCACGCGGCCGCGCTGGCCGAGAACCTCCATACCCTCACGCAAAGGGTCCTCATCGACCTGGGGCAGGACCAGGTTCAGCAGCGATTACTGAGCGGGCATCTGCTGCCCGTGCATTGTCGAGCGGCACCTGAGGATTTGACCGGTCGGAGGAAGGCTGCCCGGGATACCTCGGCGGCACTGGCGGGCGCTTCCCCCCTCGACCTGACAAGTCCGCTGGGCAGCATCGCGGCTGTCTACCTGAAGGAAAAGCGCAGCAAACTGCTGGTGCTGGGCCGGGCCGGTTCGGGAAAGTCCGTCCTGGTCCGGCGCTTCGCGCAGGCCCGGCTGGAGGATGATGACTGGACCGGCAAGGGACCAGTGCCGGTGATCTTCAGTCTGGGATCATGGGACCCCATCACCAGGTCGCTGCGGGGCTGGCTGATCGACCGCTTGGAGCGGGATCACCCCTTTCTGGCCAGGCGAATCCCCGACAGCGGGACATGGGCCACTGAGCTGATCGTCAATGGCCACGTGCTGGCGATCCTGGACGGGTTCGACGAGATGGCAGAGGGCCTTCACAAACCCGCGCTGCGGCAGCTCCGGGCCTTGAACCTGCCGTTGCTGCTGACCAGCCGCCGCGAAGCGCTCGAAGACGTCAAGCCCAGCGAAGGACTCTTTCCGGGGATCGAACTGACGGACCTCACCCTCGATGACTGCTCCACCCGCCTCAACTCCTCGACCGAATGGACAGACTTCCTGAACCGGGTGCGCAGCCACTCCGGCGACGCGGCCGACGCCCTGCTCGCCACCGTACTGACCACTCCCCTGATGCTCACCATGGCCGAGGCCTTTCAGGAGTCCGGCGGCACGCCTGAGTCCGTGCTGCAAATCGCCAAGTCCGGCTCCCAGGGCGCGCTGGAGAAGTACCTCCTGAACGCCTTCGTCCCCACGACGTACGAGAGCACCCTCAACGCCGACGTCCCGAAACGCCGACAGTGGAGCGCAGAGCGTGCAGGACACTGGCTCGGCTACCTCGCCACGCACCTGAAGAAGCAGAAGACGGGCGCACAGGACATCGAGTGGTGGCAGCTGGGCACGACCATGAGCCTGCCCGCGCGCATGGTCGTCTCAGGGGCCCTGTGCGGTCTCGTGTCGGCAACGGCGGTCGCACTCGTCAGCTCCGTCATCTCTAGCGACCCCCCGGCTGTGCTCCTGACCTTGTTCCTGAACGTGCTGGGAATCGGGCTGGCCTTCGGACTCATTCACGGATTCGCGTCGAAATCCGAGGCCAGCCGCGTGTTCAAGCCGTCCCGAATGGAGATCGGAATAGACCGCGGATCGTGGAAGGAGAGGTCGAGCAGAGGGCGGGAGAGCCTCCTCCCCAGAGTCGGTGGCGGGCTGGCCGGCGGACTGGTCTTCGGGATCATCTTCGGTGGCGGAGCCGCGGTCTATGCGATGCTCCTGTCCTACCCCTGGCTCTCGGTCGCCCTGTTCTTCGGGAACTGGCTCGTGGCCGGGGGCCTGCTCGGACTGGGGGCCGGGATCGTCCTTGCGCTGGTGGCCTGGCTCGAGACGGACGCCAAGCCGGAGAAAACAGTCAGCGCCACGGATCTATTGCGCAAGAACCGCACCATCGTGCTCGTCCGGGGGTCCGCGGTGGGGCTGGTCCTCGGGCTCGGATACGGAACCGCTGGCACGTATTTCAACGGCTTCGCCCTCGGCCTCCAGCTCGGGGTCGGAGGCGGACTCGCGGTCGCGGTGGGGGTCGGCACGCTGAGTGCGTGGGGCCGGTGGGTGGTCCTGGTCCGCTTCTGGCTGCCCCTGTCAGGACGCCTCCCCTGGAGGGTGAACGCCTTCCTGGACGACGCCCGCGCTCGAGGCGTACTGCGCCAGGCCGGCGCGGTCTATCAGTTCCGCCATGCACAACTGCGGGACCACCTCGCCGAGCCCCACCCGCAACACGAACCGCCGACGGAAGGCAGGAGCCCACGAGGTGGGAAAGCTATGAGCGATGACGTCCTGTCGATCATTCCGAGTGATCCGCAGTGGCAGCCGGATCGCGATGCGGTTGATCGCGTCGTCGCGCTCGTCGAGGACCTGACTCCCGGAGTTGCCGACGGCGTGGACGTGGAGATCGACGTGACGTGGCACGACGTGGTGACCGCCGTCGGCTGTGGGGAGAACCTGGAGAGGATCGGTTGCCCCTTGTGTCAGACGGCCATCGACACGGAGTGGTGGGGCGACCTCGTTGAGGCTCACTGCGACGACGGGTTCACCACGCTCGCGGTCGAGGTCCCTTGCTGTGGAGGATCAACCACTCTGGACGTGCTGGATTACGACTGGCCCTGTGGTTTCGCCCGTTTCGAGATCGCCATCTGGAACCCCGAACGCCTCTGGTTCAGCGAGGACGAGCTGACGGCGCTGGCGGACCGACTGGGCCATCCGGTGAAGCAGATCCGGGCCCACATCTGAACTTCCGCAGCTCAGCCGAGTGCCTGTTGCTCGGCACGTGCTCGGGTGGAACCGAGCGGTCCCGCCGCTGAGCAACAGACGCTCCTGAGACTCGCCAACAAAGCCAGCTGGGCGAGGCGGGTCTGATGGATGCCGTCTGCGACACCTTGTCCTGGGATGACGAATCAGGCCATGGGGATCAACCTGCAGTTGCACGACAGCCGTCCAAACTGGCCCGGCCGACGCTCGAAGCGCAAGCCGACTTCTGATCCGCCAGTCCCCCGAGCACGGCGAAGCGCTGGCTCAGCTGATCGCCAGGCTCCCCGCAAACACGTCTGGAAAACTCTGGGCGGTCGACCCGTACAACAACACCGTCCTCAACGAGCAAGAGGCCGAGGCCGCACACCGCGAGATCCCGGATCTCCTGGACCGCTGCACAGGCGACTCCCGAACCAAGGCAGTCCGCGGACTCGCCGTCTACTCGCACGACTGCGCCGCCACTCCCATGACGGGGCAATCCGGGACAGCGCAACGTATGCGATGTTCGCCTTGGAGTGGCCGGACATTCGTAAGGTCCTGGAAGCGTCCCTGCACTTCTGAGGCGGGTGCAGTTTGAAGGGAAGTGGGTTGAGTAGGCCGCTGTGCGTGGCGGGCCACGGTCACCCGCCCTCGATTCACTGGGCGAGGAAGGCACTCATTCGATTCTGGACGTGCATCGCATAGTCGAGACGACCGAGCCCTCGGACTACTTCAACCGGCTCTTGCGTGCACGCGGACCGACATCCGCGGGGGAGGCGGCAGCCCGAGCCAGGCCGATTACGGCCCAGGCTGCCGACGCCACCATGCCGACGGCGTTCGCTCCACCGTCCGCCGCATCCACCCGCTGGCTGTACCAGGCCCGCGGCTGAGCCGGCCTGAATGATCTCAGTGGGTGGTGAAGCCGCCGTCGACGGGCAGGGCGACGCCAACCACGAAGGCGGCGCCCGGGCTGCACAGCCACAGGACGGCGCCCGCGATCTCGTCGGCGGTGCCCAGGCGGCCGATGGGCTGCTGTTTCATGATCTCGGCCATGGCTTCGGCCTGGCCTTCGAGCATGTCGGCGACCATCGGGGTCTCGATGACGCCGGGGCACACGGCGTTGATGCGGATGCCCCTGGGGGCGTATTCCACGGCGGCGCTCTTGGTCAGGCCGATCACGCCGTGCTTGGAAGCGTGGTACGCGGCGCGTTCCGGGAGGCCGACCAGGCCGCCGAGAGAGGAGCAGTTGACGATCGCTCCGGAGCCTTGGTTGCGCATCTGTCGAAGTTCGTGCTTCTGGCACGTCCAGATGCCGCGGAGGTTGACGGCGTTGACGCGGTCGAAGTCCGCGGCCGTCTCGTCGGCGGCGTCGGCGGGAGGGGCCTGGATGCCGGCGTTGTTGAAGGCCATGTCCAGGCGGCCGAAGGTTTCCACGGTGCGGGCGACCATGGCGGCGGCCTGGTCCTCGTCGGCCACGTCGCAGCCGATGCCGAGGGCCTGGTGGCCGGCGTCGGTCAGCTCCTTGGCCGCACGCTCGGCGGCCTCCTGGTCGAGATCGGCGAGGACGACGGCGGCGCCGGCCCGGGCGAAGGCGCGGGCGGTGGCCAGGCCCATGCCGGAGGCGGCGCCGGTGACCAGGGCGACCTGCCCGGTGAAGTCGTAGGTGGGGTTCATCGGTGAAGGGTCCTGTTCGGGGATGGGGATGCGGATGGGGACGGGAATGGGGATGGGGATGGGTGACTGGGGTGAGCGGGGGCGCGCGGGTGGCTCAGGGGCGCAGGAGGGCCTTGATGGCGCGGCGCTCGTCCATGGCCTTGTAGGCCTCGGCGGCCTGTTCCAGCGGGAGTTCGAGGTCGAAGACCTTGCCGGGGTCGATCTTGCGGTCCCAGATGAGCTGGATGAGTTCGGGCAGGAACCGGCGGACGGGGGCGGGGCCGCCTTCCATGTGGATGCCGGCGAGGAAGAGTTCGAAGCCGGGGATGTGGACGTCGTAGTTGACGCCGACGAAGCCCATGTGGCCGCCGGGGCGGGTGGCACCGATGGCCTGCATGGTGGATTCGCGGGTGCCGACGGCCTCGACGACCGAGTGCGCGCCGAGGCCGCCCGTGAGCTCCTTGATCTTTGCCACGCCCGCGTCGCCGCGTTCCTCGATGATGTCGGTGGCGCCGTAGTAGCGGGCCAGTTTCTGCCGCTCGGGGTGGCGGGACATCGCGATGATGCGCTCGGCGCCGAGCTGCTTGGCTGCCAGGACCGCCATCAGGCCGACGGCGCCGTCGCCGACGACCGCGACGGTCTTGCCGGGGCCGGCTTCCGCGGCGACAGCGCCGTACCAGCCGGTGCCGAGTACGTCGGAGGCGGCCAGCAGCGAGGGGATCAGGTCCTCGTCCGGCTGCCCGGGGGTGGCGACGAGGGTGCCGTCCGCGTACGGGATGCGGGCCTTCTCGGCCTGGGTGCCGATCGTGCCGGCCACGAACGCGCGGTGCACGCAGCCGGACTGGTAGCCCGAGCGGCAGATCTCGCAGGTGTTGTCGGAGATGACGAACGACCCGACGACGAAGTCACCGGCCTTGACGGTCCTGACCTCGGAGCCGACCTCTTCGACGACGCCGACGTACTCGTGGCCCATGAGGGTGTGGTCGGCGGGCTCGATCCCGCGGTAGGGCCACAGGTCGGAGCCGCAGACGCAGGTCGCGGTCAGCCGGATGACCGCGTCGGTCGGCTCGATGATCTCCGGGTCGTCTCGGTCCTCGACCCGGACGTCTCCGGCGGTGTGCATGACTACTCCACGCATGTGGTGCTCCTTGCTTCGTGTTCCCGGCGCCTCGGGCGCCTGTGTGTGTGATCAGGAAGGCATGGCTTCCTGCGAAATGAAGGGAAATGTTCAGGTGTGGCGTTGTGGTGCCGCCGTTCTGCGGTCTCCCAGCTGGTGCCCTAGCCGAGGGCGGGCCTCCCACGACGCCCCTGGATGAGCGCGATGGTGATCGTGGGGACGAGGGCCAGAGCGGCCATGGCGGCGCCGACCAGGGCCGGCCCGGCGGCCCGGAAAGGCGAGTCGAGGGCCTGCCCGGCGATCCAGGAACCGGCCGCCGTGCCGAGGTTGAACGCCGACACGGTCAGGGCCGAGCCCAGGGTGGGGGCCTTGCCCGCGAAGCGGACGCCGAGGGCGATCAGGACCGGGGTGCCGAGGAAGCCGACAAGCCCGAGCAGGGCGACCAGCACCACCGTGGGGACGGCGAAGGCCGACAGGAGGCCGAGCGCCAGCAAGACCAGTGCGGCCGACGCTGCTGCCGTGATCGTGGTCGCGTACGGGCGGACGTCGCCGGCTCGGCCGCCGACGAGGAAGCCGGCCAGGGCGCCGGCACCGAATCCGACGAGGACGAGCGGCACGAGCCCTGCGGCGATTCCCGCCCGGTCGGTCAGCAGCGGAGCGATGTAGGTGTACGTGCCCAGTACGCCGGCGCTCATGGTGGCGCAGCCCGCGAGGACCAGCCATAGCCGGCCCGAGCGCAGCGCGGACAGCTCCGAGCGGATCGACACCGTCTGCCCGCCGCGGGGCTCGTTCGGGACCGAGCGCGCGATCAGCGCCATCGCGGCCACCGCCAGGACGGCGAGGATCCAGAAGGGTCCGCGCCAGCCCATCAGCTGTCCAACGAACGCGCCGAGCGGCACGCCGACGACGTTGGCGAGCATGGCTCCGGAACCGACCACTCCCACGGCGCGCGAGCTCGCGGCCGGGCCGGCCGCCCTGGTGGCCACGACGTTCGCCACCGCCCAGAACGCCCCGGTCGCCAGCGCGGTCAGGAACCGGGCGGCGAGCAGCAGCCCGAAGCCGTCGCCGACAGCGGCGATCACGTGTCCCGCGGCGAAGACGCCCAGGGCCAGCACCAGCGTCCACCGGGCGGGCAGCCGCAGGGTCAGCATCGACATCAGCGGGGCACCGATGATCATCCCGACCGCGAACACGGTGATCGCCAGACCGGCACGGGCCACGCTCACCCGCAGGTCGCCCGCGATCTCCGGCAGCAGACCCGCCACCACGAACTCGGTCGTGCCCATCAGGAACGTCCCCAGGGCGAGGACGTAGACCACGGAGGGAAGACGGCGCGAGGCAGGTGGCCGTTCCTCGATGCGTTCGTCGACGGGGGCGTGGAGGGTCGCTCCTTGCATGGTGAAGCTCCAAAGGGGTGTCACTGCGGTGTCGTGCATCCCAGAGAACCCGTATTCACGCAGGTCAGGAAGGTCGCGCTTATAGGGGGTACAAGCTCCACCTCCCTTGTCCACGCCGCGCGCCTACCGTGGAAGGCATGGACAAGCAACCCGACAACCGCTCCGACATCCGGGACTTCCTCGGCACCCGGCGCGCCAGGATCACACCGGAGCAGGCCGGGCTGCCCACCAGCGGGCGACGCCGTGTGCCCGGCCTGCGGCGCGAGGAGGTCGCCGTTCTCGCCGGCGTCAGCACCGAGTGGTACACCCGCCTGGAGAAGGGCCACATCAACGGTGTGTCCGAAGACGTCCTCGACGCGGTCGCCCGCGCACTCCACCTCGACGACGACGAACGCACCTACCTCTTCGACCTCGCCCGCGCCGCCCAGCCGGCGGGCCGCGCGCCCCGGCGCCGCAAGGCCGTCGACGTCCCGCCGCGTGTCCAGTGGCTGCTCGACTCCATGACCCTGTCCGCGGCCTTCGTCACCAACGGCCGCCTCGACATCGTCGCCGCCAACGCGCTCGCCCGTGCGGTCCTGTCACCTATGTTCGACAGCGACACCGTCGACGACCGCGGCCGCCCCAACTGTGCCCGCTTCTTCTTCCTCGACCCGGGCGCGCAGGACTTCGTCGCCGACTGGGACCAGGCCGTCGCCATCACCGCGGCCCTGCTGCGCGCCGAGGCCGGCCGCTACCCGAACGACAAGGCACTGCGGGAACTCATCGGAGAGCTGTCCACCCTGAGCACCGAGTTCCGCACCCGCTGGGCCGCCCACGACGTCCGCATCCACCACGGCGGCGTCAAGACCTTCAACCACCCCGACGCCGGCCCGCTGGAACTCACCTACCAGCCGCTGGACCTGCCCCTGTCCACCCGCGAGGCGCACTCCCTGACCATTTACACCGCCGAACCGGGCTCCCCCGACGAAGACCGGCTCAAACTCCTCGCCAGCCTGGCAGCCACCCCCGCCGTCCCCCAGTCGCAACCTTCCACTGCCACCCCCACAGACCGCCGGGACAGGGAAGGCGACACCAGCGACTCACCTCAGTAACGGCGCCGGGACCGCCAGCCGCATGCCGGCGATGCCATACACCGTGACTCCACGACCTGGTGCATCCACGCGCACGTCGCGGCCGGCACCGAGCCCTGCTGCTCTGCTGCCCTGCTACACCTCCGGCCTTGGGGACTGGTGGTCGACGATCCCGGGCGGGATCTGAGCCGGTGAGGAGTGCGGGACGCTGGAACGGTGTCCAAGGGGGCGTTCGCGTGCGTCACTGGACCACCTCGGCGCTTCGGCCGACCGCAACCACAGTGCGGAAGGGAAACGCGATGAGCAGTGCGACGGCGACGAGCAGCCCACTTGCCCACAGCGGCCCGACGTTCCCTTCCTCAGTGCTGAGGGTGGTCGCGGCGATGAGGGGGCCGACGGCGGCACCGATGTTGAGTGCCGCCGTGGCATACGAGCCGGCCATGGTGGGAGCGCCCGCGGCCTCGTAGAGGACTCGCGTGATCAGCGTGCTGCCCAGCGCGAACGACAGCGCGCCCTGCACGAACACAAGGGTGCACAGGGCGACCGGCTCGTCGGCCAGCATCGCCAGGGCCGGCCAGCCGATCAGCAGCAGGGGACCACCGATCGCGATGACCAAGCCGGGACGCTGGTCGGACAACCGGCCGGCGACGCTGACCCCGGCAAGGGCACCGGCACCGAAGAGCACCAGAACGACAGAGATCCACAGCTCGCCCAGCCCGGCGACGTCGGTGACGACAGGGGCGAGGAAGGTGAAGCTTGCGAAGGTTGCCGCGTTCACCAGCGCGCCGAGCAGCATCACCAGAATCAACGGCGGCCTTGTGAGCTGGAAGAGCTCGGCTCGCAAGGCCGGCCCGCCGGCCGTCTTCCTGCCCGCGCCCCGCCGGGATCCCCTTCAGGATGCCGAGAGCTGCGGGCAGACAGAGTGCGGCGACGACCCAGAATGTGGTCCGCCAGCCGAGCAATGTGCCGAGTGCCGACCCACCGGGGACACCGGCGATCGTGGCCACCGTGGTGCCTGACAGCAGCACGGCAAGGGCGCGGCCCTTCTTGTCCGGCGAGACCAGCGTGGCGGCAGCTGTCAGAGCGACCGCGAGGAACCCTGCGTTCGCGAGCGCGGCGACGACCCGGCCGGCGAGCAGCACCGGGAAGCTCGTGGTGAGGGCGCCCATGGCGTGGGCTGCCGCGAAAGCGAGGATGAACGCGAAAAGGCTTGAGCGCCTTGGCCAGTTGCGGGCAAGCGCGGCTACGAGGGGGGCGCCGACGACGATGCCGATGGCGAAGGCCGAGGTGAGCATGCCTGCTGCCCCGACTGTGACGTCGAGATCTGAGGCGATGTCCGGCAAGAGGCCGGCGAGCATGAACTCCGAGGTGCCCATGGCGAAGACGGCCATGGCAAGCAGGTACAGCGGGAAAGGCATCGAGTGGCTCCGAGGTGAGGAGAGGTACGAGAAAGGTCATCTCGTCACCGCGGCCGGCCCCAAGGGCACGCTCGGCCCGCCACAGAATGCGGCGCGACGGCAGAGCTACGAACTCAGTGGTTCAGGGGGCTGACGGCGTGACCGAAAGCCCCCACCTTGTCTGACTCAGGACTCGACATGGCTCGCACGCTACCGGACAGATGCCCGTCGAAACACCTCGTTTCACCGGCATTGGCCCCTGCCACCAACGTCATGGCCAGCAACACCTGGTGCTCTGGCCGTGAACGTTCGCCGGGTTCGAGATCGTCAACGGCGGCTGATCAGGCTGCAGTCGGAAGCGGGCGTCCGCCCCAGCGGATGCCCTTCTCGCTGCGGATGCGGGCGCGCTCCTTGCGTTGGGCGACCAGGACTGAACGGTGTGGTTCGGATGGCGTGGCGGGCCACGGTCACCCGCCCTCGATTCACTGAGCTTCCCTCACCGGACTTCCCTCTCGCGTTGCTCAAGCCACTCGAGGTACCAGCTGCGGAAGGTGTGACGGTTTCCGTTCGCATCGACGTACGGCTCGAAGGGCGGGTTGACCGCGCAGTCCCGGTCGCGGAGTTCCCCACGGTGCGGGCCGACGACGATGAGCCAGCCGGTCATCCCGCATCCGTTGTCGCTGATGTGGATCGCGCCCCGCCCCCGTTCCAGGACCCAGACCTCTTCGCCGGCGTCGCCGAAGACCTTGCGGTAATCGTCCAGATAGTCGTCGTCGACGTCCCGGGTGGTGGGCTCGTACCCGGCGGCGCGAAGGGTCGCTGTCTGCTGGTCGGCCCAGTCTTCGGTTTCGACGAACGGCCCACTGGGGTCCAGCAGCCAGGGCTGGTCCTCGCTCTCCCAGATCCATCCCCACTTCCCGTCGACCCGGTGCAACGACGTGAGATTGAGAGCCGGCCCGGGGCCGCCGGCCCCCACCTCTGCCAGAAACGTGCGGTACTCGTCGGGGAGCGAGACACCAAGCTGCGCTTCGACCTCGACGAGCTCGGCGGGCGTCAGGACAGGTTCGAACGTCGGGTATCCATACGGCGCACGGCCACGGGCTCGACGCTCGGCCTCCTCCACTGCGATGACGCGTTCCCGCACTCCCGACCACTGCATGTGCGTGCTCACGGCTCTCCAAATCGACGGCGGACGGCGAGCACGGACATTAGTCCCTGCCACCGACATCCGAATTGTTTTAGCGGCCGCTCGTCTCTCTCCCTCTCCCCCCCGTGACGGCGGACGAGGAGTGGCAGACGGGCTCGCTGCTCAAGGAGTTGGAAGCCCGCGAGTCAGATCGCGTGTCAGACCCAGGCTCTACCGTGAGGCCTCGCTACGTGGCAACTACAGGAAGAGGGCGGGGCATGGGTGCCAGTGGGTGGGGTTACGTCACTCCTTACAAAGGAAGCGTCGAGGCGACTCTCAAGACTCTGCACGACGAGGTCTTCCAGGAGCTGTTCGGCGACAGCGACAAGTACCGGAGCCTTGACGAGCTCTACGCCGATGAGGAGTTCATGGGCGAGGAAGGCACTCATTCGATTCTGGACGTGCATCGCATAGTCGAGACGACCGAGCCCTCGGACTACTTCACGGTCCGCCCGCTCCCCACCGCCCGACTTGCACACCACTTCGGCACGGATCGCCCCACCGTGGAGCACTACGAAGACGCGATGGACCGGGCATACGAGGCCCTGCGTACCAGGCCTCTTCGGGACAAGGACACGACTTTGCTCGGTGAACACCAGATGCGCTGGACGGGCGTCTACGTAGTCCTCTACACCGACAGCCAACCTACCCACGTCGGATTCTTCGGTTCTTCCGGGGACTGAAGATCACCACCGCGTAGAACTTCCGCTCAGGCCACTCGAGCGGCCGTGACTATACGCCCGCCGGAGCAGAGAGCGCCGACCATGCCACTCAAGAGGGCGTAGCCCGCGACACGCGATGGATCAAGCGGACCCCGAGCGCGCTGCCTGCGTGGCTGCACGCGGAAGCCGGCACGACGCGGGCCTAGATGACGGGCGGGCGGCCGAGGCGCGCCATGCGTACGACAGTGCGCCAGCGCATGGGCTGCCGTCGACCACCGGAGGTGAACACGCCCTCCCGAAAGCCGCCGAACCACGCCCGCAACCCGCCCCAGGAGCGTGTCCTGGCCAGAGTGAGAGCTGCCCAGACACTGAGGTAGACGGGAACGAGGACGGCGGGGAGATGGCGCTTGGCCAGCCACACGCGGTTCCGGGCGGTCATCCGGTAGTAGACGGCGTGCCGGGCCGGGGAAGTCTTCGGGTGCTGGAGCAGCAGCGCCGGTTCGTACACCACACGCCACCGCGCATCCAAGGCCCGCCACGCCAGATCGGTCTCTTCATGGGTGAAGAAGAACGCGTCCGGCCAGATCCCGGTCTCATCCAGCATCCGCATCGACAGTGCGTGGCCGCCGCCGAGGAACGTGGTGACCTCACCGCCCTGCATCGGGTCCTTCGCCCGCAGCCGGGGCACGTGCCGGCGCTGCGTCTCCCCGTGCTCGTCGGCGATACGGAACGACACGATGCCCAGCCGGTCGTCGGCGGCGTACATCCGGGCCAGATGGCTGAGCACATCGGCGTCCACCAGCAGGCCGTCGTCGTCCAGGTCCACCACCACGTCCACGTCGCCGAACCGGCGCAGCTCCTGGATGGCGACGTTGCGCCCGCCGGACACTCCGAGGTTCTCCTCGAGTTCCACCCCGTGCACTCCGGCGGGCAGTTCGGGCAGCGGCGCACCGTTGCCGACCACGACGACCCTCGCCGGCTCCAGATCCTGCTTGGCCACCGAATCCAGCAACGCACGCAGCTCGGCGGGCCGATTGCCCATGGTCAGGATCGCGATGCCGAAGCGCGGGTGACTCACGAGCGAACTCCATCCATACGCCGCCTGAGGCCGGCGAGCCTATCGGCTGCTCAGGGCCCGCGTCCGCACCACGCCCGGCCACGCGCCGGCAGGAGACCCCTAGGCCCGCACTACCGCTGGGTGACTACATCCGGCCCCCGCAAGACCCCGACCTCGCCCGCACCCCCTACGGAGAACTCGCCGACCGGGACCTCGCGCAATTCCTCGCCCACTGGCCCGACCTGCACGCCGACGCCCTCCAGCAGAGCCGGCACCGCATCCACCCGACAGCCCGCATCCACCCGTACGCCATCGTCGGCAACGACGTGATCGGACCTGGTCCTTCCACCCGTACTACCGCTACCGCCGGTACTGAGCTCCCCTCTCGGGGCTCTACACCCAATTCGCCCACCCAAAAGCGAAGAGATAGGCCCGTCGCCCCGCGTCCAGGCCTCGAATGCCCCGAATGAACATGACCACCAGCGCAACGAGGAACAGACCGCCAAAGGCTCCAGCCACGAGGGCCCCGGCGACTGGCCCTACGAGCAAGCTCACGATCACGCCCGCGACGATGACGATGCCCAGACCAAAGTGCGCGGTAGGTACATCCGCCCTGCTCACATCGCGCAACGCCTTGCGAACCGACCCCATCCCGGAGTCATACCGCTCCCGCGCTGCTTCCGGATCAGCAGCGGAACCCTCAGGCCACCGTTCCATCATCACCCCCCGGCTCAGCCTGAACGGAGCGTAGCGCGGAAGGAGCTGCTGACCGCCGACCCGGGCAGGCGCCCGAGGGCACCCGCCCGGGAGATGTCAGAGCTGACGGAAGTAGACGGTGAGTGGGTGGGGAGTGCACCCGAGCGCCTCGTAGAGGGCTCGTGCCGGTGCGTGGAACTGGTCGCCTCCGGTGCCGATTTCGACGACCTCGGCGCCGAGAGCTCGCATCTGTGCGAAGGCGTGCTCGCACAGTGCCGTGCCCACGCCCTGTCGTTGGTGCTGGGCCGAGACGGCGAGGATCGTCACCTCACCCTTGTTGCGGGCCGGATCGACGCTCCACGCCACGTAGCCGGCGATGCTGGCCTCGGCTTCGGCGATGGCGACGTACGCGTGCCGTTCGGGTGCGTGGAGTTCGGCGACCTGTTCGCGGTAGTCGTCGCGCCAGTTGCCGTGCTGAACGGCGAAGACGGCCTCGCCCATCACAGGGCGGAAGGAGTCTTCGTAGAACGGCCGGAAGGTGTCGATGGTCAGTTCGGTGAGTGGTGCCAGGTCGTGCTGGGTGAATGCGCGGATGAGCACGGAAGTGTGCCTCTCAGGCTGAGGGCTTGATACCCGGGGGAAAACACGGACATCGTTCGGCCCGCCACCTGCCACAGGATCGGCGGTGAGACGGGCCCCTCAGCGACGCGTACGCCAGGCGTCAAAACACTCCATGTCCCGCAGCGTAGCGCCCGGCGTGTGCTCCGAATCCTTCGATCACAGCCATCGTTGATGGCTGCGATGAGGACGGTCGCCTCCGTAGGCGCAGTTCTTGGCGGGGCGTCGAGGATGTGCCCGCATCCGGGACCCTTCCGTACAGGGGCTGGCTTTCTCGGTCCGCTCGCTGATCAGCGCAGAGCTGACCTCAGCTCAACTGTTGGCGGGCCGTGGAACCGCAATGGACCCAAAAGATCAGTTTGGGAGCTTGTGATCCGGACTGGGGACCGGGGGGGGGACGGCCACCCGAGGGGGACGGCCACCCCACCCCAGGAGGACGCGATGAGCGAGTTGTTCACCGCCAAGGACCGCCCGCTGATCATCTACCACTTCATGTACGGCAAGCTGCAGACCGACCCCTGCCCGATGTGCACCCTGTGGATCGACGGCTTCAACGGCGTCGCCCACCACATCGCCCGCAACGGCTGGCACCGGCTACGGCTGCTGAGCTGTGGCGACAGCACGTTCACGTACGACATGGGCAGCGAGAACAAGGACGGCGAACAGGACTGCGCCGTCTCCGTCTTCACCCGCGACGGAGACGGCGCGGTTCGGCACTTCTGCTCCACCCACCCACGCATGGCCGACGACAGCGACCAGCGCGGTCGCGGTATCGAGCTCCTAGCCCCCGTCTGCACCTTCTCGACCTGACACCGCTGGGCCGCGACGACTGGTGCGGTGCGCGCGGTCACCGCACGAGAAGGTCCAGAAGCCGCTCGGCCTCGGCGCCGGGGTCCGCCGTGAGGCCGGTGTGCACGGGCCCCGGCTGCACCACCGTGGAGCGCGGCGCGACGAGCCAGCGGAAGCGCCGGCCCGCATCGTCGTCCGCCGCCTGGCCCGCGGCGCCGCCCCCTCTGCAGTGGTTCTCGACGGCCGCGAGGGAGGCGCGGACGCCGGTCACGTCCGCCTCGGGGTCCAGGGCGCGCAGCCTCGCCTCGTCGAGGTGCGTGAGCGCGCGGACGTAGGACTTGGCCCGGCAGTAGACGACCACGCCGGCGTTGATCTGTTCCCCGCGCTCGACGCGCGGGACGACGCGCAGCAGCGCGTACTCGAAGACGTCTCGTGTGGTCATCGGGTGCCGCCGTTCAGGGTGGCCGTGCCCGTCAGCCAGCCCGGGGTGCGCGGAAGGCGGTCCGGATCCGGCTCGGGCAGGGTGATCCGCTCGTGGACGGTCGCCGCGCGGGGCAGCAGCACGCCCGCGTAGGCGCGGCGCACGGCGTCCGGGTCGTCGAAGCCCGGCTCGTCGGCGAGCCAGGCGTCCGGCACGTCGGCGGTGACCTCGGCGAGCAGGTCCTCGGTGAGGCGGGGCGCGAGTTCGGCGGCGGCGGCCGCGACATCGGGCGCGAACGCGGCGAGCGCGTGGTCGCCGGCGTCGTACGGCCTGGCCGCGGCGGCCCCGGCACCGCGCCAGTTGTGATGCCAGATCATGCTCGCGCCGTGGTCGATGAGCCACAGGTCGCCGTGCCAGACCAGCATGTTGGGGTTGCGCCAGGACCGGTCGACGTTGTTGATCAGGGCGTCGAACCAGACGACGCGGCCCGCCTCCACGGGGTCCACCTCGTAGGCGAGCGGGTCGAAGCCGAGCGCTCCCGAGAGGAACTCCATCCCGAGGTTCACTCCACCGCTCGACTTGAGGAGGCCCTGCACCTCCTGGTCGGGTTCGCCGAGGCCGATCACGGGGTCGAGGTCGATCCGCACGAGGCCCGGCACCCGGAACCCGAGCCGCCGCGCGAGCCCCCCGCAGATCACCTCCGCCACGAGCGTCTTGCGCCCCTGCCCCGCGCCGGTGAACTTCATGACGTACGGCGCGAGATCGTCGGCCTCGACGAGCCCGGGCAGCGAGCCGCCCTCCCTGAGAGGGGTGACGTATCGGGTCACGGTGACTTCATTCAGCAATTTCCCGGCCTCCGCAGCCCACTAGCCTTGTCTCTGGGGGATTTCGGCCCGTACCTCCATCCCCTGCCTCCGGCACGAAGTGAGCATAGTGACCAAGCGTGACGGCCGGCATCGAGGGCTTCCGGTCGGGGTCAGGCCCGGAGGTACGTTCCGGGTCAGGCCCGGAGGTACGTGAGGACGGCCAGGACCCTGCGGTGGGTCGTGTCCGTCGGAGGCAGATCCAGCCACCGAGATCCGAGGCCGGACGGCCGCCGACTTCGTGCTCACCCCGGCGAGCGACGCCGGCTTCGACGACGCGAGGCTGAAGCGGCTCCGGGCCGTGTCCGGTGCCGAGGTCTCCGCGAGCTCGTCGGGCGCCGTGTACGTCCTGGAGGACGGCATGGCGCTCATCAGGTCCGAAGCCAGGGCCGCCGACCCGGAACCTCTCGCGGCAACGGCGCATCTCCCGCTCGCCGCGGGGAAAGTGAGCGACCTGGACGACGACTCGGTCATCGTCAACGAGGAGTGGCAGAAGCACTCCGTGGGCGAGCGGGTGGACGTATGGCTCGCAGACGGTACGACGAAGTCCCTGAGGATCGCCGCGGTCATGACCATCGGCACCGGCAACAACGGCGTCTACGTCACCCCGCGCAACGCCCCCGAAGCGCCCGCCGACCGGGCCGACGTACGCCTCGCGGACGGTGCCGACACGGCCACCGTGGCCGCCGGTCTGCGTCAGGCGGTGCGAGCGTCGGGCGGGCAGGTTCTCACCAGGGACGCCTGGGTGCGAGCGACGTCCCCCGAGACCAACCGGACGACCCGGACGGGCCTCTTCCTGGTCCTCGGAATCGCCCTCCTCTGCACCCGCATCTCACTGGCCAACACGATGGTCATGGCGACCTCCGACCGGGTTCGCGACCTCGCGGTGCTGCGGCTGGCCGGCACCACCAGGTGGCAGGTGCTTCGGCTGGTGGGCGCCGAGGCGCTGATGGTGGTCATGGTCGGCGGGCTGCTGGGGGCGCTGGTCGCCGGAGTCGATCTGCTGGGCATGTGGGGCGCGCTTGGCCTGCTGTCGGTGCGGACGTCCATCGAGATCCCGTGGGCGACGCTCGCGGCAGCCACGGGCGCCTGCGCGGTACTCGCCGTGCTCTCGGTGGTCGTCCCGGCCGCCCTCTCCCTGCGCCGCGGGGCGGTGGAACTGGCGGGCATACGCGAGTGACCTCAGCGCCCGTCGGCCCGCACGCCCGTACACCCGTACGCCGGATGCGTGCGCCGTCCACGAACGGGTGCCGCCACTCGCCACACCGGCGTGACATGAAAGTCCGCCCTCCGGTTGAACGCTCCGGCCAGGCGGCCCGTACGAGACGTGGCCACCCCTCTCCAACCGAAGGGAAACACCGGTAATGACCGCTTCGCAGGAGTCCGTCCCCTCCCCCGCCCGCCGTACCGTCGTCGCGGCCGTGGGAGCCGTCGGTGTCGCCGCAGCGCTCAGCGCGTGCGGGAGTTCCGGCGACGCCTCGTCCAAGGGAAAGGGAAGTGAAGGGGGCGGGGGAGGCAAGACGGACACGGCCGGGTCCGGGGCCGCGGCCGGGAAGGAGAAGGGGAAGCCGCTGACCAGGACGGCGGACATCCCCGTAGGGGGCGGCAAGGTCTTCGGTGACGCGGGCGTGGTCGTCACCCAGCCGAAGAAGGGCGAGTTCAAGGCGTTCACGAACATCTGTACCCACCGCCAGTGCCCGGTCTCCGCCGTCGAGGGCGGCACCATCAACTGCCCTTGCCACCACAGCAAGTTCTCGATCGAGGACGGCAGCCCGCAGCCGGGCTCACCGGCCACGCAGCCGCTGGCCGCCAAGCAGATCACGGTGTCGGGCGACTCGGTCGAGCTGGCCTAGGGCGTGTCCGGCGGATCAGGGTCGGACAGGTCGCGGCATCCGGTGCGGTGCATCGCAAGGCGCCGGAGCGTCCTGACAGCGGAGCTGTCCGGACGTTTCGGCAACGCGACGAGGTGCCGTGCGAACGGGGACACCTCCCAGCGGTAGCCGGGGGAGTCGCGACCCCGGCCATGATCCGCCGGACACGCCCTAGCACCCGCCCCTCACCCCTCCCGGCGCGGGCGCTTCCAGCAGGTGAGCACGTCCTCGGTGGACGTGACCGTGGCGACGAGGGCGAGCGTGTTGCGGACCATCGCGGGGGTGTAGTCGGCCGGCACCCCCGCGATGGCGTCGGCGGGCACGGCGACGGTGTAGCCGCGGTTCACCGCGTCGAAGACGGCGTTCGGTACGGCGACGTTCGACGAGACGCCGGTCACGATCAGCGTGCGGCAGCCGAGGTTGCGCAGCAGGGCGTCGACGTCCGTGCCCGCGATGGGCGAGAGGCCGTGCAGCCGGCGTACGACGATGTCCTCGTCGGCGACCTCGACGGGCGGTGCGATCTCGACGGCCCTGGTGCCCGAGAGCTGCTGCACGGGCAGGCGTTCGGCGGCGCGGAACAGGCGGCCGTTGCGGTTGGCGCCCCGCCCGTCGGGCCTGCGCTCCGCCACCGCGTGCAGGACCTGCACACCGCTGTCGTGCGCGGCCGAGACGAGCCGCGCCACATTGCCGAGCGCCCCGGACTCCCTGGCCTCCTGGGCGAGTTGAGGCAGGGCACTGTCGGGGCCGACGACCCCCTGCTGGCACTCGACGGTCAGCAGCACCGTGGTGGCCGGGTCGAGCAGGTCGGCGAGCTCTTCGTACGACGGCACGGGGTCCCCCTGTCGCAGGCGTCCTGAGCGGCGAGAGACTAGCCACCATTGCGTCACGGCGGAAGAGACCGCATGCTTCTGATCTGACACACCGTCAGTGAGACGCCCGCGAAGGGAAGCACCCATGACCGTCACACAGCGCCGGGGCCGCCGGATCATGATGACGCCGGCCGAGCTGGACGAGTTCCTGGGCTCCCAGCGCACCTGCCGCGTCGCCACCGTCTCGCCCGAAGGTTCCCCGCACGTCAGCACCCTGTGGTTCGCCTGGGACGGCACCTCCCTGTGGCTGTACTCGATCACGCGCAGCCGCCGCTGGGCCGATCTGCGCCAGAACCCGCGGATCGCCGTCGTGATCGACGACGGCGAGGAGTACGGGGAACTGCGCGGCGCCGAGCTGTCGGGCGCGGTCGAGTTCGTCGGGGAGAGCCCGCGCACCGGCGAGCCCGTGCCCGAACTGGACGCCCCCGAACGACTGTTCGCCCACAAGAACTTCGGCCTCGACGAGATGTTCCACGACGGCCGGCACGCCTGGGCCCGGCTCACGCCGGACAAGATCGCGTCGTGGGACTTCCGGAAGCTGGCGTCGCTCTAGGGCGTGTTTCGAAAGTCCCGCCTGCCCCGCGACGTCTGGCACGCACTCCCCCACTCTCGGCTTCGCTCGAGCGGGGGGACCCCCATGCGGCGTTGCCGAAACGTCCGAGTGGCTCCGCCACTAGGACGCTCCGGCGCCTTGCGATCGCACGCACCAGACGCCGCGGGGCCCGCCCTCCGGGCGGACGACGCTACTTTCGAAACACGCCCTAGGTGAATTGGCCCGCAGGGTCAGACGCGCCCTGGACCCCTATTACCTCGCCGGTACGCCGCCGAGGCTCTCCCCCACTGCCCGCAGCGCCTTCACCGCCGCCCTGATGGACGGGCGCCGGTCGGCGTCGGCCCGCCACACGACGTAGACGTGCCGGCGTACGCGCTGCCGTACCGGCACGGTCACCACCCCGTCCGGCACCGGGTCGCGCCCGAGCAGCGGGGCCACGCACACGCCGAGCCCGGCGGCCACGAGGCCGAGCTGGGTATGGGTCTCGGCGGCGCGATGGCCGATGAGGGGTTCGACCCCCTTGGCGCGCAGCGTGAACAGCAGCCACTCATGGCAGAACTCGCCCTCGCCCCAGGTGATCCACTCGTCGCCGGCGAAGTCCTCCAGGCCCACCTCGCTGCGGCCGGCGAGGGGGTGGTCCGCCGGCATCGCGACATCGGCGGGGTCGTCGAGGATGGACGCCTTGACGAGGCCGTCGGGGAGCGGCATCGGCTTGTTGTACCAGTCGAGCACGACCGCGAGGTCGAGGTCGCCGCGCAGGACCCCGGCGATCCCCCTTTCCGGCTCCAGCTCCTGCGAGCGCAGCCTCAGCCCCGGGTGCTCCGCGCGCAGCGCCGCGAGGGCGTGGGGGAAGAGCCCGCGGGCCGCCGTCGGGAACGCCGACAGTCTCAGCTCTCCCACGACCTGCCCCCGGTGCGCCTCCAGCTCGGACTGGGCGAGCTCGACCTGGGACAGGATCCGTCCCGCGTGTTCGGCCAGCAGCCGCCCGGCGTCGGTGAGCCGCACACCCCTGCCGTTCTTGGCGAGGAGCTGCTGCCCGACCTCGCGTTCCAGCTTGGCCATCTGCTGGGAGACGGCGGACGTCGTGACGTGCAGCCCGGCGGCCGCACCACTGACGGACCCGTGGCGGGCGAGTGCGTCGAGGGTGCGCAGGCGCTCCAGGTTCAACATGTAAGTGATGCTAAGCGACACTCGGCAATAAATCTCGCTTGTGCTAAGAGGTTGCGCGACGGCATGGTTACGGCCATGAGCACCGTCGCCTCCTCGTCGTCCCGCACGACTCCGACCACCACCACTCCCGGCACGAACACTCCCGGCACCACCATTCCCGGCACCCCTACAGCCGAGCGGCCCCGCCGCATCCTCGACTGGCGTCTGCGCTTCGGCGTGCTGTCGCTCATCTGGGGCTTCAGCTTTCTCCTGATCAAGGTCGGCACGGAGGGCTACGCGCCGTTCCAGGTGACGCTCGGCCGGCTCGCCTTCGGCACGGTGGTGCTCGCCGTCGCGATGGCCGTGAAGCGTGAGCGGCTGCCGCGGGGCGTGCGGACGTGGGGCCACATCGCGGTGGCGGCGCTGCTCCTGAACTCCCTGCCGTTCTCGCTGTTCGCCTTCTCCGAGCAGACGATCCCGTCGACGCTCGCGGGCATCTGCAACGCGACGTCCCCGCTGTGGGGCATGGCCCTGTCGCTGGTGGCGCTGTCAGAGGACCGGCCCACGCGGCGCCGGGTGGCGGGGCTCGGCATCGGCTTCCTGGGCGTGCTCACGGTCCTCGGGGTGTGGCAGGGCTTCCACGGTCTCGACCTGGCCGGCACGGCGATGGCGCTGCTCGCCTCGCTCAGCTACCCGGTCGGCTGGATCTACCTGCGCCGCACCCTGGCCGGGACGGGCCACTCGAACCTGTCGCTCTCGGGCGCGCAGCTCCTGATGGCCACGCTCCAACTGGCCGTCGTCACCCCGCTGTTCACGACGCTCCCGGACCGTCTGCCGGTCGTCCCGCTGCTCGCGATCGTCGCCCTCGGCGCACTCGGCACCGGTCTCGCCTTCCTCATCCAGTACGGCCTGGTGGCGGAGGTCGGTCCGACCACGGCCCAGATGGTCACGTACTTCATCCCGGTGATCGCGACGGCCGCGGGCGTCGCCCTGCTCGGCGAGTCCCTGAGCTGGTCCACGCCGATCGGCGCGGTGGTCGTGCTTGCGGGCGCGGCGCTCACCCAGTCGAGGCCGCGGAACCCCCGGCGCAACGCTCAGCCGTAACGGCGTGCGGGGGCCGGCCCCGTGGCGGACGCGACGGCGTCGGCCACGGGGCCGATGTCGTCCTCGCCGAGCGTCGACACGGTGATCCGCACCCCGGGCGCCGCCCCCATGCGGAAGCGCGCCCCGGGCGCCACGGCCCACCCGGCGTGCAGCAGCCGGGCGACCGCGCCCGTCTCGTCCGGGACGGGCACCCACACGTTCATGCCGCTGCGCCCGTGCGCCGCGACGCCGCGCTCGGCGAGCGCCGCGATGAGGGCGTCGCGCCGCCGCCCGTACGAGGCCGCGACGGCCCGCGTGTCGACGGCGCCCTCGGACCACAGCCTGACCACGGCCCTCTGCAGGATGCGGCTGACCCAGCCGGGGCCGAGGCGCTGGCGTCCCTGGACCCGGTCGACCGTGACGGCGTCGCCGGTGAGGACGGCGATGCGCAGGTCGGGCCCGTAGGCCTTGGCGGCGGAGCGGACGAACGCCCAGTGCCGCGTCACACCGGCCAGCGGGCGCAGCGGCAGGTCGACGATCCCGTGCCCGTGGTCGTCCTCGATCAGGAGTACGTCCTTGTGGGCGGCCAGGACCTTCCGCAGGGCACGCGCGCGTGGGGCACTGACGGCGGCGCCCGTGGGGTTCTGGGCGCGGTCGGTGACGACCAGGGCCCGCGCCCCCTCGCTCAGCGCCCGCTCCACGTCGTCGGGGAGGGGGCCGTCGTCGTCCACGCCGACGGGCACCGTGCGCAGCCCGAGCGCCGGGACGAGGTCGAGCAGGCTGCCCCAGCCCGGGTCCTCGACGGCGACGGCGTCGCCCGGCTTGAGGTGTGCGGCCAGCACGCGCTCGATGGCGTCGAGGGAACCGGAGGTCACGGTGACGGGGCCCGCCGGGACGCCGTCCTTGTCGAAGGCCTCGCGCGCGCGGCGCGCCAGCTCCGGCTCCAGGGCCCCGTCTCCGTAGAGGACGGGTTCCTCGTCGCCGCGCGCGGCCGCCCAGGCGAAGGCCTCGGCGAGCGGGGGCAGGAGGGCCGTGTCCGGGTTCCCGTTCGAGACGTCGCGGACCCCGGCCGGCGCGTCGACACGGATCAGCTCGCGGGCCGTCGTGGCCGGCTTGGACCGCACGCGGCTGCCGCGCCGCCCGCCGGTCTCGATCACCCCGCGCTCACGGAGGGTGCGGTACGCGGCCGCGACCGTATTGGGATTGACCCCGAGCTGCTGGGCCAACTCCCGCATGGGAGGCAGCAGTTGCCCGGGCTGCAGGTCACCGCTGCCCACCGCGCGTTCCACGCTCGCCGAGATGTCGGCTGCGCGACGGCCTTCGATCCGATACTCTCCTAGCACAAAGCAGATTATGCACTAGTGCAATGGAGTTTGCAATGAGCGTGGCATCCGAGTCCGGCACCGTCGCTTCCGGGGAAGCCGCCGGCTCCTACCCGGCGACCGAGCGCACCGTCCCGGCCCGCATGCGTGAGCGGACGTACTACGACCGCGAGCTGGTCCACTCGATACTCGACGAGGCCTACATCTGCCATCTCGGCTTCGTCCGCGACGGCTCCCCCGTCGTGCTGCCGACCCTGTACGGCCGCGTCGGCGAGACCCTCTACGTGCACGGCTCCACGGGAGCGCGCGTCCAGCGCCTGGCGGGCGCGGCCGACCCCGGCCTCCAGGTCTGCCTGACCGTCACCCACGTCGACGGCCTGGTCCTCGCCCGCTCCGCCTTCCACCACTCGCTCAACTACCGCTCCGTGGTGGTGCACGGCCTCGCCCACCAGGTGACCGACCCCGACGAGAAGCGCACGGCGCTCGACGCGCTCGTGGACCACGTGGTGCCCGGCCGTTCCCAGGACTCGCGCCCCGGGAACGACAAGGAGCTCGCGGCGACGTCCGTGCTCCGCCTCGACCTCGCGGAGGTCTCCGCCCGCGTCCGCGCCGGCGGCCCGAACGACGACGAGGAGGACCTGGGCCTGCCCCACTGGACCGGTGTCGTCCCGCTGACCAAGGGCCACGGCACCCCGGTCCCGGCCGACGACCTCGCCCCGGGCATCGCCCTGCCGGACTACCTGACCGCGCTCTGACCCGGCCCGCACGCGTCTTACCCGGTCCGTACGTGTCTTACCCGGTCCGTACGTGTCTGGCCCGGCCCGTACGCGTCTGACCCGGCCCGCACGCGTCTGACCCGGCCCGTACGCGGGTGGCCGCCCGCCGCGCGCGCCGTCACACGTCCCGGCGGTCCACGACCACCAGTGCGACGGCGACTGCCACGAGCGGCCACAGCACGTACACCGCCCACGCCCCGCCGACCGTCGCCGGGTAGGGGACGTGTTGTGGCACGGCGTCGACTTCGGAGAGCCGCTGCCACGCACGCTGGGGCAGCGCATGACTGATCGCGGCCGACCAACGGCGGTCCTCGGAGACCATGTTGGGCAGCAGCAGGAGCACCACGGCGCTCGCCACCATCGTCGTCGCGCTGTGCCGGATCAGGGCGCCGAGGCCCAGGCCGACGAGGGCGCAGACCGGGGCGAGCAGCGCGGACGCCACGATGCCGCGCCACGCTCCGGGGTAGTCGAACGGCAGGCCGAGGTGACGCCCGGACAGGATGGCCTGGCTGACGGCGAACGACGCCGTGGAGGCGACCGCCCCGTACACCAGCGTCACCCCGGTCAGGACGATCGCCTTCGCCGCCATCACCGAGCGCCGCGCCGGGACGGCCGCGAACGTCGTGCGGATCAGGCCCGTCCCGTACTCGCCGACGACCGTGATGGCGCCGACGCTGCCCATGATCAGCATGAGCACGAGGCCCGCGTTGTTGGTGAACGTGTCGTTGTACGACCACTCCGGGACGAAGACGGCCTTGATCCTGGGGTCGTAGTGCGGCCAGTTCTGGTAGTCGGCGAGGGCCGCGTTCGCGTTGAGGGCGACGAGGCCGAGCGCCGTGAGTCCGAAGGTCCAGCGCATCGAGCGCAGGGACCACAGCTTGAGCCACTCGGCGGCGAGCAGGTCGGCGAACCGGGCGGCGCGGGGCGTGGCCGCCGGCCGGGCGGGGGCGGCGGCGGACGTCTGTGGTGTGGTCGCGGTCATCGGGTGTCTCCGGCGAGGTATTCGACGCTGTCGGCGGTGAGTTCCATGAACGCCTCCTCCAGGGAGGCGGTCCGGGTGGCCAGTTCGTGGAGCATGTGGCGGTGCCGGTGGGCGAGTTCACCGATGCGCCGGGCGCTCAGGCCGGTCACGGTGAGCCCGCCCGTCCCGTCGGGCCGCACCGACGCGCCCTCGGAGGTGAGGAGTTCGGCCAGCGCTGTGGTGTCGCGGGTGCGGACGTGCACGGTGCGCCGGGTGCCCCGGTCGGCGAACTCCGCCAGGGTCTCGTCGGCGATGAGTGTGCCCCGGCCGATCACGACGAGCCGGTCCGCGGTGTTCTCCATCTCGCGCATCAGATGGCTGGAGACGAACACGGTGCGGCCCTCGGCGGCGAGGCGGCGGAACAGTCCCCGTACCCACAACACCCCTTCCGGATCGAGCCCGTTGACAGGTTCGTCGAAGAGCAGCACGGGCGGGTCGCCGAGGAGTGCCGCCGCGATGCCGAGCCGCTGCTTCATGCCGAGCGAGAACCCGCCGATCCGGCGCCGGGCCGCGTCGGTGAGGCCGACCTCGTCGAGGACCTCGTCGACCCGGCGGCGCGCGATGGCGTTGCTGCGGGCCAGGATCGACAGATGGGCCGCCGCGGTCCGCCCGCCGTGCACGTCGCCCGCGTCGAGCAGCGCTCCCACGTGCCGCAGTCCGCGCGGATGGTCGCGGAACCGGTGTCCGTCCACGGTGACGCCGCCCGAGGTGGGCTCGTCGAGGCCGAGGGTCAGGCGCAGGGTGGTGCTCTTGCCCGCGCCGTTCGGGCCGAGGAACCCGGTGACGCAGCCGGGGCGCACGGTGAAGGTGAGGCCGTCGACCGCCATGGTGCGGCCGTATCGCTTGGTCAGTTCGCAGACTTCGATCACGCGGTCAACGCTGCCGTGCGGGCCCGCGTCCGTCATCGGACCGACGGCGGCATTCCCCGGCGCCCGGGATCGACCCAGGGTGTACACCCACGGTCCGATGCCCACGCGCCACCGCCCTGGCTACGATCACCGCATGCCCGCCGCCCCGACCCTGCCCCTGCCCCTGCCTCTGCTCAGACGCGTTCCCCCGGGTGCCTGGACGGCCCTGACCTGGTGCGCCTCCACGGTGTACGCGTGCGTGGTGCTCGTCACCACGCCGGGCGAGGGCACCGTGGTGCCCGACCACGGGCTGATGCGGCCGCCGGGCAACTGGGCCTATCTGGCCGTGGCCACGGCGTTCGCGCTCGCCGGCAGCGCGGTCCTGCGCCGGTTCCCGCTGCCGGCCGTCGGCCTGCTGCTCCTCGGCTCGCTCTGCGGGGCCATGGCACTGAATTCGATGGAGATCAACTTCCTGCAGTTCCTGGCCGTCGACGTGGCGTTGTGCGTCATCGCGGCCGGGTCCTCGCGCCGGTCCTCCCTCACCGCGCTCGCCATGGCGATCGCCCTCGTGACCGGCTACGCCGTCGTCCGGCTGCTGCTCGGCTACGGGATCGGCACGTCGACGGACATCGCCGTCTGTCTGACGGCCGTCGTCGCCTGGTTCATCGGCCACTCAGGCCACGAGGCCCGTGAGCACGCCGAACAGGTACGCGCGCAGGCGGCGGCCGCGGCCGTGAACGGTGAACGGCTGCGCATCGCGAGGGAGTTGCACGACATGGTCGCGCACAGCATCGGCATCATCGCCCTGCAGGCGGGAGCCGCCCGCCGGGTCATCGACACCCAGCCCGACCGGGCGAGGACCGCGCTGAGCGAGGTGGAGACCGCGGGCCGGGAAACGCTGTCGGGCCTTCGCCGGATGCTGGTCGCGCTGCGCGCCGCCGACTCGGACGAGCCCGGGGAAGGGGCGCCGCGGCACCCCGCGCCGGGCCTCGCGGACGTGGACCGCCTCGCCGCGGCGACGACGGCCGCCGGGGTCCGGGTGGACGTGCGGTGGCAGGGCGAACGGCGGGCGCTGCCGCCGGAGATCGACCTGTCGGCGTTCCGCATCATCCAGGAGTCCGTGACGAACGTGGTGCGGCACGCGGGCACGGCCTCGTGCCAGGTGTCGATCGCCTGCCAGGACGAGGAGTTGTCCATCGAGGTCGTCGACACGGGGCGGGGCGAGGGTGCCACCGGGGGCGGCGGGTTCGGGCTCGCGGGCATGCGCGAGCGGGTCACGCTGCTGCACGGCGACTTCTCGGCCGGCCGGCGTCCCGGGGGCGGCTTCCGCGTGGCGGCCAGGCTGCCCGTCCCGGAGGCCGTCCGATGAGCGTCCGCGTCGTCCTCGCCGACGACCAGGAACTCGTCCGTACCGCCCTGCAGATGGTCATGGCCGACACCCCCGACCTGACGGTGGTGGGCGAGGCGGGCAACGGCGTGGAGGCGGTCGAACTCGCCGGGAGCGCCGCGGCGGACGTCGTGGTGATGGACATCCGGATGCCGGGCATGGACGGCATCGAGGCCACCCGGCGGATCACCGCGGGCCCGAGCACCGCCCGCGTCCTCGTCCTGACCACGTTCGACGACGACGATTACGTGTACTCGGCACTGCGCGCGGGAGCGTCCGGATTCCTCGTCAAGGACATGGCCCTGGACGACATCCTCGCGGCGGTCCGCGTGGTGGCGGCCGGTGACGCCCTGATCGCGCCGAGCGTCACGCGCCGACTGATCGCGGAGTTCGCCGGACGCCCCGAGCCGGTGCCGGGCCCGCGCCCGGTCCAGGGCATCACCGAGCGCGAACGGGAGGTCCTGACCCTCGTCGGCCGCGGCATGTCGAACACCGAGATCGCTCAGGCCCTGTTCATCTCGGTGGCCACCGTCAAGACGTACGTGACCCGCCTGCTCGCCAAGCTCACGGCCCGCGACCGGGTCCAACTCGTGATCATGGCGTACGAGATGGGACTGGCGTCGGCCCCGCCCCGGTGAACGCCGTGGACTAGGAGGGTGTCCGACAATTCCCTAGTTCGCGCTGCCGTGGCCCGACAGGGTCCGGTCCGGTGCGGTCCGCTCCGCGGTCTGCGGGCCGCCCTCGCCGACGGCGACGACCTCGGGCTTCGCCGGGGCCGACGACTGGGCGATGAAGGCACCGACCAGGACGACCGCCCCGCCGAAGATCTGCGGGGCCGACAGGTGCTCGCCGAGGAGCACCCAGGCGAGGACGGTCGCGATGACCGCTTCGAGGCAGGCCACGACCCCGGCCACCTGGGGCGAGAGCCGGCGCACGGAGAGGACGCCGGTGACGTAGGCGACGACGGTCGCGAGCAGCACGATCCAGCAGAGCAGCAGCCAGGCCGGCACGGAGGTGCCGTTCATCGAGGCGCTGCCGCCGAGCACGGACCAGTCCATGGTCCAGGGCCGTGCCACGGCCGTCAGGACGAGGGCGCCCACGAGCAGCCCGTACGCGATCACGCCGAGCGGGTCCGGTGCCTGCTCCCCCGCGTCGCTGCCCTGGTCGGACAGGACGAAGTAGCCGACCTGGCAGCAGGCGGCGCCGAGGGCGAGCAGCAGGCCGATCAGGTCGACGCTGAGGCCCGCCCACACCTCGACGACGCAGGCGAGGCCGCCGACGGCGAGAACCACGCCGAGGGCGGCGGCGCGGGTCACGGGCCTGCGCTGCACGAAGCGCACCCAGCCGAGGACGAGCGCCGGCGCGAGGTACTCGATGAGGAGCGCGACGCCGACCGGAATCCGGGAGATCGCCGCGAAGTAGCAGGCCTGTACACCGGCGACGGCGAGCAGGCCGAAACCGGCGAGCAGCGCGGGCCGCCGGACCAGCAGGGAGCGGTGCCGCCAGGCGACCGGCAGCATGACGAGCGCGGCGCCCGCGACCCGCAGCCACACCACGTGGAGCGGGTCGAGACCCGCCTCGATCAGCGGCTTCGCCGCCACACCCGAACCGCCGAAAGCGAGCGCCGAGCCGAGGGCGAGCCCCAGTCCGACACCTCGTCCACGATTCGCCTGAATCCCCTGAGACGCATGCACCGGCACATCATGACAGCCGCCGTCATGACCGTCACCCCCGATAACCCCTGTCTCACGTGGCGGACGCCCCGCGCACGCCGAGGAGCCCGGCAGTTCACCCGGGCGCTGGAGCAGGGGCCCTCAGCACCCCGCCTCGACGCGCTGCCGCAGGCTCTCCGTGTCGATGCCCGCCCGGGCCAGCACCTCGACCGCGCGGCAGTCGCGGTCCGCGGCCAGCGCGGCGAGCAGGTCGACCCCGCGCGCCCGCCGGTCGCCGCGCCGGACGGCGCGGTCCAGGGCCGCCTCCATCGCGGCGGCCGCGGCGGGCGACCAGCCGAGCTCCGTCACGACGGGCACGGCGCCGGAGTCCTCGACGGTGCCCTGCCACTGGAGCCCGTACCCGATGCTCCGCTGCACGAGGTAGCCGAGGAGGCGGGCGAGCTGGGGTCCGCCACCGAAGGCCTCGCGCACCCGCGGGTCCGTCTCGAGGAGCGAGTGCAGGAGATGGGCGGTGTCGATCTGGCCGTCCCCGTCACGCACGGCTCTGCGGCGCGCGCCGGCCTGCACCGAGGTCAGCTCGGGACTGAGCTCGGGACTGAGCTCGGGACTGAGGAAGCCGTCGACATCTTCACGGTTGCGGCCGCTTGCCGCGGCCTCCGACGGGGTAGGGCTCTGCACATCTCCCACCTCATCAGCCCCTGTCCGGCCGGGCATCCCCGGCGGGAAGCATTTCCACGTCCGACAGAAGGTGGGCACGTCCGGGCGGGTTCTCCTCCTTACGGATGAGATCGCGCCGTTTCACCCCGAGGAGCGCGCGCCGCCTTGCATCACGCGTCGGACGCAACCGGACACAACCGGAAGACGTCCTTCACTGATATGGAGAGCAGGTGCTGGCTCGTCGCCCTGCCCGCGATCGACGGCCGACAATACGTGTACCGGGTATACGCACCCGACGACGCGCTCCTCGCCGACCTGTTCTGGGACGCGTGGCACTGCCACGACGAGGGGCCGCACCCGCGCGCCTCGGACCTCTTCGACGCCGCGGTCATCGAGAAGCTCGCCTGACGGCCCATCTCGCCGACGGCTGACCACTTCTGACGGTTCATCAGTATTGAATGTTCGAGGCCCTGCGGCTACTTTCCGCGACACCACGGCTGCGCCCGCCGCAGCTCTCGTCGAGAAGGGGTGGTCGCATGGCCGAAGTCAGCGCGGAAGCACGGATCGGGGCGCCCGCGGAGAAGGTCTGGGCCCAGCTCACCGACTTCACCGCGTTCGGAGAGTGGAGCGCCACGCACACGAGCTTCCCCAAGGGCGCCCCCACGGCGCTCGAAGTGGGCGGCACCTTCGAGGAGAACATGAAGCTCATGGGCTTCCCGGCGGAGGTGACCTGGACCGTCGAGGATCTGGAGGCCGCCCGCACCCTGGCCATCCGCGGCAAGGGACCGATGGGCGTGAACATCGGCACGCGCTACACGCTGACCGCGGACGGCGACGCCACCACGGTCCGTATCGACGGCGAGTTCACGGGGGCCGCCGTGTCGCTCATGGCGGGCAAGCTCAAGGACTCGGCGACGGCCGCGCTCAACGAGTCGCTGCGCAAACTGGCCGGCCTGGTGGCCTGACCCGACCCGTACGCACGAAGGCGCCCCGCACACCAGGTGCGCGGGGCGCCTTCGTCTGTCGGTACGGGGAATCCCTCCGACCGAACTCAGTCCTCGTCAGTCCTCGTCGGCGAGGATCAGGTACAGCTTCTTGCGGGCTTCGTTGATGACGGTCAGCGCCTTCTCGCGCTGCTCCTTGCTGCCGGTCTTCCAGACCTGCCCGAACGCCTCCATCAGACCGAAGCCGGCCTGTCGGATCTCGTTCAGGGAGTCCCAGTCGACCCCGCGCCCGGCCTCTTCCCAGGGAGCGTCCGGGCCCTCGTCGGCCGCGGAACGGCCCGGCTCGGTGAGGGAGAACAGCTTCTTGCCGCCCTCGCTCTCGCTGGCGATGAGGCCCTCGTCCTCGAGCAGCTGGAGGGTCGGGTACACCGATCCCGGGCTGGGCTTCCACGCCCCGCCGCTGCGCTCGGCGATCTCCTGGATCATCTCGTAGCCGTGCATCGGACGGTCCTTCAGGAGGGCCAGGATCGACGCGCGTACGTCACCGCGCCGTGCCCTTCCGCGAGGTCCGCCCCGGCCGCCGCGCCCGCCACCCCAGGGTCCCGGGCCGAAGCCGGGCCCGAAGGGGCCGAAGGCGGAGCGCCGCCCTTCGAAGCCGCCCCGACCGGGATGGCCGGGCCCGCACTGTCCGTGTCCGTGTCCGTGCTCATGTTCGTAGCCATGGGGACGCATCGACATCATTCCTTCCATCGTTGATCGGTCGCGATGCGTCAACGATATATCGGAACTGTTCGGCTGACAACCCTCCTCATCTGACAGGCCTCCTCACTGACAACCCTCCTCATAGGGTGGGCCGATGACGTCGATCAAGAAGTTCCAAGTCACCTTCGACTGCGCAGAGCCTGAGCGCCTCGCCCGCTTCTGGTGCGAGGTGCTGGGGTACGTCGTACCGCCGCCGCCGGAGGGGTTCGTCACCTGGGACGACTTCAAGGGCTCACAGCCGCCCGAGCAGCGGGATTCCTGGTTCGCCTGCGTCGATCCCTCGGGGGTGGGCCCGCGGCTGTACTTCCAGCGCGTCCCCGAGGGGAAGGCCGCCAAGAACCGGGTGCATCTCGATGTGCGGGTCGGCACCGGACTCGTGGGTGAGGAGCGCCTCGCCGCACTCGAGGCCGAATGCGCACGGCTGGTCCCGCTCGGCGCGGTACACGTGCAAACGCTGTACGACGGAAACGATTCGTGCATCCCGATGCTGGACATCGAGGGCAACGAGTTCTGCATCGACTGAGGACCGCGCACCCGGTCCAGAACTCCCGAATTGGCCTTGGCCTGCGCGTTCGCCGGGCCCGTAGCGTCGGCCCCATGCGTATTCGAATCGTGGACGCCTTCACCGACCGCCCCTTCGCCGGCAATCCGGCCGGCGTGCTCCTCCTCGACGCCTTCCCCGACGACACCCGCCTACAGTCGATCGCCACCGAGGTCAACCACGCCGAGACGGCCTTCGCCCACCCGCTGCCCCCGGGCGGCGACGCGGACTGGGCACTGCGCTGGTTCACGCCCGCCACCGAGGTCGACATGTGCGGCCACGCCACCCTGGCCACCGCGCACGTCCTGCACAGCACCGGGACGACCGAGGGCCCCGTCCGCTTCGCCACCCGCAGCGGCGTGCTCGTCGCGTCCCCGGGCGAGGACGGCACCATCACGCTCGACTTCCCGACCGCGCCGCTGACGCAGGTCGACACTCCCGACGGCGTCGCCGCCGCCCTGGGCGCCGAGCCGCTGTCCGTCCACGACACCGGGCGCCAGGTCGGTGACCTGCTCGTCGAGCTCGCGGACGAGAAGACCGTGCGCGCCCTGGCACCCGACTTCAAGGCGCTCGCGGCCTACTCCTCGCGCGGCGTCATCGCGACCGCCCGCGCCGAGGACCCCGACGGCGGCTACGACTTCGTCTCCCGCTGCTTCTTCCCGAACGTCGGCATCGACGAGGACCCGGTCACCGGCAGCGCCCACACGGCCCTCGCCCCGTTCTGGTCCCCGCGTTTCGGCCGCGCCGAACTCACCGGCCTCCAGGCCTCCGCCCGCACGGGTCTCGTCCGCACCGAACTGCGCGGCGCCCGCACCCTCTTGACCGGCCGCGCCGTCACGACGATCGACGGCGACCTGCTCGCGTAGCGACGCCGTAGCGACACCCGTGGCGACGCCCGTAGCGGCGACGACACAGGGGGCGTACGAGAATCTCGTACGCCCCCTGTGTCCGTCCGCCACCCCTGTACGCCTCAGCCGGTGGGCAGCCAGCCCACCTTCCCCGCCAGCAGCGCGTAGCCGACGAACGCGCCGATGTCGAGCAGCGAGTGCGCCACCACCAGCGGGCCGACCCGCCCCCACCGCCGGTACAGGTACACGAAGACCAGACCCATCACGAGGTTGCCGAAGAAACCGCCGACGCCCTGGTAGAGGTGGTACGAGCCGCGCAGCACCGAGCTCGCCACGATCGCGGCGGCGGGCGTCCAGCCCAACTGCCCCAGCCTGCGCAGCAGATAGCCGACGACGATCACTTCCTCCAGGACGGCGTTCTGGATCGCCGAGAGGATCAGGACCGGGTACTTCCACCACACGTCGGGCAGGGCCTCCGGCACCACCGTGAGGTTGAATCCGAGGCCGCGCGCCGCCAGGTAGAAGGCGATGCCCGTACTGCCCATGACCGCCGCGATCAACGCGCCGCGGGCCGTGTCGAAGAGCGGTCTCGTGCGGTCGAAGCCGATCGTCCGCAGCCCGGAGCCCTCACGCAGCAGCAGATGCGCGACGAGCGCGACCGGGACGAGCGCGGTCGTGATCCCGAACAACTGCCAAGCGAGATCGAGCCACGGCCGCCCCGGAGCCGCCGAGGCGTTCATGGTCGCCGCCTGGTGCTTCAGACCCCCCGGTTTGGTGACCGAGCCGACAAAGCTGATCAGCGCGGACACTCCGCTCGCACCGAGCGAGAGCGCCAGCACGAGCAGCGTCTCGTCCCGGAGAATCCGTCGTGAGAGCCGCTCCTTCGGAAAAGAATCGGCCACCGCACCCACCTCCGCCTGCACACCTGCCTCCAGTTGAGTAATCCCGCCTCATCCCCCACGCCGCCCCGCTAGGGTCTCGAATGCAGGTACGAAGATCGCGCGCGACAGGCCGGGGGGACGGACGCCGTTCTTTGGTGTACCTCTCTCCCTTTCCTTCGGGCCATGCCGAGGAGGGGCACCACCGCCATGGGACGTCACAGCTTGCCCGACGAGTATGGGACCGCCGCGGTCGGCCCCCGCACGCGTGCACGCGGCCGGACCGTGGCCGTCGCCACCGCCGTGGTCCTCGTCGTCGCCGCCGGGACGGCTCTGGCGGCGCGCAGCGGCCTGCTCTCCTTCGGCGGGGCCTGCGACGGCCAGACCATCCGCCTCGACGTCGTCGCCTCACCCGATGTCGCCCCGGCCCTGCGGGACGCCGCGGACCACGCCCGCCGCGACCATCTGACCTCCGACGGACAGTGCCTCGACACCCGCGTGCAGGCGGCCGACTCGTACAAGATCGCCGACACCCTGCGGCGGGGCGGCAAGGGCACCTCCCGGTACGAGGCGTGGGTGCCGGACTCGAGCTTGTGGCTGAAGCGCGCCGGACTCGGCGGGAACGCGACCCCGGTCACGGCGATGGGCAACATCGCCTCGTCGCCCATCGGCATCAGCATGGTGCCGTCGGCCGCGAAGAGCATGGGCTGGCCCGCGAAGACGTACACCTGGGGGCAGTTGACCGGCGCGGCCATGGAGGGCGACAAACTGCGGCTCGGGACGGCCGACCCGGCGCGCAGCGCGACCGGCCTGCTCGCCCTGACGCAGCTGGGCGCCTCCGCGAAGAAGGTCGGGCCGGGCGGTGACACCCAGGCCGCCGCCATGGCCAAGGCGCTCTCCCAGCGCACGAGCGACAGCGACGCGCAGCTGACCGACACCCTGGCCCGCGACTCCTCCGGCACGGAACAGGGCAACCCGCGCCGCAACCAGGCGCTGATCGTCTCCGAGCAGTCCTCGTTCCGCTACAACGAGTCCGCGCCCGACCGGGACGGCCTCGACCTCTTCTACCCGAAGGACGGATCGCCGCAGCTCGACTATCCGTTCGCGCTGCTCGACGAGGGCGCCGAGACGACGGACCAGCGGCGGGCGGCGCTCCGCTTCATGACCCTGCTGGGCGAGGACGCCGGCGTGCGGATCCTGCAGAAGCACGGTTTCCGGACGGACGACGAGGAGCCCTCGGACGCCCTGATCGCCGGTGCGGGCGGGCGCAGCCCGCAGCCCTACGCGACGTCCGACTCGGAGCCTCCGACCGACAAGGAGCTCCAGGAGACCCTCGGCATGTGGACGATCACGGTGCAGAGCGCTCGGATCACCGTCGTCGTGGACGCCTCGGGCTCGATGGCGAACATCGTGCCGGGCCGCGGCCAGTCCCGCATGGAGGTCACGAAGGCGTCGATGCTCCAGGCCCTGGCCACGTTCACGCCCGAGGACCAGATCGGCCTGTGGGAGTTCGCCACGCATCTGGACGGCAGCCGCGACTACAAGAAGCTCGTGCCGACCGAGCGCCTCGGCGACCGCAAGGGCAACGGCACCCAGCGCGACCGGCTGTCCGAGGCCTTCAGCGGCCTGCAGCCGGTGCCCGGCGGCGCCACCGGCCTCTACGACACGACGCTCGCCGCCTATGAGCAGTCCACGTCCTCCTACACGGACGGCAAGTTCAACGCCCTAGTCGTGGTGACCGACGGCGCGAACGAGGACCCCGGGTCCATTTCACGCAGCCACCTGATCTCCCGCCTCCAGGACCTCTCCGATCCGCGGCACCCGGTGCCGATCATCGCCATCGCGGTCGGCCCCGAAGCGGACAAGGACGAGGTCGAGCAGATCGCGGCGGCCACCGGCGGCTCGGGCCACCAGGTCAACGACCCCGCGCAGATCCACGCCGTGATCCTCAAGGCCATCATGGAGGCGGGCGCCAAGAGCTGACCTGCCTCGTCGAACACGCCCTACGTCCCCAGCCGTACCGCCGGTGCCGGGAGTCCCACCGGCCACGTGTGCACCGGCTCCCCCGCGTGCATCAGCTCGCCGTAGCGCCGGGTGGTCGCGGCGAGCGCCGCGTCCCGCTCCAGACCGCTCTCCAGGGCGCGATGGAACGTGGCCGCCTGCCACGAGGCGCCGTTGACCCGGCGCCGGCACCGCTCCTCGATCACCCCGAGGTAGAAGTCGCGGTCCGCGGCCTCCACGCCCCACGCGTCGAGCCCGGCCGCGGCCAGCGGCAGCAGCTCGTCCCGTACGAGCGAGACGGCCGCCACCCGTTCGACCCCGCCGAACCGGCCCCGGCGAGGCCAGTCCAGGCGGGCCTCGATGCCGTACCGGCACGCCTCGTCGAAGTTCCGTGCGGCGACGTCGAAGGGCAGGCGGGTCCAGACGGGGCGGGCCTCCTCGGCGAGGGCGCGCACGAGGCCGTAGTAGAAGGCGACGTTCGCGATGACGTCGGTGACGGTGGGGCCGGCGGGCAGGACGCGGTTCTCCACGCGCAGGTGGGGCACGCCGTCCACCAGGCCGTACACGGGCCGGTTCCAGCGGTACACGGTGCCGTTGTGCAGGACGAGTTCGCCGAGCGCCGGCACGCCGCCGTCGTCCAGGACCCGCAGCGGCTCCTCGTCGTCGCACAGCGGCAGCAGGGGCGGGAACCAGCGCAGGTTCTCCTCGAAGAGGTCGTACGCGCTGCTGATCCAGCGCTCCCCGAACCAGGTGCGCGGCCGTACTCCCTGGGCCTGCAGCTCGGGCGGGCGGGTGTCGGTCGACTGCTGGAACAGGGGCGGCCGGGACTCCCTCCACAGCTCATGGCCGAACAGGAACGGCGAGTTGGCGCCCACGGCCACCTGCACCGCGGCGACGGCCTGCGCCGCGTTCCACACGTCGGCGAAGCGGGCGGGCGTGACCTGGAGGTGCAACTGCACGGACGTGCACGCCGCTTCGGTCGCGATGGATCCCGAGCTGCAGCGCAGCCGCTCCACGCCGTCGATGTCGACGACGAAGTCCTCGCCGCGCGCGGCCACCATCTGCTCGTTGAGGAGGCTGTAGCGGTCGACGTCCGACAGGTTCGCCGAGACGAGGTCATCGGGCGCGAGCGTCGGGAGAATGCCGATCATGACGATCCCGGCATCCACCTCGCTCGCCTTCCGGTGGGCATAGGCGAGCCCGGTCCTGAGCTCCTCGGCGAGCCGGTCGAGAACGCGGCCCTCCAACCGGTGCGGAGCAATGTTCACTTCCAGGTTGAACATTCCGAGTTCGGTCTGGAAATCGCGGCTCGCGATACGTTCGAGAACTTGCGCATTCATCATTCTCGGCATGCCGTCGGGGCCCGCGAGATTCAACTCGATCTCCAGCCCCATCAGATTCTTCGGCCGGTCGAACCTCTCTTCTTCCAGAAGTCTCGCGAGCCCCGCCAGACACTGCTGCAACTTCCTGCGGTAGTGCCGCCGATCGGCCAGGCCGAATGCGCCCGCCGCGACCTTCTCCCCCATGGAAGCGTCCCTCCTCGCATGGCCGGCCCGACCCCCCGGCCGGGTGTCACGGTGGATGATGCCCAGGCGATGTGATCGATAACGCCCGCGCTCCGGCGCGGACGGGTAGGCTCGGAGCGCATTCCCCGGGGCACATTCACCAGGCATGCGGCACCCCGAAGTTTCGCTTCCCACGGGCCTCGTGAAAAACACCGAAAGGAATCGGCCGTCCGCTCGCCGTGAAGATTCCGAGGTCACGGACCCGGCCCCGCCGGAAATCGGGAGATTTCCCTCGTCTCGGCGACCGGATAACGCCTTGCCGGGCATTTTCGCGACGGCTAGACGAAACACCGCGTGAACGCGTGTCGTATAAACTCCGCGAACGAGGCAGAGAGTTGGCGCTCGCGGTATCCGCCCCCGCCTCCTCTGGCCGGATCAGCTGACAGCGCCGTCCGCCCGTCCCGCCACGGCCTCGATCCACCGTGCCTGTCGAACGAGAGGCGACCCACCATGCCGCTGCATGTCCCTCCGGCCCCCGCACCCGCCCTGCGCACCGTCCTGACGGCCCTCGGTTCACCCACAGCCGTCCGCGAGGCCCGCACCCCGTCACTGCGTTCCGCCCGGGGCCCGGCATGCCCCGAACTCCCGTTGCCCGTCCACGTACTGGACCGCGTCTCGGGGACCGCGGGACCCGCGCCGACCCGGCTCGCCGGCTGGCGCTTCCTGATCCGCTGCGGGGAGCACGCGGTGGCCGCCGCCGACACGATGCTGACGGCGGACGGCTGGGCGTTCTCGCACTTCTTCGAGGGCCCGTACGTCACGGCCACCGAACTCGCCCTGCGCCAGGCCGAGTCGCTGCCCGCGGCCTACCAGCCGCGCCTGCTATCGGTCCCGGAGCTGTACATGCTCACCCTGTGGCTGCACGGCGACTGCACCGCCGACGCCGCCACCGGACATCCCGCGGCCGGCGATCTCCTGGTCCCGCTCGCGCCCGCGCCGCCCGGAATCGCCGCCCACCGCCCGCACCCGGTCGCCGAACTGCTGCCCGTCCTCACCCACCGGCTGACCCCCGCACCCCTCCTGAGCTCACCCGCCTGACGCGACCGGACCGCCTGAACGACCTCTCGGGCACGCGCCCCGCCACCGACGCCGAACGGTCGCGGGGCGCCGCCGTCCCCCCGTCCTGCCCATCCGGACTAGCCCGGTCCGGCCACCCCGAACCACCCGAAGGGACAGTGCAGTTGGGCTGAACCGTCCGCACGGGTGACGCGTCCTCATCGAGTGAGGACCGCTGTGACGAAATACCTGCGGATCAGCGCCCGTGGGGCAACACTGGGTTCCGGACCGACTGACAAACGGGGGGCGGCCATGAACAACGATTCGAGCCGCAGGACAGACGCCTACATCGCACCCATCACCGACATCACTTCGCAGGGAAAGATCCCATCCATGTGCCAGCACCAGCCACCGTGCCCGTCCGCAGACTCCGCCGACCGGGAAGCCGCGCTCCCTGTGGCCCACCACCCCGAACAGGGCTGGAGCCTGCTCTGCAACGGCGTCCTGCTCTTCGAGGACACCGGTGAGCTGCTGCCGAACGGCCAGATCATCGCGCCGCACCGCCCGGTGCAGATCGTGACCGCGGCCTGAGCACACAGCGCGGCAGCACATACGAAAGGGCCGGCCCCGGGCAACCCCGGAACCGGCCCTGACTCATGTCAGCTCACGCGCCGATCAGTCCTCGTACGCGTCCATGGGCGGGCAGGAGCACACCAGGTTGCGGTCGCCGTACGCCTGGTCGATGCGGCGGACCGGCGGCCAGTACTTGTCCGCGGCCACGACACCGGCGGGGAAGACAGCCTCCTCGCGGCTGTACGCGTGGCTCCACTCGCCGCCGAGCGCGGCCGCGGTGTGCGGCGCGTTGTGCAGCGGGTTGTCCTCGGCGGGCCACTGGCCCGAACCGACCTTGTCGATCTCCCCGCGAATGGCGATCATCGCCTCGCAGAACCGGTCGAGCTCGGTCAGGTCCTCGGACTCGGTCGGCTCGATCATCAGCGTCCCGGCCACCGGGAACGACATCGTCGGCGCGTGGAACCCGTAGTCGATGAGCCGCTTGGCGATGTCGTCGACGGAGACGCCGGTCTCCTTGCTGATCGGCCGCAGGTCGATGATGCACTCGTGCGCGACGAGGCCGCCGGGGCCCGTGTACAGCACCGGGAAGTGCGGCTCGAGGCGCTTGGCGATGTAGTTGGCGCTGAGCACCGCGACCTGCGTGGCCCGCTTGAGCCCCTCGCCGCCCATGAGACGCACGTACGCCCACGAGATCGGCAGGATGCCCGCGGAGCCCCACGGAGCCGCGGAGATCGGGCCCACGCCCGTCTCGGGCCCGGCGGCCGGCTGCATCGGGTGGTTGGGCAGGTACGGCGCGAGGTGCGCGCGGACACCGACCGGGCCGACGCCCGGGCCACCGCCGCCGTGCGGGATGCAGAACGTCTTGTGCAGGTTGAGGTGCGAGACGTCGCCGCCGAAGTGGCCCGGCTTGGCGAGGCCCACCAGGGCGTTGAGGTTGGCGCCGTCGACGTACACCTGGCCGCCGGCGTCGTGCACCTGGGCGCAGATGTCGGCGACGTGCTCCTCGAACACACCGTGGGTCGACGGGTAGGTGATCATCAGGACGGCGAGCTCGTCGGCGTACTGCTCGATCTTGGCCCTCAGGTCCTCGACGTCGATCTCGCCGTCGTCGGCGGTCTTCACGACGACGACCTTCATACCGGCCATCACGGCGCTCGCGGCGTTCGTGCCGTGCGCGGAGGACGGGATGAGGCAGACGGTGCGGCCCTCGTCGCCGTTGGCGCGGTGGTAGCCGCGGACGGCGAGGAGACCGGCCAGCTCGCCCTGCGAACCGGCGTTTGGCTGGAGCGACACCTTGTCGTAGCCGGTGACCTCCGCGAGGCGCTCCTCGAGCTCACGGATGAGCGTGAGGTAGCCCTGGGCCTGCTCGGCGGGCGCGAAGGGGTGCAGCTGGCCGAACTCGGGCCAGGTGACCGGCTCCATCTCCGTGGTCGCGTTGAGCTTCATCGTGCAGGAGCCCAGCGGGATCATGCCGCGGTCGAGCGCGTAGTCACGGTCGGCCAGCTTGCGCAGGTAGCGCAGCATGGAGGTCTCGGAGCGGTGCGCGTGGAACACGGGGTGCGTGAGGTAGTCGTCGCCGCGCAGGAGACCCGCGGGCAGCGTGTCCTCGGCGGCCGCGTCGAGCGCCTCGACGTCGGCCTCGACACCGAAGGCGGTCCAGACGGCGCCCAGCTGGGTGCGCGTCGTGGTCTCGTCGCAGGAGATCGACACGTGGTCGGCGTCCACGAGGTGCAGGTTGACCCCGCCCACGCGGGCGGCGCTGACGATCTCGGCGGCCTTGCCGGGCGCCTTCACCGTCAGGGTGTCGAAGTACGCGCCGTGCACGACCTCCACGCCGCCGGCCTTCAGGCCCGCGGCGAGCAGCGTCGCGTACCGGTGCGTGCGCCGCGCGATGCCCTTGAGGCCGTCGGGCCCGTGGTAGACGGCGTACATGCCGGCCATGACGGCGAGCAGCACCTGAGCCGTACAGATGTTGCTGGTGGCCTTCTCGCGGCGGATGTGCTGCTCACGGGTCTGCAGCGCCAGGCGGTACGCCTTGTTGCCGTCGGCGTCGACGGAGACGCCGACGAGGCGGCCGGGCAGGCTGCGGGCGAACTTCTCGCGGACCGCCATGTAACCGGCGTGCGGGCCGCCGAAGCCCATCGGGACACCGAAGCGCTGGGTCGTACCGACGGCGATGTCCGCGCCGAGCTCGCCGGGCGAGGTCAGCAGCGTGAGCGCGAGCAGGTCGGCCGCGACGGTGACGATCGCGCCGAGCTCGTGGGCCTGCTCGATGACGGGCTTGATGTCACGGACGGCACCGGAGGCGCCCGGGTACTGGACGAGCACACCGACGACGCCGCGCTCGGCGACCTCGGCCGGGATGCCCTCGCTCAGGTCGGCTACGACGACCTCGACACCGGTCGGCTCCGCGCGCGTCCGGATCACGGCGATGGTCTGCGGCAGCGCGTCCGCGTCGACCACGAAGGCGCCGTTCTTGACCTTGCCGATGCGGCGGGACAGCGCCATGGCCTCGGCGGCGGCCGTGCCCTCGTCGAGCAGCGATGCACCCGAGGTCGGCAGGCCCGTCAGCTCGGCGACCATCGTCTGGAAGTTGAGCAGCGCCTCGAGGCGGCCCTGCGAGATCTCCGGCTGGTAGGGCGTGTACGCCGTGTACCAGGCCGGGTTCTCCATGACGTTGCGCAGGATGACGGGCGGCGTGAACGTGCCGTAGTAACCGAGGCCGACCATCGAGTCGAGGACCTGGTTCCGGTCGGCGAGCGAACGCAGCTCGGCGAGGACCTCGGCCTCGGTGCGGGCTCCGGGCAGGGCGAGCGCCTCGGCGCTCTTGATCACGTCCGGCACCGCGGCCGCCGTCAGCTCGTCGAGCGAGCCGTACCCGACCTGCGCGAGCATCTTGGCCTGCGCGGCTTCATCCGGACCGATATGGCGCTGCTCGAAGGGGATTCCCTGCTCCAGCTGGGAGAGCGGAATACGGTTGGCGGTCATTGCGGAGGCCTCCTGGTCACTGCGACCTGCGAGGGGCACCACGGCGCGGGTGCCCGGACGGCCTCCCCCTCTGTCATCTCAACCTGAGAGTTTCACCGGCCCGCCCCTCCTGACGAAGGGCATGCCGGCTTTCACCGTCGGTGAGAGCGGAGGCCTGAACACCCGCCCTGCTTTCCAGAGTGACCTCGTCCGTGCGGTACAGGGGCCTGAGAGATTCCGGGGAGGATTTGCTCCTTCGGCGTCCTCCGATGTCATCCGGAGGACTCTCCCGCACAGGGTCAGCAGCCGTAAGCCAGCCTACCAGCGGCGACAAGGCCCCCGGCCTCGAGTGGCCGCCTTCTCCAATGTGCTCTTTTCTAGTGCTTACGGATGAGTTGCGAGCAGCTGGAGGGCCCCGTGCAGACCGATGTCGATCCGCGCAACCTGATCGGCCGCAAGGCCTTCGACCGCAACGGAGCCAAGATCGGGACCGTCGACGAGGTCTACCTCGACGACGCGACCGGCGTCCCGGAGTGGGCGGCGATACGGACCGGCCTGTTCAGCCGGGACGCGTTCGTCCCCCTGGAGCCGAGCGAACTGGTCGAGGGCACCCTGCGGATCCCCTTCGAACGCTCTCTGATCAAGGACGCCCCCGACTTCGGGGTCGGCCGCCACCTCTCCCCCGAACAGGAGCTCCAGCTCTACCACCACTACGGGCTCCACATCTCGGCCCCCGACGACCTCGATACCCCGCCGGACCGCGACTTCGGCCATCTCGCCGGCAACGGAAACGGCAAAAGCAACAACGGCAAAAGCAACAACGGCAAGAGCAACAACGGCAACGGCCCGGACGACACCTGACCCGTCACCGGCCCGACCCGCCACCCGACGCCTCCGACACCCCGGCCCGCCCCGCGTCGCCCTCCGCCACCAGCGGCAGCGGCTCCGCGGGAACGAGCGCGGGGTCGTCGGTGCGGAACGTCCGCACCCGCCCGGGCTCCGAGTACGGCGTCTCGAAGCGCACCGTCACCCTCCCGAGCCCGCTCCCCTGCACCCACCCGTGCCCGAACTCCTCGTGCCGCACGTCGTGCCCCGCCACCCAGCGCCGGTCGGCGGGCTCCACGACCTCTTCGGCCGCCGCCTCACCCTGCTCCACCGCACCACCCGCCCCGTCCGCCTCACCCTCGGCCGCGTGCGCGTCGGCCTCCGCCTGCGCCCGCGCCTGCGCGAACAGGTCCTCCTGCGTGTAGTCGGCCAGGCCGGTCACCCCGACCCCGAGCAGCCGCACCCCACCCGTCGTGTCCACGGACTCCAGCAGCCGCGCGGCCGCCTCGCTCACCACGGCGGGGTCGTCGGTGGGCCCGCGCAGCGTCTCGGATCTCGTCAGCGTGGAGAAGTCGTAGCGCCGCACCTTGAGGACGACGGTCCGCCCGGACCGCTCCGCGCCCTTCAGCCGCTGCACACACCGCTCGGCGAGCCGCTGCACCTCAAGCCGCACCCGCACCCGGTCGTGGATGTCCACGTCGTACGTGTCCTCGACCGACACCGACTTCGTGTCCCGCTCGGCCACCACGGGCCGGTCGTCGTGCGCGAGGGCCATGGCGTACAGCGAGGCCCCGTGCGACTTCCCGAGGAGCCGTACGAGCTCGTCCTCGCCCGCCTCGGCGATCTCCTCGACGGTGGTGATCCCGGCCCGCCGCAGATGGTCCCCGGTCGCCGGCCCCACCCCGGGCAGCGTGCGCACCGGCATGGGCCCGAGCAGCGCCCGCTCGGTGCCGGGCTCTATCAGCCGGAGCCCGTCCGGCTTGGCCTCCTCGGAGGCGATCTTCGCCAGCATCTTGGAGGCAGCGAGACCCACCGAGCCGGTCAGCCCCGTCACGACCCTGATCTCGGCCCGCAGCCGCTCACCGGCCAGCCGCGCCGACGCGGCGTCCCAGGCCACGTCACCGGCCTCCAGATCGACGAACGCCTCGTCCAGGCTCAGCGGCTCCACGAGCGGCGACAGCCCCCGCAGCAACCCCATCACCTGCTCGCTGACCTCCCGGTACAGCTGGAAGCGCGGCACGAGATAGGCGGCGTTGGGCGCGAGGCGGCGTGCCTGCCCCATCGGCATCGCCGAGTGGACCCCGAACACCCGGGCCTCGTACGAGGCGGTGGCGACCACCCCACGGGGCCCGAGCCCGCCCACGACCACGGCTTTTCCGCGCAGGCTCGGCTTCGCCGCCTGCTCTGCGGAGGCGAAGAAGGCATCCATGTCGAGATGCAGAATCGTCGGGGCGGTTCTCACATCCCCGATGCTGCCCTACGGCACTGACAATGCGGCTTCAGGCGCATCGGCGCCGCTCACACCGCGCGGTTGCGCCGCCTCGCCAGCTCGTCCGCCGGGTTGTTCCCCATCAGGGTCTCGCCCGTGTCGATGCGCTCCCCGTGCAGCTGCGACAGGGCGCTCTCGACGTCCCGCCACACCACACCGACCGCGATCCCGAAGATGCCCTGACCGCCCTGGAGCAGGTCGTGCACCTCCGTCGGCGAGCTGCACTCGTAGACCGTGGCGCCGTCACTCATGAGGGTCATCCGCTCCAGATCGCTGAAGCCGCGCTCCCTGAGGTGCTGCACCGCGGTACGGATGTTCTGCAGGGACACACCGGTGTCGAGGAACCGCTTCACGATCTTCAGGACGACGACGTCCCGGAAGCTGTAGAGCCGCTGGGTCCCCGACCCGTGGGCGGGCCGCACACTCGGCTCGACCAGGCCGGTCCTCGCCCAGTAGTCCAGCTGCCGATAGGTGATCCCGGCCGCCGCGCACGCGGTGGGTCCCCGGTATCCGACCTGCTCGGGCGCCGGGTCGTCATCCCCCCGGACGACCGCCGGCAACACCGTCGGCCGACGCGGAATGTGATCGGCCGCGTGGCCGTGAAGCGAGTACGGGCCGCTCTCCGCCGGACTGTGTCCGCCGCCCCCAGCCGTACCGTCGCCGCTGCTTCTCACGCCGACCTCCTCTTTGACCTGCCCTCTCGACGGTAGGCAGTCACCAGGGGTGCGTCAACGATCGCCACACTCGGCACGCCGAGTGATAATCACCCTACGAGTGGTTTCCCGTACCTCACCGCGGGGAAAGGCTAGCCGAATGGTCCGACCGGGCCCCGCGCGGCGGCCGCCTTCCGGAGGCCGTCCGCGTCACCGACTTCGTCCGTGTCACTGACTGTTGGTCCCGAAGTCCTCGGGTGAGATCTGGTCGAGGAACTCGCGGAACTTCTCCACCTCGTCCTCCTGTTCGTCCGGGATCGCGATCCCGGCATCGTCGAGCACACCGTCACTGCCGTAGATCGGCGTACCGGTGCGCAGCGCGAGCGCTATGGCGTCCGACGGGCGGGCACTGACCTCGACCCCACTGGCGAACACCAGTTCCGCGTAGAAGACGCCTTCGCGCAGGTCCGTGATGCGTACTTCCGTGAGCTCCTGCCCCACTGCCTCCAGCACGTCCTTGAACAGGTCGTGCGTCAGCGGGCGCGCGGGAGCCATGCCCTGCTGTGCGAAGGCGATCGCCGTCGCCTCCCCCGGACCGATCCAGATGGGGAGGTAACGGTCGCCTCCCACTTCACGCAGGAGCACGATCGGTTGGTTGGAGGGCATTTCGACCCGGACACCTACGACGTCGAGCTCGTTCACACAGCAACCCTAGGACGTGCCCGGCAGGTTTGGGTAGTCGGGCACCCGTCGATCGCCGGTCGCACACCGCGCGGGCCCCCTCACATCAGGCCTGCATCAGGGCAGACGCACGCCGAGCGCGGTCTGCACGAGCGCCCCGTGAAGCTTCACGGTCAGCCCCGCGAGCTCCTTCGCACGGGCCTGCGCGTGCGCCCTGGTCTGGGGATTGCGGTGCCGTCGCAGCGGGGCCACGACCTGGTCGACCAGTCCGGCCTCCCGGTCGGCGGCGGCCTTCATCGCCCGCAGATGCCGGGGCTCGATACCGAAACGGCCCAGTTCCATGACCAGCTCGGCGACCGTGACCGCCTCCGCGTCGTATCCGCCGTCCGGCAGCGGCACGATGAGGCCGTACGACTCCCACTCGTCGAGTTCGGGGGACTCGACGCCGGCGGCGGCAAGCAGCTCGTCACGGCCCACCCGGGCCACTGTCGGGCTGTCACCGCCCTCGCCGCCCCGGCCGTCCTCGCCGTCACCCGGCCGCCCGGGAGAGGGCAGCGTGATCGTCTCTCCCCGCTCCAGGGCGTCGAGCTGCTCCTTGATGACCTTCAGCGGCAGGTAGTGGTCCCGCTGCATGCGCAGTACGTGGGCGAGTCGCTCGACGTCGTCCGGGCCGAACTTGCGGTACCCCGAGGGGGTGCGCTGCGGCTCGATCAGCCCCTCCGCCTCCAGGAACCTGATCTTGGAGATGGTGACTTCCGGGAACTCGTCGCGCAGCACGTTCAGCACGGTGCCGATGCTCATCAGCCGACTGTCCGTGAGGGCGATGCCGTGACCGGCACCGCCCTTCGGTGTTTGAAGCATGGACCTTCCTGACAGGTCAGATGCCCCGCTGGCTCGCGTAGAAGACCAGCCGGTACTTGCCGATCTGCACCTCGTCGCCGTTCGACAGCGTGACCGAGTCGATCCGCTCCCGATTGACGTACGTGCCGTTGAGGCTGCCCACGTCGCTGACGGTGAAGGTGCCGTCGGCTCCGCGACGGAACTCCACATGGCGGCGCGACACGGTCACGTCGTCGAGGAAAATGTCGCTCTGCGGGTGCCGGCCCGCCGTGGTCAGCTCGCCGTCGAGGAGGAAGCGGCTGCCCGAGTTCGGACCGCGTCGCACCACGAGGAGCGCCGAGCCGAGCGGCAGGGCGTCGACGGCGGCCTGGGCCTCCGGGGAGAGCGCCGGCGACAGCGTCTGACCGGTGACTTCGGCGTCGTAGGCCTCAAGGCCCGAAATGGAAATGGTCGAGGTCGTCTCGGACGGACGCTCGGCCCCGCCGCGCAGGGGCGCACCGCAGTTGGAGCAGAACCGGCTCGCCTCGGCGTTACGGTTTCCGCACCTCGTACACACCAGTGCCGACATGGACGGATCCTCCTGCCGCGGCTGCCCCTCGGGGGCATGGGACGCATGCGGATCGGGGGTGAACCCTCCACCCGCACTTGAGGTTGACGGTTCCCCGAAACCTATGCGGCCGGACGCGGCAGGGTCAACAGACGACGCGCCCTGTCCGCCCGAAATGTCACCGCCCTGACCGCCGACCTCATCACGGAACAGCGGGCGCTCCGCCCCCTGCGCCTCGGCGTCCTGGGCGCGCGGCGCACGGTGCCTGGCAGCGGCGTTACCGCTGTCCTCGCGTGCGCTCTTGCCGAACAACTTCGCAAACAACTTCACGGGCGATTCCCCTTGACCGAAACAGACCCGCCCGTGGGGCAGGACGAACCCTGATTGCACACACCGCCGTACATCAGCGGTACAGACATCCTCACAACGTCCGTATCCGCCAAACAGTTTCCACCACGCACCCCGCTTACGGTGCGCCGACCCCCCGCAACCTCATGCCCTCGCCGGACCGCCCTCATGCACCCCCGCCTCACTGGGAGGACGACCGAGCGTAGTCAGGCCGCTTCGCCGGTCGCAAGGCGTCCACGACGATCTTCTGCGCACGGGCCACGGTAACCGTGGCCTGCTCCTTCTCCAGCGTCTGGACCACGCCACCGGGGATGTTGAGCGCCGGCTCCAGGTCCTGCGGCTTGCCGATGACCTTGAAGACGTAGGGCTGGCTGATCTTGTGGCGGTCCACGCTGACTCCCCCGCCGCTCGCGTCCGTCAGATACGTGTCGGCCACGACCCGGACGTCGTTCACCTGGATCGCCTCGGCGCCCGCTGCCCGTAGTTCCTGGATCGCGTCGAGCAGCATGTCCGCCTGCACCGCGCCCTTCCTGTCGCTGACCGTCAGCGTGATCCCGGGGCCCTGCGCCGCCACGGTGCCCGCCAGAATGCCGAGTTGCCGTTCCCTCTCGACCGTCTGCTTGCGGGCCTCCTCGGCCTGGTCCGAGCTGTTCTCCAGCTCGGTGCGCTGCCCCTCGAGACGCTGCTTCTCATCTCCCAGACGCTGCGTACGGTCATCCAGTTCATCGAGGATGCGTACGAGATCTTCCTGGCGTGCCCCGCGCAGCGCGCTGCTGTCGCTGTTGGACCGCACCTGGATGGCCAGACCGAGCCCCAGGACGAACAGCAGGACGGCGACGATGAGTTGCGCCCGGGAGATTCGCGGCGGCCACAGCCCCTTGGCCAGCCGCTGGCGTCCGGTCAGGGACGGGTCCTTAGTCCCCGCCGGCGCGTCCGCGTCGTCCGCCGCCTCAGGGGCGACCTCGGCCGGCAGTTCCCTGCGCAGACGGTGCGGCTCGCCCTCGCCCGTGTCCTCGCTCTTGCTCTCGCTCTTGCTCTTGTTCTCGATCTCGTGCTTGTTCTCGATCTCGTGCTTGTTCTCGTTCTCGTCCTCGGACATCCGCGTCACGCCCGGAAGACGTGCCGCCGGATGGCGGCCGCGTTGGAGAAGATACGGATACCGAGCACCACGACGACACCGGTGGACAGCTGCGCGCCCACGCCCAGCTTGTCGCCCAGGAACACGATCAGCGCCGCCACGACGACGTTCGACAGGAACGAGACGACGAAGACCTTGTCGTCGAAGATCCCGTCGAGCATCGCCCGCAGACCGCCGAACACCGCGTCGAGGGCCGCCACCACGGCGATCGGAAGATAGGGCTCGACCACCGCCGGAACCTCGGGCCGGACGAACAGTCCGACCACGACTCCGACGACGAGGCCCAGTACGGCGATCACGATGTGCCCTTCTCTGTTCTCGGCTGTGCTGTACGTACGATCACGCTCGGCGCGGCAGGCAGGCGGACGTCGTCCTGGGCCGAAATGGCGGTCCTGATCCCGAAGTTCTCCTGCAGGGCGTGCAGGTACATGCCGTCCGGACTGTTCTGGAACCGGGTGCTCAGCCGCCGGCCGTCCCCCACCGCGAGCACCGTGTACGGCGGCACGAGCGGTCTGTTGTCGACCAGTATCGCGTCACCCGCCGCGCGGATCGCGGACAGGGCCGTCAGCCGCTGCCCGTTGATCGCGACGGCCTCGGCCCCGGACTGCCAGAGTCCGTTCACGACCCGCTGCATGTCCCGGTCCCGCACCCGCCCGGTATCGGAGAAGCCGGTGCTCTCACGCGGCCCACCGCCGCCCTGGTCTGCTTCCTTGGCGTCGTCCACCACGAGCTTCACGCCGGGGCCGTGCACCGCTGTGGCCCCGGAGAGCAGACCGAGCAGCTCGCCCTTGTCCCCGCCATGCTTCTTCAGCGCCTCACGCTGCCGGTCGCCCACGTCGTTGCGCAGCATGTCGACCTTGCGCTCGAGCTTGTCCGCGGTGGCCGTCTCCCGGTCGATACGGGCGATGAGCTCCTCGCGCTCCTTCGCCACGACCGGCGCCGCCACGCGCGCCTGCGCCGCCCCCACCGTCACCACGAGCGCCGCGAGAACGAGCCCCGCCGCGAGCCCGAGCTTGGCCCGCAGCGTGCGCGGCATACCGCCGTTGCCCTCGGCCTTTTTACGCGCCGCCGCCTCCGCGTATCCGTCGTCGAGGCTGTGGTCCATCACGTTCGTCAGCAGCGACATGGACGCGTCGGGACGCCTGGGGCGCACGGGGCCTGCGGGACTGCTCCGATCGGGGGGCTGCTGCGGCATGCCGCACATCGTCGCACGTGGTGGCCTCTACCTCCGAATGGCCCCACCCACGTGCCGATCGGCCCCCTTCACGGGCGCCGACCGACACGTACGACGGACTCAGCGACCCGCGCTGTCCACGACCGCGGCCCACTCGTCGAGCAGCTGCTGCGCCGACGCGTCGTCGGGTCCTTCGGCCCACAGATGGGTGACGGCCTCGGCCGGGTCGGGCAGCACCATCACCCAGCGGCCGTCCGCCTCGACGACCCGCACCCCGTCCGTCGTGTCGACCGACCGGTCACCGGCCTCCTCGACGACGCGCCGCATCACCAGGCCCTTCACCGCCCACGGGGTCGCCAGGTCCCGCTTGAGCACATGTGCCCGCGGGATCCGCGCGTCGATCTGGCTCAGGGTCAGCTGGGTGCGCGCCACGAGCCCGATCAGCCGCACGAACGCGGCGGCGCCGTCGAAGACGGAGCTGAACTCCGGAATGATGAACCCGCCGCGACCGTCACCACCGAAGATCGTCCCCTCGTCCCGTCCGACCCGCGTCAGATCGTCGGGCGACGTGGTCGTCCACTCCACCTGGGTCCCGTGGTACGCGGCGACCTGCTCGGCGATACGGGTCGTGGTCACCGGCAGCGCCACCCGCCCGCTGCGCCGCTCGGCCGCCACCAGGTCGAGCATGACAAGCAGCGCACGGTCGTCCTCGATGATCCGCCCCTTCTCGTCCACGAGCGAAAGCCGCTCACCGACAGGGTCGAACCGGACACCGAACGCGGCCCGCGCCGACGCCACGATCTCCCCGAGCCGCACGAGGCCGGACCGGCGCGCGTCCCGTGTCTCCGTCGGCCGCGACTCGTCGAGCCCGGGGTTGATGGTCAGCGAGTCGACGCCGAGCCGCCCGAGCAGGCTGGGCAGCACCAGGCCGGCACTGCCGTTCGACGCGTCGACGACGACCTTGAGCCCCGCCTCGGCGATCCCCGTCGTGTCCACGTTCTGCAGCAGGGAACCGGTGTACGAGTCGAAGACGCTGGACGGGAAGTGCAGGTCCCCGATCTCCCCAGGGAACGCCCGCCGGTACTCCTGCCGCGCGTACACCCGGTCCAGCTTCCGCTGGCTGGCCTGCGAGAGGTCCGCCCCGCGCTCGTCGAAGAACATGATGTCGACCGAGTCCGGCACCCCGGGCGTCGTACGGATCATGATCCCGCCGGCACTGCCCCGCGCGGTCTGCTGCCGGGCGACCGGCAACGGCACGTTCTCCAGGTCGCGTACGTCGATGGCGCTCGCCTGCAGCGCGGAGATGACCGCCCGCTTCAGCGCACGCGCACCTCGCGAGTGGTCACGAGCCGTGGTGACCGTCGAGCCCTTCTTCAGCGTCGTCGCGTACGCGCCCGCGAGCCGCACGGCAAGCTCCGGGGTGATCTCGACGTTGATGATGCCGGAGACGCCGCGGGCACCGAAGAGATGCGCCTGGCCCCTGGACTCCCAGATCACCGAGGTGTTGACGAAGGCACCGGCTTCGATGGTCTTGAACGGATAGACCCGCACATTGCCCTGGATGATCGATTCCTCGCCGACGAGGCACTCGTCGCCGATGACGGCGCCGTCCTCGATGCGGGCGGCCCGCATGACGTCGGTGTTCTTGCCGATGACGCAGCCGCGGAGATTGCTGTGCTGGCCGATGTACACGTTGTCGTGGACGACGGCCTTGTGCAGAAAGGCCCCGCTCTTCACGACGACGTTCGAGCCGACCACCGTGTGCTCGCGCAGCTCGACATCGGCCTCGACCTTGGCGTAGTCCCCGATGTACAACGGACCACGCAGCACCGCGTCCGGGTGCACCTCGGCGCCTTCGGCCACCCACACACCGGGCGAGATCTCGAATCCGTCGATCTCCACGTCGACCTTGCCTTCGAGCACGTCGGCCTGCGCCTTGACGTAGCTCTCGTGCGTACCGACGTCCTCCCAATAGCCCTCGGCGATATAGCCGTAGACGGGCTTGCCTTCCTTCATGAGCTGCGGGAAGACGTCACCGGACCAGTCGACCGGCACATCGGCCTCGACATAGTCGAAGACCTCGGGCTCCATGACGTAGATACCGGTGTTCACGGTGTCGGAGAAAACCTGGCCCCACGTCGGCTTCTCCAGGAAGCGCTCGACCTTTCCCTGCTCGTCGACGATGGTGATGCCGAATTCGAGGGGGTTGGGAACGCGGGTCAGGCAGACCGTCACCAACGCACCCTTTTCCTTGTGGAAATTGATGAGGTCGGTGAGGTCGAAATCGGTCAGAGCATCGCCGGAGATCACAACGAAAGCGTCGTCCTTGAGCGCTTCCTCTGCGTTCTTCACGCTGCCGGCGGTGCCGAGTGGCTTTTCCTCATTGGCGTACGTGAGCTCCATTCCGAGCTCCTCGCCGTCCCCGAAGTAGTTCCTGACGAGCGACGCCAGGAACTGAACGGTAACGACGGTCTCCGTGAGCCCATGACGCTTGAGCAAACGCAGCACATGCTCCATGATCGGCCGGTTGACCACCGGCAGGAGCGGCTTGGGCATACTCGAGGTCATGGGGCGAAGGCGTGTCCCTTCGCCTCCAGCCATTACGACGGCCTTCATGTCGGAAGCGTCCTCCTTGAAGAGACGACTGTCTAGCCGACTTCGCCCGTCCGGATGGACCCGCGTATCTCAGGTTGCGGACCGGTCTGGCCTCGAATACCGCCTCAAGGCGAGCTCAATCGGCCGTGGAGTCCGCCCTGACCAGTCGACGGACTTGTACTACGTACAGGATCCCTGCCCACCAGTAGAGCGTTGTACCCCATCCTGCGAACGCCCATCCGAAAATAGCAGCGAGCGTGTTGATCCAGCCACTTCCGTCACTGAGGAGCAGCAGCGGGAACGCATACATGAGGTTGAACGTCGCGGCCTTGCCGAGGAAGTTCACCTGCGGCGGCGGATAGCCGTGCCGGCGGAGGATACCCACCATCACCAGGAGAACCAGTTCACGGGCAAGCAGTACGGCCGTCAACCAGATGGGCAGAATCTCGCGCCAGGTGAGTCCTACCAGCGTCGACAGAATGTAAAGCCGGTCGGCAGCGGGATCGAGGAGCCGGCCGAGGCTGCTGATCTGATTCCAGCGACGGGCGAGCTTACCGTCGAGATAGTCGCTGACTCCGCTGAGCATCAGGACCAGAAGCGCCCAGCCGTCGCTCTTGGGCCCGCCGAACTCGGGCCTGAGGATCAACCACAGGAACAGGGGTACGCCGACGAGACGCGCCATGCTGAGGATGTTCGGGATGGTGAGTACCCGGTCCGTCTGGACACGGGTCTCCTGGACCTCCACCCGGGGGCCTCCTGTGGGAAACGAGCCAACGATGCCCCCTGACCTTACCCTCCGCACACGCGGGGCCGTGCAGAGGGGTGCGCTGGGGATTTCGACCGAACGCAGAAAACCCCCGTAACAGGATTCTCATCCGTTACGGGGGTTTTCTTCAAAATTAGTTCGGCGGCGTCCTACTCTCCCACAGGGTCCCCCCTGCAGTACCATCGGCGCTGTGAGGCTTAGCTTCCGGGTTCGGAATGTAACCGGGCGTTTCCCTCACGCTATGACCACCGAAA
>NZ_RZYA01000057.1 GCF_004005495.1 Streptomyces antnestii
TCGCCGGGGCCATCAACTGTGATCGTGCAGTGAAACGGTGCACGCCTGTGCGCCGGGCCCCGGTGGTGGTCTGACGGCGCCGGCGGGGCAACCATGTGGGAGCTCTGTTCTGCTCTTTGAGGGGTCGCCATGAATTCTGTCCGTCGTGCTATGCCGCTGGTGCTGCTGTCCTGCCTTGCGCTGGCCGGGTGTTCAAGCACCGGGTCAGCCTCCGACAACGCGGGGGCCGGGAGGAACGGAGCGCCGGCTGCCGGGCCGTCAGGTTCCGTACGTCCCGACGAGTCGGCTGGGACGATCCCGGTGGGGGCAGGTCCACAGAAGACGTACACGGTGCAGAAGCAGCCGCCGGCAGGCAGCTGCCACTACCAGTACACGAAGAACAAGGAACCGCTGCCGGACCGGACCTGCACACAGGGCGCGACCTCGCCCGCGGTCACACAAGCGAACCTGGCCCGGACGATCTGTCGCAAAGGCGGCTACACCAAGGGCATCCGCCCGCCCGTCTCGATCACGGCACAGGAGAAAAAGCTCAACGCCGTCTCGTACGGCTACAAGGGCAGCCTGAGCGACGCCGAATACGACCACCAGATCTCACTCCAGCTCGGCGGCGACCCCAACGACGCCCGCAACCTCTGGGTCGAACCCGCCGACCCCGGCCACCAGCCCGGCACCGGAGTCAACAACAAGAAAGACCCCGTGGAGACGAAACTCCACACCGCTATCTGCTCGGGCAAGGTCACACTGGCCGCGGCGCAGGAAGCGATCGCCACCGACTGGACCACCGCACTGCAGTCCCTCGGACTGAGCTGACCCGGGCCCGTACAACGAAACCCCCCGCCAACCGTGACAAGGGACGGCCACCCGGAGCTTCGAGTGGCCGTCCCTGCAGCACAACCCGGGGCCCCGGCCGACTCTCACCGCGCCCGATCGCGTGAAGCGCGCCCCCGGAACGAACCCCGCACCGGGCGTGCGTCGTCATGCTCACCATGAGCACCCTGCACCAGAACGTTCCCGGGCACGTCAGCGTCACCATCGCCGGGGC
>NZ_RZYA01000008.1 GCF_004005495.1 Streptomyces antnestii
CGGAAAGCGCGGGAGGGGTGTGTCGCTCAGCCGAGGACGGCCTCCGCCTGCAGGGCGCTTGCCAGGGCGAGGGCCGCGATGTCCGGTCCGGTGCAGCCCCGCGAGAGGTCGTGCAGGGGCGCGGCCAGTCCCTGGAGCAGCGGGCCGACGGCGGCGGCCCCACCGGCCCATTGGGCGATCTTGTAGCCGATGTTGCCCGCCGCGAGGCCGGGGAAGACGAAGGTGTTGGCCCGTCCGGCGAGCTTCGACGAAGGCACCTTGGATCGGCCGATCGCCGGGACGGCCGCCGCGTCGTACTGCATCTCGCCGTCGACGACGAGGTCCGGCGCGGTGGCGCGGACGAGGCTCAGCGCCTCCCGCACCCGGTCCACCTGCACATGGGCCGCGCTGCCCTTGGTACTGAAGGACAGCAGTGCCACCCGAGGTGTCTCGCCGGTGAGGGCCCGGTACGTGGCGGCGGTGGCGAGGGAGATGTCGGCGAGTTCTCTGCTGGTCGGGTCGACCACGACGGCGCAGTCGCCGTAGCCGAGAAGGTCGCCGCCGGGCATCACCATGAGGAAGCTGCTGGAGAGGGTACGGATTCCCGGCGCGAGGCCGACGACGTGCAGGCCGGCCCGCAGGACGTCGGCGGTGGGACGGTTGCTCCCGGCGACGCACGCGTCGACCTTTCCCAGGCGCAGCGCCGTCGCGGTGAGATAGAGGGGATCGGCGGCCAGGTCGCGGCGCCCGGCGAGCGGGAGACCGCGCCGGGCGGCGAGCGCCTTCGCGAGGGTGTCGGCGCAGTGGTCGTCGGCGGCGAGCGCCGCCGGGTCGAGCAGGTCGAGCCGGTCGGGGTCGTCGGGCAGCTTCAGACCGAGTTCGGCCGCGCGTGCGTGGATGCGTGCCGGGTCGCCCACCAGGACGGGGGTGATGGCGTGTTGCTCGGCGAGGCGGACCGCGGCCCAGAGCGCCCGTGGGTCGGTTCCCTCGGCCAGGGCGACGCGGGGGCGGCGGGTCGCGGGCCGCAGCCGCTGTGCCCAGGTGTCAAGAAGGTGCTGCACTGCGGCTCCGGCCGGTCCCGCAGGGGGGCGCGCCGGGTCGAGCGGGTCAATGAGCATGGGGGTGTTCCCTTGACGTGGGCGAGGCGAGGCGGGGCGGGGCGGATCGGGGCACTGGGCTCGGGCGCGGCACATGGGTCGGCCCCGACAGCACCCGCGCCGGAATCGGTGAGGTGCGCCGTGCGCGTGAGGGTCGCGCACGGCGCACCGGGAGCGGGGGTCCCGGCCCCGGGCAGGGCAGCCGGGGCCGGGATCCCCGCGGTCACGGTCGGCGGCTGGAGCGCGAGGACCCGCCGACCCGGGTTCGTCAGACGTAGTCCTGGTACTTCTCCAGGTACCGCACCGGCTTGGACAGCGCGTCGCGGCGGAACGGGTCGCCGAGCTCGCGGGTGCACATGATCTCGATGACCGTCGTCCTGCCCTCGTCCATCTGGGCGTCGACGGCCTTCTGGAGGGCCGGACCGACGTCGGAGAGCTTCTCGACGACGATGCCGTCGGCGCCCATGGCCTCGGCGATGGCGGCGAAGCTCTCGTTCTCCAACTCCCCCGCGACGAAGCGCCGGTTGTAGAAGTCGACCTGGTTCTTCTTCTCCGCGCCCCACTGGCGGTTGTGGAAGACGACGGCGGTGACGGGGATGTCGTGCCGTACAGCGGTCATGATCTCGCCCATGCTCATGCCCCAGGCGCCGTCTCCCGCGTAGGCGATCGCCGGACGGTCCATCGCGGCGGCCTTGGCTCCGATGATGGTCGGCAGGGCGTAGCCGCAGTTGCCGAAGCTCATCGGTGCGAAGAAGGAGCGGGGCTCCTCGAAGCGGAGATAGCTGTTGGCGACGGAGTTGATGTTGCCGATGTCGGTGGACACCATGACGCGCGGGGGCATGGCGCGCTCCAGCTCGCGCAGCACCTCACGCGGGTGCAGCCAGTCGCCCTCCTCTTCCTCCTGCTCGGCGATCATGTCGAGGCTGAACGGGTCCTTCTCGTGGGTCCAGGCGCTCAGTTCCTCTTCCCAGGCATCCTGTTCGGCCTTCATGACGGCGGCGCGGCGCTCGCGGGTGGCGTCGCAGGCCAGGGTCCGGCCGGCGAGGCGTTCGGTGAGTGCGGCCGCGGCGTCGCGGGCGTCGCCGCAGATGCCGACGGTGATCTTCTTGACGAGGCCGAGCATCTTGTGGTCGGCGTCGATCTGGATGATCTTCGCGTTCTTCGGCCAGTAGTCCATGCCGTGCTGGGGCAGGGTGCCGAACGGGCCGAGGCGCGAGCCGAGGGCGACGACGACATCGGCCTTGGCTATCAGCTTCATCGCGGCCTTGGAGCCCTGGTAGCCCAGCGGTCCGCACCACTGCGGGTGGCTCGCCGGGAACGAGTCGTTGTGCAGGTAGCTGTTGACGACGGGGGCGCCGAGCCGCTCGGCGAGTGCCTTGCAGGCGTCGACGCCGTCGGCCATGACGACGCCGCCGCCGGAGATGATGACCGGGAACTCGGCGGTGGCCAGCAGCTCGGCCGCCTCGTTCAGGCTCTTCTCGCCGCCGGCGCCGCGGTCGAGCCGGTTGGGGCGCGGGATCTCGGTGGTGATGTCGCCGTAGAAGTAGTCGCGCGGGATGTTCAGCTGGGTCGGGCCGATCTCGGACATGGCCCGGTCGAAGGCGCGGCCGGTGAACTCGGCCATGCGGTTCGGGTTGTTCACATGGGCCTGGTACTTGGTGAACTCCTGGAACATCGGCAGCTGGTTGGCCTCCTGGAAGCCGCCCAGGCCCATGCCCATGGTGCCGGTCTCCGGGGTCACGATGACGACGGGGCTGTGCGCCCAGTACGCGGCGGCGATGGCGGTGACGCAGTTGCTGATGCCGGGGCCGTTCTGGCCGATGACGACGCCGTGGCGGCCGCTGACCCGGGCGTACCCGTCGGCCATGTGGGCGGCGCCCTGCTCGTGGACGACCGGCACCAGGCGGATGCCGGCCGGCGCGAAGATGTCCATGGCGTCCATGAACGCCGAGCCCATGATGCCGAAGATATCGGTGACGTCATTGGCCACCAGCGTCTCGACGAACGCCTCCGACGGGGTCATCCGCTGCGGGCCGGCCGCGACAGTACGGCTGGTGTCCGCGGGGTTCTCGCTCATGGTTCCACTCCTTCAGTACACCGGAACTTACGAAGAATCGGTACGTGGCGTTCCTGAAATCAGGATCTGAGTGGACCATAGGAGCCTGCACCCACCCCGTCAACGCCGCGTTCCGAAAACCGATACCTGCTAAGCTAGTTTCCGGAATTTGGATCGATCTGGAGCTACCGTGGACCTGTCACGCGAACCCGACCCCACCGCGCTGAACGGTGATACGCCGACCCTGCGGCTCTTCGCGCTGCTCGAACTGATCGCTTCCAAGGACCAGTTGGTCTCGCTCCAGGGACTGGTGGAGGAGACCGGCATGCCCAAGCCGACGCTGCACCGCATGCTGCAGCAGCTGGAGAGCGCGGGTCTGCTCGTCCGCCAGAGCGACGGCAGGCACTACGGCACCGGATCGCGGCTGCGGCGCCTCGCCGAGAACCTGCTGCTCAACGCGACCCACCACGGCGCACGCCATGCGGTGCTGCGCAATCTGGTGGACGAGCTGGGCGAGAGCTGCAACATCACCACGCTCTCGGGCAACGAGGTCGTCTATCTCGACCGGGTGGAGACCCCCGAGCCGCTGCGTTTCTATCTGCGGCCCGGTTCCCGGGTGCCCGTCCACTGCTCCGCGAGCGGCAAGATGATCCTTTCCCAGATGCTCCCGGCGCAGCGGCGCAAGCTCCTCGCCCACGCTCCGCTCAAGCAGTGCACCCCGAAGACCGTGACGGATCTCGACGCTCTGGAGGAGGAGTTCCGGCGCGTGCGACGCGACGGATTCTCCCTGGACGACGAGGAGTTCCTGCCCGGCCTCGTCTGCGTGGCGGTCCTCGTGCCGAGGGCCGGCGCCCGGTCCAACCTGTGCGTCGCCGTGCAGGCACCCGCCGTACGGCTGACCGCGGACAAGGCCCTGCAGGTCCTGCCCGCGCTCCAGCGCGCCGCCGCGGCCATCAGCCGCATCGAGGCGGAGGGAACGCCCGACGGCGACACCGACTCCCCCTGAGTTCCCCCGACTTCCCCTGATGAAGGGAATTCCCATGACGACCAGTACCGCCACCGCCCGCCGCACCGACGGCGTGGCGGCGGCCGGTCCGGGCTGCGCTCCCCCGCCGGAGCCCCCGCCGGAGCCCGGGCCGGACATCAGGCTGGCCGTGAAGGACGCGTTCGGCATCGACTCTCCCCTCACGGTCCCCGCGTTCAGCGAGTCGTCCGAGCACGTGCCCGAGACCGACCCCGCCTACCGGTTCAACCCCGATGTCACCCTGGCGCTCCTCGCCGGGTTCACGCACAACCGGCGGGTGCTGGTCCAGGGCCTGCACGGCACCGGCAAGTCCACCCACATCGAGCAGGTGGCGGCCCGGCTCAACTGGCCCTGTGTACGGGTCAATCTGGACGGCCATCTCAGCCGGCTCGACCTCGTCGGCAAGGACGCGGTGGTCCTGCGCGAAGGCCGCCAGGTGACCGCCTTCCAGGAGGGCATCATCCCGTGGGCGCTGCGCCGGCCGGTCGCCCTGATCCTGGACGAGTACGACGCCGGGCGCCCGGACGTCATGTTCATCATCCAGCGCCTGCTGGAACGCGAGGGCAGCTTCACCCTGCTGGACCAGAACACGGTGCTGCGCCCGCATCCGCAGTTCCGGCTCTTCGCCACGGCGAACACCGTGGGCCTGGGCAACCTCAACGGGCTCTACCACGGGGCCCAGCGCCTCAACCACGCGCAGATCGACCGCTGGAACATCGTCGCCACCCTCAATTACCTGCCCGCCGACGAGGAAGCCGCCATCGTGCGGGCCCGGGTGCCGGCGTTCGCCGACGAGGCGGGGCGCGACCTGGTGACCGCGATGGTGGCGGTCGCCGCACTGACGCGAGCGGGATTCCGCGCGGGCGACCTCTCGACGCTGATGTCACCTCGTACGGTCATCACCTGGGCGGAGAACACCGAGATCTTCGGTGACTGCGCCGCCGCGTTCCGGCTGTCCTTCCTCAACCGCTGCGACGAGGAGGAACGGCACGTCGTGGCCGAGTACTTCCAGCGCTGCTTCGGCCACGAGCCCGAGGAGCCCGGGCGGGTCTCCGGCCACGGGCCGCTCGCCGGCGAGCCGGTCCGGAGCCACTGACGTGGGCACCACACGGGCCGTGGTCCGCCACCGCCAACGCGTCCAGGAGCTGTGCGCGGCAGCGGTCCGCGCCCTCGGCGGTGTCCCTGATCTGCACTTCCGCGGCGACCGGCCGTACCGCGGGCGGCGCGCGCTCCCTGTGTTCGCGCCGCATCTGTATCCGTCCGCGCAGGACGACTTCGGTTCGTTCCGCGGTGCGGCGGACGGCCTGGCGCTGCGCCTTGCGTACTCCGACCAGGAGCTGCACCGGCGGCTGTGCCCGGTCGGCCGGACCGCCCGCCTCGTCTTCGAGATGCTGGAGCAGTTCCGGGTCGAGTCGCTGGCGCCCGCACATCTGCCCGGGATGCGGCGCAACCTCCGGCACCGCCACGAGATGTGGTCGCTCGCCTTCCACCACTCGGGCCTGACCGAGACCGCGAGCGGTCTCCTCCTCCACACGGTCGCGCAGGTGTGCCGGGCCCGGATCACCGGCCGCCCGGTCGTCGAGGAGACCGAGGGGATCATCGAGGTCACCCGTGGCGCGCTCGCTCCGGTGATCGGCCACGAACTGGCCGGGTTGCGCGCAGAACGCGGCGACCAGGCGCGCTTCGCCGTACACGCGCTGGCCGTTGCCCGGGCCGTCGCCGAGATGACCGCTGGCGCCGAGGCGGCCGCCCGGGAGGGACGCGCGGAGCGCGATGACGACGAGCGGCCCGCTCCCGCACGGAGCGGATTCACCCTGCTGACGGAGTTCGACGCCGCGGGGCCCGGAGGCGTCGAAGTCCCGCCGCACAGCCGGGAATCCGGCGATCACGACGACGGCGACCCCGACGACGGCTACCGCGTCTTCACCACCGCCTACGACCGGGAGCGGCGGGCCGGCACGCTGGTGCGCCCCGCCGCACTGACCGAGTACCGGGAGCGGCTCGACCGCCGTATCGCCTCACAGGGCATCAACATCGGCCGGATCACCAGGGAGTTGACGGCGCGGCTCGCCTCTCCCGCGGCCCGGGGCTGGGACGGCGCGCAGGAAGAGGGGTACGTCGACGGCCGGATGCTGGCCCGGCTGATCAGTTCCCCCACCGATCAGCGGGTGTTCAGGGCCGAGCGCACCGAGCCGGCGACCGACGCGACGGTGACGTTCCTGATCGACTGCTCGGGCTCGATGAAGGAGCACGGCGAGTCGCTCGCCCTGCTCGTCGAGGTGTTCGCCCGGGCCCTTGACCGTGCCGGGGCCCGTTGCGAGGTCCTGGGCTTCACCACCGGCGCGTGGAACGGCGGCCGGGCCCGGCGGGACTGGCTGCGCGCCGGACGGCCGGCCCGGCCGGGGCGGCTCAACGAACAGTGCCACCTGGTGTTCAAGGACGCCGCGACGCCGTGGCGTGCCGCGCGGCGGGACATCGCCGCGCTGCTGAAGCCGGACCTCTTCCGCGAGGGCGTGGACGGCGAGGCCGTGGCCTGGGCCGCCGACCGCGCGCGGGGTCCGGCGGCGGAGCGCGGGCCCGGAAGCCGGCGGCTGCTGTTCGTGCTGTCCGACGGCGGCCCCATGGACACCGCCACACAGCACGCCAACGACCGCCACTTTCTCGACCAGCACCTCAAGGACGTGGTGGCGCGGTGCGAACAGTCCGGGGAGGTCGAGATCTTCGGGGTGGGCCTGGGTCTCGACCTGAGCCCCTACTACCGCCGTTCACGCGTCCTGGACCTCTCGCAGGGGCTTGACAACAGTGTGTTCCGGGACGTTCTCGGCCTGATCGGCTGACCGGGCCGCCCGGGCACGTCCTAGCCCGCCAGCATCTCCTCCACCAGTTCGCCGAGGATCCTGATGCCCGGGTCGATCACCCGGACCTGTGGGGCCGCGAAGCCGATCCGGAAGTGGTTCAGCGGTGGCTGCCCCGACAGGAAGTAGATGTCACCGCGCTCGATGAGCACTCCACGCCGCTGCGCGAGATCCACGAGCCTGCGGCAGTCGAGTTCCGCGGGCCCGGTCATCCACAGGCTCACCCCGCCGGGCGACGGGGTGGTGCGCCAGGGCAGATGGGTGTTGACCGCCTCGGTGACCGCCTCCCACTTACGCATCAGCTGTCCCCGGTAGCGCCGTACGGCACGGTGGTACTCACCGGACCCGATCAGCAGGGCGAGGGCGCGCTGGATGTGTCCGGACGGATGCCGCACCGAGTAGCGACGCAAGTCGCGCAGTGTCCTGATGAGTTCACGGGATCCCACGACGTACCCCAGGCGCAGGCCCGGGGCCAGGAACTTCGAGAACGTCCCGAGGTAGACGACCTGGCCGGTGGTGTCCAGTCCCTTCAGCGCGGGCGTCGGACTGCCCTGGTAGCGGAACTCGCTGTCGTAGTCGTCCTCGACGATGACCGTTCCGCTCTCCCGTACCAGCGACAGGAGTTCACGGCGTCGCCCGATGCTCAGGGTGACGTTGGTCGGATGGTGGTGGGACGGTGTCACATGCAGCAGGTCCACACCGGCCAGACCGGCGGGCGGGACCACTCCGGCCGAGGTGACCGGCAGCGGCAGCAGCCGGGCCCCGGCCCGTACGAAGATGTGCCGGGCGTCGAGATAGCCGGGGTCCTCCACGGCCACGGTGGAGCCGGTGCCGAGGAGTGCCCGGCTCAGCAGGTCGAGGCCCTGCTGGGAACCCACGGTGACCAGGACCTCGTCCGGTGTGGCCTCCACCCCTCGCGCGGGCAGCAGTTGCCGGCAGAGCATGTCGACGAGCAGGGGGTCGTCGGCGGCGATGCTGTCCTGGAGGCTGTACTGGGCATGCGGCTGGAAGAGCGCCTCGTTGAGCGCTCGGGACCAGTCACGGGCGGGAAAGGCCCGCAGGTCGACCTGCCCGGCGAGGAACGGATAGGGGTAGTCGGCCCAGTCCGGCAGCTTCTCGATGTGCGGGAGCCGGTCCTCGGGGTGGCCGCGCAGCCGCGGCCCCCAGTCGAAGCGCTCGGTCGGCGGGCGTTCCTCCACCGCGCAGTGGGGGCGCATCTCGCGGTTGACGAAGATGCCCTGCCGTTCGCGGCTCTCGACGAACCCCTCGGCGATCAGTTCCTGGTAGGCGGCGTTGACGGTGTTCCGGGACAGGGACAGTTCCCGGGCCAGCTCCCGTGACGAGGGGAGTCTGCGCTCGGCGTCGATCGTGCCGACCGCGATGCCGTGTTCGAGCGCTTTGCGAATCTGACGGTAGAGCGGCTCCTCCGACGCCCTGTCTATCTCGATCAATGTGCGTGGCATGGGCGCCTCCTGCGCATGACGTGGGCGGCGCGCGGCCCACCGGGCCGGGCCCCGGGCGCGGTACTCCGCTGTCCCCGTCCGGCGGGCCGCTTCCGCGCCGCCACGGGGTACCAGCTGTCCGGGAGCGTAGCGGCCCGGGAGCCGTTGCTCCATAGGCCGGACAAGGTGAGCCGGCCGGGAACGCGATTCCTCGCTGGACCCGTCGGACCGTGCGGAACTGGAGCTATTCCCCGGACCAGCCGGTCGGCAGTCTGGGTGCGCACTCACCACGGTGTGCCCCGCCGGGGCACCCATGTCCCGCACCATCGAGGGGAGATCGTCGTGAAGATCGGGATTCCGCGCGAGGTCAAGAACCACGAGTACCGGGTGGCCATCACTCCCGCCGGCGTCAATGAACTGGTCCGGGCCGGACACACGGTCCAGGTCGAGAAGGACGCCGGCGTCGGCTCGTCCATCACGGACGCCGACTACGTCCGGGCGGGCGCCACGATCCTGCCGACGGCCGACGAGGTCTGGGCGGAGTCGGCGCTGGTACTGAAGGTGAAGGAGCCCGTCGCGGAGGAGTACCACCGCATGCGCGCCGACCAGACGCTGTTCACCTATCTGCATCTGGCGGCCTCCAGGGAGTGCACCGACGCGATGCTGGACTCCGGGATCACCGGGGTGGCGTACGAGACCGTGCAGGCTCCCGACGGCTCGCTCCCGCTGCTCTTCCCGATGTCCGAGGTGGCCGGCCGGCTTGCACCTCAGGCCGGCGCCCACCACCTCACGCGGGCGGCGGGAGGGCGCGGTGTGCTCATGGGAGGTGTCTCCGGTACCCGGCCCGCCAAGGTCGTCGTGATCGGTGCCGGGGTGTCGGGGATGAACGCGGTGGCCGTGGCGACCGGGATGTGGGCCGACGTGGTCCTGCTCGACAAGAACATCGACAAGCTGCGGGCCGCCGACCGGATGTACGGGGGCCGGATCACCACCGTCGCCTCCAACGCGTACGAGGTGGAGTCGGCGGTTCTGGACGCCGATCTCGTCATCGGCGCGGTGCTCGTCCCGGGCGCGAGGGCGCCCCGGCTGATCTCCGACGAACTGGTCTCGCGTATGAAGCCGGGGTCGGTGCTCGTCGACATCGCCATCGACCAGGGCGGCTGCTTCGAGGACTCCCGGCCGACCACGCACGCCGACCCCGTCTACCGCGTGCACGACTCGGTCTTCTACTGCGTCGCGAACATGCCGGGCGCGGTGCCGAACACCTCCACCTACGCGCTGACCAACGTCACGCTGCCGTACATCATGAACATCGCGGAGAACGGGATCGCGGCCGCCGCGGCATCGAACCCCGCCATCTGTCGCGGCGTCAACATCGTGGGCGGCCAGGTCACCTACCGCCCGGTGGCCGAGGCACACGGCCTGAAGTACGCCGACGCCGCACAGGCGCTGCTCTAGGCGCCCGTCGGGGCACTCACCCCGCCACACCCACGCGAAACAGCCCATCACCGCACACACCCGCCCGGCGGCCGCCGGGCCGGAGGGGAGACCCGTCGTGACCACCGAATCCGCGTTCCGCGCCAGGGCGCAGCGCCATCTGGGTCAGCACTTCACCCGCCAGGACGTCTGGCAGAGCGCCGAGTTGCCGGTCTTCGTCCGCAGCGAGGGCTGTCACCTGTACGACGAGCAGGGCCGGCGCTTCCTCGACGGCCTCGCCGGACTGTTCTGCGTGAACATGGGACACGGCCGCGCAGACATCGTGGCGGCCGCCGCCAAGCAGATGGAGACGCTGCCCTACTCCACCAACTGGGGCGCGGCGCACCCGCCGGCCGTCGAGGCGGCGAGCCTGATCGCGGAACTGACCCCGGGTGACCTGGAGGTCACCTGGTTCGTGAACTCCGGCTCGGAGGCCGTCGAGACGGCGATCAAGTTCGCCCGGCAGTACCACCGCAGCCAGGGCCGGCCGGAGCGTACGAAGATCATCAGCCGTGACATGGCCTACCACGGCGTCACCCTGGGCGCGCTGTCCGTCACCGGGCTTCCGAAGATCCGCGAGCCGTTCCTGCCGCTGCTCCCCGGCATCAGGCATGTGCCCAACACCCTTGGCCACACCGGCGACTGCGGCCCTGCCGACGAGCTGGAGTGTGTGCGGGCGATCGAGGCGGCGATCATCGAGGAGGGACCCGAGACCGTCGCCGCCGTCTTCGCCGAGCCGGTGCAGAACGGGCGCGGCGCGCTGGTCCCGCCGGACGGCTACTGGCGCGAACTGCGCCGCATCTGCGACCGGTACGGGATCCTGCTCGTCGCCGACGAGGTCATCTGTTCCTTCGGGCGGCTCGGCCACTGGTTCGGCAGCGGCTACTTCGGTGTGGTGCCGGACATGATCACCTTCGCCAAGGGCGCCACGTCCGGCTACGCCCCGCTCGGCGGCATGATCGCCCGCGAGCCCCTGGTCAGGGAGCTGTACGACTCCCCCGGCGGCGGGACGTTCACCCACGGCGCCACATGGGGCGGCCACCCGGTGTCCACGGCCGTCGCGGTCGCCAACATCACCGCGATGCGGGACGAGAAGGTCCTGGACAACGTCAACACGCTCGGGCCCGAACTCCACGCCGGCCTTGAGGAGATCAAGCGGCGCCACCGCGTCGTCAAGGACGTCCGCGGCATGGGCTTCTTCTACGCGGTCGAACTGACCGCCGACCGGGAGAGCGGACGCGAACTCGGCGCGGAGCAGGCCCAGAAGGTGCTGCGCGAGGTGCTCCCGCAGGCGTTCAGGAAGACCGGGGTCATCCTGCGCCCCGACGACCGCGGCGCGACGATGCTGATGATCTCGCCGCCGCTGGTCGCCGACCGGGCGGTGCTCGACGAACTGGTGTCGGCGGTCGATGTGATGATCGGCGATGTCGAGGCGAGCGTCACCGGCTGACGGGAGCCGGTACGGGGACGGCGGCCGAACGCCGGTGTGGGGAGGGGAAGCGCATCACCCCCTCCCCCACATCGGCGACCCCGCGCGAGGCCGCCTATGCATTTGTCACCGCCCAAAAGCGCAATTCCTCCACCCTCCCTCATCGATTGATACAGGGTGTCAATTCCCATGGAACGGACGGGAGATGTGGGCCCTGAACCCTGGTACCCGGCCAATGTCCCGCCCTGGTTCTTCCTCACCCATTCACCTTTCGGCCACCATTTCGGGCACTGCCGGTTTCCCGACGGCAGTTCCACGCATTTCCCGAAACAGGGGGTCCCTGTGGCAGAGAAGAACGAGTCCGGCGAGAACGCGCGCGAAACAACCGGAGGGGCCGGACTCCGGAGCGAACTCAAACAGCGGCACATGACACTGATCGCCCTGGGCGGGGTGATCGGAGCCGGGCTCTTCGTCGGCAGTGGAGTGGTGATCGACGAGACCGGCCCGGCCGCGATCATCTCGTTCCTGCTGGCCGGCGGGCTCGTCGTCCTCGTCATGCGGATGCTGGGCGAAATGGCGGTGGCCCGCCCCGAGGTCGGCTCCTTCTACGCGTACGCCCGGCTCGCCCTGGGCAACTGGGGCGGCTTCACGATCGGCTGGCTCTACTGGTACTTCTGGGTCAACGTGGTCGCCCTCGAAGCGGTGGCGGGCGCCAGCCAGATCCACGCCTGGCTCCCCGGGATACCGCTGTGGGTGGTCAGCCTCTGCCTGATGGTTCTGCTCACCGGCGTGAACATGTTCTCGGTGCGCTCGTTCGGCGAGTTCGAGTACTGGTTCTCCTCGATCAAGGTCGCGGCCATCACGGTCTTCCTCGTCGTGGGCCTCGTCTTCGTCCTCGGCCTGTGGCCCGGCGCCCACGCCGATGTCAGCAATCTGACGCAGCATCACGGATTCGCCCCGCACGGCATCGGCGCGGTACTCACCGCCGTCATTCCCGCGGTCGGTTTCTTCACCGGTGCCGAGATCGCCGCCCTGGCCGCGGCCGAGTCCAAGAACCCCCGGCGCAACGTGGCCAGGGCCACCCGCTCCGTCGTCCTGCGCGTGCTGCTGTTCTACGTCGGCTCGATCTTCCTCGTCATCGCGATCGTGCCGTGGAACGATCCGTCGGTGGCGCAGGGGCCGTACGTCGCGACGCTGCAGCGCATGGGGATCTCCGGCGCCGGCACCCTCATGCGGGTGCTGATCCTGGTCGCGGTGCTGTCCTCGCTCAACGCCGGTCTCTACAGCGCCTCCCGGATCGTGTTCGCGCTGACCCGGAACAACGACGCGCCGCGCGGCCTGACCAAGCTCAGCGGGCGGGGCGTGCCGAGGCGCGCGATCCTGCTCGCGACCGTGCTCGGCTATGTGTCGGTGATCATCGCGTATGTCTCGCCGGACGCCGTGTTCTCCTTCATCGTCCACTCCTACGGCGCGGTCGCGCTCTTCGTCTATCTGCTGGTCGCTCTCTCCCAGGTGCGGTTGCGGCGGCGCCTCGAGCGGGAGGATCCGGGGGCACTCACGCTGAAGATGTGGTGCTTCCCGTATCTGAGCTGGTTCACGATCGCCGCGATGACCGCGGTGATCCTCGCGATGGTGGTCCTGCCGTCCACGCGCTCCGACTTCGCCGCCAGCATCCTGACACTCGCGGTGGTCCTGGGGGCGTACGGGATCCGCGCGTATCGCGGCCGGTGCCGGGTGCGTGCCACCACCCCCGCGGTGGGCCTCGCTCCGGTCCGGGAGCGGGAGCCCGAGCCACGCCGCTCGTGACGGCAGCCGGCGGTACGTACGTCAGGACACGGTCCGATAGCGGTGTTCGGGGCGGCCCGTCGCGCCGTAGCGGAGTTCGAGGCGGACCACGCCCTCCCGTACGAGGTAGGAGAGATAGCGCTGGGCCGTGGCGCGGGAGACGCCGGTGAGTTCGGCGGCCTCGGCCGCCGACAGGTCGCGTCGGGCGGTACGGACCGCCTCGTGGACAAGGGCGAGGGTCGGCGCGGAGTGGCCCTTGGCCGGGATCGTCGGGAGCGGGGTGGGCCGGGTGACGCTGAACAGGGCGTCCACGTCGGCCTGGTCGGTCTCCGCCTTCGGGCCCAGGGCGTCCACCCTGTGCTGGAGTGCGCGGTAGGCGGTGAGCCGCTCGGCGAGGGCGGCGGCGCCGAAGGGCTTGACGAGGTATCCCACCGCTCCGAGTTTCATCGCGGTCCGTACCGAGGTGATGTCCCGGTCCGCCGTGATCATGATGGCGTCGGGCCGGGTGCCTCCCTCGTCCCTGGTCAGCCGGCGCAGCACGTCGAGGCCGCTCCCGTCGGGCAGGAAGATGTCGAGCAGCAGCAGGTCCGGCTTGAGCCGGCGTACGGCGTCGAGCGCCTCGGCCACGTTCGCCGCCTGGCCGACGACCTCGAAGCCCTCGACTCCGGCCACGAAGGAGCAGTGGAGCCCGCTGACCCGGAAGTCGTCGTCCACGACCAGGATCCCGATCACCAGCTCTCACCTCCGTCGGCCGCTGCCGTGGCGCCGGTCGGCACCGGAAATCCGGCCGTGAACAGGGCGCCTCGCGGAGCGGGGGCGGTGTCCGGCACCGGCAGGGTCACGGTGAAGACCGCGCCGGGCCCTTCACTGACCGTGATGGTTCCACTGTGCCGCTGCACCAGGCGGTGGACAAGGGCGAGACCCAGGCCACGGCGGGCGGTGCCGCGGTCCGGCCGGGTCGACCAGCCGTCCTCGAAGATCGACTCGTGAGCGCCGCGCGGGATGCCCGGACCGGTGTCGGCCACACTCACCCTCACCTCCGTGGCGGCCTCGACGACGGAGAGCCGCACCTCGCGGCCGCCCGCCGGGGCCGGTCCGCCGACCGCCGCGTCGACCGCGTTCTCCAGCAGATTGCCGACGATGGTCAGCAGCCGGTGCAGATGCGGCGGCTGCTCGCCGAGTGTGGAGTCGTCACCGAGCACGAGCCGCACACCGCGCTCCGCGGCGACCGTCGTCTTCGCCACGAGGAGCCCCACCATCAGCGCGTTGCCGATCCGCTCGCGCACGGACTCGGCCAGCGCCTGATCCTCGCCGGCCAGCTCGACCGCGTACTCGTACGCGGATTCGTACTCGCCGACCTCGAGGAGTCCGGCCAGGATGTGCATCCGGTTGGTGAACTCGTGCTGCTGGGCCCGCAGCGCGTCGGTCAGCCCGCGCACGGAATCCAACTCCCGGAGCAGTCCGACCAGTTCGGTGCGGTCGCGGACGGTGACGACCGCGCCGAGGGCGCGGCCGCGCAACGTCACCGGCATCCGGTTGACGGCCAGGCAGTGGTCGTCGGTGAGGACCGCGATGTCCGACCCGGTGAGTGTGCCGTCCAGCGCCCTGAGCAGCCGCCCGTCGGGCAGGATCTCGTCCAGTCGCCTGCCCAGTGCCGTACCCAGACCGAGCAGGTGGCGGGCCTCGTCGTTGACGACGGTGACCCGGCCCTCGGGGTCGAAGGCGACCACGCCCTCCCGGATGCCGTGCAGCATCGCCTCGCGGTCCTGCAGCAGACCGGCGATCTCCTCCAGCTCAAGCCCGAACGTCGTCCGCTTCAGGCGCCTGGCCAGCAGGAACGCGGCCGCCGAACCGAGCGCGGTGGTGATCGCGGCGTACAGGGCGAAGGTGGGCAGCTCCCGCCACAGCTCGCCGAGCACGTCGTGTTCCGGGATGCCGGCCGACACTTCGCCGACCAGCGTGCCGGTGGGCCCGTACAGCGGGGCCTTGCCGTTGGCGGACCGCCCGGTCGCGCCCTGGTCGGAGCCGACATGAGGCTGGCCGTCAAGGACCACGATCGGATCGCCCACCGGGTCGCCGATCAGCTCCGGGCTCGGGTGCGAGTGGCGGATGCCGTGCAGGTCGATCACGACCACGTACGACGCCCCCGACGCCTTCCGGATCCGCTCGGCGACGGTCTGCACGATGCCGCGGCCACCGCCGTGCGCCATGGCCTGCCGGATCTGCGGCTCGGCGGCCGCGGTCTGCGCGATGGCCAGCGCCCGCTGCTCGTAGGTGCGGTCGATCTCGTCCCGCTGGGCGAACGCGAACAGTACGAAGCCGATGGCTCCGGTCAGAGACAGGATGACCAGCTGGTTGGCCAGGATCCGCGCGGAGAGCCTCCCCTTCCCGCCGCGGCCGATCCGTATACGGAGGGGCATCACAGGTGCCTTCGCCCTTGTCGTGCAGCCGGGCCCAGCCCCTTCGCCGTGACCCGTGGTGGCGTGATTGTGCCCCACCGGGGACGCGCTGCCCACCCCTCGTCCGCTGAGCAGAACGTTCAAAACCCGGGATAACACGGCTAACGCGAGATACGTCTGAAACAGCGACGTAACGCGCGGCGGCCTCTAGCGTCTGCCTTCCTCCACCCCCGAGGTCAGGAAGGAGACGGCCTCAGATGACTTCGCGAAACAATGTCGCGTCGAGTCCGGTCGCCGAGAAGAGCGGGCAGGACAGCGCACGAGTCGAGATTTCCGGGCTCACCAAACGATTTCTGACTCCCGCCGGCGAGGTGTTCACCGCACTGCAGGACGTCTCGTTCACCGTGGAGCCGGGCCAGTTCTGCGCGGTCGTGGGCCCGACGGGCTGCGGCAAGTCGACGACCCTGAGCATGGTCTCCGGGCTCGACCGGCCCAGCGAGGGCTCGGTCAAGGTCGGCGGCCGTGAGGTGGACGGCGTCGCCGACGGCGTCAGCTTCATGTTCCAGACCGACGCGCTGCTGCCCTGGAAGACCGTCCTCGGCAATGTGCTGATGGGCCCCGTCTTCCGCGGCGTCCCCAAGCAGAAGGCTCAGGCCTCGGCGCACGACTGGCTGCGCCGGGTGGGCCTGTCCGGGTTCGAGGACCGCTACCCTCACCAGCTCTCCGGCGGTATGCGCAAGCGCGTGGCGATGGCCGCGGCGCTGATCAACGAACCCCGGATCCTGATCATGGACGAGCCGTTCGGCGCTCTGGACGTCCAGACCAAGGCCATCATGTCGACTGAGCTGCTGGGCCTGTGGGAGCAGATCCGTCCGTCGGTCATCTTCATCACCCACGACCTCGACGAGGCCGTGGCGCTCGCCGACCGGGTCGTCGTCATGACGTCCAGCCCGGGTTCGGTCAAGGCGGTCTTCGACATCGATCTGCCGCGCCCGCGCGGCGCGGTCCAGGAGATCCGCTTCCAGCCCCGCTTCATCGAGCTTCAGCACCAGATCTGGGAAACGCTGCGCGAGGAGGTGGAGCGCGCCTACGCACGCACCGCAGGAGGTCAGACATGAGCACGACGTCCACTGTTTCCCCCGCTCTGGTCGGGGACGGCGCACAGGTCTCGGCGGCGGCCGCCGCCAGGCGCGCCGGCCGGCGGCGCATCGCGCTGGTGTGGGCGGGCCGCATCGGCCTCGCGGCCGTCGTCATCGGCGGCTGGCAGGCGTTCACCACCTGGGGGATCGTCGACCCGTTCTTCTTCGGGCAGCCGTCCGGCATCGCCCAGCGGCTGGTCGACCTCCTGCAGAAGGGCACCGAGTTCGGATCCTTCTACGCGAACGTGTGGACCACGATCCAGGAGGCGCTCGCCGGCTTCGCCCTCGGGGCCGCCACCGGAGTGGTCTTCGGCGTCGCGCTCGGCCAGAGCCGCTACCTCTCGGACGTGCTCGGTCCCTACATCAAGATGGTCAACGCGATCCCGCGTATCGTCCTCGGCTCGATCTTCATCGTCGCGTTCGGCATCGGGGTCCTGCCCAAGATCCTGCTCGCCGCGGTGCTGGTGTTCTTCATCGTCTTCTTCAACGCCTTCCAGGGCGTCCGTGAGGTCGACCGCAACATCCTCGCCAACGCCAAGGTGCTCGGCGCCTCGCAGCTGCAGATCATCCGGCACGTCATCGTGCCCTCCGCGCTCACCTGGATCATCGCCAGCCTGCACAGCGCCTTCGGCTTCGCCATCGTCGGCGCGCTCGTCGGTGAGGTGCTTGGTGCGCAGAGCGGCCTCGGCCTGGTGATCAAGACCGCGCAGAACCAGTTCGACCCCAACGGTGTGTTCGCGACGATGCTCGTCATCTCGGTGATCGTGCTCGGCGCCGAGTGGCTGATCGGCAAGCTCGAACACCGGCTGCTGTCCTGGCGCCCGCCGGCGCCGACCGAGGCCAACTCCCTCTGAAACAGCCCCCTCTCCCCTCCGCACGCCCCACCCCAGTAAAGGAATGTGGTTCGCCATGTCCAGACGACCCGTCGCCGTCGCCGCGTCTCTCCTCACCGTTCTCGCCCTCGGAACCGTCAGCGCCTGTTCCGGCAACTCCGGCAGCTCCGCCAAGTCCGGCGGCTCGGGCGGTACGCCCACCGTCAAGCTCATGGCGGGCGGCCTCGACAAGCAGATCTACCTGCCGTACGAGCTCGCCCAGCAGCTCGGCTTCTACAAGAAGTACGGCGTCAACGTCGAGCTGAGCTCCGAGCAGGACGGCGGTGTCGGCGCCGAGGACGCCATGGCCTCGGGGCAGGTGGACATGTCCGGCGCCTGGTACCAGCACACGATCGACTTCCAGGTGAAGGGGAAGGCGGTCGAGGACGTCGTCCAGCTGTCCGGCGCGCCGGGCGAGCGGGAGATGTGTACGACGAAGAGCGGCGTGAAGTCGGCCGCCGACTTCAAGGGCAAGACCCTCGGTGTCACCGACCTGGGTTCGGGCACCGACACGCTCACCCAGTTCCTGGCCGCGCAGAAGCACGTCAAGACCAAGGCATTCAACCGGATCGCGGTCGGCGCGGGCTCCACCGCCGTCGCCGCGCTCCAGAACGGCAAGGCCGCCTGCGTCATGACGACGCAGCCGACGGTCGCCGCGATCGAGAAGAAGGGGGTCGGCGCCTCCGCGATCGACCTGGCCACCACACAGGGCGCCAAGGCGGCGATGGGCGGCGCCTGGCCGGCCGCGAGTGTCATCGCCCGTACCGACTGGGTGAATTCGCACAAGGACGCGGTGCAGAGGGTCGTCAACGCGCTCGTGGCCACCATGCACTGGATCAGCACGCACAGCGCGACCGACATCGCGAACAAGCTGCCGCAGTCGTACGTGCAGAACCAGCTGGTGACCAAGGCCGACTACATCAAGGCCCTGACCGAGGACAAGGGTCAGTTCCTCCCGGACGGCATCATGCCGGCCGGCGGCCCGAAGACCGTCCTCGCGACGGAGATACAGGTCGGCCACGCGACGTCGTCGGTGAAGCTCGGCCCGACGTTCACCAACGAGTTCGCCCTCAAGGCCAACAAGACGGAGGGCTTCACCACCACGACGACGCCTGCGGGCGCGGACGGCTGAGTGTTCACCCCGGCTCGTGCGTACGGCTCGGTGCCGTACGCACGAGCCCTTCGCGTTCGAAGACGATCTCGCCGTCGAAGACCGTGAGGTCGATCGGGAGCGACGGGATGTCGTGCGGGTCGGTGGCGCGCAGGTCGCCGCCGAGGACGCACAGGTCGGCGACCTTGCCGGGTTCGATGGTGCCCTTCCAGGACTCGGCGAAGTCCTGCCGGGCGGCGTTGACGGTGTAGGCGCGCAGCGCGACCTCCAGCGGGACGCACTCCTCCGGGCCGCTCACCCGGCCCGTGGCCTTGGACTCGCGCAGCAGCATCGCGCTCACGCCCCGGCGCCAGTTGGGCTCGGTGATCGGGGCGTCGGAACTGGCGCACACGGCGACCCCGGCCTCCGTCGCGGAGCGCACCGGCCACTGGTAGTCCGACCGCTCCTTGCCGACGATGTCCTCCATCAGGTCGGCGATGGTCCACTTGATGGCCGGGTTCATGTTCACGCCGTACCCGTGGGCGGCCAGCGCGGCCAGGCTCCGGGCGGACACGAAGTCGCCGTGGATCACGTAGTGGCGGGCGTCGGGCCGGGAATGGGCGGCGTCGGCGGCGACGAAGGCGTCCACCACGGCGTCGATCGCCCGGTCCCCCGTGACGTGCACACCCAGCTGGTATCCGGCCGTGTGGGCGATCCGCACCATCTCGGCGAGCTCCGCCTGCTGGAGGCCCGCGTCGGCGCCGTGGACGCAGAGCGCGCCGTGGCCGCCGGCCAGGTACGGGTCGCGCATCCAGGCGGTCTCGTTCGGCGGGACGCCGTCGGCGAAGACCTTGACCCCGATGACGGCGAGGCGACCGGCGTCCACGTCGTCCGGCACGGCGAGGTCGGCCAAGCCGGCCAGACCGGCGTGCACGTCGGCCGCCGAGCCGCCCATCGGCGCGGGCAGCAGCAGGACGCTCACCCGGGACGCCAGTTCACCGGCGCGGGCCAGTTCGACGTAGGCCCGGAGCGTGTCCGTGCCGAGGCCGCCGCCGAGGATCCGTGTGCCGCCGGGGCCGAGGCCCGGCTCCGTGTAGCTGGTGATGCCCTCGGCGTGCAGCGCCGCCACCGCCGACCGTATCGCCGCCTTGCGCTGCGCCACGGTCGCGGGCGGGACGAGTTCCTGGACGGCTGCCTGCGCCGCCTCCTTGAGGATGCCGGTGGGCTCCCCGTCGTCGTCGGTCTCGATGACGCCGCCGGCCGGCGGGGTGGTGCCGCGCTTGATCCCGGCGAGTTCGAGCGCCTTGGAGTTCGCCCACGTCATGTGTCCGGAGAAGTCGGTCAGGCAGACCGGGTGGTCCGGAGCGGCGGCGTCCAGGTCGCGGCGGTGCGGGCGGCGGGCTGGATCGGCGACGCATTCGGCGAGGTAGCCGACGTCCCAGCCGAGACCGGTGATCCACTCCCCGGAGGGGGTGCCGGCCGCGGCCTGCCGCACCGCCTCGGCGATGTCCGCGATCGACCGCACGGCCGGATGGCCGACGCCGAGCGCGAACGGCGGCCGGGTCAGCCCCCACGTCGCGCCGTGCAGGTGGGAGTCGTTGATCCCCGGCAGTACGGTGCGGCCGGCCAGGTCGATCGTCCTCGTGTCCGGTCCGGCGAGCGCCTGGATCTCGGCGCTGCTCCCGACGGCGAGAATCCGGTCGCCCCGCACGGCGACCGCCTGCGCGACGGAGAAGGCGTCGTCGACGGTCAGCACATCGCCGCCGGTGAGGATCAGATCGGCTGTCTCGGACATGGTTGACCTCTCTGACGGGTGAGGTGAGTTGACGGTGCATCAGGTCTTGGCGTGACCGGCCGGTCGCCGCAAGGTCACGTCCCGAGGGACTCCACGCGGCGCATCACGTCGCGGCAGAACGCTCCGACGGCGTTCGGGTCGTCGGTGAACTGGGACGGCTTGACACAGAAGGTGGTGAAGCCCTCGGCCAGCTGCTCGGGGACGGACTCCAGCGCCTGCGCGAGGTCGGCGCACGAATGGTCGTCGGGGAAGACGGCCCGGGTGCCGCCGATCATCTCCAGGTCGGCGATGTCGCGCCCGGCGTCGGCCATCGCCGTCGCGAGCTTCTTCATCTCCTCGGGCGTCGGACGCCCGAGCGGGTTGAAGGCATGGCCGTACCGGACGATCCTCCGCACCATCGCGTCGTGCATCCCGGCGCCGCCGAAGCACAGCCGCGGGCCGTCGGGGCGGTGCGCCTTCGGCTCGAAGTAAACGTCCTGGAAGGAGTGGTGCTCGCTGTGGTGCGAGACGGGGGACGGGCCCCACAACTTGGCCCAGACCTCCAGGTGTTCGTCCAGCAGCTTGCCGCGCCGGCTGAACGGCACACCGAGGGCGGCGTATTCGTCGCGGCTCCAGCTGACGTTGGGCAGCACCATGAGCCGGCCCTCGGAGAGGAGGTCGAGGGTGCCCAGTTCGCGGGCGAGCAGGAGCGGGTGGCGCAGCGGCGCGATCACGGCGGACGCGGCGAGCCGTATCCGCTCGGTGACCGAGGCGATGGCGCTGAGCAGCATGAGGGAACTGGGCCAGGGCATGTACGGGTCCTGGTTGCCCGGGAGCGCGTAGTCGCGCGGATTGCCCATGACACCGTTCGCCCCGGCGTCCGGGCCGAGGACGACGTGCTCGCTGATCATGACGGAGTCGAAGCCGGCGTCCTCGGCCTCGCGGGCCCAGCGGACCAGGACGGGCAGATCCGCGCGGCCTTTGGTCATCGTCCAGTTCTCACTGAGGACGAGCTGCATGCGGGGTGTGGGCATCGGATGGGTCCTTGTGGTCCGGGCGGAAAGAGTTCGTTCGGGTGGTGGGTTCGTTCGAGACTGATTCGTTTGAGGTCAAACATTAGGAGCGGGGGTGCGGACCGGCAAGGGGCCGGGATGCCCGACTTCGATCAGGGCCAGGTGTTGTGCGGGCGACGGCCGCGACATAACGTACGGCCTCAAACGAGATTTCGGCGTTCCCCTCCTTCGTGGCCTACGCCTCGGCCGTCACTCAGGCGCCGCCCCGCCCCGCCGCGCCTCCTCCCGCATGGAGCGATCGATGCCGCACAACACTTCTCCCGCTGCAGCCGAGAACTCGGCACGCAGACCCGCACGGCCGCTCACCCTGGTCGACGTGGTCGCGCAGTCCGTCGGCTTCATGGGCCCGGTCTTCTCCGTGTCCGTACTGCTGCCGATGCTCGTCGGCGTCACGACCGCCACGGGCAACGGCGCCGGCGGAGCCGCCCCGCTCGCCGTACTGCTCGGCACCATCGGCATGCTCGGCATCGGCTGGATCGTCTCCGCCTACGCGCGCCGCATCCACACCGCGGGCTCGCTGTACAACTACGTCACCGAGGGCCTCGGCGCCCGGGCCGGCGCGGCCGCGGGCTACGTCTACTACCTGGGCGTACTCGTCCTGGGGGCGGGCATCGCCGTCCTCGTCGGGGGCACGCTGCACGACGATCTCAAGACCGAGTTCGGGTTCGCGGCGGTGCCCGTGTGGGCGTGGCAGCTGTGCCTGCTCGGCGTGCTCCTCACGATCGTGCACCTCGGCGTCCAGGTCTCGGTCAAGGCCCAGTTGGTGCTCGCGCTGATCTCCATCGGTGTGCTCGCCGTCTTCTTCGTCCACGTCATCGTCGCGGTGGGCGCCGACAACAGCCTGTCCGCCTTCTCCCCCGCCAGCTCGGCGCAGGGCTGGAGCGGCATCGCCTTCTCGGTCATCTACGGCGTCCTCCTCTTCACGGGCTTCGAGGCCGCGGCCAACCTCGCCGAGGAGACGGCCGAGCCCCGGCGCGCCATCCCCCGGGCCGTACTGATCTCCATGCTCGCCGCCGCCGTGTTCTTCCTGCTCGGCGCCTACGCGCAGATCGCCGGCTTCCACTTCAGCGTCCACGCGGTGGCGCAGAACGCCGGTGCCCCGCTCGTCGCCCTCGCCTCACCCGAGGCGTTCGGTACGACCTGGGTGGCCAGGCTCGTCGAACTCGTCATCCTGCTCGACATGTTCGCCGTCTACATCGGCATCTCCGTCTCGGTGACCCGGGGCGTGCTGACCATGTCCCGCGACGGCTGGCTGCCGAAGCCTCTCGGGAGGCTCAGCGCACGGCGGGGCACCCCGGTCGTCGGCACCGTCCTGGTCGGCGCCGGCTATCTCGCCGTCATCCTGATCAGCCAGGTCCTCCCGGCCGCGGTCGCGGTGCCCGGACTTCCCGACCACGTCGGCTGGTTCGCCTGGCTGTCCGCCTTCGGGGTGTTCAGCCTGGCCGCCATCTATCTCGCCATGTGCCTCGGGGCGCCGCGGGGACTGCGCGATCACCCCAACAAGCCTTTGGTGTGGGCGAGTTCCCTCGTCGGTCTGGTGATCACCGGCGGCGCGCTGTTCGGCGCCGTCTACCGGGTGCCGGCGCCGACCATCTGGGCCGCGGACGCCGCTGTCGCCGTCATCGTGGTGGCCCTGCCGGCGGCCTTCCTCGCGGCGCGCCGCTCAGGCTCGGCGTCACGCACCGGGACGGCGCCGTCGCCCGCCCTCGCCGAGGCCGCCGAGGCCTGACACGCAGGTACCGACATCCGGCCGGCCCGAGCGCACACCCCGGGCCCCGCCCACCCCCTCACCCACGGAGTTACTCGTGCACCCCACCGGATCCTCATCACCCGCACCCGTCCACCTGGTGGCGGGCGCCAGCAGCGGCATCGGCGCCGCCGTGGCCGCTCAGGCGGCCGCCGCCGGAGCCCGCGTCGCCATCTGCGGACGGCGGCCCGATGCCCTGCGCAAGGTCGCCGAGGACTGCGGAGCCACTCCCTACGTCGCGGACGTCACCGCCCGCGACGAGGTCGAGGACCTGGTGGCCGCCGTCCTGCGGGACCACGGGCGCCTCGACGGCATCGTCGCCAACGCCGGAGTGATGCGCCCCGGCGGCGTGCTCGACCTCAGCGACGAGGACTGGGACACGACCCTGCGCACCAACCTCACGTCCGTGTTCCTGCTCGCCCGCGCCGGACTTCCCCATCTCGTCGAGTCCCGTGGGGCGTTCGTGACCGTCGGCTCCATCGCCGGGCTGCGCGCCTCGGGAGGCATGTCCGCGTACGCCGCCTCGAAGGCCGGAGCCGCCATGCTGACCACCACCCTCGCCGCCGAGTTCGGGCCGCGTGGGGTACGCGCCAACACCGTGTGCCCCGGCTGGACCCGCACCGAGATGGCCGACGAGGAGATGCGCGAGTTCGGCGGGCCGCTCGGTCTCGGCGTCGAGGAGTCCTACGCGCAGGTGACCGCCCTCGTGCCGCAGCGCCGCCCCGCCGAGCCGCGCGAGATCGCGGACGCCGTCCTGTGGCTGCTCGGCCCGCAGTCCTCGTACGTCAACGGCGCCACGCTCACCGTCGACGGCGGCACCACCGTGGTGGACCCGGGCGCGGTGCCCTTCGACTTCCGCGTCAGCGAGCGCTGACGCGGAAGACCGGTCCTGCTGAACGCCGTCAGGCCCAGTGGACCTGCGCGTGGGCCGGGGCGCTGCGGGTGCCGTCCGGGGCGACCGCCACCAGATGCAGCGTCGTGGTGGCCTCGCCCTCGGTCCGCGCGAGGGCCTTCACGTAATACACCTCGTCGCGTACCCGGCCGACCACCTCGCGCCGGCCGTCCGGCAGGTCGCGGTACACGTCGTAGTACCAGACGCCCCGGTCCTGGAACCGCCAGGACAGGAACACCTCGGCGGTGCCGTCCTGGACGTGCGCGGCGTCCACGGTGAAGCCCGAGGGGGTCTGCGGGCGGGCGGGGCGCTCGCCGGCGAGGAGGGCGAGTTCGCCGAGGTTCACCGCGTACGTGCCCTGGCGGGGGGAGGAGACCCGGACGCCGATCGCGGCGATGGTCCGGCCCTCGAACACGCCGAGGCCGCGGACGACCGTGTTCCAGGAACGGTTCGTGGTGCGCCCGGCCGGCAGCCACACGAAGCGGGTGGGAGCGTCGGCGAAGATCAGGCCCACCTCCAGGCCGCTGTCCGCGCCGGCCCGCCCCGTCGTGAAGGTGACGGACAGCCGCTCGCCGCCGGTCACCTTCAGCGCGGTCTTGAACAGCCGCACCGTGGTGGTGTTGTCGGGGCCGAGGTCGCCCGCGATGCGCAGGGAGGAACCCCCGTCGTGGGCGAGCGTGTAGTCGTAGTCGACGGTGAGCGGCGCGCCGCTGCCCGCGCTGCGCGTCCAGAACTGCCAGGTCGGCAGGATGTCCTGGATGCTCGCGTTGTTCCAGTCCCGGTCGCCCGCGCGGTGGCCGTCGAGGAAGAAGGCGCGGCCGTGGCCGGTGTTGAAGCGGGTGACGAACGGGAACGAGCCGATGACGGACCGCTCGGTGATGTACCGGGCGACGCCGTCCCACTTCTTGTGATTGTCCGCGTCGCGCGGCTTGCCGTCGTCCTCGTAGGGCCACGGCACGTACTCGGTGCGGCCGGTGCGGGTCGGGTCCTCGTTCGGTCCTGACCAGTAGCGGCGCTCCCGCTGGAAGACGCCGTCCTGCGCGTCGGGGTTGTCGCGGTCCGGGTAGCGGTCCCAGACGAACTGCGAGCCGAACAGCGCCCAGCTGGTGCGCGCCGGCTTACCCTCGGGAAAGACGAGGCGGGTGTCGTAGGGCGGGTTGTAGCCGTACTTCTCGTTCTCCGTGCCGTGGAAGACGACCTCGTACGGGTCGAGGCCCAGCTTCTCCGCGGTACGGCGGGAGGTCTCGACCTGCTCGTCGTCCGGCATCCAGTAGTTGGCGAACAGGCTGTTGTTGACCGGGGTTTCGCCGTTCTGGATCCACGGGGCGTTCTTGTCGTTGAGCTGGTTCTGGTAGTCCAGCTTCCCGTCGACCATGATCGTGTCGTACCACTGGAGGTGGAAGCCCTCGGGCGCGTGGGCGCGCAGGTACGTGAGCATCTCCATCAGCTCGGCCGCGTCCGCCGGTGCGGTGGTGGCCTCCTGGTTGATGAAGTAGCCGTCGAAGCCGAAGTAATCGGCCATCTCGATCAGCTTGTCCGCCACCGGGAAGCTGCCGTCGGCGCGCCGCTCCAGGTAGTCGGAGAAGGCGCCGGACCGCGGCCAGAACCAACAGCCCAGGCTCTTCGCGCCGTTGCGGTGGGCGGCGTCGGTGTAGGCGGGGTTGGGCAGGTTGATCAGCCCGTGCTCGGGGTTGCTCGTCGGTGAGCCGTCGACGGGCATGCCGTGCCAGGAGGCGTACAGGTCGGTGTACTGCCAGAAGCGGAGGAGGCGGCGGGCGAAGACGTCGTTGTACTTGTACGCGGTGAAGAAGGAGTTGTCGTAGTCGTAGCTCAGGTTCATCAGCTGCGGGCCGGTCGCGAGCGCCGGGTTCGCCTGGGTCGCCGCGAACGGGGCGATACGGGTGGCCAGCGGGACGCGCGAGCGGAAGTACTTGGCGTAACGGTCGGTCTGCGGGCTCCAGTTCTTGATGGAGGCCGCGTTGTAGCCGTGCATGAACGGCTGGTGCGGGGCGCGGCCCGGGGCCGGGTCGGTGGCGGCGTACGCGGGCGCCACGGTCAGCCCGGCCGGACCGGCGAGTCCGACCGTCACCCCGGCCGCTCCGAGCAGGCCGATGAACGTTCTGCGATCCATGTGCGGATCACCCCTTCACTTTCTCATCGAGAACGGTGAACTCGCAGGCCACAGGCCCTGCTTCGGGGCATTTCTCGCAAACTAATGCGCTTTAGTCAACAGAACTGAAGCGCTTTAGTTCTGAGCTGCCGCGGGCCAGCAACAGGCAGGCGGCGCCGCGGGCGTGCTCGATGTCCCGCCAGGGCGCCACGGTGATCTCCGGGTCGCGCAGCGGCTCGATCACCCCTGCGGCCGCCGCGGCCTCGAAGGACGGGCCGAGGAACGGCCACAGCACATGCCCCTCGCCGATGACCTTGACCGCTTTGACCGCAAGGACGTTCACCACGCCGGCGACGCACCGGCCGAGCAGCGCGCCGGCCTCGGCGAGGATGGCGAGCACCGCGGGCTCACCGCGCTCCGCGGCCCCGACCAGGCCGGGCAGCCCCTCGCCCAGGCCCGACACGCCCGCGCGTCGGGCCTGTTCGACGAGCGCCGACTGCCCGGCCAGGGCCTGCAGACACCCGCGGTTGCCGCAGGTGCAGCGGGGTCCGGCGGGGTCGACGGGCAGATGGCCGAACTCGCCGGACGAGCCGTCCGCCCCGCACTGGACGCTGCGCCCGAGGACGACGCCCAGGCCGAGTCCGTCGCCGATGCCGAGGACGAGGAAGTCGTCGCGTTCCCGGCCCATGCCGAAGAGCAGTTCGGCGGTCGTGCTCGCCCGCAGGTCGTTGTCGACGAGCACCGGTACGGGCAGCCGGCGGGCGAGTTCCCGGCCGAGGGGCAGCTCGCGCCAGCCCATGATTCCGGAGAGCCGCACGACGCCCGATTCCGGGTCCGTCATGCCGGGGACGGCGACTCCGATCCCGCGTACGGGCGTGGTGTGCCGCCGCGCGTCGATCTCCCGGAGCAGGGTCTCGACCAGCAGCGGTACGGGCGCGTCCGCGATGCGCAGCGGCAGTCGGAACTCGTCGACGATCTGCCCGTCGAGCCCCACGACGACACCGGCGAGATGGTCCACCGCGATGCGCACACCGAGGACATGGGCCGCGTCGGGCACCAACTGGAGCGGCACGCGCGGGCGTCCGGTGCCCGACGTGCGGGGCGGGAGTTCCCGCAGGAACCCTTCGGCGAGCAGCCGGCGCGTGTGCTCGGTGACGGTCGCCGCGCCGAGGCCTAGCCGGTGGGCGATCTCGGCCCGTCCGAGGGGCCCGGCCGCCCCGAGGAGGGCGAGGATCTCGGTCCTGGTCAGATCCCCGCGGACCTGGCGTCTCGTCATCTCATCCCCCATCGTGCCGCCGCACTCACCGTGCGAAGGACCTTGACGTCCGACCTTTGGCGATCCTACTGTCCGGCTTTACTCGGTGCCGAAGAAAGTCGCCACGCACCACCGCACCAGCCCAACCGGCCGCCGTACGGCGGTACTTATGGAGGTCAGAGGATGCGAAAGCGTGCCGCTCAGCTGGTCAGCGTCTCGGTCGCGGGGGCGCTCGTCGCACTCGCCGGCTGCGGTGGACAGTCATCGGGAGGCGGCGGAGGCCATAAGAGCTCCGATGGATCGGTGACGCTCAGCTGGCAGATGTGGGCGAGCGGCTCGGACGAGGAGAAGCAGCTGAAGCACCTCGCGTCGCTGGTCACCGAGGAACACCCCGACATCAAGGTCGACCTCAGAACGGTCCCGTTCAAGGACTACTTCACCAAACTCCAGACGCAGGCCGCCGGCGGGGACGAGCCGTGCATCGTGAGCATGCAGAGCCTGCGGCTGCCCGGCTTCGCCGAACTCATGGAACCGCTCGACAGTCATCTGGGCAAGGCGGCCGTCTCGACGGACGGCATCGAACCGGCCGCGCTCAAGGCCCTGGAGCGGAACGGCAAGCAGTACGCCCTGCCGATGGACCTCGCCACGATGCTGATGTACTACAACAAGGACGCGTTCGCGCGGGCGGGCGTCGCCGAGCCCGGCGCCGGCTGGACCGTGCAGGACTTCGAGAAGGACGCCAAGTCGCTGACGGGGAAGGGCAGAACGGGGTTCGGTCTGTCCTTCTCGGACCTCAACTCGCTGACCATGGCGCTGACGTACAACGGTGCCCGGCCGGTCACCGCCGGCGGCAAGCCGCAGCTCGACGACCCGGCGATGGTCAAGGCCTTCACCTGGTACTCCTCGCTCGCCACCAAGGACAAGGCCGCCAGCGTGCCGGCGAGTTCGAGCGACGGCGGCTGGGCGGAGACCCAGTTCGTGAACGGCAACACCGCCATGGCGGTCGACGGCACGTGGAACCTCGGATCGCACACGAGCGAGGCGAAGTTCAAGGTGGGTGTGGCGCCGATCCCCGCGGGGCCGGGCGGCTCGAAGACGTATGTGGCCAACTCCGGTTTCGGGATCTCCAAGGCGTGTGCGTACAAGGACGAGGCGGCCAAGGCAATCGGCGTGCTCACGGGACCCGAGGCGCAGAAGTACCTCGCCGGCCAGGGCCGGGTCTTCCCTGCGCGGACCGACGCCAAGGCCGACTACGAGAAGTTCCTCACCGGGCAGGACGCGGGCAGCGCGGGCACGGTCAAGGCCGGCATGAAGGCTGTCCGCGACGGCCTGGCGGGCGGTGAGCCCTTCGTCGGCACGGAGAACTGGGACGAGGTCAACACCCTGTTCAGCCAGTACCTGTTGGAGGCCTACACCGGCTCGAAGACCGCGAAGCAGGCCCTGACGACCATCCAGCAGAAGGCGGCTCACTGACCGTGGCGATTCAGGAGATCCGCCGGCCCGCGAGGGCCGGCGCGCCGCGGCCCGCCGGGCGCGACGGCGGGAGCCCCCGCAAGCGGGAGCGCTGGTACGCCTACGGGTTCCTCTCCCCGGGGATCATCGGGCTCACCGTCTTCACCCTGTTCCCGGTCGCCATGGCGGTCGTGATGAGCCTGTACGACTGGCCGGTCTTCGGGGAACGGTCCTTCGTCGGGCTCGACAACTTCCGGTATCTGCTGTCCGGGGACCCCACGTTCCTGGTCTCGGTGCGCAACACGTTCGTCTTCACGGCACTGTTCCTGCCGCTGAACGTGCTGCTCTCGCTGGGCCTCGCGTTCTGGATCTCGAAGAGCCGGTGGCGCGGTTTCTTCCGCGTCCTGTTCTTCGTCCCGGCCATCACGCCGATGGTGGTCAACGCGGTGATCTGGAAGCTGCTCTACCAGCCCGGCGGTGTCATCGACCACTATGCCGCCAGCTGGTTCGGCATCGACGCGCCGAACTTCCTCGCCGATCCGGGCACGGCGATGCTCGCCGTCGTCGCCATGAGCGTCTGGCAGGGCATCGGCTACAACATCATCGTGTTCTCCGCCGCCATCGACGAACTGCCGCAGTCGGTGCTCGAAGCGGCCGAGATCGACGGGGCCGTGGGGATCCGGAAGTTCCTCCGCGTCCAGCTGCCGCTGATGTCCCCGGCCGTCTTCTTCGTCACCACCATGACCATGATCACGTCGATGCAGGTCTTCACCCAGACCTACATCCTGACCAAGGGCGGGCCGGGCGACTCGACCGTGACGATGGTGCAGAACGTGTACGAGAACGGCTTCGTCTCCCGCGACCTCGGCATCGCCGCCGCGGGCGCCTGGATCCTCTTCGCCGTCATCCTGCTGATCACCGCCGTGCAGTTCCTCGCCCAGAGGCGGTGGGTGCACTATGAGCACTGAGTCCACAGCCCGCCTTGCCCGACCGGGTCGCACCGTGCGCACCGTCGTGTCCCATGTCCTGCTCGGCCTGGTGGCCCTGCTGTTCCTCGCGCCGGTGCTGTACGCGGTGGCCACGGCGCTCAAGCCGCCCGGGGAGACGTTCACCAGTCCCCCGTCGCTGATGGGCTCCGAACTGCGCTGGCGGAACTTCGCCGACGTCTTCGACTATCTGCCGTTCCAGCGCTTCATCCTGAACGGTCTGCTGGTCGCCACGGTCGGCACGGTCGTGGTGCTGGCCGCCTCCTCCCTCGGCGCCTACGCGTTCGCCCGGCTGAGGTGGCGGGGCCGGGAGGGCCTGTTCGTGGTCTTTCTGGCGACGCTGATGGTCCCTCAGGAAGTCCTGGTGGTCCCCATGTTCATCCTCATGCAGGAGTTCGGCTGGGTGAACAGCTTCCAGGCGCTGATCTTCCCGTGGGCGTTCACCGCGTTCGGCACGTTCCTGCTGCGGCAGTTCTTCCGCGGCATCCCGTACGAACTGCAGGAGGCCGCCACGCTCGACGGCTGCTCCCCGCTGCGGACGTTCCTGTCCGTCATGCTGCCGATCGCCCGTCCCGCCCTCGGCGTGCTCGCCGTCTTCACGTTCATCAACTACTGGAACAGCTTCCTGTGGCCGCTGATCACCGTGAACGACATCAACTCGCTCGGCACCGTCCCGGTCGGCCTCTCCCTGTTCTTCGGCCAGAACGGCGACCACTGGCATCTGGTGATGGCCGCGTCGGTGATCTCGCTCGTACCGACCCTGCTGCTGCTCATCGCCCTCCAGAAGCACCTGGTCAAGGGCATCGCGGCCACGGGTATCGCCGGCCGCTGAACCGGCCCGCCGACCCGGCCCTTCCTCAAGGAGGCTCTCCTGCTGCTCTTCGACCGCCGCACCGGCCCCGACCTCGGCACCGAGGCGCCCGTCTACCCGTCCACCGAGGTGCCGAAGTGGTACGCCGACGCCAAGATCGGTGTGTTCGTCCACTGGGGGATCTACTCGGTGCCCGCCTGGGGCACCCCCCTCGAACCCGGCGCCCACACCCCCGTCGAGCTCGAGTTCGTCCACCACCCCTACGCGGAGTGGTACGCCAACACCGTGCGCATCCCGTCGTCACCGACCCGCCGCTTCCACGAGAGCACCTACGGCGTGGGGACCTCGTACGAGGATCTGGCCGACCGGTGGACGACGGAGCGCTTCGACCCCGACGCGTGGATGTCCCTGTTCGCCGAGTGCGGGGCACGCTATGTCGTGCCCACGGCCAAGCACCACGACGGGTTCTGCCTGTGGGACTCGGCGACGACCCCGTTCACCGCGGCGCGCCGTGGCCCCCGCCGGGACCTGATGGCGGAGCTGAGCGGGGCCGCGCGCCGGCGCGGGCTGCGGTTCGGGGTGTACTACTCGGGGGCGCTCGACTGGCACGCCGGCACGTTCCCGCCGATCCGCTCGCTCACCGACCTGTTCGAACTGCGCCGCAACGACCGCGCGTTCGCCGACTACGCCCACGCACAGCTCACCGAGCTGATCGAGCGGTTCCGCCCCGACTACCTGTGGAACGACATCGACTGGCCGGACAGCGGCAAGGGACGCGGCCAGAAGGACCTCGCCGCACTGTTCACCCACTATCTGGAACACGTGCCGGACGGTCTGGTCAACGACCGCTGGGGAGTGCCCTGTTTCACCGTTCCCACCCGGGAGTACGTGAGCGAGGAGCGGCGGTCGGAGCGTGTGTGGGAGGCGTGCCGCGGGCTCGGGCAGTCCTTCGGCCACAACGCCGTCGAGGACGACCGGCATCTCATCAGCGGCACGGAACTCGTGCACCTGCTCGTCGACACCGTCGCCAAGAACGGCAACCTGCTCCTCAACGTCGGCCCGCGGGCGGACGGTTCACTGCCGGAGAACCAGGTGGAGCGGCTGCACGCGCTGCGCCGCTGGCTCGCGGTCAACACGGCGGCGATCCACGGCACCCGGCCGTGGCGGCGGCACGCGGAACCGGCAGGGCACCCCGTCCGCTACACCACGGCCGGCGGCACCCTGTTCGTCACCGACCTCGACCCTGGCGCGGGCGGGACACCCCTGCCCGCCGACATCACCGCCCTCGCGGCGGGGCGTCCGGCGGCCTGGCTGACCCCGGGCGGCCACGCGCCCGCGACGATCGACAGGGACGGAAGGGCGCCGGTGCCGGAGTCGCTGCACGACAGCGAGGCGGCGGTGCTGGCGATCGAGTCGGGCGCGGGGTGACGGAGGGGTCCGTGAGGGCGCCGCGACGGGACCACACCTGCCCCCTTACGACTTACGACGTCCGGGCCGAAGGAAACGGGGCCGAAGGTGTGAAGCCCGGCGGGTGCAGGGTCAACGTGGGCAGTGGGTTGGGGGGCTTGGTCGGGGCTCCCGGCGGCGGCGCCTTCGGGGAGCTCTTGTCGTCGGAGGGGCTGCTGTCCGGCGAGGGGATGGTGGAGGGCTTCGGCTTCTTGCCACCCTTCCCCTCCTTGGCGCCCTTGCTCCCCTTGCCGCTCTCCTTCCCCTTCTCCTTCCTGTCCGGCGTGTGCGTCGACGGAATGTCTGCGGCCGGCTCTCCCGTCGTCGGCACCGCCTGGTCCGAGTAGACCCGCATCCAGCTCAGCACCAACTCCAGGTACGCGTCGGAGTGGTTGTAGGCGAGCACGGCCCTGCGGATGCCCTCGTCCCGCGTCAGGTCGCCGCCCGCCTGGCACAGATAGCGGCCCGCCGCCAGCCAGGCGTCGTCGATCTGGTGCGGGTCGGCCACCCCGTCGTGGTTGCCGTCGCTGCCCCAGCGGCGCCACGTGGAGGGGATGAACTGGGCGGGGCCCACGGCACGGTCCCAGGTGCGGTCCCCGTCCCAGGCGCCGTTGTCGGTGTCGTGGATGGCCGCCACGCCCGGACTGCCGTCAAGTCGCGGACCGAGTATGGGACTTCGCGTGCGGCCCCGCGCGTCCAGGGCGCCGCCCCGGGCATGTCCTGACTCCACGCGGCCGATCGCCGCGAGCAGGGGCATGGGGATTCCGCACTGCGGAGACTCCGATGCCAGGGCCCGCACGGCACCCCGGTACGCCTCCAGGACGCGGCCGGGTATCCCGTACACCGCGGGGACGCTCCGCAGCAGAGGTTCGGCGGCGCTGTTCTTGTGTCCCTTCCCGCCCGCGTCCTCGAAGGGCACCGGGCGCGTGTCCGGTATCACCGTCGGCGCGTCGGGATACAGCGGCGGGCTGCCGCCGCCCGGCTGGGACCGCGTAAATGACGGGCTTGTGGCCGCCGCGGGCGACATGACCGCCAGCTGCCAGACCGTCGCCGTCGCCATGCCGCCCGTCGCGGCCACGGCGATGGCCCCGGTGAGGATCCGGTACCAGAGCAGGGACCGGCGCCGCTTGCCGTTGTCCTTCGCGAGGGGAATGCTCATGCGGCTCACCAGCAGAACGCCTTTCCACCGGACATCGCCATCCACCCGCCGCCCGCACCCCGCATGGCGAAGGCGCACCTGGTGTCCTTGGAGCCCTGGCCCGCGACGTACGTCAGCGGGACGGTCAGCCCGTCGAAGGTCTGGCCCCGGAAGGTGGTGAGCTCCTTGATCAGGCCGGCCCTGGTGATCTCCCCGGCGCCGCGTGCCGCCTTCTCGAACACCTTCGCCGAGGCCCAGCCCTGCGCGGCCGCGGGTCCTGGCGCCTTCCCGTCGCCGTACCTGCTCCAGGCGGAGGTGAACGGGGCCGAGCCGGGCGCCGACGACCCCTTGAAGGGGAACACGGGGGTCACTGCCAGTACGTTCTTGAGGCCGGGCTTGGAGGCGGTGGCGCCGTCCACCGTCGCACCCGGCTGCAGGAACTGCGGGGAGAAGTTCTGCCGGCTGCAGGACGAGGCGACTCTGCTCACGGTGTTGGGGTCCCCCGCGACCAGCATCAGCTGGACGCCCGCGTTGCGCGCCTGGATGCACTCGGCCGTGAAGTCGGGCTGGGTCACCGAGATCTTCGCGCTGTACACGGGGTCGAGGCCATAGCGCTTGGCCGCGTTGCCACTGCCGAAGAAGCGCTCGTACACGTGGGTGCACGCGTCGGAGTCGGTGCAGATGAGGGCCCCGAGCTTCTTGCCCTTGCCGTACTTCGCGCCGACCTGGGCGAGGCCGTCGAGCACGGAGTTGGTGCCGGGGCACTCACTGAACAGCATCGGGCTCTCGTTCCACGCCGTGGTGGAGCAGTCGCCGCCGATGACGGGGACCTTCTTCTGCTCGACGTAGCTCCGCCACGCGTTCATGGTCTGGGTGGTGGTGAACGAGGCGACGATCGCGACGGCCTTGCGCTGCTCGACCAGCTCCTGCATCTGGCTGCGTCCCTTGGAGGCGTCGCCGCCGTCGTCCATGACGATCACCTGGACCTTGCGGCCGTTGATGCCGCCGCCCGCGTTGACGGTCGCCGCCCAGGCCTGCAGCGCGCGCGGGCCCTGCGCGAAGGCAACGCCGCCGGGTCCCGATGTCGTGCCGACACTGCCGATGACGATGGGGCCGCCCCCGCCCTTGGCGCCCGGCTTTCCGCCGCCGCCGGAGGCGGAGCCCCCGCCACCGCCGCCACCACCGCCGCCGCCGGTTCCCGACCCGCTCCCGGACGACCCGTCGGTCTTCGTGCCGCCGCCCGCCGCGGAGTCGGACGACCCGTCGGCGCCGACAGCGCTGTCCGCACCGGCGGCTCCGGTGGCGACGTTCCCGCCGCTGCCGACGGAGCGCACGACGGTGTCATGATCGACCCGGCTGCCGCAGGCGGCGAGCACCAGGCTCAGCACACCCACGGCCGCCAGGGTGGCGCGCCTACGAATGGGGGTCATGGGGTCTCTCCTCCATGGTCACGTGTGTGCGCCCAGGTACTGGGCGACCAGGCGGTCGCTGTCCAACTCGCCGGGCTCCCCGGCGAATTCGATGCGGCCCCGGTTCATCAGGTAGACGTAGTCGGCCAGTTCGAGGGCGCGGGAGACGTACTGCTCGACGAGGAGCAGTGCGCGGCCGTCGTCGGCGAGCCTGCCGAGGAACTCGAAGATCTCGTCGACGACGACGGGCGCGAGCCCCATCGACACCTCGTCGAGGAGTACGTAGTCGGCCTCGGTGACGTAGGCGTGGGCGAGCGCCAGCATCTGCTGCTGGCCGCCGCTCAGCGAGCCCGCGAGCTGGCCGAGCTTCTGTCCGAGGACCGGGAACACGGAGACGGCGCGTTCGACGGCCTCCCCGACATCACCGCCGGCCGCCTGGATGAGGATGTTCTCCTTGACGGTCAGGGTCGGGAACACCCCGCGCCCTTCGGGGACATGGCAGACGCCGCTCCTGGCCAGGGTGTGGGCACGCTTGCCGGTGAGGTCCTCGCCGTCCACGCTCAGGCGTCCCGAGGTCGGCGCCAGGAGGCCGGAGGCCACCCGGAGCAGGGTCGTCTTGCCCGCGCCGTTGGTGCCGAGCAGGGCGACCACGGACTTCGGCGGGAGCCACAGACTGACGTCGCGCAGGACGCGCGCACCGCCGTATCCGGCGCTGATGCCGTCGAGTTGCAGCACTACGCGGCCTCCGATCCCAGGTAGGCGGCGCGCACGGCGGAGCTCGCGCGCACCTCGGCCGGCGTGCCCTCGAAGATCATCTGGCCGAAGTCGAGGACGTACAGGTAGTCGCAGACCGACATGACGAGGCCCATGTCGTGTTCGACGAGCAGCACGCCGCAGCCGCGCTGGGCCACGACCCTGGTGACGATCTCGCCGAACTTCTCCGTCTCGGCGGTGTCGAGGCCGGACGACGGCTCGTCGAGCAACAGCATCTGGAAGTCACCGGCCAGCACCCGGCCGAGGTCGACGAGGCGCCGCTGCCCGGTGGAGAGCGAGCCCGCGATCTCGTGGCGCAGGGCGCGCAGTCCGCACAGCTCGATCACCTCTTCGGTGGCGGCCCGTACCGCTCTCATCTCGGCGGGTGTGGACAGGAGTTGCTTGAGGGGGTGACTGCGGGCCAGACCCGCCTCGCGCCCTAGCGCGATGTTCTGCTCGACCGTGAGGGAGTCGAACAGGTCCATCCGCTGGAAGGTCCGCCCGAGGCCCAGCTGGGCGCGGGCGGCGGGCGGGCGGCCCGTGATGTCCTTGCCGAAGAGGCGGATCTCGCCCTGGGAGGGGCGCAGCAGTCCGGAGCAGGCGTTGAAGGTGGTGGTCTTGCCCGCACCGTTGGGACCGATCAGGCCGGTGACGCGGCCGAGCGGAGCGGCGAAGTCGGCCGAGTCGACGGCGGTGTTGCCGCCGAAGCGGATGGTGAGGTCCTTGATCTGGAGGCCGGTCGAGTGTGCGGAACTCTCAGGAGCGGAACTCTCAGGAGCGGAACTCTCGGGATCCGTCCCGCTCATCGCGCCGTCCGTTTCCTCGCTCATCGCATCGCCTCCTTCCTCGCTCATCGCGTCGCCCCCTTCGCCAGGCCGGTGCCCACGCGGACCCGCGCGGGTGCCGATCGGGCGACGCGCGCCCGCCTGGCCACCGTGAGCCGCTGCGCCGCCGGGCCGGGTACGCCGAGGCGCTCGCCCGAGCGCGAACCCTGTGGCGCGTCGAGCTCGTCGAGCGGCTGCCCGCTTCCGCGGCGCTTCGCCGCCCTCGCCTCGTACAGCGCGACCAGGAGCGCGCCGAACCCGAAGAGCACCGGGAGCGCCTGGGCGAGGGTGCCGTCGGTCAGGTAGGCCGGGACCACGGCGACGAGTACCGCCGCGAGGGACGGGCCCGCCGCGCGCAGCCCCGCGCAGAGCACCAGGACGGTCAGCCAGGTCAGCGAGGTGTACGAGAGGAAGGGCGCGCCTGTGGCGGAGCGGCCCTGGGACGCGTACAGGGCGCCCGCGACTCCGGCGACGAACGCGGAGATGGCGAAGACGGTGACACGGGTGACGTTCACCCCGAGGCCGAGGGTGGAGAGCGTCGTGGGCGAGTCGGCCATCGCACGCAGGAGTCGCCCGAGTCGGCTGCGGCCGACGAGTGCGATGAGGAGGGATCCGGCGACGGCGAAGGCGAGCAGTACGTAGTAGAAGGCTTCGTCGCTCTCGAAGAGGGCGGGGCGTGGTGCGGGCAGCGTGTTGGTGGCGCCGAACATCCACGACGTGCCGTAGACCGCCCGTTCCAGGAGCAGCCCCAACCCGAAGGTGGCCAGGGCGAGATAGAGCCCCGAGAGCCGGATCGCGGGGATCGCCACCAGCATGCCGACCGGCACGGCGACCACACCCGCGAGGAGCACGGCGAGCAGCCACGGCAGCCCGGCGCCGACCACGAGATGCGAGAACGTCGAGGAGCCCACCGCGACCAGGGCGGCGTGCGCCAGCGAGACCTGGCCCGAGGTGCGGACGAGCAGATGCAGCGAGGCGAAGATCAGCACGAACACCAACGCCGAGGAATAAACGGGGAGTTTGGACGCGGCGACGAGCGGGACGCCTGCCGCGAGCAGCACCGCGACGACCGCGGTGATCCGCGCGGAGGCACGGCTCATCAGTGGCTTCGACGCGGGCGCCGGACGGTGTCCGCCGATCTCGGCGAGTCTGCCGCGGCCGACGAGGAGCAGCACCGCGAACAGCACGACGAACGGCATCGCGGGCGGCAGACCCGCGAACGTCTCGGAGTGGGAGACCCACTTGGTGGCGAGCGCGGCGAGCACGCCGATGAGCAGTCCGCCCGCGTACGTCAGCGGGAGGCTGGAGAAGAGTCCGACCGCCGCGGCCCCGTACGCCTGCACGACCAGGAGGGTCAACAGGAGGACGTCCAGGCCGAGTTGGGGTGCGAGCAGGACGCCGGACGCGGCGGCGAACCAGCAGCCGATGAGCCAGGCCCGGCTGCGTACCGCGAACGCACTGGTGCCGGAGAGCTCCAGGAGGTCCGGGTTGTCGACGACGGCCCGCATCCGTACGCCCATCGCGGAGAGCCGGAAGAAGGCGAAGAACCCGAGCGCGCAGGCCGCCGCCACGATCGCCGAGGTCAACTGGTCTATGCCGACGTTGACGCCGATCACGGTGACGGTGCGAGTGGGCAGGAAGCCGGGGAAGTCGAGGGCCGCGCCGCCGTAGCCGGCGAGCAGCGCGCTCATGACGATCAGCTGAAGGCCGATCGTGGCGACGATCTTCGTGGCCACGGTGCCCGCGGCGAGCGAGCGGGTGACGCGCTCCATCAGGAGGGCGATGAGCGGCGGGACGACGATCACGGCCACGCCGAGCGCGACGGGCCAGGGCAGCCCGCGCAGGGTGCGCAGGTCGTAGTAGACGAACGCGGAGACCGCGGCGATGGAGCCGTGCGCGAAGTTGAAGATGCCGGACGTCTTGTAGGTGAGGACGAGGCCCATGGCGGCGAGGCCGTACACGGATCCGGTGGTGACGCCGACGACGAGGAACGGCAGCAGGTCGTTCACGGTGCACACACCCCGCACGGCTCTCCCGCGCCGGGAGCGGCGGGCGTCACGTCCTTGCCCGCCACCAGCGGGCAGTCGGGGTGGTGCACACGGTCCATGCCCTGGGCTCGCACCAAGGGGAGCGCGAGTGTGTCGTCCGCCGGCCCGGGGCGAGGGGTGCGGGTCGTGTGCGCGTGCGTGTCCCTGGCGGACGTGTCCCCGGCGTACGTGTCCCCCGCGGACGTGTCCTCGTCGTCCGCGGGCGCCAGGGCGATCAGCGCGACGCGGCGCTCGCCGAGCGTGCGGCGGGCCCGCAGCAGCCAGAGGCAGAACCCGCCCGCGCAGACGGCGAACCCGGCGACGCCCAGGTTCAGCCAGGCCGCCTGCCGCGCGGTCGACACCTCGGCACTCGCGCCGAACCAGGAGGTGACGAGCAGGGCGAGCCCGGCCAGGCTGGTGCCGCAGACGGTCATCACGTCCCGGTCGCGCCAGGGCACGGTGCGCCCGTCCACGCCACTCATCGAACCGTGCCTTCCGCTGCGGGGGTCTGCGCGGGACCCTGGGATGCCGGTATGGGCGCGGGCGCTGGCGCGGACGACGTGGGCCCGGGCGTGGGAACCGCCGTCTCACCGGCCGCCCGCAGCGCCTGCTCGATCCGGTCGAGCTTGCGCCACTCGTCGCGCAGGTCCGCCGAGAGCCACAGCGCGCTCGACACACCGAGCAGGAACAGGCTGCCGAGCCCGGCACTGACGACGTAGGGCAACTGCTCGGCGGGATACGGCGTGCCGCTCACCCCGCGCCAGCCGAGGACGAGGGTCACGGCGCCCGCCAGTGCGGTGACCGCGGCGGTCACCCGGTCCCACTGACTGCGTATCCGGGTCAAGAGGTCCATCGAGTCTTCACTCCCAACAGGCGCAGCAGGGTGCCGCCGGCGAACGTGGCCACGGCGCCGAACGCGAGCACGATGTAGAGGCCGGTGACACCCATGTCGGTGGGGTTCGCGGCGAGTTGGACGGGTGGGGTGTCCTTGGGCGGCGCGGCAGGGCCTGCGTCGCCGGACGGTGTCTTCGGGGCGGGCGCACCGCCACCCGCGGGTGCCTGCGCACCGGGCGCCTCGTGACCGCCGCCGCCCGCGCCGGAGGGTGCCTGCGGTGCCCCCACGGGCGGCAGGCCCCCGCTGTGGGGAGGCGGCTCGACGCGGCCGGCGGCGGCGGAGGCACGGCCGAACACATACGTGAGGGTGTAGACCGCCCCGGACTGGGTGTCCTGCTGACGGGCCTGCACCTCGATCCCCGCCGACTCGACACCGTGCGCGGTGCGCTTCTCGTCCAGGTAGCGGATCCTGACGCCCGCGGCCGACAGGGCCTTGTTCAGAGCGGCGGCCGGATCGCCCCCGGGCACACCGGGCACGCCGGGCAGTTTCGTGGTCCGCCCCAGGGCCTTGAGGCCGTCGGGGGTGATCTCGACGGTCTGGCCCGCGATCCGGGTGCGGCCGACGGTGAGTTCCGAGTGGCGTACGAGCTTGCCGTGGCGGTCGGCGGTGGCGCTCGCGGAGCTGAGCACGCGGCCGAGTTCGAGGACCCCGTTGACCGACCACGGCCGGGTGTCCGCCGTCGCCTTCGCCGTCCCGGTGAGAGTGCCCGGGTCGACCGACGTATCGGCGACCACCCTGGTGGACGCCCCCGTGCCGTCCTGCCCGAGGACGGTACTGGCCTCCGCCCGGGTGGACGTCTTGGTGCTGTGTGCGCGCATGACGTGCGGATCCTGACCGGCCTGCGCGCTGCCGTCGGACGGGTACTTGGAGGCCGCGTACAGCGGATAGCCGGGGAACTTCTGCCCGGTCTGGCCGCCGAGCAGCGCGGGGGCGGAGATGACGGTCTCGCCGGGATACGGGCTGCCGGCCCACCCCGACGACTCGCCGACCGCGTAGTCCACGCAGGACTCGGCCGCCGGGACGCCCACCCCGGCGGGCGCTGACAGCAGGGTGTCGTTACTCGCGCTCACGGTCACCTGCACGCCTTGCGCCGTCGCGGTGACCGGGCAGTCGCCGCCCGCCGCGTCGTCCTGCCCGGCCGCACCGGCCGCACCGGCCGACGCCGGCAGGAACACCAGAAGGGCGACCGTGCCCGCCCCGCAGAGGGCGCGGGGTCGCCAGAGGGTGGAGAGTGGTCCTCGCACGGACATCGACGCCCTTCACGTAGCCGGGTCAGTGAGATGTGACAGGTCGTCAGATATGCCTGACCCGCCGCACTCTGTGGCTGCGCACGCCGACGCGGAAGGGGCGCGGCGGCCACATCCCACTCAACGGAGCCGCCACTCCCGCTCAGTGAGACTCACCGACGGACGGGGGAGCCGCGGTCGGGAACAGAACGCGAGAACAAAAGGTGAGGATTCTGTATATGCGAGGCAGGGTCGCCGCAAGGGTCTCGCCCCTGGCGGGCGGACCGTCGACACTGGGCCGTCCCCACACAGAACAACCGGCCTGCACAACACGATTCGGCCCGCACAGAACGATGGGCCCGCACAGAACAACCGGCCCGCTCAGAACGATCGGCCCGCTCTCTCACTCTCTCGCTCTCTCGGTGGAGGCTGCCATGACGGTAACGGCGACGGCCGGCGGAACCCCGGGGAACGCCCCCGCCCCGATCTCCATGATCGAACGCATGACGGTCATCCTCGACGCGTTCGACCCCCAGACGCCCAGCCTCTCCCTGCTCGACCTCGCCGAACGCACGGGACTGCCCCGCTCGACGCTGCACCGCATCCTCGACCAGATGATCCGGCTGCGCTGGCTCACCCACTCGACCGGCAGCTACCGGCTCGGCCTGCGCACGCTGGAGCTCGGCGGGCGCGCGGCGGGGCACAGCGAGATCAGGGATGTCGTCACGCCACTGCTGCACGAGCTGTGCCGGCGCACCGGTCTGGCCGGCCACCTCGCCGTGCTCGACGGGCGTGAGGTGGTCTTCCTGGACAAGGCGGGCGGCCGGTGCGCCGCCCAGCTGCCCACCGGGCTCGGGGTTCGCCTGCCCGCGCACACGACGGCGGTCGGCAAGGCGATCCTCGCCACCCTCGACCCCGGCCTGGTCGACTCGGCGTATCGCGGGCCGCTCCCCCTCAGCACCCCGCGCACCCTTCGCACGGCCGCGGACCTGCGCCACGAGCTGGCCAGGATCCGTCAGCGGGACGGCCTGGCCCTCGACAACGAGGAGACTCTGTCGGGCATCCGCTGCGTCGCCGCCCCCTTGCGCGGCGGCGGCCCAGCCACGGCCGCACTCTCGGTCTGCGGGAACCATCAGGCGGTGGATTTCAAGGAGTTGGCCCCGCTCGTGCGCGATCTCGCGGGCGAAGCGCAGAGGGCACTGTTCTCACGCCTGCAGCAGCGGCGGGTGGGCTAGGGCAGGGGCTCGGCAGGACAGTACCCGACGGCGCGACGCTCCTGCAACCAACGGGTTGCAGTCATGGGTCTCGATGTGCAATCGTTGAGTTGCAGGTCGATGCGCGTGAGACAACCGCCCGAGGGAGAAAGCCATGAACGAGACCACCTACACCGACACCGAGCTCGACGAGCTCGACCGGATCGCCCGGCAGATCGACATCGACGCCCCCGCGGAGCAGGTCTGGGAGCTGGTCGCTCGCCCCGGCTGGTACATCAACGACGGCACGGTCGAGGCCGACCCGGACCTGCGCCACGAGGGCGACGTGGCCGTGGTGCGCCATCCGACGCTGGGCGAGTTCCGGTTCCGTACGGTGACGCTGGACAAGCCGCGCTATGCCGCGTTCCGCTGGATCGGCACCCCGTACAGGGATCAGTCGACGGCCTCGACCCTCGTCGAGTTCTGGATCGACGAGCGGGAGGGCGGCGGGGTGACGCTGCGCGTCCTCGAGAGCGGGTTCTCCGGCCTCGCCGACGACCCGGCCGTGTGGCTGAAGGAGCGCGAGGGAAACGACAAGGGGTGGCTCGCCGAGCTGGAGGCCGCGAAGGTGTTCGTCGAGAAGTCCGCGCCGGCCCCGGCGACACAGCCGTGACCGCCACCGCCACCCTCCCCGTCGTGTGTGCCGCGCTCGGCGATCCGATGCGCTGGGAGATACTCACCCGGCTCGGCGAGGGCCCGATGTCGGCGTCCGCGCTGGCCAGGGTGTTGCCGGTGAGCCGTCAGGCGATCGGCAAGCACCTGGAGGTGCTGCGCGAGGTCGGCCTCGTCGAGTCCGAGCAGCGCGGGCGCGAGGTCGTCCACCTCGCCATCGGCGCCCGGCTCGGCACCCTGGCCCGGGAACTGGACCGGATCGGCCGCTCCTGGGAGACCCGTCTGCTGCGGATCAAGGAACTGGCCGAGCGCCCCGGCCCGGACACCCCCAAAGCTCCCGAAGCTCCCGAAGCCTCCGACTGAAGTCGGACGACTCACGACGAGACGACTCACGACGATTGGAGACGATCGTGACCGAGAACGACAGCAGGACTACGGGCCTCGACCGCGCGCCGGCGCCGCCGCCGGTGGCCGACCGGGCCGCCTTCCAGGCCGAACTGGACAAACTGCGGGTCCGCGAGAAGGCGCACACCCGGGAAGGCGACGCGATCGCCGCGGCCCGGCGCCGGCTGCCCATGGTCGAGGTGGCCGCCGACCTCGAACTGACCGGGCCGGACGGGCCGGTCACCCTGCTCGACGCGTTCGAGGGACGCCGGCAGCTCATCGCCTACTACTTCATGTGGCACGACGGCCACGACGCGGCCGGTCAGTGCGAGGGCTGCACCTGGGTCACCACCCAGGTGCAGGAGCTGTCGTACCTGCACTCCCGCGACATCACGTACGCGGTCTTCTGCCAGGGCCCGTACGAGGAAAGCCGCCGCTACCGGGACTTCATGGGCTGGGAGGTGCCGTGGTACTCGGCCCTCCCGTCGCAGGACGAGCTCCTGGTCGGACGCCACGTCGGCATGATGCACCTGGTCTGCTACCTGCGCGACGGCGACCGCGTCTACGAGACGTACTGGACGACGCTGCGCGGCGTGGAGGCGATGGACTACAGCTACGCGCTCATGGACCTGACCGCGTACGGACGCCAGGAGCTGTGGGAGGACTCGCCCCGCGGCCGGCCGCGTGTCCAGGGCACCCCCGTCGACCACATCGGCCTGCGGAGCAACGGGCGCCCCATCCCCCAGTGGTCCCGCATCGAGGCCGGGCGCTCCGACGACCTCAGTCCGGCAGAGGACGCTCGTCGATGACGTTCTTCATCACGAGGGTGGAGGTCAGGCGCTGGACGCCGGGCAGACGCGCGAGCTGCTGGTCGTACAGCGCCTGGAACGCGGCCAGGTCGGCGGTCGCGACCCGCAGCAGGTAGTCGGGCTCACCGAACAGGCGCTGGGCCTGGATGACGTGCGGAACCGCGCTCACGGCCTCTTCGAAGGAGGTGACGGTGTCGGCGTCCTCCCAGCGCAGGGTGGCGAAGACGAGCGCCTCGAAGCTCAGTCCGACAGCCGCCGGGTCGACCACGGCACGGTAGCCGCGGATCGCGCCCCCGCGTTCGAGGTCACGCAGGCGGCGGTGGCAGGGCGAGACGCTGAGCTGCACCCGGGCGGCCAGCTCCGTGACGGTCAGGCGACCGTCCAGCTGTACCTCGGCAAGAATCTTCCGGTCCAGGGCATCCATGAAGAAGATTCTCCCCCACATCAGCCGACGCAGGGGTACATACGCAAACACTTTCGGGCGTATCCGGCCTAGCCTTCCCTCCATAGCAAGAAATGTGAGAGGGAACGATCGATGGATACGACAACGCTGGCGGCTTTCGTGGCGGTGGACCTGCTGCTGGTGTTCACCCCTGGCGCGGACTGGGCCTACGCGATCTCCGCCGGCATGCGCCAGCGCTCGGTCGTCCCGGCGGTCACGGGTCTGATAGCCGGCCACGCCGCCTATGCGCTGGTGGCGGTCGCGGGCCTGGCGGTGATCGTGGCGAGCTCCCCCGCCGTGCTGACCGCCCTGACCGTGACGGGTGCCGGCTACCTGCTGTGGCTGGGCTGGGGCGTGCTCAGGCAGCCGGCCGTACCCGGGGCGGAGGGTGGGACCGTGGCCGCCTCCCGCGTGCGGGTCATGCTCAGGGGGGCGGGGATCAGCGGCCTGAACCCGAAGGCGCTGCTGCTGTACTTCTCGTTGTTCCCGCAGTTCATCGACACCGGCCACGGCTGGCCGGTCGCCGCGCAGACCGGGCTGCTCAGCACCGTGCACCTGACCGCGTGCGCCGTGGTCTACCTGGGCGTCGGCGTGCTGGCCCGCACCGTCCTGAAGACCCGGCCAGCGGCCGCCCGGGCCGTCACGCGGATCAGCGGCGCCATGATGATCGCCATCGGCGCCCTGCTTCTCGTGGAACGCCTGGCCGGCTGAGGACGCAGGGCGAGCCCCGCGGCTAGTCGGCCCAGCGCAGCACCAACGGATCGTGTCTGCGGGCGAGTTCGAGCAGTGAGTTCCTCGTGGCCGGGGTCACCGGGCCGAACGGCGCCCTCGTACGGTCGGACCCGATGATCCCGCCCTCCGCGAGCAGGACCTTTTGCGCGCGCAGCCCGCACTGCCGGTTCTCGAAGTGAATGAGCGGCAGCAGCGCCTCCCAGTCCGCGACCGCGCCCGTACGGTCGCCCGCCCGGTACCGCCGTACGATGCGGCCGAGCCGGTCGGGGACCATCGAGCTGCACATCGTGCCGACCGCGCCGGCGTCCAGATCGGGGATGAGGGTGATCGCTTCCTCGCCGTCGAACGGGCCGGCGAGCCGGTCACCGAGTGCCGCGAGAAGTGTGCGCAGCTTGTCGGCGGTGCCGGGCACCTCGATCTTCACGTGGCTCACCTGCGGTACGTGTTTGACCAGCTGGACGAGGAGTTCGGCGGACAGCGGGGTGGCCGACAACGGCGCGTCCTGGATCACGATCGGGATGTCGATCGCCGCGGCGACGGTCGTGAAGTAGTCGAGCACGGCCGCCTCGGGGACACCCATGGTGGCGCCGAAGAACGGCGCCATCAGCATCACCATCGCGGCGCCCATGTCCTGCGCCTGCCGACTGCGCAACGCGGCAACGCGCGCGCTGTAGTGACTGGTCGTCACCACGACCGGCACGCGGCCCGCCGCACGTTCCAGGACCGTACGGCCGACCCGGTCGCGCTCGTCGTCGGTGAGCGAGAACTGCTCGGAGTAGTTCGCGAGGACGCAGAGCGCGTCGGACTCGGCGTCGATGAGGTAGTCGACCACCCGCGCCAGACCCCCGAGGTCCAGCTCCTCGTCGTCGTGGAAGACGGTGGGGACCACGGGGATCACTCCGCTGAGCACTGTCACACGAACTCCCTTGAAAATGTGATGTATTGACGTTACGTCAGGCAGCCAGGCAGGCAGACAGACAGTCGGTCCAGATGGACAGGGCGACGATCAAACGCTGACGGCCGGGTTGGACAGTCGCCCGACGCCCTCGATCGCGATCTCGACGACGTCCCCCTCCGCGACCGAGACCGACTCGTCCGGTACGGCGCAGGTCCCGGTCGCCAGGACCGCGCCGCGCGGATACGTCTGCGCGCGGTAGAGGTAGGACACCAACTCCTCGTAGTCGCGCCTGAGGCGGGCGGTCGAGGTGGCTCCGGACCACAGCGGCTCACCGCCCCGTGCGATCGTCGCCGTGATGCCGAGCGCGCGCGGCTCGGGTACGGACCGGGCGAGCCGGATCCAGGGGCCGACCGCGCAGGAGTGCCGGTACATCTTGGCCTGCGGGAGGTAGAGCGGGTTCTCGCCCTCGATCGAGCGTGAACTCATGTCGTTGCAGATGGTGTAGCCGACGACGGTGGCGTCGGCGGCGCAGACCAGGGCCAGTTCGGGCTCGGGTACGTTCCAGGCGGAGTCGCCGCGTACGCCGACGGGCCCGCCGGGGCCCGACACCCGCCAGCCGGTCGCCTTGTAGAAGAGCTCGGGCCGCTCGGCGTCGTACACCCGCGCGTACACGTCGGCCGCCTCGGTGCTCTCCTCCATGCGCGCGGCACGTGAGACCTCGTAGGTGACACCGCAGGCCCAGACCTCGGTGTCGTCGTCGAGAGGCGCGAGCAGCGTCAGCCGGCCGGGGTCGGCGTCCGGCGCGGCGTCGATCACCTCGTGCAGCTCCGCGGCCTTCAGCGCCAGCAGCGAGCCCAGCGACCAGGTCGCGTCGAGCGCCGCCAGGCCCCGTTCCGTACGGACGTACCAGTGGATCGCGCCCTGTCCGTCGGCGGCGCGAAGGAGCGAATCGGGCGGGCAGTCGGCGGGATCGAAGGGAGGCGTCGAATCGGTCGGATCGGTCGGATCGGTCGGATCGGTCGTCATGCGGTTTTCCTCTCCGGTACGGGAAGCGGCTCGAAGTTGCCGCAGAGGAACAGGTACGAGAGCGCGCCGACCACCACGATGCCGCCGGTGACGACGAGCGGCAGCACGAACGCCGACGCGCCGCTGCCGCCGAAGAAGCCGAAGAAGAGCGGGCTGATGATGCCGGCGAGGTTCGAGGCGAAGTTCTGGAGTCCGCCGACCGAGCCGACCTGGCCCTCGGTGGGCGCGACGTCCGAGGGCAGCGACCAGATCGCCGAGGCGGCGACCGCGAGGCAGCCCATGGCGAAGGACAGCAGGGCGACGGCCAGTGCCGGGCTGGGCACGAGGGCGGCCAGCGCGATGGTGGAGGCCAGCGCCATGGACAGCACGATGGGTATCTTGCGGCCCTTGGTCGGGCCGAACCTCATGGTCAGCCGGTCCGACCACATACCGCCGAGGAACTCGCAGCCGAACGCCACCAGCGGCGGGATCATCCCGACGAACCCGATCTTGATGAGGTCCATGCCGCGGGCCTCGACGAGATAGCTCGGGAACCAGGTGACGAAGAAGTAGAACGCGAAGTTCAGGGCGAAGAAGCCGAGCATCATGCCCCAGATGGTGCGGTAGCGCAGCAGGTCCACCCAGCGGACGGTGGGACCGGCCGTCGCCGCGCCGCCCTCCTCGACGATCCGCGCGCCGCCCTTCTCGATGTACGCCAGCTCCTCGGGGGCCAGGCGCTCGTGCTGCCGCGGGTCCCGGTACAGCCTGAACCAGCCGACCACCCAGACCAGGCCGAGGCAGCCGCAGACGGCGAAGGAGGCCCGCCAGCCCCACAGCGCGATGATCGAGGTGACGATCGGGAAGGCGAGCGCGGTGCCCAGGCGCGAGCCCGAGTCGTACACCGCGGCGGCCAGCGCCCGCTCGCGCAGCGGGAACCAGCGCCCGATGACCTTGCCGAAGGCCGAGGGGCCGACGGCCTCGCCGACGCCGAGGCCGAGGCGGAAGGCGATCAGTGAACCGACCCCGCCCGCAACGGCGTTGACGGCCGTGAAGAACGACCACCAGATGGTGGCGAAGCCGGCCGCGAGCCGCGGGCCGACCGCGTCCACGACCCGGCCGCCGAGCAGCTGCCCCGGCGCGTAGGTGAAGAAGAAGCAGGCCAGCAGGACGCCGGTGAGCCCCTTGTCGATGTGCAGGTCCTGCTCCATGAAGGGGATCGCCACGGACAGGTTGGCCCTGTCGACGTAGCTGATCGCCGTGCCGGCCAGGGCCAGCCAGGCCATGACCCAGCGCAGTCTCGTCCGTGGTCTGGCCGTCTTCGTGGCCTTCGTCTGTGCTACCGCTGTCATCGCTGCTCCGCCCGCTCGTGCTCGTCGATGAGTACGCTCGATCGGTACGTTCGAAATTTCAGACGTTGTCTGAAGTACCGGGTGGAGGCTAGGGCCGGGTTTTCCGCGCCGTCAATGGCCAGGAAGCGATTACGTCATGACGAGGCGTCAGAAGCGGAGGAGTGAGATCCGGCTCAGCGCGCGCCGAGCACGGACGAGAGCCGTTGCGCGCCGCGCCGGGCGACGTCGGCCCATTCCCCGGGCGCGCGCTGACCCCAGCGGATGTCCGGGACGGACACGCTCACGGAGGCGACGACCGCGCCGCGGTGGTCGCGGACCGGCGCCGCCGCGCAGCTGACGTCCGGCGTGGACTCCCCCGCCTCGAAGGCCAGGCCGGACCGCCGGATCTCGGCGAGCTGGGCGAGGAGTTCGGCCCGGTCGACGATCGAGCGCGGGGTGAGCGAGGGCAGCCCGGCGGCGCTCGGGTACAGAGCCTCCAGCTCCGCCTCGGAGAGGAAGGCGATCAACGCCTTGCCGACGGCGGTGCAGCTCGCGGGAAGCCGCCGCCCCACGGCCGAGACCATCCGTACGGCCTGCCGGCTCTCGACCTTGGCCATGTACACCACGTCCGGGCCGTCGAGCATGCCGACATTGACGGTCTCGTTGCACTCGGCGGCGATCTCCTCGGCGATCAGCCGCCCGCTGGTGACCAGGTCGATCCGCTCGCCGTACGCGTTGCCCAACTGGAAGACCCGCAGCCCGAGATGGAAGCGGCCGGAGACCTTCTCCTTGCGGAGGTAGGACTTGGCGACGAGGGTGGCAAGCAGTTCGTGCACGGTCGCGCGGGGCAGGCCCGTCACCGTGGCGACCTCGGGAGCGGAATATCCGTCGATCGCGCGGGCGTCCAGGAACAGCTCCAGGATGTCCAGCCCCCGCACCAGCGCCGGCGTCAGTCTCGGCATGATCGTCCGCCCTCTCGCCCCACTTGTCGGCCAACTCATTGACACCGGATCGGGCCCGGTTCTACCTTGCGCAAGATATCAAACGCCATCCGAAATCTCGAACAGAGGTGTTCATGGCTCCGCACACTTCCGTATCCGCGCCCACCCCTTCCCGCGCCATCCGGCTCCGCCCCGAGGACGATGTCGCCATCGCGGCCGTGGATCTGACGGCCGGCACCGTGGCCGACGCGGACGGGCTGACCGTCCGGCTCAGGGCCGATGTCGCACGTGGCCACAAGGTCGCACTGCGCGATCTCGGGCGCGGCACCCCCGTCCTGCGGTACGGCCAGGTCATCGGCTTCGCGGGTACGGACATCGCCGCCGGCGACCACGTCCATCTGCACAACCTCGAATACCGCGAGTTCGAGCGCGCGCACGAGTTCGCGGTCGACGCGCGGAAGGAGGAGGTGCTGCCGGTCGCCGAGCAGGCCACCTTCCAGGGCTACGTCCGTTCGGACGGCAAGGTCGGCACCCGTAATTTCCTGGGCATCCTCACCAGCGTCAACTGCTCGGCGACCGCCGCGAAACAGATCGCGGCGCGGCTGCGGTACTCCGGCGTCCTCGACGACTTCCCGCACGTCGACGGCGTGGTCGCGCTCACCCACGGCCAGGGCTGCGGCATGGCGGCCGACGGCGAGGGCATCGACGTACTGCGCCGGGTGATGCGCGGCTATCTGACCCACCCGAACTTCGCCGGGTTCGTGGTCCTGGGGCTCGGCTGCGAGGACAACCAGATCAAGGCGCTCACGGACGGCGGGAATCTCACCCTCCGCCCGGACCTGCCGGTCTTCGCCAGCACGATCCAGGAGATCGGCGGGACGAAGAAGACCGTGGCGGCCGGCATCGAGCGGCTCACCGAGATGCTGCCGGTGGCCGACAGGGCGCGGCGGACGACCGTACCGGCGAGCGAGCTGATCCTCGGCACGAACTGCGGCGGCTCCGACTCGTATTCGGGTATCACCGCCAATCCGGCGCTCGGCAACGCCGTCGACCGGCTCGTCCGGCACGGCGGGACCGGCATCGTCGGCGAGACCCCGGAGATCTACGGCACCGAGCACATGCTCGTACGGCGCGCCGCGCGCCGCGAGGTCGGCGAGAAGCTCCTCGAACGCATCGACTGGTGGCGCGAGTACACCGCCAAGAACGGCGGCTCCATGGACAACAACCCGTCGCCCGGCAACAAGGCGGGCGGTCTCACCACCATCCTGGAGAAGTCGCTCGGCGCGGTGGCCAAGGGCGGCACGACCACCCTGGCCGACGTCGTGGACTACGCGGCGCCGGTCACCGGCAAGGGCTTCGTCTTCATGGACACGCCCGGCTACGACCCGGTGTCGGTGACCGGCATCGTCGCGGGCGGCGCGAACCTGGTCTGCTTCACCACCGGGCGCGGCTCGGCGTTCGGCTGCGCGCCGGTGCCCAGCCTCAAACTCGCCACCAACACCCCGCTGTACGAGCACATGACCGAGGACATGGATATCAACGCGGGCGGGATCATCGACGGCACGACGACGGTCGAGGAGCTGGGCGAGGCCATCTTCGAGCGGGTGCTCGCCGTCGCCTCGGGCGAGCCGACGAAGAGCGAGGCGATGGAGTACGGCGAGGAGGAGTTCGTGCCGTGGCACATCGGGACGGTGATGTGAACCGAGCCGCCCCTTCCGTCTCGGTGACTGAGTTCCGGCGTCACAGGGTCAGCCTGACGACTGAGTTCCGGCGTCACAGGGTCAGGCCGCCGGCAGCTCCTCCGCGTGGAGCCGGCCCGCGTGTACCGCGTCCAGCAGGGCCTGGTGGTCGCGCTCGTTCTGGTCGGCGTAGTCCTCCGCGAACGTCACCAGGGCGCGGTCGAACACCTCACCGCTGCCCAGGTACGCGGCGATCGCGATGCGGTCGCCGGAACGCGCGTGCGCCCGGGCCAGGGTGACCCCGCACACCCCGCCGAAGGCCTTCATGTCCTCCGGCAGCATCCTCTCCGGCATGGCGATGCCCTTCCAGTCGCGCAACTGGCGTATGTAGAAGTCGCGTTGCTTTCCGTCGAACCCGTCCACCCGTTCCCAGCCGAGGAAGATGTCGCTGGCGGCCTGCATCAGCCGCTGGCCCGAGACGACCCGCTCGCCCTGGTTGCGGTAGCGGCTCGCGCCGAGGTGTGCGGCGAGTACGGAGGTGTCCGCCTCCTTGGCCTGCAGGAAGAGCGGGTCCCGGGCGTCACGGCCGGTCAGGAGGATGATCCAGCACCGGGTGCCGACACTGCCGACGCCGACCACCTTGCGGGCGACATCGGCCAGTTGGTAGTCCTCCAGGAGGGCACGCCGGTCGGAGGCCAGCGTGCTGCCGTAGCGCTCGATCAGGCCGCGGAACAGGCGCTCGAAGGCACTGCGCTCGATGTCCGGCATCAGGTCGCCGGCCGGGACGAGCAGCGGGGGGTCCGCCGCGATCCTGGGGCGGCCGTCGACCGTCTCGGTGAGCTTGTCGAACGCCTGCAGGCTGTCGCGAGTACGGGCTTTCGCCATCGCGCGGGCCAGGTTCCGCTGACCGTGCCTGTGGAGCTCGCCCGCGGCGAGGGACTCGAGGACGTCGGCGTCCATCTTCGCGTACCAGACGTCGAGATTGCCCGCCCGCGCGAAGCCGATCATCGCCTCGCGGTACGAGCGCACCGTGGAACTCACGATGCGGGCGCGCTCCGCGTCGTCGAACCCGTTGGCCCGTGCCGCGATGACCAGACTCGCCGAGAGCCGCTTGACGTCCCACTCCCAGGGGCCGGGCAGCGTCTCGTCGAAGTCGTTGATGTCGAACATCAGCTTCCGTTCCGGCGAGGCGAGCAGCCGGAAGTTCAACATGTGTGCGTCTCCGCACAGTTGGGCGTTGAAACCCGAGCGTGGACTGTCGGCGAGGTCGGACGCCATGATCGCGGCGGCGCCCCGGTAGAAGCGGAACGGGGACTCCATCATGCGGCCGTAGCGGATCGGGACGAGCTCGGGAACCCTCGCCGCCGACTGTTCCTCCAGGATCGCCAGCGGGTCCGGCCGGTCCGGGGACGGCCTGTACACGGCGTGATCCGACCGGGGACAGCGGCGACGCGCCTGCTTGCCGAGGGCCGCGCGTTCTTCGGGGGTGATGTGGGGCGACGTACGCATCGCCGTGGTCGCGCTCCGGGACATCGGAGCCCTCCTCCCTGGCCCTGCGGCCGTTGGAACGCCCGACGCCGGAGCGCGGACCGGCGCGTCCGATCTCAGCCCGCGTCGAGCTCGGCGTCCGCGACGGCGATGGCGATGCCGAGCGCCTTGGCGATGTTGCCCGCTGCGGTCATGACATGGGCGGTGCCCACGATGGGCGCGATGGCGACCAGGACGTCCTGCACCTGCTCGGCGGTGACACCGGTCCGGAGCGCGGGCTCGATGTGGGCCGCGTAGGAAATGGGCGGGGCGTCCGAGGCGGCGAGCGCCGCGATACGCGTAAGAAGGAGCGTGTCCTGCGAGAGGCCGCACCGGTCGATCGAATCGGCCGTCATGGCGACAATCGTGTCCAGGACGGGGGTTTCAGATGCAGTGGCCATACCGAATAGCCTCCTGGCGATTTTCGGGCGGGGGTCCGTGTATGTCGACCGAACAACCAGATCCGACCTCCCTTCGACTCTAGAACCGTTCGCGTCGGGGCCGCGCGCGCCGGCGCGCGATGTACAGGCCGAGCAGCATGCCCACGACGAGGGTGACGGTGAGAACGCTCCAGAGCGGAAGCGTCACTGTCGGGATCCACAGCCTGACGGTGACGGAACCCGTATTGGCCGCGATGAACCAGATCGCCGCCACGGCGAGAATCAGGAAACCAAGGGTGCGAAGCCGCATGGCGCGCCCTTTGACGGTCACGGTGGACGGGCCATGCCCTTGCGTGGAGCTCTGGGCCATGAACCCATTGTCCGATGGTTGGGAGGATCGGTCGAATTGTGCGGTGCCGGAGCGCTGCCTGGTGCGCTGCCTGGGAGCGGCTCACCTCGCTGCCCGGTGCACCGAGAAACCCCCTTCGCGTGATCGTCCCCGCACGCACCGACATAGACTCGATCTCGCCCGGACGCGTCAGCTTGTCGCTAGCAGGGGGAATGGATCTCGTGGCCAACGCACTGCAGGAATTGGTGAAGAGCCGGCTGGAGCAGCAGGGCTGGTCCTACGGTGACGTGGCCCGGCGCGGCGGCATCCCGCGATCCACCGTCCACCACCTCGCGACCGTCGCACAGGTGGCCCGTATGCCACAGCAAGCCACCCTCGAAGGCCTCGCCCGAGGACTGGAACTCCCCCTGGACTCCGTACGCAGAGCCGCCGCCGAAGCCTGCGGCATCCACCTCTACTTCGAAGACCCCGCCGACACCGCCTCCGACCCGGAGATCGCCACCCTCATCGCCAGCGTCCAACGCCTCTCCGAAGCCGACCGCCGCCACGTCACCGCACTCGTCGAATCCCTCCTCCGCAGCACCCCCGACGGCGACGCCCGGACAGACTCCGGCTCGGGATCCGGTGACTGATGTGGGGTGTCGGGGCGTTCACCGCCCGTCACCGAGGATCCGCAGCCATCTGATCACCGCGGCCACCGTCTGGTAGTCGAGCTCGGCGATCCGGGTGACGGCGCGGAGGTCGGTCGTCCGTACCGTGACACAGGCCGCGTCGAGGGCACAGTGCAGCATCACCTGGTGCGCCTGCGTGGCCGGCAGGTCGCCCTCCGTGCGCATGTGGGGGCGCAGCAGCGCGGAGATGGGCAGTGGGGGCGTGGGGTGTGCGGGGTGTTCCAGGGCCATGTTCCGGTTCCTCTCAGGAAGGGGTGCCGTCACCGGTGCGGCCCTGGATACCGGCCCTGCGCATGAGTAGTTCCACCGTCCCGTGACTGACGGCGATCCCGTACGTCCCGGTGAGTTCGCTGTGGATGCGCCGGTATCCATGGGTGGCGCCGGAGGCGGCGTGGAGGGTGATGATGAGTTCGGTGAGCCAGGTGTGACGGATCGACCGGGCGGACGGACGCCGGGTGCGCCAGGTGAAGTAGCCGGACTCGGTCACCCCGAGCGCCTGGGTGGCGGTCCGCACGGGCAGTCCTTCGCCGGCCATCACGTGCACGGCCTCGAATCGCCTTTTGGGGACACCACATCGCGCAGGAGCTCGATCGCGCGCCGCAGGACGGCGAGCTCGGACTCCAGTTCGGCGATACGCCGGCGTGCGGCCCTGGGGTCCAACCCCGTGGAAGGCTCGGGCCGCCCGCCTCTGCTGAGGTGCGGCAGATGCCGGCGCCGCCACTGGTAGACCGTCTGGTCGCTGAGGCCGAGAGCGACGGCGACCTTCTTCACGGGCTCGCCGTCGGCGAGCAGGTCCAGGGCCTTGCGGCGCAGTTCGGGCGGGTATCGCATGGGTCGCATGGGCGTCGTCCCTGGGAAGGTCGGCCCCCGGGCCCGGGAGAGTGGGCCCGGGCCCGGGGAGGCGGTGGGCTCTCCGTGGGTACGGAGCGCCGGAGGGGGCTAGTCGATGTGGCGCCGGAGGGTGACCGTGGGCCGCGAGCCCAGCGGGTCGACGGTCTCGCCATGCGGCGCGGCCGCCACCCCCTGCCGGAGGAGGCTCACGACCTCGGCGGCCAGGGCGTCGGCGTGGCCCTTGACGACGTCGATCGGCTCGCCACTGCGTTCCAGCGCGGCCAGCCGCCCTTCGTACCCGGCGAGTTGGTCCCTGGTCGAGGGGCTCAGCGTGAACCGGAACGGGGTCGAGACGATGAACTGGTAGGCGCCGGCGAAGGTCTCGCACCCCTCGCAGTGGTCGTTGACGGCCTTGCTCGTGTTCGAGGCGTTGAGGCCGGCGACCCCGTTCGTGGTGACGACCTGGAAGGACAGCGCGATCGACCGGCAGGGCGCGTCGATCGAACAGCCGACGGAGCGGGCGATCGCCCGGTTGCGTACGCCGGCGCCCACGACCGTGCCGAGCTGATGGATCGTGAACTCCTCGTCGTGGTCGACGCGGTGCCTGGGGTTGGCCAGGGACCGCGCCTCGTCCACGGCGATGCCGACGCCGCCGGTGATGCGGGATCCGGTCACCGCACCCGCTGGGGTCATGGTGGCGAGTCCGGTCAGGCAGACGGTGGTCAGCAGGCCCAGGCGTACGGCCGTCCGGCCGACTGTGCCGGTGCGTGGCTTTCGGTGGCTCACTGAAGTTCTCCTTGTTGTACGGGCATGGGTACGGGTGCGGGTTCGGGTGCGGGATTCACCAGGCGTAGGGGTCGGGGAAGCTCTCCGTGGGCTGTGGCGAGGTGGGGCTCGTCGAGGGCTGGGCCGACGGTGAGGCGCTCGGCGTACCGGCCGGGGGGCTGGGACCGGACGGCGTCGGACCAGGACTGCGGCTCGGGGCCGTGCTCGAAGTCGCCGGCCTGGGTGTCGGGGCCGCCGCCTTGGTCTCCCCCTCGGCCGAGGGGGAAGCGCTCGCCGTGCCGGCCTCGCCGGACGGGCTGGCGTCGGGCGTCGGCGAGAGCAGGCTCGCCTCCGGCGACGGGCCGGTGAGGTCGGGCGAGTCCGGCCGGACGTCGTCGCGCGGCGCCTCGTCCGAGGCCGACGGCGATGCCGCCGCGCGGAGCGTGGGCACACCGGGCTGGAGAATGGGGACGATGGGCGGCTGCGGCGGCAGCGGCTTGGGCGTCATTCCGCCCGCCCATGCCGCGCCGAGCGCGGTGGCCGCGGCCAGTACACCGGCGCAGATGACCAGCCGCAGCCGGAGGTTTCCCTCGGTGGCGCGGAGGGTCGCCCGGACGAGGCGCCCGGTCAGGCGCACGGTGAGATACCCCGCGCCGGCCAAGGGGCAAAGGATCATGAACCCGCCGACGACGCCGACGAGTCCGGCCGCGATCTGCCCGTCGGCGAAGGCGGACCAGGTTCCGGTCGCCTGCTCCGTCAGCGAACGCAGCCCGGTGGCGAGCAGGCGCGGAAGGTTCCACAGGACGTAACCGAGCTCGCCGAGGATCAGCGGCACCATGGTCAGCACCCAGCCGGTCACGATGACCCGTGCGGAGCGCTTGAGGTCGGCCACCTCCGGGGGGAGCGGCCGGCCCGGCAGCATGCTCAGGAGGATGGGTCTGATCTTGCCGTAGAGGTCGGGGATCCCCGCGAGGTCACCGAGGATGTAGTAGCCGTCAAGGCGGACCGCCGGCATCAGCTGTTCGAGGATCTCGAAGTGCACGAGGTAGACCGCGCCGAGGAAGAAGGGCTGGCCGGTGAGGAGGTAGGCGCCGGCAAGGCCCAGCACGAAGACGACGTTGAAGTAGACGCCGCCCAGGTCGGTGCGGATCCGGCCGGCCCGGTTGATGCGGTAGACGTCGGTGACGTCGGTGTACATCGAGGGCCAGATCAGGAAGAGGCCGCACCCGATGCTTCCGGGGCGCGCGCCCCCGTACCGGCAGGCCGAGGCGTGGCCGAACTCGTGGAACACGAGCGAGGCCACGATCAGCGCGAAGACGGCCAGCATCAGGACGGGTTGCTCCAGCACCTGGAGCACCGGTTGCATCGCGCCGTGGTAGCCGAACAGCCAGACGTCCAGCACTGTGACCGCCGCGAGCACCAGGGCCACCACCGGGGGCCGGTGCAGCCAGGCCAGTGCCGTGGCGATACGGGCGACCTGCCGTTCGCGGAAGATCACCCGGTGACCCTTGAGGACCAGGAGGAGATCGGACCGGGGAACGGCGACGACCTGCTCGTCCACCTGCCCGAACGGGACGGTGAGGCCGAGCGGTTCGAGCTTCTGCTCCACGAGGTAATGGATGTTGTCCGCGCTGAGCTCGCGCCCGAAGCGGCCGCTGACCCGGTGGGAGATGCCCTCGGTGTCGCGTACACCGTCGATGGCTTCGATCACGAGATAGAGCAGCCGGGAGAGCTGGACCACCTGTCCGTCCGCGCGGCGGACCAGATACTTGCGTTCCGTGAAACCGGATCCCTGGTACTCGCCCAGGCGTTGAAGCCCCGCGCCGATTCGCGGGACGGGGAAGAGCGGTTTCTCGTCCACGTCCCCGGGCAACGTGCTGTCGGTGTCCCGGACCGCCGTCCCCATAGGAGCGGGGTCATGGGCCCCCTGGCCGTCGGCCATCGTCCTGCCCTCCCTCCCCGGTGCGGACCGCGTCGCTCGCCTCGAACACGGTCCGCACGCGTCGGGTGCCGTTACTGGTGGATGTTGATGGTCTGGTTGGCCTCGGAGGCGGCGATGGCCTCCGGGGAGTCGATGTTCGCCGCCACCGAGCTGTTGTGGGCGTCGACGTAGGCGACGTGCCGCGTCACATTGGTGGTCTTGACGAAGCTGAACTTCAGCCGGCCCAGAGCCTCACGGCCGGGCAGCAGTTCCGCGGACTCCTCGTTGAGCTGTTCGTTGTTCATGGTGAAACCTCTTTCGGGATGATGGGTCGGTTACTGAGAGACGTTGATGGTCTGGTTGGCCTCGGAGGCGGCGATGGCCTCGGGCGAGCAGACGTTCGCCGCGAGCGAGTTGTTCTGGGCCTGGACGTACGCGACGTGCCGCGTCACGTTGGTCGTCTTGACGAAGCTGAACTTCAGCCGGCCCAGAGCCTCACGGCCGGGCAGCAGCTCTGCGGATTCCGCGTCCAGCTCACGCATGCCGAGCATGGTGGTTCCTTTACTGAATGGGCATGGACGGTCACGTCCGATCCCGGACGTCCATTCATGCCGGACGATCTGTCTGACGAGGTTGGACAGTAGACCGTCCAAGAACCTCGGACAACCACTTCACGCACATCGCCCGCCACCGGACATGTCGCCCAACGGGGGAAACGGCAGGTGGGAGCGCGAACGGCCGGACGCGAACTCCGCCCGACACGCTTCGCGTTCCCACCCGAATGGCTCAACTCAGGGCCGTTCGGCCCATGTTGTACGGCTCCCCCATGACTATCCTCTCGACCCCCAGGACGGGTGAACCGCCCGAAACCTCTGCGAGAGGGGCGCACGTGCTTGTCGTCCAAGGAGTGCCCGCGACCGCCGTCGTGCGCGACAGAACGGGAGAACCGGTCGTCCTGCTCTCCGGCGAACTCCCCGAGGCACTCACCCCGGCCGCCCTCGCCGAACTTCTGAACCTGGCCGCCGCCGTCCTCGACGCGCAGGAGCTGCGGCTGTTCCGGAAGTGCCTGTCCGCGCTGCGCTGCGGCGAGAAACTCGACGAACGCCGGATCGAGGTCAGCGGAGCCGTCCTGACCGTCTACCGAAGCTGAACGTCTACCGAAACCGGCCGTCCACCGAAGCCGGCCGCGCCGAACTGACTGCGCACAACACGGGGCGAATACACCGCGCCAGATTTCCGTTTCCGCAGGACAGAACTCCCACTCACGAAAACGGCAGAGAATTCTTCAACGCATTACCCGGGGCGGCCCGGATTTGTTTTTGATAAATCACGGCGACCCGCAACACGACTACGACATACCGGAGTTGCTTCACCCTGAAGAGTGTTTCCGGCCGCTGCGGGAGCGAGCCCGGAATTGCCAGGTAAGCAAAGGTCAGAGCATGATTCGGGCGCCACAGAACCCTCCGCCGATGCTGGTCCAGTAAGTCGCCCACAGCCGGTTCGATGAATGAGCAATGAGCCATTGCCGAGTAATGTCTGGCACGCCATCCGGCAATTCATCGAATCAAGGAGAAACGCGATGAGAAAACTCGCACGCGCCACCGCGACGGCCGCCCTGACCGTCGCAGCGGTCGCCATCCCCCTGACCGGCACGGCCATGGCCTCCACCGCGACGGCCGCCCCGATCCAGGCCCACCGGCTCATGCACAAGCCGGCCCTCCACAACGACGGCTGGTGCGGGGACTACCGGTACCACCGGCACCACCGCGGGCACTACTGGAGCCGGTGGGACGACAACTGCGGCTACCGCTGGGGCTGGAGGGGCTACCGCCACGCCAACTACCGTGACTACGACGACCACAACGGCTACGACGACTACAGGAACTGTGACCGCGACTTCTGATCCGGTCTGATCGGGCGGCACCCGATGTGGGCGCATCCGACGCGGGGCGCACCCGATGCGGGGCTTCCGGGAGGCAACTCCCGGAAGCCCCGCGGCCGTGTCCGGGATCAACTCCGGTAGACGGTCAGGACCGCTCCGCTCACTTCGATCCGGCGCTCGTCGAGTTTCTCGCCACAGCGCAGCGCGGACAGGCACCTCCGGAACAGCCGCAGTTCCTGCGCGTCGAGGACCGCGGCGGCCAGGTTCAACAGCACGTCGAGGGCTGCGGGGGTGAGCGCCTCGGGGAGTTCACCGGAGAGCAGGACGACCGGCTCTCCCGTCCTGCCCCGCACGACGGCGGTCGCGGACACCCCATGGACGACAAGCACGTGGACCCCCCTCTCCCCGGAGGCTTCGGGCGGTTCGACGCGGCCCGTGCGACGAGAGGATAGCCGCGATGGAAGGATTTTTACGGCGATCTGACGCTTTCGCCGCACAAGGAACGTCCGCGCACGGAAGCCCCTAGCCGGGGCCGTCGGGGGTGCTGCGGAGGAGGGATTCGACGAGTGCGGTGACGTGGCGGCGGTCGGCTTCGGAGAGGCGTTGGACGCTGGCGATGAGGGTGGCGATCTCCGGGTCGGACGTGGTGTCGGCGGGGTCTTCGAAGTAGAGGTGGATGCCGCAGGCTTCGGCGGCGGCTCTGCGTACGGAGTCCAGGGGGAGTTCCAGTCCTCGGGCGAGGCCTTCGAGGGTGGCTTGCTGTGGCATACGGGCCACCTGTGCGACGGTCGCGAGGTGGTGGACGGTGGATCGCGGGATGCCGCCGCGCCGGGCCACGTCACCGTAGGACCAGCCCTGCTGCTCCAGTCGGCTCTTCACCAATTCCTGCAGTGCGTTGGCCACGAGATCGATTCTCCCTGTCGGCAAGGCGGTTGAGCAAACACAGTTGAACGGCTTGCCATCAGGTGCTACGAGGGACTGGCGTCCAATGTCGTTGGACACTCTCCGTCGGCACCACGACCGCTGGGTTCAACGCTTCGCGGCCTGCTCCGTCACGCCCGGCACCCCCACCCCGTAAGCCAAGGGGCGCGCACCGGTCGCCGGGGAAGGGGCGCCGCCATACCGTGGCGGCATGAGACGCATCGACAGCGAACAGGCGCGGCACATCGTCGAAGCAGGCAAGGTCATGCCGCGCGACGAACTCGAGCGGATCGCCGCCGCGCGGCACCCGGCGAGAAAGGACGTCCTCGGGTTCGAGTACGGCGAGGACGAGACCGCGCCCGGCCGCTACCGGTTCGCCGTAGAGGTCGAGGACGCCGCCGGGGTCGTGTGGTGGATCGAGCTCAACGCCCACACGGGCGAGATCCTCGAGGAGGACAACTCCGCGAATCGCTGAAGGCGCGACTCCCGTCCCGGGCCGGGTTCGGACAGCCGGGCGACGAGGATGCCCCTGACGCGGCCCGTCAGTCCGGTCCTGGCCCGTCTCCGGGCCAGAAGTTCCCGGCACCGGCGGCGCTCAAGTAGCCATGGCGAGCGGCACCGGCGAGGTGAGGGCCTCCAGCCGCTTGATCTTCCTGCGGACGACGTACAGGGGGATCACCCCGAAGGCCCCGAAGGACATGTCGATGACCGACCACCAGAAGGGGATGCCGCGGAGCGGTCCGCAGATCAGGGCGAGCGGGACGATGCCGGCGCAGGCGATCATCGCGAACTCGACGACCCAGATGTTGCGGACCGGGTCGCGGTAGGGCCCGTAGAAGGCGACGGCGATCACTAGGTGCGCGAACGCCAGCCAGTCCGTGCCGTACAGCAGGAAGGGGTACCTCGCGTCGGCGACGTCGAGCCCCTGCCGTACGCGCTCGATCCAGGCCATGAGCGCGGGCAGATGCTCCGGCACGGACAAGGACCTCAACAGGTCCTCGGTCCAGTGCAGTTCGTGCACCAGAGGAAAGGCAGTCGCCCCGCTCAGCACGAGGCAGACGACGAAGAGGACCAGCCACGCACGGATGCCCTTGAGAAGGGCGGCTCTGTCACCACTGTCGCTCATGGCAGGAGCGTACGCCCTACTTGAACGCGTTCAAAACGGGCCCAGCTCGCCGAGGTGCTCAGCGGCTCCTGATCAGGTCCGCGGCGCGCTCGGCGACCATCATGATCGTGACCACCGGGTTGGTGGCCACGAGCTGGGGGAACACCGAGGCGTCCACGACACTCAGTCCGTCGACGCCTCGGACCGCGAGTTCCGGTGTCAGTACGGCGAGTTGGTCGTCGTCCGCGCCGATCCTGCAGGTGCCACTGACGTGGTAGACCGTCTGATGGGTCGCCCGCGCGACCTTGCTGATCTGCTCGTCCGTCTGGATGTCCGGGCCGGGGAAGACCTCCCGTACGAGCCACGACGCGAAAGGCTCCGCCTCCGCGATGCGCCGGGCCAGCCGGACGCCCGCGACGAGCACCGCCTCGTCCCGGCCCTCGAGGTCGGTGAAGTAGCGGTAGTCGATCGAGGGCGCCGCCTCGGGGTCGGCCGAGGTGATCCACACGCGGCCGCGCGAGGCCGGCCGGGCCACGTTGGGCGCGATGGACACGATGCGCTCCGGCAGCCGGGCGCCGTACGCCTCGGCGTGGACGGCCCAGGGCTCCACCGGGAAATGCATCAGGACGTCGGGCCGGTCGTGCGGCTCGGCGAGGCTCACCAGGGCGCCGGCGTCCCAGCCGCTCGCACACGTGGCCGGTGGCGAGGTCCGCAACTCCCAGACGACGAGCCCCTCGGCGTGGTCCATGAGGTTCTCCCCCACGCCGGGCAGGTCGACGACGACGGGGACGCCCGCGTCCTCCAGGACGGCGCGCGGTCCGATGCCGGACAGCTGCAGCAGGCGCGGCGTGTCGATCGCGCCGCAGCAGAGGATCACCTCGCGGCGCGCGGCGAACCGGACCTGCTCTCCCACGACGCGCGCGAGCACCCCGGTCGCGCGGCCGTCGACGACCTCGACGCGCTCCACGCGGGCGCCGAGCACGACGCTGAGGTTGGCGCGCGTGGCGCGCGCCGGGTGCAGGTAGTGGATGGACGTCGACGAACGGACGTTGCCCTGCGGCGTGTAGCCGACCTCGAAGAAGCCGGCGCCCTCGGCGCGTTCGTCAAGGCGGCCGTCGTTCCACGCGTCCTGCACGGGTACGTCGAGCGCGGTCGCCGCGGCGGCCACCATGTCGGCGACCATCGGGTTGCGGTCCGCGGTCGCGACGGGCTGGATCGGCGTCGGGAGCCGGTCGTAGTACGGCTGCACGACGGCCGGCTCCCAGCCGGCGGCGCCGCGCTCGACCCACTCGTCGAGGTCGGCGGCCAGGGTGCGCCAGGAGATCATCGTGTTGCCGTCGGAGCAGCCGCCGAGAATCCGCAGCCGGGCCTGGCGGATCGCCGAGTTCCCGCGCTCCTGCGGGACGCTGCGGTAGTCGAGGTCGTACTCGCCCTCGAGCATCTCCGCCCAGCGCCGCAGCTCACGGGCGCGCGGCTCGTGCTCGTCGTCGGGGCCCCATTCGAGGAGCGCGACGGTGACGTCGGCGTCCTCGCTCAGGCGCGCGGCGAGCAGGCTGCCCGACGTACCACCGCCGACGATCAGGTAGTCGAAGGCCGTGGCGTCGGCCATCACGCGACACCTTCCGTGGCCGCCTCCGCCACCACCGGGCTGTGGCCGGCGAAGCGGGCGAAGCGCTTCATCAGGAACAGGTAGAGCGGGCAGATCACCGCGAGTCCGATGATCCAGGAGATGTCGACGCCGCCGAGCTTCTCGGCCATCGGACCGGTGTACATCGCGGTGCTCAGGAAGGGGATCTGGACGAGGATGCCGAGGACATAGCAGGCGACCGCGATGAGGTTGAACTTGCCGTAGCGGCCGCCGTCCCGCTCGAACAGGGAGTCGATGTCGTACTCGCCGTGCTTGAGCGCGTAGTAGTCGACCAGGTTGACGGCTGTCCACGGCACGAGCACGCAGAGCAGCAGGAGCATGAAGTTGGTGAAGTTGACGAGGAAGTTGTCCTTGCCGGCCAGCGCCATGACGAGCGCGCCGGCGAAGAGGACGGCGGAGACCACCGCGCGGGCCGAGGCGCCGGGCACCCACTTCGGGAAGATCGTCTGGCCGACCGTGATGGTGGACAGCGCGCCGCAGTAGAGGTTCATCGCGTTGGTGCACGCGATGCCGATACCGAAGACCGCGATGACGACGCCGCCGACGCCGTGGGTCAGCTCCTGCAGGCCGGAGACCGTGTCGGCCTTGGGCAGCGCGGCGCCGACGAGGACGCCGAGGATCATCGGGAACAGCGAGCCGAGCACCGCGCCGGCGTACGTCGCCCAGAACGCGGGGCGCACGCCCGTGTCGCGGGGCATGTAGCGGGTGTAGTCGGAGACGTACGGCGCGTAGGCGATCTGCCAGAGCGCGGCCAGCGAGACCGTGCCCATGAAGCCGGCCACGGTGGCGCCGCCGGTGTGCAGCGCGCCGGTGGGCAGGTGGTGGACGCCGAGCATCCAGACGAAGGCGAGGACCATCACCACGCCGGAGACGAGGCTCATCAGGCCCGTCAGCGCGTGGATCATCCGGTAGCCGACGATCGCGCCGACGACGCTGACCAGTCCGATCAGGATGATCGCGAAGGTCTCGTCGATCCCGAACAGGCTGGAGACCGCCTGGCCGCCGAGGACCATGTTGGAGGCGAAGAAGCCGACGTACATGAAGATCACGAGGATGACGACGAGCAGGCTCCCGTACGAGCCGAACTGCGCGCGCGTCTGCAGCATCTGCGGGACGCCCATCTGTGGGCCCTGTGCGGCGTGCAGCGCCATCACCACGCCGCCGACGGCGTGGCCGACGACGAGGGCGATGAGCGCGGCCCAGACGGGCATTCCGTAGACGGCCGTCGCGACCACGCCGGTGGCCACGGTGAGCAGCATGATGTTGGAGCCGAACCAGATGGTGAACAGGTCGCGGGCGCGCCCGTGCCGCTCGGTCACGGGGATGTGGTCGATGGTGCGCTTCTCGACCCCCAGCGTGGTCTCGACCCCCGTCGTGGTCTCGACCGCCGTCGTGGTCTCGACCGGCATCGTGGTCTCGGCCGCCTGCGTGGTCTCGGCTGCGTCGTGCTGCATGGGAATTTCCCTTCAGGCCTGCCGGCTCCGGCGGTCGGCGCCGCAGTCGTGATGCCGGTCACGGTAGGCCCGCGCGCCGGTCGCCGACCAACAGCGGTTTTCGTTGCACTGCATCGCCAAATCAGATGTTCGGGCGCATTGACATCACCTTCGCCGAGACCCCTTGATGAGGCCGTTCACCCACATCTGTGAGGAGCACGTCTCATGCAGGACCGCGTCACCATCGGGTTGGTCCAGTGGCACGCCGTGCCCGGCGACCCCGCCGCCAACCTCGATACCGCGCTCGCACTGGTCGCCGAGGCCGCCGGCCAGGGCGCCGACCTTGTGGTCCTGCCCGAGTTGTGGGCGAGCGGGTACGACGCCCCGCGGCTCGGCGCGATCGTGGCCGCGGCGGCCGAGCCGGTCCCCGGGCCGCGCAGCGACCGGCTCGCCGAGGCCGCGCGCACGTACGGGATCTGGCTGTTCGCGGGTTCGGTCCCGGAGCTGGCCGACGGGGTGACGTACAACACCACGGTGGTGTACGGCCCCGACGGCGCCGTGGCAGGCCGCCACCGCAAGGCCCACCTCTACCGCCCGACCGCCGAGGACGCCGTCTTCGCCGCCGGCGACGAGGCCTCCGTCGTCGACACGGATCGCTTCGGCCGGATCGGCATGGCGACCTGCTTCGACGGCGACCACGCCGGGTACGCGCGGGCGCTGCGCGAGCGCGGCGCCCGCGTCGTCGTGATGCCTGCCGCCTACGAGGCCGGCGCCGAGCGCTGGTGGGACCTGCTCCACCCGGCGAACGCCCTCGCCAACGGCCAGTGGTGGATCACCGTCAACCAGGCCGGTGGCGAGGGCGACGCCGCCATGTTCGGGCGCAGCAGGGTGATCGCGCCCGACGGCACCGTGGTCTGCGAGGCACCCCGCCACGACGCCGGCGGGCCGAACGTCGTGACGTGCACCGTCGACCTCGCCGCGGGGATCGCCGACGCCGACACCCACAGCTCCGCCCTCTGGACCGACACCCGCCCCGAGCTCTACTGACCCGGCGGGAACCGGGACCGGCGCCGGGCGGGAGCGGTCCGTGTGACCGCGACGCGCCCGCGGACGGGCACCGATTTTCCTTGTGGGCCACGCACCCGTACCGTCAGATCGATGAGTGCCGCGTCGGACCGTGATCCATTTTTCGACAATGCCAAGTTCCTGCTGGTCGTCCTGGTCGCCCTGGGGCACAGCTGGGACCAGATCGCCGGCACGGACGCACTGCGCGCCCTGCACACGGTTGTGTACGGCTTTCACATGCCGGCGTTCGTCCTGCTCTCCGGATACTTTTCCCGGAGCTTCAGCTTCCGGCCCGGCCAGGTGCGCAGACTGACATCAGGTGTTCTCGCCCCCTACCTGATCTTCGAGACGATCTACTGTGCCGTGTACGCGGAGGTCCGCGGCACCCCGTTCTCGATCACCCCCACGGCGCCGCTCTATCTGCTCTGGTTCCTGATCGCCCTGTTCGTGTGGCGGCTGACCGCGCCGATGTGGAAGGCCGTGCGCTTCCCTGTCGCCGTCGCCGTGGTGATCTCGCTCGCCGCCGGCATGACCAAGATGAGCTACGACCTGGCGCTGCCGAGGGTGCTGATGTTTCTGCCGTGGTTCGTGCTCGGGCTGCGGATGCGCCCCGAGCACTTCGCGCTCCTGCGCACCAGGACCGCCCGCGTCTGCGCGCTGCCCGCGATCCTGGTCGCCCTCGCGGTCGCGTACGTCCTCGCGCCCGGCCCGGACGACAACTGGCTGTCCATGTTCGTCGGCTACGGCGAGTTGGGCGTCTCGCCGGGCACATACCTCGCGGTGCGGCTTGTCCTGTTCGCCGTGAGTGCGGTTCTGGTCGCGGCCTTCTTCGCGCTCGTGCCGCATCGCAGGACGTTCTTCACCACGTTGGGTGCGGTCACGCTCTATCCGTATCTGCTGCACGGCCTGCTGATCCGCCTGGGCGAGGGGGCGGGCGCCTTCCCGCCTCTGCAGGCCCACGGGTTGCCGGGCGAGGCGCTCCTGAGCCTGTGTGCGATCACCGCCGTGTTCCTGCTGTCCACACCGCCGGTTCGCAGGCTGACCAGGCCGCTCGTCGAACCGCGCTTCCCTCGATGGCTGATCCCGAAGGACAGCGGCCAAAAGGCTCCCGCTGAGCAGGCGTCCACGGACGAGAGGAAGCCGGAAGGCAGCGAGACCGGCCTCGCTGTCTCTGGTGCGATGGCGCAACGCCGCTGACCGTCGGCGACGGTCGGGACGCAACCGGCCGGCCCACCCTGGGCAGTTGAGTTCGGTTCGATGAGCAACGGCGGTCACGAGGTTCTGCCGGTGCTTGAACGCGCCGACGTAGGCGGTCTGTTGGGATTCGGGAGTTCGCCGCAGGCTTGGCATCGGACACATCGATGCGCCATGCAGGGACTTCACGCGATTATGGGAAGATTCGGTGAAACAGTAGTAGATTCCGCAGACGGCGGCATCGCCCTGCGGGCTCTTGCAGCAGCCCGGCTCCTCGTCATCAGCAGCCCAGCGAAAGGCCGCCCATGAAGCGAACGTTCACGTTGACCACCGCACTGGTCGTCACCGCGCTGTCGATGACCCCGGCGCACGCAGCGGTCAAGAAGGCCAAGCCCCCACTCAGCTGCGAGTCCCGGACGTTCACCTCCAGCCCGGGCCCGCGCTTCAACAATCCGGAGGACCCCGCGGCCCAGATGAAGATCATGGGCCCGATCATCGACTCGATCAACAGCGCAAGCTGCGGGCAGACCATCCGCGTCGCCATGTACTCGATCAGCTCCGCACAGCCGGGTCCGGACTTCGCCAACGCCCTGATCGCCGCGCACCAGCGCGGCGTCATCGTCAAGGCGCTGATGGACGCTCACAGCGACAACGCGATCTGGCAGTCGCTGGTCACCGAGCTGGGCAACGACCCGAAGGCCTCCAGCTTCGCCGCGCTGTGCCCCGGCGCCTGTCTGTCCCACTTCGGCGGCTCGTCCCTGCACGCGAAATACTACATGCTCAGCGGCGGGCTCGAGGCGAACAGGACGGTGACCGTCAGCAGCGCCAACCCCACGTCCGCCCAGGCCAACACCGCGTGGAACAGCAGCGCCACCGTCAAGGGCAACGTCGACCTGTACAACTCCTACGTCCGCTACTTCACCGCCATGTCCAAGGGCGCGATCTACGGCCCGGGCCCGCTGGCACCCGACTACTACAACTCCACCAGCGCCACGGCCGCACGGACGACACTGTCCCCGCCCTCCTACCAGTGGCCCAAGGCGCGCACCAAGAGCGACACCTGGGTCGACTTCCTGAACAACATCAAGGCGCCGGCCACGATCAACATCGCCATGTTCGAGTGGACCTCTCACGGGCAGCCGGGCGACCGGAACTATCTGGAACTGCCGAAGAAGCTGGTGAGCCTGGCGCAGACCGGCGTCAAGATCCACATCCTGATCACCGCCGGCCAGGTCGACGACAGCGTGCAGAACTACCTCAAGAACCGGCCGAACATCGACGTGCACGACACCACCCACGGCACCGACGCGAACGGCAACGCCCTGCACTACACGCACGACAAGTACATGATGGTCAGCGGCGGTTACGCGGGTACGGCCGACTCCAGACTCGTGTTCGTCGGTTCCTCGAACTGGACGACCAACGGCGTCTGGCACAACGACGAGTCGGACCTGAAGCTGACCGGCCGGTCCAGCTACGACACGTTCATGACGGACTGGCAGAGCCAGTACGACCACTGCTGCGGGACCGTGGCACGGCAGTTGAGCTCCGAGGAGCGCGCCGAGAACCGGGCACGGGAGATTCCGATCGATCCGAGGCAGATCCAGGAATAGACGGCACTCTGCCGCCGGGCCGCCGTAGTCGTCCGTGAACCTTCCCCGCGTTGTCCGTGAACCATCCCGGAGTTGTCCGTGATCGGTAACGGACGCATCCATGGCGCCGAACGTCTCGTCCTGCCCTGTGAACGCAAGGTGGTCGGGGCCGGTGAGGCACTGCGCGAAGGGGACGGGCATGGGGCGGCGGAGCAGCAGGCGGGGCTGGAACAGCACATTGGTCGGGGCCGCGCTCGGGGTGACGCTGCTCGCCACCGGCGCCTCGGTGTGGACCGCGCAGGCCGGTGCCGCGGACGGTCCGTCACCGGAGGCGGCGGCCCCGGCCACACCGGCCGGTGACATGCGACCGACCGCGGTGACCATCGCACACGCCTCGGACGCGGGGACCCGCGGCGTCAACATCACCATCGACGACGGCCCTGACCCCAGGTGGACCCCTCAAGTACTCGACGTGCTGCGGGAGTACGGAGTGAAGGCCACCTTCTGCATGGTGGGCCCGCAGGCCCAGGCACACCCGGACCTCGTGAAGAAGGTCGTCGCGGCGGGGCACCGGTTGTGCGACCACTCGGTGTCGCACGACACCACCATGGACAAGAAGTCCGAGGCCTACCAGTCGCAGCAGATACTCGACGCCGAACGCATGATCACCAAGGCCTCCGGGGGCGTACGGCCGATGTACTACCGGGCCCCCGGCGGAGCCTTCACCCCTTACAGCCGTAAGCTCGCCGCTTCCCGGGGCATGCGCCCGCTGGGCTGGAACGTGGACAGCAAGGACTTCGAACGTCCGGGTACGGACACCATCGTCGCCACCGTCGAGCGGGAGCTGCCCAACGGGCCGACGCTCCTCTTCCACGACGCGGGCGGCGACCGCACCCAGACCGTCGAGGCCCTGCGCCGCGTTCTCCCCCAACTCAAGGAACAGGGATACACCTTCGGTTTCCCGGTGCGCTGAGCCTCGCCCCCGGCTCGGTTCCCGGTCACCGGCCGCACGGCGCGCCGGTGTGCCTCCAGTCAGGTGGCCTGGCGCCCGGGCACGCGCGCAATTCCGGGGCCGGAGGCCTGGTCTGATTACGGTGCGTGGATGGCGACTCCTGAGCAGACGCGTCTCGCACTGGTCCTCAACGGCGGCGTCAGCCTCGCCGTCTGGATGGGGGGCGTGACGCACGAGATCGACCTGCTGCGGCGGGCGTCCCGCGGGCTGCGGTCCGGTCGGCCGGAGTCCGTCGCCCCGGCCGACCAGGCGTGCTTCGAGACGTGGCAGCGGGTGATGCGGCAGGCGCACACACAGGTCCTTGTGGATGTCATCGCGGGCACGTCCGCGGGCGGGCTGAACGGATCACTGCTCGCGGCGGCCATCGGCCGGGGTACGGCACTGCCTGATCTCCGGAAGACCTGGCAGGAGGCGGCGGCGCTCACGGACGACCGGCTGCTCGGGCATCCGTCGTACAACAGCGTTCTCGACGGACGGTACTTCGAGGACGAGATCGGGAAGATCCTGCACGGGATGAGCGGGAACCAGGGCGACGCCGAGCCGGTGACGCTCTTCGTCACCGCGACCGCGCTCGACGGCCTGCCCGAGTATCTCCGCGACGGTTTCGGAGGCCAGTTCCAGGTCGCCGACCACCGCCGGATCTACAAGTTCCAGCACGATCCGTGTGCCGTGGTCTTCCGGAAGGCCGGTGCCGAGTGCGATGTGTGGAAACCGGAGACCCATGCGCGCAGGGACTTCCTCGACGAGAAGGTCCTGGACCGGCTCCGGCTCGCCGCGCGTGCCTCGGCCGGATTCCCGGTGGCTTTCGCGCCGGTGGACGAGTCACCGCTCCTTGGGCAGCGCGTGCGGCCGGCCCCGGAGATCCCGAGCCAGGGCCGTGACCGCGCCAGCTGGATCGTCGACGGTGGGCTGCTGAACAACGCCCCCTTCGAACCGGTCCTGGGTGCCATCGGAGACCGGCGCGTGGACGGGCCCGTGCGGCGCATCGTCGTCTACATCGTGCCCTCCACCGGAGTCGCCGAGCGGCACACGGAGACCAGGCCGCCGTGCAAGGCGACGGAGTGGCCGTCGGTGCTCGGCACGGCCGTCAGCTACCCGCGGGAGGCCGACTTCCGCAACGGGACGGCCGAACTCCTCGCTCTGATGAACCGGCAGTCGTTCGACCGGCATCTGGAGCTTTACGTCCGCCAGATCGAGCCGACCCACGAGCCTGAAACGGACCCCCGCGTCGAACTGCACAAGCTGTCCGAGACCCTCTTCCCCGAGTACCTCAGGAGCCGGATCAGCGGCGCGGTGTGGAAGGTGCGGCAACTGCGCGAGGAGGGACGCGGCGTACGTTCCCTGGTGGGCATCCCGCAGGCGGAGGACATCGACGACATTCTGCGCCACGGCCGCCGGCCCTCCTGGGTACCAGAATCCAAGAGCGCCCTGGAGAACCCGGCGTGGCGGCCGTGGGTGTGGGGCGTCAGCGTGGCCGAACGCCTGATGTGGACCCTCGTCGGCGACATCGAACGACGCCTGAGGGCCAATGCCGCGGGGCAGGATTCCCCGCGGTGCGCGCCGGACGAGGACGTGGCCGACGCCCGGCGCAGGGACCAGTCCGCCCTCACCGACGCGCTGAACGGGCTGAGTTCCTGCGTCCGGACGGTGCGGGCGGTCCAGGACACCGTCTTCGCCCTGATCCGCAACGCGACGGAGGCCGGCGGAGCCCCGGCCGACCGGCTCGACCCGGAGCAGGGTCCCGTCGCTCTGCTCAACGCCGTCTATGAGCAGCTCGGGCTCGAGGATGTGCTGGGCGAGCAGGTGCACAGCGCCGTCAAGGCGTACGCGGACGCCCTGCGCAAGGTCAAGGGCCCCGCAGTGTCGGGCCTCGGGGAAGTGGAGATCCTGCGCTTCTGTCTCATCGCGGAGGTGGTGGCGCGGGCGTTCTCCTCCCCGGAGGAGTTGGTGGAGCACACTCCGCAGTTCGAGTTCCTGCGCCTTGGCCCGGACGACCACAGCCCCGTCTTCCCGCTGGACAAGTACGCGCCTCTCGGCGACCGCAAGCTCTACGGCATCCGGCTCAACCACTTCGGCGCGTTCGTCAGGCCCGAGTGGCGTGCCTCCGACTTCACCTGGGGGCGGCTCGACGCCTCCCACCATCTGCTGCGGCTGTTCATCCCGGACCACCAGGAACGGCGGCTCGTCGAGACCGAGTTGCACGAGGCCATCCTCCGGGCCGAGATCGGCAAGGAGCAGATGGGCCGCAATCTCGACGAGCTGGCGGAGCCCGACGACTCGCTGCTGTTCCAGCGCTACCTGGACACCAGGAACGGGCGGCACACGGCCGGCCGGATGGTGGAGGCGGTGCTGGGCATCGTCGTGGGCAAGGGATCTTCGGACAGCGGCGTCAAGGCCGAGGCCGGCAAGGTCATGTTCCGGCGGGCGTTCGGCCGCCGGGTCGAGGCATGGCAGTGGTCGGGGCCCTCACGCCTGGTCTGCTCCCCGGCGCGGTGGCTGTGGTGGTGGAGGGTCAGAAGGGATCCGGCGACCGCCATGCGGACCACTCTGTGGGCGGCCATGCTGGCCCTGGTTTCGGCGATGGCCGGCGCCTTCGGACTGTCGGTCCTCGTCCGGTACCTGTGGGAGAGCGACTGGAGCTGGACGTTGCAGCTGGCCACCGCGGCGGCGGGTATGGCTGTGCTTCTCGGCCTGGAGTTCATCGTCACCGGCCTCTTCTGCTGGGCCGCCAGACACCTCCGACAGTGACACGCCTCAGGGAGCCTCTCGTGCTCCGGGGACGTCACCGGGTCGACAGCGTCCGGGCCCTGCGGAATTCGCCGCGGGCTAGCAGGGAGAACGTCAGTGTGGCGCACAGCGCCACGGCGACGACGGTCCACTCCAGTGCTCCGCTGTGCTGGTCAGGGTCCACTCCGAAGACTGCCTCGATCCAGTTCGGCCAGATCAGCGTCACCAGGAAGAGCAGTCCGCACAAGCCGGCGGCCACGGACTCGATCCGTCCCCGCAAACGCACGTCTCGTATCTTTGAGGCAAACACAGCATCACCGTCACCTTCGATGAGTGCCAGGTCGAGGTCGAGGACGGGTCAGACCGCCGACAGGTCGATCCGGAACATGCCGCGGCCGTGCGTGGCGCTGACGAGGGTCTCGTCCATCCAGAACAGCTGGTCGACAGAGCAGTTGGTGGGCCCCTCGTTGGTCGCCGACCAGTTCGCTCCGCCGTCCTCGCTGGCGAAGAGCCCGACCTCCGTACCGCAGTAGAGCAGTTCGGTACGGCGCGGATGGATGGCGACGGCCCGGATCGGAACGTCCGGCAAGGTCTCGGCGAGCTGGGACCACTGGGCGCCGCCGTTGTGGGTCACCCAGAGGTTGTCCGGTTCGAACCCGCCGAAGGCGACGTAGACGGTGTCCGGGTCCACCGGGTCGATGGTGATGCAGGTGAGATAGCGCCGCGGCCGCAGCGGGCTCGGTCCGGTCGCCCCGACCGTGCTCCACGTCGGCGTCGCCGCCGTGCCGTTGGCGGTACGGAACAGCATGCCGTTGACGTGTCCCACCCAGATCAGGTCCGAGTTGCCGAGTGCCACCGCGAGCGCGCTGATGTTGGCTCCGGCGCTGGGTTTGACGGACTGCCAACTGGGCCCCGACGTCGGCGTGTTGGTCTCCTTGGCGTTGTTCGTCCGCCACAGCGACAGACCGCCGGCGAGCAGTCGGTCCGAGTTGTTCGGGTCCATCATGAACGGCGCGATGAAGAGCGCCTTGTTGGTCATGGCGTCGGAGATGCGGAAGGGCGGCGGCTTCCAGTCCCACTCCCTGAGGTCGCCGTTCCAGAACTGACCGCTGATGTACCGGTCGCCCCCGGTGTCGTCACTGGTGCCGCCGTCGGTGTTGCGATGGATGTTCAGGAAGACGTACTCGCCGTAGAACACGTCGGGGTCGGCCGGGTCCGCGGCGCACCAGCCGCCGTCGCCGCCGAAGATCTGCTGCCAGCCCTCGGTGCCCCGGGCCGGGTCGAAGCAGATGGTGCCGTTGTCCTGTGCACCGCCGACGATCTTTCCGCTGAGCCGGTTGCCGGCACCGGAGTAGAACTGGGTGACACCGTAGTTGTTGTCCAGCTCGGTCCAGCCCTTGACGAACGGCGGTTCCTGCTCGGTGCCGGTCCGTGCCAGGTCGTCCGCCTTGAACACTCCGCCGTCGTTCCCGAAGAAGACCGTCCGGTTGCCGGTCCCGTCATAGGAGGGGTGCGAGACGATCGCGTGGTGGTCGGCATGCACCGACCGGGCGTCCCACCAGGTGCTGATCTCGGCGATGTGGTCGCCGCCGTCGGTGCTGCGCCACAGATCGACGCCGCCGAGCACGACGAGGTTCTCGTCCGTCGGATCACCGGCCCACACCGAGTTGCCGTACCAGCCCTGGTCTCCCAGGTAGTCGGCCACATGGCCGCTGGAATCGAGGGTCTTACGGGGCTGATAGGTCGCGCCGCCGTCCGTCGAGCGGTAGATGCGGCCGCTGGTCATCTGGACCGACGCGTAGACGACGTCGGGGTTCCTGGCCGCGTAGGCGAGTTCCACCCGGCCCGACCACGGACCGTGCGTCGTCGCCTTCCAGGTGCGCCCACCGTCCGCGCTGACGAAGGCCTCACCGGCCTCCAGCGCGCCGGCGACGGCCCGGCTGCCGTCGGTGGGGTCGAACAGGACGGTGCCGAGGGGGACGTCCAGGACCTGTGTCCACGTCTTGCGCTCCGCGTCGGAGCAGCGGAACAGTCCGCTCGCGGTGGCCGCGAGGACCACCTCGCCGGTGGAGGAGACCGCGATCCGGGTCACGGCGCGGAAGTCGTCGGTCTGGGTGGCGGTGAGGGGCTCCCAGTTGACGCCGTCAGTGGTGCGGAAGACGCCGTTGCCACGCAGGGCGTCGGCGTTGGAGAAGCCCTCGCCGGTGCCGGCGTAGAGCGTCGTCGGGTCGCTGGGGTCCATGGCCAGGCAGGAGCAGGCCAGGTTGCCGAGGAAGTCGTCGACGGGAGTCCACGCTCCGCCGCCGTCCTTGCTGTGCCACACCCCGCCGCCGGAGCTCGCGGCCCAGATCTTCCGCGCGTCCTGGGGATCGATCACGATGCCGCGGGTGCGGCCGCCGATGTTGCCCGGGCCGAGCCACTCCCATCGGGCGAGCTGCATCCCGGCCGTCGGGGTCGGGCGTCCCGCGATTCCCTCCGCGGTCAGACCGGTGGGCACACCCGCGGTGTGCTGGGGCGGGGCCTCTCTGGCCGTCAGGAGTGTGCGCATCCGGTCACGCGCGGTTCCCTGGGCGTGTGCCGGAATGGTGCCGTCGTCGCTACGCTCCTGTTCGAGCCTGAAGAGCCGTCGCGCGTTGGGCAGATCGGGATAGTTCAGCCGGCGCAGCGCCCGCCGTATCGCCGTGTCCGGCAGTCCCTGGAGGGTCTCGTTCGTCGCGCCGCGGCTCCTGCGCAGCAGCTGTACCTGTTCGACCCTGATGTTCTTGGCCTGCGCCAACTGTTCATCGGAGATGGCCATGTCGCCCCCTGAGGATGCGGTGAAGCTCACCTGAACCTGATGATCCGCGTCCCGGCCCGAGCCCAAGGGCTCACTACCATCGTCCCCCCGGGGGCCGGGGGACGCCAACTCGAACATCTCGTTCCGACGGGCTACAGGCCGAGGTCGCGGCCGACGATCTCCTTCATGATCTCGGTGGTGCCGCCGTAGATGGTGCTGATGCGTGAGTCGAGGTAGTCGTGGGCGATGCGGTACTCGAGCATGTAGCCGTAGGCGCCGTGGAGTTGGAGGCAGCGGCCCACGATGTCCACGTACCTCTCGGTGGCCCAGAACTTCGCCGCCGCCGCGTCCACGGCCGTCAGTTCGCCGCGGGAGTGCCGCCTGAGCAGGTCGTCGAGGTGGCTACGGCCCACGCGGGCGGTGGTGACCATGTCGGCCAGCTCGAAGCGGGTGTTCTGGAAGGAGCCGATCGGCTTGCCGAACGCCTTGCGCTGCTTGACGTAGTCCAGGGTGCGTTCGAGGACGCCCTCGATGGAGGCCAGGGCGTTGGCGGCGATCGAGATGCGTTCCTGGGGGAGGTTGCGCATCAGGGCCTTGAAGCCCGCGCCTTCCTCGCCGAGCAGGTTGGTGGCGGGCACACGGACGTCCTGGAAGTACAGCTCGCTGGTGTCCTGGGCGTGCAGGCCGACCTTCTCCAGGTTGCGGCCGCGGGAGAAGCCGGGCCGGTCGGCCTCGATGACCAGCAGGCTGATCCCGCCGTGCCGGTCCGGGCCGGTCCGTACCGCGGTGACGACGAGGTCGGCGTTCTGGCCGTTGGAGATGAAGACCTTGCTTCCGTTGACCACGTAGTCGTCGCCGTCGAGGAGGGCGGTGGTGGCGATGCCGGCCAGGTCACTGCCCGTGCCGGGTTCGGTCATCGCGACCGCGACGATGAGCTCCCCGGTGGCGATCCCGGGCAGCCAGCGGGCCTTCTGCTCGTCGTCGGTCAGGTCGGTGAAGTAGGGCACGACGATGTCGTTGGACAGGCCCACCCCCGCGAGTCCGTCCGATGCGGGATGGCGCGAGAACTCCTCGCCGATCACCGCGTTGAAGCGGAAGTCGGTGACGCCGCCGCCTCCGTACGCCTCGGGGATGCTGAAGCCGAGGATGCCCGCGCGGGCGGCCTCCCGGAAGAGCTCACGGTCGACCTTGCCCTCGGCCCGCCACCGCTCCGCGTGCGGCGCGGCGTGCTTGTCGGCGAACGCGCGGGCCGTGTCCCGCAGCAGCTCGTGCTCGTCGTCGTAGAGGGACCGCTGGGCGGAGATCGCACTCGTCATCCGGACACCACTCCTGACAGTGACTGAAGGCCGTACAGAAGCCTTGCCGACCGTGGCACGCGTCGATATGTTAATCAAAAATCACACCCATGGACAACCTTGATTACCTTCTCGATCGTCCAACTCGCAAGCAGAGTAGGTGAGTCAAGGACAGTCCGACCTGCTTGGAAGTGGGTAAGTGCATGGGAAATATCAGCAGAAGAAGGGCTCTGTCGTTGGGTGCCGCGCTTGGCCTGGCGAGTGTGGCGTCCGCGCCCAAGGCGTGGGCCTGGTCGTCCCTCGGCTCGCTCGCCGGCACCGACGCGGTCACCGACCCGTTCCAGGTCTGGGACCCCGAGCCGGACCAGGTCGCCGCGCGGCTCCTGGCCGACGGGGTGATCCCGGCGGTCAACACTGCCTGGCGTTCCTGGGTTGACAACTCCGACCCTCTGCCGTCCGGCATGCCGGGCTATCTGACCAGCTACCTGCAACAGGTCAACCGACTGCCGTCGTGGGCCGACGCCGACCTGCTCGCCGCGTCCGAGCGCTACTACAAACGTCTGGCCTCGTACCTGTTCGTCTCCCAGAGCCTGGGCAGCGGGATCATGAGCACCGTGATCCCGCGGGAGGCCAGGGCGGTCTACTGGTCCGCGGGCGGCGCCGACATGAAGGAACGCGCGGCCAAGACGTTCACCTTCGGCTACGACCTCAACTCGGAGACCGCCTGGCAGCCCACCGGGCACTTCATCGTCACCGCCAACAAGACCCGCCTCGTGCACTCGGTGGTACGCAACCTGCTGCCGACCTCGGCGCGCTTCATGGCGACCGCGGACCAGCCGAAGCCGATCAGCAACGGTGACATCCTGCGCACCTTCCACTCGGTGGCCACGTTCGCGCACAGCAACCTGCTCAAGTGGGGCATCCGTCTCTCGGCGGCGGAGCAGGAGGCGGACCTGCACGCCTGGCAGGTCGCCCTCCATCTGCTCGGTGTGCAGAAGCAGTTCATCCCGGCGAGCTGGGCCGCCGCGCAGGACCAGGCGACACAGCTGCTGTGGCCGGACCTCTCCCCCACCGACGAGGGAACCAGCCTGGCCGAGACGCTGCTCGGCTACATCACCGACCCCACCCTGGGTCTGGACACCGGGTTCGTCCACGAGTTCGTGCGCTATCTGCTCGGCAACGAGATCGGCGACTGGCTCGGGCTTCGCCGCGACTGGGCGCAGGCGGCCCTGATCCGGGTCGAATGGCCGTTGTACGTCGCCTTCCGCGAGGGGACGTCGAGTGTGCTGCCCGGCAGTGGCTACCTGTTCGACCAGGCCCTGCGCGGCATCGCGATGCTGTACCTCAGCAACGGCACCTCCGCCACGCAGACCCCGGTCACGCTCCCGGCCGCGAACAGGCCCGGCGCCTGAGCCGAGACCCCACCCGCACGACGCCCCGCACCCGCCCCGCGGCGTGGGGCGTCGCTACGGAGGTGGCCACGGAGGTAGCTACAGACCCAGCTACGGACGCAGCTACAGCCCCCGCTACGAACCCCAGCTACAGACCCAGCGCCTGAACGACCAGTGTGGTGACTCCGCTCCGATGCTCCGGCGTGTCCTGCCAGTGCAGCCTGCGGCCGGCCTCGACCACCACGCCGAACCCCGCGTGCAGCAGGACCCGGGCCTGACGTGGGTCCAACTCCGGGCATGCAAGGCGCAGTTGCCGTTCCCATACGGCGATGTGCTCGCGCTGCGCGAGGATCAGGGGCTGCCGCAGGTCCTCCGGCAGGCCGGCGACCTCGGCTTCGGCGACGCTGATGAGCGCGGTGTGCTCGAAGCTGTAACCGACGTACGCCGCGGCCAGCGCGACCACCGCGTCGCGCGGGTCGGTCACCTCGCCGAGGCTCCGGTCCACGGCCTGCGCGAGGAGTCCCGCCGCCTGCAGACAGGCCGCCACCAGTATGTCCACCTTGGTGGCGTAGTGACGGTAGAGCGCGGACGGGGCGAGCCCCACCGCCTCCGCGATCTGCCCGTTGGTGACCTTGGCGAACCCGTCCCGGGCGAACAGCGGGATCGCGGCGGCCAGGATCTCCGCCCGTCGCGTACGCGGCACGGGCCGGGCGGGCAACTCGACGGAGTGCGGGGCGCGTACGGCCACCGCGGGCGCGGTCGCCGCGACGCGCAGGGCGGAGGCCAGCAGTACCTCCTCCAGTCGCCGCCTGGCGATCGCGTTGTGATGCTGGGTGATGGAGCCGATCACGCCGAGCGCCGCCACGGCACGCAACTGCGCGTCAGGCAGCGGGTGTTCGCGCCGGACCACCTCGGTCACCCGGCCGACGACACGGGCGAACTTCCCCCTGAGGAGCCGCCGGTCCCCGGCTTCGAGGTAGCGCGCCTCCCAGCGGTACAGGCCCCCCGACGCGCGATGCTCCACGGCGACCCGGGTGACGGCGCCGAGCACCTCCGCCAGGTCCGCGTCGGACGGCACCTCTTCGAGCGTGGCGACGAGCCGGTCCACCATGACGTTCGCGCATTCGGCGAACAGCGCGTACTTGTTGGGGAAGTGCCGGTAGAGGGCCGTGGCGGTGATGCCCACGGCGGCCGCGATCTCCTCCATGGACGCCGCGTGGTAGCCGCGCTCGCTGAACACCCGGCCGGCCGCACCGACGATCAGCTGCTTGCGGTTGCGCGGGCGCGTGGCCGCGATCGACTCGGCCGTCACCGGCTGGAGGAAGGACGCAGAGACAGGACCATGCCCACCAGTCAATCACACGGCGCCGGACGGCCCGAACCCGTCTCGCGCCTCCGTCCTCACGTGACTCGCCGTTCACATCCCATGTGATTTTTCATTAACAAAGGGCTTCTTGGGCGGTGCCGCCGCAGGCATAATGGCCACCGCTTCCCACCTCACCTCACCCCGCCCCATCCGGAACCCGAGGAGTGGCATGTCCACCGTCACGGCTCCCGCCTGGTCCTTCCGGCACCACTGGATGGCGCAGGTGGCCACCCACGCGACCATGCGACCCGACAAGCCCGCGCTGCGTCACCTCGGGGCCACCACGACCTGGGCCGAGCTCTCGCGGCGGTCGCTGCGACTGGCTGCCGCGCTCTCCGCCCGCGGCGTCGGCGAGGACGACAGGGTGGCCATGCTGACGCTCAACCATCCGTGGTTCGTGGAGAGCGTGCTGGCGGCGAACAGCCTGGGCGCCATGGCAGTCCCGCTCAGCTTCCGGCTCGCGCCCCTCGAACTCGGCTACATCCTGGCCGACTGCACCCCGTCCGCCATAGTCGTCGACGCCCGCCTCCTGCCACTGCTCCGTGCCGTCCCGGCCGCCGCAGCCATCGGCACGGTCATCGTGATCGGCGAGCCCGGCACGGACGAGGGGCAGGTCGAGGCGGGGCAACTGAGCGCCTATGAAGGGCAGTTCGCGTACGAAGACCTTGTCGCCGCACACGAGCCGATCGAGCTGCCCGACATCGCCGAGGAGTCCACGGCGCTGATCATGTACACCTCGGGCACCACAGGGCAGCCGAAGGGGGTGCTGCTGTCCCACCGCAACCTGCAGGTGCAGGCGATCACCTGCATCCGGGCGATGGAGATCTTCGACGACTCCGACGTCGCCTTCCTGACGGCACCCTTCTTCCATATCGCGGGCCTGGGTTCCATCGTCGCGAACATCCTGGTCGGCAGCACCGTCGTGATCCACCCGCTCGGGGCCTTCGACCCGCGGGCCGTCCTCGACGCGTACGAACGCGAGGGCGCCACCGTGGTGTTCAACGTGCCGCAGCAGTGGGACCTTCTCTGCGCCCAACCCGGCATCGAGAAGCGGGACTTGAAGCTGCGCGTCATCAGCTGGGGCGCCGCGCCCGCGAGCGACGCGACGCTGCGCGCCATGGGTGAGGCGTTCCCGAACGCCCTGAACGTCGCCGTGTTCGGCCAGACCGAGACCTCGCCGATCACCTGTGTCCTGCGGGGGAAGGACTCCCTGCGCAAGCTCGGCTCGGTCGGCCGGCCGATCCCCACCATCCAGTACCGCATCGTCGACGCGGCCATGAACGACGTACCCCTGGGCGAAGTCGGCGAGATCGTCTACCGCGGACCGACGGTGACCCAGGGGTACTGGCAGAAGCCGCAGGAGACCGCGGACGCCTTCGAAGGAGGCTGGTTCCACTCCGGCGACCTGGTCAGGATGGACGAGGAGGGCTTCGTCTGGGTGGTCGACCGCAAGAAGGACATGATCATCAGCGGCGGCGAGAACATCTACTGCGCCGAGCTGGAGAACGCCATCGCCGATCACCCGTCGGTGCGGGAGGTCGCGGTGATCGGCCGCTCCGACGAGCGCTGGGGCCAGATACCGGTCGCGTTCGTCACCCTCGCACCGGGAGCCGGTCTGTCCCTGCCGGAGCTCACCGGATTCCTCGACGGCAGGCTCGCGTCCTTCAAGATGCCCAAGGACCTCGTGACCACCGAAGGGCTCCCCCGCAACGCGGGCGGAAAGGTCGTCAAGCACGCGCTGCGCACCCAGGACGAGAGCCGGCGCGACGAAACGTCCTAGGGCCTGTCCGACCCTGATCCGCCGGACATGCCCTAGCCGAACCCCATCTCTGAGGACGGTCCCATGCAGCTCGACCCCCGCCAGCAGGCGGCGCTCACCGCGATCTGCGACACCTTCGCCCCGGGGGACGGTGCGGCGATCCCGTCCGCCGGCGCGATCGGGGCGGCATCCGTCGCCGAGTCCCTCGTACGCGACCTGCCGCGCGCCCGCGACCGCAAACAGCTCGCCACCTTGCTCTCCCTGTGGGATTCGAGGCTGACGGGACTGTTCCTGGGCGCGGGCGGACGCCGGTTCTCAGACCTGACGCCGCGCGCCCGCGAGGAACTCATGCTCCGTATGGGCGACGCGTCATCGGAACGCAAGCGCGTCCTTTTCCAGGCCCTGCGCTCCCTGGCGACCTCGGCGTACCTGCTCGCCCCGGGGGCGAGCGGCACCTCACCGGTCTGGGAGGCCATCGGCTACCCAGGCCCCCTGGGCAAACGGCCGGACGCCCCACGCCCGCATCTCACACCGCTGTCACCGGCGGCCGACACCACGCTCGACTGCGATGTCGTCGTGGTCGGCTCCGGCGCCGGAGGAGGTACCGCGGCGGCGGTCCTCGCCGGCGCCGGTCTCGGCGTGGTCGTGCTGGAACGCGGCGGGTACTTCGACGACGCCGACTTCGACGGCGGCGAACAGTCAGGCCTCAAGAACCTGTACGCGTCCGGTCCTTCGGCCACCGCGGAGGGCCAGATCGCACTCGTCGCGGGGTCCTGCCTCGGCGGCGGAACGGTCGTCAACTGGACGACGTCCTTCCCCACTCCCGACGGGATCCGCGCCGAGTGGGCGGCCCTCGGCGCCCCGCAGTTCGCGCAGAAGGAGTACACGGAGGCGATCGAGGCCGTCATGGGCCGGCTGTCCGTGAACAACGACCACAGCACCGCGTCGGCCCGCGACGCCGTGCTGGAGCGCGGCCTGCGCGCCCTCGGCTGGCACGTCGACGCGATGCCGCGCAACGTGGTGGGGTGCGACATGGGCACCGACTGCGGCCGCTGCGGATACGGCTGCCGGCTCGGGGCCAAACAGTCCGTCACGAAGACCTGGCTCGCGGACGCCGAGGCCGCCGGCGCGCGCCTGGTCGTCAACACCACTGTCCGTACGGTCGAGTTGAAGCAGGGCCGTGCCGTCGGCGTCCGCGGGGTCACCCCGGCCGGGCACTCCGTCACGGTGCGGGCCCGCGCCGTCGTCGTGGCCGCGGGCGCCGTACAGACCCCCGCCCTGCTGCGTCGCTCCGGTTTCACGGACCAGGCCATCGGGCGGTACCTGCGCCTGCATCCCGCAACGGCGGTGTGGGGCGTCTTCGACGAGGAGATCCGCCCCTGGGAAGGCGGGCTGCAGACCCGCTACTCCCGCGAACACAGCGATCTCGACGGACACGGCCACGGGGTCATCTACGAGACCGGGCCCGGCAATCCCGCCGCCCTTCAGGGCTTCATGAACTGGCGTGGTGCGGCCGCCCACCTCACCGCCCTCAAGGACCTGGGCCACACCGCGGGAGTCGGCGTCATCACCCGCGACCGCGACAGCGGCGTCGTCAAGGTCGCACGCGACGGCGAACCGGTCCCGCACTACCGCCTCTCGGACCACGACGCCGCACACCTGCACGCGGGAGTCGAGGGCGCCGCCAGGATCCTGGCCGCCGCGGGAGCGCGCCGCATCTCCTCGGCCCACCAGTCAGGGCCGTCCTACGAGCCCGGCCGGAGCGGTTCCTACGAGGAGTTCACCGCCGCTTGCCGCAACTCCGGTTACCAGCCGGGCCGTTGCGCTATCGCCGCTCTGCACATCATGGGCACGGCGCGCATGGGCGGCTCCCGCAGGACGAGCGCCACCGACCCGGACGGCGCGACCTGGGAGGTGCCCAACGTCGTGGTCGCCGACGCCTCCTGCTTCCCCACCTCGTCCGGCGTGAACCCGATGATCTCCATCGAGGCCATCGCGTACATGAACGCCACCAGACTGGCGGACCGGCTTCGCCGCCCGGCCTGATCAAACTACAGCCCCGTTCAGGGGGTTGGCGTTGCGGGCTCTCACCCCTACCGTTGAGTAGAACATGAGTCGCCCTCACATTTAAGGATCAAGGCGATGACCCTTGCTCACCCTCCACGCCACAGACTCAGATCCCTCCCGGTGGTCCTTCTGCTCCTCACCGCGATGGCCCTGGTGCTCGGCCCGGTGCCCAGCTCCGCGGCGGACCAGAACTGGTGGGATCCGACCGCGCGCCCCACCCCCGACGCCCAGATCAACGTCACGGGCGAGCCCTTCAAGGGCACCGACGCCCAGGGGAACGTACGAGGCTACGTCGACGCCCACGACCACATCATGGCCAACGAGGGCTTCGGCGGCCGTCTGATCTGCGGCAAGCCGTTCTCGGAACAGGGCGTGGCCGACGCGCTCAAGGACTGCCCCGAGCACTACCCCGACGGCTCACTCGCCATCTTCGACATGATCACCAAGGGCGGTGACGGCAGGCACGACCCGGTCGGGTGGCCCACGTTCAAGGACTGGCCCGCCCACGATTCGCTGACCCACCAGCAGAACTACTACGCGGGAATCGAGCGGGCCTGGCGTGCGGGCCAGCGCGTGCTGGTCAACGACCTGGTCACCAACGGCGTGATCTGCTCGGTCTACTTCTTCAAGGACCGCAGCTGCGACGAGATGACGGCCATCCGCCTCGAAGCGCAGAAGTCGTACGACATGCAGGCCTTCATCGACAAGATGTATGGAGGGCCGGGCAAGGGCTGGTTCCGGATCGTCACCGACAGCGCCCAGGCCCGGGAGGTCATCAAGCAGGGAAAACTGGCCGTCGTCCTGGGAGTCGAGACCTCCGAACCGTTCGGCTGCAAGCAGGTCCTGGACAAGGCGCAGTGCAGCAAGGAGGACATCGACCGCGGCCTCGACGAGCTGTACAAGCTGGGTGTGCGCAGCATGTTCCTGTGCCACAAGTTCGACAACGCCCTGTGCGGGGTGCGCTTCGACTCCGGTGCCCTCGGTACGGCCATCAACGTCGGCCAGTTCCTGTCGACCGGCACGTTCTGGAAGACGGAGGACTGCCGCGGCCCGCAGCACGACAACCCCATCGGCAACGCGCCGGCACCGCAGGCGGAGAAGGAGCTCCCCAAGGGCGAGGAGGTCCCCACGTACGCCTCGGGCGCGCAGTGCAACACCCGCGGCCTGACCGACCTGGGTGCCTACGCGGTGCGCGGCATGATGAAGCGCAACATGATGCTGGAGCTCGACCACATGAGCGTCAAGGCCGCGGATCAGGCCTTCGACATCATGGAGTCGGAGTCGTACCCGGGCGTCATCTCCTCGCACAGCTGGATGGACGCGGGCTGGACCGAACGCCTCTACAAGCTCGGTGGGTTCGCCGCCCAGTACATGAGCGGCTCCGCGGGGTTCTCCGGGGAGGCCAGGAGCAAGGAGGCGCTGCGCGAGAAGTACCACGTCGGCCTGGGCTACGGCACCGACATGAACGGCGTCGGCGGCTGGCCGGCCCCGCGCGGCGCGGACACCCCGAACCCGGTGAAGTACCCCTTCCGCAGCACGGACGGCGGCTCGCTGATCGACAAGCAGATCACCGGCGAGCGCACCTGGGACTTCAACACCGACGGCGGCGCGCACTACGGCATGGTCCCGGACTGGATCGAGGACATCCGGATCGTCGGGGGCCAGAAGGTCGTCGACGACCTCTTCTCGGGCGCCGAGTCCTACCTCCGCACCTGGGGGAACACCGAGAAGTACAAGCCCGGCAAGAACCTCGCCGCGGACGCCGTGGGCGCCTGGGCGTCCTCGTCGGAGTGGTGGAACCCGATCGAGAGCTTCCAGCCCGGCAGGGCGATCGACGGCGACACCGGCACCCGCTGGGCCAGCGAGTGGAACGACGACCAGTGGCTGCGGATCGACCTCGGATCGACTCAGCCGGTCGGCCGCGTCACCCTCGACTGGGAGCGGGCGTACGCGAAGTCGTACCGCGTCGAGCTGTCGGACGACCGCACGAACTGGAGGACGGTGTGGTCCACGGATACCGGTGACGGCGGCCTGGACACGGCGCGTTTCGCCGGAACCCAGGCACGCTACGTACGCATCAAGGGACTGGAGCGCGGCACTCAGTGGGGCTACTCACTGCGGGAGGTGGGCGTCTACGCCGACTGAACGGCCGGCGTGACGGCACCCACGGCCGGGTCCGGCCGGATCAACTCCCTTGATCCGGCCGGGCCCGGTCGATCGGGCCGATTGGGCCACCCTGCGCACCCGCGCGGTGCGGGTCAGCCGCGCTGGGTGGCGATCAGGTCCCGGTACCAGGCGTAGGAGGCCTTGGGGGTGCGGACCTGCGTGGCGTGGTCGACATGGACCAGGCCGAACCGCTGGTGGTAGCCCTCGGCCCACTCGAAGTTGTCGGTGAGCGTCCAGGTGAAGTAGCCGCGTACGTCGACGCCTTGCCCGACGGCGTCCGCGATGGCCCGGATGTGGCCGTCGAGGTAGGTGATCCGGTCGGCGTCGTCGACCCGGCCGTCCACCACCTCGTCGGCGACCGAGCAGCCGTTCTCGGTGATGTAGACCGGCGGGAGTTTCGTGCCGTACCGCTGCCGCAGCTGCACCAGCAGCTCGCGCAGGCCGTCGGGGACGACCGGCCAGCCGAACGCGGTCTTCGGTACGCCGTCGATCGGTGCCTCTTCGAAGGGCAGGCCGAGGTCGGCCGTGGGCGCCGCCATCCGGGACGGGTTGTAGTAGTTGATGCCGAGTGCGCTCAGCGGGGTGGAGATGATCTCCAGGTCGCCGGGACGGACGGCGCCGCCGAGATCGTCCGGGACGCCGTACGCGCTCAGGTCGGGGTAGCGGCCGAGGAGGACCGGGTCGAGGAAGAGGCGGTTGTGCAGGGTGTCGTAGGCGTCGGCGGCCGCGCGATCCTCGGGGCTTTCGGTGGCCGCGTGTACGGGGGTGCAGTTGTTGGCGAGCAGGACCTCGTCGGCATCGGTCAGCCGCGCCGCCGCGAGGCCGTGCCCCAGCAACTGGTGGTGGGCGGCGGGCAGACAGTCGAACATGAGGGCCCGGCCGGGCGCGTGCTGGCCGGTGCCGTAGCCCCAGACCGTATGGACGAACGGCTCGTTGAGGGTGATCCAGCGCCTGACGCGGTCGCCGAGCGCGTCGGCCATGATCTCGGCGTAGTCGGCGAAGCGTTCGGCGGTGTCGCGGTTCAGCCAGCCGCCCTCGTCCTCCAGCGCCTGGGGAAGGTCCCAGTGGAACAGGGTCGGGGTCGGCGCGATCCCGTGCTCGAGGAGTGCGTCGACCAGCCGGTCGTAGAACGCGACGCCCTTGGGATTGACCGGTCCGTGGCCGTCCGGCTGGATCCGGGACCAGGCGATCGAGAACCGGTATCCGGTCAGGCCGAGGCCGGCCATCAGCGCGACGTCCTCGGCGTAGCGGTGGTAGTGGTCGCAGGCCGCTTCGGCGGTGTGCCCGTCACGGATCACGCCGGGCCGCGCCGTGAACGTGTCCCAGACCGAGGCGCCCCGGCCGTCCTCCCCGGTCGCCCCTTCGACCTGGAAGGCCGCCGAGGACACGCCCCAGACGAACGACGAGGGGAGCTTCAGACGGGTGGTCATGCGGTCTCCTTCAGAAGGTGAGCAGTACTCATGTCAGTTGGTGGTGATCATGGCAAAACGGCATGATGGAGGCGTGAGTGCGAACTCGGGATCGATGGGAAAGCTGCGCCGGATGCCGGTGCAGCAGCGCAGTGCCGAGCGGTTCGGGCGGATTCTGGACGCCTGCGCGGGGCTCCTGGACGAGACCGGTTACCCCGGTCTGACGACGAAGGAGGTCGCGCGCCGGGCGGGCGTGCCGATCGGCACCTTCTACCAGTTCTTCGCCGGCAAGGAGAGCCTGATCGCCGCGCTCGCGGCGCGGAATCTCGACCTCTATCTCGAGCGGCTCGAACGGCGGTTCGCGGCCGAGTCGCCCGACAGCGTGGCCGGGGCGGTCGATCTCACGGTCGACGAATTCGTCGCGATGAAGCGGTCCGTGCCCGGATTCGGGGTGGTGGACTTCGGTGCGGGTGGCCGCGCGGACGTCGGTCTCGCCGGAGTCGCCCATGTCCTCGACGCCTCGGTCGACAACAACACCGCCGTCACCGAGCGGCTGCGCGCCGCGGCCGGTGGCCTGCTCGGGGGCGAGGACCGGCCGGACCTCGACGTGGCCGGACGGGTGGCCCTTGAATGCGCCGACGCCGTGCTCAAGCTGGCGTTCGGCAACGACCCCGACGGCGATCCCGTGCTGATCACCGAGTGCAAGCGCGTCCTGCGCTGCTACCTGGAGGACCGGTTCGGCTGAGCCGGTCGACGGTGGCCCGCCGCGGACATGGGCAGACCTGAGGGACCACGACCCTGTGCCACCACGGCTCCCGCACACGACTCCCCTAAACGTGAGTAGTCCTCATGTTTTGCGCGATCGTATCGGCACGACACCTCGCTCTGCCAGGTCCGGGCAGGGGTGACCTCGGGGCGACCGACCCCCTCAGCGCGGCCACGTCCCCTCCCGGCCGCCGGCCTGCTCGCCGGGGAACGCGTCCGCCTGGCCGCCGTCGACCGGGTGCCGGCGCGGGGTCAGTGCCGCCGAGAACGCGGTGAACAGTGACACGCGGGCCTCGTCGGTGCGGGTTCCGCGCAGCGACCATGTGAAGCCGACGAAGAGCAACAGTTGCCTCAGCAGCGCCGGGACCGTGAACGCGACGAGGGCCAGGATGCCGACCGGCGTCGAACCGTCCGGCCATTGAGGGACGAAGGGCATGAAGGACCTCCCGGGACCACGTCGGTTTCAGACCAGGTGACTGCTCCGAGTGCACCCCGATACGGTGATCCACCGTCAATTCCCGGACGCCTGGCCGGAGTTCCTGGACATCGGTTGAAGGTGCTCAGACGTCCGGGAAGGATGGCGAGGGTGTTCTGGACGTCCCTGGACAGTGCCGGACTCGCTCGCACATCCTGGACGCCGGTTCCGAACGGCACCGTGGAGAGGACGCTGTGGAGACGTGGCGGCAGTTCAGGTCGGCGCTGGTCGGGCTCATGCGGGACGGGGGTGTCACACCGGGGCAGATGGTGAAGGCCGCCGCGGTCCCGCCCCGTGCGCCCGCCGGCAGGGACGTACCGTCCTTCCCGGCCATCAGACGTTCCACCCTCTACGGCTATCTGAAGGAGAACGACGAACGGGTCGGCAACGGGGACTGGCAGGTCATCGACAACCTTCTGCGGTGCATCGCCTTCGTGGCCGAGGCCAACGGCAGAAGGCTCACCATCGACTACGGCTCCTGGCAGAGTGCCTGGCAGCGCTTGGTGGACCAGAAGGCGGCCCGGCGGCCGAGCATCCCCGCCGGCTGTTGGATCGGCAGCTGGGACGGCCAGGCGGACGCCGTCCTCGCGCAGTCCTCGGCGCAGGAGTTCACCGACTGGCCCCCGGGGCAGAGCCGACTCGACCTTCTGTCGCAAGCGGTGGCGCGCCTCGGCTCGGCCTACGAACCCCAGCTGGCGAAGGAGGCCGCCCAGCGGCTTGTCGACGGCGCGACGGCGGAGTTGGGCGAGGCCAGCGCCAAAACGCTTGCGGCCCGGCACGCGCTCGCCTTCTGGACCGGACACTCCGGATCGGTGCGGGACGCGCTGTCCCTGACGTCGAGCCTGCGCGCCGACTGCCGGGCGCATCTGGGTGACGACCACGTCCTCAGCCGACTGGCCGCCCTCCGGGAAGCGCTGTGGACCGGCTACACCGGTCGCTGGCACGAAGCCAACCGGCTCTACGTCGAAGCGGCCCGCACGGAGGCGAACCGCGCGGACCGGGACCCGGGCACCTGGCTCCTCGCACGCTGGGGCATGGCGCGCTCCGGCGGGCGCAAGGGCAACTGGACACACGCATACGTCGAGTTGGGCGAACTGCTGCCGTCCGTGACCGAGCACTTCGGGCCCGACCATCCGGCCTCGCTCGACGCGGGACACGCCTACGCCTGGTCCGCCGGGCGCGCCGGAAGGTCCCAGGAGGCATCCGCTCTACTGGCGGGGCTCGCGGACCAGGCCGACAGCGTCCTGGGTCCCGCTCATCCCGCCAGTCTGCGTCTTCGTATTTCCCTGGCCCACTGGACCCGTGTCGCCGGCGAGGTCGACCGGTCGCTGCCGATGGCCGCCGCCATCAACAGGCAGTGCGAGATGCTGTTGGGCCGGGACCATCACCTGACCATCCACGCGGCCGAGGTCGAAGCGCTCTGTCTCCTGGAGTCCGACCAGGACACGGCACTCACCGCCCTCTCCGACGTCGCAGCGCGCACAGAGCTGAGCTTCGGGGTCACGCACCCCCAGACACTGCAGGCGGCGTCCAACCACGCGGCAGCCCGGGCCGTCATCGAGGGACCGGAGCCTGTCCTCCCAGTCTTCAAGGATCTCGCCCAACGGATGAGCCAAGCCCTCGGGGACGAGCATCCCGACACGCTCCGGATCCGCATGAACGTCGTCGTCGCCACCCTGGACACGAAGGGTGCCCGGGCAGCCCAGCGGCTCTGCGAGCAGACCGTCGCCTCGCTCCGGAGGGTGCTGGGCGACGACCACCCCGAGACTCTCGCGGGGAGGGAACTCCTGGCGACCATCGCGACGTGGACGCGGCCGGCCTCGACGCCGAAAAAACAGCGCCCGGAACCATCATCGTGGTCCGACTCGGGATACTCCAGCAGTTCCGACCCCGGCGGAGGCTCGGCGAGCGATCGAGCCCTCAAATGCCGGATCACCCCGGTCAGTTGGCCCTCCGGGCCGGAGACGACACTCCATGTCCCGATTCCGCCGGGCGACGACCCGAACCCAACGCTCACCCAGCCGGACGGATTCGCCATCCTCCAGGCAATCGCCTCCATGCCGGTCAGCAGGTGGAGCTACCGGGGCGAGGAGCACGTCCAGCACCTCGGCCCGATGGCACAGGACTGGCACGCCGCATTCGGCCTGGGTCCGGACGATCGCTCCATCCACCTCGTCGACGTGAACGGCGTTTCCATGGTCGCGGTGCAGGCCCTGTACCGCATGGTGCAGGGCCTGCAGTCCGAAGTGAGCGAACTCCGGGCGCGGTTCAACCATGCTGCGCCCGCCGAGACGGATCGCGATCTCCCGGCCGATTCCCCGCCCGGCGCCCCGCATCCGTGATCAGTACGACGTCGGACACGGCGTCCCCTTGGACGTCGGTTCTGACTGCTCGGCGCGCCGCGTCAGGCCACCGCCTCCGCGACCAGATCGTCCTGCGGCTGCTCGGTACGCCGTGCCGGCGACAGGGCGAGCGCCAGCAGCAGGCCTGCGAGGGAGGCGCCGGCGGCCACCAGGAAGCCGACCCGGATGCCGCCGTCGGTGTAGAAGACGAAGCCGTGCGCGACAGTCGCGATGTGTGAGTTGAGGACGGTGAACGCGACGACCGGCAGGATCGCGGGGACCACGCCCTGGAACACCTGGACCATGCTCGACATCGAGGCTTGCAGGTCACGGGGAACCGCATCGATGACCAGGTTCGGGACGGCGGCGTAGGCCATCCCCAGGCCCAGGCCCTCGATGAGTGCCCAGGTGATGAGCGGAGCCTTCGCGTCGTGCGACACGGCGGTCAGCACGGCGCCGGCCGTCAGCAGCAACTGACCTGCGACCATCAGGAGTCCGGGCCGTATACGGCGGACCGTCAGGCCCACGACGAGCCCGCCGACGACCGCGCCGATCCCGACCGGGGCCTGGAAGAGCGCGAACCCCTTGGCGTCGACGCCGAAGCCGTAACCCAGCCCAAGGACGGCCGGCGTCATGCACATCATCGGCAGCAGCGTGGTGAAGACAGCGGTGCTCCCGGTCGACAGACCCGCCGTCAGTGCGGTGAGGATCACCGGACGCCGCTTGAAGAACCGCAGGTCGATCAGTGGTTCGCGGCCGGCGAGGGCCTGCCCGGCCCATACGGCGAGCAGCACCGCGCCACCCGCGAGGCAACCGAGCGTCCGCCCCGCGCCCCATCCCCAGGTCGGACCGAAGCTGACGCCGACCAGGAGGCCGGCGAGACCGGTCCCGAGCAGCAGCGCACCGAGGAAGTCGAGCCGCGAGTGGGCTCGGACCGAACTCTCCTCGGTCGTCACGACGATGAGCACCAGCAGGACGGCCAGGCAGATCACAAAGAACCAGAAGACGCCGCTGTACCCCCAACTGCCCAGCAGCCAGCCCGTGAGCCACGGCGACGGAATCGCGATCAGGCCCATTCCGCTGGTCACGATGGAGACCGACATCGCCAGCGTGCGCGGCGGATACACATCGCGCATCAGCGAGTACGACAGGAACATGCACGGGACCAGGAGACCCTGCAGAGCCCGGCCCGCGATGAGGACGCCGTAGCTCGGTGCGACGGCGGAGAGCAGCGCGCCGAGGGCGGCCCCGGCGACCGCGACGAGCAGCAGTCTGCGCTTGCCGTACATGTCGGCGAGTTTGCCGAGCAGTGGGCTGAGCACCGCCCCGGCGAGGAGGAAGGCGGTGAGCAGCCATGCCCCCTGGGTGGTCCGGAAGTGAGCGCTGATCTGCGGTAGGGCCGTCGAGATCATCTGGTAGTTGACGGCGAGGAGTTCCAGGACTCCGACCATCGAGACGAGGGAGAGTACGAGGCGGAGCGACCAGCCTTCGTTCTGTCGTGCCACGTCAGTGGATTGACTGCTCATCGGGCAGACCTTTCGGCGAGCGGTGAGAGACAGGGGGTGGCCACAGTGGTCGGGATGGGACGCGCCGACGCGCTCGACCGACCAAACGTTTGCTTGATGAGGGAACGTAAGGTTCCGGCCACAGGGCGTCAATCCGCCGGGAACGCTCCTTTCGCTCCGCGAGTGGCGTTTTCCCGGCTACCGGGAGATCCGGCGTGTGTCGCCCGGCACGGCCGCCCTACGGTCCTGCTCTCATCCGCCGACGGCAAGGGGACGACGACATGAGTGCCACCGGTACGGTCCGCCCGTGCGCAGCAAGGGACATCGGGACCTGGGACCTCACCGCGGACGTGGTGGTCGCCGGGTACGGCGTGGCGGGAGCCGCGGCCGCAGTGGAGGCCGCGACGGAGGGGGCCGAGGTGCTGGTCCTGGAGCGGGCCGGCGGCTGGGGCGGCGCCGCCGCCCTGGCCGGCGGCTTCATCTACCTGGGCGGCGGCACCGCCCTGCAGAAGGCCTGCGGGTTCGACGATTCACCCGAGGCGATGTCCGCGTTCCTGATGGCGGCGATGGGCCCCGGGGCCGACGCGGCGAAGATATCCGCCTACTGCGAGGGCAGCGTCGCGCATTTCGACTGGCTGGTCGAGTGCGGCGTGCCGTTCAAGCCGGTCTTCTACGGCGAGCCCGCGTGGGAGCCCGCCGCCGACGAGGGCCTGATGTACTCCGGCGGCGAGAACGCCCACCCGTTCGACGAGATCGCCCAGCCCGCCCCGCGCGGCCACCTCCCGCAGATGAGCGACAAGCGCACCGGCGAGCGCGGCGGCGGGTACATGCTGATGAAGCCACTGGTGGAGACAGCCGAGCGACTCGGCGTCAAAGCTCGCTACGACACCAGGGTCGAGCAGCTGGTGGTGGAACAGGACGGCCGCGTGTGCGGCGTCGTCGCCCGTACTTACGGGCAGCGGGTCACGGTCCGGGCCCGGCGCGGCGTGGTGCTCGCCTCTGGCAGCTTCACCTACAACGAGGACATGCTGGCGGCCCACGCCCCACTGCTCCTTGACCGCCCCGGCTCGGCGGTGGAGGAGCACGACGGGCTCGCGGTCCGACTGGCGCAGGCGCTCGGCGCCGGGATCGCGCACATGGACGCCTGCGAGGTCGCCATCCACATGGACCCGCAGTACCTGATCCGCGGGATCGTGGTCAACGACCGCGGCCAGCGGTTCATCAACGAGGACACCTACCCCGGCCGGATCGGCCAGGCCGCCCTGTACAAGCAGGAGAACCAGACCTTCCTGGTCCTCGACGAGGAAGGCTTCGAGCAGGCCCGCAAGGCCTCCGCCGCGCCGGAGATCCTGCAACTGCAGCCTAAATGGGTGTGCGAGTCGGCGGCGGAGCTTGCGAGCGAGATGGGGCTGCCGCCCGGCGCCCTTGAGGCGACGCTGGAGGTCTACAACCGGCACGCCGAAGGGGGCCAGGACCCGCTGCTGCACAAGGCCTCGCGCTGGGTGCGGCCGCTGCGCGGCCCGTTGGGTGCCGTGGACCTGCGAGGGATGACCTCGGGCTTCGCCCTCGGCGGACTCACCACCAGTACGGACTCCGAGGTACTGCATGTGAACGGGGAGCCGATCCCCGGCCTGTTCGCAGCGGGGCGGGCGACCGCGGGCATCGCCGCCTGGGGCTATGCCAGTGGCGCCTCGCTCGGCGACGGCAGCTTCTTCGGCCGCCGAGCAGGACGCAGCGCCGCGCGAGCGTGACACGTCGCTCCGCACCGATCCGAACCCAGGGAATTCCACGCCCTGACCTCGGCAGCGCCACGCGGCGTTGCCGAGGCCAGGTCGGTGCATCAGCCGATCCGGACACGCCCCCGTTCGCAGGGCAGGTGTTGGTCAGGTTCCGGTCTGCTCCCTCTGCGCCGCCTGCCGCTCCTGGTTCCGCGGCTCCGGATCGGAACCCGTACGTCGCGGTATGAGCAGCAGCGCCACGAAGGAGAGCACACAGCAGCCCACGATGTAGACGCTGATACCGATGCTCGATCCGGTGTCCTCAAGGATCGCCGCGGCGATCAGTGGTGCGGGGCCGCCCGCGATGACCGAGGCGAGCTGGTAGCCGAGGCCGGCGCCGCTGTAGCGGACGTTGGTGCCGAAGCCCTCCGCGATGAGCGCGGCCTGGGGGCCGTACTGCATGTCGTGGAAGGCCAGGGACAGCACGATCGCCAGCAGGACCAGGCCCGCCGACCCGGTGTTCAGGAGCGCGAAGTACGGGAACGCGAAGGCGGCGACGCAGGCGATCCCGATGCCGTACATAAGGCGGCGGCCGATGCGGTCGGAGAGGTGGCCGAAGACGGGGATGGAGACGAGTCCGACGGCGGCCGCGACGAGCGTGTCGTCGAGGAGCTCGCCGCGCTCGAGGCCTAGGTGTTCCGTCCCGTAGGTGAGCACGAAGGTGATGAAGAGGTAGAACGGGGCCTGCTCGGAGAGGCGGACGAACGCCGAGGTGAGGACCTCGCGCCACTGGTGGCGCAGCACGTCCCAGGCCGGCATCCGCACGACAGCCTGGGCGCTCTTGACCGCCGCGAAGTCGGGGCTCTCCACGACCCGCAGGCGGACGTACAGGCCGACGGCGACGAGGACGGCGCTCGCCAGGAAGGGGATGCGCCAGGCCCAGCTCTCGAAGCCGTCGCCGGTGGCCGAGGTCATCCAGCGCACCATGCCGGTCGAGGCAAGGAGTCCGAGCGGCACACCCATCTGCGGCCAACTGGCCATCAGGCCACGGCGTTTCTTCGTCCCCCACTCCATGGCGAGCAGGACCGAGCCGCCCCATTCGCCACCGACACCGATGCCCTGGACGACCCGGAGGACGACGAGCAGGACCGGCGCGGCGAGACCGATCGACCCGTACGTGGGCAGGCAGCCGATGAGGACCGTGCTCACGCCCATCATGACGAGCGTGATGACGAGGGTGGACTTACGGCCGACCCGGTCGCCGAAGTGTCCGAAGATCGCGGCGCCGACGGGGCGGGCGGCGAAGCCGACGAACTGTGTGGCGAAGGAGGCGAGAACACCGGTGTACGCGGACTGGCCGGGGAAGAACAGATGCGGGAAGACGAGCGCCGCGGCCGTGCCGTAGAGGAAGAAGTCGTACCACTCGATGGCGGTGCCCACGGTGCTGGCGACGACGGCTCGGTTGCGGTGGCTGCGTGTGTCGGGCGAGGGTGCGGTGCTCGTGCCCACGGCAAATCCCCTGTCTTCGGCGGTTGGCCAGCATGGGGGGAGGCTGCCGTGAGGGTGCTCCTTGAACCTGGACATGTCAAGGAACCGGGGCTCCCCCTGGCCCCTCAAGGCGAAGACTGCACCGCGTTCACCGGGGTGCCGGTCGTCGAATTCACGATCAACCGGTGAACGGTACGGGCGTGCCCCCTGGTCCGAGGGGGTAGTTGGGCAGGGACCCGGGGGGGGGAGGGCTGTTGTGGCGCGGGTGGTGCTGGTGCACGGGGTGGCTCAGCAGTTCGAGGGGCCGGAGCTGTTGTCGTTGCGTCTGGGTGCCGCGCTCCGTGACGGGGTGAGGCTGGCCACCGGGACGGCTCTGCAGGCGGAGGCCGTGGCGTGCGCGTGCTACGGGTACTTCTTCGTCGAGCCAGGGACGCTGTCGGGTGATCTCCCGGCGTGGAACGAGCGCGATGTGGAGCACGGACTGGAGGCCGAACTCCTCGACGCGTGGTGCCGCCGGGCGGTGGAGATCGACGACGCGGTGCCGCCTGCCGTCGAGGAGGGGACGCGAGGGCCGGCCGGGTACGCCGCGTCCCGGCTGCTGCTCTCCCGGTGGGTGCGTGAGCGGCTGAACGCTCTGACGGAGGCCCGGTTCTTCCAGCCGGTGTCGGAGCGGATGCTGATCGGCGAGCTGAAGCAGGCTGGACGGCGCCGTCGCCCGCTTCCAATGCCGCACCGTCCAACGCCTCGACGCCGGTGACCACATCATCTTCCTCGGCGAGGTCGAACAGTGCGAGTCCGACGGCGGCGCCCCACTGGTGTTCCACTCGGGGTACTGCCACGTGGCGACGAAGCATCCGGATCTGTGACCGGTGAGCCGGGCCGGTCACGCTCGGTCTGCTCGACGGGTCACTTCATTCGTCCCATTGGCCGAGGAAGACGTCGGCCATGTCGGTGCCGGGTTCGGTGGCTCCGAGGGCTTGTTCGGTCCAGATGATCTTGCCGCGGGTGGTGTAGCGGGTACCCCAGTGCCGGGCGAACTGGGCGACGAGAAACAGTCCGCGCCCGCCCTCGTCGGTGGCCTTGGCCCGCCGCAGGTGGGGCGAGGTGCTGGAGCCGTCGGCGACCTCGCAGATCAAGTGGTTGCGGTCGTGCAGCAGGCGGAGCCGGATGGGCTGGGTGCCGTACCGGATGGAGTTGGTGACCAGCTCGCTGACGATCAGCTCCGTGGTGAATCCGATCTCCGCAAGGCCCCAGGCCTCCAGCTGACGTGCGGCCTCGGCCCGGACGGTGGCGACAGCCGCGGGGTCGGAGGGCACGTCCCAGGCGGCGACCCGCTCGGGGTCCAGCAGCCGGGTGCGGGCGACGAGCAGCGCCACGTCGTCGCGGGGGCGCTCGGGCAGCAGGGCGTCGAGTACGGCCTGGCAGGTCTCCTCGGGTGTGCGTTCCGGGTGGCCGGCCAGGGCGGTGCGCAGCAGATCCAGGCCGGTGCCGAGGTCGCGGTCGCGGTCCTCGATGAGCCCGTCGGTGTACAACACCAGCCGGGAGTCGGCGGGCAGCTGCAGTTCGGCGGTCTCGAACGGCAGGTTGGCGCCCAGGCCCAGCGGCGGGGAGACCGGCAACTCCAGGAAGGTGACGGTGCCGTCGGGGCGGACCAGGGCTGGGCCCAGGTGGCCGGCGGTGGCGATGGCGGCCCGCCCGGTGGCGGGGTCGTAGACGGCGTACAGGCAGGTGGCGCCGGTGACCCCCGGTCCGTCCTGATCGGCGGCGGCCTGGTCGCTGTCGATGTGGGCGACCAGCTCGTCCAGGTGGCCGAGCAGCTCGTCGGGAGCCAGGTCCAGGGCGGAGAAGTTGTGCACCGCGGTGCGCAGGCGCCCCATGTTCGCCGCGGCGTGCAGGCCGTGCCCGACCACGTCCCCGACGACCAGGGCCACCCGCGCGCCCGGCAGCGGAATGATGTCGAACCAGTCGCCGCCCACCCCGGCGCGGGCGGGCAGATAGCGATGGGCCACCTCCAGGGCGGACTGCTCGGGCAGAGCGCGGGGCAGCAGGCTGCGCTGGAGGGTGACGGCCATGTTGTGCTCGCGGGTGTAGCGGCGGGCGTTGTCGATCGCCAACGCCGCCCGGGCGGCCAGCTCCTCGGCGGCGGACAGGTCGTCGTGCTCGAAGGGTTCATGGTCCGAGCGCCAGAAATCGGCTATCCCCAGCACCACGCCGCGGGCTCGCAGTGGCACCGAGATCAGGGAACGGATGCCGTAGTCGAGGACCCTCCGGGCGTGTTCCGGATCCTGGGCGTGCCAGCCGTCGGAGGTGGCCAGGTCGGCCATGAGGACCGCGCGGCCGGCGGCTATGGGGTTGGTGGGCAGGAATCGGATCAGCTCCCCCACGGGGTAGAGGGGCGGGTCGTCGCGGATGCCGCGGAAGGCGGTGCGGCGCATTTCGGTGTACCCCCCGGCCGGCTCGTCGCCGCGCAGGACCGGGTCAAGGAGTTCGACGGTGACGAAGTCGGCAAATCTGGGGACCGCCACTTCGGCCAGTTCCTCGGCGGTGCGTGTCACGTCCAGCGTGGTGCCGATCCGTACCCCGGCGTCGTAGAGCAGCCGCAGCCGCTCCCGGGCCACCTCGGCCCGGCCTGCCAGCGCCCGTAGCTCGGTGGTGTCGCGCAGCGTCGCGACGATGCCCGGCCCGCCCCCGTGCGGTTCGGTGGGCCGGATGTTGACCGCAAGCAGCCGATCCCCGGCCGGATGGACCTCGTCGGTGGCCGAGCGCCCCGAGACCAGCACACCGGCCATCTCCGGCTCCAGGCCCAGCTCGCCGACCTGGCGCCGCTCCGCGTCCGCCGGCAGGTCGAGGAGGCGCCGCGCCTCGTCGTTGGCCAGCACCAGCTGCCCGTCACCCCCGATGATCAGCACTCCCTCCCGCACGGCGTGCAGCACCGCGGTGTGGTGCTCGTACATCCGGGTCATCTCCGCCGGGTCCAGGCCGTGAGTCTGCCGGCGCAGCCGTCGGCCGACCAGCGCCGACCCGCCCGTGGCCAGGGCCAGCGCGCCGACGGCGGAGGCGAACATGACCGGCAGGTGCCTGACGAGGGCTTCGTTCATGGTCTCGACCTTGACCCCGGCGGACACGACCCCGGCGACCGAGCCGTCGGCCCTGGTGACGGGGACGGCGGCGATCACCGAGGGGCCCTGACTACCGGAGAAGGTCGCTGTGACGGTCTTGCCGGCCACCACGTCCTCGAAGAGCTTGCGGGGGCCGACGATGTGCTTTCCGATCAGGTTCGGGTCGGGGTGGGTGTAACGGATCCCGGCTGTGCTGGAAACGACGATCGCGTCGACACCGGCCCCCTTACGGGCCTCTTCGGCCAGCGGCTGCAGCACCGCCGTCGGGTCCGGGCTGTGGAGCGCCGGCACCATCCCCGGGGCGTGCGCAAACGCCTCGGCGGCGGCGATCGACCGGTGGCGGGCATCCTGCGTGGTGTCGTGCCGGACCTGCACCACGAGCGCCACCACTGCGGCGGCGACCAGTAGCAGCACGGTCACGATCTGCAGCAGGAACACCTGGCCGGCGACGGTGCGCGCACTCAGCAGGGATCCCAGGCGCCGCCCCGGCGACCGGTGCTGAGCCTCCTGCTCGTCCTTGGGCCGAGTCATCATCCAGTTCCCCGATACGGAACGTCACGCCGACGCCGCGCACCCCAACCGGTCACCAGGTGGGAGGACGGCATCAAGGAGAAGTAGGGGAAATACGCATGCATGTTCATATTTTCCTCCATATTTTGCCGTGTTGCCGATCAGAAGGAGGTCACCGGCGTGCCGAGCACGGCCTCAATCTGTGACAGGGGTGTGACGCAGAGTCCGTTGCGATGGGCGATATGCGGTGGTGATGATGGATGGCATGGCTGAGCACGGGGGTGCGGCAGGCGAGCCGCGGCGCGTACCGAGGTCGCGTCTCGCGGACTACGCGGAGATGAGCGGGGCACCTGCCACAGGCTCGGGCGCGACGCCAGGGCAGCCCGATCGCTTACCGCAGCCACCCTCGCCCGCACAGGCGGCGCCCGACCCGGCCCCCGAGCCGGTTGGCCCGCATCCGGCGGCCGAGGAGTCCGAAGTGGCCGCGCGCAGAAGGGCGTTCGCCCGGATACTCGGCGAGTTCCGGCGGACGGCGGTACTCGTGCCGCTGGCGGACGAACCGGGCCCGGAGGAGGAACGCGGGCTGCTGACCGCCGACTTCAACGGCATCCGGTTCATCCTCGCGTTCTCCGACGAGCAGGCGCTGGCCCGTTACGCGCGGGCCCGTGGCGAGTTCTCCCGCGAGTGGTCCTGTCGCACGGTCCTCGGCGCGAGGCTGCTGGACGTGGCGGTGCCGGCGGCGGGTGTGCCGTGCGGTGTGGCCCTTGACTGTGCGGACGGACCCGACGGGATGGTGTTCCCGCCAGTGAGGGGAATCGTTCCGGACGAGGCGGCGGTCGACCGTGACATCGACGAGGGCGAGGGGGACGTCGCATGACCGGCAGCGGCGGTGGCGGCAAGGATCTGAAGGCAGCCGGTCTGGGGCTGATCGCCAAGGGACTGACCGAGGCGCTGGCCGAGTTGAAGGAGCTCGGCATGGTTGGCGAGGCCGGGGCCGGGCGCGGCTTCTCCGACATCGCCCTGTCCGGCTTGGAGTTGGGCCACGAGGGGATGACCGGGGACTTCAAGTCGTTCTGCGAGCGCTGGGAGTGGGGTGTGCGCTCCCTGGTGAACGAGGGCAACGCGTTCGCCGTGAAGACCGGCCTGTCGGCGGGCACTTACCACGAGACCGAGCAGTACGTGGAGGGCTCTTTCAAGGTCGTCGCCAACTCGGCGATCGGCAACCCTTACGCGACGGAGGAAGAGGTCACCCAGCAGGGCTGGGGCGACATCGCCAAGTCCGGGGCGTACGGCGGTGTGGACTACAGCAAGGAGTCCTTCGACCAGGCCATGACCAACAGTGCGCAGGGCTGGAAGGACGCCGGGCGCGACGTCATGACCTCGCACACCGTCGGCCCTGGGGGCCTGAACCCGGAGAACCTGCACGGCGCCGCCGGGGTCTCCGACGACGAGTACAACAAGTGGCTCGACGACACCTTCGGCCCCTCCCCCGAGGAACGGGCGAAGGCGGCCGAGCAGCAGCAGGGCGGGGGCGAGGGCTGATGGGGCTCGGCGACATCGTCGACGGCGTCAAAGGCGGTATCAACAAAGGGCTTTCGGTCGGTGAGGACCTCATCGACGAGGGCAAGAAGAAGGTCGGCGAGGGCGTCGACTACGCCACGAACAAGGTCGGCGACGGTCTGGACCACGTCGGCCTGCACGACGCCGCCGACGCGGTGGAGGACTGGGGCGACGACGTCGCCTCCGACCTCGGCGCCACCCCCGGTGAGCAGCAGCTCGGGCAGACGGAGGAGGCCGACGAGCTCGTCCACGGCAAGCCGGACAAGATCCGCGAGTCCGCCCAGCACCTCAAGGACTTCCACACCGCCTTCGACCACGTCTCTCAGGGGATGAAGAGGGTCGACTCGTCCGGCTGGGCGGGCGAGGGCGGGGACGCGTTCCGCAAGAAGTTCGGCGTGCACCCCACCAAGTGGGCCGAGGCCGCCGACGCCTGCGAGCAGGCGGCCGGCGCCCTGGACGCGTACGCCGACGCGGTGAGGTGGGCTCAGGGCAAGGCCAAGGAGGCCGTAGCGCTCTACAAGAAGGGGCGGACGGCGTCGAAGGACGCGGTCGACGCGTACAACAAGAAGGCCGACGCCTACAACGCCAAGATCACGGCGAACGAGGACCCGGGGCCCAAGCCCGAACCGTTCCAGGATCCCGGCAAGGCCGACATCAAGAAGGCCCACGAGACCCTCGCCGAGGCCCGTAAGCAGCGCAACACCGCCGCGTCCGACGCCCAGGGCAAGGTCAAGGCCGCCCTCGCCCACGCCCCCGCCGAACCCCCGCCGCTCGACCGGCTCGGCAACACCGTCCTCGACGCCTACCAGGCCTACAACATCGAAACCGCCCACGTCGTCGGCGGCGCCCTCAAAGGCACCGCGGGTCTGCTCAACTTCGCCCGCGGCCTCAACCCCACCGACCCCTACAACCTCACCCACCCCGCCGCGTACATGCAGAACGTCTCCATGACGCTCTCCGGCCTCGTCTCCACCGCCGCCCACCCCGAACGCATCGTCACCACCGCCATCGAGGGCTTCAAGAAGGACCCCTCCGAATTCGTCGGCCGCCTCATCCCCGAACTCATCGGCACCAAGGGCGCCGGTCTCGCCCGCAGCGGACTGCGGCTCGGGCTCAAGACCGCGGCGAAGGAAGGCCTTGAAAAAGGTGCCGAGAACGCGGTGCGCCGCGAGGCGCGCGACGCCGCCGAACGCAGTCCGCACGCCACCTCGCGGCATCCTGGGGAGCGCACCTGCGAGAAGGACCCGGTGGATGTCGCCACAGGCTGCGTGTTGCTGTCCCAGACCGATGTCAGCCTGCCCGCGGTTCTGCCGCTCGTCCTCAAGCGCGAGTTCTCCTCCGCCTACCGCTCGGGACGATGGTTCGGCCCGTCTTGGTCCTCCACCATCGACCAACGCCTGGAAATCGACGCGGAAGGGATCACCTTCGTCGGTGAGGACGGCCTCCTCCTGACCTACCCTCATCCTGCTCCGGGCGTACCCACGATGCCTCGACACGGCAGCTCACGCTGGCCTCTGGATCGCGAGGCGGACACCTACACCATCACCGACTCTGCCGGCGGTCGCACGTGGCATTTCGAGGACACCACGCACGGCACCGCGCTGCTCCAACAGCTCGACGATCGCAACGGGAACTGGATCCGCTTCGAGTACGACGAGGACGGCACTCCTCGCGCCCTGGAACACAGCGCCGGCTATCGCCTCACCATGTCGTGCGACGAAGGACGTGTGACAGCGCTCTACCTCGTCGGTGCCGGGCCCGCGGGAAGCGATCAAGAGCTCCTGAGTTACAGCTACAGCTCCGGCGGGCACCTCGCCGGGATCGTGAACTCCTGCGCTCACCCCACGGAGTTCACCTACGACGAGCGCGGCAGGATCACCACCTGGACCGACACCAACGGCCGTTCCTTCACCTATGCCTACGACGAGCAGAATCGCTGCAGCTCCCAATCCGGGGAGGCCGGACACCAGCGGTCGGTCTTCACCTACAGTCCCGTCGATGCCGCGACAGGGCAGAGAACGACCACCATCACCGACTCGTTCGGCCACGACACACAGTTCGTGATCAACAAACGGAGCCAGGTGGTCGCGCGGATCGATCCATCGGGCCATACCACCCGCTTCGCACGCGACGCCCGCAACCGCCTCCTGGAACACACAGACCCACTCGGCCACACGATGAGACTGGAGTACGACGAGGCCGGCAACCTCGTCACCGTGACTCGCCCCGACGGACGCTCGTCCCGCGCCGAGTACAACGACGTGGGGCTTCCGGTCAAGGTCACCGGTCCGGACGGCACCGTCACCCGGCAGACCTACGACGACCGCGGCAACTGCACCTCCGTCGGCAGCGGGCCCGGTCAGGAGAAGCTTTACACCTACGACGAGGCCGGGCGGCTCACCTCCGTCACGGACCCCATGGGGCACCGCAACACGATCCACTCCAACCGGGCCGGTCTGGCCGTGGAAGTGACCGACCCGCTGGGAGCGGTGACACGCTACGAGCGTGACGCCTTCGGCAGGCCGACCACGATCACCGACCCGGTCGGAGCCTCGGCACAGCTGGCCTGGACACGCGAGGGCCACCTCAGTCGCTACACCGCGCCCGACGGCGCAGTCGAATCCTGGACCTACGACGGGGAAGGGAACTGCACCAGCCACACCGATGCACTGGGCGGCACATCGCGATCGGAGTACACCCACTTCGACTTGCTCTCCGCTCGGACAGGCCCGGACGGCGCCCGCCACGAATTCCGCCACGACACGGAGCTGCGCCTGACCGCCGTGGTCAACCCACAGGGTCTGACGTGGAGTTACGTCTACGACCCCGCGGGCAATCTGATGTCCGAGACCGACTTCGACGGCCGTCGCCTCGACTACACGTACGACGCGGCAGGCCACCTGACGTCCAGCACCGACGCCTCCGGGCAGACCGTGCGCTACGAACGGGACTTCCTCGGACAGGTGACCCGCAAGGATGTCGAGGGGCATGTCACCGAATTCGCCTACGACCTCACCGATCAGCTGGCCCAGGCCACCAGCCCGGACTGCACGCTGACACTGCTGCGTGATCGCTTCGGCCGTCTGCGTTCCGAAACCGTCAACGGGCGCACCATTTCCTATACGTACGACGAGTGGGGCAGGCAGATCGGCCGCACCACTCCGTCCGGCGCCACCACCACCTGGCAGTACGACGCGGTGGGCCGTCCGACCCGGATGACCGCCGCGGGCCGCACCATCGACTTCGCCTACGACGCGGCCGGCCGCGAAGTCTCCCGCCGCATCGGCGAATCCCTCTCCTGGAACAGCCAGTTCGACGAGGTCGGACGCCTCACGGCCCGGACCGTCGCGGCGAGCACACGCAGCCGCCCAATCCAACAGCACTCCTACACCTACCGGGCCGACGGCCACCTCACGGGCATAGATGACGAATCCGACGGACCACGGCGCATCAGCCTCGACCCGTCCGGCCGCGTCACGGCCATCCAGGCCACCGACTGGAGCGAGACCTACGCCTATGACGAGGCCGGCAATCAGGTCTTCGCCTCGTGGCCGCCGAACCACCCTGGCCACGAGGCCACCGGCCCCCGCTCCTACACCGGGACTCGGCTCACAGGCGCCGGCACGGTCCGCTACGAGCACGACGCTCAGGGACGCGTCACGTTGCGCCAGAAGCCCCGGCTGTCCCGCAAGCCGGACACCTGGCGCTACGAGTGGGATCCCGAGGACCGACTGATCGGCACCGTCACGCCGGACGGCACCCGTTGGCGCTACACCTACGATCCGCTCGGGCGCCGCACCAGCAAGGTACGCCTGGCCGATGACGGCGAAACCGTCATCGAGCGCACCGATTTCACCTGGGACGGCACCACCCTGTGTGAACAGACCACTGTCTCCGCACACGCCCCCCACCCAGTAATCCTCACCTGGGACCACCGCGGCCTGCACCCGATCACACAGACCGAGAGAGTCATCAATGCGGAGACGCGGCAGAGCGAGATCGACGCCCGGTTCTTCGCCATCATCACCGACTTGGTCGGCACCCCCACGACGCTCGTGGACGAAGACGGCGACATCGCCTGGCGGACCCGGCGCACCCTGTGGGGCACGACGGCGTGGGCCGTCGGCAACTCGGCCTACACCCCGCTGCGCTTCCCAGGACAGTATTTCGATCCCGAAACGGGCCTGCACCACAACCACTTCCGCCAGTACGACCCGGAAACCGCTCGCTATCTCACCTCCGACCCGCTCGGACTCGCCCCGGCCCCCAACCCGTCCGTATACGTCCACAACCCGCACCTGTGGGCCGATCCGCTGGGCCTGACGCCCTGCGAAGACGCGGCGAAGAACGCCCAGGCGGACAAGACGACCCCTCTCGGAAAGGAAATACCAACCCGTGACGAGGCGTCTGTCGGCAGTACGACGAACCACAATTACAAGCAGACGTTCTTCGACGAACACCCGGAACTCAAAGGCAAGGTGGTTGTCCATCACGCCATCGAGCAGCAGGTCCTGAAACGCTACCCGGGCCTGTTCTCCCCGAACGAAATACACTCGCTCGAGAACTTGCGCGGGATCCCCAAAGGGGATATCAACAGCAGAATCCATCTCAGTGAGATCCGCGTGTCCTGGAACGAGTTTTACAGAACCCATCCCAACCCCACGCGGCAAGAGGTACTGGACCACGTCACACACGTGGATGATAGCCTGGGCAACTGGTTCAATCCTCGCATCAGATGATCGACAGAAAATGGAGAACAGGCCGAGATGTGGCGTGAACTGGCCTCAGAATTCCCGGACGTCGAGCTGCAGGACCCGGCCGCTCCCGACTCCCTGGCGGCCATCGAGGAACAACTCGGCCAGCCACTGCCCGAAGCTCTGCGCCAATTGCTGCTGGAGACCGATGGGATCGAGGCGGACTACGGAACCGAGGTGGCCTGGACGGCCGAGAAGATCCTCGAAGAGAATCGCTCCTTTCGCAGCGACGAAGAATTCCGCAGCCTCTACATGCCATTCGACGCACTGATGTTCTTCGGAGACAACGGTGGCGGAGACCAGTTCGCGTTCGTGCGCACCCCGGACCGTGACGACGTCTTCGTCTGGGACCACGAAACCGACAGCCGCATCTGGGTCGCACCGTCCTTGGAGCGGTATCTGCGCAGCGCACTCGGGAGCGGCGGGGACGACTGGTACAGGTAGCGGCTTCGGGTCGGTCGGTGACGCCCTCAGGAGAAGTCTGCTGCGGTGATGCCGTCGGGATGTCCGGACGGCCACTCCACCAACTCGATCCGGTAACCGTCCGGGTCCGTGAGCCACGACGTCTTCGGGCCGTGAGGGCCACCCGGATACTGGACAGGCTCCGGCTCCAGGCCGGCTTCGGTCAGCGTCTCCAGGGTGGTGGCCAACGCTTCCACCTGGATCGCGAGGTGGTCGAAACCGCTGCCCACGTCGACCGGTCCGTCGCCGGGGCGGTGGACCAGTTCGAGCGAGGCCGCCGGTTCGCCGGGGAACTTGAGGATCACGAGGCGAGCCGCGTCGCCGACGTCGACCCTGCCCAGTTCGGCGTACCCCAAGGCGGTGTAGAAACCGAGCGAGCGGTCCAGGTCGGTGACGCGATAGGAGACGAAGAGCGTCTTCACGCGGCCCCCTCGGGGCGGTGCACCCGGTAGCGGAGATGCGTGACGTCTCGGTCCTCGAGCCGTCGGACGAGGTCGAGTTCGATGTGATCGCCGCCCAAGTGGTCGAACAGCCGTCGACCGTCCCCGAGGAGGACCGGCACGAGGTGGATCTCCATCTCGTCCAACTGCCCGGCGCGGAGAAGTGCTTGGGCGGCCCCCGCCCCATGGACCATGACCGGCCGGTCCCCTGCGGCCGCGCGAGCCTGGCGGGCGCAGTCCTCGACATCGGTGACGAAACGCGCGTGGCCGGGTGGCACGTCCCCGTCATCCACCTGGTGGGTGAGGACGAAGATCGGCACGCCGTCGTGGTGATCGCCCTGCCAGCGCCCGGCGAGTTCGAAGGTCCGACGGCCGGAGATCAACGCGCCGGTCGCCAACGCCTCGCGGTAGACCTGGCCGCTCGGACCGTCGGACTCCCGGTCGTCCAGCCAGTTGAAGAGCCGTCCACCGTCGCGTCCGAGTTCCTGCCCCGGCCTATCGTCCGGGCCGGCGATAAAGCCATCGAGCGACATCGACATATACAGCCGAATCGGATTGTTCATCCTGGCCTCCCTCTCCCCTCCATGACGCCGGGATCCGGCGTTTCGTGATCCGCCGACGGGGCGGGATTGTCACGGGGAAGACTTCAGGCAACCAGCAAACTCATCGGCCCGACACGCCGGCCTGCTGCCGGGCCGAGGGGGCGCGCCTCGCCATCGCCATCGCCATCGCCATCGCCATCGCCCGACTCTCGCCGAACGCCACGGAAGCGTCCTCATCGTGACCGACGGACCGGACGGCGGCGCCGCGTTCCACCTACGCCTGCCACGAAGCGGGATCTGGGCACGTTTCGGCCAGACATGCCTTCCAGCGCAGGGCCCGTTCGGAATCATCCGGCAAGACCCTGCGCTGTCGCGCCGGCGGGCGATGCGGGGAAGGGGTGGCTCGAACGCTTGCCAGGTTCCTGCCGGTGCCCCCGCACCCCGGCGACCCCCGGTACCCCGTCCGTTCATGACGGAGCGTCAGTACGTCCCGGTGGGCAGCGCGAACGACAGTTCCTGGGCCGCGCCGGTGAGGGCCGGGTGGAGGCGGACGAGGTCGGGAAGCGAGGTGCGGAAGGCGGGGGCGGCGATGGAGAGGGCCGCGCGGGCCACGCCGTCGGGGCCCAGGACGGGGGCGCCGAGCGCGCGGATGCCGGGTTCGTGCTCCTCGTCCGCGACGGCGTACCGGTCGGCCCGCACCTTCTCGATCTCGGCCCGGAAACGCGCGCGGTCGGTGATGGTGTTGGGGCCCAGCGGCTCCAGTTCGAGGGTCTCGAGGAGTTCCTCGCGCACCTCGCGCGGGGCGAAGGCGACGAGCGCCTTGCCCATCGCGGTGCAGTGCACCGGCCCGTGCTTGCCGGGCTCGCCGCGGACGCTGACCTGCTGCGGCCCCTGCACATAGTGGATGTAGAGCTGCCTGTCCCCGTCGAGCACCGACATGAGCACGGCCTCGCGGGACAGTTCGGCGAGCCGGCGCATCACGGGCAGGGCCACGCCGCTGAACCCGTGCGCCTGCGAGACCCGCTGCCCAAGCTGGTACACCCGCAGTCCGAGCGTGTAGTGCTTGGTACGTCCGTCGAACTCGACGAAGTGGTCGCGGCCCAGCGACTTCAGCAGCCGGTAGCACGTGCTGGTGGGGTAGCCCGACACGCGGGCCAGCTCGGACAGGGTGACACCCGAGGGGTGCTCACCGAGCAGCTTCAGGACATCGAGGGCCTTGCCGACCATGTCGGAGGCCGGAGTTGGGGCTGTCATGAGCCCATCCTCCCACAGTTTTTCCGCATGGTGGCAAGAATTGCCGTCATTTGAAATCGATCATTGACATGCCCGTCGACTCAACTTCACACTCTTCTCGAATTACGGCATCACTTGCCACATCGCGGAAAGCCGTGCTTTCCCTGTGTGGCACCCCCGATGGCACCCCCATGTGGCACCTCCGATGGCAACGACGCCCGGAAGAAAGAGGCCCCGATGTCGCCCCGACCCTCCGCGGTCCCGACCGCTCCCGCATCACCCGCCGTCGCACTCAGTCCCCGGCGCTGGACCCGGCTGATGCCGATCGTCTTCGTCACCTACAGCTTCGCGTACCTGGAACGCTCCAACTTCTCCGTCGCCACCGCCGGAGGCATGGCCGACGACCTGCACATCACCGGCTCGGTCTCGGCCCTGCTGGGTTCGCTGTTCTTCCTCGGCTACTTCCTCTTCCAGATCCCCGGAGCCCTCTACGCCCAGCGGCGCAGCGTCAAGCGGCTCATCGTGCGCTGTCTGGCCGTCTGGGGTGTGCTGGCCACCGCCCAGGGCCTGATCCCGAACGTGCACGCCCTGATGGCGGTGCGGTTCGTCCTCGGCATGTCCGAGGCCGCCGTCCTGCCCGCGATGGTCATCTACATCACGCACTGGTTCACCGCACGGGAACGCGGCCGGGCCAACACCTGGCTGATCCTCGGCAATCCGGCCACCGTCCTGTGGCTGACCGTCCTCTCCGGCTACCTCGTCGAGTGGGTCGGCTGGCGCGGCATGTTCATCGCGCAGGGCGTCCCGGCTGTCGCCTGGGCCTTCGTCTTCCACCGCTTCGTCGACGACAAGCCCGCCGACGCCGCCTGGCTCACCGAGACCGAACGGGCCGACCTGGACGGCGCGCTCGAGGCGGAACAGCGCGGACTGCGCCCCGTCACCGGCTACGGCACCGCGTTGCGCTCGGCCAACGTCCTGCTGCTGTCGGCGCAGTACCTGCTGTGGAGCCTCGGCGTGTACGGCTTCGTGTTCTGGCTGCCGTCGATCGTCGCCAAGGGCAGTGACGAGGGCATCGGCACCACCGGTCTCATCTCCGCCGCGCCCTACCTCTTCGCCTGCATCGCCATGCTGCTCAACAGCCGTGCCTCCGACCGCGCCGGGCGCCGCGCCCGGTTCGTGTGGCCGTGGCTGCTGACCGGCGCCCTCGCCTTCTACGGCTCCTACCTGCTGGGCGACGACTTCTGGCTCTCGTTCCCGCTGCTGTGCGTCGCGGGTGCCGCCATGTACGCGCCGTACGGCCCGTTCTTCGCGTCGATCCCGGAGTTCCTGCCCAGCAACGTCAGCGGCGCGGCGATCGCGCTCATCAACTCCTTCGGCGCGCTTGGCGGCTTCGCGGGCAGCTATCTGATCGGCATGCTCAACGATGTCACCGGCTCCACCGCCGCCTCGTTCCTGACCATGGCCGCATGCCTGGCGGGCGCCGCCGCACTGACCCTCGCCGTCCGGCCGGCGCCGGTGAGGGCAGAGACAGAGGCAGAGGCAGACACCCTGCCGGAACCGGGAAAGGCCTGAGCAACCCCATGCGCATCGCTCGTGTCGCCCATGCCGACGGGGTGGACTACGCCGTACTGGCCCCGGACGGCGCGGTCGCCGAACTGGTCGCCGACCCGTTCGCCACCCCGCACCCCGTCCCGCTGGGCCGCCGGATCGCCCTGGCCGACGTACGGCTGCTCGCCCCGGTCGTCCCGAGGACGGTGGTCGGCATGGCGCACAACACCGGCCCCGACGACCGGCGGCTGCCGCCTCAGGCCTTCCTGAAGCCGGCCCGTTCGGTCGTCGGGCCGGGCGAGCCCATCCCGCTGCCATCCATGTCCGAACGTGTCGACGCGGAGGCCGAGTTGGCCGTCGTCCTGCGCGCGCCGCTCACCGGGCACACCCCGGAGACCGTGCACGAGGCGGTCCTCGGCTACACCGTCGCCAACGACGTCACCGCCCGCGATCTGCAACGTTCCGACCCGCTGTGGACCACCGCCAAGGGGCAGTACGGCTTCACGCCCCTCGGCCCCTGGGTGGAGACCGACCTCGACCCGGCCGACGTCCAGGTGGGCCTGAGCATCGACGGCCGGCCGCTGCGCCCGGCCTCCACCGCGCACCTGGCCCGCGGCGTCACCGAGATCCTCTGCCACCTCGCCGCCTATCTGCCGCTCGGCCCCGGGGACGTCGTCCTGACCGGCGCCCCCGGCGAGTTCGGACCGCTGCGTCCGGGCGGGCAGGCCGAGGCGACGGTCGCGGGGATCGGCTCCCTCGCCAACCCGGTGATCCACAGCAACCACCCGTCCCACCCAGGAGAGACCCCGTGCCCCTGACGCCCCCCGCCCAACTGCCGTCCCGCCTGGACGCGGTCACCTTCGGAGAGGCGATGGTGATGTTCCGCGCGGAGGACAACGGCCCCCTCTCCCAGGCCGACCGCTACACCCGGGCGCTCGCCGGGGCGGAGGTCAACGTCGCCATCGGGCTGAGCCGCCTCGGCCACGCCACGGCCTGGGCGGGCCGGGTCGGCGACGATCCGCTGGGCGCCCATGTCGTCTCCGCACTGCGCGGCGAGGGCATCGACACCGGCGCGGTCGACGTCGATCCGCACGCTCCGACCGGTTTCCAGCTCAAGGGCCGCGCCGACGTGGGCGACCCCGAGGTGGTGTACTTCCGCAGCCGCTCCGCGGGCAGCCGCCTGGCCTCCTCCCCCGCCGCCACCGCCCGGCTGACGGGCGCCCGGCATCTGCACGTCACCGGCATTCCGCCCGCCCTGTCGCCGATGGCGCGGGAGTTCACGTACGAGGCGATGGAGACCGCCCGTGCCGCGGGCCTCACGATCTCCTTCGACCCGAACCTGCGCCCCGCGCTGTGGCCGGACCGGGACGAGATGGTGCGGGTCGTCGGCGACCTCGCGGCCCGGGCGGACTGGGTGCTGCCCGGGCTCGGCGAGGGCCGGCTGCTCACCGGCCGGGACGACGCCGAGGGCGTGGCGCGCCACTATCTGGCGGCCGGAGCCCGCCGCGTCGTCGTCAAGGACGGCGGGCTCGGCGCGACCCGGCTGTTCCAGGACGACGGTTGCTGGGTCCAGCCCCTCTTCACCGTACGGTCCGTCGATTCCGTCGGCGCCGGCGACGGCTTCGCCGCCGGGCTCATCAGTGCCCACCTCGACGGGCTCGGCGCACCGCAGGCGCTGCGCCGTGCCGCCGCCGTCGGCGCGCTCGCCACCACGCGGCGCGGCGACAGCGACGGCCTGCCCACCCGCGCGGAACTCGATGAATTCCTCAAGACCCACGCCGCCGCCTGAACCACCCCCCCCCCGACCCCTCACCTCTCAGTCCTCAGCCCTCAGCCCTCAGCCCTCACCTTCAGGAGAACCCTTACATGGCCCTGCAGTTGCAGATCGCCCTCGACCGCATCCCGCTGGAGCGCGCGGTGCGGATCGCCGCGGCCGTGGCCCCGCACACCGACTGGATCGAGGTCGGCACCTCCCTGATCAAGCAGTTCGGTATGGAGTCGGTGCGGCAGGTCGTGGCCGCGGCCCCCGGCGTGCCCGTCCTCGCCGACCTCAAGACCGCCGACGACGCGGTCTTCGAGTTCGCCCTCGCCTACGAGGCGGGCGCCTCCTCGGCGACCGTCCTCGGCATCGCCGCCGACGCGACCCTCGACAAGGCGGTGCAACTCGCCGCCGAGCACGGCAAGGAGGCCGTGGTCGACCTGATGGAGACCACCGGGCCACGGCGTACCGAACTCGCAGCGCGACTGCCCGCGTCCGTGGTACTCGCCGCGCACATCGGCAAGGACGCCCAGCACGCCGGCACCGACCCCGCCTCCCTGCTCGGCGCGTGGAGCGCCGGCCGACGGCTCGCGGTCGCCGGTGGACTGACCGCCGAGGACCTGCCCGGCCTCGCAGGTGCGGGCGACCTGCGGGCGATCGTCGGCTCAGCCGTGACCGGCGCCGCCGACCCCGCCGCCGCGGCCCAGCGCCTGGCACGGGCGGCAGGCCGCGACTGACGTACGCACCGCGCACGACACAGGACACAGGACACGTACGACACCCCACCGGCACAGCACGCGCACAGCACTGCACGACACAGGAACGGAAGTCGCACGATCATGACCGACCACACCACCACCGATGCCCTCAAGACGCGGATCCTCGCCGAGATCGAGGGAGTCCTCGCGGCCCTCGACGACAGCGCCCTGGAGTCCCTGGTCAAGGTCCTGCTCGACGCCGAGCGGATCTTCGTGACCGGGGAAGGGCGTTCGGGATTCATGGCGAAGGCCTTCGCCATGCGGCTGATGCATCTCGGTTTGCCCGTGCACGTCGTCGGTGAGACCACGACGCCCGCGGTCGGCGCCGGCGCCACCGTGGTGGCGGTCTCCGGCTCCGGCACCACCGCGGGCACCGTCCGCGTCGCCGAGCAGGCGGTCGGGGCGGGCGCCCGGGTGCACGCCGTCACCACGGCACCCGACTCCCCCCTCGGCCGGTCGGCCGCCACCACGCTGGTGGTCCCGGCGGCGACCAAGTACCGGCGCCCCGGCGAGGCCGCCAGCGTCCAGCCCCTGTCCAGCCTCTTCGACCAGGCCACCCACATCGCCCTGGATGTCGTGGCGCTGCGGCTGGCCGGACTGCTGTCGGTGGACAACGAGACGGCACGGAAGGCCCACGCCAACACGGAGTGACGGCAGCGGGAACTGCGTCTGCGTGCACCGGCGAAGTAGGCGGCAAGTTACTGAGCGGCCTCTGTGAAGGGCCCGGCGGTGGGACGACGCAGTGGCGACGGACCGGGACAAGACCGTGGAGACTCTGGCGCTGCGCCATCAGGTCACGGTGCTGGAGCGACAACTGGGCGGGAACAGGCCGCAGTTCGAGTCGGCCGACCGAGTGTTCCTGGCGGCGTTGCTGCGCCTGGCGCGCGGAAATCCCGGCTGGGGCTACATGAGGGGGTACGGCGAGCTGCTCGTGCCGGGAGTGAAGTTGTCCTCCGGCAGTGCCAGTTCGGCCCAGATCACCTTTCCCTGGGGGGTGTACCGGGTCCCCCAGCGCTCGGCCATCTGCGACACCAGGAACAGGCCCCGGCCTCCCTCGTCCATCGTCGCGGCGTACCGCAGATGCGGTGAGGTACTGCTGCCGTCAGCCACCTCGCAGATCAGCGTACGGTCGCGGATCAGCCGTACGTGGATCGGCTCGGAGCCGTAGCGGATGGCGTTGGTGATGAGCTCGCTCAGGACGAGTTCCATGCTGAAGGCGAGCTCGGACAGGCCCCACTCGTCGAGCTTCTGGGACACGGCCTCGCGCATCCCCGCGACGGCGGCCGGGTCGAGCGGCACATCCCAGTCGGCGATCCGGTCGGGCGGCAGTCCCCGGGTGCGGGCGATGAGCAGGGCGACGTCGTCCTGGGGACGCCCGGGCAGTAGCTCGTCCAGCACGGCCTGGCAGCTCTCCTCGGGCGTCCGGTCGGGGTGGCCCGCGAGGGCATCACGCAGCAGTTCCATTCCCACGTCCAGGTCGCGCCTGCGGTCCTCGATGAGGCCGTCGGTGTAGAGGACGAGCTGGGCGCCCTCCGCAAGCTCCAGCTCGGCGGTCTGGAACGGCATGCCCCCGAGGCCGAGAGGAGGCCCGGTCGGGAGGTCCGGGTAGGTGACGGTGCCGTCGGGGTGGACGAGCGCGGGCGCCAGGTGCGCCGCACTCGCCATGACACAGCGGCGCGTCACGGGGTCGTAGATCGCGTACAGGCAGGTGGCCCCCACGACGCCCGTGACACCGTCCGCACCCACCTCGTCCTGGTCCTCGTCCTGGTCGATGCGGCCGACCAGGTCGTCCAAGTGGCTCAGCAGCTCGTCGGGCGGCAGATCGAGCGTGGAGAAGTTGTGCACCGCGGTCCGCAGCCGCCCCATCGTGGCGGCGGCGTGGAGGCCGTGGCCGACCACATCGCCGACGACCAGCGCCACCCGGCTCCCCGGCAGGGGAATCACATCGAACCAGTCTCCGCTCACGCCCGACTGGGCGGGGAGGTAGCGGTAGCCGATGTCGAGGGCGCTCAGCTCGGGCAGGGCCCGCGGCAGCAGGCTGCGCTGGAGGGTGACCGCCACGGCGTGCTCGCGGGTGTAGCGGCGGGCGTTGTCGATGCTGACCGCGGCACGGGCCACCAGTTCCTCCGCCAGCGACAGCTCCTCCTCGTCGAAGGGCTCGTGCTGCCCGGAGCGCCAGAAGTTGGCCATGCCCAACACGACGCCGCGGGCCTTGATGGGGGCCGCGATGAGGGAATGGATGCCGTAGTCCATGATCTCCTTGGTGCGCACCGGGTCCTGGGCGTGCCAGCCCGTGGCGGTCGACAGGTCGGTCACCAGCTCGGAGTGGCCGCTGCCGTAGCCGCGCGCCTGGGGGGTGGAGGGCAGGAAGTCGATCAGCCGGCCCTTTTCATAGAGCGGATGGTCGTCCCGGATCCCGCGCACGGCCGTGCGTCGCATGATCGTCGTGGCCGGGGTCGGCTCCTCGCCATGCAGTACGGCGTCGGCCAGGTCCACGGTGACGAAGTCGGCGAAGCGAGGGACGGCGACCCGCGCCAGCTCCTGGGCGGTGTACAGCACGTCCAGGGTGGTGCCGATGCCGAGTCCGGCGTCGTACAGCAGCTTGAGCCGTTCCCGTGCGATCTCGGCCTTGCCGGTCACGGCCCGCAGCTCGGTGAAGTCGCGCAGCGTCACCACCGTTCCCTTGGGACCTCCGCCGCGATCCGTCGGCCGCTGGTTGACCGCCAGCAGCCGCTCTCCGGCGAGGTGCACCTCGTCGGTGACCTCGCGTCCGGAGGCGAGCAGTGCCACCGTCTCGGGGTCGAGGTTCGACAGTTCCGACACGAACCGTCCCTCGACGTCAGGGGGCAGCTCCAGCAGCCGTCTGGCCTCGTCGTTCGCCAGCAGCAGCCGTCCGTCGCCGGCGACGATGAGTACCCCTTCGCGCACGGAGTGCAGTACCGCGTCGTGGTGGTCGTACATGCTGGTCATCTGGTCCGGGGCCAGGCTGTGGGTCTGCCGTCGCAGTCGCCTGCCCACCAGCGCCGTCCCGCCCGTGGCCACCACGAGCGCCCCGGCCCCTGCGCCCAGGATGATCGGTAGTTGCCGGTCCATCTGAACGGTCACGTTCTTGACCGTCAGCCCGGCGGAGACGAGGGCCACCACTTTGCCGTTGGCGTTCTCGACAGGGACGGTGGCCTGCACCTCGCGGCCGAGCGGGCCGTGGACGCTTTCCGTGTAGACCTTCCCTGCCAGCGACGGTCCGATGGTGCCCACGAACCGCTTGCCGATCCGGTCCGGCAGGGGGTGGGTGTAGCGGATGCCCTTGGTGTCCATGACCACGATGAAGTCGACGCCGGCGGTCTTGCGCCCCGCCTCGGTGAGCGGCTGGAGAATCCTGGTCGGGTCGGGGCTCCGCAGTGCCGCCAGGACACCGGGAGAGTGCGCGAAGGTCTGCGCCACGGCTACGGAGCGGCGCGTGGCCTCGGTCTTGGTGTCCCGCTCGGACTGCAGGACGAGGGCGAACACGGCGCAGGCCACGAGCATCACGACCACGGCCACCTGGAGCACGAACACCTGCCCGGCTACGCTTCGCGGGCTCCTGCTGACCAGCGGCCGGAACGATAGGCGTCGAAAATGGGCGAAAAAACTCGCCATGCAAACCTTTCTAGCACCGGCGATCCCGAGTGGCCAGGGCCCGCCCGAGGGATGCTCCCCACCTGGCGAGACCTTGGGTGACTGTAATGATCACGCGTTGCGATGATCGCCGTGATCCGCCCGTCGGCATGGTCCCGCTCGCACCGGCGGCCCCTGGGACGGCCGGACGGTGAGGGTGTCGTCCGGGTTCCGTTCGACGCGTGAGCCGTAGGGCCGGCTGATCCGGCCCAGAACGCCCTGCACCCACCGCGAGTCCTCGGCCGTCGCGCGCTCCAGCCGCATCCGCCGGGACCGCATCGGGGCGATACGCACGTGGAAACTGCCGTCGTCCGGGTCGACGGTGACGAAATACAGCAGCCGGAGTTCGTCCCGGTACTCCTCGTAGCCTCCGATGCCCTCGTAGTCGTTGATCAGGTCGCCGCAGCCGTGGATGATCAGCTTTCCCCGGTACGACTCCAACGGCCGTGGATGGTGCGAGGAATGCCCGTGCACGACGTCCGCGCCGCCGTCGATGAGCGCGTGGCCGAAGCGGATCCGGTCACGCGGGACGAGGTAGCCCCAGTTGGAGCCCCAGTGGACCGAGACGACGAGGATGTCGCCCGGCCGCTTGGCCGGGCGCAGCCGGGCGGCGATCCCGGCCGCGGCGGCTTCCGACGGCTCGGCGACGAAGTCGACCCCGCTGCGCTGTGCCGTGGCGGCCCAGCTGCGGGGTATGCCGCTGGAGGCCATCCCCATGGAGAAGACCAGGACGCGCCGGCCGCCTGCGACGGGCACGATCGCGGGACGCCGGGCCTCGTCGGCGTCGCGCCCCGCCCCTGCCGAGCGAAGCCCCGCGTCCGCCAGGGCGTCGAGGGTCTCCTCAAGGCCGCGGCGGCCGTAGTCCAGCACATGATTGTTGGCCAGGGCGCAGACATGAGGATGGGCGGCGGCCAGGGCGGGAAGGTTGGCCGGGTGCATCCGGTAGTGGACCTCTTTGCCGGGCGCGATCTCGTCGCTCTGCGTGACGGCGGTCTCCAGGTTGACGATCCGGACGTCCGGCGCCACCCCGGCCATGACGTCCGGCGCGTCGCCCCAGGGCCAGGAGAAGTCGACCGGCCGGGGAATCCTGCCGTTCGCCGCCTCGGCCAGCTCCACGTAGGCGCGGGCGTCCTTGATGTACGACTCCGGCAGCGACGGATCGCCGGGGTGCGGAAGGATCTGGTCGACTCCGCGGCCGAGCATCACATCGCCGGCCAGGCACAGCGTGACGAGGTCACCGCCCATTCCTCCAGGCTAGGCCCGTCCGGCGAGTATTGCTTCCGGGTGGCAACGGGAACCCGTTCGCCGCCCCTGCCGTGTGGCTCGTGTGGCTCGGGTGGGGGCAACCGCCGGCTCCGGGCCGCAGAGTTCCGCGTAGACAGCCGAGCGGCGAGTGCGCGTCAGCTGGTGGTGAGAACCATCCGGAAGCGGGCGGCGCCGGACATCATCTTCTGGTACGCCTCATCGGTCTGCTCCAGCGACATGACCTCGACCGTCGGGCGGATCCCGTGCAGGGCACTGAACGCCATGGTGTCCTCCACGTCCTGCGCGGTGCCGGACGGGTGGCCCCGGACGATCGTGCCGCCCAGGAGCAGCTGGGTCGGGCTGATTCCCAGCGGCTGGGGGTCCGCGCCGATGACCACCAGCTCACCCCGAGGGGAGAGTCCTCCCACCGTCGCCGTGATGGCGTCGGAATTGGCGGCGGTGGCCAGGACGACCTTGGCGCCGCCGAGGGATTGCAGGGCGTCCGCGACGGGGGTGTCCGCCGTGCTGTCGATGTAGTGGTGCGCGCCGAGCTGCTTGGCGAAGTCCGCTTTGGCGGCTCCGCGGGCGATGGCCACGGTCTCGAAGCCCATCGCGGCCGCGTACTGGACCCCCAGGTGGCCGAGGCCGCCGATGCCGAGTACGGCGACCAGGTCGCCCGGTCGGGCGGAGCTGCGCCGCAGCGCGTTGTACGTGGTCACGCCCGCGCAGGCCATCGGCCCCGCATCGGTCGCCGCCAGCGCGTCGGGGATCCGGGCCAGGGCGTCCACCGGCGCGATCACGGCCTCCGCGTAACCTCCGTCGTACGCCCAGCCGGGGACCTTCAGGTTCTCGCAGACGATGAAGTCGCCCTGCCTGCAGGGCTTGCAGTGGCCGCAGCTGCCGCCGAACCAGCCCACCGCCACCCGGTCGCCCACCTGCCGTCCGTTTTGCGTTCCTTCGCCGAGTTCGTCGATGCGCCCGGCGATCTCATGCCCGGGGACCAGCGGGAACCGGACGCCCGGCAACTCGGCGTTCACGAAATAGGAGTCGCTGTGGCAGATCCCGCAGGCGTCCACCGCCACCCGTACGTGGCCTGGGCCCGGCTGCAGCACCTCACGCTCGACGATCTCGAACGGAGCACCGGCGGCGGCGACCTGCGCGACTCGATAGGTGTTCATCTCGATCCCTCCCGGGAACTGGCATGACGCCCCCCGTGACACCCCCCATGACACCCCCCGAAACCAGCACACCAGCCCCGGCCCGATCACGCACGCCGGGGAAGAAGGTGGGTCCCCTCGGCATCAGATCCGCCGACGACACGTCCACGACGGCAGTCACGCCGCTGGCCGTAACTCCCGCGTCGGCGACCTTGGAGGGTGCCGTGCCACATGGCGCGGCCCCGGTCTGTGTGGATCAGCACCATTGCCTCCCGGCCACGTCCGGCCCAGGATCACTGGGCCACGGAACTCCAGGGACCGGGCAGGACCAACCCTCATGGTCGAGCACCGAGAGAAGACGGGCAGACCAGGCACACGTACACGACCGCATGCGGCACGCAAACACCGTTCCGGCCGCCACCCGACCGCCACTACATCGTGGCGACATTCGTACGGCTCATCCCAGACTCACCCACTCGGAGCGCCAGTGAACGACACCAGGCAGGGCATGGCGGCGACCACCCCTGATTCGACCCCTCACAGGCTGCCGGTCAAGACCCTCGTCGCGGCCAGCATCGGCAATGCGATCGAGTGGTACGACTGGACTGTCTACGCGACGTTCCTCATCTACTTCGCCACGCAGTTCTTTCCCTCCGACAACCCCGGGCTCGCCCTGGTGAACACGACCGCGACCTACGCGGTCGCCTTCTTCTTCCGCCCGATCGGCGGCTGGCTGCTGGGCCGCTTCGCCGACGTCCGCGGCCGTAAGGCGGCCATGATCCTGACCATCCTGCTGATGGCGGGCGGCTCACTGGCGATCGGCCTGCTGCCCACCTACGACCAGGTCGGCTGGCTGGCTCCGGTGCTGCTCCTGCTGGCCCGTATCTCCCAGGGCCTGTCGCTCGGTGGGGAGGTCTCCAACTCCTCCGCGTACCTGGCCGAGATCGCCCCTCAGGGCCGCCGCGGCCGGTACTCGGCCTTCTTCTACACCTCGACGGGCTCGGCGCTGCTGCTCGCCTCGCTGCTGGGGATGTTCCTTTCGACCACGCTGACCGACGCCCAACTACGCAGCTACGGCTGGCGTATCCCGTTCATCGTGGGCGGCCTCCTGGCGGTCGTCGGTGTGTACCTGCGGCGCACCATCTCGGAGACCGAGCAGTTCGAGCAGAACAAGGACAAGGCCGTACGCACGAAGCGGCCCCTGCTCACCACCGTCAAGGCCCACCCCAAGGCGGTGGGACAACTGGTCGGCATCACGCTGCTGAACACTCTCAACTACTACACGTTCTTCAGCGCTCTCACGCCGTACGCCGTGAAGTCCCAAGGAGCCGACGACAGCGACGTGTTCATCGCGCTCTCGGCCGGAACGGCGCTCTTCGTCGTGCTGCAGTATCCGTTCGGCAAGCTGTCGGACCGGTTCGGCCGCAAGCCGCAGCTGCTGGTCTGGTCCGCGGCCGTCGCCTGCCTCGTGATCCCGCTGTCCAGGCTCATCACCCCCGGTGCCGGGCTTCCACAGCTGCTTGTGGTCTTCTGCACGGGCCTTGGCCTGTACGCCCTGATGTCCTCCATCGCGCCGGCCATCATGAGCGAGCTGTTCCCGACCGAACTGCGTGGCGTGGGCATCGGCGCCTGGTACAACATCACGGTCGCGACATTCGGCGGGACCGCACCACTGGTGATCACCTCCCTGGCGAACGCCGGCCACCCCGAACTGTTCTTCGTCTACGTCACCGTCGGCGCGGTCATCGCATTCCTCACGATCCTCACACTGCGCGAGACCGCCCACGAACCGCTCCGCTGACCGCCCTCCTCAACCTCTTCACCGCAGCGCGTGTACCTTCCCGGCGCCGGCGGCCGGGTTCACCACGAGGGTGACGTGCGGCTCGTCCCGCTCAGCGAGCAGGGCGTGCCCTCCAGGAGGTGTCCGGAGGCCACGCCCTCCGGTCGGCTCAGGCGTGCCCAGGCACTCGTATCCGGGCCCGCACGAACGCTCATCTGCTGGTGAAGGCCGGTTGGACCAGGTCGGCCACACGCGTCGTGCGGCCCAGGAGCGCGACCTCCCGGAACTGCCACAGGAGAGCGCCCGTCGGGGCGTGCACCACCATCCCGCGGCGCAGCGGCATCTGGAGCAGCGACCGGCCGTCGGCATCCGTGTGCCAGCGCGGAATGTCCGGGTCGGTGAGCCGTCGCAGCGGAATGGGGTGCAGGGAGTGCACCTCGCGGCGGTCGCGTACGGGGCGTACGGGCTCGTGGGGGATCACTACCACCGGGGTGATGACGAAGCCCGAGTCGGTGACGAAGTCGTCGAGTACGCCTGCCACATCCGTCGGTGTCGCCTGGATGCCCGTCTCCTCGCCCAGTTCGCGCAGCGCGGCCTGTACGGGGGTCTCCGCACCGTCCAACCGCCCGCCGGGCAGGGCCCATTGCCCGGCGTTCCGGCCTCGGGGGGCCCGCTTGATCAGCAGTACGTGGGCCTCGCCCCGGTGGACGAGGAGGGTCACACATACGCCGGCGCGGCGGGCGTCCGGCGGTGCGGTGGCCTCGCGCCGCTCGAATGCCGCGAGATGGGTCCGGACCCGGTGTGCGACCTGAGCAAGACCGGTGAAGTCGGGTGGCTCGGCCGCTACTTCGGCGATCCCGGCGGTGCGGCCGCCGTCGACGGCACCAGCACCAGCACCAGCACCGGCACCGGCACCGGCACCGGCACCGGCACCGGCGGCAGTCGAACCGTGTGTGGTGTCAGACGTCGGCTCGGTCATGGAATCCTCCATCCGTTACAAGGAGTTCGCGCTCGATGAAGTCCAGCAGGACGCCGCGCATCCGTTCGGGGGTGGCTCCCGGTGCTCCCGTCAGCACCTGGATGGCCAGGCCGTCGGTGAGCGCGGTGAGGCCCAGAGCGAGCTGTTCGGCATCCGCGTCGGCCCGGAACTGGCCCTCTCGCTGTCCGCGGCGGACGATCCGCACGACGGCCTCCCGCCAGCGTGCGTAGAAGTCGTTGTGGATGGCCCGAAGTTCGGGGCGCAGCGCCGTCTCGGCCCAGAACTGCAGCCAGACCAGCCATTCGTCGTGAATCCGGCCCGGCAGTGGCAGCTGCATGTCGATGAGGGCCAGCAGCCGTGCGTGTGCGCCGTCCACGGATCTGAGTCTGTTGCTCTGGCGCTCGAAGGCGCACTCCACGCAGTGCCGCAGGGCCGCGCTCAGCAGGTCCTGCTTGGTGGGGAAGTAGTAGTGCACGGCGCCGCTGCTGGTGCCGCAGGTGCGTGCGATGTCGGAGATGCGTACGGCGTGATAGCCGTGTTCGGAGATCAGCTTCCAGGCAGCCTCGAGAAACTCGGCGCGGCGCCGCTCGTCACCCGTCCGTTCGGGGTCGGAGGCCGGATCCGGCTGCTGCTCGGCGGGCCCGGGGCCCTGCCCGTGCATCAGCCAGTCGACGCTCACCCCGCCGGCTGCGGCTACCGCGGACAGTTCGTCGGCGGTGAAGCGCCGGTTGCCTTTGAGCGACTTGGAGAGCTTGGTCGGTTCCAGGCCGATCCGGGCGGCGAACTCGCGGTGAGTGTCCGCGGCCACATCGATGACGTGGCGTACACGTTGCGCTGTCTCGTCCATGCTGCCGAACAGTAGGTTGATGTTGCTGAAATCGCAACACTCGTGCGTACAGCGCCTTGCGCCAGATCCTCTCGGGATCTGTAAATGCCCAGGTTGCTAGAGGTATTGACAGCATCCTCGACGAGTCCCAGAGTGAAGCTCAATTCCAACCGGCGCATCAGTCAGTCGAGATGCCCGGCCCGGGACATTCGGTCGCGTGTACCGCGACGCACGCATGTCAGGTCCCCCATCTTCCGGACCTCAGGCAGAGAAAGAGAGCACTGTGGGAACGACACCACTGCGCCCTGATGTGCACGACGACAAGGTCGTGCTGATCACGGGGGGAGGCACCGGCATCGGCCGGGCCGTTGCCATCGATTTCGCCGCCTGCGGGGCGCGGGTCGTGGTCTGCGGCCGTCGCCCCGGCCCCCTGGAGGACGTACGCGCCGAGATCGAGGCCGCCGGAGGCGCCTGCCTGGCCGTCCCGGCGAACATCCGCGAGGAGGGTGCGGTCACGCACGTCGTGGACGCCGCCCTCGCGGCGTTCGGCCGGATCGACGTCCTCGTCAACAACGCCGGCGGCCAGTTCACCGCCCCTGCCGAGGACATCAGCCCCAGGGGCTGGCGCGCGGTCCACGATCTCGCCGTCGACGCCGGCTGGGCCATGACCCGCGAGGTCGCGGTCCGCTCGATGATCCCGAACCGCTCCGGATACATATTCTTCATCGCGTTCTCTCCGCGACGCGGCATTCCGGGCATGGTGCATGCGACGTCCGCCCGCGCCGCCCTGGAGAACCTCGCTGCCGGACTGTCCTTGGAGTGGAGCCGCTACGGCATCCGCACCGTGTGCGTCGCCCCCGGCACCATCGCCACCGAGGGGATGGAGGACGCGTACTCCGAGGCGGACCGGCGCCGTTGGGAACAGGCGGTCCCGCTCGGCCGGCTCGGCCGCCCCGACGAGGTCTCCGGCCTTCTGACCTTTCTCGCGTCGCCCGGCGGCTCGTACATCACCGGCACGACGATCACCGTCGACGGCGGCACCGACGCCTGGGGTACCGGATATCCGGTGCCGGCCCTGGAGAACTCGAAGCACTCGAAGCACCCGACGGACCTCGACAGCCTGGACGCCCTGGAGGTGGCCCCGTGACCCTCACGCTTCCCGCAACCGACGCGATCACCGCCGCCTGCGGCCTCTCCGCGCTCTTCGACCCGGCCTCCGTCGCCATCATCGGCGCCAGCAACGACGAGACCAAGTACGGCAATTGGATCGCTGTCCAGGCGTTGCGCAGTACCCATGAGCGCCCCGTCCACCTGGTCAACAGGCGCGGCGAACCGGTGCTCGGCCGCGCCGTCCACCGCCGCGCCACCGATGCCCCGGGCGGCGTCCAGCTCGCCGTCATCGCCGTCCCCGCCGCGGGATTCGAGGAGGCCGTGGACGACGCGCTCGCCGCCGGCGCCCGCGCCATCGTGGGCATCACCGCGGGCTTCGCCGAGCTCGGCGAGGAGGGCCGGCAGCGCGAGGCAGCCCTCGCGGAACGTATCCGCCGGGCCGGCGCCGTCCTGCTGGGGCCGAATTGCCTGGGGGTGCTCGACACCACCAGCGGACTGCGGCTGGCGTCCAACGACATGCCCGCGGGCACAGTCGGATTCGTCTCCCAGAGCGGCAACATGGCCCTTGAGCTCAGCCGCCGTCTGGAGCGGGACGGGCTCGGCTTCTCCCGGTTCGCCTCCCTGGGAAACCAGGCCGACATCACCGCCGCCGACCTCATCCGCAGCTACACCGAGCACGACGGCACCGAGCTGATCGCCCTGTACTGCGAGGACTTCGGCGACGGACGCGCCTTCGCGCAGGCCGCGGCGGACGCCGTGCGGGCCGGGAAGCCGGTCGTGCTGCTGACCGTCGGCGCGGGCCAGGCGTCGATGCGCGGTGCCCGTTCCCACACCGGCGCACTCACCAGCGACTCGGCCGTCATCGATGCCGCATGCCGCGCGGCGGGCGTGGACCGCGTCACGGGCGTCGCCGAGCTCGCCCGGCTGCTGGGCACCCTGCACCGCAACCGCCGCGGCGGTGGGCGGCGGGTCGCGGTCATCGCGGACGGCGGCGGCCACGCCTCGCTCGCCAGCGACGTCGCCGAGGCGCACGGCCTGCTGGTCCCGGAGTTCGGCGACGCCCTCACCTCCGGTCTGGCCGCTGAGCTCCCGCCCTCCGCGGGCACCGCCAACCCCGTCGACCTCGCCGGGGCCGGAGAACAGGACATCACCTCCTTCGGCCGGGTCCTCGACCTGACGCTGAGCGCCGACGAGGTCGACGCCGTCCTGGTCACCGGCTACTTCGGCGGCTACGGAGGCTACGGCCAAGCGCTCGCGGACGCCGAGACGGCAACCGCCCGCGTGATGGCAGAGCGCATACGCGCCCACGGCAAGCCGGTCGCCGTCCACACCATGTACGCGGACCGGCCCGCGGCAAGGGAGCTGCACGACCAGGGCGTGAGCGTCTTCGGCTCCGTGGAACACGCTGCCCAGGTCCTCGGCCGGATCGCCGACCGCGCCGAGCGGCCCGTCCCGCACGTCCCGGTGCTGCCGCCGTCCGCGGAACCCGCTGCCGATGACGACTACTGGACCGCCCGCGAACTGCTGCGCAACGGCGGCCTCACCTTCCCCGCCGCCCGCCTGGTCCGCACCGAGGACGAGGTGGCCGCGGCCGCTGCGGAGATCGGCGGGCCCGTCGTCCTCAAGGCCATGGGGCTGCTGCACAAGTCCGACGCCGGCGGGGTCGCCCTCGGCCTCGCGGACGAGGCGGCCGTACGGGCCGCGCACGCCGACATGGCGCGGCGCCTCGCCCCGCCCGGCTACTGCGTCGAGGCCATGGCCGACACGGCCGACGGCGTCGAACTCATCGTCGGCGTACGGCGCGACCCCCGCTTCGGCCCGGTCGCTCTCGTCGGTCTCGGCGGCATCTTCACGGAAGTACTGCGCGACATCCGCCTCGCCCTGGCGCCCGTGACCGCCGCCGAGGCGGAGGAGCTGCTGGCCCGCCTGGCCGCCGCGCCCCTGCTGCGCGGGGTACGAGGCCGGCCCGCCGTCGACCTGGCGGCCGCGGCACGGGCCGTCGAGGCCATCACCGCCGTCGCCGCCGCCCACCCCGAGATCGCCGAGCTGGAGGTCAACCCCCTGCTCGTCACCCCGAAGGGGTGTCTGGGCCTGGACGCCCGCATCGTCCTCGGCTCCTGACCGCAGGGCCCCCGAGCCCCCGACGGCCGACGCCGGATCGGGACCACGGCCCCGGCGCCCGTCTGCACTTCCACCACCACGTACACCCGCCAGAACACATCACGAGGAGACACCCGGATGGACTTCGCCTATTCCCCGCGCCTGGCCGAGCTCAAGGAGCGCGCCGCCGCACTCGCCGACAAGATCGTGATCCATGAGGACGCCTGCGAGGCCGACAACGGACTCTCGCCCGAGGCGCTGCGCACCATCCGCGACGAGGTACTCGCCAGCGGACTGCAGGCCGTCAACATGCCGACCGAGTGGGGCGGCGCCGGTCTGACGATCCTGGAGCAGGTCGTCGTCCAGGAGGAGCTCGGCAAGCTCACCAACGCGCTGTGGGACACCGTCTGGCGGCCCGCCAACGCCCTGTCCGCCTGTACCCCCGAGCAGCGCGAGCGCTACCTCGTCCCCGACATCCTCGGGCAGCGCCGCGACGCCGTCGCCATCACCGAGGCCGACGCCGGCTCCGACCCGCAGGGCATCACCACCACCGCCACCCCGACCGCCGGCGGCTACCGCATCGACGGCGAGAAGTGGTTCGTCACGGTCGGCGATGTCGCCGACTTCTTCCTCGTCCTCGCCCTGGCCGGCGAAGAGAAGGCACCCACCCTCTTCCTCGTCGACAAGGACCTGCCGGGCATCCGCGTCAAGCGCGTCCCGCGCTACATGCACACCTTCGTCTACGAGCACCCCGAGTACATCTTCGAGGGCGTCGAGGTCGGCCGGGACGCGGTCCTCGGCGAGATCGGCGGCGGCTACGACCTGACGCGCAGCTGGTTCACGGAGGAGCGCCTGATGATCGGCGCCCGCACGGTCGGCGCCGCCGAGCGCGCCCTCGCCCTGGCCACCGAGTGGGCCCGCGAGCGGATTCAGGGCGGAGAGGCCCTGATCGAGCGTCAGTTGATTCAGGCCATGCTGGCCGACTCGGCCGTCGACATCGCCGTCAACCGCGCCTTCGTCCACCAGGTGGCCTGGGAGTTCGACCAGGGCGGCGACCGCAAGACCCTGCACGCCAAGGCGGCCATGGCCAAGCTGTCCGCCTCCGAGGCCGCGGGCCGGGTCGTCGACCGGGCCGTGCAGATCTTCGGCGGCCGTGGCTACATGCGCGACTACCCCGTCGAGCGGCTCTACCGCGAACTGCGCGTCGACCGCATCTGGGAGGGCACCTCCGAGATCCAGCGCCTCGTCATCGCCAACGAGATCAGCAAGCGCGGCCTCGGCATGCTCGACTTCCCGACGACCGCAAGCGCCCAGGTGTGAGCGCCGGCACCGTCGAGATCCGGCGCAGCGGCAGCACCGCCGTGCTGACGCTGCGCCGGGAGGCGAAACTCAACGCCCTCTCCACCCACCTGGAACGCGCGCTGCTGCGCGCCCTGGACGACAAGGCCGTCACCACCAGCCGCGCCGTCGTCCTCACCGGCGGCGACAAAGTCTTCTCCGCGGGCGCCGACACCGGAGAGCTGCGCGAGATGACCCCCGAGGCCATCACCGCGTACTACCGCGACTCCGGAGCGGTGTACGAAAAGGTGGCCGCGCTGCCGCAGCCCACCGTCTCCGCCATCGCCGGCTACTGCCTCGGCGGCGGCCTCGAACTCGCCCTCGCCACCGACTTCCGCGTCGCGGACCCCACCGCGCAGCTCGGACTGCCCGAGGTCGGCATCGGCATCCTGCCCAGCTCCGGCGGCACCTACCGGACGGTCCGCGCCGTCGGCCCGGCCCGCGCCCGCGAACTCGTCCTGCGCGGACGCCGCTTGACGGCCGCCGAAGCTCACGCGTGGGGCCTGCTCACCGAGGTCAGCGAGCAGGGCGCGCACCTCGGCCACGCCCTGCGGCTCGCCGAGGAACTGGCCGCACTCCCCCCGCTCGCGGTCGCCGTCACCAAGCGCGTCATCGACGTCGCGGCGGATTCACCCCGCGAGTCCTCCCTGCTCCTTGAACAGCTCGCGTACGCGTCCCTCAACCAGGCAACCCACCCACCCACCGAGGACCCGACATGACCGTCACCTCGAACTCGCCCCAGGCGGCGGCTGTGCCCGCCGCCGGGGGCCGCCCGGTCATCGAGACCCGCTCCATCGACTACGTCCCCCTCGCCGAGCGCCACGGCAAGGTGTGGCATCTCTTCCCTGTGTGGTTCGCCGGCGACGCCCACCTGGCCACCGTCGCCACCGGCGCCATCGGTGTCGCGCTCGGCGGCAATCTGATCTGGACGGCGATCGCCGTCGTCCTCGGCTCCGCCTTCGGCTCGTTCTTCATGGCCTTCCACTCCACCCAGGGCCCGCAGCTGGGGCTCCCGCAAATGGTGCAGTCCCGCCCGCAGTTCGGGTTCGTCGGCGCCCTGCTGGTGTGGATCACCGCGCTGGTGACGTACATCGGCTACACCGCGTTCAACCAGATCCTGGTGGGCCGCACACTGGAGCATCTGGCCCAGGTGCCCAACTCGGCGAGCTACATCGGCTACGCGGTGGTGGGCATCGTGCTGGCGGTGGTCGGCTACGACTTCATCCACCGGGCGTCACGCTGGCTGACGTATCTCATGTTCGTGGCACTGGTGGTGTTCTCCGTGGGCATCATCGCGGTGAACCCGTTCAGCCCGGCCCAGCTCGACCTGGGCTCGTTCGCCCTCGCGCCCTTCCTGGTCCAGTTCTTCACCGCGGCGGTCTACCAGCTGTCCTGGTCGATCTACGTCTCCGACTACTCCCGCTACCTGCCGCCGACGGTGGGCGTGCGCTCCTCGTTCTGGTGGACGTATCTGGGTGCGACCATCGGCGGTGCGTGGATGATGCTGGTGGGCACCGTGGCGGCCGGGCTGTTTCCGAAGCTGGCCCTCGTCGAGTCGGTCATCTCCGCGGGTGACGAGGTCTTCCACGGGTTCGGCATGGCGCTGCTGCTGGTCTCGGTGGTGCCGTTGATCACCATCGGCACGCTCAACTTCTACGGCGGCAGCCTGACCCTGCTGTCCAGCATGGACTCGGTCCGGCAGATCCGGCCCACGGTGGCCAAACGCGTGGCCACGCTGGTCGTCATAGGCACGCTGTCCACCGCGATCGCCTTCAGCTCGGACGAGACGTTCCTCCATGAGTTCGAGCACTTCCTGGTCGTGCTCGGCTATCTCTTCACCCCGTGGACGGCGATCAACCTGGTCGACTTCTATGTGGTGCGCAAGGGCCACTACTCGATCCGGGAGATCTTCAACCCGCGGGGCATCTACGGACGGTGGAGCTGGCGCGGTCTGGTCTCGTACGGCGTCGGGTTCGCCTCGATGATGCCGTTCGCGATCGTGGGCGACAGCATGGGGCCGGTGGCGCGGTGGATGGGCGGCCTGGACATCACCATGATCGTCGGCCTGGTCGTCTCGGCCGGCCTGTATCTGCTGGTCTGCCGGTCCCTTGATCTGCCGGCCGAGCGGGCCGTGGTCGACACCGCCGACGACGGCCTGGACCCGGACGTCCCGGCCGGTACGTCCCTCACGGCGCACGCCGGGTGAGCACGGCCGTCCCCGTGCCCTTCGGTACGCCGGTCCCGCAGGCGGAGCCCTTTTGGGTGCCCCTGCGGGACGGCGTCCGGCTGCACACCGAGGTCTACCTGCCGCCGTCACCCATGAGGCTTCCGGCTGTGCTGATCCGGACGCCGTACGACAAGACGCACCCGGACACTCTGCTGCCGGACATCGCCGCCAGACTCAGCGAGGCCGGACTGGCGGTGGTGACGCAGGACGTCCGCGGCAAGATCCGCTCCGAGGGCGTGCCGGCACCTTTCACCTCCGAGGTCGGTGACGCCTGGGACACACTCGAGTGGATCATCGCGCAGCGCTGGTCGAACGGCACGGTGGGCTGCTGGGGCAACTCCTACTACGGCTACACCGCCTGGGCCGCGGTCGCCGCGGGCCACCCGGCCGTCAGAGCGCTCGTCTCACGCCTGACCACCACGGACATCAGGGGTGAACTGCTCCACAGCAACGGGGTGTTCAGGCTGGGGCCCATGGTGGAGTGGCTGACCTCCACCTGGGCCGGCCGCGCCAATGTGGTGCCCGGCCCGGACTGGTCCCGGCGGCCGTTCGCCCAGTTGCTCGACGGGCTTCACACCATGCCCTGGGTGCTGCCACCGGCCGAGTGGGCCACTGCGCCGCCGGGCGACCGACGCTGGCAGCAGCTGGCGTTCGGCGGCCGGGCCGCGGGGCACGGACGGGTGCCCACCCTGCACTGGACGGGCTGGTACGACCTGTTCCGGAGCGGCCAGCTGCGCGACTGGCGGCGGGCCCGACAGGTGGCACGCACACCGCAGTATCTGGTCGCGACCGCCACCGACCACCAGGACGATGTGCTCACCGCGAGCGGACGCAGCCCGGACCACCTCACCGATCCGGCCGCCCGTGAGGCCATGCTGGACCGTTCGCTCGGCCCGGTGATCGACTTCTTGCTGCGGTACCTCGGAAAGGGCGTACCCCGGTCGCCCTCGCCGGCCGTCCGTTGGGAGAGCACGGGAGCCGGGGTGCGATCGGCCCCGTGCTGGCCGCCGCCCGGCGCGGCCACGGTACGACTCCACCTCGCCGACGCCCCCGCCGCGGCGGCAGGCCCGGAGGGCGGAGCACTGTCGCCGCACCCCAGCCGCACGCCGGGCCGGGCGAACTGGGAACACGACCCCGAGAACCTCGTACCGACCACCGACCTCAACTGGTGGCGTCCCCTGCTCGCGCTGCCCGACGAGCGAAGCATCGAGCGGCGGCCCGACGTGCTGACCTTCACCGGCTCCGCCCGGCGGCACCCGCTGCAACTCGCCGGCCCCGCCCGCCTGGTGCTGCCGGCCACCTCCACCGCGGCCGTGAGCCACCTCGTCGTCAAGCTCTGCGATGTGGCACCTGACGGCACCAGCAGACGCATCCTCGAGGCGCCGTACCGGATGTCCGGCGGTATCGAGGCGTGGCACCGGGCACACATCGAACTCGGTGACACCGGACACCGGCTCGACCCGGGACACCGGCTCCGGATCCAGGTGGCATCCAGCTGCTTCCCGCTGTACCTCCCGCACACCGGCGGAACCGAAGACCCGTGGCGGGCACGCCGCGCCGTCGGCAGCACCCAGCGGCTGATGGTCGGCGGGCAGGACGGCGCGTACCTGGAACTCACCGTGCTGCCCGCCACACATACACCCCCAACCGCCGAGACCGACGGTGTCGGCCACCAGTGAAAGGACCGGTGACCGCATGGACACCATCTGCCGGATAGGCGTCGTGGGCGCCGGACACATGGGCTCGGGGATCGCGGAGGTCTGTGCAAGGGCCGGGCTTGACGTCCTCGTCGGCGAGACCGGACCGGATGCGCTCGCTGCTGGGCGGCGGCGCATCGAGCAGTCACTGGCACGTGGCGTACGCAGCGGAAAGCTGTCGGACGCGGACCGCGAGGAAGCGCAGGCCCGGGTGCGCCTCACCACCGACCTCGGTGAGTTCTCCGACCGGGACCTGGTCGTCGAAGCCGTCGCGGAGACGGAGCGGCTCAAGGTCGACATCTTCGCCACCCTGGACAAGGTCGTCGAACGCAGGGACGCCATCCTCGCGTCCAACACCTCATCGATACCGATCACGAAGCTCGCCATGGCCACCACCCGGCCCGAACAGGTCGTCGGTATCCACTTCTTCAACCCGGTCCCGGTGCTTCCCCTGGTCGAACTCGTGCCCTCGCTGCTCACCGGCGAACGGACCCGGCAGCGCGCGGAGGGCTTTGTCACCGGCGTACTGGGAAAGCAGGTCATCCGCTCGACGGACCGCGCCGGCTTTGTGGTGAACGCGCTGCTCATCCCCTATCTGCTGTCCGCCGTCCGCATGCTGGAATCCGGCTTCGCCTCCGCCGCGGACATCGACCAGGGCATGGTGCTCGGCTGCGCACACCCGATGGGCCCGCTGGCGCTCGCCGACCTGATCGGACTCGACACCACGCACGCGATCGCCGAGTCGATGTACGCCGAGTTCAAGGAGCCGCTGTACTCTCCGCCCCCGCTGCTACTGCGCATGGTCGAGGCCGGCCTGCTCGGCAAGAAGACCGGCCGCGGCTTCCACGACTACGCGGGCACTTGAGAAGCAGACAGCCGCTCGTCCCGTCATGCCCACCGGCCCCGACGTCATCCCGACCGTTCGGCCGATGATCACTGTCCGTCAGAAGCTGCTGGTGGCCTGCGACATGGCGCATGACGTACGTTTCGGCGTGATCAACATTTCAGGAGCAAGCCATGTCTCTCTTCATCCCAGACTTCGACGAGACCGTCGTCGTACGCGCTGCTGACGCCGAACTGACAGGGGCGGGTGGCCCGGTGACCAACCAGCTGCTCGTCGACAGCCCCGCCACGGGCGGTGCGCTCTCCAGCATGCGTGTCACCCTCGGCAAGGGCGCGAACGGCGCCCGCCCGCACCACCACGGCAAGTCCGCCGAGATGTTCTACGTCCTCGATGGCACCGCCCAGTTGCTGTCCGGCGATCAAGTGGTCACCGCGGAGCGCGGAGACGTGGTCGTCGTACCGCCCGGCACACAGCATGCCTTTGCCGCCGCGCCAGGCGAGATCGCGGACATGCTCGTCATCATCACGCCCGGAGTGGAGCGCTTCGAATACTTCCGCCACCTCGAACGCATCCGCTACGGCAAGGTGCCGCCGGAGAGCCTTCTCGAAGTCCAGGAACTGTACGACTCCTACTTCGGGACCAGCGCGGTCTGGGACGCCGCACGCGGATAACCCGGAGAGTACGGATCAACGTGCCGAGTGCTGCCGCGATGTCCGCGGGGCGCGGTCGGCGGCGCGTCGCCGGGCACGTTCACCACCCGCTTCACCGAGCTGGTCGGCATGCCGGTGTGCGTGGCGAAGCGAGTCTCAAGACCGGTCAGGAATGGAGAAGCCCTGGCCACCGCGCGGCCCCTAACGTGATGGCCATGGCAACCACCGCTTCCACCGCAGCCCACACGTCCCTCGCGTCCGTCACCCTCGAGGTGGCCGACCTCGAGGCCGCCCGCCGCTTCTACACCGCCTTCGGCGTGGACACGTACATACGCCTGCGGGCGTCCGAGGCGCACTCCACCGGATTCCGCGGCTTCACCCTGGCGCTCACGGTGTCCGGGCCGGCCACCGTCGACAGCTTCGTCGGCGCCGCCGTGGACGCCGGCGCCACGGTGCTGAAGCCCGCCGCGAAGTCGCTGTGGGGCTACGGCGGCGTCGTCCAGGCCCCGGACGGGACGATCTGGAAGATCGCGACCTCGGCGAAGAAGGACACCGGCCCCGCCACCCGCGAGATCGACGAGGTCGTCCTGCTGCTCGGCGTCGAGGACGTGAAGGCCACCAAGCAGTTCTACGTCGGCCGGGGCCTGAGCGTGGCCAGGAGCTTCGGCGGCAAGTACGCCGAGTTCACCGCCGACGAGTCAAGCCCCGTCAAGCTGGCCCTGTACAAGCGCAGCGGCCTGGCCAAGGACCTCGGCGTCCCTGCCGACGGCACCGGCTCGCACCGCATCGTCCTCGGTAGCACCGCCGACACCTTCGCCGACCCGGACGGATTCGCCTGGGAGGCCGCCGCGTCGCTCGCCCCCACGCCGTCCTGACTCCCGGCCCCCGCCCGCCTGCCCCTGTACGAAAGGAAAACTGCCATGCCGTCCACGAAGTCGCCCGCCGAGGACTCCGGCACGACCACCGAGAAGTACAACGGATTCACCGCCGACGAGCGGGCCGCGATGAAGGAGCACGCACGCGAGGAGAAGAAGGCGGCGGCGCGGCGCAGTTCGTCCCGGGCGGAGAAGGAGGCGGCGGCGGAGCGGGACGTGCTCGCGAAGATCGCCGAGATGCCGGAGGCGGACCGCGTCCTCGCCGAGCGGATCCACGCCATCATCAAGACCGCCGCTCCGGACCTCGCGCCCAAGCTCTGGTACGGGATGCCCGCGTACGCCAGAGACGGCAAGGTCGTCTGCCACTTCCAGAGCGCGGAGAAGTTCAAGTCGAGGTATGCCACGCTCGGCTTCAGCGACGAGGCGGCACTCGACGACGGCGCCATGTGGCCGACCACCTACGCCGTGAGGGAGCTGACCGCGGCCGACGAAGAGCGCATCAGCGCGCTTGTCAGGAAGGCAGTGGGCTGAGGCCGGCCAGGGCAGAACCGGTGGGCAACGCGACCGCGCCGTGGAAGATGGAGAACCGGCGCCTCACTACCTGCGTCAGCCCCTCATGTCGTGGCGGCTGATGACCACGGTGACGGGTCCTTCGTCCGGATCGGCCTCGATCAACCGCACGATGACGATGCTCTTCTCGTCAGGGCTCCGGACGCAGAAAGGACGTTCGTCGGCCAGGTCGTCGAGCGGGAGCGTGGTCACCGGTTCGGTCTCGATGCCCCGTAGGCAGTCGGCGGGGCTCAGCACGTATCCGGCGGCGACAAAGGCATCGCTGTCCTTCGGAAAGACGAACTCGCCCTCGGTCACCGCCAGATACCAGTCGGCGGATTCGGCCGGGACGGCCTTCCCGGCCGCGAGATCGAATTCGTAGTCGGAGTCGCGGGCGGTGAGTTCGGCATACGAGGAGTCTCCCGCCGCGGCCTTGCGGTGGTCCAGGAAGTAGTAGGCCGTGCCGGCGAAGGCCACGAGCAGCGCGGCCGCGAGCACCGTCACGACCCGTCGGCGGACTCGGGGCCACCTCCGAAGGGGAGCACTCCCCCGGCCACGTACGCAGCGAGCACGCCGAGGGCGAAGACATCGGTCGCCGGGGTCACCGTCTGCCCCATCGCCTGTTCCGGTGCCATGTAGGCGGCGGTGCCGATGCGCAGCCCGGTGCCGGTCAGACCGATGGCGTCGGCCGCGCGGGCGATGCCGGAGCGCTCACGACGGCTGGCTCGGTCGCCGCGCGAAGCGTCGAAGCGTCGAAGCGCCGAGCGGCGTGATCACCAGCGGTGCGCTACCCACCCGCCCACAAGCCCGTCACCCGCTTCCGCCATCCACTTCGGGCACCCACCCCTTCTTTGACTGAATTTTCAGTTTGTGCCAGAGTCGAAGCAGCGATCGGATCCGTCCACGCCGACCCTCACGATCAACGGAGCTCACCGTGTCTCCCCTTCACCCCACCCGCCGTACAGCCCTTCGCACGCTTACCGGAATCGGTGCCGGCATCCTCGGCGCCTCGGCCTGCGGCCCCGGTGACCAGGACACGGCGGCGAAGGGACTGCGCATGGGCGCCGAATGGGAGAGTCACGCACGCACCTTCATGTCGTGGCCCGCCCTGCAGTCGGTGTGGGGCGAGGACCTCCCCTACGTACGCGAGGACATCGCCCGCGTCGCCCGTGCCATCGCGGAGTACGAGTACGTCGTGATGATGGCGAGGCCCGACCAGCAGAGGGCCGCTCAGAAGGCGTGTGGGCGCGATGTCGAGGTCATCCCGCTGGAGGTCGACGACCTGTGGGCCCGCGACACCGTGCCGGTGTTCGTGGAGGACGACGGCAAGGTCACCGGCGTCGACCTCAACTTCAGCGGCTGGGGCAACAAGCAGACACACGCCAATGACGCCCAGGTGGGCCGCACACTGCTGGCGAAGTACGGCATCCCGCGCCGGAAGGCTCCCCTGGTCGCCGAGGGCGGCTCCTTCGAGACCGACGGCGAGGGCACCCTCCTCATCACCGAGAGTTCGATCGTCAACGAGAACCGCAACCCCGGAAAGAGCCGGGACCGGATCGAGGCCGAGATCAAGCAGACGCTGGGCATCAAGAAGGTGATCTGGCTGGCCGGCGTGCGCGGCGAGGACATCACCGACGCGCACGTGGACAGCCTCGTACGGTTCACCGCACCCGGCGTGGTGCTCCTCGACACGGCGCACCCCGACACACCCCCGGATTCCTGGTCGCGCTCGTCCGACCAGGCGAGGGCCGTGCTCAGCAAGGCGACCGACGCCAAGGGCAGGCCCTTCGAGATCATCGATCTGCCGCAGCCCGACCTGTACGAGATCACCGGCGAGGGCGACGACTTCGTGTCGACGTACGCCAACTTCTACGTCGCCAACGACTCCGTGTTCATGCCCAAGTTCGGGGACCGCAAGGCCGACAAGCGCGCCCGGAGCATCCTGCAGGAGCACTTCCCCAAGCGCGACATCGTGCAGGTCCAGATCGACACCATCGCCTCCGGGGGCGGCGGCATCCACTGCTCCACCCACGACGAACCCGGCAAGCCGGTCGACTGACCCACGGCCTGCCCCACGGAACGGTTGTGCATGAATGCCGCGGAGCCGGCCGGGACAGCCCGGGTCTCGAAGGCGGGACCCGGGCTGGTTGCTCAGGAGTTGGGTTCCTGCATCGTGACGCAGTGCGCGCCGCCGCCCCCGTTGCCGTAGAGGTTGTCGAGGTCGAGCTGGATGACGGGTCTGCCGTAGGCGGCCTCGATGGCCGCCTTTGCCGCCTCGTCCTTGGTGGTGTCGCCGAACTGGGTGGTGATCACCGCTTGGTCGGTCACCGCCCAGTTCATATAGGAGCTGAGGAACTGCTTCTGCTTGCCCGCCGGTATCCGGGGCAGGGTGTCGGGGCCTTCGATGGTGAGGACCTGCAGTTGCCGCCCCCTGGCGTCGGTGGAGTTCACCAGCACGTCGTGGATGGCCTGGGCGTTGGCGGTCCAGACGTCCGGCCGCACCGCGCCCGCCAGTTGCACCATCACCACGCCGGGCTTGATGTAGCGGGCGGTCCCGTCGATGTGGCCGTCGGTGACATCCTTCCCGGTGACGCCCGGCAGCCAGATCATCTTCGAGGCGCCGAACCGGGAGAGCAGCTCCGCCTCGATCTGATCGCGCGTCCTGCCGGGGTTGCGGTTGCTGTTCACCCAGCAGCTCTCGGTCGCCATCAGGGTGCCGTCGCCGTCGTACTCCACGCCGCCGCCTTCGCCGACCACGTCCGCCCTGACGAACGACGCGCCCGCGTAGGCGGCGACCTGCTGTGCGACCGTGCGGTCCTTGTCGTAGGCGGAGGCCGGGATGCCGTAGAAACTCGTGGCGTTCTCGCCCCAGGCGTTGAAGTTCAGGCCGAAGGAGTCCAGGCCGCCGGTCCCGTCCACCCGGAACAGCGGGCCGGTGTCCCGCATCCAGCAGTCCGAGACGGGAATCGAGCTGATCACCGTGACCGTGGGCCCGCAGATGGTGCCGGCCCGCGCCGCGGCCGTCGGGCCGTCCGCGCACATGATGACCGGCTCGTAGGTGGCGATCGTCCTGGCGAGCTTGGCGATGTCGGCCTGGATCAGGGACAGGCTGCTGCCCCAGATCGTGGAGCTGGACGGCCAGGCCATCCAGGTCCGCTTGTGCGGCGTCTCTTCCCCGGGCACGCGCCAGGACCCCGCGGCCCGGGCCGGCTGAACACCGCCGAGTACCGGCGCGGCCACCAGCGCGGCCGCGGCCGCTCCGGTCCGGGTCAGCAATGTCCTGCGGCTGATGCCCGCTCTGTCGCCGTCGTACTGTGTCTTCACGTGGTGCTCCTCTTCGCAGAAGTTCTGTACGTGCAGGCCGAGTTGCTCAGTGGAGCGCTTCCAGCAGCCCCTCCTCCTGGACCATCCGGCGTTCGGTTGCCAGATCGAGGCTTCGGGCGAAGGCCCAGTAGAGGCCGCCGGCCACCGGCAGGCCGACGAATACCGAGCAGTCGACTCCGCCGAGGCGCTCCGCGACAGGCCCGACAAAGAGGCCGGTGACGACCATGAACGGGACCATGCAGGCCAGACCGATCACGTAGGCGAGGTTGCCGCGCCAGCCCCACCGGCCGTAGATGCCGTCCGGGTTGAAGATCTCCTTCACGACGTACTGGCCGCGGCGGACGAAGAAGAAGTCGACCAGATTGATGGCCGTCCAGGGGATGAACAGGTAGGTCAGCACCACCACCACGTTGGCGAAGAACCAGTTGAACCGGTCGATGCCGACGAGGGTGGAGATCGCCCCGACCGAGACCAGCATGATCCCGATGGTCGTGACCCGGATGGCCCGCGTCGGCTTCACCGGACGGAACGAGTCGACGATGGAGATCATGGTGAGGCTGCCGCCGTACTGGTTGATCGCCATGATCGAGAGCAGCCCGACCAGCAGCACCACGACCGCGACCGTGCCGAATCCGCCGAACAGCCGGTCGGCCGCGAGTTTCAGCGCGGTCACCGGGTCGGTGCCCTCGGGGGCTCCGGCCGAGACCACGGCACCGAGGAGGAACACCCAGATCCCGGAGATCGCGCTGGGCAGGTAGGTCCACCAGAAGGTGCTGCGCACGGGGACGTCGGGTCTGAGGTAGCGCGAGTAGTCCGAGACGTACGGCGCCCAGCCCAGCTGGAAGCCGGCGACGAACACGAACACCAGCATGAACGGGGCGAGTTCGAAGGGGCCCGCGTCCCAGACGCCGCGCGGCAGCCCGCCGCCGAACAGGGCGGCCACCGTGATGACGGCCGTGACCACGACGAAGGGCCAGGTGAGCCACCGGTTCAGCCGGTGGATCCACTCGTATCCGTACAGGGCGATCACCGTCGCGACCGCGGCGGCGAGCAGATAGCCGAGCCAGTTGGGGATCCCGGTGAGCAGGTTCATGGCCTGGCCGGACAGCAGGGCGTCCGAGGTGTTGAAGCCGATGTAGTTGACGAGGGCGAACACCCACACGGTGAGCGCGGCACCCAGGTAGCCGAACTGCGGCCGTGACTGCACCAGTTGGGGCAGGCCCAGCTGGGGACCCTGGGCCGAGTGGAACGCCATGAAGAACGTGCCGAAGAGCGAGCCGAGGACGGTGGCGACCACCGTCCAGACGAGCGAGGCCCCCATGGAAAGCGTCACGACGCCGGTCGCCAGGCCGGTGAGGTTGAGACTGCCGACGAACCAGATGGCGCCCACGCTCGAGGGTTTGCCGTGCCGTTCCTCGAGGGGCACCCAGTCGATAGAGTGCTGTTCAATACCCGCAAGTGGTGCGGAATCATGCGCCTGCGTGGTGCCATGCCCCATGTGGGCTGCTCCTGTCCTGGGGTGCCTACGTGAATGCGTTCAGCGCCAGATGACCGTGCGGCGCCGATGGAGTGCGCTCACCTTAGGGACTGACGGAAATTTCAGTCAACATCCCCAACGAATCAACTTGGGGCATGAGGCTGCCCAAGAGGAACGTCAGAGTGCCCGGCGGGCGGCGGCGATCGCCTCGGGGTCCCAGCCGGGCCGCGGCACGGACTCCAACAGGAGTCGCGTATAGGGGTGTTGCGGTGCGGCCAGCACCTCGGCCGTGGGCCCCGCCTCGACGACGCGGCCCTGGCGCATGACGATGACCTCGTCGGTGACGCACCGGACCACGCCGAGGTCGTGGGTGATGAACAGGTAGCCGATCCGGGTCTCCTCCCGGATGTCGGCGAGCAGGTTGAGGATCTGCGCCTGTACGGAGACGTCGAGCGCGGCGACCGCCTCGTCGAGGACGAGGACGGCCGGTTCGACGGCGAGGACACGGGCGATGGCGACGCGCTGGCGCTGGCCGCCGGAGAGCTGCCGTGGGCGTGCGTCGGCGGCGCGGGTGCCCAGGCCGACCTGGTCGAGGAGCTCGCGGACGCGCCGGTCGTGGTCGGTGCGGGGGAAGTGCAGGCGCAGGGTTTCGCGCAGGACGTCTTCGACGCTCGTCCGGGGATCGAGGGAGAGGTACGGGTCCTGGAAGACCATCTGGACCTCGCGGGCCCTGGCCAGGCGCTGGGCCCGGCCGCGGCTTCGCGCGCCGCGTTCCCGGCCGCGTACGCGGACCTGGCCGGCGTCGGCCCTTTCCAGTCCGACGATGATCCGGGCGGTGGTGGTCTTGCCGGACCCGGATTCACCGACGATGCCCAGGGAGCCGCCCTCGGGGAGCGTGAAGGAGACATCGTCGACGGCGCGGACGTCCGCGAAGGCGCGGTGGAGACCGACGGCCTCCAGTACGTGCTCAGACATCGACGGGGCTCCCTTCGAGGCGGTCGGTGTGATGGCAGGCGGCCCGGTGGTCCGGCAGGTCCGGTGCGTGGAGCGGCTCGGGGGCCTGCCGCTCGCAGATTTCCATGGCCAGGGGACAGCGGGCGGCGAACGGGCAGCCGTGCGACTCCTGTCGCAGGTCCGGGGGTTGGCCGTCGATGGCGGCAAGCCGTCCCGCAGGGGCTTCCAGACGCGGGGTGGAGGCGAGCAACGCTGCGGTGTAAGGGTGTCGGGGCTGCGCGAAGAGGACCTGCGCGGGTCCGCTCTCCGCGATCCGTCCGGCGTACATGACGTAGACGCGGTCACTGATGGCGGCGGCGAGGTCCAGGTCGTGGGTGACGAAGAGCAGGCCGGTGCCGAAGCGTTCGCGCAGTTCGGTCAGCAGGGCGATGACCTCGGCCTGAGTGGTGACGTCGAGCGCGGTGGTCGGTTCATCGGCGAGCAGGAGGGCCGGATCTCCCATCAACGCGGCCGCGATCATGACGCGTTGGAGCATGCCGCCGGAGACCTGGCCGGGGTACTTGTGCAGCGCGGAGGCGTCAAGGCCGACGGCCTGGAGGAGTTCGGTGGCTCGGGCGGTGGCGTCCGGGCGGCTCATGCTCCTGGTCAGCGTGACGCTCTCGATGAGGAAGTCACCGATGCGGCGCAGTGGGTTGAGGGCGGCGCGGGGGTCCTGGAAGATCATGGCCACCGTGTTGGTGCGCAGGGCGCGCAACTGGTCGGCGTTCATGGTGAGGACGTCCTGGCCTCCCACGCGGACGGCGCCCTCGACGGTGGCGCCGGGCGGCAGCAGGTTCAAGGCGCTGCGCGAGGTGAGCGTCTTCCCGGACCCGGACTCGCCGACGAGGGCGACGGTCTCGCCGGCGCCGACGTGCAGGTCGATGCCGTCAAGGACCGGGCGGGCGGTGCCGGGCAGGCTGATCCGCAGCCCTTGGATGTCGAGTGTGTACGTGGATGTGGCCGGGTCCACCGCATTCATGGGGTCTTCCTTCATGGGGCCCTCATTCATGGGGTCCTCCTGGCGACGTGGTCGGCCCAGCGCTCGCCCACCACGTTGAAGGCGACGACGGTCAGCACGATGAACACGCAGGGCCAGATCGCCGACAGCGGGTAGCCGTGCTGGATGGCGGTCTGGCCGTCGAAGACCATGCGGCCCCAGTCCGGGGTGAGCGCGGGGATCCCGAGGCCGAGGAAGGACAGGCCGGCGAGGTCCATGAGGGCGTAGCCGAAGTTGATCGTGGACTGGGCGAGGACGACGGGGGCGATGTTGGGCAGGATGTGGCGCAGGCAGATCTGGAGCGCCGAATGGCCCTGGACCTGGTAGGCGTTGACGTAGGGGCGTTTGCGTTCGGCCAGGACGAGGGAGCGGGTCAGTCGGCTGACGTAGGGCAGGTAGGCGATGGAGAGGGCGACGACGGGAGCCAACAGCCCTTCTCCGTAGACCGCGATGATCAGGATCGCCAGGAGCATCCCGGGGAACGCGAAGACCAGCTCGGTGCTGCGCGACAGGACCGAGTCGAGCCAGCCGCCCCGCCAGCCCGCCGCCATACCGACCGCGACACCGGCGAGTGTGGAGAAGACCACGACCCCGAGCGGTCCCAACAGCGAGGTGCGGGCACCGAGAAGGAGCCGGGAGAGGGTGTCGCGTCCGGCGGCGTCGACGCCGAGCCAGTGCTCCGCGGAAGGAGCGGCCATCGCGTTGCCGAGATCGACCACGTTGGGGTCGTAGGGCGCGAGCCATGAGGCGAGGAGCGCGGCAGTGGTGACCAGGGCGACGAAGGCGAGGCAGATCAGGTACAGCGGGGGCCCGGCGGCGCGGATCCTGGAGAGGCCGGGGCGGCGGGTCAGGACGGCGGTCATACGGAGGTACTCCTCGTTCCGAGGGCGATCCGCGGGTCGACCAGGGGCAGCAGCAGGTCGACGATCAGGTTCACGGCCATGAAGAGAGCGACGATGATCAGGGAGATGGCCTGGACGGTCGGGAAGTCCTTTGTCGTGGTGGACAGTTCGAGGAGCTGGCCGACGCCGCCGATGCTGAAGGCGGTCTCCACGAGGATCGTGCAGATCAGGAGCGTGGAGACGATCAGTCCGCCGGTGGTGAGGACGGTGCCCAGGGAGTTGCGGAAGACGTGGCGGCGGATGACCTGGCGCTCGGGGACGCCGCGGCTGCGGGCGACGGTGACATGTTCGCTGTCGAGGGCTTCGAGCATGGTGGAGCGGGTCACCCGGGCGAGCATGCCGATCAGGTAGAGCGCCAGGGCGATCGCGGGGAGCGTCAGGTGCCAGAGTTCGTCGCCGAAGCCGTCGCCGGCACCGCTGCTGGGGAACCATCCCAGCTTCACGGCGAACAGGCCCTGCAGCAGTACGGCGGCGACGAAGGACGGGGTCCCGACGGCGAGCGTGGTGCCGACCAGGACGGTGGAGTCGATGCCGCCGCCGCGCACGGCGGCGATCCAGCCCAGTGCCAGGCCGATCACCGCGACCACGACCAGCGCCATCATGACGAGCAGCAGCGTGGTGGGGAGACGGTCGGCCAACAGCCGTGAGACGTCGGTGCGGTAGGTGATGGACCGCCCGAAGTCTCCCCGCACGATGTCGCCGAGCCAGTGCAGGTACCGGACGAAGAACGGGTCGTCCAGGTGGTACTGGGCTTTGATCGCGGCGAGGGCCTGCGGTGAGGCGGAGCGTCCTGAGAGCAGGAAGCTGGCCGGGTCGCCCGGCGCCAGGTACATGGCGCCGAACACCACGAACGACGCGCCGAGCAGGGTGGCCGCCATCTCCGCAAGGCGGCGTACGGCGAATCTCAGGAAGCTCACTTCGCGGCCCCCACGTCGGCGGCCCACGGGTAGTACATGTAGGAGATGGTGGTGGGGGCGCCGGTGATCCTCTTGTTGAGGAAGACCGACGTGGGCCACTCGGCGACCGGTATCCACAGCACCTTGTCTGCGGCCTGCTTCTGCAGTTCGGCCTCGATCTTCATCCGCGGTTCCCGCGGGTAGACGGCGGTTGCCTGGTCTACGAGCTTGTCGTAACCCTTGTCGCTGTAGCCGGCGAAGTTCAGGTAGGCGCCGGTCTTGAAGTCCGCCAGGAGGTCCAGCGGGTCGCTGATGTTGTAGTACGAGGTGTACGGGAAGAGGTCGATGCCCTCGCGCGCCTTGGGGTCGGTGAACAGGGCCGTGAAGGCGTTCGGGGCGATGGTCTTGAGGCGGATGTTCAGGCCGATCTGAGTGCCGGCCGCCTGGACCGCGGTGGCGAGGAGGGAGACGTCCTGGCCGATGGGACTGGTGGCCACGGTCAGGGTCTTGCCGGTGGCACCGGCCTCCTTGATCAACGCCCTGGCCTTCTCGATGTCCTGTTCGGCGGGCGGCAGCGCACCAAGGGCGGCCTTCCGGGTCGGCTCCGAGGCCGCGGCCCAGACGGCTCGCGGGGTGATCGAGCTGCTGCTGGTGCCCGCGCCGCCGAGCCCGGCCCTGACGAACCCGGAGCGGTCCATGGCCAGGGACAGTGCGCGGCGTACGCGGACGTCGCCGAGCGGGCCCCGCATGTTGGTGACGTTGACGTTGACCGTGGTCAGCCCCTCGCCGAAGTACAGGGAGCCCACGCCGCTGTCGCGCAGACGGCCATAGCTCTCGGTGGGGATCAGGTAGCCGCCGTCGGCCTCCCCGCTGAGCATGGCGTTGGTGCGCGCGGAGGGGTCGGTCAGAATCCGGAACACGACCTTCTTGGACTTGGCCTTCCTCCCCCAGTAGCCGTCGAAGCGATCGAGCTCGATCGACTGCCCCTTGTCCCAGGCACCGAGCTTGAACGGCCCGGTACAGGCGAGGCCCCCGGAGGTGCCGTAGTCCTTGCCCGCCGCCTCTACGCCGGCCTTGGAAGCCACCACGCCCGCGGCGGTCGCCATGTACTGCGGGAACTGGGAGTCGGGCTTTTTGAGCTTGACGGTGACCTGCAGAGGGCCCGTCTTCCGTATGGAGGCGACGTTCTGGAAGACCTGGGCCCAGGCCGCGGCGTTCTTCGGGTCCATCTGGCGGCCGAGGCTGTAGACGACGTCGTCGGCCGTCATCTCCTTGCCGTTGTGGAATCGCACCCCCGCGCGCAGATCGTAGACCCAGGTCCTGGGGTCGGGGTTGGACGCCTTCTTCGCCAGGCCCGGCTCCATGGCGAGCCCGGGCGTCCAGCGCATCAGGCTCTCGCACACGTTGGACAGGATGGTGTTCTGCGGGTAGTCGAACGCCGCCGTGTAGTCGAGCGTGGGCGGTTCCGCGTAGACGGCCCAGGTGAACGAGTCGATCTGGCCGCGGGCCTCGGGCGTGGACGCCGACAGTTTGAAATCGCTGCCGGTGCCGGAGTCCTTGGGCGGTCCTGAGCAGGCCGCGACGGCGGCGAGGCAGGTCAGGGCGACTGTCGCCGTCACTGCCATCCGTCCGGGGGGACGTCTCCTGTCGCGGAGTTGAGGAGTGGTCATCGTCACGTACTCGATTCAGGCGGTGGCGGGTACGGCAGATATGGCGGGTACGGCGGGGATCTGCTGGGTGATGCAGTGGACACCACCGCCACCGAAAGCGATCACGGGCGCCCGCACCCCGACGACCTTGCGCCCGGGATACGCGCCGGCGATGACCGCGAGGGCGTCGGCGTCCTGGGGGACACCGGCCACGGGGACGACGACGCCGCCGTTGGCCACGTAGTAGTTGAGGTAGGACACCTCGACCTGGCCCTCGGCCATGTCGACGAACGCGGTCTGCGGGAGGTCGATGATCTCGAACGACCGGCCGTGAGCGTCGGTGGTGGCCTCAAGTACCGCGCGGTTGGCACGCATCCGGGCGTAGTCGGGGTGGTCGGGGTCGTCGGGCAGGGAGAGGACGACCTTGCCGGGAGCGGCGAAGGCGCAGGCGCCGTCCACGTGCCCGTCGGTTTCCGTATCCAGGAGACCGCCGTACGGGAGCCACACGACCTTCTCGACGCCGAGCCGGGACTTCAGCTCGGTCTCGATCTCGTCCCGCTTCAACCCCGGGTTCCGGTTCGGGTGCAGCAGACACTGCTCCGTGGTGATCAGCGTGCCCTCGCCGTCGACGGTGATCGCCCCGCCTTCCAGGATCATGTCGGAGGCGATGCGCTCGACGCCGAGGTGCTCGAGCAGCAGGGCGCTCACCCGGTCGTCGGAGTCGTACGGGTGGTGCTTGCGGCCCCAGGCGTTGAAGCGGAAGTCCACTCCGGCGCGGTTGCCGTCACCGTCGAGCACGAAGAGCGGGGCGGAGTCACGGAACCACGAGTCGTCCTGCGCCATCTCCACGACGGTGACCCCGTCGCCGCACCTGGTCCGCGCGTCCTCGCCGTGGCCGGGCGGCGCGACCATGGTCACCGGCTCGAACTCGGCGATCGCGCGGGCGACGTTCGCGTACTCCTCCTTGGCGTCGTCCAGCACGCCGCCCCACAGGTCCTCACGCACCGGCCAGGCCATCAGGCACCCCTCGTGCTCGGACCACTCGGCAGGCATACGGAATGCAGTCATCACGGATCTCTCTTCGTTTCGCATCTGATCCCGACTGAAAATTCAGTCAAGAGAAGGGGCAAGCCTTTGAGAATTCGGCCGGCAGCGGCAGATTCAGAGGAGGTGCCGACGGCTCAGAGGAAGTACAGACGGCTCAGCGAGACTTCCTGCGCCGGCTCGGAGCGCATCGGCTCGCCGTCGAGGGTCACGAGGCCGTCGCGCGGGTCGACATCCACCCGCCCGAGGCGGGCGTTGTGCACCATGTCGGCCGGGCCGATACCGCGGGTTCCCCGTACGGCCACGCGTCTGCGCCGGGTGCTCAGCGCGTCATGCGGCGAGCCGAAGGAGCCCGCTTCGGCGGCGGCACGGCTGACGAAGGCGACGGAGAGGTCGGCCGGAGCGGCTCCGTGGCCGCCGAACAACGGGCCCAGGACCAGCGGCTCGCAGGTGTCGGTGGCGGCGTTCGGGTCGCCCGTGACCCCGTAGGCGGGGAAGCCGTTCTTGATGACCATCTGCGGCTTCGCGCCGAAGAACGGCGGGCGCCAGAGCACGATGTCGGCCATCTTGCCGACCTCGATGGAGCCGACCTCGTGGGCCAAGCCATGGGCGATCGCGGGGTTGATGGTGAGCTTGGCGATGTAGCGCCGGACACGGGCATTGTCGTCGTACTCGCTGTCGCCGTGCTCGCTGTCGCCGTCCAGGGGGCCCAGCTCGGCCTTCATCTTCCCGGCCATCGCGAAGGTGCGCCGGATGGTCTCCCCCGCTCGGCCCATGCCCTGCGCGTCGGAGGAGGTGATGCCGATCGCGCCCAGGTCGTGCAGGACGTCTTCCGCACCCATCGTCCCGGCCCGGATCCGGTCGCGAGCCATGGCGGCGTCGCCCGGCAGGTCGGTCTTGAGCGCGTGGACGGAAACGATCATCCCGTAGTGCTCCGCGATGGCGTCCCGGCCGAACGGCAGCGTGGGATTGGTCGACGACCCGATGACGTTCGCAACGCCCGCCATCTTCAGCACATTGGGTACGTGACCGCCGCCGCAGCCCTCGATGTGGAAGGCGTGGATCGTCCGGCCCTCCAGAACGCTCAGGGTGTCCTCCACCGACAGGCACTCGTTCAATCCATCGCTGTGCAGGGCGACTTGCACGTCGTGTTCCTCGGCCACCCGCAACGCCGTATCGAGGGCCCGCGTGTGCGCACCCATGTCCTCGTGCACCTTGAAGCCGCAGGCCCCGCCCTCGGCCAGCGCCTCGACCAGAGGTGCTTCGTGAGAGGCGGATCCCCGGGCCAGGAACCCGATGTTCACGGGCCAGGCATCGAAGGCGTTGAACCCGAGCTTGAGCGCCCAGGGCGAGTTGACACCGACGCCCCAGGTCGGCCCGATCTCCTGGCCGATGATCGTGGTGACACCGGAGGCCAGCGACGCCTCCATGATCCGCGGGGAGAGGAGGTGGACATGGGTGTCGATCGCACCGGCGGTGGCGATCAGACCCTCGCCGGGGATCATCGTGGTGCCGGTGCCTACCACTACGTCGACGCCGTCGAGGGTGTCGGGGTTGCCGGCCCGCCCGATCGCGTGGATCCGGCCCTCGCGGATGCCGATGGACACCTTGCGGATGCCGAGCACGGCGTCGATCACCAGGACATTGGTGATCACGACGTCACAGGTGTCACGGACGGCCGCGGCCTTCAGATGCATTCCGTCCCGGGCGGTCTTGCCGAATCCGGCCAGGAACTCGTCTCCGTACGCCTGCGAGTCCGACTCCACGCGGACGACGAGCCCCGAGTCGCCGAGCCGGACCCGGTCGCCCGCACGCGGTCCGTGCACGGTGACGTACTCGTGCGGGTCGATGTGCCGGCTGCTGCCAGGCGCGCAGTGGTCGCTGTGTCTGGTGGGCCTGCTCATCGCTCTGTTCCTTCCGATGTTTCCGGTCCTTCGGGTCCTTCCGGTCCCTCCGAACCTTCCGGTGCCTCCGATCCCTCCGAACCTCCCGGTCCCTCCGGTCCCCCCGATCCCTCCGATCCCTCCGGTGCCACCGATCCCTCCGGTGCCACGGCGCCCTGGTAGCCGCAGGCGGCGGCGCGCCGCAGGGCGTCGGCCTTCGCGCCGGGCGCGTCCAGCTCCCCGTCGAGCAGGCCCGCGAAGCCGATCGCGATCCGCTCTCCGCCCATCGGTACGAGCCCGACCTCGACGACGGCGCCGGGGTCGAAGCGGGTGGACGACCCGGCCGGGGCCGCGAGCCGCATGCCGTACGCGGCCGCGCGGTCGAAGTCCAGGCGTGGGTTCGCCTCGAAGAAGTGGAAGTGCGAGGTCACGCTCACCGGGACCGCGGCCGTGTTGCGGACCTCCAGGACGACGACCGGTTCCGGCTGCGGAAGGGTGTCCGTGTGGGGCAGGACGGCGCCGGGTGCGCCGTCATGCGGCTCCACATCGCCGAACGGGGCACTGATGACGGCAAGGCGGGTGCCGTCGTCGAACACCGCCTCGACCTGGATCTCCGTCACGACGTCGGTGACGCCGGGGAGCACGTCGTCCGGTCCGAGCAGGCTGCGGCCGCGCTTGAGGGCGTCCGCCAGACGCAGGCCGTCACGCGCTGCCTCGCACACCGTGTCGGCAATCAGTGCGGTCGCCTCCGGCACATTGAGACGCAGACCGCGCCCGAGCCGTGTCCGCGCGAGCTCGGCGGCCGTGAAGAGCAGCAGCCGGTCCCGCTCGGTGGGAGTCAGAGGCATGCCGCCCCCTGACTCGCGGACCTGGTCACACGCATGGGGTCCCATCCCTTCTCAGGAGTGTCAGACGTGGAGCATGCGGCTCACAGTGACACTGACTGAAATTCCAGTCAAGATTTCTGGCCCACCGAGACTCCTTACCTGTCCGGGGCACACGCCTGGCCGGTTAGGGGGACGCCGGCGAGATCGACCGGGCGTGGTGCCAGGTCCTCGTTCCCGCCCCGGGCCGGCGTCAGCTAAGGCGTCGATAGGCAGACTCACCGTGCGTGCGCGTCGGCCTGCCGCACAGAACCCAAGCGAACCCCTGAAAACCCACAACAGGCCGTCGGCCGGGATCCGCCGACACCGGTGCGCGCAGTCAGCGGCCCAGTCGGTCGACCTCGGCTTCGATGGCCTCACTCATCAAAGTGCGCGCGTGGGCGATGGGGAGCATGCCACTGAGCCAGCGCATACTCAGCCCCTCCAGAAGGGCGGTGAGTCGCTCGGCGGCCGCCGCGAGAGCCGCCGCCGAGGCCATGGGCCGGACTTGGCCCAGCAAGGCCGCCACATCCTGGACCCATACCAAGGTGGCCCTCGCAAGGTCCTCACGCAGGACTTCGTCGAAGACGGCACTGGCCCGCAACTCGCCCCAGGCGCTGCTGTTCTCCCTGACCTCGGTCGTGTCCTGGAGTTCGAGGAGAAGCGTCTGATCCAGCTTCTCCCGCGGGCTGAGCGGCTCCCCATCCGAAACAACCTGGGTCGTATAGCGCTCGGCTCGGTCGCTGATGAACTCCAGCGTCCTGCGCAGCACTCCGGTGCGGTCCTTGAAGTGGTAGTAGATCAGCGCGGTGGAAACGCCCGCCTCTTCGGCCAGCTCCTCCACGCGCAGGCCACGGACCCCACGCCGGGCGATCACCCTGGCGGCGGCTTCGAGGATCTGAGTGCTGCGAGATGCCATGACCTGAACCTTATCTGGCCCCTTTTCACCGGCGGAATCACACCCTTCAAGCGAGGCACAACGGCTGAACCGACTCCCACAAGGCTTCCTAACTGAGATTTCAGTCAGTATGCGACACTGGTGGTTCAGACCACCCATGAGGGGATCACGTGGCGCGGGACCGCCGTAAGGCCATCTTGGAAGGCGCCGCCCGGCTCATAGCCCGACGCGGGGTCCGCGGGCTGCGCATGGAGGAACTGGCAGCCGAAGCCGGGGTCTCCACCGCTCTGATCTACTACCACTTCAAGGACCGGGCCGGCGCCCTGCGTCACACTCTGGAGTTCATCAGCGACCGGGCGGAACGGTACACGTCCGATGGGGACTTCACCGCCGAACCGCACGACGCCCGCCACGAGCTTGAGCAGTCCCTCCTACTGGAATTCCAGGACACTCCTGAAGTCCGCGAAAACAGCACGGCGTGGGGCGAGCTTCGCGCCAGCGCGATCTTCGAGCCCGAACTGCGCGGCGATCTGGCCAGTGCCACGCTGGCCTGGATTCACGAGGTCGCGGCCCTCTTGGGCCGCATCCAGCCGACGGCTGCCGCCCCGGCTCTCACCGCGTCCGCGGAAAGACTCACCGGGCTCCTGGAAGGGCTCAGTACGCGCTGGTTGAGCGGCGCACTTCCGCTGTCTCACGCCCGCCGGCTGGTGAAGGAGGCGGTGTCCATCGAGATCCAGCACCTGAGTCACTGACGGCGCCCGGGGCAGAGCTGACATAGGAGCCGACCGCTCCGGTCACGACAGTCTCCAGCGCCGCGCAACGGGGAACTCAGGCATATCCCCGCCGGCCGCGACCCCTACCGGCGCCGGCGGGGACCGCTGAGAACGGGGGTCAGGCCGAGGCCATGCGCAGCACCAGCGCCGCCGCGGCCAGCAGCGTGAGGACGACGACCGGCGCCACGGCGTTGTCCTTCACGCGCAGGTGCGAGATCAGCGCGCCGGCGAAGTAGAGCACCAAGCCCACGGCGGCGGCGATGCCGAGCGGCGCGACGACCAGGCCGGCGAGCAGACCGAGCGCGCCCGCCGTCTTCGCGGTCGCGAGCCAGGGCAGCCAGGAGCCGGGCACGCCCACCTTGGTCATGCTGCTCACGACCTGGGGATTGCGGGTGAAGGTCATGAAGGCCGACGCAGCACAGGCGAGCGCGAGCAGCGCGGCAACGATCACGTAACCGATGAACATGGTAACACTCCAACGATCTATGAATGGAAACCGTTGAAGAGTATCAATGATTTAGGTCGATCCATAATGAGGCCACTGTTACGGTGGACGTCATGGCAGCTGCACACCCGAACGACCGCCTCGGATTCCTCCTCTCCTTCCGCGGAGAGCTCACCGGCGCGCGCATCCGCGCCGCCGTGGCCGTCGCCGGGCTGCACCCGCGCAACGCGATGACCCTCATGCACCTCGCCCCGGGCGCCACCAGCCAGCGCGAGCTGGCCGTCACGATGGCGGTCGACCCCAGCCAACTGGTCGCCATCCTCAACGAGTTGGAGTCCTCCGGACTGTGCGAGCGGCGCCGCGACCCCGCCGACCGGAGGCGCCACATCGTGGAGATCACCCCGGCCGGCAAGGAGGCGCTGGAGCGCATCGACGAGGCGGTGAGCGCGGCCGAGCGCGAACTGTTCGGCGACCTCACAGAGGCCGAACAGACCCTGCTGCGGGGCCTGCTCGACCGCGTAGTGGTGGATCCCGCCGCCCATGAGTGCGGCGAATAGACGGGCCGAGGGTCAGTAGCGGACCAGATCAGAACTCCGAACTCTGGCCAACGGTACGCGTCATAACCCATCAGACCTCGAACCCGATCCCCTGCCCGAGTGACCGAAAAACTGCCCACGACCCCGAGGAAGGAAGCTGCTGCCCAACCGGCGTAATCAGCCGACCAGTTGGATCGCTAAAGGCCCGAGGGGCTGATGTTCGGGTTGGCGAACTCCGGTGGCTCGCGGCGCGGCAGAACCGTCCGGCCGTCGAGACTCCGCACCTCAAGACCGTGGTGCCAGGGGTAGTGGAGGCTGAACGCGACCAGTCCGGTTCGCTCGGAGGCGGACTGCCGGCACATTTCGAGGACCGTCTGCGCCAGGTATTCGACCGGTTCGGTCTCGTAGCCGTCCGGGATGAGTGACGCGGCGCCAGGTGTCGAGATCGCCGTGGACGGCGCGACACAGTTCACCGCGATGTTGTCACGCAGCAGCTCGGCGGCGAGGCCCTGGCTGAACCGGTGCACCGCGGCCTTGGTCGAGGCGTACACCACGTCGCCACCCCTCACCATGCCGGCGTCGGGGAACGGGCGCCTCGGGCTCACCCCGGTCACGGAGCCGATGTTGACGATCCACCCCGCCCCGCGCGCCCGCATGTGCGGGATCGCCGCCTTGGCGAGGGCGAAGGGGGCGCGCAAGTAGTGGTCGATGGTGCGGTCGAAGGTGTCGAACGACATGTCCTCGACCCGCGCGTAGTCGGCGAAGCCGGCGTTGTTCACCAGGATGTCGATCCCGCCCGCGAGCTCGACGACACGGCCGATCAGCTCGTCCCGCTCGCCCGGGTCCTCCAGGTTCGCCGTGAGGCTCAGCGCCCGCCCTCCGGCGGCCTCGATCACCTCGATCGTCTCGTCGAGGCTCCCGGAAACCACCTGGTTTCCGCCTGATCTCGCCGACGGCATCGGGGACTTGGACCGCGCGGTCACCACGACGGTCGCCCCCTCGGCTGCCAGACGCTGGGCAACCGCCCGGCCTATGCCCCGACTGCTCCCGGTGACCAACGCGACCTTGTTCTCAAGAGAGGCGTCCACCGATCCTCCTGACCCTTCAACGCGAGTTGGGGTTCATTAGAGGTATTCCTAATAGGCATGTCAACGGCTCACGCGAACATTGCCGTCCGCGCTCTCCCCTGAGGAAAGGTGGCGCGCCCCACCGATCAACCCGGTCGGCGCCGTCCGCCGCGCTACACCCCTTCCCCCGGCAGCAGTTCCACGTCGCTGCCCTCCGGCAGGGTTTCCCGGTAGCCCGTGTACATGTGCTCCGTGGCCAGCCGGATCAGGAGGTCCTCGTCGCCCGCGCGGGCCGCCTCGAAGATCGCTCGGTGCTCAGTGACCATGAGCGGGACGTTGCCGGCGTCATCGACGTACGAGCGGGTGATCCGGCGGTTGACCGGATGGTCCCAGAGCGTGTCGATCATGCGGAGCAGGAGCGCGTTCCCGCACGGCTCGATGAGGGCCATGTGGAAACTCCGGTTGAGTTCGAACTGGGCGACCGCGTCGAGGGGGTCGGACGCCGCCATGTCCTCGATCAGGGCGACGAGCCGCGAGAGTTGGGCACGATCGTGCCTGCCGCAGGCCAGCCGCAGGGCCAGCGTCTCCAGCGACTGGCGTACCTGGTAGACCTCGGCGATGTCGTCCGGCTTCAGGGCGTTGACGATGTAGCCACTGCCCGGCATCCAGGTGACCAGGTCCTCGTGGGCCAGCCGGTTCAGCGCGTCGCGCAGCGGGGTGCGTGAGACGCCGAGCCGCTCGGCCAACTGCTCCTGCACCAAAGGCGCGTCCGCCTCCAGCGCACCCGACACGATCTCGTCGCGGAGGTGTTCATAGACCCGCACCCCCAGGGGGCGCGCGTCCCTCGGGTCACTCCGCAATGGCTTCACGTTCCCTCTCCGTCCCTGCCGTCCACCTTGGGGAAGAAAACCATTCCCGCAGACCCATTGTCGCCCGTGAATCCACTGTATACGGTGTGTGCACTGCATCCAAGGAGGCTACGATCGTGTTTGTCCTGAACACCTGGTACGTCGCCGCATGGTCCACCGAGGTGACCGGTAAGCCCGTACGCCGCGTCATCTGCGAGCAGCCCCTGGTCCTCTACCGCACCCCCGACGGCAAGACCGTCGCACTGGCCGACCGGTGTGCCCACCGCGCCTATCCGCTCTCCGCCGGCCGCACCGTCGGCGACTCCATCGAGTGCGGCTACCACGGTTTCGCGTACGGGCCCGACGGCGCCTGCACCCGCGTGCCCGCCCAGTCGGCCGTGCCCGCCCGCGCCCGCGTCCGCAGCTACCCGGTCGTCGAGAAGGACGGCTGGATCTGGGTGTGGACCGGCGACGCCGATCTCGCCGACCGGAACCTCGTCCCGGACACCCACTGGATGAGCGACCCCGGCTGGGCCACCGTCACCCACACCATGCTCTTCGAGTGCCGGCACGACCTCATCCACGACAACCTGCTCGACCTCACCCACGAGTCGTTCCTGCACAAGTCGACCGTCGGCGACGACTACATCTACGAGCACGGCATCACCGTCGAGGTGGACGGCCGGGTCGTGACCGTCGACCGGCTCATGCCCGGCGTCGAGGCGCCGCCCCTGTACGCGCGCACCATGAGCACCGAGGGGCTCTACGACCGGTTCCACGCCACCGAGTTCCACGTCCCGAGCTACCACGTACTGCACTCCGGAATCACCGGCAGGGGACGCCCGCGCGAGGAGGGCCACCTCATCAAGGTCCTCAACGGAATCACCCCGATCGACGAGAAGACCACCTGGTACTACTACGCGTTCAGCCGGAACTTCGCCGTCGACGCCGACTGGGCCACCAAGGAGCTGGAGACGGGCCTGGAGACCGTACTGCGCGAGGACGCCGATGCGCTGCGCGAGCAGGAGACCGGCATGCGGGAGCGGCCGGCGGGCGAGCACGACGTACTCATCGGCCAGGACGCCGGCGTCGCCAAGGCCCGGCGCATCCTTGCCCAGTTGCTCGCGAAGGAGCAGGCGGAGCAGGCCCGTGGCACGGAGGCGGACCGGGCTTTCAAGACCCCGCGGGCCGTGGCCGACACGGTGAGAGGCTGATCGCGTTGACGGCGGACAACGCTCCCGGTTCGACGACGGCAGAAGAGCGCGGACGCCGTACCGCCGGCCGTCCACGGACTGCGCCGCGTCCTGGCCACCGCCGGCACTCTCGACGCGCCCGCCGGAACACCTGACGCCGCGCCCACCCGTTGGATCGATCTGCTCGGCGACGGTGCCGTCCACACCCCGTTGCGCGGCCTGTTCGAGCCCGTCGCGCGCGTGGGCGACGAGGTCAAGGAGGGTGAACTGATCGGCCGCGTCCACCCCGTCGAGGAACTCGACCTCTCCTCCGCCCCCGTCCTCGCGCACTGCGACGGCGTTGTCGCCATCGCCCGCAGGCCGCCCCTCGTGGACCTCGGCGACACCCTGTACCACCTCGCGGCCGACACCACGCCGGGTGCGTCCGGGGCCTCCGGCTCCGGACGCTGACTCGGCGCCGGGCCATACGGGGCAAGAGCGACCGCGTCGAGAGCCGGTCCCTCCGCAGCCCCACCCACGGCCGCTCCGAAGCGCCGACCCCCTCTCCCTGTACCCGAAAGGCACACCCATGCGCCATTCGATCCGACTCCCCGCCCTGGCGATCGGCCTGACGCTCGTCAGCCTGCTGACCACCGCCGCCTGTACCCACGCATCGACGGACGGGGATGTCTCCGCCGCCCGGAAAGCCAAGAACCCGACGGCCACCGCGCCCCAGGTCGACGTCGACAAGGCGGCCGCCGCCCTGCTCCCCGCCGCCGTGAGGACCAAGGGCACGCTCACGGTGGCCAGCGACGCGTCCTACCGTCCGTTCGAGTACTTCGACACCGACAGCAAGACCATCATCGGTTTCGACATCGACCTCACCGACGCCGTGGGAGCCACGCTCGGCCTGAAGACGAGACACGTCAACGCCGGCTTCGACGGAATCCTGCCGGGCCTCGCCGCCAGGAAGTACGACATCGGAGCCTCGGCGTTCTCGGTCACTCCGGAGCGCGCCAAGACCGTCGACTTCGTCGAGTATCTACGTGGTGGCACTGGCATCGCGGTCAAGACCGGCAATCCGCTCGGCCTCAAGATGGAGCCGAAGTCCCTGTGCGGGCACGCCGTTTCGGCGCAGAAGGGATCGGTGCAGGGACTCAGCCTGCTTCCCGAGATCTCCAAGTCCTGTACGGAGGACGGCAGGAAGCCGGTCGCCATCGAGCTGTTTCCGTCGCAGGACGGCGCGAACCTCGCGGTCGTCAGCGGTCGCGTCGACGCCGTCATGGCCGACACCGTCTCGCTCGGACTGCAGGCCGAGGCGTCCGGGGGCAAGTTCGCGCTCGTCGACGGACCGCTGTACGCACCCGACCGCTACGGCCTCGCCGTCCCCAAGGGCTCACCCCTCAAGCCCGCCCTGGACGCCGCGCTCAAGTCGGTCCTGGCCGACGGCACCATGGACGCGCTCATGAAGAAGTGGGCGATCACCAAGGCGTCACGCATCAAGGACGGGAGCTGACATGACCGGCTCCACCACCCGCCCGGAGGGCAGACCCGCTCACGACGCCGGACCGTCGGGACCGCGGCGCGAGGCCGGCCCGGCCGGAGAGCGGGAGCACACCGACGGCATGGCGGCCGACGACCTCACGGTCGTGTCCAAGCGACACCCCGGCCGTTGGGTGACCGCGATCGCCCTGCTCCTCGTCGCCGCGGCGACCCTGCGCTCGGTGTTCACCAACCCCCGCTTCGGCTGGGACGTCGTGAACACCTACCTGCGCGACGTGTCGATCGGCAGAGGCCTCCTCGTCACGCTCGAACTCACCGCGATCTGCATGGCCATCGGCATCATCCTCGGTGTCGTGCTCGCCGTGATGCGGCTCTCCGCCAACCCGGTCGTACGGTCCGCGGCCTTCTTGTACGTCTCCTTCTTCCGCGGCACACCCGTTCTCGTCCAACTGCTGTTCTGGTACAACTTGGCTGCTCTGTACCCGCAGTTGACGTTCGGGATACCGGGTGTCTCCCTCGACGCCAACCAGCTCATCACGCCGATACTGGCGGCGCTCCTCGGACTCGGCCTCAACGAGGCGGCGTACATGTCCGAGATCGTGCGGGCCGGCATCCAGTCCGTCGACCACGGTCAGGGCGAGGCGGCCGGAGCGCTCGGGCTGACGAAGATGCAGACCATGCGGCGGGTGATCCTCCCCCAGGCCATGCGTGTGATCATTCCGCCCACGGGCAACGAAACCATCGGCATGCTCAAGACCACCGCCCTGGTCAGCGTTCTCGCCGTGCCGGATCTGCTCTACTCCGCGCAGATCCTGTACGCGCGCAACTTCCAGACGATCCCGCTGCTCATCGTCGCGAGCATCTGGTACCTCGCCGTCACCACCGTCCTCACGATCGGCCAGTTCTACGTCGAGCGACGGTTCTCGCGCGGCAATCGCACGCTGCCGCCCACCCCGGTCCAGCAGTTCCGCCAACTCCTGCGCACGCACACGCCGATGGCCACCGGGAGGAGCACACCATGACCCGACGCGAAACGGCCCACCCACGAACCGTCGCGGACCTCGATTCGGGACAACTCCCGATGGTGCGGGCGGAGAAGGTCCGCAAGCACTTCGGGCCGCTCGAAGTCCTCAAGGGTGTGGACCTGGAAGTCGAGCGCGGCGAGGTCGTGTGCCTCATCGGTCCTTCGGGCTCGGGCAAGAGCACTTTTCTGCGCTGCATCAACCACCTGGAGACCGTCGACGGCGGTCGCATATGGGTCGACGGACAGGTGGTGGGCTATCAGCGGCGCGGACGCAAGCTGCTCGAACTCGGCGACCGGGAGATCTGCCGGCAGCGCACCGAGATCGGCATGGTCTTCCAGCACTTCAACCTCTTCCCCCACATGACGGTCCTCCAGAACCTCATCGAGGCACCGCTGCGGGCGCTCAGGGAACCCAGGGACGAGGCCACCGCGCGGGCCCTGGCCCTGCTCGAACAGGTCGGACTGGCCGACAAGGCGGGCGCCTACCCCCGCCATCTGTCCGGCGGCCAGCAACAACGCGTCGCGATCGCCCGCGCCCTGTGCATGCGCCCCAAGCTGATGCTCTTCGACGAACCGACGTCGGCGCTCGACCCCGAACTCGTCGGTGACGTCCTGACCGTGATGCGCGAGCTGGCCGAATCCGGCATGACGATGATCGTCGTCACACATGAGATGGGCTTCGCCCGCGAGGTCGCCGACCGGGTCGTCTTCTTCGACGCCGGACAGGCCGTCGAGGTGGGACCGGCGCAGCAGGTCATCACCGATCCCCGGCATGCCCGGACGAAGGCCTTCCTGGCGGCCGTGCGATGACGGGCCAGCCCACGCACGAGGAGGTACGACGATGAGGCTCGTACTGCGCGCCAACGCCCATCGACAGGTGGCCGCCGGCTGCCGCGAGGTCGCCGCGTCACCGGACACCCCCCGCCGCGAGCCGTGGCAGTGGCACGTACGGCTGCTGACCGACGCCGAGGCGCGGTCCGGGAAACCGCCCTCGGCGATCCGGGTCGCCGAGGCGCTCCCGGGCGGAGTGACCCTGGAGGTCTGCGCCGACTCCGGATCCGCCACCCCGGCAGTGGAGGTCGTCGACCCGAGTGGTTCGCCGGCGGTGGACCGCGAAGAGGACGAGCTCGTGGTCCTGATCGCCTCCGGCGGCCGGGTCCTGGTCGAGGACCGGCACCTGCTGGCGGACGCCGACGCGATGGTACTGGAGGGCGACGACCCCCTGCGGGTGAGCCTGCGGCGCCCGGACGGTTCGGACTCGCGGGTCGCGGTCGTCCGCTTCGGCGCGGCCGGGCGCGGTCCCCTGGCCTGGGTGCCGTGATGCGGGCGACGGGCGGCGAACAGCCGTCGCGCCTGCGGGTGAGCGCGCTGGTGTGGGAGGCCGAGGGCGTGCTCTCGGTCCACCTGGCCCGGCCTGACGGTGCGCACCTGCCGGCCTGGACACCGGGAGCGCATCTGGACCTGCACCTGCCGGGCGGCCTCGTCCGCCAGTACTCCCTCAGCGGTTCCCCCGCCGACCGGACCACATGGCGCATCACGGTCCTGCGCGAGCCCGCGTCACGAGGCGGCTCGCGGGAAGTGCACGAGGTCCTGCGCCCCGGTGACGTCGTCGATGTCAGCGGACCGCGCAACAACTTCGCTCTCCCCCAAGTCACCACCGCCCGCTACCGGTTCATCGCCGGAGGCATCGGTATCACCCCGCTCCTGCCGATGATCGAGCGCGTCGCATCCGCCGGAGCCGACTGGACCCTGCTGTACGGCGGCCGGTCCCGGTCGAGCATGGCCTTCCTGGCGGAACTCTCCCGCCATGGCGAGCGTGTGGTGGTCCGACCGCAGGACGAGTACGGCCTCCTCGACCTGGTCGACCACCTGGGGCCGCCGACGCCGGACACCTCGGTGTTCTGCTGCGGCCCTGAACCGCTGCTGGCCGCCGTGGAGCAGGTGTGCGGGTCTTGGCCACCCGGCACGCTCCATGTAGAGCGCTTCGCTCCGAAGCTGTACGCCGCAGCCCCGGAGACGGACACGCACGCGGAGGCGTTCGAAGTGGTCCTGCACCGGACCGGACGCACTGTCACCGTGCCCGCCGGCCGTTCCATCCTGGACGCGCTCGAGGACCACCGGATCGACGTGCCGAACTCCTGCCGGGAGGGTATCTGCGGCACCTGCGAGACCAAGGTGATCGACGGAGTCCCGGAGCACCGGGACAGCCTCTTGTCGCCGGAGGAGCGGGCCGCCAACGACACGATGATGATCTGCGTCGGCCGGTCGCGCGGCCCCCGCCTCACCCTGGATCTCTGACCTCGGCCGGCCTGCGAGCGCCGCCGCACCGCACCCACCCGCCACCGGATCAGGTGGGCCATCACACACCCGCTGAAGACACCACACACAGGCAGGACGGACCTCACCGACATGACTCCGCACAAGGCCTCACGCGACAACGCATACGACGTTCTCGTCATCGGCGCAGGCGCCGCCGGTTCGGCCACCGCCTGGCAGCTCGCCTCGCGCGGCCACCGCGTCTGCCTCCTGGAGCGCTTCGAACCCGGCCACCGGCGCGGGAGTTCGCACGGCCGGTCGCGCCTTCTGCGGCTCACCTACCCGGATCCGCTGTACGTGGGTATGGCGGCTGAGGCGTTGCGCATGTGGCACCGGTTCGAGTCCGAGACGGGCGCCGGCCTGATCACCCGAGTCGGCGCGGTGGACGGGGGTGGCGCCGACCGCCTCGACCGGGCGGCCGCCGCGCTCACCGCCGAGGGGGCCGCGTTCGAACGGCTTACAGAGGCGGAGGCCGCCGTCCGCTGGCCGCAGCTTCGCCTGCCGGGTGACGTGCTGTTCCACCCCGACGCGTCGCGCGTCGACCCCGACGCGACGCTGCCGGCCCTGCAGCGGCAGGCGGAGCGGTTCGGCTGCGACATCAGGCACTCAACTCCCGTCACGGCACTGGAGATCGACGCCGACCGGGCGCGCGCCCACACCCCGTCCGGCACGTTCACCGCGCCGGTCGCCGTCGTCACCGTAGGCCCGTGGACGAGCCGGCTCCTCGACCACGTGGTCAAGCTCCCCGCCCTGACCGTGACGCAGGAGCAGGTCTTCCATCTCCCGCCACGCGACCCGTCAGCCGTGTGGCCGGCCTTCAGTTTCCAGGCCGAGGACGGCGCCATCGTGTACGGGATGCCGACCGCGGACGAAGGCGTGAAGGTGGCCGAACACCTCGGCGGGCACGAAGTGACCCCGGACGGTCGCGACGGCGTCGTGGACGCGGACGCGCGTCGTCGCGTCCTGGACTTCGCAGCCGAGCGCCTTCCCGGTGTGGAGCCGGTGGTGAGCAGTGAGACGACCTGTCTCTACACCAACACCGCCGACGAGGACTTCCTGCTCGACCGGGTGGGTCCCCTGGTGATCGGCACGGCCTGCTCGGGGCACGGCTTCAAGTTCACTCCGTTGCTCGGCCGCATGCTCGCCGATCTCGCCGTGGGCGAGGCGGATCCCAACCCCCGGTTCAGGCTCGGCATCCCTGCGATGTGAGCGTCGGTATCGCCGCAGCCCTCATCAACCACCGCCGATTCACTTCATGGACGACATCGACTAGGATCTTTGGCGACATCGCGTGTCGGTCACCGGCTGGGTGAGGCATGGAGGTGTCAGGAGATGCCCTCGGAGGCATTCCTTGTCAGTCGAGTTGAACCACACGATCGTCCACGCCCGGGACAACCGGGAGTCCGCAGAGTTCTTCGCTACCCTGCTGGGCCTTGAGATCACCGGCGAGTGGGGCCCGTTCGTCGCGGTCGCCCTGAGTAACGGCGTCACGCTGGACTTCGCCACGATCCCCGCGGACAAGATCACTCCCCAGCACTACGCTTTCTTGATCTCTGAAGAGGAGTTCGACGCGGCGTACGCGCAGATCACACAGCGCGGCATCGAGCACTACGCCGACCCGCGCCGGCAGCAGCCTGGCACGATCAACCACAACGACGGCGGCCGCGGCGTGTACTTCATGGACCCGGCGGGCCACGCGATGGAACTCATCACGGTGCCGTACGGCGGCTGGGCCTCGTAAGCACATATCTCGTCAGCACATAGATCGAGGGCCGCACCCGAGTACCGGGTGCGGCCCTCGATCGCTGCTTGCGGCCGATGGCAAAGCCGCGGGACGCGGAAGCGGACGGAAGCGGACGCGCGGCAAAGCCAACGCGCCCCCGCCGACAGAGCTTCAACTCAGGCTCGGTCGAGTGCCTCTGGCGTCAGTCCGCGACGACAGCCTCGGGCATGGGGGCGGCGTCGCGGACTCCCAGCCTCAGGTGTTCGACGTGATACAGGGCCTGGTCGAGGAGCTCGGCCACATGGTTGTCGTAGAGGGCGTAGACGATCGAGCGCCCGTGGCGTTCGCCGGTGACGAGTCCGAGGTTGCGCAGCAGGCGGAGCTGGTGGGAGCAGGCGGAGGCTTCCATGCCCACGGCGTCCGCGAGGTCGCTGACCGCGCAGGGGCCTTCTTGCAGTCTGGCCAGGATGTACAGCCGTGAGGGAGTGGCGAGGGCCTGGAGCATGGCGGCGACATCGGCGGTGCCGACGGCGTCGAGGCGCTCGCGGGTGCTGCTGCTGACGGTGTCGATTCCGTGGCCCATGCGGACATCATACCTATGACACATGAAGACCTATTCACATGTTCCTGTATGGTGGGTGTGTTGCCCCGTCCACCCGCGAAGGGTTGCTGTGTCATGTCTTCTGTCCTGGAACGACGGTCCGCACCGCCGCCGGCGGACCTCTCCCCCGCTCCGGCGAAGCGGCGCACGCGCGTCCTCGCTCTGCCCGAAGCCCGCTGGGCTCTGGCCTCCCTGCTCCTGTTCCTGATCGCCCTCCCGCTGCACCTCCTCGGCGCCCCGGTCTGGCTGTCGGGACCCCTGTTCGCCGCCACGTACATCACCGGCGGCTGGGAGCCGGGCTGGGAGGGACTCAAGGCCCTCAAGGACAAGACCCTGGATGTGGATCTGCTGATGGTCGTGGCCGCGCTCGGCGCCGCCGCGCTCGGGCAGGTCCTCGACGGGGCGCTGCTCATCGTCATCTTCGCCACGTCGGGCGCGCTGGAGGCGATCGCGACCGCGCGTACGGCCGACTCGGTCCGTGGCCTTCTCGATCTCGCCCCGAGCACGGCGACCCGGCTCCTGACGGATGGCACCGAAGAGACGGTCGCCGCCGAGGAGCTGCAGGTCGGGGACACCATTCTGGTCCGCCCCGGTGAGCGGGTCGGCGCGGACGGGCAGGTCCTCGACGGGGCCAGCGACGTCGATCAGGCCACCATCACCGGTGAGCCGCTGCCGGTGGCCAAACAGAAGGGCGACGAGGTGTTCGCCGGGACCGTGAACGGCACCGGCGCCCTGCGTGTGCGGGTCGAGCGCGACCCGTCGGACTCCGTCATCGCCAGGATCGTGCAGATGGTCGAGGAAGCCTCCGAGACCAAGGCACCCACCCAGCTGTTCATCGAGAAGATCGAGCAGCGGTACTCCATCGGCATGGTCATCGCCACCCTCGCCGTCTTCGCGGTCCCGCTCGCGTTCGGCTCCGCACTGCAGCCCGCGCTGCTCCGGGCGATGACCTTCATGATCGTCGCCTCGCCGTGCGCGGTGGTGCTCTCCACCATGCCGCCGCTGCTTTCCGCGATCGCCAACGCCGGGCGCCACGGCGTCCTCGCCAAGTCCGCCGTCGTCATGGAGCGCCTCGGACAGATCGACGCCGTCGCCCTGGACAAGACCGGAACCCTCACCGAAGGCACCCCCCGCGTCACCGACATCCGCCCGCTGCCCGGCACCCGGCTGACCGAGGACGCACTGCTGGCGCTCGCCGCCTCGGCCGAGCACCCCAGCGAACACCCGCTGGCCCGCGCCGTCGTCGACGCGGCGCGCGAACGCCGTCTGTCCCTGCACGAGACACTGGACTTCACCTCCACCCCCGGCCGGGGCGTGAGCGCCGGAGTCGACGGCCACACCGTCGAGGTCGGTTCCCCCGCCCGTCTGCTGCCCACCGCCCCCGACACGGTGCGCGACCTGGTCGAGGAGCTGGAGGTCACGGGGCAGACCGCGGTACTGGTGCTGCGCGACGGCGCCCCCGCAGGCGTGATCGGCATCGCCGACCGGCTGCGGCCGGACGCCGCCGCCACGGTGGCCGCCCTCACCGAACTGACCGGCCGCACACCGGTCCTGCTGACCGGCGACAACGAACGCGCCGCGCGGCACCTCGCCGCCCAGGTCGGCATCTCCGACGTCCGAGCGGGCCTCCTGCCCCAGGACAAGGTGGCCGCCGTCCAGAAGTGGGAGGGCGAGGAGCGCCGGGTGCTGGTCGTCGGCGACGGCGTCAACGACGCTCCGGCACTGGCCGCCGCCCACACCGGTATCGCCATGGGCAGGGCCGGCTCCGACCTCGCCCTCGAGACCGCCGACGCCGTCGTCGTACGCGACGAACTGGCCACCATCCCCAAGGTCGTGGCCCTCTCACGGGCCGCCCGGCGCCTGGTCGTCCAGAACCTCGTCATCGCGGGCGTGTTCATCACGACTCTGGTGGCCTGGGACCTCGTCGGCACCCTGCCGCTGCCGCTGGGTGTCGCCGGTCACGAAGGCTCCACCGTCATCGTCGGTCTCAACGGCCTCCGCCTCCTGCGCGAAGCGGCCTGGACGAACCCCGGCCGGCGAGGCACCGCATGAGCAAGCGCGCCCGCCGTACGGAGTCCGCCGGGCACGCCGGCGCGGCCCAGCCCACCGTCACGGTCTGCCGCGGCTGCTGCTGCGGCAGCGCCAAGGTCCCCGGCCTCGATCACGCCGCCCAACTCCGCGGTCTGCGCGAGGCGTTGGCCGGGACGGCGAAGATCCGGGTCACCGACTGCCTCGACGCGTGCGAGCGCGCCAACGTGGTCGTCGTCCAGCCCTCGGCCGCCGGCCGCAAGGCCGGTGGGCGCCCCGTCTGGCTCGGCCTGGTCAACGACGAGGACGCCACCGCCGACATCACCGCCTGGGTCGAGGGCGGCGGCCCCGGCCTGACCGAACCACCCGGCATCCTCGACCTGTACGCGTTCCGCCCCTCCCGGCGCGTGCAGGCCGAACTCCACGAGTAGCCCGCCCCGGCGGAGAGCGGAGAGCGGAGAGCGGAGAGCGGTGACCCACCGTGTCCCGGCCCACATCCACCCGGCCTGGACACGGCGTCACCTCACCGCACCTCACACCGGCAACGCCACCGGACGCAGCGCCAGATGCCCCGCCCGGTGCAGCCACGCCACCAATCCCGCGCAGACCAGTCCGGTCGCCGCCAGACAGGCCCACGGCAGCCAGCTCACGCCGGTGTCGAAGAGCGCCCCCACGGCCAGGTTGCCGAGGGAGATCGCAATGCCGGAGGCCGTGTTGTAGGCGCCGTAGTACGTCGCGACGAGCCGGTCGCCGGACAGCCGGACCACGGTGTCCATCTCGAAGGGGTAGAGCAGTGCACCACCCCAGGCCAGCAGTGCGGCGCAGAACAGGAGGGCGCCGGCCCCGATCACCGTGTCATGGGTCCCGGGCAGCAGCGGCAGGAACGCGGCGCCCATCACGACCAGTCCGCACGCGATGGCGCGGGGCCCGGCCATCGTCCGCTTCGCCCACGCGGTGAGTTTCAGCTGTCCCGACAGGGCGGCCAGCGCCGAGACCGCGAAGACCGCGCCCGTCACCAACCCCGTCCGCTCTCCGAAGAGTTCACGGGCGCGCAGCGGCAACGCGAGGTACACCTGGAAGGCGAGGACGTACGAGCCGGTCATCGCGGCGGCGAACAGGAGGAACGGCCGGTTGGCCGCGATCGTGCGCCAGTCGGTGGCGACCGCGCGCCAGGCGGGCTCGGCGCCGCGTTCGGCCGGGGGCCGGGCGGGGAGCGCACGGGCCTGGAGGACGGCGAGCGCTCCGAAGATAAGAGCGGCCACCGCGCAGACCGCGCTGAAGTCCCAGGCCAGCAGGGCAAGTCCGGCGAGCGGACCAATGAGGATGCCTGCCTGGTAGAAGACGTTGAAGGTGGCGAACGCCTCCACCCGGCGCTCCTCGCCCGCCTCCTGGGCCAGGTAGGCACGCACGGCCGGATTGAACAGCGCGCCCGCGAGCCCGGTCGCCGCGGAGGCGGCCAGCAGTGCGGGCAGGGTGTCGGCGACGCCGAGGAGCCCGAAGGCCGCGGTGCGCAGTGCGCAGCCGGCCAGGATCATCGGCTTGCAGCCGTAGCGGTCGGCGAGGGTCCCGCCGACGAGGAACATGCCCTGCTGGGACAGGTTGCGCACGCCCAGGACCAGGCCGACCATCCACGCCGCGAGCCCCAGCCCGTGGGCGAGGTGGTCGGCGAGGTAGGGCATCAGCATGTAGAAGGCGAGGTTGATCGCGAACTGATTGATCATCAGCAGGCGTACGGGGCGGTCGAACGAGGCCACTTGGGCGCGCAGGCCGCTCATCGGGTCGCCGCCGGTGTGTGTGCGGCGCCCGCCGTCGGGCGGCACAGCGGGTCGCGGACGGTGCGGCACCGCGTCCAGGTGACCACCTCGCGCTCGTCAGGTTCGTCGATCTCGTCGGGCCGGTCGGCCGGCCCGTCGGTCAGCAGGTCGTGTTCCCGGCACCAGGCGTCGTTGTAGATGGTCTCCAGGTAGCGGTGGGGGCCGTCGGGAAAGATCGCGGCGATGCGGGTCCCTTCCGGGTAGGCGCCGGCCGCCCAGCCGGCGACGCGGGCGACGGCCCCGACACTCCAGCCGCCGGACGCGTAGTGCCGTCGCGCCAGTTGCCGGCAGGCCCACACCGCCTCGGCCGGGGCGACCCAGTGGACCTCGTCGAAGGCCGCGTAGTCGACGTTCGAGGGATGGATGCTGGAGCCCAGGCCGCGCATCAGGCGGGGCCTGGCGGGCTGCCCGAAGATCGCGGATCCGGTGGAGTCGACGCCGATGAGGTCCATCGCGGGGAACGCCTGGCGCAGTACGCGAGCGGTCCCGGCCGAGTGTCCGCCGGTACCGACCGCGGCCACCAGCACGTCCACGCGGCCGAGTTGGACGATCAGTTCCGTGGCGAGGGACCGGTAGGCGGCGGCGTTGTCGGGGTTGTGGTACTGGTCCGGGCAGTACGCGCCGGGCGTGCGCGCCAGGAGTTCGGCGACCTTCTCGCGCCTGGCCTGCTGCCAGCCGCCGTCTGGGTGCGGCGTGCGGACCTGCTCGACGCGGGCGCCGTACGCCGTCAGCAGGCGGAGCATCGACTGCTCCATTCCGGGGTCGGAGACGATCGTCACCGGGTGGCCGTAGGTCAGTCCGGCGAGGGCGAGTCCGAGACCGAGGGTGCCGCTGGAGGACTCGACGACGGGGGCGCCGGGCGCCAGTTCGCCGCGTCGCCGGGCCTCTTCGACCATGTGGATGCCGGGCCGGTCCTTGATGCCTCCGGGGTTGGCGCCCTCGAGCTTGGCGTGGAAGCCCCGGCCGGGCGGGGCGAAGGGGGCGTCGACCCACAGCACGGGGCTGTTCCCGACGAGGCGGTGCGGGCGGTGGGCGGCTTCGGGGGCGATGAGCTTGAGGGACGGGTCGGGCAGGAACACGGGCATGGGTACGTTCATGGGTACGTTCATGGGTACGACTCCTTCGCGCCCGGGATCGCGTACGCGCAGGTGGGGGCGCTGGGTTCGACGGTTCTGTGGCACGCGGGCACACCCCGTTGTCCGGCAGGGCGGGACGTGGGTCAGGGGCGTGCGGGGGCGGCTACTGCCGTCGTACGCAGTGCAGGTCGAGGAGAGAGTCGTGCTCGGGTGGGGCCGCGGCCGCGGTGGTGTCCCGGGCAGCCGATCGCTTCGCCGGCGGCAGCGTCACGAGGGCCGCCGCGCCGGGCGCCAGCGGATCCGGGGACGCGGCCACCGCGGGGGTGTCGACGTCGGACGCCCGCGGGCGGTCCACGCTGTGGTCCACATGTCCGGTGCCCGAATGGTCGTGCCCGGGAGGTACCTCCCCCGCATGGTGGGGGCCGGCGGCCGGTCCGTGGTGTGCGCAGTGCGCGACGGTGGCGTCGACAAACGCCGCTCCGGCGGCCGGGCTCGCGTGCACCATGCCCGAGACATGCCACACGACGAGCAGCACCAGGCCGAGCAGCAGGGCCGCACGGCCCCGCCTTCGCCTGCCTGACGCCACGCTGCACACTCCGATCACATGCGCACCGTAATCGATGGGTGACTGCATGTCATATTGGCGACGGGGGACGCGTACGGCGTGGCGCAGGCGGCCTTGGCGGGCTCGGCGCGGCCGGTACGGAGGAGGGCTCGGCACGGCGCAGCGGGAGCACCGTCGCCACTTCCTCCTCTCCGCTACGACTCCGCCCCGTGACACACAATCAACTGCCTGTTTACAAAACATTGTTTACAACTCTCCGTCGGCGTGCGTACATTCGTGGCCCAAGCAGCAGCACCCCCCGCACCCCCAACCTCTGACCGAGTGGGCGTGACTCATGAAGAAACTGCGCTTGACGACCTGTGGAGTGGCCGCGACAGCCCTGGTGACCGTCGCCGGGTGCGGTATGAGCGGCGGCGCCGCGACCACTGGCGGTGGAGCTCCCGCCGTCCGCAGCATCGTGATCGACGAGCCGTTCGGCCCGGCCGCCGACTGGGCCCTGGAGACGGACGACGCGTTCGTCCTCTCCAAGGCCGGCTGTCTGGAGACCCTGGTGAAGTACGAGAGCGGCGGCACGCTCGCGCCGATGCTCGCCACCTCGTGGACTCAAGTGAAGCCCACCGTATGGAGGTTGACCCTTCGCCAGGGTGTGAAATTCCAGGACGGCACCCCGCTCGACGCAAAGGCAGTGGCCGGCGCGCTACGGCACGCCCTCAAGGTGAAGACGCCCGCCGCGGCCTTCTCCCCCGACACCGTTTCCGGCGTCAAGGCGGTGGGTTCCTCGACCGTCGAGGTGACGACCGTGAAGCCGGACGTCCTGCTCCCGCAGAGCCTGGCCAGCCCGAACACGGGCATCCTGGCGCCCAAGGCCTACGCGGCAGGTGCCATCGATCCGAAGGGCACGTGCACGGGCCCCTTCGCCATCACCAAGGAGATCCCGCAGCAGGCGATCGACCTCAAGCGCAACGCTTCCTACTGGGGCGGACATGTCCAACTGGCCTCCGCCGAGGTGCGGTTCATCGCCGACGGCGGAAAACGTGCCACGCAGGTGCGCACCGGTGAGGCGCAGATCGCACGGAAGATCCCGGTCACCAGCGTGCAGGAACTCAAGGGCCAGTCCGGCATCAGGACGAAGACCACCGAGCTGTCCCGCACCACCGAGCTGGTCCTCAACAACAAGAAGTCGCCGCTGGACACCACCAGGGTCCGCCAGGCGATCCAGGCCGCGGTCGACACCAAGGCGATCGCCGCCGCGGTCTACCCGGGTGTCTCCCGCCCGGCGGTCGGACCGTTCGCACCTGGTGACGCCTGGGCCCCCAAGGGCGCGAGGCCCGTCAAGGCCGACGTCACGAAGGCCAAGTCACTGCTGGCCCAAGCGGGCGTCGCCCCGTCCTCGCTCAAGCTGACGCTGCTCGCCTACAACGAGGGAGCCGGATTCGCCGACCTCGCCTCCGTCATCCAGAACCAGTTGAAGGCCATCGGCATCAAGGTCTCGATCAGGACCGGCGAGTACGCGTCGATGGAACCGGACCTCCTCGCCGGGAAGTTCGACATGGCGCTGCTGTCCCGGAACTACCTCGGGGACCTGCCCGACCCGTACGGCTTCCTCACCCAGGACTACACCTGCAAGGGCGCCTACAACCTCGCGCACCACTGCGATCCGAAGGTCGACGCACTCGTCAAGAAGGCCGGCGCCACGGCAAGCGCCACCGGCCGCTACGCCCTCTACGCGGACGTCGCCACCAGGCTCCAGTCCCGGGCCGTCGACGTCTTCCTGGTCCACGAGACCGAGTCCGTCGCCCTCGCCGGGGTGCGCGGCTACACCATCCAGCCCTACTACACCCTGACCGCCGACCTGTCACTCGGCGCCAAGTGAACCCCCGCAACGAAGGAGAACCGCAGATGACCGACTTCCGGCCCAAGTTCATCACCTTCGACTGCTACGGCACTCTCACCGCGTTCGGCATGTCCGCCCTCACCCGCACCCTCCTCGCCGACCGTGTCCCCGCGGACCGCATGGAGGACTTCCTCGACGACTTCGAGGCGTACCGCATCGACGAGGTGGTCGGCGCCTACCAGCCCTACCCCGAGGTCATCTGCAACGCCCTGCAGCGCGCGAGCAAGCTGTGGGGCATCGAGTACAGGGACGAGGACGGCCGGGCCATCGTGGACGCGGTGCCCAGCTGGGGCCCGCACCCGGACGTGCCGGAGGCGCTGCGGACGCTCGCCGCCCACTACCCGCTGGTCATCCTCTCGAACGCGGCCGACAGCCAGATCGGGGCGAACGTCGAGAAGCTGGGCGCCCCCTTCCACGCCGTCTTCACCGCCGAACAGGCACAGGCGTACAAGCCGCGCTTCCAGGCGTTCGAGTACATGCTGGACCAGCTCGGCTGCGGTACCGGCGACATCCTGCACGTCTCGTCCAGCCTGCGCTACGACCTCATCCCGGCCCACGACCTGCGGATCACCAACAAGGTCTACGTCAACCGGGGTTACGAGCCGAGCGTGCCGTACTACGGCTACGACGAGATCAGCGCGCTGACGGAACTCCCCGCGCTGCTCGGGCTGTGAGCGGCATGACCGGCGCCGCGCGTGACATCAAGACCGTTCCGTACTGGCTCGACACCGCCCCGGCCCGGCCCGACCGCACCGCTGCCGAGATCGACGGAAGCACCGACATCGCCGTCGTCGGCGCCGGCCTGACCGGCTTGTCCGCCGCCGTCCACCTCGCCCGCAAGGGTGCCCAGGTCACTGTCCTCGAACAGGAGACCGTGGGCTGGGGCGCCTCAGGGCGCAACGGCGGCATGTGCACCACGGGCCTGGCCATCGGCTTCCGTACGGCCGTCGCCCGTTACGGCATCCCCACCGCGAAGGCGTTCTACCTCGCGTACAACGACGCGATCGACACGGTGGAGAAACTCACCGTGGAGGAGGGCATCGACTGCGACTTCGCCCGCACCGGGAAACTCAACCTGGCGGCCAAACCCGCCCACTACGAGAACCTGGCCCGCACCCACGAGGCGCTCGCCGAACTCATCGGCTACGAGACCGAGTTGATCCCGCGTCACAAGCTCGGTTCGGAGATCGGCAGCGGCTACTACCACGGCGCGATGGCCGACCCCCAGGGCGCCGGGCTGCACGTCGGCAAGTTCGTGCGCGGCCTCGCGGACGCCGCCGAGCGGCTGGGCGTACGGATCCACGAGAAGGCCCCGGTCACCAAGGCGAAGCGCCTGCGCGGCACCCAGCACGACCTCACCACCCCGGCCGGCACCCTGCGGGCGGACAAGGTGCTCGTCGCCACCAGCGGCTACACCAGCTCGCCGTTCCGCTGGCTGCGCAACCGGATCGTGCCCGTCGGCAGTTTCATCATCGTCACCGAGCCCCTGGAGCAGCACGTCGTCGACGAGCTCATGCCCACCCGGCGCATGGCCTCGGACTCGCGCAACATCCTGTACTACTTCCGCATCACACCGGACAACCGGCTGCTGTTCGGAGGGCGGGCACGGTTCGCGATGTCGAACCCGCAGTCCGACCTGAAGAGCGGGCACATCCTGCGCAAGGGAATGGTGTCGGTCTTCCCACAGCTGGCGGGCGTGGGAATCGACTACTGCTGGGGCGGTCTCGTCGATCTGAGCCTCGACCAGATGGTGCACGCGGGCGAGCGGGACGGGCTGTTCTACTCCGTCGGCTACTCGGGACACGGCGTCCAGATGTCGACCCACATGGGCCGCCAGATGGCGGAGGTGCTCGACGGCCGGCCCGAGGCCAACCCCTGGCGGGGGATGCACTTCCCGCACGTGCCCGGGCACTACTTCGGGCCCCCCTGGTTCCTGCCGCTGGCCGGGGCCTACTACCGGGCGCTCGACGTCATCAAGTAGCGAGGAGGTGCGGGCACAATGGTCAGATTCGCTCTACGACGTCTGCTCGTCCTGGTCGTCGCACTGTTCACGGTGTCCGTCGTCACCTTCCTCGTGCCGTACGCGAGCGGCGGCGACCCGGTGCGCACCATCCTGCGTTCCCGGGTCGCCGGCCAGGCCCTCGATCCCTCCGCGGTAGAAGCGCTGCGCCACGACCTGGGACTCGACCAGCCCCTGATCCTGCAGTACCTGGACTGGCTGGGGCGTGCGCTGCACGGTGACTTCGGGCTCTCGTTCACCAGCCGCACCCCGGTCGACCAGCTCCTCGGCAGCGCGCTCGGTGTCTCGTTCACGCTGACCGCCGTCGCCCTCGGGGCCGCGTTCGTGGCCGCGCTGCCGCTCGGCACGCTCGCGGCCCTGCGCCCCGGCAAACGGGCGGACACGGCGGTGACGTTCCTGACGCAGAGCTTCGTCGCCGTCCCCGAGTACTGGCTGGCACCGATCCTCGTGCTGGTCTTCTCCCAGCATCTGGGCTGGCTGCCGTCGGCGGGCTGGCGCACACCGCAGTACCTCGTCCTGCCCGCCCTCACCCTCGCCCTGCGCCCCCTCGCCTACTTCACCCAGGTGACCAGGGCGGCGATGGTCGACGTGCTCAAGGCCCCGTACATCACCGCGGCCCGCGCCCGAGGGCTCAGCCAGCCGCAGACACTGCTCCGGCACGCTCTGCGCAACGGGCTGCTGCCGGTGATGACCCTGTTCTCGCTCTGGTTCGCGGGGCTCCTCGGCGGTTCCGTGGTGGTCGAGGTGATCTTCGCCGTGCCAGGGATGGGGCAGCTCGTCTACCGGGCGGTGGTCAACCACGACATCCCCATCATCCAGGCCGGGATCCTCAGCATCGTCGCCCTGGCCGTCCTCGTCACCACGGTCACCGACGTGCTGTACGCCCTCATCAATCCGGCTGTGAGGTTGCACGATGGCTCTGTCTAGCCCGGCCCTTCCCCGACAGCACGCCGGCCGCCTCGTACAAGGACTGCGGTTCGCCCGCGGCCGGCACTGGACCCTGCGGATCGGCGCGGTGGTGTTCGCGGCGGTCCTCGTCACCCTGCTCCTCACGCCCTGGATCGCGCCGTACGACCCGGCTGCCCAGGACCTCAACAACCGTCTGGCCAGCTTCAGTTCAGCGCACTGGCTGGGTACCGATCAGCTCGGCCGGGACCTGCTCAGCCGGCTCATGTACGGCGGCCGGTTCTCGGTCTCCATCGCCGCCGTCACGCTCCTTGCGTCGGCCGTCATCGGCACCCTGATCGGCGCTGTCAGCGCACGCCGCGGCGGACTGCTCGACGAGATCCTGATGCGCACGGTCGATCTGCTCATCGCCGTTCCCGACGTGATCGTCGCGCTGCTCCTGATCGCCGTGTTCGGCACCGGGTACGGCACACTGATCGCCGCCCTCACGGCGGTGGGCTGGACACCGTTCGCCCGGCTCATGCGCGGCCTCACGCTGGAGATCAACGCCAAGGGCTACATCGAGGCGGCGGAGACGCTGGGCTGTTCCAAGTCCTTCATCATCTTCCGGCACGTCGTCCCGAACGCGCTCCGGCCGATGCTGGCCGTCGGCTTCCTGCGCTTCGGGCACAAGCTGATCACCGTCGGCGGGCTTTCCTTCCTCGGCCTCGGAGTTCAGCCGCCCGACTCCGACTGGGGTGCGATGCTGCTCGACGCGCAGCCCTACATGGAACGCATGCCGATGCTGGTCGTCCTGCCGGGAGCGGCCATCTTCCTCACCGCGCTGAGTGTCACCATGATCGGCCAGGGCGCGGACTCCGCCCGCCCGCGACGCAGGACCGGCAGCAGCCAGAAGACCGCACCACCGACCACACGGGGAACGACGTCATGACCGACCATCCACTCCCGCCCACCACCGATCCGCTCGCGCCCACCGCCGACCCACTCACGCCCACCCTTGATTCGCTGCCGCCCGCAGCCACTCCGCGTGTGAGCCGGCGTACCCTCGCCACCACCGTGACGGAGCGGATCCGCGAGGGTGTGCACCGCGGCAACTTCCCGCCGGGCCACCAGTTCAACGAGGTCGAGCTGGCGGCACACCTGGGGGTGAGCCGGGGGCCGGTGCGGGAAAGCCTCCAACTCCTCGTACACGAAGGGTTGTTGGAGCGCCGACCGCACCGAGGAGTGTTCGTCCCCTTCCTCACCGAGACGGACATCGTCGACATCTTCTACGCACGGTTGGCCCTGGAGACCGCGGCTTTCAAGCGCGTCATCACCTCCCCCCGGCCGCCGGGTCTGATCGAGACACTCGATGCGACGGTCGACGCGATCGCGCAGGCCGCGGCGCAGGACGACTGGGAGGCGGTGGGGGATCTGGACCTCCGCTTCCACACCTCGGTCATCGAGGCGGCGGGCAGTCCCCGGCTCAGCCGCATGTACAGCAGCCTGATCTCCGAGACCCGGCTGTGCCTCAACATCATGGCCGACACCCACCCCGCCCGCGGCGACCTCCTGCACGAGCACCGTGAGCTGACCCAGCTCATCGCCGGCGACGACGTGGGTGCGGCGATCAAGACCCTCACCCAGCACTTCGACGAGGCCACGGTGACCTTGCGCAGGCGCCTGCGCGAGACCCAGGAGCAGCCGCCTCCTCCGCAGTTGCCCTACTCCTGACCCGCACGCCTCCGACCCCGCGCACCCCCTCCCCCGTACATCCGTGCCCCGTACAACCCTGCCCCGCACACCTCAGCCCCCGCACACACCTCCGCCCCGCACGCCTCTGCTCGTCGCGATCCAGCCAGCCAGAGGAGCTGCATCATGCACCTACGCCCGCGCACCTCCGCATCCACAGGGAAAGAGCCCGACCCGGCCACCGGCGCCCACCTCTCCATCAGCGACCTGCGCGTGGAGTTCGCCGACCACGCCCCCGCCGGCGGCACTCCCCCGGTGGACGGCCTCGATCTGACCGTGCGGTCCGGCCGGATCGTCGCTCTCGTCGGCGAGTCGGGATCCGGCAAGAGCCTCACCGCCCACGCCGTCACCGGCCTGCTGCCGGCCGGCGCGCACATCACCGCGGGCCGCATCACCCTGGACGACGAGGACCTGGCCGGCTGCTCCGCCGGACGCATGAACCACATCCGCGGCAACCAGGTCGCGATGCTGTTCCAGCAGCCCAAGGCCAGCCTCGATCCCACCGCCACGGTGCGCAGCCAGGTCGTGGAACCCCTGTGGCTGCGCCACGGCCTCAGCCGGCGCCAGGCACGCGCGCGGGCCGAGGAGTTGCTGCACGATGTCGGGATCGCCGACCCCGACCGGGTGGCGGATTCCTACGCGCATCAGCTGTCGGGCGGTATGGCGCAGCGCGTGATGATCGCCTCCGCCCTCGCCGGCGACCCCGGGCTGCTGATCGCGGACGAACCGACCACGGCCCTCGACGTCACCGTCCAGGCCCAGATCCTCGCCCTGCTGCGCCGCAAGCAGCGTGAGCGGGGCCTTTCGGTCCTGCTGATCACTCACGACCTCGGGATCGTCGCCTCGCTGGCCGATCGCGTGGCCGTCATGTACGCGGGCCACATCGTCGAGGAGAGCACCACCCAGGAGCTCTTCACCGACCCCCAACACCCTTACACCCGAGCGCTGTTGCGTGCTTCGCTGCTGCGGTCCGAGGACGGGCGCCTTTTCGCCATCGAGGGCAGTACGGCTCAGTCGCGCGGCCTCGACCACGGCTGCCGGTTCCGCCCACGGTGTCCGGTGGCGGAGGAACTCGGCATCTCCCACGCGTGCGAGGACACCGAACCGACGCTGCACACCTGCGGTGCCGATCACAGCAGCCGCTGCTGGGCGTCACCATCGCCGGACCGGATGGTGAGCGCATGACCGCGCCCGCCGCCCCCGTCGACCTGCCGATGCCCGTCTCGCGCACCCCGCTGGTTCGCGTCGACGGCCTGGTCAAGCACTACCCGGTCCGCGGCGGCGTGTTCGGCCGGGGCGGCAAGCGGGTCCACTCCGTGGACGGCGTCTCCCTGGAGATCGAGCGCGGCGAAGTCCTGGGCCTCGTGGGCGAGTCGGGGTGCGGCAAGAGCACGCTCGCCAGGGCGCTGCTGGGACTGACGCCGGTGGACTCCGGGCGCGTAATGTTCGACGGCACCGACGTCTCCCGCGCGACCGGCGGCCGGGAACGCAAGGCCTTGCGACGCTCGATGCAACTCGTCTTCCAGGACCCGCTGTCCGCCTTCGATCCCCGCATGCGCTTGGGCGTCAGCCTCGAAGCTCCACTGGCCCAGCACCGCCTGGGCACCCGTGAAGAACGCGGGCAACGCATTTCCAAGGTCCTCGCGCAGGTCGGACTCGACGACTCGTACGCCGGACGACTGCCGCACGAGTGCTCCGGCGGGCAGTTGCAACGGGCGGTCATCGCGCGGGCCCTGCTGCTGCGTCCCCGTTTCCTGGTGTGCGACGAACCCACGTCGGCGCTCGACGCCTCCAACCGCGCCCACATCCTCAACCTGCTCGTCGAGCTCAAGGACCGACTCGGGCTGACCCTCCTGATGATCTCCCACGACCTCAGGGTGGTACGGCACATCTGCGACCGGGTGGCCGTCATGTATCTCGGCAGAGTCGTCGAAGTGGCCCCGCGCCACCGGCTGTTCGAGCACCCGGCGCACCCGTACACCCAGGCCCTGCTGGCGTCCTCGCTGCCCGATTCGCCTCAGACCGACGGCACCGTCAGTACCTTCAGCACGCTGCGGGGCGAGCCGCCGAGCCCGCTGAGTCCGCCGTCGGGCTGCCGGTTCCACACCCGATGTCCCAAGGCCCAGGCGCGGTGTGCCGCGGAGGCTCCCGCGTGGAGCCCGGCGCAATCCGAGCAGCAGCATCACGTCGCCTGCCACTTCCCGGGCCCCTGACGCCCGTTCCGGCCCACCGGCACTGCGGCGCCACGACCATTCCTTCAGCCGTACGGGAGAGGACCCCGCATGTCCACGCACCATCACGATCACGCGCATGCTGATGCGCACGGCCACGCACACGAACACGGTGACGGTCACGGTCACGGTCACGCCGGTGATCACAGCCACGGCGATGGTCACGGCCACGCCCACCCGGGCGGCCTGCGCGGCGCGCTCCTGGAGATCTTCCGCCCGCACAGCCATGACGCCGCCGACTCGACCGACGCCGCTCTGGAGTCCTCCGACGAGGGCATCCGCGCCCTCAAGATCAGCCTGGTCGCCCTGCTGACCACGGCGGTCCTTCAGGTGATCGTCGTCGTGTTCTCCGGGTCGGTCGCCCTCCTCGGCGACACCATCCACAACTTCTCCGACGCGCTCACGGCCGTTCCGCTGTGGGTCGCCTTCGTGCTGGCGCGCCGCGCCTCGTCCCGCCGTTACACCTACGGCTACGGACGTGCCGAGGACCTCGCCGGAATCTTCATCGTCCTCATGATCGCGGCATCGGCGCTCGTCGCCGGCTGGGAGTCGGTGCAACGCCTGCGCCACCCCCAGGCCATCGACGACGTGTGGCTGGTCGCCGCGGCCGGCTTCATCGGCTTCGTCGGCAACGAACTCGTCGCCTCCTACCGCATCCGCGTGGGCCGCCGCATCGGCTCCGCCGCGCTCGTCGCCGACGGCCTGCATGCCCGTACCGACGGCCTCACCTCGCTCGCTGTCGTCCTCGGCGCGATCGGCGTCCTGCTCGGCTTCCCCCTGGCGGACCCGGTCATCGGCCTGCTGATCACCGTCGCCATCCTCATGGTGCTCCGCGGTGCCGCCCGCGACATCTACCGCCGGCTGATGGACGCCGTGGACCCGGACATCGTCACCACCGCGGAGCAGCACATCGCCGGCGTGGAGGGTGTCGTCCGGATCGAGGCCGTGCGCATGCGCTGGCTCGGGCACAGGATGCACGCCGAGGTGGCCGTGCTCGTCGACCGCGAGAAGTCCCTCGTCGAGGGCCACGACATCGCCCAACAGGTACGGCACACCTTGCTGCACCACGTACCCAGACTCCAGGACGCCCTTGTGCATGTGAGTCCGAGCGACGACGGCGGACACGACGCCCACGAAGCGGTCGCCCACCACTTCGAGAAGGTGTCGTGATGACGCCGCACATCGACACGACGCTGGACTCGTCACGCACCTCAAGCACCTCAAGCACCTCACTGACCTGGCAACCGCCCGCCGGCGCGCTGTGGTCCGGTATTTGGGTGGACGGCAAGGTGTCCTTCGCCGTGCACGACCCCGAGGACGACAGCCTCCTCGGCTACGTCACGGACGCGGACGAAGCCGAAGTCGACGAGGCGGTCCGAGCGGTGGCCGCCGCCACGCACGGCTCGCCCTGGCCGGTGTGGCAGCGGCGCGAGGCGCTCACCGCGGCTGCCAGGCTGGTCCTGGACCGCCGCGAACTGCTGACCGAGGTCATCTCACGGGAGAGCAGCAAGACCGTACGGGAGGCGGACGCCGAGATCTCTCGCGCCGCCGAGACGCTCCGCCTGTCCGCCGACCAGGCCGGCCACCTCACCGGGGAGACGCTTCCCTTCGCCGACACACCACGCGGCGAGGGGCGGCTCGGGTGGTACACCCGCGAGCCGGTCGGCGTGGTCGCCGCCATCACACCCTTCAACGATCCGCTCAACCTGGTGGCCCACAAGCTCGGCCCGGCCCTGGTGGCAGGCAACGGCGCCGTCCTCAAACCCGCCGAACGCACCCCCCTCACCGCGCTGGCCTTAGCCGAGATCCTGCTCGACGCGGGCGTGCCCGCGCAGCGTCTCGCCGTCGTGCCGGGCTCCGGTCACCGCGCCGGGGCGGCGTTGGCCGGCCATCCGATCGTCGACCTCGTCTCGTTCACCGGCGGCCACCGGACCGGGGAGGCCGTGGCCCGCGCGGCCGGAGCGAAGAAGACCCTCATGGAACTCGGCGGCAACAACGCCGTCCTGGTCCTGGCAGACGCGGACTGGCGGCTCGCGGCCCGGTCCGTGGTCGAGGGCGCGTTCGGCGTGGCCGGACAGAACTGTCTGTCCGTCCAACGGGTGTTTGTCGCGGCTGCGTTGATACAACGCTTCGTCGAGCACGTGGCGGCCAGGACCCACGCGCTGCGTGTGGGTAGCAAGACGGATCCCCGTACAGACGTCGGCCCACTCATCGACGTACGAGAAGCGATGCGGGTAGAGGAGTGGGTGGAAGAGGCGCAGCGAGGCGGTGCAATCGCCCGCGCCGGCGCGCGCCGCGAGGGGGCCTTCTACTGGCCGACCGTACTGACCGACGTCCCCGCGCACGCACGGCTGATGAGCGAGGAGGTCTTCGGTCCCGTCGTGACGGTCCAGCCCTTCGACACCGTGAGTGAGGCCGTCGAGCAGGCGAACGCCACCGCCTACGGCCTCCAGGCAGGTGTCTTCACCCAGGACCTGGACCGGGCCGTGACGATTGCGGGAGCACTGCGCGTGGGCGCCGTGATGATCAACGAAAGCAGCGACTTCAGAATCGACGCCATGCCCTTCGGCGGCCCGAAGCACTCGGGTGTGGGCCGTGAGGGCATCCGATCCGCCGTGGAGGCGATGACCGAACCGAAGGTGGTCGCCATCAGGCGTCAAACCGCCAAGGCGATTTGACGGGTTGCCTGTTCTTGGGCGACGGCCAATGGTTGGTCGCAGGCATGGCGCAAGACGAAGCCGCTCGCGGATGCGCAGGACGCAAAAAAGCTGTCGCGGCGTCCTTGATCATCCTGATACGACATGAGGGTGGCTACTAAAGCGCTGGATCCCACAGACCGTCTGCTCGCCGAGCGTGCTTGTGAACGCCTCATCGTCGAGTTCGTCCACAAGCTCGACCTCGGTGACCCGGGCGACGTGGCCGATCTGTTTACGGATGCCGGGTTTTGGGAGTGGGCGGAGGGCGACCGTCGGATCCAGGGCCGTGATGCACTTCGGTCGTATTTCGCCGGCCGACCTGCGGACCGGCTCTCGCGCCGGATATGCACGAACATCCTGGTCACCGTCACATCCGAGGCGACAGCCACCGCGACCACATACTTCACGACCTACCGTGTTGACGGATATACCGGTGGTTTCGTCCCGCCGCGGGCCCCGACGCAGGTCGGCCATTACGAGGACTCGTTCTGCAAGGTCGAAGACCGTTGGCTCCTCAGCTCTCGGTCCTTGTACCTGGCCTTTGCAGGACCGACCGAGCGGCTCGAAGCAGCAGCCGAGCCACGTTCGAACTGAAGCAGGACGAGGTCAGCTCAGCCGCAAGGGACAAGATCGCGAGCCAGGACGCCTTGGCCCACGAATGAGACATGCCGACAAAGGCCTGGCCACCACGCCGGAACGGACCACTCCGAATGGGAACCCACAGCAGCGGCGCCAGCTCGCCGAGCCGCCGACCACCTGTACGAAGTCTTCGAACCGACCACCCACACCGAGTCGTGGGCGGACCCGCTGCGGGACTGCCGTAGGCGCGGCATGCGCGACCCCGAGCTGATCGTCGGCGACGGAGCGAAGGGCCTGTGGAAGGCCCTCGGGCTCAGTGGCGTTGCGGCTGGGAGTTCCTTTGGGTTCGCCGCTCTCGCCGTACAGGGCCTTTGAATCATCGGGGCCCCGGTAGTTCGACCAGGTGGGACAGGCGCGCCCGGTGGTCGCCGCCGGTGCCGAAGGCGATCTGGTCGGCCTTCGCACGCTTCAGGTACAGGTGCAGCGGGTGCTCCCAGGTCATGCCGATGCCGGCGTGCAGCTGGATCGCCTCCTCCGCCGCCTTCACCGCGAGGTCGCTGCAGTAGGCCTGCGCGACGGTGGCGGCGATCTCCCCGTCCGGGTCGCCGGCCGCCAAGGTGGCCGCGGCGTAGCGGGCGGCGGCGCCGGCCGACTCGACCCCGGCTCGACGCCGTCGGCCTCGAGCCACGCCGCGATCGAGTCGCGGACCGGGCCGGTGAGGACACCGCCGTAGTCGAAGACCACGGCTTCCACGGGTGTTGTCATCGCCGCGCCCCTGCTCCTCGAGCCGCCGCTGAAGCTTGCAGCCCGGCGCGGTCGGCGCCGGTGACGGCAACGCCCTTGTCACGTACCGGCATCAGACACCTCCGGTCAGCAGCACACCGCCGTCGACGACCAGCAGCTGCCCTGTCATCCAGGCGGCATCCTCGGAGAGCAGGAACGCGACGACGCTGCCGATGTCCTCCGGTACGCCGAGCCGCTTGAGCGGGTACGTCGCCGCGATCTCGTCCTCCCTGTCCTCGTAGAGGGCGGTGGCGAACTTGGTCTTCACGACGGCCGGGGCGACCGCGTTCACCCGGATGTCCGGGCCGAGCTCGACTGCGAGCTCCTTGGTGATGTGAGTGAGCATCGCCTTGCTGGCTCCGTAGAAGCCGATGCCGGGCGCGGGCTTGACCCCGGCCACCGAGGAGACGTTGACGACCGCGCCGCCGTGGTCCTTCATCCAGGCCTGGTGGACCTGCTGCACCCACGACAGGGCGGCGATGCAGTTGACCTCGAAGATCTTGCGGGCGGCGGCAAGGTCCATCTCGACCATCGGGCCGTACACCGGGTTGATGCCGGTGTTGTTGACCAGCAGGTCGGCGCTGCCGAAGGTGTCGATCGCACGCTTGACGACCTCTGCCTGGTGGTCGGCGTCGTCCGCGCGGCCCGCGATGCCGAGCGCGTGCTCGGGGCCGCCGAGCCGGGCGACGGCCTCCTCGAGCGCCTCCGGCTTACGAGCGGTGATGACCACCTTGGCACCCTCGGCCACCAGCCGCTCGGCAATGGCAAGCCCGATGCCCCGGCTGGCGCCGGTGACAATCGCCGTCCGTCCCGCGAACTTCCCAGTCATGGCTGCCCTTCCTCTCGTCTCAGGTCCGACCTGGCCTTCTGTCGCGGTCACGAGAGGCGCTCCAGCACCATCGCCATGCCCTGTCCGCCGCCGACGCACATGGTCTCCAGGCCGAACTGCTTGTCGCGCCACTGCAGCGAGTTGATGAGGGTGCTGGTGATCCGGGCGCCCGTCATGCCGAAGGGGTGGCCGACGGCGATCGCGCCGCCGTTGACGTTCAGTCGGTCCTCGTCGATACCCAACTCCCGGGCGGACGCGATGACCTGGGCGGCGAAGGCCTCATTGATCTCGACCAGGTCGATGTCGCCGATGGTCAGACCGGCCCGCTCCAAGGCCCGCTTGGAGGCCTCGACCGGGCCCAGGCCCATGATCTCCGGGGAGAGGCCCGAGACGCCGGTGGAGACCACCCGGGCCAGCGGGGTGAGGCCCAGCTCACGGGCCTTGGTGTCCGACATGATGACGACCGCGGCGGCACCGTCGTTGAGCGGGCAGCAGTTGCCCGCCGTCACGGTGCCGTCGGGCCGGAAGACCGGCTTCAGCGCGGAGACCGCCTCCAGCGTGACCCCGGCACGCGGGCCGTCGTCCTTGGACACCACGGTGCCGTCCGGCAGCGTGACCGGGGTGATGTCGCGCTCCCAGAAGCCGTCGGCGATCGCCTTCTCGGCGAGGTTCTGGCTGCGCACACCGAACGCGTCCTGCTCCGCGCGGCTCACACCCTTGAACTGTGCGACGTTCTCGGCCGTGTGGCCCATCGCGATGTAGGCGTCCGGCAGCAGGCCCTGAGTACGCGGGTCCGCCCAGGTTCGACCGCCGGCGGCGAACTGCTCGGTGCGGGACTGCGCCTCGGCGAAGAGCGGGTTCTTGGTGTCGGGCAGGCCGTCCGCATTGCCCTTGGTGTAGCGGCTGACCGTCTCCACGCCGGCGGAGATGAACACATCCCCCTCACCCGCCTTGATCGCGTGCAGCGCCATCCGGGTGCTCTGCAGGCTGGACGAGCAGTAGCGATTGACCGTGGTGCCCGGCACCTCGTCCAGGCCCGCCAGGACAGCAACGATCCGACCCAGGTTGAAGCCGGCCTCACCGGCCGGCTGACCGCAGCCGAGCACCAGGTCGTCGATCGTCCTCGGGTCGAGCTCGGGGACCTTGGCGAGGGCCGCCCGGACCATCTGGACCGCGAGGTCGTCGGGACGCATGTCTTTCAAGGAGCCCTTGTGGGCCCGCCCGATCGGCGAGCGGGCGGTGGCGACGATGACGGCTTCAGGCATGATCCCCCTTTCACAAACTAAGCGGTTGCTTAGCAAAAAAGAGACTGCAGCAGGACGATGCAGTCGTCAACAGCTCAGAGTTCGCAGGTTGGTGTCGGCCGGGTCACACCCGCGTGCGGAGCGCCTTCTTGAGGATCTTGCCCGTCGGGCCCTTCGGCAGCGGATCCACGAGACGCACCTCGCGCGGATACTTGTACGCGGCCATCCGGTCCTTGCAGTAGGCGGCGATCTCCTCGGGCGTGGCAGACGCACCTGGCTTGAGCGCCACATAGGCGAGCACCTCCGCGCCGAGCCGCTCGTCGGACTTGCCGACGACGGCCGCCTCGGCCACCGCCGGGTGCGCGAACAGCACCTCCTCCACGTCGCGCGGGTGCACGTTGTACCCGCCGCGGATGATCAGGTCCTTCTTGCGATCGACGATGAATAAATAGCCGTCCTCGTCGGCGTAGCCGAGATCGCCGGTGTGGAACCACCCGTTCCGCAGCGCCTCGGCGGTGGCCTCGGGCCGCTTGTAGTAGCACTTCATGATGTTGTGGCCACGGACGACGACCTCCCCGATGTGCTCGGGCCCCGGCGGCAGCGGCTCGTCGTTCTCGTCGACCACGCGCACCTCGACGCCCCAGACGGGCTTGCCGATCGACAGCACCTTCCGGGCCTCGGCACTGATGTTGAACGTCGTGGTGCTGGCCGTCTCCGACAGTCCGTAACCCTCCAGGATCACGGCGCCCGGGAGCTTCTCCTCGAACGCGCGGATCACCTCGCCCCGGATCGCGGCTCCGCCGGAGACGCCGACCCGCAGCGAAGCCAGGTCCCGGCCGGAGATGTCGGCCGACAGCAGCGCGACGTACATGGTGGGAACGCCGGTGAAGATCGTGCAGCAGTGCCGCTCGATGGCGTCGAGCACCGACTCCGCCTCGAACCCGGGCACGAGGACGATCGTGCTGCCGAAGCGCACGCCGACGTTGAGGACGCTCGACAGCCCGAAGACGTGGAACAGCGGCAGGGCCGCCACGGACACGTCGTCCTCCTGCATGCCGAACACGTCTCCGGCGACGGTGCAGTTCATGTAGAGCTGGAAGTGGGTGAGTTCGGCGCCCTTCGGCCGGCCGGTGGTACCCGAGGTGTACAGCAGCACGGCGGTGTCGTCCGCGTTGGTGGCACGATGTCGCCGGTGTCCTCGGCGGAGTACAGCCCGTCGTAAGGGAGCGCGCCCTCCGGCAGCCCGTCGCCGGTCGGCGTCGTGACGACGTACGTGGCCACCCCCTCGACCTGCCGCGCACCCTCGAGAGCCTCGTCGGCGAACGACTCGAAGGTCACGAGCAGCTTCGCGTCGGAGTCGTCGAGCTGATACGCGATCTCCGGAGCGCGCAGCAACGGGTTGAGCGGGACCATCGTCAGGCCCGCCTTGAGGATGCCGAAGTACGTGAACAAGAACTGCGGCACGTTGGGCAGTTGGACGGCGACCTTGTCACCCCGCTGCAGCCCGAGGGACAGGAGGCCGTTCGCAGCCTTGCCGGAGATCTCATCGACCTGCGCATAGCTGAAGGTCATGTCCGCGAAGTGGCACAGCGGCTTGTCAGGGTTCGCGACGCGCGACTCCCGCAGGGCGGTGGCGAGGTTGAAGCTCATGAAGGGCACTCCAGTGTGCGCATTACGGCTTGAGGTGAATCGGTTCGAGAGGCACTCCGGCCCGGAACGCCCGTGGGTGCCCCGGGCCGGGATGTGGTCTACGGCAGGACGAGGACCGCTATGACGCCTTGCGATCCGCCCTCCGGTCCACTGCCCACAGTGCGTGCAGGACCGGAGCGCTGAAGGTGAACGCGGGCGTGAACCGCGGCCGCTCTCGCCATACGGTGGCGAGGTCGTCGTGGACCTCGTCGCCGGCGAGCCGGTCGGCGAGTAGTGTGCCGAGGTGGGGGGCCTGGGAGAGGCCATGGCCGTTGCAGGCGATGAGGTAGGAGACGTTCTTCGTCGCCTCTCCGGCGACCGGCAGCATCGACGGTGTACTGGCGATCCATCCGCCCCATGCCCGCTGGATCGCGATGTCGTGCAGCGAGGGGAACCGGGCGCGGAAGCCCTCGGTGATGTCCGCCACGACCTCGGGGTCCGGCTTACGGACGCCCACGGTGCCCCGGGCCACCTGCAGCCGGCGAACACCGGTGACGATCGTGTTGCGCCGGGTGATGCGGTAGTTCTGCATGATGTTGTGCTGGGTGACGATGCCGGAACGGCTCGTCCAGCCGGTCCCGGTCAGAAGGTCGGACGGGATCGGTTCGGTCTCGACCATGCTGACCCAGATCGGTGCCGCCAGTCGCTTCGGGGCGATCGCGAGCTCGCGGGAGTAGGCGTTGGTGGCGAGCACGACCCGCTCGGCACGGACGTGGCCTCCCGGCACGGTGACGATGACCCCCGCGCTGGTGGGCTCCACCGCCTGGACGGCGGTCTGTTCGAACACCTTCGCATCCGATGCGAGCAGTGCCTTTCGCAGACCGAGGGCGAACTTTCCGGGGTCCATGACCCCACCGGCACGTTCGAACATGCCGCCGAGGAAGGCGTTCGGCAGGCCGAGATCACGCCCGTCGCCGAACTCGACGTCCACCCCCGCCTTCTGGAAGATGTCCGCCGCCTTCCTCGCGAGCCGAAGCTGCCCCGGGGAGACGGCTGCCCGGACATTGCCCGTTCGCTCGTACTCGCAGTCGATGCCGAGTCGCCCGATCAGTTCCTCGGTGAAGTCGAGGGCTCCCTCAGTGAGGCGGATGATGCCGGGCCAGCGGCGTGCGTGCACCAGGCTGAGGAGGCTCGGATCACCCCCCGGCACACTCCCCAGCTGGCCGGCGTTGCGCGAACTCGCCCCGCTGCCGCAGAACCCGGCCTCGAGCAGGACGACGTCGGCACCTCGCTCGGCCAGCCGCAGCGCCGCCGCCATGCCGGCATACCCACCGCCGACGACTGCGACGTCACAGGTGAGCTCGCCCTTGACTGGTGCAGTGACATCGGTGGGCGGATCGACCCAGCCGAACTCCGAGTAGGTGACACCTGCGGACGTCATCTCAAACCTCCGTACCAGCCGCGCGCGAACGCCCGCGCACGCTCTCCATTGCTTCTTCTCTGCACCGGTGCCTTCTCGGCCCGAACCGCCCTGCGCTGTCGCGGGGCTACTTCGCTGTACTGAGCTCTTCGGCGGCGACTCCTTCGAGCGGACGGTTCGTTGTCCGAGGCCCGAACATGAAGACGACGATCGAGAACACGATGTAGGCGGCCGCCGCGGTGACCATCACGCCGCCCATGCCCCAGCCACCGAAGAGCGCTGCGCCGAAGACGCCCGAGACGGCACCGCCGACACGCCCGAAGCTGATGATGATCCCGCTGCCCAGGCCGCGGGCCTCCCCGGGGATCGTTTCCGGGATGTAGGTGTAGAAGACGGTGATGACGATCCCGGTCACGATGGCGGCGGCACCGCCCGAGGCGAGGACGACCCAGTTGCTGGTCGACATGCCGAGCAGCACGAGCGGTACGGCGGAGATGACGGACGTGAGGAGGATGAGCGTCTTCCGCTCGACCCTGTCCATGACCAGGAGCGCCACGAGGGGGGTGACGCAGTAGACCACGTTCCAGATGAACTGGATCTCGTACGCGTCGGCCTCGGAGTACTTGAGGCCATAGACGAGCGAGTAGAGAGCCCAGTTCTGGAACAGGTAGTAGCCCAGGGTTGTTCCGAAATAGCCGACGGACACGACTGCGATGGTGCGGATCACGCGCTTGTGCCCGAAAAGCCGGCGGAGTGAGAGGCCCTGTGCGCCTTCCGGAACGGCCTGCGGTTCGCTCAGCGGTCCGCGACGAAGGGCACGCGCCTCGAGCTTCCCGACGATCTCCTCAGCCTTGTCGATCTGCCCATGAGAGGCGTACCAGCGCACCGACTCCGGTATGAGGAAGCGCACCAGAGGAGCTATCACCAAGCCGATACCGCCGATGAGGAACAGGTGCCGCCACGTATTCGGTCCACCGTGGGGGACCACAACCAGCGCGAGCAGCGCGATCGTTGGCGCAATGACCACGAACCCTGAGGTCAGGACCGACACGAACCGGCCACGCGTTTTGCTCGGGAACATCTCCGCGACGTAGACCAGCAGAACCGAAGCCGCCGCCTGCACCCCGATACCCGTGACCACACGGGCGATGAGCATCAGCTCGAAGTTCGGCGAGAGCGCGGTCGCCAGTGCTCCGAACGAGTAGAGGACCGTCCCCCATACGAGGACCGACCGTCGGCCGGATCTGTCCGACAGTCGTCCACCGCCCAGACCGCCCACGACCATCCCGACGAAAAAGGCGGTGTTGACCGTGCCGATCTGCCCCAGGGTGAAGCCGGTGTTCTCCTTGATCGCCGGCATCACATAGGCGAAGAGCGCGTTGTCATAGAACTCGAGCGCCAGATTGGCGGCCAGGATCGCGATCCAGATGATGTGCGGGGTCATCACCGGCAAGCGGTCGAGCCGCGCAGACATGTCCGCGGCATTCCGCACCCGGACAGCCTTCTCTGCGGTGTCTGAACGATCCATTGTTCTTCCTTTCATGCGGCGGCACCGTGGCACGCGCGGACAAGAAGGAGCTGGCACGCCGACTGCGTGCGGATCAGGAAGCGAGTCGAGAGGCCGACGTCGTTGCCGGCCTCGCTATGGGACTCAAACTCAAACAATGTTCTGTGCAGCAATTCGGGAGCCGGCCACGAGAGCTTGGGCTGCGCCCGAGGCGACCTGAGCGCCTCGGGCGGGGCTCATGTCGACGGCATGCGGCGTGCGTCGATCCGACTTCTCATGCGGATGCGCTCACCTTTTGTGTCATCCGACCGGTGTGCAGTCGGGTCAGCCGTCGCCGCTGCCGGCCACGGCGACGACACGGATCTCGACCAGCAGTTCGGGGCGGGCCAGCTGGGTCACTCCGACCGCGGTCCACGACGGGTACCGGTCGGGGAGGAACTCGTCCTTGACCTGGACGAACTCCTGTATGTCGCCTCGGAGATCGGTGTGGAACGTCGTCAGCTCGACGATGTCGGCCAGGCTCGCTCCCGCGGCCCGCAGGACGGTCCTCACGTTCTCGAACGCGAGTCGCGCCTGGGCCTCCATGCCGTCGCCGGGCTTCATGTCCGTCGTGTCGATCCCGACCTGACCGGACACCCAGATCAGATCGCCGACGCGAGTCGCCTGCGAGAAGTGCAGCCGGTCGTAGACCTCCTGGGTCGGAGGCGGGTTGATCGATTGGCGTTCTTTGTCAGAAAGACTCATCACAAATCCGATCAGACGACCTGGCGGAAGATGGGCGAGCGGAACGGCTCTCCCTGGTTCAGCTTCGCCATCTCGTCCTCGAAGAGGACGCCGTTGCGGGCGTAGCGCTTGTTCGCGTCCGGGAGGGGACGGAACGTGGCGTCGTCGCCGAAGAAGCGGAGGACCAGGGTGTGGCGGTCGGGGCAACCGGCGTCGACGCCGGCGCCGCCGTGCAGCGAGCGAGGGTGAAGTGCGACGACGTCACCGGGCTCGACCGCCCACGAGGCGATGTCGTAGGCGTCGGGGTCTTCCGCGAGCTCGGCATCGATGTTGGGCAGACGAGGCAGGACTCCCCCGCCGTACAGCGGTTCCGTCGGATCGTCGAGATTGAACGTGGTCCCGTCGTACTGGACACCACGATGGGAGCTGCGGACGATCTCCAGCGAGTTCTGCTTGGGGATCGACTGGAAGCTGATCCACGCGTTGCCCCAGTGCTCGCCCGCCCACGGCAGGTACGAGGTGTCCTGGTGCCAGGAACTGCGCGCGCCGTGTCCGCCGGCCTTGAGGAACACCTCCTCGGCGAAGTACCAGACGTGCTCCGAGCTCCACAGCTCGGCGAACATCCGGCCGAACGGCAGCTCCGACACCAGCGCGTCCAGCCGGTCCTTGGCGAGCGGGTTGGCGTTGTCGACGAGCGACCGCTGCTCCGTCCCGTCGAACATCGACGTCGCGTGGGGGCCGGGGTTCGCGACGGCCCAGTCGAACGCCTCGCGGCACTTCGTCAACTGCGTGTCGTCGAGGCAGTCCTTCATGAGGACGGCTCCGTCGTTCCGGAACGCTTCTCGCAATGACTCGTGCATCGTTTGGTTCCTCCTTCATGTCGGGTCAGCAGAACGGTAGAGCGCCGGGCAAATTTGCACAACGCTCGTGATGAAAAATATGTGAACGGATCACGGGATGCCGAAGAGGACCGGTGATCGCACAGGATGACTACGCCGGCGCGCCGCTGCGCAAGGCGTCACAGCGCGCGGGGTGCACGACCTGGGTGGGGCGGTGACATACCACTTCGCGAACCTCGCGTCCGAACCGGGCGCCCTCAGTCGCGGCCGGCGGCCAGCGCACGAACGATGTCCCGGGCCGCCTTGGCACCGGTCTCGATGGCACCGTCGATACCACCGACACCGACCGCCGCGATATCACCGCCGGCGAAGTGGATGCGCCCGTGAGGCTCGCGCATCAAGGGAGCCGCCCCAGTCAGCATCCCCGGCCGGTGATGCACCCAGGTCCCCTGCGAGAACGGATCGGCCGCCCAGTCGTGACACGCCGTGTCCACCACCTCGACACCGGGAACGAACAACCGCAGGGCGCGCTGCACCGCCTCGCGATCCTCGCCATCGATAGCCGAGGCGTCGGAGCAGAAGCACACGACAAGCGTGTCGCCCTCGTGGCGGTACTCCGTCCTGGCGGTGTTGATGGGGTGCTTGCCGGCCGGGGCACTGGCTGTGAACGGTTCGATCTCACCCTTGACCCGCGCCCAGATCTTGCGCGTCCTCATCGGCTGTTTCCGCTCGATCAAGGTGCGCACGGGCCGGGCGACCTCAGGCGTGATGGTCACGTCGCTCAGGGTGTTGAGCGGGAGCGCCACAACGGCTCGCCGCGCCCGGATGCGCTCGCCCTCGCGGGTGGTCACCATGACCGCGAGCCCGTCGTCCTCGACGGCCGCCACCGGCGTGGACAGCCAGAGTTCAGCCTTCGACTCACCCATGATCGCGTCGAGCAGACGCTTGGTCCCGCCCTCGATCGGCAAGTGACCGGCCGCTTCAAGGAACGCCGACCAGCTGCCGAAATAGATCGCGGACCAGAAGAGGAACTGCGCGATGCCCTGCTCGCCCTCGGAGTGGACCAGCGACGCCAGTACGCCGCCGAGCACGTCCCGCTCATGCCGGGAGAGGTTCAGTGAGTCCAGCCGGTCCCCGAGCGTCTCCTTCTCGATCGCACTCGTGTCGGCGGCGGAGATGTCGAACGGCCGGGGAAACCGCGCCCGCGCATCGGCCAGACACCGGGCGACCAGCGGACCAGCGACGTCGGCGTGCTCGGCCGGAGTCCCGGAGTGGACGATACCGTCGGCGAGCCAGTAGGCCCTCTCGATCTCCATGGGCGTGACCACGCCGATGCCGTAACGCTCGAGTTCGGGCCAGACGTGCGGCTGGGTCCAGTGCACGTAGGTGCCGCCGAAATCCACGGAGCTGCCGAACGCCTCACCCAGGAAGGTGCGCCCGCCGATCCTGTCGCGCGCCTCGAGCTGCACCACCGAGTAGCCCTCGAGACTGAGATCCCGAGCCGCGGTCACACCGGCGAAGCCGGCACCGATCACTGCAACGTCGTACATGTCGATCACGAGCTCCCGCTATGAGTGCCAGTAGATGGGCGGCACCGTACCCAGCCCCCGAGCCTTAACGCAACGCCTGTTACGAAAAATCAGCCGGCCAAGACTCCTGCGGCCACGCGAGCCGTACAGCCACTGCGAGGTGACGGCGCAGCCCACGTGAAGCGAGCCGACGGCAAGCACGGTCGAGAGCTCAACTGGCCGTGAGCGATCTCAACGGCGCCCAGTTCCTGATCCGCACACTGGTCGGCGCGGGTGTGGACGTGTGTTTCGCCAACCCGGGCACGTCAGAGACACACGTCGTGGCCGCGCTGGATTCGGGCCCGAAGTGCGAGGCGTGCTCGGCCTGTTCGAAGGCATGGTGACCGACGCGGCAGCGATGGCAGCGACACTGGACCCACCAGGCCGCACCGCGAACCTGATGCCGGCATCGGCGCGAGGGCCTTCGTCGAGACGTTCGCCGCGAGGATCGAGCGGGGTGCGGACCTGCCGGCGATCGAACGGCTGGGGTATCCGGCCGAGCCGGTGCAGCGCCAACTCGCCGACGTGAAGCACCTGATCGTCGCAGTCACTCAGTCCCCCGTGTCGTTCTTCGCCTATCCGGACAAGGCCAGAGACCTGGTGCCCGAGGGGCGACCGGCCTCGCTCTGCATCAGCTGACCACGGCAAATGATCAGCTGGGGTCGGACAGCTTGGTCAGCGACCCAGCCATGTGCGCAGTGCCCACCACCAGTGGGCTGTTTCCTCGACGGTGTCGGCGTCCGCCGGGGAGGCCCCAACGAGTTCGCGGAGGCGCCGAAGGCGGTATTTCACCCAGGAGGGAGTCAGAAAGCAGCCTGCCCACATCTGAGCCTGCGTGGGTGACGGTCAGCAGGGCCACGTCCGTGAGGCCGTGGAATCCCGTCAAGTGAAGGGACTTCGCTGCCTGGAGGGCGCGCCGGGCGAGGGCGTAGAGCGGGGCTACATCGGCGAGGAGGGCAGGCGGCGCGGCGACGAGGAGGGAGGCGTCGGCGGGGAGGGTCGGCAGTCGGCCGATCGCTGTTTCCTCGCCGTGCAGGAGTTGCCTGAGCAAGGACTCTCGACCAAGTAGGAACGGCACGCCTGGAATCCGTCCAGAATGGCCGCCAGAGGGACTCCCCTGCCTGGCACGGTCGGAGCCCAGGCGTTCGGCTGCCGAGAGGACTTCCTCCCCGGGGTGGCCGCCGTCCGCACGTGGGCACAGGTCAGCCGGGATTGTTGCCGAACCACCGTGGCCTGGTGGTGTGTTCGTCGATCAGGGGCCGGATGTGCGGCGGGTGTCCGGGGCTGGAGAGATCAGGGCGATGGCGGCGTCGACGAGGGCCTGGATGCGGCCGGGTGTGAACCTCTCGGGTTCGAAGGGGAACATCATCATCCAGCCGTCACCCATGGCACTGAGCTGGTCAGCAAGCAGGTCGGCGGGAATGTCGTCGCGGATGGTGCCCAGAGCCTGCCCGGCCGCGATGATCGAGGTATGCACCTCGCGGTAGCGGGCGTAGCGCCGCTCGATGAGGGCAGCGAAGGCCGGCTCGAACCGTGCGTGGGCAAGCAGTTGGGACATCACGGGCCAGTACTCGGGATCGCCGGTGGTCAGAGCCAGCCACTGCTCTATGAGCGCCTTGATGTCGGCCTGACCGCGGGCGGCTTCGAGCATCTCCTCGTACCTGTCGAAACGGCTCTCGATCAGCGCAGTGACCAGCTCCTCCTTGTTCGCGAAGTAGTACGTCACCGCCCCGGTCGTGTACCCCGCGCGCTGGGCCACCTTGCGCAGCGACGCGCCGGCGTAGCCCTCCTGCGCTATCACCGAGGCCGCCGCCTTCAGCAACTCCGCTCGCTTCGCCACGTGGTCGCCGGTCGGTCGGCCACGCCGCACGGCCGGCTCGACTGCGCCACCGCTGCTCACGTGTCGGGGCGGGCTCTTGGGCATCCCGTGATTCTGCCACAGCTTTAGCGTAGCGAGTGTTGTGTAAATCTCTGTGGCTCGCTACCGTCCTTCCACCACCTGGCGCACCGTAGCCGTCAACCACAACGGCTTACCCGACTGCTCACCGGCCGGCCGACCCAGAGGCGAGAGCTGACGCATGAGAAGTCGGGGCGACGCGCGCCTCTGCAGCCGACATGAGCTGCACCCAAGGCGCTCAAGCCGCCTCGGGCGGCTTCCCTGCACCCGAGGGCGCCACCAACCGCTCGACGGCGTGACTGACTCCCGAATCACCGCACGGAACATCGCTTGAGCCCGGCGCACCGTGACCGTCGTGCACCTCCCCCGCCATTGCAGGCCACAGCGGTTTCCTGATCGAGCCGGACGGATTCCTGTTCCTGGCGGTCGCTCGGTTCCTTGTCACAGCGTCGGATACAGGTCCAGCGGCACTTCCTGCCCCAGTTCGATCTCGGCCCAGATCGTTTTGCCCTGGCGGCCGTAGCGAGTGCCCCACATGTCGGTGAGCTGCGCCACGAGGAACAAGCCTCGTCCTCCTTCGTCCTCGTTGCCGGCGCGGCGTAGATGCGGAGAGGTGTGCCCTCCGTCGGAAACCTCGCAGATCAAGGTGCGGTCGAGGTCACGGAGCACACGCAGGGAGACCGGAGGGCTGCCGTATCGGATCGCGTTGGTGACGAGTTCGCTCACGACCAGTTCCACGACGAACGTCGCGTCGTCCAGCTCCCACTCCTCCAGCTTCCCTCGGACGAGTGCGCGGGCTGAGGCCACCTCGGCCGGGTCGGAGGCGACGTGCCAGGATGCCGTGCTGTCCTCGGGGAGGGCATGGACGCGCACCAACAGCAGTGCGGCATCGTCCTCGGCGGATCCCTGGGCGCCGAGCGAGACGATCTCGTCGCACGTTCCCTGCAGGGACCCGGTCGGCGCATCCAGTGCCCGGCACAAGTCCGCCACGCCCTCGTCCACGTCCCGGTTGCGCGCCTCGACCATTCCGTCGGTGAACAGAGCGAGCACCGTACCCTCGGCGAATTCGAACTCCACGCTCTCGAAAGGCAGCCCACCAATGCCCAGCGGGGGCCCTGTCGGCAGGTCGAGCGGTGCGGCCTGCGAGCCCCCTGTCCCGCGACCGGTGACAACCGGTGAGAGGTGGCCCGCACTGGCCATGACGCACGTGCAGGAGGTGGGGTCGTACACGGCGTACAGGCAGGTCGCCCCGAGCGCCCTGTCCGCCCACTCGTCGCCCGGTGCCCGATGGATTCCGATCCGTGCCTGACCCACCAAGTCGTCGAGCCGGGTCAGGAGTTCGTCCGGCGGCAGGTCCAGGGCGGCCAGCGCCCGCACGCTCGTGCGCAACCGGCCCATGGTGGCCGCGGCGTCCACTCCGTGTCCCACCACGTCGCCGACCACAAGGCCGACTCGGGCGCCCGACAGCGGAATCACGTCGTACCAGTCGCCCCCGACTCCGAGAGGGCCGACGGTGGGGATGTAGCGGTGCGCAAGATCGATTCCACTCGGTTGCGGAAGCGCTCGCGGGAGGAGGTCGTGCTGCAGTTTCAGCGCCGTGGTGTGCTCGCGGATGTAGCGGCGAGCGTTGTCCACGCAGACCGCGGTGCGCGAGGCCAGTTCTTCGGCGAGAGCGCGGTCCTCCTCGGTGAAGGGCGTGCGGGGCGGCTGCCGGAGGAGGGTGACCATGCCCAGCACACTCCCACCGAGGAGCAGAGGCAGGGACAGCAGGCGCTGGTGCGCGGTCGTCGAGCCACTGCCGATGACACCCAGCAGCGAATCACCTCGCGCAATGGACCGCTCACTCGCGGTGCGCTCCGCCGCGAGCCGTAGGCCCGCCGGTGCGCCGGAAGCCGAGGGCGGGACGTCCTCTCCGGCCAGGACCGACTCCGCGACCTCGATCCGTACGGTGTCGGCGAAATCCGGAACCACGAGGCCCGCGAGTTCCTCGGCCGTTTGCCTGACGTCGAGCGCCGTACCGATTCCGCTGGCCCGGCTGAGCAGTGCCAGACGGGTCTCTGCCTCGTAGCGCTCCGTGATGTCGACGGCCGCCTCGCAGACGCCCAGGGGCCGGCCCGCGTCGTCCTGCAGACGGAAGTACGAGCACGAGATGACCCGATGGTGCTCTGACGCAGCGGGGATGGGTCCCCGCCAATGGACGTCGAGCACCGGCTCTCCGGTGCGCAACACCTCTTCCAGCACTTTCTCTATGTCGTGGCAACCCGGAGGGGAGAGGACCGTGCCGTGGGGGAAGAGCACGCTGTTGGCCTGTCCCACCCACTCACCGGCGTGCCAGCCCATGACGTCCTGCACCACGCCATTGACCCACTTGAGGCGGGTGTCCGGTCCATAGACGCTCAGCGCCACGGGAGACTGGGTGAAGAGCCCGGACAACATCGACTGGTCGGTCATCCACTCCTGATAGCGGTCGCAGGCGGCGGCCATCACGACCCAGGCGGGCGTTCCCTGCTCCTGCTCCACCGGGAAGATGCGCAGGACTGTCTCCACCAGCGTCCCGTCGGGGCGTCGAACGGTGCGGTTCTCGGTCCGGACTTCCCTGAGCGCCGGTGCCCCCGCCGCCCCGAACGCCTGCAGCGTGTCACCCCGGGTCCGAACGTCCCGCAGGGCCTCGTTCACCGGGCGGCCGAGCACATCTTGCGCGTCCGCGCCGTAGAGATCGCGGGCTGCGGGACTCCAACCCATCACCCGCCCGTGCACATCCACCACGATCATGGCTGCTGTGGTCGTGTCGAAAGGGTTCTGCTGACCGGTCTCCCGTGATGCGCGCATCGTGGCCATGCGACCTGCCCAGTGCCGGAATGTCTGAAAATAAGGCTACGCCTGGACACCCCGGCACGTCTTAGCTGCAGGTCACCGCGACGCCGAATGCAGACCGCTCCTTGGGCGGTGGCACGAGGGCCGCCGGCTCGCGTGAACACATCGTGGGCGAGGGAGACGGCGGCTGCAGGATCGGGGACGCCTGCCCCTTGGCGTGACGCCAAGAACTGTTCGAGGGGGTCACACAGACGCGTCGCCCGGTTCTCGTACCACCAGGTGGTGCCGATGAAGAAGCCGAGTTGCAGGATTCCCCATACGAGCCCCAGCGTGAGCCGCCCGTACACGGGAACCGCGGCGATCCCCAGTCGTCACAAATCATCGTTGGATCCGTGGCAAGGACACGCTGGCGGCCTCGCGGCCACAGCGTGTCCTTGACTCCCTGCCGTCCGGTCAGAGCGGTCAGGCCACGGGAACCGAGCCTCGACGGGCGTTGCGCCGGCTTCCGTTGACCCGGTCGTTGAAACGGTCGACGGCCCAGATGGTGCGCAGTCCCAGCGGACCCATCATCATCGGACGAGGGAACTTGGGCTCCTTCATCCACAATCCCTCCAAGTCCTCGTGTCGCTCGCCGTCGACGATGAGATCGGCGATGAGGGTCCCGACGTAAGGCGCCTGAGCGAGCCCGTGACCGTTGCAGGCGATCGAGTAGAAGACGTTGTCCTCGATCTGCCCGGCCAGCGGAAGCCAGGACGAGGTGATGGCGATCCATCCTCCCCACGCACGCTCGATCGCGACGTCGGATAGAGTCGGAAACCGCGTCGCGAAGGCTTCTGCGAGTTCTTCGACGAGCGCCGGGTCCGGCTTCTTCCGCGGGAGCGGATACGACGTGCCACGCTCGAGCCGTCGGACGCCGAACACGATGGTGTTGCGGGGCGTCAGCCGGTAATTCTCCATGATGGCGTGCTGGGTGACCAGTCCCGACCGACTGGTCCACCCCAGTGCCGCCAAACGGGAAGGATCGATGGGCTGGGTCTCCACCTCGATGACGTAGATGGGTACGGAGAGCCGTGGAGGAGTGATGTCCCACTCTCCCGCGTACGCGTTCGTGGCCAGGACCACTTTGTTCGCCCGCACCTGACCCTGAGGAGTGGTGAGGACCACTTGGCCGCGGTCGCGCGTGACGTCGGTGACCTTCGTCTGCTCGAAGACTCGCGCGGAGGAGCCGAGCAGTGCGCGGCGCACACCCAGGGTGAACCTGCCGGGATTCATCATTCCCCCGACCACCTCGCGCATCCCGCCGAGGAATCCGCGCGGGATTCCGAGCTCTTCGCTCGTGCCCAGTTCCACGTGGCAGCCGGCGCGCTGAAGAATCTTGGTCACACGGCGCACTCGGCCCATCTGTCCACGCGACACCGCCGCGAAGCAGTTGCCCGTCTGTTCGTAGTCGCAGTCGATGCCGTGCGTCTTGATGAGGTCTTCCACGTGGTGCGCGGCGTGCTCGGCGAGCCGGATCATGCCGGGCATCTTCTTGCGGTAGAGCAGATTGAGGAGCTGGAGGTCTCCGCCTGGAGCACCCGCCAGTTGCCCTGCGTTTCGGGAGCTGGAGCCGTGTCCGCAGAACTCGGCCTCCAGCACCACCACGTCCTGACCACGTTCGGCCAGCCGCAGCGCCGTCGACATGCCGCCGAGGCCGCCGCCGACGACCGCGACATCACAGGTGAGCTCGCCGGTCAGTGCCGGCTGGATGTCCGCAGGCGGATCGACCCAGCCGCTGAAGGTGGTGTACTCGACGTTGTCGGTCTTCATCTGATTGCTCCTCGCGAACGTACTCTGATCCTTGGTGTGTCGCTCAAGCCCGAGCAACGCTGGGTTCGTTCGAAGCCGGCTCCACACCTGTCTCCACGTTGTGGTTGTGCAGAGCGCGGTACGAGATGAAGTACACGAAGAGCTGGGTTCCCCAAGTGGCGAGAGCGAGGGTGTAGAAGATGGTGCGGTACTCGTCGTCGCCCGAAATCGGGAAGAAGTCGTATGTGACGGCGATGGCGGTCCCCGCAGCGGTGGCGAGCGCAGTACCGATGGCCAGACCCTTGGCACGGATCTTCCAGAGCCGCCGCGAGAAGTAGGCGAGGAACAGGGTCGTGAGCGCGTTGACGACGACGTAGAACGTGGCTGTGCCGACGTGAAGTTCATGGCCGCGGAACTGCTGGAGATACAGCCCGGCGGCGATGGCGACCGCAAACGCGCCGATGTCGGCCACCAACGTCGGCTTGTACCGGTGTGTGACGCGCATCAGGCCCATGACCAGAATCAGGGTGATGCCCACCGATCGCGAAAAGGCATCGAAGAAGTACGCGATGTTGTACAGGACGCTGCCCGGGTCGCCTCCGAGGAGGGACCAGACGAGGAAGTTCGAGCCGGACGTGGCTACGATGATCCATTCCAGGCCGAGCAGGTAGTTGCCGTACCGTCGGATGAACTTCCATCCGTAGAAGAAGCCGGCGAAGATCATCCAGAGATCGGCCAGCATGAAGAGCAGTTCCTTCATGGTTCTTGTCCCTTTGAGTCGGGGCCCGATGTGCTGAGCAGGAGGCGATCTGTGCGGTGGTCGCTGGGTTGCTTCAGCCGTGGAGGCCGTCGCAGCGAGGGGCTGGTTCAGGACGCGGCACTTCCCACGCGCCTCTGCGGTCAGCCGTGCGTGTGCTGTTCGAGCACGGCCCTGAAGCCGCCCTTGTGCCGCAGTCGCGACAGCACCGTCGCGAGGATGACCAGCGCCGGGAAGACGAGCGAGACCCAGTAGGCCGTGGTGTATGCCTGAGCGCTCGGCATGTGGGCGCCTTCGAGGAGGTAGTCCGAAGCCTTCAGGTTCACCATCGAGGGGTTCAGCTTGCCGGCCGTCATGCCGGCGACGTCCATCGAGTGGTACACGAATCCCGATGCGTTCAGCAGGATCGTGACGACTGCGGCACCGATCGCGATGCCGATGGCCATGACCGTGCCGGGCATTCCGGCCGCCATACCGGCCTTCTCCTCCGGGACGACGAACTGCGGTATGGCGAAGGCGGCGCTGTAGCCGGCCCGGCTCCCCAGGCCGATGACGCCCGACGCGACGACGTACTCCCATGGCCGGTCATGAGCAACGGCCAGGAGCAGCAGGCCGGCCGCGCAGACCGCGGCGCCACCTATCAGGATGGCGCCGGGGCGACCGCGAGCGATGAGCTTCTCGGAATACTTGCCGCTGATGAACATCGTCAGCGCGAACGGCAGCATGATCAGGCTCGTCTTCAGCGGATCGTAGGTCAGGCCGTACTCCGCGAACTTCGTCGACCAGCCCGTCAGCCCACCGTTGGTCGAAAGGGGCAGGCCGTTCGGGGTCTGGACGTAGTAGTTGGCCAGCACCAGGAACGCGGCATCGATACAGCCGAAGAGCCCGGCCGACAGACACGCCGTGGTGACGTAGGGCGTGCGCAGCACCGAGATGTCGAAGACCGGCTTTGTGGACCGGCGCTCCGCGAAGACCCATGCGACCGCCGCGACCACGCCGGCGAGGAGGATCATCGCGCTGTTCTTGCCGATGACGCTGTCCGGCGGCGCGCTCAGGGGCAACAGGATGAGCGCCACCCAGCCGATCAGCCACATCGTGTTCACGACGCCCAGACGACCCCTGGACTGCGCCGGAGAGTTCGGCACGACCGCCAGCAGGGCGACCGTGGTGATGGCGAAGAGCGCGGCCAGGATGTAGTAGAAGGGGGCGATCGACAGGCTCGGCAGCGAGCCGTCCGCGTTGAGGTGGGTGGGAAGTGGCCAGATCCGCACGGAGATCCCGCCGCCCACCATGCCCAGCACCACGCCGCTGCCCGTGGCCATGATGAGGACCATGACCGCCGTCGACACGCCGTTGCCGGGCAGGTGCCGCCGCAGGAAGCTCAGCGGCAGAAGCTGGGCAGCGCTTCCGAAGCCGAGGAGCGCCGATCCGATCACCAGGGCGACGTAGTTGTCGGCGATCGCTGGGATCAGCGCGCCTCCCACGAGGAAGCCGCCGGCGAGCAACGCCATCGCGCGCTCACTCAGCATGTCGGTCAACCGTGGGATCAGTACGAATCCTGCGCCGCCACCCAGCGTGAGTGCGCTGAAGATCCAGGTCGCGGCACTCACCGAGTTGTGCGCGTAGCTGGAGGTGATCAGGGGCAGCAGCGGCGGCACCATGAATGCCACCGCGTTCGTCACGGTGGCCAGCAGGGCAGCGACCGCGATCAATGCTCTCTTGTTGGCCGCGATGCGGGCCGGAGCCACCGCATCGGTCCGGCCGAGTGTTCCTTGGATGTCCATGTTCTTGGCCGGCTCTCTCAGACTTGGCCGGGGAGCCCGGCGCCGGTGGAGGTGTAGTCGTCACGGCCGAGCAGGTCCATGGGGTCGGACATCTGCCCGCCGACCTCGACCCAGCCGAGGTAGTGCTCGGAGGACCAGTCGAGTCCTCGCTGGATCTCCTCCGGGAACGACCGGATCTGCTCCAGCGTGTAGGTGAGGAAGGGGTTCTCCTCGGGGCGCAGGAAAGCGAGGTCGTAGCCCGTCGACAGGCCGAAGCGGTGCTCGTCCGAGGTCGTGTTCTGGCCACCACCGTGGTAGGTGGAGCCGATCCAGATGAGCGCCGAGCCGGCCTTCATCTCCGTCGGGACCGCTTCCTCGAGTCGCGGCGCGCGCTCGTCGTCCCACAGGTGGGAGCCCGGAATCACGAGGGTGCCACCGTTCTCGGCGGTGAAGTCGCTGACCGCCACCATGATCTGCACCCGCGCTTCGCGCTGGTAGGTGGGGTGTCGCCACAGCCAGACCGAGTCGTCGCGGTGGAGCGGCTGCGAGCCCTGTCCCGGGCCGATCTTGATGGCCATCGTCGCGCCGATGTGCGTGCCTGCCGGGAAGGGCACCGACTCCTCGCCGAAGAAGGCATTGATCGGCTTGTTGAGGATGCTCTGGGCGACGCTTCGGAACAGCGGGTTCAGTGCGATCGTCGCCATGTGCTCGGTCCGCGCGAACAGGCCGCTTGCGCGCTTGGTCCTGTTGCCGGCGAACACCGCGTCGTGGCCGGTGTCGACCGAGTCGAGCACGGGGTCCAGATCCTTCTTGATGCCTTCGATGGTGACCTCGTCGAAGAGCCCTTCGATGATCACGCCGCCGTCTCGCATGATCACCTCGACCGCGGCGTCCGTGGTGGCGTCGGGGGTGAGACGAGCGAGTTCGTTTTTCGCCATGACAGGTCCGTTCTTTCGTGAGTGCCGGGCCGCGCTGGAGCGGGCCGACCGCCTTGTGAGCCGATACGCTAAAGCGAAGTTAGTCATACGTTCAAGACATCCGACTAAGAAAGTTTCGCGCTTCGGCCGCAGCAGCCACCGACCGCAGGCGCGACTGCTAGGCTGAGCATTGACTTAATCAAGCGACCAACTGTGTGGACGCCTTAAACGGGAGGATTTCGTGGCACGGATCTCCGTCGCCCAACGGCGTAGCGACTTCATCGACGCCGCCGTGGAAGTCATCGCGATCCACGGCATCGACGGCGCAACAACCCGGCGGATTGCCGAGCAGGCTCAGGCGAACGTGGCGATGCTGCACTACTGCTATGACTCGAAGGAGGACCTCTTCGCCGATGTCTACGAGTTCGTAGCCGGCAGGTACCGCGATGTGGTGAAAGACAGTGATCCGCACTCCAACCTGGTGGACACAGCGTGCCAACTCCTCCGCGGTGTCATGGAGTTCTACGTCGAGTCAACCACCTTCACCGCGGCGGCATTGGAACTCATCAGCTGGGCACGGCGTCAGCACGGAGACCGCGGCATCGCGGTGTTCGACCAGGCCCTTGAGACGGTGCGCGCTGTGCTTCGCAGCGCCACCTCAGAGCACCCGGTCGAACCAGAAACCATCGATCAGATCGCCTATGTCATCGGTACCTTGTCCGACGGTTTCGCCCTGAACTGGTTGACGTACGGGGATCGGTCCGCCGCAACGGAGCAGATGGAAGTCGCCGCCTCAGTACTCGAGAGTTGGCTCGCGGTCCGGCTCGGATCTACGCCCGTAGCACTGTGATTGACCCATGAACGCGACGGGCGGCGCGGCCCGGCGCACTCAAGTCAAGGACGCCGACGACCTCTTGGGCGGAAGATGTTCGTGGTGCAGCCGCTCGTCCTGGGTGTGCACGGTGGGAGGCCCGAGGTCGGGCCTCCCACCGATCATGTGTGGTGCTGTCACAACGGCAGGTCGGGCGAGTCGACGCCGACGACCCGGTCGCCGCAGAAGACGCGCACCGACTCTGCCGGTCCGTGGCCGCCGATGCCGGCCGGGCCCCAGAAGCTCTGAGCCGACTCCTCACCGAGGTCGGCGATCTTGGCGCCGTTGATGCGCACCTCGCCGGACATGACACGGGAGCCGACGTCGATCGCGCGGTCGGTGTCGGTGCCGAACACGTAGGCATCGAGGCCCGAGGGGTTGGCGTTGGCGATGCGCAACGCCTGTTCGTCGGAGTCCACGGCGTGCAGCGAGACGACGGGCCCGAACAGCTCGGCGGTGGCCTGAGCGGGGTCGGCGCCGGCGGCGATCGTCGGCGACATGAAGAAGCCGTCGAGCCCGGGCAGTTGGGCGGGCCGGTGGATGCTCGCCCCGAGGTCACACAGCCCCTCGATCCTGCTCTTGAGGGTCTGGAAGTGCGGCGCGTTGGAGATCGGGCCGATCTCGACGTCCTCGTCGAGAGAGTGCCCGACGACGAGCTTGGAGATCCGCTCGGTCAACGCCTCCAGAAGAGGGTCGACCAGGCTGCGGTGAGCGAGGATCTTGCCCGGCCCCTCACACCACTGGCCGTTGAGCTTGGTCATGCCGTCGAGAATGCCGTCGGCGGTGACGTCCAGGTCGGCATCGTCCAGCACGAGCACCGGATTGTTGCCGCCGAGCTCCAGCTGCAACACCTTGAAGTCCTCCGCGCCGGCCCGCGCGATGGCGCGGCCGGCACCCGGTCCGCCGGTGAAGGAGACGACCTTGATGCGCGGGTCGGCAGTCAGCCTGGCGCCGACGTCGCCGCCGCCGTGCACCAGTTGCAGCGCGCCGCTGGGCAGGCCCGCCTCGACGAAGCACTCGACGATGATCTGCGCGCTGCCGGGCGCGTGCTCCGAGGGCTTGAGGATGACGGGGCAGCCCGCCGCCATCGCGCTGACGATCTTGGCGGCGGGAATGAAGCTCGGACCGTTCCACGGCGTGAGAATCGCGGCCGGCCCCCACGGCACCTTGTAGAGGCGGACGTCGCGGCCGCCGGCCGCCAGCGCGGTGACGCGCGGGATGTTCACCAGGTCCGACGCCGACGCCCGGATCCTCGCGGGCAGGAAGGCCGCGACCTTGCGCGTGACGCCGATGGGTGTGCCGCTGGTCAGCGAGTCCGTGCGTGCGATGTCCTCGGCACGGGTCTCGATGATCTCGGCGACGCGCTCCAGGATGCCGGCGCGCTCACGCCGGGCGTCCTCGTCCCAGCGGCCGATGTCGTACACGCGCTCCGCGTGCCGCAGCGCCCGGTCGAGATCGTCGGGTGCTGTCGTGACGAGGCGGTGGACGGGCTCGCGCGTGTTGGGGTCGACGTTCCAGGCGCCATCGACCGTCGGGCACTCGCTCCAGTCGTCGGCGATGTAGTTCACCGGCTGGGGGATTCTGATCTCGTTGCTCGCCATGGAGCTCACCTCTGCATTCACTCGTCGGTCAGGACTGGAGATCGACGACGATGCGGGTCACGTCACCGGACTTCATCGCCTCGAAGCCCTCGTTGATCTCGCCGAACGGGATGACCCGCGTCACCATCTCGTCGAGCAGCAGGCGTCCCTGCTGGTACAGGTGCGCGAGCTGGAGGATGTCCTGCCGCGCCTGACCCGAGCCCATGTAGGAGCCGATGAGTCGCTTCTCCTCGAAGAAGAAGTCCGATGCCGGGATGCTGAGTTCGGTACCTCCGGGCGCGATGCCGACCAGGCACGCGGTACCCGTCGGACGCAGGAGGGCCACGGCCGTCGCCGCGGTTCGGGCCGAGCCGACCGCCTCGAAGGAGTAGTCCACTCCGTCGCCCAACTGGCGGTGCAGTTCCGCGACGATGTCGCCGTCTGCGCCGTTGATGACGTGGGTCGCGCCGTAGCCGCGCGCGGCCTTGAGCCGTGCGTCGTCCAGGTCGATGGCAACGATCGCCGACGCTCCGGCGAGCCTGGCCCCCTGGATGATGGCCGAGCCGACGCCGCCACAGCCGATGACCGCCACCGTGCTGCCCGGCCTCACCTGGGCGCCGCGGAAGACGGCGCCTACACCGGTGATGACGCAGCAGGCCAAGAGGCACCCGACGTGCAGCGGTACCTCGTCAGGGAGCCGCACCAGTGCGTTCTCCCGCATGAGGACGTGCCGGGAGAACGCCCCGACGTCGCCGAGCCGCTCGATCGGCCTGCCGTCCGTGGTCTGGAACGCGGGCCGCGGACGGCGGCGTACATCCTCGACACGACGGCACTGGGTCGACCGTCCCGCCTCACAGTTGACGCAGCGGCCACAGGAGGGTGTCAGCGCGCCGACCACGCGGTCCCCGGGACGCAGGCCGGACACCTGTGCCCCGACCGCCTCGACCACGCCCGCCACTTCGTGCCCGACGACGACCGGCAGGCCGGTCGGAACCGTCCCCGTCATGTAGTGCAGGTCGCTGTGGCACAGCCCCACGTTCGTGACCGCGACCCGCACCTCGTGCGGCTCCGGTTCGTCCACCCGGATGTCGGTCAGCTCGAGCGGCTCATTGACCGCGGTGAGTACCGCGGCCTGGGTGTCGATCATGTCGACGTCCCCTCTGTCGATTCCTGTGGGATTGGTCTGTTGAAGGTGATGGCGAGCTCAGGGCGGGGCTTACGCGCCGGTGCCCCTGGCGGACAAGAAGCCCCCGATCCCCGCACTGAGGACTCCGCTCTCCCACGCCTTCCACGCAGCGAGGTCCTCACGGGCGAAGGCCGCTTCGACCTCCTCTGTCTGAGGGCGCAGGAGTGCCAGGTGGAGGGCCGTCGTGTTTCCCGCGGGCGTCCACTCGATGACGGTGTCGATGGCCCGGCCGATCAGGGCGTCGGGCTCGACGATCTCGTCCAGGAGCCCGATCCGCAGCGCCTCGTCGGCCAGGACCCGAGGCGATCCGAGCACCATGCGCATCGCATGGCTCCCGATGAGGCGCCTGAGCAGCACGCTGGACGCGTTCGAGATCGTGATGCCCCGGCCGTTCTCCGGCTGGTAGTACTCCGTCGCCCGGGTTCCGATGCGAGCGTCGCAACACAGGGTGATCTCCGAGGCTCCCCCGACCGCGAGTCCGTTGACCGCCGCGACCACGGGTACCTGCGTCTGCAGGATGGCCCGGGTGATGTCGTGGAAGCTCGCGAACGCCTCACGGAGCTCGGCGTCCGTGGACGGCACGCTCTGGAGGTCCTCGCCCGCGGAGAAGGCCCGTCCCTCGCCAGTGAGCACGATCCCGCGCACGCTGTCGCCGGTCCCGAACTCGCGGATGACCGTGGCCAGCCGCAGCCGGGTGGCGACGTCCATGGCGTTGAGCTTCTCGGGACGTCGGAGCGTCAGCACGGCAACGCGACGCATGACGTCGACGTCGAGGAATCCTCCGTCGGAAGCGGTACGTGCCCCCGTCTTGTTCCGTCGTGCACCGAGATCGTGCGTCACGCCGGGATCGTCCACGGCGCGTGCCTTGAGGGCCGGCTTGGAGATGCGTTCGGACGGCGTCCGGGGGAAGTCGGCGACGAACTCCACGTAGCGCGGCACCTTGAACCGAGCGAGTTCCTTGCCGGCCCGCTCGACGATCGCCTCGGCTGTCGCACGATCGGCCGGCACGCCGGCCGCCAGCTGGACGAAGGCCTTGACCTCCTCACCGAGAGTGTCGTCGGGTTCGGCGACGACCGCGGCCGCGACCACCACGTCGTCGCGCTCGAGGGCGGCCTCGACCTCGACGCTCGCGACGTTCTCGCCGCCGCGGCGCACCATGTCCTTGATCCTGCCGACCAGTTGGATGCCGTGGTCGGGCCGTCGGACCACGACGTCACCGGTGTGGAGCCAGCCGTCGCGCAAGACCCTGGCCGCGTCGTCCGGGCGGTTCCAGTAACCGCTCATCATGGGCTTGCCCGAGATGACCAGCTCCCCGGGATCGCCGGCCGGCACCTCGTTGCCGTCGGGGTCGACGACGCGGACCTGCTTCGTCGGCACCGGCCGCCCCAGGCTCCCGCTCCCGACGGCATCAGCGTCGGCGAACGGGCTGAACAGGTCGACACCGGACTCGGTCATCCCGTAGATCTCCCGCCACGGCGCACCCCATCGCTCCTCCAGCTGCGCGTGCAGACCGACGGGAATGCCCGAACAGAGCACGTGGCGTACCTCGTTGTCGCGGTCCTCGGGCGCGGGCGGCTGCTTGAACAACAGCGTGGGCATCGACCCGAGGACGTAGAAGAAGGTCGCGCGGTGCCGGCGGACGTCCGCCATGAAGGTCGACGCGGAGAACCGGGGCAACACGACCAGCGGGGCCCCGATCGTGAGTGCGAGCGCCGTGTTCCACTGCGGATCCATGTAGGAGAACGGCTGCGACGTCAGGAGCACGTCCTCGGTACCGAGTCCGGTCACCGCCGCACAGACCCAGCCCAACCGGACCCAGTAGTCGTGGGTGAGCATGCACGCCTTGGGGAAACCGGTCGTGCCGGAGGTGTACTGCAGGTTCGCCAGCGTCCCTGCATCGACCGGCACCGCCGGCGCCGTCTGCGGGAAGGGCTCGGACCCGTCGTCGGCGACGTCGACGACACGAAGGCCGGCGAGCCCGTCCTCGGTCGCCAGGACGTCGGCGACCAGCCCGGACCGCTCGGAGTCGGTGAAGGCGACGCGCGCACCCGAGTCCCGGAGGACGAAGGCGAGGTCGCCCCGCCGGTAGGAGGAGTTGACCGGAACGGCGACCGCTCCGGCCTTGAGTGCAGCGAGCCAGATGACCGGCCAGTGCACGACGTTCGGGAGCATGATCGCGACACGGTCGCCCGGCTGTACGCCGTCGAGCTCGATCAGCCGGTGCGCCAGCCTGGAACTCCATGTGTCGATGTCGGCGAAGCTCCATGACCGTTCGCCGAAGCGCAGGAACTCCCGTTCCGGTGAATCCTGTGCGCGCTGCGACAGCAGCTCGGTCAGGGTCGGGACGGCGGGGTCCTCGCCGAGCTGTCCGGGCTTCACCACCGGCGCGGGACGTGCCTGGGTGCGACCGGCTTGCTCGGCTGCCACGTTCTCCGTCATCGCAAGCTCCTGTGCGTCTGTTCACCGCGGCGGGCCGCGAGCAGCTCCGCCGCGGCCTGGACGATCCATGTCAGCGCCGGGTCTGCGCTCTTCATCCACTCCGGGTGCCACTGGACTCCGAGCACCGGAGTACCGGGGAGCTCCACCGACTCGATCACGCCGTCGCTCGTGCGTCCGGTCACGACCAGGCCGGCGCCGCAGCGGTCGACGGCCTGGTGGTGCCAGGAGTTGGTCAGCGCGTGCTCGCCGAACAGGCCGGCGGCGATCGAGCCCTTCTCGAAGGTCACGAGGTGATCAGTAGTGCCGTCGGTCGGCGCAGCCTCTGTGGACAGGTGCCTCACGGAGCCGGGCGGAAGATCGGCGACGAGCGTGCCGCCGAGGGCGATGTTGAGCACCTGCAGGCCGCGGCACACACCCAGCACGGGAATCCCCCGCTCCAGCGCGGCTCGGACGAGCTCGATCTCGTACTCGTCCCGAGCCACGTCGTGGACCATCAGGTCCGTCCGTGGATCGACGTCGCGGACCACTGACGTGTCGCCGCCCCAGCACGCCGGATGGACGTCCTGTCCGCCGGTGATCACCACGCCGGACAGCCACTGGCAGATGTCCGTCGCGTCGGTGTCGTACGACAGGTGCACCGGAAGTCCGCCGGCCTGCGCGATGTGGCTCGCGAAGTCCGACATGTAGCTGTCGGTGCAACGGTCGCCGTACCGCTTGTCGGCTCCCTCGAGCAGTTCCAGCCGGTACCGGCGCCCGGTGATGCCGAGCAGCGGGCGCACCGTCGCGGCCTCCTCACGCGCGCTCACGGGAGTTCGAAGTAGCGAGTCGACTCCCACGGCGAGAGCTCGGCGAACGGGTCGCCGCCGGCGGTGTGGAACTGCATCCACTCCCACTTGCGCGACGCGACCCAGCAGTCGACGAACTCGTCGCCCAGGAGCTCGCGCAGGATCGGGTCGGCGTCCAGGGCCGCCGCGGCCTTCGTGATGGTGTCCGGGATCCGCTCGATGCCCAGGCCCGGCGGCAGGCACCACGCCATGTCGGTGACCTGCTCGGGCGGGTCGATCTTCCGCTCGACACCGGCGATGACGCCGGCGAGCACGCCCGCGAGCGCGAGGTAGAGGTTCGCGTCCGCGCCCGGGAGGCGGTATTCGAGGCGGGAGTACTTGGGGTGTCCGCAGACGGCGCGCACCGCGGCGGTCTTGTTGCTGATGCCCCAACTGATCGTGACCGGCGGCCCACTGAGGTCGACAAGTCGCCGGTACGACGTGATCTGCGGCAACACGATCGAGGTGTTGCCCTCCATCGTCGCCAGCAGCCCACCGATGGCGTGCAGCATCGTGTCCGACGGTCCGTTCTCGGCGTAGAACGCGTTGGCACCGTCGCGCTGCAGGGAGAGGTTGATGTGGGATGCCTGGCCGTAACCGGCGGTGGGCTTGGCCATGAAGGTCACGCTGTGCCCGCGCTCGAACGCGACCTCGCGCATGATCTGGCGGGTCCGCGCCCAGGCGTCGCCGACCTTGATCGGATCGCCCGGTGAGATGTTGAGCTCGATCTGACCGGCGGCGTCCTCGTCGCTCCAGGCCTCCCACTCGATGCCGACCTCGTCGAGGCGGTCGGCCACGGCGTTCATGTAGTCGGTCCAGTCCTTCGACTTGGCGAGGTGGTACGCCGTGCCCGCGCTGCCGCCCAAGGGGGTCAGGTCGCGGTACCCGCGGGCGCGCGCCTCGTGGATCGACTCCTCGAAGACGGTCGCCTCGATCTCGACCGCGACGGTCGCGGTGAATCCGAGCCCTGCCAGACGCTCGACCATCTTCCGCACGAGGTTGCGCGGACAGATCGGGACCGGCGTGCCGTCCTTGAGCCAGTAGTCACCGATGACCGCGTCCAGGCCCGGCTTCCACTCGACCAGGGTCGACACGTCGGGGCGGAGGTAGACGTCGTCGAGGTGGCCACGCCAGGCGGGGTAGGCGGCACCGAAGGCGGGGAGGTTGCCGAGGTCGAGGCCGAACAGGAGATCTGCGAAGGCGAACCCTGCGTCCTTGCCCGCCGCGTACTTCTTGGGCGAGACGTTCTTGCCGAGGAAGCATCCCTCGTGATTCGTCGCCTCGAGCCGGACGGCTCGCGTGCCGGAGTCGCGGAGCGGCGCGCTCGTGGCCGAGGTGGTGAGTTCAGACATCGTAACGAACCTTCCAGGACGCGCCGGTCATCACCGACAGCTGCGAGAGGGTGCCCTGGATGCCCAGGGCACCCGAGGACAGGACAGCGAAGAGGTCGTCCGCACCGCAGAACACAGCGGCGAGCGTCTCGGGAGCTCCGGCGATCAGGTACTGCGTGGGGCCGTCGCCGAGCACGGCCTGCTCCAGGCCCTCGGGCCCTTCGGTGACCGCGATCAGCACGTCGGGAATGCCCGGCAGTGAACGTGTCGCGTCCCAGAACCGCTGAGCGGCATCACGCCATCCGGGCAGCGGCGGGGTGAGCGCCTGCAGGACGCCCCCTGCCAGGCCGGCGTCACCGGAGGGATCCGCTGTCGGCGCGAAACGCGCGTTGAGGTCGACCGTCACGGCGGCGTCCGGCTCGACCAGCACGCCGCTGGAGACGTCGATTCCGTTGGCGCCGAAGCTGATCGTCGCGGCCTGGGGCGTGTCGTGGGAGTGAATCGCAACGGTGCCGGTCGACCGGTTCAGGGTGTCGACGGCATGCCCGGTCCGGGCGGAGTCACGCAGCGTGCGGCCGATCAGTCGCACGAGGGGACTCGCATCGTCCTCGATCCTGACGTCGACATCTGCGGCACCCGCAGATGTCGACGTGGGGGCCGTCATGGTTCCGCTCATCCTTCGGTCCTTTCGACTTCACGAGCCACGCGACCCGGTATGGGCGCCGCACGGGCTCTGGCAATCCGCGATTTCTTAGTCATCTGACTCAAACGCGTGACTAGGATGTTGGGGCACGGTTCACAACCTGTCAACACCCCCCTTGCCACCTCGCCGGAAAGGCCCCCGCGCATGACCAAGCCAGTCCCACCGAACTGGGAGCGCCTCGACGCCGACGCGCTGCTCGTCGCCCAGGCGATCGCCGAGGCGCTGACCACACCTGTCCGCGAGCTCGGAGCCCAGGCGGCGCGCGAGCTGCTCGCGAGCACGCCGTCCGACCGCCCGCTGACACCCCTCGACCGGATCGAGGCGGTGACCGTCCCGACCCGTTCCGGACCACTGCGCGCGCGCCTCTACCACCCACCCGGCTCGCCGGCCAAGGACCTGCGGCCGGCCCTGCTGTATCTCCACGGCGGCGGATTCGTTCTCGGAACCCTTGACGGAGTGGACGAGGTCTGCCGCGCCATCGCCGCTCGCTCCGGGTGGGCGGTGCTCTCCCTGGAGTACCGGCTCGCCCCGGAGCACCCCTACCCGGCGGCCTTCGAGGACTCGCTCGACGCACTGGCCTGGCTCCGCAGGTCAGCCCTCGATGCGGGCATCGATCCGGACATGATCGCCGTCGGCGGCGACTCCGCAGGCGGCAACCTCACCGCTGCGCTCTGCCTCCACCTCCGGGACCGCGGACTCCCGCTCCCCGCATCGCAGCTCCTCGTCTATCCCGCGGTCGACGACCGGTTCTCCACGCCGTCCTGGACCCGGTTCGCCGACGCGCCCCTGCTGACCACAGCCGATGCACGCTGGCTCTGGGAGCAATACGTCGGCCCGCACCAGGACGGCGTCGATCAGTACGCAGCCCCCATGAAGGCGGCGTCCCTCCGTGGATTGCCGCCGGCCCTGGTCCTCACCGCCGAGGTCGACCCTCTGCGTGACGACGCCGAGGCGTACGCCGAACGACTGCGACACGACGGCGTACCCACCACCGCCATTCGCCACTCGGGCGTGTTCCACGGCTTCTTCACCGAGGTCGGCGTCTTCGCCAAGACCGACGCGGCGATCGACGACGTGGTCCGGCATCTGCGAGGCGTCGCCGCCGCCCGCGCCGCATCGACCTCGACTCCTTGATGACAGCCGGGCATTGACGAGGTCATGGCCCGTAGCTACATTCTTGGTCATCCGACATAGTCAAATGACTAGCTCAGTGCTGTCTGTCAGCCCCTTGGACACGAGAAGGCAGAGAACATGACCGCAACCTCTTCCACGCCCCCGATCGTCGACGTTCTGTGCGTCGGTGCCGGGTTCTCCGGCCTGTACGCCGCCTACAAGGCGGCCGAGCAGGGCTGGACGTTCGCCGGGTTCGAGACCGCCCCTGATGTCGGCGGCACCTGGTTCTGGAACACGTATCCCGGCGCCCGATGTGACGTCGAAAGCGTCTACTACTCGTACTCGTTCAGCGAGGAACTCCAGCAGGAGTGGACCTGGAGCGAGCGCTTCGCCCCGCAGGCGGAGATCCTGAGCTACATCAACCACGTCGCCGACCGCTTCGACCTTCGTCGGCACTTCCGGTTCAACACCAAAGTAATCGCGGCGCATTGGCTTCCGGACGAGCACCTGTGGGAGCTGACCCTCGACTCCGGCGACACCCGCCGTGGTCGCTACCTCCTGGCCGGCTCGGGCGGACTGTCGACGCCGAAGGACTTCGACGTGCCGGGCCTGGAGAACTTCACCGGGCTTACGGTGTCGACGAGCCGCTGGACGATCTCGCTCGACGACCTCGCCGGCAAGCGGGTCGCCGTCATCGGCACGGGATCGTCGGGCGTGCAGTGCATCCCGCTCATCGCCGAAGTGGCCGACCACCTGACCGTCTTTCAGCGGACCCCGAACTACGTCTTCCCCGCCCGCAACGCCCCACTGCCCGCGCAGACAGTTGCCGAGATCAAGAGCGACTACCCCGCCATCCGCGAGGAGTGCCGGCAGTCCCCCGGCGGCATCCCGGACCGCCCGGTGACCGACTGCGCCTTCGACGTCTCCGCCGAGGAGCGTCAGGAGCGCTACGAGCGGGCCTACGAACGCAGCGGATTCCAGGGCGTCGGCGGGGAGTTCGCCGACCTCCTCACCGACCCGGAGGCCAACGAGACCGCGGCGGAGTTCGTGCGTCAGAAGATCCGTCAGATCGTCGATGATCCGCGGACCGCGTCCCTGCTCGAGCCCCGGTTCCACCCGTTGGGCGCCAAGCGCAGCTGCTTCGGAACCGACTTCTACGAGACGTTCAATCGTCCGAACGTCTCGCTCGTGTCGCTGCGTGATGAGCCGATCGCGACCATGACCTCCGACAGCATCATCACCGAGCGCGGCTCCTACGACGTCGACGCCATCGTTCTCGCGATCGGTTTCGACGCCTTCACCGGCCCCCTGTACGCACTCAACGTCACGACGCCGGAGGCAGGCACGCTCCAGGATGCATGGAGCGACGGCGTACGCACCTACCTGGGCACCATGACCGCCGGATTCCCCAACTTCTTCATGATCGCCGGCCCCCAGAGCCCCGCACTCGCGAGCAACGTCGTCGTGACGATCGAGCAGGCGGTCGACTGGATCACCGACCTGATCGCGCATGCCAAGACCGAAGGCAGCGATGTCGTCGAACCCACCACCGAGGCCCAGGACGACTGGGTGAGCATCACCGAGGCCACGGTCGGCCAGACGCTGTACGCGACCACCGACTCCTGGTACCGCGGCTCCAACGTGACCGGCAAGCCGACCACCTTCCTCGGCTACGTGGGCGGCGTCGGCAAGTACCGCCGCATGTGCACCGAGATCGCCAAGCGCGGCTACCCCGGCGTCAGGATCGGCGGAGAGGCCGTTACACCCGGGATCGGCCGTATCGACGAGGAGATCGCGTGAACGTCGTCCACCAGCGGTACGTCGCCTCCTCCGATGCCCACTACGCCGGCAACCTCGTCGACGGTGCGTTCAGCCTGAAGTTGTTCGGTGATGCCGGCACACACTTGGCGATCGCCACCGACGGCCACGAAAGTCTGTTCGTCGGGTACTCCTCGGTCGAGTTCCTCGCTCCGGTCCGCGGCGGAGACGTCATCGAAGTCGAGGCGCGCCTCGCGTCCAGAGGCAACCGGAGTCGAACGGTCGATTTCGAGCTGCGCATCATCTGCCGCTCCCTGGACGAGACCGGTCGAGCGAAGGTACTGGCCGAGCCCATCGTGGCCACCCGGGCGCGAGGGACAGGTGTCGTGCCGGCCGGCGCGTAAGCGACGGCAGGCGGCAGGCATGCAGCGAAGCATCACTTGGCGTGAGTACCAGTACGGCTGGTAGCCGCCGTTCTTCCCACCGACCTTCATCCGAGAGGTAGGTCACGCTCACCCGAGATCGTGGCCGATGCCGCCGTCTCCGCGACACCGGAGTCACCGACCTCTCGCCCTACGGCGGCACGGGGTATCTCGAGTACGACATCTTCGTCGATCGATCGAGACGACGACGTACACGGCCGCGCCGGCGGCGAGGCGCGGACCCCACGATCCATCCGCGGGCGAACAAGCCCGCCGCGAGGCTCTGAGGAGTCACCATGCTGAACCTGTCGATCCTGCTCGAGGATTCCGCCCGCAAGTACCCCGACCGCGAAGCTGTCGTACTGGGCCCGACCCGCCTGACGTACAGCCAGGTGAACGCCGCGGCCAACCAGGTCGCGAACCTGCTCGTGGAACGCGGGATCGGCCCCGGTGACAGGGTGGCCCTCAGCTGCCCGAACCTGCCGCACTTCCCGGTCGTCTACTACGGCATCATCAAGACCGGCGCAGTCGTCGTCCCGCTCAACGTCCTCCTGAAAAGCCGCGAGATCGCCTACCACCTGGACGACGCCGACGTGAAGGCCTACTTCTGCTTCGAGGGCACCGCCGAGTTGCCCATGAGCGCCGAGGGCTTCGCCGGCTTCCAGCAGGTCGACGCCGTCGAGCACTTCTTCGTGATCACCGATGATCCGGCCGCTCCCAGTCCCATCGACGGCGTCGAGACGCTCGGCAGTGTCCTGGCCGGCCACAGCACAACGTACGACTCGGTGACGACCGAGCCCACCGACACGGCGGTCATCCTCTACACCTCCGGGACCACCGGACAGGCCAAGGGCGCAGAGCTGTCGCACGCCAACACGGTGATGAACGTGCTGGCATGCAACCGCCTGTTCCGCAGCACGCCGGCTTCCGACAGCCACCTGCTCTGCCTCCCGCTCTTCCACACCTTCGGTGCCACAGTGCAGATGCACGCAGGCTTCTCGATGGCCGCCACCCTCTACCTCGTCCCTCGCTTCGATGCGCGCGAAGTCGTCGGCCTGATGGGCCGCGAGCCCATCACGTTCTTCGCCGGCGTACCCACCATGTGGTGGGGGCTCTTGAACGCGCTCAGCGACGACATCGACGTCAAGCGCATCGCGAGCAACCTCCGGATCGGCATCTCCGGAGGTGCCGCACTCCCGATGGAGATGGCCCACCAGATCGAACAGCGCCTCGGGATCACGGTGCTCGAGGGATACGGACTGTCGGAGACATCTCCCGTCGCGACGTTCAGCGACCCCGACCTCGACCCACGCCCGGGATCGATCGGGGTGCCCATCTGGGGCGTCGAACTGAAACTCGTCGACGCCGACTGGACCGAGGTGACCGAGAGCGGCGAGGTCGGCGAAATCGCGGTCAAGGGCCACAACGTGATGAAGGGCTACTACGGCCGGCCGGAAGCCACCGCCGAGGTCATGCGCGATGGATGGCTCCGCACAGGCGACCTCGCACGACGCGACGAGGACGGCTTCTACTACATCGTCGACCGGTCGAAGGACCTCATCATCAGAGGCGGCTTCAACGTCTATCCGCGTGAGATCGAAGAAGTCCTGATGAAGCACCCGGAGGTCAGCTTGGCCGCCGTCATCGGCGTACCTCACGACAGCCACGGCGAGGAGATCAAGGCCTACGTCATCCTGCAGCCCGGTTCCTCCCTCACCACCGACGAGCTCGTCGCCTGGGCCAAGGGAGAGATGGCGTCCTACAAGTACCCGCGCACCGTCGAGTTCGTGGCCGGCCTGCCGATGACCGCCACCGGAAAGATCCTCAAGCGCGAGCTGGCCCGCAGAACCAAGCAGTGAGGCAGCTGAGTTGCCGGCCTTGCAACACGAGAATGCGGTGCTGCGTCGACAGCTGCCCTGGGGGGGGGAGCGACCCTCAAGGCAATCTCATCGCGGCTCAACTGCCGCTTTCGCAACACGCCCTGGCCGGTGTCGTAAGTGGATAGGCGCCTGCCGGGAGAGCGGTTCGTGCGGATGGATGGACCGAGGGCCCCGGATTCGTAGCGCGGTACGAACGGTCGGTCCGAGAAAGCTCCTAGGGTCGCCATGAACGAGGCGATCCTAGGAGGCGAAGCATGCGGACACTCTTGCGTGGCGGTCGTGTCATCGACCCGGCGACGGGGTTCGACGGTACGGCCGACGTGCTGGTATCCGACGGGGTGGTCACCGCCGTCGGGGAAGGTCTGACCGCGGGGCCCGGCGATGTGGAGATCGATGTCTCCGGGCTCGTCGTGGGACCGGGCTTCATCGACCTGCACAGCCACGTGCACACCATCGCGGGCCAGCGGTTGCAGGCGATGGACGGCGTGACGACCGCGCTCGACCTCGAAGCCGGTCTGATGCCGATCGAGCGCGCCTACGCCGAGGCCGCGGCGGCGGGACGTCCGCTGCACTACGGGTTCTCCGCGTCCTGGGGTGCCGCGCGGGCGCAGGTGCTCGCCGGGATCGAGCCGGACGCGAATATCGACAGCGGGCTTGCCGTCCTCGGAAACCCGGCCTGGCAACGGTCTTCGTCGCCGAAGGAGATGGCGGCCTGGCTGTCCCTCGTGGACGGTGAGCTGGCCGCGGGCGCGCTCGGCGTCGGTGTGCTCCTCGGTTACGCGCCCGACACCGACCCCGGTGAGTTCCTCGCGCTGGCCCGACTCGCCAAAGAGGCCGGTGCGCCGACCTACACCCACGTCCGTGAACTGGTCGAGGTGAATCCGGAGACACCCATCGACGGTTCGGCGGAAATCGCGATCGTCGCGGCCGAGACCGGTGCCGCGATGCACCACTGCCACGTGAACAGCACGTCCGGCCACCAGATCGAGCGGGTGCTCGCGGCGCTCGAAACCGGCCGCGCGGCCGGATCACGGGTGACCGTCGAGGCCTATCCCTACGGTGCGGGCAGCACGGGGATCGGCGCGGCGTTCCTTTCACCCGAACGCTTGAAGATGAAGGGCCTGACCCCGTCCAGTGTGATCATGCTCGAGTCGGGGGAGCGTATCGCCGACGCAGGCCGTCTGCTCCAGGTGCGTGCCGAGGATCCGGGCGCACCGTGCATCCTGGAGTTCCTCGACGAGAGCAGCCCGCACGACCTCGGCCTGCTGCAGAAGGCGCTCGCGTTCCCCGACGCCATCGTCGCCAGCGACGCGCTGCCCGTGTACTGGAAGAACGGCACCAGCGAGAGCACCGAATGGCCGCTGCCACGCGGTGGCGCGACACATCCGCGCACGGCGGGGACCTACGCCAAGACGTTGCGCCTGATGGTGCGCGAGAGCAAGGCCTGGACCTGGCTGGAGGCGTTCCGGCGCTGCTCCTACCTGCCGGCGCGGGTGCTCGACGAGGTCGCGCCCGGGGCACTGGCCAAGGGACGGCTCGGCGTCGGCGCCGACGCCGACATCGTCGTCCTCGACCCGAACGCCATCACTGACGCGGCGACCTACTTCGATTCGACGCGGCCATCGGTCGGAGTCCGGCATCTGTTCGTCTCGGGCGTTCCGGTCGTCACCGACGGGAACCTGCGCACCGACGCCTTCCCCGGCAAGCCGTTGCGCGGTGAGCCGCGATGAGCGACCTGCTGGCCGACATCGAGACGCTCGTCCGTTGCGAGTCCCCGTCGTCGGATCACAAAGCGGTGGCCCGCAGCGCCGAAGTGGTGGCCGACGTGGGCCGGAGACTGCTCGGTGCGGAGCCGGAGAGGATCGTCGTCGACGGAGTCACGCACCTGCGCTGGCGGTTCGGTGACGGGCCGCCTCGTGTGCTGTTGCTCGGTCACCACGACACGGTGTGGCCCCACGGTTCGCTGGAGACGCATCCGTTCTCCGTACGGGACGGGGTGTTGCGCGGTCCCGGCTGCTTCGACATGAAGGCAGGGGTCGTGATGGCACTGCACGCCGCCGCGACGCTGCCCGACCGTGACGGACTGTCCATTCTGGTCACCGGTGACGAGGAGATCGGCTCGCCGTCCTCCCGTGCGCTGATCGAAGAAGCCGCGGCCGGCTGTGACGCGGCCTTCGTGCTGGAGGCTTCGGCCGACGGCGGCGCGCTGAAGTGCCGCCGCAAAGGCGTTTCCCACTACCGGGTCGAGGTGACCGGCCGCGCCGCCCATGCCGGGCTCGAACCGGAGAAGGGGATCAACGCGGGAATCGAGGTCGCGCACCAGATCCTCGCGGTGGCCGCGCTCGCCGACCCTGGGGCGGGCACCAGTGTGACACCCACCGTCGTCTCGGCGGGAACGACGGTCAACACCGTTCCCGCCGCCGCGAACGTGGCGGTCGACGTCCGCGTGTGGAACGTGGCCGAGCAACTCCGCGTCGACAGGGCCATGCGGGCTCTCCGTCCGGCACTGGAAGACGCCGAGGTCCGCGTGACCGGCGGGATCAACCGGCCGCCGCTCGAAGGAAGTTCATCGGCGGGACTCTTCTCGCTGGCACGGGAACTGGCAGGCGAACTCGGTCTCGGAGAACTGACTTCCGTGGCGGTCGGTGGTGCCTCGGACGGCAATTACACCGCGGGGATCGGAATCCCGACCCTGGACGGTCTCGGTGCCGTCGGCGGCGGGGCCCACGCGGATCACGAACACGTCGTCGTCGCGGAACTACCGAGACGCACCGCGTTGCTGGCCGCACTCGTGGAGAACGTGCTCGCGAAGCGGAATCCGTCCGGTGCGACGAAACCCGCGGGCCAATCTGGTGAGGCACGACGGTGACTCAACCGTCGAGCCGGGAAAGGACTGTCCCGTGACAAATCTTGCGATGAACGCGGAAAGCCTGGCCTCCCGGGAGGTGCGTGACGAAGCGGTCGCCGCCGCGCGGGCCGCGGCCGTGGCTTCGGGCATCGAAATCCGCGAACTCACCGAAATCGCCGATCTGGCCGCGGTGGTCGGTCTGTTCGAATCGATCTGGCAGTCCGCGCCCGGCGCCCGGCCGGTGAGCACGGAGCTGCTTCGCGCGATGTCCACGGCCGGGAACTACGTCACCGGCGCGTTCGAGCACGGCGAACTCCTGGGGGCCTGCTTCGGCTTCTTCGGGAACCCTGGGAAAGCGAGTCTGCACAGCCACATCGCCGGCGTCGCCAAGGCAGGTGCCGGCCGGGGCATCGGGCACGCGCTCAAACTGCACCAGCGCGGCTGGGCGCTGCTCCAGGACGTCTCGTTGATCACCTGGACCTTCGACCCGCTGGTGCGGCGCAACGCCTACTTCAATCTGGGGAAACTCGGGGCGCGCCCGATCGGCTACCTGCCCGACTTCTACGGTCCGATGGAGGACAGCATCAACGGCTCGGGCGACACCGACCGGCTGATGGTCGGCTGGGATCTGACGAGCCCGGCAGTCCGTGCCGCTGCCTTCGGTGAACCCGTGCTGATCGACGCGGAAGCATCGGGCGCGGCGAAGGCACTGTCGGTCGACTCCGACGGCGGTCCGAGGATCGGATCCGCCGACGCGCCGACCGTGCTCGTCGCCGTCCCGCCCGACATCGAACGTTTGCGCCGCTCCGATCCCGGTCGCGGCAAGGCGTGGCGCGTCGCCCTGCGTGAAGTCCTCGGCGGACTGATGGCGGACAACGCCCACGTCGCCGGTTTCGATCGTCCCGGCTGGTACGTGATCTCGAAGGAGCAGTCGTGAAACTCAGCGGTGTGGAACTGCGCCGGGTCCGGATGCCGCTCGTGGCTCCGTTCCGGACATCGTTCGGGACACAGGCCGAACGGGAACTGCTGCTCGTCCGCGCCGTGACCTCGGCGGCCGAGGGCTGGGGCGAATGCGTCGCGATGGAGGCGCCGCTCTACTCGTCGGAGTACAACGACGCCGCCGAACATGTGCTGCGGAACCATCTGATCCCGGCGCTACTGGCGGCCGAGGACGTGACCGCGTACAAGGTGACGCCGTTGCTGGCGAAGTTCAAGGGCCACCGGATGGCCAAGGGTGCTCTGGAGATGGCGGTTCTCGACGCCGAACTCCGCGCCCACGAGCGGTCGTTCGCGGCCGAACTGGGGTCCGTCCGCGACTCGGTGGCCTGCGGGGTCTCGGTCGGGATCATGGACTCGATCCCGCGGCTGCTCGACGTCGTCGGCGGTTACCTCGACGAGGGCTACGTCCGGATCAAGCTGAAGATCGAACCCGGCTGGGACGTCGAGCCGGTGCGCCGGGTGCGGGAGCGCTTCGGTGACGACGTGCTGCTGCAGGTCGACGCGAACACCGCGTACACCCTGGGCGACGCTCCCCTGCTGTCCCGGCTCGACTCGTTCGACCTACTGCTGATCGAGCAGCCGCTCGAAGAAGAGGACGTGCTCGGCCACGCCGAACTGGCCAAGCGCATCCGGACCCCGATCTGCCTCGACGAGTCGATCGTGTCCGCGAAGGCCGCGGTGGACGCGATCCGACTCGGCGCCTGCCAGATCGTCAACATCAAACCGGGTCGCGTCGGTGGCTACCTCGAAGCCCGCCGGGTGCACGACGTCTGCGCGGCACACGGGGTCGCGGTGTGGTGTGGCGGGATGATCGAGACCGGGCTCGGCCGGGCGGCCAACGTCGCGCTGGCCTCGCTGCCCGGCTTCACGCTGCCGGGTGACACCTCGGCGTCCGGCCGGTTCTACCGCACCGACATCACCGAACCGTTCGTGCTGGACGGCGGGCATCTGCCGGTGCCGACCGGGCCGGGCCTCGGGGTGACCCCGATTCCCGACCTGCTGGACGAGGTCACCATCGGGAAAACGTGGATCGCTTCGTAGCGGCCCACGGATTCCGGGGCTATATGTAGTCGGATCGAACCAGTCGGTTCGACGAGGCCGGGTCTACCTTCGGGGGGTGCTGACACCGGTGCCCAGTGGGCCGCAGACGAGTTTGGGGCGCGTCCTCGAAGACCTCGGGGACGTGCTCCTGGATCCGGTCGCGGTCGGCCGGACCACCCGCAAGCAGCTCGGCGGGGTGGTCATCCACGATCCGCACGACGAATCCGAAATCCCTGACGGGGCCGTCGTGCTCGGCGTCGGGGTGCGGGAGCAGGACGAGGTCGTCCGCCTTCTGCACGACGTGGGTGCACGGGGCGCGGCGGCGCTCGTCGTCCGGTCCCCCGTCACCCCGACGCCCGAACTCCGGCGTGCCGCGGACTCTTCCGGGGTCGCCCTGCTCGGGCTCGCGCGAGGCGCGTCCTGGGCTCAGCTCGCCGCCATGCTCAGGACCTTGCTCGCCGAGGAGGACGTCGGCGAGGTCTCGCCGCAGACCCTCGGCGGAATCCCGTCGGGCGATCTCTTCGCACTGGCCAACGCGATCGCCGCGCTCCTGGACGCGCCGGTGACCATCGAGGACCGCAACTCCCGGGTCCTGGCGTTCTCCGGACGTCAGGACGAAGCGGACCCTTCCCGGGTGGAGACCATCCTCGGCAGACAGGTGCCGGAGCGGTTCACCCGCGGCCTGGAACGCGACGGCGTCTTCGAGAAGCTGTACCGCGACCACACTCCCGTGTACGTCGATCCGAGACGCTACGACGACAACGCGATCGCAATACCGCGCGTGGCGCTCGCCGTCCGCGCGGGCGACGAGGTACTCGGGTCGGTCTGGGCGGCGGTCCGGGAGCCGCTCAGCGAGGAGCGGACCCAGGCGTTGATCGACGCCACCAAACTCGTCGCGTTGCACATGCTCCGGCTGCGCGCGGGCGCCGACGTCGAACGGCGACTGCGCGCGGACCTGGTGAGCACGGCGCTCGAAGGCGGCGCCGAGGCGCCGGAGGCCATCGCCCGCCTCGGGTTGCTCGGCCGGCCGTCGATCGTGCTCGCCATGGGCCTGCTCGGCGCGCCCGCGCTCGAGGACGATCTCCGACTTGTGGCGGATCGTCAGCGGGTCGCCGACGCGCTGGCCATGCACCTCAGTGCCGTCCAGCCGCGCTCCGCCGTCGCGCTCGTGGGTGACGTCGCTTACGGCATCGTCCCGATGCCCGGCGGCCGAGCCGACTGCCAGGAGCGCTCGGTGCGGGTCGCCTCGACCTTCCTGGAACGCACGGGACGCCGGACGGCGGCCGCGATCGGAATCGGACCGCTCGCGCTCGACGGCTCCGGTCTGCGTGCCTCGCGCGACGGTGCCGACAGGGCGTTGCGCGTGCTGCTCACCAACGGTGGCGCCAAACGCGTCGCGACCGCCGACGACGTCCACGTCGACGCCCTCATACTGGAACTGGCCGATCTCGCCGCGGCCAGAGGAGGCGTCGCGACAGGACCTGTCGCGCGGTTGCTCTCCTACGACGCCCAGCACCAGTCACAACTGGTGCACACCCTCCGGTGCTGGCTGGACGCCTTCGGGGACATCGGCGCCGCGTCCACGTCGGCCTACGTGCATCCGAACACCTTCCGCTACCGATTGCGGCGGCTCGCCGAAGTCGGCGAGATCGACCTCGACGACCCGAGGGAGAGGTTCGCCGCGATGCTGCAACTCCGGCTGTTGCCCCGTGATGCGCGGACCGCGCCGCCGGACGCCGAAGACTCCTGACCGCCGGCCGGGTTGGTCTCCCCGGCCCGAAACGGCGGCACATGTTCGTGTGACCGCACGAACTCCGCTCGCCGAACGCGTTTCAGAATGAGTGATCGGCGCCACTCTCGCGCCGCTCTCCTTCTCTCCCAGAGTTTCCGCGGAGGCGCCATGACGGCAGTGGTCAATGAGGTCACCTGGACAGCGCGGCGGATCAACCGGACGGCGCTCATCACCATGGTGGTGATGGTGTTCGCCTGGGCGGTCGACTACATCGACCGGTTCTCCATCGGGATGGCGCTGCCGATGATCGGCGCCGAGTTCGAGCTCAGCAGAACCCAACAAGGCTGGCTCGTCACCGTATTCGCGCTGGTCTACATGGTCTGCCAGATCCCGGCGGGTTTCCTCGCCGACCGGTACGGCTCGCGGGGGCCGATGCTGGTCACGCTGCTGCTCTGGTCGGCGTTCACCGCGATGACCGGGATGGCGGGCACCTTCGGCATGTTGCTGGTCGTCCGTGGTCTTTTCGGGGTGTGCCAAGGACACTTCCCGGCGGCCTCGTTCAAGGCGATCGCCGAACGGACCACCCCCGGCAACCGCGCGACGGCGACCGGTGTGATGCTGTCCGCCGGCGGGATCGGCGCGGGGCTGGCGCCGCTGATCGTCGGCCCGCTGCTGATGGCGATCGGCTGGCGGCACACGTTCTTCTGGATGGCGGGCATCGGCGCGATCATCGGTGTGGTCGTCTGGACACTGCTGCCCAAGGCGCTGCCCGAAGAGCTGAGCAGCCTTCCGCGCGACAAGGTGAAGACTCCCGAGGTGTCCCGCAAGCAGGTGCTGAAGTCCTTTGTGGTCTGGAAGTTCACCCTGCTGTTCTGTGTCACCAACATGCTCAATTACGGGATGATCACCTGGGTACCCAGCTATCTGCTGGAGTCGCGGGGGCTGTCGTTGAGCCAGACCGGGGTACTGGCCGCGATACCTATGCTGGTCAGCATCGGGACGACCGTCCTCGGCGGCTGGCTGTTCGACCGGTACTTCCACGATCACGGCCGCTGGTACCTCGGTTCGATCGCGCTGGCGACCGCGGTGCTGCTGACGTTGATGGTGAAGGCGGACAGCACGGCGGAGTTCACCGTCTACGAGACGCTCGCCCTCGCCGTGTTCAGCATGGCGACGATGGCCGTCTTCGGCCTGCCGCTGCGGGTGCTCCCCACGGCGGTCGTCGGGATCGGCATGGGAGTGATGAACTTCGGCGGCCAGGTGGCCGGCGCGGTCGCGCCGGTGGCGATGGGCTGGCTCGCCGACACCTTCTCCTACACCGCCGCGTTCGGTTTCCTCACCGGTACCACCCTCCTCACCGCCGTGATGGCGTTCTGGGTACCGCAGAACGCCACGCAGTTCACCTTCTCCCCGGCGAAATCCCAAGCCTCGTGAGTGGCTGTACCCACACGTTCCTCGCCCGAGCCCTCGAAAGTAGACAGGAGTCCCATGCCCACCGCGTCCGAAGTCATCGCAAAGATCAACGACCGCGCGAAGCAGGCCGGCGTCCGGGTGCGGCTGCACGCGGCCGAGATCGACGGCACCCGGCGGATCGGCGTCGACGAACACTCCCCCGTCGTCACGGCGTCGGTCTTCAAGGTCCCGATCGCGCTGGAACTGGCGAGGCAGGCCGCCGAGGGTGGGCTCGACCTCGGCGAGCGGATCACGGTCCCGCCAGGACATCCCACGCCGAGCCCGTACGGCCTCGCCACCTTTCGGCACGAGATCACGATGTCCTGGTACGACCTCGCGATCCTGATGATCGGGATCAGCGACAACGTCGCGACCGACTTGATCCTCGCGCGCGTCGGAAAGGAGAAGACGGAGAAATCGTTGCGGCGACTCGGCTTTGAGAACACGACCGTCCCTCAGGACTGCGGAGAGGTACTCGGCAGCATCGGGGAAGACCTCGGGATCTCCTACGAGGACGACGAAAGATTGCTGGCGGAGCTCCCGTTGGAGCGGATCACCGCGTTGCGCGCGCTGCGACCGGAGCACACCTGTGCCACGACCGCCGAAGAGATCACCAGGCTGCTCGCGCTGATCTGGCGTGACGAGGCGGCCGCGCCCACCGCGTGCGCGGACGTCCGGCGGTGGATGGAACTCCAGGTGTGGCCGCACCGGCTGCGGTCCGGGTTCCCTGACGACGGGATCCGCGTCAGCGGCAAGACCGGGACACTGCCGTCGGTGCGCAACGAGGTCGGTGTGGTCGAGTACCCGGATGGCGGTCGTTACGCGGTAGGGATCTTCACCGACGCAGTCGACGGGCGGTCGAGGGTGCCCGAGCGGGACGCGTTCATCGGCTTCGCCGCGGCACAGGCCGTCGAATGGCTCAGGCTTCCCGAGGCGGGGAGCGAATGATTCGTCCGCCCCGATGAATTTTCCCGCCGCTCTCGTTGCTCCGCACGAACCGGTGACGCCTGTCACAGACCTAGCATTCCGGAGACTGCCGGTCCACCTTTCCACGGACAAGAGGTGCGCATGTCGAAACTTTCTGAGGTTGATACCTGGCTCGCGGAGAACCTCCCCGCCCTGCTGACGAAGCATCAGGTGCCCGGCGCGGCCGTCGCGGTCTTCGCAAACGGCGAGGTGATCGATCACGCGGCCGGCGTGCTGAACAAGAGCACCGGCGTGGGGTCCACAGTGGATTCGGTGTTCCAGATCGGGTCGATCACGAAGGTGTGGACGAGCACCCTGGCGATGCAGCTCGTCGACGAGGGCAGGCTGGACCTCGACAAGCCCGTCCTCGACTACCTTCCCGAGTTCACTCTCTCGGACACCGTCGCAGCGTCGCGGATCACGGTGCGACAACTGACCTGTCACACCGCCGGGTTCGAGGGCGACATCTTCACCGACACCGGGCAGGGCGACGACTGCGTGGCGAAGCTCGTGGCGACGCTGTCCGACGTGCCGCAGCTGTTCCAGCCCGGGGAGATGTTCTCCTACAACAACGCCGGGTACTGCGTGCTCGGCCGGATCGTCGAGGTCCTGCGGGGCAAGCCCTACGACGAGTGCCTGCGCGACCATCTCTTCGCACCGCTCGGACTGACCCACGCCGCCGCCGGACCGTACGACGCGATCCGGTACCGCGCCGCGATCGGCCATGTCCAGCCCGCTCTGGACGCGGAGCCGGTCGCCGCGCCCGTCTGGGCGTTGACGCGGTCGAACGCCCCGGCGGGTTCGCATCTCGCGATGCGCCCGCGCGACCTGCTCACCTTCGTGCGCATGCACCTCGACGAAGGCCGCGCCGACGACGGCACGCAGGTCCTCCGGCCCGAAACCGCCCGCGCCATGCGGGAACGCCAGGTCGAAATGCCCTACCTCGGCCTGATGGGCGGGGCTTGGGGAATCGGCTGGATGATCTTCGACTGGGCCGGCGGCCCGGTGATCGGGCACGACGGCGGCACCATCGGGCAGTCGGCGTTCCTGCGGGTGGTACCGGGCAGCAACGTCGCGGTGGCCCTGCTGACCAACGGCGGCAAGCCGCTGCACCTCTACCTGGACATCTTCCGGAAGGTGCTTGGCGACCTGGCGGGCGTCGAGGTACCTCCGCTGCCCGAGCCCGACGCCGCCGAGGCTCCGGCGGACCCGTACCGCTACGTCGGCGAGTACTCGTCGCAGGTCGCGGACATCGTCGTCACGCAGGACGAGGATGGTGAACTGTGGCTGGAGCGCACGCCGAAGGGGGTTTTCGCCGATCTCGGGACGGGGCCGGAGAAGAGCAGGCTGCTCGGCTACAAGGGCGACACCCTGGTCGTCGAACATGACGGACTCGGCCTGCACATGCCGCACGCTTTCGTCGGTGATGACGGCACCGGCCGGGCGCTGTTCGTCCACACGGGACGGGCCGACCGGCGGGTGAGCCGGTGACGTCGGTCGTCGGTGTCGGCGCGGACGACCCGGTCGTGCTCGTGTCCGTGTTCAAGACCCCGGTGGCGGTCGCCTTCACCCGCGAGGTGGCCGCCGGGCGGCTCGACGAGACCGAGCGGCCCCGGCTGATCGGCTGCTGCGAGGACCTCTTCGCTCGGTGATCGCCGATCTCGGCGCGAAACCGGACGAAGATCTGGAGGCACTCCTCGCCGCGGCCACACCCATGGCCCAGCAGGGCCGGCCGTACCGGATCTCGTCCGGTTTCCCCGCCGAGGTGGCGATCGCGGCCAAGGCCGGGACGCTTCCCGCCGTCCGTGACGAAGCGGGGGTGGTGACCCATGTGGACGGTCGCCGCTGCGCCGTCGCGGTGTTCACCCGCACCGAATCCCCTCGCCAAATCCCGCGCCGACCGCCTGCCCGCGGTCGACTCCGCCATCGGTGGGGCCGCCGGCCTCGCCGTCGCTCACCTCTGCGCGTAGCCCTTGACCCAGTAGGAGAACCGCATGAAGAAAGCCCGGCTCACCGCCGCGATCACGAGCGTGGTGGCCTTGACCGTGAGCGCGTGCGGGGGGACGTCGCAAGCCGGACAGGACCGGACCGCGAACCAGAAACCGGTCGAAGGCAAGACCTTCACCATGGCGATCGGCACCGACCCGGGAGCGTTGGATCCGGCGATGACCGTGCTCGCGGTCGCGCTGGACATCGACCGCTACCTCTACGACAGCCTGATCAACCTCGACGACACCGGCAAACCGATCGCGGGGCTCGCCGAGAAATGGGAGGCCACCACGACCACGGCCTCGTTCACCCTGCGGAAGGGGATCACCTGTGACGACGGCACGCCGCTGACCGCGAGCGACGTGGCGGCGAACATCGGCTTCATCGGGGATCCCGCGAACAAGTCCCCGATGGCCGGAATCGCGATCGCGCCGGGTACCAAGGCGACCGCGGACGACGCGGCCAGGAAGATCACCATCACCAGCGGGGCGCCGGACGCGTTCCTGCTGCGCAACGCAGGCGGCCTGCCGATCGTCTGCGGCAAGGGCGTCACCGATCGGCAGGCGCTGGCCAAGGGGAAGTACGGCACCGGCATGTTCACCATGACCGAAATCGTGCCGAACGACCACTACACCCTCACCCGGCGGAAGGACTACGCGTGGGGGCCCGGGAAGTGGCAGCGGGAGCAGCCCGGACTGCCGGAGAAGGTCGTCTTCCGGGTCATCCAGAACACGACGACGGCCGCGAATCTGCTGCTGTCCGGTGAACTCAACGGCGCCAGGATCACCGGTCAGGACCAGCAGCGCCTGCGCGCCCAGAAGCTGTTTCACGGCGAACAGGTCGTGCCGATGGGCGAGATGTTCTTCAACCAGGCGCCCGGTCGCGCGGGCGCCGATCCGGCCGTTCGCCGCGCGCTGGTGCAGGCACTCGACCTGCCCCAGATCGGCAAGGTGCTCACCGGTAGTTCCGGGGCGCCCAGTCGGGGAATGGTCACCACCGAACCCAGGGCGTGCCCCGGCGACGCGGTCAGCGGAAAGCTTCCCGCGTTCGACGTCGCCGCGGCCAAGGCGGGTCTCGACGCGGCGGGCTGGAAGCCGGGAGCGGACGGCGTGCGGGTCAAGGACGGCAAGCGGCTCGCGCTGACCGCCATCTACGGAACCCAGGCGGGGCCGACGACGGCGCCCTCCGCCGAACTGATGCAGCAATCCTGGAAGGCCGCCGGCGTGGAGGTCACGCTCAAGGGCCTCGACAGCCCGGGGACCAGTCAGGTGCTCTTCAACACCGGTGAGTGGGACATCTCGCTCGCCCCGCTGACCCTGGTGCTGCCGAGCCAGGCCGTCCCCTTCGTCTCCGGGCCGAAACCACCCGCCGGCACGAACTTCGCGCATATAGCGAACAAGCGGTACACGGCACTGGCCGCACAGGCGGCGCACATGCCGGGTGATTCGGGCTGCGCGACCTGGCTCGCCGCGGAAACGGCGCTCATCGAGCGGCTGGACGTGGTGCCCTACGTCAATTCGGTCATCCCGACCTTCGGCAGCAATGCGCGATTCAAGGTCAGTTTCGGCTCGGTCGAGCCGTCGTCGATCCGGATGTACGGCTGATGGCGGTCGAGGTCGCCCCGGCCGGATGGCGCGGCAGTCCCTGGCTCTCGTTCGCGGTTCGCCGATTCGGCAGATTCGCGGTCTCGCTGTGGGTCTTGATCACCACGGCGTTCCTGATGATCCAGCTGATCCCCGGGGACCCGGTCCGGGCGGCGCTCGGCCTGACCGCGCCGGTCGAACTGGTGAACGCGCGGCGGGCGGCGCTCGGCCTCGACGATCCGTTGTGGCTGCAGTACGTCCACTACCTCGGCGGGCTGATCACGGGTGACTTCGGGACGTCGATGAACAGTGGGCAGCCGGTCGCCGAGGTGATCGGCGACCGGCTGCCCGCCACCCTCCAGCTGGCGTTGCCGGCTTTCGCGGTGGTCATCGCGGTGGCGATCCCGCTGGGCCTGCTGTTCGCCGTGCTGACCCGCGGCGGCCGACGGCGGGGCGGCGAGCTGGCGTTCACCTCGACGACCGTGCTGCTCGCGGCCGTCCCGGAGTTCCTGCTCGCCGTCGCGCTGGTCGCGTTCTTCGCCGTCCAGCTGGGCTGGTTCCCCGTGGCCGGGAGCGAGGGGGCGGGTTCGCTCGTGCTCCCGGTGATCGCGCTGGCGCTCGGCCCGGCCTCGGTGCTCGCCCGCATCGTCCGGGTGGAGACGCTTTCCGTGCTGGGCAACGACTTCATCCGCACCGCGCGGGCGAAACGGCTACCCGCGCGCCTTGTCTACCTGCGGCACGCGCTGCCGAACGCGCTGACCGCGACGCTGACCATGGGCGGGCTGATGCTGACCGGGATGGTCGCCGGGACAGTGCTGGTGGAGAACGTGTTCGCCTGGCCCGGACTCGGTTCCACCATCGCGCAGTCGATCCTGCAGAAGGACTATCCGCTGGTACAGGGGATCGTGCTCGTCTACGGCATCGGCGTGCTGCTGGTGAATCTGACGGTGGACGTGCTGCTGGCCGTCCTCGATCCGCGTTCGACGATCCGGGAGAACTAAGTGGTCGCCACTGAGACGGTGAATCGGCGCGGAGCGAAATGGTTCGCGGCCCTGCGCACTCCCGTGGGCGGGTTCGCGGCGTCCCTGCTGCTTGTGGTGATCGCGCTCGCGGTGCTCGCCCCGATCCTCTGGCACGACAAGGCCTTCGAGATCGACACCGAAGCGATCGCTCAACGACCGTCGGCGGCACATTGGCTGGGCACCGACGCCCTCGGCCACGACATCCTCTTCCGTGTCCTGGTGGCGACGCGGCTTTCGGTCCTGCTGGCGGTGCTCGCGACGGTGATCGGGGTGGTGACCGGGCTCGTCCTCGGCACCTTGCCCTCACTGCTGCCGCGGCCCGCCGCCCGGCTGGTCACCTCGGCGGTGAACATCGCCGTCGCGTTCCCCGGGCTGTTGCTGGTGCTGTTCTGCTCGGTCATCTTCGGGGTCGGCACCTATGGCGCGGTACTGGCGGTCGGTTTCGCGCTGGCCCCGGCGTTCGCGCGGCTGGCCCAGACGCTGTCGGCTTCCGTGGCAGGCCAGGACTTCGTGTCCGCCGCGCGGATCTCCGGCGTCGGCCGGATCCGGCTGCTGGTCCGCCACATCCTGCCCAACGTGGGCGAACCGCTGGTGGTGAACGCGACCATCGGCGCGGGTGCGTCGCTGCTCGCGTTCTCCGGCCTTTCGTTCCTCGGCATCGGTGTGCAGGCACCGGATTACGACTGGGGACGGCTGCTCGGTGAAGGGCTCGACGGGATCTACGTCAACCCGGCGGCCGCGCTCGCGCCGGGTGTCGCGGTGGTCCTGGCCGGCCTCGCATTCAACCTGGTGGGCGAGACCGTGGCCGGGGTGATCGGGGTTCGCGCCGGAGTGCGCAAACTCGCGCCGCGCCCGGCCTCCCCGGCACGGGAGTCCTCCGGACGCGCCGACGACGTCGTGCTGGTGGTGGAGAACCTCCAAGTGGCGTTCCCGAGTCAGGCGGGCTTGACCGTCCCGGTCCGAGGGGTGAGCTTCACCGTCCGCGCGGGCGAGGCGATCGGTGTCGTCGGCGAATCGGGATCGGGGAAGAGCTTGACCGGGCTGGCGGTGTCAAGGCTGGTGGAAGCGCCGGCCGCGGTCACCGCGGACAGGCTCGAATTCGCCGGGAAACCCCTGCTGACGACCCCGGAGCGGGACTTGCGAGGTTTGCTCGGCACATCGCTGGCGATGGTGTTCCAGGACCCGATGACCTCGTTCAACCCGACCAGGCGGATCGGCCGTCAACTGGCCGAGGTCGCCGAGCAGCATCAGGGACTGCCACGCGCCAAGGCTTTCGAACGAGCCGTGGACCGGTTGCGCACGGTGCGGATCCCCGCGGCCGAACGACGTGCGCGGCAGTACCCGCACGAGTTCTCCGGCGGGATGCGGCAGCGCGCGATGATCGGCATGGGCCTGATGGGCGATCCGAAGCTGATCATCGCCGACGAACCGACCACGGCGCTGGACGTCACCGTGCAGCGGCAGTTGCTGCGCCTGCTGGCGAGGACCAGGACCGAACGGGATACGGCGATCATCCTGATCAGCCATGACATCGCGGTCGTTTCCCAGACCTGCGAACGCATGCTGGTGATGTACGCAGGCAGGGTCGTGGAGGACCTGCCGTCGGCAGGAACGCCACGGCATCCCTACACGAAGGCCCTGTTGGCCGCGACGCTCGACCTCGGGACCGACCGTGACGCACCGCTCGCGGTGATCCCCGGCCGCCCGCCGGAACCGGACCGCGTGCCCACCGGCTGCGCCTTCGCCGACCGGTGTCCCGCGGTGACCGATCGATGCCGTCTCGAAGATCCGGTGCTGGAGTGCGTGGAGCCCGGGCACCGGGTCGCGTGCTGGCATCCGAGCGAGACCTCGTTCTCCCCGTCCGCCAAGAAAACCGTAACCGCCGGAGGTGCGGAGTGACCGATCTCGTCTTCGACGCGGTGAGCGTGCGGTACGGCGGGAGGCGCGGGCTCACCGCTGTCGACCGTGTCGGCCTGACCGTCTCTTCCGGACAGGTCGTCGGGCTCGTCGGCGAATCGGGCTCGGGGAAATCGACGCTGGCCCGCGCCGCCGTCGGGCTCTCGCCGGTCAGCGCCGGACGTGTCCTGCTGGGCGGGGTGGACGTCCGGAAGCTGCGCCGCCGCCCTCCGTTGCAGATGGTGTTCCAGGATCCCTATTCGTCTCTGGACCCGCGTATGAGCATCGGGGAGTCGATCACCGAAGCGATCCCGCGCGGCGTCTTCTCCGGGCGCGCCGCGCGCCGGGAGGAGGTCGCGCGGCTACTGGAACTGGTCAACCTCGACCCGGGACGCGCCGGACATCTGCCGGGCCGGCTCTCCGGTGGCCAGCGGCAACGGGTGGCGCTCGCCCGCGCGCTGGCGGGGCGGCCCGAGGTACTGATCGCGGACGAGATCACCTCCGCGCTCGACGTCTCGGTGCAGGGCGCGGTGCTCAACCTCGTCCGGGACGTGCAGCGACGGCTTGGCCTGTCGATGCTGTTCATCTCGCACAACCTCGCGGTGATCCGCTACCTCAGCGACATCGTCGCGGTGATGTACCTCGGCCGGATCGTCGAGGTCGGCCCGGCGGAACAGGTACTCACCGATCCACAGCATCCGTACACGCGTGACCTGCTGGCCGCGGCACCTTCCGCACACACCTCGCTGTTCGACACCCGCGCGGACGGGGCGACCGCCGACGCCGAACCCGCTGACCCGCACCATCCACCGGCCGGATGCCGATACCACACCCGCTGTCCGGTCGGCCCGCTCGTGCGCGCCGACCGCGAGATCTGCCTTCAGGTGGATCCCACCGAGGACGCGGCACACCGACGTCATTCGGCGGCCTGCCATTTCAGCGAAGACGAGAGCCGCCGGCTCACGATCCCCGGAGGAGCAAGCACACCATGACCCGACGTCTCGGTCTCGACGACCTGTACGCGATCGCCGTCCCCAGCCAGCCCGCGTTGTCGCCGGACGGCAACCGGATCGTCTACGTCCTGCGTACGGCGGACCGCGACGAAGACCGGAACGAGCACACGCTCTGGGAGGTCGGCGCGACCACCGGCGAAGCCCGGCAACTCACCCGGGGAACGGCCGACATGGCGCCCGGCTGGGCGCCGGACGGCACGCGGATCGCGTTCCTCCGTGCCGAGGACGGACCGCCGCAGGTGTGGTTCCTGCCGTCGTCCGGCGGGGAGGCGGAACGGATCACAGAACTCCCGCTCGGGGCGGGCGCCCCGGTCTGGAGCCCGGACGGGGGCAAGATCGCGTTCTCGGCCGCGGTCGACCTGGCGGGCGGTGAACTCGCGCCGAACGCCCCGGTGGTGGCGGACCGGCTCGACTTCAAGGCCGACGGCACCGGGTTGATCAAGACCATCCGCAAGCACCTGCACGTCCTCGACGTCGCCACCCGGGAAGTCCGGCAGGTCACCTTCGGCGACTGGCACGCGGGCGACCCCGCCTGGTCTCCCGACGGCACGCACCTGGCCTTCTCCGCCGGACGGGACGACGACGCGGACCTGTCCTTCCGTTCCGGTGCCTACGTTGTCGACGTGACCGCGAAGAGCGCCGAGCCGCGGCTGATCGGCTCCGGCGACGGCATGGCGGGGCCGGTCACCTGGACCGCCGACGGGGGCCAACTCCTGGTGACGGGCCGGGGTGACACCGAGGTCGGCCATCTCGGGCTGCTGCGGGTCCCGCTCGACGGTGGTGACGCGGTCGACCTGACGGTCTCGCTGGACCGCAACGTGATGTCCGGCGGCGCGGGCTACCCCGGCGCGCTCCCGAAACTGACCGGGGATGGTGGCTCGGCTCTGTTCGGACTCCGCGACCGCGGCTGCACCCATCTGTACCAAGTGGACGTCGACGGCGGACACCCGTGCGCGGTACTGGCGGGCACAGACCTCGTCGTGTCCGGAATGGACACCGCGAGCGGGAGGGTCGTGGTGGTCATGGCCACGGCCACCTCGTTCGGCGAGATCACCGTCGTCGACCCGGCCACCGGAACCGTCGACGTGCGCACGAAACACGGCGCCTCACTCGCCGAGGTGGAGCTCTTCCGTCACGAAGAACGGGAATTCACCATCGGGGACGGCACCGTCGTCCATGGCCTGCTGCTGCGTGACCCGGCCCGGTCCGGGGCCGCGCCGCTGCTGCTCGACATCCACGGCGGCCCGCACAACGCCTGGAACGGCGCGGCCGATTCGATCCACCTCTATCACCAGGCGCTCGTCGCACGAGGCTGGGCGGTGCTGCTGCTCAACCCGCGCGGCAGCGACGGCTACGGCGAAGATTTCTACAAGGGCGCGGTCGGCGGCTGGGGCGTCGCCGACGCCGCCGACTTCCTCGAACCGTTGGATCATCTGGTCGCCGAAGGGATCGCCGACGCGGACCGGCTCGCCGTGGCGGGGTACAGCTACGGCGGGTTCATGACCTGCTACCTGACCAGCCGCGACAAGCGCTTCGCCGCCGCTGTCGCCGGTGGTGTCGTCAGCGATCCGGCCAGTGCGGAGGGCACCTCCGACGCCGGGCGCTACCTGGCCGTCCGTGAACTCGGCGGCGAGGACTACGGGCGTTTCTCGCCGTTCGCCCAGGTCGCGCAGGTGCGGACGCCGACACTCGTCATGCAAGGAGCGGAAGACGAGCGGAGCCCCGTCGGCCAGGCCGAGCAGTGGTTCGGCGCCCTGCGCGCGCGGGGCGTCCCGTCCCGGCTGGTGCTGTACCCGGGCGCCTCGCATCTGTTCATCCTCGACGGCCCGCCCTCGCACCGGCTCGACTTCAACCGGCGTGTCCTTGACTGGGTCGAGGAGTACGCGGCTCCGGCGGACGGGGTGTCGCGGGTGCCGATCGAGGCGGCGCACTGGCGGCGGCGCCTGGCCGAACTGGCGCGCAAGTACGGCGTCCCCGGTGCGGCACTGGGCATCGTGCGGGTCGGGGATGACGCGGAGGTCCACGCTTCCTACGGCGTCCTCAACACGGCGACCGGTGTCGAGGTCACCGAAGATTCGGTGTTCCAGATCGGCTCGGTCTCCAAGGTGTGGACCTCGACCGTGGTGATGCAACTGGTCGACGAAGGACTCCTCGATCTGGACGCTCCGGTCGCCGACGTCGTCCCCGAACTGCGGCTGGCCGATCCGTACGTGGCCAAGCAGGTGACCATGCGGCATCTGCTGACACACACCAGCGGGATCGACGGCGACGTCTTCACCGACACCGGGCGCGGCGACGACACCCTCGAGCGCTACGTGGAGATCCTCGACCGGGCCGCGCAGAACCATCCGCTCGGGGAGACGTTCTCCTACTGCAACTCGGGTTTCGCGCTCATGGGCCGGGTGATCGAGAAGCTCACCGGGCAGACCTGGGACGCCGCGATGCGGGAGAAGTTGTTCGCCCCGCTCGGCCTCACACACACCGTGACCCTGCCCGAGGAAGCGCTGATGTTCCGCGCCGCCGTCGGGCACGTCGCCGGCGCGGACGAAGAACCGCGGCCCGCGCCGCTCTGGGGACTGCCTCGGAACATGGGGCCGGCCGGCCTGATCACCGCCACGACCAAGGACGTGCTCGGGTTCGCGCGGCTGCACCTGACCGGCGGCCTCACTCCGTCCGGTGAACGGATCCTGACCACGGCGTCCGTCACCGCGATGGCCGAGAAGCAGACCGACATCCCCGACAAGCACTCGCTCGGTGACTCCTGGGGCCTCGGCTGGATCCGCGACGACTGGAGCGGACGCCGAGTCATCGGCCATGACGGCAACACGATCGGACAGTCCGCGTTCCTGCGGCTGCTGCCCGAACAGGGGCTTGCCGTCACCCTGCTCACCAACGGCGGCAACACCCGTGACCTGTTCCAGGAGCTGTACCGGGAGATCTTCGCCGAACTCGCCGATGTCGCGATGCCGCGGCCGCTGGAGCCACCCGCGACCCCGGTCTCCGTCGACGGTTCGAAGCACGTCGGTGTCTACGAGCGGGCCGGTGTGCTGATGGAGGTCCTGTCCGAAGGGGACGGGCTCCGGCTCCGGCAGACCGCCACGGGACCACTTGCCGAGCTCATGCCGGAGAAGACGATGGAGTTCGATCTGGTCCCGGTGACCGACTCGCTCTTCGTCTGCCGGGAGCCGGGGGCGCGGACCTGGATGCCGGTCACCTTCTACACGTTGTCGACAGGCGAGGCGTACATGCATCACGGCGTGCGCGCGACGCCGAAGGTGTCCTGAACACCCCGGACCTGGTGCTGAAGTGGTTCCTGGAGATGCCGGGGAGCGCTGCCGGCCCGTGCGGGCGGAGCGCTGTCAGGCGTGGCTCAGCGGCACAGGGCCCTGTTCACGACATGGTCGACCCGCTTCCTGGCCGCCTCGTCGGACAGCTGCATGGTCACTGCGACGTTGGCGGCACGGCCGTCGTCGGTGGCGCCTCCTCTGGTCTCGTAACCCGGGAAGCTGCCGCCATGGCCCCAGTAGAGGCCGCCGCAGGGCAGTGGCTTGCTCACGAGCCCCAGTCCGTAACGTGCGCCGGGGCCGAACGTGGCGTCGGCGGGTTCGGTGCCGGTGCGCATCTGGGTGAGCTGGGCTTCCTGGAGGAGGTCGCCGGACAGGAGCGCGGTGAAGAACCGGTTGAGATCGGAGTCGGTGGAGACCAACTGGCCTGCGGCCCAACCCCAGGAAGGGTCGATCTCCGTGACATCGACCAACGGCGCGTCGGCCGAAACCCGGTAGTAGCCCTTGGGATGCGCCTCACGGATAGTGGCATCGCCCGGGGCCGGGAAGTAGGTGTGGTGCAGACCGATGCGCTTGATGATGCGCCGGTCCATCTCACTGGCGAGAGTGTGGCGGGTGACCTTCTCGACGATCAGCCCGGCCAGCACGTAGTTCGTGTTGCTGTACTTCCAGCCCTCCCCGGGGGCGAAGTCGGCCTTGTGCCGGAGAGCGATGCCGAGAAGCTCGCGAGGGGCGAAATACCGGACGTCGTCGCCGAGGTAGTTGCTGTAATTGGGGAGTCCGCTGGTGTGCTGGAGGAGCTGACGGACAGTGATGCGGCGTCCGTCGATGCCCTCCCCGCGTACCAGCCCCGGCAGATAGGTGTCGACCGGTGCGTCGAGGCGGATCTTCCCTTCGCCGACCAGTTGCAGCACGACCACCGCGGTGAACGTCTTGGTGTTGCTGCCGATCCGCACCTGCCCGTCCCTGGGCACCTTCGAGCCGGTGGCCAGATCGCCGACTCCTGCGGTGTAGGTACCGGTATGCCCCGCACGGTCCGTGACGCTCGCCAGCGCGGCGGGCAGGCCGTCGGAGTGCAGCAGTGCGTTCAGGCCCTGCTTGACGGTGTCCGGCCCGGGGGCGGCGGACGCCGCGGGCGATGCCGGTACACCCACTGTCATGACGCCCACGACCATTGCGGCCGCGGCTCCGCGCCGGCGGCCCCGCCGCTGCCCGGAAGAACGAACCCTCTGCCATGCCTGCTCGCGCACGAGCCAACTCCTCTGCAAACAATGGGAAACAGCGGTATGTGCCGGAACCACTATTTCCGGATGCGATCGCCCGGGACGATCCCGCTACCCGGCGGGCTCCAGGTAGGGCTACCCCCCGGGACCGGGCGCCGCCACCGAGGCGGGCGCTGCCGTCACCGCGTCCGCCGCGTCATCGCCGGATTCCCGCGCCGGAGTTGTGTGTCGTCGACCCGGCTACGCGGTGTTTGCGTCGCCGCGCGGGTTGCCGGTTGCCGGGCGGGCGGTGACCAGCCCCGATTCGTAAGCCGCGATGACCGCCTGGGCGCGGTCACGGACGTCGAGCTTGCCGAAGATGCTGGTGATGTAGTTCTTGACCGTGGAGACGCTGATGTGCAGGTCGTGGGCGATCTCGGCGTTGCCGAGACCGGTGGCCATCAGACGCCAGACCTCGACCTCCCGGGGTGTGAGTTCACCCAGGTCGGTGGGGAGTGGCTGCGACGCACCGTGGGGGGCCCGTACGTAGGTGGAGATCAGCCGGGTGAGCAGACGCGGCGCGACGACGGCCTCGCCTGCGTGGACGGTGCGGATCGCCGCGCTCAGGTCCTCCGGCGAGCTGTCCTTGGGCAGGAACCCGCAGGCTCCGGCGCGCAGAGCACCCACGACGTACTCGTCCATGTCGAAGGTGCTGAGGGCCAGGACCCGGCAGCCGGGCAAGGTGGCAGCCAGTTCCCCGGTCGCGCCGACACCGTCGAGGACGGGCATCCGGATGTCCATCACCACGACATCGGCGCGCAGCCGGCGGGCGAGGGCGACGGCCTGCGCGCCGTCCTCGGCCTCTCCCACGACCTCGAAGGACGGGTCGGGAGAGAGGATCAGCGACAGGCCGCGCCGGACCAGCGGCTGGTCGTCCGCGATCAGCACTCTGATCCTCGGTGTGTCCGGCCGGGTCCCGGTCATCGGTGTGCCCCCTCGTGCTGGACGGCTGCTTCGGCCGCCTCGTCCGTGGTCAGCGGCAGGTCGGCCACCACTGCGAACCCGCCGTCGGTCTGTGGGCCGACGGTGAGGCTGCCGCCGTGCAGGGCGACGCGCTCGCGCATGCCGATCAGGCCGTAACCGCCCGAGCCCACCGACGACGCGCCCTCCCGCGGCGGTGTGCTCCCACCGTCGTCCCGCACTTCGACGGTGACCCCGTCCTGACGATATGTCAGCCTTACGGAGGCGCTGGCGGGCCCCGCGTACTTGCGGGAGTTGGTGAGCGCTTCCTGGGTGATCCTGAACACCGTGAGGCCGACGATCGGCGGCAGCGGGCGCTGCGGCCCGTGGACGCTGAACTCGGTCGGCAGTCCGGCAAGGCGGGATTCGGCCACCAGACGGTCGAGGTCGTCGATGCCCGGCTGGGGCTGCGACGGCGCGGACTCCGGCTCTTCACCGGCCCGCAGCACATCGAGGAGCTGGCGCATCTCGCGCAGGGCGAGCCGCCCGGAGGATTCCAGGGTGACCAGGGCGTCCCTGACCACCTCCGGGCGGGCGAGGTTGCCCCGGGCTCCGCCGGCCATCAGCTGCATGGTGGTGATGTGGTGGGCCACGATGTCGTGCAACTCCCGTGCGATGCGGCGGCGTTCGTCGGCCACGGCTCGGTCGGCGAGAAGTCTGCGGTTGGCCGTCACCTCCCGCTGCCAGCGGTTGACCGCCATGGCGGTGCCGACGACGATCAGGGCGGAGAGGGGCGTGACAACGGCGTCCTGCCAGGGCGGAATCCGGCCGTGACTCTGGCTCAGCAACGTCAACGACACCGTCGCGACGGCCGCGACCGCTGTCACCCGGCCGGTGCAGGCCCTGGCGACCGAGTACAGGGCGACCAGCAGGACGGCACCGAAGTGTCGGGGCAGCGGCGCGATCAGGGTGGCTGTCGTATCGAGTGCCAGTACGGCAGCGAGCGCCGGCACCGGGTGGCTGCGCCGGACGAGCAGCGGCAGGGCTGCCAGCGCGACGAGGAGGAACCCGGCCACGCTCACGGCGTATCGGCCGTCGGGGTCGTCGAAGAACACGTAGCTGAGCAGGTTCATCGCACAGGCCCCGCCGGTCACGAGTGCGTCGTTGCGGGACCATGGCGACCCCGCGCTGTCGACGGGCAGCGGCTCCCGCGCATCGCCGAGCCCGATGTGTCGGCGCCTGCGCATGTCTGTTCTCCCTGTGTCCGGCCTTACGGCCTCCGGTACAGAGTCAGAGTTGCACAGCTGCAGCGGCAGCACGGGCGGCAGCACCGTCGGCGGCAGCTCGCGGCCCGCGACCGGGACGGGGACCCCGGGACCTCGGTCCTGGTCCCTGGCCGGGGCAGGACCCAGGGCCCGGGCCCGGATCATCCGCTGCCAGGACGCTTCCCGGCCCCTCGGGGTGATGGTCTGGATACCGGCCGGGAGCCCCCGGCAGACGTCCGCATGCAAGTCCGTCCGCCGGAGGACATCGTGATCCGCGCCCTGACCGGATACTCCACCAGACACCCGTGGAAAGTCATCGCCCTCTGGGCGGTGCTGAGTGTCGTGCTGAGCGCCCTGGCCCCGACACTGATCGGCCGCGTCACCCAGAACCGGACCGGGGATTTCCTGCCCAGGAGTTACGACTCGGCCGCCGCCCTGGAGATCGCCGAGGAACAGTTCGGGGTGAACCCCGACGCCACCACCGTGACGATGCTGGTCGCCCGGTCCGACGGCAAGCCTCTCGGCGCCGGCGACCAGAAGCGGGTCGAGGCCGAGGCGGCGAAGCTGGCGCAGCGCCGGGTGATCATGCCCAGGGAGGACGACAGGCCCAATTTCCTGGTCCCGGACCGCTCCCAGACACCCCGGATCGCCCCGGCGATGATGGCACCCGACCGGAGTTTCGAACTGCTCTCCGTCGAGCTGATCGGGAACCGTACGGACAAGGGGGTCCAGGGCGTCTACCGGGCCTTCCGGGACGCCGCCCGGACGCAGTTCTCCGAGGCGGGGATGCGCACCGGCTTCACCGGAAGTCTCGCCGACACCGTCGACACCACCGATTCGCACGCGACCGCCGCGAAGGTCGGGGGCGCCCTCCTCATGGGGCTCATCCTGCTGATCAACGTGCTGGTGTTCCGCAGCGTGCTGGCGGCCCTGCTGCCGCTGGTCGCGGTCGCCATGATCAGCGGCGTGGCGGGGGGAGCCGTCGCGGGTGCCGCGCTACTCACCGGGCGCAAGCTCGACGCGGGCACCCCTGATCTGATCGGCGTGGTCCTGCTCGGCATCGGCATCGACTACCTGCTGTTCCTGCTGTTCCGCTTTCGCGAGCAACTGCGCGCCCGGCCGGAGCAGTCCGCCCGCGAGGCAGCCGGGCAGGTCTCGGGACGGGTAGGCACCGCGATCACCTCGGCGGCGCTGACCATCGTGGCCGGGTTCGCCACGCTGGGCGTGGCGACCTTCGGCCAGTTCCGCTCGCTGGGCCCCGCCGTCGCCGTCGCGGTCCTGGTGATGCTGCTCGGCAGCCTCACCCTGCTGCCGGCGCTGCTCGCGGCCGCCGGGCGCAAGATGTTCTGGCCCTCCAAGGCCCTTGGACACGAGCCCGGCGAGGGCCGTGCCGCCCGCTTCGGGGTGCGGGTCGCACGACGACCGATGACGATGACGTTCGCCTGTGTCGCCCTGCTTGCCGCGCTGGCCGCCGGGCTGATCGGGATCCGCATGGACTACGGCCAGGGCAACGCCGCTGCCAAGACCCCTGCGACGGCCACCGCGACCGAGATATCCCGTGCGCTGCCGGCCGGAGTGTCGGACCCGACGAGCGTCTTCGTCACCGCCAGTGACGGCGGCACCCTCACCGCAGGCCGGCTCGACGGCCTCTCCCGTGCTCTCACCCGGGTCAAGGGCGTGGGCCAGGTCGCACGGACCGTCCTGAACAAGGACCACCGCGCCGCCCGGATCGACCTCTACCCGACCGCGGACCCGCAGAGCCGGCAGGCTCGCGACCTGGCCTCCGGACCCGTACGGGCAGCGGTCGCCCGGCACACACCCGCCGGAACGACGGCACACGTGGGCGGAACAGCGGCGATCTACGCCGACATCTCCACCGCCGTCGACCGCGACCTGAGGACCGTGTTCCCGGTCGCGGCCGCACTCATCGCGCTCATCCTCCTGCTCCTCCTGCGGAGCCTGCTCGCACCCTTGGTCCTGATGCTCTCCGTCGGGCTCGGCTTCGCCGCCACCCTCGGCGCCGCCACGCTGCTGTTCCAGCACGGCCTCGGCAATCCGGGGGTCGACTTCACCCTCCCGCTGGTGCTGTTCCTGTTCGTCGTGGCCCTGGGTACCGACTACAACATCCTGATCGCCGACCGGATCCGGGAGGAGATGCAGCGGCCGGGCCCGGCACGCCACGCCGTGGCGCGCGCGGTGCAGCACACGTCACCGGCCATCGCGACCGCGGGCCTGGTCCTCGCCGGCTCCTTCGCCACCCTCGCCACAACCCCGGGGAACGAGCAGATCGCCTTCGCGGTGACGCTCGGAATCCTGCTCTCCGCGCTCGTCCTCTCGCTGGTGCTGGTCCCCGCCCTTGCCGCACTCCTCGGACGGAGCATCTGGTGGCCGGTCCGCCCACGGCCCATCAAGGGCGGCCACCCGCAGCACCGTGCGAACGCACCTGCCCCGGAACCCGACCAGGTCGTGATGGCGGACTGACCGAACGGCTCAGGCAGTTCTGCCCCCCCGATCGGCAGGTAGGGGCGAAGCGGTTGGAACACCGCGTTCCGCGCCACCGGCCCACCAGAACCAAGGAAACCCATGACCATCCTCAGCCCCACCGCGCGGCGCGCCTCCGCCGTGAGTCTCACCCTCGCCGCCTGCTTCATCACCTCCCCCGCCCTGGCCTCAGCTTCTGAGGTCCCCGCCAAGAACGACACCGGAGCCGGGCTCGACCAGTACCACCGGCAACACCTCGGCTGGGGCAGCTGCGTCACGGGCCCCGCCGACACGACGGGCCGCGATCTGGACAAGGCCGGTGTGCAGTGCGCGGACGTCACCGTGCCGCTCGACTACGCCCACCCCGCGGGGCGCACGATCACCGTCGCGATATCCCGGCTCAAGGCCACTGACACCCGCCACCGCATCGGATCAATCCTGCTGAACAACGGCGGGCCGGGCGGACCTTCGGTCCAGTCTCCGCCGGACGCCCGCAAGGCGATGAAGGACGTCGGCGCGCGCTACGACATCGTCGGCTTCGACCCACGCTTCGTCGGCCGCAGCACTCCACTGGACTGCCGCTGGCCCGTCGGCACGTCCTGGTTCTCGGCCGGCAGCAGCCGGGCAGGCTTCGACCGCCAGGTCGCCCTGCAGAAGAGCCTGGCCAAGAAGTGCCGCACCCACGACGCCTCATTGCTGCCGTACATCAGCACCCGCAACACGGCCCGTGACATGGATGTCGTCCGCAGCGCGCTCGGCGAGCGGAAGATCTCCTACCTCGGCTACTCGTACGGCACCTACCTGGGCACGGTTTACACCCAGATGTTCCCTGGCCGCTACGACCGCTTCGTACTTGACGGCGCGGTCGCCCCCGCCGACTACGGCCCCCGCCTGACGAGGGGCACCGAGCGCGCGAGCGAGAAGGCGCTGTCCGCCTGGGCCGCGTGGGTGGCGGACCGCGACGCCGAATACGGCCTCGGCCGCACCCGCGCCCAAGTGCTCACCACCGTCGACCACGTCCTCAAGGCGTCCGCCGGCGGCCCGCTGACCGTCGGCACCGGCTCGGACACCTTCCGGATCGACGACACCCAGGTGCCGGTTCTCCTCTACTCCAGCATCGGGGACGACACCGACCCGACCCGGACGTTCCTCGCCGAGCAGCTGGCCGTGCTGAGCAGGGCCGCACGGGGCTCGGCGCCGACGCCGCTCTCACCGGAGTTCGCAGCGACACTCCGGTACCTACTGCGCGGCTCGGCCGAACCGTCCGGAGTCCAGGCCGCGATCCTCTGTGGGGACGTGGCCGCCCCGCGCGACCCCGAGGTCTACTGGCGCGACATCGAACGCAGCCGGGCCGCGCACCCGGTGTTCGGACCCATGACCAACAACATCGGCCCCTGCGCCTTCTGGGACCGCCCCCGCGAGGAACCCACCCGGGTCCGCCGCGACGCCCCGGTACTGATCGTGGCAGCCACCGGCGACCCCCGCACCACCTACAAGAGCAGCGTGACCCTGCACGAGCAACTGCCCGGCTCCAAGCTGCTCACCCTCAAGGGCGCCAACCGGCACGCCCTCTTCGGCCGTTACGGCAACGCCTGCGTGGACGCCGAGGTCAACAGGTACCTGGCTACCGGCAAACTGCCGACGAAGAATCAGACGTGCGTCAAGCGCGCCGGTGAGGCGTCTCCGTCGGATTCGACCACGCCGAGGACGTTGTCCGCGGCGATGGGGGCGTCGATCAGCATCAACACCGCGGCGATCACTGGTGCAGCCGCCGCGCTGATCATCGCTGGTGGCGGCACCGCCGTCGCAGTACGCCGCCACAAGACCCGCCGCGCCGCCTGAACGGAACCGGGCGTCCCGCTTCTCCAGCTTGTCGTTCGTCCGCTCGAGTACTGCCTTCAATCCCTTCCTATGGGGCCCGGACGGCAGCCAGTTGTGTCGAGCAGGCGCCGGTCGGGCGCCGCTCCCTCGTACTCGTTGATCGATGTCCTTGGACGCCGGGGAGCGGCAGGGAAGCGCATCATGCACGAGGAGGCCCCCGCCAGACCATTGGTCCGGCGGGGGCCCTTGGGTGTTGCGGCGATCTGGTGGTCAGCGGATGGGTGCGGTCATTCCGTCCAGGACGGCGTCGCCGTCCGGTGCGGTCCAGTCGACGTGGTTGGTGTTGCCGTCCGGGTCTGTTGCCTTCCACACGGCGAGTTCCACAACGCTGTTCTTCTCCACGGCGAGGTACTCGTTCAGGACGAGTTTCGCGGTGCCGGGGATCTGGTCGTGGAAGGTGACGGTGGCGGCCGCTGTGGTCGCGGTTTCCTTGGTGATCTCGAAAGCCGCGCCGGGGGTGTTCTTGCACGCCTTGAGCTCGTCCACCAGCCCGTTGAACAGCTGGTAGGCGCTTTGCACGCTTCCGCTGGAGGTGCCGGGCTGCTGGGCGATGGCCTCTTGCACCAGCCACGTCTCAGGCGTGGTTTTGCTGTCGAAACGCGAACACCCCTACGTCGCCGCACTCCGCCACGCCACACGTGACGTGCTCCGCACGAGTTGAACCGTTCCGACTTCTCTGCCGCTCCGTTGTGAGTTGGCGGGGAGGACGGGCACCGTGCCCAAGAAGACTCCGCTGCGCCCAAGCCTTATCCGGAAGAGTTCCGAACGATGGCGATGTGGGCGCGGTCGCCTTCTGAACGGGGCATGTCCGGGCATGTCCGGGGCCCTGCGATGTTGACGTGCCGGGGGCCGCGACAGTCGGGGCGGTGGTCAGCGCAGGGCGGTGGCGTTGGCGGGGGATCCGACTCCGCCGGTCAGGTTGAGGGGCTTCACCGTGACGAGGCTGTCCCAACGGCCGGTGGCGCGGCAGTCCTGGGCGAGTGCGGTGAGGTTCCACAGTTCGCCGAGTGGGAGGCCGAGTTTCGCGATCAGTTCCTGGTGCATCATGCCGCCGTCCTCGGGTGCGCTGTCGTGGAAGTCGCCCGCGGGGACGACGGGCAGGACCTCGACCGCGAAGGTGTCGGTGGCCATCAGAGCGATGCGGTGGTCCCAGCACCAGGCGGCGAACGCGCGGCTCTGTGCGAATCCGGTCGCACGGCGCCGGGCGCGGGTCTCGGCTCGCTGGTCGGGGGTCGCGTTCAGGTACCAGTCGGCCCAGCCGGTGTGAACCATGATCAGGTCGCCCGGTTCGAGCCGGCAGCCCTGGGCGGCCAGGGCGTCGTCGAGATGGTCGGTGGTGAGGGCGGGGGCGTCGGCGTGGGAGAGCGGGGTGCCGCGGTCGCGGAGCAGTCCGTCGATGTCGATGAGCAAGCCGCGGCCGGCCAGCGGTAGTTCGGCCCACAGCTGGACGCCGAGGCGAGGACTGCGGGGTGCGATCTCGTCGTCGGGTACGCCGTTGTAGAAGCCGTGGCCGGAGGCGCGTCGGTGGCGGAGTCCGTCGATCTGGGTGCTTGCCTGGAGGTGGAAGTTGTCCAGGTGGTCGTCGCGGGCCTGGTCGTGTTTGGCGGTGATGTGGTGCCGGGGGACACCACGGGCCTTGGACATGGGCGGGTCGAAGGCGTCCAGCGAGTAGTCCAGGTTGAAGGCAAGGCCCTGGGTCACGCTGTCGGCGGCGCGGCGTAGTTGATGCGGGCCGGCGAAGTTCGCCATGCCGCGTTCGGGGTGGTCCGCGAAGAGGTACCAGCTCGATCCCGCGGGCGCGTCGGTGCGCCGGGCAAGCTGTTCGTAGGTGGGCAGAGGCATGAGTGGTGGGGCTGCTTTCTGTCAGGGGCAGCGGGCGGCGATCTCGTCGGCTGCCCTGCGGACCTCGCCGATGAGGCGTGTGTGGTCGGCTTTGGTGAGTTCGCTGCCGGTACCCGTGATGCTGAGGGCGCCGAGCACGTCGTCGCCACGGCGGACGGGGGCGCTGACGGCGGTGACGTCGAGGACGCGTTCGCTGACCGACAGGGCGTACCCGTCCTGCCGGACCCGGCGCAGATCGGCCGTCAGGTCCTCGGCGGTGACGTGTTCGCCCGAGATCCGGGTGAAGGGGGTGACCTGGTCGACGAGGGCGGCCAGTTCGGACTCCGGCAGCCAGGCGGCCAGCGCCTTGCCGGCTCCGAGGTGCAGGGGCAGCTTCTCGCCGATGGGGAGCTGGTAGCGCAAGGGGTTGCGGCTCTGGACACGGGCGATGAGGACACGGGAGAGGCCGACGCGGACGTAGAGGCTGGCAGCCTGGCCGACGGTGGCGGCGAGTTCCTGGAGTACGGGGAGCGCGACCTGGCTGAGGCGGTTGTTGACGAGGAAGGCGTGTGCGGTGGCCACGGCCGCCGGTCCGGCGACGTAGCCGGTCTCGTCCTTGGCCGCGTAACCCCGGTCGATGAGCACGTTCAGGATGCGCTGGGTGGTGGCGACGTGCAGGTCCGCGCGGCGTGCGACCTCGCTCAGACGGAGCGGCTGCCGGGTGTCCTCCAGGACGCCCAGGACGTCGAAGGCCCGGTCGAGGGACCGCATGGCGGAGGCGGGGGCGGCGGGGGCGGTGGCCATGGGAGCTCCTGGATGGTCTGCTCGGCAGGACGTGTCTCGATAAGACTTATCATCCTGCGAGCAAGAAGTGGATCGCACATGAGATCCATCCAGGAGGCGCCGGGTCAGCGGGAGCGGGGTTACTGGACGGGGCCCGTGGCGGCCGTGTGCTCGGACACCGGGGAGCCCGCCGCAGCCGACCCCCCGGCCGGCCCGTAGGACAGGGCGAACGAGAGGATGCCGCTGATGCTCGCGGCGATGCAGGTCGTCGGCTGAAGGACGGCGGCTGTCTGGGCCACCCAGTGGGCGTCGCCGAGTGCGACGCCGACAGCCTGGCCGAGGACGATCAGCGTGCCGCCGAGCAGGAAGACGACGATGCTGAGCCGGAAGAGGGGCTGCAGCAGGCGGGAAGCCATGGCAGTGCCTTTCTCTCGTGGGGCGTTGACTCGTGGGGCGTTCACTCGCGGGGCGTTCATACGGGCAGAAGGCCGGTGGCCACCCCGGCGCCGATCAGCAGGATGGGCAGGCAGTAGTAGGCGACCAGGGGCAGGAAGGTACGGGACGGATCCACGCCGGCGATGCCGCTGGCGACGTAGATCGGCGCTCCGGACGGGGGCGAGGCGCCCTCGGTCGAGGCGAAGATGAGGACGGCGACGCACGCGGTGGCGGGCGGCACCCCGGCACCGACCAGGGAAGTCACCGCCACAGGGCCGATGGCGGCCATGGTGGCGCTGGCGGTGAGCGGGATGGCGACGCCGACCACCAGGACGCCGACGATCAGGGCCATGGCCCACAGCGGGGCGTCGATTCCGGCCAGCAGATCGGTCAGCTGCTGCGGCAGCCCCAGCTCACCGAGCACGTTGGAAGCGGAGAAGGCGGCCACGATGGTGACGCCGATGACTCCGAACTGAGGGGCGGCGCCGTCCAGGACCTGCCGCCACTGACGCGGGGAGCGCGGCAGATGACGCCGGCCGAGCACGAGCACCGTCGCGATCAGCAGCACCGGGATCCAGGTGATCAGGCTGATGGCGTCCGACATCTTCGTGCCGACCCACTCGCCCAGCGCGCCTCCGGTGGGCCCGCGGGTGAGGAGAAGCGGCACGGCGATCGCCCCGAACAGGAACAGGCTGGTCCAGCCCGCACTCAGACTGGTGCGCAGAGGCATCAGATCCGCAGCGTCCATCGACTGGATCCGGTGACGGCGCACCATGACGAACGCCGCGACCATCCGGTAGCCCAGGCACCACAGACCGCCCAGGAACAGCGGCAGCACGATGTCGTCGGTGGTGGCCAGCGACGCCATTCCGGCCGTGCCCATGAGGATGAACATGGTGGAGCTGAAGGGGAACGTCACGCCCATGCCCGCACCGCCGGCAGCCACGGTGGCGGCGAGTTCGCCGCTGACCTTCGAGCGCTTCATCCACGGGATCGTCACAGAGCCGACCGCCGCGGTCACGGCCGCGCCGACGTGCGCGATCGCGCCGAAGATCCCGGCCGCGAGCGTGGAGGTGTAGACGGGACCACCGCGCAACCTCCCGAGCAGGGAGTTGAGGATGCTCAGCAGGTGGTCGAGGACAGGGGTGCGGGCGAGGAGGTAGCTCATGAACACGAACGCGAGAGCCGCGAACGTGACCTCCTCCTGCATGGCCTCGGCGAATCCGGCCCACATGGCGTGCCCGATGCCGCCGCCGGCGAACAGACCGGTGACCAGGAAGCCGACGATCAGAGCCTCGCCGATGTTGCGCTTGAGCACGGCGTTCCACACGATGATGGCCGCTATGTAGCAGCCCAGCGCCCAGACGGCGGTCACGATGCTCCTCCTGGCATGACGGTGGTGGCCGCGGCGCGGATGTCGGCGCGCCGCCGTGCTTCCTCGGCCTCCACCTCGCGGGCGGCGGCGAGTACGACCGCCGCGCGGTCGGCGGGGACGATCGCGACCCCGTCCCCGTCCGCGGCGACCAGGTCGCCGGTCCGGCAGACGACTCCGCCGACGGCCACCGGGACCCCGACCCTGCCGGGGCCGAACTTGTAGGGGCCGGCCGGGGTGACGGCGCGGGCCCACACCGGGAAGCCCATCTCGGCGAGGGTCTCGACGTCGCGGGCGGCGCCGTCCAGCACGATGCCGACCACGCCGGCGGCCCGGGCGCGCTCGGCGATCAGCTCGCCGATGAGTGCGCGGGACACGTCGCCCTCACCGTTGACGACCAGGACGTCGCCGGGTTCGGCGCGCTTGATGGCCTGGTGGAGGGCCTGATTGTCACCGGCCCGCGTCCACACCGTCAATGCGCGGCCCACCGCCCGGGCACCCGGCCACAGCGCGCTGATCCCGGAGTCGAGCAGTCCGAGCCGCTCGGTGGCGTCGCCAATGTTCGCCGTGGGCAGGCCCTGGTACGCAGTCACGAGCTCAGGCGTAACCCGGCTGGTGTCGCGCAGGCCCTCCGTGCGTCCGGCCAGGAAGTGCAACTGGCTGATCTCGCGAGCAAGGCCTGCGTCGAGGCCGAGTTCCGCCACCAGTTGGGCGGCTGCGGCGACCTCTCGGCCGCGCCGGTCGGCGTGCTTGAACGTCCCCTCGTACAGGCGCTCCAGCGCGCTCTCCCCGTCGACGAGTTCCTTGGCGATCTGTTCGCGCACCCACACTTCGTCGCCGGCCGCCCGGCCCGCGTCGACGGCCTCGACGATGACGGCGCCGAGGCCCTTCATGAACAGACTGCGCAGCAGCTTGCGCAAGGACGCCGCGCCGGGCTCGGCCCCGAGGTTCTCCACTTGGGCGCCCAGTGTCCCGAAATGGTCGGCGATGGCGGAGGCTCCGGATCCGCTCGCCACCAGAGCGGTGCGATGGCGGTACTTCGGTACGGATCCGATGACCGCGACGTCCGCGAAGACTGCCTGCGAGGTACGGGCGACGGTCGTGGCGATCTGCCGCTTCAGTTCGGGCGCGCCCGCGTTCATGTCCGCGTACACCGCCGTCGCCTTCAGCTGCCCGGCGACCTCCCGCGCGACGGCCTCCGCCGCCTTCGCCCCCGTGAGGCTCAGCACCAGGTCGCAGTCCTGGACCGCTTCGCCGGCCGTGTCCGCGCGCTCGGCACCGGCCGGGGTGGGTACGTCCCCCGGGTCGAACCCGATCACCTCCCAGCCGTGTTCCGCGAACCCGGTCGCATACAGCGCACCCGCTTCACCCAAGCCCAAAATGCCTACCCGCATCCCATCTCCTTCTCATTCTCTGATAAGTTCTCTCACTAAGTGCGGGAGGATGTTGCTCTGCCGAAACGTGGGCGTCAAGAGCCGGCGAGTGATCGATCGAAATCAGCCAGATGCAGGAGCTGGTTTGCGTGTGAGTCGTGTGAGGAGTGCCGGTTTGCCGGGTATTCCGCCGATGGCCAGGAGGCCCTGGAGGCCGGCACCCGACTCGGCGTGCCGACCGGCCTGCGCGACCCGGAGGTCGGCAAGGCCGACCTGCCCACGTCGCCGACGAGGCGCCGGCCCACCCCTACTCCGCCCCTCGACCGGTTACCCAGCCCGAGCTCGAAGCGCTTCTGCACGCCGCGTGGGAGGGCCGGGCCCGGCCCACGACGTGTTCCTCTGCGACGCGGCCCGGACCCGAGACGGTCCGCACCGCGCTCGGATCGGCCCTGCCGAACTCACGCATCGCCGACCGTTCGGTGGTGCTGAGGATCAGAAAACACAGGGCGCGGATCGGGCGCGGATCATCGGGCCCGATACGCGGTCGCTGCGCTATGCCGGGGAGGCCTGACAGGAGCATCCGATGGCCACCGCGGTAACGCCGTCTCCTTGCTCCCGCCGTACTCTCACGCCGATCACAGCCATCCGGCTCGAGGCTGCGGTTGGTTCGGCCACGCGACCACCTACTACGCTTGAAGCATGAGCGGCATCGTCGTCGTGTACGAGCTCGACAAGGCGGTGGCCACGCCTTCCTCCCCGGGTGTACCGGGTAGTGAAGAGCGGCCCGTCCACAGGGTGCACGCGGCCCCCGCCGCCCCTGGGGTGCCCGCCGTCTCGGGACCACGGACCCTCTGCGGCAAGGACACCTTCGCCATGGCGACGGCCCGCTGGAAGCCCACCGAGCGCCCTGGGGAGCCCTGGTACCCCGCGGAGTACGCATCTGTGATCTGCCCCGACTGCGATGCCGTGATCGAGACCTGACCGGCATATCGACTGCCTGACGCCGCTGCACCGCCGCCCTCGCCGTCATGGCGGAGTAGTGGTGTGACGACCGGCCCGTGCGGAGCCGGCCGGAGCGCGGCGTCCTGCCGGCCGACGCATGGTTCCTGCTGGACCGCTACGGCCCGGACGCCCGGTTCTGGACGAACGCGCCCGGGACGCGGCCTCGGACCCCGCCCGGGACTTCGTCCGGGCCGGCCTCAAGGGCACGAGGGTCCACAGGTTCATCACCGGCGAGTACATCAACGGCCTCGACCTGCCCGAAGCCCTGGGCCTCATCGCCGTGTCCAGCAACGAGGTGAGGGATCCGCCGGGCCGCTGCCGTTCGCCCTTGCGGGTCGGCCGTAGCAACTGAGTGCCCTGCAGGGCCAGTTCCGAGCATGGCCTGCATCATTGCGAGGGTGACCAGCTCGGCGTCGGTGAGCTGCGGCGTGATTCCCACGGCCGGTCGCCACGGCCGGTCGCCACGGCGCCAGGTCCGGGTGCTCCTTCAGCAGGTCGTCTGTTGTGGCCTCTCCGCAGACATGTGACTGAGCGCCACACAGTTGGCCCTTCTGGCATCTCCCTTGATCGCGAGGAAGGTCCCGCCGGTAGAGTCGGCTTGAGGACGGTGTCACCTGGGGGGGGACTGATGACGGCAGCGGATGCAGTGCCCATAGTCTTCGTTCACGGGACGCGCTTCAGCGCGGGACAGTGGAGCATGCAGCTTGCCGCACTCCGGGACGAGTTCCCGGTAGTAGCCGTCGACCTTCCCGGCCACGGGGAGCGCTCGACTCAGCCCTGGAGCCTGAGCACTGCGACGGAGATCATCGCCTCCGCCGTGGACTCGCTCGACCGTGGGCCGGCTCTGGTCGTCGGGCACTCGCTCGGCGGATATGCCTCGCTGGAATTCGCGCGGCGCTGTCCGGAACAACTGCGTGGGCTGATCCTCGCGGGAGCCAGTGCCTCCACCCGCGGCCTCCGGGCAGCGCCCTATCGGTGGGTCGCCAGGCTGGTCCCTCGTATACCTGCGGATCGCCTGGCCCGGTGGAACGACCGGTTGCTGCGGCGGCTCTACCCGCGGAAAGTGGTGGAGGCGACCATCCGTTCCGGCTACGCCTTCCATACCCTGCCGGCAGCCTGGGACGAGGTACTCGGACGCTTCGACGCGGGTGCGATGCGTCGTGTGAAGGCTCCGGTCCTCATCCTGAACGGCGAGAAGGACGCCGTCTTCCGAGCCGAGGAGGCGGACTTCGCCCGCGCGCATCCGCACGCTCGCGTCGAATTGATCCCGCGGGCACGGCACCTCGCGAACTTCGACGACCCCGATGCCTTCACCGACGCCGTCCGCCGCTTCGCCCGCCAACTCCCTGCCGTCAGCTGAGCACGCCACAGCCGGAATCACCCGGTGACTGTGATGCACACCCTGGCTGCCCCGTCGCCGGACCTGATCGGCCGGGACTTCGCCACCGCCAGCCCCGGAACGAAGTACATTGGGGACATCACTTACATCCCTACGCCCAGTGGCTGGCTGCTGGCTCTGCCTCGCCTCGTGGCTGGACCTGGCCACTCGCGAGATCACCGGATACTCGATGGCCGACCACGATCGCGCTGATCTCGTCCCGGACAGACCGCCCACCTCGCAGTGTCGATGCCCCCGAACAGATGCCCCGGAACAGCGGAATTGACGAGTGTTCCGCAATCACGCACCACCCGCTGGCCTCGCCTCCACCTGCGGAGTTTCGTGACTGCTCACGCCACCTCGCCAACCTGGGCTATACCTGTGCCGTGACTGTGCCAAGGGACGTGGACGAAGTACGTAACGAGCTGCGCGCTGTTCTTGATCGGTGCGAGGCGTGGCTTCGCGCCGCGTCAGCGGCTCCTGAGACTCCGGCGGAATGGCCGGAGGAGGTCCTCGGTGATGCGGGCACGATGAGACGGCTGAGGACACGTGCGGCCTCGACCCTGATCAACGTGGCGTTGCTGGGTGCCTTCTCGTCCGGCAAGAGCTTCCTTCTCAGTGGCCTGCAGGGCGGGCTTGAGCTGGTCGAGGTACCGACCGCCGACGGTCACACGGCGGACAAGTTCGTGGGCCTTCTGCCTTCATCCCCCGTTCCCACCACCGCGTGCCCCGCCAGTGTGGTTCCGGTGGACGACCAGTCCAGCTTCGATGCTTCGGGCAGTGGCCATCTGCGGGTGCGCTTCACCGATTCCGGCGAGGACAGGTGGGAGGAGGTGGGGAACTCCCCGGCCCCCTCTGTGGTTGCGGCGTATGCGATGCAGGATGCGGATGTGACCGATCGGCTCAGGCCTCACCGCGGACGTGAGGTGGCCGAACTCGAGATCTTGCTCGCCGGCGCCAAGCTTCCGGCCAAGCTCTACGACCTGCCTGGTTATGGGTCCCCGAATCCGGTTCACGACATGATCGTTCGGGCCGCGATGGCCGACGCGGACTGTTTCATGTACGTGTCGCATGCCAGCCGCACCCTCTCAGAGCGTGACCTTGACCTGATCCGCTTCCTGTACGACCACTACCTGTTGTCGGGGAAGAGGGTGGTGTGGGTGGTCACCGCCATCGACGCGGCAGCCAATCTCGACCTCCGGAACATCCCGGAGTGGAGGGCGACGATCGCCCGCAACAACACTTACCTGCGGGACAATTTCACGCTGCCGAACGACCGGCCGGATCTCGGCTTCATCGGTGAAGGCTTCCTGCCTGTCTCCCCCGCTCTGGAAGCACGTGCGGACAAACTCAGCGCAGAGGAAGCGGAGGTCGCAGCACAGCGACAGCGCGCCGAAAGTCGTATGGAGACACTGCGCCAGGCGATCGAGGACCTGATCAGTACTGGAACCGGTGCCCGGCACATCGCCGCGGTGGCGACGGAGGCCCGGATCCTCGTGGCCCCGCGGCACCAGGCGCTGGCCGTGCGGCTGCGCAACGAACGCCTTGAGATCGATGAGCTCAAGGAATTGCTGAAGAGTGAGCAGCAGCGGCTGGAGCTCCTCGACACTGGATTGCCGCGCATGCGCGAGGACCTTGAGCGCAAACTCCACAACCGCATCGCGCGGACCGTTCGCCCCTTCACCCGCTTGTCCGCCCATCTGCATGCCGAGCTGGACGAGGTCATCAGGGCCACGGACCTCAACAGGCCTACCAAGGCGAACCAGATTCAGGTGTCGAAGGCCCAGGCGCTCCGTACCTGGATCGAAGGGCCTGCCGGTCCGGCGACGCTGTGGACCGAGGAGTTCGAGGGATTCAAGAAGGACCTGGTCCAGGCAGTGGACCAGGTTTTCGGCGACAAGGATCTCGCGGGACGGCTTCCGGACTTCACCCTTGACGTGAACAGCCTCGCGGTTCCCCAGCAGAGTCGGCGTTCGACCACCCGGCACGACGTGGTACAGCGGGCGGCGGCGCTGGTCGGCATCGTCACACCCGTCGCAGCCAGCGGGGGCTGGCTCTACGGCCTGGCCGCGGCCGGCACACTCTTCCCGCCCGCCGGTCTTGTCGCAGGGGTCGCCGCTCTGGTCTTCCTGGGAGTTCAGCGCCGGAAGAGCCGGATCAGTTCCCTGCAAGTCCTCCAGGACGAGTGGATCAGCGCGATCGACGCTGAAGTCGATGCAGTCAAGGAGCAGTTCACACTGGCAACGAGTGTTCAGGGAACCGATGCCGTCGATCATCTGATGGATAATCTGGCGCAATACCGGGAGCAGCTCGAACAGTCCCGCGATCGCGTCAGCGAGCGCATCACGAATCCGGAGAACCAGGTCCGGCAGAGTCTTATCGACCAGCTCGAACCGCTGTGCACCGAAGCCCGCGCTCTCGTCGAGTCCCTCCAGGCTTTGGAGACCCTCTGACCACGCAGCGGCACCTGCGCGTCACGACCACGTAGGTATCGCTGCAAGAACAGGCCGGGCCGCGCGAGACCAGCACCAGGCAGAACGCACGGGTTGCCCGACAGCACGCGGCGGGCGTAGCCCAGGGCGCGCGGGTCGTGGCGGGCGTCGTCCAAACGACGGCCTCGCGCGCGCCTCTCGGCGATGCGCGCCGCGCGATCGGCGGCGGGGTACGGAAGTACCTCACCGTCGTTGAGGCCTTCGAGGCGGGCGCGGACCGGGCGGTAGACGGCCTGGAGTGAGGTGTGCTCGTGAGACTCCATGCACTGTGGTCATGGAGGTGATAGTGCGATACGGCACTGACAATTCAGTACTCGCTGTCGGACGACCACGCTGTGAGTGCGGCTGATTGTCCTCCTCGGTGTCTTCGCCTCCATGCGCCCGGAGGAACTGGCCGAGCTGCGCCGAGCGGACATCGACCTGACACCGGCTCGGTACGGGTACGGGTACGGCAGGCCGCTCCGGAGTCGAACACGGCCGCCGGATGATTGGTGATCCCAAGTCCCGCGCGGGCAAACGGGAGATCGTGCCGCCGGGCTTCATTTTTCTCGACGTCCGCTGCCACCTGGAGTGGTTCACCCGGAGGGTTTTCTCGCGAGTGCTCCGCCCCCTGCTGACCGCTGTTTACAGCACCTACGGGCATGTTGTGGCACGGAGAGGGCCGAACCGAACCCGGCCGAGGACATCACCCGGCTCTGCCCGCTCAAGCACCGCAACCTCGACGTACCCGGGCGCGCCCCCGGCCTCGACGAGGATGCCGGCACCGGAGGCTGAGCACGTCCGTCAGATCCGCAGCGAAGCGGGCGGCCCGTGAGTGTCAGGATGTGCGTGGGGTGACCAGGCCGGATTCATAGGCGAGGACCACGAGTTGTGCTCGGTCGCGGGCGTGGAGTTTCGTCATCGCCCGGTTGATGTGGGTTTTCACGGTCATCGGGCTGATCACCATCCGGCCGGCGATCTCGTCGTTGGACAGGCCCCGCGCGACGAGGGCGACGGCCTCGCGTTCGCGGCCGGTCAGCTCTTCGAGCCCCGCCCCGGCGCCGGTGTCGAGCGGCTGGGACACGTACCTGTCGATCAGCTTGCGGGTGATCGAGGGGGCGAGCAGGGCGTCGCCGCGTGCGGCCACGCGGACGGCGTGCAGGAAGTCGTCCGGGACGATGTCCTTGACGAGGAATCCCGCGGCGCCGGCGCGCAGCGCGTCGAAGACGTACTCGTCCATGCCGTAGTTGGTCAGGATGACGACGTGCACCCCGGCCAGGGCCGGGTCCGCGGCGATGCGCCGGGTCGCCTCGATGCCGTCGACGACCGGCATCTGGATGTCGATGAGCGCGACGTCGGGCAGGTGTTCCCCGGCGAGCTCCAGGCCCTCCTTGCCGTCGGCGGCCTCGGCCACCACCTCGATGTCGTCCTCGAGGTCGAGGAGTGCGCGGAATCCGCTGCGGATGAGCGGCTGGTCGTCGACCAGCAGGACACGGATCACGACGTTCGCTCCACGGGGAGTTCGGCCCGGACGGTGAAGCCGCCCTCGCCGCGCGGTTCGGCGCGCAGGAGGCCGCCGAGGGCGGTGACGCGTTCGCGCATGCCGAGCAGCCCGACGCCGGGCACGGGGGTGGTGCCCGGCGTGGCCTTGCCGTCGTCGTCGATGCGGAGCGCGAGGGCGTCGGGCCGGTAGTCGATCCGGACCGATGCCGTGGTGGCGGCGGCGTGCCGGACGATGTTGGTCAACGACTCCTGGACGATCCGGTAGGCGGTCCGGCCCACCGCGGCCGGCACGTCGTGCCGCTGCCCCTCGATCGTCAGCGTCGCCTCCAGACCGGTCCTGCCGACCCACTCCACCAGTTCCGGTACGTCGGCGAGCCCGCGCGGCGGGGCCGTGTCGTCGTTGCGCAGCGCCTCCAGGGTCGCGCGCAGCTCCCGGCTCGCCTCCCGTCCGGCCTCCTGGATCGCCAGCAGCGCCTCGGGCACCTTCTCGCCGCGTCTGCGGGCCACGTGGACGGCGACTTCGGACTGCACCTTGATGACGGAGATCTGGTGGGTGAGTGAGTCGTGCAGTTCCCGGGCGATGCGCAGCCGTTCCTCGTCGGCACGGCGCCGCGCGGTCTCCTCGCGGGTGCGCTCGGCCTCCTCCGCCCGCTGCTCCGCCTGCCGTACCGCCTCCCCAGCGGCGAAGGAGGCGATGAGCCAGGCGAGTTCCAGGGTGCCGCGGGCCTGCACCGACACCTCGCCCACGGGCCCGTCGCGGAAGACCAGGGCCGTGAGCTGCAGAGCCACCAGCAGGGTCGCGGACGCCGTCACCGCCAGGACGCGGTGCCCGGCCCGCACCGCGCCGTACACCGCGACCAGGTACGCGACGGTGAGCACGTCGAACCCGGCCGCCTCGTAGCCCACCGCGCACAACCCGGTGACAGCCAGGACGGCGACCGGAGCCCTGCGGCGCGCCGCCAGCGCCAGGCCGCCGACCGCGAGCAGCGCGTAGCCGAGCAGGCCGGGCCCCGTGCCAGGGTGCTCCCCGGACCACCCGTCGCCCAGCATCAGCGCCGCCACGCCTACAGCGATCAACCCGTCCGCGACAGCAGCCGGTAGACCGAACCGTCGTTTGCCCATGCGCGCACCCTAGCCAGACGTCGCCGCGGGCGAGTCCGGCTCGTGGACGACCGACCGGCTACCGCGTCGGCGGTACCCGCGCGGCTCCTGCCGCGTCCGCGGTAGCCGCGTACGCCACTGGCGGCAGCGCGAAGTGCGTCCGTGTGCGGGACGACCGGAGGCAGGTCCGGCGGACAGGATCGGGCGACATCCAGGAGCAGGAGTCGTACGAGGAGAAGGAGCACCACATGTCCGTCCGTCACGTGCTTGCCGCACCCGCGGCCGCGCACTCCGCGGTCCAGCCGCTCGCCGTCGATGCCTATGACCTGACCGCCGGGCGGCTCGTGGGCACCGCAGCCGCGCTGGTGGCGCTGGCCGGCGTGGTCATCGGCGGGCTGGCCCTGTCCCGCTCGGCCGGCCGGATCGGCAACGGCAACGGGAAAAGGGGGGCCGTCGTGGCCTTGGGGGCGGGGCTGATCGGCATGGCCGTCGGCGTGGTGAACCTGGCCCTCGCCGACGGCGGTCCCGGCACCGGCAACGGAGTGATCGGTGGCGCGGTGGCGCTGGTACTGGGGCTGACCGCCGTGGTCCTCGGCCGGCTGGCCCTGGCCCGCTCCCGCCGCACCGGCTGACCGCCCCGCCCACCTCCGCGCGTCCGCGTGAGAGCGGGACAGGGACCCGCGGAAACGATGACGGCAACCGAACCCGCCCCCACGGGCGGGACACTGGCGGGCCTTGGCCGCTTCTGTTTCCGGCGCCGCCGCCTGGTCCTGCTGATCTGGATCGTCGGTGTGATCGCCGTGGCGTTCGCCGGCTTCGGCTACGGTGCCGCCCCCGACAACGACTTCTCCGGAGGAGACTCACAGTCGGCCAAGGCGCAGCAGTTGATGGAGAAGCACTTCCCCAAGGAGCAGGGGGACAGACTGACCCTCGCGATCAAGGCCCGCACGAGGTCGCTGCCTGCGGCGCGGACGCGTTGACGGCCGTCGGCTGGGACGGCCCCGTCAACTACGACAATGACACGGCCAAGTTCTCCGCTGTCGTGCGCGACTGGGAACGTCGCTTCGGCGCGCGCGTCGTAGCCGTCGGCTTCGACACCCTTCACCTCAGCATCGCGGCACCGCCGACGAGCGCGCAGGGCGCCCTCCAGGTCGCCGCCGAACACTTCGCCTTCTGCCCGGACAACATCTGGCAAGGCTCCAACCCCTACACCCTCGCCGCCTATGCAGAACGCATTGTCGGCATGAACAGCTGGCACTTCTGGTGGGACTGACCCCTAGCGCAATGGCCGTTATGAGGAGTCGACGTAGGCGAGGTGGGTGCCGCAGGCGGTGCAGCGGAAGAGCATCGCGGTGGCGCCTTGGCCGAGGTGGCTGAGGAACTGCTCGAGTTGGGCTGCGTTGTGCCATCCGCCGATGCGCAGGTCGTGCCTGAGTTGGTCGAGAGCCTCGGGCTGGGCTGCCAGTTCGCTGTAGCCGACCTCTCCGATGAAGGCGGCTGCGTCGTGGCAGTGGACAAGCCAGTGCGGATCCTGCCAGGAGTCGAAGCCGGGGGTGCGGCGGGTGACCTCGTGCAGGATCTCCTCGCTGACACCGTCGAGTCCGTAGGAGTCCATGAACTCGCCGGCGAACCGTTCGGCCGCGCTGCCGTCGGCGATGCACCAGGGGCAGAAGCGTCCGCTGACCTCTTGGGCGGTGTAGAAGGTCGCGGTGTAGATCCATCCCGTGGCACGGCTACAGCACGCGCAGGTCTCGACGCTCTCACGGATGGACCCGCTGGCGAGTGGATCGGAGTGGTAGCGGAAGGCAGGCAGGTCGGAGCTCACCGGTGCAGTCTGTTCGTAAGACAGCCCAGTGATCAAGCGGTCAGCGTGTATCCCCACTGGTCAGGAGTACGGCTTTCTCTGGTTCGCGCGCCGGCAAGCACTCCGCGCCGCTCAGAGGCGGCCATGCTCCGGAACGATCGTCTCGCATGTCTCACATAGCACCAGGTGGATCCGCCTGCCCTCTCGCAGGGCACCATCCGCACCGCACCGTTCACAGACAACCTCGCTGCGATCGGCGAAGGCACCCGTCACAGAGTGAAGCCGTGCGGACTCGTCATTGGTCCAGTTGCCTCCGGGCTGCCAAGGCCGCGGAAACGCCTGGAAAGACAAAGCCCCCCACTTCTGCTTCACAGCCAGAAGCTCATACTCAGGGAACTCTGCGACTACTGCCTGATGGCACTCCAGCACCAACGGCCGCCAGCCAGGCCCCACATCGAAGTCGTACGAGGGGTCCCGCAAGTGCTCTCTGACCGACGAGAACATGTCGTCCGAAGCCATAGAAGTCCCACTCACATCCGCCCCCTCACTTCACGATGGCCACCGATTCTACGATCCCAGGCTTACGCGGCGTGATGCGCAGGAGAAGTAAATCGCTATCAGCCGCGCGAGGTTCAGACACAGGCACCCGCTTCCGCCAAGTGCCTCTCCGCACGTAGCGTCCCTACGTGGCCATGCATGCCGCACCCACACCGCGAGCGCCGGAAACCTGAGCCGCCGAGCCCAACGCTTCATCCAGGCACGCGGGTTGAGCCTGCCGCCGTACGCAAGGAACTGCTCCAGGGCCTGCTCGGCCACGACTCCACGGTCTTCGAACTCGGTCCGCTGTTGCGCCTTATGGATGCGAGCGGTCTCGGTGATCGCCTGCTCAGCCCGACGCAGCGTTTCTTTGTCTGTCGTGAGGCCGTCGAAGCTTGTCCATCGGCAGGTGGTGGAGCAGCCCGGCGAGCAGGAACCGGTCGCCCGGCGTGAATGCTGGCTTGTTGCCACCGCCCACCCCACCGCCGCCTGGGTCACGCAGCGCGGGCGCAACCTCATCATGGACTTGGAGGATGTGGGCAGCAGGGTCAACTTCCTGATCCGCGACCGAGATTTCAAGTTCACCGCAGTCTTCGACGCGGTCCTGATCGGTGCCGGACTGGCGGTCATCAAGTGTGGCATCCACGTGCCCCGCATGAACTCGATCCCCGCATGAACTCGATCATTGAGCAGTGGATACAGACCTGCCGGCGCGAGCTTCTGGGCCGCACCCTGATCTGGAACCAGCGCCCCCTCCTCCACGCGCTGCGCGAGTTCGCGACGTTCTATAACGGGCACCGGCCGCACCGAACCCTGAAGCAAGCCGCGCCGCTTCGCCCACCACCCGAACCGATCAACGTGCCAGCACACACACGTCAGACACCTGGAAGTTCGTCGACGAGACCGGCTCGGCGGAACCCTCCACGAGTACCGACCTACCGCTTGACCAGGCCGGATGATTAATCGGCACCCGCAGGCCAGACCGGTCGCCAGATCGCGCCGGCCTGGCCGCCGCGCCGCTCGCCGTACCGCTCCACGCCCGGGATGGGGTTGCTCGCGCATCTGGATCTGGAGGAGAACCTCGGCGAACCAAGCATCAATCTCAGCCGGGACACCACGCAGGACCTGAATCTGTCGTCAGCCTGCCCAAGGATCCACCGGTACGACATCGATCGCGCGGCCGCGGTCGTCGAGTACGCGGCCCATCAGCTTGGACTGCTTCAGGACGATCGCGCGGTCGTGCAGGCGGAGTTGCGGGAGGCGTTCGCCGAGTTGGGTCTCCAGACGCTGGACGTCCTGGATGGAGTGCAGCCACAGCGTGAAGAGAAGGTTCTGCGGGCCGGTCACCGCGGCGCACAGCCGCACCTCGGGGAGGGTGAGCAGGACGCGCACGGTATCGGCGTGGTGTGTGGCGGGCACGCTCGCCCACAGGGTCGAGGAGACCGGCCACTCGGTGAGCTCACGCGCCACTTCGCAGCGCAGCGCGACATCATGGTCGGCGATGAGCCGGCCGAGGCGGCGGCGCACCGTGGGCGCGCTCAGTCCGACCGTACGCCCGATCTCCACCGCACTCCCCCGCCCGTCGGAGGAGACCGCGGTGACCAGCGCGCGGTCCTGGGCGTCCAGCGGCGCACCGGCCGACTGCGGCGCCTCCGCGGTACGCAGTGCCTCGCTCTGCCGGGCGTCCAGTGCGCGCAGCCGCCAGCGGCTGCCCTCGCCGTAGACCCGGGTGGCGATGGCGGCGCGGGTGGCGGTGACGCCGGGCAGGTCGGCGATGCGGCGCAGCAGCAGCGCGGAGAGGTCGCCGAGGCTGGGTACGAAGACGGTGACGACGAGGTCCCGGCCGCCGGCCATGTGCTCGACGGTGGCGACCTGCGGCATGCGTACGAGGGTTTCGGTCACCGTGTCGACGCTGCCGGCCATGCAGTCGACCTCGACGAACGCGACGCACATCCGCTCCAGCAGCCGGCGTCCCGGATAGCCGGTGACCCAGGCGAGCCCGGAGCGTTGCAGCCGGCTCCAGCGGCGCGCGGCGGTGACCGGGTCAATGCCGAGGACGGGCGCGACGGTCTGCCATGAGGCGCGCGGCGCGATCTGCAGCGCGTGGATCAGCTGAGCGTCGAGGTCGCTGAGGTCGCTGAGGTCGCTCAGACCGTTGGCGACTTTGGCACCCCTTGAAGAAGCACTTTCCTGCATATCAACCCGTCCCGGTGAAGCTTTCCTACCCGATAAGGGTAATCAATGTGCCGATGACCGACCGATGTCCAGAGTTGCGTCCCATCCAGGCAACGCCGGAAACCGGGCTCGGACCCTGGCCTACGGGAAGAGGTTGGCGATGACATCAACAGTGGCGGCACCGGCCGTCCGATCGGTCCGCGGCGGGACCGACAACGGGCGCAAGGCGTTGCTCGCCGCCACCGTCGGCGGCGTGGTCGAGTCCTTCGACTGGGCGATCTACGCCGTACTGGCGCCGTATTTCGCCTCACAGCTGTTCCCGGGCGACGATCCGGTGACCAAGTTGATGGCGGCCTATCTGGGCTTCGCGGTCGGTTTCGTCGTACGGCCCTTCGGCTCGTACGTGATGGGGCGGCTCAGCGACACCCGCGGCCGCCGTTTCGGGCTGACGCTCAGCATGGCGATCATCTCCGGCGCGAGCGTGCTGATCGCGGCCCTGCCGACGGCCGCCATGATCGGTGTCGGGGCGCCGGTGCTGCTCCTGCTGCTCCGCCTGGTGCAGGGCCTGTCGATGGGCGGCGAGAATCCGGCGGCGGCCGCGTATGTCACCGAGACCGCGCCCGGCCGACTGCGCTTCCTCTACAGCGCGATCTCCTACTCCGGCGTGATCGTCGGCAACATCCTGTCCTTCGGCGTGCTGGCCGTGCTGCTGGCCACCCTCGGCAAAGACGGCGTGGCCGGCGGCGGCTGGCGGATCGGCTTCCTGGTGGCGGCGGCGCTGGGCCTGCTCGCGCTGTGGATCCGGCGCAGCGCCGAGGAGAGCGAGGCGTTCGCCGAGCAGAAGTCGACCACCACGCGCGCCGAGCGCTTCGCGCTGTACAAGGCGAACGCCCGCAACATGCTTGCGGTCTTCCTCCTCACGCTGGGCATCACCGTCGGGTACTACTACGGCACCACCTACCTCCCGCAGTACGCCGAGAAGGTCGGCGCGGCCTCCGGCGCAGATTCGGCCGCCGCGATGCTGCTGCCGCTGGTCGTGCTGATCGGCGCGATGGTCTTTGCCGGGCGGACCGCCGACCGGGTGGGCGAGCTGAAGGCCATCCGCGTGGGGCTCGGTCTACTGGCGCTCGGCACCGTTCCGCTGATGCTGGCTCTGGCACACGGGACGATGCCGATGTGGCTGGTGACCACGGTCTATCTGCTGCTGGTCGCGACACCGCTCGGCGTGACCAACGTGCTCTTCGCCCAGCTGTTCCCGGTGGCGGTGCGCACCGTCGCGATGGGCGTGCCGTTCACGGTGGGCGTCGGCCTCTTCGGCGGTACGTTCCCGCTGCTGGCGGAGTGGCTGGGCAAGACCGGGCACCTCGCGGCGGTGCCGTGGTGGGCCGCTGCGGCCGCCACGATCGCCTTCCTCGCGACATTTCTCGTCCGGCTGCCGCAGCGCACGGACTCCTGACGTCCGACAGATCTGGCCGTACGTCGTGTCCCGCCCGCGGCGGACTGCTGACGTACGGCCGAAGCACCCCCACCACCTGCCCCATTTCACGAAGGAGTACCGATGAATCTGCGGGACGACGCCCGTGCCCTCTCCGGCGACCTGGTACAGCTCCGGCGCACGCTGCACCGCATTCCCGAGGTCGGCCTGAACCTGCCGCGCACCCAGGAGACGGTCCTGGCGGCGCTTGACGGGCTGCCACTGGAGATCAGCACGGGCAGCGGCCTCAGCTCGGTGACGGCGGTGCTGCGCGGTTCCCGCCCCGGCCCGACAGTGCTGCTGCGCGGCGACATGGACGGTCTGCCGGTCGCCGAACGGACCGGTCTGGACTTCGCCTCCGACACCGGACGGATGCACGCCTGCGGCCACGACCTGCACACCACGATGCTCACCGGCGCCGCGAAGCTGCTCTCCGCGCACCGCGATCAGCTCGCCGGCGATGTGGTGTTCATGTTCCAGCCCGGCGAGGAGGGGTACGACGGCGCCGGGCAGATGCTGGCGGAGGGCGTGCTGGACGCGTCCGGCCGGAAGCCGGACGCGGCGTACGCGATCCATGTGATGTCGGCCGGCCTGGACAGCGGCGTCTTCGGCACGCGCGGCGGTCCGGCGCTCGCCGCCTCCAACGTGCTGCGGGTGACGGTCAAAGGCGCCGGGGGGCACGGTTCGATGCCGCACCGCGCCAAGGACCCGGTGCAGGCGGCCTGCGCCATGGTCACCGCGCTCCAGGCCTGGATCACCCGGACCTTCGACATCTTCGACCCGGTGGTACTGACGGTGGGCACCTTCCACGCCGGCACCGCGCAGAACGTCATACCGGACAACGCGGTGTTCCACGCAACCGTGCGCAGCTTCTCGCCTGCCGCGCAGGCCACGGTGAAGGACGGCACGGTCGAGGTCTGCCGCGGCATCGCACACGCCTTCGGGGTCACCGTGGACGCGGAGTTCGTCGAGCAGTACCCGGTGACGGTCAACGACCACGCGGAGGCGGACTTCGCTGCGAACGCGGTGCGGGAGGCGCTGGGTGAGGAGTTCTACGCGCCGATGAAGCAGCCTCTGCACGGCTCGGAGGACTTCTCGCGGGTGATCGCTGAGGTGCCGGGCGTCATGCTGACGCTGGGCTCGCCGCCGCCGGGCGCCGACCCCGAACGCTCCCCCAACAACCACTCGCCGCTCGCGGTCTTCGACGACGCGGTGCTGCCGGACGGCGCCGCGGTGTACGCGGAGCTGGCGGCCCGGCGCCTGTCGAAGGCTGCCGCTCACTAGTCAGGGCTGGGCGGGGCGGACCCGGGCGATGAGCAGGGCGACGTCGTCGTGGTCGCCGGGGTTCCGCAGGGCGTGCAGGAGCAGGTCACAGGTTTCTTCCACGGCGCGGTGCTCGGAGCCGTCCAGCAGGCGGAGGAGGGTATCGAGGCGGTCGTCGATGGAATGGTGGCGCGTTTCGACCAGGCCGTCGGTGTAGAGGACCAGATCGTCGCCGGGACCGAGATCGACCGTGCTGCTGTGGAAGGTGACACCGCCGACACCCAGCGGCGCGCCGGGGCACAGGTCGAGCAGCTCGGCGGGTCGGCCGGTGTGGACCAGGACGGGGGGCAGGTGGCCCGCGTTCGCGATGCGGCACTCGGCGTGGTGGGGGTCGTAGACGGCGTAGAGGCAGGTGGCGATGTAGTGCTCCAGGCCGCTGGTGATCCTGTCCAGGTGCTGGAGCACCTGGGCGGGGTCGAAGTCGAGTTCGGCCAGGGTGCAGGTGGCGGTGCGCAGTCGGCCCATGGTGGCGGCGGCGTCGATGCCGCTGCCCATCACGTCCCCCACGACCAGGGCGGTCTTGTCGCCGCTCAGGGGGATGATGTCGAACCAGTCTCCGCCGACTTCGGTGGTGGCCTGGGCGGGCTGGTAGCGGGAGGCGGTCTCCAGGCCGACCAGGTGCGAGGGGTGCTCCGGCAGCAGGCTGCGCTGGAGGGTCACCGCGGTGTTGCGCACGCTCTGGTACCAGCGGGCGTTGTCGATGCTCACCGCGGCACGGTTGGCCAGCTCGCCGGCCAGCACGGCGTCGTCATGGTTGAAGGGCAGGGGGTTACGTGCGCGTTTGAGGTCCAGGGCGCCTAGCACTGTGCCGCGGGCGGTGAGCGGCACAGCCAGGTAGGAGTGGACGCCGGCGCGGGCCAGGAGCGTCACGGCCTCGGAATCGCGCGCTATACGGGGCAGGTCGCGGTTGCTCACATCGGGTATCAGGACCGGTTTGCCGGTGCGGACGCACTGGGTGACCAGGCGGTCGGCGGCATAGGCGGCCAGGTCGCCCACCTGGTCAGCGGCGCGGGTGGCCTCGGAGGGGTAGGCGGCGGCCAGGGCGAGGGCGCGGAAGAGTTCCGGTCCGCTGCCCGGCCCGGCAGCGCGGTGGAAGGCCAGGATCGTGTCGAGGACGTCCACCGTCGCGAGGTCGGCGAGCTCGGGCACGGTGACCTCAGCCAGCTCGCGTGCGGTCTGGTCCACGTCGAGCACGGTGCCGATGCGAGCCGAGGCATCGGCGATCAGGGCCAGGCGCCGTCGGGCCCGGGCTGCTTCGGTCGCCAGGCGGTGCCGCTCGGTGACGTCCGCGATCGAGGCGGCCACTCCCCACACCCGGCCGACAGAGTCGTGCAGCTGGTAGAGGGAAACCGACCATGCATGATCCTGCCCCGCATCGGCCCAGGTACGGCCGACGACGTTCTGATCCAGCAGCGGGACTCCCGTCTCCAGCACCCGCCACTGCGCGGACTCGATGGCCCCGGTGTCCACACCCGGCAGGATCTCAGAGACGGTGCGGCCGACATGCTCCTCGTTCGACAGGCCATTGATGCGCTCCAGCGCCGGGTTGACGGCCAGGTACCGCAGATCTGTGTCCATGACAGCCAGCCCGACCGGGGACTGCGAGACCAGCGTCCCGGACAGCTCATTCAGCAGCCCGCGGCGCTGGAAGGTCCTGGGGACATCGCCTCCGGCCCGAAAGGATTCGGATGTGTTCATCCAGGCCATCCCCTTTTGCAGCCGTCACCCCAGGTGCCTCCGGGCGCCGTCCTGGACCCCGAGACCCTGGTCCTTCGCCGCCTCCATGATGTCCACGAAGCAGCCCGTCACGCATCTCCCCGACTGGCGTTGGTGGTGGCCACCGGCTCCCGGAGAAGAGGCGACGGGCGGGAGCCGGCGGCCAATCAGAACGTACGGCACCGAGTGAGAGACACCCGGGGACACGCCGACCGGCATTGCGGCAGTGCCCCAATGCCGCTCACCCCCCCCGTGCGCGGCGGTTGGCCCTCCCCAACTGCATAGATAACAGTGGGTGATTGATCGAGATGCAGACAGTGACGAGGCCTGTTTCTCTGATGGGGCCCGCTCTTCCTCATCACCCAAGGAGTGATCATGAGCGCTGCAGGCGAATCCGGTCGTGCCCAGCAGATGCGTGCCAAGGCTCAGGACCTGGAACAGGCCGCGGAACGTGCCACTGACCCGCAGGAGCGTCAGCGTCTGAAGGACAAGGCCCGCCAGCTCAAGGAGCAGAGCGAGCAGGCAGGCGGCACGGGCAAGCCGGACATCGACCCGATGGTGTAGTTCCGGCAGTTCCGAGCACAGACACCGGCCGGTGGCCGTCCTCCGTGGCATTCCGCCACGCGAGAGGCCCCCGGCCGGTCACTGCTGTCTCCGCTCAGTCGCCCGCGGCGCGGTGGGGGAGATCAGCGCGCAGAGCGGCAGGCGTCCTCAGCCGCATGCCCGGGCGCACCAGCCCCCTGTCAGGCTCTGTGCATTCCAGAACCCTGTGACAGGGGGCGCGTCAAGGCCGCGGTGTCGGCGTCAGGCCTGGTCGTCCAGGTAGGAGGCGACCCACGCCAGCGGGGCGTTCCAGTTGATGGTGATCTCGTTGGTGGACCAGGACTCGATGTCGTCCACGTAGCACTTCGCCGGGGCGCAGCCCTTGAGCCTGGTCTGGGCGACCGGGTCGTCGACCGACGAGTTCGGACCGCCCGCCACCGCACCGGGGGCCGGCTGCGGCAGCTTGGCGTCCTTCTCGTGGGCCCAGAAGCGGTGGTGCTGGTTGTGCGCGTACCGAGCGCCGTAGCCGGTGACATACGACATGCCCATCGGGTTACGGCCCAGGATGTAGTCCATGCCGCTGGTGACGGCGTCGCGGTACTTGTTCTTGCCGGTGATGTCGTGGGCGGTGGCGAGGACGACCATGTTGTTCAGGATCTGGCCGTTGGATCCCCACGCGTAGCTGCCGCCGGGGGCGTACGGGACGCCGTAGCCGCCCTTGCCGGCGGCGGCGGCGTAGCGGTCGGCGGCCTCGGTGACCGCCTTCTGGGCGGCCTTGACCCCGGCGTCGCCCAGCTTGTTCGGCACGGTGGCCAGGTCCAGGGCGCCAAGCCCGCCGACCGACTGCCAGGAGATGCCGCCGTCCGGGAAGAGCGCCTCACTGTCGTTGTGCAGCGAGGACTTCTCCACCTCCTGGCGGTACTCCTTGTCACCGGTGGTGATGAACAGCTCGGACGCGGCCCAGTAGAACTCGTCCTTGACGTCGTAGTCGCTGTACGCGCCACCACCCGTGGCGTCGCCCGGGTCGGCGAACATCTTCGGGTTGGCCTTCGCCGCGTCGAAGGCGGCGCGTGCGGCCTTCAGGGCCTTGGCCGAGAACTCCTTGTCATACGGCTCGAACAGCCGGGCGGCCTGGGCGGCGGTGGCGGCCAGGTTGAGGGTGGCGGCGGTGGACGGTGCGTGCAGCTCGCGCTTGTTGGTGCTCTTGTCGGCCCGCAGCGGCAGGCCGGACCAGGTGCTGTCGTGGACCTTGTGGTGGGCCATGCCGGCCAGCTTCTCGCCCTTGGGCACCTGCATGCTCAGCAGGAAGTCCATCTCCCAGCGGGCCTCGTCCAGGATGTCCGGGACGTGGTTGCCGTGCTCGGGCACGAGCAGGCGGCCGTCACCCAGCGCCTTGCTGTCGGCACCCTTGGTGTGCAGGGTCCGCTCGTAGCTCGACATCAGCTGCGCCACGGAGATACCGCCGTTGACCACGTACTTGCCGTAGTCACCCGCGTCGTACCAGCCCTTGCTGACGTTGAGGGTGTAGTCGCACACCTTCGGCTGGCAGGGCACCTTCTCGTCACTCGACGCGGCGCCGTCGATGTGGCCGGCCGGGCGGGCGTAGTTCTTGCCGACCAGATTGGCGTCGATGTTGATACCGCTGCGGTTGTGGTAGAAGTACGCCAGCGAGTCGGTGCGCAGCTGCGAGTAGGTGTTGTCCCCGATGCTGAACGGCTCGCTCGTCTTGCCGCCGACGGTGACGGTGTAGCCCTTACCGCTCTCGGCGACCTTGCTGAAGTCGAAGGTGTGGACGTTCTCACCGGAGGACTTGTCCACTCCCGCGGGCTTGGTCTTCCCGCTCGCGACCTCCTTGCCGTCCGCGTCCTTCAGGGTCCAGGCCAGCGGCGACTCGGACTTGGTCACGAACGTGCCCTGCTTGGGGCTCTTGGTCTGGTAGCCGACCTGGTTGACCTGCACGGTCGGGGCGGGGCCGGTCTTGGAGGCGGCCGGCTTGGAGATCTGCGGCGCGGTGGCCGCCGCAGCCGAGCCGAGCGAAGAGCCAACGGCGGAGACGGCGACGGGGATGGCGACAGCGCCGGCCACGACACCGGCCACCGTCGCGACCGCAAGCCTGCGGCGGCCGCCACGGTTCAGCCGGTCGAGCACACGGGCCATGCGGGGGGCGGGGCGAGACACCAAGAGGTCCTTCCGGGGTGGGGGCTGAGACAGCGGCGGGTTTCCAACCGCTCCACCGACTGTAGGAAGGACACCGGGTCTCAATCACCGTACGCGCGAGCGAAGTTGAGGACCTGCGATCGAACGAAGGCCGCCTACCTCAATTGAGGTAGGCGGCGGGCGGGCACCTGGTCGGAGAGTTCGTAGGGGTCTGGTTCGTAGGGGTCTGGTGGGACGTACCGTCAGTCGAACGGCAATGGCGCCCGGCGGCTGAAGAGCCGCACGTGCTCCGGTCCGAGTTCGGCGATGGACGTCACTCCGAGGAGCTGCATGGTCCGTTCCACTTCGGTGCGGAGGATGTGGGCCGCCCGGTCCACGCCGGCCTCGCCACCGGCCATGAGGCCGTAGAGATAGGCCCGTCCGAGGAGGACGAAGCGAGCGCCCGAGGCGATCGCCGCGACGACATCCGCCCCGGTACGCACACCGGAGTCGATCATCACTTCCGTGTCCGCCCCGACGTCGCGGACCACGCACGGAAGCAGATGCAGCGGCGGAGCCGTACGGTCCAGCTGACGGCCCCCGTGGTTGGACAGCACGATCCCGTCGGCCCCCGCATCGACGGCGCGGCGGGCGTCGGACGGCGTCTGGATCCCCTTGATCACCAGGGGCCCGTCCCACGCCGCACGCACCCGGGCGAGGTCCTCGAACGTCGTCGTGTTGTCGTTGAACCCGGACACCTGCAGCTCGGACCGGGGCCGGCCCGGTTCTTCGAACGTGAAGGTGTACGGCTCTGTGGTGAGGAGATTCATCCACCACTCGACCCGGTAGGACGCGTCGAGGAATGTCTTGAGGGTGAGCTGCGGTGGATAGGACATCCCGGTCCGCAGGTCCCGCAGGCGATTGCCGGAGACCGGCACGTCCACCGTGACGATCAGCGCGTCGTAGCCGTGCGCCTTCGCCTCGGCGATCATCCGGAGTGAGAGTTCGCGGTCCTTCAGCAGGTATGTCTGGAACCAGCGCCGTGCGCCCGGCTCCGCCGCCGCCAGATCCGCGATGGAGGTGGTGCCCACGGACGAGAGCGCGTACGGGATGCCTGCGCGCGACGCCGCCCGCAGCACCGCACGCTCCCCCGCGGCGTGCATCATGCGGGTGCCGCCCGTCGGGCCGAAGCCGAACGGCAGCGCGCTGGGACCGCCCAGCACGGTGGTGGTCATGTCCACGGCGTGCACATCGCAGAGGATGCCGGGCCGGAATTCCAGCTCGCGGAACGCCTCCCGCGCCCGGTCCATGCTGATCTCCTCCTCGGCCCCGCCGTCCACGTAATGGAACGGCCCGGACGGGGTGCGCACCTTCGCGATGCGGCGCAGGTCCTCGATCGTGTGCGCGGCGGACAGCCGCCGCTGCACACGATCGAGACCCTTGCCGCCCCGCAGTGCCAGGAACGGCCTGAGGTCACCCGGCCGTGGAATGCGGCGGTCCAGCCGCGGGTAGTCCGGCATCCGGTCAGGATCCTTCCTTGTCAGCGGGCGATGAAGAGGGCGTCGACAAGGGTGACCTCGCCGGTCCCTTCCCTGATGAAGGCCGGGTTGAGGTCGGCTTCGACGATGAGGTCGCCCAGCTCCGCGGCCAGCGCGCCGAAGCGCACGATCACTTCGGCCAGCGGCCCGGCGTCGGTCGGCCGGGCGAGCCCGCGGTACCCGGACAGCAGCCGGCCGAGGTGGGTCCGGGCGATCATGTCGAGGGCACCCTGCGGCGACACGGGCGCCAGGTCCACGGCCCGGTCGCCCACCAGCTCCGCCAGGGACCCGCCGGATCCGGCGACGACCAGGGAGCCCAGCGGCTCCTCCCGCGTGAATCCGAGGATCCCTTCGATGCTGCCGGTGACGGCCGCCTGGACCTCGTATCCGTCCACCTCGGCATGCGGGAGCGCCCGCATGCGTTCGCGGATCCCGCGGACCGCCGCACGCAGCGCGTCTTCATCCTCGATGCCGACCACCACGCCGCCGACGTCCACGCGGTGCGGGACGTCCTTCGACGCGATCTTCACCACCACCGGGAACCCGAGGTCATGCGCGAACGTGACCGCCTCGTCCTCGTCCCGCGCCAACCGGGACCGGACGTACGGCAGGCCGTAGGCGGAGACGATCCGCTGGACGAGCGCGTGCGGGAGCGGCCCGTGATGCACGGCGATCTCCTCCCGAAGCTCCGCGAGCAGAGCGGCGGGAACCGTTGGTCCGGTGCCCTCAGCCGCGGACCGCGGAACCGTACCCAGCGTGTTCAGTGCGGCCAGGGCGGGTTCCAGGCCACGCAGGATAGTCACGTTCGTGCCGGCGGTCAGTTCCGCGAGGAGCGGATGGACCGGGGACGCCGTGCTGGACACCAGCACCACGGGCTTCGCGGACGGCCTCGCACCGTCCACGATCTGCCGTATGTGCTCCAGATAGTCGTGCCGTGGGGTGAGCGGCAGCTTCTCCTGGGCGTCCTGCACGACGACGACGGCGTCGACGGCAGGGTCCTCACCGACCGCTTCGACCGCCGGCGCCGTCCGGCGGGCCTCCTTGTCGATGCTGGCGCCGATGTCGACGGGGTTCTCCCCGGTGGTCCCCGGAAGCGCGGCTCTGACGCGCTCCACGGTGGCCGGGGCGAAGTCGGCGATCGTCGCGCCCACCTCCGTGGCGATGTCGCACGCGAGCGCGCTCTGCCCGCCCGAGATGGACATGACCGCGAGCCGGTTGCCGCCCACGGGCCGCGAGCCGAGGCCCGAGTACAGCTGGAGGGTGGTCACCAGTTCGTCGTAGTCGCGGACCAGCGGCACACCCAGCTGCCGGAAGAGGGCCCGGTACGCGTCGTACCCGGTGACCAGGGCGCCGGTGTGCGCCTGGGTCGCCCGGCCGCCGGCCGACGTGCGCCCGACCTTGACGGCCACGATCCGCTTGCCCGCGGCCTGCACCCGCCGCACCGCCGCCCGGAACTTCTCCGGCTCCTTCAGCGACTCGAGCACCAAGCCCACGGCCGCCGTCTCGTCGTCGTCCGCCAGCCAGGAGAGGTAGTCGGCGGCGGACAGGGAGAGCTCGTTCCCGCTGGAGATCACGCGGGAGAACCCGAGGTCCGAGGTGGTGGTCACCGAGATCGCAGCGGATCCGGACTGTGTCACGAGGGCGACGTTCCCGGTGTGGAAGTCGCCCCGGATGTGGGCGGTCCACAGGGGGGCGGCGTCGGCGGCGCTCAGCGTGCCGAGGCAGTTGGGGCCGTTGACCACGATCTGCAGCTCCTCCAGGACCGACCGCAGCGCGGCGAGCTCCTCCTCGGAGAACCCGGCGGCCGGCAGCACGGCGGCGGGACAGCCGCGGGCCGCGAGCTCGCGGAGCACCCCCGCGGCGCGGGAGGCGCGCACGCTGACCACCGCGACGTCGACGTCGTCGGGCAGCTTCGCGACAGCCGGCACCGCCGGATACCCCTCGAGCACGTCGGCGCGCGGATGCACGGGGACGACCATGCCCGCGAAGCCGAAGGTGCGGAGGTTCCGCAGCACCTGGTTGCCCAGGGTGTGACGCTCCGGCGAAGCGCCGATCACGGCGATGGTCTTCGGCCGCAGCAGCCCGGTGATGCCCCGGGTGATCTTCGCAGCGGCGTCCTTCTCGAAATCCACGGTGGCGGTCACTCGATCCCCAGCACCCGGCAGGCGTTGCTGTACAGCCACTTCTCTTTGACCGACTCCTTGAGGGGCAGCGCCAGGTACTCGTCGATGATGTCCTCCATGGACATGCCGAGCAGGCCCCAGGAGAGCCCCACCATGACCTTGTCCTGGATCAGGGTGTTGCCGAATTGCATGAACTGCTCCCAGCCGGACCCGGGCCGGCCGAGGTACTTGGGCCGGTGCGCGGCGGTGTCGCAGAACAGGTTCGGGTGGCGACGCAGCAGGCCCACCATGTCGTTGATCCACGGCCAGCCGCTGAGGCCCGCGATGATGGTCAGCTCGGGGAAGTCCATGGCGATCGTGTCGAGGTGACGGGGGTGGGCCAGGTCGTAGGGCCGGTCGTTGGCGTAGGGCATGGAGGTGTAGATGCGCACCGGGATCCCTAGTTCCACGGCCTTCGCATACAGGGGGTAGTACCGGCGGTCGCTCGGCGAGACGACGTCGTACAGGGCCGCCACGGAGAGGCCGCCTATGCCCTCCTCGCGGACCAGCCGCTCGAGCTCGCGGACTGCCCGCATGCCGTCATAGGGGCTCAGGTGGGCGAAGCCGATGAACCGGTCCGGGAACGCCTGGACCACTTCGGCGGTGACCGCGTTGGACGCCGCCGCCACCACGCTCTTGACCACGCCGGCCTGGTCCATGAGTTTCACCAGCTCAGCGGCCCGTTCGGCCGGCGGGCGGGTGTCAGTCACGGCGTTCACGGCCGGTGCGTCCGGGGTGTCCGAGCGAGTGAAGACGGTGTCGTAGTTGGACCAGCCGTACCCCTGCGGGTTCGGCAGGCGGTCCGGTCCGGCGGGGCCCCTCTGCCCGGTTCCCGGGTGCTCCCCGTCTCCACCGGGGAGCACGGTTTCGAGGTCGATGACACGCACGTGGGTTCTCCTTGCTGATTCGGTGGTGTTCAGGACTGGTTCGGTGGTGTTCAGGCGGCCGGCGCGGGTGTCGGCGCGGTGAAGACGATCTTGAGCTGGCCGGGCCTCGGGGCGGCGGCTCGTTCGTAGGCGCCGTTGATGTCGTCCGGCCCGACGACGTCGGTGACGTAGGCGGAGGCCAGCCGCGGGTGCCGGGCGAGGTATTCGCCGGCTTCGGCGAGCCAGCGGCGGCGGTCTCGCGTGAGGCCGGAGCGCAGGGTGAGGTCCTTGGCGAGGAAGCGGTCCATGTCGAGCGGGTAGATCGGCTCGTCGGGGATGCCGAAGTAGTAGATCTGCCCGCCGTGAGCCACCGCCTCGACGGCGTCGTTGAGGGTGGCGGTCTGGTGCCCGATCGCCTCGACCACGATGTCGGGGCGCTCGTCCTCGGCGAGGGCGCGGGCCCACCGGTCGGCGGACGCCCACACCATCTCGTCGACCCCGAAGTCGGCGGCTGCGTCCCGGCGGTCCACCCGGTCCACGCCGATGACCCGCGCCGCTCCGGCGGTCTTGAGCACGTGGCTGAACAGGACCCCGATCGGCCCCTGGCCCATGACTGCGACGGTGCGGCCCGTGACGGCGCCCAGCCGGTCCACCGCGGCGAGCACGCACGCGAGGGGCTGCAGCATGATGGCCTCCTCGGCCGCCAGGCTCCCGTCGAAACCTGTCAGGCCCTCGCCGCGGGTGACGACGTACTCGGCGATCGCGTCGTAGTTGGTCGCCCAGCCGACCACGGTCTCGCCAGGGCGCACGTCCTGGTGTTCGGAGGCGACCACCACTCCCACCACCTCGTGCCCGGGGAATCCCGCCGGGCCGGGGAGATGCGTGTGCTGTGGGGCGTCGATCTGCCGCATGCCTCGGAAGAACTGAAGATCGCTCCCGCAGATCCCGCCCACAAGAGTCCGGAGCAGCACGTCACCGGGCCCGAGATCCGCCTGGTCGGGCTCCGGTGCGTCGTACGGCGCGAAGCGTTGCGGCGCCATCAAGCGCATCGCCCACATTCAGATCATCCCGTCCGGGCTGATGCGGATGTCGATGAGCAGCGGCCCGCTCCGTGCGGCGATGGCGTTCTTGATGGCGTGCAGCTCGTGCAGGGTGGTGACGGTGACGCCGGTGCCGCCGAGCGCCGTCGCCACGCCTTCGAAGCCGGGCCAGTCGAAGAGGGTCAGGTCCGGGTTCTTCCCCAGGTCCCGGAACTGGACCTCCTCCGCGCCGTAGCAGCCGTCGTTGAGGACCACGCAGATCAGGTCCCTGCCGTAGCGGACGGCCGTGTTGAACTCGGTGAGCCCGGTCATCATGAAGCCACCGTCGCCGCAGATGAGCAGCGTGGGCCGCGCGGGACGGGCGAAGCTCGCACCGATGGCGGTGCCCATGCCGATGCCCACCGCACCGTAGCTGGCGCCGTAGATGTAGGAGCGGGCGTCGGGCGCGTGGACCCGACGGACGGTCTCCTCCATGAACCGTCCCACGTCCACGGCGAGGGTGCGGTCCACAGGCACCACTTCGTCGATGACGGACAGGGCGGTGCGGAGGTCGACGACGCCGTCGCCACTGCTGTCGCGGTATCCGTCGTCGCGGAGTCCGGCAAGGAGGCCGGCGGCCTCTTCGTGGAAGCGGGTGGGGGCGATCCCGGCGAGGTCGAGGAAGCCCACGATCGCCTGTGCCACGTCCGCGGCGTCACCGGCGATCACGGCGTCGACGTCCAGGTTCGCGCCGAGGCGGGCCGGGTCGGCGTCGCATTCGATGACGGCCTTGCCGCGGAAGAGCGCGCCGCGCTCGGTGGTGAGCTTGGACAGGCTCGCGCCGAGGGCGATGATGCAGTCCGCGCGGTCGATGACCGTGGAGCCTTCGGGGCCGGCGAGGCTGCCGCAGATGCCGATGGAGCGGGGGTCCCCGCGGAACAGTTCCTTGGCGCGGAGGGTGGTCGCGACGGGTGCGCCGATGCGGTCCGCTAGCGCGAGGATGCTGTCCCCGGCGCCGCTGAGCACCGCGCCGTGGCCGGCCAGGACGAGCGGTCGGCGCGCGACGCTGATGATGCCGAGTGCCGCGTCCATCTCGTCCTTGTCGAGGACGGCGGGTGGCACCTCGGCCGCGCCTTCCGGTGTGCGGTACAGGACGTCGTCGTGCTGGATCTCCACCGGGACGTTGAGGACGATGGGGCGTCGCTCACGGCGCGCACGATGGAACGCGTTCGCGACGTCGTGGAGCACGGAGTGGCGGGATTCGACGGCGATGAAGCCGGCGCCGGTGGGCGCGATGTACTCCGCCTGTTCGATGTACTGCTTGTTCTCCGTGTCCCGGGTGTCGCCGGCGAGGAGGACCAGGGGTGTCCCGGCGCTGACGGCGTCGCGGAGGGCGGTGATGGTGTTGGTCAGACCTGGGCCCTGGGTGACGGTGGCGACGCCGACTTCCCCGCCCGCCTGGGCGTAGCCGTTCGCCATGGTGACGGCTCCGAATTCGTTCGCCGCGGCCACGTAGTTCAGGCCGAGTTCGTGGACGAAGTGGTCGATGATCAGGAGGTTCCCCTCCCCCATCAGCCCGAAGATCGTGTCCACGCCGTGGTCGGCGAAGGCCTTCGCCACGGCTGCGCCGAGTTTCACGCTGATGCCCTTCTCTCACTCATAGCGCGGGCCAGGAACGCCCTGGTGCGCTCTTCCTCGGGGTTGGACAGGACCTCGGGCGCCGGCCCCTGTTCCACGACTTTCCCGTCGCTCATGAACGTCACCGTGTCCGCGACGTCCTGGGCGAAGCCCATCTCATGGGTGACCACCACCATGGTCATGCCGTCCCGGGCCAGCTGTTTCATGACGGAGAGGACCTCGCCCACCAGTTCAGGGTCCAGGGCGGAGGTGGGCTCGTCGAAGAGCATCAGCTTGGGGTCCATGGCGAGGGCCCGGGCGATGGCGATGCGCTGCTTCTGGCCGCCGGAGAGCTGGGCCGGGTACGCCCGCACCTTGTCGCTGAGGCCCACCCGTTCCAGCAGCTCGTAGGCGCGGGCCTTCGCCTGCGCCGCCGGGATTTTCCGGACGCCGCGGGGCGCTTCGATGATGTTCTCCAGGACGTTCTTGTGCGGGAACAGGTTGAAGTTCTGGAACACCATGCCGATCTGCTCGCGATTGCGGCAGACCTCGGCGTCGCGGAGTTCGTGGAGGCGCCCGTCCACCTCCCGGTAGCCGACGGTCTTGCCATCCACATGGATGCGGCCGGCGTCGATCTTCTCCAGGTGGTTGATACAGCGCAGGAAGGTGGTCTTGCCGGAGCCGGAGGGTCCGATGATCACGGAGACCTCGCCGCGCTGCACTTCGAAATCGACGCCGCGGATGATCTCCAGGGGGCCGTACCGCTTGTAGACGCCGGCGGCTTTGACCATGGGGCCGTCGTGGCGCTCTGTGGAGGGGGCTGTGGCTGCGCGCCTGCGGAACATCATGCGGGTCACCTCTCAGGCATTCGGCGGGAGTTGGCGCATGCCGGGGTGGAAGTCGTCGAGCATCCGGCGGAGCCGCTGGAGCGGGGTGAGGGGTTGATTCCGCACAGAGCCGCGCGAGTAGCGGCGTTCCACGTAGTACTGACCCACGGTCAGGATGGACGTGACCACCAGATACCAGAGGCTCGCGACGATCAGCAGGGGGACGGTGTCGTAGGTGGAGGCGTAGATCAGCTGGACGGAGTGCAGGAGTTCGACGACAGTGATGACGCTTGCCAGGGAGGACATCTTGAGCATGCCGATGGTCTGGCTGCCGGTGGGCGGGATGATGACCTTCATGGCCTGGGGCAGGATGATGCGGAACATGGCGCGACGGCGCGTCATGCCCAGGGACTGGGCGGCTTCCTCCTGGCCTTCGTCCACGGAGAGGATGCCGGCCCGGACGATCTCGCACATGTACGCGGCCTCGTGGAGGCCCAGGCCGAGCAGGGCCGCCAGGAACGGGGTGATGAAGGTGTTGGCGTCCAGGGAGACGAAGACCGGGCCGAACGGGATACCGATGTCGATCCGCGGGAACATGTAGCTGAGGTTGAACCAGAACAGGAGCTGGACCAGCACGGGGGTTCCGCGGAAGAACCAGATGTAGAGGGCGCTGGCGCCGGAGAGCATCGCGTTACTGGAGAGGCGCATGACGGCGAGGACGACACCGCCGATGATGCCGATGGCCATGGCGGCCACGGTGAGCTCCAGGGTCATGAGCAGGCCGTTGAAGATGTTCGGGGACAGGAAGTACTGGCCCACCACCTCCCAGCCGAGGCGGGTCTGCATCAGATGGCCGCGCTGGATCTTCTCGAATCCCAGCGTGTACACGCCCCAGGCGGCGATGAGGGTGAGCACCACCACCGCCACCCACCGCCCGGGGCGGGGAACCGGGACCGGCTTCTCATCGATGAATGTGGGCCCGGCGACAGGCCTGGTCTTCTCCTGGGGATCCGTCATGGTCCCGGCTCCTTCCGGCATCTTCAACTCCTGTTCAGTCAGCGTGAGTCGGCTGCGTCGGGCCCGGATCAGCCGGCGGATCCCGTGTCGTTGATGGCCGGCTGCTTGATCATGATGGGCGAGACGCCCCAGTCGTCGAAGATCTTGGCGTAGGAGCCGTCGGCCACCATCTCCTCCAGGGCCTTCTGGATGGCCTTGTCCAGGCCGGAGCCCTTCGGAACGGCGATGCTGCTGGGGATGTCGGCGGCGATGGTGGAGCCGGTGAGTTTGAACTGGCCATTGGTCTGCTTGATCAGGTAGTTGATGGTCTCCTGGCTGTCGAAGCCGACGTCGGCGCGGCCGCTGCTGACGGCGAGGGTCTCTTCGCTGCCGTTGCCGAAGGTGAGGACCTTGACGGCGGGTTTGCCGTCGGCTGTGCACTTCTTGGACTGGTCCTCCAGCATGGTCTGCAGAGTGGTGCCGAGCTGGACGGCGACGCCTGCACCGCAGAGGCTGTCAAGGCCGTCGTAGCTCTTGGAGGACTTGTTGCTGGTGAAGAGGGTGGAGCCGATCTTGGCGTAGGAGACGAAGTCGGCCTTCTCCAGGCGTTCCTTCTTGGCGTACATGCCGGCCTGGCCCACGTCGATCCGGCCGGAGGCGAGGCCGGGGATGATGGTGTCGAAGCCGGCGTTCTCCAGTTCCAGGGTGATGCCGAGCTTCTGGCCGATCCCCTTGATGAGGTCCGCCTGGTAGCCCAGGATCGTCTTGCCGTCCTTGTCGATGTACTCGCCGGGAGGGGTGGAGGCGTCCAGGCCGATCACCAACTTGCCCTTGTCCTTGTACTTCTGCGGGAGCAACTCGGCGGCCTTGCCGGCCTTGGAGGGATCGGCGGGTGAGATGTTGCCCTTGGCGGAGGCGCCGGCGGTGGAACCACCCGGGGCGGCGCCGGAGGCGGAGGGGCTGCTGGTGGCGTCGGCGCTGGAGCCGCAGGCGCTCAGCGTGAGTGCGACGGCGATCCCGGCGGCGCCGACGACGGCGGCTCGCAGCCTGGCCGGGTGAACGGGTGGGGTGTCCTGGGTCTTGAACAGCATGCGTGAACTCCTTTGGTCGCGCACGTGGTTGAGATGTGACGGTGTGGACGGTGTGCTGGTGTGAGGCCGCGGCCGGCGGCGGGTCTGACGAGGTCCACCGAGGATCCGATTTCTCATCGCTTGATCACCTGGGCGGAGATCGGATTGTCAGTGAGGCCAGGCTCGGCGCGACTGGCGTTCGCTTGGCGCAGCCAATTGGCCTGCAACTACGGGTGAGCGCGATGTTGCCGCTCTGCGAGCCGAACCCGATCCGGCGAGTTCGAGGTGTTCGACATCGGTCAGGTTCATCCTGCTGCCCGTGCTGAACAGTCGCCTGCATTCCGACGGCGCCGAAGACGAGATCGGGTGTTGCGGAGACACCGATGAGCGTCGGCAACGGTCGCGATGACGCGCCGCGTCGCCGGATTCTCCACCTCGATACGCGCTTCGCCGGCCGGTGACGGTCGGCATGCACCGTCAATGACCTGGCCATGGTGGGGCGTTGGCACGAATCCCTCCTTCCAGGGCACGGCCGTTCCACCGCGTGATCGATCGCGGCGTAGTTGGTGACGTTAAAACTAAACACTCACTTAGACAAGAGTTGTGCAGCATGGCTAGCCTCGGCGGTCACAGGGGTATAGATCTAAACGATCGCTTAGAACTGACGATTGGCGGAGGTAACTCATGATGAGTGACACCAAACCGGTGGACCTGCGGGTGGAGGCCGGCATCGCGACGGTGACGCTGAATCGGCCGGACCGGCTCAACTCCATGACCGCGGAACTGCTCCACCTGGCGACGAGCACGTTCGAGACTGTCGCCAGCGATCCCGCGATTCGTGTGCTGGTGCTCACGGGAGCAGGCCGCGCCTTCTGCGCCGGCGGCGACCTCTCCCAGGGCGCCGGCGGAGCGGTCACCGCGGGCGTCGGCCCCGCGTCGCGAGCCAAGCTGCTGCGGCAGTTCATGGAGACGTCGAGGCTGCTGCACGAGATGCCGGCCGTGACCATCGCCGCCGTCAACGGGGCGTGCGCCGGCGCCGGGTTGTCGTGGGCGTGCGCCTGCGACCTCCGCTACGCCTCGGCGACGGCGAAGTTCAACGCGGCCTTCCTCAACGCAGGCCTCTCAGGCGACTTCGGCGGAACATGGACGCTGCCACGCATCATCGGCGCCGGCCGGGCCCGGGAGAAGTACCTGGTGTCCGAACCGTTCGACGCCACCGAGGCGGAACGGATCGGACTCGTCTCACGCGTGTTCGCCGGCCCGGACCTGCTGCCCGAGGTGGAGGCCATCGCCCGCCGGATCGCCGCCTCCGCGCCCCTCGCGGTCTCACGTATCAAGCAGAACCTCGCCGACAGCGCGACCGTGGACTTCGGACGCGCACTCGACCTCGAGGCACAACGGCATACCGAATGCGTGGAGTCCGAGGACGGGAGGGAGGCGGCACTGGCGTTCATGGAGAAGCGTGTGCCGCGCTTCACCGGGCGGTGACAGACTCTGCGCCCGCACCGGTGTGACGGGCGGCTTCGCTGCGGAGAGCGGATCGGCTCGGCAACGGGCCGGTCCACCCGTACCGATCAAGCCCCTTGATAGGTGGGTGACTCGAACTGCGGTGCCCGCGACGCCCCCAGGAGGGAGAGAGCCATGCGCCCGTAGCGCCAGGCGATCTCCTCGGGGCTGAGCGGCCCGGATTCCCGGTACCCACGAGTCACGAACGTGCACATCACGACGACCGCCCGGCTTGCCTCCCGTGGCCGCGGCGCCGTCTCGCTGTCGGCAATGAAGCTGGAGGCGACATCGGACGCGTTCCACAGGACATGTGACTGCGCGGCGGTTGCCGCGTCGCCCGATCCGGCGCTCTGGCGGGGCCGGCGGCGTAGTCACAAGCAGTAACGCCGACCACCCCGCCCTGCACCGATGAGCTCTGCGGGTGCCGAGAAATCATCCGCCCAGGTGACGACCTTGATCGCCGGTCTCTGGCTGTGCCCGCCGATCGCCCCGCTGTCTTCACGTAGACAGCGGGGCGATCGGCTACTCACAGGCTGACATCGCCAGCAAGCCATGGTCAGCGGAAGTCCGCAAGGTGATCCTCGGCCCACTGCGCGTAGGGGCGTGCCGGGTGGCCGGTCAACCGCTCGATGCTGTCGTTCAACGCCGCCGGCTTGCCAACCGTGGCCGCCATCAGATCCAGCAGGGCCCGCACGAAGTCGGCGTCCATGAACTGACTGAGCTGCTGCCGTACAGCCTGGTCCGCCACCTCCTCGAAGCGCAGCTCCCGGCCCAGGGCGAGGCCGAGTGCCTCCACCTGCTCGATCTGGGTGAGTGACTGCGGGCCCGTCAGCTCGTAGACGCGCCCAGCATGTTCGGGGGAGCCGAGTACCGCGGCGGCCGCCTCCGCGACATCGCGCTCGTGCACCACCGAGGCGGCCGCCGACGCGTACGGGCCGCTGACCACATTGCCGCCCCGCAACTGCATCGCCCAGGCAAGCGAGTTGATCGCCGGGAAGAACAGTCGCAGGAACGTCCACCCAAGGCCCGTCGCCCGAATCTCCCGCTCCACCTGTGCGTGGTAGGCGGCGATCACGTCCGGCTGCCGATCTGCGCTGTCGACGACGGCCCCGGAGGACAGGAACACTACGTGCCGCACCCCCGCCTGACGCGCTCGCTCCAGCAGCGGCCGCGCGTCCAAGCCATAGGGCAGCACCAGGAGAAGCTCGGTTACGCCGTGCAACGCGGGCCCCAGAGTCGACGGATCGGTCAGGTCCCCACGCGCCACCTCTACGCCCTCCGGCAGCCCGGCCCGCTCCGGATCGCGAGACAAAGCCCGCACCTGCCTCCCGGCGTCCGCCAGCGTCTCCACGGTCTGCCGCCCGAAGTGCGCGGTCGCGCCGATCACGAGGATCATGACGATTCCCTCCGACTCATGTGCTTGTCCGTACGTCCTGAAGCACACGCTAGGCGCCATATGGGCCAGGTTCTGTCCTAAATGGCGAACGAGCGATGGCCTGACCAACCAGGGCGCTTCTTTTGGATCACTGGTTGCGGAGGCATCCCTGGAGGCACAAACAGCCGCACTGTCAGCACCACCGTCTACGGTGCGACCATGTCGTTTGCCCTGCCCGATGGTCTGCCTCCCGGCCGGTTCCTGTCTTCCGGTCTCGCACGCGTGTGGGTCTCGGACGAATTCCCGCACGACATCGAGCGTCTGTGGCATCGCCTGCTGAGCGAGCCGACAACCTGCGGCCTGGTCCCGCTCATGTGCCGGCCCGATGCCATGGGAAGACCGGTCGGCCTGTCCGATGTGGATGCCGTCAGCCTGGAGGACGTGCTGGCCACGGATTTCGCCGAGTACCGGCGCAGGAGGCTGCCCTTCTGGATGGATCCGACACCGGCTCCGGTGTCTGGAGGCGTGGAGCCGTGGCCACACGATCCCGGTCCCCCCTTCGAGCAGTGGCCGGGCCTGGCACCGCAGATGCCGGCCACGTCCGCAGATCCGACGCCCGACGAGGCAGCGGCGAGCCTGTTGGCCTGGCTGATCGAGACGGGCCAGCGGCGACCAACGCTGTACAGATACGCAGTCTCCCCAGGGGCGATGAGTTTCCGAACGGCACAGGGTGCCGCACGTAGCGGCTGTGCTCCCACGACGAAGGCCGCCCGCAGCCGGGACAGTCGGCCGGCCCCGCCTGGGTGTGCGCACGGCCACCACCGCTGCGTCGGCGGTCACCTCGACCGATCGACCGTCACCAAGCACAGTGTCGTCAACGGACTGACAGACTCGTAGCATCTCCTGCCGGTGCCACGCCCGTCAGCGGCATCGATCAAGGCCTACAAAAATCCAATGTGGGCAGCGCAGACCCTCATCCTCATCGGCCAGACGGTCACCGGCCGGGAGCCGCGTGATCCCCCTAGGAGATGCGCTCCATGACCGGCTGGAAGGTCAGTGACGACGTCGTGATCACGTGATCACTATGGTGCCGCCGGGCCGGTCCTGGGGCGCGTCCGCAGGTCAGGCGAGGGCTGGGCCGTTGCCCGCCACGACCTCGGGCCGCAGCAGGTCGGCGAGCTTCTCGGGTGGCAACATGCCCTTCTCCAGGACGAGTTCGGCCACACCCCGACCGGTGGCGAGGGCCTCCTTCGCGATGCTGGTGGCCGCGGTGTAGCCGATGTGCGGGTTGAGGGCGGTAACGAGCCCGATGGAGTTCTCCACGGTCGCGCGGAGCATCTCGGTGTTGGCGGTGATGCCGGACACGCACCGCTGGGCGAGCGTGAGGCAGGCGGCCCGCAGGTGGGTGATGCTCTCGGAGAGGGAGTGCAGGATGATCGGCTCGAAGGCGTTGAGCTGGAGCTGTCCGGCCTCGGCGGCCATGGTGATGGTGACGTCGTTGCCGATCACCTCGAAGGCGACCTGGTTGACGACCTCGGGGATCACCGGGTTGACCTTGCCGGGCATGATGCTCGAACCGGCCTGTACCGGCGGCAGGTTGATCTCGCCGAGGCCGGCGCGCGGCCCGGAGGACAGCAGGCGCAGGTCGTTGCAGCTCTTGGAGAGCTTGACGGCGATGCGCTTGAGCACGCCGGACATCTGGACGAAGGCACCGCAGTCCTGGGTGGCTTCTACGAGGTTCGCGGCCGTCACGAGCGGCAGCCCCGTGACCTCAGCGAGGTGGCGGCGGGCCGACTCGGCGTATCCGGCGGGGGCGTTGAGGCCGGTGCCGATCGCCGTGGCACCCAGATTTATCTCGTGGATCAGCTCGACGGCTTCCGCGAGGCGGCTGCGGTCCTCGTCGAGCATGACGGCGTATGCCGAGAACTCCTGCCCGAGCGTCATCGGCACCGCGTCCTGGAGCTGCGTACGGCCCATCTTCAGGACGTCCCGGAACTCGACGGCCTTGCGGGCGAAGGCGTCCTGCAGCACGGCCATGACCTCGAGCAGGCCGTGCACCGCGAACACCGTCGCAATCTTGACGGCGGTCGGGTAGACGTCGTTGGTCGACTGGCCGAGGTTGACGTTCTCGTTGGGGTGCAGGTGCTCGTACTGGCCCTTCTCATGGCCCAGCAGCTCCAACGCCCGGTTGGCGACGACCTCGTTGGCGTTCATGTTGGTCGAGGTACCGGCACCGCCCTGGATGACGTCGACGACGAACTGCTCGTGCAGCTTGCCCTCGCGGATCTCGCGGCAGGCCTCGACGATGGCGGCGGCCTTCCTGGGCTCCAGCAGGCCGAGTTCCTCGTTGGCGAGGGCGGCGGCCTCCTTGACGGCGGCGAGGGCGTCGATCAGGTGCGGGTAGGCGGAGATCGGCGTTCCGGTGATGGGGAAGTTCTCCGTGGCGCGCAGGGTGTGGATACCCCAGTACGCCTCGGCGGGGACGTCGCGGTCGCCGAGCAGGTCGTGCTCGCTGCGGGTGGTGGCTGCGGCGGTCATGGCTGTGCGGATCCTCTTTCGGACGAGGGTGTACGTGGGTTACGGGGTGAGCGGAGTGAGCGGGGCGAGCGCGCGGACCGGCCGGACGCTGCCGACCGCCTTGCCACCGCCGAGCAGCGGCTCCCCCGCGAACTCGGCGAGCGCCGCCGGGTCGACCCCGGCCCGGGCGAGGGCGGCCGCGGCCACGGGGATGCGCGCGCGGTTGGCGCCGTCAGCGATCTTCACGGCGGCGGCCCGGCCGTCCGGCAGCGCGGCGACCTGCACGCCCTCGAAGCCGTCCTTGGTGAGCAGCCCGGGCACGGCCCGCATCAGCGCGGCTACGTCGCGGCCGGAACCTGAAGCCATCTCGGCGTGCTCGCGCATCGCGTCCGCCACGCGCGCCTCGGGGGTGCCGGGCGCGGCGGTGGTGATGCGGGCGGCGGCACGGGCGAGGCCGTGCAGGGCGACGGAGAACAGGGGTGCGCCGCAGCCGTCGACGGTCACCTGGGAAATACGCTGTCCGGTGAGGTCCTCGACGGTCTCCGCGATCGCCTGCTGGAGCGGGTGCCCGGGGTCGAGATAGTCGTCGAGGGACCAGCCGTTGAGCTTGGCTGTGTAGAGCATGGCCGCGTGCTTGCCGGAGCAGTTCTGGGCCAACCGGGAGGGCAGGCGCCCCTCGCGCACCCAGGCATCGCGGACGACCGGGTCGAACGGCAGGTCGGGCACATTGCGCAGGTGGTCGTCGGTGACACCTGCCAGTTCGAGGATGCGCCGGGTGCCGGCGAGGTGCCGTTCCTCGCCGGAGTGGCTGGCCGCGGTGAGTGAGAGCAGCTCGCCGTCGAGAGGGAGCCCGGCCCGCAGCATCGCCACGGCCTGTACGGGCTTGAGCGCCGAGCGCGGATAGAAGGCGGCCTCGATGTCACCGATCTGCAGTGCCACCCTTCCGTCAGCGGCCAGGACGACCACCGACCCGTAGTGGATGCCTTCGATGACACCGCCACGTACGAGATGGGCGACCGGGGCGTGGAGGGGCTCTCGGACCACGGGGGCCGAGGCAGGCGGCGCACTGCCGCACATCACTGCCTCGTTCACGTGTCCGCCCCGTCGCGTATCCCTGCAACCCGGCGACGCACTCCGTACCATCCCGCCACGAGCGCCGCCGCGATCAGCGGCAGACACAGCACGGTCGTCCGGCCCGCTCCCCCGTCGGCGTACATCAGCCCGAGCACGGAGACGAGGAAGCCGATGGTCACGATCTCGGTCCACGGCGAACCCGGCAGACGGTAACTCGGCCTGGACAGCTCGCCGTTCTGTGTCTTCCGCCAGAACATCACGTGACAGAGCATGATCATGCCCCACGTGGCGAGGATGCCGATCGCGGCGAAGTTCAGCACGATCTCGAACGCCTCGGCGGGGACGACGAAGTTGAGGCCGACGCCGAGAACGCAGATGCCGCTGGTGAGGAGGATGCCGCCGTACGGGACCTGACTGCGGCTCATCACGCCGGTGAACCTCGGTGCCGAGCCGGACACCGCCATGGAGCGCAGGATGCGGCCGGTGGAGTACAGGCCGGAGTTGAGCGACGACATGGCCGCGGTGAGGACGACGAGGTTCATCACGCCGCCCGCCGCCGGGATGCCGATGTTCGACAGCACGGTGACGAATGGGCTCTGGGCCGCGCTGTACTTGCTCCACGGCAGCAGCATCGACAGGAGGACGACGGAGCCGACATAGAAGAGACCGACGCGCCACATGATGGAGTTGATGGCCTTCGGCATGATCTTCTCGGGGTTCTCGGTCTCGCCCGCGGCGACGCCGACCAGCTCGACGGAGGCGTAGGCGAAGACGACGCCCTGGATGATCAGCAGCATCGGCAGCAGACCGTTGGGGAAGATGCCGCCGTTGTCGGTGATCAGGGACGGACCGGGGGCGTGACCGTCAACCGGGTGCTGGGTGACCAGCAGGAAGATGCCGATGAGCATGAAGACGACGAGCGCGCTCACCTTGATGATCGCGAACCAGAACTCCAGCTCGCCGAACATCTTCACCGATATCAGGTTCACGGTGAGGACGACGGCGAGCGCGAGAAGCGCGATCACCCACTGCGGGATGTCGGAGAACATGCCCCAGTAGTGGGTGTAGACGGCCACAGCGGTGATGTCGGCGATGCCGGTGGTGGCCCAGTTGAGGAAGTACATCCAGCCCGCGACGTACGCGCCCTTCTCGCCGAGGAACTCACGGGCGTACGAAACGAAGGCGCCGGACGACGGCCGGTACAGGACGAGTTCGCCCAGCGCTCGGACGACCAGGAACGCGAAGAGGCCGCAGACCGCGTAGGCGACGAACAGCGAGGGGCCGGCGTCGGCGAGGCGACCTCCGGCACCGAGGAAGAGGCCGGTGCCGATGGCCCCGCCGATGGCGATCATGTTGACGTGGCGGGACTTCAGCGACTTGCTGTAGCCGGCGTCTCCGGCGTCGACGTGCGCGGCCGGTTTCGCGGTGGATGTGGCCTCCTGTTGGAGGGACTGCTCGCTCACGCCTCGGGTCCGCCTTCCGTGGGGGTGTCCGTGCGCGCGGGGCGCACGATGTCGGTGAGGGTGGTCTCCACGCGGTCGAGATGATGGGACATCGCCTCGACCGCGTCGTGTTCGCTGCCGTCGATCAGCGCCTCGACGATCGCCCGGTGCTCGCGGTTGGACTGCTCGCGCCTGCCGCCGAGTTCGTTCAGGAAGGCCGACTGGCGGGCCAGTGCGTCCCGGATCCCCTCGATGACCCGGCGGAAGACCGGATTCTGGGACGCCTCGGCGACCGCGAGGTGGAAGAGCGTGTCCATCGCAACCCACGCGGTGGTATCGGTCTCCCGCTCCATCCGGTCCAGGAGATGGGCCAGGTGGTCGAGGTCCTCCGGGCTGCGGCGTGTGGCTGCGTACCCGGCTACGGGGATCTCGACATGGCGGCGCACTTCGAGCAGGTCGCTGGCCGCGTAGTCGCCGAAGGTGGGGTCCTCGACGGTGTTGGCGACGACGAAGGTGCCCTTGCCGGTCTTGGAGACAGTCAGGCCCATGGTCTGCAGGGCCCGCAGGGCCTCCCGCAGCACAGGCCGGCTGATCTCCAGGCTGCGGCACAGCTCCGCCTCGGAAGGAAGCTTGTCGCCGATGGCGTACTCGCCGCGCTCGATGGCGCCGCGGAGGTGGGTCAGCACCGCTTCCATGGCGCTGACGCGCCGCAGTGTCCCCCCACCTGTCTGGCTGTCTGACAGGTTCACGGGAGTGATCCTGCGGGTAGCGAGAGGGCGCTGTCAAGAAGCGGGAAGAGAAAAACACGAGCCTGAAAACCGGCTTCACATCCCGCGCGATCAGCTGTTGAGCACGCCCGTGGCGTGCAGACCGAACAGCAGCACGCCCCGATCCGGTGGATCGTGGCGTGCTGCTGTTCGGTGTCCGCCGCTCACCAGACCGTGCCGCCTGCGTCCTGTGTGGGAGCGATGAGCTGGTCGGTGAGCGAGGTGAGCCGGCGCTGGGTCTCGGCGGCGTAGGCGAGGCGGTGCGCCTTCGCCCGGCGACTCGCGTTGTAGTACTGGCCGCTCGAGCCCCGCACGCCCTCGTCAATGGCGTGCAACACGGCCTTGGTCCCTTCCTCCACGGAGGACCAGGGGCGCACCCCCGCTTCGGTGACCATCGTGGTGTCCATGTAGCTCGCGGGGTGCACGCAGTTGACCCGGATGCCGTCGCACGCGTACTCCTCGGCGATGGTGAACGTGAAGGCGGCGAGCGCGAACTTGCTGCGCGTGTACGCCTCCATGCCGTCGTAGCGCCGGGTGAACTGGACGTCGTCCGGGTCCACGGGGCTCTGCCCGATCGACCCGATGTTGAGCACCTGGGCCGAGCCGGCAGCGCGCAGCGGGGTACGCAGTGCGTGGGTAAGGACGACCGGTGCCAAGTAGTTGACGGCGAACCGCAGTTCGTAACCGTCGCGACTCACCGCGCGGCGGCGCGCGTCGCGGCCCGCGCCCACGCCCGCGTTGTTCACGAGCAGCCCCAACGAGGAATGCTCGGCGGCCACCCTTCTGCCGAGTTCGGCTGCCTCCCCCAGCGAGGACAGGTCGGCGAGGTAAGGGGAGGCCGTGCCGCCCGCCGTGCGCAGTTCCTCAACAACCGCGGCGCACCTGCTCTCGTCCCTGCCATGCACCAGAACGGTCCAGCCGCGGGCAGCGAGGGCCCGCGCGAGGCTGCGGCCGAGGCCGGAGGTGGCGCCGGTGATCAGGGCGGGTGCGCCCGGCCGCTGCTGTCCTTCGCCGCTCTGCTCTGCTCGACGCTCGTGTCGGCTCATGAACTCGGTCCTTCCTCCGGCGCCGTGGGCGTGCGGAGTTCGATGGCGACCATGACGAAGGTCTGGTCGGAGAGGTTGCGAACGTAGTGCCGCAGTGCCGCATGGGCAGGGACTCGCCGCGGTTGTGCACCCACCTGTCCCGTCTCCAGCGTCACCGTTTTGATCAACTCACCGTTCTCGTCCAGGGATTCACCGTGCGCCCCGGAGAGCACGACTGTCACCCAAGGGTGGCGGTGGGTGTGCGCGGGCCGCTGCTCGCCGGGGGGAACGGTCTCCACCCAGCACTTGACCTGGTCCTCGTCGATGAGCAGATCGGCCCCCAGTTCTTGCCTGGGCTCAAGCGGCATCCCGCACCTCCGGGCGCGTGTGGGTGGGGAGGGACGCGGCGATCCGGGAGAGGAGCCGCCGCGGGTTGTCGACTGCCATAACGCCGGGGCAGGCCGATGCACCCGACGACAACCCATGGTGGCGCGCCCGCGAACGCCTAACCAGGTGGTGTTCCAACTAGCATGATTCCTCGCCTCCCTGCCCTTCGCGCGAGCTGACAGCGTCATTTCCGGCCGGGTCGCCAGCTTCACCTTCGTCCCGGCCGACGGCACTCATTCGCTCGTGACCAGGAGACGACCTTGTCCACTTCCCCCGTTTCCCCCGTTTCCCCCGTTTCCCCCGTTTCCCCCGTTTCCCCCAACTCCCCCGCATTGCCCGATTCACTGTCCGGCGCCCGCGTCGTGGTGATCGGCGGCTCATCCGGCATCGGCAAGGCGGTGGCTCGCCAGGCCTCGGCAGCCGGCGCCCAGGTCGTCGTCGGCTCCCGCTCCCAGGACAAGCTGGAGCAGACCGTCAAGGAGATCGACGGCATCACCACCGGTGTCGTGGACGTGACCGACGAGGAGAGCGTGCGCGCCTTCTTCGCGGACATCGACTCCCTCGACCACCTCGTCGTCTGCCCCGGCGACATGGCCGTCGGCTCCGTCTACGACGTTTCCCTCGACGCCGTGCGCGCCGCCCTCGACACCAAGATCGTCGGCCAGCTCCTGAGCGTCCGACACGCCGGGAAGAAGATCTCCGGCGAGGGATCGATCGTGCTGATCGCCGGTGCAGCGGGCTTCAAGTCGTACGCCGACATGAGTGCGACCGCCGCGGCCAACGCGGGCATCGGCGGCATGGGCCGCTCCCTCGCCGTCGAGCTCGCGCCGGTGCGCGTCAACGTCGTCGTCGGCGGTCTGATCGACACCCCGCTGTGGTCCTTCCTGCCCGACGACGCCCGCGCGGGCCTGTTCGAGCAGACCGCGCAGGGCACGCCGGTGGGCCGCGTCGGACAACCTGACGATGTCGCGGCGTCGGTGCTCCACCTGCTGCAGAACACCTTCGTGACCGGCGCGGTGCTGCACGTCGATGGTGGCGGCACGCTGTGAGCGAGGCGGCACGCGGCGGCGCGACGGGTCTTGCGGGGCCCGTCGCGCCGCCGCGGCCGCGGGCCGGCCGGCTCACCGTGCTGCCGCTCGCGGCCGCCTGCGGACTGTGTGTGGCCAACCTCTGGCCTCTAACCTCTGCTACCTCCAGCCGATCCTGCCCGAGCTCGCGGCCTCCCTGCGCCGTGCGCCCGGCTCGCTCACGTCGTCCGTCTTCGCCACCCAGGCCGGCTACGCACTGGGCCTGTTCGCCCTTGTGTCACTGGGCGACGCGGTCGACCGCAGACGGCTGCTCACCGCCCTGGTGACCGCAGCGGCCGCCGTGCTCGCGGTGATCCCGTGGGCCGACGGGCCGCCAATATCCGCTCCCGGCACGTCCACTCCCGGCGCGCCCGCGACGCTGTCGGTCCCCGCGCAGAGCGTGGCCCCGATCAACCGGGCCGACCCCCGCTGCCTCTCCCTGACCACGCGCTCGCGCAACACCCGCTTCGCCGGCCGCCCGGACCGCGTTCACGTGCCGCGCTCCGCTGACGACGTGCGCCGGGCAGTCACCGCTGCTGTCCGCGCCGGATCCCGGCTCGCAGTGCGCGGCGGCGGCCACGGTCTGGAAGGCCTGGTGAATGATCCCGCGGTACGCACGCTCGTAGACCTGTCTGAGCTGAATGACGTCACGTACGACCCAGGGCGGCGGGCCTTCGGCATCGGCGCGGGCGCCGGCAACTTCGGTGTGGTGACGCGACATTGGTTCCGCTCGCCGCAGGCTGCGGCAGACGCCCCGCAGGACCTGCTGCCGAGGCCCCCGGAGACGGTCCTCTTCACCACCGCCGAGTGGCCCTGGGAGTCGCTGGGCGAGCAGGACTTCGCACGGCTCGTCCGCAACCATGGCGGCTGGCACCGCCAGGAGGACAAAACCGATCCGGCGTACGCGAGCCTCTACAGCGCGCTCCACCTCAACCAGCGTGTGGTGGGCCGGATCACGCTCACCGCCCATCTGGACGGTTCGGAGCCCGGCGCCCGCAGGCGACTCGAGGAGTACATCACGGCGGTCGGCGCCGGGGTGCGCACTCAGCGCCGGGTCACCCACGCCGCCATGCCGTGGCTTCGGGCCACCCAGCGGGACGTGGAGAACCGCGGGGAGCTGACACGCTCCAAGAGCAAGCGGGCCCATCTGCGCCGGCCGTACTCCACCGCGGAGGCCGAGCCGCTGTTCCGAAGAGTTGTACGCGGAGACGGGCGGCGTGCCCGTCTCCGACGCACGCACCGACGGCTCATACATCAACCATCCGGACGTGGATCTGGCCGATCCCCGCTGGAACACTTCAGGCGTTCCCTGGCACGCGCTGTACTTCAAAGGGAATTACGCCCGGCTCCAGCGGGTCAAGGCCGTCTGGGATCCGCAGGACGTCTTCCGGCACGCTCTGTCGGTTCGGGCGTCCGACTGAACCCCCGGCCGACCGGAGCCGCACCCCGATCCGCTCCTCGACCAGGTCGCGGAAACGCGCGATCAAGTGGCTGTCCAGGACGGGCTGGTAGACGACGAGGGTCGCGTCCGCGCCGGCGAGCCGCAGCTTCACGTAGCCGAGTTCGATCCGCCCCAGGGTGGGATGGTCGAAGCACCGCACGGAAGGGACGGACGGCGCGAGGTCGAGCCGCTTCCACAATTCCCGGAATTCCGGGTATTCGCCCTGCAGATCGTCGATCAACTTCGCGTATGCGGGGTGGGCGAGTTGGTCAGCGGCCTGGGCGCGGAACAGCGCGGCCGCCTCGAGAGCGTCCTGTTCCCAGTTCGGGTGCATTTCCCTGGCCCGCTCGTCGAAAATCATCACGAGGGTGTTGCGCCGGTATTGCTCGAGGGTTTCGAAATAGGGGAACAGTGCGCAGAACCCATGGTTCCAGGCCAATACATCAAAGCGATGGTTGACGATGAAGGCCGGCAGTGGATCCTGGAATTCGAGGAACGTCAGATACTGCTCGGGAATACCGTCCCGTGAACACGGTTCCGGTAGCCCCGGAGCTAACTCGCCGGCAAGGCGGAACAGATGCCCAGTCTCCGTCGTATCGAGTTGCAGGGCACGCGCGAGACCGTTCAGGACCTGGCTCGACACCCTGATCTTCCGGGCCTGTTCGAGCCACGTGTACCAGGTCACGCTCACCCCAGCGAGCTGGGCGAGCTCTTCCCGCCGTAGGCCCGGAGTGCGGCGGCGCCCATATGAATTCTTGATGCCGACGGCGTCCGGTGTGAGTCGTTCGCGTCGGCTTCTAAGGAAGGCGGCGAGTTCTTTTCGTTGCTGTTCGGTGATTTCCATGCTGACTCCCCATAACATCATGAACCCACCGGATTGCGGTGGGTCCGGTCAAACATACAGTCAGCACCCGCGCCTACGAACATGCCACCTTTGACAGAGTATTTCCGAAGGTTTTACCTAAAGTCTCCGCGATGGCTTCGCCATCCTGCCCGCAGCGCCTGCGGATATCTCGCGGGCAGACGAGTCGGGCTGTACGCCGTATTCTGCCACCCCCGCGGCCGCCATCCGTCCATGAACAGCCAACGGAATGACGGTGCTGAAACTGTGTTCTGTGCCGCCGAAGATGGACGTCCATCAAGGAACGCAAAACCCCAGGTCGCGGCGGGTTTCGTACCCGGAGCCTGCGCACATGATGGCGGAGGACGACGCTCCTTCCCGGAAGAGCGTGACGACTTGATGCTCGACTTCGTGGTGAAGGCTCAAGGCGAGTCGGTGACGATCGAGGTCATGGTGAGGACCTGGGCCGGTGACCGTCTTGACGTCTTCCTTGCTGGGCCGGCAGAAGAGTTCCGAGGATGGGACGGCACTGGTGCTCCAGCCGTAGATCGTGATCTTGCCTGGCCTCTGACAGCAGATCTTGACAATGTGTCAGCAGCTCCCGGTCACAGTCGCTCCGCCGATCGCGCGGCAGACGTGCAGGTCGCGACAGAGACTCGCCTTGGCGGCGAGCGGGTCACCTGTCACCATCAAGCCGTGGTCAACCTTTCGAAGATCGTGAGGCAGGCAGACGTCCTCCTCGACCTGATGGGCGTGGCGGTCGGCTCGATGCTGTTGGTGGTGGGCATCGAGACCTACCGCGGCGATGGTTCGGTGGGCTGGCCCATAGCCGGATCAGTGCTGTTCCTGATCAACCTCTGGGTAGCCGGGCGTCGATTCGCCCGGCGCAGGAGGCCGACTCCGTCGCCGTAGCGGCACACAGGCAGCCGCCCGTGTAGCGACCGAGACTGTCGTGGGCGGACCGGGTGGTGATCGCCGCTCCAACCCGGCGGCTCCCCCACGAGCAGCTGCGCCGGCACCGGATCGTCACCCCAGCCACTTTGCTGTCCTGGCACCGCGAGCTGGTTTCCCGCACATGGGCATACCCGCAACAAGGGCCGGGACGGCCGCCACTGGAGCCACGCTCGTGGTCCTGATCCAACAACTCGCCCGCGACAATCCCACCTGGGGCTACATCCGCATCCAAAAAGGCTCACTCACTCCATCGGCCTGTACGGCGTGAGCGCATGCCGCGCCTGGCGAGCCGCTGCACCCGCGCAACTCTTCCCCGGCTTCGGCAACGTGAGCGAGCGCGCCATCACCGAGGGCATCGCAGCCGTCGGTGTCCTGCTCGCAGACGGACCGTAGAGTACGGGCCCGTGCCCGACAACATCGCTGTCTCCCCGGCCGAGGTCGCGCTCGTCCTCGACGGCGTCCGCAACTCCGCCGCACGCCTCACCGCCACTCTCGCCCCGCTGACCAACCTCCAGGCCCGAGAACCGTCAGCGCTGCCCGGCTGGAGCCGCGGCCACGTCCTCACCCACCTCGCCCGTAGCGCGGACGTCTACCGCTGGCTGCTGACCCTGGCCCGGACCGGCACCGAGCCCGGCCCCCGGGCCGACACCGCCACGCTGGACCGCGCGCTGCATGCAGGCGCCGGGCGCAAGGGCACCGAACTCGTCGCAGACCTGCGCACCAGCCTGGACGGACTGCTCGACGAGGCGGCGTCCATGCCCGCCGAACGCTGGACCGTCCTGGTCACCGCGCTCGCAGGCTGGCAGCACCCGGCCTGGTTCACCCTTCGCCGCTGCCGACGCGAACTCGAAACCCACCACGCCGACCTGAACCTTGACTACACCACCGCCAACTGGCCCGCCGACTACGTCACCTGGGCGCTCGACGACACGCTGACCGCGCTGGCGGCCCATCACTTCCCAGTAGCCCGCATCAAGGCCGAGGACCTCGACCGATCCTGGACGCTCTCCGCGACCGGCCCCACCGTCACCGGCCCGGGCCACACCCTTCTCGCCTGGCTCGCCGGACGCCGCACAGACCTGCAGCTCCACTCGGACCTCCCGCTGCCGACGCCGCCAAGGTGGCCACTCCCACCGGTTCCCGGCTGGAACTGAAGCACGTAGTCACCCTGACGTCGGCGATGAGCACATCAAGGGGCTGATCATCACCACGGCTGTCGCGACCCCGCCGGAGGTCAGGCCGACGACCAGCTGCTGGAGTTCTCCACCGAGGGTCTCGCGGTCGGCCTGACATCCGCCGGGGTTTGCGGGGCTGAGTGCTGCCCAGGTACAGCCATCGACGAAAACGGAGCAAGGGGCACCCGAGGGCGACCCGCAGCGGCTGAGCGCACGCCGTGGCAGCGCGGCTGGGGCGGCCCGGCCTGGCGCTGAAGAGATGACCGGTGTTCGGAAGTCGGCAGGTACCGGTGGTCGTTCCCGACGTCGGTGCCGCGAGGTCAGCGGGGTCCGGGGGCCGTGGCGTGGACACGCTCACCATGTGCGGGGGCCCGAATCGGGGGGCACCGACGGGAGTTCGCGGGGTGGTTGGGATCGGCGCCGACTACGGTGCGGGCTGTCAGCGCGATCCTGCGGTGGCATTGGGGCAGCTCGCGCCACGGACTCCGATCCTGTCGTTCACGTGGCGCGCGCTTCCCGTGGTCAGCGCGCGCGACGCCTGAACCTGAGGCGCCAGGCGTGGAGCGACTCCCCAGGCCCGTCTGTCGATGATGCACAAGCGTCGGTGGTGTTTTGTCGACGCTGAACATGGGCGGGAAGCCGGGATCTCCCTACCGTTCCAGGTCACGCAACAAAGCCGCACATCGCCGTAACAACGAGGTGACTTTGGTGACCATCGGATACTTGCCCTGGGGACGACCTAACGGGGTCGCGTCCCGCCCATGCTTGCGCGACTCCCGCCACGAGCTGACGTACGCGGAGGTGGCGCGCCGAGCCGACGCCATCGCGGAGCAGTTGTCCGAACGTGGGATCGGCGAGGGCGACGTCGTCGCCATCATGTTGCCCAACCGGGTCGAGCTGCTGCTGGTGATGCTCGCGGCCTGGCGCCTGGGCGCGACCGTGACACCGATCAACCCGGTCTTCACCGCCAACGAGTCGGAGTACCAGTTGCGCGACTCGGGTGCCGCGCTTGTGGTCAACAGCGGCTCCCAGGCGTCGACGGTGGGCCTGCCGTCGATCGCCGTCGACGCCTTGCGGACCGAGCCTGCCGGGGTGCTGCCCGACCGCGGGGTGCGCCCGGAGGAGCTGGCGCTGCTGATCTACACGAGCGGTTCGACCGGCCGCCCCAAGGGCGTCATGCTCGAGCACGCGAATCTGCTGGCGATGGCCTCCATGGTGTCCGGTCACCTCGGGCTGACCGATGCCGACCACTGCCTGCTGGTCCTGCCGCTGTTCCACGTCAATGCCATCTGCGTGAGCTTCCTGTCTTCGATGCTGGCCGGCGGACAGCTCACGGTGCTGGAGCGATTTGCGCCACTGTCCTTTTTGGAGGCCGTCGAGCGGCACCGGCCCACCTACTTCGCGGCCGTGCCGACCATCTATGCGCGGCTGGCCGAGCTCCCGGCCGAGGTCGTGCCGGACACCTCGTCGCTGCGGTTCGCCATCTGCGGGGCGGCACCGGTCTCGAGGGAGTTGCTCGAGCGGTGCGAGGAGCGGTTCGGCTTCGTGATGGTCGAGGGTTACGGACTCAGCGAGGGCACCTGCGTCTCGACGTGCAACCCCGTCGAGGGCGTGCGCAAGCTCGGTACGGTCGGGCCGGCGCTACCCGGGCAGCAGATCGCCACGATTTCGCCGGAGGGCGAGATCCTCCCACCGGGCGAGGTGGGGGAGGTCGTCGTGCGTGGCGCGAACGTCATGCGGGGCTACCTGAACCGCCCCGAGGAGACCGCCGCGACGATCGTCGACGGATGGCTGCGCACGGGCGATGTCGGGCGGGTCGACGAGGACGGCTGCCTCGTGCTTGTCGACCGGGTGAAGGACATGATCATTCGCGGCGGGGAGAACCTCTACCCCAAGGAGATCGAGTCCGTGCTGTACGGCCATCCGGCGGTCCTTGAGGCCGCCGTGGTCGGTGCTCCTCACCCGGTGTACGGCGAAGTCCCCATCGCCTATGTGGTGGCCTACCCCGACGTATCGGTGACGGTCGACGGGCTGCTGGTCCACTGTCGGCAGAGCCTCACCAAGATCAAGCTTCCAGTCGAGATCCATCTGCTCGACGCGTTGCCGAAGAACCCCGTAGGCAAGATCGACAAGCCGTCCCTGCGCAGGGCGTTGCAGCTCCGATAACCACCCTCACGGAAATCGCACGAACCGAGGTCCGACTCGGTCCGGCAGGTACCCCCTTGTCACCGAAGGAGCCGCACATGGGATTCACAAAAGGTAACTTCCCACCCGTCGACGTCGAAACGTTCCTGGACAAGCCGCTGCGCGAGCGGATGAAGACCCTTGCCCTGCACTGGGTGGAATACGGCTTCGGCTCGCCCAAGATGATCCACGCCACCTACGTCGTCAAACTGCTCGTCCTCTACCTGCTGGGCGGCACCGCCCTGGCGACATCGACATCCGGGGTCAGCCCGTTCTGGGACGTCTCACAGTGGTGGAACGAGCCGATCGTCTATCAGAAGCTGGTCCTGTGGACGGTGTTCCTGGAGGCGCTCGGGCTCGCCGGCTCGTGGGGGCCGATCGCGGGTAAGTTCAAGCCGATGACCGGCGGTGTCCTGTTCTGGGCCCGCCCCGGCACCATCAGGCTGCGGCCGTGGCGACGCGTGCCGTTCACCGGCGGTGACCGGCGCACGGTGGGTGACGTCGTGCTCTACGTCGGTCTGCTCGCGACCCTCCTGGTCGCGCTCGTGCAGCCGGGCGTCCCGAGCGCCACGCTGTCGGCGGTGCTCCCCGAGAGCACCACCGGCCTGGCGAATCCGGCACTGCTGATCGCACCGATGGTGCTGCTGGTCGTGTGCGGGCTGCGTGACAAGACGATCTTCCTGGCCGCACGCGGGGAACAGTACCTGCCGGCGATGGTGTTCTTCACGGTCCTGCCGTTCGTTGACATGATCATCGCGCTCAAGCTGCTGATCGTCATCGTGTGGGTCGGCGCGGGCGTGTCGAAGTTCGGACTGCACTTCACCAACGTCGTGCCTCCCATGGTCTCCAACAGCCCCTGTATTCCGGCCAAGTGGTTCAAGCGCGCCCACTACCGCGACTTCCCGCGCGACATCCGCCCGTCGAAGGTCGCCGGCGCCATGGCGCACATCGGCGGCACCGTCGTTGAGCTCGCCGCCCCGCTGGTGCTGCTGTTCTCCACCGACCCCTATGTGACCCTCGCCGCGGTCGCGCTGATGGTGCTGTTCCACCTGTTCATCACCTCGACCTTCCCGCTCGCGGTGCCACTGGAGTGGAACATCCTCTTCGCATCCGCCTCGGTGTTCCTGTTCTGGGGCTTCCCCGCGTGGGCGGGCTACGGCATCGGGGACATGTCCTCGCCGTGGCTGACCCTGGCAATCACTGCCGGGCTGGTGTTCTTCCCGATCCTGGGCAACCTGCGACCCGACCTGGTGTCGTTCCTGCCCTCCATGCGCCAGTACGCCGGCAACTGGGCGTCGGCACTGTGGGCCTTTGCCCCGGGCGCGGAGGCCAAGCTCAACTCGATCGCGCACCGGCCGACGACGAACCAGATCGACCAACTGCAGGCGATGGGCTATCCCGCCCGGGTCGCCGAAATCACGATGCAGCAGACGATCGCCTGGCGGTCGATGCACAGCCAGGGCCGCGGCCTGCTCTCGCTGCTGATCAAGCACATCCCCGATCTCGACCGGTGGACCGTGCGCGAGGCGGAGTTCGGGTGCAACTCGCTGATCGGATTCAACTTCGGTGACGGCCACCTGCACAACGAGGACCTGATCCGCGCCGTGCAGAGCCGGGTCGGCTTCGCACCGGGCGAGTGGATCACCGTGTGGGTCGAGTCGCAGGCCATCCACAGCAAGGTCCAGCACTACAAGGTCATCGACGCCGCCCTCGGGGTCATCGAGCGCGGTACGTGGAAGGTCTCCGACGCCGTCCGCGAGCAGCCGTGGCTGCCCAACGGACCGATCCCGACCCAGGTCACCTGGTCCGCGGCAGCCGCAAGGTCGGAGCACGACCGACGCGACGCGTCGGGCTCCGGTCAGAGGACGCCTGCATGAGCACGGCCGTGGTGGTTGGCAGCGGACCCAACGGGTTGGCTGCCGCCGCCCTCCTGGCGAGGGAGGGTGTGCAGGTCACCGTGCTCGAGGCCGCCGACGAGATCGGCGGCGGCACGCGTAGCAGCGAGGCGATCCTGCCCGGGCTCGTGCACGACCACTGCTCGGCCATCCATCCGATGGCCGTGGGATCGGCCTTCCTCCAGAGCCTCGAGCTGGGCCGCTACGGCCTGGAGTGGAGGCTCCCGGAGATCGACTGCGTGCACCCGCTCGACGGCGGCACCGCCGGCGTCCTGCACCGCTCCGTCGCCCAGACGGCAGCCGGGCTCGGCGCGGACGGCGCGCGGTGGCGGCGGTTGTTCGACGGGCCCGCTGCGGCCTACGACGAACTGGCCGAGGACATCATGGGCCCGCTTCTGCGGATCCCGCACCACCCGCTGCGGCTGGCCCGGTTCGGGATCCCCGCCCTGGTCCCGGCCTCGATGCTGGCGCGCGCGTTCGCCACGGAGGAGGCTCGGGCCCTCTTCGGAGGTGTGGCGGCGCACGCGTTCCAGCCGCTGCACCTGCCGCTGAGCTCCAGCATCGGCCTGGGGATCCTGACCGCCGGGCACCGGCACGGCTGGGCGGTCGCCGCAGGCGGTTCGCGGTCGATCACCGACGCGCTGGCGGCACTGCTCGTCGACCTCGGCGGCAAGATCGAGACGGGGGTCCGGGTGCGGTCGGCGTACCAGCTACCGCCCGCGGACATCACGCTGTTCGACATCGCGCCCACCGCGGTGGCCGACATCCTCGGTGACCGGCTGCCGCCCCGCATCGCCCGTGCCTACCGGAAGTTCCGTCACGGGCCGGGCGCGTTCAAGGTCGACTTCGCTGTCGAGGGCGGCGTGCCCTGGACGGCGAAGTCGGCGCGTCGGGCCGGGACGGTGCACCTCGGCGGCACGTTCGCCGAGGTGGCGGCCACGGAGCGGGAGATCAGTGCCGGACGGATGCCGGAGCGGCCGTTCGTGCTGGTGGGACAGCAGTACCTGGCCGACCCACAGCGCTCGGTCGGCGACGTCCATCCGGTGTGGACCTACGCGCACGTGCCGAACGGCTACGCCGGCGACGCCACCGAGGCGATCACCGCCCAGGTCGAGCGATTCGCCCCGGGCTTCCGGGAGCGGATCGTCGGCACAGCCGTCCGCAGCACTTCCGGATTCACCGAGTACAACGCGAACTACGTCGGCGGGAACATCATGACCGGAGCCAAGAACATCCCTCAGCTGGTGTTCGGGCCCCGCCTGACCCTGAACCCCTACGACGTAGGGCTGCCCGGCTACTACCTCTGCTCGGCGGCGACCCCACCCGGGCCTGGGGCGCACGGGATGTGCGGCGCGCATGCCGCAGAAGCCGCTCTGCGGTACCTCAGTCGGACGAACCGTTCGCGGTGAGGACGCACCGCCTACAAGACCCACCATCTGCAAGGCATCGTCACCGGCTCGGGGAAGGGGGCGCCGGCGATCACCGCCCCCGGCGTTGGCTCGATCGTCACGATCGGCTCCGTCACGGCGACCACCGGCTCACCGCTGACCGGGCACTACGCCGCGGCGAAGGCGGCCGTCGACCTGACCCGAGTTCTCCACGCAAGACCGAAAGGAATGACCGAATGACCCGCGCGGCAGTGCGGTCGCCCAGCAATCAGGGATGCTGGGCGGTCCGGCTCCGTCCCTGTTGAATGGTCGGGGGCGGGCCAGGCGGGCGGGCACGTGGCGGAGGAAGCGAGTGTGAAGGCATGAGCACGACCGTGGTGGTCGGCACGATCCATCTCGGCGGCACGTTCGAGGAGACTGCGGCCGACGAGGACGAGATCATGGGGTGGAGGATGCCCACGCGGCCTTTCGGCCTGGTTGGGCAACAGGATCTGGCCGGCCCGTCACGCTTGGTCAGCAACACTCAGCCGGTCTGTGCTCACGCACACGTCCCGCACGGCTACCGGGGCGATGCCACGGACCCCGTCATAGGACGGATCGAGCGCTTCGCACCCGGTTTCCGGGAACATGTCGTCCGCCGCCACGTGCGCTCGGTGACTCAGGTGGAGCGCTGCAACCCCAAAGGCGCGGGGGGCGACATCAGCGCGGGCGCCAACACCATGCGCCGGATGCCGGTGTGGCCCTGCCTCGCTCCCGACCCGGACACTGCCGGGATACCCGGTGTTCATCCGCGCTCCTCGGCGACTCCGCCCTGCACCGGGGTGCACGGCATGTGCGGCTACGACGCCGTCGGGTCGGTACCTGCGCACCTGGAGGTGCGATGACCATCGGGACGGATGAGGAAATCCTGCGGCTGGTGGCTGAGACCGCGCGGCGGCTCAACGACCGCCAGCGCGAAATCGCCCTGGCCATGAGCCGACTGCTGGCCCGCGAGATCAGCCACCTGGACGAGGACCAGCGGCTCGTCGAGCTACTGGAGGCCAGCGTCGATGCCAACGTGAAGACCATCCTCCACATCCTCGCCAACGACATACCCATCGAACATCTGCAGCCCACCACCGCCGCCACTGAATACGCCCTGCGCCTCGCACAGCGCGACATCCCCGGGCACTCCCTGGTGCGCGCATATCACATGGGCCAGAACGACTTCATCGAGGCGTGTTTCGCGGAACTCCAGCGGCTGGACTGCCACCCGGACCTGAAACTGGAGGTGCTGCGCCACATCTCCGGCGTGGTCTACCAGTACATCGACTGGGTCTCCCTGTACGTCTTCGATACCTATGAGAAGGAGAAGAGGCGCTGGATCAGTGCCCGGGGGAACCTGCGGTCCTCCCTGATCCACAAGCTCATCGCCGGGCACCCTCTCAGCACCTCCGTCTTCGAGCACGAGACCGGCTACCGCCTCGACCAGTTCCACGTCGGGGCCGTCGTCTGGAGCACCGAGTCGGCGCCCGGCCCGGACGACCCCCGCAACCTCGAACGCTTCATCCTCAGACTCGCCGCCGGCTGCTCCTGCTCCGGCCCGCCGATCGTCACCGCAGTCGATCCCAGCATGGCCTGGGCGTGGTTGCCGTTCGGATCCAAGCCACCCTCGCTCGACATGGACGCGGTACGTGACGCCACCACCCACCTCGCCAAGGACTGCCGGCTCGCCCTCGGCCTGCCCGCCCGCGGCCTGGCGGGCTTCAAGCGCACCCACGAACAGGCGCAGTCCGCCAAAGCCGTCGTCCTCGCCTCCGCAGGCCGCACTCCCGCCGCGGTGAGCTTCGGCGACCCGGGGGTGGCCATGGTCTCTCTGCTGGCCAAGGACATGGACTCGACTCGGCAGTGGGTGCGCGAAGTGCTCGGCCCGCTCGCCCGCAACGACGACAGTGCCGCCGAACTTCGCCGCACGCTCCACACCTTCTTCACCACGGGCGAGAACTACGGCAAGACCGCCGAGCTGCTCAACGTCCATCGCAACACCGTCAAGTACCGCGTGAGCAAAGTGTTCGACCCGTCCGGCATCACCCTCACGCACGACCGCATGGACATCGCACTCGCCCTGCAGATCTGCCACTTCCTCGGCCCCGCAGCGCTGCCCGGCGGCAAGCAGCACGGGTAACACCACAGCGGGGTCAGTGCCGAACCGGGTGACGGCGCCGGCCCGTACGGGACTGGGCTCGAAGGGCGCCGAACCTGGAGCACACCCCGGAGCCGAAACGCACATGCGCCAGGACGCCTTCAACGTCCGCGCCGCGCTTCTGGCCGTGCATCGGCTCGGGGGATCGGTGCTGGCCTGACGCCTGGGTCACCTGTCAAGGTGCTCCCACACCAGGTTCGGGGATGCCCTTGGCTGGGGGGCGTTCGGCCCAGATGGACCTTTCCCTCGCGGCTGTGCCGCGTTGCCCTTGCCGGAAACCTCGTCCGCCCAGGTAACGAGGCATGTTTGCACTCGTGGAGGATGCCGCCCAGGCGTTCACGCCTGCGTATGTCGAGGCGGGTGATCTGCCCTGTCAGGTTCCAGAACTCGGCCTGGTTCTATGACCAGTGGCGATGGGTGGAGCACTACTTCCAGGGACTGATCTCGGGTGTCGCTTCGCTCACCACGCCCGAATACCCCATCCATGGTCCGTGACCTGCGTGTTCTTGTGCGTGGCCGACCGTTGCCGGATGGCCGTGTCAGGCTGCTGGATCGTGCTGCTGCGACTGACCTACCTCGCCGTGTCGAGCGTGTTCGCCTTCATGCAGCTGCTTCCGATGAGCGAAGTTGACAAGGAGATCGAGATATTGACGCTGTGCCACCAATTGGCCGTCCTCCAGTGACAGATCGACAGGCCGCGTATCACCGCGGCAGCGAGCAGGGCAGGGCGACCGCGAGGTTGAACCATCGGCGATGAGCGAGGCATGGAAAGCTCCCGAGGAGCCGGGTTGTCAGTGTCTCGTGCGAACCTGTGACAGGCGTGCCTCCGGCGCAAACTCAGCGTTCGACCGAAGGACTGGCTGTGCCCGACCGACCCGAGATTGTCTGCATCTGCGGCTCCACACGTTTCGTGGACGAGATGCGTGCGGCAAACCGTGATCTGACCTTCGCAGGCGTCATCGTCGTCGCGCCGGGCGAAGCAGACGAGTTGATCACCAACGAGCAGAAGATCGCGCTGGACGCCCTCCACCTGCGCAAGATCGACCTGGCTGACCGCGTTCTGGTCGTCAACCCCGGTGGGTATATCGGCGAGTCCACAGCCAGGGAGATTGCATATACCCACGCCACCGGCAAGCCGATCTCGTTCACCGATCCCGTCTGACCGGTAGACGCTGGAGTGGGAACCGCGATGCGGACGCGGCCGCGCTGATCACCTAGGTGGTCAACGTCGACTCCACGATCTGCCGGGCCCATCAGCACGCGCCCGGCGCCGGCATGACGGGGAAGTTCGCCCTGTTCCCCTCCGAGGATCCAGACGGAGTCTGGACGATGCATGGCATGGACACCCCAGACCGGACACAGTGATCGTGCGCGACGAACGGGCCGCCGTGCCCGCCGCGGTGCCTCTCTCCCGGCGGGCCCGCCGCCTGGTGATCCAGAACCTCGTCATCGCCTCCGTGTTCATCTCCGGCCTGGTCGTCCGGGATCTCATCGGCACCCCGCCGCTCCCCCTCGGCGTCCTCGGCCACGAGGGCTCGACCATCATCGACGGCCTCAACGGCCTGCGCCTGTTACGCGAGTCCGCCTGGGCGCGGGCCCGCGAAGAGGCATGCCGCTGAGCCTTCGCACGCGACGGGCCGTCACACCTGCCGCCCAGGTGCGACGGCCCGTCGCCATCTCCGCATCCCTCACGGCAGGACACACCGCACAGCACATGCCTCGCATCCGAAGCCGCGTGCGGCCGAAGACGACGCATGACTGAAGGTCACATGGACATGGATTTCATTTTCATCTACGGTGGCGGCAACACCGCTTCGACGAGCGTTTCAGGGGGTGGTACGCCATGGGCAGTCGGACGACCCGGCAGCGAAAGGCGGTCCTGCGGGTGCTCTCCGGCTGCCAGGACTTCGTGTCGGCACAGGCGTTGCACGCCCTGCTCCTCTCGGACGGCGGCACGATCGGCCTGACCACGGTCTACCGCGCGCTGCGTGACCTCGAGGCGGACGGCAGCGTGGACGTCGTACGCGACGACGCGGGCGGACGGCTGTACCGGCCGCGCCCCGCCGGAGGGCACCGCCATTACCTGATGTGCCGTGACTGCGGGCGCAGCCGCGCGGTCGACTCCGAGGTCGTCGAGGAGTGGGCGGGCAAGGTCGCCGCCGACACCGGCTTCGCCGCGGTCGAGCACACCGTCGAACTCACCGGCATCTGCGCCGATTGCCGCCATCCGGCGAAGAAGGAGAACCGAAATGCCGCTGGGAGCGCGCCCCGGACCAGCCGGGCCGGACCCGAAGATGCGCCAACTCAAAGACACCGTACGGCAGTTGCTGGACCTCGATGACGACAGCGCCGTCGTGGTCCGCCAGCTCACCTGCACCGAACCGGGCTGCCCGCCGGTCGAGACCGTCGTCGCCGTCCTGCCGATGGACGGCGACGCCCGGCGCTGGACACTGCACCGGCCCGCCGACCAGATCACCGAGGACGACCTGCGCGCCGCCCTCATCACCGACCAATCCCACTGACAGGAGCCCGACTTGACCACCCCCGAAACCAGCGAACCGCACGACGAGAGGGTCCCTGTCACCGTCCTGACCGGCTTCCTCGGCTCCGGCAAGACCACCCTCCTCAACCGCATCCTCACCGAGAACCACGGCATGAAGATCGCCGTCATCGAGAACGAGTTCGGCGAGGTCGGCATCGACGACGCGCTCGTCCTCGACGCCGAGGAGGAGATCTTCGAGATGAACAACGGGTGCATCTGCTGCACCGTGCGCGGCGATCTCATCCGCATCCTGGGCGCCCTGATGCGCCGCCGCGAGAAGTTCGACCACATCCTCATCGAGACCACCGGGCTCGCCGACCCCGCCCCCGTCGCGCAGACCTTCTTCATGGACGACGAGATCGCCTCCCAGCTGCGCCTCGACGCCATCGTCACGCTCGTCGACGCCGCGCACGTCCTCCAGCACCTCGACGAGGTCAAACCCGAGGGCGTCGAGAACGAGGCCGTCGAGCAGATCGCCTTCGCCGACCGCATCGTCCTCAACAAGACCGACCTGGCCGCCGCGGCGACGCTCGCCGAGGTCGAGGCCCGCGTCCGCTCCATCAACGCGCCCGTACAGATCCTGCGCGCTCAGCACGCCCGCGTCGACCTCCAACAAGTCCTGGACGTAGGGGCGTTCGATCTGGAGCGGGTGCTCGCCGACGACCCGGCCTTCCTCACCGAGACCGAGCACCAGCACGACACCACGGTCACCTCCGTCGGCATCGAGCTGACCGGCGAACTCGACGAGGACCGGCTCAACGCCTGGCTGGGGAACCTCTTGCGCACCAAGGGCGTGGACATCTTCCGCTCCAAGGGCATCCTCGCCATCGCCGGGGCACCCCAGCAGTACGTCTTCCAGGGCGTGCACATGCTGCTCGACGGGGAGTTCGGGCGGCAGTGGCGCGAGGGCGAACCCCGCTCGAACAAGCTGGTGTTCATCGGCCGCAACCTCGACCGTGCGGCGCTTGAGCGCGGCTTCGCCGACTGCCTGGCCACGGCAGGGGCGGTCGCGTGAGCACCACCATCCAGTCCCCCGAGACTCCGCTCGCCTGGAACATCGCCGTCGACGACGCACCCGTCGCGCTCAGCGCCCGTGGTGACCTGGTCGCGGTCGCCGGAGCCGAGGGCAGTGTGCGGGTGCTGGATGCCGCCTCGGGCGCCACGGTCGGCGCCGTCGATCTGCCCGGTGGCGCGCTCAGCGTCCACCTGGCGCCGGACGCGGGCGCGTTGGCGGTCACCGGGCCGATGGGGTACGCGCTGTGGCGGCGCTCCGACGGGCGTAGGACATCGAAGTTGACCAGCGCCTGGTCGGCTTCCGCCGCCTGGGCCGACGGGCAGCGCCTCGCCGTCGCCTCCGGCCGACGTGCCCTCGTACTCGACGCGGACGGCGAGGAGTTGTGGCGTACGGAACCGGCCGCGTCCACCGTCACCGATCTCGCCTGGATGCGCCAGGGACGGCGGCTGGCCGTGGCCGCGTACGGGGCGGTGCGCTGTCACGAGCGGCACACCGAGAAACCGGTCGCCACCTACCCTTACGTGGGCTCGCACCTCGCGCTCGCCGTCGCCCCCACCGGCAAGTGGATCTGCAGCGGCAACCAGGATGCCTCCATCCACATCTGGCGCGCCCGCGACGCCAGCGAGCTGACCATGTCCGGCTACCCGGAGAAGGTCTCCCGGCTCGCCTTCGACGACAGCGGCTTCTGGCTCGCCGCCGACGGTGCACCGGACGTGACGGTCTGGGACTTCTCCGGCAAGGGCCCGGCGGGCACCGCGCCGCGCTCGCTGCGCCGCCACGAGACCGTCACGGCACTGGCCTGGCGGCCGGGCGCCGCCGGGCACCTGGCCAGCGGCGGCGACGACGGGACCGTGGCCCTGTGGCACGCCACTTCCGGTCGGCCTCGACAACTCCTCCGTCCGGTACGCGAGTTGGCGGGAGGCGGCGCGCCGGTCGCGGCGCTGGCATGGGCTGGGCCGCACCTGCTCACGGTCGCCTGGCGCGACGGCCGTATCAGGACCTACGGCGCACCGTCCCGGACCACGGTGTGAACCGGTCCGTGATCCGGGCGGCGGCGCCCCTGCCGTGCACCCTTGTCGTGTGCCGGGGCTGCTGCTGCGGCAACCCGCGCAAGCACCCCGGCACCGACCACGCCCGGCAGCTCGACCGGCTGCGCGCGGGCGCCGCCGAGCACGGCTTCCACGTGCGTACGACGGACTGCCTCGGCCCCTGCGACCAGGCCAACGTCATCGTGGTCCAGCCTTCCGGCGCAGGGCGCCGGGCCGGCGCCCGCGCGGTCTGGATCGGCTTCGCGACAGACGACGACTGCACCGACGACCTGGTGGCCTGGGCGGCGGCGGGCGGCCCCGGCGTCGCCGAACCACCCGCCGCACTGGATCTCCAGCGCATCCGCCCACCGCGCGAGGCCCGCACCCGTGCACGCCGATGACACCGAGAGGGGTGGCCGCGACGTCCTCGCGGCCACCCGCCTCGACGAGGCCACCGCCGCCTCCGTCGCCGCCACACTCCAGGCCCTGGCCACCCCGTCCCGCCTGCGCATCCTGACCGCGCTGCGCCGACAACCCCATCCGGTCGGCGAACTCGCCGCCGCCGTGAGCATGGAACAGTCTGCCGTCTCCCACCAGTTGCGCCTATTGCGCGCCCTCGGCCTGGTCACCGGCCGGCGCGACGGCCGCCGCATCGTCTACCGGCTCTACGACGACCACGTGGCCGCGCTCCTCGACCAGGCCGTCCACCACATCGAGCATCTGCGCCTGGACATCCGAAACGCGGACTGAACACCCGGGCACAGACGGCAAGTTGCTTTCCAGCCTGACCACCAGGGCCATTGCGCAACATTGTTGAAAATGATTATCGTGTGCTTGTTCGTGCGTACTCCAGTGCGCACACCTTCTGATCCAGGGGGGATCACTTTGCGCGCCTTCACGCGTACCTTCTCCATCGCAGGACCGGCCGCCGCCGCGCTCGCCGCGGTGGCCCTCGCCGCCACTCCGGCCGCCGCCGCCACGACTCTTTCCGCAGGTCACGTCGATGTCGTCGACGCCGATTGGGACGGCGCCGACCTGCATCTGCACGTCCACGACGAGGTGACCAACACCGAGTACGCCCCGGCCGACGTAACCCTGTCCGTGCCGGCCAAGGCCAAGGTGGCCAACCCCGGCTACGGCTTCCTCGGCACCGGCAGCCAGGTGTGGCTGCTGCCCGCCGACGAGGCCACCGCCAATGCCAGGGGCGTGCTGTTCCCCGGCATCTCGACCGAACACCTCACGACCGGCGTCTTCATCGGTGACAAGGTGAAGTTCACCCTCACCGGCGCCACCCGCAACGGCGCCTCGACCGACGACTTCAGCATCTACGCGGGCAGCGGCACCCGCTGGTACGACAGCGACCCGGCCACCACCAGCTACAAGGCAAGGGACTTCGGCGTCGCCACCCACAACCACGCCAACTGGGCCTTCGAGGAGGCCGGCACGTACAAGCTGACCTTCAAGGTCGAAGGCACCGTGAACGGCACCGTCGAGTCCGCCACCGAGACGTACACCGTCGTCGTCAGCTAGGGGCAGAGGTTCGGCACGGCGTCGCCGGTGGTGTGGGCGCCCGCACCACAGGCGACGCCGCTCACGCCCCGCACTCAAGAAGGCAGACCTTCACCATGCGTTCGCTCACACAGGACAGACGCCCGGCCCTCACGGCCGCGGCACTAGCGACGGCGGCCGCCGTGTTCGTCGGTGCGGCCGGGCTGGTCGCCGGCGGCGGGGGCACCGCCCGTGCCGCGGGTGGGGCCGTCGTCATCGAGGAGGGGGAGATCGACTTCGCCCCGCGGCAGGTCGACGGAAAACTGGAGCTGCAGATCGACGACCGCGGCGGCACCGGCACCGTCGTACGGGAGCCTTCCGAGGTCGTCCTGCACGTACCGCAGGCCGCACTGCAGGACACCGCAAGCCCGGTCGGCGAGGCCCTCGGTATGGGGCCGGTGGGCACCGCCTGGGCCCTCAACAACGTATGGACGGACGCGGAGTTCTTCGCGCCGGAGCCAGGCTGGAACGGCACCGAGGCGGGCGGCGACGCCCAGGTGGAGCTGTCCGGGTACGAGGGGCCCGGGGATTTCGGCATCGCCACGTACACCCGCGACATGGACAACCGCAACGAGGCGGCCGTCGCCCACCTCGCCAGCGCGGACGGCGCACCGAAGTCCTTCACGCTGCCCGCGACCGCACAACACCTCTTGCCCATATGGCAGTTCACGGCCCAGGGCGTCTACCGCCTCACCCTGACCGTGAGCGGCGAGGGCGGCACGGACACCGAGACGCTGGCGGTCGTCGTCGGGGACAGCGTGGATCCGGCCGACGTGCTGCCCGGTGACGGCACGGCGCCGACGACCCCTCCCCCGGTCACCCCCTCGAACACGCCGTCGTCGCCGACCGCCCCGCCCCGTAAAGGCGACGCGGTCGTACTCGACGACGGGCACCTCGACTTCGCGCCGCGTCCCGTGGGCGGCGGACTCCAGTTCCAGGTCGGCAAGGCCGTCGGCCAGGAACACCAGTGGTACGAGCCCGGCCGGCTCGTCCTTCATGTGAAGCCCGGCGCCCGGCGGAAGATCCCGGCGGGTTACGGCTTCCTCGGCACGCAGGGCGACGCGGTGTGGTGGCTCCCGCAGAGCCAGATCGCCGGGCTGCTCTGGCCGGGCTGGGGCGTGCCCGACTTCGACGACTCCGACCTGGACGGGCCGATCACGGCGCGGCTCGACGCGGTACAGGGGCCGGGCTCGGTGGCCATGTTCAACACGGCTTCCCTGGGCGGGACTCCGACCCCCGTCTTCAACAGCGGCGACGGGCTGCCCGACACCCATCTCCTGTACGCGCACGGGCACGGTCACTGGAACTGGACGTTCACGAAGGAGGGCGTGTACCGCACCACGTTCACACTCAGCGCCACGCTCGCCGACGGCACGAAGGTCAGTGACACCGAGACCCTGGCGTGGGTGGTGGGTGACGACATCGACCCGGGCACCGTGAAGCCGGGCGCGGGGGACGGGGCGACGGCCACGCCCACCGCAACGCCGACAGCGGCGCCGAGCGAGAGCCCGTCCGGCACCGCCTCGGCATCGCCTTCGGCCTGTCTTTCGGTCTCGGCCTCCGGCGCGCCGACGGCTTCTGTAGGTTCGTCCAGCGCGTCGAGTGCGGGCAACAGCCTTGAATCCAACGGCGGTTCATCCGGCACCGGCGCCCTCGCCTCCACCGGCGCGCGCGTCGCCCTCGTCGGCGGTGCGGCCGTCCTGGCGCTGCTCACGGGCGGTGTCGCGGTACTGGCGGCGCGGCGCCGACGCACCTCCCGGTGAGAGCTCCGCGTGCGGCGCGGGCGGGGGCAGGCATGCACCTGACCCACGCCGTACGCGGCCCGACCGTACCCCTACCACAGCAAGGAGGAGGCCCATGAGGGGCCGTCCCAGACGTACCACCACCGGGCTCGCGGCGAGCGCGGTCTGCGCCCTGCTCGCCGTAGTGGCCGCAGGCTGCAGCAGCGCCCAACCCCGCGTATCCGACGCCGAGTTGACGGTGTCGACGACCACCGCAATCATCGCCGACCTGGTCCAGGAGGTGGGCGGCAACCGCGTCGACGTCTCCTCGATCGTGCCGACGCGCGGCGATCCGCACTCCTATGAGCCCAGCCCCGGCGACGCCGTCAAGGTCGCCCGCGCCGACGTCGTCTTCGGCAACGGCCTGCTGCTCGAAGAGCCCGGCATCATGAAGATGGCCCGCACCAACGCCCCCAAGTCCGCCCCGAAGATCGAGATCGCCGAGCGCCTCGAACAGTACGGCGGCAAGGCGATGAAGCTGGAGGAGGACCTGGGCCTCGACGTGCTGTGGCTCGGCTGGGCCGTCGAAGGCCAGGTCGCCGGGGACGGCACGCAGGTCCGTACGACCGTCACGAAGCTGGAAGGCCCCGGCGATCTGCGGGTCTACCTCACCGACACCCTCGGCAGCCCGCAGGTGTACGTCGACTCCGCCGACGGACTGGATGCCAAGGACTCCTTCACGCTGCCGGCCGGCGCGCACACGCACGTCAACTGGGCGTTCAGCAAGCCCGGCACGTACCGGCTGACCATCGGGGGCCGCACCGAGCCCGACGAGGGATCTGGCCGCGCGCTGGGCAGCGGGACCTTCACGTTCACCGTCGGCGACGCCACGAGACCGCCGAAGGGGGCGAGGGTCCTCGACGGCGGGCACGCCGACGTCACCCTCAATGCCGAGACCGGCAAGGTGTACGTACGGGCCGACGGCGCGAACGGTCAACGCGAAAGGCACCCGGCCGACGAAGTGGTCCTGAACGTCCCCGGCCGGGCGAAGGAGTCGGTGCCGAAGGAGAAACCGTACGCCTTCCTGGGCCGGCCCGGCGACGACGTGTGGGTGCTGCCGCAGGCGGTCATCGGCAAGCACGTCCACGGCGACCTTGACCCGCACGCCTGGGAGGACGTCGCCAACACGCAAGCGTACGTGCGCCGCATCGAGGCCGAGCTCACCAAGGCCGACCCGAAGGGCGCGACGACGTACGAGAAGAACGCGACCGCCTACCTGAAGCGGCTGGACGCGCTCGACCAGAAGGTGGCCCGCACCCTCGCCACGATCCCCAAGGCGAACCGCCAACTCATCACCACACACGACGCGTTCGGCTATCTCGCCGAGGCGTACGGCATGGAGGTGGCCGGCTTCGTCGTGCCCGTGCCCAACCGCGAGCCGAGCGCCGCCGAAGTGGAGAAGCTCGGCGCCACCATCCGCGACAAGAAGGTCCCCGCGGTGTTCGTGGAACCGAACCTCGCCGCACGCGCCGACGTGCTCAAGCGGGTCGCGAAGGACCAGGGGGTGCGGGTCTGCACGATCTACGGCGACTCGTTCGGCGGGGACGTCGACAGCTACGAATCGATGATGCGGCACAACGCGCGCGAACTCGCGAAGTGCCTGGGAGGACAAGCCTGATGAAGAGCCCGGCACAGACGAACGGCGCCCGTACCGGCAGAACGGCCCTGAGCGCGGCGACGGCGGTGACCCTCGCCGCAACACTGGCGACGGGGGTGAGCGGTCCGGCCTCGGCGGACGAGCCCCTGCCTGAACAGCATCCCCTCGGCCAGATCACGTACACGGATGGGAAGTTGGTGCTTGACGCGGACCGCACGGCGTCGGAGCGGGTGATCGAGATACCCGACGGCCGCGCCGCCGACGCCCCCGTGCCGGGGTGGGACACGACCGGTGTGCCCGAGGGCTCGGTGGATCAGGACACGGTCCGCTGGTCGCTGACCGACCTCGAAGGACCCGGCGACCTGCGGGTGTACGAGGACGCTGAGGCGCCTGAGAGCACACCGGTCTTCGACAGTACGGACGGGCTGCCCGACGCCCACGCGCTTCCGACGGGCCAACAGGGCGCCACCCACTGGACGTTCAGCGCCGACGGCACATACACGGCGACGCTCACGGCACGAGCCACCACCCTGGACGGGCGACGGCTCTCGGCCGACACGCACTACACCGTGCTGGTGGGCGACGAGGCGGTCGAGGACGCGCGGGAGACCCCCGAACTCGAGGTCGAGGCCCCGACGCCACAGCCCTCGGAGCCCTCGCAGCCCGCCGCCCGCCCCCTTGTCACGGCCGCCGCGTCGCCCTTCACCCGCACCAACAAGGCACCCACCAAGGCACCCACCAAGGTGACCGCGAAGACGGCCGCCGACAGCGATGTCGCCACGGACAAGAAGGTCCTCGACGAGGGCCACATCGACTTCGCGGCGCGTGTCATCGGCCGCAGGCTGCAGATCCACGTCAAGGACGGCACGATCTCCGGTAGGACCACGTGGCGAGAACCGTCGTCCGTGGTGCTGCATGTCAAGTCGGCGGCGCGCAAGACCCTGCCGTCCGGCGAGGACTTCGCCTTCCTCGGCAAGGCTGGCGACCCGGTGTGGCTGCTCGACCAGGTCCAGCAGGAGGGCCTGTTGTGGCCGGGCTGGTCGACGGACAACATCGCGGCGGGGGCGGCCAAGGGCGGCGTGAAGTTCTCACTCACGGCCGTCAAGGGGCCGGGTGCGTACGCGCTGTACACCTACGACGCGATGTCGGGCGCCGACGTGCTGTTCAACAGCAAGGACGGCGTGCCCGACTCCTTCGACGTCGCCGCCAACACCCACGCGCACGGCGGCTGGGCCTTCAGCAAGGAGGGCACCTACCGGCTGACCTTCAAGATGAGCGGCAAGCTCGCCGACGGCACGGCCGTCAGCGACACCGAGACCGTGGCGTTCGTGGTCGGCGACGAGGATCCGTCGAAGGTGACGCCGGGCGGGGAGGGCACCGCGAAGGACGGCGCCTCCACGGACAGGCACAACAGCAACGGCGACAGCTCCACCCCCGGGGGGAGTTCGTCCCGAGCCGATGGCTCACAGGGCGCGAAGGGCTCCATGGCCTCGACGGGCGCGCCGCCCGCGGCGCTCCTCGGCGCCGCCGCTGCCGCGCTCGCCACACTGGGCACAGTCGCCGTGATCACCGCGCGACGACGCCGTACCCGTACGGCCGAGGGCGGCCCCGCGTGACGGCACTCCTGCACGTGGCGGACGTGAGCGTGTCGCTCGGCGGCCGACCGGCCGTCGAGGGGGCCGATCTCACCTTGAGGGACGGCGAGTTGCTAGGTCTGCTCGGCCCTAACGGCGCGGGCAAGACCACCCTGCTGCGCGCCGTGCTGGGCCTGGTCCCGCTCAGCACCGGCACGGTCACCGTCGACGGGATCCCTCCGGACCGCGCTCGTCACCTGATCGGCTACGTACCCCAACGCCACGAATTCGCCTGGGACTTCCCCATCGACATCACCGGAGCCGTCCTGTCCGGCCTGACCCGCAGGGCCGGTTTCCCGCGGCGCCCGAGCCGCGAGGAGCGGGCCGCCGCCGACGAGGCCGTAGAGCTGGCCGGCCTCGCCGACCTGCGCCGCCGCCCCGTCGGAGAACTCTCCGGCGGCCAGCGTCAACGCGTCCTCGTGGCACGGGCGTTGGCGACCCGCCCCCGGCTCCTCCTCCTGGACGAACCGTTCACCGGCGTCGACGTACCCACCCAGGAGCTGCTCACCGACCTGTTCATCCGCCTCGCCGCCGACGACAAGGCCCTGCTGATGACCACCCACGACCTGGCGGCAGCCGCCCGCACCTGCACCCGCGTCACCCTGCTCAACCGCACCGTGGTCGCCGACGGCGGACCCGAACTCCTCGCCGACCCGCAGCAGATGCTGCGCGCCTTCGGCCTGGACCGAGCCGCGCAGGAGGCGGCCGCGTGATCGACTTCCTGCTCGCACCATGGGAACTCCCCTTCATGCAGCGGGCGTTCGCCGTCGCCACCATCACGGGTCTGGTGTGCGGGGTGGTCGGCGTGTACGTCGTCCTGCGCGGCTTGGCCTTCATCGGCGAGGCCGTCTCCCACTCGGCCTTCCCCGGCGTCACCCTCGCCTATGCCTTCCAGGGCAATCTCCTGCTGGGCGGCGCGCTCGCGGGCCTGACGACGTCCCTGCTCATCGCGCTCGTCTCGCAGAACCGCCGCCTGAAGGAGGACACCGTCATCGGCGTCTTCTTCTCCTGCGCGTTCGGCCTCGGCCTCGTCCTCGCCTCGACACAGGAGGGCTGGTCGACCGACCTCTCCTCGTTCCTGTTCGGGCAGGTCCTGGCCGTCGGACCGGAGGACGTGTGGACGGCGGCCGGCTTCGGCGCCGTGCTCGTCGCCGTGGTCCTGTTGCTGAGCAGGCCGCTCGTCGCGGTCAGCCTCGACCGGGAGACGGCCCGCGCCGCCGGCCTGCCGGTACTCCGCCTCGACCTGACCTTGTACGCGGTGGTGACCGCCACGATCGTGATGTCCCTGGAGGCCGTCGGCAACATCCTCGTCCTGTCCCTGCTCATCACCCCGGCCGCCGCGGCCCGCATGCTGACCGAACGCCTGTGGACCATGACCCTGCTCGCCTCCCTTATCGGGGGCACGGGCGCCCTCGCCGGCCTCTACGTCAGTTACGCCTACGACCTCGCGGCGGGCGGCTGCATCGTGTGCGTACTGACCCTCCTGTTCACCGCGACCTGGTGCCTGGCACCCCGGCACGGACTACCCAGCCGCCTTCGCCGACGCACGCGGCCGGCCCTGGCGAGCGAAGCAGCTTGATGAAAATGATTGTCATCTGCTAAGTTCCCTCACCTCGCAGCTTTACCGTTCCATTGCCTCCCTATTGCTTGGATGTGCCGTGCTCCCGCCTGCCCCTGCCGCCCGCCGCGCCCTCTCCCGGCGCGGCCTGCTGGCCGCCGTGTCCGCCACCGCGATCGCCATACCCGCGCTCTCCGGCTGCTTCGCGTCCTCCGCGACGTCCGACGGCGCGGGCGGGGGCGGCAAGCGCATCCGGGTCGCGATGATGCAGCCTCCTCGCTCCGGTCTCTCGCCGCTGAGCGACGACGCGTTCAAGCTCTCCCGATGGTCGACCGCCGAGACCCTCGTAAGGCTCGACGCCGAGGGTGACGCCCAGCCGATGCTGGCCACCAACTGGCGTCAGGACGGCCGCACTTGGAACTTCGATCTGCGTGAGGGCGTCACGTTCCACGACGGTACGAAGCTCACGGCGGCGGACGTCGTACGATCCCTGCGGCGCGCCGCGCACGCCTCACCCAAGCCGCGGATCCTCGACGGCGTGGAGATGGACGTCGCCGCCAACGGCACCCACACCGTACGGGTCACCACGGCCGACGTGGACCCGCTCGTTCCCCAGCGGCTGTCCTCGCCACAGCTGTCGATCCTGGCCGCGAAGGCGTACGGCAAGAAGACGGTGAACCCCGTGGGCACCGGGACCGGGCCGTTCACGCTGACCAGGTCCGGCGGCACGAGCTTCGCCACCCTCGACCGGTACGACCACTACTGGGGCGGCAGGGCGAAGGCGGCCGGGATCGACGTGAAGTATGTCCCCGACGGCACCGCGCGCGCCGCCGCGCTGCGCAGCGGCGAGGCCGACATCGTCGAGGCGATCCCTGTCGCCCAGGCGTCGCTCCTGGCCGAGAACCAGATCACCGAGGTGCCGATGCCGCGCACCAACACCCTTTACCTCAATACGGAGTCGGGCCCGTTCCGTAAGGCCGGATTGCGAGCCGCCGCCCGCGAGGCCATCGACGCCCGATCGATCGTGAAGGGCGTGTACGAGGGCCGCGCCGATGTCGCCGACGGGCTGCTCGGGCCCGCGCTGCCCTGGGCCGGGAAGCTGCGCTCCGAGGTCACCGGGCGGGCGAAGACCGCCGACCCGGACGGCGCGGAGATCACCATCGGCACCTTCACCGACCGGGCCGAACTCCCCGAAGCGGCCGCCGTGTTGCAACAGCAGCTGCAGAAGGCGGGCTTCAAGGTCAAGCTCGAGATCCGCGAGTACGCCAACATCGAGGCCGACGCCCTGGAAGGAAAGTTCGACGCCTTCATCCTGTCGCGCGCCACGATTCTCGACTCCGGCGACCCGGCCGCGTACCTGTACAGCGACTTCGCCTCCGACGGTTCGTTCAACATCGCGCAGCTCGCCGACGCGGGGGTGGATGCCGCCCTGGACAAGGCCGGCGAGATGCCGGCCGGAGACAAGCGGCGCCGCGGAATCATCGCCGCCGAAGCCGCTGTCCTGAAGACCGGCGCCGCGATTCCCATGCTGCACGAGCGCGTGATCCAGGGCGACGCGACGAACGTCGCCGGCTCGGTGAAGGACCCGCGGGAGCGGGAACTCATCGGCCTCGACACGTACGTGAAGTAGGCGCGTCGTGATGCGTGTACGGGGGCGCGCGGCCCTGGGAGCGGCCCTGTGCAGTCGCACTGCCGCGCTTGTGCTGGTGGTCGCCTGCGTCGGCCTGCTGCCGTGGCTCTCGGGCAGGGATCCGGCACTGAGCGTGCTGCGGGCGCGCTCCGCCGAGCAGGAGCCGACGCCCGAGGCGCTCACCGCGGTCCGGGACGACCTCGGGCTGGGCATCGGTCCCCTGGCCCAACTCGGCCACTGGCTGGGCGGGTTGTCGCAAGGCGATCTCGGTACGTCCTGGGTGTCGGGTGCGGAGGTCGGGCCGGGTGTGCTGGCGGCGCTCACCGTGTCGCTGGCCCTGATGGCCGTCTCGCTGGGCGTGGCGCTGCTGCTCGCGGCCGGGCTGTGCGTGCGGACCGTGGTGCGCGGGGCTCGCGGGACGCCGGCCGGGCGGACGAGTACGGGGGCCGGGGCGGCGATGCTCGCCTCGGTGCCCGAATTCCTGCTCGCCACCGTGGGGTTGCTGCTGATCGGGGTCTGGCTCGGGTGGCTGCCCACGTCCGGGTGGAGCGGCCCCGTGGACATGGTGCTGCCCGCGCTCGCCATGGGCGTTCCGGCGGGCGGGCTGCTCGGGCGGCTGGTCGCGGACGCCCTGCCCGGCGCGTACGGGGAACGGTGGGCCGAGCTGTGGCGGGCCTCGGGGGTCTCCTCGTGGCGGATCGCGCAGGCCGGGCTGCGGCGGGCGGTTCCGGCCGTAGTGTCCCAGTTCGGTCTCGTTGCCGTGGGGTTGACCGGGGGCGCCGTCGCGGTCGAGACCGTCTTCGCGATTCCCGGGATCGGGCGCACCGCCCTCGGGGCGGCGAAGTCACAGGACGTGCCTCTGCTTCAGGGATGCGTCCTGGCGCTGCTCGCGCTGGGACTCGCGGCCGGAGTCCTGGCTCACCTTGCCCGTCTGCGCCTGCTGGGCCCCGGCCTGCGGGATGCCCAACTCGCCCTGCCTGCACCGCAGTCGGCGACTGTCACTCGGTCGCGCGTCGCCGTCCCCGTGCTGCTCGGAGTTGCGCTGCTTGCCGTCACCGTCGCGGGACTGCTGCGCGACCCGTACACAGTGGAGACCGCGGCGCGGCTCGCCCCTCCCTCGCTCGCTCATCCCCTGGGCACGGACGGTCTCGGCCGGGACGTGCTCGCCCGGCTCGGGCACGGCGCCGCGTCCACGGTGGGCACGGCCGCCGCCGTCACCGCGGTGAGCGCACTCGCCGGACTCGCTCTCGGATTCCTGCCGGTATTCTCGGCGGGCCTCGCGGATGTCGCCAACGCGCTACCCCCGGTGATCGTCGGGCTGCTCGTCGCCGTCGTCACGGGCCCCGGCGCCTCGGGCGCGGCCCTCGCGGTCACCCTCACCGCCTGGCCGCCCTTGGCGGCGCACGCCGCGACGTTGGTGGGCGAGGTGCGAGCGTCCCGGTTCCTGGTCGCGCAGCAAGCGCTCGGTTCGACGCACAGCCGGATCCTGACCCGGCACGTGCTGCCCGCCGTCGCCGGACCCGTGGCCCGGCACGCGGTGCTGCGCCTGCCCGGCGTCGCGCTCGCCCTCGCCGCGCTCGGTTTCCTCGGCCTCGGCGCGCAGGCGCCCGCGCCGGAGTGGGGCCTGCTGCTCGACGAGTCCCGCTCCTACTTGGAACGGGCCCCGTGGGCGGCGCTCGCTCCCGCCGTCGCGCTGGCCGCGCTGGCGGGTCTCGCGGTCTCCGTCTCGTCCCTCTCATGGGGCGGTACCCCGGCCCGCAAGCGGCGCACTCCGCTCCCCTCGGAGCCGGTGTCGGCGCACGGATCCTGAGACCGCCGGCCGGCGCCGCCCGACGGCGTCGCGCCACCCGGCCGCCCCAGGGAGGGTGCCGCGGCCCCGCTCGCCGTCCCCGGTCGCGCACCCTCCCCCGCGCCCATGCCCCGCACGAAGAAGGGACCCGTCCGTGTCACCCGAGTCGCCGCCCGAGCTCCCCGAACCACTGCTCTCGGTAAGGGGCTTGACGATCACTGCGCCCGGGAGCCGCACCCCGCCCGTGAGGGACGTGTGCCTGGACATCGGAGTCGGCGAGACACATGCGCTCGTCGGCGAGTCCGGAGCGGGCAAGACCCTGACGGCGCGGGCCGTGCTCGGGATGCTGCCGTACGGAGCGGAGCTGAGCGGCACCGTGCGGTTCGCCGGGCGGGACATCGAGCCCGGCGGGCAGCGGCGGCTGTGGGGGCACGCGATCGGATACGTGCCGCAGGACGCTTTGTCGGTCCTCTCCCCCGTGCACCCCGTGGGCGATCAACTGACCGCATCCTTGCGGTCGTTGGGCAGCCTCAGCAGGAGGCAGGCGCGAGCCTGCGCCGTCGCCGCCCTCGACCGCGTCGGCATCCCGGACGCCCCGCGACGCGCCCGCGCGTATCCGCACGAGTTCTCCGGCGGCATGCGTCAGCGCGCCGTCATCGCCCTGGCAACCCTGCACCGCCCCCGGCTGCTCGTCGCCGACGAGCCCACCACCGCTCTCGACCCCCTCGTCCAGGACCAGATCCTCCACCTGCTCGCCGAGCAACGGGCCGCGTCCGAAGCAGCTCTCCTGCTGATCACGCACGACCTGCCGCTCGTCAGTCGGTGGGCGGACCGGATCACCGTGCTGCACGGCGGAGCGGTACAGGAGACCGGACCGGTGCCCCGGGTCCTGACCGAGCCGAAGGCGGCGTACACCCGCAGGCTCCTCGACGCGACCCGACACGGACACCGCCCTCCGCCAGAGGGAACCGACGAACCTCTGCTGTCTGTACGTGACTTGACGGTCAGCTACCCGGGGCGACGCCGCGGCGAGGCCCCTGTGACAGCGGTCGACAAGGTCTCCTTCGACGTGGCACGCGGCGAGACCCTCGCCCTGATCGGCGCCTCCGGCTCCGGCAAGTCCTCCACCGCCGAGGCCGTCCTGCGGCTGCGCCCCGCCACCTCCGGATCGGTCCGCTTCGCCGGACGGGACCTCCTCGAACTCGACGACACGCAGATGCGGGCGCTTCGGCCGCACATCCAGCCGGTGTTCCAGGATCCGTACGGATCACTCAGCCCGCGCCAACGCATTCGCGACGCGATCGCGGAACCCCTGCGCGTACAAGGGCGTTGGAACGACACGAACGGTCCGGACCGGGTCGACGAACTGCTCCGCCAAGTCGGCCTCGACCCCGCCCTCGGCACCCGCCGCCCCCATGAACTCTCCGGCGGCCAGTGCCAGCGCATCGGCATCGCACGAGCGCTCGCCTCCGAGCCCGAGGTGCTGATCCTCGACGAACCGGTCTCCGGGCTCGATCCGACCGTGCGGGCCGGCGTTCTCGACCTGCTGGAGTCACTGCAGCGGAAGCTGGGGCTCGGCTACCTGTTCATCTGCCACGACATGGACGTGGTGACCTCATTCGCCCACCGGGTCGCCGTCCTCAAGGACGGGAAGATCGTGGAGACCCTGCCGGCGGAGGCACTGGCGGCACCCGGGGAATGCCACCCGTACACCCGTGCACTCCTCACTGCGGCATGCGAGTTCGCATGACCTCGACCATCAGACGCACACGCCCCGGTGCCGCCCTGCGCAACTACCGGGCGCCGCCCGCACTGCCCAGGCTCCTGGTGGCTTCGCAGTACACCTTCAACATCGGTTTCTTCGCCGTACTCCCCTACCTGGCCGATCACCTCGCCGGATTGGGGCTCGCCGGGTGGCTGGTCGGGCTCGTCCTTGGGCTGCGTACGTTCAGCCAGCAGGGGATGTTCGTGGTGGGCGGGGCCGACGCGTTCCGGTGGGCCTGCCTGCGTGGGGCCGCGGTGTTCCTCGGCGTACTCGTCGCGCACGCACGACTGATGCCGGGCCGCCCGGCGAGCGCGCCAGCCGGCGTCACCCGACTCCGCGACCGCTGGGGAACGTTGCTCCACGCACCCGCCTTCCTCACGCTCACCGCCGCCTACAGCTGCCGCTGGTGGTCTGCGGGCAGGTGCGCATGTCCCGGTCAACAGAGGTGAGTCGCCGGGGTTCCGCGACTGCCGACCAGCCGCCATCGTCGCGTCAACACTTGGCAATGATTTCCATCTACCCTCACTCTCGCGTCGTAACGACAATCATTTTCATCTAGCCTGGTGCCCGCCCGCCTCGGCACCGGACTCTCGGTCCCCGAGGACAGCCCCCTTCCCCTGGAGGACCCATGCCCACGCCACCTTCTGCCCTGCGCCTGACCCTGATAGCCGGCGCCGGTATCACCCTCCTCGCAGGCTGCGGCGCATCGTCGGATGCCAAGAACGAGCCGAGTACGTCACACGGCTCCTCCCACAAGATCGCGGTGACCGCCTCCACGAACGTGTACGGCGACATCGCGCACCAGATAGGCGGCGACCAGGTCGAGGTCACCTCGGTCATCAACGACCCCTCCCAGGACCCGCACTCCTACGAGGCCAACACCCAGAACCAGTTGACCCTGTCCAAGGCGAAGGTCGTCATCGAGAACGGCGGCGGCTACGACGACTTCATCGACCGCATGCTGGGGAGCGGCAACAACTCCTCCGCCCAGCTGATCAACGCGGTCAAGGTCTCCGGCCGCACCGCCCCGGGCAGCGAGCTCAACGAGCACGTCTGGTACGACTTCCCCTCCGTCGCCAAGATCGCCGACCGGATCGCCGCCGCCCTGGGCAAGGCCGACCCCGCACACGCCGCGACCTTCACCAAGAACGCCGCCACCTTCAAGGGCAAGCTCGCCGGCCTTGAGGCGAAGGAAGCGGACATCAAGAAGAAGCACGACGGCGAGGCCATCGGCATCACCGAACCCGTGCCGCTGTACCTGACCGGGGCGAGCGGCCTGGTGAACAAGACGCCCAAGGAGTTCAGCGAGGCCGTCGAGGAGGGCCACGACGTCTCCCCCAAGGTCCTGCAGGAGACCCTGGCGCTGTACAGCGGCAAGCAGGTCAAGGCCCTGGTCTACAACGCGCAGACCTCGGGGCCGCAGTCCGAGAAGGTCGTGAACGCCGCCAAGAACGCGCACATCCCCGTCGTCCCGGTCACCGAGACCCTGCCCAAGGGCAAGGACTACCTGGGCTGGATGACCTCCAACGTGGACGCGCTCGCGAGCGCGCTGGACAAGTGAGACAGCAGACCGCGACCTTGGCGCCCCGGGCCCGCCGGGGCGGAGCCGGGACCGCATTGATCGGCCTGCGCGGCGCAGCCCTGTCCTACGGGGCGCACACGGTGTGGCAGGACCTCCAACTCGACGTACATCCGGGCGAGTTCGTGGCAGTGCTCGGGCCGAACGGCTCGGGCAAGAGCAGCCTGGTGCGAGCCCTGCTGGGCCGACAGCCGCTCTCCGCCGGAACCCTGACCGTCCTCGGCCGCACCCCGCGCGAGGCCGCCCGGCACATCGGCTACGTCCCACAGCAGGCGGAGGTATCCGCACAGGCGCTGCTGCGCGCCCGCGACCTGGTCCGCTTCGGCATCGACGGGCACCGCTTCGGACCCCGGCTACGCTCGGGAGCCGCCCGCCGCCGGGTGGACGAGATCCTGGAGGCAGTCGGCGCCTCCGCCTACGCCGACGTCCCCCTCGGCATGCTGTCCGGCGGCGAACGTCAACGCGTGCGCATCGGCCAGGCGCTGGCCACCGACCCGCGCATCCTGCTCTGCGACGAGCCCCTGGTCTCCCTCGACCTGCACCACCAGCGGGCGGTCACCGAACTGATCGACGCCCGCCGCCGCTCCCACGACACGGCGGTGGTCTTCGTCACCCACGAGATCAACCCCGTCCTCGACCTCGTCGACCGCGTCCTGTACCTGGCCCCGGGCGGCCACCGCGTCGGCACTCCGGACGAGGTGCTCACCTCCGAGTCGCTGTCCCGGCTGTATGGCACCCAGGTCGACGTCGTCCGCGTACGCGGACGCATCGTGGTCGTCGGCGTACCCGACGAACCGGCGACCCCACCCCACCACGCCCCCGACCAGGAAGGAGCACGCCCTTGATCCTCGCCGACGGGATCTGGCACCAGGTCTTCGCCTTCGACCACTACGGCGAACTCCTCGCTCTGGTCCGCAACTCGCTCATCGCCGGCGCCGCGCTCGGCCTGGTCGGCGGCCTGGCCGGGGTCTTCGTCATCCTGCGCGACCTGCCCTTCGCGGTGCACGGCATCAGTGAACTCTCCTTCGCCGGCGCCTCGGCCGCCCTGCTGCTCGGGACGAACATCGTGGCGGGCTCGATCGTGGGCTCGCTCCTCGCGGCGGGCGCGATCGGCGCCCTGGGCACGCGGGCCCGCGACCGCAACTCCGCCATCGGCATCCTCATGCCGTTCGGCCTGGGCCTCGGCGTCCTCTTCCTCGCCCTCTACAAGGGGCGCGCGGCGAACAAGTTCGGCCTGCTCACCGGCCAGATCGTCGCCGTCGACACCCCGCAGACGGCGTGGCTGCTCGGCACGTCCGCCCTGGTGCTCGCCGCTCTGGTGGTGCTGTGGCGACCGTTGACCTTCGCCAGCGCCGACCCGGACGTCGCCGCGGCCCGGGGCGTGCCGGTACGCGGTCTCTCGTTCGCCTTCATGATCGTGCTCGGGCTCGCGGTGGCCCTGTCGGTACAGGTCGTCGGCGCGCTGCTGGTCCTCACGCTCGTCGTCACCCCCGCCGCGGCCGCCGGCCGCGTCACCGCCTCACCAGTCCTGCTGCCGTTGCTCAGCGTGGTGTTCGCGGTTGCCTCGATCGAGGGCGGCATCCTGCTGGCGCTCGGCAGCTCCGTCCCGATCAGCCCGTACGTGACGACCATCTCGTTCGGCATCTACGCGATCTGCCGCCTCGCCGGCACCTTCCGCGCCCGGCACTGGGGAGCCAGAACAGTGACTGCGCAACCCGCCTGAAGCCGAGCAGGGCGATCCCTCATGCGATCCCTCATGCGATCCCTCACGCAAGCGACTTGGTAATGGGATCCATTTTCATATAGCCTTTTCCCCGACACTCCCCGTCCCCACCACCGATACAGGAGCCCCTGATGGCCGTCCCCAAGCGGAAGATGTCCCGCAGCAACACCCGCCACCGCCGCGCCCAGTGGAAGGCGACCACGCCCCGGCTCGCCCCGATCACCGTCGACGGCGTCTCCTACCTGGTCCCCCAGCGGCTCGTGAAGGCGTACGAGCGCGGGCTGCTGCACCCCGAGGGCTGACCGCGAATGTCCCTCGACCGCCTGCCCGTCACCGTCCTGTCCGGCTTCCTCGGCGCGGGCAAGACGACCCTTCTCAACCACGTCCTCAGCAACCGAGAGGGCCTGCGCGTCGCGGTCATCGTCAACGACATGAGCGAGGTCAACATCGACGCCGCCCTGGTCCGCGGCGGCGACGCGGCCCTGTCGCGCACCGAGGAACGCCTGGTCGAGATGACCAACGGCTGCATCTGCTGCACCCTGCGCGACGACCTGCTCGACGAGGTCGACCGGCTGGCCCGCGAGGGCCGCTTCGACTATCTCCTCATCGAGTCGTCCGGCATCTCCGAACCCATGCCGGTGGCGGCCACGTTCGCCTTCGACCGCGACGACGGAGCCACCCTCGGCGACGTCGCCCGCCTGGACACGATGGTCACGGTCGTCGACGCGGCGAACTTCCTGCCGGAGCTGACGAGCGGCGACGAGCTCGTCGAGCGCGACCTCGCCCCGTACGAGGACGACGAGCGCACCGTCAGTGACCTGTTGATGGACCAGATCGAGTTCGCGGACGTCATCGTCGTCAACAAGCTCGACCTCGTCGACGAACACACGGCCGACCGGCTCCGGGCCACCCTCTCCCGCCTCAACCCCTCCGCCCGCATCGTCCCCGCCGTTCACGGCAAGGTGCGCACAGCCGACGTCCTCGGCACCCGCCTCTTCGATCTCGACCGCGCCCAGCAGGCGCCCGGCTGGGTCCGCGAACTCAATGGCGACCACGTCCCGGAGACGGAGGAGTACGGCATCTCCTCGACTCTCTTCCGTTCCCCGCTCCCCTTCCACCCGGGGAGGTTGTGGAGCTTCGTCACGGAGCAGCTCGACAGCGGCGCGTTCGGCCAGGTCCTGCGTTCCAAGGGGTTCTTCACACTGGCCAGCCGGCCGCACGTGACGGGCCTGTGGTCGCAGGCCGGCTCCGTCGCCCGCTTCGAGCCGTCCGCCGCCCGCGACACCGAGGGCATCGAAGCCCAGGAACTGGTCTTCATCGGAACGGACTTGAACCGGGACGCCCTGCATGCGGCCCTGGGTTCCTGTCTCATGGCGCCGGGTGAGAGCCCCTCCCCCGTCGACCCGTTCCCCGCCTGGGACACCTACGGCATCGACGACACCTGCGTACACGAGCACTCCGAACCCCTGGCAACCCTCTGAAGACTCCGGGCCGGGCGGCGAACATCCGGCAGCCACGGCGCCGCCCGGCCCGGTCCGGACCCCTGCACGGGAGGCAGAGATGACAGCGGCACAGCACGGCACCGGCATACAGCTGGGCAGCGTCCAGGAAACCCTGCTCATTCCCCTCTATGGCCGCGCCGTGGACGCCCGCCGCAAGGACAGCGTCCTGGGCGACACGCGCGCCGCGGAGCTCGTCGCCTCGCTCGACTACGACTTCACGCGCTTCGACGACCTGCCCAGCCTCACCGGCGCGGTCCTGCGCACCGCCCTGTTCGACCACTGGGTCAGCGGCTTCCTCACCGCCCACCCGGCCGGAACCCTCGTGGAACTCGGCGCCGGGCTCAACACCCGCTACGAGCGCCTCGACAACGGCACCGCCCACTGGTTCGACCTGGACCTGCCCGACGTCACCGCCCTGCGCCGCACCTTCGTCCCCGACACCCCGCGCCGTACGGCGATCGCCGCGTCGGTCACGGAGGCGGCCTGGCCCGACATCGTGACCGCGCGGAGTGCGGGCCCGTACTTCCTCGCCGCCGAAGCCGTCCTGCCGTTCCTCGACGAGGCGGGCGCCCGGCACGCCATCGGCCTGCTCTCCGACCGTTTCCCCGGTGCCTTGCTGGCCCTGGACACTGCCGGGCCCGCCTTCATCGCCGGCCAGGACCACCACGACGCGCTCAGCAAGGTCGATGCCCGTATGCGCTGGGCCTGCGCCGGCCCGGACCAGCTCGCCCAGTGGTTTCCCGGCATCGACGTGCTCGCCTCGCACACCCTCAGCACCCCACCCACCAAGATGTACGAGGAACTGCCCGTCGCTCACCGGCAGTTGCTGGACGGACTGGCGGCCCAGCAGCTGCCTCAGGTCGAGGAGTACCGCCTCAACCTCGTCCGCCTGCCCTGAGCGCACGCGCGTCGTCCACGCGCCTCACATCCGTGCGAGGCGCGTGGACGACTACTTCATTCGCGACTACCACGAGGACTTGCGTACTCCCGGCAGGAACCCGGCGTGCGCCTGCGCCCGCAGGTTCACCCGTGACAGACCGAAGACACCCACGTAACCCCGCGGGCGACCGTCCACGCTGTCACGGTTGCGCACCCGGGTCGCCGAGGCGTCGCGCGGCTGACGCGCCAACTCCTCGCGTGCGGCAAGGCGTTCGGCCTCGCTCGACGAGGGACGGCGGATGATCTCCTTCAGCTCCGCACGGCGGGACGCATACCGCGCGACCACCACACGGCGCCGCTCATTCGCAGCGATCTTGCTCTTCTTCGCCATCAGACCTTCACCCCACGCGCCCGGATGCGGGCCACGGCGGCCTCGACGCCGATGGAGTCGATGGTCTTGATCGCTGAGGCGCTGAGCGTGAGGCGGACATGGCGGCCCTCGCTGGGCAGCCAGTAGCGCTTGCGCTGGATGTTCGGGTCGAAGCGGCGCGAAGTGCGCCGGTGGGAGTGGGAGATGTTCTTGCCGAAGCCGGGTTCACGCCCGGTCAGCATGCAGTGCGCGGACAAGGTGACGTGCCTCTCTGTGAATGCGCCGAACCCCCATCTTGAAGATGGGAATCATTTTCATATAGCGTAGCGCACATGGCACGCAACGAACTACGCCCCGTCATCAAACTCCGCTCCACCGCGGGAACCGGCTACACGTACGTGACCCGCAAGAACCGCCGCAACGACCCGGACCGGCTGACCTTGCGCAAGTACGACCCGGTGGCCGGTCGGCACGTCGACTTCCGAGAGGAACGCTGAGCGATGAAGCAGGGCATCCATCCCTCCTACGGCCCTGTCGTCTTCCGCGACCGCGCCGCGAACCACGCCTTCCTCACCCGATCGACTGCCACCAGCGACAAGACGATCGAGTGGGAGGACGGACACACCTACCCCGTGGTCGACGTCGAGATCTCCAGCGCGAGCCACCCCTTCTACACAGGCACCGCCCGCGTCCTGGACACCGCCGGCCGCGTGGAGCGCTTCGAGCGGCGCTACGGCCGACCCGGAGCACGCTGATGGGCCTGCGCATCGCGCTCGTCGCGGGCCTGCACTCCGAGGCCCGCCGCGCCACCGTGGAACAACTCCTCGCCACCACACCCGACAGCGTCGCCCTCCATCACGACCTCTCCACTGCCGTGCAGGGCACGGTTATTCGCACCCTGCGCGACATCACCGGCGTGCTCAGCTCCGGCGAGACGCCACTGGTCAACGGCTGTGCCTGCTGTGCCCTGCGCGAGGACCTGCTCCCCGACCTTGAGCGCCTGGCCGACGCGGGCCTGACCCGCCTCGCGATCGTGGAGCTGTGGGACTCCGTCGAACCCAAGGCCATGGCCGAAGTCGTTGCGGGCGGTGGATTCGACGTCAGCGGCGTCATCACCGCCGTCGACCCGGCCCTGCTGCTGCCCTGCCTGGGAAACGGTGACGACCTGGCCGACGCCGGACTCGCCGCAGCCCCGGCCGACCAGCGCACGATCGCCGACACCTTCGCGCGCCAGCTGGAGTACGCCTCCGTCCTCGCCATCGCCGACAACCCTGAGGCCGACGACGAAGACCGGGCCCTGCTCACTCAGCTGCACCCCACGGCCCGCCAAGTGCGCCTGGCCGATGGCAGCTTGACGGAGGCGGCTCTCTCCGGATTCGACGTCGAAGCAGCAGCCGCCGCCCAGCACCCGGCCTGCGCGCTGCTGCCCCAGGAGGCGGACGAGGCCGGCGTGACCACATACGTGTGGCACGCGCACCGCCCCTTCCACCCGCAGCGTCTCTACGCCGCCCTGGAAGACCTCGCCTGCGCCGCCGCCCGCAGCCGCGGCCGCTTCTGGCTCGCCGACCGGCCCGACTCCCTGCTCGCCTGGGACGCCGCGGGCGGCGCCCTGTGCGTGGAGAGCGCAGGGCCCTGGCTCGCCTCACTGCCCGACGCCGCCTGGGACCTCGTCCCACCTGTACGCCGGGCCGCCGCCGCACTCGACTGGCACCCCGAACACGGCGACCGCTGCCAGCACCTGGTCTTCACCTCACCAGGGCTCGACCGCGACGGACTCCGGCACACCCTGGACTCCTGCCTGTTGAACGACCACGAGTACGCGGCAGGACGCGCCACCTGGAAACACCTGCACTCCGCTTTCGACACCCTCCTGGAGGTCTGACTCCCATGTCCCCCCGCCGCGACACCACCCGCAGCAAGCACCTCAAGCCCCGCCCCAACCCCCTGGACCAGGCAGGCATCACCTACATCGACTACAAGGACACCGATCTGCTACGGAAGTTCATCTCGGATCGCGGCAAGATCCGAAGCCGACGTGTGACCCGCGTGAGCGCCCAGCAACAACGCCGGCTGGCCCACGCCATCAAGAACGCCCGCGAGATGGCCCTACTGCCCTACACGACCGGCAGCAAGTAGCACCCCAGGCCACACCCCGCACCAAGGCATCACGGGCAAGCGCTCGTCGACGCTTCCGTGACCGATCTCGACGTCCGGCTTCTGACAGGAACGGCCTTCGTATGAGCAAGAGGCAGCGCCTCGGAAAGCAGCCGGCACTCGAAGGATTCACGGTCGTGCTCTGCCATGCGGAGCACGGCTGCGGCCTGGCCGACGACGCTGTCGTCGACCCTCTTCGCACTGCGGTGAGGGGGTCCACCTACGGCCTGTTGATCCGCGGGGGCTGCCTGGCACGGACCCTGCACTGCCCGCACCACGCGGGAAACCGGGTACCACGGCCGGGAATACGCCTTGTCGTTCAGCCCTGCACAAGGGATCGCAGGCCCCTCGGCAGCGTCGTGGCCTTCGGCCCGCTCACTGAACCGTCGCAGACCGAAGAGCTGGCCGACTGGCTGCTCACGGGTCTACGCCAGGGCCGCCGGCCACCGAAACATCTGCTGGCGGTACGACTGCCAGACCACTCCCCCTTCGGGATCACGTCACACCCCGGGTCGTGACGGCGCCCCTCGCCGCCCGCTGATCGGGAACCCCTCACAGCAGGACCGGATAGCCGGGCCGAAGAGGCGGCGACGCCGCCTGCTGCGCCCCGCCGACGTCAACCTCCTCGGCCTGATGGCCGGAGCGGGCGGCACCACTGGCGACCCACCGGGTGCGGTGAGCCGGGGAATCCGGGCGACGCTTAGCATCTCCGACATGTCCATCTACGAAGTCCGGATCGACGCTCTCCAAGGCGGCCCCGCGAACCTCTCCCAGTACCGCGGCAAGGCGCTCCTCGTCGTCAACGTCGCCTCCAAGTGCGGCCTCACCCGGCAGTACACCGAGCTGGAGCAGCTCCAGAAGAAGTACGCGGCACGGGGATTCACCGTCCTCGGCGTCCCCTGCAACCAGTTCGCGGAGGAGGAGCCCGGAACCCCCGAGGAGATCGCCGAGTTCTGCTCGTCCACGTACGGCGTCACCTTCCCGCTGACCAAGAAGGTCGAGGTGAACGGCCCCCGGCGGCACCCCCTGTACGCGAAGCTCGTACGCACCGCGGACCTCGACGGGTACAAGGGCGACATCCGCTGGAACTTCGAGAAGTTCCTCATCACCCCCGACGGCACCGTCGCCGCCCGCTTCTCCCCCCAGACCACCCCGGACTCCTACGAAGTCGTAGAGGCACTGGAGGAAATCCTTCCCGCCTGAGGCGACCTGCCAGCGCCGACGCATGGCCGCCGTGGGGCTGCCAGCTTGTCACCCGGCGCCGCTTCCCGCTCGGTGCTCGCAGTGTCAGTGCGTGCGCAGTGCCGCGCGGCGGCCGCGACACACACGGCGGTGTCCTCCACGGTGGAGGCCTGCAGCACGATGTAGGCCTTGGTCAGGACGCCGCCCGGCGCGCCGCTGCTCAAGGCAGCGTGCCCGCCAGGCTCATGGCCGGTGTCTTCCTGCCCGTCAATCGAGCACTGGCGTGGCGTGTGCGTGGAAGCTGGGCGGGACGTCCAGGCCCCAGGCCGTGGAACGGCCGCCGGCCTCGGTGGTCCAGCGGACCGCCTCCCAGTCCGGGGCGTAGATGTGGATGCCGCCGGAGAACACCTCGATACGGTTGCCGCCCGGCTCGATGACGTAGAGGAAGAACCCCTGGGTGCGCGAATGCTTGGCCGGGCCGAACTCGATCGGCCGGCCGAGCTGGCTGAAGGTGTCGGCAGCCCGCAGGACGTCCTCGCGGTTCTCCACGGCGTACGCCAGGTGGTGCAGCCGGCCCGAGGTCGGTGCGCTCTCCCGGGTGATCGCGAGATCGTGGGCCTTGTTCATCAGGCTCATCCACGCGCCCACCTCGCCCTGTCCCGGCGGGACCAGGTACTCGCGCAGCTTGAACCCGAGTGCGCGGGCCATCACATCCCGGGTTTCCGGGACGTCCGGCGCCAGGATGTTGAGGTGGTCGATGCGCTGGGCGCCGACTCCTCGGTGGATCTCCGCCTGCGGCTGGTTGGGGAGATAGGGACGCTTCTCACCCGTCGGCCGGTACTTCTCGCTCTCGTAGTAGATCTCCATGAGCTGTCCGCTCGGCGCACGGAACCGGAAGGCCTTGCCGTGCCCGACATCTCCGTCGATCCAGTCGCCGTCGAGACCTGCCTCGCGCAGTGCCGCGACGCGGCGGTCGAGTGCCTGCGCACTGACGGCACGCCAGCCGACGTGCCCAAGACCGGCCCGGGCCGCGGGCGTGAGTTTGAGCGTGGTCAGTTCGGTGTCGCCCCATCCGCGCAAGTAGGCGCTGCCGCCTTCCTCAGCGACCAGGTCGAGGCCGTACACGTCCACGAAGAAGCGCAGGCTGTCCTCGTACACCGGGGTGAGCAGCTCGGCGTGTCCGAGTTGGGCGAGGTCGTAGACGGGTTCCTCCGAGTGAGTCGTGCTCATCGGGCCTTCGCCTCCAGCTCGTCGATGGCTTCCAGAAGAGCAGGGCCGCGGTTGGCCGCGGACATGCCCGTGAACAGGTAAGCGAGATCGATGACGGCCTGGAGCTGCTCGTCGGTGGCGCCGGCGCGGCGTGCGGCAACGCCGTGCAGCGCGGCGGCATCGCTGAGCTTGCTGTGCAGAATTCCCGTCAGGACGAGCTGGACCGTGCGCTGGTCGAGGCAGTCGGGGTACATGACGAGGTTGCGCAGCCGCTCCTGGGCCAGCAGAACCTCTTCGCGGTCGGGGCCCTCGGCCGCGGCACGGGCGAACCTGGCCTTCACCCGCGGTGGTACGAAGCCGACCAGTTCCTCGTAGGACGCGAGGAACTCCTCTGGTGTGCTCGGCCGGTCAGACATGGTGTGCTGTCCTCTTTCTTTTCGCTTTACGGTTCCTGGAAGCGGCGTCGGTGAGGTTCAGATTCCGGTGAGGGACACCGAGCCGAGATGGCCGAAGGAGGCGGTCACCGTGGAGCCCTGGGTGAGGAACACCGCGTCCGTCAGTCCGCCGGTGAGCACCAGGCTCCCCTTTTTGATGCGGTGGCCGCGCTCGCCCAGCGCGTTGGCGGCGAGGGCGAGTGCCTCGCCGGGGTGTCCCTGTACGGCGGCACCGGTGGCCTTCGCGACCGGCTCGTCGTCGACTGCCAGCGTGCACGGCTCGGCGACGAGGTCGATCGAGTCCGGTGGGACCACCACGTCGCCCAGCACGTAGGCCGCGGCGGACGCGTTGTCGGCGACGACATCCGGGAGGGCGAAGCTGAAGTCGGTGAAGCGTGAGTCGATCACCTCCAGGCCGGCCCGGACGGACTTGACCGCGCTCATCGCCGACTCGAGCGTGACCCCCGGTCCTGCCAGGTCCTCGCCCATCTCGAAGACGATTTCCGGTTCGACCCGCGGATGAATCAGGGAGGCGATCTCCAGCGGCGCTCCGGGGGCGAGCTGCATCCCGCGGGTCACCCATGCGGTGAGGGGAGCCGAGATGCCCATGCGGCGTTGCTTGGCCTCAGAGGTGAGGCCCAGCTTCACACCGAGGACGTGATCCGCCTGCTCCTCGACCCGGCGTCGGACGAGGCGGTCCTGCGCGGCGTAGGCGCGAGCGAGGTCGAGGTCGGGCCATTCGGTCGTGATCCGTCCCCCGGCGCGGCGCTGGGCGGCGCGGTGCGTGAGTTCATCCGCGACTCGGTCGATGTCCCACATAGTGGTGCCCTGCTTTCTTCGGATCTCTTCGGATCGCTTCGGACTTCTTCTGATTTCTTCGGCGGATGGGATCCACGATCACGGACTCCATCTCCTGGGGTCCATCGGGCTGTTCGGGTCAGCGGGACACGTGCTCACCGTCATGCCTGGTCAAGCGGTGGAGCTCAGCATCCGGCTCGCCGCGAGCGCGGCGGTGCGTACGTCGGATGCCACCCGGTTCGGTTGGAGGCGTGCGCTCCAGCCCGAGACCGAGAGCGCGGCGACCGGCCTGCGGTCCTGGTCGAGAATCGGACCGGCGACGCACGCGATTCCAGGTCCCGACTCCTCGTGCTCGAAGGCGAGTCCGTCCCGGCGTATCCGCTCCAGTTCCCGGGCCAGGGACCGGGGTGTGGTGAGCGTGCGCGGGCCGACACGGCGCAGGCCACAGGCCACGACCTCGTCGAACGTACGACGCGGTGCGAACGCCAGCATCGCCTTGCCGACCGCAGCCGCGTGGGCCGGGATCCGGCCCCCGGGACGGGACGGCATGTCCGGCACGCTGTCTCCGCGAAGGATCTCGACATAGACGGCGTCGCTGCCGTCGAGCACCGCCAGATGGACACTCAGCCGGGTCGTCGCGCGCAGGTCGGACATCAGCGGGAGGGCAACGTCGCGGAGCGCCCGGCGCGGCGGCACATGCTGTCCCAACTCGAAGATCCGGCAGCCGAGGCGCAGTGCTGTGCCCTCTCGTTCGAGCAACCCGTGCCCGACCATGTCCGCGACCAGGCGTGAAGTGGTCGACTTGGGCAGGCCGGACCGGCGGGAGAGCTCCGAGACGCCGAGGTGTCCGGTGCGGCCCGCGAAGCAGTCGAGGATCGCCGAGATACGGGCCACGGCGTTGTCGGGCACGGAGGGGTCGGCCGTGCCCCGGCGGGTTTCGGCAAGGATCGCTGCTGACATGGGAATGGGCCTTCCTCGGATGCGGACCGCGATGTCCGGCCATGACGCTAGCCCCGCCGTGCGGCCCGTCCCAGGGCATGACGGAATCTTCGCGCTCGCTGCGACGTGCGGACCTCGGGTGTCCCGGCGGCTGCAACGTCACCAGGGCGCGCGGACCGCCCAGGTCCCCGGCACCGGAGGTCCGGCGGCCATGGCAGGCTGAGCGCCATGAGCGACGCCGCCACCCGACCTCCCGCCGTCACCGGGCCACTGGACCGTGCCCTTGCCGTGCTTCGGCACATGGCCGGTGCCCACGATGCGACCGCTGTCGAGATCGCGGAGGCCGCGGGGACCAGCCGCAGCACCGCCTACCGTCTGGCCGAGCGCCTCACCGCCTGGGGTTTCCTCGCACGTGCCGACGAGCCGGGCCGATGGCTGCTCGGACCGGAGGCGCTCCGGCTCGGCCTGTCCGTACTCAGCAGGTCGCAGGTGGCCCAGGTGGCACCCGAACTGGTCCGGCACCTCATGGAACTGACCCGTGAGACCAGCGGCGTGGCCATTCCGCTGCACGACGTGATGGTCTTCGTCCACCGTGAGCTCGGGACGATGGCAAGGCCCGCGATGACCCAGGTGGGTACGGCGCGTCCGCTGCACTGCACCGCTGTCGGGAAGGCCTGGCTGTCCGGGCTACCGGGGCCCCAACTGGCCGCCAAGCTCGAAGAGTTGCGGCTACGTGCGTACACTCCGAGCACGATCACCACGGTGCCGGAGCTCGAACGCGAGCTGGCGGCGACTCGGCGCAGGGGCTGGGCGGTGGACGACGGCGAACTGAGCCCGTCGATCGGGTCATGTGCCGCCGTCGTGTTCGACCCCGAGAGGCAACCGGTCGCGGCGGTGTCGGTCTGGGGACCCCGCGAGAGGATCAGTCAGCGGATGGGGCGGATCGGCCCGCTCGTGGCCAGCACCGCCGACGCACTCACCCTGCGGCTGAGCCGGCCTGTGGAACCTGAGTACCGTCCTTCCGATGCGTAACCCGAAGCCCCGGCACCTGCACACCGATCCCGTCCTGCCCGGTGACTACCCGACAGCGGCTGTGAGGGCGTCGAACGCGGCCGATGCCGCCTCCTCGACCGGGGCGTTCTGCAGCCATGCATCGCAACTCTCCACCGCCCACGGCCCGTCGTAACCACGCTCACGGAGCGCGTGAGCGAGGGATCGCGGCCGGAGCACGCCTTCACCCGGCAGGTGACGCTCCTCCCGTGCATGGCGCATGTGGTCGGACGCCACGACCCGGCCGTCGTTGAGCTGCACCGCCGCGATGCGATCGGCCAGCAGATCGAGCGCACCGTCTTCGGCGCCGTCACCGTTGCGGAAGTGCCACGTGTCGATCATGAAGCCCACCCACGGCGAGGGACAGCGGTGCACCACCTCTCGCCAGCGTCGCGGATCGCCGAGCCCGGACCAGGCGAATCCCTCCACGGCGACACGGGTCCCGAACTCACCGAATCTGAAGCCGAGTTCACTCAGAGACCGGGATGCTCCTTCGATGTCGACCGGGCCCGGATCGAGCGTCCCGGCCGTCACATGATGGGGTGAGAACGCCTCGGCCAGCGCGAGCAGGCGGCGTATGGAGGCATGGTCCGCTTCGAGCGTCCCGCCGGTCCACCCGATCAGGAACTCGATCTCCATCAGCCGGACCCCGGACGTGTCGAGTGCCTGGCGTATGCGACGCAGGCCTTCCGCGTCGCCGTCGTCGAAGACCGGGTCGGCCGCGTGCAAGCCCACTCCGTCGAACCCGGCCGCTCCCGCCGCGGCGCAGCGAGCGGCGAAGTCATGGCGGGGACGATGCCCGAACCCCGCCCCGGTCAACGTCACATGGCTCGCTATCGTCTCCACGCCGTCGATCGGTGACGTCGAACTGTTCCCGGCCATTCGGCCCCCTCTCGCTTCGTCAGGCCATCCTCCCCGCCGGTCCGGTGCCGGCCAACGACGATGGCCCGCTGACCGGATCGGTCCCGGCAGACCCACTCCCTGATCCGGTGACCGGATCACATCCTTTGGCTCCGGCATGACCTGCATCACAGAGTCTTGGGGTCTCGCCCGATGAAGCGCAGGACCCGATCCGAGCCCGCTCGGATCCGAGCCGCAAGGAGATCCCCATGTCCAGAACCCCGGACCGGTCCGTGTCCGAAGAGCGCACCCCACGCCGTGCCGCACTCGCGGCGTTCCTCGGCAGCATGGTCGAGTACTACGACTTCTTCATCTACGGCTCCGCGTCGGCACTGGTCTTCAGCCACGTGTTCTTCCCCGACACCGACCCCGCCACCGCCACCCTCGCGTCATTGGCGACGTTCGCCGTCGCCTACATCGCCCGCCCGATAGGCGCCTTCTTCGTCGGACACTTCGGCGACCGCATCGGCCGCAAACGCGTCCTGGTCTTCTGCCTCACGCTGATGGGCATGTCCACCTTCGCCATCGGCTGCCTGCCCAGCTACGGCACCGCGGGCGTGGCCGCCCCCGTACTCCTTGTCGTGTGCAGGATCGCCCAAGGGCTGTCCGCCGCCGGGGAGCAGAGCGGTGCCAGCTCCATGACCCTCGAACACTCCCCGGAGGGGCACCGGGCCTTCTGGACCAGCTTCACGCTCGCCGGCACCCAGGCCGGCCTTGTCGTGGCCACGCTGGCGTTTCTGCCGGTCGCGGCGCTCGACGAGCAGGCCATGTACACGTGGGGCTGGCGGGTGCCGTTCTGGGCGAGTGCCATCGTGGTGGCCTGCGCGTACTGGGTACGCAGTCGACTGACGGAACCGCCCGAGTTCGCAAAACTGCAGCAGGACGAAGAGCTGGTGAAGCTGCCCGTCGTCCTGTTCGTCCGCAACTACTGGCGCGCGTTCCTGCGCATCGTCGTCTGCCACTTGTTCGCCGTCATCTCGACGGCGGTCACGGTCTTCGGACTGTCCTACGCGACGGAGACCTGGTCGGTGCCGAAGTCCCGGATACTGATCGTGATCGCTGTCGCCAACGTGGTGGCGGTGGCGGCCATCCCGATGTGGGCCCGGCTCGCCGACCGCGTCGGCCGCCGCCCGGTGTTCGCCATCGGAGCCGTCGGCTGCGCCCTCACCGTCTCCGGCTTCTTCGCGGCCATCGTGACGCAGAACATCTGGCTCATCGGCGCGGCCACGGTCCTCATGTCCGGTGTCGTCTACTCCGCCCCCAACGGCATCGCCCCGACGATGTACGCGGAGATGTTCGACGCCCGGGTCCGCTATACCGGCATGGCCGTGTCGACCCAGTTCGCCAACCTTGCTCTCGGGTTCACCCCCACCATCGCCGCAGCCCTGATGGGCACCGGCACCACAGGATGGGTGCCGCTCGCCGCCCTCATCGCCTGCCTGTGCCTGCTCTCGGCGGTGGCTGCCTTCGCGGGGCGCGAGACCGCCCACATCCCACTGGAATCGCTCGGCAACCCCGAGAGCGCGCGGACATCCGACGCACAGACCGCGCCGCTCCCCGGCTGAGCGGTTCCACCGACCCCTCGTGCAGGCATGCGTGACCACTGACCCTCGACAGGAGACTTCCCACATGACAGAGCCGCACCGGCGCATTGTGGTCCTCAACGGCCCCAACCTGAATCTCCTCGGTACGCGCGAACCCGAGCTGTACGGCACGGAGTCCCTCGCCGACGTGGAGAAGCTGGTACGCGCCCGGGCCGACGAGGTCGGCTATCAGGTCGACTTCTTCCAGACCAACCACGAGGGTGCCTTGATCGACCGGCTCCACGACGAGCGGGGCCGGACCGATGGGGTCGTCATCAACCCCGGCGGCCTCACTCATGTGGCCGTCGCACTTCGTGATGCCTTCCTCGGAACCCAGACCCGGCTCGCCGAGGTCCATGTCAGCAATGTGCACAAGCGGGAGCCCTTCCGCCATCACTCCTACTTCTCGGACATCGCGGAAGCTGTCTTCATCGGCGCCGGAATACACGGCTACGCACATGGCTTTGACGCCCTGCGCAGGGCGGCTGAAAAGGGATGACCATGAACGACCGCGCCGCTCCGCTCCGCGTCGCCCTGTTCGGCCACGGGATCAGCTCTTCGCTCTCGCCCCGCCTGCACGAATCCGAGGCGTCGGCTCAAGGCCTGACCCTGCGTTACGAACTGATGGACACTCGCGACGACGGCCGCCCACTGAGCCGCCGACTCGACGACCTGAAGGAACACGGTTACGCGGGGGCGAACATCACTCACCCGCACAAGCGAGAGGTCATCGACCTCCTCGACGAGGTGGCCCCGGCGGCGCAGCGGTTGGGTGCCGTGAACACCGTGCTCTTCACGGACCGGGGAGCAGTCGGACACAACACGGACGCTCCCGGTTACGCCGCCGCCTTCCGCCGCCACCTCGCCGGTGTGCCCATGCGCTCGGTCGTGCAGACGGGCGCCGGCGGGGCCGGATCGGCCGTCGCGCATGCACAGTTGGACGCCGGGGTGGGCCGCATCGGCGTGTACGACGTGGATCACGGCCGTGCCGAGGCTCTGGTCGCGGACCTGCGCGAGGTCCACGGCGCCGGACGCGCCCACGTGGTCACGGACGTGCACGCCACCGTCGCCGAGGCCGATGGGCTGGTCAACGCCAGCCCCGTCGGCATGGCTCATCTCCCGGGCACTCCGGTGAGCGTCGAACTGCTCCGGCCACCGCTGTGGGTCAGCGATGTCGTCTATATGCCGGTGGACACGGAGCTGCTCGTCGCGTCCAGGGCGCGCGGGCTGCGCACCTTGTCCGGCATCCACATGTGCGTGCACCAGGCGGCGCTCGCTTTCGAACTGTTCACCGGCCACACGGCGAACGTCGACCGGATGGCAGCCCAGGTCGCCGAGGCCGCGCCCCGGCCCACCGGTTCGAACCGGCTCTGACGGGCCTGCGGGGCAAGGCCCAGGAGCTACTCTCGCGTGGCCTTGCCGTGGAGCCCGAGCTTCGTGATCGTGCGCCGGAGTGCCGCGACTTGGATCCGGGCCGCTAGCAGGCGCGCCAAGCCCTCGGCCGGTCCCGGGGCGGGCTGACCACCAAGATCCACCTCGCCGTGGACGGCCGGGGCCTGCCGCTGTCCATCGTGCTCACGCCCGGCAACGTCAACGACGCCACCGCCTTCGGGGACGTTCTCGACGGGATCCGCGTCCCTCGGGCCGCCGCGGGTCGCCCGCGCACAACGCCGGATCGAGTACTGGGCGACAAGGCGTATGCGAGCCGGGCGATCCGCCACCTGCTGCGGCGCCGGGGCATCGCCGCCACGATCCCCGAGCGCCGCGACCAGGAGGCTGACCGCCGACGCCGCGAGCGCCTCGGCGGCCGACCACTCGCCTTCGACAAGGAGATCTACCGCGACCGCAACGTGGTCGAGCGATGCTTCGCCCGCCTGAAGCGGTTCCGCGCGGCTGCCACACAGTTCGACAAACTCGCTGACCGCTGCCGCGCCGGAGTCGTCCTGTGCGTCCCTCATCCTCTGGCCCTGCGAGCCGACCATGTGATTATTTGTCAGACACGCTCAAGTCCGCGCCCTGCCGGTCGGTCAGGTTCGCCGCCTTCTGCAGCACCGTGACCAGCGCCAGCACCAGCGCCAGCCGCCCCGGTAGACCCACCCACCCGTTACCGGCTGGCGTTGTTGTACACGTCGCTCCCGAACCGGGTCAGCCCCGGCAGCGCCGCGTAACCCAGGTGGGACAGCCCGAACGCATCCTCCATGCTGGCCAGCAGCGAGTAGTGGTTGTACGGGGTGTCGCTCGTGGTGCCGGGTTGCACATACGGGGAGAGCACCAGGGCGCCGACCCGGCCGCCGCCGAGACCGGTCATGCCCGGCAGCGCGGCGTTGGGCCCGGGGCCCTCGCCGCAGCACGCACTCGCGTCCTGCTGCGGCCCGTCGGACTCGTCGAAGGTGATGACGAGGACGCCGTCCTTCTTGAACGCCGGAGACCCCGTGACGACCGGCACCCACCGTTTCAGCCATGCGTCGGCCGAGACCAGACCACCCGGCTCGCCGTCGACACACGGGGAGTCGTGCCCGTCGTGGCAGAGGTTGGGCGTGATGTACGTGAGGTTCGAGGTGGTGTCGATCTTCTGCAGGTCGGTGGGGAGGGCCGAGAAGTCCACGACCTGCTTGGCGCAGTCGGGCGAGTCGATGATCGACGAGAAGTAGACGAACGGGTTGTGCCGGGCGGCGTACTGGTCGCCCACCTTGGCCCGCTGCGTGTCGTCGACCGCGCCCAGCTCGGGGTGGCGGCACGGGGTGCCCATGTCCTCCATGTACCCCTTCCAGGAGCGCCCGGCCGCCGTGAGCTGGCCGGCGAGGGTCGGCACCGAGGAGGGGTAGACGCAACCCTGGCCAACTGCCTGCCCGGGGGCGGCGGTTCCGGTCCGGACGAAGGGCGTGAAGGTCTGGCAGTCGGACTGGGTGTCGGCGTTGGGGCCCTGTCCGGACAGCTGCGAGATGTAGTTGTCGAGGCTGAAGTGCCCGGTCCCGTGGTACTGCGAGAGCAGGACGCCCTGCGAGCGCAGCGTCTGGCTGAGGTACGGGGCCTTCGAGGCCGCGCCCCATGTTTCGTCGTAGCCCTTGTTCTCCAGGTTGATGACGAAGACGTGGCCGATCGATGGCTGGGCCGAAGCGGCGCCCGCCTTGGCCGTGCTGCCGGACATGGAGGCGACGAGCACCGCGGCCAGCAGGGCGAGGCTGCCGATGACGGAGAGTCGGACGGGTCTGCGGATCACAGAGGAAACCTCCCGAGGGGCAAGGACCGCGTCAGCTGTCGCTGCGCGGCCGGGTGAGGGTGAAGGACTCGAAGGGCTGCGGCGCCAGGCTCGAGCCCGCCGCGGTGTGGTAGTAGGTGACCTTCAGGTTGGTCGGTCCTCCGGGAACGGTGCCGGGGTCGACGTCGACCATCGCGAAGCCGTAGGGCCAGGCGGGGTCGCGTACCGCCGACCAGGTCGCCGTCTCGGTGGCGAAGGATGTGGCGGAGCGGCCGGTGATCACCTTGGCCACCGGGGGTGCGCCATCGGTTCCTCCCGCGTAGGCGTTGGTGGGGGCGTCCGTGCCGCCACCGCCGAGGACCAGGTGGACCGTGCCCTTGCTGGTGTCGACGACATCCGTGGCGGTGGCCACGACATGCGGGCGCAGGGTGGCGCTGTCCCGGTCGATGCCGCGCACCGGGTGGGTCCGCTCGTAATCGTGGTCATGGCCTGCCAGCACCAGGTCCACGCCGTACTGGTCGAACAGCGGGCCGAACTCCTGCCGGATGCCGAGGTCGCTGCCGTTGCCCGTGGCGGACGACATCAGCAGTTGGTGCATGCAGACCACGACCCAGTCGATGGACTTGTCCGAGCGGGCCCGGGCCAGCGTCTGCTGCAACCACTGCCGCTGCGCGCCGCCGCTGTAACCGCGGACATAGAAGTTTCCGGCGTCCTGGTAGCACACGTCGTCGTTCTGGAGGATGACGAAGCGCACCGAACCGACCGTGAACGCATACCAGTTGCCGGCGAAGTCGGTGGATCCGTTGCCCGGCAGCCAGAAGCGGGTGAGGTACGAGGCGAAGCCCTGGGGACCGTTGCCCGTCTCGTTCTCGTGGTTGCCCGCCGCGGGCATCCAGGGGCGGTTGCGGGCGGAGCGCATGTTGTTGTTGAAGAAGGCGTTCCACGCCGCCGCCGGGTTGCGCTGGACGTCGCTGTAGGCCAGGTCCCCGTTGAGCAGGTGCAGCAGCGGCTGCTTGGCCTCCACCTGGTCCACCACATAGGCGCCGAACGGGCTGGAGACGGCGTAGGCCGGATCCCCGGTCCCCTGGTCGCCGAAACTGGTGAAGCGGAACGGCGCTCGGCCGCGCGGCCCGGTGGTGAAGGATCCGGTCACCGGCGAGGCCCCGTCGTGGAACACCTCGTAGACGTAGTCCTGGGAGGGCAGGAGGTGGTCCAGCGGCACATGGTGGGTGTAGACCTCGATGCCGGTGGAGTGGTCCACGTAGGTGCGAGTGACGGCCTGCACCGTGGAGCCGTACCCATGTGTCGGTGTGCCCAGCCTGAGTTGCGGGTTGGAGACCGAGGCGGGGGTGGTCCAGGAGACGGCCATCTGAGAGGCCGCGTCCGCCCCGAACTGGAGGTGCAACTGCTCGGGTCCAGCGGTCCCGGCCTGGGCCGGCTGCTGCCACAGTGCGGGGGCGCTGACGGCCGCGGCGGCCGCGGTCGCCCCCTTGATGAGCGTACGGCGGTCGACGCTCCGCTCTCTGAATTGGTTCGCACACGATGCATTACGCATGCATCGCAGTCAGCCAGCGACGGTTGAACGGCGCAAGAACGCCCGTTGTGCAGATATCGAGGAGTCCGTGGCCGACGGCTTGAACCGCAGGTCACGCCACTGACGGTGGCGTATCACGATTCCCACTCAGCGGGAGCGCGGTGGCGCGGGGCCGCCGAGCCACTGATCGACGGGTGCGACAGCAGGTAACACCGACGCCCTCCCCTGGCGAGGCAGACACCCCATCAGGAATTCCGGGCCACTCCCCTAATCGTGCAACTCCCTCGGATACCTATGCTCAAAGACTCGTCGTGGCTGGTCAAGGCAGATTCCGTACGGCCGCGCCGAACCCTCACCAGATACCTGGAGCACCCAACGGGCACCGGCCTCACCGCGCGAACCGCCCGCCCCCATCCACCTCGCCGAGCACCGAGTCCACCGCACAGCGGTTCTCGGCGGACTCATCAACGACTGCCAAACCGCCAGTTGACGCCACTACGAACCCGCAGATCAGCGACCGAATTCCATATTTGGGCCCCACACGCATCCCCGCGGAAGCGGTGGGTACGTATCCCTGGCGTTCCACAGCTCCATGCACCTGGTTCCGGCCGGCCAAGGAGGACACATGAAGGACCAAGCCACCTTCACCCGCATGCAGGACGGCACCCGCGAGGACTACGAGATCATCGAGCGAGCCGAGGCGGAGTTCGTACGGGGGCTGCCCGAGCGCGTGCTCGGCGCCGTGGAAGCACTCGCGGCGGGCGGGCTCGGCGGCTACCCGATCAGCCGCTACGAGCATTCCCTGCAGTCAGCAAGCCGGGCCCTGCGCGACGGCCGGGAGACCGAGTACGTGGTCGCGGCACTCGTCCACGACATCGGCGACACCCTCGCGCCGCTGAGCCACGGCTCACTGGCGGCAGCCGTGTTGCGCCCGTACGTCTCGGAGCGAGTGAGCTGGATCGTGGACCACCACCCCGTCTTCCAGATGCACTACTACGCCGCCCACACGGGAGGGGATCCCGACGCCCGGGAGCGGTACCGCGGCCACCAATGGTTCGACGACACCGTCGAGTTCTGCGAGAGGTACGACGAGAACTGCTTCGACGCGAACTACCAGAGCTTCTCCCTGGACACCTTCACCCCGCTGGTCAAGGAGGTGTTCGGCCGGACGCCCTGGACTCAGGGCTGAGGCAACTGCTCGACGCCGCCCGCTGCAGGCTCAGGACGCAGCAGGCTCTCCCCGCTGATGCGCCCGCCACGAGCGCGGCCACCCCGACCGACTCCACCCCAGTCACATCCGCCCTCGCCCGGAACTGCTGCCGTACGAGGGCGGGGACGCCTCCGGCGCGTAGGGGCGGGCGGCCCTCGTAACTTCGCGCAGGTCAGAGGCGCGTACGGGGCGCTTCACGGGTACCCGGCGCCCGCACCGGGCTAGACAGCGGCCAGTACGTCCAGTACGGAGACCACGGTCGAGTTCGCCGGTATCCCCTTCGGGGGGTGCGCGCCGTAGGCCAGGCTTGCGGGGATGACGACCAGTACCCGGCTGCCCACCCGTTGGCCGACCAGGGCCTTGTCCCAGCCCCTGAGCACGTTGCCGCGGCCGATGGCCGTGATCAGCGGTTGGCCGGCGGCGCGCGAGCTCATGAACAGCTCGCCCCTCCCGGATTTCCACGTCGTCGACGAGTGCTGGAGCACCACTGTCCGGCCGGACTTCACCACCGGCCCCGCCCCGGTCACCAGGGGTTCGACGATGAGCTTCGCGGGCGCGTCGCGGTCGGGCACCGTGATGGCCGCCGTGCCCTGCGCGTGGTCCATCCGTACCCGGGGCAGGGTGTCAGCGACCGTGGCCTGGCTGCCGGGGACGGTGGCCCGGGCGGCGATGACCCGTATCACGTCGACCACGAACACGAGCGTGTCCTTGCCGGATACGCCCAACTCGGCGTTGCCGCCGGCACCGTAAGCGGCCGCGGGCGGAGCGACCACGAGCACCCGGCTCCCGGCGCGCTGCCCCTGCACCGCGCGGTCCAGTGCGGTCAGCATCGCGCCCCGCCCGACCGGGAAGACGCGTGGCCGGGCGTCCTTCTTGTAGGAATCGGCCAGCCGCTTGCCGGACTTCCACACCACCGCCGAGTACGCGGCTATGGCCACATCACCGTTGTGTGCCGCGCGGCCGTGCCCTGTGTGCAGGGGCTTGACCACGAACTTGCCCGTAGGCGCGGCCTTGGGGACGGAGATGACGGCTCGGGCGCCGAACGGGCCGGTGGCGGTGGGCAGAACCGTGTCCGTGGCCTGCGCCTCGGGGATGTCCTGACGGACGGAGGCGACAGAGGGCGCGGGGAGCGGCCGGTGGTAGCCGTCCACGGAATGAGCGGTGGGTTTCGTACTGCTGCAGGCGGCCAGCAGCAGAGCCGGCACGAGAAGCAGCAACGTTGACTTGCGCACTGTTACTCCTGGTCTCACACGGATCCGGGGGTCCGGGTCGCCCCGGACCCCCGACGCCGCAAGGCGACTTGAACCACGTCAGCGAGCTGACGTCAGTGAACTAGTTGTGGATGTACAGGCATTGGTACGCGCGCTTGTAGCTGTTCACGAAGAACTGGGCGCAGACCTTGCCCTGGTACGGCAGCCACTGGCTGCCGGGGGCGTATCGCCTCGGCACATGGCCCCGATAGCAGGTGTAGTGCGTCGCCCCTCTGCTCAGCCGGTACTTCCGGTTGGTGGTGGTGTAGTAGGAGAAGTCGATACGGGTGTTGCAGAAGACCGCGAACATGTACCCCGCGACGGAGCAGGACACATCGGCCAGTTCGTAGTTGATGTACCGCCCGTGGCCGACGATCCAGTGCTCGAGGTAGCAGCCCGCGGGAATCGGGATGCTGCTGCCGTGGAGGTCGTAGGAGATCGTCCAGAGTGACGAACTGCCCGACCCGCTCCGGGTCCGCTGGATCGGGATCTGGACGGAGGTGTCACCGGAGAGATCCGACAGCTGCAGTGCCATGGTGCCGCCGCTGCTGGTGACGGTGGCCTGGTCCGTGAGGTCCAGGATGTTCCGCACCTTCGACGTGGAGCCCGACTCGTCGAGCGTGGCCCACGCGGGCTCGCCGCCTTCCTGCCCGTAGTGCGAGGTGGAGGTGGACGTCGTGGTCCACGTGGTGTCCGGGTTCTGGGTCTCGATGACCCGGGTGGCAAGCCGTCCCTCGGCATCGGGTGTCCAGGTCTTGCGCTGTCCGGCCGCCGTCTCCTGGCTGGTCACGTCATTCGCGAAGTACGTGGTGCTCGTGCCGTCCGGACTGCTGATCAGCCGTCCGAGGGTGTCGTAGGCGTAGCCGCTGTCGACCGGGCGGTCGGCACTGTCGTAGGTGTACGACGTGGTGGTGCCGGCAGCCGTGTCGATGCTCGCGCAATCCGCTTCGGACTTCGTCTGCTGGGTCGTGCTCCCGTCGTTGTTGTACGTGTTCACCGCGCGCGTGCAGTCCAGGTCGGTCACCTCGTCGACCTGGGCGGCGCGGCCTGCCGCGTCGAACAGGACGGTGGACGTGGTGCTCACGCCGCTGGAGTCAGTGTGCTCGCGGATGCTTCCGTGCACGGTGTAGGCGACGTTGTCCGCCAACGGCACGGACTGGTCAGCGGTGTTGGTGTACGTCCGGGCAGTGTCGGCTCCGGTCGTGTCCCGGGTGGTGGTGAGCTGATACCCACCGGGGAGGTTCTCGGTGGCGAGGTTGCCCTCCGCGTCGTAGGAGCCGGAGAACGTACCGACGTCCGAGTCGTCGATCCGGGTGAGGAGTCCTCGGGGCTCCGCCGTGGTGTCGTAGGTGTAGGTGGTGGTGGACGGCGCCGAGTCGGACAGCTGCGTGAGCCGGTCCAGCGCGTCGTACTGGCGGCTGGTGGTGTTCCCCGCGCCGTCGTCGTACCCGGCCTCGCGCCCGAGGACGTCGTAGGTGTGGGTCACCGTGTGGCCGCCGGCGCCGACCGAGGCCACCTTGCCGGTCTGTCCGTCGTACGTGGTGGTCGTGTCAGGGACGCTGTCGCCGCCGCCGGAGACCGTCACCAGCACCACGCGCTGCGCATCGTCGAAGGTCGATGTCGTGGTGCGCGTCGTCCCGTTGGCGGTGTGGGTGACCTTGGCCGCGTTGCCCCACCAGTCGTACTCGGTGGTGTCGGTGGGCAGCTGGGGCGGGTTGCTGCCGCTGCCGGTGACGGCCGCGGCCGGTCCGACGGAGCAGACGAGGTCGGCCCACTCCGGTCGTCCGTTGCACGCGCCCGTACCGGTGGCGGACCAGTAGGTGGTCACCATGGTCCGGGCGTCCGTACCGCTGGACATGGGCGTCATCGTCTTGCTGACCCGGCCGGAGGCATCGTAGACGGTGCGCTTGGCGATGTTCAGTCCGCTGGGGTCCTGGATCTCCGAGGTCTCCAGGCCCTTGGCCCAGTCGTAGGTCGTTGCGGTGGTGAGCGCGTCGCCGTCCGCGGGGTAGCCCGCGACATAGGCGCCGACGCGGCTGGTGGTGATCTGGTCGGAGACGGTGGCACTCCCGTCCGTGGGACGGCCCTCGTCGAAGGTGTTGGCCGTGTGCTCACGCGCCGGGACCTCGGTGCCTGCGACGAGCGGGGTTCCGCCGGCGCCGGCCGCCAGGTCCTGGTTGAGGGTCACCAGGTGCAGGGGGCCGAACTCCTCCAGTTTCCGCTGCCCGTCGGCCGAGTAGACCGTCGCGGTGGACAGCTTCTGGGCCCGATCGGCCGACGGCAGGGCGTCGATGCCGAGACGGGTGAGATCGGCGAGCTGCGTCCCGGAGGTGGCCAGAGCCAGCTCACGGTTGCTCGCGGTGAGCTCACGCACCAGGTTGCCGAGGTTGTCGAACTCGGCGACACCGATGTGCCCGCCGGGCACAGCGGTGTTGACCTGTCGGCCCGATGCGTCGACGTACGAGATGCCGGCCCGCGCATAGCTGCCGGCGGTCAGTGCGGCACCGTCGTTGGCCGAGGGAACGGCGTCCGGCGGGAAGACGGCGGTGGCATCCGTGGGGATGTCCGCCTGCCCCCAGGCCGCCACATCGCTGCTCGCCATCGCATACGGCGCCTTGATACCCGAGAGGGGCACGTCGTAGACGATGGTCGTAACCGCGGTCCCGTTGGTCTGCGTCCGGCTCCCGGGGGTCAGAGTGGGCCGGGAGGCGCTGAGCAGCATCCCGTCACCTGCCGTGGCCGCGTTGCCGGCCTTGCCGTAGACGAACGTCCACGGCAGCTCGCCGGGCGCGGTGAGCTGGGTGATCCGGCCCGCGCTGTCGTACGTGTACTGGGTCTTGAGCGCGGGGGAGATCCCCGGGTTCCACGCTTCGCGCAGGCGCCCGGACGTGTCGTAGGTGTAGCTCTGGACCGTCTTGTACGACGCCGTGGACGCACCGGGCTCGGTCGAGTACAGCCGGATCGAGCTCACCTGGCCTGTGTAGTCGCCGAAGGTGCTCGCGGTGGCCGTGGTGGCGGTGGCGTAGACGAACTGCAGGACCCGGCATCCCTTGGTCGTCGGGGTCGAGGCGCAGGTGGCCGCGGACACCGCCGACGTCGGCGCGATCACCAGCTTTGGACGCGCCAGTGTGGTGCTGCCGGAGACGACCTTCTCGGAGACCACCGTGGTCGTGGTGTTGCTGGACGCACGGTAGGTGGTGGCCGCCTGCCAGGTGGTGGCGGCAGTGTCGACCTTCGCGAAGGTCGTGGTCGTGCCGTCGGTCTCCTTCAGCGTGAACGAGCCCGTGAAGGCGCCGGTGAGCGTGAGGTTCTCGGCTCCGGGCTGGGGCTGCCAGCCTCCCGCGGTGGTGGCGGTGAAGCCGGTCAGTCCACCGTGTGCGTCGATGACCTCGACCGAGGTGGCCGATGTCTTGCGGACGAAGGTCCATATCGATTCGGAGGCCTCTGCCGCGGTGCCGGAGGTCCACTGCGGTCCGAAGATCGGAGCCTGTCCTTCGGCGTCCGCGCCCGCCGTGGGCCGGCGCGATGACGCGAACCGTCCGACGCTCAGCCCGAACGCCGATGCGTCGGTGGCCGAGAGCAGGTAGTCGCCCGTGAGGTGGTTCACCTGGCCGGGGCCCACCTGCTCGGCCGGGGCGGTGCCCGCGTCGCGGTCGACGATGACTGTGTTGACCGGCGAGTAGCCGGTCGTGGTGCCGTCGGTGAAGGAGGCCCGTACGTCGACCGGGCCGTCCTCGGTGAGGGTGGTGGTCAGGTTCCAGGTCAGCGCGGGAGGGTTGCCGCTGGGGGCCGCGACTGGCCACGCGGCGACGGGGGTTCCGTCGGAGTTCTTGGTGACGTCTCCCACCGGCACGTTCTGCCAGGCATCGGTCTCGCCTCGGCGGTACTGGTACGTCACACCGGTGTACGAGGTCTTGCCGGTGGCGGCCAGGGCCACGCGGCGCGCGGGCCGGTCGCCGTCGGCGGGCGACAGGAGCGCGGAGCCGTCGGCGCCGACGCCGAAGGAGTACTTGGTGGTCGCGGTGGACACGTTGGCGCCTGAGTCGATCGTCTTGGCGTACAGGCTGTGCCAGCCGTCGCCCGGTGTGATCGACACGGTGAGGGGGTCTCCGCCGTTGCCGTCGGTGGTGTCATCGACGCGCTTGGGGGTCTTCGGGTCGTCCAGCCCCCACAGGTAGCCCTGGCCGTCGGCGGAGGTGGTGTCCAGAGTGCAGGTCACCGCCCCGGCCGCCTTGGCGGTCCAGGTGTTCGCCGGGTAGGTGGCGCAGGAGACGGTGGGCGCGACGGGCAGCGCCGTGTTGAGAACGAACGCGGAGTATCCGCTCCACGTGCCGTAGTCCGCGTTGTCGTAACCCCGCACGCGGTAGCGCAGATGCACGCCTGCCGGGAAGGCGCTGGCGGACGGGATGACCAGTTGCGCGGTCCCACCCGAGGCCACGGCCGCCGAGGTCGCGGTGTAGGTGTACGTGGTGTCCGCGTAGGCCGGGTCCGGAGTGACCTCGAACTGGGCCTTGGCGGTCCCGCCGTCCGCGTCGGTCACCTTGGCGGAGAGCGTCGGAGTCAGCGAGGTGACATACCGCTTGCCGTTGTAGGCGTTGACCGCCGACGGCGAGACCGCCTGGGCGGTGGGCACGCTCGGGTAGGAGTTGTAGGTCACCGTCAGGTGCGGCTCGACGGAGTCGTCTCCGGCGATGTAGTTCGTCGAGCGGAAGCGCCGCCAGGTCAGCGGGTCGTGCTCATCAGCGCCGGCGATACGCAGGCCGTAGTTGGCCGAGCCGGATGCCCAGGCGGCCACGATGGCGTCGACGTCGAAGTTCATCGTGCCGCCGGGGCAGGTGGAGTCGTAGCCCAGGGCCGCCTTGTTGACCACCGCGCCGGTGGCCGTGGTGGCCGGCTGCGCCCCCCAGGTGATGGTCGGGGAGTCCCAGGTGCCGGTGATCCGGCGCACCTCGGTGCCCGCGCCGGAGGTGGAGCAGGAGGAGGCGTAGTACGAGTACAGCGCCAGGTTGGTGTCGGTGATGTGCTTGCCGGCGAACCGCGCCACGTCGAACTTCAGATACGAGCGGGCGACGTTGGTACCGGTGTCGTACGTGCCCGACTTCAGCTCAGCCGATCCCTGCTGGGAGTCGGGGTAGTCCGGGGTCTGCACCCAGGTGTCGGTGGTCACCGCCAGCGTGGTGGTCGGGTCCACGGTCACCGGGTAGGTCAGCGCCGTGTCGGCGAGGAAGGCCGGGTCCGGAGTGAGCACCAGCGTCTGCGTGCCGTCGTCCGCGGTCTCGATCTCCGTGTCGACCCGGGCCCGGTGCTTCGACTCGCCGGACCGCCGGTCCTTGGAGGAGTCCCACATCATCGGGGCAGGTGCGTCCGCGACCACCTTGCCGTCGGAGTCCTTCAGCAGGAGGTGCCCGGCAGCGGTCTGGGAGACCTTCAGCCCCTTCAGGGCCAGCGGGATCCGGTAGACGGGGGCCTTGTCGGGTGCCCGGTCGAGGATGACGTTCTGGGACACGCCCTGCTTGAGCGCGGTGACCTTCAGGGTCTGCCCGGCGCCCACGGTGTAGGAGGCGGTGTCGCCCTTGAGCTTCGGGGTGGGCAGCTTCCGCCCCCAGCCCACGCCGAAGCTGCGGGACCCCTTCGTCACTGAGGCCAGCCGGGTGTCGCCGCCGTCGGACAGGGTGATGGCCGCGGCTGTCGCCTTGGGGTGCAGGGCGGCACCTGTGTCGGCCAGCGACGTGTCGATGTCCTTCCAGGCGCCGTCCTTCTTCACCCGGATCGGCCCCGCGTAGCTGGTGGTCTGCAGGTCCCCCGAGGGCAGCGCCCAGGTGGAGGAGTCCGCGGTGCGCGCCGACAGCACCTCGATCCTGCGATGCTGCGCCCGTGCCGCCAGCCGCGCGGCAGCCTCATCCGGCGCCTCCGCGGGGCCGTAGGCCGGGGTGGTTCTCGCGGCGGTCTGGGTGGCGGTCTTGAGCGTCACGGCGACTGCCTCGCCTGCGCCTTGCGATACCAGCGCCGCCTCGGCCAGCAGCACAAGGGTCAACGCGCTTGCTATCCCCCGCAGTCTGCCGGGCGGACCGGTCGGCGATGGTCTCAGCAGGCCTGGTGAACTCGACCATGCTCTGACGTGCGAACGACTCATTAATGACTCCCGGGACGGAAGTGAACAGTGAGAGGGGCCGTGCCGCGTGCAGAGGTGATCATGCACAACCGTGTACTGCCGCACCGTCAAACACCAAAGGCCGGCAAAGAAAAGCTGAAGCGATCGCCAAGTTCCTCGCCCGGTAGCACCACGGAATCGCCCGCCTCCCCGACCGGGAGGTCGCCCGGGGCGCCCCATGCGACGACAAGCCGGGCATGTACCCCCAACCCCTGAAAGTCGGCTCCCGGCAGTTCATTGCGCGCGACTTCGAGACTTTGCGATAGCTTTACAGAAAATGCCCCGCGTGCATGTCAACCCCGCGGAAGCAGCCATTCCGGCACGACTCTTCCCGGATGGGATCATGACGCCCAGGTCGCGGCATCGGGGCACCCCGCACTCCATGGACTACTAGGGACTGTGCCGAGTTGAGATCACGGGTTCGGACGTTTCGCTGTCCCGGCGGGGCCGGGACGGTAGACACCCTGTCACCTGTGCTGAGCTGCGACTTCAGGGTCACGTTGGGATCACATCGAGGGTGTTCGCGAGCCCGTCGACGCGCTCTTGGGAACCGTGACGTTCCGTCTGGTCTACCGATTCGGCTGGCTGCTGCTCGGCTGGCTGCGCCTACTGGCGCGGTCCTCCGCGGCCAGGGATGTTCAGATACTGGCGCTCCGCCACCAGTTGGCCGTCCTGCTGCAGCGCTCCGCCACCAGTTGGCCGTCCTGCTGCAGCGCACCAACCCCAAGCCCGCCTTCACTCCCGGGGACCGCGCCGTGCTCGCCGCCCCGCTCAGGCTACTGAGCAAACGTCACCGTCCAGCGCTGAAACTGTTGGGCACCCCGCGAACCCTGCTGCGCCGGCACGCGAGGTTGTCGCGAAGAAGTGGACCTACCCGCACCGAGGCCCGGGCCGCCCGGCCAAGCCTGAGACACTGCGTGCTCTGGTGCTGCGCCTGGCCCGCGAGAACGACGGTTGGGGATATCGCCGGATCCATGGCGAACTGATCAACCTGGGCTGGAAGGTAGCCGCCTCCACCGTCTGGGAGATCTTGCAGCGGACCGGGATCGACCCGGCGCCCCGGCAGGTCAGCGGCTCCTGGGCGAAGTTCCTGACCGCCCAGGCCCAGGCATCCTCTCGCTGCGGTGCGCCCGTGTCTCGGCAACGCGACCGCGGCCGAGCACCACAGGGTGGCGGCGGTGCTCAGACCGCGCACCCCCGCTCGTCAGCCGTCGGAGCTGTCCGTCTCGAGGAGGGCGAGGATGCGGCGCACCGCTGGATCGTCCTGCCCCGCGCGTGTCGCGGCGAGGATGCTCAGGGCGAGGTTCCCCGAGGTGTCCTTGAGGGTGCGGAAGGCCACTGCGGGCAGGGCGCTTTCGCGTACCTGCTCCGGCACGAGGCAGACACAGTTCCCCGCCGCGACGTGACTGAGCAGGCCAGGGAGGCTGTCGGCCCTCGCCGCGTCGCGCGGGGCGAAGCCCGCCGCGCGGCAGGCTGACGTCACCTGCTCCGCCAGGCCCGCGAGGGCTGTCAGGGAGGGCAGCGCGAAGTCCTCGGTGGCCAGGTCGGACAGGCGCAGCGATGCGTGATGGGCAAGGGGGTGGCCCTCGGGCAGGGCCACGGCGAGCCGCTCGACCGCGAGCGGGTGGAGGTCGAGCGCGTCGGCGTCCGCGAGCGGTCCGCGGACGAAGGCCAGGTCGAGGCGGCCGGAGCGGACCATGGCGGCCAGTTCGACGGAGGCGTTCTGGTGCAAGTGAAGCCGCAGTCCAGGGAGTTGGTTCTGGGCCGCGCGCAGCACGCGCGGCAGGAAGGCGTGGGCGAGACCGCTGACGAAGCCGAGGTGCAGTTCGCCCTCGGTGCCGTGGGCGATCCTGCGCGCACGCTCGACCGCCGCGTGCTGCGCCTGCAGCAGGTGCCGCGCGTCCTGGGCGAAGGCCTCTCCGGCCGGGGTGAGCCGGACGGCGCGGGTACTGCGCTCGACGAGTCTCACCCCGAGGCGCCGCTCCAGCCGCTGGATGGCCTGGCTGAGCGGCGGCTGACTCATCGACAGCCGCTCGGCGGCTCGCCCGAAGTGCCGCTCCTCCGCCAGGACGACGAACTGCTCCAGGACGCGCTGCGTCAGATCCATAGTGTCTGCCATATGAATAAGCCTAGAAGAAGTATTGGATATCAATGAATGGCCCTGCGTTGAATTGTGGTTCGAAGCTCAGTCCAGTCCAGCGGTCGGGGGCCGGACTCCTGAAGGGACGCAGGAGGCGCGAGGCATGTCGGCAGAGCACGAGCACGTCAAGGGCGACGGAACCGTGGGATGTGGGCCACTGGCCGGCCTGCGGGTCATCGAACTGGCCACCGTGATCATGGGACCGTACGCAGGCGCGCAGCTGGGCGACCTTGGCGCGGACGTCATCAAGATCGAGGCTCCGGGCGGGGACCCCACCCGACACTTCGAGCCCCAGCGGCACGAGGGCATGGCCGGTGCCACCCTCAACCTCAATCGCAACAAGCGCAGTGTGCGGCTCGACCTGAAGACCTCGGCCGGGCGTGAGGCGCTGCTCGCGCTGCTGCGCACCGCCGATGCCTTCATCACCAACGTCCGCCCGCAGGCCCTGCGCCGGCTCGGCCTGTGGTACGAGGACGTGGCCGACGTCAACCCGGGCCTGGTGTACGTCAACGCCCAGGGGTTCCGTAGCGATTCGCCCCAGGGCGACAACGCCGCGTACGACGACATCCTGCAGGCCGCCTCCGGCCTCGTCTGGCTGAACGAGCAGGTGAGCGGCGAGGCGTACTACGTGCCGACCGTGCTCGCGGACAAGGTGTGCGGCCTGGTGATCGTGCAGTCCGTGTTGGCCGCGCTCCGGCACCGGGACCGCACTGGTGCCGGACAGCACGTGGAGGTCCCGATGGCCGACACCATGATCGCCTTCAACCTGGTCGAGCATCTGTCCGGCGCGTCGCTGGAGCCGGTCCAGGAGCCCGGTTACGGATACCGGCGCGTGCTCAGCAAGGAGCGCAAGGCGTGTCCGACGGCTGACGGCTGGATGTGCATCCTGCCCTACAACGACCGCAACTGGCGCGACTTCTTCGCCCACGCCGGCCGCCCCGACCTCGCCGCCGACCCGCGCTTTTCGACCATGGCCGGGCGCGTCGCGCACGCCGACGAGCTCTATGCGTACCTACGCGAGGTGACCCCGAAGTTCACCAACGACGAGTGGCAGGACTTCTGCGACCGGGTGAGCATTCCCGCCCATCCCGTGTACAGCCTGCGGGAGGCCGCGGAGAGCAGCTATGCCCGGCAGGGCGGGCTGCTCCAGATCTTGGAGCACCCGAGCGAGGGCACCTACCGGTATGTCGCACCGCCCGTCCGCTACTCGCGTACGCGGGGGCGGCTGTGGCGGCACTGCCCGCACGTCGGTGAGCACACCGAAGAAGTGCTCACCGAGGTCGGCTTCGACCCCGCCCTGCTCACGGCGACACCCGATCCGTCCGCTGTCGCCTGACCCATCGGGCCGCCCCAGAGCCCGGCACCGGCCGAACCCTCATCGCCGCAGGCCAGAGCCATCTCACCGAAGCAGACAGGAACGCTTCCCCGGCTCCCCCGCAACGCAGTGCCTCTCTTCCTGCCCCAGAGCCACCGAGCCGCCTCACCACCTCCATCGCAGATCTCCCCCTGCATCTCCATGTCACACAGACGGGACCGCTCCCCCATGACCGACATGACCGCTGCCCCGAGCAGCCTTTCGACGACGAAGGTGCCCAACCGCAGGCGACAGCTGATCGCCGGCACCATCGGCCATCTCGTCGAGTGGTTCGACTGGTCGGCCTACGCCTATCTCGCGGTCTTCTTCGCCGACCAGTTCTTCCCCAAGCAGTCGGGCGCCGGCCTGGTGCCGCTGCTCGCCACCTTCGGGGTGTTCGCCGTCGGCTTCCTCGCCCGGCCCTTCGGCGGACTGGCCCTGGGCGCGTTCGGCGACCGCTACGGCCGCCGCGCCGGGCTTTCCCTGTCCATCGCGCTGATGGGCGGCGGGAGTCTGCTGGTAGCCGTCTGCCCCACCTACGCCCAGATCGGCGTGCTCGCGCCGGTTCTGCTCGTCATCGCCCGGCTGGTGCAGGGCCTGGCCACCGGCGGTGAGTGGGGAGCGGCGTCCGCGTTCATGGTGGAGTCCGCGCCGTCCCACCGTCGCGGGCTGTACTCCAGCTTCTTGTACGTCGGATCGAACATCGGCAAGATCGCGCTGACCGGTGCCGGTGGTCTGCTCGTCGCCGCTCTCGGCGAGCAGGCGATGGAGGGCTACGGCTGGCGCATCCTGTTCGGTACCGGTGCGTTGCTCGCCGTGGTCGGCTGGTGGATCCGCCGCAGCGCCGAGGAGACCGCCGCCCACGCGGGGCACAGAGCGGGCGCGATCGAGCGCCCGGGAGTGTTCGAGTTCGTTCGCCGCTACCCCGCCCAGACCTTCCAGATCTTCGGCCTCACGCTCGGCCCGGCGGTGGCCTTCTACACGTGGACCGCCTACCTCCCCACGTACGCGGTGACCGCCGGCGGAATCGACAAGGGGCAGGCGATGACGGCGGCGACGGTGTCGCTGGTGGCGTTCGCCATCGCCCAGCCGTTTGTCGGGATGGTGTCCGACCGGATCGGCCGCAAGCCGCTGATGCTCCTCTACGCGATCGGCTTCATCGTGGGCACCGTGCCGCTCCTGAGCGCCATCGGCGACACCGTCCAGAGCCTGATCCTGGTCCAGGGCACCGGGCTGCTCCTGCTCAGCGGCACAACCGCCATCGCGGCGGCGGTCAGCGTGGAGCTCTTCCCTGCCCAGGTGAGAGTGAGCGGCATCAGCGTCCCCTATGCGCTGTCCGTGGCCGTCTTCGGCGGCACCGCACCGGTGATCGCCACCGCGCTGCAGTCCGCGGGGCATGCGGGCTGGTTCGGCTGGTACGTCGTGGCCTGCACCGCCGTCACCCTGATCACCGTCCTCACGCTCCGCGAGACCCATCGCGCGCCGCTGCCCGAGTGATCCCCCGGCACTGGGGGTGTCCGCCCGGGCATCCCCAGTGCGGCCCTCCCTCCCGAAAGAGCCGTACGAGCATGACGACAGCACCTCTGGTCCGCCGCACAGACGAGGACGGCGTCGCGGCGCTCACCCTTGACTCGCCGCACAACCGCAACGCCCTCTCCGCCCGTCTCATCACCGAACTGACCGCCGAGCTGACCAGGGCATCGCGGGACCCGGACGTACGGGCGGTGCTCCTCACCCACACCGGCACCACCTTCTGCGCCGGCATCGACCTGGACGAAGCCCGCCACCCGACCCACGACTCGGCGGGGCCTCAAAGGCTCCTCCAACTGCTCCGCACCATCGTCGAGTCGCCCAAGCCCGTGGTCGCCCGCGTGGCCGGGCACGCCCGGGCCGGGGGCATCGGGCTGCTCGGTGCCTGCGACATCGTGGCCGCCGGGCCACAGGCGAGCTTCGCGTTCACAGAAGTGCGGATCGGTCTTGCGCCCGCCGTGCTGGCCACGACCGTCCTGCCCCGGGTCGACCCGCGGGCTGCATCGCGCTACTTCCTGACCGGCGAACGGTTCACCGCGGCGGAAGCAGCCCGCATCGGCCTGGTGACGCTCGCCGCCGAGGACGACCTCGACACGGCGCTCACACCCATCCTCGACGGGCTGCGCGCCGCCGCCCCGAACGCCCTCGCCGCGACGAAGCGCCTGACCACCGCCGAGGTGCTGCGGTCCGTCGACCGGGACGCCGACACCATGACGGCGCTCGCCGCACGGCTGCTCGCCACAGACGAGGCCCGCGAAGGCGTGGCGTCCTTCCTCGAGCGGCGCCGGCCCGCCTGGGCCACCTGACCGGTCCTGCGCGGCCGCCCCCGCAGCAGACCGCACCGGCGACGACGGGACCCCCGTCGTGGGGGCTCGCACCATCCCGCGCGGCGGCTCCGCCGCATCGCGCCAACCTTCTGAGGAGTCACACATGCCCGATACAGACGCCGGGCTTCAGATCCACGTCAAAGACCACATCGGCTGGATCGTCCTCGACCGTCCGCAGCGCAAGAACGCCTTCACCACGCAGACGCTGCGCGCCTGGGCGGAGGCGTACCGCGCCTTCCAGGCCGACGACGACGTCCGCGTGGTCGTCGTCACCGGCAACGGGGACGCCTTCTGCGCGGGGGCCGACCTCGGCGGGCTCACCGCGCAGGACCGCACTCCGCTGGACAACCAGCGGCTGATGACCGACCACGTGCACCCCGTGGCCCGCGCCGCCGAGGACCTGAGCAAGCCGCTCATCGCCGGGATCAACGGCGTGGCCGTCGGCGCCGGGATGGACATGGCGCTGATGTGCGACTACCGCATCGCCTCCGACACCGCCCGCCTTTCCGAAGGGTACGTCCGCGTCGGACTGGTCCCCGGCGACGGCGGCTGCCACTACCTGCCCCGCATCGTCGGCCGCTCCAAGGCCCTGCGACTGCTGTGGACCGGCGAGTTCGTCGACGCCGAGCGCGCCCTGGAGTGGGGCCTCGTCGACGAGGTTCATCCGGCGGCCGGGCTCCACGACCGCCTCGAGGAGTTCACGACGCAGCTCGCCGCCCAGCCGCCCGTCGCCGTCCAGTTGATCAAGCGCGCGGTACGCGCCGGGGAGCACGCCGACCTGCGAACCTCCCTCGAACTCATCGCCTCCCACCAGGCCGTGGTCCAGTCGACCGCGGACGCCGCCGAGGCCATGGCCGCGTATCTGGAAAAGCGCGCCCCGCGCTTCGAGGGGAAGTGAGCGAGATGACCGACACCTCCGAGGACCTGCGCCGCCGCGTGCGCGAACTCGTCGCCGAGTGGGACTTCACACCCCGCTGCGACTCCTGGGCAAGCGGCTACGACACCGACTTCAGCCAGGAGCTGGGCCGCCGCGGCCTGCTCGCGGTGACCTGGCCGAAGGAGTTCGGCGGTGCCGAGGGCACCAACGTGGACCGCTTCGCGGTCAGCGAGGAGCTGCTGCGCGCCGGGGCACCGGTGGCCGCCCACTGGGTCGGCGAGCGGCAGATCGGCCCCTCCCTGCTGCGCCATGGCACCCGCGAGCTCCAGGAGGAGTTCTGCCCCGAGCTGGCCCGCGCCAAGTACCGCTTCGCCCTCGGCATGAGCGAGCCCGACGCCGGCTCCGACCTGGCCGCCGCCCGCACCAGAGCGGTACGCGACCGGGAGGGCTGGCGCGTCACCGGCCGCAAGATCTGGACGAGCGGCGCCCACCGCGCCACCCACCTGTACCTGCTGGCCCGCACCTCGAGCGAGGAGGACAAGCACGCCGGACTCACCGAGTTCATCGTCTCCACGGACTCCCCGGGCATCACCGTCTCCCCGATCCTCGACCTGCGCGGCGAGCACCACTTCAACGAGGTGGTGCTGGAGGACGTGCACGTTCCCGGCCACTGGGTGATCGGCGAGGTCGGCGCGGGCTGGCAGCAGGTGGTGGGCCAGCTGTCGTTCGAGCGCGGCGGCCCCGAGCGGTTCCTGTCGACGTATCCGCTGCTCACCGCCGTGATCCGGGCCGGCCTTGCGGACCACACCGGCCTGCGCGAACTGCGGGCGCTGGCCGGGCGGCTGCAGATTCTGCGCCGCTGGGCGCTGGAGAACGCCCGCGCCATGGACGCCGGACACACCCCGGTCACCCAGGCCGCGATGAGCAAGTACCTCGGCAACAAGTTCGAGATGGACGTCATCGAATGGGCGCGCCCGCTGATGCCACGCGCCGACCGGAACATCCACGCCCTGTACGACCAGGCCGTCGCCACGTCTCCGGCCTCCGGCATCCGCGGCGGGGCCGCCCAGGTCATGCTGTCCGTCATCGCGAAAGGCCATAAGTGATGAGCACCACCGAAGAGTTCGACCCGGCCCTCGACGAGGCGGTCCGCGAGGTCGTCACCCACTTGCCCCGCCCTCGGGCCGGCAAAGACCTCACCCGCACGGACGCCTTCCGCGCCCAGTGGAACACCGCCGTCGAGCTGGGCTGGACCGGCATCCTCGACGACGCCGACTTCACCGACCCGGGCTCGCCCGAGAGCCGGGAACTGCTGGACGCCGCGTGCGGCGCAGTGACCGCACTCGCCCGCGCCGGATTCGCCCTGCCACTGCGTCAGACCCTGGTTGCACGGTACGCAACCGCCGAGGCACTGCCCGCCGACGCGATCGCTGTCCACCCCACGGCGTACGGGGTGTGGGAGCCGGCTGCGACCGCGCTGGTCGCCGCCGACGGCACGGTCTCCATGCCCGTTGATGGCGGCACCGCGGACGAGGTGGACTTGGCGGGCCGCCCGTACAGACTGATGTACGAGATGGGTGAGGGGGGTGATGAGGCCGGTGAGGCGCTCCCGCGCCGGGTGGCGGACGTCGCAGAACTGCTCCTGCTCCAGGAAATTCTCGGAGCCGCGGAGGGCGCTGTGGCCGAGGCTCGCCGCTATGTGACCGAGCGCGTCCAGTTCGGCAGCCCACTCATCAAGATTCCGGCGGTACGCACAATCGCGGGCGAACTGACCGTGTCACTGCGGCAGTTAGATACGGCCGTCCACGAGGCACGCCGTCGTTTCCGCGCCGGGGACGAGCATTCGCTGCACTTTGCGCTGATCACCGCTCGCGAGGTGGCCTCGGCCGTCTCCACGGAGGTGACCCGCGCCGCGCACCAGCTACACGGCGCGATGGGCATCACCGAGGAGGCGAGTCTGCACTGGCGCACCAAGCTGCTGTGGGCGGACCGCGACGAGGGCGTGTTCTCCCGCGACCGGGGGCTGGACGCGTTGCCCGCGGACGAGGTGGAGCTGTGGACGCTGACGACACCGGCGAGGGCGGGGACCTGATGAGTCGGTTGGGCGTTTCGCTGCTCGACTGAACGACAGAACGGAGAGCGGCGGCCCCTGAAATGGTTTACCGGTGGTTTGTTGAACCGGGGAGTAGAGATTCAGTTCAGGGCATGCCCGGTGGTGACCGCCGTGATCAGGGCCTGGAGTCCAGGCGGTGGGGGCGCCCATGATCTCGTCCAGCACGTAGTGCGCCTCTCGGCGTCACCACGATCACCTTCGTCCCGAACGTCGTGTGCTGGTCCGACCTCGCTACCTGATCCAGGACCGGGACGGGAAGTTCCCGCAGCTGTTCGACGACGTGCTCAACGATGCGGGCATTGAAGTAGTGCTCAGCGGCATCCGGATGCCGGCCTCACCAACGCCCGCCCCCTGCACCCACTGCCCGCCCCTATCGACGACGAGCGCGACTTGGCGGCCCCCTCCACGAGTACCAACATGCGGCCTGACCAGCGTGGATAAGGTATTCGGCAAGCGCAGCGTTGGTCTTGGGGTTACGGTGCAGCGGCCGCGCACGCAGCCCAAGCATCGCGGCGACGGCCCCCGTGGTCGTCATCGACGTATTCGCCGAATGCGCGGACGTCACCGCTCAGCCTCTCACCCGCTGCCGGATCCATACGCCGGCGGGCTTGAGCACACGGGTGCCGGCGAACCGGCCGCCCTTACAGGCACCTTTCAAGAAGATGTCGCCGTTGCC
>NZ_RZYA01000058.1 GCF_004005495.1 Streptomyces antnestii
CCTCGTCCGCCGCCCGGACATGCACAGCGTCCCGGTCCGGCTCCGCATACACGGCAACGCTCGCGATACCGGCATCCCGGCACGCCCGGGCCACGCGGACAGCGATTTCGCCACGGTTGGCGATGAGGACTTTCTTCAGCATGCCGGCTCCAGCGCGGGTTCCGCGGTGTCGGTGGTGGTGAGCAGTCGGTCGACGGTCTCGACGATTCCGCCGATGCCCGCGCCGGGGGTGAACACGGCGTGGACCCCCAGCGCTTCGAGCGCCGCGATGTCGGCGTCGGGGATGATGCCGCCGACCAGGATCCGGACGTCACCGGCATCCTCTTCGGCCAGAAGCTGGATGACCTTCTCGACGATCGTCAGATGGGCACCCGAGAGGACGGAGAGCCCGAGGAGCGGGGCGTCCTCGGCGATGACGGTCGCGACGATCTGCTCCGGGGTCTGGTGCAGGCCGGTGTAGATCACCTCGTAGCCCGCGTCGCGCAGCGCCCTGGCGATGACCTTGGCGCCGCGGTCGTGGCCGTCGAGGCCGGGTTTGGCGATCACCACGCGAGCGCGCGGGGCCGGTGCGTGGCCGGCACGGTGCGCCCCCTGTTGCACGGTGTTCATGAACTCTCCGATCGGGTGGTTGTTCAGCGCGGCCAGTAGGTGCGCGCCCAGGCCGCGGGCCCGTGCTGAGGCAGGGAGTTGATGCGTGAGGGGTCGGCCCAGGCGTCGCGGGTGCCGGTCGCGCCGCCGGGCGGGGTGGTGGGCAGCGCGGCGGCGCGGGCGTGGACCACCGCCAGTGCGGCGGCCAGCTCCTCGGGGGTGGGGTTGCCCCGTACGACCTTGATCATCATTGGTCGGGTCCTTTCGGCGGCCGGATCCTGGGTTTGGTTCGGGGCGGGTCTACAGCGGGATGTTGCCGTGCTTCTTGGGCGGGAGGGTTTCGCGTTTGGTGCGGAGCTGGCGCAGGCCGCGGACGATGTGGGCGCGGGTTTGGGAGGGCATGATCACGGCGTCGATGTAGCCGCGTT
>NZ_RZYA01000071.1 GCF_004005495.1 Streptomyces antnestii
GCCGCTGGGCCGGATCCGCGCCTTCTTGCCAGCAGACCGGAGACCGCCCAACACGAGTTCACCCTCCGAATGCTGGCCGGTGTGCTGTTCGTCCGGCGGCTGCAAAGCGGGCGCAATCACCCAAAGCGGTCCCACCCGCCCAACTCCAGTGATGGCCAGCCCGGTCAACGCTTACCGCGACAACTGAAGCGCTCAGCTTGACGTTCAACCTCGCAGGTCACCCGACCTGCTGATCTGCGGTTTTCCTGGGGCAGCAGGGGCGGCCGTTCTCCACGCTTCAGACGCCGAGTCGAAGCACGAGAGAACGGCCGCTGTGTATGGGTCTCCCGGTCGATGCGCCTGCGGGCGACGCATTGGGTATCTTGTCCCGCTTTCGAGTTGAGATCTACGAATGTTTCTACGCCCGCCAGGACGCGCTCTTCGAGCGCACAGACGCGGTGTTGCGTGCGGAGGGCCGGTGAAGACCCTGGTCGAGCTGTCGTTGGCCCTCGAACACCGGCGCGGGCACGGTGCGCTGTACGCG
>NZ_RZYA01000009.1 GCF_004005495.1 Streptomyces antnestii
CGGCCGGCGGCAGGGGCCGGTCGGACCGGGTTCCGGGCCAGGTGGTCCCCACGCGCGTCGAGAAGGGGCCGTTGGTGCCGGGAGGTTCCGCTCGGCCGGTCAAAGAGGGCCGCCCGGCCCATGTGGCCAGCGTCGGCCGCAGGCACGCTGGACACACGGGCGCGCTCCACGCGAGAGGGCACCGGGTGCAGTTCCTGCCGTCTTGCCGGAACGGGGCAGGAACGAACGCGGAGGGCGAACGAGCTGCCCCTGGCCGTCGTTCGCGCGATCAGCAGCCGTCAGGCATAGAAAGGGATCGCCATAGAAGGGTTAGGCGCCATGTCAGAGCATGCACAGCCGGATACGGGGGCAGCATCGGCAGGCCCACAGGGCGACATCGGACGCCGCATCGCCCAACGCCGACAGGAACTCGGTCTCACTCGCGAGGAAACGGCCGCCAGAGTGGGCACCGCCCCGGATTACATCCAATACCTGGAGGAGAAGCCCAGCGCCATGCCGGGCATCGGCGTCCTGATCAGACTCGCCGACGCACTGGGCATCGCCGTATCGGCTCTACGCGGTTCCGACGCGGGCCTTCCCCCCGGCATCGGCACGGCGGCAGACCATCCCGAGCTGGCCGAGATGAGCGTGGACGAATGCTGGGAGAGGCTGTCGACGCACGGTGTGGGCAGGGTCGCCATCGACGGTCCGGCCGGACTGCTGATCGTCCCCCTGAACTACACCGTCGTGGACGGCGCGATCGCCTTCAGAACGGCGCCGGACGCGACGCCCGCCACCGCCGTCGGCAACCAGGTCGCCTTCGAGGTCGACCGGATCGACGAGGCACTCAGCCAGGGATGGAGCGTGCTGCTGCAAGGCCGGGGCCGGGCCGTGACGGATCCGGACACCGTGCGGCGGCTGAACGCGCTTGCCTACAGCGGCCCTTGGGCGGGCGGCGAGCGGGACATGTGGGTGCGGGTCGAACCGGACGCCATCTCCGGGCGCCGGATCGTGGTGCGTCGAGAGGCGTGAAGCCATCGATGCCGAGTGAAGAGGATGGGGCCTCATCCGGACGCGGGCCGATGACCGCGGACCCGTCGCTCTTACCCGGCAGGACCCAGTCGGCGGCAGGTGTACAGCAGGAGAGTTGACCGCGGTGATGTACCCCAGGGACGGCATCCGAGAAATCGACCGGCAGGAGTGCCTGCGGCTCCTGGCCACGGCCCATGTCGGCCGCATCGTCCACACGCACCACGCCCTGCCCGCCGTGCTGCCGGTCGCCTTCAGTCTGGATGACGACTTCTCCGTGGTGGTGCGGACATCGGCCCTGTCACCGCTCGCGAACGCGATCGATCAGGCGGTGGTCGCCTTCCAGACGGACGAAGTGGACCCCTCCACGGCCAGCGGCTGGAGTGTGCTGGTCACCGGGCGCGCCACCGTGGTGACCGACCCCGAGGACCACCTGCGACTGAGCCGGACCGGTCCACCCGCCTGGCGGTCGTCGCGCCACGACGTCTTCTTCCGCATCGAACCCGTGCTGGTCACCGGGAGCGCGCTCGGAGCAGGGAGCGGGGTCCCGAGGGAGACGGCTCGGCCGGGTGGCGCCGGGCGCTGAACGGTCAGTCGAAGGGGACAACGGCCACGGGCGCCGGGCTGTGGTGGATCACCGCGTGTGCGACGTGGCCGATGTGAGACCCCAACGGGGGACGCCTCCGGTGGCGCCCGACGACCACCAGGTCCGCGCCCCGCGCAGCATGCAGAAGTTCGCCCGCCGCCACGCCGACCACAGCCTTTTCCGTGACCTGGACCCCCGGAAACGTGGACCGCCATGGGCGCAGCATGTCCGTCAGCCCCTCGGACGCGTGCCGTTCGAGCTCTACGCCGATGCCCGGGTCGGTGATGGCGGCGTACCCGTACGAGGCGGGCAGGGCCCAGCTGTGCAGGACGTGCAGGGTTCCGGGCCTGCGGGCGGCCTCGCCGAACGCAAAAGCGATGAGCGGGTCGCACGGCTGGTAGATGTCGAGACCAAGAACGACATCTCCCGAGTCCAGTTCGCGAGGAGCCGGTGGCGTCGGTGACGGTGCGCCAACCTCCCTGCGCACGAGCACCACGGGTTGCGTGGACGCCGCGACGACCGCGAGGGAGACCGAGCCGATGAGGAAGCCGACGATGCCCCCGAGGCCACGCGACCCGAGCACCGTCAGATCTGCCTCGTTCGCGGCGACGGTGAGTACCTCCCCCGCCCGGCCGTGTACGTGCCGCGTGACGACCTCCAGTCCGGGGTGGTCTTTGCGTGCCTGGTCAGCCGCGTCACGCAGCAGGTTTTCGGACCACACGTCCGTGGACGGGGCGAAGGCGAGCGGAACCGACGGCGTTGTCGGCCACTCCTCCACGTGGACGAGGTACAGCGGTACGTCACGCAGAACAGCCTCTCGAGCGGCCCAACAGGAGGCCGCAAGGCTTTCGGGCGAACCGTCCACACCGGCGGTGACGTGGGGGGTCATGACAAGCCTCCTCGTGGTGCACGGGGGTTCCGGGCGCGGGAAGTACCGGGTCGGGAAAGGGAATCCGGGAGCGAGAACCCGCCATCCAGCTTCCTCGCTCCGCATGCGATGAAGGAGGGCCGACAGGGCTTGATCGGGTCCGAAGGGCCCATCCCCGGGAGCACGGTTCGGCGGGGCCGAGAGTCGGGCCCACTTGGCCCATGCCGTCGACGGGCCTCGGGCCGCAGTCTGAAGATGTCCGCAGCACCCCAAGCTCGGGAGGGCGTCATGAACGGCACGCCGACCCTCGTGAACGACGTGATGACCCGTCGGGTCGTCGCTCTGAAGAGGGGTGCCGCCTTCAAGGACATCGTGAAGGCCATGCGCGAGTGGCGGGTCAGCGCCCTGCCGGTGCTGGACGACGCGGGACACGTCGTCGGCGTCGTCTCCGAGGCCGATCTGCTACCCAAGGAGGAGTACCGCGAAGGAGACGTGGGCCGCTACGGGCAGGTGCAGAATCTGGCGGAGGTCCGCAAGGCGGACGCAGTCACCGCCGCGGAGTTGATGACTGCCCCGGCCGTCACCGTGGCGCCCGATGCCACCCTCGCCCATGCCGCCCGCGTCATGGCGCGCCACAAGGTCAAGCGGCTGCCGGTGGCGGGCCCCGACGGCGTCCTGAAGGGCATCGTCAGCCGCTCCGACCTCTTGAAAGTCTTCCTGCGGGACGACAGGGCCATCGCCGAGGAGGTCCGGAGCGAGGTCGTCGAAAGGATCTTCGGCACACACACGGAGACGATTCGTGTCGGAGTCCAGGACGGTGTCGTCACGCTTGCCGGCCGGGTCCACCAAACCGCCCTCATCCCACTCGCCACCCGGCTCTCACGTGCCGTGGCCGGTGTGGTGGACGTGCGGTGCGCACTGATTGGCGCGCCCCGCCATCCGGACCTCGACCCCGACCTCCCAGGTGCCTGAAGAACGGTCACGAGGAACGGTCACGCCGGAAGGCGATCGGGCTGAGGGGGCACCCCGTGCCGTTCACCCTCCGTCGGCCGCCGTGAGCCGGCAGTCCACTCCGACGATGCCCTCGACGCCCCGCACAAGGCGCGCGGCGAGCGGAATACGGGTGGCGTCCTGCACCGTCCCCGTCAGGGTCGCGACGCCGTTGACGACCGTGATGTGAACGGGCACCACGGGGGCCTGGAACAGGACGTCGATGACATCGCGCCGTATCTCGTCGGCGAGGTCGTTGTCCGGGCGGAGGAACACCTTCAGCAGGTCACCTCGGCTGACGACACCTTCGAGCAGGCCCTGCGTGTTCACGACGGGCAGCCGTTTCACGTGCCGGAGCGCCACGATGCGCGCCGCCTCGGCGAGCGTGGCGTCGGCGTGGACGGTGACGGCCGGAGTACTCATCAGCTCCTCGGCGCACAGCGCCCCGGCCTTGGCCATGTCGGCCATGCGGTGCAACTGGGTGAGGCGGTCCGGATCGCTGTCCCGGAATTCTTCCTTCGGCAGGAGATCGGCCTCGGACACCACTCCGATCACCCTGCCGTCGCCCTCCAGCACGGGAAGGGCGCTGACCTTCCACTGTTCCATGCGTTCGACGACGTCCTTGAAAATGGCCTTGCGGCCGACGGCGACGGCGGCACGCGTCATCACGTCACTCACACGGTAGGCACTGCTCTCCACGGTCTCCACGTTCTCCTCCTCAGAACGCCGACGGCCTCCGACCAAAAGGGCGGTCGGTCATACCCACTCGCCGCTGCCGTGAGGCGCGTAGAGGTCGAGCAGCCTGATGCGGGAGGCGTGCAGTCGGTCGGCGACCACCAGCCCGACCCAGACCGCGATCGCCCGGCCGAACTCGGGGTCGTCGGCGCACAGCGCCCGCACGGCCTCGGCGTCGAACTCCCAGGCTCTCACCGGGCTCATCGCCTCGGCGCCCAGGTGCCAGTGGTACGGCGGGAAGTGCCAGGACCAGCCGATCAGTTCGCCGTGCCCGAGCGTCTCGACAGCTGCGGGCTGACGGTCGGGTACGTGCAAGTCGAGGGCCACGGTGCCGGTCCGTACGATCCAGAAGCGGTCGGCGCGCCCGCCCTCCTCGAACAGGCGGTCCCCCACTTCGAAGGAGACCTCACGGGCGAACTCCATCAGGCGTTCGCGCTGCTCGGCGGAGAGCGCCGCGTTCATGGTGGTGGCGGTTGTCATCGCACCCGCTCCCTTCGTCGCTCGTGATTCCAGCGTCGGCGCGCCGGGGACCTCGCACAACGGGCCGCACGGGCCCGGAGGGGGGCCGTTCGGCCTGGCCGCGGGGGCCTTCGTCGCACGAGGAATCCCTGAAGCCCTACGCCGGCCGGCTGGACATCACGGCTTCCCAGGGCCTCTCGTTCGGATCACGCCGGGCTCGACGAGGACGCGCCACGAGGAACGGGCCTTTTCGGGCCGCGCACCGCGCGATCAGGATCCGCGAGAAGCGGATGACCCTTCTCCCTGCCGGCACCGACGAGACGTGAACGACGGCAGGATGAGGCCTCAACCCGGTTACCTGGAAGACCCATTGAGGCCCCCGGCTCAAGGCCCCCGGCATCCGGAGTCACACGAAGGTGAGCACGTCCTCGGCCGGCCGACGCGGCGTAGCGCGCCCCTTGGGCCCGTAGCCGAGGCGGATCACCATGTGGACATAGCCCGTCGTCGCCCCGGGATCCCGTGTGAGGGAGCGGAGTTCGGGCCACTCCACGGGCTGGGACATGAGCGACGTGGACAGGCCGTCGAGGGTGGCCTGGAGCAGCACCCGGTGCAGTGCCTGGCCGGCTGCCAGCCACTGCTCCGGTGTGTCCTGCGCCGTCCCCAGCAGAGCGATCTGGGGTGTCTTCTCGAAACGGGCCGATACGCGGCCCTGGGCACCGCGCTGGGTGTCAAAGTCACGGACCGGGGAGGTCACGTCGTACTGCCGCGGACCGAAGGCGTACGCCGGGATCCCTTCCGTCTCGGTCCCGTCGTCGGTCGCGCCGGTGCGCGTCCAGGCTGCGATCTCCGCCCGCACCGACGCGTCCGCCGACTCGAACAGCTCGGATACGTGGACCAGATCGAGCACGGTGTCCGTGTGCCACGCTCCCGGCACACCGAGCCGGCAGCCCTCCAGGAGGGCCGCGGCACGCAGCCCGTCGAGGATTTCGGCGGGGACCCGCTCCTCGGTGAACGGGAAGCGGCTGGTGTGCCGTTTCCGCAGTACGGAGTGGAGAGAAGACAGGGTCTCGTCCTCGTCCCCCTCCCCGGCGGCGTTGGGGCGGAGGCGGACGTCGGCCAGATACCAGGGATCGCCAGGGTCCGGCAACAGGTGCCCGGCGGCGTGGAGGCCGTGGTGCGCGGCGGCTACGCGCAGACCGAACAGAGCGGCGCCACAGCCGAGATGGAGGGCTCGGTGGTCGGGGTCCTCGCGCGGCATGCCGCGGGTGGGGTCTCCGTACAGTTCGACGGTGCCGGTGCCCACCCGGTGCACGAACTTCCACGGCTGCGCGTTGTGCATGGACGGTGCTGTACTGGCGTCCTCGACCAGCGAGGTGACGAGTTTGCGGGTCAGAGCGGTGATGGTCACGGTCTTTCCGTCCCGTCTTGCGTACGTGCTGCGGCCATCGTCAGGCGGACTTCGGGGGCGGTGGGTGTGGGCCGCGTCCCGGCGGCCAGATGACCCCGAGAGGCCACTGATCCGCCTCCCACCAGGTGATTCATCGCCGGGCCTCCTGTTCGAACATCCGAACGATGAGTCTCCCCTCCTACCAGCGTCCGCCTCACAGCGGTGGACCGGGTAGGGCTGAACGGTTCCACCTTCTCCTGACTTCGACCCCGGTCGTAGGTCACGTCGTCTCGCAGGACAAGCTCTGGTTCATGGCCGTCAACTTCGTGAACCCGCACGACATCACGACGACCTCACCGGCGCCGCGCCCGCGATCCGCGAGTACGCCAAGATGCTGGACGCGGTCTTCGGCCCGGCCGCCGACGACCAGCGCTGGTACGACGCCCTGAACTTCTGCCTCAACGCCATCCGCGATGCGGACCGCAGTATCGAATTCGTCCGCCGACCACGGCGAGACGGCGGGCTCCCACGGCCGAGGCCCCGCCACCCTGCGCTGAAGGGCCACTCGCTCCTGCCGGCGCTGCACGGGCAGTCCGTGCGCGATGGTGACGGCGTCGCGGCGGACGATGTGCAGGTCGACGCCCACAACTCACTAAGGTGGGGAAACAGATCGCCGAAGAGCTCATCGCACCGGGTCGAGGTCCCGGATGACGCTACGTCACAGTAATCGCGCCCCCAGTCCGTGCGCCGCACCACTGCCGCCCGCTGACCCGCAGAAGGACTGGTCAGTCCCCAGCTGAAACCCCGGACGGCCCTAGCCCATAGGGACAGCGATGCCCAGGCTCGAAGGTGAGGCCGATATTTCAGGAGGCGTGATGAAGCACCTGCGCGTCGTCGACGACGTGATGAACCACGCCGTCATCTCCGTCGGTCCAGGGACAGCGCTCAAGGACATCGTGGAGACCATGCGCCGGTGGCGGATCAGCTCCTTGCCCGTTCTTTCGACGGAAGGGCGGGTGGCCGGCGTGGTCTCCGAAGCTGACCTGCTGCTCAAGGCACGTGGCGCGGACGAGTCCCGTACCGTCACCGCCGGTGAGCTGATGACAGAACCCGCGGTCACGGTGAAAAGGGATGCCACCATCGCGGGCGCTGCCCACCTGATGGCCCGGGGCCGGCTGAAGCGGCTTCCCGTGGTCGACGACGAGAGCCGCCTCGTCGGAATGGTCAGCCAGGGAGATCTCCTCAAGGTCTACCTCCGCCCTGACGGGGACATTGCCGAGGAACTCCGTGAGCTGATCTTGACGGAGCTCATCCCCGACGGTTCGGCTGAGGTGCGCGTCCACGTCGCGGAGGGCATCGTCCACCTGACGGGGGTCATCCCCGACGCGTCCCTGAAGGACGTGCTGACGCGCGTCGCCCGCACGGTACCGGGAGTCGTGGACGTCACCACACAGTTCGACGTCGAGGTCCCCGCCGGGAGAGGACGATGATGAGGCACCGAACCGTCGCCGATCTGATGGCCCCGATGGCCGTCAGTGTCCGGCGCGGCACCCCGTTCAAGGAGATCGCCCGGCTCCTCGACGAGTTCGACATCACCGCCGTGCCCGTCGTGGACGAGGACGAACGTCCCGTGGGTGTCGTCTCCGAGGCCGACCTGCTCCACAGACGCGAGGCCGCGGGTGGCGCGATCACCGCCGCCGACATCATGACCAGTCCTGCCATCACCGCCTCACCCGAGTGGAGTGTCGTCCGTGCGACCCGCGTCATGGGCAGACACTCGGTCAAGCGTCTGCCCGTGGTGGACGCCACCGGCCGCCTTGTCGGGATCTTGAGCCGCAGCGACCTCGTGCAGCTCTTCCTGCGCCCCGACAGGTCGATCCGGGAAGAGATCGTCGAAGACGTCCTGACCCGCACGCTCCAACTCGCACCTTCGGCTCTGTCCGTCGAAGTCGACGATGGTGTGGTGACCCTCAGCGGCACGGTGGGGCGACGCATGCTCATCCCCGTGATCGTTCGGTTGTGCCACAGCGTCGACGGAGTGGTGGACGTGGTCGATCGGCTCGACTACGAGCGTGACGACATGCCGATCGGCTCGCCGACAGCCAGAGAAAAGTAGGAGAAGGCCATGAGGCATCGAAACGTGGGCGAGCTGATGACGCGGGAGGTCATCACCGTCGCCCGGACCACGGCCTTCAAGGACATCGTCCGGACACTGGCCGAACACCAGGTGTCGGCCGTCCCGGTCGTCGACTCAGAGGGGCGTCCCCTCGGCCTGATCTCCGAAGGGGACCTCCTCCGGAAATCCTCGGGCCAGGGCGACTACTTCCGGTCGCTTCCCAAACGAGAAACGGTGCCGGAGGACAAGGCCGCAGCGCTGTGTGCCGAGGAACTGATGTCCGCTCCCCCTGTGTGCGCCGGACCGGACTGGACCGTCGCCGAAGCCGCGAGACTCATGGAAGCCCAGGGCGTGAAACGCCTGCTCGTCGTCGACGAGAAGGACACCCTGCTCGGCATCGTCAGCCGACGCGATCTGCTGCGCATCTTCCTCCGTGACGACGACGAGATCCGCCACGAGATCAAGGGGGACATCCTCGACCGCACCCTGCGCCAGGACCCCGCCACCATCACCGTCGAGGTGGCCGATGGTCGCGTCGAGCTCCGCGGAACGGTGCAGTTCAAGAGCCTTGTCCCGGTCATCGAACGGCTCTGCGGCACCGTGGACGGCGTGGTCTCGGTAAGGGCGCGGCTCGCCTACGCCGTCGACGACACCGTAGATGACTGAAGGAGTTGACCAGCTCCACCGGGCATCAGCACCGAGTCGCGCAGCGCCCCGCCGGCGAAGGCACCGGTTTCACCACACCCGGGCACCTGTGGCCGTCATCGCACACCGACAGCCTCATGCGGACACTTCCTCAGCCACCACGGGCACTGACCGGACTCAGCGATCTCCCGCGCGCCCGCCGATGGCATCAGGGCCGGGCTGTCCCGCAGGAGAGCCGACCGGCCCCTCCCTGCGCGAATGAGTGCCGCCGCACTGTGAAGGTGTCGAGGACGTTGCTCCGCGTCACACGACGGCGTGTCACACGTCGCCGCGTGGCCCACGCCCGGCACACGCGTGACGGGTCTGTACGGCGAAGACCGGAGGGCGAGGCGAGATTCATGGACGAGACACTGCCCCTCGGTCGGATCGCCGGGATCCGGGTCGGCCTGCACTGGAGCGTCCTGGTCATCGTCGCGTTGGTCACCGTCGCCCTGGCGAACGGCCGGTTTCCCGACGCCCACCCGGGCCACTCCGCCGTCGCGTACTGGTCGCTCGCCGTACTGACCGCGGTGGTCTTCCTCATCTCGCTGCTTGCGCACGAGTTGGCACATGCCGTGGTCGCGCGCCGCAATGCCGTTCAGGTGGAAGGCATCACCCTGTGGATGCTGGGAGGAGCCGCGCGGCTGCGCGGCGAAGCCCCGTCGCCGGCGGCAGAAATGCGGATCGCCGGGGTGGGGCCGCTCACGAGTCTGCTGGCCGGTGCCGTACTCGCCGGAGCCGCCGTGGGACTGCACACGCTGCACGCGTCCGGACTCGTCGTGGAGGCGGTCGCCTGGCTGGCGGCCATCAACGTCCTGCTGGCCGTGTTCAACGCGCTTCCCGCTGCCCCACTGGACGGCGGACGGCTGCTGCGGGCTTACCTGTGGCACCGCACCGGCGACCGGCTGCGGGCCACCAGCGGCGCTTCCGCGGCCGGCCGGGCGCTCGGCTGGTTCATGGTCCTGATCGGGTTCGCGGACGTACTGTTCGCCGGAGACCTGTCCGGTCTGTGGCCCGCTCTGATCGGCTGGTTCCTCATCGCCGCAGCGACGGCCGAAGCCCGGCAGGCACAGATCCAGGGTGCGCTCGACGGAGTCCAGGTCAGCCGGGTCATGACGCGGGACCCGGTCACCGTCCAAGGGACAGCGACTCTGTCCGACTTCCTGGCGGAAGGACCTTTCGGCGCCTACCGGCACTCAGCATTCCCGGTCGTGGCGGCGGACGGATCCGTGGCCGGTCTGGTCACCGTGCGGCGAGTGAACGCGGAAGCACCTCAAGCCCGTACGCACACGACGGTCAGCGATGTGATGTACCCCCTCGGCGAGGTCGTGACCGCCGCTCCGGAGGATCCCGTGCTCGACCTGCTGCCTCGCTTGCAGGAGAACTCGACGCATCGCGCCCTGGTCCTCGATCACGGCCGACTGGTCGGCATCCTCGCCGTCGCCGACATCACCCGAGCTCTGGCCTGGCCCACCCCGGCCGCGCATCCCCGACACGACGGGACCCGCTGGCACCGTCCCGCAGCCTGAGCGTGCCGGCTGGTCACCCGGTCCGTGCCGCCGACGTCGGGGGACACCGCCCGGCCCGCCTCGAAGGGCCACGTGGCCCCTGTCCACCACTGCCCCACCGGCAGAGGCTGGAATCGGCAGGACCGACGCAGACCTTACGGAGTCATCATGTACGGCACCCCGCACATCGTCAGCGACGTCATGACGCACACCGTCGCCGCCGTCGGCTCACAGGCCGGCTTCAAGGAGATCGTGCAGCTCATGCAGGACTGGCAGATCAGCGCCCTTCCTGTGATCGAGGGCGAAGGACGAGTCGTCGGCGTTGTTTCCGAAGCCGACCTGCTGCCCAAGGAGGAACTCAGGGACGACCCCGATGTGGCCTACCTCCAACTGCGTAAGCCGGTCGACGTGGCGAAGGCCGACGCTCTCCGCGCAGGGGACCTCATGTCCTCACCCGCCGTCACGATCCGGGCCGACGCCACGCTGGCCGAGGCCGCGCGCGTCATGGCCCGGGAAGGGGTCAAGAGGATGCCCGTGGTGGACGACGCAGGTCTGCTGGCGGGGGTCGTCAGCCGTGCCGACCTTCTCAAGGTCTTCCTGCGCGGGGACGACAAGATCGCCGAGGAGGTCAGACGAGAGACCGTGTCCTACCTCTTCCCGCCGCCGTCGGCCATTCAAGTCGAGGTGCATGACGGGGTGGCCACGCTGACGGGCGTCATCCACGACACCGCCATGGTGCCCATCGCGGCGCGCCTGGTGCGGTCCGTCGAAGGAGTCGTCGACGTGCAGTTCGACCTCGCGCACAAGACCGCGACGCAGCGCGAGACCGCGGAGTAGGTGGGCTGTTCTGGGCGCCGCGGGCGGTCCCCGCGCTGAGGCCGAACAGACCGGGCCAAGGTCCCGGAGGCCCCTGTTCTTCCGCACATTCGCCGTCAGACTGGTTTGGGGGGACCACGACCTTGCGGCGGCGATCATCATGTCCGACGTCACCACCACCGATCTCTACGAAGTGACCATGGCCCTGTCCTACCTCCGCGAGGACATGCGGGCCCCGGCCACCTTCAGCCTCTTCGTCCGCGACCTCCCTCCTGGCCGGGGATTCCTGGTCGCGGCGGGCCTGGAGCCCGCCCTGGACTTCCTCTCCGAATACCGTGTCGAGCGGGAGGACGTCGAGGAGTTCGCCGCCGCACTGCACCGCCCGGTGCGGGACCTCGAACCTCTCCTCGGCCTCGCCTTCGACGGTGACGTACGAGCTGTACCCGAGGGGCACGCGATATTCGCCGGGGAGCCTCTGCTGGAGGTGACCGCGTCGCTTCCCCAGGCCCAGCTCGTCGAGACCTACCTCCTGAACCAGCTCTGTCACCAGACGGTGGTGGCGTCCAAGGCGGCGCGCTGTGTGCTGGCAGCCGCCGGACGGGACGTGGTGGACTTCTCTCTGCGCCGCACGCACGGTCCGTGGGCCGGCACGCAGGCGGCCCGTCTGGGGGCCATGGTCGGCTTCGCGGGAACCAGCAACGTGGCCGCGGCAGGCGCCCTCGGCATTCCGGCCTCAGGGACCATGGCGCACTCCTACATCGAGACCTTCGCGAGCGAAGAAGAGGCCTTCCGCGCCTTCGCCCGCTGCCACCCCGGCCCCGTCACCTTCCTCGTGGACACCTACGACACCGAGACGGGCGTGCGGGTCGCGGCTCGTGTCCTGTGCGACCTCCGGCGTGGTCCCGGCTGCGCGATCCGCCTGGACAGCGGTGACCTGGACGCTCTCTCGCGCCGGTCACGGGCCATCCTGGACGATGCCGGTCTGCCTGACGTGCGCATCGTGGCCAGCGGCGGACTCGACGAGTACGGCGTGGCCCGGCTCGTCGAAGCCGGTGCCCCGATCGACGTGTTCGCCGTGGGCACCCGCGTCGGTGTCGCCGCTGACGCCCCGTACCTGGACGCCGCGTACAAGCTCACCGAGTACGACGGCCGTCCCGTGATGAAGCTGTCCTCGGCGAAAGTCACGGCCCCTGGCCCCAAACAGGTCTACCGGCGCGCCGGACAACCGGACGTCATCGCCCTGTCGTGGGAGGACCCGCCGGACTCGGCGCGGCCACTGCTGCACACAGTGATGCGTGGCGGAAGGCGAACGGGTCCGGCGGACCGCTGGCAGGACGCACGCGGACGGTTCCGGGAAGACATCGCCGCCCTGCCGGCGTCGGCCCTGCGGATCCACGATCCCGAACCCGTGCCCGCGAACCGGTCCAGGGCGCTGGAGGAACTGACCACGCGGGTCCGCTCGGACATCGAGGCCAGAATTCCCTCGATGGGCTCCGCCGCACCGTCGAAGCACGGGGGCCAGGAGGCGAGCGCGCCCCCGTCCGCGCAGGACGCGACCGTGCGACGCCCAGAACCGGGATACCGAGCGGCACCCTCGTGTACGCCTGCGCCGGAGACGAGATCGTCGTGCGCGGCACGACGGCGGGCGTCATCACCCGGGACGGCGAAATCGTAGGCGTTCACCACCCCGACGGCAGCCCGCCCTACGACGTGCGCTGGGCCGACGACGGGCGGGTGAGCCTGTACTTTCCCGGGCAGGACGCCTACATCCGCCACCTGTCACATGCGCCGGGCTCAACGGAGAAGCGCCCCGACATGCCGTCGGCGCCCGTCACCCCTCGGGCCGGGCAAGACCATGTCAGCGCGGAGTGACCGCCGGTTCGGCAAGAGGCCCGAGTCGTACGCGGAACTCAGCACGGCTCGGCGAGAGTGCCCCGCCGGAGGTCCTCGGCGATCCCGTCCGCCCAGGCATCGATGGCCTGCCAGTCGCGGTGGTCGCCGTAGCGGCAGCCCATCAGCCGGAACATCGCCCGGCCGCCGGGCGTCAGGTGGCCCGCGCGCGGATGATCCCCGTTCCACACTTCCGGGCTCCGCTCCGCAGGGGTTTCCACATGCGCCGCGCAAAGGTTTGGGGTACTCCTCGAATGAGACGAGAACCGTGCAGGGCGTGCCCGCGCTGTCGCGACGGGGCGGACTCTTTCGCCCTCACCTTTCCGTCGTCGTGCGAGACGGAGGAAGTCGTCATGGAGCCAGTCGTCACCGTGGGCCTCGACGGCTCACGCGAGAGCCTTGCAGCCGCCCACTGGGCAGCCGGCGAAGCGGAGCGGCGCCATCTCACACTGCGCCTGCTGCACGCATGGCCACTGCTGGTGCCGGAGCCGACCCACACTCCCTCTGAGGTCGATCAGAACTACTGGGCGAAGCGGCTCGTACACAACGCGCGCACGGAGCTCCAAGCGCACCACCCGAGCCTCACCATCGTCGGCAGTCTGATCGCCGACGACGCTCAGAATGCTCTGCTGCAGGCGGCGGCGGAGTCCGACATGACCGTGCTCGGCTCGCGGGGGCTGCAGGCCATGGCGAGCTACTTCCTGGGCGACATCAGCATGCCCGTCGTGGCACGGGCCGAGCGCCCGGTGGTCCTGGTCCGCGCCGAACAAGAAGAAGGGCCGCAGCCGACACCAACTACGGCAGGCGATGTCGTGGTGGCGCTGAAACTGCACGGCCCCTGCGACGACCTGCTCGAATTCGCCTTCGCCAGCGCCGCGGCGCGCGGCGTTCCCCTTCGCGCCGTCCATGGTCAGAGCCTGCCTGTCAACGCCTACGTCCCCTGGGGCGTGGACCACGAAGTGGCCGACGAGATCAGACAGGACGCGCAGAAGGAACTGGTCCGGGCCCTCCGTCCCTGGCAGGAGAAGTTCCCGCAGGTGAAGCTGGTCGACAGCCTCGCGCTCGAAAGCGCCGCCAAAGCCGTCGTACGGGCTGCCGAGGGCTCCGGGATACTGGTCGTCGGCCGACGCGCACACCGTCCCGCCCTGCCGCGTCTGGGCCCCGTCGCCCAGGCCGCCCTCCATCACGCGCGCTGTCCCGTCGCCGTCGTCCCCCATCAATGAGCCGCAAGACGGGCTGGCCAGTCCCTCGGCCCGGACCGTTCGGCCCTACGGGCTCGCCGGTGAGCGGTGATGGCATGGAGGTGAGCCGAGGACAACAAGCGGCGCGCGCCCCGCGCCTGGCTCGTCGACCGCGGAACAGCGCCTGGTGCCGGGAGGAGCGCACATGCACTGGGAGACGATCCACAAGGACATCACACCGGGCGTCACACCGAATCTCACCGACTACGACCGGGCCCGTTCCGATTTCTCCTGGTCGCGGGCGCGCGCCACGCCGGCCGGTCTGCCCGGCGGAGGGCTGAACGTCGCACACGAGGCGGTCGACCGGCATGCGGGCTCGGATCATCGTGACAAGGTCGCGCTGCGGTGCGTCGCCCGTGACAACTCCGTTTCCACTGTCACGTATGCCGAACTGGCCCACCGTACGGACCGCTTCGCGAACGTCCTGCGGTCACTCGGTGTCGGCCGCGGGGACCGCGTGTTCACCCTGCTGGGCCGCTGTCCCGAGCTGTATACCGCCGTGCTGGGCACGCTGAAGAACACCAGCGTGCTGTGCCCCCTCTTCTCCGCCTTCGGCCCTGATCCGGTGGGGCAGCGGTTGCGTCTCGGTGACGCCCGTGTCCTGGTCACCACCGCGGCCCTGCCCCTGGCACCTTCACGATTCCGCCGACCTCGCCCGAGGACATGGCCCTGCTCCACTTCACCAGCGGAACCACCGGCGCGCCCAAGGGCGCAATCCATGTCAGGCCGTGGTGTGGGGCCAGGACGTGCTGGGCCTGCCCGTCCACGACAACTGGTGGCGAGGACGGCCGGGCTCTGGTGACCGAGGGGAGGGTCACCGAGGAGCAAAATCCCGGTGCCGAGGGCGAGTTGGCGCTACGTCCGGGCCGGCCGTCGATGTTCCGCGGCCATCTGCACGACAAGGAGCGGTACGAGGCCGCCTTCGCCGACGGCTGGTATCTGACCGGCGACCTGGTCAGGCGGGACGCCGACGGCTGGTCCTGGTTCGTCGGCCGCGCCGACGACGTCATCAAGTCGGCGGGACACCTGATCGGCCCGTTCGAGGTGGATCGAGAGGGCAGGGGCGGCGGGTTGACCGGAGGTGTCGGCTGATCCGGATCTGCTGCATCGCGCTCACCTACGCGGGAACCGGACGACGGGACCGAGGTCTGGTCCTGTCTTCCCACCATGCCGTCCAGGGGCGGAGCGCCCCCGGTGCCGAGGGGGGCAACCGGCCGGACCGGTCGGTCCGTACACACCGGAACCGGTCGGCCCCGGCCTGGCTCGGCCCATGTGAAGCCGGACAGCCGCATTCGTCATGGGGCACTCTCGGCAGGGGACGGGTGGTGCTGCGAGACGACGGCGACCGGGCATGCGGCATGGTGCAGCGCTCGGTGGGCGACTCTGCCGAGCTCCAGGCCGAAGAGGGCGTCCCGACGTCGCGCCCCGACGACCAGCAGGTCGGCTGCGGCGGAGCGCTCGGTCAGGACCCGATGGGCGGGTCCCTCGACCGTGTTTCTGCTCAGCCGCACCTGGGGGTGCTCGCGCACCATCGCCTCAAGGGCCTTGTCGAGGAAATCCGATGCCTGTTGCTCGAAGTGCGCAGCGAACTCGCCGGTCATGAGCGGGTGGTGCATGGGTTCGTGGGCCGATCGTCGCCAGGTGCGGACGACATCGAGTTCCGCGTCCCGGACCGCTGCCTCGCGGAACGCGAACCGGATGGCCGGCGAGTCCACGTCGTGATCACCGACGCCCAGCAGGATCCGCTCGTGGCGCGCCTCCAACGCATGCCGGTCCCCACGGACGACGACGACCGGTCCGCTGGCGCGCGCGGCCACGACGAGGCCGACCGACCCGAGCAGAAGGCCGGCCACCTCTCCCCTCCCCCGGGACCCGACGACCAGGACCATGGCTCCGTGTCCCTCGCTGAGGAGCGCACCGGACGCGTCCTCGGGGATGACGTCCATGGTGACGGAGAGGCCGGGTGCGCGTCGCCGGGCCCGCTCTGCGGCCGTGCCGACGATGTTCTCGGCGAGGACCTGGGCCGAGGGCAGGTCGGTGCTCGTCGCCGGTACGACGCCTTCGTATCGCTCCCACAGCGAGGCGTGCACGATGCGCAGCGAGCGACCGTGCCGTCTCGCTTCGTCGACTGCCCAGTCCAGGGCCGTGAGACTGGCGTCGGAACCGTCGACGCCCACCACCACGGGCGAGTCCATCGTCCCCACCGCCTTCCGAGTGCGGTCGGATCCCTCATGGCCACGCTCGCACCGGGTGCCTGCTCTCGGTAGGGCCGGTCGGATCCCGGCGCGGGCCCGTCCGTCCCTCCATCCGGCACCGCGACGGTCATCGGCCTTAGCCTCCGCCTGTCTCCGCCCTTCGGCCGTCCTCATAGGGGCCAGCAGTCCCGTGAGGGGACCGTTCGGCACTGCCGTCAGTCAGTGCCCGGGCACCACAGTGGAGGCACGGGACCGTCTCATCCCGTTCGGGAGGACCGTCATGCAGCACCGAACCGTCTTCGAGGTGATGACGCACAACGTGATCACCGCCACCCCAGCCACCCCGTTCAAGGAGATCGCCCGTCTCTTCGCGGACCACGACGTCACGGCGGTACCCGTCGTCGACGAGGACCGGCGCCCGCTCGGCGTGGTCTCGGAGGCAGATCTGCTGCGGGCCACCGCCGACCTCCCCGATCTCGAAGGCCGCGGAGCCGGCGTCCGGCCGCCTGCTCAGGAGGAGCGCGGCCCCACGGGCGCGGAGACGGCAGCCGGACTGATGTCCACGCCGGCGCTGGTGGCGCGCCCGAACTGGAACATCGTCGAGACCGCCAGGACCATGCACCGTGAGGGCGTGAAACGTCTTCCCGTGATCGACGAGAGCGGACGGCTCGTCGGGATCGTCAGCCGCAGCGATCTGCTGCGGCCCTTCCTGCGCGGCGACTCCGCCATCCGTGATGAGATCGAGCACGACGTGCTGGCCGGCATTCTGCGATACACACCCGACATGGTCCACGTGACCGTGGAGGACGGAGTCGTGACCTTGCGCGGCCGGGTCGACGGACGAGCCGACATCCCGGTACTCGTGCGTCTGTGCCGGTCGGTCGACGGGGTGGTCGCACTGCACGAGTCGATCGATTACGCCTACGACAACCTCGCTCTCGACGTGGAACCACCGCGCTAACACGTCGCCGGTCGGCCCCGGTCATGGCCGACCATGAACGGTCGCCCGATCGCGCGCGCCGTTCAGGCCTCCGGCACGGCGGGGCGCAGACGTACCGCTGTGACCTTGTACTCCGGGCAGGACGTCACGGTGTCGGTGTGCTCCGACGTCAGTTCGTGCCGTTGCCGTACCAGAACATCATGCCGCTCACACTCCCGGCGGAAGTACGGCCGGACCGGGACAGGCACGGCGTCTCCGTCCCGTTGAGGCCGGACACTCACACTGAGGCCCTGGCCACGACACGGGGCACAGGGCCGACCGGTCCCCTGTGCGGCGTCCGGTCCGCCGCGGAAGGAGACGGATGGCCTCTGGGCCGGGGTTCCCACATTGGCGCCACGACCGGCCACGTGGCGTTTACCGACCAGGCCACCTCCAGCTCCGACAGGAGTCGCGGACACCGCCCGGCGCGCGGCGCCCGGCGGTGCTCTTCAGGCCGCGCAAGTACAGCGTCATCTCTCCCGTCCGTGCCAGGTGGCCGCGAGGCCGGACCGGCCGGTGGCAACCTGGTCCCAGTGGCCTCTGGCACATACGCGACACCGGTACTTCCATGGGATTGGCGGGGCGTTCCGCGTCGGCGGGAAGCGAGAAGACCATGACCACGCCCGTACCCGTACAGCGAAGTGATCGGCGTTCACCACCCCGGTGGCAGCCCTCGCTGTGACGTGCGCTGGGCAGAGGACAGCCGGGTGACCCGGCACTTCCCCGGACCAGATGCCTGCGTCCGCCACCTGAGGCACGAGCCCGTCAGGACGGACCCGCAAGCCGATGAGCCGTCAGCTCCATGCGAGACCGCGGCGCCTCGCGGCGAACGGACAGTGATCGGAACTCGCCGGCAAGGAGGAGAAGCATGCAAGTCTCCGAGGTGATGGCTGCCCCACCCGTGTGCGTCGCGCCCCACGACTCCCTGGCTGAGGCGACCCGGCTGATGGTCGAGTCAGCTGTCGGCTCTCTCCTCGTCATCAGGGACGGAGCCGTGTGCGGCATCGTCACCGACCGCGACATCGCCGTGCGTGGCATGGGCGGCGGCCTGGACCGGGAGGCCCGGGTCGACGCTGTGATGTCGGCGAGGGTCGTGGCCGTCGAAGCTGACGACGACCTTGACATGGCATACCGGACGTTCCGCCGCACCGGGGTGCGCCGCCTTCCCGTGCTGCGCGAGGGCGAGGCGGTGGGTGTGCTCACGATCGACGATCTCTTCCTCGACGTCCTGGGGCGGCTGGCCGACCTGCTGGGACCTGTCTCCTGGAGCGTGCTGCAGGAGCCACCCGAGCCCCCGTCGGCAGTTGTGCCCTCGCACAAGCCGTGACTCGGGCTCTCGGGAACAGCGTGCTTCGATGTCGGTCCCTACGGCGTGCGTGTGGCCTGGTGGACACGGCAGAGGTCCTGATGCACCGTCAGGAAAGTCAGCATTGGGTCAGCATCAGTCTGATGAGAGCTGCCCACAGATGACGACACCTGCGACTCGCGGACGTGGGGCCAAAGCGCCCAAGAGACATTTGCGATCGCAGTGAAGAGAAGCCGGGCGAGTCGATTTGCCCCTCACCCGGCTTCGTTTGAATCACGCCACGGAGAGGCAGGTCAGCGCACTCTTCCCCGAGGTTTCAGCGGGACAGGCGGCAGTTCTGGCGCAGCCAGGGGATCTCCGTCGTATCCCTTCACTTCCCCAAACCTCGACCCGGTCATCCAGTCCTCCCGGGCCTGGGTGATGTCGTCCTGCGATCTGCCGATGAAGTTCCACCACATGACCAGTTCCTCGTCGAACGGCTCGCCGCCGAGGAGCATCACGGACGCGTCCGACTCGGCGCGCAGCGGGAGTTCGGTGCGGCCGCAGCCGAGGTAGAGCATGGAGCCCGGCAGGACCGGGACGCCGTCGACGTGGGTCTCGCCCGACATGCACAGGACCGCGTACTCGAAGTCCGGTTCCAGGGGAACGGACAGATCCGCTCCGTCGGCCAGAGTGAGGTCCGCTCCCACGATGGGCGTGTACGTCGTGCCGGGTGACGCCGCGCCGTCGAGCTCGCCGAGGATCAGCGTCGCGCTGAGGCCGGGCGCCGTGACCCTGGGCAGGTCGGCGTGGTGCTCGAAGTGGGGGTCGGTGTGGCGGTGGCTGTCCGGCAGGGCCACCCACAGCTGCGCGCCGTGCAGGAAGCGGGCGTGCGGGCGCGGGCTCTCCTCGGAGTGGCTGATGGCCCGTCCGGACGTCATGAGTCCCAGTTCGCGGGGCCTGATCGTCTGCAGACTGCCCGTGGAGTCGCGGTGCAGCACCTCGCCCTCGTGCAGCCAGCTCACCGTCTGCAGACCCATGTGGGGGTGGGGCGGTACCTGCATGCCGGGTTCGTCGGCGATGTCGTCGGGACCGTAGTGATCGACGAAGGCCCACGCGCCGACCATGCGCCGGCCGAGGTTCGGAAGCAGTCGGCGGACCTCGGTGGACTCGCCGAGCTTGACGTGACGCGGGGAGAGGAGTTCACGTACGGGCTCCGCCACGACGAAGCCCCGGCCGCCGCACAGTGTCGGCACGGCCTCGCGATCAAGATTGCTCATGCCTCACAACCTAGCCCCGAGCAGGCCGTCGCGTCAGGCGCGCGTACGGGTGGACCCGCGCAGCCACCGGGTCGGAATATGCGCCGGGTCCGTACGGTTGACGGCGGTCGAGGAGGCACGAAGTGGTGAACACGACCGACTACTACACGCAGGGCACGGCCGCGGAGCGCTGGGAGCGCGCCCGGAAGTTCTTCGACGCCAAGGAGTACACGCTCGCGGCGCAGATCCTCGACGACCTGGTCGCCGAGGTGCCGGACCAGGTGGCGGCGCGGCTGCTGCTGGCCCGCGCGTACTACCACTCGGCCCAGCTGGGCCGCGCCGAGACCGAGCTCCGCTCCGTCATCGAGCGTGACCCGGTCGAGCACTACGCCCGTCTGATGCTGGGCCGCACCCTGGAGCGGCAGGGCCGTCACGAGGAGGCGGGTCCGCATCTGCGCATGGCGGCGGCGTTCGCCGGCGACTTCGGCGACGCCTGAGCCGTACGGCAGGGGACGATCGAGCCGCACGGCAGGGGTCGCCCGAGCTGTACGGCGGGGGCGCCTGGGCCGTACGGCAGGGCGCCCAAGCTGTACGGCAGGGGCGCCTGTGGCGTACGGCAGGGGTCGGCCGCTGGGCCGGTCGGCCCCGATCCGGCCGCGCTACGGCCCCGCCCCCGGCCGCGCTGATCTGCGGCTCCGCTAGCCTGGCGGAACGATGAGCAACCGTTTCGAGACGCCATGGGGCGAGTTCGACCTCGCCCGTTTTCCCGAGGATCCCCGCGATCAGCTGCGCGCGTGGGACGCCGCCGACGAGTATCTGCTGCGGCACCTCGCCGACAGCAAGTGCGACCTGTCGGGGTCGGTGGTAGTGATCGGCGACCGGTGGGGCGCCCTCACCACGGCCCTGGCCGGGCACACCGACCGGCCGACCACGATCTCCGACTCGTACCTCGGGCAGCGCGCGACCCGCGCCAATCTCGGCCGCGCCGGTCTCGACGAGGCGGCCGTGCGCCTGCTCACCACCCAGGACGCGCCGCCGGAGCGTGTGGACGTACTCCTGGTGCGCGTTCCCAAGAGCCTGGCGCTCCTGGAGGACCAGCTGCACCGCATCGCGCCCGCCGTCCACGAAGGCACCGTGGTCGTCGGTACGGGCATGGTCAAGGAGATCCACACCTCGACGCTGAAGCTGTTCGAGCGCGTCATCGGCCCGACGCGGACGTCCCTCGCCGAGAAGAAGGCGCGGCTCATCTTCACGACGCCGCTCCCGGGGCTCGTCCGGCCGCGCAACCCCTGGCCGCACCGCTACGCGCTGCCCGACGGTGTCGGCCCCGTGTCGGGCCTGACCGTCACCAATCACGCCGGGGTGTTCTGCGCCGAGCGCCTCGACATCGGCACCCGCTTCCTGCTCCAGCATCTGCCCCGCAGCGAGGGGGCCGAGCGCGTGGTGGACCTGGGCTGCGGCAACGGTGTCGTCGGTACGGCCATGGCGCTGAAGAACCCGCGAGCCGAGATCGTGTTCACGGACGAGTCGTTCCAGGCGGTCGCGTCGGCCGAGGACACGTACGAGGCGAACGTCGACCCGTCGCGGTATCCCGAGGCGAGGGCACGGTTCCTCGTGGGTGACGGTCTCGCGGAGCTGCCCGCGGGCAGCGCGGACCTGGTCCTGAACAATCCGCCGTTCCACTCGCACCAGGCGACGACCGCCGCGACGGCGATGCGGATGTTCGCCGACGCGCGGGATGCGCTGCGGCCGGGCGGCGAGCTGTGGGTCATCGGCAACCGCCACCTCGGCTACCACGTGAAGCTGCGGCGCCTCTTCGGCAACAGTGAACTCATCGCCAGCGACCCGAAGTTCGTGGTCCTGCGCGCCGTCAAGAAGGAGCGCGGCGAGCGGTCATAGGCGTGCCGCAGCCTTGTCGTGGGCGTGCCGCAGCCTTGTCGTGGGCGTGCCGCAGCCGTCATAGGCGCGCCGAGCGCACCTCGGGTGTCGCGGCGACGCCGGCCGCCAGGAGGCAGACGGCGCCGCACGCGGCGAAGAACACCCCGGTCCCCCAGGTCGCCGCGACGAATCCGACGACGGGGTAGACGAGCGGGCTGAGGCCCAGCGTGCACAGGGTGGTCACCGCGGTGACGCGGCCTACGTAGCGGGCCTCGGTCTCCTTCTGGAGCAGGGCCTGGCCCATGACCATCGATATCCCGCTCGCGGCGCCGAGGGCGGCGCACAGGGCTGCCACTCCCCCGGGCGTCGCGCCGGGGGCGGCGAGCGCGGTGACGAGGACGGCCGTCACGAGCAGCGAGCCGGCGACGGCCGCCCCCGCCCTGGGTACGGCCCGTGCCACCGTGAGGGCGAGTCCCGTGGCCGCGCCGCCGACGCTGAACGCGGCGAGCGGCAGGGCGAGTTCGGCGGCTCCCCAGCCTCTCTCGTCCACGAGGAGTACGAGTCCTGCCCCGACCGGCCCGCTGAAGCACAGCTCGCCCAGTGCGATGACGGCGACGAGCCGCGTGAGCGCGCGACGCTCCTTCAAGTACCGCAGTCCGTCGAGGAGTTCGGCCCACGGCGACGTGCGCCCCGCACTGTCGGCGTGCGTGGGTGGAGTGGGGACCCGTACGGCTGCGAGCAGGGCGAGGGAGAGTGCGAACAGGAGGCCGACCGTGGCGAACGCGCCGGAGGCGCCACTCGCGGTGAGGATCAGCGCGGCGGCCAGGGGGCCTGCGGCGTTGGCGAGGCGCACCGCCAGCGTGCGCATGCCCTGGACCCGGACGAGCTGGTGCGACTCGGTGAGGCAGGGCGGGAGCGCGCCGACCGCGGGCATGAACACCGCGTCCACGGCGCCGAAGCACCCGGCCAGCAGGAGCAGGAATCCGAGATGCGGGCCGTCCGCGTACGTCGCCGCCGCGACGGCCAGCACGGCGACGCAGCGTACGACGTCGCTGCCGATCAGCACGCGCCGCGGCCCGAACCGATCGGCCAGCACGCCTCCCGCCGGCATCAGAACGGCCCGGGGTATCGCGCCGGCTGCGAGCACCACGCCCGCGGCGGCGGGGCCCGCGCTTCTCGTGACGGCCCAGGTGAGGGCCGTGTAGTAGATGACGTCGCCGGTGACGGAGGATGTGTAGGCGCCGAGCCAGCGCAGGATGTTGCGGTCGCGGAACGCGGGCGGCACGGGGCTACCGCCCGGTGACGTCGCGCGGAAAGGCCTGGAACTGGACGGTGACGGAGGCTGCCCCTGCGGCGGGCTTACGGTCTTGGTAGCGGTGGACGACGGCGGCCAACTCGTCCTTCAGCGAGGCCAGTTCATCCGGCGTCAGCCGCAGCTCGTAGTCGCTGAAGGCGGTGGCCGCGAACCATTCCTCGGGCATCGAGGGCACCGCCTCGGCAGCGGCGTGCCTCAGGGAGTCGGCGGCGGCGACCGCCACGGCCTGCGTGTACGCCCTGCCCTCGGCGCCGCCCCGTTCCGCCGGGTCGTGGTACGAGGTCCGGTGCACGGCGCGCCACCATCGGTCGCGCTTGTCGCCCAGTTCGGTTGCCTCCTCGATGAGGCCGCCCGCCGCAAGCCTGCGCAGGTGGTAGCTGGCCGCGCCCGAGTCGAGCTCGAACTGCGCCGCGAGTCCGCGCACGGTGGCCGGGCCGTCGCGCCGCAGCCGGTTCAGGAGGGCGAGGCGCGTGGGGTGCGCGAGGACGCGCAGGGCGGCCGCGTCGAGGGTGATGCCGTCGGCGGGCGGAGGCGTGGAGCCGGTGTCTGCCATGACCCCAGACTAGATTGCGAACATCTCTTCGCGAAAGCTTCTTCGCGAATACCTCTTCGCGAAGAGATGTTCGCGAAGAAGCTTCGCGTAGAGGTGTTCGCAGACCCTATGCCCCCGACGCCTCAGCCCCGGTACGCCTCCAGCAGTCTCAGCCACACCTCGCTCACCGTCGGATACGCCGGGACCGCGTGCCACAGGCGGTCGATGGGGACCTCGCCCGCGACCGCGACCGTCGCCGAGTGGATGAGTTCGCCCACGCCCGGGCCGACGAAGGTGACGCCGAGGAGGATCTCGCGGTCGAGGTCGACGATCATGCGGGCGCGGCCCCGGTAGCCGTCGGCGTACAGTCCCGCGCCCGCTGCCGACTCGATGTTCTTGTCGACGGCGCGGACCCGGTGGCCGGCCGCCTCGGCCTCCGCGAGTGTGAGGCCCGCCGAGGCGGCCTCCGGGTCGGTGAAGACGACCTGCGGGACGGCCGAGTGGTCGGCGGTCGCCGCGTGCGCGCCCCAGCGGTCCGTCTCCAGGAGCGGCACTCCCTTGGCGCGGGCGGCGATGGCGGCGCCCGCGATACGGGCCTGGTACTTGCCCTGGTGGGTGAGGAGCGCGCGGTGGTTCGCGTCGCCGACCGCGTACAGCCACGTACTGCCCTGGACGCGGAGGCTGTCGTCGACGGGGAGCCAGGAGCCGGGTTCGAGGCCGACGGTCTCCAGGCCGATGTCGTCCGTGCGGGGCGCGCGGCCGGTGGCGAAGAGGATCTCGTCGGATTCGAGGGTCGAGCCGTCGTCCAGAGTGGTGACGACGGTGCCTGCGCCGTCCCGGGTGACGCCCTTCACGGAGACCCCGGTCCGCACGTCCGCCCCGGCCTCGGTCAGGGCGTCGGTGACCAGCTCGCCGGCGAAGGGCTCCATCCGGGGCAGCAGCCCCTTGCCCCGTACGAGCATCGTGACCTGTGAGCCGAGGGCCTGCCAGGCCGTGGCCATCTCGGCGGCGACGACTCCGCCGCCCACGACGACGAGGCGGCCCGGCACCTTCTGGGCGCTCGTGGCCTCGCGGCTGGTCCACGGCCCGACGTCGGCGAGACCGGGCAGGTCGGGGAGGGCGGCGCGGGAGCCGGTGCAGACCGCGACGGCGTGCCGGGCCGTGAGGACCTGTTCGGTGCCGTCGGCGCCGGTGACCGTGACGCGGCGGGTGCCCGCGAGGCGCCCCTTGCCGCGGTAGAGGTCGACGCCGATGGACTCCAGCCAGCCGACCTGGCCGTCGTCTTTCCAGTGCGAGGTGTACTCGTCGCGGTGGGCGAGGACCGCGGGCGCGTCCAGTGGTCCCTGGACGGACTGCCGCAGGCCCGGTACGCGGCGGGCGTCGGCGCGGGCGATGACCGGGCGCAGCAGCGCCTTGCTGGGCATGCACGCCCAATACGAGCACTCGCCGCCGACAAGTTCGCTCTCCACGACCGCGGTGCTCAGGCCCGCCGCACGCGCCCGGTCCGCGACGTTCTCCCCGACCGGTCCGGCGCCCAGAACCACCACGTCGTATGTGTTCTCATCCGTCATGGGCCCCAGTGTGGTCGTAGGTGTGCGACGTGGCCACACGGGTACGAGCGCGGAATATGTCCATCACCAGGACCGTTGTGAACAGCGGCTTCAGCACCGCAACCAGGAAGCAGGAAGAGGGCACATCATGAGCAGCACCACCGTGGAGCTCACCAAGGAGAACTTCGACCAGACGGTCACGGACAACGAGTTCGTGCTGATCGACTTCTGGGCGTCGTGGTGCGGGCCGTGCCGGCAGTTCGCGCCCGTGTACGAGAAGGCCGCGGAGGCCAACCCGGACCTGGTGTTCGGGAAGATCGACACGGAGGCTCAGCCGGAACTGGCGTCCGCGTTCGGGATCCAGTCGATCCCGACGCTGATGATCGTGCGTGACCAGGTCGCGGTGTTCGCCCAGCCCGGAGCGCTGCCGCAGGAGGCCCTCGACGACGTGATCGGCCAGGCCAGGAAGCTGGACATGGACGAGGTCCGCAAGTCCATCGCCGAGCAGCAGGCCAAGGCGGGCGAGGACGGCGGGGCAGGCGCGGGCGCCGAGCAGGCCTGACGCCCCCTTCGAAGCCGACAGACGACAAACAACAGGCGACAGGCGACAGGCGACAGACGCCGGGTCCGTACCGTACGAACGTACGGGCCCGGCGTCAGTACCTCAGGCCTCAGGTTTCCGGCATCAGGTCTCCGGTCTCAGGTCGACTCGCGCGGCACGACCCGGGCCCGCAGCATCTCGTGCGACTCGGGCGCCGCGCCCGGGTCGCGCACCAGTCGGTCGACGAGCGCGGCGAGCTCCGGCCCGGACGGCAGTTCGATGCGTACGGTGCTCAGCCGGGGCCGCAGCAGCCGCCCGAGCATCAGGTCGTCGGCCCCGATGACGGCGGTCTCCCCCGGGATGCCGACGCCCGCGTCGTGGAGCGCCCGCATGAGCAGCATCGCGTACTCGTCGTTGTACGCGAACACGGCGTCGAGCCCCAACTCACGGATGCGCGGCACCAGTTGGGCCGCCGACTCCTCCTCGTACGCGAGCGGCAGCTCGAAGACCGCGGCGCCGGTGCCGGGGAACGCGAGCCGGACGCCTTCGAGGCGTGGGCCCGCGAAGTGGTCGAGGCCCGGCTCGGTCGGCAGGACGACCCCGATGCGGTGTCGGCCCCGTTCGACGAGATGGGCGGCGGCGACGCGGCCGACTTCGCGGTGGTCCATGAGCAGCGCGTGCGCACCCTCGACGCGCTGCGGGCCGAGCGTGATCACGGCCCTGGCGCCGGAGCGGCGGAGGACTTCCACGCCCTGCGTGCCCAGGTCGGGGGGTGCGAGGACGGCGACCGGGCGGAGTTCGGCCCAGGCGCGCGCCGCGTCGTCGCCGCGCAGGCTGACGCTGCCGTACTGGACGACCGTGTAGTCGAGGCCGCTGAGCGCCCACTGGAGGTCGTTGAAGAGCGTGCTGTAGAGCGGTCCGGCGGGGACGCGCGGGGTGGGCATCAGGACGATGCGGGTGTGGCCGGCGCGCAGGCTGCGGGCGGCCGCGTGCGGCACGTAGCCGAGGTCCCTCGCGGCGTCGCGGACGCGGCGGCGGGTGGGTTCGCTGATTCTGACGGCGCTGGTGTTGTTGAGGACGTAGCTGACGGTGGCACGCGAGACCCCGGCGAGCCGGGCGACGTCGGCACTCGTGGGCACCGGGCTCGGCGGCACCGGGCTCGGCGCGGCGGACTCCCTTGGCTTCGGTGGCGTCCGTGTCTTCCGTGGCTTCCGGGCGGGCTGCGGCTTCGGTATCTGCACCATGACGCACGGCATCCTTCCAGACGGGTACGCCCGTGTTCCCGGCCGGGCATACCTTGCGGGGCAGGCGGTCGCGGTCCAACAGCCGGGCCCGGCCCGCGAAGTGGGACGCGCAGGCCCTAACGTGGCCCGCGTGACTGCCTACATCGAAGACCCGCAAACCGATGACCAGCCCGGCCGGGCCGGCGACACCGCCACCGCCGAGGTCGAGCCGCGCACGGTGGGCCGGGTGCGCACGGAGTACGCGCCGGCCCACGACGGCGACCCCGACCCGGGCGAGATCGTCTGGACCTGGGTGCCGTACGAGGAGAACGACGGCCGCGGCAAGGACCGTCCCGTCCTCGTCGTGGCCAGGGAGGCGGCGGGCACGCTGCTCGCCGTGCAGCTGTCGAGCAAGCTGCACAACGGCGACAACGTGTGGGTGCCGATCGGCAGTGGGCCCTGGGACCGTGCGGGCCGTGACTCGTGGGTGAACATCGGCCGCGTCCTGCGGGTCCATGAGCGCGGTATGCGGCGCGAGGCGTGCGCCCTGGACCGGATGCGCTTCAACCTCGTGGTGCTGCGGCTCAAGGAGCGCTACGGCTGGCGCTGAGCACCGACCGGATCCACCGGATCCACCGGCTTGATCCGATCGACCGGACTCCGGTTCGGGAAGGCCCGTTCGAAGGCGGTCCTCGTCGCCGCGTCCCGCGTGCGGTCGAGGACACCGAACACGATGTGCCCGAAGCGGCCCGCGAACCGGCCCCCCTCGTCGAGGAGCCCCCGGAACGCGGCCGCCACCTGCGCGGGGTCGTTCTGGAACACACCGCAGCCCCACGCTCCGAGCACGAGGCGCCGGTAGCCGTTGGCCGCGGCCGTTTCCAGGACGCGTTCCGCACGCGCCGCCAGGGCCGCCGGGATCTCACCCGCCCGGTCCGGGGTGCGGCGGCGCACGACGCCCGCGTTCGGCGCCGGTGAGGTGAGGAAGCCGACGGCGTACGGCCGGTCGAGCAGGTGTCCGCGGTCGTCGCGGAAGACAGGGACGGCGGGCGAGTGGATGACACGGTCCGTGTAGAACGGGTCACGGTCCGCGCGGTGGTGGTCGTAGAAGTCGCGGGCCCGCAGCAGGCATGTGTACAGGGCCGAGGCCCGGCACAGGGCCTCTTCCTGGGCCTGCGCGCCGTTGAGGTAGCCGCCGCCGGGGTTGCGCGCGGAGGCGAAGTTCAGGGCGGCGACCGGTGGCTGTCCGGTGGTGACGAGGCGGTGCGCGGCCTCCAGGGTGGACTCCCCGGTGACCTCGATGACCGTGGGCGCGGACAGTCCCGCCTCGGGGACGTCGACCGGGTCGGGTCCGTACGTCCGTGTCGCCTCGCGGGCCGCGGCCACCTGCGCCGCGATCGGCACGGTCCGGCCGTCCGGCGCCGTGTACCGGCCCGCCGCGACGATCTCCTCCGTCTGGTGCGCGATGCCGCGCAGCCGTGCGCTCACGCCCGTCCCCCCGTGGTCGTCCTCATGAACGCATGGTGTGCGCAGGGCGACACCACGGGCAACAGATTTTCGCCACCCGAGGGGCACTCTTGTGCGATTCGACGCGAGGGTTTTGGGTGGGACGAGCATCGCCCCGGCCCGGCCCAACCCCGCCGAGTCGACGGCTCGGCCCCTACCGGGGACGATGAAGGCGTACAGATCAGGAGGATCCTGAACATGCCCGAGGGAGACTGTACGGAGCCCGGTCCGGCGGCAGCCCTGGTCACCGAGGCCGAGGTCGAGGCGCTGGTCCACGGGATCTGCTTCAAGACCGGACCGCCCCGCACCGTGGGTGTCGAACTGGAATGGCTCGTCCACGAGCCGCGCAGGCCGCGGCTCCCCCTACCGCCCGAACGCCTCGACGCGGCCTACGCCGCGCTGGGCGCCCTGCCCCTCAGCTCGGCCCTCACGGTCGAGCCCGGCGGCCAGCTGGAGCTGAGCTCCCGGCCCGCCACCTCGCTCATGGACTGCGTCTCGGCCGTCTCGGCCGATCTGACGGCGGTCCGCACCGAACTCGCCACCCGCGGCCTCGCGCTGACGGGCCTCGGCACCGACCCCTGGCGCCCGTCGCGGCGGCTGCTCCACGAACCGCGCTACGACGCCATGGAGACCTGGCTCGACCGGGCCGGGCCCGCGGGCCGCGCCATGATGTGCTCGTCCGCGTCCATACAGGTCTGTCTCGACTCCGGGTACGAGGAGCCGGGACCGCTGGGCCACGGCAGACGCTGGCGGCTCTCGCATCTGCTGGGCGCCGTCCTCGTCTCCGCCTTCGCCAACTCGCCCATGCTGTACGGGCGTCCGACCGGCCAGCGCTCCACTCGGCAGGCGGTGTGGGAGGAGATCGACCCCGGCAGGTCGGGGGCGCCGCCCCTGGACGCGGAGCCGCGCGGCGCCTGGACCCGGCACGTCCTCGACGCCCCGGTGATGTGTGTCCGCCGGGACAGCGGGCCATGGGACGTCCCGGACGGCCTGTCCCTGCGGACGTGGCTGCGGGACGGCGGCCCCCGGCCCGCCACCCGCGGTGACGTCGAGTACCACCTGACCACCCTGTTCCCCCCGGTGCGCCCGCGCGGCCATCTCGAACTGCGCATGATCGACGCCCAGCCGGGCGACGACGGGTGGCTCGTGCCGCTCGCCGTGACGACCGCGCTGTTCGACGATCCGGAGGCCGCGGAGACCGCGTACCGGGCCGTGAAACCGCTGGCCGAACGGGCGGGCCCGATGCCCGCGCCGCACAATCCGCTGTGGCGTGACGCCGCCGCGCTCGGCCCGTCGGACCCCGAACTCGCCGAGGCCGCCGTCACCTGTTTCAGAGCGGCGCTCGAAGCGCTGCCCCGGCTCGGCGCGTCACCCAGAGTCCTGACCGCCGTAACGGACTTCATGAACCGCTATGTCGTACGGGGCCGGTGCCCCGCCGACGACGTGCTCGACCACATCGAGGCACCCGTCCCCGGGAGGACCGTCACCTCATGACCGCACAGAGCGAAGACACCACCCTGGATCCCGAAGCGCTGCGGGAGCGCGCACGGACCGCGCTGCTCGCCGCGCGGGACCGCACGACGCTCCTCACGAGCTGCGTCGAGGGTCCTGAACTCACCGCGCAGCACTCGCCGTTGATGTCCCCGCTGGTCTGGGACCTCGCGCACATCGGCAACCAGGAGGAACAGTGGCTCCTGCGCGCTGTCGCGGGCCGGGAGGCGATGCGCCCGGAGATCGACCCGCTGTACGACGCGTTCGAGCACCCTCGGTCCGAGCGCCCCAAGCTGCCGCTGCTCGCCCCGGACGAGGCGCGCGAGTACGCGGCCGAGGTGCGGGGCCGGGCGCTCGACGTCCTGGACAGCACGCCCTTCCACGGCACGCGCCTCACCGAGGCGGGGTTCGCCTTCGGGATGATCGCCCAGCACGAACAGCAGCACGACGAGACGATGCTGATCACGCATCAGCTCCGGACAGGCGCGCCCGCGCTCACCGCTCCGGATCCCGGCCCGCAGGTCTCCGTGGCCTTCCACGGACCGTCCGAAGTCCTCGTGCCCGGCGGCCCGTTCACGATGGGGACGTCCGCCGAACCGTGGGCGCTCGACAACGAGCGGCCCGCCCATCCGCGCCTGGTCCCGCCCTTCCACATCGACACCACACCGGTGACGAACGGCGCGTACCTGCGCTTCATGGCGGACGGCGGCTACGAGAACTCCCGCTGGTGGACGCCGGCGGGCTGGGCGATGGTGCGGGACGGCGGCCTGGACTCGCCGCTGTTCTGGCGCCGCGAGGGCGGCCAGTGGCTGCGGCGGCACTTCGGGGTGACCGAGCCGGTCCCGCCGGACGAGCCCGTCGTGCACGTCAGCTGGTACGAGGCGGACGCGTACGCTCGCTGGGCCGGCCGGCGCCTGCCGAGCGAGGCCGAGTGGGAGAAGGCGGCCCGCTTCGATCCGGCGTCCGGGCGGTCGATGCGCTATCCGTGGGGCGACGCGGACCCGACGCCCGAGCGCGCCAACCTCGGCCAGCGCCACCTCCGCCCGGCCCCGGCGGGCAGCTACCCGGCCGGTGAATCCCCGCTCGGCGTACGGCAGTTGATCGGCGACGTGTGGGAGTGGACGTCCAGCGACTTCCTGCCGTACCCGGGGTTCGCGGCCTTCCCGTACCGCGAGTACTCGGAGGTGTTCTTCGGCCCGGACCACAAGGTGCTGCGCGGTGGCTCGTTCGCCGTGGACGCGGTGGTGTGCCGGGGCACGTTCCGCAACTGGGACTATCCGGTGCGCCGTCAGATCTTCGCCGGGTTCCGCACCGCGCGCGACGAGGAGGACGCCTGATGTGCCGGCACCTGGCCTTCCTCGGCCCGCCGGCGCCGCTCGGCGACGTGCTCGTGGCGCCGCCGCACAGCCTGCTGCGCCAGTCGTGGGAGCCGCGCCGCCAGCAGCACGGGACGGTGAACGCCGACGGGTTCGGCGTGGGCTGGTACGCGGAGGGTGACCCGGTTCCCGCGCGTTACCGCAGGGCCGGGCCCGTCTGGGGCGACCAGTCCTTCGCCGACCTCGCCCGGGTAGTGCGCTCCGGGTGCGCGCTCGCCGCGGTCCGGGACGCCACGCTCGGCGGCGCGGACGGAGAGGCGGCGGCGGCGCCGTTCGCCTCGGGCCCCTGGCTGTTCAGCCACAACGGCATGGTGACCGGATGGCCCGGCTCGCTGGCCCCGCTCACCTCGTCGCTGCCGCCCGCCGACCTGCTGTCCATGGAGGCCCGCTGCGACTCGGCGTTCGCCTGGGCGCTGATCCTCAACCGGCTGCGCGCGGGCGACGACGAGGGACAGGCCCTCGCCGACACGGCCCGCGAGGTCGCCGAGGCCGCCCCCGGGTCGCGCCTCAACTTCCTTCTCACCAACGGCGAGACGATCGCCGCGACGGCCTGGGGCGACACCCTCTGGTATCTCGCCGGACCCGGCCGCCGCACCGTCGTCGCCTCCGAGCCCTACGACGACGATCCGCACTGGCGCGAGGTGCCCGACCGCACCCTGCTCGCCGCGAGCCGCACCGACGTCCTGCTGACCCCGCTCAAGGAGCACAACGCGTGAGCCCGTACCAGCTGACCCGCACCCTGCCCGAGGACGCCACCGGCGCCGCACTGCGCGCCGACGTCCTGCACGGGCTCACCTCCGCGCCCAAGACGCTGCCGCCCAAGTGGTTCTACGACGCGCGCGGCAGCGAGCTGTTCGACGAGATCACGGCCCTGCCAGAGTACTACCCGACGCGCGCCGAGCGGGAGATCCTGCTGTCCCGGTCCCGGGAGATCGCCGAAGCCACCGGCGCCCGCACCCTCGTGGAGCTGGGTTCCGGTTCGTCGGACAAGACCCGCCATCTGCTCGACGACCTGCCGGACCTGGAGACGTACATCCCCGTGGACGTCAGTGAGAGCGCGCTGCGGGGCGCCGCGGAAGCGCTCGGCGCGGAGCGGCCGGGGCTGAGGATCCACGCCCTGATCGCCGACTTCACGCTCGGGCTCACCCTGCCGGACTCCCCCGGGCCGCGCCTGGCCGCGTTCCTCGGCGGCACCATCGGCAACCTTCTGCCCGCCGAGCGCGCCACGTTCCTGGCCTCCGTACGCGAACTGCTGCGGCCGGGCGACATGTTGCTGCTCGGCACGGACCTGGTGAAGGACGAGTCGGTCCTGGTCGCGGCGTACGACGACGCGGCGGGCGTGACGGCCGCGTTCGACAAGAACGTGCTGAGTGTCGTCAACCGCGAGCTGGGCGCCGACTTCGACCCGGACGCGTTCGAGCACGTCGCCCTGTGGGACGCGCACCACGAGTGGATCGAGATGCGGCTGCGCGCCACGGCCGCCCAGACCGTCAAGATCCCCGCCCTCGACCTGGCGGTCGAGTTCGAAGCCGGGGAGGAGCTGCGGACGGAGATCTCGGCGAAGTTCCGCGAGGAGGGGGTGCGGGCCGAACTGGCGGGCGCGGGGCTGCGGATGACGCACTGGTGGACGGACGCGCAGGGCCGCTTCGCGCTGTCCCTCAGCCGCGTGGACTGACGGCGGTCACGGCCCGCTCGCGTCGAGCTCCTCGGTGATCCGGCGGGATGCCGCCCTGGCCTCCGTGGCCGGGTCGGCCCCGTCGAGCACCTTCGACATGTACGCCTTGATCGGGTTGTCGGCCTCGACCCTCGCCCACAGCGGGGAGACGGGGGTGGCCCGGCCCCGCGCGGCGCCCGCCGCCATCGCGGCCACGCCCGGCCCGGCGGCGACGGCGCCGCTCAGGGTCGTCTTGTTGGGCACGTAGTTCATGGTCCTGGCCAGGTCCTTCTGCCACTTGGCGCCGGCCAGGGCCTTGACGACCGCGACGGCACCGTCGCGGTCGTCGGTGTTCTCGGGCACCACGAGGTCGGAGCCTCCGGTGAAGACGGAGCCCGGCTTCGCGGCGGTCCGGCCCGGGACGGGGAAGTAGCCCAGCTTCCCCCTGAGTCCGGGGTTCTTCTCTTCCACGGCCTGGGCGGTGCCGGGTACGGCGACGATCTGGGCGACGTCGCCCTTCGCGAACTCGCCGGACTGTGGCGGGTGTTCCTCGTCGGCGTTCCTGGGCCCCCGGCCGAGCGCCTGGAGCTGCCGGTAGAACGCCATGCCGCGCAGCGCAGCGGGCGTGTGCAGGCTGCCCTCCCAGATGCCGCCGGTCTCCTTGGCGAGGTCGCCGCCCTCGTCCCAGATGAACCCGGCGAGCGTGTACCAGTCCTGGCCGGCCAGGTAGATGCCCTGGTCACCGCCGGTGTTGAGGCGCCGGGTGTCGTCGATCCACTCGGCGCGGGTGCGGGGCGTCCGCTTGATGCCGGCCTTCGCGAAGAGGTCCTTGTTGTAGATCACCACCCGGTTGGCCGCGTACCAGGGGATGCCGTACTGGCGGGAGTGGAACATGCCGGGGTCGGCGAGTCCGGGCAGCCAGTCGTCCATGCCGAGGTCGCGCGCGGACTCGAGGCTGAGGTCGAGCAGGCCGCCCTCGTCGACGTACTGGGGGACCTGCGTGTTGCCGACCTCGATGACGTCGGGGGCGGGGCCGTCCGCAGCGTCGCCCTTTGCCCGGGCACCCGGCTTCCGGGTGAGGGCCGCGCTCACCTTCGCGCCGATGCCGGTCCACTCCTGGATGCGGATGTCCAGGCGCAGGCCTGGGTTCTCGTCCTCGAAGCTCTTCGTGAACCGGCGCAGGAACGCGTCCGACGCGCTGTCCTTCATCAGCCAGACGGTGACGGTGCGCTGTTCGTCGCCTCCGCCCGGAAGGTAGCCGCAGCCGGTGAGGAGGGCGGCGGACACGAGGCCGAGGGAGACGAGGGTCGCGGCGGTGCGGCGGAGCATCACGTGGGTCACTTTCTGCCTGCGGACAGGGAGGGGCGGCCCGACGGTGGGGGAGAGCGCGGTGCTCGCGCACGGGTGTGGCTGGGATTTTGGTATGGACCAATGGAGCGGTCAAGGGGTGGTCAACGGGTATCTGCGAGTAAGCCGAACTTCCGCATCCTCTCGCTCGCGGTCCCGGGCGACCTGAGGCACCGTGGAGGGACGTCCTTCACAGACGTCCACCGCACGGGCCGAGGAGGCCTTCATGTCCCACCACACGTACCGGGTCACAGAGATCGTCGGCACCTCCCCCGACGGAGTCGACCAGGCCATCCGCAACGGCATCGCCCGCGCCTCGCAGACGCTTCGCGGTCTGGACTGGTTCGAGGTCGGCCAGGTGCGCGGCCACATCGAGAACGGACAGATCGCGCACTACCAGGTCAGCCTGAAGGTCGGCTTCCGCCTGGAGGACGAGGCCTCCTGAGCAGGCCTGCCGGGCCCGCTCAGGTGCGGCCCTCCCGTTCCTGGGCGTCCTTCAGCGCCTCGGACTCGCTCGCCCACCGGGCGCGGACGACGGAGAAACCCGCCCGTTCGGCCTCGTCGCACACGAGCTCGTCGTCGTCGACCAGCATCCGCACGTCCCGGCCGCGCGAGAGCGTGCGCAGCGTCTCCAGCTTGGTGCTGCGCGCGGGCCTGCGGTCGTCGTTGCGGCGCATCCACACGCGCCCGTCGGGCAGCCCCTGCGCGGCCAGCCACGCCACCGTGTCGGCGCGGCACCGCTCGGGGCGGCCCGTGAGGTAGACGACCTCGCACTCGAGCGCGCTCTCAAGCACCAGGGCCACGCCCCGGGCGAGCGGCGGGTCGTCGGGGGCGGCGGCGAAGAAGCCCGCCCAGTCCCGGGGGGAGCGCTCCAGGAAGCGCTGCCGGTGGGCCGTGTCCGCGAGGGTGTTGTCGAGGTCGAACACGGCCAGGGGTCTGTTGTTGTCGGTCACCCGTCAAGGGTAGGGATCCCCAAGGGCAGAGGGCGGGGAATCCCGAAGGGCACTGAGCGGGGAATCCTGGCGCGGCACAGACGTTGAACGGTGTGTGAGCAGCTCAGTGATCGCTTCGACCCGGTTCTCCGTCCTCGACCGTTCGCGCACCCGTGAGGGGCACGACGGGCCCGGGGCGCTGCGCGACACCGTGCGCCTGGCGCGGGAACTCGAAGCGCTCGGCTACCACCGCCTGTGGGTGTCGGAACACCACGGGGTGCCGGGGGTCGCGGGTTCGGCGCCGACCGTGCTCGCCGCGGCGGTCGCCGCCGCCACCCGCACGATCCGGGTCGGCACCGGCGGCGTGATGCTGCCCAACCACCAACCCCTCGTCGTGGCCGAACAGTTCGGGGTCCTGGAGTCCCTGTTCCCCGGCCGGATCGACATGGGGCTCGGCCGCTCGGTGGGATTCACGGGCGGGGTGCGCAAGGCACTCGGCCGGGACAAGGACGACGCCGGGGACTTCGCCGGTCAGCTGGCGGAGCTCCTCGCGTTCTTCCGCGGCACGTCCGCGACCGGGGTGCGGGCCCGCCCCTCGGACGGCCTGAGCGTCCCGCCGTTCGTGCTCGCCCTCGGCGAGGGCGCGACGATCGCCGCCGAGGCCGGACTCCCGATGGTGATCGGCGACCTCAGGAACCGCGAGAAGATGCTGCGCGGCATCGACCAGTACCGCGCGGCGTTCCGCCCGTCGGCGTGGGCGGCCGAACCGTACGTCGTCGTCTCGGGCACGGTCGCCGTCGCCGGGACACCGGAGGCGGCCCGCCGCCTGCTGGTCTCCGAGGCCTGGTCGATGGCGTACTCCCGCACCCACGGCACGTTCCCGCCGCTGCCGCCCGCCGAGCGGGTGGAGGCGCTGGCGATGACCGCGAAGGAGCGGGACTTCTACGAGTCCGGGCTGCGCGGCCACATCGCGGGCACCGAGGACGAGGTCGCGGAGGAGCTGGAGACGCTGATCAAGGAGAGCGGCGCACAGGAGATGCTGGTCACGACCAGTACGTACGACCGGGAGGGGCTGCTCGACTCGTTCCGCGGGCTCGCCCGGGTAGCGGGTCTCGGCGCCGCCTAGAATCGTGGGGTTTGCCATTCCCTGGATCACCGCACCCGAGCCGCCGTACGGAGCCCGCCCCATGGACGACCCCCACGACCCGTTCGTCCGCGTCCGGGGTGCCCGCGAGCACAATCTGCGGGGCGTGGACGTGGACATCCCGCGTGACGTGATCGCCGTCTTCACCGGGGTCTCCGGCTCCGGGAAGTCCTCGCTGGCGTTCGGGACGATCTACGCCGAGGCCCAGCGCCGCTACTTCGAGTCCGTGGCCCCGTACGCGCGTCGCCTCATCCACCAGGTCGGTGCGCCCAAGGTCGGCGAGATCACCGGGCTTCCGCCGGCCGTGTCGCTCCAGCAGCGCCGATCGTCGCCCACGTCCCGTTCCTCCGTCGGCACCGTGACCACGCTCTCCAACTCGCTGCGCATGCTGTTCTCGCGGGCGGGCGACTACCCGCCGGGCGCGGAGCGGCTCGACTCCGACGCCTTCTCGCCGAACACCGCGGCGGGGGCGTGCCCCGAGTGTCACGGGCTCGGTCTGGTGCACCGCACGACGGAGGCGCTCCTCGTACCCGATCCGTCGCTGTCGATCCGCGAGGGGGCGATCGCCGCGTGGCCGGGTGCGTGGCAGGGCAAGAACCTGCGCGACGTGCTGGACGCGCTCGGGTACGACGTCGACCGGCCCTGGCGCGAGCTGCCGCAGGGCGAGCGGGACTGGATCCTGTTCACGGACGAGCAGCCGGTCGTCACGGTCCACCCCGTACGGGACGCCGGGCGCATCCAACGCCCTTACCAGGGCACGTACATGAGCGCGAACCGCTATGTGCTGAAGACGTTCGCGGACTCCAAGAGCCAGACGCTGCGCACGAAGGCCGAGCGGTTCCTCGACAGCGCGCCCTGTGCGGTGTGCGGCGGGGCGCGGCTGCGGGCCGAGTCGCTGGCCGTGACGTTCGCGGGCCGGACGATCGCGGAGCTGGCGCATCTGCCGCTCACGGACCTCGCGAGGATCCTCGACGTGCCGGACGACGCGTCGGAGACCGCGCGGGTTCTCACGGCCGATCTGCTGGCCCGGATCGCCACCGTCACCGAGCTCGGCCTCGGCTACCTCGGCCTGGACCGCGCCACCCCCACGCTCTCCGCCGGAGAGCTCCAACGCCTGCGGCTGGCAACGCAGTTGCGCTCGGGCCTGTTCGGCGTGGTCTACGTGCTCGACGAGCCGTCGGCGGGCCTGCACCCGGCCGACACTGAGTCGCTGCTCACGGTCCTGGACCGGCTCAAGGCGTCCGGCAACTCGGTGTTCGTGGTCGAGCACCATCTCGACGTCATGCGCCGGGCGGACTGGCTCGTCGACGTGGGGCCGCTCGCGGGCGAGCACGGCGGCCACGTGCTGCACAGCGGTCCCGTCGCGGACCTGGCGTCCGTCGCGGAGTCGGCGACCGCCCGGTTCCTGTTCGGCCGCGAGCCCGCACCTGAGCGCACGGTGCGGGAGCCGCGCGGGTGGCTGAAGGTCGGCCCGGTGACCCGGCACAATCTGCGGGACGTGTCGGCGGACGTTCCGCTCGGCGCGTTCACCGCCGTCACGGGTGTCTCCGGGTCCGGGAAGTCCACCCTGATCGGCTCGATCACGGAGGAACTGGAAGGCGTGGGGCGCCTGGTGGTCGTCGACCAGAAGCCGATCGGGCGCACCCCGCGCTCCAACCTCGCCACGTACACGGGTCTCTTCGACGTCGTACGGAAGGTGTTCGCGGCGACCGACGAGGCGAAGGCCCGTAAGTACGGCGTGGGGCGGTTCTCGTTCAACGTGGCGGGCGGCCGCTGCGAGACCTGCCAGGGCGAGGGGTTCGTCAGCGTCGAGCTGCTCTTCCTGCCCAGCACGTACGCGCCCTGCCCGGACTGCGGCGGCGCGCGCTACAACCCCGAGACGCTCCAAGTCGCCTACCGGGGACGGAACATCGCCGAGGTGCTCGACCTGACGGTGGAGGGCGCCGCAGCGTTCTTCGAGGAGGCGGGCGACGACGCGCCGGCGGTCATCCGCAGTCTGCGCACCCTCCTGGACGTGGGGCTCGGCTATCTGCGCCTGGGCCAGCCCGCGACCGAGCTGTCCGGCGGCGAGGCCCAACGCATCAAGCTGGCCAGCGAGTTGCAGCGGCTGCGCCGGGGCCACACGCTGTATCTCCTCGACGAGCCGACGACGGGTCTGCACCCGGCCGACACCGAGGTCCTGATGCGCCAACTGCACGGGCTCGTCGACGCGGGCAGCTCCGTCGTCGTGGTCGAGCACGACATGGCGGTCGTGGCGGGCGCGGACTGGGTGATCGACCTGGGGCCCGGCGGGGGCGACGCGGGCGGGCACATCGTCGCCGCGGGCCCGCCGGCCGAGGTGGCGCGGTCGGGCGACAGCCGTACGGCGCCCTATCTGGCGCGGGCGCTGGCCGGATGACACCGGGCAGACCGGGGAGGGGAGGCAGTCGCGCCCCCTACCCGGCCGCCCGCACATCGGCTCTGGGTGACGCCCGCAGTGTGTGCCGCGTGCGCGGTTCCACGCCGTGGCCGATGGTCGCCTCCACCGCGTCCGCGAGGCTCTTGCGGTGAGGGTGATCGCCCGGCGCGATCGCCGGAAGGACCTCCATCTCGGCGACGAGACCGCGCGCCGTGGCGACCCGCCACAGGGACGCGAGCAGCACGTCGTCGCCGACGAACGCGGGCGCGGCGCTGAACGCTCCCCCGCCGCTCCGATAGGAGATCCGTAGCGGCTGGACGGGCACGCCGGCGTCCAGGGCGGCCTGGAACACGGCCCGGCGGAACGGGCCTTGGGCGCGCCCGCACCACGTACTGCCCTCCGGGAACGCGACGACGGCCGCGCCGGAGCGCAGGGCGTCGGCGATCCGCGCGACGGTGTCCGGCAGGGCCCGCAGCCGGTCGCGCTCGATGAAGAGGGTGCCGCCGCGCGCGGCGAGCGGCCCGGCGACGGGCCAGGTGCCCACCTCGCGCTTGGCGAGCATGCGGGCCGGGCGGGCGGCGGCGGTCAGCGGGATGTCGAGCCACGAGATGTGGTTCGCCACGACCAGGACTCCCCCGTCCGGTACGGCGGCTCCGGTGATCCGTACCCGTACCCCCACCGACCGCACCACGGCCCGGCACCAGCGTGCCACCAGGGCGTCGCGCACCCGGGGCGGGCAGCGTCCCACCACCGGTGACAGGACGACTCCGAGGGCGGTGACGAGGACGAGTGCCAGGAGCCGGAGCGCGGCGCGCGGGGCGCCCGCCACGGCTGTCCCGGCGCGGGCGCACCCCTGCGGGGTGCAGGGCCCGGTGGGCAGCCAGGCGCTCACCACGACGGGGCGAGCGAGAGGAAGTGACGCAGGTAGCGCGGGTCGACGCGGCGCATGGACAGCAGCACGTACAGGTCGGCGACGCCGAAGTCCGGGTCGTGGGCCGGCTCTCCGCACACCATGGCGCCGAGCCGCAGATAGCCGCGAAGGAGTGCCGGCAGTTCGGTGCGTCCCTGGCGCTCGACGCCCTCGGCGGACCAGGGGAGCCGGGGTCGTACGCGGTACTCCTCGGGCGCGAGGTACTTGTCCCGTACCCGGTCCCAGGTTCCGGCGGCGAGCTGCCCGCCGTCGGCGAGCGGCAGGGAGCAGCAGCCGGCCAGCCACTCGTGGCCGCCGCGCTCCATGTAGCGGGCGATGCCCGCCCAGATCAGGCCGATGACGGCGCCGTCGCGGTGGTCGGGGTGGACGCAGGAGCGGCCGACCTCGACGAGGCCGGGACGTATCGCGGCGAGGGGGCCGAGGTCGAACTCGCCCTCCGAGTAGAGCCGTCCCGCGACCGCGGCGCGCTCGGGCGGCAGCAGCCGGTAGGTGCCGACGACCTGTCCCGTGGTGGTGTCGCGGACGAGCAGGTGGTCGCAGTAGGCGTCGAAGGAGTCGATGTCGAGGCCGGGTTCGGGGGTGCTGAGGTGGGCGCCCATCTCGCCGGCGAAGACGTCGTGGCGCAGCCGCTGCGCGGCCCGGACGTCGGCCTCGTCGCGGGCGATGGTCACGGTGTAGCGGGTGCCCGTCGCGGGCGGCGGGGCGGGGGCGAGGGTGGAAGCGGTCATGGCTCTCTCCCGGGGCAGGGCCTGTTCGGCACGTCGGCGGACAGGGCCGCTGGGGTTCGCGGCCCTTGCGGTTACGTTCTTCCGCCGTCCGCTGGCGTGCGCGTGGCCGTCAGCGGGATCCCGGATGTGCGGATGTTGAATGCCAGGAACCCGGGGCGCGCCCAGGTGGTGCCCCGGAGTGGTTCCGGGGCCGGAAATCCTGACGGGACCGGGGGATTGAGCACCACTCCCGGTCCCGCCCGCCCGCGCTGTGCCGCGGGACGTCTTTCCTGTGCCTGCCTTAAGGTGTCAGGCCCTCTTCACCTTCCGGGTCGCCCGCAGCCACTCCTTGTTCATGGCGGCGATGGACGGCAGCGGGATGCCCTTCGGGCAGGCGGTGGCGCACTCGCCGGTCAGGGTGCAGCCGCCGAAGCCCTCCGCGTCCATCTGCCCGACCATGTCGAGGACGCGGGTCTCGCGCTCGGGCGCGCCTTGCGGGAGGACGTTGAGGTGGTTGACCTTCGCCGAGGTGAACAGCATCGCCGAGCCGTTCGGGCAGGCCGCCACGCACGCTCCGCAGCCGATGCACTCGGCATGCTCGAACGCGAAGTCCGCGTCGGGCTTGGGTACGGGCGTGGAGTGGGCCTCGGGCGCGGCACCCGTGGGGGCGCTGATGTAGCCGCCGGCCTGGATGATGCGGTCGAACGCGGTGCGGTCGACGACGAGGTCCTTGACCACCGGGAACGCGGAGGCGCGCCACGGCTCGATGTCGATCGTGTCGCCGTCGTTGAAGGACCGCATGTGGAGCTGGCAGGTCGTGGTGCGCTCGGGGCCGTGCGCGTCGCCGTTGATCACGAGCGAGCAGGCGCCGCAGATGCCCTCGCGGCAGTCGTGGTCGAACGCGACCGGGTCGTCGCCCTTGAGGATGAGCTCCTCGTTGAGCGTGTCGAGCATCTCCAGGAACGACATGTCCTGCGAGATTCCGTCCACGTCGTAGGTGGACATGGCGCCTTCGGCGTCGGCGTTCTTCTGGCGCCAGACGCGCAGGGTGAGCTTCATGCGTAGCTCCGCTGGGTGGGGTGGACGTACTCGAAGACGAGGTCTTCCTTGTGGAGGGTGGGAGCCTCGCCCGTGGCCGTGAACTCCCAGGCGGCGGCGTACGAGAACTCCTCGTCGACGCGCGCCGCTTCACCGTCCGGGGTCTGCGACTCCTCGCGGAAGTGGCCGCCGCAGGACTCGGCGCGGTGCAGGGCGTCGAGGCACATGAGCTCGGCGAGCTCGATGTAGTCGACGATGCGGTTGGCCTTCTCCAGCGACTGGTTGAACTCCTCGCCGGTGCCGGGCACCTTGATGCGACGCCAGAACTCGTCGCGGATCTGCGGGATCCGGTCGAGGGCCTTGCGCAGGCCCTCCTCGGTGCGGGCCATGCCGCAGAACTCCCACATGAGTTCGCCGAGTTCGCGGTGGAAGGAGTCGGGGGTGCGGTCGCCGTCGACGGCGAGGAGCCGGGCGAGACGGTCGTCGGTCTCGGCGAGGACCTCGCGTACGGCGGGGTGTTCAGCCGATACCTCGTCGTGGTGCGGGTTGCGGGCCAGGTAGTCGTTGATGGTCGACGGCAGGACGAAGTAGCCGTCCGCGAGGCCCTGCATGAGCGCGCTCGCGCCGAGGCGGTTGGCGCCGTGGTCGGAGAAGTTGGCCTCACCGATCGCGAACAGGCCCGGGATCGTGGTGGAGAGGTCGTAGTCGACCCACAGGCCGCCCATCGTGTAGTGCACGGCTGGGTAGATCCGCATGGGGGTCTCGTACGGGTTCTCCGCGGTGATCCGCGCGTACATGTCGAAGAGGTTGCCGTACTTCTCCTCGACGGCCTTGCGGCCCATGCGGCGGATGGCGTCGGCGAAGTCGAGGTAGACGCCCTGGCCGCCGGGGCCCACTCCCCTGCCCTCGTCGCACACGTTCTTCGCGGCGCGCGAGGCGATGTCGCGGGGCACGAGGTTGCCGAAGGAGGGGTAGATGCGCTCCAGGTAGTAGTCGCGCTCGTCCTCGGGGATCTCGCCCGCCGGACGGGTGTCCCCCTTGGCCTTCGGGACCCAGATCCGGCCGTCGTTGCGCAGCGACTCGCTCATCAGCGTCAGCTTCGACTGGTGGTCGCCGGTGCGCGGGATGCAGGTGGGGTGGATCTGGGTGAAGCACGGATTGGCGAAGTAGGCGCCGCGCCGGTGCGCCCGCCAGACCGCCGTGGCGTTGCTGTTCATGGCGTTCGTCGACAGGTAGAAGACGTTGCCGTAGCCGCCCGACGCGAGGACGACGGCGTCGGCGAAGTACGTGTCGATCTTGCCGGTGATCAGGTCGCGGGCGACGATGCCGCGGGCCTTGCCGTCGACGACGACCAGGTCGAGCATCTCGGTGCGGGCGTGCATCTCGATATTGCCGGCGGCGATCTGCCGGGACAGGGCCTGGTACGCGCCGAGCAGGAGCTGCTGCCCAGTCTGGCCGCGGGCGTAGAAGGTCCTGGACACCTGGACGCCGCCGAAGGAGCGGGTGTCGAGCAGGCCGCCGTACTCGCGGGCGAAGGGCACGCCCTGGGCGACGCACTGGTCGATGATCTCGACGGAGATCTGGGCGAGGCGGTGCACGTTCGACTCGCGGGCGCGGAAGTCGCCGCCCTTGACCGTGTCGTAGAAGAGGCGGTGGACCGAGTCGCCGTCGTTGCGGTAGTTCTTCGCGGCGTTGATGCCGCCCTGCGCGGCGATCGAGTGGGCGCGGCGCGGGGAGTCCTGGTAGCAGAACTGGACGACGTGGTAGCCCTGTTCGGCGAGCGTCGCGCCTGCGGAGCCGCCGGCGAGGCCGGTGCCGACCACGATGACGGTGTGCTTGCGGCGGTTGGCCGGATTGACGAGCTTCGCCTCGAAGCGCCGCTTGTCCCAGCGCTCGTTGACGGGGCCTTCGGGGGCCTTGGTGTCGGCGACCGGCTCTCCGGTCGTGTACGCGGCGTAGGAAGTCATGGTCAGCTCACCACTCCGGTCATCACGCCCACGGGTACGGCGATGAAGCCGGCCGTGAGCAGCAGCGCGAGAACGTTGGCAACGGTCTTCAGGACGCGGTCGCGGGTCGCGTTGCCCACGCCGAGGGTCTGGGCGGCGCTCCAGAATCCGTGCCGGATGTGCAGGCCGAGCGCGAGCATGGCGACGATGTAGACGACGTCGCCGTACCAGGTGGAGAAGGTGTCGATCACGTTCTGGTACGGGTGGCCCGGCTGGAAGCCGCCGGGGTGCGCGGTGCCGGTCGTCAGGTCGAGGAGGTGCCACACGATGAACAGCGCGAGGATGATCCCGCCCCAGCGCATGGTGCGCGTGGCGTAGCTCGAACGCGCCTTCTTGTGCACGTACTTGGCCGGCCGCGCCTTGATGTCGCGCCGGCTCAGCTGATACGCCGACGTGGCGTGCGCGACGACGGCGGCCACGAGGACGATCCGGACGAGCCAGAGCGTCCACTCGTAGTGCATGAACGGCTCGCCGACGGTGCGCAGCCAGTGCGCGTAGTGGTTGAACTCGCCGGCGCCGAAGAAGATCTTCAGGTTGCCGATCATGTGGACGACCAGGTAGAGCAGCATGATCAGGCCGCTGACGGCCATCACCGTCTTCTTGCCGACGGACGAGTCCCAGAGCGTACGCGTCATGGACGGCCGTCGGTCCGTCCTTGTTGCCAGAGCCATGTCTCGCACGCTAGAGCGGCAAGGCCCGATCGGTCCAAGACATGGTCCGGCTCATTTCCATAGGCTCAGGCTATCGACCGATTACCCTGGGGGTCATGCAGTTCCAGCAGCTCCAGTACTTCGTGGCCGTCGCCGAGACCCGGCACTTCACCCGGGCCGCCGAACTCGTCCACGTCGCCCAGCCGTCGCTGTCCCAGCAGATCCGCTCCCTGGAGCGGGAGCTGGGCGCGGATCTCTTCCTGCGCGCCCGCGGGAACATCACCCTCACCGACGCGGGCGAAGCGCTGCTGCCGCTCGCCCGGCGGATCCTCGCGGACGCGGACACGGCGCGGCAGGAGGTGCAGGAGCTGGCACATCTCAGGAGCGGGCGGGTGCGGCTCGGCGCCACGCCGTCGCTGTGCACGGGCCTGCTGCCGGACGTGCTGCGCGCCTTCCACGACCGGTATCCGGGCATCCGCCTGATGATCGAGGAGGGCGGCTCCCACGACCTCGTACGGGAGCTGGCGCGCGGAGCGCTCGACCTGGCGCTCGTGGTGCTGCCGCTGCCGGCGCCGGCGCCCGCGCTGACCACGGTCGAGCTGCTGCGGGAGGACCTGGTGGTGGTCTCGTCGCCGGACGCGCGGCGCCCCGGGCGGGGGCGGACCGTGCGCATCGCTGACCTGGAGGGCGAGCGGATGGTCATGTTCCGGCACGGGTACGACCTGCGGGAGCTGACGGTGGCCGCGTGCCGGGCGGAAGGCTTCGAGCCGGACTTCGCGGTGGAGGGGGGCGAGATGGACGCGGTGCTTGGCTTTGTGCGGGCGGGGCTCGGGGTGGCCGTGGTGCCTGACATGGTCGCCCGGCGCGCGGGGGGTGACCTTCGGGTCACGCCACTTGCCCGTCCCGGGCTGTCCCGGACGATTGCGCTGGCGCATCGGTCGGATGTGGCTCCGCCGCGGGCTGCGCGGGAGCTTCAGCGGATGCTTTTGCGGTGACCGGGGGTGTGGGGGGCCGGGGTTTCTTTTGCGCAGTTCCCCGCGCCCCTTATGGGGGGTGGCTGCGGGCCGGTGGGGGATGGGCGCGCCCCGCGGCGGAGCCGCTGATGGACACAGCCCCGCGCCCCTGAAGGCGAGCGGCTTCGCCGCTCGCCTTCATCGGGGAAATGCGGCACGCAGTGCCTGCATTTCAGGGGCGCGGGGAACTGCGCGACCAGCCACAAACAAGCCGCACCCGGCGATCAACCCGTCGCGTCCGCCAGTGCCAGCTCGTGCAGACGGTCCGGCGGGCCGGGACGTGCGTAGTACCAGCCCTGAGCCGTATCGCAGCCCAGGTCACGGAGTTGCTCCGCCTGCGCTCCCGTTTCCACGCCCTCCACGGTGACCGCCAGGTCCAGGCTGTGCGCCAGCGCGACGATGCCCTCGACGATCTTGAGGTCCACCGGGTCCGCCGGAAACCGCTGCATGCCCTGCGTGAAGGAGCGGTCCAGCTTGAGGACGCTCACCGGGAGCCGCCGCAGGTTCGCCAGGTTCGAGTAGCCCGTGCCGAAGTCGTCGAGCGCGATGTCCACGCCCATCTCGGCGAGCCGCCGCAGCGGCTTCAGCAGATCGTCGTCCGCGCCGATCAGCGCGGACTCGGTGACCTCCAGGCACAGGGCGCCCGGTGCGAGCCCGAGGCGTTCCAGGATGTCGACCGTGTCGGAGACGAGCCCGGGGTGCGTGAGCTGGCACGGGGACAGGTTCACGTTGACCCGCAGCGGTCCCGCGTCCGCGCCGTCGGGAGTGCGCGCCTGCCACGTACGGGCCTGGCGCACGGACTCCTCCAGGACCCAGCGTCCGAGCGGGACGATGAGGCCAGTGTCTTCGGCGAGCGGGATGAACTGGTCGGGCCCGAGCACCCCGTGCTGCGGGTGCAGCCACCGTACGAGCGCCTCCGCGCCGCGCACACTGCCGTCGCCGAGGTGCACGAGCGGCTGGTACTCGATGAAGAACTCGCCGCGCTCCAGGGCCGCGGGCAGCGCGGTCGTGAGGCCGTGGCGCGTGATGGCGCGCGCGTCGGCCTCGGGGTCGGCGAGCTCGAAGCGGTTGCCGCCGGCGGACTTGGCCCGGTACATGGTGATGTCGGCGCTGCGCAGGACCTCGGCGGGACTGCGCTCGCCCGCCGCGGGACCCTCCACGATGCCGATGGAGCCGCGCACGGTCAGCTCACGGCCGTCGATCCGAATGGGGGCGGCGAGCGCGTGCATGATGCGCCCGGCCAGGTCGTCGACCTCCGCCGCCGTGTCGCGGCCGGTGGTCAGGGCGACGAACTCGTCGCCGCCGAGCCTCGCCACCATCTCGCCGGCGGCGGTGGCGCAGGCCTGGAGACGGTCGGCGACCTCGACGAGGAGGCGGTCGCCCGCCGCGTGGCCGAGGCTGTCGTTGATGGTCTTGAAGCCGTCGAGGTCCAGGTAGCACAGGCCGAAGCGCATGCCGTCGCCGGCGGCCAGCGCCTTCTCCAGGCGCTCGAAGAACAGGGTCCTGTTGGGGAGCCCGGTGAGGGCGTCGTGGGTGGCCTCGTAGCGCAGGCGCAGATTCAGCAGGCGGCGCTCGGTGGTGTCCTCCATCAGCGCGAGCTGGTACTGCGGCGCACCCTCGGCGTCGCGCAGCAGGGAGACGGTGAGGTTGGTCCACAGGGCGGTGCCGTCGGGGCGGCAGAACGCCTTCTCCACGCGGTAGTGCTCGCGTTCGCCGCGCACCAGTTCCTCGTAGAGGCGCCACACGTGCGGGGCGTCGTCGGGGTGGGTCCACTCGACGACGTTGCGGCCGCGCACCAGGTTCTCGGCGCCGCCGAACATGCGCACCAGCGCGTCGTTGGCCTCCAGGACCGTGCCCTCAAGGTCGGCTATGCCGATGCCGATGGCCGCGCCGTGGAACACCGCGCGGAAGCGCGCCTCGCTGGCGTGCAGGGCCTCGGCGACCGCGCTGCGCGCGCTCAGGGCGGCCCTCGAGATGGCCTCCTGTTCGGCGAGGGTGCGCTCGCGCAGGGCGCGGGCGAAGCCGGCCGCGACAGCGTGCTGGAGGCGGGCGCAGCGGGCCCGCAGCTCCTCCTCGCGCCGGTCCTCGTCGTCACGGCAGTACAGGACGAGGTACGCGTCGACCACGTCGAGGGTGCGGCTGAGTGCCTCGGGGTCGGTGCAGTGCACGCCGATCAGCGCGGCGCCGACCGACTGGGCCGCGGGCGCGTCCAAGGCGCGTTCGCCGAGCGCGTCCCGCAACCGGCGGGCGAGCGGCAGGAGTTCCTTCTCGAACTCGGCCCGGGTCAGGGAGGTCGCCGTCACCGGGAAGATCGCCCGGCTCCAGATGGTGGCGAATCTGCGCAGCCGGTCCTCGGGGCTGTCCGGCTCGCCGTTCACGCCTTGCGCCCGACGCCGGCGTAGCCGGAAAAGGCGTACGGGTCCTCGTCCGCGGGCGCGTTCTCCGGGCGCCAGTCGGCCATCGGCACGAGTCCGGGTTCGGCCATCTCGTACCCCTCGAAGAACCGCGCGATCTCGTCGCGCGAGCGCATGATCAGCGGCTGGCGGATGTTCTTGTACACGTCGACGGTTCCGGCGGCGCGCTCGGCGGGCAGCGGGATGCCCTCGTACGCGGCGTGCGTGACGATCAGGAGGCTGCCGGGCGCGAGCGCGTCGCGCAGTTCGGCGACGGCGCGCCGCGGGTCGTCCGCGTCCTCGACGAAGTGCAGGACGGCGACGAGGAGCAGGGCCACCGGCCGGTCCAGGTCGAGGAGGCCGCCGACCTCGGGGTGCGCCAGGATCTCCCGGGGCTTGCGCAGGTCGGCGGCGAGGACGGCCGTACGGTCGTCGCCCTCCAGGACCGCTCGGCTGTGCGCGACGGCGACCGGGTCGTGGTCGACGTAGACGACGCGCGCTTCGGAGTCGGCCGCCTGCGCCACTTCGTGAACGTTTCCGAAGGTGGGAATGCCGGAGCCGATGTCGAGGAACTGAGTCACGCCCTCCTGGACGGCGTAGCGCACCGCCCGGCGCATGAAGGCACGATTCGCCTGCATGATCTTCGGGAGTCCCGGCATGAACTCCATCGCCTTGCGCGCCGCTTCCCGGTCCACCTCGAAGTTGTGCGAACCGCCGAGGTAGTAGTCGTAGATCCGGGACACGCTCGGCACCGAGATGTCGATGCCCTGAGGGGCCCAGGCGGGTCGCTCCATCAATGTCTCCAAGGCGTAGGCGTGCCGGTGTTCGAGCTGAGGCTACTGATCGACCGCCAATGGAGCGAGTCAAAACGGAAATTGACCGTCCGTTCTCGGTCACTGCCTCCGGCAAGTGCCGAATGGCAATGATCCGAAATCACCCCGAAAGCCTCTCTGTCGCAACGGAAAAGAACCGGTCCGTTCCGCTCCGCGACATCCATGGAGGGAAACGAACCGGCCTTTCGCCAAATCCTTACCGACTCTACGCCGTACGCCTACTTCGGCGCCCCCAGGGGTTTTCCGTCGGGTGAGGCGGCGTACCAAGTCCCGCCCACGCCCTGCCCATTGACGTCACCCGGCCTCTTGTCGCCGGAGAACGTGTAGAGCGGCCAGCAGTTGATCGTCTGCTGCTTGCCGCCGTCGGGGCGGACGTACGTCATGAAACCCTTCTTGAGGATGCCCTTCGTGTCGTTCCTGGTGACGGGCGCGACGGCCGGCCACTTATCCGCGCAGGCTCCGGCGCAGTTCGACTTGATGGGCCAGGCCGAGTCCTTGAGGAATCGGTAGACGGTCATGCCGTTGCGGTCGACGACGATCTCGCCGAGTTCCGGATCCCTGCGCGTGGAGAGGCCCGCGCGTCCGGCCGGACGCGCGGCCGCGGGGCTCGCCTTTCCGCCGTCGGGCGCGGCGGCGTGCCAGACGCCGCCCACACCCTGCCCCTTGGCGTCGCCCGGCTTCGTGTCCATGGCGTACCGGTACATGGGCCGGCCGTCGATGGTCAGCTGCCGGGTGCCGTCGGCCGCGGTGACCTCGCCGAGCAGCGACGGGGCGACGCCCGGAGCGGCCTTGGCGCCGTCGGCGGGCACGGCGGGCCAGGCCTTGAGGCACGCGTCGTCACAGTTCGACCTGGGCGGCCGGGCGGTGTCCTTGTCGAAGCGGTACATCGTGAGGCCCGCGCTGTCGGTGACCACCTGGCCAAGTTTCGCGCTGTCCCAGGCGGCCAACTGCCCGGCGGGCTTCACCCCGACGCCCCCGGTCGCCCCGGCCGCCCCGGTTGCCCCGGCCGCCCCCGCGCCCTTCGCGTCCCCTGATCCGTAGCCGTCACCGCCGCCGTACGCGTCCCCGCTGCCGTAACCGCCTTGCGCCGGGGCGGCGTTGCCCACGTTCTGGCCGGCCGGCGACTGGTCGCCCTGGTCCTGACCGCACGCCGTCGTCAGCGCCAGCAGGGCCGCGGCTGTCGCCACGAGTGAGGCGCTCCGCCAGGTGTCCATTGCCAACTCCCGCTGCTCGATGGGTTGTTGCGCGATCCCGGGAGAGTCCGCGCTTGGCCCTGGGTACGGGCGGTGACGGCGGATGTGTTCAACGCGTGGCCGGAATATTCGTCCGGGGAGGGGGCGCGGGGCAGCATCGGCGCGGGTCGCGCGTGCGCTCCGGGGCCCCCGGTCAAACTTGGCGCCCCCCAGGTCCCCACGTTCGGACCAATCCGCGGCGGCCCGGGCGTGGCGGCATCCGGCGCTGCCCATGATCTCCGGCGTGTACGGATCCAGAGGGGCCAGGTCGACCCTGGCCACACGGGTGGTGGCGGTGCTCGCGCTTGCCTGGCTCGCGGGTGCGCCCGCGGCCGGTGCCACGGCGGCCGCCCTCGCCCCGGCCGACAACTGCGCGTACGCCTCGATCGGTGACGGCGGCGGGGGTGACGCGATCGCCGTCTCGGGTGACGGCGTGGTGTGCCGTGCGGGACCCACGAAGCCTCCGCCGAAGAAACCCGCGCCCGCGCCGCCCCCGGCCCCCAAACCCCCGCCACCTCCACCACCGCCTCCTCCCCCACCCCCTCCGCCGCCTCCGCCCCCGCCTCCGCCTCCGCCGCCCGTGAAGCCTCCGCCGCCACCGAAGCCGAAGCCGACCGTGCGGCCCAAACCCTCGCCGAAGCCGGTGAGTTACCCCGTGTACCGTCCCGCGCCGCGCAAGGCGCCGCCCCGCGGCGGCCCTTCCCTCGTCTCGCTCACCCTGCTCATCACCGCGCCCGCGGTGCTCGCCGTCGCCGCCCTGCGCCCGCGCTGACCGCCGGAGGTCCCGATGTCGGAATGGCTTGTTCTCACCCTCGCGATGGTGGCCGCCTGCGCGGTCGTCCTCGTCGTGACCGTCCTGCAGCAGCGCCGGATCGGTGACGACGACGACCCGAGCGAGACCCCGGACGTCATCGAGTACATGACGATGATGATCGGCGTGGTGTACGCGATCGTCCTCGGTCTGGCCATCGCCGGGGTCTGGGAGGGCCGCAGCGCCGCCCAGGACCACGTCCGCAACGAGGCGCAGGCCCTGCACGAGGTCCATGAACGCGTCCGCGTCTATCCCACGGAGGTCCGGAACCGGATCCGCGCGGATGTCGACACCTATGTCAGCCATGTCGTCACCACCGAGTGGCACACGATGAAGACCAAGGGCCATCTCACCGCCGAGGGCACCCGGCTTTTCGACCGGGTGCGCCACGACGTGACGGACTACCAGCCGAAGACCGACTTCGAGGCGCAGGCCTACCAGCCGCTCGTCGACCAGGTCACCGCGGCGGACGACGCCCGCAACGCGCGCGCCGACTCCACCGGCGCCACCATGCCGGGCGTGGTCTGGTTCGGCCTGATCACCGGAGCGCTCGTCACGATCGGCATGGTCTTCGCCCTGCAGATCCGGCGGACGGCACGCGAACTGGTCCTCGCCGGGCTGTTCTCGGCGCTGATCGCGTTCCTGCTCTTCCTGGTGTGGGACCTGGACGCGCCCTACAGCCGGGGGGTCGCGGCCACCGTGGAACCGTTCCGCATGCTGTTCCCGCACGCCGGGTGAGACCGCCCCGCACAGGACCCGCGGGCCACGCCGGCCCGCGGGTCAACTCGCCCGGGGGGGGCTCGACCGGCAGGTCGGCTCGGACCGGGGGGTGACTCGACCGGCGGATCAGCTCGACCGGCGGGTCGGCTCGGCCCTCGGGTCACCTCGTCCAGTGGGTCACCTCGGCCCTCGGGTCCGCTCGGCGGCGGTCACCTCGACCGGCGCGTCAGCTTGGCCCCCGGATCAGCTCGGCCCTCCCAGCGCGAGCCCCCTCTCGGCCAGTGCCTCGCCCAGGACCCGCAGCGCCTTGGGCCCCATGCCGTGCAGCGCCTTCAGTTCGTCCACGGGCACGCCCGAGAGCTGGGCGAGATGCGTGTATCCGGCCGCGTTCAGGGCGCGTGTCGCCGGCGCGCCGATGCCGCGCGGAAACCCGGTGGGTGCGGTGCCGTCCGTCATCACTGCCTGCCTCTCCCGGCGGGCGCGGGCTGCGACGCGCGCGCCCGCGGCGCACTCTGGTGCCATGACTGCCTGGCACACCCCTATCGTCGTACACCCTCTCGCGCCCGAGGGCGGGCGGCACGTCACCGTGCGGGGACGGGCCGTCGGGCTCGCGCACAGCGATCAGGACCTCATCCGGCTGCTGCGTGCGGCCGGGCTCGGGGAGGCCGACATGACGCTCGACGACCCCCATCTGGTCGAGTGGCGGGGCGCGGGCCCGCACGTGTGGCACCCGGCGGAGCCCGGGGAGCCGTCGCCGCACCACCCGGTCCCCTGACCGGCCCACACGATTGCCCCGTTCGCGCTACACGGATCGCGGCCGTCCGGCGCGGTACCTAGCGTTTCCGGCATCGAGGTGCATTCCCGACACGGCGGAACAGGTCCGCAGTTGCCCCTCGGGACCCGGAGGACTGACCATGCACGCGATACGCGCCGCTTCCGCCGCCGTGCTCGGCCTCACCGCGCTGACCCTCACCGCCCCCGCCGCCTTCGCCGGGGACTCCCGGCATTTCGAGGTGAGCGTCTCGCCCTCGACCGTCGCCGCCGGCGGGCAGGTCACCCTCCACGCGAGCGGCTGCCACGGCGACACGACCGTGTCCTCCGGGGTCTTCGACACCACCGTGATCCGCAGGGACTCCGGCTCGGCCACGGCGACGGTCGACCGGGACGCCAAGCGGTCCGCGGTGTACTCGGTGACGTTCGCCTGCAAGCACGGCCCGACGAAGAACGTCGACCTGACCATCGCGGCCGGCCGCCCCGACACCCCGACCCGCGAGCCGGAGCGCCCCCTGACTCCCGCGCAGCGCGGGGTGCACGCCGGTGTGGGCGGCACCGCCGGAGGCTTCGACCTGCAGAAGATCGGCCTCGGCGCGGCGCTGGTCGCGGGCGCGCTCGGCTCCGCGTACTCCTGGCAGCGGCGCCGCTCGGGCGACCACGACGCCTGAACCGCCCGGCGCCGCACGGACCTTCGCCCCGGCTCCCGCGCGGGGAGAACCAGCGGGGAGAACCGGGGGCGAGGGGCCGTTCACGTGCGAGCCGTTCCGAAGGGTGAGCGTCAGGCCTTGCTCTCCGCCCGGCGCCGCATCCAGAACACACCGCCCCCGACGACCGCGGCCGCCACCAGGCCGCCGCCGATGACCATGTCGGCCCGGGTGGCCCCCGTGGTCGTGCTGCCGCCGAGACCGCCGCGGACACCGCCGCGGATGACGGTGAAGGCGTTCGGCCTGGTGAGCGTCCTGCCCTCACCGCAGTGGACCGTGATGTCGTACGCACCGGGCTCGGCGTTGCGGTTGACGGTCGGGGTCGCACTCGACGTGTTGCCGCTCGTACGGCTGAGGGGCGTCGTCGGGAACGCCGGTGAGGAGACGGAGCTTCGGGGATTCTGGCACGACGTGCCGTCGACCGTCACGGTGAGCTTCCCGCCCGGCACGATGACGCTCGGCACGGCGACGATGTTGCTGGGGTCGGTCCAGGCGGATGCGGCCGGGGCGGCGAGCCCCACTGCGGCGACCGCGACTGCCGAGACCGCCAGGGCACGGGTGGTACGCATTGTGATCCTCCGCGGGAGGCGCCCGGGGAGTCTTCCCCGGGTCGGTCGGCGAGAGCACCTCCCAGACAGACCCTCAGATGCCGTGCACAGAGCCGCATTTCGGGAATCGGCCGTACCGGTGAGACGACACGCCGGTCGAATTCCGCACGGGCCGATATTGCCGCAGGTCACGGACTGTCAGAAATTTAATCGGCGGACCGGACTCGGATGGCGCACCGCGCCTCTGGCCACCACCCGTTCGCGCCTGCTCTGTCGCCCCGCGCGTGCGCCGCGCTTAGCGTTTTCGTAAGTGCAAGTGACGTGGTCTCGCCACCGCGTCGAGAGGGGTGAACGCATGTCTTCGTCCCAGCCGGCCGACGAGGAGGGTCAGCAGAGGAAGCGGGCGCCGTGGGGCGTGATAGCGCTGGTTCTGCTCACCGGTCTCGCGCTGATCCGTAATGGATCGGGGGAATTCGACATCGGCCCCCCGCAGCCCGCTTCGGCGGCCGCGGCGGACGCCCACGCCCCCGCGCGGCCCGGCGCGCCCGCGCCGCTGCCGTTCTCCGTGCCGGACCGGGTGCAGATCCCGGCGATCCAGGTGGACGCCCCGGTCACACCCGTGGGGGTCGACCCGGACGGCTGGGTGGACGCCCCGCCTCCCGAGGACCCCAATCTCGCGGGCTGGTTCACGGGCGCGGTGACGCCGGGCGAGAAGGGCACGGCTGTCGTCGTCGGCCATGTCGACAACAAGCAGGGACCGGCGGTCTTCTACGGCCTGGGTGCGCTCAAGAAGGGAAATCGCGTGAAGGTCCTGCGCAAGGACCAGAAGACCGCCGTGTTCGAGATCTACGGCATCGAGGTCTTCGAGAAGGCGAATTTCCCGGGGAACCGCGTCTACGGCAGCACCGGTGCGCCCGAACTCCGGGTGATCACCTGTGGCGGCGGTTTCTCCCAGCAGAACGGCTACGACGGCAATGTCGTCGTCTTCGCCCGCCTGGTCGAGGTGCACTGACCCGGCGGGCGAATTACGGCTCAGACCTCTCGGCGGCGTGGGACCGCGACGCGGTAACCCGAGTCGAGGAGTTCCGGCAGATAGGTGCGCAGGGCGGCGACACTCTGGGAGCGGTTGCCGCCCGCGTCATGGCTGAGGACGACGACTCCCGGCGCCGCCCCGTCCCGGACCGCCCGGATGATGGAGCGGGTGCCCGGCTCCATCCAGTCGTTCGTGTCGACGGTCCACGCGAGGGGCTCCATGCCGAGTTCGGCGCCGACCCGGAACACGTTGCGGTTCCAGGCCCCGTAGGGCGCGCGGAACCAGGCGGGCGGCTCGCCGGTCGTGTCGTCGATGATCTCGCAGGTCCGCTCGATCTCGTAGCGGACGGCCGAGCGCGACATCTTGGTCAGGAGCGGGTGGGTCCAGGTGTGGTTGCCGATGACGTGTCCGTCGTCGGCCATCTCGCGCAGCAGGTCCTTGTTCCATTCGGCCTGCTCCCCGCAGACGAAGAACATGGCGCGGACGTCGTACTCGCGCAGGGTCCGCAGGATGCCCGGGGTGTAGGCGGGGTCGGGTCCGTCGTCGAAGCTGAGGACGATGATCTTGTCGCGGGTGTCCATGCGGAGGATCGGCTCGCGCCGTACGGGCAGCCGGCCAGGGGCCTCGTGGGGTGCGCCGTACCCGGCCATGGGCCGGAGGCGGTACGTGGAGGGCCTCATCGCCCTGGCCGCCCCGGGTCCGGCGGCGGCGGGCACGCTCGGGGAGGCCGCACGGCCGGGGGCGCCGGCCTTGTCGGTGCAGCCGGCGACCGCTGCCAGGCCGAGGAGCGCGGCGCCGCGGACCAGCGCCCGCCGGCCTTGGCTGATCTGATCTGATTTCATGACTTATGCCTCGCACGGCGACCGTCGCGGGCCGCACTCCAACACCGCGCCGCCCGTCGAAAGCACCCGATGGGACCAGCGGCGAAGCGGGGGTGCCCGGTGCGGACGTACCCGGTACGGAAGTCCGCGCCCCGGCGGCTGCGGGAGGCGGGGATTCCGCTAGCCTCGGCGCTGTGACCGAACAGCAGCCACACCAGTTCGAACGCGGCACGGACGGCCCCAAGGTGATCGTGGTCGGGGTGGACGGCTCCGATTCGTCGCTGCGTGCCGCGGCCTACGCCGGCGGCCTCGCGCGGCGTCAGCGCGCGCTCCTGGCCGTCGTCTACGTCCAGCCCGTCATGGCGACCGGCGCCGCGCTCGGCGTCCCCGTGGCCGACACGACGGACGAGATCGCCGAGGGCCTGATCGCCGAGATCAGGGCGGCGACGGAGCGCGTGAAGGACATATTCGAGGTGCGCTGGGAGTTCCACACGTTCCGCGGCGACCCCTACAACGGTCTGGTCACGGCCGCCGACGACCTGAAGGCGGACGCGGTGGTCGTCGGCGCGTCCGAGCAGGCCGGTCACCGGATCGTCGGCTCGGTCGCGGTGCGCCTGGTGAAGGCCGGTCGCTGGCCGGTCACCGTGGTCCCGTAACCAGCGGACTTTCCCGCGAACCCGCACACTGGGGTGAGGCGTGCCTTCTTCCTAAGCCGCCACGGGTGGGCCATCCTGATCGCCCGTCAGCCGAGTGCCGTCCGCGAAGAGGTGGAGCCCATGGCCGGTCCCAGAAGACTCCGGATGGGTGAGGGCGTACTGCGCCGCAAGCCCATCGAACACATCGAGGAGGCGGAGGGCGGCGCGACGCAGCAGCTGACGCGTTCCCTCGGCCTGGTGCAGCTCACGGCGATCGGTGTCGGCGGCATCATCGGCGCCGGCATCTTCACCCTCGCCGGCACGGTCGCCAACGGTACGGCCGGGCCCGCGGTCCTGATCTCGTTCCTCATCGCGGGCGTCGCGAGCGCCTGCGCCGCACTGTCCTACGCGGAGTTCGCCGGCCTGATCCCGAAGGCCGGCTCCGCCTACACGTACGGGTACGCCGTCCTCGGCGAGCTGGTCGGCTGGTTCATCGGCTGGGACCTGCTCCTGGAGTACACGGCGATCGTCGCGGTGGTGGCCATCGGCATCTCGGGCTACTTCGGTTTCCTGCTCGGCGAGGTCGGCCTCGATCTGCCGAAGTGGATGCTGGGCGCGCCGGGGACGGGCGACGGTCACCGGGTCGACCTGTTCGCCGCGCTGCTGTGCATCCTGATCGCGTATCTGCTGACGCTCGGCATCAAGAACGCGGCCCGCTTCGAGACGATCGTGGTGGTCCTGAAGGTCGTCGTGGTGGTGGTCGTCATCACCGTGGGCTTCTTCCACATCAACACGGACAACTACACGCCGTTCTTCCCGTTCGGCATCAGCGGCGCGTTCACGGGTGCGGCCACGGTGTTCTTCGCGGTCTTCGGCTACGACGCGATGTCGACGGCCGCGGAGGAGTCGAAGGACGCCCAGCGCCACATGCCGAAGGCGATCATCTACTCGCTGGCGATCTCGATGGTGCTGTACGTGCTGGCCTGTCTGGTCCTCACCGGCATGCAGAACTACAAGGACATCGACCCGGAGAGCGGCTTCTCCACGGCGTTCAAGTCGGTGGGCCTGAGCGGGCTCGCGGACGTGATCGCGGTCGGCGCGATCATCGGCATCCTCACCGTGATGTTCACGTTCATGCTGGGCGTCACGCGCGTGTGGTTCTCGATGAGCCGCGACGGGCTGCTGCCCAAGTGGTTCTCGAAGACGCACCCGACGCGGCACGTGCCGACGCGTGTGACGTGGATCGTCGGGTTCGCCTCGGCGATCATCGCGGGGTTCATCCCGATCGGCGAGGCGGCCGAGCTGACCAACATCGGCATCCTGCTGGCGTTCGTCGTGGTGTGCATCGCGGTGATCGCGCTGCGCTACCGGCAGCCCAACCTGCCGCGCACCTTCCGCACACCGGGCATGCCGTTCGTGCCCGCGCTCGGGGTCGTCTTCTCGATCTGGCTGATCACGTTCCTGCAGTGGCAGACCTGGGTGCGGTTCGCCGTCTGGTTCGTGGTCGGGCTCGGCATCTACTTCGGCTACTCGTACAAGCGCTCCGAGCTGGCGAAGACGGAGCCGTCGGCGGGGTCCTGACCGCTACTCGCCCATCGTCAGGCCGTCCTCGGCCGCGCCGCGGCTGAGGACGACCCGGCGGATCCGGTCGCGGACGCCGGTGAGGTCCGCTCCCCGGCCGATGGCCTGGTTGACGTTCACGACGCGCCCCGCGCCGAGGTCGAACCACTGCGGGACGAACTCGGCCTTGCGCACCTCCCAGCGGCCGCCGGGCCGGGCGGGCGGCGCGAAGGTGAAGCGCCCGATGGTGCTCTCGTTGCCGCGCGGGTCCTGGGCGCCGTCGTAGTTGAACATCTCGCCCGCGATCTGGTCGCCCATGCCGTAGATCACCCAGGTGCCGTTGACCTTCTCGTAGGCCTGCGGGATGTGTGCGTGGGTGCCGAGGATCAGGTCGATGTCGGGGCGGCCGCCGGTGCGGGACGCGGTGAGTTCGCCGCCCAGCCGCAGCTGCTGCTCGTCCGGCTCGTCCTGCCACTCGGTGCCCCAGTGCAGGGAGACGACGACCACGTCCGCGCCCGCCTTCCGGGCCGCCCTCGCGTCCTCGACGATCTGCTGACGGACGATCATGTTCACTGCCCACGGCCTGCCTTCGGGCTGCGGGAACCCGTTCGTCCCGTACGTGTAGGCGAGGTGGGCGACCCTGGCGTCACCGGCGCGCAGCCAGCCGGGGCTGCGGCTCTCGGCGGCGGTGCGGGCCGAGCCGGCGTGCCGGACGCCCGCGCGGTCGAGGGCGCCGAGGGTGCGGTCGATGCCGGCGGCTCCGTCGTCCAGGGTGTGGTTGGAGGCGGTCGAGCAGGCGTCGTAGCCGGTGGCGCGCAGGCCGCGGGCGACCTGCGGCGGGGACTTGAACGTCGGGTAGCCGGTGTAGTCGCCGTCGGCGCCGTAGACCGTCTCCATGTGACAGATCGCCAGGTCCGCCTTGGAGACGACCGGTTTAACGCCGGACAGCATCGGCGCGAAGTCGTAGCCGGGGCCGCCCGCGTCGGCGTTCGCCTTCTCGATGATCTCGGTGTGGGGCAGTACGTCGCCGGAGGCCACAAGCGTGAAGCCGCGCTGCCCGCCGGTGGTGCCGCCCGCGGCCGACGCCGCCGGGTGTCCGGTGGCGTGCGGCGTCACGTGCCGGGTCCCGTCGGCGGGCCCGGAGCAGGCCGCGGCCGAGGCGGCGAGCACGGCGGCCAGGACCGCGATTCCCTGACGTGAGTGCCGCGATGGCCGTGTGTGGTGTGCGTGGCGTGAGTGGCGTGGGTTCCCCGTGCGCTGCGTCATCGACCAGGCTCCAAGATTCGGTGGATAAGGTGATTTTCGACATACGCATAGACGTACGAGCGCAATCCCGAGTCAAGGCTCCATACCGCCGCAGTCCCTGGAACGGCGTCACGTTCCGCCGCCGTCGGCCCCGTTCACCGCACCGCTCGCCGACCGCATCGACCGCCCGCCGCAGACCCCGGCGCGCCCTCTGGGCGTGAGCGGCGGGCTGCGCTGGCATACGGCCATGACGACTGCCACGAAGACCGAAGGACACGGCCGAACGGCAGAACGCGAGCTGGCGGAACTCCAGCGCGAGCACGGCGGGCCGCTTCTCTGCTTCCTCCTGCGGCTGTGCGACGGCGACCGGCAACGGGCGGAAGACCTGGTCCAGGAGACGTTCGTGCGTGCCTGGCAGCATCCGGAGGCGCTGAGCGCCGACTACGCGTCGGTGCGGCCCTGGCTGTTCACCGTCGGCCGCAGGCTCGCGATAGACGCCCGGCGCGCGCGGCTCGCGCGGCCCCCGGAGACCGTCGGCGCGGTCCTGGACAGCGCGCGGGTCTGCGCCGACCACGCGGAGCGCTCGGCGGCCGCGCTCGACGTGCGGGAGGCGGTGGCGACCCTGAGCCCGGAGCACCGGGCGGTACTCCTCCAGGTGTACTTCCGGGGCGCCTCCGTCGCCGAGGCCGCGGCGGCGCTCGGGATTCCGCCCGGTACCGTGAAGTCCCGCGCGTACTACGCGCTGCGCGCACTGCGCAGGGTGCTGCCGGGCTACGAGGCGAACCCGTCCGTCCCGCGCTGAAACCGGACGGCGGGTCAAGCCTCGGTAAAGCGCCTTGCCCGGTGCCCCGGTCCTCGATTGAGTAATCGGCTGTCCTCCCCTGCGAGTCGGGACGTGAGGGCCCGGGGGCCGGCGGAGCGCACGGACCGGAGGAAGGCAGGAAGGGATGTTGCACGGGAGCAAGGAAGGCACGTCGGGGGCCGACGGGGGCGAACTGACGGTGCCGATGGCGTGGTTGTACGCCGAGTACATCGCCGATGAGCTGCTGCGCACCGGTGATCTGATGCCGCCCACGTCCTTCGAGTTCCGGGCCGGGCGCGACGCGCTGGCCCTGACGATCTTCCTGTCGGACACGAAGGGCGAGCTGTCCGGCATCCGGGTCGTGTCCCAGCTGGAGACCTGGCTGTCGCTGACGGCGTACGACCAGCCGTGGCAGGACTGGGTGCGGGAGCACCTGACGCGCCTCGCCTCGCGGGCCCGCGAGCAGAACACGCCTTCGCCCGACCTCGAACTGGCCGAGGCCGCGTGGCGCTGGCTGGAGGAGACCGAGCTGCTGGCCCCGGACCTGGACTCGGTGCCGGACGGCGGGCCCCTGCCCGACGAGGACGACGGGCCGAGGGTGTGGACGCCGGCCTGGCAGCTGGGGCTGCCGCTCGGGCATCTGGCGATCCACCTGTTCTGAGCCCGCCGCCAGCCGATTCCTCCGCTTCTGAGCCCGCCGCTAGCCGATCCCTCCGCCTGAAGAGTGCACGCCCGCACGGTACTTGGGGATCCGTACGGTGATCTTCATGCCCGCGCCGGTGCCGGTCTCGATGACGAGGCCGTAGTCGTCGCCGAACACCTGCCGCAGCCGCTCGTCCACGTTCGACAGGCCGATCCCGGCCGAGGCGCCGCCCTCGCCGCGCAGGATCGCGCGCAACTCGCCCGGGTCCATGCCGACCCCGTCGTCCTCGATGACGACCTCCGCCTCCGCGCCCGCGTCCCGGGCGCCGATCGTGATGCGGCTGCGGGTCACCGCGCCCTCCAGGCCGTGCTTCACGGCGTTCTCGACGAGGGGCTGCAGACACAGGAAGGGCAGCGCGACCGGCAGTACCTCGGGCGCGATCTGGAGCGTGACCGAGAGCCGGTCGCCGAACCGGGCGCGGACCAGGGCCAGATACTGGTCGATGGAGTGCAGTTCGTCGGCGAGCGTGGTGAAGTCGCCGTGGCGGCGGAACGAGTAGCGGGTGAAGTCGGCGAATTCCAGCAGGAGTTCACGGGCCCGCTCGGGGTCCGTACGGACGAACGAGGCGATGGCGGCGAGCGAGTTGAAGATGAAGTGCGGCGAGATCTGCGCACGCAGCGCCTTGATCTCGGCCTCGATGAGCCGGGTGCGGGAACGGTCGAGCTCGGCCAGCTCCAGCTGTACGGAGATCCAGCGGGCCACCTCCTCGGCGGCGCGGGCGAGGACGGCGGACTCGCGGGGCGCGTAGGCGACGAGGGCGCCGAGCACGCGTCCGTCGGTGACGATCGGGGCGGCCACCGCCCAGCGCAGCGGACAGTCGAGGGCCCCGCAGCCGCAGCCGAACGCGGCGCTGCGCCCGGTGTCGAGCAGTCCGTCGAGATGCTCCATGACCCGCTTGCGGTGCTGGTCCCCCGTGCCGTCCCAGGCGAGGACGGCGGAGCGGTTGGTGAGGCAGAGCGCGTCGGTGCCGAGCAGCGTGCGCAGCCTGCGGGCCGATCTGCGCGCGGACTCCTCGGTGAGCCCGGCCCGCAGCGGGGGCGCGGCGAGCGAGGCGGTGTGCAGGGTGTCGAAGGTGGCCCGTTCGACGGGTGTTCCGACGTCGCTGCGGCCCGAGGGGTGCGCGGTGCGGCGGCCGAGGACGAACCCGCCCGCGAGGAGGAGCGGGCACAGGGCGAGGAGGACGGCGGTGGCGGTCACGGCCGCCCTCCCGGTTCGCCCGTGGGGATCGTCCCGCGCGTGCTCAGCGACTCCGGGAGGTGCAGCCGCGTCATGGTGGCGCTCGTGTGCGGCGGTACGGAGTCCGGGGTGGCGAGCGAGACGAGGATCATGGCGAGGAAGCCGACCGGCACCGACCACACCGCGGGCCAGGCGAGGAGCGTGTGCAGCCAGCCGTCGCGCGCCACGCCGGCGACGGTCAGGGTGACGGCGACGAGGGCCGAGCCGCCGCCGAGGAGCAGGCCCGCCCGCGCGCCGGGCGGGGTGAGCCGCCGCCACCAGATACCGAGGACGAGCAGCGGGCAGAACGAGGACGCCGACACCGCGAACGCCATCCCGACGGCGTCCGCGACCGGCACCCCGCTGACCAGGAGCGCCCCGCCCAGCGGCACGGTCATCGCGAGCAGTGTCGCGAGGCGGAAGTGCCGTACGCCGCGGGCCGGCAGGACGTCCTGGCTGAGGACGCCCGCGACGGCCATCGTCAGCCCGGAGGCGGTCGACAGGAACGCGGCGAAGGCGCCGGCGGCCACCAGGGCGCCGAGCAGGTCCCCGCCGAGCCCGCCCACGGCCCGGCCCGGCAGGAGCAGGACGGCCGCGTCGGCGTCCTGGGTGGCGCGCAGTTCGGGGGCGTACAGGCTGCCGAGCCACCCGTAGACCGGGGGCAGCAGGTAGAAGAGGCCGATGAGGGCGAGCACGGCGACGGTGGTGCGGCGGGCGGCGCGGCCGTTCGGGCTGGTGTAGAAGCGGACGACGACGTGCGGCAGGCCCATCGTGCCGAGGAACGTGGCGACGACGAGGCCGTACGTCGCGTACAGCGGGTGGTCCGCCCGGCTGGTGGCGAGCGGCTGCCCGGAGCCGGCGCTCGACCACGGCATTCCGTCGACGGCGGGCGGTGCGCCGCCGTCGCCGTGCCAGGCGAGGACCAGGAAGAAGGCGGGTACGAGCAGCGCGGTCAGCTTCAGCCAGTACTGGAAGGCCTGCACGAAGGTGATGGAGCGCATGCCGCCCGCGGCGACGGCGAGTACGACCACGGCGGCGACGAGCGCCCCGCCGAACCAGCGCGGCGCGCCCGTGAGGATCTGCAACGTAAGCCCGGCGCCCTGGAGTTGGGGCACGAGGTAGAGCCAGCCCGCGCCGACGACCAGGATGCTGACGACCCTGCGGACGCTGCGGGACTCCAGGCGGCCCTCGGCGAAGTCGGGCAGCGTGTAGGCCCCTGAGCGGCGCAGCGGGGCGGCGACGAACACGAGCAGGACGAGGTAGCCGGCGGTGTAGCCGACCGGGTACCAGAGCATGTCGGGGCCGTGCACGAGGAGCAGGCCCGCGACGCCGAGGAAGGAGGCGGCGGAGAGGTATTCGCCGCTGATCGCCGCCGCGTTGAGGCCGGGGCCCACCGAGCGCGAGGCGACGTAGAAGTCGGAGGTGGTGCGGGAGATGCGCAGGCCGAAGCCGCCGATGAGGACCGTGGCCAGGACGACCACGGCCACGGCGGGGATCGCGTACGCCTCGTTCACCGTGCTCCGTGCCGGTCGCGGACGGCCCGGCCGCGCACGAGGCGGGCGAAGTCGCGTTCGTTGCGCTCGGCGGTGCGCACGTACCACCAGGCGATGAGGACGAGGACCGGGTAGCAGCCGAAGCCCAGGACGATCCAGACGACGGTGGGGTTGTGCAGGGCCTCGAAGAAGAGCGGCAGGGTCACGACGGGCAGCGCGAGGACGGCGAACGCGGTGAGTCCGGCCCGCAGTTGGCTGCGCATCAGGGAGCGGACGTAGGCCGCGCCGAGCGTGGTCTGCTCGTCGATCTCCCACTGGGTGGGGTGGCCGGGCAGCCGGCGCGCCGCGCGGGGCTCACCGGTCACGACCTCGCGGCGGGGAGCGGGCTCTGCGGTGGCGGACACGGCGGGAGTGTAGGCGGGGGCGGGCGCCGAGCGGAAGGGGTGCGACGGGTATCGGCCCAGGTCACGCGGTTTCCGGTCACGCACTTCCGGTCACGCACTTCCGGTCACGCACTTCCGGTCACGCACTTCCGGTCACGCACTTCCGGTCACGTACTTCCGGTCACCCAGTCGTCAGCCGCCCGCGCGTCGCATCAGGAGTTCGCGGACGCGGCTGGCGTGGCGGCGGCTCACGGCGAGCTCGGCGTCGCCGATCCGCACGCTCATGCCCCCGCCGTCGAGCCGGAGTTCGTCGATGCGGTGCAGGGCGACGAGGTGGCTGCGGTGGATGCGGACGAACCCGTGCGGCTGCCAGCGTTCCTCCAGGGTCGTCAGCGGGATGCGGACGAGGTGGCTGGCGTCCTCGGTGTGCAGACGCGCGTAGTCGCCCTGGGCCTCGGCGTACGTGATGTCGGCGACGGCGACGAGGCGGGTGACGCCGCCCAGTTCGACGGGGATCCGGTCGGCGGAGAGGTCGACGGCGGGCCGGGCGGCCGCGGCCTGTTCGGCGACACGGCGCACGGCCTCCGCGAGGCGTTCCCTGCGGACGGGCTTGAGGACGTAGTCGACGGCTTTCAGGTCGAAGGCCTGCACGGCGAAGTCCTCGTGCGCGGTGACGAAGACGATCATCGGGGGCCTGGCGAACCCGGCGAGGAGCCGCGCCACGTCGAGGCCGGTCAGCCCGGCCATCTGGATGTCGAGGAAGAGCACGTCGACGGCGTGGTCGTCGTCGGCGCCCGCGTCCAGGGCGCGGCCGATGCGGCGCAGCGCCTCGTTGGCGTCGGTCGCCCCCTCGGCGCTGCGCACCCGCGGGTCGGCCCGGAGCAGATAGAGCAGCTCGGCGAGTGCGGGTTCCTCGTCGTCCACGGCCAGTACGCGCAGCATGCCGCTGGAGTGTAGGTGGTCGCCCCGTGCCGGCCAATCCTGGGGCGCCGCCCGCTACTTGAGCAGCTTCGACATCCGCCGGTCCGCGAGCGGCTTGCCGCCCGTCTGGCAGGTCGGGCAGTACTGGAGCGACGAGTCGTGGAAGGACACCTCGCGGATCGTGTCGCCGCACACCGGGCAGGGCTCCCCCGCTCTGCCGTGCACCCGAAGCCCGCTCTTCTTCTCGGCCTTGAGCCGCCCGGCGGCCACCCCGCGCGACCGCTCGACGGCCTCGGCCAGGGTGTCGCGCAGGGCCTCGTAGAGGACGGACACGTCGTCGGGCGTCAGACTCGACGCGAGCTTGAACGGGGACATCCTCGCGGCGTGCAGGATCTCGTCGCTGTACGCGTTCCCGATGCCTGCGATGAGGCTCTGGTCGCGCAGGGCCCCCTTGATCTGCCGCCGCTCGCCGTGCAGGAGGGCGGCGAAGCGTGCCTCGTCGAAGTCGTCGGCGAGGGGGTCGGGGCCGAGTCTCGCCACGCCGGGGACGTCGGCCGGGTCATGGACGACGTACACCGCGAGGCGTTTCTGGGTGCCCGCCTCGGTGAGGTCGAAGCCCTCGCCGTCCTCCAGGGCGACGCGCAGGGCCAGGGGCCCCTTACCGGGGCGCGGGGCGCCGTCGGGCAGCCGGTCCTTCCAGTGCAGCCAGCCCGCGCGGGCGAGGTGCGTGACGAGATGCAGCCCGTCCGCGTCGAGGTCGAGGAACTTGCCGTGCCGGGTGACGCCCGTGACGGTGCGGCCCTCCAGGGCGGCGGGCGGCGGGTCGTACGTCTTCAGGACGCTCACGGCGACGGGCAGGACGCGGACGATCTCGTGCCCCACCAGATGCTCGGTGAGGAAGTCCGTCAGCGCTTCAACCTCGGGAAGTTCCGGCATGGGTCCAGGGTGCCACCGGGCACCGACAGCGCCAGGCGAGCGCGCGCCGCCGGGTCAGTTCCGGGCCGGCACCACGAACTCGCACCACACGCACTTGCCGCTCCCCCGCGCGTCCACGCCCCACACGTCCGTGAGCAGGTCCACGAGGAGGAGGCCGCGCCCCGAGACGCCGTCCTCGCCCGCCTCGCGCCGGCGCGGCAGCGCGCTGGAGGTGTCCTCGACGTCCACGCGCAGCCTGCGGTCGGAGGCGGTGATCACGCGGAGGGTGACGACGGCGGGGCCGTCGGTGTGCATCAGCGCGTTGGTGATCAGCTCGTCGGCGACGAGTTCGATCTCGTCCGCGCGCTCGCCCGCGCCCCAGGCGCGCACGGCGGCCCTGATCATGTGCCGGGCCTCGGTCAGGGCCGCCGGGTCGTTCGGCGCGACGTGCTGCTGGAGGCGCCCGCCGGACTGCGGGGCGCCGATGCCGCGGCGGCGCAGCAGGAGCAGGGCGACGTCGTCGTCACCGCCGCGTTCGTCGACGCTCTCGCACAGCCGGTCGGCGAGGTCGCCCAGGTCGTGGGGGCCGGTGCCGACGAGGGCCGTGAGGGTCCGCAGTCCGTCGTCGAGGTCGGCGCCGGGCTGCTCGACGAGGCCGTCGGTGCACAGGATCAGCGCCTGGCCCGGGCCGAGTTCCACGGTCCCGACGGGGTACTGGAGCCGGCCGAACTCGGCGGAGAGTCCGAGCGGCAGGCCGCCTTCGACGGGCAGCCTGCGGCAGGTCCCGTCGGTGAGCCGGAGCAGCGGGTCCAGGTGACCGGCGCGCACGAGCTGGACGACGCCGGTGGACAGGTCGGCCTCGGCGTACAGGCAGGTCGCGAAGCGTTCGGTGTCGAGTTCGTGGAGGAAGACGGAGGCGCGGGCCATGACGGTGGCCGGCGTGTGCCCTTCGGCGGCGTACGCGCGGAGCACGATGCGCAGCTGTCCCATGACGGCGGCGGCGTGGGTGTCGTGTCCCTGGACGTCGCCGATGACGGCGCCGACGCGGCCGCCGGGCAGCGGGATCACGTCGTACCAGTCGCCTCCGATGTCGCGGCCGAGGGAGGCGGAGCGGTAGCGGACGGCGATGTCGGCGCCGGACACGGCGGGGATGCTGCGGGGCAGCATGGCCTGCTGGAGGCTCTGGGCGAGGTCCTTCTCCTGTTCGTAGAACATCGCTCGCTGGAGGCTCTGGGCGATGCTGCTGCCGAGGGCGACGAGGACGTTGCGCTCGTCCTCGGTGAAGCCCTGCTTGTCGTCGTAGAGCAGGCCGAGCGCGCCGATGGGGCGGGCCTGTGCGATGAGCGGCAGATAGGCGGCGGCCGTGATCCCGAGCTGGGTGATGTGCGGCCACAGCAGCGGGTAGTTCCGGGCGAAGTCCTCGGGGGACTCGATGAAGCGGGGCGTGAGGGTGCGCACGACGTCGCCCATGGGGTACGGCTCGTCGATGCGGGTGACCTGGGTGCCGGGCACGAAGCTGCCCGGGGGGCCCTCGGCGACCAGGTGGATGCGGCCGGCCCGCACGAGCCCCATGACGAGACTGGCCGCGCCGAGGTGCTGGAGGCCGTGGCTGTCCTTGAGGACGTCGATGACGTCCTGGACGGTGCGGGCGTGGGCGAGTGCGGCGGTGGTGCCCTGGACGACGCTGGTCTGGCGGCGGCGCAGGGCGTCCTGTTCGCGGCGGGCCGTGCTGTCGCTGAGTTCCTGGGTGGCGTCGCGGACGATGCCCACGATGCGGCGGGGGCGGCCGGTCCCGTCGCGCCGGATGTAGCCCTGGGTGTGGGTCCAGCGCATCCTTCCGTCGCGGCAGCGGATGCGGAAGTAGGAGCCGTAGTTCTCGCTGCCGTCCTTGAGGGCCGTCGAGACGATCTCGTCGAGGCGGGTGCCCTCGGTCGGCGGGACGCGTATCGCGAGGGTCTCGGGGCGCTCGTCGTATTCGTCGGGGCGTATGTCGAAGATCTCGTGGGCCTTGGCGTCCATGTGCATCAGGCCGGTGTCGAGGTCCCAGTCGAAGCTGCCGATGCCGAGGTGGTCACCGAACTCGGCGAGGAAGCAGCAGGCGGCGTCCCCTGCCACCCTGCCGCAATGGGCGCACGCGCCCCGCTCCACGCCCCCCGTCCCTGCTTCCATGGGCTAACGCTAGGCGCAGGGCGAATCCCGCGCACGCGGTGCGGTCGGCTGTCTCGGATGTGTCAGCTGTCGTGGACGTTCGCGATGGACGTCGCGTCGGGGACGAGGCCGCCGCCGGGCTGGTCGGGGCTGTCGGGGACGGTGTCGGGGCCCAGGTCCTCGCCGGAGCCGTCACCGGACGGCGACTGTGTGTCGGTGCTCCCGGGCGAGGTGGCCGGCCGGCTCTGGGAGTCCGTGGCGGGCGACGACGAGGAGCCGCTGGAGGGCGGCTGCGACGCCGACGTGCTGGGTGAGGGGCTCGGCGACGTGGACGACGAGGGCGGCCGCGACGTGTGGGAGGGGCTGGGCGGCGGCGGGACGGGCTTGTCGTGCCGGCCCTCGTCGCCGGACTTCCGTTCGATCCATGTGTTGTCGGTGATGTTCACGATGACGATGTTCGTGATGATCTGCGGGGCCGGCGTGACGACCACGACCTCGGTGGGCCGGAAGCCGGACCACTGCTGCCCCTGCGGTCTCGGCGTCCCCCGGAACGCGACCGGGGGCTTCAGCGGGTTGCCGCACGCGCACCGCACCCGGGGCATGCCCCGCTCGTCGACGAGTACGGCGGTGCCCGCCTGGAGCACGGACTGGAAGCCGGTCGCCTCTCCGGCGCGGAAGCCTTGGTTGGTGACCCGGGTGTCGGACCGCAGGACGACGGGCGTGAGGCCGCGCAGGAAGCCCGGGACGGACGCCTGGGAGATGCCGGACGCGCTCGCGAAGGCACCCTCCTTGGCCTGGTCCGCGGTGAGGAACGCGACCTGTTTCTCCACGTCGCAGCTTCCGACGGACCGTGTTCCGCCGTAGAGGCCGGGGGTGTCACCCGACGTGACGTACCCGCCCTCGGCGGTGGTGCTGCCGGGCGCTGACGGCTGCGGCGTTCGGGTGACGGGCGCGGGGGGCTCGGCGGCCTCGGCGGTGGAGTGGGTGAAGGGGTCGGGGCCCTGGTCCGCGACGGGCTCGAGGAAGAGCTCACCCTTGGCCGGCGAGGCGCTCCTGGAGACGTTGATTTCGCTGCTGCCGGAGCATCCGGCGACCAGGATCGCCGCGGAAATCGCGAAGGCAGTGACATGGGTCCTGGTCGGTGAGCGCACCGTGTTCTCCCGCCTACATATGGGCACTTTGGCCCATTGTTTGCGGGGTGAACGGACTTCTCGCAAGCCGAATACGCTCGCTCTCCGTCACCCTGGAGGTCTCCGTCACACTAGAAGCGTGGAGTGGTTCAGCTCGTCCGGGTACTGGCTCGGCCGCCTGATCTTCCAGCGCGGTCTCGCCGCGCTGTATCTCGTGGCCTTCGCGGGGGCGGCGCTGCAGTTCCGGGCGCTCATCGGTGAGCGCGGGATGCTGCCGGTGCCGCGCTATCTGGCGGGTGTGCCGTGGCGGCGGGCGCCGACACTGTTCCGGGCGCACTACTCGGACCGGTTCTTCGCGTGCTGCGCCTGGGGCGGGGCCGCACTCTCGGCCGCGCTCGCCGCGGGCCTGGCGGACCTGGTGCCGCTGGGCGCGGCCATGGCCCTGTGGGTGGTGCCATGGGTCCTCTACCTCTCGATCGTGAACGTCGGCCAGACCTGGTACGCGTTCGGCTGGGAGTCACTTCTCCTGGAGGCGGGGTTCCTCGCCGTGTTCCTGGGCAACGACCGGGTGGCGCCGCCTCTGCTCGTGCTGCTGCTCCTGCGCTGGGTCCTGTTCCGTGTCGAGTTCGGCGCGGGCCTGATCAAGATGCGCGGGGACGCCTGCTGGCGCAAGCTCACCTGCCTGTACTACCACCACGAGACACAGCCGATGCCGGGCCCGCTGAGCTGGTTCTTCCACTGGCTGCCGCGCCCCCTGCACCGGGTCGAGGCCGGGGCCAACCACGTCACCCAACTCGTCGTGCCCGTCCTCCTGTTCACCCCGCAGCCCGTCGCGACGGGCGCGGCCTGTCTGATGATCCTGACCCAGCTCTGGCTGGTCCTGTCGGGGAACTTCGCCTGGCTGAACTGGATCACGATCCTGCTCGCCGTCACGGCGGTCGACTTCTCCCCGCTGCGCACACCGCCGAGCACGTCCGGGGCCCCGCTCTGGTACGAGGTCCTCGTCATCGCCCTCACCGTCTTCGTCCTGGCCCGGAGCTACCAGCCCGCCCGCAACCTGCTCTCCCCGCGCCAGGCCATGAACCGCACCTACGACCCGCTGCACCTGGTGAACGCGTACGGCGCCTTCGGCTCGGTCGGGCGCATCCGCCACGAGATCGTCGTCGAGGGCACGGCCGACCCGGTGCCGCGCGAGGACGCCACGTGGCTGGCCTACGAGTTCCGGGGGAAGCCGGGCGATCCCCGGCACTGGCCGCACCAGTTCGCGCCGTACCATCTGCGGCTCGACTGGTTGATGTGGTTCGCGGCGATCTCCCCCGCGTACGCGGGCTCCTGGTTCGGCGGGCTCATGGAGCGGCTGCTGACCGGCGACCGCGACACACTGCGCCTGCTGCGCCGCAGCCCGTTCCCGCCCGAGAGCCCGCCGCTGTACGTCCGGGCCCGGCTCTACCGCTACCGCTTCACCACGTGGAGCGAGCTGCGGGACACGGGGTCCTGCTGGGACCGGACGTACATACGCGAGTTCCTGGGGCCGACCCACCTGGTCGCGTCGCGCGGTCAGAGCCGGTAGACGCGGGTCGCCGTCCCGCCGAACACCGCCTCGCGCTCGCCGGCCGTGAGCGAGCCCGTCAACTCCTGGGCAGCTTGCGTCACTTGCTCGTACGTCGCCGCGAGCGTGCACACCGGCCAGTCGGAGCCGAACATCACCCGGCCGGGACCGAACGCCTCCAGGACCGTGTCGGCGTACGGCCGCAGCACGTCCGGCGTCCACGTCGCCGGGTCCGCCTCCGTGACGAGGCCGGAGAGCTTGCAGACGGTGTTGGGGAGCGCGGCGAGCGCCCGCAGGGAACCGGCCCAGGGTTCGACGGCTCCCGACGCCACGGGGGGCTTGCCGCAGTGGTCGAGGACGAAGGTGAGGCCGGGCAGGGCCGCGGCCGCACCGGCGCACGCGGGGAGCTGGTGGGGCAGGACCACCAGGTCGTAGACGAGGCCGGCGTCGGCGACGGCGGCGAGACCCCGGAGCACGTCGGGCCGCAGCAGCCACTCGGGGTCGGGTTCCCCCTGGACCTGGTGGCGGATGCCCTTCAGATAGCGGCCGCCGGGCAGCGCCGCGAGCCGGGCCAGGGTCTCGGCGATGTCGGGGCGCGTGAGGTCGGCCCAGCCGACCACCCCGGCCACCAGTTCGTGCCCGTCCGCCAGGGCCAGGAACTCCGGCGTCTCCTCCTCGACCGTGACCGTCTGCACGAGGACGGTGGCCGTGACGCCGGACTTGTGGGCGAGGGGCGCGAGGTCGCCCAGGGTGAAGTTCCGCCGGATCGGGGCGAGTTGCTCGCCGGTGATCCAGTCCTGGTCGCGCACGGACAGGTCCCAGACATGGTGGTGCGCGTCGACGACCGCGGGCATCACAGCTCCCAGACGACGGGCAGGCCCGCGCCCGCGCCGTCGGCGGAGTAGTCGTGGACGACGTCGAGGAGTTCGGCCATGCGGGCCTGCCAGGCGATGTTCACCGGCAGCTTGTCCAGCTCGGCGAGCATCCGCCCGTAGTCCTCGCACTCCAGGACGTGGAACAGGTCGGTCCCGCTGCGCCAGATCGTCCACGAGGTGGCGCCGGCCGCGCGGATGGCCTGCCGGAGTTCGGCCGGGACCTCGCGGTGGGCGGCCTCGTACTCCTCGACGCGGTCGGCGCGGACCTTGGTGTGCAGGGCGATTCTCACGCGGGCTCCTCGGCGGGTACGGGGACGTCGGCGGGCAGCAGGTCCGCGGCGCGTGCTTCCGTCCAGAACTCGGCAGGCACACCGGCGGCGAACTGCTCGGCGGCGTCCAGGACTTCGTACGGCGAACGGGTGCCCACCAGGACGCCGGCCACCGCCGGGTGACCGAACGGGAAGGCGAGCGCGGCGGCACGCAGGGTGATGCCGTGGCGCTCCGCGAGCGCCTTCAAGTGGTAGGCGCGGTCGAGGAGTTCGCGGGGCGCGGCCGCGTAGTCGTACGTCGCGCCGGGCTTGGGGTCGGCGAGGAGTCCGGAGTTGAAGACGCCGCCGACGACCACCGACGTGCCGCGCACCGACGCCTCCGGCAGGAGTTCCGCGAGCGCACTCTGGTCGAGCAGGGTGTAGCGGCCGGCGCACAGGACGGCGTCCACGTCGGTGTCGCGGACGAACCGGGTGAGCATCGCCGTCTGGTTCATGCCCGCGCCGATCGCCCCGACGACCCCCTCCGCGCGCAGACGCTCCAGGGCCGGGTAGGCCTCGCGGAACGCCTGCTCGCCGTGGTCGTCCGGGTCGTGCAGATGGACGATGTCGACGCGGTCGAGGCCGAGCCGGGTCAGGCTGTCCTCCAGGGAGCGGCGCACGCCGTCCGCGCTGAAGTCCCAGACGCGGCGGTGCGTGGCGGGCACGGCGAACCCGTTCGCCAGGTCGTCTCCCCCGCTCGTACCGGTCGGCTCCAGCAGGCGGCCGACCTTGGTGGAGATCGTGTACGCGGCCCTGTCGCGGCCTGCGAGTGCTTCTCCGAGGCGCCGTTCGGACAGGCCGAGCCCGTAGTGCGGCGCGGTGTCGAAGGAGCGGATACCGGCGTCCCAGGCAGCGTCGACCGCCGCGCGGGCGTCCTCTTCGGAGACGGGCGTGTACAGGTTGCCGATGCCGGCGGCGCCGAAGGACAGCGGGCCGACCTCGACGCCGCTCCGGCCCAGGGTGCGGGAGCGCATGGCGGTCACCGGCCCGCCGGGCGGAGGCGCAGGCCCTGCATGCCGCCGTCGACGGCGAGGGCGGTACCCGTCGTGGCGCCGGACAGGGGGCCCGCCAAGTAGGCGACGGCGCCCGCCACTTCGTCGGCGGTGACGAGGCGTCCGGTGGGCTGGCGGGCGGCGAGCGCGGCCCGTTCGGCGGCCGGGTCGGGGGCGGCGTCGAGGAGGCGGCCGACCCACGGGGTGTCGACGGTGCCGGGGTTGACGCAGTTGACGCGGATGCCTTCGCGGACGTGGTCGGCGGCCATGGCGAGGGTCAGGGAGTAGACGGCGCCCTTCGACGCGGAGTACAGGGCGCGCTGCGGGAGGCCCGCGGTCGCGGCGATGGAGCAGGTGTTCACGATGGCCGCGTGCGCGGACTCCCTGAGGTGGGGCAGGGCGGCGCGGGTCGTGCGGACGATCCCGAGGACGTTGACGTCGAGGACGCGGTGCCAGTGGTCGTCGTCGTTGTCCTCGACGGTGCCCTGGGCGCCGATGCCCGCGTTGTTGACGAGGACGTCGAGCCCGCCGAGGTCGGCGACGGCGGCGGCCACCGCCGTGCGCACGGAGGCGTCGTCCGAGACGTCGGCGGTGTAGCCGCGCAGCGGCTTGTCGACGGTGCTCGGGTCGAGGTCGAGCACGGCGACACTCGCGCCGCGGGCGGCGAGGAGTTCGGCGGTGGCGCGGCCGATGCCGGAGGCGCCGCCGGTGACGAGGGCCCGGAGCCCGTGGAAGTCGTTGACAGCCGTGCCGTCGGTCATGCCGCTGCACCCTTCTGGTCGGTGAGGCCCTGCCGGGCGAGGTCGGCGGCCCAGAACGTGCCGCCGGGGTAGGTGAATTCGGCGATGGACTCGGGCCGCATCGCGGCGGAGAAGCCGGGCGTGGTGGGCGCCGCGTAGTGGCCGTTCCGGATCACGACCGGGTCGAGGAAGTGGCCGTGCAGATGGTCGACGTACTCGATGACGCGGTCCTCGGTGGTGCCCGCGAGGGCGACGTAGTCGAACATCGAGAGGTGCTGCACGAGTTCGCACAGGCCGACGCCGCCCGCGTGCGGGCACACGGGGACGCCGAACTTGGCGGCGAGCAGCAGGATGGCGAGGTTCTCGTTGACGCCGCCGACGCGGGCCGCGTCGAGCTGCAGGATGTCGATGGAACCGGCCTGGAGGAGCTGCTTGAAGACGATGCGGTTCTGGACGTGCTCGCCGGTCGCGACCTTGACGGGGGCGACGGCCTTGCGGATCGCGGCGTGGCCGAGGACGTCGTCGGGGCTGGTCGGTTCCTCCACCCAGTACGGGTCGAACTCGGCGAGCGCCCTGGTCCACTCGACGGCCTCGCCGACGTTCCACCGCTGGTTGGCGTCGATCGCCATGCGGATGCCGGGGCCGATCACCGAACGGGCGGTGCGGCAGCGCCGGATGTCGTCGGCGAGGTCCGCGCCGACCTTCAGCTTGATCTGCGTGAAGCCTTCGGCGACGGCCTGCCGGGCGAGCCGGCTGAGCTTCTCGTCGGAGTAGCCGAGCCAGCCGGGTGACGTGGTGTACCCGGGGAAGCCGCGCTCCCGCAGGACGCCCTCGCGCTCCACCGCGCCCTCGCGGCCCGAGTTGAGGAGCGCGAGGGCCTCGTCGGGCGTGAGCGCGTCGGCGATGTAGCGGAAGTCGAGCTGCGAGACGAGCCACTCAGGGGTTGCGTCGGCGAGGAACTGCCACAGCGGTTTGCGGGCGCGCTTGGCCGCCAGGTCCCACACGGCGTTGACGACGGCTCCGATCGCCATGTGCATCACGCCCTTCTCGGGACCGAGCCAGCGCAGCTGGCTGTCGCCGATCAGGTCGCGGTTCAACGTCCCCGGGTCGGCGCACAGTTCGTCGACCCCCCGGCCGACGACGTGGTGCCGCAGGGCGTCGATCGCGGCGACCTGGACATCGTTGCCACGGCCGATGGTGAACGTGAATCCGTGCCCCTCGATTCCGTCTTCGGCGTCGGTGCGGAGCACGACGTAGGCGGCGGAGTAGTCGGGGTCCGGGTTCATGGCATCGGAACCGTCCAGCTCCCGGGAGGTGGGGAACCGGATGTCATAGGTGTCGACCGCGGTGATTCGGGCGGCAGTTGGAGACACGAGTGGCCTTTCTTACCGAAACGTCACGCTGATGCGGGGGTCAGTCCTGGGCGCGGCCGGTCGTGACACGGGCGATCATCAGGGCGAGGAGGATGATGCCGCCGTAGATGGCCTGGATCCAGAACGACGGCACCTGGGCGAGGGTGAGCAGGTTCTGGACGACGCCGAGCAGCAGGACGCCGGTGAGGGCGCCGAACATGGTGCCCTTGCCGCCGTCGAGGCTGATGCCGCCGATGACCGCAGCCGCGAACACCGTGAAGATCATGTTGTTGCCCTGGTTGGCGCTGATCGCGCCGACGTAGCCGGTCTGCATGATCCCGCCGACCGAGGCGAGGACGCCGGCGACGACGAACACCCCGAGCATCACGCGCTCGACGCGGATCCCGGCCGCGCGGGCGGCGTCGGGGTTGCCGCCGATCGCGTACAGGGCCCGTCCGACCCGGTGGTACTTGAGGACGAGGCCCGTCACGCCGAACGCGATCGCGGCCAGCCACACCGACATCGGGATGCGCAGGAACGTCGTGGTGGCGAGGGAGAAGAACGCGTCCGGCATCCCGAACAGCGTCTTGCCCTTCGTCGCGCCGACGAGCAGGCCGCGCAGGACGATCAGCATCGCCAGCGTCACGATGAAGGCATTGAGCTTGAACTTCACGACGAGGACGCCGTTGAAGGCGCCGATCACCGCGCCCACGGCGAGGATCGCGAGCAGCGCGAGGACGGTCGGGAACTCGGTGCCGAAGCCGGACTGGGCGACCGGCAGGACGAGCAGGGCGCCGAGGGCGGGCGCGATGCCGACGACCGACTCCAGGGACAGGTCGAACTTGCCGGTGATGAGGACGAGCGACTCGGCGAGGACGACCATCGCGAGGGCGGCGGACGCGCCGAGGATGGAGATGAGGTTGCGTTCGGTGAGGAACGAGTCGTTGACGACCGCTCCGAGCACCATGAGCAGCAACAGGGCGGGAACGAGGGCGAGTTCGCGTGCCCGGCGCAGCAGAACGGTCTTCGCGGAGCCCTTGCCGGGCAGCCGTACGGGGGTGGCGGGTGAGGCCGACGGGGCCTTGATGTCAGCCATGGTCCACTCCTTCGATGGAGGCGATCAGCTCGTGGTCGTGCCAGCCGGCCGCGTGCTCGGCGACGACCTTTCCGTGGAAGAGGACGAGGACCCGGTCGCAGCGGCGCAGGTCGTCGAGCTCGTCGGAGACGACGAGGACGGCCGTGCCGTCCTCGCGGGCGCTGTCCATGCGGGACAGCAGGGACTCCTTCGACTTCACGTCGACGCCCGCGGTGGGGTTGATGAGGACGAGGAGGCGGGGGTCCGAGGCGAGGGCGCGGGCCATGACGACTTTCTGGGCGTTGCCGCCGGAGAGGTCGGACACGGGCTGCTCCGGGCCCTCGGCGTGGATGTCGAGGCGCTCGATCAGCTCGGCCGCGAAGCGGCGCTTGCGGTCGGTGGCGACGAAGCCGTGCCGGCCGAGGCGCCCGAGCACGCTCATCGTGGCGTTGTCGCCGATGGTCATGCCGGGGACGAGCCCCTGGTCGTGCCGGTCGCGCGGCACGCAGCCGACGCCGGCCGCGAGCGCGCCGCTGACGTCGCCGAACGGCAATGGTTTTCCTGCTAGTTGAGCCGTTCCGGCAGTCGGCGTGTGCAGTCCCGCGAACGCCTCGGCGAGCTGGATCTTGCCGCTGCCGCTGGATCCGGCGAGCCCGACGACCTCGCCGCTGCGCACGGTCAGATCGACGTCGTCGTACGCCTCGGAGGTGAGGCCGCGCGCGTCGAGCAGGACGGTGGCATCGGGCTCGTGCTCCACGGCGGCGCGGGCGGCGGCCCGCTCCTCGGCGATGACCTCGCCCGCCATGGCCTCCACCAGGGCCGCGCGGGGCAGTTCGGCGACGGGGGCCGTGGTGATCCAGCGGGCGTCGCGCAGCACGGTGACCGTCTGGCAGACCTCGTACACCTCCTGGAGGTGGTGCGAGATGAACAGGAAGGTGACGCCGGACTCCTGGAGCGCGCGCATGCGCGTGAAGAGGCGTTCGATCTCGCGGTTGTCGAGCTGGGCGGTGGGCTCGTCGAGGACGATGAACCGGGCGCCGCCGCTCAACGCCCGGGCGATCTCCACCATTTGGCGGTCCTCGACCTTGAGGTCGGCGGTGCGGGCGTCGGGGTCGACGTGGATGTCCCAGGTGTCGAGGACGCGCGTGGCCTCGTCGCGGAGGGTGCGCCAGGAGAAGAAGCCGCGGCGGCTGCCGGGCTGCCGGTTGATGAAGAGGTTCTCGGCGACCGTCAGTTCGGGGACGACCGTCGGCTTCTGGTAGACGCAGGCGACCTTGGCGCGCCAGGCGTCGCGGTCGCCGAGCGGGGGCGCGGGCTCGCCGTCGAACAGGACGGTTCCCGCGTCCGGCGCCTGGAGTCCGGTGAGGACCGTGACCAGGGTGGACTTGCCGGCGCCGTTGCGGCCCACGAGGGCGTGGGACTCGCCGGGCAGGACAGTCAGCCGGCCGTCCCGCAGGGCGACCGTGGGCCCGTACCGCTTGGCGATGCCCGACGCCTCGACGAGCGGCCTGACCGCCGGCGTGATCGTCGTCGAGGTGATCATCAGGTTCCTCCGTGGATACTCCGCTTCAGGGCGGAGGGGAAACGGACTCCTGGGGAGCATGGCAAGGAGCTGTGATGCTCCGTCAGGGCGGATTGCGGTGCTGCGCCACGCAGATTTGGGCTTAAACCGCAGTCGCATTAGTTTGTGAGCGTGACAACGACCTGTGTGAAGCGGGCGTTCAAGTACCGCTTCTATCCGACCGATGCGCAAGCGGCCGAGCTGTCGCGCACGTTCGGCTGCGTGCGCAAGGTCTACAACCTCGCGCTTGTCGCCCGCACCGAGGCGTGGGCGCGGCAGGAGCGAGTCAACTACAACGCCACCTCGGCGATGCTGACCGCGTGGAAAAGGACCGAGGAACTGGCGTTCCTCAACGACGTGTCGTCGGTGCCGTTGCAGCAGACGTTGCGGCACTTGCAGACGGCATTCACTAATTTCTTCGCCAAGCGGGCAAGGTATCCGCGCTTCAAGTCGCGGAAGAAGGCCCGCAAGTCCGCCGAGTACACCACCAGCGGGTTCCGCTTCCGTGACGGCCGCTTGACGCTGGCGAAGATGAACGAACCGCTCGACATCGTGTGGTCGCGCCCGCTCCCCCTGGGAGTGAAGCCGTCCACGGTGACCGTTTCGCAGGACGCGGCGGGACGCTGGTTCGTCTCCCTGCTGTGCGAGGATCCGTCCGTGTCGCCGCTGCCGGCATCCGGTCAGGCGGTCGGCATCGACGTGGGCCTCGAACATCTCCTGACCCTGTCCACCGGCGAGAAGATCGCCAATCCCCGGCACGGACGCAAGGACCGTGCCCGCCTGGCCAAGGCCCAGCGAAAGCTCTCCCGCAAGGCCAAGGGTGACGGCGCCAACCGGGCCAAGGCCCGGCGAAAGGTCGCCAGGATCCACGCCCGCATCGCCGACCGGCGCCGCGACCACCTGCACAAACTGACCAGTCGACTCGTGCGCGAAAACCAAACGCTCGTGATCGAGGACCTGACCGTACGCAACATGGTCAAGAACCGGAGCCTTGCCCGCGCCATCAGCGATGCCGCGTGGTCGGGCTTCCGGGGCATGCCGGAGTACAAGGCCGCCTGGTACGGGCGGGAAGTGATCGCTGTCGACCGCTTCTTCCCCTCCTCCAAGCTTTGCGGCCACTGCGGCACCCTCGCAAAGAGGATGCCGCTGCACGTTCGAACCTGGACCTGCGGCAACTGCGGAACGACCCACGACCGGGACACGAACGCAGCGAACAACCTGCTGGCCGCCGGACTGGCGGTGACAGCCTGTGGAGCTGGTGTAAGACCTCAACGGAGAACTCCGGGCGGGCAGTCGGTAACGAAGCAGGAAGCCCCACGGCGCGAGCCGTAGGAATCCCCCTCATTCACGAGGGGGAGGAAGTCAATTGACCGTGTTTCCCCAGAGCTTCGGGTCGTCGACGTTGTCCTTGGTGACGAGTGGCGCGGGCAGCTGGTCCTCCAGGATGCCGCTGGGCAGCTTGACGATCTCGGAGTCGTGGTCGGTGGGACCGGGCTTGAACGTCTTCCCCTGCATCGCCGCCTTGATGTAGTACATGCCGTACTTGGCGTAGGCGTCGGCGGGCTGGGAGACGGTGGCGTCGATCTGGCCCTTGCGGATCGCGGCGAACTCCTGCGGGATGCCGTCGTTCGAGACGATCGCGATGTGGCCCTTCTCGCCGGTCTTCTTCAGCATGCCCTTCGACTTGAGGGTCTGCAGGGTGGGGGCGAGGTAGACGCCGCCCGCCTGCATGTAGATGCCCTTGATGTCGGGGTTGGCGTTGAGGAGGGTGTCGAGCTTGGACGCGGCGGTGTCGGACTCCCACTTGGCCGGGATCTCCAGGACCTTGAGGCCCGGGTACTTCTTCTTGGCGCAGTCGCGGAAGGCCTGCGAGCGTTCGCGGCCGTTCACGGAGGCGAGGTCGCCCATGATCTGCACGACCTTGCCGGTCTTGACCTGCTGACCGAGGTAGTCGCAGGCCTTCTCGCCGTACGCGACGTTGTTCGCGCGGACGACCATGGCGACCTTGCCCTTCTCGGGCGCGACGTCCACGGCGACGACGGGGACGCCCTTGCGCTCGGCCTGGTCGAGTCCGGCGGAGATCGCGGCGCTGTCGAGGGGCGCGACGACGAGGCCCTTGACGCCCTGGTTGAGCTGGTTGTTGATGTCCGTGATCTGCTGCGAGGGGTCACTGTTGGAGTTGACCGTCTTGAGCGCGTCCACGCCCTCGGACGTGGCCATCTTCGGCACGTAGTCGTTGTACGACTGCCAGAACGGCGAGGTGAGCAGGGGCAGGATGACTCCCACCTTGCCCTTTCCGTCGCCGCCGCCCTTGCCGCCGGAGGCGACGTCGTCCTTCGTGCTGCCGCACGCGGAGAGCACGAGGGCGGCGCAAGCGGCCACCGCCGCCGCGCCGACGATCCGCGACCTGTTCCGCTTGCGCACTGTTCTGCCGGCCATCTGACGGCTCCTCACCGAGCGAGATCGAGCGACTTCCCGTACCTGATGGCGGAAATATTTATCAGACCACTTGGCCCCCACAACACCCCTCGTAGCCAACTTTTCCGCGTTTCAAGCCGTAGTGGTCCGACCACATCTCTGGCTAGACTGCGGCGCACCCGGCAAATCGAGGAGCCCACGTGGAACAGACCGCCCCGCAGAAGGGCACCGTGACGCAGCGGGCCATCGAGCAGATCAAGGCGATGATCGGCGAGGGTCTGCTGGAGCCCGGCCAGCGCCTGCCCACGGAGCGGGACCTGGCCACGCAGCTCGGCATCTCACGCAGTTCGATGCGCGAGGCGATCAGGGCGCTCACCGTCCTCGGCGTACTGGAGGCCCGGCACGGCTCTGGCATCTACGTCACGCAGCTGGACGCCGGTGACCTCCTGGAGACCTTCGGCGTCGTCGCCGACCTCTCGCGCGGGCCGCGTCTGGTGGAACTCCTCGAAGTGCGCCGGGTCCTGGAGTCGACGGCGACCGCGCTCGCGGCGGCACGCATCACACCCGGCCAACTCGCCGAGGTGGAACTGCACTTGGCGGCGATGGCGGCCACGGACGACCCCGAGGAGATCCTCTCCCACGACCTGGCGTTCCACCGCGCGATCGCGAAGGCAGCCGGCAACGACACGATGGCCGCGATCCTGGACGGCCTGTCCTCACGGACGTTCAGGGCGCGCGTGTGGCGCGGCTACCAGGAGGAGGGCGCCTTCGAGCGCACGGGCCGCGAGCACGCCCGGATCCACCGCGCGCTCGTCGCCCGCGACCCGGAGGCGGCGCGCGCCGCGGCGGCCGCGCACGTGGGCGAGGTGGAGGCGTGGATGCGCGGCCAGCTCGACGCGGAGGAACTGGCCTGACCGGTTCCCCCGAAGCGGGTCAGCGCGGCGCCCGCGCCTCAAGGGCCGAGAGCAGCAGCTCGAGCGCCGTCTCGAAGGGGCTCTCCGCCATGAGGGGCAAGTGCCCCCGTACGGCGGCGATCTGGGGATGTGTCTCGGCGGGGAGCGACTGGTACGTGTCGGTCCACGCGCCGTGGTCGCGGGCGCGGCGCTCGGGCGGCAGCGCCAGATGTGCGGCGTCGAGCGCCGCGTGCCCGAGCGCCGTGTCGACGAACGCCGCGTAGTACCGCACGGCCGTGGCGCCGTCGAAGCCCGCCCGGCGCAGCAGCCCGATGCCGGTCTCCACCGCGTGCACCTCGTGGATGCGGCGGGTCACCCGGTACGCGGCGAGGGCGGCGATCCGGGGGTGCTCGCTGTAACCGCGGTGGATCCGGTGCCCCATGTCCCGCAGGCCCGCGACCCAGTCGTCGCCGGGTTCGAAGCCGGCCATGCTCTCGCCGATGACCCGGTCGGCGACGGCGAGGAGCAGGTCGTCCGTGTTGCGGAAGTACCGGTAGACGGCGCTCGGGTCGCAGCCGAGGGCGGCGCCCAGCCTGCGCACGCTCAGCGCGTCGGGCCCGTGCTGCCCGACGAGGCGCAGCGCGCAGTCGACGATCAGGTCGGCGGAGAGCAGCACCCCTGACCTGGTCGGTCTGCGCCGCCGCCGCTCCGCCGGTATCCGTCCCTCGGCCATGCCGAATCCCCTCTCGTCGCCCGGGTCGCTTCGCGCGACGCCCCCTTATGTCAACACCATTGACGCAACATTGACAAGGGTTGTTTGATCGCTGCCACCCTCCCCTCCTCCGGCCTCAGGAGTGTCCGTATGAGCAGCGAACCACCCGGCCTGCGCCGTTCCCTCGGCGTGGTCGACGGCGTCGCCATCGCCGCGTCGAGCACGGCCGCCACCACGAGCATCGGCATCGGCATGGGTGCGCTCGCCGCGACGGTGGGCCTCCAGGCCCCCGCGATCCTCCTCGTGGCGTTCCTGCCGATCCTCGGCATCGCCTCCGCGTACGCCCGGCTCAACCGTTCCGAGCCGAACATGGGCAGCGGCTACGTCTGGGTCGGCAGGTCGCTCGGCCCGTGGCCCGGCTTCATCACCGGCTGGGTCACCCTGGTCGGCACGGTGATCTTCATGGCGTACACCAGCGCCGTCACGGGCTCGGTGTTCCTCCAGTTCGCGAACAAGGCCGGCCTGCACGACCTCGCCGGACTCGCCCTCGACCCGAACTCGACGGCTCTGAGCACGGCGGTCGGCCTGGTGGTCCTGGCCGTCGTGACCTACACGGCGATCACCGGCGTCCGCAGGGCCACCCGGCTGCAGACCTGGCTTCTCGTCTTCGAGTACGCGGTCCTCCTTGTCTTCTGCGCGCTGGCCCTCGTCTCGGGCGACCACGCGTTCCAGTGGTCGTGGCTGAACCCCTTCGCGATCCACGACGGCACGGCGTTCGCCCAGGGCCTGGTGCTCGCGGTGTTCTTCTTCTGGGGCTGGGACGCCGCGTTCAGCGTCACCGAGGAGACCAAGGACGTACGGGACGCCGGCCGGGGCGGCTTCATCGCCCTGTTCACGATGCTCGCGATGTTCCTCTACGGCGCTGTGGCCTTCCAGCGCGAGATGAGCCTGCCCGAGCTGATCGCCCAGGGCCCGCAGGGCCTGACGTACCTGGGCGCGAAGCTCGCCTCCGAACCCTGGGCCACGCTGCCGCTGCTCGCGCTGCTGTTCTCCGCGGTGGCCTCGCTCCAGTCGAGCGTCATCCCCACGGCCCGCGGCCTGCTCGCGATGGGCCGCGACCGCACGATGGGCCCGGTGTGGACCCGCGTCAGCGCGCGCTACGAGTCACCGGCCCTGGGCACGGTCCTCATCATGTCGATCTCCGGCGGGGTCTCCCTGCTCGCCCTGGCCATCCCCCAGCTCAACCAGATGATCCTCGCCGCCGTGAACTCCATCGGCCTGGTCGTGGCCCTGTACTACGGCCTGACGGCGCTGGCCTGCGCGGTCCGCTTCCGCGAGGCGCTGCGCGGTCCGCTGTCCGGGGCGCTGCGCGCGGTCGTGGCGCCCGCGCTGAGCGGGATCGCGCTCCTCGGCATCGGCGTGTACCTGGCCCGCTCGTACCTGACGATGAGCGACCACTTCGAACTCAGCCCGGACAATGGGTGGTTCATGCTCGCGGTGCCCGTCGCGATCGTCGCCTCCGGCCTGGTGATGGCCGCCTACGCCAAGTACGTGCGCCGCTCCCCCTACTTCGTCACCGGCCGCGGCACGGCGGCCGAGACGGTCCGGCTCACCTCCGACCGCACCTGACCCCACACCCCGACAACACCCCCACACCACCCCGACAGCATCCATCGACAAAGGAGTTGCCCCATGCCGGACACCGCACCCGCCGACCTCGTCTTCACCGGCGGCCCGGTCCACACCCTCTCCCCCGCCCGGTCGCGCGCGACCTCGGTGGCCGTACGCGGCGAGCACATCGTCGCCGTGGGCCACGACGAGGTACGCGAACTCATCGGACCGGCCACCGAAGTCGTGGACCTGGCAGGCAAGTTGCTCATCCCGGGCTTCCAGGACGCGCACGCGCACCCGGTCGGCGGCGGCATGGAGATGGGCCAGTGCGACCTGAGCGGCGCGACGACCCTGGAGGAGTACCGGCGCCTCATCTCCGCGTACGCGCAGGCGCGCCCCGACGACGAGTGGATCACCGGCGGCGGCTGGTCGATGGAGGCGTTCCCCGGCGGCCTGCCCACGGCCGCGGAGCTGGACGCCCTGGTGCCCGACCGCCCCGCCTACCTCGTCAACCGTGACCACCACGGCGCCTGGGTCAACTCCCGTGCCCTGCAAGCGGCGGGGATCGACTCCCGTACGCCCGACCCCGCCGACGGCCGCATCGAACGCGACGCCGACGGCGCGCCGACCGGCATGCTCCAGGAGGGCGCGGCGAACCTGATCGGCCGGCTGCTGCCGTCCGCCACCCTTGAGCAGCGGATCACGGGGCTGCTGCGCGCGCAGGAGCTGATGCACTCTCTCGGTGTCACCGCGTGGCAGGACGCGCTGCTCGGTGTGCACGCCAATCTCACGGACCCGACGGACGCGTATCTCGCGACCGCCGGGGACGGGCGGCTCACCGCACGGGTCGTCGGTTCGCTGTGGTGGGACCGGGCGCGCGGCATCGAGCAGATCGACGAGCTGGTGGCGCGGCGCGCGGCGGGCACGCGCGGGCGGCTGCGCTGCACGACGGTGAAGATCATGCAGGACGGCGTCGCCGAGAACGGCACGGCGGCCCTGCTCGGCCCCTACCTGGACGGCTGCGGCTGTGCCTCCGACAACAGCGGCATCAGCTTCGTGCCGCCGCTCGATCTCCAGAAGTACGTGACGGAGCTGGACGCGCGCGGCTTCCAGGTGCACTTCCACGCGCTCGGTGACCGGGCCGTGCGCGAGGCCCTCGACGCGGTGGAGGCGGCGCGCCGCGCCAACGGATTCACCGACACGCGCCCCCACCTCGCACATCTCCAGGTGGTCCACCCCGACGACATCGGCCGGTTCCGGGAGCTGGGCGCGACGGCGAACATGCAGGCCCTGTGGGCGGCGCACGAGCCGCAGATGGACGAGCTGACGATCCCGTTCCTCGGTCCGGAGCGCAGCGCGTGGCAGTACCCGTTCGGCGATCTGCACCGGGCGGGCGTGACGCTCGCGGCGGGCAGCGACTGGCCGGTGAGCAGCCCGGACCCGATCGAGGCGATCCATGTCGCGGTCAACCGCGTCCTGCACGACGCGCCCCCCGGTACCGAGGTGTTCCTGCCGGGTCAGCGCATCGGCCTGGACGCGGCGCTCACCGCGTACACGGCGGGCAGCGCGTACGTGAATCACCTGGACGACGTGACGGGTTCCATCACGCCGGGGCGTCTCGCCGACCTGGTGGTGCTCGACCGGGACCCGTTCGCGGGCCCCGCCGAGGAGATCGGCGCGACGCGCGTCGTGGAGACGTTCGTGGGCGGCGAGCGGGTGTACGCCGCCGCCTGACGGGGCGTGCGTGTGGGGCGGCCCGCGTCGGTCGGGCCGCCCCCTCTCACACCCGGGAGCGGTAGAGGCCGAACAGCGATATGTGCGGGTCGTTGCGGTGCTGTGTGACGCGCAGGCGCCATCGGCGGGCCCTGACCGGCACCGGCAGGACCAGGACGCGGCTCGCGCCGATCGTGCCGGCGTGTGCCACCTCGGTCCAGGCGCCGCCGACCTGTGCCTCGACGACGAACTGCTCGACCTGCTGGCCGTGCCGGATGTCCTCGGCGAGCCGGATGCGGTCGACCTCCTGGTCGGTGCCGAGGTCGACGGTGCGGGTGCCCTCGTCGTCGTCGCTCACGCGGGCGCCGGCCGCCAGGTCCTCGGGCAGTTCGCGGTCGATGCGTTCGCGGAACTCCTTGAGGCGCGCCACGTCCGCGGCGGGCAGGAGGCCGTTCCTGTCCGGCGGGATGTTCAGCAGGAGGACGGAGTTGCGGCCGACGGACCGGAACCAGATGTCGGCCAACTGGTCGACGCTCTTGGGCCGTTGGTCCGCGTGGTAGAACCATCCGGGCCTGATCGAGACGTCGCACTCGGCGGGCCACCACTGGAGGTACTGGGCCACGGAGCGGGACTGCGCGAGGGCGTCCCGGCTGCCCTGGTCCGGCGCGTAGTAGTGCAGGGCGTAGTCGATGCTGCCGTTGCCCGTGTCCTTGACGGGGATGACGCTCCATTCGTTCTCGCGCGCGAGCCCGCCCTCGTTGCCCACCCAGCGCACATCGGGCCCGCGCACGGCCACGGTGGCCTGGGGAGCGAGTTCGCGGATCACGGCATACCAGCTGTCCCAGTCGTACGTCTCGGCCTTGCCCTCCGGGATGCGGCCCTGCGAGCCGTCGAACCACACCTCGTCGACGGGCCCGTACTCGGTGAGGACCTCGTAGAGCTGGTTGAGCATGTGGGCGCCGTAGTCGGTCGCGTCGAGCGTGAACGTCGTCAGGTCGCCGCCGGCCCGGTCGTCGCCGTCGACGAGGGTGGGGATGGTGCGGGTGGAGCGCTTGCTGCCGTTGGCGTAGACACCGTCGGCGTACTGGTTCTCGTCGGCGGGCGAGATGTAGACGCCGACCTTGATGCCGTACTTGCGCATGGAGTCGGCGAAGGAGCGCAGCACGTCGCCCCGGCCCTGGCGCCAGCTGCTCGACGCGACGCTGTGCCGGGTGTAGCGGGACGGGTAGAGGACGAAGCCGTCGTGGTGCTTGACCGTGAGGATGGCGAGCTTGAACCCGCCGTCGCGCAGCGCGCGGGCCCACTGGTCGGTGTCGAGTCCGGTCGGCTGGAAGACGTTCGGGTCCTCGTCGCCGGTGCCCCATTCGAGCCCGGTGAAGGTGTTCACGCCGAAGTGCAGGAAGGCGGTCTGCTCCAGCTCCTGCCAGGCGATCTGCCGCTTCGTCGGCCGCACGCGGGCCGCCTTGGCGAGCAGCTGCTCGGGGGTGTCGTCGGGACCGATCGGGATGCGGTAGTTCGGCTCGGCGGGGCCGGCCGCCCCGCCGGTCGCCGCGTGGGCCAGGGAGCCACTCGATACGGCGACGACCGTGGTGACGGCGGCCGCGAGGAAGACGCGACGGTCGATCGTGTGCTCAGCCATTCCACTCCACCCTTGGATTCATCGGAGGTCTGATGATGGTGGGGTGCCGTGGAAGCGTCAATGGGTCGCGCAGAGGGGAAAGTTGAGGGAGTGATCCGATGACCTGCCGGAGCGCACACGAACCAACGAATGTCCGAAAAGGGTCGCCCGTCAGCCGCTGTCAACGGCTGTCAGCGGCTGCGGAACATGGACGTCACAGTGCGCGGTACATGATGTGCAGCCCCACCCGGCCGTGCCGGGGGTGCTCGAAGGCGTCCGGGACGGTGCCCAGGATCGTGAAGCCGAGGGAGGTCCAGAGCCCGACGGCGGGGTTGGTCTCGACGACCGCGTTGAACACCATGCCGCGATAACCGTCGGCCTTCGCCCGCTCCAGCACGTGCTCGGCGAGGGCCCGGCCGATGCCACGGCCGCCGCGGGCGGGGTCGACCATGAAGCCCGCGTTCGCGATGCCCTCGGCGGGCCCGCCATAGTTCGGCTTCACGGAGGCCGAGGCGACGACAGCACCGTCGGACTCGGCGACATAAACACGCTTGCCCGGACCCATCCAGAGGGTCCGGGCCTGCGCCTCGGGGGTCTGCGGGTCCCACGCATAGGTCTCGCGGGATCCGACGATCTGCCGCCAGAACGGCCAGATCTGCGCCCAGTCACTGTCGACGGCGTCTCTGATCAGCATGCGCGCGAGTCTGGCACGCGGCCGGTCAGCGTCGAAAGCCGTTTTCCGGGGGGACGGTCAGTCGACGCTCGGCAGGATGTGGGGCTCCGCGAGGTCGTCCTCGTAGCCCGCAAGCCTGATCGGGGCCGAACGGGCCCAGACGTCGAGGCTGCCCAGCTTCTCCGGGCGCCGGCGGGGGCGTTCCTTGCGTTCGCCGGGACGCTGCTCGCGATTCGTCTTCTCTGGTGTCACCGCGCACTCCTTGTGTGTCGGGTAACCCTTCCGGCGCAGCCGGCCCGGCGTTTCCCGTCGGGGCGTCCGGAGCCCGGTCGGGCTTGGTTTTCGATACCGGTTCGGGCGCGGTGGCGCCGGTTTCCTGCTTGGGCGGCCCGTGGTGACCGGGCTGTCCGGCGACGGACCACGGGTACTGGTAGGACCACGTTGTGCTGTCCGTCTGCTACAGACTAACCAAATGAGCATGGTCCCGCTCGATGGGGACGCAACCTGAGATACAACCGTTAGCCACCGGGGGTTTATTCGGCCACCGTCAATATGACACCTGAATGATCCCGGTCTACCAGGTTTCGGGCCGGTCCGTGTTGATCGATCGCCCCGGGTCGGTGGTGGACCCGGCCGACGGCCGGGACGTCAGAACGGGTGAACCCGAGGGCCCGGCCGGGCTCGGGAGCGGCGGCGGCGCGCCTCCCGGGGGCGGCGGACCGGTGGGACTGGCGGTGGCGGTCCCGGCCGCCTCGTTCGCGATGGCGTCGAAGTCCACGTCGCCGGTGTTCTCCAGCATGGTGATGTGGTCGAGGACGGTCTGGTTGGCGTCGGTGGCCAGCTCGCGCACCAGCGTGTTGCGGGTGGTGTGGCGGACCTGCGCGACCAGCGCGAAGACCTTGCCGTGCGAGTCGCGCAGCAGGTTGGCGAACTTGTTCTCGTAGTCCTTGCCGCGCGCGGCTGTCAGCTCCCGGAGCCAGCCCTGCTGCTGCGGATTTGGCTGGTTCGGCAGCTCCACGCCGAGCCGGCCCGCGACCGAGCGCACCCGCGCGTCGAGGTCGGTGTGGCCGACGACGAGATGGTCGCCCGCCGCCCTGATGGCCCGCGTCGGCGCCCGCTCCATCGCCTGCTGGCCCGCCGGTATCTCCCAGAGCCCGGCGAGCCGCACCTTGACCAGGAAGTCCCGGTCGGTGGCCGAGAGAGGGCCCCACGGGGTGGCCACGCTGCCCGCGTTCAGGTCGGCCTGTCCGGTGCCCGAGCGGTCGGCGTACGACCAGATCGGGAAGGCCAGGGCGCCCAGGGTGGCGACCAGGGCGGCGATGACGAGCGCGGTCCCGTTGATACGTCGCAAGCGGTCCTCCCGGTACCGGAGTCAACTCGCCGCCGGGGCGAGCCACTTGTTGGTACGGAAGGGTACGGACGTGACGGGGGTCGCGTTCAGCCTTCTTCGCGCGACACGTACGCGAGGGGGCGCTCAGCCCCAGAAGGCGTCGGCGAGCGAGACCCCCGCGAAGGCGGCCCCGAGTCCGGCGACGACGCTCGCCACGACGTTGGCCACGGCGAACATCCGCGCCCCGTCCTCGCCGAGGCGCAGGGTCTCGTACGAGAACGTCGAGTATGTCGTCAGGGCGCCGCACAGGCCGGTGCCGACGAGCAGCTGCACGTGCGACGAGGCGGCGCCCGCGGCGACGGCGCCGGTCAGCAGGCCGAGCGCGAGGCAGCCGCAGACGTTCACCGTGAACGTCCCCCACGGGAAGACGCTGTCGTGCCGGCTCTGCACGGCCCGGTCGGTGAGATAGCGCAGGGGCGCGCCGACCATCGCCCCGGCGATCACGAGCAGCCAGTTCACGCGCGCGTTCCGCCGTCCTCGCGGCCCACGTACCGGATGACCTCGCAGTCGTCGAGGATGACCAGCCCCTCGGACACCAGCTCGTCGAGCTCGGGCAGGAAGGCGCGGACCCGCTCCTCGGTGTCGACGATCACGACGGCCACCGGCAGGTCCTCGCTGAGCGAGAGCAGCCGCGAGGTGTGGATCAGGGAGGACGCGCCGAACCCCTCGATGCCCCGGAAGACGCTCGCGCCCGCGAGGCCCGCCTTGTGCGCCCGGTGCACGATCTCGCTGTACAGGGGCTTGCGGTGCCAGGTGTCGTGCTCGCCGATGAAGACCGTCACCCGCAGGGCGCGGCCCGTGAGTCGTGTCATCGCATCCTCCACGCCAGTACGCGGCGCGCCAGCGCCACCGCGAGCCAGACCGCGGCGAGCGCCACCAGGAGCGTCACCGCGAGATAGACCAGGCCCGCACGGACCCGGCCGCCGTCCAACAGTTTCTGGATGTCCACCGCGTACGTGGAGAACGTGGTGAAGCCGCCCAGGACGCCGGTGCCGAAGAACGGCCGCACCAGGCGGTGCGCCGCCCACACGTCGGTGATGACCACCATGAACACACCGATCACGAAACAGCCGAGCGCGTTCACCCACAGCGTCGTCCACGGAAACGCACCGGCGGCCGTGGGCCACAGGAGTGCGGCGCCGTAGCGGGCGCTCGCCCCGATGGCCCCGCCGAGCGCCACCACCGCGACGACAGGCCCCTGCTCGCGCAGGCCCGCACGGCGCCGGACGGGCACGCCGAGGCCGGCGTCCGGGTCCGTCGGCTCATGCACCGTCGATGGCTGCCGGCGTGTCATCCGTGTCCGTCTCCTCCTCGGTCCCGCGGCCGTCCCACCAGCGGGGATCACGGCCTGCGGCCAGCCTATCCCCGGGCCGTGAGCGCCGTTCACGTGCCGTTGGCTCCGCCGAAAGGCGACCATGGTGTCCTGCCAGGACACCGGCATCCTGATCCCGGGAGGAGTCACACATGACACGGGTCGAACTGCGCACCGTCGACGAGCTGATGGATCTCCTGCACGCCTGCCGCGGCGCGTGGGACACCCCCGACCGCAGCGGCGACCCCGTGGATCTGCACGACCACGCCCTGCAGACCGCCGCGCTGCTGCGCCGGTCCCGGCCCAGTGACAAGGAGCTCCAGCTCGCGGGCCTCGTGCACGACATCGGCCATCGCCTGCGTCCGGGGGACGACGCGGGCCACGCCGACACGGCGGCGGACGCGGTACGCCCGCTGCTCGGGCAGCGGGTCGCGCGTCTGGTCCGTCTGCACGTCCCGGCGAAGCGGTACCTCGCCATGTCGGACCCGGCCAGGGGCCTGTCGCCGCAGAGCGCGCTGACGCTGGAGGTGCAGGGCGGGCCGATGACGCCCGCGGAGGCGGCGGCGTTCGCCCGGGACCCGCTCGCCGAGGACGCGGTGACGCTCCGTCAGGCGGACGACGCGGGCAAGGTCGTGGGCCTCGACGCCGGGGTCCTCGAGGACTGGCGGCCGGTGGCGGAGATGATCGCCGAACGGGTCCGTCACAACAGCCTGGAGCAGGCCCACTTCACCGACTTCACACCTTCTCTGCGCTCCTGACGGCTCCATCTGACGCCCCGTCATGAGACATTGCGCGCATGGATACTCAGCGCTCTCTGGCGGGCAGGGTGGCCGTGGTGACCGGGGCCTCGCGCGGGATCGGGCACGCCGTCGCCGTGGCGCTCGCGGAGGCCGGGGCGCGGGTGTGCGTCACGGCGCGTGACCCGGAGGGTGTGCGCGGGAGTGTCGACGCGCTGCGCGCCCTGGGCGCCGAGGCCACCGGGCTCGCCGGATCCGTCGCGGATCCCGCCCATCTGCGGGAGGTGACGGAGCGCGCCATGGACGCGTTCGGGCGCCTGGACATCGTCGTGAACAACGCGGCGACGAACCAGCCGTACGGACCGCTGATGGAGGCGGATCCGGACGACTGGCGCGAGGCGTTCACCGTCAATGTGGAGGCGGCGCTGCGGCTCGTGCAGTACGCCTGGCGGGCCTGGATGTCCGAGCACGGCGGCGCGGTCGTGAACGTGTGCACGGAGGGCGCGGCACATGTCGGCCGGAACCTGGGCGCGTACTGCACGAGCAAGGCGGCGTTGCTGCATCTGACGCAGCAACTCGCGGGCGAGCTGGGCCCGTTGGTGCGGGTCAACTCGGTGTCGCCCGGCCTGGTCCGCACGGAGATGGCGCGCTTCGTGTGGGAGCGCGCCGGGGAGTCCGTGGCGGCGGGTCTGCCCCTGGGGCGGATCGGGCGACCAGAGGATGTGGCGTCGGCGGTGCGCTGGCTGGTGTCGGACGAGGCGTCCTGGGTCACCGGTACGGATCTGCTGGTGGACGGCGGTACGCGGGTGCGCGCCGCGTCACCGGGCGGCGCCGCGCACGCCGTCCACCGGCCGGGGTCCTACCACTTGCCGGGCGCGTAGTCCTTGAGGAAGACGCCGTACAGGTCCTCGCCGGCCTCGCCGCGGACGACCGGGTCGTAGACGCGGGCGGCGCCGTCGATCAGGTCGAGCGGGGCGTGGAAGCCCTCGTCGGCGAGGCGCAGCTTGTCGTAGTGCGGTCGCTCGTCGGTGATCCAGCCGGTGTCGACCGAGGTCATGAGGATGCCGTCGCTCTGGAACATCTCCTGGGCGCTGGTCCGCGTCACCATGTTCATCGCGGCCTTGGCGGCGTTCGTGTTCGGGTGGCCCGCGCCCTTGTAGCCGCGGCCGAAGACGCCTTCCATCGCCGAGACGTTGACGACGTAGGCGCGTCCGCTCGACGCCTTCTTCGCCGCGTCGGCCATGGCCGGGCGCAGCTTGCTGATCAGGATGAACGGCGCCGTGTAGTTGCACAGCTGGGTCTCGAGGAGCTCCACCGGGGAGATCTGCTCGATGGTCTGCACCCAGGTGTTGCTGTCGACGACGTCCGGGACGAGGCCGCCGGCGTCGATGGCGCTGCCGTCGCGGTGCCGGGCGACGGAGGCGTTGCCCGCGACCAGGGCGAGGTCGGCGACCTGCTGGGCGTCGATGCCGGAGATCCCGGCGGGCAGCGCGGCGAGGCCGTCGACCGCTCCGGAGTTGAACGCTCCGATCACGTGGTGGGCGGGCAGCTCACCGGCCGGCAGGGGCGCGCTCTCGCCCTCGACGAGGGCGGCGTACGCGGTGGGCAGGCGGCGTACCGTCTGCGTCGCGTTGTTGATCAGGATGTCGAGGGGGCCCTGCTCGGCGACCTGCTCGGACAGGGCGACGGCCTGCGCCGGGTCGCGCAGGTCGATGCCGACGACCTCCAGGCGGTGCATCCAGTCCGCCGAGTCGTCCATCGCCTTGAAGCGGCGGATGGCGTCCTTGGGGAACCGCGTGGTGATCGTCGTGTGCGCGCCGTCACGCAGCAGGCGCAGCGCGATGTACATGCCGATCTTGGCGCGGCCGCCGGTGAGCAGGGCGCGCTTGCCGGAGAGGTCGGCGCGGACGTCGCGCTTGCCGCGGTTCAGGGCCGCGCACTCGGGACAGAGCTGGTGGTAGAAGTAGTCGACTTCCACGTACCGGGTCTTGCAGGTGTAGCAGGAGCGCGGGCGCTGGAGTATCCCGGCGAGCTTGCCCTCCTCGACGCGCGAGGACGGCAGGAGGCCCTCGGTCTCGTCGTCGATGCGCTCGGCGGAGCCGGTCGCGGTCGCCTCGGTGACGGCCTTGTCGTGGGCGGTCTTCGCGGCGCGGCGATCCTGGCGGCGGCGCTGCTTCACGGTCCGGTAGATCCCGGCGGTGGCGCGCCTGACCTGGATCGCGTCCGGGTGGTCGACGTCCAGCTTGTCGAGCTCGTCGAGCACGCTCAGGCAGACGGCGAGCCGCTCCGGGTCGATCCCGGGGCCGAACGACTCCGGCCCTTCGGGCGCCACCGTGGCACCCGTGGCGCCCGTCGGGGTGTCCTCTGTCATCGTCATGCCGCTGCGTTCCTCGTGTCACTCGGACCGCGGCGTGCTGTGAGTGACCGCGGATGCTCCCAAAAGGCGGAACCTTACGACCCCCGTCGACACTCCGCCAAGTGGGAAGTTTATCCCGCTCACGGACCCGGCCGGGAGCGCCGGCCCCGGACCTTGATCCACACCTTGATCGACACCTTGATCCACAGCAGTCGGAGGGCCCGCCGGACGGTCCCGGGCACACGCCGGGCCGCCCGCTCACGTCAGACGTGCCCGCCCGCTTCCGCCGGACGGCAACCCGCTCATGTCAGACGGGCCGCTCCACCGCCTCGCACGCCCGCACCAGGTCCGCTAGTTCCGCGCGGATCCCGGTCGCGAGCACGTCCAGGTCGGGGACCGCCGCCGCGTCGGCGACCAGGCCGTAGTGCACGCGCCCCCGATACGTGGACACCGCGACCGCGAGGGACTGGCCCTGGGCGAGCGGCGCGAGGGGGTAGACCTCGGTGAGCGGGCAGCCGCCGAGCCGAAGGCCGAGGCTCGGCAGCGGCACGCTCGTGACGAGGATGTCGAACAGGAGCCGGGCCGCCTGGGCGACGACGGGCCCGCCGATCCGGTGGCCGATCGGCGGCACGTGGTCGGCGAGCAGGGCCACGGCGCCCGCGCCGCGCTGGGGGCCCGCGTCCTTGTTGTGGTCCATGGCCCGGCGGACGGAGCGCAGCCGGGCGAGGGGGTCGCCCTCGTCGACGGGCAGCTTGACCAGATAGCCGGAGAGCCGGTTGCCCTGGGGGTGGGCCGTGCGGGGCCGTCGCCGCGACACGGGGATCAGGGCGCGCGGCCGCACGCCTTCGCTGCCGTCCCCCCGTTCGTCGAGCCAGCGCCGCAGGGCTCCGGCGACGACGGCGATGAGGACGTCGTTCACGGTGCCGCCGACCGACTTGCGGACCCGGTGCACGTCGTCGAGTTCGAGGACGACGCCCTCGGTGCGCCGGGTGCCCGTGGGGTGCGAGGAGAAGGCGGGTGAGGAGCGCACGTCCAGGGTGGCGCGGACGACGGAGGCGCCGATGTCGAGCGCGGTGACGGCGCTGGACGCGCTCTCCCGCACGAGGCCGGGCAGCTTGCGCGGGTCGAGGTCGCCGAGCCGGAGGTCGCGCATGCCGGGGAACGGCAGCCGCAGGCCGCGGGGCGCCTCGGGGGCGGGCGCGGGGCGGGAGGGGGGCAGGTCCATCGGGTCCATGACGCCGGCGGCGAGCGTGAGCGCCCGCAGTCCGTCGGCCAGCGCGTGGTGGAACTTGAACAGGACGGCGAACGAGGTGCCGTCGGCGCCCGGCAGGACGTGGGCCTCCCAGGGGGGCCTGGCCCGGTCGAGGGGGCGCTCCATGAGGGCGCCGGCCGCCGCGTGGAAGTCGGCGGTGGGCTGCGCGAGCTGTACGTGGCCGAGCGGGTCGAAGTCGGGGACGGGCTCCCGGGCCGCGCCGCCGACGGGGATCCGCACCCCCCTGATGCGCATCCGCAGGCCGGGAACGCCGGCGGCCCGGGCGGCGAGGAGTTCCGCGGCGTGCTGGGCGTCGCCGGGCGACCCCGCGGCGAACACCCCCAACGCGCCCAGGTGCATGGGGTGTTCGGCGGTCTCGATGTTCCAGAACGCCAGGTCGAGTGGTGCGAGGAGGTCCGGGCTCTGCGTGGGCCGAGAGTGCTGGGACTGCTGCGAGTGCTGAGACTTCACTGAGGCCGCTCTCACGTCGACGACGGGATGAGGGCAGTCAACCGTTGTCCAGTGATTACGGTCAAGTACGATCAAGCTACGCACAGTAAACAACAGATTAAGACCCGCCTCTTCGGTGAAGAGGCGGGTCTGATGGTGCGTAGGTGGCGCATGTGACGCCGCGTCCGCTGCTTCGGCGGCTACTACGCAGCGCGGGCGGCGATTACCGCAGCGCGGGCGGTGCCGCGTCGGCCGACGTGCCCCAGGCGGACGGCTTGTCGCCGACCGTGAAGGACAGCACCCGCAGCCCGCGGATGTCGTCCGTCGTCAGATACGTCTTCCCGAAAGCGGTCCCGTCGGCTTGGGCCGACTGGATGTACCGCGCCGAGTCCGACGTCCCCGGAGCCTTCACGGTGAGGTGCCCCCCGGGGTAGTACCGCCGGTCGAGGGTCAGGTCGACCCGCTCGAAGACGGGCGTCGAGAGGCCCCAGGTGTCCGTGCCGGGCTGGACCGGGAAGACGCCGATCGACGACAGGACGTTCCAGGCGGACATCGTGCCCAGGTCGTCGTTCCCCGTCATGCCGGTCGGGGTGTCCGTGAACAGGGTCAGCGCGCCGTGCACCACGTCGGTCGTCTTCCAGGGCTGACCGGTCGACAGGTACGTGTAGGGCGCGATCAGGTCGGGCTCGTTCTGCGGGTTGTACTTGTCCGCGTTGTAGTAGTCGTAAGGGCCGTTGACCCACACCTCACGGGCCGTCCTCGCCGGGTCCTTCACCAGCTGGTCGTAGGCGAAGAAGGAGTCCAGGCGGTCGTTGGCCGCCTTCGTGCCGCCGATCAGGCCGACCATGCCGGGCAGGTCCTGCGGGACCAGCCACTGGTACTGCCACGACGTGCCCTCGTGGAAGCCCTCGCTCCTGGCGGGGTCGGCCGGGCCCGTGAAGTTCCCGGCGGCGTCCCGCGCGCGGAAGAAGCCGGTCGAACTGTCGAAGATCTTCCGGTAGTTCTGCGCCCTCCGCGTGTACCGCGCCGCGTCGTCCTCGTGGCCCAGGTCCTTCGCCATCTGCCCGAGCATCGCGTCGGACAGCGCGTACTCCAGGGTCGCGGAGGCGCCGTGGTCGTAGTCGGAGTCGCCCGGCTTCACATGGGCGCGGTTCTTGACGTAGGGCGCGAAGCCGCCGGCGATGTACTCCTTGTTGGCCTCGCGGCCCACCGGCGCCGAGTCGGCGGGCGGCACCCCGTCCGCGTTCTTCTTCAGCGCGCGGTACGCCTGCTCCGCGTAGCCCTCGGATCCCTTGAGCAGCCCCTGCTGGTAGGCGTTCGTGAGGAACGGGGTGACCGGGTCGCCGGTCATGATGTTCGTCTCGACCGTGCCGTAGCCCCACTTGGGCAGCCAGCCGCTCTCCTCGTCGATCTTGATGACGGAGATCGCCATGTCGCGGGACTCGCGCGGCGCGAGCAGCGACAGGAGCTGGGCCTGGGTGCGGTAGGTGTCCCACAGGGACCAGTTCTGGTAGTACGTGTAGCCCTTGGCCCGGTGGATCTTCTGGTCCCAGCCGGTGTAGCGGCCGTCGGCGTCGCTGCCGATGTTCGGCGCGAGGAACGAGCGGTAGAGGGACGAGTAGAAGGTGCGCCGGAGGGTGTCGCTGCCGCCCTGCGCCTTGACGTCCTCGAGCCGGTCCTCCCAGGCGGCCTGCGCCGCCTGCTCGACGCGGTCGTAGGAACGGCCGCCCTCGGAGCGGAGGTTGAGCGCGGCGCCCTTGGCGTCGACGTACGAGATCGCCGTGGTCGCCTCGACCGTGCGGTCCTTCGTCGTGTCGAAGCGCAGGAACGCGCCGCTGCGTTCGCCGCCGGCCGCCGACTCCCTGGAGCCCTCGGTGACGGTGTCGCCCTTCCACGTGCCCGAGGTGGTGAAGGGCCGGTCGAAACGGGTGATCGTGTAGACCGTGTACGGCTTGGTGTCCTGGCAGAAGCCGCTGCCGGTGATGGCCGTGCGCACGGTGCGGCGGTCGAGGATCTCGACCTTGGTGCGCAGGGTCTTGTGGAGCGACTGGCCCGCGTTGACGAGGACGTTGGCCTTGTCGGTGGCGGGGAAGGTGTAGCGCTGCACACCGGTGCGCTTCGTCGCGGTCAGCTCGGCCTCGATGCCCGTCTTCAGGCCGACCTTGTACGAGCCGGGGCTCGCCTTCTCGTCGTCGTGGCTGAACTCGGCCGCGTACTTGGCGTAGTCCGTCGTCGTGATGTCGCCCGTGGTGGGCAGTACGGGCAGGTCGCCGCCGAGGCCGCAGCCGACGCCGGACAGGTGCACGGTGGAGAAGCCGCGGATGTGGTTCTGGGAGTGGTCGTAGCCGGTGTTGTGCCCGGTGTCGGGCGAGAACTGGACCATGCCGAACGGCACGGCGGCGCCCGGGTAGGTGTTGCCCTCGTTCTCGGTGCCGATGAACGGGTTGACGAGGTCGGTGAGCCGGCCGGGGCCGGGGTCCGCCGCCTGGGCCGACGGCACGGCGAGCGCCCCGCCCAGGAGCGCGGCGGCCGCCACCGCCGTCCCCGCTCCGCGCAGCCGTTGGGTCCATCTCATGGCGAGACCGCCTCCTCGAATCGTGAAGTCCCGGAGTTCTGGCGAGTTCTGGTGAGTTCTGGCAAGTTCTGGCGGGGTTCTGGACAACGTTGTCACGACGCAGCGCGGTCATTCTTCTGGCGCATGCGCGGACGAGTCAAGAGTTGCGGACGTGTCGGATGAGGCGTACGCGCGTGTGGGTGAGCGGGGCGTGGGTGGGTGAGCGGGGCACGGGCGGCGGCCGGGACCGCCACCCCACCCCACAGCTGTCGACTCGCGTCAGCCGGCGACCACTTGCCCCTTGCCGAGCGCGATCACGCCACCCTTGGAGACGGTGTACAGCTCCGCGTCCCGCTCCGGGTTGACGCCGATGGTCGCTCCCGGCGGGACGTCCACGTTCTTGTCGAGGACGGCTCCGCGCACGACGGCGCCCCTGCCGATCCGGACGTTGTCGTGCAGGACGGAGCCCTGGACGACGGCGCCCTCCTCGACGGTGACGCCCGGGGAGAGGACGGAACGGGTGACCTGCCCGCGGATGACGCAGCCCGGGCTGACGATCGACTGACCCGCGATGCCGCCGGCGAGAAACTTGGCGGGGGCCAGCTGCCCGGGGTGGGTGTAGATGGGCCAGCGCCGGTTGTCGAGGTTGAAGGCGGGCTTGTCGGAGAGCAGGTCGAGGTGGGCCTCGTAGTACGCGTCGAGGGTGCCGACGTCCCGCCAGTAGCCGTGCTCGTGGGTCGTCTCGCCGGGCACGTGGTTGCCTTCGAAGTCGTAGAGCTGGGCGACGCCCCGGTCCGTGAGCATCGGCAGGATGGAACCGCCCATGTCGTGAACGGAGTTGGGCATCTCCGCGTCCTGCTGCAACGCGTCGATCAGCGTCTTCGTCGTGAAGATGTAGTTCCCCATCGAGGCGAAGACCTGGTGCGGCGAGCCCGGGATGCCGGGCGGGTCGGCGGGCTTCTCCAGGAAGCGGTCCACGCGTGTGCCGTCGCCCGCCGGGGTGATGACGCCGAACGACGAGGCGTCCGCGCGGGGTACGCGGATGCCCGCGACGGTGACGCCCGCGCCGCTCTCGATGTGCTGCTTGAGCATCTGGCGCGGGTCCATGCGGTACACGTGGTCGGCGCCGAACACCGCGATGTAGTCCGGCTGTTCGTCCTGCACCAGGTTCAGTGACTGCAGGATGGCGTCCGCGCTGCCGAGGTACCAGCGGGGGCCGAGGCGCTGCTGGGCCGGCACGGGGGTGACGTAGTTGCCGAGCAGGCTCGACATGCGCCAGGTCGTCGTGACGTGCCGGTCGAGGGAGTGCGATTTGTACTGGGTCAGGACGCAGACCCGCAGGATGTCCGCGTTGACGAGGTTGGAGAGGACGAAGTCGACGAGGCGGTACGTGCCGCCGAACGTGACCGCCGGTTTCGCCCGGTCCGCGGTGAGGGGCAGCAGCCGCTTGCCCTCACCGCCGGCCAGTACGATCCCGAGCACCGAAGGTCCACCGCGCATCCCAGCCCCCAGTTTCACCTTGAGGTTCTCTGTCGCTTCGAGGAATACCTGGCCCTGAGGCCTACCTCGCTCCGAGGTCTACCTCCCTCTGTGGTCTACCTCGCCTTGAGGATCTCGTCGTACACGTCGGCCGTGCGCCGGGCCACGGTGTCCCAGCCGAACTCGCGCCGTGAGCGCTCGCGGCCGGCGGCGCCCATGCGGGCCGCCTCGGCGGGATCGTCCACCAGGCGGTTCAGAGCCTGCGCGAGCCCGCTCTCGAACGTGTCCGGGTCCCGTTCCTCGTAGGGCACGAGGAGTCCCGTCGCCCCGTCGTCCACGACTTCGGGGATGCCGCCGACCGCCGAGGCCACGACGGCGGTGCCGCACGCCATCGCCTCCAGGTTGACGATGCCGAGGGGCTCGTACACCGACGGGCAGACGAACGCCCTCGCGTGGGTGAGGAGTTGGACCACTTCGGTACGGGGCAGCATCTGCGGGATCCAGTGGACGCCGTCCCGTGTGGCGCGCAACTCGTCGACGAGAGTGCGGAATTCCTGCCCGATGGCGGGAGTGTCGGGTGCCCCGGCGCACAGCACGAGCTGCGCCGACGGATCGAGCGCCTTGGCCGCCCTCAGCAGATGAGGAACGCCCTTCTGCCGCGTGATACGTCCGACGAAGACGACGTACGGGCGGTCCTGGTCGACGCCGATGCGGTCGAGGACGTCCGTGGCGGGGTCGGGGCGGTAGAGGGCGGAGTCGATGCCGTTGTGGACGACGCGGACCCTCGCCGGGTCGATCGCCGGGTAGCAGGCCAGGATGTCGTCGCGCATGGCTCCGGAGACGGCGATGACGGCGTCGGCCGCCTCGACCGCGGTGCGTTCCGCCCAGCCCGACAGGGCGTATCCGCCGCCGAGTTGCTCGGCCTTCCAGGGGCGCAGGGGTTCGAGGGAGTGGGCGGTGACCACGTGCGGGATGCCGTGCAGCAGCTTGCCGAGGTGGCCCGCGAGGTTGGCGTACCAGGTGTGGGAGTGGACGAGTTCGCGGCCTTCGAGGGCGGCGGCGATGGACAGGTCCACGGAGAAGGTGCGCAGTGCGTCGTTCGCCCCGTCGAGGGCCTGCCAGGCGCGGTGGCGTCGCAGCCCCTCGGCGCCGCCCTCGCCCCACGTGTGCACGTCGAGGTCGACCAGTGGGCGTAACTCCCTTGCCAGGAACTCGACATGGACGCCCGCTCCGCCGTAGACGTCCGGCGGGTACTCCCGGGTCAGCAGCCCTACTCTCATGCAGAACCCCCGTCGTCCGTACGTTCCCGGCGCTCCTTCATGGTCACCCAGAAGCGGCCGGTGGGGAAGAGTGCTGCGGTGGCCGCTCGAAGCAGCAGTCGCCGCAGAGTCCGCCGCCGGGGACGCGGTAGTAGAGGCAGCAGCTCGTGCGGCGGAAGGCGGATCCGGTGCGCGTGCCGGTCCCGGCGAGGCGCGGGTCCTCGAAGAGTTCGGCGGTGAGGAGGCGGGCGCGGGCGGCGATGTCGGAGCGTCCGGCGCGCCGTGCCCAGCGGCTGATCTCCCGGGCGGCGCCGGCGAGGGCGGAGCCCGCGTTGCCGCGCAGCAGGGGTGCCGAGACGCGGTGGCGGGCGCGCAGCGCGGCCGACAGCGGTTCCAGGTGGCGGTCCAGGACGAGGGCGCGCAGGCTCGCGCCGTCGGCCGGGAGGTCTCGCGGGCCGGCGGCCAGGAACAGGTCGTCGGGCGCGCTCGCGTCCGGGTCCCAGCGCAGCAGCGCGGGGTCGAGATCCGGGACGCGCCCGAAGAGGGCGGCGCTGCCGAGCGACACCGACCAAAGGCGTGCCGCGAGCCCGAGTTGGGCCACGGACACGGCGACGCGTTCCTCGGCCACGGAGAGTGCCCGCGCGACCTTCCCGACACGGAACCCGAGGGGGTCGCGGTCGACGGCGCCGGTCTGATAGGCACGCCCCAGAGTCACCAGGCCACTCTCCGCGCAACTCGCGTCACGCAGAGCGAAAAATGGCCCGAGGGTACCGAGTTCGCGCAGGTCGATGGGTGCTGTCACGGCCTCAGTACAGCAAGTAGGCGTCCGCAGGTCACGGGTGGGGTGCGCGGCGGCTCCCCCACCGGGTGGAGGGCCGGCACGGGTTCGTACTCCATCGGCAGTAGGACCCGGTGCGTGCTCAGGTACGACGACGGGAGCGCCGGAAAGAGAGATCGTAGAGGTATGGAACTGGATCGTCCGCCGCGCCGCGGGGTGCGCCGCGCAGTGGGGAGCCCCTCATGAGCGCACTCACGCTGGCCGTGCTGCTTTCCGTGATGTCCGCGATCGCGTACGCGGGCGGGGCGATCCTGCAGGAGCGGGTCGCGGTGGCCACGCCCGAGCACACGTACGCGCCGCTGCGCCGCCCGGTGTGGTGGTGCGCGGTCGTGCTCAACGGCCTGGGCGCGTTTCTGCACGTGGCGGCCCTGGCCTACGGGCCGTTGAGCCTCGTGCAGCCGCTGGGCGCGCTGACCATCGTGTTCGCGCTGCCGATGGCGGCCCTGTTCGTGCACCGCGGGGCGGGTGCCACGGCCTGGCGCGGGGCGATCATGGCGGCGGTGGGTCTCGCCGGGCTGCTGTCCCTCACGGGACCGGCGTCCGAGAAGAACTTCGAGGGCGGGGAGCGGCTCCTCGTGGCCGTCGTGACCGGCGGCACGATCCTCGCCCTGATGACGCTCGCCCACGCCGTGCACCGTCATCCCGTGGTGCGCAGCGTGCTGCTCGCGGGGGCGGCCGGTGTCGCGTTCGGCATCGCGTCGGTGTTCACGAAGTCCGTGGCGGTGGAGTGGACGGAGGACGGCTCGCTGGCGACGTTCCCGACGTTCGTGGTGATCGCGGTCCTGGCCGCGTCGGGCCTGCTCCTGTCCCAGGCGTCGTACCGGGGCGCGGGCCTCGCGGCGCCGCTCGCGACGGTGACGGTGGTGAACCCGGTGGTCGCGGCGGCGGTCGGGCTCACGCTGTTCGGTGAGTCGTTCCGCTACGGCGCGACCGGCACGGCGCTCGCGCTCGGCTGCGGTGTCGTCGCCGCGGGCGGCCTGATCCTGCTGACCACCGAGCGGATCAGCGGAGACCGTCGGACGGCGGGAGAGCAAGTCGTCGCGGCGATGCCCGCCCAGCCGCTCACCATGTCGTCGCGCACGGTCACGGACGAAGAGCCGCTCACCACGTCGTCGCGCACGGTCACCGGCGAAGAGCCGCTGACCCGGCGCGTCGACGCCCTCGCGCGGGACACCGCGTTCCGCCGCGGCCACAAGAAGGGCCGGACCGGCCACTACGACGAGTGGCCCCGGCCCCGCGACGACCGCATCAGATCCTGACGCCGTGCGCCCGCAGGTACGCCAGCGGGTCGATGTCGGAACCGAAGCCGGGCCCCGTCCGCACCTCGAAGTGCAGATGCGGGCCCGTGCTGTTGCCCGTGGAGCCGGAGCGGGCGATGCGCTGGCCCGCGACGACCCGCTGCCCCGCCTTGACGCTCAGCGCCGAGAGATGCCCGTACTGCGTGTACTTGCCGTCGGCGTGCCGGATCACGACCTCGTAGCCGTACGAGCCGCCCCAGCCCGCAGAGACGACGTGGCCGGCGGCGACGGCCCTGACGGTGGTGCCGGTGGACACGGCGAAGTCGACGCCCGTGTGGTAGCCCTTCGACCAGGAGGAACCCGTCGCGTGGTACGGGGTGCCGATCCTCGCCGTGACGGGGGCGGTGACGTCGTGGGCCGTGGCCGGCTTCCCCGTCCGCTGCCCGCTCGGCGCGGGCGTGTCGGTGCGGCTGTGACGGTGGCCTGCCGTCTTCCCGGCGGGCCGGTCACTCCGGTGGGGAGCGGGGTCACGCGGTGTGGCCGAGGGGTGGAGGGCGAGCCGCTGTCCCGGCAGGATGAGGTCGGGGTCCGCGCCGATGGTGCGGCGGTTCGTCTCGTACAACGGCCGCCAGCCGCCCGGTACTTCATGGGACTCGGCGATGGTGGAGAGCGTGTCGCCGCTGACGACGGTGTACATCTCGGCCGTGCCCGCCGTCGACTGAGGGGTGACCTCGGGCTTGACGTTCTTGATGCCCTTGGCGTTCGTGATGCCCTTGACGTGGGCCTCGCCGCCCCGGGTGAGGCCGGCGGACTCGTGGGCCGCGACCTTGTTCCAGGTGTTCACGTCGGCCGCGTGCGCCGCCCCCGCGCCGATGAGGGGGATCGCCATGCCCGCGCCGCCCGCCGTGACGGTGAGCGATGCCCGGTTGATCCGGTTCGGCTGATACCGGCGATGCCGGCCGTGTACGGCCATGGAAGCCCCCTCGGACACGCGTCAGGAGCGGCAAGTTAGCGGCTCCGACGTACTGATCACAAGACCTGCAAAGGCGTGCCGCGAGCGGTCGAACCGGACCAAGAGAGCTTCTCTCAGGCGCAGTTCGCGCGTCAGCCGCGCAGGCGGGCCGGCAGCCAGTCGAGCTGTGCGGCCTGGTGGAAGGGGCCGCCGCCCTCGTGGTCGTTGAAGGTGTACACCTTGATCGTCTTGTCCTGCCCGGCATAGGAGTTGAACGCCGCGAAGACCGTGGAGGGCGGGCAGGTCTCGTCCTCCAGGGCCACCGAGAAGAGGGCCGGCGCCGTGCCGCGGGCCGCGAAGTGCACGCCGTCGAAGTAGGAGAGCGTGCGGAAGACCTGATCGTCGGCGCCGATGTGCGCCTTGAGGTAGAGCGCGATCTCGCGGTACGGGTGGCGCTCGGTGAGGGTGGCGGCGCGCGGGAACTGGCACAGGAACGGCACGTCGGGCGCGATGGCGGCGAGGCCGGGCACGAGGCCGCCGACCGCGATCGTGATGCCGCCGCCCTGGCTGCCGCCGATCGCGGCGACGCGCGAGGCGTCGACCAGCGGGTGCGAGCGGGCCGCCTCGACGGCGCGCACGGCGTCGGTGAAGACGCGCCGGTAGTAGTAGTCGTGCGGGTCCTCGATGCCGCGCGTCATGAAGCCGGGGTGCGCGGGCCCGCTGCCGACCGGGTCGGGGGTGTCGCCCACCCTGCCGCCCGACCCCTGCCCCCGGGTGTCCATCACGAAGTGCGCGAAGCCGGCGGCGGCCCACATCAGGTTCGTGTGGGGCAGGCCGCGGCCGCCTCCGTAGCCTATGTACTCGACCACGGCGGGCAGGGGCACGGTCGTTCCCGCGGGCAGGACGAGCCAGCCCTTGACCGGCTGCCCGCCGAATCCGGCGTATGTGACGTCGAGGATGTCGACCGCGGGGAGCGGCACGTCGACCGGAGTGAACGTCGCGTCGAGGTCGTGCTCCCGCGCCTCGGCCAGGGTCTTCTCCCAGAACGTGTCGAAGTCCTCGGGTGGCGCCAATGTCGGCCGGTAGGTGCGCAGTTCGTCGAGCGGCAGGTCGAAGTGAGGCACGGGCGGCTCCTTCGTACAGACCCCGGAGAGGCGCGTCGAAACGTCACGCTACGCCTCACCACGCTACAAATGAACAAGAACGACCACTCCTCACCGCAGGAACGACCACTCCTCATCTCAGGAACGACCACTCCTCATCTCAGGAACGATCCCCTTCTACTTCAGGAGCGACAGGCATGAGCACTTCAGCCCAGATCGGCGTCACGGGGCTCGCTGTCATGGGGCGCAACCTCGCCCGCAACTTCGCCAGGAACGGCTACACGGTCGCCCTGCACAACCGCACCGCGTCCCGCACGCACGACCTGGTCGCAAAGTTCGGCGGCGAGGGCGACTTCGTCCCCACCGAGACCGCCGAGGAGTTCGTCGCCGCGCTCGAACGCCCGCGCCGCCTGGTGATCATGGTCAAGGCCGGTGACCCCACGGACGCGGTGATCGAGGAGTTCGCGCCGCTCCTGGAACCCGGCGACATGATCGTCGACGGTGGCAACGCGCACTTCGCCGACACCCGGCGCCGTGAGCGCGCACTGCGCGAGCGCGGCATCCACTTCGTCGGCACGGGCGTCTCCGGCGGCGAGGAGGGCGCCCTGAACGGGCCGAGCATCATGCCCGGCGGCAGCGAGGAGTCGTACGCCGCGCTCGGCCCGATGCTGGAGAAGATCTCCGCGAAGGCCAAGGACGGCGCCCCGTGCGTGACGCACGTCGGCCCGGACGGCGCCGGCCACTTCGTGAAGATGGTCCACAACGGCATCGAGTACGCCGACATGCAGCTCATCGGCGAGGCCTACCAGCTCCTGCGCGACGTGGCGGGCTACTCCCCCGCGCAGATCGCCGGCATCTTCCGGAAGTGGAACACCGGCCGGCTCGACTCGTATCTGATCGAGATCACGGCCGAGGTCCTGTCGCACGTGGACGCGGCGACGGGCAAGCCCTTCGTGGACGTGGTCGTCGACGAGGCGGGGCAGAAGGGCACGGGGCGCTGGACCGTGCAGATCGCCCTCGACCTGGGCGTCCCGGTGTCGGGCATCGCCGAGGCCGTCTTCGCGCGCTCACTGTCCGGGCACGCGGACCTGCGGGCCGCGTCGAAGGACCTGGCGGGCCCGACGCCGACCGCGCTGAGCGAGCCGGAGGCGGCGGCCTTCGCCGACCGCGTCGAGCAGGCCCTGTACGCGTCGAAGATCGTGTCGTACACGCAGGGTTTCCACGAGATCGCGGCGGGCAGCGAGGCGTACGGCTGGGACATCGACCTGGGCGCCGTCGCCTCGATCTGGCGCGGCGGATGCATCATCCGGGCCGCGTTCCTCGACCGGATCACCGCCGCGTACGACGCCCGGCCCGACCTGCCGAGCCTCCTGGCGGACAAGACGTTCGCCGGGGAGATCGGCGCGGCGCAGGACGACTGGCGTGCCGTCCTGGTCGCCGCGACGGTCGAGGGTGTACCGGCACCGGGCTTCGCCGCGGCACTCGCGTACTACGACGCGCTGCGCGCCGACCGTCTGCCGGCCGCGCTCACGCAGGGCCAGCGGGACTTCTTCGGGGCGCACACATACCGCCGCACGGACCGCGACGGCGCGTTCCACACGCTGTGGGGCGGCGACCGGTCCGAGGTGCCGGCGTAGCGTCCGAAAGGAGTTCTGCCCGTTCGTCGCGTCCCGCGTCTGCCCCCTGCGTCTGTCCCCGCGTCTGTCTCTCGTGTCGGCCCCGCGTCTACATGGGTGACGGCTGGGGCTCGGGAGGTGCCGGTTCCGGGTCCGGGTTCGGCGGGCCCGGGACCGGCGGCGGCGAGGGCTTCGGAGCGGGGGGCGGCGGCGTCGGGATCGGGTCGGGGAACGGCCCGGGGTCGGGGACGTCGGGCCCCGGTGTGGGTGGGGTGGCGGGGTCGGGGGGGAAGGGGTGAGTCATCGGTTCGTTCCTCCAGAGGGTCGGAGGCCGGCCGCGCTCCGGCGGGGCGTGAACCGGCCCCTGCCACTGTCTACCGGCACGCGTGCCCACGCCCGCCGGGTCCATTCCCCGACCGTCCCCGACCCGCCCGGCGCTCAGCCCTCGATACGGGTGAGGCGTACGACGGGAATGTCCCGCTCGGTCGTCTTCTGGTACCCCTCGTACGGGGCGAAGAGCTCCACCAGATGGGGCCACACCCTGGCCTTCTCCTGCGGCGACAGGGTCTCGGCGCGGGCGGCGAACCGCTCCGTCCCGACGCGCAGCCGGACCTCCGGGTCGGCCTGGATGTTCAGGTACCACTGGGGGTGCCGGTCGGAGCCGCCGTACGAGGCGACGATCAGGTAGTCGTCGCCGTCGCGGTCGTAGATCAGGACGGTGCGCCGCCACTGGCCCGTGCGGCGCCCCCGGTAGTCGAGCAGCAGACAGGGCGCGCCCTGCATGGTGGTGCCCTCGGTGCCGCCGGACTCCTCGTAGAGGCGGGCCTGGTCGGCCACCCAGCTCGTGGGGCTGATCACGGTGCCGGTGCCGGTGCCGTTGTCGTCCTGGGCCATCTCGCTCTCCTCGCTCCCTCGGTCACGCGGTTCGCCGGATCAACTCGACTCAGCGTAGGCCGTGTTGCGAACCGCCGCCCGCAGACCGGGGCGGGGGCTGGAGAGTACGGGGACGTGCGTGGTGGTCCGTTCGGCGGCGGGCGCCATGGACGCCTGGGCGAGCACGACGGCGTCGACGCCGTCCAGGGCGTCCACCGCGGTGGCCACCAGGTCCGCGCTGCCGTCGAGGTCACCGGCCTGGAAGCGGTCCCAGGCACCCTCGACGAACAGGGTGGTCACCTCGACCGGCCGGCCGGCGCGGGCCGCCTCCTCCTCGACGAGGGCGACGGTGGGCGCCAGGGTGCTGGCCACGGTGGCGACCACGGCCACGTTCCGCCCTGCGGCGACGGCGGCGGCGGCCATGGGCCGGTCCACGCGCAGGACGGGGACGCCGACGGCGGCGGACTGCGCCTCGGCGACGGCGCCGATGGTCGAGCAGGTGCAGAGAACGGAGCCCGCCCCTTCGGCCGCCGCGGCGGCGAGGTGGGCACGCACGTCTTCGGTGACGGCGTCGGGCCCCTCGGCCCGCGCCCGTTCGAGGAGGCCCTCGTCCACGAAGTGGCGCAGGACGAGCCCGGGGTGGTCGGTGTCCCGCAGCGCGTCGAAGACGGGAATGTGGGCCGGGGAGGTGTGCAGCAACGCGAGTGTCATGCGGTCACCACTTGGCCGGGTCGGCGGCGAGCGCCAGCTTCGCGGCCTTCATCAGCTCGGGCGAGGCGACGGGCGCCTCGCCCGGGTGCCGTGCGGCCCACTTCGAGACGAACGGGCACAGGGGTGCTACGGCGACGCCCTCGCGGGCCGCCATGGCGTACAGCTCGCGGGCCAGAGACCCCGCGATGCCCCGGCCCTCGTTCTCGGGCTCCACGATGGTGTGCACCGGCACGAGGGCGGCCTCGGGCGCGTCGAGGACGAAGTACTGGACGTATCCGAGGGCGGCCCCTTCGGGCTCACCCGCCGCGTGGGCCACGAGGAGGCCCTTGTCACGCTCGTCGCGGATCTCGATGTCACTCATGGGCTCTCCTCGTGTCTGCGCGGGACGGTCAGACGGCGCCGGCCGCGACCGCCTGGGGGCTGCGCTCCGCGTCCCCGCCCGGCACGGGCTCGGACGGGTCGGCGCCCAGGGCCACGATCCTGTTCTCCCGGTCCACGTGCACGACCTTGGGCTCCAGGACACGCGCCTCGGCGTCGTCGACCTGAGCGTAACTGATGATGATCACCAGGTCACCGGGGTGCACGAGATGGGCGGCCGCACCGTTGATCCCGATGACACCGCTCCCCCGCTCCCCCTCGATGACGTACGTCTCCAGACGGGCGCCGTTGTCGATGTCGACGATGTGGACGAGCTCACCGGGCAGCAGATCGGCGGCGTCCAGCAGATCACGATCGATGGTGACGGACCCGACGTAGTGCAGGTCGGCCTGGGTCACGGTGGCACGGTGGATCTTGGATTTGAACATTGTACGAAACACGGAGAAACTCCCGATTCTTCTGCTCCCTGCCTGCTTTTTTGCAGGTCAAGGGCGTTCTCCGGAGACTACAACGCTTCGCATCTTCGGTCAGCTGTCCCCGGGTGTTTCAGGACTCACACCGACCCATTGCCGAGTTTCCTGATGCCATGCCAGAGACAGGCCAATTCCCACCTGTACACGGCCCTCCCTGACGACGACCGTCCGTGCGGTCGCCGATCAGGGCAGCGTCCACAACCGGACCGTGACGAGGTAGAAGACGACAGCCCAGAAGGCCATCACCACAGCGACGACACCGAGGCCACGGAGGTTGGTTCTTGCCGCCGGTTCGTTCGGGGGTGGCCGCAGCCATCGCCCGAGCAGCGGGTTCACGTAGTACGGCATGGTCAGGAAACTCATGATGAGACTCGACAGCAGGTTGCCCACGAGCAGGCCGATCCAGAGCGGCATGTGCAACGGGGACAGGGCGAGCGTCAGCAGCACGACAGTCGGGTACAGGCCGACCCAGATGGCGAGGGAGGTCCTGGTCTCGGAGGGCGGCGGCGGCGCCTCCTTGCCGTTGCCTTCGAAGGCGAACCAGCTGCCGAACGAGTTGTCGATCGTGTGCAGCTTGAAGTCGCTGAACTTCTCGCCCTCGGCCAGGATTTCCTGCCGTTGGGGCGACGTCAGCCAGGCGTCGAGGTGCTCGGCGGTGTCGTAGCGGTACAGCGTGGTCCATTCCTCCTGGAGCCCCTCGATGGGGCGGAAGAGCTCGGTCCCGCGAAACCCCTCGAACTTGCTCTCCTCCTGAACCATGTGGTGCTGCCAGGCGAGGAAGTCGTCGACCTGGTTCGGGTGGACGCGGTGGGTGACCACCACGGTGACCAGCGGATCCAGTGACTGGGTGCCGCTGCTGACCACCTGCTGGGTCGCCGGACCGTCGAAGTACTTGGCGCCGACGTCGAGATACGTCTGCCTGGTCCCGCTGTTGATCCACGCCTGCAGATGCGCCACCGAGTCGAACCGGTACACGACGACCCAGTCGGGTTGCAGCGGTGTCGGCCGGGAGATCTCGGCGCCGAGGAAACCCGGGTAGTAGGCGGCCGCGGCGTTGAGGTCCTCCTGCCACGACTCGAACTCCCGGTCCATCCCGGGCAGGACCTTCTGGCCGATGATCGCCGTCGCCGCGGCGGCTACGTTCTTTCCGGTGTTCATGGTGGCTCAACCCGCCGACACCGACTGCTCCGCGGGGAGTCGGCCGTAAATGCGTTCCGGAGTCAGCGGCAGTGCGCGGTAGCGGACGCCCGTGGCGTCATGCACCGCGTTCGCGAGTGCGGGAGCCACCGGGTTGATGCAGCACTCCGCCATCCCCTTCGCCCGCATGGGCCCCACCGAATCCGCCGAGTCCACCAGGAGGACCTCGGTACGGGGGATGTCGGCGTAGGCGGGGATGCGGTAGTTCCGGAGGTTCGGATTGACCATGACGCCGTTGTCGTCGACGTGATGGTTCTCGGTCAGCGCGAAGCCGATTCCCTGGGCGACACCGCCCTCAATCTGTCCCCGGACCTGCACCGGGTTGATGATTACCCCGGCGTCCGCGGCCTGCACGCTGTACAGGATCCGTATCTCACCCGTCACGCGGTGCACGGCGACCCGGAACCCCTGCGTGTTCGAGGTGACGCTCCGGGGCGAGCCGTATGCCTTGCGTGCGGCGGTGAAACGGATTCCACGCGTCCGGGCCAGCGCGACAAGTTCGGCCAGCGACACCCGCCGGTCGCCGCAGACGACACCGTCGTCGTCCATCGTGCACATCACGACATGGACGCCGGTGTGCGCCGCGGCGAAGTGCAGGATGCGGTCGCGCACGGCATTGGCCGCCCGCAGGACCGCGTTGCCCGCCACGAAGAGACCCGCACTCGCGAAGGCACCGGTGTCGAATCCCGTGCGGTCGGTGTCGGACTGCACCAGACGGATCCGCGACGGCGTCGTGCCCAGCTGGTTGGCCGCGATCTGGACATGGGCCGTGGAGGTTCCCTCCCCGAACTCGGCGGTCCCGACGGCCAGTTCATAGATGAGATCGTCGCCCAGGGTGACCCAGGCCTCGGAGAGGTGTTCCGTCGGGGGCGCGGTCTCGTGCAGGGAACTCGCCACGCCGGTTCCGACGAACCACTCCGGGCCGGGAGGCGGCCGGTCGGCCGTACGGGCCAGTGCGTCGCCCACCAGGTCGATGCACTTGGCGAGTCCGTCCTCGGTGAAGATCACGTCGTCGGGGCCGTCGTGCATCGCGACCAGGGGCTCACCCGGCCGAACGATGTTGCGCCGGCGCAGTTCCAGCGGGTCGAGGTGAAGGGCGCGGGCCAGTTCGTCCATCGCCGACTCCACGGCGAACGCCGGCTGCGTCATCCCGTAACCTCGCAGCGCCCCGCTCGGCACGGTGTTCGTGTAGACGGAGTACGCGTCGTACTTCTTGTTGGGGCAGCGGTAGATCATGACGGCGGCTCCGCCCGCGTACAGCGTTTCGCCGCCGTGGTTCCCGTAGGCGCCGGTGTTCGACACGTTGCGTACCTGGAAGGCGGTGAGCGTTCCGTCGGCCTTCGCGCCGAGTTTGACCGTCAGGGTCATCGGATGCCGCGGCGAGGCCGTGGTGAACTCCTCCTCACGGGTGTACTCGAGACAGCTGGGCCGACCGGTGTCCAGGGTGGCGAGCGCGACCAGGTCCTCCGCGATCACCTCCTGCTTGCCGCCGAATCCGCCGCCCACGCGTTTGCAGAACACCCTCAGCTGGTCCGGGCGCAGCGCGAACAGGTGCTGCAGCTTGACCTTCGCGATCGACGGTGACTGCGAACTGGTGCGGACGTTCAGCCGGCCGTCCTCCATCCAGGCGATCGAGCCGTGAGTCTCCAGATGCGCGTGCTGCACCCGCGGTGAGAAGTACGTGCCTTCGTGGATCACGTCGGCCGCGGCGAATCCGGCGTCGACCTCGCCGATGTGCGAGTGGAGTTCGACGAGGATGTTGTGGACGGGGTCGCGGACGAACGGATCGTCGGAGCCGTGCAGCTGGGGTGCGCCGTCGGCCATCGCCGCGTCGGGGTCGAACACCGCCGGCAGCACCTCGTACTCGACCACGAGACGCCGGCAGCCCTCCTCGGCCGCCCCGACCGTGTCGGCCAGGACCGCGGCGACACGCTGGCCGGCGAAGCGGACCGTGTCATCGAGGACGTAGGTGTCGTCCGGGTCGACCAGGTGGTCGGTGTGGATCGCCGTGCTGAAGCGTCTGCGGGGGACGTCTTCCCAGGTGTAGACCCGGTGCACGCCGGGCACCGCGAGGGCGGCGCTCTTGTCGATCGAGAGGATCCGGGCGCGCGCGTGGGGTGAGTGCAGCACCTTGAGGTGCAGCATGCCGTCGATCCGCGTGTCCATGGTGAACTCGGCGTGACCCGTCACCACGTCGTGGCCGGCGGGCGCGCCGACGCTCGTCCCGACGGCCTTGCCCGGCGCTGCCGTCTCCACCGCGCTGACGCCCTTCACGGCGTCCTCGATCGCCCGGTATCCGGTGCAGCGGCAGAGGTTGCCCTTCAACGCCCGTGGCAGATCCGCCTTCTGATCCTCGGTGAAGGTCGCCGACGTCATGATCATCCCTGCGGTGCAGAAACCGCACTGGAAGCCAGGGGCGTCCTCGAACTGCCGCTGCATCGGATGCAGGGCGCCGGGCCGTCCAAGGCCCTCGATCGTCGTCACCTCGCGGCCGTCCGCGCGGAACGCCGGGGTGATGCAGCTGTGTACCGGTGCGCCGTCCAGCCACACCGTGCAGGCGCCGCAGTCGCCCGCGTCGCACCCCTTCTTGACGCCGAAGTGGCCGAGTTCGCGCAGGAAGGTGCGCAGGCACTGGCCGGGGGCCGGCTCCCGGTCGAATTCTTTGCCGTTCACGAGGTAGCTCATGCCAGGTCCCCAGCCGCGAGTTCGCGGCAGATCTCTTCGGCGAAATGCCGTGTCAGATGCCGCCGGTGGTCAGGGGTTCCGTTGGGATCGGCGAACCAGACGTCGGCCGGCACGGCGTCGATGCTCTGCCGCAGGGTTCGGACATCGGGCAGGGAGTCGAAGGCGATGCGGACCGGCCGCGTGGTGCCGGCGGTGATGGTGAGCAACAGGTCGTTCGCTCCCAGCCGTTGCGTGCCGACGAGGAACACCGTCGAACGGCCGAGCCGGGTCAGCGTGAAGCGACGGTGCGCGGTGCGTTTGCGCAGCGCGTGCTCCGGAATGGTGATGCGTCGGAGGATCTCCCCGGGGGCGAGAACGTTGCGGTGGTCGCCCGTGACGAAGTCGAGGGCGTCGACGAAGCGCACGGAGCCATCGGGCGCCCACAGTTCGTACTGCGCCTCCAACGCGACCGTCAGGGTGATCATCGGGCCGGCGGGCAAGGACATGCAGATATTTCCGCCGACAGTCGCCGCGTTCCAGACCTTGAACGAGGAAAGGAATGCCTCACAGCTCTTCCGGAAAAGAATTCCGGCGGTCCAGTCCTCCGGCCATGGGAAGGCGTACAGGTCGCGAATAGTGCATGTGGCGCTGATCTCCAGGCCCTTGTCCATCGGGACAAGAGGCTCCCAACGCAACGCCGTCAGGTCGATCAGCCGTCGCAGGTCCGGCTGCTCCGTGGAATAGAGCCATGTTCCGCCTGCGAGCCAGGCGTCACCCTCGTGCCAGTCCACGCCTGGCCGCTCGGACGGTCGCCGGACTACTTCGGTGATGGTGTTGAGGTCCATGAATGCCGACCTAGGGGGAACGGAATACGGGAAGACAACTGTCCCCTGGCACTGTTGGAGTAGATTTCCTGCTGATCGAGCAGGTGTTGGCCGCCATCCCGCACCGTTCGGGCGGCTGAGCCGCGAGGGACCGGCGGGCCCGGATACTTTTATGCCAGCTTATCGCAGGATACGGGTGAGAGCCCGGCCGAGGGCCGAGAGCAGCCGGCCCCACCCGGACAGTCACCCCGGTGTTCGTCGGGCGGCCATGTCCCAGGTCAATCCCGAACAGTGGGTGAGTGTGTGACCGGCGGTGTCAGCGCAGACAGCCGGAATTCACCGGTCAAACGCGGGGACACTCCACGCAAGCGTGACAGCAGAGCACTCGACAAGAGTGATTCACCGCTGCCTCCACCTGCATTTCAAGGGGTCCGACACGGTGATCGTATGGATATCGAAAGCCGCGGGTCAACTTCAGTCGCCCCTGCGGGATTTCTGTAACGTTCCCGCCATATAACCGGGGGAGCCTGCGTCCCGGCGGTTCACCAACCGGGGTCGGCCTGCTGACGCGGTTCGCCGTTGCCCCACAGCCGCGGTCCCTCGGTCGGAGCCTATGACACTCGTCTCCCCGGTTCGGGCCATTCGTAGCGATTTGAGAGTTCTACTGTTGCGACAATGCGAACCCTGAAACATCTTCGCAATCCAAGGTCAACGAGCATGTCAACCTTGGGATTTGCCGTATTGCAGGCCTGGCGATCTTCCGATCTAATGTCCGGCGTCCGGAGCGGAGACCCCGTCTCCGGCGTGATCCAGGGCGCTCCTCCACAGCTGGAGCGGCCGAGGCAAGTCGGGAGTGCGGCGGCATGGCAGCGGTATCGGTGGCACACGCGTTCCGGCGCGACCGGTTCGGAATCGTCTCGCTCGGCGTCGTCGGGTTCTTCCTGCTTCTCTCCGCCGCCGCACCCCTCGTCGCCGCCCTCTACGGCAAGAACCCCACCGAGCACTACGGCCAGAACGAGACCGGCCTGCTGAGCCCGGAAGGCCTGCCCCTGCTGCCCAACGGCGGTGTCTCCGCCCAGCATTGGTTCGGCATCGAGCCCGGCCTCGGCCGTGACGTCCTCACCCAGCTCCTCTACGGCATGCGCACGTCGCTGCTGATCGCCCTCGCCTCGGCCGCTGTCGTCGCCGTCATCGGCGTGGTCGTCGGCGTCACCGTCGGCTATCTCAGCGCCCTCGTCGACAGGGCGTTCACCTTCGTCTGCAACGTCCTGCTCGCCTTCCCGGCCCTGCTGTTCCTGATCACGCTGGGCCCGGTCATCCAGACCCGCTTCGTCGGGCCCGGCGAGGACGAACCGGCCTGGATGCAGTTCGCCGTCCTCATCCTCGTCTTCTCCGCCTTCGGCTGGGTGCCGCTCGCGATGGTGCTGCGCACCGTCGTACGGTCCCTGCGCGAGCGGGAGTTCGTCGAGGCGGCCCGGGCTCTCGGGGCGAGCCGGCGGCACATCGTCTTCCGTGAACTACTGCCGAACGTCTGGGCGCCGGTCCTGGTGCACCTCACCCTCGCCGTGCCCGCGATGGTCACCACCGAGGCCGCGCTGTCCTTCCTGGGCGTCGGCATCAACGAACCCATCCCCGACTGGGGCCGCATGATCTCCCGGGGCTCCGACGTCTTCTACGACGACCCCACCTACATGGTGTTCCCCGGCGCCTCACTGCTCGTCTTCGTACTGGCCTTCAACCTGCTCGGCGACGCCGTACGGGACGCGCTCGACCCGCACACCGTCCGCTGAGCCCCCGCAGCACCACTCACCCTCACCCTCACCAGCAACACCCGCACCAGGTAACGGAGTTCGTCATGCCCGTATTCACCCCGCGCGCCACAGCCGTCCCGGCTCTGGCCACCGCCGCCGCCCTACTGCTGTGCTCCTGCTCCGCGGGCGCGGGTGCGAACACGGGCGCGGACAAGGCCAGGAACAGCACCGCGGCCAAGAGCGGCCAACGGCTGACCGCCACCCTCGGCACCGCGAAGGACAGCCAGGGCCCCGCCCCCGAGATCCCCGGCGCGCGCAAGGGCGGCACCGTCAACGTCGCCAACGAGGCCGACTTCCCCCACCTCGATCCGCAGAAGATCTACGCCGGCGAGAGATACAGCACCTCGCTGCTGTGGGGCAGGCAGCTGACGCAGTATCAGATCATCCACGGCAGGCCCCGGTTGGTCGGTGACCTCTCCACCGACACCGGCACCTCCTCCGACGGCGGCCGCACCTGGACGTACCACCTGAAGAACGGCATCGCCTGGGAGGACGGCAAGCCCGTCACCGCGCAGCAGGTCAAGTACGGCATCGAGCGCACCTTCGCTCCCGGCTTCGAGGTCGGCCCCACCTACTGGCAGCCGTGGCTCACCGGCACCAAGGACCTCACCGAGGCGGTGAAGAAGTACGGCGGCCCCAAGAAGGACGGCGACCTCGAGGCCATCGAGACGCCCGACGACAGGACCATCGTCTTCCACTTCCCCCAGCCGCAGTCCGACGTGCCGTACATGGCCTCCCAGTCCTCCTCCTCGCCGGTCCGCAAGGACAAGGACACGGGCACCGGCTACGACGTGAAGCCCTTCGCCACCGGGCCGTACAAGATCGTCGAGCACAAGCTGAACAAGAGCCTCACCCTGGAGCGCAACCCGTACTGGAAGCCGGAGACGGACTCGATCCGGCACGCCTACCCGGACCGCTTCGAGTTCACCTTCGGCAAGGCCGCCCTCAACACCGCGCAGGAGGTGTTCAACGGCCAGGGCACCGGCGCGACCACGCTCACCACCAAGGACAAGCTGCCGCCGGAGCTGATCTCGACGGTCGAACGCGACCCCGCCAAGCGGAAGCTGGTCGTCTCGGGCAGTCAGGGCGCCTACACCCAGGACCTGTACATCAGGAACGACCGGGTCACCGATCCCGAGGTCCGCAAGGCCATCCACTACCTCTTCCCGCGCGAGCAGGCCCGCCAGGTCCTCGGCGGCCGCTACGCCGGCGACTTCGCGACCACCCTCTCCTCGCCGGCCGTCGTCGGCTGGAAGAAGTACGACCTCTACCCCGTCGCCCCCACCGGCGACATCGCCAAGGCCAAGGAACACCTGGCCAAGGCGAAGACGAAGGTGACCAAGCTGACGTACGCGTACCCCACCGAGAGCCCGCAGGACGACCAGGTCGCACAGGTCCTCGCCGACGCCTTCGCCAAGGCCGGCATCAAGCTCGTCGTGAAGGGCCTTCAGCCCGGCGCGTTCAACGACCAGATCTTCGGCGGCGAGGACAGCCCGTACGACCTGTTCCTGTCCACCAACTCCGTGGACTGGCCCACCCCGTCGACCCTGCTCCCCCTCGGCTACGAGAGCCACCTGGACGCGGTGTCCAACAACACCCGCTACAGCAACCCGCAGGTGGACAAGGAGCTGTCCCGCATCGCGAAGATCGGTGACGCCCAGAAGAAGGCTGAGGAGCTGATCGGTCTGGAGGAGACGGTCATGAAGGACGTTCCCCTGGTGCCCTTCCTCTACAAGAGCATCTCCCAGTTCCGCGGCGAGAAGATCGGCGGCGCCGCCACCCACCCGATCTACGGCGTCCCGGCCCTGGCCAACGTGTACGTCAAGAACTCCTGACCTCCTGCGACCATGACCCGATACCTCATCAAAAGAGTCGCGCAGGCAGTGGCGGTGCTCCTCGCGATCAGCGCCACTGCCTTCGGGCTCTTCTACGCCGCCCCCTCCGATCCGGCTCTGATCGCCTGCGGCCCCAAGTGCACCTCCGCACAGCTCGCGGCCGTCCGCACGAGCATGGGACTCGACCAGCCGATCGTCTCCCAGTTCACCGACTACGTCGGCGGCATCGTCACCGGCCGCACCATCGCGGACGTCGACGGCACCCCGATCCCCTGCCCGGCCCCCTGCCTCGGCTACTCCTACAGCCTTCACCAGCCCGTGCTCGCCGCCATCGAGGACCGCCTCCCGGTGACCGTCTCCATCGCGGTCGGTGCCCTCGCGGTGATCCTCGTCCTCGGCGTCGGCTCGGGCCTGGCGGCGGCGCTGCGCCGGGGCAGGGCGACCGACCGTCTGCTGTCCGGCTTCAACCTGCTGGGCGCCAGCGTCCAGATCTACTTCCTCGGCTACGTGCTCCAGCTCCTGCTCGTCTACTCCACGGGCCTGTTCGCGCCCCCGCGATACGTCCCCTTCACCACCCAGCCCGCCCAGTGGGCCCTGGGCCTGCTGCTGCCCTGGCTGGTGCTGGGCTTCGTCAACGCGGCCGTGTACGCGCGCCTCACCCGCTCGCAGATGCTGGAGACCATGCACCACGGGTACGTCCGCACGGCCCGCGCGAAGGGTCTGGGCACCCTGCGCACCCATCTGAAGTACACCGCCCGCGGAGCGGCCGGCCCGCTGGTGCAACTGCTCGGCCTGGAGGTCGGTGCGCTGCTGGGGGGCGCGTTCATCACGGAGACCGTGTTCGGGCTCGGCGGCGTCGGCAAGCTGGCCGTCGACGCGGTGAACGGCAACGACCTGCCCACAGTCGTCGGCACCGTGCTCCTCGCCGCGTTCTTCGTCGTCGTGTTCGTGGCCGTGGCCGACCTGGTGGTGGCCTGGCTGGATCCCCGAGTGAGGTTTGCATGAGTGCTCGACCCGCCTTGCGTGTCCGTGACTTGACGGTCACCTTCGGCACCGCACGCGGCCCGGTACCGGCCGTCCGGGGCGTCTCCTTCGACGTGGCACCGGGTGAAGTGCTCGGCCTGGTGGGGGAATCGGGCTCGGGCAAGTCGACGATCGGCCTGGCGTCCCTGGGCCTCCACGACCCGGCGCGCACCCGTGTCGAGGGGAGCATTCAACTGGGCGACGCTGGAACCGAGTTGGTGGACGCGCCGGAATCAGCCCTCAAGAGGATCAGGGGATCCCGAGTCGCGATGGTCTTCCAGGACGCCCTGGACGCGCTCTCGCCGTACCACACCATCGGCGCCCAGATCGCGGAGGCGTACCGCATCCACCACCCGAAGACGGGCCGCAAGGAGGCGCTGGAGCGGGCGGCGGCGATGCTGGAACGGGTGGGCATCGCGGCCGCACGAGCCTCGGACCACCCCCACCACCTCTCGGGCGGCATGCGCCAACGGGCGGTCATCGCCATGGCGTTGATCAACCATCCGGACGTCCTGATCGCCGACGAACCGACCACGGCGCTGGACGCCCGAGTCCAGCACCAGGTCCTCGACCTGATCCGCGAACTCCAGTCGGAGACCGGCACGGCCATGCTCCTCATCACGCACGACGTGGGCGTGGTGGCGGCGACGTGTCACCGCACGCTGGTGCTGCGCGACGGCGAAGCCCTGGAGGAGGGGCCCACGAAGCGCCTCCTGACCTCTCCCACCCACCCCTACACCCGAGCCCTGATCGGAGCCGCCCCCACCCTGAACACCCCGCCCGGCACCCGCCTCCCCACGGTCGACGACCCGAAGCCGAAGCCAAGGACGAAGGCCCGCCTCCGTACGGCCCCCGACCGCGACCGCGGCGTCCTGGCCGAAGTGCGCGATCTCCGAGTGGACTACCCGGGCCGCCGTCGCGCCCGCCCCCACCCCGCGGTCAAGGGCGTGAGCCTGCACGTGGCGCGCGGCGAGACCCTGGGCCTGGTCGGCGAGTCCGGCTCGGGCAAGTCCACCATCGCCCGAGTCCTGGCCGGCCTGCGCCGCCCCACGAGCGGGGAGGTCCGCTTCGACGGCAGGGACATCTCGGGTGCGGCGACGAGCACGCGTCTGCGCCGCGAGCTGAGCCGGTACGTCCAGCTGGTCTTCCAGGACCCGTACGCGTCACTGAACCCACGCCACACGGTGGAGCAGATCGTCACGACGCCGTTGCGTATCCACACCGACCTGGACGCGGCGCGGCGCAGGAAGCGCGCGGCGGAACTCCTCGAACAGGTGGGTCTGTCCGCGTCGCACCTCTCCCGCCATCCGCACGAGTTCTCCGGCGGCCAGCGTCAACGCATCGGGATCGCACGAGCGTTGGCCGTACAACCCCGCCTGATCATCGCCGACGAACCGGTCTCCGCGCTGGACGTCTCCGTTCAGGCGCAGGTCCTGAACCTCCTCATGGACCTGCGCGAGGAACTCGACCTGTCGCTCCTCTTCATCTCCCACGACCTGGCGGTGGTACGGCACTTCTGCGATCGGATCGCGGTCCTGAAGGCGGGCGAGCTGGTGGAGGTGGGCCTACGGGACACGGTCTTCGACGCACCGAGCACGCCGTACACCAAGGAACTGCTGGCGGCGGTTCTGTGACCGGGCGTGCGTGAGGACGGGGTGTCAGGTGGGGTGGGGTGGTGGACCCTCCTGGGCCGAGTCGCCCGCCCCTGGGACTCGCAGGAACGGCGGGGGCTTGCCGTGGCCACTTCGCGGCAAGCCTCCGCATCACCACCGCACCATCGGCTCAGTGCAGTCGATCCTTGGCCTTGTAGTAGGCGCCGCCGAACGGCAGGAACCAGGCTGTGCCGTTGTAGAAGGGGACGGGGACCTTGGGGAAGCCGAGGCCGCGCAGCGGGTTGGCCTCCGGCCTGCCGTCCATCATCTCGGCGACCGCCCGGCCCATGTACGTGGCCATCTGCACGCCGTGGCCGCAGTAGCCCATCGAGTAGTACAGGCCGTCGAGCTCGCCCGCGTGCGGGAGTCGGTCCCAGGAGAAGCCGACCATGCCGCCCCACACGTAGTCGACCCGCACCCCGGCCAGTTGCGGGAAGATCTCGGTCATCTCCCGCTTGAGGACGTCCCCGCTCTTGACGTCGGAGGCCGGGTTGGAGGGCGCGAAGCGGGCCCGGCCGCCGAAGGCGAGGCGGTTGTCGGGGGTGAGGCGGACGTAGTGGCCGATGTTCTTCGAGTCGACCACCAGGCGGGCGTTCGGGATCAGCTCCTTGGCGCGGGCCTCGCCGAGCGGCTCGGTGACGATGATGAAGCTGCCGACGTTGATCAGCCGCTTGCGGAACCACGGCATCGCCTTGTCCGTGTAGGCGTCCGTGGCCGCCATGACCTGCTTGGCGCGGATCGTGCCGTGCAGTGTCTCGACCAGGAAGCCGCCACCCGGAATGCGGGTGAGACCCGTGGCCGCGTTGCGTTCGTGGATCTCGGCGCCGGCGCGTTCGGCGGCCTCGGCAAGGCCGTGGACGTACTTGCCCACGTGAAGTCCGGCGCTCAACGGGTCCAGCAGGGCGCCGTGGTAGTAGTCCGAGCCCAGTTCGGACTTCAGCTCGCTGCGGGTCAGGAGTCGGGTCTGGTGGTCGAAGTTCTCGGCCAGGTCGCGCTGGGTGGCCTTCATCGACTCGAAGTGCTGGGGCTTGAAGGCGACTCCGAGGCGTCCCGAGCGGTTGAAGTCGCAGTCGATCTTCTCGGTGTGGGTGAGCTCCTCGACGACGTCGACCGCCTCGCGGAACGCGTCGTACAGCTCGCGGGCGCGCTCCTGGCCGAAGCGCTTACGGGCCTCGCCGACCCCGATGGTGATGCCCTGGGTGCACATGCTGCCGTTGCGACCGGAGGCGCCCGAGCCGACCTTGTCCTTCTCGACGAGGACGACCCGGGCGCCTTTGCTGGCGGCGTGGTAGGCGGTGGACAGGCCGGTGAGGCCGCCGCCGATGACCACCACGTCCGCCTCGTCGGGCAGGTCCTTTCCGGACCGGTCGGGCAGGGCTGGAGCGGTGTCGAGCCAGTAGGGGATCTGCTTCATGGCGTGCGTCCTCTGTGTTCTCTGTCCTGTGTCGCCCTGGTTCAGCAGCCGAGCAGTGCGGGCAGGCCCGACAGGTCGGGCAACTCGTCGTAGGGCTGGTAGTCCGCGCTGCCCCGACGGCCGTAGCGGTTGATCCACACCCGGCGCTTCAGGCCGAGGTCTCGGGTCGGGATGTGGTCGTACTCCCAGCCCTGCGCGGTGTGGATGACCTGTGACGGTTCGACGCCGATGGTCTTGAAGGCGTGCTCGAAGGTCTGGCGGTCCGGCTTGTACGCGCCGGCCTGCTGGGCGGTGATGACGTGGTCGAACTCGACACCGATGTTCTCGACGTTCCGCGCGATCAGGTTGTCGTCACTGTTGGTGATGATGGCGATCTCGTATCGGGACTTCAGCGCCCGCAGGGCGTCCGGGACCTCCGGGAAAGGGCCGAAGGCGGGGACGGCCTCGACGAGGGCGTCCCCGTCGGACGTGCGGTACTCTAGGCCGTGCAGACGCATGGCCATGCGCAGGCTGGAGTGCAGGATCTCGTGGTAGGGGCGGTACGCCTCGAGGACGGCCTGGAAGCGCATGACGCGGAAGTCGTCGAGAAACTCGCCGACGTCCAGTCCGTCCAGGTCCAGCCGGTCGGAGAGAACCTTCAGGGTCGTGGGGCCGAGCTGGAAGTCGATCAAAGTGCCGTAGGCGTCGAAGGTGACTATCTCTCGCATGGTGTTCAGCCTCGATTCACGTCTTTTGAACGGGGGTTGGGGTGACAAAGCGCTTCAGACGACGCGTTCGCCGGGGGTGACGATGGCGTCGAGTGCGGCCATGTCGGCCGTGTCGGGGATCCAGTCGGCCGCCGCCGCGTTGGCGGTGACCTGTACGGGAGTCATGGCGCCGCAGATGACCGAGCCGACGGCGGGAAGGGCGGCCAGTCCGCCCACCGCGACCTGGAGGAGGGTCAGGCCGCGTTCCGCGGCGTACGCGGTCAGCGCCTCCACCCGGTCGAGGGCCGCGTCGGTGAGCCAGCCCTCACGCCAGGACAACCGGCTGCCGGCCGGGGGCCGCTCCCCGCGCCGGTACTTGCCGCTGAGCAGTCCATTGGCCAGCGGATAGTACGGCAACAGGCCGAGGCCGTGGCGCAGACAGGCCGGGATCAGGTCGTCCTCCACGCTTCGGTCGAGCAGGTGGTACCGGGCCTGGGTGGACACGAAGGCGTCCGTGATCTCCCCGGCCGGCAGATTGGAGCAGCCGATGTGGCCGATCTTGCCCTCGTCCACCAGCTCCAGCAGCGCCGCGACCGTCTCCTCCAGCGGGGTGACGCCGTCCGGCTCGTGGTACTGGTACAGGTCGATCCGGTCGGTGCCGAGCCTGCGGAGCGACGCCTCGACGGCATACCGGATGTAGGGGCGTGCACCGCGTGGGCCGTGGCGGTCGGCCTCCGCCCCCATCTCCATGCCGAACTTGGTGGCCAGCACGACCTCGTCACGCCTGCTCTTCAGCGCCGCGCCCAGCAGCCGTTCGCTGTCACCGCGCGAGCCGCCCGAGTCACCGAACCCTCCGTACATGTCGGCAGTGTCGAACAGGGTGATCCCCGCGTCGAGGGCCGCGTGGACGACGGCCTTCGTGCCGTCGTCGTCGAGCCGGGAGCCGAAGTTGTTGCCGCCGACGCCGACGACGGAGACCGTCGGTCCGCGTTCACCGAGCTTGCGGTATCTCATGACCGGTTCCCGAATCCGATGCAGACGTTCTTGGTCTGCGTGTAGCTCGCAAGGGCTTCGAGGCCCTTCTCCCTGCCCCAGCCGCTGTGCTTGTAGCCGCCGAAGGGGAGCTCGACGCCGGTGCCGACGCCGGTGGCGTTCACGTACACCTGGCCGGCCCTGATGCCCTCGGCCATGCGCATCGCCTTGTCGATGTCACGGGTCCAGATGTAGGAGGAGAGGCCGTACGGACTGTCGTTGGCGATCTCCAGTGCCTGGTCCGCGTCGTCGAAGTCGATGACGGTGACGACCGGGCCGAAGATCTCCTCGCGAGCGCAGCGGGCGTCGTTCGTCAGGCCGGTCAGGACGGTCGGCTCGACGTAGTAACCGTCTGCCAGGTCGGGGGCGGACGGGGCGCCGCCGCCGGCGCGGACCGTCGCGCCCTCCTGCCGGGCCAGGTCCAGGTAACCCAGCACCCGGTCGCGCTGCCGGGCGGCGACCAGCGGGCCGATGTCGGGGTCCGTCAGGCCGGGGCCGACGCGCAGGGTGGCGATCTTCTCGACCAGCCGGTCCAGGAACCGGTCGGCGCCGCGCTGCAGGAGCAGCCGGGTTCCGGCCGAGCACATCTGCCCGGCGTTACTGAACGACGCGCCGAGGATCGCGGTCAGCGCCAGGTCGAAGTCGGCGTCGGCGAAGACGACGATCGGCGACTTTCCGCCCAGCTCGGTCACGGACGGCACCACGTTGGCTGCGGCCGCCTGAGCGACCTTGATGCCGGTCGGCACCGAGCCGGTGAAGGTGACCTGGTCGATGTCCGGGTGCCCGGCGAGGGCGGCGCCCGTCTCTACGCCACCGGGGACGACATTCAACACCCCGGGCGGAAGCCCGCACTCCAGAGCGATCCTGCCGATCTCCAGCGGGGTGAGCGGCGCCTCGGGCGACGGTTTGAGCACCACCGTGCAGCCCGCGGCCAGCGCCGGGGCGGAGCCACGCGCGGTGTTCTGCAGCGGGTAGTTGAACGGGATGATCTGCCCGGAGACGCCGATCGGCTCACGGACCGTGTAGTCGATCAGGCCGGGACCGAGGGGGATCGTGGTTCCGCCGAGCTTGTCGGCGAAGCCCGCGTAGAACTCGAAGTAACGGGCGGCGGCTTCGACGTCGGCCTTGGCCTGGCTGAGCGGCTTGCCGGTGTCCTGGCTCTCCAGCCGGGCCAGCCGTTCGCCCTGGTGGCGGATCGCGTCGGCGATGCGATGCAGCAGCCTGCCCCGGTCGGCGGCGCGCATCCGGGCCCACTCCGGTGCCGTGAAGGCCGCCCTGGCCGCCGCCACCGCCTGGTCCACGTCCGCCGCGCCGGCGAGCGCCACCTGGGCGATGGCCGTCCCGTCCGACGGGTCGAGGACGGTGAAGGTGCGGCCGTCGGCGGCCGGGACCTGCTTGCCGTCGACCAGCAGCTCGGTCAGCTGCAGTTCGGCGGTCACGGCTGGATCTCCCCCTGCACCTCGCCGAAGATGACGACCTCGTCGCCGGGGCGGACGGTGCGGATACGGCGGACCCAGAGAACGACGCCGTCCTGCGGAGCCCGGACCTCCTCCAGCGTGTTGCCGTAGTGGTCGACGATGTGGGCGATCAGATCGCCTTCCTTGCAGTTCTCCCCCGGCTCGGCATGCCCGAGGAAGAAGCCGCCGGCGGCGGAACGGGCGAAGGTGCCGGAGACCGTCGTGTAGCTGTCGCGCAGCTTCGCCTCGCCGTCGATCATGCCGAGCTGCCGCATGATGTTGCGGATCGAGGCGATGTGCAGCTCGACGTTGGCCTCGCGGTACGTGCCGCCGCCCGCCTCGATGGTGATGGCGGGCTTGCCCGCCGCGAGCGTGGGGTGGCGCACCGTACCGCCCCACTTGCCGCCCTTCCAGACCAGCTCGTGACCGGCCGCGAGGGCGAGGTCGGTGGCCAGGTCCTCGTAGCCGCCCTGGAGGATGGCGAGAGGGGCGATCTCGCCGAAGGTTCCGCCGGTGTGCAGGTCCACCAGCGCGTCGATGACCGGGACGACCTGCTCGACGAAGGTGGCGGCCAGGCGCAGCGAGTACGAGCCGTCCGCGTCGCCGGGGAAGATGCGGTTGAGGTTCAGGTGGTCCAGGCCGCTGGTGCGGGCGGCGGCCTCGAAGGCGGGGGTGTTCATGCAGGGAATGCCGACGACGGTGCCGCGCAGGGTGGCCGGGTCGGTCTCGGCGAGGACGCGGCGGATGGCCTCCTGGCCGTCGTACTCGTCGCCGTGCACGCCCGCGTCCACGCACAGCACCGGGCCGTCCTGGGCACCGTTGACCACGATGACCGGTATGCCGAGCTCCACGCCGTAGCTGCTGGTGCCGACCGGGATGAGGCCCTGGGCGCGCTCGCCGGGGGCGACGGTCAGCGGACCGATGGAGTACATCAGGGGATTCCTTTCGAAAGCGTGTGTCGCAGGTGTCATGCGTGGATCACAGGCGGGCGGACGCCTCGTCGAGCGCGTCGGCGAGGATGTCGGCGATACGGTCGAGGAGTTGGCGGTCGCTGATCAGCGGGGGCGCGATCTGGACCAGCGGCGCGGCGCGGTTGTAGACGCGGGCGAGGAGCCCCGCCTCGCGCAGCCGACGTGGGATGAGGTCGGCGACGAGCGCGGCGCGGGCGGTGTCGCCGAAGCCGCCGCCCTCCTGGTCGCCGACGAGTTCGCAGGCGTAGAAGAAGCCGGCGCCGCGAACGTCGCCGACGATCGGCAGGTCCACGAGGGACGCCATGCGGCCCGCGAGGTGGTCCTGGAGGCCGCGGACGTTGTCCAGGATCCGGTCGCGCTCCATGATCTCCAGGCTGCGCAGGGCGATGGCCGCGCTCAGCGGGTGTCCGGCGAAGGTGTAGCCGTGGTTGAGGACCGTGCCCGGCCGGTTGATGACCTCGACAACGCGTTTGTTGACCAGGGTTGCCCCCATGGGGGCGTAGCCGGCGGTGATGCCCTTGGCGACGGTGACCATGTCTGGGCGGGCGCCGTAGCGGTCCCCGCCGAACCACTCCCCCACCCGTCCGAAAGCGGTGATCACCTCGTCGGCGACGAGCAGGAAGCCGTACCGGTCGGCCAGCGACCGCAGCCCCTCCCAGTAGCCGGCCGGAGGCGTGATGCATCCGCCCCGGTTCTGGACGGGTTCGGCGATCAGCATCGCCACGGTCCCCGGGTCCTCGGCCAGGATCGCGGCCTCCAGTTCGGCGAGCAGCCGGGCCGTGAACACCTCGTCGTCGGCGTACTCGGCAGCCAGGCCGAAGCGGTTGGTGTTGGACACGAACCGGGTGTCGATCGCCGCCGGGCCGTACGGCTCCTTCAGCCCGGGGTCGTCGGTGAAGGACAGGGCGCCGATGGTCAGGCCGTGGTAGGCGCCGCGCCGGGCGATCGCCTTGACCCGCCCCGGTTCGCCGCGCAGGGCGTGATAGCGGCGGGCGATCTTCCAAGCCGTCTCGACTGCTTCGGCGCCGCCGCCGGCGAAGAAGGTGTGCTCGACGTCCACGGGGGCGAGCCGGGACAGCCGTTCGGCCAGTGCGATGGCCGTCGGGTGTGCGGAGGAGGACCACAGCGGGCTGAAGCACAGGTCGCGCAGCTGCTTTTCGGCGGCCTCGGCGAACTCGGGGGCGTAGGAGTAGCCGAGCTGGCAGCAGTACAGGCCGGAAAGGCCGTCGATGTAGCGCCTGCCGTCGGCGTCGTCGACGTAGGGGCCGTCGCCGCGTTGTACGACGAAGAGGTTCTCTCCCTCCGGGCCGAGGGAACCGTTGGGGGTCATATTGAGGAGCAGGTGTCTGGCCGCCGTGGCGGACAGTTCACCGGCCGGGGTTCTGGTGCTGGTGCTGGTGCTGGTGCTGGTGGTCATGATGAGGTCTCACTTCCGGCGGTCAGGCCCACTGTGGGCTCAGTGAGCAGCAGGCCGTCCTGCTTTCCGGAGCCGCCGAGCTTGCGCACCACTGCGACCAGGGCGAGGGCCACGACGGCGACGGCGATGAGGATCGCGCTGACGGCCGTCACGGACGGATCGACGTTGTACTGAAGGACGTTGAACACCTTCACGGGCAGGGTCACGGTGTCCACGGAGGACAGGAACTGCGAGATGAAGAACTCGTCGAAACTGGTGATGAAGGAGAAGATCCCTGCTGCGACCAGGCCGGGCGCGGCCAGCGGGAGGGTGACCCGTCGCCAGACGGTCAGCCGGCCGGCGCCCATGCTGGCGGCCGCGTCCTCCAGCCGTTCGTCGATGCCCTTCAGCGTGGCCATGAGGATCATCACGCCGATCGGTGCGGCGAGCACGGTGTGCCCGAGGGCGATGGCGATCGGACTGCCGAGCATCGCGGCCGGTTCGAAGAGCAGGAACAGACCGAGGGCGATGACGACCTGGGGTATCACCAAGGGGGCCAGGACCAGGCCGTAGACCGCAGAGCGCAGCGGGAGTTCGCTGCGGACGAGGGCGGTGGCCGCGGTCATGCCAAGGACGAGGGAGAAGACGGTGGTGAGGGAGGCGACCAGGGCGCTCAGGGAGAGCGCGGCCGGCCACTTGCTGCCGTCGGCGAAGAGTTGCTTGTACCAGCCGAGCGTCCAGGAGCTGGGCGGGAAGTTGCCGAAGGCGTCCTTGCCGAAGGAGGTGACGACGATGACGATGATCGGCATCGCCAGGAACAGCAGGATCAGGGTCGCGAGCACGGCCAGGGTGATGCGTCCGGCCAGGGTGGAGCGGAGCTCGATCATGACGCCTCCCCCCGCTTCCGCAGAGCCTCGCCGGCCGACTTCAGCAGCCTGAGCAGCAGCAGTCCGGCGAAGGTGAGCAGCAGCAGGATGATGCCGAGCGCCGAGGCGCCGTTCCACTGGTTCTGCTTCATGACCTGTTCGTCGATGAGCGAGGCGACCATGGTCTGCTTCTCGCCGCCCATCAGGGCGGGGGTGAGGTAGTAGCCGAGGCAGAGGATGAAGGACAGGACGCCCGCGTTGACCAGGCCGGGGGCCACCAGGGGGACGTAGACGCGACGGAAGATGGTGATCCGTCCGGCGCCCATGCCGGCCGCCGCGGCGAGCAGTCGCCGGTCGATGCCCTTCATCACGGCGTAGAGCAGCAGAACGGTGTAGGGCAGCATCACCGCGGTGGTGCCGATGACGACGCCGATCTCGTTGTAGAGCAACTGGAAGGGCGCGCCCGGGAAGTGAAGGGCCGTCAGGAGGTTGTTCACGACGCCGTTGTCACCGAGCAGGATGATCCAGCCGTAGGTGCGCACCAGGGCGCTGATGAAGTGCGGCACGACCACCACCAGCATCGCCAGCCCCGCCCACAGCGGCTTGAGCCGGGAAATCGCCGAGGCCAGCGCGAAGCCGACGACCAGGGCGAGCAGGGAGGTCTCGGCGGAGATCCGCAGGGTGGTGAGCAGGATCTCCAGGTTGGCGCCGCGGAACGCGTCGGCGTACCAGTGCAGCGTGAAACCGCCGTTCTCGGCCTTGAGGCTCAGCATCAGGGTGCTGAAGATCGGATAGACGAAGAGGATCAGCAGGTACACGACGACGGGTGCGGCGTTGAGCAGACCGAAGCGGGTGCGGCGCTCGGACAGCACGCGGCCCAGTCGTTTCTTGCGGGGCACCGGAGCGGCGGAGCCCGATACGGGGGCGAGCACGGCCATGGTTCTCACCCTCCCTGTTCCGCGTCGGGGAGCACGTCGGGGAAAACACTCACGTTCGCGGGGTCCGCGGTGAGGCCGACGCGTTCACCGAGGGCGGGGGCGCGTCCGGCCGGCAGCTCCAGCCGTACGAGCTCGGTGTCCGCGCCCTGGACGGGGCGGACGGTGACGCGCACGAGCGTGCCGACATAGGTGACCGTCTCCACGGTCCCGGTACAGAACCCGTCGCCCGGTGGACACAGGACCAGTCGGCCGGGCTGGACCGCCGCGCGTACCCGCGTGCCGTCCGCAGCGGCCTGCGGGCGGGCGGTGACCAGACCACCCGTGTCGAGTCGTACGACGGTGTGGTCCGCCGTCTGCTTCTCCAGGCGGCCCGGGAGGAAGTTGGCGGCGCCGAGGAAGTCGGCCACGAACGGGGTGCGGGGGCGCTCGAAGAGCTCCTGCGGGGTGTCGAACTGGTCGATGCGCCCGTCCCGCATCACGGCGATGCGGTCGGAGAGGACGAGTGCCTCCTCCTGATCGTGTGTCACATAGATGACGGTGAGGCCGAGTTCCCGTTGAATGCGCTTGATCTCGGTCTGGAGCTGGTCGCGCAGTTTCTTGTCGAGGGCGCCGAGCGGCTCGTCCATGAGGATCACCGGCGGCCGGTAGACCAGGGCACGGCACAACGCGACGCGCTGCTGCTGGCCGCCGGACAGCTCGCGCGGGCGGCGGCGAGCCATGGCGGACAGTCCGGCCATCTCCAGGGTCTCGCCGACCCGGCGACGCTGCTCGGCCTTCGACACGCCGCGCAGTTGCAGCGGGAAGGCGACGTTGTCCCACACCGTCATGTGCGGGAAGAGCAGGTACTGCTGGAAGACGAAGCCCAGGCCGCGCTTCTGCGGGGCCAGCCGTGTCACGTCACGGCCGCCGACCACGATGCTGCCGGCGTCGGGTTCGCAGAACCCGGCGATCATCATCAGGGTGGTGGTCTTGCCGGAGCCGGAGGAGCCGAGGAAGGTGACGAACTCACCGGCCGCGATCTCCATGGAGACCTCGTCGACGGCCGTGACACCGCCGTACGTCTTGCGAAGTCGGGTCACGGACACGGGCTTTCCGGTGCCGGTCACCGACGCCGCGGAGTCGAGTGCCGGCTCGGGGATCACGTCGGTCTCAGGCATGCGTCCACTCCTGCCAGCGCTTGGACACGGCGTCCTGGTTCTTGATCCACCAGTCGACGTCCAGGTCGAAGCCGGACGCCAGGTGCTCGGGCGAGCTGCCCAGGTTCGCGGCGGTGGCGGTGGAGAGCTTCTTGTAGGCGGCCGGCACCGACGGGGCCATCGGGTAGATCTCGGCGTAGTGGGCCTGCACCTCGGGCCGCAGGGCGAAGTCGATGAGCTGGTAGGCGGCGTCGAGGTCGGCGGCGCCCTTGGGGATGCCGAGGGCGTTGCTCTGTCGGCGGGCGCCGTTCCACTGGTAGGCGAGCGGGGCACCGCCCTTGATCAGGGCGTCCAGGCGGCCGTGCCAGACGCTGGAGGCGACGACCTCCTTGCGGCCCAGGAGCACACCGGGCAGGGCGCCGGTGTCCCAGAACTTCCTGACGTGGGGCTTGATCTCGCTCAGCACCTTGAAGGCACGGTCCACGTCCAGGGGGTAGAGCTTGTCCATCGGTACGCCGTCGGCGAGGAGGGCGAACTCCAGCTCGGGCAGGTCGGCGTCCAGGGCCTGCAGAGCGCGGTTGCCGGTGAACGCCTTGGTGTTCCAGAAGTCGGCCCAGGAGGAAGGTTTCTTCCCCCCGAAGGCGTCCGTGCGGTACGCCATCACACTGGCCCAGTAGTTCTTGCCGACCGCGTTGGAGTTGACCAGGTTCTTGGCGATGCCGGCCTTCTTGAAGTTCTTCAGCCGGTCGTACTCCAGGTCCTCCGTGGCGCCCTGTTGCTTGAAGAGCACGAAGTCGGCCATGGAGTCGTCGATGACGTCGAACTGGGGGCGGCCCTGCTTGATCTGGGCGAGCATCTGGGCGTACTCGATGTTCACCACCTTGACCTGGATGCCGGTCTCCTTGGTGAACGGGTCGTAGATCGCCTGCTGGTTGGCGTCGCCGTAGGTGCCGCCGCTGTTGCGGACGACGACCGTCTTGGAGCTCTTGCCGCTGCCGACCGACCGGCTGGTACCGGTTCCGCAGCCGGTGAGCGAGGTGGCGGCGACACCTGCGGCGACACCGCCGACTCCGCGAAGGAACACTCTGCGGTCGATACGGAAGTCATTCATCGGGGCCTCCTGGTGGGTGCCGGTACGAGGGGAGGGGAGGTGTGGGGGTGCGGGCTGCTGTGGTCTCTCGTTCTTGTCGTGCGGGTGGGGCTGTCGGGGTGGGGAGTCAGTGGCCGGGGTCCCGCGGCGCGGAGGCGGCGATGGCGGCCAGTTCGGCGCCGGAGGCGACGGTCAGACCGCGCAGGCCGTAGAAGATCCGCCCGGTGGCCGGCGCGAGGACCTTGTGCTCCCGGCCGTCGGCCGGGTCGAGGACGCGGCCGAGGACCTGGCCCTCCGTCACGTCGTCGCCGGCACCGAACTCCGGGTACCACAGGCCGGTCGCCTCGGCGGTGACGCCGGCGACCCAGACCCATGCGCGGACGGCCGTGTCGTTCGCCGGCTCGATGTCCAGGACGCCGAGCCGGCGCAGTACCCCGTACAGACCCCCGACCAGACGACGGGCGGTGTCCTCGTCGCGTTCGCCGAGTTGGCCGGTCTCCACGAGGATCGACGGGACGCCCTGGCGGGCGGCGGCCGCGTGACTGTTGCCGCCGTCCGCGTTCGTTCCGAAGATGACGTCCTCGATACCGACGGCGCCGGCCAGGTCCGCGGTCTTCGCGTCCAGTTCGGGGTCGCCGGTGAGGCGGTAGCCGACGAAGTCCGTCAGGACCTCGTCGATACCGCCGGAGTGCAGGTCGACGTAGGCGTCGGCGCCGTCCACCAGGTTGGTGAACAGCCACGCCGCGAGACGTCCGGTGGGGCCGCCCTCGGAGTCGCCCGGGAAGACTCGGTTGATGTTCACGCCGTCGAGCGGGGAGACGCCCAGCCTGCCCTGGTACACCGCCGGCGGGTTGGCGACCGGGCAGACGATCACCTGGCCTCGCACCTCGGCCGGCTCCAGCAGGGCGGCGAGTCGGGTGGCCGCGTCGATGCCGGTGAACTCGCCGCCGTGCACACCCGCCGTGATGAGGACGCGGGGACCGGGGTGGGTGCCGTTGACCAGCGTGAGCGGGATGTCGACGGTGAGCGTGCCGAGGTCGGCGGCCAGGGTGCCGCGGGTCTTGCGGCCGGGCTCGGCACTCAGCGTGCCGACGATCAGGAGGTCGGTGGTGGCCATCGTCGTCACGCCTCCGTCCGGTCGATGGTGGAGACGAAGTCGATGGGCCGGGGCGAGGTGCCGTCGAGCGCCAGGTCGGCCGCGATGTCACCGAAGGCGGGCGCGAGCTTGAATCCGTGACCGGAGAACCCGGCGAGCAGGACGACGTTCTCGGCGCCGGGCAGCGGGCCGACGAGCGGGCGGCTGCTCTCGGTGTAGCCCTCCATGTAGACGGAGAGGCGGACCGGGTCGGGGCTCAGGTCCGGCATGTACCGGCCGATGAGGTCGGTGAAGATCTCCAGCTCCTCCGGCTGCACGGTCCGGTCCAGCTGGTTGGGGTCGCCGGCGGGCCGGTGCAGGGCACGGGAGAGGCCGAGCTTGACGGAGACGCCGTCCGGGGAGGGCAGGCCGTAGCAGTGCGTGGGCGCCGTACGGATGAACGCGGGGCGCTCCTCGCCGAACCAAGCGTCGGCGGTGGGCACGTACCAGGCGCTGATGAGGCGGCGGATGTCCACCTCCCAGGGCAGTTCGGGGAGCAGGTCGTTCACCCAGGGCCCGACGGTCACGACGGCGGTGTCGAAGTGCTCGCTGCCGGCGTCGGTGCGGATCTCCACGCCGTTCGCGACGGGCACGATCTCGCGGACCGTGGTGTAGCGGTGGATGCGGGCGCCGAGCTGCTCGGCGTGGCGGGCGGCGGTCTGGATCGTCAGCTCGGGCCGGATGTAGCCCGCGTGGCGGTCGAGCACGGCCGCGTCGCCGTCCTCGATCCGGAACTGCGGGAAGCGCTTGGCGAGGCCTTCGGCGTCGAGTACCTCGTGGTCCAGGCCGTGCTCGGCGATGGACTCCAGGACGGTGGCCATCTGCTGGTGCCCGGTCGGCCCCATCAGCAGGCAGCCGGTCAGCCGGCGCAGCTCCCGGCCGGTCTCCTGCTGAAGCTGCTCCCACAGGGCGTCGGCGTGCTTGAGCAGCGGGACGTATCGGGAGTCCTCGAAGTGGGCGCTGCGGAAGATGCGGGTCTCGCCGCCGGCTGCGCTGCGGTCGTGGCCCGGGGCAAAGCGGTCGTACCCGACGACCTCGGCTCCGCGGGCGGCCAGGCGCCAGGCGGCTTGGCTGCCCATCGTTCCGACGCCGACGACGGCGACGCGCTTGCTGGCTGACACGAGGGTTCCTTTCGTCTCCCGGGGCGGGGATGCTGGGCGCCCGGTATGCGGATTAGTTGATTCCGGATGCAAGGAGGCCAGGGGGTTGCCTGCTCAGGCTTTCCGGACAGAGGGGGCTTCGGGCCACTTCTTCACCCGTGCCACAATGTGGAACGCCGTGCTAGAATCTGGCACGAGGATGGCAGTGGGGTTCGGAGGGAGTCAAGAGGTGTACACAAGGAAATCCGAGAGTTAACGGGGGAAATCAGATGGAAATGAAGAGCGTCACCAGGTCCCTGCGGATCCTGGAGGCGGTGGCGCAACACCAGCCGGTGACAGTGGGGGAACTGACCAGGCTCTTCGGCCTGCCCAAGTCGACCGTGCAGCGCACGCTGGTCACCCTGAACGAAGCCGGGTGGCTGCGCGCCAACCGCAAGGACACCACCCGCTGGGAGATCGGCGCGCGGGTGCTCGCCGTCCGCCCGGCGGCGCTGCAGGGTTCGAGCCTGTTCGCCGCCGCGCGCGAGCCCATGATCCGGCTCCGGGACACACTGAACGAGACCATCCATCTGTCGGTGCCGGACGCGCTGCAGTGCATGGTGGTCGTGGACCGGGTGGACTGCACCCACGCGGTGCGGACGTTCTACGCCATCGGCGACACGTCGCCCCTGCACGCCACCGCCACCGGGCGCGCCATCCTCGCCCATCTGCCGAAGGCGGACGTCGACGAGCTCGTCGAGCGGGGGCTGGAGAGCTTCAGCGAAGCCACGCCGACCGACCCCGCCCGGCTCCGCGCCGAACTGGACCGCCTGCGCGCCGACGGATACTCCGTCAACCGCAACCAGTACCGGCCGGACGTGTGCGCGGTCGCCGCGGCCATCCTGGACGAGGGCGGCACACCGCTCGCGGCGGTCGCCGTCTCCATGCCCGATTCACGCTACGAGGCGGAACGGCTGCCGGAGATCGGGCGCCTGGTCGCCGACACGGCCAAGGAGATCGCGGCGCGGCGCGCGGGCGCGTGAACACGGACCGGCACACAGGCGTGTGAACGCGCCGCCGACTCCAGCAGCGAGAGCTGCTGGAGTCGGCTGTCTTCCCCGTGCCCGGCGGCGTGGGCACGGGGCACGGGGAGGCCCGTCGCGGTCCGCGATGCGGAGGAGTCAGGGCATGACCCCCGTCATCGCACGGGCACCGCGAGGTACTGGTACTCCAGGAACTCGTCGATCCCCACCCGGCCGCCCTCGCGGCCGAGCCCGGACTGCTTGACGCCGCCGAACGGCGCGGCCGGGTTGGAGACGAGACCGGTGTTGAGGCCGACCATGCCCACTTCCAGACGTTCACTGACGCGCAGGGCGCGGTCGAGGCCCTCGGTGAAGACGTAGCCGACCAGCCCCCAGGGGGTGTCGTTGGCCCGGTGGACGACCTCGTCCTCGTCGTCGAAGGCGAGGATCGCCGCCACCGGTCCGAAGATCTCCGTCTCCATCAGCCGGCTGCCGGGGTCCACGTCGGTGAGTACGGTCGGCGGGTAGAAGCTGCCGGGGCCGTCCGGTGTGGTCCCACCGACCAGCGGTCGAGCGCCGCGCTCCACCGCGTCGGCCACCAGCTCCTCGACCTTGGCCCGCCCGGCGGCATCGATCAGCGGGCCGACGTCGACCCCGTCCCGGATGCCCGGGCCCACGACGAGCGCCCCCATCCGCGTGGCGAGGCGCCGCGCGAACTCCTCCGCCACCGACCGGTGGACGAAGAAGCGGTTCGCGGCCGTGCACGCCTCCCCCATGTTGCGCATCTTGGCGAGCATCGCACCGTCCACGGCCACGTCCAGGTCGGCGTCCTCGAAGACGATGAACGGTGCGTTGCCGCCCAGCTCCATCGAGGTGCGTACGACCTTGTCGGCGCACTGAGCGAGCAGCAGGCGCCCTACGGCGGTGGAGCCGGTGAAGGACAGCTTGCGGATCCTCCCGCCGCGCAGGAGCGGTTCGCACACCTCCCCCGCGCGGGAGGTGGGGACGACGTTCAGCACGCCGTCCGGCAGTCCGGCCTCCTTGAGGATCCCGGCGAGGGCCAGGCTGGAGAGCGGGGTCTGCGGCGCCGGCTTGAGCACCATCGTGCAGCCGGCGGCGATCGCCGGGCCGATCTTGCGGGTGCCCATGGCCAGCGGGAAGTTCCACGGGGTGATCAGCAGGCAGGGGCCGACCGGGCGGCGGGAGAGCAGCATGCGGTTGCGGCCGTCGGGCAGGACTCCGCCGCCGCCGTCGATGCGCACGGCCTCCTCGGAGAACCAGCGGAAGAACTCCGCCGCGTACGCCACCTCTCCCCTGGCCTCGGCGAGCGGCTTGCCCATCTCGGACGTCATCAGACGGGCGAACTCGTCGGTGCGCTCGAGGATGAGCTCATAGGCGCGGCGCAGGATCTCACTGCGCGCCCGCGGTGCCGTACGGGCCCACTCCTCCTGCGCCCGCACGGCCGCCTCCTCCGCCAGCCGGGCGTCCTTGGGGCCGGCGTCGGCGACGTGGCAGAGGATCTCGCCGGTCGAGGGGTCGTCCACGGGCAGGGTGGCGCCGTCCGCGGCGTCCACCCATGCCCCGCCGATGAACAACTGCGTGGGTGTGTCGGTCATGAGGTCTCTCCTGGTCGGTCGGCGGCGGGGTCGAGCAGTTCCGCAAGATGCCGGGCGCGGATGCCTCGGTCACCGGCGAGGTGGTCGATCTGGGTGGCGCAGCTGAAACCGTCGGCCACGACGACGCCCGGCGCGTCCTGGCCGATGCCGTCGAGGCTGGGTTTCAGCGCCAGGTCGGCGACGGCCATCGAGGTGTCGTAGTGCTGTTCCTCGAAGCCGAAGTTCCCGGCGAGTCCGCAGCAGCCCTCGGCCTCGTCGACCTTGTGCACACCGAGTTTGCGCAGCAGGTCGTGCGGGCGGCGGCCGGCGAAGGTGGCGTACTCGTGGCAGTGGGTCTGCAGGACGACGCTGGTAGGCAGCCGCGGCGGCGTCCAGCCGGGCGCGGCAAGGTCGGTCAGGGCGCCGGTGAAGGTGTGGACGCGGGCCGCGACGCGACGGGCGGCGTCGGTGCCGAGGAGTTCGGGCACGTCGCGCTTGAGGGCGGCGGCGCAGCTGGGCTCGGCCACGACGATGGGCCGCTCGTCGCCGTTGTCCAGGCGGGCGACCGTACGGGCCATGACTCTGCGCGCGACGGACAGCTGGCCGGTGCTGGCCCAGGTCAGGCCGCAGCACAGGTCGTCCTGTGCCGTGCAGGGAATTCCGGCGTCAGCGAGCACGCGGCTCGCGGCTCCGGCCACCTCGGGACGGAAAGCGCGGGTGAAGCTGTCGACGAAGAGCAGTGCCTTCGCCGGTTCGCCCGTCCTCGCCGCGCGCAGGACCCTGCGCAGGGCGCGCCGGGAGGCGAAGACCGGGATCCTGCGCTTGGTGGTCACGCCTCCGAGACGGGCGAGCAACCTGCCCACCGGTCCGCGCAGCAGCGCGTTGAGGGGGCGGGCCGTGTATCCGGCGAGGACGGAGGTCAGGGGGAGCCAGCCCAGCGAGTAGTGGGAGCGGGGTCTGAGCCTGCCCTTGTAGTGCTGGTGCAGGAACTCGGCTTTGTAGGTGGCCATGTCGACACCGACCGGGCAGTCGCTGGAGCACGCCTTGCAGGACAGGCACAGGTCCAGCGCGTCCTTGACCTCGGTCGAGCGCCAGCCCTCCTGGACGGTCCCGCCCCGCACCATCTCCTGGAGCAGACGGGCCCGGCCCCGGGTGGAGTCGTTCTCCTCGCCCGTGGCCCGGTAGCTGGGGCACATCACGCCGCCCGTGTCGCTGCGGCAGCGGCCGACGCCGACACAGCGGCGCACGGCACCCGTGAAACCGTCCTCGTCGTGCGGGAAGGAGAAAAGGGTCTCGACCGGGAGCACGTCAGAGGGTGTGTGCAGCGCGAGATCGACGTCCAGCGGGGCCGGAGTCACGATGACGCCCGGGTTCAGTAGCCCCTCGGGGTCGAAGACCTCCTTGAAGGCGGCGAAGGCACGGATCATGCGGTGGCTGTACATGACCTCCAGCAGTTCGCCGCGCGCCCGCCCGTCCCCGTGCTCGCCGGACAGTGTTCCGCCGTGCTCGACGACCAGGGCGGCCGCCTCCGCGAGGAACCGGCGGGCGGCGGCCCGGCCGGCGTCCGTGGCGAGGTCGAAGTCGATGCGCACATGCACGCAGCCCGCGCCGAAGTGGCCGTAGAGCACCCCGGTCAGGCCGTGCGTGGCCAGTAGCTCGCGGAAGTCCCGCAGGTAGCGGGCGAGTTCTTCGGGGGCGACGGCCGCGTCCTCCCAGCCGGGCCACGACTCCCCTCCGTCCACGAGACGGGCGGCGAGCCCTGCCCCGTCCTCGCGGACCCGCCACAGCGAGCGCCGCTCGGCCGCGCTCTCCACGACCCGACCGCCGGTCATCCGGCCCCGGGTCCTGAGCTCGTCCAGCAGTTCGGCGGCGCGTGTGTTCACCGTGGCCTGGTCGTCGCCGTCGAGCTCGACGTACAGCCAGGCGCGCCCCTCGGGCAGTCCGGTCACGGAGTCCGGACCGCGGCGGGCGCGCATGGTGGCGACGATCGCCTCGTCCATACCCTCCAGTGCGGTCGGGTTCCAGCGCAGGATCTCCGACACGTCCTCGGCCGCGTCGACAACGTCGTCGTAGCCGAGGGTGAGCAGCGCCGAAGCCTGTGCGGTCGCCACCAGGCGGACCGTCGCGGCGGTGACGACCACGCAGGAGCCCTCGGTACCGACCAGGGCGCGGGCCATGTCGAAGCCGTGCTCGGGCAGCAGATGGTGCAACTGATAGCCGGAGACCTGGCGGGGGATGCGGCCCAGTTCGGTGCGGATCGGAGCCAGGCTGTCGTCGATCAACCGCCGTACGTCCGCTTCGAGCCGGGCGACGCGCCGCACCGCGTCCGGGTCGTCCGGGTCGGCGGCGCGCAGTCCGGCGCGGTCGGCGACGGCCCGCACGCCGTCGGCTGTCACGATCTCCAGTGCCTCGATGTGGCCACTGGTGCGACCGTGCCGCACCGAACGGTTGCCGCACGCGTCGTTGCCGATCATCCCGCCCAGCGTGCAGCGGCTGTGCGAGGACGGGTCGGGTCCGAAGGTCAGCCCGTCCGGGACGGTCGCGTCCCGCAGCGCGTCGAGGATCACTCCCGCCTCGACGCGCGCGGTCCGCGCCTCGCGGTCGATGTCCAGGATCCGGTTCATGTACCGGGAGAAGTCCAGGACGACACCCGGCCCGACCGCGTTGCCCGCCATGCTGGTGCCGCCGCCGCGCGGGGTGATCGCAACCCCGGCCTCCCGGCAGGCCAGCAGCACCGCGACGACGTCGTCGGCGGTCCGGGGGAAGACCACGGCGAGCGGGGGCACACGGTAGTTGGAGGCGTCGTAGGCATAGAGGCCGGTGGCGCCGGGGCCGGTCTGCACGCGCAGGCCGGGAGCGGTCTCGGCGAGCCGCGCGACCAGCGGCTCCGGGGTCGCGGTGGTGCCCGTCATCACCCCGCCGCTCCTGATGTGCCGACCTCCACCGCGGTCGCCCAGGCCTGCAGCCCCTCGTCCACCGCCGTCCCGTCGATCACCAGAGCCGGGATCATCCGCACGACCTGGTTCCAGGCTCCGCACAGCAGCAGGAGCAGGCCCTCGTCGATGGCGGCGCGCTGCACGCGGGCGGCGGTCCCGGGGTCGGGGCCGCCGTCCTCGGTGACGAACTCGGTGGCGAGCATCAGCCCGAGGCCCCGCACGTCTCCGATGCCCGGCGTACGGTCCGCCACCGCCTCCAGGCCCTGTCGCAGCCGCGCGCCCATCGCCTCGGCGTTCTCCACGAGCTTCTCGTCGCGTACGACGTCGAGGGTGGCGCAGGCCGCGGCGCAGGCGACGGCATTGGCGCCGTACGTGCCGCCCTGCGAACCTGGCCACGCCTTGGCCATCAGCTCCTCGGAGGCGGCGATACCGGACAGCGGGAAACCGCTGGCCAGGCCCTTGGCGGTGACGAGGATGTCCGGGGTGACGCCGAAGTGGTCGTGGCCCCAGAACCGGCCGGTGCGGCCCACTCCGGTCTGCACCTCGTCGAGGATCAGCAGGAAGCCGTGCCGGTCGGCCCGCTCCCGCAGCCCCTCCAGGAAGGCGCGGGTCGCGGGCACGTAGCCGCCCTCGCCGAGCACCGGCTCGACGATGACTGCGGCAGTGTCGGCCGGGGCCGAAATCGTCTGGAGCGTGTAGTCCAGCTCCTGGAGGGCGAAGCGGGTCGCGGTCTCCTCGTCCCAGCCGTAGCGGTAGGCCGACGGGAAGGGAGTGACGACGATGCCGCTCATCAGGGGTGAGAAACCGGACCGGAAGCGGGTGCCGGAGGTGGTCATGGAAGCGGCGGCCACCGTACGGCCGTGGAAACCGCCGTGACAGACCAGGATGTTCGGGCGTCCGGTGGCCTGCCGTGCCAGCCGCAGGGCGGCCTCCACCGCCTCGCTGCCGGAGTTGGTGAAGAACAGACTGTCCAGGCCGGCCGGCAGCACCTCGCCGAGCTTCTCGACCAGGCGCCGCAGAGGCTGGTGCATGACGGTCGTGTACTGGCCGTGGACGAGCGTGCCCACCTGCTCCTGCGCCGCCGCCACGACCTTGGGGTGGCAGTGTCCGGTACTGGTGACGCCGATGCCGGCGGTGAAGTCGAGGTAGCGGCGGTCGTCCTCGCCATAGAGGTGGACGCCCTCGCCCCGGACCGCCACCACGGGCGTGGCCTGGCGAAGGTGCGGCGACAGTGCGGTCATGGTCGTCTCCCGGCGAATGCGGTGGGGTCTGCTCCGGCATCCCGAGCATCTCGGCCGCCCCGGACAGCGGCAACGCGTGATCTGTCCAGCGAGCAGGCGGTGTTCGGACGTTGTGTCAACCACCCCGGCCGCCTCGCTCGAACCGGGACTCCAGCCGTGACCGCTGGACTGCTCTTGCACAGGTCAGCGCCGCTTGTCAGAGTGTCCGGGCACTCCCCCGGGCTCTCGGCTCGGCTCGAGCAGGGGGACCCTCACGGAGGCGCCATGAACAAGAACGTCGCAACGTCCCCGCCGCCCGGCACCGACGGCCCGGACGCCACTACGGCAGGCCGTCCGCTCACCCTGGCCGACGTCCTGGTCCTCCCCGTCGTCAGGGCGGGACAGCCGCAGGTCGTCATCGGCGCGGCCCACCTCGACCGGCCGGTCCGCTGGGTCCACATCACCGAACTCACGGATCCCGCCTCCTTCCTCAAGGGCGGCGAACTCGTCCTGACCACCGGCATGCCCCTGCCCGAGGAGCCGGCCGGCGTACGCCGCTACGTCGACGAGCTCGCCGACGTCGGAGCCGCAGCTCTGGTCATCGAACTCGTACGGCGCTACCACCGCCCGCCCGACCCGCTCGTCCACGCCTGCCGAACCCGCGGCCTCCCCCTGATCACCCTGACCAAGGACGTCAACTTCCTGGAAGTCACCCAGGTCGTCCACAGCCTCATCCTCGGCAACCAGGCCGACGCGATGCGCCGCACCCAGCGCATCCACGAAGCGTTCACAGCCCTGACCCTGCGCGGTGCCGGTCCGCAGGACGTCGTGCGCGCGGCGGCGGAGATGAGCGGCCGCACGGTCGTCCTGGAGAACCTGGTGCACCTGGCGCTGATCTGCGAGCCCTCCGGGACGACGGTGGAAGACGCGCTCACCGACTGGGAACGCCGCTCCAGGGCGACCCCGCCAGGCGATCACGCCGAGGTGCTCGGCCCCGAGGGCTGGCTCGTGACTCCCGTCGAATACCGGGGAGAACGCTGGGGCCGGGTCGTGATGCTCCCGCCTCCGCCGGGCACGGGCTTCGGCCCCGAGGACGTCACCGTCCTGGAGAGAACGGCGATGGCACTGACCATCGCCCGCCTCACCCACCCCACGCCCTGGGAACGCACCGCGCACCGAAGCGCCCTGCGCGACCTCGCCGAACAGCGCCACCACTCCCCCGAGGACGCACGGGCGCGGTTCACCGCGCTGGGCCTGCCCACCGAGGACAGCGGCTTTCTCACCGTCCTGGTCGCCGGCCACACAGGCGAAGGAGCCGAGCTGGAAGTTCGCCTGTCCCAGGAGCTGCGGACCGCAGGGGTTCCAGCACTCGTCGGCGCGCTGTCACCCGGGCGCCTCGGCGCCCTCCTGGCTCTGCGCCCTTCCCAGCGCTGGCGTCCCACAGTCGAGCGGCTGGCCCGCACCGTCCTGGACTTGAGCCCCGACGCTGTCGTGAGCGTGGGCTCCGAGGTCTCGGACCTCTCCGACTCCGCTCGCTCCTTCCGCGAAGCAGCCCGCGTGTCCGAGGCGGTCCTGCCCGGCGAACACCTTCCCGAAGGCAGGTGCTTCCACGAGCTCTCCGACATCGGCCTGCGCCAACTCCTGTACGCACTCCGCGAGGACACCCGGATCCAGGACTACACCGAACGACAGCTCGGCCGCCTCATCGACCACGACACCCGGCACGGCACCGACCTGCTGACAACCCTGCGCCACTATCTTCACGCCGCCGGCAACAAGACCACAGCTGCCCGCCGTGGAAACCTGTCACGCGAGACCATCTACCAACGACTGCGCACCATCGAGCGGATACTCGGCTGCGACCTCGAATCCGGCGACCAACGCACCGAACTCCACGTGGCGCTCACGGCGCTCGACGTCCTGCAGGTCCCTTGAAGTGGCCTTCGATGCATCGACCGTCGGGGACTGATGCTGAGGGCCGCGCATCCTGGGTTCGGCTCTTCCTCGAGGCCGGGGTCGACGGAGGAGGAAGTCACCGACACGGTCGAACGACTTCACCGACGTAGGACATTGGAACAGATGGCCCAGCAAACGGCTCCGGCTTATGGGCCATTGGATCAATGACGGACGTTCAGAGCGGGCCAGGAGCCCATGCTGGGGGCAGCGTGTCCCAGCGCACTCGGCGCTGCGCGTTCCTGCACAGGAGGCGAGATGACGATCCGCACCAACGAGTCCGGCCCCCAGCACCAGGACGACGACGGCAGCCAACCGGTCGACCCCCGCGAGCGGTACCGGGCCACGGCAGGGATCGGGCAGCTCACCGGTGTTCAAGCGCTGGCCCGGTTGCCGATCGACCAGCACCGGCGCGACCTCGCCGCAGGGCGTGACGTCGCCACGTTCATCTCCGGATACGAGGGCTCACCGCTGGCCGGTTACGACCTGGAGCTGGGCCGGCTGAGGCCCCTGCTGGAGGCCAACGACGTACGGCACGTGCCCGGGCTGAACGAGGAGGCCGCGGCTACCGCCGTGCAGGGCAGCCAGCTGGTCAACACCCTCGACGGCGCCACCCGCGACGGCGTCCTGGGCATCTGGTACGGCAAGGCCCCCGGCGTGGACCGCGCCACCGACGCGCTGCGCCACGGCAACCTCATGGGGGCGCACCCAACGGGCGGAGCACTGCTGCTCGTCGGCGACGACCCGGCCGCGAAGTCGTCGAGCGTGCCCTGCGCCTCCGAACTCGCGCTGACCGACCTCGCCATCCCGTTCCTCCACCCGGCCGACTCCCAGGAGGTGATCGACCTCGGCCTGCACGCCGTCGGACTCTCGCGGGCCAGCGGACTGTGGGTGGGCCTGAAGATCGTCACCGCGGTCGCCGACGGGTCCTCACCGGTCGACCTGGGGGCCGAGCGCCCGGCACCGCTCCTTCCCGAGAACGCCGGCCTCCACCGGCCGACCGCCCATCTCCTCCAGCCCACCCTCGGCTCGCTGGAGCGGGACCTGATGACGAACCGGCTGCGCCTCGCCCGGGAGTACTGCCGTCTCAACCGGCTCAATCGAATCGAGGTCGGCGGTGACGACGACACCGTCGGGATCGCCGCCTCTGGCCGCACCTACCGCGAATTGCGTGCAGCGCTCGACCGGTTGGGACTGACCGAGGAGCGCCTCGATCAGGCGGGCATCCGGCTGCTGAAGATCTCGATGCCCTTTCCCCTCGATCCCGAGACCATCATCGAGTTCGCCGAGGGACTCGACCAGATCATCGTGGTCGAGGAGAAGCGCTCCTTCCTCGAGAGCGCTATGCGCGACATTCTGTACGGCTGCCCCGGCGCGCCGCGGATCTGTGGCAAGGAGGACGGGACGGGGGAGGAACTGATCCCCTCCTACGGTGAACTCGACGCCGACACCCTGATTCGTCCCCTGGCCCGCGAACTCGGCGTCCACGGCGTCCCGGTGGAGCATCGGCGTCCCGAACGCGCCGCGGGCCGCATCCACCTCCCCCTGGTGAGCCCGCCCCGGCGCGGCCCGTACTTCTGCTCCGGCTGCCCGCACAACAGCTCCACCAAGGTGCCTGACGACTCTCTGGTCGGAGGCGGTATCGGCTGTCACGCTCTGGTTCTGCTCATGGACGAGGAACAGGTGGGCACAGTCACCGGACTCTCGCAGATGGGCGGCGAAGGCCTGCAGTGGATCGGCATGGCGCCGTACACGGAACGCGGGCACTACCTCCAGAACCTGGGCGACGGCACCTTCGACCACTCCGGCTCACTGGCCGTCAGGGCCGCCGTCGCGGCCGGCGTCGACCTCACCTACAAGTTGCTGTACAACTCCGCCGTCGCGATGACCGGCGGCCAAAGCGCAGTCGGTGGCATGGACCTCCGCCGGCTTGTCGATGTGCTGCGCGCCGAGAAGGTGGCCCGGATCATCGTCACCACGGACGACGTGCGCCGCACCCGGCGCGCGCGGCTGCCGCGCGACGTGGCCGTGTGGGAACGCTCCCGCATGGCGGAGGCGCAGCAGACGCTGGCAGAGGTCCCCGGCGTCACGGTGCTGATCCACGACCAGGAGTGCGCCACCGAGAAGCGCCGCAAGTGGAAGCGGGGCTTGCTGGAGAAGCCTGGCACCCGGGTCTACATCAATGAGCGCCTCTGCGAGGGCTGCGGCGACTGCGGCCGCAAGTCCAACTGTCTGTCCGTCCAGCCGGTCGAGACCGAGTTCGGTCGCAAGACGCAGATCCACCAGGCCTCCTGCAACGTCGACTACAGCTGTCTGTCGGGCGATTGCCCGGCGTTCGTGACGGTCACCGGCGGCACGTCGGCGCAGCACGGCGACAGTGCGGTCCATGACCCGAGGGTGCGCGGCGATGCGGACCTGGCCGACCCCGTTCCCGCTGTCGGGAGCAGCGACTTCGGCGTCCGGCTCACCGGTGTCGGGGGTACCGGCGTGGTGACGGTCTCCCAGGTGCTGGCCACCGCCGGCCTCCTCGCCGGCTGGACCGCGCGCTCGCTGGATCAGACCGGCCTGGCCCAGAAGGGAGGCGCGGTCGTCTCCGATGTCCGCTTCTCCCGCACGGGGGTGGGGAGCAGCAACAAGATCGGTGCCGGGGAGTGCGACCTCTACATCGGCGGCGACATCCTTGTGGCCGCCGACGAGACCCATCTCGCGGCTGCCTCCCCGGATCGTACGGTGGCGGTTCTCAACACCGCACGGGTGCCGACCGGTCACATGGTCGCCGACGTCCGCAAGCCCTTTCCCGACGTCGCCGGGCTTCGGGAGCAGGTACTGGCGAGCATGCGCCCCGGCGCGCAGGTGCTGGACGCGAGGGAGGCCGTGCTGCGGCTCCTCGGCGACGACCAGTACCTGAACATCTTCCTGATCGGCATCGGCTTCCAGCTGGGCGGCCTCCCCCTGCCGGCCGTGGCGATCGAGGAAGCCGTCCGGATCAACGGCGTCGCGGTGGAGGCCAATCTGCACGCGTTCCGCTACGGACGTCTGTGGGTCGAGGACCGTGACACGGTGACAGCCGCTCTCACAGTGGCCGCGTCGGCTTCGCCCGTGACCACAAGGGAGGACGGGACAGCCGGGACGACGTCACTCGACACGCTCGTGGCCCGCCGCGTCAGCGAGCTGACGGCTTACCAGAATGCCCGCTACGCCGGCGGTTACGCCGAGATTGTGGGCGCCGTCCGTGAGCGCGAACGAGAGGCCGTCCCCGGAACCCACGACCTGGCCGAGGCCGTGGCACAGAATCTGTTCAAGCTGATGGCTTACAAGGACGAGTACGAAGTCGCCCGCCTCGCCCTCGACGACGGCGTCGCGGCCGACCTGGAGGAGCGGTTCGGCCCCGGGGCACAAGCTCAGTGGAACCTGCACCCGCCGGTGTTCCGTGCCCTCGGAATGCAGCACAAGGTCAGCCTCGGGCGCTGGTTCCGTCCTGGCTTCGCCGCGCTCCGCGGCATGCGCCGACTACGCGGAACCGTGTTCGATCCGTTCGGCCGGGCGCATGTGCGCAGGGTCGAACGGGCGCTGGTCGAGGAATACCGGGAGCAGGTCGACCGCTTGCTCGCAGGCCTCGACCCCGGCAACCACGCGCTCGCTGTCGAGATCGCCTCCCTGCCCGACGTTGTCCGCGGCTATGAGCAGGTCAAGCTCCGCAACATCGAGACGTATCACGCTCGGCTGCAAGAACTGAGCGAACGCTACGACCGTGCCGCCGACCTCAAAGAGGCCCGCACTTCCGATCCGGCTGAGACATCCCGTGCTTCCTGACCTCGGCAAACTGGATAGCGCGTGGAGTCGCGCCGCTACTGAGACAGGGGACTCGGAACAGATGGCCCACTGACGCCGTGCCGGGCTAGGGTCCGATGCGTGACGGATCAGGAGACAGCCGGGCCTTCGAGCGTGGTGACCGGGGTCGGGGTGCTCGACCGAGCGATGGCGATCCTCGATGCCGTGGAGCGCAAACCCATGGGAGCGAGTGAGCTCGCCCGCCACCTGGGTCTTTCCGTGCCGACAGCGCACCGGCTCGTCGGCGCCATGGTTCAGCACGGGCTGCTGCGCCGTGACAGCGAGGGGCGCCACCGTCCTGGCACGCGCTTCGACACCTCGGCGCTCACCGGCGCCGCGCGGCCTGTCCTGGAGCAACTGTGCCGGGAGACCAGTGAGACGGCTCAGCTGTGGATGCGCAGAGGGGATGACCGGATCTGTCTGCTGACCGTCGACTCGCAGGAGGAGCTGCGGGCGACCGTGCCCGTTTGGACACGGTTGCCCCTGGCCCGCGGAGGGTCGGCCGCTCTGGCGCTACAGGCCGGTGAAACCGTGGATGCGGGAGGGCAGCCGTGGATGCCCGGGCGCTGGTACGAGAGCCTCGCGCACCGCATTCCGGGGCTCGGCTCGGTGAGCGCGCCGGTGTTCCATCACGGCGCGCTGGTTGCGGCGGTGTGTCTCGCCGCGCCCCTCGCTCGTGTGGGCGATGACGGGCCCGGAGCGATCTACGGCGACAAGGTCGTCGAAGCCGCCACGCGTATCGAGAGGGTGCTGGACGCGGAATGACCGGCAGACCTTGCGCGGGGTGTTGGCGTACCCGTCCATTCCCGTGTCGATGACAGCGGCCTGACCACATCTCATGGGTCTGGCCGGTGTTCCGTGGCCCTGTTCCCCATGACGGCTTTTGACCGCCGCCTGGCCGGCATTCCGAAGCGGGCAGCTCGACAGCGGGGAGTGCGGAAAGTTCCGCCCCACCCCTTGTCGGACGCGCTTCCCGCTTTTACGGTCGACACGTTCGTTCTCGTTTACTGAGTGTCAATGCTCAATATATGAGAACCATCACGCGAAGGGACGCCAGAGTGACAGCCCCATCCACTGTCGGCACGAGTACCCGCGCACCGGTCACGCCCGTCCCCCCGCACTCCGCAGGAGACCGTCCGCTGCCGCTGGAGGGAATCCGCGTACTCGAACTGGGCAACTTCATCGCCGCGCCGTTCGCAACGCGCGTTCTCGCCGACTTCGGAGCCGAGGTGATCAAAATCGAGCGACCGGACACGGGCGACGAGCTGCGCGGCTGGCGTCGGAGCCGGGGGACGACCTCGATGATGTTCCGCACGATCGCCCGGAACAAGCACTCCGTCACCCTCGACCTGCGCGTGGACGAAGGCCGCGACATTGCCCTGGCACTTGCGGCGCAGTGCGATGTCGTCGTGGAGAACTTCCGCCCGGGAACCCTGGAGCGCTGGGGCCTGGGCCCGGATGTCCTCACCAAGGCCGCCCCGGACCTCGTCATCGTCCGGATCTCCGGATACGGCCAGACCGGCCCGTACCGCGACCGTGCCGGATTCGGTGGCGTGGCCGAGGCGTTCGGCGGCCTGCGGCACGTCACCGGATACCCGGACCGCGAGCCGGTGCGCCCGGCGGCTCCCGTGGGCGACTCCCTCGCCGGGCTGTACGGCGCGATCAGCGCGCTGATGCTGCTGCTCGGCAAGGCCCGCGGCAAGGCCCACTCCGGGCCGCGGGTCGCAGATGTCGCCTTGTACGAGTCGGTGTTCATGACGATGGAGTCGCTGATCGCCGACTACGACGCGTATGGCACCGTGCGCGAGCGCACCGCAGGAAACCTGCCCGGTGTGGTCCCCAGCGGCAGCTACCCGACAGCCGACGGCCAGGCCGTGATGATCGGCGGAAACTCCAGCGGTGTCTTCTCCCGGCTGATGACTGCCGTCGGACGGCCTGACCTGGGCGAGGAGCCCAGCCTGGCCGACGGGAACGCCCGCGCCGAGCGCGAGCCCGAACTCAACGGCATCATCCGCGAATGGACCGGCCGGCACACGGCAGCCGAGGCAGTGGCCGAGCTGAGTGAGGCGGGTGTGCCCGCCGGACCGGTGTACGACGCCCAGGCCATCACCCACGACGCGCACTACCGGGCCCGCGGCATGCTCGTGCCGATGAAGGTCGCCGTCGAGGACGGACAGGAGGCGGAGGAGATCCGACTGCCCGGCGTCGTACCGAGGATCGAAGGAGCCCCCGGTCAACTCCGCTGGGCCGGCCCCGACCTGGGCGAACACACCGACGACATCCTCGGCACGGTGCTTGGGCTCGATGCCCAGCGCCTTGCCGGACTGCGCGATCGGAAGGTGATCTGACATGACCGCCCCGGTACAGATCACCGATGTCTTCCTGCGAGACGGGCTGCAGGACGAGCCGGTCTTCGTCCCTGTACATGACCGGCTTTCCATCGCCGAGGCCCTGACCGCTGCCGGTGTGCGGTCGCTGGAGGTCGCCTCCGTCGTCAACCCAGCCCGGGTGCCGCAGATGGCGGGCGCTGACGAACTCATCGCCGCACTGCCCCCCGGCGGCCCCGCCCGCCACAGCGTTCTGGCGCTCAACGGGCGCGGCGTCGAACGAGCCGTGGCCGCCGGCGCCCGCGAGATCAACGTGGCGGTCTCGGCCGGCCAGAGCCACAGCCGTGCCAACGCCGGACGCACCACCGAGCAGGCCCTGGACGAGCTGGCCGCCGCGATCGGCAAGGCAGCCGCCGACCACCCGGAGATCACCTTTTACGGGGCCGTCTCGACAGCCTTCAACTGCCCCTTCGACGGCGAGATCCGGCCCGACCGACTCGGTGCGATCGTAGGCCGGTTCACCGAGATGCGCGTCGCCCGGATCGGCCTCGCCGACACCCTCGGCACCGCGCCGACCACCCAGGTCGTCCGCGCGCTGAAGGCGGTCCGGTCCGCCTTCCCCGACGCGGTGCTGAGCCTGCATCTGCACAACGCGCTGGGACAGGCCCTCGCCACGGTCGATGCCGCGCTCGAACTCGGCGTCACCCACTTCGACTCCGCCGTCGGCGGCTACGGAGGCTGCCCCTTTGCCCCTGGCGCGCACGGCAACCTCGACACCCGCGAGCTCGTCGCCCACCTGCATGCGAGCGGCGTCATCACCGGGATCGACGAGGGAACCCTGGCCGAGGCGTTCGCACTGGTCCGCGCCCGCCTGGCCCGCGCAGAACCGGTCACCTCCTGAGCCGCAGCGCATACCCATCTGCAACGTGCATTCCATCGCCCGCAGTTGTCGCGCAGTGGGCACGGCCCGTCGTGTCCGCGCGCCTCATCCCGTACCCCTCTCCCGGTTTCTCCGCAACCCGGTCAGACCGCGCCACCGCACTCCCGCCCAACAGCCGAGCAAAGGAGCTCAGACGCCATGTCCGCATACGCAGTTCCCCCCACCGAGGTCGCGGCACGACTGGATCGGCTGCCCGTCTCCCGCTGGCATCTGAAGGTCACCGCACTCATCGGAATCGCCACCTTCTTCGACATCTACGAACTGCTCATGAGCGGCGTACTCGGCAGTGTCCTCAGCGAGGAGTGGGATCTGGGCCGTACCACCAAGGCCCTGCTGATCGGGGCGCCGTACTACGGCATGGTCCTCGGAGCGATAGGCCTCGGCGCGATCGCGGACCGGTACGGACGCCGCCGCATGCTCATGGTGAACCTCGCCGGCTACGCACTGCTCTCCCTGGCCGCCGCATTCGCCACGGACGTCTCGACGCTGATCGTGCTCCGCATGGCCGCAGGGATCTTCATGGGAGCCGAACTCCCCCTCGTCGACACCTACATGAGTGAACTGATGCCACGAGCCAGCCGCGGCCGCCTCACCGCGATCGCCTACACCATCGGCTTCTGCGGCGCACCCGTGACCGGGCTGCTCGGCGGCCTGCTGGTGGCCAAGACGCACGTGCTGATCGACGGATGGCGCTGGTTGCTCGTCTTCGGCGCGGTGGGCGCCCTGACCACCTGGATCCTCCGCCTGGGACTGCCGGAGTCGCCTCGCTGGCTGGCGGCCCAGGGCCGGCACGCCGAGGCGGAAAGCATCACCCGGGACATCGAGCAGACAGTGCAGCGCCAGCACGGCAAGCCGCTGCCCGACCCCGGGGCCGACGCCCCTCGCGGCCCCCAGCGCCCCGTCGCACTGCGCGACATGTTCCGTGGGACGCTTCGCAACCGGACGATCATGCTGTGGATCTTCCACCCCCTGCAGACCCTCGGCTACTACGGATTCGCCTCCCTGGTGCCCCTGATCCTCGTCAGCAAAGGCTTCAGCGTCACCGAATCCCTCTGGTACACGACTCTCGTCTACCTCGGGTACCCCGCCGGCTCCGCCCTCTCCCTGCTCGTGGTGGAACGCTTCGAGCGCAAGTACCTCATCATCACGACACTGGCAACGGCGACCCTGCTCGGCTTCGTCTTCGGCACGGCAACCACACCCTGGCTGATCGCGACGTCCGGCGTCGGCATTTCACTGGTCAACAACGTCTTCTCCAACGCCTACCACGTCTACCAGGCTGAACTGTTCCCCACGTCGATCCGCAGCCGCGCCATCGGTATCCCCTACAGCCTCTCCCGCGTCACGTCCGCTCTCCTGCCCTTCGGCGCTCTCGCCCTGCTGGACAGCTTCGGCGCACTGGGGATCTTCACCGGGTCAGGCATCGCCATGGCTGTCGTCTGTATCACCGTCGCCACGCTCGGCCCCAAGACCACAGGCCGCAGCCTCGAGAACGTCGAGGACACGGCAGACGCCCCCGTGCCCGCCCCTGTCAAGACCTGAACAACTGCCCACCTCACGCCGCTCAGTACCCGGATGTGCACCAGCGCATCCGGGTTGCCGGCGTTTGACGTGGTCGATCCGCATGCTGCATCCGATGCCGCTGAAACACGGTAGGCCAGTGGCGCAGTCGACAGCCTGCTCGGCGGCCGAACGAGAACCCCCTTCCTCACCGATATCGAGAGTCCGTATGGTCACTATCGACAGTCTGGACGTGTCCATCCTTCGAGAGCTCCTTGCTCGGCCCCGAGCTGGGATGCGCGAGTTCGCTCGCACACTCGGCATCGCCCGCGGGACGGTGCACACGCGGATGAGTCGCCTGGAGCGGCTCGGCGTGATCACCGACTATGCGCCGCGCATCTCACCGGCGCAGCTCGGCTTTCCGGTCCTGGCATTCGTCCATCTCCACCTGGCCCAGGGCCGGCTCACACGAGTGACGCGAGCGTTGGTGCTGGTTGATGAGGTGCTGGAGGCGCACTCAACGGCCGGCGAAGGTGATGTGCTGTGCCGTGTTGCCGCCAGGGACACGGAGCACCTCGAGGAGATCATCCAGCGCTTCCTGCAACTGCCTGGGGTGGTGCGTTGCCGTACCGAGATCGCACTCAGCGAGCGGTTGCCAAGCCGAATAGCATCGCTCCTGTCCCTGGTCGCTCAAGAGCTTGGGACGAACGAGACGAAGACATCCGCACCCGCGGCGGATTGACCGCAGGTGGGAGTTCGCCGGGGTTGGCGGAGCAGCGGCCACACGGCCCGACTCACCATCCGCAAAGCCGGTGATGCCCTGGCCGCCCAGTTGGTTGGTTCTGCGACCTGTTGTATCTGCGACTGGGTGCCGCAGATACTGGCCGCCGCCGTACACGTACAGGGTTCTCGGCAGATCACGGACAGTGATACATCAGGGGGCGAGGACACCGCCGAGCCGGGCCCCGGCGATGGTGCCGAGCAGGGTCTTGCCGTTGTAAGTGGTCGAGCTCAGGCCCAGTCCCGAGCTGTTCGCCGGTACGTAGAGGAACACACCGTCGCCCGCGTCCTCGCCCGCCGCGCCGAGCACCAGGTCCGTGCGGCCGTAGCCGGACAGGTCGGCCAGGGCGACGGCTGAGCCGAGGGTGTCGCCGGACTCGGTGGAGCCCGGCACGCCGCCGGTGTCCTGCGAGACGGCGAGCGCCCCGGTGCCGGTCAGTCCGGCCGAACTACCCTTGAGGAGCAGGGCCGTTCCGGCGTTGGAGCGGTTCACTCCGTCGCGTGTGATGTCCTCGTTCGGGGCGCCCGTGAGGACGTCGGCGTAGCCGTCACCGTCGTAGTCGCCGACCGCGACGGAGGTGCCCATGGCGTCGCCGGACTCGGCCGCTCCGGGCACGCCGGAGGTGGCCTGGTTGACCGACGTCGCGCCGGTCGATGTCAGGCCTCCGCCCAAGGTCCCGTACACCGTGGCGACTTGGCCGCCCGTGTACGCGCCGGACTCTGCGGCGTACGGCTGGCCGATGGCGAGGTCGTCCGTTCCGTCGCCGTTGACGTCGCCGGCGGCGACGGAACGCCCGCCCTTCACCGACAGGACACCGACCTTGGTGAGCCCGTTGGCGCCGCCCTTGAACCAGACGACCCGTCCGATCCCGCCCGTGTCACGGTAGTTGAGGGCTACGTCCGCGTACCCGTCATGGTTGAAGTCGCCGCTGGTGGCGTCCTCGTAGGCCGGGGTGCCGGTGGTGGTGAGGGTGCCGTACTGGGTGGGCTTTCCGGTGAGGTGGGTGTTCCAAGTGCCGCCGGCGCCCGTGCCGGCGGCGAACACGTCGGCCTTGCCGTCCGCGTCGAAGTCCGCGACGGCGAGCGCCGAGCCGAGTCGTGCGCCGGATGCCGTCACACCTGAAGTGGTGTAGGTGGAACCAGAGTTGAGGCCAGGGCCGTTCAGGATCGTGACGGCGCCGCGGTCGGCGTGGCCGCTCGTGTCGTCCTCGCCGGGCTGGCCGATCACGACGTCCGCGTAGCCGTCGCCGTTGACGTCACCGATCGCGGTGGCCGCGCCGAACTCGTCGCCGGGCTCCCCCGTTCCCGGAACCCCCGAACTCGACTGCGAGATCAGCTTCTTGCCGCTCGCGGCCGGGCCGGAGATGTTGCCGGGCACGACGGCTATCTGCCCGCCGCTCGCCCCTGTGGGCATCCCCGCGACCAGGTCGTCGATGCCGTCCCGGTTGGTGTCGGCACTGGCCGGGGACGCGGATGCGGTCGGTGAGGCGGCCAGCGCGCGCAGGTCGGTGAGCCGGTCGTGCAGGTTCGCGCCGGGGCAGGCGGTGGCCATCAGGTCCTGGTGGCTGGTGATACGGGGGACGGTGGCCTGCTGCCCCGCCGTGTAGCGGCCGTTGTCGAACTCGGCGGTCAGCGTCGCCGTCGAGTTCGGGTCCTCGCCGTACAGGCCCAGCTTCCACCCGGCGATCCGCGCGATGGCGGCGAGCGCTGCCTTCGTCGGCTTCGCCGTCTCCATGTTGCCCAGGAGCGAGACGCCGACCGTTTCGGGGTTGAAGCCGAGCGTGTGCCGCGCCTTCACCGGCAGGCCGACGCCACCCTTGCTGCCCTCGAAGATCTGCCCGCATTTGTCGACGACGAAGTTGTAACCGATGTCGCCCCAGCCCTGCGTCTTGACGTGGTACGCCTGGATGGAGCGGACCATCGCCGCGGACTGCGCGCAACTGTAGGAGTTGTTGCCTGCCTCGTGGTGCACCACGACGGCCTTCACGCTCGGGCTGTAGACGGTCGGGCATTGCACGATCGACTCGTCCGCGCCCCACTGCGACCGCGAGATGATCGCTGGCTTCGGGACCGGCCCTGAGGCGGGAGTCGCGGGCGGCGCGCTCAGGCCGTCCAGACAGCGCGGGCCCGTGACGGAGGTGGGCGACGGTGACGGCGACGCGCTCTCCGCGCTGTACGCGACCGGCCCGAAGCCGCTCGGCGCGGCCCGCACCCCCGGGTCCACGAGATCGAGCCGCAACGACGCGGGAAGCTTGCGCTTGCCGTCCACCCGCGCCTCGACACCGTCCGAAGGACCGACCCACAGCGGCTCGGTGGCCCCGCGCAGTCCGGTCCCGGCACCGTCCCGACCCAAGTCGGCCGGAGTGTCGGGGAGTTCGAGGGTGCGCCAGTCGCTCCAACGGCCATCACCCGCAGCGCGGGTACGAACCTCGACAGTGCCGGCGATCCGCTGCTTCGCCCCGGGCCAGCTCACACCCACCATCGAGAACAGCTCCGTCGTGGTGCGCGACCGCGAGCGCAGGGTGTCGGAGGCCCCGCCGAGCGCCAACGTCCGCACTCCCGCGGGGCGGGCCCGCGGCCCCTGCGCCTGCTGGTCCCCGTCCGTGACGCCGAGGGCTATCGCGGCCAGCACCCCGGAGCCGAGGAGGGCAGTGGCCAGGGAGGGCACCCCGATCGTGCGCCAGCGGCGACTACGCAGCCGCCGTCTGCCTTTCGACTTGCGGCCACCGGCTGTTCTGTCGTCCATCAAAACCCGTTCCGTCGCAGTCCGCGCGCCGTGCGCCCCCTGGGAACACGACCGTTGGTTACTCCAGCGCATCAGGCGCCTCAGCCGTCACACGCGCTTCACGTATCTCTCACCCCTAGCGCGGCGCAGTGGGACACGACCCCGCTCAGCCGGCCGACGGCGGCCGGATACAGTGCGCGACAGCAGCCTGGTTGCCCGAGGGAGGGGAAGCGTGACAGACACCCGCGAGACGCGATCCGTCGACAGCGCAGCACGCGAGGCCCAGCAGAGACGACTGCGTCGCCTGACGCGCTACCTCCCGCTGATCGCCCCCGTTCTGCTGTGGACGGTGCCCTGTTGGCTCCTGCTGTACGCCGGTCAGCACTGGTCGCTCCCTGTCACGCTGGCGGGCACCGCCCTGTTCGCCCTCGGCCTGATCGGTATGCCGCTCGCGATGGTGCGCGGTCACGGCAGGCGGCAGCGGGACCGGGCGGCGATCGTCGGGGACACCCTGCTGGGCACCAGCTGGACCCTGTTCACCTGGTCCGTTCTGCTCGGCGTCCTGCTGCGGCTCGCCCTGACCGTGACCGGCATCGGCGACGGCCAGGACCGGGCCCGAATCGTCACCTGGGCGTCCCTCGGCACAGCCGCCGTGCTGTTGGCCTGGGGGTACGCCGAGGCTCGCAGGGTGCCACGCGTGCGTCAACTCGACGTCGAACTCCCGCGCCTGGGCGCCGGATTGGACGGCACCCGCGTCGTCCTCATCACCGACACCCACTACGGGCCCCTCGACCGCGCCCGCTGGTCGGCCCGGGTCTGCGACACGGTGAACACCCTGGAGGCCGACCTGGTCTGCCACACCGGAGACATCGCGGACGGCACGGCCGAACGCCGCCGCGCCCAGGCCGCCCCGCTCGGCACCGTGCAGGCCACCCGGGCCCGGGTCTACGTCACCGGCAACCACGAGTACTACAGCGAGGCCCAGGGCTGGGTCGACCTGATGGACGAGCTGGGCTGGGAGCCACTGCGCAACCGCCACCTGCTCCTCGAACACGGCGGCGACACCCTCGTGGTCGCCGGCGTGGACGACGTCACCGCCGAGTCCTCCGGCCTGGCCGGCCACCGCGCCCACCTCGCCGGAGCCCTGCAGGGCGCCGACCCCGACCACCCCGTCCTGCTCCTGGCCCACCAGCCCAAGTTCATCGACCAGGCCGCGGCCGCCGGCATCGACCTCCAGCTCTCCGGCCACACCCACGGCGGCCAGATCTGGCCGTTCCACCACCTGGTCCGCCTCGACCAGCCGGCCCTCGCCGGCCTCAGCCGCCACGGCACCCGCACCCTCCTCTACACCAGCCGCGGCACCGGCTTCTGGGGCCCGCCCTTCCGCATCTTCGCCCCCAGCGAGATCACCCTGCTCGTACTCCGCTCACCGCAGCCGTCCGCCGGACAACACTGATGAGCCCTGACCCGGTGTCGTCCGTTCAAGGTCGGGACACCGTGTCGAAGTCCGGGTGGTGGCGGATCGGCGACGAGGTCGACCCATTGTTGCGGTGGCCGAGTTCGGTGAGGGCTCGGTCGAGGTTGTGCGTGAAGTAGTCGACGGCGGTGGTGTCGACGCACAACGGGGGCTTGATCTTGAGGATGTTGAGGTGGTCGCCGGTGGGCTGGACGATGACGCCGAGGTCGAGCATGCGGTCGCACAGCTCGGCGGTCTCTTCGGTGGCGGGTTCCAGCGTGATGGGGTCGCGGACGAGCTCTAGGCCGAGGTAGAGACCGGAGCCGTGTACGGCCCCGATGATCGAGTGGTGTGCGGCTAGGGCCTGCAGGGCTGAATTGAGGCGCGCGCCGGTGCGGACGGCGTTGCCCTGGAGGTCTTCGTCGCGGAGGGTGTCGAGGACGGTGAGGCCGGCGGCGCTGGAGACGGGGCTGCCGCCGGTGGAGGAGAAGAAGTAGCCCTGGTCGCGGTAGCGGTCGGCGATGGCCCGGGTGGTGATGACGGCGCCGAGGGGGTGGCCGTTCCCCATGGCCTTGGCGACGCAGACGATGTCGGGGACGACCTGTTGCTGCTCAAAGCCCCAGAACCAGGTGCCCAGGCGGCCGTATCCGACCTGGATCTCGTCGGCGATGGCCAGTCCCCCGTGGCGGCGGACCGCCGCGTACACCTGCTCAAGATAGCCGTCGGGCAGGGCGACTCCGCCGGCGTTGCCGTAGTACGGCTCGCTGAGGAAGGCGCCCGCCGGGCGGCCGGAGGCGGCCAGGTCGTCGATGATCTGAACGGCCTCGGGGGCGTAGTTGCCGGCGTCGGGGCCGCGCCATCGCCCGCGGTAGGAGTTGGGCGAGTCGACGGTGTGGACCCAAGCGGGGCGGGTGGCCAGCGCGTTGGGGTTGTCCTGGAGGGAGGTGGAGACGGCGTCGGAGGCGTAGGTCCAGCCGTGGTACGCCTCGCGCAGGGCGACGACGTCGTGCTGCCCGGTCGCGCCGATGGCGAGGCGGATGGCCAGGTCCACCGCTTCGGAACCGGAGTTGACCAGGAACACGGTGTCGAGAGGATCGGGAAGAAGGGAGGCGAGGCGTTCGGTGAACTCCACGACGGCTGCGTAGTGGAAGCGGGAGTTGGTGTTGAGTCTGCGCAGCTGCCGCGAGATCGCCTGCTCGACGCGAGGGTGGGCGTGGCCGAGCGGAGTGACGTTGTTGACCATGTCCAGGTAGGACCGGCCCTCGGCGGAGACCATGTGGTGCCGCCAACCGCGTTCCATGCGGGGCGGGTTGTCGTAGTAGTGCTCCTGGGCCGTGGCGAAGGTGGCCTCGCGGCGCGCGAGCAGGTCGTCCTCCGGAGTGGTACCGGCGGCGAGCAGGTCGTCCTCCGGAGTGGTACCGGCGGCGGGCAGGCCGATCAGCGGGGCGGGGTCTGCGGTGAGCGCGAGCCACCCGGCGGCGTACTCGGGACGCACCAGTGGCGGGATCGTGGGTGCGTCGGGTTGCTGGAGCGAGATGTGGACGCGGGTGCCGGCCGGAAGGGCGACCAGGCGGTCGCCCGCGCGGACGGGGGTGGCGGCGGGGAAGGCGGGGCGGAGGGCGTCGGGGAAGGACAGGTGCAGCACGTGGGGGCCGCAGGTGACGGCCACGTGGCCGGGCGCCGCCGCCAGCATCTCGCCGTCGCCGGGCGCCTGCAGGACGGCGGGTTCGTCGAGCCACAGTTCGATGCCGGTGGCGATGGTGGCGGGCGAGACGGCGGACAGGGCCGGAGCCGCGGTGAGTCGCGCCTGCCCGTAGCGGGTGGCGACCGCAGCGGCACCTCGGGCGAGGAGGTTCGCCGCGAGGCGGTCGTCTGCCGTCTCCTCCAACCAGGCGCCGTGGTCCATGGTGTCGGCCTCGACGGAGAGATCGAGCACGCCGATGCCGACGGGGTCCACTCCGGCCACCAGCGGCCGTACGGGCGCGAGTGCGGTGGTCCGGCTCCGGGGCAGGCCGAGGGTCTTGGTGATCAGGTTGGTCATGACCGCGGCCGGTACGGCAGTGGCCTGTTCGAACATGCGCCACTCACGGTCGAGAGCGGCGTTGACGTAGGCGTTGTCACCGTCGACGGCCGCTTGGTGTCGTCCGCTGACCACCAGGGTCGCTGTCCGGAGCACGACCAGCGGCCACAGCGCCGCCGCCTCGTCGGCAGACAGCGGGCGGACCTCGTGGAAGGCCCGGACGGCGGGAAGGACGTGGTGCGGCTCCATACCGTCGTGGTGGAGCATCGAGGACAGCGGCATGGCCAGCTCGCACACCGCCCAAGTGTCCGTCAGGTCACCGAAATCGATGATCCCGTCGGGCAGCGGCACAGGGCTGTGCGGTGAGCGGACGAGGTTGTCGTCGGTCAGGTCCAGATGCACGGCCTGGCGCGGCAGCCGGTCGGCGACTTCCAGCACAGCGGCCCAGGCATCCGTGGTCGCAGCCTCGACGGCGGCACGCCGGTCCGCTTCCGGGACGTGGTCCAGGAGCTTGACGACCACGCGGTCGGCGTGGCGGGGGTCCCACTGCAGGACGCGATCAAGTCCCGAGTGCCGGAAGGAGCTCAGGGTGGTGCTGACCTGGCCGGCAATGCGGCCCATGGCAGCGACCGTCCGGGGTGCCAGGTGACGTGAACCGGAAAGCGTCCCGCCGGGCAGGTGGTGCAGCAGGCGGGCGGTGACCGGCCCGGCATCGGTGTCCACGGTGGCGGTGCGGCGGTTGCCGTCGGCGTCGCGCAGGACGGTCGCCAGACGCAGGCCGGGCTGCGCGTCGGCAATCAGGTCCGCGGCAGTGTCCTGGGCGTCGATCTCGGTCCCGGTGAAGACCGGGTTGGCGATCTTGAGTACGGCCGCGGGCGTGCCGTCGTCGTGGACAAGCAGGAAGTTGGCGTCCTGCTGGCTGCCCAGCGACTCGGCGCGTACCGCGAGCCGGAAGTGCTCGGCGGCGATCCGGCGGGCCTGGTCGACCGTTACTCGCGGGGCGGGCAAGGCGTGGCGGGTGAAGAAGTCGACGTTGAGGGACGGTTCGTGCGTCATGCCGGAAACCTCGGCTGCTCGGAGGTGGAGGGATGGGTGATGCGCGCCGGAAGGGGGTGCGTCGGTGAGGCAGGGTGCGTCGGTGAGGCACCGGGCCGTGCGAGGACGGCGGTGACTGCCGCCCCGAAGGGCAGGTGCTCCCGGGGAAGGCGGCGGACGCGCCGGGTAGCGCCGGCCTCGCGGTGCGCGGGCGGGACAGGTTCCCCTGCGGCGTGAGCCGCCGGAAGGAGGTCAGGAGGGTGCGCCGGTAACCGGCGGAGTGGCTGGCCGGGCCGCGTCGTCCTCCGTGACGTCAACCGGCAGCGCAGGCAGGCAAGCAAGGCAGGCCAGGTAGGCCTGCTCAGTCGACGTCCCACAGGAAACGATGGGTGTGGATCCCGAAGTACGGGAAGCTCTCCACCGCCGTAACGCCCTCGATGGGGCGCACCACATCGTTGACGAAGTCGAGCAGGTCATGCGGCCGGCGGCAGACAACCTCGGCGAACAGGTCGAAGGTGCCGGAGGTGAGCACGGCATAGACGACCTCGTCGTGGCGTGAGAGTTCGTCGGCCACCGCACGGGGATCGCCGTCCACGTGCAGACCGAGCAGGGCCATGGTCTGCCCGCCCATGGCCATCGGGTCGGTGACGCCGACGACCTGCACCACCTTCTCGTCGATCAGCCGCTGCAGCCGCTGACGGGCGGCCGAGGCCGACAGCCCGACCTTCGGCCCGAGATCGGAGTAGGGGATCCGCCCGTCCGTCTGCAACTCCCGCAGGATGGCCCGGTCGATGTCGTCCACAGTGTTCCCCTCTCGGTTCCCCTCTCGCCTGCGGAAACAGCCAATCACACGAGTACATCGCGCGCAATAGAGCTCTAGAAGGCTGGAATCAGCTGCCCATACGAACGAATCACGCGCCACCGCTAGATTCCCAGGCTGGTCCGTTGCTGCCCGTTCAGGCGTCAGCCGGATTACAGCCCCTGCGAGGAGCGGAGATGGGTCGCCGGTAGCGCAAAAGGTTGGGCAGCCGCCGGCGCGACGACATCGCGCCCGAGTCCGGTCGGTACGGCCCTGTCCTGACGGCTGACTGAGCCTCACGCAGAAGGCGGTCCAGCCCCGACTCATACGTGGTGGCTCCGGAACGAACCTCCTGCGACTGCGCGGCCCCTGGAGTGCCGGACGATTCGGCGTGCTCCGGGGATCGGCATTCTCGGTAGCGTGGCCATCTGCTGCATGGGGTGTCCATGTGTCCGGATGGTCCGTGCGGGGGCCTTCGGCGGAGAGTGATGAGGCTGCGATGAATGAACTGACGAAGCCCGAAGTCGACGTTCCGGAGGGTGACGCTCCTGCCGAACTGACCATCCGGGACCTTGTCGTCGGGGATGGGGCCGAGGTGAAGCCGGGCATGGCGGTCCGGGTTCACTACGTCGGGGTCACCTTCGAGTCCGGGGAGGAGTTCGATGCCTCATGGGACCGGGGCCAGCCGTTCAAGTTCACCCTGGGCAGTGGCCGGGTCATCAAGGGGTGGGACCGGGGGGTGAGGGGGATGAAGGTCGGCGGCCGGCGCGAGATCATCGTTCCCCCGCGTCTCGGCTACGGCAATCAGTCGCCCTCGCCGTTGATCCCGCCGGGCTCGACCCTGGTCTTCGTGGTGGACCTGCTTGATTCGTATTCCAGCACAGCCGGGTGGACCAACGCCTAGGGCGTGTTGCGAAAGTCCCGCCTGCCCCGCGACGCCTGGCACGCACGCTCGCGGCGTTGCCGAAACGTCCGAGTGGCTCCGCCACTAGGACGCTCCGGCGCCTTGCGATCGCACGCACCAGACGCCGCGGGGCCCGCCCTCCGGGCGGACGACGCTACTTTCGAAACACGCCCTAGCACCCCTGGCCGCTCCTCCGCTTCGACGCACTGCGTCGTGTCCCGGGGTTGACGGACGGCGGGCGTGCGGAGCGGGCGCCGATACGGTACGGCCTCTTCCGGTTCCCGCCTGTCGCGCTCGCGCCGTCCACCCCACCATCGAGCCGCATTCAACGTACGCGCCACGTACAACCACTCGACACCGAGGCACCACTCCACGAACATGTCGGTCACACGCGGGCTTGGCCTATCAGGGTGAACTACGCCGCGCGTACGCACCGCGTACGTACGAATGTCCGGCCGGCCACTCCGACGATGGCCGTCGGCGGGACCGGCCGGTCTCCGCCGTCGCGCACGCACCGAGGTGGAGAGATGCCCAAGCCGTGGGGACGACGCTTCAGGCACCACCTGCTCGCGCTGATTTCGGGCTGTCTGCTGTTGACGGCAGGTGGCGCACTGCCGTCAGATGCGGCCACGGCTCGCACGGCCGAGGTGCCGACCGCGGCCCCGGCGCGCAAGGCCGAAGTGCCGACCGCGGCCCCGGCGCGCAAGGCCGATGTGTCGACGGTCTCGTTCAACAACCTCCGTACCGGCTGGGACCAGAACGAGCCGGGCCTGGCGCCGTCGCAGGTGTCCAGCTCCGACTTCGGGCAGCAGTTCTCCACCGCCGTGGACGGCCAGGTCTACGCCCAGCCCCTGGTGGCGGGCAAGACGGTCGTCGCGGCCACCGAGAACGCCAAGGTGTACGGCCTCGACTCGGCGACCGGGAAAATCAACTGGACGAAGGACGTGGGCCCCTTCTGGCCCGCCTCGGCGATCGGCTGCGGTGACCTCACACCGAACCTCGGGGTCACCTCGACCCCCGTCTACGACCCCGCCACCCAGACCGTCTACCTCACCGCGAAGACCAACGACGGCCCCGACACCAGCCACCCCAACTGGTACGTCCACGCACTGGACGCCTCGACAGGAGCCGAGCGCAGCGGCTGGCCGGTGAAGGTGCAGGGCGCCCCGGTCAACGACCTGGCCCACCCCTTCAACGCGTTCACCGCCGGCCAGCGTCCCGGCCTGCTCCTGATGAACGGAACGGTCTACGCGGGCTTCGCCTCGCACTGCGACATCGGCCCGTACGTCGGCTATGTGCTGGGCGTCAGCACCACTACCCGCAAGACGACGTTGTGGGCCACGGAGGACTCCTCCGCCAACGGCAAGGCCGGCATCTGGATGAGCGGCGGCGGTCTGGTCTCCGACGGGCCGGGACGGATCCTCCTCTCCACCGGGAACGGCGTCTCCCCGGCGCCCGGCCCCGGTTCGAGTCCGCCGGGCCAGCTCGCCGAGTCGGTGGTCCGGCTCGGAGTCAACAGCGACGGCACGATGTCCGCGCGGGATTTCTTCAGCCCGAGCAACGCCCCGACCCTCGACCAGAACGACACCGACCTGGGTTCCGGAGGCCCGACGGCGCTGCCCGATCCAGTGTTCGGGACGAGTGCGCACCCTCACCTCATGGTGCAGATCGGCAAGGACGGCCGGCTCTTCCTCCTCGACCGGGACAACCTCGGTGGCCGCAGCCAGGGCGCCGGCGGAAGCGACGCGGTGCTCGCCACCTTCGGCCCGTACGAGGGCGTCTGGGGGCACCCGGCCGCCTACGGCGCCGAGGGCGGCTACGTGTACACGATCGGCAGCGGAGGGCCGCTGCGGGCGTTCGCGTACGGAGTCAACGGTGCGGGCCAGCCCGCGCTGACCAACACCGGCACCAGCACCGGAACGTTCGGCTACACCTCCGGCTCGCCCGTGGTGACCTCCACCGGCATCACCGCGGGCTCCGCCCTCGTCTGGACGATCTACTCGCGGGGCTCCAACGGGGCGGGCGGCGAGCTCCGCGCGTACGACGCCGTCCCCGTCGGCGGCACCCTCAATCTGCGCTACTCCGTACCGATCGGCACCGCGTCCAAGTTCTCCGTGCCCGCCACCGACGGCGGACGGGTCTACGTAGGCACCCGCGACGGCCATGTGCTCGCCTTCGGCCGGCCGGCCGCCACCGCGCTGAACGGCAGCCCGGTGGACTTCGGCCAGGTCGCCGTGGGCACCACCGGCCACGCCACGGCCAAGGTGACCGCCACCCGGGACGTGACCATCTCCGCGGTGAAGACCCCGTCGGGCAGTCGGTTCTCCGCCGCGCCCACCGGACTGCCGGTCACCCTGCACGCCGGCGACACCTATTCGGTGCCGGTGTCGTTCGCGCCGACCACAGCCGGGGCGGACAGCTCGGTGCTGACGTTCACCACCGACCTCGGCGACATCGGTTTCGGTCTGACCGGTTACGGCACCCAGTCCCAGCTCACCGCTTCACCTTCCCAACTGGCCTTCGGCACGGTGGCCACCGGCACCACCAAGACCCTGGGCGTGACCTTCACCAACACCGGCACCTCGGCCGAGACGGTCTCGGCGAGCACCCCACCGAGCAGCCCGTTCAGCGCCGTGGGCCTGCCCGCGAACGGCTCCGTCGTCCCGCCCCAGCAGTCCGTCACCGTCCAGGTGAAGTACGCCCCGACGACCGCCGGTGACAACACGGGATCCCTCTCCGTCACCTCGACGAGCGGCACCAGCACCGTGCAGCTCACCGGCACCGCGGTCACCGGTCAGGCACATCTGACGGTCACTCCGACCTCCACCGCCTTCGGCAGTGTCGCGGTCGGGAAGTCGGTCACGAAGACCTTCGACATCAGCAACACGGGCAACATCCCCCTCACCATCACCAAGGCGGCCCCGCCCACGGCACCCTTCCACGTGACGAACCCGGTGAGCGAGGGTCAGGTCATCGGCCCGGACGACGTGATCCACCAGTCCGTCACCTTCTCCCCGACCGCCGTCAGCGCGGCCTCCGGCGCCTATCAGCTCACCTCCGACGACGGCCGAGGCCCGCAGAACGAGGCACTCACCGGTATGGGAACCGCGGCCGGCGGGGTCACCGTCCCGACGCCCGGGGCGGGCGGCTGGAAACTCAACGGCTCCGCGAAGCTCTCCGGCAACGACCTCCAGCTCACCCAGACCGGCACGCACCAGGCGGGCTCGGGCGTCTTCCCCGTGGCGGTGACCACCGACGGCCTCAAGGCGACGTTCACCACCGACATCGGCGGCGGCACCGGCGCAGACGGCCTCACCTTCGGCCTGCTCGACCCGGCCAAGAACACATCCAGCGCGCTGGGCACGGACGGCGGCGGCCTCGGCTGGGGCGGTAAGGCGGGTGTGGCGATCACCTTCGACACGTACCGCAACTCGGGTGACCCCTCGGCGAACTTCGTCGGCATCACCACTTCCAGTACCAACACCGGCTTCACCTACGCGGCGACCAGCACCAGCGCGCCGGACCTCCGCTCGGGCCCGCACGCCGTCGCCGTCTCCATCACAGGGAAGACCCTCACCGTCTCCATGGACGGCACCCAGCTGCTGAAGACGACGGTGCCCTCACTGACCCCGACGGCCCTGCTCGCCTTCACCGGCGGCACCGGCGGCCTCACCGACATCCACACCGTCCGGGACGCCGCCATCACCGCGAGCTCATATGTCCCCGGACCCAGCAGCTGGACGTTCAACGGCGCCGCGGCGGCCTCCGGCACCGACCTGGTGCTCACGCAGCCCGTACAGAACACCAAGGGGAGCGCCGTTCAGAGTTCCCCTGTGGCGTCGGCGGGGCTGAAGGTGAGCTTCAAGTCGACGATCGGCGGTGGCACCGGCGCCGACGGCCTCGCCCTGATGCTGCTCGACCCGTCCAAGACCTCACCGGCCGCGCTGGGCCTCGGCGGTGGCGGTCTCGGCTACGCGGGTCTGCCGGGCATCGCGGTCACCCTGGACACCCATCGCAACACCGGTGATCCCTCGGCCAACTTCGTCGGGGTGGCCACCGGCGGGAACGGGTCGCCCTTTCAGTACGCCGCCACCTCGACCGCCGTACCTGCCCTGCGCACCGGTACGCACACCGTCGTCGTGAGCGTGACGACCGCCGGTCACCTCCTGGTGAAGGTGGACGGCACCCAGGTCATCGACACCGCGGTGACGCTGCCGAAGAACGTGCTGGTCGGGTTCGCCGGGGCCACGGGCGGCCTGACGGACAAACACACGGTCGGCGGAGTCAGCATCACTTACTGAGGCACCGGCACAAGAACGGGCAGCACCTGCCGAAGGTGCGACAGAGCTAGGAGAACATCATGCGTCGACGTGTCACCCCCTTGCCGGTCGCGGTGGCGTTCGCGTCCTGCCTCGGACTGTCCCATCCAGCGCCGGCCGCGCCCGAACCCCCGCCGCTGACCGTCATGGTCGCCGACACCGGGTCGATGGGGCGCGTCCTCACGGACCTGGACGGTCGTACGCTCTACCGCTACGACCTGGACACCGCCGGCAGGGTCCGCTGTCTCGGGGCGTGCACGGCCACCCGCAAACCGCTGCTCCACGCGCCCGGCACGGTGCTGAGGCTGCCGCCCGGCATCGCCGGAACGCTCGGCATCGTCGCCCGGCCCGACGGCGGCGAGCAGGTCGCGTACGACGGCTCCCCGCTGTACTGGTACACCGCCGACCAGCAGCCGGCCGACACCGCCGGGGTCGACCTGCTCTGGCACGTCATCAACCCTCCGAACATGCCGGAGCACACCGGGACGACCGACTGACGGACACTGCGAACGTAACCACGGATCACAGCACCGATGCGCCGCCACCACCCGACTACAGCCATGTAGACGTACCTCGCCAGATTTATTAAGGTATGCCTTCGCTAACTTAGGCGAGGCGCGCCTTGGCGGGGCTGGGGAGAACGGCATGTGGAACGACGCATTTCCAAGCTTCTTGATCGGGCTGAGGGAGGGACTGGAAGCCGGGCTGATCGTTTCGATCCTGGTCGCCACCCTGGTACGGGCCGACGCCAAGTCACGGCTGCCGCAGGTGTGGACGGGCGTCCTGGCGGCGGCCGCACTCGCCATGAGTTTCGGCGCGGTGCTGACCTTCACGGCGGCCACCATGTCCGCGACCGCCCAGGAGACGTTCGGCGGCACCCTCAGCGTGGTGGCGGTCGCGTTCGTCACCGCGATGGTGTTCTGGATGCGGCGCTCCGCGCGCAGCCTCTCCGGTGAGATCAAGGAGAAGGTCACCGGCGCCCTGGCCATGGGCGCGGGCATGCTCGTCGTCACCTCGTTCCTCGCGGTGGGCCGCGAGGGCCTGGAGACGGCGCTCTTCCTGTGGACCACCGCTCAGGCGGCCAGAGAGTCGGCCGGGCCGATGACCGGCGCCGGCATCGGCCTCGTCATCGCTGCCGGGCTGTGCTGGGGCCTGTACCGCCGGGTCCTGAAGATCAACCTGACGAAGTTCTTCACCGCCACCGGTGCGGTGCTGATCGTCATCGCTGCCGGAGTGCTCGGCTACGGGCTGCGCGATCTGCAGGAAGGCGGCGTACTGCCGGGGAAGAGCGCATACGCCGTCGACCTGGCCCAGAGCATCGATCCCAGCGCCTGGTACAGCACCCTGGTGCAGGGCGTCTTCAACCTCACGCCGACGATGACGTGGCTGCAGGTCATCGCCTACGCGGCGTATCTCGCCGTGGTGATGACGCTGTTCGTACGCGGCGTACGTGCACCCGCCGCCCCACCCGCGCCGCCCGCCGAGGGCAAGAGCGCCGACGAGACGGTGGTGGTGCGTGCCCGGCGGCCCGTCTGGGTGCTGCCGGTGGCCGTCGTCGCCGTCCCCGTCGCGGGCGCGGCCGGACTGGTCGCCTTCGGCACCTCCAAGTCGGCCGGTGCCCAGACCGTCGCCGTATCGCAGCAGGAGTGCGGCAAGGGATTCGCCGCACCCCGGACCGGCCGGCAGACCTTCCAGATGCACAACACCGGGGACAAGGCGGCCGAGGTCTACCTCGTCGACCCGGCAACCAATGCGGTGTACGGGGAGATCGAGGGCCTGGCACCCGGCACCACGCGTGACCTCGTCGCCACGGTCGCAGGCGGCTCCTACGCCTGGCGGTGCGTGCCCCTGGGCGGAAAGGCCGTCACCTCAGCGCCCGTACACGTCACCGGCAGCGGCGCCGCGAAACCGGTCGCGCCCGTCTCCGAGGGCGACCTCGCCGCACCGCTCGACGCGTACAAGAAGTACGTCGGCCAGGGACTGACCCGGCTCGTCGCACAGACGAAGAAACTCAGCGACGACATCGAGGGCGGACACCTCGACGCCGCTCGCGACGACTGGCTCACCGCGCACCGTACCTACGCCTCGCTGGGCGCGGCCTACGGCACGTTCCAGGACTTCGACAACAAGATCGACGGCCGGACCGCCGGGCTCCCGGGCGGAGTGAACGACAAGGCCTTCACCGGCTTCCACCGCATCGAGTACGGCCTGTGGCACGGCCAGTCCGCGCACACCCTCACCGCACCCGCCGCCCGGCTCGCCGCAGACACCGCGGGCCTGCAGAAAGCCTTCCCCACACAGGATTTCGCACCGGGCGACCTGCCGCTGCGCACCCACGAGATCCTGGAGAACACCCTCCAGTTCGAGCTGACCGGCGACGCCGACCAGGGAAGCGGCACCAGCCTCGCCACCGCTGACGCCAACCTCTCAGGAACACGCGAACTCCTGGGTGTGCTCCGGCCGTTGCTCGCCGCACGTGACCCGCAGCTGCTGACGAGGGCGGACGGTGACATCGCCCGGTTGCAGGGGCTGCTCGACGCCGCACACGACAAGCAGCGCTGGACGCCCGTCGGAAAACTCGACACGACCGTACGACAGCGGCTGAACGGTGCGACCGGGCAACTGCTCGAAGACCTGGCACCGGTGCCGGACTTCCTCGAGATCCGCAAGTCCGCCTGATGCCCGCCGACAGCACTGCCGCGCACCCCGAAAGGACCCCCGACATGCCCGCCGAATCCCCCACCCCGCCCGGCCGCTGCCCCGCCGGCCGACGCTCGTTCGTCAAGACGGCACTGGGCGCGGGCGCGGCCGGAGCGGCCCTGGCCGGCGGCGGATTCGCGATCGGCCAGGCCCGTCCGACCACGGCAAGCGCAGCCGACGGGACGACCTCCACGAAGGTGGCCTTCCACGGGGCCCACCAGGCAGGCATCATCACCCCCGCCCCGGCCGCCGCGGCCTTCGTCTCGTTCGATGTGATCGCCGACAGCCGCAAGGACCTGGCCGGCCTGCTGCGGACCATCACCGAGCGGGCCCGTTTCCTGACCTCGGGCGGCACACCGGCGGACCTGGGAGTGGGCGCCCCGCCCTCCGACAACGGCATCCTGGGCCCGGTGGTCCCGGCCGACGAACTGACCGTCACGGTCGGCGTCGGCGCCTCTCTCTTCGACGACCGGTACGGCCTCGCCAAGGCCAGACCACTGCGGCTCACGCCCATGCGGACGTTCCCCAACGACAACCTCGATCCTGCCGAATGCCACGGCGACCTCTCGCTGCAACTCTGCGGCGCACGCCAGGACGTGGTCCTGCACGCCCTGCGTGACATCGCCCGGCACACCCGGGGCGCCATGCAGATCAAGTGGCGCATCGACGGCTTCCAGAACGCGCCCCGCCCGGCCGGCGCCCAGCGCAACCTCCTCGGCTTCAAGGACGGCATCGCCAACCCGGACGTCCGCTCCGCGCGCGAGAGCGACCGGCTGATCTGGGTCGGCGACGCACTCGGCGAGCCCGCCTGGACGCGGGGCGGCAGTTACCAGGTGATCCGCATCATCCGCATGCTCGTCGAGTTCTGGGACCGCGTCTCGCTGACCGAACAGGAGAAGATGTTCGGCCGCCGCAAGGACACCGGCGCCCCGCTGGACGGCGCGACCGAGACCGACATCCCCCGCTACGCCAAGGACCCGCACGGCAACGCGATTCCGCTGGACGCCCATATCCGCCTGGCCAACCCCCGCACGCCACAGACGGACAACACCCGCATCCTGCGCCGCGGTTACAACTACGACCGCGGTATCGACAAGGTCGGCAACCTCGACATGGGCCTCGCCTTCTGCAGCTACCAGCAGGACATCAAGCGCCAGTTCGAGGCAACCCAGGAGCGCCTGATCGACGAACCGCTCGTCGACTACATCTCACCCACCGGCGGCGGCTACTTCTTCGCTCTGCCCGGAGTCCGCGACGGCCGGGACTGGCTCGGCAGCGGACTCCTCGCGACCTGACCCGCCCGCACCGCGCGGCACCCGGCCGGGCCCACCCCGCTCGCACTCACGGCGCCGGGCCCGCACGATCAAGACGCGGGAGGTCACCGGGCCGTGCAGGCCCGCTTCTCCCCCGTCCCAGTCGTCCCGGCGCGGAGGTGAAGCGAGCTGTGCACCCTGGCCCCGCCGTAGCCACGCCCCCTGCCGGCCAAGAACGCGTCGCGCACCTTCCTCGCAGGGTGCGCGGCGCGCTGCGCAGAGCGGCGCCGGCCCTGGCGCTCTATGCGGCGGCGCGCCTGGCCGGCCTCGCTGTGGCCGGTGCCGTCGCCCTCAGGACGCACAGGTCGCTGTGGACCGCGCTGGGCACCTCCTGGGACAGCAACTGGTACACGGGCATCGCGCAGCACGGCTACGGGACGACGCTCGCCGGGAGGCACGGATTCACCTACACCGACCTGGCGTTCTTCCCGCTCTATCCCGCCCTGCAGCGCTCCCTCGCCACGCTTGTTCCCGTCCACATGACCGTTGCCGGTCTCGTGGTGGCGTGGCTCTCGGCGCTCGCCGCCGCCTGGGGCATCTACGCCGTGGGAGAGCTCCTCCACGGCCGCCGGACCGGCATCGCGCTGGCCCTCCTGTGGGGGACCCTCCTGCATGCCGTCGTGGAGACCATGGCCTACAGCGAGTCGCTGATGACTGCTCTGTCCGCCTGGTCGCTCTACGCTCTGCTCACCCGTCGCCGGCTCTGGGCAGGCGTCCTGGCCCTGCTCGCCGGGCTCACCCGGCCCAACGGCGTCGCCGTGGCGGTTGCCGTCCTCTGCGCCGCGGGGCTCGCCGTGCTGCGGAGCCGCCACGACCGCCGCGACTGGCGTGTCTGGGTGAGCATGGCCCTTGCACCGCTCGGCTGGTTCGGGTACCTGGCCTGGGTGGGCACTCGCTCCGGTGGCCCGCTCGGCTACTTCGAGATCGAGCGGGACTGGGGCTCCCGATTCGATTTCGGGGTCAGCGAAATCCGGTTCCTCAAACACGTCTTCACCGACCGGGGCACTCCCCCGCATCTCGCCTACTACATGGGAGCCGCCGCCGTCCTCGTCGCTCTGGCCGCACTCGTGCTGCTCGCCCTCGACCGGCCGCCGCTGCCCGTGCTCGTGTATGCGATCGTGCTCGTCGTCATCGCCGTCGGCGGATCCATGTTCTACGCCTGCAAACCACGCTTCCTTCTCCCCGCGTTCCCCCTGCTGCTTCCCGCCGCCGTCGCCCTGACCAGAGCGCGACCGCGCGCCGGTGCGGCACTCCTTGCCGGGTTCGCCGTCGTCTCCGCCGTCTACGGCGCGTACACACTCTTCTACGCCGGCACCGCCCCCTGAAAGGTCCTCAGGAATGCGGGTTCAGGTTCCGGGTGCCAGAAGGCAGGCGCCGAGGCCGGCCGCCCGGGTGGGCCTCCCGATCCGGCCGGGTCCGGTCCTTCGCTCTCCTCGTGGCGCGTTCCCCTGGTCGCTCGACGTCGAGCGGGCCGGCTCTTCTACGACGGCACCTTCAGCGCCGCGAAGTACCGTGCCTGGCTGGATCGTTGGGCGGTGGGTCCGGTCGTCCTGCCCGCCGGCCGCCCCGACGGTGCCGGCGTCGCCGAGGCCGGCCTGTTCGTGCACATGCCCTCAGCGGGGTCGACGACCGTACGAATCGCCTACTCCCTTTGGCTGAACGCACCGGGCGCATGCGTCGAGCGCGCCGGCGCCTGGACCCGCCTCGCGGTTCCCGAACGGGGCGACTACCGCCTCGGATCGGCCTGTCGCCTCCCGAGGTCGAACGGCTGTGGCTGAACATCGGGGCGTACTGATCCTCCGACGGCCCCATCGGTTCGGTGGCCCGCTGCTCAGTACTCCAGGCGGTATCCGTGTCCCCGCAACGTGGTGATGCGGGGCAGGCGGGCCGGCGGGGGCGATGCGGCTGCTGCCTCGGCGAGGCGGCGGCGCAGGGCCGCCATGGTGACGTCGAGGGTCTTGGTGGATCCGAACCAGTTCTCGTCCCAGACCTCGGACATCAGGGTTTCGCGCGCAACGGCCTCGCCGGTGCGCTGGGCGAGGACGGCGAGCAGGTCGAACTCCTTGGGGCGGAGACGGAGTTCCTCGTTGTTCAGGAGGCAGCGGCGGGCCGTGGTGTCGAGGACGAGGTCGCCGAGGTGGATGGGGTCCTGCGGCGGGGAGGTGACGGTCCGGCGGCGCAGGTGTGCGCGGAGGCGGGCGAGGAGAACGCTGAGGCTGAAGGGTTTGACGAGGTAGTCGTCGGCTCCGGCGTCGAGGCCGGCGATGACGTCGATGTCGTCGGTGCGGGCGGTGAGGATGATGATCAGCAGGTCGGGGTGGCGGGCTCGCAGGGTGCGGGCGATGTCCAGGCCGTCCATGTCGGGCAGGCCCAGATCGAGGAGCAGCACGTCGTAGCGGGACCGCGCGGCCTCGGTGAGAGCGCCCGCTCCGGTGCGGCTCCAGGTGGCGGCGTAGTCGTTGCTGAGCAGGCCGGTCCGGAGATGACGGCCGATGGTGTCGTCGTCCTCGACGACGAGGACCCGGTGGTGGCCGCGGTCGACGGTGGGTGCACGCATGCTCTCCAGCCTAGGAGCCGTCGGGGCGGGCGGCGCCGCGGCCGCGTCCGCGCTCGTCACAGGTCGCGGAGCTCTTCCACGGCCGGCCGGCCCGCGCCGCGGATGCCGTTGAGGGCGGCGGCCAGGATGGCGGCGACCGCGGCGACCGCGGTCAGGGCCAGGTAGGTGCCGGGCACCGCGAGGCTCGCGGGTGGTGGGTCGAAGACGCCGGTGAGGACCTTGACCAGCATCTCCGACAGCGCCCAGCCGATGAGCGCGCCGCCGGCGAGGCCGCCCGTGGCGAGCAGCAGGGCCTCGGTGAGGACCATGCCGCGCAGTTGGCGGCTCCTGGCACCCAGCACGGTGGCGATGGCGAAGGTGCGGCGGCGTTCCGCGAGTCCGAGGGCGAGGACGAGTCCACCGGCCCCGGCGGCGAGCAGCACGGCGAAGGCGAGTTCGATGCGGGTGAGTCCGGCCAGGTCGACGGAGGTGAGGCTGGTGCCGACGGTGCCGCGCGTCTGGGTGAGGTCGGTGACGGTGGCGCTGGTGCCGAGCCGGGTGCGCAGTTGTGTGGCGACCTGCTTCTGGTGGGTGCCGCCGGTGTCGAGGAGGAACGCTCCGACGGCGTCGCTGCCGGTCGCCTTCGCCACGTAGTCGGCGTTGGTGACGAAGAAGCTGTCCTTCGGCGCGGTCGGGAATTCCTTGACGATGCCGGCGTAGTGGAACGGCACCGTGCGCAGGGACTTCGTGCGGGCGTCCTGGACACGGAGGTTGACGGTGTCGCCGGGAGAGAGCTGGAAGTCCTTGACGGTCTCTTCGCTGACCAGCAGGTTGTCGGGGCGCTGGGTGAGCCGCCGCATGAGCTGTCCGGTGGTGCCGCCGGCGAAGTAGGCGTCCTGGAGGGAGGTGGCTCGTGCGATGGTGCCGGGCCGGACGCCGTAGAGGTCCTGCAGGTCGGAGCCGACGTAGGCGAAGCGGTGCTGCACGGGCTCGACGTGGCGCACTCCGGGGACCCGCAGCTGGCCTGCCGCGCCCGGAGGGACGTGGGCGCCGGGCGGCTCGGTGACCGTGACGTCGGCGCCGTTGGTGAGCCGGGCGTCCGCCTCGGCCTGCTGCCGGTAGGTGGAGTTGAAGACGGCGGTGGAGATGGCGAAGGACACCGCGAGGGCGAGCAGCACGACGGAGCGGGCCAGCGGGCGCCGCCGCCGGGACATCACGGCGGCCGTGGTCCCCGCGAGGGTCGCCGTGAGCGGGCGGGCGAGGCGGGCCAGCGCCGGGCGGCCGTGCGCCAGGGCCAGCAGGGTCACCCGCCACACCAGCAGTGCGGCGCCGATCCACAGCAGGGCCGGGCCGAGGAAGGCCCAGTACGACACGGAGAGGGCGGGTACGCCTTCGGGGGCGAGCACGAGGGCGTACTGGTTGCCGGAGGAGGCCCGGAAGACCAGCCAGGAGCCGATCAGCAGCGCGAAGTCGACGCCGTAGCGCATCCACCAGGGCGAACGGCGCCGCACACCGGCCTCCTTGCGCGTGTCGGCGACGGTGACGGAGTGCAGGTCGCGCAGGGCGGGGACGAGGACGGCGCCGGCGGCCACGGCAGCGCCGAGCACGAAGGCGAGGCCGTACCAGAGGGCCCAGCTCCCGGCGCTCGCGCCGAAGGACGCGGTGCCGAAGGCGAGCCGTCCGGTCAGCGCGGCGATGGCGAGACCGGCGAATCCGCCCACGCCGGCGACCACGGCGGCCTCGAGGCCGGCGAGACCGGTGATCTGACGGGGGCTCAGGCCGCGCAGCCGCAGCAGGCCCTGTTCCTGACGGCGCCGCTCTCCGCCGGCCGAGGCGACGGCTGCGGTCAGGGCCGCGGCCAGGAGGGCGCCGGGGACGCCGAGGAAGAGGAAGAGGATCTGGGCGTAGAGGGCGTCCTGGCGGGCGGAGTCGAGGGCGGCGCCGAGGTTGTCACCGACCAGGGCCCCGCCCGCCGACTTGGCCTCCAGGTTGTGCGCCGCGCCGGTCGTGCTGGTGAAGGCGGCGGCCGGGTCGGAGGGCAGGCCGGCGTCGCGGGCGGCGTGGATCTGGGTGGTGACGTCCGGGGCGCCGTGGGTGAGGGAGGCGAAGCGGCCGGCGGGCACCAGGACTACGTTGTCGGGAGGTGCGGTCGGCTGGGTCTGGGCGGGGGCGCCGACCTTCTGGAACAGGGAGTCCGCCTGGGGCAGGTCGACCACGCCGTCGACCCGGACCTGCCGCACCCCGACGTTCGGCAGATGGATACCGACGGTGTCACCGGGGGCCGCATGCAGGTTGGACGCGGTCTGCTGGGCCAGCAGGACGCCGGTGGGGGCCCCTGTGAGAGTGCGGATCTCGTCGGGGAACCGGGCGCGGTATCCGGCGGGCAGGCCCAGCACCATACCGGGGCCGGTGGTCTGTGTGCTGCCTTGCACGCGCGCGGTGAAGCCGGTGGTGCGGGCGAATCCGACCGGGAGGGCGGCCCGGGTGCCGGGCGCCTTCTGTACCAGGGACAGGACGGCGTTCGGGTCGGCGCCGGGCTGCACCTCGACCTGCCAGGCGACGGCGACCGAGCGCACGGCGCGCTGCGTCATCGTGGCCTTGGAGGCGGTGAGGAAGGACCCGAGCGCGGCGACGAGGGCGACGGCGAGCGCGATCCCGGCCACGGCGGCCGCGAGGCGTCCGGTGCGGTGACGGGCCAGGCCGCTCGTCCACGAGGTGATCATGGCGCTTCCTCCGGTGCGAGCAGCCGCCCGTCGCGCATGGTCCGCCGGATGGTGAGGCGGGCGGCGACGGCCGGATCGTGGGTGGTGACGACGAGAGCCGCTCCCGTGCGGTCGGCGGCGGCCAGCAGGACGTCGAGGACGTGGGCGCCGGTGGCGTGGTCCAGTTGCCCGGTGGGCTCGTCGGCGAGTATCAGTCGCGGTGCCTGCGCCAGGACGCGGGCCACCGCGACGCGCTGGGCCTGGCCGCCCGAGATCTCCTCGGGCAGCCGGTCGGCGAGGTCGGCCGCGTCGACCAGGCCGAGGGCCTCGATGACCGGCAGGCGGGTCTCCGCCTCCGTGCGGCCGGCGAGCACCAGCGGCAGTGCGGTGTTCTCGGCGACGTCGAGTGCCGGAATGAGGCTGTCGGCCTGGAAGACGAGGCCGATGGCGGACGGCCCGTCGAGGCCGGGCCGGCTGACGGAGCCGCTGGTGGGGCGTTCGAGCCCGGCCAGCAGGTGCAGCAGCGACGACTTTCCCGACCCGGACGGGCCGACGACGGCCAGCCGGTCCCCCGCGCGGACATCCACGTCGGCGCCGTGCACCGCGACCACGGCCGTCGCGCCCCGCCCGAAGGTCAGGGCAGCGTCCTGACAGGTGACGAGCACCTCACCGGAAGGCATGACCGGTCTCCCTCCCGCCCTTCTCCCGGGCCCGGCCGTCGTCCAGTGCGACCACCCGGTCGGCGATGCGGACGGCCTCCGCGCTGTGCGTCACGATCAGCACCGCGCTGCCGTCGGCGGCCCGGTCCCGCAGCATGCGCAGCACCAACTGCTCGGTGTCTCCGTCGAGTTCACCGGTCGGTTCGTCGGCCAGCAGGACGGCGGGCGAGTTGGCGAGCGCCACGGCGAGCCCGGCGCGCGCCAGTTCGCCGCCGGACAGTTGCCGGGGCAGCGCGCGTCCCCGCCGCTCGATCCCCACCTGTTCCAGGAGCGCCTCGGCGGTCATGGCGGGACGGCCGCGCACGGCGTGCTGGGCCATGCGGATGTTGTCGCGCACGCTCAGGTGGGGCAGCAGGTTGCGGGTCTGCAGGAGGACGCCGACGTGCCGGGCACGCAGCCGGGCCCGTTCGGTCTCCGGCCGGTGGCTGATCCGTACGCCGTCCACCCGGACCTCGCCGCCGGACGGCTCGTCCAGACCGGCCAGGCACGCCAGCAGCGTGGACTTGCCCGCCCCGGAGGGCCCGACGACGGCGACGGTCTCGCCCCGCCCCACGCGCAGCGACACGCCGCGCAGTGCGAGGGTCTCCTCCTCACCGGCCCGGTAGAAGCGGTACAGCTCACGAGCGGTGAGGACATCGTCGTCGGTCGACGGCACGGCGGTCATCGCGCTCACCGCCACGTGAAGGAGTCGCTGACGATGCGCCACGGGTCGACGTTGTCGGCGTTGACCGGACCGGACAGCGTCAGATCGACCTCGTGCCCCTGCCGGTAGAACGCGTAGCGCTCGAAGGCGTCCCGTACCACCTTGCCCGTGACCGGGTCCTTGGCGGAGTCGCCCTGGTAGGTGAGCCGGACGACACGACCGCTGTGCCGCTGCACCTCCGAGACCTTCGGCTGGGCGAACTTCGCCACCTGCGACCTGAGCTGCGGTACGACCGTGCTGGTGACCGAACCGGCCGTGGGCGCGGCCGTGGCGGTGGCCGTGGTGACGCGGACGGTGTTCAGTTTGTCCGTGAACACGGTCGCGGCCCCCTTGTCGGTGCGTGCCCAGCCCTCGGGCACCTTCACCGTGAAGCCGCTGAACCCGCCGGCCGGCCGGAACGCCACGTACACCTGGTTGTCGGGAATGTCGCCGGGCGGATTGGACTCCGTGGGCGCCGGGCTCGGCTGCGCACCGCCACCGCCGCCGCTGCTGCTGCCGGACGAGACGGGGGAGCCCTTAGAGGCCGCGCCGGCGTGCGACCCGCCGCCAGAACATCCGGCGACGGTCACCGCCGCGACCAGCGCCAGACCGGCCGCCGCCGCCGTGCGTGCATGTGCCATGGCCACTGCCCTCCTGGGAGGCCTGAGACCGACGGAGGCCGGTCATGGCACCGACGCTAGGAGGCGGCCGGTTAACGCCCCGCACACCGACGGTTAGACGACGGCAAAAGTGCGTGGCGCACCCGGCCCGCGCGGGCCGGGTGCACGCAGGATGAAGGCATGAGACAGCGCGTGGTGCGAGTCGCCCTCACCGCCGCCCTGGTCGCCGTGGTCCTCCTCGCCGTGCCCCTGGCCCTGGCCATCAGGTCCTCCCTGTACGCCGACCAGCGCGACTCCCTGGAACGGGCGGCACTGTCCGGTGCCGTCCGGATCAGCCCCGACTACGCGACCGGCGACCCGGTGGAGCTCCCGGCAGGCCCGGCCGGCGGACACCTCGGCCTGTACGACCCGCAGTTGCGGCTCCGGGCGGGCAACGGCCCCCGCACCGGTGACGCGGCCGTGCGAAGGGCGCTCAGGGCCGAGGTGGTGCGCGGCCACTCCGGCGACGACCTGATCGTCACGGTGCCCGTCTCCCACGCCGAGCGGGTGATCGGGGTCGTGCGCGCCTCCTCGCCGGCCGCCGCCGTTCGTGGCCGTGTCCTCGCCGTGTGGGCGGTCCTCGCGGGCGCGTGCGCCCTCGCGCTGACCGTGGCGGTCCTGATCGCCCGCCGCCAGGCGCGACGGCTGGCCGCCCCGCTGGAGGACCTCTCCCGCCACAGCCGGGCGGTCACTGCCGGCGACCTCGGAGCCCGGGCCGCCCCCAGCGACATCGCCGAGATCGACCAGGTCGCGCGCGCCCACAACGAGATGCTGCAGAGCCTGACCGAACTCCTGCGTCACGAGCGCGACTTCACCGCCAACGCCTCCCACCAGCTGCGCACCCCGCTGACCGGACTGCAGCTCACCCTCGAGGCGGGCCTTGAGCAGACGGACGAGGGCCACCTTCGGGACACCCTCCGGGCGGCGCTGGCCACCACTCGCCGTCTGCACAGCACCGTCGAGGAGGTGCTGCGGCTGTCCCGCTCCCGCGGCCTGCCCCGCTCCGCCGCCCCGCACACGCCCGTGCTGCGGCTCCTGCGCGAGACCGGGGAACGCTGGCACGGGACGCTCGCGCGCGACGGCCGACGCCTGGAGTGCGAATTCCATGACGTACCGGACGACGTCCTCGTCCCCGGCACCCCGGTCGCCGAGATCCTCGGCATCCTGCTGGACAACGCGCATGTCCACGGGCGCGGCACCATCCGCCTCGGAGTGCGGGACCTCGACAACGCGCTCGCCTTCGACGTCAGTGACGAAGGCACCGTGCACGACGAGGCGGCCAGGCTGTTCGACCGCGGCCACAGCGGCAACGGGGAGGGAACGGGGATCGGTCTCGCCCTCGCCGACGACCTGGCCGTCTCCCTCGGCGGCAGGCTCTCCCTGTCCCACCGTCACCCCACCACCTTCACCCTGCTCATCCCGGTCCGTCAGGACGGGACCACCCAGGACGGAATCACTGAGGGCGAGGGCTGAAGCTCCACGGAGGAGCGGTCAAAGGGGCCCGGCGTCCCGCGGCCGGGGCCCGAGAAAGGGCCCCGGCCCGGTGAAGCGAGCGGCCGGTCGGTTTACGGCGCGATCTCGAACGCGGGTGGCCGGAGACCCGCGAGGCATGAACGGTCGGGCGCGGTCGGGTGGTTGAAGAACGAGCGGGTGATCTTCTGTGCGCACTTCGAGTCGGCGAAGACCACATGGGCGACATAGGGGACCGTGACGGCGGTCGACCGGCTCAGGGTCCGGGCGGCGTACGCCCCGCTGCTCGGCGCGGTCTGGGAGTCGAACCCGCCGGACAGGGCGAGGGTCGGGATGTCGCTGCGCGTCACGCTCCGGATCGAGCGCGGTGCCGGGGGGACGTCCCAGGCGCGGCAGTCCGCGTGGAGCCAGCTGAGAAGCGGGGCGTTGACCAGCACCGAGCGCGGGAACGTCGGGAACAGGTGCCGCCCCGCCCGGAGCACGTCGGCCGCACTCTCGAACGGGGTCCACTCCCTGCAGAAGACGCCGAAGGAGAGCCCGTGGGAGACCCTTCCGACGGCCTGCGGGCTGAGCTTGCCGCCCGCCCACTGCTGGGCGATCCGCTGCGGGTTGCCGTGGGCCAGCTCGTCGATGGAGCGGGGCACTCCGGCCGCGAGATGGCTGGCGAAGGTCAGCCAGTTCACCAGGAGTCCGCCGTCCAGGACGACCTGCACCGGCTTCGGCCGGCCCGGGACAGTGACGGTGGTGGTGACCGGTTGGGCCTCGAGCGCGCTGACGAGGCGCTCGAAGGTGGTCTTGAGGTGCGGATAGCGGGTGTTGCACGCGGTCTGCCGCGCGCAGGCCTTGAAGATGCCGTCGAAGCCCTCGCGTGCGGCCTTCCAGGTCACGGCCCCGCCGGCCAGGGACGGCGGCAGGACGCCGTCGATGCCGACCGACCGGATGCCCTTGGGGTGCAGGCGCATGTACTGGAGCGCCAGGTCGGTGCCGTAGGAGATGCCGAACACGTTCCAGTGCTTGATGCCAAGGGCTCTGCGCAGGCCGTCGTAGTCGGCGGAGCTCTCGATGCCGTTGTACGCGCTGAGGTCGGCTCCGCGGCGTACGAGGCTGTCGCGGCACTTCCGCGTCGCCTGGACGTGCAGGCGTCCGGTGGACGGGGCGCCGAAGACGAGGCCGAGGGCGCGTGCGTTGAACTTGTCGACGTTCGGGCAGGTGAGCTGCGGGTCGGCCGAGTAGGTCCCCCGCTGGGACATGAAGATGACGTCGCGGTCGCGGTTCAGGCCGCCGGCGACCGCCATCGGGATCTCGGAGACCGAGTCGTCGCCGGGCCCGCCGGCGAGCCAGACGATCGGGTCGGACGCGTGTCTGTGCTTGACCGCGGGAATGACGGCGACACCGAGGGTGATCTTGCGGGTCTTGTGGTGGTGGTGCCGGGAGCGCTTCTCGGGCACGGTCAGCGTTCCGCAGTGGGCGCGCTTCAGATCGGGGATCGGGTCCGCCGTCCTCGGGCAGGGGCCGGGCTTGAAGTGGGCGTCGCCCGCCGTCCGGGCGGTCGTGCCGAGCGGCGCGCCCGCGCCGGACTCGGCCAGGGCGGGCATCGGGGCCAGGCCGACGACGAGGGCACCGGCCGTGGCTCCGGCCAGTGTGGCCGGGAACCGGCGCGAGGCGCGCCGATGTCGTGGTGGTCTGGGTCTCAGGGACATCGTGTTGCCTCCGGGTCAGGGAACGATCGTGAACGGTTTCGGCGCGAGTCCGGCCACGCACCGGGTGTCGGGTCCGGTCGGACGTGCGAGGAAGGAAGCCAGCACGCTTTGCGCGCAGGGCGACTGGGGCAGCACGAAGTGGCCGATCCCGGGAATGCGCACGGCGGTCGAGCGGGGCAGCGTGCGGCCCGCGTACGGTCCCCAGCTCGCCCCTGTCTTCGCGTCGAACGTTCCGTTGAGGATCAGCGTCGGCACGTCGCTGGAGGTGGTCACCCGCTGGATCGCGGTGCGGTCCGGGACGCGCCAGGCGCGGCACAGGTCGTTCTCGAAGGGAAGCTGCGGCGCCTGGGCCAGGACCGTGTCCGGCCATCCGGGGAAGGCACGGCGCCCCTCTTTCAGGAGGTCGGACCTGGAGTGGCCCGGCACCCACTCGCTGCACGCGATCGAGTGCGTCAGGCCGTGGGCGGACTCGCCGATGGCGGGCGTCGCGCCGGCGGCTTGTGCCTGCGCGAAGCGCCGCGGGTTTCCGTGGGCGAGTTCGTCGATCGCCGCGGGGACGTCGACGGACGGCAGGGCGCCGCCGTCGGCGACCAGCAGGTTCACGATCGCGCCGCCGTCGAGGACGACCTTCACGGGCTTCTCTCCCCCGGGCGGCACCACGTCGAGCGTCAGGGGTTGCGCCTCCAGCCGCCGCACCTGCTGCGTCAGGGTGCGCGCGAGGTGCGGGTAGCGCGCCTCGCAGCGGGGCTGGGCCTCGCACGCCGCGAAGATCGCGTCGATCCCTTGCCGGGCGCTGTCCCAGGTCCACGGCAGGCTCACGATCTGCGGCGGCGTGACGCCGTCGATCGTCACGGAGCGGATCCCCCGGGGGTGCCGCCGCAGGTAGGTGAGGGCCAGGTCGGTGCCGTAGGAAGCGCCGTAGACGTTCCATTTCTTGATGCCGAGGGCCGTGCGCAGGGCGGCGAAGTCCGTGGCGTTCTCAGTGGTGTTGTAGGCGCTCAGCCGGATTCCGTCGGCCGCCAGGCGGTCGCGGCACGCCTTCGCGGCGCGCACGAGGCCCCGGCCGGTCGAGGGCGCGTCGTAGACCAGTCCGACGGCACGCGCGTTGAAGCGGTCGATCTCCGGGCAGGCGAGGTTCGGCTGCGAGTAGCGCCCGCCGCGCTGCGTCATGACGATCAGGTCGCGGTGCCGGTTCACTCCGGAGGCGACCAGGTACTGGATGGCGTCGATCGCGTCGCCGCCGGGACCGCCCTCCATGTACACCACCGGGTCCTTGGCCGGTTTCTTCGAGGTGGCCGCGATGATGGCGACGGTGAGCCTGATGGTCCGTCCGTCGCGGTGGGCACGGCTCTCGGGCACCTCCAGGACCCCGCATCGCCCGTGGATCGGCTCGGGGGTCTTCGGGCAGGGTCCGGGCACGAACCGCGCCCCATCTCCCGGGTGGGGCCCGGTGGTTAAGGGTGAAACGGCACTGCTCGGTGTCGGACCGAGCGCGCCCACGAATGCCAGACCGGCCGCGACGAGTGCCACCCCGGTGGGGGGCCGCCAGGAGCTTCGCGGTGCGTGCCGGCGCTGCGCCCGCCTTCGTACGGACCTGGCGTTCGCGCGCGCGAACGGCAGGCGGCGTGTTCCGATGCCTTGTTCCGCCATGTGATCCCGTCCCTCTGACGGCCTCGGCCGGGTCGAGACTGACGACGATGCTGTGCGGCGCCGCCCGTCACATATGCCTCGGGTACCGGGCTCCGCGCAGACCACACGCTGGCCGGGACAGGCGCCCACCAGCGGCGGGATCCACTCGCCAGGCCCCGGTGATCACGGACGCCGCCCGCGCCCACGTCACGTTCCAGCGGGAGTTCGTCGGGTACCCGATCCACGGGCCGCACGTGCCCGGAGGCATGTGCGGGGCCCCGGCCCGCGCATACCGGAGGTGCGTCATGTCGCACGCCGCAGAGTGGAAGGTTCGTCTCTACCTCACCGAGGAGGACCGGACGACGAAGGCCCGCGTGGAGGTGGACACCGGCAAGAACAAGCTCACGGGCCACGGCAGCGCCCGCTGCGCACCGCAGGACAGAGACGTGCCGGCGATCGGGGACGAACTCGCGGCCGGACGGGCCATGGAGAATCTGGCGGAACAGCTGAAGCGGACTGCCTTCGGCGATATGCAGGCGATGGGCTCGTCGCCGTCGCACGAGGAATCCCTGAAGCCCTATGCCGGCTGGCTGGAACCCTGAGGACGACCGGCGGGACGGGGGCCCGAGCGCGGCGCCCCAGGAACGGCATCCGTGAGGGCCGTCGCTCCGGCGGGCCGGGCGGTCACCCGGGACCGGGCCCCAACCACAGAGCAGGCCGTCACCCGGGACCGGGCCCCAACCACAGAGCAGGCCGTCACCGCGGAGCGGGGGCGACTCCGCCCAGGCGGTCGGTGAGAGCCCGGGCCGTCTCGGTGACACGCTCCGCGATCTCGGCGAGGCGGTCGTGCGTCACGCGGGAGGCCGGGCCGGAGATGCTCACCGACGTGACGACGGCGCCGCTGTGGTCGAAGGCCGGCGCGGCCACGCAGCGGATGTCGAATTCGTTCTCGACGTCGTCGATGGCGTAACCGCGTTCACGGATGCGGGCGAGTTCGGCGCGGAGCTCCTCGGGGGACGTGATGGTGGCCGGTGTGCGTGCGGGCATGCCCGCGGCCATCACCTTGTCGAGGACCTCGTCCGTCGCGTGGGCGAGGAAGGCCCTGCCGGTGGCCGTGCAGTAGGCGGGCTGGCGGCCGCCGATCCGGGAGTGCATGCGTACGGCCTGGGGGCTCTCGACCTTGTCGATGTAGACGATCTCGGGTGGGTCGAAGCTGACCAGGTGCACCGCCTCGCGTACGTCCTGGGCGAGTTGGCGCAGCAGCGGCGACGCCGTGCGCCGGATGTCGAGCCGTTCCAGGTAGAGCTGCCCGAGCAGGGCGTTCTGCGGACCCAGCCGGTAGTGACCGCTCTCCGGGTCCTGATCGACCAGCCGCTCCTCCCGCAGCGGGGCGACGAGCCGCAGCACGGTGCTCTTGCTCATCTCGAGGCCGGTGGCGAGATCGGTGAGCGAGGTGCCGAGCGGATGGCCGTCGTGCTCCGCCAGGTACATGAGAATGCTCAGGGCGCGCCGCAGGGAGGACGATGCGTTGCGCCGCGCGGCGGGCGCGTCCGGGGTTCGATCCGTACCACTGCCCGTACTGCTGCCCGTACCGCTGTCCGCACTGCCGAGCGAAGCCATGCCGGTTCCTCCAAGGGATGCGACACGGGGTGGTGCCCCCGAACCGAACTCCACCGTACTGCATAGCAAAACGGAATGTCACATATTGAAGTCGGCCGTTGACGCCCCTGGGGCACCGGGCTAATTTCTCTCCAGCGATATGTGAAACATGATTTTGCATAGCACAACATCGCTGGCGATCGATGGTAATCACCCCCTTCCCCGGCCGCCCAGGCTCACCCTCACCCCCTCCCGGAAGGGAACTCTTGTGATGAAGTTTCGTCACGGCACGCGCACTTTGACGGCGATTTGTATAGGTATGGCTGCCGTCGGATCGCTCTCCGCCTGTACCTCCGCCGCCGGCGCCGGCGCGGCGAACCAGCAGTCCTCGACGCTCCAGGACATCACCAGGCGCGGCACCCTCAACGTCGCCAGCTGCCTGACGTTCCCACCGTTCGGCTCGATGGACAAGCACAACAAGCCGCAGGGCTTTGACGTGGACGTCGCCGGTGCGATGGCCAAGGCGCTCGGAGTCAAGGTCAACGTCGTCGACACGACGTCCGCCAACCGCATCCCCAACCTGCAGACCAAGAAGGTCGACGCGGTGGTCTGCAACTTCACGGCCACCGCCGAGCGGGCGAAGCAGGTCGCGTTCACCGACCCCTACATCGTCGCGGGCGAGGTGATGCTGGTGAAGAAGTCCAGCGGCATCAACGGCCTCAAGGACGTCAGCGGCAAGACCGTCGCCGTGACCAAGGGCTCCACCAACGGCGACGCGATCAAGGCCGGCAACCCGAAGGCGAAGGTCCAGGAGTACGACACCTCCGCCGCCGCCGTGCTCGCCGTCAAGCAGGGCCAGGCCGACGCCATGGTCGAGGACTCCAACTTCCTCAACTTCCAGGCCAAGTCGGACCCGTCGCTCAAGGTCACCAAGGACTCCGTCGTACCGCTGGAGTACAACTCCATCGGCGTCCCGGCGGGCGACCCCGCCTGGCTGCAGTGGGTCAACACCTGGCTGCGGGAGTTCAACACCTCCGGACAGGCCGAGGCCGTCTACAAGAAGTGGTTCGGCGTGCACCGCGTCTACCCGCTCAACCCGTCCTACTGAGCCCCGGCCGGGCGGCGGCCCCCCGCCGCCGCCCCAGGGAGGAGTCCCATGTTTGTCGACTGGAGCTACGCCCTCCGGGACTGGCCCACCTATCTGGACGCGGCCTGGCTGTCCCTGAAACTCTCGCTGGAGGCTTTCGCCCTCGCGTTCGTCCTCGGCCTGCTGGGCGCCCTGGCCCGTAAGTCCCGCCACCGGGCGCTGCGCGCGCCCGCCGCCGTCTACGTCGAGGTCGTCCGCAACACCCCGGTGCTGCTGCAGATGTTCGTCGCCTACTTCGCGCTGCCGTCGGCCGGCCTCCGGCTGAGCCCGGTGCAGGCGGGTGTGCTCGCCCTCGGCGTGAACGTCGGCGCGTATCTCACCGAGATCTTCCGCGCCGGTATCCAGGCCGTCCCTCGTGGCCAGCGCGAGGCCGCCCGGGTCCTCGCCCTGAGCCCGCTGCGCACCTTCGCGCACGTGGTGCTCCCGCAGGCGCTGCGCAACGTCTATCCCGCGGTGGTGAACCAGCTGGTCCAGATCATCCTGGGCTCGTCGCTGCTGTCCGCCATCTCCGTGCCCGAACTCACCGGCTCGGCGATGGTCATCAACTCCCGCACGCTGCTGACCGTCCAGGTCTTCGGGATCGCCGCGGTGATCTACCTGATCCTGACCAACGCGGTCGTCCTCGCGGCGGGCCTGATCGGGCGCGTCGCGTTCAAGCCTCCGCTGCGACCCGCCGCGCGCCCCCGTCCCCTGAGCGCCGTACGCCGTCTGCTGACGGCGCGTCCCGTGCGCCCCGTCCAGAAGGAGGCCTGATGGACTGGTCGGTCATCTGGTCCAACCATGACCTGTACCTCTCCGGACTGTGGTCCACCGTGCTGATGTCGCTCGCCGCGATCGCCACCGCGACCCTGCTCGGGCTCGTCGTCGCGGCGATCCGCACCAGCCGCATCCCGGTGCTCTCCCAGGTCGCGCGGGCCTATCTGGAGGTCTTCCGCGGCACCCCGCTGCTGATCCAGATGCTCTTCATCTACTTCGGCGCCGCCTATCTGAGCGGGTTCGGCATCACCGTCTTCGGTGCCGCCCTCCTCGCCCTCACCCTCTACCAGGGCGCGTACATCGCGGAGATCTTCCGGGCCGGCATCGAGGCGGTGCCGCGCGGCCAGTGGGAGGCGGCCCGTGTACTCGGCCTGCCCCGCACCCAGACGTTCGTGGGCGTCATCCTTCCCCAGACCCGGGCGATCGTCCTTCCCCCGCTCGTCGGCCAGTACCTCTCCCTGATCAAGGACACCTCCATCGCCGTGGTCATCGGCTACGTCGAACTGGTCCGCCAGGGGCAGGCCGTCATCGACCGGGTGGGCTCCCCCGCCACGTCGTACGTCGCCGTGGCCGTCCTGTACTTCGTCATCTGCTACCCGCTGTCGCTGCTCGTGCGGCACATGGAGCGAAAGGCTGTCACCGCATGATGATCACCGACCCCGCCGCCCAGCAGACGGCGGTGACCACCTCACGGATCTCGCTGTCCGGCGTGCACAAGCGCTTCGGCGACCTGGAGGTCCTCAAGGGCGTCGACGTCGACGTCGAGTCGGGCGAGGTCGTCGTCCTGATCGGCGCCAGCGGCTCCGGAAAGAGCACCCTGCTGCGGATCATGTGCGACCTGGAGCGCGCCGACAGCGGGGAGGTGTGGGTGGGCGGTGTCCCGCTGCACGACCGCAAGCGCGCCCCCGAGATCTTCGGGCACGTCGGGATGGTCTTCCAGCAGTTCAACCTCTTCCCGCACAAGACCGCCCTCGGCAACGTCATGCTCGCCCTCCTCAAGGTCAGGAAGCTCGGCCGCGCGGAGGCGGAGGAGCGGGGCCGGGCCGCCCTGAAGCGCGTCGGGCTCGACACCAAGGCCGATTCCTACCCGGCCCAGCTGTCCGGCGGCCAGCAGCAGCGCGTCGCCATCGCCCGCGCCCTGGCCATGGATCCCGCGATCATGTTCTTCGACGAGCCGACCTCGGCCCTCGACCCGGAGCTCGTCGGAGAGGTCACCGGCGTCATGCGTTCCCTCGCCGAGGAGGGCATGACGATGGTCGTCGTCACCCACGAGATGCGCTTCGCCAAGGACACCGCCGACCGCGTCATCTTCATGGACGGCGGCGTCGTCCTTGAACAGGGGCCGCCCGAGCGGGTATTCGGCAGCCCCGCCGAAGCGCGCACCCAGCAGTTCCTGCACCGCGTTCTCGACACCTGAGGGCGCCCGCGGGGGCGTCCGTACGGAAACGCCCTGGCATTCACCTCTCGCATTCACCTCTCGGATTCGCTTCCCGGATTCGGGTCCGATTCGTCAATATCAGTCACTCAATGCCCTTGACCAGGGGTTCCGTTCATACGTTCAGGTTGCATTCAGGTTCCGCGCCCGTTGTGGAAATTCCCTCCCCAGAAGCCCAAAAACAATGGCAAAGGGGCCTGATGCAAAGACAGTTCGCCATGTCAAGGTGCTCACCATGACTGCAGAGCACCTCCTCGATGAACGCCCCCTCACCTCACACCGCCGGATGGCGAACAAGGTGCCGGAAGTAACCGCCTACTTCTGGGTCATCAAGGTGCTCACCACAGGAATGGGAGAAACGGCGTCGGACTTCCTGGCCCACCTGCTCGGCCCGATCCCCGCGGTCGCGCTCGGCGGTCTCGCCTTCGTGGCCGCCCTCGCCCTCCAGTTCGCCGTACGGCGCTACGTGGCGTGGGTGTACTGGACGGCCGTCGTCATGGTCAGCGTCTTCGGCACGATGGCCGCCGACATCCTGCACGTGGGCCTCGGCGTGCCCTACACCCTGTCGACGCCCGCCTTCATGCTCGCCCTCGCCGCCGTCTTCGCTCTCTGGTACGCGAGCGAGAGGACGCTGTCGATCCACAGCGTCCGCACCCGCCGCCGCGAGACGTTCTACTGGGCCGCTGTCCTCGCGACGTTCGCGCTCGGCACCGCCGCCGGGGACCTCACGGCGACGATCGGCCTCGGGTACCTGGGGTCGGCCGTCCTTTTCGCCGCCGCCATCTGCGTACCCGCCGTGGCGCACCGGGCGGGCGCCCTCGGCGCGGTGACGGCCTTCTGGGCCGCGTACGTCATCACGCGCCCGCTGGGCGCCTCCCTCGCCGACTGGATGGCGCTCGGGCACGCGCGGGGCGGGCTCGGGTTCGGCCTCGGGCCGGTCACCCTCGCCTGGACGGTCGCGATCCTCGGCCTCGTGGCCTACATGGCGACGACGCAGCGCGAGGCCCGGGGCGCCGACGTGGCGGTCTGAGCCACCGGGGCACCAAAGCGTGCGCCATGCCCCCTCCGCCTTCACGATGGAGGGGGCGCCTTCGTGTCCAGACACATCACCCCACCCCCGCCTTTGCATAATCATTCTTCCGGATGCATACTCTTCCTATGTCTAAGGTTCTCACCTCCCTGCCCGCCGGCGAGCGCGTCGGCATCGCCTTCTCCGGCGGCCTCGACACCTCCGTCGCGGTCGCGTGGATGCGCGACAAGGGTGCCGTCCCCTGCACCTACACCGCCGACATCGGCCAGTACGACGAGCCCGACATCGCGTCGGTGCCCGGCCGGGCGAAGTCCTACGGTGCCGAGATCGCGCGCCTGGTCGACTGCCGTGCGGCGCTGGTGGAGGAAGGCCTGGCCGCGCTCGCCTGCGGCGCGTTCCACATCCGCTCGGGCGGCCGCGCGTACTTCAACACGACGCCGCTCGGCCGCGCCGTCACCGGCACGCTGCTGGTCCGGGCGATGCTCGAGGACGACGTCCAGATCTGGGGCGACGGCTCGACGTTCAAGGGCAACGACATCGAGCGGTTCTACCGCTACGGGCTGCTCGCCAACCCGCACCTGCGCATCTACAAGCCGTGGCTCGACGCCGACTTCGTGACCGAGCTCGGCGGCCGCAAGGAGATGTCGGAGTGGCTGGTCGCCCATGACCTGCCGTACCGCGACAGCACCGAGAAGGCGTACTCGACCGACGCCAACATCTGGGGCGCCACCCACGAGGCCAAGACGCTTGAGCACCTCGACACCGGCGTCGAGACCGTCGAGCCGATCATGGGCGTGCGGTTCTGGGACCCGTCGGTGGAGATCGCCACCGAGGACGTGACGATCGGCTTCGAGCAGGGCCGCCCGGTGACGATCAACGGTGAGGCGTTCGCGTCCGCCGTCGACCTGGTCATGGCGGCGAACGCGATCGGCGGCCGGCACGGCATGGGCATGTCGGACCAGATCGAGAACCGGATCATCGAGGCGAAGAGCCGCGGCATCTACGAGGCGCCCGGCATGGCGCTGCTGCACGCCGCGTACGAGCGCCTCGTGAACGCGATCCACAACGAGGACACCCTCGCCCAGTACCACAACGAGGGCCGGCGCCTGGGACGCCTCATGTACGAGGGCCGCTGGCTCGACCCGCAGGCGCTGATGGTCCGCGAGTCGATTCAGCGGTGGGTCGGCTCGGCCGTCACCGGCGAGGTGACGCTGCGGCTGCGGCGCGGTGAGGACTACTCGATCCTCAACACCACGGGCCCGGCGTTCAGCTACCACCCGGACAAGCTCTCCATGGAGCGCACCGAGGACTCCGCGTTCGGCCCGGTGGACCGGATCGGCCAGCTCACCATGCGCAACCTCGACATCGCCGACTCGCGCGCCCGCCTGGAGCAGTACGCGGGCCTCGGCATCGTCGGCACGACCCACCCCGAGCTGATCGGCGCCGCCCAGGCGGCGGCGACGGGCCTCATCGGCACCATGCCGGAGGGCGGCGCCGAGGCGATCGCCTCGCGCGGCGAGGTCTCGGGCGACGACGAGCTCCTGGACCGCGCGGCCATGGAGTTCGGCACGGACTGACGTTCGTCAGACGCACGAAGGGTGGAGGGGGTGGCCTGCGGGCCGCCCCCTCCACCCTTCGCTTTCCCGCGTCAGGCCGCTTCGACCACGTCGTCCGTCGGCGCGGCGAACTGCGTGCGGTACAGCTCCGCGTAGCGTCCCTCCTCGGCGAGGAGCGTGTCGTGCGTGCCGCGTTCCACGATGTGCCCGTCCTCGACCACGAGGATCTGGTCGGCGGACCTGATGGTGGACAGGCGGTGGGCGATCACGACGGCGGTGCGGCCTTCCAGGGCCTCCGCGAGCGCTTCCTGCACGGCCGCCTCGGACGTGTTGTCCAGGTGGGCGGTGGCCTCGTCGAGGATCACCACGCGCTGGCGCGCGAGCAGGAGGCGGGCGATCGTCATGCGCTGGCGTTCGCCGCCGGAGAGGCGGTAGCCGCGCTCGCCGACGACGGTTTCCAGGCCGTCGGGCAGGGAGTGCACCAGCTCTTCGAGACGGGAGCGCCGCAGGACGTCCCACAGCTCCTCCTCGCTCGCTCCGGGCCTGGCGAGGAGCAGGTTGGCGCGCACCGAGTCGTGGAAGAGGTGGCCGTCCTGGGTCACCATGCCGAGCGTCTCGCGCAGGGAGACGGCGGTCAGGTCGCGCACGTCGACCCCGCCGATGCGTACGGCGCCCTCGTCGGTGTCGTAGAGGCGGGGCATGAGCTGGGCGACGGTCGACTTGCCCGCGCCCGAGGAGCCGACGAGGGCGACGGTCTGGCCGGGTTCGGCGCGGAACGAGATGCCGTGCAGGACCTCGGCGCCGCACCGGGTGTCCAGGGACGCGACCTCTTCGAGGGAGGCGAGGGAGACCTTGTCGGCGGCCGGGTAGCCGAAGCGGACGTCGTCGAACTCCACGGCGACCGGGCCCTCGGGCACCTCGCGGGCGTCCGGCTTCTCGTCGATCAGCGGCTTCAGGTCGAGGACCTCGAAGACGCGCTCGAAGCTGACGAGTGCGCTCATGACCTCGACGCGGGCGCCTGCCAGGGAGGTCAGCGGGGCGTAGAGGCGGGTGAGGAGCAGGGCGAGGGTGACGACGGTGCCCGCTTCGAGGGTGCCCTCGATGGCGAAGTAGCCGCCGAGGCCGTAGACGAGCGCGAGAGCGAGGGCCGAGACGAGGGTGAGCGCGGTGATGAACGCGGACTGCGCCATGGCCGTCTTCACGCCGATGTCCCGTACGCGGCGTGCCCGGGCGGCGAACTCGGCGGACTCGTCGCCGGGGCGGCCGAACAGCTTGATCAGGGTGGCGCCGGGCGCCGAGAACCGCTCGGTCATCCGGGTGCCCATGGCGGCGTTGTGCGCGGCCGCCTCACGCTGGAGCCTGGCCATACGGGTGCCCATGCGCCGGGCGGGCACGACGAACACGGGCAGGAGCACGAGCGCCAGGAGCGTGATCTGCCAGGACAGCGTGAGCATGACGGCGAGGGTGAGGAGCAGCGTCACGATGTTGCCGACCACTCCGGAGAGCGTGTTGCTGAACGCCCGCTGCGCGCCGATCACGTCGTTGTTGAGCCGGCTGACGAGGGCGCCGGTGCGGGTCCGCGTGAAGAAGGCGACCGGCATGCGCTGCACATGGTCGAAGACGGCCGTGCGCAGGTCCAGGATCAGGCCCTCGCCCAGGTTGGCCGAGAGCCAGCGGGCCAGGATCCCGAGGCCGGCCTCGGCGAGCGCGATCACGGCGATGAGCAGGGCGAGCCGGACGACGGTGCCCTGGTGCCTGCCGGCCACGATGGCGTCGACGACGTGCCCCGCGAGGACGGGCGTCGCGACGGCGGTCAGGGCGGTCACCACGCTGAGGACGACGAACTGGACGATGCGGCGCCGGTGCGGGCGGGCGAAGGCCGCGATGCGGCGCAGGGTGGCGGGGGCGAAGGGTCTGGTGTCCTGCTGGGCGTTCATGACGCTGTGCAGCTGCGTCCACGCCGTGGTCTCCATGCTCATGACGTAGACGGTAAGACCTCAAGCAAGCTTGAGGTCAACGCGGTGGGGATACCGAAGGGAATTCGTTGCAGAGCGGGGGTGCCGGCGGGGGGTGCCGGAAGGGGGTCGGCGCCATACTGACCGTCTCCCCGCGACGATCCCCAGGAGGGTCAAGGATGCCGGTCCGCGTCGAGCGCCGAGGGCACGTCACCACGGTCGTACTGTCCCGCCCCGAGGTCCGCAACGCGGTCGACGGGCCGACGGCCGCCGAACTGGCCGCCGCCTTCAAGGAGTTCGACGCGGACGACTCCGCCCGGGTCGCGGTGCTGTGGGGCGAGGGCGGCACGTTCTGCGCGGGAGCCGACCTCAAGGCGATCGGGACGGAGCGCGGCAACCGGGTCGCCGAGGACGGGGACGGGCCGATGGGCCCGACCCGGCTGCGCCTTTCCAAGCCGGTGATCGCCGCGGTGTCGGGGCACGCGGTGGCGGGCGGCCTGGAGCTGGCGCTCTGGTGCGATCTGCGGGTCGCCGAGGAGGACGCCGTGTTCGGGGTGTTCTGCCGGCGCTGGGGCGTGCCCCTGATCGACGGCGGCACGGTGCGCCTGCCGCGCCTCATCGGCGAGAGCCGCGCTATGGACCTGATCCTCACGGGCCGCCCGGTGCCCGCCGGGGAGGCGTACGCGATGGGGCTCGCGAACCGGGTCGTGCCGCCGGGCCGGGCGCGCGCCGAGGCGGAGGAGCTGGCGGAGCGCATCGCCGCCTTCCCGCAGGCCTGCCTGCGTGGCGACCGGGCCTCCGTGCTCGACCAGGGCGGGCGGAGCGAGGCGGCGGCCATGGCGGGTGAACTCGCTTACGGGACAGCCGTGTTGGAGGAGAGCCTGAAGGGGGCGGCCCGCTTCGCGTCGGGGGCGGGGCGGCACGGGTCGTTCGGCGACCTGTGACCCGGGCGCGGCCCCGCCCCCGACGACCGGTCAGGCCTGGTTGTGCAGCGGGACCGTCAGCTGCTTGAGCCAGGTGTTGGTGGTGAAGTCGCGGGCCTTGATGACGACCTTCTGCGGGTCGACCTCCACCTGGAGGCCCTGGTTGAAGGCGCCGCCCAGCGAGACCTCGCCGCCCTTGCCGTCGTCCATCCAGCCGACCTGCACCGCGGCCGTGTTGACGACGGTGAACCCTTCGAGGTTGCCGGTGCCGGGGACGACGCGGCGGACCACCCAGTCGGACAGGTTGAGGTCCCAGTGCGTGTGCCCGGAGAACAGGAACACGTCCTTGTGGCGGCCGAGGATCGACAGGAGCCGGTCGGGCTGGAGGTAGTCGCTCATGTAGAGCTTGTTGTGCGTGCCCGACACGGTGTTGGGCAGCGGGTGGTGGGTCAGGACCATGACGGGCTTGCGGCGGCGCTCCCAGTACGCGAGCCGGTCCTCGAGCCAGGTGAACTGCTCGTCGCTGATCCACACCTCGTCCCACAGCTTGGCGTCGTGGTAGTGCGAGTAGCGCTCGGTGCCGAGGCTGAGGACCGGCACGCCGCCGAACGAGGTCTCCGAGTAGACCTTGCCGCGCTCCGCGAAGTTGTAGAAGCTCTTGAAGAGGGAGTCCTCGGTGGTGCCGTTCGGCCAGGTGGCCTGGGCGAGGGTGTTGGGGTCGCTGTACTTCGGTACGTAGAACTCGTGGTTGCCGATCGCCCAGGCGACGGCCTTGGGGTGCGGGTGCTTGTCGATGGTCTGGCGGACGGCCGCGTACTCGAAGTCGTAGCCGCGCGGGGTGATGTCGCCGGCTATGCCGAGGCCCACGCTGCCGGGGTTGATCGCGTGCAGGTCGTCGAGGGCCTTGCCGAAGTCGGTCAGGTCGCCCTGGATGTCGCTGATGATGTTGAACCGCACGGTCCCGTTGTCGTCGCCCTGCGACGCGGCGACGGGCTCGGTGGCGGGTGCGGCGCCGGCCGCGGGTGCGGACACCAGGGAGCCGGTCGCGGCGAGCACGCCGCCCGCGAGCGTCGCGCGCCCCGTCGTGGCCATGAACGATCTGCGATCCATCGGTGTTTCCTCCAAAGCGACTGCCCCCGTGTGCGGGTGGTGGGTCGGGCTCGATCGTGACCGGTCGCGATGTCCCGCCGGAGTACCGGAGGTGACCGCTCCCTTAAATGTGGTCTAGCCCAGTTACCTTCCCGAGACCTTCCTGTCGCCAACCTCCCCGGAGCGCCTATCGGCCACGTTCTCGCCGCCCCCGTTCTCGCTAGCCGAGTTCGAGCGTGGTGACCCCGAAGACGCGCTCCTCCGCGAACGGCCGCACGGGCCCTGTGTACATGCGGGCCGTGGCGAACCCGGCGGTGAGCCCGTACGACTCGGCCAGCGCGACGGCCGCCGGGTTCGACCCGGGTACGTCCACGGCGACCGCCACGCGGCCGACCGCGGCGAGCAGCGCGCCGAACAGGGCGTGGGCGTCCAGCGGGGTGTCCGCGAACAGCGGGCCGACGCGGAAGGTCTCACGGGCCGGGCGGATGACGCCGTATCCGGTGACGCGGCCGTCGACGACGCGGGCGAGCGCGCGGTGCCCGTCCCCGGAGAGCCAGGAGGCGAGGAAGCGGGGCCGATCGGCGGGGTAGCAGGCGCTGTCGTACCTCGCGACGGCCTTCAGGCCGCCCGCCTCGCCGACGGGGATGACGGAACCGCGCGCCGGGGCGGCGACGGGCGGCCGGGGCTGCGCGATGCCGCTGTGGCGGACGGTGGTGTGGGCGAGTTCGAAGCCGGACTTGCGGTAGTTGTCCTGCTGGTCGGGGACCCCGTCCAGGCCGACGGTCCTGGCGCCCGCGTGCGCGAGTCCCGCGTTCCAGGTGGCGATGCCGTAGCCGCGGCCACGCAGGTCGGGGCGTACGAGGTAGCAGCCGAGGAAGGCGTAGTCGTCGCCGTAGTTGACGACGGACACGGCGGAGACGGGTTCGCCGTCGATCCGGCCGAGGAAGAAGCCGTCGGGGTCCTGGGCGAAGAAGCTGCGGCCGTCGGAGAGGCCCGGGTTCCAGCCCTCGTCGGCCGCCCAGCCGCTGATGACGGGCCAGTCGTCGAGCGTGGCCCGGGTGATGTCGAGCCGCGCGGGCGGCTCGGGGGTACCGGAACTCCGGTGGACGCCGGAGGTGTGGGGGTCCGGTCGCGTCATCGTCGCCTCTCCTCAGTCCGTGACGGAGGACCCAAACTACGCGACGCGACAAGGGAGTTGGGTGCACGCAACACCGCACCCCCTCATTCCATTAATAGTCATCTTGACTATATTCTTGAGCCGCCATATCGTCGTCATGACGAAAACGACCGGGAGGTTCCCGTCATGGCCGACATCAAGCGACGGTTCGGGCTGCACCACTTGCGTTCGGCGCCCACCATCCACATCCGTCACCACCGGCGCGGGGCACTCGTCCACGACGGGACGGGCCTCAGCTTCTGGTTCCGGGCGCTGAGCGCCGCACTGTCCGAAGTCCCGGTGGACGACCGGGAGTTGGCGGTCACGTTCCACGCGCGGACGGCGGACTTCCAGGACGTCGCCGTGCAGGCCTCCGTGACGTACCGGATCAGCGACCCGGCGCTCGCCGCCGCCCGGCTCGACTTCTCGCTCGACCCGGACACCGGCGCCTGGCGCGGCACACCCCTGGAGCAGCTGTCCGCGCTCCTCACCGAGACGGCGCAGCAGCACGCGCTCGACGTCCTGGCGCGCACGCCCCTCGCGGAAGCGCTCGCCGACGGGGTGAGCGCGGTGCGCGAGCGCGTCGCGGCGGGCCTCACCGCGGAGCCCCGGCTGCCCGCGACCGGTGTGGAGGTCGTCACCGTGCGCGTCGTGGCACTGCGCCCCGAGCCCGAGGTGGAGCGGGCGCTGCGCACGCCGGCCCGGGAGCGGATCCAGCAGGAGGCGGACCGGGCGACATACGAGCGGCGCGCGGTGGCGGTCGAGCGGGAGCGCGCCATCGCCGAGAACGAGCTGGGCAGCCGGATCGAACTCGCCCGCCAGGAGGAGCAGTTGGTGGAGCAGCGCGGCACGAACGCGCGCCGCGAGGCCGAGGAGAACGCGGCGGCGGACGCCGTGCGCGCCGAGGCGGAGGCCGCGCGGGCGGTGCGGCTCGCGGGCGGCGAGGCGGAGGCGGCGCGCGCGGTCGGCGAGGCGCGGGCGCACGCGCAGGAGGCGTGGCTGCGGGTCCACGCCCAGGTGGACGCCGCCACCCTGCACGCCCTCGCCGCCACCCAGCTGGCCCAGAACGTGCCACGGATCGAGAACCTGACCCTGTCCCCCGACGTCCTGACGGGTCTGCTCGCGCGGCTCGGCCACGACGGGGGTGGGCGCTCGTGACCCTCGCGCCGCGCGCGGTACTGGTCCACCGCACCACGGAGTACGAGGAGTTGCTGGCCCGGCACGGCACGCACGGCCAGGCGGCCTTCTTCCTCTCCTCGCGCGGACGCTCTGTGGACGAGGTGGCCGAGCGCCATCACCGTACGAAACGGGCGCTCGCGGAGGTCGAGGCGGCCGTGCCGCTCGCGTGGCGCCGGACGCGTCTGGAGCGGGCGGACCTGGACCGGTTCCTGTTCGGCCCGGAGGACGTGGTCGTGGTCGTGGGGCAGGACGGCCTGGTGGCGAACGCGGCCAAGTACCTGTCGGGTCAGCCGGTGGTCGGCATCGACACGGATCCGGGGCGCAATCCGGGGGTCCTGGTGCGGCACCGGGCGCCGGACGCGGCGAAGCTCCTGCCGGCGGCCGCCTCGGGACGCGCGGCCGCCGACGAACTCACCATGGTGGAGGCGGTCGCCGACGACACGCAGCGGCTGCTCGCGCTCAACGAGATCTATCTGGGCCCACCGTCGCACCAGACGGCGCGCTACCGGATCGGGCCCGACGACGACGCGTGCCCGCCCGAGGCCCAGGCCTCCTCGGGTGTGCTGGTGGGCACGGGGACCGGAGCCACGGGCTGGCTGCGCTCGGTGTGGCGGCAGCACGCGAGCACGCTCCCGCTGCCGGGCCCGGCCGAGCCCCGGCTGCTCTGGTTCGTCCGGGAGGCCTGGCCATCCCCCGCCACCGGCACATCCCTGGTGGAGGGCTCCCTCGGCCCCGCCGACCGGCTGCGCGTCACGGTCGAGTCCGACCGCCTGGTCGTCTTCGGCGACGGAGTGGAGAGCGACGCCCTGGACCTGTCGTGGGGCCAGACGGTCCGGGTGGGGCGGGCTGGGGAGCGGTTGCGGCTCGTCACCTGACGGGTCTCAAGGCCCGGCTGCTACTCCGGCGGCGTGGGGGTGTCGTGGCTGCGGTACATCGCCTGGATGTCGAGCTCCAGCTTCACCGTGGGGCCGACCACCGCGATACCTCGGGCCAGCATGCTGCGCCAGTCCAACGTGTAGTCCTCGCGGTGGAGTTCGGCCGTGGCGAGGGCCGCGCAGCGCAGCTCCTCCGCGTAACCGCCGTTGACCATGCCGAGATAGCCGGTGTCCAGGTCCACGGTGCGGCTGACACCGTGCATCGTGAGGGCGCCCTGGAGCGTCCACTTGGTACCGCCGCGGTAGATGAAGCGGTCGGAGGAGAACTCGATGTACGGGTACCGCTCGACATCGAGGAAGTCCGCCGAACGCAGGTGGTTGTCCCGGGTGTTGTTGCCCGTCGTGATGCTCGACGCGTCGATCCGCACCTCGACGCGCGAGTCCGCCATGTCCTGCGCGACCTGGATGCCGCCCTCGAAGCGGGTGAACCGGCCGTGGACATGGGCCATGCCGACGTGCTTGGCGATGAACCGGATCGCGGTGTGCGGCGGGTCGAAGAGCCAGGTGCCGGGCTGCGGCAGCTCCGGGGGCCGCCCGACGTGCAGCTGCACGGAGGTCAGCGGAAGCGTCTCACCGGCGACGACGTCGACGGTCTGCTGGTGGGGCTGGAGGCCGTCGGCCGCGATCAGAACGCCGTACCGGCCGGGCGGGAGCGTGAGGAAGACGAGTCCGTACGGGTCACTCGTCAGCTTCGCGGCGACGCGGCCGCTGCCGCTCGCCGTCACGGTGACCTCGGCACCCGACATCGGCTGCCCCATCGGGTCGGCCACCTCGCAGTGAAAGGCGCCGGCACCGTGCGGAACGGGGTGCACCAGGCCCGCCCCACGCGGGTCACGTCCGGACCGCCTCCTCCTGAACAGCGCGAGGGGCATGCAGATCACCTTCCGATTCGGCCGCCGTACCTCCGCAGCGGGCTCGCACATACGATCCCATGCCTATGATCTGCACAGGTCAAGGACGTAAAGGGTTACCGCCGGAAACTACATGGCGAATACACGGGAATCCGGCATTCCCGCCACGCGAACACTCCAGGCTCCACACTCCCCTCACCTTTCGACCACCTGTCAGCCATGCGGATTTCCCGCGGATTTCCCCGAATTGCACTGCCGGACGAGCCGGGGCGGGCCAGGACGGGCCACGGGGGACACAACACCGCTTCCGCGCCATATGTCTGCCGATTACGGGTCAACCGTTGACTGCCTCGATCTCGCTCTGACAGATTCTCGACGCCATGGATGCGACTGAGCCCGACCTCTCCGCCCGGTGGAAGCGGTTCACCGAAGCACACTGGGGCAGGGAGCCGGCGGCGGTTCCGTTCCCCCCGGGCCTGCGGCCGGAGCAGGTGTACCGGGCCGTCGCCGCCGCGTGCGCGCCGCCCGGCGACACCACCCCCTCCGTCCGCTTCGCCACCCCACAGGGCCGATTACGCACCCCCGGCACTCTGCTTCCGGGCCCGGACGACCCGACACTCGACGCCTACCGGGGCCGCTTGAACCATCAACTCGACGGCCATAGCTGGCTGTTGAGTGTCCATCAGCCCCTGTGGCGCGACTTCGCACTCTGGGCGCGGGTACGTGACCTCGTCTCGGGACTGTGGCAGGCGGTGGGCCGGCCCGCCCTGCCGGTGACGGCCGAGCTCGCCGTCGGAGAACACTGCACCGGCCCCGACGCCCCCGCTCCACGCCCCGGCTCGTTCGTTCTCACCTGGGTCCTCGACGGCACGATGACGGTCAGACTCTGGCCCGAACACACGGGCACCGAGTTCCAACTGGCCGCCGGATCAGGCGATTTGCTGTACTGGCCCGCCGGCTGCCGCCACCTCGACCACTATGCCGACCGCTGCACCACCCTGCGGATCACCGTCCCCGCCCGCCGCCCCGCCGCCCTCACCCACGTACGGGAACTGATCGCGGACCGGATGCAGCAGGACCCCGCCTACGCGGGTACCCCCGGCACCCTGCCGTTCCCTCCCCCGGCCGGGCCGGACGGCCAAATCGGCGCGGCGGAACCGGTCGCCGACACCGCGCGCCTGTTCGCCCGCACGGCCGCCGGCCCTGAACTGGCCCGGGAACTACGCACAGCGTGGGTGGCCCGCCGGTCGGCCGCGGGGCTCGAACCCGTGCCGCCGCCCCGCCCGGCCGTACCGCCGGCCCCCGGCACGCGGCTCCGGGCCTCCGCCGAGATCTTCCGGCTTCCCGACGGCCGTGGCCGCGCGGTGTGGGCCGCGAACGGGCACACGCTCGGCGTCGATGGGCCGGCTGCCGAACGCGTCAGGGCCCGGCTGCGATCCGGCGCGCCCTTCACCGTGCGCGACCTGGGCCGCAGCACAGGCATGCGCGACGACGTGCTGCTCCCGCTCCTGTCCCACCTCCACCGCATACGCGCCGTAGAGCCGGTGAACGGAGACGGGGCCGAATGAGGGAGAACCCCCGCGCCCCCGAGCCCGAGCCCGAGACACCCGAGCCCGAGATACCGGCCCCCGCGCCGAGCGCACCCGAGGCCACCCCGCCGAACCCCCTCGACGAACTCGACCACTCCAACCGGCTCGACCGGCTCGACCAACTCCCCGGACTCGACTGGCAGGTCTTCGCCGACCGGTACTGGGACCGGCGGCCCGTGCTCTTCAAGGCGGTCGCGCCCGCCCCCTTCGACGCGCACGAGGTGTTCGAGACGGCCGTGGCCGCGGCCCACCGCGGCGGCCCGTTCGCCGTACCGTCCTACGCGGAGTTCGCCGTCGGCGGTGAACCCCAGGCCGAGCCCGCCGACTTCCTGCCGCAGCCGCGCGACGGCTCGTTCGCCGGCTACCACCAGCGGCTCGTACGGCAGCTGTCCGGTGAGCCGTACTCCCTGTCCCTGCGGGCCTTTCACGCGTTCCACCATCCCCTGTGGGCACGCGAACGCGACTTCTACGCCGCCCTGTGGGCACGGGTCGGGCAGCCCACGCCGAGCGCCTTCACCACGCTGGTCCACGGCACGTATGAGCAGCCGCTCACCGAGGCCCTGCCCGGGCAGCGCCTCGCGACGTTCCTGTTCACCCTGTCCGGGCGGCAGCGGATGCGGTTCGGCGCCGCCGGGCAGGACACGTCCTTCACGGTCGAGGCGGGACCCGGCGACCTGTTGTACTGGCCGTCGCACCACTCCCCCGTCGCCGAGCCCTACGCCGGATGGGCGTCGACGGGCGTGCGCGTGAGCGTCGTACGCGAGGGGCGGCGGGCGGACGCCGAGCTGTACGACCTGCTGCACGACGTGACGCCCGAGACGCTGCTCGCGCCGGACCCGGATCCCGCGGGGCCCTGCCCGCCGGGCGAGGAGAGCCTGCTCGTGCCCGATGCGGAGACCCGTGCCGTTCCGGGCGAGGCGCTGCCGCCTCCGCTGGCGCGGGCCCTCGCGCACTTCCGGACGGCCGGCGCGCACGGTCCCTTGGCGGAGCGCGTCGCCCGGCAGTCCCTGCGGCAGTGGACGGCCGGGGGGTTCCGGCCCGTGCCGCCGCCCGCGCCGCGTGGCCGGTTCGGTGACGACGACGTCGTGCGCGCCACGGAGCGCGTGCTGTGGACCGAGGCCGCCGGGCGCCGTCTGTTCTCGGCGTGCGGCCATGTCGCGGCCACGGAACTGCCGGCCGCTGACCTGGCCGCCGTGCTGCGGTTCCTGAACTCGGGGCGGCCGCTGGCCGTGCGTGAACTGGCGCCCCCGGCACGGGGGTTGCTGGCCGACCTCATGGCGTTCCGCGCGCTTGAACGCCTCTGAGGGCGGCCGCTCGTCACCGCCCGGGCGCCGGGATCGCCAGGTACTTGTACTCCAGGAACTCGTCGATGCCGACCCGGCCGCCCTCCCGTCCGATCCCGGACTGCTTGACGCCGCCGAAGGGGGCGGCCGGGTTGGACACGAGTCCGGTGTTGAGGCCGACCATGCCGGTCTCCAGGCGTTCCCCGACGCGCAGCGCCCGGTCGAGGTCGCGGGTGAAGAGGTAGCTGACGAGGCCCCATTCGGTGTCGTTGGCGGCGCGCACCACCTCGTCCTCCTCGTCGAAGGTGAAGAGCGCCGCGACGGGCCCGAAGATCTCCGTGCCGGTGAGGCCGGCGTCGCGCGGCACCCTGACGAGGACGGTCGGCGGGTAGAAGTAGCCTTCCCCGTCGGGGAGTTCGCCTCCGGTGAGGACCTTCGCGCCGCGTTCGACGGCGTCCCGCACGAGCCGGTCGACCTTGTCCCGTCCGGCCGCGTCGATGAGCGGGCCGACGTCCGTACCCGGCTCGGTGCCGGGGCCGACGGTGAGGGCGCTCATGCGGGCGGCGAGGCGGGTGGCGAACTCGTCGGCGACGGAACTGTGCACGAAGATGCGGTTGGCGGCCGTGCACGCCTCGCCCATGTTGCGCATCTTCGCCACCATGGCGCCCTCGACGGCCGTGTCGAGGTCCGCGTCCCCGAAGACGATGAGGGGCGCGTTCCCGCCGAGCTCCATCGAGGTGCGGACGACGGTGTCGGCGCACTGGGCGAGGAGGATCCGGCCGACCTGGGTGGAGCCGGTGAAGGACAGTTTGCGGATGAGCCCGCCGCGCAGCAGCGGTTCCACCAGAGCCGCCGCGTCCGTGGTGGTGACGACGTTCAGGACGCCGTCGGGCAGGCCCGCCTCGGTGAGGATCCCGGCCAGGGCCAACGTGCACAGGGGTGTCTGGGGCGCGGGTTTGAGGACCATGGTGCAGCCCGCGGCGACGGCGGGGCCGATCTTGCGGGTGCCCATGGCGAGCGGGAAGTTCCACGGCGTGATCAGCAGACAGGGTCCGACGGGCCTGCGCATGACCAGATGGCGGGCGCGCCCGTCGGGCGAGGGCGCGAACCCGCCCTCGATCCGCACGGCCTCCTCGGAGAACCAGCGGAAGAACTCGGCGGCGTACGCGACCTCGCCGCGCGCCTCCGCGAGGGGCTTGCCCATCTCCAGGGTCATGAGGAGGGCGAGTTCGTCGGTGCGGGCGATGATGATCTCGTAGGCGCGGCGCAGGATCTCGCTGCGGGCGCGGGGCGCGGTGGCGGCCCAGGACTCCTGTGCGGCGGCGGCCGCTTCGGCGGCGCTCCGGCCGTCGTCGGGTCCGGCGTCGGCGACCTGGCAGAGGCTCCGGCCGGTGGCCGGGTCGTCGACGGTGAAGGTGCGGCCCCCGGTCGCGTCCTGGCGGCGGCCGCCGATGAGGAGCTGCTTGGCCACGTCCTCGACGACTCGGGGGGTGGGGTGGGTCGTTGTCATGCGGGATCCGTCCGTCGGTGGTCAGCGGGTCGTGGTGGCGGTCTCCACGGCGGCGGCCCAGGCGCGCAGGCCGTCGTCGATCTGTCCCTCGTCGACGACGAGCGCGGGGATCATGCGGACGACGTTGCCCCAGGGTCCGCAGAGCAGGAGCAGCAGCCCCTCGTCGGCGGCGGCCTGCTGGGCGCGTAGGGCGGTGGCCGCGTCGGGTTCGCCTTCGGGGGTGGTGAACTCGCTGGCGAGCATCAGGCCGAGTCCCCGTACGTCGCCGATGGCCTCGGTCTTCGCGGCGACGTCGTCGAGGCCTGAACGCAGCCGGGCGCCCATGGCGGCCGCGTTGGCGACGAGCCCTTCCTCCTCGACGACCTCCAGGGTGGCGACGGCGGCGGCGCACGCGACGGCGTTGCCACCGTAGGTGCCGCCCTGCGAGCCGGGCCGCGCCTTGTGCATCAGCGCCTCCGGGGCGGCGATCCCGGAGAGCGGGAAGCCGCTCGCGAGACCCTTCGCGGTGATGAGGATGTCGGGGCGTACGCCGAAGTGGTCGTGGCCCCAGAAGCGGCCGGTGCGGCCGACGCCGGTCTGTACCTCGTCGAGGACGAGCAGGATGCCGTGACGGTCGGCGCGCTCCCTGAGGCCTTGCAGGAAGGCGGAGTTGGCGGGGACGTAGCCGCCTTCTCCGAGGACGGGTTCGACCAGGACGGCCGCGGTGTCGTCGGGGTCGGAGACGGTCTGGAGGAGGTGGTCGAACTCGCGCAGCGCGAACCTCGTCGCCGTCTCCTCGTCCCAGCCGTAGTGGTAGGCGTTCGGGAACGGGGTGATGGCGACGCCCGCCATCAGGGGGCCGAAACCGGTGCGGATCTTGGTGCCGGACGTGGTGAGGGAGGCGGCGGCGACGGTGCGGCCGTGGAAGCCGCCGTGCGCGACGACGATGTTGGGCCGGCCCGTGGCCTGCCGGGCGAGCCGCATGGCCGCTTCGACGGCCTCGCTGCCGCAGTTGGCGAAGAAGAGGCTGTCGAGCCCTTCGGGCAGCACCTGCCCCAGTTTCTCGACGAGGCGTTGGAGGGGGCGGTGCAGGACGGTCGTGTACTGGCCGTGGATGAGGGTCGCGACCTGCTCCTGGGCGGCGGCGACCACGCGGGGATGGCAGTGGCCGGTGCTGGTGACGCCGATCCCGGCGGTGAAGTCCAGATAGCGGCGGCCGTCGGTGCCGTAGAGATGGACGCCTTCCCCGCGTTCGGCGACGACGGGGGTGGCCTGGCGCAGATGCTCGGAGAGTCGAGTCATGCCTCCACCCTCACCGCTGGGCCGAAACGACGTCAATGGGCCATCTGTGGTGATCCGCCCCGAAGCGGCCGGCCGGTCGGTCACCGTGCCGCGGGCGCGGGATGACGCAACCCGTGCGACGGCGGCGGCCGGGTCTGCCATGGTGTCCCGCATGAGTGAACTGGTGGACCACGTGGACGAACAGGACCGCGTCCTCGGCACGGTGGACCGGAGCACGGCCGTTCGTGACGGCCGGCTGCACCGGGTGGCGACGGTGGTGTGCCGCGACCCGGCGGGGCGGATCCTGGTGCATCGCAGGCCGTCGCACGCTTCCCGGTTTCCCGGGCGGTACAACTGGCTGATCGGCGGGGCGGTGGGGGCGGGCGAGTCGTACGAGGCCGCGGCGGCCCGCGAGCTCGCGGAGGAGCTCGGCGTCAGAGCCCCGGTCCGCTTCGTCTTCAAGTACCTGTGCCAGGGCGAGATCGGCCCGTACTGGCTGGCGGTGCACGAGGCCACCGTGGACGGGCCGGTCGCGCCGCTGCCCTCCGAGGTCTCCTGGCACGACTGGCTCACCGAGACCGGCCTGACCAACGCGATGCGCCAGTACCCGTTCGTGACGGACAGCCTGGAGGCGTACGCGCGGTACGCCGCGCTGCGCCGCGAGGACGGGCCCGGCGTCAACTGAGTCGTTGTGGCGGCCGTGTGAGTGAGATGTGGCCATCCCCCTCGTTCGTGTGATGGGCACGTGCGGCAGGATGACCCGGCCGCGTCGGTACCGGCGCGGCGGCTCCACACACGGACAAGCAGGTTGGTAAGTGACGACTCATCACATATGGCCGCTCCCGGCGGTATCCGACGGCCTCGGTCGCTACGCGGGAGGGCGCCGGTGAACCGGGGTGTGACGCCGGACGATCTGGTCGTGGCCGGGATCGCGGTCGCCGCGGGGCTCGCGGCGGCGGTGCTCCTGCGCATGATGCTGCGCTGGCTCGCGGTGCGCGCCGACCGGACGCGCTGGGGCGGCGACGACGTCATCGTGGACGCGCTGCGCTCGCTGGTGCCGTGGGCGGCGGTCGCCGCCGGCGTGGCCGTGGCCGCTTCCGCGCTGCCGCTCACCACCCGGACCCGGCACAACGTCACCGTGTCGCTGACGGCGCTGCTGATCCTCGTGGCGTCCTTCACGGCGGCCCGGGTGGTGTCGGGGCTCGTCCGGTCGGTGGCGCAGTCCCGGTCCGCGGTCGCGGGCTCCGCCACCATCTTCGTGAACATCACGCGGGTCGTGGTCCTCGCGGTGGGCTTCCTCGTGGTCCTGCAGACCCTGGGCATCTCCATCGCCCCGCTCCTGACCGCCCTCGGCGTGGGCGGACTCGCGGTCGCGCTCGCCCTCCAGGACACCCTCGCGAACCTGTTCGCGGGCGTGCACATCCTGGCCTCCAAGACCGTGCAGCCCGGCGACTACATCCGGCTCAGCAGCGCGGAGGAGGGCTACGTCGTCGACATCAACTGGCGCAACACCGTGGTCCGTCAGCTCTCCAACAACCTCGTCATCATCCCGAACGCCAAGCTCGCCTCCACGAACATGACCAACTTCAGCCGCCCGGAGCAGCAGATGACGCTCCTCGTGCAGGTGGGTGTGGGGTATGACAGCGATCTGGAGCACGTCGAGCGGGTCACGGCCGAGGTCGTCGGGAGCGTCATGACCGACATCACCGGCGCCCTCCCCGACCATGAACCGGCCATCCGCTTCCACACGTTCGGCGACTCCCGGATCAGCTTCACGGTGATCCTCGGCGTCGGCGAGTTCAGCGACCAGTACCGGATCAAGCACGAGTTCATCAAGCGCCTGCACGCCAGGTACCGGGCGGAGGGCATCCGCATCCCGGCGCCGACGCGCACCGTCGCGCTCCAGCAGGGCGCGGTGACGATCCCGCACCAGCGCGAGGCCGCCCAGCCGATCGTGTGACCGCCGCGAGGTGGCCGGTCCGTGAGCGCCACGGACCGGCCACCTCGCGTGCTTCCTCCCTTTACCGGGTCAGTCCCCGGCCGGCGTCCCCGTCACCTTGAGGTTCCGGATGCGGCCGTTGTTGTCGAACGAGCCGAAGCCGACGCGGCCCGAGGAGAACACCGGGTCCGTGCCCGTGATGAGCGGCGTCTTGCTGCCGTCCATGTAGACGGCCGTCTCGCCGGTGTCCGCGCAGTGCGTGAGGCGGACCTGGTGCCAGGCGGTGTCCTTGATGGCCGGGGGCGCGCCGAACGTGCCGTTCCACTGGTGGTCGAAGCGGAGCCGGTCCGCGTCGTTGACCGTGAAAAGCCCGTTGTGCGGATAGATGGAGTTGTCGCTGGACAGGTGCGCGTACTGGAACCGCGTGTCGGAGTTGTAGTCCCAGACGACGATGACGTCCCGGTTGGTGATGTCGACCGGGGTGTCGATGCGCACCTCGGCCTCGACCGTGACGTCCGAGTAGCGCGGGCCCGCGGTCAGGACGGCGTACTCGAAGGGGCGGCGCGGGCCGGGGCGCGAGACGCCCGGCTCGGTGAGGACCGTCTCGCGTTCGGTGTATGCCCACTTGGTGGGGGTGACCGGGGCCCAGTTGTCCGCGCCGGTGGTGTGTGTGGTGGGGGTGTTGCCCACCTCGCAGTCGGCGAAGGTGCGGGTGCCGGTGACCTTCCAGACCTTGCCGTTCGCCTTGGAGACGATGTACAGGTCACCGGCGCGGTCGGTGCCGAAGCGCAGGTCGACGCGCTGGTCACCGGCGAGGTCGCGCATGGTGACCTTCTTGCCGGTGGAACCGTCGTACAGCATCAGGGACTTGAGCGGGGCGAGGCCCGCGCCACGGCGCATGTCCTGGGTGTCGGCGGCGAGGATCCGCCCGTCGACGAGGTCCCCGAAGATGTACGTGCCGCGCAGTTCGGGCGCGTCCTTGCCGCGGTAGACGAAGCCTCCGGCGATCGCGCGGCCCACGTCGGAGCGGCAGTCCCAGTTGGCGCCGGGATCGTGGTCGTAGGCGGCGACGGGGTAGGTGTAGCCGTATCGGTCGTCGTCGGCGGGCAGCGGCTTGATGCGGGCGCAGGGGTCGGTGGTCTTCTTGTCGAAGAGGAACGGGCCCTCGCGTTCGCTCCAGCCGAAGTTGTCGCCGGCCTTCACCTCGTAGACCGACTCGATCGCGTGCTCACCGATGTGGCCGAGGTACATGCGGTGGCTGCCGCCGGTGTCCCAGCTGAAGCGGTGCGGGTCGCGCATGCCGACGGCGTAGATCTCGCCGAGGGCGCCAGGCTCGGACACGAACGGGTTGTCGGCCGGGATGCCGTACTTGCCGTTGGCGCTGTCGCGGCCCGCCGGGTCGATGCGCAGGAGCTTGCCGTGCGGGAGCGCCATGTTCTGCGGTTCACCGTTTCCGACGCCCTGGCCTCCGTCGCCGACGGCGAGGTAGAGGAGGCCGTAGTCCTTGTCGTGCGGTTTGGCCGTCGGGTTGAAGTCGATCTGCTGGATGCCGTGCACCTGGCCGCTGAAGCCGATGCGCAGGACCTCGCGGTGGGTGCCGTGGAAGACGGCGGCCTTCGGGTCGTCGGCCGTCCACTCGGTGATCACGCCGTGATAAGTGGTGGTGCCGGCCTGCTTGAAGTCGGGGGCCTGGGGGACCTGCGAGGCGAGTTCGGTATGGATGGTGTAGAAACGGCCGTTGCTCGCGAACTCCGGGTGGAACGCGGCGTATCCGAAGCCCTGGCCGAGGCCGCGGCCCGAGAAGAAGTGCGGGAAGGCGGCCTTGACGTCGAGGTAGGGGTGCGGGGTGCCGCCGGTGGACCTGTCGGCGGTGCCCGGGTCGGTGAGATAGAGCGTGCCGTTGAGATCGGGCGTCGCCATCCGGCCCGATCCGTCGGGGAGTTCGTTGATGGTGTTGATCCTGGCGTGGCGCATCAGGCGCGGGTCCGTCGGCGCGGGGACGGGCTCCGACTTCGGGAACTGGGCGTACTCCGTGAGCACGAGCCCCGTCCTGGACTGGGCCGGCTTGTCGGGGATCGGGTCGGTGAGGCCCGCCGTCGCGGCGGCGGGCGCGGGCTCGTCGGCGTGCGAGGGCGCGGCGAGGGCGCCCATCGCCAGGGTGGCGGTGACGGCGAGGGCCGCCCAGAGTCTCGGATTCCTGCGTCGTGCTGCCATGCGGGTCCCTTCGGAGGGCAGGAACGGCTACGGGAAGTGGTGAGGGAGGGGAAGGTCAGGAAAGGGCGTCAGTCGCCCTCGGTCATGCGCTGGTACTCGGCCGCCACTTGACCTGCGGGCACGGCACGGTCGAGGAAGAGCAGGTCGTCCATGCGGCAGTCGCACGCGTTGTTCTCCCGCGTGTTCTGCGGGAAGCTGCCGCCGATCTTGATGCCTCGGGGGGCGGTCGGCGAGGCGCGGTGCGGCGCGGGGGTGGTGGCGAGTTCCCAGGGGTCGCCGGGGGTGACGTAGGAGCCGTCGAGGGGCTTGCCGTCGCGGTACAGGGCCATCGTGCCGTCGCGGAAGTCGAAGGTGGCGGCCAGGTGGACCCACTCGCCGCGCGGAAGGAGTTTCTGCCAGTCGGCGGAGGCGGCGAAGGTCTGCGAGGCTCCGCCGTCGAGGCGGCGGCCGAGCGCGACGAGCTTCAACTCGCCGTTGACCTGGATGAGTTCGAGCAGCGCGCGTACGGCGTGCCCGTCGCTGGTGCCGGACAGGACCCCGGCGAGCCCGATCGCTCCGTAGCGGTCGGTGGGGTTGGCGGTGTTGGAGTTGAGGGCCGGGTTGTCGCCCGTCATCTTGAACCAGCCCATGACGGTGGCGGCTCTCGCGCTGCTGAAGGCGCCGAGGGAGTCGACTCCGCCGGCGTCCCAGGTCCCCGCCTTCCAGTCGTCGTTGCCCGCCGTGGCGGGGTTCTGCTGACGCACCTGGAGCGCGGGTGAGCTGCCCGGATACGCCTCGTCGGCCACGCGCATGGCGGCGCCGCCGTTGATGAGGGTGAGCGGGGTCCCGGACCGCCCGATGTCCCGTTCGGTGGCCGGATCGGCGGGGTCGGGGTGCCCGAAGTCGTACGCGGCGACGGCGCCGGCCCGCAACGGGCTCCGCGTCGGCGTGACGTCGGACCCGCTCGCCTGCGCCGGGAGCGCGGCGGCGGCCAGGACGGCGACCGAGGCGAGGGCCAGGGCGGGGAGGCGGGTGCGGCGGGTGCGCGGGGTGCGCCCGGTGAACAGGGGATGGCTGGTACGTCTCGTGCGGGGCGGTCTCATGCGGCCTCCGGCGGCAACGAAGGGGCTGCCGCCCGGGATCCCCCGACCGACAGAAAGCGCTTTCGTCACGTGCGGGGACCATGTAACTCCCTTACCGGCAACGCTGACAATGGGCGTGAACGCGCCACTTTCCTCGGCCGCACGGCGCCGAACTGAGGCAATCCGAATAATTGTTCGAGAAAATGCCGAGCCGGAGCGCGCATCATCGAACGTAGGGGGACCGGCCAAGAGGAGTGGCGATGAGGCTGTCGTTCCTGGAGCCCCTGTACGCGGAGCCCGGCCCGTTCGCCTCCGTGTACCTGGACACCTCGCGTGACATCGAGCATCCGGAACGGGCGATCGCGCTGCGCTGGCGGCGGCTGCGCGACAACCTGACCCGTCAGGGCGCGGACCGGTCGCTGCTCGAGGCACTGGAGGAGGTGGTCGGCGCCGACACGGAGGTACCGGGGGCCCACGGGCAGGCCGTCTTCGCCGCGCACGGAGCGCTCGTGCTGGACGGGGAGCTGCCCAGGCCGCCCGCACACGACTCCGCGCGCTACGGCACGCTGCCGGATGCGATGCCCCTGGTCACCCAGCACGCCCCGGAGATCCCCTACCTGGCCGTGACCGTGCACTACGGCGGGCTGCCGACCGCCGAGACCCACGGCTGGGTGACGCTGGACGCGGAGACCGGGACCTGGCCGGCATCCAATGTCACCCCCGGTGAGCGGCTGCACCGCAGGATCGCGGTGGCGGCCTGGCACCACACCGCGGTCCGCCTCGGCCACCGGCTGCACGAGTGGGCGCGGCGCGCCCATGCCGACGCCGTCGTCATCGGCGGGAACGAATGGGCGACCAACGTGCTGGTCCGCCGTCTCCCGCACACCCTCCGGGACAGGGTCGTACGCGTCGGGGGTCCCACGCCGACACACACCCGGCGCGCCCTTCTGGAGCCACAGCTGAACAGTGTCCTCGGCGGCCGCATGGCCGCGCACGACCGGGAGCTCGTGGACATCTTCATCGGCCGGCGGGCACTGCACCTGGCCGCGACGGAGGGACTGTCCCCCACCGTCGCCGCCCTTCAGCGCGGTCAGGTCGCGGCGCTGCTCCTCAACCGCCCGCCCGCGCCCTCCCTGCGGCTCTGGGCGGGCCCGCAGCCCACCCAGCTCGCCCTGACCGAGGCGGAGCTGACCTGCTTCGGCGTGCGGGCACCCCACGAGGAGCGCGCCGAAGAGGCCCTGATGCGGACCCTCGTCGGCACCGGCGCCGAACTGGTCGTCGTACCGGAGAGCGAGCTGACGCTGCGGGAGGGCGTGGGCGCACTACTGCGGTACACCGACCCGGGGACGCCGTCCTGACCCGCACGCGCGCGTGCCGCCACCCACCGACCGGCCTCGCCCCGTGAGGGCAACCGCGAAGGGACCGGACGCAGGGCCGGACTGTCTCCGTGCGCACCGGAGCCCAGGAACGCCGTCCTGACCCGCACGCGCGCGTGCCGCCACCCACCGACCGGCCTCGCCCCGTGAGGACAGCCGCGGAGGGACCGGACGCAGGGCCGGGCTGTCTCCGTGCGCACCGGAGCCCAGGAACGCCGTCCTGACCCGCACGCGCGCGTGCCGCCACCCACCGGACGGCCTCGCCCCGTGAGGGCAGCCGCGAAGGGACCGGACGCAGGGCCGGGCTGTCTCCGTGCGCACCGGAGCCCAGGAACGCCGCCCTGACCCGCACGCGCGCGTGCCGCCACCCACCGACCGGCCTCGCCCCGTGAGGACAGCCGCGAAGGGACCGGACGCGGGGCGGGCTGTCTCCGTGCGCACCGGAGCCCAGGAACGCCGCCCTGACCCGCACGCGCGTGCCGCCACCCACCGACCGGCCTCGCCCCGTGAGGACAGCCGCGAAGGGACCGGACGCGGAGGCGGGCTGTCTCCGTGTGTACCCGAGCCCGTACAGTCCGTGCTGCCTGCGCTCCCTCGCGGGACGGATCCGGCAGACGGACGGGAGGAGACCCGTGGACCCCGACGCCATCGACGAACCGCTCGCCCCACAGCTGTCCGGAACGGGCCGACCGGTCCCCGAACTGGACTCCGCGTACGTGGACCGGTGGCGCACCGAGGGAGGCGAACTGGTCAGCCTGCTGACCCGGGCGCGAGAGCGGCTCGGCGGTGTCGCCGCGGTGCGCCTCGGCCCGCGCCCCACCGTCCTGGTCACCGACCCCGGGGCCGTCCAGCAGGTGCTCGCCCTGCGCCCGGACCGGTACGTCAAACGCTCCCACCGTGCCCGGCTGCTGATCGGCGACGGCGTCCTCGCCGCCACCGGCGAGGCATGGAAGCGCCAACGGCGCCTGTTGCAGTCCCAGTTCACCGGGACCGGTATGCGCCGCTACGAGCAGCGGATCACCGAGGCGGCCCGGACGACCGCCGAGCGCTGGGCCGGCTACGCACGTACGGGGCGGACCTTCGATGTCGGTGAGGAGATGCGCCGCTTCGCCCTGGACACCATCTGGCGCTCGCTCACCGGACACCCCCTCGACGCCGCCACCGCACACGAACTGACCGCCGTCGAGGCCGTGGTGGCCGCGCTGCCGACCTTGCCGGCCGACGCGTCCGACGCCCGGAACGCCGTCGCCGCCGACCTGGCCAGGATCGACGCGGTCGCCCGGCAGGCCGTGACGGCCGCCCGCAGCGGAGCCGTCGGCCCTGACGGGCCGGGGCTGCTGCAGGTTCTGGTAGACGCCTCCGCCGAGCACCCCGAGTACACCGACCGGCTGCTGCGCGACGAGCTGGTCACCCTGCTGGTCGCCGGCCACGAGACCACTGCCACCACCCTGACCTGGCTGTACCTGCTCCTCCACCGGCACCCCGCAGCCCGTGAGGAAGCGCTCGGCGCCGGCAGCGAAGGCTCGCCGCAGCGGCGGGCCGCCATCCAGGCACTGATCAGCGAGACGCTGCGGCTCTACCCGTCCGCCTGGATCCTTCCCCGGCACGCCACACAGGACGACGTCCTGGCCGGCTACGCCGTGGAAGCGGGGACGGACGTGCTGGTCTGCCCGTACTTGACACACCGCACACCCGAACTGTGGCCGAATCCCGAGCACTTCGACCCACGGCGTTTCACCGACCCGGACGGCCGCCGCACCCGTCCGGGTGCCTACCTGCCCTTCGGCATCGGCCCCCGTGCCTGCCTCGGCCTGCAGTTCGCCCTCCGCGAGTCGACCGTCCTGCTCGAACACCTGCTGCCCGCCCACGTCCCGGCCTTCCGCTCCACCCCCGCCGAAACCGCCTTCGGCCTCACCGTCCGCCCCGACGGCCCGACCCCCGCCACCCTCGCCCCCGGAGACCTAAGAAGCTCTGTTCGCTGATCCGGGGCACCGGCCGACCGCCGGGGATTCCGAGAGCGACAATGGTGAGTGAGTGCCGTGCCGGTCGGTTCACTGCGCGCAGGTCGCGGGGTCCTGCTCGGATGGACCGGCTGCCGAGCCGGCAGGAGACGACGATGAACAGCTCCGTCCGTGTCGGACGTGTTGTCGGGGTACCGCTGCGGATGCACTGGAGCGTTCCGCTGCTGGCGGTGCTGCTCGCCTACGGTCTCGGCCGCCAGGCCCTCCCCGCACTGGCTCCAGGACGCTCGGTTGCCGTGTACGCCGTCGCCAGTGTCATCGGGGCCGTGCTGCTCATGGGCAGCCTGCTGCTCCACGAGACGGCACACGCCGCGACGGCCCGCCGGAAGAAGATCCCGGTACAGGACGTCACCCTGTGGGCCCTGGGCGGGGTGACCAGGATGGGGCGCCCCCGAACCGCCACGGCGGCCTTGGCGGTGGCGGTCAGCGGGCCACTCACCAGCGTGGCCGTCGGTGGCCTGGCGTTCGGAGCCGGAATCGGGCTGTACAGGCTGACCGGCTGGACGGTGCCCGCGGCCGTCCTGGTGTGGCTCGGCTGGGCGAACCTGTTCCTGGGCGTGTTCAACCTGCTGCCCGCGACGCCGCTCGACGGCGGACGGGTCCTGCAGGCGCTGCTGTGGTGGCGCACCGGAGACCGCCAGCGTGCGGACCGGGTCTCGGCCCGCAGCGGTCAGGTCGTGGGAGTGCTCCTGGCGGCCGTCGGATGGATCTCCTTCCTGCGCGGGGCGCCGAGCGGGCTGTGGCTCGTCCTCGTCGGCTGCTTCATCACGGTCGTCGCCGGCGCGGAACGGCAGCGCGCCGTTCTCCACACGGCCGTCCAGGGGGTGCGGGTGGCCGATGCCATGTCCAGCCCGGTGACCGCCGGTCCCGACTGGCTGACCGTCCAGCGTTTCATCGACGAGGTGGCGGTGAACTCCCGGCATTCCATCCTGCCGCTGCTCGACTTCGAAGGCCGTCCCAGCGGAATCGTGCAGGTGCGCCGGCTGGCCGCGATCCCGGGCGCACACCGGGAAGGGCTGCGCGTACGCGAGGTGGCGACGCCGTCGGCGCAGTGTGCGGCCGCCGCTCCGAACGATCTTCTGAACGAGGTCCTCGACAGGCTCGGCCCAGGTACCGGCATGCCCATCCTCGTGGTGGACGCGGGCCGCCTGGCAGGGATCGTCACCGCGACGGACCTGTCCCGGCTGATGCGACGACACGCTCTCGGCGGCCAGGGGCCCGGCCTTGCCGCCGGGTGACGGTTCTTCAGGAAGCCGCCGTCGCCGTACCGCAGGACGCGCCGTTGCACCTGGCGCTCATCGACCACGAGTCAACTCACTAGGCACGGTGGGCGACTTGTCCCCGAGAACCGGTCAAGGGGCCGTAAACGATCAAGGGGCCGTTTCAGATTGCTCTGAAACGGCCCCTTGATCTGCGACTCTTTCGAGTCGGGACGACAGGATTTGAACCTGCGACCCCTTGACCCCCAGTCAAGTGCGCTACCAAGCTGCGCCACGTCCCGTTCGCGCCGTTCTCGCGGTGTCCCGCGTGGTGGCGCAGAAAGAACAATACCCCAAGCTCAGGGGTGGTCCGTAGCCGGTGCGGGGGCGGGGGCGGGGGCGGGGGCGCGCGACAATCGCGGCATGAGTGACGTGAGCAGGGGAAGTGGCACCGGCCGTGGCTTCGACCGCGACCGCGACGAGGAGGGACGGGCCAGGAGCGCCCGGCCGCGCGACGGCCTCGGCCGGCCGCTGCCCTACGGAGCGGAAGGCGTCGAGCGGCAGCCTGAGGGGGTGGTGCGGAGCCCCGGGGAGACGATCGTGGAGGCGCAGGCGCTGCTGGACGCGGGCCGCCCGTTCCACGCGCACGAGGTGTTCGAGGACGCGTGGAAGTCGGGCCCGGACGAGGAGAGCGGCCTGTGGCGGGCGCTGGCCCAGCTGGCGGTGGGCCTCACCCACGCGGCCCGCGGCAACGCGACGGGCGGCGCCCGCCTGCTGCGCCGGGGCGCGACCGGACTCACGGCATGGCGCGAGGCGTCCGGCCGCCACCGCCCGTACGGGCTCGCGGCGCAGGAACTGGAGACGTGGGCGGCGACGCTGGCGGCGGAGGTCGAACGATCCGGCAAGCCGGTGGACGCGGCAACCCGGGCACCACGCCTGACGGGGCCGGCCTAAGCGCCCCTCAAGGGGCGCGGGGAACTGCGCGCCCCGCCCCCACGACCGGTACCGCCTCACGAACCCCACGCGCCCCGGCCCACCCATCCATACCGCCCCGCATGCGCACCCCCGTTCGCGATGTGACGCTGTCCGAGTGACGACCACAACAGAACCCGTGCTGCCCGCGGCGCAGCCCCCCGTGCTCGACCGGCGCCGCCGCAACGTCGTCTTCGTGACGATCATGCTGGGCATGCTGCTGGCCGCCCTCGACCAGACCATCGTCGGCACGGCTCTGCCCACGATCGTCTCGGACCTCGGCGGCGCCGCGCACATGTCGTGGGTGGTGACGGCCTATCTCCTCGCGGAGACCGTCGCCACGGTGCTGGTCGGCAAGTTCGGTGACCTGTTCGGGCGCAAGGTGGTCTTCCAGGTCTCGGCGATCGTCTTCATCACGGGGTCGTTCCTGTGCGGACTCGCCACGAACATGTCGATGCTCATCGCCTGGCGCGCGGTGCAGGGGGTCGGCGCGGGCGGCCTGATGGTGACGGCGATGGCGCTGATCGCCGACGTCATCCCCCTGCGGGAGCGCGGCAAGTACCAGGGCGCCATCGGCGCGGTCTTCGGGGTCGCCACCGTCATCGGCCCGCTCCTCGGCGGCTTCTTCACGGACCACCTGACCTGGCGCTGGGCGTTCTACGTCAACGTACCGATCGCGATCGTCGTGGTGATCGCCGCGGCCCGCACGATCCCCGTGGTGAAGTCGGCGGTCCGGCCCGTCATCGACTATCTCGGCATCGCGCTCGTCGCGGTCGGGGCGAGCGCGCTCATCCTGGCGACGAGCTGGGGCGGCAACGAGTACGCGTGGGGTTCCGGCACCATCATCGGCCTGTTCGCGGGCGGCCTCGTCGCGCTCGCCGGGTTCTGCTGGGTGGAGACCCGGGCCGCGCAACCGATGCTGCCGATGCGCCTGTTCCGCAACCCCGTGTTCGCGGTGTGCTCCGTGCTCAGCTTCATCGTCGGCTTCGCGATGCTCGGCGCGTTGACGTTCCTGCCGACGTATCTCCAGTACGTGGACGGCGACTCGGCCACGATCTCCGGGGTCCGCACCCTGCCGATGGTGATCGGTCTGCTGATCGCGTCCGTGTTCAGCGGCAACGTCGTCAGCAAGACCGGTCAGTACCGGCTCTTCCCGATCGTGGGCGCCCTGATCATGGCGCTCGGCCTGTATCTGCTCTCCCTGATGGACAGCTCGACCAGCACCTGGCTCGCGTCGCTCTACATGTTCGTGCTCGGCGCCGGGATCGGCCTGTGCATGCAGGTCCTGACGATCGCCGTGCAGAACACCGTCGAGTACGCGGACCTGGGCACGGCCACCTCGGGCGTGACCTTCTTCCGTACGCTCGGCAGCTCCTTCGGCACCGCCGTGTTCGGGACGATCTACGCCAACACGCTCAAGACGAACCTCGCCGACGGGGTCGCCGCGGCGGCGCGGACCGGGGTGGCGCGGCCGGCCGTCATCGTGAAGGCCGCGCAGAGCCCGGAGGGGCTGCACCGGCTGCCCGCGCCCGCGCGTGAGCCGCTCGTGCAGGCGTACGCCGACACGCTGCACACGGTGTTCCTCTGGACGGTCCCGGTCGCGCTGCTCGGCTTCGTCGTGGCGCTCTTCCTGAAGCAGGTGGAGCTGCGCGACAGTGCGCGGATGGGATCCTCCGACATGGGCGAGGGGTTCGCGTCGCCGCAGGGCGGTGACACGGTGCTCCTTGAACGGGCCGTCGGCAACATCGTGAAGTCGACCGACATGGACACCGCCCGCCGCATCCTGGAGGAGTCGGACACGCGGCTCGACATCGCGGGCGCGTGGGCCGTGATGCAGGTCGACTTCTTCACGCGGATGGTCGGGCACGCGAGCCTCGGCCTGATCGCGGGGAGCCGCCGGATGCCCGCGGAGGTGCTGCTGCCGGTCTTCGACCGCATGGTCGAGGAGGGCTATCTGTCCCGTACCGGGTCCTACTTCTCGCACACGGCGGCGGGCCGCCGCGAGGCGGACGCGATCGGTCACGCCTGGGGCGTCTGGCTGAGCGGCCGGGTCGAGGCCGACCTCGGCAGGCCCGCGGGCGAGGACCTGCGGGCCGCGGTGGACGCGATCGCGAAGAAGCTGCTCGTCGAGGATCTGGAGCACGGCATGCCGGCCGGCCACCGGAACAAGGTCCTGGCCACGTCCTGACCACGTCGTGAGCGCATCCTGACCACGTCGTGAGCGCGCCTCAGCGCAGCAGGAGCTGTGCGCCGCCCACGACGGTCGCCGCGATCACGAGCCGCTCGAACAGCCGCTGGTCGATGCGGTGCACGCAGACCTTGCCGATGAACGCGCCGGGCACGACGAACAGGACGAGCGCGGCGTCGAGGAGCAGCGAGCGCCCGTTGATCAGGCCGAGGCCCGCGCTGAAGGGGACCTTGGCCGAGTTGACGATGAGGAAGAACCACGCGGACGTGCCCAGGAAGCCGAGTTTCCGGAAGCCCGCGGACAGCAGGTACATCGACATGACGGGGCCGCCGGCGTTGGCGACCATGGTGGTGAAGCCGCCGAGCACCCCGTAGGAGCGGGCCTTCACGCGACCGGCGCGGCTCGCCGTCTCCTCGACCTCCGGCGCGTCGAGCCGGCGTCTGCGCCACACCGTGACGGCGGCCATCAGGAGCAGGATCGCCCCGATCGACGTGCGGACGGCTGCGTCGTCGGCCCACATCATGAAGACGGTGCCGAGGACCACTCCCGCGGCGACGGCCGGGAACAGGCGCCACAGGGTGGGCCAGTGGGCGTGTCTGCGGTAGGTCAGCACGGCGAGGACGTCGCCCGCGATGAGGACCGGCAGCAGGACGCCGGTGGACTCCCGGGCCGGCAGGACGGCCGCGAAGATGGCGAGGCTGACCGTGTTGGCTCCGCTGACGGCCGTCTTCGAGAATCCGACGAGCACGGCGGCGGCGGCGAGGGCGGCGAATTCCCAGAGGGTTATGGAGTACATACGGGAACAGATGCTAGACCCACGTATCGGGCCGCGTCAGGGGCGCCGCCTGCCGGGACGGCGCCCCTCCTGCCCAGCGAGGTGATGTCTCCTCAGGGCCAGAGCGGGCGTGGGCCCTCGGAAATGGATTCCATGCGCCACGCGTCGAAGCGGTCGACCGTGACGGCTCCCGTCGCGCCGATGCCGACGCCGACCGCCTCCGTCGGGCGGGACGGGTACACGCGGGCCGTGAGCGCCCGGCCGTTCGCGAAGATCTCCAGCGCCGAGTGGTCGACGAGGACGCGCAGGGCGACGCCTCCGTCGGGCCCGAACGGCAGCTCGCCGTAACGGGGTTCGGTGTCGACGTCCGGGTCGAGGCTGCTGCGCTCGCGGCGCAGGCGCAGCGTGCCGCGTGCGGGGTCGGCCGCGTCCCGGGTCAGCTCGACGACCGTCCGCTCGGCGCCGTCCGGGGTTTCACGGACGACGAGGCGTGCGGTGGCGCCCGGGGCGAGCCGCAGGTCGGCCTCCAGGTCGAGCTGGTCGCCGCTGACCGCGTCGAGGCGGGCGTACGTGCCGTCGGTGAGGGTCGGCGAGCCGAGCGCGACGTGGTCGCGGCGCAGGCCGGCGAGCTCGGGCACGGGCGCCTGCGCGAGGGATCCGTCGGGCGCCTCGGTCAGGACGCGGGCCACGGACATCACGCCCGACCAGCCCGCCACCGCCGTGGCCTCGTCGTCCCTGCCTTCCTGGAGCCAGCCGAACATGACGCGCCGGCCGTGGGCGTCGAGCGTGGACTGGGGCACGTAGAAGTAGCGCCGGCCGTAGTCGAGCCGGTGCAGGGCCTCGGGTGTGAACGTGTCGCCCTCGTAGCGGCCGGTCCAGTAGAGGGGGTGGTGGGTGGTGCCCTCGTCCCAGGCGGAGAAGACGAGCACGTCGCTCGCGCCGACGCGGAACAGGTCGACGCACTCCCACATCGTGCCCGTCCAGTCGAGGTCGTCGGGGCCGCCGCCGGCCGCGTCGCCGGTGAGGAGCGGGCCGACGTAGCGCCAGGTGCGCAGGTCGGGGGACTCGTAGAGCAAGGCGGTGCCGCCGGTGCCGCGGATGCCCGAGCCGATCAGCTGGCGCCAGACCGCTCCCTCACGCCATACGCAGTGGTCGCGGAACGCGGTGATGTCGGCGCCGGCGGGCGGGGCGGCGATGACGGGGTTGGCGGGGTCCTTCGTCCAGTGGCGAAGGTCGGCGGATCCCGTTGCCACGCACGGGAGTTCGCGGTCGCCGTGGCGGCCGGAGTAGACGAGGGTGGGCACTCCCCCGTCGTCGACGAGGACGCCGGACCAGCAGCCGTCGCGGTCGGGCCCTTCGGTGCCGGGCACGAGGGCGACGGGCTCGTCGGTCCAGGTGACGAGGTCCTGGCTGGTGGCGTGGCCCCAGTGGATGCGGTGGTGGGCCGGGGCGAGCGGGTTGTACTGGTAGAAGAGGTGGTAGACGCCGTTCCAGTGGGTGAGGCCGTTCGGGTCGTTGAGCCAGCCGCCGGGCGAGGTGAAGTGGAAGCGGGGCCGGTGCGGGTCGCGGTGGGCGCGCTCGGCCAGGCCCTCGGCGGCGGTCGGCGTCGGGAGGGCGGTGAGGTCGTGGGTCATACGGGGGTGTTCTCGGCTTCCGGATCCGGCGTGTCCGCAGTCTTCAGGACACGGTGGGCGATGTCGGGGGCGGGCGCGTACAGGTGGCAGCGCACCCAGTGCGGCTGCCCGGCGTCCTCGCCGACGACGTGGCGTACGGGGGTTTCGGCGCTGCAACTGCCGTCGTCGTAGGGGCAGTCGGTGGGGTGGAGGACCGCTTCGCGCAGGCGTGCGCGTTCCACGGGGTCGTAGCCGCCCGCCCGCTCGGGGTCGGGGACGGCGGAGAGCAGCAGTCTGGTGTAGGGGTGGGCGGGTGCGTCCATGACGGCCAGCGAGTCGCCGCCCTCGACGAGTTCACCGGCGAACATCACGAGGGTGGTGTCGGCGAGGTAGCGCGCCGAGCCCAGATCGTGGGTGATGTACAGCATGGAGATGCCGCGTTCGTCGCGCAGCCTGCGCATCAGGTTGAGTATGCCGACGCGGACGGACACGTCGAGCATGGACGTGGGTTCGTCGGCGAGGATCAGCTCGGGTTCGACGGCGAGGGCGCGGGCGATGGCGACGCGCTGGCGCTGGCCGCCGGAGAGTTCGTGCGGGTAGGAGTCGAGCATGTCCTCGGTGAGGCCGACGGTCTCCATCAGCTCGCGCAGCGTCTCGCGGGTCGCGGGTCGGCCGTGCAGGACGAGGGCGCGGGTGAGGAAGTGCTCGATGCGGTGCACGGGGTTGAGCGAGCCGAAGGGGTCCTGGAAGACCATCTGGACCTTGCGGCGGTACGCGCGTGAGGCGCGGCGCCGCTCGGTGCGCAGGATGTCCTCGCCGTCGAGGAGGACGCTGCCCGCGGTGGGCTGTTCGAGACGGATCAGACAGCGGGCGATGGTGGACTTGCCGCTGCCGGACTCGCCGACGAGGGCGGTGATGCGCCCCTTGGGAAGGTCGAAGTCGACGGCGCCGACGGCACGTACGCGCCGCCGCGAGAAGACGCTGCCGACCTGGAACTCCTTGGTGAGGCCGCGCACTTGGAGGAGTGGCTTGTCGCCGTGAACCGACTCGTCGAGGTGAACTGGCTCGCTCATCGGGCGCCGCCTCCTGTCAGGGCTGCCCAGCGGCCGGGGGCCACCTCGCGCAGGTCGGGGATGTTCGCGGAGCAGTCGGCGCGGTCGGCGGGACAGCGCACATGGAAGCCGCAGCTGTCGGCGGTGCGGGGTGCGTCGAAGAGGCCGGTGAGTTCGGCGCGCGGTCCCGTCAGCGGCGGGAAGGCGTTCATCAGGGCCTCGGTGTAGGGGTGCAGGGGCTGGGCGAACAGCTCGCGCGCGGGGGCGAGTTCGACGAGCCGGCCGCCGTACATGACGCCCATGCGGTCGGACAGCTCGACCATGAGGGACATGTCGTGCGTGATGAACAGGACGGAGAAGCCCAGGTCGCGCTGGAGGTCGCGGATCTGCGCCATGATCTCCTGCTGGACGACGACGTCGAGGGCCGTGGTCGGCTCGTCCATGATGAGCATGCGCGGCTCGAGGGCGACGGCCATGGCGATGACGACGCGCTGGCGCATGCCGCCGGACAGCTGGTGCGGGTACGCCTTGAGGCGGCCGGGGTCGATCCCGACCAACTCCAGTAGCGCACCCGCGCGTTCGCGTGCCGCGCGTCTCTTCAGCTTCTCGTGCGTGGTGAAGATGTCGCCGAGCTGCTCACCGATGGTGAGGACCGGGTTGAGCGAGTTCATCGCGGACTGGAAGACCATGGCGATCTCGCGCCAGCGGAAGGAGCGCAGCTCCTTGGCGCCCATGGCGAGGACGTCACGGCCCTGGAAGCGGACGCTTCCGGCGGTGATCTCGGCCGGCGGCTTGAGTAGCCGCATCACGGCGTTGGCGATGGTCGACTTGCCGCAGCCCGACTCGCCCGCGAGCCCGAAGATCTCGCCGGGTCCGACGGAGAAGGACACGTCGTCGGCGCCGACGACGCTGCGGCCGTCACCGCGGTATTCGACGCGCAGATGACGTACATCCAGTACGGGTTCCATGGCTCACGCCTCCTTGTGCTTGCGTGAACGGCGGTCCCGCAGGCGCGGGTTGGTGATCTCGTCGACCGCGTAGTTGACCATCGCGAGGGCGAACGCGACGAGCGCGATGCACAGGCCGGACGGCACGAACGCCCACCAGGCGCCGGTCATCAGGGCGCCGTCGTTGCCCGCCCAGTACAGGTTGGTGCCCCAGCTGACGACGCTCGCGTCGCCGAGTCCGAGGAACTCCAGGCCCGCCTGGGCGCCGATCCCGAAGATCACGCAGCCGAGCAGCGTCGTCATCACGACGGACGCCATGTTGGGCAGGATCTCCCGGAACATGATGCGCAGCGGCCGCTCGCCGGTGACGACGGACGCGGCGACGAAGTCCTTGCCGCGGATCGACTTGGCCTGGGCGCGCAGGACGCGCGCGGAACCCGCCCAGCCGGTGATGACGAGGACGACGACGACCGTGGTCGTCCCCGGCGGCAGGAACGCGGCGAGGATGACGAGCAGGGGAAGTCCCGGGATCAGCAGGAAGATGTTGGTGACGAGGGACAGCACGTCGTCGACGATCCGGCCGAAGTACGCGGACGCGAGGCCGATGAGGAGGGCGACGGCGGTGGCCGCGAGGCCGACGGTGGCGCCGACGAGGAGTGAGCTGCGGGCGCCCCACAGGGTGAGGGCGAGGACGTCCTGGCCCTTGGCGGTGGTGCCGAGCCAGTGCGCGCCCGAAGGGGCCGCGCCGCCGGTGGAGTTGATGAGGGACGGGTCGCCGGGTTCGAGGACGGGCGCGAGGAGTGCGAGCGCCGCGAACACGGCCAGCAGGACGGCTCCGGACAGCGCCTTCTTGTTCCGCAGAAGCCGGCGTCCGAGCCCCGGCCTGCCGGAGCGCTTCTTCCCGGCGGGCGGGGCGAGCGGGCGTACGGCCGCGTCGGTGACGGTCATGACATGCCCCTTCAGCGGACGCGGACGCGCGGGTCGAGGCGGACGTGGACGAGGTCGACGATGAAGTTCGCCAGGAGGACGGCCGCGGTGATGGTGAGGAAGATGCCCTGCATCAGCGGGTAGTCGAGGCCCTGTACGGCGTTGAGGAGCTGGTAGCCGATGCCGGGGTAGGCGAACACGACCTCGGTGAGGAGGGCGCCGCCGACCATGAAGCCGAGTGCCATGCCGAAGTTGGTGACGGACGGGAGCATCGCGTTGCGGGCCGCGTACCGGAACATGATCCGCGAGGGGCTGAGGCCCTTCGCCTCGGCCATCGTGATGTAGTCCTCGGCGTTCGTGGCGATCATCGAGTTGCGCATGCCGAGCATCCAGCCGCCGACCGACACGAGGACGATCGTCAGCGCCGGCAGGAAGAGGTGCGAGACGACGTTCGACAGGAACTCGCCGTTGAGGCCGGGGGTGAGGCCGACGTCGTAGGCGTGCCGCAGCGGGAACCAGCCGAGGGTGACGCCGAACAGGTACAGGGCGCCCATCGCCAGCCAGAAGTAGGGGAAGGAGCCGACGAAGACGAGCAGGGGCGGGAACGCGGAGTCGAGGAACCCGCCGCGGCGCCAGGCGGCGACGATGCCGAGCAGGTTGCCGAGGACGGCCGCGGTGATCAGCGCGGTGATCCCGAGGAGCAGCGTCCAGCCGATCTGGGAGCCGATGACGTCCGAGACGGGTGTCGGGAAACGGGAGATGGAGATGCCGAGGTCGCCGGTGAAGACGCTTTTGACGTAGCCGAGGTACTGCTCCCAGAGGGGGCGGTGGTCGAGGCCGAAGAGTTTCTGCAGCTGGGCTATCTGGTCGGGCCTCATCGAACCCTGGGCCTGCGCGAACATCCGGGAGACCGGGTCGCCCGGCATGAAGCGGGGCAGCAGGAAGTTCAGGGTGAGGGAGGCCCAGAAGGCGAGCAGATAGAAGCCCAGGTTTCGCAGGACGAGGCGCATGGTGGCGCTCCCTGTGAGGTGGGTTTATGGAGGAGGGGGGTGGGGGCGCAGGTGGTTGTCTGCGGGTCCGTTGTGGCTGGTCGCGCCCACGCGGCGGAGCCGCAGATCGATACAGTCCCGCGCCCCTGGAGGGGCGCTTACCTCAGCCCCGTACCGGCTTCAGCGTCGTCAGGATCAGGACCGTGCTCACCGAGCGGTTCGACAGGGTCGCGTACGGGTTCTGGGCCGTCGGCCAGCCCGTGAAGCGGGTGTCGGTGTACGCGCCCCACTCGGGGCCGGTGAACAGCGGCACGACCGGCGCGTCCTCGGCGAACAGCTTCTGCAGGCCGTCGGCCTTCGCGTGCTGCGTCTTCTCGTCCGTCGCCGCCGCGAACGCGTCGATGAGCTGGTCGGCCTTCTTGTCGCCGAAGCGGTGGTAGTTCTCGGTGGCCTTCTTGTTCACCGGCTGGACCACCTTGGTGGACATGACGCCCCGGTAGAACTCGTACGGCGTCGCGCCGTTGCCGCTCCACACGATGCCGGAGTCGAAGGTGCCCATGTCGTACGTGGTCTGCACCGCTGCCCAGTCGGGGGACTTGACGTTCGCGGTGATGCCGACCTCGGCGAGGTTCTGCTTGATGATGTTCGCGACCGAGATCCAGTCGGAGGACGCCGAGCCGACGGAGATGTCGAGGGTGAACGGCTTGCCGTTCTTCAGCGTGCGCTTGCCGCCCTTCTCCTTGTAGCCGGCCGCGTCGAGGGCCTTGGCGGCGGCCTTGACGTCGTGCTTCGTCCAGTCGCAGGACGGGGAGTTGACGACGGAGGCGTCGCGCCAGCTGTCGTAGGTGCCGGCGAGTCCGGTGCAGTCGGCCGGGTTCGCGTAGCCGTTCATCGCGACCTTGGTGATCTTGTCGCGGTCGACGGCCATGCTGAGCGCCTTGCGGACGGCCGGGTCGTCGAAGGGCGCCTTCGTCGTGTTCAGCTGCCAGTTGATCATCGCCCCGGTGGCCGGGAACCAGTAGTGGTTGTGCTTCTTGTCCTTGGCGACGAAGGACTTCTCGATGTCCGGGACGAACGACTGCGTCCAGTCGACCTCACCGTTGGTGAAGGCGAGGTTGGCGCTGTCGTTGCCGGAGAAGGCGAGCAGCCGGAGCCCTGCGATGTGCTGCTTCTCGGGCTGCCAGTACGAGGGGTTCTTGCGCAGCTCGAACGACTGGCTCTCGAACTTCTCGACCTTCGTGTACGGGCCCGTGCCGACGGGGTCCGGGTTGGTGAACTTCGCCGGGTCCTTGATCTTCGCCCAGATGTGCTCGGGCAGGATGAAGTGTCCCGCTATCTCGTAGACGGACGGCGAGAACGGCTTGTTGAAGGCGAACGTGACCGTGTGCGCGTCGGGAGCGGTGACCTTGTCCAGGTAGTCGAAGCCGCCGAGCAGCTTCTTCTGGAGGCCGAAGGTGTACACGACGTCGGCGGCGGTGAGCGGCTTGCCGTCGGACCACTTGACGCCGTCGCGCAGCGTGAAGGTGATCGAGCGGCCGTCCTTCGCCTGCTCCCACTTGGTGGCGAGCCAGGGCGTGTCCTTGCCGTCGGCCGGGCTGTGGACCATCAGCGGCTCGTAGATCGCCTCCTTGGTCATCGGGCCGACCTTCGGCGAGAACGGGTTGAAGTTCCGCGTGAAGGTGCCCATGTCCTCGCGCGGAACGGTCAGGAGCTGGTCGCGGGAGGTGTCGCCTGCGGCTCCGGCCGCGCCGTTGCCGCTGCAGCCGGTCAGCAGCAGGGCCGCCGCGGCCGCCACCGCCACCGCGGCGGTCAGCGACCGCCGCGCGGATCGGGACGATGTCATAATGGGGACTCTTTCTCTCTTCGACACACCTGATGAGACGGGTCTGGTGGAGATGGACGGAGATCCGTCGGAGCTGATTCGCGGTCAGACCGACGAGCGTTCGAGCAGCGGGCAGTCGACCGTCACCTGAGTGGTGTCGAGCGGCTGTCCCGCTGCGAGAGCGGCGAGCATGTCGACGCCCTTGGCCCCCATCGCCTCGAAGGGAAGCGCGAGGGTGGTGAGCTTGGGCCGCAGGTACGCGGCGATGAGCTCCTGGTTGTCGTAGCCGACCACGGCCACGTCCTGCGGGATGCGCAGGCCCCTTTCCTTGATCGCGTCGTAGGCGCCCATGGCCATGCGGTCGTTGCCGCAGAACAGGGCCGTGGGGCGGTCGGCGCGGTCGAGGAGTTCACATGCGGCGGTGTAGCCGCCGTCGGCGGTCGCGTGGCCGGACACCACGAGGCCTTCGTCGAAGGTGATCCCGGCCTCGCGCAGCGCGCGCTCGTAGCCTTCGCGGCGGCCCACGGCGGCCGGGATCCCGGGGTCGAGGTTGATGAAGCCGATGCGTTCGTGTCCGGCCGCCACGAGGTGGGCGGCGGCGCGGTGGCCGCCGGTCACCTCGTCCGGCACGACGGAGGGCAGTTCCCCGTCCGCGTCGTAGCAGTTGACGAGCACGGTGGGCACCTCGCGGGCGGCCTTGGGGAGCGTGACGGCCCGGTGCCAGGTGGTGGCGTACAGCAGGCCCTCGACGCGCTGTTCGAGGAGCTTGTCGAGGGCGGCCGCCTCCTGGGCCGCCTCGCCCTCGCTGGCGGCGATGAGCAGGAACTTGCGGTCGAGCCAGGCGCGGTCCTGGGCGCCCTTGATGACGTCGACGGCGAAGGGCGCGGTGACGATCTCGGTGATCAGGCCGTACCACTCGCTGCGCTTGGCGGCGAGGGCGCGGGCGCCCGCGTTCGGGCGGTAGCCGAGCTCCTCGATGGACGCCAGGATCCGGTGACGGGTCTCGTCGGGGATGGCGGCGCCGGGGCGGTCGTTCAGCACGAAGGAGACGGTGGTGCGCGATACGCCCGCGTGGCGTGCCACGTCGCTCATGGTCACGCGGCGGGGGGCGTTGGCGGCCACTTCGACTCCTTGGTTACGCGCTTTAATAACGCGCGTTAGTGCGATGTTGCACGCAAGTTACGGCGGGCTTGCCGGGCATGTCAATGGGCCCGGCGCCGACTCCTCGAGAAAGGGGCCGGCGCCGGGCCGTACGGCGGCGTGCGGAGGTGTGGAGGGATCAGTCCGTTTACTGGTACTGGGTGCGCAGCTCGCGCTTGAGGACCTTCATGCTGGGGCCGAGCGGCAGTTCGTCGGCGAACTCGACGCGGCGCGGGTACTTGTGGCGGCCCAGGTGCTCCTTGGACCACTCGGTGACCGCTTCGGCGTCGGCCGTCGCGCCCGGCCCGCGGATGATCACGGCGCAGACCTCCTCGCCGTGCACGGGGTCGGGCAGGCCGATCACGGCGACCTGGGCGACATCGGGGTGGCGCATCAGGACCTCCTCGACCTCGCGCGGGTACACGTTGTAGCCGCCGCGGATGATGATGTCCTTCTTGCGGTCGACGATCCGCAGATAGCCGTCCTCGTCCTTGGTGCCGAGGTCACCGGTGCGGAACCAGCCGTCGACGAGGGCCTCGGCCGTGGCCTCCGGGCGCCCCAGATACCCGCTGAAGACGCAGTGGCCGCGCACGACGAGCTCGCCGAGCTCGCCCTCGGGCAGCAGCTCCACGCGGTCCTCGACCTCGGCTCGGGCGATCTCCACGTCGACGCCCCACATCGGGTGCCCGACGGTGCCGGGCCGCGCCCCGAAGACCGGCTGGTTGGTGGCGGCGGCTGGGGACGTCTCGGAGAGCCCGTAGCCCTCGAAGACCGTCGCGCCGAACGCGTCCTGGAACCGCTCCAGGACGGCCACGGGCAGGGAGGCGCCTCCCGAGACGCAGACCTTGAGGGTGGGCAGCTTCCCGGCCGCCGCGGCGGCGGCCACCAGGTTCACGTACATCGTGGGCACGCCGTGGAAGGTGTTCACGCCCTCGGCGACCATCAGGTCGATGGCCTTCGCCGCGTCGAAGCGCGGGAGCAGGACGAGCGTGGCGCCCGCGCGCCAGGTCGCGTTCATGGAGACCGTCTGCCCGAAGGCGTGGAACAGCGGCAGCGCGCCGAGCGCGATGTCGTCGGAGCGTACGTCGTGGCCGTCGAAGGCGCTGACCGTCGCGTTCATCACCAGGTTGAAGTGGCTGAGCACGGCGCCCTTGGGGACGCCCGTGGTGCCGCTGGTGTAGAAGACGACGGCCGGGTCGTCCGCGTCGCGGGTCAGATACGTGGGCAGCGGCTCGGCCTCGTGTGTGAGCCGCTCCAGGTCGCCGCCCTCCCCGAGGGTCAGCATGCGTACGCCGGTGGCCTCGGCCGCGGCGGCGCCGGTCTTCGCCTGGCCGGGGTGGCACAGGAGCAGGGTCGCGCCGCTGTCGCGCAGGACGTGCTCGACCTCCCCGGCGGACAGGAGGAGGTGGACGGGGACGACGACGGCGCCAGCGGCGAGCGCCGCGTAGTACGCGCGCGGGAACTCGGCCGTGTTGGGCGCCATCAGCGCCACCTTGTCCCCCGGCCGCACGCCGAGTCCGACGAGTGCGGCGGCCTGCTTGCGGGCCTGGAGCCACAACTCCTTGAAGGTGATGCGCAGTTCGCCTTCGACGAGCCCGGTCTTGTCCGGGCGGCGGCGGGCGGACTCGGCGAGGATCGCGGCGAGGGACAGCGTTGCCATGAGGGTGGTGCTCCGTTCGTACTGACTTCTGGTGCGGCTCCGGACCAGGTACGGCTCAGGGATTCCTTGACCGGTACGGGAGTTCAGGCGCGCTCGACGAGGACGGCGGAGCCCTGGCCGACGCCGACGCACATGGTGGCGAGGCCGCGGGAGCCGCCGGTGCGGCGCATGCGGTGGAGCAGGGTGGTGAGGATGCGGGCGCCGGAGCAGCCGAGGGGGTGGCCGAGCGCGATGGCGCCGCCGGTCGGGTTGACCAGCTCCGGGTCGATGCCGAGCGCGTCGACGCAGGCGAGGGCCTGGGCGGCGAACGCCTCGTTGAACTCGGCCTCTTGAAGGTCTTCGACGGTCCAGCCGACGCGGGTGAGCGCCTTCTGCGTGGCGGGCACCGGGCCGATGCCCATGACGTCGGGGTGTACGCCGGCGGAGGCGCCCGCGACGTACCGGCCGAGGGATTCGAGGCCGAGGTCGTGCAGGGCCTCCTCGCTGACCAGGAGCAGGCCCGCGGCGCCGTCGTTCATGGGCGAGGCGTTGCCCGCGGTGACGGTGCCGCCCTTGCGGAATACCGGCTTGAGCGTGCCCAGCTTCTCCAGGGAGGTGTCGGGGCGGATGCACTCGTCCTGGTCGACGACGACGCCGTCGGGGCGTGTGACGGGGAGGATCTCCGCCTCGAACATGCCGTTCTTGCGGGCCTCGGCGGCGCTTCGGTGGCTGCGCAGCGCGAAGGCGTCCTGGCGTTCGCGCGAGACGCCGTAGCGGTCGGCGACCTCCTCGGCCGTCTCCCCCATCGCGAGGACGCCGTGCAGCTCCTTCATCTTCGGGTTGACCAGGCGCCAGCCGAGGCGCGTGTCGTACGTGTCCATCCTGTGCGGGAGCGCCTCGTCGGGGCGCTGGAGCACGAAGGGGGCGCGGCTCATGGACTCGGAGCCGCCCGCGAGGACGACGTCGGCCTCGCCGGAGGCGATGGTGCGGGCGGCGGTGGTGACGGCTTCGAGCCCGGAGGCGCACAGCCGGTTAACGGTCGCGCCGGGCACGGACTCGGGCAGGCCCGCGAGCAGGGCGGCCATGCGGGCGATGTTGCGGTTGTCCTCGCCGGCCTGGTTCGCGGCGCCCCAGTAGACGTCGTCGATCCGGGCCGGGTCGAGCGCCGGGACGCCGTCGAGCAGCCCGCGGATGACGGCGGCCGCGAGGTCGTCCGGGCGTACGGAGGACAGGGATCCGCGCAGTTTTCCGATCGGGGTGCGGCGGGCGGCGGCGAAGTGGACGGGACGCACGTGCGGCTCCTGGGGCTGAGGTCATGAGCTCTACGTTAATTAGCACTGCTAGTTTTGGACTATAGACCCGGGCCCCGCACCCTGTGAAGTGGGCGCCGCTGGATAGGCTCCCCGCCGTGAGCACTGCGTTCGAGTACGAGAAGTCCGGGGCGGAGATCTACCGCCGGTCCTTCGCCACGATCCGCGCCGAGGCCGATCTCGGCGGGCTGCCGCCGGAGGTGGCACAGGTCGCGGTCCGCATGATCCACGCGTGCGGGATGGTCGACCTGGCCGGTGACCTCGCGTACTCGCCGGACGTCGCGGTCCGCGCCCGCGAGGCGCTGCGCGGTGGCGCGCCCGTTCTGTGCGACGTGTCCATGGTGGCCAGCGGCATCACCAGGAAGCGGCTGCCCGCGGACAACGAGGTCGTGTGCACGCTGTCCGACCCGTCGGTGGGGGAGCTGGCGCGGCAGCTCGGCACGACGCGCTCCGCTGCGGCGCTGGAACTGTGGCGGGAGCGGATGGGTGGGGCGGTCGTCGCTGTGGGCAATGCGCCCACTGCGTTGTTCCGGCTTCTGGAGCTGGTGCGGGAGGGCGCGCCGCGGCCCGCCGCCGTGATCGGGGTTCCGGTGGGGTTCGTGGGGGCGGTCGAGTCGAAGGATGCGCTCGCCGAGCATGCGGGGGAGTTGGGGCTGGAGTTTTTGGTGGTGCGGGGGCGTCGGGGGGGTAGTGCGATGGCTGCGGCGGCGGTCAATGCCGTGGCTTGTGAGGTGGAGTAGTTCCCCCACCCCGCCCCTTCCCGAAACTGGGGCTCCGCCCCAGACCCCGGTCCTCAAACGCCGGACGGGCTGATTTCAGCCCGTCCGGCGTTTGAGGACGAGCCCGAAGGGCGATCGCGGGGGTCTGGGGGCGCAGCCCCCAGGACTTTCGGGAAGGGGCGGGTTCGGGGACGAAAAGTCACCCCCCAACCCCCCGCACCCACTCCACCACCTCCCCCACCGACCCCACCCCGGCCACCCCCTCCGGCGCCGCAGGCCGTCGTACGACCAGGATCGGGATTCCCGCCTCCCGCGCAGCGACCAGTTTCGCCGCCGTCGCCTCTCCCCCGGCGTCCTTCGTCACCAGCACGTCGATCCGGTGCTCCCGCAGCAGCGCCCGTTCGCCCTCCACCGTGAACGGGCCGCGGGCGAGCAGGATTTCCGAGCGGGGCGGCAGTGGCGGGTCCGGGGCGTCGACGGAGCGGACGAGGAAGAACACGTCGTCGACGCCCGCGAAGGCCGGCAGGCCGAGACGGCCGACCGTCAGGAACGCGCGGCGGCCCAGCGCCGGCAGCCGCTCCGCCGCCGCCTCCAGCGAAGCGACCCCGTGCCAGTCGTCGCCCGGAGCGGGGACCCAGCCGGGGCGGCGCAGGGCCAGCAGGGGAACATGGGCCGTGGCGGCGGCCCGCGCCGCGTGGAAACTGATCGTCCCGGCGAAAGGATGGGTGGCGTCGATGAGCGCGTCCACCTGGAGCTCGCGCAGCGCGCGGGCCAGGCCGTCGGCTCCCCCGAATCCGCCGGTGCGCACCTCGCCCGCGGGCAGCAGCGGGCGGGCGACCCGGCCGGCCAGCGAGGTCGTCACGCGCCACTCGGGGTGTGCGTCGCGAAGGGCCTGCGCGAGGCGGCGGGCCTCGGTCGTGCCGCCGAGTATCAGTACGTGCACGGAGGTCGGATCCCTTCATGGGTGACGTGAGCGGGAGTGATGTGAGCGGGAGTGACGTGAGCGGGGCCAAGGGTGGGCGCGGCGCCCAACTCAAGCACACCGGTCTGCGCCCCGGCTGGACGACCGGCGCCTGCGCGACGGGCGCGGCCACGGCCGCGTACACCGCGCTTCTGACCGGCGACTTCCCCGACCCGGTGACGATCACGCTGCCGAAGGGACAGACGCCCGCGTTCGCGCTGGCCGCCGAGGAGTTGACCGGTGCCCACGCCATGGCGGGGATCGTGAAGGACGCCGGCGACGATCCGGATGTCACGCACGGCGCGCTGGTGCGGGCCACGGTGCGGCTGCTGCCCGCCGGGGCCGGCGTCGTGTTCAGGGCGGGCCCGGGCGTCGGCACGGTGACCCGGCCGGGGCTTCCCCTCGCCGTCGGGGAACCCGCGGTCAACCCCGTGCCGCGGCAGATGATGCGGGACCATGTCGCGGCCGTCGCCCGGCGGCACGGCGGGACCGGTGACGTCGAGATCACGCTCTCCGTCGACCACGGCGAGGAGATCGCCCGCTCGACCTGGAATCCGCGGCTCGGGATCCTCGGCGGGCTGTCCATCCTGGGGACGACGGGCATCGTGGTGCCGTACTCGTGCTCGGCGTGGATCGACTCGATCCGGCGCGGGGTGGACGTGGCGCGGGCCGCCGGGCGTACGCATGTGGCGGGCTGCACGGGGTCGACGTCCGAGAAGACGGTCGTCTCCGAGTACGGGCTTCCCGAGGACGCGCTCCTCGACATGGGGGACTTCGCGGGCGCCGTCCTCAAGTACGTGCGCCGCCATCCCGTCGAACGGCTCACGATATGCGGCGGGTTCGCCAAGCTGTCGAAGCTCGCGGCCGGGCATCTGGACCTGCACTCGGCGCGCTCCCAGGTCGACAAGGCGTTCCTGGCCGGGCTCGCCGGGCAGGGGGGCGCGGGCGCGGAGATCTCGGCCGCGGTGGCGGACGCCAACACGGGCCTCGCGGCGCTCCAGTTGTGGCCCGCGCTCGGTGATCTGGTGGCCGCCACCGCCCGTGACGAGGCGCTCCGCGTGCTGCGCGGCGCACCCGTCCAGGTCGATGTGCTGTGTATCGACCGGGCGGGGGCGGTCGTGGGGCGCTGCGCTCCCCGCTGAAGGCGCCGCCGCCCGGAGGCCGTTCCGGTAGCAACTACTCCGGATCTCAGGGCTGGCCCTGATGTACCGGGAGCGCGCGGTCCCTAATGTTGAGGGCACCGGCACCGCTCCGCAGTCGACGTACGGGGGAGCCACGGGGGCAATCGGGGGAACGACGTCGCCTTCGGAGCGGTCAGCCGGGACCTTTTCCCCGCCCCAAGAGGCGGACATGCGGCGTCAGGCGTGCAGATACGTGAGCACGGCGCGCACGCGGCGGTGGCCGAGCAGATCCTGCTCCAGGCGCAGCTTGCCGAAGATGTTCCGGACGTGTGTCTCCACCGTCTTGCCGCCGATCACGAGCCGCTGGGCTATCGCCTCGTTGGAGTGGCCCTCGGCCATCAGGGCCAGCACGTCGCGTTCGCGGCCCGTGAGGTCGTCGAGGGGGCCCGGGGCGCGCGGGGTGTCGATGAGCCTGGCCACGACGAGCGGGTCGAGGACCGTCTCGCCGGACGCGACGCGCTTGAGGGCCCCGCAGAGTTCGTCGACATCGGCGACGCGCTCCTTGAGCAGATAGCCGAACCCCTCGGGATGCTCCGCGAGCGCCCGCACGGTGTCGGTCGTCTCGACGTACTGGGACAGCAGCAGCACGCCCGTGCCGGGGTGGGCCGCGCGGATCCGGGCGGCGGCGACGAGCCCCTCGTCGGTGTGCGTGGGCGGCATGCGGATGTCGAGGAGCACCGCGTCGGGCCGGTGCGCGGCGACGAGCGCCGGCAGCGGTCCCGTGTCGGAGCACTCCGCCAGCACTTCGAAGCCCTCGTCGGACAGCAGTCGTACGATCCCCTGCCGCAGCAGTGCCGAGTCCTCGGCCACGATCACCCGCACGGAAGCTCCGCCCTGATTCTGGTCCCGCCACCCGCGGGACTGTGTACGTGCAACACTCCGTCGACGGCGGCGACCCGGTCGGCGAGGCCGCGCAGACCGCTGCCGCGCCTGCTGTCCGCTCCCCCGACGCCGTCGTCCACGGTCTCCACGACGAGGCGTCCGTCCTGGTGCGTGGCCGAGACGCTGACGGCGCGGGCCCCGGCGTGCTTGGCCGCGTTGGACAGGGCCTCGCAGACCGTGAAGTAGGCGGTGGACTCGACGACCGCGTCGTAGCGCCGGGGTTCGGCCGCGACGACGACGGGCAGGGTCGCCTCCCTGGCCAGCGCGGTCAGGGCGGGGCCGAGGCCTTCGCGGGTGAGGACCGCCGGGTGCAGGCCGTGAGCGAGACCGCGCAGCTCCTCGATGGCAAGCCGGAGGCTGGACTCCGCCTCGGTCACGGACGCGCGCAGGGCGGCGTCGGGGTGGTCGGCGAGACCGCGCTCGACGCGCCGCACGGCCATGAGCGCGAAGACGAGGCGGGCCTGGGCGCCGTCGTGCAGATCGCGTTCCAGGCGTTTGCGCTCGGAGTCGGCGGCCTGCACGATGCGCGAGCTCACGTCGCGGGCGCGCGAGCGCAGCCACACGTTCTCCAGGGCGAGGCGCAGGGCGGCGGCGACGGACGCGAGGAGTTCCGGGTCGTCCATGAGCGCGGGATCGTGGTGGAGCAGGGCGAGCGGGCGGCCGTCCGCCGCACCGACGGGGGTACGGCCGGAGCCGTCGGCCGTCACCTCGCGCCCGGACCCGTCGACGTAGGCGCCGCGTTCCTCGCGCCACAGGCCGAGGCGCAGCGTCGGGTCGCCGAGGACGCGGGCCAGGGCCTCCCGGAGGCGGGCCGGGTCCGGGTCCGTGCCGACCTCGATGACGAGGCCGCTGACCTCGGCGCGCTGGAGGTGCATGCGAAGGAGGCCGGCGAGGAACGCGAACGGCACGGCGACCTGCGCGAGGTCGGACAGCAGGTAGACGGCCTGCTCGCCGGTGTCGCCGACCTCGCCGAAGTCCGGCACGACGTAGAAGAGCATGTCCCACATCAGGAACACGAGGGCCACGCCGATGCCGATCCAGGCCGGGAGGAGGGCCTGCCGGCGTGCGGCGGAGGCGTGCCGCCAGCGCTGCACGATCGCCACGGCGGCGACGGCGGAGACGATCCAGCCGAGCGCGTGGTAGACGGTGTCGACGGCGCCGAAGAGGTCGTGGGTGCCGGGGATGTACAGGGCGTTGGGCCCGCAGCCCGAGCAGTCGAGGTAGGTCGCGCCGGTGGCCTTCGCCGGGTCGAACACGAGCGTGCGCAGCAGCCCGCCGGCCGCGACGAGCCCGTACGCGAACTGCACGAGGCGGCGGGTGAGGACCGTCGTGAGGCGGCCCTCGGGGAACGACAGGATGAGGTGCAGGAGGATCGCCATGTTCAGCGCCTCCCACCAGGCGCCGAACGCGAAGAGTGCGGGGACGGAGGTGCCCTGGAGGTTCCCGAAGAACCAGGTGACGCCCTCGGCGATCATCAGCGGGCCGGTGCGGTTGGCGGGTCTGCGCCGCCAGGCCACGATGCCGGCGGCCGCGTACGCCCAGCCCACGGCGAGGTCGCGCACGACGTCACCGGCCGAGCCGCCGGCCCGCAGATACGCCCACGAGCCCGCCGCACCCGACAGTGCGGCCAGCACGGCAGCCCCGGTCAGGCGCAGCCGAACCGCACGCTTGCCCTGACTGTCCACGGCCACACGTTAAGCCATCCGGGCGAGCGGCGCGCACGGGGTGTCGGCCGGCTCACGCACCGTGGTCGTCACCGTGGTCGATGGACCGTTCCCGCAGGCCCTGGCAGAGTGACCGCGTCCGTACACGTTCCGCGGGGGGGTTCGGGTGGGTTCGCGCAGACTGTTGTCGTTGTCCGACGCGCTGGTGCTGCTGGGCGCGGATCCGCCGCGTCTGGCGGCGCTCGACCGGGCCCTCGGCGGCGCGCTCGCGGTGGCGACGGGCGGTGTGAGCGACGGGGTGCTGCGGATCGCGGACGCGCGCGGGCGGATCCTGGGGCTCGGCCGTGACGCGGTGCGCGGGGTCGGGCGGCGGCTCGGGGCCGCGGGCGGGCGGGCCGAACGGGGCGAGCTGCTGCGGGCGGCGCACACGGTCGTCGTCGTGCTCGGCTGGTTCGAGGCGCTCGCGGAGCTGGATCTTCCGTTCTCCCTGGACGAGGTGCGGCTCACCCGCGACGACCAGCTGGCCCTGGTCGGGGCGGGAGGGGCAGGAGCGGTGGGAGGAACGGGAGAGCGGGACGCCGGGTTCGCGCAGGCGCTCGCCGCCGTGGACGCGCCGCTCCCCGCGCCGCACCTCCCGCCGGAGGCGGTGGCCGGGCAGCTCCTCGACTGGTACGCGGCGCTGTCCCGGCGCTTCGAGCGGTTCGTGGCGGGACTCGCGGTCCGGGACCGGCTCACCCCGGCCGAGTGGGACGCCGTACAGCGGACGCTGACGCATGGCCTGCCGGCGGCAGCGGCCGCCCACTACGACACCCTTTACGCCCAACTCGCCCAGCAGGCACCGGAGTTCGGCTTCTGGGTGGCGCAGAACGAGCACCGTGCGACACGGGACGGGGTGCAGCGCGCCCTCGCGGGCATCGAGGCCCTGCTGGCCGCTTCGGCCGCCACCGCGCGGCCACCGGTCGACGTGGCGGCGGCCCTCGCCCTCTCCCACCGGGCCGCGCTCTCGCGCCCGGTCCTCGACGCGGAGTCGGCGCCCGAGGGCATCCGCGTGCCCGCCCTGGAGGAGATGTATCTGGACCCGGACTTCCGGGTGCGGGCCGTCGCCGGGCAGCACGGGCCCGCCGACGAGTCGTGGTGGGAGCGCACTCCGGTGCGCGAGGACCTGACGCGCTATCTCGCCGGTGCCCTGACGTCGTCCGCGCAGACACGGACGCCGCTCCTCGTGCTCGGGCAGCCGGGCGCGGGCAAGTCCGTCCTCACCCGGGTGCTCGCCGCGCGGCTGCCGGCGGCCGGGTTCCTGCCGGTGCGGGTGCCGCTGCGCGACGTGCGCGCCGAGGACGATCTCCAGGAGCAGATCGAGAACGCGGTGCGGGCCGCGACCGGTGAGCGCGTCACCTGGCCCGAGCTGGTCCGCGCGGCGGGCGGCGCGGTCCCCGTGCTGCTGCTCGACGGATTCGACGAACTCCTCCAGACGACCGGGGTGCACCACAACGACTTCCTGGTCAGGGTGGCCCGGTTCCAGGAGCGCGAGGCGGAGCAGGGCCGTCCGCTGCTCGCCCTCGTGACCAGCCGCACGTCCGTCGCCGACCGCGCGCGCTACCCGCAGGGCATGGTCGCGCTGCGCCTCGAACCGTTCAGGGCCGCGCAGATCCAGCGCTGGCTCGCGGTGTGGAACGACGCCAACGCGGCCGGTTTCGCGGCCCAGGGCCTACGGCCGCTGTCGTGGGAGGTGGTGTCCCGGCACGCGGCGCTCGCCGCGCAGCCACTGCTCCTGACGATGCTGGCGCTGTACGACGTGGCGGGCAACGGCCTGCAGCGCGACGGCGGCGAACCCCTCGACGAGGCCGACCTGTACGAGGAGCTGCTGTTCTCGTTCGCGCGCCGCGAGGTCGGCAAGACGAGCCGGGACACCGTGCCCGACGACGAGATGCGCGAACGGGCCGAACTGGAGATGCAGCGCCTCTCCCTCGTCGCGTTCGCGCTGCTCAACCGCCGTCGCCAGTGGGTGTCCGCGGCCGAACTCGACGAGGACCTCACGGCGCTCCTCGGCCGCGGCCCCGCCGGGGCGTCCGGCTTCCGCACCCCGCTGGGGGCGGCGGAGGTGGCGCTCGGCCGGTTCTTCTTCGTGCAGCGCGCCCAGTCCGTGCGGGACGGCCAGGTCCTCGCGACGTACGAGTTCCTGCACGCCACGTTCGGCGAGTACCTGGCGGTGCGGCTCGCCCTTCACGTGCTGACCGACCTGCTCCGGGACCGCCCCACGCTCGCGCTCGGCGACGCCCGCGTGGACGACGACCTGGCGTACGCGCTGCTGTCGTACGCGCCGCTGTCGGGCCGTCAGATGCTGCGGTTCGCGAAGTCGATGACGGCGCGGATGCCCGAGGCCGAGCGGGCCCGGCTCGGGCGGCTGCTCGTGCGCGTCCTCGACCAGCACGAGACCCGCACGGGCGACCAGCACCCGGCGTACCGGCCGACGGTCCTGCGGGTCGCCTCGCGGCACGGTCTCTACGGCGCCAACCTCGTCCTGGTCATCCTGTTGCTGACGGGCGGCGTCTCGGCCGGCGAGCTGTTCCCGGGGTCGGCGAACCCGGTCAGCGCCTGGCACCGGCACGCCCTGCTGTGGCGCTCGGCGCTGAACGAGGAGCAGTGGACGGACTTCGCCCTGTCGCTCTCCCTGCGCCGCTCCTGGGGACCGGACGGCCGGGGCACGCTCGGCATCGCCCTGCGCGAGGGCGAGCTCAGGCCCCCGGACCCGGTCGACGCGAACTGGCTCTACCGCTACCCGCAGGGGCACGGCGGGCCGGGCTGGTCGCGGCCCTACTGGGACGAGATCTGGCACAAGATGGAGGTGTCCGGCGGGACGAACGACTCGCTCGTGCGCCATGTGATGGACCCGGTGTTCGCATGGCTGGGCCCCTCCGTGACCACATTCGTGGCCTCGGAGGGGCAGCCAGCCACGTCGCTGGCGCACGACCTGCTGCATCTGCTGCTCAGTGACGGCACCGAACTCGACCCCATGGAACTGGAGTTGGCGTACCGGCGCGTGCTGCTCGGCATCGGGAACCTGCCGAGCAGCCACGTCCACCATGTGATCCGGCTTCTGCGCACCGCCGTGCGCAGGGACGAGTCCCACCTGCCGGCGGAGCTGCTGCGCGAGATCTACGAGTGGACGCGGTAGCGGGTCAGGCCCGCGCCCTGCCGTACACCTCCACCTCCGCCATGTTCAGCTCGACCGGCTTGTCGTTCGCGAGCCACACCCGCACATAGCGGCCGTGCGCCTGCGCCGGGATCACCGTCGGGCCGCCGGCCTGCGCGGTCTCGTGGTGGGCCCAGACGCCGGGCTTGGAAAGCTGGTCGGCGAGGGAGCCGGTGAAAGGCTCGTCGGAGACCAGGACGTAGTAGTCCTTCGTGCGGTCGGCGCAGCAGTCGGTGCGGTTGTAGACGTCGATGTGCTCCAGGTCGGCGACCGAACCGAGGTCGACCTGCCACCAGGGCTGGGCCTCCTTGCCGCTGGTGGTCGAGAAGTTGAAGCGGTCGCCGTCGGCGGACTTGGACGCGTTGAACGGGTAGCCGCCGTTCCAGTTGTAGTCCGAGCTCTGCGTCGCGGTCTTGTTCAGGGCGAGCTGGCGCAGCGGCTTGAGGCCCATCGAGGCGTCATGCAGGTCCTGGACCTTGCTGACGAAGTTGCCGAGGAACGGGTCGGCGATCTTCACGGGTCCCGGCTGGTGGTGCTCGGCCGGGTCGATGGTGATGTGCGAGGCGGCGTAGGCCGCCTTGTCCATCGCGGCGCGCTCGGTGGCCGCCGTGTCCGTGTCGTGGGCGTCGATCGCCTTCAGCGCGGCGAGCCCGTGGCCAAGTGCCTTGCCCCACAGGTCGGTTGAGTCGAGCCAGGGCCCGGCGTCGTGCAGGAACAGCTGGTCCGGCACGCCGGCCCGGAGCACGGCGGGGACGCGCCCGATCCGGGTGGCGGTCGGCGTGAACGTACGGATAGCGGCCTTCGGGTCGCTGTCGTACGCCTTCCAGAACTTGTCGAGTTCGGCACTGAGGATCGGCGACTGCGGCTGCCACGGCGTGGAGCCGAAGGTGGGCGCCATGTGGTTGAGGTCGACGAAGGTCTGTACGGCGTCGGCGACGCGCGGGTCACCGCCGGCCAGGTGCAGCGCGGACTGGCGGGCGGAGCGGTCACGGTCGTAGCCGCGGTCGTTCCACGAGAAGTCGGACATGGTGAAGACGGCGAGCTTGCTGGCCGCCTCCTGGTTCATCGGGTTGGAGACGATGCCGCTGAGGTGCCCCGACAGGCCGGGCTCGCGCTTGTCGTACGGGGCGAGGAGGAGGCGTCCCGAGGTGCGCCCGAAGTCGTTGACCGGGTAGTTGTCCCAGACGAACACCTTGCGGCCGAACAGCTCGGAGGCCTTCTGCGCCTGGTCGTTGGTGATCTCCGGCGGGACGACGTCCGTGCCGGTCCACATGACCTCTACGTTCTTGTCGAGGTTCCCGCGGATCTCCTGCTTGTACGCGGTGTCGGTGAGGTCGCCGTACTCGGTGGGCACCATCTGGAGCGGGTTGGCGCCGTCGTGGGTGGCGATGAAGTCGTGCTGGATGGTGTTGAGCAGGCCGACCTGCGCCTTGGCGGCGGGGCCGCGGCCCGGGGCGCCGAACTTCGTCTGGTCGCCGGCGCAGTTCCACTTGGTGTAGCTGATGTCGTCGAGCGGGACGGAGAAGGAGCGCACGCCCAGGTCGTACATCGCCTGGAGCTTCGCGGTGAGGGCCTTCACGTCGGCCGGGTCCGAGTAGCAGACCGAGCCGCCGGGCGAGACCGCGAAGGTGAAGCGGACGTGGTTGGCGCGGGCCCGGTCGACGAGCTCGCCGAGCTGGGCGAGCTTGTCCGCCGGGTAGGGCTCGCGCCACTTGTCGCGGTGGTACGGGTCGTCCTTCGGCGCGTACACATAGGTGTTGGACTTGACCTGGCCGAGGAAGTCCATCTGGTCCAGGCGTTCCGCCGCGGTCCAGGGCGGGCCGTAGAAGCCCTCGATGGAGCCGCGCAGGCGCATGGAGGGGAAGTCGGAGACGGACGCCCCGGCGATCGTCCCCTTCCTGACGAGCTGCTTGAGGGTCTGGGCCGCGTAGAACTGGCCGGTCGCGTCGGTGCCGCCCAGCGCCACGGTGTGTTCGCCCACGCGCACGGCGTAGCCCTCGTCCTGGGTGGGGACGTCGGTGCCGTGCAGGGCGTCGGCGATGTCGGCGCGGGTGGCCGGGCCGAGGAGCACGGTCAGGGGCGCGTGCCCGGAGGCGCTGGCGCGTACGTCGATGTCGCGGACGCCGTGGGCGCGCAGGGTGGCGGTGACGAGGTCGCGGGCCGGCTTGTCGGTGGCGTCGCCGACCACGAGTTCGGCGTGCTCGGGAAGCGGGGCGTCGTCGCCGGCGCGCGTCATGTGCTGCGGGGTGGGCGAGACGACGGGCAGGGCGGGGGCGTCGTCCGCCGAGACGGGCGGTGTCGCCGCGGCCGACGCGGCGACCAGCAGGGTGGCGACGGCACAGGCGTGCGCGGCTCTTCGGGCTGTCATAGGGCGTTGCCTCCGTGATATCGGGCCGAGGTCGGGGGGTGGCGTCAGGAGGTGGTGTCTGGGGGTGGCGGCAAGGGGGTGGTGTCAGGGGGGTGGTGTCAGTCGCGGGTGTGTTCGCGGTACAGGTCGAGTTCGCCGTCGAGTTCGAGGGCGATGACCGTGCACAGCGGGTCGAGCTGGTCGTCGGTGACGTACAGGTACTCCCAGCCGGGCACCTCGCCGAGTCCGCCGACCCGCTCGTGGCGGACGTCCGCGCCGGTGCCGAGGATCCGCGCCGAGAGGACCGCGTTGCGGACGCCACGCAGGACGACGTACTCGTTGGGCCGGTCGAAGAGGAAGAGGTACAGGGTGCGGCGGTCGGCGGAGAGGGTGGAGGGGCCGTAGAAGTGGCCGTGGGGCAGGCCGCGTACGGCGCCGTGCACCGCGGGCCGGTGTCCGGCGATCCATCCGCCGAGCGCTTCGAGGCGCTCGGCCTGCTCGGCCGGTATCGTGCCGTCGGCCTGCGGGCCCACGGCGAGCAGGAGGTTGCCGCCACCGCCGACGGTCTCGGCGAAGACGCGGACCAGCTGGCGGGGCGACTTGTGGTGGTCGTCCTGCGGCTGCCAGCCCCACGAGTCGTTGACGGTGAGGCAGAGCTCCCAGGGCCCCTTCGGCGGTTCGACGGGCACACCCTGCTCGGGTGTCGCGTAGTCGCCGTGCCCGGAGAGGCGGCCGTTGACGACGGTGTGCGGGCTCAACTCCTTGATGAGGTCGGCGAGTTCGGCCATGCGCCACTGCTCGGGGCTGCGTTCCCACTCGCCGTCGAACCAGAGCAGGTCGGGCTGGAACCGCCCGAGGAGCTCGCGGATCTGGGCGCGGTGGAAGGCGAGGAAGGCGTCCCAGCGCTCCGGTGACTCGTCGCCGGCGGCGGGCATCGAGTACGGGTTGCCCCGGTCGCCGGGGTCCTGCCCGTCGGGCCGGACGGTGGCGTAGTCGGGGTGGGACCAGTCGAGGTGCGAGTAGTAGAGGCCGACCTTGATGCCGCGGCGGCGCAGCGCGTCCGCGTAGGGGGTGACGAGGTCGCGGGCGGCCGGGGTGCGCTTGACGACGGACAGGTCGTTCGCCTGGGTGTCCCACAGGGCGACGCCGTCGTGGTGCTTCGCGGTGAGGACCGCGTAGGCGGCGCCCGCATGGACGAACAGGTCGGCCCAGGCGTCGGGGTCCCACTTCCCGGCGCCGAACCCGTCGAGCTGCGCCATGTAGGTCTCGTACGGGACCTGCCCGTTGAAGAAGGACCAGGACTCGGCGACGCCGTCGACGCTGTAGATCCCCCAGTGCAGGAAGATGCCGAGTTTTCCGTCCGTGAACCAGGGCTGTATCACCGGTAGTTCTCCTCGTCGTAGCTCCAGCAGTGCACCCACTGGCCGTCGTCGAACTGTGTGCGGGGCGGGAACGCGGTGGCGCACACGGGTTTCGCGAGCGGGCAGCGCGGGTGGAAGCGGCAGCCCGCCGGCGGGTCGACGAGGCTCGGGGGTTCGCCCAGGGTCTCCTCGTCGTCGACGACCTCGGGCGCGTCCAGGAGCGCGCCCTCCCGGTCCGGGTCGGGCGCGGACTCCAGAAGGAGCCGGGTGTACGGGTGCCGGGGCTGTTCCACGACGGCGTCGGCGGGTCCCGACTCCACGAGCTGGCCCGCGTAAAGGACCTTGATCTCGTCGGCGAAGTAGCGGGCGCCCGCGATGTCGTGGGTGATGTAGAGGATCGCGAGGCCCTCGTCGTCGCGGAGCGTGCCGAGCAGGTTGAGGATGTCGAGGCGGATCGACACGTCGAGCATGGAGACGGGTTCGTCGCCGAGGAGGACCTTGGGGCGGGCCGCGAGGGCGCGGGCGATGGCGACGCGCTGGCGCTGGCCGCCGGACAGCTCGTGCGGGAACTTGTCGATGAACTGGTCGGCGGGCGTGAGGTTGACGCGGTTGAGCAGGTCGAGGATCTGCCGTTCGAGCTCCGCGCGGCCCGAGGCGTGGCCGTGCAGCTGGAGCGGCCGGCTGAGGATGTAGCGCAGCCGGTGCACGGGGCTGAGCGAGGAGAACGGGTCCTGGAAGACCATCTGGACCTGGCGGTAGTACGCGCGTTTGCCGCGTGCGGTGCGGGCCTGCTTGACGGGGGCGCCGTCGAGGCGGATCTCGCCCTCCGTGGGCGGGTAGGCGAGGGCCAGCATGCGGGCGAGCGTCGACTTGCCGCTGCCGCTCTCGCCGACGAGGGCGGTGATGCGGCCGGCGTGCAGGGCGAGGCTGGTCGGCTCGACGGCGTGCACCTCCTTGCCGTGCTGGCCCGGGCCGTGCAGCGGGAACCGCTTGACGACGTCGCGGGCTTCGAGGACGGGCTCGCCGTGCGCTTCGAGGACGGGTTCAGCTGACGCGGGCATGGTGGTCCTCCTCGCCGCGGACGGTCTGGTGCAGATGGCAGGCGGCCTCACCGGCGCCGAGGGCGAGGAGCGGCGGCGTCGTCCGGTCGCAGGGCTCGAAGCGGTGGGCGCAGCGCGGGTGGAAGGCGCAGCCCTGGGGCAGGACGCGCAGGCCCGGAGGGGAGCCCGGGATGCCGGTGATCTCGCGGCGCGGCCCGTGCAGGGGCGGGAAGGCGCCGCGCAGCGCCTCGGTGTACGGGTGCTTCGGGTCGGTGTAGAGCTGCCGGGCGGGTCCCGTCTCGACGACCTTGCCCGCGTACATCACGGCGATCCGGTCGGCGATCTCGATGAGGAGGGACAGGTCGTGCGTGATGAAGATGACGGAGAAGCCCAGCTCGCGCTTCAGCCGGGACACTTGACGCAGGATCTGGCGCTGCATCACGACGTCCACGGCCGTGGTCGGCTCGTCCATGACGACGAGGTCGGGTTCGCAGGCGAGGGCGAGGGCGATCGTGGCGCGCTGGCGCATGCCGCCGGACAGCTCGTGCGCGTAGGAGCGAAGCCGGTCGGCGGGGATGCCGACCATGCCGAGGAGTTCACCGGCGCGGGTCAGCGCCTCCTTCTTCGACAGGCCACGGTGCCTGCGCAGGACGTCGCTGAACTGGGCGCCGAGCCTGAGCACCGGGTTGAGGGCGTTCATGGCGCTCTGGAAGACGACGGCGATCTTCTCCCAGCGCAGCGCGCCGAGTTGACGGTCGGTCAGGGTGAGCAGGTCGACCGGAGGCGCGCCGTCCTTGCCGTGGAAGAGGACGGATCCGGCGGTGGTGACGGCCGGCGGGCGCTCCAGGCGGGTGACGGCGGTGACGAGGGTCGACTTGCCGCAGCCGCTCTCGCCGACGATGCCGAGGGTCTCGCCGCGCAGCAGGGTGAGGTCGACGCCGCTCACGGCGTGCACGGGGTCGGCGCGGTCGAAGTAGTCGACGTGCAGGCCGCGGACGGTGAGCAGCGGCTCTTGATGCCGGGTCGTCATGAGGTCGCCTCCTGGGCCTTGGGCGCGGTGGCGGGTTCGGCGCGTTCCTCCGTGCGGCGGCGCAGCTTCGCGGCCTCGGCCCGGTCGCGTACCTTCTTGGGCGGCTTGCGCAGACGGGGGTTGGAGATCTCGTCGATGCCGAAGTTGATGAGTCCGGCCGCCACGCCGATGACGGCGATGCAGGCGCCGGGCGGCACGAACCACCACCAGGCGCCGCGGGTGAGCGCGGAGCCGTTCTGCGCCCAGTAGAGCATCGAGCCCCAGCTGGTGATGTTGATGTTGCCGAGGCCGATGAAGGACAGGCCCGCGTCGGCGAACATCGAGCCGACGACGGCTCCGAGGAAGCTCACGGAGATGATCGGCGCGAGGCTCGGGATGAGTTCGCGGGTGATGACGCCCCAGCGGCTCTCGCCGGTCATCTCGGCGGCGGTGACGAAGTCGCGGTGCCGCAGGGAGAGCGTCTGGGCGCGCTTCTGGCGTGCGCCCCACGGCCAGGCGGTGAGCCCGATGATGAGGGCGACGGTCAGCCAGCCGCCCCTGCCCTGCACATAGCTGGCGATGATGATGAGCAGCGGCATGCCGGGGATGACGAGGCAGATGTTGGTGAGGACGGTCAGGACGGAGTCGGCGCGCCCGCCGAGGTAGCCGCCGGCGACGCCCACGAGGACCGACAGGGCGGTCGTGACGAGTCCGGCGACGAGCCCGACGAGCAGCGAGACGCGGCTGCCGACGACGAGTTGGGCGAGGACGTCCTCGCCGGTCGCGGTCGTCCCGAGGGGGTGCGCGCCGGACGGTCCCTGCATGGCGTCGGCGGTGTGCACGTCGCTGGGTGACAGGCCCATGAGGTTCTGCACGACGTACGGGCCGACGAGGGCCACGAGGGCGAAGAACGCGAAGACGCAGATGCCGATGCGCACCTTGGGGTTGCCCGGGAGCTTCATGAGCGGGTCTCCCTCGCGCGCGGGTCGATGAGGCCGTACACGGAGTCGGCGAGGAAGTTCGCCGCGAGCACGGACAGGGACACGTTGAGGAACAGGGCCTGCATCAGCGGGTAGTCGACGCTGCTGACGGCCTGGTAGAGGAGGTAGCCGACGCCGGGGTAGGCGAAGACGATCTCGACGAGGAGCTGGCCGCTGACAACGGTGCCGATGGTGAGGGCGAAGCCGGCGACGCTCGGCAGGACGGCGTTGCGGGCGGCGTACTGGAACATGACGCGGCCCTTGGACAGGCCCTTGGCGCGGGCGAGCAGCACGTAGTCCTCGGAGACGGTGGTCACCATCATGTTCCGCATCCCGACGAGCCACCCGCCGAGCGAGGAGACGACCATGGTCAGGGCGGGCAGGATGCCGTGACTCACGACGCTGGCGAGGAAGGGCCCGCTGAAGGAGGGGACGAGGTCACCGTCGTAGCCACCACCGATGGGGAGCCAGCCGAGCTGGACGCCGAAGGCCATGACGAGGAGCAGCGCCACCCAGAAGTAGGGCAGCGAGCCCAGGAACATCGACGCGGGGGTCACCACGGAGTCGAAGCGGGAGCCGACGCGGCTGCCGGAGACCACTCCGGCGGCCGTGCCGATCAGGAACGACAGGATCGCGGTGAGCCCGACCAGGCCGATCGTCCAGGGCAGCCCGGTGCGGATGACCTCCCACACAGGCGTCGGGTAGTACGCCACCGAGATGCCGAAGTCGAAGTGCGCGACCTGGCCGAGGTAGGTGACGTACTGGTTCCACAGGGGCTCGCCGGGAGTGCCGAACAGCCGGTAGATGCTGGCCACCTGGTCGCCGGACAGGGCCTGCTTCTGCTGCATCTGGGCGATGAGGGCGGAGGCGGGGTCGCCCGGCATCAGGCGCGGGATGAGGAAGTTGAGCGTGACCGCGATCCACGCCGCACAGGCGTAGAAGCCGAGGCGCCTCACGATGTAGCGGACGGAGCGGAGCCGCGCCGCCCGGCCGGCCCTGCGGCCGTCGGGCGCGGGCGCGGCGTCGGCCGCTCCGGCGGGGTTGATCACAGGGACGGCCATGTCGCTCAGCCCTTCGCGGGCCGCAGCGAGAGCAGCGTGCTGAGGGTGTCGACGGGCCCGGACCACGGCGCGGGCATGGCGTACGGGTTCTGCGCGTCCGGCCAGCCGGTCCAGTTCTTGCTGTTGTACTCGGCGGAGACGCCGATGGTGATGAGCGGTGCGGCCGGGACGTCGTCGACCATCAGGCCTTCGAGTTCACCGGAGATCCGCTTGAGGGAGGCGTCGTCGCCGGAGTTCTCCATCTCCTTCAGGAGCGCGTCGGCCTTCTTGCTCTTGTAGTGGCCGTAGTTGGTCCAGATGCCGGCGTTGCCGCTCCAGAGCATGTCGCGGAAGAAGTTGTACGGGGTGTTGTAGTAGACGGCTCCGCCGACCACGACGTCGAACTGGCCGCTCTTGCGCTTCTGGTCGATCTGAGCGCTGGCGACGGGCTTGACGTCGACCGCGATGCCCGCCTTCTTCAGCTCCTCGGCGATCACCTTGTCGCGCTGGATCGAGTCGCCGAAGTCCGACACCTCGAGGATGCTGAAGGAGAACTGCTTGCCGTCCTTGCCGACGAGCTTGCCGCCCTTCATGGTGTAGCCGGCCTTGGCGAACTCGGCGGCGGCCTTGGCGGTTTCCGCCTTGGGCTGTTCGGCGTCGGCGTACTTCGGGTTGATCCACTTGCCCTGCGTCTTGGAGTCGAGGCCGGTCAGGTTGAGCGTGTTGAACATGCCGGGGTTGCCGAGCTGCGCGAGCTCGCTGCGGTCGACGGCCAGCGAGAGCCCCTTGCGGACATGGACGTTGTCGAACGGTGCCTTGGTGTGGTTGAAGAACATGTACAGGCCGCCATACGTCGGATACCAGGCGTGGTGGTTCTTCGGATCCTTGGAGACGTACTGCTTCTTCACGTCGGCGACCGCGCCACCGCTCCACTCGACGTCGCCGCTGAGCAGCTTGCCCATCTCGGACGCGCCGGTGACGACGGGCGCCTTCACCGTCTTGACGGGGATGTTCTTCTGCTTCCAGTAGTTGTCACGCGCCTGGAAGGTGAGCTGCTGGGCGCCGTACTGCTTGAGCCTGTACGGGCCGCTGCCCACCGGGTTCGGGTTGGTGTACGTCTTGCCGTCCCTGGACTGCCACTCCTTGCGGGGCACGGGCGTGATGCCGCCGATGCTGCTGATCTTCGCGTAGGCGGGCTTGTCGAAGGTGATCTCGACGGTGTGCGCGTCCGGCGCGGTCACCGACTTGCTGTCGAAGGCCCAGCTCACCGGCAGCTTCTGCTTCTTGACGTAGTCGAGCGTGAAGAGGACGTCCTCGGCGGTGAGCTTGGAGCCGTCGCTCCAGTTGGCGCGCGGATCGAGGTGCAGCGTGATCTTCTTGCCGCCGTCGGCCCAGTCGTACTTGGTCACGAGCCAGGGCGTGAAGGCGCCGCCCTTGAGGATGTTGAACGAGAACAGCGACTCGTACTGGAAGCCGAAGGTGCCCTGAGTGGCCTGCAGCGAGAACGGGTTGAAGTTCCGCGTGATCGTCGTGCCGGAGTAGCCGAGGTTCACCGTCAGTGAGTTGGCGCCGCCCGCGGCGGAGGCCGTCGGCGAGGCGGAGCAGCCCGTCGCGGCGAGCGCCAGCGCCACCGCTCCGAGGGCGCCGATTCTGATCTGGTGTGTGAGGGAGCCGTTCATGGGACCTGAGACCTCCGGGGACGAGGGGTTCGACATCGTTGTCCGAGCTACGTGCTGGTGGGGGGCGGCGCGAACAGTGGGTGCGGCTCAGGGCGCGGCGGCGCCGGTGCTGCCGCGCGGTTCGAGGCGAGGGAGTTCGTCCTCCACGCGCAGCGCGACGCCCCCGTCGAGCAGGGCGAGCAGTTCCTCCGCGGCCCGCCGCCCGTAGGCGGTCGTGTCACGGACGAGCGCGGTCAGGGCGGGGTGCGTGGTGCGGCACAGGACGGAGTCGTCCCAGGCCACGATGGAGAGCCGGTCCGGCACGGGGATGCCGCGCGCGGCGGCGACCGCGAGCCCGGCGACGGCCAGGACGTCACTGTCGTAGACGATCGCCGTCGGCGGGGTGCCGGAGTCGAGGACGCGCCGGGTGACCTCGGCGCCCTCGGTCTCCGAGTAGTCCGTGGGGAACGACGTGACGTCGAGGCCGTGCCGCTCCGCCTCGGCGCGCAGCGACTGGACGCGGCGCCTGGTGTGGGTGAGGTCGGGGAGTCCCGCGACGTGCGCGATCCTGCGGTGTCCGAGGCCGTGCAGGTGGCCGGCGATCGATGCCATGGCGCGGGCGTCGTCGGCCCACAGGTTGGTGATGCCGGGGTGGCCGGTCCCGTCGTCGCCGGGTGGCAGCGAGCCGATGACGACGGCGGGGAGGCCGAGTTCGTCGAGGAGCGGCGGCCGGGGGTCGTCGGCGCGGGGGTCGACGACGAGTACGCCGTCGACGCGGCGCTCCGCCCACCAGCGCCGGTACGCGTCGCACTCGGCGGACAGGTCCTCGACGACCTGGAAGAGCAGGCCGAGGCGGCGCGTGGCCAGGACCTCCTGGACGCCCGAGACGAGCTGGAGGAAGAACGACTCGACGCCGAGCGTGCTGGCGGGCCGGGCGAGCACGAGGCCGACGGTGGCGGAGCCCTCGCCGGACAGGGCGCGGGCCGCGGCGCTGGGCCGCCAGCCGAGCTGGTCGGCGACGCGGCGGACCCGGTCCCGGGTGGTCTCCGAGACCCCGGCCTTGCCGTTGAGCGCGAAGGAGACGGCGCTCTCGGACACGCCCGAGCGCAGCGCGATGTCCTTGATGGTGGGGCGTCTGGCGGGGGTACGCCGCATGACCTGTCTCCTGGATCCGCTTCGCCGGGGTGTTTCGCTCGGCTGGCTAAAGCGCTTGAGTGCCGTGGAGACTAAAGCGCTTAAGCCGCTGCGGCAAGAGGCCTCGCAAGAATCTCGGGGAATTCAACAAAGAGTGGATGTGGGTGACGAGTTGGGGGCAGACTGCCCGGGATTCGATTCCGACAGCCGGGAGTCCGTGATGCGTTTCGGCGCCAACTACACGCCCAGCCAGGGGTGGTTCCACCACTGGCTCGACTTCGACCTCGACGCGGTGCGCACCGACCTGGACGCGATCGCCGCGCTGGGTCTCGACCATGTGCGCGTGTTCCCGCTGTGGCCCGTCTTCCAGCCCAACCGTGCCCTGATCAGACCGCGTGCCGTGGAGCAGCTGGTGGCGCTCGTGGACGCGGCCGGCGAGCGCGGCCTCGACGTCAACGTGGACGGCCTGCAGGGGCATCTGTCGAGCTTCGACTTCCTGCCCACGTGGACGCAGACGTGGCACCGCCGCAACATCTTCACCGACCCCGACGTCGTCTCGGCGCAGGAGGACTATCTCCGGACGCTCGCCGCCGCGCTCGCGGACCGGCCGAACTTCCTGGGCATGACGATCGGCAACGAGATCGCGCAGTTCGCGGCCGGTCCCCCGCACCCGGACCCGGACCGCATCACCCCGGAGCAGGCCGGGAGCTGGCTGGAGCGTGTGCTCGCCGCGTGCGAGGAGGGGGCGCCGGGCCTTCCGCATCTGCACGCCGAGTACGACACCTCCTGGTACCAGGACGACCAGCCGTTCACCCCGGCGCACGCGGCGCGGCTCGGCGCGATGACGGCGGTGCACTCCTGGGTGTTCAACGGCACGGCTCAGCGCCACGGCCGGGGCGGCCCGGCGACCACGGGGCATGCCGCGTATCTGGTCGAGCTGTCGAAGGCGTGGGCGCTCGACGCGCGGCGGCCGGTGTGGCTCCAGGAGGTGGGGGCGCCGCAGCCGCTGATCCCGGCCGGGCACGCGGCCGCGTTCACGGAGGCGACGGTGGAGGCCGTGCTGGACTGCCCGGACCTGTGGGGCGTCACCTGGTGGTGCTCGCACGATGTCAGCCGTGACCTCGTGGACTTCCCCGAACTCGAGTACTCCCTGGGCCTGTTGACGAACGAGGGCGAGGTGAAGCCGGCCGGAAAGTCCGTGGCCGCGTTCGCCGAGCGGTGGCGGGGGCGTGAGCACGCGCCGGCTCCGCGTACGACGGCCCTGGTGGTGGACGCGGGCGACGACGGACTGGCGCCGCACCGCTCGGTGTGCGCACCCGGCGGCCCGGTCTTCGACGCGTTCGCGCGCCTGGCGGCGGACGGGGCCCGCCCGACGACGGTCCTGGCGAGCCTCGCCGACGACGCGGACCACCTCGCGGCGCGCGGGATCACCGAGGTCGTGACCGTTGACAACGTTGCCTGACAGCCGTCCGTGCCGTCCCTGAACCCACCCCCGCCCGACCGGAGTTACCCCATGGATGACGACCGCTCCGCCGTGCGCCCCTTCATGCACGGCTACGACGCCGCCGCGATCAAGAGCTGGAGCCCCGGGACGGACCGGTGGGCGCGCCACTTCCGCTCGCGTGTCCCACTGGCGCCGCGCATCGCCCCGTTCCCCGCCACCCAGGCGCACCCGGACCTGGCGACGGGCCCGCAGCTCATGAACCTGACCTACGACTACGACGACGCCTTCTTCACGGCCCGCAAGTACGGCGCCGGCTTCGCGCGCCGCCTGCTGCGCTTCTGGCAGTACTCGGACTTCTACGGCTCCTGGCACGGGCTGCCCGTCGACGGCCCGCCCGCGGACGACCCCGCGCACGGCCTGGTCAACCTGCCCAACCCCGCCTACACGGACGCCGCCCACCGCAACGGCGTACGCAGCCTGGGCTGCTGGTTCTGGCCGCGCTCCGGGAACTTCGAGGAGTACCTGGAGCAGCGCGCCGACGGCTCGTTCCCCGTGGCGGACAAGCTGATCGAGATGGCGGCGTACTTCGGCTTCGACGGCTACTTCATCAACCACGAGGCCGAGACTCCGCCCGGCCAAGCGGCGCGCTTGTACGACCTGCTCCGCTCGCTGCGGGAGCGCGCCCCGGAGGGCTTCCACCTCCAGTGGTACGACACGATCACGCCCGACGGGCACCTCGACTACGTCAACCACCTGAACGCCGCCAACGCACCCTGGCTGGACGCCGCCGACAGCTTCTTCGCGAACTACTGGATGACGCCCGAAGGCGTCGAGACGTCGGTGGCGACCGCCCTGAAGCTGGGCCGCGACCCGTACGCGACGGTCTTCCACGGCACGGAGAACGAGCAGTTCGGCTTCGACCCCGACTACGACCCCCGGCTGCTGTTCCCGCCGGGGGAACCGGCGCGCACGAGCTGGGCGCTGTTCGGTTCGCACTTCGTGAAGGAGCTGGCCCCGCACCACGACGACCCGGACGCGCAGGGCGAGGTGTTCCGGCGTGAGCGCCGCTACTGGTCGGGGCCGCACGAGGATCCCACCCGCAGCGGGCGCCTCCTCCCCCACGACCGGGAGACACCGCGCGACCGGGACGACCACCGGGCGTGGGACGGCGTGGCGCACCACATCACCGAGCGGTCGGTCATCGGCTCGTTCCCGTTCGTCACCCGCTTCAACACCGGGCACGGGCGCTCCTTCTTCCTCGGTGGGCGGCGCGTGGCGGACGGCGACTGGCACAACGCCTCCGTCCAGGACGTGCTGCCGACCTGGCAGTTCTGGACGCGGGCGGAGGGTGCGGGCGCCGCGTTGTCCGTCGGCTTCGACCACGAGCTCGCGTACGACGGCGGGTCCTCGCTGCTCCTGTCGGGCGAGCCGGGACCGGGTGACGCGACGACGGTACGTCTCTACAAGACGGCGCTCGACGTGACCGGACCCGAGCGTCTGGCCCTGACCGCCCACGGCACGGACGGCGTCCGCCTGGAGGTGGGGCTGCTGTTCCAGGACGCCCCCTCGGACTTCACGTGGCTCGCGGCCGGTTCGGGGTCGTCTTCGGAGGCCGGCTGGCACACGACGACGCACGGCCTCGCCCCGTTCCGCGGGAGGACGATCGCGGCCGTCGGTCTGCGGGTGTCCGCCGCGCACCCCACCCGGTGCGAGGTGCGCGTCGGCGAACTCGCCCTGCTCGACGGCGAGTTGGAATCACCCGCCCCACCCCAGGACTTCACCGTCGACGAGGTGCGCACGGAACGCGAGACGACCCACGTCTTCCTGTCGTGGCGCCTGGCCGAGCACGGCGTCCACCACTACGACGTACTGCGTGACGACGACGGGAGCTGGCTCGGGCGGATCTACGACGACGTGTACGTGGTGAGCCTGCCGCCGGGGGCCGCGCCCGGCCCCGGCACGCGGCTGCGGCTCGTGGCGGTCGCCCCGGACGGTACGCGGAGCGCGCCGGCGACGACGGAGATCCCACATTGAGAGCACGCGTTGCGATGCTGACTAATTCACCGGTCAGCACCGCAATACACACATTGATCTGTACTGATGCTCACCCGGGTGTTGAGATCTGCTCAACACTGGGTTAGCGTCGTCGACCGTGGAGCACGGACACCGAGACGAGAACCGCGACGAGATCGCCGCCCGGGTACGGGAGGTGATCACCGCCGCCGGGGTGAGCCAGCGCGAGTTCGCCCGGCGGATCGTCATGGACCCCTCGAAGCTGTCCCGGTCCCTGAGCGGCACGCGCCGTTTCACGGCGGCCGAGCTGGCCCGGATCGCCGACGAGGGTCAGGTGGACGCGGGCCGGCTGCTCGGCTCCAGGCACCGGCCTCCGACCCGCCCGACGGGCACCCCCGTCGCGGTCGAGGGGGGCCGCCCCTCGCAGATCGTGCGCGAGACGGTCCGCCTCATCGCCGAGCGCGGCTTCCACGCCGTACGGGTCTCCGACATCGCCGAGGCCTGTGCGACCAGCACGGCCGCCATCCACTACCACTTCCCCGGCCGCGCGGAACTCCTCGAAGCGGCCGTGCGCTGGTGCATGGACGAGGACACCGCGCACCGGGCGGCCCGTACCGCCGAGGCGGCCGACCCGGCCGACGAGCTGCGCCAGCTCATCGCCCTGCAGACGCCGCGCACCGCGCAGCAGCGCAGGCAGTGGGCGGTGTGGCTCGACCTGTGGGCCGAGGCGGCCCGCTCCACGGCGGTCGGCCACCTGCACACCGAGTACTACCGGCAGTGGCGCGAGACCGTCGCCGACGTGGTGCGGCGCGGTGTCGCGCAAGGGTCGTTCAGACCCGTCGACCCGCAGGCCGCGGCGCTCGCGCTCACCGCCCTGATCGACGGCCTGGCCACCCAGGTCCTCGCCACGGCGCCCGGCGCCCCCGGCACCGACGCCGAGGCGATGCACGCGGCGCTGCTCGCGTACGTCGAGACCACCCTCACCGCACCACCCGTCCCCTGATGAGCTGACCTCCCCCCCATCCCCCAGCCCCCCAACGGCCTTCCGGCCCCAAGGAGCGATGTCCCCATGCCCATGAACCAGGACGTCATCATCACCGCCGCCCTCACCGGCGCCGGAGACACTGTCCGCAAGAGCCCCCACGTACCGGTCACGCCCGAGCAGATCGCCCGCTCCGCGGTCGAGGCGGCGGACGCGGGCGCGGCCGAGGTCCACATCCACGTACGCGACCCGGAGACCGGCGCGCCCTCGCGCGACCCGCGGCTGTACCGCGAGGTCGTCGAGCGGATCAAGGAGACCGGCACCGACGTCGTCATCAACCTTACCGCCGGGATGGGCGGTGACCTGGTCGTCGACCCGGACGAGCCGCTGAAGCAGCTGCCGGGCACCGATCTCGTCGGCGGGCTCCAGAGGCTCCCGCACGTCGAGGAACTCCTCCCCGACATCTGCACCCTGGACTGCGGTTCCCTGAACTTCGGCGACGGCAGCAATCTCTACGTCTCCACCCCGGACATGCTGCGCGCGGGCGCCAAGCGCATCCAGGAGCTGGGCGTACGCCCCGAGTTGGAGATCTTCGACACGGGTCATCTGTGGTTCGCCAAGCAGATGCTGGCCGAAGGGCTGCTCGACGACCCGACCGTCTTCCAGCTCTGCATGGGCATCCCGTGGGGCGCGCCCGCCGACCCGGGCGTTCTGCAGTCGATGGTCAACATGCTGCCGGAGGGCGCCCAGTGGGCGAGCTTCGCGCTCGGGCGGATGCAGATGCCGTGGGTCGCGCAGTCCGTCCTGCTCGGCGGGCACGTCCGCGTCGGCCTGGAGGACAACCTGTATCTCGGTAAGGGCTTCAAGGCCACCAACGCGCAGCTCGTGGAGCGCGCCGTGACGATCGTCGAGGCGATGGGCGCCCGGGTCGCCACCCCGGACGAGGCCCGCCAGAAGCTCGGCCTCAAGCCCCGCACCACCCAGGAAGGGAAGGCCTGACCATGGCGACGCACGCACCCGAAAGCGTGGCACCCGAAGGCGTGGCACCCGAGGACGTACGCCGTGTCGCCTGTGTCGGCGCCGGTGTGATCGGCGGCGGCTGGGTCGCCCACTTCCTGGCCCGCGGCTACGACGTCACGGCCTGGGACCCGGCGCCCGACGCGGAGCTGCGGCTTCGCCGTCTCGTCGACGCCGCATGGCCCGCGCTCACCCAGCTGGGCCTCGCGGACGGCGCGTCCAGGGACCGGCTCACCGTGACGGCCACGCTCGAAGAGGCCGTGGCGGACGCCGAGTTCGTCCAGGAGAGCGCGCCCGAGAAGCTGGACCTCAAGCGCGACCTGCTGGCCCGCCTCGACGCCGCGACACCGCCCGGGGTCGTCATCGCGTCGTCCACGTCCGGCTACCCGATGACGGACATGCAGACGGACGCCGGGGGCGCGGGCCGGCTCGTCGTCGGGCACCCGTTCAACCCGCCGTACCTGATCCCGCTGGTCGAGGTGGTCGGCGGCGTGAGGACCACGGCGGAGGCGGTGGCCTGGGCCGGCCGTTTCTACGAGGTGGCGGGCAAGTCCGTCATCACCATGGACCGCGAGGTGCCCGGCTTCATCGCCAACCGCCTCCAGGAAGCCCTGTGGCGCGAGGCCCTGCACATGGTCGCCAACGGCGAGGCCACGGTGAAGGAGATCGACGACTCGATCACCGAGGGGCCGGGCCTGCGCTGGGCGTTCATGGGCCCGATGCTGACGTTCGCGCTGGCCGGCGGCGAGGGCGGCATGGCGCACATGCTGGACCACTTCGGCCCGTCCCTGAAGTCGCCGTGGACCCGCCTCGAAGCCCCCGAGCTCGACAAGACGCTGTACGACGCCGTGGTGAGCGGCTGCGACGAGGCGGCGGCGGGACGGACGATCGCCGATCTCGTGGCCGAGCGCGACCAGGGCGTCATCGACGTACTGCGCGCGACGGGCCGGCTGCCCGGCGGGCGGAAGGAGGGCGGCAAGTGACGCCCCATACCCAGACCCACACCCAGCCCCTGGTCCTGCCGCTGCTGCACAGCACCGTGCGCGCCGAGTGGATCGACTACAACGGCCATATGAGCGAGGCGTTCTACGTCCTCGTCTTCGGGCACGCCACCGACGCGCTGATGATCGAGACGGGGCTGCACTCGGGGTACCGCGAGTCCACGGGCTGCTCCCTGTACACGGTCGAGTCCCACCTGCGTTATCTCAGCGACGTCCCGGAGGGCGCCGAGCTCGCCGTCCGGTCCCGCGTCCTGGGCACGGCCGCCAAGAAGGCCCGCTTCACGCACGAGATGTACGTCGTGGAGGCGCCCGGCGCGGAGCCCGCGGCGGACGCGCAGCCGGTGGCCACGACGGAGCTGCTGGCCGTGCACGTCGACCAGAAGGAGGGGCGCGCGACGCCGTTCCCCGCCGAGGTCCGCGACCGCCTCACCGAGCTGACCGAGCCCGCCCCGGACTGGGCGGGACGGCGCATCGCGGAGGTGTAGGCGCACAGCACACGCCGGAGGTGTCCCGTGGCCCGGGACACCTCCGGCCGCTCTCGTCAAAGATCAGCCAACTCCGCGGGAAACCTGAATACTTGAGGTCACGGAGTGCCACCTGTGGCATTCTCGCTGCACTGATGCCCTGCAGATCACCGAGAGACGAGGGAGCAGGGGCCGTGACGGAGCACTCGGCAGTCACCGGCGTGCGAGGACGCGGCGGCATCGTCTCGCTCGTGGAGTCGACGCTCGCGCTCGACCGCGCCGCGGAGCGTCCGCTCACCCTGCTGCTCGGTCCCCGCGGCAGCGGCACGAGCGAGCTGCTGTGCGTCCTGATGGAGCAGTTCGGGGACCGGTACCCCTTCGGATACGTCAAGTTCACGCCGGGCCAGGAGCTGCTGCCGCGCTACGCCCTCGGGCTGCTGGCCCGGCAGCTGGCGCGCAACCTGCCGAGCTACCGGCACTCGGGGTTCCCGCGCCTCGCCCTCGGGCTGCTCGCCTCCGACCAGGACCTTCCGCACCAGGCCCTCACCGGCGGGCAGCGCGGCATCAAGGGCGCCCTGACGGACCTCGAAAAACGGGCCCGGCACCAGCACGGCGACTACCTCGCCGCGTATCTGACGGTCGCTCAGGCGTCGATCGACGCTCCGGAGGGGGCGGGCCCTGAAGCGCGGGCGCTGCTCGCGACGGCGACCGGCGCGTCCGCGAGGGCGTGGGCGGGCCGCTGGGACAACTCGACGGCCGCCTGGTTCGGTCAGCACCGCCTCACCCACAGCACGGACCCGTGGGAGGCGCTGCTCGAACTCAACCGCTGGCGCCACCAGGGCGACGAACGGGACAAGCGCCGGCTCGACCAACTGCTGTGCTCCGCCTTCCTGGAGGACCTGCGCGCCAACGTGAGGGGACCCTTCCGGCCGCGTTCATATCTGCTGCTGCTCGACGAGACGCACACCGACCACGGCCGCGAGTTCCTCGACCTGCTGATCCAGGCGCGGCACGACGACACGGTGCTCGGCCGCCGCCCCTGCGACCCTTTGACCGTCGTGGCGGGGTGCAACCGCTGGCTGCCCCGCTGGGGACCCGCGACCGGCGAGGAATGGCCCTGGGAGCCGCGCGAGCCCGACCGGGCCTCGCTCGCCGACTGGCACGCCCACCGTCCGTCCGGGGACAGCCAGGACACCTGGTGGTATCCGCTGCGCATGCGCGACCTCGACCGTGACGAGGTACGCATCCATGTCGAGCAGCAGCTCAGTGCGCATCCCGAGCTAACGCCCTTCACCACGCTCGCGCCGTTCGTGCACCGGCTCACCGGCGGGCTGCCCAAGGCCGTCCAGCAGGTCTTCGAGGTGCTCGGCGGACCGAACGTGCCGCAGGTGCCGGGGCCGCAGCAGAACCTCTGGCTGCGCGACCTGCCGCTCCGCACGGTGTCCGCCGGCGGCCGCAAGCCGCTCCTCGTGGACGCCGCGCTCGACGACCTGCTCGCCGACTTCGACCACGCGGACCGCGACCGTCTCGCCCAATGTGCCGCGGCCGACGACCTGTTCGTGGGCGCGCAGCTCCTCGGCCGCGGGGCCGAGCTGTTCACCGACATCCGCAGCCGCTGGCTGCTGAGCGCTCCTGGCACGCTCTCCCTCCATCCCTGGCTGCGGCGGATGCTGCTGTGGCACCTGGCCGGACGGGCCGGCGCCTGGGACACCGCGCACGAGGTCCTCGCGGAGCATTACGCGAACGGGGAGCAGCGCGTTCAGGAGCTCTACCACCTCCTTGCCCTGGAACAGGTCGACGAGGTCGCCGACTACCTCGTGACGCTGCGCAGCACGGCGCAGACGGAGGAATGGCTGAGCGCGTTCCACACCATCACCGCGGCCCCCAACCGGCTCGCCGACCCCGGCGGTCCGCTGGAGCTGCGGGCCCGGCTCGCACCGTCCGACCCCGACGACCAGGTCACGGTTCCGGCGGTGATCCGCGACCTGGTGGTGGCGCGCTGGCTGTGGAGCGACCCGCTCACGGACCCGGGCATGCAGCTCAGCCCGGTGCTCGCCGACGGGTTCGTGCACCTGTCCCGACTGTGGAGGAACTACAACGTGGCTCTGGTCAACGAGGCGGAGCGCTACCGGCTCACCACACCCGCCCGTACGTCGCCGATACTCGGGAGCGGGGCATGAGCCCGCTGACCTGGCCCCGGTGGCGCGAGTGGTCCTGGCGGACGGTGAAGCTGGTGGCGGCCGGCGTGGCGCTCGCCGTGCTGGCCTCCGTCGCCGCCGTCGTGATCACCGGCAAGGTCTCCGAGGCGCGGGCCCGCTGCGCCGACGGGGTGTCGCACGAGGGCGCGGACCGGGAGTGCGTCGGTGTCACGGACGGCTCGTACGCGTTCGCCGGGCACCTCAAGCGGGTCGAGAAGAAGATCGAGGACGAGAACGAGCGGGTCTACGCCCACCGCACCGAGGACCCGTACGTCACCGTCGCCTATCTCACCTCGTTCACCGTCACCGACGACGACAGCAACTCCGAGGACTCCGTACGGCACGAGCTCGAAGGCGCCTACCTCGCGCAGATCCGGCACAACAGGGGCGACCTCGCCGCCTCCCCGAAGATCCGGCTGCTCGTCGCCAACACAGGGAGCGGCGCGCGCCACTGGGAGCACACCGTCGACGAGCTGATCGCCCGTAAGGCCGCCCCCGACCGCCTTGTCGCCGTGGCCGGTCTCGGCCCGAGCACCGACCGGGACGTCCTGGCCCTGCGCAAGCTGTCGAAGAACGGCATCGCCACGGTCTCCAGCATCATGACGGCCACCGATATCACCGGAATACAGGGTTTCGTGCGGGTCGCGCCGACCAACGCGGACGAGGCGCGGGCGGGCGCCGCGTACCTGAAGCGGCAGAAGAAGAAGTACCGCACGGCCGTCGTCATCCAGGACGCCGCCAAGAGCAATCTCTACGCGAGGACGCTCGGGGAGGCGTTCACCGAGGAGTATCCGGACAAGGACCACCGTCTCGTCGCGGACCGGATCACGTACGACTCCTCGGTGCCGTCGGCGTGGCCCAACGAACTCCATTACACGGCCGAGCAGTTGTGCGGGGAGCGGCCCGAGGTGGTGTATTTCGCGGGGCGCGGGCGGCATCTGTCGCACTTCCTGAACGCGCTCGCGAACCGGACGTGCCAGGCGCAGCAGTTCACCGTGCTCACCGGTGACGACACGACGAACCTGACGCCCAAGGAGCTCGCGGCGGCCGCCCGCACCGGCGTGACCGTCCTCTACACGGGGCTTGCCCACGCGGACATGTGGCGCGACGACCCGGGCTCCGTGTCGGGGCCTTCGGCCGGCAGTTTCCAGCCGGGCGGCACCATGGACAAGTGGTTTCCCGACGACGCCCGTTACGACGGCCAGGACATCATGGGCCACGACGCCGTGCTGACCGCGGCGCAGGGCATCCGGATGGCGTCCAACTGGCAGGGCAAGGTGACGGGGCGCTCGGTCGGCCGGATGTTCCTCCAGCTCGACGGGGACCGCAAGGTGCCGGGCGCGAGCGGCTTCCTCTCCTTCAAGGACAACGGGGACCCGCGGGACAAGGCGGTCCCGGTGCTTCGCCTCACGCCCAAGGGGGAGTCCGAGCTGGTCGACGTGTCGGCGCCCGGCGGGCGGCCCGCCACGCGCGGGTAGCCACCCACCAGGCGCTTTCGCGCGGTACCCAGGAGCGTCAACCCGGCCTATTCTCGACCTTGTTGAACCGACCGGCCTCGGCCCGCAGTCTGTGAGGGGCGCGTGGATCCATCCGCTTTCTTCTACACGAGCTGCACCCGCGGCGACGGCTGGCCCGCGCTCACCCGCTTCCACGCCGACCTGGAGTACCGGCTGCGGGCGCAGGAGGGGTACGGCGTCAGTGGCGCGCTCGGCGCGGCGGCGAACCCCGGCACGGCGCCGGGCGGCGCCATCACCCGCGCCGGGGTGATGATCGCGCTCTACTCCCCCGGCTACTTCCAGGACCGTGGCTGCGGCCTCGAATGGGCCGTCGTCCAGTCCCGGATGCGCCACCACGCGCGTGCCGGGGGCGGGCAGGTGCCCGGCTGTCTCATACCGGTCTGCTGGAAGCCCGTCGCCGACGGCATGATCCCGGACGCGGTACGGCGCTCCGAGTCGTTCCCCGGTCCCGGCGCCTTCGACTGGCTCAGGGAGCAGGGCCTGGAGTCCCTGGTGTCCTCGCAGGCCCCGGGCGCCGACGAGCGGTACTACGGGTTCGTCGAGCAACTGGCCAAGAGCATCCTGGCGGCCGGGCGCGCGGGCCTCGAACCCCTCGACGCGGACGAGGCCGACGGCACGGTCCCCGCGTTCGGCTCCCCATACGGTGCACCCGGCCCGGTCCCGCCGGTACCGGGCCGGCCCGTGCGCGGCACACCGGACCAGCCGTCGCCCCGGCACGAGAACGCCACCGGGGAACCCCGTTCGGTCGCGATCAGTTACGTCGGCGCCGACCAGGCGTGGGCCGACTGGATGGGCGAGGTGCTGAGCGACGGGGGCCACAGTGTCCGGCAGTGGCGGTGGCGGGTCGGGCGCGAGACGCTTTCGCAGGCGGTGGCGCGGGCCCGGGACGCCGCCGACCGGGTCGTGGTCGTCTTCTCCCGCAACTACTTCGACGCCGGGGACACCGCCCCGACCGACTGGGAGGCGGCCTTCACTCCGCCCGCGTCCGACCCGTCCTGGCTCGTCGCCGTACAGATCGACGCGGCGCCCCGGCCCGTTCTCGTCCGGGGTGTCGAGGTCCTGGCGCTGCCGGGCGCGGGCCCGGACCAGGCCGAGCGGCTGCGGGACGAGGTCAGGGCCACGGCGGACGCGAGGCGGCGTGATCCCGCGGGAGGAGCCAGGTGACCGGGTCGGGACGCTCCGCCACCGATCCGCCGCCGATCTCCAACCTGCCGGTCCAGGCAACCCCGTTCGTCGGCCGTGACGAGGAGATCGCGGCCATCCAGGACCTGTTCGAGGAGCATCGCGCGGTCCTCCTCCACGACCCGGCGGGCCGCCCGCACGGGTACGGCAAGTCGGAGGCCGCCATCACCTACGGCCACCGCTACCGCATGCGGTACCGCGTCGCCTGGTGGTTCGACTGCTCCCACGAGAGCGACCCGGTCCTGCTGCGGCAGCTGATCGACCGCGCGACCCAGGAGCTGCACACCCGCTACCGCGAGGTCCTGCGGACGGGGGTCCCCGAGAGCCCCGACGACAAGTGGCTGCTCCTGTACGACAACGTGGCCGACCCCGACCGGATCCAGGAGCACTTCCCGTCCGGCGAGGCCCGGATCCTCGTCACCGCCCGCCCGCCGGGCACGGCGTGGGACAGCAAGGCGGCACGGCTGCCCGTCGGGGACCTCGGCGCGTCCGAAGTCGCCAGCCTGTTCCGCCAGTTGGCCGAGATCCGGCAGCCCGTCGCCGAGGAGCTCGCCCGTACGTTCGCGGGGCATCCGCGGCAGATCATCGCGGTGGCCGAGCAGATCCGGCGGGGCACACCGCCCGCCGCGTGTGTCGCGCTCGCCGACGCCGTACGCCTGGCACCCGCGCCCGCGAGGCCGGCGCCGCAGCCGGCGGGCCATGTGCGGATGAGCGGGCAGGACCGGGAGACGCTCATCGACACCCTGCTGTCCTCGCCGGTGTGCCGGGACCTGCGCAGCTACCGGGAGTGGATCGAGGCCATCGACCGCAGGACGACGGTCTCGTCCGTCCTGCCGCCCGAGACGGAGACCATCCGCACGCGCGTCGTCGGCCTGGTGTCCATCGCTCTCAGCCGGGACCGCCCCGACGTCCTCCAGGCGCTCGCCGCGGCACTGGCGGAGAAGGCCGACGGGCACGAGGCGCGGCTCGTGCAGGCCCTCATCGGCCCGGCGGCGGCCAACTGGGACGAGCACGGCACCCCGCGGCGAGCTGTCCTGAGCCCGTCCCCCGCCGACGCCCCGTTCTTCTTCACCAGTTACGCGAACCGGGAGGACGACCAGGACCACGTCGCCGAGTTCCACCAGCGGCTCGAACAGGAGCTGCGCATCAAGCGCGGCCGCAACCTGACCAGTACGGGCTTCCTGGACCGCCGCAGTCTGCGCCTCGGCCTCACCTGGCGGGAACCGATGGTCGACGCGATCCGCACCACGCGGCTCCTCGTCGCCCTGATCACCGCGGACTACTTCGAGAGCGAGTGGTGCCGGCGGGAGTGGGCCGTGATGATGGAACGCGCGCGGCGGGCCGGACGTTCTCCGGGTCAGGAGCCGGTGGCCGTCCTGCCGTTGTTCTGGGTGAAGCCGCGCGGTCCGCTCCCCCGGGATCTCGCCGCCATCCAGTACAGCTCGGCCGAGCTGTTCGGCGGCAACAAGGCCCCCGACAACCTCATCGACCTGCTCCGCGAGGACGATCAGGAAGCCGCCGCCTTCATCCGCAGGCTCGCCGCGGTCATGATCGAGGCGGCGGACCGCGACCTTCCGGCCCTGGACGCGGAGGCCGTACGGAGCATTCCGCTCGCGTTCAGCGAGTGGGACACGGGCGACACGTCGCTGGCGGGGGCGGGGGCCGACGCCGGCCAGGGCGGCCCCCGACCCCATCCTCCGGAGCGCCAGAGACCGAGGCCAGCAAAATCTGAGCCCTCAACACCCGTTCCAGAACAGCCCGTTCAGGAACCACCCGTTCAGGAACCACTCGTCCAGAAGCAACCCGTCCAAAACCCGCCCGTTCAGAACCCACCCGCCCAGAACCCGCCCGTTCATGACCCGCCGTCCAACAACAAGGCCCTGCTCATCGAGGCCCTCGCCGCGAGCCCGGTGCTGCGCGACCCCACGCAGTACACGCGCTGGGTGGAGGCCGTGCTCAGCGAGGTCGACAGGGAGCGCCACCCCGCCGTCACGCACCTCGTCGACCCCCTCAAGTTCCGGGTCCGCCTGCTGGTGAACTTCGCCAACGAGCACAGCACCCCGGACCTGTTCCTCGCCATGGCCGAGGCGCTGACGCTGGTCGACCCCGGCGGTGCGGACGCGCCCGACGGGACCGTCGCCGAGGTCCACGCGCTGGTGGACCGTATTGTCGCGGCATGGCCCCACCACCCGTGACCCAGCCCGGCGCGCCGCCGCTCGACTGCCCTTTCTGCCGCATCGTCGCGGGCACGGCGCCGGCCCGGCTTGTCGGCGCCGGCCCCGAGGTCGTCGCCTTCCTGCCGCTGCGTCCGGTCCACCCCGGCCACGTCCTCGTCGTGCCGCGCCGCCACCTGGAGGACATCTGGGACCTCGACGAGGCGACGGCAACCGCCGTGAGCAGGACGGTACTTGAGGTCGCGCACGCGGTGCGCGCGGTGTTCCGGCCCGACGGGCTCAACGTCATCCAGTCGTCGGGCAGCGCCGCGACGCAGACGGTGCCGCATCTGCACGTCCATGTGGTGCCGCGGTTCGCGAACGACCGGATGGGGGCCATCTGGCCCGCGCCCGCCGACGGGGCGCCCGAGGAGCTGGACGACTCGGCGCGCCGGCTCTCCGAGGCGCTACAGCACGGCCACGATGACGATCGCCTGGGCGAGCGCGAGACCGCCGTAGAAGAGCGCGACCGTCAGTGAGCCCGCGGCCCGCAGTGTTCCGCCACGCTGCGCGCCCCCGCTCGCGTCCATGCTGAACGGCTCTATGTCGCCGCCCGCCCGCCGCACCCGGTCGTAGAGCCGTCTGAACAGCCGCTCCTTGTACAGGAAGTACGCGTCGAGCAGCCAGAACGCCACGATGGGGACGAATCCGGTGGTCGCCGCCGTCCGGCTGCCGTTCCCGGCGGCGAAGGCGAGCAGCGCGCCCATCAGTGTCAGCGCCCATCCCTTGATCAGAAACGAGTTGTTCCCCATCCGCGAGATGACCGCCTGGATCAGTTCGAGATGCCGGATCTGCCCGTCGTCGAGAGCAGTGCGGCGCGTCGGTTCCCCTGTCACGGCATTCCCCCTTCGGCCGGAAGACTACCCAGGGGCGCCTCCTCAACCATGGCGCTTCTCACCAACCATGGCGCTTCTCACCGGCCCGCCCACTGGCCGACGTAAGCGACCGCTTAGTACGCTGTGCGGCGAGGCTCGACCGCCCCGGGCCGGAACCGCCCGTCACCACCAGTGCGCCTGGAGAAAACGCATGGCATCCCTGCTGCTGTCCCGCCGCGATCTCGAGTTCCTGCTGTACGAGTGGCTCGACGTCTGCGCGCTCACGACCCGGGAGCGGTACGCGGACCACTCCCGCGAGACCTTCGACGCGGCGATCGAACTCAGCGAGCAGATCGCGACGCGCCACTTCGCCCCGCACAACAAGAAGAACGACGCGCACGAGCCCACCTTCGACGGCGAGCGGGTGCACATCATCCCGGAGGTGAAGGAGGCGCTCCGGGTGTTCGGCGAGTCGGGGCTCATCGCGAGCACCATGGACTACGACGTGGGCGGCGGGCAGCTGCCGTCGGTGGTCGCCGACGCGTGCTTCGCGTGGTTCCAGGCCGCGAACATCGGCACGGCCGCGTACCCGTTCCTCACCATGGGCAATGCCAACCTGCTTCTCGCGCACGGTTCGAAGGAGCAGGTCGACACGTATGTGCGGCCGATGCTGGAGGGCCGCTTCACGGGCACGATGTGTCTGTCGGAGCCGCAGGCGGGGTCGTCGCTCGCCGATGTGCGGACGCGGGCCGAGCGGCGGGGCGACGGGACGTACCGCCTCTTCGGGAACAAGATGTGGATCTCCGGCGGCGAGCACGAGCTGTCGGAGAACATCGTGCACCTCGTGCTCGCCAGGACGCCCGACGGGCCGCCCGGCGTGAAGGGTCTGTCCCTTTTCGTCGCGCCCAAGGTGCTGGTCGGCGAGGACGGTTCGCTCGGCGCGCGCAACGACGTGGTTCTCGCGGGCCTCAACCACAAGATGGGCTACCGGGGCACGACGAACACCCTCCTCAACTTCGGTGAGGGCGCGCATCTGCCGGGCGGCGCGCCGGGCGCCGTCGGATATCTCGTCGGCGAGGAGAACCGCGGACTCGCTTACATGTTCCACATGATGAACGAGGCCCGCATCGGAGTCGGCCTGGGCGCCACCGCCCTCGGCTACACCGGCTACCTGCACGCCCTCGACTACGCCCGCACCCGCCCGCAGGGCCGTCCCGTAACCGCCAAGGACCCCGCGGCACCCCAGGTCCCGATCCTCGCGCACGCCGACGTCCGCCGGATGCTGCTGGCCCAGAAGGCCTACGTCGAGGGCGCGTTGGCGCTCACCCTGTACTGCGGCCGGCTGCTCGACGAGCAGCACACGGGCGGCTCCCCCGAGGCCCGCGACGCCGCGCGGCTGCTGCTCGACGTCCTCACCCCGATCGCCAAGAGCTGGCCGTCACAGTGGTGCCTGGAGGCCAACAGCCTCGCCATCCAGGTGCACGGAGGCTACGGCTACACGCGCGAGTACGACGTCGAGCAGTTCTACCGCGACAACCGCCTCAACCCCATCCACGAGGGCACGCACGGCATCCACGGGCTCGACCTCCTCGGCCGCAAGGTCGTCATGGACGGCGGGGCCGGGCTGCGGCTGCTCGTCGAGCGGATCACGGCGACGACTGCGCGAGCGGCCGAACTCGGGGGCGAGGCAGCCGAGTTCGGCGCCCTGCTCGACGCCTCCGTGCGGCGCGCGGTGGCCGTGACCCAGCGCCTGTGGTCGACCGGCGACCCGGAGACCGCCCTGGCCAACGCGAGCGTCTACCTCGAAGCCGTCGGGCACGTCGTCGTCGCCTGGATGTGGCTGGAGCAGTTCCTCGCGGCGGCGCCCGGAACCGAGCCGTTCCACGAGGGCAAGCGCGGCGCCTGCCGCTACTTCCTCCGCCATGAACTGCCGAAGAGCGGGACCCAGTTCACGCTTCTGGAGAGCCTGGACAGGACGGCGGTGGACCTTCCGGAGGACGCGTTCTGACGAGGGACGCGTCCTGACGACGACGCGTTCTGACGCAAGACCGAGGGGGTCCGGCCGTGTCGACGGCCGGACCCCCTCGGGTCGTTCAGGGCTGTTCCGCCCGGACGGTCAGACCGTCGGGACCGGGTAGGTCGGGTACTCCACCCCGGAGACGTGCTGGACGACGCGGATGACCTGGCACGAGTAGCCGAACTCGTTGTCGTACCACAGGTAGAGGATCGCGTTGTCGCCGTCGACCTTGGTGGCACCGGCGTCGACGATGGACGCGTGGCGCGAGCCGACGAAGTCCATGGAGACGGCGTCGGGCGCGGTGGTGAAGTCGATCTGGCGCTTCAGCGGCGAGTGCAGCGAGACGTCACGGAGGTAGTCGAGGACCTCGTCACGGCTGGTCTCGCGGCCCAGGCGCAGGCTCAGGATGGCGATCGAGACGTCCGGGACGGGGACGCGGATCGAGCTGCCGGTGATCGGGGCCTTGAGGTCGGGCAGCGCCTTCGCGACGGCGGAGGCGGCACCGGTCTCGGTGATGACCATGTTCAGCGGCGCGGAGCGGCCACGGCGGTCGGCCTTGTGGTAGTTGTCCAGCAGGTTCTGGTCGTTGGTGAACGAGTGGACGGTCTCCACGTGGCCGCGCAGCACGCCGTACTCGTCGTCCATGGCCTTCAGCGGCGGGACGATCGCGTTGGTGGTGCAGGAGGCGCAGGACAGGATCTGCTCGTCGGGCTTGATCATGTCGTGGTTGACGCCGTGCACGATGTTCGGGACGTCGCCCTTGCCCGGAGCGGTCAGGACGACCTTGTCGATGCCGGGACGCAGGTGCTTCGACAGGCCCTCGCGGTCACGCCACTTGCCCGTGTTGTCGATCAGGATGGCGTCGTTGATGCCGTACGCCGTGTAGTCGACCTCGGAGGGGTCGTTGGCGTAGATGACCTTGATCTCGTTGCCGTTGGCGACGATGGTGCTGTTCGCCTCGTCGACCGTGATCGTGCCCTGGAACTGGCCGTGGATCGAGTCGCGGCGCAGCAGCGAGGCGCGCTTCACGAGGTCCTGGTCCCCACCCCCGCGGACGACGATCGCGCGCAGGCGCAGACCGTTGCCCGAACCGGCCTTCTCGATGAGGAGACGGGCGACGAGGCGGCCGATGCGGCCGAAGCCGTACAGGACGACGTCGCGTCCGTCGCGGCGCTCGATCTTGTTCTCACCCGTGGCGCCGGCGACGGCCTCGGCGGTGAAGGCCTCGACGGAGAGGCCGCGGCTGTCGGCCCGGTAGTCCTCGGCGAGGATGCCGATGTCGATCTGCGAGGGACCGAGGTCGAGCGTGGTGAGTGCCTGCAGGAACGGCATCGTCTCGGTGACCGACAGCTCCTCGCCGACGATCTGGCGGGCGAACCGGTGGGTCTTGAGGATGCTCACCACCGACTTGTTCACCAAGGAGCGGCTGTGGATCAGGACGGTGACGTCCCTCTCCCGGTGCATCTTCCCGATGATCGGAATCATCGACTCCGCGATCTCCTCGCGGTTCTTCCAGTTGGTGAACGAGTCGTCTTTGACAGTCACAGGAATATCTTTCGAGCTAGGCGGCGCTCATATGCTAACCCGTCGCAACTTTGATCGTTCAAACGGTCCCCCCTGACGGAGAGAACCCTCCGGACCATGTGACCCTGTGTGACGTCCGGCCACCCGACAGTGCCTCCACATCCGTGCTTATTCTGTGCATCTTTGCAGGCAGGCGCAGATAACTCGGGCGAGACCTCCCATCTCGCTGCGGAGCCTTTACCAGCCCCGTGATAACACATGGTGATCAACCCGAAGGAGACGACGACACATCATGGGAATCTTCAGCCGTCGCCAGTCCGCGACCCTCGAGCCGACCTCGGCTGCCGGCCCGCGCACGCCCTTCCCCGGGAGCGCGGCCCCGGGCGGCGCACTCGATCCGGCGCTGCGCGCCCTGACGGGGCAGTGGACCATCGACCGCCCGCACAGCCGCATCGGCTTCTCCGTACGGCACGCGATGGTCACGACGGTCCGCGGCGCCTTCGGTGACTACGACAGCACGCTGTACTTCGACGGGGCCCGGCCCTCCGAGTCCCGCGCCGAGATCGTCATCCGGATCGCCAGCGTCGACACGGGCGTGGAGCAGCGGGACGCGCACCTCGTCGGGCGCGACTTCTTCGACGCGCGCCGCTACCCGGAGATGGTGTTCCGCAGCACGTCCACCGTCCACGAGGGCGGGGGGACGTTCCGCATGACGGGCGACCTGACCATCCGCGACGTGACCCGGCCCGTCGAGATGCAGCTCGACTACCTGGGCTCGGTCCTCGACCCGTTCGGCTACGAGCGGGCCGGCTTCGACGGCACCACCACGATCGACCGCACGGACTGGGGCCTGGTCTACAACCAGCGTCTGGAGGCCGGCGGCTCCATGGTGAGCGAGAAGGTCCGCCTCCAGTTCGACATCTCCGCGATCCGGCACACGGCTCCGGACTAGGCCCGGGCCGGTTCCCGCCCCTGGCTACCGGATCGCCCGTCCCGCTCCGGGTGCGGGTAGGACGGCTTGACGCGCAGGGGGCGGGCCACCCAGCGGGGCAGGTACCAGTTCCACGGGCCGAAGAGGGACACGAGGGACGGGACGAGCAGCATCCGCACGACCGTCGCGTCCAGGAGGATGCCGAAACCGAGTCCGGTGGCGAGGGTCTTGAGGTCGGTGCCGGGGCCGGAGGCGAGCGCGGCAAAGGCGAGGAAGAGGATGAGTGCGGCGCTGGTGACGAGCCGGCCGGTGCGTCCGATGCCCTCGATGACGGCGTCGTTCGTCGAGTGCCCGGCGTCGTACTCCTCGCGGATGCGGGACAGGATGAACACCTCGTAGTCCATCGAGAGTCCGAACAGGAACGCGAAGACCATGAGGGGGATCCAGAAGGTGATGGCCCCCGTGGCGGCGATGCCGAAGACCGCCTCCGAGCCGTGGCCGTGCTGCCAGAAGATCACCATCAGTCCGAGCGTCGCCGCCAGCGAGATCAGGTTGAGCAGCACCGCCTTGAGCGGTAGCAGGAGGGACCGGAAGGCGCGGGCGAGCAGCACGTAGGTGAGCAGCGCGATGATCGTGAGCATCAGCGGGAAGTTGCCGTACACGGCGTGCAGGAAATCGATCTGCGCTGCGCCGATGCCGGCCACGCCGACGACTCCGGGCAGGCCGTCCGAGACGCTCTTGACCCGCTTGACGACGCCGACGCTCTTGGAGTTGACGGTCTCGCCGTCCGGGATGACCACGACGATGCTCTGTCCGCCCCGGTTGCCGGCCGGTCCGGAGGCATGGACCACTCCGCTGACGCCGTCGACCCGGGCCAGGCGGGCGGCGACCGGTCCGGCCCGGTCGGCGCGGACCAGGACCTCCATCGGGGTCAGCGCGCCGGTGGGTACGCCGCCGCGCTCCAGCGTCTCCAGGGCCGTGTACGCCGGTCCGCTCCTGGCCAGCGACGCGGAGGAGGCGAGGCCGATCTTGACGCCGAGGAAGACCGCGATCAGAGCGGCGAGCCCGGCCAGCGCGCCGACCGCCGCGATCCAGCGGTGCCGCACCACGGCGGCGGTCCACCGGCGCCAGAAGCGGCTCGCCCGGTTCTCGTGGCGGAGCTTGGGCCAGTCGACCCGTGGTCCGATGCCGCCCAGGATCGCGGGCGTCAGGGTGAGCGTCGTCATGACGCTGGCCAGCGGGATGAGCGCTCCGCCGTACCCCATGCTGCGCATGAACGGGACCGGCAGGACGACCAGGGCGAGCAGGCCGATGGCGACCGTCACACCGCTGAACACCACCGCGTGGCCGGCCCGTTCCATCGCGACGACGACGGCCTCGTGATTGTCCCGGCCGCGGTCGCGCTCCTCGCGCCAGCGGGTGACGAACAGCAGCGAGTAGTCGATCGCGACGCCGAGGCCGATGAGGGCGACGAGGAACTGCACGATGAACGACACATCGGTCGCATACGTGAGGGGCAGCAGCATCACGAACGTGGCGAGGATGGACACCGCGGCCACCACGAGCGGCAGCAGCGCGAGGAAGGACGCGAACACGAAGGCGAGTACGGCGAGCGCGCCGACGGCTCCGAGCAGGGTCTCCCCGAGCACGCCCGGCCCGCCGCTGTCGTCGCCTCCGGAGGCCAGCACGTCCTGGCCCGTCACGCCGACGGTCGCGCCGGCCGGCATGGCGTGCTGCGCCGCCGCGTGGACGGGCTCGGTGAGCAGCCGCTGTCTCGGTGACGGGTTGAACCGGTAGAAGACGAGTGCGTAGGCGGTGCGGTCGTCCTTCGTCCGGAAGGCCTTGTCGCCGGTGTTCGCCTCGTCGATCACGCGCAGGCCCGGGACGGCTCCCCCGACCGCCGTGAACACCCGGCCGACGTCGGCCTCATGGCCGGTGACCGTCTGCCCGGCCGGCATCGTGACCGTCACCAGATACGGACTGGTGTCACCGCCGCTGCCGAAGGTGCGCTCGATCTTGTGCGCCGTCACCGTGCCCGGCTGCCCGGGCAACGAGAAGTCGGTCGTCAGCCGGCCCGCCGTCCGCCCCGCGAGCAGCACACCGGCCACCAGGACGAGCCCCCAGAAGGCCACCACCGCCTTGCGATGCCGCACAACGAACTCGGCCCACCGCCGCATTCCGGCCTCCCACCAGCTGTCGGGGTGCGCGAGTCTAGCGTTTTCACCCCTTTCGCCCTGACTAAATCCGGCCCACCCGCCTTACACCACCCTGGTGGCGGCACAGGTGGGCACTCCCCCAAGATGGAAGAACATGCCCCACCCACGAAAGCCCGGCAACCGGAAAGTAGCCCCCTGCATGCGCCTGCTGCTCATACGTCACGGCCAGACCCCGTCCAACCTCAAGCACCTCCTGGACACCGCCGTGCCTGGTCCGGGGCTGACGCCGCTCGGGCAGGAGCAGGCGGTCGCACTGCCGCAGGCGCTGGCCACCGAGAAGATCGAAGCCCTGTACGCGTCGACGCTGCTGCGCACTCAGCTCACCGCCGCACCGCTCGCCGCCGCGACGGGCCTCGAGGTCCAGGTGCGGGACGGCATCCGCGAACTGGCCGCCGGTGACCTGGAGATGCGCGGGGACGAGGAAGCAGCCGCCGCGTATCTGGCCACCGCCTTCGCCTGGTCGGCGGGCGACGTCGAGCGCCGGATGCCCGGCGGTGAGAACGGCGTGGAGGCGCTCGGCCGCTTCGACTCCGTCGTCGCCGAGGCGGCCGCGTCGGGCGCGCGGACGGTGGCGATGGTCAGCCACGGCGCCGCGGTCCGGATGTGGGTGGCCGCCCGCGCGGACAACGTGGACGTGGACCATGCGTCGAGCCACCCGTTGCGCAACACGGGCGTCGTCGTCCTCTCCGGTTCGCCCGAGCTCGGCTGGGAGGCCCAGGTGTGGGAGGACCGCCCGCTGGGCCCGGCGGAAGCGTCCCCCGAGGACAGCGGTCCGGCGGGCGCCGGGGTGACGGTGCCGACGACCTGAGGTACGGGTCCCAGCACCCCGCCAGTCACACGGCTCTTCCGGTGCGTCCGCCGCGCTCCCCCCGCTTGTTCTCCTCTTTGGCCCTGACCTTCTTCTTCTCTCCGTCGGTATCCGTCTCATCGACGGCATCGACGGAACCGACGGAGAGGGGGAGCGTCGCCTGGTAGCCACCCGCGGCGATCTTGTCCACCATCTCGGCGAGGTACCCGCAGGCGCGCGAGATCTCCTGATGGGCCTGGTTGCGCTCGCTGACGGCCGCCGCGACGAGCAGGGCGGTCAGCGCGGAGGAACCGTTGAACGCCTGCAGGGTGATCATGTTGGTGAGCAGATCGTGACCGGCGAACGGGCCGGACCCCCGGGCCGCGGCGACGATCGCGAAGGTGGACACGGCCAGGGCGCAGGGTGCGGCGCCGGCCAGCTGGAAGCGGAAGGCCGCCCAGATCAGCAGGGGGAAGCCCAGGAACAGGAGCGGCGCGCTGGCGCTCGCGACGACTCCGACGCAGGCGGTGGCCGCGACGAGCAGGAACCCCTCCACCCAACGGGCCGGCGGAGCTTCCTTCGGCAGGCGGGCCGAGCGGAGAACGAGCAGCACCGGCGTCACCACGAGGACACCCATCGCGTCGCCGGTCCACCAGACCGACCACGTCGGCCAGAACCCGTGGGCGCCCACCACACCGGCGAGGGCCAGGGTCCCGCTGCCGATCGTGGAGCTGACCAGCATGCCTGTGAACGCGCCGAGAAAGATCAGGGCGAGCACGTCCCGCAAGCGGGCCAGTTCGACGCGGAATCCCACGCGCCGGAGCAGCGCGTACGAGCAGACGGGCGCGAGGGTGTTTCCGACGACGATGGCGAGCACGGCCGGCGGCGACGGCCCGAGGGTGACGTTGGCGAGGAGTGCGCCGAGCGCGATCCCGGGCCAGACGCGCGGGCCGCGCAGGAGCAGGCTCGCCAGGGCGATACCTGTCGGCGGCCACAGCGGGGTGACCTGGCCGCGCACCAGTTGCTGGAGCAGTCCGAGCTTGGCCGAGCCGTAGTAGGCCGCGGCCACGACACAGATGTCCAGGGCGGCCGATGCGCCGCGCCGGAGCCGTTCACGCCGGGCGACCGTCATGGGGCGACCTCCGCTTCGACATCGCTCCGTGATCCATCATCCGCCGCTTCCCGCGGATCCTCCATGGCACGGTCGGCGGGGTGATCGGGACGGACCGGAGGTCAGGCCGGCGGGGTGCGCAGGGCGAGGACGGCCATGTCGTCGTGACCGTCGCTGGGGTGGTGATCGGCCAGCGCCTGGACGAGTTCCGGCAGGGGCAGGGCGGCGTACTCGGTGGCGAGGCCGGCGAGCTCGTCGAGGCTCTCGTCGATCGACCGGGCGGGGTGTTCGATCAGCCCGTCCGTGAAGAAGACGACGGTGGAGCCGGGGGGCAGATAGCGGAAGTGGTCGGGGCGGGGTTGGTCCGCGTCGACCCCGAGCGGCAGCCCCGGCTCGGCGAAGAGGGATTCCGCCCCGTGCCCGGGGACGATCAGCAGGGGCGGGACGTGGCCCGCGGTGCTCCAGTGGAGGCGCCAGCCCGGACCGGACGGTTCGATACGGGCCAGTGTCGTGGTGGTGACGGGGTTGCTCGTGATGGCCTGGAGTGTGCGGTCGAGCTGGGCGAGGACGGCACCGGGTGCGCTGACCCGTTCGAACAGCAGGGCGCGCAGCATGTTGCGGGTGGAGGCCATGGACGCCGCGGCCCGCAGATCGTGACCGACGACGTCACCGATGACGACCGCCACGACGTTTCCGGGCAGCGGGATCGCGTCGTACCAGTCACCGCCGAGCTGGCTGGGCTCGGTCGCGGGCCGGTAGATGGCGGCCGCGGTGAAAGGCCGCAGGTCGGGAAGCGTGGGCAGCAGAAGCCGCTGGAACTGCTCGGCCCCTTCGCGTACGCGCTCGAAGAGGCGGACGTTCTCGATCGCGATCCCGGCGGCACCGGCCAGGGCGACGACGACGTTCTCGTCGCGGGCGTCGAAAGGCTGTCCGTCGCGGCGCTCGGAGAGGTAGAGGTCTCCGTAGATCTCACCGCGGACACTGATCGCGACGCCGAGCAGGGTACGCATGCGAGGGTGGCCCGGCGGGAACCCGGTGGACGCCGGATGGGACAGGATGCTCTCCACGCGCAGGGGCTCGGGGTGGTGGATCAGGTGCCCGAGAACCCCCAGACCGCGCGGGTATCCGGTCTCGCCCAGAGCGGCGCGCTCCTGTTCGGACAGGCCGGCGGCGATGAACTGCTCCAGGTGACCCCCGGACTCGTCGAGCACGCCGAGTGCCCCATAGCGGGCGCCCACCAGTTCCATGGCAGTGGTCACGATGCGGTTCAGCACCGCGGGCAGCTCGACCTCCCGGCTGATGGACACCACCGCGTCGAGCAGGCCCTGGAGCCGGTCCATGACATCGAGCAGGGACCGCAGTTGCTCGTCGATCCGGCCGAGCTCGGCACGCAGACGTTCGTGCAGGTCGGGACGGTGCGGCTGCCGCGGGCGAGCGCCTCGGTCGATGCCCGCCATCACGAGCACCCGGCCCCGGGACAGCTGGTCTCGATCACTTTCCGGGCGCGGCGGCCGTGGCTCCGCATCGGGGCCGGGGTCGGGGCCGCCCGTAGGGTCAGCGACGGGGCCGAGGTCTCGGTCGGGGCCGCCCGCAGGATCGAGGCGTGCATCTGAGCCTCCTCTCGCCAAGGCGCCGGCCCGGCCCGGGTGGCGCGACAGGACCAATCACTCGCCGGAGGCGAGCATGCGCGCGAGCGCGGCGAGCGAGTCCGGCACCTCCGTTGTCACCAGCATGCGCCCGCGCAGCGGGGCCGCCAGGAACTTCCGGCCCGCCGTCATGGGATGCAGCTCCCAGCTGACGGTGAGGCGGGACCCCTCCGGTTCCTCGTCGACCTGCCAGAGCCACTCGGCGTGGGACGGATTCTTGTCGTCGGCCTTGGAACGGTGCCGGAAGACGCGGCGCTGCGGATCGAGTTCCTCCAGCCACGACCGGCTCCGCCACGACGGCAGCCCGGCCGGCCTTACCTTGACGACCCACTCGGCGCCGGGTGCGAGCGCCGCGGGCCGGTCCAGCACCTTCGTCACGGCGCGGTTCCACTCCGGAAGCCGGTCGAGGTCGGTCACGAGCGCGAACACGTCGTCGGGCGGCGCGCGGAAGGACGCACTCAGGGCCCCCGTCAGCCACTTCCCGCTGTTCCTCGGAGCAGCCACGACGCCCTCGCTTCCTGCGGAACGGCGCAGAACCCACCTTCCCGCAGCCCGGAACACAGCTCACCTATCAGTCATTTAACTCCTCGGGCCCACAGATCGCCCGGGCGTCACGACCGCGCCGACGACGCCCAGGATCTCGGCCCGCCGCCTTTGATTCGACGCATGTCAACATAGACGTATGTCGAACGTGGAGACGCTGCCCCTGCAGCAGCCTGACGTCACGCCCTGCTGCCCGCCGCTGACCGAGCGGCCCCTCAGCGCCGAGGAGGCGGTCCGCACGGCCGCGATGTTCAAGGCGCTCGGGGACCCGGTCCGGCTGCGGCTGTTCTCGCTGGTCGCCTCGCACGAAGGCGGCGAGGCCTGCGTGTGCGACATCTCCGACGTCGGCGTCTCACAGCCGACCGTCTCCCACCACCTGAAGAAGCTCAAGGACGCCGGGCTGCTCACGTCGGAGCGCCGCGGCACCTGGGTCTACTACCGCGTGGAGCCGTCGATGGTTGCCGCGATGGGGCAGATGCTCGGCACCCGGGGCTGAACCGCCGGCCCCGCACCGGCCGCCACCGGGGCGGGACCCCACCCACGCCGCGCAGGTCAGGAGCCCGTCGTCACCGCGCCGCGGGCGTCGAACTTCTTGCGCCAGGCCAGCGCGACGTGGACCAGACCGATCAGCACCGGCACCTCGATGAGCGGGCCGACGACGCCGGACAGGGCCTGGCCCGACGTGACACCGAAGGTGGCGACGGCGACCGCGATGGCCAGCTCGAAGTTGTTCCCGGCCGCCGTGAAGGCGAGCGTCGCGGTGCGGTCGTAGGCGAGGCCGAGGCCCTTGCCCAGGAGGAACGTGCCGAAGAACATCACGGCGAAGTAGACCAGCAGCGGCAGCGCGATCCGGACCACGTCCACCGGCTGCGAGGTGATCGTCCTCCCCTGGAGGGCGAAGAGGATGACGATCGTGAAGAGCAGGCCGTACAGGGCCCAGGGGCCGATCTTCGGAAGGAAGCCGGACTCGTACGTCTCACGGCCGAGCCTCTTCTCGCCGACGCGGCGCGTGAGGAAACCCGCGACCAGCGGGACGCCGAGGAAGATGACCACGTTCAGCGCGATCTTCCCCATCGAGATGTCCAGGCTCCGACCGTCGCCCAGGCCCAGCCACTTCGGCAGCAGGTCGAGATAGAACCAGCCCAGCAGGCCGAACGCGACGACCTGGAAGACCGAGTTCAGGGCGACCAGGACGGCCGCCGCCTCGCGGTCCCCGCACGCGAGGTCGTTCCAGATGATGACCATGGCGATGCAGCGGGCGAGGCCGACGATGATCAGGCCGGTGCGGTACTCGGGCAGGTCCGGCAGGAAGATCCAGGCCAGGGCGAACATCACGGCCGGGCCGACGAGCCAGTTGATGACCAGCGACGACACCATCAGCTTCTTGTCGCCGGTGACGGTGTCCAGACGGTCGTAACGGACCTTCGCGAGGACCGGGTACATCATCACGAGCAGGCCGAGTGCGATCGGCACGGAGACGCCACCGATCCCGACCTTCGCCAGGGCGTCGTTCAGGCCCGGGATCAGGCGCCCGAGACCCAGGCCGACGCCCATGGCGATGAGGATCCACACGGCGAGGTAGCGGTCGAGGGTGGAGAGCTTGGCGACGACGCCGGCGCCGGACACCGCCGCGCCCTGGTCGGTCCGCGGGGTGGAGGTGTCGGTGCGGCTCATCAGCAGGGCCTCTTGTTTCCGGCGGCGGCACGGGCCGACGCGGCGAGCTCGGCGAACTGTTCGGACAGGCCGGCCAGGACCTCGGGGCACAGCTTGTAGTAGGTGAAGCGGCCGCACGGCTCCGTCTCGACAAGGCCCGCCTCGCGCAGCACCTTGAGGTGGTTGGAGAGGTTGGTCTGCCTGGCTCCGGTCTCCGCCACGAGGTGCGTCGTGCAGAGCGTCTCCCGGGCGAGCAGGGTGACGATTTTCAGGCGGAGCGGGTCACCCAGGACCCGGATCACATCAGCGTCGACTGAAGTCAGCATGGGCTGATACTTTCACATCGCCCGGCCTGGTCGGAGCCCGGCCCGGTCGGCCCCTGCACCACCCCCACCGCTCGCTCTCACCGCTCGCTTCACGCCACGAAGGAAGATCCGATGCCCTCCTCCCCGATCGCCTCCGTGCTCTTCGTCTGCGTCCACAACGCCGGCCGCTCGCAGATGGCCGCCGGATTCCTCGGCCACCTCGCGGGCGACCGGATCGAGGTCCGTTCCGCCGGGTCGCTCCCGGGTGACCAGGTGAACCCGGCGGCGGTCGAGGCCATGGCGGAGGCCGGCGTCGACATCTCCGGCCAGAACCCGAAGATCCTCACGACGGAGGCCGTCCAGGCGTCGGACTACGTCATCACCATGGGCTGCGGCGACGCCTGCCCGGTCTTCCCCGGCAAGAAGTACCTCGACTGGGCGCTCGAGGACCCGGCGGGCAAGGGCGTGGCCTCCGTGCGCCCGATCCGCGACGAGATCAGGACCCGTATCGAGACCCTGATCACCGAGATCGACGCGCGGTACGGCGCCGAAGCGAAGTAGCCGGGACGTGTGAACCCTGCGAACATCCCCGGCCGCTCGTTCCGCTCTCGCGCCGGCCCCCCATACCGTCTCGGCGGGCACCATTGTCCGGCGCAGCAAACGGGGAGGGCGCGATGCCGGGACGCAGGCAAGTGCTGGGCCTTGGCGGGTCGTTGGCGGCGGCGGGAGCGCTCGGGTTGCGGCCGGCCCGGGCGACTGCGGCACAACGGACCCGTACGAGCGTGGCCGTGCTCGGTGGCGGCGTCGGCGGGCTGACCGCCGCGCACGAACTGGCGGAGCGCGGCTTCGACGTCACCGTGTACGACCGGCGCGCCGAATGGGGTGGCAAGGCGCGCAGCTTCCCCGTGCCGGGCACCGCCACCGGCGGCCGCCGTGACCTGCAGGGCGAGCACGGGCACCGGGGGTTCTTCGGCTTCTACACCAACCTCCCCGACACGATGCGCCGCGTCCCGTTCGGAGACCGGGCCCATGGCGTCTGGGACAACCTGACCACCGTCCCCTACCTCGCGTTCAACAGGAACGACGGCAAGGGCAGCCTGTTCCTGCCCACGCTGCCGCCGAGCCCCCGCACCCTCGACCCCGGCACACTGCCCGCCGTCCTGGAGGGACTGCTGCGGATCATGCCCCAACTCCTGCCGCAGGAGGTCGTGTTGCTGGCCCGCAAGCTGGCGATCCTCATGACGAGCTGCGACGAGCGGCAGTTCGGGCAGTGGGAGCACACGCAGTGGCTGGAGTTCATCGAGGCGGCGGGCAAGTCGGAGTTCTACCGCGTGATGTGGGGCGGCTCGGCGAAGGTCATCCAGGCACTGCGCCCCGAGACCGCCAGCGCACGGACCTGTGGGCAGGGCATCTCGAAGATCCTCTACGCACTGCTCGGGATGGGACCCGACGGGCCCTTCGACCGGATCCTCGACGGCCCCACCAGCGAACGCTTCATCGACCCGTGGGTGCGCCACCTGAAGTCGCTCGGGGTCCGCTTCGTCACCGGGCATCACGTCGAGTCCCTCGAACTCGGCCCGGACGGACGCATCGCCGCGGCCCACGCGCGTACGGCGGCCGGGCCCGCCCGCATCGACGCCGACTGGTTCGTGGCGGCCCTCCCCCTGGACCGCGTACGGCAGTTGTGGTCCGCGGAGATCCGGGCGGCCGATCCGCGCCTCGCCGCGATGGACCGGCTGCGCACGACGTGGTGCCAGGGCATCGTCTTCTACCTGAAGGAGACGTTCCGCGGGCCGCTCGCCCATCTCAGCCTCATGGACTCGCCGTGGGCACTGTGCCCGGTCGGGCAGTCCCGCTTCTGGTCGGACCCTTTCACCGGGACCTGGGGCGACGGGGTGGCGGCCGACTCCCTGTCCGTCGTCATCTCCGACTGGGAGACACCGGGCATGCTGTACGGGCGGCCCGCCCGTCGGTGCACCCCGAAGGAGATCGCCGAGGAGGTGTGGGCGCAGTTGAAGGCGGGTCTGGAGGGCGACGGGGACGTCGTCCTGCCCGACGGCAGTGTGCACTCGTGGTTCCTCGACCCGGCCGTCACCCGCGCCGCGGACGGCCAACTCGCCAACGACGACACGTACTTCCTCAATGACGTCTCGTCCTGGGAACTGCGCGCCGAGGCCGTGACGGCCGTCCCCAACCTCTTCCTCGCCGGCGACCACGTCCGCACGTACAGCAACGTGGACTTCACGTGCATGGAGACCGCGAACGAGGCGGGCCGCCGCGCCGCGAACGGCGTCCTGGCCGCGGCGGGCGCCGACGGAGCCGACGAGGTCCGCCTCTTCGCCGGGGCCGAGCCCCCGGGGTTCGCGGCACTCAAGGCCGTCGACCGGACGCGCTACCAGCTTGGACTGCCGCACACATTGGACTTCTGAGCCGAGCTGCCGTCACAGCCGCTCCCTCGACGCCCTCGACGTCCTCGCGCGGGACGCTTCAGCTGCCGGGCCTACCCCGTAAGTTCGCCGGTCGGCACGATGAACGCGATGACCTGGATCGCCGTTTCCTTGTCCATCTGGGACACGGCCAGGCCGAGCGCGCGGTCACCGCGGTCCCAGAAGATCCCTCTGGTTGTCCCCTGTTCCAGCAGCAGCTCGGTGAACGGTGACTCCTCACCCCGCGCGAGCCGGGGCGTGATGTCCACCGCATGCGGGGTGCCCCAGGCGGCAGCCGCTGCGGCCTCGTAATCGCGGCACACGGAAGCAAGTCGCTCCCGCGCCGCCCCGGCCGCCGAACCGTCGTCGTCGTCCCAGAATTCGCCGGACGCCGCGAGTACGACCGCATGCCCGGCCGCGTTGCCGACGACGGGCAGGCCACCGTGCACCCACTCGGTCCACGCCCCGGGAAGCGCCTTCGCCTCGAACTCGGCATACAGCGCTTGAAGATCCACATCCGGCATGCCCAGAGGGTACAGAGCAAAGCTCCCGGCAGGCACGGGTCACCTTGTTCAAGGACCCCGTGCCCGCCAGGAGCTTCACCGTGTCATACAGCCTGCGCCGGTCAGGCCGATGCTCAGAAGGAGACGGCGACGCCCGCCTGGTGGAACTGGCTGAGGGCGCCGATGGCCTCGTTCTGGACCATGCCGGCCTGCGCCAGCACATCCGCGTCGCTCAGCGACAGGGGGCCGGCGGTGAGGCCGGCGTGCGGGCTCAGGCCACCGGAGACGTTGTCGAGCTCGGCGTCGGACAGCTCGGCGGTGTGAACCTGGGGAGCGGAGTTCATGAGGAAAAACTTCCCTTCGCATGGGTGTTTCACAAGGGAGGACCACCGCCGGGGGACAGGCGGAGGCCCGCAGCCACCCGGGGTGCGACGTTCCCTTTCGGAAACCTTGGCGCGAACCCTGGCGGCGCAATGGATCAAACCACGGAGCGTGCGGGGCATCCAAGCAATCCGAGCTCGCCCCACGGCAGTTGAATGCCCGGGTTACTTACCTGTGCGGGTCCGGTCACGAATTGGAGGCACCTTCTCCACATGTGACGACGCGGAGGGAGGTGCTTCATATTGCGCCCTCATTTTCGAACGGGACACTCCACACCAACAGGGCGCTATCCGACAGCCTCGCGTACACAACCACCACACACCGTGCCGCAGTTGCGCATTCGATGTGCAGATTCACCGACTTCGGGCTACCGGCCGGTGCAGGTGAACTGTCGGTCGTCAACCGATAACGGTGTGCAACCCCGGCACCGCTCCCGGTCACGCGGACGGAGGGAGTTGCTCGCGCACCCATCCACGATCGGGGTTGGTGTGCGGGCGGCCCGCCACGACGACGGTCGGTACGGTCTCGTTGCCATCGTTGGCTGCCCTGACGGCTGCGGCTCCGGCCGGGTCCCGCCAGATGTCGACCCAGTACAACTGGCCGGCGCGGCGGCCCAGCCGGATGCGCAGTCGTATGCAGAACTTGCAGCCCGGCCGCCAGAAGACGATCGGCCGGCCGTCGGCCGCGCTGCGGCGCTGTGCCTCCAGCGCGCCGATCGACCTGGGGAAGATCAGCGGCGAGTTCACGCCTGCGAGCAGCACGAACACCAGCAGGAATGCGGCAGCCGCGCCGGGGCTCCCCTCAAGGGTCAGCCCCGTCACAGCGATTGAGCCGCAGAGCACCAGCAGCACGGGCAGGATCCAGGCGCGCGTCGTCATGCTGACGCAGGCTAGCGATGCCGCGGGCTACCGATACGGGAGGCTGTCGGTGCCGCGAGACATTACGGCGCCCCGGATCCCATCCGACTCAGTCCCGGTCCCGGTTGTCGACGATGCGCTTGATCTTGCCGATCGAGCGCATCAGGGTCTCCGGGTCCACGATGTCGACCGAGACGCTGACGCCGACGCCGTCCTTGACGCCCTTGGCGATCTCCGCGGCGGCTGCCGGACGCCGGTCGGCGCCGACGCCGGGGCGCGCCTCGACCCGTACGGTCAGGTGGTCCATCCGACCGCGCCGGCTCAGCTCCAGCTGGAAGTGCGGGGCGACGCCGGGGGTGCGGAGCACGATCTCCTCGATCTGGCTGGGGAAGACGTTCACCCCCCGCAGGATGATCATGTCGTCGCAGCGTCCGGTGACCTTCTGCATCCGGCGGAAGGGCGCCCGGGCCGTGCCGGGCAGCAGCCGGGTCAGGTCCCGGGTGCGGTAGCGGATGACCGGCAGCGCTTCCTTGGTGAGGGAGGTGAACGTCAGCTCGCCCTCCTCCCCGTCGGGCAGCGCCTCGCCGGTGATCGGGTCGACGACCTCGGGGAAGAAGTGGTCCTCCCAGATGTGCAGCCCGTCCTTGGTCTCCACGCACTCCTGGGCGACGCCGGGGCCGATGACCTCGGAGAGCCCGTAGATGTCGACGGCGTGGATGTCCATGCGTTCCTCGATCTCCCGGCGCATGGCCTCGGTCCACGGCTCGGCGCCGAAGATGCCGACCTGCAGCGAGGTGCTGCGCGGGTCGATGCCCTGCCGTTCGAACTCGTCGAGGAGCGTGAGCATGTAGGACGGGGTGACGAGGATGACCTCGGGCTGGAAGTCCTGGATGATCTGCACCTGCCGGGCGGTCATGCCGCCGGAGGCGGGGATGACGGTGCAGCCGGCCCGCTCGGCTCCGTAGTGGGCGCCGAGACCGCCGGTGAACAGGCCGTATCCGTAGGAGTTGTGCACCTTGTGGCCGGGGCGGACGCCCGCGGCACGGAGCGAGCGGGCGAAGACGTCGGCCCACATCGACAGGTCGTTGTCGGTGTAGCCGACGACGGTGGGGCGGCCGGTGGTGCCGCTGGAGGCGTGGACGCGGCGGACGTCCGCCATGGGGACGGCGAACATCCCGAAGGGGTACGTGTCGCGCAGGTCCGCCTTGGTGGTGAACGGGAAGCGTGCGAGGTCCTCCAGGGTGCGGCAGTCCTCGGGCCGTACCCCGGCCGCGTCGAACTTCCTCCGGTACAGCTCGACGTTGTCGTAGGCGTGCCGGAGCGTGGCCCGGAGGCGGGTGAGCTGCTGCTCCCTGAGCTCTTCCCGGCTCAACCGCTCACCGGTGTCCCGGAGTTCGCCGGGGAGCGGGGGGCCGAGCCGCTGTCCCGCGGCGGCCGTGGCCATCAGGTTGCTGCCCATCGTCATTCCTCCACACTTCGGATCACGCGGCTTCGCCCTCGGAACTCCGCGATGACTTCCTCGCCCCGCCGGACGCTGACGTCGTAGATTCCGCTCCGCCCGTAGGTGGTGCGTTCCTCGGCCCGCGCCCGCAGGACGTCGCCTTCCGCGGCGGGCGCCACGAAGGTGATGTCCGCGCCCGCGGCCACGGTGACCGGGCCGAGGCTGTTGCAGGCGCAGGCGAAGGCCGTGTCGGCGAGCAGGAAGACGTAGCCGCCGTGGGCGATGCCGTGTCCGTTGACCATGTTCTCGCGGACGGTCATCCGCACCTCCGCCGCTCCCTCACGAGCTTCCAGCAGCTCGATGCCGAGCCGCCGGGACGCCTCGTCGGCGGCGAACATCTGCTGTGCGGATGCGGAGTTGTCCACAGGTCATCGACCACCCTTGCTGCCCGACCGAACATTCGGTTAGCGTTACGACGCGATTAAACAATCAGCATCTGAAGTGCCTGTCAAGAGGTGGAATGTCTTGTCCGAGACCCCCAGTCAGCGCCCCGACTTCTTCGCCCGCCACCAGGTTCTGACCGAGCAGGCACTCGCGGTCACCCGCCGCCTCGACACCGGGACGTACGAGAACAGTGGCGCGGGCTACGAGACGCTGCTCGTCGAGGAGCGCGACGACCGGGTCGTGGTGACCCTGCACCGCCCGGAGGCCCGCAACGCGATCAGCGGGCGGATGATCGACGAACTGCACTCCGTCTGCGACGCGCTGGAGCGCCACCCCAGACTGCTGCTGCTCACCGGGCACGGCGGGGTCTTCGCGGGCGGCGCCGACATCGCCGAGCTGCTGGCCCGCGGCCGCGACGACGCCCTGCGGGGCATCAACAGCCGGCTGTTCGAGCGGGTGCGGCGGCTGCCGATGCCGACCGTCGCCGCGGTGGACGGCTGGGCACTGGGCGGCGGCGCCGAGCTGTCGTACGCGTGTGACATCCGGATCGCCGGACCCGACGCGGTCTTCGGCAATCCGGAGCCGGGCCTCGGCATCCTCGCCGCGGCCGGCGCCTCCTGGCGGCTGCCGGAGCTGGTCGGCGAGTCCGTGGCCAAGCAGGTGCTGCTGGCCGGGCGCACCCTCGACGCGGCGGCGGCGCTGGCCGCCGGGCTTGTCATGGAGGTCGTGCCGGCGGACGAGCTGGTCGAGCGGGCGCATGCGGTGATCGACAGGATGGCGCGCTCCTCGGCGACCGCGCTGCGGCTGACCAAGCTCGTGGTCGACGCGCCCGGAGCGCATCCGGTCGCCGACGACCTGGCGCAGGCCGTGCTGTTCGAAGGCCAGGACAAGAGGGACCGGATGACACGGTTCCTGGAGAAGAAGGCGAGCCGATGACGAGTCCCACGGAGCGCGACGACGACCCGGGCACCACTCCTGTGCCCGCCCCACAAGCCACCGCCCCCGACTCCGTCGCCGTCGCCGTCGTCGGTCTTGCCACGGAGGCCGAAGTGTCCGAGACTAGGACCGACCGAACGTTCGGTTTCTAAGGATGGTCATGCCAAGCTCTACTTCCTCCTCACCGGACGGCGCCGACGAGCGCCTCCAGGAGCAGTTCGACCGCACCATCGCCCGGGACCAGCGGGTCGAGCCACGCGACTGGATGCCGGACGGTTACCGCAAGACGCTGATCCGGCAGATCGCGCAGCACGCCCACTCCGAGATCATCGGGATGCAGCCGGAGGGTGACTGGATCACGCGTGCGCCGTCCCTGCGCCGCAAGGCGATCCTGTTCGCGAAGGTGCAGGACGAGGCGGGGCACGGGCTGTATCTGTACTCGGCGGCCGAGACGCTCGGCGCGGACCGGGAGGATCTGGTCGAGCGGCTGATCTCCGGCCGCCAGAAGTACTCCTCGATCTTCAACTACCCGACGCCGACGTTCGCCGACGTCGGTGTCATCGGCTGGTTCGTCGACGGCGCGGCGATCTGCAACCAGGTGCCGCTGTGCCGCAGTTCGTACGGTCCGTACGCGCGGGCCATGGTGCGGGTGTGCAAGGAGGAGTCCTTCCACCAGCGCCAGGGCTACGAGCTGCTCATGACGATGATGCGCGGCACCGAGGAGCAGCGGGCGATGGTGCAGGACGCGGTCGACCGCTGGTGGTGGCCCTCGCTGATGATGTTCGGCCCGCCGGACGACGACTCGCCCAACTCGGCCCGGTCGATGGCCTGGCGCATCAAGCGGCACTCCAACGACGAGTTGCGGCAGAGGTTCGTCGACATGACCGTTCCACAGGCCGGGAAGCTGGGCGTCACCCTCCCCGATCCCGAACTGCGGTGGAACGAGGAGCGCGGCCGTCACGACTTCGGTACGCCGGACTTCACCGAGCTGATGCGCGTCATCAAGGGCGACGGTCCGTGCAACGCCGAGCGGATCGGCCGGCGGCGCGCGGCGCACGAAGAAGGCGCCTGGGTGCGCGAAGCAGCGGCGGCGCACGCGGCCAAGCAGGCCCGCCGGGAAGAGCAAGAGAAGGAGCACGCCGCATGAGCGGGACGAACGGCCAGTGGCCGCTGTACGAGATCTTCGTGCGCAGCAAGCGCGGACTGAACCATGTGCACGTCGGCTCGTTGCGCGCCGCCGACGACCGGATGGCGCTCACCCACGCCCGCGACCTCTACACCCGCCGCAACGAGGGCGTCAGCATCTGGGCGATGCGCAGCGACGGCATCGCCGCCTCCACCCCCGACGAGAAGGACCCCTTCTTCGAGCCCAGCGGCGACAAGATCTACCGCCACCCGACGTTCTACGACATCCCCGCGGATGTCCCGCACATCTAGCCGGAACAGGAGCGGACATGAGTGACGATCACGTGTACCTGTCCCTGGCCGGGATCGGGGACGGGTCCGGGCACGGTTCCGGGACCGAGGGTGTGGACGGTGATGCGCGCTGGGCGTTCGGCACGGGCTTCACCGACCCGCTGCACGGGGTGGCGACCACGCTGTCCGAGGGCGTCGACGGCCGGGCGCTGGCCGCCTGCTGCACGGCGCTGGGCGATGACGCGCTGGTCAGCGCGCAGCGGCTGGCGCAGTGGTGCACCCGCGCGCCGGAGCTGGAGGAGGAGGTCGCCCTTGCCAACATCGGCCTCGACCTGCTCGGGCAGGCCCGCCTGCTGTACTCCCGCGCCGGTCAGGCCGACGGCAGCGGCCGGGGCGAGGACGCGTACGCCTACTTCCGTGACGCGGACGAGTTCCGCAGTGTGCGCCTGGCCGAACTGCCGGGCGGGGACTTCGCGTTCTGCGTCGGCCGGCTCCTGGTGCAGTCCGCCTGGCGGCTCGCCCAGTTCGAGCAGCTGACCGGCTGCGCGGACCCGGTGCTTGCCGCCGTGGCCGCCAAGGGCGTCAAGGAACTGGCGTACCACCGTCAGTACGCGGCCGAGTGGGTCGTCCGGCTCGGCGACGGCACCGAGGAGTCGCACCGGCGCATGCAGGGCGCCTGGGACGAACTGGCGCCCTGGCTCGGGGAGTTGTACGAGGACGGGGTCGCGGAGAGCTTCGGCGTCTCGCCCCGTTCGGTGGCCGAGGCGACGCGTGCGGTGCTCGCGCAGGTGGCCGTGGCCGCCGGGCTCACGGACTCGCCGGCGGCCCCGGTTCCCGGTTCCGGCCGTGCCGGCGACCGTACGGAGCACCTGGAGCCGCTGCTGGCCGAGCTCCAGGTCGTGGCCCGTGCCCACCCGGAAGGCACGTGGTGACGATGACCGGGACCGGGACGATGGCCGGGACCGTGAGCGCGGAGCGGGTCGCCGCGGAGGTGGTCGACCCGGAGCTGCCCATGCTCACGCTGGCGGAGCTGGGTGTGCTGCGCGCGGTGGAGACCGGCACGGACGGTTCGGTGACGGCCACCCTCACCCCGACGTACTCCGGGTGTCCCGCGATGGCGGAGATGCGGGCCGACCTGGCGGCGCGCCTGGAATCGGCCGGGTTCGCCGACGTCCGCATAGTGACGGTCCTCGACCCGCCGTGGACGACGGACTGGATCTCGGACGAGGGCCGCCGCAAGCTCACGGAACACGGCATCGCGCCGCCCGGTCCCGCCCCGCGGCACGCAGGCGGCGGCCCGCTGCCGCTGGTGCTTTCGCCGACCCGGCGCGTCGTGCCCTGCCCGTACTGCGGCTCGGCCGACACCGAGGAGACGTCCCGCTTCGGGGCCACCTCCTGCCGGGCCCTGCGCCGCTGCCGCAGTTGTCTGGAACCGTACGAGCAGGTCAAGGAGATCTGATGACCGCCTCCACCACCGCCCCCGCTGTCTCCGCCGCACCGGTGGCGGGCCCGGCCCGCCGTCGCCCGGCGTTCCACACGCTGCGGATCGCCGCGGTCGAGCGGCTGACCGAGGACTCGGCCGCGGTCACCTTCGACATCCCGGCCGCACTGGCCGGGGAGTTCGCGTTCGCGCCGGGCCAGTCCCTGACGCTGCGGCGCGAGATCGAGGGCCGCGACGAACGCCGCTCGTACTCCATCTGCTCGCCGGTGGGCAGCGGCCCGCGGATCGGCGTGCGTGTCGTCCCCGGCGGCCTCTTCTCCTCCTGGCTGGTCAACGACGTACGTCCCGGCGACGAGGTCGAGGTGATGGTCCCCACCGGCCTGTTCACCCCCGACCTCACCCGGCCCGGCCATCACGTCCTGATCGCCGCCGGTTCCGGCATCACGCCGATGCTGTCGATCGCCGCCTCGGTCCTGGCCGCCGACGACCGCTCCCGCGTCACCCTCTTCTACGGGAACCGGCGCAGCAGCACGGTGATGTTCGCCGACGAGCTGGCCGACCTCAAGGACCGGTTCCCGACCCGCTTCCAGCTCGGGCACGTCCTCTCCCGCGAGCCGCGCGAGGCCGAGGTGCTCTCCGGCCGCCTGGACGCCGACCGCCTCGCCGCCCTCGTCGGCTCGCTGATCGACACCGCCGACGCCGACCACTGGTGGCTGTGCGGTCCGCACGGCATGGTCCGTGACGCGCAGGGCGTCCTCGCCGGCCTCGGCGTGGCCGAGGACCGTGTCCACCAGGAGCTGTTCTTCGCGGACGACGAACCGGTACGGGAGGTGCGGCACGCGGACGCTCCCGCGGAAGGGCCCGTCAGCGAGGTGACCATCAGCCTCGACGGCCGTACGACCACCACCCCGCTCCCCCGCGACCGCAGCATCCTGGAGGGCGCCCAACAGGCCCGCCCCGACGTGCCGTTCGCGTGCAAGGGCGGTGTCTGCGGCACCTGCCGCGCGCTGGTGTGCGACGGCGAGGCCGAGATGCGCCGCAACTTCGCGCTCGAGCAGTCCGAGGTCGACGCGGGCTATGTCCTTACCTGCCAGACGTACGCTGTGTCCGACTCCCTGACCGTCGACTTCGACAGCTGAGGCCGCGGGCCACGGCAGGTACACCCGACGTTCCGGGCGGGACCGCATACGTCAGGACAGGTGCACGCGCGCCTCGGCCCGCTGCCCGCCGCCGAAGTCCGCGGCGCGATGGGCGACCCACTCGGCGTAGGTGTGGGCGGGGCGGCCGGTGACCTGCTCGATGGTCGGCAGGACCGGGGTCGGTTGCGCCTGGGCGGCGAGTTGGTCCAGGAGGAAGTCGGCGGCGGGCGGCGGCATATGGCCGGTCAGCTGTCGTCGGACGTCCTCGCGGGGCACCTGGAGGAAGCGGGCCGGCAGGCCGAGGACCTCGCCGATCACGCGCACCCGGTCGGTCTGGCTGAGCGCCTGCGGTCCGGTGAGTTCGTACGTCGTGCCGGGCCGCGGGGTGCGCAGGGCGTGGGCGGCGACCGCGGCGATGTCCCGCTCGTCGACCGGGGCCATGGCGGCGGCGCCGTACGCGCCCCGTACGGTTCCGCCGTGCGTGATCTGGTGGGCCCAGCCGAGGTCGTTGGCCATGAAGACGGTGGGGCGCACGAACGTCCAGGACATGCCGGAGTCGATGACGGCCTGTTCGCAGGCGAGGTGCTTCTCTCCGATCCAGCCGGGCGGCGAGAAGGTGACGGAGTCCGAGGAGAGCAGCACGATGTGCCGCGTACCGGCCTCCTTGGCTGCGGTGAGGAAGCCGTCGAGGGCGCCCAGGACGGGGAACAGGAACGCGCGGTCCACACCCCGCAGGGCGGTGGCCAGGGTCTCGGGGCGGGAGAGGTCTCCGGCGACCGTCTCGACGCCGTCGGGCAGTGCGCTGGTGGCGGGGTCGCGGGTGAGGGCCCGTACCTTCTCTCCGGCGTCGATCAGTTCCTGAACGAGGTTGCGGCCGACGTTTCCGGTGGCACCGGTGACCAGGATCACGGGGATCTTCTCCTTACGCGTAAGGGCAGTTCAGGCGAGCGCCGGTGCGGCGGCGGGCAGGTAGGGGGTGATGTTGCGCCAGGCGCGCTCGATGTACTCCTCCTTCTCGCCGACCGGGGCGACGTAGTGCAGCGCGCTCTCGGCGGCCTCGTTGCCTTCGAGGCGGGCGATGATCCAGGCGGCGAGGTAGTGCGAGGCCAGGCAGCCGCCGGCCGTGGCGATGTTGTCCTTGGCGTAGAAGGGCTGGTTGAGCACCTCGACGCCGGCGGCGATGACCCAGGGCTTGGTCGTCAGGTCGGTGCAGGCCGGGATGTCACTGAGGAGGCCGAGCCTGGCGAGCACGAGGGCGCCGGAGCACTGTGCCGCGATGAGCTGGCGCGAGGGGTCCAGGCGGCGCAGGACGCTCATGATCGCCGGGTCTTCGACGACCTCGCGAGTGGCGATGCCGCTGCCGACGATGACGGCGTCGGCGGCGCACGCCTCCTCGAGGGTGGACATCTGCTCGACGACCACGCCGTTCATCGACGTCACCTTGGGGCCGGGGGTGGCGATGGTGACGCGCCAGCCGTCGGTCTTGATGCGGTTGAGCACACCGAGCGCGATCAGGGAGTCGAGTTCGTTGTAGCCCTCGAAGGTGAGGATGGCGATGTGCATGGCGGCGGTCCTTCCGGGGTGGCCGAGTCGGCGAGTGGATCTTGATCGTAGGGACCCGGGAGCAGGACAGCCAAAGAATTGTCATGCGTACAATCCGCCGCATGGCAGCCCCCCGGTACAAGACGCTGGTCGACGCGCTCGCATCCGACATCCGGAGCGGGCGGCTCGCCGCGGGCGCACGGCTGCCGACCCACCGCGGGCTCGCCGCCCGTGAGGGTATCGCCGTGGTGACCGCGACCCGGGTGTACGCCGAGCTGGAGACGATGGGGCTGGTGAGCCGGGAACAGGGACGGGGAACGTTCGTGCGCGACCTGGCGATTCCCGCCGGTCACGGTATCGATCAGCAGGTCGTCGCCAGGGACGCGGTCGACCTCAACTTCAACTACCCGTCGCTGCCCGGGCAGGCCGACCTCCTTCGGCAGGCCCTGCGCGAGGTGGCCGGGTCCGGTGACCTCGACTCGCTGCTGCGCTATCAGCCGCATCCAGGGCGTCCCCAGGACAGGGCCTCGATCGCGCGGCACCTGAGGTGTCGTGGCATCGCCACCGACGCGGACCGGATCCTCGTCGTCAACGGTGCGCAGCACGGCCTGGCCATCACCGTCATGGCCACGCTCAACGCAGGTGACGTCGTCGCGGTCGACGCGCTCACCTACCCGGGGTTCAAGGTGCTCGCGCACGCCTTCCATCTCGACCTGGAACCCGTCCCCGTAACCGCCGGCGGGCCGGATCTCGACGCCCTGGAGAAGCTGTGCGCGACCCGCCCGGTGCGCGCGGTCTACACCATGCCCACCCTGCACAACCCTCTCGGCTGGGTCATGTCCGCGACGGACCGGACCCGCCTCGTCGGGATCGCCCGCCGGCACGGCGCGCTCATCATCGAAGACGCCTCCTACGCCTACCTGGTGGAGGACCCTCCCCCGCCGCTGGCCGCGACCGCGCCGGACCTCACCGTCTACGTGTCGGGACTGTCCAAGAGCGTCGCCACGGGACTGCGGGTCGGCTACGTCGTCGCGCCGCTCTCCGTCGTGCCCTCGCTCGAACGCGCGATCCGGGCGACCACCTGGAACACGCCGGCCCTGACCACCGCGATCGTGTGCCGCTGGCTGGAGGACGGCACGGTGGACCACCTGGAAGCGCGCAAACGGGACGACGCCACGGCCCGCCAGGCTCTCGCGCGACAAGAGCTGGCGGGCCTGCCGTTCGTCAGCCACCCCGCGTCCTACTTCACCTGGCTGCCGCTGCCCGACGACGCACGCGCCGACCGCCTGACGGCCACGCTCGCGCGCCGGCACATCTCGGTGTCGACGGCCGAGCCGTTCACCACCTCGACGCACACACCGCAGGCGCTCCGCCTCGCACTGGGCTCGACCGATCTGGACAGCCTCCGGGCGACGCTGCGTACCGTGCGCCGCGTCGCGGTCGAGGACGCCTTCGCCTGAAACTCCCCTCGATCAGGGGTGGTCAGGGGCAGGACTCACTCCTCGTCGCGCAGCCGGGCGGTCAGGGAGCTCAGCTCCTCGGCCTGCTCGGTGTGACCGAGGGCGGTCAGCCGGGAGACCGCCGCGTCGAGACGGGTGAGAGCCGAGGCCGGGCGTTCCAGATAGATACCCTCCACAGCGCCCGCGAGGCGCACGCACTCGGTCCACTCGCCGACGCGGTCGTCGTCCTTTCCCGGGTCGCCGAGCAGGGCGAGGGCCCTGTCCAGGGCGGCCAGGGCGTCGTCGTACTCACCCACGTAGGCGTTGACCCGCCCGTGTTCGTAGGCCAGGGCGGTGTCCAGGGAACGGCCCTGGGACTCGTACGCGGCGGCGCGTGCCTCGTCCGCGATCCGGCCGGCGTCGGCGAGGAAGACGCGGGCGTCGGCCAGGCCGTCGGAACCCTGCTGCTGGGCCTGCAGCCGGGCGAGTTCGCGCAGGCCGTTGCTGAGCTGCTCGTAGCGCGGAGCCCGCGCGTGGGCGGCGAGTGCCTGGTCGGCGGCCTCGCGGGCCCGGCCGAACTCGCCGGACTCGCCGAGGAGTACGGCGGTCTCCACCGCGATCATGGCGTGGCTCCCCGGGTCGTCGTCCCAGCCGGCCGACTCGGCGGCCAGGGTGACGAACTCGGCCGTGGCGGCCTTGAGGTCGTCCCCCGCGTGCAGCGCTCGGGCGCGGGTCAGACGCAGCTGGGCGAGGAGCCGGTCGTCGACCTTTCCGGCGGCGACGTCCGGTTCGGCCAGCAGGGAGTCGAGCAGAGCGATGCAGTCCTCTACGCGGCCCAGGTCGAGGGAGAGCTGCGCCGCGTTGCTGTAGGTGCAGAACGCGTCCGTCCGGCTGCCGCGGCGCAGGTCGAGGTCCGCCGAGCGCGTGAGGTGCCGCAGCGCCTCGTCGGGGCGGCCCAGGTGCATGCACGCCTCGGCCAGATCACCGTGGAAGCGGGTGGTGTCGATCGTGTCCGCCGGCCAGTCGGCGGCCCGTCGCACGGCCTCGGTCAGGTCCGCGTGCGCGGCCTGCGCGTCCCGGAGGCCGAGCTGGATGCGGCCGCGCAGTCCGAGCGCGCGGGGCAGGTGCCAGGCGGGGCCCCGCGCCTTGAGCCGGTCGAGGAGGGCGTCGATCTCGGTGACCGCGGCGGGCAGGTCGCCGGCGATGGCGTGGGTGCCGGCCCGCAGCAGCAGGGCGCCGGACACCTGCCCGGCGAGGTCGTGCCGGGTGGCGAACGCGTGCAGCACGTCCACCTCCGCGAGGACCGCGGCGACGTGCTCGTCACTCCGGAAGGTCTGCAGGCGCAGGCCGAACACGGTCGCCCTCAGGCGCAGCAGTCGCGCCTCCAGGTACGGGGCGAGGCCGGACGTCCCCTCGTGCAGCCGGACCATGCCCGCGTGGGCGGTGGTGAGCGCGGTGGCCTTGGCCTTCGCGGCGTCAACTTCAGCTCGGTCAGGCTCGGTTGGGTCAGGCTCGGTTGGGTCAGGCTGGGCTCCGGCAGCCTCCGCACCCTCGACGTCGGCTCCGTCAGGCTTGCTTCGGCCAGCCTCGGCACCGTCAGCCTGGGCCCCCTCGGCCCCGGCTCCGTCAGCCTCGGTTGGGCCAGCCTTGGCTGGGTCAGCCTCGGCTCCGAGGGCCTCCGTGCCCTCGGCCTCCGCCCCGCGGGTCTCCGTTCCGTCCGCCTCGGCTCCGTCGGCGGCCTGTGTGGTGGGGAGTTCGGCGGTGGCGAGCAGGGCGCAGGCTCGGGAGACCGCCGCGTGACCCGGCTCCCCCGCGTCGTCGTACAGGGCTGCGGCCTCCTCGTGGAGGGCGGCGGCGTCGGCGAACTCGTCCCTCTCGCCCGCCCGGTTCGCCTCCTCGGCCAGCAGGTCCGCGCGCAGCTGCACGAGCGGGCCCACGGCCGGATCGTCGGGGTGGGCGTAGTCCCGGGCGGCCGCGAGCGTCCGCAGCCGCGCCCAGCAGGCTTGTGCGTCGGGGTGCCCTTCCCGCTCCAAGTCCCTTGCTCGGACGATGAGTTCGGGCAGGGATTCGGGAAGGGTGGCGGTGGTACGGGCGGTGGGTGCGGCAAGGGGGGCGGCCGGATCCGCGTCGTCGAGGCCGCGGTGTCGCAGGGTCAGTTCCAGGGTTTCCAGGAGCGGGGCGCTGTCGAGACGGGCCCTGCGGCGGTCGGCGTGGGCCGTGGTTCCGTTGCGGGCGTCGAAGCGGGCGGCCAGGTCGTCGGCGCGCCCGCGCACCTCGGCGCGCAGCCCGGCCACCGTCCAGGTGCGGCCCGCGTATCCGGCGGCGGGCAGCCCGCCGTGGCCGAGGTGCTCGACGCGCTGGAGGAGAACCTCCACGCCTGTGAGGAAGCCGAGCAGGTCCAGCGGCGAGTCGACCTCGTCGAACAGGTTCCGGTTCTCGGCGAGCAGTTCGAGGCCGCGCGCCTCGTTGCCGGTCAGTGCGCAGAACTCCAGGTGTCTGCCGACCTCCTGGGACATCGAGGCGTTGCGGCGGCAGGCCCGGTAGCCCGAGAGGTGCAGTTCGCGGGCCCGGTCGGTGCGGCCGCTGCGCAGCAGGGGCAACAGGGCGTGCGAGACGGAGCAGGCCGGCTCCTCCTGGCAGGATTCCTTTCCGGCCAGGACGGGTTCCCAGGCGCGCAGCGCCCGCTCGTCGTCGCCCGCCGTGACGTGGTGGAGGGCGCGCTCGCGGATCTCGCAGGCCTCGCAGTCGCTGAGCTCGGTGCGGGTGCGGGCGGCCCACAACTCGTAGGCGGGGACGGTGTCTTCGCCCGTGTGGGCTGCGAGCTGGTACGCCTGTCCGTAGTAGGGCTGGAGGCCGAGGCCGGCCTTCTCGTACCGGTCGCGCATCTCGTTCAGCCACTGGCGCAGGCTGGCGAGAGGTATCTCGGGCAGCGCGACCAGCGCGTTGGCCACCCACTTGAACCGCCAGAACAGCATGTGCCGCAGGCGCTCGTCGAAGATGTCGGGCTGCTCATCGAAGAGGGTGAGCAGACGGGCGAAGACGACGGGCGACTTCCGGGGTTCGGAGCCGTACGTGTACGCCTCCTGGAGTTCGAGGAGCGCGTGGATGAGCGGGACGGGCTGCGCGAACTGCTCGGCGGCGTCGACGAGTTCCTCGGCGGTGAGGGTGCGGGTGCGGCCGTAGGGGCGCCGGTCGTTCTCCTGGAGCGCCCGGTACAGCTCGTCGGTGTTCTGGGGACTGGGTGCGGTCGGCATCGTCAGCTGTCCTTGCGGAGGGCGTGGGCGAGGAGGTCGAGGAAGGAGCGGTTGATGAGGCTCGACTCGGCGGGCCTGAGCGGGCGCCGGGAGAGCATCGCGGCCTGTCCGTAGAGGGCTTCGGCGCTGGTGCGGGCCAGTTCGGGCTCGTCGATGGTGACGGCGGTGCGGACCAGCGGGTTCAGCTGGTTGAGGATCAGCTGGGCCCGCGGTGCCTCCTGGCGCAGGGCCCCGAGGATGTCGCCCCACAGGCCGCCGTCCTGCTCGCGGGCGAGCTGGGAGCGGGTGCGCTCGTGCCGGGCCTCGCGGCTGTCCACCAGGAGGGCGGGTGCGGAGGCGGGGTGGAAGGTCCGCAGCGCGACGTCGCAGTCGAACACGGCGAGCGCGTCACGGGCCACGGCGAGGTAGGCCGCGGCGGCGAGTTCCGTCTCCCGGTCGACGGGGTCGAGGTGGGCGGTGAGGGTCGCCGGGTCGAGGTCGGCGACGGTGACCTCGGGCCTGATCTCGGGCAGCCGGTGGACCAGTTCACGGTCGTAGGTGTAGCCGCCGTTGACGACGCCGAGCCCGGCGGCGGAGGCGATCGCCGCGACCTGCCGGAACTCCTCCACGCTGGACGTCACGAGCACGGTGCGGTGGGTGCGCGCGAACTCGTCGAGGGTGGAGTGCCCGTCCGTGGTCTCGAACGGCAGCCAGGGCAGCAGCATCCGCAGGATCTCGTCGTCGTGCACGGCGAGCGACTTCACGGCCAGGTGGTGGGCCTGGAGGAAGCGGGCGAGGAGGTCCGGGTCGCTGGCGGCGGCCCGGGCGATCCATGCGCGCAGCCGCTCGGCGAGCGCGTCACGGACGGCGGCGAGGGTGTCGTCCTCGTAGAGGGACTCGCGGGACGCCGTCGGGCGCAGGCTCTCGGCGTCGACGACGCAGCGGACGAAGAAGGCCCACTCGGGCAGGATCTCCTCGGCCTGCTCGGACAGCAGCATGCCCTTGACGTGCACGCGGTGGCCGTGGCGGCGGCCCGCCGGCACGGCCTCGGGCAGCACGCAGGCGATGCCCTTCAGGCCCACGGCCGGCAGGTCCAGCTCGATGGTGTCCAGTGGCGTGAACCCGAAGATCTCGCCACCGTACGCGGCCAGCGCCCGGGAGCGGGCGCCCGGCGTGGGGTACGTGCGCGTCCAGGGCGCGGGCTCGGGGTTGACGGGCGCACCCGGGCCGCCGGTACCACCTGCGCCGTCGTCGAAGGTGACCGGGTGGCGCAGCAAGGAGCCGAAGTGGCGGGCCAGCTCGTGGACTTGTGCCGGGCGGGTCCACTCGCCCGCGTCGGCGCGCGGCGTGAGGGTGACGGTGGTGCCGGGCCGGGGGCGGGCGGAGGAGGGCAGCGTACGGACGGAGTAGCTGCCGTCGCCGCGTCCCCGCCACTCCACGGTGGGAGCGTCGGGGGTGCGGGCGGAACGGCTCAGGACGTGGATCTCGTCCGCGACGAGGAAGCAGGAGAGCAGGCCGATGCCGAACTGGCCGATGAAGTCGGCGCGTTGCTCGGCGATCTGGTCGGCGCGCTTGCTGCTGCGGCCGATCGTGGCGAGGAACGTGTGCACGTCGGACTCGGTGAGACCGACGCCGTCGTCCTCGACGCGTACCACCCGCCCGTCGGCGTACAGACGGATGCCGAACGCGTCGGCGGGGGCCGCGGGTTCGAGGCCGCGCCGCGCGGTCAGTGCGTCCACCGCGTTCTGGAGGAGTTCGCGCAGGTAGACGCGGGGGCTCGAGTAGAGGTGGTGGGAGAGGAGATCGACGAGGCCGCGCAGATCCACCTGGAAGGTGCGGTCGGTGCCGGCCGGGCGGGGCGGGGTGTCGGGCAGAGTCATCAGGCAGTCCGGGGTGAGGTGTTCGAGGATGACGGGCGGGCGCGGAGTCAGACGTGACGCCGGAAGCGGGCGTACGCCTTCTCCGGCTGCGTCATGTACTTCCAGGGCCAGGGGGTGCAGGCGCCTTGGAGATCCCGGAAGACGCGTGGCAACGCGATGCTCTCGGAAGCCAGCGACAACGCCATGGCGAAGATGTTGAAGTCCTCCTGCCAGCCCGGACGACGCGCATAGGCGGGGTGGAGAATGCTGCGCTCGGCCGCGTCCAGCAACTCGTCCTGGATATCGGGGGTTACGAGGCAGTCCTCGCTGTCCGACTCCACCCACTCCTCGATGTGGGCCATGGCGATGACACAGCCGATACGGTGGCCCTCGGGCGCGCCGGCGAACGCCTCGCGGGCGAACGCGAGGGCCTGGCCGGGCTCGCCGCCCCAGCGGGGCTGCAGCTGCGACACCCACTCGATGTGGGTCTCCAGGTCCAGCGGTTCGCGGCGCAGGGCGGCGTCGAGCCGGGTCCCGTTGATGTCGGGGCCCAGCGACATGCCTCGGCCGGAGGTGAGGAGGCTGCGCCAGGGGGTGACCCATTCGGGCCTCGACTCGGCGGCCTCCAGGAGCTGTTCCTCGGCGATGTGGAGCCGCTCGTGGAAGACGCGCCACTGCTCCTGCGTGACGTTCACGGCGCGGTCGGAGGTACGTGCCTCCCAGCCCCAACTGATGTGCCGCGCACCCGATATGAGCAGAGCCGTAGCCCGGTGCTCCTTGTCCTCCTCGACGGCCCGGCCGATCCAGCCCTGCACACCGTCGAGTTCGGCCAGTTCGCCCAGGACCTGGTGGTCGCGGCCGAGGTCGAAGGGAGCCAGCGCGGCCTTGACCGCCTCCCAGTCACCCGCCCCGGCCGCCTCCACCAGCGCGAGCACCCGCGTGTCCCCCAGCGCGCGCGGCGTGTACACGCCGCTGCGCTGTCTGCGCGTGACGGGAAGGGCGTACGGATCCGCCGCCGGCCTGTCCTCACTCTTTCCGAACAGCTTGCCCAACATGCCGCGCCCTCCCCAGGTCCCGCGTGATCATCCGGTGCAGCATAAGGGTGACCACCGACACCGCTTCCACAGGGTTTTCACGGGCACGTCACGGGGCGGGACCGGCCCCGGCACAGCTCCATCTCATTGAGCGCAGGAGCGCCGGAGCATAGCCTGATGGGAGACGGTGCAGCAGGTGAGAGGCGGTGAGGCGCGTGGCCACCCTCGAACGCTTCGTGGTGCTGCGGACGTCGGACATCGAGGCGTTCCGCGCGAACGTCGCGCAGCTCCTCACACCCCACAAGCTGGCACGCGTCGGCAGCAGTGGTGTGGTGCACGCCGACCTGTCCATGGCCGACCTCGGACCGGTGCGGCTGATCCACGGTCGCAACACCGGGGTCGAGCTGCGCGCGGAGCTCACCGAGCAGGTCTCGTACTACGACGTGAATCTCGCGCTGTCCGGCGTCAACCTCCTGACTGCCGGAGATGAGGAGGTCGTCCTCGGGGAGCGCACCGCCGGGGTCATCTCGCCCCGGATGCTGGCCACGATGCGGCTGAGTGACGGCTACAGCCAGCTCCACGTCCGGATCGAGCGGCACGCGCTCGAACGGCACCTGGAGGAGCTGCTCGGCAGTGAGGTGCCGGGCCCGATCCGGTTCCGCGCCGCGATGGATCTGACCCGCCCCGCCGCCGCGTCCTGGTCGCAGGCGGTCCGGCTGCTCGTACGGGACCTCGACACCCCCGACGGCCTGGCGACGACCGGCGAGCACAACCCGTGGTCCCGGTTCCTGATGACGGGCCTGCTGCTCGCCCAGCCGCACAACTACTCGGAGCAGCTGGAACAGCACCGGCTCGCGCCGCGCCGGCCTGCGGCGCTCAAGCACGTCATCGACCTCATCGACCAGGACCCGGCGGCGGAGCTCACCGTGGAACGGCTCGCGCTGGCAGCCGGCATGACGCCGCGCTCGCTCCAGCGCCAGTTCAAGGAGTACGTCGGGATCCCGCCGCGCGAGTACGTCCTGGGCGTCCGGCTGTCCCGCGCCCACCACGACCTGGGGCACGCGGGGCCCGGAGTCACCGTCGCCGACGTTGCCCTGCGCTGGGGGTTCGCCCATGTACCCCGCTTCGCGGGCGCCTACAAACAGCGCTACGGCGTGTCTCCCTCGGCGACACTGCGCGGCCGCGCCTGACACGCGCGCCGAGTGATCTGTGACGGCCGGCATACGTCGTGTCGCCCACCGGATCACCCCGTCGCCCAGCGGATCGTCACGGCGGCCGGCCGTTCCTAACGTCGTGCCCGTCTCCGAGAGCCGCCGGAGCGGGAGCGCACGGCTCCTCGCCCACGTGAGGGATGCAGAGGGATACACATGAACATCGAGCACGACGTCACCATCGAGCACGACGTCGCCATAGATCATGACGTCGCCATCGAGTACGACGTCGCCATCGTGGGCTACGGGCCCAGCGGACTGGTGCTGGCCTCCGCACTCGGAAAGGCCGGTCACCGGGTCGTGGTCTTCGAGCGCTGGCCGGGCCTCTACGGGCTGCCCCGGCTGACGCACATCGACGGTGAGACCGCGCGCGTCATCGCCTCCGTCGGCGACATCGGGCACGCGCTGCGCGACGCCCTCCCGGTGCCGGACTACCACTACCTGAACGGCGCGGGCGAACTGCTCATCGAGCTGGACTGGCGCGGCGAGTCGTGCGGCTACCCGGCCCACATCTCCATGTACCAGCCCGACGTCGAGGACGCCATCGACCGGCACGTGAGGGCCTCGGGCAACGTCGAGGTCAACCAGGGCTGGTCGGTCGTCAACGTGCAGGCGGGCGACGACCACGTCGAGGTCACGGCCAGACCGTGGAGCCAGTCCCGGACCGGCCAGTGGTCGCACAGTGACGAGGAGCGGACGGTCACCGCGAAGTACCTCGTCGGCGCCGACGGCGCGAACAGCTTCGTGCGGGCGACCCTGGGCATCGAGCGCAGCGACAACGGCGTCGACGACCGGTGGCTCAACATCGACACCGAGCGGCTGCGGAAGCTGCCGGACCACTTCGACCAGGCCAAGGTGTTCTGCGACCCCGAGCGCGGCCATATGTTCATGCCCATCGGCAGGAGCCGGCAGCGGTTCGAGCTGGCGGTGCTGAAGGGCGAGGACCATGCGCCCTTCGAGGACCCGGAGTTCGCGTGGGCCTGGCTGAGGAAGACGCACGGCCTCGGTCCGCAGGACGTGCGGATCCTGCGCCAGGTGGTGTACACCTTCCAGGGCCGGATCGCCGAGTCGTGGCGCCTGGGCCGGGTCTTCCTGGTCGGCGACGCCGCGCACACGACCCCGCCGTACATGGGTCAGGGCGCCTGTTCTGGGATGCGTGACGGCATCACCCTGGGCTGGAAGCTAGACCTGGTGCTGCGCGGCCTGGCCGGCGAGGAACTGCTCGACACCTACGAGACCGAACGCCGTCCGCACGCGACGGCGATCACCGAGATCTCCACCGCCCTCGGCCGGGTGGCCAACACCCATGACCGCGTCGAGGCGGCCGCCCGCGACGAGGCGTTCCGGACCGGTGACGTGCCCCCGCTCCCCGCGTTCCCGACCCTCGTGGCCGGTGTCGTCCACCACGCGCCGGACGGAGCGGTGAGCCGTCCGGCGGGCACGCTCACCCCGCACGGCACGGTGCGTACGTCGGCCGGTGAAGGGCTGTTCGACGATGTCGTCGGCCGTGGCTTCTGTCTGGTGAGTGCCCGCGGCTGGCAAGCGGTCCTCGACGGCGGCCGGCGTTCCTTCCTCGACGCGCTCGGCGTCAGCACCGCGACCCTGAGCAGCGGTGCCGAAGACTCGGTCGACGACGTGGCCGGCACCTATGGCGCGTGGCTGGCCGACCAGGGCTGCGAAGTCCTGATCGGGCGTCCCGACCACCACCTGTTCTGGGCGGGCACCCTGGCGGACCTGCCCGAGGCGGTCGACCAGCTCCGGGCCCGCCTGGCATGGACCGCCGCCCCCGCCCCCGCCCCCGTAGGAGTCGAGGCATGAGCACCTCCCAGCGTTCACTGCCGCCGGCCGAGGTGCTGTGGCGGGCGATGTCGCCCACCCGCATGCTCGACTGCGGAATGGACTACGCCGACGTGCTCGCCCTGCGGTCCCTGACCGATGCCGGAGTTCCCTGGGACGAGGCGGCTGAGCGGCTGGCCGCGGCCGGCCGGGAACGGGGCGAGGCGGCCTGGTCCGCCGGTCACCTGGTCACCGCGCACGCGGCGTTCCGCTCGGCCGCGGCGGACCTGCTCTTCGCGCAGATGGCCTTCAACCACGACGAGCCGCGCAAGGCCGAGCTCTACCGCCGGTTCACCGACGCGGTCGCCTCGGCGGGCGCACTCGCGGACCCGGTGTGGGAGCACGTGTCGCTGCCCTTCGACCACGGTCGCCTCTTCGGCTGGCTCGTCCGGCCCACCGGCCCCGCGCGCGGCACCGTGATCGTGTTCGGCGGGCAGAGCGGATGGGGTGCGGCCTACCTCAGGGCGGCCGACGCGCTGTCCGCCCGTGGCCTCGCCGCCTTCCTCGTGGAGGGTCCCGGCCAGGGGCAGAGCCGGATCGAGGGCGGACTGCGCCTCGACGTCGACGTCCGCGCCGCGTACTCGGCCTTCGTCGGTCACGTGCTGGCCGATCCGTCGCTGGGCGGCCGGGTCGGCCTGTGGGGCAACAGCATGGGCGGGCTGTACGCGGGCACGACCGCCGCCGCCGACCGGCGGGTGAGCGCGGTCTGCGTCAACGGGGCGCCGGCCCGGCCCCGCGTCCTCGGCTTCCGCACGTTCGACGAGCAGGCCGCGGCCATGCTCGGCACCACCGACACCGCCGCCGTCGAGGTCAACTTCGAGCGTCTCGCCCTGCGGCCGGACGACCGCATCTCCGGCCCGGTGCTGGTGCTGCACGGCGGGCGGGACCCGATCGTCACCCTCCACGACCAGCGGCCGTTCCTCGACGCGGCGCTCGGGGCGGCTACCCTGCGCGTCTGGGACGACGGCGAGCACACCGTCTACAACCACGCCGACGAACGGACGGCCTACGTCGCCGACTGGTTCGCCGACCATCTCGGTGGCGAAGGAGAGTAGGGCATGGACTTCGACGAGCACACCGCGCTCGATGCCGTGCTGGCGAGTTTCGCCGACACACCCGACGAGCGGCTGCGCGAGATCCTGGGCGCGGTCACCCGGCACGTCCACGCCCTGGTGCGGGAGCTACGGCCGACGACGGCCGAGTGGGAGAGCGCCATCGGTTTCCTCACCGCCGTCGGACAGATGTGTGACGAGACCCGGCAGGAGTTCGTCCTGCTCTCCGACGTGCTCGGGGTGTCGATGCTGGTCGAGACCCTGAACGGCGACGCGCACGGCACCGAGGGCACGGTCCTCGGCCCCTTCCACATGACCGACTCGCCCCGCCGCGAACTCGGCGACTCCATCGACGAGTTGGGCACCGGCGCCCCCTGCGTCGTCACCGGCACCGTCACCGACCCCGACGGAGTGCCGGTCCCGGGCGCCGTGATCGACGTATGGCAGTGCGACGAGAACGGCTTCTACGACGTGCAGCAGCCGGACGTACAGCCGGCGGGCAACGGCCGCGGGCTTTTTCGCGCCGACGACGAGGGCGGCTTCTGGTTCCGCACGGTCGTGCCCTCGCACTACCCGATCCCGACGGACGGCCCGGTCGGCGGGCTGCTCAAGGCCACCCGCCGCCACCCGTTCCGCCCGGCCCACGTGCACGTCATCGCGACCGCTCCCGGCTTCACCCCGCTGACCACCCACATGTTCGTGGCCGGCAGCCCCTACATCGACAGCGACGCCGTGTTCGCCGTCAAGCAGGCCCTGGTGTGCGACTTCGCCGAATCCACCGACACTGCCGAGGCCGAACGCTACGGCGTACAGGTGCCGTTCCGGCACGCCCACTTCCCCATCCGTCTCGTCCGGGCAGGAAATCCCTCATGAGTTCGTTCATCTACGACGCCCTGCCGATGCGGGTCGTGTTCGGCTCCGGCAGCCTGGCCCGCGTCGCCGGCGAGGTCGAACGCCTCGGCCTGAAGCGGGCGTTGGTGCTGTCCACCCCGGCCAGGCGCGAACTGGCCGACCGTGTGGCCATGTTGCTGGGCGACCGGTCCGCGGGGGTCTTCGACCAGGCCCGTATGCATGTGCCGGTCACGACCGCCGACGCGGCGCAGGCCGTGGGCGAGGAACTGGGTGCCGACGGCTGGGTGGCTACCGGCGGAGGGTCGACCATCGGGCTCGCCAAGGCACTCGCGTTGCGCGGCGGACTGCCCGTCGTCGCCGTCCCCACGACGTACGCCGGTTCCGAGATGACGCCGATCTGGGGGCTCACCCAGGACGGCCGCAAGCAGACGGGGCGCGACCGGGCGGTGCTACCGCGGGCCGTGGTCTACGACCCGGACCTGACGCTCACCCTGCCACCGTCGGTGTCGGCGACGAGCGGTCTCAACGCCGTCGCCCACGCGGTGGAGGCGCTGTACGCGCCCGACGTCTCGCCGGTGATCGCCGCCATGGCCGAGCAAGGGGTGCGCGACCTCGCCGCGGCCCTGCCGGTGATCGTCGAACGGCCCGGTGACGCGGCCGCCCGAGCGGCCGGTCTCCAGGGCGCCTGGCTGTGCGGCGCCTGCCTCGGCGCGACCACGATGGGCCTGCACCACAAGCTGTGCCATGTGCTGGGCGGCATGCTCGACCTGCCCCACGCCGAGACCCACGCCGTCGTGCTGCCGCATGTGGCGGCGTACAACCTTCCGGCGGCGCCGTCCGCGGCGGCGGCCCTGCGCCGCGCACTCGCCACCGACGACGCGGCGGCCGCGCTGGCCGGTCTGGGCTCCCGGCTCGGCGTGCCGACCGGCCTGCGCGACCTGGGCGTCGGCGAGGCGGACCTGCCCCGGATCGCCGACGAGGTGCTGACGCACCCCTACTCCAACCCCCGCCCGGTCACCCGCCCCGAACTCGAAGCACTTCTGCACGCGGCATGGGAGGGCCGGACCTGACCCTCGACGTGTCCGCGGGCGTCGAGCCGCTCACCACTCCACGACGTCGGAGGCCGCCCATCGCTGGGTCACGCGGGCGAGGCCGGCTGCTCACCGGGTCCCGGTGAGCAGCCCCACCGCCGGACATCCGGGAATCGCCGGACATGGCTGGGTGTGACCCGGCGGCCGAACCTCCTGGTCCGTCAGTTGGCGTCAGGAGCGACGATCTCGGGCAGCGCCTTCTCGAAGGAGTCGGCGACCGTCAGGCTCGGGAGGATGTGCCCCTGGTCGTCGGCGCTCTTGACGAGACCGGCACCCCAGGCGGAGCTGCGGTAGCGCTGGTTGGGTGTGCCGTGGTGCCCGGGATTGGCGAAGCCGCAGTCGCCGACGTTGTAGAACGTCTGGAGGTCCTGCAGGGTGTACGCCTTGTTGAGCGACTCGCCGCGCTTGTGGACCGTGAAGTACGTGCCCATGGCGTCGGCCATCAGCTCCGTACGGCGGGTGGCCTCGGCCTCGTCGGTGATGTCGGTGTCGAAGAGGTTGTCCGAGTACTGGACCTGGTGCCCGAACTCGTGGGCCAGCACGGCACGTCCGCCGACCCGGCCGAGGCCGAGCTCGTTCCACATCTGGAGGATGCCCTGGCCCATCGCGACGCGGCGGGTGATGCCGAGCGACTCGAGCATCGCCTGCGAGTCACCGGAGTGGGCGGGGTCGATCGCGAAGGCGTTGAGCGAGAACATCGGGTTGTCGACGCCGCCCGGGAACCCGTTCAGCTTGCCCGAGCTGAGACCGCCCTCGACACCCCACTGGAGGAAGAGCGCGGCGAGCGGGCTGATCTTGCCGATGCCCTTGTACACGTACTGGCGGTCGGCCGCGGCGTCGGGGCCGAGGACCTTGCCGTCGAGCGAGACGAGTCCGACGTTGCTGGTGTCGACGTCCCAGAACCGCTGGAGGTTCGTGAAGGTGCGAGCGAGCTCGTCGGTGTTCGCTCCGTTCGGGCCGAGAGCGGTCTCGTGCGGGTTGGTGGGCGTCTTCATCAGGGTCCAGTACTGAACCAGCAGGTCGGGCGACAGGCCCAGGAAGCCGTTCTGGTACCAGTCCCACGAGGCAGGGTCGATCTGCGCGATCTGACCGCGGGTCCACTCTCGGAAGTCCGTGGTCGAGCACTGGTAGTCACCGGGGTTGATGGCCCCGGAGGTCCACTCGTTGTCGACGCCGGCAGCGGTGAACACGGCCTTGATCCGGGTCCGGGACTCCGCGGCGGCCGCGACGAGCGCCTGGTCGGACGAGCCTGCCTCCTCGGCGGCCGCTCTGGTGGCGGCGTCGAGGTCGAGCCCGGCGACGTAGTCGTTGAACTCCTTGCGGAGCTGCGAGATGTCCGCGGTCTGGGCTGCCCCGCCGGCTGCGGCCGCGGTGGCGGGGGCCGAGGCGGGGGTGAGCGCGGTGGCTGCTGTGGCGCCGGTGAGTGACATGGTCGCAAGCGACGCGACGGCCAGGGTCGCCAGGATGGAACGCTTCATCCGTACTGACTCCTCAATGTGGCCAGGCTCGGTGTGCCTGGGCGTGGTCGGCTTTCAAGCGACGCCGAGCAGGTCGGTGAGAGACCTTCGAAGTGGCGGGCGCCAGACATGTCCGGTGCCGGACAGGCCAGTTGATCGGCGCGCGCGTTCCCTCGGCGCTGTACGGCGTCGCTGAAGTCAACTCCTGTTCCAGAAAGGCAAGTTGCGTGCACGAGGTGCGCAGTCGACGTTCGCAGCGAGGTGACGCTGAGGCAATGAGCGATCACGTGCGGGTTTACGCCTTGGCGTCTATCCGCCACGTTCCGTAGTGCGGCCACCATGGCGAAGGGAGCCGGTCGTGCGGGGCGGGGCGCGGCACGGCTCACCGGCCGTCGGCATCGGCGAGCGGTGCCAGCACTGCGAAGGAGATCGCTGTCAACGGATGACAGTGTCCTGGCCCGCGCGAGCGGCGACCATCAGGGAATCCCCGTAACAGCGCCCCCACGCGCCGTCGGGCATCAGGGACAGCCAGGGAAAACCCGCGTGACACACGTCCCCCGCCGCCCAGCCTCAGTGAGGTGTCCGCACATGCCCCCTCCCTACGCCAACCCCACCCCCGACCACACATCCGACCACGCACCCGAGGCGCGCGGCTCGGCCGCCCACCGCGTGGCCGAGGCCACCGAGGACTACTCGGCGGACCGTCTGCCGCCGGAACAGCGGCGGTCCACGCTGTCGATCACTCTGGTCCGCATGGGCTTCACCGTGTCGGCGACCGACCTCCTGTACGGCATGTCGCTCGGCCTGTTCTTCCCGTTCTGGACCGGTCTCGCGATCGCCGTCGGCTCGTCGGTCGTGGTCAGCGCGGTGTCGATCCTGTGCGGCCTGATCGGCCAGCGCGAGCGCATCACCACCGCGCTCGGCCTCAAGGCCGCGTTCGGGCGTGACGGCAGCCGGATCCCGTCGCTGGTGATCGCGCTCTTGTCGGCCGGGTTCGTCGGCTACAGCACCGGCATCACGGCAGGCGTCCTGCCCGGGGGCAAGGACCCGTGGCTGAGCCTCGTGTACTGCGTGCTGCTGAGCGCCGCTTACACCGCCCTGTCGATCGTCGGCTTCGGCAAGGGCCTCACCTGGGTCGGCCGGATCAGCGTGCCGCTGATGCTGGTCACCGTCGTCATCGCGGCCGTCGCCGCGATACGGCACGCGGGCGGACTCGCCGCGGTCATCGAGGCCCAGCCGGTGCGCGCGGGGGAGGCGACGGCCTTCGCCATGTTCGCGCTCGGAGTGAACAAGTGGATGACGGGCGCGACGGTGACACCGGACATCACCCGGTTCGGGAAGTCGCGTGCGACCGTGTTCACGACGACGGTCGCCGAGTTCATGGTCGGCAACTTCGGCTTCAACCTGCTGGGCATCCTCCTCGGACTCGGCGTCGGCCGGGCCGACATGGGCGCCGCGTTCGGCGTGGTCGGCATTGGCGCGCTCGCCGCCTTCGCCATCTTCGTGCAGGGCTTCCCGCACGAGGTCAACAACATGTACGCGGCCAGCCTGGCCGGCCGCACCGCCGTGGACCTGCCACGGATCACGGTGAATGTGATCGCGGGCGTGATGGCTTGCGGCCTCGCGTACTACGGCCTGACGGCGGGCATCCTGGACGCCTTCCTCACGTACCTCGGCTACCTCGGATACGCGATCCCGCTCATCCCGGGCATCCTCGTCGCCGACTACTTCCTTCTCCGGCGCGGCCGCTACGACCTGTCGGAAGCCGCCGTGGCCACCGTCAACCGCCGCGCGGTATGGGCGTTCGCGACCGGCCTCGCGATCAACCTCGTACTCGGCTTCGGCTTCGGCGACCACTCTGGCACGCACTCCCAACTGACGGGCGCGCTGCTGTACGTCCTGTTCTCGCTGCCCCAGCTACGTGCGGCGCGCGCGGCACGCCGATCCGATCCGGTCAGCGCGCCCATGGGCTGACCGGATCGGGGGTCTGAGCGAGAGGTGAACCGTCGCGAGACTCTATGGAGGAGGGCTCAGTGCCTGTTGGGCCGCCAGGACGAACGCCCGTTTCGCCTGGTCGAGTTCGTCAGGTGAGGCATGGCGTCGCAGGTGACCCAGCACGTTCTCCGCCGCCGCCGTGACGTCGGGCGGCCCCTCCAGGGTGACTCCGCCCAGGGCCCGTTCCAGCTGAGCTTCGTCGTCCGCGTGGCCTCGGCCTGTCCGCTCCGTGAGGATCCGGGCGTCCGCGGCTCCGAGGAAGTGCACGTACGTCTGGCGCCTGACCTCCAGCATGCGGGCCCCTTCCCGTACTCCGGCCGCGTTCGACGTCCACGCCGAGATCACCCGGGACGGTATTCGGGTTCGCCGGCACCCCGCGGGTCTCGGCTCGCCCGGGCGCCATCTGGCCGTCGAGTTCGGTGCCGCCGGTGAGCATCTGGTGCGATCGGCGGGCCTGCTCTACCGCCGCCCCCTTCCGTCGCCGCCGGATTCGGGCGGCGTGAACTGGACCGCGGGCGGGTGGACCCGTCACGCTCTCACCCAGTACCCGGGCTGTCGGTCCGCCGCCGCTCTGACTGCTGCTGAGAACGCGCGGGCGCACGTCCCCCTACCTGGTGACGGCCGAGCCGAGCCAAGGAGGAAGACAGGTCGTGCGCGTCGACTTGCTCGACCGTCATACAGCCCTCTCCGGCCATTCCGGCCCCTCCGGCCTGTCTGCCAATGCCTCACTCGACACTGAACTGTAGCGCCGCGTGACCGGACAACAGCCGTGTGGCGATAGCCCGGTTGCCTGTGCGCTAGGCCCCGGTCGGGACGGAGTTGGCGGGGTGGATGTCGTCGTAGACCTTGGTGGCCGGTTCGGCGGTGACGTACTGGTGCAGTCCCGAGTCCGTCAGCCGTCCCTCGTCGGCGAACAGGCGGGTGCCCTTCTTGCAGAGCTGCTCGTTCCCGCGGGCCCGGGAGGCGAACTCCTCGGGTGTGTCCCCGAACCACTCTCTGAGCTGAGGGGACTCGGAGAGGAGCTCGGTGAGCAGCCGGCGCTCGCCGGGATGCGTACGGGGGTTCCCGGAGCCGTCGCGGAGGACTCCGTAGCGGTGCACGTAGAGGTAGGCGCCGCCGAGCAGTTCACCCGATTCCAGTGCCATCGGGAAGTCCTCCGGCGGCAGGAGGACCCGGTCGTACCCGCCGTCGGGATCGGAGATTCCCTCGCTGGCGTCGACGATCTCCAGCTGGGCGGCGTCGAGCCAGGTGATGAACAGGTCCCGGCTCAGCCCGGGCGCGTGGAACGGCGACGCGGAGACATAGCCCAGCGAGCTGACGTGTCCCGAGACCCCGAGACCGATCCCTGTCACCCGCGCCTTCACCATGGGGATCGTGGAGGAGACCCCAAGTCCGTTCATTTTGTGGCGCAGTTGGGCGGGGCAGGCGTTGGAGCCGACCGAGATGACGGGGTAACGGTCTCCGACCAGGGTCTGGCTGGCGCTCCTCAGGGCGTAGTTGAGGGGGACCGGGCCGTCGCCCGACTTGCCCGGGCGAAATCCGCCGGGAGGTTGTTCCACCATCCACTTGGCGAGCCGCCGGTTCTCCCTGGCCTTCAGGCGCAGGAACCGGTTCTGATGCAGGAGACCCGATTCCGTCGGCCAGGCACCGGGGTAGCTGAGGGGGTGCTCGCGGGGGGCTTCGGAGAGACCGAGTGCTTCGAGCGTACGATCGTCCACTGTGCCGTCAGGCCTTTCGCCGTCGGATGGCTGCCCTGGGATGACGAGTGCGTGGTCATCGTGAGTGAGTGGTACGCGGTCATCGTAAGGAACGTGAGGCCGTCCTCATGGAGGGCCGAACTCGGCGTGTTCAGTCCACGTGCGGCCGTTCCCCTCTTCTGACAGGGGCAACGGATGACGTGTACAGGTCGTGGTCTAGATTCGTGGTCGCCTTCGTGCGTCCCCCACTGCCTGATTGCCTGAGGAACCGCCGTGTCCGAACTTCCGCCCCTGGGCGTCCCGACCGCTTCGTACTCCTCGGCGCAGATCCGCCGCAATCGGCTGATCTTCCTCGGTGTGGTTCTCGTTCTCGTGGGCCTGGTGGCGCTCTGGGCCTTCGGCCCGTCCGACACGAAGGACCAGTCCGCGTCGCTCAAGGCCGGCGACTGCTTCCAGAACGTCGGGACCGACAAGGCGGCGAAGGCCGAAAAGCTCGACTGCACCGACCCGCACGCCGACTACAAGGTCCTCAAGATGGACAAGAAGGGCGTCGTCGACACCTTCTCGTGCTCGGGCGTACCGGGCACGACCGGCTCGCTCACCCAGTCCGGCGCGGGAGACTGGTTCGTCGTCTGCTTCAAGGACAACGACGAGCAACCCAAGAAGTAGGTGTGGTCACGTCGTGAGCAGGACACCCGCGTAGCTCACCGATGCGACGACCGCCCAGGAGGCGAGGCCGAGCAGGGCCGTTCGGGCTCCTGACCGGGCGAGCGACGGCAGATGTACGGCGCTGCCGAGGCCGAACAGGGCCATGGCCAGGAGGAGTTGCTGCGCGGTGTCCGCCGCGTCGAGCACTCCCGTGGGGAGCAGGCCCGTGCTGCGCAGGGCCGTCATCGCCAGGAAGGCGATCACGAACAGTGGCAGCACGGCCGGGCGGCGGGTGCCCGCCGACCGCGGGCCGCCGGCCGCGTCGTGGGCCCGGCGGCGCCGGTGGGCCACGGCCACCCCGGCGACCAGCGGAGCGAGCATCGCCACGCGGATCAGCTTGACCATCACGGCTTCGCCGAGGGCGGCCGGGCCCGCGGTCTGCGCGGTGGCCACGACCTGGCCGACATCGTGGACGCCCGCGCCCACCCACCGGCCGAACTGGACGTCGTCGAGGCCGAGCGGGTGGTGCAGCAGGGGAAGGACCGCGATGGCGAGGGTCCCGCACAGGGTGACCAGGGCGACCGAGGTCGCCACGTCGGCCGCCAACTGCCCGGCGTCCTCGTCCTCGTCCTCGTCCTTGCCGAGCGCACCACTGACGGCACCGATCGCGGAGGCGCCGCAGATCGAGTAGCCGGTGGCGATCAGCAGTGGCTGGTCGCCGGGCAGGCCCAGTTTCCGGCCGAGCCACCAGGTCCCGAAGAAGGTCGCGAGGACCACGCCGAGCACCATCGTCACCGTCGCCCAGCCGAGGCCCAGGACGTCGCCGACGCTGAGTTTGAGTCCGAGCAGCACGATCCCGGCGCGCATCAGTCGCTTGCCGGCCGTGGAGAGCCCCGCACGGCCCCGACCGCGTACGAACGCGTGGACGCCGGGGACATGCGCCGCCGCGACTCCGAGGACGACGGCGGCGGTCAGCATCGGCACGGCGGGCAGCAGAGCGTGCACCGCCTCGGCGAGGCCGAGCCCTACGACGCCGAGCGCGAGGCCGGGAGCGTTGCGACGCACCGGACCCGGTGCGGGCGAGCCGTCGGCCGGTGCGGACACGGCGCCCGCCGGTGCGGACACGGCGCCCGCCGGTGCGGACGCGGTGCCCGAAGGTGCGGACGCGGTGCCCGAAGGTGCGGGCGCGCCGGCGCCCGATGACGGCGTCGCCGGGGGTCGACCGGGGGACGGTGAGTCGGTGCGTTCCGTGCTCATTGTCATGATCACCAGCGTGCGAGGGATCCCCGTGGCCCGGTAGACACCAATCCGACCCCAGGTCATAGGGCTCCCCTATGAGCGATTTCTTCGAGGGTCTACGTTGAGGAGGCCGCATGAGAGGCGGCGCATGAGAGGTGTCGAATGAACGAGCGCGGCGAGGCCCCGGACAGGGGTCAACGGCCGCTGCCCGACCTGCAGTCACTGCAACTCCTGGTCACCGTGGCCGAGACGGGCAGCCTGGGCCGGGCCGCGGTGCGGCTGCTCATCAGCCAGCCGTCGGCCAGTGCGCGGATGCGCACCCTGGAGCGCCATCTCGGGCTCCAGCTCCTGGACCGGTCCACCGCCGGGTCCCGGCTCACGGCGGCGGGAGCGGTGGTGACCGACTGGGCCCGGGCGGTGCTCGAACAGGCCGCGGCACTGGTCGAGGGGGCGGCGGCTCTGCGGTCCCGGCAGGACAGCCGGCTGCAGGTGGCCGCCAGTCTGACCATCGCGGAGGAGCTGATGCCGGGCTGGCTCGTCACCCTGCGGGACAGCGCGCCGGACGCCCATGTCGGGCTGACGGTGACCAACAGCTGGGGCGTGGTGGAGGCACTGCGCCGCGGGAGCTGTGATCTGGGTTTCGTCGAGGGTCCCCGGGTCCCCGACGATCTGCACCGCTCCGCGGTGGGACGCGACCGGCTCGCGGTCGTGGTGACGCCCGGCCACCCCTGGACGCACCGCCGCAGCGCCCTCACCGGGCGCGAACTGGCGGACACCCCGCTGCTGTTGCGTGAGGCGGGCTCCGGCACGCGGGAGACGCTGGAGCGGGCGCTGCGCGCGTACGACGGGATCTCCGTGCCGGTCCTCGAACTCGGTTCCACCGCACCGCTGCGCAGCGCGGCGGCCCGGGGTCTGGCCCCCGCGGTGCTCTCCGCTCTCGCTGTGCGCGAGGACGTGGCGTCCGGCCGGCTCGTCGAGGTCGAGGTCGATCCTTCCGTCCGGCTGCAGCGGGTTCTGCACGCGGTCTGGCCCAAGGGACACGAACTGCCGGAGCCGGCGCTGCACTTGCTCCGGGTGGCGAAACAGCGGTAGGGCGCAGGCGGCGGCAGCACGGCGGGATCCGACCGTGCTGCCGCCGCCTGCGCCCCGGTCGAGTCGCCGGAAAGCGCGGGAGGGGTGTGTCGCTCAGCCGAGGACGGCCTCCGCCTGCAGGGCGCTTGCCAGGGCGAGGGCCGCGATGTCCGGTCCGGTGCAGCCCCGCGAGAGGTCGTGCAGGGGCGCGGCCA